>NZ_CP170110.1:0-4301992 GCF_050058015.1 Klebsiella sp. WOUb02
ACCGCTACCCGCGTCACAAGCTGGCCGGGGATGATGTGCTCGACCTGCTTGATCCGGGTCAGCCGGTGATGACGCCGAAGATTGGCCGTGCCGAGCTGCTGGATATCGCACTGACTGAGCTGATCCCTGCCGGTCTGATTGAGGACTTCGACGACTACAAAGACACGCTGGAGGTCTATCTCGATGGCGACGACAAAAACCGCCTGAACTTCATCTGCCACCCGAACCTGGTCAACCAGCTGCGTGTGCTGGCCGGTCTCATCCAGTTCAAACTTTAAGGAGCCTTTATGAGCATTCTGGGTCAGGCGGCCATCCGTATTAATGGCCGCGAAATTAAAACCGAGGGTAAATCCACCCTCAATCCGGGCGGTAAAACGCGCACCCCGCATATGGGGGGCGGCAAGGTCTGGGGCACCTCCGGCAAGATGGCGGGTCCCTCGATCCAGATGACCATCGCTGCAGCGCAGGACATGGATGTTATCGAAATCAGTGGCTGGGAAGGTGTCACCGTCATGTTCGAGGGCGATAACGGCCTGACCTACATGATGACCGGCGCGGCAACCGCCGAACCCGCCACGCTGGAGGAAGACGGCGGCACCATCAGCGCCAACTTTATCGGCACTAAACTGGTGAAGGTGTAAATCATGGCTGAGATGAACATCACCTTAAAACACGGTTACATCGCCGGTAAAGGCACTGACGACGAGATCCACTACAAAGAAGTCACCTTTCGCGAACTGACCTCAAAAGACGTTATCGATGCTCAGTCTGGAGGCCGAACGTGTGGTCATCGGGGAGAACGGCAAGGCGGTGGCGTACTGCTCTGAGGTGCTGATGGGGCTGGGCATGCTGCGGCGACAGATTGCTTCGGTGGGTGAAATCCCGGGGCCATTGTCCCTGAAGCAAATCTACGCCTTTCACCCGGAGGATCTGGAGTTACTCAGCAATAAAGCTGCCGCACTCTATGACCTGCTTTCGGAGACCGCGTCTCGGGGGCGACCTGGTGCCGCTGGCGACGGCGCTCAGTAATCTCATCGTCAATTTGTCGCAACGTTTTGATATGTCCTGTCTGCAGCAGTTGCCACTACGGCAGCTGCTGCGCCTGACAGAGCAGCTGAGGAAGCAACATGGCAAACCGCCTCACCACTGAAATACTCATCAATCTGGCAGGTAACCTGACCGCCAAAGCCCGCCAGTACGGTGCCAACATGTCAGAGTTTGCCCGTACAAATCAGCGGGCGATGTCGGTTGTTAAAGCCACCTCTGCAGCTGCGGGCCGGGCACTCGACTCAATGGGAAATCGCTATACAGCAGCGATTGCTGGTTTCGGTGGCAGCGCAATGCTGAAAAATTTTGCTACAACAGATCGCCGAATGACCAGGTTGGGTATAACCGCTGGAAAAACAAAAGAAGAGATTAATGCTGTATTCAGTGACGTACAGGATCTGTCTATCAAAGCCAGAATTGATGATAAGGAATTAGTCAGCTTTATGGAAACAGTCACGACGATGACTGGTGATATTGCCTTTGGTATCAAGAATAAAGAAACTGCGGCGCTCGCCATTGCAGGTACGGGGGCTAGCGGAGAGTCCATCGGTGCTCTTTATGCTCAGTTTCTTAAATATGGTGTAAACAACGAGAAAGATTCCACACTGGCACTGGATTTACTTAACAGATTAGGTAAAGAAGGCGCATATGAGCTGAAGGATTTGGCTGAGAAAGCCGGGCCAGCACTTTCTTTATATGCTGCGGCGGGCGGTCATGGTATCAAAGGGATTAAGGAT
The DNA here is from genome assembly GCF_050058015.1 of Klebsiella sp. WOUb02. Classification (NCBI taxonomy): domain Bacteria; kingdom Pseudomonadati; phylum Pseudomonadota; class Gammaproteobacteria; order Enterobacterales; family Enterobacteriaceae; genus Klebsiella; species Klebsiella sp. WOUb02. The sequence goes on from NZ_CP170110.1 coordinate 1,785, forward strand.
GTAGGTGTGTTGATGGAATCAGCCAGGGATACCACAGGAAACCGTGATACCGCTGCGACGCTGGTTGAGAACTTCATCCGTGAAATTCAGGACCCCAAAATAGCTAAAGCCTTGAGAGAAAAAGGTGTAAATACAAAAGATGCAAATGGCCAACTAAAATCACTCCCTGACCTTGTGCTTGCACTGGCGCAGGGCTCAATGCGCGGTGCGGCAAAGCGAAGAGCAGCCGGAGATAAAGATGCTTCAGCACTGGGTGAATTACAATCCGTTGGATTCACGCAAACCAGCCTTGATTTAATCTCTGGAGCTTCCAGTAAAAAAGGTCAGGAAAACCTACAGCGGTACAATGCCGTGGTAGCAGACGGTAAAAGTATTCAGGAAGATGCTGCTTATGCTGCGCAGGATTTCACCTCCGCAATGCAAAGTCTTGCAACAACCCTGGAAAAATTCGCTAATAAAAATCTTGCCAAGCCTATTCAGGAGCTTGCGGATGTCATTAATAACTTAGATCCCAAAGTTGTCCAGGAATGGCTGGAGTTTGGTAAGAATGTAGCCATTTCGATAGGCGGGATTATCGCTGCAAGGAAGGCGTTCAAGTTTGGTAAAGATATCTGGGATATGTTCTCATCTGGTAAAGGAAAGGGGATACCAGGAGATGTTGCTGACGTTTTTGGTTCCGGGGTGATGCCTGTTTATGTGACCAATTGGCCAGTAGATGGGTTGGGCGGAAAAGGAGAAAATAAGGTTGACGACCTTCTTGATACTACCGCTGATCTTTCCGGTTGGCCGGGAATGCTCGCTCGTGGTGGACTAATTGTCAGCAAGTTGTTGGGCTTGACTGGTATGGACCCTTTTTCGGACGAGGGTCGCGAAGAGCCTCCTTAAAAGGGTTCAGCAGAACAATGAGCGTTCAACGATGTGGGAGGATATCGAAAACTTTTTCACGTCCACCTCACAGCCGCCTGCTGGCTATAAGGACCCGTCACCGTGGGCGTCGATGCAGCCGCAAAATCAGTATGCTTACCCGTTCCTGCCCCAGCAGCTGAAAGGCAGTATCGAGGTTTCTGTTAAAGATGATCGGGTTCAGGTGACCAGCGTCAAGGTCAACGCCCCCGGCGTCACCCTGAGCGCCCAGTCTGGCGTCAGCAATGTGGAGCAGGACTGATGGCCACTCAATGGGAAGACCTGCGTGATGCCTCGTTCCGGGGCGTCGCTTTCTTTTTCCGCGACGTCGAGGGGGCTGGCGGCCGCCGGGCTATCCCTCATGCCTACCCCAAAAAAGAGGTGGGCTGGACGGAAGACCACGGCGCGGTGCTGACTCAGCAGCAGATTAACGCGATCCTGCTCGGCACTGACTACATCGACCAGATGAACCGCCTGCTGGCGGCGCTCAATACTGCCGGTCCGGGTGAGCTGGTGCATCCGTGGTTCGGGGTGCAGAAGGTTCAGGTGGGCCGCGTTACGCACCGTCTCTCCACCGAAGAAGGCGGCATTGCCTACATTTCCTTTGAGGTCTACGAGGCTGGCGAGCAGCTGTTCCCGTCCGGCACTGAAGACACCAGTGCCACCACGCTCAGCGCGGCGGATAAGGTCAGGGAAGCGCTGGCCAGCGGTGATTATTTTGCGGCGCTCGACGGTGTCGGCAGCATGGTGGATACCCTGCTGGAGGATATGGAGGGCTTTGTCACCAGCCTGCCGACCCTGCCGGATGCGCTCAGCGAGTGGATGGACCGCCTCAACCGGTTTAAGGACCTCGCCGGTATTGTGGCCGCCGCTCCGGGGGAAATGATCCGCGATATCACCGGCCTCATCAGCGATATGAAGGACCTTGTCTCTGAGCCGCCGTTCGCCCTGCGGGTCTATGACCAGCTGCGCGACAAATGGGAAGGCGACCGGGCCGCACTGTCAGCAACCAAATCTCTGGTCGATAACATCAGCGTGAACACCGATATCGGCTTTGCCAGCAGCGTCACACCGGCATCGACGCCGGAGACCACGGCGTCGATGGAGACCAATATCGAAGACTTCCGCCGTCTGGTCATTATCTCCACACTGGTCGCTAAGGCTGAAGCGGTGGCCACCGCGACCTTCGAGACCGGCCAGGATGCACAGAACACCGGCGACCAGCTGGCGGAGCGTCTCAGCGAGACCGCAGCGGAAGCCGTCGAAAGCGGTCTCCGTGAGCTGTGGCGCTCCCTTCGCGAGCTGCGGTTCGCGGTGGTGAATGATGTGCGTATCCGCAGCATCCAGCTGCCGGAGCTTCGTCGCGTCACCCCGCCCCGGACAGTGCCGGTGATGCTGCTGGCCTACCGGGAGACCGGCGACGCGGAGAACCGGGACGAACTGGTGACCCGCAACCGGCTGCGTTATCCCTCCTTTATTACCCCGTCACAGACGATTGAGATCATCAGCAATGACTGAAGAGTTAACCCTGAACGTTGACGGCAAGGTCTGGGGCGGCTGGACCGACATGACCATTAACCGCTCGCTGGAGTCCGTGGCGGGCGAGTTTGATCTGACCGTCACCGCCCAATGGTCATCTGCCGCACCGCGCTCCATCAAACCCGGCCAGTCCTGCACGGTCTCCATCGGCAGCGACCGCGTCATGACCGGCTACATTGACGACTTCATTCCCAGCTATGACGCGGAGAACGTCTCCCTGCGCGTGATGGGACGCGACAAGACCGGCGATCTGGTGGACAGGCTCAGTGGTCGATAAGTCCGGCCAGTGGAAAGGTCTGAAGCTTGAGCAGCTTGCGGCCACCATCTGCAAACCCTACGGCATCGAGGTGGTTAACGAGACTGACACCGGCGACGCCTTTGGCAGCATCACCCTCGAACAGGGTGAAACCGGCTTTGAACTGCTCGACCGGCTGGCAAAACAGCGCGGCGTTCTCGTGACGTCAGACGCTTACGGTCGGCTGGTTATCACCCGTGCATCCACCCAACGGGCAGGAGTGGCGCTCACCCTCGGCGACAATATTCTGGCTGCACGTGGACGCTTCAGCTGGCGCGAACGGGCCAGCCAGTACATCGTCAAAGGTTCCGCCAGTGCGGGCGGTGCGACGTGGGACGACCAGCCGGTGAAAATGGTCGGCGGTCGCCAGACGGTAGTCAGCGACCCGGAGATCACCCGCTATCGTCCGAAGATTCTGGTTAACGAAGACAGCCTGACGGTCGGCGGTGCCAGTGCCCGTGGGGAGTGGTACAAGACCCGCATGATGGGTGAAGCAAATACCACCGAAATCACCGTCGCGGGCTGGCGTGAGAACGGCATCAGCGGCCCGCTGTGGCAGACGAACCGGCTGGTAAAAGTAACCGACGCCATCCAGCAGCTCGACGTCACCTGGCTGATTAAGACAGTTTCCTTTATGGAAGGCGATCAGGGGCGTCTGACTGTGCTGTCACTGGTGCCGCCTGAGTCGCTGGATATGCCCGAACAGAAAGCTAAAAGTAAGGGTAAAAAGGCGAAGTCTAAGACTTCAGTGGGGGTGACATGGGACTGAAGGAGGTCAATTTTTCCCGCTCTATCGCCGCTATGGGCCGCCGCCTGCGCCTGATGGTGGACCGTGCGCTGGTGCGTATCGTGACGGACAGCCTCGGACGGCAGAACCTGCAGGTGCAGTCGCTGGCCGATGAGACCAATGACGACGTCGAGCGCTTCCAGAACTATGGCTTTTCCAGCGTTCCGCCTGCGGGCTCCGAGGCCATTGTCGTCGCCGTGGGCGGTCGTCGTGGCGGCATGGTGGCCATCGCCGTCGAGGATAAAGGGCGCCGCCCCCGTGGCGGCGAAGAAGGCGACGTTATTCTTTATCATCAGGAAGGCCATATTATTCGTCTGAAAAAGAATGGCGTCATTGAAATAACAGGGAAGACGGTAAATGTGGTTGCCGAAGAGAGTCTGTGACATTATCGGTAAACAGATAAATATCACCGGCCCCACTTCTTTCAGTGAAGATATTCAGGTTAAGGGAAAGAGCTTCCTTGACCATATTCATAAGGATGGCGACGGTGCTGATACGACTAAACCCTTATGACCATCAGAATAAACTGGCACCTGCCCGCTGGCGGCGACATCGGGATTGAACACAATGGCCTTTCGTTTGACGAGGGCCTTGTTTCTTTGGTGTATATCTGCCTGTTTACTGATGCGCGGGCAGATGAGAGCGACGAAATACCCGACGGCACCGATGACCGTCGCGGCTGGTGCGGTAATTCTTACAGCGATTTTGAGTGGGGCTCAAAGCTCTGGCTGATTGACCGTGAAAAGCTGACCGAAGAGGTCAGGCTCCGCGCAGAGAATTACGCCCGTCTGGCCATGCAGCCGTTATTACGTTACGGCTATGCGCGAAATGCGCAGGTGATTGCCACTATTCCCCGTATTAACTGGCTGGCATTAACCATTATTCTCACCCGCCCGGATAAAACCGAGTTAACCGTCGAAATAAAGAAACGCTGGGAGGCGGTAGAAAATGGCTACATTTAATGTCCCGACGCTCCGCCAGCTGATTCGTGCCGGTATTCAGGATTTAGAGATTGAACTCGACCAGGAATTACCGATTATCGGCGTTGAACGCGCGTTAAATACCGCTTTCAGCGGCGCTTTACGCGACGTATATGATTATCAGACGTGGATTAACAACCAGATTATCCCGTCAGAGCAGTCCGCCGACGAAACCATTATTGATACCGCCCGCTACGAGGGCGTGATACGTAAGGCTGCATCCTATGCCAGCGGCCCGGTTACCTTCACCGGCACAAAGCCGCTGGTGCTCGATACCGAGATGCAGACACAGGACGGTGTGCGCTTCCACGTCACCGCCACCAGTGACCCGTCAGCGGGCAAAATCACCGTCACCGTGCAGGCTGACGAGACGGGCCTCAGCGGCAACCTGACGGCGGGCGAAGTTCTGACCCTCATTTCCCCGGTAGCAGGGGTGAACAGCGACGGCGTGGTGGCGGATGCCGGGATTTCCGGCGGCGCGGACGTCGAGTCCGTGGCCGACCTGCTGACCCGCCTGCTGTACCGCAAGCGCAACCCGCCAACCGGTGGCGCACTGCATGATTACGTTATCTGGGCCACCGAACTGCCGGGTATCAGCCGGGCATGGGCCTTTGACTGCTGGCACGGGCTGGGTACGGTGGGCCTTGCATGGGTCTACGACCAGCGCACTGACATTATTCCGACCGGGACCGACCGCGAAGCAATGCAGGTGTACCTGTTCCGCCATCAGGACCCGGCGACCGGGACTTACGTCGGCAAGCCAGGTGGTATCGAGGTCTGGCCCATCCCGCTGACGCTCAAGCCGGTGCCGCTGACCATCCGCGTCATCCCTGACACTGCCGCCATCCGCTCTGCGGTCACCCTGAGCCTGCAGGCGCTGTTCCGTTCGGTCTCGCCGGGCGACACGCTGCTGCTATCTGCCATCCGCACGGCCATCGGCTCATCGACGGGTGTCACCGACTACGAGCTGGACCTCACCACTAATCAGGCCAGCGAGAACTATGAGCTGCTGACGCTGGGGGCAATCACATGGCGCATCGTGTAGAAGACTGGCAGGACGTCCTGCAGCAGCTGATGCCTCGCGGTAAAGCGTGGCCACGCGACCAGACGGCGGCGCTGACGTCACTGCTCCGGGGCTTCAGTTCCCGCCTGCAGCTGGCAGAGGCGAACGCTGATTTGCTGGTCACCGAGATGCGCCCGGAGACCACTGACCTGCTGCTGGCCGACTGGGAGGACTATCTCGGCCTGCCGGACTGTAACGCCATCCCGGACGGCTTCGACCGCCGTCGTGATGCCGTGGTGGAGAAATATCACCGCAAGGGCGGGCTGGCCACCTGGCAGATTGAGCAGGCCGTGAAGGATGCGCTGGGCTTCACCATTCAGGTGACCGAAATTCTGCCGCATCACGTCATGCGCGACATCATGTATCCGATTTATTCGCACAAATACCGCTACCTGCTGCAGGTGACGGTCACGGATATGCCGATGATCCGCTTTCGCAGTATCAGCAACGTCCTGACGCCGTTAATTAGTTTGCAGGCGCAGATACTGGAATGTTTTTTACGTCGTTACCGACTGGCCGGGCACGATTATGATTTTCTTTACGAGGTTTAATTATGTATCACCTGGATAATGCCTCTTCCGTTCCTGATATGCCCGCCATTAAGCCGGTATTATTTACCGAGCGCCGCTGGTTTACCGAAGGCGGCGACGGTATTCAGCCGAGTTATCCGGGCGCTGACTGGTTTAATGCTATTCAGGCGGAAATGCTGAACGTGCTGGCGCTGGCGAATATCACGCCGGATAAAACGCAGCTGGACCAGTTTGCTCAGGCCATCCGTATTTTCTCCTCGGACTATATGCTGCCGCCGGGTATCCCTCTGGCGTGGCCGGGTGCAACAGCGCCGACCGGCTTTATGCTGATGCTGGGTCAGAGCTTCGATAAAACCGCCTATCCGCGCCTTGCTGTCGCTTACCCATCCGGCGTTCTGCCGGACATGCGCGGCCAGACCATCAAGTTTTTGCCTGCCTCCGGGCGTGCACTGCTGTCCTTAGAAGCCGATGGCGTGAAGCTTCACGCCCACGATGCGACGATCAACAGTACCGACCTCGGCACGAAACAGACGAGCGACGATAACGAGCACTTTCACCAGGGCGGAATGCTCGCGCCGGGGGACGTGTGGGATGATGACTATGTTGTCGGCTCCGACAACGACTCCCGTCGTACCCGCAACAATACCAGTACCGCCCCGGCGCATCACCATACGGTCTACATCGGGCCACATGCTCACACGGCCACGGTGGCCAGCACGGGTAATACCGAAAACACCGTCAAAAACATCGCCTTTAACGCCATCGTGAGGTTAGCGTAATGTCATTTGAATTTTCTCAAAGCCCACAGGCCATCTGGCTTTATCAGTACGATGCCGATGGCGTTTATATTGGTTCCGTCTTTATGACGATCCCGGCGGGCACGGGTCTGCCCGTTAATACCACGCATATTCCTTGCGAACCGGATAAAGGGCAGACCGGTATATTTAAAAATGGCGTCTGGGAATATGTGGAAGATATTCGCGGGACCCGTTACTGGAATATTCGCGGCACCGGCTTTGTTATTTCCGCGCTGAGTGAGTCCATGCCGGAATGGGCTGTGACCATTGAGCCACCGGTCGCTGATGCCGGTTACGTTCTGTTGTTCACCAATGGCCAGTGGTCGCAGGTTGAAGATAAGACCGGTCAGCTTTATTACGAGAGCAACGGGACGAAGCACGTCGTTTCTGATGCGTGGTTCACCCTGCCAGAGGGCTGCACGTTCGTCGCCCCGCCAGAAGAAAAACCAACGTTCGTCACCCGCTGGAACGGCACCGAATGGATTTACCTCAAGGACCTGCGCGGCCAGCTTGCCTGGAATACTGAAACTCACGAATCAACGACGATACTGGAGGTTGGCCCTGTTCCTGACGGTTACACCCTCAAAATGCCGGGCCAGTTTGATGAGTGGGATGGCTCAGCCTGGGTGAAAAATGAAGAGGCCGAGCGGGCTTACCTTATCGCTCAGGCTGACCGTCAGAAGACTAAGCTGCTGTCTGCGGCATCTGAGCCGATTTCACTGCTGAGCTATGCCGTCAGCAGCGGTCAGGCCACTGACGAAGAAGCTGCGCAACTGGCTCGCTGGGAGGCGTATCGCCTCGCCGTCAGCCGCGTGGATACCACTGCAGCTGATATTGTCTGGCCCGAGAAGCCGTAAGGAGTCGCTATGTACCATCTCGACAACACCAGCGGCGTCCCGGAGATGCCAGAGCCGAAAGAAACGCAGACAATTTCTACCCGTTGGTTTGGGGAAAGCCAGGAGCAAGGCGGGATAAGCTGGCCCGGCGCAGACTGGTTTAACGTGGTACAGGCCGAATTACTGAATCTGCTGGCGGCAGCAGGTATTGAGCCTGAAAAGCACGCCTATGACCAGTTGAGTAAGGCCATTCCTGTTCTTGGTGATGCCGTAATTCGCCAAAATCTGGGCTCAGGCGACGAGGGTATGGGAGACTATTTACTTGCTGCAAAACTGACAGTGGACGGCGCCGTTCATAGAACTCAGCATGACAAAAACGCTGAGTCGATGAGCCTTATGGATTTTGGAGGAGACAGAGACGCAGTTAACCCGCTGGGCATTGAAGCCGAGGCCAGGGCCCGCGCAACCTCTTTGCGCATTCCCTATCTCGGATATGACCAGTATCTGCTGCCGAACATGGGGGCTAAGCTCTTCAAATACTGCGATGGCCCGTACGACCGTTCAGTAGTCATGGCTCTGCGGAACCAGTTAAGCCCGATGGCCGGTGAACCTCAGTCATCAATATCAGGCTTTGCCACATCAGCCGACTTATCGAAAAACCCTGAGCGTGCTCAGTCTTTGCTGTACGGACACCTTGTAGGGCAACCCACACTGCTGACGAGTTCAAATACCGTTTTTTCCGCCGACAGCGTCACGTGTACCGATTTGCCCGGGGATATTATTTCTGAGGTATGTGCCAAACAGGTTATTAATGTCGTTGACTCAGATACCAGTGTTGGGTCATGGACAACATTTGTTTTGGGTATAGTGGGCACAACGATATATATCGAAGATACCTGGTATAAGGCCGGAAGTAATGGAACTGTTACAGGTGTTCCAACTGACGGCTCAATGATGAAGTTAGTTCCCAGCAATAAAATATTTGGCAGGAACTTTATTGTCTCACTAAATGAAGACTCAGACGCTTCTCAGATGGTAGGGGAAGAGTTAAATCTGAGAAACAACAAAGCGGCCGCTGCGGGTAGCGGGTACGGTCAGGACGTCATCAGTAATGGTTTGTACAACATTATGAACGCATTTCAGGCAAGGGGTAAGTCGTTATTTGGATTCCGCAATTATGCTAACCACTCAGACGGTGCTAGCGGATATGGCTTTGCAAACACACCATCTGTAGGGAATAGCTTTTATGGATTTTATGACGTCAATTCCACGAACGGGCTTTATGTCTGGACGAATCAGTACGGCGTAACGATAAAAAATCCCCAAAGCCAGGCACTGAGAGTCATTGATAACAGCAACAACTTCATCACCGGCCTGGACGAAACCGGCTCATGGCAGATCCCAAAGGAGTACTCAACTACAACAGTTATCGGGGCGACCGTATCCAGTTTTGCGGGGGTAACATTTGCCACACCGGCGGCCGCTGGTGATGCCATTATTATGCCAACACGCATGAAAAACAAAAAACTCAAAGTTAAAAATTTGAGCGCAACGTACGCCCTGACGCTGACTGGCCCCTTTGAATTTGGCGCAGGCTCATTCAGCATCCCTGCCCGTGGCGGAGTGATATTAGAGACTGACGGCACATACTGGTACATCCTGGCTAAATACACCGCATAAGAGGTTTATATGACAATTTCAGTTTCAAAGAGCATAGAGCGCCATACCACATATATGGGGTTTGGCGCCCCCTATGCTTCCAATGTTGATGTCGTACTGAGCATTGACGTTATCAGCGCTGAAGTAATCGACTCCGCGAATAATATCGCCAACGCCGTGCACACGATTAAATTTGATATCGACAGTGGGGTTTATCTCGAACGGGTTGAACAGTTTAATTTTGAAGATGAAGACGACCTCGTTTCCGAGGCCGAGGCGTTCCTGACTAAATTCTACGGTGAATAAAAATGGCGAATAAAGAAGAATTACTGAAAAAGAGCAAGCGCGAAGTTGAGCTTGAAATCGAGTTGTATTCCACCCGCAATGCGCTTCTCAATGCTCACATGCAAAGGCTCTCACGAGACAAAGAGGAAAACGATAACCAACTCGCCGAAGCAAAGCTGGCGCTGGTACTCATCAGGAAGGAAGAGAATAAGGCGGCGAAGGGCGGAGTCAAAAAACTGACACAGGAGCAGGCGTTAATCATCTCTGGTTTTACCGGTTATCTGGCATGCAGCGCAGAAACGGTAAAGGCCGATGTGGAGAAGCGTCTGGGTGAGCCAATGGGAGATATTACGTTGGCTGCCGTGGGGCAGGATAAAATCAGCGCCCTGTACAAAGATGATTACGCAAAGCTATGCCCATACGCGCACCCGGAAAGCGACAATAGGCTGACCGACGAGCAGGCCATTATCGTTACAGGTTATACGGGAATGCTTCTGGGCGACGTTGATAAGTTCTATGCTGACCTTGAAAAGCGCCTTGGCCGGAAAATCGTTAATTCTGAACTACCGTCAATCGGGCAGGAGAAGATCAGCGAACTGTACAGGGAAGATTTTCGGGCGCTGGCAATTTAAGCCCTTTCTGTTGGCCACGGACTGGCCCAGTCGATTTTTATACCCTCAACTAACGCCGAGATATTTGGTATCAAAAATCTTTATTCAATGGCACTGACTGGCGTATCAAATCTTTTTTAAATCAGTATCAAATTTTTTCGCGCGCTATAGGCCAGCGTCGGCAGGGCGAAAGGCCAGATGAACTCCTGCCACGGTAGCGAGCCGTTAAAGACCAGATAAAATATCTCGACGCTGCCGACCACTATATGGGTGGTATCGGCGAGCGCAATAAGCCAGGTCATCATAATAATGACCACGATTTTTGCCGCTCCGGCGGCGGGGAACATCCACACCATCGTTGCCACCAGCCAGCCGGAAATAATCGCGTTGGCAAACATTTCGCCCGGCGTGTTCTGCATGACCTTCAGGCTGATTTTCTCAAAGGCGTCGCGGGTGGCAGGGTCAAATATTGGCATCACATCAAAGGCCCATGCGGCGATGGCCGTGCCGATGAGGTTTCCCGCCAGCACGATGCCCCACAGCCGTAATAACAGACCGATGTTACCGAGGGTGGGCTTGTGCATGATCGGCAGCACCGCGGTCACGGTATTCTCGGTAAACAGCTGCTGGCGGGCCATGATAATGATGATAAAACCGAAGGTGTAGCCCAGATTTTCCAGTAAGAACCCGCCCGCTACGTCGGTAAGATGAACGTGAAAAATCCCTTTGGCGACCAGCGAGGCGCCCATCGACAGGCCCGCGGCGACCGCTGACCACAGCAGCGCCATGCCGTCGCGCTCAAGCTCCTTCTCCCCCTCCTGGCGGATCTCTTCGTGCGTTGCCATGGCGCGCGAGGGCAGGCGATCCTCATCAACCTCTATTTCCTCGCCCTGCTGTTTCTCGTCGCTCTCAACCTCCATCTCTTCGCTGTCGTGGCGATCGGGCGATTTTGTGGGCTTTGGGGATGAAGTCATGCCGTTTCCCTAAATGATTTTTCATTATCATAAGCGTAGAGATATTTTTGGCGTATGGTGCTGGTGAACCTCCTATTTTTTAGCCAATGACAAGAATAGCAATACGGATATTGCAAAATATGTATAGAATCAGGACGCAATACTTATACCAAAGAGGGCTATGCTGAAAGCAGGCACCAGAGTGCACCTTGCTTCGGGCGATATCTTCATGGAGGCTGCAGTCCCCGGATGACCCACAGCGATAGCCAAAATTAACAGGGAGACACACCTATGAATTATCGCCTGTCGGCGCTTGCGCTCGGCGCCACACTGCTGGTGGGATGTGCCAGTTCCAGCCCTGGCGATTCGCCGCAGGGGCGTTCAGACCCGCTTGAAGGGTTTAACCGTACGATGTTCAACTTCAACTTTAACGTGGTGGATCCGTACGTTCTGCGTCCGGTAGCCGTGGCATGGCGTGACTATGTCCCGCAGCCGGCGCGTAACGGGCTGAGTAACTTTACCAGCAACCTTGAAGAACCGGCGGTGATGGCAAACTACTTCCTGCAGGGCGATCCCTATAAAGGCATGATCCACTTTACCCGCTTCTTCCTCAACACCATCCTCGGGATGGGCGGTCTGATTGACCTCGCCGGGATGGCGAATCCGCAGCTGCAGCGCGTCGAACCGCATCGCTTTGGTAGTACTTTGGGCCACTACGGCGTTGGCTATGGCCCGTATGTGCAGCTGCCGTTCTACGGTAGCTTTACGCTGCGTGATGAAGGCGGTGATATGGCCGATGGGCTGTATCCGGTGCTCTCCTGGCTGACCTGGCCGATGTCTATCGGTAAATGGGCGGTTGAAGGGGTAGAGACCCGCGCCCAGTCTGCTGGATTCAGATGGCCTGCTGCGCCAGTCCTCAGACCCGTATATCCTGGTACGTGAAGCCTATTTCCAGCGCCATGACTTTATCGCCAATGGCGGGAAGCTTACGCCGGCAGATAACCCGAACGCCCAGGCGATTCAGGGCGATCTGAAAGATATCGACTCGCAGTAATTGATTGATATAAATAAAAAGGGTGAACATGATGTTCACCCTTTTTTATGCCGGTAGCTTATCAGAAGCGGTAGTTGAAGTTCGCGCCGTACAGCCAGGCTTTGCCTTCGGAACGGAAGGTGTAAGGACCTTCTTTGATTTCCACGTGCTGGCCGTGCATGTAGGATACGCCAACGTCTACGGATGCATCTTTGTTGAAGGCATAGGTGGTACCCGCGCTCAGCCACAGACGATCCTGATCCGGGATGGAGATAGAGCGAGTGGCTGCCGGTACCGGACTATCATCGAAGGCGATACCGGTACGGAAGGTCCAGTTATCGTCGTAGTAATAGGTGGTACCCAGCGCGATGCGGTAGGCGTCCTTAAAGCTCTCGTCTTTATAGAACAGCGTTTGGCCATCGGAACCGGTCGCTTTCAGCTCCTGGAACTGGCTCCAGCTGGTATAAGCAAGGCTATAGTGCACGGCCCATTTTGGCGCGACGCGGTTGTAACCTGACACCTCCCACATTTCTGGCAGGTTTAGCGTCAGAGAGCCCGGGATTGTCGAACCGCCGGTTGGGTAAGGGAAGCCCGGCACAGCCGTATTCATATTGCTACGATAATCGCCGTCGAAATCGATTTTAACTTCAGACCGGTAGGTTAGGCCGTAGCGGTTGTTTTTGTCCACTTCATACAGAATACCCGCGTTCCAGCCAAATCCCCACTTATCACCTTTCAAGCGAGCAATCTGTTGATCCGCTGGAATCGCTGCGAGCTGCTGCGCTTTGGCAATCGCCGCTGGCCGCGCAGCCGCTGGTAAATTCGGCACCTGCTGCATAATCTGGCCCGCAGCGAGCATACCGGCATCGCCAGCATAGCGTTCAATTTTCGCCTTGGCGTAGACCGCATCAAAGCCAAGACCAAAACTCCAGTGGTCGTTAAGGCGATAAGCGCCGCTCAGGTTCAGGTTGAGAGTTGTCAAATCTGTTTGGCCGCCCATGGTCCCGGCAGCATAATCGTCGGCGTACTCGGTAGCCAGACCGTAGTTAGAGGTAATTGAAGCTCCCCAACCAAACTGATCGTTTATAGGGGCAACGTAATGTAAATTCGGCACCCAGGCGGTTGGAGCGATATTGTCAGCATTCAGACTTTTGCCGGATGGCGACTTTCCAGAAATATTCACGTCGGGATCAATAAATATCGCACCGGCGGACATCGTTGGGCGATCGAACATCATAATCAGCGCCGGGTTACGGCTGGCATTGCCCGCATCGTCAGCAATTGCGCCTTCACCGGAATAGGCGCGGCCCAGACCTGATGAAGAGAATTCGTTTAACTGGAAGCCTGCTGACCAGGCCTGGGTGGAAACAAGTGCTACAGCCACTGCGAGGGCAGATTGGGTAAAGCGGGTTTTCTGGCTCATGCCCATAACCTCATTGAGTTATTTTTATACAAACTATGTTACATGCCGTAACAGAAGCGCGAAGTGTAGGGTCTGCTTTACGACAGAGAAATCAGACCAGTGCGCTGAGTATAGGTCGGACCAGATAAGATGTTGCAAGTTTGTTTATGAGATTTTTCAATTGTGATACGAAAAACGCGATCCAGCCGGCAAAATTGCCCTCAACCCGGGTGTCCGATTCGGGTAATTCTTGTTTTGGATCATTTTTAAGTGTGATTTCGGTCACTTAGCGCCGTTGTCATCATTAACGACTGGAGGCACTCCCCGGCCGGGCGTAAAATAAGCCTACTATTTGTCTGGCACCTTGCGTGCATATACAGAGGAAATCTACGATGAGTAAAGTTAGTGCAGATGAAACCCCGGTTTGCTGCTGTATGGATGTTGGCACCATTATGGACAACACCGATTGCACCGCCTCCTACAGCCGCGTGTTTGCCAACCGCGCTGAAGCAGATGAAACCCTGTCGGCGTTGACTGAAAGAGCCCGCGGCGTGGAATCTGAACCGTGCAAAATTACCCCGGCCTTTAGCGATGTTGAAGGCGGCGTGCAGCTGGATATCGATTTTGTCTTCTGCTGCGAAGCGGAAACCCTGATTTTCCAGCTCGGCCTGCGTTAATTCCGTCCTGACGCCCCCTTTCAGCGGGGCGTTATCTTGTCCTTTCAATGTGTTTTGGCTCGCACTTTTTTGCTTCCCCGATTGGCTTAATGTAAAAAATTAGTTAAAACTGTTATCAGGTCAGACCACTTGGTTTTATCGGTTAACAGGGGAGAGTTATGAGTCAGGCACTACCGCTTGTCACCCGTCAGGGCGATCGCATTGCCATCGTCAGCGGTTTACGTACTCCGTTTGCTCGTCAGGCAACGGTATTTCACGGCGTTCCCGCGATTGATTTGGGAAAAATGGTCATCAGTGAAATGCTGGCTCGCAGCGATATTCCCCCGCAGATTATTGAACAGCTGGTCTTTGGCCAGGTGGTTCAGATGCCGGAAGCGCCGAATATCGCGCGCGAGATCGTGCTTGGCACCGGCATGAGCGTGCACACCGATGCCTACAGCGTCAGCCGCGCCTGCGCGACCAGCTTTCAGGCCGTCGCCAACGTTGCCGAAAGCCTGATGGCCGGGACGATCCGGGCGGGTATTGCCGGCGGCGCCGACTCCTCGTCGGTGCTGCCTATCGGCGTGAGTAAAAAGCTGGCCCGCACCCTGGTGGATGCCAATAAGGCGCGAACCCTCGGCCAGCGGCTGAAGCTGTTTTCTCGCCTGCGCCTGCGCGATCTGCTACCGGTACCGCCCGCGGTGGCCGAATACTCGACCGGGCTACGAATGGGCGATACCGCCGAGCAGATGGCGAAAAGCTGGGGCATCACCCGTGAACAGCAGGATACTCTGGCGCTCCGTTCGCACCAGCTGGCGGCCAAAGCCTGGGAAGAGGGGAAGCTGGCGGCAGAAGTGATGACCGCCTACGTGCCGCCGTTCCGCGAGCCCGTAGCAAGCGATAACAATATTCGTAAGAATTCAACCCTCGCCGATTACCAAAAGTTACGTCCGGCCTTCGATCGTAAGCACGGTACGGTTACCGCGGCCAACAGCACGCCGTTAACCGACGGCGCGGCGGCGGTGATTATGATGACGGAATCCCGTGCCAAAGAGCTGGGATTAGCCCCGCTGGGCTATCTGCGCAGCTACGCTTTCACCGCCATTGACGTTAAGCAGGACATGCTGCTGGGGCCGGCGTGGTCGACGCCTCTGGCGCTCGAAAGGGCGGGGCTGACCCTTGCCGATTTAACCCTTATCGACATGCATGAGGCTTTTGCCGCGCAAACGCTGGCCAACCTGAAGTGTCTGGCCAGCGATCGTTTTGCTCGCGAGGTGCTTGGCCGCTCGCAGGCCACCGGCGAAGTGGATGACAGCAAATTTAACGTCCTCGGCGGCTCGATTGCCTACGGTCATCCTTTTGCCGCAACCGGCGCGAGGATGATCACGCAAACCCTGCATGAGCTGCGGCGCAGAGGGGGAGGGTTTGGGCTGGTCACCGCCTGTGCGGCAGGTGGTTTAGGCGCCGCGATGATTCTGGAGGTGGAGTGATGACTCCTGCATCAGCGTTTACTCTCGATATTCGTCCGGACAACGTGGCGGTGATCACCATTGATACCCCCGGCGAAAAAATGAATACCCTGAAGGCCGAATTTGGCAGCCAGGTTCGGGCTATCATCCGCCAGATCCGCGATAACAAATCCCTGCGCGGCGTGGTGATTATTTCTGCTAAAGCGGACAACTTCATTGCCGGGGCGGATATCAATATGATTGCCCGCTGCGCCAGCGCGGAAGAGGCGGAGGCGCTGGCGCGTCAGGGGCAGCAGATTATGGCCGAGATCCACGGGCTGGCTATTCCGGCGATCGCCGCTATCCACGGCGCCTGCCTCGGCGGCGGCCTTGAGTTGGCGCTGGCCTGCCACGGGCGAGTCTGTAGCGATGATGATAAAACCCGCCTTGGCCTCCCTGAAGTGCAGCTGGGGTTGCTGCCGGGCTCCGGCGGCACGCAGCGGCTGCCGCGGTTGATTGGCGTCAGCAGCGCGCTGGAGATGATACTGACCGGCAAACAGCTGCGCGCCCGACAGGCGCTGAAGGCCGGGCTGGTGGATGACGTGGTGCCTCAGGCTATTTTACTGCAAACGGCGGTGGAGCTGGCGCTGAAAGAGCGTCCGGCAAGCCGCAACATGCCAATTCGCGAGCGCGTCCTCGCCGGCCCGCTAGGGCGCAATCTGCTGTTTCGCCTGGTGGCGAAGAAGACGCAGCAGAAGACCCAGGGCAACTATCCTGCCGCGAAGAAAATTCTGCAGGTCATTGAGAACGGGCTGGCCCATGGCTGCAGCAGCGGCTATGCCGAGGAGGCGAGGGCCTTCGGCGAGCTGGCGATGACGCCGCAATCTCAGGCGCTACGATCCATTTTCTTCGCCAGCACCGAGCTG
The DNA here is from genome assembly GCF_050058015.1 of Klebsiella sp. WOUb02. Lineage (NCBI taxonomy): Bacteria > Pseudomonadati > Pseudomonadota > Gammaproteobacteria > Enterobacterales > Enterobacteriaceae > Klebsiella > Klebsiella sp. WOUb02. The sequence goes on from NZ_CP170110.1 coordinate 18,488, forward strand.
AAGAAAGATCGCGGCGCCGATGCTGAAGCAGGACCTTTAAACAGCATCGCCGTGCTCGGCGGCGGCCTGATGGGCGGGGGAATCGCCTGGGTTACCGCCAGCAAAGGCGGATTGCCGGTGCGAATCAAGGATATTCAGGCCAGCGGGATTAACCATGCGTTGAAGTACAGCTGGGAGCTGCTGGATAAGCAGGTACGCCGCCGCTATATGCGTGCCGGCGAGCGCGATCGCCAGCTGGCGCTGATCTCCGGGACCACGGATTATCAAGGATTTGCCCACCGGGACGTGGTGATCGAAGCCGTATTCGAGGACCTGGCGCTCAAACAGCGAATGGTCGCCGAAATAGAACAACATTGCGGCCCGGAGACGATCTTTGCCTCCAATACGTCGTCGCTGCCGATCGCCGGGATCGCGGCGCAGGCCAGCAGGCCTCAGCGGGTGATTGGCCTGCACTATTTCAGCCCGGTTGAAAAAATGCCGCTGGTTGAGGTTATCCCGCATCAGCATACGGACCCGCAGGCCATCGCCACGGTGGTCAGGCTGGCAAAAATGCAGGGCAAAACGCCGATCGTAGTGGCGGATAAAGCCGGCTTCTACGTCAACCGCATTCTCGCTCCCTACATCAACGAGGCGATGCGCTTACTGACGGAGGGCGAACCCGTTGAGCATATCGATAACGCATTGGTTAAATTCGGTTTTCCGGTAGGTCCCATCCAGCTGCTCGATGAGGTTGGCATCGATACCGGCACCAAAATTATTCCCGTTCTGGAATCGGCATGGGGAGAACGTTTTAGCCCGCCTGCAAATATCATTAACGCGATCTTGAATGACGATCGCAAAGGCAGAAAAAATAGCCGCGGTTTCTATCTTTATGAGAAAAAAGGGCGTACAAGCAAAAAACGGCCCGATGCGGCAATTTATTCGCTACTGGGGGTTTCTGCCCCGCAGGCGCGCTTGTCGGCGCAGCAGGTGGCTGAACGTTGCGTGATGATGATGCTCAATGAAGCGGCGCGCTGCTTCGATGAGCAGGTTATTCGCAGCGCACGCGATGGCGATATCGGCGCCGTGTTTGGTATTGGCTTCCCGCCGTTTCTTGGCGGTCCATTCCGCTATATGGATAAATCTGGTGCGGGTGAAGTGGTTGCAATTTTGCAGCGCCTGGCCGCGCAGTACGGCCCGCGTTTTACGCCATGTGAAAATTTATTGCGCATGGCCGAGCAGGGGGCAACATTTTGGCCCGCTGGCGAACGGACGACCTAAGTTCTGGTCAAAGAAGATAAATCCGACGATGAATGACGCTGTCGGTTGGCTATTTTGTCAACAAACATTGACTATACTTACGCCACTGAGGTAAAAAACAGCGTTTCATTCGTTGGATGGATCAGGCACAATGCCCGGCCACCGGGTCGACTGCGTATTATCTGCGCGGGTAAGACTACGGTGCTTCTGGTTAACAAAAGCGGTGCAATATGCAAGTTTTTATCATGCGTCACGGCGACGCTGCCCTCGATGCAGCCAGTGACTCAGTTCGTCCCTTAACCGCATGCGGTTGTGATGAGTCACGTCTGATGGCAACCTGGCTGAAAGGTCAGAAAGTAGATATTGAGCGGGTTCTTGTGAGTCCTTATCTGCGTGCGGAACAGACTCTGGATATCGTAAGAGAGTGCATGAGCCTGCCGAAGGACGTCGACGTCATGCCGGAGCTGACGCCGTGCGGCGATGTTGGCATGGTCAACGCCTATCTTCAGGCGCTGGCAAATGAAGGTGTGGCAACGGCGCTGGTCGTTTCTCACCTGCCGTTGGTAGGGTACCTCGTCTCAGAGCTGTGCCCGGGAGAGACGCCCCCGATGTTCACCACATCGGCCATTGCCTGCGTGACGCTCGATGCCAACGGCAAGGGCGAATTCAACTGGCAGATGAGCCCCTGCAACCTGAAGATGGCGAAAGCTATCTAATCACCCCCCGGAGCCGACGTTTACGGAAGCTCCGGCGGTTGCCACTCTTCAATCTCTATCAGCACCAGCAGTGCGGCGTCCCCGCCGTACTCTTTTGGCGCCTGATGGAACGCCATAATATGCGGATGCTGCGCCAGCCATAATGGCGTCTGCTGCTTGAGAATATGCTTCCCGTGTCCGTGCATCACGCACGCGCAGAACACGTGTTCCCGGCGGCATGCGGCAATCAGCGCGCCCAGTTCCTGCTTTGCCTGCAGTCTGAGTTAAACCGTGCAGGTCGAGAAACAGACTCTGGCGAATAGTCCCCGCGCCGCAGTTTTTTCAACTCAAAGTGGCTCACGTCCGCACGGACGTATTTTACCGACCCTTCGGTATTCAGCAGCGGCTGAAATTCATCCGAAAAGTAGTGGCTGTTGTCGGCCTGCTCCTGAAGTAGACGCTTCGGCGGCACTTCGGTAATTTTCTTGCGCAGCGGGCGGTGAACGATAGTGTCCTGCTTAATCTTACGCGTGCCGGTCATGAGCTGACGGAACAGCGTCTGATCCTCCACGCTAAGCGATGTTTTCTTTTTCATTGCCCACTCTCATCTTTTCTTTGCGCTAGTTTACCCGACCCGGAGTACATCCAGGCAAGCAAAACGTACTTTTCCCCCTCAGCCTGACGTAAGAATGCTGATTTATCGCCGTCTTCATGGCAAACTAGCCGCCGAATTTACAGTAGAGCGTGTCCTGGAGGATGGCGTGGATAAAATTTTTGTTGATGAAGCAGTCAATGAGCTGCAAACCATTCAGGACATGCTGCGTTGGGCGGTAAGCCGCTTCAGCGCGGCGAATATCTGGTACGGTCACGGCACCGACAACCCGTGGGACGAAGCGGTGCAGCTGGTGCTGCCTTCATTGTACCTGCCGCTGGACATCCCGGAAGACATGCGCATTGCGCGTCTGACTTCCAGCGAAAAACACCGCATCGTTGAGCGCGTGATTCGCCGCGTCAATGAGCGTATTCCGGTCGCCTATTTGACCAACAAAGCCTGGTTCTGCGGCCATGAGTTTTACGTCGATGAACGCGTGCTGGTGCCGCGCTCTCCGATTGGCGAGCTTATCGAAAACCAGTTTGCCGGACTGATCGACCATCAGCCGCAGCACATCCTGGATATGTGCACCGGCAGCGGCTGTATCGCCATCGCCTGCGCCTATTCCTTCCCGGAAGCGGAAGTCGATGCGGTGGATATCTCCCCTGACGCGCTGGCCGTGGCCGAACAAAACGTGGAAGAGCACGGGCTGATTCATCAGGTTACGCCGATTCGCTCGGATCTGTTCCGCGACCTGCCGAAGGTGCAATATGACCTGATCGTCACCAACCCGCCGTACGTCGATGAAGAAGATATGTCCGATTTGCCGGGTGAATATCGTCATGAGCCGGTGCTCGGGCTGGCCTCCGGCAGCGACGGTCTGAAGTTGACCCGCCGCATCCTCGCCTGCGCCCCGGATTACCTCAACGATGACGGTATTCTGATTTGTGAAGTCGGTAACAGCATGGTACATCTGATTGAGCAGTACCCGGATGTCCCGTTCACCTGGCTTGAGTTCGATAACGGCGGAGACGGCGTGTTTATGCTGACCAAACCGCAGCTGATCGCCGCACGGGTGCATTTCGGTATTTATAAAGACTAAAAACAACACGCAAACATGACGGAGCCGTGATGGCAGGAAATACAATTGGACAACTCTTTCGCGTAACCACTTTCGGCGAGTCGCACGGCCTGGCGCTGGGCTGCATCGTCGACGGCGTACCGCCGGGCATCCCGCTGACCGAAGCCGATCTGCAGCACGACCTGGATCGTCGCCGTCCCGGCACCTCGCGCTATACCACCCAGCGTCGCGAACCGGACCAGGTTAAGATCCTGTCTGGCGTATTCGAGGGCGTCACCACCGGCACCAGCATTGGCCTGCTGATTGAGAATACCGACCAGCGTTCGCAGGACTACGGCGCTATCAAAGACGTTTTTCGTCCCGGCCACGCGGATTACACCTACGAGCAGAAATACGGCCTGCGCGATTATCGCGGCGGCGGACGCTCGTCGGCGCGTGAGACCGCGATGCGCGTCGCGGCAGGAGCGATCGCCAAAAAGTTCCTCGCGGAGAAGTTTGGCATCGTCATCCGCGGCTGCCTGACCCAGATGGGAGATATCCCGCTGGCCATTAAAGACTGGGAGCAGGTTGAACAGAACCCGTTCTTCTGTCCCGATCCGGATAAAATTGAAGCGCTTGATGAGCTGATGCGCGGCCTGAAAAAAGAGGGCGACTCGATTGGCGCAAAAATCACCGTCGTGGCCGATGGCGTTCCTCCGGGACTCGGTGAGCCGGTATTCGACCGCCTGGATGCCGATATTGCCCACGCGCTGATGAGCATAAATGCGGTGAAAGGCGTTGAGATTGGCGACGGCTTTGAGGTGGTTAAGCTGCGCGGCAGCGAAAACCGCGATGAGATCACCAAAGCCGGTTTCCAGAGCAACCATGCGGGCGGCGTGCTCGGCGGCATCAGCAGCGGTCAGCAGATTGTCGCTAATATTGCGCTGAAGCCGACCTCCAGCATCACCGTTCCGGGGCATACCATTAACCGCTTTGGCGAAGAAGTTGAGATGATCACCAAAGGGCGTCACGATCCGTGCGTGGGGATTCGCGCGGTGCCGATCGCAGAAGCGATGCTGGCGATCGTGTTAATGGATCACTTTATGCGTCAACGCGCGCAAAACGGCGACGTGACGACATCAATTCCACGCTGGTAATCGATGAAAAAAACCGTTATCGCTCTGCTGGCGCTCCTGGCCAGCTCTGCCTGCTCTGCGGCAACGCCGTGGCAAAAAATCACTCAGCCGATAGGCGGCAGCGCGCAGTCGATCGGCGCTTTTGCCAACGGCTGCATTGTGGGAGCCCAGGCGCTGCCGCTGGACTCGGCAAACTACCAGGTGATGCGTACCGACCAGCGCCGCTATTTCGGCCATCCCGATCTTGTCCGGTTTATCCAGCGCCTGAGCAATCAGGTGCACGGCCGGGGAATGGGCACGATGCTGATTGGCGATATGGGAATGCCCGCCGGCGGGCGTTTTAACGGCGGCCACGCCAGCCATCAGAGCGGCCTGGATGTCGATATTTTCCTCCAGCTGCCGCAGATGCGCTGGAGCCCGGCGCAGCTGCTGAAGCCGCAGGCGCTGGACCTGGTTTCCGCCGACGGCAAGCGCGTTGTCCCGGCGCGGTGGAGCCCGCAAATTAGCCAGCTGATCAAGCTGGCGGCAGAAGATAGCGAAGTCACGCGCATCTTCGTTAACCCGGCGATCAAACAGCAGCTATGCCTCGATGCCGGGAGCGATCGCGACTGGCTGCATAAAGTTCGCCCGTGGTTCCAGCATCGTGCGCATATGCATGTTCGCCTGCGTTGTCCTGCCGGAAGCCTGGAGTGCGAAGAGCAGGCGCCGCCGCCTGCCGGCGATGGCTGCGGTGCAGAGTTGCAAAGCTGGTTCGAACCTCCGAAACCCGGATCAACCTCTCCTGTGAAGAAGACGCCGCCTCCGCTGCCGCCTTCCTGCCAGGCGCTACTGGATGAGCACGTTCTTTAATGGATAGTTTTATCGACCTGTTTATGGTTTCGCCCACGGTACTGGTAGTGCTTTTCTTCGTCGCCATTCTCGCCGGATTTATCGATTCCCTGGCCGGCGGCGGCGGGCTGTTGACCGTCCCGGCGCTGATGGCTGCGGGACTCCCTCCGGCGCAGGCGCTGGCGACCAACAAGCTGCAGGCCTGCGGCGGTTCGCTTTCCGCGTCACTCTATTTTATCCGCCGCAAGGTGGTGAACCTCGCCGATCAGAAGCTTAATATTCTGATGACGTTTATCGGCTCCACCGGCGGTGCGCTGCTGGTGCAGCACGTGCAGTCCGATATCCTCAAACAGATTTTGCCGCTGCTGATTATCGGCATTGGCCTCTATTTTCTGCTGATGCCAAAATTAGGCGAGGACGATCGCCAGCGCCGCTTATACGGCCTGCCGTTCGCGCTGGTCGCCGGCGGCTGCGTGGGTTTCTATGACGGCTTTTTCGGCCCGGGCGCCGGTTCATTCTACGCCCTGGCCTTCGTGACCCTGGCGGGGTTCAACCTTGCAAAATCAACCGCTCATGCGAAAGTGCTTAACGCGACCTCCAACGTTGGCGGGCTGCTGCTGTTTATTATTGGCGGCAAAGTGATTTGGGCCACCGGATTCGTGATGATGGCGGGGCAGTTTATTGGCGCCCGCGCCGGCTCGCGGCTGGTTCTGAGCAAAGGGCAATCGCTGATTCGACCGATGATCGTGGTCGTGTCCGCAGTGATGAGTGCGAAACTTCTTTATGACAGCCACGGGGCGGAAATCCTGCAGTGGTTGGGAATGAATTAATGCAACAGCAACACCATTATCAGCAGCTGATCGCCATTTTTGACGGCTGCTTCGCCGATGATTTTAATACCCGTCTGATTAAAGGCGACGACGAACCGATCTATCTTCCGGCTGACAACGACGTACCGTTTAACCGTATCGTCTTTGCCCACGGCTTTTATGCCAGCGGTCTGCACGAAATTTCGCACTGGTGTATTGCCGGGAAAGCGCGTCGCGAACAGGTTGATTTCGGCTACTGGTACTGCCCGGATGGCCGGGATGCGATGACGCAGAGCCAGTTTGAAGACGTCGAGGTGAAACCCCAGGCATTTGAGTGGCTGTTTTGCGTGGCGGCGGGCTTCCCGTTCAACGTCAGCTGCGACAACCTGGAAGGGGACGTCGAACCCGACCGCATCGCCTTTCAGCGGCGGGTCCATGCCCAGGTGATGAGCTATCTGCAGCAGGGGATCCCGGAGCGTCCGGCGCGATTTATTCAGGCATTACAAGACTATTATCAAACGCCGCCACTGACGGCAGAACAATTTCCGTGGCCGGAAGACCTGCACTAAGGCCACGCTTTACACTAGAAGAGGAAAGACAATGCTCGCGGAGTTTGAATCACGCATTCTGGCGCTAATCGACGAAATGGTAGACCACGCCAGCGATGATGAACTGTTTGCCGGCGGCTATCTGCGTGGCCACCTGACGCTGGCGATAGCCGAGCTGGAAGGCGGAGACGATCATTCAGCGCAAGCGATCAATGACCGGGTTGTTCACAGTCTGGAAAAAGCGATCGGCGCGGGAGAGCTCTCGCCGCCGGATCAGATCCTCGTTCAGGATATGTGGGAACGTTTGTATCAGCAGGCAACACGCTAAGCAGCTGAACCGCCTGTAAGATAGCCCCGGCCGAGCGTCGCGAGGTCGGGGAATCGCCCGGTGGCGCCATCCGGGCTACCTCTGCGGATTATTTCACCGCTTTTCCCTTCAGCAGTTTCCTTACCCATAGCCGATTGGGATTGAGCGCCGCCAGCGTTTCGCGATCCATTGGCAGCGGTTCACCGCTCATCTGCGCCGCCAGAATTTCCGCCGCTAACGGCGCGGAGCACAGCCCGCGGGAGCCCAGCGCCCCGAGGAGATACAGATTGCGGTGCACCGGCGCCGACGGCGCGTTCTCCTTCTGCCCGGCAAGCTGAGCGTAGCGGGTCAACGTAGCATCATAGTCCGGCACGTTGCCGACCATCGGTAAATGGTCGCGGGTGGCGCAGCGTACGCCGCTGCGGGCCTCATTGGCGCTGATATCGACCTCCCGGGCCCACTCTGCGTCCGGGAAGCAGTCGATCAAACGCTGCCGGTTCTGCCGCTGATCCTCTGCGCTGAATGCCGTCTCCGTCCGTCCGCGATGATAGCTGGCTCCGATACAGTGCTGCTGGTTATGCGGGTTTTGCGGCGTCAGGTAGCCGTCATAGCACAGCACCTGGCGCAGCTGAGCAAGCCCCGGCGTTGTCGGGATGTGGCTAACCTGTCCGCCTACCGGATAGGCCGGCAGCTGCGCGGTTTGGCTGAAGGTGGTCAGCTGATGGCCGTTCGCCAATACCACCACGTCGTGCCGCTGGCGCTGGTTCAGTCTGCCAGCCGTCGCCGTCGGCGGTGAGCGTCTCTACCTTAAAGCCATAGCGCGCGTGCAGTCCGTGGGTCGCCGCCAGCGCGAGGAATTCGGCCGTCAGTCTGCTGCGGGCAGAGCCAGCCTCCTGCGGGATAGGCGATCCCGCCGCAGCCGGTCTCGACGCCGGTCGCCTGCGCCGCCGTTTCGGCGCTGACGGCAACGGCAATTTCCGCCGGCAGATTGAGCTCGAGCATCTGGGCGATTTTTTGCCCGCTTTTCTCATCCCAGGCGAGCTGAGTCACGCCGCACCACTGGTGGTCGAAGGTAACCGGCAGCGCATCGTAAATCCGGCGCGCGAAGGTAAATGCGGCGGGGAAGAAACGGGCCAGGGCCGGGTCGTGCTGGCTGAGTAAAGGATACAGGGCCCCCTGGCGGTTGCCGGATGCGCCTGTGGCAGGGGCATCGTCGGCGCAATAGAGCGTCACCTGCCAGCCGCGGCGCAGCAGCGCGAGCGACAGCAGGGCGCTGGCAATTCCACCGCCGATAATCGCCACCTCGCGTTTTTCGCTGGCGGTGCGGGCGAACCACGGCGCGTGCGCGGGCAGGTTCAGCTCGCGGCTCATCTCGCCGATCAGCATCTCCCGCTTGCGGCCAAAACCTTTATGCTTGTGCATGGTAAAGCCGGCTTCCTGCAGGCCGCGACGGACAAAGCCCGCGGAGGTGAAGGTCGCCAGCGTTCCGCCCGGTTTCGCCAGCCGGGCCATCGCCGCGAAGAGTTCAGGCGTCCACATATCCGGGTTTTTTGCCGGCGCAAACCCGTCGAGAAACCAGGCGTCGACCTGCTGATTGAGGGAGTCATCAAGCTCGAGGGTCAGCTCATTGATATCGCCGAACCATAAATCAAGGGTCACGCGTCCGTCATCAAGCAGTAGCCGATGGCAGCCGGCAACGGGCAGCGGCCACTGGGCCTGCAGCTGCTCTGCCCACGGCGCCAGCTCCGGCCAGCGCCGGTGGGAGAGGACCAGATCGGCGGCGGTGAGCGGAAATTTTTCAAAACTGATGAAATGTAATCTTTGCAGGGTAGCTTCGGGGTTGTCACGGTGAAAAACGTCGAACGCCTGCCACAGCGTGAGGAAGTTGAGGCCGGTGCCGAATCCGCTCTCGGCAACCACAAATAGCGGCTGCGAATGACCAGGAAAGCGTTCACCGAGGCGGTTGCCGCCGAGAAAGACGTAGCGGGTCTCTTCCAGGCCGTTGTCATTGGAAAAGTACACGTCGCCGAAATCTCGGGAAACAGGTGTACCCTCAGCGTTGAATTCCAGGTTGGCAGGTTGTATGGCGTTTTGTTTCACGTAAGTTACTCGAATCTCAAGGCGTAGAACGATCTTAACGATGTGTGCCGGGAGGCGCAAATTTATACACAAAATGGCTGATCGGACTTGTTCGGCGTACAAGTGTACGCTATTGTGCGACTCGAAACTTAAAATAGTGCGACTTACAGAGGTATTGAATGAAACGTGCAGTGATTACTGGCTTGGGCATCGTTTCCAGCATCGGTAATAACCAGCAGGAAGTCCTGGCATCTCTGCGTGAAGGACGTTCAGGGATCACTTTCTCTCAGGAATTTCAAGATTCAGGTATGCGCAGCCACGTATGGGGCAACGTTAAGCTGGACACCACCGGTCTGATCGACCGTAAAGTGGTTCGCTTTATGAACGATGCTTCCATCTACTCCTATCTCTCAATGCAGCAGGCCGTAGAAGATGCCGGGCTGAAAGAAGAGGTTTATCAGAATAACCCGCGCGTAGGCCTGATTGCCGGTTCCGGCGGTTCCTCAAAATACCAGGTGTTTGGCGCAGACGCGATGCGCAGCCCGCGCGGCCTGAAGGCCGTTGGCCCGTACGTCGTGACCAAAGCGATGGCCTCTGCCGTTTCCGCCTGCCTCGCTACCCCGTTCAAAATCCACGGCGTTAACTACTCCATCAGCTCCGCCTGTGCGACTTCCGCACACTGCATCGGCAATGCCGTAGAGCAGATTCAGACTGGGTAAACAGGACATCGTTTTTGCCGGCGGCGGCGAAGAGCTGTGCTGGGAAATGGCCTGCGAATTCGACGCAATGGGCGCGCTGTCCACCAAATACAACGAAACTCCGGACAAAGCGTCCCGTACCTATGATACGCACCGCGACGGTTTCGTCATCGCTGGCGGCGGCGGGATGGTTGTGGTTGAAGAGCTGGAGCACGCTCTGGCGCGCGGTGCGCACATCTATGCGGAAATCGTCGGCTACGGCGCAACTTCCGATGGCGCCGACATGGTTGCCCCGTCGGGCGAAGGCGCCGTTCGCTGCATGCACATGGCGATGCAGGGCGTTGATACCCCGATTGATTACCTGAACTCCCACGGTACCTCCACTCCGGTTGGCGACGTGAAAGAGCTGGGTGCGATCCGTGAAGTCTTCGGCGATAACAGCCCGGCAATCTCCGCAACCAAAGCGATGACCGGCCACTCGCTGGGCGCCGCTGGCGTGCAGGAAGCTATCTACTCTCTACTGATGCTGGAACACGGCTTTATCGCGCCAAGCATCAACATCGACGAGATGGACGAGCAGGCCGCAGGCCTGAACATCGTGACTAAGCCGACCGAACGTGCGTTGAAGACCGTGATGTCCAACAGCTTCGGCTTTGGCGGCACCAACGCCACCCTGGTGATGCGTAAACACGACGCATAGTCAGTCAGTAATTGAAAAGGGAGCCGGCAGGCTCCCTTTTTTTCATTATTGACAGAGCCTGGCGCAGGGAGGCACACTCACTTCGTCTTACTCTGCGAACTGGAGTAAAGCATGTCCGCAGCGACAGAAACCGCAAATCCCTCTTCGGCGAATATTTCGCTATTTCGCATTACGTTCTCCGTATTTTTGACCTACATGACCGTTGGCCTTCCGCTGCCGGTGATCCCCCTTTTTGTCCACCATGAGCTCGGTTTTGGCAACACGATGGTCGGCATCGCCGTCGGGATACAGTTTCTGGCGACGGTGCTGACGCGGGGCTACGCCGGTCGCCTGGCCGACCAGTACGGCGCTAAACGATCGGTGCTGCAGGGCATGCTGGCCTGTGCGCTGGCCGGCGCCGCGTGGCTGCTGGCGGCGTTGCTGCCGGTGCCGATTGTCGCGAAATTTGCGCTACTGGTGCTCGGCCGGCTGATCCTTGGTTTTGGCGAGAGCCAGCTGCTAACCGGCAACCTGAGCTGGGGGATGGGTCTCGTCGGGCCGACGCGTTCGGGAAAAGTCATGTCGTGGAACGGAATGGCCATGTATGGATCGCTGGCGGCTGGCGCCCCGCTGGGGCTGCTGATCTACACGCATTACGGCGTCGCCGCGCTGGCCTGCGTTACCATGGCGCTGCCGCTGCTGGCCTTCGCGATTAATGGCACGGTCCGCAAGGTTCCGGCTCACGGCGGCGAACGTCCGTCGCTGTGGAGCGTTGTCGGTATGATCTGGCGTCCGGGGATTGGTCTTGGCCTGCAGGGCGTTGGATTTGCGGTGATTGGCACCTTCGTCTCGCTCTACTTCGCCAGCAACGGCTGGGCGATGGCCGGCTTTACGTTGACCGCTTTTGGCGGCGCCTTCGTGCTGATGCGCATTCTGTTTGGCTGGATGCCCGATCGCTTCGGCGGGGTGAAGGTGGCGACGGTCTCGCTGCTGATTGAGGCTGCGGGCCTGACGCTGCTGTGGCTGGCGCCGGATGCCTGGACAGCCTTAGCCGGCGCCGCGCTGACCGGCTGCGGCTGCTCGCTTATCTTCCCGTCGCTGGGCGTGGAGGTGGTGAAACGCGTTCCGCCACAGGTACGGGGCACCGCGCTGGGCGGCTATGCGGCGTTTCAGGATATCTCATACGGCGTTAGCGGCCCGCTTGCCGGACTGCTGGCGACGTCCCTGGGCTACTCGTCCGTCTTCCTGGCGGCGGCGGTCTGCGCCGCGCTGGGTATTGTCATCACGCTGATATCGTTACGAAAATAGGCCTATGGTTCGGCCCTCGGTGAGTTAGGGCCGGCCTGCGCGGACGTTATCGTAAACATAGCGGTGATTTAGCGGCCCGTCATCTTTTGCAGCAACGTATCGGCAGCAGACAGGGTTACGCGATCATCAGCCATATCAGCGCCACCGCGACCAGAGCCAGCAGGATAAGCCACGGCTTTTTGATTCGCGCGAAGAGCGGGGCCGGCTCCGACTGGAGAGACGGGATCGCCAGGGTCTCCTGGGCCCGCGCCACGCGCAGCACAAAAACTTTGTTTAATAGCGTCAGTATCTGGCTGGCGCTCAGCACCGATTGCGGCGTCACGTGCCAGCTGTGGCGGGCAAAATCGGCGATCTTCTGCCACTCCTGCGCTTCAAGCGGCTGTTTCAGCGCGGCCTGCAGCGAGTTGAGCGTCGGACTGGTCTGGGTGCTTAGCGTTTGTCGCGCCTGCAGCCAGTAGGAGAGCGGGGTAAAATGCGTTGCCGGGATCAGCTCGCCGGTTTTCACGCCGCACAGCTCCAGCATCGATTGCCAGATAAGCTTGCCGGGCTCACCGGTTGCGGCGGCAAGACGGGTCACCAGCTGGTTCAGCGTATTGTGCTCCGCCGGCAGCAGCGGGCGCAGCGTAGGCTGACGCTGCTGGGGCGACGGAATCGACAGCCGGCCGTTCTGCAGCAACTGCAGCACGTTCTCAAGCTGCTGCTGGCTCAGCGCGTGTAGCGCGGTTTGCCCGTAGTGCTGGCGGATATAATCGCTCACCGCCTGACGATTGTTGCCCTGATTCAGCAGTTCGCCGAGCTGCGCCAGAGTCTGACGGTGGTGATGGTTTTGCTGTGCAACGGTCAGGCGCTGGTTCAGGTGACTTTCGGCGGCGGCAAAGTGGCATGCCAGCAGCGGCGCATCGCCTTTAAGTCCCAGATCGTGCTTGATTCCGGCCCACACTTCCGTGCTCTGCTGCGATGTTAACGCCACCAGGCGCGTGATCAGTCGCTCGAGAACGGTGCGTTGCTGGGTGGTCAGCGAGAGCTCCCCGGCGACGGAAGCGCCGGAGGGAGCTGTCCCCGGAGGGCGATCGGACATACCTGAAACGGGTTGTGTCATGATTAATCCTTTCCGTATTACTGTACTGAGGCCCGGTGATGATGTTCCTGGCGGCGAGATTATGGCACACTTCCCCGGTTTACTCTCGTTCTCAGACAGGTACTGAACCGTGAAAATCCTCGTTGATGAAAATATGCCCTATGCCCGTGAGCTTTTTAGCCGTTTGGGCGAGGTGAGGGCGGTCCCCGGCCGCCCAATTCCGGCTGAAGCGCTGACCGATGCCGACGCGCTGATGGTCCGCTCCGTCACGAAAGTCAATGAAGCGCTGCTTGCCGGCAAGGCGATACAGTTCGTCGGCACCGCGACCGCGGGGACCGATCATGTCGATCAGGCGTGGCTGCAGCAGGCAGGGATCGGTTTTTCCGCCGCGCCCGGCTGTAACGCGATTGCGGTTGTTGAGTACGTTTTCTCGGCGCTGCTGATGCTGGCCGAGCGCGACGGCTTTGCGCTGACCGATCGTACCGTCGGGATCGTCGGGGTGGGCAACGTCGGTGGACGCCTGCAAAAACGTCTTGAAGCGCTGGGGATCAAAACGCTGCTTTGCGATCCGCCACGCGCGGATCGCGGCGATGAAGGCGATTTCCGCAGCCTCGACGAGCTGGTTCAGCAGGCCGATGTGCTGACGTTCCACACGCCTTTATATAAAGAAGGGCAGTACAAGACGCTGCATCTCGCGGATGAGGCGCTAATTAGCCGCCTGAAGCCGGGAACGGTGTTAATTAACGCCTGCCGTGGTCCGGTGGTGGATAACGCCGCGCTGCTGAAACGCCTGCAGGCCGGGCAGCCGCTGAGCGTCGTGCTTGACGTCTGGGAGCCTGAGCCGGATCTTAACCTTGAGCTGCTGGATCGCGTGGATATCGGTACCGCGCATATCGCCGGCTATACTCTGGAAGGAAAAGCGCGCGGGACGACCCAGGTGTTTGAAGCCTACAGCGCGTTTATCGGGCATCCGCAGCAGGTGGCGCTGGATACCCTGCTGCCGGCGCCTGAGTTTGGTCGTATTACTCTCCACGGAGCGCTCGATCAGGCAACCCTGAAAAGGCTGGTCCATTTGGTGTATGATGTGCGCCGCGACGATGCGCCGCTGCGAAAAGTGGCCGGTGCCGCGGGCGAATTTGACAAGCTGCGCAAAAATTACCAGGAACGCCGTGAATGGTCTTCGCTGTACGTACAGTGCAGCGATGAGCAGGCGGCGACGCTGTTGCGGCAGCTCGGCTTTAATGCCATACATCACCCTGTTCGTTAATATCTTCTTAATGACCCTGTTGGATACTCCTGCAGGGTCGCTTTTTCCTGGAGTAAACCACCATGTCTGAAGGCTGGAATATTGCCATACTGGGCGCAACGGGCGCCGTTGGCGAAGCCCTGCTTGAAACCCTTGCTGAACGCCAGTTCCCGGTGGGAGATATTTACGCCCTGGCGCGTAACGAAAGCGCGGGCGAACATCTGCGCTTTAACGGTAAGTCGGTCATCGTACAGGATGCCGCGGAGTTTGACTGGACCCAGGCCCAGCTGGCCTTTTTCGCCGCCGGCGTCGAGGCCACCGCGGCCTACGTTGAAGAGGCGACTAACTCCGGCTGTCTGGTTATCGACCTGAGCGGCCTGTTCGCGCTGGAGCCGGACGTCCCGCTGGTCGTGCCGGAAGTTAACCCATTCGTGCTGGCGGATTACCGCAATCGGAACGTTATTGCCGTGGCCAACAGCCTGACCAGCCAGCTGCTGGCCGCGCTGAAGCCGTTGATTGATCAAGGCGGCCTGTCGCGTATTCAGGTCACCAGCCTGCTCTCCGTTTCCGCCCGCGGTAAAAAAGCCGTCAGCGCGCTGGCGGGGCAGAGCGCTAAGCTGCTCAACGGCATGCCGATTGATGAAGATGATTACTTCGGTCGTCAACTGGCGTTCAACATGCTGCCGCTGCTGCCCGATCGTGAAGGCAGCGTGCTGGAAGAGCGACGCATCGTCGACGAGGTGCGGAAGATCCTCCAGGATGAAGGGCTGATGATCTCCGCAAGCGTGGTTCAGTCGCCGGTTTTCTACGGCCATGCGCAGGTGGTTAATTTCGAAGCCATGCGCCCGCTGGCCGCAGAAGAGGCGCG
The DNA here is from genome assembly GCF_050058015.1 of Klebsiella sp. WOUb02. NCBI lineage: Bacteria > Pseudomonadati > Pseudomonadota > Gammaproteobacteria > Enterobacterales > Enterobacteriaceae > Klebsiella > Klebsiella sp. WOUb02. The sequence goes on from NZ_CP170110.1 coordinate 33,658, forward strand.
CGATGCCTTTGCGCGCGGCGAAGATATCGAGCTGTCCGAAGCGAGCGAATTCCCGACTCAGGTTGGCGATGCTTCCGGCACCACTCAGCTCTCCGTCGGCTGCGTGCGTAACGATTACGGGATACCGGAGCAGGTTCAGTTCTGGTCCGTTGCCGACAACGTCCGCTTCGGCGGCGCGCTGATGGCGGTGAAAATCGCCGAGAAGCTGGTGCAGGAGTATTTTTACTGATGTCTGAGATGGAGCAGCAGCCGGTCTATAAAATCGCGCTGGGCATCGAGTACGACGGCAGTAAGTATTACGGCTGGCAGCGGCAGAACGAGGTGCGCAGCGTGCAGGAGAAGCTGGAAAAGGCGCTCTCGCAGGTGGCGAATGAGCCGATTAGCGTCTTTTGCGCCGGCCGCACCGACGCCGGCGTGCACGGCACCGGCCAGGTGGTGCATTTTGAAACGCGCGCGCTGCGTAAAGACGCGGCCTGGACGCTGGGCGTGAATGCGAATTTGCCTGGTGACATTGCCGTGCGCTGGGTTAAACATGTGCCGGAAGCGTTCCACGCGCGCTTTAGCGCCACGGCGCGCCGCTACCGCTACGTTATCTATAACCATCGGCTGCGCCCGGCGGTGTTAAGCCAGGGGGTGACCCATTATCATCAGCCTCTGGACGCCGAGCGGATGCAGCGCGCGGCGCAGTGCCTGCTGGGCGAGAATGATTTTACCTCGTTTCGGGCGGTGCAGTGCCAGTCGCGCACGCCGTGGCGCAATATTAGCCATATTCGCGTCACGCGCTACGGCCCGTATGTGGTGGTCGATATCAAAGCAAACGCCTTTGTGCATCATATGGTAAGGAACATTGTCGGCAGCCTGATGGAAGTAGGGGCCGGTAACCAGTCGGAGAGCTGGATTGCAGAACTTCTGGCGGCAAAAGACAGGAAGCTAGCCGCCGCGACGGCAAAAGCTGAGGGATTGTATCTGGTGTCGGTTGATTATCCGGCCCATTTCGATCTGCCGGTGATGCCGATGGGTCCGCTGTTTTTGGCGGACTGACGTATACGCCTCATCCTTCAGCCGCCGCTTTGCCGGCCGCGCTGGTTTTCCCGGACTCGCCGCTTTGCGCGCCTTCCGGGAGCTAGCGTTCGGCCGCCTGGATGCGCCGTGAAGGGTTTTACGTATTGCTATTAAGGACTAAAACGGTATGGACCTGATTCGCTTTTTAATTGATTTCATCCTGCATATAGATGTACACCTGGCCGAACTGGTTGCCGAGTACGGTATCTGGGTTTATGCCATTCTGTTTTTGATTCTGTTTTGCGAGACGGGTCTGGTGGTCACGCCGTTCCTGCCGGGAGATTCGCTGCTGTTTGTTGCCGGCGCGCTGTCAGCGCTGCCGACTAACGATCTGAACGTGCATCTGATGGCGGTGCTGATGGTGATCGCGGCAATTGTCGGCGATGCGTTGAACTACACCATCGGGCGGCTGTTTGGTGAAAAGCTTTTCAGTAATCCTGATTCTAAAATCTTCCGCCGCAGCTATCTGGACAAGACCCACGCGTTCTACGAGCGTCACGGCGGCAAAACCATTATCCTTGCCCGCTTCGTGCCGATTGTCAGAACCTTTGCGCCATTTGTGGCGGGAATGGGCCATATGTCCTATCGTCATTTTGCGGCCTATAACGTGGTTGGCGCGCTGCTGTGGGTGATGCTGTTCACCTATGCGGGCTATCTGTTTGGCGATTTACCGATCGTCCAGGAAAACCTGAAGCTGCTGATTGTCGCCATTATTCTCCTCTCCGTGCTGCCGGGAGTGATTGAAATCATTCGCCACAAGCGCGCGGCGGCGAAGCAGTCAAAATAGTTTTAGTAGCCTAATCTACCGCGGGCGGAACGCCGCCGCCCGCAGAGTGAAGTGTGAGCGGTACGACCACTTTTTTATCCCATGTGACGGGATGTTATGATTTAATGTGCAACATTCATGGTCTGTAAGGGTCAAAAATGGCATTATGCGCCCCTTACGACAAAACTGGCATCGACCAGGTTCAGGCAGAAAGGTTATCAATGAGCTGGATTGAACGAATTAAAAGCAATATCACTCCCACCCGCAAGGCAAGCATTCCTGAGGGTGTATGGACCAAGTGCGACAGCTGCGGCCAGGTATTGTACCGCGCAGAGCTGGAGCGCAACCTGGAGGTTTGCCCTAAGTGCGATCACCATATGCGTATGTCGGCGCGTAATCGCCTGCATAGCCTGTTGGACGAAGGTTCCCTTGTGGAGCTGGGAAGCGAGCTCGAGCCGAAAGATGTGCTGAAGTTCCGCGATTCGAAAAAATACAAAGACCGCCTGGCGTCGGCTCAAAAAGAGACCGGCGAGAAAGATGCGCTGGTGGTCATGAAGGGCACGCTGTACGACATGCCGGTTGTCGCCGCGGCTTTTGAATTCTCCTTTATGGGCGGTTCAATGGGCTCGGTGGTGGGCGCGCGCTTCGTACGTGCCGTTGAGCAGGCGCTGGAAGACAGACTGCCCGCTGGTTTGCTTCTCAGCGTCCGGCGGCGCGCGCATGCAGGAAGCGCTGATGTCGCTGATGCAGATGGCGAAAACGTCCGCCGCGCTGGCGAAAATGCAGGAGCGCGGTTTACCCTATATCTCCGTGCTGACCGATCCGACGATGGGCGGCGTATCGGCGAGCTTTGCGATGCTTGGCGATCTCAACATCGCGGAGCCGAAGGCGCTGATCGGCTTTGCCGGTCCTCGCGTTATCGAACAAACCGTTCGCGAAAAGCTGCCGCCGGGATTCCAGCGCAGCGAGTTCCTGATTGAAAAAGGGGCGATCGACATGATCGTACGTCGCCCTGAAATGCGCCTGAAGCTGGCCAGCATTCTGGCGAAGCTGATGAATCTTCCGACGCCGTGCCCGGAAGTTTCGCTCGAAGGCGACGCGGTGCCGTCGGTACCGGATCAGGAACCAGAGGCCTGATAGTGCAGAGGGCAGGCCTGACGGTGCTGCCCTTTTTTTATATTCGAATAGCTACGCGACATCATCCTGATCTGACCGCATCGCGGTACGCTGAAGGATGAGCGTATTTACCGTTAACGCTTGCGGACATCATGGAAAAAGAACCTATTCCTCAGGCCACGTCGCCCCTGGCTACGTGGCTTTCTTATCTGGAGCATCTGCACAGCAAAACTATCGATCTCGGGCTGACGCGCGTGAACGAAGTTGCCGGGCGGATGGCGGTTGTGAAACCCGCACCGTTCGTATTTACGGTGGCGGGAACCAACGGTAAGGGGACCACCTGCCGTACGCTGGAGTCGATGCTGATGGCGGCTGGCTATCGGGTCGGCGTCTACAGTTCACCGCATCTGGTGCGCTATACCGAACGCGTTCGCGTGCAGGGAGAGGAGCTGCCGGAAGCGGCGCATACCGCCTCTTTCGCCGAAATCGAAGCCGCGCGCGGCGCAATATCCCTGAGCTATTTTGAGTTCGGTACGCTTTCGGCGCTGTGGCTGTTTAAGCAGGCGCAGCTGGATGTCGTTATCCTTGAGGTTGGGTTAGGCGGCCGTCTTGACGCGACAAATATCGTTGATGCCGACGTGGCGGTGGTGACCAGCATTGCGCTCGATCATACCGACTGGCTGGGGCCGGATCGCGAAAGCATCGGCCGCGAAAAGGCCGGTATTTTCCGCTCAGGCAGGCCGGCTATCGTCGGTGAGCCGGATATGCCTCATACCATTGCCGACGTTGCGGCGGAAAAAGGCGCGCTGCTGCGGCGTCGCGACCTTGACTGGCGCTATGCTGCCGGCGATCAGGCGTGGGATTTCAGCGACGAGCAGGGGACGCTGGCGGGACTGCCGCTGCCTCAGGTGCCGATGCCGAACGCGGCAACGGCGCTTGCCGCGCTGCGCGCCAGCGGGCTGACGGTGAGCGAACGGGCGATCCGCGACGGCATTAAGCAGGCGATGCTGCCCGGGCGTTTCCAGATAATTGGCGAGGCGCCGCTAGTGATCCTCGACGTTGCCCATAATCCACATGCGGCGGCCTATCTGGCCGGGCGTCTCAAAAGCCTGCCGAAAACGGGGCGCGTGCTGGCGGTTATTGGTATGCTGCATGATAAGGACATTGCCGGTACGCTGGCAAACCTGATGGCGGAAGTTGATTGCTGGTACTGCGCGCCGCTGGAAGGGCCGCGCGGGGCAACGGCGGAACAGCTGCTGGAGCATTTGCGTACGGGGAGAGCCTGTGCGGATGTCGCTCAAGCATGGCATGCGGCCATGGCCGATGCCGGACCGGAAGATACGGTGCTGGTGTGCGGTTCATTCCACACCGTGGCGCACGTAATGGAAGAAATAGACGCGGGGAGAATCGGTGGCGAGTAAGTTTCAGAACCGTTTAGTCGGGACGATTGTGCTGGTGGCGCTGGGGGTCATTATCCTCCCGGGGCTGCTTGACGGTCAGAAAAAACACTATCAGGATGAGTTTGCGGCGATCCCGCTGGTGCCGAAGCCGGGCGATCGCGATGAGCCTGACATGCTACCGGCGGCAACTCAGGCCCTGCCTGCCCAGCCTCCGGAAGGGGCGGCGGAAGAGGTGAGGGCCGGAAATGCGGCGGCGCCGTCGCTGGATCCGTCGCGCATCCCGGTAAACAGTAACAGCTTCGATGATGTTCAGGAGCCGGTTGTCGCGCCCAGGCCGCAGCCAAAACCTCAGGTTCAGCCGAAGCCGCAACCTCAGCCGCAGCCTAAGCCGGTCGATAAGCCGCAACCGCAGCCGCCGCAGCAGCAGACTGCCGCCCAGACGCCGGCGCCGAAGCCGGCTGAAATTCCTGCGCCAACCGGCAGAGCCTACGTGGTGCAGCTGGGGGCGCTGAAGAATGCGGACAAGGTCAACGAAATCGTCGGTAAGCTGCGCTCCTCCGGGTTCAAGGTTTACACGTCGCCTTCGACGCCGGTGCAGGGAAAAATCACCCGCATTCTGGTTGGTCCTGATGCTTCGAAAGATAAGCTGAAAGGCCAGCTTGGCGATCTGAAGCAGCTGTCGGGTCTGAGCGGCGTGGTGATGGGATACAGTCCAAACTAGCTTTGCTATTCAGCCTGATAGCGTTGCAGAACGCCGATGCAGATGCCGGGTCAGGAGGCGATTGCCCTTGTGCAGTCGGGCGCGTTCGGGTGAGCGAGTCGTCGGGCCCGCTAACCCGCTCACCGTCAGCGAGTGAGGGGCTGAATCCCTTACCTGACAGGCCCTGCAGAGGCAAAAGGCAGAATGGCGTTGAATGTTTTTTCAGCGCCATTTTTATTTCTGTAGGGCACGGAAATCCCTACGCAAACGTTTTCTTTTTCTGTTAGAATGCGCCCCGAACCGGACGACAGGGCGTAAAATCGTAGGATGTATATGGTCTGGATTGATTACGCCATTATTGCGGTGATTGGTTTTTCCTGTCTGGTAAGCCTGATCCGCGGCTTTGTTCGTGAAGCGTTATCGCTGGTAACCTGGGGATGTGCTTTCTTTGTTGCCAGTCATTACTACACTTACCTGGCTGTCTGGTTCACGGGCTTTGAAGACGAAATGGTCCGCAATGGGATTGCTATCGCGATACTGTTTATCGCAACGCTTATCGTCGGCGCTATCGTTAATTACGTGATTAGCGCACTGGTAGAGAAAACGGGCCTGTCGGGTACCGACAGGGTGTTAGGGATCTGTTTTGGCGCCCTTCGCGGCGTGCTGATTGTCTCGGCGATCCTGTTCTTTCTCGATAGTTTTACCGGTATGGCGAAGAGCGAAGACTGGCAAAAGTCGGAGCTTATCCCGCAGTTCAGTTTCGTTATCAGATGGTTTTTTGACTATCTGCAGAGCTCGTCAAGTTTCTTGCCCAAAGCATAAGCGTTGGGACGTAGCTGAACGAGGAAAAGACGTATGTGCGGTATTGTCGGTATCGCCGGTGTTATGCCGGTAAACCAGTCGATTTATGACGCGTTAACGGTGCTTCAGCATCGTGGCCAGGATGCCGCAGGCATCATCACCATTGATGCAAATAATTGCTTCCGCTTGCGTAAGGCAAACGGGATGGTGAGCGATATTTTTGAGGCTCGCCACATGCAGCGTATGCAGGGCAACATGGGGATCGGCCACGTCCGTTACCCAACGGCCGGCAGCTCCAGCGCCTCCGAGGCTCAGCCTTTCTACGTTAACTCGCCGTATGGCATTACGTTGGCGCATAACGGTAACCTGACCAACGCTCACGAGCTGCGTAAAAAGCTGTTTGAAGAGAAACGCCGCCACATCAACACCACCTCCGATTCTGAAATTCTGCTCAATATTTTCGCCAGCGAACTGGATAACTTCCGCCATTACCCGCTGGAAGCCGACAATATCTTTGCGGCAATTGCGGCGACCAATCGGCAGATTCGCGGCGCCTACGCCTGCGTGGCGATGATTATCGGCCACGGTATGGTTGCGTTTCGCGACCCGAACGGTATTCGCCCGCTGGTGCTGGGCAAGCGCGACGTCGGTGACGGCCGCACCGAGTACATGGTGGCCTCCGAAAGCGTGGCGCTGGATACGCTGGGCTTCGAGTTCCTGCGCGACGTTGCGCCGGGAGAAGCGGTGTACATCACCGAAAAAGGCCAGCTGTTTACCCGCCAGTGTGCGGAGAACCCGGTCAGCAACCCGTGCCTGTTTGAGTACGTCTACTTTGCCCGTCCGGACTCCTTCATCGATAAGATCTCCGTCTATAGCGCGCGCGTGAATATGGGGACCAAGCTGGGCGAGAAGATTGCCCGCGAGTGGGAAGATCTGGACATTGACGTGGTCATTCCGATTCCGGAAACCTCCTGCGACATCGCGCTGGAAATTGCCCGCATTCTTGATAAGCCTTACCGTCAGGGCTTCGTCAAAAACCGTTACGTCGGCCGTACATTTATCATGCCGGGCCAGCAGCTGCGCCGTAAATCAGTACGCCGTAAGCTCAACGCTAACCGCGCCGAGTTCCGCGATAAAAACGTCCTGCTGGTCGATGACTCCATCGTCCGCGGCACCACCTCAGAGCAGATTATCGAGATGGCGCGCGAAGCGGGTGCGAAGAAGGTCTATCTGGCCTCCGCGGCGCCGGAGATTCGCTTCCCGAACGTCTACGGCATCGATATGCCGACGGCCACCGAGCTGATTGCCCACGGTCGTGAAGTGGACGAAATTCGGCAGATCATCGGCGCCGACGGCTTAATCTTCCAGGATCTGAACGATCTGATCGACGCTGTACGCGCTGAGAACCCAGATATTCAGCAGTTTGAATGTTCGGTATTTAACGGCGTGTACGTCACTAAGGATGTCGATCAGCGGTACCTTGATTATCTCGACTCCCTGCGTAATGACGACGCCAAAGCAGTGCAGCGTCAGAACGAAGTGGAAAACTTAGAGATGCACAACGAAGGCTAAGCCACGCCTTTGTAGCCAAAGCCCGCGGTCTGCAGACGGCGGGCTTTTTGTTTTCCGCAATCCGGTTCGCTGGCCGCCGGGCTTGCGTCCGGTGCGATAATCCGGCAAAGTCTGCGACACCAGGCACAAGGGGCAATCATCGTGAAACGACTTATCATTGGAATTTCTGGCGCCAGCGGTGCCGTTTACGGCGTGCGGCTGCTCCAGGTATTGCGCGATGTCGCGGATGTTGAAACCCATCTGATCATGAGCCCGGCGGCGCGGCAGACTCTGGCCCTGGAAACCGACTACGCGTTGCGTGAAGTTCAGGGGCTGGCTGACGTGGTCCACGATGCTCGCGATATCGCCGCCAGCATCTCTTCCGGCTCGTTTAAAACGGACGGGATGGCGATATTGCCCTGCTCGGTGAAAACGCTTTCAGGTATTGTTCATAGCTACACCGATGGCCTGATGACCCGGGCGGCGGACGTGGTGCTGAAGGAGCGTCGTCCGCTGGTGCTCTGCGTGCGCGAAACGCCGTTCCACCTCGGGCACCTGCGTCTGCTGGTCCAGGCGGCGGAAATGGGGGCGATTATCATGCCGCCGGTTCCGGCCTTCTACCATCGTCCGCAAACCCTGGACGACGTTATCAATCAGACGGTCAATCGCGTGATCGATCAGTTTGATATTACTCTGCCGCAGGACCTGTTCGCCCGCTGGCAGGGGGCATAGGCGTGCGCTAAAATAGTGCGCTTTATGATTCTTTGCGCCCCGATGGTGCAATTTTGTCGCCCCGATCAAATCCTCAACATTTAATTTGTTTTTTTGCGTTTCGGCGCTGCGGTTTCTCCGTTAATACTGGTATCTTCCCTTTCAAGACAATTCTGCAACTTTATATTAACAAATTTAACGCTGTTTCCGGCACGCACTGAGAAAATGGCACAAAAACTGCAGGATACGTCGGCACTACACATAACTAAACAACGCACCGCATAACAACATCAAGACACTTAAGGGTATTGTATGAAGAAGACGATCCTGGCCCTCTCTTTAATTATGGGAATTAGCAGTGCTTCCAGCGTCTTTGCAGCGCTGCCGCAAAGCATCCGCATCGGCACCGATGCCACCTACGCGCCGTTCTCCTCGAAGGATGCCAAAGGTGATTTCGTCGGCTTTGACATCGATTTGGGTAACGAACTCTGTTCGCGTATCAAGGTAAAATGTACCTGGGTTGGCAGTGACTTTGATTCACTGATCCCGTCGTTGAAGGCGAAGAAAATTGACGCCATCATCTCTTCATTATCGATTACCGAAAAGCGTCAGCAGGAGATTGCCTTCTCTGACAAACTTTATGCCGCAGACTCCCGCCTGATTGCGCCGAAAGGCTCCACCATCCAGCCGACGCTGGAGTCGCTGAAAGGCAAACACGTCGGCGTGCTGCAGGGCTCTACTCAGGAGTCTTACGGCAACGAACGCTGGCGCAGTAAAGGCGTGGACGTCGTGGCCTACCAGAACCAGGACCTGATCTACTCTGACCTCGCCGCCGGTCGCCTCGACGCCGCGCTGCAGGATGAAGTGGCCGCCAGCGAAGGGTTCCTCAAACAGCCTGCCGGCAAAGATTTCGCCTTTGCCGGTCCTTCCGTAAAAGACAAACAGTTCTTCGGCGATGGCACCGGCATTGGCCTGCGCAAGACGGACGGCGAGCTGAAAGTCGCCTTCGACAAAGCGTTGGGTGAAATGCGTAAAGACGGTACCTACGACAAGATGGCGAAGAAGTACTTCGACTTTAACGTTTACGGCGACTAAGCGCACGGCTGGCCCGGGATACCGGGCCTGTTAGATTTGCCATAGCTATCGACGCCCCTTGTTGGTGCATTGGTCGTCTCGTGGTCTCATTTTGGTGCAAAAATTGCATAGTTAAGCGTTTCTGATGCGAAAAAATTTGCTCCCTGGCGCAGAATGTTTTGCCTTATCGGGGAGAAAAGTGGCACGATAACTGGCGTAAGTACTTCTAATAAACCCATTAGAATGACAGTTTGTTGAGGATAGTTATGAAAAAACTGGCGTTGTCTCTTTCTTTAGCGCTGGCCCTTTCCAGCGTTTCCACGGTGTTCGCAGCAGTTCCGCAAAAGGTTCGTATCGGTACAGATCCCACTTATGCCCCGTTTGAATCGAAAAATGCGCAGGGTGAGTTGATTGGTTTTGACATCGATCTGGCCAAAGAGCCTGTGTAAGCGCATCAATACGCAATGTACCTTCGTTGAGAACCCGCTGGATGCGCTGATCCCATCTTTAAAAGCGAAGAAAATCGATGCGATTATGTCTTCGCTTTCTATTACTGAAAAACGCCAGCAGGAAATTGCCTTCACCGACAAACTGTATGCTGCCGACTCCCGCCTGGTGGTGAAAAAGGGCAGCGATATTACGCCGGATCTTACCCTCCTGAAGGGCAAGCGTATCGGCGTGCTGCAGGGCACAACCCAGGAAACTTACGGTAACGAACACTGGGCGCCAAAAGGGATTGAGATTGTCTCCTATCAGGGGCAGGACAATATCTATTCCGACCTGACCGCCGGCCGCATTGACGCTGCGTTCCAGGATGAAGTGGCCGCTAGCGAAGGCTTCCTCAAGCAGCCGGTAGGAAAAGACTATCAGTTCGGCGGCCCGTCCATTAAGGACGAGAAGCTGTTTGGCGTCGGCACCGGCATGGGTCTGCGTAAAGAGGACAACGAGCTGCGTGAAGCGCTGAATAAAGCCTTCGCGGAAATGCGCAAAGATGGCACCTACGACAAGCTGGCGAAAAAATATTTCGATTTTAACGTGTACGGCGACTAACCATCACGCGTACGCCACCGCGCGTATTTTCGCGCGCGGTGGTCGATGATAGACAGGGCAGACAGCATGCTGTACGGGTTTTCACAGGTAATATTGCAGGGCGCTCTTGTCACGCTGGAGCTGGCCCTTAGTTCGGTTGTGCTGGCGGTCCTGATTGGTCTGGCCGGCGCCGGCGCCAAGCTATCGAGCAATCGACCGCTGGCGCTGGTATTTGAAGGTTACACCACCTTAATTCGTGGCGTACCGGATCTGGTGCTGATGCTGCTGATTTTCTACGGGCTGCAGATCGCGCTGAACGCGCTCACCGATGCGCTGGGTATGTCGCAGTTTGATATCGACCCGATGATTGCGGGTATCATCACTCTCGGCTTTATCTACGGCGCGTACTTTACGGAAACCTTCCGCGGCGCTTTCCTCGCGGTCCCGAAGGGACACATCGAAGCGGCGACCGCCTTTGGTTTCAGCGGCGGCCAGACCTTCCGGCGCATCCTGTTCCCGGCGATGATGCGCTATGCGCTGCCGGGGATTGGCAACAACTGGCAGGTTATCCTGAAAGCTACGGCGCTGGTTTCGCTGCTCGGGCTGGAGGATGTGGTTAAAGCGACGCAGCTGGCGGGGAAAAGTACCTGGCAGCCGTTCTATTTTGCCATCGTCTGCGGCCTGATTTATCTCGTATTTACAACGATTTCCAATGGTGTGCTGCTGCTGCTTGAACGCCGTTATACCGTGGGCGTGAAGAGGGCTGACCTGTGATTGAGATTATTCAGGAGTACTGGAAATCCCTGCTGTGGAGCGACGGCTACCGCTTTACCGGCGTTGCCATTACGCTGTGGCTGCTAATCTCCTCGGTGGTGATGGGCGGCGTGATGGCGATTTTTCTCGCCATCGGGCGCGTCTCCAGCAATAAGTACATTCAGTTTCCGATCTGGCTTTTTACCTATATTTTCCGCGGTACGCCGCTCTACGTGCAGCTGCTGGTGTTTTACTCCGGTATGTACACGCTGGAAATTGTCAAAGGCACCGAGCTGCTGAACGCCTTTTTCCGCAGCGGCCTGAACTGTACGGTGCTGGCGCTGACGCTGAATACCTGCGCCTATACGACGGAGATTTTTGCCGGGGCGATTCGTTCGGTCCCCGCCGGTGAGATTGAGGCGGCGCGGGCGTATGGTTTTTCATCGGTCAAGCTGTATCGCTGCATTATTCTCCCCTCCGCGCTGCGCATCGCGCTGCCGGCGTACAGTAATGAAGTGATTCTGATGCTGCACTCCACCGCGCTGGCCTTTACCGCCACGGTGCCGGATCTGCTGAAAATTGCTCGTGATATTAACTCGGCGACCTATCAGCCGTTTACCGCCTTCGGCATTGCCGCGGTGCTGTACTTAATTATCTCGTATGTGCTGATTAGCCTGTTCCGCAAGGCGGAAAAGCGCTGGCTGCAGCATATAAAACCTTCTTCGACGCACTGAGAACGCCATGTCCGACAATAAATTAAACGTTATCGATCTCCATAAACGTTACGGCGAGCATGAGGTACTGAAAGGTGTCTCGATGCGGGCAGAAGCCGGGGACGTTATCAGCATCATCGGCTCATCGGGTTCCGGTAAGAGTACCTTTTTGCGCTGTATTAACTTTCTTGAGAAACCGAGCGAAGGCACGATTGTCGTGAGCGGGCAGAATATTGGCCTGGTCCGCGACAAGGATGGCCAACTCAAGGTGGCGGATAAAAATCAGCTGCGCCTGCTGCGCACCCGTCTGACGATGGTATTCCAGCACTTCAACCTGTGGAGCCATATGACGGTGCTGGAAAACGTCATGGAAGCGCCCATTCAGGTGCTGGGGCTAAGCAAGCAGGAAGCGCGGGTGCGGGCGGAGAAATACCTGGCGAAAGTCGGCATCGACGAGCGCCAGCAGATCAAATATCCGGTGCATCTCTCTGGCGGCCAGCAGCAGCGCGTGTCCATTGCGCGCGCGCTGGCGATGGAGCCTGAAGTCCTGCTGTTCGATGAACCGACCTCCGCGCTCGATCCCGAGCTGGTGGGGGAAGTGCTGCGCATTATGCAGCAGCTGGCGGAAGAGGGGAAAACGATGGTGGTGGTGACGCACGAAATGGGCTTTGCCCGCCACGTCTCCTCGCACGTTATTTTTCTCCATCAGGGTAAAATTGAAGAGGAAGGCCATCCCGATGAGCTTTTCGGCAATCCGCAAAGCCCGCGTTTGCAGCAGTTTCTCAAAGGCTCGCTGAAGTAAATTCTGCGATCTTCCCGGCGGGGAAATACCCCGCCGGATCAGGATCGGCGCTCCAGGCGATAGATCCAGTCATCGTAGTCAACGCCGTCCAGATGCCAGGCCTTCTCCAGAATCTGGATCCGCCGGAAACCGTGCTTTTCCAGCAGCCGTGAAGAGCCTGAATTATCCCCGATAACCCACGCATTAATCGCGTTGATGCCGAGCCGGGTAAATCCGTAGTGGCAAATCTCCTTTAGCGCTTCGCTGGCGTAGCCTTTCCCCTGAGCCTCAGGCAGCAGGGCGTAGCCGACGTCGGCTTCGTGCGGGTTTTTACTGCTGATGCGCAGGCCGTTATCGCCAAGAGCCTCGCCGCGGCTATCGCGCAGCACGAAGACGCCGGATGCGGCGCGGCGCGCATCGAAGACGCTTCGCAGCGCCGCCTCGTCAAGAATAGGCCCCATAAAGCGCATAACCTGGCGATCGCTACGCAGGCGCAGGAAAAAGGGCCAGTCGGATTCGCTGAACGGAGAGAGCAGCAGGCGCGGGGTGGTTAGCGTAATCATAAGCGGGCCATTACCATGGGTCGTAGGTTCACCTTAACACCAGAAAGTACCGGATAACATGATCCTGTACCGATCGTTGCGGCGGTTATCCGGCGGCTGGTGAGGTCGGTAGCGCCTTGTTGAGCCCGCGAAAATAGTGCATCACGGTTTCGCTCTGACGGGAGGCCCGCAGCTGCAGGGCCAGATTCAGGCCGTCGAGGACCTCCGCGTGCGCCACCAGCGGCGAGTCTGCCGCAATTCTCGCTTCCGCGACCAGCCAGCCGACAATGGTTTTCCAGCGCCACAGCGGCGAGTTGCCCTTGACGCGCTGCACCGGGCCGGGGAATTTGCCGGAGCCGCGCGCTCCGTCTTTCAGCAGGGCAACGGCCTGTCGTGAAAGACCGGTGAGTTCGGCGATGTCGCTTAGGCCCACGAGGACAGCGTCAACGGACTCGACCCGGGCATTCAGCTCCGATGCGGATTCGATGTTATCGATGGTGGACAGAATCGCCTGTTCGAGCGATTCGCTTTCGCGATCGAACTCCAGATACACCGCCGTTCCGTAAAAGCAAACCAGCGCGTCAGTACAGCCGGCGTGATGCAACGCGTCCTCAAGGCCTGGCGTATGGGCGCTAACGCCTGATAGCGTTAGGGTAAAGTTATAGAGGGTCATAGTTTGCGATCCTTATGATTAAACCGAGCCGCCGACGTTGAACGGCAGCGGTCGACCATCCTGATAATTTGCTTCGCGTGATTCTCGGGAACGGCAGGGGTCGACCAGATGCTCATCATGTGTTCACGATGATTAGCCGTCCCGCACCTGAGTCGTCCGAAGCAGTGCGCGCTTTTCCCGCCAGCAATAAAAATCCACCCCCGTGCGCGAGCATATTCGATGGCGGCTCTGATGTGTTTATCCGGATGTTCCTTCATCAATGCGTCCTCTGATACTGAACGTTATGTTGACGGTTGTCAACGGTGTTGTGCTAAAAAAACAGACACCGGGACGTTATGACAGCGAGCGGGAAAGGAAGTTGGAACGAGCTTCACGGCGCCAGACGAACGGCGGCAGGAGAGTGGATTACTGCGAGATAGCTTCCACAGGCGGTAGGCGATCAGGGGAGACCCGGGAGATCGGCCCCTCTCCCGGGATTAAAAATGCGGCGTCTTTACCCAAGGACGTCTTTTAGCGCCTCATCCAGATCGTACCAGCGAAAGCCAAAGCCGGCGGCCTCCAGACGCTTTGGCAACGCGCGCTGGCCGCCGAGCACCAGTACCGATGATTCACCCATTAGCAGGCGTATTGCCGATGCCGGGACGCGAAAAATTGCCGGGCGATTTAGCGCCTGACCAAGCGCGTGGGCGAACTGCTCGTTACGTACCGGATAAGGCGAAACCATATTAAAGGGGCCGCTCAGGTCGTTATCCAGCAGCCACAGAATAGCGTTAACCATGTCATCGATATGGATCCACGCCAGATACTGCCTGCCGCTGCCGATAGGGCCACCGAGGCCGAGCTTAAAGGCCGGGGTCATTTTGGCAAGGATGCCGCCTCTCGAGGCCAGCACGACGCCGGTACGCAGCAGACAGACGCGGGTGCGGTCGCTTTGCGCTTCGCAGGCTAGCTGTTCCCAGCGGGCGCAGAGTTTGTGGGTAAATTCATTGTGCGGCGGCTCCTCTTCGGTGACAACGATCTCCCCGAGGTCGCCATAATAACCGGCCGCAGAGCCGCTAATCAGCACCGCAGGCGGGGTGTCGCTGGCGTTGATGAGCGCGACCAGCTGTTGCGTGATATCCCAGCGGCTGTGGCACAAACGCTGCTTTTGCTCCGCCGTCCAGCGTTTGTCGGCAATAGGCTCGCCCGCCAGATTGATAACCGCGTCAATGTCGTTGAGATGCTGCTGGTTGTCAAAACCGCGCCATAGGGTGACGCGGGGATCGAGTCGGGAGCGGGCTTTTTCCGGGCTGCGCGTGGATACCGTTACGTTATGCCCCAGCTCCAGCAGCCGGGGAATGAGATGCCGACCAATCAGGCCGGTACCGCCAGTAAGCAGAATCTTCATAGCGCCTCCCTAAGAAGCCTACCGCCGCCAGCTCATGGTCATTGATACCGAGTCGGCGTAGCGCAGTGCATAAAGTTTATCGATCTCAACTTCAGCATAAGTGACCCAGTGATGTTCGCATGCGATATCGAGCACATCCTGAGTTAATTTTTCCAGTAAGGAGAAGCGGTTATTCTCAATATGGCTGATGATGCGCTTGGTGATGGTACGGTAGTTCAGCGCATCGTTGATATCTTCGCTATTGCGGGATTGTTCCGCCGGGTAGTGAATGGCGACGTTGACCACCACATCCTGACGGTTAGCGATCTCTTCCTCTTTAATACCAATAAAAGTACGCAGGCGTAGGTTTTTTATACGAATAATGGCGTCTGGCTGAGACATTGCAGGCTTCCTTCGTGTTGTCATTTCCGCAATCATACATGAAAGCAGGTCGTGCGAGCAGGGGGTTAATATTGTTGAATTTTCAGCAATGCCTGGGCGGTTGCCGGCCGCTGGCGAATACGCTCAAACCAGTTATGTACCGCCGGGAAGTTGGCGAGATCGATACGCTGGCGCTGGTGCGCGCTAATCCACGGCCAGCAGGCGATATCGGCAATGCTGTAGCGTTCGCCGCCGAGCCACGGGCTGACCTCCAGGCGCCGGTTGAGCACGCTGTATAGCCGCTGCGTTTCCACCTGATAGCGCTCAATGGCGTAGGGAACCGTCTGCGGAGCCGAATAGTTAAAGTGCTGATTTTGGCCGAGCATCGGCCCCAGCCCGCCCACCTGCCAGAACAGCCACTGCAGCGTAGCGTGGCGCTCGCGCAGCTCGCCGCTCAGCAGCTTTGCCGATTTCTCGGCAAGATAGAGCAGAATGGCCCCGGATTCGAACAGGCTCAGCGGCGCTCCGCCGTCGGTAGGGAGGTGGTCGACTATCGCCGGGATTTTATTATTCGGCGAGAGGCTGAGAAACTGCGGGCGGAACTGTTCGCCTTTGTTGATATCGACCCGAATCAGCCGATAGGCCAGCTCCGCTTCTTCGAGGAACAGAACGATTTTTTGGCCGTTTGGGGTGGGTGCGTAGTAAAGATCGATCATAATGTCTCCCGCCGTCGTGGGTCGCCAGTTTTCGAGTATAGGTGACCTGGCGTATTGCGGGAGAATAGGGTGATAAATTCAGCGCGCCGCGGTGGCCGAAATCCCTCTTTCGCGCGCCAGGGCGATAAACGCCTGCAGCCCGGGCGGAATATGGCGGCGGCCCGGATAGTAGAGGGACAGGCCGCCAAAAGAAGGGCACCAGCCGTCCATTACGCTGATGAGCCTGCCACAGGCCAGATCGTCCTGAATAAACCAGTCCGAGATAAACGCCAGCCCGATACCCGCCAGCGCCGCGCGGTGGATAGCCTGCATCTCGTTAAGAATAATCCGCGGCGGAACGCTAAGCGCCATTTTTTGCCCATCCCGCTCCAGCTCCCAGCGATAAATTCCGCCGTGCGACATACGCATGCCAATCCCCTGGTGTTGCATAAGATCGTCCGGATTTTGCGGAACGCCGTGTTGGGCAAAATAGTTCGGAGTGCCGACGATCAGCATCCGCGCGTCGGGCGTCAGGGCGACGGCAATCATATCCTGCGGCAGCGATTCTGCCAGGCGAATCCCCGCGTCGTAGCCTTCGGCAACGATATCTACCAGCCGGGATTCGGTGGCGATATCTAGGCGCATTGCCGGGTAGCGCTTGAGGAAGGTCTCGAAAATATCAAACAGCAGGGCAACGCTTTCGCGCGGCGCGTTAATCCTCAGGGTTCCGCTCGGCATTTCAGGCTGGGTGGCCACCTCCTCCGAGGCGCGCCGGATTTCGGCCACGGCGGGCGCTATTCGCTCAACGTAGCGCTGTCCGGCTTCGGTCAGCGCGACGCTGAGGGTTGTACGATTAAACAGGCGTACGTTGAGACGCGCCTCCAGTCCGGCAACGGCGTTGCTGACGGCGGTTGCCGACATGCCCAGCTCCCGGGCCGCCGCGCGAAAGCTTTGCCGATGCGCGACGGCAAGAAGGACTTCGAGTTCAGTAATACCGCTACGCTGCATAATTATCCCGATTTTCGTAACAGACTGTGCTGATTATACCCGCTTATCGCGGCAATACGATGCTCCTATACTCCCGGATATCCAACAAGATGGGAAAATCATTATGCTGAACATCGACCAAATTTATATCAACGGCCAGTTTGTCACGCCGCACGGTAGCGAAGAGTTTGCGCTGTTTAACCCGACGACCGAAGAGACGATTGGCCGGGTTCGGCTGGCTGACGAACGGGATGCACAGCGGGCGATTGCCGCGGCCAAAGCGGCATTTCCGGCGTGGTCACGGACGACGAAGGAGGAGCGTCTGGCCGTGCTGGAACGGATGTATCAGGCCGTTCAGGCGCGGGAAGCCGATTTGCTGGAAGCCATTGTGACGGAATACGGCGCGCCGGCTTCCCGCTCGCAGTGGATGGCGGCGTGGCCGGCGCAAACCATCAGGCAGGCGATGGCCACGCTGGAGCGCTTTGAGTTTGTCGAGCAGGCCGGCCGTGCCCGGGTGGTGATGACGCCGGTCGGCGTCGCGGGATTGATTACGCCGTGGAACAGCGATGCCGGTTTTATCTGCAGCAAGCTGGCGACGGCGATGGCGGCAGGCTGTACGGCGGTGATTAAGCCGAGCGAGATGAGCGCCTGGCAGACGCAAATTATTAGCGAAGCGCTGCACGCGGCCGGGATCCCGGCGGGCGTATTTAACATCGTCACCGGACGCGGGGAGATCGTGGGGGACGCTATCAACCATCACCCCGATATCGCAAAAATTTCGTTTACCGGCTCAACCGCCGTCGGCAAACATATTATCGAAAGCGGAGCGCAGACGCTCAAGCGCGTGACGCTGGAGCTTGGGGGCAAGTCGCCCACCGTCATTCTTAATGATGCGGATATACAACAGGCGGTTCCGCTGGCGCTGGCGGCCGGGTTTATGAACAGCGGGCAGGCGTGCGTTGCCGGGACGCGTATTTTGCTCCCCGCCCGGCGCCAGGCCGAGTTTGAGCAGGCAATCGTGCAGGCCGTGGAAGCCGACTATCTGTCTGGCGACCCGCGCGATCCCCGGACCGCGATTGGCCCGATGGTCAGCCAGAAGCAGTGGCAGCGGGTGCAGGATTATATTCGCCTGGGACAGCAGGAGGGCGCCCGGGTGCTGACGGGCGGCGTCGGCCGGCCGCAGGGCATGGAAAAAGGGTGGTGCGTTAAACCGACCGTGTTCAGCGACGTGCATAACCAGATGCGTATAGCGCGGGAAGAGATTTTTGGCCCGGTGCTGGTCATTATCCCTTATCAGGACGAGGCCGAGGCGATTGCGCTTGCCAACGACACCGCGTACGGCCTCAGCGCGCTGGTATTATGCGGCGATCGCCAGCGCGGTACGGAGGTGGCTCTGGCGATTGAGTCCGGGCGCGTGCTGGTCAACACCCTCGAACATGAGCCGCAGGCGCCGTTTGGCGGGTTCAAGCAATCCGGCGTGGGGCGTGAAATGGGAAGATGGGGGATGCAGGCCTACCTGGAGCCGAAAACGCTGCTCGTTGGCTAGTGCAAAATCCTCATGGCGCGATAAGTGACATCCCTCAGAAGACAGGATATGTTGATTTATCGCCCCATTACTTATTGAGGATGCCATGAGCCAGCCGGTCATTACCCTGTGGTCCGATGCCGATTTCTTCTCTCCGTACGTGATGTCAGCGTACGTTTCCCTGCAGGAGAAGAGCCTGCCTTTTACTCTGAAAACCGTCAATCTGGATAGCGGCGAGCACCTGCAGGCGGGCTGGAAGGGATACTCCGCCACCCGGCGCGTGCCGCTGCTGGAAGTTGACGATTTTGCCCTCAGCGAATCATCCGCGATTAGCGAATATCTCGACGAGCGCTTTGCCCCGCCGGAGTGGGAGCGGCTCTATCCCCACGATCTGCAGAAAAGGGCCCGTGCCCGTCAGGTTCAGGCCTGGTTGCGCAGCGATCTGCTGCCCATTCGCGAAGAGCGCTCTACCGACGTGATTTTCGCCGGGCAAAAGAAACCCGCTCTGAGCGCGGCGGGGCGCAGGAGCGCGGAAAAACTCTTCGAGACCGCTTCCGGACTGCTGGCCCACGGCGGCAACAATCTGTTTGGCGAATGGTCTATTGCCGATACCGATCTCGCGCTGATGCTTAACCGACTGGTGCTCAACGGCGATGAGGTGCCGGAGCGGCTGGCAGATTACGCCGCCTTCCAGTGGCAGCGCGCATCCGTTCAGCGCTATGCCGCACTGTCGGCCAAACGCGCCGGCTGATTCGCGTCTGCGGTTCCGCTATCATAGGGCATCGTAATGCGTGGAGATAAAAAAATGCGGCTGATGTTTGCATCGGATATTCATGGCTCTCTGCCCGCCGCCGAGCGCGTGCTGGAGCTGTTCGCACAGAGCGGGGCGCAGTGGCTGATTATTCTGGGTGACCTGCTCAACCACGGGCCGCGTAATGCTCTCCCTGAAGGCTACGCGCCGGCGGAGGTCGCCGGGAAGCTGAACGGCGCCGCGCCGCGCATCATTGCCGTACGCGGCAACTGCGACAGCGAAGTCGATCAGATGCTGCTGGACTTTCCCATCACCGCGCCCTGGCAGCAGGTTCTGGCCGAACAGCAGCGGATGTTTCTGACTCACGGGCATCTGTACAGCCCCGAAAAATTGCCGCCGCTCTGCGCTGGCGATGTCCTCGTTTATGGTCATACTCATATTCCGGTAGCCGAGAAACGCGGCGATATTTTTCTCTTTAACCCCGGTTCCGTGAGCCTCCCTAAAGGGGGATTTCCCGCCAGCTACGGCCTCCTTGAAGGGGATCGGCTGCAGGTTTTAGCGCTCGATGAACATCAGGTTATTGCAGAGGTGGCAATTAACCCGTAATTTACCCCCCAACCGTAAAGACGCGCCGCAAGAGCGCTTTAAAAAGTAAGGTTTCCTGATGGCGGAACAGAACGATTTGGCAAGCACAGAATGGGTAGATATCGTTAATGAAAACAATGAGGTGATAGCGCAATCCAGCCGCGTGCAAATGCGCGCGCAGTGTCTGCGCCATCGTGCAACCTACATTGTCGTTCATGATGGCATGGGCAAAATTCTGGTGCAGCGTCGTACCGAGATAAAAGATTTTCAGCCGGGCATGCTGGATGCCACCGCCGGTGGCGTGGTGCAGGCCGACGAGCAGCTGCTGGATTCAGCGCGCCGTGAGGCCGAAGAGGAACTGGGCATTGCTGGCGTTCCCTTCGCCGACCACGGTCAGTTCTACTACGAAGATAAGCACTGCCGCGTCTGGGGAAGCCTGTTTAGCTGCGTATCGCACGGCCCCTTTGCGTTGCAGGAAGAGGAGGTCAGCGAAGTGTGCTGGCTGACGCCGGAAGAGATCACCGCCCGCTGCGATGAGTTTACTCCGGACTCGTTAAAAGCGCTGGCGCTGTGGATGACCCGCAATGCCAACAACGAGTCGGCAAAAGCGGAAAAGCAGGAGGAGGCTGAGTAGCCGCCTAGCAGCTATCCCGCAGGCATAAACTGGAGACGATGGGTTTTCTGCCGCTCCAGTTTCCTTCATTCAGGCGCTCCAGAAGGGCGCGTCCAGCTTCAATTCCAATCTTGTGATGCGGTACGGCCATCGTGGTTAGCGGCGGCTGGCAGACCCGGCTGACATCGCTATCGCCGAAGCCGACCACCGCCAAATCGTCCGGGACCTTAATACGTCGCCGCTGGCACTCGTACAGCGCGCCGCACGCCAGCTCGTCAGAAACGCAGACCAGCGCGTCCAGCTCCGGCCATGCCAGCAAAAACTCCGGCAGCTGGGAAGCGCCGGTGGAGAAGCTGGGGGGAAGCGCGGCGTTAATCACCCGATTCGGCGACATATGGTGGCGCAGCATCGCTTTGTACCACCCGTGCAGGTGCTGTTGAAAAATCCACTGCTCCTGGTTGGCGCACAACAGGCCGATATTCTGGTAGCCGCGGTGGATAAGCATCTCGGTGAGCTCGAACATGGCGGCAACGTTGTCGATGCCGATATTCATATCAATCGGGTCGGCGCGCATGGCGCCCATCTCCATCACCGGAATCGAGGCGTTGTTTAGCCAGTTGCGCACGGTATCGCTATGTTCCACGCTGAGCAGGATGGCGGCCGCAATGTTCGACGCCAGCAGCGTTTCCAGCAGCTTCTCTTCCTGCTCAAGGCGGTGCTGCGACTCCGCCAGCATAATTTGATAACCCGCCGGCTGCAGCACCTGCTGAAGCCCGGCAAACATCGCGGAGCAGCCCGCTTCGGCAAGATTAGGCACCACCATGGCTATCGTTTTTGAGGAGGCGGAAGCCAGCGCGCTGGCGGCCAGATTGGGCATATATCCCAGCTCCTGCACCGCGGCATCGATTTTTTCACGAAGCTTGTCGGAAACCTGTTCCGGCGTGCGGAGCGCACGCGAGACGGTCATCGTACCCACGCCGGCAAGCTGGGCAACGTCGGCGATCGTGACCTTACCGGTACTACGCCGTTTTCGGGTTAGAGACATACACCTTCCTGCTGAACTGACGCTTTTCATTAACATCCATTACGTTACGTTTCAGGGAGTATACGCCTTAAATCCACATTTTCGCT
This sequence comes from Klebsiella sp. WOUb02, assembly GCF_050058015.1. NCBI lineage: Bacteria > Pseudomonadati > Pseudomonadota > Gammaproteobacteria > Enterobacterales > Enterobacteriaceae > Klebsiella > Klebsiella sp. WOUb02. Next base: position 55,364 of record NZ_CP170110.1, read on the forward strand.
GCGTTTTCATATGATGATTGCGAATTGATAGCGCTATCACAATTTTGAATGTTATCTATTGGTAGCGCTATCTTTGTGATCTCCGTCGCAGCTAACTGCTGTGCGCTTGAATAAAGTTTGCCCATCTTTTGCTAAAAGACGGGGAGATAAAATGCTCAGTAAATGGATCTTCGATGCCACTATCACGCTCCGCCAGAGCGTGGATGTGTGGCCTCAGGCTCTTGAGATTTGCGCCGGGCCGCTGCTCGATGCCGGCGTTATTGCGCCCGAGTACGTGACCGCGATTGTGGAACAACACGCGAAGCTGGGGCCGTACTATGTGCTGGCGCCGGGGCTGGCAATGCCGCATGCGCGGCCGGAAGAGGGGGCTAAAGGCCTCGGCCTGTCGCTGCTAAAGCTGGAGCAGGGCGTGTCGTTTGGTTCAGCAGAGTTCGACCCGGTCGATATTATTATTATGCTGGCGGCACCCGACAAGCATAGTCATATTGAGATGATATCCGCGCTGGCTGAATTATTTTCCAGTGACGAAGATATGGAGCAATTACATCAGGCGAAAACCCTGGAGGAGATTAAAACGATAATCGCGCGATTCTGATCTTATTCATAACCTGATTTATAACCCATTACGCCCGGCGTGATGCGGATCAACTGTACCCAAAAAAGGTGATAACAATGAAAATTATGGCGATTTGCGGTTCTGGCCTGGGCAGTAGTTTTATGGTTGAAATGAATATTAAAAAAGTGCTTAAAAAGCTCGAAATAGAGGCGGAAGTTGAGCACTCCGATCTCTCATCGGCAACGCCGGGGGCGGCAGATTTATTCGTGATGGCCAAAGATATTGCCGCCAGCGCCAGCGTGCCGGAAAGCCAGCTGGTGGTGATTACCAACATCATCGACATCAATGAACTCGAAGCGCAGCTGCGCGCGTGGTTCGCCAAACAATAACTATTTATACCCTAAATAATTCGAGTGGCCGGAAAGCCAACGCACATGCTACTTGAAGTATGACGGGGATATAGCGAGGCGGATATGTTTATCCTTGAAACGCTGAATTTTGTTGTTGATATTCTGAAAGTGCCTTCGGTGCTGGTGGGGTTAATTGCGCTGATCGGCCTGGTGGCACAAAAAAAATCATTTTCTGACGTCGTAAAAGGAACGATTAAAACCATTCTTGGCTTTATTGTTTTGGGCGGCGGGGCGACGGTATTAGTTGGCTCGCTGAATCCGCTGGGCGGCATGTTTGAACACGCCTTTAATATCCAGGGGATTATTCCAAATAACGAGGCGATTGTTTCTATTGCCCTCGAAAAATACGGTGCGTCAACCGCGCTGATTATGGCCTTTGGGATGGTCGCGAATATCATCGTCGCCCGCTTTACGCGGCTGAAGTATATCTTCCTGACCGGGCATCATACCTTCTATATGGCCTGTATGATCGGCGTGATCCTCACCGTGGCGGGCTTCGAAGGCGTGGGGCTGGTGTTTACCGGCTCGCTGATCTTAGGCCTGGTGATGGCGTTCTTCCCGGCGCTGGCGCAGCGCTATATGAAGCGCATTACCGGAACCGATGATATCGCCTTCGGCCACTTCGGCACCCTGGGCTACGTGCTCTCGGGCTCGATTGGCAGCGTCTGCGGAAAAGGCTCCCGCTCCACCGAAGAGATGAATCTGCCGAAGAATCTCAGCTTCCTGCGCGACAGCTCGATCTCTATCTCCCTGACGATGATGATTATCTACCTGATCATGGCCGTGAGCGCCGGGCGAGAATATGTGGAAAGCACCTTCAGCGGCGGCCAGAACTATCTGGTCTACGCCATCATCATGGCGATTACCTTCGCCGCCGGGGTGTTTATCATCCTGCAAGGCGTGCGCCTGATCCTGGCGGAAATCGTGCCGGCGTTTACCGGCTTCTCAGAAAAACTGGTGCCGAACGCGCGTCCTGCGCTGGATTGCCCGGTGGTTTACCCCTATGCGCCCAACGCGGTGCTGATCGGTTTCCTGTTTAGCTTCCTTGGCGGCCTGGTGGGGCTGTTCCTGCTTGGCCAAATGAATCTGGTGCTGATTTTACCGGGCGTCGTACCGCACTTTTTCACCGGTGCGACGGCGGGGGTCTTCGGCAACGCCACCGGCGGCCGTCGGGGCGCAATGATTGGCGCCTTTGCCAACGGTCTGCTGATCACCTTCCTGCCGGTGCTGCTGCTGCCGGTACTGGGGGCGATCGGATTTGCCAATACCACCTTCTCTGACGCCGATTTCGGCGCGATCGGCATCGTGCTCGGCAACCTGGCGCGCTATCTGTCGCCGTTTGCCATTACGGGTCTTGTTGTAGCGCTGTTCGCTCTGCTGGTTGCGTACAACATCTTTGCGAAGAAGAAATCTGCGGGCAATGGCGCGCAGGAGAATAACGGAGCCAAATTATGAATGTGCAAGAAGTGACTCACCTGGCGCGCGATATCCGCGTTGCCACGCTTAAATCGCTGACCAATCTGGGTTTCGGCCACTACGGCGGCAGCATGTCGGTCGTCGAAACGCTGGCGGTGCTGTACGGCGCGGTGATGAAAATCGACCCCGCCGACCCGGACTGGCTGGAGCGCGACTACTTTGTGCTGTCAAAAGGCCATGCCGGCCCGGCGCTCTACAGCACCTTAGCCATCAAGGGCTATTTCCCGATGGAAGAGCTCAGCACGCTTAACCATAACGGAACCCGTCTGCCGAGCCACCCGGATCGCCTGAAAACCCGGGGAGTGGATGCGACGACCGGTTCGCTGGGACAGGGGATTTCCATCGCCGGCGGCATGGCGCTCTCCCATAAGCTGGCCGGGCGTCCGAATCGGGTATTCTGCATTGTCGGCGACGGCGAGCTCAATGAGGGGCAGTGCTGGGAGGCGTTTCAGTTTATCGCCCACCATCGCCTGAATAACCTGACGGTGTTTGTTGACTGGAACAAGCTGCAGCTCGACGGCGCGCTCGACGAAATTATCCGCGCCTTCAACCTTGAGGAGAAGTTCCGCGCCTTTGGTTTTGACGCCATCACCGTGAAGGGAGACGACATCGTTGGACTACTGGCGGCGGTGCAGCCCGTTCCGGCCGCCGATGCGCGCCCGCGGGTGGTGATCCTCGACAGCATTAAGGGACAGGGCGTGCCGTATCTCGAGCAGCTCAGCAACTCCCATCACCTGCGCCTGACGGATGAGATGACGGCGGCGCTGAACGAGACGATTCGTCAACTGGAGGCCGCACATGATTAACGTCGCACCCGCAGGACAAAAAGACGCAGTGGAAATGCGTAAAGTGTACGCCGGATTTGTCGCCCGGCAGATTGAGGCCGGAAGCGATATTATCGCCCTCGAGGCCGATCTGATGAGTTCGATGGCAATGGACGGCGTGGCGCGGGATTATCCGCAGCACGTGATCAACTGCGGCATTATGGAGGCCAACGTCATCGGCACCGCCGCCGGCCTGTCGCTGACCGGACGTCGGCCGTTTGTTCACACCTTTACCGCTTTTGCCAGCCGCCGCTGCTTCGATCAGCTGTTTATGTCTCTGGATTATCAGCGTAACAACGTCAAGGTCATTGCTTCCGAGGCCGGCGTTACCGCCTGCCATAACGGCGGCACCCATATGTCGTTTGAAGATATGGGGATCGTTCGTGGCCTGGCGCACTCGGTAGTGCTGGAGGTCACTGATGCGGTGATGTTCGACGATATCCTGCGTCAACTGATGACGCTCAACGGTTTCTACTGGGTGCGCACCATCCGCAAGCAGGCGCCGAGCGTCTACGCGCCGGGCTCGACGTTTACCATCGGCAAGGGCAACGTGCTGCGCGAAGGCGAAGATATCACCCTGATTGCCAACGGTATCATGGTGGCGGAGGCGCTGGAGGCGGCGCGACAGGCTCGAGCAGGAAGGCGTCAGCGCGGCGGTAATTGATATGTTTACCCTCAAGCCTATCGACCGCATGCTGGTGAAAAATTATGCCGAGAAAACCGGGCGCATCGTGACCTGCGAAAACCACAGCATTCACAACGGCCTGGGATCGGCCGTGGCCGAGGTGCTGGTAGAAACCTGCCCGGTGCCGATGCGTCGCGTGGGGGTGAAGGAGCGCTACGGTCAGGTCGGAACCCAGGATTTCCTGCAGAAGGAGTATGGCCTGACGGCGCATGATATTGTTTCCAGCGCGCGAGAATTACTTTAAGCGCAGGCTCCCACAGTCAAACTGTGGGAGCTTTTTCTACTGTTTTTGCCACTACCCTGCCGCCAACAAGACCTTCCGCAACTCTTGAACCTCTGGGCCGATACACTCAGCCTGTTAAACCGATACACTCACTTCTGTTGCCATACACAGTATTAAACCATTTTTTAATGTATTGATAACTATATATATTTAAAGTTTGGCACGATAACTGCTTTATCCTGGAGGAAGGCTTTCTCATGATGTAAAAGTGGGAAAGGAGGAACTAACATAATTCGCCCATCGATCAAGAGGAATCGTTAGCCATGGAATGTTCCGTTATTGTTGTGACGCATGGCAACCTGGCGTGTGAACTGATTAATACTACCAATATGCTTATTGGTAGCCAGAAACATGTTTTGACCGTTGATTTTATGCCTGGAGAAAATCTTGAAAGTTTAATAAAAAAGCTTGCAGTAATTATTTCTGATATTTCATCGGATATTCCGCTGCTGCTCCTGGTGGATATCTATTCCGGAACGCCTTTTAATGCTTCAAGCTATTTTGTTAAACACCGACCGGATACCCGGCTAATCGCTGGAGTCAATATCCCGATGTTGGTTAATATTTTACTGGAGCGTCAGGATGTCTCTTCGCTAGAGGAACTGGTGACATTATCGGTAAACGTTGGCAAAAGTGCGATAAAGCCCCTGTAAAAAAGGAAATCACAATGTCTATGATATCGCTTTTACGAATTGATGACCGATTGATCCACGGCCAGGTAATGACAGGATGGGTTAAACATCTTAATGCCACGAAGATCATTATTGTTGATGATGAACTGGTCAATGATGAGTTTATGATTTCGGTACTGGAAATGGCGGTTCCTAATAACATGACGCTCAATATTTATGACGCTGAAACCGCTGCTGCGAAGCTTGGCGAAGTAAGTGCCGATAACAACAGCGACAATATTATTATCCTGGTGAAAAGCCCACTGACGGTGCTGAAGATGCTTAATGTTGGGGCTAAATTTCAGAATTTGACGGTGGGCGGTATGGGGGTAAATGAAAACCGTTCCCGCCTCTATCGTAATCTTGCCGCGTCCGATGCTGAACGCCGGGCCTTCAAAGAAATAGACCAAATGGGTATTCCGGTCCAAATTCAGGTGCTTCCTGGAGATACGCCGGCAAATTTGATGACCTATTTATGAAAAGTTGACAGCGGTGCACCGTTCATTCTGGCGTACCGTTACATAACCATGAAGAAGACGACTGATAGTGTGTTATGTCGCGTTATGTGGCAGGGGGATTATTACCCTAAGCATTGCAGTATGCAGACAGATAGCGTTATTCCTGCAAACTATATACTGGTGTTAAACCCGGCAAAATATAATAAGAGGACAAAGTACTATGTTACTTTCAGCTATTCTTGTTGCCCTGATCGCTACAATGAGTAACTGGTGGGTTAGCCACCTTATTACTCGAACCTGGCTCTACCCGATTATTTCCGGTTTTCTGGTGGCGTTAGCTCTCGGTGAACCGGTAGAAGGGATGAAAGCTGCCGCTTATATCAATCTTGCTTATCTTGGCTGGATGACGGTAGGCGGCACGATGCCCGGGAATTTACCGGTGGCTTCGGTATTCGGTACGGCGATGACCATCCTCAGCGGTGCGGAACCGTCGACAGCGGTAGTATTCGCGGTGCCGTTCTCGTTGCTGGGTATTTTGACTTTCCAGGCATCGATGAGTATTAACGCGCTGTGGGTGCATAAAGCTGAGGCGATGCTGGAGCGTGGCAATATTACCGGCATGCGTCTGATGAACTATGTGCCTTCATTCTTCGTTATCTTTATTCTTGTGGGATTGCCGGCATTTGCGATGGTCTATTTCGGCGCCGATTTTATGCGTGCAATGCTGGCAAAAATTCCGCAGGAACTGGTTAGCGCGTTCCAGGTAATTGGCGGTATTATGCCAGCGTTGGGTATTGCCATGCTGGTTTCGTTCCTGGGGAAAAAACATCTGATGCCGTTTTTCTTCCTCGGTTTTTTCCTTGTCGCATTTCTTAAGCTCGGAATTATGGCGATTGCGGTGTTTGCTATTATCGCCGCCGTTATTCTGAACGTTAATACGAAATTCTCCGTCGAGAAATAACGGGAAATAATAATCATGACCATAAATAATGAAACCGAAAAAACTGTTATGGGTGAAACGCTGACCCGTACCGAACTGTTAAAAACCTGGGCGTTAAATTACTCGTCAGAAACCTGTTATAACTACGAACGTTTACAGGCTTTAGGACAGGCCAGTGCGATGGTTCCGGTAGTACGCAAACTCTATCCGGGAGATAAAGCCCGTCAGGTGAAAGAACTGAAGAAGTATTTTAACTTCTTTAATACTGAACCGTCATTCTGTGGCCATGTGATTACTGGCGTATCGGTGGCGATGGAAGAACAGAGAGCAAAAGGTATGGATCTACCGCCGGAAGCGATAACCTCGCTACGTTCCGGATTGATGGGGCCGGTAGCCGGGATCGGCGACACTCTCCAGGCCATTGTTTACTCTATTCTTGCAGCTATCGCCTGTAATCTGGCGATTCAGGGAAATTTTGCCGGCCCCATACTCTTTGAACTGGGGTATAAGTTCATCATGATCTTCTGCAGTCTGAATATGTTCTTTTTGGGCTACCGCAGAGGTCGCACGGTGATCCTGGATATTTTGAAAAAAGGCCTGATGGATAAACTGACAGATGCTTTTGGGCTTATTGGGCTAATGGTGGTCGGAGGCATGGCGGCTTCGCGCGTTGATATTGTGACCCCATTAGTGATACATATTAAAGGCGCTAATATTGGCATTCAGGATATTTTAAATACATTATTGCCATCGTTAATTCCGCTGATAATTACACTCGGCATACTAAAAATGATTCGCCGAAAAATGAAACCCAATACGGTTATTGCGGTTATATTTATCGTCGGCATTATTACCTCCTGGCTTGGTATTCTGGCGGTTCCTGCACAATAACTTAAATTACATCCGGCTTGGCTCAGATTACAGGTCTTTGGCCTGTAATCTGGATGCACGCCTGAATTACAGAGGATAATTAAATGAAAGTATTATCATTGACGGAATTAGGTAAGTTTTCACTTGAGGAAAGACCCATTCCTGTACCTGCTGCCGGAGAGGTGTTAGTAAAAGTTCGCGCCGCAGGTATTTGTGGTTCCGATATTCCGCGCGCGTTTGTTAATGGCCCGTATCATTATCCCATTGTGCTTGGCCACGAATTTTCCGGCCAGATTGAAAAAGTTGCGGAGGACGTGGATTCGGGGCTAATTGGTCGCAAAGTGGCAATATTCCCGCTGATTCCCTGTAACAAATGTGCCTTTTGCCAGGAGCGTCACTTTGCGAAATGCATTCAGTACAGCTACTTCGGTTCTCGACAGGATGGTGGATTTAGTGAATATCTGACCGTCCCATTATTTAACCTTGTGTTCCTGAATGACGATGCGGATTTACGTGAAGCGGCGATGCTGGAACCTGCCGTTGTTGGACTGCACGTGATGCGTCGCGCTCGCCTGGATATGAACGATAACGTAGTGATTTATGGTGCCGGGCCGATTGGTATCATGATCGCTCGCTGGGCGGCGATTTATGGCGCGCGTAAAGTCATGCTGGTCGATGTTGACAGTAAGAAAATCGATTTCTGTCGTTCTCTGGGCTTTGAACTACTGTGCGACGCCAGTCAGGACGATCCGGTTGACTGGGTCATGCATCAGACCGAGGGCAACGGTGCAGATGTCTGTATTGAAGGCAGCGGTTCCTCCGGCGGACTCTCCAACTCTCTTCTTTCCTGCCGCGTGTTTGGCAAGGTACTGATGCTCGGGAACCCTCATGGGGATATGCATATTCCCCGCGGCGTCTACGACAAATTTATGCGTAAAGAAGCCGCCCTTCTTGGGGTCTTTAACTCCGTTTATAAGCAGCAGCCACATGACGAATGGCAGGATGCTGCAGCGGCCATCGGCAGCGGAAAACTCAAAGTTAGCGATTTAATCACCCATGAAGTGGGTATTGATGGACTCGCCGATCTCTTCGACCTGGTTCATGCGAATGACACCTTATTCTGTAAAGCAATGATGGTGATTTAAATGACGAATGCAAGTTATTCAGCAGCGGCGCAGGCGGTTACCAGTGAAATTGCATCGGTATTAAAGAGCATCGATGAGGCGCAGATTGCCGACTATATTGCGGCACTACGCCAGGCCAATAAGGTCTTTTTCGTTGGGGTTGGTCGTGTTGCGCTGGCGCTGGAAACCACGGTCAAACGCCTGAACCATATCGGCATTACCGCCTGTGAGGTCGGCGCTATTAATGAACCGCCTATTGCTCCTGGCGATGTGCTGGTTGTGGGCTCCGGATCGGGCGAGTCTATCTTTCCGAAACATATTGCCCAATGTGCGAAACGCTATGGCGCGACGGTGGTACACCTGACTTCCAGCCCGGCAAGCACCATTGCCCGTATGTCAGACGTGGTGGTGGATTTCCACTGCGGTTCTAAGTCCGGCAGCGGCACGCAAATGTCTATTCAACCGATGACTACCTTGTTTGAACAATCGCTGATGATTTTTGGCGATCTTATCTGTCTGCGCATTATGGATATGCAGGGTATGACCTTTGAACAGGTCCGCCTGAACCATGCGAACCTGGAATGATTTGCTAATGCGGGCAACCGCCATGTCCCGCAGGAGGATGACATGAAAGTTGTTGCACTACGCGCTGTGGGCGATCTGGCGCTGGAGGAGCGAGAATTACCGGTACCGAAAAGCGGAGAGGTCAGGGTCAAAGTGATGGCCTCCGGGGTCTGTGGATCGGATATTCCCAGAATATGGCGCACGGGAACGCCGTCATTTCCTCGGGTGATCGGCCACGAATTTTCCGGACGGATTGACGCCGTAGGGAGCGGGGGAGATGAAGCGCTCATCGGGCGACGGGTGGCGGTGTTTCCCATCAAACCCTGTCACGACTGCGTGTTCTGCCGGCATCATTACTACGCCCGATGTCTGAACTACAGCTCGTACGGCTCCCGCTGCGATGGCGGTTTTAGCGAATATCTTACGGTGCCGCTATTTAACCTGGTATTTTTTGCTGACGATGTTAGCTATCCGCAGGCGGCGATGCTGGAGCCCGCCACCATCGCGCTACACGTGGTGCGCCGGGCGGCGCTCGACCTCAACGACACGGTGGCCATTATTGGCGCGGGGCCGATCGGGCTGCTAACCGCCCGCTGGGCGCAGCTCCACGGAGCCGGAAAAATTGTGCTGCTGGATATCGATCCCGACAAAATCGCCTTCTGCAAGCAGCTCGGCTTTGAGTATGCGCTGCGTTGCGATGAGGCGGGCGCGCTGGATAGTCTTCGGCAGCTAACCGACGGAGGTGCCCACGTCGTCATTGAAGGCAGCGGTAGCGCTCCTGGGCTTTGCTTCGCGCTGGATGCCTGCCGTACCTTTGGCAGCGTGATGCTACTGGGCAATTGCCATGAGGAAATGGTTATTCCACGCCTTGCCTATGACCTGGCGATGCGTAAGGAGCTAACGCTGGCCGGCGTGTACAACTCAGTCTACAAGGGATATCCCCACGATGAATGGGCGGATGCGGCGCGGGCTATCAGCTCCGGCGCTCTATTGGTTAGCGATCTGATTTCCCATCAGGTCGGTATCGGACAGGCAATCGATCTCTTAAACGCCATTCATCAGCGTCAGCAATTTACCTGCAAATGCATGGTGACGGCAGAGGAGTAAGTTATGAAATTACCGGCTATTGCACCTTCACTTATGTGCATGGATCTGCTTGATTTTCGCAATCAGATTCTGTTTCTCAACGACAAGATTGCCTGGTTTCACGTGGACATTATGGATGGGCACTTTGTTCCGAATTTAACGCTTTCTCCTTGGTTTGTGTCAAACCTGAGTCCGCTGGCTAAAGCGCCGATCGACTGTCATCTGATGGTGACCGACCCGGAAAACTATGTTGAGGCCCTCGCGAAAGCCGGGGCGACAATGGTCAGCTTTCACGCAGAGGCGGTGAATGGCAAAGCCTTCCGTTTGATTGATGCTATTCGTCATACGGGAATGCAGTGCGGGCTGGTGCTCAACCCGGAAACTCAGCTGGAGGATGTGACGCTTTACCTGGCTCGTATTGATAAGGTTACCATTATGACCGTCGATCCTGGATTCGCCGGCCAGGCGTTTATTCCCGAAATGCTGGGAAAAATCAGAGCCTTTGCCGCCTGGCGTGAACAACATGGTCTGAACTACCTGATTGAGGTTGACGGCTCCTGTAACAAGAATACCTACGCCAGCCTGATGGCCGCAGGGGCCGATATTCTGATCGTGGGTTCAAGCGGGCTATTTAACCATGCGCCGGAAATTGCGGCGGCGTGGCAAATGATGCAATCCGAGCTGCAGGAAGCTTTAGCTCCTGTTTAAAGGGATGGGCGCGATGCTGACATCGCGCCGCTTTCTCTATTTCTCCTCCAGCATATCCATAATGTAGAGCAGTTCGTCGTCGCTTAGTTTTACCCCTGTTTTATTTTCCAGCGTATCGTTCGCCGTCTGATAAATCGTCATCACCGGGCTGGAAAGATACTCCTCCCGGTTCTGTTTGTTGTAGGTAATGGTTTCGTTACGTACTGAACGTTCGAGGGCCAGGCAAATATGTACGCAGATGTTAAGTAGTCCGCTGCCCTGGTCCTCCAGCCGCCGATGCTCCTTAATCATCTGAATAAATGACATTACAATGGGCACCGCCTTTTTGGGGTTGAGAAACACCAGGAAATCCTGCAGGTACTGTTCGCTCAATTTGGTTAGGGTGACGGGATTGTCGGCCCTGTTTTGGCTAACGTAGCTGCCGCCGATCGCCGTCTGAAACTTAAGCTCTCCCTGGCGGGAGAAAAACTCCGCCAGCGGAATATGTGGCAGATTAAACTCTGGATCGACTATCCCAACCGAGAGCAGTACCCGGTACTCGCTCAACAAACTCTGCCGTCGGCTGAACATTTCGTCGGCGGAAAGATTAATAATGTGAATATCGCTGCGGTTGATTTCATCCAGTACTGAACGCAACAGCGACTGCAGTTTTTTAGCTATCCCCTCGCCGGAAGAGCAGATGGCCAGAACCGCCAGTGGCTTATCAGGCACCGGCTGTTCCCGATGCTGATTCGCACCGTAGCCTTTGAAATGGAGCAGACTGAAATAGATATCGTCCAGTTCGGCATTGAGAATGGACGTGCGGCGCAGCGCCTCGATCACCAGCGGGGTGGAAACCATATCCAGGGTACGCATCGCGATCCGGCACTCCTGGGCGATAATATCCCCGGCATGCAGCAGCGATCCCATATCGACCAGCAGTAAAAATCCCCGGGCGTTAGGCGTTGCCAGAATCGTCTCTTTTATCTGCGCGATGGCCTGATTGGGACGAATATCCAGAGGCATATTAACCGCCGAAATGTTCTCTTCGGCGATCAGCGTACGGGCAATGTCTACCATATTACTGGCAATGAGATCCCCATGAGTGGCGACAATCACGTGAATCAATTTCTCTTTTTCACGGATTACCAGCGAGCTGAGTAAAATGGTCAGATAGGCTACTTCGTCTTCATTAATGTCGATACCGAATTCGTCTTGCAGCCGCTTTTTAATGGTTAAGGCGGAATCATATTCCGGGAGTTTGTTAACCCGGTAGCGGCGTGTCCAGCTATTTCCGGGGGAATGAGTGTGGTTCCGGGTGAGATTCGCCAGATGATACCCCAGTGAGAACAGAAAATTATCGCCGAACTCTTTTCCCATCTGTAGCTCAATTTCTGTTTTAAGAGACTGACAAAAAAGTAGCGTTTTCTTATCTAACCCGTGATCGAACCACTGGCGCGTGCGGGGAAGCTTAACGTCAATGTAGTTATTAATTTCCAAAGTGATAAAGCGGTTGATGTCGCTATCGGTAAAGTTCTGCTCGAGCATAAAATTAATTTTATTATCAATAAAATCATACATTCTCAGCGGGCTGTCGTTTTTGTTGATGCTGAGTGCCGGATGCGCGGGAATGGCGTCAGGTAAAATAGTCATAATATCGCCCAGACTATATTGTAGGCGGGCCAGATAATCATTATTACGCTTAAGATTGAAGATCCCCGTTTTAATATCCAGCGCAAGCTGCTCAAAGCGGATATCCAGCCTCTGTTGCTGCTGATTTTTTTCCATAAAAAAATGGGCGCAGACCGACTGAATCGTCGACTTAAGTTTACCCACATTGCCAGAAAAGGAGCTGCCAAGTATCGATTTGGCGCTGTCAGCATCAATGGTAATCGTGCAGCCAATGCGCGCCGCCTCGATTTTAAGTAAAAATTTAAGTAGCTCAATCTGCTCCTCGGGAAGCCGGCTGGCGAGCCCGGGCAAATTGATAGTGATGGGGATTCTTCGCAGGAAGGTGGAGAGCAGTGAGGAGCTGGGATCTTCGGTCGTGGCGCAGATGAGCAGGATCTCGGCGCGGTGATCGCGCTTTGTTTCACCCAGCTGGCCCCATGTTCCGGTATCGATAAAGTAGAAGATCATCTCTTGACCTTCCGGCGGCAGACGGTGTACTTCGTCGAGGAAAAGCATACCGCCGTCGGCTTCACTTAACAGACCGGGCTTGTCTTTATCGGCGCCGGTGAATGTTCCTTTGGAATGACCAAAAATATGAGAAACCAGCAGCTGTGGATTACTGGCGTAATCGGCACAGTTAAACACAATAAAAGGTGCATGTTCTTTCAGAAGCTGTCGGGCGATAGCGTAATTATACATCAGCCGGGCAAACAAACTTTTACCAGTACCGGTCTCACCGGTTAACAACGTATGTAGGCCACGCGGCGGGTAAATAATGGCAGCCTTCGCCTGACTAATTTGTTTTTGCAAACTGTCATGATAGCCAATCAGATAAGTGAAAGGATCGTCGATGTCCGGAGAACTTACTTTTTGGCTGGTTATTCCGTTGTTGACAAAATAATAAACCGGACGCGCGTTACTTTTAGCGATAATTCCCTCTTTAACCAGCAGGTTTAAATCACTACTGACGTTAGGGCGTGAAATTTTCAGCGTGTTGGATATTTGTTGAGTCGTTGCGCCGCCCGGTGTTTTTTTACATAAATCAGTCAGATAAGTAAGAATTCTTTTTTTACGGGTCATTTTGTCTTTTGATTATAATTTACAGGGTAGGGTAATTATATAAAGTCTGGCGGTTATTACTGTGAGCCAGCAACAAAAGATACAGAACCTGTATTTGGCGCTAAGTTGCTTACGAAGAGAGAGGAATTTATATGCAAACCCCCTCGTATCGAGGGGGGTTGGCTGGCGGCAATTACTGCTGTTGCTGAGACGACTGAATCGCGGTCAGCGCGATGGTGTAGACGATATCGTCAACCAGCGCGCCGCGGGACAGGTCGTTCACCGGCTTACGCATACCCTGCAGCATCGGCCCGATGGAGATCAGGTCGGCAGAACGCTGTACGGCTTTGTAAGTGGTGTTACCGGTGTTCAGATCCGGGAAGATGAACACGGTCGCGCGGCCGGCAACCGGAGAGTTCGGCGCCTTGGATTTTGCCACGTCAGCCATCACGGCGGCGTCGTACTGCAGCGGGCCGTCGATCATCAGGTCAGGACGTTTTTCCTGAGCCAGACGGGTTGCTTCACGCACTTTTTCGACGTCGCTACCGGCGCCGGAGGTGCCGGTGGAGTAGGAGAGCATCGCCACGCGCGGTTCAATGCCAAAGGCAATCGCGGAATCTGCGGACTGGATAGCGATCTCTGCCAGCTGTTCTGCGGTCGGATCCGGGTTGATCGCGCAGTCGCCGTACACGTAAACCTGTTCAGGCAGCAGCATGAAGAACACGGAAGAGACCAGCGAGCTGCCCGGAGCGGTTTTGATCAGCTGCAGCGGCGGACGGATGGTGTTGGCGGTGGTGTGTACCGCGCCGGACACCAGGCCGTCGACTTCGTCCTGTTCCAGCATCAGGGTGCCGAGAACCACGTTATCTTCCAGCTGCTCGCGGGCAACCGCTTCGGTCATCCCCTTGCTCTTACGCAGTTCGACCAGGCGAGCCACGTAGCTTTCGCGCACCACTTCCGGATCGACGATTTCGATACCAGAACCCAGCTCTACGCCCTGAGCGGCGGCAACGCGGTTGATCTCATCCGGGTTACCCAGCAGCACGCAGGTCGCGATACCGCGTTCTGCGCAGATTGCCGCGGCTTTAACGGTACGCGGCTCGTCGCCTTCCGGCAGAACGACGCGTTTGCCCGCTTTGCGCGCCAGCTCGGTGAGCTGGTAACGGAAGGCCGGCGGAGAGAGACGACGGCTGCGTTCGGAGGTCGCGGTCAGGGACTCGATCCAGTCGGCATTGATGTAGCTTGCCACGTACTCCTGAACCTTCTCGATACGCTCGTGATCGTCAACCGGCACTTCCAGGTTGAAGCTCTGCAGGCTCAGAGAGGTCTGCCAGGTGTTGGTGTTGACCATGAATACCGGCAGGCCGGTGGCGAACGCGCGTTCGCACAGCTTGCTCACACGGGCGTCCATTTCGTAGGCGCCGGTCAGCAGCAGGGCGCCGATTTCTACGCCGTTCATCGCCGCCAGGCAGGCGGCAACCAGCACGTCAGGACGGTCGGCGGAGGTCACCAGCAGGGAACCCGCGCGGAAGTGTTCCAGCATGTGCGGAATGCTGCGCGCGCAGAAGGTCACCGATTTCACGCGACGGGTGTTGATGTCACCTTCGTTGACGATGGTGGCATTCAGGTGGTGCGCCATGTCGATTGCGCGGGTGGCAATCAGATCGAAGCTCCACGGCACCGCGCCGAGAATCGGCAGTGCGCTGCCGGTCACCAGCTGAGCCGGGTCGATTTTGACTACTTTCGCTTTGGAAGAGTCATCGAAAATTTCAGACAGGTCGGGACGAGTACGTCCCTGCTCGTCAACCGGCGCGTTCAGCTTGTTGACGATAACACCGGTAATGTTGGTGTTCTTCGCGCCGCCGAAGCTGTTGCGGGTCAGTTCGATACGCTCGTTCAGCTGCTCCTGGGTGTCGGTACCCTGAGACATCACGAAGACGATTTCAGCGTTCAGCGTTTTGGCGATTTCGAAGTTCAGCGACTGGGCAAACTGATGTTTACGCGTCGGAACCAGGCCTTCTACCAGCACGACCTCGGCATCCTGAGTCGCGGCGTGGTAGTTAGCGATGATCTCTTCCATCAGCACGTCTTTCTGGTTGCTGGACAGCAGCGACTCAACGTGGCTCATCTTCAGCGGCTCTGCGGCCGGAAGGTTGGAATTAGCGCGAACGATAGTGGTGGTCTGGTCAGGCGCATCGCCGCCAGCGCGCGGCTGCGCGATAGGTTTAAAGACGCTCAGGCGAACGCCTTTACGTTCCATAGCACGGATAACACCGAGGCTGACGCTGGTCAGGCCTACGCTGGTTCCGGTAGGGATTAGCATGATTATACGGGACACGATATATCCTCTTTCGTTACCGCCGGTATCAGGCGGGATACAAAACTGCACCCCCAGCTTCCCCTCATACTTCAAGCTGCACGTGCGTTGGCTTTGCTGCTTGGCTCATCCATGAGCCTCGCCCTTAGGGGCCGCCGCGACGATGGATTTGCCGCTTACCCCGGTCACGTACTCTTTGCCGCTCCCGGGGATTCGCCGCGTCGCCGCCTTCCTGCAACTTGAATGATTCAGGCTTATCGCTGGCGATGTGAAATCAGGCGGTCAGACGGTTGGCGTCCTGCGCGATAACCAGACTCTTCGTTGGTCGGGATGACCAGAGCCGGGCGGGTGCCTTCTTTGTTGATGAAGCCGGACTTGCCGAAACGGGCCGCCAGGTTACGTTCATGATCAACATCGAAGCCCAGTACGCCCAGTTTGCCCAGAGACAGCTCACGAACCATCGCCGCGTTTTCACCGATACCGCCGGTGAAGATAACCGCGTCCAGACGACCGTCCATCAGCGCGGTGTAGGAACCGATGTACTTCGCCAGGCGGTGGCAGTAAACGTCCATCGCGCGCTTAGCGTCCGCTTTATCCGCGTAGTTGTCTTCAACATAGCGGCAGTCGCTGGTGACTTCGGTCAGACCGAGCAGGCCGGACTCTTTGGTCAGCATTTTGTTGATCGCATCAACGCTCATGCCCAGGGAGTCGTGCAGATGGAAGATGATTGCCGGGTCGATATCGCCGGAGCGGGTGCCCATGACCAGGCCTTCCAGCGGGGTCAGACCCATGGAGGTGTCAACGCACTGGCCGTTACGGATAGCGGAAACGGAACCACCGTTGCCCAGGTGGCAGGTGATGATGTTCAGCTCTTCAACCGGTTTGTTCAGAACTTTTGCCGCTTTCTGAGTTACGTAGAAGTGGCTGGTGCCGTGGGCGCCGTAGCGACGGACGCCATGCTCTTTATACAGGCTGTACGGCAGGGCGTAGAGGTAAGACTCTTCCGGCATGGTCTGATGGAACGCGGTGTCGAACACGGCAACGTTCTTCTCTTTCAGGTGCGGGAAGGATTTCAGCGCTTCGGCAATACCGATCAGATGCGCCGGGTTGTGCAGCGGAGCGAAAGAGGCGGAATCTTTGATGCCCTGAATGACGGAGTCGTCAATCACCACGGAGCTGGTGTATTTTTCACCACCGTGAACGATACGATGGCCAATTGCGGTCAGCTGAGCAGACAGTTCTGGTTTTTGTGCCAGAATAGTGTTAACGATAAAGTTAAGCGCTTCACTGTGAGCGGCGCCGGCGCCTAAATCTGCTTCTTGTTTGCTGCCATCCATTTTCCATTTGATACGCGCTTCAGGAAGGTGGAAACATTCGGCTAAACCGGACAGATATTCGTCACCGTTGAGAGCATCAAGGATTGCAAATTTCAGTGAGGAACTACCGCAGTTCAGAACCAGTACTAGCTTACTCGACATGGAAGTACCTTTTATGATACGTGGCTAAAAAAACGTCATAGAGTCACAAAGCGTAGCGCAGGATGACATCGACATTTATGATTAACATCATGCCTTGTTCTGTTTCCGGGCACGATGAGATAAGTACATTTGATTTTATGCCATTTTGGATAATTTTCAGACAATGGCAGAATATGCGATAATTTGACTAACCTGGTAAAAGGGTCTATCGCCCTTTCAGGTGGGCACAGGATACCTGATTGCCGCACCCATTGCCAAAATGTTTTGAACGTTGTCATGCACAGTTGGTGTTTTGCACGAATTTTTTAAGATTTATATGTAAAGTTGAGGTAAAGCCATGTCGACACCCGAGAATAGCCCCGTTAGCTTTTTCAGCTTGTTTCGCCGCGGGCAGCACTACACAAAGACCTGGCCTTTAGATAAACGCCTCGCCCCGGTTTTTGTTGAAAACCGCATTATTCGCGCCACCCGCTACGCGATTCGTATCATGCCGCCGGTCGCGGTCTTTACCCTGTGCTGGCAAATTGCCCTCGGCGGCCAGCTGGGTCCGGCGGTCGCCACGGCGCTGTTTGCTCTGAGTCTGCCAATGCAGGGTTTGTGGTGGTTGGGGAAACGTTCGGTAACGCCGCTGCCGCCGTCGGTTTTGAGCTGGTTTTATGAAGTGCGCGGCAAGCTGCAGGAGGCGGGACAGGCGCTGGCGCCGGTTGACGGTAAGCCGGATTATCAGGCTTTAGCTGACACGCTTAAGCGCGCCTTCAAACAACTGGATAAAACTTTCCTGGATGATTTGTAATTCCCTAAGGAAAACGCATATAAAAGAAGGCGCATAATTAATGCGCCTTCTTTTTTCACGCCGTAAAGTGCCACAGGAGTCAAAAAATGGAAATGACCAATGCGCAGCGCCTGATTTTATCAAATCAGTACAAGATGATGACGATGCTCGACCCGGACAACGCTGAGCGCTATCGCCGTCTGCAGACCATCATCGAGCGTGGATACGGGCTGCAGATGCGCGAACTGGACCGCGAGTTTGGTGAGCTGACCGAAGAAACCTGCCGTACCGTTATCGATGTCATGGAAATGTATCATGCGATGCACGTCTCCTGGACTAACCTCAAGGACGGCAGCGAAATCGACGAGCGTCGGGTGACCTTCCTGGGGTTCGACGTGGCCACCGAAGCGCGCTTCCTCGGCTACGTGCGCTTTATCGTCAACGTCGAGGGGCGCTACAGCCACTTTGACGCCGGCACCCACGGCTTCAATTCGCAGACGCCGATGTGGGAAAAATATCAGCGTATGCTGGCCGCCTGGCACTCATGCCCGCGCCAGTACCATTTGAGCAGCAACGAAATTAATCAAATTATCAACGCCTGATGGAGGTGTCCGTGCAGTGTAAAGGTTTCCTGTTCGATCTTGACGGGACGTTAGTTGATTCCTTGCCGGTGGTGGAACGCTCCTGGTGCACGTGGGCGGAGCGTTTCGGCATCGCGCATGATGAAGTGCTGAACTTTATCCACGGCAAGCAGGCGATAACCTCGTTACGCCATTTTTTACCCGGACGCAGCGAAGAGGCGATCCAGGCGGAGTTCACTTACCTGGAAACGGTGGAAGCAACGGATACCGACGGTATCACGGCGCTGCCGGGGGCGGTTGCGCTGCTGGCCACGCTCGATGAAGCCGGGATCCCGTGGGCCATCGTCACGTCGGGATCGCAGCCCGTTGCTCACGCCCGCCATCGCGCTGCGGGGCTGCCCGATGCTAAAATTTTCGTTACGGCGGAGCGGGTTAAGCACGGCAAACCGGCGCCGGATGCCTACCTGCTCGGAGCGGAACTGCTGGGGCTGGCGCCGCAGGATTGCGTGGTGGTGGAAGACGCGCCGGCGGGATTGCTGTCCGGGCTAAGCGCCGGATGCCGTACGATTGCCGTTAACATACCCGCCGACGCGCCGCGTCTCGATGAAGCAGACTTTGTGCTGACCAGCCTCGAAGAGCTGATGATTGTCCGGCAGCCAGACGGCAACGTTAGCGTCACGCTTAAAGCATAATCTCATGATTTAGCCCCGCGCTGTCGGGGCTTTTTTGTGCCACAATTTCGACTCCATCTTCGGACAAGGATAAGTTGTGAGCGGTGAACTGATTTGGGTGTTGTCTCTTCTTGCCGTTGCGGTCGTGCTTTTTGCCACCGGGAAAGTGCGCATGGATGCTATCGCGCTGCTGGTGATCGTGGCCTTCGTCCTCAGCGATACGCTGACCCTCAGCGAAGCGTTTTCCGGGTTTAGCGATCCGAACGTTATTCTTATCGCCGCGCTGTTTATCATCGGCGACGGCCTCGTGCGCACCGGCGTCGCAAGCAAAGTCGGCAGCTGGCTGGTGAAGGTGGCAGGCAGCAGCGAAACCAAAATGCTGATCTACCTGATGCTAACCGTCGCCGGGCTGGGCGCCTTTATGAGTTCCACCGGGGTGGTGGCGATCTTTATCCCGGTCGTGCTGAGCGTTTCTGCCCGTATGAATACCTCTCCCTCGCGCCTGATGATGCCGCTGAGCTTTGCCGGACTGATCAGCGGGATGATGACCCTGGTGGCAACCCCGCCCAACCTGGTGGTCAACAGCGAGCTGATACGCGAAGGGCTTCAGGGCCTTAGCTTCTTTAGCGTCACGCCAATTGGCCTGGTGGTTTTAGTGCTGGGCGTTTTCTACATGCTGGCGGTGCGCTTTATGCTAAAAGGCGATGAGAGCGAGCTGGCGCGCGATGGGCGCAAGAAGAGCACCTTTCGCGACTTGATCAAAGAGTACCATTTAACCGGCAGGGCGCGTCGCCTGGCGATCCGCCCCGGTTCGCCGATGATTGGCCAGCGGCTGGACGACCTTAAGCTACGCGAGCGCTACTGCGCTAACGTTATCGGCGTCGAGCGCTGGCGCCGTTTTCGGCGGGTGATTGTGAACGTTAACGGGGTATCCGAGTTCCGCGCCCGCGACGTCCTGCTGATTGACATGTCGGCATCGGACGTTGATTTGCGCCAGTTCTGCGGGGAGCAAATGCTTGAGCCGATGGTGCTGCGCGGGGAGTATTTCTCCGACCAGGCGCTGGATGTCGGCATGGCGGAGGTGACGCTGATCCCCGACTCGGAGCTTATCGGTAAAACGGTGCGTGAAATCGGCTTCCGCACCCGCTTTGGGCTCAATATCGTCGGCCTTAAGCGGGACGGTAAAGCCCTCGATGGCGCGGTGGTCGATGAGTCCCTACAGCTGGGCGATATCATGCTGGTGGTCGGCAACTGGCGGCAGATTGCCCTGCTGGCGAAGCGCGGGCGCGATTTTGTCGTGTTAAATATGCCGATCGAGGTGAACGATGCGTCACCGGCCCACAGCCAGGCGCCGCACGCTATTTTCTGCCTGGTGCTGATGGTGGCTCTGATGCTCACCGATGAAATTCCCAATCCCATCGCCGCCATTATCTCCTGCCTTTTGATGGGGAAGTTTCGCTGTATTAACGCCGAGAGCGCTTACAAAGCGATTCACTGGCCGAGCATCATTCTGATCGTCGGGATGATGCCTTTTGCGCTGGCGCTGCAGAAAACCGGCGGCGTAGATTTAGTGGTCCAGGGATTGATGGACGTTGCCGGCAGCAAAGGACCCTATTTAATGCTGGGATGCCTGTTTGTGATGTGCGCGGCCATTGGCCTGTTTATTTCAAATACCGCAACGGCGGTGCTGATGGCGCCGATTGCGCTAGCGGCGGCAAACTCAATGGGCGTGTCGCCTTATCCCTTCGCTATGGTGGTGGCGATGGCGGCTTCGGCGGCGTTTATGACCCCGGTATCTTCACCGGTTAACACCCTGGTGCTGGGGCCCGGTAAATACTCGTTCAGCGATTTTGTGAAGATCGGCGTGCCTTTTACCGTGCTGGTGATGGTGGTTTGCGTGCTGCTGATCCCGGTTCTGTTCCCGTTCTGAGCCCCGGTTGCCCATGGCCCGGCCGTTGGCCGGGCTGGCGTCGATTTACAGCGGGGAATCCTGGCTGATTTCATCCAGCGAAAGATGAAAGCTTGGGACAAACACCCGCATAAAATAGTCCATTTCATCGCTGCGGCGGGATTCCAGCGTTTTCTCAAGCCGGCCTTTGGCCAGTAAAAATTCGTTATTACCGGCCGACAGCTCCTCGAGGCATTTCAGATAGGCGCAGAGCGCATCGGCCTGCTTGACGATTGATTTTTCTTCTTCGCTGTAGCTGTGTTCATCAATCAGCGGCGCAAAAATATCGCGCAGCTCGTCGGGAACCATATCAATCAGCTTCTGCTGGGCGATTTTCTCGATGGCCTTATACTCCTGGGCGATCTGCGAGTTGAAATATTTTACCGGTGTCGGCAGATCGCCGGTTAATACCTCCGACGCATCATGATACATCGCCAGCAGCGCGATCCGCTCGGCGTTAACCTTGCCCGCAAACTTGCGATTCTTAATTGCCGCCAGCGCATGGGCGACCATGGCGACCTGCAGACTATGCTCGGATACGTTTTCGGTGCGCACGTTGCGCATTAGCGGCCAACGGTTAATCAGCTTCAGGCGGGAGAGGTGGGCAAAGAAATGACTCTGACTCATAAGGACCCTTAATCAGTGACGACATCGGGTTCCATTGTGCGCAGGGATTGCCGCCGGATGCAAATACCGGCGGCGGGTGCGACTTATCAGAGCTGGTGATAGCCGGAGAGGAAGCGGCCAAACCGCGAAATGGCCATTTCCAGATCGTCTTCGCGCGGCAGGGTGACGATACGCACGTGATCCGGCCACGGCCAGTTAAAGGCGGTACCCTGGACCAGCAGCACTTTCTCCTGCAGCAGGAAGTCGAGAACCATCTTCTGATCGTCGTGAATGTTAAAACGCTTAGCGTCTATTTTCGGGAACATATATAGCGCGCCTTTCGGCTTCATGCAGGAGACGCCGGGGATCTCGTTAATCAGCTCCCAGGCGCGGTTTCGCTGCTCATACAGGCGCCCGCCGGGAACAATAAACTCGCTGATGCTTTGATAGCCGCCAAGCGCGGTCTGAATGGCATGCTGCGCCGGAACGTTGGCGCACAGGCGCATAGAGGCCAGCATTTCCAGGCCTTCGATATAGCTCTTAGCGTGCTTTTTCGGTCCGTTTAACACCATCCAGCCCTGGCGGAAGCCGGCGACGCGGTAGGTTTTTGACAGGCCGTTAAAGGTAATCGTCAGCAGATCGGGTGCCAGCGCGGCGATCGAATGGTGCTGGGCTTCGTCGTACAGGATCTTGTCATAGATTTCATCAGCAAAGATGATCAGATTATGCTGACGAGCAATTTCGACGATCTCCAGCAGCAGCTCTTTTGAATAGACCGCGCCGGTTGGGTTGTTGGGGTTGATAATCACGATCCCGCGGGTGCGCGGGGTGATTTTGGCGCGAATATCGTCGAGATCCGGGAACCAGTCAGCGGACTCATCGCAGAGATAGTGCACTGCTTTACCGCTGGAGAGCGATACCGCCGCCGTCCACAGGGGATAATCCGGCGCCGGGACCAGCATTTCGTCGCCGCTGTTCAGCAGCGCCTGCATGGCCTGGACAATCAGTTCCGATACGCCGTTGCCGATGTAAATATCTTCAACCGTCACGTCGCGCATGCCGCGGGCCTGATAGTGTTGCATGATAGCCTTGCGCGCCGAGTAGAGGCCTTTGGAGTCACAGTATCCCTGCGCGGTCGGTAGATTACGAATGACGTCAACGAGGATTTCATCCGGGGCATCAAAGCCAAACGGTGCCGGGTTGCCGATGTTCAGCTTCAGGACTTTGTTGCCTTCTTCTTCAAGGCGCTTCGCTTCTTTCAGAACCGGGCCGCGGATGTCGTAACAGACGTTGTCTAACTTGCTGGATTTTTCGATAGGGGACATGAATCTTTGCCTTTTAGCTGTTATCGCCACTCCCTGCCGTGGAAGTCAGCTCGGAACAATGTACTCTTCATCCCCGCTGTTTTGAAGGGTTAACAGGAGAAGATTTTGCTAATACTCTTTTTTTAGGGTAATCGATTTATCTGTTGATTGGCTTTGGTATTTATAGAATATGCCTTTAAGTCATGCTTTATTAGTCATATGTTGTGGTTTTATCGTCATATCATGAGTGTTTATCTGGTTTGCGGCTGTCGGCAGGCCCCGCGCTGATACTTTTTTGCTCGCAAAAAAGCGCTATGCTTTTAACTGAAAGTGGGGAGACTGTAGCGGTAATGTTAAATATACTTAATAAAAACATCTAAGAGATTAATGACTCTTATTTTTTAACAATGAATAATCCTGGTTTTGTTAATTTAATTAAAGTCCTGAAAAAAAATTTAAAATTATCTTTAATAATACTGATTTGCCCTTATAAATAAGTCTGTTTTCGGTTAGGATGTCGTTGTTAATATCAAATAAACCTCTTATGTAATGAGGTTTTTATTATTAATATATTGTTATTGCAGGGTTTTTTTTGTCGTTTGGCAAGCGCTGATAGCGGCTGGCTGCGTATTGATGCGCAGGGGCTGCGCCACTGGCGACTTTTTTGAATCAGGTCACATAAAGCGGGTCGCCGTAAATTAGAAAAAGCGTAGGCGTACGAACAAAATATGACTCAGAAGTTCCGCGCAATTGACGCGGACGAGCACTTTCAAATGCAATAACGTTCTTCCAGCTGTCGTCCATTTCCTTTCTGCGGATGACACAAGGCTCAAGGAATAGCCGGAAACCTGGAGCACAGCATCAATAAGGCAGGTCAGCGATAGCTACCTGTGAGTGAAGCAACATGATAAATGCAAATCGCCCAATACTAAATCTCGACCTCGATCTGCTGAGAACGTTTGTTGCCGTCGCCGATCTGAGTACTTTTGCTGCCGCGGCTGCGGCGGTACGCCGTACCCAGTCTGCGGTGAGCCAACAGATGCAGCGGCTG
Source organism: Klebsiella sp. WOUb02 (assembly GCF_050058015.1). Taxonomy (NCBI): domain Bacteria; kingdom Pseudomonadati; phylum Pseudomonadota; class Gammaproteobacteria; order Enterobacterales; family Enterobacteriaceae; genus Klebsiella; species Klebsiella sp. WOUb02. The sequence continues at coordinate 79,456 of NZ_CP170110.1, forward strand.
GAGCAGCTGGTCGGAAAAGAGCTCTTTGCCCGCCACGGGCGGAATAAGCTGTTAACTGAGCAGGGCATTCAGTCTGCTCGGCTATGCGCGGAAAATTCTGCGCTTTAATGATGAAGCCTGCATGTCGTTAATGTTTAGCAGCCTGCAGGGTACTCTGACTATCGGCGCAACCGACGAAACGGCGGATACCATTTTGCCGTTTTTGCTTAATCGGATCGGCAGCCTCTACCCGAGTCTGACTCTGGAAATTAAGATTCTGCATCATGCCGAGGCGCTGGAAAGGCTGGCAAACGGCACAATAGATCTCGCATTAACCACCCATCAGTCGGACAGCGTTGAAGCGCTGACCCTGCGCACTTCACCAACCCTGTGGTACTGCGCGGCGGACTACGTGCTGCCCCATGAGTCGTCGGTGCCGCTGATCCTGCTTGAGGGGGCGGGACCCTTGCAGGATGATATTACTTCGGCGCTCAATAGCGCGCAGACGCCGTGGCATTTGGCTCACTCGGCATCCTCGCTCGCGGGCGTTAAAGCGGCGGTGAAAGCCGGGCTTGGCGTTACGGCGCGGCCGGTAGAGATGATGAGTTCTGAACTGCGGGTGGTTGGCAAGAGCGACGGCCTGCCGGAATTACCGGATACTTGCTACGTTTTGAGCTGCGATCCGCAGAGCGTAAGCGAGCTGGCGCAGGCCATTTTTCAGTCGCTGAGCCAGGATTATAGCCCCTCATCGGGCCCCCTTTTTACCCCAGAAGGGGGAGGGCATAAGCTCTTCTCGTGAGAGGGATTAAAGCCACATTGGTCACAAAAAGCTGGTAACAAAATGTAAATGTAAAAAGAAGCCGCTGAGGTTGGAATTGGACCTTGCGGTTCTTTTTTTCTTATTTTCCAGCGATTTTTAATGTATTGTTGTTTTATTGTTATTTATATCAGTTGCTTAGCGACGTTTCCACAGACGCTTCTCTACTTTTCCCTGCACTTTCAATAGTTCATGCTAATGTTAAAAAACCGGCAGGTTTGTTGCTGTTTTTTCGGTTTAATTAACAAAAGCGTGTCACAGATCAAGAAAATACCCCTCCTTAGGGGGAGGAATCGAGGCTAAATCCTGTCAAAATAGGCGGGTAATTACGATTTACAATGGAAACGGACACGATTCAACAACACTAAATCCAATTAGTATGCAAGGTTATTTCGCATAAAAGGGCATTTAATGTTAATGAAAAAAACCTAATGTAAATTAATGTTGTTAAAACTTTTGTTGAAGTTGACAAAAGGTTAAAGAAAGGGGTAAAAAGCCAGCGCATATGGCCTTCTACGATAAGTAGGGACGCTTTTTTGCAAGGTTGTTTTTTTTATTCCTCCCCGTGAAACGCTGTGGCGTTCATCTGCCAGTAAGAGCAGAGGGTTTAGCGCTACACTTTTTTGGTTAAGCAATGCGTATGTCAACATCCACTGAAGTCATCGCTCATCATTGGGCATTCGCTATATTTCTCATCATTGCCATCGGCCTGTGCTGCCTGATGCTTGTCGGGGGCTGGTACCTCGGCGGTCGCGCGCGCGCGCGTAGCAAAAACACGCCGTTTGAATCGGGGATCGACTCCGTTGGTTCGGCTCGCTTACGTCTTTCTGCGAAGTTTTATCTGGTTGCCATGTTCTTCGTTATCTTCGACGTGGAAGCCCTGTATCTCTACGCATGGTCGACCTCTATCCGTGAAAGCGGTTGGGTCGGCTTTGTGGAAGCCGCAATTTTCATTTTAGTGCTACTGGCTGGTCTGGTTTATCTCGTCCGTATTGGCGCACTGGACTGGACGCCTGCGCGTTCCCGTCGCACGCTGGTTAACTCAGAAACAGACAGTCCCACTAACCGTCATATGCAGTAAAAGCGAGGCAATAAGATGGATTATACGCTCACCCGCATAGATCCCAACGGTGAGAACGACCGTTACCCCCTGCAAAAACAGGAGATCGTAACTGACCCCCTGGAGCAAGAAGTTAACAAAAGCGTGTATATGGGGAAACTCGAACACGCGCTGCATGACATGGTGAACTGGGGCCGCAAGAACTCAATCTGGCCTTACAACTTCGGCCTGTCATGCTGCTATGTAGAAATGGTGACGTCATTCACTGCGGTGCATGACGTTGCGCGTTTTGGCGCCGAGGTACTGCGCGCCTCTCCTCGTCAGGCTGACCTGATGGTGGTCGCCGGCACCTGCTTCACCAAGATGGCCCCGGTTATTCAGCGCCTTTACGATCAGATGCTGGAGCCGAAATGGGTTATTTCTATGGGAGCATGTGCCAACTCCGGCGGTATGTACGATATTTACTCTGTCGTGCAGGGCGTAGATAAATTTATTCCGGTTGATGTTTACATCCCGGGCTGTCCGCCGCGTCCGGAAGCTTATATGCAGGCGCTGATGCTGCTGCAGGAATCTATTGGTAAAGAGCGCCGTCCTCTCTCGTGGGTGGTTGGCGATCAGGGCGTTTATCGCGCCAACATGCAGTCGGAACGTGAGCGTAAACGCGGCGAACGCATTGCAGTGACCAATCTGCGGACTCCGGACGAGATTTAATTTGCGCCTGCGGGCGGCGGCACAACACTTCGCAAATCAATCTACAACAGCGCGAAGCCTCGCCCGGCAGTCACCACGGACCTTTTGCAATGGTGAACAATATGACCGATTTAAACGCGCATGACGCCGCACCAGCCTGGCAAACCCGCGATCACCTTGATGACCCGGTGATCGGCGAACTGCGCAATCGCTTTGGCCCGGATGCCTTTACCGTTCAGCCAACCCGTACCGGCGTTCCGGTAGTTTGGGTTAAGCGCGAACAGCTGCTGGAGGTGGGTGATTTCCTGAAGAAATTACCGAAACCTTACGTGATGCTGTTCGACCTGCACGGCATGGACGAACGTCTGCGCACCCACCGTGACGGGCTACCCGCCGCGGATTTTTCCGTTTTCTATCACCTGATTTCCATTGAACGCAATCGCGACATCATGCTCAAGGTAGCATTGTCTGAAAACGATCTGCGCGTGCCGACATTCACCAAACTGTTCCCGAATGCCAACTGGTATGAGCGCGAAACGTGGGAAATGTTTGGCATTGATATTGAAGGCCACCCGCACCTGACGCGCATCATGATGCCGCCGACCTGGGAAGGCCACCCGCTGCGTAAAGACTACCCGGCGCGCGCCACCGAATTCGACCCGTTTGAGCTGACCAAAGCCAAGCAGGATCTGGAAATGGAGGCGCTAACCTTCAAGCCGGAAGCGTGGGGCATGAAGCGCGGGACCGAAAATGAGGACTTTATGTTCCTTAACCTCGGCCCGAACCATCCCTCCGCCCACGGCGCTTTCCGTATCGTTCTGCAGCTTGATGGCGAAGAGATCGTCGACTGCGTACCGGATATCGGCTACCACCACCGCGGCGCGGAAAAGATGGGCGAGCGCCAGTCGTGGCACAGCTATATTCCTTACACCGACCGTATTGAATATCTTGGCGGCTGCGTCAATGAGATGCCGTACGTGCTGGCGGTCGAAAAGCTGGCGGGGATCACCGTGCCGGATCGCGTCAACGTAATTCGCGTGATGCTCTCCGAGCTGTTCCGTATCAACAGCCACCTGCTGTACATCTCCACCTTTATTCAGGACGTCGGCGCCATGACGCCGGTATTCTTTGCTTTCACCGACCGACAGAAAATCTACGATCTGGTCGAAGCCATCACCGGTTTCCGTATGCACCCGGCGTGGTTCCGCATCGGCGGCGTAGCGCACGACCTGCCGCGCGGCTGGGATCGCCTGCTGCGCGAATTCCTCGAGTGGATGCCTAAGCGTCTGGACTCTTACGAGAAAGCCGCGCTGCGCAACACCATTCTGATAGGCCGTTCGAAAGGCGTTGCCGCCTATAACGCCAAAGAAGCGCTGGCGTGGGGTACCACCGGCGCCGGCCTGCGCGCCACCGGGATCGACTTCGACGTGCGTAAAGCGCGTCCGTACTCTGGCTATGAAAACTTTGACTTCGAAGTGCCGGTTGGCGGCGGCGTATCCGACTGCTACACCCGCGTAATGCTGAAAGTCGAAGAGCTGCGCCAGAGCCTGCGCATTCTTCAGCAGTGTCTCGATAATATGCCGGAAGGGCCGTTCAAGGCGGATCACCCGCTGACCACGCCGCCGCCGAAAGAGCGCACGCTGCAGCATATCGAAACCCTGATCACGCACTTCCTGCAGGTTTCCTGGGGCCCGGTGATGCCGGCCAATGAATCCTTCCAGATGATTGAAGCGACGAAGGGTATTAACAGTTACTACCTGACCAGCGATGGCAGCACCATGAGCTATCGCACCCGTATCCGTACGCCGAGCTATGCGCACCTGCAGCAGATCCCGGCGGCGATTCGCGGCAGCCTGGTATCCGATCTGATCGTATATCTGGGTAGTATCGATTTTGTTATGTCAGACGTGGACCGCTAATTATGCACGAGAATCAACAACCACAAACCGAGGCTTTTGAGCTGAGTGCGGCAGAGCGTGAGGCCATTGAGCACGAGAAGCACCACTACGAAGACCCGCGTGCGGCGTCCATTGAAGCGCTGAAGATCGTTCAGAAACAGCGCGGCTGGGTGCCGGATGGCGCGATCTATGCGATCGCCGACGTGCTGGGCATCCCGGCAAGCGACGTGGAAGGCGTAGCCACCTTCTATAGCCAGATCTTCCGCCAGCCGGTTGGCCGCCACGTGATCCGCTATTGCGACAGCGTGGTTTGCCATATTACCGGCTTCCAGGGCATTCAGTCGGCGATCGAGAAGAAGCTCGACATCAAACCGGGTCAAACCACCTTTGATGGCCGCTTTACTCTGCTGCCGACCTGCTGTCTGGGCAACTGCGACAAGGGACCGACGATGATGATTGATGAGGATACTCATAGTTATCTGACGCCGGAGGCGATTCCTGACCTGTTGGAGCGGTATAAATGAAGACAGTGATCCGCATTCCCGAAACGCATCCTTTAACCTGGCGTCTGCGCGATGACAAACAGCCGGTATGGCTGGATGAGTATCAGAGCAAAAACGGCTACGAGGGCGCCCGTAAAGCGCTGCTGGGCCTGGCGCCGGATGAGATCGTCAACCAGGTGAAAGACGCCGGCCTGAAAGGGCGCGGCGGCGCGGGCTTTTCCACCGGTCTGAAGTGGAGCCTGATGCCGAAAGACGAATCCATGAACATCCGTTACCTGCTGTGTAACGCTGATGAGATGGAGCCGGGCACCTATAAAGACCGCCTGCTGATGGAGCAGCTGCCGCACCTGCTGGTGGAAGGCATGCTGATCTCCGCGTTTGCGCTGAAAGCGTATCGCGGCTACATCTTCCTGCGCGGCGAATATATTGAAGCGGCGGTCCATTTACGTCGCGCCATTGCCGAAGCGACCGAAGCCGGCCTGCTGGGCAAAAACATTCTCGGCACCGGCTTTGATTTCGAACTGTTCGTGCACACCGGGGCAGGGCGCTACATCTGCGGCGAAGAGACCGCGCTGATTAACTCCCTCGAAGGCCGTCGCGCCAACCCGCGCTCCAAGCCGCCGTTCCCGGCGAGCTCCGGCGTCTGGGGCAAGCCGACCTGCGTCAACAACGTTGAGACCCTGTGTAACGTCCCGGCGATTCTGGCCAACGGCGTTGAGTGGTATCAGAACATTTCTACCAGCAAAGATGCCGGTACCAAGCTGATGGGCTTCTCTGGCCGGGTGAAAAATCCGGGCGTCTGGGAGCTGCCGTTTGGCACCACCGCGCGCGAAATCCTTGAAGATTATGCCGGCGGCATGCGCGACGGCCTGAAGTTCAAGGCCTGGCAGCCGGGCGGCGCGGGAACCGACTTCCTGACCGAAGCGCATCTCGACCTGCCGATGGAGTTCGAAAGTATTGGCAAGGCGGGCAGCCGTCTGGGGACGTCGCTGGCGATGGCCGTTGACCACGAGATCAATATGGTATCGCTGGTGCGCAACCTCGAAGAGTTCTTCGCCCGTGAGTCCTGCGGCTGGTGTACGCCGTGCCGCGATGGTCTGCCGTGGAGCGTGAAAATTCTGCGCGCTCTGGAGCGCGGCGAAGGCCAGCCGGGTGATATCGAGACACTTGAGCAACTGTGTCGATTCCTTGGGCCGGGCAAAACCTTCTGTGCGCATGCGCCGGGCGCGGTCGAACCGCTGCAAAGCGCCATTAAATATTTCCGCGACGAATTCGAAGCAGGCATTAAGCAGCAGTTCAGTAATACCCATGCTATCAACGGGATTCAGCCGAACCTGCTTAAGACGCGCTGGTGATTCCCACCGACTCATTCAGCTGCTTCAAGGCGGCAGCCGGGTGAGGAAGTGGTAACGATTTTTTTAATTTGGAAGCATGCTAATGGCTACGATTCATGTAGACGGCAAAGAATACGAGGTCAACGGAGCGGACAACCTGCTAGAGGCTTGTCTCTCTCTCGGTCTTGATATTCCATACTTTTGCTGGCATCCGGCGCTCGGCAGCGTCGGCGCTTGCCGCCAGTGTGCGGTGAAGCAATATCAAAACGCGGAAGACACGCGTGGTCGCCTGGTGATGTCCTGTATGACACCGGCATCGGATGGCACTTTTATTTCCATTGACGACGGCGAAGCGAAGCAGTTCCGCGAAAGCGTGGTTGAGTGGCTGATGACCAACCACCCGCACGACTGTCCGGTCTGCGAAGAGGGCGGTAACTGCCACCTGCAGGATATGACCGTAATGACCGGTCATAGCTTCCGTCGCTATCGCTTTACCAAGCGCACTCACCGCAATCAGGATCTGGGGCCGTTCATCTCGCACGAAATGAACCGCTGCATCGCCTGCTATCGCTGCGTACGCTACTACAAAGACTACGCTGACGGCACCGATCTGGGCGTTTACGGCGCGCACGACAACGTCTACTTCGGCCGCCCGGAAGACGGCGTGCTGGAGAGCGAATTCTCCGGCAACCTGGTTGAGGTCTGCCCAACCGGCGTATTCACCGATAAGACGCACTCCGAGCGCTATAACCGTAAATGGGACATGCAGTTTGCGCCCAGCATCTGCCAGCAGTGTTCCATCGGCTGTAACATCAGCCCGGGTGAACGCTACGGCGAACTGCGTCGTATCGAAAACCGCTACAACGGCACCGTAAACCGCTACTTCCTCTGCGACCGCGGTCGTTTCGGCTATGGCTACGTGAACCTGAAAGATCGTCCGCGTCAGCCGGTTCAGCGCCGCGGCGACGATCTGATCGCCCTTAACGCCGAGCAGGCGATGCAGGGCGCGGCGGATATTCTGCGCCAGTCGAAAAAAGCGATCGGTATCGGTTCCCCGCGCGCCAGCCTCGAAAGCAACTTTGCGCTGCGCGAACTGGTCGGCGCCGGGAACTTCTATACCGGCATCGCCAAAGCCGAGCAGGAACGTCTGCAGATGATGCTGAAGGTGCTGCGCGACGGCGGTATTCATACCCCGGCGCTGCGCGAAATCGAATCTTACGATGCGGTGCTGGTGCTGGGCGAAGATATTACCCAAACCGGCGCCCGCATTGCGCTGGCCGTACGTCAGGCGGTGAAAGGAAAAGCGCGTGAAATGGCCGCGGCGCAGAAAGTCGCCGACTGGCAGATTGCCGCGATCCTCAACATCGGCCAGCGTGCGAAGCATCCGCTGTTTGTCACCAATATCGATGACACCCGTCTGGACGACGTCGCCGCGTGGACCTATCGCGCGCCGGTTGAAGATCAGGCGCGTCTGGGCTTCGCCATTGCGCACGCGCTGGATGAAAGCGCACCGGCGGTGGAAGGCCTGAGCAAAGATCTGCAGGGCAAAATCGATGTGATCGTCCAGGCGCTGGCCGGGGCGAAGAAACCGCTGATTGTCTCCGGGACTAACGCCGGCAGCATTGAAATCATCCAGGCAGCGGCTAACGTGGCGAAAGCGCTGAAAGGCCGCGGTATTGACGTCGGCGTCACTATGGTGGCCCGGGCAGTGAACAGCGTTGGCCTTGGCATGATCGGCGGCGGCTCTCTGGAAGAGGCGCTGAGCGAGCTGGAAACCGGCGCCGCCGATGCGGTTATCGTGCTGGAAAACGATCTGCATCGTCATGCTTCCGCCGCGCGCGTAGACGCTGCGCTGGCTAAAGCGCCGCTGGTAATGGTCGTTGACCATCAGCGCACGGCGATCATGGACAAAGCGCACCTGGTGCTCTCGGCGGCAAGCTTCGCTGAAAGCGATGGTACGGTGGTCAACAACGAAGGCCGCGCCCAGCGTTTCTTCCAGGTCTATGACCCGTCCTACTACGATGCGAATACCGTGATGCTGGAGAGCTGGCGCTGGCTGCATTCGCTGCACAGCACCGTCGAAAACCGTCAGGTTGACTGGACGCAGCTGGACCACGTGATTGACGCGGTGGTGGCTAAGCTGCCGCAGCTGGCCGGCATCAAAGACGCCGCGCCGGATGCGACCTTCCGCATTCGCGGTCAGAAGCTGGCCCGTGAACCGCATCGTTATAGCGGCCGTACGGCGATGCGCGCCAATATCAGCGTGCATGAACCGCGCCAGCCGCAGGATAAAGACACCATGTTTGCCTTCTCGATGGAAGGGAACAACCAGCCGTCCGCGCCGCGCTCGCAGATTCCGTTTGCGTGGGCTCCGGGCTGGAACTCCCCGCAGGCGTGGAACAAATTCCAGGATGAAGTGGGCGGTAAACTGCGCCATGGCGATCCCGGCGTGCGCCTGATTGAGGCTTCCGCCGACGGTCTGGATTACTTCACCGCGGTGCCGGCAGGCTTCCAGGCGGAAGAGGGGAAATGGCGGATTGCGCCGTACTACCATCTGTTCGGCAGCGACGAGCTGTCGCAGCGCTCGCCGGTGTTCCAGAGCCGCATGCCGCAGCCGTATCTCAAGCTTAACCCGGAAGATGCCGCGAAGCTTGGCGTCAACGCGGGGGCGATGGTCTCCTTCAGCGTTGAAGGCCATATGCTAAGCCTGCCGCTGATTATCTCCGCGGGCCTGACGGCAGGGCAGGTCGGTCTCCCGATGGGCATGCCTGGCATCGCGCCGGTTCTGACCGGAGCGCGTATTGATACTCTGCAGGAGGCAAAAGCATGAGTTGGTTAACTCCGGATCTCATCGACATTCTGTTAAGCATCCTGAAGGCGGTAGTTATTCTGCTGGTGGTTGTCACCTGCGGCGCGTTCATGAGCTTCGGCGAACGTCGCCTGCTGGGGCTGTTCCAGAACCGCTATGGACCTAACCGCGTGGGCTGGGGCGGTTCGCTGCAGCTCGTTGCCGACATGATCAAAATGTTCTTTAAAGAGGACTGGGTTCCGCGTTTTACCGATCGCGTGATCTTTACTCTGGCGCCGGTTATCGCCTTTACCTCGCTGCTGTTGGCCTTCGCTATCGTGCCGGTCAGCCCGTCGTGGGTGGTGGCCGACCTGAACATCGGCATCCTGTTCTTCCTGATGATGGCAGGCCTGGCGGTCTACGCGGTGCTGTTTGCCGGCTGGTCGAGTAACAACAAATACTCTCTACTGGGTGCGATGCGCGCCTCCGCGCAGACCCTGAGCTACGAAGTGTTCCTCGGCCTCTCCCTGATGGGTGTGGTGGCGCAGGCGGGATCGTTCAATATGGGCGATATCGTTAACAACCAGGCGCATTTGTGGAACGTTATCCCGCAGTTCTTTGGTTTTGTTACCTTTGCGATTGCGGGCGTGGCCGTGTGTCACCGTCACCCCTTCGACCAACCGGAAGCCGAGCAGGAGCTGGCCGATGGCTACCACATCGAATATTCCGGCATGAAGTTCGGCCTGTTCTTCGTCGGTGAATATATCGGGATTGTCACCGTATCGGCGCTGATTGTGACGCTGTTCTTCGGCGGCTGGAATGGCCCATGGTTACCTCCGTTCATCTGGTTCGCGCTGAAAACCGCGTTCTTCATGATGATGTTCATTTTGATCCGCGCATCATTACCGCGTCCACGTTATGACCAGGTAATGTCCTTTGGCTGGAAGGTATGCCTGCCATTAACGCTGATCAACTTGTTGGTAACGGCGGCTGTCATTCTCTGGCAGGCGCAATAAGGGGTGAATTGACCATGACCTTAAAAGAATTATTGGTGGGGTTCGGCACCCAGGTCCGCAGTATCTGGATGATCGGGATGCACGCCTTCGCCAAACGTGAAACCCAGATGTACCCGGAAGAGCCGGTATATCTGCCGCCGCGCTATCGTGGCCGTATCGTGCTGACGCGCGACCCGGACGGCGAAGAGCGCTGCGTTGCCTGTAACCTGTGTGCGGTAGCGTGTCCGGTAGGCTGTATCTCTTTGCAGAAAGCAGAGACCAAAGACGGCCGCTGGTACCCGGAGTTTTTCCGCATCAACTTCTCGCGCTGCATTTTCTGCGGTCTGTGTGAAGAAGCGTGCCCAACCACGGCGATTCAGTTGACCCCGGACTTCGAACTGGGCGAATACAAGCGTCAGGATCTGGTGTACGAAAAAGAGGATCTGCTGATTTCCGGTCCGGGCAAATACCCGGAATATAACTTCTACCGGATGGCGGGTATGGCAATCGACGGCAAAGATAAGGGCGAAGCAGAGAACGAAGCTAAGCCTATCGACGTCAAGAGCCTGTTACCGTAAGGAGAGGGCAATGGAATTCGCTTTTTATATCTGTGGCCTTATCGCCATCCTCGCAACCCTGCGGGTGATCACCCACACCAATCCGGTGCACGCGCTGCTGTACCTGATTATTTCGCTGTTAGCGATTGCTGGCGTGTTCTTCTCGCTGGGCGCCTACTTCGCCGGGGCGCTGGAAATCATCGTTTACGCCGGGGCCATCATGGTGCTGTTCGTCTTCGTGGTGATGATGCTCAACCTGGGCGGTAGCGAAATTGAGCAGGAGCGTAAGTGGCTGCAGCCGGGGATTTGGATCGGCCCGGCCATCCTATCCGCAGTGCTGCTGGTGGTGATCGTTTATGCCATCCTCGGTCTTAACGATCAGGGAATTGAAGGCAACGCGATAAGCGCGAAAGAGGTCGGTATTGCGCTGTTTGGCCCGTACGTACTGGCGGTGGAGCTGGCTTCTATGCTGCTGCTGGCCGGTCTGGTTGTTGCCTTCCACATCGGTCGCGAAGAGCGCGCCGGTGAAGTGCTGAGCAACCGCCAGAACGATAGCGACAAAAGAAAAACGGAGGAGCACGCATGATCCCCTTAACACATGGACTGATCCTCGCCGCGATCCTGTTTGTTCTCGGTCTGACGGGTCTGGTGATTCGCCGCAATCTGCTGTTTATGCTGATTAGCCTGGAGATCATGATCAACGCCGCGGCGTTGGCCTTCGTGGTTGCCGGAAGCTACTGGGGTCAGGCCGATGGTCAGATAATGTATATTCTCGCCATCAGCCTTGCGGCTGCGGAAGCGAGTATCGGTCTGGCGCTGCTGCTGCAGCTCCATCGTCGCCGCCAGAACCTGAACATCGATTCAGTAAGTGAGTTGCGTGGATGAACATGCTTTCCTTAACCATTCTTTTGCCATTGATTGGCTTTGTGCTGCTGGCCTTTTCCCGCGGGCGCTGGTCGGAGAATCTCTCCGCCACCGTGGGAATGGGGTCGGTAGGTCTGGCCGCGCTGGTCACGGCCTTCGTCGGGATGGACTTCTTTGCTAACGGCAGGCAGGCGATCAGCGTTCCGCTGTGGACGTGGATGTCGGTGGGCGATTTCAACATCGGTTTTAACCTGGTGCTGGACGGTCTCTCCCTGACCATGCTTTCCGTGGTCACCGGCGTTGGCTTCCTGATCCACATGTTCGCTTCCTGGTACATGCGTGGGGAAGAGGGCTACTCCCGCTTCTTTGCCTACACCAACCTGTTTATCGCCAGCATGGTGGTTCTGGTACTCGCCGATAACCTGCTGCTGATGTACCTCGGCTGGGAAGGCGTGGGCCTGTGTTCCTATCTGCTGATCGGTTTCTACTATACCGATCCGAAGAACGGCGCTGCGGCGATGAAAGCGTTCGTGGTGACCCGCATCGGCGACGTGTTCCTCGCCTTCGCGCTGTTTATTCTCTATAACGAGCTGGGTACCCTGAACTTCCGCGAAATGGTGGAGCTGGCGCCAGCGCACTTCGCGGCCGGCAACAACATGCTGACGTGGGCGACGCTGATGCTGCTGGGCGGCGCGGTAGGTAAATCTGCCCAGCTGCCGCTGCAGACCTGGCTTGCGGACGCGATGGCCGGCCCGACGCCGGTCTCCGCGCTGATCCACGCCGCGACGATGGTTACCGCGGGCGTCTACCTGATCGCCCGTACCCACGGCCTGTTCCTGATGACGCCGGAAATTCTGCATCTGGTGGGGATCGTTGGCGCGGTGACGCTGGTGCTGGCAGGTTTCGCCGCGCTGGTGCAGACCGATATCAAACGCGTGCTGGCCTACTCGACGATGAGTCAGATTGGCTACATGTTCCTGGCGCTGGGCGTTCAGGCATGGGACGCGGCGATTTTCCATCTGATGACCCACGCGTTCTTTAAAGCGCTGCTGTTCCTGTCGTCTGGTTCGGTGATCCTCGCCTGCCATCACGAGCAGAACATCTTCAAAATGGGCGGTCTGCGTAAATCGATTCCTCTGGTGTACGTCTGCTTCCTGGTGGGGGGCGCGGCGCTGTCCGCACTGCCGCTCATCACCGCGGGCTTCTTCAGTAAGGATGAGATTCTGGCAGGCGCGATGGCTAACGGTCATATCAACCTGATGGTTGCCGGCCTGGTCGGCGCGTTTATGACCTCGCTGTATACCTTCCGCATGATCTTCATCGTGTTCCACGGTAAAGAGCAGATTCATGCTCACGCGGGCAAGGGGATTACCCATCACCTGCCGCTGATTGTTCTGCTGGTTCTGTCGACCTTTGTTGGCGCGCTGATTGTGCCGCCGCTGCAGGGCGTACTGCCGCAGACCACCGAGCTTGAGCACGGCCGCGTGATGACGCTGGAAATCACCTCCGGGATCGTGGCTATCGCCGGCATCCTGATCGCCGCATGGCTGTGGCTGGGCAAACGCACGCTGGTGACCTCTATCGCCAACAGCGCGCCTGGCCGCCTGCTCGGCACCTGGTGGTACAACGCCTGGGGCTTCGACTGGCTATACGACAAAGTGTTCGTGAAGCCGTTCCTCGGCGTGGCGTGGCTGCTGAAAAGCGATCCGTTGAACTCAATGATGAACATTCCGGCGATCCTCTCCCGCTTTGCAGGTAAAGGCCTGCTGCTAAGCGAGAACGGTTATTTACGCTGGTACGTCGCGTCAATGAGCATCGGTGCGGTTGTCGTGCTGGCGCTGCTGATGGTATTGCGTTGAGTTTGTTGGCCGGGTGAGCGATTGCCGGATGGCGCTGCGCTTATCCGGCCGACAAACACTAAAAGAATTTTAGAATTCGTTGAAAATCTGTTCCTGAGGTACAGGCGTCATCGGCGAAGTCAGACCGGAGACCGCCAGCGCAGAGCAACCGCAGCGTACTAAAGTACGTGAGGATTGCGAGCGCTGCCGGAATTCGGGCTGGCGAGCGAGATAGCCTGAGCAGGAGTAAATATAAGGGACATACTCAGCTATGTTATTACCCTGGTTAATACTAATCCCCTTTATCGGCGGGTTTCTGTGCTGGCAGACCGAACGCTTTGGCGTGAAGATGCCGCGCTGGATTGCGCTGATTACCATGGGACTGACGCTGGTTCTCTCGCTGCAGCTGTGGCTGCAGGGCGGCTATTCTCTGACACAGTCTGCGGGTATTCCCCAGTGGCAGTCTGAATTCGTCATGCCGTGGATCCCTCGCTTCGGTATTAGCATTCATCTGGCAATCGACGGTCTGTCGCTGCTGATGGTGGTGCTGACCGGCCTGCTCGGCGTACTGGCGGTACTCTGCTCATGGCGTGAGATCGAAAAGTATCAGGGCTTCTTCCACCTCAACCTGATGTGGATCCTGGGCGGCGTTATCGGCGTGTTCCTCGCCATCGACATGTTCCTGTTCTTCTTCTTCTGGGAAATGATGCTGGTGCCGATGTACTTCCTGATCGCGCTGTGGGGCCATAAGGCTTCCGACGGCAAAACGCGTATCACGGCGGCTACCAAATTCTTCATCTATACCCAGGCGAGCGGGCTGGTGATGCTGATTGCCATCCTCGCGCTGGCGTTCGTTCACTTCAACGCTACCGGCGTGTGGACCTTCAACTATGAAGATCTGCTGAAAACGCCGATGTCCCACGGCGTGGAATATGCGCTGATGCTGGGCTTCTTCATCGCCTTCGCGGTGAAAATGCCGGTTGTACCGCTGCACGGCTGGCTGCCGGACGCGCACTCCCAGGCGCCGACCGCCGGTTCCGTTGACCTCGCGGGGATCCTGCTGAAAACCGCGGCCTACGGCCTGCTGCGTTTCTCGCTGCCGCTGTTCCCGAACGCCTCCGCCGAATTTGCGCCCATCGCTATGTGGCTGGGCATCATCGGTATTTTCTACGGCGCGTGGATGGCCTTCTGCCAGTACGATATCAAACGCCTGATTGCCTACACCTCCGTTTCCCATATGGGCTTCGTGCTGATTGCCATCTATACCGGCAGCCAGCTGGCCTATCAGGGGGCGGTGATTCAGATGATTGCGCACGGTCTCTCCGCTGCCGGTCTGTTTATCCTTTGCGGCCAGCTGTATGAGCGCCTGCACACTCGCGACATGCGTCAGATGGGCGGCCTGTGGAGCAAAATTAAGTGGCTGCCGGCGCTGTCGATGTTCTTCGCCGTGGCGACCCTCGGGATGCCGGGTACCGGTAACTTTGTCGGCGAATTCATGATCCTGTTCGGCAGCTATAAAGTGGTGCCGGTAATTACCGTGATCTCCACCTTTGGTCTGGTGTTCGCTTCCGTCTACTCGCTGGCGATGCTGCATCGCGCCTACTTCGGTAAAGCGAAGAGCGAGATTGCGGCGAAAGAGCTGCCGGGAATGTCGCTGCGTGAGCTGTCGATTATCCTGCTGCTGGTGGTTCTGCTGGTGCTGCTGGGCTTCTTCCCGCAGCCGATTCTGGACACCTCACATGCTGCGATGAGCAACATTCAGCAGTGGTTTGTTAATTCTGTTTCTACTACAAGGCCGTAATTCGCCATGACAATAACTCCACAACAACTGATCGCACTGCTACCGCTGCTGATCGTCGGCTTGACGGTGGTGGTTGTGATGCTCTCCATTGCGTGGCGACGCAATCATTTCCTTAATGCCACGCTGTCGGTTCTCGGGCTTAACGCCGCGCTGATATCGCTTTGGTTTGTTGGTCAAAACGGCGCGATGGACGTCACGCCGCTGATCCGCGTTGACGGCTACTCCATGCTCTATACCGGGCTGGTGCTGCTGGCGAGCCTGGCGACCTGTACTTTTGCCTATCCGTGGCTTGAGGGTTACAAGGACAATAAAGAAGAGTTCTACCTGCTGGTGCTTATCGCCGCGCTGGGTGGCATTCTGCTGGCGGGCGCTAACCATCTGGCGGCGCTGTTCCTCGGTATCGAACTGATTTCGCTGCCGCTGTTCGGCCTCGTTGGCTACGCTTTCCGTCAGAAGCGCTCTCTGGAAGCCAGTATTAAATACACAATCCTCTCGGCCGCAGCCTCCTCTTTCCTGCTGTTCGGTATGGCGCTGGTGTACGCGAACTCCGGCAATCTCTCCTTCCTGGCCCTCGGTAAGAGCCTGGCGGATAACACCCTGCACGAGCCGCTGCTGCTGGCGGGTCTGGGCCTGATGATTGTCGGCCTGGGCTTCAAGCTGTCGCTGGTGCCGTTCCATCTGTGGACGCCGGACGTTTATCAGGGCGCGCCGGCGCCGGTATCAACCTTCCTGGCCACCGCCAGCAAGATTGCTATCTTCGGCGTGGTGATGCGTCTGTTCCTCTATATGCCGGTAGGCAATAGCGAAGCGGTGCGCATCGTGCTGGGTCTGATAGCCTTTGCGTCCATTATCTTCGGTAACCTGATGGCGCTGAGCCAGACCAACATCAAGCGCCTGCTCGGCTACTCCTCGATCTCGCATCTGGGCTATCTGCTGGTGGCGCTGATCGCTCTGCAGAGCGGCGAAATGTCGATGGAAGCGGTTGGCGTCTATCTGGCCGGCTACCTGTTCAGCAGCCTCGGCGCCTTCGGCGTGGTGAGCCTGATGTCCAGTCCGTATCGCGGCCCGGATGCCGACTCGCTGTACTCCTATCGCGGCCTGTTCTGGCACCGTCCGATTCTGTCGGCGGTGATGACGGTGATGATGCTGTCGCTGGCGGGTATCCCGATGACGCTGGGCTTTATCGGTAAGTTCTACGTACTGGCGGTCGGCGTGCACGCGCACCTGTGGTGGCTGGTTGCCGCCGTGGTGCTGGGTTCGGCTATCGGCCTTTACTACTACCTGCGCGTCGCGGTGAGCCTCTATCTGAGCGCGCCGGAGAAACTGAACCGCGATGCGCCGTCTAACTGGCAGTACAGCGCCGGCGGTATCGTGGTGCTGATCTCGGCCCTGCTGGTGCTGCTGCTCGGCGTCTGGCCGCAGCCGCTGATTAGCATCGTACAGCTGGCAACGCCGCTGATGTAAAGCGGCTACGGCTGCAAAAAAACCGCCGGTTTACGATCGGCGGTTTTTTTATGCGCGTCGGTTAGCCGGTTGCGGCGCCCGTTTAGCCGATGGGATGGATCATAAAATCCTCCGCCAGCAGGGTCTGCGGGAAGATCTCCCGGCACTCCGCCAGCAGGCGCTGACAGCCCTGCGGATCGTAGCGCGAGTTGAAGTGGGTGGCGATAAAGGTGCCGACGCCAGCATCGCGCGCCAGCGCTGCCGCCTGCTGGCTGGAGGAGTGCCCGCGGGCGTTCGCCTTCCCGGCCATCGCCTGCTCCAGGGTGGTCTCATGGACCATGACGTCGACGCCGCGCGCCAGCTCCAGCGCCGCCGCGCAGGGCGCGGTATCGCCGAAGATGGCCAGCTTTTTGCCCGGCGTCGTCGGGCCAAGATAGCGGCGGCCATCGACGATCCGCCCGTCGGCAAGCTCGACGCTTAGCCCCTGTTTTAGCCGCTGAAACAGCGGCCCGGAGGGGACGCCGTCGGCGATAAGGCGGGCCGCGTCGAGGGCGCCGGGCCTGTCGTGCTCCTCAATGCGATAGCCGTAGCACTCCACCGGATGGTTTAGCGGCCAGGCCGTGACCCGATATCCGGCTTCGTCAAAGATAAGCCCGGGGCCAACTTCGACAATATCCAGCGGATAATCGGTCCACGAGCCGCTGAGGCGCAGCGCCACCTCGACAAACTCCCGCAGGCCTTTTGGCCCGTACAGGGTCAGCGGCAGCGAGTTTCCCTGCATCGAGCGGCTGCACAGCAGGCCGGGGAGACCAAACAGATGGTCGCCGTGGAGATGGGTAATAAAAATTTTATTCAGCTTGCCGGGGTGCAGGGCGGTATGCAGAAACTGATGCTGGGTGCCTTCTCCGCAGTCGAACAGCCAGACCGCCGCCGCCGTTGGCTGTTGCAAATTCAACACGATAGACGTCATATTACGCGTACGGGTCGGCACGCCAGCGGATGTCCCCAAAAAAGTTAATTCCATCGTCCAGTGTCCTTAGGGCGCGGGTGAAAAAACTAAAGTATACAGGAGCAGTCAATGATTACATGGCAGGATCTCCACCACAGCGAGCTGACCGTCCCGCAGCTCTATGCGCTGCTCAAACTGCGCTGTGAAGTCTTTGTCGTCGAACAAAACTGTCCCTACCTGGATGTTGATGGCGACGATCTGATCGGCGAAAACCGCCATCTTCTCGGCTGGCGCGGCGATGAGCTGGTGGCCTATGCGCGGATCCTGAAAAGCGCAGAGGATTTCGAACCGGTGGTGATTGGCCGGGTTATCGTCAGCCCGGCGGTGCGGGGCGAGAAGCTCGGCTATCGGCTGATGGAAAATGCGCTCGCCAGCTGCTCCCGCTGCTGGCCACAGAAAGCTATCTACCTCGGCGCTCAGGCGCATCTACAGCGCTTCTACGCCAGCTTCGGCTTCCGGCCGGTGACCGAGGTTTACGACGAAGACGGGATCGCCCATATCGGTATGGCCCGCGAGGCCGCAGCGGACCCGCTCCCGCCCGAATAGCCGCAGTTTATCTATATACTGTCTGAAATGACGGGCGGGCAGCCAAAGGCCACTCCCTCATCGTGGGTACTGCTATTTCTCGCCAGGACCCCGTATAATGTGGGGTTTTTAGTCTGTGGAGGTTTGCGTGCTGTCTGTTTCCGCTGCGCTGGAAAGCTTACGCGGCTGCCTGAGCGATGAGTTCCCCGCATCGTCCGGCACGCGAATTTTCGATGCCTCGTTTCCTCTCCACGATGCGTTTGATCCCCTGCTGTGGTGCGGGCACCAGCCTCAGTGGCCGCAGTTTTACTGGCAGCAGCGCAGCGGCGACGAAGAGCTTGCCGCGCTCGGTGCGGTGAAAACGTTCTCTTCGCTGGCCGACGCGCAGCGTTTTTTACAGCATCAGCAGCATCAGGATCTGCGTATTTGCGGCCTGAATGCGTTCAGTCCGCAGGACGGGGCGCTGGTGCTGCCGAGGCTGGAGTGGCGTCGGGTAGGGGGAACGGCGCGGCTGCGGCTGCTGCTGTGCAGCGCGACGTCGCTACGCGAAGATGCCCGGGCGGCGCGCGAGTTTCTGCGGACATTAACGGCGGAACAGGCGCAGCCTGCGGCGATACCGGCCGTACTCAGCGAACGGCACTTCCCGGAGTATCCGCGCTGGCGTGAGCTTATCCTGCAGGCTACCCGGGCCATTGCGGCCGGAGAGATGGAAAAAGTGGTGCTGGCACGCGCCACGGACCTGCGTTTTGCCGCTCCCCTGGATGCCTGGTCGATTATGGCCGCCAGCCGCCGCAGCAACTTTAACTGCTTTCACTTCCTGATGGCCTTTAGCCCGCAGCAGGCGTTTTTCGGCTCAACGCCGGAGCGGCTGTGGCGTCGGCGCGGAGCGCTGCTGCGTACCGAGGCGCTGGCGGGTACCGTCGCCGGCCACCCTGACGATCGCCAGGCGCAGGCGCTGGCCGACTGGCTAATGCGCGATGATAAAAACCAGCGGGAAAACATGCTGGTGGTGGAGGATATTTGCCAGCGCATGCAGGGCGAGGCGCGGATGCTGGAGGTCCTGCCGCCGCAGGTGGTGCGCCTGCGCAACGTGCAGCATCTGCGGCGCTGCATCTGGACCGAGCTGAATTCATCCGACGACGCCCGCTGCCTGCGCCAGCTGCAGCCTACGGCGGCGGTTGCCGGGCTGCCGCGGCGGGCGGCGCTGGACTTTATCAGCCAACATGAACCCTTTACCCGCGAATGGTACGCCGGTTCCGCCGGCTATCTGTCGCTGGCGCAAAGCGAATTCTGCGTGGCGCTGCGCTCGGCGAAGGTGGAAAACGACACCCTCAGGCTGTATGCCGGCGCCGGGATTGTCAGCGGTTCCGATCCTGAACAAGAGTGGCAGGAAATTGAAAATAAAGCGGCGGGGCTGCGTTCGTTGCTGCTGAGAAAAATGTAGATAGACGATGCATATCAATACTCCATCACTTTGTATTACCTATACTTAGCCTCAATATTTGATATCGGACAATTTCATGTCAGTAAGTGCATTTAACCGACGCTGGGCGGCGGTGATCCTGGAAGCACTAACCCGCCACGGCGTGCAGCATATTTGCATTGCGCCGGGGTCGCGCTCGACGCCCTTAACGCTGGCAGCCGCGGAAAACCGCGCATTGATTCCCCATACTCATTTTGACGAACGCGGGCTTGGCCACCTGGCGCTGGGGCTGGCGAAGGCCAGTCGACAGCCGGTGGCGGTTATCGTTACCTCCGGTACCGCCACGGCCAATCTCTATCCGGCATTGATTGAGGCCGGGCTGACCGGCGAGAAACTGATTTTGCTCACCGCCGACCGGCCGCCGGAGCTGATCGACTGCGGCGCCAACCAGGCGATCCGCCAGCCGGGAATGTTCGCATCGCACCCGTCCGAAACCCTCTCTTTGCCGCGTCCGTCGCAGGATATTCCCGCGCGCTGGCTGGTTTCAACCATCGACCAGGCGCTTGGCGCGCTGCACTCCGGCGGCGTACATATTAACTGTCCGTTCGCCGAGCCGCTGTATGGCGATATGGACGATACCGGCGTGAGCTGGCAGCAGCAGCTTGGAGACTGGTGGCAGAGCGATACGCCCTGGCTGCGTCAGTCGCTGCATCTCGCAAGCGAAAAGCAGCGCGACTGGTTTTTCTGGCGGCAAAAGCGCGGCGTGATCATTGCCGGGCGCATGAGCGCCGCCGAAGGGGTACAAGCCGCCGGGTGGGCGAAAATGCTCGGCTGGCCGCTGATTGGCGATGTGCTTTCGCAAACCGGGCAGCCGCTGCCCTGCGCCGACCTGTGGCTGGGCAACGGCAAAGCGGTCAGCGAGCTGGAGCAGGCGCAAATCGTTATCCAGCTGGGCAGCAGCCTGACCGGAAAACGCCTCCTGCAGTGGCAGGCGAGCTGCGAGCCGGAGGAGTACTGGCTGGTCGATAATTTACCCGGGCGTTTAGATCCGGCCCAGCACCGCGGCCGCCGCCTGGTCTGCCCGGTGGGGGAGTGGCTTGAACTGCATCCGGCGGAAAAACGTCAGCCCTGGGCAACGACGCTGCCGGTTCTCGCGCAGCAGGCCTGGCAGGCGACGGCGGAAAGCAGCGAACGCTTCGGCGAGGCCCAGCTGGCCCACCGTATTCATCGCTATCTGCCGGAGCAGGGGCAGCTGTTTGTGGGCAATAGCCTGGTGGTGCGCTTAATTGATGCCCTGGGGCAGGCTGCCGGCAGGCTATCCGGTCTACAGCAACCGCGGCGCCAGCGGGATTGACGGTCTGCTGGCAACAGCCGCCGGCGTACAGCGGGCCAGCGCTCGCCCTCTGCTGGCGATCGTTGGCGATCTTTCCGCGCTCTACGATCTTAATTCGCTGGCGCTGCTGCGCCATGCCTCGGCGCCGCTGGTGCTGATTGTCGTCAACAATAACGGCGGGCAGATTTTCTCTCTGCTGCCGACGCCGCAGGACGAAAGGCGCCAGTTTTACCTGATGCCGCAGGACGTCAACTTCGGGCATGCCGCGGCGATGTTCGATCTCAACTACAGCCGCCCGGGCAGCTGGGACGAACTGGAGGCGGCGTTCTCCGGCGCGTGGCGGACCCCTGGCGCGACCGTGATTGAGCTGGTGGTGAACGAAACCGATGGCACCCGTACTTTGCAGCAGTTGCTGGCGCAGGTGAGTCATCTATGAGCCTGCACGCCGAGTGCGAACGCGGCCAGGGCAGTGAACCCTGGCTGATTTTTTTACACGGTTTTTCCGGCGACAGCCGCGAATGGCAGCCGGTCGGCGAGGCGTTTAGCGCCCGTTCGCGCCTCTATATCGACCTGCCGGGCCACGGAGGTTCCCGCGATATTCAGGTAACTGATTTTGCCGATGTCTGCCGGCTGCTGCAGGAGACCCTGGATAGTTACAGCATCCTCAACTACTGGCTGATTGGCTACTCCCTCGGCGGCCGCATTGCGATGGTCTTTGCCAGCCAGCCGCGCGACGGGCTGTGCGGGCTGGTCGTGGAGGGGGGGCATCCGGGACTGCGCGACGATAGCGAGCGCCTGCTGCGTCGGCGCAGCGATGCGGCCTGGGCCGATCGCTTTCGCCGCGAACCGCTGCCCCGGGTCTTCGCTGACTGGTACCAGCAGCCGGTTTTCGCCTCGCTGGATGCGCAGCAGCGGGCGGCCTTAATCGCCTTACGCAGCCGTAACCATGGCGAAAATCTGGCCGCCATGCTGGAGGCGACGTCGCTGGCGGTGCAGCCCGATCTGCGCCCGGCATTACGAGCCTGCCGTTTTCCTTTTCACTATCTTTGCGGCGCGCGCGATGACAAATTCCGCGCGCTGGCGGGCGATTTAGCCGCGACGATACACGTTATTCATCATGCCGGGCACAACGCGCATCGGGAAAATCCCGCGGCGGTAGCCGCTTGCCTGGCGCAGTTTTTAGCAAGTTAACTAAAGGACATTCTATGCTCTCTCTTGATGAAGCCATGCTCTACGCCCCCGTTGAATGGCACGATTGTTCCGAAGGCTATACCGACATTCGTTACCAAAAATCGACGGATGGTATTGCTAAAATCACCATTAACCGCCCACAGGTACGTAATGCATTCCGCCCGCTAACCGTCAAAGAGATGATTCAGGCGCTGGCGGATGCCCGCTATGACGACAATATCGGCGTCATTATCCTGACCGGCGAAGGGGGTCTGGCGTTCTGCGCCGGCGGCGACCAGAAGGTGCGCGGTGACTACGGCGGCTATCAGGACGATTCCGGCGTGCATCACCTGAACGTGCTCGATTTCCAGCGGCAGATCCGCACCTGTCCGAAACCGATCGTCGCGATGGTCGCCGGCTACTCCATCGGCGGCGGCCACGTGCTGCATATGATGTGCGACCTGACGATCGCCGCGGAAAATGCCATCTTTGGCCAGACGGGGCCGAAAGTGGGCTCCTTCGACGGCGGCTGGGGCGCGGCCTATATGGCCCGCATCGTCGGCCAGAAAAAAGCGCGCGAAATTTGGTTCCTGTGCCGCCAGTACGATGCGCAGCAGGCGCTGGATATGGGGCTGGTCAATACCGTCGTCCCGCTGGCAGAGCTGGAAAAAGAGACCGTTCGCTGGTGCCGCGAAATGCTGCAAAACAGCCCAATGGCTCTGCGCTGCCTGAAAGCGGCGCTGAACGCCGACTGCGATGGTCAGGCGGGTCTGCAGGAGCTGGCGGGTAATGCCACCATGCTGTTCTACATGACCGAAGAGGGCCAGGAAGGGCGCAACGCATTTAATCAGAAGCGTCAGCCGGACTTCAGCAAATTTAAACGGAATCCGTAATGCGCCGGGCGCAGGTTTACCGCTGGCAGATACCGATTGACGCGGGCGTGGTGCTGCGCGAACGGCGGTTAAAAACCCGTGACGGGCTGTTCGTCCATCTCCAGCACGGCGAGCGCGAAGGCTGGGGAGAAGTTTCTCCTCTGCCGGGATTTAGCGAAGAGACCCTGGAGGAGGCGCAGGCCGCGCTGCTGGCGTGGGCCACGGCCTGGCGTCAGGGGCAGGATCGCCCTTTGCCTGCGCAGCCCTGCGTGGCGTTCGGAGTCAGCTGCGCGCTGGCCGAGCTGAATGAGCAGTTGCCGCAGGCGGCAGATTATCGCGCCGCGCCGCTGTGCACCGGCGATCCGGATGAACTGTTTGCCAGACTCGCAGCGATGCCGGGCGAGAAGGTCGCCAAGGTCAAAGTGGGGCTGTATGAGGCGGTACGCGACGGGATGGTCGTAAATCTGCTGCTGGAGGCGATCCCGGAGCTGCATCTGCGTCTGGACGCCAACCGGGCGTGGACGCCGCTCAAAGCGCAGCAGTTCGCCAAATACGTGCAGCCGCAGTATCGGGATCGTATCGCTTTCCTCGAAGAACCGTGCAAAACCCGCGCTGATTCCCGCGCTTTCGCCAAACAAACCGGTATTACCATTGCCTGGGATGAGAGCCTGCGCGAAGACGATTTTTGCCTTCAGGCCGAGGAAGGGGTTGGGGCGGTGGTGATTAAGCCA
Organism: Klebsiella sp. WOUb02; assembly: GCF_050058015.1. NCBI lineage: Bacteria > Pseudomonadati > Pseudomonadota > Gammaproteobacteria > Enterobacterales > Enterobacteriaceae > Klebsiella > Klebsiella sp. WOUb02. The sequence continues at coordinate 103,086 of NZ_CP170110.1, forward strand.
ACCCTGACCGGTAGCCTGCGGAAGGTGCAGGAGCAGGTTGCCGCCGCCCACGCGCTGGGGCTGACGGCGGTCATCAGCTCCTCGATTGAATCGAGCCTCGGGCTGACGCAGCTGGCGCGTATTGCGGCCTGGCTAACGCCGCAGACCATTCCGGGCCTTGATACGCTGGCGCTGATGCAGACTCAGCTGGTGCGCCCGTGGCCTGCAAGCGCGCTGCCGTGCCGGTCAACGGATGCGCTGGAGCCGCTGCTGTGATCTTTCGCGACTGGCCGTGGCGCCACTGGCGTCAGCGGCGGGGCGACGCGTTTGCCCTGCGGTTGAACGACGATAGCCTGACCTGGCAGCAGCTGTGCGAGCGGATCGATGCGCTGACGGTGGGGTTCGTGGCTCAGGGCGTAGGTGAAGGCGATGGCGTGATTCTGCGGGCTCACAATCAGCCGGCGGCGCTGCTGGCGTGGCTGGCGCTGCTGCAGTGCGGCGCCCGGGTGCTGCCGCTTAATCCGCAGCTGCCCTCGTCAATGCTGGCGCAGCTGCTACCGTCCCTCGATATCCATCATCTGCTGGCGCTTAGCGGCGACGATCTCGCCCTCGGCTATCCGCGGCTGGCTATGCGCGCCGATGCCGGAGAACGCAGCCTGGCCTGGAGCGAAGATCGCCTGGCGTCGATGACCCTGACCTCCGGTTCTACCGGGCTGCCGAAGGCCGCAGTGCATACTTTCCGCGCCCATCTTGCCAGCGCCCAGGGAGTGCTGGCGATGATCCCGCTGGCGGCGGACGACGACTGGCTGCTTTCCCTGCCGCTGTTTCACGTCTCGGGGCAGGGGATTCTCTGGCGCTGGCTGCTGGCCGGATCGCGCCTGACTGTGCGGGAAAAGCGGCCGTTAGAGCAGGCCCTGCAGGGCTGTAGCCATGCGTCGCTGGTGCCAACGCAGCTGTGGCGGCTGCTCAATGGCGATGCGCAGGTATCGCTGAAGGCCGTTCTTCTGGGCGGGGCGGCGATTCCCGTCGAACTCACCGAGCAGGCCCGGGCTAAAGGTATCCGCAGCTGGTGCGGCTACGGCCTGACCGAATTTGCCTCGACGGTGTGCGCCAAAGAGGCCGATGGCGAGGCGGATGTCGGGCAGCCCTTGCCCCTGCGGGATCTGAAAATTGTCGACGGCGAGGTTTGGCTGCGCGGGGCCAGCATGGCCGCGGGCTACTGGCGCAACGGAGAACTGGTGCCGCTGGTTAACGCGCAGGGCTGGTTTGCGACCCGCGATCGCGGCGAGCTGCGTAACGGTAAGCTGGCGATCCTTGGGCGTCTGGATAATCTCTTTTTCAGCGGCGGCGAGGGGATCCAGCCGGAAGAAGTTGAGCGGGTGATTATGGCTCATCCGCAGATCCGCCAGGCGTTCATCGTGCCCCTGGATGATGCCGAGTTTGGTCAGCGTCCGGTGGCGGTGGTAGAAGGCGACGCGGGCTGCGATATGGCGGAGTTAGCGGCCTGGGTAGAGGATAAGCTGGCGCGCTTTCAGCGGCCGGTACGTTGGCTGGCGCTGCCCGCAACGCTGAAAACCGGCGGCATCAAGATCTCGCGTTGGGCGCTGCGCGAGTGGGTCAACGCGCATCGGGATGAATGCGGTTAGACGTCGGTGGTTAAATTCCTGCTGGAGTAGCGCCAGATCGCCGCAGGTCCGGCGGCTGCTTTTCTGACCGCCGGGGAACGGTCAGAGCAGCCCTTTCAGCGATAACGTCTTTCGCGTCGCGACGTTCAGATCGTAGCGCGGTAAATCTTCGACGCTGACCCACGCGTAATCCTGAAACTCTTCGTTAATGGTGACTTCACGGTTGGCGCTGACGCAATCAAAAATCAGGTAGATCATATAGATCTCCTCCCGTCGGCCGTCGCTGTAGGTTTTGACCCGCACGTCGTCGCTGAAGGTCCAGGGCGTAATGCTCGTCAGCCGCAGCGCCTCGCCCAGCTCTTCGCGAATTTCGCGTCTCAGGGCCTCCTCAATGCGCTCGCCAGGCTCCACGCCGCCGCCGGAAAGCGCCCACTGGCCGGGAAAAACGCCGCGATCGTCGGCCATCCTGCAGAGCAGATAGCGTCCCTCATTTTGAATCAAGGGGCAGACAATAGTCCTTTGGCGCATGGTTATCTCCTTTCGGTGCACGTTAACAAAGCTTCTGCCTGCCAGTTTGCGAGCCGCCTCGGTAAACCGCAAGCGAAGACGCGCGCTCGGCGTTGGCGGTGGTAGGGTGGGTTGAAATGACGGACAGGAGGTCAGCATGAGCCGGGCGACAGCGAGCTTTCCGCATGATGCCGTGTTTAAGAGCCTGCTATCGGACCGGGCGACGGCGGCGGATTTTTTACTGATTCACCTGCCGGAAAGTTTACGCGAGCTGTGCGATCTGCAGACCCTGCATCTGGAATCAGGCAGCTTTATTGACGACGATTTACGGGCAAGCCACTCGGATATTCTCTATTCCGTGCAGACCCGCACTGGCGAAGGGTATATCTATCTGCTGATTGAGCATCAAAGTTCTGCGGATCGGCATATGGCCTTTCGTTTAATGCGCTACGCCGTGGCGGCGATGCAGCGCCATCTCGATAAAGGCCTGGAGCAGCTGCCGCTGGTGATCCCGCTGCTTTTCTATCACGGTAAGACTAGCCCCTGGCCGCACTCGATGCGCTGGCTGGATGATTTTTCGCAGCCGGATGTAGCCGAAAAGCTCTATAGCCAGCCCTTTCCGCTGGTGGATGTGACGACTATCCCGGATAGCGATCTGCTGCAGCATCGTCGCGTGGCGATGCTGGAACTGCTGCAAAAGCACATTCGGCAGCGGGATCTGATGGAACTTCAGGAGCAGGTAGTCAGCTTATTAGCGCTGGGATACACTAGCGAAAGACAGCTACAGACGCTGTTGCACTATCTACTCCAGGCGGGGAGTACCGCCGATCCCGTGGCATTTCTGCGTCAGCTGGCGCAAAGCGTGCCGCTACAGCCGCATAAGGAGGCGCTCATGAATATTGCTCAGTTCCTGGAGGACCGCGGTCGTCAGGAAGGGATGCTGCAGGGAAGGCAGCAGGGGCTTGAGGCCGGACTTGAAGCCGGAATCGAAAAAGGCCGTCAGGAAGGTGAACAAAAGGCCGCCGAGCGTATTGCCCTGGCGATGATCGACAGCGGACTTGAACTGCCTCTGGTCGCCGAGCTGACCGGCCTGTCCCTGCAGTACCTGGCGCAGCTCAGGCACTAGCGCCTTATTGTGCATAACGCGGCGGCCGGGCGGCTGCCGCGTTCTTACGTCTCTGCTTTTTTTGCCTAAGCCTGAGGCCGGCGATGCGCCGCGACGGCGCTCTGATCGCTCGTTTTGCATAGATATCTTCCCCTCTCCGCCGCCGATGGCGGCGCTGCGACCGCCCAAATCCGGCGTTCCGGTAGCAACTGGTTACAATCACAACAATAAAGGTCGTTTTAGGACATTGATTCCGCAGCATTCAGCAGTACAATTCTGCGGTTTTGGGGACTTCTTTGATTCTTGATTTCTGGATAGAGTAAAAAATGAAAAAATGCGTATTAATCGGCCTTGCCGGCATGGCGTTCGTCTCCACGGCGGCAAACGCTATCAGCGTCACCGGGCAGGCGGGTGAGCACTACACCAACCTTGGCGTCGGTTTTGGTACCGAATCAAGCGGACTGGCGGTAACCGGCAACTGGCTGCACAGCGATAACGACGGCGACGCAGCAGGTTTAGGTCTCGGTTTAAACATTCCGCTGGGGCCATTCCTCGCAACGGTAGGTGGCAAAGGCGTCTATACCAATCCGAAAAGCGGTGACGAAGGCTATGCGGCAGCGGCAGGCGGCGGCCTGCAGTGGAAAATTGGCGACAGCTTCCGCCTGTTTGGCGAATACTACTATTCGCCTGACTCCCTCTCCAGCGGCATCCAGAGCTATCAGGAAGCCAATGCCGGCGCGAGCTGGACGGTCATGCGCCCTCTGAGCATTGAGGCCGGCTATCGCTATCTGAACCTGGCGGGTAAAGACAGTAACAAAGATAATACCATTGCCGATGGCCCGTACGTCGGCGTCAGCGCCAGCTTCTGATCCCCGGGCGCGGTATCATGCCGCGCCGATTTCCTGTCTACCCAGCCAGCGCCTTTGCGTTATAGTAATTCCACTTATCAGGCTGGAGTTCACAATGTTAAACGTGGAAATGCTGTCCACCGGCGACGAAGTGCTGCATGGGCAAATTGTCGATACCAACGCCGCGTGGCTGGCGGATTTCTTTTTTAATCAGGGATTACCTTTAACGCGTCGCAACACCGTCGGTGACGATCTTGACTCTCTGATCGCGATTTTACGCGAGCGCAGCGAGCATGCGGACGTGCTGATTGTTAACGGCGGGCTGGGGCCAACCAGTGACGATCTCAGCGCGCTGGCCGCGGCAACCGCCAAAGGCGAGTCGTTAATTCTGCACGCCGGATGGCTGGAGACGATGACGCGTTTCTTTGCCGAACGCGGAAGACCGATGGCGGAAAGCAACCGCAAGCAGGCGGAAATTCCCGCCAGCGCGGAGATGATCGACAACCCGGTGGGCACGGCCTGCGGTTTTGCCGTTCAGCTTAATCGCTGCCTGATGTTTTTTACCCCCGGCGTGCCGTCGGAATTTAAGGTGATGGTTGAGCAGGAGATTTTACCGCGCCTGCGCGAACGCTTCCCGCTGTCTGCGCCGCCGCTGTGCCTGCGCCTGACCACCTTTGGCCGTTCAGAAAGCGACCTGGCGCAAAGCCTCAACCCGCTGCCGCTGCCGCCTGGCGTGGTAATGGGCTATCGCTCTTCGATGCCGATTATTGAGCTCAAGCTCACCGGGCCGGCTGAACAGCATGACGCGATGCTGGCGCTATGGCCAGAAGTGCAAAAAGTTGCCGGCGAGAACCTGATTTTCGAAGGCACCGAAGGGCTTCCTGCGCAGATTGCGCGCCGCCTGCAGGAGCGGCAGCTGAGTCTGACCCTCAGCGAGCAGTTTACCAGCGGCCTGCTGTCGCTCCAGCTCTCCCGCGCCAATGCTCCGCTGCTGGCAAGCGAAGTGGTCCCCGCGCAGGAGGAGACGCTGGCGCAGTCTGCCCGCTGGACGTCAGAGCGACGGGTGAAGCATTTTGCCGGCCTTGCGCTGGCGGTCTGCGGTCAGGAAGCCGATTACCTGAACTTCGTGCTCTCTACCCCGGAAGGCACCCACGCGCTGCGGGTTAAGCTCAGCGTCACCCGCTACAGCCTGCAGGTTCGTCAGGAGGTTTGCGCGATGATGGCCCTGAATATGCTGCGCCGCTGGCTGAATGGCCAGCCGGTGGCCGGCGATCACGGCTGGATTAACGTGGTCGAAGCGCTGTCGATATAAGCCGTCAATCCCGCCGGGAGCCTCTCCCGGCGCGATGTCAGTCCAGCCCACTGTACTTATTTTTAAATATTCTGTGCGCTATCCCTCATTTATATCCTTCGCAATGTCCACCTGGCTGGAATAACGCCGTGATTTGAGACCGCTCACAATTTTCCCCCCTGACAATCGCAACACTGATTCCAGTATTCAGGATTGGAGTCCAGTATGTTGGAATCAAGCAAAGTCCCGGCGCTGACCCGCGCCATCGATATTCTCAACTTAATCGCCCGCATTGGCCCCTGCGGCGCGGCGACGATTATCGACGAACTCGGTATTCCGAAAAGCACCACCTACCTGCTGCTCGGAGAGGCTGAGAAAGCAGCGTTTTCTCAGTATGGATAACCAGGATAACTACTGCCTGTGGACCAAGCTGGTGGAGCTGGCCGGGCACGCCGTGAGCAAAATGGATCTGCGGGAGCTGGCCCGCCCGCGTCTGACTCAGCTGATGGACGACTGCGGTCTGCTTTGCCATCTGGGCATCATCGATCAGGGTAACGCCTACTACATCCTGAAAGTCGAATCGCCGGCCACCATCAGCGTGCGCTCGCATGAGGGAAAAAGCCTCTCGCTTTATCGCTCCGGCATTGGCAAATGCCTGCTGGCCTGGCAGACAGCGCATATTCAGCGTGCCATCATCAGCGAACTTCGCTGGGAGCGGGCTACGCCGACCACCATTACCACTGCCCAGCGCCTTTACGATGAGCTGGAACTCATTCGCGCCCGAGGCTGGAGCTTTGATAACGGCGAGGATTACCTCGACGTCCGCTGCGTGGCCGCGCCGATCTTTAACGCCAATAACGATCTCACCGCCGCGATCTCGGTGGTAGGGACGCGTTTGCAAATCAACGAAGACAATCGTGATTACCTCGCCGGTAAGGCGATTGCCTGCGCCAAAGATATTTCCCGTCTGCTGGGATGGAAGAGTCCTTTCGAGCAACGAGCCTCATAACAAGGAGAACATCATGATCCTACCGAAAATTAAACATATCCGTGCGTGGTTTATCGGCGGTGCGACCGCGGAAAAAGGCGCCGGCGGCGGCGACTATCACGATCAGGGAGCCAACCACTGGATTGACGATCATATCGCGACGCCGATGAGCAAATATCCGCAGTATGAACAATCCCGCCAGTCGTTCGGCATTAACGTCCTGGGGACGCTGATTGTTGAAGTGGAGGCCGACAGCGGGCAGACCGGCTTCGCGGTGTCGACGGCGGGAGAGATGGGCTGCTTTATTGTCGAAAAGCACCTGAGCCGCTTTATCGAAGGGAAATGCGTCAGCGATATTAAACTGATCCACGATCAGATGCTCAATGCCACCCTGTACTACTCTGGCTCCGGCGGCCTGGTGCTGAATACGATTTCCTGTGTCGACCTGGCGCTGTGGGATCTGTTCGGCAAAGTGGTTGGCCTGCCGGTCTACAAGCTGCTGGGCGGCGCGGTTCGCGATGAAATCCGGTTCTATGCCACCGGGGCGCGTCCGGATCTGGCGCAGGATATGGGGTTTATCGGCGGCAAAATGCCGACGCACTGGGGCCCCCACGACGGCGACGCCGGGATCCGCAAGGACGCCGCGATGGTCGCGGAATACCGCGAGAAATGTGGCGCCGATTTTTGGCTGATGCTGGATTGCTGGATGAGCCAGGACGTGAACTACGCCACTAAACTGGCCCACGCCTGTGCGCCCTATAACCTCAAGTGGATTGAAGAGTGCCTGCCGCCGCAGCAGTACGAAGGCTATCGTGAACTCAAGCGCAATGCGCCTGCCGGGATGATGGTCACCAGCGGCGAGCACCACGGCACGCTGCAATCTTTCCGCACGCTGTCGGAAACCGGCGTCGATATTATGCAACCCGACGTCGGCTGGTGCGGCGGCCTCACCACCCTGGTAGAGATCGCGGCAATCGCTAAGGCGCGCGGTCAACTGGTGGTGCCGCACGGCTCGTCGGTCTATTCGCACCACGCGGTTATTACCTTCACCAATACTCCGTTTAGCGAGTTCCTGATGACCAGCCCGGATTGCGCCACGCTGCGCCCTCAGTTTGACCCGATCCTGCTGGGCGAGCCGGTGCCGGAGAACGGGCGGATCCATAAATCCGTGCTGGATAAACCGGGCTTTGGCGTTGAGCTCAACCGCGACTGTCATCTCAAACGTCCCTATAGCCACTGATCTCGTCGTGCCGCGCGGCGTCGCCGTGCGGCCAACTCCTGAGGATATTGCGATGGGTAATAATTTGCTGGAGAGCGTGGTGAAGAAAAACCGCGCCCGTTTGATTCCCTTTATGCTGGCGCTGTACGTGCTGGCGTTTCTCGACCGTTCGAATATTGGTTTTGCCAAAGAGACCTACCAGCTCGATACCGGGCTGAGCAACGAGGCTTACGCCCTTGGTGCCGGGATTTTTTTCGTGGTGTACGCCTTCCTTGGGGTTCCTGCGAATCTGCTGATGCGTAAATTTGGCGCGAGAAAATGGATTGGCTGTACCACCCTGCTATGGGGCGTGCTATCTGCGGCCATGGCATGGGCGGATAGCGAAGCAAAATTCCTGCTGGTGCGCACGCTGCTTGGCGCCGCCGAGGCGGGTTTCTTCCCGGGAATGATCTACCTGACTTCTCAATGGTTTCCCCAGCAAAACCGCGCCGGCATTATGGGACTGTTCTATATGGGCGCGCCGCTGGCGCTGACGCTCGGCTCGCCGCTGTCCGGCGCGCTGCTGGAGATGCACGGCTTTATGGGGCATCCCGGCTGGTTCTGGATGTTCGTGATTGAAGGGCTGCTGGCCGTCTGCGCAGGCTTTTTCACCTTCTTCTGGCTCGACGACACGCCGCAGAATGCGTGTTTTCTCACCGCCGCTGAAAAGCAGGCGCTGATAAGCCAACTGGCCAGCGAAGAGGAGAAAAAGGTCACCTCACGGCTCTCCGACGCGCTGCGCAACGGGCGGGTCTGGCAGGCTGGCGATTATCTATCTGACGATTCAGGTTGCCGTCTACGGCCTGATCTTCTTCCTGCCGACCCAGGTTGCCGCGCTGCTGGGCACCAAAGTGGGATTTGTGGCCTCGGTGGTGACGGCGATCCCGTGGATTGCGGCTCTGCTGGGGACCTGGTTTATTCCGCGCTACTCCGATCGTACCGGTGAACGACGGAATATTGCCGCGCTGACCCTACTGGCGGCAGCGATTGGCATCGGCGTCTCCGGGCTGGTTCCGCCGGTGCTGGCGATACTGGCGCTGTGCGTCGCGGCGGTCGGCGTGATCGCCGTCCAGCCGGTATTCTGGACGATACCGACGCAATTATTGTCCGGCACTGCGCTGGCCGCAGGCATTGGCTTTGTCAACCTGTTTGGCGCAATCGGCGGTTTTCTGGCGCCAATCGTTCGCGTTCGGGCGGAAACGATTTTCTCCAGCCAATCCGCCGGCCTGCTGACGCTCTCCTGCGTGGCGATAGTGGGCGTCATTATCATCTTTTCACTGAGCGTAACCCGCATGGTGCCGCAGTCCGGCAGCGTACCGCATTAATATTAAGGAAGAGTTATGAACGCGATTTTATCGAACCCGTTTAAAGCGGGATTATCCAGGGGAGAAACACAGATTGGCCTGTGGTTGAGCTCAACCTCTTCCTACGTGGCCGAGATTGCCGCCACGGCAGGCTACGACTGGCTGCTGATTGACGGCGAGCATGCGCCAAATACCATTCAGGATCTTTACCACCAGCTGCAGGCCATTGCCCCCTACGCCAGCCAGCCGGTTATACGCCCGGTGGAAGGGAGCCGCAGCCTGATTAAGCAGGTGCTGGATATCGGCGCCCGGACGCTGCTTATCCCAATGGTCGATACGGCCGCTCAGGCGCGGGATATCGTCGCGGCGACCCGCTATCCGCCCCTCGGAACGCGCGGAGTGGGCGCCGGCGTAGCGCGGGCGGCGCGTTGGGGACGGGTTGGGAACTATATGGCGCAGGCGAATGACGAGCTCTGTCTGCTGATCCAGGTCGAGAGCAAGACGGCGCTCGACAATCTGGATGAGATCCTTGAAGTGGACGGTATCGACGGCGTATTTATCGGCCCGGCCGATTTATCCGCCTCTCTCGGCTACCCGGATAACGCCGCTCATCCTGACGTGCAGCGGATTATTGAACAGAGCATTCGCCGCATTCGCGCAGCGGGCAAAGCGGCCGGATTCCTCGCCGTCGATCCGAAAATGGCGCAAAAAAGCCTCGAGTGGGGCGCCAGCTTTGTCGCGGTTGGCGTAGATACCCAGCTCTATACCGACGCGCTGGATAGCCGGCTGGCGATGTTTAAGCCTGGAGCGCGGCGGGAGGAGGCGAAGGGGGGCTACTGACCCTTCGTAATAATGGCGCAGAGGCTCAGGCCAGCGCCTGCGCCAGCAGGGTGATGGGATGTTCACAGCGCTTGCTGGTGGACATCTCAATCTGCCATTTGCAGGTTTCACAATCGGTCACCACCATATCGGCGCCGCTCTCCTCAATCTGGCGGAAGAGCGGCGCGCCGATGGCCTGCGAAGAGGCGTAGTTCTCCGATTTAAATCCGTAGGTGCCGGCGATGCCGCAGCATTGCGAATCAAGGACCTCCAACTGCAGCCCGGGGATTTGCCGCAGCAGTTCGAGGCTATACAGCGACCAGCCCATTTTTTCCATATGGCAAGGGGTGTGGTAGACCACCTTCAGCGGCAGCGGTTTTAGCGGCAGGGTTCGCCCGCCGTCAAGCTGGCGCCAGATCCAGCGCGTCGCCAGCTCAACGTTGTCGCGCACGTCGCTATTGTCAACATCCAGCACGTGCGGATACTCATCGCGTAGGGTGAAGGTGCAGGTGGAGGAGGTGGCGATGGTCGGTAGCGCGCTCTCGCGCATGGCGGCGACGTTGCTCAGCGCCTGCCTGCGGGCTTTGGCAAAAAAGCCGTTGGCAATCAGCGGCACGCCGCAGCATTTCTCTTTGGACAACAGCTGTACCCCTGTACCCATAACGTTCAGCACGCGGATAAGATCTTTACCCAGCTGCGGATGGTTGTAGTTGACGTAGCAGCCGTGGAAGAACGCCACCTGGTCGCTAAACTGCGCCTGCCGCGCGGCGAGCTGGCGGTATGCCCGGCGGAAAGTGCCGAAACCGTATTTTGGCAGCGTCCGGCGGTGATCTATCCTGAGCGCCGTATCGAGCAGCCGGCGCACCGGCTGTAGTCCAGTGACGGCGTTGACCAGCGGTGCAAGCGGCGTAGAAAGCGTGCCCATCAGATCCGTATGGCTCAGCAGCGCATCGCGTAGGCCAGGCTTCTGCTGGCCGTACTGCGCCCGCGCCCGCTGGATAATATCGCCGATTTTAACGTCGGAGGGGCAGGCCACCTCGCAGCGCTTGCAGTTAATGCAGTACTTCAGCGCTTCATCATACAGCGCGCCGTCTTTTAGCCGCAGCCGCTCGCCGTCGGGTCCCGCCTGTTTAGGGCCAGGGTAGCGCGGATTCACCCGGCTGACCGGGCAGGCGGTGGTGCAAACCGTGCATTTGATGCAGCTCTCAAAGCGGGTATCGTTCATCGTTCGCCTCCGGCAAGGTCGTTGATCTGTTTGGCGACGTGCAGGGCGGTGACGGCGCAAACGCCGCCGCCGCATCCCAGCTGAATGGCGTCAAAACCGCCGAGCAGAGAACCGGCGGCAAACAGGTTGCTGAGCGGCTGTCCCTGCAGCAGCGGACGCAGCATGGCGTCCGTTTTAAGGCCGAAGCGCTGCCAGGGCTGGGAGGCGAAGAAATCCCGCTGATACCAGCTCTCGCGCGGCAGGCTGTGCTGTAGATCGAGGCCAAGAATCGGCTCGCGCACGCCATCGCGCCCGGCAATCAGGCCATTGCTGAAGAAGCTGCCGCTGGCCAGGATGGTAAAGCGCGGACGCAGCGGGATATCGCCATGGTTGCGCGTCCATACCTTGTCGATCGTTCCATCCTGATGGCTGATTTTCGTCACCTCATCTCCGGCCAGCCACGTTCCTCCGCCGCGAATAAAGCGGCGCTGGAGCTGGCTATGCAGGCGCATTCCCGGTACCGAAGGGGGCAGAGTCGGCAGCAGGCGCAGCGGACAAGGCAGGCGCTCCTGTAGCCATAGATACAGGTGGTTATCGCTAAGGCCAAAGCAGGCGGGCAGGATCAGCAGATCGTGCTCGCGCGCCAGCGGAAGCAGCGCGGCCAGCAGTGCCGGCCAGTGGCGCTCGTCATCCAGCACTCTGGCGATATTGGCGGCGCGAAATTCGCTCGGACTTTCGCGCAGGACGTCCAGCAGCGGTAAGTCGATTTCCGCCGTGCTGGCGTTCATCCCGTGTTGATTCAGCGCCGCGGCGGCGAGGTGCGGCTGGAAGTCGGCAAAGCCGCCGATCCCGACCAGGCAGGGGCGCAGGGCGGTTAACGGATAAACCGGAACCTCCTGCGGGGAGAGCCACGCGGCGCGCAGGGTGCCGAGCGGCGTGATGCGCAGATGCGGTCGGGCGGCATCGCCCTGCAGCACAATGCCGCTGGCGGCCAGCAGCGCCTGGGTTTGCGCCGCGTAGCCCATCACGCGTTCTGCGCCCAGCTTCGCGTAGGGATGCTCCGGCGCCTGGGCCGCCAGCCGGGCGAGTCCCTGGGCGACGTCGGTAACTTTGTCGCCGTTGGGCAGCTCTGCGAGCAGATCCAGCGAGGCGGAGGAGAAATGCAGCGCGCTTTGACCGCGGCTGACGATTGCGCTGCGCAAACCATACTGATTCAGGCTCAGCCCGCAAAGTAGCCCGGCGAGCCCGCCGCCGATAATCACGCAATCAAATTTCATCCTGCTGCTCCTTTTGCAAACCGCACAGCCCGAGATAGACCCAGCGGGTGAATTCACTCTCGCGCAACGCATCGCCCCAGGCTACGGGCTGCACGCCTTGCCAGCGCTCGTTTAAAAACGCCGAAAGCTGGGCCAGCGATTGCGCCGGCGTGGCGACATTGAAGCGCTGCAGTAGCCCGGCGGCGCGGCAGGCGCAGAGCTCGCCCTGGCAGGTTCCCATGCCGATTCGGGTGCGACGGCGTAAATCGAGCAGGTTGTTGACCGCTAAATTTTCTACCGCGTACTGCACTTCCCCCGCCGTCACCGCTTCGCACTCGCAGACCAGGCTACGATGCTGGCGGCTATCGCCAAGCCAGGCGGGCGTGCGGTCGCCGTGGCGGTACACGGCCGATCCCCGCAGCGGCGCCGGTAGAGAGATGATTTTCTGCAGCGTTGTTGCGATCGGTTCGCGGGAGCCCGGCAAAGGCGTGTCGGCGGTGGCGCAGGGGACGGTGTTGCCGAGCTTGCGGCAGACGGCGTCCGTCGCCCATTCCGCCATCAGGCGGTAGGTCATCAGCTTGCCGCCGGTAATGGTGATAAACCCGTTCATCCCGTCGCGTTCGGCGTGATCTAACAGCACAATGCCGCGGCTGACGCTACGCCCGCTGGGGTCGTTATCGCTGGCGACCAGCGGCCGCACGCCGGAGTAGGCGCGCAGCACCCGGGTGCGGGCCATGGCGGGGGTTAGCTTCTCGCCTTCGCGCAGCAGGATATCGACTTCCGCAGCGGTGACCCGATTATCGTCAATTTCATCGTAGGGAATATGCACCGAGGTGGTGCCAATCAGGGAGATGGTATCCCCGGGTACCAGAATATCGGCATCGGCGGGTTTGCGGCAGCGGTTGATCACGTGCCGGTTGATGCGATGGTCGAGGATCAGCAGCGATCCCTTAGCCGGAAACATCGCAATGCGCAGGTCGGCATATTCCGCGATCCGCTGCCCCCAGATCCCGGCGGCGTTGACCACCACCCGGGCGCGCAGCGTGCGGTTCTCGCGGCGCTTATGATCATAGCAGCGCACGCCGTTGACCCGATCGCCACTGCGCAGCAGGCCGGTGATTTCGCAGCCGGTGAGGATGGTGGCGCCGTGTTCGCGGGCGTCCAGCATATTGGCCGCGCTCAGACGGAACGGATCGACCGTGCCGTCGGGCACCTGAACGGCGCCGAGCAGCGCGGGGTTGACGCCAGGCTCAATGCGCAGCGCCTCGGCGGGCGAGAGTCTGGTGGGCCCCAATTCCGGCCTGCTGACAGGCGTGAATAAAAGTCTGCTGCCAGGCGAGGTCGTCTTCGGGCAGGGTGATAAACAGCCCGTTAGTGGGTTCCACGCAGTGTCGGGCGATGCGGCGCAGGATCCGATTTTCGCTGATACATTCGCGCGCCGACTCGCCATCGGTCACCGCGTAGCGGGCGCCGCTGTGCAGCAGCCCGTGGTTGCGCCCGGTCGCCCCGGTGGCGATATCGTGGCGTTCCACCAGGGTTACGCGCAGCCCGCGGAGCGCGCAGTCGCGGGCGATCCCTGCTCCGGTTGCGCCGCCGCCAATGACAATGACATCACATTCACCGGTCTCGGCCATCTCTCTATTCCTCTACTTTCGTTTTACGCCATTTAGCCACACAAACAGTACGTATTGTTTGATTTCGAGCATATTCGAGCGTTTATCGAGCGTGAAGTGTGAGTTAATGCTCACAATGGAATATTTTGTCATATTTTTGTAACAAAGCGTGCGATGTTTCACAGTATCGTCGGCGAGGTTTCCCTACCATCGCGCCATGTCAGAAGTGGGTGATTAAATTAGGTTTTTTTTACCGGTACCCATACAAAGTAAATGGCAACGGAGGCTGCTATGTTAACTATTTTTAAACCTGCGCCACACAAAGCGCGTCTACCCGCGGCGGAAATTGACCCGCACTATCGTCGATTACGCTGGCAGATTTTTATCGGTATTTTCTTTGGCTATGCCGCCTACTATCTGGTGCGTAAGAACTTTGCTCTGGCCATGCCCTACCTGGTCGAACAGGGATTCTCCCGCGGCGATCTCGGCTTTGCGCTGTCCGGGATTTCCATCGCCTATGGTTTTTCAAAATTCATTATGGGCTCGGTATCCGATCGCTCGAATCCGCGCATTTTTCTGCCTGCGGGGCTGATTCTGGCGGCGCTGGTGATGCTGGTGATGGGTTTTGTGCCCTGGGCGACCTCCAGCATCATGATCATGTTTGTACTGCTGTTCCTCTGCGGCTGGTTCCAGGGGATGGGCTGGCCGCCGTGCGGGCGTACGATGGTGCACTGGTGGTCGCAGAAGGAGCGCGGGGGCATTGTTTCGGTATGGAACTGCGCGCACAACGTTGGCGGCGGGATCCCGCCGCTGCTGTTCCTGCTGGGGATGGCGTGGTTTAACGACTGGCACGCGGCGCTCTATATGCCGGCTTTCGGCGCGATCCTGCTGGCTATATTTGCCTTTGCCATGATGCGCGACACCCCGCAGTCCTGCGGCCTGCCGCCGATTGAAGAGTATAAGAACGATTATCCGGATGATTACAGCGAGCAGCATGAACAGGAGCTCACCGCCCGGCAGATTTTTCAGCAGTATATTCTGCCAAACCGGCTGCTGTGGTATATCGCCATCGCCAACGTCTTTGTCTATCTGCTGCGCTACGGCATTCTCGACTGGTCGCCAACCTACCTGAAAGAGGTGAAGCACTTTGCGCTGGATAAATCCTCCTGGGCCTATTTCCTCTACGAGTATGCGGGGGTCCCCGGGACGCTGATTTGCGGCTGGATGTCGGATAAGGTGTTCAAAGGCAACCGCGGCGCGACCGGAGTCTTCTTTATGACGCTGGTGACCATCGCGACCATCGTTTACTGGCTTAACCCGCCGGGTAATCCGGGCGTTGATATGGCCTGTATGATCGTTATCGGCTTCCTGATTTACGGTCCGGTGATGCTGATTGGCCTGCATGCTCTCGAGCTGGCGCCGAAAAAGGCCGCCGGTACCGCGGCGGGCTTTACCGGACTGTTTGGTTACCTCGGCGGTTCCGTTGCCGCCAGCGCGATCGTCGGCTACACCGTTGACTTCTTCGGCTGGGACGGCGGGTTTATGGTGATGATCGGCGGTAGCGTGCTGGCGGTGCTGCTGCTGGTTGTGGTGATGCTTGGTGAAAAACGTCATCACCAGCAGCTGAAACAGTCCTGAGGAGTGAGCATGAAAACGGCAATAACGACCTTGATGACCGGGATTTTGCTGACGGGCTCCACGCTGAGCTTCGCCGCTCAGGCAGGGGATAAGATAGTCATTGCCCACCGCGGGGCCAGCGGCTATCTGCCGGAGCATACGCTGCCGGCGAAAGCGATGGCCTATGCCCAGGGCGCCGATTATCTCGAGCAGGATCTGGTGATGACCAAAGACGATCGGCTGGTGGTGCTGCATGACCACTATCTCGATCGGGTTACCGATGTGGCGGAGAAATTCCCGCAGCGCGCGCGTCAGGACGGCCGCTTCTATGCGATCGACTTCACCCTGGCGGAGATAAAAACGCTGAAGTTCAGCGAGGGGTTTGAACCGAAAGACGGTAAGAACGTCCAGACCTTCCCGGGGCGCTTCCCGATGGGAAAAGCGGATTTCCGCATCCATACCTTTGAAGAGGAGATTGAGTTCGTTCAGGGACTGAACCACTCAACGGGGAAAAATATCGGTATCTACCCGGAAATTAAAGCGCCGTGGTTCCACCATCAGGAAGGTAAGGATATCGCCACCGCCGCCCTGCAGGTGCTGAAGAAGTACGGCTACACCAGCAAGCAGGATAAAGCGTATCTGCAATGTTTTGATGCCAACGAGCTTAAGCGCATTAAGAATGAGCTGGAGCCGAAGATGGGCATGAACCTGAATCTGGTGCAGCTGATCGCTTACACCGACTGGCACGAAACCCAGCAGCGCGAGGCGAATGGTAAATGGGTGAACTACAGCTATGACTGGATGTTTAAGCCCGGCGCGATGGGGCAGATTGCCCAATACGCCGACGGCATTGGTCCGGACTACCACATGCTGGTGGCGGCGAACGCCGGACCGGGGAAGGTGACGCTGACCGAGATGGTGAAAGAGGCGCATCGCCAGCAGCTGGTGGTCCATCCGTATACCGTCCGCGCTGACCAGCTGCCGGATTACGTCACCAACGTGAATCAGCTGTTCGACCTGCTGTATAACAAGGCCGGCGTCGATGGGCTGTTCAGCGACTTCCCGGATAAGGCGGTGCAGTTCCTGCAGCAAGAAGGGGAACGCCGCTAACCCGCGGCGTGAATGGCAAACCTGTCCGCGCCGGCCGGCGCGGATGGGATTTTGCCGGGCCGCTACATTTCGATTTCGATATCGCTTTTTGCCCGGCAGCAGCAGGGCAAAATCTCTCCCGGCTGAATAAACGCCAGCGGCTCGGTCAGCCAGTCAACCTGGCCGGACACCAGCCGCGTGCGGCAGGAGCCGCAATAACCTTCGCGGCACTGATACTCCACGTCGATATTATGCGATTCCAGGGCATCAAGCAGGCAGCGGTGTTCATCCTGACACTCGAGATGAGTGTCAGAAATTTTCAAAAAAATGCGTTTCATCAGAGCTGGAAGTTGCTCAGGTCGTCGGCATCGACTTCAGCATCGATCTGGCCAACCAGGTAGGAGTCTGACTTCCACTTCCTGCGGCGCAACCTGCACGTTATCGGATACCAGCCAGGTATTGATCCACGGGATGGGGTTGGAGCGGGTCTGGAACGGCAGATCGAGGCCGACCGCCTGCATGCGGATGTTGGTGATGTATTCGACGTACTGGCAGAGAATATCTTTGTTCAGACCGATCATCGAACCATCGCGGAACAGATAATCCGCCCACTCTTTCTCCTGCTGAGCCGCCAGCACGAACAGGTCGTAGCACTGCTGCCTGCACTCTTCGGCAATTTCGGCCATTTCCGGATCGTCGACGCCGGAGCGTAGCAGGTTCAGCATATGCTGGGTGCCGGTAAGGTGCAGCGCTTCGTCGCGGGCGATCAGACGGATGATTTTAGCGTTACCTTCCATCAGCTTACGCTCGGCGAAGGCGAAGGAGCAGGCGAAGCTGACGTAGAAGCGAATCGCTTCCAGCGCGTTTACGCTCATCAGGCACAGGTAGAGTTTCTTTTTCAGCTCGCGCAGGTTCACGGTGATGGTTTTACCGTTAACGCTATGGCTGCCTTCACCCAGCAGATGCCAGTAGCTGGTCATCTCGATAAGCTCATCGTAGTAGCTGGAGATGCCGTCCGCACGCTTCTGAATCTGCTCGTTGGTGACGATATCATCGAAGACCATCGCCGGATCGTTGACGATATTGCGGATGATATGGGTGTAGGAGCGCGAGTGGATGGTTTCAGAAAACGCCCATGTCTCCACCCAGGTTTCCAGCTCAGGAATCGAAATCAGCGGCAGCAGCGCAACGTTCGGGCTGCGGCCCTGGATGGAATCCAGCAGGGTCTGGTACTTCAGGTTGCTGATAAAAATATGCTTTTCATGGTCCGGCAGCGCCTGATAATCGATACGATCGCGGGAAACGTCAACTTCCTCCGGGCGCCAGAAGAAGGAGAGTCTGCTTTTCGATGAGCTTTTCGAAGATGTCATATTTTTGCTGATCGTAACGGGCAACGTTAACCGGCTGGCCAAAAAACATCGGCTCAAGCAGCTGATCGTTTTTGGTCTGTGAAAAGGTGGTATATGCCATTAAATGTGCGTCCTGTGATGTTATTGCCCCTCGCGCCGGCCCTGCAGAGAGGGCCGGGCTTTGATGTTCCCTCGCCCTGAGGCGAGGGGGGCGTTATCAGATCTTACAAGCGCCGCTTTCGCAGCCGTCGTCCTGGATGGATGGCGCCAAATCGTCCTGCGCATCTTCCGCGCCATCACGGGTGTTGTGATAGTACAGAGTTTTTACGCCAAATTTATAGGCATTGAGCAGGTCTTTGAGCAGCTGCTGCATCGGCACTTTACCGGACGGGAAGCGCGTCGGGTCGTAGTTGGTGTTCGCCGAGATCGACTGATCGACAAACTTCTGCATAATGCCGACCAGCTGCAGATAGCCATCGTTGCTCGGCATTTCCCACAGCAGCTCGTAGCCGTTCTGCAGCTTTTCGTAATCCGGAACCACCTGGCGCAGAATGCCGTCTTTCGAGGCCTTGATGCTCACGTGGCCGCGCGGCGGTTCAATACCGTTGGTGGCGTTAGAGATCTGCGAAGAGGTCTCTGAAGGCATCAGCGCGGAGAGGGTCGAGTTGCGCAGGCCGTGGGTTTTGATCGACTCGCGCAGCTGCTCCCAGTCGTAGTGCAGCGACTCGCTGACGATAGCGTCGAGATCCTTTTTATAGGTGTCGATCGGCAGAATGCCCTGGGCATAGGTGGTTTCGTTGAACCACGGGCAGGCGCCCTGTTCGATAGCCAGCTCGTTGGAGGCCTTCAGCAGGTAGTACTGAATGGCTTCGAACGTTTTGTGCGTCAGGTTGTTGGCGCTGCCGTCGGAGTAGCGTTTGCCGTGTTTTGCCAGGTAGTAGGCAAAGTTAATCACGCCGATACCGAGGGTACGGCGGCCCATCGCCCCGCGCTTAGCCGCCGGGATCGGATAGTCCTGGTAATCCAGCAGCGCATCCAGCGCGCGAACCGCCAGCACCGCCAGATCTTCCAGCTCGTCCAGGCTCTCAATCACGCCGAGGTTGAACGCCGACAGCGTACAGAGCGCGATTTCGCCGTTTTCATCGTTGACGTCGTCCAGCGGTTTAGTCGGCAGGGCGACTTCCAGGCACAGGTTAGACTGACGAACCGGCGCGACAACCGGATCGAACGGGCTGTGGGTGTTGCAGTGGTCAACGTTCTGGATGTAGATACGGCCGGTTGAGGCGCGCTCCTGCATCATCAGAGAGAACAGATCAACCGCTTTAATCCGCTGCTTGCGGATGCTGTCGTCTTTTTCGTATTGGGTGTACAGACGCTCGAACTCGTCCTGATCGGCGAAGAAGGCGTCATACAGGCCCGGGACGTCGGACGGACTGAACAGGGTGATATCTTCACCTTTCAGCAGGCGGGTGTACATCAGCTTGTTGATCTGTACGCCGTAGTCCATGTGACGAACGCGGTTTGCGTCGGTGCCGCGGTTGTTTTTCAGCACCAGCAGGGTTTCAACTTCCAGGTGCCACATCGGATAGAAGAGGGTGGCCGCGCCGCCGCGCACACCGCCCTGCGAACAGGACTTCACCGCGGTCTGGAAATGCTTATAGAACGGGATACAGCCGGTGTGGAAGGCTTCACCGCCGCGAATCGGGCTACCCAGCGCGCGGATGCGCCCGGCGTTAATACCGATACCGGCACGCTGGGAAACGTATTTCACAATTGCGCTGGAGGTGGCGTTGATGGAGTCCAGGCTGTCGCCGCACTCGATCAGCACGCAGGAGCTGAACTGGCGGGTCGGCGTACGCACCCCGGACATGATCGGCGTCGGCAGCGAAATCTTAAAGGTGGAGACCGCGTCATAGAAGCGCTTGACGTAGTCCAGACGGGTTTCGCGCGGATAGTTTGAGAACAGGCAGGCGGCGACCAGAATGTAGAGGAACTGGGCGCTTTCATAAATTTCGCCGGTCACGCGGTTCTGCACCAGATACTTACCTTCCAGCTGCTTAACTGCCGCGTAGGAGAAGCTCATATCACGATCGTGCACGATGAACGAATCCATCTGCTTGAACTCTTCTTCCGTGTAGTCTTCCAGCAGATGAGTATCGTATTTCCCCTTGTTGACCATCTTCGTGACGTGATCGAACAGCGCCGGCGGCTCGAACTGGCCGTAGGCCTTTTTACGCAGATGGAAAATCGCCAGGCGCGCGGCGAGATACTGGTAATCCGGGGCATCGCGGGAGATAAGATCCGCGGCCGCTTTGATGATAGTTTCGTGAATATCGGCGGTTTTGATGCCGTCGTAGAACTGAATATGGGAACGCAATTCTACCTGAGAAATCGAAACGTTATTCAGTCCTTCTGCCGCCCAATCCAGTACGCGATGGATTTTGTCGAGATTAATACGCTCGGTTGTACCGTCGCGCTTTGTCACCAGCAGACTCTGATTCATGTGGATTTTACCTGTCCGTGAAAGAAAATATCCCCCGCTTATCCACAGCTGGCCGTTGTGACTAACTCTGTGGATAAATACTACATATAGGGGGTTGTCGATAAAAAGAACGCTATATGGTGAGTATTTTAGTAAGGATTCTTTTGAGTACAAGAGTTGATTTTGACGTTAAATTGAGGTTGCACAAGCGTAATAATAGCCGGGCCCACGTCGTATAAGGCCTGGAGAAGATGTCAATAAACTCAAAAATAAAAATGAAAATTTGATCGAGTGCTGATTTCTTCAGCGCCAGGAAAAATTACGCGGCTTGATACCGCGCAATCATCATATGAAAAACAGCTGACGTTATGCGTTTTTCGCCGTTGTATGCAACATATAGTTAACATCTACGCCCGGCGCCAGCTTGAAGGTATTGGTTAGCGGATTGAAATGCAGGCCGGTAATATGCTGCTCTTTCAGATTTGTCCGATCTACCCAGCCGAGCAGCTCCGACGGCTTGATGAACTTCTTCACGTCATGGGTCCCCTTGGGCACCATTCTCAGCACGTATTCGGCGCCGACTACCGCCATCAGCCACGCTTTGCCGTTGCGGTTGATGGTTGAGAAGAAGACCTGGCCTCCGGGCTTCACCAGCCGCGCGCAGGCCTGGACGACGGACTGCGGGTCGGGAACGTGCTCCAGCATCTCCATACAGGTCACCACGTCGTACTGCTGCGCGTGCTTGAGCGCGTGCTCTTCGACGGTCTCCTGGACATACTCCACCTGAACGCCGCTTTCCAGCGCGTGCAGCTTCGCCACCTGCAGCGGTTCAAAGCCCATATCCAGCCCGGTGACCGTTGCGCCTTCCCGCGCCATGCTTTCGGCAAGAATGCCGCCGCCGCAGCCGACGTCGAGCACTTTTTTGCCGAACAGGCCGTCGGAGCGCTGCGCAATATAGCCCAGACGCAGCGGGTTGATGCGATGTAATGGTTTGAACTCGCCCTCTAAATCCCACCAGCGCGAGGCGACGGCTTCAAATTTAGCGATTTCATTATGATCAACGTTGTGGGCCACCGGCGGTTTTTCGGCATTCATGAGCGCTTTTACTCCTTTTCAGTTCAGACCTGCGAGTATATCAGCAGAGCGCCATGAATAAACCGTCTATACCCGTCGCCTTTCGCACCGCCTCTTCGTTGGCCTCACGCACTCACCCGAATCACTCACTACGGTGAGCTCATCGGGACTCCTGCGTTTGCCGCCTTGATGCGGCACGAAATTCATTGGGTATACCCGTCGCCTTTCGCATCGCCTCTTCGTTGGCCTTACGCACTCACCCGAATCACTCACCACGGTGAGCTCATCGGGACTCCTGCGTTTGCCGCCTTGATGCGGTACGAAATTCATTGGGTATAGGTTTACCGGTATCACCGCGGCTGTGTTATAATTTGCGACCTTTGAATCCGGGATACAGTAGAGGGATAGCGGTTAGATGAGCGACCTTGCGAGAGAAATTACACCGGTCAACATTGAGGAAGAGCTGAAGAGCTCGTATCTGGATTATGCGATGTCGGTCATTGTTGGCCGTGCGCTGCCGGATGTCCGAGATGGACTGAAACCGGTACACCGTCGCGTACTTTACGCCATGAACGTATTGGGCAATGACTGGAACAAAGCCTATAAAAAATCCGCCCGTGTCGTTGGTGACGTAATCGGTAAATATCACCCTCACGGTGATACCGCAGTTTATGACACCATTGTCCGTATGGCGCAGCCATTCTCCTTGCGTTATATGCTGGTCGATGGCCAGGGTAACTTCGGTTCTGTCGACGGCGACTCCGCCGCAGCGATGCGTTATACGGAAATCCGTATGTCGAAAATCGCTCACGAGCTGATGGCCGACCTCGAAAAAGAGACGGTTGATTTCGTTGATAACTATGACGGCACGGAGCGCATCCCTGACGTCATGCCAACAAAAATCCCCAACCTGCTGGTAAACGGTTCGTCCGGTATTGCCGTCGGGATGGCGACCAATATTCCGCCGCACAACCTGACGGAAGTGATTAACGGCTGTCTGGCCTATATCGACGATGAGGACATCTCCGTCGAAGGCCTGATGGAACACATCCCGGGTCCGGACTTCCCGACCGCCGCCATTATTAATGGCCGTCGCGGCATTGAGGAGGCTTACCGTACCGGCCGCGGCAAAATTTATATTCGCGCCCGCGCGGAAGTGGAAGCCGACGCGAAAACCGGTCGTGAAACCATCATCGTGCATGAAATTCCGTATCAGGTGAACAAAGCTCGCCTGATCGAGAAAATCGCCGAGCTGGTGAAAGATAAACGCGTGGAAGGGATCAGCGCGCTGCGTGACGAGTCTGATAAAGACGGTATGCGCATCGTGATTGAAATCAAACGTGACGCGGTGGGGGAAGTGGTTCTTAACAACCTTTACTCCCAGACCCAACTGCAGGTTTCCTTCGGCATCAACATGGTTGCGCTGCACCACGGTCAGCCGAAGATCATGAACCTGAAAGACATTCTTTCCGCGTTCGTGCGCCACCGCCGTGAAGTGGTCACCCGTCGTACTATTTTCGAGCTGCGTAAAGCCCGCGATCGTGCGCATATCCTTGAAGCGCTGGCGATTGCGCTGGCCAACATCGACCCGATCATCGAGCTTATCCGCCGCGCGCCGACGCCTGCTGAAGCCAAGGCCGGGCTGGTTGCCAGGTCCTGGGATCTGGGCAACGTGTCGGCGATGCTGGAACGTGCCGGTGATGATGCCGCGCGTCCGGAGTGGCTGGAGCCGGAGTTCGGCGTGCGTGACGGTCAATACTATCTGACCGAACAGCAGGCCCAGGCGATTCTGGATCTGCGTCTGCAGAAGCTGACCGGCCTTGAGCATGAAAAACTGCTCGACGAATACAAAGAGCTGCTCGAACAGATCGCTGAACTGCTGCATATCCTCGGCAGCGCCGACCGTCTGATGGAAGTGATTCGTGAAGAACTGGAAGCGATGCGCGAACAGTTCGGCGACCCGCGTCGCACCGAAATCACCGCCAACAGCGCGGACATCAACATCGAAGACCTGATTAACCAGGAAGACGTTGTGGTGACGCTGTCTCACCAGGGCTACGTGAAATACCAGCCGCTGACCGACTACGAGGCGCAGCGTCGCGGCGGCAAAGGCAAATCGGCCGCGCGTATTAAAGAAGAAGACTTTATCGACCGCCTGCTGGTGGCCAACACCCACGATACGATCCTGCTGTTCTCCAGCCGCGGCCGTCTCTACTGGATGAAGGTTTATCAGCTGCCGGAAGCCAGCCGTGGCGCCCGCGGGCGTCCAATCGTCAACCTGCTGCCGCTGGAAGCCAATGAACGTATCACCGCCATTCTGCCGGTACGCGAGTACGAAGAGGGCGTCAACGTCTTTATGGCAACCGCCAGCGGTACCGTGAAGAAAACGGCGCTGACCGAGTTTAGTCGTCCGCGTTCAGCCGGCATCATTGCCGTGAATCTGAACGAAGGCGACGAGCTGATTGGCGTTGACCTGACCAACGGCAACGACGAAGCGATGCTGTTCTCTGCCGCCGGTAAAGTGGTGCGCTTTAAAGAGAGCGCGGTCCGCGCCATGGGCCGTACCGCCACCGGCGTGCGCGGTATCAAGCTGGCGGGTGAAGATAAAGTGGTCTCCCTGATCATTCCGCGCGGTGAAGGCGCGATCCTGACCGTTACGCAGAACGGCTACGGCAAGCGTACGGCGGCGGAAGAGTATCCGACCAAGTCCCGCGCCACTCAGGGCGTTATCTCGATCAAAGTGACCGAGCGTAACGGCGCCGTGGTGGGGGCGGTACAGGTGGATGATTGCGATCAGATCATGATGATCACCGATGCGGGCACCCTGGTGCGTACTCGCGTATCGGAAGTGAGCATCGTGGGTCGTAACACTCAGGGCGTCATTCTGATCCGCACAGCGGAAGATGAAAACGTGGTCGGCCTGCAGCGCGTTGCTGAACCGGTCGATGACGAAGAGCTGGATGCCATCGACGGCAGCGTGGCGGAAGGCGATGACGATATCGCGCCGGAAACCGATGCTGACGCTGATGATGACATCGCCGAAGATGATGAATAATCTGCGGTAATGGTGCGAAAAAGGCCGGGAATACCCCGGCCTTTTTATTTGCCCGGCGCGGGTAATCCAGAGAGTATAACGTTGCGACAAAACCTGTTTACCGCTACCTTAACCCCATTCTGTTGAGTCCCTGACGGCCGAGCATCGCCACATTGAAATATCTTGCTTCTTTTCATACCACGCTAAAAGTTTCACGCTACCTGTTCCGGGCGCTGGCGGTCCTGCTGTGGATGCTGATTGCTTTCGTGTCGGTGTTTTATATTGTTAACGCGCTGCATGACCGGGAGTCGGAGATTCGTCAGGAGTTTAACCTCAACGCCGATCAGGCGCAGCGCTATATCCAGCGCACGGCCGACGTTATTAAAGAGCTGAAGTACGTTGCCGGCAATCGGAGCGGCGGCCGTGAAGGCGACGCGTCGCCGGTGCCAAATGGCGACATCGCGGTTCCGGATTTCGAACCGCTCTATCCGGATTCAGATTGCGGAGCAATGAGCGGCACCTGGCGCAATTCGCTGCAGTCGCTGGCGTGGTTTATGCGCTACTGGCGCGATAATTTCTCCGCGGCTTACGATCTCAACCGTATCTTCTTAATTGGCAGCGATAACCTGTGCATGGCGAACTTCGGCCTGCGCGAGATGCCGCTGGAGCGGGATCAGGCGCTGAAAGTGCTGTATCAGCGTATCGAGCAGTATCGCGACGCCCCGCAAAACGAACGCGGCAGCAATCTGTTCTGGATTAGCCAGGGCGTGCGTCCCGGCATCGGCTATTTCTATGCCCTGACGCCGGTGTACATGGCCAACCGCCTGCAGGCGATGCTCGGCGTCGAACAAACCCTGCGCATGGAGAGTTTCTTCACGCCGGGAAGCCTGCCGATGAACGTCACGATCCTTGACGATAACGGCCAGCCGCTCATCTCCCTCGCCGGCCCGGAGGCGAAAATCAAGGGCGAGGCCCGCTGGATGCAGGAGCGGATCTGGTTCGGCTATACCTCCGGCTTCCGCGAGCTGGCCATGAAGAAGAGCCTGCCGCCATCCTCCCTGAGCATCGTCTACTCGGTATCGGTCGATCAGGTTCTCGAGCGTATCCGGATGCTGATCCTCAATGCGATAGTCCTCAATATCCTGACCGGGGTGCTGCTTTTCGCCCTCGCGCGAATGTACGAGCGGCGGATCTTTATCCCGGCGGAAAATGACGCCCAGCGCCTCGAGGAGCACGAGCAGTTTAACCGTAAGATTGTCGCCTCGGCGCCGGTGGGGATCTGTATTCTACGCACTCTCGACGGCACCAATATTCTGAGTAACGAGCTGGCGCATAACTACCTCAATATGCTGACCCATGAGGACCGGCAGAGGCTGACGCAGATTATCTGCGGCCAGCAGGTCAATTTCGTCGATGTCCTGACCAGCAATAATACTAACCTGCAAATCAGCTTCGTTCACTCGCGCTACCGCAACGAAAACGTGGCCATCTGCGTGCTGGTGGACGTCAGCGCCCGCGTCAAAATGGAAGAGTCGCTGCAGGAGATGGCGCAGGCCGCTGAGCAGGCCAGCCAGTCGAAATCGATGTTCCTTGCGACGGTGAGCCACGAGCTGCGCACGCCGCTGTATGGAATTATCGGCAACCTCGACCTGCTGCAGACCAAAGAGCTGCCGAAAGGCGTCGATCGTCTGGTAACGGCGATGAACAACTCCTCCAGCCTGCTGCTGAAGATCATCAGCGATATTCTGGATTTCTCGAAAATTGAGTCCGAACAACTGAAAATCGAGCCGAGCGAGTTCTCGCCACGGGAGGTGATGAACCATATCTCGGCGAACTATCTGCCGCTGGTGGTGCGCAAGCAGCTCGGGCTGTACTGCTTTATTGAACCCGACGTTCCGCAGGTGATGTCCGGCGATCCGATGCGTCTGCAGCAGGTCATTTCTAACCTGTTGAGCAACGCCATCAAATTTACCGATACCGGCTGCATCATCCTGCACGTTCAGTGCGCCGGCGATTATCTGCAAATCAGCGTGCGCGATACCGGGGAGGGGATCCCGGCAAAAGAAGTGGTGCGCCTGTTTGACCCGTTCTTCCAGGTCGGCACCGGCGTTCAGCGCAATTTCCAGGGAACGGGCCTTGGGCTGGCGATTTGCGAGAAGCTCATCAGCATGATGGATGGCGATATTGCCGTAGAAACCGAGCCCGGTATGGGCAGCCGCTTTACCATCCGTATTCCGCTGTACGGCGTGCAAAATGGTGCGCCGTTGATTGCCGATGGCCTGACGGAAAAATGCTGCTGGCTCGCCGTTCACAACACCGCCCTGATGATGTTTATCACCTCGCTGCTCAATCACCACGGGGTTAAGGTGAAAAACTATGCCGGCGAGGCGCCGGGAGCCGACGATATTTTGCTCACCGATGATGAGTCCTGCACCGGCTGGCCAGGGGCAGCGGCTATTATTTTCTGCCGTCGACATATCGGCATTCCGCTGGAGCGCGCGCCGGGAGAGTGGCTGCATAGCGTCACGACGCCGCACGAGCTGCTGCCGCTGCTGGGACGGATCCTGCGAATTGAGGTGGCGAGCGCCGAGCACGGTCCGGCGCTATCCGCGCCGGAAGCGCAGACGGTCAACCACGACGACATGATGATTTTGGTGGTAGACGATCATCCGATCAACCGCCGGCTGCTGGCCGACCAGCTCGGATCGTTGGGCTATCAGTGCGTGACGGCGAACGATGGGGTTGATGCGCTGGCCGTTCTGAGCAAGCAGCATATTGATATCGTACTGAGCGACGTCAACATGCCGAATATGGACGGCTATCGCCTGACGCAGCGTATTCGCGAGCTGGGTATGACGCTGCCGGTTATCGGAGTTACCGCCAACGCGCTGGCGGAAGAGAAGCAGCGCTGCCTCGAATCGGGTATGGATAGCTGTCTTTCCAAACCTGTGACGCTGGATATTATCAAGCAAACCCTGGCGCTGTACGCCGCGCGGGTGCGTAAGAGCAGGGAATAGGGCGAGGACTTTTCGCGGACGCGGCCCGTTCAGAGCGGGTCGTTGCCCCGGATATGGCGCATGACGGCCGCGCCGTATCCGGGAAGCCGAACGTTACTCTTTGTCGGTGGCGCTCAGCGAAACGGAAGAGAGGTAGTTCAGCAGGGCGATATCGTTTTCTACGCCGAGCTTCATCATGGCCGATTTTTTCTGGCTACTGATGGTTTTAATGCTGCGATTGAGCTTTCTGGCAATCTCGGTTACCAGGAAACCTTCGGCAAACAGGCGGAGAACTTCGCTCTCTTTCGGCGACAGGCGCTTATCGCCATAGCCGCTGGCGCTGATTTTTTCCAGCAGGCGCGAAACGCTTTCCGGCGTGAATTTTTTGCCTTTCTGCAGCGCCGCCAGCGCCTTCGGCAGATCGGTCGGCGCGCCCTGTTTCAGTACGATCCCTTCGATATCCAGATCCAGTACCGCGCTGAGGATCGCCGGGTTGTTGTTCATGGTAAGAACAATGATCGACAGATCCGGGAAATGGCGCTTGATGTACTTGATCAGCGTGATCCCGTCGCCGTATTTATTGCCAGGCATGGACAGGTCGGTAATCAACACATGGGCGTCTAATTTCGGCAGATTATTGATAAGTGCAGTGGAGTCTTCAAACTCGCCGACAACGTTTACCCACTCAATTTGCTCGAGTGACTTACGAATACCGAACAGTACGATCGGATGGTCATCGGCAATAATTACGTTCATAGTATTCATGTATTAGGCTACCTTGCTACAGCAAGCTCTTGACGTAAACGTCAATGTCGCTGATGTATTTTTCTATGCTTTGCGCATCTTTTTCGCGAATCAGATGCTCAAGCGTTTCACATAACTGTTTGCCGGGTACCAGGTTAAGCATAGCAAACGCCCCTTTGAGGCGGTGCGCAGTCTGGGCCAGCGCAGCTAAATCGCTTGTTGCCAGCTCAGTATACAGTCTCTTAACATCATCCGGAACCGTATCGGCAAACAGCGCGTAATAGCCGCTGGCGTGCAGTTCGGCGTTGCTCCCGCTTCCCGGAGGGGCAGGTTGAACGTTTTCTTCCGCCAGCTGCTGTTCAATCAGTTGCAGAATCGCTTCCTGCATGGCCGCGCTGATATTGAAATTGACGCACAGTTGGCCTGGACCTATTTTTCGTATCCCGACCTCATCATCGCTTAAAAGCAAGCCCGAAGCAGTAAGATTAGACGGATTATCCGTTAAAAAGAGATCGTATTCCTGGCTGGTCAGCCTCTCATCCGGCGTAATGCAGCTCGCTCCCCAGCTTTCGAGCTGGCGGGTGACGATCTTTCGGACCTCGTTAGCGGTAATATCAAGTAGTACCACCACGTCGTCCAGCAGATGTTCGCCGGTGTCGCTCTCTTCTTCACTGGCCGGCATTTTGAGATGTAGGGAGTAGCGGGTGCCCAGAGATTCGCGCGCTTTGATATTCATCTGGCCGCCGAGCTTGCGCGTCAGCCGATCGCAGAGCCAGAAGGTGAGCGCATTGGCCTTACCGTAGAGATCGGCCTGGGTATCGTTCAGGAACGGGAAGTGCATGTTATCGATTTCGTTTGCCGATACGCCGTTGCCGGTATCGAGAATGCGGAAGGTCAGGCGATCGTCCGCGGATTCGTCCTTGCTCACCTCGAGGGTGATTTTACCGATCTGCGTGGTGGTCACCGAGTACTGAATGAGCAGCAGCAGGGTGCGGCGCAGCGCGTCGCGGTCGCCGTAGCGCTGCTCGTTTGCCGGTAAGGCGTTGTTAATCAGCAGCTGCAGGCCTTTGCGCTTCGTCACGGGCAGCACTTCTGGCACCACTTCATCGATCAGTCCCTGAATCGAGAACCGGTCCGGCGTGCTCTTCCAGCTATCGCTTTCCAGCAGGTTTGCCAGCTGAATTTCGTCAACCAGCTGCACCAGCTCATCCGCGTGCTGCGCCAGCCTGCGGCTTTCGGCGATGCCGAGCGCGGCGGCTTCTTCCGCCAGGCTGCGGGCGGGCTGCTTCAGCGCGGCGCCGATATGCTGCATGAACGCGGTGCGGCCCTGCTGGTTTTTTTCATACAGGCGCTGGGCCTGCTTGAGCTTTTTACTTACCAGCACTTCCCGATCCTGATCGCGGATGATGAAGATTTGCGTTCGCGGCGCGACCTGGCTGCGGTACTGGCGAATCTCATACAGTTCGTTGTTCACCGTCGCCTGAATCACGCCCTGATGCTGATCCGCCATATTGGTAATATTTTGCAGGTTCAGATGCGGCAGCAGATGATCGGCGATGGGGTTGCTGATAATCGTGCGGTTAGCTTCCAGATCGTGAACCAGCAGCCCCAGCGGCAGCAGCGAGACGATCTCTTCGTTTATTGCCCGCAGCGTACGATGCTCGCCGCTGGCTGCGACGACGCTCGTCCCGGTCTGACGGCTACGGCCGCTGTAGTGGCGAAAGGTCGTGAAGCCAAACAGGGTCAATGCCAGCAGGCCGATAATCAGCAGCAGAGGCAGCAGGACGTTCTGCAGCGACTCGATCATCAGAGTGCCGAATGGCACCACCCAAACGAGACGCATCCCGGTGGTATTAATGGCGGTGGTAATTTCAATCCGCGTGCCGTTGAAGTTGATGCTGACGTTATCAGACTCTTCTTTATCCGGATTACCGGTCGCGCTCTGCGAAGGGTCAGGCTCAAGGCGGAAGCTGTCCAGGGTCATGCCGGGCGGGATCAGATCGTTAATTGGCAGATCAAAGGCGACCACGGTGGCCAGGTGGCCCGGCTGGTTGAAGGTGGTCCGCAAGGTGAAATAGTGGCCGTTTTGCCATGAAAGCTGGCGCAGCGACGAGAAGGTTTCGCGTTCGTCGAGCGTATTTGCCTGCAGCAGCATTTCCGCGCGGCGGGACTCCACCACGCTGCTGATCGTCGACTCTTTAAAACTGGAAGAGAGGTCTTTGAGCGGCAGGGTCGAAACCAGAATCAGGCTGTTATCCAGCCCGTTGAGATAGTACATCGACCACGGAATGGTCTCCGCGCCCCACAGAATATCGAGGTAGTTGGAAATTTTTTGCGTCATTTCCAGGGTTGAGCTGTCATGAGAGCCGAAAATCAGCGCCTCGGTTTTACGCCGCGGCTTTTCCAGATAATAGACATCCTGCTTTAATCGCGTCTCCTGTAGACCTTCGCCGGCGGCGCCGGAGGAGGTGGCGGCAATATTGTCGTAAATTTGCCAGGTGGCATAGCGCCACGCATCGATACGCTTATGCAGCGCATGGCTCACGTCGACAACCTGATAGCTTTTCTCTTTTAACCAGGCGTTGACCGCGCTTTGCAGCGTCACGCTCATCGTCGCCAGCAGGACGATGACCATTAAAATGAAGAAACGGGTGATGCTGCCAGGCATCAGGGTGAATTTTTTCTGGGTCATCGTGTAGCAGTGCGACTCATCAATGTTTGTAAGCAGGATGTTGCACCAAGGTAGCTGGTAGCAGAGTGAATTCGCTAAGCAGTATAAAGGCTAATTTATCAAATCCATACTACAGAATGGCCTTCCGCGCTTTTTAGCTTTGGGATTTATCTTAAAGGAGAGGTAACAATAAAAAATGTACAGCGGGATTGATTCTGTACAGGTATTTTCCGATTAGCTTCAGGGAATAGCACGAAATAACAAGAAATTACCCGGATAAGCACTTTCTTATGAGCGGAGTGATTGATTAATAACCGTTATTTTTATCGCGGCTGGCACAGGTATAATTAAAGTTATGTAAAAAAGGGTAAAAAAAACCGGATGCGAAGCATCCGGTTGAAATAGGGGTAAACAGACATTCAGAACTGAATGACGGTAATAAATAAAGTTAATGATGATAGCGAGAGTTATTCTAGTCGCAGGTGACGATTTTGTTTTGTCATTCAGTGCTATACCTGAGTGGTGGTGTAACCATATGATTATAAATTAAAAAAATTATTTTCTTGATTATTGGTGCTTATTTTTCGATTTTTCATTGTGGCGAAAAGTTCCCTTTGGTTTACAAATTGAAACATCTTGTGCGCATTTTGAAACACCTTAGAAGTTTTCGTATCATATTCTTGTTGGATTATTCTGCATTTTACAGCACAATGAATATAGCCGACTGATTAGAAGGGTAATCAGTAAGCAGTGGCATAATAAAAGGCATATAACAAACAGAGGGTTAATAACATGAAAGTTAAAGTACTGTCCCTCCTGGTACCGGCTCTGCTGGTAGCAGGCGCAGCAAATGCGGCTGAAATTTATAACAAAGATGGCAACAAATTAGACCTGTACGGTAAAATCGACGGCCTGCACTATTTCTCTGACGACAAGAGCGCTGACGGCGACCAGACCTACATGCGTATCGGCGTGAAAGGCGAAACCCAGATCAACGACCAGCTGACCGGTTACGGCCAGTGGGAATACAACGTTCAGGCGAACAACACTGAAAGCTCCAGCGATCAGGCGTGGACTCGTCTGGCATTCGCCGGTCTGAAATTCGGCGACGCGGGCTCTTTCGACTACGGTCGTAACTACGGCGTTGTTTACGACGTAACTTCCTGGACCGACGTTCTGCCGGAATTCGGCGGCGACACCTACGGTTCTGACAACTTCCTGCAGTCCCGTGCTAACGGCGTTGCAACCTACCGTAACTCTGACTTCTTCGGTCTGGTTGATGGCCTGAACTTTGCTCTGCAGTATCAGGGTAAAAACGGCAGCGTCAGCGGCGAAGGCCAGACCAACAACGGTCGTAGCTGGAACAAACAGAACGGCGACGGTTTCGGCACCTCCGTTACTTATGATATCTGGGATGGCATCAGCGCTGGTTTCGCATACGGTCACTCTAAACGTACCGACGATCAGAACGCAGCTGGCGTGCTGGGCGACGGCAAATATGCTGAAACCTACACCGGCGGTCTGAAATACGATGCGAACAACATCTACCTGGCAACTCAGTACACTCAGACCTACAACGCAACCCGCGCTGGCAGCCTGGGCTTTGCTAACAAAGCGCAGAACTTCGAAGTTGCTGCACAGTACCAGTTCGATTTCGGTCTGCGTCCGTCCGTTGCTTACCTGCAGTCTAAAGGTAAGGATCTGGAAGGCTACGGCGACCAGGATATCCTGAAATATGTTGACGTGGGCGCGACCTACTACTTCAACAAAAACATGTCCACCTATGTTGACTACAAAATCAACCTGCTGGACGACAACAGCTTCACTCGTAACGCCGGTATCTCTACCGACGATATCGTCGCTCTGGGCCTGGTTTACCAGTTCTAAGCACGCTGAAGTCTCGAAAAAGGCGCCTTATGGCGCCTTTTTTTATGCCTCGTTTAAGCAGGCTGGTGTACTCTTGCTGCCTTAGCAAGAGGAACCTATTTTATGGATATCACTTTTTTCCGCGCCGCGCTGCTCGGCGTTTGCGTACTTCTTTCCGGCTGTGATTCAGCCACTTCTCCTGCGACACCCAAGAGCGCCGCGACCGTGCTGGATGGCAAAACGATGGGCACATTCTGGCGGGTCAGCGTCATTGACGTGGATGAAACTAAGGCCCAGGCGCTGCGCCAGAAGGTACAGGTCCAGTTGGACGCCGACGACCGCCTGCTTTCCACCTGGAAAAACGATTCGGCGCTGATGCAATTTAACCACGCCACCACCACTGAACCGTGGCCGGTCAGCGAAGCGATGGCCGATATCGTCACCATGTCGCTGCGCATTGGCGCGAAAACGCACGGCGCGATGGATATTACCGTCGGGCCGCTGGTCAATCTGTGGGGTTTTGGCCCGGATAAGCAGCCGGTAAAAACGCCGGATCCTCAGCAGATCGCGGCGGCAAAAGCGCGGACGGGCTTGCAGCATCTGACGGTGATTAACCGTGCGGATCGTCAGTATCTGCAGAAGGATATCGCGGATCTGTTTGTCGATCTGTCGACCGTAGGCGAGGGCTATGCCGCCGATCGTCTGGCGCGTCTGATGGAGCAGGAGGGCATTTCTCGCTATCTGGTTTCCGTCGGCGGCGCGCTGGTCAGCCGGGGGATGAACGCCGACGGGCAGCCGTGGCGGGTGGCGATCCAAAAGCCGACCGATCGCGAAAATGCCGTCCAGGCCATAGTCGATATCAACGGCCACGGTATCAGCACCTCCGGCAGCTACCGCAACTATTACGAGCTGGATGGCAAACGGATCTCGCACGTGATCGATCCGCAAACCGGAAGGCCGATCGACCATAAGCTGGTCTCGGTGACGGTGATTGCGCCGACGGCGCTGGAAGCCGACGGTTGGGATACCGGGCTGATGGTGCTCGGTACGGAGAAGGCGCAGGAGGTGGTGAAAGAGCAGGGGCTGGCGGTCTATATGATTGTCAAAGAGGGGGAGGGGTTTAAAACCTGGATGTCGCCGCAGTTCCGCACCTTCCTGGTTGGCGAAAAGAATTAAACAGCAAGATTTCGGGTTTTATTCGGCGGGCGATAAAGCAGACTGGCTATACACTTAAAGCAGGAGCCGATGATGAAACCGATTATTGCTGATACCGATGACCGCCGCTGGCAGGCGGTATGCGATCGTGATGCCCGCGCCGATGGTCAGTTTGTGTTTGCCGTGCTGACCACCGGCGTGTGCTGTCGCCCCTCCTGCCGCTCGCGGCGGGCGCTGCGGGAAAACGTCCGTTTTTACCCTGATGTGGCTGGCGCCGTCGCCGACGGATTTCGCCCCTGCAAGCGCTGCCAGCCGGACAAAAGCGACCCGCAGCGGCAGAAGGTCGAGAAAGTCGCCAGGGCCTGCCGCCTGCTTGAGCAGGAAGCGCCGATAACCCTCGAAGCGCTGGCCCGCGAGCTGGCGCTCAGCCCGTACCACTTCCACCGTTTATTTAAATCCGTCACCGGCATGACGCCGAAGGCCTGGCAGCAGGCGTGGCGCGCGCGGCGTTTACGGGATGCGCTGGCGCAAGGGGAAAAGGTCACCCCGGCGGTGCTGGCCGCGGGTTTTCCCGACGGCAGCAGCTATTACCGGCAGGCCGATGCCGTGCTTGGCATGACCGCCAGCCAGTTTCGCCGCGGCGGGGATGATACCGATATCGTCTATACGTTCGGCGACTGCGCGATTGGCCGCTGCCTGGTGGCGCAAAGCGAGCGCGGAATATGCGCCGTCCTGCCCGGCGAGGGCGACGCGCCGCTGGACGAGCTGCGCCGCCTGTTTCCTCACGCCCGGCTTCTGCCCGGCGACGCGCAGTTTTTCGCGCGGGTAGCGCAGATTTTTGCCCATATTGACGATAGCCGCCAGGCGCTCGACCTGCCGCTGGATATTCGCGGCACCGCCTTTCAGCAGAGGGTCTGGCAGGCTCTGCGTCAGATCCCGGCGGGCGAAACGCGCAGCTATCGCCAGGTTGCGCAAAGCATCGGTCAGCCGCGCGCCGTCCGGGCGGTGGCGGGAGCCTGCGCCGCCAATCGGCTGGCTATCGTTATTCCGTGCCACCGGGTGGTCCGTGAAGGCGGGGCGCTGTCCGGCTATCGCTGGGGAACCGCCCGCAAAGCGCAGTCTGCTGGCCCGGGAAGCACAAACCGAGGAGTCGTGATGCTCGATCTTTTTGCCGATACGCCCCCGTGGCAGGAACTGCTGGCGCCCGGGGCGGTTATTCTGCGGCGCTTCGCCCGCCAGCGCGCCCCGGCCCTGCTGCAGGCGCTCCTGCGCGTTGCCGACGTTTCGCCGTTTCGCCAGATGATTACGCCCGGCGGCTATACCATGTCGGTGGCGATGACCAACTGCGGGCCGCTGGGCTGGACGACCAATATGCACGGCTATCTGTATGCTCCCGGCGATCCGCTCACGGGGCGCGACTGGCCGCCGATGCCGCCGATCTTCGCTCAGCTGGCCGCGGAGGCGGCGCTCGCCTGCGGCTACGCGGGCTTTGCGCCTGACGCCTGCTTGATCAACCGCTATCAGCTCGGGGCGAAGCTCTCCCTGCATCAGGATAAGGACGAACGCGATCTGCGCGCGCCGATCGTTTCCGTCTCGCTGGGGCTGCCGGCGGTATTTCAGTTCGGCGGCCTGCAGCGTAGCGATCCGCTGCGCAGAGTGCTGCTGGAACATGGGGACGTGGTGGTCTGGGGCGGCGAGTCGCGGCTGTTCTATCACGGCGTTCAGCCGCTGAAAGAGGGTGACCATCCGGACACCGGCGCCTGTCGCTACAACCTCACCTTCCGGCTGGCAGGCGATAAAGAATAAAAATAAGAATTATTCTTGATGTCATCGGCGAGCAGTTTACACTGCTGGCTGTTTTGCTTGCCCGGATTGCCTGTTATGGAACTTTTGCTTCTCGTTTGGCGCCAGTATCGCTGGCCGTTTATTTCCGTCATTGCCTTGAGCCTGCTCAGCGCGGCGCTGGGGATCGGGCTTATTGCCTTCATCAACCTGCGGCTGATGACCATTGTTGATACCTCGCTGATGGTGCTGCCGGAGTTTCTCGGCCTGCTGCTACTGCTGATGGCGGTGACGCTGGGATCGCAGCTGGCGCTGACGACCCTTGGGCACCATTTTGTTTTCCGCCTGCGCGGGGAGTTCATTAAGCGCATCCTCGACACCCCAATCGAGAAAGTTGAGAAGATCGGCAGCGCCTCGCTGCTTGCCGGCCTAACCAGCGACGTACGCAACATTACCATTGCCTTTGTGCGCCTGCCCGAGCTGGTGCAGGGCATTATCCTGACCTTCGGCTCCGCCGCCTATCTGGCGTGGCTGTCGGGAAAAATGATGCTGGTGACCGCCCTGTGGATGGCGATCACCATCTGGGGCGGATTTGTGCTGGTGGCGCGCGTTTATAAGCATATGGCGACGCTGCGGGAAACCGAAGACAAGCTGTACCATGACTACCAGACTGTGCTGGAAGGGCGCAAGGAACTGACGCTCAACCGCGAGCGCGCCGAATACGTGTTCAACCAGCTCTATCTGCCGGACGCACGCGAGTATCGGCACCATATTATCCGCGCCGACACCTTCCACCTCAGCGCGGTGAACTGGTCGAATATTATGATGCTTGGCGCCATCGGCCTGGTGTTCTGGATGGCCAACGGCCTGGGCTGGGCGGATACCGCGGTGGCGGCGACCTACTCTCTGACCCTGCTGTTCCTGCGCACGCCGCTGCTTTCGGCCGTTGGCGCACTGCCGACGCTGCTCAGCGCCCAGGTGGCCTTCAATAAGCTGCACAAATTCTCCCTGGCGCCGTATCGTGCCGAATTCCCGCGGCCGCAGGCGCATCCGCACTGGCAAACGCTGGAGCTGCGCGACGTCAGCTTCCATTATCCGGACAACAGCTTCGCCGTCGGGCCCATTAATATGACCCTGAAACGCGGCGAGCTGGTGTTCCTGATTGGCGGCAACGGCAGCGGCAAGTCGACGCTGGCGATGCTGCTGACCGGGCTGTATCAGCCCGCCTCCGGCGAAATCCTGCTGGACGGCGAGGCGCTAGCGGTAGACCGGCCGGAAGATTATCGTAAGCTGTTCTCGGCGGTATTTACCGATGTCTGGCTGTTTGACCAGCTGCTGGGGCCGGAGGGGAAAGAGGCCGATCCCGCGCGGGTGAACCAGTGGATGGCGCACCTGAAAATGACCCACAAGCTGCGGCTGGATAACGGCAAGATCCTCGATTTGAAGCTATCGAAGGGGCAGAAAAAGCGCGTGGCGCTGCTGCTGGCCCTGGCCGAAGACCGCGATATCATCCTGCTTGACGAGTGGGCGGCGGATCAGGACCCGCACTTCCGCCGCGAGTTTTATCAGGTGCTGCTGCCGCTGATGCAGCAGATGGGCAAAACCATTTTCGCCATCAGCCACGACGATCACTATTTCCAGCATGCCGACCGCCTGCTGGAGATGCGCGCCGGCCAGCTGGCGGAACTAACGGGCGAAGAGCGCGAGTCTGGCGACCCGCGATGCGGTCTCCCGTACCGCCTGAAATCCGCGCCTGCCGGCCAGCGGCGGGCGCTATTGCTGATTTTTCCGCCGGACGAACCTGCCGGCGGTTATTATTTCCCCCTCCTCGCGCTATGCTTATGGCACCTGGCCTGCTGGTCGGCCAACTATTCTCACAAGGATTGCCTGACCGATGTCCGTTTTGCATAAAAAAAGCGCCAGATTGCGCGACGAAGAGCGCGCTCGCCTCATTTGGCTGCTGAGCACCGATAAAGCCGTTACCTCCTCATTGTTGGGCAAATTAACGCTGGCCGAACGCTATGACGACGGCACCCTTGCCGACGATCTGGCGGAAGTGGAAGTGCTGGTTTCCCACCTGCCGCCGCCGGACCTTGCGGATGCGCTGGAAGCGCTGCCTTACGACGCGCGTAACGCGCTGTGGCGGCTGGTTGCCGATGATAAGCGCGGCGAAGTGCTGCTTGAGGCGTCGGAAAGCGTCTGGGGCGATCTCATCGATAAGATGAGCGATCATGAACTGCTTTTCGCCCTGCAGAACCTGGATATTGATGAGCAGGTCTATCTCCTGCAACACCTGCCGCGCGACCTGACCGGACGCCTGCTGGCGACGCTGCCGGCGGATAAGCGCGCGCGTATTCGCCAGATGATGCGCTACGCCGACAATACCGTCGGCGCAATCATGGAATTCGAGATTATCACCGTCCGTCCGGAGGCCACGCTCGCCGCGGTGCAGCGCTACCTGCGACGGTTAGGCAAAATGCCGGAAAACACCGATAAGCTGTTTGTTACCACCCGCAATAAGCTGCTGCTTGGCGAGCTGGAGCTGCAAACTATTCTGCTCAACGATGCGCAGAAGCGGGTAGGGGAAGTGATGGAAGGCGATCCGGTGACCTTCCAGCCGCATGAAGATGCGGAAAAGGTCGCGCGCACCTTCGAACGCGATGACTTACTCAGCGCCGCGGTGATTGATGCCGACGGCAAGCTGATGGGGCGTCTGACCATCGATGAAATCGTGGACGTGGTCTACGAAGAGACCGATAACGATTTACGCCGGATGGGGGGCCTGAGCAACGATGACGACGTCTTCGCCCCGGTAAGTAAAGCGGTGAAAACGCGCTGGGCCTGGCTGGCGGTCAATCTGTGCACCGCGTTTATCGCCTCGCGGGTAATCGACGGCTTTGAGCACACCATTTCGCAGTTGGTGGCGCTGGCGTCGCTGATGCCGATCGTCGCCGGGATCGGCGGTAACACCGGCAATCAAACCATCACCATGATCGTACGCGCGATGGCGCTGCAGCATATTCAGCCGGGAAGCTTCTCGTTCCTGATCCTGCGCGAAATGGGGGTTGCGGTGATTAACGGCCTGGTGTGGGGCGGGATTATGGGCGCCGTGACCTGGTGGCTCTACAGCGACCCGCAGCTCGGCGCCGTGATGACGCTGGCGATGATGCTGAACCTGCTGATGGCGGCGATGATGGGAGTGATTATCCCGATGGTGATGGTGAAGCTGGGACGCGATCCGGCCGTCGGCTCCAGCGTGATGATCACCGCCATCACCGATACCGGCGGCTTCTTTATTTTTCTCGGTCTGGCGACGATTTTCCTGATGTAGCCGGCGCTCCGCTGCGCAGCCTGCGTGGGATTAGCGCCATCGCCACCAGGCCTGCCAGCACGCCAATTGCCAGATTGCTGGTGCCCACCGTTGCGCCGACGGTCACCAGCATAATCAGCGTTTCCGGCCACGGATTACGCTTTAGCTCGGCCGGGCGCAGGCTGTGCCAGCTGAAGGTTTTTGCCGCCACAATGACCATCACTCCGGCCAGTACCGCCATCGGAATTTTTGCCATCACGTCGCTCAGCACGGTAACCAGCAGCAGCAGCACCGCGCCGGCGGCGAGGGTAGAGACGCGGCTGCGGCCTTTCCCCATTTCAACGTTAACAATGGTCTGACCAATCATCGCGCAGCCGGCGATCCCGCCGTAGAACCCAGCGAGGATATTGGCGATTCCCAGCCCGGCGCTCTCGCGCGCTTTGCTGGACGGCGTGTGGGTCAGATCATCGACCAGTTTGGCGGTCAGCAGCGACTCCATCAAGCCGACAAAGGCAATGCTCAGGGCGCAGGGCCAGATAATTTGCAGGGTGTCGAGATTGAGCGGCACCAGCAGGGCGGTGAAGCCCGGCAGCCCGCCGCTCATCGAGCCTTCATCGCCCACGGTAGGCAGCAGCTGCCCGGTGGTGGCGGTAAACAGGGTTAATACCACAATGGCAATCAGCGGCGCGGGGATCGCTTTAATATAGCGCGGCGCCCAGAGGACAATCAGCAGCGTCAGCACGAACAGGCCGAGGATCAGCGGCTGCCTGCTCCAGAAATGGGGGACCTGGGCGAAGAAGATCAAAATCCCCAGCGCGTTGACGAAGCCGGTCATTACCGCCTGCGGAATAAAGCGCATCAGTCGTGCCATGCCGGCCAAACCAAACAAAATTTGAATAATACCGGCCAAAATGACGGCGGGCAGTATGTAGCCGACGCCGTATTGATGCACCATCGGCCCAATCACCAGCGCCACCGACCCGGCGGCGGCGGTAACCATCGCCGGCCTGCCGCCGAGTACCGACATCGCAAGGCACAGCACAACGGAAGCCATCAGGCTGACCTTGGGGTCAACGCCGGCAATCACCGAGAAGGAGATCACCTCCGGAATCAGAGCCAGAGCGGTCAGAACGCCAGCCAGGGCCTCTCGGGTGAGCAGCGACGGCGAACGGAGTACGTGGCGAATAGCGCCTGTTGCAGCGGGCGTAGCGTGGTCTGAAGCCTGAGACATAGATAGGAAGTTCGCAGGTTAGTTTAAGCCGGGACGAGTCTTGCGTGCGGTCTGTCACAAAACGAGGGATGATAGCGCGGCCGCGCCGCTTATACCAGTACAAAATGTGATTTATGGTACACATTTATTAAACATTTTTATAACAGATCTCAAAACTCAACTTAAATTTTAAACAATATTTAATTTTTTTATCTTCAGTGTTACTTTGATTCCTGATAATCGTGTCACCTGCGCTAAATAAAAAAGCGAGTAAAGTAAGGCTCAAATTCGATGAAGAAAAAGATGGCCGTACCCAGCTCACCGGCGGTTGGTTCAAGTACACCTCGGACCAACACCCGCCATGAGCAAGAGACGGATGTACTGTTGATTGGCGGCGGCATCATGAGCGCCACGTTGGGAACCTGGCTGCAGGAACTGGAGCCGGATTGGTCTATTACCATGGTCGAGCAGATGTTCAGCGTTGCGGAGGAGAGCTCGAACGGCTGGAATAATGCGGGTACCGGGCATGCGGCGCTGATGGAGCTGAACTATACGCCCCAGACCGCCAGCGGGATCAACATCGACAAAGCGGTCGATATCAACGAATCCTTCCATATCTCTCGTCAATTTTGGGCCCACCAGGTCACGCGCGGCATCCTGAGTAAGCCGAAATCGTTTATCAACAGCGTACCGCACATGAGCTTTGTGTGGGGCGAAGATAACGTCAACTTCCTGCGCGCGCGCTACGCCGCTTTGCAGCAGAGCGAACTGTTCCGCGGTATCCGCTATTCCGAAGATCATCAGCAGATTAAAGAGTGGGCGCCGCTGGTAATGGAAGGGCGCGACCCGCTGCAAAAGGTTGCCGCGACCCGTACCGAGGTCGGCACCGACGTCAACTACGGCGAAATTACCCGTCAGCTGATTGCCGGTCTGCAGACCCACGCGAATTTTTCCTTACAGCTGGGCACCGTTGTGCGCCGCTTCAAGCGCAACGCCGACAAGAGCTGGACGGT
Source organism: Klebsiella sp. WOUb02 (assembly GCF_050058015.1). Taxonomy (NCBI): domain Bacteria; kingdom Pseudomonadati; phylum Pseudomonadota; class Gammaproteobacteria; order Enterobacterales; family Enterobacteriaceae; genus Klebsiella; species Klebsiella sp. WOUb02. The sequence continues at coordinate 144,275 of NZ_CP170110.1, forward strand.
TACGCTGGCGGATGCCAACAACCGCCGCCAGAAGCGGGTTATTAAAGCCAAATTTATCTTTATCGGCGCCGGCGGCGCGGCGCTGACGCTGCTGCAGGAAACCGGTATTCCCCAGGCGAAAGAGTATGCGGGCTTCCCGGTTGGCGGCCAGTTCCTGGTATGTGAAAACCCGGAGGTGGTTAACCACCATCTGGCAAAAGTTTACGGCCAGGCCGAGGTGGGGGCGCCGCCGATGTCGGTGCCGCATATCGATACGCGTATTATTGACGGCAAGCGAGTGGTGCTGTTCGGGCCGTTTGCCACCTTCTCCACCCGCTTCCTGAAAAACGGCTCTTTGTGGGATCTGCTGGCATCGACCAACACGTCAAATATTCTGCCGATGCTCAACGTCGGTCTGGATAATTTCGATCTGGTGAAATACCTGATTGGTCAGGTGATGCAGAAAGATAAAGATCGTCACGAGGCGCTGCGCGAATACTATCCGGAAGCGAATAAAGGCGACTGGCGCCTGTGGCAGGCCGGCCAGCGCGTGCAGATCATTAAGCGCAACGGTAAGAAGGGCGTACTGCGTCTGGGAACCGAAGTGGTCAGCGATGATGAGGGTACCGTTGCGGCGCTGCTGGGCGCCTCTCCCGGCGCCTCGACCGCCGCGCCGATTATGCTGCAACTGATGGAAAAGGTGTTTAAGGATAAGGTGCATTCAGCCGCCTGGCAGGCGAAGCTGAAAGAGATTATTCCCTCTTATGGTCTGCGTCTTGACGGCAACTCCGCGGCGATTGAGCAGGCGCTGGCGTGGACCAGCGAGGTCCTGCAGGCTGCGCTATGAGCCGGCCTCAGCGGCGGATAAGGCTCCTCAGGCGGAGCTGAAGCCGCTGACGGATAGCAAGCCGATCGCGGATATCGCGCTGTAGAAAGCAAAACCGGCGGCCCTGGCCGCCGGTTTCTTGTCGCCCGCGATTAGCGTACGACGGCGCTACTGACCGTTTCGTCTGCGCGCCAGATACGGTACTTCACTTCTACGTTATCCGGCGTGTAAACCACGACCGGCAGCCTGCTGTTGTAACGCAGCATGCCGGCATCACCCAGTCCTGCGGTAACAAACTTCTGCACTTTCTTCCCGTCCGGGCAGGCCATCATGGTCGAAACCGGCGACGTCACTTTATCGAAAACGTAATAGTCGTAGCCCCAACCCTCGAGGGTTCTGCTCTCCAGCTGACCGCCGAGGCGGTGGTGGTTGCAGTCGACCTCCAGCGTCTGGCCAATCAGCAGCTCAACTTTATAGGCCGATTCGTCCTGCTGCGGCGGCAGCTGGATCACCTGACGTTTCATGCCTTTCTCCGCTTTGGGGTAGGGCGCAATCTTTTCCAGAGGCTGTTCGGCGGCCAGTGCGCTGGCGGAGACGCAGGCAACGGTCAGCAGGGAAACAGCAAACGTAGCGATTTTGTTCACGATCGATCATCCTTTGTTATCGTTTTTCAACGCTAAAAGACTATCACTGTTTTCTTTATTGGTAAGAGTTATTTACCAATACTTTCATATAAAATGGCGTTATATTCCGACCTATTGTCATGATGCATGGATAATTACCTGGAATAATCTTAATTCAAGATTTATTCTCTTTTTGGGCAAAATTGCTTACTCATCGCGGTTCAGCTTGCCTTCCTCGATAAACTCTTCGTCAATTTCATCGGTATTGCCGGCGTGTTCGCGCCCCGAGAGCAGATTCCAGCAGGCGATAAACAGCGCAGCGATCAGCGGGCCGATCACAAAGCCGTTAATGCCGTAAATCTCCATCCCCCCGAGGGTGGCTATCAGAATCATGTAGTCCGGCATTTTGGTATCTTTACCCACCAGCAGCGGACGCAGAATGTTGTCCACCAGCCCGATAACAATCACGAAGAAACCGACGACAAACGCCCCTTGCCATAGCTGATCGGTGGCGAAGAGGAAAATGGCCGCGGGAACCCAGACGATGGCTGAACCTACCGCCGGGATCAGCGACAGAAACGCCATGATCGCGCCCCACAAAATGCTGCCGTCAATCCCGACGACGTAGAAGGCTATTCCGCCCAGGATGCCCTGGACCAGGGCGACGGCGACGGTGCCTTTGACGGTGGCCCTGGCGACGGCGGCAAATTTAGCAAACAGGTGCTGCTTAACGTAATTAGACAGCGGCAGGGACTCCAGGATCAGCATCACCAGATACGGACCATCTTTGAGCAGGAAAAACAGCAGATACAGCATGACGCCAAAGCTAATGGTAAAGCCGAACGTCCCCTTGCCAATCAGAAATGCGCTGCCGGCGAGGTACTGGCCGCCTTTTAGCGCCGCGTCTGAGAGCTGCTTCTGAATCTGATCGGCGCTGTCGAGATTATGCTCCGAGAGGAAGCTTCTGACCCACTCCGGAAGATGGGCAAACAGGCTCGCCACTACCGCCGGAAACTGGGTGTCATTATGCTCGAGTCTGGTGTAAACCATGTTTAGCTCGAGCGCCAGCGAGGAGAAAATAATTGCCAGCGGGGTGAAGACAATCAGGCAGATAATCACCACGGTCAGCAGCGAGGCCAGACCATTGCGTTCACCAAGCCTGCCGCGGATCTTGTTCTTCACCGGATTGAAGATCACGGCCAGAATCGCCGCCCACAGAATGGCTGAGTAATAGGGAGAAAGGACGTCAAAAAAGGCAAGACTGACTATCAGTAAAATCAGGATAAAAAATCCCTTAGTAATTCCGTTAACTCTCATATTTATCTTCCTGGCGTATGACTGATACAGTCGAATGATAGAAGCTATTCCCCGATTTACAATCAGCGGTATCGCAGTTTATTTTGCTGCGTGGCTCAAGAGCGGCGCAGCGGGCGGCTTCGCGTCAGCTTTCGGGCACACGAAACGAATCGACAATGGGATATTTTATAGCTTCTGCTACGCAGGAATAGCGACGAAGTATGGGGTTATTGTCCGGGCTCACCCCATTAACTCCCCCGTATGAAAAACAGGCATAAAAAAACCAGCCATAAGAGGCTGGTTTTTCAGAGTGATTTGGTCGGCACGAGAGGATTTGAACCTCCGACCCCCGACACCCCATGACGGTGCGCTACCAGGCTGCGCTACGTGCCGACGCATGGCGGTAATATTACCCGTTCCCCAGGCGAATGCAAGCGGGGGAACGACCGATTGATTCATAATTAATCAATTAGTTAGCGATAAAGCGCTTTTCATCCGTCAGGATCTGCAGCAGCAGGCTGAGCTGCGGTTTGCGATTGTCGATCTTCTTACCGTCGCTATTCCAGGTGCTGTAGGTTCCGTTGTGGTTCAACACCACGGTGGCTTCCGGCGAGGTGACCGCCAGCGTATCGCCGTTCGCCGCGGTGACCCAGCTGCGGCGACGCGCGGGGCTAAACAGGTCTTCACCCTGCGAATACTCGTTCGCCGGGGTGGAGACGTGCAGCAGTCGCTGCATCAGCGTGGTCATCACATCTTTGTTATCGGTCAGCGTCGCGATAGTTTGCGCCGGAACGCCCGGCCAATGAATCACCAGCGGAACCTGCAGCCGATCTCTCGACCAGTCAAACTTGCCGTGCTGAGGATTAAGCGGCATGCCGTGACCAGCGGTGATGATAACCACCGTGTTATCCAGCTTGCCCGCTTCGCGCAGGGCGCTGAGCACCCGGCCGATTTGCGTATCGACCTCGCCCGCCGCGCGGTTATAGCGGCGCAGAAAGTTCTGCTGCTGGCCGTCGTCAAGCGAGGTGCCGTTGAGCGAAATCCACGAGAACCAGCGGTTTTCATCCTGAGCGTAGCGATTCAGCCAGCCAATCCACTGGTTTGCCGTCTGCTCGTCGCTTTGCGTTTTAGCGACCGGCAGCGAGAAGTCGGACAGCAGCGCCTGGCGATAGAGCGGGCTGCTGAAGCCATCGGAAGAGAACAGGCCCAGCTGATAGCCCTGCTGGTTGAGCGCGGTAATCAGCGCCGCCGGAATACGGGCCGACAGCACGCCATCCATATAGCCCGGTGAAATACCGTAGAACAGGCCAAAAATACCGCTGTCGGTGCTGTTGCCCGAACTCATATGCTGGGTAAAGTTGACGCTGCCCTGCGCGAAGCCGGCAAGCTCCGGCATATTCTTCTCGAAACGCGAGTAGTTCAGGTTATCAACGGTAATCAGCAGCACGTTATAGCCGGCGCCGAGATCGCGATAGCGCAGATCGCTCAGCGGATACTGTACGGAGACGGCTTCCGGAGCGCCTTGTTCCACCAGCCGACGCTGGTAATCCTGGGCGTCCAGCAGGCCGTGTTTCTCAAGGAAGCGCCGCGCCGTCATCGGATAGGAGAGCGGCAGGTTCGCCCGCTGCATGGTAATCGGACGATAGAAATTCGCATCGGCCCAGATATAGATCAGGTGGCTGCTGATAAAAGAGATAAAGAAAAACCAGGCGACGGGGCGCGCGTAGCGGCGGCGACGCGTCAGGCTGCGCAGCTTCTGCCAGCTCCAGGTCGCAAAGAGCATTTCCAGCAGGAAGATAATCGGCACGCTGATAAACATCAGCTGCCAGTCACGCGCCATCTCGTTCTGATCCGGGTTGATAACCAGTTCCCAGACGATAGGGTTGAGATGCAGGTGGAAGCGGGTGAAAACTTCGCTATCAATCAGCAGCAGCGTCATTCCTGCGGTAGCCAAAATGACCGACAGGAAGCGCATCAGCCGCTGTGATATCACGACAAAGGTCAGCGGAAAGAGGATCAGTACGTAGCTGGTAAAGATCAGAAAACTGAAGTGACCAACGAGGCTGACGTACGAAAAAATGCGTCCCCCCAGCGTCGTTGGCCAGTCGGCGACAAAAAGATAGCGGCTACCGAGCACCATAGCCAACAACATGTTGAACAGGGCGAACCAGTGCCCCCAGCTGACCATCTGGGAGACTTTTTCTCGGTAGGGCTGACGAAGAGTCACCATATAAAGTTGTTGGTTATCCTTAGTGCGCCGGATCGTCGTTGATTGAGGACTGCAGAGCCTGGGCAAAAGAACGGGCGATCGCCTGACGCTGCGCCGGCGCGACGCTACTATTGATCAGGTTGGTCACCATATTGCCTAGCACCATCAGTGAAAGGTCAACGGGGGCTTTGTGTGTTTCCAGCACGTTGGTCAGCTCGCTGAGCAGCCGTTCGACGTGTTCATCACTATAGCGGGATAATTGCGGCATAAAAGTCAAAATCTGTTTGTTCGTGAAAGGGCAACATATTACCGTAGCAGCAGCTTTTTTTCCGCATTTTTTCGCCACGGCGCAAAAGCGCGCAGGATCGCGAGTCTCCGCTAGCCGAAGAGTCACGCGCCGGTTGCGTCGCCGTCCCGGCGGTGGTTGAATACCGCCCGGTCTAAAAGGAGAGTTTAACATGAGTCTGGATATCGACCAGATTGCCCTGCATCAGTTAATTAAACGTGATGAACAAAACCTCGAGCTGGTGCTGCGCGATTCGCTGCTCGAGCCTAATGCCACGGTCGTGGAGATGATGGCCGAACTGCATCGCGTCTATAGCGCGAAAAACAAGGCCTATGGCCTGTTTAATGAAGAGAGCGAGCTGGCGCAGGCGCTGCGCCTGCAGCGCAAAGGTGAAGAGGATTTTCTGCCGTTCAGCCGCGCGGCCACCGGCCGCCTGCGCGACGAGCTGGCGAAATATCCCTTTGCCGAAGGCGGGATCGTCCTGTTTTGCCAGTATCGCTATCTGGCGGTTGAGTATCTGCTGGTGGCGGTGCTCAACAACCTGAGCAGCATGCGGGTCAACGAAGAGCTGGATATCCGCTCCACCCACTACCTGGACATCAATCATGCCGATATCGTGGCGCGCATTGATTTAACCGAGTGGGAGACGAACCCGGAATCGACCCGCTATCTGACCTTCCTGAAAGGCCGGGTAGGGCGCAAGGTCGCCGATTTCTTTATGGATTTCCTCGGTGCCAGCGAAGGGCTGAACGCCAAAGCGCAGAACCGCGGCCTGCTGCAGGCGGTGGATGATTTTGCCGCCGACGCGCAGCTGGATAAATCCGAGCGGCAGAACGTGCGGCAGCAGGTTTACGCCTACTGCAGCGAGCAGCTGCAGTCCGGAGAAGAGATCGAGCTCGAATCGCTCTCTAAAGAGCTGGCGGGGGTGAGCGAGAAGAGTTTCCAGGAGTTTACCGCCGAACAGGGGTATGAGCTGGAAGAGAGCTTCCCGGCGGATCGCAGCACTCTGCGGCAGTTAACTAAGTTTGCCGGCAGCGGCGGCGGGTTGACGATCAACTTTGATGCCATGCTGCTCGGCGAGCGCGTATTCTGGGACCCGGCGACGGATACGCTAACCATCAAAGGCACGCCGCCGAATCTGCGCGATCAGCTGCAGCGCCGGACTTCCGGCGGAAGCTGAAACTCAACGCTCCCGGCCGCGGGCCGCGGGCGTTTCCCTTCCTTAACCACGTGGTTTCAACGCCGCACCGTGCCAGCCGCGACGGTGAGATCGTGGATGGCAAAACCATCATGCTGCTGCAGCGCCTGGCGCTCAATTCAGCGTCGCTCTTTGCCGCAGAACGGGCAAAGAGCGATACGGTTTAGCGCAGCTGGCGGGCGATCGCGCTATACATCAGCGCGGCCTCCAGCGGCTGAGCGTTAAACGAAGGCTCCGCCTGCGGCCAGGTTGACCACTGGACGATAACCAGATGTTCGGCGCGATTGACCATAATCACCTGGCCGTAGATGCCGAGCGCCCACAGGGAATCCTTCAGCCCCTGCTGAGCCGTAGGTTCGACGTTTTTAGCATTGGCCGGAATCGCGTTATTCCACCACTGGAACCCGTAAATTCCGTCCGGGTGCGCCGCGGAGAGCGAGTTCTGCGCCTGAGTCCAGTCGGCGGCCATATCGAACCAGCCGTCAGGCACCAGCGATTCGCCGTTGGCCAGACGCCCGTCCCGGGCAACGAATTCACCGAAACGTCCCCAGTCTTCAAGCGTGGCGTTGAAGCCGTGGGCGCCGACGTCGTGCTTCCCTTGCTGATAGGCGTGCCACACGCCATCGTGGGCCATGCCGCCGGGCTGCCACAGCGACTGTTCCAGCCAGGCGGCAAGGGACATGCCGGTTGCCCGCTCCACGATATCCCCCAGCAGCCACGCGCCGCCGGAGGAGTAGGACCACTGCTCTCCGGCCGGATGCGCGCGCTTCAGGGAGGCGACGATCTGACGTACGCAGTCGTAGGCGCCCGGATGCGCTTCGCACTGGGTCAGCCGGGCGAAGTGGGACTGCGGGTTGGTGTAGTCCTCATTCCACTCGACGCCGGAGGTGTGCTGAATCAGCTGACGAAGCGTCACGCCGTCCCAGGCCGTCCCTTTAAGGTCGGGTTCATAATCGGTCACCAGGTCATCTAAAGAGTGGATTTTCCCCTGCTGGATGGCGATACCGACCAGCGTGGAGACCACCGCTTTGCCGACCGATCGTGAGGTCCACAGGGTCGTATCAGTGTTGCCGGCGCCAAGGTATTTGTAGGCAATTTTGCCCTCTTTCAGTACCAGGAAGCCGGTAACGTTCTGGCGCTGCAGGTAGTCCGACAGGTTCCAGGTGTGGCCGTTTAGGGTATAGCTGACGTCGGTCAGCTGCCTGTCCGCCTGCTGCAGCGCAACGGCGGCTCCGTGGTGAAAGACGTCGCCGGCATAGTTACGATAGTCGTTACGAAAACCAATCACCCGATCGGCCTGATCCCAACTGAGCATCTCTTTGGCCGCCGGCAGCGTTTTATCAAACGGCGTCGGGCAGGTATCGAGCAGCACGCCGCCGCACGACTGCTGCGGCTGAGCCTGAGCCAGCGCGACGCCGGGCAGGGCGGTTAGCATCAGCGCCAGAGCCAGCGGTTTGAGCGTTTTCATGTTTGTCATCAGAAATTCCTTGTTAGCCATTACAACCCGACGCGCAGTATATGAATCATCGGCCGCAGGCTAAAATCAGCCGATGGGGGATTTTCCCCCGCAAGGATGGGAAGGTATGAAGACGCTGCAGTACTCTTTTGCGCAAATTGAAGCATTCGCCACCGTCGCCGAAACGGGCTCGCTTTCGCGGGCGGCAATTCGTCTCGGCAAAGATCGCACCACGCTGCGCGATCTGTTGGATTATCTGGAAGACGCGCTGGGCTATGCGCTATTTCTGCGCCAGGGGCGGAGCCTGGCGTTAACCGCGGAGGGGGAGCAGCTTTTTCGCCAGGCGCATCTGCTGCTGCGCCAGGCGCAGGCTTTTGAGTCCTTTGCCCGGACGCTGCCGGGCACGGCGTGGCAGGAGCTGAGGGTGGCGTACGATCCCTTTGTGCCGCGCGGCTTTCTCTGCGCCCTGGCCGACGATCTTGCGCAGCGCCAGCTGCGAATGAGCTGCTGGAGCGCATCGCGTCGCGAGGCTGAACAGGCGCTGGCCGACGGCCATGCCGATCTGGCGATATGCTAGGCCAATAACCGCACCCTTGGCAGCGAGATGGAGTGGCGCGCGCTGGGGACCGTTGAGCTGGGATTTTATGCCGCAGAGCGGCTGTTTACCGGCTACGCGAGGCCGCTGACGCTGCTGAACCTGGCGCTGGTGCCGCAGCTGGTGATGCATCGCCGCTCTGACGATCAGATAGCCCGCCGGCTGCAAATCTCCGGCCATACGCAGTATATGAATGAAATCACGCTGCTGCGCCACGCCATGCAGCAGGGGCAGGGGTGGGGATTTTTGGCCGATCATTTTCAGGCGCAGCGCTGGGACGGGGTGAGTAAAATTGAAACCGAGGTCGGCAGTCAGGGGCTGAACGTCACGATGGTGATGCTCTGGCAGCCGGGAATGAACAAGCACCAGGCCCTGAAGACGGTTATCGATTTAGCGCCGGCGCTGTGGACGCAAAGCACATAACAAAACGCCCCGGACCTTGCGGACCGGGGCGTTTGCCATTCAACTGACTTTCGGCGATTAAGCGCGAACGAAGTCGATATGAGCCAGTTTCGGCTTGAACGGGTGACGCTGAACAGCCTGAACCTTAACTTTTTCTTCTTTACCAGCGATAACGATGGTCAGAACTTCGCTGTAGAACTCAGCTTTATCCTGAATGTTCCACACTTTGTCCTGGTCCAGCTCAATTGCTACCGGAGTAGCTTCGCCGCCATAAATGATGGCCGGGAATTTATTAGCTGCACGCAGGCGGCGGCTCGCACCCTTACCCTGCTCTTTACGTACTTCTGCGTCGATAGTAAACATTGATGTCTCTCTATATTTAAATCCTGCTACAGGCGACCCAGCAGCAGGCAGATGATCTGCTTTGCGAATGCAAAAGCGGGCGGCATTATAGCCGCATGAGGTTTTTACAGCAATCAAAACCTCAGCCTTAACGCTGATTAGCGCAGTTCGTTGGCCCGGCGAAAGCGTCCCTGATAGTCGAACATTTTCTCCCGCACCTGCCAGTATTGCCCCTTCATGCGGGCGACGACAAAGTCCGGATGGCGCAGCAGCGCCCGCTGGGCAAGGATATCGGCAGCGGTTATCCAGCGCAGCGGCACGCCGGGCGTGCGGGTGTGCGGGCGAATAAACAGCTGTTCAAACGCGGTGCGCTGGGCGGGAGTCTGCAGGCGGAAGCGCTCGCTGACGTCGGCGCCGTCTTCATCGTAGTAGGTGATTTTCAGCCACGGGCCTTTGTCGTCGGCGCCGTGCTGCAGATCCATGCCGCTACAGCGCAGCACCAGCGCATCTTTAAGCTTCAGCGCCGCCTTCAGCATATCATCCGGGTCGACGAGGATCGTATCGCACTCGCGGCAGCGGCGGGCGGCGATATCGTTTTCCGCATTACACTGCGGGCAGTTCTTAAAGCGAAAGCGAAAGTCGCACTGCTCGCGATGGCCCTCATCATCTTCAAACCAGCCCTGGCAGCGGCGGCCAAAATGTTCGATCAGCGTCCCGTCGGCGGTGGTTTTGCCCCAGAAGGTATTGGCGAAACCGCAGGCCGGACAGAATACCTGCACCGGCACGTTGTCGCTTTTACCTTTCGGCGTCCCGACCTCAGGCGCGTAGAGATCGTGCGGGTTGCCGGCATAGTCGAGGATCAGGCAGTCGGTTTTCCCCGGCGCCAGGCGCAGGCCGCGGCCGACGATCTGCTGATAGAGGCTGACCGATTCGGTGGGGCGCAGAATGGCGATAAGATCGACATGCGGGGCGTCAAAGCCGGTGGTCAGAACCGCCACGTTGACCAGATAGCGGTAGCGCTGCGCTTTAAACGATTCAATCATGCGGTCGCGCTGCGGCCCCGGCGTTTCGCCGGTAATCAGCTCGGCCTCGCCTGCGGGCAGCAGGCCGGTGATCTCCCGCGCATGCTCCACCGTCGCGGCGAAAATCATCACCCCTTTTCGCGTTTGGGCAAACTCAACGATCTGGCTGACGATATGCGGCGTAATGCGCCGCTGTTTTTTCAGTTCATGGTTGAGGTCGGCCTCGCTGAACAGGCCGTTGCTCTGCGCCTGCAGGCGGCTGAAATCGTACTGCACCACCGGCATGTCGAGCCGCTCCGGCGGCGTCAGATAGCCATTTTTAATCATGTAGCGCAGGGGCAGTTCATAAATGCAGTCGCGAAACAGCGCCTTCTCGTCGCCGCGCACCATGCCATGATAATGGAACTGATAGATCCACCCCTTGCCGAGGCGAAACGGCGTGGCGGTGAGCCCGAGCAGACGCAGCTGCGGATTGACCCGCCGCAGGTGGGCGATAATTTGCTGGTACTGACTATCGTCGTCATCGCCGATGCGGTGGCACTCATCGACGATCAGCAGCGAAAACTCCCCCTGGAACTGCTCAAGATTGCGGACAACCGACTGCACGCTGCCGAAAACCACCTTTCCTTGGCTCTCTTTACGCTTCAGCCCGGCGGCGAAAATATCGGCTTCCAGCCCAAGGGCAAGATACTTCGCGTGGTTTTGCGCCACCAGCTCCTTGACGTGCGCCAGCACCAGCACGCGGCCGCGGGCCAGGCGCGCCAGCTCGGCAATGACCAGGCTTTTGCCGGCCCCGGTCGGCAGGACGATGGCGGCGGGCTCATAGTGGCGACGAAACCAGGCTAAGGTGGCATCGACCGCCTCCTTTTGGTAGGGGCGTAAGGTAAAATTCATGGCTTCACAGGCGTTAATTAACTCGCAAATAGTATGCCATGAATCTTTTCCCTTGAGTGGCGTTAAGAGCCCGTTATACTAGCCAATGAATTTCTTCTTTTTCGGGCGCTTGCCCGCTCCAGCATTATTACAGGCTAAAAAAATCTCATGCGACTTGATAAGTTTATCGCTCAGCAACTTGGCGTCAGCAGGGCTATTGCCGGACGTGAAATCCGCAGCAGCCGCGTTCTTGTGGATGGTGAAATCGTGAAAGACGCTTCGTTCAAGCTCCTGCCGGAGCATGACGTTGAGTATGACGGCAATACGCTGACCCAGCAGAACGGCCCGCGCTACTTTATGCTTAACAAGCCGCAGGGTTACGTTTGCTCGACCGACGATCCGGATCACCCGACGGTGCTCTATTTTCTTGACGTCCCGGTGGCGCACAAGCTGCATGCCGCAGGGCGTCTGGATATCGATACTACCGGCTTGGTGCTGATGACCGACGACGGCCAGTGGTCGCACCGTATTACCTCTCCGCGCCATCACTGCGAAAAGACCTATCTGGTGAGCCTGGAAAACCCGGTCGATGAAAGCACCGCGGAGCAGTTTGCCCGGGGCGTTCAGCTGCATAATGAAAAGGAGCTGACCCGGCCAGCGGTTCTTGAAGTGGTGACCCCGACGGAGGTTCGGCTGACCATCAGCGAAGGGCGCTACCATCAGGTTAAGCGGATGTTTGCCGCCGTGGGCAACCACGTTGTCGGCCTGCATCGTGAACGAATCGGCGCTATCGCGCTGGACGACTCTCTGGAGCCCGGCGAGTATCGCCCGCTGACGGAAGAAGAGATTGCCAGCGTCGGCGTTCAGCATGCGCGGAGCAAAACGTGACCGCAAAACAGAATTCTTCCCTGGGGATTGTGTTTATTCTTGGCCTGCTGGCCATGCTTATGCCGCTGTCGATTGATATGTATCTCCCGGCTCTGCCGGTGATCTCGGCGCAGTTTAACGTGCCGGACGGCAGCGCGCAGATGACGCTTAGCACCTATATTCTGGGCTTTGCCTTAGGCCAGCTGCTGTACGGCCCGATGGCCGACAGCCTGGGCCGCAAGCCGGTGATCCTCGGGGGAACCCTGGTTTTTGCCGCCGCCGCGGTGGCCTGCGCGCTGTCGCAGACCATCGAAATGCTGATTACCATGCGCTTCTTCCACGGCCTCGCGGCGGCAGCGGCGAGCGTGGTGATTAACGCCCTGATGCGCGATATTTATCCGAAAGAAGAGTTCTCGCGGATGATGTCCTTCGTGATGCTGGTGACCACCATCGCCCCGCTGGTCGCGCCGATGGTGGGCGGGGCGGTGCTGGTATGGTTCAGCTGGCACGCGATATTCTGGATCCTTGCGGTGGCGGCGCTGCTGGCCTCGGCGATGATCGCATTCTTCATTAGCGAAACCCTGCCCCCGGAGCGGCGGCAGAAGTTTCATGTGCGCACCACGCTCGGCAACTTTGCCACCCTGTTCCGCCATAAGCGCGTGCTGAGCTATATGCTGGCGAGCGGCTTCAGCTTCGCCGGGATGTTCTCATTTCTCAGCGCCGGCCCGTTTGTTTACATCAATATTAACCACGTTTCTCCGCAGCACTTTGGCTACTATTTTGCGCTCAACGTGGCCTTCCTGTTCGTCATGACCATGATTAACAGCCGCTTCGTCCGGCGGATTGGGGCGCTGAATATGTTCCGCGCCGGGCTGTGGATCCAGTTCGCAATGGCCGTGTGGATGGTGGTCTGCGCGCTGTTTGATGTCGGCTTCTGGGCGCTGGTGTTCGGCGTGGCGGCGTTTATCGGCTGCGTGTCGATGGTGTCCTCGAACGCGATGGCGGTCATTCTTGATGAGTTCCCGCATATGGCCGGAACGGCCTCTTCGCTGGCGGGAACCTTCCGCTTCGGCATCGGCGCGATTGTCGGCGCGCTGCTGTCGATGGCGACCTTCACCACCGCCTGGCCGATGCTGATCTCTATCGCTTTCTGCGCCAGCAGCTCCATTCTCTTCTACCTCTACGCCAGCCGGCGGCGAAAGGTTGCGCTTTGAATCGCATTTAAGGGGGCTATTTCAGCCCCTTTTTTGATGCATATCAACCGCAGCGGGCTTCGTTATTCTGCTATTTGTTTCTTTTATGTAAAATCAATTCGTGTAAAAAGTCGCAATGTTGCGATAAAAAAGTTGTTTTGGATCACAGAAACGGGTACATATAGCCCCGAACGGTTCAGCAGCGAAACTATAAAGTTCTGGATAATAAGCGGTTAACCCCGGCGCCGCGCCGGTGTAAACGTTTTCCACGCTGAGACAGGACTATTTGTCAACAATGTGTTAATATTGATGTAAATTTATTGTGAAGCATTTTGCTTCCGGGGAAAACCAGGTGAATACACAGCAACTCTCTATCGTACACCGACTGCCGCAAAGCTATCGCTGGCTGGCCGGTTTTGCGGGTTCAAGAGTTGAACCGATTCCGCAAAACGGCGCGCAGAGCGAAAATAGCCTCGTGGCGCTGAAGTTACTCAGCCCGGACGGCGAGAATGCGTGGTCGGTTATGCATAAGCTTAGCCAGGCGCTCAGCGACATCGAAGTCGACTGCTCAATCGTGGAATGTGAAGGGGAGCCGTGCCTGTTTGTCAGCATGCAGGACGAGTTTGCCGCCACCTGTCGTTTGAAAAACTTCGGCGTAGCCATTGCCGAACCCTTCTCCGGCAACAACCCGTTCTAACCGTCAGCCCAGCGCCAGCAGCTGGCGGGTATACTCCTGCTGCGGAGCGGTAAATACGCGATCGCACTCTCCCTGCTCAACCACCTCTCCTTGCCGTAGCACTATCACCTGATGGCATAGCGTCCGCACGACGCGCAGATCGTGGCTGATAAAAATATAGGCCAGCCGATGCTTTTGCTGTAACGTCTTCAGCAGGGCGAGGATTTGCGCCTGTACGGTCTTATCCAGCGACGAGGTGGGTTCATCCAGCACGATAAGCTGCGGTTTGACAATCAGCGCCCGGGCGATAGCGATACGCTGCCGCTGGCCGCCGGAAAACTCGGCCGGGTAGCGCAGGCGCGTTTGCGGGTCCAGCCCCACTTCCTGCATCACCTGAATAACCGCCCGCTCACGCTCGGCGGAGGTCAGCGTCGGCTGGTGGACGCGCAGCCCTTCCTCAATAATCTGTAAAACGTTTAGCCGCGGGTTCAGCGATGAGTTCGGATCCTGAAACACGACCTGCATCCGACGGCGCAGCGGCAGCATCTGCCGGCGATTGCGCCCCTGCAGCGTCTGACCATCAAAGACAATTCCCCCCTCAGAGGCAATCAGGCGCAGCAGCGCCAGCCCGGTGGTGCTTTTGCCGGAACCGGACTCGCCCACCAGGCCCAGGGTTTCGCCGGCGCGCAGCTGAAAGCTCAGGCCGTTAACCACCCTATTATGCTCAACCACCCGGCGCAGAAGGCCCCGACGAACGGGAAAGGCGACGCTGAGCCCGCTTGCTTCGAGCAGCAGCGGCGCATCGAGCGCCAGCGGCACCGGCAGCCCCGCCGGTTCGCTATCCAGCAGGCGGCGGGTGTAGGGATGTTGAGGGGCGGAAAAAAGGGCACGGCGGTCGTTTTGCTCGACGCAGCGCCCGTTTTGCATCACCGCCACCCGGTCGGCGAGCTGGCGGACGATGCTCAGATTATGAGTGATAAACAGCAGCCCCATGTTCAGCTCTTGCTTCAGTTCGCGCAGCAGCTGCAGAATTTGCGCCTGTACCGAAACGTCCAGCGCGGTGGTCGGTTCGTCGGCAATCAGCAGCTCCGGGCGGGTGAGCAGGGCCATGGCGATCATCACCCGCTGGCGCTCGCCGCCGGAGAGCTGATGCGGATAGTCCGCCAGCCGGCGAGGGGCCTGGCGAATGCCGACGCGCTCCAGGCAGTCGAGAATCTCTCCCCGGGCGGCTTCTTTGCGCATTCCGCGATGCAGAGAGAGCACTTCATAGAGCTGCTTTTCCAGGGTATGCAGCGGATTGAGCGACACCATCGGCTCCTGAAAAATCATGGCGATACGGTTGCCGCGCACCCCGCGCAGAGTTCGCTCGTCGGCATGCAGCAGCGACTGGCCGTGAAAGCGGATATCGCCGCTGGGGTAGCTTACCGGCGGCGAGGGGAGCAGGCGCAGCACCGACAGCGCGGAAACGCTCTTCCCGGAGCCGGATTCGCCCACCAGCGCCAGGGTTTCCCCCGCCGCAATGTGCAGCGACAGTTCGCTGACGACGGTCCGGGTTTCACCCTGCTGGCGAAAGGCGATGGAGAGATTGTCGATTTCTAACAGAGGCTGCGCCATCTTATACCGCCTTACTGGGGTCGAAGGCGTCGCGAACCGCTTCACCAATGAAAATTAAAAGCGTTAACAGCACCGCGACGGACAAAAAGGCGGCGATCCCCAGCCACGGCGCCTGCAGGTTATTTTTCCCCTGCAGCAGCAGCTCGCCCAGCGAAGGCGAGCCCAGGGGCAGACCGAAGCCAAGAAAATCCAGCGAAGTCAGGGTGGTAATCGAGCTGCAGAGAATAAACGGCAGGAAGGTGAGGGTGGCGACCATCGCGTTGGGCAGCATATGGCGCAGGATGATGCTGCGGTCGTTCACCCCCAGCGCCTGCGCCGCGCGGATATAGTCGTAGTTACGGGTGCGCAGAAACTCGGCGCGCACCACGCCCACCAGCGTCATCCAGCCGAACAGGACGGTAATTGCCAGCAGCCACCAGAAGCCGGGCTGCACGACGCTGGAGAGGAGAATAATTAAAAACAGCGTCGGCATTCCCGACCACACTTCAATAAAGCGTTGCCCCCAGAGGTCGATTTTGCCTCCGTAGTAGCCCTGGATGGCGCCCGCCAGCACGCCGAGGACGCTGGAAAAGAGCGTCAGCAGCAGGCCGAACAGGATTGAGATCCGCGTTCCGTACAGGATTCGCGCCAGCACGTCGCCGCCGTTGGCGTCGGTGCCGAGCCAGTTCTGCGACGACGGCGGTGAGGGGAAGGGGGACTGGGTGGCAAAGTTGATGCTCGTCGCCCCGAAGCGCACCGGCGCCCACAGCACCCAGCCGTGAGCGTCGAGCTGCTTCTGCAGCCACGGATCCTGATAGTCGGCGGCGGTGGCGAAGTCGCCGCCGAAGGTCTTCTCGCTATACTCTTTTAATAGCGGAACGTACAGGCTGCCGCGGTACTGCACCAGCAGCGGACGGTCGTTGGCAATCAGCTCCGCGCCGAGGCTGCAGACGAAGAGGATCAAAAACAGCCACAGCGACCAGTAGCCGCGGCGGTTGTGGCGAAAGCGCGCCCAGCGGGCCTGGTTGACGGGACTCAAAAAAGACATCAGCGGCCCTCAAAATCGATACGCGGATCGACCAGCGTGTAGCAAATATCGCTGACGATATTAAGCAGCAGGCCAATCAGCGTAAAAATATACAACGTGCCAAACATCACCGGATAGTCGCGCGAAACCGTCGCCTCATAGCCCAGCAGCCCCAGGCCGTTGAGGGAGAACATCACTTCGATCAGCAGCGAACCGGTAAAGAACATGCTGATAAACATCGCCGGAAAACCGGCTATAACCAGCAGCATGGCGTTGCGGAACACGTGGCGCCACAAAATCTGCTTTTCACTCACCCCTTTGGCGCGGGCGGTGACCACGTACTGCTTGCGGATCTCATCCAGAAAGCTGTTTTTGGTCAGCATGGTGAGCGCCGCAAAGCCGCCGATCACCGTCGCCAGCACCGGCAGCGTGATGTGCCAGAGGTAGTCGAGGATCTTCTGATACCACGGCAGGCTGGCGAAATTAGCCGAGACCAGCCCGCGCAGCGGGAACAGGTCGAAATAGCTGCCGCCGGCGAAAATAACGATCAGCAAAATCGCGAACAGGAATGCCGGGATCGCGTAGCCGATAATAATCAGCGTGCTGCTCCAGATATCAAAATGGCTGCCGTTGCTGACGGCTTTACGGATGCCGAGCGGGAT
Source organism: Klebsiella sp. WOUb02 (assembly GCF_050058015.1). Taxonomy (NCBI): domain Bacteria; kingdom Pseudomonadati; phylum Pseudomonadota; class Gammaproteobacteria; order Enterobacterales; family Enterobacteriaceae; genus Klebsiella; species Klebsiella sp. WOUb02. The sequence continues at coordinate 161,400 of NZ_CP170110.1, forward strand.
CGACACCAGGTAGATAATCAGCGTACTCCACAGGCCAAGAGTAATGGAGACCGGCATGCTGTTTTTGATCAGCTGCAGCACCGAGGCGCTGCGAAACAGGCTGTCGCCGAAATCAAAGCGCAGGTAGTCGCCGAGCATTTTCAGGTAGCGCTCGTGGATGGGCTTATCAAAGCCGTAGCGATGGGTTATCTCGGCGATAATCTCCGGGTCGAGGCCGCGCCCGCCGCGGTAGTGGCCCTCGCTGACGTTGCTAACCCCGGTACGCGCGTGGCTGGCGGCCATTCCGCTGTCGCCCGCGCCCGGCATCCCGCTATGATTGCCGAACTCAACGGCGGCGATGGCCTGATCGACCGGGCCGCCGGGGGCAATCTGAACAATAAAAAAGTTGATCGTGATGATCGCCCACAGGGTCGGGATAATCAGCAGCAGTCGGCGGATCAGGTATGCGCCCATCGTCGTTCCTTAGCGTCTGTCCGCGGGCAATTTTGCCGCTTTGTTAACGTCATACCACCAGCTGTCAAAGCCGGAGGAGTACATCGGCCGCGTAGGCGGGAACGAGAACTTATCCCACCAGGCCGTTCTGTCCTGCGCCATATACCACATCGGCAGCATGTAGTAGTTCCAGGTGAGCACCCGATCCAGCGCGCGGCCTAAGGGCAGCAGCTTCTGCTTATTGCCCTGCCAGCGAATAATCTGCGCGATGAGGCGATCCACGACCGGGCTTTGCACTCCCGGCGCGTTGTAGCTGGAGTGAATATAGGCCGAGTCCCAGGAGATCTGCAGGTCGGTGCCGGGCCACGGCGTCGCCCGCCAGACCACCGGCATCATATCGTAATCCCGGCTGCGGCGGCGATTGCTGTACTGGGAATTATCAACCTGGCGAATATCCATGGTGATGCCGAGACGCCGCAGGTTGTGCTGAAAGGGCAGAACCCAGCGATCGTTCCCGCCTGCGGGCAGCAGCAGCTCAAAACGCAGCGGCTTCCCGGTTTTCCCGTTCACCCGGCGCTGGTTTTTCAACACCCAGCCGGCCCGGTTGAGCAGGTCGTCCGCCTTCAGCAGATTCGCCCGATCGAAACCGCCGCCGTCGGATCGCGGCGGCTGATACAGACCGGTGAAGACCTCGGGCGGGAGATCGTTTTTCATCGGCGTCAGCAGGGCGAGCTCATCGGCATCGGGCGCCGCGCGGGCCGCGTACTCGGTATTCTGGAAGTAGCTGTTGGCGCGGCTGTAGGCGTTGTAAAACAGCGCCTTGTTCATCCATTCAAAATCGAAGGCGAGGGTGATGGCTTCGCGTACCTGACGATCGGCAAACACCGGGCGCTGAATGTTGAATGCCAGCCACTGGGTATCCTGTGCCGAGGTATTCTGATACTCATCCTTCACGATGTAGCCGCGCGTAAAGTTGCGTCCCACGTAGCGGGTGGCCCAGTTTTTGGCCATCGTCTCCTCCCGCCGGTCTACCGCCCCCGCCTTAAAGGCCTCGAAGGCGACGTTATCGTCGAGATAGTAGTCGTAGCGCAGCGTATCGAAGTTCCAGCGCCCGCGGTTGACCGCAAGATTGGCCGCCCAGTAGGTTTTAACGCGCGAGTAAACGATGTACTGCCCCATCCGCCAGTCGGTAATGCGATAGGGGCCGCTGGCCAGCGGCGGGGTGGAGAGCGGATCGCTGAGCTTATGGTCGCGCCAGAATTTTTCCGGCATCACCGGCAGGGTGAACAGGCCGAGCATGTTCTCTTTGCCCGCCTCGCCGAGCTCAATGCGCACGGTGAGCGGGGCAATAACCTTGACGCTGGTGCCTTTATAGTACAGGCGAAACTGCGGGACGCCTTCGGTCATAAATTTCTGGAAGGTAAAGGCGACGTCGCTGGCGCGGATCGGCGTGCCGTCATGAAAGCGGGCCTGCGGATTGATGGTGACCTCTGCCCACGAAAAGTCATCGGCGTAGCGCGCCCCGTTGGCGATCAGCGGATAGTAGCTGCCCGCTTCGTCGTCAGAGGTGGTGAATAAAGTATCGTACAGGGCATCGGTACGCACGCCGGGATTGCCGCGCAGCGCATAGCGGTTGAAGTTGTCGAAGGTGCCAATGGTGGCGAGCGTGATGCCGCCGCCTTTTGGCGCCGTCGGGTTGGCGTAGGCGAAATGGCTAAAGCCGTCAGGATATTTCGGCTCGCCGATAATGGCGAAGCTGTGGCTCTCTTTCACGGTCTGCGCCTGACCGTTAAGGCTAATGAAGGTAATTAATATCAGGCAGATACGCGCAAACATGGCCAGGTTATCATCCTCTGTCGGCGGCGCCAGAGCGGGCCCGTCCGTAGATTAAATCATTATCAGCGCCCGGCGGGGCGAAGTATTTCGCCGGTTCGTCATGCGCGGCGAGCAGCGTTTCCAGCGGCAGCGGCCGGCTTATCCAGTAGCCCTGCAGATACTGAACGCCGTGCTGGCGCAGCCACTCTGCCTGCTCAGGCGTTTCAACCCCTTCGGCAACGGTCAGAAGCTGCAGGCGGCGGCTCAGCGTCAGCACGGCATCAAGCACCGGCGAGGTGACGGTTTCGGTCCCGATAGCCTGCACGAAGCCGCGATCGATTTTCAGATAGTCGAAGTTGTAGCGTTCAAGATAGATCAGCGCGCTGTGGCCGGTGCCAAAATCATCAATCGCGATTTCAAAGCCCTGCTCGTGCAGCCAGTCAAAGATGGCCAGCGATCGGTGCTTATCGATCATCGCGCGTTCGGTTATCTCCAGCACCACGCTAAAGTGGCTGGCCGGCAGGGCGGCGGCGAAGCGCCGTAGATCCGGCTTAAAGCTGTCGGCGTGCAGGTGAGCCGGGGAGATATTCAGGCCGAGCTTGCTTCCCGCCGGCAGGATCTTTTGCAGCGTTGGCGCGTCGCGCGCGATCAGCGCCAGCAGATGGTGGGTCAGCGGGACGATCATCTGCTGGGTTTCGGCCAGGTTGATAAAGACGTCCGGAGGGATTTCGCCGGCGACCGGATGCCGCCAGCGCATCAGCACCTCAACGCCGCTAATGCGCAGCGTATCGGCTTTAACGACCGGCTGATAGACGATATAAAACTGGTCGTTCTTTATTCCCACCATGATCGCTTTTCGCGGATCGGACTTGATCGTTAGTACGTAATAGCCCAGCAGCCCCGCCAGCAGGCCGCATACCACGCCTAACAGCAGGGCGTACTGGGTGTTTTCAGCCAGCCAGCTGTTGGCGTAGAGATAAACCTTGAGCGGCAGCCCCTCGATCTGCGCTTCGCGACTCGGCGTGGCGGGGATCGCGTCGGGGTTAAGCAGCCGGCTGCTGAAGGCCGAAATGGCGCGGTTGTTGACCACCAGCGCCAGCCCGCTGAAGTCATTCTGGCGGGCAGAATAGAGAATATAGGGCGTCAGGTTGGTATTGATTGATACGAAAACGCCGTCGTTGCCGCCGTGCGGGCTGCGTACCCATAGCGCCAGCGCCGAGCTTTTGGGCATCATCGGCGTACCCGGCAGAATGGCCATAGCGACAGGTTTACTGATATCGAGCTGGGGAATGAGCCGCGCCAGGGGGCTGTTCATTGGCCCGGTAGCCGAAGAGCAAAACGCCTGGCCATTTTTGACCAGCAGAAAGGCCCGCACGTTCGGGCTAAACGCGGCGTGCGCGGTCAGGCCAGAGGCGATATTCTCGCAATTCTGGTCGACCAGCGGCTGCAGTTCGGCAATGGTCTGATTAAGCTCGTGGAAGTATTTATTCAGGTAAACGTTGACGTTTTTGATGATGGAGTCAAAGCGTTCTGCACGGTTGTGATAGATAACCATAAATTGGATGCTACTGGCCAGCAGGGCGACGAAAATCCCAATCAGGGTGCTGGTCAGCCAGATTTTTCGTCGGGGTGAGAAGTAGCGGGTAAGCATAGGCTATAGTCAGTCCGTGTTTATGAGGCGCGCCAATGGGGGTGACAGAAAAACGATTTCACCGTTTCCATTTAAAGACATAGCTTATATTGCGGCTTTGCGGGGCAATGAGCAAAAAAAACACTGCCTCGGCAGTGTTTTTAATTTTCGTTCGTCAGCCAAGGGAAAACTGACGACCGAAGAGATTACGAACGGCTCAGCACGCGACGCGCTTCGTTATAGCGCTTTTTCCAGTACGGCTCGTTCATGCTGGAGATGGTCACTCCGCTGCTGGTGGAAGCATGAACAAACTGGCTGTTGCCAATGTAGATCCCCACATGGCGGCCGGTGGAACCCGCTCTGAACAGGACTAAATCACCCGTACGCAGCCTGGGACCGTGAAATCGACTTGCCGGAATCCTGCTGCTCTGAAGTGGAGCGCGGCAGTTCCAGGCCAAACTGTTCGCGGAAGGTACGCTGCACGAATGCCGAACAGTCGATGCCTTTCCGGGTGCTGCCGCCAAGGCGGTAACGCACGCCTTTCCAGCTGGCATACTGGTCCATCAGGCGGGACTTGACGTCCAGATTGCTGACCATTGTTTCAAATTCATCCTGAGAGGCTTGCAGTGATGATAAATCGCCACTACCCACAGCAAGCGTCTCAGAATGCATATTCTTTGCGGTACTACTGGTCGAACTACAGGCAGAGAGCAAAACTGCCACTGCAACTGCGGGAACGACCCGCAGGATATATCTCAAAATCGGCTGAGATTTGACCATGTTGTTTGTTTTCCCTTGTTGTCCTTAACGACAATGTCGTTATAAAAAATGCCAAACGTGTTAGAGCCTAAATACCTGGCAGCAATGAGACAATTCCTGAAACCCAAATTTGTGCGGTAACGCACAATTTAATTCTGGTGCCGGTTTTACGTTGCTGGAAAGGCAAAACGAGAACGAGATTACCCTATCAACAGTGGGATGGCGAGCGGTTTTGCGCGATTTCTTATAAGAATTTTTGCGACAAAAAGTGAATCATCGGGAAAGGACAAAATAGCGGCAAAGATGGGTAAAAAATACGCAATTACCTCATTTTTAAGACGATCAATGTGACAGGAAGATGATGGCGGGGATAAAAAGGGCGCAACATAAAAAAAGGGACCGAGAACGATCCCTTATGGATATTTAATAATATGCGACGGGAATGTTAATTTTTATGCATTCCGCCGGGCAGGGTTCGATCGAACCAGGCAATCAGTTTGTCGCTCAACGGGGTCAACAGAACCCAGGGAGCGCCGATCAGCAGCGCGGTTAATGAACCGACGGCAATATCGGTAAACCAGTGGGCGCCAATCATCACCCGCGGGAAGGCAAACACAACGAAAATGGCGAGGGAAATAGCAAACGCCCGACGGCCAAAATAGCGCCACATGAAGGTGGCGAAAATCAGCAGCATCATCCCGTGATCGCCCGGGAAGCTATCCTTCGAGCCATCTTTCGTCGGGAATGAGACCACGTCGCTGACCTTGACGATACCGCTAAACGAGAGCGACGGGCTGGCGCGCTTAACCGGCATCAGGTGCTGCGCCAGCTGGTTTATCACCACCGCGGAGAGCAGCATCACCAGGCCGATAATCACGATTCGGCGGCGGCCGGCGCTTTGCTCTTTCAGCCAGAAGCTCAGCATCAAGCTGCCCATTGCCAGCAAAGAGCAGGCGTCGAAAGCGCGGTTGTTGATAATCGCCAGCAGCCAGGTATAGCCGCGGTTGATGCCCACGTTATGGTTAAAGAAGTGGAAAATGGCGGAATCCAGCGGCAACCACAGCCCGTGGTTGACGGGCAGATACCATGATAAAAAAAGCGCAACGCCCGCGGCGTTAAGCAGCAGGATTAGGGGGATTCGGGTTTTATTCATAACGGTCGCATATTAGGTAAACGAGGGCAAACATAGCCGCCTTAACTTAAACGTAGCCTCAACAGAGTGGCTTGTAGCGCATTCCAGTCCGCTTCGCCGTCGCAGATCGAGCTCAATGCGGCTGTCCGGCGGGGCAACGTTCTGCGTTTCAATATTGAGGTCCAGCCCCTGACGGTTAATCCGCACCAGGCCTTCGGCAATACGCATCACGCCCTTCACCCGGCCCACCGGGGCCAGGCGCGCCCACTCCAGCAGGCCAACGGTATCAAAGGTGGTATCCGCATCAAAAATCCAGCCGCAGGCCTGGTAGCCCTGACCGCCGTTCAGGCTGCGGCGCCAGCGCTGGTGGCCGGGGAGACTCAGCGCCGCCAGTCCTTTTTTCTGTCCATGGGCGTGGGCGTGTTCCGCGCTTTCCGGCAGCGGGCGAAGATTGAGGCGCGGCAGATCCAGCAGCGCCGGGTCAATGCTCCCCTGGGTGGCGCTGACCTGCAGGCGTCTGCCGGCATACTCCTGCCACCAGGTGCTGAAGGCGCGCTCGCTTTCAGCGGTCATCCGGTCGGTTTTATTGCTGATAATGACGTCGGCGGCGGCCAGCTGGTCGCGGAAGTTTTCGTTGGCTACGACCTTCGGATCCAGAAGCTGACGGGGATCGAGGACGCACAGCGTCGCGCGCAGGTCGATCCACGGCTCGTAGACCGCGGCGGTGAGAATATCGAGGATCTGCTTTGGGTGACCGAGCCCGGTGGGCTCAATCAGCAGGCGGTCCGGCTTCCCCTGGCGCAGCAGCGTATTTAGCCCGACCTGCATTGGCAGGCCGTTGACGCAGCACATGCAGCCGCCGGGGATCTCTTTAAGCAGCGCGCCGCTATCGGCCAGCAGAGCGCCGTCGATGCCAACTTCGCCAAATTCATTGACCAGTACGGCCCATTTTTCATCCGCAGGCTTATGGGCCAGCAGATGAAGAATCGAGGTCGTTTTACCGCTGCCGAGAAACCCCGTGATCAAGTTTGTTTTGGTCACCTTTTCTCCAGGATACAAATGTAATGTTGTAACAGTTGAGACTATCCTGACGAAAAAAAGGGGAAAAGAGAAGGGTTGGGGCGGACAGAAAATATTTCTGTCCGTTAAACCGCAGAAATTGTTAAGAATCCAGCGCGGCGGCGATAGCGTTGCGCGCACCCAGCGATGAGAGCTGGCGCCAGGCTGACGTCACGTTGGCCACGAATTCCGCGCTGCGCGGGAGGTCGCTGGCAAAAATCTCTTCGAGGGAGAGCAGGGCGCTGACCCGCTCTTGTTCCCGGCTGCTGGCGACCAGGGCCTGGATTTTCTCCGCCAGCGGATCGCGCACGTCGATCGGCTGACCGGCATCGTCCACGCCGCTGACGTAGCGCATCCAGCCCGCGACGCCGAGCGCCAGCAGCGGCCAGCGGCTGCCGCGCGCGAGGTGCAGCCGAATACCGTCAAGCATGCGCTGCGGGAGCTTCTGGCTACCGTCCATGGCGATCTGCCAGGTGCGATGCTTTAACGCCGGGTTGCTGAAGCGCTCGAGAAGGCCGTCGGCGTAGCTCGTTAGATCGACGCCTTCAATAGAGAGCGTTGGCGCCTGCTCAGCGAGCATCAGCCGTCGCGCGGCGGCGCGCAGCACCTCATCCTGCATACAGTCGCTGATATGCGCATTGCCCGCCAGGTAGCCGAGCCAGGCGAGGAAAGAGTGGCTACCGTTGAGCATCCGCAGCTTCATCTGCTCCCACGGCAGCACGTTGTCGGTCATCTGCACACCGGCGGTTTCCCACGCCGGGCGGCCGGCGACGAAGTTATCTTCAACCACCCACTGAATAAACGGCTCGCAGCTGATGGCGCAGGGATCTTCGACGCCCAGCGCGGCGCTGATTTCCGCCAGCGACTCGTCGGTGGCGGCGGGAACGATGCGGTCAACCATCGTACCCGGGAAGCTGACCTGTTCGGCAATCCACTGCGCCAGCTGCGGACAGCGTTTCTCCGCCATGCCCAGCACGGCGTTTTTCACCACGTGGCCATTGTCCGGAATATTATCGCAGGAGAGCACGGTAAACGGCGGCAGGTTGCGCTCGCGGCGGCGGGCGAGCGCCTCGACCAGAATGCCCGGAACCGACTGCGGCTGCGTCGGGTTGTCCAGATCGTGCACGATGCGCGGCTGCCTGATATCCAGCAGGCCGCTGGCCGGATCGATGCAGTAGCCTTTTTCCGTAATCGTCAGGGAGACGATGGCGACCTGCGGTTCGCAAAACTTCTCTATTATCGCCGGGAGAGAATCGAGTTTGGCGTTCAGGCACTCGTGGACCGCGCCGACCACGATAGCCCTGTTGCCCTGCGCCCCTTTCTCCAGCACGGTAAACAGGTGATCCTGCTGACGGAGCTGGCTCATCAGCCGATCGCCGCTGAACAGACTTATTTCGCAGATCCCCCAGTCGCCGCCGCTGGCGTTGAGCACCCGGTCGGTGAGCAGCGCCTGGTGCGCGCGATGAAAGGCGCCAAACCCAAAGTGCACAATACGCGAGCGCAGACTGACTGCGATCGTAGCGGGGAAGCTGCACCTCTTCCGGTAGCGTAGCTGTAGCAATAGTTGTCATTCTTTACACACCTGATTAACCAATGATTAACACAATCAGTCTAAAGTTATATGACAACAAATTAAATTGGTGAGCCGTGTTTATACGCTTAGTGTGAGCTGGATCAATCAATTTAGCGGGATAAATTGATCCTTCACGAGAAGCCTGTATGGTAGTCGTCATTGATTTTCGCGTTATTGGTATAACAACTTTAAAGGGGTATAGCGATGGAGCAAACCTGGCGTTGGTACGGACCGAACGATCCGGTATCGCTTGATGATGTACGACAGGCCGGCGCGACGGGCGTGGTTACCGCGTTGCACCATATTCCGAACGGGCAGGTCTGGCCCGTTGCAGAGATTAAGCAGCGCCAGGCGCTGCTGGCGGAAAAAGGGCTGACGTGGTCGGTCGTCGAAAGCATCCCGGTGCATGAAGAGATCAAAACCCACAGCGGGGAGTATGCGACCTGGATTGCCAACTATCAGCAGAGCATCCGCAACCTGGCGGCCTGCGGGATCGATACCGTGTGCTACAACTTCATGCCGATCCTCGACTGGACGCGCACCGATCTGGAGTATCAGCTAGCGGACGGATCTAAGGCGCTGCGTTTTGATCAAATCGCTTTTGCCGCCTTTGAGCTGCATATTCTGCAGCGCGCCGGCGCGGAGGCCGACTACAGCGAAGAGGAGCAGCGCCAGGCGCAGGCCTACTTCGGGATGATGAGCGCGGCGGAAGTCGAAAAGCTGACCCGCAATATTATTGCCGGCCTGCCGGGAGCCGAAGAGGGCTACACCCTCGAGCAGTTCCGCGCGCGCCTGGCGGAATATGACCATATTAATAAAGCGCAGCTGCGCGAAAATATGGCGGTCTTCCTGCGCGCCATCGTGCCGGTATGCGAAGAGGTGGGGGTTCGTCTGGCGGTTCACCCGGACGATCCGCCGCGTCCGATCCTCGGCCTGCCGCGCATCGTGTCGACCATCGAAGATATGCAGTGGCTGAAAGAGGTGGTTGATAGCATTCACAACGGCTTTACCATGTGCACCGGCTCCTACGGCGTACGCGCCGACAACGACCTGGTGAAAATGATTGAAACCTTCGGCGATCGTATTCACTTCACTCATCTGCGCTCGACCTGCCGCGAAGAGAATCCGAAAACCTTCCACGAGGCGGCGCACCTGAACGGCGACGTGAATATGGTGGCGGTGGTGAATGCGATTCTGAGCGAAGAGCTGCGCCGCCGGCGCGCCGGCGATCTGCGTCCGATCCCGTTCCGTCCGGATCACGGCCACCAGATGCTGGACGATCTGCGTAAGAAAACCAACCCGGGTTATTCGGCGATCGGTCGCCTGAAGGGGATGGCGGAAGTGCGCGGCGTTGAGCTGGCGCTGAAGATGACGAAGTATCCGGAACTGCTGTAGTTCACGGCACGTCGGATAAAAAAATGCCCGCCAGCATCGCCACTGACGGGCATTTTTGCATTGACGACCCGCCGTTCGATTAGTCGGCGCGGCCCATATAGCGGCTTTCTTCGATATGGATACGAATGCGTTCGCCCGCGCTCAGATACTCAGGAACCTGCACCACGAGGCCGGTGCTCAGGGTTGCCGGTTTGTTGCGCGCGCTGGCGGAAGCGCCCTTGATGCCCGGAGCGGTTTCAACAATTTCCAGATCGACGGTCTGCGGCAGCTCCAGCGCCAGCAGCTGGCCGTCCCAGGTCAGAACCTGCATGTCCGGCATGCCGCCTTCCGGAATAAACAGCAGCTCTTCTTCAATCTGCTCTTTGGTGAAGATGTACGGGGTGTAATCTTCTTTATCCATAAATACGTATTCGTTGCCGTCGACGTAGGAGAAGTCAACGTAGCGGCGGGTCAGGGTCACGGTGTCGACAATATCGTCGCCCTTAAAGCGTTCTTCAACCTTCAGGCCGGTACGGACGTCGGCGAAACGCATTTTGTACAGCGTTGCTGCGCCGCGGGCGCTTGGCGACTGAATATCAATATTTTTCACAATCAGCAGCTTGCCGTTGTAATTCAGCACCATACCTTTTTTAATTTCATTCGCTCTTGGCATTGCGGTAATCCTGTAACGTAAAGGGTCAAATATCGCGTCAAACTACTCGCGCCGGGCCTTTCAGGCAAGCGGAATTCGCGCGTTTTGCTATCTTCGGATAAAACGTTTAGGCTGAGGCTGAAAAAGCACCGTTAAGAGAACCATCTATGGAATGTCGTACTGACTGCGGTGCCTGCTGTATCGCCCCCTCCATCTCATCCCCGATCCCCGGCATGCCGAACGGCAAGCCCGCGAATACGCGCTGTGTCCAGCCTCTCGGCGAGCAACCTGTGCAATATCTTTGGCTCGCCGTTGCGCCCGAAAGTTTGCGGCAGCCTGCAGCCGGAACGCGAGATGTGCGGCACCCGGCGCGATGAGGCAATGGCGTACCTTATTCACCTCGAACGGCTCACCGCCGGCTAGCGGCGCGCCGTATTCGCTCTACGCTCTAAATGTCCCTGATGCGCCACAGGCACAGCTGGGCGATGGCCCCCATGCCAGGCGCAATCCAGAATACCGCGTGATAGCTCCAGATTTCAGCGACCACGCCGGCCAGCGATCCGGCAATAATCCAGCCGACGCGGATGGTATTGGCATACAGCGTGGTTGCCGCTCCCGCCTGGCCCGGCATTAAATCCTGAAAATAGAGCATGCCAATTCCCGCGAGGATGCCAATAAAAATGGCGTTCAGCAGCTGTAAAGCCAGCAGCAGCCCTGGCGTATGGACCAGCAGCATGCCGACGTAAAACAGCAGCCCGGCGACGGCCGCCGCGCGCATCAGAAAACGCTTGCCGAAGCGGCGGGCGTAATAGCCGGCGATCAGCATCGTTGGAATTTCAAGCCCGGCGGCGGCGCCCATCATTAAGCCGGCCAGTTTCTCCGGCAGGTGCAGCTCATTAATGATATAGAGCGGCATATTAATGATGTAGAGGCTGTTGATGCCCCACATTAGCGTGCAGACGCTGAACAGCAGCAGCGCGTCGCGGCGATGGGTGCGCGGAGCTTCCAGCTGACCCGAGGCCGCCTGTGGCGCTTTGCGCATGCTGGGCAGAAAGAACCAGACTATCGCGCCGCAGAAGACAAAGGCGACGGCGGCGCAGAGGTACATCACGGTAAAGCCGAACCCCATCGCCAGCGCGTAGGCCAGCGGCGGGCCGATAACCCATGCCAGCGACACCTGGGCGCGCAGAATCGAGCTGAACATCACCGCCTCGCGGCCGGTTTTATCCGCATGCTCGCGGGCCAGGGCGAACATCTGCGGGTTGGCGGTGGAGCCGAAGCTGCTGAGAAATACCCCGACGAAAAGCAGGACAAAGTAGCTGCGGTTCCACGCAAACAGCAGGCAGGCCAGCACGCCCAGCAGGCAGCAGAAGACAATCAGTCTGTTTACGATCCCCGCGGCGGTCCGAGCGCCCGGCGAGAAACTGGCTCACCAGAATGCCGATGACCGCGCTGCCGGTAAAAAAGAAGCCGACCATCGCCGGGCGCACGTGCACCTCGTTGGTCAAAAACAGGCTCAAGGTTGGCGTTTGCAACGCGCCGGCAATCCCGGTCAGAAAGGCGACAATCAGGAAGGCGGAAGAGGTCAAATCGAATCCGCGGCGGGGAAGGGCGGCGCTACTGTTTTGCATGTGCGGTTATCTGTGGTTTCAGGAGTCGCGGAGTTTACGCCGCCAGTCAGAAAATGAACAGTAGTATGGCATGAATAAAGCAAAGAGGCGTTTCAAAACGTTGCGTTCAGCAAAATGCTGAAGCGGAGGTCAATCTTGCAATACAGCTTCAGCAAAAATGTGCGTTATCTCTAACTTCTGTTATCAAGCCGATAACTTATCTTGCGCGGTGATTAATAAAGGTACAGACTCCTTGAAACGTTTCAGCGTCATTCAGGTGTTTCTTCAGCAGCACGGTGACGTATTTTTTCACCAGGCAGCTGAAACGATTCAACTCAGCAGGAGAGGAGATCCATGTTCCAGTTATCTGTGCAGGATATTCATCCCGGTCAGCAGGCCGGTAATAAAGAAGAGGCGATTCGTCAGGTTGCTTCCGCGCTGGTAAGCGCAGGCAACGTGGCGGAAGGCTACGTTAACGGGATGCTGGCGCGCGAGCAGCAGACCTCGACTTTCCTTGGTAACGGGATTGCGATCCCGCACGGCACCACCGACACGCGCGACCAGGTGCTGAAAACCGGCGTTCAGGTCTATCAGTTCCCACAGGGCGTAGCCTGGGGAGAGGGACAGACGGCCTACGTGGCGATTGGCATCGCCGCCAGTTCGGATGAGCATCTCGGATTACTGCGTCAGCTGACGCACGTGCTCAGCGATGACTCGGTCGCGGAGCAGCTCAGATCCGCTACCACGGCCGAAGAGCTGCGCGCCCTGCTGATGGGGGAAAAACAGAGCGAGGTGCTGAAGCTGGATAACGACACCTTAAGCCTCGATATCGCGGCCAGCGATCTGCTGACCCTGCAGGCGCTGAACGCCGCGCGGCTGAAAGAGGTCGGCGCCGTTGACGCCGCGTTTGTCAGCCGCACCATTAACGATAAGCCGCTGCACCTGGGTCAGGGGATCTGGCTGAACGACTGCGCGGAAGGCAATCTGCGCAGCGCCGTTGCCGTGAGCCGCGCCGTCAGCGCATTTACCGCCGACGACCAGCCGGTATCGCTGCTGATTACCGTCGCGATGGCCGACGAGCAGCCGACCGCGGTGCTCAGTCGCCTGAGCAATCTGCTGATTGACAAAAAAGCTGAACGTCTGCTGACGGCTGACAGCGCCACGCTGCTGGCGCTGTTGACCAGCGATGATGCAATTGCTGAAGACCTGCTGAGCGCCGAATTTGTCGTGCGCAACGAACACGGTCTGCACGCGCGTCCGGGCACGATGCTGGTGAATACCATCAAACAGTTTTCCAGCGACATTACCGTCACCAACCTCGACGGTTCCGGCAAGCCGGCAAACGGCCGCAGCCTGATGAAGGTGGTGGCGCTGGGAGTGAAGAAAGGTCACCGTCTGCGCTTTACCGCGCAGGGTGCAGATGCGCAACAAGCGCTGGATGCGATTGGCGAAGCTATCGCCGCAGGCCTTGGGGAGGGCGCATAAATGAGCAGACGTGTAGCAACGATTACGTTAAACCCGGCATACGACCTGGTGGGCTTCACGCCGGAAATTGAGCGCGGCGAAGTCAACCTCGTCCGCACCACCGGCCTGCACGCGGCCGGAAAAGGCATCAACGTCGCCAAGGTTTTGAAAGATCTTGGTATTGACGTCACCGTCGGCGGCTTCCTCGGCAAAGATAACCAGGACGGGTTTCAGCAGCTGTTTAGCGAGCTGGGAATTGCCAACCGCTTCCAGGTTGTGCAGGGCCGTACCCGCATTAACGTCAAGCTGACGGAAAAAGACGGTGAGGTCACCGACTTTAACTTCTCCGGCTTTGAGGTGACCCAGGGTGACTGGGAGCGCTTCGTCAACGATTCCCTGAGCTGGCTCGGCCAGTTTGACATGGTTTGCGTCAGCGGCAGCCTGCCGTCAGGCGTCAGCCCTGAGGCCTTCACCGAATGGATGATCCGTCTGCGCAGCCAGTGTCCGTGCATTATTTTCGACAGCAGCCGCGAAGCGCTGGTGGCCGGCCTGAAGGCGGCGCCGTGGTTAGTTAAGCCAAACCGCCGCGAGCTGGAGATTTGGGCCGGCCGCAAGCTGCCGGAAATGAAAGACGTGATTGACGCCGCCCACGCCCTGCGCGAGCAGGGGATTGCCCACGTAGTTATCTCGCTGGGCGAAGAGGGCGCGCTGTGGGTTAACGCCTCCGGAGAGTGGATTGCCAGGCCGCCTTCAGTCGACGTCGTCAGCACCGTTGGCGCCGGCGATTCGATGGTCGGCGGCCTGATTTACGGCCTGCTGATGCGCGAGTCCAGCGAGCATACTCTGCGCCTGGCGACGGCCGTTGCCGCCCTGGCGGTGAGCCAGAGCAACGTTGGTATTACCGATCGTACCCAGTTGGCCGCAATGATGGCGCGCGTCGACTTACAACCGTTTAATTAACAGCAGGAGAGGCATAATGAAAACGCTGCTGATTATTGATGCCGGACTCGGACAGGCGCGCGCCTATATGGCGAAAACCCTGCTGGGCACCGCGGCGCAAAAAGCGCAACTCGAACTGATTGATAACCCGAACGATGCGGAGCTGGCTATCGTCCTCGGCTCAACGCTGCCTGCTGACAGCGCGCTGAACGGTAAAAAGGTCTATCTCGGCGATATTAACCGCGCCGTTGCCCACCCGGAGCTGTTCCTCGGCGAGGCGAAAAGCCATGCGACCCCTTACAGCGCGCCGGCTGCGGCGCCCGCCGCGGCCAGCGGCCCGAAGCGCATCGTCGCCGTTACCGCCTGCCCAACCGGCGTGGCGCATACCTTTATGGCCGCAGAGGCTATCGAAAGCGAAGCGAAAAAACGCGGCTGGTGGGTGAAGGTGGAAACGCGCGGCTCCGTCGGCGCGGGCAATGCGATTACGCCGGAAGAGGTGGCGCAGGCCGATCTGGTGATCGTTGCGGCGGATATTGAAGTTGACCTGGCGAAGTTCGCCGGTAAGCCAATGTATCGCACCACTACCGGCCTGGCGCTGAAGAAAACCGCCCAGGAGTTTGAAAAGGCGCAGCTGGAAGCCAAACCCTATCAGCCTTCCGGGTCACAGCAGGCGGACAGCGCGAAGAAAGAGGGCGGCGGTGCCTATCGTCACCTGCTGACCGGCGTCTCCTACATGCTGCCGATGGTGGTGGCGGGCGGCCTGTGCATCGCGCTTTCCTTCGCTTTCGGGATTAAAGCATTTGAAGTGAAGGATACGCTGGCGGCGGCGCTGATGCAGATCGGCGGCGGTTCAGCCTTTGCGCTGATGGTTCCGGTGCTGGCGGGCTTTATCGCCTTCTCCATCGCCGACCGTCCGGGCCTGACGCCGGGTCTTATCGGCGGTATGCTGGCGGTGAGCGGCGGTTCCGGCTTTATTGGCGGGATCATTGCGGGCTTCCTTGCCGGCTACGTGGCTAAACTGATCAGCACGAAGCTGAAGCTGCCGCCGAGCATGGAGGCGCTGAAACCGATTCTGATCATTCCGCTGGTTTCCAGCCTGATTGTCGGTCTGGCGATGATCTACCTGATCGGTAAGCCGGTTGCCGGTATCCTTGCGGGTCTGACCCACTGGCTGCAAACCATGGGCACGGCTAACGCGGTTCTGCTGGGCGCCATCCTCGGGGCAATGATGTGTACCGATATGGGCGGTCCGGTGAACAAAGCGGCGTACGCCTTTGGCGTCGGGCTGCTGAGTACTCAGACCTATGCGCCGATGGCGGCGATTATGGCCGCGGGCATGGTACCGCCGCTGGCGATGGGCATCGCGACGCTGGTGGCGCGTAATAAGTTTGACAAAGGCCAGCGCGAAGGCGGCAAAGCGTCGCTGGTCCTGGGGCTGTGCTTTATTACCGAAGGGGCGATTCCGTTCGCCGCCCGCGATCCGATGCGCGTCCTGCCATGCTGTATCGTCGGCGGGGCGGTAACCGGCGCCATCTCCATGGCGATTGGCGCCAAACTGATGGCACCGCACGGCGGCCTGTTTGTGCTGCTGATCCCTGGCGCGATTACGCCGGTGCTCGGCTATCTGCTGGCGATTATTGCCGGGACGCTGGTTGCCGGTCTCTCCTACGCGGTGCTGAAGCGTCCGGAGGAGCAGACGCTCGAAAAAGCCGCCTGAGTCACATCTGCATAAGCAAAAGGGCCGATGATTCGGCCCTTTCTTTTTTTAGCGGTTGCGATTAGCCCGGCATCGACCTCAGGCCGACGCTTCCGCCGGCTGCTGCGCCCGCAGCCAAGCTATCTCTTGCGCCCAGATATCGGGATTCACGGTTTCCAGAATTAGCGGAATCCCGTCGAAGCGGCTGTCCTGCATGATCCAGCGGAAGGCATCGTGGCCGATATTGCCTTCGCCCAGGCTGTGGTGGCGGTCGACGCGGCTGCCGAAGGCGCTTTTCGCATCGTTCAGGTGCATCCCGCGCAGGTATTTGAAGCCGACGATACGCTCGAAGTCAGCGAAGGTCTTCTCACACTCTGCAGCGCTACGCAGATCGTACCCGGCGGCAAAGGCGTGACAGGTATCAATACATACGCCGACGCGGGATTTATCCTCCACGCCGTCGATAATGGCGGCCAGATGTTCAAACTTAAATCCGAGATTGCTGCCCTGGCCGGCGGTGTTTTCGATAACCGCGGTCACGCCTGCGGTTTTTTCCAGCGCGATATTAATCGAGCGGGAGATCCGCGCCAGGCACTCCTCTTCCGCTATTTGCTGCAGGTGGCTACCGGGATGGAAGTTCAGCAGCGTCAGCCCCAGCTGCTGGCAGCGGGTCAGCTCATCAATAAAGGCTTCACGGGATTTTTCCAGCGCCTCTTCCACCGGGTGGCCGAGGTTGATCAGATAGCTATCGTGCGGCAGGATTTGCCCGGGAGCGAAACGGTATTTTTCGCAGGCGGCTTTGAATTCAGCAATGGTTTCGTCGCTCAGCGGGGCGGCGCGCCACTGGCGCTGGTTCTTGGTGAAGAGGGCGAAGGCGGTCGCACCGATTTCGGCTGCGCGAATGGCGGCATTGGCCACTCCGCCGGAGGCGCTGACGTGCGCTCCAATATATTTCATAAAAAACTCCAGTTAAGCCGCTGCGGGGTGGGTAATGATAGCGGCTTAACCGGAGAGTTACATCATCCTTAACATCGCCGTCATACTTCAGGCCATCAGGCCGTGGACCGCCAGGTTAATCGTGCCGCCGCCGACAATCAGCCAGACGAACAGCATTAATGCCATCAGCAGCGGTTTGGCGCCGGCTTTTTTCAGCGCGCTAACGTGGGTGGTCAACCCCAGTGCGGCCATCGCCATCGCCAGCAGCACGGTATCGAGGGTCACCAGCATATCGACCGCCGCTTTTGGCAGCAGGTGGAAGGAGTTAAATACCGCCACCAGGATGAACATAATGGCAAACCACGGGATGGTGATTTTACTTTTCTCGCCGCTGCCGGCCGGGGCCAGCTGCTTAACGCGGGCGGCGAGGAACAGCAGGAACGGCGCCAGCATCATGACGCGCAGCATTTTAGCAATCACCGCCGCGTTCTCAGCATCGGGGCTCACCGCATGACCCGCCGCGACCACCTGCGCCACCTCGTGCATGGTCGAGCCCATATAGATGCCGTAGGTTTCCGGCGTAAACCAGTGCGCCAGCAGCGGATACATCGCCGGATAGAGGAAGATAGCCAGGGTCCCGAAAATCACCACCGTAGCGACGGCGACGGTTACCTTGCTGGCCTCCGCCTTCACCACCGGTTCGGTGGCCAGAACCGCCGCCGCGCCGCAGATGCTGCTGCCGGCGCCAATCAGCCAGCTGGTGTGCTTGTCCAGACCGAAGACCTTCTGCCCGAGGAAACAGGCGATAAAAAAGGTGCTGGTCAGGGTCAGAACGTCAATGGCAATGCCGCTCACGCCGACGTCGGCAATCTGTGCGAAGGTCAGGCGAAAGCCGTATAAAATAATACCGAGACGCAGCAGGTGCTGTTTAGCGAAGATCACGCCGCCGTCGCAGGATTGCCACATTTTTGGGTAGATCGTATTGCCGACGACCATGCCGAACAGGATGGCCAGCGTCAGGGCGCTGAAACCGGCGCCGGCGATAGCGGGAAAGCTGCCCGTCCAGAGCGCGGCGCCGGTAAGTACGACGGTAAGCGCCAGGCCTGGGATAAAATGCCACAGCGTGCGATGTTTTGTCGGTAAAGTGAGTGCTGTCATAACCTTCTCCTTTGTCTGCGTAAAGATTACGACTCGCTGGTTTAAATATAAAATTGATTATATATTTATAATTAATCGTAATAAGTGGTAGATAAGCCTCTTCGCAGCTCTCGCGGCGCTATGCGCCAGGCGTCGGGACTACGAAGAGTGATGTCGATTGGACGAGCAAGGAAGGGTTATGCATATCACACTGCGGCAGCTGGAAGTTTTTGCTGAAGTTCTCAAGAGCGGTTCAACCACCCAGGCGTCGCAAATGCTGGCGCTTTCGCAGTCAGCGGTCAGCGCGGCGCTGACCGATCTCGAAGGGCAGCTGGGCGTGCAGCTTTTCGATCGCGTCGGCAAGCGGCTGGTGGTCAACGAGCACGGTAGGCTGCTTTACCCGCGCGCGCTGGCGCTGCTGGAGCGCGCCGGTGAAATCGAGCTGCTGTTTCGCGGCGACAACGGCGCGATCCGCGTGTACGCCAGCAGCACTATCGGGAACTATATTTTGCCGGAAATCATTGCCCGCTATCGCCGCGATTTCCCCGAACTGCCGCTGGAGCTGAGCGTCGGCAACAGCCAGGACGTGATTAACGCCGTGGCCGATCTGCGGGTGGATATCGGGCTGATTGAGGGGCCGTGCCATGCGGCGGATATTATCGCCGAGCCGTGGCTGGCGGATGAGCTGGTGGTGTTTGCCGCTCCCGGTTCGCCGCTGCTGGAGGGCGAGGTGACGCTGCAGCGGCTGGCGGAGGCGCCGTGGATCCTGCGCGAGCACGGCTCGGGTACCCGGGAAATCGTCGACTATTTACTGCTATCGCATCTGCCGGCGTTTCATCTGGGGATGGAACTGGGCAACTCCGAGGCCATCAAACACGCCGTGCGTCACGGCCTCGGCATCAGCTGCCTTTCGCGGCGGGTTATCGCCGAGCAGCTGGAGGTAGGATCGCTGGTTGAGCTGAGCGTGCCGCTACCGCCATTAACCCGCACCCTGTGGCGGATTCATCATCGCCAGAAGCACATTTCTAAAGCATTACAGCGTTTTCTGCGCTACTGCGAGGTGTAGAACGGCGGATTCAGCGCGCTGAGGTGAAAAGAGGCGGGGGATTATTGCTGGCAATTCCGCGATTTAGTGCTTTACTAATAATCCATGTTCGATCATGAACCTCTCTTATAACTTTGTATTTGTACCGGATGGATCGCCGATCGTCTGCTACAATCTCGCCTCATTTTTTTGATGGATAGCATTTTCACATGGTTTCGGATACTAAAACCACAGAAGCGCCCGGCCTACGCCGTGAACTGAAGGCGCGTCACTTGACCATGATCGCTATTGGCGGTTCCATCGGTACAGGTCTTTTCGTTGCATCCGGTGCAACTATTTCCCAGGCAGGCCCCGGCGGCGCGCTGCTTTCTTATATTCTGATCGGTCTGATGGTCTATTTCCTGATGACCAGCCTTGGCGAGCTGGCGGCGTTCATGCCGGTGTCCGGCTCCTTTGCCACCTACGGTCAGAACTATGTCGAAGAGGGCTTCGGCTTCGCGCTGGGCTGGAACTACTGGTATAACTGGGCGGTCACCATCGCCGTTGACCTCGTGGCCTCGCAGCTGGTCATGACCTACTGGTTCCCTGACGCCCCGGGCTGGATCTGGAGCGCGCTGTTCCTCGGCGTTATGTTCCTGCTGAACTGGATCTCGGTCAAAGGCTTCGGTGAAGCAGAGTACTGGTTTTCGCTGATCAAGGTCGCTACCGTCATCATCTTTATTGTCGTTGGCGTGATGATGATCGTCGGCATCTTTGAAGGCACAAAGCCTGCGGGCTGGAGTAACTGGGGAATTGACGATGCGCCGTTTGCCGGCGGCTTTGCGGCGATGATCGGCGTGGCGATGATCGTCGGCTTCTCGTTCCAGGGCACCGAGCTTATCGGCATCGCCGCGGGTGAGTCGGAAAACCCGGAGAAGAACATCCCGCGCGCCGTGCGCCAGGTGTTCTGGCGTATTCTGCTGTTCTACGTGTTCGCGATTTTAATCATCAGCCTGATTATCCCTTATACCGATCCGAGCCTGCTGCGTAACGACGTGAAGGATATTTCCGTTAGTCCGTTCACCCTGGTGTTCCAGCACGCCGGCCTGCTGTCCGCGGCCGCGATCATGAACGCGGTGATCCTGACGGCGGTGCTGTCGGCGGGCAACTCAGGAATGTACGCCTCCACGCGTATGCTCTACACCCTGGCCTGCGATGGTAAAGCGCCGCGCATCTTCGCGAAGCTGTCGCGCGGCGGCGTGCCGCGCAATGCGCTGTACGCCACAACCGTGGTGGCGGCGCTGTGCTTCCTGAGTTCAATGTTTGGCAACCAGACCGTCTACCTGTGGCTGCTGAATACCTCGGGGATGACCGGCTTTATCGCCTGGCTGGGGATCGCCATCAGCCACTATCGTTTCCGTCGCGGCTACGTGCTGCAGGGCAACGATGTCAACGATCTGCCGTATCGCTCCGGGTTCTTCCCGCTTGGGCCGATCTTCGCCTTCGTTCTGTGCCTGATTATTACCCTCGGCCAGAACTACGAAGCGTTCCTGAAAGACACCATCGACTGGGGCGGCGTGGCGGCGACCTATATCGGTATTCCGCTGTTCCTGGTTATCTGGTTTGGCTATAAGCTTGCCAAAGGTACCCGGTTTGTCCGCTATAGCGAAATGAAGTTCCCGCAGCGTTTTAAAGGCTAACAGCAGCGAATTTCAGCAGATAAAGCCCTCTTTTAGAGGGCTTTTTTGCATATTTACTCCTTACAAATTGTCACAATTATTCATAATTGTATTGATAATCAATATCATTATCTTTATCATCCTTGCCAAATTCAGGATGAAGCCAATCCCCATATCTTGCCGGTCTCAGTATCTGACAAGGGGCGACCAGCCACGTCTGCTGTAAAAAATATGCGCGTACCGCCAATGAGCGTTGCGCCGACAGTACGTGTTAGCAGCACCTTTTGTTTGATTTGTTTGTTACCTCATGGAGATATGAAATGTTCAGGCTAAACCCTTTTGTCCGGGCGGGATTGTGCGCATCCGTCGTCTCGCTGGCCCTTCCGGCCGCGGCCGAGGTCAATGAAGAAACGCTGGTTGTCACTGCCGCGGCAACTGAACAGAGCGTAAAGGATGCCCCTGCCAGCATTAGCGTTATCACTCAGCAAGATTTACAGCGCCGTCCGGTGCAAAACCTGAAGGATGTTCTGCGGGAAGTGCCGGGCGTGCAGCTCACCAACGAAGGGGATAATCGCAAGGGCGTCAGCATCCGCGGACTCGATAGCAGCTATACGCTGATTCTCGTGGATGGCAAACGCGTCAACTCCCGCAACGCCGTTTTCCGCCATAACGACTTCGATCTTAACTGGATCCCGGTAGACGCCATCGAGCGTATCGAAGTGGTGCGTGGGCCGATGTCATCTCTTTACGGTTCAGACGCCCTTGGCGGCGTGGTCAACATTATTACTAAAAAAGTTGGTCAAAAATGGACCGGCACCCTGAGTGCGGATACCACCGTTCAGGAACATCGTGACCGTGGCGATACCTATAACGGGCAGTTCTTTACCAGCGGGCCGCTGATTGACGGTGTGCTGGGTATGAAAGCCTACGGCAGCCTGGCGAAACGTGCGAAGGACGATCAGCTGGCGTCCAGCAATGCCGCTGGCGAAACGCCACGCATTGAAGGATTCTCCAGTCGTGACGGCAACGTGGAGTTTGCCTGGACGCCGACCGATAGCCAGGATATTACCGCCGGTTACGGATTTGACCGCCAGGACAGGGATTCTGACTCCCTCGATCGCAACCGCCTTGAGCGCCAGAATTACTCGCTTAGCCACAACGGCCGCTGGGACATGGGTAACAGCGAGCTGAAGTTCTATGGCGAAAAAGTGGATAACAAAAATCCGGGTCAGGCCGGTACCATCACCTCTGAAAGCAACTCCGTTGACGGCAAATACGTCCTGCCGCTGGGCATGATCAATCAGCTGGTGACCGTCGGAGGTGAATGGCGACACGATAAGCTGAAAGATCCGGTCAACCTGAGCAGCGGCGGAAAATCGACCTCCGCCAGCCAGTATGCGCTGTTTGTTGAAGATGAATGGCGTATTTTCGAACCGCTGGCGCTGACCACCGGTATTCGTATGGATGACCACGAAACCTACGGCGATCACTGGAGCCCGCGTGCTTATCTCGTCTATAACGCGACCGATACGGTGACGGTGAAGGGCGGCTGGGCGACGGCCTTTAAAGCGCCGTCTCTGCTACAGCTGAACCCTGACTGGACCACTAACTCCTGCCGCGGCTCCTGCAGCATTATCGGTAACCCTGACCTCAAGCCGGAAACCAGCGAAAGCTTCGAGATCGGCCTCTACTATCGGGGTGAGGAGGGATTACTGGATGGCGTGGAAGGGAGCGTGACCACCTTCCAGAACAACGTGGACGATATGATTGATATCCTGCGTACTTCCAGCGCCAGCGAGGCGCCAGGCTATCCCAACTTTGTGGGCTGGAAAACCGTCAACGGCAAACGAGTGCCGGTATTCCGCTACTTTAACGTCAACAAGGCGCGCATCAAGGGCGTAGAAACCGAAGTGAAGGTGCCGTTCGGCGATGAGTGGAAGCTGACGGTGAACTACACCTATAACGACGGCCGCGATCTCAGCAACGGTGGTGATAAGCCGCTGCAAACGCTGCCGTTCCATACTGCCAACGGCACGCTGGACTGGAAACCGTTGGACGACTGGTCCTTCTACGTTTCGGCGAACTATACCGGCGAGCAGCGTGCGGTCAGCGCCACGGCTAAAACGCCGGGCGGTTACACCATGTTTGATATCGGTGCCGCCTGGCAGGTTACTCAGAACGTTAAGCTGCGTTCCGGCGTGCTGAACGTCGGGGATAAAGATCTGAGCCGCGACGATTACAGCTATACCGAAGAGGGCCGCCGCTACTTTATGGCCGTTGACTACCGCTTCTAAGCGCACTAAGGTTAGCTGAAACATAAAAGAGGGCTGGCAGGTTTTCCTGTCAGCCCTCTGTGCGCTGGCGACTAAGGTGCGGCAGTCGTCATCAGTGCGTCAGCAGATACCGGGCGTGAAAACGCAGATGGTCTTCGATAAATGAAGCAATAAAGTAGTAGCTATGATCGTAGCCGGGCTGAATTCTCAGGGTCAGCGGCCACGCCTTTTGTCGCGCAACTTCGGCCAGCACCGCAGGCTGCAGACTGCTGGGCGAGGAACGCGTCGCTGTCGCCCTGATCGATAAGCGTGGGTATCGCGTCGCTGGCCTGGCTGGCCTGCATTAATGCGCAGCTGTCCCACGCCTGCCAGCGAGATTCGTCGGCGCCGAGGTAGGCGGTAAACGCCTTTTGCCCCCACGGCACTCTGGCAGGGTTGACGATCGGCGCAAAGGCCGACACGCTGGCGAAACGGCCCGGGTTCTTCAGGGCGATAATCAGCGCCCCGTGACCCCCCATTGAGTGGCCGCTAATAGCGCAGCGATCGCTGACGTTAAACTGGGCGCTAATCAGCTGCGGCAGCTCGTCGCGAAGGTAATCGTACATGCGAAAATGCGCCGACCACGGCGCTTCGGTGGCGTTGAGATAAAATCCCGCGCCTTTGCCCAGATCGTAGGCGCTATCGTCGGCGACGCTATCGCCGCGCGGGCTGGTATCCGGCATCACCAGCGCCAGGCCGAGCTCGGCCGCGATGCGCTGAGCGCCGGCTTTGGTGGTAAAGTTCTCATCGTTGCAGGTCAGGCCGGAGAGCCAGTACACAACCGGCGGCGGCGCATCATCGCGCTGCGGGGGTAGGAAGATGCTGAACGTCATTGCACAGTTCAGCGTCGTGGAGTCATGCCGCCAGCGTTGCTGCCGACCTTCATAACAGCGATGCTCTTCAAGCAATTCCATGCCGGGCTCCTTAGAAAAAGGGGATACGCGTTAGCCAGCAGGCCATACATACCTTACGGATATATCGTGGTAGCGGCCGCCGGCTGACTCTGCGTACAGGGACGTAATTTTGCATAATACAGATATTTCACTTACTCGTGAGCAACTTTCACTTTCTCCTTTCGGGAACATATTGCATCATTAATGCAACTTTTAGCCAACATGCTCCGGCTGCTGTGCTATTTAGAATGACGCGAAGTCGTTCTTTTGTTCGGGAAGTGGCAACTGGCGGGCGTTAGACGATTGACAGGCGCGATGTGGCGGACGTAGGACCAGAAGCGCGCTATCAATAGGTCACGCAAATTTCAATAATTATCGTTTCGGCTACTAGATTATGTGCGCTACCTCACGCACAATGCATGCAAACTTTGCCCTCAGAAGAGCAAAGAGCGCCACACCTGCAGGAGAACATAAATGTCATCACTGAGCAAAGAAGCCATACTCGTTCATGAAGCGCTGGTCGCTCGTGGGCTGGAGACGCCGTTGCGTCCGCCAGTACAAGAAATAGATAATGAAACTCGCAAGCGTCTGATTGCCGGACACATGACTGAGATTATGCAGCTGCTGAATCTTGATCTTAGTGATGACAGTCTGATGGAAACCCCGCATCGCATCGCCAAAATGTATGTCGATGAGATCTTTTCCGGACTGGACTACGCCAGGTTCCCCAAAATCACCGTCATTGAGAACAAGATGCAGGTTGATGAAATGGTTACCGTGCGCGATATCACCCTGACCAGCACCTGCGAACACCACTTTGTCACGATTGATGGTAAAGCGACGGTGGCCTATATTCCGAAAGACTCGGTGATTGGCCTGTCGAAAATCAACCGCATCGTGCAGTTCTTCTCCCAGCGCCCGCAGGTGCAGGAGCGGCTGACGCAGCAGATTTTAACCGCGCTGCAAACCCTGCTTGGTACCAGCAACGTGGCGGTATCGATTGATGCGGTGCATTACTGCGTGAAGGCGCGCGGTATTCGCGATGCCACCAGCGCCACTACAACCACCTCGCTGGGCGGTCTGTTTAAATCCAGCCAGAATACCCGCCAGGAGTTCCTGCGCGCCGTACGTCACCACGGCTAAAATCGGAGCAGGGTACATGGAACGAAACGTCACGCTGGACTTTATTCGTGGCGTCGCCATTCTGGGTATTCTGCTACTGAATATTAACGCTTTCGGCCTGCCGAAGGCGGCCTATCTCAACCCGGCGTGGTCCGGGAGCATCTCTTTTAGCGACGCCTGGACCTGGGCGATCCTCGACCTGCTGGCGCAGGTGAAATTCCTGACCCTCTTTGCTCTGCTGTTTGGCGCCGGGCTTCAGCTGCTGCTGCCTCGCGGCAAGCGCTGGATCCAGTCGCGTCTGACGCTGCTGGCGCTGCTGGGGTTTATCCACGGACTTTTTTTCTGGGACGGAGATATCCTGCTGGCCTACGCACTCGTGGGGCTGGTGGCCTGGAGAATGATTCGCGATGCGCATCACCTCAAAACCCTGTTTAATACCGGCGTGATGCTGTACGTCATCGGCGTGGCGGTGCTGCTGCTGCTTGGCGTCATTTCCGGCGATGCGCCGAATCGCTCGTGGGTGCCCGATGCGGCAAATTTACAGTATGAGCAGTACTGGAAGCTGAACGGCGGCTTCGAGGCGATAAGCAACCGCGCGGATATGCTGTCGGATAATCTGCTGGCCCTCGGCGCGCAGTACGGCTGGCAGCTGGCGGGAATGATGCTGATGGGCGCGGCCCTGATGCGCAGCGGCTGGCTAAAAGGGCAGTTCAGCCTCAGCCACTACCGGCGCACCGGCGTTCTGCTGATCGCCGCCGGAATGGCGGTCAATATCCCGGCGATTTTCGCCCAGTGGTATCTCGACTGGGATCCCCGCTGGTGCGCATTCCTGCTGCAGGCCCCGCGCGAGCTCGGCGCGCCGCTACAAACCATCGGCTACGCTTCCCTGGCGTGGGGCTTCTGGCCTCAGCTGTGCAAGCTGCGGCTGGTGACCGCGATTGCCTGCGTCGGACGCATGGCGCTGACCAACTACCTGTTGCAAACTATCATCTGCACCACGCTCTTTTACCGCCTTGGCCTGTTTATGAAGTTCGACCGCCTGCAGCTGCTGGCCTTCGTCGTACCGATTTGGGCGATAAATCTCATCTTCTCGCTCTTCTGGCTGCGTCATTTCCGCCAGGGCCCGGTTGAATGGCTGTGGCGTCAGCTCACCCTGCGCGCTTCAGGGACATCATCAAAGAACACATCCAGATAACGATCTCGATCACAATCGTTAACAAAATGAATGTAAGCGTTTTCAGGCGTGTGACCTCACTCACGTAGCGCGCCGCGCGTCGCTGCCAGAATAGCCACCTTGCTGAACACAGGAGGTGGGTGTGACGTATTGCAATTCTCTACAGGTCGGTGAGCATGATCACCATTCGTGATGTCGCCCGTCAGGCGGGGGTTTCCGTCGCGACGGTCTCGCGCGTGCTGAATAATAGCGCGCTGGTGAGCCCGGATACGCGCGAAAGCGTGATGAAAGCGGTAACGCAGCTCGGCTACCGGCCCAACGCCAACGCGCAGGCGCTGGCGACGCAGGTCAGCGATACCATTGGCGTGGTGGTGATGGACGTGTCGGATGCCTTTTTCGGCGCGCTGGTGAAGGCGGTGGATACCGTGGCCCAGCAGCATCAGAAATACGTGCTGATCGGCAATAGCTACCATGAGGCGGAAAAAGAGCGTAACGCTATCGAAGTGCTGATTCGCCAGCGCTGCTCGGCGCTGATCGTGCACTCCAAGGCGCTGAGCGACGAGGAGTTCGGCGATTTCATGCAGCATATTCCGGGGATGGTGCTGATCAACCGCATTGTGCCCGGCTACGAGCACCGCTGCGTCGGTCTGGACAACGTCAGCGGGGCGCTGATGGCGACGCGGATGCTGCTCAACCACGGCCATCAGCGGATCGGCTATCTCTCCTCAAATCACGGCATTGAAGATGACTCCCTGCGCCGGGAGGGGTGGTTCAAGGCGTTGCAGGAGCAAAGCATTATTGCCCCCGACAGCTGGGTAGGCTCCGGTTCGCCGGATATGCAGGGCGGCGAGGCGGCAATGGTTGAGCTGCTGGGGCGTAATTTAGGCCTCACCGCCGTTTTCGCCTACAACGACAGTATGGCGGCCGGCGCGCTGACTACCCTGAAAGATAACGGCATTGTCGTGCCGCAGCATCTGTCGCTGATTGGCTTCGATGATATCCCTATTTCTCGTTACACCGACCCACAGCTGACGACGGTGCGCTATCCTATTATGTCAATGGCGAAGCTCGCCACCGAGCTGGCGCTGCTGGGGGCTGCGGGTAAGCTCGACCATGACGCTCGCCACTGCTTTATGCCGACCCTGGTGCGTCGCCATTCGGTGACCCAGCGGCAAATTGTGGGGCCGATCACTAACTGAAAAGGGCGGGGATGTAACCGCTTTCAATCTGTGAGTAAATTCACAGTATATTAACATTCAACTGATTATGATGGCCGCGTTTACCAGTCCTGACCATTTTGTCACGGTGATTAATCACTTTTACAACGGGAGCAAGGCGCTAAACTGCGAGTAAAGCCGTACCTTTGGAGCGTCACCCTACACGGAAGACAGAATTTACAGTCGTGAACCTTGTTGTGCGGTAACGTTAATGTAACAACTTCCGCCAGCCGTTTTCACACCAATGACCCTGCATAAAAAAAACCGGAGATTCCATGAATAAGAAGGTGTTTACCCTGTCTGCAGTTATGGCGAGTATGTTATTTGGCGCCGCGGCACACGCAGCTGATACCCGCATCGGCGTAACCATTTATAAATACGACGACAACTTTATGTCGGTGGTGCGTAAGGCCATTGAGAAAGACGGCAAAGCCGCGCCGGACGTTCAGTCTGCTGATGAATGACTCGCAAAACGACCAGTCCAAACAGAACGATCAGATTGACGTTCTGCTGGCAAAAGGCGTGAAGGCGCTGGCGATTAACCTGGTGGACCCGGCTGCCGCCGGCACCGTTATCGATAAAGCGCGCGGGCAGAACGTCCCGGTGGTGTTCTTTAACAAAGAGCCTTCCCGTAAAGCGCTGGACAGCTATGACAAAGCGTATTACGTCGGTACCGACTCTAAAGAGTCCGGTATTATCCAGGGCGACCTGATTGCTAAACACTGGAAAGCCAACGCCGGCTGGGATCTGAACAAAGATGGTCAGATTCAGTATGTGCTGCTGAAAGGCGAGCCGGGCCATCCGGATGCCGAAGCGCGTACCACCTACGTCATTAAAGAGCTGAATGACAAAGGTCTGAAAACTCAGCAGCTGCAGCTGGATACCGCGATGTGGGATACCGCTCAGGCGAAAGATAAGATGGACGCCTGGCTCTCCGGCCCTAACGCTAACAAAATTGAAGTGGTTATCGCCAACAACGATGCGATGGCAATGGGTGCGGTAGAAGCCCTGAAAGCGCACAACAAGAGCAGCATTCCGGTCTTCGGCGTCGATGCCTTACCAGAAGCGCTGGCGCTGGTTAAATCCGGTGCGATGGCCGGTACCGTGCTGAACGATGCCAATAACCAGGCAAAAGCCACCTTCGATCTGGCGAAAAACCTGGCGGACGGTAAAGAGCCTGCCGCGGGCACCAGCTGGAAGATTGAAAATAAAATCGTTCGCGTTCCTTACGTTGGCGTCGATAAAGACAATCTGAGCCAGTTTATTGGTAAGTAATATTTAATACTCGGTTTCGGGCTGCGGGTGCATACCATTTCGCAGCTCGAAGTTTATCGAGTAGATGTACGGGCGTATTGGCTATAAATACAGTCACTCGGGATGCGTTGAGAGCAACGTCGCCGCTAAAATGGCCGCCTGAAGGATCGCCAGCCGCTACGCCCGATTATTCCTGATAGAGAACCAGATCCTTATTTTGGCGCTAATTCGTCAGCTGAGGGTGTGCATGAACGCAGCCAGGTATAACTATGGTCAGTAATAATAGCGAACGGTCGGGCGAATTTTTGTTGGAAATGAGCAATATCAACAAATCATTTCCTGGCGTCAAGGCACTCGATAATGTCAACCTGAAAGTCCGTCCTCACTCTATTCATGCATTAATGGGCGAGAACGGCGCGGGAAAATCAACATTATTAAAATGCCTTTTTGGGATCTATCAAAAAGATTCCGGCAGCATTCTTTTTCAGGGACAAGAGATCGATTTCCATTCGGCGAAAGAAGCCCTGGAAAACGGCATCTCAATGGTTCACCAGGAATTAAACTTAGTATTACAACGTTCGGTGATGGACAATATGTGGCTGGGTCGCTATCCCGCCAAAGGCGTGTTTGTCGATCAGGATAAAATGTATCGCGATACCAAAGCGATATTTGATGAACTGGATATTGATATTGACCCGCGCGCGCGCGTGGGCACGCTATCGGTATCGCAAATGCAGATGATTGAAATTGCGAAGGCATTCTCCTATGACGCCAAAATCGTCATTATGGATGAGCCGACGTCGTCGCTGACCGAAAAAGAGGTCAACCATCTGTTTAAGATCATCCGTAAGCTGAAAGAGCGCGGCTGCGGCATTGTCTATATCTCCCACAAAATGGAAGAGATTTTCCAGCTGTGCGATGAGATAACCATCCTGCGCGACGGCCAGTGGATTGCCACCCAGCCGCTGGAAGGTCTGGACATGGACAAGATCATCGCCATGATGGTCGGCCGCTCCCTGAACCAGCGTTTCCCAAACCGGGAAAACACGCCTGGCGAGGTGATTCTTGAGGTGCGTAACCTGACCTCGCTGCGTCAGCCGTCGATCCGCGATATCTCCTTCGACCTGCATAAGGGCGAAATTCTCGGCATCGCCGGGCTGGTGGGCGCGAAGCGTACCGATATCGTCGAGACCCTGTTCGGCATTCGCGAAAAGGCCAGCGGGACGATTAAGCTGCACGGTAAGAAAATTAATAACCATAGCGCCAATGAAGCTATTAACCACGGCTTTGCGCTGGTGACCGAAGAGCGCCGTTCTACCGGGATTTATGCTTATTTGGATATCGGTTTTAACTCCCTGATCTCCAATATTAAGAAATATAAAAACAAGGTCGGATTGCTGGATAACTCGCGCATGAAAAGCGATACCCAATGGGTTATTGACGCCATGCGTGTGAAAACCCCAGGACAGCATACGCAAATTGGTTCGCTGTCCGGCGGCAACCAGCAGAAGGTTATTATCGGCCGCTGGCTGTTAACCCAGCCGGAGATTCTGATGCTTGATGAACCGACGCGCGGGATTGACGTTGGCGCCAAGTTCGAAATCTATCAGCTGATTGCCGAACTGGCCAAAAGAGAGAAAGGGATCATTATTATTTCCTCCGAGATGCCGGAGCTGCTGGGTATTACTGACCGTATTCTGGTAATGAGCAACGGGCTCGTTGCCGGAATTGTTGAGACAAAAACCACTACGCAAAACGAAATTTTACGTCTTGCGTCGTTGCATCTTTAAGATCAGGGGCTTGCGATGAGCGCATTAAATAAAAAGAGTTTTCTCACCTATCTGAAGGACGGTGGGATTTACGTTGTTCTTTTGGTCCTGCTGGCCATTATTATTTTCCAGGATCCGACCTTCTTAAGTTTACTGAACTTAAGTAACATTCTGACCCAGTCCTCGGTACGTATTATTATCGCGCTGGGCGTCGCGGGGCTCATCGTGACGCAAGGGACCGACCTGTCAGCCGGACGTCAGGTTGGCCTGGCAGCGGTTATCGCCGCAACGATGCTGCAGGCGGTGGATAACGCCAACAAGGTCTTCCCGGATATGGCAACGATGCCAATACCGCTGGTGATCCTGCTGGTGTGCGCGATTGGCGCGGTAATTGGTCTGCTGAACGGCATTATCATCGCCTACCTCAACGTGACTCCGTTTATCACCACCCTGGGCACCATGATTATCGTTTATGGGATCAACTCCCTGTACTACGATTTTGTTGGCGCCTCGCCGGTTTCCGGATTCGACAGCCACTTCTCGAATTTTGCGCAAGGGTTTGTCGCGCTGGGGACCTTCCGCCTGTCGTATATTACCTTCTACGCGCTGATTGCCGTGTTTTTCGTCTGGATCCTGTGGAACAAGACCCGCTTTGGCAAAAACATCTTTGCTATCGGCGGCAACCCGGAAGCGGCGAAGGTTTCAGGGGTTAACGTTGCCCTTAACCTGCTGATGATCTATGCCCTGTCCGGCGTGTTTTACGCCTTCGGCGGGCTGCTGGAGGCCGGGCGAATCGGCTCGGCGACCAACAACCTCGGCTTTATGTATGAGCTGGATGCGATTGCGGCCTGCGTTGTCGGCGGCGTCTCCTTCAGCGGCGGCGTGGGGACCGTGCTCGGCGTGGTAACCGGCGTTATCATCTTTACGGTGATTAACTACGGCCTGACCTACATCGGCGTTAACCCGTACTGGCAGTACATTATCAAAGGCGCCATTATTATCTTCGCCGTCGCGCTGGATTCACTGAAATACGCGCGCAAAAAATAACGCTCGATACTTGTTTACCAGGCCCGCGCACGCTGCGCGGGCTTTTTTTTGGCTCTCTTATCGCAAGGCGCGGAAGCCGTGTGGCCGCCGAAGGATACGACCCGTTACTTCTCTTTTTGCAATTCCAGCAGCTGATCCGGGGTCACCGCCGGATAGGACTGGGCGCCATGCGGAACTTCCTGCTGCGCCGGAATGGGGATCAGCGGGCCTAAAAAACGCGGCTCGCGTTTGAAAAGGTAGAGGTCCGCGAGGGCGCCGAAGCGCGCGCCGAACTCGCGCAGCCGCACGTTCCACATATCTTTTGGCGACGGTACCGCATAGCACTGGGCCTGAATGCCCATATGCAGGGCGATAAACAGCGCGCGCTCGCAGTGGAAGCGCTGGGTGATGATAATAAAATCGTTGGTGTCAAAAACCTTGCGGGTCCGCACGATGGAGTCGAGGGTACGGAAGCCGGCGTAGTCCAGCACGATATCCGCCGGATCGACGCCGGCTTTAATCAGGTCCCGGCGCATGGTCATCGGCTCGTTATAGCTCTGCAGCGCGTTGTCGCCGCTGAGCAGCAGGTAGTTCACCTTGCCGCTGTTGTAGGCGTTGAGCGCGCCCTGGATACGGTAGCGATAGTATTGATTGATGACTCCGGTGCGGTAGTACTTGGCGGTGCCGAGCACCACTCCGACCTGACGGTAGGGCAGATCCTGCAGCTCATCGTAGATGTAGGGCGCGGTTTTCCAGCTCATCCAGCGGTCAAGACCCAGCACGGTCAACAGCAGCAGGCCGAACAGGACTAACAGGCTGTATAACACGCGCTTTAACATTAACCTGGGCTCACCGATAGACAATAGAGTGTTCAGGCTACTTTACCCGCCGGGCAAGAGCAAGAAACCATCGTTTGATTGCGGGGATTTTCAGCAATACGGGCCTGAGGCCCGCATAATGTGTGATTTAGCCGAGCAGCACGCGGTCAATACTGTGGCAGCCAAGGGCTTTCAGCGTCGCCGCGGTGGCATCCCACTGGATCAGCGCCGCATCGGCCTTTTCTGCGAGAATGGCCCGCTGGATATCGGCGTAATCATAGCCGTTCAGGCTGAGCAGGTTGAGCGCACCCTGCAGCGGCGGCAGCGTCGGGTTAAAGGCGGCGTTTTCGGCATAGCTGCCGGCGAAGAGGGTGCCGTCCTTCAGCTCCAGCGCGACGCCGGACGGCGACTGGCTGTAGGGCATATGGCTGCGGTTTGCCGCCTGAATCGCCGCCTGTGCCAGCGCGTCGCCGCTCGGCGGGAAGCCGTGATCCTGCTCATCCATCAGCAGCGTTTTGATCTCCAGATCCTTCGGACCAAATGCGTCCGGCAGATAGTGCTGCAGCGAATGCGCCTCGCGGCCCGGCAGGTGGATGCGCAGCACCTGGCTACTGTTGAGCTCATTCATAAACTGGCGACAGTGGCCGCAGGGCGTGTAGTTAACGGTGATTGCCAGCAGGGATTTTTCGCCGCGTAGCCACGCATGGCTGATGGCGCTCTGCTCCGCATGGACGGTTTGCTGCATGGTCGCGCCGAGGAACTCCATATTGCCGCCGAAGTACCAGCGTCCGCTGACGCCGCGCGCGATGGCGCCAACGTTAAAATGTGACAGGTCGGCGCGCGCGCAGGCGGCTGCCAGCGGCAGCAGGGCGAAGGCCAGCGCGTCTTCATCCAGGCCCGTCGCGCGCTGCAGCGCGGCGACCTGCTCGGCATCAAGCATGGCCGGGAAATGCGGGTCGGTCAGCATCGGGGCGATAGCCGTCCGCAGGTCTGCCGCCAGTTGAGAGAGAGCGGCTTGAAAACGTGGGTGCATGGCGTTGCCTCATAACAGTGTAATGGGAATCTAGTGTACGGGCGGTGAGGGCCTGTATATGTGATTAATATCTCATTGTTTATGCAACTTGGTTATGTTGCATTAATAAATGTGACTTTAATCACTTTTTATCCCACTGCGGCTAAAATGACCGGGAACAAAAACGGCGCGACCAGGGAGGTGATAATCCCGCACAGCACCAGCGCCAGCGAGCTGAAGGCCCCCTCCTGATAATCGAGCTCCGCGCAGCGCGCGGTGCCCAGCGCGTGCGAGGCGGTCCCCATCGACAGGCCGCGTGAGGCCTTGGTGCGGATGCGCATCAGGTTGAGCAGCGTATGGCCGAAAACCGCGCCGAGAATGCCGACGAAAATAACGCATACCGCGCTGATCGCCGGAATACCGCCAATGCTGCCGCTGACCGCCATCGCAATCGGCGTCGTTACCGATTTCGGCATAATCGAGGCGGCGATTTGCGGCGTGGCGCCCATTAGCAGCGCCACGGTAGTTCCGGTCGCCATCGCCACCACGCTGCCGATAAAGCAGATGGTCATGATCGATTTCCAGCGGGCGCGAATCTGGTGAAGCTGTTCGTATAAAGGAAAGGCCAGCGCCACCACCGCAGGCTGCAGCAGATCGTTGAGGATCTTACTGCCCTGAAAATAGCGGTCGTAAGAGATACCGCTTACCAGCAGAAAGGGGATGATGACCACCATCGCCACCAGCAGCGGGTTGAGTAGCGGAAATTTAAAGCGCGCAGCCAGCCTGCGGGCGAGGAAAAAGACAATCAGCGTCAGCGGCAGCGACCACCAGATTTCATGCATCATTTTTGCTTCCTTTTTGGCCGATCACTTTGCGTTCGCCGTGCACCAGGTGGGAACTCCAGCTGACAACCAGAAAAACGACCAGCGTGCTGATGGTGCAGGAGACGGCGACCGGGCCGAGCTGAGAGCGGAGCAAATCCCAGTACTGCATCACGCCTACGCCAATGGGCACAAACAGCAGCGCCATATAGCGGATCAGCACGTTACAGCCGGGATTGACCCACTTCGGCGGCATAATCTGCAGCGCCAGCAGAACGAACAAAATTAGCATCCCGATAATACTGCCGGGGATGGCGATCGGCAGCAGGGAGGAGATAAAAATCCCGGCGTACAGGCAGGCGTAAATCAGCACAAAAGCCCGCAGGTACTGCCAGATAATAATCAGTGATTGACTCATGGTAATAACCCTTGATGAACCGCATTCATCATACAATTAAACCCAAAAATGTGCTACCGGTCACAACATGAATTATAGGCATAGCCGGGATAGAGCAATGGAACCCTGCGCGCGGGCAGCGTCACGGCTATGGCTCCGGCGATAAATAATCAAGAAACCGGCTGAGGGCAAGCGATGGCGTTTCACTTTTTCGCCAGAATACCCCGACGCTACCTTTTTGTATGGTGCGAGGCAAATGAAGAATTGCCGGCTGCCGCCGTGCGGCAAAGCGCTGCGGCCTGCGCCACGGGCGGCGGGAAAACCACACGGAGACCTTTCAACCGGCACGTAGAGGCGCTAACATAGCGCCTCTTTTTTTCCGGGCAATGAATAAAACTATGCGGGTATTACTGGCGCCGATGGAAGGCGTGCTCGATTCTCTGGTGCGTGAGCTGCTGACTGAAGTCAACGATTACGATCTTTGCATCACCGAATTTTTGCGCGTGGTGGACCAGCTGCTGCCGGCGAAATCGTTTTACCGACTCTGCCCGGAGCTACGCCACCACAGCCGGACGCCTTCCGGAACCCGCGTGCGCGTGCAGCTGCTCGGACAATATCCGCAGTGGCTGGCGGAGAACGCCGCCCGGGCGGTGGAGCTTGGATCGTGGGGCGTCGACCTGAACTGCGGCTGCCCGTCAAAGCTGGTTAACGGCAGCGGCGGCGGCGCGACGCTGCTGAAGGACCCGGAGCTGATTTATCGCGGCGCGAAGGCCATGCGCGAGGCGGTTCCAGACCACCTGCCGGTGACGGTAAAAATTCGTCTGGGCTGGGACAGCGGGGCGCGTCAGTTTGAAATTGCTGATGCGGTGCAGCAGGCCGGAGCGACGGAGCTCGTCGTTCATGGGCGTACCAAAGAAGACGCGTATAAAGCGGAACGTATCAACTGGGCGGCAATTGGTGAAATCCGCCAGCGGTTGTCGATTCCGGTGATTGCCAACGGTGAAATCTGGGACTGGCAAAGCGCGCAGGATTGCCTGGCGGCCACCGGCTGCGACTCGGTGATGATCGGCCGCGGCGCGCTTAACGTACCGAATTTAAGCCGGGTGATAAAATACAACGAGCCGCGCATGCCGTGGCCGCAGGTCGTGCTGCTGCTGCAAAAATATACCCGTCTGGAAAAGCAGGGTGATACCGGCCTCTATCACGTAGCCCGCATCAAGCAGTGGCTCAGCTATTTACGTAAAGAATATAGCGAAGCGTTGGGGGTATTTAATGAGATTCGCACCCTGAAAACCTCTGCTGAGATTGCCGCCGCCATCGCCCGCTATTAATCTGCGGAATTGTTCATTCGCTCGCCAATTATTACTCCGGACGTTTCTGGCGATGACCTTTATTCAGTCAGGTTCGATATACCGGTGAATAACAAAACAATAAATCGCCTGTTCTTCTTGCCGCCATTTTCACTATTGTCGCCGGGCTCAGGATGCGCGGGTGGCGGAGCGGAAACGGTGGCGACCTTCTAAAAACGCCGCGCTGATGTGCTGTTAGTCGCGATCTGTATCACGTTTTTCCGCCTGGGCAGTTGAGACAAAAAGAGAAATTGCTACAGTGCGGGAGTTGGATTGCTACTGCTTAGGCAGGCAAAACCTGATTTCCTGGCATTTGTCGGGGGTCAGGTTTTTTTGTTTCTGGGGTTCATATGCAAATCGCCAAAGTTCTTAATAATGATGATGACGTGACGCTGCACAGTGTGGTGAAGGACAACTACGCCAGGGCGTGGAAGTGTGCGGAAACCGTGGCCCGACATCTGCAGAAAAGCTATCAGCGGCAGCTGACGACGGAAGAGATTATGTTTCTTGCCATTAACGAAATCAACATGTCCCTGCATGCGCCGATGACCGGTGTCGGCCTGCCGGAGGGGAGCAGCAGGGGAGCGGTCTACCAGGCGATCCATCATCAGCTGGTCGCCAGCGCGCTGGCGGTTAAGGCCTGCCACGAGATAGTCGAAGACGGAAAAATCGGCAATATGCTGCTCGGCGGCCTGATGTATCCGCTCAGCTGCCGTCCTGAAGATGTCTTTGAGACCCTGCAGCAGAACCGCAGCTGGCAGTTCTTCGGCGACGTGC
This sequence comes from Klebsiella sp. WOUb02, assembly GCF_050058015.1. NCBI lineage: Bacteria > Pseudomonadati > Pseudomonadota > Gammaproteobacteria > Enterobacterales > Enterobacteriaceae > Klebsiella > Klebsiella sp. WOUb02. The sequence continues at coordinate 198,252 of NZ_CP170110.1, forward strand.
AGTGCCGCGGCGCCTATCCGGGCTATATGCTGCGCTATTTCCGCGAGCAGGATATCAGCCTGGAGATAACCGACGCCGACCGCGCGGCGCTGCAAGAGACCGTCGATTTTATCTCCTTTAGCTACTATATGACCGGCTGCGTGACCGCCGATGAAGAGTCTGAATAAAACGGCGCGCGGCAACATTCTCAGCATGGTGCCCAACCCGCACCTGGCGAGCTCGGAGTGGGGCTGGCAAATCGATCCGCTGGGCCTGCGCACGCTGCTTAACGTCCTGTGGGATCGCTATCAAAAGCCGCTGTTTATCGTGGAAAACGGCCTCGGCGCGAAAGATCAGGTTGAAGCGGACGGCAGCATCAATGATGACTACCGGATCGCCTACCTGAACGATCATCTCCTGCAGGCGCGGGAGGCTATCGACGACGGCGTCGAGCTGATGTGCTACACCAGCTGGGGGCCAATCGACCTGGTGAGCGCCTCGAAGGCTGAGCTCTCCAGGCGCTACGGTTTTATTTACGTCGATCGTGATGACGAGGGGAAGGGGACGCTGGCGCGCAGCAGGAAGAAGAGCTTTTACTGGTATAAAGAGGTCATTGCCAGCAGCGGCGCCTGCCTGAAAGAGTAGGTCGCTATGCGGCCCGCAGGCGCCGGGCCGCCTGCGGGTTACCGACGCGTCTTACCGAATGGACCAGGGGCGCGTATCCGGCGAAAAAGCGCGAATCGGCGTAAATATTCGGGCTTATCTTCACGCCGTGAATTCATTGATCTATTTTTAACCATCTGATTTGGCTGGCCACACGCTTTACTTAACGGCGCGAGGGCGGTTAATTTATTATATCCGACCTTATTAAGTCATCTGACCTATCTCATGAATCTGAATCCGAGCAAACGCGTCCTCGCCGGGCTACCCCTGGTTATTGCGCTGGCCGGGTGCGCGCCGTCGCACGATACCGGCGCCCCGCAGCAGCGGCAAACTCCGGCATCTCATGTGGCTACGGAGCTGCCCGCCAGCGTGAAAAACGGCTGGCCGCATGACAGCTGGTGGCTGGAGTACCGCGATCCGCAGCTGAACGACCTGATTCAGCGCGCCTTAGCCAACGCGCCGGATATGCAGATTGCCAGCCAGCGCATCAGGCTGGCTGAGGCCCAGGCGCGGATGGCGCAGGCCAGCCTTGGCCCGGAGATGGACTTTTCCGCCAACGTTGAGCGGCAGAAAATGTCTTATGAAGGGCTGATGGGGCCCTTTGCGACCGATACCGATGGCAATACCGGGCCGTGGTACACCAATGGCACCTTCGGCCTGACGGCGGGCTGGGATCTGGATCTGTGGGGGAAAAATCGCGCGCTGGTGCAGGCCCGCATCGGCGAAGTGAAGGCGCAGATAGCCGAAAAGGCGCAAACCCGCGAGCTGCTGGCCAGCAGCGTGGCGCGGCTCTACTGGCAGTGGCAGACCGCGGCGGCGGTGAAGGACGTGCTGCAGCAGACTGAAGGATGAGCAGAACAATATCGTCAGCGTCGATCGGGCGTTGTACCAGCGCGGGATCACCAACTCGGTTGAAGGGGCGGAGAACGATATCAGCGTCAGCAAAACCGAGCAGCAGCTGGCCGATGTGGCCGGCGGCATGCAGGAGATCGAGGCGCGCCTGCTGGCTCTGACCAACGGCCAGGGCCGGGCGCTGAACCTCCGCCCGGCCCCTTTGCCCGCGGTTGGCACGCAGATGCCGGCCGAGCTGGGCTACGAGCTGCTGGCGCGCCGCCCGGATCTGCAGGAGGCGCACTGGTATATCGAGGCGTCGTTAAGCGAGGTGGATGCGGCGAAAGCGGCGTTCTATCCGGATATTAACCTGATGGGCTTCCTGCAGCAGGACGCCCTGCACCTGAGCGATCTGTTCCGCCATTCGGCGCAGCAGACTGGGGCTTTCCGCGGGCCTGACGCTGCCGATCTTTGATAGCGGCCGGCTGAACGCCAACCTCGATATCGTCAGCGCGCAGAACAACCTGTCGGTGGCGAAGTACAACAAAGCGGTCGTTGACGCGGTGAATCAGGTGGCGAAGGCGGCAAGCCGGGTTGAGACCCTGATGGCGAAAAACCAGCAGCAGCTGCAGGTCGAAAAAGATGCCCGGCGAATGGTGGATCTGGCGCAGGAGCGGATGAATGCCGGGATGCTGCCGGGTTCGAAGGTGAGCATGGCGAAGCTGCCGGCGCTCGAAGAGCGGATTTCCGCGCTTCGCCTGCACGGCCAGTGGCTGGATGCCAGCATTCAGGCTGACCTCCGCGCTGGGCGGTGGCTACCGCCAGGCCGCGAAATAACGGCGTTGCCCGGCGGCAGCGCCGGTCGGGCATCCGGCTACTCTTTCCTCTGCGCCTCGCGGCGCTTTAGCCACCAGTGCGCGGCGAACACCAGCACAACCGCGAGGATCAGCCAGACGGCGTGCTTGAGATGACCGTCAAGATGATGCAGCCACGGGCCAATGGCTTCTCCCCCCAGATAGCCGAGGGTGGTAAACAGCAGCGCCCAGACGATCGCGCCGAGGATATTGAGCGGCAGAAAGACCTTCGGCGGCAGGCGGCTGGCGCCGATCAGCAGCGGCCCGATGATGCGAAAGCCGTACATAAAGCGCGTGCCGATGACGAACAGATAGGGGCGGCGCTGTATCATGCGCTGCGCTTTGCGGATCCGCGCCTGCTGGCGAGAAAAGCGCCGCAGCAGCCGGCCGCCAAAATGCCTGCCCAGCAGATACAGCAGCTGATCGCCAATCATTCCGCCAAGCGCCACGGAGATGACCACCAGCGGAAACTTCAACAGGCCCTGATGCGCCGCCACTCCGCCAAGAAGGGTGATAGTTTCGCCTTCCGCGATGCTGCCGATGACCAGCGCCGCGTAACCATAATGGGAAATCAGGTTATTGATATCCATACAAAAAATGCTCCCTCCGCGCGGCATCTTGCAGGTAACGCTGGCGGGTGGACCGTGCCGGACCCGGCCGCCAGCCTGAACCAGGCCGCATGACGCGACGTTTTTTTACCCTAAAGCCTAAACATACACCCTGGCGCTTAAAATAAGGTTAAGCGCCTTTTTATCGCTGTACACAAAATAATCTCTCAGGGTGAATTATACTTGTATCACTGCTGTACGAAGCCGTGACAAGGGGGACGCTATGAACCATGTCTGGGGACTTTTCTCTCATCCGAATCAAGAGATGAGCGTTATCAAGAGCGAAAACGAAACGATTTCGCATCACTACACGCACCATGTGCTGATCATGGCCGCGGTTCCGGTTATCTGCGCGTTTATTGGTACCACGCAGACTGGGCTGGAACTTCGGCGATGGCACCGTGATCAAACCGTCGCTGTTCACCGGGCTGGCCTTAGCGGTGCTGTTTTATGCCGTGATGCTCGCCGGGGTGGCGGTGATGGGGCGGGTCATCTGGTGGATGGCGAGAAGCTATCCGCAGCGACCTTCGCTAAAACGCTGCATGGTGTTTGCCGGCTACGTCGCGACGCCGCTGTTTTTAAGCGGGATCGTGGCGCTCTATCCGCTGGTGTGGCTGTGCGCGTTTGTCGGAACGGTGGCGCTATTCTACACCGGCTATCTGCTCTATCTCGGGATCCCAACCTTCCTGAATATCAATCGCGAAGAGGGGCTCAGCTTCGCCAGCTCCACCCTCGCGATCGGGGTGCTGGTGCTGGAAGTGCTGCTGGCGATCACCGTTATCCTGTGGGGCTACGGCTACCGGCTTTTCTGACAACACATATTGCCAGCATAAATAGATTTTTATGCTGGTAATGCAGCATTTGCTCACGATTCTTATTAGCCAGGCGCCGCCGTGGCGCGGTATGATTGCCCCTGCCAGCTTCGCTTTTGCTTCAGCGACGCAGCGTACGTATATAACGTGCAAAAATACTTTTCAGAATGCTCACCATGCCGAAATTTCGAGTTTCTTTGCTCAGCCTGACTTTGCTACTGGCTGTTCCTTTTGCGCCCCAGGCGCTGGCAAAAACCCCCGCGGCCGTTCACGCCATGCAGCCGGATATCGCTTCCGGTAGCGCGATGATTGTCGATCTTGCGAGTAAAAAAATTGTCTACCAGAGCCAGCCGGATCTGGTTCGCCCGATGGCCTCGATCACCAAAGTGATGACCGCCATGGTGGTACTTGATGCCCATCTGCCGCTGGATGAGATGCTGAGCGTGGACATCAGCCATACCCCGGAAATGAAGGGGATCTATTCACGCGTGCGCCTCAACAGCCAAATCAGCCGCCGTAATATGCTGCTGTTGGCGCTGATGTCTTCGGAAAACCGCGCCGCCGCGAGCCTTGCCCACCATTATCCCGGCGGCTATGACGCTTTTATTCGCGCGATGAACGCCAAGGCGCAGGCGCTGGGCATGACCCATACCCGCTACGTTGAGCCGACCGGCCTGTCGATTCACAACGTCTCGACCGCGCGCGATCTGACTAAGCTGCTGATTGCCACCGAACAGTATCCGCTGATCGGCCAGCTGAGCACTACCAAAGAGGATATGGCCACGTTCGCCCGGCCGGCCTACACGCTGCCGTTCCGCAACACCAACCACCTGGTGTACCGCGATAACTGGAATATTCAGCTGACCAAAACCGGCTTTACCAACGCCGCGGGCCACTGCCTGATCATGCGCACGGTGATTAATCAGCGCCCGGTGGCGCTGGTGGTGATGGACGCCTTTGGCAAATATACGCACTTTGCCGACGCCAGCCGTCTGCGGACGTGGATTGAGACCGGGAAGGTGATGCCGGTTCCGGCTTCGGCGCTGAGCTATAAAAAGCAGCGCGAAGCGCAGATGGCGGATGCGATGCTGAAAGGCGGCGCGCAGACCGCGCAGAACGATTAGGCGAACGCCAAACTTTGCCATATTTGCCGGCCCGGGCCGGCGAGTATGCGCTCTCCCCGCAGCGGCGCGCGACGCCGCTACGGGTTTTCACCCGAGCCTATTCCGGGATCGTCAGGTCGCCGTCGCCGAGCGGACGCTGCATAATCAGCGTATCCCGCCAGTCGCCCATCTTGTAGCCCACGCTGCGCAGCTGGCCCGCTACGCTAAAGCCAAATTTTTTGTGGATCGCCAGCGAGCCGGCGTTATTGTGCCCGTCGCCAATAATGGCCAGCATCTGCCGCCACGGACCCTGTTCGCACCTGGCGATCAGTTGCGACAGCAGGGCGCTGCCGATGCCGCGTCCGCCCATGCCCGACTCGACGTAAATCGACTCTTCGAGGGTGTAGCGATAGGCCGGTCGAGGGCGGTAAAAGGTGGCGTAGCAGTAGCCGACGATGCTCCCCCGCCACAGCGCCACCAGCCACGGCAGCCCGTTGTCGCGTACGGTTTTAATCCGCTTGCGCATTTCGTCGACGGTGGGGGGAATATCCTCAAAGGAGGCGCGGCCGTTCAGCACGTGCCAGACGTACAGCGCGGCGATGGCGTGAGCATCATCGGGCAGGGCTTCGCGGATCTCTAATTCAGCGCTGTGTAACATATCCGCTTCGGACATGGTGGGGCTCCTTAAGCCAGGTTTACCGGAGACGCGTTTTCTTCGGCATGCAGCGTAATACATAACCCCGGTAGATGAATAGCCCCGGCGAAGAAGGTCCTTCGGCCTGGTCGCTAGCGGGCGAGGCCAGGCCGAACGGTTTCGACAACTGGTCTCTGCGCCTACGAGGCGCTGCCGTCGCTCTCCCGGCGCTCGCCCCAGTATTTTTGCTTGCTGGTTTTGCCGATCCCCGGGTTCATGCTGTTGGTCGGGTCGTTCTGGCGATAGAACTGCTTTAAGCTCTCCGGCGCTTCGTAAAGATGACCCACGTTGTGCTCGGCGGGATACTGCGCGCCGCGCGCTTTTAACAGCGCCAGCATTTTCTCCTTCAGCTCGTGGGCATCCACGCCTTTCTTGACGATGTAATCCTGGTGGAAGACGTGGCACATAAAGTGGCCGTAGTAGAGCTTATAGACCAGCTGGTCGTCGATCTCGGCCGGCAGATGCTCAAACCACTCGCTGTCGTTGCGGCGCAGCGCGATATCCAGCGCCAGAATATCCTCCACCTCGTCGGCGTGAACGGCCTGGTAGCGGATGGCGGCCCCCGCCGCGGCGAAGCGATGCAGGAACGCTTTGCTGCCTTCTTCCGCCGTACAGACGAAGAAATCGCCCTCGGCCTGTTTAAAGTACTCCGTCAGCCACGCCTGGGCCTCCTCGACGCCGTCGCCCGCCATCTTCAGCAGCAGGTGATGCTCATATTTATCGCGCCAGGTTTTCATCCGCTCCGGCAGGTGCGCCGGGAAAACGTGACCGATTTTTTGCATAAAGCGGTCGGTGAAGTGCGGTTTAAACAGCGATACCTTCTCCAGCAGCGCGTCGGTGCGGCCCTTCATGGTGAAGAAGAACGGCATTTTGTCGGTGCCGAGCTTGTCGATCATCAGGAAGGTGTCCTTGCCGTAGCGCTCGGCGATATCGTAGATATCGCGGTGCATATATTCCCCGGCCACCGGCAGGTTGTTAAATTCAGCAAGAATATGGCGGCGGATTTCCGTTAGCACCGCCGGTTGGTTAGTGCCGATATAGAACACCTGCTGGCGCTTCTCCGCCGGGAAGGTGTCCAGGCGGACGGCAAAGACCGCCAGCTTGCCGGCGCAGCCCGAGGACTCAAACAGGCGGTCGGGGTCGGCGTTGTAGCGCGCCGGCGTGTCGGCGGTGACGTCGCGTACGCGGGTGACGTAATCATGATCGTGGGCGTGGCGGCCGTCGTGCAGGACATTTTCATCTTTAATGCGATCGTCGTCGAGGCTGCTGAGGATCTGCTCCGGGGAGGTGCCGAGGTCGATGCCCAAATGGTTAACGAGGCGCAGCTTGCCCTGTTCATCAATCTGCGCAAACAGCGACATCTCGGTGTAGGCCGGGCCGCGCTGGACCAGCGAGCCGCCGGAGTTATTGCAGATGCCGCCGATAACCGATGCGCCGATGCAGGAGGAGCCGATTACCGAGTGCGGCTCGCGGCCAAACGGCTTCAGCGCCTTCTCCAGCGAATAGAGCGTGGTGCCCGGGAAGGCCAGCACCTGCTCGCCTTTATCCAGCAGATGCAGCTTGTCGAGGCGCAGGGTGCTGATAATCACGATATCGCGATCGTAATCGTTGCCGTTGGGGGTGGAGCCTTCGGTGAGGCCGGTATTCGCCGCCTGCATGAGAATAATTTTATCGGCTTCCACGCAGGCGCTCAGCACCCGCCAGAGTTCCAGCAGCGTTCCGGGAAAGACCACGGCCAGCGCATCGCCGTGGCCGGAGCGGAACCCCTTGCGATAGCGCTGGGTTTTGGCCGGATCGGTGAGCAGGTGCGAGGCGCCAACCACTCTCGCCAGCTCGGTCAGAAAAGCGTTGTTTTGCGGTGTTGCTGCAGATGACATGATCCACTCCTTGTGGTGGGACAAAAAAATCTGCACTAAGAATAGCGCTTTGTATGACAATTTGGTGCATGAATGTTGCGAAAAATCAGAGCAGAAGCCGAGCTTTCTACAGGCGTCTCGCCTATGTTTATGGCAAACTGCGGTTTTTATTTATGTTTTGCCGTGATCCCGGCCTGAGAGAAGAGAGATAACAATGAAATGGCTCTGCACTGTAGGCGTCGCCGTAAGTCTGGCGCTGCAACCCGCGCTGGCGGATGAACTGTTTGGCAACCACCCCTTAACGCCGCAGGCGCGAGACGCGTTCGTCAGCGAACTGCTGAAGAAAATGACCGTCGATGAAAAAATCGGCCAGTCTGCGGCTGATTAGCGTCGGGCCGGATAACCCGAAAGAGGCGATCCGCGAGATGATCAAGGATGGCCAGGTGGGGGCGATCTTTAACACCGTGACCCGCCCGGATATCCGCGTGATGCAGGACCAGGTGATGCAGCTCAGCCGGCTGAAAATTCCGCTGTTCTTCGCCTACGATGTGATCCACGGTCAGCGCACCGTCTTCCCGATAAGCCTCGGCCTGGCCTCCTCCTTTAACCTCGACGCGGTGAATACCGTCGGGCGCATTTCGGCCTATGAGGCCGCCGACGATGGCCTCAATATGACCTGGGCGCCGATGGTGGACGTCTCCCGCGACCCGCGCTGGGGACGCGCCTCGGAAGGCTTTGGCGAAGATACCTATTTAACCACCATGATGGGCAAAGCGATGGTTGAGTCGATGCAGGGCAAGAGTCCGGCGGACCGCTACTCGGTGATGACCAGCGTCAAGCACTTCGCCGCCTACGGCGCGGTGGAGGGCGGTAAAGAGTACAACACCGTCGATATGAGCCCGCAGCGCCTGTTCAACGACTATATGCCGCCGTACAAAGCGGGGCTGGATGCCGGCAGCGGCGCGGTCATGGTGGCGCTTAACTCGCTCAACGGCACGCCGGCCACCTCCGACGCGTGGCTGCTCAAAGAGGTGCTGCGCGACGACTGGGGCTTTAAGGGCATTACCGTTTCCGACCACGGCGCGATTAAAGAGCTGATCAAGCACGGCGTGGCCTCCGACCCGGAAGACGCGGTGCGCGTGGCGCTGAAGTCCGGCATCAATATGAGCATGAGCGACGAATACTACAGCAAATACCTGCCGGATCTGGTGAAGTCCGGCAAGGTGACCATGGCGGAGCTGGATGACGCCACGCGCCACGTGCTTAACGTCAAATACGATATGGGGCTGTTTAACGATCCGTACAGCCACCTGGGGCCGAAGGAGTCCGACCCGCAGGACACCAACGCCGAAAGCCGCCTGCATCGTAAAGAGGCCCGGGAAGTGGCGCGCGAAAGCCTGGTGCTGCTGAAAAACCGTCTCGGGACGCTGCCGCTGAAAAAATCGGGCACCGTGGCGGTCATCGGGCCGCTGGCCGACAGCAAGCGCGACATGATGGGCAGCTGGTCGGCGGTGGGCGTTGCCGACCAGTCGGTCACCGTGCTCGCCGGGATTAAAACGGCGCTCGGCGATCGCGGCAAGGTGGTATACGCCCGCGGCGCCAACGTGACGAACGATCAAGGCATCGTTGATTTCCTCAACCTGTATGAGAAAGCGGTGCAGAACGATCCGCGCTCGCCGCAGGCGATGATCGACGAAGCGGTGGCCGCCGCGAAGCAGTCTGACGTGGTCGTCGCGGTTGTTGGCGAAGCGCAGGGGATGGCGCACGAGGCCTCCAGCCGCACCGATATCACGCTGCCTCAGAGCCAGCGCGATTTAATCAGCGCCCTGAAGGCCACCGGCAAGCCGCTGGTGCTGGTGCTGATGAACGGCCGCCCGCTGGCGCTGGTCAAAGAGGACCAGCAGGCTGACGCGATGCTGGAAACCTGGTTCGCCGGCACCGAAGGCGGCAACGCCATTGCCGACGTGCTGTTCGGCGACGCCAATCCGTCCGGCAAGCTGCCGATGTCGTTCCCGCGCTCGGTAGGGCAGATCCCGGTCTACTACAGCCACCTCAATACCGGTCGCCCCTACAACGCCGACAAGCCGAACAAGTACACCTCGCGCTACTTCGACGAGGCCAACGGTCCGCTGTACCCGTTCGGCTACGGCCTGAGCTACACCACCTTTAGCGTATCTGACGTCAAAATGTCGGCGCCGACCATGCGGGCCGACGGCAGCGTGACGGCCAGCGTGCAGGTAACCAATACCGGCAAGCGCGAAGGGGCGACGGTGATCCAGCTGTACCTGCAGGACGTGACCGCCTCGATCAGCCGGCCGGTGAAAATGCTGCGCGGCTTCAAGCGCGTGATGCTCAAACCGGGCGAGACGCAAACCGTCAGCTTCCCGATTGAGGTCGACGCGCTGAAGTTCTGGAACCAGCAAATGAAATACGCCGCCGAGCCGGGGAAATTCAACGTCTTTATTGGTGTAGACTCCGCCCGCGTGAAGCAGGGCGAGTTTGAACTGCTCTAGTTTCGCCGGGCGCGGGGCGCCGACGTTGACCATCTATCAGGCCGGGTAACCGGCCTTTTCATTTCCTCTCATCGCGCATTTGCGCTACGCTTTTCTCTTAAGCTTCTGTAAATGGAGCGCAAATTAAAGAGGGAAGCGGGATGAGGATTGCAAGCAAATGGTCGGGCGCGCTGGCGCTGGCAGCCCTGGTGAGCCTGCCGCTGCAGGCGGCGGAACCGGTCAAAGTGGGCTCAAAAATTGATACCGAAGGGGCGCTGCTGGGCAATATTATTTTGCAGGTTCTCGAGAGCCACGGCGTAAAAACGGTGAATAAAATTCAGACTCGGCACCACGCCGGTGGTGCGCGGCGCCATTACCGCTGGGGAATTAGATATTTACCCTGAGTATACCGGCAACGGGGCCTTCTTCTTTAAGCAGGAGAACGACCCGGCGTGGAAAAACGCGCAGCAGGGCTATGAGAAGGTCAAAACCCTGGACGGCGAAAAGAATAAGCTGATCTGGCTAACGCCTGCCCCGGCCAACAACACATGGACCATCGCCGTGCGTCAGGATGTGGCGCAAAAAAATCATCTCACCTCGCTGGCCGATCTGAGCGGTTATCTGCAAAAGGGCGGCGCATTCAAGCTGGCGGCCTCCGCCGAGTTTATCGAACGCCCGGACGCGCTCCCGGCCTTTGAAAAGGCCTACGATTTCAAACTGAATCAAAACCAGACTGCTGTCGCTGGCGGGCGGCGATACGGCGGTGACCATCAAGGCGGCGGCGCAGCAGACCTCCGGCGTCAACGCGGCGATGGCCTACGGGACCGACGGGCCGGTGGCCGCGCTCGGGCTGCAAACCCTGAGCGACCCGCAAGGCGTGCAGCCGATCTACGCCCCGGCGCCGGTGGTGCGCGAAGCGGTGCTGAAGGACTATCCGCAGATGGCGCAGTGGCTGCAGCCGGTCTTCGCCAGCCTTGATGAAAAAACGCTGCAGCAGACTCAACGCCAGCATCGCGGTGGAAGGGCTGGATGCGAAGAAAGTTGCCGCAGACTATCTGCAGCAAAAAGGGCTGTTGAAGTAGGTTTTGGTGGCTATTCGTTGCTATAACCGCGTTTCGCTGCTGCTGGCACTTTTACTGCTGATGATGGTGGCGCTGCCGTTTGTGAACTATGCGCCGAACCGGCTCCTCTCCGGAGAGGCGCGCTGGCTGTGGCAGAGCTGGCCTTGGCTGGCCGCCGCGCAGGCTGGGAATGGCGCTGGCCGTCCTGCTGCTTTGCGCGCTTCCGGGCCGCTTACCGCTGCTGTTAACCTTCCTGATAGCCGATGCGCTGCTGCCGCTGCTGTGGTACGGCGCCGGGCAGGCGGGCCTGCAGACTGGCGCAAAACGGGTCGCCGCTGGCCCGCACCTCGCCGGGCAGCGGCCTGTGGCTTTCGCTGGCGCTGTGCCTGCTGCTGGCCAGCGATGCGATACGGCGCCTGACGCCGCGGGCGCTGTGGCGCTGGCTGCTCAATGCGCAAATCTGGCTCATTCCCTGCATCCTGCTGGCGACGGGAACGCTTGACTCGCTATCGCTGCTAAAAGAGTACGCCAACCGCCAGGATATCTTTGATGATGCCCTGCGCCAGCACGCGATCCTGCTGTTCGGCACGCTGCTGCCCGCTCTGCTCATCGGCGTGCCGATGGGCGTGTGGATCTGGCGGCAGCCGCGCTGGCAGGGGGCGGTGTTTACCTGCCTTAACGTCATTCAAACTATCCCCTCGGTGGCGCTCTTTGGCCTGCTGATCGCGCCGCTTGCCGGCCTGACGCGCCGCTTTCCCGCGCTGGCAGAAGCCGGCATCTCCGGCACCGGAACGGCGCCCGCGCTGATTGCGCTGGTGCTCTACGCGCTGCTGCCGCTGGTGCGCGGGGTGGTTACCGGCCTGCAGCAGGTGCCGCGCGAAGCGCTGGAAAGCGCGGCGGCGATGGGTATGAGCGCTTTCCAGCGCTTCTGGCAGGTACAGCTGCCGCTGGCGCTGCCGATACTGCTGCGCAGCCTGCGGGTGGTAAGCGTACAAACCGTCGGCATGGCGGTGGTGGCGGCGCTGATCGGCGCCGGGGGATTCGGCGCTCTGGTGTTCCAGGGTCTGCTCAGCAGCGCCCTGGACCTGGTGCTGCTGGGGGTGATCCCGACGATTGCGCTGGCGGTGGTGGTGGATGCGCTTTTTGCGCTGTGGGGCGCGTTGTTAAAAGGAGAGGCCGGTGATCGAATTTGACGGCGTAAGCAAATCTTTTGCCGGGCAGCCGGCGGTGAAAAACCTCAACCTGCACCTGCGCGAAGGGGCCTTCTCGGTGCTGATCGGCACTTCCGGCTCGGGCAAGTCGACGACGCTGAAGATGATCAACCGGCTGGTTGAGCACGACAGCGGCACTATTCGTTTCGCCGGCCAGGATATCCGCGAGCAGCCGCTGCTGGCGCTGCGCCGGCGGATGGGCTACGCCATTCAGTCGATCGGCCTGTTTCCCCACTGGACGGTGGCGCAGAATATCGCCACCGTCCCGCAGGCTGCAGAAGTGGCCGCGGCGAGAGGTGGAGGCGCGGGTTGATGAACTGATGGCGCTGCTGGGGCTGGAGGCCACGCTGCGGGCGCGCTATCCGCATCAGCTGTCCGGCGGCCAGCAGCAGCGGGTGGGCGTGGCGCGGGCGCTGGCGGCCAACCCGGAGGTGCTGCTGATGGACGAGCCCTTCGGCGCGCTCGATCCGGTGACCCGTGAGGCGCTGCAGCAGGAGATGATCCGCATTCACCGGCTGCTGGGGCGCACGATTGTGCTGGTCACCCACGATATTGACGAAGCGCTGCGGCTGGCGGATCACCTGGTGCTGATGGACGGCGGCGAAGTGGTGCAGCAGGGGGAGCCGCTGCGGATGCTGCTGCAGCCGAAGAATGACTTTGTCGAGACCTTTTTTGGCCGCAGCGAGCTCGGCGTGCGCCTGCTGTCGCTGCGCGGCGTCGCCGACTATCTGCGCCGCGATGAACGTCTCGCCGGCGATACCCTCAACGTGACGATGACGCTGCGCGAGGCGCTGTCGCTGTTCGTGGCCCACCGTCGCGAAGTGCTGCCGGTGGTGGATGAGCGAGGTGCGGCGTGCGGGACGCTGCATTTTGCCGACCTGCTGCGCGAGGAGGTACGGCATGAAGGTTCTGCGTGATCCGCTGCTGTGGCTGCTGGCGCTGTTTATCGCCATTTTGCTGGCGCTCCCCTACAGCGGGCCGCTGTTTAGCGCTCTGTTTCCGGAGCTGCCGCGCCCGGTCTATCAGCAGCAGAGCTTTATTTCTCTGACCCTCGCCCACTGCTGGCTGGTGGCGCTCTCCAGCCTCGCGGCAACTGTTATCGGCGCTGGAGCGGGGATTGCGGTAACGCGCCCCGCGGGCCGTGAATTTCGCCCGCTGGTGGAGACCATTGCCGCCATGGGACAGACCTTTCCGCCGGTGGCGGTGCTGGCGATTGCCGTTCCGGTTATGGGGTTTGGCTGGGAGCCGGCGCTGATTGCGCTGGCGCTGTACGGCATACTGCCGGTGCTGCAGGGCACCCTGGCGGGCCTGAGCGCGGTGCCTTCGGGGGCGCTTGAGGTAGCGCAGGGAATGGGAATGACCCGCTGGCAGAGGCTGATTAAAGTCGAGCTGCCGCTGGCGGCGCCGGTGATGCTGGCGGGTATACGCACTTCGACGATCGTCAATATCGGGACGGCGACGATTGCCTCAACGGTCGGGGCCAATACTCTCGGCACGCCGATTGTTATTGGCCTGAGCGGGTTTAATACCGCTTATGTTGTGCAGGGGGCGCTGCTGGTAGCGCTGGCGGCGATCGTGGTCGATCGCGGGTTTGAGCGGCTGAATCAGCGAATCAGCCGACACCGCCGCGAACGATAAAGGAGTAACCGGCAAGCATAACGCCGCTGATCCCGCCGATAGCCATAAATAAGAACAGGGTAATAACCGCAATTTTTGCTGGCTTCATAATAGGCTCCTGATGTTAACCGGGCGATTATACGGTGAAGCACGGGTGTTAACGAAACATTAATTGCTATTTAGCCAGATAACGCGCCCCTGCTGCTGCCAGCCCAGCAGCTGTTCCTGCTCGGCGGGAGCGGGCGTTTCGCCGCACCACACCAGCAGGGTGCTCCCGGAAAACAGCTCCGGGCGAATCTGCGTCAGCGAGTGGGCGACGACGTCGACCCGCCAGCCCTGTTCGCTGGCCACCCAGCCCTCCAGCCACAGCCGGGCGATGTCGCCGGTGTTCCAGCCCACCACCAGCGCGTGGCTGCCGGGGCGCTTCCAGGCGCTGGCCAGGCTTTGCGCGATATGGCTGATGAGGATCCCGTCGAGAATGCCGCGCAGGGCGATAAGCGTCGGCTGGGGGCTCAGCAGGCGATGGCGCAAAGGGACGAACAGGTGGTTGACCAGGGTGTGCGCGGAGTAGCTGTGGCTGCGCTCTTTAATCCACGAACGCAGGCGGTGGTAGCTGCCGTCGTGGAGCAGCGTCAGCACGATCTCCTGCTGTTCGCGCCAGCCGCCTTGCTCCTGCGGGTCGCTGTCGGTGAGCAGCGTTTTGACTTTTCCCACCTGAACGCCGGAGTCAATCCAGCGCTTAATTTCGCGGATGCGGTCAATCTCCTGTTCGCTGAACAGGCGGTGGCCGCCGTCGGTGCGCTGGGGTTTGAGTAGTCCATAGCGCCGCTGCCAGGCGCGAAGCGTTACCGGGTTAATATCGCAAAGCTGCGCCACTTCACCAATCGTATAAAGCGTCATCTCTTCCCCTCCCGCAGAATTCTCCTCCCTATAACTGTAGAAGCTGTTTCGGGAAGGGGAAGTGTTTGCTTATTTTTTGTTCGCGTCAGCGAGGGCGAGGCGCGGAGAAGTGCGATCGCGGCCATGAATGTTCATTTTCTTGTAGCGCTTCAAAGAAAGATTTGCCGGGGCGGTGTATGTTACGCGCTTTCAGGTGATGTGTGGTTTCCGGGTATGTACGAGTTCGATCTGGTGTTGCTGCTGCTTCAGCAGATGTGCGTCTTTTTGGTCATCGCGTGGTTGATGAGCAAGACGCGGCTATTCATCCCCCTGATGCAGGTCACCGTCCGCCTGCCGCACAAGCTGCTGTGCTACGTTACCTTCTCAATTTTCTGCATTATGGGGACCTACTTCGGTCTGCATATCGAAGACTCTATCGCCAATACCCGGGCCATCGGCGCGGTGATGGGCGGCCTGCTGGGCGGGCCGGTGGTCGGCGGCCTCGTGGGCCTCACCGGCGGGCTGCATCGCTACTCCCTTGGCGGCATGACCGCCCTAAGCTGCATGGTTTCGACCATTGTTGAAGGGCTGCTTGGCGGACTGGTGCACAGCGTCCTCGTGAAGCGCGGGCGGCCGGATAAGGTCTTCAGCCCGCTGACCGCCGGGGCGATCACTTTCTTTGCCGAACTGGTGCAGATGATGATCATCCTGCTGATCGCGCGCCCGTTTCAGGACGCCCTGCATCTGGTGCAGAGCATTGCCGCGCCGATGATGGTCACCAACACCGTCGGCGCCGCGCTGTTTATGCGTATCCTGCTCGATAAGCGGGCGATGTTTGAAAAATACACCTCGGCGTTTTCCGCCACCGCGCTGAAGGTTGCGGCCTCGACGGAGGGGATCCTGCGCCAGGGGTTTAACGAAGAGAACAGCATGCGGGTGGCGCAGGTGTTGATCCAGGAGCTGGATATCGGCGCGGTGGCGATTACCGATCGCGAGCGGCTGCTGGCCTTTACCGGCATCGGCGACGATCACCATCTGCCCGGCAAGCCTATCTCCTCGCTCTATACCCAAAAGGCGATCGAAAGCGGCGAAGTGGTCTACGCCGATGGCAACGAGGTGCCCTACCGCTGCTCAATCCATCCGCACTGCAAGCTCGGCTCGACGCTGGTGATCCCGCTGCGCGGCGAGAACCAGCGGGTGATTGGCACCATCAAACTCTACGAGGCCAGGAACCGGCTGTTCAGCTCCATCAACCGTACCCTGGGGGAGGGGATTGCCCAGCTGCTGTCGGCGCAAATTCTTGCCGGGCAGTATGAACGACAGAAGGCGCTGCTCACCCAGTCGGAAATTAAGCTGCTGCATGCCCAGGTGAATCCGCACTTTCTGTTCAACGCCCTCAATACCCTGAAGGCGGTGATCCGCCGCGATAGCGATCAGGCCGGCCAGCTGGTGCAGTATCTGTCGACCTTCTTTCGCAAGAACCTGAAGCGGCCGTCGGAGATTGTCACCCTCGCGGATGAGATTGAGCATGTGAACGCCTATCTGCAGATTGAAAAAGCGCGTTTTCAGGCCAATTTACAGATTCAGATGCTGGTGCCCGACGCGCTGGCGCATCATCAATTACCGGCGTTTACCCTGCAGCCGATCGTGGAAAACGCCATTAAGCACGGCACCTCGCAGCACCTTGGCGTGGGCGAGATTATCATTCGCGCCAGCCAGGACGCGCGCTGGCTGCGGCTGGATATCGAAGATAACGCCGGGCTGTATCAGGCCAATCCGGACGCCAGCGGACTCGGCATGAGCCTGGTGGACCGGCGGCTGCGGGCGCGATTTGGCGCCGAGTGTGGAATTACCGTGACCTGTGAAGCCGAGCGCTTTACCCGCGTTACGCTGCGACTGCCCGTGGAGGAGAGCGCGTGTTAAAAGTATTAATCGTTGATGATGAGCCGCTGGCGCGTGAAAACCTGCGTATCCTGCTGGAAGCGCAGAGCGATATCGAGGTGCTGGGCGAGTGCGGTAACGCCGTTGAGGCGATCGGCGCGGTGCACAGGCTGCGCCCGGACGTGCTGTTCCTCGATATCCAGATGCCGCGCATCAGCGGGCTGGAGATGGTCGGCATGCTCGACCCGGAGCATCGGCCCTATATCGTGTTCCTGACCGCCTTCGACGAATATGCGGTTAAGGCGTTCGAGGAGCACGCGTTTGACTATCTGCTCAAGCCGATTGAGGCCCCCAGGCTGGATAAAACCCTGGCTCGTCTGCGCCAGGAGCGCAGCCTGCAGGATATTTCGCTGCTCGACGACGCTCAGCAGGCGCTGAAGTATATCCCCTGCAGCGGGCATAGTCGGATCTGGCTGCTGCAGATGGAGGACGTGGCGTTTGTCAGCAGCCGGATGAGCGGGATTTACGTCACCGACAGCGAAGGGAAGGAGGGCTTTACCGAGCTGACCCTGCGCACCCTCGAGAGCCGAACGCCGCTGCTGCGCTGCCACCGCCAGTATCTGGTCAATATGGCCCACCTGAAGGAGATTCGTCTCGAGGAGAACGGCCAGGCCGAGCTGCTGATGCGCGCCGGGCATACGGTGCCGGTCAGCCGCCGCTACTTAAAAAGCCTGAAAGAGGCGATTGGTCTGTAAAACGGCAGAATCGTGGTAGACTTAGCGCCAGTTTTTTTCATCATGAAGGCATTATGATCAGCAACGATATCCTACGTAGCCTGCGCTACACCTTAAAAACCAATAATGATGGCCTGGTGCGTATTTTCGCGCTTGGCGATTCCGTCGTCAGCGCAGAGCAGCTGGTACCGTGGCTGAAAAAAGAGGATGAGGAGGGTTTCCAACGCTGCCCGGATATCCTCCTGTCGATCTTCCTCAACGGTCTGATTTACGACAAACGCGGTAAAGATGAGTCCGCGCCGCCGCTGGCGGTTGAGCGCCGGGTGAATAACAATATCGTGCTGAAAAAGCTGCGTATCGCCTTCTCTTTGAAGACCGACGATATTCTCGCCATTCTGACCCGGCAGCAGTTCCGCGTCTCGATGCCGGAAATTACCGCCATGATGCGCGCGCCGGAGCATAAAAACTTCCGCGAGTGCGGCGACCAGTTCCTGCGCTATTTCCTGCGCGGTTTGACCGAGCGCGTGCACGCCGCCAAACCCTGAGTTAGCGCCTCAGACGGCCCGGCTGGCGCAGCGCTTCGCCGGGCTACGGCCTACTTCACTTCCTGAAAACCCTGCTCTTCGAGCAATTTTTCCGACACCGACATCGACACAAACTGCCGCGAGCAGTCGGTGAACATCGATCCCGGCAGCTTGCACAGTTCGCTGATTTTCGCCTCGTTAAAATCGACGCTCAGGTGCTCCTGCGCGTAGCTGTCCTTATAGTCGATGGTTTGCTCCACCCCCTTGATGCTGCGGTAGACGCTGCTCATCGGTTCTATAATCGCCCGCGCCTGCTCTTTATTGCTGGCGCCGATGGTTTTATAGGGGATGGTGTTGTTGGCATCCTGGCGCAGCACCTTATCGCCATCGTAATAGTAGGTAAAACTGAGTTCGACGCCCTCGGCCGCGCGGTTAAAGGTTTTGCTCTGCGCTTTTTGATTATCGCAGCCGGCCAGCGCCGCGGTCAGCAGAGCGGCGACGGCGAGTGCGGCCAGCCTGTGTGTGTATTTCATCCCGGTTCCCTGTGTTGTTATTAATACCGTTCCGTTGTCAGAATAGCGTATTGATTATTGTTCTGATTGGCAGGCTGTGCAACTCAGCAAAAAAAACGCTGCCGGGGCAGCGTTTTAGGCGGAGATTATTTGACCTGTTGGCCGGGCTGAGCGCCGCTGTCCGGGCTGAGCAGGAAGATATCTTTCCCGCCAGGGCCTGCCGCCATCACCATTCCTTCGGAGATACCGAAGCGCATCTTGCGCGGCGCGAGGTTGGCGACCATCACCGTCAGACGACCAATCAGCGCCTGCGGATCGGGGTAGGCGCTGCGGATGCCGGAGAAGACGTTGCGCTTCTCGCCGCCGAGATCCAGGGTCAGGCGCAGCAGCTTGTCGGAACCGTCGACGAATTCGGCGTTTTCGATCAGCGCGATGCGCATATCCACTTTGGCAAAATCATCAAAGCTGATGGTTTCCTGCAGCGGATCGTCCGCCAGCGGACCGGTGACCGGGGCGGAGAGCGCTTTCACTTCTTCCTTCGATGCCTCTACCAGCGCCTCAACCTGCTTCATTTCGATGCGGTTATACAGCGCCTTGAAGGTGTTGACCTTATGCGCCAGCAGCGGCTGCTGGACACCATCCCAGTTCAGTTCGCTGTTGAGGAAGGCTTCGGCGCGGGCGGTCAGCTGCGGCAGGACCGGCTTGAGCCAGGTCATCAGTACGCGGAACAGGTTGATACCCATGGAGCAGATAGCCTGCAGATCGGCATCGCGACCTTCCTGTTTGGCGACGACCCACGGGGCCTGCTCGTCAACGTAGCGGTTAGCCACGTCGGCCAGCGCCATGATTTCACGGATGGCTTTACCGAACTCGCGGCTGTCCCAGGCTTCGCCAATGCTTGCTGCCGCATCGGTGAAGGTTTTGTACAGCGCCGGGTCCGCCAGCTCGGCGGCCAGCACGCCGTCGAAGCGTTTGGCGATAAAGCCGGCGTTGCGCGACGCGAGGTTAACCAGCTTGTTGACGATGTCGGCGTTGACGCGCTGAATGAAGTCTTCGAGGTTGAGGTCGATATCGTCGATGCGCGAAGAGAGCTTGGCGGCGTAGTAGTAGCGCAGGCTGTCGGCATCAAAGTGGTTCAGCCAGGTGCTGGCTTTAATGAAGGTGCCGCGCGATTTAGACATCTTCGCGCCGTTGACCGTCACGTAGCCGTGAACGAACAGGTTGGTCGGCTTGCGGAAGCCGCTGCCTTCCAGCATCGCCGGCCAGAACAGGCTGTGGAAGTAGACGATATCCTTGCCGATAAAGTGATACAGCTCGGCGGCGGAGTCTTTCTTCCAGTAGGCGTCAAAGCTTTCGCTATCGCCGCGTTTGTCGCACAGGTTTTTGAATGAACCCATGTAGCCGATCGGCGCGTCCAGCCAGACGTAGAAGTATTTGCCCGGCGCGTTGGGAATTTCGAAGCCGAAGTACGGCGCATCGCGGGAGATGTCCCACTGCTGCAGACCGGACTCGAACCACTCCTGCATCTTATTCGCCACCTGCTCCTGCAGCGCGCCGCTGCGGGTCCATGCCTGCAGCATTTCGCTAAACGACGGCAGGTCGAAGAAGAAGTGCTCGGATTCACGCATCACCGGCGTCGCGCCGGAAACCACCGATTTCGGCTCGATCAGCTCGGTCGGGCTGTAGGTCGCGCCGCACACTTCGCAGTTATCGCCGTACTGATCCGGTGATTTACATTTCGGGCAGGTTCCCTTCACGAAACGGTCGGGGAGGAACATCCCTTTTTCCGGATCGTAGAGCTGAGAGATGGTGCGGTTTTTGATAAAACCGTTCTCTTTCAGGCGCGTGTAGATAAGCTCCGACAGCTCGCGGTTTTCTTCGCTGTGGGTGGAGTGGTAGTTATCGTAGCTGATGTCGAAACCGGCAAAATCGGCCTGGTGCTCCTGACTCATCTCGCCAATCATCTGCTCCGGAGAGACGCCAAGCTGCTGAGCCTTCAGCATGATCGGCGTGCCGTGGGCGTCGTCGGCGCAGATGAAGTTGACCTCGTGGGCGCGCATTCGCTGGTAACGGACCCAGACATCAGCCTGGATGTGCTCCAGCATGTGGCCGAGGTGGATTGAGCCGTTGGCGTACGGCAGCGCGCACGTTACCAGAATTTTCTTCGCGACTTGAGTCATAGTGAGCATTACATCTTCTGTTGTAAAAAGGGCTTTTGATATTACCAAAAGGGCACTGGGTGCGCCATAAATGGCTATCCATATATGGATAATCCCCAGCTGTGATAAACTCAATCATTACTGAAAGCATCTCATAACAACAAAGGAGTCGGGATGAATTCGCAATCCCAGGCCAAATCCCCCGAACGTCTACGCGCGATGGTCGCCGGAACGCTGGCTAATTTTCAGCACCCCACTTTGAAGCGCAATCTCACCGCGCTGAAGGCGCTGCACCACGTCGCCTGGCTGGACGACACCGTGCATATCGAGATTCAGATGCCGTTCGTTTGGTACAGCGCTTTTGAAATCCTGAAGGAGCAGTGCAGCGCCGAGCTGCTGCGCATTACCGGCGCCCAGGCTATCGACTGGAAGCTGACGCACAGCATCGCCACCCTGAAGCGGGTGAAAAACCAGCCGGGCGTCAACGGCGTGAAGAATATTATTGCCGTAAGCTCCGGCAAAGGCGGGGTCGGGAAATCGTCTACGGCGGTTAACCTCGCGCTGGCGCTGGCGGCGGAAGGGGCTAAGGTCGGCATTCTCGACGCCGATATTTACGGCCCGTCGATTCCTACCATGCTGGGCGCGGAAGATCAGCGTCCCACCTCGCCGGACGGCACCCATATGGCGCCGATTATCAAATTCGGCCTCGCCACCAACTCGATCGGCTATCTGGTGACTGACGACAACGCCATGGTGTGGCGCGGCCCGATGGCCAGCAAGGCGCTGATGCAGATGCTGCAGGAGACGCTGTGGCCGGATCTCGACTACCTGGTGCTGGATATGCCGCCGGGCACCGGCGACATTCAGCTGACGCTGGCGCAGAACATCCCGGTGACCGGCGCGGTTGTGGTCACCACGCCGCAGGACATCGCGCTGATCGATGCCAAAAAGGGCATCGTGATGTTCGAAAAAGTGGAGGTGCCGGTGCTGGGGATCGTGGAGAACATGAGCATGCATATTTGCAGCAACTGTGGTCACCATGAGCCGATCTTTGGCACCGGCGGCGCGGAGAAGCTGGCGGAACAATACCATACCCAGTCTGCTTGGCCAGCTGCCGCTGCACATTCACCTGCGCGAGGATCTCGATAACGGGACCCCGACGGTGATCGCCCGTCCGGAAAGCGAGTTTACCGGTATCTATCGCCAGCTGGCAGGGCGCGTGGCGGCCCAGCTTTACTGGCAAGGGGAGGTTATCCCCAGCGAGATCGCCTTCCGCGCGGTGTAACCGCCGCGGATAAAACAACGCCCGGGACTTCGCTGCGCCATGCGGGAGCAGCAGAAGGACCGGGCGTTTTTCGTGGCGGCTAGCGGCCGCTGCGCGAGCCGCGCAATCAGTGCTGGTAGAAAATCTCGCCGTCGTAAATTTTGACAATTTTACCTTCAGGCTCGGTGACCAGCACGTAGCTGCCGCCCATATAGGTCCAGTGGGTGTTGGCGTCCGGCGCAGGCAGGTGGCGCTGCTGCCACTGCTTAATGGTGTACTCGGGGGTCATATACAGCGCCGGTACGGTATCGCCTACGCGAAACTGCTGGAAGTCGGAGGTGACGCCGTCCAGCTCATATTTCTGCAGATCGGCGGCGGAAACCGACCAAACGGCGCCGGTGCTGGCCAGCAGTACGCCCAGAAGCAGCATTTTTGTTTTACGCATAAATTCCTCATTATTATCCTGGACTCAAAATCGCAGCCTCGTATCATTCCGAAGCATGAGGGCGATGGCAAGTACTGGTTGATTAAAAATGTAAGCAAACGATGGTGCCGGTTACGCGATTCAGCGAACCGCGCCAGTTTTAGGAAAAGTCCGGCGATTGGGAGGTGGGAGTTAATATGTTCAGGCTGGAAGATCTGACGTTATTTGTCCGCGCGGCGGCGCTCGGCAGCTTCAGCGACGCGGCGCGAGAGGTCGGGCAGCAGCCGGCGCAGGTGAGCGCGGCGATTAAGCGTCTGGAGACCACGCTGAATATCCGCCTTTTTGCCCGCTCAACCCGCAGCCTGCGCCTGACGCCCGAAGGGGAGACCTGGCTGCCCTATGCGACGCAGATGCTCGACACCCTGCACGCCGGGCTGCAAAAAATCCAGCTGCCGGATGACCAAATCCGCGGCACCCTGCAAATTGCGGTGCCCTCCGACCTCGGGCGCAATCTGCTGCTGACGGTATTTCGCGCCTTTCGCCAGCGCTACCCGGAGCTCAGGCTGCGCATCCTGTTCTCCGATCATCGCACCGACGTGTTTAAAGATCCGGTCGACGTGGCGTTTCGCTACGGTGATAACGACGACGCCTCGTTTATCTCGCTGCCCGTCGCCCCGGAAAACCGCCGGGTGCTGGTGGCCTCCCCGGCGTGGATCGCCGAACACGGCGAACCGCAGACCCTGGAGGATCTGGCGCAGCGTAACGCTCTGCTGTACGTGCTGCGCGGCAGGCAGTTCGATCGCTGGTCGTTAAGCCTGGCGGGGGAGGTTCAGCACCTGCAGGTTTCCGGCGTTATCGTCAGCGACGATGCGGAAGTGATTCGCCGTCTGGCGATTGCCGGGGAGGGGTTTGCCTACAAATCCTGGCTCGACGTCAGCGACGATATTCGCGCCGGGCGGCTGCAGGTTCTGCTGCCGCAGTATCAGGGCGACCGGGTGCCGCTGAATATGATTTGCCCGCACCGCAAGCAGCCTCTCCGCCGCGGTGCGTTTGCTGTATGAAGAGGTGAAGGCCCGCTGCGAGGCGCTGCACAACCAGCGCCCGGCGCCTTAGTGCCTGACCAGGGTCGCGAAGTAGTAGACCAGCGGAATCGCGAGGATCCACAGTCCTGGCGGGATCTCGCGCCACCTGCCGGCCACGGCCTTAATCACGATATAGAACAGCAGCCCGCCGGCGATGCCGGTACCAAAGCTGTTGGCAATCAGGGTGATCATCACCATCATCAGCACCGGCAGCCCGTCGGTAAAGTTGGCTAAATCGACCTTGCGCAGGCCGCTGAACATGTTCAGACCAATCAGGATTAGCGCTGGCGCGGTGGCCTCTTTGGGGATCATCAGCGCAATCGGGGTAAACAGCAGCATCAGCAGGAACATCACCGCCGCCGCCAGCGCCGTCAGCCCGGTTTTGCCGCCCGCTTCGGCCGCCGCGGAGGACTCAATCAGCGCGGTGGCCGCCGGAATACCGACCCACGGCCCGATGGCGGCGGCAATAGAGTCGACCATAAACGGCCGGTTGATGTGCGCCATATTGCCCTCCTCATCCAGCAGGCCCGCCTCGCCGCCTACCGCCAGAGTTGTTCCCATGGTGGAGAAGAACTCGGAGGCGAAAAAGATAAACAGGAACGGCAGAAAGGCGATATTCAGCGCGCCGAGCATATCGACGTGACCGAGCACCGGCGTCAGCGAGTGCGGCATGGTGATAAAGCTGCCCGGCAGGCGGGTGACGCCGAACGGGATCCCCACCAGAGTGGCCACGAGGATCGCCCACAGAATCGCGCCCGGGACGCGTCGCGCCTGCAGCGCAATGGCGAGAAACAGGCCGCACAGCGCCACCAGCGCGCCGGGGGCCAGGAAATCGCCGAGCATCAGGGCGTTGGTTTTGGCATTCGCCAGCACCAGGCCGGCGTTGCGAAAGCCGAGAACCGCCACGAACAGTCCGATGGAGGCGGTGAGCCCCAGCTTGATCGACTGCGGCACCGAGCGGGTCACCACCTCGCGCAGGCCGAATTTGGTCAACAGAAAGAACAGAATGCCGGACCAGCAGGCGATGCCGAGGCCGATTTGCCAGCCGATACCTTCGCTACCGGCCAGGGTGACGCCCACCAGCACCGACCCGCCGATGCCGGGGCCGACGATAAACGGCAGGTTAGCATAGAACGCCATCAGCAGCGTGCCGGCGACGAAGACCAGAATCGTTCCGGTGGTGACCGCGCCTTTATCCATTCCGCCGACCGCCAGCAGGCCGGGAATAACAACCAGCAGATAGGCGGCGGCGAGAAAGCCGGTGACCCCCGCCAGGCACTCGGCGCGCAGCGTACTGCCGCGCGAGTAGAGGGAAAATCGCCGTTCCAGCCAGCTGCCCCGGGTTGATGCAGGAAGTGTGTTGTCAGCCATTATCAGGCTCCGTGATGATTATTGTTGTCGGTATGCTCCGGGGTTTCCCGGCAGGCTATCAGCGGGTCGACGATCCGGCGGGTGGTGCCGTCGGTCAAACCCAAATCGGTCAAATGCGGTCCGGCGTTACAGGAGAGGCAGGTTCCCTCGATAGCCTTAAACACCCGGTACGGCGGCTCCCAGTCGGCAATCTCGGCGCTCAGATCGCGCAGCTCGCGGAACTGGCGCGCCAGCTCCGCCGCCGGCAGGTCGGAAAGCATCCCGGCAATCGGCATGGCGACGTGGGCCAGAATCTCTCCCCGTTGCGCCAGCGCCATGCCGCCGCCGGAGGCGATCAGCCGGTTGGCGGCCCGCGCCATCTCTTCGGCGTCCCGTCCGAGCACCACGAGGTTGTGCGAGTCGTGGGAGTAGCTGGTGGCAATCGCCCCGCGCAGCTCGCCCCAGCCCTCAAGCAGGGCAATCTGCGGCATCGCCTGATGGCGCCCGTGGCGGTGCTTGACCCAAATCAGGCTGAAGCCGTCGGGCAGCTGGACGCGACCATCGCAGATCTGTACCTCAACTTCCCCCCACTGCGTAAAGCGCGCGCCGCGAATATGCCGCAGACGGGCGACGCCGTGGCGAATACCACCCACCTTGAGGATAAAGTCGTCGGCGCTCAGCGGCGCAAGCTGCAGGGTATCGCGCGGTGGCGTGACGCCGGTGGCCGCAGGAATCGGCTGGCGCAGCTGTCCGTTCCGGGCAATCAGCTTCCCGGCAACGTAGACCTCCCGCGCCTGCAGCTTATCCAGCGTCGGGAACACCACCAGGTCCGCGCGACGACCGGCGGCAATCAGGCCTAAATCATGGCGCTGCAGACGAATCGCCGCGTTCAGCGTGGCGAAGCGCAGGGCGTCGCTGGCCGGCAGGCCGTGGCCGATCAGCAGGTTGAGCAGGGCGATAATGCCGCCTTTTTCCAGCAGCATATCCGGCGGCACATCGTCGGTGCAGACGGTAATTTGCGAGGAGAGATGCGGCAGGATTTTCAGCGCCTTGACGATATCCTCCAGCAGATAGGGGGGCGAGCCGCGAATTTGCAGGGTCAGGCCGGCGCGCAGTTTTTCCAGCGCATCCTCCGCCGAGGTAAGCTCATGATCGGAGGTGACGCCGGCAGCCAGATAGGCCTGCAGATCCGCGCCGTTCAGCCCGCGGGCGTGGCCTTCAATCAGCTTGCCGCTGTTGAGACCCGCCTGGACTATCTCCTGCATCCGCTCGCTGGCGTGCAGCACGCCGTGCATATCCATCACTTCCGCCACGCCGCGCACTTCCGGCCACGCCAGCATGGTGGTCATCTCTTCGCCGGCAAAATCGGCGCCGGACATCTCCAGCCCCGGCGTGGACGGCACGCTGGAGGGGGCGGCGACCATCACCTCCAGCGGCAGGTTGCGGCTGGCGGCAACGGCGTAGCGCACCCCCTCCACGCCGAGCACGTTGGCCAGCTCGTGCGGATCCCAAAATACCGCCGTGGTGCCCTGGGCGAGGACGATTTCCGCGTAGCACTCGGGAGGCAGATGGGAGCTTTCGAGGTGGACGTGGGTATCCATCAGCCTCGGAGAGAGGTATGCGCCCCGCAGGTCGTGGGATTTCGCGGCATCGCTGCGGCTGCCGCGCGGGTGGACGCTGGCAATCATCTCGCCGACGATGCCGACGTCGGCGGCGCGGATTTCCCCGGTGACCATATCAACGATCTCTCCCCCGGTGAGCAGGAGGTCGAAGGGCAATTCGCCCCGGGCGGCCTGTACGGCGCGGCGGCGGTTTTCAGCACTGCTGGACATAACAACTCCGGCACAAGGATAATGGCGCTACTCTAGGCTGTGTCCCTTAATTACATAACCTCTTGTAAAACAATCGGATGCAACCCAGTTTCACCATCGCCAGATAATTCCTCGCCGTTTTGTCGTAACGTGTGGCAATGCGGCGGTATTCTTTCAGGCGACCAAAGCACCTCTCAACAACATTGCGATTGCGGTAGGCTTCACGATCGAGTGGTGAACGACCATCTGTGGCCATTTTTTCATTGGATTTACGCGGGATGACAACTTTTATCCCTCTTCTTTTCAGTTCGTTACGTAACGCATGTCCGGAGTAGGCTTTATCAGCCAGTACTGCATGACCACGGCGCTTGATACTTCCGTTCTGGCGCTGAACACCGATACCGTCCAGAAGACGTTGTGCAAACTGGCTTTCGTGAGCCTGACCGGGACTCAGTACGATGTTTAACGGCAGACCACTTCCGTCTGTCGCCAGATGAATTTTGGTGCCAAAACCACCGCGAGAGCGACCCAGCCCATTATCTCCGGTGATATCGGGTTGTTTTTTTGCGCACCGGCAGCACATTTCAGCGCCCGGATATTGCTGCCATCCAGTGCAGTGGCCGACCAGTCCACGAGGCCATGTGCATCCAGAGCTGAAAGTAACTTGTTGAAAATAATGTTAATCACACCCGATTTTGACCATCGGTTAAAGCGGTTATAAACGGTCTTCCATGGGCCGTACCGTTCAGGTAAATCACGCCATGGTGCACCTGAACACAGCACCCAGAACATGCCGTTGATGATCATACGATGCTCCGCCCACGGACGCCCGGCCTGTGGAGAGGCAGACGCTGCTGGCAGAAAGGGTTGGATGATAGTCCATGCTTCATCGGGAATGTCGTAGCGAGCCATAGTTTAATATGTTGTGGAAACAGACAGTTACTATAGCTCAGGTGATTACGGGACACAGCCTAGGGGCACAGCAAACGTTTGCCCAGATGAATAAATTTATCGCCCGATAAGCTCGGGTTATTCTGCCTGCTCACTCTCAGCGATGGATAACATGACCGAACCGTGGCAGCGGCTGCCCGCGCTTTCTCTCAAGCAGCTACAGTATTTTGTTACCCTGGCGCAGCTGCGTCATTTTACCGATACCGCCAACCGGCTGGCGATCAGCCAACCGGCGCTGAGCAGCGCGCTGCGGCAGGTTGAGGCGGTGCTCGGCGGCAAGCTGGTGAACCGCACCGCCTCTTCGGTCACGCTGACCGAACTGGGCGCGGCGATCCTGCCCCACGCGCAGCGCGTGCTGAGCGTGGCCCAGCTGGCGTTTGATGATATGCGGCAGATTGTCGAAGCCGGCGGCGACGGTACGGTGCGCATTGGGCTGATGCCGTCGGTCAGCTCGCTGCTGTTTCCCCTGCTGCCGCAGACCCTGGCCGGGACCTTTCCGCGCCTGCGGGTCGAGTTTCACGATCGGGCCAACGACGCGCTGGTGCGCGAACTGCTGAGCGGGCAGATTGATTTCGCCGTCGGCGCCATCGACAGACTCGTTGCCCGCGGAGCTGCAGGTTTATCCGCTGCGTGAGGACCCGTTTGTGGCGGTGCTGCACGGCGACGATCCGTTCGCCAGCCAGCCGCATCTGCCGTGGAAGCTGCTGGCCGGTCGCGATATCGCGGTGTTCTCGAAAGGCAATATCCAGCGGCTGGTGGGGGCGCTGGCGGAGAGCCATCGCCTGACGCTGAATACCCGCTATCAGGTGGACTATATCGAAACGCTGTATGGTCTGGTGCGCTCGCGGCTGGCGATAGCTATTCTGCCCGAGCTCTATACCACCCATTTATGCGATCCGCTGCTGAAGATAGCCCAGCTGCAGCAGCCCGCGCTGAGCCGTACCGTGGCGCTAATGCGCGGGCCGCAGCCGCTACCGCCGCTGATCGAGGCGTGTTTTGCGCTGCTGCTCGATGTGCTGCGCAATGAGTCTTCTCCCGGCGCGCCGACGCCTTAAATCGCCTCCCGGCATTTGAGGCATTTATCCGGCCGGGCATTGCGGATGGTCGGCCGGAGCCCCGGCGATCCGTCATGCTCATATTCCCTTATTCATCACCGACATATTCCCCGGCGCCGTTGCCTGCAGCAAAGCAGCGGTAAAACAGTCAAGCGAAGGGATATCGGGAAGCTAGTGAGGAAAATGTCGCAATGTTTCTGAGCCAGAGGATCAGAGGCCTCAAAAGGTCAATTAACATCCATGCGCTTTTTTACATGATTATGTGAAGGTGCTATTTCTATTATTTTATTTTTAATCAATGAGTTGAGTGAGCATCGTTATGCGTAAATATGTGATATGTATCATTCAAATGTGAATTGCTTATTAACATAATAGTTCCCATGAATAAAACCGGCTAGCATGGTGTTCAGACATTTCGATGAGTCAGGTGGCGGTATGACCCCGAATGAAAGGCAGGATTTTATCTACAAATATGTCTACGAAAACAGCACCGCGTCGTTTAAGAGCCTGGCAGAGTTGCTGGATGTATCGCATATGACGATCCGCCGCGATATTCAGTTGCTGGAAAATGAAGGTAAGGTGGTCATTATATCCGGCGGTATAAAACTTAACGATGTGCTACGTCACGAGATGCGTTACAGCGATAAGGCGATGATTCATCATCAGGCGAAAAGGTTAATCGGCAAAATGTGTTCAGAGCTGGTTACCGATGGCATCGTGGTTTACCTGGACGCCGGGACCACGACATATGAAATTGCCAAATATCTGGGTGAAAGATTTAATATTACGATCGTTACTAATGATTTTTCTATTAGCCACTATTTAATGAATAAATCGCAAATTAATTTGTTTCATGCGGGAGGGCAGGTCGATAAGCGTAATATGTCGTCGGTGGGCATCAGTACGGCAAATTTCATTAAGACATTGAACATTGATATGGCGTTTATCAGTTCAAGTTCCTGGCATCTTGAACGCGGAGTCTCAACGCCATATGAAGAAAAGGCAATTGTAAAACAGGCGGTTATTGAATCTTCGACGAAAAATATCCTGGTGTCGGATAGCAGTAAATATGGCAAGTATGGATTCTATGCGATCTGTTCGCTGAGTGCGATGGATATGATCGTTACTGATTCATATCTGCCGGAAAAAGACAGAAACCTCATCAGGGCTCTGGGGGTTGAACTCAATATTGTCAATATTTGATTGTTTGTTTCGCTGAAAATAGCCTGAGTCGTTAATTCAGGCTTCAGGGTTTGTCATGCTTATAACCATTCAATTACAGGAAATATAAAATGCGTAAGTACCCTAAAATAAGATGGTTAATGATTTTTATGTGCTTTTTGGCCATGGCCATTAACTATATCGACCGCGTAAATCTTTCCGTTGCCGCTCCCCATATTAAGGAAGATTTAGGGCTTGATGATGTCAGCATGGGATTAATTATGGGGGCATTTTTTTGGACCTATGCGTTGATGCAGATCCCCGTAGGCAGGATGTTAGATCGCTTTGGCGAGCGTCTGGGCCTGACTATTGCTGTGGCGTGGTGGTCAGTGTTTACCATACTAACCGCATGCGGCCGCGGCTTGGTGTCAATGGTGGGTTTGCGTATGCTGCTGGGGATTGGTGAAGCGGGCGGTCATCCGGGATGCGCGAAAGTTGTCTATTCGTGGTTTCCCAAAAAAGACCGTGCTACCGCCAGCGGCATTTTCAATGCCGGTCCACGCGCCGGCTCGGCGCTGGCATTACCCCTTGTTGCCTGGATTATCAGCAACTGGGATTGGGAAACTTCATTTATCGTAACGGGGTTACTTGGCATTATCTGGGCCGTGGCCTGGTACGTTATCTACCGTACTCCCGAAAAGTTGACCTTCCTCGACGCGCAAGAGCGCCAGAATTTGATTGAGGATCGCGGTCCGGCGAAAAGCAAAAGCAGCGCCAAGAAAGAGTGGTTATTCCTGTTTCGCTACCGCACCATGTGGGGAATGATGCTATCGTTTTTCTGCCTGAATATCGCGCTCAGCTTCTTCCTGACGTGGTTCCCGTCCTATTTGATGGCCAGCCAGGGATTCTCACTCAAGCAGCTCGGGACCCTGGGGATGATCCCGCCGCTGGTCGGCATTCCGGCAAGTATGCTCGGTGGTTTTATTTCCGACTGGCTATATCGGAAAGGGTTTAGCCTGACGTTTGCGCGCAAGTTCTGTTTGGTCCTGGGATTATTACTTTCCTCGGTCATCGGCTTTGCAACATATACGCATAGTATTCCGTTGATCATTACACTGCTCTCGATTTCTTACGCCAGTATCGCGTTTGCTGCGGCGGTGGTGTGGTCATTGCCGGCGGATGTGGCCCCGGGGACCGAATATGTGGCGACGATTGGCGGTATTCAAAACTTTGCCGGAAACCTGGCAGGGATTATTAGCTCGTCGTTTACCGGATTAATGTTGGTTATGACCCATGGCTCCTATGAAGTTCCGCTGATTGCCACCGGTATTATTTGTGTGATTGGCGCGCTTTCTTATATTTTCATCGTTGGGAAAATAGAGCCATTAGATTTAGATAAGAAAAATATGAACTCTTCCTCGCGCCCCGCTCAGCCTGATGTTAATTGATAAACAGGATCTCGAAATAATGAATGATGAGAATGCGGTTCGCGCAGAAATATGTCAGACGGGACTTAGCCTGCATCGTCGGGGGTTTACAGTAGGTAGTTCAGGAAATATTAGCGCCAAACTAGAGGACGGTTGGCTAATCACGCCAACCGATATTTGCCTAGGATCGTTAACGCCTGATGCGATCGCCAAAGTGAACCTTAATGGTGAATGGATAAGCGGGGCAAAACCGTCCAAAACGCTGATTCTGCACCGCGCGATTTATGAAAGTAATCCGGCGGTCACGGGGATCGTTCATACCCATTCGACGCACCTGGTGGCGATGACGCTGGGGGCGGTCTGGCAGCCGGATGCCATACTGCCGCCAATAACGCCATACCAGGTGATGAAAGTAGGGCGTATTCCGCTGATCGGCTATCGCAGGCCCGGGGCGCCGGATGTTGCGGCGCTGGCGGCGGATCTGGCGACAACGGTCAAGGGGATTATGCTGGAGCGTCTGGGTCCGGTGGTGTGGGGGCCTTCGGTCACCAAAGCCGCTGAAATCCTTGAAGAACTGGAAGAAACCGCCAAACTCTGGCTGATGACGAATCCAAAACCGCAAGCATTGAACGCCGCATCGCTCCAGGAGCTGTTTGAAACGTTCGATTGTCGTTGGTGAGGTTCTGTTACCGCGACATAAGAGGGAGGGAGATACAGTGAAGCAGAATGGTACAGAAAAATTAACGGTGTTCAGCACGCTTGCCGTGCGGGCGCCTTTTGATAACGGCGTGATGGCGGAATATGCCAATGCCGGGCGATTTCAGTTTGAGTGGAGCCCGACGACGGTTATCGAGGCCAAAATGAGTGAAGGGCGCCAGGCGGATCTGGTGATTGCCACTGACAGCGCGATTGCGCGGATGGTGGACGCCGGTCTGCTGTGTCAGGAGAGTCTGCTTTCCGCTGGTCACCGCCTGCTTTGGCGTGGCGGTATTGCGCGGGCATGCGAAACCGGATATTTCGACCAAACGGGCGTTTCTTAACGCGTTAACCGCTGCACGCTCCGTTGCTTATTCGCTGGGCGGGGCGAGCGGAATCTATCTGCAGGAAGTCCTGAAGGACAACGGCATCTTTCATGACGTGGAAGCGAAAGCCACGACAATTGCCCAGGGCTTCACCGCAGAGCAATTAGTGAACGGTAATGCGGATCTGGCTATTCAGCAGATGAGTGAACTGATGGTGGTTGAGGGGGTGGATATTGTCGGCCCCTTCCCTGATGAGGTGCAGCAGCTCACTCCGTTTAGCGTCGCCATAGTAAACGGCTGCGAAAATCGGCGAATAGCCGGGGAGTTTATCGACTATCTCCTTAGCAGCCGATGCCGGGAAACGTATCTGCAAAATGGTCTGCAGTACCGCTAAAAAATGCGGCGACCTGTGAAGGGTAAAACACCAGGGTGATGCTTATGTCAGAAATAATTGTCTTACTGCATGCAACGTCAGTTGCGATGCAGCCCGTTCATCAGAGTTTTAAAACCTTATGGCCTGAGGCTGAGCTGGTTAATCTTCTTGATGATGGCTTGTCAGTAGATCGCGCTCGCGAAGGCGATCTTTCTCCGGCGATGATTGAACGTTTTGTCCGCCTGGGCCGTTATGGCTACGATATGCGGCCTGCCGGTATTCTGGTGACCTGTTCTGCTTTCGGCCCGGCGATCGACCAGCTCTCCGCCGAACTTGATATTCCAGTGCTTAAACCTAATGAAGCGATGTTCCGGGCGGCGATCGCCCAGGGCAACCGCATCGGCATGCTGGCGACTTTTGCGCCGGCGGTGGCGACGATGAGCGATGAATTTGCTGAGTTTTCGGCCGCTAACGGAAGTGGCGCGACTCTGAAGACGGTGCTTGTCGATGATGCAATCGCGCTGCTGCGCCAGGGCGATACGCAAGCGCATAATCGGCTGGTGGCGGCGCGCGCCCATGAGCTGAGCGATTGCGATGTGATTATGCTGGCGCATTTTTCTACCTCTCGCGCCGCCAGCGCCGTCAAGGCGTCTGTTTCTATCCCGGTCTTTAGCGCGCCGGATGCCGCCGTCGAACGGATGAGAACTCTGGTGACGGCAAGGGAGAGAGCGACATGCTGATTGGCGTTATTGCGGATGATTTTACCGGCGCCAGCGATATTGGCGTGACGCTGGCGAAAGGTATCGCCGGCGAAGGCGGGTTGCGTACTACGCTCTATCTGGGAACGCCAGACACAGCGGCGGCAGAAGAGGTGGAAGCGGGGGTTATCGCGTTGAAAAGCCGCTCGATTTCTGCCCATGAGGCCGTGAAGGCATCGCTGGCCGCCTGCCGCTGGCTACTGGCCCAGGGCTGTCAGCAGATTGTTTTTAAATACTGCTCGACGTTTGACTCTACTGCCGAAGGTAATATCGGCCCGGTGGCGCAGGCGCTGGCCGAGCTGCTTGAGGCGGGTGCCGTTCCGGTCTGCCCGTCGTTCCCGTCGATGGGCCGGACGATGTACCAGGGGCACCTGTTTGTCCGCGATCGTTTACTCAACGAGTCAGGTATGGAGCACCATCCTCTGACGCCGATGACCGATGCCGATATCCGGCGGGTGCTGCAAGCGCAGACGACCTGCGCAATAGGTCATATCGCGTGGCAGACGGTGTCCAGCGGAAGCGTGGCGCTGCGTGAAGCGCTGAATCTGTGCGCTTCGCGTCATGAAAAGCTGGTCGTTATTGATGCCTTGAGCGACGAGGATCTTATTACGATTGGTAAGGCCTGCGCCGGGCAGCGTCTGCTGACCGGTGGTTCCGGTATCGCCATTGGCCTGGCGCATCATTTTATTGTCAAGGGCGAAGCGAAAGGGAGTACCGCAAGCGTGCCGCATATCGACGGGCCGGAGGCCATTCTGGTGGGCAGCTGCTCGACGACCACGCTCGGACAAATCGCCGAACATGCAAAACGACATCCGGTCATGATGGTGGCCGTAGATGACGCGATGGCCGGAAGCGTAAGCTCGCACGACCTGGTGAGATTTGTGATGGATAACCGGGGTAAATCGCCGCTCGTTTTCACTTCCGGTGATAAGGCGGAGGTTGCCCGGGCTCAGGCGGCATACGGGCGAGAAGAGGTCTCGGCAACGCTCGAAACGCTGTTTGGCGAAACGGCTCGCGAACTGGTCAGCTGCGGTATTCGCCGCCTGGTTGTCGGCGGCGGCGAGACATCCGGAGCGGTGGTTAGCGCCCTGAATCTGGACTCGTTAATGATTGGTCGCGAAATCGATACCGGCGTCCCGGTGCTGGTCGCGCCCGGTGAACGCCCGATCGCGCTGGCGTTGAAATCCGGAAACTTTGGCAGCGCGGATTTTTTTGCCAGGGCTATTAATACGCTGCGTGGCTGAGGAGGGCGGGATGAGTAGCAATTTACGCTTTAGCGCAAATTTGAAATGGCTGTTCACCGAGTTACCGTTTACAGAACGTTTTCATGCCGCGGCAAAATCCGGGTTTACGGCGGTCGAATATGCCTCGCCTTACGAATTTCCGGCCGCGCGACTGAAAGCGTTGCTGGATGAGCATGGCCTTAAACAGATCCTCTTTAATACGCCGGCCGGCGAGCCCGGCACGGTAAAAGCCTCCGGGCAGGCTTGCCATCCGGATAGCATCGCTGCATTTCGCAATGATTTTGACCGGGCGCTGGATTATGCGGCAGGGCTCGAATGCGCCATGATCCATCTGCAGGCGGGGATCCGCCAGGCTGGAGTGGCGCAGGAGCGAGCCCGCGACACGTTTGTTGAAAACCTGCGCTGGGCGGCGGAACAGGCGTTGCGGCGTCATCTCGACATTGTGCTGGAGTCTATCAATCCGCATGATATTGCCGGTTTTTTTCTGCAACGGCAGTCCCAGGCGCTGGACGTGATACAGCAGGCGGGGGTGTCCAATGTCGGGCTGCTATTTGATATCTATCACTGCCAGCGCGGTGAGGGGGACGTTACGACGAAGATGCGTGAATTTATGCCGTGGATTAAGCATGTTCAGGTGGCGGAGTCGCCTTCCCGCAATGAGCCTGGCGAGGGGGAACTCAACTGGCCTTTCCTGTTTAATGAACTTCGTACCTTACAGTACGCCGGCTGGATTGGCTGTGAGTATCGCCCTAAAGCGGGTACCGAAGCGGGATTGAGTCTGGTTATCCCGGTTTAGCTAAAACCGCTGCATCGCGATGAGACAGAAACGTCTGGCGGGCGGGGTCAGTCCAGCGGTGAGCCTTTTCGTCTAAGAAGGGGAGATTTAGCCGGCTCACACCCGCTGTCACTCGCCCGCCGGGGGCGCTTTTACCGTTTACAAGACTTCCCGCTGGCATTACTATCCTGAGCAGGGATTAATGAAGAGCATTAATCGCAATCTTTTGATTTTAGAGTAAATGACTCGGGGTGCCCTTCTTTGTGAAGGCTGAGAAAAACCCGTACCACCTGATCTGGATAATGCCAGCGTAGGGAAGTCAGAGACCACAAGGTCGTTGCTTCTTCATCGCCTGGCTGGAGCAAACGATGCAAGCTGAGCCACTGAACCCCGCGCATATTGCGCATCTGCGACACCTTTTTCGCCGCCACTCCCCCCTAATTCACTGCATGACCAACGACGTGGTGCAGACGTTCACCGCCAACGTCCTGCTGGCGATTGGCGCTTCCCCCGCGATGGTGATTGACCCGCAGGAGGCCAGCCAGTTTGCCGCCGTTGCCGATGCGCTGCTGATTAACGTCGGCACCTTAACCGTCGACCGCGCCGACGCCATGCGGGCGGCTGTCCGTAGCGCGCAGCAGGCCGGCAAGCCGTGGGCGCTGGACCCGGTTGCGGTCGGCGCGCTCACCCTGCGCAGCGAATTCTGTCGCGACCTGTTAACCCTGCAGCCGGCGGCCATTCGCGGCAATGCCTCGGAGATTATGGCCCTCGCGGGAATGAGCGGCGGCGGGCGCGGGGTCGATACCACCGATACCGCGGCGGCGGCGCTGCCGGCCGCTCAGGCGCTGGCGCGTCAGCTGAACACGGTGGTGGCGGTGACCGGCGAGGTGGATTACGTCACCGACGGCCAGCGCACGCGCGCCGTCAGCGGCGGGGATCGCCTGATGACCCGCGTTGTTGGCACCGGCTGCGCCCTCTCTGCGGTCGTTGCCGCCAGTACGGCGCTGCCCGGCGACCGGCTGGAAAACGTTGCGGCGGCCTGCGGCCTGATGAAGCTGGCGGGCGGGCTGGCGGCCCGTCAGGGCGGCCCGGGTAGCTTTACCCCGGCGTTCCTCGATGCGCTGTACGAGGAGGAGCAGCAATGAAGCGAATTAACGCCTTAACGATTGCCGGCACCGACCCCAGCGGCGGCGCGGGGATTCAGGCCGATCTGAAAACCTTCTCCGCCCTCGGCGCCTACGGCTGCTCGGTGATCACCGCGCTGGTGGCGCAGAATACCCGCGGCGTACAGTCGGTGTACCGCATCGAGCCTGATTTTGTTGCCGCCCAGCTGGACTCGGTGTTTAGCGACGTGCGCATCGATACCACCAAAATTGGCATGCTGGCGGAAACGGATATTGTCGAAGCCGTGGCCGAGCGGCTGGCGCGCTACCGGATCGCCAACGTGGTGCTGGATACGGTGATGCTGGCGAAAAGCGGCGACCCGCTGCTCTCTCCCGATGCGATCGCGACGCTGCGTACCCGGCTGCTGCCGCAGGTTTCGCTGATAACGCCCAACCTGCCGGAGGCCGCGGCGCTGCTGGATGCGCCCCACGCGCAGAATGAAAAAGAGATGCTTGAGCAGGGCCGGGCGCTGCTGGCGCTGGGCTGCGGTGCGGTGCTGCTGAAGGGCGGTCATCTGGACGATGCCGAAAGTCCGGACTGGCTCTTTAGCGCCAAAGGCGAGCAGCGCTTCACCGCTCCGCGAATCAGGACCAAAAATACCCACGGCACCGGCTGTACGCTCTCCGCCGCGCTGGCCGCGCTGCGTCCGCGCTACGCCGACTGGGGACAAACGGTCGCCGAGGCTAAAGGCTGGCTCTCCGCGGCGCTGGCGCAGGCGGATTCGCTGGAAGTGGGGCAGGGGATTGGCCCGGTGCACCATTTCCACGCCTGGTGGTAAGCCTGATATACTGACGCCAGATTTCAGTCAGGAAAAGACAAATGGAACAGGCGCATACCCGGTTGATTAACCAGCTCGTTGAACGCATGGCCGCGACGGATAACGCGCCGCTGTATATCAGGTTTGCCGACACCATCAAAGATGCCGTGCGCAGCGGCTGGCTGGAGAACGGCAATATCCTGCCCGGCGAGCGCGATCTGAGCCAGCTCACCGGCGTATCGCGTATCACCGTGCGCAAGGCGCTGCGGACGCTGGAAGATGAGGGCGTGGTCACCCGCGCCCAGGGCTACGGCACCCGGGTCAACAATATTTTCGAGTATTCGCTGAAAGAGGCGCGCGGCTTTACCCAGCAGGTTGTGCTGCGGGGCAAAAAGCCCGACACCCTGTGGGTCAACAAGCGGATCGTCAAATGCCCGGAGGAGGTCGCGCAGCAGCTGGCGATTGCCGCGGGCAGCGACGTATTTATGCTTAAGCGCATCCGCTACGTGGATGAAGCGGCGGTATCGCTTGAGGAGTCGTGGGTTCCCGCGCATCTTATCCACGACGTCGATGCGATCAGCGTCTCGCTGTACGACTACTTCCGCAGCCGGCAGATCCTTCCCCAGCGCACCCGCTCCCGGGTTAGCGCCCGGATGCCGGACGCCGAGTTTCAGTCGCATATTCAGATGGATAGCGCGATTCCGGTGCTGGTGATTAAGCAGGTTGCCCTCGATCAGCACCAGCACCCTATCGAATACAGCATTAGCTACTGCCGCAGCGATCTATACGTCTTTGTGTGCGAGGAGTAGGGTTTCGCGATCCGGGGCGCAATCGCCGCCCCGATGGCTCACCACCCACGCCGCCACGGCATTCCCCAGGGTCACCGCTTCTTCCAGGCTCCAGCCGGCGGCTAAGCCGGCGAGGGTGCCTCCGGCGTGGCTGTCTCCGGCGCCGATGGTATCGACCACCGTCGCCGGGAAGGCTCGGGCCTGGCCGCTCGCCTGCGGGCTGAAAAACCACGCGCCGTCTTTATCCAGGCGGACGATCAGCGGGGCGCCGTACTTGTTCAGCCACCCGGCGCCGAACTCGCTCACCTCAGCGGAGAAGCCGTTGGCCTCGGCGGCAATCAGCGCCTCCTGGCGGTTAACGGAAACCAGCGGCTTCAGCGCCATCAGACGCGCCATTAGCGCTTCGGGGATATCGGCAATGCGCGGACCAAAGTCGATAAACGGCGTGACGTCACTCTGCTGCTCCAGCCACGTCACCAGCCGTTCGCCGCTGGCGGAAGCCAGTCTGGTAGCCGGAAAGATACGCCAGGCCGTTGGGCCCGGCATTGAGCGGTATGAGCCAGTCGTCGCGCCACTGGTTTTCGACGCCG
Organism: Klebsiella sp. WOUb02; assembly: GCF_050058015.1. Classification (NCBI taxonomy): domain Bacteria; kingdom Pseudomonadati; phylum Pseudomonadota; class Gammaproteobacteria; order Enterobacterales; family Enterobacteriaceae; genus Klebsiella; species Klebsiella sp. WOUb02. The sequence goes on from NZ_CP170110.1 coordinate 236,718, forward strand.
CTGAAGGACATAAACGTGCGCTCTCCGTCCGGCTCCACCAGCGCCAGGCACCAGCCGTTGTCGCCGCTGGCGTGGGTTATCACGCTGGTTATCCCCTCCTGCGCCAGGCGATTGCGGATAATTTCCGCCCACACCCCTTCGCCGATCGGCAGCGCGTTTTGCGCCGCGATGCCCAGCCTTTTGAGCGCCACCGCAATATTCAGGGCGCAGCCGCCGACGTTGACGCTCTGCTGCTGCAGTTCGATATCGCAGCCGCGCCACGGCAGGGCGTAAGCGTCGGCGATTACGTCGATCACCGCGGCCCCGATAACCGTCACCGGCCTGACGGCGCTGAGGGTCGCGAGCTTATCGCTCAGCTGGCGGCTATTCATTGCGCCTCCCGCTGCCGGCGGTAGCGGCCGAGGGCGTCGGCGTAGCGCGTGAAGTCCAGCTTATTGACCTCGTCCAGACGCGCTTTGAGCTGGCCATCGATGGCCGAAATGCCGTTTATCGCCCCGCAAATGGCGGTGGCCATCGCGCCGATGGTGTCGGTATCGCCGCCGAGGTTGGCGCAAAGCACCGCGCAGCGGTTAGGGTCGGTGCCGGCAAGCTCAACCATCGCCACGGCGCAGGGCACGGATTCGATGGTACTGGTTCCGGCCCCCACCAACTGATAAAGCTGCTCACAGGCGGACTCGACTCCGCCCGCGCTGCGGACGGTGCGTAATGCCAGCTCAATGCGCAGAGCCAGCGAGGCGCTAAAGGTCGTGACGCGCTGCTGCTGGGCATGATGGGCGATGGTCGGAAGCGCATCGGCGATGGCGGACCAGCCTGCGCCGTCGACGGCGCGCGAGATGGCCCAGGCGATGACCGTCGCACCGGCGATGGCCAAATCAGATTTATGCGTTGGGCTGGAGGCGGCGGCAACCTCGGCAATAAAGGCGTCGAGGTCGCCGGTCGGCAGCAGGCATCCCAGCGGAGAGGCGCGCATCGCCGCGCCGTTGGTTACCCCGTTATTCTCCAGCTCGCTTACCGGCGTGCCGCTGCGAATGGCCTTGAGGGCGATTTTTGACGTCGGCCCGAGAACATTTTTATTAAAGGCGTCAAACTCCTCCGCCCAGCGGAGGATGTGGCGGCCGATGGTATCGGGAACAATCCGGCCGTCGCATTCGATGATGGCATCGGCGAGGCACAGGGCCATCGAGGTGTCGTCGGTGAACTCGGCCTCGGCAAAGTAACAGGCGGCATTGTTTTCCGCCGGTCCGGGCAGGAAACGGTCGATCCAGCCAAAGTGGGCCTTCACCCGCGATCTTGGCCACAGCTCCGACGGCATGCCCAGCGCATCCCCTAACGCCTGCCCGTAAAGGGCACCGAGAATACGTTCTGCTTTCATTTGACTTCCTCTTGTGTAAGCGCAGCATCCTGCGCGTCGATCTCAATGGTGGTGATGTCTTTGTCCGACTCGCGGAAGAACACCATGAACAGCACGGCGATAACGGCAATCATGATGGCGCCGAACGTCCACATCCCTGCCCAGTTAAAGGTATGGCCGTTTACCGGCGATGAGTAGGCAAACATTTTCTCCATCATCACCCCGCCGAGGCGGTAGCCCAGCAGGCTGCCGAACCCCTGACAGCAGAGGGTGATGAGCCCCTGCGCGGCGTTGCGCATCGCCACCGGCGCCTTTTTGTCGACGTAGATGTAGGCGGTGACGTAATAGAAGTCGTAGCTGACGCCGTGCAGCAGAATGCCGAGGAACATCAGCGTATAGGTGAAATAGTTATCTGCCGCGCCGTAGACGAAAAAGCCGTAGCGGATGGCGGCGGTAATAAGACCAAGTAATAGAACCTTTTTAATACCAAAGTGCTTAGTGAAGAACGGCAGCGCCAGCATAAAGAAGATTTCAGAGAACTGGCCGAGAGTCATCCAGCCGGTGGCGTTTTTCATCCCCGATTCGCTGAGATAGCCGTTGGCAAAGATGTAATAGAAGGCCAGCGGCATGGCGAAGAGGAACGAACAGAAGAAAAAGACGAGGAAGTTGCGGTCGCGCAGCATGATCAGCGCGTCCAGCCCCAGCATCACCTTCAGGCTCAGCTTGCCGGTACTCTTCGGCGGCGTATCCGGCAGGCACAGCGCAAAAATCCCCAGCACCAGCGAGCTGCCCGCGGCGATCAGCAGCGGCACGTTGGTGGGCGAGATATCGCCGAGGCCGAGCATTCCCGGTAAGAAACCACACACCAGCCCGGAGCCGATCCAGCCGATGGTCCCCATCACCCTAATGCGCGGGAAATCGCGTTCGACGTCGGCGACGTTGGAAAAGGCGATACTGTTGGTTAGGGCGATGGTCGGCATGTAGGTAAGGGAGTAGGCCAGCAGCAGCGGGAAGAAGCCGCTGAAGGTGGTCTGCTGCGCGGCGAAGTACATCAGTATCGCCCCGGCAAACATCAGAATCGCCAGCACTTTTTGCGCGGAGAAGAAGCGATCCGTCAGCGAGCCGACCAGCACCGGAGAGAGAATGGCAGCAATGGCGGTACAGGCATAGGACCAGCCAATTTCGCCGGCGCTGAAGCCGCTTTTGCTCAGCCACAGCCACAGAGGAACAAACCACGCTCCCCAGATAAACCACTCAACGAACATCATGAACGACAGCTTTGCTGTAGTTTTCATTTGGAGATCCTTCATGACAGGTAAGGTACGCATTTAGAGTACCATTTGATAATACCTTTTAAATACCACTGAGCTGATTGTTTGAACAAGTTAACACTTTTTCGTATCTGAATCGTGCCAGCAGAAGTTACTGAAAAAATGCGATCCCGGCTGGAAAATATGCTAAGTCGGTACCAGGCTTAACCTGCCCAAAAAAGTTGGGTCAGGAACATTGACGCCGGCCGCGGCCGGCCTTACGGGAGTTATTGCTATGACTGATATTACGCAATTGCTTGGCAAAGATGCCGACAGCCTGTTACAGCACCGTTGTATGACTATTCCAGCCGATCAGGCTCTATTTACCGGGAGCGGATTACGTCGACCGGGTGATGGTTGATAACAATCGTCCGCCGGCGGTGCTGCGTAATATGCAAACCCTGTACAACACGGGGCGCCTGGCCGGCACCGGATATCTGTCGATTCTACCGGTTGACCAGGGCGTGGAACACTCGGCCGGCGCCTCTTTTGCCGCCAACCCGCTGTACTTCGATCCGAAAAATATCGTCGAGCTGGCGATTGAGGCCGGCTGTAACTGCGTGGCGTCGACCTACGGCGTGCTGGCCTCGGTATCGCGCCGCTACGCGCACCGCATTCCGTTCCTCGTCAAGCTGAACCACAACGAAACCCTGAGCTATCCGAACACCTTCGACCAGACCCTGTACGCCAGCGTTGAGCAGGCCTTTAATATGGGCGCGGTGGCGGTGGGGGCGACTATCTATTTCGGTTCCGAAGAGTCGCGGCGCCAGATCGAAGAGATCTCCGCGGCGTTCGAGCGCGCGCACGAGCTGGGGCTGGTCACCGTGCTGTGGGCCTATCTGCGCAACCCGGCCTTCAAGAAAGATGGCGTCGATTACCACGTCTCCGCCGACCTGACCGGGCAGGCGAACCACCTGGCGGCGACCATTGGCGCGGATATCGTGAAGCAGAAAATGGCGGAGAATAACGGCGGCTATAAGGCGGTTAACTTCGGCTATACCGACGACCGCGTCTACAGCAAGCTGACCAGCGAGAACCCGATCGATCTGGTTCGCTACCAGCTGGCGAACTGCTATATGGGGCGGGCGGGGTTGATTAACTCCGGCGGCGCGGCGGGAGGCGAGACCGACCTGACGGATGCCGTACGTACGGCGGTAATCAACAAGCGCGCCGGCGGCATGGGGCTGATCCTTGGCCGTAAAGCCTTCAAAAAATCGATGGCCGACGGCGTGAAGCTGATCAACGCCGTGCAGGACGTCTATCTCGACGGCAAGGTAACCATCGCTTAGGCGTGTCTTTTGTGTCTCTGAACGTTTTTTATCGGACGTTCATTGCCGCGAAGATGTCGGCTGAAACTGCTGGTGTTGTCGGCCGCAAAATCGCTGAGACGCTGCCGGCAGGCCGGGGCAGCCCGCATGGATGCGGGCTGAGGGTCGTGGTTTCGGTCGGATTCGACGCCTTTTTGTCCCTGAACGTCGTTTATCGAATGTTCTGAAGCCGGCTGAAACTGCTGGTGTTGTCGGCCTCAAAATCGCTGAGACGCTGCCGGCAGGCCGGGGCAGCCCGCATGGATGCGGGCTGAGGGCCGTGATTTACAGGGACGTTACCTCGGCCCGACCCGACAGCCTGACGGCATCGGTCGAAGGGACCGCGCAGCGGCGATTTTGGCTGGCCGGAGCCCGGGGGGACAGGGGGCGGCGGCGATGGGCCGCCCCCTGTGCGCTCCCTGCGCTACGGGGAACATAGGGCAGGGAAATCGCCGGGGAGCGCAACATCCTGCGGAGCAAGAAAATATCCTCCGCCGTGGCTGGCACCAAACTTTAGGGCACCAGGTAGGCTCTTCCTTAAGCCCACTGTACGCTCGCTGCTACTCCCTTACCAACCTGGCCGCCTGCTGCAGCGCCAGATAAGCCTCATAGCGCCGCTGGTGAACCGCCTGATGCTGCGTCGCGCTATGATAGATCTTATCCACCCGGGTAAACCGCTTCATCGCCTCCGGCAACGACGCGCAAACCCCGCCAGCGACGGCGCCCAAAATCGCCGAACCCAGCAGCACCGGCTCGCTGCACTCGGTGCTCATCACCGGAATGCCGCAGGTATCGGCCAGCAGACTGGCGAACCAGCGGATGCTGCCCCGCGCCGCCGCTAATCACGATATTCTCGCTGCGCACGCCGCAGGCCTGCTGGGCATCAAGAATCTGCCGCAGGCCGTAGCCAATGCCGCACAGTCCGGCCACGTACAGCGCCAGCAGATGATCGACATCCTCTTCCATGCCCAGCCCGGCAACGATCGCCCTGGCGCCAGGGTCCGCCAGCGGCGCGCGGTTGCCTAAGAATTCAGGCACTACGTGCAGGCCGGCGGCGAGGTGTACCGCTTCGGAGGGGCTCTCCAGGCGGGCCAGCACCCGGTCCGCGAGATAGACCGGCAGCGGCAGCCCGGCCTCCTGCGCCAGCTGGCGGGCTTCATGCGACGCCGGATGGAAGCTCAGCAGCCGGTCGATAGCGGCGCCTGCCGCGCTCTGACCGCCTTCATTCAGCCAGAAACCCGGCACCATTGCCGAGTAGTAGGGACCCCAGACGCCGGGCACAAAGATGGCCTCTGGCGAGGTGGTCATGGTGCAGGAGGAGGTGCCGAAGACGTAGGCCATATTGCTGAGCGCGCCGTCGAGCACTCCGACGGTGCCGATGCCGCCGGCGTGGGCGTCAATCATGCCAACCGCCACCGGCGTGCCGACCGGCAGGCCCATCTGCTGCGCGGCGACGGCGGTAAGGCCGCTGCCGCAGGGCGTTCCCGGATCGACAATGCGCTGGCCGATGCGCGCAAACCCCTCGTCCGTCAGACTCGGTAAGCCCAATCTGGCGGAAGTAGTCGGCATCCCAGCGCTGCTCGTGGGCCAGATAGGTCCATTTACAGGTGACGGTACAGACCGAGCGGGCCTCGTCGCCGGTGGCGCGCCAGGTCAGGTAGTCGGCGAGGTCAAAAAAGTGTCGCGCCTGCTGATAAATCTGCGGTCTATTCTCCTTAAGCCACAGTATTTTTGGCGTTTCCATCTCCGGCGAGATTATGCCGCCGACGTACTGCAGCACCGGGTGACCGGTGGCGTTAATTTTTTCCGCCTGCCCGGTGGCGCGGTGATCCATCCAGACGATGATGTCGCGGTTAGGGTCCTCTGAAGGACCCACCGCCAGCGGCGCGTCGTTTGCACCGACCACCACCAGCGAACAGGTGGCGTCGAAGCCAATGCCCGCAACCGAGTCCGGCGCGGCGCCGGAGCGGGCGAGCGCGGTTTTAATACTATCGCACACCGCCTGCCAAATCTCGCTGCTGGATTGTTCAACTATGCTTCCCGGGCTGCGAAAGAGGGTAATCTCCCGCGTCGCGTGGGCGAGCAGTTCACCACTGAGGTTGAAAACGCCCGCCCGCACGCTGCCCGAGCCGACATCGACGCCAATAATGGTTGGTGTATCGCTGTTCATAGAGCCATCCTTTAGCCAGCCTGATTAAAGAGTTAGAGATCCACGCTGTTAGGCAGGATAACGAGGTCGCGCACGGTGACGTTTTTCGAGCGGGTCACCATAAACAGCACGGATTCAGCCACCTCAATCGGCTGCATCAGGCTGCCGTTGGCCAGCGCTTCTTCCATTTTCTCTTTTGGCCAGTCGTCAAGCAAGGCGGTTACCACCGGGCCAGGCAGGACCGCGCCGACGCGCACGCCGTGCTGCGACACCTGGCGGCGGGTGGTGTGTACGAACGCCTGAACCGCAAATTTTGAGGCGGTGTAGATAGGTTCCCAGATAACCGGCACCACCCCGGCGATGGAGCTGGTAAAGATGATATCGCCGGACTTTTGCGCGATCAGGTGCGGCAGTACGCTGCGCACGCAGCGGAAGGCGGCGTTGGTGTTAAGGTGGAGCACGCGATCCCAGACGTCCGGATCGCCTTCGGCCACCGGCCCGCCGATATAGGCGCCGGCGTTGGCGTGGAAGATATCCAGCCCGCCCGCCAGCTTAAGAATGCCGGCCAGAATATTATCGACCTGTTCGCCCTGCATCAGATCCACCTGCAGGGCAAAGGCGTTTTCGCCCAGTTCGGCCACAATCTTGTTTAGCTTTTCGCCTTCGCGGTCGATCAGCACCACCTTCGCGCCCGCCGCGAGCAGGGTTTTGGCGCATTCGAGGCCGATACCGGAAGCCGCGCCGGTCACCGCGGCGACTTTACCATTGAGAGAAGTATTCATAGAGGATACAGAGTGGTTCATTTTATAATCCTTCACCGAGTCTATTTTGGTAAATCGATCTGGCCCGTAATAAGCCGGGACCAGCGTTGGAGTCGGGCACTAAATCTTGCTAAGATTTTGAATATCAGCATCATTTATTTATATACGCTGGATACTGAGCGGCGTGCGACCTGCGCGCCGGGGAGCATAGTGGTTGCTCAATCGATGAAGCTAATGTGCGCCAGCTCCATCGATTGAGCAAGTGGGTAAATTAACAGCGAAATGAATTTGTGACGCAAGTTGGGAAAATGAAAAAAATCACTATCTACGATCTGGCGGAATTATCCGGCGTTTCGGCCAGCGCGGTGAGCGCGATCCTCAACGGTAACTGGAAAAAGCGCCGCATCAGCGCGAAGCTGGCGGAGAAGGTTACCCGGATTGCCGAAGAGCAGGGCTATGCCATCAACCGCCAGGCCAGCATGCTGCGCAGTAAAAAATCCCACGTGATCGGCATGATCGTCCCTAAATATGATAACCGCTACTTCGGCTCGGTGGCGGAAAGCTTTGAAGAGATGGCCCGCGAGCGCGGCCTGCTGCCGATTATTACCTGTACCCGCCGGCGCCCGGAGCTGGAGATTGAGGCGGTGAAGGCGATGCTCTCCTGGCAGGTGGACTGGGTGGTGGCGACCGGGGCGACCAACCCGGACAAAATTACCGAGCTGTGCCAGCAGGCCGGCGTGCCCACCGTCAACCTCGACCTGCCGGGCACCATTGCGCCTTCGGTGATTTCCGACAACTACGCCGGGGCGCGGGCGCTGACCGATAAAATCCTCGACAACAGCCTGCGGCGACACGGCAGCCTGGCGCCGCTGACCTTCGTCGGCGGGCGCAGCAGCGACCACAACACCCTTGAGCGTCTGCGCGGCTTTCACGACGCGCATCGGGCGCGCGGCCTGAGCGTGCCGGCGGAAAATATTCTCGCCCCCGGCTACTCGAAAGGCAAAGTTGAGGCCAGCATGCAGGCCCGCTTCGGCGTGCCGGATGAGCATCTGCAGGGCTTCTTCGTCAACTCGACCATCTCGCTTGAAGGGGTCGTTCGCTGGCTGGCCCAGCGCGGCCTGACCGGCACCGGGCAGCCGCCGATGGGCTGCTTTGACTGGGATCCTTTCGTCTACCTGCTGGGGCACGATATCGACATGGTTCAGCAGAACGTGCCGGCGATGCTGGAGGCGGTATTCGGCATTATCGATTCCGGCGACGCCGCGAAACAGCTGGTCGAAATCCCGCCGCTGCTGATCGGCAGCCGCGAACCTATCTGAACCGGCGCGGACGTTAGCGCGTCAGCAGCCAGCGGGCGGTGTGCTCATCGGTCACCAGGCCGTTGATCCAGCCGCCTTTCAGCGCGGCGAGAATCGCCGGACGCTTATATTCGCCGCAGGCCACCGCGATGCGCGGGCAGCGGTTATGGCGGATATCGTAGCTGGTGATCATCTGGTTGATATTGCTCTCCACCACGCCGCCTTCGGCATCGATAAAGCGGCCGAGGATCTCGCCGATCCCGCCCTGCGCCGTCAGCTCGTCCAGCTGCGCCCGATCGATAAATCCGTCCTTGAATATCGGGCTGTGGGTGCCCAGCGGGCCGATGCCGACGAAAATCACGTCCGCCTGCTGCGCCACGCCCGACACGTTCTGGAACAGCCGGCTGGTGCACCACATCCGGTGCTCGTCCACCGTTTGCGCGTAGCGCGGCGCCGGCCACTGGTAATATTTGGCCTGAATTTTCCGCGCCAGCAGCAGGGGAACGTCGTCGTAGTAGTTGCACTGTCCGTCGGCATCCATCGCGCTTATCAGCGCCACGCAGCGCGTGTTCAGACTGTCGAAATCGATGCGCTGCATGGTTTTTTTCAGCGTCAGCCCGGAGCCAATGCCGATAATTTTGACCTTATCGTCCTGCAGATAGCGGGCCATCAGCTGATAACAGCCGAACGACACGCTGTCGAGGGTGCTCTCCTCGCTGTAGGCCGGGACGATATTGCAGTCGATAAGCCGATATTTTTCCTGCAGCAGCTGGGCGTAGTCGAGGCAGTTGGCTACCGGATGGTGTAGCCCAATTGAGACGATGCCTTCCTCTTTCGCCGCGGCAATCAGCCGCTGGACCACCGGCCTTGAGGTGCCGAGCTGGCTGGCGATCTCGCTCTGATTCTGGCCGGCAATGTAGTACATCCACGCGGCGCGGACCTTCTGGTCCAGCCTGATGTCATCTTCTTTACTCACGATTCCCTGCCTTAAGTTGGCGGCCGCGGCGATAAGCACGTCTTTTCGCGGGCCCGATAATTTTGACTGTTAGCAGCATTTTGGCCGCGGCTCAGAAAACAGGCAAGCTTTTGCTCTCTACTGGTCATTTGTAATTTATTTGGGTAATTGCTCTTTTGTGATCTATGGCTCTTATTTAGGACAAATGATCATCTACAGTGAGCCACATCACTTAAGGAGATCGGAATATGAATCAGCAATACACATGGCTTCACATCGGTTTGGGTTCTTTTCACCGTGCGCATCAGGCGTGGTATCTGCATCGCCTGATCTCCGGCGGCGACAAGCGTTGGCATATCGCGGCGGGCAATATTCGCGCTGACGCCGAGCAGGTGGTACAGGCGCTGACCGCCCAGGGCGGGCGCTACGTGCTGGAGACCGTCAGCCCGGAAGGCGAACGCGAGTATGAAGAAATCACCTCTATTCAGAAGCTGCTGCCGTGGCAGAAGGGGCTGCAGCCGCTGATTGATGAAGGGGCCAACCCGCAGACTAAGGTCATTGCCTTCACCGTCACCGAAGGCGGCTACTACCTGAATACCAGCCACCGTCTGGAGACCAGCAACCCCGATTTGGTTGCCGATCTGCAGGGCGACTGCCAGACCATTTACGGCACCATCGCGCGTATTCTGGAAAAGCGCATGGCGGATAACACCGGGCCGCTGACCCTGCTGAACTGCGATAACGTCCGCCACAACGGCGAGCGCTTCCACGACGGGCTGGTGGAGTTCCTCCAGCTTACCGGCAGGCAGGCGCTGGTCGAGTGGCTGGCGGCGAACGCCAACTGCCCAAACACCATGGTTGACCGCATCACGCCGCGCCCGGCGGCGGATCTGCCGGCGCGCATCAAAGCGCAAACCGGCATTGACGATAAGGCGCCGGTCATGGGCGAAACCTTTATTCAGTGGGTGGTGGAAGATCATTTCCGCGCCGAACGGCCGAACCTGGAAGCCGTTGGCGTGGAGATGGTGGAGTCGGTTATCCCTTACGAAGAGGCGAAAATTCGCGTTCTCAACGCCTCGCACAGCTGCATCGCCTGGGCGGGCACCCTCATCGGCCAGCGCTATATCCATGAAAGCACGCTGACCGAGTTCATCTACGCCATCGCCGACCGCTACGTCACCGAAGACGTGATCCCGTGCCTCGGCGATAACGGTATCGACCTCGCGACCTATCGCGACGTGGTGCTCAAGCGCTTTACCAACCCCTATATCCAGGACACCAACCAGCGGGTGGCGGCGGACGGCTTCTCTAAAATCCCGGCGATGATCGCCCCGACCCTGCAGGAGTGCTACCAGCGCGGCGCGCGCCCGGAAGCGACGGCGATGCTCCCGGCGCTGTTCTTCGTCTTTATGGAGCAGTGGCATGAGGGAACGCTGCCGTATCAATACCAGGACGGGATCCTCGACGCGCAGGCGGTGCACGAGATGTTCGAAGCCAGCGACCCGATCGCCGTCTACGCCAAAGACCGGGCGCTGTTTGGCGCGCTGGCGGAAAACGAAGACTTCCTGGCGCTGCTGCGCGAGAAGATTGCCGCAGTTTATACGCTGATTAAGTAAGAGGTGGCTATGTACTTAGGGATCGATCTTGGCACGTCGGAAGTGAAGGCGCTGGTCATTGATGAGAACAATGACGTCGTCGCCAGCCATAGCGCGCCGCTGAGCATTCAGCGGCCCCATCCCCACTGGTCAGAGCAATCTCCGCAGGCGTGGTGGGAAGCCACGGAGTATCTGATGACCACCCTGCGGGAAAAGTGCGGCCATCACTGGTCGGCCATCAAGGCGATTGGCCTGTCGGGGCAGATGCACGGCGCGGTGCTGCTGGACAGCAGCGGGGAGGTGATCCGCCCGGCCATTCTGTGGAATGACACCCGCTGCGCCGACGAGTGTCGCGAGTTGGAGGAGATGGCTCCCGAGCTGCATCAGGTAGCGGGAAACCTGGCGATGCCGGGCTTTACCGCGCCGAAGCTGCTGTGGGTGCGTCGCCATGAGCCGGCCAACTTCCAGCGCACGGCGACGGTGATGCTGCCGAAGGACTATCTGCGCTACCGGATGACCGGCAGGAAAATCTCCGATATGTCGGACGCCGCCGGGACGCTGTGGCTGGACGTGGCGAAGCGCGACTGGTCCGATGCGCTGCTGGACAAGTGCGGTCTGTCGCGCAGCCATATGCCGACGCTGGTTGAAGGCTGCGAAGTGTCCGCGACCCTCGATCCGCAGGTGGCGGAACGCTGGGGGCTGAACGCGTCGGTGGTGGTGGCCGGCGGCGGGGGCGATAACGCGGTCAGCGCCATTGGCGTTGGGGCGGTTTCACCGGGCGATGCCTTTATTTCTCTCGGGACCTCCGGCGTGCTGTTCGTGGTGACCGACGCCTATCGTCCGGCGCCGCAGTCGGCGGTTCACGCCTTCTGCCACGTGCTGCCGAACCTGTGGCATCAGATGAGCGTGATGCTCAGCGCCGCCAGCTGCCTGCAGTGGTTCTGCCGTCTTACCAGCACCACCGAGGTCGCGCTGCTGGAGGAGATTGCCCAGCTCAGCGAGGAGGAGAAAACCAACGCTCCGTTCTTCCTGCCGTATCTTTCCGGCGAACGCACGCCGCATAACGATCCCGATGCCCGGGGGATGTTTTGGGGGATGACGCACTCCAGCCTGCGCGCGCAGGCTGGGCTACGCGGTGCTGGAAGGCGTGAGCTTTGGCATCAACGACGGGCTGCAGGTGCTGAAGGAGAGCGGCACGCGAATTGAACAGTGCTCGCTGGTCGGCGGCGGCGCCCGAAGCCCGTTCTGGGCCCAGCTGCTGGCGGATATTCTCGCGATGCCGGTGGTCACCCACAAAGGGGGGGAAACCGGCGGCGCGCTGGGGGCGGCGCGGCTGGCCTGCCTGGCGGCAGGGAAGCCGCTGGCTGCGGTGTGCGCAAAGCCGGAAGTCTGGCAAACCTGGCGCGCAACGCCGGCCCGCCATCAGGCTCTGATGCAGCGCTATGCGCAGTTTAAGTCTTTATATATCAACGACCTGAATTACCGTCGGCGCTAATTATAAATAACATATCCTGATGAGTTCGGGCTGCAGGAAGCCAACGCGCCTGTAGCCTGAACGATGACGGATAGAACAACCGCTCCGGTGGCGTCACCGGAGCTGACTCCTGTACCCTGCAAACGAGGTCATAATGTCCGCAACCAATAAACAGTGGCTCGGTCTGCCCCTGAATCTGATATGGGGATACATTGCTATCGCCGTGTTTATGACCGGCGACGGTTTCGAGCTGGCTTTTCTCTCGCACTATATCAAAGAGCTGGGCTTCACCCCGGCGCAGGCCTCTTTCGCCTTTACGCTGTACGGCCTGGCCGCCGCGCTCTCGGCGTGGATTTCCGGCGTGGTGGCGGAGATCATCACCCCGCTCAAAACGATGATGATTGGCTTCGTGCTGTGGTGCGTGTTCCACGTTCTGTTCCTGGTTTTTGGCCTCGGACACGCTAACTATCCGCTGATCCTGCTGTTCTACGGCATCCGCGGCTTTGCCTATCCGCTGTTCCTCTACTCGTTTATCGTGGCGATTATTCACAACGTCAAGAGCGACAGCGCCAGCTCGGCGCTGGGCTGGTTCTGGGCGGTTTATTCAATCGGTATCGGCGTGTTCGGCAGCTACATCCCGAGCTTTACCATTCCGCATATCGGCGAGCTCGGCACCCTGTGGCTGGCGCTGGCGTTCTGCGTCACCGGCGGCGTTATCGCGATGGTCGCGCTGCGCAACATTGAGACTCCGCGGCATATGCAAAACCTGACCACCCGCGAGAAGTTTGCCGAGCTGGGCCGGGCGGTGACGCTGCTCTACAGCAATCGCAATATTCTGCTCTCCAGCGTGGTGCGTATTATCAATACCCTGTCGCTGTTTGGCTTTGCGGTCATTATGCCGCTGATGTTTGTTGATGAGCTGGGCTTCACCACCTCGGAGTGGCTGCAGGTGTGGGCGGTGTTCTTCTTCACCACCATTTTCTCCAACGTGCTGTGGGGGATCCTCGGCGAGAAGCTGGGCTGGATCAAAGTGGTGCGCTGGTTTGGCTGCGTGGGCATGGCGCTGTCGAGCCTCGCCTTTTACTACATTCCGCAGCACTTCGGGCATAACTTCGCCATGGCGCTGATCCCGGCGATCGCGCTGGGGATCTTCGTCGCCGCCTTCGTGCCGATGGCCGCCGTGTTCCCGGCCCTTGAGCCGAAGCATAAAGGGGCGGCCATTTCGGTCTATAACCTGTCGGCAGGGCTGTCCAACTTCCTCGCTCCGGCGATCGCGGTACTCCTGCTGCCGTACTACAGCACCATCGGGGTGGTCATCGCCTACACCGGGCTGTACGTGCTGGCGTTCTTCCTCTGCGCGTTTATCCGCGTCGAGCAGCCGGGTTTTAGCCAACAGCCGGCCGGTAGCGGTAAAAGCGTTGAATTTTCCTGATGAGAGTCTACGGGCCGCGAGAGCAACATCGCGGCCCGCCTGAGGTGGATGATGAGTATTAAAGCGGTAATTTTTGACATGGACGGCGTGATTATTGATTCAGAAGGCCTGTGGCGCCAGGCGCAGATGGAGGCCCTGGCGAGCCTGGGCGCCACGGTCAGCGAAGAGGAGTGCGAAACGCTGACCAAAGGTAAACGTCTGGACGATATTGCCCGCGTGTGGTGCCGGCATTGCCGACTGGCGATTGCTCCGCAGCAGCTGGAGCAGCGTATTCTGCAGCGTATCACCGGGCTGATTGCCGCCAACGGGCAGGCGATGGACGGCGTCAATGAAGTCCTGGCCCATTTCCGGCGCTGCGGCTACAAGATGGCGCTGGCGACCTCATCTTCCCATCAGGTTATTGCCGCCGTGCTCGATAAACTCGCCCTGCGCCCCTGGTTCGAGGTGATCTCCAGCGCCGATGACGAAGCGTGGGGCAAGCCCCATCCGGCGGTTTATCTGTCCACCCTGGGTAAGCTGGGGCTGTCGGCCGGGGAGTGTCTGGTGATCGAGGACAGTTTTAATGGCTTTTGCGCCGCGCAGGCGGCGGGGATCCCAACGATAGTGATTGCCGACGATTGCCGGCATCCGCGATTCACCGCCGCCGTGGCCCACCATCACTCGTTACCGGAGCTGCTGCGGACGCACGTTGAGCCCGCTTTGTCGCTCGGGTAACGGTCTTATCGGTGAGCGCAGAAGCCCTGGAGATGTAAACGGTCTTTTAATCTCTTTGTTCTGCGCTCACTTCCTGTCTCTGCCGTATCATTTCAGCAGCGGGCAGTCGGGCGGCAGCCGGCAGCGCAGGGCGCCGGGCACAATTTCCATGCGGAAGGTTTTGCCGCTCAGCGGTTCGCCGTCGAGGTTAAAGGTCATCTCGTGGGCGGCGGTAATTTCAAACCATGACGACACGCCGTCCACCAGGTTAGGGGAGTTGTCGGGATTGGCTAGGGTGCTGAACAGCGCCGGCAGCAGCTCCTGACCGGTAAAGATGCGCAGATGCAGCAGCCCGTCGTTAATGAGCGCCTGCGGGCACAGCTGCTGGCCGCCGCCCGCCTGACGTCCGTTGCCGATGCCGATCACCAGCGCGTCCCCTTGCCAGGAGAAGTTCTCCCCGCGAATTTCGCAGCGGTCGGGCTTAAGGGTATCCATGCGCATCAGGCCGTGGAGCAGGTAGGAGACGCCGCCCAGCGCGGCTTTCAGCTTTTCCGGCGTTTCAGTGGTGATCCGGGTACCGAAGCCGCCGGTGGCCATATTAATAAAGCCGGTATTATCGTTGACCCGCGCGACGTCTATCGCCATATCGCGCCCGACGATCGCCAGCTTGAGGGCGCTGGCGAGGTCCTGCGGGATGCCGACGCTGGTGGCGAAGTCGTTGGCGGTACCGAGCGGCAGGATCCCCAGCGCCGCCTTGCCACCGCGCTGGACCAGCGCGGTGGCGACCTCATTAATGGTGCCGTCGCCGCCGCCGGCAATCACCGTGCCGACGTTAAGCCGTTCGGCCTCATCGACGAAGCGCCCGGCGTCGCCCTTTTCCCAGGTGACGCGGACGTGGATATCGACGCCCTCTGCGCGTAACAGGTTTATCGCTTCGCGCAGCTGCGGCTCATTAGCGCCTTTGCCATTCAGAATCAGTAAGCTGGCCGGAAACGTTGACATGATGGTTGCCTCATTGCACAAGATGCAGAAAGTGTACCGCATGCAGCGAAGGATGGATATTTTGGTAATTATCGGCCGGGCGGCGCGGATATTGGGTTAGCGATAGCCGCGTTCCCCTTTTTCTGCAATGGTAGCTCAACCAGCGCGCTATTTGTCCTGTGATAGGTTGAGCGGGAGTGTCAGAATTGCGCGGGTAAATTTGACCATTGATACAGTAAGGAAAAGAGGATGTCCCGTAACATATTCACCTACGTAACGAGCTCCGGCATAGCGTTATTTTGCCTGGCTTTCTCCCTGCAGGCGCTCTCCGCGCCGGTGACGGAGAAGCGTATTCCCGGCGGGGAACAGTTTACCGTTACGCTGCAGGATATCCCGGGCACCGGCTACAAGTGGATGCTACGTTCCTTACCCGCGCAGGTCATGCTGGTCGCCGAGAATTACCGCCAGCCCGCCAGCTGCGGTAAGCGAGCCACGGGCTGTCCGGTGGAAAGAACCTTCACCTTTAAAGGCGTCCAGCAGGGAACCGGAAATATTAACCTCGTCTATGGCCGCCCCTGGCTGAATATCACAGAGAAAGCGACCATCGTGCGGGTCAGCGTCAGGTCAAATGCGCCTGAGCGGTAATCCGGCATGACGCGATGACTTCTCATCATATTCACGCACGGTTTTTAAATTGTGCGCTTTATGTTAATTGTCTTTTCAAAAAGGCTTCTTCATATTAACAACCCGCCCCTGCGAGCGTCATTATTTAAACAAAGGGCAAAAAAATATCGCTATTTATCGTGTGGTTTTAGTTTGGTTGCTCTTTACCAGGTGATTATCTGCGTAATTTGATAACCCGGTCTATAGAGAGATATTATGCAACACAAGCAACAAGCTGAACCTTCACGTCGTACCATTCTGAAACAAACTTTAGCGCTTTCCGCGCTGTCCATTACCGGGCTGGCGGCCTTATCGGTACCATCGATCTCTTTTGCCGCGTCTCTGAGCAAAGAGGAACGCGACGGTATGACGCCGGATGCGGTGATTGAACATTTTAAACAGGGGAATCTGCGCTTCCGGGAAAACCGCCCGCTTAAGCACGATTATCTGCAGCAAAAGCGCAGCAGCCTGGCGGGGCAGTTCCCGGCGGCGGTGATCCTCAGCTGTATCGACTCGCGCGCGCCGGCAGAAATTATTCTCGATGCGGGGATCGGCGAAACCTTTAACTCTCGGGTCGCGGGCAATATCAGCAACCGCGATATGTTAGGTAGCATGGAATTTGCCTGCGCCGTCGCCGGCGCGAAACTGGTGCTGGTGATGGGGCATACCCGCTGCGGCGCCGTCCGCGGAGCCATTGATAATGCCGAATTAGGTAACCTGACCGGCCTGCTGGATGAAATTAAACCGGCCATCGCCAAAACCGAGTACAGCGGTGAACGGCAAGGCAGCAATTATGAATTTGTTGATGCCGTGGCGCGGAAAAACGTCGAGCTGACAATCGAAAATATTCGCAAAAATAGTTCGGTGCTGAGAAAGCTGGAAGAACAAGGGAAAATCAAAATGGTTGGCAGCATGTATCATCTTGCCGGCGGCAAGGTTGAGTTCTTCGAAGTCTGAGCCGGGTAACCCGGATGCAGCCTGAAGATAGGTATTCATAGCGCCTAATCGGCAGGGGAGAGGGCGCAAAAACCGCCCACTCTCCGGATAATGTCTCTGCCAGGGAACGGTCAGAAGCGGAGATCAACCCCCAGCATCACCGTTCTGCCGGGGTCTGGCATGCTGATGACCGCTCCGGGCTGGATATCATAGCGATCCGTGACATTATTAACGGCGGCAAAAAAGGTCGCATTTTTATTTAAAATATACTCGCCATACAAATCAATTTGGTAGCCGGAAGGGATTTCGATAACCGGGTTGGCTGCGGTCCCCTCAAGCCATCCCGCAGGGTTTGTTTTCGCCGAGTGATATCGGTATCTGATGCCCGTATCGACGGTTTCATTGAGGAATTTTTTCCCCAGATTCACCGCGATATTTTGTTTGGCGGGAATTCTGGTCGGCGTTAATCCCCAGGCGAAGCCCATGTCATTACAGTTGCTGGTATTATATTTTTGCGCATAGTAGTTTGAGCACACCGCCGTTTTGCTATACAACGTTGCGGAAATGGCCGAGTAGAACAGTTCGCTGTTATATTTAAGCGAAAAGTCAATTCCGGATAAATCGAGCTTATCATAATTCATAAACGTGAAGTTATCCTGCCATGCCGGCATTCCCGCGGTTTTATCCTTTATTCCGGGAGAGATAAAGTTATTGGTCTGATTGTTAAACCAGGAGAGGGAGAGGTCAAGTGCATCTTCTGCGGATAATAAAGCCGGGCGATGTATCTTAATCCCAATTTCTTTTTGCAGGGAGACTTCTGGCGCAATAGGATCCGCCGGATTATAGCTGAAAATCTCATTAGATACCGTGGTTTCATACAGGCTCGGCATTCTGTAGTTTCTGGCTGCTTTCACAAACAGGGCGGTATTTGGGGTCAGCGCATAGCTTATTTCGGAACTCAGATCCGCTTTCGCCTGATATTTTACGCTTTGATTGGTCTGAAAATCGTTGGCTGTGGAATTATGATAATTAATTCCCAGATTGACCTGGAGCGGGCCGCTCTCAATCATCCCGTTTACGAAGAGGGCATTTTCTCTTCTCTCACCGTGACGCGAGGTGGGGTAAGCGGTAAAGCGGGTCAGACCGTCAGATTTTGGCGCCAGCTTCTCTTTTTGCGTTGATGCCCCGTAGCGCAGCGTGAGCATATTTAGCTGGCTTTCATTGACGATGGCGATCCCGTTTTTATTGTTGCTGTAGGCGTGCAGATATTGTTGCGCATCGGTTCCCAATGCCCACAGGCCGTTATACTGCTTTAAGTTTGTATCGGTCAGCCAGTAGTTCAGATTTAAGTTAATCAGCCGATTGTCAACGGGGGTATAGGTGTATCCGGCGCTGTAGGCGTTAACAATCGCGCTGCCGGGTTTCCATTGCGGCATGGATTCCACTCCCGCAGGCAGGGGCTCGAAATCAATGTCGTTAGCATTTTTATACCAGTAGGCAGCCAGCGTTTCACCGGCCTGCTGACGATGGTTGCGGTACGCAAGATTGAAGTGATGGTTGTCATTGGCGCTGAGCGCCAGCTTATAAATAAATGACTCGCTTGCAAAGTAGGTGTTTACAACCTCTTCATTTTTAAATACCACCGGATCTGTGAATTTCTTAAAACCATTTTTCCCTGAGAAATAGTTTCCGGTGGATCTTTTACTGTAGGCGACAACGGTGTCAACGTTATCATCTCTGAAACCAAAGGCCAGCGTGGCGGAGCCGTTTCGGAAATCATACCCGCGGGGTTTGTCCGTCAGCTGATAATAGCTCTGCGCCGCGTAATCATCGGGAATATCCGGCTTTTTATTATTGTTAAAGGTTCTTAGCTTAAGCAGTAGGCCATAGCTATTGCCGGGATTGATAATATCCTCGGTGGAGAGGGTTTTTATATTTATTACCCCCCCGATGGCGCCGGATGAAAAGGCATTGTTATTCTGCGAGGCCCCCTTGCTGATAGCGATATTGCTGATTAAATCAGGGTCGATGTAGGTTCTGTCGCTGGTTCCCTGATAGCCTCTTGAGGTATGCGTTGACTGCAGAGAGCCGTCAATAAATACCGGAACGCGGCCTTCACCCTGCAGTCCCCTGATTCCGGGATCGATTGAACCGGCCTCGTTTCGCATATTATTTGACTGGATATAGGTTTCAGAGGAGAAAATATCGGCATTGGCAATCCCTCTGAATCTGTTTAAATCAGATCCGGAGAGGGTGTTTTCAGCGGTTCCCGTTGATGAAACAACCATCGTTTCTTCATTGTCATTTTTTCCCTCAGCCAGCGTCGAACCGGTAAAAATCGACGTAGATAAAGCGAGGGTTAAGGCGCGCTTTCCCATAAAATTTCCTTATTTTTTAAAAAGATATCGAAAATGCAACAATGTAAGAGATGAAAAACCAGTAGCTGGTTAATTACCGGCTTAAAACGCTATAAAAATAAAGGATGGCAGTTTATGCTTCCGTTTGATCAAATGCAAATAGTTATCATTACCATTTGGTTGGGGTGATTATAATTATCTGCCTAATGAATAGGGGCGAAACGGCGTGCGCTATCGGGCCGGCGAAAGTAAACCCTGCGGGAAAGGCGGGTATTATTTTTAATTTCAGGGTCACGATCGCGAATGGGTCCCCGCGATAAAGAGGAAATCAGGCAGGCAGGTTAATAATAAAAAATGAGCCCGCGTAAGGGAGATTACGCAGGCTAAGGAGGTGGTTCCTGGTACAGCTAGCATTTATGGGTTATGTTTTTCAGCGAAATGGATAATACCGGCTTTGAGCGAAACGGTATGTGATCCGATTCTAATATCCGTGCATCCTGAAAAAATAACCCTGCTAAACTAGCTGCCGTGCGGGTTTCTGGTGCTCTGGCCGGCGAAGTTGCGCATCAGCAGAGCATACTGCAGCGTCATATCTTCCGGTACCGGCAGCCAGACCGTGTAGCCATCGCCGGGGGCGACCGGCATCACTTCGCCTTTGCCATTTTCCATATGTTCGAGGGTGAAGTTGACGTTGCCCTGCGGCGTCATCAGCTCAAGGCTGTCGCCGAGGGTGAATTTGTTCTTCACCGCCACCGCCGCCAGCTGGCCGTTCCGTTCGCCGGTAAACTCGCCGACAAACTGCTGGCGCTCGGAGAGCGAGTAGCCGTACTCGTAGTTCTGATAGTCATCGTGGGTATGGCGGCGCAGGAAGCCTTCGGTATAGCCGCGGTGGGCCAGCCCTTCGAGGGTTTCCAGCAGGCTTTCGTCGAACGGTTTGCCGGCGGCGGCGTCGTCGATCGCCCTGCGGTAGACCTGCGCGGTGCGGGCGCAGTAGTAGAAGGACTTGGTGCGGCCTTCGATTTTCAGCGAGTGCACGCCCATCTTGCTCAGGCGCTCAACGTGGGCGACGGCGCGCAGATCCTTCGAGTTCATGATGTAGGTGCCGTGCTCGTCTTCGAAGGCGGTCATATATTCGCCCGGGCGTTTGGCTTCTTCAATCATAAATACCCGGTCGGTCGGCTCGCCGATCCCCAGCGTCGGCTCCACGTTCTGCACCGGGATCGGCTCATATTTGTGAACGATATTGCCGACGTCGTCCTGCTTGCCTTCCTGGACGTTATATTCCCAGCGGCAGGCGTTGGTGCAGGTCCCCTGGTTCGGGTCGCGTTTGTTGATATAGCCGGAGAGCAGGCAGCGGCCGGAGTAGGCCATGCACAGCGCGCCGTGAACGAAAATTTCGAGCTCCATCTCCGGCACCTGGCTGCGAATTTCGCCAATCTCTTCCAGCGACAGCTCGCGCGAGAGAATGACCCTGCTCAGCCCCATCTGCTGCCAGAATTTGACCGTCGCCCAGTTGACGGCGTTGGCCTGGACCGAGAGATGGATCGGCATCTCGGGGAAGTTTTCCCGTACCAGCATGATTAAGCCCGGATCGGACATAATCAGCGCGTCCGGCCCCATTTCCACTACCGGCTGCAGATCGCGAATGAAGGTCTTCAGCTTGGCGTTATGCGGCGCGATGTTCACCACCACGTAGAACTTTTTCCCCAGCGCGTGGGCCTCGTTGATGCCGAGCTGCAGGTTTTCGTGGTTGAATTCGTTGTTGCGCACGCGCAGAGAGTAGCGCGGCTGGCCGGCATAAACGGCATCTGCGCCGTAGGCGAAAGCGTAACGCATATTTTTCAGCGTTCCCGCCGGGGAAAGGAGTTCCGGTTTAAACATGATTTTCTCGTTCTGATGACAGGTCAGATTCGCCGCAGCTGGTGGGCGAGTTGGGGAGTGTCCCCACATTAAGGGCGGGCATTGTAGCGCCGTGGGGCAGGCAGGTAAACCCTTTCCCGCCGCCGGGTCGGCGGGGCAATGACGGCAAACGCGCCTGCCGCGCGGATGGCTCAGACGCCGTAAGCATAAAAAAATACCCGCCAGAAGGCGGGTAATGGCGCGAGTCCCGGCCTACGCCAGCCGGCAGGCGTCCGCCTCCCAGCGGTAGCCGACGCCGTAGACGGCGCGGATAAACGACTGCTCGGCGTCCAGCGACTCCAGCTTGCGGCGCAGGTTTTTGATATGGCTATCGATGGTTCGGTCGGTGACCACGCGATAATCATCGTAGAGATGGTTCAGCAGCTGCTCGCGTGAGAACACCTTGCCCGGCTCCTGGGAGAGGGTTTTCAGCAGGCGAAACTCGGCGGGGGTGAGATCCAGCAGCTTGTCGCGCCACGAGGCCTGAAAGCGCCCCTCATCGACGATCAGCGGGCTGAGGGCATCCAGCGCCTGCAGTTCCGGACGCGGCCGGCAGCGGCGAAGGATGGTTTTCACCCTCGCCACGACTTCACGCGGGCTGTAGGGCTTGCAGATATAGTCGTCGGCGCCGATCTCCAGCCCCAGCAGGCGGTCGATCTCTTCAATCTTGGCCGTCACCATCACCACCGGAACGTCGGAGAAGCGGCGAATTTCGCGGCACAGCGTCAGTCCGTCGATGCCCGGCAGCATCAGATCCAGCAGGACCAGATGCGGCGGCGACTGGCGAACGTAGGGCAGTACCCGATCGCCGTGGTTAATCAGCGTCGGCGCATAGCCTGCGGCAAGCAGATAGTCGACCAGCAGCTGGCCGAGCTTGGGTTCATCTTCCACGATAAGAATGCGCGGGGTGTTTTCATCAACAGGTAATTCAGTCATACGTCTCTCGGTAAATCGCGTTCCAGAGGTAACTCTACTTTAATGCTAACCCCGCCAAAAGGCGAATGGCCGGCGCGTAAGGTGCCGCCGTGGGCGGCGACGATATTGACGCAGATAGCCAGCCCGAGGCCGGAGCCGCCGCTGGCGCGATTGCGCGAGCCTTCTGCGCGGTAGAATCGTTCGCAGAGGCGCTCCAGCTGGGCGTCGCTGACGCCGGGGGCGCTATCGGCAAAGTCGATGCTCAGCATGCGACCGTTTTGCGCGGCGCTAATCAGCAGCTGGCCGCCGCCGTCGGTGTAGCGCAGGCTGTTTTCCAGCAGGTTGTTGAACAGCTGCATCAGGCGATCGCCGTCGCCGAAAATTATCGCGCTTTCCGGCAACGATACGCCGATCGCCAGCCCGCGGCTGGCGAAGCGCTCGCGGAAGGCTCCCGCCGCGACTTCCAGCAGAGTGATGATATCCACGGAGGTTTTCTGATAGGCCAGCGCGCCCTCGTCCGACATCGACAGGCTGACGCAGATCGTCAACCAGCTTGGTCAGGGTGGCGACTTCCGCCTGCAGGGAGGGAATGGAGTCCGGGGTGAATTTGCGCACTCCGTCCTGGATCGCCTCCAGCTCGCCGCGCAGAACCGCCAGCGGCGTACGCAGCTCGTGGGAAATATCCGCCATCAGATCGCGACGCATCTGCTGGTTGCGCTCAAGGGTGCTGGCAAGCTGGTTAAAGTCCTGCGCCAGACGGCCAAGCTCGTCGCCGCCGCTGGCGGTGACCCGGGTGGAGAAATCCCCCGCCGCGAGGCGATGGGTTCCCTCTACCAGCCGCTTGACCGGCGCCAGCAGGCCGCGCGCCAGCGGGAAGGTGGCCAGCGCCGCCAGAATGGTCGCCAGGGCCACAATCAGCCAGCTGGTGCGCCTCTGCTGGCGATCGAAATTGATATCGGTATTGCGGGTTAAGCGCTCCACCGGCGAGGCGATAACCGCTCCCACCGCCACGCCGTTAACGAGGATTTCGCGGCGGGTGCCGTCTTCGGGCACCGGCTCCCGCGGGCCGACCAGCACGCGACCTTTTTGATCGACTACCCAGAACATCGTCCGCCAGCCGTGCGGAGGCATATCCGGTCCGGGACCGCGCGGCCCATCGTCCGGCGGCGCGCCGCGGTCCGGGTCGGAGCCTGGCCCCCGTTCCTCGTCAGGGCCACGGCCGGCGGGGGAGCGATCGTCGTTGTCGCGCTCAAAGGTGCGCAGCAGCTGGAAAATAAAGCGGTCGTTGTTGCGCAGAAACTTCCAGCTGCCGTGCTGGGCATACTGTTCGCTGAGGGCATCGCCGAGCATCGTCAGCCGCTGCTCGTTGCCGCGCTTAATGTAGTCGATAAAGCCGCGTTCAAAGCTGATACGCACCGCCCAGTGCATGCTGATCAGCAGCACGATGCAGGTGGCGAAGATGGCGAGAAACAGTTTGCCGGTAATGCCGGGACGCCAAAACTTCACGATTCACTCCTTTTGCGGCGGGCGATGACGGTATTGCCTTCGATGTCATCCGGCACGCGGGAAAAGATAAGCGCCGGCAGCGCGATAATAACCGCCATGCTCAGGTAGGTGTAGAGAAAGACCTGGTGCGCGGTGGCCGCATCGGCGCTGAGATGCTGCTGGCCGAACATCCCCAGCAGCATGCCGGCGATGGTCACGCCAATGCTCATCGACAGTCTGCATCACCATCGACAGCATACTGTTGCCGCTGCTGGCCAGCGGGTCCGGCAGATCCTTCAGCGTCAGGGTGTTCATCGACGAGAAGCGGCTGGAGTTGATCATGCCTTGTAAAAACAGCACCACCGGCAGCAGCCAGTACCAGCCCGCCAGCGCGACGGCCATAAACAGCAGGCTGATCAGCGCCAGGCCGATGGTGGCGACGATCAGCACCCGGCGGTAGCCAAAGCGGTTCACCACCTGCACCACGATGCGCTTCATGCCCATGCTGCCGAGCACCATCGGGATCATCATCAGGCCGGCGTGGAACGGCGTGAAGCCGAGGCCGATTTGCAGGAATACCGGCGTCATAAACGGCAGCATGCCGCTGCCGATACGTCCGGCGAAGCTGCCGCCGAGCCCGAGGGAGAAGGTGCGGTTGCGGAACAGATCGAGGCTGAACAGCGCGCCGTCATTGCCCCGGGCATGCCACAGGTAGAGCCCAATGGAGGCGATACCGATCGCCACCAGCGCCGCCAGCAGCAGCGGAGAGATACCGAGCCCTTTTTTGCCGTCAAGAGCGAGGGTTAGCGTCGCCATGGCGGCGGCCAGCAGGATAAAGCCGGGAATATCAAAACGGCGCGTCTGCAGGGTGTAGTTCGGCATCAGCGAGAGCGTGGCGATGGCGCCGATAATGCCGACCGGAATGTTGATTAAAAAAATCCAGTGCCAGGAGGCATATTCCACCAGCACGCCGCCGAGCGCCGGACCCAGCAGCGGCCCGACCTGGCCGGGGAGGGTGACGAAGGTCATCGCCGCCATATACTGCGCGCGGGGGACGATTTTCATCACCGTCAGGCGGCCTACCGGCACCATCATGGCGCCGCCGACGCCCTGCAGCACCCGGGCCAGCACCAGCTGGTCGAGGGTGTTGGCCTGGGCACAAAACAGCGACCCGAGGGTGAAGAGGATAATGGCAGTAAAAAAGATATTGCGTACCCCCACCCGATCCGCCAGCCAGCCGCTGGCGGGCAGCATAATCGCCACCGTTAGCACGTAGGAGACGATAACCATATGCATATGCAGCGGGCTCTCCCCGAGGCTTTTGGCCATCGAGGGGAGGGCGGTATTGACGATAGTGGTATCCAGCGACTGCATAAAGAAGCCAAAGGCCACTATCCATAACTGCCAGCGCACGCTGGACGGGAGATCGGTCATGTTATTCGCTTACCGGTTGCCTGATTTTTCGGGAAAAACGCAGCCGAAGACGATCGAAGAACAGATACACCACCGGCGTGGTGTACAGCGTCAGCAGTCTGGCTTACCACCAGGCCGCCGACGATCGTAATCCCCAGCGGCTGGCGCAGCTCCGAGCCGTCGCCGCCGGATAGCACTAGCGGCAGCGCGCCGAACAGCGCCGCGAGGGTGGTCATCATAATCGGGCGAAAACGCAGCAGGCAGGCCTGGAAAATGGCCTCTTCCGGCGGCAGGTTGCCGCTACGCTGCGCCTCCAGCGCAAAGTCGACCATCATGATGGCGTTTTTCTTCACTATTCCAATTAATAGCATAATACCAATCAGCGCGATGAGGCTAAACGGCGCGCCGAACAGCTCCAGCGCCAGCAGCGCGCCAACCCCTGCCGAGGGGAGGGTGGAGAGGATCGTTAACGGATGCACGTAGCTTTCATAGAGGATCCCCAGCACGATATAGACCGTCGCAATCGCCGCCAGAATCAACACGATCTGCGAGTTCATGGTTTCCTGGAAAACCTGCGCGGTGCCGGCGAACGAGCCGCGGACGCTGGAGGGCACCCCGAGCTGGGTCATCGCGCGGTTGATGGCGTCGCTGGCCTCCGACAGGGATTTGCCGGTCGGCAGGTTAAAGGAGATGGTGGACGCCGCCGAAAGCCCCTGATGGTTCACCGACAGCGGGGCGTTAGCCGGCTGCCATTTGGCGAAGTAGGAGAGCGGGATCGGTTTGCCTTCGCTATTGATAACGAACATCTTATCCAGCGCGCTGACGTCCTGGGTATAAACCGGATCGACCTCCATCACCACTTTATACTGGTTCAGCGGCTGATAAATGGTGGAGATCTGCCGCTGGCCGAAGGCGTTGTTCAGCAGGCTGTTGGCGTCCTGCACGCTGATACCGAGGCGCGACATGGTATCGCGATCGTAGATCAGATCCATTTCCGCGCCGTTGTCCTGCTGGTCTGAGTTGACGTCAGCCAGCTCGGGCAGCGCCGCCAGCGCTTTACGAATTTTCGGCTCCCATTCGCGCAGCGCCGCCAGATCGTCAGATAATAGGGTGTACTGATAGCTGGCGTTGGCCTGGCGGCCGCCGACGCGAATATCCTGCACCGCCACCAGGAACAGGTTGGCTCCCGGCTCTTTCGCCAGCTTCTTGCGCAGCCGGTCAATGATCTGCTGCGCCGTCTCCTGGCGCTGGTCGCGCGATTTGAGGGTGATAAACATCATCCCGCTGTTGACCCGCGAGCCGCCGGTAAAGCCGGTGACGTTATCCACCGCCGGATCTTCCCGAATGATCTTCATAAAGTCCTGCAGCTTGCCGCGCATCGCCTGGAAAGAGATGCTCTGGTCGGCCTGAATGCCGCCCATCAGCACGCCGGTATCCTGCTCCGGAAAGAAGGTTTTCGGAATCGAGATATAGAGCCAGATGCTTAGCGCAATCGTGCCCAGCAGGACGAAGCCGGTGATGCGGCTGTGCTTTAGCACCCACTTCAGCGATTTGCCGTAGCCGCCCTGAACGGCGACCAGCATCCGGCCAAAGCCGCGCTTGCGCGTGGGCGCGTGCGGCTTGCCGCTTTTCAACAGCCAGCCGCACATCATCGGCGTCAGGGTTAACGACACCGCCAGCGATATCCCAATCGCCACCGACAGGGTGACCGCGAACTCGCGCAGCAGACGCCCCGGCAGGCCGCCCATCAGCAGCAGCGGTAAAAACACCGCCACCAGCGACAGGCTCATCGACAGCACCGTAAAGCCCACTTCCTGGCTTCCCTGCAGCGCCGCCTGCAGCGGTTTCATCCCCGCCTCAAGGTGGCGGGAGATGTTCTCCAGCACCACGATGGCGTCATCCACCACGAAGCCGGTGGCGATGGTCAGAGCCATCAGCGACAGGTTGTTGAGGCTAAAGTCGCAGAGGTACATGGCGGCAAAGGTGCCGACCAGCGACACCGGCACCGCCACCGCCGGGATCAGGGTGGCTCTGCCGGAGCGCAGGAACAGGAATACCACCAGAATTACCAGCGCCACCGAAATCACCAGCGTCTGCTCGACCTCCTCCAGCGAGGCGCGGATCGTCGGCGAGCGGTCCTGGGCGATTTGCAGATCGATCGCCGCCGGAATCGTTTTTTGCAGTCTCCGGCAGGCGGGCGCGAATGCTGTCCACCGTCTGGATGATATTGGCTTCCGGCAGCTTGCGGATCATCAGCAGAATGGCCGGTTTGGCGTTGGTCATCCCGGCGTTGCGCACGTCCTGCACCGAATCGCTGACGTTCGCCACGTCGCCGAGACGCACCGCCGCGCCGTTGCTGTAGTGCACGATGATGGGCTGATACTCGGCGGCGGTTTTTAGCTCATCGTTGGTGTGTACCTGCCAGCGATGGCTGTCGTCCTCCAGCGCCCCCTGCGGCCGGCGTACGTTGGCGTTGCTAATCGCCGTGCGCACGGCGTCCAGCGATACGCCCTGGTTAAACAGCGCCTGCGGATTGAGGTCAACGCGCACCGCGGGCAGGGAAGCTGCCGCCGACGTCAACGTCGCCGACGCCGTCAATCTGGGCGATAGTTTGCGCCAGGCTGGGTGGAGGCAAAATCGTACAGCTCGCCCTGGGAGTAGGTATCCGAGGTGAGCGTCAGGATCATGATCGGCGAGTCCGACGGATTGGCCTTGCGATAGGTCGGACGGCTCGGCATGCCGCTGGGCAGCAGGCTTTGCGCGGCGTTGATCGCCGCCTGCACATCGCGGGCGGCGCCGTTGATATCGCGGTCGAAGTTGAACTCCATAATAATGCGCGTGCTGCCAAGGGAGCTGGAAGAGGTCATTTCATTGACCCCGGCGATGCGCCCAAGGGAGCGCTCCAGCGGCGTCGCCACCGACGAGGCCATGGTTTCCGGCGAGGCGCCGGGCAGCGAGGCGCTGACCATAATCACCGGGAAATCCACCTGCGGCAGCGGCGCGACCGGCAGCAGGCGGAAGCCGAGAATGCCGCACAGGGTGATGGCCAGCGAAATGAGAATCGTCGCCACCGGGCGGTAAATGAAGAGGGCGAAAAACTTCATTTACGCCTCCTCCTCGCGCCGCGGGAAGCGGCTTTTAAGGTACAGCGACAGGCGGTCGAACAGCAGATAGATCACCGGAGTGGTAAACAGCGTCAGCACCTGGCTTAACATCAGGCCCCCGACCATGCCGATCCCCAGCGGACGGCGCAGCTCCGCGCCGACGCCGGTGCTCAGCATCAGCGGCAGCGCGCCGAGCAGCGCCGCCAGGGTAGTCATCAGAATCGGGCGAAAACGCAGCAGGCAGGCCTGATAAATCGCCTCCCGCGGCGGCATACCCTGTTCGCGCTCGGCGGCGAGGGCGAAGTCGATCATCATGATGGCGTTTTTCTTGACGATGCCAATCAGCAGGATGATGCCGATAATGGCGATCACGTCCACTCGCTGCCGGCGAGCCACAGGGCCAGCAGCGCGCCGACGCCGGCGGTCGGCAGGGTGGAGAGGATGGTGATCGGATGGATAAAGCTCTCATACAGCACGCCGAGGACGATATACATCGCCACCACCGCGGCGACGACCAGCCAGACGGTGTTGCCCAGCGCCGACTGGAAGGCAAGGGTGCTGCCCTGGAACTCGGTGCGGATATCGGTCGGTAAATCCAGCGCCTGTTCGGCGGCCTGAATCGCCTCCACCGCATCGCCGAGGGAGTAGCCATCCGGGACGTTAAACGAGATGGTGGTTACCGGGAACTGGTCGAGGTGGTTGATCGACAGCGGAGTAAAGCGCTGCTCAACGGTGGCGATCGATTTCAGCGGCACGACGCCGCCGTCGCTGCCGGTGAGGCGAATGCCGTCGAGCGCGGCGAGCCCCGGGGTGGCCTGGGTGTCGTGCTCCAGCACCACCCGGTACTGGTTGGCCTGGGTATAGATGGTTGAGATCAGACGCTGGCCAAAGGCGTTGTACAGCGCATTATCGACATCGGCCATGTCGATCCCAAGGCGGCTGGCGCTGTCGCGGTCGACGTTGATGTACGCCGCCAGGCCCTTATCCTGCCAGTCGCTGCTGACGTCGGAGAGCCTGCGGTAGCGCCTGCAGGCGGGTCAGCAGCTGCGGAACCCAGTTGCTGAGCGCATCCAGCGAGTTGGCCTGCAGCGTGAACTGGTACTGGGTGCGGCTGACGGTGGTATCGATGGTCAAATCCTGGGTGGGCTGCAAATAGAGCGCGATGCCGGGAATGCCGTCCACCGAATGCTGCAGGCGCGAGATTACCGTCTGGACGCGATCGTCGCGTTCGCTCAGCGGCTTGAGGTTGATCTGCAGCCGGGCGCTGTTCAGCGCCGGGTTGGTGCCGTCGACGCCGACGAACGACGTCAGGCTCTCCACCGCCGGGTCCTTGAGGATCAGGGTCGAGACCTGCTGCTGGCGCTGCGCCATGCTGGCAAAAGAGGCCGACTGCGGGGCCTGCAGCGTGCCCTGAATAATGCCGTTGTCCTGGATCGGGAAGAAGCCTTTCGGGATAAACACCCACAGCATAATCGACAGCGCCAGGGTGGCCAGCGCCACGCTGAGGGTCAGCCACGGGTGGTTCAGCACCCGGCTCAGCAGGCGGCCGTAGGCGGCAATCACCCGCTCGAAGAAGCGTTCGCTGGCGCGGGAGAAGCGGTTTTGCTTACGCAGCGATTCGTTGCTCAACATTCGCGCGCACATCATCGGCGTCAGGGTCAGCGACACCACGGCGGAGATCAGGATCGCCACCGCCAGGGTGACGGCAAATTCGCGGAACAGCCGGCCGACGATATCGCCCATAAACAGCAACGGGATCAGCACCGCGATCAGCGAGAAGGTCAGCGAGATAATGGTAAAGCCGATCTCGCCGGCGCCCTTGAGCGCGGCGGTCAGCGGCTTCTCGCCTTTTTCGATATAGCGCGAGATGTTTTCGATAACCACGATGGCGTCATCGACCACGAAGCCGGTGGCGATGGTTAAGGCCATCAGCGTCAGGTTGTTAATCGAGAAGTCGAGAAACACCATTACCGCGAAGGTGCCCACCAGCGAGAGCGGTACGGCGACGCCGGGAATGATCGTCGCCGGGACGTTGCGCAGGAACAGGTAGATGATCATCACCACCAGGGCGATCGCCAGCATCAGCTCAAACTGCGTATCGCTCACCGAGGCGCGGATGTTGTTGGTGCGGTCGGATAGGACCTGCACCTTGACCGATTTCGGCAGGCTTTCGGTCAGCTGCGGCAGCATCTGGCGCACGCTGTCGGCGGTGGCGATAATATTCGCCCCCGGCTGGCGCTGAACGTTCATGACGATCGCCCGCTGGCTGTTCGCCCACGCGCCCAGCCAGTCTGTTTTCCGCGCCCTGCTCGATGGTGGCGACGTCGCCGAGGCGGATCGGCGCGCCGTTCTGGTAGCCGACGATCAGGCGGCGATAGTCCTCCGCCGACTGCATCTGGTCGTTAGCGGAGAGCGTCACCGCTCGCGAAGGACCGTCGAGGCTGCCTTTCGCCGAGTTGACGTTGGCGCTGGTAATCGCGGTGCGAATGGTTTCGCTGGTTAATCCGAGGGCGGCAATCGCCTGCGCGTTGAGCTTCACGCGCACCGCCGGACGCTGGCCGCCGGCGAGGGTCACCAGCCCGACGCCGGAGACCTGGGAGATTTTCTGCGCCACCCGGGTCTCCACCATATCCTCCACCTGGGTCATCGGAATGGCGGAAGAGGTGACCGCGAGGGTCATGATCGGCGGATCGGCCGGGTTCACCTTGCTGTAGACCGGCGGATTCGGCAGATCCGAGGGGAGCAGGTTGGTGGCCGCGTTAATCGCCGCCTGCACCTCCTGCTCGGCGACGTCCAGCGGCAGCGTCAGCTGGAACTGCAGGGTTACCACCGAGGCGCCGCCGGAGCTTTGCGACGACATCTGCTTGAGGCCGGACATCTGGCCAAACTGGCGCTCCAGCGGCGCGGTGATCGCTGAGGTCACCACGTCAGGGCTGGCGCCCGGATAGAGGGTAATCACCTGAATGGTCGGATAATCGACCTCCGGCAGCGCCGAGACCGGCAGGAACCGGTAGCCGATAATCCCGGCCAGCAGGATCGCCACCATCAGCAGCGTGGTGGCCACCGGGCGCATGATAAAGAGACGGGAAGGGCCGCCCGTACTGCTCGGCGGTAGGACTTGCATCAGGAGCGCGCTCCTTTTTTGCCGTATTCGCGGCTGGTGGCTTTTTCCGGCGCGGCGGCGGAGGCGCTATGCGGCTCGACGACTTCAACCTTCGCCCCTTCGGTCAGGCGGTCGATACCGTCGGTGACCACGCGGTCGCCGGCGGAAAGTCCGGCGTTAATAACCACCTTCAGGCTATCCTGAATACCCGGCGTGACCGTATGCTTGCTGACCTTGTTGTCGGCGTTCAGCACCCATACGAAGTGGCCATCATTGCCCATCTGCAGAGCGGCGGCAGGGATCACCACCGCGTTCTGCTGGGTATCCACCAGCATGCGGGCGTTGACGAACTGGTTGGGGAACAGCGCATCGTCCTGGTTGCTGAAGCGGGCTTTCAGCTTGATGGTGCCGGTGGTGGCGTCAATCTGGTTATCAAGGCTGAGCAGCGTGCCGCTGGTGATTTTCTGCTTGTTGGTGCGGTCCCAGGCTTCCACCGCCAGGGCTTTACCCGCCTTCTGCGCCTGAACCACCGCCGCGATGTCGTTTTCCGGCAGCGTGAAGACTAAATCGATCGGCTGGGTTTGCGTTAATACCACGATGCCGGTGGTATCGCCGCTGGAGATCTGGTTGCCGATATCCACCTGTTTTAAGCCGACGCGTCCGTCGATGGGCGCGACGATCCGGCTCCAGTTGAGTGCAGGCTGGGCGCTGGCCACCGCGGCTTCGTCGGCTTTAATCGTGCCGTTGGTTTCGCTGACCAGCGACTGCTGGGTATCCAGCTCCTGGCGCGAAACGAGGTTGGTTTTGACCAGCTGTTGGTAGCGGGCGAGGTCGCGCCTGGCGTTGGCCAGAGTGGCTTGATCTTTGGCTAACTGCCCCTGCGCCTGGGCCAGCGCCACTTTGAACTGGCTGGGGTCGATTTCAGCCAGCAGGTCGCCGGCTTTAACCTGCTGGCCTTCCTGGAAGTGGAGCGCCAGCAGCTGGCCGTCGACGCGGCTGCGCACGGTGACCGTATTGGCGGCGGTCACCGTGCCGAGGCCGCTGAGATAGCGCGGCACCGATTCGCTGGTGGCGGTAGCGGCCTGAACCGGCGCCAGGGTCGCGCCGAAGCGGCCGTGACGGCCGCCGCCCGCCGCAGGCGCCCCGTGCCCGGCCGCGGCCGGAGCCGCTTCACCCGCCGTATCGCGACCCTGCCAAAACCAGTATGCGGCGCCGGCAACGATGACGACCGCCAGAGCGGTTGCCCAACGAACTGTGTGACTGCCTTTCATTATTTTGCTATCTCATCCTGAAACGTTTCGCGAAATGATACTAGTTTAGTGATGGAACGCCTCGTAAAAATGGAGGAATTATGAAAAGACTGTTGAGATATGTCTGGATAGATGCCACTTATTGGCGCGACGTGCGGGCGTTTTCCTTCTTGAGTCCGCGGCCGGGCGCCGATCGACGGCGTCCCTCCTGAGCTTCCCGTTGGCCGGGGCATTACTTTCGCGACCCGGGCGGAGAAGATGCAGCAAAGGCGCATGCTTAAGCACTTGACGCACATCAAGCATCCTGCCGACTTTTAGTTTAAAAAATAAAAAATAGTTGTAACTGGCGCGGCTTTTATTCAATTTATACGCCGAATGTTTTGGTGTGCTGCGATAATAAAAATATATGCGCACTGAACGCGACGGTTTATCAATCAGGGGTAATTAAATCCGGTAAACCCCCGGCTTTGCCGGGGGACTCCGAAAGGTTTGACCTTTAAGTCAGTCGCGCGAATCTGAAATCTCCGCCAAGAGATGAGGATTCGTGATGAGAGACTATCAGAGCTTAAGCCATACGAAATGGGACTGTAAATATCACGTGGTTTATATCCCTAAACGCCGGAAACAGCGGTTATATGGTGCGCTGCGGCATGAGTTGGGAAAAATATTCCACGAGCTTGCGAGCCAGAAGGGCTGTCAGATTCTGGAGGGGCATCTGATGCGTGATCATGTCCACATGTGCATCAGCATACCGCCAAAGTACTCGGTATCGACAGTCGTCGGCTATCTGAAGGGAAAAAGCGCGATAGCGATAGCACGACACTTCGGCAGAGGTAAAAACTTCACCGGAGAAGTTTTCTGGGCACGAGGTTATTTCGTTTCAACCGTTGGTTTGGATGAAGCCACGGTCAGGGCATACATACGCAACCAGGAGAGAGAAGACGAACGATACGATCAAATGAAACTGAACGTATAGCAGCCGCCTTGGGCGGCTCATGGTTTGTCGGCGCCTTTGAGGCGCTCCCCCTAAAGCCTCCGGCTCTGCCGGAGGATACTTACTTTAGTGGCCAGTGCAAACAAACTCACGCTCTTCATCGTTATCTTCATGCTGATGGGGATCCTTTCCGGCGCGGCGATCCACGCCTGGGCTTCCCAGCCCGCCATTGCGGCATGGTCGGAGAACATCACGCTTTTCACCGATATGTTTTTACGCCTGATCAAGATGGTGATTGCGCCGTTGGTCTTCAGTACCCTGACCGTGGGCATTATGCGGCTGGGTGAAACCGCCACCATCGGCCGCGTAGGCGGTAAGGCGATGGTTTGGTTTGTTACCTCCTCAATCCTCTCCATTCTGGTGGGATTAGCGATCGTCACGCTCTGGCATCCGGGTAACGGCCTGAATCTGGCGATCCCGAAAGAGTCCGTGGACACCGGCCTGGCGGTCAGCGGAATGAGCCTGAAAGGCTTCCTGTCGCATACCATTTCGACCAGCATTACCGAAGCGATGGCCAATAACGAAATTCTGCAAATCGTGGTCTTCTCGATGTTCTTTGGCATCGCCGGGGCATCGCTGGGGGAGAAGTTTAACGCCCCGCTGGTGGCGGCGCTGAACGTGGTCTCCCACATTATGCTCAAGGTGACCGGGTACGTGATGTACGTGGCCCCGCTGGCGATTTTTGCCGCGATCTCCTCGGTTATCGCCTCCCAGGGGCTGGGCATTCTGCTGAACTACGCCTCGTTTATCGGCGGCTACTACGTGGCGGTTCTGCTCACCTGCGCTGTGTTGGTGGCGGTAGGCTATATGGTGCTGAAAAAAGAGGTCTTCCGCCTGCTTAATATGCTGAAAGATCCGGTGCTGGTCGCCTTTACCACCAGCAGGCTCGGAAGCGGCCTATCCGAAGACGCTGGAGCGGCTGGTGAGCTTCGGCTGCTCGCGCAATATCGTCTCCTTCGTTTTGCCCATCGGCTACTCCTTTAACCTGGTCGGTTCGATGGTCTACTGCTCCTTCGCCTCTATGTTTATTGCCCAGGCCTATAACATCCATCTCAGCTTCAGCGAAATTACGGTGATGATGCTGACGCTGATGCTGGCGTCGAAAGGGATTGCCGGGGTGCCGCGTTCGGCGCTGGTGGTGCTGGCCGCGACGATCCCCAGCTTCAACATTCCGGTCGCCGGGATTTTGCTGCTGATGGGCATCGACCATTTCCTCGATATGGGACGTTCCGCCATCAACGTGCTGGGCAACGGTATCGCCACGGCGATGCTGTCGAAAAATGAGGGGCAGCTGGAGGAAGAAGCGCCGGAGGCGGAACCTCAGGGGGTTCAGGCCTGACGGCGGCATACGCGCTCCTGGCGGGGCGCGTATTTCTTCTGCCGTGAGAGCGCGGCGATATAAAAAGATGCCCCTAACAGGCACGCAAGGGGCGATGTGACGAAGTAATAATTCCCCGCTAAATACGTTGTTATGGTTGTATAACCACGCATTGACGCGTCTTTATACCGGGGATGCGCCGATGTTATCCGCTGTTTATCGGGCATGAGAAGCTCTTTTTCCGCGCGGCGGGTTTTTTTAGGAATCGACTCCCTGCACAACCCCATAAATTCCTAAATTTAATTCTTCGCACGTAAATATTCTCCGGCGACGACGCGTTTTACCCTCTTTCGCGGAGTAAATTCATAAACTGAAAAAAGTCGTGATTGTTATTAAGACGGTATTTTTCCATGATCTTACTTTTATGGTAAGTGGTCGTTTTGATACTGACCTTATTGATAGCGGATATTTTACCGATATCAAACCCGTGAATAAGACCGTGGGCCACCGCGACCTGTGAACGCGATAGCGTTTGGTGCGGGCAGTGGCTGCAGATTAGCCCGGGATCCTTGAATAGCTTAATCGGCGGATTTTCACCGCTCTTCAGCGCCCGGTCGATAATCGTCCGCATCTGCTCGACGCTGGCCGATTTGATGGCGAAAAAGAGGGCCTCCCGCAGGCAGTTGACGATGCAGGCCGGCTCCGGGAGAGGGTCGTAGTCGTGGAGGATAATCACCGAGCTGCCGGGCTTACGATTCTTTATCAGCGTATTGCACAGGTGAATCTCGCCCGGCAGAAGGTCCGAGAAAATGATGTCCTCATGGGCCAGCGTATCGCTGCGCGCGGAGAAATTCACCCGCATGCCGGGGCGATCCCGGATAATCTCATTCACCAAATACACTAACGCATCGCGGATAAAGGTGTTGCGGGTGTTAAGAGCGATATTAATGGTTTTCATGGCGTGACTTCCCTTCTAAGTCAACGTAACGCCATTGCGTGACCGGACCTCCGGCACAGGCGATGGTTGCTGTGCGTGGTACAGAAAAACAGGCTGCGCATCGGCTTATTAGCGCTGCCGATTATTATTGGGCGCGCTATTTTTATTATTGCCGAAAGTCCGTTGGCGTTATTTTTTACGCCCGTAGGTAAACGGCATCTTTTGTTTTTTACGATCCTTCAGATATGAAACCAGGCTGTATACCGAAATACCAAGACAAAATACGCACAGCAGCAGGGCGAACCCCGTTTGCATGGTCATGATAAATATCCTTTCTCTAAGCGCCTGCCGGAACAGGATCTAAACGGTGTATGGCGTTAAAAATCGCTAAGCATGAATATTGCGCGGCG
Source organism: Klebsiella sp. WOUb02 (assembly GCF_050058015.1). Taxonomy (NCBI): domain Bacteria; kingdom Pseudomonadati; phylum Pseudomonadota; class Gammaproteobacteria; order Enterobacterales; family Enterobacteriaceae; genus Klebsiella; species Klebsiella sp. WOUb02. Next base: position 272,808 of record NZ_CP170110.1, read on the forward strand.
CTGCACGCTGCGTCGCGGCTAATGCGCCGACGACATCAGGCCGGGCGCCTAAATCGTTATAGTGGCCTGGGGCTGGTATCAAGGAACCGTGCTCAGCAGACGGTTCGGCAAATCGGATACGCCGGCAGCCCGCGCTTTTCGGCGCCAAATCAGTGTAAGAAAATTCCTAATTCAGGCGTCAGTCTCATTTCTCTCATTTCTCTCAAAAAGTGAGAAAAAATTAATAACCGTAGAAAAATGAATAATGTACCGGCAATAGCGATGGCGCGGAAAGGGGAGTCCCGCCCATTGCGCGTCAGGAAAGAAACGCCAGCCCTTTGCCGAAAATGGCGCGGATGGGCAGGCTAATGCCGTGCAGCCGCGCCTTGTGCCGCAGCCGGCTGATGACCACGTCGATGCGGTGCAGCTCGGGTTCGCCTTCGTCGGTGAAGAGCCAGGCGTGCAGATCGATCTTGCTGCACACCTCATTGCGGTTGCGCATCAGGATCTCCATCAGCCGGTACTCCTGCTGCGTCAGCGGAAGGGTCAGCCCCGACGGCGCAATCAGCCGCTCAGCCTGCAGCGTCCACGGAGCGAGGGATGCCGGTTCGGCTAAGCGCGCTGGCGTAGCGGGCGTCACCGTCTGCTGTCCCCTCAGCCGGGCGCCCAGCGCGTGGATGATCTCCGCGAGGTCGGAAAAGTTAACCGGTTTAATCAGGTAGAAGTCCGCGCCGAGGTTTAACGCCTGCAGCTTGTCCTGCTGGTGGCCTCTGGCGGTAATGACGATCAGCCCAAACTGGCCAAGCTGATGCAGATACTCCAGTACGCTGAAGCCGTCTTCTCCCGGTAAGCCGATATCAATTAATACAATATCTACCGGGTTGGCGTGCAGCTGCCGCCAGAACGCCTCGGCGCTGCGTACGCCCCAGGCCGCAAACCCGCGGTGGCGGAGGAAGGCCTGCAGTTCATCGAGTAAATCAGCGCTATCTTCAATAATAGCCACGCGTAATGTCATAACCTGGCCTTCTGTTGTTCTGTCTGGGGAATCGTTAACGCAAATTCGCAGCCGGCGGGCGTATTCGCCGCCAGCCATAAATCACCGCCGTGGGCCTGGACAATCTGTCTGGCAACGTACAGCCCGAGGCCGGTGCCGGCCGGTGATGCGCCGCGCGTTTCGCCGCGTCGGTAGCGCTCAAAAATAAGCTCGCTCTCTGCGGCGGCGATGCCCGGGCCCATGTCGCGGATCCTGATCTCGACGTGCCGCTCCTTTTGCGCGATATCGATGACGATTTCGCCGGAGGAGGCATACTTCACCGCATTGTCGAGCAGGTTGGCCAGCGCCACGCACAGCAGGCCGCTATCGATAAACAGCACCGGGGAGGGGGCATCGGGCGTCACGAGACGCTCTTCCAGCCTGACCTTGAGATTGTGTTTTAGCGAGAGGTCCACCACCGTCGCCGCCATCTGAATTAGCGGCAGCAGCGCCGCGTCCTGTTTATCAACGGCGAAAGCGTCGGAGGAGAGCCGGGCATCGGCCAGACAGTTATCGGTGAGCTGCACGAGGCGGGTGGTCGCCCGCTGCATCCGATCCAGCCGGGGCTTCTGCTCCTCGGTTGCGGCGTACAGCCGCAGGTTTTCCAGCGCGGCCTGGATAATCGCCAGCGGCGTTCTGAACTCATGCGCCACCATCCCCATAAACTGGCGCTGATGAAAGCTGGCTTCGCGCTCGATGCGCAGCTCCCGCGCCAGCTGCTGTTTCTGCAGCAGCCGGCGGTTTTCCGCGCGAACCCGCCGTACGGCGATAATCAGCACGGTGATGATATGGACGATCAGCGCGTACTGCCAGGCGGAGTAGACCGCCTGATGATAGGGAATGATGCCGTTTATCGAGAGCAGTACCAGCACGGCTGAAGCGACGTAAAGCGGCGGCAGCAGGCCAAGGAGCAGCGTATTGAGATCGATCGCTTTGCGCCGCCACAGCATCCACGAGGTTGTCAGCAGTACCGGGGAGGCAATAAAGAAGATCCCGGCCTCAATCTGCATCGCCAGCCCGTAAAAGCCCAGCGGAATGCTGAGCTGGAGCGCGACGTTCAAGCCCACCGCCACCAGCAGCAGCCGATAGAGCCCGGGCATGTTCCTCTTCAGGTCGAACACTTCGCCATGCAGCCACAGGGCGGTGGCGTAGCTGAGCAGCGACAGGCAGCTGATCATGTAGTCCTGAACGGGCAGCACCGCCTGGCCGAATAGCCACTCCGGGTAGCCGTGCAGCGCCGCAACTAGCGGGTAGTTGAGGGAGAAGAGGCAGATCCCCCACAGCAGGCGACGGCGCAGCGCAATGGCCAGCCACAGGGCAATGCCGCTGGCAATAATGGCCAGGCCGAAATAGAAGCTCCAGAAGGCGGTATCGACGGTGGCAGCCTGGACGAACTCCTCGGCGGAAGAGAGGGTCGCCAGCAGGATCAGGGTGCTGCTGCTCTGAAGATGGAAAACCACCTCGTATCCCGCCGGGCCCGGCGGCGGAAGAATCAGTACGCTTTCGCGATAGTCGATATCGCTCTCCCTGGCCGGAGCGCGGTCGCCGAACGCCTTGCGAACCCAAGGGGCAGCGCTGCCGGCCGGGCGGTAGAATACCGTCAGGTTATCGATAAAGGAGGGGCCAACCTGCAGCCAGCGCGGCTGGCCGGCGAAGTAAGAGGCCGGTAAGACGGCCTTCAGCCACCAGGCTTTACGCGAGTAGCCAAAAGAGGGGATTTTGCCCAGCGGCTGCAGGTCGCTGTCGGGCAGCGAGGCGAAGGTATCCACCGTCATCCCGCCGTCGGCGTCGGCGAACCAGTAAAGGGGAATATCGATCCCCAGCTGGCGGGATTCAGCATGCGCCGGCGTCACGCTCTGGAGGTAGCCCAATACGCCGCAGCAGACTAAAAAAAGGCACCTGAAGCAGGCTACCGGCTTAGCCGTAGCAAAAATAGCGCACACGCGATCCAACCACGCCCCCTTGCGGTATTGATAACGGTATTTTAAATAGCGCGACAGTGAATAACCGGCAGCGTAAATCCGCCGGTATCCCGGGGAAAAGTGCAGAGGTTCAGACGCGAAAGTATTTTGCTGACCCGACGGAGAATATTCCAGCTTTATTTCAGTTCGCCATTTCTCTTTGTTATGACGAGCCAAAGCCTCGCGACAGCGCCGCGAGCGGGATCGCCGCCATAGGGTATATCACGAATAAAAGAGAACGGGAGAGAGCATTTAGTGATAGCAGGGGCCGGGGCGGGCCGAGCATCTCTTTTATTTGGCGATATTGCCAAATAGCGACGCCGGCGCAGCGACAGACGACAGGGCGGCCGAAGGAGCGGCCGCCCGCAGCGGGGTTAGCTAAAGACCACCTGTGCCCAGCGGGCGAGGCCGGCGGTGACCGAGCCAAAGTCGTCGCCGCCCGCAATGGGAATGCCCGGCAGATGGGCCGCCAGCGCTTTCTTAATCAGCGGCGAGCGGGCGCTGCCGCCGGTCAGATAGATGACGTCCGGCGTTTCGCTGCTGCTGTCCAGCGCGAGCTGAACCTGCTCCATAATGCGCGCCAGCGGCTGATTCAGCGCGGCTTCCAGCCCCTGCTGGCTGATGGCGGTCGCCAGGTCGGCGCTGATAAACGGCAGTCCGGCGGTGACGCTATCCTGGGCGGAGAGGGCAATTTTGCTCTCTTCGGCGCCGCGTACCAGACGATAGCCGAGGCGCTGGCGCCACACCTTGGCCAGCAGCGCGACCTTCTCGCCGTCGCGGGCGTCGCGGACTAAATCGTTGAGCAGCCTGCCGTTGGCGCTGCTGTAGAAATCCGTCTGCGCCGGAACGTCGTTAATCGCCACCGCGTTCCACCACGGCAGAACCGGCAGGGCAATCCCCTTTTCGGTTTCGCCGCCCATGCCGAGCAGCGGCATCAGGCACTTAAAGGCGAGGGCGATATCAAGATCGTTCCCGCCGATGCGGCAGCCGCTGTGCCCCAGCAGGCTTTGCTGGCGATCGGCCTTCTGACGCCACTCCGGGCCCATCAGCAGCAGCGAACAGTCGGTGGTACCGCCGCCGATATCGACAACCAGCACGCGCTTTTCCGCGCCGAGCGTGGCTTCGAAATCGAGCCCCGCCGCCACCGGCTCAAACTGAAATACCACCTCGCGGAACCCGGCACGCTTCGCCGCGCGCTCGAGGATCCCCTGTGCCTGGGCGTTAGCCTCATCGCCGCCGAGACCCTGGAAGTTAATCGGCCGACCGATGACCGCCTGGTCGATGGTCTCCGCCAGCTGGGTTTGCGCCTGCTGCTTAATATGGACCATCATGGCGCAGACCAGATCTTCAAACAGCGCGACCTGCTGCGGCTTCAGGCCGCTGGCGCCGAGGAAGGACTTAGGCGATTTGACGAAATAGACTTCCTCCGGGTCACCGACGTACTGATGCAGGGAGGCGAGACCAAACTGCACGCTGCTGTTGAGAACCTCGATATCCTCCTCGCGGTTAAAGCTCATCGCGCGGCGCAGCAGCGCCTGATTTTCATCGCCGTTGGTGGGGACGCTATGATGCCGGTAAAGCCACTCGCTGACCGCTTCGCGGGTCGGCGCAGAGAGCATCGAAGGCAGCAGCTTGCTGCCGTTTTCCAGCGTTAACAGCTGCGGCGTATTATCGCGCATTACGGCAACCGAACAGTTGGCAGTTCCGTAGTCAAAACCAATAAACATGACCTGAAAATCCCCATGCCAGTGAAGAAGGGGGGCGACTTTAGCGGATTGCCGCCACGGCGACAACTGGAATTTAAAAGCAAGGTACGGCATCCGCGGAGCGGCTATCATTGAGGCAATTCATCAGGAGAAACTATGACGCTATTACCCTGGCACCCGCCCTACGACGGGGAGTGGATATTCGGATTTCTCGGTGCCCGTGCGGTTCAGGGCGTCGAAACCTTTAGCGAAGGGCGCTATACCCGCAGCTTCTCCCTGGCGGGGCACAGCGGGCTGATAACCATCGCCCCGGACTACGCCGCGCAGGGGCTGCGGGTGACGCTCTCCGATGGGCTGCTGCCGGTGGCGGACGAATGTCTGCGGCGGGTGGCGCGCATGTTTGACCTCGCCTGCGATCCGCAGCAGATTATGCACGCGCTGGGCCCGTTGGCGCAGGCGCGCCCGGGCCTGCGTCTGCCCGGCTGCCTCGACGCCTTCGAGCAGGCGGTTCGGGCGGTGCTGGGACAGCTGGTGAGCGTGGCGATGGCGGCCAGGCTGACGGCGAAGGTGGCGGCGGCCTTCGGCGAGCCGCTGGCGCAGGCGCCGGGATACGTTCTTTTTCCGTCGCCGCAGCGGCTGGCGCAGGCCGATCCGCTGGCGCTGAAGGCGCTGGGCATGCCTCTGCGCCGCGCCGAAGCGCTGATTCATCTGGCGCAGGCGGCCATCAGCGGCGACCTGCCGCTGGCGGCGCCGGGCGATATCGCGGCGGGGATGAAGCAGCTGCAAACCCTGCCGGGCATCGGCCGCTGGACCGCGAGCTACTTCGCCCTGCGCGGCTGGCAGGCGCAGGATATTTTCCTCGCCGATGATTACCTGATTAAGCAGCGCTTCCCCGACATGACGCCGGCGCGCATCGCTCGCTATGCCAGCCGCTGGCAGCCGTGGCGATCCTATGCGCTGCTGCACATCTGGTATACCGAAGGGTGGACCCCGGCGGCGGAATAGCCTAACGGGGCGCATAGCGCTGGTATCGCCGCGCTGAAGCCCCTATAATTGCCGCGTTTGACGCTAAAACGTCACCCTTCCATATACATCCAGGTTAATCAGGTCGCAAAATTTATGACTGATACGTCTCATCAGTGCGTCATTATAGGCATCGCCGGCGCATCGGCTTCGGGAAAAAGTCTTATTGCCAGCACGCTCTATCGCGAACTACGCGAACAGGTTGGCGACGAGCACATCGGCGTTATTCCGGAAGACAGCTACTACAAAGATCAAGGTCATTTGTCGATGGAAGAGCGGGTTAAAACGAACTATGACCATCCCAGCTCGATGGACCATAGCCTGCTGTTTCAGCACCTGCAGATGCTGAAAAGCGGCCAGCCGATTGAACTACCGGTTTACAGCTACGTTGAGCACACGCGTATGCCGGAAACGATCCACATCGAACCGAAGAAAGTGATTATCCTTGAGGGGATTTTGCTCCTGACCGACGTGCGTTTACGCAATGAATTAAACTTTTCTATCTTCGTTGATACGCCGCTGGATATCTGCCTGATGCGTCGTATTAAGCGTGACGTTAACGAACGCGGCCGCTCGATGGATTCGGTCATGGCGCAGTATCAGAAAACCGTCCGTCCGATGTTCCTGCAGTTTATTGACCCCTCCAAGCAGTATGCCGACATCATCGTGCCTCGCGGCGGTAAGAACCGCATTGCGATTGATATTCTGAAGGCCAAGATCAGCCAGTTCTTTGAATAACACTAACGAATTGTGTAACGTGCAAAGATAACCTCTATTGCCCTTATCCCCGGAAGGTGTAAGGGCGCGATGCCTTAAAGGAGAAAGCTCATGCGTCTGTGCGACCGAGATATAGAAGCCTGGTTGGATGAGGGGCGGCTATCCATCAGCCCGCGTCCGCCCGTTGAGCGCATTAATGGCGCGACCGTCGATGTCCGCCTGGGCAATAAGTTCCGCACCTTTCGCGGCCACACGGCGCCGTTTATCGATCTGAGCGGGCCGAAGGCGGAAGTAGCCGCGGCGCTGGATCGCGTGATGAGCGAAGAGATTGTCCTGCCGGAAGGCGAGGCGTTCTATCTGCATCCGGGCGAGCTGGCGCTGGCGGTTACCTTTGAGTCGGTTACCCTGCCTGCGGATCTGGTGGGCTGGCTGGACGGGCGTTCGTCGCTGGCGCGTCTGGGGCTGATGGTCCACGTCACCGCGCACCGCATCGATCCGGGCTGGTCCGGCTGCATCGTGCTCGAGTTCTATAACTCCGGCAAGCTGCCGCTGGCGCTGCGTCCGGGGATGCCGATCGGCGCATTGAGTTTTGAACCTCTGTCCGGCCCGGCGGCCCGTCCCTATAACCGCCGTGAAGACGCCAAATATCGCGACCAGCAGGGCGCGGTGGCGAGTCGAATCGACAAGGATTGATAACGTAAGCGGCTTGCTGAGGATGCCATGAGACGAATTCTGACGACGCTGATGATCTTACTGGCGGTAGTTGTCGCCGGGCTTACCGCATTGGTATTGCTGGTCAATCCCAATGATTTTCGCGCCTATATGGTGCATAAGGTAGCGGAGCGTAGCGGTTATCAGCTCAAACTCGATGGCCCGCTGCGCTGGCACGTCTGGCCGCAGCTGAGCATCCTCTCCGGGCGCATGACGCTGACGGCGCCCGGCGCGGATGAACCGGTGGTGCGCGCGGACAATATGCGCCTCGACGTGGCGCTGCTGCCGTTGATTTCCCACCAGCTGCAGGTTAAGCAGGTGCTGCTCAAAGGCGCGGTTATCCAGCTGACGCCAAAAACGGAAGCGGTGCGCGATCTGAATGCGCCGGTGGTTCCGCATGACAATACGCTGCCGCAGGTGTCGGAAGATAGCGGCTGGTCCTATGACGTGCGTCAGTCTGAAGGTTGTCGATAGCGTGCTGTTCTTCCAGCATGATAGCGGCGAGCAGGTGACGGTGCGCGATATTCGTCTGCAGATGGAGCAGGATCAAAATCATCACGCGACGCTCGATTTCTCCGGGCGGGTCAATCGCGATCAGCGTGACCTGGCGCTCTCTTTCTCCGCCGAGGTGCAGGGCGGCGATTATCCGCACTCCCTGCAGGCCGACGTTTCCCAGCTTAACTGGCAGCTGCGCGGAGCCGAGCTGCCGGCTAACGGCATCAGCGGCCAGGGCAGCCTGCAGGCCAGCTGGCTTGAGGATCAGAAAAAGCTCAGCTTTGATAAGCTGAATCTGACGGCTAACGGCAGCGCGATTTCCGGCAATGCCAGCGTGATGCTTGGCGAGCAGGCCGACTGGACGCTTAATCTCCACGCCGGCACGCTGAACCTCGATAGCCTGCTGACCCATACCGAAACCGCCGGCGATAGCGCGGCAATCCAGCAGGGGCAAAGCCAGCCGCGGCAGATGCGCCCGGTGATTGCCGATAGCGACATTCAGCAGGATTACGCTAGCCTGCGCGGCTTCAGCGCGCATATGGCGTTGACCGCGGATCGCCTGCAGTGGCGGGGCATGAATTTTACTCAGGTGAAAAGCGATATCAGCAACCAGCAGGGGCTGCTGACGATTAACCAGCTGCAGGGCGAGCTCGACGGCGGGCGTATCTCTCTGCCCGGCACGCTGGATGCGCGCCGGGATACCCCCGAGGCGTCGTTCCAGCCAAAACTCGATAACGTCGAGATTGCCACCATCCTTAAGGCTTTTAACTACTCGTTGAATCTTACCGGCAAGCTCTCGCTGGCCGGCGATTTTTCCGGCCAGAGCATTGATGCCGACGACTTCCGCCGTAACTGGCAGGGGCAGGCGCATCTGCAAATGAACGATACCCGCACCGAAGGGCTCAATTTCCAGCAGCTGGTACAGCAGGCCGTTGCGCGCAGCACCAACGTGCAGGCGCAGCAGAACTACGATAACGCGACCCGCCTCGATTCCATGAGCAGCGACCTGCTGCTGGATAACGGCGAGGTGACGCTTAAGAGCCTGCAGGGGCAGTCCGAGCTGATGGCGCTAACCGGGCAGGGCGGCCTGAATCTGCTGAAAGAAGATTGCGACATGCGCTTTAACGTCCGCGTGCTTGGCGGCTGGAAAGGCGAGGGCAAGCTAGTTGATCGACTGAAACAGACGGCGATTCCGCTGCGAATCTACGGTAAATGGCAGGCGCTGAGCTATAGCCTGCAGGTTGACCAGAGCCTGCGTAAACAGCTGCAGGATGAGGCGAAGCAGCGCCTGAACGACTGGGTTGAACGCAATAAGAACAGCCAGGATGGCAAAGACGTGAAGAAGCTGCTCGATAAGCTTTGAGCGCTTTGACCTGCTGCTGGACTCCCGGATAGCGGCGTAACCGCCTTATCCGGGCTACGCGATCGCCTACGCTTCGTAGCCCCGGTAAGCGCAGCGCGACCGGGGGAAGCGGGCCAGATGCTGAATACGGGTTTAAAGGTTATCACCGATAGCTTCCCGGATAGCGGCGCAAGCGCCTTATCCGGGCTACGCGATCGCATTCGCCCCGTAGCCCCGGTAAGCGCAGCGCGACCGGGGGAAGCTGGCCAGATGCTGAATACGGGTCTAAAGGTTATCACCGATAGCTTCCCGGATAGCGGCGCAGACGCCTTATCCGGGCTACGCGATCGCACTCGCCCCATAGCCCCGGTAAGCGCAGCGCGACCGGGGACGGTCATCAACGTTCGCCACAGGTGAAATCATCCACCTCTCCGCTCCAGTTAGCAGGATATAGCCCGCGCCGGACATCCCGATGAAAGGTTGAAAATGGCCAGTCCTGTATCTGTTTTATCCATCCATGTTTGAACGGATTCATGTAGATGTAATCGACGTGACGGCGATAATCCTGCTGATTGCGAATCGTATGTTCCCAGAAACGAGGCTGCCAGACGTTATTCTGTCTTAATGTTCTGGAAAATCATCCCTTTATGTCCCGCCAGCGCCCCGAAAAATCACAGTCGTTGTCCGGCAAGGTCCAGATGCAATGCAGGTGCTCCGGAAGTACAACCCAGGCGTCGATATAAAAAGGCTTTTGCCGTTTAACGGTCATAATCGCGTGACGTAAGGCTGCGACCTGCTGAGTCAGAAGCTCGCTTTTCCTGTTGCGTAAATTGATGGTAAAAAACCAGGTTGCACCATGAATATAGTTGCGGCGATAGGCGACCAAAGAAGGCTCCTTATGTGAGATGTGGTCTCTGCAGCGGGAGAATAAATTGGGATAAGCGCGTAGGCCATGAACAGTAGAAAGGATTGGCAAATGGCTCGCAAAATGCCGGTATACGCAGTGCGACCGGGGGAAGCGGGCCAGATGCTGAATGCGGATTTAACTGTTATCACCAGGGGCTTTCCCGGTTAGCGGCACGAGCGCCTTATCCGGGCTACGCGATCGCATACGCTTCGTAGCCCCGGTAAGCGCAGCGCGACCGGGGAGTATCCGGTGGCTACGGGCAATTACACTTCGTAATTCAGCTCGTCGTCATGCACCGGCGGGGGAATAATCTGCACCTTCTGCACCCGGTGGCTTTCAACCTGCAGGGTACGCAGGATAAAATCGCCAATCTTAACCTCTTCTCCGGCTTCAGGCACATGCTGGAGATACTCCATCAGCAGGCCTGCGACGGTGTGATATTCGCGCTTATCATCGAGCGGCAGGGGAACGTACTGGACTAAATCTTCGAGCGGCATATGGCCGTTGACCGTCCAGCTGCCGTCAGGGTCTTTGGTTATATCGTGGCGGGCGTCAATCTCTTCCGCCTCATTCGGCAGATTACCGGCAATCGTTTCCATCACGTCGCTCAGCGTCACCAGCCCCTCAACGGAGCCGAATTCATCGACCACGAAGGCAAAGTGGGTACGGGCATGACGAAACTGCTCGAGGGCCGGGAGCAGCGGCAGCGTTTCGGGGAATACCAGCGGCTGACGCAGCAGAACGTGGAGGTTGAGCGGTTCGTGGCGCAGCGACTGCTGCAGCAGGTCGATAACGTGCACCACGCCCAGCAGGTCTTCGTCATTTTTCCCGCCGGTAACCACCAGCCGGGTATGCTGGTTTTTCTCCAGCAGCGCGCGGATCTCGGCTTCCGGCGCGCTGAGATCGATATGCTCGATATCGTGGCGCGAGGTCATGATGCTGCTGACGGTACGCTGGTTGAGATTAAGCACCCGCTCAATCATCCGCCGCTCCTGCGGGTTGAACAGCGGGCCGTCTTCCTGATTGACGATGAGCGCCGCGGTGTCGGTATTCAGCTCGGCGTTTTCCTTGTGTCCGCTCAGCAGGCTCATCACCGCTTCCGTGGTGCGCTGGCGCAGCGTCAGATTGGCCGAGAGAAAGCGACGGCGGTTGAACAGCGCCAGCTGGTTTAGCGACTCAATGATCACCGAGAAGCCAATTGCCGCGTACAGATAGCCTTTCGGGATCGGGAAGCCGAACCCTTCGGCGATCAGGCTAAAGCCGATCATTAACAGGAAGCTGAGGCATAAGATAACGATAGTCGGGTGACTGTTAACAAAGCGGGTTAACGCCTTGCTGGCAAGCAGCATCAGGCTCATGGCGATAACCACCGCCGCCATCATCACCGCCAGATGATCGACCATGCCGACCGCGGTAATCACCGAGTCGAGCGAGAAGATGGCGTCCAGCACCACAATCTGCGCCACCACGCCCCAGAAGCGCGCTCCTCTGCGTTGCACCGGATTATCGCTGTCCTTACCTTCGAGGCGCTCGTTAAGCTCGACAGTGGCTTTAAACAGCAGAAACAACCCGCCGAACAGCATGATCAGGTCGCGGGCGCTGAAGCTGAGATCGTGAAAGGTGAACAGCGGTTTTGTCAGGGTGACTAACCAGGATATCGAGGCCAGCAGCAGCAGGCGCATCAGCATGGCCATCATCAAGCCAACCACCCGGGCGCGATCGCGCTGGGCGGGGGGAAGTTTTTCGGCAAGAATCGCGATAAACACCAGGTTATCAATCCCAAGCACCAGCTCAATAACGACAAGCGTTACCAGCCCTGCCCAGATCGAGGGGTCGGCAATCCATTCCATCATTCGTTAAAACCTTTCCAACATAAGCGTGCCATCCGTCGATCATGGATAAGCGACCGCTAAATTGCAACTCGAATTATCCCGCTTATGCCCGCTCAGCCCCCGCCGTCGCTGGGATTTGATACAAATAAAAGCAATCGTGATAAATATTCCAGCGGGTAAAAGATAAACGCTATGGCTTATATTTACGCGAATTATCCTGGTCATAAGCTATTGAAATCAGGATCGCCGATGGTAGATGGTTTATTGTTACCCTGAGTGCTAAAGGCGTTATATCGCAGAGCATCATCGGCATCCGTCAGTAGGGGGGAGAACATCGGGCTACGACGTAATGAACCAGCGCTATTTTCTGTATCAGATACATTAATAGTTTTTCCTACTGCTTGATTGCGCGGCTTATGAAATATCCGTTTATATCTGAAGATATTGATAGATTTATATCGCAATAGCAGACGTATCGTCTGACCAGTTATATGGATAATATTGCAAAATAACTCTGTTTTACGCTCTTTTTAACTATGTTTTGGAAACTACGTAGTGGTCTATTCAGGATTGTGAGTTTTTATAATCACTATGTCTATTAATGAGTTGGCCGTTTTTAGTGTATATAAACACATGCCTGGGGCTTATAGGTGAACATTGACAGCTAAATCGACGAGTCACGATGAGCATGCCTTGCGATCCAACGAAATAAATGGCATAAGAATTTTCTCAAATCGGCCTGTCGGTCGTCATAGTTTAAGTGTATTCTCTGGTTAAACGCGTAAATTCAGAATTTGACGGAAAGTCGGGTCGGTCGCAAACCTGTATTATCGGGAATAAATGCCGTTGATACATGCGGTCTGACAGGCATAGAAAGATGTATAACTTACGGATGGATAAGAGAATGGCGAGTTTGAAAGCGGTTATTCCGGTAGCAGGGTTAGGTATGCATATGTTACCGGCAACTAAGGCGATCCCCAAAGAGATGCTGCCGATCGTTGATAAACCAATGGTTCAGTACATCGTTGACGAAATTGTTGCCGCCGGCATCAAGGAAATTGTGCTGGTTACCCATTCATCCAAGAATGCAGTCGAAAACCATTTTGATACCTCCTACGAGCTGGAAGCGCTGCTCGAACAGCGCGTAAAACGTCAGCTGCTGGCCGAAGTACAGGCTATTTGCCCGCCGGGTGTCACTATTATGAACGTGCGTCAGGGGCAGCAGTTGGGCTTAGGCCACTCTATCCTTTGTGCTCGCCCGATCGTTGGCGATAACCCGTTTGTCGTCGTGCTGCCGGATATCGTACTAGACGATGCCAGCGCCGATCCGCTGCGCTACAACCTTGCGGCGATGGTGGCCCGCTTTAACGAAACGGGCCGCAGCCAGGTGCTGGCGAAGAGAATGCAAGGCGATCTGTCAGAGTATTCGGTTATTCAGACCCGTGAACCGCTGGAAACAGAAGGGCAGATTGGCCGCATTGTGGAGTTTATCGAGAAACCGGATGAGCCGCAGACCTTCGACTCCGACCTGATGGCCGTAGGGCGTTACGTCCTGTCCGCCGACGTGTGGAGCGAGCTGGAGCGCACTGCGCCAGGCGCGTGGGGTCGTATTCAGCTAACGGATGCCATCGCCGAGCTGGCGAAAAAGCAGTCCGTCGATGCGATGCTGATGACCGGAGAGAGCTACGATTGCGGTAAGAAGATGGGCTATATGCAGGCATTCGTTAATTACGGGCTGCGTAACCATAAAGAAGGCAATAAATTCCGCGAGAGCATCAAAAAACTGCTGGCGTAACGACGTGACGGCAGCAGCGTGAAATATCGGTCTACGGAAGTATAATTATGAAGGTAAATCCTTCGTCGCTTCCGTAGCCGGTTCGCTATCGCTAAGTTAAAAAGTAATATTTATATAAAAAACTAATATTATCAATGTTTTGTGATTTTTTGGATGATTGTTTCAATAAATTATTCCGAAATACACAGCATGGAATATGGTCTGCACGGATAACGGCAAGATGACGTAATGGTCAGACGAGCAAAATTTAATCTTTACGAAGAGCTACTTAGTGAGATTATTCTCAAAAAAATGCTTGGTTCCGGCGATCATAAAAAAATAAAACTTGACTGAGATCATACTTACGCATTAAACAACGGTTATGAATGCATAAAAATGTGAAGTTTATGGGTATGCATTCCCACATAAATAACGTGGAAAACGCTATGAACAGGAGAAATCGTCAAAGGATGAAAAGTAAATGAGCTGGCAATTTGTCTCTTTTTTTGGCGATAGCACCGTGCTGTTACCCAGCGCGGCGGCTCTGTTGATTGTGTTATTCCTGCGTGCACCCTCCCGGCAGGTGGCCTGTCAGTGGGCGCTCCTGTTCGGTATCACTGGCGCTATCGTTAGCGCATCAAAACTGGCCTTTATGGGCTGGGGTATCGGTATTCGTGAAATCGATTTCACCGGCTTTAGCGGGCATACCGCTCTGTCAGCCGCATTTTGGCCGATTTTCCTGTGGCTCCTTTCATCTCGCGCCACGACGGGAGTGCGTCGTGCTGCCATCGTGGTTGGTTATGCCCTTGCGACGCTGGTGGGTTACTCCAGATTAATGATTCACGCTCACTCCACCTCGGAAGTGGTCGCCGGCCTGCTGCTGGGGGCGAGCGGTAGCGCGTTATTTCTCCTGCTGCAATCGCGGACAGCGCGTGCAGGCAATGCACAGCTTTCATGGAGCGGGGTATTCAGCGTGATTGCGATCCCCATTATGCTGCTTAATACCGGCGTAAAAGCGCCAACTCAGTCATTACTGGGTGAGATTGCGGTGAAGATCGGTCCTCTGGATAAGCCATTTACCCGCGCGGATCTGCATAAGCATTTTTATTGATTGCGTCAAAGACATGGCGTTGAGCTAACGGATATCGCTCATTATCTCAGGCATAGCGCTAGCATCAGGATCGCTGCAGATTGATTAATCAGGTGGAAGCGGATTCATATTCATGAAATAAATAACTGTTACTACATCGCGAGCGATATCCCTGATTTTTATAATGCTTGTGAGATGATTCCTAAATAGAGCGATAAGATTGCCGTCTGATTTTAAATTAAGTTTGTCAAGTATAATAACCAAACGAAATCTATTAAATTTTGTAGTTGACCGGAGCGAATAACGAATGGATTCATTAGTGACAATAATAGATTAAGATGTTTTAAAACAATGAGTTACGTTTGTTTTTTTGCGGTGATGAATGTTGGCCAACAACTTCTATGGCGTTGCTTAATAATTTTAATGTCTGGAGTGTGTTTGCTTTTCTCCGCTGGTAAGAAGGCTTTTAATGAGTGAATAATTTTCATTTGCTCTCCCATTTAGCTGCAGAATCTCGTAAACTTGATGCCGCTAAAATTATAGTAAGTGATTAATTATTCGACGGACATGAAGTCGGTCAATTAGCTTAAAAGGGAAGTACAGTGCATTGGTAGCTGTTAAGCCAAGGGCGGTAGCGTTCCGAAAGTACTCGAATCCTTTCAGCAAGGCCTTCTTCAGGCGTTCGAAATTCCTAAAACCTGCCTTCGTGGGTGCATATCCTGATTACCCGTATATACTGGGTCGCTTTCAGAGGATAGCCGGCCGCAATCCGCGGCAGCCTGTCAGCCAGGGTTAAACACAGCAAAAAATAGTTCTTGATAATGTTACGTGCGCTTTTTGCTTGCATTATATACGATATGAACGATTATCAACTGCTGAGGCGGCAATGTTTCACCGACGGTTTGCTTTGCTGCTCCCTGGTGAGCTTTGCTGCAGTATAGATGCGGCACAAACATACTGAAGGCCGGCGTCAGAGTACGCTCTCAATACCTACATTCCCCGCAATCACCTCTGTTTGCTGTGGGGGGGCTAAAAAATGGATCTTGGATAATGATGAAAATTGCGCGTATTGCACTTGCTCTCGGGCTGCTTACCTCGGTGAGTTCGCAGGCTTTTGCCTCTGGTCTGGTCACCAATGATAATGAACTACGAAACGACCTGGCTTGGCTATCCGACCGAGGTGTTATCCATCTTAGCCTTTCAACCTGGCCGCTGAGCCAGGAAGAGATTACTCGCGCATTGAATAAGGCAAAACCTTCTTACTCATCTGAACAAGTTGTCCTGGCGCGCATTAATCAACGCCTTTCATCCCTTAAAGCAGATTTCCGCGTCAACGGCTATACCTCGACTGACCGGCCCGGAACGCCGCAGGGTTTTGGTCAAGGGCAACCTGCAGATAACTCGCTTTCGCTGGCCTTCAATAACAGCGGTGAATGGTGGGACGTTCATCTCCAGGGAAATGTAGAAGGCGGAGAGCGAATCAGCAACGGTTCCCGCTTCAACGCGAATGGCGCCTATGGTGCCGTGAAGTTCTGGAACCAGTGGCTGTCGTTTGGACAGGTGCAGCAGTGGTGGGGGCCTGGCTATGAAGGTAGCCTGATCCGCGGCGACGCCGCCAGGCCGATGACCGGGTTTTTAATGCAGCGCGCCGAGCAGGCCGCACCGGAAACCTGGTGGCTTCGCTGGATTGGCCCATGGCAGTATCAGATTTCTGCCAGCCAGATGAATCAATATACCGCAGTGCCGCATACCAAGATTATCGGTGGTCGCTTGACCTTCACGCCGTTCCAGTCCCTTGAACTGGGCGCATCTCGTATTATGCAGTGGGGTGGGGAAGGGCGGCCGCAGTCGTTCAGCAGCTTCTGGGATGGCTTCACCGGGCAGGATAACACCGGTACCGATAATGAACCAGGCAACCAGCTGGCAGGATTTGATTTCAAATTAAAGCTTGAGCCGACGCTGGGCTTGCCGGTAAGCCTGTATGGGCAGATGATTGGTGAGGATGAAGCGGGTGGACTGCCCTCTGCTAATATGTTCCTCGGTGGTATTGAGGGGCATCACGGCTGGGGGAAAGACGCGGTTAACTGGTATGTAGAAGCGCACGACACTCGTAGTAATATGAGTCGTACAAACTATACATATACACATCATATTTATAAAGATGGCTATTACCAGCAGGGCTATCCATTAGGAGACGCCATGGGGGGGGATGGGCAACTATTCGCCGGAAAAGTGGAATTGGTCACAGAAGACAACCAGCGTTGGAGCACGCGTTTAGTCTTCGCTAAGGTTAATCCCGAGAATCAATCGATTAATAAGGCGTTTCCGCACTCGGACACATTGAAAGGCGTGCAGTTAGGGTGGAGTGGAGACGTATACAAAACCGTACGACTGAATACCTCACTCTGGTATACCGATGCAAACCACAGCGATAGCGATGATGTCGGGGCCAGTGCAGGGATTGAAATACCGTTTAGTTTATAGGCTGACTGCTGCGAGTATCGAAGAGAAAGTGATGTTCTCTTCCTAAGTCAGATGGCAACAAACTGGCGGATGGATAGCAGCTCAGGAATTGGCAAATTTTGGTTTACTGATGATGTGACATTATGAAGAAAAAAATTGTTAGATTTTCGGCATTAGCATTGGCAATTGGGTTTTTAGCGGGTTGTACCATTATTCCAGGCCAGGGATTAAATAGTCTGCGCAAGAATGTGGTTGAACTACCGGATAGTGATTACGATCTGGATAAGCTGGTTAACGTTTATCCGCTAACACCAGGCCTAATCGATATGTTACGTCCGGAAACTGTGATGGCTCAGTCCAATCCCCAGTTAGATAATCTACTGAAAAGTTATGAGTATCGTATTGGGGTGGGTGATGTTTTAATGGTAACCGTGTGGGATCATCCAGAGTTGACAACGCCAGCGGGCCAGTACCGTAGCGCCAGTGATACCGGGAACTGGGTTAATGCCGACGGCACGATTTTCTATCCCTATATCGGTAAGGTTCAGGTGGCGGGCAAAACGTTGAGCCAGGTACGCCAGGAGATTTCGAACCGTCTTAACACCTATATTGAAAGCCCACAGGTAGATGTGAGTATCGCCGCATTTCGTTCACAAAAAGTTTATGTTACCGGTGAAGTGACGACTTCAGGCAAGCAGGCGATAACTAATATTCCCCTAACCGTTATGGATGCGATCAATGCCGCGGGTGGATTGGCTGCCGATGCAGATTGGCGGAATGTAGTTCTGACGCATAATGGTAAAGATACCAACATTTCATTGTATGCCTTAATGCAGAAAGGAGATTTAACACAGAATCATCTACTGTACCCTGGCGATATTCTGTTTGTCCCCCGTAATGACGATCTAAAAGTGTTTGTGATGGGAGAAGTAGGCAAGCAGAGCACCATGAAGATGGATCGTAGCGGTATGACGCTTGCTGAAGCATTGGGTAATGCCGAAGGTATCTCTCAGTCAATGAGTGATGCAACAGGAATTTTTGTTGTTCGCCAGTTGAAAGGCGACAAACAAGGTAAGATTGCAAATATTTATCAATTAAATGCACAAGATGCATCAGCTATGGTTCTGGGAACGGAGTTCCAGTTACAACCATATGATATTGTGTATGTTACTACCGCTCCTCTTGTTCGCTGGAACCGTGTTATTTCTCAGCTTGTCCCAACGATCACCGGTGTTCATGATATGACCGAAACAGTTCGTTATATTAAGAGATGGCCTAATTAATGTTTGATTCTATCCTCGTTGTGTGTACAGGTAATATTTGTCGTTCCCCTATAGGGGAACGACTTTTACGACGGGCGCTCCCGAATAAAAGAATAGACTCTGCGGGTACAAGTGCTCTTGTGGATCATGATGCTGATAGTAGTGCGATCAAAATTGCTGCTCATAATGGCCTTTCACTTGAGGGACATAAAGGGCAACAGTTTACTTCTTCGCTAGCACGGCAGTACGATTTGATCCTGGTGATGGAAAAATCCCATATTGAGCAAATTTGTCGTATAGCTCCGGAAGCAAGAGGGAAAATCATACTTTTTGGCGAGTGGATGGGTCATCGAGAGATCCCTGACCCGTATCGTAAAAGTGAAGAAGCATTCGCTTCTGTATATCAATTGATAGAGCAAGCTGGTTTGCTCTGGGTTCAAAAATTAGGCGCATAACTATCAGGGATTATCGCATGTCTCCAGTTACAAACAAATCTGTCACGAAAGATGCAGATGAAATCGATTTGGGCCGTTTAATCGGAGAACTTATTGATCACAGAAAGCTCATTATTTCTGTTACTGCATTATTCACTCTAATTGCGTTGGTATATGCGCTTTTTGCAACGCCTATATATCAAGCCGATGCTTTGATTCAGGTTGAGCAAAAACAAGGAAATGCCATTCTCAGCAATTTAAGCCAGATGCTACCAGATAGCCAGCCAAGTTCAGCACCTGAGATCACCTTGTTACAGTCTCGTATGATTTTAGGAAAAACAGTCAGCGACCTGAATTTGCAAGCACGGGCTGTCCAGAACTATTTCCCTATATTCGGAAAAGGCTGGTCAAGACTTATGGGGGAGAAACCAGGACATTTATCTATTTCTAGATTATATATGCGAGACGATGAAAATGAAACTCCTGAGCTAAATCTTCTGGTTAAGGATAGTTTTCATTACGTTATTAACTATAAAGGTAAGCAATTAGAAGGAAAAATCGGCG
Organism: Klebsiella sp. WOUb02; assembly: GCF_050058015.1. Lineage (NCBI taxonomy): Bacteria > Pseudomonadati > Pseudomonadota > Gammaproteobacteria > Enterobacterales > Enterobacteriaceae > Klebsiella > Klebsiella sp. WOUb02. Next base: position 292,101 of record NZ_CP170110.1, read on the forward strand.
AGCTTTTAGATGGAAAAGATATTTCGCTGAAAATTGATGAAATTGATGCGAAACCAGGAACTGAGTTTACAATCTCGTATGTAACTAAACTGAAAGCTATTACTGACCTGCAGAATTTATTCACAGTGGTTGATGAAGGTAAAGATACGGGAATGCTAACGCTGTCACTGACAGGTGATGATTCAGATTTGATCGTGAAAATCATCGATAGCATTAGTAATAACTACCTAGCTCAGAATATTTCTCGTCAGGCAGCGCAAGATGCTAAAAGTTTGGATTTTCTCAATATCCAGTTACCGAAAGTAAGAGCTGATCTCGATCTTGCAGAGGATAAATTAAATCAGTATCGTCGCCAAAAGGATTCAGTTGATTTATCGTTGGAAGCTAAATCGGTTCTTGAACAAATTGTTAATGTCGATAATCAGCTAAATGAATTGACATTCCGTGAGTCTGAAATATCTCAGCTGTACACAAAAGAACATCCAACGTATAAAGCTTTGATGGAAAAACGGAAAACTTTGCAAGATGAAAAAGGGAAACTTAATCAACGCGTATCTGCTATGCCAAAAACGCAACAAGAAATTTTACGGCTCAGCAGAGATGTAGATTCCGGGCAGGCGGTATATATGCAGCTTTTAAATCGCCAACAGGAATTGAGTATTGCTAAATCCAGTGCTATTGGTAATGTGAGAATAATTGATAATGCCGTCGCACAGCCAAAACCAGTAAAACCAAAGAAGGTACTTGTGCTTCTCGTTGGGATAGTCTTTGGGCTTATGGCTTCAATAGGATTAGTCCTGTTTCGTGTATTTTTACGTCGAGGTATCGAAAGTCCTGAGCAGCTCGAAGAATTAGGCATTAATGTCTATGCAAGTATTCCTGTGTCAGAAGCTTTTGCAAAGAAAATGATCCTTTCCCGTGATTGGAGAAAAAAAAATCATGGCGATTTTCAGGGATTTCTTGCTCTTGAAAATCCTGCTGATTTAGCTATTGAAGCTATTCGTGGATTACGTACAAGTTTACATTTTGCGATGATGGAAGCCCGTAATAATGTATTAATGATTTCGGGTGCAAGTCCTAATGCTGGTAAAACTTTTGTCAGTACTAATCTTGCAGCTGTTATTGCGCAAACAGATAAAAGAGTTCTTCTCATTGATACTGATATGAGAAAAGGATACACCCATAAGATATTTAATGTTTCAAATGAAAATGGTCTTTCTGATTTTTTGTCGGGAAAAGTTGAGTTGTCTAAAACTATTAAAAATGTTTCCCAGATTGGATTTGACTTTATTTCGCGAGGTATAGCTCCACCAAATCCGGCAGAGCTTCTTATGCATCGTAGATTTGGCGAACTAATAACCTGGGCAAGTTCAAATTATGACATTATTATACTCGATACTCCTCCAATCCTTGCAGTAACTGATGCGGCAATTATTGGAAATTATGCAGGCACAACTCTTCTTATCGCTCGTTTTGAACAGAATACAGCTAAAGAACTTGAGGTTAGTTTCAAACGATTTGAGCAGAGTGGAGTTATGGTAAAAGGCTGTATTCTTAATGGGGTTATGAAAAAAGCGAGCAGTTATTACGGTTATGGTTATAGCCACTATGGCTATTCATATACCGACGATAAATAATCTCAATAATTATGGTCGGGCTATTAGTTATTAGCCCGGCTTATTTCAGATCTCTCTTAGCACAGTTAATTAATATTAATAGTTTCTGAAAAATGCGTTATAAACATTGAGAGGGAATCATGACGCTTCTAGGTAGGAATATTTTGGTCAGTGTGGCCCTGGCCTTGTCTGACTTCCTTAGTTTTACAATTTCCATATATTTAGCGATGGGATTGTTATCTATATGTCTAAGTGACTACGATAAAATAATTCCCGCAAGTCAAACTGATGGATGGGTTGCATTACACTTACTATTAGCTTTTTGTTGTGTTGCATGGTATTCAATGCGCCTGCGCCATTATTTTTATCGTAAGACATTTTGGTTCGAACTAAAGGAAATTTTGCGGACATTAGTTATTTTTGCCATTATTGAAATTGCAGTGATGGCATTCACGACCTGGTCTTTTTCTCGTTATTTATGGGTTCTGACCTGGGTGTTTGTTCTATTTTTAGTTCCTGTATCCCGTATGATAACCAAACGTGTATTAGATGCCTTTAATCTCTGGCAGCGTGATACCTGGATTATAGGGAGTGGTATAAATGCACATGAAGCCTATAAAGCAATTAATAGCGAGAGAAACCTAGGGTTAATCATTGTCGGGTTTATTCATAGCGATGGCGGGATACCAGCAGGTGAACAGATTGATGGTCTGCCGGTACTAGATAATGATTTAAGCTGGTTGGCGACAAAAGATAAAAAAACACAGTTTATTGTCGCAGTAGAATCACACCAAAGTGAAATAAGGAATACATGGCTCAGAAACTTTATGATCAAAGGTTACCGCTACGTCTCCGTCATTCCAACATTACGCGGAATGCCACTTGATAGTACCGATATGTCTTTTATTTTCAGCCATGAAGTTATGATATTTCGTGTTCAACAAAACCTTGCAAAATGGTCGTCAAGAGTGTTGAAACGTCTCTTTGATATTGTCGGTTCATTAGCAATTATTATTTTACTTTCACCTGCATTACTCTATATCAGTCGTAAAGTCAAAAAAGATGGTGGTCCGGCAATCTATGGGCATGAACGTATTGGGAAAGGCGGTCGTTCTTTCAAATGCCTCAAGTTTCGTTCTATGGTTATTAATTCAAAAGAGGTTCTGGCTGAGTTACTTAAAAATGATCCTGCTGCTAAAGATGAGTGGGATGCGACATTTAAATTAAAAAACGATCCACGAATTACTAAAATTGGTGGGTTTCTTCGAAGAACCAGCCTTGATGAACTGCCGCAGTTATTTAATGTGCTTAAAGGTGAAATGAGTCTGGTTGGTCCCAGACCAATTATCACTGCAGAACTGGAGCGCTATAATGAAGAAGTTGATTACTACCTCCTAAGTAAACCAGGAATGACTGGTTTATGGCAAGTCAGCGGACGTAGCGATGTTGATTATGAAACAAGGGTATATCTCGACGCATGGTATGTTAAAAACTGGTCAATGTGGAATGATATTGCCATTCTCTTTAAGACTATTGGTGTGGTATTGAAAAAGGATGGTGCGTATTAAGCATATCCCTAAAATTAGTAAATAAAGAGTTTTAATATGAAATACTATATTGCAATACCAACTTATAATGGCGGGGAAATATGGAAATCCGCTGTGGCTAATATACGAAAATATGCGCCTGCTGATTTGTTTGTACATGTTATTGACTCCACCAGTAAAGATGATACGGTTTCCGTCGCAGAACAAGCCGGTTTTGATGTGGTTACTATCGCGGGAAATGATTTTAATCACGGAGGTACCAGAAATCAAGCAGTTGAAAAATATATTGATCGTTATGATATAGTTATTTTTTTGACTCAGGATGCTATCCCGCAGCCAAATTTCATTGAGAAAATAATATCAGTATTTTCTGATGATAGAATCGCGTGTGCCTATGGTCGACAGTTGCCGCATACGGATGCTAACCCACTGGCAAGGCATGCCAGAAGTTTTAGCTATCCGGGAAAAGGATATGTTTGCGGTAAAGAAAACGTTCCAGATATGGGACTGAAAACCGTTTTTATGTCAAATTCTTTTTCTGCATATCGATTATCAACTTTTAAAGAATTGGGCGGTTTTCCTTCAGATACGATTCTTTGTGAAGACATGTTTTTCACGGCAAAAGCCGTGCTGGCTGGGTATAAGGTTGCCTACGTTGCAGAAGCAGTCTGTCCAACATTCGCATAATTATACCCCATCAGAAGAGTTCAAACGCTATTTTGATATTGGTGTTTTTCACAAAGATGAACCCTGGATTCGGCAAAGTATTGGAGGTGCAGGGGGGGAGGGTAAAAAATTTATATTTTCTGAAATTAAGTTTCTGTTAAAAAATGCCCCTCACTGGATACCTATTGCATGTATAAATAATTTTATGAAAATATTAGGATATAAGTTAGGACAACGATATGAAAAGATACCTAAAAAAATGATTAAATCCTTTAGTATGCACAAGCGCTATTGGGATTTTTGATTTTATAATTAATCCTTAATTTAATATGATAATCGTATGATTATTGGACTATTTTGCTATAAGAGGGCAACATGAAAATAATTGTTACTGGTGGTGCTGGGTTCATTGGGTCTGCTGTAGTACGTCATATAATTAAAGATACTAACGACGAAGTCGTGGTAGTTGATAGTCTAACCTACGCAGGTAATCTTGAGTCGTTGAAAGAAGTTGCTGACAGTTCACGCTTTAATTTTGAGCATGTGAATATCTGTGACAGATCAGAACTGGACCGAGTTTTTAATGAGCAACAGCCAGATGCTGTAATGCATTTGGCTGCTGAAAGTCATGTTGATCGTTCAATCGACGGCCCAGCTGAATTTATTGAAACCAATATCATCGGAACCTATACGATGCTTGAGGCCGCACGTTCGTACTGGAATCAGTTAGATGAGAAAGGAAAACAAAATTTCCGTTTTCATCATATCTCGACTGATGAAGTTTATGGGGATCTTCACGGAACTGATGATCTATTTACTGAGACGACTCCTTACGCTCCAAGCAGTCCTTATTCTGCATCTAAAGCGTCGAGTGATCATTTAGTTCGAGCATGGTTAAGAACATATGGGCTTCCAACAATTGTGACTAATTGTTCTAATAACTATGGGCCGTACCATTTTCCGGAAAAATTGGTACCTTTGATCATCTTGAATGCTTTAGATGGTAAACCTCTGCCAGTATATGGTGATGGTGGTCAGATCCGTGACTGGCTATATGTTGAGGATCATGCTCGTGCATTGTATAAAGTTGTTACCGAAGGTGTGGTTGGCGAAACATACAATATTGGTGGGCATAATGAACGTAAAAATATTGATGTTGTGAAGACTATATGTCATCTACTTGAAGAACTTGTTCCAGCTAAACCTGCTGGTGTCACACAATATGCCGATCTCATCACATATGTTACTGATCGCCCTGGTCATGATATGCGCTATGCAATTGATGCCGACAAAATCTATAAAGAGTTAGGATGGAAACCACGGGAAACCTTCGAAAGTGGAATTCGTAAAACTGTTGAGTGGTATCTGGCTAATGAAATATGGTGGAGTCGTGTAAAAGATGGTTCATATGCTGGTGAACGCTTAGGTCTGTCTCATTAATTACTTTAGGGAAGGAAAAAATGAAAGGTATTGTTCTTGCAGGTGGTTCTGGCACTCGTCTTTATCCTATTACTAAAGGGACCTCTAAGCAGCTTTTACCAATATATGATAAACCAATGGTTTATTACCCAATTTCCGTGCTGATGCTTGCTGGTATTCGCGATATATTAATCATTTCGACTCCGGATGATATGCCTGGTTTCCAACGCTTGCTCGGCGATGGCAGTCAGTTTGGCGTAAAATTTAGTTATGCCATTCAACCAAGTCCAGATGGACTTGCTCAAGCCTTTCTGATTGGTGAGGAGTTTATTGACGGGGACAGTTGTGCGTTGGTTCTGGGGGATAATATTTACTTTGGTGAAAGTTTTGGACGTAAGTTAGAAGCTGTTGTGCAGCGTAGTGACGGTGCGACTGTGTTTGGCTATCAGGTAATGGATCCAGAACGCTTCGGTGTTGTCGAGTTTGATGAAAGTAATCGTGCGGTATCTCTCGAAGAAAAACCTGCTGAGCCTAAATCGAACTGGGCGGTTACAGGACTTTATTTCTACGATAAAAATGTTGTAGAAATGGCAAAAAAAGTTGAACCATCTGCCCGCGGTGAGTTAGAGATTACTACGCTAAACGAAATGTACCTTGAACTAGGCAATTTGCATGTTGAAAAATTAGGTCGTGGATTTGCATGGTTGGATACCGGAACTCATGAGAGTTTACTTGAGGCATCTCAGTTCATTCATACAATTGAGCAACGTCAGGGTTTCAAGGTTGCATGCCTTGAAGAGATTGCATACCGCAAGGGCTGGCTTACAAAAGATGAAGTATTAGCACAAGCTAAAATACTCTCAAAAACTCAGTACGGACAATATCTCCAAATGTTAGTGGAGGAGAAGTAATTATGCAGATTATTGATACTAAAATTACAGATGTTAAAATTATCCAGCCTAAGGTTTTTGGCGATGCACGTGGTTTTTTCGTGGAAACTTTTGAAAAAAAACGCTATCAACAAATGTTGAATATTGACTTGGATTTCGTCCAGGATAATCACTCACGTTCGACGAAAGGCGTACTACGTGGGCTTCATTTTCAGACACAGCATGCGCAAGGTAAATTAGTACGAGTTGTACGTGGTGAAGTTTTCGATGTAGCCGTCGATATTAGGCCTGACTCACCTACCTTTGGGCAATGGGAAGGCGTAATCCTTTCTGAAGAAAACAAAACTCAGTTTTGGATACCACCGGGCTTGGCACATGGATTTGTTGTACTTTCAGATATAGCTGATTTTGAGTATAAATGTACAGATTATTATAATCCTGGATTCGAGGGATGCGTAGTATGGAATGATGCTGATATTGGAATCGATTGGCCTGAGAAAAATCCCTTACTTTCAGAAAAAGACAAGCAAGGGAAAAAACTTAAGGAACTTTTTTCATGAAAGTATTACTGACAGGAGCAAATGGACAACTAGGGCGTTGTTTCCAGGATCGCGTACCAGCAGGATGGAAAGTTTGGGCAACTGATACTTCAGTGCTTGATATCACAAACCGGGATAATGTTCTTGCTGCAGTAGATAAGTATCAACCAAATGTAATTATTAATGCAGCAGCTTACACGGCAGTAGATAAAGCTGAAAGCTCCTTACAAGATGCTAATTTAGTAAATAACGTAGGGCCGGAAAATTTAGCCATTGCTGCTAAGAAATGTTCTGCAATTTTTATTCATGTGTCTACAGATTATGTTTTTGATGGTTTTTCGGCTACTCCATATGTCGAAACAGATAAAACTAATCCATTAAGCGTATATGGAAAGACAAAACTTGATGGTGAAACTACCGTAGCAAATGTATATCCAGATACAATCATAATTCGTACTGCTTGGGTATTTAGTGAGTATGGTAATAATTTTGTAAAAACCATGCTAAGACTAGGAAAGGAAAGAACTTCTTTAGGTGTTGTTGCCGACCAGCGTGGATGCCCAACATATGCTGGAGACATCGCTCATGCAATCATCAAGTTAATTGAGAACAACACCGGAGGTGGTATTTATCACTTTTGTGGTGATAAAGAAGTTTCCTGGTATGAGTTTGCAGAGACTATTTTTGAAGTGGCAAACATCTCGGGGACAATAAATTCCAGACCGCTTGTAAAACCAATAAAAACAGAAGAATATCCTACACCTGCGCCTAGGCCCTCCTATTCAACACTAAATTGCACTAAAATAAAACATGCTGGAGTAACTCCATCACCATGGGAACAGGCTTTAATTGATATTATCCATAAATTATAATAATAATATAGCCAGGTAACACTGGCCATATTATTTGGCGATAGGATTAATTAAAATTCTGTAAGTTATTTATTTTAGAGAACCCTTATGTATGCAAGCTAATGTTGATGCTCCTAAAGTAAGTATCTATATTTCGACATTCAATAGAATTGATAAATTAAGGAGAGCAATAGATTCTGTCCTGCGTCAGGATTATTCTGACTGGGAACTCTTAATTTGTGACGATGCATCATCTGATGGTACTGAGGAATTCTGTATAGAGCTTGAAAGATTAAACTCTAATATTCGTTATTTTCGCAATGCTACAAATTTAGGTGCTTGTGTTGCAAGAAATTTAGGAATATTTAATGCTAAAGGTAAGTTTATTACAGGTCTTGATGACGATGATGAATTTACTCCTGAGCGGTTGTCATTTTTTTTGGAAAATTGGGATGATAAATTTTCATTTATCTGTTGTAATTTTACTAATAAATATGCAACAGAAGAATCAATTTATTATAAAGATAATGGAGAAAAGTGTGCATTTTCATATAAAGATCTCTTATTTGAAAATGAAGCATCAAATCAAATATTTACATTGACATCACGACTTCAAAAGATAGGTGGTTTCAATAAAAACGTGAAAAGACTTCAAGATTGGGATACTTGGCTAAGGTTATCTTATGAATATGGGGAATTTTTGCGTTTAAATAAATCAACATATATCATGAATCATGATCGTTCCCCCCGTGAAAACCGTGTTTCGCAGAATGCAAAAATTACAGAGTCTTTATTGGAGCTAGCTTCGAGAAATCACGAAATCTATTCAGTATCTGATTTAAGATATATGACATATATTGTGGATTCAATGAATAAACAGGCAAGGTTAAAAGAGACTATTTATTGGTCGTATAAGAAGAAAAATATTAAATTTATCGTAAAATATCTCCTTCAGTGATTTGGATCGAACTATGAAAAAATTGGATGTTATTCTTGCTTCCTATAATGGTGAGAGTTATATAAAAGATCAGATTCTTTCTATCTTAGCATGTTTTGAGCATGTTCCTAATATAGATTGCAATGTATTGATATCCGACGATAAATCGTCAGATAAAACAGTATCAATTATTAATGAGTTATGTAGTCATGATTCTCGAATTCAATTATTAGATGATGAAAAAAAAGGAGGGGTAAAATTAAATTTTCTCCATCTAATACGTAACACTAACGCAGATTATATTTTCTTTAGTGATCAAGATGATTACTGGTTGCCAAAAAAAATAAACTTATTCCTTAGTGAAATGATGATGAGTGAAAGCAAATATCAAGGGCCAATTTTAATTCATTCAGATTTATGTGTTACAGATGAAAATTTATCACCGTTAAATGTATCAATGTTTGATTATCAGAACTTGAATAAATCGCCCTCATTTACAGAGTTGCTAGTAAGTAATTCTGTTACTGGTTGTGTTATGGCTTGTAATAAGGCCCTGATAGATTCGATAAAAGATAGTCAAATTAATAAATCAATTATGCATGACTGGTATATTGCATTATATGCTTCTGCTTTTGGGCATATTGAATTTATTGACAAATCCATGATACTTTATCGACAACATAACAATAATCAAGTAGGTGCGAAAGCATTTACACTAACTAGTTTATTTTCCTCAGATGATTATAAATCTAAGGTGAAGAATGCTAGAGATTCTGTATACAGAACGAAAGAGCAGGCTCAATTGTTTTATGACGATTTTGGGGTGTCCCTCAACACGACTGATAAAAAGATTCTCGAACAATTTATCACAACCTTTGATAATTCTTTTTTCGGGCGACTTAGGCTATTTTTAAATAAAAAATGTAGGAAAAAAGGAATGTTGAGAAATCTCGTATTCTTTTTTATATATGTTCTAAAAGTTTAGCTAAATCCAGATATAAGAAGCATACTGTTATATTAGGAGTTATAATGCCATCTACTAGTAAAATTTACGCATTAATGACAGTTAAAAATGAAGCTGACATTATTATCGAAACCTTAGACAAAGCTTCTGTATGGGCTGATAAAATTTTTATATTAGACAATAATAGTAACGATAATACATGGGAACTGTTGACTAAATATGCTCTGAGTAATTCGAAAATTGTGCTTTGGGGGCAGTATGGAGGTCGCTTTTATTTAGAGTTAAGGCAGGTCATTTTTCGCGAGTTTAGAACGGTCGCAAAACTCAGTGATTGGTGGTGTAGATTAGATGGTGATGAGTTTTATATTGACGATCCACGTGAATTTTTATCATCACTTGAAGGCGATATTGATCATGTATATAATGCATCTTTTCAATATTATTACACTCCAGAAGATTATGAGCGTGAAAAAAATAATGGGGTTAATAATAGTGTTACACAACGGTTAAAATGGTATAAATGCAATCATTCTGAGATAAGGTTTGTTCGTCATTGGGATGGTATTTGTTGGCCTCAAAATACGGAATGGCCATGTAATATGCGTAAACCATCATCTAGAAGAATTAAGCTAAAGCATTATCAATATCGAGATATTAAACAAATTGAAGATAGATTGCAGGCTCGTAATGCACCTGACTCAGGATCATCTTTTTCTCACGAGAAAGTTTCAATAGATGAGTGGTATAAAAAGAGAGGATTCCAATTACCAAGTAATACGAATTATGCACAATATAGAATTGTGGAAAAGGAAAATCTATCAGACAGTGAAGAATTTATCTATGAGGATAAGTTATTACCTCCAATATACTATCTTTCTTTTAAAAAGAGAATTAAGAACGCTATAATTAATATTTACATGAAATATTTAAATGATTTTCTTTTCAAAATTTAGCAAGTTATGATCTAGTGATTATGGCACAATCAAGAATTTATTTTAAGTAGATTGTGCTTTGCTTTTAATAATTGAAAGTTGGTCGTCCTTAAAATCGGATAGTTATCCTTGGGGAGTTGAATTGAATAAACGTATTGTGGCTAATTCGCTTTGGATGATGTCAGAAAAAATTGTGGCAATTTTTGGCCTTATTTTTGTGACTTCTTTTGTTGCAAAGTATGTTGGGCCTGAAATTTTTGGTAGCATCGCTTTAGCAATGTCAATCTTTCAATTAATTCAACTTGTTGCCCAACTTGGTACTGATGTTTTAATTTTCAAAAGATTGAGCCGTAATAAACAATCAGGGATAAATTTAATTAATGTAACGGTCCCTATAAGAATGTTTGTTTATATGGCTTTGTCTTTTCCTGTTTTGCTTTTTTATATTGCAAAAACTGATTATTCAGCTTCATATTATTTGATTGCTGCACTCATTGCATGTTTTATTCAGTCGATGGATGTGTATTCAATTTATTATGATGCTACTTTAAACTCCAAGGTAAATACATTTGTTAATGTTATAGGGTTGGTTTTTTCATTGCTATTAAGATGGGGGATTGCTTTCTTAAAATTGGACCCATTATGGCTATGTTTGCCAATAATTTTAGCGCCGTTGATCCCATGTCTTATTCGTTATTTTTACTACATTAATAATACGAACAAAAAAAATATATCTCACAAATTCAAAAGAAAATATGTAAGGTATATTATAGGGGCAGGTTCGGCTTTTGTAATTTCATCATTATCTGTAGCGATTTATACTAGGCTATCATTATTAATGCTTGGCTTTTTCGACGGAGAGTCGGCTGTTGGTATTTACTCCGTTGCTGCAACACTTGCGACATCTTGGGCTTTTATACTAAATTCCCTTGTTACCTCGTCTTTGCCATCTATATTTTCTGAAAATAATGATGAAAATACTTTGAACAGAGCAGCTAAACTTAACCTTATTGTTGTTGGTGTTTCAATTCCTATAATCCTTGGCGTTTATTTTGTCGGCGAGTGGTTTATCAAAACTTTTTATGGTGACATGTATATGTTGTCATATCATCCATTGCTAATACTTACATTTTCTACATTGTTTGGGTCTTTGGGTACAGTATCTGCTAGAATAATTGCAAAATATTCTGGTTATTCTTTTTTGTCAAAGAAAATGTTTTTAGTTGCTATCTTTAGTTTTATTGTTAATTTTTTGCTCATTATGAAATTAAGTATTATAGGTGCTGCAGTAGCAAATGTTCTTACACAATTTTTTTCTTTGACACTATTCAACTACCCATTTAAAAATGGTGTTGTTTTAAAACTTCATTTAAAAACTATTTTCTTTTCTTTTAAGCGATAATTTCATTAAAGCCAATTTGAATGACCACTATCCAATTACTTGAAGTTTTATAATGCCACCTCATAAAAATTCCAAAAAAACACAATATTTATTTTCTTTAAAATTGATGGTTTTTGATAATGAGTTTATTCCGGAAATGTTTCCTGTGAAGAGGTTGAATAGATTGCTTATAAGTCTGCCAACTAAATTAGTTGTAGATTCCTAGTAACCATATCAAAATATTTTTCCTTATAAGAATACTTCTTTTATTAGGTTTGTTTGATAATGCTAAAGTTGACTTTTACAGTTTTTCATTATTATATAGGCCGGTGTTTGAATAATTTGAATAATTTGAATAATAATTTGTGGGGTGTTTTTTGTTGGTTTAAAAACACCTAGTTAATTTTTTTTGACTTTAGCGTGGGGAGATTGTATGGTTATCGATATATATATGAAACTGCAGCAGGCACGATTTTTAATTATATAAAATTATTGAGGTCTTTATGCGTTTTTTTATTAACCCTTTTTTTGTTTTTTTGCTTTTTTTGTTTTTGTCTCGATGTTGTTTGAATTGAAATTATCTCATTTGTATGATTATGTTGATGGAAGCGAGACAAAATTCTTAATGTATGCTTTGTTGTTGATAAGCCTTTTTTTAGGAACATTTTTTCATGTGGTAGTTGTAAAAAAGATAAATGTAAAAACAAGTAGTGATGATGTATCAAAAAAGAATGCGTTCCTTATTTTTTTTATTATAATCGCCGGTGCTTTTTTGGAATTTGGGGTGGCAAGAGTAATACCAATTGTTAGCGTATTACGAGGAAGTGGCTATGAATATAAAAACTTTTGAATCCCTACTTTTCATGTATTTCTTGTGATTTATATCGTAACCGCGGCAGTTTCAGCTTTTAATAGATATATGTTGTATAAAACAAAAAGAAATCTATAAATTACTCTGTGTTGTGTAATCTACTCAATATTTATTGTAAATCGAGGGTTAATGATTATGACAATAGCCCCATGTGTATATATGTATCTTTATTATAAAGCGAATAAAAAATCTCTGATTAATAGTTTAGTTTTTTTATTTTGATTATAATGTTGTTTGGCTATATGGGGGATAAAAGGATGCGATCATCTGGCTATACAGATGACAATCCAATATATCGGATTGGTCAAATAGATAGTACTGTATTGAAAACTTTGCCTAGTGGTTTTTCATGGTTTTACGTCTATGCTTCATCTCCTATTGCTACGTTATTCAATCAACAAGATAAGATTGGTTTCGATCGTGGAGACGTATTTGAGTTTTTGCATTCTACTATTATTCCTGATTTTATTGCCAAACGATTTGGTGATGATAAGTCAAAATATAAACCAGTTTTGATTGACCACCAACTAACAGTTCCTACGGGCTTTGGTGTTGCATTCCGGGTTTTTGGATTTGCTGGTGTTTTTTTTACATATTTATATCTTTCACTGGTGATTTTCTTTTTTTCTTTTTGTAACTTAAGAGGTAACATTTTGCCTGTTCTTGGTGTTTTATCTTCGGTATCATCGCTAATGATATTTTCTAATATGCTTAATTTTTCTGCAGGGATACTCCCCCTATTTTTTATTACTTTTTTATCCAAGAAAAAAATTAAGTTAGGGCGTTCAAGACTTTATATATTTTAAGTTAAATTGCCTATAAATTTGTTATGTTAATTCGGTTTTTCTTCTAGGCTCATTCCTATCTTTGAGCTAACATCATCATCACATTTAAGCTGCGAACGTGTCGCAGTGACCACACCAGACAGGAGTATGTAATGTCCAAGCAACAGATCGGGGTTGTCGGTATGGCAGTGATGGGGCGCAACCTTGCGCTCAACATCGAAAGTCGTGGTTATACCGTCTCTGTTTTCAACCGCTCCCGTGAAAAGACCGAAGAAGTGATTGCCGAGAACCCTGGCAAGAAACTGGTTCCGCATTATACCGTCAAAGAGTTTGTTGAATCCCTTGAAACTCCACGCCGCATCCTGTTAATGGTCAAAGCAGGCGCTGGTACAGATAGCGCGATCGATTCCCTGAAACCATATCTGGACAAAGGCGATATCATTATCGATGGTGGCAACACCTTCTTCCAGGATACCATTCGTCGCAACCGCGAATTGTCTGCTGAAGGCTTTAACTTCATCGGTACCGGTGTTTCTGGTGGCGAAGAGGGCGCACTGAAGGGCCCCTCTATCATGCCTGGTGGTCAGAAAGAAGCTTATGAACTGGTTGCGCCGATCCTTGAGCAGATCGCTGCTCGTGCAGAAGATGGCGAACCGTGTGTTGCCTATGTCGGTGCTGATGGTGCTGGTCACTATGTGAAGATGGTTCATAACGGCATTGAATACGGCGACATGCAGCTCATTGCTGAAGCATACGCTTTGCTCAAAGGCGGCCTTGCTCTGTCTAATGAAGAGCTGGCTACAACCTTTACTGAATGGAATGAAGGTGAGCTCAGCAGCTACCTGATTGATATCACCAAGGACATCTTCACTAAAAAAGACGAGGAAGGAAAATACCTTGTTGATGTGATTCTTGACGAAGCTGCCAACAAAGGTACAGGTAAATGGACTAGCCAGAGGCTCACTCGACCTGGGCGAACCGCTATCCCTGATTACTGAATCTGTCTTTGCGCGTTATATTTCTTCGCTGAAGGACCAGCGTGTTGCAGCTTCAAAAGTTCTGCCGGGGCCCAAAGCTCAACCGGCTGGTGACAGGGCGGAGTTCGTAGAGAAAGTTCGTCGCGCTCTGTATCTGGGGAAAATAGTTTCTTATGCTCAGGGCTTTTCTCAACTGCGTGCCGCATCGGATGAATACAACTGGGATCTGAATTACGGAGAGATTGCCAAAATCTTCCGTGCCGGTTGCATTATTCGTGCTCAGTTCTTGCAGAAGATCACTGATGCTTACGAGCAAAATGCAGGCATCGCTAACCTGCTGCTGGCACCGTACTTCAAACAGATTGCTGATGAGTATCAGCAGGCGCTGCGTGATGTAGTGGCTTATGCTGTTCAGAACGGCATCCCTGTTCCGACATTCTCTGCTGCCATTGCCTACTACGACAGCTATCGTTCTGCAGTCCTGCCGGCTAACCTGATCCAGGCTCAACGCGACTATTTCGGTGCTCATACCTATAAGCGCACTGACAAAGAAGGTGTATTCCATACTGAGTGGATGGAATAATCGACAGTCATTAAACGTACGTCAATCCCGGCTATTTAATAGCCGGGATATTTCTATGAATATCTTTCAATCCGAACACTCTTGTTACGACTGTTCGTCTCCTCTTTAAAGCTTTGCTTTGTTAGTAACTCTGGATCAGGAAAGATCTGTTCTTGACATACATCCAGCCAGAGAGTAAAACCGCCAGAAGTGCTGATTACCAGGGTGGCTATTATGCCGCCGTCCAGTTAACTGATTAAAGTGTGATCGAATGAAAATTACTATTTCCGGTACCGGTTATGTTGGTCTATCGAATGGCATCCTGATTGCGCAGAACCACGAAGTGGTTGCGCTGGATATCGTACAGTCCAAAGTTGATATGCTTAACCAGAAGATTTCTCCGATTGTCGATAAAGAAATCCAGGAATATCTGGCCGAAATACCATTGAATTTTCGCGCGACAACGGATAAGCAAGATGCATATCGTAATGCCGATTATGTCATTATCGCCACACCGACTGACTACGATCCGAAAACTAACTACTTTAATACGTCGACAGTTGAGGCAGTCATTCGTGATGTAACAGAAATTAACCCAAATGCCGTTATGATCATTAAATCGACAATTCCGGTCGGTTTTACTCGTGATATTAAAGAGCGTCTGGGTATCGATAATGTCATATTCTCCCCAGAGTTCCTGCGTGAAGGGCGTGCGTTGTATGACAACCTTCACCCGTCCCGTATCGTTATCGGTGAACGTTCTGAACGTGCTGAACGTTTTGCCAACCTGCTGAAAGAAGGGGCGATTAAGCAGGACATTCCAACGCTGTTCACTGATTCCACGGAAGCCGAAGCGATCAAGCTGTTCGCCAATACCTATCTCGCGCTGCGCGTTGCCTATTTCAACGAACTGGATAGCTATGCTGAAAGCCAGGACCTGAACAGCAAGCAGATTATTCAAGGTGTTTGCTTGGATCCGCGCATCGGTAATCATTATAACAACCCATCCTTCGGTTATGGTGGCTACTGTTTACCGAAGGATACCAAGCAGTTGCTGGCAAACTATGAATCTGTACCAAACAATATCATCGGTGCCATCGTTGATGCCAACCGTACCCGTAAAGATTTTATTGCTGATTCTATCCTTGCACGTAAACCGAAAGTGGTCGGCGTGTACCGACTGATCATGAAGAGTGGTTCAGATAACTTCCGCGCTTCATCGATTCAGGGAATTATGAAACGCATTAAGGCCAAGGGGGTTCCGGTTATTATTTATGAACCGGTTATGCAAGAGGATGAATTTTTCAATTCTCGTGTAGTTCGCGATCTGGATGCATTTAAGCAAGAAGCCGATGTCATCATCTCTAACCGTATGGCAGAAGAACTCGCTGACGTCGCGGATAAGGTTTATACCCGCGATTTGTTCGGCAACGACTAGCATTTCGCTGACCATGACTGGCGGTACCTGCCGCCGGTCTGTTTTAACCATCTCTCTTAAACCCTTCTTGCCTCTTCCTCTACTGATACCTGGCACCATTAAAATTGTGATGTATCCCGTAATCTAGCACTCTATCCATTGCACCTTCTGAACAGGTCGGATATGTTGAATCTACCTTGTGAAGAGCTACCGTCACTGTGATGTAGATGCTGGAGATAAGCGCCGGAAGGTAAAACGAAGCCTGCAATGCAGGCTTTTGTTATTTTTGTAACCTGATGAACCAAGTATATTACTGACTGAGTTTTAAGATTAATTGGTAAAATAGGAGTTATTGTCAAATCTGGTGTACGAAGACATCAGGCGACGCTCCGATCTGATGCTTCATCTTCCACCTGTTCGCCGTCTTTAAACGGCACGTTGTTGACCACCAAAGTCAACAGCTCGAATCCCTTAAGTCGATTCCAGTTTTTCTGCGCTGACTGGAGCAACTTGAATACCATCGCCAACGTCGTCGCTCTCGAGCCACAGTTCTTAGCTCGTTTGCTGCGTAACCGAACTGTCGCAAATGCCGATTCGATGGGGTTAGTCGTCCTTATTGACGCCCAGTGTGCCGCCGGGAAATCGTAGAAGGCGAGCAGCTCTTCTCGATCCTTCGTCAGCTTCTTCATCGCTGCCGGATATTTGTCGCCATACTTCACCAGCATCGCATCCAGCGCCGTGTCTGCTGACACACGGTTCTCTGCCAGCCAAATATCCCTCAATTCACTTTTTATCTTCGGCTGCACCGACTTCGGCAACGAGGTCAGTATGTTAGCGGTTTTATGTACCAGACAGCGTTGGTGCCGGGTGTCAGGAAACACTTTCGACAGTGCATTCCAGAAGCCCATTGCGCCATCACCGGTTGCCAGCTTCGGTGATATCGTCAGGCCACGTGTGCGCAGCCCGCTCAGGAGCTCGTACCAACTCGCCTCCGACTCCCTGTAACCATCTTCAACAGCAATCAGCTCCTTACGACCGTGTTCCGTGACCCCGATGACAACCAGCAGGCACAGCCGATCGTCCTGCCGTACGTTGCTGTAAATACCATCAGCCCAAAGATAGGCATACCGCGTATCGCTCAGGTCGCGTTGTGCCCAGATATGGTGCTCATCCAGCCACTGAGCCTTAAGACGACTGATGGTGCTGGCCGAGAGGCCGGAAGCCCCTTCGCCGAGCAGAGCCGACAGGGCTTCGTGGAAATCGCCGGTAGAAATCCCACGAAGGTACAGCCAGGGTAGCAACTCGTCTACGGATTTAGCCCGCTTCAGGTAGGGCGGTAACAAGGCACTGTTGAAGCGTATGCCGTTGCCACTGCGATCCCTGACCTTCGGGACTTTGACGCTGACATCGCCGATACTGGTCTGAATGCGTCGCTCAGGTAGAAAACCGTTACGCACCACCGCCTGGCGGCCATCATCGAGTCGGCGCCCGGCAAACCGGGCGAGCATAACTGCCAGTTCTGCTTCAACGGCACTGGCGATCAACTGCTGTGCGCCGGTTCGAAGTAAATCATGGAGTGGGTCGGTGGCCTCAAGTAGCTCAGGCAACACCTGTAGGGTAGACTTGGTCATGGCGTATCATCTCTCTGTTGTTGAAATCCGGGAAGAAATCAATCAGCAGGATACGCCACCCTCTTCGGATCCCCATACACCACAAATGAACATAACTCGTAAAATAGCCAGTACCGAGAAAAAACGGCACGGTTACTTTTTTAAATTTTAATTCGGTTATCATATTATTTATGTTGCGACTACCACTTGCGTTTATTGAACGATAATTTGGTTCTTTTTCTATCCTTTAAATAAGAAATTAAAAAATAAATAGAAACAGCGAGCAGTATGGCAGCAACAACTAAGACAAGTAGGTTTTCCATAAGATCTACCAGAGCAGAAGTAACAGAAGTAAATTATTAGCTTGAAATTAAAGACTGATAGAAACTATCTTTATCGTAATAACATAGCTTCTTTCTGGGGAAATTCCTATGCGGTAATTTGGTTTTTATGGAGAATGAAAACTATATTATTCAAAATAAAACTGGATTAAGCTCTTGTTTTTTAGGTTAAAGTTGAAATTTTAGTCTGTGATAACGAGGTCAGCACGCTGCTGTTGAAAGAAGGGTTGATGAGATAAAACTTTCCGCACTAGTGAACAAAATTATGCGTAAAAGGGGAGGGGCGGTGCCAGAAGAGAGAACCGCAGCTTGTGCCGCTGCGGTTGAGAAACTGATTTCGCGATTATGCCTTGTAGTATTCTTTATACCAGTCGACAAAATTCTGCACGCCTTCTTTGACGCTGGTCTTCGGTTTGAAGCCAACCAGATCGTACAGAGGTTTGGTGTCCGCGCTAGTTTCAAGCACATCCCCCGGCTGGATAGGCATCATGTTTTTCTCAGCTGTCATTCCCAATGCTTCTTCCAGGGCGGTGATGTAATCCATCAGCTCAACCGGAGAGTGTTGCCGATATTGTATACCCGGTACGGCGCTGAACTGTCTGCCGGAGAGCCATTCTCAACGGTCCACTCCGGATTCGGCTGCGGGATAACGTCCTGGACGCGCACAATGGCTTCCACAATATCGTCAACGTAGGTGAAATCACGTTTCATCTTGCCGTAGTTGTACACATCAATACTCTTACCTTCCAGCATGGCTTTAGTGAATTTGAACAACGCCATGTCAGGGCGACCCCACGGGCCGTATACGGTGAAGAACCGCAGCCCGGTAGTCGGTATCCCGTAAAGGTGGGAGTAGGTATGCGCCATCAGTTCATTCGCTTTCTTGGTGGCGGCATAAAGAGAAACCGGATGGTCAACCGAGTCGTCGGTTGAGAACGGCATTTTACGATTCAAACCGTAGACGGAACTGGACGATGCGTACAGCAGGTGTTCGACCTTATGGTGTCGGCAACCTTCCAGAATGTTCAAATAGCCGATCAGGTTGGAGTCGGCATAGGCATGAGGATTTTCCAGCGAGTAGCGAACGCCAGCCTGAGCGGCCAGATGGATCACGCGGTTAAACTTCTCTTCTGCGAACAGTCGTGCAATGCCTTCCCGATCGGCAAGATCGACTTTATGGAAACTGAAAAGGGAGGATTGCAGTAAATCCAGACGCGCCTGCTTAAGATTGACGTCATAGTAATCATTCATGTTGTCGATACCAACAACTTGATGACTCGCCTCCAGAAGGCGCCTGCAGGTGTGGAAACCGATAAATCCTGCGGCTCCAGTGACTAAAAACTTCATGTTCATCCTCCGGGTTTGTTGTTTCCCGCTGTATATAATGGTTGATTTTACACTGGCTTGCCGTAGGGGTCATCTGCTTTACCGTTGTACAGCATCAAGGTGAGGGGAAATGCTTTTTAGCGTTCAGGGAGCACACTATTAATGAACGTAATTGTTTCTAATTTTACGTAAATAATAATCATTATCAACTGTGAATTGTTAGCACAATAATAGTCTATGATGGTGTCTATGAGGATTAAGATGATGATGGCTCAGGAAGTAGCCAATTAAGGGGAGAGAAGGCTCTTGCCAATATTGTTTCTGATTATGCTTTTTCCGAACATTTCCTAAAGATTATTCATAAATACTATATTGTTTTTCAATGGAAAATATGATTAATGCCTTGTTATCAACTAGTTGAGGATTCTTTCCTTTGATTGCTCAAATAATGTCTAGTCATGTGTAATTTTGCTATGACAGAGTTATCATGTTTTTTCATTTTTATTCTCACCGACCAGAGCTATAATACATAGCTAATTCATGTATGGCATTGATGTATTATTGTGAAGAGGCAATTGATGAGGGCGTAAAATGATTAAGCGAGTTGTGTTAAAAGAGACCGCTTAATACGCTATAGCAGAAGGCAAGTTTTGAAGGTTTTTTATTGCTGTCCATCTGCTCTATGACCTTTGATGTATCACTCTTATCCTGAAAGGCTGTCGGCGTGGCAACATCCTGTTAAACACCTTCAGACTCAACGCTTACCGTGATGTAACAGGCAGGGCAAATGAGAAAGTCCTTATGGATAGGAGGTAGTAAAAAGGGGAAAGTAGCGACCTTGTGTGGGCCGTTTGCTCCGTTGGCTGTTGGCTTGAAAACAGCGCTATGTCTGATGATATACCTCTGTTTTTAGTTTTTTGCATAGGGCCAACTCGTCTGCTTTAGGTTGTGTGAGCTCTCTGTTGGCGATGCTCGGGCATTAGGTGATGGCTGTATGCTGGGGGGCGACACTAAGACTCATGAATACAACACGGCAGCGTTACGTGCTTTGGTTGCGATAGCCAAGGGCGGTAGCGTGTCCATCAAACGGTGAAATATCAGTTGTAGTTGGTTATTTGGTTGCACATAAAGTGATTGTTTATTTAAGGATTTTAATATGTTACTTCCTGTAATTATGGCTGGCGGCACAGGCAGCCGACTATGGCCGATGTCCCGCGAGCTGTATCCAAAGCAGTTTTTGCGGCTGTACGGGCAGCACTCTATGTTGCAGGAAACTATCTCTCGCCTCTCAGGGCTGGACACCTATGAGCCCATGGTTATTTGTAACGAAGAGCACCGTTTTCTGGTGGCTGAGCAGCTGCGACAGCTGGACAAGCTGTCGAAAAATATCATCCTTGAGCCGATTGGCCGCAATACGGCGCCGGCTATTGCTCTTGCGGCACTACAGGCGACGCAAAATGGTGATGACCCGCTGATGCTGGTTCTTGCTGCCGATCACATTATTAATAATCAGGCAATTTTCCATAAAGCCATTGGCATCGCTGAACAGTATGCGCTGGCCGATCATCTTGTCACATTCGGGATCGTGCCGAGCACGCCGGAAACGGGGTATGGGTATATTCAGCGTGGTGAGGCGTTGACCGACGACGAGCACACGCCTTATCAGGTGGCGCGGTTTGTTGAAAAACCCGATCGTGAGCGCGCAGAGGCATACCTTGCCTCCGGTGAATATTACTGGAACAGCGGCATGTTTATGTTCCGGGCTAAAAAGTATCTTTCTGAGTTAGAAAAATTCCGCCCGGATATCCTTGCGGCATGTACCGAAGCGGTCCGCAATGCGGACGACGGCAACGATTTTGTCAGCATTCCACACGACATTTTCAGCAGCTGTCCGGACGAATCTGTCGATTACGCGGTCATGGAAAAAACGGCTGATGCGGTGGTCGTGGGCCTGGATGCCGACTGGAGCGATGTCGGCTCCTGGTCCGCATTGTGGGAGGTGAGTCCCAAGGATGAGCAGGGCAACGTCCTGAGCGGGGATGCATGGATACATAACAGCCAGAACTGCTATATCAACAGTGACGAAAAACTGGTGGCGGCAATAGGCGTTGAGAACCTCGTTATCGTCAGTACCAAAGATGCCGTGCTGGTCATGAATAAGGACCACTCACAGGACGTGAAGAAAGTGGTGGAGTTTCTGAAACAAAATCAGCGCAGCGAATACAAGCGTCACCGTGAAATCTACCGTCCCTGGGGGCGCTGTGACGTGGTGGTACAAACTCCGCGTTTCAATGTGAACCGGATTACGGTTAAGCCTGGAGGCGCGTTTTCCATGCAGATGCACCACCACCGGGCTGAACACTGGGTTGTCCTTTCCGGTACAGGTCAGGTGACCGTCAACGGAAAACAGTTCCTGTTGACGGAAAATCACTCCACCTTCATCCCAATTGGCGCCGAGCACTGTCTGGAGAACCCTGGGCGCATTCCGCTGGAAGTGCTGGAGATTCAGTCCGGCTCTTATCTGGGTGAAGACGATATTATCCGTATTAAGGACCAGTACGGTCGTTGCTAATTTTTCAGGACATAGATTCAGAATGACACTGCTTAAATGTTTTAAAGCCTACGATATTCGTGGCGAACTGGGCGAAGAGCTGAACGAAGATATTGCCTACCGTATCGGGCGCGCTTACGGCGAGTTCCTTAAGCCAGAACGGATTGTGGTGGGCGGCGATGTCCGCCTGACCAGCGAATCCCTGAAGCTGGCGCTGTCCAGGGGCCTTATGGATGCGGGGACGGATGTGCTGGATATCGGCCTGAGCGGGACGGAAGAGATTTATTTTGCCACCTTCCATCTGAACGTTGACGGGGGAATTGAGGTCACGGCCAGCCATAATCCGATGAACTACAACGGCATGAAGCTGGTCCGCGAGAACGCGAAGCCCATCAGCGGTGACACCGGCCTGCGGGATATCCAGCGCCTGGCGGAAGAAAATCAGTTCCCGCCCGTGGATGCCGACCGGCGTGGGACGCTGCGTCAGGTGTCCGTCCTGCAGGAATATGTGGATCACCTGATGGGCTACGTCAGACTGGCGAATTTTACCCGTCCTCTGAAGCTGGTGGTGAACTCCGGTAATGGGGCGGCGGGTCACGTCATTGATGAAATCGAAAAACGCTTTATCGCGGCAGGCGCGCCGGTGAGCCTTATCAAGGTGCATCACCAGCCTGACGGTAATTTCCCGAACGGTATTCCTAATCCCCTGTTGCCTGAGTGCCGTCAGGACACCGCGGATGCCGTGCGTCATCATCAGGCCGATATGGGTATCGCGTTTGACGGCGACTTTGACCGCTGCTTTATGTTCGATGATGAAGCGGAGTTTATCGAGGGATATTACATCGTCGGTCTGCTGGCGGAGGCGTTCCTGCAGAAACTGCCGGGCGCCAAAATCATCCATGATCCGCGCCTGACGTGGAACACGGTGGATATTGTCACCCGCAGCGGCGGTACGCCGGTCATGTCCAAGACCGGGCATGCCTTTATTAAAGAGCGGATGCGCCAGGAAGATGCGATCTATGGCGGCGAGATGAGCGCGCATCACTACTTCCGTGATTTTGCCTACTGCGACAGTGGGATGATCCCGTGGCTGCTGGTGGCCGAACTGCTGTGCCTGAAAAATACGTCGCTGAAAGCGCTGGTGGCGGATCGTCAGGCGACGTTCCCGGCATCGGGGGAGATTAACCGCAAGCTGAACCATGCGGCAGAGGCGATTGCGCGAATACGCGAACGTTATGAGCCAGCGGCCGCAGTTGTCGATACAACGGACGGCATCAGTATTGAATATCCTGAGTGGCGTTTTAATCTGCGCAGCTCGAATACCGAGCCGGTGGTGCGTCTGAATGTGGAGTCCAAAGGCGACCCTGCGCTGATGAAAGAGAAAACGGCCGAACTGCTGAACTTGCTGAAAGAGGAATCGCTTTGAGTCCGATGTTATCTGCGATTTATCGCTACCGTGGCTTTATTATTGACAGCGTAAAACGGGACTTTCAGTCCCGTTATCAAACGAGTTTCTTAGGTGCAGCATGGTTGATCTTACAACCTGTTGCCATGATTTCTGTTTATACATTAATTTTTTCTGAGCTGATGCGTGCCCGTCTGGCTGGGATGGATGGGCCTTTCGCTTATAGTATTTATCTCTGCTCAGGAGTGTTGACCTGGGGGCTATTTACTGAGACGCTGAACAATCTGGTGAATGTGTTTTTAACCAACGCCAATATACTTAAGAAACTCAGTTTTCCACGTATTTGCTTACCGATTATCATTACTGCCTCTGCTTTCATTAATTTTCTGATTATTTTTGGTTTGTTTGTTGTGTTCCTGATTATTACCAAGAACTTCCCCGGCTGGATATTTTTCGAAATAATTCCGGTGTTGATGATACAAATGCTTTTTACGCTGGGTTTGGGAATTATTCTCGGAGTATTAAATGTCTTTGTGCGTGACGTAGGACAGTTTGTTAATATTCTTCTACAATTTTGGTTCTGGTTTACTCCGATTGTTTATGTATCAAAAACGCTACCGGAGTGGGTTTCTGGGCTGTTAGCTTACAATCCGATGGCAACGATCATTGGTGCTTACCAGAATGTCATGCTGTACCACGAAAGCCCTCACTGGATGGCGCTTCTGCCGGTGGCTATCGTCTCCCTCCTTTTATTTTTATTCGCCTGGCGTCTGTTTAAAAAACATGCAGCTGATATCGTGGACGAGATTTAAGAATGAGCATAAAAGTTCAGAACGTCGGCAAGGCGTATAAATCCTATTCTTCAAAATGGAATCGGGTAATTGAAAAACTTCTGCCGGGGGATAAACCCCGGCATAGTAAAAAATGGGTCCTGAAAGATATTAGCTTTTCCGTGGAACCTGGGGAATCGGTAGGGATCGTTGGGGTTAACGGCGCGGGCAAAAGTACTTTGCTGAAGCTCCTCACGGGGACCACGCAGCCGACAAAAGGTGAGATCCATATCGAAGGCCGGGTTGCCGCGTTACTGGAGTTAGGAATGGGTTTCCATCCTGATTTCACCGGTCGGCAAAACGTGTTTATGTCCGCGTTGATGATGGGGCTGAATCGCGAAGAAATTGAGCGTTTAATGCCAGAGATCGAGGCTTTTGCCGATATTGGCGACTATATTGATGAACCGGTACGTATTTATTCCAGCGGGATGCAAATGCGCCTGGCCTTTGCCGTTGCGACCGCTTCTCGCCCGGATATTCTGATTGTTGATGAAGCATTATCAGTGGGGGACTCCCGATTTCAGGCAAAATGCTATGCGCGCATAGCCGAGTTTAAAAAGCAGGGAACAACGCTGCTTCTGGTTTCTCATAGTGCCGGAGATATTGTCAAACATTGCGATCGCGCAATCTTCCTAAAAGATGGCGATATTTGTATGGATGGTACCGCCAGAGATGTCACTAATCGATATCTGGACGAACTGTTCGGTAAGCCGGGTAAAAACGCTGCGGCTAAGAGCGATAAGCAATCGCAGCGCAGTGCGAGTGAGACGGGGATGTCGCTGGATGAGATTGCTGACACTTACCACACCCGTCCGGGCTACCGTCCAGAAGAGTACCGCTGGGGGCAGGGAGGGGCAAAAATCATTGATTACCATATTCAGAGCGCAGGTGTCGATTTTCCGCCATCTCTTACCGGTAACCAGCAAACCGATTTTTTAATGAAGGTCGTCTTCGAATACGATTTTGACTGCGTGGTACCGGGAATTCTAATTAAAACTCTGGATGGTCTTTTCCTTTATGGCACCAATTCTTTTCTGGCCTCTGAAGGTCGGGAGAATATTTCTGTCTCTCGCGGTGATGTGCGTGTATTCAAATTCAGTTTACCCGTAGATTTAAACAGCGGCGATTATTTGCTTTCGTTTGGCATTTCGGCCGGTAGTCCGCAGACTGATATGACGCCGCTTGACCGTCGCTACGACTCCATTATTCTACATGTGACTAAGAGCATGGATTTTTGGGGTGTCATCGATCTTAAGTCAACGTTCAAAAGCTACCAATGAAGATGAGAAAAAATATTCCATGACTACTAATACACACAAATTGGTTAGCGAATTACCTGAGATTTATCAGACTATTTTTGGGCATCCTGAGTGGGATGGCGATGCTGCACGCGACTGTAATGAACGGCTCGCGCTAATTAGTGAAGAATATGACAGCTTGTCCAGAGAGTTAGGAAGGCCACTACTGGTTCTCGATCTGGGCTGTGCGCAGGGATTCTTCAGTTTAAGCCTGGCAAACATGGGCGCCAGCGTATTAGGTATCGACTTTCTGCAGCAGAACATTGATGTTTGCCAGGCGCTTGCTGAAGAAAATCCACACTGTGATGTT
This sequence comes from Klebsiella sp. WOUb02, assembly GCF_050058015.1. NCBI lineage: Bacteria > Pseudomonadati > Pseudomonadota > Gammaproteobacteria > Enterobacterales > Enterobacteriaceae > Klebsiella > Klebsiella sp. WOUb02. Next base: position 318,126 of record NZ_CP170110.1, read on the forward strand.
AAATTTCAAGTCGGGCGCATCGAAGACATTATCAGCACTCTGGAAGAAAACCAGTTCGATCTCGCCATTGGGCTAAGTGTTTTTCACCATATAGTTCATCTGCATGGGATTGCGGAAGTCAGAACGCTGTTAGAGCGATTGGCAAACCTGACGCAGGCGATGATTCTCGAACTCGCTGTTAAAGAGGAACCGCTGTATTGGGGGGAATCCCAGCCTGAAGATCCGCGTGAACTTATTGAACAATGTGCTTTCTATCGATTAATTGGAAGATTTGACACTCATCTGTCTAATATTTCGCGTCCGATGTATATTATCAGTAACCACAGGGTTATTCTTCCGAAATTTAATCAGCTATTTACTTCATGGCGCGACAGTCCTTATACCGGTGCAGGTTTTGCGCATAAGCAGAGTCGTCGCTATTATTTCTCTTCTGAGTTCATATGTAAGTTCTATCGTTACAGTACGGTAAGTGGTTTACTAACTGATAAGGAGAGCGAGCGTAATCGTACTGAACTCGCCCATGAAGAAGCCTTTCTCAAATCTCCGCCATCTGGCTTAAAAATGCCGGCGTTGTTTACTTCCGGGGGGAATGAAGCAGCGGGATGGCTGGTAATGGAAAAAATACCCGGAGAGCTGTTAAACGATGTTCTGACCAGCGAACGAAATATAGATCGGGAAAAAGTTATTGCCGATCTTCTCGACCAGTTGGTCATTTTGGAAGAACATGGTCTGTATCATGATGATTTCAGAACTTGGAATGTTTTAATTGACGATAATGACAGTGCTCGTTTAATAGATTTTGGCTCGGTTGGAAGCGTCCAACAAGACTGCAGCTGGCCAGTTAATATTTTCCAGTCGTTCATTATTTTTGTAAATGAACTCTTTGGTGAAAATAAATCCTGGGGTGGTTTCTGGCGTTCCGCGCCATTAAGCCCTTTCCAGTTGCCTGAACCGTATTCAAATTGGTTGACAGCATTCTGGAAACATCCTGTTAGTGAGTGGAACTTTGCTTTACTCCAACAACTCTTTAATACTAAAGATGGTCTACCGACTGCGAGCTCCGTTATGGACGCTTCTGATCTATGGGTCCGGGCTCAGGAGCCCGTATTGTTGGAAAGTCAAACGCAAATACGCAATACTGATGCGCGGGTTGCCCGTCTCGAGTCGCAAATCAATGAACTCACATCCCTGATTAATATTATGGGTGAGAGCATTCAAACGCTTGAGAAGCGTGAGTATCCGCCACATGACGTTATCACTGATGTACAGCCGTGTGTCGAGGTTGAGCAGAGTAAAACTGTGGATTCTGAAGAGGTTATACAACTTCATACTCAGCTAAATGATGCTCGACAAGAAGTAGAGAATCTACGCCATGAAATCGCTAAAATCCATAATAGTCGCTCATGGAACATGACGAAGTGGTATCGTTATGCTGGCTTGCAGTACTATTTACTTCGTCAGTACGGCTTCAGACAGCGTTGTAAGCACTTACTGAAACGAGTACTTGGCAAAGTATTCTATTTTTTACGTGCACATCCACTACTAAAGCAGAGAGTTATCAATCTACTGCATAAAGTTGGAGTTTATGACTTTGCTTATCGCTTGCATCGCCGTATGAATCCTGGTTCACATAACCCTTATCAAAACGACCCACAAAATCAGTCGCAGACTGAAAAACAGATATTACATCCAGAATTATTGCCTCCGGAAGTTAATTCAATTTTTAGCGAGCTCAAGAAAAAAGAGATAAGGTGAGTCACTTGCATATTTTGATTGATGTACAAGGATATCAGTCGGAAAGTAAATTCCGTGGAGTTGGTCGTAGCACCTATGAAATGAGTCGTGCGATCATAAAAAATGCTGGCCAGCATCGAGTCAGTATTTTAATGAACGGCATGTATTCGATTGATAGTATTAATGAAATTAAAAACAGCTGGGGTGATATCCTACCACAGGAAGAAATGTTTATTTTTTCAGCTGCGGGCCCGACAGACTCTTCGCGACCGTGAAAATCATCCACGGAGTGTTGCCGCTAAACTAGCTCGTGATCTTGCTATTGCTAATATCAACCCCGACGTTGTTTTCGTCATTAATTTCTACGAAGGTTTTGACGATAGTTACACCGTCTCAATTCCTCAAACTACAGTGCCGTGGAAAACAGTTTGTGTTTGCCACGATCTCATCCCGTTACTTAATAAAGAACGCTATCTGGGTGAACCGAACTTCCGTCAGTATTATCTTGATAAACTGACTGAATATGAAAGGTCGGACGCTATTTTTGCTATTTCCAAATCATCCATGCAGGAAGTTATTGATTATACATCGATTCCTGCAGATAAGATTATTAATGTTTCGTCTGGAGTTAGCGATTCATTTAATATTACAAGTTATACTCAAGACGATATCAATGCTTTACGTAATAAATATCAACTGCCTCAATATTTTATTCTCTCTTTGGCAATGATAGAACCACGTAAAAATATTGAGGCACTGATCCATGCGTATAGTTTATTACCGCATGCCCTACAACAGAGTTACCCCTTAGTTTTAGCCTATAAAATTAGCACCGATGAAAAGGAAAGGCTGTACCGCGTTGCAGAGAACTATGGTTTATCCCGTAGTCAGCTAATTTTTACAGGTTTCTTAAACGACGGTGACCTTATTGCACTTTACAATTTGTGCAAAATTTTCGTTTTCCCCTCTATACATGAAGGGTTTGGCCTGCCTCCACTAGAAGCTATGCGCTGCGGCGCGGCTACGCTGGGTTCAAATGTGACCAGCTTACCGGAGGTCATCGGTATGGAAGAGGCTTTATTTAATCCGCTGGATGTTGACGATATTTGCCGTGTTATGCAAAGGGCTTTGACCGACAGTGAGTTCTACTCAGCGTTGAAAACTCATGCTCCGGCGCAGGCGGCAAAATTCACATGGGATCATACCGCGCAGCTCGCGTTAAAGGGATTTGAGAGGCTTGTGGATACGGCTTCCGCTTCAGAATCTCTGGATATCACTAGCTTCACCCTAAACGCCATTAATCAAATTAAAAATATTGCAGAATTAGGTGAAGCCGAACGCTTACAAACAGCCTGGGCTATTGCTCGCAATAGCTTTGCCACGCATCAGCGTAAGCTGCTGGTTGATATTTCTGTTCTTGTTGAACATGATGCGAAAACGGGGATTCAACGGGTCTCTCGCAGTATACTTAGTGAGTTACTGAAATCAGGTGTTGCTGGTTATACCGTCAGTGCGGTTTATTATCGACCGGGTGAATGCTATCGCTATGCCAACGAATATCTGAATACCCATTTTAACGATCAGTTCGGGCCTGATGAACCGGTGCTGTTTACCAAAGATGATATTCTGGTTGCTACCGATCTGACTGCACATCTATTTCCTGAACTTACTGCCCAGTCTGGATTTTATTCGTCTATCCGGCGCCAGGGTTTGTTTTGTTGTGCATGATATCCTGCCTCTGAGAAGGCCGGAGTGGAGCGATGAGGGAATGCAACGCGTTTTCCCCATTTGGTTATCCTGCATTGCACAGCACGCTGACCGTTTGATTTGTGTCTCTGCAAGCGTAGCAGAGGATGTGAAATCGTGGATTGCTGAAAATGCCGACTGGGTTAAACCTCATCCATTGCTGCAGGTAAGGAATTTCCATCTTGGCGCCGACCTGGATGCCAGCGTTCCTTCTACGGGTATGCCGGATAACGCAAATGACTTGCTGACTAAGATGACTGCTGAACCCTCCTTTATTATGGTGGGAACGATGGAACCGCGCAAAGGCCATGCGCAGACGCTAGCGGCATTTGAGGAATTGTGGCAGCAGGGCAAGAACTACAATCTGTTTATCATTGGTAAACAGGGGTGGCATGTTGATGACTTATGTGAACGTTTACGTCACCATCCACAGCTAAATAAAAGACTATTTTGGCTACAAAATATTAGCGATGAGTTCCTTGCGAAGTTGTATGCTCAGTCTAGTGCGTTAATCTTCGCATCTCTCGGCGAAGGATTTGGACTACCATTAATTGAAGCCGCGCAGAAAGAATTACCGGTAATCATCCGTGATATTCCAGTGTTTAAAGAGATTGCTCAAGAACATGCCTTCTATTTTTCTGGTGAACAGCCGGGCGACATTTCAACAGCGATCGATGAGTGGTTGGAGTTATATCAGAGAAATGCTCATCCTCGCTCTGAAAAAATTAAATGGTTGACATGGAAGCAAAGTGCACAATTCCTGGTAGAGAATCTTCCGGTTATTAAATCTGACGTGAATAAATAAACAATATTAACCGTGGCAGTCTCCTGTGCCACGGTCAAGAGCTTTTATGAAAATTATATTTGCAACTGAGCCAATCAAATATCCATTAACGGGTATCGGTCGTTATTCCCTCGAGCTGGTAAAGCGATTGGCGGTGGCCAGCGAAATTGATGAGCTAAAGTTATTTCACGGTTCTTCATTTATTGACTGCATTCCCCAGATTGAAAATAAAGCGGATACCCGAGCCAGCAATCACGGTAAGCTGGCGGCTTTTTTACGTCGTCAGGCGTTATTGATTGAAGCCTATCGTGTGTTACATCCGCGTCGCCAGGCGTGGGCTCTGCGCGATTATAAAGATTATATCTATCATGGGCCTAATTTTTATCTGCCACACAATTTAGATCGCGCCGTTACCACGTTTCATGATATTTCGATATTTACCTGCCCGCAGTACCATCCAAAAGATCGGGTGCGTTATATGGAGAAGTCGATACGTGAAAGCATGGCGTCGGCAAAGCTGATTCTGACCGTATCCGATTTTTCGCGCAGCGAGATTATTCGCTTGTTCAACTACCCTGCTGACCGCATTGTCACGACCAGGCTGGCGTGTAGTGGTGATTACGTGCCGCGCAGTCTGGCGGAATGCCAGCCAGTGTTGCAGAAGTATCAGTTAAAATGGCAACGTTACGCCTTGTATATTGGTACGATGGAGCCGCGTAAAAATATTCGTGGTTTGCTCCTGGCCTATCAGCAATTGCCTGTGGAAACGCGTATGCGCTACCCGCTGATCCTCAGCGGTTATCGTGGTTGGGAAGATGAAACGCTATGGCAAATTGTTGAGCGCGGCACCAGGGAAGGTTGGATTCGCTATTTAGGCTATGTGCCGGATGACGATCTCCCATATTTGTATGCGGCTGCCAGAACCTTTGTTTATCCTTCGTTTTATGAAGGATTCGGTTTACCTATTCTTGAAGCAATGTCTTGCGGTATTCCGGTAGTATGTTCCAATGTGACTTCATTGCCTGAAGTCGTCGGAGATGCGGGATTATTATCCGATCCCAATGATGTCGATGCCATAAGCGCTCATATTTTGCAAAGTCTGCAGGATGAATACTGGCGTGAAATAGCAATTGCGCGGGGCTTTGTCCAGGCACAACGGTTTTCGTGGGAAAATTGTACGGCGCAGACCATCAATGCCTATAAATTACTTTAAGGGTGTACGTTGAGAGTTTTACACGTCTATAAGACCTATTATCCGAATACCTACGGTGGTATTGAACAGGTCATTTATCAGTTGTGTCAGGGCTGTGCTCGCCGGGGAATCGCAGCCGACGTATTTACCTTTTGTCCGGATAAAAATACCGGGCCTGTCGCTTATGAAGAACATCAGGTTATCTATAATAAGCAATTGATTGAAATCGCCTCCACGCCGTTTTCTCTGAGTGCGCTAAAGCGATTTAATAAGATTAAAGATAATTACGATATCATTAATTATCATTTTCCGTTTCCATTTATGGATATGCTGCACCTTATGGCGCAACCTGAAGCGAAAACGGTTGTCACCTATCATTCTGATATTGTGAAACAAAAACGGTTAATGAAGTTATATCAGCCGTTACAGGATTGCTTTTTGTCCAGTGTCGATTGCATCGTCGCTTCATCGCCCAACTATGTGGCTTCAAGCGAGACATTAGGGAAATATCAGGACAAAACGGTAATTATTCCCTTCGGACTTGAGCAGCATGATGTGCAGCACGATCCCCTGCGGGTAGCGCACTGGCGCGACAAAGTAGGGGATAAGTTTTTCCTTTTCGTCGGCGCCTTTCGTTACTACAAGGGGCTACATATTCTGCTTGAAGCTGCGGAACGTAGTCAATTGCCGATCGTCATTGTCGGCGGCGGACCTCTGGAAGCGGAAATTCGCCGGGAGGCGGAGCAGCGAGGTCTGAGCAACGTTGTATTTACCGGCATGCTGAATGATGAGGATAAATATATTCTCTTCCATCTTTGTCGCGCGGTCGTTTTTCCCTCCCACCTGCGTTCAGAAGCGTTTGGTATTACCTTACTGGAAGGGGCGCGGTTCGCCCGGCCGCTGATCTCCTGTGAGATTGGCACCGGGACCTCTTTTATCAACCAGGATAAGGTCAATGGTTGCGTGATCCCACCGGATAACAGCGCGGCGTTAGTCGAGGCAATGAACGAACTGTGGAACAGTGATGAAACGGCTGCCCGCTATGGTGCAAATTCTCGTCGCCGCTTTGAGGAGATGTTTACTGCAGAACATATGATTGATGCATATGTTAATCTCTACAGCACCTTACTGGAGAAGAAAGCCTGATCTTCAGCGAATAGCCCCCGCGAGTGCGGGGGCGAAAGGGATCAGTGACGACTCTTGAGATTATTAATCACATCGGTCAAATCGAGCCCCTGGTCCTGCAGCAGCACCAGCAGGTGATACACCAGGTCCGACGCCTCGTTCTTCAGCTCAAACTGGTCGTGCACCGTGGCGGCCAGCGCCGTTTCCACGCCTTCTTCCCCAACCTTCTGCGCAATGCGCTTGGTGCCGCTGGCATACAGCTTGGCGGTATAGGAGCTCTCCGGGTCGGCGTGCTTCCGCTCAGCCAGCAGCTGCTCGAGCTGATAGAGGAACAGCCACTGGTGTCCCGCGTCGCCGAAGCAGCTGGAGGTGCCTTTATGGCAGGTTGGGCCAATCGGATTAACCAGCACCAGCAGGGTGTCGTTGTCGCAATCCGGGGTGATGCTCACCACGTTGAGGAAATTGCCGGAGGTTTCGCCCTTGGTCCACAGACGCTGTTTGGTGCGCGACCAGAAGGTCACTTTCCCGCTCTCTTCGGTCTTCGCCAGCGCTTCCTGATTCATGTAGCCCAGCATCAGGACTTCGCCGGAAATAGCGTGCTGTACGATGACCGGCATCATGCCGTCGGTTTTTTGCCAGTCCAGCTGTTCAGTTAACATACCCTAATCTCCACGCCCTGTGCTGCCAGGTACGCTTTCAGTTCGCCAATATTAATAATCTGTTTGTGGAACACCGATGCGGCCAATGCGCCGTCGACGTTGGCGTCGCGGAAGGCTTCCAGGAAGTGCTCCATGGTGCCGGCGCCGCCGGAGGCGATCAGCGGCACGTGGCACACGGCGCGGACTTTGCGCAGCTGCTCAAGATCGTAGCCGTTACGCACGCCGTCCTGGTTCATCATATTCAGCACGATCTCTCCGGCCCCGCGCTTCTGCACTTCCTCTACCCAGTCGATAGTTTCCCACTGGGTCACCCGGGTACGGGATTCGTCGCCGGTGTACTGATTCACGTGGTACTTGCCGCTCTCGGCGTCGAACCAGGTATCGATGCCCACCACGATGCACTGCACGCCGAAACGATCGGCGAGGCGGGTAATCAGCGTCGGATCGGCGAGGGCAGGGGAGTTAACCGAAATCTTGTCTGCGCCAAAAGAGAGGATCTGCGCCGCGTCTTCCAGCGATTTAATCCCGCCGGCGACGCAGAACGGAATATCGATAACTTGCGCCACCCGGGAAACCCAGCTTTTATCCACCACCCGGCCGTCGCTGGAGGCGGTAATATCGTAGAACACCAGCTCATCCGCGCCTTCATCGGCGTAGCGCTTCGCCAACGGGACGATGTCGCCGATGATCTCATGATTACGGAACTGCACGCCTTTCACTACCCGACCGTCGCGAACGTCGAGGCAGGGGATTATCCGTTTTGCCAGCATTGAATGGCCTCCGTTACGTTGAATTTATCTTCCAGCAGCGCGCGGCCGACAATGACGCCGCGCACCCCGGTTCCGCGCAGCGCGGCGATATCGTTAAGATCGCCGATGCCGCCGGAGGACTGGAACGCGACCTGCGGATAGCGGGCGCACACCTCTTCATATAAAGAGACGTTGGAACCGGCGAGGGTGCCGTCGCGGGAGATATCGGTGCACAGTACGTGCTGCAGGCCAACCGGCAGATAGCTCTCCACCAGCTCCTCAAGGGTCACTCCGGAGTTTTCCTGCCAGCCGCTGACCGCCACCTGCTTATTACCTTCGGCATCGATGCGCACGTCGAGCGCCAGCACCAGATGCTGCGGGCCAAAACGTTTGAACCAGCCCTTCACCGTCTCCGGCGATTTCACCGCCGTAGAGCCTACCACCACGCGGGCGACGCCGGCATCCAGCAGGGCCGCGACGTCCTCTTCCGTACGCACGCCGCCTCCGACCTGCACCGGCACGTCAACGCCGGCCACCAGGGTTTTGAGCAGCGCAATCTGCCGCTTGGCGGGATCTTTCGCGCCGGTGAGATCGACCAGATGCAGCACTTCTGCGCCCTGGGCGGCGTAGGACTGCAGGCGCGGCAGCGGATCGTTACCGTAGTCGCGCTGCTGGCCGTAATCGCCCTGGTGGAGACGGACAACCGTACCGTCAATTAAATCTAAAGCCGGAATTATCATCACATCTCCAGGAAGTTTTTCAGCAGCCGGGCGCCGGCGCTGCCCGAGCGCTCCGGGTGAAACTGCACGCCAAAAAAGTTATCTTGCTGTACCGCGGCGGTGAACGGCTCGCCGTAGTTGCATTGCGCGATGGTGTGCGGATTGACCGGCATCGCGTAGCTGTGGACGAAATAGAACCAGGCGCCGTCCTCGATGCCGCTGAACAGGCGATTCCCTGCTTTCGGGTACACGCGGTTCCAGCCCATATGCGGCAACGGCAGCCCGTGGTCGGTCATCTTCGGCACGTCTTCGCCAATAATGCCCAGCAGATCGACGCCGTTGTTCTCTTCGCTGCGCCGGCCAAGCAGCTGCATGCCGAGGCAGATCCCCAGCACTGGCTGGGTGCAGGCTTTAACCAGCTCAATCAGCTCGCGGTCGCGCAGCTGGTCCATCGCCGCCTGGGCGGTGCCCACGCCGGGTAAAAACAGCTTGTCGGCGCGCAGCACCACGTCCGGATCGCGGCTCACCGCTGGCTGATAGCCGTGGCGGAGAATCGCCGACTTCACCGAATTGAGGTTGGCGCACCCGGTATCGAGGATCACCACGTTCATTACAGCACCCCTTTCGAAGATGGCAGCGTGTCGCCCTGGACGCGGATCGCCTGACGCAGCGTGCGGCCAAAGGCCTTAAACAGGCTCTCGACGCGGTGGTGGTCGTTCTTGCCCTTGGTTTTCAGGTGCAGGGTTACCGCCATGGTGTAGGAGAGCGAGCGGAAGAAGTGCTCCACCATCTCGGTGCTCAGGTCGCCGACGCGCTGATAGGCAAACTCCGCTTTATATTCGAGGTGCGGACGCCCGGAGATATCCAGCGCGCAGCGGGCCAGACACTCATCCATCGGCAGCACAAAACCAAAGCGGTTGATGCCGCGCTTATCGCCCAGCGCCAGCTTCAGCGCTTCGCCCAGCGCGAGGCCGGTATCTTCCACCGTGTGGTGATCGTCAATATAGAGGTCGCCGCCGACGTTAATCTCAAGGCGGAAGCCGCCGTGGGTGGCGATCTGATCGAGCATATGATCGAAGAAGCCGACGCCGGTGTGGATTTTGCTGCCGCCTTCGCGATCCAGCCAGACCTTCACATCGACCTGGGTCTCTTTGGTATTGCGCTCAACGTGGGCGTAGCGGTCGCGGCGGGTAAGCTGCTCGCAGATGGTCGGCCAGTCGAGGGTCTCGCGGTTGTAGCGCAGGCCGATAATGCCCATATTGTCCGCCAGCTCGATGTCGGTGGCGCGATCGCCGATGACGTAGCTGTGGGCTTTATCCAGCACGCCCTCTTCGAGCCACGGCAGCACCAGCTGGGTTTTCGGCTTGCGGCAGTCGCAGCCTTCCGCCGGCAGGTGCGGGCAAATCAGCACTTCTTCAAAGTTGACGCCCTGGGAAGCAAACACCTGCATCATCAGGTTGTGCGGGCCGTCGAACTCCGCCTGCGGCAGGCTCTCCGTGCCCAGACCATCCTGATTGGTGATCATCACCAGCCGGTAGCCTTCCTGCTGCAGCTTCAGCAGGGCGGGGATCACCTGCGGCTCAAAGGCCAGCTTTTCAAAGCGATCTACCTGAAAATCAACCGGTGGCTCGGAAATCAGCGTACCGTCACGGTCAATAAAGAGAAACTTCTGGGTCATACACTCTCCGCAGTCAAGGCATCAATTACGCGCTGGCTCTCTGCACGGGTACCGACAGTGATACGCAAACAGCCGCTTAATGAGGGTTGTTTATTCTGGTCTCGTAAGATAATGCCCTGATCCCACAATGATTTAAACACCGCGCTGGAGGCTTTAATGCGCGCGAGGATGTAGTTGGTCTCGGAATCGAAAACCTGCTCAATGCAGGCGATACCGCGCAGCTGGCCAATCAGGTACTCACGCTCCTCCACGATCTGCGCCACGCGGGCGCGCATGGCGGCAATCCCCTCGTCGTTGAGGGCCTGGGCGGCGATATCGGCGACCGGCGTGGAGAGCGGGTAGGGGGCGATAACCTTCATCAGCAGGTTAATCACCTCGGTGTTGGCCAGGGTAAAGCCGCAGCGCAGGCCGGCGAGGGCAAAGGCCTTCGACAGCGTGCGCAGCACCACCAGGTGCGGATAGTCGCTCAGCCAGCCGGCCAGCGTCGCCTGCGGGCAGAACTCGATATAGGCTTCGTCGGCGATGACAATCGCCTTGCCGCGGGTCATCTCCAGCAGCGCGCGCATATCGTCGGGTTTAATCACCTGCCCGGTCGGGTTGTTGGGGCTGCAGACAAAGACCACCTTCACGCCGTCGAGATTGGCGGCAATGCCGGGGAGATCGAGCTGCCAGTCGCTCAGGCTTGGCACCGTCCGGCGGTCCACGCCGAAGGTTTCGGTACTGACGCCGTACATGCCGTAGGTTGGCGGGCAGTAGAGCACCGCGTCCTGTCCCGGCTCGCAGAAGGCGCGGATCACCAGCTCAATGCCTTCATCGGCGCCGCGGCTCACCAGAACCTGCTCCGGCTTCACTCCGGCATAGCGGGCGTAGTTCTCAATCACCGCTTTCGGCTGGCCTTCCGGGTAGCGGTTCAGCGTTTGCTGAGTTAGCTGGAATTCAACGGCGGTCGGGAATTCGTTGGCGTTGAGCCAGACGTCGCCTTTGCCGCCCAGGCGGCGAGCAGACTGGTATGGCGTCAGGTCACGCACGTTAGCGCGGGCTAAATCTTCGATGCTCATGCTTGCTCCTTTAGGGCTGCAACGCGCAGCGTCACGGCATTTTTGTGAGCGGTCAGGCGCTCGGCGGCGGCGAGAATTTCAATCGTTGACGCCAGGGCGGCAAAGCCTTCGCGCGACAGCTCCTGCACCGTCATGCGCTTCTGGAAATCCGCCAGGCCGAGGCTGGAACAGGTGGCGGTATAGCCGTAGGTCGGCAGCACGTGGTTGGTGCCGGAGGCGTAATCGCCCGCCGACTCGGGAGACCAGTCGCCGAGGAACACCGACCCGGCGCTGGTGATGCTGTCGACCAGCTCACGGGCATTGCGGGTTTGAATAATCAGGTGCTCCGGGCCGTACTGGTTGGAGATCTCCACGCACTGCGCGAGGTCGCGCGCCACGATGATGCGGCTGGCGGAAAGCGCCTGGCGCGCGGTTTCCGCCCGCGGCAGCTCCGCCAGCTGGCGTTCAACGGCCTCGGCGACGCGGCGGCCCATTTCGGCGTCCGGGGTCAGCAGAATCACCTGCGAATCCGGGCCGTGCTCGGCCTGCGACAGCAGGTCCGACGCCACGAAGTCCGGCGTCGCGCCGCTGTCGGCAATTACCAATACTTCGGACGGGCCGGCGGGCATGTCGATCGCCGCGCCGTCGAGACGCTGGCTGACCTGACGCTTGGCCTCGGTCACGAAGGCGTTACCCGGGCCAAAGATTTTGTCCACTTTGACAATCGATTCGCTACCAAAGGCCAGCGCCGCAATCGCCTGGGCGCCGCCGACATTGAAGATATTCCGCACGCCGCACAGCTGGGCGGCATAGAGAATTTCATCGGCGATGGGCGGCGGCGAGCACAGCACCACCTGCTGACAGCCGGCGATGCGCGCCGGCGTCGCCAGCATTAATACGGTCGAGAACAGCGGCGCCGAGCCGCCGGGAATATAGAGACCGACGGAGGCGATGGGGCGGGTGACCTGCTGGCAGCGCACGCCCGGCAGCGTTTCAACGTCTACCCCCGCAAGCCACTGGGCGTTGTGGAAGGTTTCGATATTGCGTACCGCAACCGCCATTGCCTGCTTAAGCTCGTCGCTCAGGCGCTCGCCGGCGGCGGCAATCTCCGCGTCGCTGACCTTCAGCGCCTTAACCTCGGTCTTATCAAACTTTGCGCCGTACTCGCGCAGCGCCGCGTCGCCGTTTTGTTTGACGTTATCAAGGATCTCAGCAACGGTGCGCGTGATGCTGTCGGAAGCGGAAATCGCCGGGCGCATTAATAGTTGTTGCTGTTGTTCGGCGCTACGGCTATTCCAGTCGATGATTGTGTTGAAGCTCATGATCGTTTCCCCTGGTTACTCTCTGAGACAGGCCCGGCGGGGCCCGCGCTGGCTGGATTACTCCATCATCTTCTCAATCGGCAGAACCAGGATCGAGCTGGCGCCGAGCGCTTTCAGTTTTTCCATGGTCTCCCAGAACAGGGTTTCGCTGCTGACCATGTGCATCGCGACGCGCTGCTTATCGCCCGCCAGCGGCAGAATCGTTGGACGCTCGGCGCCGGGCAGCAGGGCCACCACTTCTTCCAGACGCTCGGTCGGCGCGTGCATCATGATGTATTTCGATTCCCGGGCCTGGATTACGCCCTGAATACGGGTCAGCAGGCGGTCAATCAGCTGCTGTTTGCCATCGTCGATGTCGCCGTCGCGCTGAATCAGGCAGGCTTTAGAGCGGAACATCACTTCCACTTCGCGCAGGCCGTTGGCTTCGAGGGTTGCGCCGGTGGAGACCAGGTCGCAGATGGCGTCGGCGAGTCCGGCGCGCGGGGCGACTTCAACAGAGCCGTTCAGCAGACAGGACTTAAACGAGATCCCTTTCTGATCGAGGTAGCGCTTCAGCAGGTGCGGATAGGAGGTGGCGATACGCTTGCCGTCCAGCGCCGCCGGACCGTCCCAGCGCTCGTCCGCCGGCGTGGCCAGCGACAGGCGGCAGCCGCCGAAATCAAGACGGCGCAGGGTGAAGTAGCGCGGGTCTTCGCCCTGGGCGCGGCGGCTCAGCAGCTCTTCTTCCAGCACGTTTTCGCCGATAATCCCCAGGTCGACCACGCCGTCCATAATCAGGCCCGGGATATCGTCATCACGCACGCGCAAAATATCGATCGGCATATTTTCCGCCAGCGCAATCAGGCGCTGGGTGTGCAGATTCACTTTGATGCCGCAGCGGCTCAATAATTCGCGTGAATCTTCGCTCAGGCGGCCTGATTTTTGAATAGCTATGCGTAAACGGCTGTTGTCTAACATTCTTGTTTTCCTCTTATACCTGTCTGAATCTGTCCGAGTTTAATTCAAAAAAAAGCCCCCGGAAGTAAATCTTCCGGGGGCTCTCTTTGCGTTCATGCACCACTGGAAGATCCAAACGTCTTCCAGCACACATCGCCTGAAAGACTAGTCAGGATGATGGTGATGATGGTGGTTTTTAGATTGAACGCAGTTCATAAAATTCTCTTTGAATGACTATGCATTTGATGCCCTTTAACCTAAACCAGTTCAGCGACATAAAGCAAGGGCTTTTTACTATCATTAATTCATTTCATATTCACCGAAGAAATTGTCAGCCGCCGCCGGCTGGCGTAGCCTTAAGTCAGCGCAGCGAAAGAGCCAGGAGCCAGGATATGAAAAAGGTCGCGATTGTCGGATTAGGATGGTTGGGTATGCCCCTTGCGCTGTCGTTGATGGCGCGCGGATGGGAGGTCACCGGCAGTAAGACGACGCAGGATGGCGTGGAGGCGGCGCGGATGTGCGGCATTGACGGCTATCCGCTGCGCCTTGAGCCCCAGCTGGTTTGCGACACGGAAGATCTGGATGCATTGATGAACGTTGATGCGCTGGTGATCACCTTACCGGCTCGCCGCACCGGGCCGGGGGAGGAGTTCTACCTGCAGGCGGTGCAGGAAATCGTGGATACCGCGTTAGCCCACCACGTTCCGCGAATCATTTTCACCAGCTCGACCTCAGTGTACGGCAACGCCAGCGGCACCTTAAAAGAAGGCGCTCCCCGCAATCCGCAAACCGCCAGCGGCAGGGTGCTTAAAGAGTGGAGGACTGGCTGCATAACCTTCCGGGGACTTCGGTCGATATTCTACGCCTCGCCGGGCTGGTGGGGCCGTCGCGCCATCCGGGGCGTTTCTTTGCCGGTAAGTCGGCGCCGGACGGGCAGCAGGGGGTCAATCTGGTCCATCTGCAGGACGTTATCGCCGCGATTGAGTCTGCTGCTGCAGGCCCCGAAGGGCGGACACATCTATAATATATGTGCGCCAAAGCATCCCGCTCGCGGCGTCTTCTATCCGCAGATGGCCCGCGAACTTGGCCTGCCGGAACCGGTGTTTGCCGATAATCCGGACGGCGATAGCGGCAAGATTATCGACGGCAATCGCATCTGCCACGAGCTGGGGTTTGAGTATCAATACCCGGACCCGCTGGTCATGCCGATGGAGTAATCAGTCAGCGGGAGATCGCGAACCGTAAGGGGGCGGCGATGAAACCACTGCTGGATGTCCTCGTTATTCTCGATGCGCTGGAAAAAGAGGGGAGCTTTGCCGCGGCGTCGGCAAAGCTTTATAAAACGCCCTCCGCGCTGAGCTACACCATTCACAAGCTGGAAAGCGATCTTAATATTCAGCTTCTTGACCGCAGCGGACACCGCGCGCGCTTTACCCCCGTCGGGCAGTCTGCTGCTGGAAAAGGGGCGCGAAGTGCTGCATACCGCCCGCGAGCTGGAAAAACAGGCGATTAAGCTGCACCAGGGCTGGGAAAACGCGCTGGTCATTGCCGTGGACGCCACCTTTCCCTTCTCTTTGCTGGCGCCGCTGGTGGGCCAGTTTTACCAGCAGCACAATCTGGCGCAGCTGTGCTTTTGCCGCGAGACGCTTCCCGACCGCTGGGAGGCGCTGGTAGAAGGGCGGGCGGATATCGTGCTGGGGGCGTTAAGCGATCCGCCGGCGCTCAGCGGCTATGGTTTCAGCCCGCTGGGCGAGCTGGAGCATGTTTTCGTCGTCGCGCCGCAGCATCCGCTGGCGCAGATGGCGGAACCGCTGAGCTGGCGGGTAATGAAGCGCCAGCGGGCCATTATCTGCGGCGGCGGCTGGCCGTCCGTCGACGATCGGCAGCATCTGGCGGCATTTGATTACCCTGGCCAGCTGGCGCTGGTTTGCGCCGGTCTCGGCTGGGGCTATCTGCCGCGCTACCTGATCGAGGACCCGCTGGACCGCGGCGAGCTGATAATGAAAGAGGTCGCCGCCCATCAGCCGATACATCGGGCGTGGATTGGCTGGCATGAGGACGCTTGCGGCCTCGCCAACGGATGGTGGCAGAATGCAGTTTTAGCAAATAATGCTATTCGCAGGATATACAATACTAAAATCGTATGAATATTAGTCTGTTAAATAACTCCTACAATTATTTGGCTCTTCAACGGCTTGTCATCCGGCCAGTAAATGTTGCAAAATACGCGGCCTGAAAAACGGAAACTAGCCGACGCTTTTTAAAGCGTCGGTTATTTTTTTGCTTTAAAGACACATCATTCAATACCAAGAGGCCGGGCTTCGTACCGGATAGATATTTACTAAAAACCGACAGTTGTTGTCGCTGAGGAATACACAGAAATGGGGCAATTTTTTGCTTACGCGATGGCTTTCGCCGTAAAAGGGGATGACCACAATGTCGCATAACGCTACTCCAAAAACCTCTCGCGTGGAATTACGTAAAACGCTTACGCTGATTCCGGTTGTCATGATGGGCCTGGCCTATATGCAGCCAATGACGCTGTTCGATACGTTTGGTATCGTCTCTGGATTGACCGACGGTCACGTTGCGACGGCCTACGCCTTCGCGCTGGTCGCGATTCTTTTCACGGCGCTGAGCTACGGTAAACTGGTTCGCCGTTTCCCGTCGGCAGGCTCCGCCTACACCTACGCGCAGAAATCTATCAGCCCGGCCGTTGGCTTTATGGTTGGCTGGTCATCGCTGCTCGACTATCTGTTTATGCCGATGATCAACATTCTGCTGGCGAAGATTTACTTTGAAGCGCTGATGCCTTCTATTCCGTCGTGGATCTTCGTCGTCGCGCTGGTCGGCTTTATGACCGTCTCTAACCTGCGCAGCATCAAGGCCGTGGCGAACTTCAACACCCTGATTGTGGTTCTGCAGATGGGCATCGTGGCGGTTATCGTCGGCCTGATCATCTACGGCGTCATGCACGGTGAGGGCGCCGGTACGCTGACCAGCACCCGTCCGTTCTGGTCTGAAGGGGCCCACGTGGTGCCGATGATTACCGGTGCGACCATTCTGTGCTTCTCGTTCCTCGGCTTTGACGGCATCTCTTCTCTGTCTGAAGAGACCAAAGACGCAGAGCGCGTGATCCCGCGGGCTATCTTCCTGACCGCGCTGATCGGCGGGATGATCTTTATCTGTGCCTCTTATTTCCTGCAGTCTGTACTTCCCGGATATCTCGCGCTTTAAAGATCCGGACGCGTCGCAGCCTGAAATCATGCTGTACGTGGCGGGCAAAACCTTCCAGTGGGGCGTGCTGATCTTCTCCAGCGTCACCGTTCTGGCTTCCGGCATGGCCGCGCACGCGGGCGTTTCCCGTCTGATGTACGTGATGGGCCGCGACGGCGTTTTCCCGACCAGCTTCTTCGGCTACGTTCACCCGAAATGGCGTACCCCGGCGTTTAACGTCCTGCTGGTGGGCGCGATTGCGCTGCTGGCGATTAAATTCGACCTGGTAACCGCGACAGCGCTGATTAATTTCGGCGCGCTGGTGGCCTTTACCTTCGTTAACCTGTCGGTAATTTCGCAGTTCTGGATCCGCGAGAAGCGTAACAAGACGCTGAAAGACCACGTCAACTACCTGGTGCTGCCAACCTGCGGCGCGCTGACCGTAGGCGCCCTGTGGGTCAACCTGGAACAGAGCTCGATGGTTCTGGGCCTGATCTGGGGCACCATCGGCCTGGTCTACCTGGCCTGCGTGACCCGTCGTTTCCGCAACCCGGTTCCGCAGTACGAAGACATTGCCTGATTGCGCGTCAGGATAAAAAAAGCCGGGGGGAGACCTCCGGCTTTTTTGTTTCCGTCACGCCCGCGCTTCCTGGCGCATCACCCTGAGTAGCGTATCCAGCAGCCCGGGAAAACGCGCCTCCAGGTCCTCCCTGCGCAGCGAAATCATATTCTCCCGTCCCTGCGGACGCTGCCAGATCACGCCGCTATCGCGCAGCACGCGCCAGTGGTGGGTCATGGTTGATTTGGCGACATCCTCATGGCGCAGGGCGTTGCAGCTCTGCTCGCTGCCGTCGGCGAGGATGCGAATAATCTCCAGCCGCATCGGGTTTCCAAGGGCAAAAAGCACGTTTTCAAGGCGGATTTGTTCACGTTCGGGATGATTGGCGATCATAATATTCCTGTGTCGGCGGTTGCTCTGCTCCGCGGAACAGCAGCCCGCATCGGCGGCTGGCCGGTAATATAGCAAACTCAATCCCTAAAGCCACGCGCGCTGCCGTAGCTTCACCAATAGTAACGATAGCAAAAATAGTTCGAATATACTCGTACAGTTGTACTATGATAGAGGGCGTTAAACGAACCGCGGCCATTTCGCCGCTCACTGACAGTCAAAAATGACTAAGGACGCATCATGCCCCGACCCATCCCCCTCGAACGTTATCGCAACATCGGTATCTCCGCGCATATCGATGCCGGTAAAACCACCACCACCGAGCGCATTCTGTTTTATACCGGAATGAGCCATAAGCTGGGTGAAGTACACGATGGCGCGGCAACAACCGACTGGATGGCGCAGGAGCAAGAGCGCGGGATCACCATTACCTCCGCCGCGGTAAGCTGCTTCTGGCCCGGCATGGACCGCAGCTTTGAGCCGCACCGGATTAATATCATCGACACCCCCGGGCACGTCGATTTTACGATCGAAGTCGAGCGCTCCATGCGGGTGCTGGACGGCGCGGTGATGGTCTACGACTCCGTGGGTGGCGTGCAGCCGCAGTCGGAAACCGTCTGGCGGCAGGCGAATAAGTACCAGGTCCCGCGGCTGGCCTTCGTCAACAAAATGGACCGCCCGGGGGCCGATTTCTTCCGCGTGGTGCAGATGATGATCGACCGCCTGAAGGCCAACCCGGTGCCGGTGGTGATTCCCGTCGGCGCCGAGGAGCATTTCGTCGGGGTCGTGGACCTTATCAAAATGCGCGCCATTTTGTGGGACGACGCGACCCAGGGGATGACCTTCAGCTATGCGCCGGTGCCGGATGCGCTGTTGGCAACCGCCCGCCAGTGGCGGGAGAACATGGTCTCCGCGGCGGCGGAAGCCAGCGATGAGCTGATGGACAAATATCTCGAAACCGGCGATCTGAGCGAGGCTGAGATCGTGGCCGGGCTGCGTAAGCGTACCGTTGCCGGCGAGATCCAGCCGGTGCTGTGCGGCAGCGCCTTTAAGAATAAAGGCGTCCAGCGGATGCTTGACGCGGTCGTCGAACTGATGCCGTCCCCGCTGGATATCCCGGCGATTCAGGGCGTCGATGAGCAGGGCCGGCCGGCGGAGCGTCATCCCGACGACAATGAACCGTTCTCGGCGCTGGCGTTCAAGCTAATGACCGACCCCTACGTGGGCCAGCTGACCTTTATCCGCGTCTATTCCGGCACCCTCAAGAAAGGGGATGCGGTATATAACCCGGTTAAAGGTAAAAAAGAGCGCATTGGCCGCATCGTGCTGATGCACGCCAACGATCGCCACGAGGTGGACGAGCTGCACGCCGGCGACATCGCCGCCTGCGTTGGCCTGAAAGACGTCACCACCGGCGACACGCTGTGCGATCCAAACGCGATCGTTACCCTGGAACGTATGGAGTTTCCGGAGCCGGTGATTTCGCTGGCTATCGAGCCGAAAACCAAAGCGGATCAGGAGAAAATGGGCATTGCGCTGCAGCGCCTGGCGGCGGAAGATCCGTCGTTCCGCCTGCATACCGACGAGGAGTCGGGGCAGACGATTATTTCCGGGATGGGCGAGCTGCACCTGGAGATTATCGTTGACCGGATGCGCCGCGAATTTGGCGTTGAGGCGAATATCGGCCGCCCGCAGGTCACCTACCGCGAGACGATCCGCAAAACGGTGAAAGAGGTGGAAGGCAAATTCGTCCGCCAGTCCGGCGGCAAGGGGCAGTATGGCCATGTGGTGCTGACTCTCGAACCGCTGGAGCCCGGTAGCGGCTTCGTCTTCGAAGACGCCACCAAAGGCGGGGTGGTGCCGCGGGAGTACATTCCTTCGGTGGAAAAAGGCCTGCGTGAAGCGATGGGCACCGGCGTGCTGGCGGGATATCCGGTAGTGGACGTCAAGGCGATCCTGACTTTTGGTTCGTACCACGACGTCGACTCCTCGGAAATGGCCTTCCGCATGGCGGCCATTTTCGGCTTCAAGGAGGGAGCGCGCAGAGCCGACCCGGTAATCCTCGAGCCGGTGATGCATGTGGAAGTGGAAACCCCGGAGGAGTACGCCGGCAATATTATGGGCGATCTCTCCTCCCGCCGCGGCATGGTGCAGGGGATGGAAGAGCGCTTCGGCAGCCAGATTATTCGCGCCGACGTGCCGCTGGCCGAGATGTTCGGCTACTCCACGACCCTACGCTCGATGTCCCAGGGGCGGGCGACCTACAGCATGGAGTTCCATCATTACGCAGAGGCCCCGCGTAACGTGGCGGAGGCGATTATCGCCAGCCGCGCGAAAGGGTAAATAACCGTTCCCGGTTCTGCGTCGCGCAGGCCGGGAATTTTTTTAGCCTACACAATTTCCTGCGCGTACTGCCACAGCGCTTTCACCAGCGTCAGCTTTTCATTATCGTCAGCATACTGCTGCTGCAAGGTCTGCAGCTCATCGGCATAAGCCTGTAAAAACTCCGGCGTAAACACCTCCCGACGATGCGCTAACCAGCGCTGCTGCTCGGCTTCATCGAGGCTGCCCGGGAAGTTGCGCGCGCGATAGTTAAACAGCAGGCGTTCGATGCGCGGGTCGGCGAAGGTAATGTCCAGCGCCGGCAGATTGCGCGGCTCGGTCTCCAACACAATCTTCATCGCCGTGCGGTCGGCATCGCTGAAGAAGCCGTTATAGAGCTGAGTATCGACGTTGTCGGAAGGAACGAACGGCTCCGCCTCGGCAAAAATTGCCACCACTTTTTCCCGCACCTGCGGCTGGCCGCGCAGCAGCTGCAGGTTATCGAGGCAGCGCTGACGGTTGATGCCCAGACGCTCCGCGTCTTCCGGGCGCAGCGTATTGGCCTTGGCCAGCACCGGACATTTGTTGAGGTGCACCAGTTTGATCGGTACCGCCGGCAGGTCGCCGAGATCGGCTTTGGCGGTATACAGCCGCTCGCGTAGCGCATCGGCGTCCAGCTCCAGCAGCGGCGACATATCGCCGGCAAGGTCAACCATAATCACCGCATTGCGATTATCCGGATGCCACGCCAGCGGAGCCACCCAGCTGGTGTTGCCGCGCGCGGCGCCGAACATCCCGGAGACGTGGACCAGCGGCGTCATCTGCGGCACGTCAATCAGCGTCGCCAGCTTGCGCTTATTGCGGAAGGTATAAAGGTAGTCGAACAGGCGCGGCTGCCGGGTTTTGACCAGTTTGGCCATGGCGATAGTGGCATAAACGTCGGCCATCGCATCGTGGGCGTTGCTGTGCTCGATGCCGTTGGCCACCGTCAGATGCTCAAGGCGAAAGCTGGGCAGGCCGTCGTCGTTTTCCGGCCAGTTGATGCCATCCGGGCGCAGCGCGTAGCAGGCGCGCATCACGTCGAGCAGATCCCAGCGCGAGTTATCGTGCTGCCAGCTCCAGGCGTAGGGATCGTAGAAGTTGCGGTAGAAAATATTGCGGCTGACTTCGTCATCGAAGCGCACGTTGTTGTAGCCCACAATGCAGGTCTTTGGCACCGTGAACAGATCGTGAATGCGGCGGGCAAAAGCGGCTTCGTTGTCGCCTTTGGCGATCGCTTCCTGCGGCGTTATCCCGGTAATCATCACCGCCTGCGGCTGCGGCAAATAGTCGTCGGCCGGCTTGCAGTAGAACACCTCGGGTTCGCCGATGACGTTAAGATCCGCATCGGTGCGGATCGCGGCAAACTGCGCCGGTCGGTCAAGGGACGGGCGGGTGCCGAAGGTTTCGTAGTCGTGGAAAAGAAAGGAATATTGTTGCTCACCGTCTGCCATTGTCTAATTTAGTCCAATATCGTTAATTAACTGACTGTTTTGTCACGATAAACAACACATCATACGCCTAATATTTTCCATAACTACAAAACATAGTTGTTTACTGTATGCCGTTGTCCATGTGATCTTGCGTACCAAGAGAGTACCAAATATCAATTTGTGAGCGAACCAAAACTATCATAGCCATCAGTGACACTAAGCTGTGCTCCATTCATGGTAAACCATATTCAGCCTTATCAGAAGTGACTAATACTGATAGGTAAGTGTGAGAATTTATCCATGAGAGGGCTTAAATTTTAATACAGGAATCGAGTTTTTGTGGCGCTGGCGTAGCATAGCTAGTTGTACTTTGAATACTTCATGTTGGTCTGTTACCTTTGAATCATCGACCATGGACGATTATACTCTTTATACCTTTTTTAATGCTCATCTGTAAATCACCTTGCATGATAAAATGGGAGAAGATAGCCTACTAGCCGAAGCAAAAATGGCACTTACGCTGATTCGTAACGAAAGAATGAAGCACAGAGAGAAAGTTAGCCAATTATAAATGCGGCCACGTAATGGCCACATTTATTTATTGTAATAGATCACATAACATACCACTCTCCATTAGTATATGTGGCAACCATTTTTTGTGTTCTCTCTGCGCTTGAATTTATTTTAGCATCCCCATAAAAACTAACTTTGTGATTACTGAAATTATCAATTTCGATAGTAAATCCATCGGCTATCTTTGATTTTTGAGGGAGAGTGATAGAAATATCTTTATTTGCATTGATTATATATTTGTAATAATCATCTGATAATTTTTTTGAGTCACTCAGGACTTGGGTTTTGTAGGCTAATTTTATAATCTGACCATCAGGTGATATTCTTGAAATTACTTGTCCATTAGAGCGCCATTCAGTTGAGCTATCTTTATTTTTACCAGAGAAAATAAAACCAACTGAAGCCGATGAGTTGTCTATGAAGCCAACTTTGGTCGATTTTTCAGGAGTTGCGTCAGAACTATAAAAATTAGCAAATTTTGCACCTTGAGACATAAATCCCATTTGCCATTGCTGTTTGCCTCCCGTTCTTGCAGATCTGGCTAGATATGCTGCAGTGCCACCATATTTAGAGCCTGGAAGAACTACAGTATCAAGACCATTAATTGCGTTTGGATTTTCATTTTCATTATTAATTAATCCATTCTCCTGAATTACCCCCGCTCTAGCTTTTCCGCCTTTTTTTAAAAATATATTGAAATTAGTTGCCCATATTTTTGTGACTGGATTAATGAATAAGGCTGCACCTGATGGAGGTGTGCCAATTTTTTTTAGTGGAATTATTAACCCATCCATTTGTGATTATCTTGTGATTTTCAATAGAGATCACATAGGCCGACCATTTTGGATTTGAAGCAACATCAAGGAGCATGCCCGGCTTTATCTTGCCACTATCTAATTCAGGGGATGATACAGATGTTGGAGTATATTTTGTAGACCTAACTTTCTCCCATGATTTAAATGGAGATGATGTATTGTCAGTATACAACCCTACGGAATCCCGTCCACCATAATTAGACATCGCCTTGGTATAATTAAAACCATTAACTGGATAACTTTCACTGTCATCTGCATTTGCCCTAGCTGCTAGGACAACAGCATTAGCTCTCATTCCATAAGTATCTTTAGCCGCATAGACCCCAGATGAGAAAGTATTTGATTCCGATGGAGACATTACTCTTCCCATAGTACCAATGTTGCTTTCTGCAGAAAATGTTTGACGAATACAAACTAAGAAAATAGTAACTATCAATGCTAAATATCTTATCTTCATAGCGCGCTCTCATAAAATTATTTATCAATGATATTCTAATTGCTTAAAGTATAAGTGCATATTATTTACTGTTACTGAATGTTAATGTTCCTCTTCGTCATATTTATTGTAGTATATGATATTCATATATAGATGCTTGTTTTATTTGTATATTTTTAGGTTGAGGTGGTAGGAAGTAACTTTGCTCTCTGCTAGTGATAAATAATCTAAACCTGTGTTGTAAGCACACCCACTTTAGTTCCACGCTTTTTTTGAGAGTTCCGGTTTATCAGCCATCAGCCGGTACTCTTCCGGCGTCAGGTTATTCAGGGACTCATGAGGTCGCTCGCTGTTATATTCCATCAGCCAGTTCTCAGTAATTTCCCGTGCTTCATTCAGTGTTCTGAACAGATAAAAATCCAGGATTTCTGTCCGGTACGTCCGGTTAAAACGCTCGATAAAGGCATTCTGCGTTGGCTTTCCCGGCTTGATAAATTCCAGCATCACGCCATGCTCCTCTGCCCATTGTGCCAGTGCCAGAGAGACCAGTTCTGGTCCGTTATCCATCCGCATCTTCAGTGGATAACCGCGGTTTGCCACTATCCTGTCCAGCACTCTGATCACCCGCTGCGCCGGGATATTCAGGTCTATTTCTATCGCCAGTGCTTCGCGGTTAAAGTCATCCACTACATTGAAGGTCCGGAAGCGTCTGCCGCACATCAGCGCATCATGCATAAAATCGATGGACCAGCTCTGGTTTAACGCCTCCTGCGTGGCCAGTGGTGCCGGGTTACGCACTGGCAGACGCTGCTTTCCCCTGCGACGAAAATTCAGTTTCAGCAGGCAGTAAATCCGGTGAACGCGTTTATCGTCTAATCAGTCAATATCAGATGGAGTCTTTGTCGTCTTCGTAGTCACTTTTCAATGCTACAACATGTTGCAAGACATCGCCTTCATTCCTATGTGATTCCCGCAAGGCTGTCGCCCTGCAAAGCGCGTCCCGGAATTGAAGTTTAAGGCGGCCTCAGTCTGATTTGATTATGATTTTTTTACTTCTTAATTTACCGCTTTAAGCCGTTCATTATAAAAAGTTTCTGATTTCCACATACTCAATTAATGTTGTCAGTTTTCTCGCCAGGGCAACAATAACTTTCTTGTAGCCCATTCTGTGCCTGAGTTCATTTGCCCATAGAGCCAGACTTGTATCCGTGCCATAGCGGGTCAGCAAGCAGGATGCTGCTTCATAGATAAGTGTGCGTGTCATTCTGTTGCCCTGTTTTGAAATTCCCCCATTCCTGTCAACCTCACCGGATTGGTACTTTTTGGGCGTTAACCCGAGGAAAGCGCCAGCATCACTGACACGTCTGAAGCGCGAAGGGTCATCAATTGAGGTTTTAAAGCTTAATGCCGTCAGAACGCCCACACCCGGAATAGATTGTAATATCTGACAAACAGGATCATTTCGGGCAAGTTTTTCCAGCATATAGTTAAATTTTCTTATCTGGCCGGAAAGATGTTCCCACGTATCCAGCAGCATCATAACCGCAGGTTTAATGGTTTCCAGAGAAGGTGATGACTCAAGTACAGCACGCTCAAAAACACTGTTTTTCCCCGGAGGAAGAACAACGCCGAATGTTTTCAGGAGCCCGCGGATCTGATTCGTGACAGCAACCCTGAGTTGAACCAGTTTTTCCCGGCTGGTCAGAATGAGTCTTTGTTGATGGCATTCAAGGCTTTTGACATGTACCGGCTTATACCATCCAGAAAGAACCAGCCGGGCGATACCAAAAGCATCATTTTGATCGGTTTTATTCAACTGCATCGACAAAGCGGCATGGACGTGCCTGGCGTGGATACAATCAATGTCCAGGCCAAAACTCTTGAGCGAATGGTAAAGCCAGACGCAAAGCGGCCCTGTTTCCAGACCGATTTTTGACTTATCAAAACCTTCAGAAAAGAGATAATCAGCGATAACCTAGGATGTGTATCGACGTTAGCCATACGAATTTTATTACCGTTATGGTCTATCACGCAAACGCTTGTTTTCTTCTGAGAAACATCAAGTCCAACGAAAGTTTTCATGACAGTCACCTCGGATATCACAGACTGGGATCGTATTAAGATTACAGCATGTGGTTCCAGGTGTGCCCCTGCCTGCGCAGAAGCTGGAACAGCTTCTTAAAACCGTATCGCGGATAGCGCTCCGCCAGCTCAGTCAGTGCCTGGATCACCCGTTCATTGTGCCGGGTATCGGGCTGGTAAAAATAAACCGTCCTGCTCAGCGATAACATCCTGCATGCCTGACGTACATTCATCGAAAACGCCTCTTTCAGATAGCTGACGAGTTCACGCTTTATCGCTGGTTTTAAAGCTTTTTTTCGATGACGTCTTTTAGTGCGCGATTTTCCAGACTCAGGTCGGCAAACATCTGTTTGAGGCGGCGGTTTTCGTCCTCAAGATCTTTTATCTTTTTGATATCAGAGGATTCCATCCCACCGTACTTTGCTTTCCAGTTGTAGTACGAGGCTTCAGAAATTCCTGCTTCGCGGCAGACATCCTTGACGGCACGTCCGGCTTCAACAGACTTCAGGACAGCGATGATCTGGTGCTCAGTGAATCGGGCTTTACGCATGGCGATCTCCTCAGGGAACATAATCAGTATGTCGGAAGATCTCTAAAAGTGAATGGTTCGTTTAAGCGGGATGCTTACACCACCTCCTAGGGAGGTGGTGATTGATCCTGTAAGGCTATAGCCTGAAGAATGCCCATGTCGGAATATCTCTGCTTACTCACCACAAGTAAAAGGAGACAAACCGACATGGGACTTTACAGGAGTTCATCACATGTATATTGGCGTTGCAAATACCACATAGTTGGACGCCCAAGTACCGATTCAGGATCTTGAAAGATAAGCTGGGGAAGGAGTCTGTACAGGACGATCTATATTCTCTGTGGAATAAAGGATTGTGAGGTTCTGGAGCTAAATGTTCAGCCCGATCATTTGCATCTGGTCGTAATCATCCCACCGAAGATCTCGATATCAACTCTGATGGGCCATCTAAAAGGCCGCAGTGCTATCAGGCTCTACAATCGTTTTCCACATATACGAAAGAAGCTATGGGGCAACCACTTTTGGTCACGTGGTTACTTTGTAGATACAGTCGGTGTGAACGAGGAAATTATCAGACGATATGTGCGGCATCAGGAGAAAACGGAACAAACGCATGAACAGCAGATGGAATTGCTAGAGTAGTAAGCGGAAGGTGACAGTAGCCCCCCTTACAGGGGGCATTCTCAAAAGCCACCTTCTCAGAAGATGGTCTTTTACTAAAATCTCGTTGTTCCTTCAGCTGATTAACCCACTAATGCACATTGTCATCATTGTTATTCGTGTCAACCCCGGCGAAAGAGCAGGCTCCATGGATAAAAATTTCCGCAAATGCATGTTCCCTTTTACGTCATATTCATCAGCACTTGCCTGTCGCCAATTGAATGCTATTGTTGAACCAGACTATACGGCAAAGTGATGACCATTTTTAAATTCAGTTCCTTTGCCAATAGCGACAACAATGGCCGTAGCCGTTTTAGGAAGAATGCCTTTAACTTTGGCAAATTGCTGACAAGCTTCGAATTACCTGAATACAGAATCGATTTCTTTATCAAAAAAGTTTATACGAAGGTGGCGATAGTTAAAGAGATTATAAAGTTCCACAATTGTTCTGCGCATTCTAGCATCGAGACTGTTTTCTGAATATTTAAGGATTAGCTGAATGGCACGACGAACTCTTGATAATGCTGACCTGATTGTTATTCCTCCGGTCAAGCAGCAATCTTCTGATTTGACAGATTGTCGTGGTATGATAATTGACAATACGCTGTTTTGTCCGGTACATTGTCCGGTACAAGACTTGAACGTCCTGCTTTTCAGGATTTTTGGGACGGAGTAAACTGAATCGCTAGTTGCATAAGTGCTACAGCTATCGTCTGTGTATCTTTACCGTCATTTTTTGCCCTTGGACAAAAAAGTATCACATGCTGAAGGCTGATGACTTTTACTTTATGTCCCATTTTTTTCAAACTCACGTTTCCAGTGGAATTCCCCTGTGAATGCTTCGACACCAATTAGGCAGGTCGGAATATTCTCCATCGTCTGGAGTAATTCTTTTCGATCGGTCCGTTTTGTATAAACTGGTTTGTCGGCTTGATTTAATCAGTAGAACTGAAAAACATTTTTAGCCAGATCAATATCCAGAAATACGATATTCATAGTTATTCCTCTTATGAGTGTATTTCGTACAGTTAACTGCGGGGGCGAGGTAGTCCATTCCATTAACTGAAAGAAGAAATTTGCCAGTCTGGACGTTACGGAATCGTGATGTCTGTGGCTACTGTAGGATGAAAATCGGCAGCTGAAGAAATGGAGGGCTGACCTGAGTCTGGACAAGGAGATGCTTCAGATGGTGGTGTAAGAAAAGCTCTGAGACCGGCTCAGAAGCGCCAGGCAGAGTATTTTTGCGCGAGGCTTACCGTATCAGTATCCGCCGGGGATGCTGGTTGCTGATACAGGGCAGAACCGTCTAATACTGGAAGAGCCGGCGTGGTGATCGGGTGGTAATCCTGCGTATCCGGGAGATAGTAGAACCTAGGTATGGTTGCCCACGTATTCATATTCAATTATGGCGATAAGATAGGTGGATTAACCACAAGAAAACACATCGAATTTATTACCTGAAAGGTCTCAATCTGCGCAGAAAACTCCCTCGCTCGCAGGAGCGCACCGTCATACACATCAATCAGTGCTGGAGTATGGATTTCGTGTCGGATATCTGTTTAACGGACTGCGCTTCCGGGCGTTGGCTGTAATGGATAATTTAAGGCGGGACCCGATTTGCCTGGGCATCAGAAGGGCAACAGCTGCGCAATGTTTTTACCGTGTCATATTTTCTTGCAATTAAACCATGATATGAAAGGAGAATTTCCGTAAAAAGGACGGCGGATCTGTAAATCTTGAGGATATGCCGTTGAAAGGCCGTTTTTTTATTGCCGTAACTTTGCTCGCTTCGAGCATTTCTTGCGCCTTTGCCGCGAACGATTTTCCCGTCACCGTGACGCCGCCTTCCATTCAGGCAGGCTCCTGGGTGCTGATGGACTACACCACCGGTCAGATCCTGACCGCCGGTAACGAACACCAGCAGCGCAACCCCGCCAGCCTGACGAAACTCATGACCGGCTACGTGGTCGATCGCGCCATCGACAGCCATCGCATCACCTTTGACGATATGGTCACCGTCGGCAAAGATGCCTGGGCGAAGGGCAACCCGGTATTCGATGGCTCATCGCTGATGTTCCTCAAACCCGGCGATCGGCTTAGCGTCCGCGATTTAAGCCGCGGGCTTATCGTCGATTCGGGCAACGACGCCTGCGTGGCGCTGGCCGACTACGTTGCCGGCGGCCAGCCGCAGTTCGTCGCCCTGATGAATGAATACGTACAAAAGCTGCACCTGCAGGACAGCCATTTTGAAACCGTCCACGGGCTGGACGCGCCGGGGCAGCACAGCTCGGCCTACGATCTGGCGGTCCTCTCGCGGGCGATTATTCACGGCGAGCCTGACGTGTACCATATGTACAGTCAGAAAAGCCTGACGTGGAACGGGATTACCCAGCAGAACCGCAACGGCCTGCTGTGGGATAAAACCATGAACGTCGATGGCCTGAAGACCGGCCACACCTCCGGCGCCGGTTTTAACCTGATTGCCTCCGCCGTCGACGGCCAGCGTCGCCTGATTGCGGTGGTGATGGGGGCCGAGAGTCCGAAAGGGCGCGAGCAGCAGGCGGCCAAACTGCTGCACTGGGGCCAGCAAAACTTCGATACCGTCCAGGTCCTGCAAAAAGGCAAAAAAGTGGGTAGCGAGCCTATCTGGTACGGCGATAAGGAGCAGATCCAGCTCGGCACCGACCAGGACTTCTGGCTGGCGCTGCCGAAGTCGGAGGTTTCGCGGATTAAGGCCAAATATGTGCTGGATAAGAAAGATCTGGAAGCGCCGATCGCCGCTAATCAGCGGGTCGGCGAGATTTCTCTCTACGACGGCGATAAGGTCGTGGCCCACTGGCCGCTGGTGACGCTGGAAAGCGTCGGCAAAGGCGGCGTTTTCTCGCGCATGAGCGATTATCTGCACCACAAGCTGTGACCTCTGTGCCGCTCCCTCCCGGAGCGGCATCTTTTCCCGCCCACGCCGTTGTGGCGCTGGTTGGCGATTCGTTTAGTTTCAGTCAATTACCTTACCCGCTCACCCTTAAGGAAATTCACCGGCGCCCGCGCGCCTGAAATGGAGGCTGGGAAAATGAAATTTTTTGCGCGTAGCGCGCTTTCTCTGGGACTTTTTGCCGCTTTGAGCCCCGCAGGCCTGGCCTCTGGTCTGGTTCTGGCCGATAACGACGTGCGCAATGATTTAGCATGGTTGGCCGATCGCGGAGCCCTGTCGTTGAGTTTATCGACCTGGCCCCTCAGCGAGGAGGAGATCGGCCGCGCGCTGGCCAACGCCCAGCCGACCACATCCGCAGAGCGGGTCGTGCTGGGGCGGGTGAACCAACGTCTGAGGGCGCTAAAAGCCGACCTGCGCGTCACCGGCTACAGCGCAACCGACAAACCGGGAACGCCGCAGGGTTTCGCCGGGTCTTATCCTGCCGACCGCTCGCTCTCCGTCGCGCTCAATAACGGCGGCGAATGGTGGGATCTGCACCTGCAGGGCAACGTTGAAGGAGACAAGCGCATCGGCAATAGCTCCAACCTCAACGCCAACGGCGCCTACGGGGCGGTGAAGTTGTGGAACCAGTGGCTGGCGTTTGGCCAAATTCCGCAGTGGTGGGGGCCCGGCTATGAGGGGAGCCTGATTCGTTCCGACGCCGCGCGGCCGATGACCGGCTTTTTGCTGCAGCGCGCCGAACAGCGGGCCCCGGAGAGCGCCTGGCTGAGCTGGATTGGTCCCTGGCAATACCAGCTTTCCGCCAGCCAGATGAGCCAGTACGCGGCGGTACCGCATACTAAAATTTTTGGCGGCCGTCTGACGATCTCGCCCTTTACCTCCCTGGAGCTGGGCGCTTCGCGCATTATGCAGTGGGGCGGCGAGGGTCGACCCTCCTCCTTTGGTAGCTTCTGGGAGGGGCTTACCGGGCACGATAACACCGGCGATTCGGCGGACGATCCCGGCAATCAGCTGGCGGGATTTGATTTTAAACTCAAGCTGGCGCCGACCACCGGCTGGCCGGTAAGCGTTTACGGGCAGATGATCGGCGAGGATGAGGCCGGGTATCTGCCGTCCGCCCACCTTTACCTCGGCGGCATTGAAGGGCATCACCAGTGGAACAGCAGCGCAGTCAACTGGTATCTGGAGGCGCACGATACCCGCTCGAACATGGGGCGCACCAACTACATCTATAACCACTTTATCTACAAAGATGGCTACTACCAGCAGGGCTATCCGTTAGGCGACGCGATGGGCGGCGACGGGCGTCTGTACGCCGGGAAGGTCGAGCTGGTGACGGAGGAGAATCAGCGCTGGAGCGCGCGGCTGGTCTACGCCGAGGTGAACCCGGAAAATCAGCGGATTAATAAGGCGTTTCCGCACGCCGATACCCTGAAAGGCGTGCAGCTCGGCTGGAGCGGCGACATGACGCCCACCGTGCGCCTCAGCACCTCCCTGTGGTATACCGACGCCAACCACAGCGACAGCGACGATCTGGGCGCCAGTATCGGGATTGAGCTCCCTTTTAGCCTGTAATCGCCGGCGGCGCTTTGCGCCGCCACGTCGCGCCTCTTCCCAACGCAAAGCAGGCCAGCGGCAGAGGCAGGGTGACGATCAGCAGCATCCACAGCAGGGTATAGACCGCGTCAACGCCGTCGTTTTGCAGGTTGGTATAGAGTTTGACCGGGATCCCCTGGGGGAAATAGGCAAAGATCATCACGATGCCGAACTCGCCGACGGCGCGCACCCACGCCAGGGCCACCGCCGAGGCCAGCCCCGGCAGCGCCATTGGCAGGGCGAGAAAGCGGAAGCGGTTCCAGCCCGTAGCCCCCAGCGTTTGTCCGGCCTCGAGGATCGCTTTCGGCACCGTGGCGAAGGCGGAGCGGGCGACCACGATAAAGTAGGGCAGCGCGCCGTAGACCTGCGCCAGGACAAAGGCGGCGGGATTGTTCACCAGCGTGACGCCTATCCGCGTCAGCCACTGCCCGGCCAGCCCGTAGGGGCCGTAGGCCGAGACCAGTAAAATCCCCATCGCCAGCGGCGGCGTCAGCAGCGGGATCATCAGCAGCAGTTCCGCCAGCAGACGCCGACGACCGCTGGCCTGCGACAGCCACCAGGCGGTCGGCAGGCCTATCGCCACGATCGTCACCAGCGCCAGGCACCCCAGCCCCATCGACACGAGGATCGCATCGTCGTCGCGCCAGGCCAGCCGCAGATGCCGCCACGGCGTGACGCTAATTAGGGTAATAAAGGGGACGCTGAGCAGCAGCAGAGCCGGCAGCGCGAGCCAGCCGGCAATGCGCCCGGCGCGTTTTACCTGGCGTATAGGTTTTCCCCTTTCGCCGCGGCGTAGCCGTACTGTTTAAACAGTCTGCTGCCCCTGCGCGCTTTGCATGAACTGGACGAATTTCTCTCCTTGTTCCACGCCGTTCGGCGCATTTTTCAGCACCGCGGCGTAGAAGACCAGCGGCTGGGTGTGCAGCGTCTGGTCTTTACCAGCGCTGTCCTTAATGGTGAAGCTAACGGTGTCGTACCACTGCTTCGCCATCGCCGGGTTGCTGAGGTTAATCTCATCGGGCAGCGCGACGTAGGGCAGATGAGCGGAGAGCACTTCGCTCTCGTAGCCCGCCGCGGCGTCAACCTGGCCGCTCTCCAGACGGCTCAGCAGGCCGCCCTCCTGATGGGTCTGCGCCGGATTTTGCAGCTCGCCGAGGATTTTGTTGCTGATGCCCGGCTGATGGTAATACTTCTCGGCCAGCAGCAGGGTAAAGACGATATTCTGCCCCTTAGGATCGACGTACGGGTCGGTGCGGCCAAAGCGGACGTCTTTCTGCGTCAGCAGCTTCAGCCACGAGGCATCCTGGTTTTTATTGGCGGCGGCAAACTGCGCGGCGTATTTCCCTTTGGGGCTGTACGCGACCACCATGCTGGTGCTGGCGACCGGTATCGCCTCATCGATCAGCCCGGCATCTTTGAGGATTTGCATCGGCCCCGGAGTGATGGAGACGAAAACGTCGGCGGTCAGCTTGTGGCTGGCCAGCAGGCGCGCCATGCCGTAGGCGCCCTGGCCTTGTCCCTGATAATCGCCGTTTTGCGCTTTGGCAAACGCCGGGCCTAGCCCCTGATCCATGACCTTACCCATCGAACCGGCATAGGTGACGCGAATATCCTGCGCCATCGCCGCATGAGCAAACTGCAGTGCCAGCACGGCTGCCAGCGTAAACTTCATTTTTCCGTGCATCGGTATCCCCATTCGTTATGTTTTTATTTACATAACGATTATCAATAATCCGCGCGGCGAAAACAATTTATCCAGAAGCGGTATTGAGGCGCGGTTGAAGTATCCGTTCTGCGTGCCGGCTTCCTGAATCATTTTTCAGCGCCGGCCAATGGCGACTCTGTGAATCCGCGCACATACTGTGTGTTAACTGCCTGCTACATTATATGTATATTTATGGCTATGTTTGCAGTCTCCGTTGGAAAACTTCACTATACTGTACATAATACTGTATAAAGACGTCCCCTCTCGGAGGTTCCCATGAAAAAGCAAGACGTTATACAGATCAAAAGTCTTCTTTCATCCCTGCCTGCTAATACCCGACTTCATCTCATTACCTGGCTGAATGACAACCTTCAGACGGATACCGCTTCCGTTATTGACACCAGCCCGCCTGAGTTATGTTGCCCTCACTGCCACAGTGAAAAAGCAATCCGCTGGGGACGCGATTCAGACATACAACGATATCGTTGCAAGGATTGCGGAAAAACCTTTAACAGCCTGACCGGAAGCCCGCTGGCCCGGCTCCATTACCATCAAAAATGGTTCGATTATCTGCGCTGTATGCAGGAGGGGCTGACATTACGTGAGTCCGCAAGGCGTACAGGGATTGATCTGACAACAGCATTCAGATGGCGTCATCGCTTTCTGGCTTCAGCCGCAGCAAATAATATAAATCCCCTGTCCGGGATCATTGAGGCCGATGAGACTTTTTTCCCTGAATCCAGCAAAGGCAAACGCAACATCATTCACCGAAAAGCCAGAAAACGCGGCGGGGAGGTGGATAAGCGAAAAAAACAGGAACAGGTGCCAGTCGTCATAGCCTGTGACCGGCAGGGGCGTGTGAGTGACTGCATCCCCCCGGAATTTGATACTGAAAATATTCATCGATTCCTTGAGCCGATAGCAGACAAGGATTCAATTCTGTGTACGGACGGTGCCAGCTGGTACAGGACGTTTGCCAGTGAACACGGGATGAACCACTACCGTCTTATAGCACTGGATAATCAGCGTGTTATCGACAGTGTATTCCATATACAGCATGTGAATGGCTATATCAGTCGTTTAAAAGGCTGGATGAAGCGATTTCATGGTGTAGGGACTGCATATCTGCCGAATTATCTGGCCTGGAGGCGGCTGTTTGAGACCACCGTAATTGATGTGAAAGTCTGGCTACAAATTGCATTACGGCATAACCAACATACTTTGCAAACATAGCCATATTTATACAGTATCTTATCAATCGCGGAGGCAATATGAACTACAGCGTTAAGTCCGTTGGCGCGCGTAAAATCGCCGGTTTTCATATGGTGGGTCCCTGGGAACAGACCGTTAAACAGGGTTTTGAACAGCTGGCGGTATGGGTCAACACCCGCCAGATCCCAGCCCGGGAGTGGATCGCCGTCTATTACGACAACCCGGAGCAGGTTGCGGCAGAAAAGCTGCGCTGCGATACCGTGGTAACGGTGGACGACGACTTCGTTATTCCGGCCGATAGCGAAGGGGTGATCCTCACCGGGATCGCCGGCGGCGAATACGCTTTTGCCCGCGCGCGGGTGCTGAATCATGATTTCTCCACGCCCTGGCTGCAGTTCTTTGACAGCCTGCTGCAAAGTAAAGAGTATCAGCTGGCGGCAAAACCCTGCTTTGAGCTCTATCTGAACGACGGCAACCGCGACGGCCACTGGGATATCGAAATGTACGTGCCGGTTGCGCATATCGGCGGGTAGGCGCTTATCCCTATAGTGAGAAAGGTTTTCTTACATTAGCGTGAGGCTTGTGATGAAAAAACAGCTACAATCGGCCTTTTGTTTTTAGCGGAGAGGGTCGTGCGCGCTGATAAATCACTCAAGCCTTTTGAAATTCGCCTGTATCGGCATTACCGCATCGTACATGGCGTACGCATCGCGCTGGCTTTTGTTCTCACATTTCTACTGGTACGTCTGCTGAACGTACCGGAAGGGACCTGGCCGCTGATTACGCTGGTGGTGGTGATGGGGCCGATATCGTTCTGGGGCAACGTGGTGCCGCGGGCGTTTGAGCGTATCGGCGGCACCATCCTCGGCTCCGCGCTTGGGCTGGTGGCGCTCAAGCTGGAGCTTATCTCCTTACCCGTGATGGTGCTGTGGTGCGCGGTGGCGATGTTCCTCTGCGGCTGGCTGGCCTTAGGGAGAAAGCCCTACCAGGCGCTGCTGATCGGCATTACGCTGGCGGTGGTGGTAGGGGCTCCGCCGGGGGATATGAACACCGCGCTGTGGCGAAGCGGCGACGTTATCTTCGGCTCCCTGCTGGCGATGCTGTTTACCGGCATCTGGCCGCAGCGCGCGTTTCTGCACTGGCGTATCCAGATGGCAAACTACGTCACCGCCCTTAATCGCCTGTATCAGGCCGGGATCTCGCCAAACCTGGTCGAGCGCCCGAGGTTGGAAAAACATCTGCAAAAGGTCCTCAACGACGTGGTGAAAATGCGCGGCCTGATTACGCCGGCAAGCAAAGAGACCCATATCCAGAAGGCTATTTTCGAGGCGATTCAGACCGTCAGCCGTAACCTGGTCTGTATGCTCGAGCTGCAGGTCAACGCTTACTGGGGCTCGCGGCCGGGGCACTTTGTGATGCTAAATTCCCGTACGCTGCGCGAAACGCAGCAGATGACCCAGCAAACCCTGCTGACCATCGCCCATGCCCTCTATGAAGGCAACCCGCAGCCGATCCGCGCCAATACTGAAAAGCTTAATGAGATCATCGCCGAGCTGCGGCAGCTTATCAAAGAGCATCCGGGCGAAAACCTCGCGGAAACGCCGATCCACGGCTACGTCTGGCTGACGATAGAGCTGGCGCGCCAGCTTGAACTGCTGTCGAATTTGATCTGTCGGGCGTTGCGTAAATAAAAGCCAGATGCGCGAGAACGACCACAGGTTGCTTCGATTCAGCAGCATTTAGAGGTATGATAACCCTAAAGGAAAAAACATTGTCATCAGCGACTGCTAACAGTTATGTTAGCCCTATATTGCAGTCGCTTTAGCGAATCCGAATCTCAAATATTAGGGGTATAAAAATGGAAACAACTAAGCCTTCTTTCCAGGACGTACTGGAGTTTGTTCGTCTCTATCGTCGTAAGAACAAGCTGCAGCGTGAAATTCAGGACGTTGAGAAAAAGATCCGCGATAACCAGAAGCGCGTCCTGCTGCTGGACAACCTCAGCGACTACATCAAACCGGGCATGAGCGTTGAAGCTATTCAGGGCATCATTGCCAGCATGAAGAGCGATTACGAAGATCGCGTCGATGATTACATCATCAAAAATGCTGAACTCTCTAAAGAGCGCCGCGACATCTCCAAAAAGCTGAAAGTTATCGGCGAAGCGAAGGTCGAAGAGTAATCTCCTCGATCCTGCCCGGCGTCGGTTCTCGCCGCCGGGAGTTATCCCCGGTACTCCCTCTGTACGACTCCTTTCTTCCGTATGGCGAACCGCCGTATAACGCGGGCTGCCGGCCCGAGCGTAGAAAATACGCGCGCAACGGTCCGCCCCCTAAAGCGCTACGAGGAACATCATGGACACACTTTCGGCCCTCATTGCCGACATTCCGCCGCCGGATCGCCCGGCGATGGCCCAGGCGCAGCAGCATCTTGACGGTTTATTAAAACCGCCCGGTAGTCTCGGCCGCCTGGAGGCGCTGGCCGTACAGCTGGCGGGTATGCCGGGGCTGAAAGGTCAGCTGCGGCTGGCGGAAAAAACCATCGTGGTGATGTGCGCCGATCACGGCGTCTGGCATGAGGGCGTGACTATCTCGCCCCGGGCGGTTACCGCGATTCAGGCGATAAACATGACCCGGCAAAATACCGGCGTTTGCGTTCTGGCAGCGCAGGCGGGGGCAAAAGTCCGGGTGATTGACGCCGGGATCGATGCGGAGCCGATCCCCGGCCTTGTCGACTTAAAAGCGGCGCGAGGCAGCGGCAATATTGCGCAAACGGCGGCAATGAGCCGCGAGCAGGCGACGGCGCTGCTGCTGGCGAGCATCCGCTATACCCGCGAGCTGGCGTCTCAGGGCGTGACGCTGTTCGGCGTCGGCGAGCTGGGAATGGCGAACACCACGCCGGCGGCGGCGGTGGTGAGCGTGCTGACCGGCCGCGATGCGCAGGATACCGTCGGCATCGGCGCCAATCTGCCGGTGTCGCAGCTGGCGCATAAGGCGGAGGTGGTGCGTCGGGCCATTGCCGTCAATCAGCCGCGGGCTGAGGATGGACTAGAAGTGCTGGCAAAGGTTGGCGGTTTCGATCTGGTTGGCATGGCCGGCGTCATGCTCGGGGCCGCATCCTGCGGACTGCCGGTGGTGCTGGACGGATATCTCTCCTGTGCGGCGGCGCTGGCGGCCTGCCGTATCGCGCCTGCCGTTCATCCCTATCTGATCCCCTCGCATCTGTCGGCGGAAAAGGGGGCGCGCATTGCGCTTGAGCATCTGCAGCTTGAGCCGTATCTGGATATGGGGATGCGTCTGGGCGAGGGGAGCGGCGCGGCGCTGGCTATGCACCTGGTCGAGGCCGCCTGTCGGGTGTTTAACGAAATGGGGACCCTGGCGGAGAGCAATATCGTCCTGCCGGAGAGCCGTTAACCCACCGATCGGGGCGCCGTCAGGCGCCCTGTTGCCATTCGGACTACAGCGCTTTTTGCCACACGCTCTGCGGCAGCAGATAGACTTCGGCTGCGGCCTTCATGCCGTCGGTCACGATATGGTGGATACCGCTGGCCATCACCGCCAGGGTCACGTCAAATGCGTTCAGGCTATCGCCAAAACCGGCGGTCAGGTTGAGCATCGAACCGTTGGCCATCAGGTAAACGGTTTTACCATGCATTTGATAGGCGTTGATATACGGCATCACCTCATTATGGCTGAACTGGCGCAGGTAGCCGCAGTCAATCTCTTCCGCAACGTGGCCGACGTTAAGGATAAATACCCCGTCTTTTGCTTTATCCAGAGCGCTGCTGTTAACCACCTTTTTCGCGCCGGTTGCCGTAGCGACGACATCAGCGGAAGCAATGGCCTCCTGCAGTTCGACGACATGCCAGCCGTCGTAAGCCGCCTGCAGGCGACGGGCAGGGTCGATTTCGGCGACCATCACCTGGCCGCCGAAGGCTTTTGCGGCGGCGGCAACGCCCTGGCCCACCAGGCCATAGCCGATCACCAGCACCTTTTTCTCATGCAGCGTGAGGTGGGTGGTCTGGAAGAAGGTGTGCCAGGCGGTCAGGCCGACCATGTGGCGGTTATGCAGGCCCTCTTTAACCGGCAGATCGTCCCAGTTAAAAATCGGATAGCCCGGGCGAATATCGCCCAGCCGGCTGACGCCGGAACCGGTCGCTTCCAGCCCGGCCACGATATTGCCAAATTCGCCGCGCTGGTGGAGCAGGGTGGTGATATCGGCCCCCATTTCACACAGGTGCGTCGGCCCCCAGGCGATGGCCTTTTCCCACGACTGCTGCCAGTCGGCATCGCTCATATTGCGCCAGGCGCTGGCCTCGGCACCGCGTGCGACCAGCCAGTTGACGACCTCGTCCTGTACGGTGGTTGGGTTGCAGGTGGTTAAAAAGACCTGAGCGCCCTTCTCCAGAAGGCCCTGCACCAGCGGGATCATTTTCATATCCAGATGCATACAGCAGGCCAGTCGAACCTGGCTCAGGTCGGGAAGCGCCGCCACCTGGCGCAGAGTACGCGGCATGTTCTGGCTGGCCCATGCCACTTCTTTCTCTAAATTAATATTATTATTCAAAGTATTATGCCTTCAATCCGTAGAGTGGGTGAAATCCTGAACGGGGAGATTCTAGCGTAGTCCGCTGAAATCACATAGCCGGGGCCCATGGCGAGTTGTCGGATGAGGCGAGGGTTAGTAGGCATGATAAAAACGTGGTTGTTAAAATATGGTTAAAAAAGAAAATAAAATATAAGTAATTTAATTGAACAAAAAGCGCGCCGGCGCATGGCCGCTGCGCCGAGGGCCTGACGCCGCCGTCGGGCGAGGGGCGGCGGTGAGCGGCTAAAGCTCGCCGGTCATATACTGCGCCACGCCGCGGCCAAAGCTCCAGTCGCCTTTTTGGTTGCTTAGCACTGAAACCATTAAATCATCAGGGCTGAGCCCGCAGTGTTCCTGCAGTTCGGCGAGCAGCGTCGCGTAAAACAACTGTTTTTGTTCTTCGCTGCGCGGGCTGGTGTACACCCTGACCACCACCATCTTTTGACTTCGCGTCAGGCCTAAACCGGTGTCCTCAATCACCATATGGTGAGGCTTGTTTTCATGAACAATCTGGTAGCGATCGCGCTCCGGCACCTTAAAGGCGTGCAGCACGGCGCGGTGGGCGGCATCGAGCAGCGTTTTTATTTCAGCTTCACTGCGACCTTCAATCACATCAAATGTCAGTAGCGGCATGGCGGGTCATCCTTATTATCTTGCGTATGTTGAGTGGGTAAAATCGATGCTATCCAATGTGACGACGGACAAAAACCGCTATATTTGAATTCATTGTTTTTACAGGTGAACAATCGAAATGAGCGATCCGCGCCCCGACGTTTTCTGGACCCATTTGTACTGGCTCACGGTGCTGGAAGAGCAGAAGAGCTACACCCGCGCGGCGGAAAAGCTGGCGGTGAGTAAGTCGGCGATCAGCCAGAAAATCAGCGAGCTGGAGCGGGTAACCGGCAAAACTCTGGTGCACCGGACCACCCGCAGCGTGACGCTGAGCGAAGACGGGCTCAGGCTGGTGACGGGAGCTGAATGCGCCCTTCGGCCAGCTGCGCGATATCTTTAACGGCACCCGTGATGAGGAGGGGCCGCTGCGCGGTACGCTGCGGGTTACCGCCCCGGTCGCCTTTTCCCGCCAGCAGCTGGTCCCGGCGATGACCCCTTTTCTGCATCAGCACCCGCAGCTCCAGCTGCAGCTGGAGGTCACCGACCGGCTGGTATCCCTTGCCAGCGAGGGATTCGATCTCGCGATTCGTCACTGCCGACGCGAGGCGCTGCCGGACACCCATGTCGCGTGGACGCTGTGCCAAACCGCCACGCTGGTTGTTGCCTCGCCGGAGTATATCCGCCGCTTTGGCGCCCCGGACTCCCCCGAGGCGTTACGCCATCACCAGTGTTTGACCTACCCGCGCGGCTCGCAAAGCCCGCAGTGGGCGTTTGAGTCTGAGGACGATCGCGCCGGGCGCGTGAGCGTGCCGGTGCGCGGCCCCTTTGCCACGAACAATAGCGAATCGCTGCGCGATGCGGTGCTGGCGGGGCTGGGGATTGCGCTATTGCCCGATTTTAGCGCCCGGGAGGCGATAGGGCGCGGAGAGGTGCAGGAGTTGCTGCCCGGCTGGCGGCCGGTGGACGTGTTTGCCGGGAGTCTGTTCGTTATCCGCCCCTACGCGCCGCGCGTATCGCGGGCGGTAGAGACCTTTAGCCGCTATCTGAAAAGTACCTTCAGTCTGAGATTTTGCCACTCGGTCGCCAGCGCCTGGCGGAAGCGGGGCAGCAGATCTTTTTCGCCCGGCAGGCGCTGGGCGAGGGTAATGGTTTTATCCGCATGGTAAACCCGGCCGCTGCCCAGCTGTGACTCAAAATCATTTGCTGCCTGATGCGCGGCGATCGGATCGGCGTCGATCAGGATCACCGCATGCGCGAGGACCACGTGACCGCGGCCCTCCGCCATCGGCCGCCAGTACTGCGCGGTTCCGGCAATTTTACGCGCCTGCTCCCCCTGTCCGCAGGCGAGGTTGTAGCGTCCATCGCAAAACGAGCCGCTCACCGCCTGAAAACGGGCATCGACGCCAAAGGTCGCCAGCGCGCGCTGCAGCAGACCGCACAGCATCAGATAGATAGGCTCAGCGGCTTCGCCCAGCGGCTGATAGACCGGCCAGGCGAGGCTGAGATTAACAATCCCCGGCCCCTGCGGCACGAGGCCGCCGCCGGAGCGGCGCAGCCACACCGGCCAACCGCGCCCGGCAAAACGTTCGCTGACGGCGGAGAGCTGGCTAAATTTGCGATAGCTGCCGGGAACGACGAATCCCTGCGGGGCCTGCCACAGCTGGGCCAGCGCTTCGCCGTCGCGGGCGCGCTCAAACAGCGGCAGTTCGGCAAGCGTTGGGTCGGCGTGGTACTGCAGCGGCAGCTGTTGATGAATAAAGCGCGGCGGCCAGCAGGCCGCTCTGTTGTCCTGGTTCATGGAGTCTCCTTATGGACGGCGGTCTCCCGCCGTCCCGGGCGCTGTCAGCTGTGCTGAGGCTTGTTCATCAACATGGCCGTGATGGCCGAGAGCAGGCAGCCGGCGGTCAGATAGATAGCGACGCTGTGCCAGGAGCCGCCGGAGAAGGTCACCAGCGCGGCGGCGATGAAGGGCGTAAAGCCGCCTCCGACGACGCTGGCGACCTGGTAACCCACGCCGGCGCCGCTGTAGCGGTAGCTGGCGCCGAACATTTCGGTGAACATCGGCTGCTGTACGCAAACCACCATATCGTGGGCGATATTGGCCAGCATCAGCGCGAAGAACAGGATCCAGAAATAGGACTGGCTTTCGAGGGCCATAAAGAACGGAAAGCCGCTTAGCGTGCCGATCAGCGCGCCGGTAATATAGATGCGCCGGCGGCCAAAGCGGTCCGCCAGCCAGGCGAAGAACGGAATGGTCAGGCAGCTGATCCCACCGACAAGCAGGCCGATGTTGAGGAACAGTTCGCGCGGCAGGCCGAGATTTTGCGTGGAGTAGTTGAGGGCGAAGGCGGTCACGATATACATCGTCAGCAGTTCGCACAGGCGCAGGGCGATAATCAGCAAAAAGGCGCCGGGATGGCGGAATAACGCTTCGACTACCGGCAGGCGCTTTTTCGCCGCGGTGGGCATGTTTTTCTGCTGCTGATGCTCAAACTCCGCCGATTCGCTCATGCCGTTGCGGATCCACAGCGCCGCCAGCACCAGCACCACGCTAAAGAGGAAGGGGAGGCGCCAGCCCCAGCTCAAAAACTGTTCGTCGCTGGTATTGGCGCTGATTAGCGACACCAGGCCGGTTGCGAGCAGCAGGCCGACGCCATAGCCAATCTGGACGCCGCTGCTATAGAAGGCCTTCTTATGCTTCGGCGCGCTTTCTACGGCGAGCAGCGCCGCGCCGCCCCATTCACCGCCCACGGCAAAGCCCTGGATTGCGCGCAGCAGCACCAGCAGCACCGGCGCCCACCAGCCGATTTGCCTGAACGAGGGCAGCAGACCAATGCAGGCGGTGGCGATCCCCATCATCCAGACGGTCATCATCAGCATCCGCTTGCGCCCGAGGCGGTCGCCAAAGTGGCCGAAGATAATGCCGCCCAGCGGGCGAAAAAGAAAACCGACGCCAAAAGTGGCAAAGGCCGCCAGGGTACCCATTGCCGGGCCGATCTGTGGGAAAAACTCCTTGTTGAAGACCAGCGCGGCGGTAATGCCGTAAAGCAGAAAGTCGTACCAGTCGACCACGGCGCCGGCGAAGCTGCCCCACGCAGCTCTTCGTGCGCGATGAAGTGAGTGGGTGTTACCGGTGGGGCGAGGGGATGTAAGCGTTGAGTCCATACCTGTCCTGTCAATCTGAGCTGTCGCTACGTTATCATTATTGGAATGAGACGCGCTCTTAATGGCGTCATCAAAGAGACTACCGCGCCGCCGGGCGCGAGAAAAGATTTTTACCTGCCGCTATGCATTAACGGCAAAAAATGTGCATTCTACAACCTGTCGTCAGCAGGCGGTCGGAAGGTTCTGAAATTTGGGATTCTTTTTTAATTGAACAGCTCACAACCTTCCGATGACATCTTTTAAGAATTGCCGTAAATGGTTTACAATTAACATATCTCCAATCCCGGAAATGGTGAGTTAAATGCGTTTACTTTTCGCCGCTTTATTTTGTTTCATGATTTTACCAAATGCATTTGCAGAAAAACTGCCCGCGCCTGTGGGCAAGCCCGTTTTAACCATTTCCGGTCTTATTGGAAATACAAATGAAGGCGATACCGCGGTGTTTGACCTCGCGATGCTTGAGAAGCTGGGCATGCAGACCGTGGAAACAACCACCCCGTGGTACTCAGGGAAAATCCGTTTTGACGGGATTTCCCTCAGCAAGCTCATGGACTTAGTCGCGGCAAAGGGTCAGTCGGCGCGGGTCATTGCCCTTAATGACTATACGACGATTGTGCCTATTGATGATTTTCATAAATTCCCCGTTATTTTGGCTTTAAAAATGAATGGTGAATATATGCGCGTCCGCGATAAGGGCCCTCTGTTTATTGTTTATCCCTATGACAGCAGCCCTGATTTACAAAATC
The DNA here is from genome assembly GCF_050058015.1 of Klebsiella sp. WOUb02. NCBI lineage: Bacteria > Pseudomonadati > Pseudomonadota > Gammaproteobacteria > Enterobacterales > Enterobacteriaceae > Klebsiella > Klebsiella sp. WOUb02. The sequence goes on from NZ_CP170110.1 coordinate 361,416, forward strand.
AGATCTATTATTCCCGTTCGGCGTGGCAGGTTTCAAAAATTATTATTGAGTAATAGCCTGGGCCCCCAGGCGTAATTGTTGCATAGGGTTTGGACACCGGCAGAGGCTCAGGAGCCAGGCGTATACGGCGTACGTGGGGTTTGGAGCTCTGCCCAGGAGCAAACTGATAAATAAAATAGCCTAATGGGATAGGCTCTAAGGGTTTGATCTTGAATCGAATACTCACCGCCATTATTTTGTCGCTTTTCATTATCACCGGGTACATTACCTATCTGGTGCACGAGCGACAGAGCGAACTGCAAAAGTTGACCCGTTACACCGATTCGTGGTCAATCGCGCAGATAGTCTCTGAGTATATGCGGCTGGAGGCGCATCTGGGCTCCTATGCCCTGGGCGTCGAAGGGGTCGATCGGGATGACGTCCGGCTGCGTCTGGAGATCATGATGGGCCAGATCAAACCGCTGCAGCAGGGGGAGCCGAGTGAGTTTATTCGTAAGGACGCGGGGCGCCGGGCGACTATTGAGAGCCTGATCGCTATTCTGTATCAGCTTGATGAGCAGCTGGATACCATCACCCCGCAGCGGATAAAGCCGATTTTGCATAAGATGGGCGAACTTGACGGCCCGATGACCGGGCTGGCGTCAATGTCGCTGGCGCAGGATATTAATATTGTTAACCTGACCCACGATAAAATACAGAACCTGTATTTTATCTATTCGATAATTTCCGTTCTGCTGATCACCATGTGTATTTCTTTAGGGCTGTTGATGCTGCGGCAAAATAACAACCTGCGCCGCGCTCACGTTCGCATGAAGCTGTTGGCGAACGATCTGCAGGCGTCAAAAGAGAAGCTCCAGGTGCAAAACAGGCGTTTGCAATACGACGCTTACCATGACTCCCTGACCGGCATGCCGAACCGGCTCTCCTTCTGGCAAAAGCTGCAGGAGATCGTCAACCAGGTTCGGCCGTACAACGGCTCGGCGGTGGTTATGCTGTTCGATCTGGACAATTTTAAGGATGTTAACGATACGCTGGGCCACGATTCCGGGGATAAGCTGCTGCAGGATCTGGCCAGCCGTCTCTCCTTTTTCCGCAAAACCTCCGAAACCCTCTACCGGCTCGGAGGCGATGAGTTTGCGCTGGTCTCCTGTGATTTAAGCGAAGAGCAGGCTCTGGAGCGGGCGACGGTCATCCGCGAAAAGATCAGCCAGCCGTATCAGGTTTATGATTCGCTGATTAATATTGACGCCTGCATCGGGATTGTTATCTCTGACCGGGAAACCCGTACCGATTATCTGTATAAATGCGCCGATCTTGCGCTTTATGAGGCGAAAAAAGAGGGATCGGGTACCGTGCAAATTTTCCGCCCGGGGATGCTGCAGCGCCTGCAGGAGAATAAGTCTTTTGAGGACGATCTGCTGCAGGCGCTCGATAACGGTGAATTCCGCGTTTACTACCAGCCGATTGCCGATACCATGAGCGGCGAGATTTATGGCTATGAAGCGCTGGTACGCTGGTTCCATCCGGTGCGCGGCATGGTGCCGCCGACAATATTTATTCCCGTCGCCGAGAAAATTGGCATGATTAACCCGCTGGGAGAGTGGGTGCTTAAAACCGCCTGTGAGGAGGCGGCGAGTCTGGTCATCACCGCTTAAAGTTTCGGTCAACGTATCGCCCGTTCAGCTGATCAACAGCTCGTTAACCGATACCGTTATCGCGATACTGAAGCAGACGGGGCTGGATCCGCACCGCCTCGACCTGGAAATTACGGAATCAGATGTGTTTAATGAAAACACGCGCTCTTTAGAAATCCTCAGCCAGTGGCGCGAGCTGGGGATCCAAATCTCTATTGATGATTTCGGTACCGGATACTCCTCCCTGTCACGACTAAGCTATTTCCCATTCGATAAAATTAAAATCGATCGCTCATTTGTTATTAATATTCCCGCACAGAAAGACGATCTCGATATTGTCCGGCTGATTATCAGCATGGGTAAAAGCTTGCATATGCGCATCGTGGCGGAAGGCGTCGAGACGGATGAACAGTTAAAATCTCTCCAGCAATTAGGCTGCGACCTCGTCCAGGGCTATCTGATTGGTAAACCGGGGCCGCTGAATACCGCCAGTAATAAATAGTTCGGAAGGCTTTATTTACCGCAGAACTATTAATGCCGATGCGCCTTATCGTATATTCAATAAATATAATCCTTGGTGGGTATAAATAGGGGTAGGGTGAAATTTATTAAAAAATAATACCCTCAGAGATTAAAAGGAGTATATCATATGCAATATATTTCCCCGTTCCCGACCGTGCTCAATGGTGCGGAAAGAGAGGCCGAATCATGCAGCGTATCGTTATTCCTACCCACTATGTGCATACCCGCACCACCCCGCTCTGGACCAAAGAAACGGCGCCGGCGTCAATCTGGCAGCGGCATCTTGATGCCGGTACAAGGCAAGGCGTTTACCCTCGCCTGGCGGTCATGCAGGGCGCTATACGCTATTATGGTTATACGGATGAAACCGCGCCTGAACCTGTCGAAACGATGACGATAGAGGCCGGACAGTTCGGCGTCTTCCCGGCGGAAAAATGGCATCGTATTGAAGCGTTGACGGAAGATACCGTCTTTAACGTGGATTTCTATGTCGATCCTAAAATTCTGATAGAGGGATAAGGCTGAATTTATGAACAGTGAAAATAAAGGCTATGCATTAACCGTGGTTAACGGCAATAACGGTCAAAAACAAGAAAAAGTCTATCTTAAACCGATGGCGCTTTATGTTCCCGATATTGCAGTTCAGGCCGTAGCAGAACTTATTGGCGCACTGTCGGTGGATAATCAGCAGGGCAAAGGATTTATTCTGTCAGTGACCAATAATAATAACAGCATATCGGTAGATAAAGAATTTGCTACTCTCGTCGAATTACAGGACCCGCTTATTGCCGCCGATGCGGTGAAGGACCTGATTAATATCGTCCGCGGCTATGAATCGGATGAAGAGACCAACGTCTGCGGCTGGTAGCCTAATCAGGCAGGTCTCCTCGATGCCTGCCTTTCTCCATACCACCTTAGCCCTCGCTGTTTCCAGCGCCAGCAGAGTTGGCCGACGGATCCCGCGCCTGTCGGGCGGATAACCCCGCCTGCTAGCAAGCGCCGCGCCGTTAGCTGGTGCACGAAGGTCCCGGTAACCAACCGATGCTCACCATCGGCGACGACGACCTGAGAGCGGACAGGTGCATGGAGGAGACCAGTCGCGCGGAGACAAAAAAGCCCTGACCATTGCAGCCAGGGCTTTTAAGGAAATACTGATTTAATATTTAACATTCATGGACTTAATATGGGTACTACTCATGATACTGCTTTAAATGTACACGTTTATCACAGATAATATTGGGTGCTGATACTAACTAAAACCTCCCGCTATTCTCTCGTTACTTTACCCACCATTTTTATAACGCTAAAAAATGGCACTTTAAACAAGTACATCCCCTCGCGACATATACTCTTTGATGCGTGGCTTGACTTCCGTTGCGATGATTTAACTAACTCACGTACATGGACCAATCGCAAACAATAACTCTTAAAACATAGCCTTACATCGTCGCGCTACTTCCCCCCAGATTTGCGATTAACTACGCTAACTACATGACCTTAAAACATTACTGATGTAAAAAATAATCTTCTTAACACCCGTAATCCCATACAACAAAATACGTGGCCTGTATCGCAAATTACTTCTTACGCTTTCAACATATAACAGCGAACTACCATTTCAGTGCTGTCAAACTCAATTTAACGCTTTTAAATGCACTGTCAATACTGTGTTTAAAGACATGCTTTTATTTACAGCAAATATATTCTGCGGCCGTTAGGCTGTATCTCAACGTCCCCTTATTTATGGCTCGGGAAAGCATACCGGTGACCTATTTTCTGAGCGCTTTATTAACGGCGGAAAACCTTTTCTACGAGGAAGGCGTGTCGTAGGCTTGCAGGCCATCCGCGCGCGAAGTCTTCCCGACATAGCCCAAATCGCGGCGCGCGGCGGAGTCGTCGAGGTTAAACTCTCGCCCGATCATGCGCATCATCGAGCGGGAAATCGGCGGATCGCCTTTTTTTCGCATAATGGTCCAGACGGCATCCATCGCCCGGCCCGCGGCTGAGGCGAGCCAGTAGGGCATCGAGCGCACTCCTCGATAGAGAGCCCTTGCGCGCCTGCAATAGACGCGATGAATTCGCGGAACGTCCACTTTTCCCGGTCGGTGATGAAGAAGGCGCGACCGCCAGCGCCGTACTCAAGCGCGCATTCAATCGCTTCCACCACATTGTCAACGTGGCAGGTTGAAAAGGCATAGTTACCTCGATCGATGAAGGCGAACTGCCCGGACTTTATCGCGGCGGGAAGCTGGCGGCTGAAGGGATCGCCTGGCCCCCAGATCGCCGGCGGACGAAGGGCGATCGTAGTAAAGTCGGGCCTGTTGGCTGCCAGCACCAGCGATTCGGCCCGCGCTTTACTGGCCAGATAGGCCGAAAAATGGTTCGGGTAGGTGAGGGCGCCTTCATTGGCGTGGCGGATCGGCGTGCCGGCTTCGTCCTGTATGACGCCCGCAGCGCTGATGTAGATAAACATCCGCGCCGCGGAATTCCCGGCGGCTTTCAGCAGCGCGGCGGTGCCATCGACATTGGTGCGAGAGAAGGGTTCGCGCGGACCTGAAAAGCGGAACATAGCGGCAGCGTGCACCACTGCGTCGATCGCCGGCAAAATCAGGGGAGCATCGCTTTCCAGATCGGCGTCAATCGGCAGCGCGCCCATGCTCTTTAGCCTGGAGTGGGAGGATGTCGCGCGGGTGAGAGCGAAGATCTGGTGACCCGCGCCCGCAAGTTTTGGGATCAGGCGGCTGCCAAGCAGTCCGGTCCCGCCCGTGACAAGAATTTTCATGACGATCCTCCTTTCGATTCAGGGTTCAAAATAGACTGCATGGCGCTGTCGCGGATTTGCTCAAGGACGTCAGGCGTGGGCGCAGCGACCTTGCGCAGCTGGGCCGTGACGTAAAGAAAGGATGCGGCGTGCGCCGATGCCCACATGAGATCGGCGGCCGCTTCGACGGAACGGCGAAGTTGCCCCCTGGCCGCAATAGCCTCAATGCGCTCGATCAGGTGCGCGAAGGCTTGCGTAGCGGCCGGGATTTCCGCGCCATCAAGTACGCGGCTCATCATTGCGGCATATAGCCGGGGACGGGCCGCCGCGAAGCGCACGTAATCGTCCCAGCCGTCGCGTAGCGCTATCACCGGGTCGGTGGAGTGAACCGCAGACCTTTTGCTTTCGAGAAACTGCGAAAAGGCTTCGGCTATGGCGGCGCTCAATAGCCCATCGGCACTGCCATAGTGATGGTAGAGCGTGGGGGCGGTGACGTTCGCGAGCGCGCAGACGCTACGCGTCGAAAAATGCGCCTCGCCTTCTGTTTCGAGCACGTTGAGTGCGGCATTGAGCAGGATATCTCGTGTTTTCATGGTGGGAGTATAGCAGTGCTATAGTGAGTGTCTATAGCGCTGCTATAGACAGGGGGCAGTTTGCGGAGTTCTGTCACATTAGGCGGCGTCAGGTCACATACTGTTTTTGCTGATGCAGCCAAAACGGCGGCGATAATCCGTCGGCGTGAGAGCGACAACCCGGCGAAATCGTGCGCGGAAGGCCACCGCAGAACCGAATCCGGCAAGAAATGCGATTTGGTCTATTGGTAGCTGGCTCTGCTCAAGTAATTCGCGCGCTCGTTCAATACGAGCGGCAAGAAGCCACTGTAAAGGGGTTGTGCCGATCTGCTCCTGAAATCGACGCGCAAAGGTTCGCGGGCTCATATTGGCGCGAGCCGCAAGGCTATCGACCGTATGCGCAGCGTGCAAATTGTCGCGCATCCATTCGACTAAGGGGTTCAAACTCGTTGGCGAGCCTGGGATTTTCTGGCGAATAAACTGCGCCTGGCCACCGTCCCGGTGCAATGGGGCGACCATCAGACGAGCCGTGTTTGCGGCAACCGTCTGGCCATAATCTTGTTGCACGAGGTGCAGGCACATATCCGTTCCCGCGGACGCGCCAGCAGACGTTACGATGCTCGCTTCATCGACGAACAGAACGTTAGGTTCGACGTTTATTTCCGGGTAAAGCCTGGCGAGGTCGTCGGCCAGGCGCCAATGAGTGACGGCGCGCTTTCCGTTAAGGAGGCCGCTGGCGGCAAGGATAAAGGCCCCGGAGCAAATTGATGCCAGCCTGGCCCCGCGCGCATGGGCCCGCCGAAGCGCGATGCTGACCGTCGTTGAAACCTCCCCGAGAGGGTCTTCGCTCCCCGGAATAACGATAGTGTGCGCTAACGCAAGACGGTCAAGGCCGTAGCGTACGTGCATATCAAGTCCGGCGACCCGAATTGTCGGCTCAGGACCGCACACCTCCACCTCGTAAGCTCTGCTTCCGTCGGCCAGACGAGCGAGGGTGAAAGCCTGCCAGGCGATGCCAAAATCCAGCGGTACTACATCATTAATAGCCAGAACCGCAACCTTACGCATGTCATTGAACTCCGCTGGAGAATTTGAAAATACCATCCTGTTGGCAGAAACCGGTCTATTTTTGTCGTCCTTGCGACTCACGCAGCCCCGCAGGCGGAATTATTATTGAGTCGAATTTAACGCAAAGGGGAACATAATGTCCGACGAATTGGGTAACGGTGTTGAAGGTCGCGAATTACAGATTGGCATGGTGATTTTCCCGGGATTTACTCTGCAGGATTTAGCAGGGCCGCAGACGGCCTTTGGTCTTCATGCCAAAACACACATAATCTGGAAAACCATGGAGCCTGTGCCAACGGACATGGGCGTCACCGTGAATCCTACCATCACGATTGCTGAGGTTCCAGACAACCTCGACGTGCTGTTTGTTGCGGGCGGCGCAGGCACTCCCGAGATTATGAAGGATCGGCAGTTCCTTGATTTCATCTCCCGCGCGGGAGCAACGGCTACCTATATCACCGCCGCATGTACGGGGTCTGTACTTCTCGCCATGGCGGGGCTGCTGGAAGGCTATCGTGCCGCCACCTATTGGCCATTTTATGAGCCGCTGATCGCGTTGGGCATTGAGCCCAGCTACGAACGCGTCTGCGTCGACAGGAACCGCATCACCGGCGGCGGCGTCACGGCAGGTATCGATTTTGCGCTGCAGGTCATCGCCGAAATCAAAGGGTTGGAGGCGGCAGAGTTCACGCAGCTGGTGCTCGAATATGACCCGCAGCCGACAATGAATTCAGGGAATCCACGTACCGCACGGCCAGAAATCGTTGCGCAGATAAAGGGGCTGTGGGGGCGAACGGATGAAGCAGTAAGAGTCGCGAAGGCGCATATGAAGCGCCTGGCGCAGACGTCAAAGGTGGCTTCTTGCCGATCGTAGCCCTCCGTTGGCGCCCCGGGTGAATCACGAACCGCTATTTTGCAGGGGTCAGTTAAAACTGACCCCTGTGCCAGTCTGATACCCGTTGTATTTATGTCTTCATTCCGGCCTCGGTCAGCATCGCTCTGAGTATTAATGAAACTACGCCCAGCGCCAAAACGCTCAATGACCAAATCGCTATCAGCCAAAATAATCGCTTAAGGAAAGATGTCCCTTTCGGGGAAATACGCATGTTAAGCATCAGTGATATCCTTCATCCGCTTGCGTCTTGCCGCGGAAAACGTAATAACTCCAAAAGGTATAAACCAGGATGACGGGTATAATAAAAAGGCTACCAGTCAGTATAAATACCTGACTGCTTCGCGGGGCCGCGGCATCCCATATGGAGACCGATGGCGGGATGATATTTGGCCAGATGCTAATGCCCAGGCCTGAGAATCCCAAAAATATCAGCCCGAGCGTCAGCAGGAAAGGGAGGTAATGGGCATCGCTTTTGATACTGCGGATTATTCCCCACGCAAAAATTAACACCAATACGGGAACAGGCATAAACCAAAATAGATTGGGGAGCGTAAACCACCGCTGCGCAATATTTTCGTGAGCCAGCGGCGTCCAGATGCTGATCAAAAATATAACCCCAAGCAGCGCGTACAGGATGGGGCGTGCCACCGCTTGCATCCTCTTATGGATCCGGTGCTCGGTTTTCATGATCAGCCATGTACATCCCAGCAGGGCGTAGGCGATAATCAATCCAACACCGCAAAACAGTGGAAAAGGTGATAGCCAGACTCATTGATGAACCGGCAAAAGTCCGGTTCAAAACCGGTAGCCCGTCCAACAGCGTACCGACGGTAATCCCTTGACAAAACGTTGCCAGTATTGAGCCCGCGATAAAAGCGCCGTCCCAGAACGGGCGGTGGGCTTTGGTGGCTTTGAAGCGAAACTCAAAGGCGACGCCGCGGAATATTAATCCGATGAGCATCATCGTTAAGGGTATAGATAGCGCATCGGCAATGACGGAATATGCTAATGGAAAAGCACCAAATAACGCTGCGCCACCAAAAACGAGCCAGGTTTCATTACCGTCCCATACCGGGGCAATTGTATTCACCATGACATCGCGATGTGCGGGGTCTTTAATAAATGGGAATATAATTCCAATGCCCAGATCAAATCCATCCATAACGATGTACATCAGCGTTGCGAAAATGATGATGGAAAACCAGATAATGGAAAAGTCGCTCATTTAATTACTGTCCTTTCTCGTCCGTAGAATAAGACTCGCGTGCCGATAGTTAGTTATCTGCAAATGCACGGGCCCTTTATCTTACCGGGGATAATAATAAGAGGAATCGCCGCCTCGATAATTACGGCTTGTCATTGTATCGGTCTGCCGCAGAAAGCGGACGAGCCGGCGTTCTGTTTTTCCCGGGGCCACCGTCGACTACCGTTTTCCCTTCGCCTGTTGCTGGCCCTTTTTTGATTAACCGCATCATATAGTAATAACCCACCCCGAAGACCGCGCTGTAGACTGAGATAAATACCAACAAGCTAATGCTCATCTGCAGAGCGCCATGTGCGGAAACCGCATTTATGGTTCTCTGAACGCCATACACAACCCACGGCTGGCGCCCAATCTCGGTAGTAAACCAGCCGGCAAGAATCGCCAGTAATCCGGATGGCCCCATTAATAGAGCGAACCAGAGAAAAGATCGTGAATGATATAAGCGTCCCTTGTAGCGCATCCATAAGCTCGTTATCCCCATGGTGATCATTAGCAATCCCAGGGCAACCATAATGCGAAATGACCAGAAAATAATGGATGAGTTAGGTCTGTCTCGCTGAGGAAAACTTTTCAACGCCGGGATTTGCTTATCAAGGGTATGGGTTAAAATCAAACTACCCAGGTAAGGAATGGATAACGTATATTTTGTCTTCTCTTGAGCCATATCGGGCAGACCAAACAGGATTAGAGGCGTAGGCTCAGCGCCCACGTTTTCCCAGAGCCCCTCGATTGCAGCTATTTTTGCCGGTTGATATTTAAGCGTATTCAAACCATGCGCATCGCCTATCAAGGCCTGGACAGGCGAGACCACCAGTACCATCCATAAAGCCATTGAAAACATCTTGCGGATCGCCGGGCTATTGTTTCCTCGTAATAAATGCCAGGCGGCGGAGGCCCCAACAAATAGTGCGCTCGAGAGAAAGGCCGCCGTTGTCATATGCGCCAGGCGATACGGGAAAGAGGGGTTAAAAATAACCTTAAGCCAGTCGATTGGCACAACTACATCATTGTGGATGATATAGCCCTGAGGGGTATGCATCCAGCTGTTGGAAGCCAGTATCCAGAACGTGGAGAATAACGTGCCTAACGCGACCATACACGTAGCGAAGAGATGAAGGGCGGGGCCAACCCGATTCCAGCCAAAAAGCATCACCCCAAGGAACCCTGCCTCAAGGAAAAATGCGGTGAGAACCTCGTAGGTGAGTAAAGGGCCAGTGATACTACCTGCAAACTGAGAGAAACCGCTCCAGTTAGTTCCAAACTGGTAAGCCATGACTAAGCCAGAAACGACTCCCATACCAAAATTGACGGCGAATATTTTCGACCAAAAATAATAGAGATCGCGATAGGTTTCGTTGCGTGTCCTGAGCCATAATCCTTCCAGTATGGCGAGGAAACAGGCGATACCGATGGTTATTGCCGGGAAAATAATATGGAATGAAACCGTGAATGCAAATTGAATTCTGGCCAGGTGAAAAGCGTCTAGTCCAAACATAATTCCCTCATTATACCTACTTTTTAACCTGCCAAATTTATTCGGCAAAAAAGTCTGTCTTGGCCCCGCGAGTGGGCTAATCTATTGCTGCTATTTTTGTGCTATTCCGCTGCCGCGTGTTTTGGCGTGACTCTTTGCGCCTTAGGCGCGTGGCGATTAAAATAGTACCGGTTTAAACTTAGCCAGGAAAATTATTACGGAGATCGCCAGGATAATAATCGATGCGCCGCGGCGAATCGTCAGCCTGGCATTAATATGTTCACCGTTTGCCAGCATTCGTATCGATTTCGAGAGCGTGCCGTGCAGGGCCGACAGAAAAATAAGGATCACCAGCTTCATTAAAATCCATGAGTGAAACAGGCCGGCTTTAGAAATTAATACAATGCCACATCCCCAAAGCACAAGCATAGCCGGAGTGATAACCTTTCGGTTCCACCTTAAAATATGCCTGAACCACGATTGATCAACCGCGTTGCCGTGTTGCTTCTCGGAATAAATATAAGCTGTGATTGCGAGCAGCAGCAGTCCGCTAACCCAGACCACGGCCGCAATCAAATGAATGGCGCCGAACCAGCGGTAATCCATATTTCCCTCTGTTGGTTGTTTAAAAAAATATACCTGAGTATTTAACGGCATCCGCCGTTTCGGTCAGAGAGATAAATCGCCGGAATGGCTCTCCGCCGCCGCCATTCTTCGAATACTCTGCGGGGGCATGCCCGTAACCCGAATAAACGCTCTTCTCATTCGTTCAGGATCGGCGTATCCCACCCGGCGGGCGATAACCTCAACGGGTTCGATGCCTTCCTCAAGATGCTGTTTTGCCACCTCCGTACGCAGCTTTTCTACGGCTTTTGCCGGGGTATATCCGGTTTCAGCTCTGAAAATTCGCCCAAACTGACGCGGGCTCAGGCAGGCTATCGTTGCCAACTTTTCAACCGACAGATCGTCCGCAATATTGCTGCGCATATAGCCTAAAATGCTGCGGATTCTGTCCGATTGCGGCGCCATATCGGCAAGCGCGGAAAACTGCGACTGGCCGCCCGGCCGCCGGTGGTAAACAACGAGCATCCGCGCTGTCGCTCGTGATATGGCGGTTCCCATATCCTCTTCAATCATGGCAAGCGTCATATCGATCCCCGCGCTGATACCCGCCGAAGTCCATATATGGCCATCTTTGGTAAAAATATGGTTGCCGTTAACCTTAATCCGCGGGAAGAGTTGTTGTAGTTGGGAAGCGTATTTCCAATGTGTTGTTGCCTTTCGCCCATCCAGCAGTCCGTCGGCAGCCAGAATAAATGCGCCGGTACACACGCTCGCAATACGTCTGATTTCACCGGTCAGTATGGGTTTCAATTGCTGAGAAACATCAAATAGATCGGTTAGATCGGCTAAAACGTCGCCGCCTACGACAATCAGCGTGTCATATTTCCCGGGGATCAGCCGTTTTGTCACGACTTCCAGGCCACCGGAACTGGCAATTATCCCTCCGGTTAACGATACGACATGCAGATAATAGGAGCCCGCGCCAGCCAAATTACCCGCTGTTTCAAAAGCCGCGAGCGGCCCGCTTAGATCCTGGATCTGAAATCCGGGAAAGACCACAAAAGCAATGTCACGTTTGATTGGCGCATCATTCAGTTTTTCTTTCATAGAAGTATTCAACGTTGTTGATCGGGTCAGGCTGCCGCCTGAGTTCTTACCTTAGCCGTGGCCCGCGGGGGGCCATCGCTATTGCCTTGCCTGACGTGATGACGCGATTTCCAACCGGAGCAAGCCGTACCTGCAAACAGCGTAAGCGGACTACCGTTACTTCCGTTTTTCTCATCCGCGTATCTATAGTGCATCAACATCAACGCATCCGAAAGGACACATATCCCTCATTAACAGACACTTTCTGGTAATTGATTGAAAAATAAAATAATTATAAGGGGAGGGTATTGTTAATTTTGTCAGAGAGGAATGCGATGGCTTTTAGCCCTGGTATGCCAGGGTCACTACTGAAGTTGGTGCGATGAGCACACAATGCCTGGCCTGATAGGGGACTCATCCATTGTGTGATTGCCTGTCATTGTGGTTTGTAGCCATACCAGACGATACCAGTTGGGCAAAATGGTATCATCAGCGCTATGCCGGACTGATAACATCAGGTAATCTTCAAGTATGTCTGGGGAATGGATGGTGAAGGCGTGGAACGAAAATTCATTGAGACACTGAAAACGTATTGTGACAATGCGAATCGCGGGGCCGGACCACTTTATCTGCGCCTGGAGAGAGGGTTTCGCGACATGATCAGTCGTGGTGAGCTCAAAGCGGGTTATGCCATTCCCAGTGAACGTGAACTTTCAGAGCAGTTGAGCTTATCCAGAGTCACGGTACGGCGCGCATTAAGCGAGCTGGCAAACGCACAGGTCATCGTACAGCGACGTGGGGCGCGCAGCACCGTAGCCGGAAGGGTAGAAAAACCACTCTCATCGCTGACCAGTTTTAGTGAAGATATGATTTCACGTGGTTATCAGCCCGGTGGCCGCTGGCTGGAGAAGGAACTGACGTATGCTTCTCCCTCCGAGATTATTGCCCTGAATTTGTCTCCCGGAGCGATGGTATGGCGGCTTAAGCGCCTGCGTACCGTCGACGACCGGCCGATGGCAGTGGAAATCGCGGTGGTGCCGCAGATGTTTATTCCTGATATGGATGAACTGAGCGATTCATTGTATGCCGTGCTCCAGCTGCACGGTTTCATGCCGGCACGCGCGTTACAGCGCATTCGGGCTGAGCCGCTAAATCGCGATCACAGCCAGTTGCTGGAAATGCCAGTACATAGTCCGGCGCTGCACGTTGAGCGTCACTGCTACCTTGAGGATGGTCGCCCGATTGAATATACCCATACCTGGTATCGGGGCGACAGTTACGATTTTCTTGTTGAGCTCCAGCGCGATATCTCGACGGGTATGTAACGATTGTTACTGGTGTTGTGCCCAGTCAGCAACACCCAGTAACCCAGCATCGCCGCCTCCCAGCGCGGGAGTTACCGGCAGCTTAAACAGCTCAGGAAGTTCCTGCAGCGCTTTTTGCACCCGGGCAAGCATACCATCTGCCAGACCCACGCTTCCCCCAATCACCACCTCTTCAATATCGACAACCATCAGCATATCGGCTATCGCCTGGGCGACAGCTCTGGCGGCGTTATTAAGAATGGCGTCGGCCTGCGGGTTTGTAGCGGCCAGCGCAAAAAGCTGGCGGCTATTGAAAGGGCGTCCGAAGAGTGCCGTGGCCTGTCGCGCCAGCGCGGTACCGGAGGCAACGTGTTCCAGACAACCGGTACGGCCGCAACCGCAGGTGCCTGACTTCGGGTCCATTGGTGCGATGTTCACCGTCGCATGGCCGATATGCCCGGCGAGCCCGTGCGGACCAATACGCAGTTTCCCGTCACAAATCAGCCCTCCGCCGACACCGGTAGAAAGTGTGATAAATAACAGGTTAGCGCGTTGCTCGCGGCGCGGTAGAAACTCTCCCCACGCAGCGGCCTGCGCATCATTCAGCATGATAACCGGGCAGTTAAACTGCTGCTCTAACACCCGTCCGAGAGGAAAGCCTTTCCAGAACGGGATCGTGTTCTGATTCACCGACCAGACCCGCCCCTCCCGCAGGTAACCCGTAGCCGCTACCGCGACGCGTTCGATCGGATAATCCGACTGCGTGACTTCACGAAGGGCGGTGAGAAACCCCGCTTCATCGTGGCGCATGGCGACCTGCCGACGGTCAATGCAGCGTTGACCCTCGATCCAGGCTGCGGAAAGCTTGGTACCACCAATATCCAGAGCCAGGATCATGCTGACGTTCTCCCGTTAACAACCGCGGCGAGGGCGCTGTTGTACCACTCAGTAATATGTTCAACACGCGTGATAGCCGAACCCACTGTTACCGCAAAGGCCCCGGCCTGAAGCGCCGCCGCCGCATGAGCGGGAGTCCGGGTACGGCCTTCGGCCATAACACGATAACCACGGCCGGCAAGTTGCGCAATAAGTTCGAGGTCCGGGTGTTCCATTGGCTGATCCGAGGTTTCGGCGGTGTAACCGGAGAGCGTCGTGCCAATCAGATCGAATCCCAGTTCTGCGGCTGCGATACCCTCCGCTAACGTTGAGCAATCGGCCATTACCAGTACGCCAGACTGACGGGCAAGCCGGTAAAGTTCCGCCACGGCTACCGGACGGGGACGCGCCGTGGCGTCAATCGCAATGATACTGGCTCCGGCAGCAATCAGGGCTGATACATCGTTCAGGAAGGGAGTGATGCGCACCGGCGAATCGTCCAGATCGCGCTTAACAATCCCGATAACGGGAATATCCAGGTGTCTGGAAACCTGACGGACATTATCCACTCCTTCAATGCGCACCGCGCCGGCTCCGGCCCGTTCCGCACTACGCGCCATCGCGACCACGATATCTGTGCGGTCCATCGGTCCATCGGTTACCGGCTGGCAAGATACAACCAGCCGATCTTTGAGTCGATTTATGTCGATCGCCATTTTTTCACTCCTGTTGGTTTTGTCATTGCCAAATAGATAATCACAATAATACCAGATGTGTAAATTGGTATTTTTATTTAATACCTGACGCTTCGTGATGGTGCTCTAAGTTTGATCAAAAGCACCATAAATGTGCTGGACAACACGAAAAAGCAGGCAGTATAACAGGTTAAATATGTTGAAATAATGTGCCTTAAAATGTTAAATGCTTTGATTTTAAAGGATTTTACATTATTGGTATTAATCTGGCATTTTTCTGGCATGTTAATTGAATGACCGAACAGGTTGCAGGAAGCGTTACTCAATTTTTCAAACCCGGTACTGAGGAAAGTGAAATGACAGACAGCGTGATTAAAGTGTGCGTCATCGGCGCAGGTTTCATGGGGGCAATGCATGCCAGAATCTGGCAGCAGATGTACGGCGTAGAGGTGGTTGGCGTGGCCGATCCGGACTTATCCCGCAGCGAAGCGCTGAAGGAGTGGATCCCGCAGTTGAACTGCTATGAAGATTTCAACCAGATGCTGGAGCAGGAAAAACCGGCCATCGTAAGTATCTGCACCAAAGATGACTTCCATCTTGCCCCCGCGCTCGCGGCGGCTAAAGTGGGGGCCCATATTTTTCTCGAAAAACCCATCGCAGCCACAATGGAAGATGGCGAAGCCATCATCCGGGCAGCGCGTGACGCCAATGTGAAGCTGGGGATTGGCTTCTTGCTGCGCTTCGATCCGCGTTACTCCCGTGCTCAGGAAATCCTGGCGACCGGCAGTGCAGGAGAGGTGAGCCATATTACCGCCCGGCGCAACAGCCCTGCGATTGAAGGACCGGCCCGTTACGGCGGCAGCCTGCCGTTGCCGCTGCACGTCACCGTTCATGATGTCGATATGATCCTCTGGCTGCTGAAGCACACCAGCCCGGTAAGCGTTTATGCGCAGACCACTAACAAACTGCTGGGTCATCTGGGTACAGAAGATTCAGTCTTCGCCATCATCCGCTTCGACGATGGAACCGTGGTGAATCTGGAAAGCTCGTGGGCGCTGCCGGCGGGTTCACGCACGCTGCTTGACGCCAAAATGACGATTCTTTCGACCAAGGGCCTGATTGAAATTGAATGTGGGGAGTCCGGTCTGTATCACGCTGCTGAAAACATGAACCGCTATATCGACACCCAGCACTGGCCGCTGAGTCAGGGGGAAATTAAAGGCGATCTGCGCGAGGAACTGATGGCATTCCTGGCCGATGTTCGTAGCGGATCGACCAGTGTGGCAACCGGCGAAGAGGCTAACGAAGCCTTGCGCATCACCCTTGCCATTATGGACTCTGCCCGCACCGGAGAAATTGTCCGGGTCTGACATTCTGACTGAATAACCAGGTGATGAGATGAGCATAAAGAAAATCGCGATCGCAGGTATTATCAGCACGTTGCTGCTGGCGGGTAACGCCAGCGCGCAGGAAACCATCCGTGTCCTGCTGGAAGGCCACAGTACCAGCGATTCCATAAAAGCATTATTACCGGAGTTTGAGAAAGAGACCGGTATTAAGGTCCAGGCTGAGATTGTGCCCTACAGCGATCTGACCTCCAAAGCCCTGCTGGCCTTCTCCTCGCACAGCGGACGTTATGACGTCGTCATGGACGACTGGGTCCACGCTGTCGGTTATGCCTCGGCAGGCTACATTGTTCCCGTCGATAAGTGGATGAAGAGCGATAGCGCATTTTATGACAGTGCGGATTTCGTTCCGAGCTATGCCGGGACGCTGCGGTATAAAGAGGGCTACTACGGGCTGCCGGTTTACGGCGAAAGCACCTTCCTGATGTACCGCAAAGACCTCTTTGCGCAGTACGGTATTGCGGTACCGAAAACCTTTGATGAGCTGACGGCTGCGGCGAAGACCATCAAAGAGAAAACCAACGGTCAGGTTGCCGGTATCACGCTGCGCGGAGCGCAGGGGATCCAGAACACCTTTGCGTGGGCAGCGTTCCTGTGGGGCTACGGCGGCCAGTGGATCGACAGTAACGGCAAATCTGCCATCTCATCGCCGCAGGCGATTGAGGCGACCAAAGCTTTTGTCAATGTCCTGAAAAATTACGGTCCGATCGGCGCGGCTAACTTTGGCTGGCAGGAAAACCGTCTGGTATTCCAGCAGGGCAAAGCGGCCATGACTATCGATTCAACCGTCAACGGCGGTTTTAACGAAGATCCGAAACAGTCCTCTGTCGTCGGCAAGGTGGGTTACGCGCCGGTACCTGCCCAGCCTGGCGATCGTCCGGGTAACAGCGGCGCGCTTCAGGTACATGGTCTGTATATCTCCAGCGACAGCAAGAACCAGGATGCAGCCTGGAAGTTTATCAGTTGGGCGACCAACAAGCAGACGCAGGTGAAGTCGGTGGAGCTGAACCCGAACGCAGGCGTGAGCTCACTCAGCGCCATTAACAGCGATGCTTTCACCCAGCGCTACGGCGCTTTCAAGGATGGCATGCTGGCGGCGCTGAAGAATGGTAATGCGAAGTACCTGCCGACCGTTCCGCAGTCCACGCAGATCATCAACATTACAGGCATCGCCCTGTCCGAAGCGCTGGCCGGTACGCAGTCAGTTGAAAGCGCACTGAAGGCAGCGAACACCCGTAACGATAAAGCGCTGTCCCGTTAACCATTTTCAGCCGGTGCGTTTGCGCGCATCGGCTGAAGTGAATTCCTTACGCAGGTCCAGGTAAAACTATGAAAGCAAAACTCACGCAGCAGGCGTTTACACTGCCGTTACTGGTTGTATTGCTGCTGGTTTCGTTCTACACGCTGGGTTACGCCATCTACTTGTCAGTGTACGACATCGATTTGATGTCGCCGCCGCCGTTTGATTTTATCGGCCTGGCGAATTTTATCGAGGTACTGAAAGAACCACGCATGTGGCTCTCTCTGTGGCACACGCTGGTATATGTCGTGGGCTCCACGGTAGCTGAGCTGGTACTTGGCAGCGCCATTGCGCTGTTTATCAGCCGTGACTTTGTTGGCCGTAAGCTGGTACGAGCGCTGTTACTGTTGCCGATGATTGTCACGCCCATCGTAGCCGGGCTCATCTGGCGTATTTTTTATGATCCCAACGCCGGCTTGTTCAACTGGCTGGCCGGTTTTTTCGGTATCGCACCGATTGACTGGCTAGGCAACACAAGCACAGCAATGGCATCGCTGATCCTGGCGGATATCTGGCAGTGGACGCCGTTCATTATTCTGCTGGTTTCTGCCGGTTTGGATGCGCTGCCGAATGAGCCTCTGGAGGCGGCAGAGCTGGATGGCGCTCGCGGCTGGCGTCTGCTGGCGTTTATTAAATTACCGATGATGAAACCGATCATCCTGATGGCGTTGTTTTTGCGCATGATCGATGCCTTCAAATCTTTCGATCTTATCTACGTGATGACCCGTGGCGGCCCGGCGCTCGCAACGGAAACGACCAACATGTATGCCTATCTCACCGGATTCCAGGATTTCCGTATTAGCGCGGCGGTGGTGATTGCCATTATCAATACGCTGCTGGTGATCGCGGTACTGTCATTTGCCAGTAAAAAGGTGATGAAAGATGAGTGATTCCTTGACGTTTTTTGGCCGGAGAATCGGATTTTACCTTGTACTGGCCGTGATTCTGGCGTTCTTCCTGTTGCCGATTTACTGGCTGGTAACGATGTCGTTTAAAACCTATATCGACGCTTTTGCCATGCCGCCAAAGCTGTGGTTTACGCCGATTCTTGATAACTACAGACAGGTATTGAGCAACGGCGACTTTGTCCGTGCGTTTGGCAACAGTCTGCTGATCTCGCTGGTGTCGACGTTTCTGTGTCTGGTGCTTGGCGCACTGTTTTCCTACGGCCTGGTGTTCTTCATCGAACGTAAGGGCCAGGCTAAGCAGTTCATTATGAGTTTGCGTTATGCGCCGGCGATCATGCTGGTAATACCGGTCTATTACCTGATAACTAAACTGGGAATGACCGACAGCTATCTGGTGCTGATTCTGGTGTACACCGTGGCGAATGTGCCTTTCACCATACTGATGATTACCACCTTTTTTGAAGATATTCCCCCTGAGATCCGCGAGGCAGCCCGCGTTGATGGCGCCAGCGAGTGGCGCGTATTCCTGAGCGTTATGCTGCCGCTGGCGCGGACCGGGCTGGCGGCGTCGGGTGTCCTGACGCTGTTTTTTATCTGGAATGAATTCCAGATTGTCCTGACGCTCTCTGGTGACTCCACACAAACGCTACCCGTCGCGATCACTTCATTCCTGACCTTCCAGGGGACGGAGTGGGGGCCGCTGACGGCAGCAGGAACTCTGGTGATGTTGCCGATGCTGGTACTCGGTCTGCTGGTACAAAAACATTTGGTACGCGGTTTAACCATGGGCGGCGTTAAGTAGCTCAGAAGAGAGGAGTTGTAAATTATGTCTGGTATACGTCTGAGCAATGTATTTAAGCGCTTCCATGACACGCAGGTGATTAATCAGGTCGATCTCGAAATCAAAAATGGTGAGTTTTGTGTGTTTATCGGGCCATCGGGATGTGGCAAATCGACGTTGTTACGCATGATCGCCGGGCTGGAAACCATTACTTCTGGAGAGATCTCGATTGGTAATAAGGTGGTAAATCGTCTGGCTCCGGCCGATCGTGGTGTGGCGATGGTATTTCAGAGCTATGCGCTTTATCCGCACATGACTATTTATGACAACATGGCGTTTAATCTCAAGCTGGCGAAAACCGAACCGGCTGAAATTGAACGTCGCGTTATGAATGCGGCGAAAATTTTGCAACTTGAACCGCTGTTACTACGTCTGCCAAAGGCGCTTTCCGGTGGGCAGCGCCAGCGTGTTGCCATTGGGCGGGCTATCGTTCGCGCGCCTGATGTTTTCCTGTTTGATGAACCGTTGTCTAACCTCGATGCTTCACTGCGCGTCGCAACGCGGGTAGAAATTGCCAAACTGCACCATCAGCTTGGCAACACTATGATCTATGTGACTCACGATCAGGTTGAAGCGATGACGCTGGCGGATAAGATTGTGTTACTGAACAGCGGAGCAGCAATGCTAAATGAGGGCTCGATCGCGCAGGTCGGTCATCCGCTGAAGTTATATCACCATCCGGTGAATGAATTTGTGGCCGGATTCATTGGTTCACCGAAAATGAATTTCCTGCCGGGGGAACTGGTTAAAGGAACGGGCCAGAGCGCCAGAGTACGCCTGGGAGGGGGCGGCAAAGAAATTGAAGTGCAGGTCAATACGGCCGCCATGCGTTCAGGCGAGCGGGTAAAAGTGGGCATTCGCCCCGAGCACTTACGCCTCGTCGATAAGCTGGAAGCGCATCTGATCGGAAAGATTCAGCATATCGAACACCTTGGTGAAGCTGCTTACTTCTATGTGTCCGTTGATGGATTTGATCCTCTGTTGGTAAGGCATTCAGAAGAGCAGGAGCTGGGGCTGGGTGATGACGTCGGGTTAGCGATCCCAGCAAATCATGCGCATCTGTTTGATGATAAGGGCGTTGCATTTCGTCGCACGGCCGCCGCGGTACAGAAGCAATTTGCATCTGTATAAGAGTGGAATTAAGTTTTTATCGAAAAAAAGCCCGCTCAGGTTTCCCTGAGCGGGCTTCTCAAATTTGGCTCCTCTGACTGGACTCGAACCAGTGACATACGGATTAACAGTCCGCCGTTCTACCGACTGAACTACAGAGGAATCGTGTGGGGTCGTATCTTAGCGGCGAAAAATATTTTGTCAAACATCTATTCTGCTCCTGCCGATCAACCGCCGCTTCTATCAACAATTTGTTGTAATTACCGACAATTTAGAAGGAAAAATGCTTTGCAGGATTAGCATTTCTCGATCATCATTTGAAATGTAGTTTCAACTTTTCTCACTAAGGTCTCCCTTGAACGTCACATCCGCAGCACGCAGGGTTTTAGAACGAACATCCTGGTTCAAAAAACGTAAGAGTTATCGCGTACTTTACTGGCGTGAAATCAGTCCGCTGGCAGTACCTATCTTCCTGGAAAATAGCTGCGTTTTGCTGATGGGCGTCGTCAGTACGTTCCTGGTGAGCTGGCTGGGAAAAGAGGCGATGGCCGGGGTAGGGCTGGCCGACAGCTTTAATATGGTAATCATGTCGTTCTTTGCCGCCATCGATCTCGGGACGACGGTGGTGGTGGCCTTTAGCCTCGGCAAGCGCGATCCGCGACGCGCGCGCGCGGCGGCGCGGCAGTCGCTGGCGATTATGACGCTGTTCTCCATTCTGCTGGCGGCGGTGATCCACGCCTTCGGCAAAGAGATTATCAATATTGTCGCCGGAGACGCCTCGGCCCAGGTGAAGGATATGGCCTTAACCTACCTGGAGTCTGACGGTGCTGAGCTATCCGGCCGCGGCGATTGCGCTGATCGGCAGCGGCGCGCTGCGCGGCGCGGGCAATACAAAAATTCCGCTACTGATTAACGGCGGGATGAACATCATCAATATTGTTATCAGCAGTATCCTGATTTACGGCGTCTTATCGTGGCCTGGCCTCGGTTTTGTCGGCGCGGGGCTGGGGCTGACCATTGCCCGTTACATCGGAGCGGTGGCGATCGTTTGGGTATTAGCCGTCGGCTTTAACCCCGCGCTGCGCATCTCGCTGAAGAGCTATTTCAAACCGCTTAACTTTGCCATTATCTGGGAAGTGATGGGCATTGGCATCCCGGCGAGCATCGAATCGGTGCTGTTCAACGGCGGCAAGCTGCTGACGCAGATGTTTGTCGCCGGCATGGGAACCAACGTGATTGCCGGCAACTTTATCGCTTTCTCCTTCGCCGCCTTGATTAACCTGCCGGGAAACGCGCTCGGCTCGGCCTCAACCATTATTACCGGTACCCGGCTGGGTAAAGGCCAGATCGGGCAGGCGGAGCGCCAGGCGTGGCATGTCTTTTGGCTATCGACCATCGTCCTGACGGTGATTGCGTGGGGAACCGCGCCGTTTGCCAACCTGATCGCCTCGTTCTATACCAGCGAAGAGGATGTCAAAGTGGTGGTTAAAGAGCTGCTGTGGCTGAACGCCTTCTTTATGCCGATTTGGGCGATGTCCTGGACCCTGCCGTGCGCGTTTAAAGGCGCTCGCGACGTGCGCTACACCATGTGGGTGTCGATGCTGGGGATGTGGGGCTGCCGCGTGGTGGCGGGTTATACGCTGGGCATCGTGCTCGGCATGGGGGTGATTGGCGTGTGGCTGGGAATGGTGCTCGACTGGGCGGTGCGCGGCGCGCTGTTTTACTGCCGAATGGTGAGCGGGCGCTGGCTGTGGAAATATCCGCGCAGCAAAAGCCAGGTGCGCGAAACCTAACCATTTTTCGGGCGAAACGACAAATTTCGCGCAAAGTGGAGAATAAATCGGCAAACGGTTTGCAATGTGCGAAACAGCCTTTGACAAGGCCAGGCGTCGCCGTTAATATTCGCCCCGTTCACACGATTCCTCTGTAGTTCAGTCGGTAGAACGGCGGACTGTTAATCCGTATGTCACTGGTTCGAGTCCAGTCAGAGGAGCCAAATTCGAGAAGCCCGCTTAAGGAAACTTAAGCGGGCTTTTTCATATCCTCTTTGAGAATCCCTTCGTAATTTTGCTTCAATAAGCAAGCGTGAGAATCTTCCCGGCGCATTTTCAGTTTTCCCGTCATATCGGGCAAATTTGGCGGTCAGCACGGAACGCGGCGCGGGCATAAAAATGGCCGCCGGCGGCAGGAGATACCCTGAACGGCGCCAGCGTTGCACCAGATGCAAAACTACGTTGTATATTCCCCGGATTATCACCTCTGACATTGTCGTTTAAGTTAACTGCACCCGACACGGGATGTAGTTTCCTAATTAATACCGTTAATTTCAGGAGAACGATAATGAGCCATTTCACTACCTCAGATAATGTTTGCATTGCGTATAAAGATTGGGGCAAAGGTCAGCCGGTTGTTTTCTCTCACGGATGGCCGCTTTCCGGTGACGCCTGGGACGCACAGATGCTTTTCTTCGGGCAGAACGGTTTCCGGGTTATCGCCCATGACCGCCGCGGGCATGGCGCATCCGAGCAGCCCTGGGAAGGCAACAACATGGACCGTTACGCGGAGGATCTGGCAGAGCTGATCGACCATCTTGATCTGCATGATGCGATACTGATTGGCCATTCAACCGGCGGTGGGGAAGTCGCCCGCTATATCGGCCGCCATGGATCTTCCCGCGTGGCAAAAGTGGTGTTAGTCGGCGCGGTTCCACCGCTAATGCTGCAAACGGCTGATAACCCGCAGGGCACGCCTCTGGAGGTTTTCGACAATATCCGCACCGGCACCGCAGCCAATCGTTCGCAGTTCTTCCGCGAGCTGGCGGTACCGTTTTATGGCTTTAATCGCGAAAATATCGCCACCAATGATGGCCTGGTCGAATCGTTCTGGCGGATGGGGATGCAGGGCGGCATCAAAGGGGAGTATGACTGTATCCGCGAGTTTTCCGAAGTCGACTATACGGACGATCTGAAAAAAATCGACAAACCTGCCCTGATTATTCATGGCGATGACGATCAAATTGTGCCCATTGCTGCGGCAGGCATTAAGAGCGCGAAGATAATCGCAGACGCTGAGCTGAAAATCTATCCCGGCGCCAGCCACGGTCTGGCTCAGCTAAATGCCGGGCAGTTTAATCAAGATGTGCTTGCGTTTATCCGCCGCTAGTTTAGATAAATAACCAGGCGTACTGCTTTAGCCTGGCTTCCCGCAGAAAATATCAGTTTCCTCTGCCGCCTGCTGGTTGAGGAACTGATAAATAAAATCGACAAATAATTTCACCATTTTAATGTCGCGGCGGCTTGGATGATAAAGCGCATACACCGCGGATTCATCTTCGTCAGCGGTAACATCAGCGCGTATATCCGGAAACAGCGCTAACAGGTCGCCGCGCTGAACGTCGTTATTCACCAGCCAGTCCGGAAGCAAAGCAATACCCTGTCCGCCCAAAGCCGCCTGCCTGAGGATCTGAGAATTGTTGCATCTAAGGTTTCCCTCAACGCTGACGCCTTCCGTTTTATCGCGGAAGAAAAACCATTTTGTCTGACCGGAAGAGTAGGAGAAAAGCAGGCAATTATGGCGTCGTAAATCGGCAGGCAGCAATGGCACGCCTTTTTCAGCAAGATAGGCCGGGCTGGCGCAAAGAATGCGCTTTTGCAACAGCAGCTTTTTGGCAATGACGTTTTGCGCAGAAATTTTCCCCAGCCGGATGCTGAGATCCAGCCGGTTCTCAGCCAGATCAACCACATCGTCAGTAAACGTGAGTTCAAGCCGGATAAGCGGATATTGCTTCATGAATTCAGGCAATAAAGTGGCTAAATATTGCAGTGACCAGGATACCGGCAGGCTGGCTCTGAGGATCCCGCGAGGCATACCGGAGTGGTCGCGGGCTTCGTAGTTAGCGTACGAGAGATCGGCCATAATCCTGCAGGCATGCTGGTAGTACCGTTCTCCGGCCCCGGTTAACGATACCTTTCGGGTTGAGCGAACCAGCAGCACCGTTCCAAGATATTGCTCAAGCGTGTCAATTTGCCGGGTGACGGAAGAGGTGGCAAGCGACAGGCGCCGCCCGGCGGAAGAGAATCCGCCTTCCTCAACCACCGCTACCAGCGCCTGTAACGACGAAAACATATCCATAGCTTTAACTTTCTCTTATAGGAAAAACGCCCGCGTGAGATCCTTACCTTAGCCTGTTTTGAGTAAGGAATACCAGTCAGCTTTGCATGCTACGCAATAGTGTTTCCGGTTTTGCTGGTATTCTCCGCTAGCGCTGAGGCTGTTATGGTTAACGTCAGCAGCCAGACAGTTAATTATTATTTATACCCTTACCTGCGTGGCATAAATAAAATGCGGAGGTGCCTGTGTCAGATATTACCCAAGCTAAAAAAGCCATTATTATCGGCGGTTCTCTTGGCGGACTTTTTGCCGGAAATATGATGAAAAAAGCCGGGTGGGATGTGGATATTTTCGAACGCTCGGCAAAAAATCTGGATAGCCAGGGCGGTGGCATCGTGCTTCAGCCGCAGGTGGTGGAGGTAATTCAGGAAAGCGGCGTTAATAAAAAATGGGATGAGATGGGCGTTCGTTCACAATACCGCATTTTTTATAATCCCGATGGTACGGTTGAATACAAACAATTAGCGCCACAAATGCAAACCTCATGGTCGTTAATTTATTCGACATTACTGACCACCACTGGCAAAGAGAATTACCATCAGGGGAAAAAACTGCAGCGTATCGATTCGCAAAAAGAGGGCGTTACCGCGTGGTTTGAGGACGGTAGCCATATAAAAGGCGACATTCTGATTGGCGCCGATGGCAATAACTCCACCGTCCGCCAGCTGCTCTGGCCGGGTGAAACCCCGACTTATTCTGGCTATATCGCCTGGCGAGGACTGATTCGTGAAGATCGGCTGCCGGAGCGCGCCCGCCTCGATCTTCATGGCAACTTTGCGTTTGCCGATAATAAGGGATCGCAGATTCTGGGCTACCTCGTTCCGGGGATAAATAACGATCTGCGTCCGGGGCACCGGCTTTATAACTGGGTGTGGTATCGCGTTATGGACGACGCGACTCGCGAATCGGTGATGACCGATAAAAATGGCGTAATGCGCGGGCATTCTCTACCTGAAGGCGTCATCGCGCAAAAATGGAAAAACCATATTTATGAAGAGGCCGTGCGGATGCTGCCGCCAGGGTTCAGAGACGTGGTGCTGGCGACAAAAGAGCCTTTCGCGCAATCTATTCGCGATCTGGCCGTTGATAGCATGGTGAAAGATCGGGTGCTATTGCTTGGCGTCCACACACGGCGGCAAGCACTTCCAAGGCGGCGGCAAATGCCCTGGCATTACGGTGGGCATTTCTGAATTATCCTGACGATATCGATGCCGCTTTAGCGCGCTGGGAGCCGGAGCAGCGGCATCTCGGTAAATACCTGAAGCAGGTGGGAATGAACATGGGCAACCGCCTGATGTCAATTGATATGTCACCATCATCCGGATATTAAATATCAATACGCCGTAGCGCCCGTAATGTATTTCATCTTTCGCCTAAATAATCTTTTAACGCAATGATGTTCCCGACCCACTCATAGCCAGCAGGAGTCAATATGAATATTACCGTCAAGCTCACCTCTGATTTTATTTGCCCGTGGTGCCTTATTGGCGAACGCCGTCTGCAAAAGGTGATTCGTCGTTTACCCGATGATGTGGAGGTGACTATTCTCTGGCTGCCCTATGAGCTTAATCCCACGATGCCGGTAGAAGGCGTCGATCGTAAGAACTACCGTTCCGCCAAATTTGGCAGCTGGGAGTACAGCCAGTCGCTGGACAGAAAAACCATTCTGGCTGCCGCGGAGGATGATATCGCGTTTAATTACGACGCCATGCAGAAGACGCCGAACACCTTCCGCGCGCATCGTCTGATGAATCTGGCCCACCGGCATGGCGCCGCTGATGCCGTCGCCAATGGGATTTTCCATGGCTATTTTGAGCAGGGCCGCGATATCGGGGATGTAGACGTTCTGGCTGATATCGCCGGGGAAAACGGCCTCAACAGAGCGGAAGCGCTGGCCTACCTCACCAGCGATGCTGGCGCAAAAGAGACCAGAGCGGCAATCAGCTTCGCCACCGGGATCCGCGGCGTACCGAATTTTGACATTGAGGGCGAGACGATTTCCGGCGCGCAGCCGTTAAATGTTATCGAGGATGCCATCATGAGGGCGATTGCCCGTAAACCTCAGGAGAAGCCCGCTCTCTGAACGTCTGATGCTCTTCAATCCCTGCATGGTGAGGTTGCTAAAAATGACCGATAAAGAAACAAACAGCATACGCATTTATGGCCGGGTGGGATCGCCGGAAGGCTATCTGCTTCGGGACTATCTGGCGCGTAGCGCGGTTACCTTTGAATGGATTGAACTAAATAGTGAAGAAGAGTGTTTGTCGGCATTAGGGGTGTCAGGGTTCAATGACCTGCGTCTTCCCGTTGTTGAATTTCCTGGACAGGTTCGCCTGTTCGCCCCGGGACTGCATGATATTGCCGCTTATTTAGGCCACATCACGCTGCCCAAATATCGTGAATATGACGTCTCCATTTACGGCGCGGGCCCTGCAGGGCTAAGCGCCGCCGTCTATGCCGCATCCGAAGGTCTGCGAACCATATTAATTGAGCGCCAGGCTCCAGGCGGCCAGGCGGGTACCAGTTCATTAATCGAGAATTATCTCGGTTTTCCCGAAGGGATCTCCGGGGCCGCGCTGGCGGACCGGGCCCGCAAGCAGGCGATTAAGTTTGGCGCTGAATTGGTAACCATGATTGAAGGGGTGAAGGCCCATTTTAAGGATGGCAAAATCCATGTTCGTCTTGCCAATGGCGAGACGCTGACCGCCAGAACCAATATCTGCGCTACCGGCGTTGAGTATCGCCGCCTTAATTTACCCCGGGAAGATAAGTTCCTCGGGCACGGCCTGTTTTATGGCGCCGGAGCAGCAGAGGCTCCTTATTGCGCGAATGATCATGTTTATGTGGTGGGGGGCGGCAACTCGGCAGGTCAGGCGGTGATGCACTTTGCTGAATATGCTGCTCAGGTCACGATGCTGGTACGGGGAAGCAACCTGTCTCAGACATTGTCGACGTATTTAATCCAGCGTATCGCCTCAAAAACCAATATAAAGGTCATCTTCAATAGCGAGATAGCTGAGCTGGACGGTGAGGATTCCCTCGCGGCGATTACTCTTCACGACCGGTTATCGGGCGGGAAAAGTCGCCACGCCTGTTCCCGACTTTTTGTCTGCATTGGCGGCCAGCCCAACACCGACTGGGCCAGCGAAACGCATATTTTGCGCGACTCTGAAGGCTATCTGCTAACCGGGCCCGATCTCTTCGGAGAGAGCCGCTGGCCTGAGAGCTGGCCATTAGCCCGCCAGCCATTTTATCTGGAAACCAGCGTTCCCGGCTCTTTTGCCGCGGGGGATGTCAGACATGGTTCCGTGAAGCGCGTTGCGTCCGCCGTTGGCGAGGGGGCGATGGCCGTGACATTTGTCCATCGCTACTTACAGGAACAGGGGTGAGCGTATGTCGGCAACCCCCACCCCTTGAAACCACGCATATCGCAACGATAGACACCATCGTTACGGATATCAGCAACTTTTTCCCTTCGCTGTTGTGAGCGTTTTCAACATATAAGCGTCCTCATATCATTTGAAGTTCGTCACCCGGCTCGTATGAGCCGGGGTGCTTTCAGAAGGTGACATTCACCTTGCCCCAGAACGTTCTTCCAGGTTCGTTTACCGACGTATTCGCGGAATAGCCGAAGCTGCTGTTGCCTGCCAGATTCAGGTGCTCGCTGTAGGCTTTGTCGAACAGGTTATCAACGCCTGCACTGACCTTGACATACTTGTTCACTTTATAAGCGGCGTTAGCAGAGAAAATGGCAAATCCCGGACTGCTGTCAAAATCTTTGCCGACGACATTTCCTTCATTCATGGCGACGCGATGCTGGCTGCTGACCAGACGTAGCAGACCCGTGCTGCTCCAGTCACCGTTCTCCCACGTCAGACCCAGCCGGGCTTCGAGCGGTGGAATCTGCGGCAGCGGCTGATGGTCATCGGTATTTTTCCCCCATGAGTACGCCAGGCTGGCATCCGTTTTCCAGCTCTCACTCAGTTGATAGCTCAGGCCCGCTTCGCCCCCCATAATCGTGGCGTTCACGTTATCCACCTGGCTAATATAGGCATTATTAGGATCGTAACGGAACAGGATAAAATCGTTTACGCGACCGATGTAAGCTGAGACCCAGCTTTCCAGACGCTTACCTTTGTATTGCGCGCCAATATCGATCTGGGTCGTTTTTTCCGTTTTGACTTTATCAAACGCATCCGTTGAGCCGTCTGGGCCATAGGTCGGAGAAAAAAGCTCCCAGTAGTCAGGGAAACGTTCTGTATAACCGATACCTGCATAAAACATTACCGGCATCTCAGCCAGATTATGCTCGAAGCGGATAAAGCCTGCGGGGAGCGTATCAGTACGCTCAGATGAACCGACATCGGTGAAATTATCGACCAGAACCCGGTCAAGGCGCGCACCGCTGACTACTTTGCTGAGGTCCGTCGCATTCCAGGTCAGTTCACTGAAAAGACCATAATCGTGGAAGCGTGCGTCCTTCGTCCATCCGTCATCACCTTTGCTGCGGTGCGTATTTAACTGGGTATCTGCGCCGCTGCGCAGCTCAAAGTCAGACCAGTTCCAGGTTCCCATCATCCGTCCACCAACGGTGCGTCTGTCGAGTTCCATCGCCATCGGCATCGCCATGTTCATTGATGAACCCGAATCCATAGATGAATCCATTGAGGATCCCATAGAATCACTCATACCCCCACCAGACATTCCTCCCGACATGCCGCTGTCCGGCGAGCGCAGAGAATAGTTGTCCATAATGTGGTCGGCGTAGTTGTAATAGACATTGGCCTCAAACTTATCAAATACATCACCAATGTTAGACTTCTCAAAACGAGCCCCGAGGCTTTCACGTTTAAACTGTGAGCCATCCATACTACGCCCGGCATAACGCGCCTCACCGTCGCCTTTTCCGGCGGTCAGCTCCAGTAACGTATCTTTATCCGGCGTCCAGCCCAACGCCATATCCCCATTCCACTTATCCCATTTCGAAGGAACACGATCGCCATTGCCATCCTTGTAGTCGTCGGAACGTGATTTGTTACCCGTCAAACGTAAATACCCGTCTTCACTGCCAAGGCTGATATCGGCATTTTCATCCCAGCGGTTGTTGGATGCGGCAAGCAGGCTGGCTGTACCCTGAATACCTGGTTTGTCAAAGCGTGGTTGCTCCCGCTCAAAACGGATGGTCCCTGCCGAATTACCCGGTCCCCAGAGCACGGTTTCAGGCCCTTTGATCAGCGTCAGGAGATCAAAACTCTCTGGCGATATGTAGGAGCTTGGCGCATCCATTCGCGCAGGGCATGCGCCGAGCATCTCGCCGTTATTGGTTAACAGGCGAAGCCGCGAGCCGAACATGCCGCGAAAAACAGGATCGCCGTTAGTGCCGCCATTACGAATTTGCGAGAATCCTGGAATGGTTTTCAGATAGTCAGACCCATCGCTGGCGGGTACAGGCTGTCGTGGCGTTTTGGGGGAAGTAACAACCTCCAGTGGAGAAGAGACCGGCGCAGTGACGATCATGACGGAGTCATCCTGCATTTGCATGTGGTTGTGCTGCTCTTCAGCGACTGCGGTATTAGCCAGCTGTGCCGTAAGCACCAGATAAGCGAGCGGAGTGCGCACAAAGTCGTGTTTTTTCATTACAAATCCTATTGTTTTCGGCATAACCCTCCAGGCTCATCAATGGATAAACCGGCGTTATGCAAATTTTTTATAAATAGTCAGATTGCAACAGAAAAAACGGCAGGAGGAGCGCGAGCGCGTTGAGGAGGCCAGGTGCGAAGAACAGGAAGGAAAACGGCGTGCGGTACGGGCGACCGCTGGACTAACAGCAACAACAGCCACAGAAGAGCCGTCACCACGACCAGAATAAACGGCAGATGGATCAGGAGTCTGACAATAACCGCAGGCTATCTCCTCCACCGGTGACATTGCCTGCCCGGACATCATCCGCTGATCCATATCTGACATTGTCCGGCACGGTTCTGCCATCATCATGCCGTGATGCATATCAGACATGTTCATCGCTGCGACATTATGATGTTCACAGGACGCTCGGTGAGAAATCGACTTTGAGATAACCGGCGCAACAAACAGCATGGCAATCGAGAAGAGTGCCAGCCACGCTGCAATGTAATTACTGGAAATACGCCGGGACACAATATTACCGATTACTGGTTGTTTTGACACAAGTGTATCTGATTGGGCTTTTAAATGTTACATGCGCTGAAGGGAAAATGCAGGAGAAGGCCATGATTACGAAGAGTACCGCAGCGGGAGTAATCTTATTACCCTGCTAAATGATTTAAAACATATACGGCTTCATCGTCACGCCCCGCAGGGCGTGACATCAAAATCAGGCCTGTTCGTCTTCTTTACCGTAGTAAAGCTGACCGATTTTGATAAGAGGGCGGCCCTGGGATTTGCGGTGCAGGTTGCTGTCACGCAGTGAATAGACGCAGCCGCAGTATTCCTGCTGGTAGAACTGCTCGCGCTTGCTGATTTCAATCATGCGCGACGAACCGCCCTGTTTGCGCCAGTTATAGTCCCAGTACACCATGCCCGGATAATGCGCGGCGGCTCGCTGTCCGCAGTCGTTGATTTGCTGCATATTCTTCCAGCGCGAAATGCCCAGCGAGTCTGCTAATTACGCTGAAACCATTTTCAGCGGCGTACAGCGCAGTCCGCTCAAAACGCATGTCAAAACACATGGTGCAGCGAATACCCCGTTCGGGCTCCCATTCCATGCCTTTGGCGCGCTCAAACCAGTTGTCGGTGTCGTAATCCGCGTCGATAAACGGTACGCCATGCTGTTCAGCAAAGCGAATATTTTCATCCTTACGAATGAGATACTCTTTCTGCGGATGAATGTTGGGATTGTAGAAGAAAACGGTGTAGTCGATGCCTGACGCCTGGATAGCTTCCATCACCTCGCCGGAACAGGGAGCGCAGCATGAGTGCAATAATAATTTATCTGCGCCGTTAGGCAGTTGCAGTTTTGGTCGCTCAAATTTAGCTATAGTCATCGGTCATTTTTTCATGATAAGTAAATTTGCGAAAATTGTAGCATTTATAAGAGCATTGTAAAAAAAGTGATACGCATCAGCAGCGTCCGCTCCCGGCACCGGGCAGAGTGTCTGGACTCAGGACCGGCTCTCCGATGCTTACTTCGGCGATGCTGCCCCGGGAAACTTAAGCGGGTTTTTTGCTTTCTGTCCGCGGCGAACGACGTCGTCGTATTAAAGAGAGGCGGTTTTTCGTAGCTGCCATAAAAACCACGGCGCGCCGATAAAGGCGGTCAGCAGGCCTGCCGACACCGGCCACGGCCAGGCGATATTGCGCCCCAGCCAGTCCGCCAGCACCATTAACAGCCCGCCGGCCAGCGCCGCCGTTACCAGTTGCTGGCGCACGGCGTGCGCTCCCAGCAGCCGCGCGCACTGCGGGGCCAGTAAACCCACAAAGCTGAGCGGCCCTACCAGCAGCGTGCCCGCCGCGGTAAGCAGCGCGGTCAGCAGCAAAATGAGTAGCTGGCTGCGCCGCAGCGACATGCCCGCAGACTGCGCGCTGAGCTGCCCCAGCCCGAGCAGCGTCAGCCAGCGCTGCATCAGCAGCGCCAGCGGGCAGAGGATCGCGGCGGCAATCAGGGCGCCGCCCGCCGTCGCGGCATCAATATTGGCGGTGGAGCCGGTGCTCCAGTTTAGCAACATCAGCGCGCGCGGATCGCCGCTTAGCATCAGCACCATATTCAGCGCCCCGGCGAAGCTGGTCAGGCTTAGCCCGATAAGAACCATTTTTTGGCGGCTGAACCGACTGCGTAAGCCCAATAAAAACAGCAGCGCGATGGCGATCAGGCTGCCGAACAGCGCCGATGGCAGCAGGAAGGTCAGCGGAACGGGGGTAAAAAGGACGGTCAGCAGCACCGCCAGCGCGGCGCCGCTGCTGATACCGGTGAGCTCAGGGCTGGCCATCACGTTGCCGGTTAGACGTTGAATCAGCACCCCGGCGCAGGCCAGCATCATTCCGGCGCACAGCGCGCCGGCCGTTCGCGGCCAGCGCCAGGCCAGCAGGTGAGCGGTCACCGCGCCCGGCGGTTCCCGGTTGAGCCACAAAGATGCGAGTATCGCCAGCGCCAGCAGCAGGATCAGGATCGGCACATGGCGGCCCGTGAACGGCGGCCTGGCCCGGCCGTCGCCCGTCGGCACTACGCCGCCGGTTACGCGCTGGCGGAGCAGCATCACCAGCAGCAGCGGCGCGCTGAGCAGCGCGGTAGCCGCGCCCGCCGGGATATCGCCGGCGGCGGGGGAGTAGCGTAAGGCCAGCTGATCGACCAGCAGCAGCAGCGCCGCGCCGGTAACAAGGGTGAGGCCAAGCTGTCGTCCGAGGCGGCGAACCCCTGCGGCTTTGACCATCGCCGGCGCCGCAAGGCCAATAAAGCTGATGATCCCCACCTGGCTGGCGATCGCCGCGCTGAGCAGCACCGCGATGGCCAGGGTCATGAGGCGAATCTTTGGAACCGACACCCCTAGCGAGCCGGCATGCTGCTCCGATAGCCCGAGAACGGTCAGCGGGCGCAGCAGCAGCAGGCTGACCGCCGCCGAGGGCAGCAGCACGGCGGCCAGCACCTGACTGCTGGCCCAGCCGCTTTGCGTTAACGCGCCGGCCTGCCAGCTAAAGAGATCGCTCAGGTAGTCGTGGTTGAAAAGCACCAGTAACGTATTCAGCGCGTTGCCATACAGGCTGAGCACCATTCCCACCAGAATCACGCTGAGCGGCGCGAAATGACGGCCCGCGGTCAGCCAGACGAGGACCAGCATCACCCCCGTTGAGCCCAGCAGCGCCAGAGTGGGCAAGCCGAGCGCCAGCAGCCCGGGGGCGAAGACCAACGCCGCCGACATCGCCAGGTTCGCGCCGGCGGCAACGCCCAGCGTACCCGGCTCCGCCAGCGGGTTGCGCAACACCTGCTGGAACAGTAATCCCGCCAGCGCCAGCCCGGCGCCGCACAGCAGGCTGACGGCGACGCGCGGCAAGAAGCTTTGTGTCAGCAGCAGCGAGGCCAGCGACGCCGGATAGCGCGCGGTCAGCGCCAGGTAATTCCCGCCGGTGAGGGCGACGGCTGTGGCAGCGCAGATGAAAAGGCCGACGATCGCCGGCGATAGTCTCATGCGGCGCGCTCCAGGATCCGGGCGATCTGCCCGGCCAGCCCGACCGCGGTGGCCAGGCTGCCAAAGGGGAAAAAGTGCTCCAGCCGGGAGGCGCGGCGGTCGGCGACGATCGGCAGGTGCTGCCACAAGCCGTTGGGCTGCCGGGCCCGCGTCAAACGGGTCAGGGTGGTCGGCAGCTCGGTATAAAAAAGCCAGTCGCAGGGAAGGTCCGCCAGCGCTTCGACCCGCACCCGCGCGACGTGGATCGCGCTCACCGGCTGTTGCCAGGCGTTGACGAGGCCAAGCTGGCCTAAAACGGCATCGGCAAGGCTGCCGGGACCATAGACCGTGGCGTACTTGCCATCCTGATCGAGGACCATCACCAGGATTTTCGCCTTTTCGCGCGCCGCCAGCCGCCGGCGCAACGTCGCGATGTCTGCCGCCGTTTGCTGCAGCCAGCGCGCGGCGGCCGCCTCGGCGCCCAGACGATGAGCCATCCCTCGCGTCCACTCCCCGAGCCCTCGCCACAGATCGCCGGGTTCGGAGTAGGCGGTGACCGTTTCCACCGGCGCAATCGTCGCCATTTTCGCCATGATCGCCGCGGGCAGCACGTCGCTAACGATCAGCGAGGGGCGCAGAGCGTCGAGCATTTCCATATTCGGCTCCCAGAAAGGCCCCACGTCCAGCACCCCGGCCGGCAGAACGGGCTGGACGATCCGCTGGCGGAAGTAGCGGCTGTCGGAAATCGCCAGTGGCGTCACGCCAATGCTGAGCAGGGTTTCTGCCGCGGCCCAGTTAATGGCGACAATTCGGCGGCTATCGAGGCGCGCCGGCGCGGCCCGCGCCGCCATCGGCAGCAGAATGAGCGCCTGCAGGCAGGCGCGGCGGCTGATTCCTTTTGACATCAGAAGTTAAGCTTCAGCGAGCCGATGAAGGTCCGCTCCTGGCCGGGATAGCAGACTGGTGTCGCCATCGCAGGTCCCGATGTAGTGATGGTCGAGCAGGTTCTGGACGTTGAACCCCAGCTGAATATGCTGATTCACCTGATATTTCACGCCGGCATCGACCAGGGTGACGTTTTTGACCGGCAGCGTATTGGCGTTATCGCCGTACATGCTGCCGATATAGCGCACGCCGGTGCTGAGCAGCAGCCCATCCAGCGCCCCCTGGCGAAACGCGTAGTTCACCCACGCCGAGGCCATCTGCTTCGGCACGTTAGCCTGCTGTTTTCCCTGGTCGCCGTTGTTGCTTTTGCTTATCTCCGTCTCGTTCCAGGTATAGGACGCCAGCGCATCGAGGTTGCCGGTGATCTGCGCCTGGGTTTCCCACTCAATGCCGCGGGAACGAATTTCGCCGGAGGCGACCTGGTAGCCGGTCGGCGTGCCGTTGGCGATTTCGTTGGTCAGGACGTTGGTTTTGGTGATGTCAAACGCCGCCAGCGTCATCAGCAGATTGTCGTGCGGCCGATATTTCACCCCGACTTCGTACTGGTGCGCTTTGCTGGGCTCGAAGGTGCGGTTTTGGCGGTCGGTCCCGCTGTTGGGGACAAAGGATTCGGCATAGCTGATGTAGGGCGCGAGGCCGCCTCCCGCCAGCCAGGTCAGCCCCGCCCGGCCGGTCCATGCCCCTTTATCCAGCCATGAGGTCGTCTCGTCGAGGTGATTACGCGTGCGCATGCTGACGTCGTCGTGGCGTCCGCCCAGGGTCAGCAGCCAGCTATCGGTCAGGTGGATTTGATCCTGTAAGTAGAGGCCCAGCTGCGCGGTGGTCTGATCGTTATTGTTGAGCGCATAGGTGGGATCCGCAATCTCCATGCCGTAGGCCGGGTGATTGATGTTGAGCGGCGGCGCGACGGCGCCGAAACGCCTGGCGTTTCCGTCCAGCCAGCTGTAGTCCACCCCCGCCAGCAGCCGGTGCGCCACGACGGCGGTGTTGAAGTCCATCTGCAGCTGGTTATCGACGTTGAACGCGTGCATATGTTCGTCAAAGCGCACGGCGTTGCGCGCCAGCGTACCGTTGGCGAAATCCGGATCGCCCGGCAGCAGGTTATTGAGGATGGTATCGGTCTGCCCGTAGCGCAGGTTCTGGCGAAACTGAACGCTTTCCGTCAGCTGCTGGCTGAACTCATAGCCGACGGTGAACTGTTGCTGGCGAAAGCGGTTATAGCTGTAGTCGCCCAGCAGCGTGTCGGTTATTTTCCCGCCGGGCTTCGTCAGCACGGCAATGGTGCCGCCGGAGGTATCGCGCAGATAGTCCGCGCGCAGGGTCAGGCTGGTATCGGCGGAGGGAAGCCACGTCAGCGTCGGCGCCAGGTACAGGCGGTTATCTTCCACCTGCGGGCCGTTCTGATACTGGAACTGGGTATCGCTGTCGCGGGCGAGGCCTACGACCCGGTACAGCCACTGGCCTTCATCATCCAGCCTGTCGCTGACGTCAAACTGCGCCTGGCGGCGGTTGAAGCTGCCGAGCTGAACTTCCACCTCATGCACGCCGCGGGCATCCGGCATTTTGCTGACCCGGTTGATAATCCCGCCGGCGTCTCCCAGACCAAACAGCGTCGAAGAGGGGCCGCGGACGATATCGATACGCTCAAGCGCGTAGGGTTCGGTGCGGAAATAGCTGTAGCTGTTGTTGAGCTGGCGCAGGCCGTCGCGGTAATCATTGGTGGTCAGCGCGTTGAAGCCGCGGATGTAGATCCAGTCGTAGCCTTTAGGATCGACGCCGTAGGTCTCCGTCTTGACGCCGGGTACGTAGCGCAGCGCTTCGGTGACGCTCTGCACGTTCTGGCGATCCAGCCGCTGGCGCGTAATCACCGAAACCGACTGCGGAACCTCCAGCAGCGGGGTATCCGTTTTGCTGGCGCTGGTGGTCTGTTGCGCCACCTCCGCCGATGCGCTACCCCCGCCGATGACGGTGATCGTCTCTTCCCCCGCGGCGTCCGGCGTCACGGAGACCGTATCGCCGTTTAGGGACCAGCGGAGCCCGCTGCCTGCCAGCAGCCGGCCGAGCGCGGCATCAAGCGTCATGGCGCCGGAAACGGCCGGGGCGGTTTTGCCGGTAAGGGTGGCAGGCGCGACGATCAGCTGGACGTTAGCCTGTTTGACTAACTGATTTAAAGAGGCCGCCAGCGGCTGCGCGGGCAGCGAAACGTTCAGCGTCGTTGCCGCAAAAACGGCAGAGGCCGGCAGCGCCGCGGCCAGCGCAATATGGTGGGTGCGAAACGCACGCCAAATGGAAACAACAGCCATTCTTCATCCCCAGAGTTATAACGAATAATAATCATTCTCCTCTGAAGACGAAGCGGGAGGGAAAACCCTGACGTCAGTTTTGATTATTTTTTGCCGCCGCCGCGGATAGGCTAATAATGTATTGATTATCCTTGTTCTTTATTTTTACCGGCAGCACGCTCGGCAGCGCGGCGGCAAAGCTGTTCACTCGGGTTATCGCAAAGCTGCCGCTGACGCGCAGGGCGGCAACCGCCGGCGAGTCGAGGGTAAGCGGCACTTCGCCGTAGCGGGCAAATTCCGCCAGCGCCATATCGAGGCGGATATTCTCCAGAACGATACGGTCGTCACGCCATGCGGCAATATTTTCCGCCGGCAGCGGGGAGGGGGACGCCAGCATGCCGCTGGCGTCGCTGGTGGCCCGCTGCGAGCTCTGCAGTACGGTGAGGTAGCGGGCGGCCTGCGGCAGGTGCAGGCGCTGCATCGCGCGCCACCAGCGGTTTTGCCAGATCCCGCGCGGGCCGACGCGCACGGCGCCGGTGCTGACCGCCACGTCGGTACCGTCGCCGCTCAGGGTATGCGGCAGATAGCGCACGCTGAACCCGGTGCCGACTACGGTGACCCGGGTTGGACCGCTGAGCACCTCGAACGGGCGCTGCGGCTGATGGGTAACCTTAAAGAAGGCCTGCCCCTGGGGCATCACCACCTCCCGGCGGTGGGCAAAATAGCGGACGGTTAACTGCGTTCCGGCATCAAGGGATATTCGGCTGCCGTCCGGCAGATCGACCTGGCGTATCTCGCCGCGCCCGGTGTGCCAGCTGGCGGTATAGATCGGCGCGGCAAACTCGTCGCGCAGCGGGAAAAAGAGGATCGCCGCCAGCAACAGGAGCGCGCAGCCCCAGCGCAGCGGGCGCCAGAGCGAACGGCGCGGCGCGGCCGGTCGCAGATGGGCGATATCGCGATGCGGCAGGCGCGAGGTCTCCTGCCATAGCTCGCGCAGGTCGTCGTATTCGGCCTGATGTGCCGGTGTTTGCAGCCAGCGCTGAAAGGCGGCGCGCTCGGCGGGGGTCATCCCTTCCCGCTGGCGCAGCAGCCAGCGGATCGCCTGTTCAGCAATAGTCTGCTGGTCTTGATGGGTCATCGCGGCTTCCTTGTGGGCGGTTCTTCACGCCAGCTGTCGCGACAGACTGCGGCAGGCCAGCATGGCCCGAATAATATGCTTTTCTACCATATTGGTTGAAATGCCCATTCTGCTGGCGACCTCGCTTTGCGACAGGCCGTCAATGCGGTGCAGGATAAATGCCTCGCGGCAGCGTGGCGGCAGCTGTTCAATGGTGGCAACGAGGCGGTCGATATACTGCTGTTTTTCAATCAGGCTATCCGGCTGCTCATGACCCGGGGCCAGCAGCTCATCCGTCGCTGTCTCCTCGCTATGCGCGCGGCGGTGGCGATAGCGATCGACCAGAAGATTTCTGGCGATATGGTAGAGCAGGCCGCGGTGCGATGACACCTTTTCAGAAGAGGCCAGCGCGCGGCTGAACGTCTCCTGGGTAAGCTCCTCTGCAAGGTGTGTGTCCCGCAGTTTCCGACTGAGAAAGCGGAACAGTTCCGTATAGTAACGCTCAAACGCTGACAAGATAGCTTCCCAACGGCCGCGCATCGCTGCGCGTGTTTAGCGAAAAGGGGCCCCTATTTAAATGAAAATAGTTATCGTTATCAAGGTGAAAATTGTAGGGATATCGCCGCCGCGTTTCGCGCCTAATCCGCCGGCGGGACAGGTGGCGGCGGCCGGTCATCAAACTGCAGCAGCCGCCCGGTATTCAACAGCACCAGCAGGATGCTGAGATTGTGCAATATCGCCGCCACCAGGGCGCCCGCCGCGCCGAGTAGCCCCATCGCCGCGGCAATCACGATTAAAATCGTCCAGCCGAGGCCGATAAATACGTTGACCCGCAGGGTGGCGCGGCACTGGCGTCTGAGCCTTACCGCCAGCGGCAGGCGGCGTAAGTCGCTGCCGGTCAGCACCACGTCGGCGGAAGCCAGCGCGATATCGGCGCCGTTGCTGCCCATAGCAATACCGACGGCGCCGGCCTTGAGCGCCAGCGCATCGTTGATCCCATCGCCAACCACCATCGGGCGCCATCCTTCATTGACGGCTTGCTGCACCTGCTGCAGCTTTTCGGCTGGAAGCACTTCGGCCGCCAGGCTCGTCAATTCCCGTCCGCTGCGCCACGCGCTGCGCGACGGCCAGGCGATCGCCGGTCAGCAGCAGGAAGCGGCCGACGCCGAGCTTTTGCAGCATTCCGATGGCCTCCGGCGCCTCGGGGCGGATCGTATCATCGAGCAGCAGCCAGCCGAGAAAAACGCCGCCTTCAGCGATACCGACCGTCGGGCCGTCGTGGTCGGGGAGCGGCGCCACCGCGATCCGATAGCGGTCAAATAGCTCTTTTCTGCCCAGCAAAGCCTGGCCGGCAGCGGTGGTGGCGACGACCCCCAGGCCCTGAATCTCCTCCACCTCCCGCAGCGGAATCTCTCCATCTGCTGCGGGAGCGCCGACCATCGCCCGGCTGACCGGATGATTACTCGCGGCACCCAGCGCCGAGGCCAGCTGCAGCAGGGACTCGCGCGGGCGCGAGGTTGCCGGAGCCACGTCAACCAGCCGCAGACGCCCCTGGGTCAGGGTGCCGGTTTTATCGATAATCACCGCATCAACGTCCGCCAGCTCTTCAAGAAAGGCCGCGTTGCGGATCAGGATGCCGTGCCGGGCGGCTACGGCGATCCCCGCCATCGAGGTGGCCGGGGCGGAGAGCACCAGGGCGCAGGGGCAGGCCGCGACCAGCACCGCCAGCATCGCCTGGCTGTCGAAGGTCAAAAACCAGGTCGTCGCGGCGATCAGCAGCACGAGGATCAGATAATGTCCGGCGTAGCGCTCCAGCATCCGGGTAATGGGCGGTTTTGCCCGCTCGGCATCCTGCATCAGCGCCAGCACTTTTCCGAGGGTGGAGTGCTCGCCCGTATGGGTAATCTCGAGGCGCAGCAGGCCGTTGAGGTTTAGCGTTCCGCCGAAGACCGACATCCCCGGGCAGACCTCCGCCGGGACCGATTCGCCGGTAATGGAGGCCACATCGAGGCTGGCGTTACCGGAGAGGATCTTCCCGTCGGCGGGAATCTGATCGCCCGCACGCACCTCAACCACGTCGCCGGGCCGCAGCTGCTGGCTGCCGATATTCTCCAGCGATCCGTCCTCGCGCAGGCGTCTCGCCCGGCTGTGCGCCAGCTTGCTGAGGCCGGCGATGGCCTGGCGGGTGCCCATAACGCTGCGCTCCTCCAGAATGTGGCCGAAGATCATGATCACCGGCAGCAGCGCGGCGGTCATCAGATCGCCCAGCGCCCACGCGCCCAGCATCGCCAGCACGATCAGCAGGTCGGTCACCCCGTGCAGATCCGGATGCAGCAGGCTGTGCCAGCCGGCGCGAAATACCGGCACGGCAACCAGCAGCCAGGCCACGCCGGCCAGAATATCGCCGATCGCCGGCTGATCCGGCGCGACGGCGCGCCAGAGCAGGCTGAGCAGCAGCAGCCCGAGGGTTATCATCGCCAGCGTTAGCCGGCGCGCCATCCGCCGCCGCTCCGCCGGGGTCTGGAGACTATTGCTGAAGTGAATATGTCCGTGGCTGCACGACTGGCTCATGGTGATTTCTCGCTGGCCGGCGGCGTGGCCGGCTGGGGTGGAAGGCCCTGCAGGATCAGGCGACTGTCGTCTCCCGGGGCGACGGTAATGACCTGTCCGGCCTGTGACAGAATGCGGCCTACCGCGTCGCGCCACAGACGTAGCAGCAGTCCGCCATCGCTGCCGTCGCGCCGGGTTTGCGCCAGCCTGCAGGATGGTCCGGGTATCAACGTTGGCCTTCGCCAGGGTCTCCTGACGGCCGGCTTGCGCCTGCTGGATGATGCGATCCGCCTGCTGCTGCGCCTGCTGGCCCAGCAGCGTAGCCGCGGTTCGCGCGCTGGCGATCTCCTTGTCGGCCTGCTGGCTGGCGGTGAGCACGGCGTTGAATGCCGCTACCGCGTTAGCCGGCAGGGATGAAACGATATCGACGCGCTCGATGACGATCCCCGGATCGTTGCCGCCGGCGGCCATCTGCGCCAGGCTTTGCGCCATGCTGCGCCTGAAGTCGCTGCGCAGACGGATGCGCTCCTCCGCCGAGTGGCGATCGTTCTGCGGGCTCTCCGGTCTGGCAACCAGAATCGCGTCCAGACCGCGCTCCATGCAGACGACCGCGGCGGCACGTTCGGTCAGGCGATCGATCAGCGGCTCGATATGCGCACGCTGTAGCGCGAAGCGGATCGGGTCGCTGACCCGCCAGAATACGCGGACGTCCAGCTGCACCACGCCCTCATCGCCGGTTAAAAGATAGCCCGCTCCGGCGCCGGCATCGCCGTCGCGCTCCCAGTTGTTGATCCGCTCCAGCTGCTGGTCGCGGCGCAGCACCGCCACGTCCCGTTCGAGAATGCGTTCGGCGGCCGGCACCAGTTCGATGCTGTTGACGGGATGCGGCCAGGCGAACAGCAGCCCCGCGTTCTCCACGCGGATCGGCCTGCCAAACTGAAAGACCACCGCCCGGCTGTCGGGGGCGACCTGATGGATACAGGAGAACAGCCACGCGCCGGCGGCAAGCAGCGCCGCGCCATACAGCGTAAAGAAGGCGATGCGCCAGGACTGTCCCCAGGGCGTTGAGCCCGGCGATGCTGAGGTCATGGCTGCTGCGTCCCGGTCAACGGCGCGGGTCCCTGCACCAGGGTACGGAACGGCTCCGCATCGGTGCGCAGCACCAGGCGGGTGCTGGCGTTAACGATCGTGCTGAGCGTATCCAGCGAACGCAGCAGATCGTACACGCTGCGGGTCGCTGGCCCGCGCCTTGCCGTAGATGCCGGCCGCGTCGCGCTGGGCGTCGGCGCTAATGGCCGCCGCTTTCACCGCGGCGTCGGCCTGCAGAATGCGCGCGTCGCGATCCGCCCGGGAGTGGATTTCCGCCGCCTGACGTTTGCCCTCGGCGGTGCGTTCGGTGGCGATGGTTTCGCGCTCGGCGCGCATGCGGTCCACCGTGGCGTTCAGCGTGACGGCCGGTAGGGTCAGCCGTTCGATCCCGGTCTGGATCAGTTCAATGCCGTAGCTTTTCAGCAGCTGGGCCTGCAGCTGCGACTGCAGCTGGCCCTCCAACTGGGCTATTTTGACTTTTTTAGCGTCGACGTTAACGATATCCGACAGCGCGTAGTTGCTGGCGGTAGTCTCCAGCGCCGAGCCGATAAAGGTGCGGATTTGGCGGGCGGCCTCGTCCGGCTGGTTCTGCACGGCGCGGATAAAGCGCAGCACGTTGTCGTTATCGGGTTTGACCTTCCAGATAACCCAGGCCTGCACCAGCACCCGCAGACCGTCGCGAGTGCCCACGTCCTGCAGGCCGCTGGAGGTGGAGCGGATGCGCAGATCGACGTCGAGCGGCGTTTCAAACGGCGCCGGCAGCCGCCACGCCAGACCGGGGGCGAGCAGGACGCGTACCGGATCGCCAAAGCGGGTCACCACGGTGGCGCTTCCGGCGCGGACCTCCAGCAGGCAGGCGGTTAATACCGCCAGGGTGACCAGCAACGCCGCGACGGCGAGGCGAATACCGCGCCTGCGGCGCAGCGGGGC
Source organism: Klebsiella sp. WOUb02 (assembly GCF_050058015.1). NCBI lineage: Bacteria > Pseudomonadati > Pseudomonadota > Gammaproteobacteria > Enterobacterales > Enterobacteriaceae > Klebsiella > Klebsiella sp. WOUb02. The sequence goes on from NZ_CP170110.1 coordinate 403,916, forward strand.
GGGCGGGACGATCTGCCGCGTAACGGCGTTCGGGGCCGCGTGGGCGGCGGTTATCGCGCGGATCTTCATGGTGTGCTGGCCTTCTGTGGGGCGGTACTGTCGGATAAAGCGGAATACTGGCGGAGATCGAGCACCGGCTGGCTGCTCCCCTGGAGATGATTATCGAGGATCAGCAGCGGGGTATGGGCCAACGCCTGGCTCAGAATGCGATAGCGCCGCTCGGTCATAAACGCCTCTCCGGCCTGCTGCGACGCCTGGCGTTCCGCGCTGAAGGTCACCGCGGCGGCCCGGGCCTGCGCCAGGTTTTCAGCGGCGGAGGCCTCGGCGTTATTCAGTTTGGTCAGGGCGTTACGCTGCGCTTCGCGGCTGACCTTCTCCGCATAGCCCTGTTCGCGGGCGATCAGCGCATTTGCCGCAATTTGCGCGGCCTGCACTCCGTGATAGGCGTTAGCCGCGCCGGCGGGGGGATGAATGGCCTCTATGCGGGTAAACAGCAGCTCCACGCCGGTATTGAGGGAGGTAAGACGCTGCTGGATTTGCCGGGTGAGCTCGCTGGCCAGCGTCGCCCGCTGCTCATCAAGCAGCTCATCGAGCTGTTTGCTGGCGAACTGGGTCACCAGTATCTGCCGGGCGATGCTGCGAATCATCAGCGCCAGGTCTTCGGTCTGATACTGGCTGTTAAGCGCATCCCGATCGCTGAGGCCAATGCGCCAGATCGCGCGGATATCCATATTCACTATCTGAAAATTCTGCTGGTCCATGGCGGCGCTGGCGATGACCTGGGACTGGTCCGTGGCGTGGCTGCTATCCCAGAGCCGCCAGCTGCTCTGCGGAGCTGGGCCTTCTGCGGCGTCGTCGGGCTGAGGATCCGCCTGCGCCGCCTCGGCGATATCGCTGAGCTGGAGTTCATGCACCGCGCCGTTCTCGACGGCGACAACCCGGCCAAAGGGCCAGGGCAATCCGGCGTGCAGCCCGGGAGCCAGAACGGCGATCGGCCGGCCAAAGCGCTCATATATCCCGCGCTGATGCAGCTGCACTTCCGTCAGCCCGCTGAGCAGCCAGCCCAGCGCCGCGATCCCCGCGGTCACCGGCAGCAGCCGGCTGCCCATCAGACGAAAAGCCTGAATCTGCCGCAGATCGACGCCAAAGCGCTGCTGAAATGCGTCCAGCACGCGCAGCAGCGGCCGCGGCGGCCACTGATACAGCGCGGCGAGCAGGCTGCGGGTCAGCAGGCGGGGAGCGGAGTCCGCCGCAGGGGGAGAGGCCATCGCGGCCAGCGCGCGCAGGGTATACTCCAGCGCCACCAGCAGTAGCATCAGGCTCGCCAGCTTAATGCCCCACAGCGCGGGGGCGGGGAAAGCCATCGCCGCCAGCAGGGAGAGGGTGAGTAGCAGGAAGAGGCTGAGCATCAGGCGGGCGATCCCCACGTGCTGCTGCCGATGGGGCCAGCCGCGAAGGGGGCGGAAGCTGAGCGTGCGTTCAAGCAGCAGCAGCGTAAAGCAGAGCAGGATAAAGAAGCCGACGGCGATCGGCCGCGGGGCGTCGGCGAGATCAACGGACCGGGCGTCCGCGATATTGGCGATGGCAAAGGCGCCGGCCAGCGCGGAGGCGATAAGGGTGGTGGCCAGATGCTGATGGAAATGGCGGAGCCAGGCCTGCGCGCTTTCCGGCAGCACCCGGCTCAGGAGCGTCGGCTCTTGCGCCGGGCTATCGGCGGGCGGCGGGTCCTGCATCCCGCCGCCTTCACAGCGCAGCGCGTTTTCGACAAACGCCAGCGCGACCAGCACCGCGGCGAGCATCAGGCGCGTCACGGGAAGCCAGAATCCCGACGCGGCAAAGAGTGCAGAAACAGATAAATCGCGCCAGCGATAGCGAGAAGGCCATACAGAATAGCCTGCGCGATGAGCAAACGCCGGTTTCGCGACGTGGCCCGAGGGCGATTCTCGGGTAGAGGGGGCTGCGCCATAGACTCTCCAGTTGATCCGTCCCTGCCCGACTCAACCCGGGCAAACGATCTGCGGAGGTCAGCGCTGAGACGAAGAACCGATGGTGTTATATGATAACATCCGCAATATAAACAAAGCGCTCCGTCCTGGATAGTCTGCGACCGGTGTAAAGGTGGATGTTATATTGTAACAATGTATTTATTGTGCAATATAGCGCTGGCGCCGAACGGGCGCTGTGGTAGGGTTTTCACATCAATAACTGGCCCGGGACGCGCTTCTGATATGAAAATTCATCGCATAGTACTTTTAACCGTTGCTTTTAGTTCCCCGGCCGCCTGGGCCTTCCAGGCTAAAAGCGCGCCGGTCTCTGAGGCGAGCGCCGGCCAGCTGAAAAAGGCGGAAGAGAGCATCGTCAGCAATTTCTATAGCCACAACGACGCCGGCTTTCAGACCTCAATACTCGGGACCTGCAGCGCGACGCCGGTTCCCGGCTGCCACTGCGCCTTCTGCACGATGCTGCGCGGCGGGGCGTAACCGACCTTTCTCCTCTGGGCCTTAGTGGTTATTGTTGATAGCTGGTTGAGGTGGATTCGCGGACAATAGCGCCGCTATTCCCCCTTTTTAACCCGCAGAGGAAGCTGATGTTTAAAATAATTTATCTGGCCGCCATTATGGCTATGCTGTCAGGATGTTCGGGCTTTATCGATAAGGTCAAAAATACCGAACTGAAAGAGGAGTATTTTTCCGCCAGCGTAGAACGTACCCAGGGATGTCTGCAGTATCAGTCACTCCGCCATCAATTTTATCTTGAGCAAGACGATCCGCTGCCCAATGGCGATAAAAGATATAACCTTCTACGAGACCGCGATGCGGTGGCGAATATCGACATGGGAAAATCGGGCAAACAGACGCTGGTCAATTTCTTCTACGATAAAAGGGACCCGCAGGTAAAAAGCGCGCTGACCGACATCATCCATCAATGCCACCGTGACCTGGATTAGTTTCTCCGCGCGTTCCCTGAGCAAATATTGTTAGGCTTCGTAGCCATCGCAAAACCCATCAGGTTGCCCGAGCGGCGGGGGATAAACGCCGCGCGGGCTGTACCGCGATCGCCTTCTTTCAGGAGGCGTGGAGGTTGAAAGAGGGGATCGTTTTACCATCCACGGTCATGCCGGCGAAAGCGAGCATCGGCGCCAGGGTGGCGTTGTTTTCAGCCGGGAAGTTGAGCTTCGGCTGCGAAACCTCGCTGAGCCGGGCGATCTGTCCGGCCGATAGCGTCACCTCCAGCGAGTCGAGGTTGGTTTTCAGCTGATCGAGCCGCCGGGCGCCAATCAGCGTGGCGCTGACTCCCGGCTGCGATCTGACCCACGCCAGCGCCACCGCCGCCGGGCTGACGTTAAGCGCCGAGGCGATCTCGACAACCGTTTCGATAACATCGTAGTCCGCCGGCGACGGCATGCCGACCATGCCGCTGCGGCGGGTGTCGACGCTGCCTTCGCCGTTGCGCCTGAATTTACCGCTCAGGAAGCCGCTTTTGAGCGGTGACCAGGGCATAATCCCCATGCCCATCTCCTGCGCCAGCGTGAACAGTTCCCCCTCGCCGGTTCGTTCCAACAGGGAGTATTCGAGCTGCAGCGCAATGATCGGCGCCCAGCCGCGAAAGCGGGCGATGGTCTGCGCTTCGGCGGTTTTCCACGCCGGAATATCCGAGAAGCCGACGTAGCGAATCTTGCCGGCGGTGACCAGATCGTCGAGCCCGCGCAGCGTCTCTTCAATCGGCGCGGTCCGGTCCCAGTTATGCAGCCAGTAGATATCGATATAGTCGCTCTGCAGGCGCTGCAGCGAGGCCTCGCACTGCTGGATCAGCGCCTTGCGCCCCGCGCCGCCGCCGTTCGGATCGCCAGGGAAGAGATTGCAGTAGAACTTCGTGCTCAGCACCAGCTCATCGCGCCGTAGCGCGCGGTGTTTAATGTAGTCGCCGACGATCTGCTCCGAATGACCGGCGGTGTAGATATTGGCGGTATCGACAAAGTTGCCGCCGCGGCTGCGGTACTCATCGAGCATGGCAAACGACTCCTGCGGGCTGGCGCCCCAGCCAAACTCTTCGCCAAAAGTCATGGTGCCGAGGCAGTACGGGCTGACCCGCAGCCCGGAGCGTCCCAGGGTAATGTAGTGATTAAGCGGCATAGCGTTCTCCCGTGTGGCTAAAAAAATTATTGCCCGAGCATCCTGAGCGAAAGGTCCCACAGACGCTCGGCCTGCAGAGGGTCCATCGCCCAGCGGCGCACGCCGCTGACGTCGGGGCTATCGTCGGCGACCTGCGGCGAGATGTCGCAGTCCGCGCAGTACACTCCGCCCATGCCGGCCAGCTGCGGGCTGGTCGCGGCCCACAGGCTCGTCGCCGCGCCCTGAGCCACGGTTTTCAGCGGCGACGGTACAAAGTCCGGCCCAACCTGCGCCGCCCGGGCGACGGCGGCTCGCTCTTCCGCGCTCATAAAGCGGCTCAGCCCGGTAGCGGGGATCCTGCCGGGATGTACCGAAAACGCGCGAATGCCCAACGGCTGGCCGATCCTGTCGAGATGTACGGCAAACAGGGCGTTGGCCGTTTTCGACTGGCCGTAGGCCCGCCAGGGATCGTAGGGCCGCTGCCGGTAGTGGATATCGTCGAAGCAGACCGCGGAATAGCGGTGCCCGAGGGATGACAGCGCCACGACGCGCGCGCTCCCCGAGGCGACGAGCGCGTCCCAAAGCCGCAGCGTCAGCCTGAAAATGGCCGAGATGGTTGGTGGAAAACTGCGATTCGAACCCGCGGGCGTCGCGGGAGAGAGGCGGCGCCATAATACCGGCGTTATTCAGCAGAATATCGACGGCGTCGGTTTCGGCGAGCGCCGCGTCGGCGAAGCGGTCAATGGAGTCCGGGTTCAGCAGATCCAGCGGCAGCACGATAGCGTCCGGCATACCGGCAAGGGCGGCCCGGGCCGCGGTCACGTCGCGGGCGGGAACGATGACTCTGGCGCCGGCGGAGCGCAATGCCCTGACGGTCTCCAGGCCAATTCCCGCGTGGCCGCCGGTAACGATGGCGCATTTTCCGCTAAGGTCGACGTCGTGCATGATGTCCTCGGGCGTGGAGGTCGCGCCGAAGCCTGAAACAACAGGGGATTGAGGGGTGAGCATAGCCGTTCTCCGGGACAAAAGGGGTTGTTACATGGTAGAGTGCCGTCACCGTACGATGAAGCCGTGAAAATGCTATTTTTATGCGTGATAGTTCAAATTTAGGCGTTGACCCGCTATCGGATCTGCTCGATTTCCTGCAGGTGCGCTGCGATCTCTCCGGCCGCCTGGTGGCCGGTGGGGCCTGGGCGCGCCGTTTTGCCAACCTCGACGCGATTAAGTTTTGCGCGGTAACCCAGGGGCGCTGCTGGTATGCGCTCGATGACCTGCCGGCTCCGCTGCTGGCGGAGAGCGGCGATGTGCTGATTACCAACGGAACGCGGACCCTGACGCTGGCCAGCGCGGCCGAATTGATCCCCGACGCCGGGCAGGCGCCGGTTGAACGCGACGACGATGACCGCTATCGCCTGGGGCAGGGGGAGGATTTCACCATGCTCGGCGGCAAGGTCCGGCTGGATGCCGACCGCCAGACGCTGCTGCTGAGCGGGCTGCCGCCGCTGATCCACGTGCGCGGCGGCGCTGCCGAAGCTGAACCGATCTCCTGGCTGCTTAAGCAGCTGGTGGTTGAGATGAACAGCAGCCGTCCCGGACGCGCAAGCATGGTGGCCGGGCTGACCCAGGCTGCTCTTCACCCAGACCCTGCGCGCCTGGCTTGCCGACGCGCCGGCGGACGATAAGGGATGGCTGCAGGGTTTTGCCGATCCGCGACTCTCCCTCGTGCTGAGCTGCATTCACGGCGAACCCGCCCGCGGCTGGACCCTGCAGGCGCTGGCAAAAAGCGCCGGGATGTCGAGAACCTCGCTGGCGGTGCGGTTTCGCGAAAGAATGGGGATCCCGCCGCTGGCCTATTTAACCCAGTGGCGCATGTACCTGGCGCGGCGCGAGCTGATGGCGGGGACGGCGATCGCCGAGGTGGCCGCAAGGGTAGGGTACGCTTCCGAAAGCGCGTTCAGCAGCGCCTTTAAACGGGTGATGGCCGTGGCCCCCGGCTACTATCGTCGGGATGCGCGCAACGATGCCGCAGAACCGGCGGCATCCGGCGAGGCGGATGGCGGTGATTTTTAGGCGCGGTCCCGGCAGGAGGCTACTTCGCCAGCGGCCCGGTTGAGCCGCGAAGCCGCAGGTGCAGATCGAGGATCGCCGGCTTTGTCCGGCTCTCCCGGGCGTGCGACGGGCCGAGCTGGGCGAGCAGCAGCGCAACCGAGCGCTGGCCAATCTCTTCTGCGGGAATGGCGATGGTGGTGAGTTCCGGGCTTAGCAGGCGGGCGATTTCCACATCGTTAAAGCCGATAACGGAGAGATCGCCGGGTATCGATTTGCCCATTTTCCGGGCCGCGCGGTACAGCGCCCCGGCGAGCAGATCGTCATCGCAGACTACGGCGGTAATATCGTTCTCCAGCAGCTGCAGGGCGCACGCCGTCGCCTCCTCAACGCCGAATCTGGAAAACAGGCGACGCTGCGGCGCAAAGGCGACGCCCAGAAGCGCCAGCTGCTCGACGAAGCTGTCAAAGCGACGCTGGAACAGCGCTCGCGGGTAGCGGGCGGCAAGGTAGCCGATGCGCCGGTGCCCGAGGGCGGTCAGGTGTTCGGCCACGGTTTTCATCACCCTGGCGGTATTAAGATCAATACCGCTTAGCGCCTCGTCATCGGCTTCAATATAGACGACGTGATCCTGCATGGGCGCCAGGCGCCGCTCGGTCTCTTTGTCGCTGGCGTAGACGATACAGCCGGCGATGGTATGGCTATTGAACATCTGCAGCAGGCGCCCGGCCCAGTCCGCGTCGGCGAGGGTGTCGATCAGGATGATGTTGTAGCCGTGCTGGCAGGCGAAAAGCTCTGCGGCATAGAGCACCTGGCCAAAAAAGGGCTGCTGCAGGTCGGGAACCGCGAAGGCGAGGGTTTTGACGATCCCCGTGCGTAGCGTCTGGGCGGAAACGTTGGGCCGATAGCCCAGCTGCCGCGCGGTCTCTTCGACCAGGCTCCGGGTGGCGGCGGATACGCGGCCGGCGGATTTTCCCGAGAGCACCAGCGACACGGTGGATTGAGATACGTTAGCGGCCCGCGCCACCATCGTACTGGTCACCGCGCCTTCGCGTTCGCCAGACCGGGGATCCGGACGCGTTTTTCCTCTTTCAGCCATGTCGTCTCCTTTTTCACGCCGGTTATGATGCCTGTGGTTGCCGGGTTAGACAAGGATGCGCTGCAAACCATGCCCCGGCGGTTTCCTCATGAAGTCATACGTATTACTTAATTTGAGACAGCCGTCACGCTCAGCTAACGAAGTCATACGTATGATGTCGATCTTCGCCGCCGGCGGACGCCGATCGGTGTGACAACTGCGAGATTAACTTCAGGAGCAAAACGCTATGCCTGGTCGTATTGAGTGGGTGCAAGAGAACTGTCGCTTACTGCAGGAGATTGCCTGTGAGTTCCGCGAAACCCGGCCTTTTGCCGGGCTGACCATTGGTACCGGTATTCACCTCGAGCCTAAAACCGTGGCGCTGTTAATGACGCTACGCGACGGCGGCGCCGGGATAGTCGCCACCGGGAACCTCAACTCAACCCAGCCGGAAACGCTGGCGTGGCTGCGTGAGAAGGGGGTTCGGGTGATTGGCGAAGCCACCCAGGATCCCGAACGTCATCGTGAATTCCTGCAGCAGGTGCTGGCCACAAAACCGGATATGCTGCTGGATAACGGCGGCGATCTGTTCGAGCTGTTCCTCGAGCAACCGTATGACTCCCTGCTGGGCGGCACCGAGGAAACCACTTCTGGACGCATGCGCCTGGCGATGAAACGGGCCGAGCTCAATCGCCCGATCCTCGTTATCAACGACAGCCCGATTAAGCAGTTTGCGGAAAACGAACACGCGGTCGGCCAGAGCGTGCTGGAGTCATACATGCGGGTGACGAACCGGATAACCAACGGCCAGCGCGTGACCGTGTTCGGCTACGGCGCCTGCGGTATGGGCGTGGCGTATAACTTCCGCAATGCTAACGCCAAAGTCAGCGTGGTGGATAGCGATCCGCTCAAGCGCCTGCGCGCGCATCTGGACGGTTTTGATACCCCGGAGCGGGAGACGGCGATCCGCAGCGCCGACCTGATTATCACCGTGACCGGCGGCGGGCGCATAATCGGATCTGAAGATCTGGCGCTATTAAAAGATAACGTTACCCTCGCCAACGCCGGCCATTTCCCGACCGAGCTTGACGTGGCTGATATCGCCGCCCACCGCGACGTCCGCGATATTACGCGCTTCGCCGAGGGGATCACCTGCTATACCCTGGCCAACGGCCGGCGGATCCGCATTCTGACCGACGGCCATATGCTGAACCTGGCCGGCCCGCGCCCGCTCGGCAACTCGATTGAGTCGATGGATCTCGGCTTTGCGCTGCAGTCCCGCTGCCTGGAGGCGGTGGCGCGGGGTCACGCCACGCGCGCCGATTGCGTGGTGCCGGTTCCGCGCGAAATCGATGAGCGGGTCGCCAGTGGCTACCTGAATCTGCACTACCCGACAGGGCACTAATCAACGACACCCCGGCGCGGAACCGACGTTGAGGACGTCCGCCGGGTTCACAGCAAGAGGATCAATATGGAAAGCAGCGGCCACTTCATTACCGCCGAAATTACCCTTAACGCCCGGTGGTCCATCGAGGAGGGACATCGCGCTATCGATGCCTTCTGCGCCGCGATGCGTCAGGAGCCGGGCTGCACCCTGGCCCAGGCATGGCAGGATAATGCCGACCCGCGGCGGTTTATTCTCTGGGAGCGCTATGAGGATCCGGCGGCCCATCAGCGGCACTTTACCCTGCCGCATACCCAGGCGTTTATCCGCGCCGGGTGGGTCAGCCTGGTACGGGTTTTCGAAACCACATTACCGGCGCGCGTCGGTGGGGAGCATGACCATGATTAACTGGGGTATCCTGGGTACCAGCTTTATTTCCGGGGTGATGGCCGAAGCTATCGCCCGCGCGCCCGGGCACCGTCTCTATGCGGCGGCGGGGCGCTCTGCCGCCGGTCTGGCGTCATTTGGCGAAAAATACGCCCCGCAGCGCCTGTTTGACGACTACGCGCGGCTTATCGCCGATCCTGACGTTGACGTGGTCTATATCGCCCTGCCAAACCATATTCATCATGATTTCGTGATTCAGGCCGCCCGGGCCGGAAAAGCCATTTTGTGCGAGAAATCGCTGTCGGTGGATATGCCGCGGACCGAAGCGGCGCTGGCGGCGGTAGAAGAGCATCGCGTCTTCTTTATGGAAGGCCTGATGTATCTGCACCATCCGCTGATTGCCGCGTTGATCGATATCCTCAACGGCGGCGAGCTGGGGCCAATCCGGTCGGTGACGGCCCGCTACGGCGCCGATATTGCCCATCTGGTTAACCCGGACAGCCGGGGCGCGATTTACAACCTCGGCTGCTATCCGGCTTCATTAGCGCATCTGGTGATGCAGCACAGCCTCGGCGAAGCGGCGGGCGCTTACCGTCTGGCGGCGATGGGCCGCCGGGGCGCAGATGGCAATCTCGCCGAGGCAAGCGCAATGCTGAGCTGGCCCGGCGGGGCGGTGGCCTCCCTGCACTGTACGGAAGATTACGGCATGTTCTGGGATTTCAGCATCCAGGGCAGCGCCGGTTCATTGCGGATTGAGAGCAATCCCTGGCTGCCGGAAGCGAGCGGCAACCGCATCGCCGTCATCCCCTACGCGGGAGAACCCCGCTATATCGATATCGCCGCCGCTGGCGACGCGTTCGACTATCAGGTGCTGGCGGTCGGCAGCGCGCTGGCGCAGGGGGCGCGGGAGGTGGCGCGACCGGCGGCGAGAGCCGAAGACTCGCTGGCCATTATGCGAATACTCACGGCCTGGGAGCAGGGGGCCGAAGCCGGTCTGGTGTAGGAGCGACGAAGATACCGCGTTTAGCCGCTAAGCGATGCGTGCCCCCGCGCTCCGGATCGCGCGCAGGGGAGTGCCGGAAGGGAAACTAGCGGAACGGCGGTTCGTTGAAGGTGCGCAGCTTGCGCGAATGCATATGATCGCCTTCGGCCCGCAGGAGATCGATAGCCTTAATGCCAATCTGCAAATGTTCTGAAATCGCCCCTTCGTAAAAACGGTTGGCCTGGCCGGGGAGCTTTATCTCGCCGTGCAGCGGTTTATCCGAGACGCACAGCAGCGTGCCGTACGGGACGCGGAAGCGGTAGCCCTGGGCGGCGATAGTCGCGCTTTCCATATCGATAGCGACGGCGCGGCTGAGGTTGAAGCGCAGCGCCGAGGCGGAATAGCGCAGCTCCCAGTTGCGATCGTCGGTAGTGACCACCGTCCCGGTGCGCAGGCGCTGTTTCACCTCTTCGCCCGGCATGCTGCTGATCTGCTTGGTGGCATCGTAGAGCGCGCGCTGGACCTCGGCGATGCTGGGGATTGGGATATCCGGCGGCAGCACCGCGTCGAGCACGTGGTCATCGCGCAGATAGGCGTGCGCCAGCACGTAGTCGCCAATGGTCTGGCTTTCACGCAGGCCGCCGCAGTGGCCAATCATCAGCCATACGTCAGGACGCAGTACCGCCAGATGATCGCAGATATTCTTGGCGTTAGAGGGGCCGACGCCGATATTAATCAAGGTAATCCCCTGACCATCTTTAGTGATCAGGTGCCAGGCGGGCATCTGATGCTTTTTCCACGCCAGATCGGAAACCGCCTGCTCCGGGGCTTCGGTGTCCGCGGTGATCCAGATCCCGCCGGCGCAGGAGAGCGCGATATAGGGACTGTCGGGATCGAGGATCTGGCTGCAGCCCCAGCGCACGAACTCATCCACATAGCGGGTGTAGTTGGTGAACAGCACGTACGGCTGGAAATGATCGACCGGCGTGCCGGTATAGTGGCGCAGGCGGGCCAGCGAGAAATCGACGCGTCGGGCATCGAAGTGGGAAAGCGGATGGTTTTCCGTCGGGTGGAATATGCCGTCGGCGGTTTCATCGCCAATCTGCGACAGTTCGGTAGTCGGGAAATGGCGGGTCAGGCCGGCGCTCATCGAGCGGTCAAGGGTCAGCGCGGAACCGTCAATCACGTAAGGGTAGGGAATTTCATGCTGCGAAAGCCCAACGCTGATGTGCGCGCCGTAATCCTCATACAGCAGGGTTAGCTGTTCGAGAAGGTAGGTACGAAAGAGCTTAGGATTGGTAATGGTGGTGGTGTAGCAGCCGGCGTGGGTGAAGCGGCCCCAGGCGCGGGTTTTGAGGGCCTTGTGATCGGCGCCGTCCCAGGAGACGGACAGCAGCGGATAGACAAACAGCCCCTGGGCACGGACGGCCTCGTCAGGGAGTACGTTATGGCTAATGTACTCGCCAATGGCTTTACGTAGCGCATTGACCGACTGCTCATACTGCGTTTCTAGCTGGCTCAGCGCTTGTTCCGGGGTCAGACTGGCGGCCTTGTGGTTCATCATTCGCTCCTTGTTTCAGGTCTGCTGACGTGTTCGATAGTATGTCACAGACGGAAAAGAGCGAAGGGTAATTTCAGCGGCTGAACGATGAAAATACTGCAAATAGAACCAGTTGATGATTATTGTTGGCGGCTATTTGGCCTCGGCGTGAGCGCTATCGGCCCAGCGCTCGGGGCTGAAGTGTGTCGCCTTTTTCACCTTTAGGGTCACCGCGGGATTATCGTTGATACCGTACCGCGCGTCGGCCTGCGGCGTGAGCTTATCGCCGATGCTTAAGCCGCAGCGGCAGGGTTCAATTTCGGCAATTATCAGCAGTGGTCCGCTTTGTAAAACCACGCGGACCGTTTCTGCGCAGACCTTTTTTACCCACCACTCCATCTCTTTTTCCCGGGCCTGTAATATTGCTGGCGATAATTGTCTTTTGCTCTGCTTCTGACAATAAGAATAGCCCTTCGGTTTAGTCTATGTTTAAAAAGCCTCTCGCAGGCTGTAGTCACGCGGACATCCATGCGCGAGTGCGCGAACGATCGTTATGTACGGCAAAGAAAAATGGACAGTGATATGGCAATGATGCGCTTTACCCGACACCTGAATAAAGCTGGCTTAAAAGTCGCCTCGCTGGCGAAAAAAATCGCCGTGGGCCTGCTTATCGTGATTGGCGTTTTTTTTGCCGGACGTATTTACGAAACCCAGCGCGGACCGGCGCTGCATGGGTGGCACACGTGGTCCGCTGATGAAATGTCGGCGGCTGAGATTGACCGCACGACCTTCGCCGGATATCTGGCGCGGGAAGGGGCTATTTTTCAGGAGATGAAAACCCAGCTGAGCGATGCGCTTCCTGATGACGAAAAAACGCCGCTCAACCGCTTTTATGCGCAAAGCGAGGTCTACCCGGAGAAGTTTCAGCCTAACTGGAACCGCTCTTTCGTACTGCTGCCGGAGGGAAAGCCGCGCGGCGCCGCGGTGCTGCTTCATGGGCTGACGGACTCGCCCTACAGCGTGCGCTATTTGGCTAAAGCCTATCAGCAGCAGGGGTTCGTGGCGGTGGTGCCGAGGCTGCCGGGACACGGCACCGCGCCGGGATCGCTGACCGCCGTTGACTGGCAGGCGTGGATGGCGACGACGCGGCTGGGCGGACCGAACGCGCCGCTGCACGTTATCGGCTACTCCAACGGCGGCGCGCTGGCGCTGAAGTATGCGCTCGACGCGCTGGACGATGGCACGTTGCCCGAGCCGCAGCAGATCGTCCTGCTGTCGCCGATGATCGGGGTGACCGCCTTTGCCCGCTTTGCCGGGCTGACGGGGCTGCCGGCGGTGTTCCCGGCCTTTGCCCGGGCGGCATGGCTGAACGTGGTGCCCGAGTTTAATCCTTATAAGTACAACTCGTTTCCGGTGAAGGCGGCCCGCCAGTCGTGGCTGTTAACCCAGACGCTGCAGGAGCAAATTGTCCAGGCCTCCCGCAGCCGTCGGCTTGCGGCGCTGCCGCCGGTGCTGACCTTCCAGTCGGTGATGGACTCCACGGTGAGCACCCGGGCGGTGGTGGAGTCGCTGTATCGCTACCTGCCGGAAAACGGCAGCGAGCTGGTGATTTTTGATATCAACCAGGCCGCGAACCTGCGGGCGCTGTTTCGACCGGCGCTCTACTCCGCGGTCAGCGCGCTGCTGCCGCCGGCGCCGCGCCGCTACAGCACCACGGTGATTACCAACGCCTCGCCCACGACCTATGAGACGGTGGCCCGTACCACGCCGGCGGGAGAAAAAGAGGAGCGGGTGACGCCGCTGAACCTGGCGTGGCCGCAGGATATGTATTCGCTCTCGCACGTGGCGGTGCCGTTCCCGCTGAACGACTCCCTGTACGGCCGCGAGCCGACGGAGAAGAACCGTTACGGTATTAGCATCGGTACTATTTCGCTTCGCGGCGAGACCTCAACTCTGAGCGTCGGGCTGGATACGCTGATGCGCGTGACCTCCAACCCGTTCTTCCCGTTTATGATGGATCGCATTGACCAGCGCATTGGCTGCGGCTTCCAGCCTGACGTGCGGGCCTGCCTGCAGCCGACCGGGGGCTCAAAATAGCGAGACGTGCATCAGGGTGCGAACCGCGATTCCAACCATGGCGCCAGGCGCGACAAAGCGGAACAGACGCACAAACCGCGAGCTGACGCCGAGAAAAATGCCGATTCCCGGAAGATCGAAGGTCTGAATCAGCAGCCCGGCCGAGGCGTTAATCTGGCTGGCGGTAACCTTGCCCTGCTGGAGTAGTTCAGAGATGACGCCAAAGTAGGCCGTGCCGCCGGCCACGCATTTAACCAGCGCCGGCAGGACGAAGTTCTCCGGGATATGCAGCCACAGCAGCAGCGGCATCAGCAGGCGCTGGAGCATATCAATCAGCCCGGCGGCCTGCACCAGCCCGACGATGGTGAGCGACAGAATCAGCATCGGCACGGCGCCGAGAGCAAGACGAATCGCATCGGAGCCGGCGCCGTTGATAACGGAAATAATCCCCTGGCTATTTTGCTCCGCGTTGGGAAGCGCCTCCGCGCGGGCGTTTTCGACGGTTGATAGCCGGCGGCCGGTGAAATACCACGTTGCCGCGGCCGCGCACAGGCCGCCGACAATCGAAATGATTATCGAGGCCATCCAGTGCAGGCCGAAGGGGGCGAGGGGGTAGAAGACGTTGCCTTGACCCATCGCAAAGACCATTGCCAGGGTCGCGGCCATCTGCCGGTCCGAGACGCCGCGCTTATCCATAATCGACAGGGTCGCCAGCGGGGCGGCAAAGCTGACGAAATTCATCTGAATCAGGGCAAAAGCGCTCATCCCGGTTAAGCCAAACGGCTTGAGCAGCGGCGCGACCCAGCGGACGATAACATCGAGCACCCCGCGCACTTCCAGATACTTCATGATGATCAGCATCACTACCATAATCGGTAGCAGGGTATAAAGCGCGACGTTAACCGAGGATTTCCCCGCCGACATAATAATGCTTATGACATCCATTTATTTTCGAGCACCGCCTGCAAAACCATTAATTAAATCCGGTAAACCCCCGGCTTTGCCGGGGGACTCCGAAAGGTTTGACCTTTAAGTCAGTCGCGCGAATCTGAAATCTCCGCCAAGAGATGAGGATTCGTGATGAGAGACTATCAGAGCTTAAGCCATACGAAATGGGACTGTAAATATCACGTGGTTTATATCCCTAAACGCCGGAAGCAGCGGTTATATGGTGCGCTGCGGCATGAGTTGGGAAAAATATTCCACGAGCTTGCGAGCCAGAAGGGCTGTCAGATTCTGGAGGGGCATCTGATGCGCGATCATGTCCACATGTGCATCAGCATACCGCCAAAGTACTCGGTATCGACAGTAGTCGGCTATCTGAAGGGAAAAAGTGCGATAGCGATAGCACGACACTTCGGCAGAGGTAAAAACTTCACCGGTGAAGTTTTCTGGGCTCGAGGTTATTTCGTTTCAACCGTTGGTTTGGATGAAGCCACGGTCAGGGCGTACATACGCAACCAGGAGAGAGAAGACGAACGATACGATCAAATGAAACTGAACGTATAGCAGCCGCCCTGGGCGGCTCATGGTTTGTCGGCGCCTTTGAGGCGCTCACCCTAAAGCCTCCGGCTCTGCCGGAGGATACTTACTAGCATCATGATAATCCTCGCTGCCGGCAAATGATACGATTTGCCGCGATTGGCCGTCGCCCTGGCGGTTGTTATATATACTGTTCATAAGGTGCGCGTATTACCGGTGAAATGCCGCCACGACATCCGTGAAGCGCGTTTATTATTCCCGGAATGAAAATACCCGGCGGAAATTATCTTTAAGGAAAAGCCTATGCAACGTTGTCGGCAGATAGTGTGGGGAGCCCTGATTATTTTCGCCTCGGCGGCGCGGGCGGAAGAAGGCGTTTACGGCGAGCAGCGCATCAGCGGCTGGTGGGACTGGCTAAAAAATGATGTTTCGCAAACCTGGAATCAGCCGCAAAACTACGACCTGTATCTGCCGTTTCTCAGCTGGCACAACCGCTTAACCTACGATAAAGAGAAAACGGATAACTACAACGAGATGCCATGGGGCGGCGGCTTCGGCCTCTCCCGCTATCATGATGACGGCGACTGGAGCTCGCTGTACGCCATGATGTTTAAGGACTCGCACAACGAGTGGCAGCCGATCGTCGGCTACGGCTGGGAGAAGGGCTGGTATCTGGATAGCTCCCGCGATTTCCGCCTTGGCCTCGGCGTGACCGCCGGGATCACCGCCCGCGATGATTTCGCCAACTACGTGCCGCTACCGATTATCCTGCCGCTATTTTCCGCGAGCTATCGGCGGCTTAGCGTGCAGTTCACCTATATTCCCGGCACCTACAATAACGGCAACGTTCTGTTTGCCTGGCTGCGCTATGGTTTTTAAGCCCGGCGCCAGGCCGGGCGTTGGTGCTTTAAAGGGTGATCACTTTTTTGGCGACCGGGTTGGATAGCGCCAGCATCGAAATCAGCACCGAGGCGACAAACGTCAGGGCAATCAGCATTAATTTTGTGCTCATCGAAGCGATCGGGATAAGGGCGCTCAGAAGATGAAAAATGGAGTAGTGGAGGATATAGACCCCGGTCATCGTTTTGCTGATCGCCGCCAGAATACTCTCTTTAAACTCGCTGTTTTTACGAAAGCGGACGCCGTTGGCCGCAATAACCAGCGCCACCACCAGAATATAAATTTGCGAACCGGTGAGCAGGAACGCATTTCTGTCGGCCTTAAACAGGGCGAAAAAGAAATGGCGCTCGTAAAACCAGGTGAAAAGATAAATAAAAGGTATGGCCGCCATCGCGGCTTTGACCACTTTATCGCGGGTAAGCCAGCCCGCAACCAGCGGATCGTTAAACAGCTGGCCGGTTAAATAGAACAACAGCCAGGTCCACAGGCGATACTGCGGCGCCAGGCTCAGCGCTTGAACGTCGGGATGGAGGGCCGCCAGCAGATCGTAACCGTAGGAGAAAAGCAGCAGCACAAACACTACGCCAAAAAAGAGCCTTCTGCGCTGGCTTAGCCACTCGATCAGCGGGTGGAAGGTATAAATCACAATAAAGGCGAAGACAAACCACGGCTGAATAAGATAGCCGCGCTGGTAGGGCTCCCAGAGATAGTAAATCGTCATCCAGAAAAGAAAGACGATCGCCACGCTTTTAATTTTGCCCATCTGCCAGCGCGCGCTGTGCCGGGACTGGGCGTCGAGATAGCCCGCCACCACAAAAAAGAGCGGAGTGGCGATGGTCGAGATAAACGTCAGAAAGCCGAGGATCCAGTGATAATCGTAATCATATAGATCCCAGGTGTTATAGATGGTAAAGAACGTTACCGCCGTCATGCATCCCAGCGTTTTGATAATATTTAACCCGGTGCTGTTCATTGTGCTTGCTGCATATCCTTAGGGTGGAAACAGGCGTAAATAACCGGAAGAACCAGTAGCGTCAAAATGGTCGCAAAACCCAGCCCAAACATGATAACAACCGCCATACTCTGGAAAAATACGTCCAGCAGCAGCGGCGCCAGGCCGAGCACGGTGGTGAAGGCCGTGAGCAGTATAGGGCGTAAGCGCGAGGTTGCGGCATAGATAATCGCCTGAAGCTGCGCTTTTTCCTGCTTCTGCTGTTCAATCTCTTCCACCAGCACGATGCCGTTGCGGATAAGCATCCTGCTGAGACTGAGAACCAGCTGAGTATCAGGGAGATTAACAGCCCCTGGAACAGCGATTTACAATACTCCCCCGTCGAGTCCTGCTACAGGCCGATCCTGCTGTTTTCCGGGACCACGGTCAGCTCCGGCGGCGGTAAAGGCCTGGTGGTGGCGACCGGCGATTATCTCGATCATTCTCTCTTTAAGCGTGCAGAGCATGGTGCCGGGTACGCTGCTTGAGCGCTATCGGAGGACCATTGATTTATGTAACGACAGCCAGCTCATCAAGGATGAAAGCGGATTATGGAAAATTACCGGCGAGCCGCGGAAGAGGCGTTAAGCAGAATGCGAGGCGGTTTGAATGTAGGCGCTCGTGGGTTATTTGCCGGCAGGCCAGAAGATGAGTGCGACCGGAGGCGCAAAGATCAGCAGGAAAATCGGCAGCTCTTCAGCAAAGCTATAGCCCGCCCGGATGATACCGAAAGCCATATTGGCTGACGCCAGACCGAACCACAGTAGGGTAAACAGCAGCGGAAGCCGGCCTGAGGCCGGTGGATGAGACGGCATGGACAGCCGCGTCAGCAGGCGAAACAGGCCCGCCAGCAGCAGGCCGCTGAGCAGAAATAGCAGGGTGCGCATAGGCAATTTTTCCTCAGCCGCAGGCCCGGCAGCCGACCGTAATTGCCGGCCGGCGGCGGATCTTACGCCCGGCGATGGGGAGCTAATAAATCCCCTAATCCGATGCGCTGTAAAAACTCTTTGCGGATGCGATCGGCGACCGCATTGACAACCACGGCGCCATCGTCCGACGGATCGACATGCAGCCGGAACGGGCGTTTCCCGAAGGGCATATTGACGATATCGACCATGGCGGCGGCGACGTCGGCGACGTTTGCATCCTCCGGCTCGCAGGCGGCCAGCCCTTTCAGCGCCTCCTCACCCAAACCGGCGGTTGGCCCGGCGTCGGTATATTCGCGTTCGCGCTCGGCGTCGGCCGGTTTGCCGGAATGCAGGAAGTGGTTGGTGCCGGTGGTAAACGCGCCGGGCACAATAATCGAGGTCTCGATTCCCCAGCGCGCCAGTTCCGCAGCGTAGCTGACGGCGACCGCGTCCATCGCCGCTTTGGCCGCAAAGTAGGGGGCCAGATACGGCGGCGTGCCGCCGCGGGTGCTGCTGCTGCCAACCCACAGCAGCAGACCCTGGCCCTGTTGACGCAGCTGCGGCAGGGCGGCCCGGTTGACCCGCTGCGTGCCCAGCACGTTGATGTCGTAAAGCTGGGCGAACTGTTCCGGCAGAAACGCTTCCGTCGGCCCGTAGGCCATATGCCCCGCGTTATGCACCACCACATCCAGACGACCCTGGCTGGCGATAATTTGCGCAATCGCCGCGTCGGCGGACTCCTGGGACTGGACGTCCAGCTCGACGGTGCGTAAATCGACGCCGTGCTGCCTGGCGTAATCCAGCGCGTTTTGCACCTGCGGCGCGTTGCGTCCGGCGGTGTCGCGCATGCTGGCGTAGACAATGTGTCCGGAACGGGCGAAAGCGCGGGCGGCCAGCGCGCCGAAGCCGCTGGAAGCGCCGGTAATCAGAATGACCTGTTGCATGATGTGCTCCAGAATAGCGGGCGGCGATGCCGCCCGGGCAATGTTAAAAGCAAATATCGAAATTAAGCGAAGCCGCCGTTAACGCGGATCACCTGAGAGTTGATCCAGCTGCCGTCCGGGCCGGCCAGCGCGGCAACCGCGCCGGCGATCTCTTCCGGCGCGCCGATACGCTCCAGCGGCGCCAGTTTGGCGATGGCGCTGATTTGCTCCTCGCTTTTGCCATTGAAAAACAGATCGGTGCCGGTCGGTCCCGGAGCCACCGCGTTAACGGTGATGTTACGGCCGCGCAGTTCATTCGCCAGCACGTGCACCAGGCCTTCCACGCCCGCCTTGGAGGCGATGTACGGACCGTAGGCCGGGAAGGATTTGGCGATCACGCTGGTAGAGAGCGCAATAATGCGTCCCCCGTCACTCACCGCTTGTGCCGCGTTTGCCAGCACGAGGAAGGCGCCGCGCAGGTTGGTGTGAATGACCTTGTCAAAATCGGCCAGGCCATCCGGGGTGATTTTTGCCATCGGCATGATCCCGGCGCTGTGCACCACCACGTCCAACTGACCGGTCACGGCCTTAGCTGCGCTGAACAGGCGGCTTACGTCATCTTCGCTGGCGACATCGGCTTGTATGGCAACGGCGTTGCCCCCGTTGGCAATAATGCTTTGTACGGCCTCGTCGGCGGCGCTCGCGTTCCCGGCGTAGTTAACGATGACGGTAAAACCCTCCTGCGCCAGGCGCTCGGCGATGGCGCGACCGATACCGCGGGATGCGCCGGTAACAAGGGCTGTTTGATTGGTTTTGCTCATGGTGTTCTCCGGAGGCTGATTGTTTATCCGTGTTGGCACGGGTTGATAGAGATATTAATGTTTTCTTATGAGATATAAATGGGGATATTTTGATATGATAATTCCATTAACATTAATAATAGGTCGCGTGAGAGGTTTCAGATGGATAAGTTCGATACTTTGCTGCTCTTCACCCGCATCGTCGAGCTGGAAAGCTTCAGCCTCGCGGCGGACAGGCTGGGGATCCCCAGAGCCACCGCCAGCAATGCGATAAAAGTGCTGGAGAAAAAGCTGGAGTGCCGGCTGCTGGAGCGGACAACCCGCCACGTGCGAACCTCGCTGGACGGTAAGGCTTTCTACGAACGCTGCGTGCATATTCTTTCTGAACTCGATGACGCCGAGTCTTCTCTACGCCACTCCGTCGCGCGGCCGCGCGGTATTTTGCGCATTGACCTGCACGGCGCTCACGCGACGCGGATTGTTCTGCCGCGTATTGACGAGTTCCACGCCCGCTATCCGGATATCGAGCTGGTTATCAGCAGCGGCGATCGGCTGGTCGATCTGGTGCGCGAGGGGATTGATTGCGCCGTTCGTGCGGGGAAACTGCATGATTCATCGCTGATTGCGCGCTATCTGGTCACCATGCCGCAGGTTATCTGCGCCAGTCCGGAATATCTGCGCCGGCACGGCACGCCGCGTTCGCCCAACGATTTGCAGTCCCACCAGTGCGTGAATTTTTTCTCTACCAGCCGGGGAACGAACTATCCGCTGGAGCTTATCGTAAACGGTAAAGTGCAGGGCTATCAGCTCAAAGGCTGGATGACGGTAAACGATGCGGAAAACTACGTTATTTGCGCGCTGCGCGGCGCGGGGCTGGTACAGCTTCCCCGCTATCACGTCGCGGATGCGCTGGAAGACGGGCGGCTGGTGGAGGTGCTTGGCGCCTGGCAAAGCCCGGGGATGTCGCTTTCCGCGCTGTACCCGCAGCACCGCCAGCTCTCGCCGCGGGTCAGGGTATTTATCGACTGGCTGAGCGCCCTCTATAAAGCGCGTTTTCCCGAGGAGGGGGCGTAATTAGCCGTCCGCTATCTTGCCCCCGAGTTCCTGCGGTTAGCCCTCAACGGCGGTTCCAGTTACTCTCCATTTTTGATATGCGGCAGCCCATTCATTTTCGTATGGGCAGAGGGTCAGGAATGCATCATTAATTGATAATGATTATTATTTACATATTTATAAACCCCAGTATGATGATTCCCTGAGTTTCGTTTCGGGAACTAAGCACCTGGCGCCTTCGCCAGTCGGGTGCTTACAAAAGAGGGTTTTTTATGCAATCCACTCACCAGTTACATTCTCTGCAGCAGTTAACCGATATGGCGCAGCAATGGGGCTATGACTACGAGCTGGCAAATACCAACAGTTCGGTTCGTCAGTCTGGCGAGTTTGCAGGGACCATCAAAACGGTCACACTGCCCTATGGCGTCAATCTCTGTCTCAATGAGCTAACCGCCAACGGCGACGACCATCGCAGCGGCACGCTTCATCATTGTTTGACGATTTTACTGACCCTCGGCGGCGATGAACCCAATTATCACCTGGATGACGGCAGCCCGCTGCCGGCAGAAAGGGGCATGGCGAAGGTGATTGCCACCAAAGATCGTATGCGCCTGTGGTGCCGCAATCCGCGCGGACATCACTGCCGCAGCCTGGTGATTCAGGCGGCCCCCGATCGTATCAGCGATAAAGAGCTGGCGGATCAGGTCGAACGTATTTTGCAGCGTAACCATGTCTTCAGCCTAATCGTCCCGCAGTACACCATCGATCGGGCCAATGAGCTGTTTGGCTTTGGCGATAACGGCGTGATTGGTCGGCTACAGACCCATAGCTGCGTACTGGATCTGATGGCCCAGGCGCTGCGCGCTGCGAATCCGGATTTACCTCAGGTGGGGGCGATGGCGCCGCAACGCGATGTGGCGCGGATGCTGAAAGTGCGGGATAGGCTGGTCACCGAACTGGACTGCAACCATTGCCTGTGCGACCTGGCGCGCGATGTTGGCATCAGCGTCAGCGCGCTGAAAAGTAAGTTCCAGGCGGTCATGGGGCAGTCGGTTTTTGCCTTCCTGCGCGACCAGCGCCTGACCCGCGCCCGTCAGGGATTAGAATCGGAAGGGTGGACGGTAAAACAGGCGGCCTACTATGTGGGTTATCAGCACCCCAGTAACTTCTCGACGGCCTATCGGCGCAAATTTGGTATGCCCCCGCGCGACTCTCTCAGCCTCTGACTGGCTGAAAACATAACTCATTTGGCTTTGCTCATAGCTGAGTTAACTAGGGCGTCGTATGAGCCCCCCATATAATTGTGACGGATATAAAACGATTTTTTTGTTTCTGTTTCAGCACCATGGGGATGGTCATGCGCACCAGTTCACACCAGCTTTGCTTAAAACAAAATCTGACAATCACCATCAAACCGCTCTGCCTGCTGTGCGGTCTGGCGATTTCAGCTCCGGCGTTTACCGCGGAACAAACCACCGATAGCAAAAAAGAAGAAACCCTGGTGGTGACGGCCCGTAAGGTGAAAGAGGATCCGTTGAAAGTCCCGGTCAGCATGACGTTGTTCGATCGCCAGACGCTGGGCGATCGCCGTATTGATGATGTGGAGCACTTAATCCGTGACGTGCCAAACATCAGCTTCAGCTCGCTGGGGGATATGCGCTCAACGTATATGTCGATCCGTGGGGTCGGGCCGATGGCCCAGCCGCTCGGCTTTGATGATACGTCGGTCGTGACCTATATCGATGGCGTGCCGCAACCGGCCTTCGGTGCGGATCTGCGTTTCCTGGATGTTGAACGGATTGAAGTCCTGCGCGGCCCGCAGGGCACGGTGTTTGGACGCAACGCTCAGGCGGGGGCTATTAACATCACCACGCGCCAGCCTGGCGATACCTTTGAAGGCACATTGCGTGCGGAAGCGGGCCTGAACAGCGAATCCGAGAACGTGGGCCAACTGATGGTTTCCGGGCCACTGATTGAGGACCGCCTGGGCGGGCGCTTCTCCGCCGCCTATTCCAACCTGGGCGCCGATGTGGATAACAATGCGCCGGGCGGCAAGCTGGGCAAGGTGGAAACCGGGGTGTTTCGCGGTTCGCTGGTCTTCACTCCCGACGATCGTACCCGCTTCGTGCTGACCGGCAACTACGAGCGGGACAACAACACGCCGTCAAACTTCATTCTCAAAAATGGCCCGAATTTCCCCACTGTAGAGCTGGATCCTAAAGGCTGGGTCGATCGCGAGATTTCCGGTCTGTCATTAACCGCCAGCCGTCAACTTGATCGGATGCAGTTTACCTCCGTATCCGCGGTGAACCATTACGATTTTAAAAACCTGACCAATAACTCCGAGGCGCTGACCTATAGCAAAGTGTTCGGTATGCCGACGTCGGCGTTTATTCCAGCCACCGACTGGAGTACTTATGACGAAAGCCAGAATAGCCTGTATCAGGAGCTGCGCCTGAGTAGCCTCGATAACGCGGATATTGTCTGGGTCGGCGGCATCAACTATCTGCATGACAGCTACAAGCTGACCACCAAATATGATTCCGCGTTCTTTGCTTCCACCAACGGTACGCGTAACGGGGATTACACCACCGACAGCTATGCCGCTTTTGGCGAGGTGACGGTACCGCTGTTTGGCTCCGAGAAACTGAAAGGGACGTTAGGCGGTCGCTACACCCACGACCGTAAAAGCTATGAATCGCTGTATCGTTCCAACGGTTTCCCCGGGACGGTGGCCTCCTTCAACCAAAGTGGGGTGCTGAATTACGACATGGTGACAGGCCGCGCGGCGCTGAGTTATGACCTCACCGATGACTCGACGATCTATACCAGCGTCGCACGCGGCGCGAAAAGCGGCGGTTTCCCCAATTTTACCAACAACGCACCCAGCGGCTTGAAGGATGAGCCTTATAAGGATTCCTCCTCCTGGAGCTACGAGATCGGCAGCAAAAACCGTTTCCTGGACGGGCGTGCCGAACTGAACGCCTCGTTGTTCTATAACAGCGTAAAAGATGAAAACCTGTTCGCGCTGGATTCCGCGTCATTCACCTTCGTGCCGAAGCCGATGGATACCCGTAACTATGGCGTGGAGCTGGAAGGCTCGCTGCAGCTGGCAGAGCACTGGAAGGTCAGCGGCGGGGCGGGTTACACCCATACGGAATTACGCAATGTTTCGGATGATGTCGCGGCGTCATCTGGCGCACGCGATGGCAACCGGGTACCGGCGGTACCGAAATTCAACACCAACCTGACGCTGCAATACTACGATTCCGCCTCCTGGCTGGGGCTACCGGAAGCCAATATCTTCGCCCTGGCGCAGCATCAGTATGTCGGCAGTCGTGAAGCGGATGTCGGCAGCCACTTCAAGCTTGATGCCTACCAACTCTACAACGCCAAAGTGGGTCTGGAGTTCTCCTCCTTCGATGTCTATGTCTTTGGTCAAAACCTGACGGATGAACGTCCACAGTATATTGGTCTGTACTACGGCCCAGGCAGTGAGGCGGTCAGCGTTGGACATGGACGTGTGTTGGGCGTCGGCACGCAAATAAAATTCTGATTACCCACTGCGCCCGGCCAGGTACCCGGGCGCGTCATTCAGTTTTCCCGGATGCAAATATGATGAAATTACGCCTGCCAGGGTGGTTGTTCCTGGGTGTGACAATGGCTCTGCCCGCCGCGCAGGCTGCCGCTGAGCGTACTCTCCGGGTGGTGATGTTGGGCAGCCAGAGCGAAACGCTCGATTACGGGCGCGCGCAAACCTATTACCCCTGGGTGGTGACCGGCAATGTCTGCGATGTGCTGGTGGCGGATAAACAGGGCAGCCCCGACTATCAGTTGAGTCGCGCCATTACCCCCAATCAGGATGCCACGCGCTGGACCGTCTCACTGCGTTCCGGGGTGCGCTTTTCCGATGGATCGCCGCTGACCGCGGATGATGCTCTGGCAAGCCTGCGCTTTCTGGCCACCTCTCCCGGTTTTGCCGGATTCTTCAGCGATGTCGATATGCAGGCCAGCCATGTTGTTAATGCCGAAGCGCTGGAACTGGTTCTTACCCGGCCACGTGCCGATCTGGTCACCACCATTCTGACCGCCGCCAGCATGGTATGGAAACAGGGGCGGGGAGATGCGGCGATCCCGGTATGCAGCGGCTCCTATCAGGTCACCTCCTTCAATGCGCAGAACGGGGCGCTGCTCAGCCGCAACCCTTATGCATGGCATCCTGCGGCGTGGTTTGATCGCATTGAAATTCGCCCGCTGGCCGATGCCACGGCGCGGGTGAACGCCCTGCTGAGCGGTGCGGCAGACTATGCCTTTGATATTCCGGTCAGCAGCGCCCGCAGCGTAGACGGACGCCAGGGCTGGCAAATCATCCGCAGCGGCGTGACGAATGCCAGCGGCTATTACTTTGCCATGAATACCAGGGTAAAACCGTTTGATGACGTTGAGGTCCGGCAGGCGCTGAAAACGCTGGTGAACCGTCAGCAGTTGCTTGATGTGGTCCTCGGCGGCTATGGCTATCGCGGGAATGACGTTTTCGGCCAGGGGCTCAGTGGTTTTGACAACCAGACTCCCTCAGCGCCAGACCGATGCTGCCGAAGCGCAGGCGCTGCTGCGCAAAAAAGGGATCACGCAGCTGACTTTGCTGACCGCCGATCTGACCCCAGGGCTGAACGACGCGGCAGAACTATTACGCCAGCAGTTGGCCGACGTGGGCATTATCCTCAGGGTTGAGACGGTGGCTGCGGCTGATTATCTGGGGGATATTTCACGTCTCCATCAGGCGCAGATGTTATCGATGTATGCGTTAAATCGCCCCTTCCTGGCGGCGATCCCGATGCTGTTCGGTGATGACAACCCCTATAACTATGGCGGGTGGTATCCGGACGATTTTGCGGCAGGGGTTGAGCAGGCGCGTAAAACGCTCGATCCGCAGCGCCAACAGCAGCAGCTCGACCAGTTACAACAACAGTTGTGGCAACAGGGGCCGTATTTGCTCTGGGGGTATCGCGATCAGCTTTCGGCGGCGGTGACGGCTTTGCAGGGCGTTGAGCTCAACCAGGGGATCCCTCTGTTCCGCAGCGCCCGGATGGCGGCCGGCCAATGATGGCCAGATTTGTCCTCTGGCGTCTGCTCAGCACTCTGCTGCTGCTGTGGCTGGCGAGCATGTTGATCTTCTTCACCCTGGCGCTGGCGCCCGGAGATGCCGCCGTGCAGGCATTGGGCGAACGCGCCACCCCGCAGGCGTTGCAGACGCTACGGCATCAGTTCGGTCTCGATCGGCCCGTCGCCACAAGGTACTGGCAGTGGCTGAGCGGTATTCTGCGCGGCAATCCCGGCATCTCTTTGACCAGCCAACAACCGGTAGCCGATATTATCGCGCCCGCCGCACGGCGGAGCGGGCTGCTGGCGCTGCTGGCCGCCTGCGGGATGCTGCTGCTGGGAGGTACCGGCGGCGTACTGGCGGCGATGCATCGCGATCGCTGGCAGGACCGGCTGCTGTCATTCATCGCGATGAGTGGATTAAGCACCCCGGAATTTATTGTTGCCACGCTGATGATCCTGCTGTTGGCGGTTGGGACGGGGTGGTTCCCGGCGGTATCCCTGCTGCCGGCTTCCGGCAATATCAGCGACCAGTGGTCGATTCTGGTTCTCCCCGCGTTGACTCTGGCACTGATCGGCGGCTGTTATTTGCTGCGTATGATACGCGCCTCGTTGATAAGGCTGACTGCCGCACCCAACATTCTTAGCGCCCGCCTTAACGGCGTGCGCGGGCTGACGCTGGTGGCCCGCCATTTGCTGCCTCAGGCCGCGGGGCCGCTGGCCCAGTTATTTGCCGCCAGTTTACCCTACCTGATTGGCGGCGCCGTGGTGGTGGAACGCGTATTTGGCTTTCCCGGCCTCGGCGAGCTGCTGCTGACGGCGCTGAATACCCGTGATGCCATTTTGCTTCAGGGGGTGGCGATGCTGCTGGCGCTGATTACCGCCCTGTGTTGGTTCGCGGCGGATATCCTGGCGGTCTGGCTCGATCCCTGGCGGAGGCGCTCGTGAGAATCGTCGCTTTATTGATGATTGCCCTGATTATCTGTAGTCCGTGGCTGGCCCCCTATAACCCACAGCGTAGCCTCGGTCTGGCCTGGCAACTGCCGGATGAAACACTGTGGCTGGGCAGCGATGGCCTGGGGCGGGATGTCTTGAGCCGGCTGTTGAGCGGTGGTCGCAATATTCTGCTGTTCCCCCTGTTGTGCGCATTGTGCTCCTCATTTTTAGGCAGCCTGTGTGCGCTGCTGCTGGTTGCTTTGCCCGATCGCGGCAGAAGGCTGGTGGTGTTACTGGACCCGCTACTGTACATGCCCCCGCTGCTGGTACTGATTGGGGTGATCTATGCCTTTGGCAACGGGCAGGTCGCGCTGTTGATCGGGATTACGTTACTCAATATCCCTTTTACCCTGCGCTACGTACGTTCGCTGGCGGATCCCGTCCTCGATACCGGCTATGTCGAGGTCGCGCGTGCGGCAGGCGATGCGCTGCCGCTGCTGTTATGGCGCGAAGTTCTGCCGGTGATTATTCCCGGTATCCTGGCAGATGGGACAACCCGTTTAGTCGCGGCGATTTACCTGCTCGCCTCGGCCAGTTTTCTCGGTATCGCCACTCCCGGCGGGATCGACTGGGCGTCAATGGTGCGCGACGGGTTGCCCGGACTGATGCTCAATCCTTGGGCGGCGCTGTTACCTGCGCTTGGTATCGCGCTGGTGGCGGTGGCGATAAGTTGGCAGACTGACCGCTGGAGCAAGGGCTGATGCGTTGGGTGGTGCAGGTTTCCGGCCTGACGATCCGCAACCCGCAGGGTGATGCGGTGTTGCAGGACATTAACTTTGAGCTGGCCGCGGGTGGTTCGCTGGCGCTGATTGGCAGCAGCGGGGCAGGGAAAAGCACCCTTGGGCGCGCGCTGCTGGGTGACCTGATCTCCGGGCAGCGCCACGCCGGCGGGCAGATTATTTGCTGCGGGTGCGAGGTATTGCAGGCGACGTCTCGCCAGCTCCGGCAGCTCAGATTCAGGCATACCGCCTGGCTCGGCCAGGACCCGGCACAGGAGCTGACGCCAGGTATGTCGGTGCGGCGTCAGCTTAATGAATTTCATCATGGTGACGCCAACGCCATTAGCGAGGTACTGGCTTCACTCGGATTGCCGCAGGATAACGTTTTCCTGCAACGTTTCCCCCACCAGCTTTCCGGCGGGCAGCGTCGTCGGGTCGCCCTCGCTCGGGTGTTATTGAAGCGCCCGCAGCTACTTATTCTCGATGAGCCCTTCGCCGGATTAGATCGCCGACATCGCGAGCAGATGATAGCGGAACTGCGTCAGTTACAGCGGCAATATCGCTTTGCCCTGTTGCTGATCGGTCATCAACTCAACGCCGTGGCGGAGATAGCGCAGCGGATGCTGGTACTGCATAACGGGCAGCAGCTGGAATATGGCGACACCCGGCAGCTTTTTACCGCCCCCAAAAGTTCGCTGCTGCGCGCGTGGTTGTCTCCTGTTACGTTGTCACAACCGATAATCGCTGAGGAAACGCCGCTGTTGCGGGTTTCGCGCTGGCATCCTGGCCCTTCCCGACAGACTGCGTTGCCAGAGCTGAGTTTCGCGCTGCATCCGGGGCAGTGCCTTGCGGTCACCGGGCCATCGGGCATTGGTAAAAGTACCCTTGCGCGATCGCTGGCGGGTTTAAATCCACCCCATCAGGGCACTATCACCCTTGGCGATCGACCGCTGGCGAGCGATGTGCGCCGGCGCTCTCGCGAACAGCAGCGCGCCATCGCGCTGGTGCCTCAGGACCCGGCCCATTCTCTGCACCCGTTACGCAGCGTTGGACAACAGCTACAGCAGGCGCTCGATCGTTACCGGTTACCTCATTCGGGCAGCGTGGCCGCGCTGCTGCGTCAGGTCGGACTGCCCGGCGATTACGCCCGCCGCCTGCCGCGAGAGCTCTCCGGCGGCGAACAGCAGCGCGTTGCGCTGGCGCGGGCGCTGGCCGGTCAGCCCAGCGTGCTTATCTGCGATGAAGTGACCTCGGCGCTGGATGTGCTCAGCACCGGCACGATTCTACAACTGCTCAGTCAGCTACTGACGCAGGGCGTGGCAGTGCTTTTTATTACCCATGATTTACCGGCAGCCAGACAGATTTGCACCGCAGGTCTGCATCTTAGCAGCGATGATGCTGATTCAGGCGCGGTGTTTGACAAGGAGATTTGTGATGACTTCAACATGCGAGACTGAACCTCAGCAGGTCGGGCTATTACGACCGGTTCGCGGCTGGATTGCGCTGGCGGTGCTACTTCAGGTGGGTTCATCGGCGCTGGTGCTGGCCCCGCTGATTGGTCTGACCGAACTGGCGCGGGTGCTGATGAGCGCGCAGGCCGATCGCGCGGCCCTGGCCTGGCATATCGTGAAAATATCCGCTTTCTGCCTGGGCGGAGGATTGGCGTTGCGGGGGCTGGCCGATCTCACGACGCACCTCGCTGACAATGCGTTCTCCTTGTGGCTACGCCGCCAGTTAGCGCGTCGTATGGCTCACGCGCCGCTCGGCTGGTTCAGCGCCAACAGCAGCGGCAGAATTAAGCAGGGTATGCAGGATGACGTGACCGCCATTCATCATCTGGTGGCGCACTCCTATCTCAATCTGGCAAACGCCGCCGCCACTCTTCTGTGCGTCTACGGCTACCTGCTGTTCATCGATTGGCGGATGACGTTGATTACCTTGATTCCGCTACCGTTCTTTTTTCTGCTCTATCGCCAGATTATGCGTGCCAGTCAGGCCAAAATGGCGGAATACGGCCAGGAGCTGGAGCAGGTCAATCGCTCGGTGGTGGAGTTTGTCCAGGGCATTCCGGTGGTGAAAACCTTCGGCCAGCATGGCGTTGCTCATCAGGCATATCGCCGGGCGGTAGACAGCTTTCGCGATTTCTTTCTCGACTGGGTGCGTCCGCTGATCAAACCGGAAAGTCTCTCAGGGGTGATTATAGCGCCGATCACCTTATTGCTGTTGGTGCTGGTTGGCGGCGTCACCTTTATTCATTTCGGCTGGATGGATATCTGGCAACTCCTGCCGTTTGCGGTGCTGGGGCTGGGGATCTCGGTGCCAATCGGCACGTTAAGCAGCAGCGCACAGTCGCTGCAGATGGCGAAGGGGGCTTTTGCTCGCCTGGCCGGGTTACTGGCGATCCCGCAACAAAAGGAGCCGGAGCGGGTGATGCTCAATGCGGGCAACCAGGTGCGTTTTGATCGCGTCAGCTTCAGCTACGGGCCCGATCGCCAGATTCTGCATGACATATCGCTGAGGCTGGAACCCGGTACGGTAACGGCGCTGGTTGGCGCATCCGGGGCGGGCAAATCAACGCTGGCGAAGTTACTCCTGCGCTTTGCCGAACCCGACGCTGGGCGGATTATGCTGGGGGGTGTCGATCTGGCCAATATCGCGACCGACCATCTCTATCGCCAGATTGGCTGTGTCTTTCAGGAGGTACGACTGCTGCGACTCAGCATCAGAGACAACATTGCCCTGGGTCATCCGCAGGCAACCGATCGGCAAGTGATTGCCGCGGCGCAGGCAGCCAATATCCATCAACGCATTCTGCAATTGCCGCGCGGCTATCAGTCGGTCTATGGCGAAGATGCCCGCCTGTCGGGCGGGGAAGCGCAGCGCCTGAGTATTGCCAGAGCGCTACTCAAGGAGCCGCAGCTGCTGGTGCTGGATGAAGCCACGGCACAGGCTGATGCCGAATCAGAAGCTGCCATTCAGGACACGCTCTCCCGGCTCATTTCTCAACAGGGTAACCGCTCGCTGCTGGTGGTGGCTCACCGCCTCGCGACGGTGGTTAACGCCGATAATATCGTGGTGCTGGCGCAGGGACGTATTGCGGAACAGGGAACGCATAGCCAGCTGCTGGCTAACAAGGGGGAATACGCGCGTCTGTGGCAGGCGCAGTTCTCACCATCAAAGGAGGAGGTATGCTGCTGACCCGTCTCTCGTCGCTGCTGGGCAAAGATAACGCCAGGGTTCTGCGACGTTACCTGATTCTGATGGTGCTTTTCTGCCTGGTGCAGGGGATCGCTTTTGCGATGGTCGTGCCAATCGTCCAGGCGCTATTGCAGGATGATATCACCCGGGCGACATGGTGGTTATTGCCTCTGACGCTGGGTACGTTGCTCGCCTGGTATCTTAACTACGTTGCCTCGTTGGGCGGCTTCAAGGTGGCCATCGCGCTACTGAATACCTTGCGTCACCGTATTGGCGACCATGTGGTGACACTGCCGCTGGGCTGGTTCACTCCCGCCAATACCAGCCAGCTTGGCGTGTTGCTCAGTCAGGGGGTGATGGAGATCCTCGGACTGCCCGCCCATCAATTAAGTCCGTTAATGCGCGCTACCTTGACGCCGCTGGTGGTGGTGGCGATGACCTTTTTCTTCGACTGGCGTATCGCGCTGATCGCGCTGGTGATTTTTCCACTGGTGGCGCTGGTTTACTGGTGGGCGGGCAGGCTGGGGCGCGCCGCGGACGAAGCCGTTCACCGTGCCACGGCGGAAGCCAGCGAACGTATGCTTGAGTTTGCGCAGAACCAAATGGTGTTGCGTACTCACGGCTGCGGCGAACAGGGACATGCCAATTTTGATGCGGCCTTAGTGGCGCAAAATCGGGCCAGTAAACGCCAGGCTGTGGCTGGTGCTGCCGCCGTTACTGGCGAATTCCTGGCTGGCGCAGGCTCAGTTTCCTGACGTTGATGGCCAGCGTCACTTGGCTGGGGCTGGCCGATAGCGATCCGCAGCAGCTGGTCACGCTACTGGCGCTGCTGGTGCTGATTAATCGGGTGATTGATCCTCTTACCGAAGTGGCCGCCTATGGATCCGGGATCCGCATGGCCTCTGCCCAAATGAATGCGGTGGAACGGGTACTGGCCGAGCAACCGTTGCCGCAGGCCGACGCTCCGCAGCCATACGGCGGCGAGGCCAGCATTGAGCTGCATAACGTGACCTTTGGCTATCAACCCGAGCGGC
Source organism: Klebsiella sp. WOUb02 (assembly GCF_050058015.1). Lineage (NCBI taxonomy): Bacteria > Pseudomonadati > Pseudomonadota > Gammaproteobacteria > Enterobacterales > Enterobacteriaceae > Klebsiella > Klebsiella sp. WOUb02. Next base: position 435,625 of record NZ_CP170110.1, read on the forward strand.
CGATCCTGAAAAATGTGTCGGTTACGCTGCCCGCCAATACCACCACGGCGCTGGTGGGCCTCTCTGGCGCCGGTAAAACCACCCTTATGCGTTTGATCGCGCGCTTCTTTGATCCCGACAGCGGCAGCATTACGCTAGGAGGCACCGATCTGCGCCAGTTAAGCAGTCGCGAGCACATGTCACTGATCGCGCCAGTCTTTCAGGACAATTATCTGTTCAGCGGCACCCTGCGGGAAAACGTATTGATTGGCAATCCGCACGCCGCTGCGCAGGAAATTGCGCAGGTGGTCAGGCTGGCGCGGCTGGACGAACTGCTGCAACGCCTGCCGGATGGCTGGCAAAGTCAGGTTGGCGAGGGCGGCGGCCTGCTTTCGGGCGGTGAACGCCAGCGCGTCGCCATCGCGCGCGCATTGTTGAAAAACGCGCCGATACTGCTGCTGGATGAGGCCACCGGCGCTCTTGATGCAGAGAATCAGTCCGCGATCGCCGCCGGATTACACTCTCTGCACCATCGTTGTACGCTGCTGGTTATTGCCCATCAGCTCTCGACCATCCAAAACGCCGACCAGATTCTGGTGCTGGATCGGCAGCAGATTATCGAACAGGGCAACCATCAGCAATTACTGGCCGCAGGCGGTCGCTATGCCGATTTCTGGCAGGCGCGTAACCGTGCTGAAGGCTGGCGTCTGTAGTAAACCGGGGAGCTAACGATGTCCGAAGCGATTATCAGCAGTATTGGCCGCTGTCTATGTTCAATGCCGCAGCGGGCGTATATCTTTCGAACGTAAAGTCAGCCTGCACCGGCACCGACTTATAGGACGGGGTGCCGCTGTCTTTATCCACGTAATCCAGGGGGACCAAAACGTTGGCTTCGGGGTAATACGCGCCAACCGATCCTTGCGCAATGCTATACGCCACCACGGTAATATCGCGGAGGCAAAGCGCGCTGCCGGGCAGCGCGGTTTTGATATCGACGCGGTCACCATGCTCCAGTCCGAGGCTCGCCATATCGATTTCGTTCATAAAAAGAATATCGCGGCGGCCAAAAACGCCACGATATCTGTCGTCCATCGCATAAATCGTGGTGTTGTATTGATCGTGGCTGCGCAACGTAATGAGCCGCAGAATATGCTCGCCTTCCCCTGCCAGGTTTTCATTTACTCCATGAAAAATGGAGAACATCGCTTTGCCGGTTGGGGTTGGCCATATCCGTTCCGTCGGCGGAAGGGGCATGCGGAATCCGCCGGGTACGCGGATCCGCGCGTTGTAGTTATCGAACCCTGGGATCGTTTGTTCAATGCATTCGCGGATGCGATCGTAATCGGCAATCAGTTCTGACCAGGCGACCCGGGTGTCCGGCAAGGCGGCCTGCGCCATACCGGCAATAATCGCCGGCTCCGAGCGTAGCAGGGGCGATGCCGGTTTCAGCTTCCCGGAAGACGCGTGGACCATCGACATGGAATCTTCCACGGTGATGGACTGTTTGCCGCTGCGCTGGATGTCCAGTTCGGTACGGCCCAGGCAGGGGAGAATAAAGGTTTCTTCGGCGACCAGCAGATGCGTCCGGTTTAGTTTGGTGCCAATGTGGACGCCCAGCGCCAGGTTCTGCATTGCCGGAAAGCTCTGCTCGTGGTCCGGCATGGCGACGACAAAGTTCCCCCCAAGGCAAATGAGCGCTTTCGCCTGCCCGTCGATGATGGCCTGCGTGGCCTGGACCGCGTCATGCCCGTGTTTGAGCGGGGGAGTAAAGCCAAAAACCTGTTCAAGCCGGTTGAGAAACGCGATCGGGGGTTTTTCGGTGATCCCGACCGTCCGGTTCCCCTGAACGTTGGAATGGCCGCGAAGCGGGCAAATACCGGCGCCCGGCTTACCGATGTTGCCCCTCATTAGCAACAGATCGGCGATCAGGCGGACGTTTGCGGTTCCTCTGTTGTGCTGAGTGATGCCCATCCCATAGGTAATAATCGTGGCTTTGGATTGCGCATACGCTTCCGCCACGCTTGCCAGTTGCTGGCAAGTTAAACCTGACTCCTCTTCAATCGCCGCCCAGGGCGTGGCGGCGATATCGGCGGCAAAATCAGCAAAACCGCTGGTATGGGCGGCAATAAACTCCCGGTCGAGAACGTTGCCTTGCTGATTTTCAAGCTGCAGCAGATGCTTAGCTACCCCTTTTAGCGCGGCAGCATCGCCGCCGGCTTTCACCTGAAAATAGGTCGAGGCGATGTCGGTTGAACTGTAGGTGGCCATCTCGATAACGCTTTGCGGATCGGCAAAACGCTCAAGGGCGCGCTCGCGCAGCGGGTTAAGCACAATAATCGGCACGCCGCGCCGGGCAAGTTCATGGAGCGTGCCCATCATTCTTGGATGGTTGGTTCCCGGGTTGTGACCAATAGAGATGACCAGCTCCGTTTTGTCAAAATCATCCAGCGAAACGGTGCCTTTACCGATACCAATAGAACGTGGCAATCCCACGCTGGTGGCTTCATGGCACATATTGGAGCAGTCGGGAAAATTGTTGGTGCCGTATTCGCGGGCAAAGAGCTGAAACAGGTAAGCGGCCTCATTGGATGCGCGACCCGAAGTATAAAACTCCACCTGTTCCGCCGGCAGCCCGCGTAAAATTTCGCCGATTCGGGCAAAGGCCTGTTCCCACTCTACGGGCTGGAAAGTATCGCTCTCCCGGTGATACAGCAGCGGGTGCGTCAGGCGACCGTATCCTTCCAGCTCGAAATCAGTTTGCTCCAGCAGCGAGGTGACGCTGTTGTGGCGAAGAAATTCGGGCGTTACGCGTTTATGGGTGGCTTCCCACGTCACCGCCTTGGCGCCGTTTTCGCAAAACTGAAAGGTTGATTTATGTTCTTTGTCCGGCCATGCGCAGCCGGGGCAGTCAAAACCATCCGGCTGGTTAGGCTGTGTCCCTTAATTACATAACCTCTTGTAAAACAATCGGATGCAACCCAGTTTCACCATCGCCAGATAATTCCTCGCCGTTTTGTCGTAACGTGTGGCAATGCGGCGGTATTCTTTCAGGCGACCAAAGCACCTCTCAACAACATTGCGATTGCGGTAGGCTTCACGATCGAGTGGTGAACGACCATCTGTGGCCATTTTTTCATTGGATTTACGCGGGATGACAACTTTTATCCCTCTTCTTTTCAGTTCGTTACGTAACGCATGTCCGGAGTAGGCTTTATCAGCCAGTACTGCATGACCACGGCGCTTGATACTTCCGTTCTGGCGCTGAACACCGATACCGTCCAGAAGACGTTGTGCAAACTGGCTTTCGTGAGCCTGACCGGGACTCAGTACGATGTTTAACGGCAGACCACTTCCGTCTGTCGCCAGATGAATTTTGGTGCCAAAACCACCGCGAGAGCGACCCAGCCCATTATCTCCGGTGATATCGGGTTGTTTTTTTGCGCACCGGCAGCACATTTCAGCGCCCGGATATTGCTGCCATCCAGTGCAGTGGCCGACCAGTCCACGAGGCCATGTGCATCCAGAGTCTGAAAGTAACTTGTTGAAAATAATGTTAATCACACCCGATTTTGACCATCGGTTAAAGCGGTTATAAACGGTCTTCCATGGGCCGTACCGTTCAGGTAAATCACGCCATGGTGCACCTGAACACAGCACCCAGAACATGCCGTTGATGATCATACGATGCTCCGCCCACGGACGCCCGGCCTGTGGAGAGGCAGACGCTGCTGGCAGAAAGGGTTGGATGATAGTCCATGCTTCATCGGGAATGTCGTAGCGAGCCATAGTTTAATATGTTGTGGAAACAGACAGTTACTATAGCTCAGGTGATTACGGGACACAGCCTAGTTGACCACTTCAAACCAACTTGACCCCAGATTTGACCACCAAATTCTTCCAATGCAGAGGGAAAACTGAAAATGCATCGGGAAGACTTTTCACACTAACCTGTTGAATCAGAATCACATAAGGATTTACAGAGCGTCATGAAAAACAAAAAGCCCGCTTAAGTTTCCTTAAGCGGGCTTCTCTAAATATGGCTCCTCTGACTGGACTCGAACCAGTGACATACGGATTAACAGTCCGCCGTTCTACCGACTGAACTACAGAGGAATCGTGTGAACGGGGCGCATATTAACGGCGCCGCTCCACCTTGTCAAAGGCTGAATCATCGGAATGAGTTTGACTGCTGACAATTTCAGCAGTCGGAGAACGTTCGCGCAGTTTTGTGCCGCTGCGCACCGCGATGGTGCAAATGTACCCCTAATGGGGCATATCGTAATCCGCTTACCGGGCAAAAAAATTCCCTGCAACAATCGGAATCGCTTATTACGCCGCGTTCTGCGGCTTTTACGCCGGCGATAATAAAAGTGGCAAGTAAATTGCAAAACCTCCGTATCTCAATTGCCAGCGTGGGTACTGGCGTTCCTTACCGGAGGCAAAATGAACTTAAGACGACTGAAATATTTTGTGAAAATCGTCGATATCGGCAGCCTGACTCAGGCAGCCGAAGTCCTGCATATCGCGCAGCCCGCGCTGAGCCAGCAGGTTGCGACCCTGGAAGGCGAACTGGACCAGCAGCTGCTGATTCGTACTAAACGAGGCGTGACGCCGACGGAAGCGGGGAAAATCCTCTATACCCATGCCCGGACCATTCTGCGCCAGTGCGAGCAGGCGCAGGCTGGCGGTCAATAACGTGGGTCATATTCTTAGCGGCCAGGTCTCTATCGGCCTCGCGCCGGGAACGGCGGCATCCGCCATTACGATGCCGCTTCTGCAGACGGTACGTAACGAGCTTCCCGAAGTGATGGTCTACCTGCAGGAGAGCAGCGGGACGATCCTTAACGATAAGCTGCTCAGCGGTCAGCTGGATATGGCGGTGCTGTACGAGCGCTCGCCGGTTGCCGGTATCGTCAGCCAGCCGCTGCTGAAAGAGGATCTGTACCTGGTCGGAACCCGGGATTGTCCGGGGCAAAGCGTCGATCTGACGGCGGTTGCCGAGATGAATCTGTTCCTGCCCCGCGATTATAGCGCGGTGCGAGCGAGGGTGACCGAGGCCTTCACCCTGCGGCGGCTGTCGGCAAAAATCATCGGCGAGATCGAGTCTATTACCACCTTAACCGCGGCGATAGCCAGCGGAATGGGGGCCACCGTGCTGCCGGAATCCGCCGCTCGCTCGCTGTGCAGCGCCGCCAACGGCTGGATGGCGCGCATCAGCACGCCGTCAATGAGCCTGTCGCTATCGTTGAATATGTCCGCCAAGGGAAGCCTGTCGCCGCAGGCGCAGGCGGTGAAGGAGATCTTACTGTCGCTGGTGAGCCGCCCTTCGCTGGAGAACCGTGAACTGCTGTTGGTGAGTTAACGTATATTCCCGAATGGAATAAGTTGCTGGTTTTTATTATTTGTTAGCAGGGACAACAGACTTTAACAATAGAGCATATGTTATGTCTGATAGCCCGGAGGCAAGGGTGAATTTCCAGCAGCTAAAAATAATTCGTGAAGCGGCCCGTCAGGACTACAACCTGACGGAAGTCGCCAATATGCTCTACACATCGCAATCGGGCGTCAGCCGCCATATTCGTGAACTCGAAGAAGAGCTGGGGATTGAAATCTTTATCCGACGCGGCAAACGTCTGCTGGGGATGACGGAACCGGGTAAAGCGCTGCTCTCGATTGCTGAACGCATTCTTAATGAAGCCAGCAACGTCCGCCGTCTTGCGGATCTGTTTACCAACGACGCCTCGGGCGTCTTGACCATCGCCACGACGCATACCCAGGCACGCTATAGCCTGCCGCCGGTAATTAAAGCGTTTCGCGAGCTTTTTGCCGACGTTCGCCTGGAGCTGGTGCAGGGGACGCCGCAGGAGATCGAAGCGCTGCTGCACAACGGAGGGGCCGATATCGGCATCGCCAGCGAGCGGCTGAGCAACGATCCGACGCTGGTGGCTTTCCCCTGGTTCCGCTGGCACCACAGCCTGCTGGTACCAAAAGATCATCCGCTGGTGCAGGTGACGCCGCTCACTCTGGAAGCTATTTCCCGCTGGCCGCTGATTACCTATCGTCAGGGCATCACCGGGCGCTCGCGTATCGATGAGGCCTTCAATCGCAAAGGGCTGATGCCGGATATCGTGCTTAGCGCCCAGGATTCCGACGTCATTAAAACCTACGTTGAACTTGGCCTCGGGGTTGGGCTGGTTGCCGAACAGTCGGGCGATGCCAGAGAGTCCGACACCTTCACGCGTCTTGAAACCCGACACCTGTTCGATGCCAATACCGTCAGGCTAGGCCTAAAGCGCGGACAGCTGCAGCGTAACTACGTCTGGCGCTTTATCGAGCTGTGCAACGCCGGGCTGTCGCTGGATGAGATTAAACGCCAGGCGATGGAGCCGGAAGAGGCGGCGATTGATTACCAGATCTAGCGGAATACCGGCAGTGGACAAGGGAAGGGGCTCCGCCGCCGTGCGTTGGTATATAACATTTCGATAATAAAGCTATAATTCATTCACGATTGTCGCGACTGAGGAAGGGAAATGGTGCGGCGTGTGAAACTGCTTTGCTCTCTGTTATTTATCCTGTCAAGCCAGAGCGTTCTGGCCGTTAGCTACCCGTTGCCGCCGGAAGGAAGCCGCCTTGTGGGTAGCCCGCAAACCATCACCGTCCCGGACGGTAATACGCTTCCGCTGGAGGCGTTTGCCGCGCAGTACGGGCAGGGACTGAGCAATATGCTCGAAGCCAATCCGGGGGTTGATGTCTATTTACCGAAGTCGGGTTCGACGCTGACCGTACCGCAGCAGCTTATTCTGCCCGATACGGTACGTGAGGGGATTGTGGTTAACGTCGCGGAAATGCGCCTTTACTACTACCCGCCGGAGGGGACGACGGTTGAGGTTCTGCCGATCGGCATCGGCGAGGCGGGCCGCGAAACGCCGCGCAACTGGGTGACCGCGGTGCAACGCAAGCAGGAAGCGCCGACCTGGACGCCGACGGCGAACACCCGCCGCGAATATGCCAAAAGAGGCGAAAGCCTGCCCGCATTCGTGCCTGCCGGCCCGGAAAACCCGATGGGGCTGTATGCCATCTATATCGGCAGGCTGTACGCCATTCATGGTACTAATGCCAACTTCGGTATCGGGCTGCGCGTAAGCCAGGGATGCATCCGTCTGCGTAACGATGATATCAAGTATCTCTTCGATAACGTTCCGGTGGGGACGCGGGTGCAGATTATCGATCGGCCGGTGAAATATACCCTCGAGCCGGACGGCAGCCGCTGGCTTGAAGTTCACGAGCCGCTCTCGCGCAACCGCGCGGAATACGAATCGGACAGAAAAGTGCCGCTGCCTGTGACCGCGGGGATCCAGGCGTTTGTTCAGGGAGAGGGCGTTGAGGCGAACCGGGCCAGCGAGGCCATGCTGCGCCGTTCCGGCATGCCGGTAAATATCGGCTATTCCGCGATTCAGTCCACGTTCGGCGGCTAGCGTAGCTGAACGCGTAAGAATTAAGGAAGTAAAAAGCCTGCTCCGTTTCCGGAACAGGCTTTTTTTATGCAGCCGCCAGGCAGAGAAGGAACGAACCTGCTTACCGTGAAGCGCATCAAAGAGTTATGAGGCGCGGCAAGTCGCTACTGGTTAAAATTTGCCCATTCGCCGCTGCGGTCGGTCTCACGGCCTTTGCAGCAATCTGACTCCAGGTTATCCACAGAGTTAAGTAGCCACTTTGTGGACAGACTCGACGCGGTGTGCCCGATGATTTTGCCGGCCGGCGGCAAGGTATCCACCGGTAAAAATATTAATTGTGGCGTAATCCGCTATGTAACGTTTCGCGGTAGGCCAGTGCCGCCGCCAGGCTGGCAACGGCTGCCGCGATAACAAACCACGCGGGAGATTGCAGGTCGCCGGTGCTGCTTACCAGCCAGGTGGCGATAAACGGCGCGGTGCCGCCCAGCAGCGTAACCGGAATATTCAGGCTGACCGACAGGCAGGTATAGCGCAGTCGGGTTGGCATAATCTCCGCCATCGCGCATAGCGCCGCCGCCGAATGGGGTGCGAAAGCCAGACTCATCAGGCACAGGCCCAGCACGGTTTGGTTGAAATGGTTCACATCAAGCAGGTGAAACGCCGGGTAGGTGATCAGGGCTATCGCCAGGGTGCTGACGATCATCAGCGGGCGGCGGCCGACGATGTCGCTCAGCCAGGCGAAACCGGGCAGCAGGCAGCAATAAAATATCAGACTGTATAAATTGGCGCGCTGCGCCTCCGCCAGAGGGAACCCGCGAACCACCGAAAGGTAGGTCGGCGAGTAAATATAGTAGATGTAGATGCAGGCGGAAGGCGCGGCGATCAGGCCCATGCCGATCAATACCGCGCGCCATTCCTGGCGCAGTCCCGCCAGCAGAGGAGCATGTACCGCCTTGGCGGTTTTCTTCACGTTGGCGAAGTGCGGCGTCTCTTCCAGCTTCAGGCGCAAATAAAGCCCGACGAACCCCAGCGGAAGCCCGGCAAGAAAAGGCAGTCGCCAGCCCCAGCTATGCAACGCCTCCGGCGACAGCAGGGCGGTTAGCAGCGAGGCCACGCCGCCGCCGACCAGTAGCGCCAGGCCGATGGTAAAGGTTTGCCAGCCGGTATAAAGGCCGCGTCGGTTGGCCGGGGCGTATTCAGAGATAAACGATGTCGCGCCGCCGTATTCGCCGCCGACGGAAATCCCCTGCACCAGCCGCGCCAGGGTCAGGATGATGGGCGCCGCGATGCCAATCGATTCATAAGTCGGCATCAAACCGATCAGCGTTGTTGAGGCGGCGATCAGCATAATCGCCACCGCCAGCGGCGTTTTGCGCCCGTAGCGATCCCCCAGATGACCAAAGATAATGCCGCCGAGCGGCCGCGAAGCGTAGCTGATAGCGAATACGGCGAACGTTAACAGCAGGCTGGCCGCCTGGCTCTCGGCCGGAAAGAACAGCCGGGCGATAACCGAAGCGAAATAGCCGTAAATCACAAAGTCAAAATACTCAATAAAATTGCCGATACAGGCGGCGACAAGCGCCCGCTTATGTTGCGCAGTGATCCGCGGCGCAAGCTGCGCCGTGATGGCTTTTGAGTTCATGGTATGTCCCTTGTGGTTGTGGGATATCAGGCCACGGTGCTGCCTGCGTCCGTCACCAACGCAGCGCCGTTGATATGGCTGGATTCGTTTGACAGTAAGAAAGCCACCGTATTGGCTACGTCTTCCGGCTTTCCGTAGGGGGCGGCCACTGCGCGCGCAATGCGCTCTCCCTGTGAGCGCTGTGCCGCCATGTGATTAATGTCATCAATCATTGGCGTCTGCGTCGGCCCGGGAAGGACGGCGTTCACCCGAACATGACTGCCGATGCACTCCAGAGCGCTGCTCCTGACCAGACCGAGTACCGCATGTTTGCTGGCGACATAGCCGGACATATTGGCCCGGCCGCGGATCGCGGAAGTGGAAGCGATGGCGACAAAGCTGCCGCCGGCGCACCTCAGCAGCGGCAGGGCGTATTTGAGGCAATAGAAGGTGCCGAGGGTATTGATCTCCAGCACCTGACGGAAGATCTCCGACGGGTAATCCTCAATGGCCTCAACCGAACCGGCGACACCCGCGCTGCTGACAAAACCCTGACAGCCGCCGAATGCCGATAGCGCGGCGTCAACCAGCGCGGCGACATCCTGTTCGTTGCGCATATCTCCCGCGACGCATTGCGGCGTCGCGCCCAGCGCCGCGCATTGTCGGCGGCAATTTTCCAGCGCCGGCAGGGTTCGGTCCGCCAGTACCAGCCGCCATCCGCTGCGGGCCAGTTTGACGGCGACGGCGCACCCGATCCCTCCGCCAGCGCCGGTAATAATGGCTACAGGATTCTTCACGATCGCAGTCTCCGGTTTCAGGGTTGCAGGCGGGCCAGCAACCGGCGGTCTTCAACGGCAAAACCGCCGCCGTAGACGTCCGAGGTCATAAAGTGCGCGCTGAGGACTTCCGGATCCAGCGCGGCAATGGGATCGAACTCGCTGGCATACAGCTTCCAGTCGATGCGACCACGTACCGGGGTGGAGTACTGTAACGGCGTGCGGCGGTACACCACATCGGCATAAGCGGTCGCCAGTTTTTCCGGATCCGGCAGGCGGCGAACGTGGATTTCCCCGCCCGGCTGCTCGGCTTCATCGGTCAGCATGACCAGCGGCGCCGAAGGATCGGGGGTAAAGCTGAAGTCCGCCAGCGGGACATTGCGCCGCCGCACCCAGCCTTCGATTTTGCCGTCCGCCGTTTCATTAAAAGCGTAATGAGTATCTTTTTTGGTGTAGCCAAACAGCTCGCGCCCGGCGCAAATGCCCATCGGATCGCTGCAATACATAAAGATATGCGTCTGAGTAAACAGCGACTGATAGCGCACCGGCACGGTCACCATCAAATCAAACATCTCGCCGCTGTGGACGGCTAGCGTATGGCCCGGCGAGAGCATAAAACGAAACGCGACCCGATCGTTGACCCGTTCGAAGGGCGTATCCCGCAGCAGGGCTTCTATTTTGCCAACTTCCACTCTCGTCACCACCTCCAGGGTGCGCAGCGGGCACTCCCACTCAACCGGGTAGGCCGGGGAGTACGGCGGGTTAACGCCGCTGTTGGCGTGCATTTTATAATCACCAAACATAGATAACGCTCCTTTTAATATTCAGCTTCAGGGTTCAGAGTGCCGCAGCGCCGGGCTGAGGCGAACAGGGTAGGGTGACGAATGGCCCGACGTTAAGGGCCAGGGATAATCGACGATCGTGTCGGGGCTGAGCTGGCCGAGGCTGGTGGCGCCGCACAGCGCCATCGTCGATTCTAATTCTTTGCGTAATATGTCGAGGCACAGCGTGACCCCGTTACCGCCCAGTGCACCGAGGCCGTAGAGAAAGGCGCGGCCAATCATCACGCTGTCGGCGCCCATCGCCAGCGCGCGCGCGATGTCCTGGCCGCTGCGAATGCCGCTATCCATGATGATTTCTCCCTGCCCGGCGACGCTATCGGCAATCGCCGCCAGCACGCTGATGGTGGACGGCGCGCCGTCAAGCTGGCGTCCGCCGTGGTTAGAAACCACGATAGCGTCGGCGCCAGCCTGAAACGCCCGGCGGGCGTCTTCGCCGTCCATCACGCCTTTTACTACCAGCTTGCCGCCCCAGCGCTGTTTCACCCAGTCGATATCCTCCCAGCAGAAGCTGCGATCGAACTGGCGGCTCACCCAGTCGGCAAAACCCAGCGTATCGGTGACTCCCCGGGCGTGGCCGACGATGTTGCCGAATGTCCGGCGCGGCGTTTTCAGCATCGCCGCGCACCAGCGGGGATGGGCGAGCATTCCCAACATCCCGGCCAGCCCCAGCTTCGGCGGCACCGACAGCCCGTTGCGGATATCTTTGTGGCGCTGTCCCTGGATCGGTAAATCCAGGGTTAACACCACCGCGGAACAGCCTGCGGCTTTGGCGCGCTCGATCAGATCGGCGATAAAGGCCCGATCTTTCATCATGTACAGCTGGAACCAGAACGGCCGGGCCAGCTGACTCGCGACATCTTCGATGCTGCAAATACTGACGGTGGAGAGGGTGAAGGGCACGCCGGCGGCAGCGGCGGCGTGCGCGGCCAGGATCTCGCCATCGGGATGTACCATACCGGCAAGCCCGGTCGGCGCCAGGACCAGCGGCAGCGAAGCAGCCTCGCCGAGAATGGCGGTTTGGGTGGTGATATTTTCCACGTTGCAGCCCACCCGCTGGCGAAAATGCAGACGGGTTAAATCGTCGTTATTTTCGCGGTAGGTGGATTCGCTCCATGAACCGCTATCGACATAGTCGTAAAACAGCTTCGGCACGCGCCGACGCGCCAGCTTTTGCAAGTCGTCGAGACTGGTGATGACGGGTTTCATCGCGCTGTCCCGCCGGCGGCGACAAGAAGGTTCCGCTGTTCGCCCAGCCCGCTAATACCGAGGCGGATCTGCTGGCCCGGCTTGAGATAAACCGGCGGCTTAAACCCCATGCCGACCCCGGCAGGCGTGCCGGTGGCGATGATGTCGCCAGGGTGCAGGCTCATAAACTGGCTGATGTAGGCGACCAGCTCGGCGACGCCAAACACCATTTCCCGCGTGTTGCTGTCCTGACGACGCACGCCGTCGACCTCCAGCCATAGATCCAGATTTTGTACGTCGTCAATTTCATCACCGGTGACCAGATACGGGCCCAGCGGCGCAAAGGTATCGGCATTTTTTCCTTTGTCCCACTGCCCGCCGCGCTCTATCTGCCAGGCTCGTTCGGAAACATCATTGAACACGCAATACCCGGCGACGTGCTGTAACGCTTCGCGTTGCGTCAGATTGCGGCCATGCTGCCCAATCACCACCCCCAGCTCCACTTCCCAGTCGACTTTGCTGGCCAGCGGCGGGATGACAATGGGATCGTTCGGCCCGGTGATGGCGCTGGTGACTTTCAAAAACAGAATGGGTTCCGCGGGTAGGGCCATCCCGGCTTCTGCGGCATGGTCACGATAGTTCAGTCCGACGCAAACGATCTTGCCCGGCCGGGCGACGCAGGGGCCAAGACGCGTTGTTGCGGGCACCACCGGCAGTAAATCGAGGGCAGTCGCCTGCAGGCGCTGTAAATTTTCCGCAGTAAGGGTTTCCGCGCTCCAGTCGTCCACCAGCTGGCTGGCATCACGTATCTGCTGATGCGGGTCAACAATCCCCGGTTTCTCTTTACCTGCTTCTCCCCAGCGCACTAGTTTCATCGTTCTCTCATCCTCAAGGTCGTGGATTATCGTAAAACGTACTTTGCATTCAATGTGCATTTAGTTAATGGGAAAGTATTTAAGGTGTCAAAAAAAAGTTAACGAAATGATAAATTGGTCACTATTTGGTCATGTAACGTGAAAGCGATCACAATCAGAAGCAGAGGAATGGCCCGTGCGCAACGGGAATCACTGGACAGTCCCTGTCGCCGTTACAATAATGAACAGCGAAGCACCCGGCGCTTTTCCCGATAACCGTCTAACAGGGCTTGAAAATATTAACTATGTCAGGATCGACGGACAGACACTCTTTGCAAGATCGCGCCTTTCAATTGCTGAAAACAATGATCGATGATGGTCGTCTCTCGCCCGGTGAAAAACTGCTGGAAGCGCATGTGTCGAAAGCGTTCGGCATCAGCCGCTCCCCGGCGCGCTACGCGCTGCGTAAGCTTTGCGAGCAGCAGCTGATTCTGGAAGTTCAGGGGCGCGGTTACGAGGTTGCCGGTAAACGCAACGCGCAAAGCGTCCCGCAGCATGCGACGCTGGATGAGATCAAAATCCCGGCGGTGGCGCGTTGGGAAGGTATGTATAACCAGCTGGAGCAAACCATTTGTACCAGCGTGATTTTCAACTCTGTGCGCATTATCGAAGAAAGGGTGGCGGAGCATTTTCACGTCAGCCGCACCGTTGTACGCGACGTGCTCGCCCGCATGCACAGCGTGGGGCTGGTGAGTAAAGAGGCGTCGGGTCGCTGGATAGCGCCGCAGGTGACGCCGGAAAAAACGCACCACCTCTATGAAATTCGCTGGCTGCTGGAGCCGCAGGCTTTGCTCCAGGCCGCGCCGAGGGTGCCGGAAAGCTATTTGCGCCAGGCCAGAGAGCGGGTCGTGCAATCGCTGGACGGGTTTCCGCGTGAAGGCTTTGATACCGATGTCGTCGAAAACGACTTGCATGTTACGCTGCTATCCTGGTGCCCGAACGTCGAGATTTTACAGGTGCTGGCGCGCACGAGAAATTTGTTTGTGCCTACCCGCTATCTCTTCGATCCGGTGCTGCATATTCCTGTTTCTTTGATTGAAGATGCGCTGAAAGAGCATCTGTGCATTTACGATCTGTTATTGAACCATCAGCCGCAGGCGGCTGCCGAGGCGCTTTGCTCGCATTTGCAGCAGGCGGACGAACGCTGGTTAAAACGTTTCAGTAGTAAACTTCAGCCTGAACTGCAAATACCCGATTATCTCATGCCGCTGTGATAAGCCGCTCCGTGGCTTATCGTTTCCTGGCGGATGGCTCCGTCAATATGGATAATCTGAGCGTATCGGCTGCTCAAACTACTGAACCCTTGAATATATCCTGCTTACTGCCGGCGAACTTTGTATTTGATAATCCGGTCTCCACTGAGAGACAGTATCCATTCGAGTTGTGGTACGTAACGAAAGATTTTTCGTACTCCTGGCCGTTACAGAAACCCATCGCTCACTCTGCGTCATCCCGCTATATCCGCGGTGATAAAGCAATTCCATTCCCCCGACAGCGGTACCTCACTATCCTTGTCAGCGTACAGATACCGATATTTTTAGCGTTTTCTCTCCTTATATTCTCATTTAATGTGAAACTTATCACAAAATCAGCACGCCATTTTTTGGAAAACATAGCCATTTCCTGAAAAAAAGAAAGATAAAACAAAATTCAATTAAAACATTGTGTTGTGGATTTTCTCTGCAAAGATTCCTGTTTTATAAGTGATGTACATCACATTTTTTCGTCTTTTTTTAACCTATCAATAGCTATACCCAATTAACTTCAAGTTGCAGGATGGTAGTGCGTAAACAACTTATACACATGATACTTCAAGTTGCAGTTTGTTAAGTTCATTCCCTTATATTAATCATTCACTCTGTAACTGATTAAGGATTTGGTGCATGGCCGCCTTTTAGCAAAGCAGATTTTTGGATTTCTTTATTCAATAAAACCAAATCCACCTCAACCCGCTACACTACCGCAACATATTTTATGCCATTGTTATTCTCTTTTAACGTTTCAAGCGTCTGTGGAATGTCATCAAACGCAACGGTTTGAATAAACGGCATAATCAACTCGCAGCGACCGATCTGTTGCAGCATGTTTTCGCCGGCTTGACGTAACCGACTCCACTGTACATTGCTACCGTATGCATGAATGGCTGCCAGAGCAATTTCATGAAGCGAGATACTGGTCGTGAACGGTGGTAATGGCGCTTTTTCCAATCTGTCCTGAATACATACAAGATGGCCGTAATAACCCAGTAATCCCGCCAGAGATAGTGCATTTTGCTGATTGACGGTATCGAAAGCAGCGTACAGCGGTTTTTCGCCCAGTGCGCGATTCAACTCATCTGTCCATGACCTATGGCCATAGTCAAAGCACTGGATGACCCCATGGTTGAGCAATTTTTGATGATGCCTGCCGCTGGCGGTGACATAAACATTAGCGCCTGCCTGAATAAGCATCTGTGTTAACAGGCTGCCAGCACTACCACCGGCACCGCTGACAAGCACGTTCTCACCAGAGAGATGAGGGACTTTTTGCACTGCCTGCCAGGCCGTCAGACCCGGGCAGGGTAACGCTGCCGCGCTGATATCACTGATATGCTCGGGAACAGAAATAACTGCATGAGCGTTGACTATTGTATGGCGGGAAAAACTGCCGTCGAATCGAAGATCGGTATGGTACATTACCCGAGAACCAAGGCGCAGATGCGTGGCGTTTCGGCCTGTGGCGGCTATGACACCCATACCATCTACACCTGGGATTTGGTCAATTTGCCAGATATCTGATAGACCATTCAGTAATTAAATCCGGTAAACCCCCGGCATTGCCGGGGGACTCCGAAAGGTTTGACCTTTAAGTCAGTCGCGCGAATCTGAAATCTCCGCCAAGAGATGAGGATTCGTGATGAGAGACTATCAGAGCTTAAGCCATACGAAATGGGACTGTAAATATCACGTGGTTTATATCCCTAAACGCCGGAAACAGCGGTTATATGGTGCGCTGCGGCATGAGTTGGGAAAAATATTCCACGAGCTTGCGAGCCAGAAGGGCTGTCAGATTTTGGAGGGGCATCTGATGCGTGATCATGTCCACATGTGCATCAGCATACCGCCAAAGTACTCGGTATCGACAGTCGTCGGCTATCTGAAGGGAAAAAGCGCGATAGCGATAGCACGACACTTCGGCAGAGGTAAAAACTTCACCGGAGAAGTTTTCTGGGCACGAGGATATTTCGTTTCAACCGTTGGTTTGGATGAAGCCACGGTCAGGGCATACATACGCAACCAGGAGAGAGAGACGAACGATACGATCAAATGAAACTGAACGTATAGCAGCCGCCTTGGGCGGCTCATGGTTTGTCGGCGCCTTTGAGGCGCTCCCCCTAAAGCCTCCGGCTCTGCCGGAGGATACTTACTTCCAGTCTACAGGATTGATGCCAATAGCCCGATTCTCAATCAGCACCTGATCATCGCCAGGTTCCTGTAAGACTTTTTCGTGGCGAACAAGCAGGAGTGGAGATACTTGTTTTTTCCACAGAAAGGCTTCGGTTTCTATCATTGATCAGTCCTCTGGTTTTGGTGAAAGGACAAATTAAACAGCGCCTGAGCGTGAATACAATTTCATTTACCCAATCATACCGAAGATGCTGGTCTGAGTGTCTGGAAATTATCGTTAATCCGACAGGTCAGTTGCCCGGCTATCACTGGCAGGGTATCGCTGAAAAATCCGTTTATTGCCGCCCGGAAGGCCTTCGCCGTGGCAAAATACCGGTTGTTCCGGGCATGCTCATTCATGACCTTCCACAACCGCTCAATCGGATTCAGATTCGGGCTGTAAGGAGGCAGGTAGTGCAGTTCAATATTCATCACCACCGCCCAGTCCTGCACCAGTGAGGCACGGTGATACGGTGCACCATCCAGTATAAGATGCACTTTCTGCCTGACCGGGTAAGTCTGCCGGATAGCGATGAAAAACTCACAAATGGTTCTGGCATTAATCTGCGCATAATCGCAGGTCACTGTCCGGGCGATGTCGTTCAGGCTGAGTGCCCCGATGATATTCATCCGGGTACGGCTGCCGGTGGTTTTAACCGCTTTGCGCTCACCCCGGCGTATCCAGCCACCACTCAGTTTCGTTGACTGCGTGGGATGCACCGCATCCATAAACAGGATGGGTTCGCTGTCACCCGCCGTCAGCTTCAGAGCCTCATATTCAGCCATGAACTGCTGCTGTTTTTCTTCGCTGAACTTATGCGGGACGCCCGTCGGCTTTTTCCATGAAAAACCATTGCGGTGAAGCCACTTGTTCATCCCCGGAATGGAGTAAGACACACCGAAACGCTCGCTGACGAGGGCAACAATACTGGCTGTACTCACATGTACGTCATCGGTCAGCAAACAGATTAACTCTGCTGAGTGCGCAGAACTGAGATGCTCCTGAGAACCACCGTTTTCAGAGGTCAGCTTACCCTCATCAAGATAATCCGCGATATGGCGCAGGACGGTGGTCTCATGGATAAGCTGGGACTGCGCAATCATGGTCGTTGACCAGCCCTGAGCAGAGAGGAGTACGCAGCGAATTCTGTCGCAGACACGGCGGTCACGGCTTAGGCGGTGCTGAGCCTCAAGGGCTGCAATCTGTTCGGGTGAGAGTCTGATGTTCATGAATTAAGCATGATCCCCTGACTGCATGAAATCAAGCAGTTTCAATGATCACGGGTATAGCTGTTCTCCCCAGGCAAAAACGTAATAAATAATCAGGAGGCGATATGTTTTCATCATTAAAAAAATTATTTAATTCCGCAGAGCCGCAGGGGGATAATCATGACACCGAGGCTGAGGGAATTATGCAGGAACTATCACAGTTAGAAGCCGCTTTGGCGGAAAATCCGACGGATAACTCGACGCAAAAAATTCTTATGGTGAAATATAACCAGGCTGTCAAAGCTTACGCCGCCAGTAAGCGTTACAGAAATTGTGTTGATGATGTTTTTGTTAAAATTGATGAGTTAAGGAACACTATTCGCAAAAATATATGAGGTGGTATGGGTATTAAAGATTTTCTCTCTGAGAACCAGTGTGTTCAGATCGGTATTAATGTCGATTCATGGGATGAGATAATCGAAATAGTGGCGCAGCCATTAATTGTAGGTGGATTTGTCACTAGCGATTATCCTAAAGCAGTAATTAATAATACAAAGGAGTATGGTGCCTATTATGTCTTTGATGAAGGTATTGCTATTCCTCACGCCAGACCTGAGTGTGGGGTAATAAAGAACTGTTTTAGGCTGTGTCCCGTAATCACCTGAGCTATAGTAACTGTCTGTTTCCACAACATATTAAACTATGGCTCGCTACGACATTCCCGATGAAGCATGGACTATCATCCAACCCTTTCTGCCAGCGTCTGCCTCTCCACAGGCCGGGCGTCCGTGGGCGGAGCATCGTATGATCATCAACGGCATGTTCTGGGTGCTGTGTTCAGGTGCACCATGGCGTGATTTACCTGAACGGTACGGCCCATGGAAGACCGTTTATAACCGCTTTAACCGATGGTCAAAATCGGGTGTGATTAACATTATTTTCAACAAGTTACTTTCAGCTCTGGATGCACATGGCCTCGTGGACTGGTCGGCCACTGCACTGGATGGCAGCAATATCCGGGCGCTGAAATGTGCTGCCGGTGCGCAAAAAAACAACCCGATATCACCGGAGATAATGGGCTGGGTCGCTCTCGCGGTGGTTTTGGCACCAAAATTCATCTGGCGACAGACGGAAGTGGTCTGCCGTTAAACATCGTACTGAGTCCCGGTCAGGCTCACGAAAGCCAGTTTGCACAACGTCTTCTGGACGGTATCGGTGTTCAGCGCCAGAACGGAAGTATCAAGCGCCGTGGTCATGCAGTACTGGCTGATAAAGCCTACTCCGGACATGCGTTACGTAACGAACTGAAAAGAAGAGGGATAAAAGTTGTCATCCCGCGTAAATCCAATGAAAAAATGGCCACAGATGGTCGTTCACCACTCGATCGTGAATCGACGCTGATGAGAGAATGGCTGGGATGGCGTTACTTATTGTTGGAATGAGGGGCATGCTGCTGCATCAATTCAATGATCCAATCAATAAAAACTCGCAGTTTGGCGTTGACGTGGCGGTTCGGCGGAAATGCCAGGTACAGGGGCATGGGATTAATACGCCATTGTTCAAATAACGGAATCAAGGATCCACGAGTCTGATGCGCCGCCGCCATATAGGTTGGCAGCGCAATCACGCCCAATCCAGCGAGTCCGGCGGCAAGGTAAGCATTGCCATCATCCACGGCAAGTACGTAGCTGCTCTTGATTTCAATATGTTCCCCCTCACAGTGCAGGACCAGAGGATCAATCTTACCGGTGCTTGAGGACAAAAATCCCACTATGCGATGGTCGGTGTTTTCCAGCTCTTGCGGGCGCGCGGGGGCGCCAAGGCGTGCCACATAACTCGGCGCGACGTACACGCCGATTTGCAAATCACCAACGTGGCGGGCGATCAGGGACTGGTCGTTGATTTCGCCCCCGCGCAGGACGCAATCCACGTTGTCGCCGATCAGGTCCACCACTCGGTCGCTCACGCCCATGTCGAACTGGATATCAGGGTAGCACGCATGGAAAGCCGGTAGCGCCGGCACCAGGACGAGGCGGGCCAGCGGACTGGGCACATCCACCCGCAGCCGTCCCCTGGGCGTAATCGCCGCACTGGACAGGCTGTTTTCAGCATCTTCCATGTCCGCGAGCAGGCGGATGACGCGTTCGTAGTAGACCGCGCCATCGGGAGTGACGCCGAGCTTGCGGGTGGTGCGATGGAGCAATTTGACGCGCAGACGCGCTTCCAGTCTGCTGGATGAGCTGCGTCACCGTGGTTTTGCTCATATGCAGCGTTTGGGCAGCTTTTGTGAAGCTACCGGCCTCCACCACGCGTGCAAAGGCGCGCATCGCATCGAAACGATCCATTCCTTATCCTCTCTTTTCACCGATTGTTTGGATTTTACAAACAATGATGAACAAAGTCGCTTGTTTATCCCGCCGATCCAGCACCTGTAAAGTGTCTTTATGTTCACCGGGCAGATTTCGCCCCCTTGCAAAGGTATAAACATGACAGCACGCGAAGCAGTTTTTCCCTTCGGTCGGCAGGCGCTCTATGAGCGCAATCGCTATTCACCGGCCATCAAATCTAACGGTTTCCTGTTCGTTTCGGGGCAGGTGGGTAGCCGCGAGGATGGTTCGCCTGAACCGGATCTAAAAGCGCAGATCGGGCTGGCATTCGATAATCTGAATGCTGTTCTCGCGGCTGCGGGCTGCACATTCGGTGACGTGGTTGACGTCACCCTCTTTGTCGTCGATCCCGAGTCGAACCTCGACGCTATCTGGAGTGTCCTGCCAGAATATTGGGGGGAAGCGCCTTACCCCACTTTGACCGGGGTCGGCGTGACCTGGCTTTACGGATTCCAGTTTGAGATTAAGGTGGTTGCCCGGCTGCCCTAAGCGTTACGGCGCCAGGTGGCCAGGCGACGGCGAGCGGCGGTTGTGACTGCCGATCGGTCAGAGAGACGGAGGAAAACTTGTGAAAGCAGCGGTTTATGACGCGGAAGGCGCTCCCGGCGTCCTGAAATATATCGATATCCCCGAGCCAGTCGCCGGGCCTGACGATGTCCTGATTGCTGTCGAGGCTATCTCGATTGAAGGGGGAGACCTCATCAACCGCCGTTCAGCGCCGCCGCGGGCAGGGTGGTTGCCGTCGGAGCGAACGTCCGTAGCCGCGCGGTGGGGGACAGAGTCACGGCTTTTAACATACAGGGGTCACATGCGGAACGTTGGGCCGTGCCCGCGGAACGAACATGGCGGATACCAGATGGGGTGGATGCGGTAGACGCGGCGGTGTTACCGATCTCCTTTGGCACCGCGCATCATTGCCTTTTCACACGAGGCATGCTCCGGCAGGGAGAAACCGTCCTTATTCAGGCGGCAGACTGGCGGCGTGGGTCTCGCAGCCGTTCAGCTTGCCTCGCAGGCGGGCGCGACGGTTATCGCTGTGGCAAGCGGAACGCAGCGAAGAAGTCGGTTGCTTGAACTTGGCGCCGACTATGTCGTGGATCGTGCAGCGAATGACGTCGTGGACAGTGTCCGACAGTTCACCCACGGCGCCGGCGTGGACCTCGTCATCGATCCTGTGGGGACGACGTTACCTGCTTCGCTTTCTGCACTCGCTCCGGAAGGACGTCTGGTCTTCGTCGGTAATGCGGGCGGCGGCAGCCTGACTGTCGACCTGCGGCCGCCAATGCAGTCTAATCAGACGCTTATGGGGGTATTCATGGGCCCCCTTTTTGAAAGACCCGGAGTTCGGGCAAGCGTGGACGACATGTTGCAGGCCGTAGCTGCAGGGCGCATCAGGGTTGTCATCGATCGTATATTCCCCCTGGCCAACGCTGCCTCCGCCCACGAATTCGCCGAGACGGCGAAACCGCTTGGCCGTGTCGTTATGAAGCCATGAGGCGCGTTGGGGAATGCGGTCAGGAAACAGGGGCCGCATTCAATTCAGCTGGGATACCCGTGACGCGAACCGCCGGGATTAACTAAAAGATATAAACCGTGAGAATCGGAAGCTTTGAAGGGTTTTGCGGATGGCTTTAAGTTGCGGATTTTGGAATCGTTAAGAGACATTTGGAGAGACCCCAAATCTGACCACCAATTTTTCCCGATGCGGAGGGAAAACTAAAAAACATCGGGAAGAGTTTTCACGCTGGCCTATTGAATCAGAATCACATAAGGATTCGCAGAGAGGTATGAAAAAACCAAAAGCCCGCTTAAGTTTCCTTAAGCAGGCTTTTTAAATTTGGCTCCTCTGACTGGACTCGAACCAGTGACATACGGATTAACAGTCCGCCGTTCTACCGACTGAACTACAGAGGAATCGTGTGAACGAGGCGCATACTACTGGCCTTGCATTTTTGTGTCAATACTAAATTTAACTAGCTGATTCAGATGGCTAAATTTAGCTCAGCTCGTTGTTTTAGTGCACAATTCGCGCGTCGTCCGCGTCCTGCTCTTCATTATCACGTAATCTTTGCAGCGGGTCCTGGCGGTAAAAGTGGCAAAAACGCTGCCAAAGCGCCGGAAAACGCGGGGCGAACAGCTCGGGGGCGCTAAAGAAATATTCTGACAGCACGGCAAAACACTCTGCCGGGTCGGTTGCGGCGTAGGCATCAATACTGGCGGCGCTCTCGCCGACCAGATCAATCTCATCCTGAATGTTGTTCATGGCCGCGTGGAGATCGTGTTCCCAGCCGGCGACCTCGCGTAACGGTATGAGCGGTACGCCGCTGGCGCGATCGCCGTTGCGGGTATCAAGCTTATGCGCCACTTCGTGTACGACGAGGTTAAAACCAGATGCGTCGAAGGAGTCCTGAATATCCAGCCAGTTAAGAATAATGGGCCCCTGCTGCCAGCTTTGTCCCGATTGCACAACCCGTTGGTTATGCACCAGGCCAATATCATCTTCCCACTCATCATCGACGACGAACGGGGCGGGGTAGATCAGCACCTCGTGGAAACCGTCCAGCCACTCAATGCCGAGCTCGAGGACCGGCAGGCAAAACAGCATCGCGATGCGCGCGCTTTGTAGCGGAGTGAGCTCCAGCCCCTGCAGGGCAACCAGGCGTTTTTGCTGTAAAAAGCGCGCCGCCATCTGTACAAGCTGCTGCTGCTCCTGCGTGGACAGGTTGGCTAAAACGGGGATGGCAAGCGCTTGCTCCCACGGTATTTGCGCACTGCCGGACTCTTCATTTGCTTTCCAGGGCCATTTAAACATCATATTGCTCGCAAAGTCGTCACTTGAACGTAATTAAAGAGACAGGAGCTATTAAAATGCCAAAGAACCTGGCATTATAGCAACCTCTACAGCGGAGAGATGCCGGAGCGGCTGAACGGACTAGTCTCGAAAACTAGAGTAGGGGCAACTCTACCGGGGGTTCAAATCCCCCTCTCTCCGCCACTTCAACTTCTATCTATCTGATTCAAAAATCCTTTAATCAAATTCCTGTTGTTCAGAATTCCGTTACCTGTGCCATCTGATGTCGGCTCCTGCTGGACGGGATTGAACGCTTCTCACGCCTCATAAGCTATCACTTAGCGATTGTTCAAGGTAGAAGTTTGCCAGTATCTCCTTCATTTTGTGAGCTAAGTCGTGTGACGTTATCCGCGGTCGCGCTCATTTAAAAATGTGCCACCGTCGGCGATTGCGCATTAGGCCGTCTCCGAATTTGCTGTCGGGCGGCGGCCAACAAAAAAAAGCCCGCACGAGGCGGGCTTAGGTAGGTGAGGCGGCATCAGAACTGATAGGTGATGCCGAGCGCGAACTGATTATCAGTCGCCGCGCCGGTGACAACGCGGTCTTTCTCATCGAGAAGATTGAACTTATAGGCGGTGTAGACGTTGAAGTTTTTGTTGAAGTAGTACCAGGTACCCAGCTCAACGTAGTTCATGATCTCTGCGTTGCCGCGCCTGTCGTTGCCGAGATCCTGACCCTTCGCGTAGACGTAGCCCAGGGAAGGGCGCAGACCGAAGTCGAGCTGGTACTGCACGACGGCTTCAACGCTCTGCGTTTTATTGGCGATGAGGCCATTTTCCATCGGCAGCATATTGCGTGATTCGGCATACATAACGGCCGTATACAGGCTATTGGCATCATATTTCGCCGCGATACTCCAGACCTCCGCCGTTTCACCTTTACCGTCGGCGGTCTGTTCGTCCGTACGGTCGGAATTACCGTAGGCGGCGGCAAAACCAAATCCGTCGAGGCTGTAGTCAACGGACATGCTGTAGCCGTCGCCGTTTGCTTTCAGACGATCGCGGTTGGTATTTTTACCCTGGTACTGGAGAGCAAAGTTCAGCCCATCGGACAGGCCAAAAAAGTCGGTATTGCGGTAGGTGGCGACGCCGTTGGCTCGGCCGGTCATAAAGTTATCGGTATGCACCAGACCGTCTCCGCCCCACTCAACCAGCATATCCGTGTAGCCTGCGGCGTCGTATACCACCCCGTAGTTGCGGCCATAATCAAATGAGCCGTAACTGGCGTATTTTAAACCGGCAAAGGCCAGACGGGTCGCGCTGCCCTGATCGCCTTCTGGCCGGTTAGCTTTCATATTGTACTCAAACCGACCGTAGCCGATCAGATCGCTGTTGATCTGCGTTTCACCCTTAACGCCGAACCGCGCGTAGGAGGTGTCTTCAGAGTTGCGATTGCCTTCGTCGGTATCGGTCATAATATGCTCGCCGACCATTTTGCCGTAAAAATCGACTTTATTACCGCTCTTATTATAGATTTCCGCTGCGCTAGAGGCCCCAGAGATTAATAAGGACGACACCAGAATTGCCAGTGCTTTTCTTTTCATTATATATTCCCTTTTATTTATAATTAATGTGAATGTCAACGAGTCTTGCTGAAATGCAAAATAGATACTATCTGCGAAGGTTCATTTTTATTTAAATTAAAAATGTAATTAAATTATATATAATATTGCAAAATGTTTCATTTTAATTCTTTATATTAATATTTTATCGTTCATTGTTGAGTCATTGATCTTATTTATTGTCTTTTATAACAGTGAGTTATTTGTTTATTTGAGAGGTTCACGTTCATTATAAAATTTATAATGTTTATGTTTAATCGCTTCATACAAGTTCGGGTGATAATTATCCATCATGGACGCTGAATTATTTCGTGGAAGAATAGTCGGCATTGAAAAGAGATTAAATCGAGCGTTGTCGGGAATAATATGCCGGCGTGATTGGGCATATTATCGATCGGGAGTAGATAAGAGGCGCTGCGGACGACCTTGATTCGTCGAGCGTACTTCACCCGAGGTTACGGGTGCCTGATGGCAAACTTCGCTGTATAATGTGATTTTAATCACATTTTTCATTTTAAGGTGACGTTTCGTTACTGAAGAAAGGAGAGCAGTTGAATGGAAGAGAAAGCGAAACGGAGTCCCGCCGGGAAGCTGGCGCTATGGGCGTTTTACGCCTTCTGCGGCTATTTCCTGTGGGCGATGGCGCGCTACTGGTGGGTTGTCGGACATATTCAAAGCCTGCCAGGCGCGGGCGTTGACGGGGATCTGGGTTCGACGACGGGGAAATGGCTGGGCGCGCTGCTGGGCTTTCTTGTCCTCGGCATCGTTGGGTTAGCCCTTGGGGCCATCGCCTGGTATACGCGGCCTGATAGCCGGAGATATGAACATCAGGATTAAAGTTGCTATGCTCGCAGCCTACCTTCTCTCAAAGGAACGCGTATGGAACTGGTTGACTGGCAGCAACGATTTGAAACCTGGCTGATAGAGCATCATTCGCAGGGCGACTCCGCGCACGACATTTCGCATTTTCGTCGCGTGTGGGGCACCGCCCAGCGGTTGGCCGCTGGCCGGCAGGTTGACCGTCTGGCGATCCTCACCGCCTGTTACTTTCATGACATTGTGAGCCTGCCCAAAAACCACCCCGACCGCAGCCGCTCATCGGTGATGGCGGCGAAAAAGACGCAAAGCATTCTGCAGTCGTCTTTTGCCGATTTTCCCGTCGACCGCTATCCTGCCGTGCTGCACGCCATTGAGGCGCATAGCTTCAGCGCCGGTATTCCTCCCCTCAGCGAAGAGGCGAAGATTGTCCAGGATGCCGACAGGCTCGAGTCCCTGGGCGCGATTGGCCTGGCGCGCGTTTTCGCGGTTTCCGGCGCGCTGAATAATATCCTGTTTGACGCTGACGATCCTTTTGCCGACCGGCGCAGTCTGGACGATCGCACCTATGCGCTGGACCATTTCCAGTGCAAGCTGCTGAGCCTGCCAAAAACGATGCAAACCGATGAAGGAAAAGCGATGGCGGAACACAACGCCCGCTTCCTGGTGCAGTTTATGGCGAAGCTCAGCTCAGCAGCTGCAGGGTGATCCCACCGCGCTGGATGAGGCGGTTTTGCGCCGCTTTGATCCACAGGCTTAAAACTGCCTGCGCTATTTGTGGTAATCTCTGCGAAAAGTGTCCAGCTGGTTGAGGTTATGCCGCAAAATTTATCTAAGGAAAATCCCCCGTCTCTGCCGGTCACGCAGGCCGGGGAAGATGCGCAGGCGTTATTGCGCCAGCTGATGGCAATATATGATGTGAAAACGCTGGTAGCGCAGCTGGTGGCCGTCGGCGAACAGCACTGGAGCCCGGCAATACTCAAGCGCGTCGCGACGGTGCCCCGGGCGGCCGGCCGCCTGGGCCAGCGGGAGATCGCGCATCTGGCATCGCTGCTGCCGCAGCCGCCTGCTCATCATCCGAAGTACGCTTTTCGCTTTGTCGATCTGTTCGCCGGTATCGGCGGCATCCGCAACGGCTTTGAAGCCATCAACGGGCAGTGCGTTTTCACCAGCGAATGGAACAAGCACGCGGTGCGCACCTACAAGGCGAACTGGTATTGCGACCCCGAGCAGCATCGCTTCAATGCCGATATCCGGGATATTACCCTCAGCCATCGTCTCGATATCAGCGACGATGAGGCCGCGCGACACATTCGCGACGCCATTCCTCAGCATGATGTGCTGCTGGCCGGCTTTCCCTGCCAGCCTTTCTCCCTCGCCGGGGTGTCGAAGAAGAACGCGCTTGGGCGCGCCCACGGCTTTGCCTGCGAGACGCAGGGCACGCTGTTTTTCGACGTCGTCAGGATTATCGCGGCGCGACGGCCGGCAATCTTTGTTCTGGAAAACGTCAAAAACCTGAAGAGCCACGATAAGGGGCGAACGTTTAGCATCATTATGCAAACCCTCGACGAACTGGGCTATGAGGTCTCTGATGCCGGACATAGCGGGGCGGACGATCCCAAGGTTATCGATGGCCGCAACTTCCTGCCGCAGCACCGGGAACGCATCGTGCTGGTTGGCTTTCGTCGTGACCTGCAGCTGCACGATGGGTTTACCCTGCGCGATATCTCCGCGCTTTACCCGACCCAGCGCCCGACGTTTGGCGATCTGCTTGAGCCGACGGTGGATGCCAAATTTATTCTGACCCCGGTGCTGTGGAAGTACCTCTATCGCTACGCGCGTAAGCATCAGGCGCTGGGCAACGGTTTTGGCTATGGGTTAGTTGACCCACGCAATCCGCATAGCGTGGCGCGCACGCTGTCGGCTCGCTACTACAAGGATGGTGCCGAAATTCTTATCGACCGCGGCTGGGATCGCGCGCTTGGCGAAAAGGACTTTGACGACCCGCAAAACCAGCAGCGGCGCCCGCGTCGACTCACGCCCCGAGAATGCGCGCGGCTGATGGGCTTTGAGGCCCCGCAGGGATACCGTTTCCGCATTCCCGTTTCCGATACTCAGGCCTATCGCCAGTTCGGCAACTCGGTGGTGGTGCCGGTGTTTGCCGCCGTCGCCAGGCTGCTGCAGCCGCGAATTGCGCAGGCGGTGGCCCGCCGCGATCCCGAGGATGATGATGGACGTTCACGATAAAGCCACCCGCAGTAAAAATATGCGCGCCATCGCTACGTTCGATACGGCGATAGAAAAACGCCTGGCCGGGCTGCTCACGCAGGCCGGTTTTTCTTTTACCGCTCAGGAGGCCGCGCTGCCGGGGCGCCCGGATTTTGTGGTGAACGATTACCGCTGCGCTATCTTTGCCCACGGCTGCTTCTGGCATCATCATGACTGCTACCTGTTCAAGGTCCCGGCAACCCGCACGGCGTTCTGGCTGAAAAAAATCGACGGCAACGTGGCGCGGGACCGGCGGGACGAGGCGCTGCTGCTCGAGCAGGGATGGCGGGTACTGATCGTCTGGGAGTGCGCGCTACGCGGACGGAAAAAGCTCAGCGACCAAGCGCTTAGCGAACGTCTGGAGGAGTGGATCTGCGGCGGCGGAAGCCGCGCGCAGATTGATACGCAGGGAATCGGGCCGTAGCCTACTTTTCAACCTTACAGGGCGCTACTTCGCTGCGGGCGGGAAACAGATACTTGCCGAGCGTCACCAGCACGACCGCAAAAATAATGATGCCGAGGGCCGTCCACTCGGTCAGCGACAGGCTCTCTCCGGCGAACCCGGTTCCTAATAACACGGCGACCACCGGGTTAACGTAGGCATAGCTGGTGGCAACGGCGGGGGTAACGTTACGGATCAG
Organism: Klebsiella sp. WOUb02; assembly: GCF_050058015.1. NCBI lineage: Bacteria > Pseudomonadati > Pseudomonadota > Gammaproteobacteria > Enterobacterales > Enterobacteriaceae > Klebsiella > Klebsiella sp. WOUb02. The sequence continues at coordinate 463,554 of NZ_CP170110.1, forward strand.
GTACATGTAGGCGTTAATGGCAATCAGCGAGCCGAATATGGCCAAATAGGCGACGGCAAGAATCCCCGACCATGAGGGCATCTGGGTGAGCTTTTCGCCGGTCAGAGCGGAGGCGAGCAGCAGCACAATTCCCGCCGCGAGCATCTCAATTGCGCCGGCCATCATGCCGGTCGGAAGCTCAATTCTTGAACCATAGACCGAACCAAACGCCCAGCTCATGGAGCCGATCAGAATCAGCAGCGCGCCCCAGGGGTTGCCGCTTAAATTACCGCCGCTATTGAGCAGGATAATGCCCGCCAGGCCGATGGCGATGCCCAGCCACTCGATTTTTCGCGTGGCGATACCGAAAAAGCGGCTAAAGCACAGGGTAAACAGTGGGACGGTGGCGACCATCACCGCCGCAATACCGGAAGGCACGTGCTGGTGCTCTGCCAGAGTGACGAAGCCGTTGCCAACGGCAAGCAGCAAAATACCGATCAGCGCCGCGTTGAGCAGCGGTCTGCGCGCCGGGATCCTGTGTCCGGTAGCCAGCAGGTAGGCGATCAGCAACCCTCCGGCAGAAAGGAAGCGAATACCGGCCATCATCAGCGGGGGCCAGCTGGCAACGCCAATGGCGATGGCAAAGTAGGTGGAGCCCCAGATGATATATAGCGCAAACAGCGCCCCGATAAGCGGTAATAACTGACGGGTAGACATACGTCCTCACGACGGAACAAAAACAGGAAGGAGGCATATAGTAAACGTGAAAACTACCTCGCTGGCGAGCGCTTTAATTACCCGGTGATTGTTAATTTTTTGTTGACTATTTGCTTTGCTGGGCGAGAGGCCGATTTTGCCCCATACTCTATGTTTAATAACCATAAAATGAAGGAATAGTATTTTGGCGGGAAGTAGTCTTTTAACCTTACTGGACGATATTGCCACGCTGCTCGACGATATTTCCGTTATGGGTAAGCTGGCGGCGAAGAAAACGGCAGGCGTGCTCGGGGACGATCTTTCCCTCAACGCCCAGCAGGTGACCGGCGTGCGGGCGAACCGCGAGCTTCCGGTGGTCTGGGGGGTGGCGAAGGGGTCCCTGGTCAATAAAGTGATCCTGGTGCCGCTGGCGCTATTAATCAGCGCCTTTATTCCGTGGGCGATTACGCCGCTGCTGATGCTTGGCGGGGCCTTCCTCTGTTTTGAAGGCGTCGAAAAGGTGTTGCATAGCGTGCAGGCCCGCAAACATAAAGAGGACCCGCAGGCCCGGCAGCAGCGCCTGGAGGCGCTGGCTGAACGCGACCCGCTGGCCTTTGAACGCGATAAGGTGAAAGGCGCCATTCGTACGGACTTTATCCTCTCCGCCGAAATTGTCGCTATCACCCTCGGCATCGTGGCGGACGCGCCGCTGTTAAACCAGATTCTGATCCTTTCCGGGATCGCCATTCTGGTGACCGTTGGCGTATATGGCCTGGTGGGAATTATCGTGAAGCTGGACGATATGGGCTACTGGCTGGTGGAGAAAGGCGGCGTGCTGGCCCGGTGGCTCGGTAAAGGTCTGCTGGCGGTGGCGCCTCGTCTGATGAAAGTGCTGTCGATTGTCGGGACGCTGGCGATGTTCCTCGTCGGTGGCGGCATCGTGGTTCACGGCATAACTCCGCTGCACCACGCAGTGGAAAATCTGGCCAGCGGCATGTCCGGCTTCGCCGCTTCGCTGCTGCCGACCGGCGTAAACCTGGTATTGGGTTTCATCATTGGCGCCGTGGTGCTGGCGGGCGTGAAGGCCATTTCCGGACTTCGTCGCGCGGCAAAGTAAATCCGCCGGCGGTTATGCAAAATGTCGCAGCTTCGTCTAAGGTGAAACAGTTTCTCCCGGATTACGGAGCGAAAAATGGTCTGGTCCATCAGCGATGAAGTAAGGCGGAAAAACGGCGGGCCGCGCATGGTTGTCACCGGTTTTGCTAACGGCATGGTTGAATGCCGCTGGTATGACGGTTATGCCGTTAAGCGTGAGGCGTTCCGTGAAGATGAATTGGTTCGTGGGGGAGGGGGCGCAGAACAGGTCTCCTGAACCCAATAACGCCCGGTTTATACCGGGCGTTTGTGTCTATGATGGTACTGCGAGAGAGCGATGAATAAGCCGCCGTGGGGGAGAAAACTGCGCCGCCTTTTGAGCCCGGGACATGTGGTTAATTTTTGTTTTGTCGTGGTGTTCTTTTTTTCTACGCTGCTGATATGGCGGGAAATAATGGTGCTGGAGGAGGCGTATGTCGATAACCAGCGCAATAATCTTGAAAACGTCGCCCACGAAATGGACGGCCTGCTGCAGTTTAATATCGACCGGATGATCTTTTTCCGCAACGGCATGCAGTCGGCGCTGGAGACGCCGTTAGATTTTACGATCCTGCGTAACGCCGAGCAGGAGTACATGAGCAGACGCCATGAAGCGATATGGTCGGTGGCGTTACACAACCGGCGTACGCTACCGGTCTACGGCGTATCCGATACTTTTGTCGACAGCGCGAATATCCTGTCCCGCGACAACACCCTCGCCGGCAACGAGCTGATGGCCACGCTTGAGCTGGGCTACCTGCTGCGGCTGGCCAATAATAACCGCGGCTTTACCGAGCGCATGCTGTACGTATCGCGCAGCGGCTTTTTTATCAGCACGGAGACGCTAAAGAACAGCGGCCAGGCGCTGGCGCTGTACGGCGATGCCACCCGCTCCCCGTGGTTTACCCGCCAGGCCCAGCGGACCAATCCCGGGCGCGGCGTAGTCTGGCAAACCTTCCCTGAGGAGGGCTCTCTGCGCGATGCCCAGGTGGTGACCGCCTCCGTACCGCTGGATTTCTGCCACTCCTGGCACGGCGTGCTGGCCATGGACTTCTCCGTTCGCGAAATGAAGGACTTTCTGATGCGCGCCGCAAAGGGCGGGCAGGACGGGGAGTATCAGCTGTATGACAGCCGGCTGAACCTGATTGCCTCTTCCGCACCGGGCAATGTGCTCACTCTGCTTTCGCCCCGCGAGCAGGAGAGGCTGCGCCACGCCTTCTCGTACGACAACAGGGGCAACCTGCGCCTGCTAACCCGCTACATCAGTTGGGAAAAGCTGCATAATTTTGATGGCGTCCTGCTGCGTATTCACACTCTTCAGGAGGGCGTCCGCGGTGAGTTTGGATCGATTACCATCGCGCTGATGCTGATGTGGCTGCTGTTTACCTGCCTGCTATTTATCTCCTGGCTGGTTATTCTGCGCATGGTGCGCAATATGAGCGTGCTGCAAAAGTCGCTGGAGTGGCAGGCCTGGCACGACGCCCTAACGCGGCTGTTAAACCGCGGCGCGCTGTTTGAAAGAGCCATTGCCGCCGCCGGAGAGTGCGAGCGCGGGAGGCGCCCGCTCGCGGTTATCCAGCTCGATCTGGATTACTTCAAGCGGGTTAACGACCAGCATGGCCACCAGTCCGGCGATCGGGTGCTGTCTCTGGTCGCCGGTACGATAGCCAGCAGCATCCGCGAAGGCGATCTCGCCGGGCGCGTGGGCGGGGAGGAGTTTTGCGTGGTTATGCCGGATACCACGCTGCAGGAGGCGGTTGCGATAGCCGAGCGTATCCGCGTTCGCATCAACGGCCGTGAAATACTGCTCTGCAACAGTACGAGCCTGCGCATCAGCGCCTCACTGGGCGTCAGCTGCAGCGAGGATTCCGCGGAGGTTAACTTTGAAAACCTGCAGTCGATCGCCGATCGCCGGCTCTATCTCGCGAAACAGAATGGCCGAAACCAGGTCTGTTTTGCCGGATGAGCGTCGGGGCTGGCCGTCGTCATCCGTTTGCGGCGGTACGGCCATCTCCTGATATGAGATTTTTCTTAAATGAGAGGGCGGGATTAAGCGTGACTCATGGCGCAGCGCTATCGACGAAGCCTTATGCTGCCCGGGTTATTCAACACCCTGAAATCATTAGACGCATTTCTCAATTATTTTCTGCATCAATTGCTCTTGTCATGCAAAATAATTGAGGATAATGTTTTCCGGGCATCGGATCTCCCGGTGTAACGAATTTTCAAGTGCTTCTTGCATTAGCAAGTTTCATCCCGACTCCTGCGAGTCGGGATTTTTTTTCGCCTGCGCCTAGCGGTTGACTTCGGTGACGCTAAAGTCATGGATATCGAGCTCAAAGGCTTCCGCTAGCTCGCGCCAGGTATGGTAATCGCGACCATCAATGCTCACGTGATGGGGATCGTCGCGAGCGCGCTGCACTTCGCTTTCGCTAATCTCATTAATGGCCGCCAGCAGGGCGTCAACATTGACGCCACCCCCGCCGCTAGCCAAATTGCTCTCTTTGGCGGATTTCATCATCGCTACCTCGCTTGGCTCCAACAGTGCCTTTTCAAGTATAGACGGTCTATAAAAACGCCGCTCATCGGGCGGGACGCTGCGCATTCGGCGGTTTTGTTCTACACTGGCTCAAAAATAGAGGAGACGAGTTATGCAGGTGAACGATCGTGTCACGGTGAAGACCGACGGTGGCCCACGTCGATCGGGGGTAGTACTGGCAATAGAGTCGTTTAGCGAAGGAACAATGTATCTGGTTTCGCTGGAAGACTATCCGCTGGGGATCTGGTTTTTCAACGAGAAAGGGCATCCGGACGGCGTCTTTGTGGAGAAAATCGACGAGTCTGTCTGACAGCAGAACTGGCGGTTGCTGCCGCCAGTTCTTTCATCGCATGTTGACGTAAATCCCGGAGGTAATGTTTTCCGTCAGACGCACAATATGGTAAATCACCTGTTTATTGTGAGTCTGGATTTTCTTTTTAATATTGCCTTTATGCGACGACACGGTCTTAGCCTTGATGTTCATCTGCGTCGATATTTGCGATGTCCCGTGTCCGGCCATCCACATTTGCAGCATATTTGATTCGGCCCTGCTCAATGACAGCGTGGGTATATTGATGCGTTCAGCACTGAAGCCATCGTATTTCAGATGATTACCCAGAATGCCATCAAGGTCTTTCGGCGTAAGCGACTTCGAGCTAATAAGTAAGTTTTTACGCACCAGCAGGTAGTGATCAAAATGAACGTTAGCCAGCGCCATAAAGATGATAAATAGCGTGCCGGGATAGTCCGTAATGATTTGTCGGATAAGCTGATTACTCTCTTCGTTATGAATAAAACAATCTTCGTTGAGAAACACCACCGCCGGGCGGGATGATTCACAGCTCTCCTTCAGGCTCGCCGCCGTTTGCACTTCGCTGATGTCACGCTTTCTTATTCCTCGGCTTGTCAGATACCCGGTTAATCCCAGTCGCGTGTAGCTGCACAAATCCATGATAATCGTTGACATGACCCATCCTCAATCAACACGTAACGATAATTCATCCTTCGCCGGTAAGCGCGATGAAGTCCATTTAAGTGGGTAATAAAACAAGGTACCGTGTTGAAACCATTAAGTAACCTGAACTATTCCGTAATATTGCCTATAATTTGCCAGGAATACTCCCAAAGTACAGGCGTGCATCATGTTACGTCGGGGAATTAAAAGCAAAAACTTCCAGTTACAGATATGCTTGCTGGCCCGGAGTTATTCTTTTTTCGGATTATCCTTATGCTGTCTGGATAAATTCTCACCTCACCAATATGTCATTTCATCAAGAATATTAATTAATGCCTGAATAAACCATTCCGTCATTTAGCGGCACGGGCGATTGCTCCGGATAGACCGCCGTCGGGTGCCGTTTTTCGCTCGCAGCAAGAGTGGTGGCAGGCTTAACGCTTTAATGCCACAATACTTTTTTATCGGTGTGTGGGATGAATGATGAAAAAGATAGTAATTGCTGGTGCTCTGTTGACTCTCGCCGGATGCGTTCAGGTGGATAATTATAACGAGGTTGTCAAAGCGTCAGCGCCCGCCGGGTTAGCGGGATACTGGCAATCAAAAGGTCCGCAGAGCGAAATGATGAGCCCGGAGGCGATTGCCAGCCTGATTGTGACCAATGATGGAGATACCCTCGATTGTCGTCAGTGGCAGCGGGTCATCGCCACGCCGGGCAAATTAATGCAGCGTGATGAGCAGGTTTACAACGTCACCTCAGGTCTGGATGTCTATTCTGTCGAACGCACGGGCAATACCCTGCAGTACGATCGCATGACCCTGACTCGCGTTGACCGCCTGACTCCCGAGTGCGAGCAGGCGTGGAGTAAAGCCGCCGCGGCGGCGAAAAGCGCGCGCTAAGACACCTGCGGGCTGGCAGCGCGCCCAGCCCGCGATACTCAGCGGATTTACAACGTTTCTTCGATAACCCACACGCTGACGCTCCCGCCGCGGCAGGTAAAGATCGCGCAGCCTTCGTCGTCGGTTTCTACCTGCTCCTCCCGGTTGCCGAGAAAATCCTTCCAGCGCTTATTGCCGTAATTGGCGCCAAGGGTCAGCGATTTTTCACCGTCATCGCCGTTCGACAGCACCACGACGCATCCCGGATCGTTATCGGTACCGCTACGGCTGAAAGCGATGCAGTTCGGATGATCGAACCACAGCGTCTGCACGCCGTGGGCAAAGCGCTGACGGGCATCAATCAGCTCATGCAGCTGTTCAATCACCGGCATCTCGATAGCGTAAGTCTGACCATCTCCGCCCGTATCCTCATAGCTGGCGCCGAAGAGATCGGGATAAAAGACCGACGGCACGCCGTTTTCGCGCAGCAGAATAAGAGCATAGGCCAGCGGCTTAAACCACGGCTCAACCGGCGCCTCCAGCGCCTGCAGGGGCTGCGTGTCGTGGTTGGTCACCAGGGTGACGGCGTGGAAAGGATCGGCTTCAACCAGCGTACCGCTAAAGATCTGGCTCATATCGTAATCGCGGCCCTGGCGCGAGGCTTCGTGAAACTTCATCTGCAGAGGGGCGTCGAACAGCAGCGTTTTGCCATCCACCATCGCAATATAGTGCTGCAGCTTTTCGACTTCGTGCGACCAGTATTCCGCCACGATAAACAGCGGCTTGGTCGCCACTTCCTGGACGTGATCGATCCACTCCTTATAAAACCAGGCTGGAATATGCTTCACCGCGTCGAGGCGAAAACCGTCGCAGCCGGTCTGCTCCATCGCCCAGCGCGCCCAGTACTTGAGCTCCTCGGTAACCGCATGATTGCGGAAGTCGATATTCTCGCCCATCAGGTAGTCGAAGTTGCCCATCTCATCGTCGACCTGATCGTTCCAGCCTTCGCCGGTATAGTCGTTAACGATTTTAAAAACGCCGTCTTCGTCCGGGTTCTCAATATGATCGATACCGCTAAAGCACTTATAATCCCAGACGAACTGCGAATATTTACCGCCGCGGGCGGGGAATTCGTAGCGGGTCCAGGCCTCGCACTCCACGATCTCTTCGGCTATTTGCGTACGATCCTGCTCGTCCACGCGCTGAACGCGGATGCGCTCTTTTTTATCGGCGCCCATTTTGTGGTTGACCACCACATCGAGCAGGACGGCAATATCGTGCTGCTGTAGCGCGGCGATGGCCGCCAGCAGCTGCGCCTTATCGCCGTATTTGGTGGCAATCGAGCCCTTTTGATCGAACTCGCCAAGGTCAAAAAGGTCGTAGCTGTCATAGCCGACGGAGTAGCCGCCGGAAGCGCCTTTATAAGCGGGAGGCAGCCAAATCATATTGACGCCGATTTCGTTCAGGTTAGGCGCCAGCGCCTCAACTTCACGCCATAACTCGCCGCCGGTGGGGTAATACCAGTGAAAGCACTGCAATAACGTGGGGTTTTTCATCTTCCGTGCTCCAGACGTCATCAAGCTGACTCTTGCAGTATGAGAGATCTCCAGCAAATACGATTAATTTTGTCCGCGTTTTTCACTATGCCATAAACGGCATCATATATAATAAATTGGAATAAGATGTAGCGGATAGATGTTGGTCGATCCGGATAAACGCCTTACACTACAAAAAAATATCACTCTGTGGGGTCTCTATGAAATTAGCATTTTTCGGCCGCCAGGCGCTGCTGGGCGCAATGGCTGTGGTTCTGATGACTGGCGTTAGCGTAAAAACGTTTGCTGCGGAAAACCTGTTTAACCAAATTAAAGAGCGCGGCACGCTGCGCGTGGGTCTGGAAGGCACCTATCCTCCGTTTAGCTTTCAGGGTGATGACGGCAAGCTGGCCGGTTTTGAGGTCGACTTCGCTAACGAGCTGGCGAAGCATCTGGGCGTGAAGGCCGACCTGAAACCGACCAAATGGGATGGGATGCTGGCTTCGCTGGATTCTAAACGCATTGACGTGGTTATTAACCAGGTGACCATTTCCGATCAGCGTAAGAAAAAATATGATTTCTCCACGCCGTACACCGTCTCCGGCGTTCAGGCGCTGGTGAAAAAGGGCAATGAAGGCGTTATCAAAACGGCGGCCGACCTGAAAGGCAAGAAAGTCGGCGTGGGTCTGGGCACCAACTACGAAGAGTGGCTGCGTCAGAACGTGCAGGGCGTGGATATCCGCACCTATGATGACGACCCGACTAAATATCAGGATCTGCGCGTAGGCCGCATCGACGCCATTCTGGTCGATCGTCTGGCGGCGCTGGATCTGGTGAAGAAAACGGGCAATACCCTGGCCGTGACCGGCGAAGCGTTCTCGCGCCAGGAGTCCGGCGTGGCGCTGCGTAAAGGTAATGAAGACCTGCTGAAAGCGGTGGATGGTGCCATTGCCGACATGCAGAAAGACGGCAGCCTGAAAGCGCTGTCGGAAAAATGGTTTGGCGCTGACGTGACGAAATAACGGCCGGCGGTGAAAAAAGGCGCTCATAGTAGCGCCTTTTTTTATTTCGTCCGCGACTACGTGCATAATAAAGACAAAGGGCCTGTTTCATCAGGCTATTTTATGGGCTGGTTTGCCCGGAATAATAACGCCTGAGGGATTGGCTCTCAGTCAGGAGATATCATGTCACTGCAAAATTTAACGCGTTTCCCGCGCCTGGAGCTGATTGGCGCCCCGACGCCGCTGGAATACCTGCCGCGTCTGTCCGATCACCTCGGTCGCGAAATTTTTATCAAACGTGACGACGTAACTCCGCTTGCTATGGGCGGCAATAAGCTGCGCAAGCTGGAGTTCCTGGCGGCCGATGCGCTGCGGGAAGGCGCCGATACGCTGATCACCGCCGGCGCGATTCAATCTAACCACGTTCGCCAGACGGCGGCGGTGGCGGCTAAGCTTGGCCTGCACTGCGTGGCTCTGCTGGAAAACCCGATTGGCACCCGCGCGGAGAACTACCTGACCAACGGCAATCGCCTGCTGCTGGATCTGTTCAATACTCGGGTTGAGATGTGCGATGCGCTGACCGACCCCAATGCGCAGCTGGAAGAGCTGGCGACGCGTATCGAGGCTCAGGGCTATCGGCCGTACGTGATCCCGGTCGGCGGCTCCAACGCGCTGGGCGCGCTGGGCTACGTTGAAAGCGCGCTGGAGATTGCCCAGCAGTGCGAGGGCGCGGTAGAGCTGTCGTCCGTCGTGGTCGCATCCGGCAGCGCCGGCACCCATGCCGGCCTGGCGGTGGGCCTGGAACAGCTGATGCCGGGGAGCGAACTGATTGGCGTCACCGTGTCGCGCAAGGTGGCGGACCAGCTGCCGAAAGTCGTAGCCCTACAGCAGGCGGTCGCAAATAGCCTCGAACTGCAGGCAAAAGCCGACATTACGCTGTGGGACGACTATTTCGCGCAAGGCTACGGCACGCCGAATGACGAAGGAATGGAAGCGGTAAAACTGTTGGCGCAGCTTGAAGGTATCCTGCTGGATCCGGTCTATACCGGGAAGGCGATGGCCGGGCTGATTGACGGTATTCAGCAGAAGCGCTTTAAGGATGAAGGGCCGATCTTATTTATTCACACCGGCGGAGCGCCGGCGCTGTTTGCCTATCATCCCCATATCTAAAGCAGAATAAACAGAATGCAAGAGAGTATCCAACTGGTTTTCGATTCCGCACCTTATCTCCTCAAGGGCGCGGTATTTACGCTACAGCTGAGCATCGGCGGCATGTTCTTTGGCCTGGTGCTGGGCTTTCTTCTCGCGCTGATGCGAATGTCGCCCCTCTGGCCGGTAAAGTGGCTGGCGCGGGTCTACATCTCTATTTTCCGCGGCACGCCGCTGATCGCCCAGCTGTTTATGATTTACTACGGTCTGCCGCAGTTTGGCATCGAGCTGGATCCCATTCCGGCGGCGATGATCGGCCTGTCGCTCAACACCGCGGCGTATGCCGCCGAAACGCTGCGCGCGGCGATCGCTTCGATTGATAAAGGGCAGTGGGAAGCGGCGGCAAGCATCGGCATGACGCCGTGGCAAACCCTGCGGCGTGCGGTTCTGCCGCAGGCCGCGCGCGTGGCGCTACCGCCGCTCTCTAACAGCTTTATCAGCCTGGTGAAAGATACGTCGCTGGCGGCGACTATCCAGGTACCGGAACTGTTCCGCCAGGCGCAGCTTATTACCTCCCGTACGCTGGAAGTTTTCACCATGTATCTGGCCGCATCGCTGATTTACTGGGTGATGGCGACGGTGCTGTCGACGCTGCAAAACTATTTTGAAAATCAGCTGAACCGCCAGGAGCGTGATCCAAAATGAGTGCCATTGAAGTCAAAAACCTGGTGAAAAAGTTCCACGGACAGACGGTACTGCACGGTATTGACCTGGAGGTGGCGGAGGGCGAAGTGGTGGCGATTATCGGCCCCAGCGGCTCCGGTAAAACGACGCTGCTGCGCAGCATCAACCTGCTGGAACAGCCGGAAAGCGGCACCATTCGGGTGGGGGAGGTTACTATCGATACCGCCCGCAGCCTCAGCCAGCAGAAGGGGCTGATTCGCCGTCTGCGCCAGCACGTCGGCTTTGTCTTCCAGAACTTCAACCTGTTCCCGCACCGCACGGTGCTGGAGAACATCATCGAAGGACCGGTTATCGTGAAGGGTGAAGATAAAAATGAATCCATTATTCGGGCGCGCGAGCTGCTGGCGAAGGTTGGGCTGAGCGGAAAAGAGAATAGCTATCCGCGCCGGCTTTCCGGCGGCCAGCAGCAGCGCGTGGCGATTGCCCGCGCGCTGGCGATGCGCCCGGACGTGATCCTATTTGATGAACCCACGTCGGCTCTCGACCCTGAGCTGGTGGGCGAAGTGCTGAATACGATCCGTCAGCTGGCGCAGGAGAAGCGCACCATGGTTATCGTGACCCATGAAATGAGCTTTGCCCGCGACGTAGCCGACCGCGCTATCTTTATGGATCAGGGACGTATCGTCGAGCAGGGTGAGGCTAAGGCGCTATTTGCCAATCCGCAGCAGCCGCGCACGCGCCAGTTCCTCGAAAAATTCCTGATGCAGTAACGGCCTGCGGCTGCCGAGCCCGACAAAGGGCGGGGACGACCAGATAACCGGCGTTCCCGCCAGCCGCAGCAAATGTCGCTCACCCGGCCTGCGGAATGAAAATCCTCCCCCACGCGCAGGACGATAGCGCCATTCTGAAAGAGCGGAACTATTAAACGCTGCTTATCGATTGATTTTTTTATATTCAGCCGCGTACCGACCAAGCGGAACGATACGCCACTCCTTATCGCTGAAGGTAAAACCGCAGGGGTAAGAGGAGGCAATATCTGCCGCAGGATGCGCGCTAAGCACCTTCCACCATTGAAAATATATCCTCGGCTGAGATAAATGAGACAACATTCTCTTCTTCCGCCGCCGCTGAATAGCGCCAGTAACGATCTAATATGTGCGGTGTACACGATATTTTATACATAGAAATAAGATTTATGTGTTAGTTTTTGTATTTGTAATAATGATAATTAATCAGGAGTTATTTAGTCGGTTATGAGGGACAATGATTTTTTCAGCTGGCGGCGGGAAATGCTGCAACAATTTCAGTCAATTTCGGCGGGAGAGGAGGTTTATAATCTCCTGCAGCAGCAGGCGGAAGGGCTGGAATATGACTATTTTGCTCTCTGCGTGCGTCATCCCGTGCCCTTTACGCGCCCTAAGGTGACGCTGCAGACGACCTATCCGCAGGCGTGGATGGCGCACTATCAAGCCGAGAACTATTTTGCCATCGATCCGGTGCTGCGGCCGGAAAATTTTCTTCAAGGTCACCTGCCGTGGAATGACGGGCTGTTTCGCGATGCCCAGCAGTTATGGGACGGCGCGCGCGATCACGGGCTGGTAAAAGGGATCACGCAGTGCCTCACCTTACCCAACCATGCGCAGGGGTTTCTCTCGATCTCTGGGCAGCATCGTAGCGCAGGACCATATCCGGCAGACGAGCTGGAAATGCGCCTGAGAACGCTGGTTGAGCTGAGTTTATTAACGCTGTTACGCCTGCAGGACGCGATGGTGATGCCGCCGGAAATGAAGTTCAGCCGGCGTGAGCTGGAGATTTTGAAATGGACTGCGGAAGGGAAAACCTCGGCGGAGGTCGCGATAATTCTCTCTATCTCAGAAAATACCGTCAATTTTCATCAGAAAAATATGCAACGAAAATTCAACGCGCCGAATAAAACGCAAATAGCCTGCTATGCGGTTGCCACCGGCTTAATTTGAGCTAGCCCATCGTTCTGCGTGCCAGGCGTGAAACCGGCTGTCAGTTTATACTTTCAGCCGGTTTATTGTTACTGACGGTAAGCCTGTTTAATTTGCTTAACGGTGCTGGAGAATACGGCAGCCTGAGCCTCATCTTCCATCTGCGTGATTTGCTTTTCCATCTTAATAATCACCCGACCCGCATCGGCCTGGCCCATTGCCTGGAGCATCAGCGTCAGCAGCGTTTTCAGGCAGGTCACTTCCTGCGCCAGCTCTTGATTATTTTCTGCAGTGGAAAAATCTGGTGTGCTCATCGATATCCTCGTTTGCTATCGGCGCTTTTGCGCAATACTAAATCTCAAAGCGGCGCAGTATACCACAAGCGAGAGAAAAAAAAGGAGCGCGTAATTTACGTTCTCTGATCGGAGCTGTGAAGGGGTTAATTGGCTGAACATGGCGCCCGCAAATTGTTAATTTTTAGTGTGATTTTTAACGTTAATTATTGTTACATATTTTCTTTCGTATTTATCAACGATGTATTATGTTGTGCTTATTGCGTTTTCTGTATGCCGAATGTTAAAAACAGGACCTTATACAACTCTCTGTTATGTATGGGTTTCCACCAGGTGTGCAAACAACTTGCCATTAATGGCGGATAAATCCTCTGAAGAACACTTTTGGCTTTTAAAATTATGCCAAAACCCGGTAATATGGGTTCGATAAACTATCAGCTGTGTTATCCCTAATTCTGGAGATTATTCCTTTGATCAACGTCCTTCTTGTTGATGACCACGAACTGGTGCGCGCAGGGATACGACGCATTCTGGAAGATATAAAAGGGATTAACGTCGTTGGCGAATCTTGCTGCGGCGAGGATGCCGTTAAATGGTGTCGGGCGAATCCCGTTGACGTTGTCCTGATGGACATGAATATGCCGGGAATCGGCGGTCTTGAGGCGACGCGTAAAATTGCGCGTTCTATCGTCGATACCAAAGTCATTATGCTCACCGTTCATACCGAAAATCCGCTGCCGGCGAAGGTTATGCAGGCAGGGGCCGCGGGCTACCTGAGTAAAGGCGCCGCGCCGCAGGAGGTGGTCAATGCGATTCGCTGCGTGGCGTCCGGGCAGCGCTATATAGCCTCGGATATCGCCCAGCAGATGGCGCTCAGCCAGATCGAGCCGGAAAAAACGGAATCGCCGTTTGCCAGTTTGTCGGAACGAGAATTGCAGATTATGCTGATGATCACTAAGGGTCAGAAGGTCAACGAGATCTCAGAGCAGCTGAATCTGAGCCCCAAGACGGTGAACAGCTACCGCTATCGGATGTTCAGTAAATTAAACATTCACGGCGACGTTGAGCTGACTCACCTGGCAATCCGCCATGGCCTGTGTAATGCGGAGTCGTTAGCAAGTCTGTGAGTGATGTTTTTGATGCCAAAGCTTTCCTGAAGACAGTGACCAGCCAGCCGGGCGTCTATCGGATGTACGATGCCGGCGGTACCGTTATCTACGTGGGTAAAGCAAAAGATCTGAAAAAGCGGCTAAGCAGCTATTTTCGCAGCAATCTGGCTTCGCGTAAAACCGAAGCCCTGGTGGCTCTGATCGCGCAAATAGACGTAACGGTAACCCATACCGAAACGGAAGCTCTGCTGCTTGAACATAACTATATCAAGCTGTATCAGCCGCGCTATAACGTGCTGCTGCGCGATGACAAATCTTACCCCTTTATTTTCCTCAGCGCCGATACCCATCCGCGGCTGGCGACCCACCGCGGCGCAAAGCATGCGAAGGGCGAATATTTCGGTCCTTTCCCGAACGGCTATGCGGTGCGCGAAACGCTGGCGCTGCTGCAAAAAATCTTTCCCGTTCGCCAGTGCGAAAATAGCGTCTACCGCAACCGCTCGCGTCCATGCCTGCAGTACCAGATTGGCCGCTGCCTTGGCCCCTGCGTGGCCGGTCTGGTTAGCGAGGAAGAGTATGCGCAGCAGGTTGAATACGTGCGGCTGTTTCTGGCCGGCAAGGACGATCAGGTCCTGACGCAGCTTATTGCCCGCATGGAGAAGGCCAGCCAGGCGCTGGAGTTTGAAGAGGCGGCGCGCATTCGCGATCAGATCCAGGCCGTACGCCGGGTGACCGAGAAACAGTTTGTCTCAAATAGTGGCGACGATCTGGACGTTATCGGCGTCGCCTTTGATTCGGGCATGGCCTGCGTCCACGTGCTGTTTATTCGTCAGGGGAAAGTGCTGGGCAGCCGCAGCTATTTTCCTAAGGTTCCCGGCGGCACCGAGCTCGGGGAAGTGGTGGAGACCTTCGTCGGTCAGTTCTACCTGCAGGGTAGCCAGATGCGTACCTTGCCCGGGGAGATTCTGCTCGACTTTAACCTTGGCGATAAAACCCTGCTCGCGGATTCGCTCTCCGAACTGGCGGGGCGGCGGGTGAATGTTCAGACGAAACCCCGCGGCGACCGCGCGCGCTACCTTAAGCTGGCGCGTACCAATGCCGCGACGGCGCTGACGACCAAACTCTCTCAGCAGTCAACCATCCATCAGCGCCTGCAGGCGCTGGCCGCGCTGCTCAAGCTGCCGGCGGTGAAGCGCATGGAGTGTTTTGATATCAGCCACACGATGGGCGAACAGACCGTCGCCTCGTGCGTGGTGTTTGACAGCAACGGGCCGCTGCGCGCCGAGTATCGGCGCTATAATATCTCCGGGATTACGCCGGGGGATGACTATGCGGCGATGAACCAGGTTCTGCGCCGGCGCTACGGTAAAGCTATCGAAGAGAACAAGATCCCGGACGTTATCCTGATCGATGGCGGTAAAGGGCAGCTCGGGCAGGCGAAAAGCGTATTTGCCGAGCTGGATGTGACATGGGATAAACATCATCCTCTACTATTAGGGGTAGCAAAAGGCAGCGATCGTAAGGCGGGCCTGGAAACGCTATTCTTTGAACCTGAGGGCGAAGGGTTTAGCCTGCCGCCGGACTCTCCCGCGCTGCACGTCATTCAGCATATCCGCGATGAGTCGCACGATCACGCCATCGCCGGGCATCGTAAAAAACGGGCAAAAGTGAAAAGTACCAGCACGCTGGAGACTATCGAAGGGGTAGGGCCAAAGCGTCGGCAGATGCTGCTGAAATATATGGGCGGTCTGCAGGGGCTCCAGAAGGCCAGCGTCGAAGAGATAGCTCAAGTACCGGGTATATCTCACGGTCTGGCAGAAAAGATCTTCTACTCGTTGAAACATTAGGGGCTCTGTAGCAACATAGGGCTAATTTTTACTTCTAACAGATAGTTACCTGTCACTATGCAATTTAACATCCCTACATTGCTTACTCTGTTTCGCGTCATCCTGATACCGTTTTTTGTGCTGGCGTTTTACCTTCCCGTGGTATGGGCGCCGTTCGCCTGCGCGCTGATCTTTTTTGTTGCCGCGGTAACCGACTGGTTTGATGGCTATCTGGCGCGCCGCTGGAATCAGAGCACCCGTTTTGGCGCATTTCTCGACCCGGTAGCGGATAAGGTCATGGTGGCCATTGCGATGGTGCTGGTCGCCGAGCATTACCACACCTGGTGGGTCACCCTGCCGGCGGCGACGATGATCGCCCGTGAAATCATTATTTCTGCCCTGCGCGAATGGATGGCCGAGTTGGGTAAACGCAGCAGCGTGGCGGTTTCCTGGATCGGTAAAGTTAAAACGACGGCGCAGATGACGGCGCTGGTGTGGATGCTGTGGCGGCCAAATGAGTGGGTTGAAGGGGCAGGGATCGCGCTGTTCCTCGTTGCGGCGGTGCTGACTCTGTGGTCAATGCTGCAATATTTGAACGCGGCGCGCGGCGATTTGCTTGATCAGTGATCGTTTCGGCGTAATTTTCAGCAAACGACGCAAGGTTTTAAAAAATATCGTTGACTCATTGCGCCAGGTAAGTAGAATGCAACGCATCGAACGGCAGCACAGTTCGCCAGACGATAACAAAATCAAATGATTAGCAGATTACCTTGCTAATGCGGGAATAGCTCAGTTGGTAGAGCACGACCTTGCCAAGGTCGGGGTCGCGAGTTCGAGTCTCGTTTCCCGCTCCAGTTTAAAAACATCGGCAGTGGCGGGTGTTACAGCATTAAGGGCGCGTTAGCAAAGCGGTTATGTAGCGGATTGCAAATCCGTCTAGTCCGGTTCGACTCCGGAACGCGCCTCCAATTTACATCCCGAGCCCGGATGGTGGAATCGGTAGACACAAGGGATTTAAAATCCCTCGGCCATAGGCTGTACGAGTTCAAGTCTCGTTCCGGGTACCATTGGGATTATAGAATAAAATCAATGATAAGCAGTGTCGTGAAACCACCTACGGGTGGTTTTTTTGTGCCTGAAATCCGCCATTTAGACTGTCGCTTCAGCATATTCTCCTGCCTTGCGGCATATTCCCTTGCAGAGCAGGGCATCACCCGCCAAGCCTGCTACTATCCGTAAGGTCGCACCCGCTAAAATCACAAGGAGTACTGATGCCCGTTTCAGGCCAGACTAAGAGCCGCAAAATTTTTATTGGTGATATTCATGGCCAACACGGCAAGCTTTGCGCCCTGCTGGATCATCTGCGGGCCCGGGAGGGGCTGGATCGCAGCCTGCAGGTTTTTGTCGGCGACCTTATTGATAATCAGCCGGGGAGCCACATCGACCATGCGTCGGTGCTGGAACGGGTGAGGGGAGAGGTTGCCGCCGGCCGCGCCATTTGCCTGATGGGCAACCATGAATTTAACGCCGTTGGCTGGCTGATGCGCCATCCGGAAACGGATCGGCCCCTGCGCCCGCATACGCCGAATAACCGCCGCCAGCATCAGGCCTTCCTCGACGACGTCACGGAAGATAGCGCGCAGCACCTGCTGTGGGTCGAGTGGTTTAAAACCCTGCCGCTGTTCGTCGATTTTGGCGATATTCGCGCGGTGCACGCCTGCTGGGACCAGAACGCTATTGCCCGGCTTCGCCCGTGGCTTGATGAAGAGAACCGGCTGAAACCGGAGAACTGGGTGCACGCCTTTGATAAACGGCACGTCCTGTTCCACCTGCTGGAGACGATACTCAAGGGGCCAGAACTGGCGCTGCCTGAGGGCTACAGCTTTCTGGATAAAACCGGGGTCGAGCGGCGCCATATTCGTATCCGCTGGTGGCTTAACGAAGCAACAACCTATCGCCAGATTGCTCAGGTCCAGCCCGAAATGGTTGGCCGGATCCCGGATATTGCGCTGGAGAAAAGCGCCTGCGCTGTGCCCGAGGTTGCCGTTGTCGTCGGGCACTATACCCTATCCGCCGAACCGCAGGCGCTGAGCGAGCGGGTGGTGTGCGTTGACTATAATGCGGCAAAAGCGAACCATCCCCTGCGCGCGTGGATCTATGACGACGGCCAGACGACGGTGGCGAACGGACGCTTCGTCAGCGTTTGAGGCCGATTTTCCGCATTATCGTCATGGCGCCCGGCGGTCAAGCCCTCAGTTTTCTCCGGCACATTTCTGGCAAACTGCGCTAAAATAGCGCTCCGGCGCGCGCCTGCGGGCCGGATAAACTGCCTTTGGGACCATATGCCGTTACTGCAATAATAATTATTTTTAATGAGGGATTTTATGGCTACGTTGCTTGAAAGCTACGGTAACTGTTTTCGGAAATATGCCACCTTCCGCGGCCGCTCGGCGCGCCAGGAGTACGCGGTATTTACCGTTGCTAACTTTGTGCTGTCGGCGATTCTGGGGCTGATCCCGGTTATCGGCGGGCTGTTTAGCCTGATTATCATTATTCCGGGGATCGCGGTGGCGGTGCGACGCCTCCACGATCTGAATCGCTCCGGCTGGTGGCTGCTGGCGCCTTTCCTGATCCTGATCATCGGCCTGATTGGCGTTGCCGGCACCGTTGAAGAAGGCGGGGCGGCGGCATGGGTATGGCTGATGGTGGCCGGCGGCGTCATCTCGCTGCTGATGTCAATCTGGCTGCTGTTCGCCCGAGGTACCGCCGGGGTTAACCGTTTTGGCGACGTTCAGCAGGATAATAACGCCGCCGGCGCGCAGAGCACCTCCGTCTCTTCCGCCGACGACGTCAGAGAGCGCCTGGCTCAGGCCACAAAAATGCGCGATGACGGTACGATCAGCGAAAGCGAATATGAAACGATGCGCTCGAGCATTATTAAGGATATTTAACCCGCGCAGAATGCCCGCGCCGGGTGGTTTTCTCCCGGCATTTCCGCTACTGTATGCGCCATTTTTCTATGACGACGAGCCTGTTTATGAAAACCGGACCCCTGAACGAAAGCGAACTTGAATGGCTGGACGATATCCTGTCGAAATACGCCACCGACGGCGCCATCCTTGATGTCTCCGAGCTTGATGGCCTGCTGACGGCGATCCTCTCCGGGCCAGCCGAGATTGAACCCGCCCGGTGGCTGCTGGCTATCTGGGGCGGCGCCGACAGCGTGCCGCGCTGGGCCAACGATCGCGAGCGCGACCGCTTCGTTAACCTTACTCTGCAGCATATGAGCGATGTCGCCGAGCGCCTGGAGGAGTATCCGGAGCAGTTCGAGCCGCTGTTTGGTACGCGCGAAGAGGAAGGCCAGGAGCTGACTATCGTAGGCGAGTGGTGCTTTGGCTATATGCGTGGCGTCGGCCTGGGCCGCTGGGCGTCTTTACCGGCGGAACTGCAGGCCGAGCTGGATATCATCGCTTTGCACGGGACGGAAGCGCAGTTCCCGGCGGTTGAAGCGCTCTCTGTCGATGATTTCCTCGCCAGCGTGGAGCGTATTAAACCGGCGGCGCTGGCGCTTTATCAATACTGGACGGAGCATGCGCAGCCGGCGGAAGTGCAGCAGCCGATCCGAAATGATGCCAAAGTTGGCCGTAACGATCCCTGTCCGTGCGGCAGCGGTAAGAAATATAAGCAGTGCTGCTTAGCAAAATAAAATAAGGGGCCGACAGGGCCCCTTACTCTTTTATCCGACGGCGGGTAAAACGCCGATTGCGATACAAAACTGAATCAGCACGATAGCGATCCCGGCCAGCAGGACCAGCCACAGCGCCGGCGCTCCGCCGATAACGCGCCACGCCGCCTGCGGATGCTGCTGGCGGCTCTTCATCACCAGCAGCGCAGGCAGCATCAGCGCCAGTACGGCCAGGGCAACGCCGGCGTAGCCCAGCGCCATCACGAAACCCCGCGGATAGAACAGGGAGAAGGCCAGCGGCGGCACAAAGGTGATGACGCCGCTTTGTACCCGCCCGCCCGGCGTATTTTTACGCTGGAACAGGTCGGCCAGATAATCGAACAAGCCCAGCGCGACGCCGAGGAACGACGTGGCCAGCGCCAGGTCGGCAAACAGATGAACCGCCAGTTCGACGTGCGGTGAGGCAACGACCTCTCTGATAGCCTCGAGCAGGCCGTTCAGGCCGGCATGCTGTCCGAGAAGAGCGGCAAAGGTTGGTGAGCTAATGCTGCCCAGCGTCGCCAGCTGCCAGAAAATATAGGCCACCAGCGGGATAAAGCTGCCGATGATAAATACCCGCCGCAGTTTACGAATATCGCCGTTAAGGTAGCTGACGATGCTCGGTACGCTGCCGTGAAAACCGAAAGAGGTAAAAATAACCGGGATCGCCGACAGCGCCAGTCCCTGCTGAAGCGGCAGAGTCAGCAGGTTTATCTGATGGATATGCGGTAGCAGCAGGGCCAGCATAATAGCGAGAAAAATAATCTTGGCGCTGAATAAAAAGCGGTTGCACAGATCGACCAGCGAGGTCCCGAGGCAAACCACCGCCCCGCCAATGCCGGTAAACAGCAGCACCCCGCCTGCCGGCGGAAGATTCCACTGCAGCCACTGGTTCAGGCTGGAGGCCAACAGCTCGCCTGCGCCGCTGATATAGGCGGCCGTCAGGGCGTACATCAGAAACAGCATGCAAAATCCGGTGGCCCACTGCCCGTAGCGCCCGAGGTAGCGGGCGGCGAGAGAGCCGAGCCCCATATCGGCCGGCACGTGCTGATAGACCTCCAGCAGCAGCAGCGCGGTATAGCACATCAACGCCCACAGGGCGATCAGCAGCCCGAGCGTGACGCCGAAACCGACGCCAGCGGATGCCAGAGGCATTGCCAGCATCCCTGCGCCAATAGTGGTCCCTGCCACGATTAAAATACTACCAAGAGTGCGATTCTTCACGTTTCTCTCTATCCATGAAGGAATTAACAATAAAATATGTCGCGCAGAGTATGTGAAATCGGCAGGTTCGTCAAATGAGGGTTACAGTGCTTGTCAGTAAAAGTTTACACGCCGGGAACCCGCGCTAATGCTGCGCTGGCGCAAGGCCTGAAGCTGTAAGGTGGTTTATCGTGGGCGTTTTACAGGAGGAGTTATGCAATCTATTCACGGTCATGAAGTTCTGCAGATGATGATCGCTTCAGGTGAACCCTACAGCGTTGCCAGCCTTGAAGCGGCGATAGTCGCCCGCTTTGGCGAGAAGGCCCGTTTTCATACCTGTTCGGCGGAAAATCTCACCGCCGGAGAGCTGGTGATATTTTTACAAAAGAAGGGAAAGTTTATTGCCGCAGATGCCGGATTTAGTACCAGCGAAAGTAAAATCTGTCAGCATTAATTGGGCGACAATGCCGAAGCATTGTCGCCGCTATAATTATTTCTGCGTATCGAGCGTTGCCAGCTCTTTATCAATAAAGTACAGACCTTCGCCGCTTTTACCGGCGAGGGTAAGTTTATCAATAACGGATTTAAACAGTTTCTCTTCTTCGTGCTGCTCGGCAACATACCACTGCAGGAAATTAAAGGTCGGATAATCCTGAGCGGACATGGCGGCGTGGGCCAGAGCGTTAATTTGCTGGGTGATCAGCTGCTCGTGTTCGTAGGTGACGCGGAACAGTTCATCCAGCGATGCGTACTCGGCAAACGGAGAGGAAATGGCGTTGATGCAGGGCAGGCTGCCGGTGTCGGTCAGGTAGTCAAACAGGCGCTGCATATGGGTCATCTCTTCCTGAGCGTGACGACGAAGAAACGCCGCCGCCCCTTCAAAGCTATGATAGCTGCACCAGGCGCTCATTTGCTGATAAAGCAAAGAGGAATAGAGTTCAAGGTTCATCTGCTCATTGAGCTTATCGATCATTTCTGTTTTCAGCATAGCGCGTGCTCCAAAATATAGGCATAAAGATTATTGTGCGCTCACTATAAGTTGTTATTTATTTATTTGCAAAAAGTAAATTAAAAAAACATTTATTAAAAATGAAAATGGGAATAAAACGCATTGGCAATTTAATAATTAATGAGAATGGTTTTAATTTATATTTAATAAATAACGCTAAGCGATCGCGGCGGATAAATGTGAGAAACCGCATAACCGACGACCGGGGGCCTGGCGCGGAGCTTGCCGATTGCGGAGCGGCAGGGAGGCGGATGTGGGAAGGGCGAGGGGCGAGGGCAAAAGTGTGAAGCACTACGTGATTTATAAAACAACTTTTCATAAAATTTGAAAGTGCGTTTGTTAAGTAGTAATGTCATAGCAACGTTAACGACCTATCGCTGAAGCACCCGCAAAGCATTCAGGAGAGTAAAGCATGAAAATTGCACTGATGATGGAAAACAGCCAGGCAAACAAAAATGCCATCATCCTCAACGAGCTCAACGCCGTTGCCGACGAGAAGGGCTTCCCGGTGTACAACGTGGGGATGAGCGATGAGCACGATCATCATCTGACCTATATTCACCTGGGCATCATGGCCAGCATTCTGCTGAATTCGCAGGCGGTGGACTTCGTGGTCACTGGCTGCGGCACCGGCCAGGGCGCGCTGATGTCCTTGAACATCCATCCGGGCGTGGTATGCGGCTACTGTATCGACCCGGCCGACGCCTTCCTGTTTGCCCAGATCAACAACGGCAACGCGCTCTCTCTGCCGTTTGCGAAAGGGTTCGGCTGGGGCGCAGAGCTGAACGTACGCTTTATTTTCGAAAAAGCGTTCACCGGCCGCAACGGGGAAGGCTATCCGCCGGAGCGTAAAGAGCCGCAGGTACGTAATGCCGGTATTCTGAATACGGTGAAAGCGGCGGTGGTGAAAGAGAATTACCTCGACACGCTGCGCGCTATCGATCCGGAGCTGGTTAAAACCGCCGTTTCCGGTCCGCGCTTCCAGCAGTGCTTCTTCGAGAATTGCCAGGATAAAGAGATCGAAGCGTTCGTGCGCCAGATCGTCGGTTAATCACCAGCAGGGCCAGCCGCGGCTGGCCCTGATTGCGCTTATGCTTTTTTGTTCGACACGCTGCTTCCGGCATCCGCGGCCAGCTTCAGGCTATCCACCATTCCCACCAGACAAATCAGCGCAATAAACGCGAACGACAGGCGAAAGCTAATGCCGGGCAGGCTCGACAGGCTCAGCCATTCGCTCAGCTTTTCCCCGATACGAATGCCTATCGCGCCGAGGGTTATCCCTAAGCCAACCGCCAGCTGCGAGGCGGTGCTGAACAAGGTGTTGGCGTAGCTCATTTGCGCCGGCGGGACATCGGCAAAGGCCAGAGTGCTGATGCCGGTGAACTGAATCGAACGGAAAACGCCGCCAAGATACAGGATCGTCAGGATTAACCACACCGGCGTTTGCGGGGTTAAAAACGCGCAGGCCAGCAGCGACAGAACGTTAAGCGCGCCGTTAATCAACAGCAGGCGGCGAAAGCCGAGCCAGCGGATAAGCGGCGTGGTCGCGGGCTTAATCGTGAAGTTGCCGACGAACACGGCGAGCACCAGCAGCCCCGAGTGGAAGGGATCCATGCCGAATCCAACCTGGAACAGCAGCGGCAGCAGGAAGGGCACGGCGCTGATGGAGGCGCGAAATAGCGAGCCGCCGTACATGGTGACCCGGAACGTGGGGACCCGCAGCGCGTCGAGGCGCACCATCGGCCAGGCGGCGCGGCGGAAGTGGCGCAGCGAGAACAGCATGCAGCCGATCCCAAGCCCCAGCAGCGCCAGGGGCTTCCAGCCCTCGGGCCGATTGTCGCCGAGGATCTCCATGGCGCTGACCAGGCTGACCATCGCCACCGAGGTGGCCAGGAAGCCGGGAAGGTCGAACGGCCGCCGCTCCTCCTCGCGGATATCGGGAATAATGCGCAGCGACAGAGCCATCGCCGCGAGGCCCAGCGGGACGTTAATAAAGAAAATCCAGTGCCAGCTGGCGTAGCTGGTAATAAAGCCGCCCAGCGGCGGGCCAATAATCGGCGCCACCAGCGCGGGCCAGGTCAGCGTCGCAATGGCCTTAATTAGCTGGTGCTTCGGGGTGGTACGCAGCACCGCCAGCCGGCCGACCGGGACCATCAGCGCGCCGCCCATCCCCTGCAGGATGCGCATGGCGACAAAGGTATCGACGCTGGTTGAAAGGCCGCAGAACACCGAGGCAAGGGTAAAAATCGCCAGCGCGAGAGTGAAGACCCTGCGCGCGCCGAAACGATCGGCTATCCAGCCGCTGGCCGGGATCAAAACCGCCAGCGTAATCAGGTAGGCGCTGATCCCGATATTGAGATCCACCGCCGCCACGCCAAAATCTTTCGCCATATCCGGTAGCGCGGTGGCGATCACCGTACCGTCGAGAAACTCCATGAAAAAGGCCCCGGCAACCAGCAGCGCTGGCGCCGAGAACGCCCGGTCTTCCCGGGCGGAGATGTTTGTGGTCATTGTGTTGTCGCCATAGCCCGCTGAGATCGTGAGCAGGAGAGGGGGGAAGGCTCCGGCTCCGCTCGCTTTTTTGTTAAATTTAAAATGCAGTCTGCAATTTTATTTGTGATTTGGCGCACATTTAAATTGATTTTTGTGATGCTGGTCATATTATATACGTACAAAAATTAACACCTGCATAACAAAAAACGGAGTGACGCCATGAAGCTGCGCAAGATCCTGAAAAGCATTTTTGACACCTACTGCAAGACCTTCAAAGATGTGCCGCCGGCCGGCATGTTCTGATAAAAAACCTGCTGCGGCAGGTTTTTTTATCTCGACCGATTTAGGGTACTATTACGCTCCTGCAAAAAGGAGTAAAAAATGTCTCAACGCCTTACCGAACAAGACGAGCTGGTTTCCGACGTCGTTGCCTGTCAGACTGGTTATCAAACAGATCCTCGACGTCATTGACGTTATCGCCCCTGTAGAAGTGCGCGAAAAGATGGCTACTCAGCTTAAAGCTATCGATTTTTCTGGCCACCCCTCGTCATCCGACCCGGTTACGATGCGCGCGGTGCAAAAGGCGATTGCCCTGATTGAGCTGAAGTTCACCCCGCAAAGCGAAGCGCACTAATCAGTAAATAAAAAATGGCGCCGGAGCGCCAAAAGATCACGATAGCGGGGAGTGAGGGGCGTGCCGAAAGGGGGCCGATACGCTGGGGAGCGCGCCGCGATCGCCGCTAATTGCGATCCGGGTCGCTCCGTCGGCTCGCCACAGCGTAAGCCGGGTGCCGCAATCGTCATGATGGACGCTCACGTCCGTCAGCGGCATTTGGCTGGCAAAATCCCAGAGACAGAGGAAGCGCGTCTGAGGTTGATGGCTGCGCATCACCAGATAGCTGAGTTCGCCCAGCGCGGGATTATCGGGCGCATAGCCCTGCCACAGCTCCCCGTCGCCGGCTAGCCACAGTGCGAAGGTTTCGCTCCCGGCGGCAAAGTGGCGCGGTTGGCAGTTCTGCAGCGGCACCATCGTGGCTCCCCGCATCTTTTGCAGCGGCCCGCTCAGCGCGAACGGCATCGCCAGGCCGCTTTGATCCAGCGCCCGTGCCGCCAGGTGCAGCGTGAAGTCCAGCTGCTGTCGATGCGGGTTGTCGATCGTCGCAAGATCGATCAGGACATCGCCCGCCCACAATAGCTGCCGGCGAAACCGCACGTCTCGCCAGGCGGCGCTGTCCCACTCTATCCGCGTATGGCTGTTTAAAACCGGCGGGGGAGAACGCCAGTCAACTTCGCCGTCCAGCCACTGAAAATCCTCGCCCTGATGCCAGCCGCTGATGTTGGTGTTGGCCGGCGGCTGGTTGCCCTGATTAATGGATAACGTGTTGTGGGTAGCGCTTTGCTTGTAGTAGTCGTAATGCATACGCGCGCCGTATCCGGTAGTGCCGAGGTCGGGAAGCAGCGCGCGATCCCGGTGCCAGATGAGCAGGCTCAGCCGGTCATAATGGTCGTGCTCGCCGCCGTAGGGGCTGTGTTTTATCATCACCACCCGCTGCTCTGCGGGCCGTCGCCAGAGCGTTAGCCCGGCGCCGGGAGCATATAACGAGTTTGTCGGAATCAGCGGCGGTACGTCGTCGGGAAACGGCGCATCGCGCCAAAGTAGCGCATCGAGAGTCAGGTCGTCGCCCACCGTGTGCCTGAGCACGGCGGCATAGCGCGGATCGCGCCAAATATGCCACGCAAATTCATAGATATCGTTGTGGTACAGCTTTTCCTGTCCCGGGAGGCAATCATTGAGCCGGGGGAAGGTACCGTCCGGGAGTAACAGCGAGAGCGGAAAGCTGAGCATTTTTTTATACCATGGCCCATCAATCAGGCTCCAGCGCGTGCCGCGGGCCAGCTTTTCGAAGGCAAAAAAGCCCTCCAGCGCGTAGTAGTGGTAATGAATTGACCCTTCGAACCACAGCCCTTCGCTAAGCAGCCCGTTCGCCAACTGCCAGCGCAGCCCGTAGGTTTGGTTAACGGCAAAATCAAGCAGCTCTTCGTCCTGCAGCACGAAGCCGAGTACCGCGAGGGCGGCGCTGATTTTAACTTCATGGTTATGAATCTGCGGGCTGCGGTGCTGGCGCAGAAACAGCGCCGCGCAGCGCAGCAGGCGGCTGCGAATATGCTGCTGCTGTTCGGCGGATAGCGTCTGCGCGATAAAGTCGTATCCCAGAGCCATCTCAAGAATACAGTTGGCTTCACAGAGCGTCTGGGCGTTCATTTTGCCCGGTCCGTTGTGGGGAATATCGCCATGCACTTCATAATCGGGATAGACGTCGGCATAGCCAATGAGCAGCTCGGCGACTTTACTGGCGTAACGCTGCTCTCCGGTCAGGCGCCACAGTAATCCCAGACGATAGCAGGCGCCGGCATTTCGGCCGTTCAGTTCGCGCCACCACGCGCCGTCGTACGGCTCGCCGCTGAAGATTTCATCATCCACCGGGCAGCGGTGGCGAGTGGGTGAATCCGCTTGCCAAATCAGGCGTACGCTATGCTGCGGACAAAAATAGTACAGATTCCAGCTGGCGATGCCCGTCTGCGGGATCTGCACCGGCATCGCTAGTTCGTCCGCATGTTCAGATGCCAGTTTCGCCACCTGCGTAGCGTTGGCTGCTCGGGCCGCAATCGCCGGCCACAGCCCGGAAAATTGGATCATTATTTGCTCTCTCCATCCCTGGACTGCAGAGGTAACGGCGCGATCAGGGTCGTAATATCATCCGGATATTTCTCCTTCAGCCAGCGGGCTTTCTGCACAAATTCATTATCCTGCGGCCACGCGTGCGCGGCGGAGGCGAGGTTAAACAGCGCCTTTTTATCCTCAGGTTTATCCAGGTCTTTCCATGGCCAGGTTTTATCGCTATTGATAAAGCCGGCAATGTACTGATAGCCCTTGCGCAGGCTATGGTCGTCAAGAGAAAAGTTCCAGATATCGACTCCGGTCTTTTCGCCCAGTCGGCCAAGTTGACTGTAGGCTTCGAGGTTAAAATTACTGTAGTGCCAGGGACGGGTACGCTCGATCTCCGCCATCTGGCGGCCTTGACCGTCAAATTGCCCGGCGATTCGGCGCAGCTGCGTGATTTGCAAGCGCTTTTTCGCCTCGTCGCTTTTGCCGCTAAACAG
This sequence comes from Klebsiella sp. WOUb02, assembly GCF_050058015.1. Classification (NCBI taxonomy): domain Bacteria; kingdom Pseudomonadati; phylum Pseudomonadota; class Gammaproteobacteria; order Enterobacterales; family Enterobacteriaceae; genus Klebsiella; species Klebsiella sp. WOUb02. The sequence goes on from NZ_CP170110.1 coordinate 490,879, forward strand.
CGCGAAGGTGGCCGCCTGCAGGTCAAACCACGTACCGTGATTGTTGTGCCAGTTATCCTCTTCAAAGCCGTTTTTGCTGGTGGTCATCCAGGAGTAGAAATCGCCAAACCACCGCTGCAGATGATGGTAGTCATCTTCGCTGAGCTGCCCGGATGGGCGCAACAGTTCGATGGCATCCACGACGCTAACCAGCGCCCGGCTATCAATAATTCCGATGCCGCGGCCGGTATTAATACCGGGAATCGCCTGGGCGTATTCAAGATTTGGATTCATCCGCGTGCCGGGAGAGAGAAACCAGCCGCGTATCTGCGCCGCGGCCTTTTCGGCATAGCGCGCATCGCGAGAGAAGTACCAGGCGAGGGCGAGGGTGTAAACATCATTACTCATCTTGACGAGGCGGTTTTTATCGGTCGCGTCGCTGTTGGCATCGGGGTTGGTTTGCCCGTCTTTACGGATATACGGCAGCCCGTCTTTCGTCTGCGGATCCGGCCACCAGTAGGGAGGGAAGCTGTAGTAATCGTGCTTATCGCCGCTGGCGGAAACCAGGCTCTTGTCCATCACCGAAAACAATGGATGCTTGAGTGCGGCATCGGCCCGGGCCAGCAGCGCGCTCTGCGCCCGGACAAATTGCGGATTACCGTCGGCAATTTGCTGGCGACTTTGCGCCAGATCGTTGATATCGAGAATCAGCGGCGCCGACTCTGCGGCATAAAGAGAGCTGGTGATAGCCGAAAATATAAATGCGCAGCACAATACTCCCCGGCCTGACAATGTTGCCATAGCGATAATCCTTCAGTTTGAAAATGGCCCCGACGCGTTCGTATTCAATATGCGAAAATATTGAGAAGGCGTCATTAAATAATAGTTAGATACGGCGTGAAATGATGTTTCATTCACGATGAGGTGCAGTGTAAAAGACAAAATAATTTTTTTTGTGATACAGATCCTACTTACGTGCTTGAGCGAAAAACGGCTGAGGAAGTGTGACCCATCACGCTATATTGGCCATTTCTCTAATAAATTTGAGTTTATAAAATAATATTTGTTATTTTTATATTATTGATTTTATTTGTTATTTTAAATTTGTCACTTTACATGTAACTTTTTGGTGTGATGTGCGTCACTATTTTTTATATTGAAACGCGATTTCTTTTTTAGCAGGTTGTAATGATAAATAGCTTCCGATTTAATATTGGGGAAAAGCTAAATTAGTCTCCTGATATACCACCAATAAAAATAAGTGTTTTGTGTTTTAAAATAACAAGGGTGCAAGGTAATAACCGATGAGGGTTATTATTTTGACCTTTTAACCCTACGATAAAGGATATGAAACCATGTCTGAGAATAAATTACGTTCCCTGTTACTCCTTTCTGCTTTGGGGCTGGGGATGGGGCAAAGCTATGCCGCAACCACGCTAAACGTTTGGATCCGGGCGAGTAATGACTCGAAAAACATTTATCAGCAGGAGGCGCAGACCTTTGAGAAGCAGAGCGGCATCAAAATAGAATATTTTAATGCGACCACCGATTTTGAGCAGCGCCTGGCGCGGGCGGCGGCGGGAAACGCGCTGCCGGACCTGATTTTTAACGACGCGGTGTCCCTTGGACAGTTTATCCAGCTTGGCATTGCTGACGAAATCGACCCTGCCACTATTGCCGGCGGCGACCAGCCTCTACCCGACGGCCTGGGAGAGCACGCGCTATGCGGACGGAAAATATTATGGCGTACCAACTTCAGCGCAAACCTTCGCGCTGTTTGTGCGTAAAGACTGGCGGGAAAAGCTGGGGCTAGCGCAGCCGAAAAGCTGGGACGATATCATGACTCTCGCCCGGGCATTTACCACCCAGGACCCTGACGGCAACGGCAAAAATGATACCTATGGTTTTATTGTCCCGGCATCCAGCACCCGCGGCTATGCCAGCTGGTTTTTAAGCACCTTTATCTGGCAGGCGGGAGGGGATTACGTTGCAATGAAAGAGGGGCGGTTTAGCGCAACGCTGAATACCCCCCAGGTTGCGCAGGCGGTATCGTTTATCCGCACCATGATGTGTGAAAAAGTGGCCCAGCCGGGGGCGATTAATGCCACCACTGCGGATGTGATCCCCTCATTCCGCTCCGGGCAAAGCGGAATGTTCTTCAGCGGCCCTTACCACATCAACCTGTTCGATAAAGATCCCGGGAAAGATAAATTTGAGGTTATTCCGCTGCAGGGACCGCAGGGGGAAGCGACTCTTGCCGAAGGCACGACGGTATTCCTGATGAAAAGCAGCAAGCAAAAAGAGGCGGCGCGTAAATTTATCGAATTTATGATTTCCCCGCAGGGCCAGGAAATCGGTATGGGGAAAGGCAGTAAGCATATTCCGGTGGTTCGTCTGGCGGTCAACAAAAATGTGGATGTGCAAAGCGTCTACCAGGATACGCGCTGGGCAACCTTCTCCCGTTTGTATAACCAGCACGGCCGCTATGTGCCGCAGGTCCCGAACTGGACGCCAATCCGGCAGATCACCGCAGATGGTTTCAACCGGATCCTTGCGGACTGCCAGAGCGATATCTCTGCTGAACTCAACGCCCTGAACGGTAAAGTTGACGCTGAGCTGGCAAAACAAAACGTGCTGGCTAAGTGAGGCATTGACGGATGAGCGTGCAAGAGACTAAAGCGTCGGCTCTGACGCCGGCAGCATCACCGGCGGCAAGCCGTTGGCTCACCGCCAGGGGCAAACGAAAGCTGATCCCATGGCTGTTTTTAGCTCCGGCGTTGATTATTTTTACCTGGTTTAAGTTTATCCCCATGATTCAGGGGCTGATCATGAGCTTCTATAAGGTGAACTTTAACCAGCCCGATGAATGGGTTGGCTTTGCTAACTTTACCCGCGCGTTTGCCGATGCTGAACTGCATTCGGCGGTGATCAATACCCTGCTTTACGTTGTGGTAACGATGTTTGCCGCCGCGATTTTAGCCTTTTTCCTGGCGATGCTGCTGGAGGGACCCGCCCGCCATCTGCGCTTTATTCGTACGGCGATCTTTCTGCCGGCGGTGACCAGCGCGGCGATTGTCGCCGAGATGTGGCGCATCCTGTTTAACCCTACGGCAAACGGCGTGATAAACCACGTGCTGAGCTGGTTCGGCATTGATGAACAGGGCTTTCTGGCCAGCTCCGACCAGGCGCTTGGCGTCATCATGCTGCTGCATATCTGGAAAGCCGTACCGTACAACATGGTGATTTTTATCGCCGGATTAGCCGGCATTAGCCGCGATCTGTATGACGCCGCGAACGTCGATGGCGCCAGCTGGTGGAACCGCCTGCGCTACGTCACCTTGCCCGGCATGATCCCCGCGCTGTCCGTTGTGCTGATGCTTTCATTTATTCGCGGTTTTCGCGTATTTGCTGAAGTTTACGCCACGACCGGCGGCGGGCCGTCAAATGCGACCGAGATGATCATGACCCACATCTATAAGCTGGGATTTGAGCAGTTCGATTATGGATACGCGTCGGCGGTGTCGTTCCTGCTGTTCGCCTTTACCGTCGTGCTGACCATTGCCCATATCACTCTCAAAAAACGTATTGCCCGTTATTAAGGAGCCTTCATGTTAAATAAACGCTGGGAGAGCGCCGGCCGCTGGTGTATTTACGCGATATTGCTGGTGGTCTTCGTCGGGCCGTTCTGGGGGATCGTCGCCACCGCATTCAGCGGTGCCCCGGTGAAGCCCGGAGAGCTGCTGGCCTGGCCGCAGGCGTTCTCGCTGGATAACTTTATCTTTGCCTGGCAGGACATTGGCGTCTGGCAATATCTGCTGAACTCCATTCTGGTGGTGTTTTTTGGCACCATTCTGCAGGTGGCGGTGAGCGCGCTGGCCGCTTATGCCCTGGCGCGGAAGAAGTTTCGCGGCGTGGCGCTGGTGAGCCTGGTTATTTTGTCGACCATGATGCTGCCAGAAGAGGTTATCGCCATTCCGCTGTACATGATTATCAACTGGCGCCTGCCGCTGATCGATGCCTCGCTGTACAACAGCTATCTCGGCATGATTCTGCCGGTTGTCGGCTGGGCGTTCTCCATTTTTGTGCTGACCGAATTTATGTCAGCGATTCCAAAAGAGCTTGAGGAGGCGGCGCGAATCGACGGCGCCAATGAATGGCAGATTTTTTTCCACGTTATTCTGCCGTTAGTCAAACCGGCGCTCGGAACTGTCGTTACGTTCGGCTTTATTATGATTTGGGATCAGTACCTGCTGCCGCTGATCGTCATCAACCAGGATAGCCTGAATACCATACCGGTGATCCTCGGCACGCTGCGCACCGATGAAAGCATTACGCCAAATATTTTTATCGCCATTAACCTGCTGGCAATGCTGCCCAGCATCATCGTTTACCTCGGTCTACAAAAACATTTCAATCGTGGGATTATGTCCGGCGCGGTCAAAGGATAAGGAGAGTGTGATGGGTGCCGTTGTTCTGAATAATGTCCGTAAATCGTACGGCGAGGTGAACGTCATTAAAGACGTCTCATTGACCATTCCGGATGGTGAATTTTGCGTGCTGGTGGGCCCAAGCGGCTGCGGTAAATCAACGCTGCTGCGGATGATTGCCGGGCTTGAGGAGATTTCCGCCGGGGAAGTGCACATCAACAGCAAGAACGTGACCGACGTTGAGCCGAAGCTGCGAGATATTGCGATGGTGTTTCAAAGCTATGCGCTCTATCCGCAGATGACGGTGCGAGAAAATATGGGTTTTGCCCTGAAAATGGCCAAACTGGCTAAGGCGGAGGTCAATCGCAAGGTCACCGAGGCCGCCGCGCTGCTGGGCCTCGAGCCCCTGCTGGAGCGCCTGCCGAAGGATCTTTCCGGCGGTCAGCGCCAGCGGGTGGCGATGGGGCGCGCTATCGTACGCAAGCCGCAGGTCTTTTTGTTTGATGAGCCGCTATCCAACCTCGACGCCAAGCTTCGTACCCAGGTCAGAGGCGAAATTCGCGAGCTCCACCGTCGGCTGAAAACAACCTCGGTCTACGTTACCCACGATCAGATAGAAGCGATGACGATGGGGCAGATGATTGTTGTCCTGCGCGACGGGCGCATTGAGCAGGCGGGAACGCCGCTGGAGTTGTACGACAGGCCGGCGAATCTCTTTGTGGCAGGGTTTATCGGCTCACCGGAAATTAATCAGCTGTCGGGGGAAGTTGAGCGCGACGGCGACAGGGCAAGCCTGCGGCTTAAGGATGGCTCAACGCTCATGCTGCCGTCTGGCCTCGCGGTTAAGCACGGGCAGCAGGTGATTTACGCCATCCGTCCTGAGCAGGTCAACGTGGTGAAGGAGGCCCGGGAGGACGCCATCGCCGCGCGAATCACGGCTATCGAAAATACCGGCTCGGACGTTCAGCTATTCTGCGAAACCGGAGGCGGCGCGTTTACGTCGGTGTTCAAGCAGCGTCTGGAAGTACGGGAAGGCGAGGAGCTGTGGCTGCAGCCGAGGCTCTCCGGGGTTCACCTTTTTGACGCCGGCAGCGGTTTACGCATTGGCGACGAGGAGAGTGAATAAAGTGACGATGAAGCTGTATGCCCTCGACCAACGCTATCTGGAGAATGCCCAGGCCAGCCTGAAGCAGCCTTTTTCACCGCTGCAGCCCGCGCTGAGCAGCCTGCTGGCGGAGGCGGACAAGCGGTGCCGCGAACAGCCGGAGAGCGTGGTCCATAAAAAGCTGCGGCCGGTCAGCGGCGATCCGCATGATTATTACAGCCTGGGTACCTACTGGTGGCCCAACCCGCGGCGGCCCAATGGGCTCCCCTACATCCGCCGGGATGGACATACCAACCCGCAGTGTGAAAACAATGACACGGATACGGCCCGCGTGATTCGGATGTGCGAGCGCTGCATGACCCTGGGGCTGGCGTGGTATTTTAGCGGCAAGAGGCAGTACGCCCAGGCGGCGGCGCTACAGATCCGCTGCTGGTTTCTTGACGCGGATACGCGAATGAATCCGCATCTCAACTACGGACAGGCGATCCCTGGCATCGTCTCCGGCCGCGGAACCGGCCTGATTGATACGCGCCTGCTGTGGATGGTTATTGATTCCATCGGCCTGATCTCCCCGGCAAAGGTGCTCGATACCGATGATATTATTGGCCTCCACCAGTGGTTTCGCGATTTTAACCACTGGATGTATTACAGCGAAATCGGCCATTCCGAATACGTCTGGCATAACAACCACGGGACCTGGTATGACGCGCAGAGAGTGGTGAACGCCCTGTTCTATGGTGACAAAGGGCTGGCCGCGCGAGTTGTCGAGCAGGGGATAACTCAGCGTATGGCGGCGCAAATCGATCGCGACGGCAGGCAGACGATGGAGCTGGAGCGCACGATGCCGTTCCACTACTCGCTATTCAATCTTGAAGCGCACCTGCTGCTTAACCGCTATGCCGAACACGTTGATATCGAGCGCTGGAACGCGATCTGCGACGGGCGCGGCGTAAAGCAGGGAGTTGATTATCTGGTGCCGTTTATTCGCGAACCCGATCTGTGGCCCTACAGCGATTTGCAGGGCATTGTCTGGGACAGCGCCCTGCGGGTGCTGCTGCAGTCTCTGCGCGGCTATGGCAGCCAGAGCGGAGGCTATAAAGATGCGCTGCAGCGGTTCCCTCCGGCTTCGGCCAGCCTGAAGGAGCGGCTGATGTGGTGTCCGCCGGAGCGGTATTAATGGTGCTCCTGAGCAACCAAATCCATCAGGCAGCGGTCGGTTTGCTGCAGGCAGATGCCGGCCTTATCGGCGTTACGCACCTCATCGAGGACGGTTTGCAGGAGAATGCCGTCTGCTGCTGCTCTTTCTCTAACAGGGTTAAAAAGCGCCAGGTGGAATCATCGCTTTGCGCTTTGGCTTCTTCTGCCAGCCCGGCGAGCAGGCTGCTGCGCTGTTCATAGTCGGCAAGGGTTTGGGTAAAGAGATCTTCGAGGGAGCGACACTCCTGACAAGGGATCCCCTCGGCTTTCACGATAGGCCACTCGCCGCCCTTTTTCATAAAATCGAATACCCGCATCATCAGCGTGATGCTGGACTGCGCCCGGGTGCGAAGAAACGTCGCGGTGCCGTCCAAGCGCTGCTGCGCGCACCATTCGCTCAGGTGCAGATACGAGTTCGATGCGCGGAACTCAAGATTCATCTGGTTATTCAGCTTTTGAGCCATTCCTGCAACTACCATAAAATATCCTTATTAATCTGGAAGGGGGCCTTCGCGGATTGAGATCCTGCGCCTTCAACAGCGGAAAACGAGGCCTTCACGCGAAAATTTACTGGGCGGATAATATAATTCCGCGCTCTCCATAAGCGATCGGGAATGATATTTCCGGTGTCCACAAATAGAGAATACGCTCATAATTCACTTAAGAAAACTCCTGGTTGGCGGGATTTGCGTTTAGTTACACCCTCCGCTGGCCGCAGGCTATCTGGCAGTGTTTTCATGAGTGTGGTGGTGTTTAATGAATTGATTCTATTTGATTTTAACTATTCCTCTGGCGGGATTGTTAAAGCATTCATGCATATTACGTAGCTGTATGATGTTTATATCAGCCGCGCGTAATGAAAATAAATTCTGCACCTGTTTAATCACGTCATTTTATTGTCACAGTTTCACCGGCTAATATTGCGCTGGATCATTTTTAATCGTTATTGCGGAATATATCGCGTAATACTATTTCAGGGAGATGAAGCTGTAGTTAATAAAGCACGATGTCGCTTTTCCGTCTGAAATCGTCGGAGGAGGGGCCGGGGGATTGCAGAGAGCACTGCCGATTGCGGGCCCGTACCCTGCCAGGATTCCGCTGAAGCGTATTACAGGGATAACTCTGCTGATGATATGGATAATCCTGCTGATTTCTGCGCTAATTGTCTGACAATTAGCGCATTTTTTATGTCATTTTTCGCTGAATTTATGCACTCAATTACTGTAATTCCGTGATGTGATAACCCTCTCGTATGGAGAATTGATTTCCGGCTATTACTATTTCCACAACGACATCGTTGGATGAGTTTTTCCTAATGCCTTGTTTTAAGTCTGATAAAAATTTTTAGATCCGATATTTCCCTACATGAAAGCGAATTTAAGCTGGAGTTTACCATGCACAAATTTACTAAAGCGCTGGCGGCGATCGGTCTCGCTGCGGTTATGTCACAATCAGCTATGGCGGAAACGCTTAAGCTCGGTTTTCTGGTCAAGCAGCCGGAAGAGCCGTGGTTTCAAACTGAATGGAAATTCGCCGATAAGGCCGGCAAAGATTTAGGTTTTGAGGTCATTAAAATCGCGGTCCCGGACGGCGAAAAAACGCTCAACGCGATCGACAGCCTGGCCGCCAGCGGCGCGAAGGGTTTCGTCATCTGTACCCCGGATCCGAAGCTCGGGGCGGCGATTGTCGCCAAAGCGCGCGGCTATGACATGAAGGTGATCACCGTCGACGATCAGTTTGTTAACGCCAAAGGTAAACCGATGGAGAGCGTTCCGCTGGTGATGATGGCCGCCAGCGAGATCGGCGCTCGTCAGGGCCAGGAACTGTATAAAGAGATGCAAAAACGCGGCTGGGAGGTGAAGGATACCGGAGTGATGGCGATTACCGCCGATGAGCTCGATACTGCGCGTCGCCGCACGACCGGTTCGCTGGACGCGCTGAAAGCCGCCGGCTTCCCGGATAAACAGATCTACCGCGTGCCGACGAAATCCAACGATATTCCCGGCGCCTTCGATGCCGGCAACTCGATGCTGGTCCAGCACCCGCAGGTAAAACACTGGCTGATCGTCGGGATGAACGATAACACCGTCCTGGGCGGCGTTCGCGCCACCGAAGGGCAGGGCTTCAAGGCGCCGGACGTGATTGGTATCGGCATTAACGGCGTTGATGCGGTCAACGAGCTCTCCAAAGCGCAGGCCACCGGCTTCTACGGCTCCCTGCTGCCCAGCCCGGATATCCACGGCTACAAAACCAGCGAGATGCTCTACAACTGGGTCACGAAGGGCGCCGAACCGCCGAAATTCACCGCGGTCACCGACGTCGTCCTGATTACTCGCGATAACTTCAAAGAAGAGCTGGCGAAAAAAGGGCTGTAAGGCCTGCTAACCATGTCTCCCGCAGCGGCGGGAGGCTGAGCGCAGTAGAGCGGAGTCGTTATGCAACAGTCTACCCCTTATCTCTCATTTCGCGGCATCACCATGACTTTCCCGGGCGTTAAAGCGCTGTCCGATATTAGCTTTGACTGCTATGCCGGCCAGGTTCACGCCCTGATGGGAGAAAACGGTGCCGGAAAATCCACGCTGCTGAAGATCCTCAGCGGCAACTATATACCGACCGCGGGCAGTCTACATATCCGCGGCCAGCAGACTGGCGTTCAGCAACACCACCGAGGCGCTTAACGCCGGGATCGCCATTATTTACCAGGAGCTGCACCTGATACCGGAAATGACCGTCGCGGAAAATATCTACCTCGGCCAGCTGCCGCATAAATACGGCATGGTGGACCGCAGTCTGCTTAATTACGAAGCGCGGCTGCAGCTTGAGCATCTGGGCCTGGATATCGATCCGCAAACGCCGCTGAAGTATCTCTCTATCGGTCAATGGCAAATGGTGGAGATCGCCAAGGCGCTGACGCGCAACGCCAAAGTTATCGCCTTTGATGAACCGACCAGCTCCCTTTCCGCCCGCGAAATTGACAACCTGTTCCGGGTGATTCGCGAACTGCGCCAGGAAGGGCGGGTCATTATTTACGTCTCGCACCGCATGGCGGAGATCTTTGCCCTGAGCGATGCGATCACCGTCTTCAAAGATGGCCGCTACGTACGCACCTTCGACGATATGCAAGCGGTGGACCACGATGCGCTGGTACAGGCGATGGTGGGGCGCGATTTGGGCGATATCTACGGCTGGAAGCCGCGCGCGTACGGCAAGGAGCGCCTGCGTCTGGAGCAGGTAAAAGCGCCGGGCGTGAGAACGCCGGTTAGCCTGGCGGTGCACAGCGGAGAGATCGTCGGTCTCTTTGGCCTGGTGGGAGCCGGGCGCAGCGAGTCTGCTGAAAGGGCTGTTTGGCGGCACCCGGATCGCCGGCGGTCAGGTGTACATCGACGGGGAAGCCATCGATATTCGTAAACCGGCGCAGGCCATTCAGGCCGGGATGATGCTGTGTCCGGAGGATCGTAAAGCCGAAGGCATTATTCCGGTGCATTCGGTGCGCGACAATATCAATATCAGCGCCCGACGTAAGCATGTTCGCGCCGGCTGCCTGATTAACAACGGCTGGGAGGCGCAGAACGCCGACCAACATATCCGGTCCCTGAATATTAAAACGCCGGGACCTGAACAGCTGATTATGAACCTCTCCGGCGGTAATCAGCAGAAGGCGATTTTGGGGCGCTGGCTCTCCGAGGAGATGAAGGTGATCCTGCTCGACGAGCCGACCCGCGGTATCGACGTCGGCGCCAGGCATGAAATCTACAACGTCATCTACGCGCTGGCGGCATCCGGCGTGGCCGTGGTCTTTGCCTCCAGCGATTTACCCGAAGTGCTTGGCGTTGCGGACCGTATCGTCGTGATGCGCGAAGGGGAAGTGGCGGGTGAGCTGCTGCATGAAGATGCGAATGAACAGCAGGCGTTAAGCCTTGCGATGCCAAAAGTGAGCCAGGCGGTCGCCTGAGTAAAGGAGCCAATGATGTCCTCTGTTACCACCTCAAATACCCGTCGAACCACCTTCAGCCTGGCCCGTATCTGGGATCAGTTTGGGATGCTGGTGGTCTTTGCCGTGCTGTTTATCGGCTGCGTGATTTTTGTGCCAAACTTTGCCTCTTTCATCAATATGAAAGGGCTCGGGTTGGCGATTTCGATGTCCGGAATGGTGGCCTGCGGGATGCTGTTTTGCCTGGCATCCGGCGATTTTGATCTGTCGGTCGCGTCGGTTATCGCCTGCGCTGGCGTAACGACCGCCGTGGTCATCAACCTGACGGAAAGCATGTGGATTGGCATTGCCGCCGGCCTGCTGCTGGGGGTGCTAAGCGGCCTGGTCAACGGCTTTGTTATCGCCCGGCTGAAAATCAACGCCCTGATCACCACCCTCGCGACCATGCAGATCGTTCGCGGGCTGGCCTATATTATCTCCGACGGCAAAGCGGTGGGGATTGAAGATGAGCGCTTCTTCACCCTCGGCTACGCCAACTGGTTCGGCCTGCCGGCGCCGATTTGGCTGACCGTGGGCTGCCTGATAATCTTTGGCCTGCTGCTGAATAAAACCACCTTCGGTCGTAATACCCTGGCAATTGGCGGCAACGAAGAGGCCGCGCGCCTGGCCGGGGTGCCGGTAGTGCGTACCAGGATTATTATCTTCGTTATCTCCGGCCTGGTTTCGGCCGCGGCGGGGATTATTCTGGCGTCGCGAATGACCAGCGGCCAGCCGATGACCTCGATTGGCTATGAGCTGATTGTGATCTCCGCCTGCGTGCTGGGCGGCGTGTCGCTAAAAGGGGGGATCGGCAAGATTTCATACGTGATCGCCGGGATCCTGATCCTCGGCACCGTCGAGAATGCGATGAACCTGCTCAATATCTCGCCCTTCTCGCAGTACGTGGTGCGCGGCGTGATCCTGCTGGCGGCGGTTATCTTCGATCGCTACAAGCAGAAGGCAAAGCGCAGCGTGTAAATACCCTAACCTTTCAGTTTAATCCTGGAATATCGCCAGCGCCCGCTGCGCTGGTGATAACTATCAAAAATGGCGAGCTCCGTCACACTGTCTATACTTACATGGCTAACAATTCGTTAACAGCCAGCGAAACGCTGGCCATGAAAGGAGGAGTTCAGGGTGGCTGACCAGATATCTGTACCGCCTGTACCAACCGGAAATTGCGCATTTTTCTTTGACCTCGACGGTACTCTTGCCGATATCAAACCTCATCCCGATCAGGTTGTTATCCCGGTTAACGCGCTTCAGGCGCTGCGGCAGCTCGCGCAGCAGCATCGTGGTGCGGTGGCATTGATTTCAGGGCGCTCAATGGTCGAGCTCGATGAGCTTACCCGTCCGCACCGGCTGCCGCTGGCCGGCGTCCACGGGGCTGAGCGCCGCGATATCAATGGGAATACGCATATCGTTTCCCTTCCGGATGCGCTACAGAAGGAGCTTCACGGGCGGCTGGCGCAGGCGCTTGCGGCGCTGCCGGGCTGCGAGCTCGAGCATAAAGGGATGGCCTTTGCGCTGCACTATCGTCAGGCGCCGCAGCATCAAAGCGCGGTGCTGGCGCTGGCCCAGGAGGTGGTGAAAAGCTATCCGCTGCTGGCGCTGCAGTTGGGCAAGTGCGTGGTCGAGATAAAGCCGCGCGGGGTGAACAAAGGCGAGGCGATCGCCGCCTTTATGCAGGAGGCGCCGTTCGAGGGGCGCAGGCCGGTATTTGTCGGCGATGACTTAACCGATGAGGCGGGTTTTGGCGTTGTTAACCAGCTGGACGGCGTTTCGGTAAAAGTCGGCGGCGGCGACACCCAGGCGCGCTGGCGTTTGCCGGACGTCGCGGCGGTGCACCTGTGGCTCAATAATATTGCGAATAATGGACAGCAACCAGACGCGCTAACCGACAGGAGAGATGGCTATGAGTCGCTTAGTCGTAGTATCTAATCGTATTGCCCCACCGGATGATAAAAAGGCCAGCGCCGGCGGCCTGGCGGTGGGGATTATGGGAGCTTTAAAAGCGGCCGGTGGGCTGTGGTTCGGCTGGAGCGGGGAAATTGGCGACGATAGCCAGCCGTTGAAAAAGGTCACTCAGGGGAACATCACCTGGGCCTCCTTTAACCTTAGCGAGCAGGACCATGATGAGTACTACAACCGCTTTTCCAATGCGGTGCTGTGGCCCGCGTTTCACTATCGCCTCGATCTGGTCGATTTTCAGCGCGACGCCTGGGAGGGCTACCAGCGCGTCAACGCGACGCTGGCGGACAAGCTGCTGCCGCTGATTGAGCCTGACGACATTGTGTGGATCCACGATTATCATCTGCTGCCGCTGGCGCACGAGCTGCGCCAGCGCGGGGTCAATAATCGGGTCGGCTTCTTTTTACATATTCCCTTCCCGACGCCGGAAATATTTAACGCGCTGCCGCCGCACGCCGAGCTGCTTGAGCAGGCTCTGCGACTACGATCTGCTGGGCTTCCAGACCGAGAGCGACCGGCAGGCGTTTCTTGACTGCATCGCGGTGCAGACCCGCCTGACCACCCGCAGCGGAAACGCTCACGTCGCCTGGGGCAAACCGTTCCAGACCGCGGTCTACCCGATTGGCATCGATCCCGATGAGATCGCGCGGAGCGCAAAAGGGCCGCTGCCGCCGAAGCTGGCGCAGCTCAAAAGCGAACTCAAGAGCGTGCAGAATATCTTTTCCGTCGAGCGGCTGGACTACTCGAAAGGGCTGCCGGAGCGCTTCCTGGCCTATGAAGCCCTGCTGGAGAAATATCCCCAGCATCACGGCAAGATTCGCTATACCCAGATTGCCCCGACCTCGCGCGGCGATGTTCAGGCCTATCAGGATATTCGTCACCAACTGGAGACCGCCGCCGGGCGTATTAACGGCCAGTATGGCCAGCTGGGCTGGACGCCGCTCTACTACCTGAATCAGCATTTTGAACGCAAGCTGCTGATGAAAATCTTCCGCTACTCCGACGTCGGGCTGGTGACGCCGCTGCGCGACGGGATGAATCTGGTGGCGAAGGAGTTTGTTGCCGCCCAGGACCCGCAGAACCCCGGCGTGCTGGTGCTGTCGCAGTTTGCCGGAGCGGCAAACGAACTGCCGACGGCGCTCATCGTTAATCCTTACGATCGCGATGAGGTCGCCGCGGCGCTGGACTGCGCGCTCACCATGCCGCTGGCCGAACGTATTGCGCGCCACTCGGCGATGCTGGCGGTGGTTAAGGACAATGATATCCACCGCTGGCAGGAGCGGTTTATCGCCGACCTAAAGCGGATAGAGCCGCGAAATGAGCAGAGCCACCTGCAGCATAAGGTGGCGACCTTCCCCAAACTGGCCTAGCCAGCGTATAGGGCTGGCGCTTCGGCGCTAGCCTTTCTCCAGCGATACCAGCAGCACGTCAACGCCGCTGCTGCCGACGATATTTTTTGCCGAGCAGGTCGCGCGGGAAAACAGGCTGTGGTTGTGGTTGCCGCAAATCACCAAGTCCACCCTATATTGCTGGCAGAAATCCTTCACGTGATGGCCAAGCTCGCCGCTGGCGATGGTGATTTTCTCAATCGGATAACCGGCATCCTGAGCCAGGCCGTTGAGAAAACCGCGGGTCTCTTCATACATCAGGTCCCGCAGGTTTTCCAGCATCGGCGCCGCAAACTGGTTATACATTTCCGGGTCCGTTGCCAGCGTGATCAGGCTAATTTTAGCGTCAAGCGGACGGGCGATAGAGACCGCTTTGTTGATAAGCGTACGGCTTTCCGGCGTTGGGGCAACGGCTACGAGCAGATGTGAGTAGGGCATCAAGCCTCCTTAAGATACGCAAAATAACCCTTCTTCTTTTCTTTACTCCGATTTCCCTGTTCCCGCAAGGGCTATTGTCTGCGGCACGGTTCGCTATTGCGCAGGGGGCGAAAGCGCGATTTTTGGCAGCCCTCTCGCAAAAATGGCCGTTAGTTTTGCTATAAAAGAAATGCTGTTTTATAAATTGGTGATGCGCGTTCACCCTCTCTTTGCGTTTTTGCCATCGCCGGGGCAGGGCTGGCAAAAATGAAAAGGTAAGCCCGTTTCCATCCTTTTACTGTAGCCAGGTACCCACTCCCTTTTGGCCTGGCCAGAAAGATTGTCGGAGTTCTCTAAAAAAAACGACACAGGATTTACGGCGATGAAAACACGGAAAATCGGTTTGGCTAACTATCTTGCCTATGGATCGGGCGACTTCCTCGGCGCGGGAACCACGGCGCTTACCGCGGCGTGGCTGCTCTATTTTTATACCACCTTTTGCGGCCTGTCGCCGATTCAGGCGACGCTTATCTTTGCCACCGCCAGGGTGCTGGATGCGGTGATTAGCCCGCTGATGGGCTTCCTCACCGATAACTTCGGCACTACCAGGCTCGGCAGACGCTTCGGCAGGCGAAAGTTCTTTATTCTGCTGGGGATCCCCTGCGTATTCAGCTACTCAATAATGTGGGTGGGCGATATGGGGTTCTGGTACTACCTGCTGACCTATCTGCTATTCGATATGGTCTACACCATGATTCTGGTGCCGTACGAAACCCTGGTCCCGGAAATGACCGATGATTTTAAACAGAAAACGAAATTCTCCGGGGCGCGTATTTCAATGGCGCAGCTGTCGGCAATCCTCGCCTCATTCCTGCCGGGCGTGCTGCTTAGCCACTTTGGTAAGGACAATGCCGTCTCCTTCTTTTACGCAAGCCTGGTGTTCTCGGTCCTGTGCGCGGCGATGCTGACCTTTGTCTGGTTCTTTACCTGGGAGCGCCCTCGCGAAGAGTGGTCGGCGACGGCGCTGCGGGCCGAGGAGGAGAAGCGCAATCTGTCGCTGGCGCAGAGCCTCAATCGTCTGTTTATTGAGCTCACCTCGACGCTGCGTATTAAGATCTTCCGCCAGCATCTGGGCATGTATCTTGGCGGCTATATTGCCCAGGACGTGTTTAACGCCGTCTTCACCTACTACGTGGTCTTTGTGCTGATGCAGGAAGCCGCGGTGGCCTCCAGCCTGCTTGGCACCATGGCGATCTTCCAGTTTATTGCGGTCATTGCCATGATCCCGCTGTGCATTCGCTTTGGGCCGGCGCCGTCCTATCGGATGGTGGTGGTTCTGTTCGGCCTCGGCTCGCTCTCCTATGCGCTGCTTTACTATGCCGGGCTGAGCGACGTCTATTCGCTGCTGCTGCTGATTTCCGCCATTGCCGGCCTCGGCCGCGGTGGGATCAACTACGTTCCGTGGAACACCTACACCTATATTGCCGACGTCGACGAGGCGATTACCGGCCAGCGCCGGGAGGGGATTTTCGCCGGCATTATGACGCTGACCCGCAAGGCTTCCCAGGCGGGGGCGGTGATGCTGGTCGGCATCATTATGCAGCTCTCCGGCTTTGTTTCCGGGCAGAAGGCTCAGCCCTATGAGGTCAGCCACACCATCCTGCTAATTCTGAGCGTGGGCACGCTGCTGGTGCTGGCCTGCGGCTTCCTCGTCTCCCTGCGCTTTAAGCTCAACCTCGAGACGCACGGCGTGCTGCGCGCCGAAACGCGCAAGATGCGCGAATCGGGCCGGGCGCAGCCGGAGCTGACCCGCGCCGAGGATCGGGCGGTGGTGGAGATGCTGGCCGGTATGCCCTACGCGTGCCTGTGGGGAAACAACAACATCGGCTATCTGAATCGTAATAAGCCTGCCGCGCCGTCGCTCAGGCAGGCTGCTGAAATGAATTCGACACTGAACAGAGGTTAATAATATGAAGGTTTGGCCTGTCAAACATAGCCCTTTACTGCGTCAGCCGGAGCGCTTTATTGCGCGCAACGAGCTGCAGGAGCTTATTCAAAAGGTGACCGATAATCTGGTCAATATTAAGGATGAAACGGGCGCCTTTCTGCTACGGCTGGACGATGGGCGGGTCATTGATACCAAAGGGTGGGCCGGCTGGGAGTGGACCCACGGCGTCGGTCTATACGGGATCTATCAGTACTACCGGCAGACCGGAGATATCGCGATGCGCGATATTATCGATAGCTGGTTTGCGGATCGCTTCGCTGAAGGCGCGACCAGCAAAAACGTCAACACCATGGCGCCATTCCTGACCCTGGCCTGGCGCTATGAGGAGACCGGCAGGCAGGAGTATCTGCCGTGGCTCGACGGCTGGGCCGAGTGGGCGATGAACGAGATGCCGCGTACCGATCATGGCGGGATGCAGCACATCACCCTGGCGGAGGAGAATCATCAGCAGATGTGGGATGACACGCTGATGATGACCGTGCTGCCGCTGGCGAAGATCGGTAAATTGCTCAACCGACCGCAGTATGTGGAAGAGGCGATATACCAGTTTTTACTCCACGTGCAGAACCTGATGGACCGGGAGAGCGGGCTGTGGTTCCACGGCTGGAGCTATGACGGGCGGCATAATTTCGCCCGGGCCCGCTGGGCGCGGGGCAATAGCTGGCTGACGATGGCGATCCCGGACCTTCTCGAGCTGGTGGAGCTCCCCGAGCACAGCGCGGTGCGGCGCTATCTGCTTCAGGTGCTGAATGCGCAAATTGCGGCGCTGGCGCAGTGTCAGGACGAGAGCGGTCTGTGGCATACGCTGCTGGACGACCCGAATTCATACCTTGAAGCGTCGGCAACCGCCGGTTTTGCCTACGGTATCCTGAAGGCGGTACGTAAACGCTACGTGAGCCGGGAGTATGAGCGCGTCGCGGAGAAGGCCATGCGCGGGATTGTGCAAAATATCTCCCCGCAGGGGGAGTTGCTGCAAACCTCATTCGGTACCGGAATGGGGTCGGATCTCGATTTCTATCGCCAGATCCCGCTGACCTCGATGCCCTACGGGCAGGCGATGGCGATCCTGTGCATGACGGAATATCTACGCCGGTATTTCTGAGGATAAGACGTTCCCCGGCCCGGCGCCGCGCGGCCGGGAAGCGTGCAAAAAAAGAAACCGGCCTGAGCCGGTTTCTTTATCGTCGATCGGAGCGGTATTACATTCGCTCGACGGTTTCAATGCCTAAGGTATCCAGACCCGTTTTAAGCGTTTTGGCGGTCAGTCTGCGCCAGCTTCAGGCGGCTGTTGCGCGTCTCTTCGCTTTCCGCGGAGAGGATCGGGCAGTGTTCGTAGAAGCCGGAGAACAGGCCGGCCAGATCGTACAGGTAGGCGCACATGACGTGCGGAGTCCCTTCACGCGCCACGACGGTGAGCGTCTCTTCGAACTGCAGCAGGCGCGCGGCCAGCTGCGCTTCGCGATCTTCGGTGATGATAACCGGCGCCGCGGCCAGCACGCTTTCGTCGATTTCCGCTTTACGGAACACCGACAGCACGCGGGTATAGGCATACTGCATGTAAGGCGCGGTGTTGCCTTCAAACGCCAGCATGTTGTCCCAGTCGAAGATGTAGTCGGTGGTGCGGTTCTTGGACAGATCCGCATATTTTACCGCCCCGATCCCGACCGCGTTGGCCAGCTTCTCCAGCTCGTCGGCAGGCATATCCGGGTTTTTCTCGGCAACCAGGCGACGCGCGCGCTCCAGCGCTTCGTCCAGCAGGTCGGCAAGCTTCACGGTACCGCCGGACCGGGTTTTAAACGGCTTACCGTCTTTACCGAGCATCATGCCAAACATATGGTGCTCCAGCGGGACGGAATCCGGCACGTAGCCGGCTTTGCGCACGATGGTCCACGCCTGCATCAGGTGCTGATGCTGGCGGGAGTCGATGTAGTAGAGCACGCGATCGGCGTGCAGGGTTTCGTAGCGGTATTTGGCGCAGGCGATATCGGTGGTGGTGTAGAGATAGCCGCCATCCTTTTTCTGGATGATCACGCCCATCGGTTCGCCTTCCTTGTTTTGGTACTCATCAAGGAATACGACGGTGGCGCCTTCGCTCTCGACGGCCAGACCTTTGGCTTTCAGATCGGCAACGATATCCGGCAGCATCGGGTTATACAGGCTTTCACCCATCACGTCGTCGCGGGTCAGGGTCACGTTCAGGCGGTTATAGGTAATCTGGTTTTGCGACATGGTAATGTCGACCAGCTGGCGCCACATCTGGCGGAAGTACTCGTCGCCGCCCTGCAGCTTAACCACGTAGCTGCGCGCGCGCTCGGCGAAGGCCTCGTCTTCGTCGTAGTGCTTTTTCGCTTCGCGGTAAAAGCCTTCGAGGTCCGCCAGCGCCATTTCACCGGCGTTTTCCTGCTGCTGCTTTTCGAGATACGCAATCAGCATCCCAAACTGGGTGCCCCAGTCGCCGACGTGGTTGGCGCGAATCACCTTGTGGCCGAGGAACTCGAGGGTGCGAACCGCGGCATCGCCGATGATGGTAGAGCGCAGGTGGCCAACGTGCATCTCTTTCGCTACGTTCGGGGCGGAGTAATCGATAACTACCGTCTGCGCCTGCGGCTGCGCGACGCCCAGGCGTTCGGAGGCCAGCGCGCTGCTGACGTTTTCCGCTAAAAACGCCGGATCGAGGAAAATATTGATAAAGCCAGGTCCGGCGATTTCGACCTTATTGGCAATGCCGTTCAGATCGAGATGAGACAGCACCTGCTCTGCCAGCTGTCGCGGCGCCATACTCAGTTTTTTAGCCACCGCCATCACGCCGTTGGCCTGATAGTCGCCGAACTGGATTTTTGCTGACTGGCGGACCTGAGGTTCGCAATCGGCAGGGGCGCCTGCCGCGATCAGGGCGTGGCTGACTTTTTCTGAGAGAAGAGCCTGAATATTCACCGGAATACCTTACTTTTAAGGCGCCGTAACCCCTGCGGGGTGGCGCCGGAATGTGGACAAATTAGGGCAGGAGTATACTGCATTTGCACCCCTGCGTCAGCCCTGCGCGCGCGTTGCCGGGCGGCGTGCTTAACGAATAACCAGCGTGGGCGGGATAACGCAGATTGCGGGTTGGTCGCCGCCGGGAAACGCGATAAATTAGCCCCTTTAGCGAGCACCGAGGTCAAGAATGGCGAACTGGCAGCAAATTGATGAACTACAGGATATTTCCGCGGATCTGCCGCGCTTCAGCGAGGCCTTAGGCCGGCTGGCGGCGCGGCTCGGGCTGGATATTGCGCCACTCTCTGCGGACCATATCTCTCTGCGCTGTCACCAGAATACGACAGCTGAGCGCTGGCGGCTCGGGCTTGAGCAGTGCGGCACGCTGCTCTCAGAAAACACCATTAACGGTCGGCCTATCTGCCTGTTTAAGCTGGATGAACCTGTCAGCGTGGCGCACTGGCGCTTTAGCGTGGTTGAGCTGCCGTGGCCCGGAGAAAAGCGCTACCCGCACGAGGGCTGGGAGCACGTGGAGATTGTGCTCGCCGGCGACCCGGAAACGCTTAATGCCCGCGCGCTGGCGCTGCTCTCCGACGACGGCCTCAGCCAGCCGGGGATCTTCGTCAAAACCAGCTCGCCGAAAGGGGAGCGCGAGCGCCTGGCGAATCCGACGCTGGCGGTGACGGACGGGAGCGTGACGATCAAATTTCATCCGTGGTCCATCGAGCAAATTATCGCCAGTGAAACAACGGATGCGTAACAGTGTGAAGCCGCGCGGCTTCTGAACAGAAAAATCGTGACATGCTGTGTTGCCCGCGGCGTGAGTGGAGAAGGGAATGACGTTACTGGAAGTGTGCTGTTACAGCACGGAGTGCGCCGAGGAGGCGCAGCGACGCGGCGCTGACCGCATCGAACTGTGCGCCGCGCCGCAGGAGGGAGGGCTAACGCCGTCGCTGGGCGTGCTCAAAGCGGCCCGCAGGGCGCTGACTATCCCGGTGCATCCGATTATTCGCCCGCGCGGCGGTGATTTTTGCTATACCGAGGGTGAGTTTGCCGCGATGCTCGACGACGTGGCAACGGTGAGGGAGCTGGGCTTCCCGGGCCTCGTGATTGGCGTTCTGGACGCCGATGGCCGGGTTGATACCGCGCGCATGCGGAAAATCATGGCCGCGGCGGGGCCGCTGGCGGTGACCTTCCACCGGGCTTTCGATATGTGCGCAAACCCGCATCAGGCCTACGCTGCGTTGGCTGAATCAGGCGTTGCGCGCATCCTGACCTCCGGCCAGCAGGCGAGCGCAGAAAAAGGTATTTCATTAATTATGGAACTTATTGCCCTGGGCGATACTCCAATCATTATGGCCGGAGCAGGCGTGCGGGCAGCAAACCTGGCGCAGTTCCTGGACGCCGGCGTCAAGGAAGTGCATAGCTCCGCCGGTCAGTGGCTGCCTTCGCCGATGCGCTTTCGTAATCCGCGGCTGTCGATGTCGACAGACCCGGAGGCAGATGAATATTCCCGCTATGCCGTTAACGGCGCAGCGGTGGCGGAAATGAAGAGCATTATTTCCGCCTGAGTGCCCCGCGTTGTTTGCGCGCAGCCTGCGGGCTGGTGAGCTCAAACCCGGAGAGCAGAGAAAGAAAACCGTTTTTTGCTGCACATCATGTCGCCCAATATGATGATTGCCCGTACCAGGCCCCTGCAATTTCAACAGGGGCCTTTTTTTATGCCATTTTGCGGCAGCAGGCCGGGGGCTAGCGCGCTTTTTTGGCCAGCGACTGTTGGGTTTCGGGCCGGGTAGCGATAATCACCGCGCGCAGCGGGGCGGGATAGCCTTCGAGAGTTTTGCTGCTGTCGTTGGGGTCGAGGAAATCCGCCAGCGATTCGGTGGTCATCCATTCGGTGCGGCGCTGCTCTTCGGTACTGGTTACGCAGACGTCAACGATACGCACGTCGACAAAACCGCATTTTTCCAGCCACATTTTCAGCGCCGCCGCCGAAGGAATAAAGTAGACGTTGCGCATCTGCGCGTAGCGATCGCCCGGTACCAGCACGGTATTTTCGTCGCCTTCCACCACCAGCGTTTCCAGCACCAGCTCGCCGCCTTCAACCAGTTGATCTTTGAGCTGCCACAGGTGGTCGAGCGGGGAGCGGCGATGATACAGCACCCCCATTGAGAATACGGTGTCAAAGGCGTTTAGCGCCGGCAGCTGCTCAATACCCAGCGGCAGCAGATGGGCGCGCTGGTCGTTGTCCAGCAGCTTGCGCACCGCTTCGAACTGGCATAAAAACAGCTGGGTCGGGTCGATACCCACCGCCAGATGAGCCCCGGCGCCGATCATCCGCCACATGTGATAGCCGCTGCCGCAGCCGACGTCGAGGATCGTCCGGCCGGTCAGATCGGAAAGATGCGGCAAAACGCGATCCCACTTCCAGTCCGAACGCCATTCGGTGTCGATATTCACGCCATAGAGCGACCACGGGCCTTTGCGCCACGGCATCAGGTTACGCAGCAGGTTTTCAATCCGCAGCCGATGGCCTTCGCTCAGCGGAACTTCGCTTTCCGCGGTCACGCTGTGCAGCAGGTCCAGACGATAGGGCGCGAGCTCGGGAAGAAACTCCACCGCCCGTTCCCATTCGCGGAACTTACCGTGCAGGGCCTCGCGCTGCCAGGCGGCAACCTGAGCGGGCAGCGTCTCCAGCCAGTGGGAGAGCGGACCTTTGGCGATGCGCTGATAAAAATTGCTGAAATCGATCATGCCGTTTCCCCGGACTTCACCGCCACCAGTGAGCCAAAGTTAAAGCACTGGAACCACAGCTCGGCATGCTCGAATCCGGCCTTGCGCAGCCGCGCTTTATGGGTTTCTACCGAATCGGTGAGCATGACGTTTTCCAGCATGCTGCGCTTCTGGCTGATCTCCAGCTCGCTGTAGCCGTTGGCGCGCTTAAAGTCGTGATGCATGTTGAACAGCAGCTCGCCGACGCTGGCGTCTTCGAAGCTGAATTTTTCCGACAGCACCAGCGCGCCGCCCGGATTCAGCCCCTGATAGACTTTGTCCAGAATCGCCTGGCGCTCAGCGGGCTCAAGGAACTGGATGGTGAAATTGAGCACCACCATCGAGGCGTTTTCGATGGCGACGTGGCGAATATCGCCTTCCACTACGTCTACCGGCGTCGGCGCCTTGTAGGCGTCGATATGGCGACGGCAGCGCTCGATCATCGCCGGGGAGTTATCGACGGCCACAATCCGGCAGCCGGCGTGGGAAATATTACGTCGTATAGAGAGCGTGGCCGCACCGAGGGAGCAGCCGAGATCGTAGACCTGGGTATTGGGCTGCACAAAACGCTCGGCCAGCATGCCAATCATCGAAATAATATTGGAGTAGCCGGGAACGGAGCGCTGGATCATATCCGGGAAGACTTCAGCAACCCGTTCATCAAAGGTCCAGTCGCCGAGGCTGGCGATCGGCGCGGAAAAAAGGGTATCGCGGTGAGACATAAGGTTAAGCCCGAAAAAACGAAAACGGCGTATTGTGCGCTAATGCAAGGAGAAAACCAACTCCCAGGGCATATACCACAGGTTGGCGAGCACCATCAGCACCAGCGCGCACCAGGTGGCGCTCATGCCGGAACGGCGCCAGCTATAGAGCCGGTGGTGGAAGCCGTAAGAGTGCATCAGCCGGCCGGCGATCAGCAAAATACCGCAAAGGTGCACCATCCAGTTCTGCGCGCCGTCCATTTCGACGAGCAGCAGCAGGATAAGGCCGATCGGCAGGTACTCAACCGCATTGCCGTGCACGCGAATAGCGACCTGCAGCTCGCTAAAGCCGCCGTCGCCGTAGCCAACGTGATACTGCGTACGCAGGCGTACGACGTCAAAAGAAAACTTGATTAACAATAACGCACCCAGGACGGCATACAGCGCGCTGACCATACAAAAAACTCCCTTTCACGTTGTCAGATGGCTCCGACTATCATAGCAGGATATCAGAAAAGAGAGGTCTGCTGCGGAATTGACGGCGCCGCGCCCACTTCGGGCAACACCGCGCGTAAATCTGCCCACAGGGTGTCGACCAGCGCCGGCGCGTGGGCGATATCCGGCGTATGCAGGAACAGGTAGGGCGTCGTCGAGTGGCTCCACTTCGGCAGCGTCTGCAGCCAGATGCGAAACAGCGCGTGGTTCTGCGCCATATCGTCGCTGCCGATAAAGCGCACCAGCGGATGCTGCGCGGTGACCACCGCGTGGACCGGCAGCTTCGGCTTTTTACGCTGCGCGTCGAGCGCAGCCTGGCTGCGGGCGATAACGCTGTGCACCGGGCGGCTATCGAGGATCACCCGGTTAACGGCGCGCTGGTGCAGCCCGCGGTTGAGCTGCTGCTCGTCGTCGCCTTTGGCAAAAAAGGCCGGATGCCGCACCTCGACGCCGTAGGTAAAACCGGCGGGGAGCGCGTCGAGAAACTGCCACAGGGCGGGGAGATCCCGCGGGCCGAACGTCGCCGGCAGCTGCAGCCAGTACTGGCCGATACGCGTCTCCAGCGGCGCGAGGCGGGTAAAAAACTCGCGGCTTAGGTCGCCGCAGTTGCGCAGCGCCGCCTGATGCGAAATGGTGGCCGGAAACTTGAAGCAAAAGCGAAAGTCGTCGTGGGTTTGATCGAACCAGCGGGCCACGATCTCAGCCTTAGGCAACGCGTAGAGGGTCGTATTACCTTCAACGCAGTTAAAGTGGCGAGCGTACTGTTCCAGACTGGTTATGCCAAGGCGCACCCATTTCGGATGCGACCATTGCGGGAGCCCAATATAGATCATAGCGCGGCGAGAATGTCCTCAGTGCTGCGCACGCGGGCAATGCGCGGGAAGATGTGCGTCATGCTGCTCTGGTGCTGCTCGGCGGAAGCGGCGCTGCAGGCGTCTTCGGCGACCAGCAGATTAAAGCCCAGCTCCCAGGCGTTGCGCGCGGTGGATTCAACGCCGATATTGGTTGAGATACCGCACAGAATAATGGTGTCGATACCGCGACGGCGCAGCTGCAGCTCGAGATCGGTGCCGTAAAACGCGCCCCACTGGCGTTTGGTAACTACGATATCGCTATCCTGTTTGCCCAGCGCAAGCGGCCAGGTCCACCAGTTGTCCGGCAGCGCATGCGCGCCCGTCTGCGCGTCAACCGGCTGTTTTAGCGCTTCGCCGAAGTCGGCAGACCAGCCGACGCGGACCATAATAACCGGCGAGCCCTGCTGACGGCATTTCTCCGCCAGACGAGCGGCGCGAGCGACCACCTCATCGGCGCGGTGTGGGCCGCCGGCGAACGGTAGAATGCCTTCCTGCAGGTCGATGACCACAAGCGCCGTTTTTTTCGCATTAAGTTCTGGCATAGTATCCTCGTATCCTCTGTAGTTTGGCCGTTACAATACCGTTGCCATTCCCGCGTCAGGGTAACAAATTTTGTTAATTTTTGTGAGCGTAGCCAATAAGCGCGCAGCAAAGCAACGTACAAACTGCGTCGGGCTTATCGTGCGGCAGAATTTCCAGTATAATAGCCGCCTTTTTTCATTCAGTTGTGACATTCAGCTAAAGCCGCGACTTCGTGGCCTGCAGAGCAGGCAACAATCCGCCAGCGGCTAAGTTAAGGGATATCTCATGCGTACAGAATATTGCGGGCAGCTGCGTCTGTCCCACGTGGGGCAGCAGGTGACTCTGTGTGGTTGGGTCAACCGCCGTCGTGATCTTGGTAGCCTTATCTTTATCGATATGCGTGACCGCGAAGGCATCGTGCAGGTGTTTTTCGATCCGGAACGTGCGGATGCATTAAAGCTGGCCTCCGAACTGCGTAATGAGTTCTGTATCCAGGTGACGGGCACCGTGCGCGCGCGTGACGACAAAAATGTCAACGGCGATATGGCCACCGGCGCCATCGAAGTGCTGGCTTCCGATCTGACCATCATCAACCGCTCGGAAGCGCTGCCGCTGGATTCCAACCACGTCAACACCGAAGAAGCGCGACTGAAATACCGCTATCTGGATCTGCGTCGTCCGGAAATGGCCCAGCGCCTGAAAACGCGGGCAAAAATCACCAGCCTGGTTCGCCGTTTTATGGACGAGCACGGCTTCCTCGATATCGAAACCCCGATGCTGACCAAGGCCACGCCGGAAGGCGCCCGCGACTATCTGGTTCCGAGCCGCGTGCATAAAGGCAAGTTCTACGCGCTGCCGCAGTCCCCTCAGCTCTTCAAACAGCTGCTGATGATGTCCGGCTTCGATCGCTACTATCAGATCGTCAAATGCTTCCGTGATGAAGACCTGCGCGCTGACCGCCAGCCGGAATTCACCCAGATCGACGTGGAGACCTCCTTCATGACTGCCCCGCAGGTGCGTGAAGTGATGGAAGCGCTGGTGCGCGAGCTGTGGCTGAACGTGAAGGGCGTGGATCTGGGCGAGTTCCCGATCATGACCTTTGCCGAAGCCGAACGTCGCTACGGTTCCGATAAGCCGGACCTGCGTAACCCGCTGGAGCTGGTGGATATTGCCGATCTGGTGAAAGCGGTTGAATTTGCCGTCTTCTCCGGCCCGGCGAACGATGCCAAGGGCCGCGTTGCCGCGCTGCGCGTGCCTGGCGGCGCTGCGCTGACCCGTAAGCAAATCGATGAGTATGGTAAATTCGTGCAGATTTACGGCGCGAAAGGCCTG
The DNA here is from genome assembly GCF_050058015.1 of Klebsiella sp. WOUb02. Classification (NCBI taxonomy): domain Bacteria; kingdom Pseudomonadati; phylum Pseudomonadota; class Gammaproteobacteria; order Enterobacterales; family Enterobacteriaceae; genus Klebsiella; species Klebsiella sp. WOUb02. The sequence goes on from NZ_CP170110.1 coordinate 516,990, forward strand.
GCGTACATGAAGGTCAACGAGCGCGCGAAAGGCCTCGAAGGCATCAACAGCCCGGTGGCTAAATTCCTCAACGCGGAAATCGTCGATGCCATTCTCGAGCGCACCGCGGCGCAGGACGGCGATATGATTTTCTTCGGCGCCGATAATAAGAAAGTGGTTGCCGATGCTCTGGGCGCGCTGCGCCTGAAGCTGGGTAAAGACCTTAGCCTCACCGACGAAGCCAAATGGGCGCCGCTGTGGGTTATCGATTTCCCGATGTTTGAAGACGATGGCGAAGGCGGCCTGACCGCGATGCACCACCCGTTCACCTCCCCGCGCGATATGACCGCGGACGAGCTGAAAACCGCGCCGGAAACGGCGATTGCTAACGCCTACGATATGGTCATTAACGGCTACGAAGTCGGCGGCGGTTCGGTGCGTATTCACAGCGGTGAAATGCAGCAGACCGTATTCGCTATCCTCGGGATCAACGAGCAGGAGCAGCGCGAGAAGTTCGGCTTCCTGCTGGATGCGTTGAAATATGGTACGCCGCCGCATGCCGGCCTGGCGTTTGGTCTCGACCGTCTGACAATGCTGCTGACCGGCACCGATAACATCCGCGACGTTATCGCTTTCCCGAAAACTACCGCCGCCGCCTGTCTGATGACCGAAGCACCGAGCTTCGCCAATCCGGTTTCGCTGGGCGAATTAGGTATTCAGGTTGTGGCGAAAGAGACAAAAGAGTCTCTGGAGAACAAGTAATATGTCATTCAAGCTCCCCGTTTCTGTACTGGTGGTGATTTATGCCGAAGATACACAGCGGGTGCTGATGCTGCAGCGGCGCGATGATTCCTCTTTCTGGCAGTCGGTGACCGGCAGCCTGGAAGAGGGGGAGACCGCGCTGCAAGCCGCCGCGCGCGAAGTAAAGGAAGAGGTCGCAATAGATGTTGCCGATGAGCATCTGGCCTTAATTGACTGTCAGCGCACGGTGGATTTCGAGATCTTTTCTCATTTACGTCATCGCTATGCGCCGGGCGTTGAGCGCAATACGGAATTTTGGTTCCGCCTTGCGCTCCCTCGTGAACGCCGGATTGTTTTTACCGAACATCTGGATTACCGCTGGGTCGATGCGACGGAAGCCGCCGCGTTGACCAAGTCGTGGAGTAACCGGCAGGCGATTGAAGAATTTGTAATTAACGCCAACTAATATTCCCGGCCTTTTGCGCGTCAGAAGGCTTTGGGACAACGGCATTTTTGGAGAGTTTTTTATGGCAGGTCATAGTAAGTGGGCCAACACCAAGCACCGCAAAGCGGCACAGGATGCCAAGCGCGGTAAGATCTTCACTAAAATTATTCGCGAACTGGTTACCGCCGCGCGTTTAGGCGGCGGCGATGCGGGCTCTAACCCGCGTCTGCGCGCAGCGATTGATAAAGCGCTGTCCAACAACATGACCCGCGATACCCTGAACCGCGCTATCGCCCGTGGCGTAGGCGGCGATGACGACGCGAACATGGAAACCATCATTTATGAAGGCTACGGCCCGGGCGGCACGGCGGTGATGGTTGAATGCCTGAGCGACAACCGCAACCGTACCGTTGCCGAAGTGCGCCACGCCTTCAGCAAAACCGGCGGCAATCTCGGCACCGACGGCTCCGTGGCCTATCTGTTCAGCAAAAAAGGGGTCATTTCCTTCGAAGCCGGCGATGAAGACGCGATCATGGAAGCGGCTCTCGAAGCCGGTGCGGAAGACGTTGTGACCTACGACGACGGCGCGATTGACGTTTATACCGCGTGGGAAGAGATGGGCGCCGTACGCGACGCGCTGGAAGCGGCCGGCCTGAAGGCCGACGCGGCAGAAGTCTCGATGATCCCGTCGACCAAAGCCGATATGGACGCGGAAACCGCGCCGAAGCTGCTGCGCCTGATCGATATGCTGGAAGACTGCGACGACGTGCAGGAAGTTTATCATAACGGCGAGATCTCTGATGAGGTCGCAGCAACGCTGTGATACCCGTAATCTTTCGGCCCACAGCGGCGTTGGCTCTCCTCGCTGACCCCGGCCAGGTAGTGAATCTACGCTCCCGGGGATGCGCTGCGTGGCCGCCTGGCTGTGAGCTGAAATACTTAGGGTTTCAGGGATTCGTTATTACCGGAGATGCGTGATGGCTATTATTCTCGGTATTGACCCGGGTTCGCGCATTACCGGCTATGGCGTTATCCGCCAGGTCGGACGGCAGCTCAGCTATCTTGGCAGCGGATGCATTCGCACTAAGGTGGACGACCTGCCGTCGCGCCTGAAGCTGATTTACGCGGGCGTCACGGAAATCATCACCCAGTTCCAGCCGGACTATTTCGCCATTGAACAGGTTTTTATGGCGAAAAACGCCGACTCGGCGCTGAAGCTGGGGCAGGCGCGCGGGGTGGCTATCGTCGCGGCGACCAATCAGGATCTGCCGGTCTTTGAGTACGCCGCGAGGCAGGTCAAGCAAACCGTGGTCGGCATCGGCAGCGCGGAAAAAAGCCAGGTGCAGCATATGGTGCGCACTCTGCTGAAGCTGGCGGCTAACCCTCAGGCAGATGCGGCGGATGCGTTGGCCATTGCGATTACCCACTGTCACGTCAGTCAGAACGCGGCGCAGATAGGCGATAGCCGGCTAAATCTGGCGCGTGGGCGCTTGCGATAGCGTCAAATCAGGCTGGATATTTATCCAGCCTTTTTTTATGATACCGGCAGATACTTTAGCCCTTAACGCAGGAGCAGCATGTGATAGGCAGACTCAGAGGCATCGTTCTCGAAAAACAACCCCCGCTGGTATTACTGGAAACCGGAGGCGTTGGCTATGAAGTGCATATGCCTATGACCTGCTTTTACGAGCTGCCGGACGTGGGTCATGAAGCCGTCGTTTTCACCCATTTTGTGGTTCGCGAGGATGCGCAACTGCTGTATGGCTTTAATAACAAGCAGGAGCGCACGCTGTTCCGCGAGCTGGTTAAGACCAACGGCGTCGGGCCGAAGCTGGCGCTGGCGATCCTCTCCGGGATGTCGGCGCAGCAGTTCGTCAATGCCGTTGAGCGCGAGGAGCTCGCCGCGCTGGTGAAGCTGCCGGGCATCGGTAAGAAAACCGCAGAGCGGCTGATCGTTGAAATGAAAGATCGTTTCAAAGGTCTGCACGGCGACCTGTTTACTCCGGCGGCGGACCTGGTGCTGACCTCGCCGGCCGGCCCGTCCGATGACGACGCCGAACAGGAAGCGGTTGCTGCCCTGGTGGCGCTGGGCTATAAACCTCAGGAGGCCAGCCGCATGGTGAGTAAAATCGCCCGTCCGGACGCCAACAGTGAAACGCTAATCCGCGAAGCGCTGCGCGCCGCGTTGTGAGGTAAGGGATGATTGAAGCAGACAGGCTGGTATCGGCGGACAGCAACGGGTTTGAAGAGTCGGTCGATCGCGCAATCCGTCCTAAATTACTGGCAGAGTACGTGGGCCAGCCGCAGGTGCGCTCGCAGATGGAGATCTTTATCCAGGCGGCTAAGCTGCGCGGAGACGCGCTCGATCATCTGCTGATCTTCGGCCCTCCGGGGCTGGGGAAAACCACGCTGGCCAACATCGTCGCCAATGAGATGGGCGTCAACCTGCGTACCACCTCCGGGCCGGTGCTGGAAAAAGCGGGCGATCTGGCGGCGATGCTGACCAACCTTGAACCCCACGACGTGCTGTTTATCGATGAAATTCACCGCCTTTCGCCGGTGGTGGAAGAGGTGCTCTATCCGGCGATGGAGGATTATCAGCTGGATATCATGATTGGTGAAGGACCCGCGGCGCGCTCGATAAAGATCGATCTGCCGCCCTTTACCCTGATTGGCGCGACCACGCGCGCCGGTTCGTTAACCTCGCCGCTGCGCGACCGTTTCGGCATCGTCCAGCGGCTGGAGTTTTACCAGATTGCCGATCTGCAGCACATTGTGAGCCGCAGCGCCCGCTACATGGGGCTGGAGATGAGCGAAGAGGGCGCGCTGGAAGTGGCGCGTCGCGCGCGGGGCACCCCGCGTATTGCCAACCGCCTGCTGCGGCGGGTGCGCGACTTTGCGGAGGTGCGTCACAACGGCAGCATCTCCCTCGACATTGCCGCCCAGGCGCTGGATATGCTTAACGTTGATGCCGAAGGTTTTGACTATATGGACCGCAAGCTGCTGCTGGCGGTGATCGATAAATTCTTCGGCGGCCCGGTGGGCCTGGATAATTTGGCGGCGGCGATCGGCGAAGAGCGTGAAACCATTGAGGACGTGCTGGAGCCGTATCTGATCCAGCAGGGGTTCCTGCAGCGCACGCCGCGGGGACGAATGGCGACGGTCCGCGCCTGGAACCACTTTGGCATCCAGCCGCCGGAAATGCCCTAGCCGGACGCGCCAGCCGGTGGCCCCGCGAAGGGCTACCGGCGCAAGAGGGTTCAGGCGGCCGCTTTCTTCATCATGCTGAAGACAAACAGCAGCGCGGCGCACAGCACCACCGACGGACCGGCCGGGGTATCGTACAGCGCCGAAAAGGTCAATCCCCCGGTTACCGCGATCGCGCCGATGCCAACGGCGATAGCCGCCATTTGCTCCGGCGTACGCGCAAAACGCCGCGCCGTGGCGGCGGGGATAATCAGCAACGAGGTGATGATCAGCGCCCCGACAAACTTCATCGCCACGCCGATGGTCAGCGCGGTGACCAGCATCAGCAGCAGCTTTACCCGCTGCAGCTTCACGCCGTCAACGAACGCCAGGTCCGGGCTGATCGTCATCGACAGCAGGTTGCGCCACTGCCAGAGCAAAATGGCCAGCACGAGCGCCACCCCGATGGCAATCGAGATCAGGTCCGTCGGCGTCACCGCCAGCAGATCGCCGAACAGGTAGGCCATCAGGTCGACGCGGACGTTCGACATCAGGCTGACCACCACCAGGCCCAGCGACAGCGCGCTGTGGGCCATAATCCCCAGCAGCGTATCGATGGCCAGGTGAGGGCGCTTCTCCAGCCATACCAGCCCGCCGGCCAGCAGCAGGGTGATGGCGATAACGGCGTAGAAGGGGTTGACGTTGAGCAGCAGGCCAAAAGCGACGCCGAGCAGCGAGGCGTGCGCCAAAGTATCGCCAAAATAGGACATCCGGCGCCAGACCACAAACGAGCCCAGCGGGCCGGCGGCGCAGGCGAGCATCACCCCGGCCAGCCAGCCGGGTAACAGTAGTTCAATCATCAGCGCTCATTTCCCCGACGCAGTACAATCCGCCCCTGCAGGTCGTGGCGGTGATTATGATGGTGGCGATAAATGCCCAGCTGTTCCGCGCCGCGCGGGCCGAACATCGAGATAAACTGCGGGTGCATGGAGACCACCTCCGGCGTGCCGGAGCAGCAGATATGCTGGTTCAGGCACAGGACTTCGTCGGTTTTCGCCATCACCAGGTGCAGGTCGTGGGAGACCATCAGCACCGAGCAGTTAAGCTCCTGACGCAGCTGGTTTATCAGGTCATACAGCGCCACCTGGCCGTTGACGTCGACGCCCTGCGTCGGCTCATCAAGCACCAGCAGACTGCGGCTGATTTAACAGCGCGCGGGCGAGCAGCACGCGCTGCGTTTCGCCCCCGGAGAGTTTCTGCATCGGGGCATCGATAAGGTGCCCGGCCTGGACGCGCTTCAGCGCGGGCAGGATATCCTGCTTACGCGTATCGGGGCGCAGGCGTAAAAAGCGGCTGACGGTGAGCGGCAGCGTGGCATCGAGGTGTAATTTTTGTGGGACATAGCCAATGCGCAGCTTTCCCTCGCGTTTGATAACGCCGTCAGTGGGTGCTACCAGCCCGAGAACGACCCGTACAAGCGTCGATTTACCGGCGCCGTTCGGGCCGAGCAGGGTCAAAATTTTGCCTGGTTTAAGCGTGAGCGAAATGTCAGACAGCACGCGTCGCTGGCCGAAGGCCACCGAGACGTTTTCCAAAGTTACAAGATTTGTCATGTCAAATTAAGGGTTGCACAAGCTAGTGAATGTTATAATATCACATCTTTCTCATTCATTACGATGATTAGACGCATTATGTTACATAAAAATACGCTTCTTTGCGCTGGACTTAGCGCCGCTTTTTTGTTCACCCTGGCGCCCGCGGCGAATGCCGCCGTGGTGACCTCAATGAAACCTCTTGGCTTTATCGCTTCCGCCATCGCTGACGGGGTCACCGACACCCAGGTGCTGCTGCCCGACGGCGCCTCCGAACACGACTATTCTCTGCGTCCATCCGACGCAAAACGCTTACAGAACGCAGACTTAGTGGTGTGGATCGGCCCGGAGATGGAGGCCTTTATGGATAAGTCAACGCAAAGCATTGCGCCAAACAAAAAGGTGACGATCGCCGAGCTTGACGGCGTGAAACCGCTGCTCATGAAAGGCGCCGATGACGACGATGACCATCACGACCATGACCACGCTGCGGGTGGAAAAAGTGACGACGATCACCATCACGGCGAATACAACATGCATCTGTGGTTATCCCCAGAGATAGCGCGGCTTTCGGCGGTTGCAATCCACGATAAATTATTGGAACTTATGCCGCAGAGTCGAGCCCGGCTTGACGCCAACCTGAAGGAGTTTGAGGCAAAATTGGCCTCGACCGATAAACAGGTGAGCCACGAGCTGGCACCGCTGCAAGGGAAAGGGTACTTCGTTTTTCATGATGCCTACGGCTACTTTGAAAAACACTACGGTCTGACATCGCTTGGTCATTTCACCGTCAATCCTGAAATTCAGCCTGGTGCGCAGCGTTTACACGAAATCAGAACACAGCTGGTTGAGCAAAAAGCGACCTGCGTTTTTGCTGAGCCACAGTTCAGGCCAGCCGTTATAGAAGCTGTTGCCAGAGGGACCTCCGTGCGCATGGGAACCCTCGATCCGCTGGGTATTGGAATTAAGCTGGGTAAAGAAAGTTACCCTCAGTTCCTGACCCAACTGGCGAACCAGTATTCGAGCTGCCTGAAAGGAGATTAACGAGGAAGTGAATACGTGCAACAGATAGCCCGCGCTGTCACTCAGGCATTTAACAATTTGCCGCGACCTCACCGCGTTATGCTGGGGTCGCTGAGCGTTCTAACCTTAGCGGTCGCCGTCTGGCGACCGTACATCTACCACCACGAATCAGCCCCTATTGTCAGAACGATTGAGCTGGAGAAAAGCGAAATACGTTCCCTGCTGCCGGAAGCCTCTGAACCTATCGATCAGGCCGCGCAGGAGGAAGAAGCCATCCCCCAGGACGAACTGGACGATAAGGCGGACGACGATTCAGGCGGTCACGAGTACGTCGTATCCACCGGCGATACCCTCAGCAGCATCCTCAATCAGTACGGTATCGAAATGGGCGATATCTCCCTTTTATCGACCGCTGATAAGGAGCTGCGCAACCTCAAAATTGGCCAGCAGACTCTCGTGGACCCTGACGGCGGATGGCGATCTGCAAAGCCTGACCTGGGAAATGTCCCGTCGCGAAACCCGTACCTATAACCGCGTAGGTAACGGCTTTAAGATGAGCAGCGAGCTGCAGAAAGGGGACTGGGTCAACAACGTGCTGAAAGGCACCGTTGGCGCCAGCTTCGTCTCCAGCGCGCGTAACGCGGGCCTCACCAGCGCTGAGGTCAGCGCGGTGATTAAGGCCATGCAGTGGCAGATGGACTTCCGCAAGCTGAAAAAGGGCGATGAGTTCTCGGTGCTGATGTCGCGCGAAATGCTTGACGGCAAGCGCGAGCAGAGCCAGACTGCTGGGCGTGCGCTTACGTTCGGACGGCAAGGATTACTATGCGATCCGTGCCGAAGACGGCAAGTTCTACGATCGCAACGGTACCGGTCTGGCGAAGGGCTTTATGCGCTTCCCGACCGCGCGCCAGTTCCGCGTGTCGTCCAACTTTAATCCGCGCCGTCTCAATCCGGTGACCGGGCGCGTTGCGCCACACCGCGGCGTAGACTTCGCGATGCCGCAGGGCACACCGGTGCTTTCCGTCGGCGACGGCGAGGTGGTGGTGGCCAAACGCAGCGGCGCGGCGGGGTATTACGTTGCCGTGCGCCATGGCCGTACCTACACCACCCGCTATATGCACCTGCGCAAGCTGCTGGTGAAACCGGGGCAGAAGGTGAAGCGCGGTGACCGCATTGCGCTGTCGGGAAATACCGGCCGTTCTACCGGGCCGCATCTGCATTATGAAGTATGGATTAACCAGCAGGCGGTAAACCCGCTGACGGCGAAACTGCCGCGTACGGAAGGGCTGAGCGGTTCCGACCGCACGGATTATCTGGCGCAGGTGAAAGAAGTGATGCCGCAGCTGCGCTTCGACTAACGTACTGTTAATAAAAGCCGGTGCCCGCGCGCGCCGGCTTTTTCTTTTGTACCTTCCCCTGGGCGTCGCTAAACTATAGCCTTAAGTATCTTCTTATCTTTATTCAGCACTATTTTTGCGGATCGGGCATGGAAACGAAAAAAAATAATATTGAGTTTATTCCAAAATTTGAGAAATCCTTCTTATTCCCGCGCTACTGGGGCGCGTGGCTGGGCGTTATTGCCTTTGCGGGGATTGCGCTGACGCCCCCGTCGTTCCGCGATCCGCTTCTCGGCAAGCTGGGGCGCTTTGTCGGCCGGCTGGCTAAAAGCTCGCGCCGCCGCGCGCAGATCAACCTGCTGTACTGTTTCCCGGAAAAGAGCGAGCAGGAGCGCGAAGCGATTGTTGACGAGATGTACGCTTCTGCGCCGCAGGCGATGGTGATGATGGCGGAACTTGGCCTGCGCGATCCGCAGCGCATTCTTTCCCGCGTCGACTGGCAGGGCAAAGAGATCATCGACGAGATGCTGCGTAATAACGAAAAGGTGATCTTCCTGGTGCCGCACGCCTGGGGCGTGGATATCCCGGCCATGCTGATGGCTTCCGGCGGACAAAAAATGGCTGCGATGTTCCATAATCAGGGAAATCCGGTATTTGATTACGTGTGGAATACCGTTCGTCGCCGCTTTGGCGGGCGCATGCACGCGCGCAATGATGGCATCAAGCCGTTTATTCAGTCGGTGCGTCAGGGCTACTGGGGCTACTACCTGCCCGATCAGGATCACGGCGCGGAGCACAGCGAGTTCGTCGATTTCTTCGCCACCTATAAAGCCACGCTGCCGGCGATCGGCCGCCTGATGAAGGTCTGCCGGGCGCGGGTGGTGCCGCTGTTCCCGGTCTACGATGGCACAACCCATCGTCTGACGGTGCTGGTGCGCCCGCCGATGGACGACCTGCTGGAGGCCGATGACAATACTATTGCCCGGCGGATGAACGAAGAGGTGGAAATTTTCGTCAAGCCCCACGCCGAGCAGTACACCTGGATCCTCAAGCTGCTGAAGACCCGCAAACCCGGGGAAATCGAACCCTATAAGCGCAAAGAGCTCTTTCCGAAGAAGAAATAGCGCCGCCTGGCGCCCAAGGTAACGATTATTTAGCCACTGCACGCCGGCGCGTCAGTGGCTAAATTGTTTGAGCAGCGAGTCATGTTCCACAATCAGCCGATAGCGGTACTCTGGCCTCCCCGTGGCGCCGTAGTGGTTGCTCATGTGCAAAATATCGATCTGCGCCAGCCAGAGCAGATATTTGCGACAGGAGACCCGGGAGATATCCAGCTGTGCTGCCAGCTCATTGGTTGAAAACTCGGCGTCAGGATGATCGCCTATCCAGCGACACACCGTGCGCAGCGTTTCGGCGGTCAGCCCCTTTGGCAATCGGCGGCTCTCCGCGTGCTGCCGCGCGGCGCGATTGAGCAGATCGTCAATATCCGACTGTTGGTAGCAGGAGATGGCGCGGCGCAGGCTGCGCTTGTGGCTCCAGGCGGTCAGCGCTTCTTCAAAGCGGGAAAACTGAAAGGGCTTGATCAGGTAATCTACCACGCCGTAGCCTATAGCGCTCTGCACGGTGGCCGCGTCGGCGGCGGAGGTGATCATAATGACGTCGATATCGTGCTCTTCCCGGCGCAGCGTCGGCAGCAGGTCCAGGCCGTTTTCCTTATGCATGTAAACATCGAGCAGGATCAGGTCAATGCCCTGCGGCCGTTCGCTGATGATATGCCGCGCTTCGCCGAGGGTCGGGGCGATGCCGCAGCAGCAAAAGCCGGCAAGCCGGCTGAGAAACAGGCGGTTTAGCTCAGCGACCATCGGATCGTCATCGATAATCAGGACATTTATCACGCAGGCCTCCTCTAAGGCCGGGAAGCCATCTGCTTCCCGGACATCACATTACCAGCCGGAGCCGTTTTTTCAGAACGATGAGCGCTTATAGGCGGTGTAGCGCGACTGCCAGTAGGTTTGTTCGATGCGGGCAATCAGCTGCTCTTCGCTTAGCTGCGGCGCCACGCCCTCCTGCTGTGCGACCTTCGCGATAGCCAGGGCAATGGCGCGCGATATCGTTTCGATCTCCGCCACCGGCGGCAGCAGTCCGCCGCTTTCCGCCGCAGCCAGCGGGGAGTGGGCGGCCAGGGTGCGGCTGGCGGCGGTGAGCATCTTTTCCGTTATCCGCTCTACCCTGCCGGCCAGCACGCCGAGTCCGAGGCCGGGGAAGATATAGGCGTTATTGCACTGGGCAATATCGTAGGTTTTTCCGGCGTAAACCACCGGGGCGAAAGGGCTGCCGGTGGCGACCAGCGCCGCCCCCTGGGTCCAGGCGATCAGATCCGCAGGCTGGGCCTCGGCGCGAGAGGTTGGGTTCGAAAGCGGCATGATAATCGGGCGGGCGCAGTGCCGATGCATCTCTTTGACAATCTCTTCGCTGAACAGACCGGGCTGCCCTGAAACGCCGATCATTACCGTCGGATGCGCGTGACGCACAACGTCAAGTAGCGAGACGGGTCCGGTGCCGACGTCCCAGTGGGCAATGCTGTGCCGGGAGGTGACCAGCTTTTGCTGGAAATCGAGCAGCTCGGGGAGCGCGTCCGTCAGCAGGCCGCAGCGGTCGACCATAAACACCCGGCCGCGGGCCTCGCGCTCGGACAGTCCATCATCAACCATCATCGCGACGATCTTTTCCGCAATCCCGCAGCCGGCGGAGCCGCTGCCTAAGAACACCACGCGCTGATCGCATAAGCGGCTGCCGGCCGCCTGAGCGGCGGCGATGATGGTACCCGTCGTCACGGCGGCAGTGCCCTGAATATCATCGTTAAAGCAGCACAGCCGATCGCGATAGCGCTGCAGGAGGCGGGTGGCGTTCTTTTGGGCAAAATCTTCGAACTGCAGCAGCACCTCAGGCCAGCGGCGCTTCACCGCCTCAATAAACATATCCATAAACTCAAGGTAGCTATCGTCGTCGATGCGCGGATGGCGCCAGCCCATATACAGCGGATTATCGAGCAGACTGCGCGTTGTTGGTGCCGACGTCAAGCATGATCGGCAGGGTAGAGGCCGGATGAATGCCGCCGCAGGCGGTATAGAGCGAGAGTTTGCCAATCGGGATCCCCATCCCGCCGACGCCCTGGTCGCCGAGGCCGAGAATGCGCTCGCCGTCGGTGACCACGATGACCCGGATATCGTTGCGCGAGAAGCTCTGCAGCATCTCATCAATTTGGTGGCGGTCCGGCCATGAGATAAACAGGCCCCTGGCGCGACGATAAATTTCCGAAAAGTGTTCGCAGGCCTCGCCAACCGTCGGCGTATAGACGATAGGCAGGGTTTCAGTCATATGCGTGCGCAGAACGTTATAAAATAAGGTCTCGTTAGTATCCTGGATATTGCGTAAATAAATATGGCGAGAAATATCGCGTTTAAACTGGCAAAACTGTTCCCAGGCTCTTGCCGTTTGCTCCGCAATCGTTTCCACCTTTTGCGGCAGAAAGCCGTGCAGGCCAAAGGCATCGCGCTCGCCGTCAGTAAATGCCAGCCCTTTATTGAGTAACGGGTTTTCCAGTAATACGGAACCGTTATAGGGAGTGTAAATCGTGTCCTGGTTTAACATGGGTAACTCCTGAATATGTATGATGCAAAATACCGTGCAATATTGCTAACTAATTAATAGCGCGCTGCCGTCGGGGCATAATTTATGAAATAAAATAGATCATTAAGCCTTCCGTCAGCACGCCGAGTGCGGTGCCGATTAAAATCGATGAGGATGCTGATTCAATATACGTATCGCTGCGCAGGGCAAACATTCCGGCGGCAATAGCGGACGGGGTGGCGCCGATAATAATAACCTGCTGCATTAGGCTATGGCTCAGGCCCAGCGCCAGACCGGCCGCCGCCATCATTCCCGGTTGGATTAGATTTTTAATTCCGATATTAGTAAACACCTGACGATTTAACGCCGGACGTTCGCCATAAAATAGCAGGCCGAGGGCAAACAGGGAGAGGCCGCCGGCAATTTTACCGACCATTTCAATCGGGGCGCTCAGGAGGTGCGGCAGCTTTATTCCGGCAAGGCTTAACAGAACGCCTAATATTGGGATCCAGACAATCGGGTTTCTGACCGCCTTCATCAGGTTTTGCCATATCAGCATGGCGGGGTTGAGCTGCGGCTCCTGCGCCCCGGCGTTTTTATCGCCGAGGCGAATGAGGATAATCGTCAGCGGAATCATAAATACGCTGGTGATGAGGTTGCCGATCAGTACGCCGAGAAATCCCTCCGGCCCGACAAGGACCGCCAGCACCGGCGCGCCAAAATAGGCCATGTCGGGAAACGAGCAGACCAGCGACTGGATCGCGCTGGTCTTGATATCGTGGCGGAAAACGTAGCGTGAAAGCAGCAAGCAGGGTCAGAAAATAAGAGCCCATCAGGCCAATAACCAGTACCGCCATGAAGGTGAAGTTTTTAATTTTATCCGGGTTGGTGTTTAAGGCGCCAATAAAGAGATGAAACGGCAGGGCGAAGCGAATAACCACGGTAGCTAAAACCGTGGCATCTTCACGACGAGTATAGCCAAGCTTACCGCTGATCCATCCGAGCAGCATGATAAATACCAGCGGGAACAGTGATTCTAATAATAGTGAGGGCATAGGGTATCCTGATAAAGTATGGTCTGCGACTACTGTTTTTTAAATCTAACAATCCCGCGCGTGCCGCAGGGTGATAGAAATCACAGTCTGTTTTGTTTAAATACTTTTACGCCGAGGACTTTACTTACAAATATAGGCGGAAGGTAACCTGATGTTTTCATTGAGGGCGATTAAAAATCCCTGGGTCGATAATTTTAATTACAAAATGCCGACTTAAATTACTTAAATTTGAGATTCAAGGTCAATCACAAAAGCATCATTAGAAATGGCGCATGGCTTTTTTATGCCCGACGGCTGTGCTACTTTTTTTCAGGTTCAATGTGCTCGATGTACTATTTTATTCTCGATTTTACTCTGGTTGAATAACATTATTGTTATTTATGCCCCTGCCTGGCTATTTATAAAAAATAAGGTGCAAGATGGAAAATAATTCACTAAATCATCCTGTTGATAATTCACTACCTGCCCGACCCGCGCTCAGAATGCTGGGGAGTGCGGAAGTGGGATCCGTTCCGCTGGTGCTGTTTGTCGGTATTGCGATCGTTGTGGCCGTTGCCGCCTACGCCAGCATATTGCCAAAAAATATGATCGGCGGCCTGGCGGTGATTATGACCCTGGGCTTTGCGTTTGCCAAAATTGGCCGCATGGTCCCGGTACTGAAGGATATCGGCGGCCCGGCGATACTGTGCCTGATGGTGCCCTCCGCGCTGGTCTACTTTGAAATGTTTGCCCCGCATACCCTGGCGACGGTGCATCTGTTGATGAAAGAAGCCAATCTGCTGTATTTCGTTATTGCCTGTCTGGTGGTGGGCAGTATCCTGGGGATGAATCGGGTGATTCTGATTCAGGGGATGGTCAGAATGTTTGTCCCGCTGGTTATCGGGACCTTTGCCGCCATCCTTACCGGCCTGCTGGTGGGCACGCTGTTCGGCTACAGCCTGTACCACACCTTCTTCTTTATTATCGTTCCGATTATTGGCGGAGGGATCGGCGAGGGCATTCTCCCGCTTTCGCTGGCCTATTCAGCGATCCTCGGGCAAACCCCCGACGTCTACGTTGCGCAGCTGGCCCCGGCGGCGGTCGTCGGCAATATCTTTGCGATTATCTGCGCCGGGGTGCTGGCGAGAGTTGGCGCTCGTCGCCCCGCGCTGTCCGGAAATGGAATGTTGATCCGCAGCCGTGAAGATAACAGCGTCTTCACGCAAACTCAGGGCCCGCAGCAAACGGACTTTCAGACTGATGGGCGGCGGGCTGCTGATGATTTGCGCCTTTTTCATCGTCGGCGGGCTGTTGGAGCAGGTGGTGCATATTCCCGGTCCGGTACTGATGATCCTCGCCGCCGTCATTTGCAAATACACCAAAGCGATCCCGGCGGCGATGGAAGTGGGGGCCTACAGCTGCTACAAATTTGTCTCCGCGGCGCTGGTATGGCCGCTGATGATCGGGCTTGGGATGCTGTACGTGCCGCTGGAAAGTGTGGTGGCGGTATTCTCCGTCGGCTACGTCGTGGTCTGCGGGTCGATTGTTATCGCCATGGCGCTGAGCGGATTCTTTATCGCTTCGCGTCTCAATATGTATCCGGTGGAAGCGGCGATCGTTACCAGCTGCCATAGCGGCCTCGGCGGTACCGGAGACGTTGCGATTCTGTCGGCCTCCAACCGCATGTCGCTGATGCCCTTTGCGCAGATTGCGACCCGTATCGGCGGGGCGTCGACGGTGATTGCCGCCGCGCTGCTGATGAACTGGGTGGTGTGATGCTCTGGCCGGCGAGCGCCAGCCGCAGAGCCGGGATAAAAAAATACCTGCCGATTTTACGTCGGCAGGTAGGTAATACGCGGGGTCCGTTGCGCGATGGCTTATTCGACGGTCAGGATACGCGTGGTGTTGGTGCTACCGATGGTGCTCATCACGTCGCCCTGGGTAACGATAACGAGGTCGCCGGAGACCAGATAGCCTTTGTCGCGCAGCAGGTTTACCGCATCGTGAGCGGCGGCAACGCCATCGTTGGTGCTGTCAAAATAAACCGGCGTCACGCCGCGGTACAGCGCGGTCAGGTTGAGGGTGCGCTCATGGCGAGAGAGGGCAAAAATCGGCAGTCCCGAGCTGATACGCGAGGTCATCAGCGCCGTGCGGCCGGACTCGGTCATGGTGATGATAGCGGTGACGCCTTTCAGGTGGTTCGCGGCATACATCGCCGACATGGCAATCGCTTCTTCCACGTTGTCGAACTGGATGTCCAGGCGGTGTTTGGAAACGTTGAGGCTCGGGATTTTTTCCGCGCCGAGGCAGACGCGGGCCATGGCGGCAACGGTTTCAGACGGATACTGGCCGGCTGCGGTTTCAGCCGAAAGCATCACCGCATCGGTGCCGTCCAGCACGGCGTTGGCCACGTCCATCACTTCCGCACGAGTCGGCATCGGGTTGGTGATCATCGACTCCATCATCTGGGTGGCGGTGATCACCGAGCGGTTGAGCTGACGGGCGCGGCGGATCAGCGCCTTCTGAATACCGACCAGCTCCGGATCGCCGATCTCGACGCCCAGATCGCCACGGGCAACCATCACCACGTCGGAGGCGAGAATAACGTCGTCCATCGCGTCCTGATCGCAAACGGCTTCCGCGCGCTCCACTTTTGCCACGATCTTCGCGTCGCAGCCCGCTTCACGCGCCAGGCGGCGAGCGTAGTTCAGATCTTCCCCGCAGCGCGGGAAGGAGACGGCCAGATAATCGACGCCAATTTTGGCCGCGGTGATGATATCGGCTTTGTCTTTTTCGGTCAGCGCTTCGGCGGAGAGGCCGCCGCCCAGCTTGTTGATACCCTTATTGTTGGACAGCGGTCCGCCGACGGTGACTTCGGTGAACACTTTCATGCCCTGAACTTCCAGCACTTTCAGACTGAACGCGGCCATCATCAAGCAGCAGGATATCGCCGGGCACCACGTCCGCCGGCAGCCCTTTATAGTCAATACCGACTTTTTCTTTATCGCCTTCGCCTTTGCTCAGCTCCGCGTCCAGCAGGAATTTATCGCCGATATTGAGGAAAATTTTGCCTTCCTTGAAGGTCGAAACGCGAATTTTCGGCCCCTGCAGGTCGCCGAGGATAGCCACGTGACGGCCCAGCCTGGCCGCGATTACGCGGACTTTATCCGCGCGAGTCTGATGATCTTCCGGGGTACCGTGAGAGAAGTTCATACGTACGACGTTAGCGCCTGCGGCGATAACCTTTTCCAGGTTGTTATCGCGGTCGGTTGCCGGGCCTAAGGTGGTAACGATTTTGGTTCTGCGAAGCCTTCTGGACATGTAATACTCCGTTGACTGAAACAACTTTGGTGTTGCGTGAACATGGAATCGGTCGTTTCGGCCGGTAAAGTTGCTATGCTGAAACGTAACCGAAGGTGTAATGGGTTGCTACTTATTATCAGGTTTTATAGGTTATCGCTGTGTACGGGCAGTTCTTTATCAAAACGCGATTCTTTCAACGCTTCCTTGACCCTCTTCAAGTTATCTCTGAATTTTGCGCCGCGGCGCAGGGTAAAGCCGGTAGCCAGCACGTCGATGAGGGTCAGCTGGGCGAGGCGCGAAACCATCGGCATATAAATATCGGTATCTTCGGGAACATCAAGCGTAATGGAGAGCGTTGCTTCGCGAGCCAGCGGCGTTCCCGCCGAGGTGATCGCGATAACCATGGCATCGTTTTCACGGGCCAGCTGCGCCAGTTCAACCTGACTTTTCGTTCTGCCGGTATGGGAGATTATCACCACCACGTCATCATCATTGCAGTTCATACAGCTCATGCGTTGCAGGACAATGTCATCGGAGTAGATAACCGGCACGTTAAAGCGAAAAAATTTATTCATCGCATCGTGGGCAACGGCGGCCGAGGAGCCGAGGCCAAAGAAGGCGATTTTTTTCGCCTGGGTTAAAAGATCGACGGCGCGATTAACCGCGGACATGTCGAGAGAATGATGGACCTGGTCTAAACTGGCCATCGCGGACTCGAAAATTTTCCCGGTGTAGGCCTCTACGCTGTCGTCTTCATCGACATTGCGGTTAACATAGAGGGTGCCGTGGGCCAGACTTTGCGCCAGATGCAGTTTAAAATCAGGGAAGCCTCGGGTTTCAAGACTCCGGCAAAAGCGGTTGACGGTAGGTTCGCTGACGCCAGCTTCCAGGGCGAGTGCGGCAATGCTTGAGTGGATGGCCTGCGCGGGCTCCGCAAGAATGACCTCGGCCACTTTGCGTTCGGATTTGCTAAGGTTTTCCAGCCGGGACTGAATTTTTTCCAGCATATTCATGGTAACAAGGCGCTCATCAATGGAAGCGATTTCATTAATGGGTGAAATCATCAGGCGTTTTAGCAAGAATATACCCCTCCGCCATCGTCAGCGGGGAGGAATGACCTAAAAAAATGTTGTTTTTTTTCATTACATGATCAGAGTCGTATTTTACTGACTGATAACCGGTCGAAACAACGAACAATATTAGCCGTCTGCCCAAATTGTCGCCTGAAGTTTTCTCCTCGTGCGGTTTAGCGCCAGGAAAGGGGGCCGAGGCTTTCGGGAAAATCGTAAACACAGTACAGTGCAGTGTAAGAAAATTACAAATTATAGCCTGGCATAAGCACCAGACTATCAACCGAGGAGAATGACATGGCGGTAACGCAAACGGCTCAGGCATGCGATCTGGTCATCTTCGGCGCGAAGGGTGACCTGGCGCGTCGTAAATTGTTGCCTTCCCTGTATCAGCTTGAGAAGGCTGGCCAGATCAGCCCGGATACCCGCATTATCGGGGTCGGACGCGCTGACTGGGATAAAGATGCTTACACCAGGGTAGTTCGTGAAGCGCTGGAAACCTTCATGAAGGAAAAGATTGATGAAGCGCTGTGGGACACCCTGAGCGGGCGCCTGGAGTTCTGCAATCTTGATGTTAACGACACCAAAGCGTTTACCCGTCTGGGCAAAATGCTCGATCAGAAAAACCGCGTCACCATCAACTATTTTGCTATGCCGCCCAGCACCTTTGGCGCTATCTGCAAAGGCCTTGGCGAAGCGAAGCTGAACGCCAAGCCGGCGCGCGTGGTGATGGAAAAGCCGTTGGGAACCTCGCTCGACACCTCCCGCGAGATCAACGACCAGGTCGGCGAGTTCTTTGAAGAGTGCCAGGTCTATCGTATCGACCACTACCTCGGTAAAGAAACGGTCCTCAACCTGCTGGCGCTGCGCTTCGCCAACTCCCTGTTCGTCAACAACTGGGACTGCCGCACCATCGATCACGTGGAGATCACCGTCGCGGAAGAGGTGGGCATTGAAGGCCGCTGGGGCTACTTTGATCAGGCCGGGCAGATGCGCGACATGATCCAGAACCATCTGCTGCAGATTCTGTGCATGATCGCCATGTCCCCGCCGTCGGACCTCAGCGCCGATAGCATCCGCGATGAGAAAGTTAAGGTCCTGAAGTCGCTGCGTCGTATCGATCGCGCCAACGTGCGTGAGAAAACGGTACGCGGCCAGTACACCGCGGGCTTTGCGCAAGGTAAAAAAGTGCCGGGCTACCTCGAAGAAGAGGGGGCTAACAAATCCAGCAATACCGAAACCTTCGTAGCGATCCGCGTGGATATCGACAACTGGCGCTGGGCCGGCGTGCCGTTCTACCTGCGTACCGGTAAACGTCTGCCGACCAAATGCTCCGAAGTCGTGGTGTACTTCAAGACGCCGGAGCTGAACCTGTTCAAAGAGAACTGGCAGGAGCTGCCGCAGAACAAGCTGACCATTCGCCTGCAGCCGGATGAAGGCGTCGATATCCAGGTGCTGAACAAAGTGCCGGGCCTTGACCACAAGCACAATCTGCAGATCACCAAGCTGGATCTGAGCTATTCGGAAACCTTCAATCAAACGCACCTCGCCGACGCCTACGAGCGCCTGCTGCTGGAAACCATGCGCGGGATCCAGGCGCTGTTCGTGCGCCGCGATGAGGTGGAAGAGGCGTGGAAGTGGGTTGACTCCATTACCGAAGCCTGGGCCGCCGACCGCGACGCGCCGAAGCCCTATCAGGCGGGGACCTGGGGACCGGTTGCCTCGGTGGCGATGATCACCCGCGACGGTCGTTCATGGAACGAATTCGAGTAAGCGTTCGTTATCCGGAGTAGTTATTTTACCGGTAACATGATCTGGCGCAGAAAGCCGCATAATTTTTAATCTTTTAAGCTCCGGGAGGATTCACCCCCGGAGCTTTTTTTATTACACTGCCGGCAGATATTTTGCCTCTGAGCTGCAGCGTTGGCGCCTTTTACCTCTTTTGACAGCGTAAAAATGCCGCGGCTGGACAGATAAATTTTTAGGAGCCTTTATGAATTCGACAATGTTACGGGTAACAAATCGCATTATCGAACGGTCGCGAGACGTCCGTACTGCCTACCTCGCACGGATTAATCAAGCCAAAACCGATACCGTGCATCGCGCCCAGCTGGCGTGCGGTAACCTGGCCCACGGTTTTGCGGCCTGTCAGTCGGATGATAAAGCCTCGCTGAAGAGCATGCTGCGTAACAACATTGCCATCATCACCTCCTATAACGACATGCTGTCCGCGCACCAGCCCTATGAGTCCTATCCGGAAATTATCCGCAAGGCGCTGCATTCGGTGAATGCGGTAGGGCAGGTTGCCGGCGGCGTGCCGGCGATGTGCGATGGGGTCACCCAGGGGCAGGACGGAATGGAGCTTTCGCTGCTGAGCCGCGAAGTGATTGCCATGTCTACGGCCATCGGCCTGTCGCACAATATGTTCGACGGCGCGCTGTACCTTGGCGTTTGCGACAAAATCGTCCCCGGCCTGACGATGGCCGCGCTCTCCTTTGGTCATCTGCCGTCGGTATTCATTCCGTCTGGCCCGATGGCCAGCGGCCTGGCGAACAAAGAGAAAGTGCGTATTCGCCAGCTGTACGCCGAAGGTAAGGTTGATCGAATGGCGCTGCTGGAGTCGGAAGCCGCCTCTTACCACGCGCCGGGCACCTGTACGTTCTACGGCACGGCTAACACCAACCAGATGGTGGTGGAGTTTATGGGCATGCAGCTCCCGGGCTCCTCTTTCGTGCATCCGGATGCCGAGCTGCGCACAGCGTTGACCGCCGCCGCCGCGCGTCAGGTTACCCGCATGACCGGCAACGGCAACGAGTGGATGCCGCTGGGCAAAATGTTCGATGAGAAAGTGGTGGTTAACGGCATCGTGGCGCTGCTGGCAACCGGCGGCTCGACTAACCATACGATGCACCTGGTGGCAATGGCGCGCGCCGCGGGCATCATCATCAACTGGGATGACTTCTCCGAGCTCTCGGACGTGGTGCCGCTGCTGGCGCGCCTCTATCCGAACGGTCCGGCGGATATCAACCACTTCCAGGCGGCTGGTGGCGTGCCGGTGCTGATCCGCGAACTGCTGAAAGGCGGGCTGCTGCACGAAGATGTCAATACCGTAGCCGGCTTCGGGCTTGCGCATTACACCATGGAGCCATGGTTGAACAACGGCCAGCTGGACTGGCGTGAAGGGGCAAGCGCGCCGCTCGACGACCAGGTCATCGCGACTTTCGACAAGCCGTTCTCTCGCCACGGCGGCACCAAAGTCCTGAGCGGCAACCTTGGCCGCGCGGTGATGAAAACCTCGGCGGTGCCGGTGGAAAACCAGGTTATCGAAGCGCCGGCGGTTATTTTTGAAAGCCAGCACGACGTGCTGCCCGCTTTCGAAGCCGGGATGTTGGACAAAGATTGCGTGGTGGTGGTGCGTCATCAGGGACCAAAAGCGAACGGCATGCCAGAATTACATAAACTTATGCCGCCTCTTGGTGTATTATTGGACCGCCGTTTCAAAATAGCGCTAGTCACCGATGGTCGACTCTCTGGCGCATCCGGCAAAGTGCCGTCAGCGATCCACGTCACGCCTGAAGCCTACGACGGCGGGCTGCTGGCGAAGGTCCGCGACGGCGATATCATCCGCGTCAACGGCCAGACCGGCGAGCTGACGCTGCTGGTGGACGATGGCGAACTGGCCGCGCGGCAGCCGCATATTCCTGACCTGAGCGGTTCGCGAGTCGGGAGCGGTCGTGAAATGTTCTCTGCGCTGCGTGAGAAGCTCTCCGGAGCCGAACAGGGCGCAACCTGCATCACTTTTTAAGACTATACAATTTGTAGATCTGGCGAGAGAGAGACTCTGATGAAAAACTGGAAAACAACTGCAGAAGCAATCCTCACCTCCGGCCCGGTTGTCCCGGTGATCGTGGTGAAAAAGCTGGAACACGCCGTGCCGATGGCCAAAGCGCTGGTTGCAGGCGGCGTACGCGTACTGGAAGTGACCCTGCGTACCGAATGCGCGCTGGATGCCATCCGCGTAATCGCCAAAGAAGTCCCGGAGGCGATTGTCGGCGCCGGCACCGTGACTAACGCGGCGCAGCTGAAAGAAGTGACCGAGGCGGGAGCGCAGTTCGCGATCAGCCCGGGCCTGACCGATTCTCTGCTCAAGGCGGCGACGGAAGAGGGGACGATTCCACTGATCCCGGGTATCAGCACCGTATCCGAGCTGATGCTGGGCATGCAGTACGGTCTGAAAGAGTTTAAATTCTTCCCGGCCGAAGCCAACGGTGGCGTGAAGGCGCTGCAGGCAATTGGCGGTCCGTTCGCCCACATTCGTTTCTGCCCGACCGGCGGGATCTCTCCGGCTAACTACCGCGACTACCTGGCGCTGAACAGCGTTCTGTGTATCGGCGGTTCATGGCTGGTACCGGCGGATGCGCTGGAAGCGGGCGATTACGACCGTATCACCACTCTGGCTCGTGAAGCGGTAGCAGGCGCGAAGTAATTCCGCGCCTCAGTTCTGACCCGGTAAGCGGCAACGCTACCGGGTTTTTTTTATCCCTCAACCACCACCGCTGACGCCGCGGCTTTGGCGCGCGCCACCGCCTCATCAACGCTATCCGCTACCGCCAACGTCACGCCCAGACGGCGGGAGCCGTCAATTTCCGGCTTAGCGAACAGACGCACCTGCAGGCCCGCGCCGACGGCGGCCTGCAGGTTGCCGAAGGTGACGTCGCGGCTGGTGAGTTGCGGCAGAATCACCGCCGAAGCCGCCGGGCCATACTGGCGAATCCCGCCAACCGGCAGGCCGAGGAAGGCGCGGACGTGCAGGGCGAACTCCGACAGATCCTGCGAAATGAGGGTCACCATTCCGGTATCGTGCGGACGCGGCGAGACCTCGCTAAAAATCACCTCATCGCCGCACACGAACAGTTCGACGCCGAACAGGCCGTAACCGCCGAGCGCCAGCACCACGTTGCGGGCAATTTCCTGCGCGCGGGCCAGCGCCAGCTCGCTCATCTGCTGAGGTTGCCAGGATTCGCGATAGTCGCCGTCTTCCTGCCGGTGGCCGACCGGGGCGCAGAAGTGCACGCCGTCGACCGCGCTGACGGTGAGCAGGGTGATTTCAAAATCGAAGTTCACCACCCCCTCGACGATTACGCGACCGGCGCCGGCGCGGCCGCCCTGCTGGGCGTACAGCCACGCGTCGGCCAGCTGTTCGCTGCGGCGGATAAAGCTTTGCCCTTTACCGGAAGAGCTCATCACCGGCTTGACGATACACGGCAGGCCAATTTCGTTCACCGCGTCGCGAAAGGCGGCTTCGCTGTCGGCAAAACGATAGGCCGAGGTTGGGAGCCGCAGCTCTTCAGCGGCCAGGCGGCGAATGCCTTCGCGGTTCATCGTCAGCTTTGCGGCGCGCGCGGTGGGGACCACTTTTTGTCCGCTCAGCTCCAGTTCGACCAGGGTATCGGTGGCGATGGCTTCAATTTCCGGCACGATAAAGTCGGGTTTTTCTTGCTCAATGATGGCGCGCAGGGCGTCGCCGTGCAGCATGTTAATAACATGCGAACGGTGCGCCACCTGCATCGCCGGCGCGTCAGGGTAGCGATCGACGGCGATGGTCTCGATGCCCAGACGTTGACACTCGATGGCGACTTCCTTACCCAGTTCGCCGGAACCTAACAGCATAACTCGCGTCGCCGCAGGGCGCAGCGCTGTGCCTAATACAGTCATGACTCTCTTCCGCAGTAAAAAAACATGCGTCGCAGTATAAACGAAACCGTTTGCGTCTGTCTTTATGCGCGTGAGTTGAGTCCTGGCCCTAAATTTGTTATGCTGTATATAAATGGCTATGTTTGCAGTCTCCGTTGGAAAACTTCACTATACTGTACATAATACTGTATAAAGACGTCCCCTCTCGGAGGTTCCCATGAAAAAGCAAGACGTTATACAGATCAAAAGTCTTCTTTCATCCCTGCCTGCTAATACCCGACTTCATCTCATTACCTGGCTGAATGACAACCTTCAGACGGATACCGCTTCCGTTATTGACACCAGCCCGCCTGAGTTATGTTGCCCTCACTGCCACAGTGAAAAAGCAATCCGCTGGGGACGCGATTCAGACATACAACGATATCGTTGCAAGGATTGCGGAAAAACCTTTAACAGCCTGACCGG
Source organism: Klebsiella sp. WOUb02 (assembly GCF_050058015.1). NCBI lineage: Bacteria > Pseudomonadati > Pseudomonadota > Gammaproteobacteria > Enterobacterales > Enterobacteriaceae > Klebsiella > Klebsiella sp. WOUb02. The sequence goes on from NZ_CP170110.1 coordinate 540,489, forward strand.
AAGCCCGCTGGCCCGGCTCCATTACCATCAAAAATGGTTCGATTATCTGCGCTGTATGCAGGAGGGGCTGACATTACGTGAGTCCGCAAGGCGTACAGGGATTGATCTGACAACAGCATTCAGATGGCGTCATCGCTTTCTGGCTTCAGCCGCAGCAAATAATATAAATCCCCTGTCCGGGATCATTGAGGCCGATGAGACTTTTTTCCCTGAATCCAGCAAAGGCAAACGCAACATCATTCACCGAAAAGCCAGAAAACGCGGCGGGGAGGTGGATAAGCGAAAAAAACAGGAACAGGTGCCAGTCGTCATAGCCTGTGACCGGCAGGGGCGTGTGAGTGACTGCATCCCCCCGGAATTTGATACTGAAAATATTCATCGATTCCTTGAGCCGATAGCAGACAAGGATTCAATTCTGTGTACGGACGGTGCCAGCTGGTACAGGACGTTTGCCAGTGAACACGGGATGAACCACTACCGTCTTATAGCACTGGATAATCAGCGTGTTATCGACAGTGTATTCCATATACAGCATGTGAATGGCTATATCAGTCGTTTAAAAGGCTGGATGAAGCGATTTCATGGTGTAGGGACTGCATATCTGCCGAATTATCTGGCCTGGAGGCGGCTGTTTGAGACCACCGTAATTGATGTGAAAGTCTGGCTACAAATTGCATTACGGCATAACCAACATACTTTGCAAACATAGCCATATAAATACAGTATAAAAGAGGCTGCACAATGGCGGTTGCAATCAAATATGTGGTGATTCGCGAAGGTGAGGAAAAGATGTCTTTTACCAGCAAAAAAGAGGCCGATGCTTACGACAAAATGCTCGATCTTGCCGAAGTCCTTAACGACTGGCTGGTAGACTGCCCGCTGACGCTTGATGAGGCCCAGCGTGATGAGATGGCGATGTGGCTGGCGGAGCGCAAAGACGCCTTACATCACATTATGAAGTCCGGAAAACTTCCTGAGGCGGAAGAGAACGCCGTCGAACAGCAAGAAAACGAAGGGCAGGAGTCCGCTGACGTCAGCGATGACGCCATCAGCGCTAGCGCGGACGACGGCGCGGCGGAAAAAGCGGCGCCCAAACCGCGCAGGGCGAAAGCGGCCTGAGCCGCGGAATTTGCGCATCTTTAGCCGCTGATAACATTTCCTGACATCGCGTCGTTTAGGCTGATGACATCGCCTATTGTGCAACGAGGGAATCATGGCTAACTGGCTTAATCAACTGCAGTCTCTGCTGGGTCAGCAGAGTCAATCTTCTTCATCTGACGATCGCTCGGGCGGTAACAATCTGCTGCTGCCCGGCGCGCTGGGCGGCCTGGCAGGGCTGCTGGTCGCCAGCAAATCGTCGCGTAAGCTGCTGGCGAAATACGGCACCAGCGCGCTGCTGGTTGGCGGCGGCGCGGTGGCCGGAAGCGTGCTGTGGAACAAGTATCAGCAGAAAATGCGCGCCGGTTCGCCGCCGGCCGGGCAGGTTCCGTCATCGCCTGAATCAGATGCCCGCAGCGAGCGGCTGATTCAGGCGCTGGTCTTTGCCGCCAAAAGCGACGGGCATATTGATGAAAACGAACGCGCGAGCATCGAAGAGCAGCTGCGCGCGGCAAATATCGACGTGCAGGGGCGGGTGCTTATCGATCGCGCGTTAACTCAGCCCCTCGACCCGCAGCGCCTGGCGCAGGGCATCAGCAGCGAGCAGGAGGCGCTGGAAATCTACTATCTGAGCCTGCGCGGTGATTGATATTGACCATTTTATGGAGCGCAGCTACCTCAACGCGCTGGGCGAAACGCTGAAGATCCCTGCGGACGTGCGGTCCGGGATCGAACAGGATATTCAGGCGCAGAAGCAGGCTCTTTCCTCTTAAATCATCACGTTCCGCTTGCATCGCCGGCGACTTTTGCCACTCTTATAGACGGGTCATCTCTCAGCCTGACGCCGCGCAGGCCGAGGAGACCCCTCATTCCGGCATGATCTCACCCGCGGTCGGGCATCACTTCGCTGTGGCCGTTTTCAAACCCTCAGGGCCGGGTGATTTATGCCGTTGAGATTTCTTGTCTTGCCGTCCGGACGCGCGTCGATTAACGTTGTGCGCATAAATTAAGCCGAAGAAGAACAAAGAGATGCTGCCAAAAGCGAAACGGATCCCCCACGCAATGACCCTGCATGGCGATACGCGTATTGATAACTACTTCTGGCTACGTGACGATGAGCGTTCGCAGCCGGCGGTGCTGGATTATCTGCGCGAGGAGAATGCCTACGGCAAAGCGGTGATGGAGACCCAGCGTAGCCTGCAGGAGCGGGTGCTGAAAGAGATCGTCGATCGTATCCCCCAGCGCGAAGTCTCCGCGCCTTACAGTAAAAATGGCTATCGCTATCGTCAGGTCTATGAGCCGGGCTGCGAATACGCGATTTACCAGCGCCAGTCGGTGCTGAAAGAGGAGTGGGACCCGTGGGAGCTTCTGCTCGATAGCAACCAGCGCGCGGCGCAAAGCGAGTTCTACACCCTCGGCGGGCTGGGGATCTCCCCGGACAACGCTCTGATGGCGCTGGCGGAGGATTATCTCTCCCGCCGGCAGTACAGCCTGCGCTTGTGCAACCTCTCCGACGGTAGCTGGTATCCCGAAGTGCTGGAGAACGTCTCCCCGGGATTCGCCTGGAGCAACGATTCACGTACCCTGTGGTACGTACGCAAACACCCTACCACGCTGCTGCCGTACCAGGTCTGGCGGCATACCGTCGGCACCTCGACGCAAGATGACGTGCTGGTGTACGAAGAACAGGACGAAACCTTTTACGTCAGCGTGCACAAGACCACCTCGCAGCAGTTTGTGGTTATCTACCTGGCGAGCGCGACCACCAGCGAAGTGCGGCTGCTGAATGCTGAAATGCCCGACGCCGAGCCGGTGTGCTTTTTGCCGCGGCGCAAGGATCATGAATACAGTCTCGATCACTATCAGCACGCGTTCTACCTGCGCTCTAATCGCGAAGGCAAAAACTTCGGCCTCTACCGCACGCATCAGCGTGGCGAGCAGCAGTGGCTGGCCCTGATCCCGCCGCGAGATGACGTGATGCTGGAAGGCTTTACGCTGTTTACCGACTGGCTGGTGGTGGAGGAGCGTCAGCACGGGCTGACCAGCCTGCGGCAGATCAACCGTAAGACCCGGGAAGCGGTGGGTATTGCCTTTGATGACCCGGCCTACGTCACCTGGCTTGCCTATAATCCCGAGCCGGAAACCTCGCGCTTACGCTACGGCTACTCTTCGATGACCACGCCGGATACGCTGTTTGAGCTGGATATGGATACCGGTGAACGGCGGGTGCTTAAACAGCAGGAGGTTAAAGGTTTCGACGCCAGCCACTACCGCAGCGAGCATCTGTGGATCCAGGTCCGCGACGGCGTTGAGGTTCCGGTCTCGCTGGTCTACCGGCGCGAATACTTCCGCCGAGGCGCCAGCCCGCTGCTGGTCTACGCCTACGGTTCCTACGGCGCCAGCGAGGACGCGGATTTCAGCGCCAGCCGCCTGAGCCTGCTCGATCGCGGGTTCGTTTTCGCCATCGCCCACGTGCGCGGCGGCGGCGAGCTCGGACAGCAGTGGTATGAAGACGGAAAGTTTCTTTGTAAGAACAACACCTTCAACGACTATCTCGACGTCTGCGACGCGCTGCTGAAACAGGGCTACGGCGATCCGCAGCTGTGCTACGGCATGGGCGGCAGCGCCGGTGGGATGCTGATGGGCGTGGCCATCAATCAGCGTCCGGAGCTGTTTCATGGCGTGGTGGCGCAGGTGCCGTTTGTTGACGTGCTCACCACCATGCTCGATGAGTCGATTCCCCTAACGACCGGGGAGTTTGAAGAGTGGGGCAACCCGCAGGATGAAACATACTATCGCTATATGAAGGGCTACAGCCCTTACGATAACGTTACGGCTCAGGCCTATCCGCATATGCTGGTAACCACCGGCCTACACGACTCCCAGGTACAGTACTGGGAGCCGGCAAAATGGGTGGCGAAGCTGCGTGAGCTGAAAACCAACGATAATCTGCTGCTGCTGTGTACCGATATGGATTCAGGGCACGGCGGGAAATCGGGACGTTTTAAAAGCTATGAGGGCGTGGCGCTTGAGTACGCGTTTCTGATCGGCCTGGCACAGGGAACGCTGCCAGGCCAGGCCGAGGTATAGGGGCCGGATAGGGCAGGCGCTTAATCCCCGAGATAGTGTTTGAGGGTTAAGCGCAGCTCGGGGCTCATCCGATCCAAATTGTTGAACAGCCAACGTAGATAGCCGGGATCGTTTTCCGCCACTTCCGCCACCGGCTTGCCGCGATACTTACCAAAGGTGAAGGTGGTCAACAGCGCCGGACGGCCGGTGATCGTCGCCATATCGTCAGGAGACCAGCCGGAGACGTTGATAATATCGAGCAGCAGCGCGGCGGTGATGTAGCAGTCATAGAGCGCGCGGTGGTGGTGCATGCCGGCAGGCGTGGTGACGTTCAGCTTGCGCGACTTATAGAGCCCCATGTTGCTGTATTTAATCCCCGGCCACAGGCGACGCGCCAGCTTCATGGTGCAAATCCATTCGCCGTGCATCTCCGGCAGCACCCGCCGGTCAAAGCTGGCGTTGTGGGCGACGTACCAGGGGCTGCCCAAATAGTGCGGGACAATCTCTTCAATCCACGGCTGGTCGGCGACCATCTCTTCGGTGATGTGATGAATAGCCATCGCCTGCGGGCTGATAGGGCGATCGGGGCGGACCAGATGGCTCATCGGATTGGTTATCTGGCCATCGACAATATCGACAGAGGCGATCTCGACGATGCCTCCCTGCAGTCCGCAGGTTTCTGTATCGATTACGCGTAGCATAGCGCGCTCCAGGTCAAAGGGATCAGCGTAATAGAATGCGCCGGTCTTGCCAGGCCGGGCCTTCGCGAGGGGGCTGAATTATTTTGTTTTAGGTTCATAGGGCAGGCGTGAGAGTGAAACGGATGCCAGGCGATGGGCGATGAGACGTTCGCGGAACCAGTCCCGAAGATGGGCAGGCTGCTCACGTTCGACCAAATCGGCGACCACCGGCATATTATAACGTTCTTTAAAGGCGACGCCGGCTGCCGCAAGATCGACGTTCACTTTGTCCATCTCTTCCTGCGAGATTTTTGCCAGATTATTTTCCATTGGGGTTCTCCTGGGTGATGCCGAAAGCCGGCCGGATGCCAGCTAAGACTTCAACGCATGGCTCGACTACGGCATTATACAGGGTTATTCTCTGTGCTACATACATAACAAAAAGGAATGACGATTATGCGTATTTTCGTCGGTAACACGCTGCGCGCTGCCGCTCTTCTCGCCGGTTTCGTGGTCAGCGCCGGTGCTTTTGCCCACGCGCATCTGCAGCAGCAAACTCCCACAGCAGACTCGACGGTGAGCGCTTCGCCGCAGGCGCTGACGTTGAGCTTTTCCGAAGGCATCGAAACCCGCTTCAGCGGCGTGACGCTGAGCGGCCCTCAGCAACAAGCGGTGGCCACCGGCAAGCTGGCGCTTAGCGATGATAACAAAGCGCAGCTGATCGTCCCGCTGGCGCAGCCCTTAACGCCGGGTGAATATACCGTTGACTGGCACGTGGTTTCCGTCGACGGTCATAAAACCAAAGGGCAGTATCACTTTACCGTGAAATAAACGATGCTCGCGGCACTCTATACCATCTTACGTTTTGTCCACTTCGACTCGCTGATGGTGGTCTTCGGCTGCGTGCTGTACGGCGCGTGGTGGGCGCCGTCGGCGCTTCGTCGCCTGCTGATGCAGCGTTTTTATCCGCTGCTGCGCCACCTGCTGTTGCTTAGCGCGCTTTCAGCGCTACTGATGCTGATGGCACAGGGTGGCCTGATGGGCGAGGGCTGGCCGGATGTCTGGCAGCCCGCTATCTGGCAGGCCGTCGCCGGTACGCAGTTTGGCGGTGTCTGGGTGTGGCAAATTCTGCTGGCCTGGGTGACGCTGATCGTCGCCTGGCTTAAGCCGCGCCATGCGGCGCGGCTGCTGCTGGTGCTGCTCTGCGCGCAGCTGCTTTTACTGGCGGGCGTGGGCCATGCGGCGATGAACGAAGGCGGGCTGGGGGCGCTGCAGCGCGCCAATCATGCGGTGCACCTGTTCTGCGTCGCCGGCTGGTTTGGCGGACTGCTGCCGTTTATCTACTGCCTGCGTTTGCTGCAGGGGCGTTGGCGGCAGGCGGCGATTGGCGCCATGATGCGCTTTTCGCGCTACGGGCATCTGGCGGTGGCCGGCACCATTGCCAGCGGCGTGGTGAATGCCCTGCTGATTCAGGGCGGATTGTTTAGCGATTCGCCGTGGGGAAGGATGCTGCTGCTCAAATGTGCTCTGGTGACGGGGATGGTGGCAATCGCGCTGGTTAACCGCTATGTTCTGGTTCCGCGAATGTCGCTGAACGAGGCGCGGGCAGAGCGGCTCATTTTGCGTACCACGCAGGCGGAGATGGCGCTGGGGGCGCTGGCGCTGCTGGCCGTCAGCCTGTTTGCTACCTGGGAACCTTATTGAATTAACTGGTTAAATCATGAAAAAAAAAGTTCTGACACTGATGTTACTGGCAAGCTCCGGCGCCGCGCTGGCGGCCCCGCAGGTTATCACCGTTAGCCGCTTTGAAGTCGGTAAGGATAGCTGGGCGTTTAACCGGGAGGAGGTGATGCTGACCTGTCGTCCGGGAAATGCGCTGTTTGCCATCAATCCCAGTACGCTGGTGCAGTATCCGTTAAATGATATCGCTATAGAGCAGGTTAAGGCCGGTAAAACCAGCGGCCAGCCGATTTCTGTGATCCAGGTGGATGATCCCCAGCATCCGGGGCAAAAAATGAGCCTGGCGCCGTTTATCGATCGCGCGCAAAAGCTTTGCTGATTTTTAGAACTATCTGGCTGTATTAGAATAGAAAAACCGCCGTTTCCCTACGACAGGAACGGCGGTTTTTTTATGCGTATCCGCGATTTTTCCAGGAATTATTGGCCCACTTTTGTTGCGGACTGGAAAACCTGACGCGGTAAACTATTCTTATAAGGCAAGGCGACTTAGCCTGCATTAATGCCAACTTTTAGCGCACGGCTCTCTCCCAAGAGCCATTTCCCTGGACCGAATACAGGAATCGTGTTCGGTCTCTTTTTATCTATATATTTCAATTTGTTATCTTGCAGATCCCGAAGCGAACTCTCATTTCCCGCCGCGATCTTTCCCCCTTATACCACAACAAAAAACGCATGCACATTTCCTTTACAGAAAAACAGCGTGCCGAATATGCTTGTCATCCGTTGCGGCAGAGGATGTTGCAGAGAAAAGGGAGAACGATGCTGCGGGTGTAGGGGAAAAAGGTGCCCATGCCTACACATCTTAGCGATGTTCACCGCCCGATAGCACAAATGGTTGGCATAAATATTTGTAAGATAAGTGAAGTAAGACGCCAATGTGGCCAGAGCACTATTTTTATTTTCTTTTACGCTTCAGGAATGAGCATGAAGGGCGAAAATAGACCGCGCCGGTTGAATTTGTAAATAAACCAACGGACTTATTCCGGCGCGACTAAAGAGGGATATAGCTGCGTCTCCAGATAACTGACGAGGGACCAGATTTCGCCGCTGAAAATAAACCACAGGGAGCCCGTCAAAATAATCAAGACGATAGCCAACAGCGCTACTTCTGCTTTACTCATAACTTCCCTGGCTACCTGCACGGAAACGAAGAAGTGATGATAGTAACGAAAGCGCCGGATAAGATGCAAACGCCGTTGTTAAAAACGGCGTGTATTTGTTGGAAAGCTACGCCTGCCGGGAGCCGGCGATAAGTTCGATAACCCCGGCGTTCAGCTCGTCGAGCAGTTGGAAGCGGCGGCGATATTCTGCCCGCTTTTTGCTGGCAATCTCCTCCAGGGACTTGCGCGCAAGGCCCAGCGGCAAGCGCCAGCGCCACGCGCCGTCGGCCGCTCCCTCAATCGACTTCCAGAACTCGTCATAGCTGGCGTGGAAGTGGCGTCCTTTACTTAAGCGATAGCGTAATGCTCTGAAAACGTGGCCGTTATCGCTCACGCCGTAAATTTCCCGGATATCGCTTTGCGCCGCCAGCGCCCAGATAAACTCCAGCAGCAGGCGCTTAGGAAACAGGCCGTAGCAGGCGCGGGTCGCCTGCTTTATCACCTCGTGCGGGACGTTGCGCCGCGGCCCCTGCAGCCCGCCGATGGTCAGCTGCCACTGCTCCTGGTCGCGCACCACGCTGAACGTCGCGCTGGCCAGCAGCGTCCGGCTGCCGTCGCGCAGCCAAAGCGTGGTCTCGCCTTCGCGCTCGGCCTTGCCGGCAGAGGAGGCCGACAGCGTAAACCGGGCTTCATCTTTGCCCTGCAGCTCCAGCAGCGGCATCTCCTGTAGCGCGGTCATGGCGGCGCTCAGCCGACCGGCGGGCAAGGTATCGATATATTGGTAGTGGCTGACGATCGCCGCGGCGCGCTGGCCGGCGCTGAGCCCGCGCCTCAGGTACTGGCGATGGACCTTTCCCGGCAGCGTCACCTGAGCGGCGAGCAGCTGGTCGAAGTTGGGCCGCGCCGCGAGATTATCCAACATCAGCCGGGTTGGCGTGTAAAATAATGCTGTGCGCAGCAGAAACTTCAGCCGGTAATTACGCTTTTGCCAGATTGGTGCGGGAATAAGTCTGCCCATAACCAGATCGGTAATTAGATTTGTGCGTGGCTGTAGTACGTAGGCTGAATGCAGGCTATTGTCCGTCACGATGAATACCTCGGCGTTATTTAGCTTCTATTTTAGTGAGAGTCGAACGCGAGATTAATGCCCCGGCGGACTATATTTCCGTTTCGTTTAAATTTTATTGAAGTGTGTTTCGCGGAGGATTACCGGAGAAATAATTCGCTATAATTAGATCCGGAGGTTCTATATGTATCAGCACCTTGATGGCTCAGGCTGGCGTAATATTTGGCTCGTCGGTGACCTGCACGGCTGCCTTGCGCTGCTGACGGCAAAACTGCGGCAGCTCGGGTTTGACCCATACCAGGATCTGCTTATCTCCGTGGGCGATCTGATCGATCGCGGGCCGCAAAGCGCCGCATGTCTGGGCCTGCTCGACCGTCGCTGGTTTCGCGCGGTGCGGGGCAACCACGAGCAGATGGCGCTGGAGGCGCAGGAGAGCGGGAAGATGGCGCTGTGGATGCTCAACGGCGGGCGCTGGTATCAGGAGAGCTCGCCGAACGCGCGGCGGCAGATGGCGCCGCTGTTTGCCCGCTGCCGTCAGCTGCCGTTGATTATTGAGCTCCGCGCCGGCTCACAGACGCACGTTATTGCCCATGCGGATTATCCGGCGGCGTTCTATCGCTGGCAGCAGCCGGTGGACGCATCCCAGGTCCTGTGGAACCGTCAACGCCTGACGGACCATCTGGCCGGGCGACACGGGGCTATCGGCGGCGCCGACCACTTCTGGTTTGGCCATACTCCGCTCAGGCAGCGCTACGACGGCGATAACCAGCACTATATTGATACCGGCGCCGTCTTTGGCGGCGAGCTGACCCTCGTGCAGCTGCAGCAGGCCGGTTAGAAATCGCTGTACTCGCTGGCGGGGCGCCAGAAGCCGTCGATAAAATCTTCTACCGGAAAGCATCCGCCATGGCGGATCCGCTGATCGTCCATCGCGACCACGCAGCGTCGTTCGTCGTCATAAACATCCACGACAATATCCTCGCAGCCGCCGTCCAGGTAACAAATGAACAAAACTAAGGCAAACATCCTGGCCACATGTTCAGGTTAACATGCTAATAAGTATAGGGGAGTTTAACGAGAGCGGGGGGTAAATAACCCGTCTCAGGCGACGGGTTCTTTTTGAGTCAGGCTACGCGCATGACCCAGGCGTCGGATTGTTGATCGTAGTGCTTACGGTAGAGAACGGAATGTTGGCCATCGAGAATAGCGGGAACGCTGGTGTCAGCATCCCAGCCGTCGAGCTGCATACACAAATCCGGATCGGATTTGCAGGGAATGCTCAACGTTCGCTCTCCCTGCTGCTCACCGTGCAGTTCGGCATCGTCTATCTCAAACGCGCCGATGCGTATATTTGTTTTACTCATAAATTCACCCCGTTGGTCTGCTGAATTGTGGTACGACCAGTTAAGGCCGCAATTTTCAGCGTAGACAATGGGGCGCAAAGCGCCAGTGAAAAAATGCTCTTTTTCTGCGCTTAGTCACATCTTGCCGGCAAATAGATTCCCGTCACGTACCAGCTCGCGCGGATAGCTGTTCTTCAGGCGCGAACCGACTTTTTTCGCCAGCCCCAGGGGCGCGCTCTGGTAAGTGACGATCGTTTCGTCCTGCGGCGGCAGGGTTTGCGGGTAAATATCGCGCCCGCGATACCACTCTTCGGCTTCGCTCTGCGTCAGCTCAAAAGGCGTTTCGGACGCGGCAAGAGCGATAACCGCCTCGTGCTGCCAGCGGAAGCCCTTGTTGTGCGTTTCCGCCAGCCGGATGCCAATGCGCGAAAAGCGGATCTTGCCGATAAACGCCTCCAGGGCCTGCGGAAACAGCCAAATTTCCTTGTCGCGTTGCCAGAGGCTGTGGCTCTCATCCCAGCGCAGGCCCACGGCTGCCGCGGCGTCCGACACGGCGGCGCTTTCCCGGCGCTTCAGCGGGACAAACGGAAATTGCCCGACCTTGTAGCCCGGCGCCGGCAGCGGTTCCACGGCGCCGGTTTTGCGCAGGCGGGCAACGAAGAATCCCTCGCAGTCATAAATCTGCGGGAAGACGTGAAGGAAGCCCTCCGCCGTCAGGGCCTCGCCGGCTTCGGGGAAGAGCGAGCCGAGAGGCAGCGTCTCTACCGCCTGCGGATAGCGGGCCAGCAGCCACTGCACCACCTCCTCGTTCTCTTCGCGGTTCAGGGTACAGGTGGAGTACACCAGCGTACCGCCCGGCTGCAGGGCGTGAAAGGCGCTATCGATAAGCTCGCGCTGGGTTGCGGCGATCTGCCGGTTGCTTTCCGGGGACCAGTTTTTCAAGGCATCGGGATCCTTGCGCACCACGCCTTCCCCGGAGCAGGGGGCGTCGAGCAGGATGGCATCGAAGCTCTCCGGCAGCGCGGAGCCAAATACCCGGCCGTCGAAATGCGTCAGCGCGACGTTGCTGATTCCGCAGCGGCTGATGTTGGCATGCAGGACTTTGACCCGGCTGGCGGAATATTCGTTGGCGAGGATCCCGCCTTTATTGCCCATTCGGGCGGCGATTTGCGTGGTTTTTGACCCCGGCGCGGCGGCGACGTCCATCACCCGCTGCGGCATATCGCCATCGGCAAACAGGGCGGCAACCGGCAGCATCGAGTCTGGCTTCCTGAATATAGAAGAGCCCGCTGAGATGCTCGGCAGTGCTGCCTAACGGCAGGGACTCTTCATCCTCGCGCTCGATCCAAAATCCCTCTGCGCACCACGGCACCGGCGTAAGCTGCCAGCCGTAGGGGGCGACCAGTTGAAGAAAGTCGGCCACGCTGGTTTTCAGCGTGTTAACGCGGATGCTGCGGCGTAGCGGACGTTGGCAGGCGGCAATAAAATCGTCGAAAGAGAGATGCGCCGGCAGTGCCGCACGCATTTGAGCGAGGAATTCGTCAGGAAGAAAGACAGCGTTTTGAGCCACTGGAGCGCACCACAAGAAAAAAGGGTGCGCAGTTTACCATAAACGCTCCGGTATCGGACACCGGAGCGTTTAGCCAGCGGCCTAGCGCGGCAGGGCGGTGCCCCATTCGCGCCACTCTTTCGGTTCGCTCTCCAGCAGCAGGAAGTGTTTATCATCCTGCGCTTTCGGCGCCAGCGGCGTGCCCGGCGGCGTGGCGAAGGAGATGCCGCCGCGAATGAACTGATTGAAGGTCCCGGTTTTCACCACGCCGCCAATCAGGCCAAAGTCGAGGTTGTAGCCGGAAGAGAGCCAGAATACCGAGTTGTTACGCACCAGATACTGGTAACGCTTGCTGATACGCAGTTTGACCATCACGCGGTCCGACAGCGAGCCGAGCGTCAACCCGGTGACGGTTCCCACCTCGAGGCCGCGGAACAGCACCGGCGTACCGATATCCAGCGAACCGGCTTCCGGAACCTCAACCACGATGCTCAGACCGTCGATATAGCGCGAGTCGCTGATAGTCGTTTCCTGAATCTCGAAGTCGCGGCGCGGCGTTCCCCGGCCCGGCTCAACGTTGATATACGGCTGGAAGAGGGTATCCAGATGCTCAACGCCCGCCGCGGAAATTTGCGGGGTGATCACCGAGAATCGGGTGCCAACCCGGGCGAAAGTCTCCACGTACTCCGGGTAGAGCACGGCTTTCGCCTGCACTTCGTTCCTGGCGGTGATCAGGTTCAGCGATTGGATCTGGCCGATGTTAATTCCCAGATAGCGAATAGGCATTCCGGAAGAGAGTTTTCCCGCATCGAAGGCGTGCAGGGTTATCTGCCCGCCCACCGCGCGGGCGGCGGTCTCTGAAGCATACAGAATACGCTTATTGCCGATACGGGCGCGGGCGCTGGTTCCGCTCAGATCGTCGAAGCTGATCGCCCCTTTGAGGGCGCGAGCCAGCGGCGAAGCCTGGACGGTCAGGCCGTTGCCGTCAAGCTGGACCTTCGCGCCGCCTTCCGCCCAGAATACGCTATTACCGGTGAGCAGGTGGCGATACTCCGGCTTAATGTGCAGGTCGATATCAAACGCGTCGCTGCGCGGCTTGACGGCGGTGACCTCGCCCACGGCAAACTTGCGGTACAGCACCACCGAGCCTTCCTGTACATCCGGCAGCGTCTCCGCGGAGAGACTCAGGGTGGTGGTCGGGACGTCGCTCAGGCTATTCTCCTGCGCTTTTTCCATATTGGCGTACAGCGGATAGCTGGCCTGAATCGCTCCTTTCGCGCCTGGAATAACGCGGATGCCGCCGTCAACCCATTCACTGGCGCTGGCGCCGAGAATCTTGAGGCCGTCGAGGCCAACCTTAACGTCGAGGCGGCTGTTAACCACAAATTTGCTATCGCCGTGCACCAGATCGCGGTATTCCGGCGCGATGGCCACCTGGAAGGTGACGCCCTGCGCCGTCAGCTTGCGCTCCAGCACCTGGCCGATTTTCACGCCGTGCAGCACCAGCGGCTGTCCGGCGTCGATGCCGAAGCTCTCCGATGCCGTCAGCGTGATGGCGGCGACGTTCGGCTCTTCCAGCAGCGATTTATCCGCCGGCAGCACCACGAAGTGGCTGCGCGGCTCACCCTCTCCCGGTACCAGTTCAAAGGTATTACCGGTTAGCAGGGCGCTGAGGCTCGGGTTATCCAGCGAAACTTTCGGCTTTTTCATCTGAATAAGCGTCTTATCACGCAGCAGGGTCACGACGCTGGGGTCGACGGTCATTTCGCCGGTGACTTGACTCCCGGGCTGGAGATTGAGCCTGGTTAGCTGCCCGACCTCGAGGCCCTGGTACATCAGCGGCGTAGAGCCGGCTTTCAGCCCCGCGCCGTCGGGTAAATCGAGCGTCACCAGCACGCCGCGCTGGCTGTGGGCTAAATCTTCGTACAGCCCGTACTCATCGTTTTGCTGGGCGGCTGCCGAATCCGCTGGGGAGTCAAAGGCTATTGCGCCGTTAACCAGAGCCGAAAGGCTCTCCAGTTCAACTTTAGCGCCGCTAATCCCAACGTCGGCCTTGACGCCGGAAACGTTCCAGAAGCGGGTGCCTTTTTTGACCAGATTGGTAAAGCGGCGTTCGATCAGCACGTCAATGGTGACGCCCTGGTTGTTATCGTTGAGCGCATAGTCGTAAACCCGGCCAACGGGGATCTTGCGGAAATAGACCAGCGACCCGCTGGTCAGCGAGCCGAGATCCGCGGCGTGCAGATGGATCATCAGCTCGCCGTTGTTGATACGGTACTTCGGCTGGGTATCGAGGGCGACAAAGTGGTCCTCAGGTTCGCCCCGGCCCGGCATCATGCCGATATAGTTGCCGCCGACCAGCGCATCAAGGCCGGAAACGCCGGCCAGCGAGGCTTTTGGCGTAACCAGCCAAAACTGCGTGTCCTTGCGCAGGGCGTCTTTCATATCGCCTTTAACGCTGGCCGAAACCTCTATCTTACTCAGGTCCTTACTCAGCGAGATATTCTGCACCGTGCCCACTTCTACCCCTTGATAGCGGATAGGCGTACGCCCGGGAACAATACCGTTAGCCGACTCAAAGTCGATGGTGATCGTCGTCCCGCGATCGCTATAGCTGGTCCAGATCAGCCAGATGGCGATCATCAGCGCGATGACCGGCAGCAGCCAGAATGGCGATATGCGACGTTTGGTTTTAATTTTGGCTTCAGTCGGCGAAGCGGGCGTTTCCTGACTCATGTGCGTCCCAAAGTAAGCGGCTGTCCAGCCATTCAACAGCAAGGATAGTTAATATTACCGCGGCGCCGAAATATACCGCAGCAGGCCCCATCGTAAAAGCGAGGAGTTGATCGCGGTTTATCAGCGACATGGTTAATGAGATAACGAAAAGATCCAGCATCGACCAGCGGCCAATCCAGGTAATCAGCCGCAGCAGCAGGATGCGGGTACGCAGCCCCTGTTCGCACCTGAATTGTATGCTGACCAGCAGCGTAAACAACACAATAACTTTGGTAAACGGCACCAGAATACTGGCGATAAACACCACGCCGGCAATGGCGATGTTGCTGTTGGCCAGCGACAAAATCCCGGAGAGGATCGTATCGTCCTGGCGCGCGCCGTTGACGTAGATAATGGAGATCGGCAGCAGGTTGGCGGGGAGCAGGAACATCACCGAGGCGATCAGCGCCGCCCAGCTCTTCTGCAGGCTCTGCGGCCGACGGTGGTGCAGCGGCGTATGGCAGCGACGGCAGCGCCCGCGGGCGTCGCGGTGGCCGGTATAGTGGCAGCCGGTACAGACCTGTAAATTAGGATCCGGGCGCAGCGCCGGACGTTCGGGATAGAATCGCTCCCAGAGCTCTTCGACGTTCATGTGAATGAGCGTGAGGATGCTGAGCAGCGTTAATGAGACAAAGGCGATTAAGCCGACGCCGGGCTGCAGGAACGCGTAATCCTGTACCTTGATCGAGGCCACGCCGATCCCGACGAGGTAGATATCGAGCATCACCCACTCTTTTAGCCGCTCCAGCATCAGCAGCACCGGGCGCAGGTTCATCCCCAGCACGTTGCCCAGCCAAAGATAGGCGATGGAGATCACCAGCAGGGCCGGCGCGCCGACGGCGCAAAATAGCACCATCGCCGCCGTCAGCGGATCGCCCTGATCGGTCATTTGCCAGATGCCCTGTAATACGTTAGCGTCGATACGCACGCCGAGCAGGTGCAAACGCAACAAAGGCTCCAGCCAGGCGAAAGGCATCAGCAGCAACATGGCGATAGCCATACTGCCAAGGCGCGAAAGCGACCAGTCGCGGCCGTCGCGAATTTTGGCGCTGCAGCGCGGGCACCAGGCGCTCTGATTACGCTTGAGCACCGGCAGGCGAAACAGAAGGTCGCACTGCGGACAGCGGTGATAGTGGGCCTGAGGCAACGGCAAACCGACCGCATGTACGGTCATCTTTTTCGCTGGCGTAATCCGGGGTATTTTTAGTGGCATTTATTACGTACGGCTATGAATGTATTTCACTATATTAACCCAGGAATGAATTCATCTTGAGCCTGAACGCATTTAATGCTTATTTTATTAGGCAGTCAGTGTAAGGCAGTAAGACAACTAAGTGATTATATAATGAGCAAAACAGAGTTTTACGCGGATCTGAACCGTGATTTTCAGGCGTTAATGGCAGGAGAAACCAGTTTTCTGGCCACGATCTCTAATACCAGCGCGCTGCTGTTTGAGCGGCTGACCGAGGTTAACTGGGCCGGGTTCTACCTACTCGAAGGCGATACGCTGGTGCTGGGGCCCTTCCAGGGCAAGCTGGCCTGCGTGCGAATTCCGGTAGGGCGGGGCGTTTGCGGAACTGCCGTTTCGCAGAATCGCGTGCAGCGCGTGGAGGATGTTCACGCCTTCGACGGGCATATTGCATGTGACGCCGCCAGCAATTCGGAGATTGTCTTCCCGCTGCGGGTGAACGATCGGATTATCGGCGTCCTGGATATCGACAGCACCGCGTACGCCCGCTTCACCGCTGAGGATGAACAGGGGCTTACGCAACTGGTAGCGCAGCTGGAAAAACTCATTTCTGCGACCGACTATCAAAAAATATTCACCCACGTCGCAGGATAATCAACGGATAACGTAGCATTTAGCGATGGCGTCATTATAATGGCGCCTGTTCATGCCTGCGGCTTGTTGGCTACGTCCGTTGTAATCAGGAAATTTCATGGAAAATCAACCTAAGTTGAATAGCAGTAAAGAAGTTATCGCATTTCTGGCCGAACGTTTCCCACAGTGCTTCAGCGCTGAAGGTGAAGCTCGCCCCCTGAAAGTCGGTATTTTTCAGGATCTCGTTGAGCGCGTTGGGGGGGAGATGAATCTCAGCAAAACCCAGCTTCGCGCCGCGTTACGTCTTTATACTTCGAGCTGGCGCTATCTGTACGGCGTTAAGCCTGGGGCGATTCGCGTCGACCTCGACGGCAACCCGTGCGGCGAACTGGAAGAGCAGCACGTTGCTCATGCCCGTCAGCAGCTCGAAGAAGCAAAAGCTCGCGTCCAGGCACAGCGTGCCGCCCAGCAGGCTAAAAAACGCGAAGCCGCTGCCGCTGCTGGTCAGCAGGAAGAAGGCGCCCGCCGCGAGCGTAAGCCGCGTCCTCAGGTTCGCCGCAAAGAAGGCACAGAACAGCGTAAGCCGCGTCCCGCCGTTGCGAAAGCACCGCGCGAAGAGCGTCATACTCCTGTATCAGATCTGACCGCGCTGTCCGTCGGCCAGGCTCTGAAGGTGAAAGCAGGCAATAACGCAATGGACGCCACCGTTCTGGAAATCACCAAAGATGGCGTTCGTGTACAGCTCGACTTCTGGTATGTCAATGATTGTACGCGCAGAACACCTGGTGTTCTGAAACGGAGGCCGGGCCAGGCATGAACACATTCTTTAAGCTCACCGCGCTTGCGGGCCTGCTGGCAATAGCAGGCCACGCGTTCGCCGTGGATGATATTACCCGAGCCGATCAAATCCCCGTGCTGAAAGAAGAGCCGCAGCACGCGACGGTGAGTGAGCGCGTAACCTCGCGCTTTACTCGTTCGCACTATCGACAGTTCGATCTCGATAACGCCTTCTCGGCAAAAATTTTTGACCGCTATCTGAACCTGCTGGACTACAGCCACAACGTGCTGCTGGCCAGCGACGTAGCTCAGTTTGCCGCGAAGAAAAATCAAATCGGCGACGAGCTGCGCAGCGGAAAGCTGGACGTTTTTTACGACCTGTACAACCTGGGTCAGCAGCGCCGCTTCGAACGCTATCAGTACGCGTTGAAGGTGCTTGAGCGGCCGATGGACTTTACCGGCAACGATAGCTTCAACCTTGACCGCAGCAAGTCGCCCTGGCCGAAAGATGAGGCCGAGCTAAACGCGCTGTGGGACGCAAAGGTCAAGTTTGACCAGCTGAGCCTGAAGCTTGCGGGTAAAGACGACAAAGAGATCCGCGAAACGCTAACCCGCCGCTATAAGTTTGCTATTCGTCGCCTGGCGCAAACCAATAGTGAAGATGTGTTCTCGCTGGTTATGACCGCCTTCGCCCGCGAAATCGACCCGCATACCAACTACCTGTCGCCGCGCAATACCGAGCAGTTCAATACCGAAATGAGCCTTTCGTTAGAAGGGATCGGCGCGGTGCTGCAGATGGACGACGACTATACGGTGATCAACTCGCTGGTGGCCGGCGGCCCGGCGGCGAAGAGCAAGTCAATTAGCGTTGGCGACCGTATCGTTGGCGTCGGCCAGTCCGGTAAGGGCATGGTTGACGTTATCGGCTGGCGCCTTGACGACGTGGTGGCGCTGATTAAAGGGCCGAAGGGCAGTAAGGTTCGCCTGGAAGTGCTGCCGGCGGGCAAGGGCGCGAAAACGCGCATCGTCACGCTAACCCGCGAGCGAATTCGTCTCGAAGATCGCGCGGTTAAAATGTCGGTGAAAACCGTTGGTAAAGAAAAAATCGGCGTGCTGGATATCCCCGGTTTCTACGTTGGCCTGACGGATGACGTCAAGGTGCAGCTGCAGAAGCTGGAAAAACAGAACGTCAGCAGCATCGTTATCGACCTGCGCAGCAACGGCGGCGGCGCGCTGACCGAGGCGGTATCGCTCTCCGGTCTGTTTATCCCGTCTGGTCCGGTGGTGCAGGTTCGCGATAACAACGGCAAAGTGCGTGAAGACAGCGATACTGACGGCGTCGTTTACTACAAAGGCCCGCTGGTCGTGCTGGTTGACCGTTTCAGCGCTTCGGCTTCTGAAATCTTCGCCGCGGCGATGCAGGACTACGGTCGCGCGCTGATCGTGGGTGAGCCAACCTTCGGGAAAGGCACCGTACAGCAGTATCGTTCGCTGAACCGCATTTACGATCAGATGCTGCGTCCGGACTGGCCGGCGCTGGGTTCCGTGCAGTACACCATCCAGAAGTTCTACCGCATCAACGGCGGCAGCACTCAGCGTAAGGGCGTAACGCCGGACATCATGATGCCAACCGGCAGCGAAGATCGCGAGACCGGCGAGCAGTATGAAGATAATGCCCTGCCGTGGGATAGCGTTAACGCCGCGACCTACGTCAAGTCCGGCGACTTGACGCCGTTTGGCCCCGATTTGCTGAAGCTGCATGATGAGCGGATTGCCAAAGATCCGGAATTCCAGTACATCATGAAGGACATTGCTCGCTATAACGCGATGAAAGACAAGCGCAATATCGTTTCTCTGAACTACGCCCAGCGCGAAAAAGAGAACGAAGAGGATGATGCGACTCGTCTGGCGCGGATTAACGACCGCCTGAAGCGTGAAGGTAAGCCGCAGCTTAAGAAGCTGGACGATCTGCCGAAGGATTACCAGGAGCCGGATCCGTATCTTGATGAAACGGTACATATCGCGCTCGACCTGGCCCATCTGGAGAAAGACCGGCCGGCGGTGGAACCACCGGTTAGCAAATAAGTATCCGACGGGCACACATGTTGTGCCCGTTTTTTTATCCGTTTCTCCCGCCAAAAACCTCGATTCTCCCGCGCCCGATGTCAATCTATTATGCAGATGTCAGCGATATGCTACAAAATGTAAAGTTGTGTCTTTCTCGTGACTTAGCGGGGGAGGATGGTTGAAAATTAACGTTGTACCCATACGATATGGGGAATCGCATAGTGCGTTTTGTTAAATCGAGGTTAGAAGAAAATTATGATGCGAATCGCGCTCTTCCTGTTGACCAACCTGGCCGTTATGGCGGTGTTTGGGCTGGTGCTAAGCCTGACGGGAATACAGTCAAGCAGCATGACCGGGCTACTGATCATGGCGCTGCTTTTTGGTTTTGGTGGCTCGATCGTTTCGCTGATGATATCGAAATGGATGGCGCTAAAATCGGTGGGTGGGGAAGTCATTGAGCAGCCGCGTAACGAAACCGAACGCTGGCTGATGAATACCGTCGCGCAGCAGGCGCAGCAGGCGGGGATCGGCATGCCGCAGGTCGCCATCTACCATGCGCCGGATATTAACGCGTTTGCCACCGGGGCGCGCCGTGACGCTTCGCTGGTGGCCGTCAGCACCGGGCTGCTGCAGAACATGAGCCGTGACGAGGCGGAAGCCGTTATTGCCCATGAAATCAGCCACATTGCCAACGGCGATATGGTGACCATGACCCTGATTCAAGGGGTGGTGAACACCTTCGTCATCTTTATCTCGCGCGTTATCGCGCAAATTGCCGCTGGATTCCTCGGCGGCAACCGCGATGAAGGTGAAAGCAGCAACGGCAACCCGCTGATTTACTTTGCCGTCGCCACCGTCCTGGAGCTGGTGTTTGGGATCCTGGCCAGCATCATCACCATGTGGTTCTCGCGCTACCGCGAGTTCCATGCGGATGCCGGTTCTGCCCGCCTGGTCGGCCGCGAGAAAATGATCGCCGCCCTGCAGCGGTTGAAAACCAGCTACGAGCCGCAGGAAGCCAGCAGCATGATGGCGCTGTGCATAAACGGCAAAGCGAAATCGATGAGCGAGCTGTTTATGACGCACCCGCCGCTGGATAAGCGTATCGAAGCGCTGCGTAGCGGAGAATATCTGAAGTAGTCATCTCCTTCAGCGCAGGGAAATAAAAACCGCAGCCTTAACCGGGCTGCGGTTTTTTTGCGCCTAAATCGCGCCGGGCTACTGTCCGGGGCGCGGCTGGGTAACGCGCAACCCGCTGACGGTGGCCGCCACGACCGCCAGCCCTCCGGCCAGCAGCAGCGCGGTATGGGTGCCGCCGTTACCCTGCAGGTTGAACAGCAAGGCGACCAGCGCCGCGCCGGTGCTTTGCCCCAGCAGTCGGGCGGTACCGAGCATTCCGCTGGCCCCGCCGCTGCGGTGGCTCGGGGCCGATGAGACGATAGTGTGGTTATTCGGCGACTGGAACAGACCGAAACCCGCGCCGCAGAGCGCCATGCGCCAGATAATATCGAGATCGGACGGGGATGAGGGCAGCAGCGCCAGGCCAAACAGGCCGCAGGCCATTACCGCCAGACCTACCGCTCCCAGCAGCCCCGCGTGAATTTTCTCAATCAGGTAACCCGCCAGCGGCGCCATCACCATCGTCGCTAACGGCCAGGGCGTCAGCAGCAGCCCGGTCTCTACCTCGCTGCGTCCGATCGTAGCCTGCAGGAAAAAGGGCAGCGAAACCAGCGCCAGCATCTGTGCGCAGAAGGAACAGACTGACGTGCAAATAGAGAGCGAGAACAGCGGGATTCGCAGCAGATCAACCGGCAGCAGCGGCACCGGCATTTGCAGCTGGCGGCGAATAAAGAAGAACCCGATAACCAGCGTTGCGGCCGCTTCAGCCAGCACCAGTCGGTCGGATTGCCCCTGGGCAAAGCCACCGAGTGCGGTAATCAGCAGGCCGAAGGTCAGCGCGTTCATGATGGCGCTGGGAAGATCGAAACGGGCGATCCTGCTGCGGCCGCTGTTGGCCGGCAGGTAGCGTATGGCGAGCGTTAGCGAAATAATTCCCAGCGGAATATTGATTAAAAACAGCCACTGCCAGGAGGCGATGGAGAGGATCGCTGCGGCGATTGTCGGACCGGCCGCGGATGAGACGGCGACCACAAACGAGTTAATCCCCATTCCCCGCCCAAGGAAGCGCTTCGGGAAGATAAGACGAATGAGCGCGGTATTGACGCTCATCAGCGCGGCGCCGCCGAGGCCCTGGGCGACGCGGGCGAGCGTCAGCATCTCAAGCGAGTGGGAGAGGGCGCAGGCCAGCGAGGTAAAAGTAAAAACCAGCAAGCCGATTTTATAGATACGCCGATAGCCAAACATATCGCCCAAAAAGGAGAGCGGCAGCAGCGCAATCACGATGGCGATTTGGTAAGCGTTGACTATCCAGATTGAGGCTGCGGGTGAAGCGTTAAGATCCGTGGCGATGGTCGGCAGGGCCACGTTGGCGATGGCGCCGTCGAGTACGGCCATCGCGATGCCTAAAATGATGGTCAGAATGGCGCCGTAGCGCTGCGGCAGGGGCAGACCATCGGGAGTGTTGTTATCCATATTAAGGTTGTGACTTTATCGTGACTATTCTCAGGTTAATGATTTTAGCATTGATTATTCGGCTGTATGTCGCAGATTTGTAACGAATGAGCAGAAGAACGATTGCGGGCGTCAGGATGCGAATTTATAATAAAAACCGGTTCTAATTTTTATAAAACAGTTGCGATGAGGTGATAAATGGCAGTTGCAGATTTGGATAAACAGCCAGATTCTGTCTCTTCAGTATTGAAGGTTTTTGGCATCCTGCAGGCGCTTGGCGAAGAGCGTGAAATTGGTATTACCGAACTATCCCAGCGCGTTATGATGTCAAAAAGCACCGTTTATCGCTTTTTGCAAACCATGAAGTCGCTGGGCTACGTCGCCCAGGAAGGTGAGTCGGAGAAGTACTCCCTGACGCTGAAGCTGTTCGAGCTGGGCGCGCGCGCGCTGCAGAATGTCGATCTGGTGCGCAGTGCGGATATTCAGATGCGCGAACTGTCGCGTCTGACTAAAGAGACAATCCATCTCGGCGCGCTGGATGAAGACAGTATCGTCTACATCCATAAAATCGATTCGATGTATAACCTGCGCATGTATTCGCGTATCGGCCGCCGCAACCCGCTGTACAGCACCGCAATTGGCAAAGTGCTGCTGGCGTGGCGCGACCGCGCCGAAGTGGAGCAGATCCTCGAAGGCGTTGAATATAAGCGCAGCACCGAGCGGACGATCGCCAGCACCGAAGAGCTGCTGGCGGTTCTGGATAGCGTTCGTCAGCAGGGCTATGGCGAAGATAACGAAGAGCAGGAAGAGGGGCTTCGCTGCATTGGGGTACCGGTCTTCGACCGCTTTGGCGTAGTGATTGCCGGTCTGAGTATCTCTTTCCCGACGCTGCGCTTCTCTGAGGAGAGGCTGCACGAATACGTTGCCATGCTGCACACCGCGGCGCGTAAAATTTCTGAACAGATGGGCTATAACGACTATCCGTTCTGATCGCAATGGGCGTCGGCTACGACGGGAAGAGGCTTCCTGCCGTAGCCCGGGCCGGATTAACCTTTGTCGATCACGGTTTCGCTTTTGCGCAGAACCGGACAGTCGGTCAGACCAATAATGCCGCTATCAGAGTGCACGTATTGCACGGTGCTGGTGCCGCGGGCGGTCAGATATTTACACTGGAGGCCCAACCCCGCCGCGTTCTCATTGCTACCAATCAACATGCCGTAGCCGCTTAATAATACGCCAATCCATAAGATGGCCAGTACTACAATCGTACGAATGATCAATCGCATTGTTGCCTCATAATTTGTATTATCCTCGGCGTTTATTCTGACAGGTACACGAGTTGAAACAAGTCTATGATTCTTAAACTTGCCTTTCGTATTACAGTTAGCCGCGGTTTAAGATGAGCGTGCTATCCTGGTAACATCTGGTATTGATGCGGAGTGTGGAGTGAAAAAATTACGCTGGGTTTTGCTGATAGTTGTCATAGCGGGCTGTTTATTGCTATGGACGCAGATGCTTAACGTAATGTGCGATCAGGACGTGCAGTTTTTCAGCGGCATCTGCACCATCAACAAATTCATCCCCTGGTAAGAGATTTTTATTACGACTGATTTTCTTCTGCTGCGCGGGTGGTAGAATAAACGCCTTCTCTTTGAGGTGGTGAAATGAGTGAGTTACTAAGTCCTGGGATCGTAAATCTGGCATCGCTGGCGCTTTCCGTTGCGCTGTTGCTTGTCGGCCTGTTGTTATGGTTTTTTGTTAATCGCGCAAGTTCGCGCGCCAACGAGCAGATTGCGCTGCTGCAGGCTCTGCTGGATCAGCAAAAGCGCCAAAACGCGCTGCTGCGTCGTCTCTGCGAAGCCAATAAGCTGGAGAAGGAAGAGGTTGCCGAACCTTCAGCCGTTGAGAAGGGCAAGGATGACGACGACTTTATCCGTCTCGTCGCTGAACGCTAGCTGATAAACGGGTGTACACCGCGCTGGTGTACGCCTGCCTCATCGCCTTGCGCAATAACTTATCCTTATCCTTCATCTGTTGTTGCCACATTTCTTATACTGCTTAATGTGTTAGCGATCGCACTTTTATCCAATAAGTTATGGATTTTTGAGCTAATCAAATAAAATAATAACCTCGTGATTTAATTGCATGATGAAAGAAAGTGTCATCGAAATTTCATTATTAATGCGTAATGTAAACACTATTTATCGTGTGGTGAATGAGGTTTAATTAACCCTGCATATTTTCGGTCTAAGCGAATTTTCAGCTATCAATATGCGCGTTTGCGCGCATCGTTATGCAGGTACTCCGCCGCGGACCCCTTAAAATTGGCGGGGCGCATGCCCCGCGGGCTGGACGCCGCGAAGTTGTTGAGCTACGGTGAAAAAGTTGCAGATATCATCCATGCGTAATCGGATGTTTTCCGCACCGGCAGAGATTAACCACGGCCGCAAAAAGGCGCATAAACGTGCAGTTGGTCAAATGATCCTCTTATATTTTGTGCGAAGGATCGAGAGCTGTTTAAAAATGGCTTGCCATTATTAACGTTGTATGTGATAACACCTTTCGGGTTAAACGAGGTACAGTTCTGTTTATGTGTGGCATTTTCAGTAAAGAAGTCCTGAGTAAACACGTTGTCGTTGAATACCGCTTCTCTGCCGAACCTTATATTAGTGCCTCATGCAGTAGTGTGTCAGTTTTATCTATGTAAGCGCCTGCGGGCGAAGAAAACAGTCTAAGGAATTTTGCAAATGGCAAAGATTAAAGGTCAAGTTAAGTGGTTCAACGAGTCTAAAGGTTTTGGCTTTATTACTCCGGCTGATGGCAGCAAAGACGTGTTCGTACACTTCTCCGCTATCCAGGGTAATGGCTTCAAAACTCTGGCTGAAGGCCAGAACGTTGAGTTCGAAATTCAGGACGGCCAGAAAGGTCCGGCAGCAGTTAACGTAACTGCTATCTGATTCAAGACCACTCATCTTGTAAAGAAAGCCTCGCCTTCGCGGGGCTTTTTAGCGTTTATTGCAAAACATTTCCGATTTTCCCCCTTCGTCGCGCTTTGTTGCAAAACAACACCTTTATTAGCACTGTATCGCATCCTGTTTTGTCGATTTACTGTTAAATCAGTTGGTTGCAAAATAATGCTGGAGCTACGGTGCAAAAGAACAAATCTAAGTCAGGCGCGAATTTCACCCCGATTCGCTTTGGGCTGCTGTGCGCGGCGATCCTCGGCTGCCTTGGGCTGTTATTAGGCCGGGTGGGATGGCTGCAGATTGTCTCTCCCGATAATCTGGTGAAGCAAGAGGATATGCGTTCTCTGCGTGAAGAGCCTATCGACGTTCAGCGCGGAATGATAAGCGATCGCGAGAACCGCCCGCTGGCGGTCAGCGTACCGGTTAGCGCCATCTGGGCCGACCCGCAAACGATAGTGGAAAAAGGGGGCGTCGGCTACGGCCCGCGCTGGCAGGCGATGGCCGAGGCGCTGCACCTCAACCTGAGCGAGCTGGCCAAACGGGTTGCGAGCCATCCGCATATGCGCTTTATCTACCTGGCTCGCCAGGTTAATCCGGAGCAGGCCGAGTGGATCGACAAACTGCATCTGCCGGGGATCAACCTGCGCGATGAGTCGCGCCGCTTTTATCCCGCGGGGCACGTGGCGGCTAACCTGCTGGGATTTACCAATATCGATAACCAGGGCATTGAAGGGATTGAAAAAAGCTTTAATGCCCAGCTTACCGGCAAGCCGGGGCGCCGGCTGGTGCGCAAAGACCGCCATGGCCAGGTGATTGAGAATATTACCGAGGAGGCGTCGGTTCCGGCGCATAATATTCAGCTGAGTATCGATGAACGCCTGCAGACGGTCACCGAAGATGCGCTGGATAACGCCGTAAACTGGAATAAAGCGGAGTCGGGCGCGGCGGTGTTGATTAAGATCGACACCGGTGAAATTCTGTCGATGGCCAGCTATCCGGACTTCAACCCCAATAATCGGGATGACGCTAAACTGGATGATTTCCGTAACCGCGCCATCAGCGATATCTTTGAGCCCGGCTCCACGGTCAAACCGCTGGTGGTGATGACGGCGCTGCAGCAGGGGATTGTGCGGCCGGACAGCGTGGTGGATACCCATCCCTTTGTGCTGGATGGTCACCGTATTCGCGATGTCGGCTACTACCCGGAGCTGACTTTGACCGGGATCCTGCAAAAATCCAGCGATACCGGGGTTTCGCATCTGTCGCTGGCCATGCCGGTGCAGCATCTTATCGATACCTATAAAGCCTTCGGTTTTGGCGATCCCACCGGGCTGGGGCTCACCGGCGAAAGCGCGGGGCTGATGCCCCAGCGCCGCTACTGGGGCCAGCTGGATCGCGCGACCTTTGCCTTCGGCTACGGTCTGATGGTTACCCCGCTGCAGCTGGCGCATGTCTATGCCACTATCGGCGGTTTTGGTATTGAGCGCCCGCTATCCATTACCCGTATCGACCCGCCGGTGATTGGCACCCGGGTGATGCCGGAGCCGATTGTTCATGAGGTGGAACATATGATGGAAAGCGTGGCGCTGCCGGGCGGCGGCGGAACGAAAGCCGCCGTGCGCGATTACCGTATTGCGGTGAAAACCGGGACCGCGAAAAAAATCGGTCCGGACGGCAAGTATATCGATAAATATGTTGCGTATACCGCAGGCGTGGCGCCGGCCAGCAACCCGCAGTTTGCGCTGGTGGTGATGATTAACGATCCCAGCAACGGGGCCTACTACGGCGGGGCCATATCGGCGCCGGTGTTTAGCCAGATCATGGGCGATGTTTTACGCCTCGAAAATGTGATGCCGGACGGGATGCCGCAGGGTTCGGAAAATCTGATCGTGATGCATAATGGCGATGCCGCGCCGCCGGCGCTGTAGCAGTGGTCTGAAAGAGCGAATAACGCTACACTTTCGCTCTTTCAGCGACACCGGAGTTGTCATGTCTTACAGTTGCCCCCTTTGCCACGCGCCGCTTGAGCGCCGTGAAAATAGCTATATCTGCCCGCAGCGGCATCAGTTTGATTTAGCGAAGGAGGGGTACGTCAACCTGCTGCCGGTGCAGTTCAAACGTTCGCGCGATCCGGGCGATAGTGCCGAGATGATGCAGGCGCGACGCGCCTTTCTCGATGCCGGCCACTACCGGCCGCTGCGCGATGCGATCGATGAGTTTCTGCAGAGCCGTGCGCCAGCCGACCTGCTGGATATCGGCTGCGGCGAGGGCTACTACACTCACGCATTTGCCGCTATTTCAGCCAACAGCTGGGGGCTCGACGTATCGAAATCCGCGGTTCGCGCGGCGGCCAAACGCTATCCGCAGGTTAATTTCTGCGTCGCTTCCAGCCAGCGTCTGCCGTTTGCTGATGCCAGCTTTGATGCGGTGGTGCGGATCTATGCCCCCTGCAACGCTCGCGAGCTGGCGCGGGTTGTCAGGGCCGGCGGCTGGGTGATTACCGCGACGCCGGGGCCGAAGCATCTGCTGGAATTGAAAGGCCTGATTTACGACGAGGTACAGCTGCACGAGCAGAACAGGGAAGAGATGGCCGGCTTCACCCTGCGCTATGAGCAGCAGCTGGCTTATCCAATGACGCTAAGCGGAAGTGAGGCCGAGGCGCTGCTGCAGATGACGCCGTTTGCATGGCGGGCGAAGCCGCCGGTTCGTGAGGCCCTGCGCGCGCAGGCGTTATTCAGCTGCCAAACCGACTTTATGATCCACTGCTGGCAGCGCGATGCCTGACCGCTAACCGGCGAAGTGGCTCCAGAGAATTTCGGCACCGATACCGATCAGCACAATCCCCCCCAGAATTTCAGCCCGTTTGCCAAGCAGCGGGCCGATAAATCGTCCCAGCATAATACCCAGCGTTGACATCACCAGCGTCGCACAGCCAATCGCCAGCGCGGTAGCGACGATGTTCACCTGCAGGAAGGCCAGGCCGACGCCAACCGCCATCGCGTCAAGGCTGGTGGCAACCGCGGTGGTGACCAGCAGCCAAAAGCCGTGGCGATGGGGCGTTTCGCACTCATCGTCGGCGCCGCCGCGAAGCCCTTCAATTACCATTCGGCCTCCGAGGAAGACCAGCAGCACAAAGGCAATCCAGTGATTCCACTCGAGGACGAACTGGCTGGCAAGCATCCCCATCCCCCAGCCGACAAGCGGGGTCAGCGTTTCAATCACGCCGAAGATAAGCCCGGTGCGTAACGCTTCGGAAAATTTAGGTTTGTGAAGAGTTGCACCCTTACCGATAGAGGCGGCGAAGGCATCCATGGACATGCCAAAAGCCAGAAGAATCGTTGCGGATAAATTCATGAGTGCGTCCTGACCGGGGATATTCCATATGACACATCGCGGCCCCCAGTAAATATACGCAATAAGACTAATGATTATATATTGCGTACCGCAGCGATATGTCTATGGTCTCGCCTGATTGAATGCGTTCTTCAACCCGTACGTGCCACGTTTTGCAACGAGTATGTTGACACGTACACCTTCTGGCCTGGCGGACAGAAGATTGGCTACTCCCCAACGACGGGCGCAACCTTAACATATTTTGAGAATATAAAACAATAACACCATTTAGATATTTTCATAACCAAATGATAACGATTTTCATTTGATTTTAGGTGTCAACAATTGGTTAATAAATATGAGGGGAACTGGCAGATGGAATATAGCAAGGGCTATATATCCCGCTGCCATAATGGGCTGAAATATAGCGCAGGCTATATTTTTAACTTATTGAGTGGAAACAAGAAGTTTGTATATCTTCTCCAGATCGTCGATATTTCGTACGCGAACAAGCAGGCGCCGTTGCTCTAATTGCATCACCAGCACGCCGTCTTCCGATAAATTCATCTCTTTAATACGGTTATATTCAATCCAGATATTGGCGAAGAAAAAACCAGACTCTTTGAAGATGATCTTCGGCGTACGAATCCAGAACAGGTAGAACCCCATTAACGCCAGAGCAGATAATAACCAGGTGGTGATGGGCGTGCCGTGGCTGATAATATTGTTATAAATCAGTATGGCGATTAGACCGACGAAGATAATCCCATCCACGCGGCTGCGACGGAGCAGGGAAACGGCAAGCAGTCTGCGGGCCGTTACGGCGCGGCATAATAAACTGGTCATAAATCGCAAATGCCAGCAGAAGCAAAATAAACAGCACCAGCACCAGATCCGTGAGTGTCATCGATCCTCCGAACAAAAGCTAAAAAAAAGCCGGGGGCAAGCCCCCGGCGTACAGCAGGATAATTACAGTCCCAGCAGGCCGATGGCGTAGCCAACGATACCGATGATGAAGAAGCCAACGATGATCCACAGGGCGTTAACTTTCTTACGCAGCAGCCACATACAGGCGAAGGTCAGCAGCAGAGGCACCAGACCCGGCATCAGCTGGTCAAGGATCGTCTGCACGGTGGTCACGCGAGTCTGGCCATCCTGACCGGTGATGGTGGACACCACCAGCGGGATGTTGACGTGCGTCCACTTGTTAACCAACGCCCCCATGACAAACAGGCCGAGAATCGATGCCCCCTCGGTCAGTTTCTGCAGGAAGCCGCCGCCCATATCTTTAACGATGTCGATACCTTTACGGTAACCGTACGCGACGCCGTAGTAACGGGTCAGCAAGCGTACTGCGTTAAAGAGGATAAAGAACAGCAGAGGACCAAGCAGGCTGCCGCTCATCGCGATACCGGCGCCCAGCGCCGCGAATACCGGACGCACGGTGCCCCAGAAGATCGGGTCGCCGACGCCTGCCAGCGGACCCATCAGGCCGACTTTGATACCGTTGATGGCACCATCGTCGATCTCCGCGCCGTTAGCACGCTGCTCTTCCATCGCCAGCGTTACGCCGAGAACCGGCGCCGCAACGTAAGGGTGAGTGTTAAAGAACTCAAGGTGACGCTTAATCGCCTGTTTACGCGCATCGTTATTCTCCGGGTACAGGCGACGAATTGCCGGCACCATAGAGAAGCAGAAGCCCAGCGCCTGCATACGTTCGAAGTTCCATGAACCCTGGAACAGGTTAGAACGAATGAACACGCCACGAATATCACTCTGAGTGAGTTTTTTCTCGGTGGTATTTTTAGTCATATCAACCATTTCGCTCACCTGTTAGTCCAGTTCGTTATCGAGATCGTTATTACCAGCAGCCTGCGCTGGCGCACCCGCTACGCGGTTGTATTTCGGGCTCAGCTGGATGTAGAGGATTGCCATTACGGTACCAATTACGCCCAGAGCAACCAGGTTGAAGTTGGTGAACGCAGCGGTAACGAAGCCGAGGTAGAAGAACGGCATCAGATAGCCTGCGCGCATCATGTTGATGACCATCGCGTAACCAACGACCACGATCATGCCGCCCGCGATGTTCAGACCGCCGGTTACCACTTCCGGAATGGCGTTCAGCAGGCCCTGGACTTCACTGGTACCGACGGAGATCGCGACGATAACTGCAGGAATCGCAATACGCATTGCCTGCAGGAACAGAGACGAAACGTGGAGCCAGGAAATGGCCGTCAGGTTACCGCTCTCCGCCGCTTTATCCGCAGCGTGCTGGAAGGCAACGGTGATCGTACGAACGATAATGGTCAGAACCTGGCCTGCTGCTGCCAGCGGGATAGCCAGCGCGATACCGGCACCGATGCTCTGGTGGCCCGCGATGACCAGCACGGTCGAGATGATGGACGCGAGGGCGGCATCCGGCGCAACGGCGGCGCCGATGTTCATCCAGCCCAGGGCGATCATTTCCAGGGTACCACCGATGATAATACCGGTTTTCATATCCCCGAGAACGGCGCCAATCAGCGTACAGGCCACCAGAGGACGGTGGAACTGAAATTCATCAAGTACCGACTCCATACCCGCAATACACGCGACGATGAACACCAGCACAATCTGAAGAAGGGTAATCTCCATTGTACTTCTCCTGTTGATTAAGTCTTAAGTTGAAAAGTCAGGCGTGAGCGCAGGGTTATTTATTAACCTTAGCGATCAGGTCCATCATTTTCAGTTTCTGGTCGGTGGACACTTTGCGTGCTTCCAGTTCGATACCGCGGGCGTTCAGCTTGTTGAACGCTTCAATATCTTTCTCATCGACCGAAATCGCGTTGTTCACCTGCGTTTTACCCTGGCGGAAAGCCATGCCGCCGATGTTAACGGTGGTGATCTTCACGCCACCGTCAACAACGCGCTCAACGTCAGTTGGGTTAGTGAACAGCAGCATAATGCGCTCGCCGGCGTATTTTGGGTTGTTGTAGACGCGGATCATTTTAGCCACATCAACAACGTGGGCGGTGACGCCCGGAGGTGCAACCTGGGTGAGCAACGTTTTGCGTACGGTGTCGGCGGCGACTTCATCGCTGACGACAATAATACGGGTGACGTTGGTTTCTTTGGTCCAGCGGGTCGCTACCTGACCGTGAATCAGACGATCGTCGATACGCGCCAGGCCGATAACCATGTAATCGTTTGGACCCATTGGTTTAGCTGGGGTTGCCGCGCGCGGCGCTGCCGCCTGAACGGGAGCCGGAGCCGCTTTTTCTACCGCTTTCGCTTTCAGCGCCTTGACGCCTTCGCGACCGGTTTCCACCGCTAACGCCACCAGCTCGTCGAACGACGGATCGTCGTCACGGGCCATCAGCGTTTCAACCAGCATGGGAATGTTAACGCCGGCGATGACTTCGTAGCGCTCTTTATCGACGACAATGCGGCTCGCTGCGTTGAACGGGCTGCCTCCCCATGTATCGACGAGAAACAACACGCCTTTAGTCGTGTCCAGCTTCGCCAGCCTGTGCGTTGTACTTCTCGATCAGCGTTTCGGCGTTTTCACCGGGAACGAAATCAATCCAGCCAACGTTTTCCTGCTCGCCCAACAGCATTTCCGCCGTCTTCAGCAGCTGTTCTGCAGCCCAACCATGTGTGCCTATTACAATAGCAATCGTCACTTGCTACCTCCTTATTATGGTGAATGCATCATCTGTTGTGATACATCCTGAATCACTCTTGCGGACAAAATCGATTCAGTTAGGGTGTAAGATCTAAAATAATCACTACAGCGAATTATTTTAGATAGTGAAAAAATAATTAATGTGATGAAGATCCGTAAATCACGCATCTACGAATAATAAATTCGCGGCGCAAAAAATAGCCTTAGCTATTGCAAAAACAGGTAAATTTTTTTCCAATCTGGCTCCGTTTTTTGCTATGTTTAGCTTCCGTTTAACTACTCAGGAGTATAGGGCATAGCCCGCCGTATGGACCCTCATCGACGTCTTTTCACCTTTGGGCACTTTGCTGCCACATCTACCTGCTACGCTTTTTTACCAACAATAATAGTCTCGCCTGCGCATGACATCGCGATGACTGCACCCGTCGTTAACTGGAGCAACTCATGGAATTCTTAATGGATCCCTCTATTTGGATCGGCCTGTTGACGCTGGTCGTCCTTGAGATCGTGCTCGGTATCGACAACCTGGTATTTATCGCCATCCTTGCGGATAAGCTGCCGCCAAAGCAGCGTGATAAAGCGCGTCTGATTGGCCTGTCGCTGGCGCTGTTCATGCGTCTGGGGCTGCTGTCGGTTATTTCATGGATGGTGACCTTAACCAAACCGCTGTTCAGCATCGCTGATTTCTCCTTCTCCGGGCGCGATCTTATTATGCTGCTGGGTGGGATATTCTTGCTGTTCAAGGCGACGACCGAACTGCACGAGCGGCTGGAAAACCGCCAGCACGATGCCGGTCATGGTAAAGGGTACGCCAGCTTCTGGGTGGTGGTGCTGCAGATCGTCGTGCTGGATGCCGTGTTCTCGCTGGATGCCGTAATTACCGCCGTGGGGATGGTGAATCACCTCCCGGTGATGATGGCGGCGGTGGTGATTGCGATGATGATGATGCTGCTGGCATCGAAGCCGCTGACCCATTTCGTTAACCAACATCCCACGGTGGTGGTGCTGTGCCTTAGCTTCCTGCTGATGATTGGCCTGAGCCTGGTGGCTGAAGGCTTTGGTTTCCACATACCGAAAGGCTACCTGTACGCCGCGATCGGTTTCTCCATCATCATTGAGTTCTTCAACCAGGTGGCGCGGCGCAACTTTATCCGCCATCAGTCGACGCTGCCGCTGCGCGCGCGTACCGCCGATGCGATCCTGCGCCTGATGGGCAGCCGTAAGCAAAATCCGGCGACCCACGATTGCGACATGCCTTCTGCGGTACCGGTGCCGGAAGGCGCGTTTGCCGAAGAAGAGCGCTATATGATTAACGGCGTGCTGACCCTCGCGCAGCGCTCGCTGCGCGGCATCATGACGCCGCGCGGTGAAATCAGACTGGGTGGACGCCGAGCAGAGCGAAGATGAGATTCGCCGCCAGCTGCTCTCCTCCCCGCACAGCCTGTTCCCGGTGTGCCGGGGCGAGCTGGATGAGATCATCGGTATCGTGCGCGCCAAAGAGATGCTGGTGGCCCTGGAGGCCGGTGAGAACGTGGCGGCGCTCGCCTCGGCGTCGCCGGCGATTGTGGTTCCGGAAACCCTGGATCCGATCAATCTGCTGGGCGTCCTGCGCAGGGCTCGCGGCAGCTTCGTGATGGTGACCAACGAGTTCGGCGTGGTGCAGGGGCTGGTGACGCCTCTGGACGTGCTGGAGGCGATTGCCGGCGAGTTCCCGGACGCCGATGAGACGCCAGAGATCGTTGCCGATGGTGACGGCTGGCTGATCAAAGGCTCGACCGATCTCCATGCGCTGCAGCAGACGCTGGGGCTGGATGATATCGTCAACGAAGAAGAGGATATTGCGACGGTTGCCGGGCTGGTCATCGCCGTCAACGGCCATATCCCGCGCACCGGCGACGTGGTTGAACTGGCGCCGCTGCGGTTCACGATCGTTGAGGCCAACAGCTACCGCGTAGATCTGGTCCGCGTCGTCAAAACGCGCCACGAGCACGACGAAGAAGAAGAGTAATCCCGCCACCTGCCGGCCTCCTCAAGGGGCCGGCAGGCTATTGGCTATTCGTTCCGCGCGCCTGCCGGCCGATCCTGCGCCGCCAGCCACTGCGGAAATTCGTTTACCGGCATCGGCCGGGCGTAGCGAAACCCCTGCAGGATATCGACGCCTTGGCTGCGCAGATACTCCGCCTGCTCCTCGGTCTCAACCCCTTCCGCGATGGTGACGATGTCCAGGCGACGCGCGAGGGCAATAATCATATCCGTCACCGTCGAATTGACGCTGTCGATACCGATAGCGCTGGTGAAGGACTTATCAATTTTTAAGATATCGGGGCGCAGTTTTTTCAGCCATGACAGCGAGCTGTTGCCGGTACCGAAATCGTCGATTGCCAGCTGGACGCCTTTGAAATGCAGGTGTTCGGACATATGACTATCGCCATCCTGCAGCACGTCGCGTTCTGTCAGCTCCACCACCAGTCTGCTGAACGGGATGGGCGCTAAACCAGTAGTGATGCAGATCGCGCAGCAGCTCGCCGTTGGCAAAATGGCGGGCCGCGACGTTGATCGAAATATGAAAGTTTTTTTCCTGTGGGAAGAGGTTGAGCTGGCGCGCGGTTTCCGCGATCACGTAGCGGGTGAGGGGCACGATAAGATTGTAGCCCTCGGCAATGGGAATAAAGAGGTCGGGAGAAATGTTGCCCCGACGCGGATTGTTCCAGCGCAGCAGTATCTCGACGCCGCAGCATCTTTGGCTGCGCAGATCCTCCAGCGGCTGGCACCAAAGCTCGAACTCACGTGAAGCGATGCCGAGGCTGATTTCCCGGGAGAAGCTGAGCCTGCCGGCGGTGGTTAGCCAGGCAATGCCGGTCATCAACAGGCTGAGGATCAGCGCCAGCGGCAGCTCGGCGGGCAGGTCGTTGAGGGTGATAGCCGTGGCTCCCGGACCGCTGACGTTGATGGTAAAGGGGAACTGCGAAGAACTCTGGCGATAAATGATGCGCTCGCCCGGAATGGCGTCGCGGTCCACCAGGCCAAGGCCGTAAATAAAGCTTCTATCTCCCACCTGCAGCCCAATACCGGTAATCAACGGTGATTTCGCGTTGAGAATTAACTCCCCCAGCAGACTCAATATTAATCATCAACATCACGCCATCGGCGCCGCGAAGGGATGCTGGATACCACTGAATCAATACCGGCGAGCCGACCAGCAGCGAACCATCGGTGGAGAAGGCCAGCAGCGGACGATTGCTCGGCAGCATCGGCTGGCGCTGATGAAGGTTAATATTACGTTCGCCATAAATACTGGAGCAGTAAAGAATACCGGACTTCACCAGCGCGATGGTCCGCACCGTTTGTAGCGTGGCCACAAGCTTGCGTAAGGGCAGGTGAACATCCTGGCACGGCTGGCCGACGAAATTGAGCATCGACTGGTGCTGGTTTTCCAGCGGGAGAAGAATTTTATCCATAGCCAGCACCATCTGGTCGGTGACCGTCTGGATCCGCTGCTGATTTAGGCTACGCTGTGAAATAAATCGGATAACCAGCGTGGTGGTTAGCGTTAACAACGCAACAATTAAACATACGGCAATACGTTTGCGGCGGTATGTCGTGATGACTTTATGTGCAGTCTGCATGCGCGACACCCTGTCGACTCTGAGTAACCTTCAGAATATCAATCGTCAGAGGGTAAGTGTAGTGGATGTAAATGAATTGCAGAAGAAAAATGCGCCGGTTAGGGCGCATTTCGTTGCGATGCTTTAGTCACACTGTACTTTGATGGCCAGGCCGCCGCGGGAGGTCTCGCGATACTTGGCGTTCATATCCTTGCCGGTTTCGTACATCGTCTCGATAACTTTATCGAGGGAGACGCGCGGTTCGCTGGTGCGGCGCATCGCCATGCGCGCGGAGTTAATCGCTTTAACCGATGCGATGGCGTTGCGTTCGATGCATGGCACCTGCACCTGGCCGGCGACCGGATCGCAGGTGAGGCCAAGATTGTGCTCCATCCCGATCTCGGCCGCCACGCACACCTGCTCCGGGCTGGCGCCGAGCAGCTCTGCAAGACCGGCGGCGGCCATCGAGCAGGCCACGCCAACCTCGCCCTGGCAGCCCACTTCAGCGCCGGAAATAGAGGCGTTCATCTTGTACAGCGCGCCCACGGCGCCGGACGCCATAAAGTAGCGGATATAGATATCAGGGCTGACCGATTCAATAAAGTGGTCATAGTAGGCCAGCACCGCGGGCACAATCCCGCAGGCGCCGTTGGTCGGGGCGGTGACGACGCGGCCGCCGGCGGCGTTCTCTTCGTTGACGGCGAGGGCAAACATGTTCACCCAATCAATGACGTTCATCGGGTCGCTGGAGAGCTTATCGCTGGCCACCAGCAGGCGGCGCAGCGCCGAGGCGCGGCGCGGTACGCGCAACGGCCCGGGCAGTACGCCTTCGGTATTCATACCGCGATCGATGCAGGCGCGCATGGTCTGCCAGACGTTGGAAAAATAGTCTTCGATCTCTTTTTTGCTGTGCAGCGCCAGTTCGTTGTGCATCACCATCCCGGAGATCGACAGCCCGCTCTCTTTGCAGTAGCCGAGCATCTCCTGCGCCGATTTAAACGGGTAGGGAACGCTGAGCTCGCCCGCATTCTCTTTGCCGAAATGCTCTTCGTCGACGATAAAACCGCCGCCGATGGAGTAGTAGGTTTTGCTGTAGATCTCTTTGTCACCGGCCCAGGCATGGATCGTCATCCCGTTTTCGTGCAGCGGCAGGTTGTCGCTGCGAAAACGCATGCCGTCATCCTGCGGGAAGTCGACTTCCTGCTGCCCTTGCGCCAGCAGCAGGCGTCCGCGCGCTTCTACGTCGCGAATAAATGCCGGAATCGCGTCAATGTCGACCGTATCGGGCTGATTGCCCGCCAGCCCCATGATAATGGCGATGTCCGTGTGGTGGCCTTTGCCGGTTAATGACAGCGAGCCGTAGACGTCAACCGCCACGCGCGTCACGTCATTAAGTAGTCCCTTTTCGACCAGGTCATCGACGAACTGTTTACCGGCCTTCATCGGCCCTACAGTATGGGAAGATGAGGGACCAATCCCCACCTTGAACATGTCGAATATACTAATCACCATAACACTCCAGTACAGGGTTGCCGCGGCTGCGGCAACGATGTGATAACTGCGCATAGTGTAAGAGGGAACCGTAGCATCAGCTTAACTATTCACATGAATTAAACTAATGGATAACCATGAATTTACTAATGCTGCGAGCGCCGTCATAGTTAAGTATATACCCTAAATAATATGGCCGATGAGGGCGTCAGAAGAGGGCAGTAAAAGCGCGTCGCGGGGGAGTCTGACGGGGCAGCGCAGTCCGCAGGGCGGCTGCGCAAAGTCGGCGAAGGCGTCAGGGTTTGACGCCGATTTGCAGGGCCAGCTCGCGGATAATCCCCGCGGTCATTCCCCAGACAAAATAATGCTGATACCACGAAAGCCAGACCCGATGCGAGTTCCCGCGGCGATGGACGTCCAGCGGATGATAGCGGCCCAGGCGCAGCGCTTCGGCCAGCGGAATTTCGAAGACCGCCGCCACTTCATCCTGGCTGGCGTGATAGCGCAGATTTGGCGGAATAATCCCCACTACCGGGGTCACCTGAAAGCCGGTCACGCTATCCACCGGCGGCAGGACGCCGATGATCTCCACCAGTTCAGGAGGAATGGCCACCTCTTCCTGCGCCTCCCGGAGCGCGGCGGCAATCAGCGTCGCGTCGCTGTTATCGACCGCGCCGCCCGGGAAGGCCACCTGCCCGGCGTGCTTGCGCAGTCGCGGCGAGCGCTGGGTGAGCAGCAGCCCCGGCTGCGGGCGACGGACGATCGGCACCAGCACCGCGGCCTGGCGCTGGTTCAGGGCGCTTTGCGAAGGCTGCGGGCGCAGTAATTGAAAGCGTGAAAGAAAGTCGTCCAGCTCAAGGGCGCTATCCGCCATATCCTAGCTCTCCAGTTGTTGCAGAATGCGGTTAACCTTATCAAACGTTTCCTGGTATTCGGCGTCTTCTTCGCTATCCGCGACAACCCCGCCGCCCGCAGAGCAGTATAGCTGTCCCTGCCAGGCCGTCAGCGTGCGGATCGTAATGCTGGTGTCCATATTGCCGCACAGGCTGAGATAGCCGATGCTGCCACACCACGCGTTGCGCCGCTGCGGCTCCAGCTGGTCGATAATTTGCATGGCGCGAACCTTGGGGGCGCCGGTAATGGAACCGCCGGGAAACGCCGCGCGCAGCAGGTCGCTGGCGTGAAGATGGGCCGGTAGCCTGGCGGTAATGGTGCTGACCAGATGGTGGACCGCCGGGAAGGGTTCGACGACGAAGAGCTCCGGCACGCGCACGCTGCCGGGCTCGGCAACCCGGCCAATATCGTTGCGCATCAGGTCGACGATCATCAGATTTTCAGCGCGATCCTTCGGCGAGTGAGCCAGCTTTTCCGCCTGGCGGGCATCCTGCTGCGGATCGGCCAGCCGCGGCAGGGTGCCTTTAATCGGCCGGGTCTGGATTTCGCCCTGATGAAGCTGAATAAAACGCTCCGGAGAGAGGCTCAGCACCGCGCCCTCCTCGAGGCGGAGAAAGGCGCTAAACGGGGCCCGGTTGGCGCGATTAAGCTGGCAAAATGCCTGCCACTCGTCGCCCTGATAGCGGGCCTGGAAGCGCTGGGCCAGGTTGACCTGGTAGCAATCGCCGCTCTGTAGCCACGCCTGCACCTGGCGAAATTTCTCGCCGTACTGCTGGCGGCTCATATTCGAGCGCCAGGCCGAGGTCAGGCTAAAAGGGGCCGCCGCCGGGGTCGATTGCGCCGTCAGCCACTGCAACCGCGCATGGGGATCGCCGTAGCTCAGCAGCGAGACTTCACTGCGCTGGTGATCGACGATCAGCGCCCAGTCATAAATGCCGACCGCCATATCCGGCAGCGCAATATCCGCCTCGGCCTGCGACGGCAGGTTTTCGAAGCGGCGCCCCAGATCGTAGCCGAATAGCCCCAGCGCGCCGCCAAGGAACGGCAGGTGCGGATGGGCCTGCGACGCTAGTCCGCACTGCGCCAGCCGCTGCGCCACTATTTTTAGCGGATCGTCGGCGGAGGTCGTCAGCGTTTGGCCGTCGCTCACCGTGGTGATGCCGCCGCGGGTAGTCAGCGTTGCAAGCGGTTCGGCCACCATAATATCAAAACGGTTATGCGGATGATCGGCAAAGCCTGAATGCAGCAGCATCGCCCAGGGCGCTGCGCTTAGCGGCGCAAAGTAGCGCTCGGCGGCATCCGGATGCCAGGGCAGGGTAATAATAGCGGGGGACAACATCTTCCTCGATCCTGATCGTTACCGCCCGCTGGCTAATAAGGGGGCGGCGTGAAATAATTACGCCCCACAATGTAGCAGGAGTGAGTTATGTTTGCAGGTTTACCTTCGCTGAGCCACGAGCAACAGCAAAAAGCGGTCGAGCGTATCCAGGAGCTGATGTCGCAGGGGATGAGCAGCGGTGAGGCGATTAGCCTGGTGGCCAACGAACTGCGCGCCACGCATACCGGCGACCGGATCGTAGCGCGCTTTGAAGATGACGACGACGAAAGCGAAGACGCGTAATCAGACGGCGGCGATAATTTTAATTTCGACCTTGTATTCTGCTTTCATCAGCGCGGCCTGCACGGTGCAGCGAACCGGCGCATGACCGGCAACAACCCAGGCGTCCCAGGCTCTGTTCATCGCGGCAAAATCGCTTTTGTCCGCAAGGAAAATGGTGGCGTCGAGAATACGCGATTTGTTGCTACCCTGTTTCTCAAGCACCGCGTCAATCTGTGCCAGAGTATTGGCGGTTTGCTCTTCAGCGCCCGCGTCGAGATTTGCCGGCACGCCGGTGTAGTAAAGCGTCTGGTTGTGGATCACCACATCAGACCAGCGGGCTTCGGCATCGATACGCGTAATAGTCATTTCAGTTTCCTCTCTATCCAATGAATTTCAGGCGGCTTTGCCGGCGGAACCGGCGCGGAAAACGCCCGAAAGACGACGGGTATATCCATTTGACGGGGGCAAGACTGCCATAATGTTCCGCCCGCGTCACTACCCGGGCTGGTGAAAAGACCTCCTCCCTGACATAATCACTGTCCAAATAACCAGGGGGCATTGTGATCGACGATTTTGCAGCAGACGGCCAGTTGGCCAACGCGATTCCGGGATTCAAACCGCGCGAGCCGCAGCGCCAGATGGCGGCGGCGGTGACGCAGGCTATTGAGGAAACGCGGCCTCTGGTGGTCGAAGCAGGGACCGGAACCGGTAAAACCTACGCCTACCTGGCGCCCGCGCTGCGGGCCAACAAAAAGGTGATTATCTCCACCGGCTCGAAGGCGCTTCAGGATCAGCTCTACAGCCGCGACCTGCCCACCGTGGCTAAAGCGCTGAAATATACCGGCAAGCTGGCGCTGTTGAAAGGGCGGTCGAACTACCTGTGCCTCGAGCGTCTTGAGCAGCAGGCGCTGGCCGGGGGCGATCTGCCGGTGCAAATTCTGAGCGATGTCATCCTGCTGCGATCGTGGTCCAACCAAACCATCGACGGTGACGTCAGCACCTGCGTCAGCGTGGCGGAAGACTCCCAGGCCTGGCCGCTGGTCACCAGCACCAACGACAACTGCCTCGGCAGCGATTGCCCGCTGTATAAAGACTGTTTCGTGGTCAAGGCGCGCAAAAAGGCGATGGATGCCGACGTGGTGGTGGTCAACCATCACCTGTTCCTCGCCGATATGGTGGTGAAAGAGAGCGGCTTCGCCGAGCTCATCCCCGAAGCGGAGGTGATGATCTTCGATGAAGCGCATCAGTTGCCGGATATCGCCAGCCACTATTTTGGCCAGTCGCTCTCCAGCCGTCAGCTGCAGGACCTGGCGAAAGACATCACCATTGCCTATCGCACCGAGCTGAAAGATACCCAGCAGCTGCAAAAGTGTGCCGATCGTCTGGCCCAGAGCGCGCAGGATTTTCGCCTGCAGCTCGGAGAGCCGGGCTATCGCGGCAACCTGCGCGACCTGCTGGCCGAGAGCCATATCCAGCGCGCGCTGCTGCTGCTCGATGACGCCCTGGAGTCTGTGCTACGACGTGGCGAAACTCTCCCTTGGCCGCTCCGCGCTGCTGGATGCCGCCTTTGAGCGGGCGACGGTCTACCGTGCGCGGCTGAAGCGGCTGAAGGAGATTAACCAGCCGGGCTTCAGCTACTGGTACGAGTGCACCTCGCGCCACTTTACGCTGGCCCTGACCCCGCTGACCGTCGCCGAAAAGTTTAAAGAAGTGATGGCGCAAAAGTCCGGCAGCTGGATTTTCACCTCAGCAACGCTGTCGGTGAATGACGATCTGCGCCACTTTACCTCTCGCCTCGGTATCGAAGAGGCCGAGTCGCTGCTGCTGCCCAGCCCGTTTGATTATGCGCACCAGACGCTGCTCTGCGTGCCGCGCAATCTGCCGCTGCCGAATCAGCCCGGCGCGGCGCGTCATCTGGCCGCGATGCTTAAGCCGCTAATTGAGGCTAACGACGGGCGCTGCTTTATGCTGTGCACCTCCCACGCCATGATGCGCGATCTGGCGGAGCAGTTCCGCGCCACCATGACGCTGCCGGTTCTCCTGCAGGGGGAGACCAGCAAAGGACAGTCTGCTGCAGCAGTTCGTCAGCGCCGGCAACGCGCTGCTGGTGGCGACCAGCAGCTTCTGGGAAGGGGTTGACGTGCGCGGCGATGCGCTCTCTTTGGTGATTATCGACAAGCTTCCCTTCACCTCTCCCGACGATCCGCTGCTGAAAGCGCGCATGGAAGACTGCCGGCTGCGCGGCGGCGACCCGTTCGACGAGGTGCAACTGCCGGATGCGGTGATCACCCTCAAGCAGGGGGTGGGGCGCCTGATCCGCGATATTGACGACCGCGGCGTGCTGGTCATTTGCGATAACCGGCTGGTGATGCGCCCCTACGGCGCGGTATTCCTCGCCAGCCTGCCCCCGGCGCCGCGAACCCGCGATATCCGCCGGGCGGTGCGCTTCCTCGCCGTGCCGCCGGGGCGGTGATCCGACGTAAAATGTGATAAACTGCGCGCCATTTTGTCAATCTGCTAAAGCGAGAGCGCGACAACTCATGCGAATTTTGGCTATCGATACCGCCACGGAGGCCTGCTCCGCGGCGCTGTGGAATGATGGCACCCTTTGTGCACATTTCGAAATCTGCCCCCGCGAACATACGCAACGTATTCTGCCCCTGGTGCAGGATGTCCTTAACGAAAGCAACGTCCTGCTGACCGACCTGGATGCGCTGGCGTTCGGCCGCGGGCCGGGCAGCTTTACCGGCGTGCGCATCGGCATCGGCATCGCCCAGGGCCTGGCGCTCGGCGCCGAACTGCCGATGATCGGCGTTTCTACGCTGGCCGCTATGGCGCAGGGCGCATGGCGCAAAACCGGCGCCACCCGCGTGCTGGCCGCCATTGATGCCCGCATGGGGGAGGTTTACTGGGCGGAGTATCAGCGCGACGAGCAGGGCGTGTGGCACGGCGAAGAGAGCGAAGCGGTCCTTAAGCCGGAGGCCGCCAGCGCACGCCTGCAGCAGCTGACGGGAAGCTGGGCCACCGTTGGTACCGGCTGGGCGGCGTGGCCCGACCTGGCGAAGGACTCCGCGCTGACCTTAAGCGACGGCGAAGTTGTGCTGCCGGCGGCGGAAGATATGCTGCCGCTGGCCTGTCATCTGCTTGCCGTCGGCAAAACCGTGGCCGTAGAGCACGCCGAGCCGGTTTATTTGCGTAACGAAGTGGCCTGGAAGAAACTTCCTGGCCGAGGATGAATCTCAGTAAGCAATAAGACTGAGATAAGGAGTCGCATCATGGCGGGTCAAACAAAAAAAGTAGTGCGTTGGCTGTTGGCGGGGGCCGTTGCCGCCGCGTTAAGCGGCTGCCTTTCGGTACCGGATGCCATCAAAGGCTCAACCCCGACGCCGCAGCAGGATTTAGTGCAGGTGATGGCCGCACCGCAGTCTGTACGTTGGTCAGGAAGCACGCTTTGGCGGCAAAGTGGTCAACATCATGAATCAGCAGGGCAAAACCCGCTTAGAAATCGCCACGGTGCCGCTGGATAGCGCCGCCCGGCCGGAGCTGGGCGAGCCTTCGCGCGGGCGTATTTTCGCCGACGTTAACGGCTTCCTCGACCCGGTCGACTTCCGCGGTCAGTTGGTGACGGTGGTCGGTCCGATTACCGGCGCCGTCGACGGCAAGGTCGGCGGCACGCCGTACAAGTTTATGCAGATGAACGTCATCGGCTATAAGCGCTGGAACGTTGTGCAGCAGGTGGTTATGCCGCCGCAGCCGATTGACCCGTGGATGTACGGTCCGCGTCGCTGGGGCTACGGCCCATCCCCGTGGGGCTACGGCGGCTGGGGCTGGTATAATCCCGGCCCTGCGGAAGTCAGAAATGTGGTAACCGAATGATTTTGCGGTTTTTATAAGCTATTTGAAAGCTAAAAGAAACAGCGGCCAGTCCGCTGTTTCTTTGTTTCTGGTCTGATAAGAAAAATAAATAGTGACGCGCTTCGCAACCTGCAAAACGCCTAATTAATAAACTGGTACGCTGAGTTAATATAATGTTAACAGAATGTTTGTTGATCAGGGGGTGTGATGACGACGAATAACTATTTCAGAGGTGATGCAGTGAAAAAGGTTTGGCTAAACCGTTATCCCGCCGATGTTCCTGCGGAGATAAACCCTGACCGCTATCAATCCCTGGTGGAACTGTTTGAGCACGCCGCCGCGTGCTATGCCGACCAGCCGGCGTTTATCAACATGGGCGAGGTGATGACCTACCGTAAGCTGGAGGAGCGCAGCCGCGCCTTCGCCGCTTACCTTCAGCAGGGGCTGGGGCTGCAAAAGGGCGATCGCGTGGCGCTGATGATGCCTAACCTGCTGCAGTACCCCATTGCGCTGTTCGGGATCCTGCGCGCCGGGATGATCGTCGTTAACGTCAACCCACTGTATACGCCGCGCGAGCTCGAGCACCAGCTCAACGATAGCGGCGCCGCGGCGATTGTGATCGTCTCAAACTTTGCGCATACCCTGGAGAAG
This sequence comes from Klebsiella sp. WOUb02, assembly GCF_050058015.1. Lineage (NCBI taxonomy): Bacteria > Pseudomonadati > Pseudomonadota > Gammaproteobacteria > Enterobacterales > Enterobacteriaceae > Klebsiella > Klebsiella sp. WOUb02. The sequence goes on from NZ_CP170110.1 coordinate 584,202, forward strand.
GTGGTCGATAAAACCCAGGTCCGGCACGTTATCCTGACGCGCATGGGCGATCAGCTGTCGACGGCGAAAGGCACCCTGGTTAACTTCGTCGTCAAGTACATCAAGCGGCTGGTGCCAAAATATCATCTGCCTGACGCCATTTCGTTCCGTAGCGCGCTGCAGCACGGCTACCGGATGCAGTACGTCAAGCCGGAAATCGTCTGCGAAGATCTGGCGTTCCTGCAGTACACCGGCGGTACAACCGGCGTGGCGAAAGGGGCCATGCTGACCCATCGCAATATGCTGGCCAACCTTGAACAGGTCAACGCCACCTACGGGCCGCTGCTGCACCGGGGCAAAGAGTCTGGTGGTGACGGCTTTACCGCTGTACCACATTTTTGCGCTGACTATGAACTGCCTGCTGTTTATTGAGCTTGGCGGACAGAACCTGCTGATTACTAACCCGCGGGATATTCCGGGGCTGGTGAAGGAGCTGGCTAAATATCCGTTTACCGCGATGACCGGGGTCAATACCCTGTTTAACGCGCTGCTGAATAACAAAGAGTTTCAGCAGCTCGATTTCTCCACGCTGCACCTCTCCGCCGGCGGCGGGATGCCGGTCCAGCAGGTTGTGGCCGAACGCTGGGTGAAGCTCACCGGACAGTATCTGCTGGAGGGCTACGGCCTGACCGAGTGCGCGCCGCTGGTCAGCGTCAACCCGCACGATATTGACTACCACAGCGGAAGCATCGGGCTGCCCGTGCCGTCGACCGAAGCGAAGCTGGTGGACGATGACGATAACGAAGTCGCGCCGGGCCAACCGGGCGAGCTGTGCGTGAAAGGCCCGCAGGTGATGCTCGGCTACTGGCAGCGCCCGGACGCCACCGCGGAAATCATCAAAGACGGCTGGCTGCACACCGGCGATATCGCGGTGATGGACGACGATGGCTTCCTGCGGATTGTCGATCGTAAAAAAGATATGATTCTGGTCTCCGGATTTAACGTCTACCCCAATGAAATTGAAGACGTGGTGATGCAGCACTCCGGGGTTCAGGAAGTGGCGGCGGTCGGCGTACCGTCCGGCAGCAGCGGCGAAGCGGTGAAGATTTTTGTCGTCAGGAAAGAGGCGTCCCTGAGCGAAGAGGCGCTGATCGCCTTCTGCCGTCGCCAGCTGACCGGCTATAAGGTTCCCAAGCTGGTTGAGTTTCGTGATGAGTTGCCAAAATCGAACGTCGGAAAAATTTTACGGCGAGAACTTCGTGACGAAGCTCGCGCTAAAGTAGACAATAAAGCCTGAGCTAAGAGTGAATCGCCAGACGCCGGCCAAGCCGGCGTTTTTTATGGGCGCCAGTTAAGAGAGCATGATTTGAACTATCAGATGATTACCACCAACGACGGCCTTCGCGCCGTCTGTGAAGCGGCAAGCGCGGCAGCGGCGGTTGCGCTGGATACGGAATTTGTCCGCACCCGCACCTATTATCCGCAGCTGGGACTGCTGCAGCTGTTTGACGGCGAGCAGGTTTCGCTCATCGATCCGCTGGAAATCACCGATTGGGCGCCGATGCGTGAACTGCTGCTGAATCAAAGCGTCACCAAATACCTCCACGCCGGCAGCGAAGATCTGGAAGTGTTCCTCAACACCTTTAGCCTGATGCCGCAGCCGCTGATTGATACCCAAATTCTGGCGGCGTTCTGCGGCCGCCCGATGTCATGGGGCTTTGCCTCGATGGTCGAGGAGTATTCCGGCGTGGCGCTGGATAAGAGCGAATCGCGTACCGACTGGCTGGCCCGTCCGCTGACCGAGCGGCAGTGCGACTACGCCGCGGCGGACGTCTGGTATCTGCTGCCCATCGCCAGCAGGCTGATGGCCGAAACGGAGGCGGCCGGCTGGCTGCCCGCCGCGCTGGATGAGTGCCGCCTGATGCAGCAGCGCCGCCAGGAGGTGCAGGATCCTGCGCAGGCGTGGCGCGATATCGGCAACGCCTGGCAGCTGCGCACCCGCCAGCTCGGCTGCCTGCAGCTGCTGGCAGAGTGGCGCCTGCGCAAAGCGCGCGATCGCGACATGGCGGTCAATTTTGTCGTCCGTGAAGAGCATCTGTGGAGCGTGGCGCGCTATATGCCCGGTAGCCTCGGCGAGCTTGATAGCCTCGGGCTATCCGGGAGTGAAATTCGCTTCCACGGCAAGACGCTGATAAGCCTGGTGGCGAAAGCGCAGGAGCTGCCGGAAGAGGCATTGCCTGAACCGCTGCAAAACCTGATCGATATGCCGGGATACCGCAAGGTGTTTAAAGAGATTAAAGCGCTGGTACAGGAGGTGAGCAGCGAAACGGGGCTGAGCGCCGAGCTGCTGGCGTCCAGACGGCAGATTAACCAGCTGCTGAACTGGCACTGGCAGCTGAAGAGCGGCAACGCGCTGCCGGAGCTGATTTCCGGCTGGCGTAGCGAGCTGATGACCGATCGCCTGCGGGCGCTGTTAAGCGAATATCCGCGCTAGGCCACGGCAAATAGCCCGGGGGGCATCTCCGGGCTATGCCGCAAACTGGCCCGATAGCGCAAGGCTATCGGGAGGAGGCGGCGTCAGGATTTCGACTCTTCCGTTTCTGGTAAAGTCACGTTCAACTCCAGAATCGAAATATCACCGTCTCGCTGCTCCAGCTGCACGCTGACCATTTCCGGGTCGATCTGCACATACTTACAGATCACTTCCAGAATATCTTTTCGTAGCTGCGGCAGGTAATGCGGTTCAGCATCGCCGCGACGTCGCTCCGCGACGATGATTTGCAGGCGCTCTTTCGCAATGTTGGCCGTGTTCTTTTTCCGCGAGAGAAAAAAGTCGAGTAATGCCATAATTTATCCTCCGAACAGGCGTTTGAGGAAACCTTTCTTCTCTTCTTCAATGAAGCGGAAAGGACGTTCTTCTCCGAGCAGACGTTCGACGGTGTCGGCATAGGCCTTACCGGCGTCCGATGAATCATCCAGAATAACCGGCTCACCCTGGTTCGACGCGCGCAGCACGGACTGATCTTCCGGGATCACGCCTACCAGATTGATACGCAGGATTTCCAGCACGTCTTCCATACTCAGCATGTCGCCTTTATTGACGCGACCTGGGTTGTAGCGGGTCAGCAGCAGATGCTCTTTAATCGGCTCTTCGCCATTTTCCGCGCGGCGGGATTTGGACGCAAGAATACCGAGGATGCGGTCGGAGTCACGAACGGAGGAGACTTCCGGGTTAGTGGTGATGATGGCTTCGTCAGCGAAGTACAGCGCCATCAGCGCGCCGGTTTCGATGCCCGCAGGTGAATCGCAGACAACAAAATCGAAATCCATTTTCTTCAGTTCTTGCAGAACCTTGTCTACGCCTTCGCGGGTCAGCGCATCTTTATCACGCGTCTGGGAAGCGGGGAGGATGTAGAGGTTTTCGGTGCGCTTATCTTTGATTAACGCCTGATTCAGCGTGGCGTCACCCTGAATAACGTTAACGAAGTCATAAACCACCCGGCGCTCGCAGCCCATGATCAGGTCAAGGTTACGCAGGCCAATGTCGAAGTCGATAACGACGGTCTTCTTTCCCTTCTGGGCCAAGCCAGTAGCGATGGCCGCGCTGGAGGTGGTCTTGCCGACGCCCCCTTTACCCGAAGTCACAACAATAATGCGTGCCATAGAAATTCCTTGTTAAAAAGGGACTAACTCAACGGTTGAATAGTCAAAGCGTTATCGCCCAGACGCAGACGCGCCGCTTTGCCATAAAATTCGGCCGGGATATTATCACTCAGCCAGTATTCCCCAGCGATGGACACCAGCTCCGCCGTGAGGTGCGAACAAAATATTTGCACTTCCCTGTCGCCGCCTGCGCCCGCGAGTGCACGACCGCGCATCATACCATATACATGGATATTACCGTCGGCGATAAGTTCCGCGCCGGCACTCACATGATTTGTAACAATTAGATCACAGTTTGGCGCATAAATGCGCTGACCGGAACGTACCGGCTGGTCAATCAAACGCGTTTTTGTGATCTGATTAACAACTGGCGGGGCGACGACCGGTTCCGGCGGCGCCTGACGGGGCATTTTCTCTTTCCCTTCCGTGAGTAAAGGGATCCCGGTGCGGTCGATTTCCGTTTTCAGCCGCGGGGCTTTGCAGCCGCTCACGCCGATAACGCGTAAACCGGTGGCGGCGATAGCCTCCTGCATGGCGCGCCAGTCGACGACGTTTTCGATGCTGCTAATATTCACAACCACCGGGGCGTGACGTAAAAAAGCGGGAGCCTGGGCGATTTTGTCTTCTAACGCCTGACGAATAACCTCGGGATTTGCGTCGTGCAAATGAACGACAGATAAGGTGAAGCTACTGCCCTTAAGTTCGATTGGCGTATTTGACATCCTGGCCTTACTCAATTTGCTGTTTATCACCCGCCGAAGTGCGGTGATATTCCGAAGACTAAAAGGCATGTTATAGTCACTCATATATTGAGGCAAGTGACCACGAGTTTAATTCCGGGTAAAACTATGTTTTGTGTGATCTATCGAAGTACTAAACGTGAGCAAACCTATTTATATGTCGAAAAAAAGGACGATTTCTCACGCGTGCCCCCTGAATTAATGAGCAGCTTCGGCACGCCGAAAATGACCATGCTGCTGCCGCTCGACGGGCGTAAAAAACTGGTCGGCGCTGACCTGGAAAAAGTCAAACAGGCATTGAGCGATCAGGGCTATTATCTGCAGCTTCCGCCACCGCCTGAGAATTTACTCAAGAAACACCTGGCGGAACAGGGGAATAATCCTTAAAAAATTCAGGCTGCCGGCAGGGGAACGTCGTTCACGCCGGGGCGGCCTGATAAAAGGGTATCACTGTGATTCACCCACTAAGGGGAAATAATGTACCAACATCATAACTGGCAGGGAGCATTACTGGATTTTCCGGTAAGCAAGGTCGTTTGCGTGGGCAGCAACTATGCAAACCACATCAAGGAAATGGGCAGTGCGACGCCGGAAGAACCGGTGCTGTTTATTAAACCTGAGACGGCGTTATGCGATATCCGTCAGCCGTTGGTGTTTCCTGAGGGGCTGGGATCGGTGCATCACGAAGTGGAGCTGGCGGTGCTGATTGGCAGCACGCTGCGCCATGCGACCGAAGAGCACGTGCTTAAAGCGATCGCGGGCTACGGCGTGGCGCTGGATCTGACCCTGCGCGACCTGCAGGGCAAAATGAAAAAAGCCGGCCAGCCGTGGGAGAAGGCTAAGGGGTTCGACAACTCCTGCCCGATCTCCGGTTTTATCCCCGCAGCCGAGTTCCACGGCGACCCGCAGAACACGGCGCTGAGCCTGAAGGTGAACGGCGCCGTTCGCCAGCAGGGCACCACCGCCGATATGATCCATAAAATCGTGCCGCTGATTGCCTATATGTCGCGCTTCTTTACCCTGAAGGCCGGCGACGTGGTGCTGACCGGCACCCCGGAAGGCGTCGGCCCGCTAAACAGCGGCGACGAGCTGGAGGTGGGTTTTAACGGTTTCACCTTGTCGACCCGCGTGCTGTAACGCTCTCTTGCCGCCTCTCGAGGCGGCAAAACTTGCATCGGCGTGCCAGACTGGTTATAAGGTGCACCCTGAATTGCAATGACGGACATCCCTATGAGCGAACAACCCTTCTGGCAACACAAAACGCTGGAGCAAATGGCCGATGCGGAGTGGGAATCACTGTGCGACGGCTGCGGACAGTGCTGCCTGCATAAGCTGATGGATGAGGATACTGACGAAATCTATTTTACTAACGTCGCCTGCCGTCAGTTAAATATTAAAACCTGCCAGTGTCGTAACTATGAACGACGCTTCGAGTATGAGCCGGACTGCATCAAGCTCACGCGAGACAACCTGCCGACCTTTGAGTGGCTGCCGCCAACCTGCGCCTATCGCCTGCTGGCGGAGGGCAAGCCGCTGCCGCACTGGCATCCGCTGCTGACCGGGTCAAAGGCGGCGATGCACGGCGAGCGCATTTCCGTACGCCATATTGCGGTGAAAGAGTCCACCGTTAACGACTGGCAGGACCATATTTTAAACAAGCCTGACTGGGCGCAGTGATAGTATGATTTATAAGGAGTTTTCCATTACAGGGAAATCTCCTGGGGCATCTGTGGGGCATCGCTATTGAAATTAGCATTAAGAATACTCAGTTGATCGACGTTGTTATCGCTCATCCATTTGCCGTAAACGTTGTAAACCATCTGGGCTGATGTATGCCCCATTTGGGAGGCAATAAAGTTTGGGTTTGCCCCGGCACTTAACGCCCAGCAAGCGTAGGTGTGTCGTGACTCATAGGCGCGGCGGTGCCGGATCCCCGAGCGCTTAAGAATGTCATTCCATGTCGCACCAAATGACCCGGGCGCATACCATTCTCCGCCCATACCGTTACGTGCGGTAAGACGCGGCACAAAAACAAATGTGCATGCGTCTGTCCGTAACCGGCCAAACTCGCGCAAATGAACCTCAATCTGGTGCTGCTTACCCATGCGAGTGTACGCAAGCTGGTTTTTCAGCGCCTGAATGGCAGGCTCTGTCAGATTAATAACCCGGTTCCCGCTTTCAGTTTTAGGTGGGGTGAAGTGTCCTTTTATGGCGATATTCCGGCTGATGGTGATTGTGCCTTCTTTCAGATCGATATCTTCCCACGCAAGGGCGGATATTTCGCCATGCCGCATACCGGTATTAATTGCCAGCACCCACAAATTGCGGATCTGCTCAGACGGACAACCATCCAGCATTCTCCGATATTCGGATTTTGTTAGCGGGTCTGGGTCGGATTTACTTTTCCTGAGCGGCGTTATTCCTGCGAATGGCGACTTATCGATGTATCCGTTCATCTCAGCAAACTTGAACATCTGGGAAAAGCAATTCAGATACCTGATTACGGGCGTCAGCAAATGCGAAACGGTGATGATTGGCATGGATGATGCGCAGAACATGCGGGCTGGCTTCCAGCGCGAACCAATGCCTTTCCTGATTGGCGAGAAGGATAAAGCCAAACTCATTCGCAACGGGCAGGCGCTCATTGAGCACAGGTGGCAGTGATGAAACGTATATCCGGAACTCAAATCGTTATCAATTTTATCGGTAGTCATCCCGGCTGCACCTTTTCAGAGATACGCACCGGAACTGGCCTGGACCCTTCTGTCGTTAACTCAGCCATTTGGGCTATACGCAACGATGGCCGGGTTAAGCGTGAAGGGGAGCGCAAAAGCTACCGCTACACCCTGACGGAACAGGCAACCGCAACCGATACATCAGACCTTCAGTTTAGCAATCGCCATTGCGGCGCAAACAAGCTGACCAACCTGTTTAACCAGTGCCTGGCGGGGGTAAGGAAATGATTTTTCTCAAATTAAGCCAAAAGGCAACGATAGAGCGCCAGAGGGAATATGGCTGGGAACCAGAAACAGTCTACGAGCCAGTATTTGTTGCCACGGAGCACATCGTCAGCATGTATTTCGTTGGGCTGACAATCCTGAAAATGACCTCCGGAGAGCACATTGACGTGAAAGAAACCCCGGAAGAAATCACCGCCATGATAGCCGCAGGAGCCGCCAAATGATTATCACACTACAGGCAGTAAACGAGCTCATTCAGTCGCTGGAGTCGGCGGGCGAGCTGTCAATCAAAGAGCAAAAGTATCTGGAGCTGGCGAGGGCGTATGTGCAGACTGGCTGCGGAGAGTGTGGGGCTGGCAGCAGAAAACAAAAGGTCCGTAGATGCGGTAACGGTTTTCTCAAACGTCACACACGATATCACCGAAATCATCTGTGATGAGCTTGGTCATGACCGTGTAGCTGAAATTGTCGAAGCATACAACGATCTTGGCAACCAGCCAGCCACCGACGCATATCTGGCCGGGATTAAGGCTGATGGGGTGGAAGAGTGGGTTTCCAGCAGAGGCGTCCGTTGGAATGGCACCACCGAAGAGGCGCTTAAATTCGCCGCACAGCTTCGTAAAGGTGCAGCCAAATGAGCGACAACACAAAAGCGCTGAACTACGACCCAGCAGACCCGGACAAGATGAAGCTCCCGGCAGGCAATACCTGCGGTAATTGCCACTAAGCGCGTTGAGGAGCGTGCCGCATGACTGATATCACCGAACTGGCGCTGATTGCCAAAATCAAAAATCAGCTCACAAACTTTGAAACGATAGTGCTGAAAGATGATGAGGCTAACGCGTAGGAGAAGGCTCTGGTACGCATCCGTGCGCTGCCATCCTTACTTAGAATGAGCAAGAGTTCTAACCCGGCTAAAAAACAACAACATGTGGCTGAGAGCAATAATTCCCAAATTTACGGCTTATGCGTACGAAGGAATATTTCGCCCAGTGCCGGATCCCATTCATCGTCATGTAGATGTTCAAATTCAATCTGTGTCACCAGTAAAATTTGATTTGAAAGAAACTTCTGAGCGGACTCAGGGAGGTTATCAAGGGTTAGTTCATCCTGAATGACAAACAGAGAATCACTTAGCGACAAGTTTCTTATAGTTGGCAAAGGCCATTTGTATTTGAGAAGTATTACATGATGAAGAGCGCTTCTACCTTTCAGAGGGAACACACTTGCGCCGTATTGCTCTCTGTGTTGATGCAGAAAAACCTCAAGGATGAAAAGTTGCGCAGTCCTGTGGATGATCATCATATCGGCATTGTTCCTGACTAAGGAAGTATATTGAACTCCGTGAACTTTACTGACGTGATTTTGGATGAGATTCCAGAGTTCGGAATATGCAACAGACATGTTGAACCTCCTTCGGACCTTATGTGTAGGAGTGGATTGGTAAGAATAGAACGAGGTGAAGGTAAGAACTCATGGGCAGATCAAAAATTTTCCTATAACGACAGCTTACAAACGGACAGAATGCAGAGTGATTAATATCAGTGAACTGTCACAGAGTGCCAGAATAGGAATATGCTGTATTGCTCAACTTGTGAGCATGTAGCGCTGATGATAGTGCATTGTTAAATTTAAGGGGGTGTTATGGCAAGATTTTTCGTAAATGCTATCGTTGTTCACTCATCCGGTAACCTGAAGGGTGTTGTGGAAAATATTCTCGAACCAGATACCGATCATGCACGCGCATGCGTCAGGTGGGATGACGGAACTTTTTCCACGCATTCCGAGAAGGAACTCAGGTGGGCAAATACTGAGCGTCCAGCCCTGCACAAGAAACTTTAGTGACCACCATCTGCATAGTGGGTTCCACATCAGATCCAGCATGGATGTTCAAGCCATCATCCGGGATTTAATCCTCAACGAAGAGGGATCTCAGTGCGCTGGTTAACCGTAACTGACGTTCCTTTCGGGCAGTTGTCCCGATAGTGATATATAATCCCCTCTACATCAGAGGGGATTTTCATATGTCGAAATACAACATTGCAGCCCAAAGCCCGGAAGAACAGGAAAAAACCAACGTTGATCTTGCTGCTTCGGCCGTAGCGTACAAAGAGCGTCTCAATATCCCTGTTGTTGCTGAAATAGTGGCGAGAGAGCAGCCTGCGCATCTGCGTGAGTATTTCATGGAAAGAGTGCGATTTTACCGGGAGCAAAGCATTGAACTTCCAAAAGCCTCCGATCCTCGCTACATCGAAATGGCAGAACAAAATACCAAAAAATAGCCTATGCGCGTTTTGATTTTTAAAGGCTACCTGTTCATAATAGGCTATGTTTGCAGTCTCCGTTGGAAAACTTCACTATACTGTACATAATACTGTATAAAGACGTCCCCTCTCGGAGGTTCCCATGAAAAAGCAAGACGTTATACAGATCAAAAGTCTTCTTTCATCCCTGCCTGCTAATACCCGACTTCATCTCATTACCTGGCTGAATGACAACCTTCAGACGGATACCGCTTCCGTTATTGACACCAGCCCGCCTGAGTTATGTTGCCCTCACTGCCACAGTGAAAAAGCAATCCGCTGGGGACGCGATTCAGACATACAACGATATCGTTGCAAGGATTGCGGAAAAACCTTTAACAGCCTGACCGGAAGCCCGCTGGCCCGGCTCCATTACCATCAAAAATGGTTCGATTATCTGCGCTGTATGCAGGAGGGGCTGACATTACGTGAGTCCGCAAGGCGTACAGGGATTGATCTGACAACAGCATTCAGATGGCGTCATCGCTTTCTGGCTTCAGCCGCAGCAAATAATATAAATCCCCTGTCCGGGATCATTGAGGCCGATGAGACTTTTTTCCCTGAATCCAGCAAAGGCAAACGCAACATCATTCACCGAAAAGCCAGAAAACGCGGCGGGGAGGTGGATAAGCGAAAAAAACAGGAACAGGTGCCAGTCGTCATAGCCTGTGACCGGCAGGGGCGTGTGAGTGACTGCATCCCCCCGGAATTTGATACTGAAAATATTCATCGATTCCTTGAGCCGATAGCAGACAAGGATTCAATTCTGTGTACGGACGGTGCCAGCTGGTACAGGACGTTTGCCAGTGAACACGGGATGAACCACTACCGTCTTATAGCACTGGATAATCAGCGTGTTATCGACAGTGTATTCCATATACAGCATGTGAATGGCTATATCAGTCGTTTAAAAGGCTGGATGAAGCGATTTCATGGTGTAGGGACTGCATATCTGCCGAATTATCTGGCCTGGAGGCGGCTGTTTGAGACCACCGTACCAGTACCAGGAAGAAAGCGTTAAGCGCGCCTACATGCCCCCAGTAGCAAAGCACAACCAGAACCAGACCAAAACCAAACAGCCAAAGAGGGCCGCAGCGTGAATCTTGAAAACTCAGTGAAATACCACTTCGCAAAATCCACGCTGATTAGCGATTCTCCGCGTGCTACCGGCTCAGATTCATTGACCGGTACCGACATCATGGCGGCAATGGGTATGACGCAGGAACGTGCAGCGATGGGGTATAGCGCTTTCCTCGGAAAGATGGGCATCAGTAACAATGATCGGGAAAAGGCGATCAAGTTGCTGGCTGAATACGCACTAACCCGGTGCGATAAAGTAGCTGCGCTACGCAAACTCGCGCCGAACGTAAAACCCCAGGTTATTCAGATCCTCGCAGCGTTCGCTTTTGAGGATTATTCCCGTAGCGCTTCCAGTAAAAAAACATGTGACGGCTGCTACGGGTCTGGATTCATCGATGCAGAGGTGTTCACCAACAAAGTAACGTATCCGGACGGTAAACCGCCGAAGTGGGTTAAAGTTACGAAGGGGATCTATCCATCATACTGGGAGGAGGTGAAGTCGGTCCGTGAGCAGGTTCGGGTACTCTGCCAAAAGTGCCATGGAAAAGGGACCGTCAGTGCCGCCTGTAACGACTGCCACGGCCGGGGCCGGGTAGTGAACCAGGACGAGACGGAGAAGCAGGGCGTACCTGTTATGGGTAACTGCAAACGCTGCGGCGGTCGCGGGTATGAGCGAATCCTCTCCACTGCTGTGCACAGTGCCATTTGCCAGATTACGGATGCCATTACCATAGACACCTGGAAGAAGTCGGTTAAGCCGTTCTTCGACGTGCTGATCACTAAATTCGATATAGAGGAGGCCTGGGCAGAGGCACAACTCAAACAAATAACGCGCTGAGATATTTACTTTTCCCGAATTCGTGTTAATTTGTTCTAAAAATGGGCATTGTATGTTCAACGTTGAAGAAAAAATTTAAGAGCCTCGGCAAACGCCGGGGCTTTCTGCTTTTAGGGCTCGCATTCGCGGGCCTTTTCTATTTCAACTGGTTTCAATGCGAGGTATCTCATATGCTGATCCGTGACCGTTCAAACATGGAGGCTGCAATGAATCTTACCCTTCGCGATTTGGTTGAAAAGAGGAAAATGGTTACAGACGCGGCATGGAAGCGTCAGGAGTTTTTGCAATTAAAAGCGCATCAGCTTACAGGCGAATACAAAGAATCACTGGCGCTGACTGATGGTGATGAAAAAGTTGTTCAGACTGGCATCATTGGGTCTGATGGAAAGTTCGAAGCATGCCGGTATCCGCAACTGGCAACCAGTGATGACCATGAATTATTCTTCATCATCAGAACAGACCTTTCTGATTCATCCGGCGACAAACACTGGTGTGATACTCACGTAAAAATGTGGAAGATCAGGGATAACCTGCATGTGTGTGTTGAAGACGCCAGCAATGACATAATCATTATCCGGGGTGAGCCCGAAGGCTGCTTTAGTCAGGCAGTCGCCGCAATAAAAGAAAGCATCGTAAGAACATTCATTTCTGCAATGCCTGGTTGATCTCTGCTTAAAACATTCCAGCCCATGCATATGCGTGGGCTTTTCTATTTCAGGTTCACGGGAATCATCGTAAGCGCCCCATAATGAACGTGGCGTAAGGATTATTTTACGGAGGATAGGTTCCAGGGCAGCAGCTCATGTACCCGGTTTGAAGGCCAGTCGTTGATCTTGCTTATCACCTCGCACAACCAACCTTCCGGCTCCACACCGTTCAGTTTGCAGGTGCCAAGCAGGCTGTAGATGATGGCTGCTGCCTCACCCCCGTTGTCAGAGCCGAAGAACAGGTAGTTCTTTCTGCCAACCGCCACCGCGCGCAGCGCGTTTTCTCCGATGTTATTGTCGATTTCCACCTGACCGTTACGGCAGTACTCATTCAGGGCGTGCCACTGTTTCAGTATGTACGCGAACGCCTTCGCCGTCTCCGCGTGAACCGACAGCGTCGTCATTTGCGCCTCTATCCACTCGTGCAGCGATGTCATCAGCGGAACCGACCGTGCTTTTCTTATCTGCAGCCGTTTCCCGGCCGGGCTGCCGCGTATTTCCGCCTCGATGGCATACAACGCACCTATACGGTTCAGCGCTTCATTCGTCATTTCTGTCGGGCGTCGAACATGCTCATCGTGGATTTTCCTTCTGGCATGCGCCATGCACGCTGCTTCTCTGATGTGCCCGGACTCATACAGCGTGTCGTAAGCACCGTACGCATCTGCCTGAAGCACGCCTCTGTACCCTGAGAGATGTCGCTGAGGATGTTCCCCCTTACGGTCCGCTGAGTACGAGAACCAGACTGCCGGCGGTTCTGGCACCCCGGCGTTACGGTCATCCCGGACGTAGACCCACAGCCGACCGGTTCGCGTTTTACCACTCCCGGGCTCCAGCACCCTGACCGGCGTGTCATCAGTGTGCACCTTGCCAGCCTGCATAACGTACTGGTTGAGCGCCTCATGCAGCGGACGAAGCCGGTTGCCCATCATCGCGACCCAGCGGACCATCGTGTTACGGCTCAGCGCCAGTCCATGACGGGCGTAGATTTCTGTCTGCCGGTACAGCGGCGTATGCTCCACATATTTTCCGACCAGGATGCGGGCCAGCAGGCTGCTGCCCACACGACTGCCTTCTACCGGCTTTGCCGGGAGCGGGGCCTGCACGATAACGTCGCACCGGCTGCACGCCAGCTTCGGTCGGACCGTTTCGATGATTTTAAAGGCGGTTTTGATGATCTCCAGTTGCTCAGAGAGAGTTTCTCCCATCACCTTCAGCTCTCCACCACATGACAGGCAGACGCTGGTCGCTGGCAGTAAGGTCTGTGTTTCCCGAGGCAGGTCGGCTGGCAGCGGTTTTCGGGCGGTGTGGCGGGTGGGTTTTTCTGGCGTCGTTTGCGACACGACAACACTATCTGCTGGTATATCCGGTACCGGCTCGTTGCCATTCAGGCAGGTTTTTGCCGCCTCCAGTCGGCTTTCCAGCTCTGACAACCGTTTCTCTGCCTGGCGGATTTTGTTTTCCAGCTTATTACGGCTCTTTTCCGAACTCTGACCGAACAGCATTCGCCGTAGTTTATCCAGCTGTGCTTTCAGGCGGTTGATTTCCTGCTCATAACCCGCCACCTGGCCTGCATACTGGCGCAACCGGGTCTGCTGGTCGTTCAGCATCGCCCGCTGTTTACGCAGCATGGCTTTTAACTGGTCGATATCGTCAGGGAGTTCATTTTTCATACACCCGACATTACAACAGGTTACACCCGCAGGCCAGGACGTTGTGATGACTGTGGATGTTTCCAGTTGAGGCCTTCCAGCAGCATAGCCAGTTGCGCCGGGGTCAGATGGATCTTCCCGTCGCTGACAGCGGGCCAGACGAAGTGTCCACGCTCAAGACGTTTGATGAACAGGCACAGACCATCCTCATCGGACCACAGTAGCTTTACCATATCACCACGGCGCCCCCGGAAGATGAACAGGTGGCCGCTGAATGGGTCCTCGTTGAGGACATTCTGCACGCGGGAGGCCAGGCCGTTGAAGCCGTTTCTCATGTCGGTAACGCCCGTCACCAGCCAGATGCGGGAACCCGCAGGAAGGGATATCATCAGCCACCTCTCTTCAGTTCGCGAACCAGAGCCGACAGCATGGCCGGGGTGAGGTTGCCGGACAGCTTCAGGCGTGCACGGCCGATACTGACCTCACAGCATTGCCCGGCATCCGGTGGCAGGCTTTGCGCTGATGCTGCCGGGAGTCGGGCAGCGCGGGTCGTGAGTATTCGGTGGTCACAACAGGAACGATATCGTCACTGATAATGGCCGGTGCTGGGGGTGTATCAGATGGCTCATCAACCAGATGACGATAGCGCTGACGCCAGGTGAACAGCAGGTTGTCATTAATCCCGTTCTGGCGGGCAAGCCGTGCCACGCAGGCACCGGGTTGCAGTGATCGCTGAACCAGGTCGAGTTTGAACGGCATGGAGTAGGTAGCCCGCTGGCGTGGGACTGTCGGTTGGGTCATTTGTGATAGAGTCCATTTAAAAATTAAGTGGACTCTATCATCACCGGATTAAAGGTACGTCGACAGACGTCGTTGCCGGGGCGCTTACGAATCATCTACGACGTGCTTTGTTGATAAATCCAGCCCGTGAAGTCTGACCCCTTTCAAACACAGCGCCATCCGTAACCACGGAGGTGAGGCTATGACCAGAATGAGCACCATTTACAGCAGACTCTCATACGGCACAGGGACCGCGCTGACGGGCTGCGGTGTCTCAGCAAAGGCTTACGCCGATGCGGCAAAAACAGAGGTATGGATTTTGGCCGACAAAGTGGCGGGTATGAGCCTGAGTGACTGGGCGATCGTTGTCGGTATCGCATGCACTGTTATTACCTGCGGCGTGAACTGGTATTACCGGCGCAAAGAGCGGGAGGATCGGCTGAATGGCTATGTCAACAAAGCTGAGGAATAGCGTTATCGCGGCCGTTGGTGGCGGGGCAATTGCCATTGCATCGGCGCTAATCACAGGGCCGACTGGTAACGATGGTCTGGAAGGTGTACGGTATAAGCCCTACAAAGACGTTGTAGGTGTGGTGACGGTATGCCACGGACACACGGGCAACGATATCATGCTCGGTAAAACCTACACCGAGGCAGAGTGTCGAGCGCTTCTCAATAAAGACCTGAACACCGTCGCCCGCCAGATTAACCCTTACATCAAACAACCGATCCCCGAAACGATGCGTGGGGCGCTGTACTCGTTCGCGTATAACGTCGGTGCCGGAAACTTCCAGACTTCTACGCTGTTGCGCAAAATCAACCAGGGCGACCAGAAAGGCGCGTGCGACCAACTGCGCCGCTGGACCTACGCCAAGGGTAAGCAGTGGAAAGGTCTGGTGACTCGCCGCGAGATTGAGCGCGAAGTTTGTCTGTGGGGGCGGAAATGAGCCGTTTAACAGCCATTATCAGCGCAGTGGTTATCTGCCTGATAGTAAGCCTTGGATGGTTGGCTAATCACTACCACGACAACGCTACCGAGTTCAAAGAGCAGCGCGATAAAGCCACTGAAAAGCTCAGCCTGGCTAACGCCACCATCACCGACATGCAGACCCGGCAGCGTGACGTTGCTGCGCTGGATGAAAAGTACACGAAGGAATTAGCCGATGCGAAATCTCAGCTTGATGATCTGCAGCGTTGCGTTAGCTCTGGTAAGTGTGGGTTGCGCATCAACGCAAAATGTCCCGCGAACGGAGCGACCGGCACCGGCGGCATGGGCGATGCTTCCGGCCCCCGACTTACAGACTCCGCTGAACGGGATTATTTCACCCTCAGAGAGCGAATTGACACAGTGACGAAGCAGGTCGGCTATCTGCAGGACTACATCCGCACACAGTGCCTGAAATAACAGGGCCAGCTTAACCGCTGGTTTTTTTTACATCCGCATTTCACCGCGCAACGCAATGCGCATCTAACCACGATTCACTACCAGCCAGAAAACCGCTGACTACTTTGGCAAAAGCCATAAGAGCGTGCACAGTTTTATCAGCAATGGAACCGTTACAAAGATACGCTGGCGCTTCAGCCGGTAAATAACTTTGTGATGCAGAATTCTGCCTCCGATGGGCTTGCCGCAGTTCAGACACTGAAGCCTGCCGATAACGCAGCTGATTTTCAGTTTAAAAAACAGCAATATGCGCAGGCCCAACAGAACTATCAACGCATCATGGATGCCCGTGAAGCAGATCCAGGTGGTTGGCTGGTTCAGAATGATGAGACGACCCAAAAAGCATTCGCGGCTTATACCGATAACCCTGATTTAATGGGCGACTATGTAAAAAATGTCATTATCCAAAAGAAACGGCTCGGAATTAAAAGTGATGCTGTGATACCTAAAGTTCAGGCCGATGCTTTATCTCAGGCTCTATTACAGTCAACACCAGATAACCAATCAAAACTGTTGGACGCCATTCATAAAGGTACTGGCGGTGGTGCACCTTACATGGCCACACTCAAACAAATAGCGGTAAATGCGCCCTCTGCGGCGGTTGCCGGCGTCCTGATGGATAAGCCTTCGTCGTTAATTGCTCAGGAGAACTGGATCAATCCTGATATCACGATTTCACCTTCGCAAGCGTCAAAAACCATTCTCGCGGGTTCTGCTGCACGAAAAGGGACTAAAGACGCAAAAGGGATGTCGATGCCCAAGGAAAACGATATGCGGCTTGAGTTCTCAAACTCCGTGCAGGATGCGTTTGCCGGTGACGCTCAGGGAGCCGCAATGGCATATGAGGTGGCAAAGGATTACTACGCGGGAATAATGGCCCAGAAGGGGGATTACTCCGGTGTTCTGGATAATGATGTCTGGAAGCAGGCCGTTAATGTGTCAACTGGCGGTGTTCATGACTATAACGGCATGGGGTATGTTCTGCTGCCATGGGGAATGTCGGCAGAACAGTTTGATAAACAAGTCGATCAGGCGTGGCAAACACAGGTCACTGGTGCGGGAATCAAAGCACCGCCGGGGCAGTATGGCCTGCAAAGTTACGGTGACAGCCAGTATCTGGTTAAGCTCGGTGCAGGGTATCTGCTTAAATCTGATGGCTCTCCGGTAATACTGGATCTGACTCAGCAGCGTCAGCGCTTTATCGAGGGCATACCGCAATGAGTTATTTCGGATTAAATCAGTCGAATCAAAACCAACTGTCAGAAACAGCGGCATCCAGTCCCATTGGCTTAAAAAGTGATGTCGGTTTTTTCGATAATGCTGTGGGTGCCGGTGTATCGGGTTTGTATTCCGGTCTGGTGGCTAAACCGGATCAGCTGCTTTGGGCGGGGATGGATAAAGTTGTTTCCCCTCTGTCCCGGTTTATTAATGAAAATACACCCGTACGGGATTCTTCTGAAGAATACATCGCTGAGCAGAGAAGGCTGGCAACACAGCAGGTTAAGCGTCTGACTCCCGATTCCGGTACGACCGGAACCGCGGGTCAGATTCTGTTTGGTCTTTTTGATATGGGGGGCCAGGCTGTCGCCGGCACCGCAATCGGGGGGCCGCTGGGCGGTGCGGCGGCGGTTACCTCGCTTCAGGGCTTTTCTGAGTTTGAGCGTCTGAGGTCGGAAGGCGTGGATTTATCAACGGCGCAGGATGTCGCGTTGATCCACGGTATAACGACCGGCGCCGGTACGCTGATCCCCATGAGTCTCGGTCTGCGTGCTGGTGGCGCGCTGGCGGAAGGTGTTGGCGCGCAGATATCCAGAACGGGCGAGAATGCGTTACTCAATGCCGGTGCTGCCGTATCGCGTGCTGCACCTGACGTAGCATATGCTGCGGGTTCTAACCTTGCGTTTGGTATGGCGCTACGCGGAATGACGGCAGAAACCCTGCGCAACGCCGGTTACGATGATATGGCCGGTCAGTACGATGTTTTTGATCGCCAGGCGATGGCGATTGATGCAGTGCTCGGCGTTGCGTTCGGCGGTCTTGGCCGCTTTGTTAACTCCCGCGGCGAGAATGTTCGTGCGCCGGTGTTTGTCCCGTCCGATGTCGATGCGGCGCTGGCGGCTAATGCAGCCCACCATGCAGAAATCGATATTGCTCCCGGAGTACCGGTCAACGTTCTGTCACGGGATGCACACGCCCAGGCGTTACAGCAGGCAATGCGCAATGTCAGCGAAGGTAATCCCGTCGATGTGGCCAGCATTGTCGACCCGGCAGCATTCAGCGAGATACCCGGGCGCCGCAGCCTGATTGCGCAGTCTCTGGATGAGGTGCTTTTCAATGCGGAGGAAGGAACCGCAGCCCGTGCGGCAGATACGCGCCGGCTTGAAGAGCTGGCCGCGCAGTTGCTACCTCGCGGCGAACGTCAGGTTTACCAGTCTGAAGTGGCTAACAGCCAGCGACTCATCGATAACCTGACTGAGCAGCGCAATCAGGTCCTCTCCGAGGAACCCGCGGGGAACGGCAAAGCGCTGGCACGTGCGAGAGCCGACAAGCAGGGCCGCCTGCGAGACCTTGACCAGCGAATTACAGAGGCGCAGGGGCGTCTTGAGTTTTCGCGTAATACGCTGGCACCCCATGAGCCCGGCGGACAATTCTATGAGGCGCGCGCTGAACTTTCCCGCAGACGGCAGGCAGAAAGCGATCTGAATGCGCAGGCGCTCTCATATTACAAAACGGCCGAAGTGCGTAGCGCTGATGAAGCTGCGTCTCCCGATACCGCTACTCATGTCCGTAATAGCGACCAACAGCGCACACAGAGCGTAAGCGAAACGGGCGACATTGATGTGAAAGCTGCTGAGGAATCGCTGACCACCGCCCCCGACATGATGATCACCACGCTGGATGATGAAGGTAACCCTCAGTCTCGCTCTGCTCGTGAATTGCTTGATGAGGCGAATCGTGAAAATGAACAGGCTATTCAGGATTCCGGCCTTTTTGATGTCGCAGTCGCATGTTTCTTAAGGGGATAATTTATGCGTCAGGAATGCATTCAGGCAGTACAACAGGCAGCGCAGCGCACTTTGAGTGCTCGTGAAATTCAGAATATTGAAGACCGTATCTACAGAAACATGCGTTCGCTCGCTCGTAACGACCCTGCGTCGTGGCGGATGCTGTCCGAGGCAGAACGCCTGCGCCGGGCCGGGCAACTTGCCGCCGATGAGTTAAAGCAAGAGGCTGCGTTAAAGAAACGTCGTGTTGCGTTAACTATCACTGCCCGCCAGCGCCTTGATTCATTTATTAATAATTACAAAGGGAAAGACGGAAAGCTGGAGGCACTGAATCGCACGATAGCTTTTCATGCTGACGGCAAAGCAAATTTTCTGTCTGTTGAATCGCGCGGGAAAGCAACGCGAGATTATGCGCTAAGCCAACTACAGGAAGCTTTTGAAGCTGTTGACCCTCGCTTTTTTGGCATGCTCGAAGATGCAAAAGGCGTTCGCGATCTGGTTTATGAAATTCGGGGGAAAAATACGGGGAATGCTAAAGCAAGGGCAGGAGCAAAGGCCTGGAAGGATGTTACTGAATTGCTTCGTCGTCGGTTTAACGATGCGGGGGGCGACATCGGGCATCTGGATGACTGGGGTATGCCTCAGCATCATTCAATGGAAAAAGTGGGCAAGGTTTCTAAAGATAAGTGGGTCAGCGACATCATTGGGAAACTTGATCGAAAGTATTACACCAAAAGCGACGGGCAACTAATGTCCGATGCGGAACTAACGGTGTTTCTGGGTGAGGCATACGATACCATCGCTACCGGTGGTTTAAATAAACTCAGCGATACAGGTTTGCGTATTTCCGGGGCGAGAGCCAACCGGGGAAATGCTTCCCGGCAGATCCATTTCAAAGATGGTGAGGCGTACCTTGAATACCAGCGTCAGTATGGCGATCGCTCGTTGTGGGAGATAATGGTGTATCATCTGGAAAGCATCAGCAAAGATATTGCGCTGGTAGAAACTTACGGGCCGAACCCGGATCACGTATTCCGTTCTATTCTCGACGAAGTAAGGGCGGAAACTGCAGTCGCGAACCCGCAACGCGCCGGCCGGGTTAAGCGACTGGCTAACAGCACCGAAAATCTTTACAATTTTATTTCCGGCAGGACGCAACCAATAGCGAATCCTCATATTGCCAGGTTCTCTGACAATCTCCGTAACTGGCTGGTGGCCAGCCGCTTAGGTTCTGCACTGCTCGCATCGTTCTCTGATCTCGGCACTATGTACCTGTCAGCAAAGGTCACGAACCTTCCAATGAACAAGCTATTCCGCAACCAACTGGAAGCGATGGATCCAACTAACCGCACAGAGCTTGCCCGCGCCCGCCGCGCTGGCCTAGCAATGGAATCTCTGCTTGGCAGTGTCAACCGCTGGGCGATGGATAATATGGGGCCGTCTGTGTCCCGGTGGGCGGCGACAGCAGTGATGCGTGCCAGCGGCCTGACTGCGTGGACAGATGCGCACAAGCGCGCCTATGGCGTCACGATGATGGGTAGCCTTGGTGACATCGTAAGGCGAACGCCAGATCTTCGCAGCCTCGATGATAATGATTTTCGTATTCTGAAAAGCAAAGGCGTTACAGAACAGGACTTTGCTATCTGGAAACTGGCCGATCAGGAAGACTGGGGGAACGGTAACACGACTATGTTGACGCCAGAAAGTATCATGCGCATTCCTGATGCAGCATTACAGCATATTGGCCCCCCTGAGCGTGTCAGATTTGAGGCTATGCGCCGTCTGCTCGGTGCAGTGTCGGAAGAAGTTGATATGGCAGTCATTACCCCGGGAGCTCGCGAACAGCTTTTAACAACTGGCGGCGGCATTCAGAGAGGGACTGTTAAGGGCGAGGTGGTCAGAAGCTTCTTTCTGTTCAAATCGTTCCCGATCGCTGTGGTTATGCGTCACTGGTCACGGGCGTTAGGTATGCCATCCGCCGGTGGTAGAGCCGCGTACATAGCCACGTTTCTGGCCAGCACAACCATACTGGGCGCACTTTCAATGCAATTGAATGACCTGGTTTCAGGTAAAAAACCAAAAGATCCTGTCGGGGAGCACGCGGGGAAATTCTGGGTCAATGCACTTTTAAAAGGTGGCGGCCTTGGTCTGTACGGTGATTTCTTCTTTTCCGATCATACCAAATATGGTGGAACCGCTCTCGCGTCAATGCTCGGCCCCGTTGCTGGCTTAGTCGATGATGTTATCAAGCTGGGGCAGGGGATGGCTACGACATGTACAGTGGCGGCACTTATAACATCGAAAACGGGTTCCAGGCTCGCGGGCTGTACTACACCGGGTTTAACTCCAAAAGTTCTGATGCTACCCGCGCATTCGCCAGTACAGGTTCTGTCCCGCACGGGTTTTATTCGAACGGTGATACCCGAGGACTATCCGTACACAACAACCTGTATGGCATTGTGGTGAATGATGCAACGTCCTATGCCATGCAGGTGCAGCGGAGCGGCACCTTTACTACCGGGATGGACCTGAACGGCAAATGGCAGAGGTTTAAAGGCTTTCTGACCAGTACGGCCCGTGGCGGCTCGATATCCTATTACGCCACGTCAACGCTGATTACCGGCGGCTCATCTGACACTGACACTGTGGCCATGCCATCCGCCGAGCATTCGCTGATGCTGTTTGTCAGAAACCTGAGCACAACTTACGCCGTTATTCTGACGGGGGTATTTGAAGGTACTGCCGTCACGACCTACACCCTGGCCGCAGGAAAGGGAATGTTGTTCCAGAGTGATGGCAGTTACTGGTATCCAATGCTGTAATATTTTAAAGGTGATAATAATGTTTACTGTTGCTGTTCCTGCCGGGTATGAATCTCCTTATATCGGCTCTCCCTACACGTTCAATGCTGATTCAGTTATCACCATTGAACTGAATGGCGTGAAGATCCTCGACGAAGGGAGTCGTGTCGCATTCGTGAGTTACAGCCTGACCATTGACACTGACCCTGATATTTCATTCAGCAGGACGGATAATTTCAACTGCACGGACCCCGCTGCTCTGGAATCAGAAGCCAGGGAATATTTAACCAAAATCTATTCAGGAAACCCATCATGAAGACCAAACGTGAACTGGAGCTTGAAATTGAACTGTATTCCGCCCGCGAGCAGCTGCTGAGAGCGAATTATGAAATCATGATGCGGGATAGAGAAACAAACAACCAGTTGCTGAGTAACGCACAATTTGAGCTGGATAAAATTATTCAGCAGGAAGAAGAGAAAAGCAGTGAAGGACAGAGCGAATATAAGTCCGATGTTGCAGCTGAAAATCAAATTTAATAAAGAGAGGTATACATGAAACAGGTTAATCAACAGTCACTATATGGTATAGAGTTTGAGTTACGCGATATAATTTTCGCGGAGTTAAAAGATAGTCTGGGATTAAAAGCTGGCGCACATGCGGCTTCTATCGCGAGTAGCATAGCTGCCCGAATCCGGCCTCATGAGGAAATAGACAGCCTCTATCAACTTGGGTTGGCGTCTCGAAAGTATATCGCTGCCGTTGAAATCATCTCGCCTGCTGCTCAAGATTCAGAGCTTGGACTCCCTGGCGACGATATCTTTAAAGTGGCTGAAAAGGCACTAAGGTATAAGAGATGGGCTGTCAATCGTCAAGTTGAAACCGGCCGGCGGGATGCGCCTATCGCCAAATAATCACTCGACTCATATCAACTGCGGTGATAGAGTCAGGCCGCACAGGCGGCCTTATCCCATCATCTAAATTTAAATTTTGGTATTTTTGGTTTTGAAATGTCAGCGTTTAACACTGGTGCGAAAATCGCCAAGAAGAGGAATAGATTTCCGTACTCATACCCATATGTTTGAAAACAAACATTAAGCAAATAACCGGCAACGAGCAGGATTCGTCCTTTTTGTGGGCCTTTTCTTATGTATATCATTATTAAAAAAAGAGAGAAAAGAATGAAATGTATGAAACCATATGCTCCTATTTGATTCATAAAAAACATATGGAAATTATCTATCCCGTACGTTGAGTTAAGAATTCCATTTAGCTTAACAACACCATTCCCTAAGAGAAAAAAATCTTGATAATGAGAAAAAAAGTACTTCCACAAAAGAAGCCTCTGGCTAGCACCATCATTGCTATTATTTAAGTCAAAAAAGTGTGTGAAAAATACAGTTGCCGCAATACCTAGCATCGCAATTATAACTATTTTGTTAAGGTGCCCGGCAATAATAAATCTATAAAACCCATAAATAACTATCATTCCCAATATTGCCTGCCTGGACAGGAAAACCAGGGCTGCGATGAAAAATATCATGAAAGCAAATACCGAAACCTTCTTACCTAGATTTCTTGCTACATATAGATAAAGGGAGAAAACAGAAACAACAAACATTGCTGAAATGTTTTTTGTTAAAAACACATCTCTAAGTGGCTCAGCAATTCCATATAAGCTCGAACTATTAACTTCAGAATTTTGGTTTAACTGCGCCCAAACAGCTGAGACGCTGGTGATACCACTTTTTACGTAAATTAGCATCACAATGGCTATCCATGCGATGCAAATGTATGAAAGATGCCTAAGGGTTTTATGAGTAAAAACAAACCTTTCATTTCCTGCCATGATGCATATAGCTATAACATTAACAATTAATTTTGACGTTAATTCATGGCTCGGGGTAACGGCAGAAAATTCAACCAAAAATGGTATGATTGCCGCAGCAAATCCAAAGGTCATAGCGGCAAAATCAGTAATGCTCATGCTTTTTCTAAGGTTCGTTATCGACAGAAAAAGAAGAAAAAGCAAGGGGATAAGATACAATACATGACTAACAAGGGAAATTGGGTATAAAAAAATGGTCAGCATGAACATAAAGTGTTCAATCCTGCCAAACCTGCTAATCTCAACAGGCCTCACGATATCCAGTGATTTACGTACTAATGCATTGTTCTGCATAGATATTTCCAGTTTCTTATCGCATTTGAATAGTGTGATTTATTGCTCTAATGGTGTTATAAGAAATGTCCTGTGTCAATGACTTACAATTACGATTAAATTTATCTTTTTTAATCGCTATAGTTGTTATGAATTTCTGATTCGAAAAATGTTAATGGGGGTTATCATGTGGCGTCTTAAGATAGTAACTTTTTGTTTATTAGGACTATATTTCATATCAACACCTTCCAGTGCGCAAAGTGTCACTCCAAGCATTATGGGTAAGCTACCTGTAGATGATGAGCTCAAGAGTTCCTACATGACTGGTGTGTATGTTTCCCGTGATACTTTCGGTTTGAGGGCTAACGCTGCAGCAGCGGCCATAACAGCCAATACGATGACACCATTTACTTTTCCTATAATTGGCCTAAATTTTATGAAAGCGCTGGCTAGCTACAAAGACCGTGATTCTGTCGGCTTGTATGTTGGTAATGCATCCAGCCCATTCAAACCATGGGAGCGAGTAAGTAGCGGTAAGTATACCCCCACATCATTTGAATCTGATAGTTTAGATACACAAAAAATTAAGCCAGGGATGATAATTGACACCATGCACAAAGATAGATGGTCTGCAGTTGTTGTTAAGGTCTCTCCAGGTAAAATAATAACAAATGGATGGGTAAGCCTTTCTACAGGGAAAATTGGCGTACCCCCTGGTACTGATGGAATAATAATAAACCCTACAACAAAGGTATGGACTACTAACTTTAATGTGTCACTTTCAGCTAATGGCAGAGCCTCTAAAGCGGTAGTTCAGGAGAATGGAGTAATAAACAATAAGGTTGAAAATCCATCATCAGTATATGGCATTGATAACATTGTTCTGCCTCAATCAAAATATGGCGGTACTATATCCTTTCTTTCCAGATCGGCTACGTCAGGCAACAAACAGCAATGGTCAGTAGGGTTCATGGCTCGTGGCTCTAAAGATGCAAATTTCAGCAGCGTAGATGGGAGTGCCAATAAAACTACACAGACTGGGTATTCAGAGAATTCATCTGCAGTAAATGGTATGGTTTTTAATGGTAAAAATAAAGATAGCTCGGTGAAATGGATCTCAAATGGAAAAGTTTTGGCTAAAATATCGCCAAGTGGCCAATTCGAGAAAATTTCATATAAGACTAAGGTTTTAACCGAGTCATCTCAATTAGATAGTAATTACTCTAGGTTTATCATAAATTCTAAATCAGATGTAAGATTGCAACTACCGTCACCAAAAAATGAAGTTGATGGGCTGACTATTCAGATAGTGAACTTCTCAGGGCACAAAATAGATATATCACCTTCACCTGAAGTTGACATATCTAAAACGACTGGAAAAGAGATAAGTGCAAGTGTAATCAATGGGAGATGGATGGTTTACTAACGATCACATAATCCTTCCTTCGGTTATCCTGAGTGAGAACATCATCAGGATAACCAATATAGATACAACCAAAAAGATCCCCTCCAACGAGAAATGCTTAGCCAATGATTTTACTTTTAAATATAAGTAGTCTTTCATGCCCAATCCTCCACTATGATAATGTCTAGCTTTTAACATAAAAACGCTTATCAATCAATTCGCTCATGCATGGATGGCAACTCGCGAGTTATCAAAACCGATGCAGGTTATGCGGTTCTGGATATGTCGCTGACACCACAGCAGGGCGATTTCCTTCTCATTCGTTACGACGGAATGATGGACTTTGGACGGCTGCAGGGGCAATCGTTCATCACCAGAGACGGTGAGGCGATAGAGGGTGAGGGTGTTTACGGCGTAGTCACGTTTTCGGTTAACGATCTGCGTCGGGATGACTGCCCTATTTGATCGTGCTGATCGTGGGGCATGGGTGGGGCATAAAAGCACCGCAGACGGCCCACATTAAAACACAAGAGGTGAAATCGTCTGCGGTAACTTATTCAAATATACCTAGCTGCTCCAGATAAAAACCCAGAACCAAACAATACTGCCGCCTGTTTTAAATAAACCTGACTGGGCGCAGTAGCGTTCGCGGCCCGTGGCGCTAAGCACAATCTTTAAAACAGAAAACCCGCCACCGGCGGGTTTTCTGTTATCGGCCATCGGCAGGCGGGGTTACGACTTTTTGCTGTGGAACAGCCCGTTTTCGCCGTCGGCGTCATCCTCAACCCAGAAGTTGATATTGAACTGGGCATCGTCGCTCAATTCGATGCGATGCCAGTACTGAGGCGGGCTGGTTGCAAACTGCCCGGCGTTGATCACCACTTTGACCTCTGGCTCCGTCGCCTGCTCGTCGGCAAAGCCGTAATAAGTCACGGTACCTTCCATCACGCACAGCTGGCCGAAAACGGCGGCAGCGGTGTTGTGGTGGGTGAGCAGGGCGGCGGGCACGTTCTCTTTGGTAAAGAAGGGCGTGGATCGCTTAACTTTCCAGTTAGCCGGAATACGCAGGTGGGACATCGTGAGACTCCTTAGCGGATGCAAATAAGATGTATTTAATATGCAACTTATGGCGTCTGACGTCAACTCGCGCCAGAGAGAAAACTCGCCACAGGCGCTATGTTGCCGAGCGGATCAGTTCCGTTCAGCGAGCCTTTTCATCGTCGGACGTTCCGGCAACGTGGAGAGCAGCAGGGAATAGAGCAAAAAAAACCTGCCAGCGCTATCTCTGACAGGTTTTACTTTCGGCGGCGCGGCATTAGCGCGACGGGATTAGCGGCCGAACAGATCGCGCTTTTTCGGTTTGAACGGCTGAGCAATGACAACCAGCAGCGCCACAATCAGGTAGGCGGCAAAGATCCCCACCAGCCACTGCGGCATCTCCAGCGTCAGGAACTCCCACTGGCGCACGGAACAGTCGCCGCTGGCCACGAACATCTGCGGCAGCCACTTATCCAGCGGCAGCCACGTTGGGAAGCGGGCGGCAAAATCGCAGGTCTGGAACGGAGAAGGGTGAAGCTGAATCATGGTATGTTCCCACGCCAGACTGCAGGCCCCGCAGCGCGCTGTAGAGCCAGATAACCAGCGCCACGTAGCGCAGCGGCGTTTTCGGGGCGATGGCGCCGACGATACCGGCTCCCATAATGCCCAGGAGCGCACAGCGTTCGTAAATACACATGACGCAAGGCTGCAGCAGCATAACGTGCTGGAACCACAGCGCAACCAGCTCAAGAGCGAAAGCGGTGAACGCCATCAGGAGCCAGGCTCCGCGTCCTCTCGAGCACTGGTTTAAATATCGCAACATAGTCTTTTCCCTGAAATATGCTAAATCATGGCAGTGTAAACGAAAACCGAACTGACGCCAGCAGCTAGTCTGAAAATATTACGTAAAAATATTGCACATCCGCCGGCCGGTTGCGGATATGCCGAAATCGCGTCCGGTCGCCGCCAAACGCGACGAGTAAAATCGTAAAATGAAACGGCGATCCCCTTTTAATTGCCTCCTGGCGCTATCTGCCCTATAGCGGCTCTGGTATGATGAGTGGAATTTGCAACGCTGTGTAATGGAAATCTTACTATGGTCATTAAGGCGCAGAGCCCTGCGGGTTTCGCGGAAGAGTACATTATTGAAAGTATATGGAATAACCGCTTTCCCCCAGGCACTATTCTCCCCGCCGAACGTGAGCTTTCTGAACTTATTGGTGTGACCCGTACGACCTTACGCGAAGTTCTGCAGCGTTTGGCCCGTGACGGCTGGTTAACCATACAGCACGGCAAACCGACGAAGGTGAACAACTTCTGGGAAACGTCGGGTCTGAATATTCTCGAAACGCTGGCGCGCCTCGATCACGACAGCGTCCCGCAGCTGATCGATAACCTGCTGTCGGTGCGCACCAATATCTCCACCATCTTTATCCGCACGGCCTTCCGCCAGCACCCTGAAAACGCCCTGCAGGTTCTCGCCGCGGCGCGCGAGGTGGAAGATCACGCCGATGCGTTCGCCGATCTCGACTACGGTATTTTCCGCGGCCTGGCGTTTGCCTCCGGCAACCCGATCTACGGTCTGATCCTCAACGGCATGAAGGGCCTCTATACCCGCATTGGCCGCCACTATTTTGCCAATCCGGAAGCGCGCAGCCTGGCGCTGGGCTTCTATCACCAGCTGGCTAAAGTCTGTGAAGAGGGGCAGCACGAGCAGGTTTATGAGATCGTCCGCCGCTACGGGCATGAGAGCGGTGAAATCTGGCATCGTATGCAGAAAACCCTGCCGGGTGATTTAGTCATCGGTATGCGCTAAGTCCCGCGCTAAGATAAAAAAAGCCCGGCTATCGTGCCGGGCGTTTTGCTTTGTACGCTTGACCGTCGCGCGATTTACAGCGCGTTTTGCCGCGGCGGGCTGCGCTCCAGCAGGCTCAATACTGCCATCGGCATTTTGCTGCTCCAGCAGGATGTCGAAGCCCCACAGGCGATGCACGTGCTTAAGCACCTCGCGACGCCCCTTATCCAGCGGCACTCGGTTATGCGGCACGTAGCGCAGCGTCAGCGAACGATCGCCGCGCAGGTCGACGTTCCACACCTGAATATTCGGCTCCAGGTTGCTCAGGTTGTACTGGGCGGAAAGCCTGGCGCGAATCTCCCGGTAACCCTCTTCGTTATGGATAGCGGAAATCTCCAGGTAGTTATGATGGTCGTCATCAAGCACCGTAAAGAAGCGGAAATCACGCATAATCTTCGGTGACAGGAACTGGCTGATAAAGCTCTCATCCTTGAAGTCGCGCATGGCAAAATGCAGCGTCTCCAGCCAGTCAGAGCCGGCGATGTCCGGGAACCAGTATTTGTCCTCTTCGGTCGGCGACTGACAAATACGCTTAATATCCTGGAACATGGCAAAGCCCAGCGCGTAGGGGTTGATCCCGTTGTACCACTGGCTGTTGTAGGGCGGCTGGTAGATTACGTTGGTGTGGCTGTGCAGAAACTCCAGCATAAAGCGTTCCGTCACTTTCCCTTCATCGTACAGGTGGTTGAGGATCGTATAATGCCAGAACGTCGCCCAGCCCTCGTTCATCACCTGAGTCTGCTTCTGCGGATAGAAATACTGGCTCACCTTACGCACGATGCGCAGGATTTCACGCTGCCATGGCTCCAGCAGCGGGGCATTCTTCTCCATAAAGTAGAGCAGGTTCTCCTGCGGCTCAGAAGGATAGCGGCGCGCGGTTTCGATCGCTTTCTCCTCTTCTCGCTTAGGCAGGGTGCGCCACAGCATATTCACCTGGCTTTGCAGATACTCCTCCCGGCTTTTCTGCCGCGCCTTCTCCTCCTGCAGCGAGATTTTCTGCGGACGTTTATAGCGGTCGACGCCGTAATTCATCAGCGCGTGACAGGAGTCGAGCAGTTTCTCCACCTCATCAACGCCGTAACGCTCCTCGCACTCGGTGATGTATTTACGCGCGAAGATCAGGTAGTCGATAATCGAGGCTGGCATCGGTCCAGCTGCGGAACAGGTAGTTATTCTTGAAAAAGGAGTTGTGCCCGTAGCAGGCGTGGGCCATCACCAGCGCCTGCATGGTAATGGTATTCTCCTCCATCAGATAGGCGATGCAGGGGTTGGAGTTGATAACAATTTCGTAGGCCAGTCCCTGCTGGCCGTGCTTATACGCCTGTTCGGTCTCGATAAATTTCTTACCAAACGACCAGTGCGGGTAGTTGATAGGCATACCGACGCTGGAGTAGGCATCCATCATCTGCTCGGAAGTAATGACTTCGATCTGATGCGGATAGGTGTCGAGACGATACAGCTTCGCCACCCGGTCAACCTCGGCGAGGTAGGTTTCCAGCAGTTCAAAAGTCCAGTCGGGTCCATCGCTTAAACGAGTCGTGTCCCTGTTCATGGAATCAATCGTAGCCATTAGCGCGCCCTCATTGTCGGTGACTCTCTCTATACGGAGAGCCTCCCAATAAGCATAGAACAGGACCTCGCAAACTGCGCCTGCGGACAATTTCTTTTCTTCGCGATTTAGCAATCTTAAAGGCCTGATTTAGCCTTAATGACAGAGTTTTATTCTGAGGAAAAATGAAACGCAGCAGGAGATAATAAATCTTCCGGGTCAGTGCTGGTGCGGTTTGCTGTGAGATAAGTCACCATAAATAAAGCGTATGTTGAATAATATTTTCAACTGAGTTATCAATTTGTAATCAGATGATTGTTCTTTAACTATTACGGAGTCGCTATGCGAGTCGTCATACTGGGAAGTGGGGTGGTTGGGGTAGCTAGTGCGTGGTATTTGAGTCAGGCGGGACATCAGGTCACGGTTATCGATCGTCAGCCGGGGCCGGCGGAAGAGACCAGCGCCGCCAACGCCGGACAGATTTCTCCGGGCTATGCCGCCCCCTGGGCCGCGCCCGGCGTGCCGCTGAAGGCCATCAAGTGGATGTTCCAGCGCCACGCGCCGCTGGCGATCGGTCTTGACGGCACGCAGTTCCAGCTCAAATGGATGTGGCAGATGCTGCGCAACTGCGACACCCGCCACTATATGGAAAACAAAGGCCGCATGGTGCGCCTGGCGGAGTACAGCCGCGACTGCCTGAAGGCGCTGCGCGAAAGCACCGGAATCCAGTATGAAGGACGCCAGGGCGGGACGCTGCAGCTCTTCCGTACCGAAAAACAGTATGAGAACGCCACCCGCGACATCGCCGTGCTGCAGGATGCCGGCGTGCCCTATCAGTCTGCTGGAGGCGAAACGTCTGCTGGAAGTCGAACCGGCATTAGCCGAGGTGAGCCACAAGCTGACCGGCGGTCTGCGTTTGCCGAACGATGAAACCGGCGACTGCCAGCTGTTTACCACACGCCTGGCGGCGATGGCGGAGCAGGCGGGCGTCACCTTCCGCTTTAATACCTCGGTTGACGCCCTGCTGTACGAAGGCGAGCAGATCGCCGGCGTGAAATGCGGCGATGAAATTGTCAAAGGCGACGCCTACGTCATGGCCTTCGGCTCCTACTCGACGGCGATGCTAAAGGGGCTGGTGGACATTCCGGTCTACCCGCTGAAGGGCTACTCGCTGACGATCCCGATCGCCGAGGAGGACGGGGCGCCGGTATCGACTATTCTTGATGAGACATACAAAATTGCGATTACCCGCTTTGACCAGCGGATCCGCGTCGGCGGGATGGCGGAGATCGTCGGCTTTAACAAAGAGCTGCTGCAGCCGCGTCGCGAAACGCTGGAGATGGTGGTGCGCGATCTGTTCCCGCGCGGCGGTCACGTCGAGCAGGCCACCTTCTGGACCGGCCTACGTCCGATGACCCCGGACGGCACGCCGGTTGTCGGCCGCACGCCGTATAAAAACCTGTGGCTGAATACCGGGCACGGCACCCTCGGCTGGACCATGGCATGCGGCTCGGGACAGCTTTTGAGCGATTTAATTTCGGGTCGCACTCCGGCTATTCCGTACGACGATCTTGCCGTCGCCCGCTATAGCCCGGGCTTTACTCCGGCGCGTGCTCAGCACCTGCACGGCGTTCACAACTAAGGAGTCTTCATGTCCCGTCCGGTACTGGCCAGCATCGATTTGTCGGCCCTGCGACAGAATTTACAGATTGTCCGGCGCGCGGCTCCGGGCTCGCGGCTGTGGGCGGTGGTGAAAGCCAACGCCTACGGTCACGGCCTGGCGCGGGTCTGGAGCGCGCTGAGCGGCGCAGATGGCTTTGCGCTGCTCAATCTTGAAGAGGCGATCCTGCTGCGCGAGCAGGGCTGGAAAGGGCCGATTCTGCTGCTCGAGGGCTTTTTCCACGCCGACGAGCTGGCGCTATTTGATAAGTATCGCCTGACCACCAGCGTGCACAGCAACTGGCAAATTAAGGCGCTACAGCAGGCGAAGCTGCACGCGCCGCTGGATATCTACGTTAAGGTCAACAGCGGAATGAACCGGCTGGGCTTTATGCCGGAACGTATCCATACCGTCTGGCAGCAGCTGCGGACGCTGGGCAACGTCAGCGAGATGACGCTGATGTCGCACTTTGCCGACGCGGAAAACCCGCAGGGGATCGTTGAGCCGATGCGCCGCATCGAGCAGGCGGCGGAAGGGCTGGCGTGCTCGCGCTCGCTGGCGAACTCGGCGGCGACGCTGTGGCATCCGGAAGCGCATTTTGACTGGGTCAGGCCGGGGATCGTGCTGTACGGCGCCTCGCCGTCCGGCCAGTGGCAGGACGTTGCCAACAGCGGCCTCAAGCCGGTGATGACCCTCAGCAGCGAGATTATCGCCGTACAGAACCTGAAGCCGGGCGAGGCGGTGGGCTACGGCGGCCTCTATCGGGCGTCAGAAGAGCAGCGGATTGGTATCGTGGCCTGCGGCTACGCCGACGGCTATCCGCGCATTGCGCCGGCGGGTACGCCGGTGCTGGTTGACGGCGTGCGCACCACGCTGGTGGGCCGCGTCTCAATGGATATGCTGGCGGTAGACTTAACGCCTTGCCCGCAGGCCGGGATCGGCGCGCCGGTCGAACTGTGGGGCAAAGAGGTGAAAATCGACGACGTTGCCGCCGCCAGCGGCACCGTCGGCTATGAGCTGATGTGCGCCCTGGCGCCGCGCGTGCCTGTAGTGACGGTGTAACTTTACCTGAGGCGGATTATTCCGCCTCATCTTCCGCCACGCGCACCCCGACCTTCAGAACGTGGTCCTCTTCTTTTTCCGCAACAGTCCATATCATACCGGCAAACTCGACGTGGTCGCCCACTACCGGCGCTGCCCCGAGCTGGTGCTGCACCACGTCGCCCAGCGACTGCTGACGATCGCGATACTCTTCCCCGCCGTCGAGGCCGTAAATTTGCGCGACGTCGGCAAACTTAGCACTGGCGTCAAGAATAAAGTCGCCGAAGAAGCGCTGATCGAGCGCCACCGGCGGCGACTGGCTGAACATCTTGCCCAGCGCGGGCAGGTCGCGCTCGCGGCCGATAACGCACAGAATATCGCCCTCCAGCAGGCGGGTGCTGCCGGTGGGATGCAGCAGCGCGTTATCGCGAAACAGGGCGGCGATACGCGTTTCCGGCGGCATATGCAGATCGCGCAGCGCCGCGCCGACGCACCATTTGTCCGCGCTCAGCTGATAGACGAACTGCTCCCACGGATTCTCCGGATGAATATCCAGCCCGACTCGTGAGATGGGCCAGCCCACCGGCGGGACCACCACTTTGGCTTTTTTCGCCGCCCACGACAGGGAGGTGCCCTGCAGCAGCAGCGAGACCAGCACCACGAAGAAGGCGACGTTGAAAAACAGCCGCGCGTTCTCAAGGCCGGCCATCATCGGGAATACGGCGAGAATAATCGGCACCGCGCCGCGTAGCCCCACCCAGCTGATGAAGATCCGCTCGCGCAGGTTAAACCCGCGAAACGGCAGCAGGCCGGCGAACACCGACAGCGGGCGGGCCACAAAAATCATCCACATTGAGAGCAGCAGCGCCGGGATGGCGATCGCCCACAGATCCGATGGCGTCACCAGCAGGCCGAGCACCAGGAACATGGCGATTTGCGCCAGCCACGCCAGGCCGTCGAAGTTTTGCAGAATGCCGTGACGGTTGCGGATTGGTCGGTTGCCGAGCAGGAAGCCGCACAGGTAGACCGCCAGAATACCGCTGCCGTCCAGCGAGGTGGTGACGGCGAAAATCATAATGCCGCCGCTCAGCGCCAGCAGCGGATAGAGGCCGGCCGGCAGCACGATGCGGTTTATCATCTGCAGGAGCAGATAGCCGCCGCCGAGGCCGATGGCGATCCCCAGGCCAAACTGCTGCACGATGTGGACCGCAAAAATCCAGCTCAGGCCGGATTCGTGCTGCTGAATCATCTCGATAAGGGTGATGGTCAGGAACACCGCCATCGGATCGTTGCTGCCGGATTCGATCTCCAGCGTCGAGCCGACGCGCTCGTTGAGGCCCTTGCCGCCGAGCAGGGAGAAAACCGCCGCGGCGTCGGTTGAGCCGACAATCGCGCCGATCAGCATCCCTTCAATCAGGTTGAGGTGAAACAGCCACGCCGCCATCAGCCCGGTGAGGCAGGAGGTGATCAGCACCCCGACGGTGGCCAGCGAAAGCGCCGGCCATAGCGCCACGCGAAAGGAGCTGGCCTGGGTGCGCATCCCGCCGTCCAGCAGGATCACCGCCAGCGCCAGGTTACTCACCATATAGGCGAAAGGGTAGTTGTCAAAAGGGATGCCGCCGATACCGTCTACGCCCGCCAGCATGCCGATAGCCAGGAAGATGACCAGGATCGGAATGCCGAGACGTGAGGAAAAGGAACTCAATAAAATGCTACAGGTTACTAATACAGAACCCAGAATAAACAGACTAATAACCGCACCGGCATCCAATGTTCATGCACTCCTTACGCGTATGAAGATTTTGATAAATTCACATCATATTAACCATCTGCGGGAGATCCGGAAATGTGTCACGGAAAATTTTATTCCGTCAGCACCGGATGGCCGCTCAGCGTTAGGGTGGTTGTGGCCGCATTGTTCACCAGCAGCGCCCGCGCGCCAAGCGGCAGAGTGACGGTACGCTGCTCGTGGCCGAAATCCAGGCCGTCGATCAGCGGTATTGCGAGCTGGGCGCGCAGGTATGCGTAGACCGTCGCTAAATCGTATCCGGCGTCGTAATCGTTGGGCGCAGCTCCGCTGAAGCTGCCGAGGATAATCGCCCGCTGGCGCGCAAGAATGCCGCTATGCAGCAGCTGCAGCAGCATGCGCTCAACGCGGAACGGATGCTCGTTGATATCTTCCAGCACCAGAATGCCGTCGGTAATCTGCGGCAGCCACGGCGTGCCGATAAGCGAGGTGAGCATCGCCAGGTTGCCGCCCCACAGCGTGCCCTGCGCGCGGCACTCCGCACCGTCGCCGTCCCATTCAAGGGTAAACTCCGGGCTGCTCAGCGCCTGCCAGAAGTGAAATTCCGTGAACGGGTCCAGCGTTTCTGCACCAAAGTTACCGGCCAGCATCGGCCCGCTGAAGGTGATTATGCTACCCTTTGCCAGCAGACCCAGCTGGATCGCCGTGAAATCGCTGTGGCCGCAGATCAGCAGCGGGTCGTGCCGCTGGCGCGCGGTTAAGCCCTGCCAGTCGATGTGCGGCAGCAGGCGGCTGGCGCCGTAGCCGCCGCGCACCGGCATCACGATGCGGTTGCTGCCGTCGAGGGTGGCGAGCTGGTTGATATCGCTCAGGCGTTCTTGCTCAGTCCCGGCAAAGCGCTGCTGTCGGCGGGCAATGACCTGCTGGTGCATCACCTGGTGTCCGGCTTCCTGCAGACGGCTAACGCCGCGGGCCGCCGCCTGCTGGTTGGTGCAGTAGCCTGAGGGGGCCACCAGATAAAACTGAGACATGACAATTCCTTGCTAAGAATGAAAGGGTTATCATGCCGCCTGGAGCGATTATTGTCATCTCCAGGCGGCAAACTTCAGCCAATAAGGATAGATGTGTGAAATTGAGATGGTGCGTTTTTTTATTTGTGTTCCTGGCCGGCTGTAGCTCAAAACATGATTACCGCAATCCGCCGTGGAACGCCGAGGTTCCGGTGAAACGGGCGATGCAGTGGATGCCGATCAGTGAAAAAGCCGGCGCGGCGTGGGGCGTTGACCCGCAGCTGGTGACGGCGATTATCGCCATTGAGTCCGGCGGGAATCCGACGGTGGTGAGTAAATCCGGCGCGGTCGGCCTGATGCAGGCTGAAGCCCTCGACCTCCGGGCGCGATGTCTATCAGCGCATGGGCTGGCGCGGCGAGCCCTCGGTTAGCGAGTCTGAAAAACCCGGAGCGCAATATTTCGATGGGCGCGGCCTACCTGAGCATTCTTGAGAACGGCCCGCTGGCCGGGATTAAGGACCCGCAGGTGATGCGCTACGCGGTGGTGGTCTCCTACGCCAACGGCGCCGGCGCGCTGCTGCGCACCTTCTCATCGAACCGCCAGGACGCGATTGACGAGATCAATGATATGGATGCCGACGACTTCTTCGAGCACGTCGCGAAAAAGCATCCGGCCCCGCAGGCGCCGCGCTATATCTGGAAGCTGCAGAAAGCGCTGGACGCGATGTAATCATCGCCGGCAAAGCTTGAGTAGACGCCGGGCGTGTACTGCAGCGCCTGGCTAATCGTATTCGCCCCCTGGTCGGCCATTTGCTGCCGGGTAATGACCGACACCGGCTGGCCGGTCGTCACCAGCGGTAGGTCGGTTTTGCTGGCCCCGACGGAGGTCCTGGCTTGATAGCCCACGGTTGGCGCGCTGGCAGAGTCGACGGGCTGGGCGGTAACGACGACCGTCTCCTCCGCAAGGTCGGCGCTAAGGAACTGGGGGGCTAAGAGCGGCTTTGCAGACGTAGCAGAGCCAGTGCTCTCCAGCCATCGGCAAGGAACGGCATGGCCGAGAGCGCCAGCAGCTCTTCAGACGTACCGCCGTCGCTAAAGACGATGGCCTGCACCCGGCTAAGCGGCCAGCCCTCCGCCGGCCGGTCGAGCAGCACAAAGCCGTCGCCGCAGCCGGTCTCGCCGGGGGTAAGTACCCGGTAAAACCAGCCGTTGCGCGACTGTTGATGCATCAGCTCCGGGGCGTGAGGATCCCGCAGCCGCTCGGCCATCGTCTGACAGGCCACGCGTCCCCAGGAGATCTGGATTTCAGCGCTGCCGAGGCGGAAAACATCCCCCGGGCAGACGCTGGCTTCCGTCATCCCGCGGGTGGAAAAGTTCTCACCGAACAGGCCGGTATGCAGTTGCTGCCCAGCCAGCGCCGGGTAGCGCTCGCGCCAGTAGTCGTAATGCTCCCGGGCGTAGTGCATCAGGGCGCAGTCGGGATCGGCAAAATGCTCCTCAACGCCGTTCTCTGCCTGTAGTCCGTGGGTGTTGAGAAAGACGCGTCCGCTAAGCGCCGTTTTACACAGGGAACCGTCCGCCTGGCGCCGGTTGCCGAGAATGCTGCGCAGCATTACCGGAAAATCTGCAATCATGATGTTCTCCTTGTTCTCCGCCGCGGCGGAGAAGGTCTCAGAATTTATATTCCACGCCGGCCCAGAAGTTACGCCCCTCCTCAATGAATCCTTCGCCGTAGTAGTAGCGGGTATCGAAGAGGTTATTCACCGAGGCGTTGACGCTAAAACCGTGGCCGATGGCGTAATCCGCCCGCAGATGGGTGATGGCGAATCCCGGCGCTTTTTGCGATCCGTCGCTGTTGCTGTAGCTGGAGGATCGCGTCTCTTCAGAGAGCGTGATTTGCAGCGGCTCGACGGGTTTGAGCGTTAGCCAGGCGGTCAGCGTTTGCACCGGCAGGTCGGTGACCTTGCCGGCCTCTTCGCGTTTGGCATCGGCATGAATCAGACCGTAGCTCAGCCCGACGTCGAGCTGGTCGAACGGCGAGCCTTTGATCCCCAAATCGAGGCCGGTATAGTCAACCCGGCCGCTGTTTTGGTTCTGCACCGTATCGGCATCAATATTGATCGCCAGAATGGCGTCGCTGACCCGGTTATAGTAGGTGCTTATCTCGTAGGCCCAGCGGTCGTTGAGGCGCCCATTCCAGGTCAGATCGACGCCGCGGGCGCGCTCGGGCCTGAGC
The DNA here is from genome assembly GCF_050058015.1 of Klebsiella sp. WOUb02. Lineage (NCBI taxonomy): Bacteria > Pseudomonadati > Pseudomonadota > Gammaproteobacteria > Enterobacterales > Enterobacteriaceae > Klebsiella > Klebsiella sp. WOUb02. The sequence goes on from NZ_CP170110.1 coordinate 621,854, forward strand.
TGCGGATTGACCAGCGCAATCTGGTCTTTCGCCGGCTTCGAGGTGGTATAGCGCTCTTTGAGCGTCGGGAAGCGGGTGCGATCGGACCAGGAGAGCGACAGAGTATCTTCGTTACTAAAGCGGTAGCGGGCCATCGTTTCCCAGTTAAACGCGCTCTGCCGGTTGTCGTCGTAATGGGTCACGCTGCCGTTCTTTTCGTGCTTCATTCCCTGAAGGCTGTTGCGCCAGTCATAGCTCATCCCGGCGACGAGGTCGAGATTCTCCGCCGCCGCCCACTGGTATTCGCTGGCGACGGACCAGGTGCGATCCTTATAGCGATCGTAGGGACCGTTGACGGCGCTCTTCTCCCGATGGACATCATCTTTCCAGTTGACGGCAAAGGAGAGCTGGTCGTTCTGGCGAACGTCGGCGGCGAGCTGCAGCCCCGCGCCGGTGCTGTAGTCGCTATAGTGGCTGTAGCTGCCGTTTTTATTATGCAGGTCCGCCAGCGAGTTATACATCAGCAGGGTATTTTTGAAGGTGTCGTGATAGAGGCGGCTTTTCAGGGTGAAGCTGTCGCCGAGGTGCGTCGTGCCCTGGTAGTAATAGCTCTCCTTATCGTACTCCGGCCACTGCCAGTAGCGGGATTTCTGGCTGCTGGTGCCGGCGTAAGGCGGGTTCTGCTTCTCGCCATCCTGCTTGATATAGGTCAGCGCGTACTCGTCGTTAGCGCGCGGCGTGAAGCCGAGCTTAATAATGCCGCGCTTATCATCGCTTGCCGAGTTCGCCAGCTTGCCGTCTTCCCCGGCGATGGGGTTATTCGTGCCGTGAGGCAGACCGAGGAAATCCCGCTTCAGGCGGCTGCCGCTGAGCTGGATATAGCCCAGATCGCCGCTGGCCCCAAGGGAGGCATGGGTGTCATAGGCGTTAGTTTCGCTGCGACTCCAGCCCTGACGATAGCCGATGCTGGCTTCCAGCGGCTTATCGGGGCGCGGGGTGGTGATGTTGATCGCTCCGCCCATTTGGTTGGGGCCCTGCAGCAGGGAAGAGTAGCCTTTTGAGACCTCCACCGAGGCGATATCGGAAGTGAGAAACCGTCCCAGGTCGAGGTTGCCGTCGTAGGGGACGTAGATCGGCACGCCGTCAAAAAAAACCGGGACCTGGCGGCCATCAAAGCCGCGGACTTTTACCTGCAGCTCGTTGCGGCTGCCTGATTTTTGTAACGCCACGCCGGGCACCGCCGATAGCGCGTGCGCCACGTCCTGCTTATCCAGACTCTTGATCGTCTCCTGTCCGAGGATATTGGTAGCTGCGGCGGGAACGGGGCTTGACCAGACGGTCATGGACTCCTCCGCCGGGTCCGCCCAGGCGGCCTGACCTAAGCTAAGGCTAATTAAGGTGCAAAGATGACGTTTCCTGATTCTCATTTTTATTGTTCCTGTTTGCGTTGTTTATTTTGAACCGTCCGGCGCCAGGCGCACCTGAATATCCGCCGGCGGCGCATACCACGGCGCCGAAGTAATAAACAGTTCAATCCCACAATCGAGGTAGTTGGTGAGGGTGGTTAAGGTAATTCCGCCCGTCAGCGCCAGCGTGCAGCGCGGGGCAATGCGCTGCGCCAGATCGGCAACCTGGCGCGCCTGCGGCGGGGTAAATTTATCCAGCTGCAGGATGTCGGGTTCCGCCTGCAACGAGGCCAGCGCTTCTTCGAGCGTGTCGGCCTCAACGGCAACTTTTTTCTCCGGCGCTGACTGGCGCAAGAGCTGAACGGCGCGCCGCCGGCCCGGTGGATCAGCCCGCCGGCGGCGACGATGGCCTGGGTACCGAGCAGCCGGGTGCCGGGAATCGCTTTGCGGGTACAGGCGATATGGGCGTCCGGGAGACGGGCGCGCAGCAGCGTCAGCATTTCCGCGACGTAGGCCGATACGCCGCAGCTCCACTCCAGCACGTTCTGCGCCGCTTTCCAGCCCTGGTGCAGCGCCTCCGCGCTGCCGGCCGCGCGCAGCAGCGGTTCGCCCGGCGCCGCGTGCGCGCCGTCCTCCGTCAGCGCGGTGACGGTCAATCCCAGGCTGCGCAGCATCTGTCCCGCCGGGGAGATGCCGCTGACGCAGACGCCCTGACGGTGGCTGAAGGTCATGACGCCGGGGCGGGCGCCGATGGCCAGCGCCCGGGTGGTCAGGTCGCCGCCCTGAATATCTTCCATCAGCCACGCGTCGGTGAGCGCCTGGGGGATATAAATCATACGTTTTCCCCGCACTCCCAGGAGATCAGCGCCCAGTCGCGGCCGGGCGGCGCGATGGCCTGCGGATCCTGCCGCTGGTACCAGTGGCGCAGTCGCGTGCGCTCCTCCTCGCTGAGGACGCCAAGGGTCCATTTAACGTTCTCTGCAAAACGCTCAAAGGTGGCGTTATCCCGCTGGCAGCTGGGGCCGCGGATAAAATCGACCCGCGCGTGAATGCCCATTTGATACAGCACGTTCAGCGCGTAGATGTAGTTCGGCAGTTCGACCACTTCGCGCCCCAGCGCGCGCTGGATGGCCGGCGGCATAAACGTCGGCTGGACGAGGTGGGTGGTATAGACGCGCAGCCGCGCCTGGCGGTTGAGCTTATCCATCGCCTGGCGCATGTTGCCGACCAGCGTTGACCGCGAGGCCACGGCAATATCGCAGCGCGGAATATCGTGCCACGACTCCTCCCACGCCCGGAGATGCCAGCTGGCGTTGGCGATGCGCATTTGCGCCGCGCGCTTTTCGGCGACCTCCAGCATGCCCTGGCTGTAATCAACGCCGTGCACCGCAGCGAGTTTGTCCGCCAGCGCCAGGGCGACGGTTCCCGGCCCGCAGCCCATATCAAACAGACTTTGCGCGTCGCTCAGGTCTATTTTCGCCAGCAGCTGCAGCAGATAATCGTCCGTGGGCTGGGCGCAGCTGTCGGCCATTTTCTCCGCCCGGGCGTCCCAGTGGGCGGGGGATTTCTCGCTTCGGCCGGCGAGCCTGAGCTGCTGCTGGTAAAGCCCGGCAAAATCAATTTCATCAATAAGCATAATTACTCCTGAAGGTGGGAGTGACCCAGATGGTGGTGTATTTGTGACGGTGTCACGCCGTACAGGGCGGCGAGGTTGTCCGCGGCGAGCTGCTCCGCCGTGCTCCCCTGGGTGACGCGGCCGTTCGGCTCGATGCCGATCACGGTATCGGCGACGGCGAGGGCGTGTAGCGGATGATGGGTGGCCATAAACAGCGTCATTCCGGTTTGCCGCAGGCTGGCGCAGGGTATCGAGCAGGCGGATCTGATGGCCGAAGTCGAGGCTTGAGGCCGGCTCATCCAGCAGCAGCAGGCGCGGGCGCTGGACCAGCGCGCGGGCAATCAGGGTCAGCTGGCGCTCGCCGCCGCTTAGCGTGGCCCAGTTCCGCCCGGCGAGATGCGCGATGCCCAGCGCCTCCAGGCTGGGCCAGGGCGCTGCAGCGCTCGCTTCTGGCGGGCTGGGTAAAGGTGCCGAGGTATGGGCTGAGGCCCATCAGCACCATGTCGAGGACGCTGAAGGCGAAGGCGCCGTCGTGCGCCTGCGGCACCCAGGCGATCGCCCGGGCGCGGTCCCGGGAGCACAGCTGGCTGACCGGCAGACCGTCAATCAGGATCTGGCCGGCCTGCAGCGGAAGGAGGCCGAGTATGCTGCGCATCAGCGTGGTTTTCCCGCTGCCGTTGGCGCCGAGCAGGCAGCACAGCGCGCCCGGCTGCAGCGCAAACGAGACGTCGCGCAAAACGGCGCGATTGCGATAGCCGATATCGGCATGGCAAACCGTCAGCAGCGTCATGGGCGGCTCCTGCGCAGCAGCAGTGCCAGAAAGAACGGCGCGCCGATAAAAGAGGTCAGGATCCCGAGCGGGATTTCGCTAGCGCTCAGCCCGCGCGCCAGGGTGTCGGTTAAGAGCAGCAGCACGGCGCCAAGTCCCATGGCGACGGGCAGGAGGCGCTGATGATTGCTGCCGGTGAGCAGGCGTCCGATATGGGGGACGATCAGTCCCACCCAGCCGATAATGCCGGCAATAGCGACCGCGCTGGCGGTTGCGAGGGTCGCACAGGCGACGACAATCAGCCGCAGGCGAGCGACGTTGATCCCCAGCGATTGCGCTTCATCATCGGACAGGGTCAGCAGATTGATGCGCCAGCGCAACAGCCACAGCGGCAGGCACCCGACGAGCATCAGCGGAGCGGCGATGGCCAGATCGCCGGGGGTAATATCGGAGAGCCCGCCCATCAGCCAGAAGGTAATAGAGGGCAGACTGGGTGTAGGGGTCGGCGAGGATTTTGATCAGCGAAATCCCCGCCCCGCACAGCGTACCGAGGCAGATCCCTACCAGCACCAGCGTCAGCGCCGGATCGTGGCGGACGATGGTGCGGGAGACGATGCCGACGCCGGCTACCACCAGCAGGCCGCCGCAGAAGGCGAATAGCTGGATATAGAGCGTCGACATTCCGCCCGCCAGCGCCAGGCAGGCGCCGAGTCCGGCGCCGCCGGCGACGCCAAGGATATCCGGCGAGACCAGCGGATTGCGAAACATTCCCTGGTAGGCGGCTCCGGCGGCGGAGAGCGACGCGCCGATGGCCAGCGCGGCGCCGATGCGCGGCAGGCGTATCTGCCAGAAGACGATGCCGGCCTGCGGCGGAAGGGCGGCGCTGTGCGGGTCGAACAGCAGATCGAACAGCCGCCCGAGGGTCAGGTTCCACGGGCCCGTTAGCAGAGCGGCCGAGAGGACCAGCAGGCCGGCAAGCAGCAGCGCGGCGCTCAACGTTGCAGGCTTCATGGGCGATTCACCAGTTTCGTGTAGCGATCGGGGGTTAACGCCGCGTGCCAGAATAGCGTGCTGTAGCGGGTCAGATCCTGCTGCAGCGTGGCGCGGATTCGCGGATCGAGCCAGGCATGCAGGCGGCGCATCCCGGCGAGGCGGTTGATCCCCGGCGGCGCGTCCAGCCAGCCAAACGGCAGGCCGTCGAGCAGCAGAACCCGCCCGTTCGCCACGGCGGCGACCCCCTGCCAGGCGGGGTCCTGTAAAATCGCGTTTCGCGTCGAGGCCTGTTGTGTGAGGATAATATCCGGCTGCCACTCCAGCAGGTTCTCCAGCGAAACCTGGGCCAGCCCGCTGCGTCCGCTCACCCGCGCGACGTTGTCTAATCCCAGCAGCTCCGCCGCCTCGGTGTGCAGCGAACCGGCGAGGCCCGTTTCCAGTCCCCTGGCGCCCCGCGCGGCGTAAAAGCGCGTTCGCGCCCCGGCGCCAGAGGAGAAGGCCAGCGCCTCGGCGATAAAGGTTTGCGCCAGCGCCGCCTGCCGGCGGGTGCGTTCGACGGTGCCGACGATGTCGCCAATCGTCAGCAGCTGCTGCGCCGAGGAGGCCAGGGTGCCGGTAATCAGCACCCACGGAATATGGCTGCGGGCGTGAACCCGGCGCGCCTGCGAGATCCAGGTGTCGTCCGCACTCCCGCAGTCCACTACCAGGTCGGGTTCAAGGGCCAGCAGTCCCTCCAGCGACAGGGTGCTGGCGCGTCCGGCGAGGCGGCCCGTTTTCGGCAGCCGGGCGATGCGCTCGGGCAGCGGGGCGTCCGGGAAGAGGGCAAAATCAAACGAGGAAAATCCCAGCAGCTTTTCCGGCGCGGCGGCCAGCAGCAGCATATCGGCGGGCCCGCCCGCGCTGACAATTCGCCGGATAGCGGCGGGCGCAGGGCGTTCGCCAATGCTCAGAGCCAAAGACGTGGCGGCGCTGCTCTTCTGGCCGGGAAAGCACAGCATGAGGCTTAAAGCCTGCAGGAACGTACGGCGCGAAAAGGGCATATGTTTCGATCCTGAAACAAAGTGATGAAGAAATCGCTATATATTTACATATACAACGTTGATGAAATTGCCGGAGATCAAAAATCGACAGATTAGTTCTCGGCTTACCCCGTAAGGGTAAGGTGAATCCGGACGGTTAATTGGGAGCTTGTTGGGGCGAAAAACGCCCGGCGTAGCTGAGCCGCCGGGCGTGGGCAGGGTGCGGCGAGGGCTGGCGAGGGCTAATGCGCGGCGACGGGCGCCGCGTTGTCCGTTCCGCCGCTGCTATCGTTTGCCGCCGGTTTAACGGCGGGCGCCGGGTTATCCGTCCCGCCGGCGCTGGCGTTTGCCGCCGGCTTAACGGCGGGCGCCGCGTTATCCGCTCCGCCGCTGCTGTCATTTGCCGCCGGCCGCGCGGCCGGGAGCGAATCGCAGGGTTTCTCTTTCGGGCACAGCAAATCAAGCATTTTCAGGGTCACGCCGTTGGTCCAGCCGAAGCCATCCTGCAGCGGATACTCGCCGCCTCCGCCGCCGGTGCCGGTTGAGCTGACGTCATACTTTTCCACCAGCTTCTGCTGGCTGTCATAGGTGTGCTGGACGTTGCTGAGGAAGCGCCAGCTGACCTCCATCGCGATTTTCTGCTGGCCGTAGTTCTGCAGCCCTTCGGCGGCTACCCACTGCAGCGGCGCCCAGCCGTTCGGCGCATCCCACTGCTGGCCGCTGTTGACGGTGGTGGTGGTTAAACCGCCCGGTTTCAGCAGGCGAGACTGCGTCGCGGCGGCGACTCTGGCCGCCCGTTCGCTGGAGGCGGCGTTGACGTACAGCGGGAACAGGGCCGCGGCGGTGAGCTGATTGCGCACCTTGTGGCTTTTGAGATCGTAATCGGCGTACCAGCCCTCTTTATCATTCCACAGGTATTTCTCCAGCGCCTTCTGGCGGGCGTTAGCCAGCGCGTCGTACTGCGCCGCCTTCGCGCTATCGCCGGCGGCTTTGCCGGCGCGGGCGAGGGTTTTCTCCATGCGGAACATCAGCGAGTTGAGATCGACCGGAATGATGCTGGTGGTGCGAATGGTGCCCAGCTGCTGCGGGTTATCCATCCAGCGGGAGCTGAAGTCCCAGCCGGAGGCCGCGGCGGAGCGCAGATCGCGGTAGATCTCGGTTGCCGGACGGTTGGGGTTGTTTTTGGCGGTAGTCACATCATCGAGCCAGGACTCCGGACGCGGCGTATCGTTGTCGTCCCAGTAGCGGTTCAGCAGCGCGCCGTCCTCCATGCGCACCACGCGCTTGTTGGCTTTACCCGGCGCCAGCGCGTCGGCGCCTTCCATCCAGTATTGGTACTCTTTCTCCATCTGCGGCAGCCAGGTTTTCAGCGCCCGATCGCCGTCGTGGGTCGCCAGCAGCTCCACCATAAACGGGAAGAACGGCGGCTGCGAACGGCTCAGATAGTAGCTGCGGTTGCCGTTGGGGATATGTCCCCAGGTATCGATTTCATGGCCGAAGTTGGCCACCATATCGGCCACTTTGTCCCAGTGTCCGCTCTCGGCGAGGCCCAGCATGGTGAAGTAGCTATCCCAGTAGTAGACCTCGCGAAAGCGGCCGCCCGGGACGACGTAAGGCCTGGGCAGCGGCAGCAGCGAATCCCACTTCTCGACCTCGACGGTGCTGCGGGTCAGCACCGGCCACAGGCCGTCAATGTGCTGGCGCAGGGTCTGGCCCTTGGGCGGCACGTACGTATCGTTATCTTTCGGCAGCGCAAAGTTGAGCTCGACGAAGTGGCGCAGGTCGAAGCTGGCCTGATTTTTCTGCATCCGATAATCGGCGAGGATCATCAGCGGATCGCCGTTCGGCACCGCGTCGGCGAAGGTCTTCTGATCGGGGAAGAGTTTGGCGCTTTGCACGTCGTTGAACAGCGGGCCTAGCAGAATATCCGGCGATTGCGGCGAGGCGGGTTTGGCCTCATCGGCCTGGGCCGCCAGCGCCGACAGCGCGAAGAAGGCGCCTCCCAGCGCCAGACGCAAAGCGTAGGGCAGCGCTGCCGGGCGACGTGAAACGGATCTCGTCATGGGGAGTTCTCCTTATCATTACAGACGATTTTGCCACTGCGATTGACCATCAGAAAACCTTAGACGAATATCCGCCGCTACGCGTGTCGTAGCTAACATTTTGGATGAAAACAGATAATTTACCTGCATTCTGCGGCGACGCGGACAAGAAATAAAACGTCTGTCGCCATACTTTGCCATAATCATGTGCTGCAATGAGCGCAACTCAAGCTGACCGGAGCGGCCGGTGAATCGACGTCATTTTCTGCTGTTTAGCGCGGCGGCGCTGCTGATAACCCACCGGACGCGAGCCGGCGATAGCGCCCAGGAGACGCTGCCTTTATGGTCGGCGGAGCCGCCGGGGGGCGGCGGGCCTGACGGTGCCGTGCGGTTGTCGGCGCGCGGCGCGCTGAGCCATATCGTCCGACCGTCGCTGACGGTGTGGCGGCCGGCGCTACCCAACGGTCACGGGGTGCTGGTTGCGGCAGGCGGCGGCTACCGGCGGATCGAAATGGCGAAGGAGGCGTGGCCCGCCGCCCGCTGGCTTACGGCCCGCGGCTACACCGCCTACTTACTGAGCTACCGCCTGCCCGGTGAAGGCTGGGCGGCGGGAGGCCTGGCGCCGCTGCAGGACGCCCAGCGGGCGCTGCGCCTGATTCGCCAGCGCGAGCAAAAGGTCAGCCTGCTGGGCTTTTCCGCCGGCGGTCACCTGCTGGGCATGGCCGCCTGCCGGGCCGATTTTGCCTCTTATCCGCCGCTCGACGCGGCGGATGCGCAGCCCGCCCGCGCCGACGGGGCGGCGCTGATCTACCCGATTATTTCCCTGGAGCCGCCCTACAGCCATACCGCCACCCATCGGGTTCTCGCCGGGCCTCACGCCTCCGCGGCGGTTGACCGTGCCTTGTCGGTGCAGACCTACGTGAACGAGCGCACGCCGCCCTGCTTTTTGACCCAGGCGCAGGACGATCCGGTGTCCGATCCGCACAATACGCTGATTATGGCCGCCGCCTGCCGTCGGCATCAGGTGGCGGTCAGCCTGTATCGCTACGCCAGCGGCGGCCACGGCTTTGCGATGGGGCGTCCGGGTACGCCAACCGTCGAATGGCCGGTGCGCTATGCGCGCTGGCTGGCGGCGCTCTCGCCGTAATGGCGCAACGCGCCGCGCCGTGCATCATCGTGGTGCAGAGCGGGCGGAATATAAGGAAAAGAACGGGTTGTTTTTTGCACAGTTAAGCGGCGCGGGGCTGCGGGCTTGCACAGCGAGGTTATCATTCGTGACCTGGCATAATTAATGCTTATCTCTTCCCGGGGTTACCCCAAAGTGAGTACAACCGGAGGAGACGGCCATGATAAAAATAACGCTTCCTGACGGGCATTATTATGACGAGATGCTTACCGTCGAGGGACAGCAGCGCCAGCACTATAACGCCTGGTGGCAATGGTTTCACAATACCGATCAATTCTCTATCCGGCAAAAAAAGGAGCAGGCGGAGCTGCTTTTTCACCGCATCGGCATCACTTTTAACGTGTATGGCGAAGGCGAGGGGACCGAACGGCTGATCCCGTTTGATAGCGTACCGCGCATCATTCCCGCCGCCGAGTGGCGGCGCATCGATCGCGGCATCCGCCAGCGGGTGAAGGCGCTGAACGCTTTTCTTTACGATATCTACCACGAACAGAACATCCTGCGCGCTGGCCTTATTCCGCCGGAGCAGGTGCTGGCCAACGACCAGTACCAGCCCTGCATGCAGGGGATTAATCTGCCCAATAATATCTACGCCCATATCACCGGGGTCGATATGGTGCGCAACAGCGACGGCCAGTACTACGTGCTGGAAGACAACCTGCGCACGCCGTCGGGCGTCTCCTATATGCTCGAAAACCGCAAGATGATGATGCGCCTCTATCCCGAGATGTTTGAGCAGCACCACATCGCGCCGGTGGAGCGCTATCCGGGCTATCTGCTGCAAACCCTGCGCGAAAGCTCCCCCGTGGACGATCCCTGCGTGGTGGTGATGACGCCGGGCCGCTTTAATAGCGCCTATTTCGAGCACAGCTTTCTTGCCCAGCAGATGGGGGTTGAGCTGGTGGAGAGCGCCGATCTGTTTATTAAAGCGGGGGCGGTCTACATGCGCACCACCGAGGGGCCGCGGCGGGTCGACGTGATCTACCGCCGCGTCGACGATGCCTATCTCGATCCGCTGGCCTTCCGCGCCGATTCGATGCTCGGGGTTCCCGGCCTGCTGTCGGTGTACCGGGCGGGCGGAGTAGTGCTGGCGAACGCGATCGGCACCGGCGTGGCCGACGATAAATCGATCTACCCCTTCGTGCCGGAGATGATCCGTTTTTACCTCGGCGAACAGCCGATCCTCAACAATATCCCGACCTGGCAGTGCCGCAAGCCGGAAGACCTGCAGTACGTGCTGAACAACCTCGATCGGATGGTGGTGAAGGAAGTGCACGGCGCCGGCGGCTACGGCATGCTGGTCGGCCCGCGATCGACGAAAGAGGAGCGCGAAGCGTTCCGCCAGCGCCTGTTGGCAAACCCGGCCAACTACATCGGCCAGGATACGCTGGCGCTCTCGACCTGCCCGACCTTCGTCGAAGACGGCCTGTCGCCCCGGCATATCGATCTGCGTCCCTTCGTGCTTTCCGGCCAGGAGATTCGCCTGGTGCCCGGCGGCCTGACGCGGGTGGCGCTGACGGAGGGCTCGCTGGTGGTGAACTCATCCCAGGGCGGCGGCACCAAAGATACCTGGGTGATGGAGGATGACGAATCATGCTAAGTCGTACTGCGAGTGAACTGTTCTGGATGGCGCGCTATCTGGAGCGTGCGGAAAGCTACGCCCGGGTGCTGGATGTGACCTGGAAACTCTCGATGATCCCTCGCCATAGCCAGCAGGCGCGGGATCTGGCCCTGCCGCTGAACCTGTCGCAGACCCACGAGCTGTTTCAGGAGCGCCACGCGCGCTTCTCGATGGGTAATCTGTTCAACTTTTTTGCCCTCGACGGCAACAATCCCGGCAGCATCTACAGCTGCGTCGAGATGGCGTGGAATAACGCCCACGCGGTGCGCGGCAGCCTCTCCGCGGAGGTGTGGGAGTGCATCAACGCGACGCGGATTGAGCTGCGCCGGCTACGCCAGCAGGGAGTCGGCGAGCTCGGCAGCGACGGCTTCCTCGAGTGGGTTAAAGAGCGGGTGCATCTGTTTCGCGGCGCGGTGCTGGGCACCCTGCTGCGCAACGACGCCCTCAGCTTTATCGGTATCGGCACGCTGATTGAGCGCGCCTACGCCACCACCCAGCTGCTGCTGATCAAGGACCAGCAACTGAGCAGCGACCCGGATCCGGTGCGCGAGTACTACCGGCTGGATACGCTGCTCAACGCGGTCAGCGCCCGCGAAGCCTACAACAGCCTCTATCGCCAGCCGGTGAGCCGGGAGACGGTGATGGAGCTGCTAATTTTGCGCAACGACGTCCCGCGCTCGCTCAGGGCCTCCATTTCCGACCTGATCGGCCAGCTGGAGCATATCGCCAACGATCGCTCCCATCTGCCGCTGCGCCTGGCGCATCAGCTGAACGTCGACCTGCGCTTCAGCACCCGGGAAGATCTGGCCGACGCCGATCTACAGAGTTACCTCAACGGACTGCTGGCGCGAATTAACGCCCTGTCCGACAGCATCAGACAAACCTATCTGGAGGCGCTATGAAACTGGTTATCGACCACCTGACCCGCTACGGCTACGATGAAGAAGTCAAGTTTTCGACGCAGTACCTGCGCCTGACGCCGCGCACCTCCGGTCGGCAAAAAATCAGCTCCTGGACGCTGACGCTGCCGGACGGGGCGAGCATCGCGACCACCGACACGTGGGGCAACGTGCTGCACGTGCTGACGCTGGATAATCCGCATAAAGAGATCGCGATCCGCGCCAGCGGGGTGGTTGATATCGCGCAGGAGGACGAGGAGAGCGGGGTAGACGACGAGGAGCTGCTTTCGCCGCTGGTCTTCCTGCGCTGTACGCCGCTAACCTGTGCCGACGAGCGGATCCGCGAGTTCGCCCGCGGCCTGTATCGCGCCGACGAGCCGGAGGAGAGCCTCAATCAGCTGATGGCGGCGCTGCTGGTTAAAATGCCCTACTCGCCGGGGGCGACCCAGGTGCAGGATTCCGCCGCCGACGCCTTCGCGCGATCCAGGGGCGTATGCCAGGATCATACCCACGTTTTCCTCGCCTGCTGTCGGGCGATGGCGATCCCGGCGCGCTACGTTAGCGGCTATGTTTATAGCGATAACGCGCAGCACGTGGCGATGCACGCGTGGGCGGAGGTATGGCTCAACGGGCGCTGGAAATCGTTTGATATTACCAATAATACCCGTAACCTGAACCAGCACCTGCGGCTGGCGACCGGGCTGGACTATCTTGACGCCTGTCCGGTGCGCGGCACCCGGCTGGGGGGCGGCGGGGAAATTATGTTAACCAACGCTGAAGTGCGCGAGCATTCGCAACAGGCGCAGCAGCAATAAAGGCAGGAACGGAGAACGATGACCTACTGTGTGGCCATGTGTTTAGCTGATGGGCTGGTATTCGCCTCTGATTCGCGCACCAATGCGGGCGTGGATCATATTGCGACCTTTAAAAAGCTTCATGTTTTTCAGCAGGAGGCTGAACGGGTGCTGGTGCTGCAGTCCGCCGGCAATTTGGCCACCACCCAAAGCGTGATTAGCCTGCTGAGCGCGCGAATTCGCACCCAGCAGGAGCCTAACCTGATGCAGGTAAGCTCGATGTATGATGCGGCGATGCTGGTGGGTAAAACGCTGCAGGAGGTCATCCAGCGCGACAGCAGCAACCAGCAGAACTGCGGCAATACCAACTTTAACTGTAACCTGCTGCTGGGCGGCCAGCTGGCGGGGGAGACCCACCGCCTGTTTCATATCTACCCGGAAGGTAATTTTATTGAGGCCACCCGCGACACGCCCTATTTCCAGATCGGCGAAAGCAAGTACGGTAAGCCGATTATCGACCGGGTGCTGACCGTCGACACGCCGCTGGAGCAGGCGATGTGCTGCGCGCTGATCTCCATCGATTCGACGCTGCGCAGCAATCTCTCCGTCGGCCTGCCGCTGGATACGCTGCTCTACCGCAGCGGCAGCCTGAGCGGCGCCGAGCAGCATCGGATAACCGAAAGCGATCCTTACTTCAACACCATCCGCAGGGCGTGGTCCGAAGGGCTGCAGAGCACCTTCCAGAAGCTGCCGCCGTTCGCGCCGGATCGCGCGCGTTAAACCGCCGCCGATGACGAAAGATAGCGCCCCGGCGTCATCGCCGGCAGCCGCTATTTACCCCGTTTCGCCGAAAACGGCGCGGGCGCCGTCCGGGGCACCCGCGTCGGCTACTCCTCCTCCGCCAGCCGCTCGCCGCTGGCGGCATCGAAGAGGTGGATTTTCTCGCGCCGGACGGCGAGATTCAGCGGCTGCTGGAGGCGGGCGTCGACACGTCCGGCAACCTGCACGTGAACCGGGAACCCCTGCCAGTCGAGATGCAGCAGGGTGGACTCTCCGGTCACCTCCATAATATTAACCGTCCCGGGCAGGCCGTCGGCGGCCGGCTGGATATCCTGCGGACGCAGGCCGACGGTGACCGGCGCGCTTCCCTGCGCCGCCGCCGCCCGCAGCCAGCGTTCCGGCAGCGCCAGCCACAGCTCGCCGCAGCGCACGCCGGGAACCCCGTCGCGGCTGACGATCTCTCCCGCCAGCAGGTTCATCGGCGGCGAGCCGATAAAGCGGGCCACGAAGGTGTTGCAGGGGCGATCGTAAATATCCAGCGGCGGCCCCTGCTGGACGATAAGGCCCTCGCGCATGACCACGATTTGATCGGCCAGAGTCATGGCTTCAACCTGATCGTGGGTGACGTAAATCATGGTGGTTTTAAAGCGCTGGTGCAGGGATTTGATCTCCGCCCGCAGCTCCATGCGCAGCTGGGCATCAAGGTTGGAGAGCGGCTCATCAAACAGGAAAACCTGCGGGTTGCGTACCATCGCCCGGCCCATCGCCACGCGCTGGCGCTGGCCGCCGGAAAGCGCACGCGGGTAGCGGGCCAGCAGCTTATCGATCCCCAGCAGGCTGGCGATATGCCGGACTTTGCTTTTCTGCGTCTCTTTATCGACCTTTTTGACCTGCATATGGAAGGCGAGGTTTTCGGCCACCGTCAGATGCGGGTAGAGGGCGTAGCTCTGAAAGACCATCGCCACGTCGCGGTCGGCGGGATCGAGATCGCCGATCGGCTGGCGGTTCATCAAAATTTCACCGGCGGAGAGGGCCTCAAGTCCGGCCAGCAGGCGCAACAGGGTCGATTTCCCGCAGCCGGACGGCCCGACCAGCACCGTGAAGCTGCCGTCAGGAATGGTTAAATCCAGCGGCTGAAGCACCGCCTGTTTGCCGTAATGTTTGGCGACTTTTATCAGCTCAACGCTGGCCATCGGCGGCCTCCTCAATGTGGTGTTGCAGGGTTCGCCAGTCGGGATAGCGGCGGGGGGAGGTGCTAATGGCGTGGGCGGCGACGGCGTTGCCCCAGCGCAGCGCCTGGTCTGCCGGCTGGCCGTTTAACAACCCGGCGAGAAAGCCGGCGTTAAAGCTGTCGCCCGCGCCTATGGTGTCAATCACCGCGACCGGCTTCACCGGCGCGCGGTCGCCGCGCTCCGCGGTCCACCACCAGGCTCCCTCCGCGCCGCATTTGACGATACAGCCGCCCCGGCCGCTGAGCCGCGACGCCAGGCTGCGGGCCGCCTGCGGCAGGTCGTTCATCGCGGCGAGGCCGAGGGTTTCAACTTCGTTGAGCAGCAGCCAATCGCAATCGGCCAGCCACTGGTGCGTCGCTTCGCGCAGCGCCGGATCCCAGCTTTGCGGCGGCCAGCCGGTATCCACGGCGATCTGGAAACCGCGCTGGCGCAGCGCCCGCAGCAGCGCCGGATAGTGCGGCAGCAGGGCGGTGCACAAAAACGTCCCGCAGAGCAGCACGATATCGCCGGCCGTCGCCTGGTCAGGAAGCTGGGCGAGAACGTCCTCGGCGGAGAGACGGGTAATATGCCCGTAGTTGCTGAGAAAAGAGCGCTCTTTATCGGGATGGGTGACCGCCACCGTCAGCGACGTTTCGCAGGCATACTGCGGCCAGCGCTCGGCGCTGCCCGGAAACTGGGCCGCCAGCCAGGCGGTAAAGGCGTCATCGCCCTGGCAGCCGATGGTGCGATGCGGGATCTGCATAGCGGCCAGCGCCAGGGCGCAGTTGCCAGCCGATCCGCCGGGGCGCAGGGCGCTATGCTCCAGCATCACCTCGGTCCCCGGCTGAGGCCACTGCGCGAGGGTGCCCATAATCAAATCAATATTGTAATTGCCCGCGATATAGAGCGCGGGCGCGGCGAACTTGTGCATAGTTATCCTTTACTTCCACCGTTAGTGAGGCCGCTGACCAGCGTTTTTTGTAACCAGATAGCGATAAACAGAGGCGGGACCGAGGCGAGAATGCCGACGGCGGCCACCAGACCATCGTCGGTGGCGCGACCGGCGGTAAACCCGGCGATGGTGACCGGCAGCGTCTGGGCGGCGATATTGCTGGTAAACAGCAGCGAGTAGAAAAACTCATCCCACGCCAGCAGCCAGCCAAACAGCGCCGAGGCGCCGAGCATCGGTTTCGCCAGCGGTATGGTGATGCGCAGCAGCACCTGCCACACCCGCAGCCCGTCGAGGCGCGCGGCCTGCTCAATATCCTGCGGCAGCGCGTCGAACTGGTTTTTCACCATCCAGGTGAGGAACGGCATAATCAGCGAGCAGTAGACCAGCACCAGCCCGCTGCGGGTATTGAGCAGGCCGAAATGTTCGAGAATAAAGTACAGCGGCAGGACGAAGGCCACCGGCGGCACCATATAAATACCGAGACCGGCGTACAGCCAGCCGTCGCGGCCCGGATAGCGCGAGAAGCTAAAGGCGGCGGGCACCGCCAGCAGCAGCGAGACCAGCGTCGCCCCGGCGGCGACCAGCAGGCTGTTGCGCAGCGCCGGTAAAAATAGCGCCCCCGGCTCGCCTGGCTGCAGGGAGAGCAGGCGGCCGTAGCGGCTAAAGTCCCACTGCCGCGGCAGCCACTCCAGCGGAACGCGGGTCAGATCGGCGGGGGTGCTGACGCTCATCAAAAATAGCCACAGCATCGGCGCCAGAATCGACAGAGCGACCAGCAGCGCCGCCAGATAGCGCAGCAGAGTACGGATTTTACGCTTCATATTCGGTGCTCCGGCGGCGCTGGCGCAGCAGCATAAACAGATACAGGGCGATCAGCAGAGCGCACATCAGGGTCATCAGAATGGCGTAGGCCGCACCGCTGCCCGCCCGCAGATAGCTGAAGGACTCCTGATAGACGAAAAAGCTGAGGGTTTTGGTGCTGTCGAGCGGGCCGCCGCGGGTCATCACGTAGATGATATCGAACACCTTGAAGGCGTCGATGGTCCGCAGCACCAGCGCCACGCCCAGCGGGGCGGCGATGGCCGGGAGGGTGATGGCGCGAAAGCGCCGCCACGATCCGGCCCCGTCGAGGCGCGCCGCCTCGTACAGATCCTCAGGAATCGACTGCAGCGCCGCCAGCACCAGCAGCGTGACCAGCGGATAGTTTTTCCAGATATCCGCCAGCATCACCGCATTCAGCGCCGAGTCCGGCGACCCCAGCCAGCTGCGGTAGCCGTCGATAATCCCCAGCTGGCTGAGCAGCGCGTTAATGCTGCCGTAGTCCGGGTTAAAGTTAAGCCGCCACATCATCGCGTTGACGATGGTCGGCAGCGCCCAGGGCAATATCACCAGCACCCGCAGGATATTGCGTCCGACAAAGCGCTGATTGAGCAACAGCGCCACCAGCACGCCGATAACGCCCTCAATGGCGACGGAAACCACGGTAAAATAGAGCGTACGGGCGAAAGCGGCGCGAAAGTCCGGGTCGGTCAGGGCATAGAGATAGTTTTCCAGCCAGACGTAGTTCGTCGCCTCGTCGTTTCCCACCAGCGCGGTATCGGTAAAACTCAGCCACAGGGTGCGCGCCAGCGGCCATGCCGTCAGCAGGAACATCGCCACCAGCATGGGCGCTAACAGCACCCATGCCTGACGACGCTCGCGTTGTTGCAAGCTCAGCATCAAAGGTCCTTAACGCAGGCGGGCCGCGCTTTTATCAACGGTCTGCATGGCGGCTTCCGGGGCTTCTTTACCCTGAAGCACCGCCTGAAGCTGCTGCTGCAGAGTATTGGAGAGCCGCGAATAGTCGGCGGTTTCCGGGCGCGAGAGCATGACGTTCAGCGATTTATCCGCGGCGACGATCAGGCTCTCCTGGCCCTGGGCGACCGCCGGGTCGTGGTAGGAGGATTTCCACACCGGCAGGCTGAGTTTGGCGTATTTATCCTGCACCGGCTGCGAGGTCAGGTAGTGGATATACTGCCACGCCTGCTCCGGATGCTGGCTGGCTTTGGCGATGCCTAAGCCCATCGAACCGTTGACGGCGCCGGCCCTGTCCGGGGTATCGCCGGGGGCGGGAATAATGCCGACGTCGCCGGCGACTTTACTCTGTTTCGGGTCGTTGGCCATGTTGTACATATAGGTCCAGTTCAGCGCGAACGCCGCGTCGCCGTTGGAGAAGGCTTTACGCACGTCCTCTTCGAGATATTCGCGCGAGGCGGGGTTGGTCAGGCCGTCGTCCAGCGATTGCTTCATCAGCGTGACCGCTTTCAGCGAAGCCGGCGTGGAGAAGTCGAGCTTGCCGTCCTGATAGAACTTACCGCCGAAGCCGGAGACGAGGGTGGTGTAGTCGCAGACCAGCGCTTCCGCCTGGGACCAGCTCCAGACCAGCGGGTATTTCACCACGCCTTTGTCTTTAAGAATTTTGGCGTCGTCCAGCACCTGCTGCCAGGTGGTCGGCACCTGCTTGATGCCGGCCTTTTCGAGCATGGCTTTGTTGTAGTAGAGATACTTGGTGTCGAGGATCCACGGCATCCCGAGGGTTTTGCCCTTGTAGACCACGGTATTCATTGCGCCAGGGAACACCTTCTCCCGCTCGTCGGCGGGGATCCGCGCCGAGACGTCCTGCAGCAGATCGAAGCGGCTAAACTCCGCCGGCCAGATGGCGTCGAAGAGCACCACGTCATAGCCGTTGCCGCCGGCGCCGCGCGCCGCGACGATCTTGTCATGCAGCGCTTCATAGGGGACGAACTCAAGGTTGATCTTAATATCCGGATTTTGCTTTTCGAAGTCGGCGGTCATCGCACGAATATCGCTTTCGCTGTACGCCGCCTGGGTCATAAACAGGGCGTTGACCTGGGTGGCCGCCGCCGCGCTGCCGCTGATGACGAGCATAGCCAACAGACCGGCCTTCACCCGAAGTGTGCTGTGGTATTTCATGTGGCTCTCCGCTGTACTGAGAAAAAGGGATTATGATTTATTAAATCAATTTGATTGATTTAATCGGGGCGACAATACAGCCGCAAGGTCATTCGTGGCCCTTGGCATAAGCGTAGCAAAGCCTGTGCCATGCGAAAGTCCGCCTGAGAATGTGATTGCGGGATTTGTGACGGCGGCTAGAATTGCAGCATCAGGCGCCTGGGAAAGGCAAGGAAGGGAAAGGATGAAAACATCGGGAACAAACCTTGAGCACGCGCGGGTGCACAACCGGCGGGTGGTGATTGAAGCCGTGCGCCTGCACGGCAAATTAACCCGCGCGGAGCTGGCGCGCTTAACCGCGCTGACCCCGCAAACGGTATCGAATATTGTCGCCGAACTGCAGCAGATGGAGATCCTCACCAGCCACGCGCCGCGGCGGGCGACGGGGCGCGGCCAGCCCGCGGTGCCGGTGAGCCTCAACCCCTCCAGCGCCTGGTCTATCGGCATTCATCTCGATCACCAAACGCTGATCGTGGTGCTGGTGGATCTCACCGGCGAGATCCATTTTCGCCGGCTCATTTTGGTGCAAAAGCCCCAGCCTGGTGCCACTTTTGCCCGCATTGGCGAAGTGATACAGGAGCTGCGGACGCTGCCGGGGCTCGACTGGGGTCGGGTGCTGGGGATCGGCGTGGTGATGCCCGGACCCTTTGGCGTGGAAGGGATCTCCTCCACCGGGCCGACGACCCTCAACGGCTGGGAAGGGGTGGACGTCGAATCCGAGGCTGGCGCGGCTTAGCGGCCTGCCGGTCACCCTCGAAAACGACGCGACGGTAGCGGCTATCGGCGAGCGCTTTCACGGCGTTGCCCGCCACCTCAACTCCTTCGTCTATCTCTATATCGGCACCGGGCTGGGCGCCGGTATTTTTACCGACGGACATATTTATACCGGACACGCGCACAACGCCGGGGAGGTCGGGCATATCGTGGTCCAGCCCGGCGGCCGGGCGTGCTACTGCGGCAATCAGGGCTGCCTCGAGCGCTATGTTTCGCTGCAGGCGGCCTATGAGTTCTGCGGCCTCGATCCCTATCGGGCGCTGCCCGAAGATCTGCTGGCGGTAGATGAAGCGCTGTTTGACCGCTGGATTGACAGCGCCCTGCCGCCGCTGCGCCAGGCGATCAATCTGCTGGAGTGCGTCTTTGACGCCGAGACGGTGGTGGTGGGCGGGACGATGCCGGAGCCGCTGCTGGAAAAAGTGCTGGCGCGCCTGCCGCCGCTGTATCAGTCGGTGCGCGGTCGCTACCTGACGGGGATGCGGGTGAAAATGGGGATGACCGGCACCGATACCGCCGCGCTCGGCGCCGCCGCGTTGCCTATTTTCGATGAGTTTAACCCGCAGTTTCAGGCGCTGATGAAGTAGCCCGGCGGCCGCTACCCTGGCCGTCGGGACTAAGGCCGGGGATTGAGCAGGGCCTGGGCCGTCAGCTCGTCGGTAATCAGCCCGCGCAGCAGGCCGCTGGCCAGCACCGCGCGCAGGGCCGGCACTTTTGCCGCGCCGCCGACGAGGGCCACAATGTTATCCCGCCCGTATGGGTTCAGCGGTACCGCCATCGTTCTGGCGGTGAGGCTGTTATCGATTCGTTGCCCGCGGGCGTCAAAGAAGTGGCCGAGCATCTCGCCCACCGCGCCGGAAGCGGAGATCTCGTGCATCTCATGGACCTCTAACATCCCGGCTTCCACCAGCTGCGCCGCCGGTTCCACGGTGCCGATGCCCACCAGCTTCAGCGTGCTCGCCGCCGCCATTGCAAATATCTGGCTGACGCCGCGCTGGGAGAGCAGCACCTCGCGGTCTTCCTCGGTGTTGGCAAAAAATGGCACCGGCATGATATAGGCCCTGGCCCCGGTTTTCTCGGCGATACGGTGCATGACGTCGTGCTGATTGAGCGCGTAGTTGCGGGTCAGGCAGCCGAGCAGCGAGACGAAGCGCACCCGCTGCGCGTCGAGGCGCGGCAACTGGTGAATGGCGGCCGACAGGGTGCGCCCGTGGCCCAGCCCGATGGTAATATCCGGGTTGTTCGCCAGCACCGTGCGCAGATAGTCCGCTCCCGCCACCCCTAAGGCGCGCACCGGCAGCCCCTCTTCGGCGACGTCCGGCGCCACGCGGCAGAAATCGAGCCCGTAGTCGTTACGCAGCCGCGACTCCAGCTCCACGCAGCCGACGATATCGCCGTCAATCGTCACCTTCACCGCGCCTTCCGCCACCGCCCGGGCGATCAGGCGATGGGTTTTGACCGAGGGAAGGCCGAGGCGTTTGGCCACCTCAGCCTGGGTGAGCCCGCCCACGTAGTGGAGCCAGGCCGCCCGCAGGCTCAGGGAGTCGTCGCCGTCGGAAAGAGAGGTGAGTTTCATCTTCTCAGGCTTTTGCCAGCGGCAGACGATGGATCTGCAGGACCGCCTTCGCCGCTTCCTGGCCCTTTTTCACGAAGTGCTCGCGATAAAAATCGATAAATTCGGCGGCGGGCTGGAAGTTGTGCGGCGTCAGAGAGACCGAGAACATCGGCACTTCCGTTGCCAGCTGCGCCTGCATCAGGCCGCTGACTACCGCCTGGGCGACAAAGTCGTGGCGATAGATCCCGCCGTCAACCACCAGCGCGGCGCAGACGATGGCATCATAGCTGCCGCTTTTCGCCAGCCGCTGGGCCAGCAGCGGCATTTCAAACGCCCCGGGAACATCCCAGCTCTCGATGGCGTAATCCGCCTGCTGACGATCCAGCTCCTGGCGGAAGCCGGTCTCGGCCTGACTGACGATATCCGCGTGCCAGTTGGCTTTGATAAAGGCGACTCTTAACGATGGCATGACTCACTCCTGTTAAACGGCCGGCATCAGGCGATGCGGGCCCAATCATTTAGACCAGCAGATCCTCGACTCCGCTATCGATATAGGGGGCCCAAAAGGCCACGCTTTCAGCGATATCGGCGACAACCTGGCTATCGGTCGGTTCGCGTTCTTTAAAACTGAGCTCAAGGCAGATCTCGTTATCCTCGGCGCCGCCGCGCCTGAGCGCGTCGAGCAGCGGTTCGGGTTGGATCCGTCCGTTAACATTATACTGTAATGTAAAGGGTCGATGCCCGCCTTTATCCAACATGCTTTGTTTAATATGGATAATCGGCGAGTCGCGGGGGACGGTTGCAGCCCAGGCGTAGGGGTCGTAGTCGCGCGGGTCGGGGGAGGTGACGTCGCCGTGGTCAATATCCGCCATCATCCGCATCGGCAGCGCCATTCCCGCGGCGGTCAGCCGCGCCTGCAGCGCCCGGCAGGCGGCAAGCGTTTCGCCAAACTCGCGGCCGACGCTCATTGGCTCCCAGAACAGATACTGCAATCCCGCCGCCTTCGCATGCTCCGCAACCTCCGCCCAGCACTCAACCGCCGCGTTGATTAACGCCTCCCGCCGCCGGGCATCGGCGAAGTCGCGGTAGGTAAAAATAGCAAACTGGGAGCCGACGGCGCGGCCGCCGAGCTCCGCCGTGACATCGGCAAAGGTTTTAAACCAGTCAATATAGTAGCGGCGCACGCCGGGGTCGGGATGGCCGAAGTGGTTCAGCCGCCCGTAGGGGCCGGTCATCCCGGAGGTGACGCGCACGCCGGTTTTCTGCAGCGCCGCGCGCATTCTTCGCGTCATTCGGGTGATGGTCGGCGCGGGCCAGCCGGGATTGATAAACTCGTGGGTCAGCTGCAGATCGCGGATGCGAATCCGCCGCGCCACGGTATCAATCAGATCCTCAGGCTCGGCAAAGCGGTTAACCAGCGGATTGGTATTCAGGGACAGAGTTAGCGCCATTATCCTCTCCTTAACCGGCCCGGGCGCGAGGCGGCGCCTCGGCGAGGGGCGTCGAGTTCAGGGCGAACCAGTCGCTAAAGCGCCGCTGCTGCTCCCCGGTCAGATGCAGCCGGTGCTTGGTGCGGCGCCATAAAATATCCTCCGCCTGTTGCGCCCACTCGTTTTCGATCAGATAGCGGGCTTCGGCTTCGTACAGCAGGCCGCCAAAATGCTGCCCTAAATCCTGCAGGCTGCGGGCGTCGCCCAGCAGCTGCGGCAATCTGGCGCCATACAGTCGGGCGTAGTGCCCGCGCAGCGGCGCCGGAAGCCAGGGAAACTGCTCTTTTAGCGTCTGCAGGAAGGTATCAAAGTCGGCGTTGGCGATTTCGCCCCCGGGCAGCGTGGCGCCGCGGGTCCAGTCGCCCCCCATCTGCGGGAAATAGGGCGCCAGCTTTTGTACGGCGTGTTCGGCCAGCTTGCGGAAGGTGGTGATTTTTCCGCCGAAGATATGCAGTATCGGCAGTCTGCTGCTGTTCATCAAGATCGAAAACGTAGTCGCGGGTGACGGCGGAGGGGTTGCCCTTGCCATCGTCAAACAGCGGACGAACGCCGGAGAAGCGGGTGATGACATCCTCATCCCGCAGCTTGATTTTGAAATAGCGGTTAACGGCGTCAATCAGATACTGCTGCTCGCGGTCGTCGGCGCTAACCGAGTCGGCGTCGCCCTCCCAGGGAATATCGGTGGTGCCAATCAGCGCTTTATCGCCTTCATAGGGGTTAATAAAAATCACCCGCTTATCGTGGTTCTGGATCAGATACGCCTGCTGTCCCTGCCAAAACTTATCGACGATGATGTGGGAGCCTTTAACCAGGCGGACGCTGCGCCTGCTGCGGGTGCGGGTGACCTGAGTAATGATATCCAGCACCCACGGGCCGGTGGCGTTGACCAGCGCCCTGGCGCGGACGGTTTCCTGCGCGCCGGTCAGCGTATTCTGCAGGGTAATTTCCCAGGCCCCCCCGGCGCGTTTCGCCGCGACGCAGCGGGTGCGGGTGCGGATGGTGGCGCCGCGCTCGGCTGCGTCCCGGGCGTTAAGCACCACCAGCCGGGCGTCGTCAACCCAGCAGTCCGAATATTCGAAGCCCTTCGCATACTGATCAAGTATGGGATCGCCCTGCGGGTCGCGGTGCAAATCGAGGGTGCGGGTACCGGGCAGCTTTTTGCGCCCGCCGAGATTGTCGTAGAGAAACAGGCCGAGGCGCACCAGCCACGCCGGGCGATCGATCGGGCTGTGCGGCAGAACGAAGCGCATCGGCCAGATGATGTGCGGCGCGGATTGCAGCAGAACCTCGCGCTCGATCAGGGCTTCCCGCACCAGGCGAAACTCATAATATTCCAGGTAGCGCAGGCCGCCGTGCACCAGCTTGCCGGAGCGCGACGAGGTGCCCTGCGCCAGATCGTCCTTCTCGCACATCATGACCGACAGGCCGCGCCCGGCGGCGTCGCGCGCGATGCCCGCGCCGTTGATGCCGCCGCCAATGACAAATAAATCGAGGATCTTTTCACTCATTTTGGGACTCCATTAATCCGGTTAACGGCCCGCGCCAGGCTGCCGCAAGGCGTGCCAGACCGGCGGCAGTTCGCTGCGAACCCGCTGGTAGCTGTGAAAAAGGTGCTGATAGCGCTCAACCAGCGCGGGAGAGGGGGTTTCCGGAGCGTCAAGCAGCGGCGTCACCCAGGTTTCGACGCAGCGCGCCATGCTGGGATAGGCGCCGATCGCCACCGCCGCCATCATCGCCGCTCCCGCGGCGCCGGCCTCTTCCCGACGGCTGCTGCGCACCGGTACGCCGACGCAGGCCGCGAGGATCTGCCGCAGGCTGCGGCGAGCGAATGGCCCCGCCGGTCAGCCGCAGCTCTTCGGGCATGCTGCGGCCCATCGCCTGATAGCAGTCGCGGGCGGCGAAACCGATGCCCTCAATCACCGCCCGCACCATGTCGCCGAAGCCCTGGCTGTAGCTCAGCCCGACAAAGCTGGCGCGGGCCTCGGCGTTGACGAAGGGGCCGCGCTCGCCGGCTTCGGAAATGTAGGGGTGATACAGCAGGCTGCCGGGCTTCGCTTCGCTCAGCCAGCGGTCGATATGCCCCACCAGCCTGGCGTGGTCAACCTCGCAGCCGAAGTCGTTGAGCAGATCGCTGGCGACGTGCAGCAGCCAGTCGAGGTTCAGGGTTGAGGCCATATTGGTCTGCACCTGGGTGACGTAGCCCGGCCAGGGCAGGGGAATGACGTACCCGGTTTGCTGCGGGTTGAGCCAGACCTCGGCGGTGGGGACCGCGCGCAGATGAACCCCGGTTGAACCGACGATGGAACAGGCGCTGTTTGCCGTCCCGGTGTGCACTCCGGCGCCGAGCGCGGTCATCGCCATATCTACGTAGCCGAGGCTCACGGGGGTGCCTGCCCGCAGGCCGGTCGCCGCGGCGGCCGCGGCGCTAAGCGGATGCGTCGTTTCTGTTCCATCGACGATCTCCGGCAGCAAATGGCGACGGTGCTCCAGCTCCAGCGCGGCGATGGCCTGCGGATCGTAGCGCCCGCTGCGGAAGTTGCCGAAGGTGAAGCTGGCTTCCGACGGATCGGTGGCGCGCACGCCGGTCAGGTTAAGATAGAGCCAGTCCTTGCAGTGCAGGGCCACTTCGCTCTTATCCAGCAGCTCGGGATGATAGCGATCCATATGCGCCATTTGAGGTCCCTGCTGGCAGGTATTCAGACCGGTTCCCGTCGCCTCAAAGCGCGTGCGCGCCAGCGGCGAACGCTTCAGCCGCTCAACCGTCGGCGCCGCCCGGGCGTCGAGCCAAATCCAGGCGTCGTCAACCGGCCGGTTTCCGGCCCCCACCAGCCAGGTGCCATCGCCCTGGGCGGTGACCGCCACGGCGACCACGCGGGCGGCTAGGTTCTCGATGCGTTCGCCCAGCCGGCGTATTGCGTCGACCGCATCCTCCCAGGTCTTGCTCATTGACTGCAGCGCCGCGCCGCCTTCCGCCCGGCGATAGCTGTTACGCGCGGAAGCGCAGCCCAGCTGCTCCCCTTCGAGATCGAAAGCCACCGCTTTGACCACCGAGGTGCCCGAATCGAGCCCCAGAATAATGTCGCGATTATCCATCGATGCCTCCGCAGCGCCGGTGTACTCCTCGGAGAGGAAGAGAGAGAATGTTCATCGGTCGTCACCAGTGTGTTAATGAAGTGTGATTGTTTTGATACATAACTTCATACACTATCTATCACATAGTTAACACCACCAATGTATTATTTTTCTTTTTATGTAATAAATTTCAATTGAGAAAGCGGCGACGATCACGGTTTTAACGTTTTACTGAAGCCGGATATCGCTGTTAATCGCCTTAAATCCTCCTTTTGTTGCGCTTTTTCTGTGGTTTTAAAATCTTCGATCCAGATCGCGGTCTGTAGAAAAAACTCAAACCCATGTTGACAACCGTGCAACAAACGAACAATTCTCATCACATATAGTTATCGTATCTATAACATAAAGGTGCCCTATCGGCGTCAACGCTAACTCTCTGTGAGGTCAACATTATGTCCGGTGTTTCCGCTCTCTCTGTCCGGCACTCGCGTCAGCGCATGCGCCGCTACGCGCTAACCGGCGCCGTCGTCGCGGCGGCGATCGCCGCTATTGCGGCGGATACCAAAATTGTCAAAACGGACTCCGGCGCGGCGGCGCAGGGGCAGGGGTTCTCCGTCGAAACCTACGGCGATAAAACCTTCCCCGTCATTAAGCGCGCCGTTGAAAGCCGCGCGGTGGAGGCGAGCGAGCTGGCTGCTGCTTTAAAGGCCGACCCGCAGGCGGCGATAAAAAAATATGGCGTTGGCGCCACGCTGCCGACGATCGCGGTGCGTTTTCAGGGCGTGGTGGGCAGCGAGAAGGCGGGGATCTTTAGCGTCGCGGTGCCGGGGCTTCCCGAGGGCTGGAAGGTGCGCCTGCAGACGGGGCCGGTGTTAACCGGCACGGAGCTGCGGGACGCCACCGGCACTATCCAGTTTGGTGACTTTACTAACCAGATTGAGTACCAGAACGCCGGCGCGGCTCTCAACCGGACGCTGAAAACCACGCTGCTCGATACCCTCGATCGTCAGGCGCTCCCTGGAAAGGACGTCGCCGTCGTCGGCGTATTTCGGCTGCTGACGCCCAATAACTGGCTGGTTACGCCGGTCAGCCTGGAGGTTAAATGAAACAACCCAAGCTGCATCCGTCGCTGCTGAAGGGCGAGATTATTCTTTCGGCGCGCAACGTGAGCAAAGTCTATGGCTCCACCCACGCCCTCAAAGGCGTCAACTTTGATATTCGCCGCGGCGAGGTTACCACGCTGTTTGGTGAGAACGGCGCCGGAAAATCGACGCTGATGAAGATTCTCTCCGGCGTGATTACGCCAAGCAGCGGCGAAATCGTGCTCGACGGCGAGGTGAAGGTCTTCAGCTCCGCCAGCGATGCGCGGGACAGCGGCATCTCGATTATCCACCAGGAGCTGAACCTGGCGCCGAACATGAACGTTCGCGACAACATCTTTATTGGCCGCGAAATCATGAAGCCGGGCGGCGTCGATTATGCCGAAGAGACGCGGTTGACCGCCCACCTGATGAAGTCGCTGGAGGAGGGGATTGAGCCGCTGGCGCTGGTGGAAAACTTACGTCTTGGCCAGCAGCAGATCGTCGAGATTGCGCGGGCGCTGTCGGTGGATTCGCAAATTCTGATTATGGATGAACCCACCTCGGCGCTGAGCGCCGCGGAGGTCAGCGTGCTGTTCCAGGTGATTCGCGACCTCACCAGCCAGGGGGTGGCGATCGTCTATATCTCCCACCACCTCGAGGAGGCGCTGGAGATAACCGACCGCGCGGTGGTGCTGCGCGACGGCGTGATGACGGCCTGGGCCCGCCGGGATGAGATCGACCTCGACTGGGTAGTGCGCAACATGGTGGGCGACAGCTTCGATCTCGGCTCGCCGCCGGAGGGCTATGCGTTCGGCGAAACCGCGCTGGCGGTCAGCGACCTGACGGTAAAAGGCAAAGCCGGCATTCGGCTGGTGGACAACCTGTCGCTGACGGTTCGCGCCGGGGAGATTGTCTGCATTTATGGCCTGATGGGCGCGGGGCGGACCGAGCCTGATGGAGTGCATCGCCGGGCGCTTAAAGCAGTCGGCGGGGACGATTTCGCTGCGCGGCGGCGACATCTCGGGCCTGTCGATTGCGCAGCGCATCGCCAGCGGCCTGGCGCTGGTGCCTGAGGATCGCCAGCGCGACGGGCTGGTGCAAACCATGTCGGTGGGGGAAAACCTGACCCTCGCCAGCATCGGCGAGTTTATTCGCGGCATGGTGCTCTCCACGCGGCGGGAAAAGCAGTCTGATTGACGCCAGCATTCGCAACGTGACGGTAAAAACGGCCGGCGGGGAGGCGGCGATCGGTTCGCTCTCCGGAGGCAACCAGCAGAAGGTGGTGATCGGCAAAATGCTCGCCACCCGGCCGAGGGTGATTTTACTCGATGAACCCAGCCGCGGGATCGATATCGGCGCCAAAGCCGAAGTCTTTCGGCTGCTGGCGGAGAACGCCAGGCAGGGGCTGGCGGTGGTCTACTCCACCTCGGAAGTGGGGGAGTGTTTAAGCATTGCCCACCGAATTGTGGTGATGAACAAAGGCCGGATTGCGGCCGTGTTTGACGCCAACATAAGCAAAGAACGCATCATGGCGGCCTCCGGCGAGTCGCTGGTGGCATGAAAATAAAACCTGGAGTAGAAACCATGACCGACAGAACTCAGTCGTTAAGCCCCGTTACGCAGCCGGCGCGCGCCGGCCGGGCAAATAAAGGGATGAGCGTGGCGCGTATTTTGCTGGAGGGGCGCGCCTTTTTCGCCCTGCTGCTGATTATCGTCGTGTTCTCGTTCCTGTCGCCGAACTATTTAAGCGGCGCCAACTTCCTCACCATGGCCTCCCATGTCGCCATTTTTGGCCTGCCGGCCATCGGCATGCTGCTGGTTATTCTCAACGGCGGCATTGATTTGTCCGTGGGCTCCACGCTGGGCCTCGCGGGGGTCTGCGCCGGCTATATGATGCAGGGCATTCACCTCGATGCGGCCGGCGTGGTGCTCTATCTGCCGGTGTGGGCGGTGGCTCTTCTGACCCTCGTCGTCGGGGCGCTGGTGGGGCTGATCAACGGCGTGCTGATCGCCTGGTGCCGGGTGCCGGCGTTCGTCGCCACGCTTGGCTCGCTGTACGTGGCCCGCGGCGTGGCGCTGCTGATGACCAACGGCCTGACCTACAACAAGCTCTCCGGCGCGGCGGAGCTGGGGAATACCGGCTTCGACTGGCTGGGGTTCAACCGTATTTTTAACATTCCCGTCGGCGTGTTGGTGCTGGGGGCGGCGGCGCTGGCCTGCGGCTTTCTGCTGAGCCGCACCGCGTTTGGCCGCTGGCTGTACGCCTCCGGCGGTAACGAGCGCGCCGCGGAGCTATCCGGCGTGCCGGTTAAGCGCGTCAAAATCAGCGTCTACGTGCTGTCGGGGATCTGCGCGGCGATGGCCGGGCTGGTGCTCTCTTCGCAGCTGACCTCCGCCGGGCCCACCGCCGGAACCACCTACGAGCTGACGGCGATCGCCGCGGTGGTGATCGGCGGCGCGGCGCTGACCGGCGGGCGCGGCAACGTGCGCGGCACCCTGCTGGGGGCTTTCGTTATCGGCTTCCTCTCCGATGGTCTGGTGATTATCGGCGTCTCCGCCTACTGGCAGACGGTGTTTACCGGCGCGGTGATCGTGCTGGCGGTGCTGCTGAACACCCTGCAATACGGCCGGCGCGGCCGCTAGCCCGAAACTTGTCCGCAGCGGAGGCCGGGCCGTATCCGTTCTGACGTTAATCCGTACCTGTACCCTAAAATAACGGAGCACTACCACTATGATGTTTGATAACAGCAAGCGTTTTATCCTCGTTGCCGCCGCCGCGGCGTTAACCGCACTCTCTACGCCAACGTGGGCCGACGGGCTGATGACGATTATCGTTAACGACCCCTCCAACCCCTACTGGCTGACGGAGGGCCAGGTGGCGCAAAAAACGGCGGAGAAGCTCGGCTACACCGCGAAGGTCAGCGCCCATAAAGGCGATACCAATACCGAAAGCCAGTCTGATTGATACGGCGATCACCAATAAATCAAAAGCGATTATCCTCGACCCGGCGAACGCCGACGGCTCTATCGGCTCGGTGAAAAAAGCCATCGCCGCCCACATCCCGGTGTTTATTATCAACGCCGAGCTGAATCAAAGCGGGCTGGCGAAAGCGCAGCTGGTTTCCAACAACGCCCAGGGCGCCGCGCTGGGAGCCCAGCAGTGGGTGCAGCAGGTCGGCGACAGCGGCGACTACGTCGAGCTCGAAGGGGCCGCCGTCCGATAACAACGCCGCCACCCGCGCCAACGGCTTCGAAACCGTGCTCGGCCAGTATCCGGACCTGAAGAAGGTCGGCTCGGAGGTGGCGAACTGGGATCGCACCCAGGGCTTTAACAAGATGCAGTCCCTGCTGCAGGCCAATCCGAACGTTAAGGGCGTCATCAGCGGTAACGATGAGATGGCGCTCGGCGCGATCGCCGCGCTGAAGGAGGCCGGAAAGCTCAGTCAGGTGACGGTCGGCGGTTTTGACGGCTCGCCGGACGCGGTCGATGCGGTGAAGGCGGGGAGCCTGGCCTACACCGTCATGCAGCCGGTGGCGACCTTTACCGCCAGGGCAGTGGAGCAGGCCGATACCTTCCTGAAAACGGGCAAGACCGGCGCCGCGGCGGAGAAGCAGCTCTTTGACTGCGTCCTGATAACCAAAGATAACGCCGCGAAGATGACCTCTCCGTTTATCCTCTCCGAATGACCGCGTAGTCTGCGCATCGGGGCGCCCGCCGCCCCTTTGCGCGAAAGCCGCTTGAAGTATGGCGGCTATAGCGCTGTAATTGACGCTGTTCAGGCCCTTTACCGATCTTTTTATGGACGAACTATGACGCAATTTACTCAGGATCATTCACTCAACGCTTTTCTGGCGGAAGGGCTGCCTGGCGACAGCCGTCAGGCCCGCCAGCGCGCGCGTCGCCAGCTGATTGTCGAAGCCGTCATGGTCGAAGGGGCGATTCGGATTGAGGATATCACCGAGCGGTTTGGCATTAGCCTGATGACCGCCCACCGCGATATTGACGAACTGGTTGAACGCGGCCTGCTGCATAAATCCCGGGGCGTGGTGTCGGCCACGCCCACCAGCCTGGTGGAGTCCAGCGATATCTACCGTTCAACCCGCCAGCTGGAAGAGAAGCAGGCTATCGCCGAAGTGGCGGTCAGCTACCTGGAACCGGGGCAGTCCACTTTTCTCGACGACTCGACCACCGTCTTTCAGATGGCGCGCCTGCTGCCCGCCAGGGCGCCGCAGACCATCATCACCAACTCGCTGACCCTGATGGGCGAGCTCAAAGGCCTGCCGGATATCACCCTGCTCGGCCTTGGCGGACAGCTGCACAACTGGTGCAACGCCTTTATGGGGCACATGACGCGCAGCGAGATCGCCGGGCTGCGCGCGGATATGTTTTTCCTCAGCATGTCGGCGATCGTGGATGACGCCGTCTTTCATCAATCTGCCGAAATGGTCGAAACCAAGCGCGCGATGTTTGAATCGGCGCAGCAGCGTATTCTGCTGATGGATCACACTAAATTCGAACGCCGGGCGCTGCACCGGTTTGCCGATCTTAGCGAGTTTGACGTGGTGATTGTCAATCAGGGCATCCCCCTCCCGGCGCTCAACCGGATGCGCGAGCTGGGGGTGAACGTGGTGGTGGCGCCGATGAAGCCGGCGCCGTCGCTGAAGTAAATCGTCGGGGGAGCGCTCACCGGGCGCAGCCGGCTTAACTCACGTTTCTGGCAAAGCTAAGCCATTTAAATACTTTGTTATTTTCCGCGTTATCTCACATCTTCGAGGGATAAAAGATCACGCGGAAACGGTATTTGCAGTAATGGCCCAAAAAAAGTCTGTCTATTTGCACCCCCAGCAGCGCGACCTGATTCATCAGCTTTCCCGCAGCCGCTTATGGCGCAGCGAACTGCCGACCTGGCTGCTGATTATCACCATCTACGGCGGCTGGTTTGCCTCCCTCGCGTACTGGCAAACCCTGGGGCTGCTGCCGGCGACGCTGCTGCTGATCTGGTTTAGCGCCTGGTATATGTCTTTACAGCATGAGCTGATACACGGCCACCCGACGCGCTGGCCGCGGCTGAATCAGTCTGCTGGGCCTCCTGCCGCTGGCGGTGTGGTATCCCTACGGCCTGTACCGGGATTCGCATCTCGCGCACCACGATAATCACCATCTCACGATACCGGTCGATGACCCTGAATCCTACTATTTTACCGCCGAGAGCTGGCGGCGTTTCGCGCCCTGGCAGCGCCGGGTGATTCACCTGCGCAACACTTTTGCCGGACGGCTGCTGCTGGCGCCGCTGCTGGATATCGGGCAAACGCTCGTCAGCGCGTGGCGCGCCTTTCGCTTTCGCCAGAAGGCGGCGATGGCGATGTGGGCTATCCACGGTCTGCTGCTGGCCGGCCTGTTTGCGCTGATGGCGCGCGTCGAGTTTTCGCCGCTCTATTATGTCGCCGTCGTCAGCTATCCGGCGCTGGCGCTTACCAAGGTTCGCTCCTTCCTTGAGCATCGGGCCGCCGACGATCCGCTGGCGCGATCGGTGATTAATGAGGCGGGACTGCCGTGGCGGGTGCTGTTTCTTAACCTGAACTATCATTCAGTCCATCACGACCTGCCGGGGGTGCCCTGGTACGGATTACGCAAACTTTATCTGCTCGAACGGGAGAGCTACCGGCAGCGTAACCATGGCTTTCTGGTGCGCGGCTATGGCGAATGGCTGCGGCGCTTTTTGTTTCGCGCGGTAGAGGTCAACGCCCATCCCGGCGTGAAAAAGCAGAGCGGCGGGGGAGAGCCATGAGTAACGTTATCGATTTTCCCATGTATGCGGTTAATCATGAAGAGACGCGGGCGCTGTGGCGGGCGTTGCGCGAGATCCTCGCGGCCCGCGGGGTGGCGGTGGACGACCTGCCGACCCGCTGGCCCCGGGAGGAGCTGCTGAGCCACTGGGACGATCCGCAGCTGCTGCTGAGCCAGACCTGCGGCTATCCGCTGGTGACCCGGCTCCCGGAGGTGCAGATCGTCGGCTGCTTTCACTACGCCGCTGCGGGCTGTGAAGGGGCGAACTACCGCAGCCTGCTGGTGAGCCAGGCGGCGAATCAGCATCGGACGCTGGCGGATTTTCGCCAGCGGCGGGCGGTGTGTAATTCGCCAGACTCCCAGTCCGGCTACAACGCGCTGCGGAAAATGGTGGCGCCGCTGGCTGAGAGCGGCCGGTTTTTTTCCGCCGTGCGCTGGAGCGGCAGCCACCGCCAGTCGCTGATTGAATTACAGCAGGGAACCGCCGATATCGCGGCGATTGACTGCGTCAGCTGGGCGCTGCTGCAGCGCCACGAACCGGCGCTGCTTACCGGGTTGAGCGTTATCGGACGCAGTCCGCTGGCGCCGGGGCTGCCGCTGATTAGCGGCAAAGATACGCCGCCGGCGACGATCGCGATTTTACGCGAGGGGCTGCATCAGCTGGTTAGCGGGGCGCAGTACCGGGATATTTGCGAGGCGCAGCTGATCGCCGATTTTAGCGTTGTGACGCGCCGGCCTTATGCGCAGCTGCTGGCGTGGCGCGATGAGGCGGCGGCCAGCGGCGTGGCCCGGCTGTAGGTTTGTGAAGGAGGCTGAGCCTCCTTCGGCACGGGCTAGCGCGGACCCGCCGCGGCAAAGCGGTTTTCCGCCGTCGGCAGGCCTAGCTTCTCCCGCAGCGTGCCCGGCGGGTAGCTGGTGCGCATCGCGCCGTTACGCTGCAAAATCGGCACCACCTGGTCGACAAAGCGATCGAAATCCCCCGGCAGCAGCGGGAACATCAGGTTAAAACCGTCCGCCGCGCCAGCGCGCCAGGTGGCAGTTAGCGCTGCGGCGACCTCCTCCGCGCTGCCGATTAGCAGCCAGCTGTCTGAGCTTTGCAGCAGCAGGCGACCCAGCTGCAGAACGGTCAGGCTGGGATCGTAGTTACGGATAAGCCGCAGCGCGGTGCGGATGCCGTCAAACGTCTCCTCATCCGGCAGCGGCGGCAGGGGCTGGTCCGGCGAATTGGCGCTTAAATCCATACGCAGATAGGATGAGAGCAGATCTATCGCCATCTGGTCGCTCATTAAACGCTCGTTAAGCCGCTGCCGCTCCTCCTTCTCTGCGTCGGAATTGACCACCACGGGCAGAACGCCGGCGATGATTTTAAAGTGCGCCGGATCGCGACTGTAGTCCCGCAGCCGCTGATTCATCTCCTGGCGATAGGCCAGCCCCTCGGCAATGGATTGAATAAACACGAAGTGCATATCTGACCACGCCGCGGCGAGGTTTTTCCCCGCCTCGGAAGACCCCGCCTGGACCAGCACCGGATGACCCTGCGGCGGGCGCGGGACGTTGAGCGGCCCGCGAACGTTAAAGAACTCGCCGCGATGGTTGAGATGGTGCACCTTATGCGAATCGGCAAACAGGCCGCGCCTTTTGTCATACAGCACGGCACCGTCCTCCCAGGAGTCCCAAAGCCGGGTGACGACATCGATAAATTCTCCGGCGCGTTGGTAGCGGTTGCCGTGCTGCGGAAGCTGGTCGAGGCCGAAGTTCGCCGCTTCCTCTTCCAGCCACGAGGTGACCACGTTCCAGTTCGCCCGGCCGCCGCTGAGGAAGTCCAGCGAGGCGAAATAGCGGGCAAGATTGTAAGGCTCGTTGTAGGAGGTTGAGGCGGTGCCCATCAGGCCGATATGTTCGGTCACGGCGGCCAGCGCGGCGAGCAGGGTGATGGGCTCCAGCCGCGCGTTGGCGTAGTGGGTTAAGCCGCTGGGTACCGTATCCCAGATGGCGATGTGGTCGGCGATGAAAATGGCGTCGAGAGTGGCGGCCTCGGCTTTCTTCGCCAGCTCTGCGTAGTAGCCGAGGGTAAAAATCTCTTTGCCCGGCGCCTGCGGATGGCGCCATGAGAAACGGTAATCCCCCTGCGGATTAAAGAAAAACAGGTTCAGAATCATATGATTTTCAGACATTGTGCGGCTCGTTCCGGTTATTGCCGATCCCTGGCAGGGAGAGATTAGCGGTTTGCCAGATGGCTATTGACCCACGCTTCAGCCACGGCGGCCGGGTCTTTATGCTGCAGATCGACCTGCTGATTGAGCTCAATCAGGGTGGCGTTGTTCAGCTTGCCGGAAACGTCATTCAGCACCTTGCTCACCGTCGGCGTCAGGCTGGCTTTACGCACCAGCGGCACCACGTTCTGGCTCGGCTGCTCGTGCTTATCGTCGTCCAGCACTACCCAGTCC
Source organism: Klebsiella sp. WOUb02 (assembly GCF_050058015.1). Taxonomy (NCBI): domain Bacteria; kingdom Pseudomonadati; phylum Pseudomonadota; class Gammaproteobacteria; order Enterobacterales; family Enterobacteriaceae; genus Klebsiella; species Klebsiella sp. WOUb02. Next base: position 656,337 of record NZ_CP170110.1, read on the forward strand.
TCTTTCGCCAGGTTGCCCTGGGTGGAGATAACCGTCGCGACGTCGATTTTGCCGGAGTTGAGCGCCAGGCGAGTCAGCGGCCCGCCCATATCGAGGGATTTTACCGCCTTAAATTCGAGACCATAGACGCGCTTAAGCCCCGGCAGGCCGAGCGCGCGCACCGCCAGCTCCGGCGGCCCGCCGATCGTCAGCTGATGAGCGATCGGCTGCAGGTCGGAGAGCTTGCTCAGACCGTACTTTTTCGCCGTGTCGGCACGAACCGCCCACGCGGTAATCGAGGTCGCCGGCGAAGGCGTCAGCAGCGCGAAGTCGGCGGGCAGGGCTTTAGCCAGACTCGGCGCTGACATCGCTTTGGCTGGTGGCCAGGGTTTTACCGTCGTAATAATTAAGCAGGGCGCCAAGATACTCCGGCACAATATCAATTTCGCCGCTCTTTAATGCCGGAATAATAATCTCGCGGTTGCCGAGATTAAGTCGGGTGCTGACCTCAATATTATTTTTCTTTAGCGCGCTGGCGTAAATATTAGCGAGAATCGAGCTCTCGGTAAAATTAGCGCCGCCGATCGTGACGCTTTCCGCTAATGAGCTAAAGCTCAGGCTGAATAACCCGACGGCTAATAGTGACAGGCGAAAACGGCGATGGTGAAAAGGGAACGTCAGTCTATTCTGCATAGTGCCTCGCTAGGTGAATAAATATCCGTGATGGGTTAAGTTAGCCACGGGTACGCCGGCCCCGGGTGGAATATTCGGGGCGCGGCGAAGGGTGATAAAAAATTAATACTCCGGCGTGCCGATAGTATGGGTGAAGCGCCGGTCAATCAGTGAAAAGAGCAGTTCGCTACCGATGGCCAGCAGGGAGACTACCAGCGCACCGGCGATGACCTGCGGAATATCGCGCTGGCCGAGGCCGTCAATCAGAAACCGGCCGAGACCGCCGAGGCCGGCATAGGCGGCGACGACGGCGGTGGCGATAAGCTGTACCAGCGCGGTGCGCATCCCGGCAAAAATAAGCGGTGCGGCCAGCGGGATCCGCAGCTGCCAAAGGCTTTGCAGCGGCGTCATGCCCAGCGCCTTCGCCGCATCGCACAGCTGGCGGTCGGCGTGATAGATCCCGACCCAGGCGTTGGTCAGAATCGGCGGAATGGACATGGCGACCAGCGCGGCGAAGAGCGGAATATCGTTAAAGCCGAATAGCAGAATGCACAGCAGAATTAATCCCAGCGCCGGAATGGCCCTGCCGATATTAAATAAGTTAATAATCACAAAGGCGCCTTTACGCCAGTAGCCAAGAGCGATGCCGGTGGGCAGGGCAATGGCGGAGGCGATCAGCATGCTCAGCGTCACGTAGTAAATATGCTCCCGCAGGCGTACCAGAATACCGTCGTCGGCGAGCCAGTGTTCGGGCTGCAAAAACCAGCGCAGCGTGGCCTGTATGATATCCATCAGCGTGTCCAGGGCGTAAGCCAATAGCCAACGCGGGCTATCAGCGAGTCAAATAACAGCGACAGCGCGAGGCTCAACGCCAGGCTGACAATAACAGGAGTAATAAAATCCTGGTTAAACCCCGCCAGCAGCAGTCTGTCCCAGCCCGCCCTGACCAATAAGCGCGGTCACCGTCACCAGCCCCACAAGGGTGACGGAGGCGATGCGCAGGCCGGCAAACAGCGACGGCGCCAGCAGGTGCAGCTCGATATCGAAAAAGCGGTAGCCGCGGGTGTAGCCCAGCGCGCGGGCCGACTCCAGCACCGCCGCCGGCAGCTTCTCGATGCCGGCAAGGGTGTTGCGCAGCAGGATCAGCAGGGAGTAGAGCGTCAGGCCGATGACCGAGGTGGTCAGCGACAGGCCGGTAAACGGCAGCAGTAAAATGAACAGCGCCAGCGAAGGGATCGTAAACAGGAACCCGCAGAGATAGAGCAGGGGCTGCGCGGCCCGCGGCCAGCGCAGGGTTAGCCCAATCAGTAATCCCGTCAGCAGGGTGCCAAAAAACAGCGAGATGGCCACCAGCTGGGTATGCTGCCACAGCAGCGCGCCGATCGTCATTCGGTTATCGAGGATCCACTGCCAGTCAACCATAGCGACGAATTTCCACCAGACCATCCAGTACGTGCTGGAGCAGCGAGTACGAAACGGCGCCCTGATATTTTCCGCTGTCGTCGACGTGCACCAGCACGCCGCCCGGCGCATCCAGCAGGGCGCTGTAGGCAAAGCGCAGGCTATGCAGCGCGGCCAGCGGCTGGGTGATGGGCAGCGAGATGCGCCTGTGCGGATCGAACCACTGCAGCGGGCGCTGGTGCTTGTCGAGGATCAGCTGCAGCGGGCTGCTGAGCGTCGGGTGGCGGCTGGCGATCGGCGCATAGTGCTCATCGACCAGCGCCACGTCGTGACGCGGAAGCTGGCCGACCTGAATCATGCCCAGCCGCTTAAGATTGGGCTCGGGACCAATAAAGCGGCGGACAAACTCGCTGGCCGGGTGCGATAAAATATGATCCGGGGAGGCAAACTGCGCCAGCACGCCGCCCTCTGCGAAAATGGCAATTCTGTCGCCCAGGCGGATGGCCTCGTTAATATCGTGGGTCACCAGCACGATCGTTTTATGCAGCCGCTGCTGGAGCAGCAGCAGCTCGTCCTGCAGGCGCTCGCGCACCAGCGGGTCGATGGCGGCAAAGGGCTCATCCATCAGCAGCACCGGCGGGTCGGCCGCCAGCGCCCTGGCGATGGCGACGCGGCCCTGCTGGCCGCCTGAAAGCTGGTGCGGATAGCGCTCAAGAAGCAGGCGGTCCAGCGACATTAAATCGACCAGTTCGGTGATGCGCGCGCGGATCTGCGTTTTGCTCCAGCCGAGCAGACGCGGCACCGTGGCGATATTTTGCGCCACCGTGCGGTGCGGAAATAACGCCGCGCTTTGCATGACAAAACCAATTTTGCGCCGTACCTGGATAATATCGCTGTCGGCTATTTTCACCCCCTGCACATAGACATAACCAGAGTCCGGCTTATCGAGCTGATTAATCATCCGTAATAGAGTGGTTTTACCGCAGCCGCTGGGGCCAACGAAGGTGCACAGTTCGCCGCTATTAATCGTCAAATTAAGGTTGCTAATTGCCGCATGCGCGCTGCCGGGGTAGGTCTTATGGATATTTTCGAGTCTAATCATTTGCCGCCATCGCGCCCTGAAGTTTATTTCATGGAAAGCATGAATAAACTACAAGCTACAGAGGCGGGGATTAACGAGCAAATATGATATTTGCATTTGCAATGCCGCTATTTGAATTTAACGCGGCGGGGAGAACTGATAATGAAAAGGCCACGCAGAGCGTGGCCCAGGAGCATAATTAAAGCAGCAGATAGCTCAGTGTGGAAAAAGCGACCATCCCCGCAATTACCGTGGCAAACAGGCTGCGGGTGAAGACGCCGGCCACCGTCGCGGCGGCGGCGGCCAGCAGCGAAATGCTGATGCCCGAGCCGCTCAGCGCCGGTTTGCCGAGCAGCTCGGCGGCGATAATTGCCGCCATAATGGCTGACGGAATAAAGCCCAGCCACTGCTGGATAACCGGCGCCAGGCGAAATCGCGAAAGCAGTAACACCGGTACCGTGCGCATCAGCGCGGTGACCAGCGCGGAGGCGAGAATGGCAAGGAGGATATTGCGTTCCATCTTATTTTTCTCCTTTGGATGTCAGGCGCAGCCCGAGCGTCGCCAGCGTTGCCGCGACCGACGCCGCCACGATGACCACCACGCTCATATCGGCGTGGCCGGCGGTGAGCAGCGTGATGACCACCGCCGTCGCAATGCTGAAAGCCTCCAGCGCCTTGCGGCGGCTGGCAAACCAGATCATCAGCACCAGTCCGATAAACATTGACACCAGGCTGAAGCTCAGCCCCTCCATCAGCGACGGCGGAAGGGTGGAGGCTAAGCCTGCGCCCACCACGCAGGCGAGGATCCAGTTCAGCCACGCGGCGACATTCAGCCCGAGCATCCACGCGTAGGGCACTTTGTTGTGCGCGCTGCCGCGCTGGACCGCGACGCCGAAGGTTTCGTCGGTCAGCAGCAGTCCGCTGATAATTTTTTGCCCGCTGCTGTATTCCCGAAAGAACACGCTCATGGCGGAGCTCATCAGCAGGTAGCGAAGGTTCACCAGCAGCACGCTCAGCACCACCGAGGCGACTTCGGCGCCGGTGGCCCACAGCGAATAAAACAGGAACTGGGCGGAGCCCGCGTACAGCGCGCTCGCCAGTAAAGCCGTCTGCGCGGTGGTGAACCCGGATAATGTGCCGATCGCCCCGGCGGCAAACCCGATGCTCCAGTAGCCGGGGATGGTTGGCAGGCAGGCGATAATCCCTGCGCGAAACTCCGTCGCGGCCTCATCCCTGGGCGAGGTCTTCTTGTTCATCAACATCAAATAGTCCCGAATTGTCCGTCACTGAATGATAATCTTAAGAAATCGTCAGGATCGCTATAGTAAAATCCTGCTCATTGGCTGAAATAGCAATATTGCGCAATAAAAAGGGTGCCGATGTGGTGAAAGAGATGCGGGATGATATCAGGCTCTGGCGGGATAGCGAGCTGCACGGCGGGATGGAGATCCTCCGCGCCTCCTGCTACGAACACAGCTATCCGCCGCACTTTCATAACGAATATGTGATTGCCGCTTTCGCCCGCGGCGCCCAGCGCACGCGCATCTGCCGGGAGCGCGGTATCGCGGCGGCGGGGACGGTGATGGTGATCATGCCCGGCGAAGTGCACACCGGCGAAGCGGTGCAGCGCGATGAAGGCTGGGATTACTGCGCCTTTTATCCTTCGGCGCAGCTGATTGATGAGGTGGCCGCAACGGTACTCACCGGCAGCGGCGAGGTCCATTTTGGCGGCGAAGGGATGCGGCACGATCCGCTTATGGCCCGCAGCATGCTGCAGGCTTCCGCGGTGCTTGGCGCCAGCCGCGACCCGCTGGAAAAAGAGTGCCTGATGTACCAGGTGCTGAATATGCTGGTGGGGCGCTATGCCGGACGCAGCGCCCGCGGCGGCCGACGGGACGCGATCCGCGCCGACATTCGGCGCGCCATCGAGTTTTTACACTGTGCTTATCAGCAACCGCTGGCGGTCAAGGAGATTGCCGGGGTTGCCGGGCTGAGCGAGTTCCATTTTATGCGCACCTTCCAGGCGCAGACCGGGCTATCGGTCCACCAGTACCTGACGCAGCTGCGCCTGGTCAGAGCCAAAGGGCTGCTGGTGAAAGGCTTCGGCGCCGCGCAGGTGGCGACGGACGTCGGGTTTTACGATCAAAGCCACCTGATTAAATACTTCCGCCTGCATTTCGGCATTACGCCCGGCGCCTTTGCAACCTCCTCGATATAGGCCGTGGCAGGCTTCAGAACGGGCTGGCGCTGCTGGCGTTGATTAACTCTCCGCTGACCGGGTGGGTAAAGCGCAGCTCGCTGGCGTGCAGCATCAGGCGCGGCGTGCCTTCGGTGCCCGGCAGCAGCAGCCCGCCGTAGAGATCGCAGCCTAAAATAGGGTGCCCCGCAAACTGGCAGTGAATGCGCAACTGATGGGTGCGTCCGGTCTCCGGGGTGAGCCGCACGCGGGTCAGCGGCAGCGGCGTCCCGTCTTCACCCGGGCGATGCAGGCGCTCAAGCACTTGAAAGCGGGAGCGGGCCGGCTTGCCGCGGGTCGCGCAAATGGTCATCAGAGGAAACAGCGCCGGGTCTTTGGCGATGGGCGCGTCTATCACCCCTTCGTCATCGGTCAGGTGCCCGCACAGCAGCGCGCTGTATACCTTGCTCACCGTGCGCTGGCTAAACTGCTGGCAGAGGGCGGCGTTGATGGCCTTGTTGCGGGCAATCACCATCACTCCGGAAGTCCCAAAGTCGAGGCGATGAACCAGGGTGCAGCCGGGAAAGGTCTGAACTAAGCGATGGTGCACCGAGTCGAGATTGCGCGGGTTTTTCCCCGAGAGGCTGAGCAGGCCGGCGGGTTTGGCGATCAGCAGCAGATGTTTGTCCTGATAGAGGATCTCAATCTGCGCATGGCACGGCGGGGCAATAAAGGTATCAACAATCGTGGACATCGGGCGGCTCGCCTGCAAAACGGGGGAGCGAATGATAGCGGATTTTCAGCCGACTGGCGAATACGCTATTGAGCCGGCCATGAGCGCAGATACGCCGATTGCGCCGCTCAGGACTGCCGGGCATCCCGGGATTTAATATGCTGCCAGAAGCGCTCGGCCGACTGGTTAAGCCGCGAACCGGAACGATACATATAGGCGCCGATCGGCAGCGACAGCGTGGGGTCCATAATCGCCAGACGGCCCTCATCGAGCTCGCGCTGGATAGAGTATTGCGGCAGCCAGCCCACGCCGTCGCCGTTGAGGATCATGCGCTTAAGCAGACTCGCTCATCGAAGAGACGAAGGTCAGCGAGAAGGTGATCCCCGGCGTGCGGTCGATGACCTGATTAACCTGGCGCCCCATATAGCTATCGTTGGCGTATCTCATCAGCGGTAAAACCCCGCGGTGCAGATGAAACAGCGGTCTGCCGCTCTCATCGCAGGGCGAAACCAGGTGTACCGAGGAGTCAAAAATTTTGTGGTTAATAAATGGATAGTTCATTAACTCCTCATTATAAAACGACAGAATAAAGTCGCTCTTACCCTCTTTAAGGTTAAATACGGCTTCGTTAACGTTAATCGATTCAACGTGGAAGGTTTTATTTTTTATATCGGTATAGCCGGCAATTAATTCCGGAAGGACTAAAACCGAGAGCGACGGGGCGGCATCGATTCTTATTTTCTGGGTGGTGTTATTGAGCCCCTTAATGCGACTTATCTGAAAGTCCATATCATCCAGCATATTTCGCGCGTAGCCGACGAAAATTTTTCCGCGGGTGGTGAGCTGCAGCGGGTTAACCCCGCGATCGAAAATGCTGAAACCCAGCGACGCTTCAAGCGCCTGAATCCTGCGGCTGAAGGAGGATTGCGATATATTTCTGGTTTTAGCCGCAAGGGTAAAGCTTCTGGACTCCTCCAGAGCAATGACATCGTACAGCCACTTCACTTCAAGATTCGCCAGCACCGACCCGTTCCTTGCGCTCTATTTAATGCTATGCAATTTTAGCATAACGCATAGAAACTATGCAATTAACATAACCAATCACAGGTGTTAACATTTTTCTCAGATTTAGCGTATTCCTTAGCAGTTAATACGCACAAATAATCGGCAAGCCCAGGCGATACCCTATGAGCACCGCTATAAAGCCGCTGCTCTAAGCCGCTCATCCTGTTATTTCATTTTGCTGTGGGTTTTTTCCACAACGGAATTCACAGAAGAACGCAATAACGGGCTGAAATAATGAAAACATCTTATCTAGCCAGCTGTTTGTCAGGAGTTCCATGCCACATATCGAATTAGTAAAACAGGCTCTGCTGGAGCTTGGTATTAAGGATAGCAGCGAGTTATTTTATAACCCCGATTACGACCTGCTGATTGCTCATGAAACTAGTCCGGAACTCACCGGCGCAGCGCGCGGCGTAATGACCGCATCCGGCGCGGTGGCCGTTGATACCGGAATATTTACCGGACGTTCGCCGCGCGACAAATATATCGTCAGGGATGACCTGACCCGCGACACCGTCTGGTGGTCCGATGCCGGGCTTGGCCGCAACGACAACAAACCGTTAACGCCGCAGATTTGGGCCAGCCTTAAAGCGCGGGTTGCCGGCCAGCTGAGCGGCAAAAAGCTGTATGTGGTTGATGCCTGGTGCGGGGCAAGCCCCGATACGCGTCTCGGCGTGCGCTTTGTCACCGAAGTGGCGTGGCAGGCCCACTTCGTCAAAAATATGTTTATCGTTCCCAACGCTGAAGAGCTGGCGCAGTTCACGCCGGACTTCGTGGTCCTCAACGGCGCGGGCTGCACCAACGACCAGTGGCAGGAGCAGGGCCTTAACTCTGAAAACTTTGTCGCCTTTAACCTGAGCGAGAAGATTCAGCTTATTGGCGGGACCTGGTACGGCGGAGAGATGAAAAAAGGGCTCTTCTCGGTCATGAACTATCTGCTGCCGCAGCAGGGCATTGCTTCGATGCACTGCTCGGCTAACCGCGGCGAAGAGGGCGACGTGGCCCTGTTCTTCGGCCTTTCCGGTACCGGTAAAACAACGCTCTCCACCGATCCGCTGCGCCAGCTTATCGGCGACGATGAACACGGCTGGGATGACGACGGCGTATTCAATTTTGAGGGCGGCTGCTACGCCAAAACCATCAACCTCGATCCGCAGGCGGAGCCGGAAATTTATCAGGCGATTCGCCGCAATGCGCTGCTGGAGAACGTGGTGGTCCGGGCTGACGGTTCGGTGGACTATGCCGACGGCAGTAAGACCGAAAATACCCGCGTTTCATATCCGCTGTCGCATATCGAAAATATCGTCAAACCGGTCTCTCGTGCCGGTCATCCGGCGCGGGTGATTTTCCTCGCCGCCGACGCGTTCGGCGTGCTGCCGCCGGTGTCTCGTCTGACGACCGAACAGATGCAGTACCATTTCCTGTCGGGCTTCACCTCGAAGCTGGCCGGGACCGAGCGCGGCATCACTCAGCCGACGCCAACGTTCTCCGCCTGCTACGGCGCGGCGTTCCTGCTGCTGCACCCAACGCAGTACGCCAGCGTGCTGGCCGCAAAAATGGCGGAAGCCGGCGCGGAAGCCTGGCTGGTCAATACCGGCTGGAACGGGGAGGGTAAGCGTCTGTCGCTGCGCGATACCCGCAGCATTATCAGCGCAATCCTGAACGATACTACGGGCCCTCTGCGCCCCGAGACGATCCCGGTCTTTGGCCTGGCCATTCCGCAGAACATCCCGGGCGTTGACAGCGCGATTCTCGATCCGCGCAGCGGCTGGCGCTCCGCCGACGGCTGGCAGGATAAAGCCGAGAGCCTGGCCCAGCTGTTTATCGATAACTTCAGGCAATATAGCGATACCGAGGCCGGCACGCGCCTGGCCCTGGCGGGCCCAAAACTTGAACCGTCCGCCGCGACGGCAAACTAATCCGCGCTATAAATAGCGTAGCCCGCTCTCAACCCGGATGGCAAAGCGATTGCCGTCCGGGTTTTTCGTTTTAGCAAACCGGCGGGGCGCGTTTTAGCGGTCAACGTCGGCCACGCCGGCTTTTGCCTGCCGACTCCTTTAGTCAATGCCATTCCTTACGTCAATACCGCAGACTCCTCTCCTTGTGACGCTTTAAATGTCCGACACTGGACTTGAACAATATTATTTTATTATTCCATTTATTAATTTTTATTTTTCATTGCTGATGTGGATGTTATTTGTTTTGGCGGTGTGGTTTTTTAAATAAATATTAACGGGTGCCAGGCGCGCCAGGCCTGTCATGTCGGGCTTATGGCATGGATCGCTTTTAATTATCGATTGCCGTTACGGGTTGTTTGAGTTTTTCACGCTTTACGCCGCGCTGGATTTAGCGTAAAAACAAAAGGCCACATCCTCTATAGCGATAATATTCAGGTTAAGTGATTAATTTATTCAGGAGATAAGTATATATGTCTGAATCATTTCAGAACGAAATACCTCGTGCGCGTGTAAATATCAAGCTGGATCTTTTGACCGGAGGAATCCAGAAGAAAGTTGAGCTCCCGTTAAAGCTCCTGAGCGTAGGCGACTTCAGCAACGGCAAGGCTGAGGGGATGCTCTCCGAGCGCGAGAAGATCGACATCAACAAAAACAATTTTAACAGCGTGCTGGCGAATCTTAATCCAGAGGTCAATCTCAGCGTTAAAAACACCCTCGCTAACGATGGCGCTGTAGAAAATGTGAAGCTGCATTTTCAGAATATGAAGGATTTTGAGCCGGAGGCGGTGGCGCGTCAAATTCCGCAGCTGCGGGCAATGCTCGCGATGCGTAATCTGCTGCGCGATTTAAAATCAAATCTTCTTGATAATATGACTTTCCGGAAAGAACTGGAAATCATCTTAAAAGATCCTGCCCTTTCCGCAGAGTTGCGTAATGAGCTGAATGCGCTTGCCCCGGCCCAGTATTAATTACTGGAAGTTTTTATCACGGAATAATGACGAGTAAATGCTAATGTCAGTTAATAACGAATCTCAGAACCAGGCGGGTGGTGCCATTGTCGAAAAATACCTGCCGCAGGGTGGGGTATACGCCTCGCTGTTTGACAAAATTAATTTAACGCCGGTGGCTGAACTCGGTGATTTAAACAGCTTTGATGATACGACCGCGATGGCGGAAAGGGGCGCAAAAAGGCTTCACTCTGGCCGCGGGTAAGCAACTCAGCCTGCACAGCCGTGAAGGTGAAAAATTGTTCAGTTCACATAACGATATTGATATTCAGGCTCAGGGCGGGAATATCACCACCTGGTCCACGCAGGACACACATATCTCGAGCGGTAAGAAACCGGTGGTGACGGCCCTGGATGAACTGACGCTGATATGCGGCGATGGTTATATCAAAATCAAAGGCGGGAATGTTGAGATTGGTGGGCCTGGCAAACTGCTTATAAAGAATGCGGGAATAAAGAAGGCCGGCTCCGGCAGTATGCAGGGCGTGATGAAGTCGTTTGAGCCATCAACGTTTGATGAGAAATTTGTTGTGACCAACGCATTGACTGGCCATCCCATCGGTAATTTACCCTACAAAATATCCATGCCCGATGGGAAAATTATTCAAGGCGTGACCTCTGCCAGCGGTGAAACGGACTTATCTCAGTCAAAGGTTGTTGACGAGATGATCTTGTCATTTCTTCCTGTGACTAAAAAATAACGGAATATTATTATGAATAATGAAAATGATAACCGCATTGGTATGGGCCTAAAATTAGCCCTGGCAGGTGTGATAGTGCTGGTCGTGCTGATTGTAGCCGCTGTGGTTTTGTTGCCAATGTTGCAAACCGTGGGGGGAGTTTTGGCTATGGCTTTCCCGGTAGCTCCGGCGGTCGGGCAATCAGAGATGTTGAAATCGATGTAGACCCGCAAGTTGTCTATCGGATTGACGGTCATCGCTTCTTTACCTTTGAAAAATACATTAGTTGTACCCGCGGTGGTTTTGTTTATTACAATGACACTAATAAAAAAATCAAGGTATTTGCCGGATTAGGTGGGTTGGACGAAGAGCCTCAAAATGAAGTTACCATCAGTCGAAGAAATGACGTGTTGTCGTTTAGCGGTAAGTTTGTCTATGCGGCCAGCGATAATGTGATTGCCTATCCTGGTCGAAACGTGGATTACAAATATGGTGGGTCTACATACTTTATTATTTATAAAAATATTGAAGATCCGAGCAAAAACACAGGATTCAACGTTTCCACGTCTGTTTCTAAAACCACCACAATTTCAGATGCCGCAATTTACATACAAACCTCTAATGATAAAGCTAGATATGAAAAATACCCAATTCCTAAAAAAACAATATATCCAGAGTGGATTGATGCCTCCGAGGTTAGTTTTGATAATGTATCGCAGGACGATAGCTTTCATTGTAATGATAATATTAAACCAAGAAGCGTGAAGTTCATTGAAAACTGACGAGGAAAGATTAATATGAAAGCATCCGACGAACCTACTCGTGAAGCATCTTGTGTTTTTGATGATAACGGGAAACCCCACTACCGCAGCAGCAGGTCACCTAAGAGCGTCAAAGTCAGGGCGGAATGCAAACACCCGCCACATCTTTCCGGTATTATTATTTTTGTGCACGGCGTTAACTCCACCGGAGAGTGGTTTGCAGCTGCCGAACAGAGTCTCTGCGGTGCCGAGCAGGGCTGCCTGTTTACCGCCCCGATCGCCTGCCTTGATCGACTCTGCCGCAGCGATGCCCGGCGGCCATGCGCCTTCCGCCGGGAAGATACGGGTATTAAATAAGCGGTACAGCAGCCAGGCGTCCAGCAGCATCGCCAGCGCTACGCCGATAAACATCGGCATAACCATCTCCTGATGACCAAACAGCCACGGAATGGAGATTGGCAGCAGCAGCGAGTTGGCGGCACCAAAGGTTGCTGCGGAGGTGGCACTTTGCGCCAGGTTCTGGACATGGATAGAACGGAAACGTGCGAAGCACTGGAGCGGGATACGGGCTATGATCATCGCCGCCATCGCGCCGATAATCGCGGTATTGGGGGTCACACCCAGGGTTGTTAACAACTGAACGCCGATGACGGCACCGAAGACACTCAGTACCAGCAACAGCAATAACGTGGCCGGGGCGAACGCGCGCGGATGCGTTTCGTTGTGACCCGACGAGGTTTCGGAATGGACGGTCTGACTCACGGTATTCTCCTGGCATAGACAAAAGGGGGGAATCAAGGCAGAGCGCTCACCAGCGTGTCGCCGGTTTTAGCGGCGATAGTGAGAGAGGTCTCTTTCAATAATGTCGCGATCCGTTGCAACTCTTCAGGTGTGGCAAGGTGTTGTGGAAACGACAGGCAGAACGCCACGGCTTCATGAGTGGCCGGGTCGCCTACCGCACAGCTAACGGATGCCGTCTCGGCAACCGATTCATTTACTGCCGTCGCATAACCCGCATCACGGGTGCGGGCGACGGCAGCGACCAGCATGCTGACATCCTGACCGGCGCCGTTTAGCTGAGCCGTCACCAGTGGACTGGCGAAGAAATCATGTAGTTGGGTATCGGAAAAACGCGCCAGCAGCGCACGTCCGGTAGAGGTGCCCCAGGCAGGAGAACGGGAACCCGGCCAGGTGACGACCGACAGCGCCTGGCGGCCGTGGATCACCCGGAGGACCAGAATTTCCTGGTTATCAAGCATCGAAATATAGCCGGTATACCCGGTGCGCTCGCAGAGGCTGCGCAGCGCCGCGTCAACGTGATCGCTGAGGGTTATCTGACGGCTGACCAGATGGGAGGCAGACATGATCAGCGGTCCTGGCAGGAAGGTACCCTGGACGTCGTCTTTCTCCAGGTATCCGTAGGATTCCAGACTGGCTCATTACCCGTGAGGCGGTACTTTTCGGCATACCGAGATGGATAATCACATCGCTGATGCGGATCGCGCGCTGCTGACTCACCATCAGTTTCAAAATACTGGCCGTGGTCTCTAAGATTGACATATTAAGGTCTCAAAAAATGGGACTAATGTTTCATTAAATGGAACTGCAAAAACGATACCAGTTTTTATCACGTTGATTTTGGATGAAATTTTAATTCCCGGTCAAAACGCGCGCACTATTAATGGGTGTCATATTGGTGCAATTGAATTGTAAGGCGGCATGAAATGGTGCAACGGGGTGGTATGGTCAGACAGGAAGAAAACGGCCTCCTGAACGGAAGCCGGTTGATGTGACCGCTGCTAAAAACTTTATCTGAGAATGTGCATATCCTGGATGAAGTGGGCTGCTCACACTCATTCAGATAAAACTCCACGGGAGCCAGATTCTGGGCTGCTCAGTATATGCAAATTGTCACATTGCATTCCTGATTTAATTATTAGATCACTCTCCGGCACTGTTTCAGAATAACCCTCATTAGGATATTCAAAGGGACGCTGTGAGCTGCTCACAGCAATAATTTAAGAGGCCGGAATGAGCGATTATTCATCTTTAAGCGATCGGGCTTATCACACTATTCGCCGTGATATTCTGACCTGTCGCCTGTTACCCGGGATGCTGGTGACAGAATCCGAACTGATGGAACGTTATGAGTCCGGGAAAAGCACCATCCGTCTGGCCCTGACGCGCCTGAGCCATGAAAAACTGGTTATTTCGCGCCCGCGTAAAGGCTATCGTATCGCTCCCGTGACGGTGCAGGACGTGGAGGAAATATTCACGGTGCGCGCCGCGCTGGAACCGCTGGCGGCACGACTGGCGGTAGGAAAGGTGGATATTGAACTGCTGAAAGCTCTTGAAGCAGAATGTCGGGTAGAAGTCGCGGCGCCGTTGTCCACACGCATTGATGTATTTATGAATGCCAATAAACGCTTTCATTTAGCTATTGCGGAGGCCACGGGGAACGATCATTTAATTCGCACGCTCTCCGGATTAATGGATGAAATGGCTCGTCTGGTGGCGCTGGGATTTAACGTCCAGCGAATTAAGCCGGAAATTAAACACGATCATAACGCCATGATTGATGCCTTTATTGAAGGTGACGCCAAACGCGTGGAATTTATTGCCCGTCGCCATATTGAAACTTTTCAGGCAATGACGCTGGAAAAAATCTACGCCACCCTGAGCAAAGAGGGCACGTTATTACCGATATTGCCGCGGGAGATCTTTGGATGAGCCCGGCGATTGAATTACGCGACGTTAGTAAATCCTTCACCAGTCAGCAGGTGCTGAGCAATATTTCCCTGACGATTTACCAGGGCGAAATCGTCGCGCTGTTGGGGGCATCCGGTGGCGGAAAAAGCACGCTTTTAAATCTGATCTCTGGCCTGTTAACGGCAGACCGCGGCGACATCGCGATTCAGGGTACTTCGGCCAGACAGTTTCAACACTGGCAGCGTATTGCCTATCTGTTTCAGGAAGATCGCCTGCTGCCGTGGCGCTCTGTCGAGCAAAACGTCAATTTTGGTCTGGAAAACAGCGCGCTCCGCAAAGAAGAACGCCGCCAGCGGGTGGCCGACGCCCTGGCGCTGGTCGGCCTGTCACCTTTTGCCCGCCACTGGCCGCATCAACTCTCCGGCGGGATGCGCAGTAGGGTGGCGCTGGCCCGAAGTCTTGTGGTGCAGCCACAAATACTGCTGATGGATGAACCCTTCTCACGTCTGGATCCACAAACCCGCAGCACTATGCATGACGAATTACTGCGCATTCAGCAACTGACCGGCATGACCGTGGTCCTGGTGACGCATGATGTGGAAGAGGCTGTGGTACTGGCCGATCGGGTGGTGGTACTGAAACCCCATCCGGGGCGCATTCACAAAGAAGCTGCGCTGAACCTGTCGCGCCCGCGTATCGCTACCACTCCCGAGGTGAATGAACAGATTCGCCTGTTACGTCTTGAGGTATGAGATGAAGCATCTGTCGCGCTACCTGAGTCTGCTGCTGCAGCGCATGATCCTGTTGGGGATTTTTCTTATCGTCTGGTGGCTGGGGTCACAACATCTTCCGGCTTTTGTACTACCCGGCCCAGCCGCCACCTGGCAGGCGCTTCTTGCCCTGTGGCAGGGCGAAACGCTGCTGCATGACATCGGCGCGACCTTCAGCCGCGTGGTTTCGGGATTTGTACTGGCGGCGATGGTGGGAACCGTATTCGGGCTGGTGTTAGGTGCCAGCTCGCGGGTGGCGCGTTTTTGCGAACCGCTGCTGGCGGTGTTTAACACAGTTTCTTCGGCCATCTGGGCTATCTTCGCCATTATCTGGTTCGGCATTTCCGATGCCACTACCGTTTTCGTGGTGTTTATGACCGCCATGCCGCTGATCCTGACTAACGTCTGGCAGGGGGCGCAAAACGTGGAGGCGCAGTATGTCGAACTGGCTCGCAGTTTCCGCATGAGCCGCTGGCAGACGTTATGCAAAATTTATCTGCCCACCATCCTACCCTACTTTTTTTCCGGCGCCCGCCTTGCCTTTGGCTTCGGCTGGCGTGTGTCGCTGGTGGCCGAAACGCTGGGATCATCCGATGGTATTGGCTATCGCCTGCGTCAGGCAGGGGATCTGGTGCAAACCAGCCAGGTGTTCGCCTGGACGCTGCTGCTCGTCTCGCTGATGTTGCTACTGGAAGGCGGCCTGTTGAAACCACTGGAACGTCATTTGTTCCGCTGGAAAAAACGCTCATAACATTCACTGAATCTGGGGTAATCAAATGAAAAAGCTGTTTATTCTGTTCGTCATGCTGGCGGGACTCCTGCCGCAGCTCAGCGTTGCCGATGGCAAAGTGCGTATCGGTTACTGGACCTCCGGCGTCAGCCTCGGCTACGGCGCCGTGCTGGAAAGCCAGGACTTCCTGAAAAAACGGGGCGTCGATGCCGAGTTTATCCACTTTCCGGACGTCAATGCGCCGCTGAAAGCCCTGGCGTCCGGCTCCATTGATCTGGCCTTTGGCGCGCCGGTTGCCGGCGTCTTCAGCGTAGCCGCCGAAGGGCTGCCGGTGAAAATATTTGCCGCCACTCAACCCGCCGACGTGGCGTTTGTGGTACCGGAAGGTTCCCCGATTACTGAACTGTCGCAGACTCAAAGGCAAAAAAGTGGGGATGTCTCCCGCTGGCTCTTCCGTGGCCGTGATTGGCAGCACCCTGTTACAGGAAAATGCGGGTATTGCCGCGAACCAGTTTTCACTGGTGGGAGGCAATGAGTCACGACTGGCGCAGTTCCTGGCGCAAAAACAGGTGGATGCCGCCGCGCTACGAACCCTGACCGTTAAGCAGCTACCCGACCTGAAATTACGCATCATCAGCACCTTTGCAGATGAATGGAAAAAACTGACGCACAGCGACGCTCTGCCGTACATCGGCGTTGGCACCGTACGCAGCGAGTGGGTAAGCCAGCATCCGGAAACCGTGGCTAAAGTCATCGCCGCCCTGCGCGACACCCTCGACTGGGGGCGCGCTCACCCGGATGAAGTGGTCAATATCCTGAAAACCAAAGCCAGCCTGCCGGAAGACCAGGCGCGCGCTTACGTCAGCCTGTGGGATCGCATGAACCAGATGTCCTTTGAACCCGCTGACATTGAAACCCTGAAACGCGAACACGCCGTGCTGCTCAGCAGCGGTGCGATTAAAGGCGCACTGAACGATGACCTGTTCGACCCGCGTCCTTACCTGGCTTCGAAAAATTTGAAATAACCTGGAGAACAACATAATGAAAGCGCTGGTATTACCGCAGCACGGTGGCCTTGAGCAGTTGCAAATTGATGAACACAAATCCACTCCCCGGGCGCAGGCCGGGCATGTGGTGATACGCGTCGGGGCCTCCTCGTTTAACTATCACGATGTCTTTACCGTCCAGGGCATGCCGGGTATTAAAGTCCCTTTGCCGGTAGTGCCAGGGCTGGATCTGGCGGGCACGATTGACAGCCTCGGTGATGGGGTGACGGGCTGGAACATCGGCGATCGGGTGCTGATTAACCCGCTGAAACCCGAGGTGGGTTTGATGGGGGAGATGACCGATGGCGGTATGGCGGAGTATGCGCTGGTAGATGCCCGCCAGCTTATCGCCCTGCCGGAAGGGGTGACCTTTGAGCAGGCGGCGGCGCTGCCGGTGGCGTATGGCACCGCCCACCGCATGTTAATCACCCATAACACCATTAAGGCAGGCGATAAGGTCTTGATCCTCGGCGCCAGCGGGGGAGTCGGCACCGCCTGCGTGGTGCTGGCGAAACACCTCGGCGCGGAGGTGATTGCCTGTGCGGGCAGCGATGAAAAAGCCGCCGCGCTGCGCTCGCTCGGCGCCGATCATGTGGTCAACTACCGCGAACAGGATTTCTCCCGCTGGGCGATTGAAAAATATGGCAAACCTCAGCGCCGCACTTATGACGGCGGCGTCGATGTGGTGATCAACTTTACCGGCGGCGACACCTGGCGGCCTTCACTGAAATGCCTGAAACGGGGCGGCATGCTGCTGGTATGCGGCGCGACTGCCGGCTATGACCCGCAGGAAGACCTGCGTTACGTCTGGAGTTTTGAACTGAACATCAAAGGCTCCAACAGTTTTTATGCAGAAAACCTCACCGCCCTGCTGACGATGGTAGCCGAAGGCAATATCGCTCCGCTGATCGATAGGGTTCTTCCCCTGGAGCAAGCTGCTGAAGGGCTACGCCTGATCCGCGACCGTGAAGTGCTGGGCAAAGTGATCGTCACCCCCTGATTCGGAGAAAAAAATGAACGCGCAGGACATCGAACAAAAATTACTGAACGGCCCTTATCACCAGTGGCTGGGGCTCAAAGTCACGCAGGCCGGCGAAGGGGAAATAACCCTGACGCTGCCTTTCCGGGAGGAGTTTGTTGTTAACCCGGCCGGAGGCTACATCCACGGCGGTATTCTCGCCACGCTGATTGACCTGGCCGCCGACTGGGCGCTGGCGGCATGGACCCACAGGGGCGTACCCACGCTCAACCTGCATGTGGATTACCATCGCCCGGCCCGCGGTGAACTCACGGTGAAAGCAAAAGTGATTAAACACGGCAAACTGGCATCCAGCGCTGAAGCCTGGGTTTATGACGCCGAAGGCCGTCTGGTGGCCAGCGGACGTGGCTTGTACGCCACGCCGGCGCAGCAGGGGGCGGCATGAGTCTGAAACTGGATCATCTGGTGATCAACAGCCATTTTGCGCTGGATGATAGCGCAACGCTGTTCCGGGCGCTGGGTTTCACCTTAACCCCGCAGGGCTATCACAGTCTCGGTTCGATCAACCATTTGATTATGTTTGCTGACCACTATCTGGAGCTGATTGGCCTGCCAGCGCAGGGGGAGCCGCTACGCCGGGAACTACTGGATACGCCGCCGGGTATTGACGGGCTGGTCTTTGCCAGCGATGACGCGGCACAGACGGAAGGTATCCTGCAGGATGCCGGGTTCAACGTGCAACCGGTACAGCATTTTTCCCGTCATGTCGCCAGCGGCGAGGAGACAGGGGAGGCCCGTTTCAGCACCGTGCGTCTGGCGTCCGGCAGCTTCAGCGCGGGGAGAGTCTATTTCTGCCAGCACCACACCCCGGAATGGGTATGGCGTGACGAGTGGCTACAGCCGGGCCGAATTCAGGGACTAACCGTGGTGGCGCGCGATCCGGCAGCTACCCGCGAAAATTACGCCAGGCTGGGGGATACCGACCTGTTACAGGTGACAAGTTACGCCGCATGGCAGGCGCAATATGGTGCGCTATTGCCGCTTGCGGATGACCGCGAAAGCCGGTTTGCCAGTATCCGGATTTCCGGCGCTGGCGCCGGGGCAATCGCCACAGCGGCAGAACAACAGCATTTTCCCCTGCAGCAACACCATGGCTACCTGAGCGTGGCGATCCCCGCTCTCTCGCTGGTGCTGGAGTTTAACCATGACTGATACCTTACCTGACAACCTCGGCGCCTTCCGTCCCTCCCTGCGCCACAGCGATCGGGCGGCTTTTATAACCCCCCAGGCGGATGGCGCGCAGCGGGAAATCACCTTCCGACAGTTGAACGATCGGGCGGACGCGATTGGCCTCGGCCTGAAGCAATTTAACTGGCCTGCCGGAACGCGCGTGGCCATCCTGGCGCGGAATTCCATTGACTATATGGCCAGCCTGCTGGGGATTATGCGCGCCGGTCTGGTGGCGGTACCGATAAACTTTCGTTTTCCGGTCAGTACCATTGAGCGCATTCTGACGGACAGCGGCAGCCATCTGCTGATGGGAGATGCAGATCAGCTTGCCCGCGTCACCTGTCATCAGCCTCGCATCAGTTTTGGCGCCGAGCTGGAGGCCCTGCGGCTGCCCGGAGAGCTGAACTGCTTTATCCCTGCTGACGACGATCTCGCCCTGATGCTCTACACGTCCGGTTCTACCGGGATGCCGAAAGGCGTGCGCCTGACGCATGCCAGCCACCGCTGGGTGGTGGCCACACGTCTGGCAAACCGGGAACTGACGGGGGAGCGGGTGCTGATTGCTGCGCCGTTTTACCATATGAACGCGCTGGCGCTAGCGCTGCTGATGCTCGCAAGCCAGGTGACTACGGTGCTGCTGCCGCAGTTTACCGCCCGTGAATATCTCCGGGCGGTGAGCCACTATCGCTGCACCTGGCTCACTGCCGTCCCGCCCATGCTGGCGATGATGTTGCAGGAAAAAGATCTGCTGGCGACCAGCGATCTCTCCTGCGTGCGGGTGATTCGAATGGGATCGGCGCCGGTGAGCGACGGCCTCTATCGGTCGCTGCGCCACTGGCTGCCGCAGGCGCGCATCATTAACGCCTATGGCACCACGGAAGGCGGGCCGGTGGTCTTTGCGCCCCATCCGCAGGGGCTGACAACGCCCACCGGCTCCCCGGGCTATCCCCATCAGGCGGTCAGCGTACGGCTGCGCAACGGTGACGGCACGCTGGCGGATGAAGGCGTGCTGGAGATGAAAAGCCCGGCGCTGATGCAAGGCTATCACCAGCGTCCCGATGTGCTAGTGCCGTTTACCGATGACGGTTACTACATAACCGGCGATGTGTTCCGGCGGGATGAGCAGGGCTTTTTCTGGTTCATCGGCCGTCATGACGACATGTTCGTCTGCGGTGGTGAAAATATCTGGCCGGGCGAGGTGGAGAAACTGCTGGAAAGCCACCCTCAGGTACAGCAGGCCTGTGTGGTGCCGGTGGTGGACGATATCAAAGGCCAGAAGCCCGTCGCCTGGGTGATCCCTCGCGCCGGAGAAAATCTCGACCCTCAGGCGCTGAAAAGCTGGGTACTGCAGCAGGGGCCTGCATATTTACATCCACGCCACATCTGGCTGACGGGAGGCTTCCCGCTGGCCGGCACCAATAAAGTTGACCGCCGGGCATTACAGTCCGCGGCGGAACAACGCGTACAACAGGGGGAACAACCATGAGTTTTAACTGGCATAACCCGTATCATACGCCGCGCACGCCGGTATTCGCCCGTAACATCGTCTCCACGTCACATCCGCTGGCGGCGCAGGCAGGCAATCGTATATTGCTGGAAGGCGGCAACGCGGTGGATGCCGCCATCGCCACCGCCGCCACATTGACCATCGTAGAGCCGGTGTCAAACGGGCTGGGCGGCGACGCCTTTGCGCTGATATGGGACGGCGGGCAGTTGCATGGGTTGAATGCCTCCGGTCCCGCTCCGGCCGCCTGGGACCTGAACTATTTTCATCGCCGCTACGGTGACGATGCCCATGGGCTGGCAAAACGTCCGGAACGAGGCTGGGATACCGTCACGGTGCCGGGCGCCGTCGCAGGCTGGGAAGCGTTACATCGGCGATTCGGCAAACTCCCTTTCTCCCGCCTGATGCACAGCGCCATTGAGATTGCCGAACGTGGCGTAACGCTGGCACCGATGGTGGCCCGGAAATGGCAGGCGGCCGTTCCGCTCCTTGCGCAGCAGCCTGGTTTTGCCGATGTGTTCATGCCCGATGGCCGAGCGCCGCAAACCGGGGAGTTGTTTCTTTTTCCATCTGCCGCCAGAACCCTGCGTCTGTTGGCCGACCAGGGCGCCCGGGCGTTTTATGAAGGCGAAATGGCCGACGCCATGGTGAGCTGGTCACAGCAAACGGGAGGCAGCCTGACATTGCAGGATTTACAGACGTATCAGCCGGAATGGGTGACGCCCATCAGCCAGCGCTATCGCGGTTATGATGTGCATGAGATCCCCCCGAACGGGCAGGGTATTGCGGCGCTGATAGCGCTGGGCATTCTGGAACAGTTTGATCTTTCCAGCCTGGTGCTGGATGGCATTGATGCGCAGCATCTGCAAATTGAAGCGATGAAGCTGGCCTTTGCCGATGTTTATCGTTACGTGGCCGATCCGGGCTCAATGGAAATCACCCCCCAACAAATGCTGGACAGCAGCTACCTGCAACAGCGTGCCGCCCAAATTGACCTGACGCGCGCCAGCCTGCCCACGGCGGGAGTGCCGCGTACCGGCGGCACCGTGTATCTTACCACCGCTGACGAACAGGGCATGATGGTCTCCTTTATTCAGTCCAACTATATGGGCTTCGGTTCGGGCGTGGTGGTACCGGAATATGGCATCAGCCTGCAAAACCGGGGCGCCGGATTCTCCAGCGATCCCAAATCAGCCAATGTGCTGGAGCCAGGAAAACGTCCCTTCCATACCATTATCCCGGCGTTCCTGACCAAAGAGGGTCAGCCACAGATGAGTTTTGGCGTCATGGGCGGCGATATGCAGCCCCAGGGCCATGTACAAACGCTGGTCCGCATGCTGGATTTTCATCAGCAACCCCAGACGGCCTGTGATGCTCCACGCTGGAAGGTTAATCGGAATTTTACCCTCGATCTGGAAACGGGTTTTGACCCGGCTGTGGCGCAGCAGCTACAGTCACGCGGGCACCGGCTTAAAGCCGTGGACGATCCCTATATGGATTTTGGCGCCGGGCAATTTATCTGGCGGCTGTCGGATGACCCGAATCACGGCTATGTCGCCGCCAGCGACAGCCGCCGCGACGGTCAGGCGCTGGGGTTTTGATGTAAAGGGACTGCTCTTATCCTTCACGGAGTGAGTCGCTGGCGGTGAATAATCGAACGTCGTCGCTGGAGAATTCGGCCGCTGAACGCAAAATAACGCCTTGGGGCGGGTTATTTTAATAGCTGTGCCGGACTCAAAAACGCGAGAGTCATCTGGTCGATGCTGAAAGATGAAAACTGATTATACTCATTGCTGGGCTCATTTTTAACTGCGCTGTCATGAGATGAAATGAGACGCCATGAAATGAAAAATCCACGCAATTGCGTGGATTTTATAGGGTTTCACCGTCTTCTTGAGATTCAGCGAAACCTCATGAGACAACAAAGTTTATTTAGACGTTGAACAGGAAGTTCATGATGTCGCCATCTTTAACGATGTAGTCTTTGCCTTCGGCGCGCATCTTACCGGCTTCTTTCGCGCCTTGTTCGCCTTTGTAGGTGATAAAGTCTTCATAGGCGATGGTCTGAGCGCGGATAAAGCCCTTTTCGAAGTCGGTGTGGATTTTACCCGCCGCCTGCGGCGCGGTGGCGCCGACAGGGATCGTCCACGCGCGGACTTCTTTAACGCCGGCGGTGAAGTAGGTCTGCAGGTTCAGCAGCTCGTAGCCGGCGCGGATAACGCGGTTGAGGCCCGGCTCTTCGAGGCCCAGTTCGGCCATGAACTCATCGCGGTCGGCGTCGTCAAGTTCCGCAATATCGGATTCAACGGCGGCGCAGACGGCAACCACCACCGAACCTTCGGCGGCGGCGATTTCGCGGACTTTATCGAGATACGGGTTGTTCTCGAAGCCGTCTTCGTTGACGTTAGCGATGTACATGGTTGGCTTCAGGGTCAGGAAGCTCAGGTATTTGATGGCGGCTTTATCTTCGTCCGTCAGCGCCAGCGCGCGCAGCATGCCGGCGTTTTCGAGCTGCGGCAGACATTTTTCCAGCGCGGCCAGTTCAGCTTTCGCGTCTTTATCGCCGCCTTTGGCCTTCTTCTGTACGCGATGAATGGCGCGCTCGCAGGTATCAAGATCGGACAGCGCCAGCTCGGTGTTGATAACATCGATATCGTCAGCCGGATCCACTTTGTTGTTAACGTGGATGATGTTGTCGTTTTCAAAGCAGCGAACCACGTGGCCGATCGCTTCGGTTTCACGAATGTTGGTCAGGAACTGGTTGCCCAGACCTTCGCCCTTGGATGCGCCTTTTACCAGGCCCGCGATGTCGACGAATTCCATGGTAGTCGGCAGGATGCGCTGCGGTTTAACGATTTCGGCCAGCTTATCCAGACGCGGATCGGGCATCGGTACGACACCGGTGTTCGGCTCAATAGTACAGAAGGGGAAGTTGGCCGCTTCAATACCCGCTTTGGTGAGCGCATTGAACAGGGTGGATTTGCCGACGTTGGGCAAACCGACGATACCGCATTTGAATCCCATGATTTAAATCACCTTAATCTTTGGATAATCAACCTGTTACGTTGAACAGATTGTAGAAAAGTAAATAGCTTCGCCTATTATACACGGTGTGCGGCAAAAATTCCGCACGTCGGCCGGTTATTGCGCTTTAAATGCGTGTAAACGGTTGGTTGCTTTGGTCAGGCCATCTTTCAGCCAGACTTCCGTGCAGCGCGCGGCTTCATCAACGGCTTCATCAATCAGTTTCTGCTCGCTCAGCGGCGGTTTACCTAATACAAAGCCGACAACTTTATTTTTATCGCCTGGATGGCCGATTCCGACGCGTAAGCGGTGAAAGTTGGGGTTATTGCCCAGTTTGCTGATGATATCTTTCAGGCCGTTATGTCCGCCGTGGCCGCCACCGAGCTTAAATTTCGCCACGCCGGGCGGCAAATCCAGCTCATCGTGGGCGACCAGAATCTCATCGGGATTAATCCGGTAAAAGGTGGCCATCGCCGCCACGGCTTTACCGCTGAGGTTCATAAAGGTGGTCGGCACCAGCAGGCGGACATCCTCGCCGGCAAAGTTAATCCGCGAGGTGTAGCCGTAGAATTTGCTCTCTTCGCGCAGCGGGGCGCGGTGGCGGTCGGCCAGGAGATCTACGTACCAGGCGCCAGCGTTATGGCGTGTTGCCGCGTATTCCGCACCGGGGTTAGCCAGGCCGACAATCAGTTTTATCGTCACTTTTATATCCTGCATGGGTCGTTCTCTGGCGCGTAGTGTACTGTCTGCGAGCGCGCTTGACAAAATTCTGCCAACGCAGCGCTATCGCGATGATAATTTCGCCGGTGAACCATTAGAATTTGATGTTGTTCAGTAAGTTATTTGTAAACTTTTGTTGGTTTGTTGCTCGCTAATGTGATCGCCTACGCAATCACTCTTCTGCCCATTGTCTATACTACGCCTATAAGTTCTGAGGATATTCTCAGATAACCCAAGGTTCCGGAGGTGACATATGAAACGCAGAAACGCTTCGTTACTCGGTAATATACTGATGGGTTTAGGGTTGGTCGTCATGGTTGTCGGCGTCGGCTACTCCATTTTAAACCAGCTACCGCAGCTTGACCTGCCGCAGTTCTTCGCGCACGGCGCGATCCTCAGCATCTTCGTCGGCGCCGTTCTCTGGCTTGCCGGCGCGCGCGTCGGCGGTCATGAACAGGTCGGCGACAGGTACTGGTGGGTGCGCCACTACGACAAACGCTGTCGTCGCGACCAGCATCGCCACAGCTAGGCCAGTCCATTGCCTGCACCTGTCGCCAGGCGGGTGCAATTTTGTGAACTCATCCGCACTGCCGCCAGCCGCGATCTAACCGGCTGGCTGACTATGTTACTCCTGCTTATTTTACTCCCGCAACGGCCGTCCCGCTGATATTGTTGCCCCGTTGATAAATATGCGCTTGACCCTAACGTAACGTCAGGCGGCAGAGTTGTGCCACTGGCAGACAAAAGGAGCAGTCATGTTAATTCAGGTGGGGGAACTGGCGAAACGCGCCGGAATAACCGTCCGTACGCTACATCACTATGAACAAACCGGGCTGCTGACGCCTTCGGCCAGAAGCGCGGCGGGTTATCGGCTGTACGATGCGGCCGTTCAGCGGCTGCATATGATTAAGGCGCTGGCGCAGGCCGGGCTGGAACTCGCCGCTATTAAGGAGCATCTCGATCGCGGTTCGCTTTCGTTATCTGACCTGCTGGTGCAGCAAATTGCCACCCTTGATACGCAGCTGCGCACGATTTCAACGCTGCGCGAAAGGCTGGCGCTGCTGCGCGACGAGCTGGGTAGCGGGAATGAACCCGATCTGGAGTCCTGGCTACAGACCCTGGAGCTTATGAATATGTACGATCGTTGGTTTAGTCCGCAGGAGCTACAGGCGCTGCCGTTCGCAGAACAGGACGAGCAGCGCAATCAAATCTGGCAGGCGCTGGTCATTGAGGCGCAGCGGCTGATGGAGGAGCGCAGCCCGCCAGACTCGCCATCGGCGATGGCGCTGGCCACCCGCTGGATGGAGCGCCTGGAGCTTGATACCGCCGGGCGGCCTGAGTTTCTCACCCGCCTCAATGAGATGCACGCAGCGGAACCGCAAATGCGCGCGCAAACCGGGATTACGCCCGAGGTGGTGGACTACATTACCCACGCCTTTGCGCAAAGCAAGCTGGCGATCTGGGCGCGCTATTTGAACGCCGACGAGCTGGCGTTTACCCGTGAGCACTATTTCGATCGGCTGATGGAGTGGCCGGGGCTGGTATCGGCGCTGCATCAGGCCTGCGCTGAGCAGACCGAACCGGCATCCGAGGCCGGGCAAAAGCTGGCGCGGCAGTGGCTGACGCTGTTCCAGTCGTATGCCGGAACCAGCCCGCAGACCCAGCAAAAGTTTCGCCACGCGATGGAGCGCGAACCGCATCTGATGAAAGGGACGTGGATGACGCCGCCGGTGCTCAGCTGGCTCCAGCAGGCGATAGGAGTGATGATGCGGGCGTGAACGCCCGCATTCCGCTGTGGTTAAATATTCGCCAGCGCGGCGTTGCGATCGGGGTAGAAGCTCAGGCGTCCGGCAATGGGCTGGACTCCGGCGCGCGCCAGAGTGCGCAGCGGCTGAAATTCCAGATTAGACACCCGTAGCTCGCAGCCTTCCGGCAGCTTTTTCACGAAGCGCTGGAAGGCATCCAGGCCGCCGGCGTCCAGCACCGGCACCGCATCCCATTTCAGCACCACGATCCGCTTACCCTCAATCCGCGTTTCCAGATCGTTAAACAGCCCCTCGGCGGCGGCGAAGAACAGCGGGCCGATAACCCGCAGCACCAGCACGTCGTCGGGGACGTCTACGTTGACCGGAGCCAGGCGCGTCATGCGGGCGATACGGCGCATAAACAGCAGCGAAGCCAGCACGATACCGACGCTAATCGCAATGACCATATCAAACAGCACCGTCAGCGACATGCACAGCAGCATCACGATAATGTCGTCTTTCGGCGCATAGCGCAGCAGGTTCACGACCTTATGCGCTTCGCTCATATTCCACGCCACCATCAGCAGCAGCGCCGCCATCGCCGAAAGCGGCAGCCAGGAGAGCAGCGGGGCGAGGATCAGCAGCGCCATGATCACCAGCAGCGCATGGATCACCGCGGAGACCGGTGAGGTCGCCCCGGCGCGCACGTTTGCCGCCGAGCGGGCAATCGCCGCGGTCGCGGTAATGCCGCCGAAGAAAGGCGCGACGATATTGCCCAGACCCTGGCCAATCAGCTCGCTGTTCGCCTTATGCTTGGTGCCGGTCATACCATCCAGCACCACCGCGCACAGCAGCGACTCAATGGCGCCGAGCATAGCCATCGAGAACGCCGCCGGCAGCAGCGCCTGCAGCGAGGCCCAGCTGAGGGTGAAATCAGAGCCCGGCATATCCCAGGGCAGCACCAGCTGCGGCAGCAGCTGCGGAATGCCGCTTCCCTGACTGCCGTCGGCGAGCGTGTAGTGGAACTGAGAGCCGATGGTAGCGACCTGGTCGCCCAGCAGATTCACGACCACCATCACCGCGCAGCCCGCCAGCAGCGCGGGCAGGTGGCCGGGCAGGCGGATCCCGAGGCGCGGCCACATAATCAGGGTGCCGAGAGTGACGATCCCGATCGCCGCATCGCCAAGGTTGACGGTCGGCAGCGCCATGACCAGGGCGGCGACTTTCTGCAGGTAGTGCTCCGGCACGTGCGCCATCTGCAGGCCAAGAAAGTCCTTAATCTGCATGGTACCGATAGTAATACCGATACCTGAAGTAAATCCGAGGGTCACCGAGAGCGGGATATACTCAATTAGCCGCCCGAAGCGGGCCAGGCCGAAAAGAATTAAAAAAATACCGGACATTAGCGTCGCGACCAGCAGCCCGGAGAGGCCAAACTGTTGCGATACCGGATAAAGGATCACCACAAAGGCGGCGGTCGGGCCGGAAACGCTAAAGCGCGAGCCACCGGTCAGCGCGATGATGATCCCGGCGACGGCGGAGGTATAGAGTCCGTACTGCGGCGCGACGCCGCTGCCAATTGCCAGCGCCATCGCCAGCGGGATGGCGATAATCCCCACCGTTATCCCGGCAATCAGGTCGCGGGTGAAGCGCGAAAAGGTATATTTTTCTTTCCAGCAAGCGTCGATGAGGGCGCGGAAAGGCATCACGTGTGGGGAAAATAATCTATTCACGATAATGTTTCATCCATGGGCGCATCATCTGTCAACTAATATGGCAGGTGAAGGAGGCAATGGTCATACAAATTGGTTTAAGAGACAAAAAAACCCGCCTCAGCGGGTTTCTTTGGGCCAAGCTCGATTAATGCTCGAACATTGCAGAGATCGATTCTTCGTTGCTGATACGACGAATCGCTTCTGCCAGCATACCAGACAGCGTCAGGGTACGAACTTTTTCCAGGGCTTTGATTTCTGGCGCCAGCGGAATAGTATCGCAAACGACGAATTCATCAATCACCGAGTTTTTAATGTTCTGGATAGCGTTGCCGGAGAAAATCGGGTGAGTAGCGTAGGCGAAGACGCGTTTAGCGCCACGCTCTTTCAGCGCTTCTGCCGCCTTGCACAGCGTACCGCCGGTATCGATCATGTCGTCAACCATGACGCAGTCGCGGCCCGCCACGTCGCCGATGATATGCATCACCTGGGAGACGTTAGCGCGCGGACGACGTTTATCGATGATGGCCATATCGGTATCGTTCAGCAGCTTGGCGATAGCGCGGGCGCGCACGACGCCGCCGATGTCCGGAGAAACCACGATTGGGTTATCCAGGTTCAGCTGCAGCATATCTTCCAGCAGGATTGGGCTGCCGAATACGTTATCAACCGGAACGTCGAAGAAGCCCTGGATCTGTTCAGCGTGCAGGTCAACGGTCAGCACGCGGTCAACGCCAACGCTGGACAGGAAGTCCGCAACCACTTTAGCAGTGATTGGCACACGGGCGGAACGAACGCGGCGGTCCTGGCGAGCATAGCCGAAGTAAGGAATAACAGCGGTGATACGACCCGCCGAAGCGCGACGCAGGGCATCAACCATAACAACCAGTTCCATCAGGTTGTCGTTGGTGGGAGCACAAGTGGACTGGATGATGAAAATATCACCACCGCGTACGTTTTCATTGATTTGTACGCTGACTTCGCCGTCGCTAAAACGACCTACAGCGGCGTCGCCAAGAGAAGTGTACAGGCGGTTGGCAATACGTTGTGCTAGTTCCGGGGTGGCGTTACCAGCAAAAAGCTTCATATCAGGCACGAGAAGAACCTCAGGCATGCGTCCAGTGGTGGATGAAAAGGGCCAAAAACCGTGCGGCGGCGCCGTTCCATCCAGGCGGTGTATTTAAAGAGATCGATGCAACGTCTGGAACAGGGTGACGTTGTCACCGTAACTCAATTTGCCCGGCGTACTTATTTATTGCTCACGCTAAAACGGAGCAACTCAGAGTAGGGCTAGCCTGAGCGGCGAGATGTTAACTCCGCGCGCAACAAAGCCTTGTAGCCATTCCGGGGCTTTCTCCAGCACCTGACGAGCGGCAGATTCGGTGTCAAATTCAGCAAAGACACACGCTCCTGTGCCAGTCAGGCGCGACGGCGCATATTCTAACAGCCAGGAAAGCGCCGCATCAACCTCGCGAAAACGTTTTCTTGCGATAACCTCGCAATCATTGCGAAATTCACATTTTAGCAACGTATCTATTGACCTGATCGGGGTGTCTCGTGGTAGCTCGGGGTCGCGAAAGATGACCGGCGTAGGAATACTGACCCCAGGATGGGCGACGAGGTACCACTTTTCCTGCGGCTCGACCGGGGTGAGTATTTCGCCAATGCCTTCGGCAAAGGCCGCATGACCGCGGACGAAAACCGGCACATCGGCGCCGAGCTGCAGCCCGAGCGTTGCCAGCTGGTCTTCAGATAGCCCGCAGCCCCAGAGCTGGTTCAGCGCCACCAGCACCGTGGCGGCGTTGGACGAGCCGCCGCCCAGCCCGCCGCCCATCGGCAGGCGCTTCTCAATGCTGATATCGGCGCCGCTGCCGGATGGCAGGCGCCCGCGTTCTGCCGCCGCCCGCATCAGCAGCCTGGCGGCGCGAATAATCAAATTATCTTCATTCGCTACGCCATCCACCGGCGTCAGCAGGCGCAGCTCGCCGTCATCGCGCGCTTCAATGGTTAACGTATCGCCGTAGTCGAGAAACTGGAACAGCGTCTGCAGCTGGTGATAACCGTCGGCGCGCTGTCCGGTAATATATAGAAACAGATTCAGCTTCGCGGGAGAGGGCCAGCGGGTCATCATTTCACAATCCAGTTATCCATTTTCAGCTTGATGCGCTGACTGCCGTTGTTGAGCTCCATGTTGGCCGGCAGCGATGGCGTGGTATCGCTGGTATATCCGCCGTAGGTGACGCGCCAGGTTTTACCGTTTTGCGTATAGTTCAGGGTGCTCAAACGATACTGCTGATCGAGGGTGTAGTCGGTCGCATCCCCCGGCAGGCCGACGATCCACTGACGCAGGCTGTTCAGCGGGATCGGCATTCCGGTCAGACGGCCAATCATCTCTTCCGCGTCGGTTGCGGTATAGGTCTGACCCTTATTATCGATCAGCGTCACGCTACCCGGCTGCGCGGTCAGCGACAGCTCGGTGCTGCCCAGCGGGTTGGTCAGCAGCAGGCGGTAGCGATCCTGACCGGTCTGCTGCCAGAAGAAACGGGCGTAAACCTTTTGCTCGTCTGAAAGATAAGCAAAGGCGCCGCGGGTCTGGAACTGGCTAAGATTGCGGACATCCTGCTGGTGCTGGCGCCACTGCGGCGAGTCCGGGCTTTTAGCGGGGCCTTGCGGGGCGTTGAGCGTACAGGCGGTCAGGACCAGGCTTACCAGGGGCAACAGGCGGAGCAGTCGATTCATAATGATGACAAATCCTTGATGTCTACAGTGAAATCCGGCGAAGGGTGAATACGCACACGATTTGTGTAGCGGGTTACAATTCTAACCTTTAATGCTAGCGTTGCCCGGCGGTAGCGTCTACGTTCAAATTGTCTGAAATCAAAAAATTACCGTTAGTGGCTGTTACACCCTGGCTATTACTCCAAAAGGGGAGCGTCTCTTTTATTGATTCCGCGCATCCTGTATGATGCGCTCAGACTAACCTTAGCAACGCTGGTACTACTCCCTCACAATGACCCTTTTAGCTCTTGGCATTAATCACAAAACAGCTCCGGTAGCGCTGCGAGAACGCGTAACGTTTTCGCCGGACACGCTCGATGAGGCGCTGGAGAGCTTGCTGGCTCAGCCAATGGTGCAGGGAGGCGTGGTGCTGTCGACCTGCAACCGCACGGAGGCTCTATCTCAGCGTTGAGGAGCAGGATAATCTGCAGGAAGTGCTCATCCGCTGGCTGTGTGATTACCACCATCTTAATGAAGACGATCTGCGAAACAGCCTCTACTGGCACCAGGATAACGATGCGGTCAGCCATCTGATGCGCGTCGCCAGCGGCCTGGATTCGCTGGTGCTCGGCGAGCCGCAGATCCTCGGCCAGGTTAAAAAAGCTTTTGCTGATTCCAGCCGCGGACATCTCAACGTCAGCGAGCTGGAGCGGATGTTCCAGAAGTCATTCTCCGTTGCCAAGCGCGTGCGGACCGAGACGGACATTGGCGCCAGCGCGGTCTCCGTCGCGTTCGCCGCCTGTACGCTGGCGCGACAAATCTTCGAATCGCTCTCCAGCGTGACGGTGCTGCTGGTGGGCGCCGGGGAGACCATCGAACTGGTAGCCCGCCACCTGCGCGAGCACCACGTACGCAAAATGGTCATTGCCAACCGCACCCGTGAACGCGCCCAGGTGCTGGCGGATGAAGTCGGCGCTGAGGTTATCGCCCTGAGCGACATCGATGAACGGCTGAAAGACGCCGATATTATTATCACCTCCACCGCCAGCCCGCTGCCGATAATCGGCAAAGGGATGGTAGAACGTGCGCTGAAGGCGCGCCGCAATCAGCCGATGCTGCTGGTTGATATCGCGGTGCCCCGCGACGTCGAGCCCGAAGTCGGCAAGCTGGCGAACGCCTATCTCTACAGCGTCGACGACCTGCAAAACATCATTCAGCATAACCTGGCGCAGCGTAAAGCCGCCGCGGTACAGGCGGAATCGATCGTCGAGCAGGAAACCAGCGAATTTATGGCCTGGCTGCGCGCCCAGAGCGCGAGCGAGACCATCCGCGAATATCGCTCCCAGTCCGAACAGGTCCGCGAGGAGCTGACGCTAAAAGCGCTGGCGGCGCTGGAGCAGGGCGGCGATGCCCAGGAAATCATGCAGGACCTGGCGCGTAAGCTGACCAACCGCCTGATCCACGCGCCAACCAAATCTCTTCAGCAGGCTGCCCGTGACGGGGACGATGAACGCCTGCATATTCTGCGCAACAGCCTCGGGCTGGAATAGCGCCATTTCTCTCTTTTTTCAGGACAGGGTTAATTCACACCTATGAAGCCTTCTATTGTTGCCAAACTGGAAGCTCTGTACGAACGCCATGAGGAAGTTCAGGCGCTGCTGGGGGATGCGGCGACCATCGCCGATCAGGATCGGTTCCGCGCGCTGTCGCGCGAGTATGCGCAGCTGAGCGACGTTGCGCGCTGTTACACCGAATGGCGCCAGGTGCAGGATGATATTGAAACCGCGCAGATGATGCTCGACGATCCGGAGATGCGCGAAATGGCGCAGGAAGAGCTGCGCGACGCCAAAGATAAGAGCGAAGAGATGGAGCAGCAGACTGCAGGTTCTGCTGCTGCCGCAGGACCCGGACGATGAGCGTAACGCCTTTGTCGAAGTCCGCGCCGGTACCGGCGGGGACGAAGCGGCGCTGTTTGCCGGGGATCTGTTCCGCATGTACAGCCGCTATGCGGAAGCCCGCCGCTGGCGCGTGGAAATCCTCAGCGCCAACGAAGGCGAGCACGGCGGCTATAAAGAAGTGATCGCTAAAATCAGCGGCGACGGCGTTTACGGCCGGCTGAAGTTCGAGTCCGGCGGCCACCGCGTACAGCGCGTACCGGCGACCGAATCCCAGGGGCGTATCCATACTTCCGCCTGTACCGTTGCGGTGATGCCGGAGCTGCCGGAAGCCGAAATGCCGGACATCAACCCGGCCGATCTGCGTATCGACACCTTCCGCTCCTCCGGGGCGGGCGGGCAGCATGTTAACACCACCGATTCCGCGATTCGTATTACCCACTTGCCGACCGGCATCGTCGTGGAGTGCCAGGACGAACGCTCTCAGCACAAGAACAAAGCGAAAGCGCTGTCGGTGCTGGGTTCGCGCATCCGCGCCGCCGAAGTGGCCAAGCGTCAGCAGGCGGAAGCGTCAACCCGGCGTAACCTGCTGGGCAGCGGCGATCGTAGCGATCGTAACCGCACCTATAACTTCCCGCAGGGCCGCGTGACCGACCACCGCATCAACCTGACGCTCTACCGGCTGGATGAAACGATGGAAGGTAAGCTGGATATGCTCATTGAGCCGATTGTCCAGGAGTACCAGGCCGATCAGCTGGCGGCGCTTTCCGAGCAGGAATGATGATTTTTCAACGGTGGCTGGCGCAGGCGATTGCCCGGCTGAGCGACAGCGAAAGCCCGCGCCGCGATGCGGAGATCCTGCTGGGACACGTGACCGGCAGGGCGCGCACCTGGCTCCTCGCCTTTGGCGAAACGGCGCTGACTGACGACCAGCTGGCCGAGCTGGAGGCGCTGCTGAGCCGCCGTCAGCGCGGCGAGCCGATCGCGCACCTGGTCGGGCAGCGCGAATTCTGGTCGCTGCCGCTGCTGGTGTCGCCGGCGACCCTGATCCCGCGTCCGGACACCGAGTGTCTCGTCGAACAGGCGCTGGCGCGGCTGCCGGCGACGCCGTGTCGGATCCTCGATTTAGGCACCGGCACCGGCGCGATTGCGCTGGCGTTAGCCAGCGAGCGCCCGGACTGCCGGGTGACGGCGGTCGATTTTATGCCCGACGCCGCCGTGTTAGCCGCGCGCAACGCGGCTCAGCTCGGCATCACCAACGTGACGGTGCTGCAAAGCAACTGGTTCAGCGCGCTGGCGGGCCAGCAGTTTGAAATCATCGTCAGCAACCCGCCCTATATCGACGAAACCGACCCGCATCTTGCGCAGGGCGACGTTCGCTTCGAGCCGAAAACGGCGCTTGTCGCCGCCGATAACGGTCTGGCCGATCTGGCGCACATCGTTCGCGAAGGGCGCCGTTTCCTGACGCCTGATGGCTTAATGCTGCTGGAGCATGGCTGGCAGCAGGGCGCCGCGGTGCGCGAGCTGTTCCACGATGCGGGATATCTTGATGTCGTGACCTGCCGCGATTACGGCGATAACGACCGCCTGACGTTAGGACGTTTCCCGGCTATGGAGAGGAAGGTTGGCGTATGAATCTGTTTAACGCGGTGCTGTATCTGCATATCGCGGCGGTGGTCGCGTCGGTCAGCCTGTTCGCGTTACGCTACTGGTGGAGCTACAGCGGCAGCCCGTGGCTTAATCGACGCTGGGTGCGTATCGTCCCGCACTGCAGCGACACGCTATTATTTCTCAGCGGCGCCGGATTAATGGCAATAACGCACTATCTGCCGTTTACTGAAGAGGGCACATGGCTGACTGAGAAGCTGTTTGGCGTTATTATTTACATCGCATTGGGTTTTATCGCGCTGGGCCGTCGACGTCCGCGCAGCCAGCAGAGCAGGTTTATCGCTTTCCTGCTGGCTTTGGTGGTGTTGTTCATCATCATACAACTCGCCATCACAAGAACACCGTTACTGGGGTAAGTCATGAGGTCACTAGCTGATTTCGAATTTAATAAAGCGCCACTGTGCGATGGAATGGTCCTCATTTCTGAATTGATCCGCGACGACTTTCCAACAGGTTACGTGCAGGACGAGCTGGAGCGGCTGCTGAGCCTGGCGCAGGAGGAGATCGCAACCTCGTGGGATCAGGAGCGTCAGCTGGAGCGGCTGCTGGAGCTTTTCTATCATGAATGGGGCTTCAGCGACTCCCACGGCGTCTACCGGCTTTCCGATGCCCTGTGGATTGATAAAGTATTGATTAATCGTCAGGGGAGCGCCGCGTCGCTGGGGGCGATTGTGCTGTGGATTGCCCAGCGCATGGAGCTGCCGGTGGTGCCGGTGATTTTCCCGACGCAGATGCTGCTGCGCGCGGATCCTGAAACCAGCGAAGAGATGTGGCTAATTAACCCGTTCAACGGGGAAACGCTCAATGAGCACACCCTGGAAGTGTGGCTGAAGGGCAATATTAGCCCGGTAGCCGAGCTGTTCAACGAGGATCTTGATGAAGCGGATAACGCGGAAGTGATCCACAAGCTGCTCGACACTTTAAAATCGGCGCTGATGGAAGAGCGGCAGATGGAGCTGGCCCTGCGCGCCAGCGAAGCGCTGCTGCAGTTCAACCCGGAAGACCCGTACGAGATCCGCGATCGCGGGCTGATTTACGCCCAGCTCGAGTGCGACCACGTGGCGCTGCTGGATCTGAACTACTTCGTCGAACAGTGTCCTGAAGACCCGATCAGCGAAATGATCCGCGCGCAAATCAACACCATTTCGCACAAACAAATTACCTTGCATTAGTCGATATACGCGAAATACGCCGCGCTGAGGCGGCTTTTGAGGTATGACGCGTATTTATCTGGAATGATTCCGGTTACACCCTGATAAGGCGATCTTATGAAACAAAAAGTGGTTAGCATTGGTGATATCAACGTAGCAAACGACCTGCCTTTCGTCCTGTTTGGCGGTATGAACGTGCTGGAATCCCGCGATCTCGCGATGCGTATCTGCGAACACTACGTGACGGTGACGCAGAAGCTGGGCATTCCTTATGTGTTCAAAGCCTCTTTTGATAAAGCCAACCGTTCTTCCATCCACTCCTATCGCGGGCCGGGTCTGGAAGAGGGGATGAAGATTTTCCAGGAGCTGAAGCAGGCTTTCGGCGTGAAAATCATCACTGACGTTCATGAAGCCAGCCAGGCGCAGGCCGTGGCCGACGTGGTTGATGTGATTCAGCTGCCGGCGTTCCTCGCCCGCCAGACCGACCTGGTTGAAGCGATGGCGAAAACCGGCGCGGTGATCAACGTGAAAAAACCGCAGTTCGTGAGCCCGGGCCAGATGGGCAATATCGTCGATAAGTTCATTGAAGGCGGCAACGATCAGGTGATTCTCTGCGACCGCGGCGCTAACTTTGGCTACGACAACCTGGTGGTTGATATGCTGGGCTTTGGGGTGATGAAAAAAGCCTCCAACAACTCGCCGGTTATCTTTGACGTTACCCACGCGTTGCAGTGCCGCGACCCGTTTGGCGCCGCTTCCGGCGGTCGTCGGGCGCAGGTTGCTGAACTGGCGCGTGCCGGTATGGCGGTCGGTATCGCGGGTCTGTTTATTGAAGCGCACCCGGATCCGGATCATGCGAAATGCGACGGCCCGTCCGCGCTGCCGCTGGATAAGCTGGAGCCGTTCCTGAAGCAAATGAAGGCTATCGACGATCTGGTTAAAGGCTTTGACGAGCTGGATACCAGCAAGTAACGGCCCCTGATCTGACAAAAGCCTGTCGGTTGCAAACCGGCAGGCTTTTTTTATACACTCGGCACAGGGCTTATGCCGCCAGGGAAGCGTCAGGCAAAAATAGTCATCAGATAGGCGGCGAATAGCGCCAGGTGCGCCGCGCCGTTCAGCACGTTGGTGCGCCCGGTCGAGAAAGAGATCTGGCACAGCAGCAGCGAGGCGACCATCACCACCATTTCCGGCGCGCCGAGGCCAAAGTGCAGCTCGTTGCCGGTTAAAAAGGCAATCAGGGTCACTACCGGTACGGTCAGAGAGATGGTGGCCAGCACCGAACCGAAGAACAGATTCATCGCGCGCTGCACCTGATTGTTTAACACCGCCTTCAGGGCGCCCAGGCCTTCCGGGGAGAGGATCAGCAGCGCCACCAGGAACCCGGTAAAGGCCACCGGCGCGTTCATGCTGGTCAGGAGCGTCTCCAGCGGGTTGGCGTTCATCTTGGTTACCGCAATCACCGCAATCAGGTGAATAAGCAGCCAGGCGGTGTGCCAGCCGCTGCTGTGCGCCGACGGCTTACCGTGATGCGGGTCATCGTCGTCGCCGTCATCTTCATGCTCATAAATAAACAGGTTCTGGTGCGTTTTGGTCTGAATCAACAGGAACACGCCGTACATCGCCGCAGAGATAAGCGCCACCAGCAGCGATTGGCCGGTGGAGAAATTGGCGCCGGGCAGGGCCATTGGAAACACCAGCACGATAACCGCCAGCGGGAAGAGGGCGATTAAATACTGCTTAATACCGAACAGATTCATATACTGGGTGGCGAACTTACGCCCGCCCAGCAGCAGCGAGAAGCCGACCAGCCCGCCGGTAACGATCATGATGATGGAGTACAGGGTATCGCGCATCAGCGTCGGCGCCGCGTCGCCGGTGGCCATCAGCGCGGAAATCAGGCTGACTTCAAGAATCACCACCGACAGGCTTAAAATTAACGATCCGTAGGGCTCGCCCAGACGGTGGGCCAGCACGTCCGCGTGGCGTACTACGCTGAATGCGCTACTGAGAATACCAACTAACGCCAGAATATTAATCGCAATAACCACTGGCAGTGACTGGCTACTTCCGAAGAAGAAAAGCACCGCCAGTGCCAGCAGCGGAAATACGAGGGACGTCTCCTTGTGGCGGGTTTTTACCGCCTCATGTGCATGGGTCATCAACCATCTCCATATTGTGCAGGTGTTATAATTATAGATACTGTAAGTTGATAAAATAACAGACATTACGGAAATTGATTGGTTTTTTTACTTAAATTTACCGCTATCAACCGATAATAGTGTTAGATTGCTATAACTTGCTGTTATTGAACTTTTATATTTACGATTCAGATAATTACTAAATCCAGGTTCCCACTCCCTCACGCCTTGCGTAGCCCGATATTGCGTTCCAGACTTAAATTCCTCCCCCTTTCTGGAGAACAATATGCCTTATCACAGTAAACAAGACCTACCCGACAGCGTTCGCCGCGTCCTGCCTGAGCATGCGCAGGATATTTATAAAGAAGCCTTCAATAGCGCCTGGGACCAGTACAAGAGCAGCGAAGACCGCCGGGGCGACGCCAGCCGCGAAGAGACCGCGCATAAGGTGGCCTGGGCGGCGGTAAAACATGACTATCAAAAGGGAGACGATGACCGCTGGCACCGGAGGTCATAGCCGATCCTGCTGCCCGCGCGGCGTCAATTGCTAATTGCCAAATAAAGCTGGATAATAATTCAGCAATGTTTCACAAGAATGTTTCACAGGGATGGCATCAGATAAACGCCGGGAAGCGGGCAGTGGCGGAGGTAGTAGAAGTGTTAACACGTGATTTCTTAATCAATGCGGATTGTAAAACGGCGTTTGGCGCTATTGAGGAATCGCTACTCTGGTCGGCAGAGCAACGGGCGGCCTCGCTGGCGGCGACGTTAGCCTGCCGTCCGGATGCGGGATCGGTCTGGATTTTTGGCTACGGGTCGCTGATGTGGAACCCGGCCCTCGAGTACCGTGAGTCCTGCACCGGTACGCTGCCGGGCTGGCACCGCGCCTTCTGCCTGCGGCTTACCGCCGGGCGCGGAAGCGCGCATCAGCCGGGGCGCATGCTGGCGCTGAAAGAGGGCGGGCGCACCACCGGCGTCGCCTATCGCCTGCCGGACTGCACGCTGGAAGAGGAACTCACCCTGCTGTGGAAGCGGGAGATGATCACCGGCTGCTATCTGCCGACCTGGTGCAAGCTGGAGATCGACGACGGGCGGACGGTCAACGCGCTGGTCTTTATTATGGATCCGCGCCATCCGCTGTTCGAAGCCGATACCAGCGCCCAGGTGATCGCGCCGCTGATCGCCAAAGCCAGCGGTCCGCTCGGCACTAACGCTCAGTATCTTTTTTCGCTGGATCAGGAGCTGCGTAAGCTCGGCATGCACGATGATTGCCTCGACGATCTGGTCGGCAAGGTGCGAAATCTGCTGGGTGATAGCGGTCAGCCGGGGCTGGCCTGAGAAATGCCCGGGAGGTCCGGGCATAAAGAGGTGTTCGAAGCTGTAGTCAGAACGAGCTCAGCGGATGCCTCAGGCGGGAACGTAGCTAATTGAGTGCTCCAGCGACTGGCTGTGGCTGTCAATAAGCACGTTCCAGGTGCCGCTGTAGGGCACGGTCATATACGCGCGGTCCCGGTCCTGCACGCTCAGCACATCCGCGTGGCTGTCGCCTGGAACCTTAGCGCTCATCAGGTGAATATGGCAGCGCTCTGAACAGCGCACCACCAACGTATCACCGCCAAACAACGTCAAACTTGCTTTTACCATTGCCATTTTCCTACCCCGTCTTTGTCAGCCCACGGCATCCTGCCCGTTCAATCCTGCGCGTGATATTGTTCACACTTTGCTCATGGCATAACACCAAATGGGGAAGGTGCGGATGATGATTTTGATCAAAAAAAAGATAAAGATTAAACAAAAATGACGTTGTCCCTGAAAGCATTCAGCTGGCATATTTTTTAAGGCAATAAATGCTGCCAGCCTGATATTTAATCCTGCTAAAGAGGGCTAACTCAGAAGGTCAAGACTTTATCCGCCGCCAGCGTCCACTGCGCCAGCTCAACCAGCGTACCGATCTCGACGCCATCGATCAGCGGCAGGGTGGTGATCCCGCGGCCGTCGGTGCAGGTTTTGCACAGCTTCACCGGCACGTTCTGCGCGGTGAGGATCTCCAGCATCTGCTGGATGTTGTAGCCTTCCGCCGGCTTTTGACCGCGCAGCCCCGCGGTGACCGCATCGGACATTAAAAACACCTTCAGCGCCAGTTCGGACTGCTGTTCGCGCAGGGCGATCGCCAGCCGCAGGCTGTTGAACAGGGATTCGCTGCCGTAGGCGGCGCCGTTGGCGATAAGCACAATACTTTGCATAAGGACTCCTTGGTATAAGGCACGGTTATTGCTTAGCTGAAGTATAAAGCGTTAACCCGGGAGGGGGGTATGAATAATATGGCCGGCACTGTGCCTGAAGCAAACGACTGGTTCCAACATGCGCGCCAGCTCCAGAAGCAGCAGCTGCGTCAGCTGGCGCAGCAGGGGGCGCTGGCCAATCAGATTAGTGCCCTGGTGCATATGCTGCAGTGCG
Organism: Klebsiella sp. WOUb02; assembly: GCF_050058015.1. NCBI lineage: Bacteria > Pseudomonadati > Pseudomonadota > Gammaproteobacteria > Enterobacterales > Enterobacteriaceae > Klebsiella > Klebsiella sp. WOUb02. Next base: position 696,049 of record NZ_CP170110.1, read on the forward strand.
AGCGCGGGGCGTCCAATATCTGGCTCTGCTCCGGCGGCCGGCTCTACGCCGCCGAGTGTCGCGCCGGCGGGGCGCTGGTGGATGAACGGCTGGCCGCCTTTCGCCTGGCGCTGGAGCCGGCGCGCGCCAGCGCCAGCAGCGCCCTGTGCTGGCGTATCGCCAGCGCGGTATGGTATCTCGGGCAGCTTCCCGTTCTGCGCGAGGCTGTACGTCTTCGCACGATTGCCGCCGAGGAGGCGACCGGTCAGTTCAGCCGCATTATCCGGCATCTGCTGAATATCGTCCCGCAGCTCAATGACAGCATCGACGACCCGCAGATCGCCGGCGGGATGGTGGCGCTCTACAGCTTTATGCAGGGCAAGGAGCTGGTGGGTCAGGAGCGCGCGCTGGGGGCGTCGGGCTTTGCCCGCGGTCAGTTCAGCGACGAGCTGCGCCAGCTGCTGGTGGACCGGATCGACGGGCAGCAGCCGTGCTTTGACAGCTTTCTGGCCCTGGCCGACGCCGAGCAGGCCGCGCTGTTTAGCGAGCAGTGCCAGGCCGGCCTCGAAATAGAGCAGCTGCGGCGCATCGCCTGCACCCGCCTGCCCTCGCAGGAGAGCGGCGAGACGGCGCTGCGCTGGTTCTGCGCCCAGACGCAGCGACTGGAGCTGATGCGCGGTCTGGAAGAGCGGCTGATTAGCGATCTGCTCGATGCCGTCGATCGGCTGCTGCTGGGGAGCGGACCGGAGATGCCACCCGACCGCTGGTCGGAAGAGGTCGGCGGCGATGATGTCGCGCGACGGCTGGACCGGCAGCTGCTGCCGCTGGTGCGCCAGCAGGCCTATGAGCTACAGCAGCGCTCTCCGGTCAGCTGGCGTCGCTCAAGGATAGCCTCGAAGAGCGCAAGGTCATTGAGAAGGCCAAAAGCGTGCTGATGTCCCATCAGGGAATGAGTGAAGAGCAGGCCTGGCAGGCGCTGCGCAAGATGGCGATGGATAAGAATCAGCGGATGGTGGAAATCGCCCGCGCCCTGCTGATGGTGAAGTCATTATGGCCGCTAACCCCAAAGGAGTAGGTGCACAATGAGTGGGCATTCTCTGCCTGCCGGCGGTGCAATTTTGGCCCTAACCGCCGCCGCAGCAGGGAGGAAAAGCGGCAAAAACGGCTATCTGGAAAACTGGCATCCCGTTTGCATTAGTTAAAACAGAGTCAGTTAAAGCGAGTTAGTACATCATTTTTGGACAGCAGGCCAACGGCGGCATGCGGGTCCGTGGATAAAGGCGTCCTGCAGTGCGTAAGCACTGTCGGGCGCTTTTTTTTTGCGCGTTCTGGAGCGGGTATGGGCGATAAGATTTCGATAACACGGCGGCGTTTTCTACAGGCAGGGGCCGCGCTTGGCGGCGCGATGCTGCTGCCCGGAGTGATGCAGTCGGCGTGGGCGGCAGGCTCCGATAAGCCGGAGCAAACCACCGTGCGGGTGGGCTTTATTCCGCTAACCGACTGCGCGCCTTTGGCGATCGCATCGCTGAAAGGCTTTGATAAAAAATATGGCATTACTCTTGTGCCGACCAAAGAGGCCAGGCTGGGCGGCGGTGCGCGACAAGCTGATCTCCGGCGAGCTGGATGCGGCGCATATCCTCTACGGCCTGCTGTATGGACTCGAGCTGGGAATTGCCGGCAAACCGCAGTCCATGGCCAACCTGATGACCCTCAACCGCAACGGGCAGGCCATCACCCTGTCACGCGATCTGCAGGACAAAGGCGTCACCGATCTTGCCGGCCTGAAGCGGCTGATTGGCCAGAGCGCGCCGGGCAGCTACACCTTTGCCCATACCTTTCCTACCGGCACCCACGCGATGTGGCTCTATTACTGGCTGGCCAGCGGCGGCATCAATCCGTTTGACGATGTGCGCACCGTCGTCGTGCCGCCGCCGCAGATGGTGATGAACATGCGGATCGGCAACATGGTGGGCTTCTGCGTCGGTGAGCCGTGGAACGCGCGGGCCATCAACGATCGCATCGGTTTTACCGCCGCGACGTCGCAGGAGATCTGGCCGGATCATCCGGAAAAAATTCTTGGCACCCGCAGCGAGTGGGTGGAGCGTAACCCGAACACCGCCCGGGCGCTGGTTGCGGCGGTGCTGGAGGCCTCGCGCTGGATAGAGGCTTCGCCGGAGAATACCCGCGAGACGGCGCGCATCCTGGCGAAGCGCGCGTGGCTGAATACCAAAGAGCAGTACCTCACCGGGCGGATGCTGGGCGAATACGACAACGGGCTGGGGCGCCGCTGGCAGGACGCGCACCCGATTCGTTTCTACGATCGCGGCGAAGTCAGCTTCCCGTGGCTGTCGGACGGCATGTGGTTTATGACCCAGTTCCGCCGCTGGGGGCTGCTGAAAGCGGCGCCGGATTATCAGGCGGTGGCGCAGCGTATTAACCGGATTGAGGTCTGGAAAGAGGCGGCGCAGGCCGTTGGCGGCATCAGCGCGCCGGATCAGGCGATGCGCAGCAGCACATTGATGGACGGAACGGTGTGGACGGGGGCCGATCCGGAAGGTTACGCCCGCGGCTTTGCGATTCAACGTATGGGGGCATGAGATGAAACACGCACAAAAAAGTAGTACCCAACCGGCAGTGGTCCGCGCGGAAAACGCGCCGGGCGAAGTGATTATCCTGCCGCCGGTGCAGGTCCGGCGCCCAACGCCCGCCGTCAGACGCTGGCTGCGTGAAGGCGTCCAGCGGGTGCTGCCGCCGCTGCTGGGGCTAGGGCTGCTCCTGTTCTGCTGGCAGCTGGCGGCGATTAACGGCAAAGGCTTTCCGACGCCGCTCAGCACCCTTGATTCGGCGCTGACGCTGTTTGCCGACCCGTTTTATCAGGATGGTCCGAACGACATGGGCATCGGCTGGAACGTGCTGGCGTCGCTGCAGCGCGTGGCGGTGGGCTTCGGCCTCGCGGCGCTGATCGGCATTCCGCTCGGCTTCCTGATTGGCCGCTCGCTGTTCTTTGCCCGCATGTTTAATCCGCTGATCGCGCTGCTGCGTCCGGTTAGCCCGCTGGCCTGGCTGCCAATCGGCCTGCTGCTGTTCCAGAAAGCTGAACCCGCGTCGAGCTGGACCATCTTTATCTGCTCCATCTGGCCGATGGTGATCAACACCGCCGAGGGCGTCCGGCGTATTCCTCAGGACTATCTCAACGTGGCGCGCGTCTTACAGCTTTCCGAATGGACGGTGATGCGCCGCATTCTCTTCCCGGCGGTGCTGCCCGCGGTGCTGACCGGGGTACGCCTGTCGATAGGCATTGCCTGGCTGGTGATCGTCGCCGCCGAGATGCTCACCGGCGGTCTGGGGATTGGCTTCTGGATCTGGAACGAATGGAACAACCTCAACGTGGAAAACATCATTATCGCCATCGTCATTATCGGCGTCATCGGCCTGCTGCTTGAGCAGGGCCTCATGCTTATCGCCCGCCGCTTCAGCTGGCAGGAAAAATAGGAAGTCGCTATGAAACCATTAATTCAGGTACAGGCCGTCAGCCAGCGTTTCAATACCGCCAGCAGCGAGTTTCTGGCTCTGCAAAACGTCTCCTTCGATATCTATGAAGGGGAGACCGTCAGCCTGATCGGCCACTCCGGCTGCGGCAAATCGACGCTGCTGAATCTGATTGCCGGGATCGCGCTGCCGACAGAAGGGGGCCTGCTGTGCGATAACCGCGAAATCGCCGGGCCGGGGCCGGAACGGGCGGTGGTATTTCAAAACCACTCCCTGCTGCCGTGGCTGACCTGCTTTGACAACGTGGCCCTGGCGGTGGATCGGGTCTTTCGCCACACCATGAGCAAGGCCGAGCGCCGGGAGTGGATTGAGCACAACCTCGAACGGGTGCAGATGGGCCACGCGCTGCACAAGCGTCCGGGGGAAATCTCCGGGGGAATGAAGCAGCGCGTGGGGATCGCCAGGGCGCTGGCGATGAAGCCCAAGGTGCTGCTGCTGGATGAACCCTTCGGCGCGCTCGACGCCTTGACCCGCGCCCATCTGCAGGACGCGGTTATGCAAATTCAGCAGGCGCTGAACACCACCATCGTGATGATTACCCACGACGTAGATGAGGCGGTGCTGCTGTCGGACCGGGTGATGATGATGACCAACGGCCCGGCGGCGACGGTCGGTGAAATCCTCGATATCAATCTGCCCCGGCCGCGCAATCGCGTGCAGCTGGCGGACGATAGCCGCTATCACCACCTGCGCCAGCAGATCCTGCATTTCCTCTACGAAAAACAGCCGAAAGCGGCGTAGGGGGCGGCGGTACCCGCCTGAAGGTGACCGGTCCTGAGCCGTTCAGCGCCGCTGACGGCACGGCCGGGAATCCGCGCACCGCCAGAATGGCTTTTTGAACCTTCTTCAACGCAGCCGCGCGCTGCAGGACAAATCACTATGACAAAACCTGTTTTGGTGCTGATCGGACACGGCATGGTCGGCCACCACTTTCTTCAGCAATGCGTCAGCCGCAACCTGCATCAACGGTATCGCATCGTGGTGTTTGGCGAAGAGCGCTACGCCGCCTATGACCGGGTGCATCTGTCGGAATATTTCGCCGGCCGTAGCGCGGAATCGCTGTCGCTGGTGGAAGGGGACTTCTTTACCGATCATGGGATTGAACTGCGCCTGAGCGCGCCGGTTGCCGCCATTGACCGCGAGGCGCGGGTGGTTCGCGACGCCCGCGGCCACGAAACCCGCTGGGATAAGCTGGTGCTGGCCACCGGCTCCTACCCCTTCGTTCCGCCGGTGCCGGGCCACGATCTTGACGGCTGCTTCGTCTACCGCACGCTGGACGATCTCGACCGGATCGCCGCCTGCGCCAGCGGGGCGAAGCGCGGGGTGGTGATCGGCGGCGGTCTGCTTGGACTGGAAGCCGCCAATGCGCTCAGGCAACTGGGGCTGGAAACCCACGTGGTGGAGTTTGCGCCGAACCTGATGGCGGTGCAGCTGGACGGTCCGGGGGCGGCGATGCTGCGGGAGAAAATTAGCGATATTGGCGTCGGGGTGCATACCAGCAAGGCGACCCAGGCCATCGTGCGCGATACCGAGGGGCTGACGCTTAATTTTGCCGACGGCGGCTCGCTCAGTACCGATATGGTGGTGTTCTCCGCCGGCATTCGCCCGCAGGATGCGCTGGCGCGCAGCGGCGGGCTGGCGGTAGGCGAGCGGGGCGGTATCTGCATCGACGATCGCTGCCGTACCTCCGACCCGGACGTGCTGGCCATCGGCGAGTGCGCCCTGTGGGAGAATAAAATTTACGGCCTGGTGGCGCCGGGCTATCAGATGGCGAGAACGGCGGCGGCGAACCTCGCCGGAGAAGAGGCGCGCTTCAGCGGGGCGGACATGAGCACCAAGCTCAAGCTGCTGGGCATCGACGTCGCCTCCTTCGGCGACGCCCAGGGGCGCACGCCCGGCTGCCAGAGCTATCAGTGGACCCACGGGCCGGAGCAGATCTATAAAAAAATCGTCGTCAGCGCGGATGGCAAAACGCTGCTTGGCGGCGTGCTGGTCGGCGACGCCAGCGATTACTCCACGCTGCTGCAGATGATGCTCAACGCGATGGCGCTGCCGGCGCGTCCGGAAAGCCTGATCCTGCCCGCACTCGAAGGGAGCGTGCCGAAAGCGCTCGGCGTAGCGGCGCTGCCGGACAGCGCGCAAATCTGCTCCTGCCACAACGTCAGCAAAGGCGATATTTGCCAGGCGGTCAGCGGCGGCGCGGGCGACATGGCGGCGATCAAAAGCTGTACCAAAGCCGCTACCGGCTGCGGCGGCTGTAGCGCGCTGGTCAAGCAGGTGATGGAGTATCGACTCTCCGCCCAGGGCGTCGAGGTCAAAAAAGATATCTGCGAGCACTTCCCGTGGTCGCGGCAGGAGATTTATCACCTCGTGCGCGTGAATCACATTCGTACCTTTGAACAGCTGATTGCCCGCTACGGCCAGGGGCACGGCTGCGAAATCTGTAAACCGCTGGTGGCCTCGGTGCTGGCCTCCTGCTGGAACGAATATCTGCTGAAGCCGGCGCATTTGCCGCTGCAGGATACCAACGACCGCTACTTCGCCAACATCCAGAAGGACGGCACCTATTCGGTGGTGCCGCGGATGGCGGCCGGAGAGGTGACGCCGGATGGCCTGATCGCCATTGGGCAGATTGCCAAACGCTATCAGCCTGTACAGCAAAATTACCGGCGGCCAGCGTATCGATCTCTTCGGCGCCCGCCTGGAGGAGCTGCCGGCCATCTGGCGCGAACTGGCGGAGGCCGGGTTTGAAACCGGCCACGCCTACGGGAAATCCTTACGCACGGTGAAGTCCTGCGTCGGCTCCACCTGGTGTCGTTACGGCGTGCAGGATTCGACCGGCCTGGCGGTGACGCTGGAGCATCGCTACAAGGGCCTGCGTGCGCCGCATAAGATCAAAATGGCGGTCTCCGGCTGTACGCGGGAGTGCGCCGAGGCGCAGGGCAAAGATATTGGGGTAATCGCTACCGAGAAGGGATGGAATCTTTACGTCTGCGGCAACGGCGGTATGAAGCCGCGTCACGCGGATCTGTTTGCCAGCGATATCGACGACGCGACGCTGATCCGCACCGTCGACCGCCTGCTGATGTTCTATATCCGCACCGCCGATCGCCTGCAGCGCACCAGCACCTGGCTGGATAACCTTGAGGGCGGCATCGGCTATTTGCGCGAGGTGATCCTTGAGGATAGCCTCGGGATCGGCGAGGAGCTGGAGCAGGAGATGGCGCGGGTGGTGGAGAGCTATCAGTGCGAGTGGCAAACCACCCTTAACGATCCGCAGCGTCTGGCGCTGTTCCGCTCTTACGTCAACAGCGAGCAGCCGGATGACGCGGTGCAGCGCCGGTCGCTCCGCGGCCAGCCGCAGCCGGTGGCGGCGCCCGTGCTGCACGAAGGCGCGCCTTCGGCCCGCCCGTGGCAGGCGATTTGCGATCTCGAGGTGATCCCCGCCGAGGCCGGGATCGGCGCGCGGCTCGGCGAGCGGCAAATCGCGCTGTTCCGCTTTGGCGAGCAGATTTACGCGCTCGATAACCTCGAGCCGGGCAGCGACGCCAACGTGCTGTCGCGCGGGATCCTCGGCGACGCCGGCGGCGAACCGATCGTTATCTCCCCGCTCTATAAACAGCGCATTCGCCTGCGCGACGGCCGCGCCTGCGACGGCGGCGAGCAGGCGGTACGCGCCTGGCCGGTAAAAGTTGAGAACGGCAAGGTGTGGGTGGGCAACCAGGTTCTGCTGGCGCGGGCGGAGGCTTCCTGAGGGCGGAGACCCGTCTGCTGCGGGCTCCTTTCTCCCGGAACTGAAAGCGCCGTTAACGGAAACTCGGGCCGGTCGTAAGATTCGGCATATTCCTGAAATTGGCCAATGGGCTGCGGGGGATGGCAAAAAACGGTAAACTTAGGTTCTGTTGCCATCCTTCGCGAGCCTGTGTCATCCGTTTAATGCTTTTGCCATTCCGCCTTACGCCACTTCTCCCCATCCTCCTGCTGCTGGCCGGCGCACCGGTTTGTGCCCTGCCGGGAAGCAATGCCTTCAGCGAGCAACAGACGGCGCTGCCCGATCTCGGCATCGCGCCCCGGCTTGATGAAGACGCGCAGCACTTTGCCGAGATGGCGAAAAAATTCGGCGAAGCCAGCATGAGCGATAACGGCCTGACCACCGGCGAGCAGGCGCGGATGCTTGCGATCGGCAAGATTGGCAGCGAGGTCAGCCAGCAGCTGGAGAGCTGGCTGTCGCCGTGGGGCAACGCCAACGTCGATTTGCTGGTGAATAAGGAAGGACGCTTTACCGGCAGCAAGGGCAGCTGGTTCTTGCCGCTACAGGATAACGGCGACTTCCTCACCTGGAACCAGTATGCGGTGACCCAGCGCGATAGCGGCCTGGTGGGCAATATCGGCCTCGGACAGCGCTGGCGGGTCGGAACATGGCTGCTGGGCTATAACTCCTTCTACGATAAGGTGCTGGATGAGAGCCTGGCGCGCGGCAGCATCGGCGCCGAGGCGTGGGGTGAGTCGATACGCCTGTCGGCTAATTACTACCATCCGCTGGGCAGACTGGCAGCAGGGCGAGAGCCTGGCCCAGGAGCAGCGCATGGCAAGCGGCTACGACGTCACGGCCCAGGCGCGGCTGCCCTTTTACCAGCATATTAATACCAGCGTCAGCGTCGAGCAGTATTTTGGCGACAGCGTTGATCTGTTCCATTCGGGTACCGGCTACCATAATCCGGTGGCGGTCTCGGTGGGGCTCAACTACACCCCGGTTCCGCTGGTGACGGTTACGGCAAAGCATAAGCAGGGCGAAAGCGGGCTCAGTCAGAACAACGTCGGGCTGAATCTGAACTATCGCTTCGGCGTGCCGTTAAAGCAGCAGCTGGCGGCCGACGAGGTGGCGATCGGCCGCTCTCTGCGCGGCAGCCGCTACGACAGCCCGGAACGCGATAATCTGCCGGTGGTTGAGTATCGTCAGCGCAAATCGCTGTCGGCCTATCTGGCCACGCCGCCGTGGGATCTGCAGTCCGGGGAAACGGTACAGCTTAAGCTGCAGATTCGTAGCCTGCATGGGATTAAATCGCTGAAATGGCAGGGGGATACGCAGTCTGCTGAGTTTGACGTCGCCCGTGGATGCCAATAGCCCTGAGGGTTGGAGCGTGATTTTGCCGGCCTGGAACGGTGAACCGGGTGCGACCAACCTGTGGCATCTGTCGGTGGTGGTAGAAGATAAAACCGGTCAGCGCGTCTCTTCCAATGAGATCGCACTGGCGCTGAGCGAGCCGCTGGTAAAATTCTTGGCCCAGGGCGTATCCTGGCGGGAACTGCCCTAGAAAACGCGCTCCTGGTGTACCCATACCGCGGCTTCGACGCGCGATTTCAGCTTCATTTTCTTCAGCATATGCTTAACGTGTACCTTGACGGTACTTTCGGTGATCTCCAGACGGCGCGCGATCATTTTGTTCGGCAGGCCCTGGGCGATAAGCTTGAGGATATCGCGCTCGCGCGGGGTCAGCTGGCTGATATCGCGGTCCGAGGTGGCGCGGTTGGCGCGCAGGCTGGCCGCCAGCACCGGCGTTAACGCCTCGCTCAGCACCATCTCGCCGGCAGCCGCTTGCTGCAGGGCTTTCAGCAGATCTTCCGGCTCCATGTCTTTGAGCAGATAGCCGTCGGCGCCGCGTTTTAAGGCGGTGACCACGTCTTCTTCATGGTTGGAGACGCTGAAGACCACCACCCGGCCGGAGAGCGACTTCTCGCGCAGCTTATCGAGGGTTTCCAGGCCGTTCATGCCCGGCATGTTGAGATCCAGCAGGATCAGGTCTGGATCCAGCGACTCCGCCAGCGCAATACCTTGTTCGCCGTTGCTGGCCTCGCCGATCACCTGGATGTCGGATGCCATGCTAACCAGCTGTTTAACGCCGGTGCGCAGCATCGGGTGATCGTCAATGAGAAGGATGGTTGCCCGTTCCTGTTGACTCATGGGGTTCTCCTATTGGATTGAAAACGATTTTTCCGGGATAAAGGTGACGACCACTTCGGTGCCGCCCGTCTCGCGACGGCGTACCTGGCAGTCTCCGCGCAGGCTCTGGGCGCGATCCCGCATAATAATTAAACCGTAATGGTTACTCCGTTCGGCATCGTCGGGTACGCCGCGGCCATTATCCGCGACCACCAGCCTGACCTGATTATCCCGCAGCGACACGGTTACGGTGACCTCCGTCGCTTTGGCGTGCTTCAACGCGTTACTGAGCGCCTCGCGGGCGATTTGCAGCACATGGATCGCCTGGTGCGAGGGGACGAAACGCGGCGGCAGCTGGTAGTCCAGCTTTACCGTAAAGCCGAAATGGGCGCTATATTCCAGGCAGCTGGCTTCCAGCGCCGGACGCAGTCCCGGTTCGGTTAACTGTAGCCGGAAGGTGGTCAGCAGCTCGCGCAGCTGCGCCCAGGAGGTATTCAGCTCGTTGCGAATCTGACCCAGCAGCAGGCGACTCTCCTGCGGTAAATTTTCGCCCTGCATCTGCAGGCAGTCTGACCTGCATCTTCATGCAGGAGAGCGACTGGGCAATCGAGTCGTGCAGTTCGCGCGCGATAGTGGCGCGCTCCTCCATGACGATCAGTCTGCTGCTGATGCTCCTGATGCCTGTCCAGCGCCAGAGTCGAGGTCAGCTGCTCGACCAGGGTGTCCACCAGCTGCTGCTGATCGTGGCTCAGATGGCGACCCATCGGCAGGGTGGCCAGCAGAATGCCGTACTGGTTATGGGCATCCGACAGCCGCCACTTCAGCGTTGCCCCGCCGTCGGGCAGCGGCGGCAGATCGCGCGGACATAAATAGCAGCCTTTGTCATCGCAGTGAAAATCGGAATGACAGGCAAATTCCTGATGGTTGTCCTCATCTTCAAGGTCATAGACCCTGACTTCAATATCGCGCAGCAGCGTCAGCCCCTGCAGGCCGTTGAGCACCGGCGAGATGCGCTCGCAGAGCGGGGCGCTGGAGTGCAGGCGGCGGTTGGCCTGCCACAAAAAAGCGAGGATTTCGTTTTTCTGCTCCAGACCGGCGGTTTTTTCCTGCACCCGCCGCTCGAGCACGGAGTAGCTCTCCGCCAGCTCTTCCGACATGTTGTTCAGCGCCAGCCCGAGGGTGGCCATTTCATCGCGTCCGCGGATGCGCACGCGGCGGGTAAAGTCGCGATGGCTTATGGCGCGGGCCATCTCCAGCAGCTGTTTCCACGGGCGAAGCAGCCGCGCCCGCAGCCAGACGATGGTGAACAGAAACAGCAGCGCCATGCCGCAGCCCAGGATCCGCTGGATCCAGACAACGTGCCTGATGCGCTGTTCGGTTGTGTGGTCAAAGGCGGTGACCAGATGGTCTATGCGGTCGACAAAGCCGGCGACGTCGGTGGCGACGGTCGCCTGATTCTGCGCGTGCCGCATCCCCGGCGCCAGCTCCTGCTGCCAGTAGTGCTGCAGCGTTTTAAGCTGGTTTTGCTGGCCGTCCCGCAGGGCGGCGTCCTGCAGCTCTTTGCTAAATACGGTGGCGGTCATTTCGTCGAGCAGCCTGCTGTCGCTCGCGTTGAGCGGCACCGCGGCCAGCAGGCGATAGCTCTGCATTCTCAGCGAGCCTGCTTTATTAATCGCGTGGGCGCTGCCCTGAACGCCGTGCACCAGCCGCGCGGATATGCCGATCCCGGTGACGCCAATGGCCGTCGAAAGCAGGACAATCAGCGCCAGTTGATTCACCAGCGTGAGCGGGGTAAAAAGACGTTTTAACATAGAATGCGTGGCTCCTGACCGGCAAACCATCCGGGAGTGGGACCTATTCTCGGATATCCGATGGAGTATACCCATACCCATAAAGGATTACCCCTTAATTGTCGGTAGTAGGGGGGCTGTCAGGAGGGGATCGATCAAAGCCGGCAGCCATGTGAAAAACCACACTTTTTTAAGCGAAAATAACTACCCCCTTCGGGTGATGACTTTTTTTTAAGCCAATTGGTGCCAACTTTTCCTTTGATTTATATCAACTTACTGCCGCATGTAACCCCTAATGTATCTGCGGGATATATGAATAATCAGAGGTATATATGAGTCAATCTTCCCTCCCGGAGAAGACTAGCACTTCGGTCATCACCGACTGGCGTCCGGAAGATCCTCAGTTTTGGCAGCAGCGTGGTCACCGCGTCGCCAGCCGCAACCTGTGGATCTCCGTGCCGTGTCTTTTGCTGGCGTTTTGCGTTTGGATGTTGTTCAGTGCCGTGGCCGTTAACCTGAATAAGGTCGGCTTTCAGTTTACGACCGATCGGTTATTTATGCTGACCGCGCTGCCGGCGCTGTCTGGCGCGCTGCTGCGCGTGCCTTATGCGTTCATGGTTCCGCTGTTCGGCGGCCGCCGTTGGACGGCATTCAGCACCGGGATCATGATCGTACCTTGCGTCTGGCTGGGCTTCGCGGTGCAGGATACCTCTACGCCGTTCAGCGTTTTCGTGATTATCTCCCTGCTGTGCGGTTTTGCCGGGGCAAACTTTGCGTCGAGCATGGCGAACATCAGCTTCTTCTTCCCGAAACAGAAGCAGGGCGGGGCGCTGGGTATTAACGGCGGTCTCGGCAACATGGGCGTCAGCGTTATGCAGCTGGTTGCGCCGCTGGTGGTGTCTGTGTCTATTTTCGCCGTCTTCGGCGGGACCGGCTCTGAACAGCCGGATGGCTCTATTCTGTATCTCGAAAACGCGGCCTGGATTTGGGTTCCGTTCCTTGTCGTCCTGACTCTGGCGGCATGGTTCTTTATGAACGACCTGTCGGCCTCGAAAGCCTCGCTGCGCGAGCAGCTGCCGGTACTCAAGCGCGCGCATCTGTGGATCATGGCGTTGCTGTACCTGGCAACCTTCGGTTCGTTTATCGGCTTCTCCGCCGGTTTTGCGATGCTGTCTAAAACGCAGTTCCCGGACGTGCAGATCCTGCACTATGCCTTCTTCGGGCCGTTTATTGGCGCCCTCGCGCGCTCTACCGGCGGGGCTATCTCTGACCGTCTGGGCGGGACTCGCGTAACGCTGGTTAACTTCGTGGTGATGGCCATCTTCTGCGGCCTGCTGTTCCTGACGCTGCCAACGCACGGTGAAGGCGGTAGCTTTATCGCGTTCTTCGGCGTGTTTATGGTGCTGTTCCTGACCGCCGGGCTGGGGAGCGCGTCTACCTTCCAGATGATTTCGGTTATTTTCCGTAAGATGACCACCGATCGGGTGAAGGCGCAGGGCGGTAGCGAAGAGCAGGCGATGCGTGAAGCGGCGACTGATACGGCGGCGGCGCTGGGCTTTATCTCAGCGATCGGTGCGATCGGCGGCTTTTTTATCCCGAAAGCGTTCGGTATCTCTCTGGACCTGACCGGCTCTCCGGCGGGGGCAATGAAGGTCTTCCTCGTGTTCTACGTGGCCTGCGTCATCATTACCTGGCTGGTTTACGGACGTAAACAGAAGTCCTAAGCAACGCGGTTTACCGGCATAAGGCGCAAGGTGATTTGCGCCTTTTTTTGTCCCTTAAATCGCTGCCGTATGCGCTAGCGCGGCGGCGTGCCGAATTCAGCAAAACCGTCCCCCGGTCGTCCGGTCTACCCCTTAATACCTATATGGATAATGCTCGTGCTTCGAATGGCGTACTTTTCCACTAAAAACCTTATAAAACAGTTAGATAAAAAATAGAAAAAGCTAATACCAAAGTGGTAGCTGGCGATTTGGGCGCTATTCATAAGGCATTTCGCATTGATCGTTATCAATTCTCTCCCTCTTTCATGGCGTTACCTTCGCTGCAAATCCAGCAATGTCGATTTATCAGAGAGCCGTCAGGCTCCAAACAGGAGAAACCCATGAGTAAATTCCTGGACCGGTTTCGTTACTTCAAACAGAAGGGCGAGACCTTTGCCGACGGGCACGGCCAGCTTCTACACACCAACCGGGACTGGGAGGATGGCTACCGTCAGCGTTGGCAGCATGACAAAATCGTGCGCTCCACTCACGGTGTAAACTGCACCGGCTCATGCAGCTGGAAAATTTATGTCAAAAATGGCCTCGTCACCTGGGAAACCCAGCAGACTGACTACCCGCGTACCCGCCCGGACCTGCCCAATCATGAACCGCGCGGCTGCCCGCGCGGCGCCAGCTACTCCTGGTATCTGTACAGCGCCAACCGCCTGAAATATCCGCTGATGCGTAAACGCCTGATGAAAATGTGGCGTGAGGCTAAGGTTCAGCACAGCGATCCGGTTGCGGCCTGGGCTTCGATTATTGAAGATGCCGATAAAGCCAAAAGCTTCAAGCAGGCGCGCGGCCGCGGCGGCTTCGTACGCTCCTCCTGGCAGGAAGTGAACGAGTCTGATTGCCGCCTCCAACATTTATACCGTCAAAACCTACGGCCCGGACCGCGTGGCGGGCTTCTCGCCGATCCCGGCGATGTCGATGGTCTCCTACGCTTCCGGCGCGCGCTACCTGTCGCTGATTGGCGGCACCTGCCTGAGCTTCTACGACTGGTACTGTGACCTTCCGCCGGCCTCTCCGCAGACCTGGGGCGAGCAGACCGACGTACCGGAGTCCGCCGACTGGTACAACTCGAGCTACATTATTGCCTGGGGTTCTAACGTTCCGCAGACCCGTACCCCGGACGCCCATTTCTTTACCGAAGTCCGCTATAAAGGCACCAAAACCGTTGCCATCACGCCTGACTACGCCGAAATCGCCAAGCTGTGCGACCTGTGGCTGGCGCCGAAGCAGGGGACCGATGCGGCGATGGCGCTGGCGATGGGCCACGTTATGCTGCGCGAGTTCCACCTCGACAAACCGAGCCAGTACTTCACCGACTACGTTCGCCGCTACACCGACATTCCGCTGCTGGTGATGCTGGAAGAGCGCGACGGCTACTACGCGGCGGGCCGTATGCTGCGCGCCGCCGACCTGGTCGATTCGCTGGGCCAGGAAAACAACCCGCAATGGAAAACCGTGGCGATTAACGTCGACGGCGAGATGGTGGCGCCGAACGGTTCAATCGGCTTCCGCTGGGGTGAAAAAGGCAAATGGAACCTTGAACAGCGCGACGGCACATCCGGCGAAGAGATCGAACTGCAGCTGAGCCTGCTGGGCAGCCAGGATGAGATCGCCCGGGTCGGCTTCCCGTACTTTGGCGGCGAAGGCACTGAACACTTCACCAACGTTGAGCTGGAAAACATCCTGCTGCATAAGCTGCCGGTAAAACGCCTGCAGGCTGGCGGATGGAACCAGCGCTCTGGTGACTACCGTTTATGACCTGACCATGGCCAACTACGGCCTGGAGCGCGGTCTGGACGATGAAAACTGCGCCAAAAGCTATGATGACGTCAAGGCGTACACCCCGGCGTGGGCTGAAAAAATCACCGGCGTCGCCCGGGCAAACATCATTCGTACCGCCCGCGAGTTCGCCGATAACGCCGATAAGACGCACGGCCGCTCGATGATTATCGTCGGGGCCGGTCTGAACCACTGGTATCACCTCGATATGAACTATCGCGGCCTGATCAACATGCTGGTGTTCTGCGGCTGCGTCGGTCAGAGCGGCGGCGGCTGGGCGCACTACGTGGGTCAGGAAAAGCTGCGTCCGCAGACCGGCTGGCAGCCGCTGGCGTTTGCCCTTGACTGGCAGCGCCCGGCGCGCCACATGAACAGCACCTCTTACTTCTATAACCACTCCAGCCAGTGGCGCTACGAGTCGGTCACCGCGCAGGAGCTGCTGTCACCGCTGGCGGATAAATCCCGCTACACCGGCCATCTGCTGGACTTCAACGTGCGCGCCGAACGTATGGGCTGGCTGCCGTCCGCGCCGCAGCTTGGAACTAACCCGCTGCGCATCGCCGAAGAGGCGAAGAAAGCCGGTATGACGCCGGTTGACTACACCGTGAAGGCGCTGAAAGAGGGCACCATCCGCTTTGCCGCGGAGCAGCCGGAAAACGGTAAAAACCACCCGCGTAACCTGTTCATCTGGCGTTGTAACCTGCTGGGCTCTTCCGGTAAAGGTCATGAATATATGCTGAAGTACCTGCTCGGTACCGAGCACGGTATTCAGGGGATGGATCTGGGCAAACAGGGCGGCGTGAAGCCGGAAGAGGTGGAATGGCAGGATAACGGCCTCGACGGCAAGCTGGACCTGGTGGTGACGCTGGACTTCCGCCTGTCGAGCACCTGCCTGTACTCCGACATCGTGCTGCCGACCGCGACCTGGTACGAAAAAGACGACATGAATACTTCGGATATGCATCCGTTTATTCACCCGCTCTCTGCCGCCGTCGATCCGGCCTGGGAATCGAAAAGCGACTGGGAGATCTACAAAGGCATCGCGAAGAAATTCTCCGAAGTCTGCGTCGGGCACCTCGGAAAAGAGACCGACATTGTGACCCTGCCAATCCAGCACGACTCGGCCGCCGAACTGGCGCAGCCGCTCGACGTGAAGGACTGGAAAAAGGGCGAATGCGACCTGATCCCAGGGAAAACCGCGCCGCACATTATTCCGGTTGAGCGCGACTATCCGGCAACCTGGGAACGCTTCACCTCCATCGGCCCGCTGATGGAGAAAATCGGCAACGGCGGTAAGGGGATTGCCTGGAACACCCAGAGCGAGATGGATCTGCTGCGCAAGCTCAACTACACCAAGGCCGATGGCCCGGCGAAAGGCCAGCCGATGCTGGATACGGCGATTGACGCGGCTGAGATGATCCTCACCCTCGCGCCGGAAACCAACGGCCAGGTGGCGGTGAAAGCCTGGGCGGCGCTGAGCGAGTTTACCGGCCGCGATCACGCGCACCTGGCGCTGAATAAAGAAGACGAGAAAATTCGCTTCCGCGATATCCAGGCCCAGCCGCGCAAGATTATCTCCAGCCCGACCTGGTCAGGACTGGAAGATGAGCACGTCTCCTACAACGCCGGTTATACCAACGTTCATGAGCTGATCCCGTGGCGTACGCTCTCGGGTCGTCAGTCCCTCTATCAGGACCACCAGTGGATGCGCGACTTCGGTGAAAGCCTGCTGGTGTACCGTCCGCCGATCGATACCCGCTCGGTGAAAGCGGTGATGGGTAAGAAAGCAAACGGCAACCCGGAGAAAGCGCTCAACTTCCTGACGCCGCACCAGAAATGGGGCATTCACTCGACCTACAGCGACAACCTGCTGATGCTGACCCTCGGCCGCGGTGGCCCCATCGTGTGGATGAGCGAAGCGGATGCCAAAGAGATGGGCATTGAAGATAACGACTGGATTGAAGTCTTCAACAACAACGGCGCCCTGACCGCGCGTGCGGTCGTGAGCCAGCGCGTGCCGGCCGGAATGACCATGATGTACCACGCGCAGGAACGAATCATGAACCTGCCGGGTTCGGAAATTACCGGTCAGCGCGGCGGGATCCACAACTCGGTGACCCGCATTACGCCAAAACCGACGCATATGATCGGCGGCTATGCGCACCTGGCATACGGCTTTAACTACTACGGCACCGTCGGCTCGAACCGCGATGAGTTTGTGGTTGTACGTAAGATGAAAAATATTAACTGGCTGGATGGCGAAGGCAATGACCAGGTACAGGAGAGCGTAAAATGAAAATTCGTTCACAAGTCGGCATGGTGCTGAATCTCGATAAATGCATCGGCTGTCATACCTGCTCGGTCACCTGTAAAAACGTCTGGACCAGCCGTGAAGGGACCGAGTACGCGTGGTTCAACAACGTTGAAACCAAGCCGGGCGTCGGTTTCCCGACCGACTGGGAAAACCAGGAAAAATGGAAGGGCGGCTGGGTTCGTAAGATCAACGGCAAACTGCAGCCGCGTATGGGCAACCGCGCGATGCTGCTGGGTAAAATCTTCGCTAACCCGCATCTGCCGGGCATCGACGACTATTACGAGCCGTTTGATTTTGACTACCAGACGCTGCATAACGCGCCGGCTGATAGCAAAGCGCAGCCGATTGCCCGTCCGCGTTCGCTGATCACTGGCCAGCGCATGGCTAAAATCACCAAGGGCCCGAACTGGGAAGACGATCTGGGCGGTGAGTTCGAGAAGCTGGCGAAAGATAAGAACTTCGAGAACATGCAGAAGGCGATGTACGGCCAGTTCGAAAATACCTTCATGATGTATCTGCCGCGTCTGTGCGAGCACTGCCTCAACCCGGCGTGCGTAGCGACCTGTCCGAGCGGCGCTATCTACAAGCGTGAAGAAGACGGCATCGTGCTGATCGACCAGGACAAGTGCCGCGGCTGGCGGATGTGTATCACCGGCTGCCCGTATAAGAAGATCTACTTCAACTGGAAGAGCGGTAAATCTGAGAAATGCATCTTCTGCTACCCGCGCATCGAAGCGGGCCAGCCGACCGTGTGTTCAGAAACCTGCGTCGGCCGTATCCGCTACCTTGGCGTGCTGCTGTATGACGCGGATGCGATTGAAACCGCGGCGAGCACCGAGAACGAGAAAGATCTCTACCAGCCTCGAGCTGGACGTCTTCCTCGATCCGCATGACCCGCAAGTCATCGAGCAGGCGCTGAAAGACGGCGTACCGCAGGGGGTTATCGACGCCGCCCAGAAGTCGCCGGTCTACAAGATGGCGATGGACTGGAAGCTGGCGCTGCCGCTGCATCCGGAATACCGCACGCTGCCGATGGTCTGGTACGTGCCGCCGCTGTCGCCGATCCAGTCCGCGGCGGATGCCGGCGAGCTGGGGAGCAACGGTATTCTGCCGGACGTGGAAAGCCTGCGTATTCCGGTGCAGTACCTGGCGAACCTGCTGACCGCAGGTGATACCCAGCCGGTGCTGCTGGCGCTGAAGCGCATGCTGGCGATGCGTCACTTTAAACGCGCTGAAAGCGTTGATGGCGTCGTGGATACCCGCGCGCTGGAGGAAGTTGGTCTGAGCGAAGCCCAGGCGCAGGAGATGTATCGCTACCTGGCGATTGCCAACTACGAAGACCGTTTCGTGGTGCCGAGCAGCCACCGCGAGCAGGCGCGTGACGCCTTCCCGGAAAAAAGCGGCTGTGGCTTCACCTTCGGCGACGGTTGCCACGGTTCGGACAGTCAGTTCAATCTGTTTAATAGCCGCCGCATCGACACTATCGACGTGACCAGCAAAACGGAGCCGCGCCCATGATTGAACTCGTGATCGTGTCGCGCCTGCTTGAGTATCCTGACGCTGCCCTGTGGCAGCATCAGCAGGAGATGCTGGAGGCGCTGGCGTCATCGGAAAGATTCGCCGCGGAGGATGCCCGCAGGCTGGGCGACTTCCTGCGCCACCTGACCGCCCGGGACGTGCTGGATACCCAGTCTGATTACAGCGAACTATTTGACCGCGGACGGGCGACGTCGCTGCTGCTGTTCGAACACGTTCACGGTGAGTCCCGCGATCGTGGTCAGGCGATGGTCGACCTGATGGCGCAATATGAGCGTCATGGCCTGGAGCTCGACAGCCATGAGCTTCCTGACCACCTGCCGCTGTACCTGGAGTATCTGGCGCAGCTGCCGGAAGATGAAGCTATCGCCGGCCTGAAGGACGTGGCGCCGATTCTGGGTCTGCTTAGCGCCCGCCTGCAGCAGCGCGAAAGCCGTTATGCGGTACTGTTCGAACTGCTGCTGAAGCTGGCGGATACCCGGGTTGATAGCCAGAAGGTCGCGGAAAAAATCGCCGATGAAGCCCGCGACGATACGCCGCAGGCGCTGGACGCGGTATGGGAAGAAGAGCAGGTGAAATTCTTTGCCGATAAAGGCTGCGGCGAATCAGAAATTGCCGCTCACCAGCGTCGTTTTGCCGGGGCCGTGGCCCCGCAATATTTGGATATCTCTAACGGAGGACAGCAATAATGCACTTCCTGAATATGTTCTTCTTTGACATCTACCCGTACATTGCCGGTTCGGTATTTCTGATCGGTAGCTGGCTGCGTTACGACTATGGTCAGTACACCTGGCGGGCCTCTTCCAGCCAGATGCTGGATCGCAAGGGGATGAACCTGGCGTCTAACCTGTTCCATATCGGGATCCTCGGTATTTTCGCCGGCCACTTCCTCGGGATGCTGACGCCGCACTGGATGTATGAGTCCTTCCTGCCGATGGACGTGAAGCAGAAGATGGCGATGATTGCCGGCGGCGCCAGCGGCGTGATGTGTCTGGTCGGCGGCGTGCTGCTGCTCAAGCGCCGTCTGTTCAGCCCGCGCGTGCGCGCAACCACCACTAGCGCAGATATCCTGATCCTCTCGCTGCTGCTGGTGCAGTGCGCGCTGGGCCTGCTGACGATTCCGTTCTCGGCGCAGCATATGGACGGGAGCGAAATGCTCAAGCTGGTCGGCTGGGCGCAGTCGGTGGTGACCTTCCACGGTGGCGCTTCACAGCATCTGGACGGCGTGGCGTTCGTGTTCCGCCTGCACCTGGTGCTGGGGATGACGATGTTCCTGCTGTTCCCGTTCTCCCGCCTGGTGCATATCTGGAGCGCGCCGGTAGAGTATCTGACGCGCAAATATCAGATTGTTCGCGCCCGTCGCTAATGACGCTATCGGTTGAATCAAACCCCGCTTCGGCGGGGTTTTTTGTCGCCCAGCGCCAGCCCATCTCCCCAGCCCGGATTATTTCCCGCCGCCGCCTGCAGGATCAGCGCGCCTGCGGCACCGGCACCAGGGGAACGCAGCGGTAAAAGCGGGGGCGTGAACCAGCGGCAGCAGGCAGCATAACTGTCCCGACCATGAGCTGAATAAAGGCGATATGCAGTGCAGGTGTTTATTTGGGAGCGATGAGATATCTGGCAGTAATGGTGGTGGGGGAAGGATTATTCGCAGCTTTGCTGCTCACACTTTGGGCCGTTGCCTGCGGCAACGTTCTCTCGCTGGCGCTCGAGTCGAACCTTAGTCGAAGCTTCTCATCCTTCCCGCATGGGCAGAATGTGCGACGCTGGTGTTTGTTTGAGGAGTAACGGGATATCGGGAAGTGATGGTGGTGGGGGAAGGATTCGAACCTTCGAAGTCGATGACGGCAGATTTACAGTCTGCTCCCTTTGGCCGCTCGGGAACCCCACCAGGGGTAAAATCAAATTGTAGGTTATTCAGACTCAGTGAATAATGGTGGTGGGGGAAGGATTATTCGTCGCTTCGCTCCTCACCCTTCGGGCCGTTGCCTGTGGCAACGTTCTCTCGCTGGCGCTCGAGTCGAACCTTGGTCGAAGATTCTCACCCTTCCCGATAAGTGCAAACCTCGCTAAGGCCTACCGGGGTTACCACATTGCTGTAGTGAATAATGGTGGTGGGGGAAGGATTCGAACCTTCGAAGTCGATGACGGCAGATTTACAGTCTGCTCCCTTTGGCCGCTCGGGAACCCCACCACGGGGTAATGCTAATACTGGCCTGCTTCCTTCCGGGGAAGCGGGGCGCATCATACCAAATGACGCGCCCCTGTAAAGCACTCCGTTGATAAAAATAAACTGGTTGCCTGCTTTTTGCGCGCAAAGATGCAAAGCTAACCAGCTAATTTATCTATCGATTAAAGAATAATCGTTCGGTTGCCGTAAACGAACACGCGCTGCGCCAGCACCTGATACAGCGCACGGCTCAGCACGTTCTTCTCAACGTCACGGCCGGCGCGCATCATATCTTCTGCCGTATAGGTGTGATCGACATGAATCACGTCCTGCATAATGATCGGGCCTTCGTCCAAATTATCGTTCACATAGTGCGCGGTGGCGCCGATGATTTTGACGCCGCGCTCGTAAGCCTGATGGTACGGACGGGCGCCAATAAAGGCCGGCAGGAATGAGTGGTGAATATTGATAATCTGGTTCGGGAAGCGGGAAACGAACTCTGGCGTCAGCACGCGCATGTATTTCGCCAGCACCACGTAGTCCGGTGCCAAAGCTTCGATAGCATCGCCCATCCGCTTATCGTGCTCTTCACGCGTCAGGCCTTCATGGCTGACCAGCTGGAACGGAATATCAAAACGCTCAACCAGCGTACGCAGCGTCTCGTGATTACCGATAACCGCGGCAATCTCCACATCCAGACCGCCATAGTTAGCTTTCATCAGCAGATCGCCAAGGCAGTGCGCTTCTTTGGTGACCAGAATGACCACGCGGCGGCGCCCCGCAGGCGTCAGTTCGCGAATCGAACCTTCCGGCAGCGCGCTATCCAAATCGGCCAGCAGGATGGCGTCATTGAAAATACCTTCCAGCTCGGTACGCATAAAGAAGCGGCCGGTTCGGTGATCGACAAACTCGTTGTTCTGCACGATGTTCAGCTCGTGCTTGTAGCAAATGTTGGTGATACGCGCGATGAGTCCTTTCTGATCAGGGCAAATAGTGCGTAGTACTTTACGTTGTAATGAATGCATCGCGGGGGAAATCCTGTAGTGTTTGCTATTGCTGACGCCGGTTTATTGGCCGCAGCATTTTTTAAATTTTTTACCTGAGCCACAAGGGCAGGGGTCGTTACGACCAATCAGCGGTCGCGTGCCGTCGATATAGTACCACTGTCCATTTTCTTTTAAGAATCTGGAACGTTCAATAATTACGCCGGAACGGCTATCGTCGTTAAATCGCGCAATAAAGCTGACGAATCCTTCATCGGGATTGCGCCCCTCATCGGCGGCAAAGACGCTCAGCCCCAGCCAGTGTGTTTTGGCAAAACCGCTTTCCAGATCCGCGCGGAACTGTTGCGCCTGGCAAGAGGGATGCCAGGTTTTTATCAGATAATCGGCATCTTTCATAACAAACGCGCTGTAGCGGGATCGCATAAGCTGTGACGGGTCTGGCGCTGGCAGCGCGCCGTCCAGATAACGCTGGCAACATGCGCTATACTCCAGAGCGCTGCCACAGGGACATAATGGCGACAAAGCGGCCTCCATGGAAAAAGAATGACGGCGCATCGACGCCAAAGTGTTTTATGTTAACTGAGCCGTGGCGATGATGCCATGTTCGCGGTGGAAGGAAGTATATCGGTAATAATGAGAAAGCTTAAGATTGGTCTGGCCTTAGGGGCGGGAGCCGCCCGAGGGTGGTCGCATATCGGTGTGATTAAAGCGCTACAGCGAGCAGGTATTGAAATTGACGTTGTTGCAGGGTGCTCTATCGGATCGCTGGTTGGCGCGGCCTACGCCTGCAATCGTCTTCCGGTACTGGAGAAATGGGTCTGCTCCTTTAGCAACTGGGACGTGCTGCGGTTAATGGATCTCTCCTGGCGTCGCGGAGGCCTGCTGCGCGGGGAGCGCGTATTCAATCAATATCGACAAGTCTTGCCTACCTCTGAAATAGAACGCTGCGATCGCCGGTTTGCGGCGGTGGCCACCAACCTGAGCACCGGCCGCGAGCTGTGGTTTACCGAAGGAGATTTGCATCTGGCGGTACGCGCCTCCTGCAGCATGCCTGGCCTGATGTCGCCCGTTATGCACAATGGCTACTGGCTGGTTGACGGCGCCGTCGTCAATCCCGTCCCGGTCTCTTTGACGCGCGCGCTGGGGGCGGACATTGTTATCGCCGTCGATCTTCAGCACGACGCGCATCTGATGCAGCAGGATTTATGGTCTATCGAGAAGCCGCGAGCAGAAGATGATAAAGAATTTACCTGGCATTCGCGCCTGCGCGCGCGGCTGACGGGAATGAGCTCCCGGCAAAAGACCACCGCGACGCCTACGGCAATGGAAATTATGTCCACCTCTATTCAGGTGCTGGAAAATCGCCTGAAGCGTAACCGCATGGCGGGTGACCCACCGGATATTCTGCTGCAGCCCTTTTGCCCACAAATATCGACCCTTGATTTCCATCGCGCCGGGGAGGCGATTGCTGCCGGCCATCTGGCGGTGGAAAAAAAGATGGATGAACTATTACCTTTGGTGCGCGCCTCGGCGTGACGCCCTTGACTTAGACTTCAGTAAATTCTGACAGGCGATAGTGTGAATTGCATGCCAATATTTAATTATCGTCAGCCAGAGGAGAGATCATGACGCAGCCATTGGCGGGAAAACACATTCTGATCGTTGAAGACGAGCCCGTTTTCCGCACTCTTTTGCACTCCTGGTTAACCTCGCTGGGCGCCGCTACCGCGCAGGCTGAGGATGGCGTTGAGGCGCTGCAAAAGATGGCCGAGTCAAAGCCCGACCTGATGATCTGCGACATCTCGATGCCGCGCATGAATGGCCTTGAGCTGGTGGAGTATCTGCGTGGCCAGGGCGAGCAGATGCCGATTCTGATGATTTCGGCGACGGAGAATATGGCGGATATTGCCAGGGCGCTGCGTCTTGGGGTTCAGGATGTGCTGCTTAAACCGGTAAAAGATTTTAACCGCCTGCGTGAGACGGTCTATGCCTGCCTCTATCCCCATATGTTCAGTTCGCGGGTGGAAGAGGAGGAGCGGCTGTTTGAGGACTGGGATGCGCTGGTCAGCGACCCGAATGCGGCGTCCCGGCTGCTGCAGGAGCTACAGCCGCCGGTGCAGCAGGAAATATCGCGCTGCCGCATTCACTATCGCCAGCTGGTCACCGCCGACAGGCCCGGTCTGGTTCTCGATATTGCGCCATTATCAGAAAATGATTTGGCATTTTACTGTCTGGATGTCACCCGGGCGGGTGATAATGGCGTTCTTGCGGCGCTGCTGCTGCGCGCGCTGTTTAACGGTTTGCTTCAGGAGCAGCTTGCCCATCAGGGCCAGCGTCTGCCGGAAATGACCGGGTTGTTAAAGCAGGTCAACCAGCTGCTTCGTCAGGCGAATTTGCCGGGGCAATTTCCTCTGCTGGTGGGTTATTACCACAGCGGCTTGAAAAATTTGATTTTGGTATCGGCGGGTTTAAACGGCACGCTGAATACCGGGGAGCATCAAATACAGATTAGTAATGGTGTGCCGCTCGGCACATTAGGTAATGCTTATCTCAACCAAATTAGCCAGCGCTGCTCCTCGTGGCAGTGCCAAATTTGGGGGGCGGGCGGCCGTTTACGCCTGATGTTGTCTGCGGAATGAACAGTTAAGATTATTTTCACGCTGGTAGGATTACCGCATCGTCTTTGGCAGTGATACTATCGAGGGGTTTTATACGTATAAGTCCTAATTCGAGAAAATCCGCTCCTTTCAGACCAGACCTACCTGGGTCGGCTGATATACTCGGTGCGTTATTATTATGGCTAGTTTAAAAAACATACAGTCCAGGAGATTTCAATGGCTGCCGTTAATTCTAAAGTAAGAAAAGCTGTTATCCCGGTTGCGGGATTAGGCACAAGGATGCTGCCCGCTACCAAGGCTATTCCGAAAGAAATGCTGCCGCTGGTAGATAAGCCTTTAATTCAGTATGTTGTTAACGAATGTATTGCGGCCGGGATTACTGAAATTGTTCTGGTCACGCACTCTTCCAAAAATTCTATCGAAAACCATTTCGATACCAGTTTTGAACTGGAAGCAATGCTGGAAAAACGTGTAAAACGTCAGCTTCTCGAAGAAGTCCAATCTATTTGTCCACCGCACGTTACCATTATGCAGGTCCGTCAGGGCCTCGCTAAAGGCCTTGGTCACGCCGTACTGTGCGCGCACCCGGTGGTGGGCGATGAGCCCGTCGCGGTTATTCTGCCGGACGTTATTCTGGATGAGTTTGAATCCGACCTGAGCAGCGATAACCTCGCGGAAATGATCGCGCGTTTCGATGAAACCGGATCCAGCCAGATTATGGTTGAGCCGGTTGCTGACGTCACCGCCTATGGCGTCGTTGACTGCAAGGGCCAGTCCCTGCAGCCGGGCGAAAGCGTGCCGATGGTTGGCGTAGTGGAAAAGCCGAAAGCAGACGTTGCGCCTTCCAATCTGGCCGTCGTGGGCCGTTACGTGCTGAGCGCGGATATTTGGCCGCTGCTGGCTAAAACCCCTCCGGGCGCAGGCGACGAAATCCAGCTGACCGATGCCATCGATATGCTGATCGAGAAGGAAACGGTTGAAGCCTACCATATGAAGGGCAAGAGCCATGACTGTGGTAATAAACTGGGTTACATGCAGGCTTTCGTTGAATATGGCGTGCGTCATAAATCGCTCGGCGCCGATTTTAAAGAGTGGCTGGAAAAAGCGATCGCTAAGTAATCGTTATCTTTAGATATCAGAGCCGGGGCGCAGGTATTGCGTTCCGGCTTTTTTATCACCGTGAGTAAAGATAAAAAAAATCCCGCCGCAGCGGGATTTTTCAAATCTGACGACTTATTAAAGCAGGAAATCGTCCAGAGATTTGCCCTGCTCATCCATCGCTTTTTTGATCACTGCCGGGGTACGGCCCTGACCAGTCCAGGTTTTGGTTTCGCCGTTTTCATCAACGTAGCTATATTTTGCCGGACGTGCTGCGCGTTTGGCTTTGGTGCCCGCTTTAACTGCCGCCATGGTACTCAGCAGTTCATTCGGATCAATACCATCAGCAATCAGCATTTCACGGTATTGTTGCAGTTTACGAGTACGCTCTTCAATTTCTGCAGCCGCAGCGCTTTCTTCTTCGCGACGTTCGTTAACGACAACTTCTAATTTTTCCAGCATTTCTTCTAGCGTTTCAAGGGTGCATTCTCTCGCCTGCGCACGAAGAGTACGGATGTTGTTCAAAATTTTAAGTGCTTCGCTCATTGTAGTAATCTCAAACTTATATTGTGGGGTGGTTTGTTGAACTAATAATAGAGCGATATAATCAGATGTGCAATAGGGTAGAATGTAAGGAATTCAAAATTACTTGTTATTTGTGCCGGTAATTAATTAATTTAAGTTAAATTTTTCGCGTGAGTTCACATCTTTCTCACTTATAGCTTAAGCGGCACCGCAAGCTAAAACCCTGAGATAGTATGCTTTTCCTGGCGGCCAGGGAGTAAAATTATACTTTGCAGGGATAAATATCTCCCTTCAGTATTAGCGCATTAGTTACGCTGATGTTTAATATAAAACGCTGCACAAAATCCGTTATAACCGCCCGCAAAACGCGCCGATTGGCACAAAAGGACAACGGCTCCCACCGCCTGAACCTCGCGCTTGGGGCAAATAGCCGACGCTGTGGTTGTATTAAGACGCTTAATCTTTCAGACGCCGGTTTGCGCAACATAAACCGCCAGCCTTTCCCTGAAGGGGCCGACAGCGGTAGAAAATATGCTACAATCCCGCCGCGATAAAACACATTGATTGGGGTTACGCAGCCGATGGCACAACTTTATTTTTACTATTCTGCAATGAATGCAGGTAAGTCGACTGCGCTACTGCAGTCCTCATACAATTATCAGGAACGAGGCATGCGTGCCCTGGTTTATACGGCTGAGATTGATAACCGCTTTGGCTCCGGTAAGGTCAGTTCAAGAATTGGTCTCTCATCGCCGGCCCGGCTGTTTAACCCGCAGACCTCATTATTTGCCGAGATTAGCGCTGAGCATGCAAAGCAGCCGGTTCATTGCGTATTAGTTGATGAGAGCCAGTTTCTGAGCCGTGCGCAGGTGCATGAGCTATCCGAGGTTGTTGATGGTCTGGATATCCCGGTGCTGTGCTACGGCCTGCGTACTGATTTCCGCGGGGAACTGTTTATCGGCAGCCAGTATTTATTGGCCTGGTCAGATAAGCTGGTTGAATTAAAAACCATCTGTTTTTGCGGCCGCAAGGCGAGTATGGTGCTGCGCCTTGACCAGGAAGGGCGACCGTACAATGAGGGCGAGCAGGTGGTTATTGGCGGCAACGAACGCTACGTATCGGTCTGCCGTAAACATTATAAAGAGGCCTTAAAAGAGGGCTCTTTAACGCTTGTACAAAGCAGGCAGCGCTCCAGCTAATCTCCCTTCACCGATCCCGCTCAGGCGCGCACCAGGCGCCTGATAACGTCCTGCTGCCATTGGTGCTGTAATAGATGGGCTGATGCTTCGGCGTCGCTCTGCGCCGGTTTTACGACGTCAGGCAAAGTCAGGCAAAATAGTGACGAAAAAAAGGCCTCATCAAAAGATGAGGCCTTTTATTTATATTACCGGCTTAAATTAAGCGGATTTTTTCGCTTTTTTATCGGCCTTCGGCGCTGCTACGGCTTCTTTCTTTGCGGCAGCTTCGCCTTCGCTGAACTCGTTACCGTAGAAGGTATCCAGCAGAATCTGTTTCAGCTCGGCGATCAGCGGGTAGCGCGGGTTAGCGCCGGTGCACTGGTCATCGAATGCATCTTCAGACAGCTTGTCAACGTGGGCCAGGAAGTCAGCTTCCTGCACGCCAGCTTCACGGATAGACTTAGGAATACCCAGTTCAGCTTTCATGCTTTCCAGCCACGCCAGCAGTTTCTCGATTTTCGCTGCGGTGCGGTCACCAGGCGCGCTCAGGCCCAGGTGGTCAGCAATTTCTGCGTAGCGACGACGAGCCTGCGGACGATCGTACTGGCTGAATGCGGTCTGCTTGGTTGGGTTATCGTTCGCGTTGTAGCGGATAACGTTACAAATCAGCAGGGCGTTGGCCAGGCCGTGCGGGATATGGAACTGGGAGCCCAGCTTGTGCGCCATCGAGTGACATACGCCGAGGAAGGCGTTAGCAAACGCGATACCGGCAATAGTCGCTGCACTGTGCACGCGTTCACGCGCTACCGGGTTCTTAGAACCTTCATGGTAGGACGCTGGCAGGTACTCTTTCAGCAGCTTCAGCGCCTGCAGAGCCTGGCCGTCGGAGAACTCAGATGCCAGGACGGAAACGTAGGCTTCCAGGGCGTGAGTTACGGCATCCAGACCACCGAATGCGCACAGAGACTTCGGCATATCCATGACGAGGTTGGCATCGACAATCGCCACATCCGGAGTCAGCGCGTAGTCTGCCAGCGGATATTTCTGACCGGTCGCATCGTCGGTAACGACCGCAAACGGGGTCACTTCAGAACCGGTACCGGAAGTGGTAGTGACGGCGATCATTTTTGCTTTCACGCCCATTTTCGGGAACTTGTAGATACGTTTACGGATATCCATAAAGCGCAGCGCCAGGTCTTCGAAGTGGGTTTCCGGATGTTCGTACATCACCCACATGATTTTCGCGGCATCCATCGGGGAACCACCGCCGAGGGCGATGATGACGTCCGGTTTGAAGGAGTTGGCGAGTTCTGCACCTTTACGTACTACGGTCAGAGTTGGGTCAGCTTCAACTTCAAAGAATACTTCGGTTTCAACGCCGGATGCCTTCAGTACGGAGGTGATCTGGTCGGCATAGCCGTTGTTGAACAGGAAGCGGTCGGTCACGATCAGCGCGCGTTTGTGACCATCAGTAATCACTTCATCCAGCGCGATTGGCAGAGAGCCACGACGGAAGTAGATAGATTTCGGAAGTTTGTGCCACAACATGTTTTCAGCTCGCTTAGCAACGGTTTTCTTGTTGATCAGGTGTTTCGGACCAACGTTTTCAGAGATGGAGTTGCCACCCCAGGAACCACAACCCAGAGTCAGGGAAGGCGCGAGTTTAAAGTTATACAGGTCACCGATACCACCCTGAGAAGCCGGAGTGTTAATCAGGATACGTGCGGTTTTCATCATCTGGCCGAAGAAGGCCACGCGAGCAGGCTGGTTATCCTGGTCGGTGTACAGGCAGGAGGTATGACCGATACCGCCCATCGCCACCAGTTTTTCAGCTTTCTCAACGGCATCTTCGAAGTTTTTGGCACGATACATTGCCAGAGTCGGAGACAGTTTTTCGTGAGCAAACGGCTCGCTTTCATCAACGTCGGTCACTTCGCCAATCAGAATTTTGGTGTTGCTCGGGACGGTGAATCCTGCCAGTTCAGCAATTTTATATGCCGGCTGACCAACGATGGCGGCGTTCAGCGCGCCGTTTTTCAGGATGATGTCCTGAACCGCTTTCAGACTCTTTGCCCTGCAGCAGGTAGCCACCGTGGCTGGAGAAACGCTCACGAACGGCGTCGTAGACGGAGTCAACGACGACAACGGACTGTTCAGACGCACAGATAACGCCGTTATCGAAGGTTTTGGACATCAGCACCGACGCAACGGCGCGTTTAATATCAGCGGTTTCATCGATAACCACCGGCGTATTACCTGCACCAACGCCGATAGCCGGTTTACCGGAGCTATAGGCCGCTTTAACCATCCCTGGACCACCGGTCGCAAGAATCAGATTAATGTCAGGGTGGTGCATCAGCGCGTTGGACAGCTCAACGGAAGGCTGGTCGATCCAACCGATCAGATCTTTCGGTGCGCCGGCAGCGATCGCCGCCTGCAGAACGATATCAGCCGCTTTGTTGGTGGCATCTTTAGCACGCGGATGCGGGGAGAAGATGATCGCGTTACGCGTTTTCAGACTGATCAGTGATTTAAAGATTGCTGTAGAAGTTGGGTTCGTCGTTGGGACGATACCGCAAATAATACCGATAGGCTCTGCGATGGTGATAGTACCAAAGGTATCGTCTTCAGAGAGGATGCCGCAGGTCTTTTCATCTTTATAAGCGTTATAGATGTATTCAGAAGCGAAGTGGTTTTTGATCACTTTGTCTTCGATAATGCCCATGCCGGATTCGGCGACGGCCATTTTTGCGAGAGGGATTCGAGCGTCTGCGGCGGCCAGAGCGGCTGCACGGAAGATCTTATCAACTTGTTCTTGAGTGAAACTGGCATATTCACGCTGGGCTTTTTTGACGCGCTCTACGAGTGCGTTAAGTTCAGCGACATTAGTAACAGCCATAATGCTCTCCTGATAATGTTAAACTTTTTTAGTAAATCAGTAGCTCGATTCGATAGTATAGACAGGCGGTTAATAGCTTGCATCTAAATGTTAACGTATCGAATTTTGCTCTGCTGGCTTCACTGATTTACTAACGAAGCTTTTATTTCTTTATCCTCAGGTACTGCCGGCTTCCACTCTTTGGTGTAAACAAGATTACTCACTTCTGAGTACGATTTACGTGATTTAGATCAATTTTATGTCAAGCTGACACCTTTCAGCAGGCTATTTTATGACCACTTAAATCAAGCGTGATGAAAAGGTATGCAAAATAAATGAATAAAACCGGGAAAAGAAACAAATATACAACAAACACCGTTTATCATTGCGGTATGCATTTTTGAGATGAATTATGCTGTTAAAAAGCGTATCTTCTGCGCGAATATTTTATGACATCCACTGTCAACAGCCATATTTTATGATGCTGCGGAGCGCACTGTGACTCTACCGTTGTTTGATTTTTCAACTTATTTCAAGTTTTTCATCGGGTTATTTGCACTGGTTAACCCGGTTGGCATCATTCCTGTCTTCATTAGTATGACCAGCTATCAGAGCGCGGCGATCCGTAACAAGACCAACCGGACGGCGAACCTTTCCGTGGCCATCATCCTGCTGACCTCGTTGTTCCTCGGGGACGGTATTTTGCAAATCTTCGGTATCTCTATTGATTCATTCCGTATTGCCGGCGGGATCCTCGTCGTCACCATTGCGATGTCGATGATTAGCGGCAAGCTTGGGGAAGACAAACAGAACAAGCAGGAGAAGTCAGAGACGGCTATCCGCGAAAGCATCGGCGTGGTGCCGCTGGCATTACCACTGATGGCCGGCCCGGGGGCGATTAGCTCAACCATTGTTTGGGGGACGCGTTACCACACGGTAGGCCACCTCTTTGGCTTCTCGGTGGCAATCGCGCTGTTTGCTCTGTGCTGCTGGGGAATTTTCCGCATCGCGCCGTGGTTAGTTCGCCTGCTTGGGCAAACCGGCATTAACGTGATAACGCGTATTATGGGGCTGCTGCTGATGGCGCTGGGAATTGAATTTATCGTTACCGGAATAAAAGCGCTGTTTCCGGGCCTGCTGGCCTAAATTTGGCTGCGCGTTGGGGAGCCTGGCGCTCCGCCTTTGCTTCATTATTAGCAAAAGATATTAATAAAGGTGATATGGCGAGCGAGATATAATTTTTAACAATATTCATAAAATTAATTATTTATCAAACGGTTATGCTGTATTCACTCCTCCTTCTGCGTTCTCCCCAACGCCTTGTCACTGTTATTTTCTTCACATCATTCTCTGGTGCTTGCCGTTGGATAATTGAAATGATATTAGTAATTTCATTGTCAGTGTAGATGAATGTGCTAAAAATTAACCGATTGTTAAATTTTCGTACAAAAAAGCATCTTGATACATCATCACGGCATGCAGAACGACAGGGTAATCGTATCTAATTGAAAAATATTGGTTTTAAAGATTGAACTGCGCGAAGGCGGGCTAAAAGCCAGGCGCAGAAAAGGTCATAAAAGAGAAACCGGTAACATATTTGCAAATTGCATTGGCGGATGAGAAAGCCTTTTGGTAATTTCCGCCGTGCTCTTTTCACTGAATAATAAGCGTAAATGAGAATTATTATTAAATAACTCATTGCCGCCAGAAATACCCCGGCAAGGGGAAAGAATCGACGTCAAGGTCGCCGCCTGAGCGGCCGTAATAAATAAGTCGGTGATAGCAAGCAGTAAACTCTGACAGCAGCATAAACTCCTGCACTGTACAGAATCCCGTAAGGGGAAAAGACAGGCTGGTTATATAGCCAGTAATTATAATGAATGGAGTAACAACACAATGACCATCATCACAAGAAAAAGCCTTATTGCAGCTGGCGTTCTCGCTGCGCTTATTGCAGGAAACGCAGTGGCGGCAGATGTGCCAGCAGGTGTCTCGTTAGCAGCAAAGCAGAGCATCGTGCGTAACAGCGGCGCAGAGCCGCAGTCGCTGGACCCCGATAAAATTGAAGGGGTGCCGGAATCCAATATCAGCCGCGATCTGTTTGAAGGCCTGCTGGTGACGTCGCCGGTCGATGGTCACCCGGTTCCGGGCGTTGCTGAGAGCTGGGACAACAAAGATTTTAAAGTCTGGACCTTCCATCTGCGTAAAGACGCGAAATGGTCCAACGGCGAGCCGGTAACGGCACAGGATTTTGTTTACAGCTGGCAGCGTCTGGTGGACCCGAAAACCGCCTCTCCGTATGCGAGCTATCCGCAGTATGGCCATATTGCCAACGTCGATGAGATTATTGACGGTAAAAAGGCGCCGACCGAACTGGGCGTGAAGGCCATTGACGATCACACGCTGGAAGTCACCCTCAGCGAAGCCGTCCCGTACTTCTATAAGCTGCTGGTCAACTCATCCATGTCTCCGGTTTATAAACCGGCCATCGAGAAGTTTGGCGAGAAGTGGACTCAGCCTGCGAATATCGTCTCTAACGGCGCTTATAAGTTGAAGGATTGGGTCGTTAACGAACGTATCGTCATGGAACGTAATCCTCACTACTGGAATAACAGCAAAACGGTTATTGATGAAGTGACCTGGCTGCCGACCTCTTCTGAAGTGACCTACGTTAACCGCTACCGCAGCGGCGAGTCTGGATATGACCTATAACCAGCTGCCTCTTGAGCTGTTCCAGAAGCTGAAAAAAGAAATTCCAAATGAGCTGCACGTGGATCCGTATCTGTGCACCTACTATTACGAAATTAATAACCAGAAAGCGCCATTTACCGATCCGCGCGTGCGTACCGCGCTGAAGATGGGTCTCGATCGCGATATTATTGCGAATAAAGTAAAAGGTCAGGGGGATATTCCGGCCTATGGCTATACGCCGCCGTATACCGACAGCGCGAAGCTGACCGTTCCTGAGTGGTTCAAATGGTCGCAGGAAAAACGCAACGAAGAGGCGAAAAAGCTGCTGGCTGAAGCCGGCTATACGGCAGACAAACCGCTAACCTTCAACCTGCTGTACAACACCTCCGATTTGCACAAGAAGCTGGCGATCGCCGCCGCCTCCATCTGGAAGAAAAACCTTGGCGTAGACGTCAAGCTGGAAAACCAGGAATGGAAAACCTTCCTCGACACGCGTCATCAGGGAACCTATGACGTGGCGCGCGCGGGCTGGTGCGCAGACTATAACGAACCGACCTCTTTCCTGAATACCATGCTGTCCGACAGGCTCGATGAACACCGCGCACTATAAGAGCCCGGCCTTCGATAAGATCATGGCGGAAAGCACTAAGGCTGCGGATGAGGCCCAGCGTACGGCCCTGTACGATAAAGCCGAGCAGCAGTTGGATAAAGATTCAGCCATCGTTCCTGTTTATTACTACGTGAACGCCCGTCTGGTGAAACCGTACGTTGGCGGCTACACCGGTAAAGATCCGATGGATAACGTCTATACCAAAGATCTTTATATTATTAAGCATTAATGGCAACAGGTGGGGCAGTCAGTGGCTGCCCCACAGTGTCTTATTTGAGAGCAGTGCAAAGGCACAGGCCAGAAGGTACGGGCAATGTTAAAATTTATTCTACGTCGTTGTCTGGAAGCGATTCCGACGCTATTTATTCTTATTACGATTTCCTTCTTTATGATGCGCCTGGCTCCGGGAAGTCCATTTACCGGCGAGCGGCAGCTTCCGCCGGAAGTGATGGCGAACATCGAAGCGAAATATCATCTGAACGATCCTATTTCCACGCAATATTTCAGCTATCTGAAACAGCTTGCGCACGGTGATTTTGGACCGTCGTTTAAATACAAAGATTATTCCGTTAACGACCTCGTCGCGGGAAGCTTTCCCGTTTCGGCAAAATTAGGCGCCGCGGCATTTTTGCTGGCGGTGATTTTCGGCGTGGCGGCGGGAGTGGTTGCGGCGCTCAATCAGAACACCAAATGGGACTATGCGGTGATGGGCGTGGCCATGACCGGGGTGGTCATACCCAGTTTCGTCGTTGCGCCGCTGCTGGTGTTGATCTTCGCTATCACGCTGCACTGGCTGCCCGGCGGCGGCTGGAACGGCGGGGCGCTGAAGTTCATGATTCTGCCGATGGTGGCTTTGTCACTTGCCTATATCGCCAGCATCGCACGTATTACCCGCGGCTCGATGATTGAAGTCCTGCACTCCAACTTCATCCGCACCGCGCGGGCAAAAGGGCTGCCGATGCGGCGCATTATTTTCCGTCATGCGCTGAAACCGGCGCTGCTGCCGGTCCTCTCCTATATGGGCCCGGCGTTTGTGGGGATCATCACCGGCTCAATGGTCATCGAAACCATCTACGGTCTTCCGGGCATCGGTCAGCTGTTTGTGAATGGCGCGCTTAACCGCGACTATTCGCTGGTACTCAGCCTGACTATCCTGGTCGGCGCGCTGACTATTCTGTTTAACGCGATCGTCGACGTGCTGTATGCCGTTATCGATCCGAAGATTCGCTATTGAGGCTGGGGTTCGCCATGATGTTAAGTAAGAAAAACAACGAGGCGCTGGAGAACTTCAGTGAAAAACTGGAAGTTGAAGGACGTAGCCTGTGGCAGGATGCCCGTCGCCGCTTTATGCATAACCGCGCCGCCGTTGCCAGCCTGATCGTCCTGATGATTATCGCGCTGTTCGTGACCCTGGCGCCAATGGTGTCGCAGTTTTCCTATTTCGATACCGACTGGGGCATGATGTCCAGCGCGCCGGAAATGACGTCCGGCCACTACTTTGGTACCGACTCATCCGGTCGCGACCTGCTGGTTCGCGTCGCTATCGGCGGGCGCATCTCGCTGATGGTTGGCGTTGCCGCCGCGCTGGTGGCGGTGATCCTCGGTACGCTCTACGGCTCGCTTTCCGGCTATCTCGGCGGCAAGATCGACTCGGTCATGATGCGTCTGCTGGAGATCCTCAACTCCTTCCCGTTCATGTTCTTCGTTATCCTGCTGGTGACCTTCTTTGGCCAGAATATCCTGCTGATCTTCGTCGCCATCGGGATGGTTTCCTGGCTGGATATGGCGCGTATCGTGCGCGGCCAGACGCTGAGCCTGAAGCGCAAAGAGTTTATCGAAGCGGCCCAGGTCGGCGGCGTCTCGACGTTCAGTATCGTGGTTCGTCACATCGTGCCTAACGTACTGGGCGTGGTGGTGGTGTATGCCTCGCTGCTGGTACCGAGCATGATCCTGTTCGAATCCTTCCTCAGCTTCCTGGGGCTGGGTACTCAGGAGCCGCTTAGCAGTTGGGGAGCGCTGCTGAGCGATGGCGCGAACTCAATGGAAGTGTCGCCGTGGCTGCTGCTGTTTCCTGCGGGGTTCCTGGTGGTAACGCTGTTCTGTTTTAACTTTATCGGCGATGGCCTGCGTGATGCCCTCGACCCGAAAGACCGCTAAGGAGCGCCGTCATGAGCATAATTGAAACGGCAAAAGCGCCGCAGGCGCAGCAGCACTCCGGGCTGCTGCTGGATGTTAAAGATCTCCGCGTGACCTTTAAAACGCCGGATGGCGACGTCACCGCGGTGAACGACCTTAACTTTAACCTGCGGGCCGGGGAAACGTTAGGCATCGTAGGAGAGTCAGGCTCCGGCAAGTCGCAGACCGCCTTTGCGCTGATGGGGCTGCTGGCAGCCAACGGCTATATCGGCGGTTCGGCGACCTTTAACGGCCGGCAGATCCTCAACCTGCCGGAGCGCGAGCTGAATAAGCTGCGCGCCGAGCAGATTTCGATGATTTTCCAGGACCCGATGACCTCCCTGAACCCGTATATGCGGGTCGGCGAGCAGCTGATGGAAGTGCTGATGCTGCACAAAGGGCTGGGGAAAGCCGAAGCGTTTGAAGAATCGGTAAAGATGCTGGATGCGGTTAAGATGCCCGAAGCGCGCAAGCGCATGAAAATGTATCCGCATGAGTTTTCTGGCGGGATGCGCCAGCGCGTGATGATCGCCATGGCGCTGCTGTGCCGGCCAAAGCTGCTGATCGCCGATGAACCGACGACGGCGCTGGACGTGACGGTTCAGGCGCAGATTATGACCCTGCTGAATGAGCTTAAACGCGAATTCAATACCGCGATCATTATGATTACTCACGATCTGGGCGTGGTCGCCGGGATCTGTGACAAAGTCCTGGTGATGTACGCCGGTCGCACCATGGAGTACGGCCACGCGCGTGATGTCTTTTATCATCCGTCGCATCCGTACTCTATCGGCCTGCTAAATGCGGTTCCGCGTCTGGATGCCGAAGGCGATACGTTGTTAACCATCCCAGGCAATCCGCCGAACCTGCTGCGCCTGCCGAAAGGCTGTCCGTTCCAGCCGCGCTGTCCGCATGCGATGGAGATTTGTACCAGCACTCCGCCTCTGGAGGAGTTTGCCCCTGGCCGCCTGCGTGCCTGCTTTCAACCGGTGGGAGATCTGCTATGAACGCCGTGACTGAACAAAGAAAAGTCCTGCTCGAAATCGCCGATCTCAAAGTCCACTTTGATATTAAAGATGGTAAGCAGTGGTTTTGGCAGCCGGCCAAAACGCTGAAAGCGGTCGATGGCGTCACGCTGCGCCTGTATGAAGGCGAAACGCTGGGCGTGGTAGGGGAGTCCGGCTGCGGTAAATCTACCTTTGCCCGCGCGATTATTGGTCTGGTGAAAGCGACCGAGGGTCGGGTTGCGTGGCTTGGCAAAGATCTGCTGGGCATGAAGCCGGATGAGTGGCGCGACGTGCGCAGCGATATTCAGATGATTTTCCAGGATCCGCTGGCGTCGCTGAATCCGCGCATGACCATCGGCGAAATTATTGCCGAACCGCTGCGCACCTATCATCCGAAAATGCCGCGCCAGGAGGTCCGCGATCGGGTGAAGGCGATGATGATGAAGGTCGGACTGCTGCCAAACCTGATTAACCGCTATCCGCACGAGTTTTCCGGCGGCCAGTGTCAGCGCATCGGTATCGCCCGGGCGCTGATCCTCGAGCCTAAGCTGATTATCTGCGATGAGCCGGTGTCGGCGCTGGACGTGTCGATTCAGGCTCAGGTGGTCAACCTGCTGCAGCAGTCTGCAGCGCGAAATGGGGCTGTCGCTGATCTTTATCGCCCATGACCTGGCGGTGGTGAAGCACATATCCGATCGCGTGCTGGTCATGTACCTGGGTCATGCGGTGGAACTGGGCACCTATGATGAGGTGTACCACAACCCGCTGCACCCTTACACCAAAGCGCTGATGTCGGCGGTGCCGGTCCCCGATCCGGATCTGGAAAAGAATAAAACCATCCAGTCTGCTGGAGGGCGAACTCCCTTCGCCGATTAACCCGCCGTCGGGATGCGTTTTCCGCACGCGCTGTCCCCTCGCCGGGCCGGAATGCGCGAAAACGCGGCCGGTGCTGGAAGGCAGTTTCCGCCATGCGGTTTCCTGCCTTAAGGTAGACCCGTTATAATCTCCGGGGCTGACGCTGGTCAGCCCTTTTTTTTGCGAGGTTAAACGTGGTTGCCACTTTTCACGCCGCCCGCCGGCGGCTATATCATCTGCTATTTGATCAAACCCGGCGCTCCGGGCGTCGTTTTGAAGGCCTGGGCGGCGTTTTTGCGCTGCTTAGCGTGGTGGTTATTTTTGTTGAGTCCGGGCTGGGGACGCAATATCACCTGTCGGTAGACGAATGGCATATTTTCGTCTGGCTTGAGATTATGGTGACCGCCGTTTTTACCTTCGAATATCTTCTGCGCATCGTCAGCTGGCCCAATCCGCTCCGCTATATTTTTAGCTTTTGGGGGCTGATTGATTTAGCGACTATTTTGCCGCTGTACGTGATGTGGCTGTGGCCGGAAATAAGCATAAACTACGTTTTTGCCTGGCGCGCGATGCGCGCAATCCGCGCCTTGCGTATTCTCAAGCTGCTGCGCTTTATGCCGTCGCTGAATATTTTCTGGGTCGCCATCGTCAGCGCCCGCCATCAGCTGATCCTGTTTTACTCATTTATTGCCATTGTGATGGTGGTTTTTGGTTCGCTGATGTATCTGATAGAGGGGCCGCAGTACGGCTTCACCACGCTTAACGCTTCGGTGTACTGGGCTATCGTGACGATAACCACGGTAGGCTACGGCGACATTACGCCGCACACGCCGCTGGGAAGAATTTTGGCATCGCTGCTGATATTGATCGGCTATTCAATTATCGCGATCCCAACCGGCCTGATTACCACCCATATGTCCACCGCCTTTCAGAATCGCCGCGGCCAGCGGATATGTCCGAACTGCCAGCACGGGCCTCACGATCAAAACGCCCGTTACTGTAACGCCTGTGGGAGTGAGTTGGTGGAGCAGCGGACGGATAAATAAAAATGCCTGCCGGTTGCTAAACGGGCAGGCATTGTTCAGGCCGGCAAAGGCCGGAATGCACTCTTATTCACGCCACAAAATATGGCACAGCTTGTGATCTTTCTCGCGGCACAGCAGGACGCGGGCGAAGATATCGTTAATATCGCCGCCGTCGGTGTCGGCAAGACCAATCACCACCTCGGCGAAGAAATCCGGGTTGAGATCGTAATCGACGTGCTCTTGCCAGTCCTCTGCCGGGTCAAAGAGTCGGCGCCGCCGCGCTCTTCAAACTGCAGGTTAAACAGAATGACATCCGCCGGATCGAGGTTGTCGACCGCCAGCTCGAGAAAGATATCGTAAGCCTGCTCAAGCGTTTCATCTTCGGTCAGGCGATTGTTTAAATCCATATCCATGATAGCTACCCGTTTAACATCTGATTGGCACGTTTTACAGCAACGGACTGAAGAAGTAAAACAGTCGCTCCGCTATCCGCTGCCAGAGCGGACGTTTTAACCATAAACGGGCGTCAAGCAGGCGCGAACGGGAGATATAATCATCCTGTACCGCCGCCAGATCGCTGCCAAAACCGGCGTCGTCAATAACCAGCGTAATTTCGAAATTGAGCCACAGGCTGCGCATATCGAGATTGACGGTTCCCACCAGGCTCAGCTCGCCGTCGACCAGTACGCTTTTGGTGTGCAGCAGCCCGCCTTCAAATTGATAGATTTTCACCCCGGCCGCCAGCAGCTCGGTGAAGAAGGCCCGGCTGGCCCAGCCGACGAGCAGCGAATCATTCTTGCGCGGCAAAATGATGCTGACGTCAACGCCGCGCTGGGCGGCGGTGCAGATAGCGTGCAGCAAATCATCGCTGGGCACGAAGTAGGGGGTGGTCATGATCAGATATTCTTTGGCGGAATAGGCGGCGGTCAGCAGCGCCTGGTGAATCAAATCTTCCGGAAAGCCCGGGCCAGAGGCGATGGTGTGGATGGTATGTCCGCTGGCCTCCTCAAACGGCATAATATTGAGGTCCGGCGGCGGCGGCAGGATCCGTTTACCGGTTTCGATTTCCCAGTCGCAGGAGTAAACGATACCCATCGCCGTGGCGACCGGCCCCTCCATACGCGCCATCAGATCGATCCACTGGCCGACGCCGGAATCCTGCTTAAAGAAGCGCGGGTCGACCATATTCATACTGCCGGTGTAGGCAATATAGTTATCAATCATGACCATTTTGCGGTGCTGACGCAGATCCATTCGGCGTAAAAACACGCGCATCAAATTCACCTTCAGCGCTTCGACCACCTCGATGCCGGCGTTGCGCATCATTGCCGCCCACGGGCTGCGGAAGAAGGCGACGCTGCCGGCGGAATCCAGCATTAAGCGGCAGTGCACGCCGCGCCGGGCGGCGGCCATGAGCGACTCGGCGACCTTATCGGCCATCCCGCCAGGCTGCCAGATATAAAACACCATCTCGATATTGTGGCGAGCCAGTCTGAATATCGCGAATCAGCGCCTGCATCACGTCGTCAGATTCGGTCAGGAGTGCAGCTGATTGCCCTTAACGCCGGCGATCCCCTGGCGGCGTTCGCAGAGTTTAAACAGCGATTCGGCGACCGGACTATTTTCGTCGGCAAAGATATGCTTGCAGGCCTTGAGATCGTTGAGCCACTTGGCGGTAGAGGGCCACATTGCCCGCGCCCGCTCGGCCCGGCGCTTGCCGAGATGGAGTTCGCCAAATGAGAGATAGGCAATAATTCCGACCAGAGGAAGAATATAAATAATCAGCAACCACGCCATTGCTGAAGGAACGGCGCGCCGTTTCATCAGTATGCGTAATGTTACACCGGCGATCAGTAGCCAGTAACCGAGGATGACTAGCCAGTTCACCACCATGTAAAAGGTTGTCATAGATGAGAAATCCTTTTGAAAAACTCTATTTGATGAGTTTACGCATCAACATCCATCTGGCAAATAAAAACGCAGCGAAAGCGTTGGTCAGCCGGATTCATAGGCCTATAATGCAGACTGTATTTGACTTGTAGAGTTGCAGCAATGAAGCGTAGTAGAACGGAAGTAGGGCGCTGGCGCATGCTAAGACAGGTGAGCCGCCGTAAATCCCGCTGGCTGGAGGCCCAATCGCGCCGCAATATGCGCATCCTCGCGGTCCGCAAGGAGCTGGTGAAACGACAGCGTCATTCCCTGTTGTTCGTCTTCACTGAGTACTGAAATAAAAGGCACCGCATGCGGTGCCTCTGTGTTTTTGACGGCGGCTGGACCCTAAAATACCCTCTTGTAAGGCTTCACCGCGACGTTCTGGTAAACCCCGGCGGCAATATAAGGGTCGTCGTTCGCCCATGACTGCGCTGCTTCCAGTGATTCAAACTCGGCAATCACCGTTGAACCGGTGAATCCCGCAGCGCCAGGTTCGTTGCTGTCTACGGCAGGCATTGGCCCGGCGGTCAGCAGACGGCCTTCATCATGTAGCAGCTGTAAACGCGCCAGGTGGGCGGGACGAACCGCCGACCGCTTTTCCAGAGAATCGGCGATGTCTTCAGCGTAGATTACGTAAAGCACGGCAAGGCTCCTTATCAATAATATGGGCGAATCACGTTAAGTGAATCCGGCGTTGACTGCAATGCAAAGATGCTCGGCGGGTTAAAATGCCCGGCGTCGGGCGTTTTTTTAGCGGAAAGGGGGCTAATTTTGATGTCAGCCAACAAGGCTTATTGAATATGATTGCTATTTGCATTTAAAATCGGGGCATCATTTTTCAACTGAAACGACTATGAGCGCAATGACCATTGATTTACCTCGCCGCTTCCCGTGGCCGACGCTGCTGTCCGTGGCTATCCACGGTGCCGTTGTGGCGGGCTTGCTTTATACCTCGGTACATCAGGTTATTGAACGGCCATCTCCTTCTCAACCGATTGAGATAACCATGGTGGCTCCTGCGGATCTTGAGCCTCCTCAGGCGGCGCCCCCGGTCGTTGAACCGGTTGTCGAGCCGGAGCCCGAGCCAGAGCCTGAAGTAGTGCCGGAGCCGCCGAAGGAAGCGCCGGTTGTTATTCA
This sequence comes from Klebsiella sp. WOUb02, assembly GCF_050058015.1. Lineage (NCBI taxonomy): Bacteria > Pseudomonadati > Pseudomonadota > Gammaproteobacteria > Enterobacterales > Enterobacteriaceae > Klebsiella > Klebsiella sp. WOUb02. The sequence goes on from NZ_CP170110.1 coordinate 737,615, forward strand.
TAAGCCTGAGCCGAAACCCAAGCCGAAGCCAAAGCCAAAGCCGAAGCCTGAGAAAAAGATCGAGCAGCCGAAGCGTGAGGTTAAGCCTGCGGAAACGCGTCCGGCCTCGCCGTTTGAAAATACCAACACTGCGCCAGCGCGTACGCCGCCGTCTACCTCCACGGCCACCGCGAAGCCAACGGTTACCGCCCCGAGCGGCCCGCGGGCGCTCAGCCGTAACCAGCCGGGCTACCCGACTCGCGCCCAGGCGCTGCGTATTGAAGGCGTGGTGCGGGTGAAGTTTGACGTCACCCCGGACGGCCGTCTGGACAACGTCGAGATCCTTTCCGCGCAGCCGGCGAATATGTTTGAGCGCGAAGTGAAAAACGCCATGCGTAAGTGGCGCTACGAGCCCGGCAAACCGGGCACCGGCGTGACGATGACCATTAAGTTCCGTCTTAAAGGCGTTGAGATCAACTAACCTCCATCAATAAGGCCCCCTACGGGGCCTCCTCTGCGAAGACATCGTCGAGCGCTTTTTGCGCCGTTACGAGGTGCTGACCGCCGAATAAGATCGCCCGATTGAATAGCGTATAGAGCTGGTAAATGGGCTGACGGTCGAGGAATCCGGACGGCAAAGGCGAGACCGACTGATAGCCGTCGTATATCTGCGGCGGCTGCTCAGGATGCAGCGGCAGCATGGCGAGGTCGCACTCTCTGTCTCCCCAGTAGCAGGCCGGGTCGAAGATATAAGGGCCATTCGGCCCCAGCGCGCAGTTGCCGGACCACAGATCGCCGTGCAGTAGGGAGGCCTGAGGCTGATGGTTGCTGAGGCGTTGCTGCACGTAGTCAACAATGGTATCGATATCGCCGAAATGGAGCCCTTTTTCTGCCGCCAGCTCCAGCTGCCAGCCGATGCGCTGTTCGGCAAAAAATGTCGACCAGCGGCGCTGCCAGGCATTGGGCTGGGGAGTGGTGGAAAGGTCATTGTCAAAATCGAGCCCAAACTGCGGCTGATCGCTCCACTGATGCAGATGAGCGATTTGCTGACCGAGCAGAAAAGCGTTGTGGGCGTCGAGCGGGCGAGGAGGCAAATACTCCATCACCATAAAGCTGTAATCACGGTCGCTGCCGACGGCAAAAACCTGCGGGACGTGAACGGTTTTACTCCGCGACAGCAGCTCGAGCTGATCCGCCTCGGCGGTAAAGATAGGCAATAGCTCACGTTCGTCACATTTCACGAAGTAGTCCTTCCCACCGAAGCGCAGGTGCCATGCTGCGTGGATTTCTCCGCCGGGTAGTTCATTTCGTAGTTCGATTTCAGCTGCTTCAGTATGCCACTCGCTTAACAAATTGCTGATAGCCTGCCACATGCCGTCTCTCCCCATGTTTTCCACCATTTCATAAGGTTAGCGCATAACCTCGGCGTAAAATTCGAACTGACGCACAACTGACGCTTTCCGCAGCGCCAATCGCACTTATTGAGCTTCCAGCCACTGGGTAAATGTGGTTACCGTGATTTCGGCAGGCCGCCCCAGCGCCGTTTCCGCGAGCCCTGCGCTCAGGGCCTGGACCTCCTGCGCGCTTTGCGGGGAGACCAGGCCAAAGGTGTTGGTTCCCAGCTCGTGAGGTTTTCCCTCGTCGTCGTTCAGGACAAGGGTGAAGCCCGCGCGGGTAAGGTGATTGCTCAGCTCGTTAATCTCGGTAAGCGTCTCTTCGTGAAAACGGATCGTCACGACATGGGTTTGAATTTCGGCGCTCATTTTTCACCCCGTTGTTATCCATGGAATTTTTAGCATAGACCATGCTGGTGATTTGGCGACTCACTCTGCTGAGCAGAGGGAAGGGATTAACGATCGCACAAATAGGCGTAAATTTTATGCGTGTTCTCCTGCGAGCAGAGGCGGGTGCCCTGATTGACGGTAGCGGCGCTGCCCGCGGCGACGCCAAAGCGCACCATATCCTCAAGCCCGGCATCTTCGGCAAGACGCAGGGTCATTGCGCCCACCATGCTGTCGCCTGCGCCGACGGTGCTCTGGCTTTTCATCGGCGGCGGGACAACCTGCACGCTGCCGCCGCTATCGACGCCAAGCGCCCCCTGCGGGCCAAGGGAAACGACCACCCTGCGGGCTTTACCCGAGCGGATCAGCTCCTGCGCCGCCTGGCGAACATCGTCCGGCTGGCTCAGATCGCGCTGAACGAGCGCGCTCAGATCTTTTTGGTTAGGTTTGACCAGCTCAATGTTGCCGACTTCAAGCACGGCCGTTAGCGCCTCTCCCGAGCTGTCGATAATGCAGCGCAGCCGGTGCTGCTGCGCGCTTTTTACCAGCTGGGTGAGGTTTTCAATGTCGATCCCCGGCGGCAGGCTGCCGCTGATTACCAGCAGCGAGCCGGGCTCAATCGCCAGCACCTTCTCTTCGAGACGGCGGAACTCCTGCTGGGTTAACGCCGCGCCGGGCATCACGAAGCGATACTGTTCACCGCTGGAATCAACGTGGACGTGCAGATTTTGCCGCGTCCAGTCGCTGGTCGCTACGGTTTCTACCGGCACCTGCTCATCGGCAAGCAGGGCGGTGAGATGTTCTCCGGTGGCGCCGCCGACGGGGAAAATTGCCGTGGCCTGGCCGCCGAGAAAGGTAATGGCGCGAGCGACGTTAATACCGCCGCCACCGGGTTCGAAAACCGGTGCGCTGCAGCGTAGTTTACCTTCCGGATAGATCTGCGGGGTCTGAGTGGCGCTGTCGAGCGAAGGAGCCAGAGTAAGCGTATAAATTTTGGTCATCAAATTTCCTCCATGATACGAGTCAGGCTGTTCTTTTTTTTAGCATGGCACTTCTTATTGCTCAGGGAAAGCAAAGGGGGCGGGGATTTGCCGGGAAGAGGCTATTTTCATTATAAAATAAAGATAGTTCTGAGGGCGGTCTTATTCAAAAAATGAAAGAGTAATTGATTGCTATGTTAATCGTGCTTTTTTATAATTTACCGCCTTTCATTGGACCAGCAGCAGCGATCCTCGCGAAAGTTTCCGGGACCATCTGGGTCTCTCTATTTGTTGTACGGACTCTAAATTAAATGAAGCTTTTGAAGACAGTACCCGCAGCGGCTATGCTGGCGGGGGGGCTATTTGCGTCTGCGTGCGCAATGGCCGATGATTCCGTTTTTACTGTTATGGATGACCCTTCCACTGCCAAAAAACCTTTCGAAGGTGCTGTTAACGCCGGCTATCTGGCGCAGTCCGGAAATACGAAAAGTTCCTCGGCGACCGCGGATTCTACGCTGACCTGGTATGGCAATACGACGGCTTGGTCGCTGTGGGGTAACGCCAGTAATACCTCGTCCAACGATCAGCGCTCTTCCGAGAAGTACGCGGTCGGCGGCCGTAGCCGCTATAACCTGACCGACAGCAACTACCTGTTCGGCCAGGCCAGACTGGCTGACTGACCGCTATAACGGTTACCAGCAGCGCGACGTGCTGACCGCCGGTTACGGTCGTCAGATTCTGAATGGGCCGGTGCACAGCCTGCGTTTTGAATTTGGTCCAGGCGTTCGCTATGACGAATATACCGATGGCGATAATGATACCCAGCCGCTGGGCTACGCCTCCGGTACCTGGGCATGGCAGATGACCGATAATGCCAAATTCACCCAGGGCGTTTCCGTGTTTGGTTCCGAAGATACCACGCTGAACTCAGAAAGCGCGCTCAACGTCGCTATCAACGCCCACTTTGCGCTACGTGTTGCCTATAACGTGACCTGGAACTCCCAGCCGCCGTCGTCGGCGCCGGAGCATACCGACCGTCGTACCACGCTGTCGCTTGGCTATAAGATGTAATATTCTCAGGCCGGTTATTCCGGCCTGATTGTTTTAAATTTAGCAATAAGCGGCATTATTATCTTTGGTCGTTTGTTTTGTTTTTTATAAAAAGAAAACAGTCTCCATAATTTCCTCATAATTGCTTATCTTGATAAATATTTAACTTTTCTGACACGAATAGCTAAATATTGGGTCGGACAAGAATGTGATCCGGATCTATACTGTCTGTCACTGGCAGAGATGCTGTCTTTGCTCGAAATCCTTAATGAAATAAGAGAGTCATCACTATGAAAAATAGCAAAATCGCAGACTGCGGCCGTGATGCTGTGCGCGCTCTCGTTCGGCGCCATAGCCGCTAATCCGGTCCCGCAGCCGGGCAGCAAGGACCATACCCAGGTAGGAATTGCGCAAGCGACCGACGTTGAAGCAGGCTCGAATATTGCCCCGGGATCGCAGACAACGGGTCAGACTATGGGCGATGCTTTTAATGTTCATAAGCTCGTTGCCGGTGAATGGTCCTGATATTTCATTCGTCAGTCGGGCCGTCTCTTATATTTTGAGAAATATAAAACCGGGTAAAGATGTACCGGTTTGACGGGCATATGTTTGGCTCCGCGTTTTGATTTTGTCCGCTCATCGCTACCGCACGTAAGCAATACGTCGCGGGAGGTTATTTCTGCTCCTTTTTATCGCAACGAGCCGTGACGCGAGATTTTGCTCCTCTTCTTCCTTGTTTTCTCATTTATAGCAGCCATTTAGTGGGTTGTGACTTTTATCACGCACTAATGATGTGTAAACTAAAGCCCGGTGTTATCAGCAGGGCGGCTGCAGGTGAGTACGGCGTGGTTAACCTCGTGCTCATATTTTCGCAGAGTGAAGCGGGAACTCAGTCTGAACTTGCTGATAATTATGATTATATTGTTTTGTATGTGCTCTTTCGTGCGGGGCACCACTGCAAATAAGGACATGAAATGCCTGTAATTACGCTTCCTGATGGCAGCCAACGCCATTTTGACCACGCGGTAAGCCCGCTGGACGTAGCCCTCGACATCGGCCCTGGCCTGGCGAAAGCCACCATCGCTGGCCGTGTGAACGGCGAGCTGGTTGATGCCTGCGATCCCATCGACAAAGATGCAACGCTCTCTATCATCACCGCTAAAGATGAAGACGGCCTGGAGATCATTCGTCACTCCTGCGCGCATCTGTTAGGTCATGCGATTAAGCAGCTGTGGCCGAACACCAAAATGGCTATCGGCCCGGTTATCGATAACGGCTTCTACTATGATGTCGATCTCGATCATACGCTGACCCAGGAAGATATCGACGCGCTCGAAAAACGTATGCACGAGCTTGCCGAGAAAAACTACGACGTCATCAAGAAAAAAGTCAGCTGGCACGAAGCGCGTGAAACCTTCGTACAGCGCGGCGAGACCTATAAAGTGTCGATCCTTGATGAGAATATTGCTCATGATGACAAGCCTGGCCTGTATCATCATGAAGAGTACGTCGACATGTGCCGTGGGCCGCATGTGCCGAACATGCGTTTCTGTCATCATTTCAAACTGATGAAAACCGCTGGCGCCTACTGGCGTGGCGATAGCAACAATAAGATGTTGCAGCGTATTTATGGTACCGCGTGGGCGGATAAAAAGGCGCTCAACGCCCATCTGCTGCGCCTGGAAGAGGCGTCTAAGCGTGACCACCGTAAGATCGGCAAGCAGCTCGACCTGTATCACATGCAGGAAGAGGCGCCGGGTATGGTCTTCTGGCACAACGACGGCTGGACTATCTTCCGTGAACTGGAAACCTTCGTCCGCTCTAAGCTGAAAGAATACCAGTATCAGGAAGTCAAAGGTCCGTTTATGATGGACCGCGTGCTGTGGGAAAAAACCGGCCACTGGGACAACTACAAAGATGCGATGTTCACTACCTCTTCCGAGAACCGTGAGTATTGCATCAAGCCGATGAACTGCCCGGGTCACGTGCAGATCTTTAACCAGGGCCTCAAATCCTACCGCGATCTGCCGCTGCGTATGGCGGAGTTCGGCAGCTGTCATCGTAACGAGCCGTCAGGCGCGCTGCATGGCCTGATGCGCGTGCGCGGCTTTACTCAGGATGACGCGCACATTTTCTGTACTGAAGAGCAGGTGCGTGATGAAGTTAACGCCTGTATTCGTATGGTCTACGATATGTACAGCACCTTTGGCTTCGAAAAAATCGTCGTCAAGCTCTCAACTCGTCCGGAAAAACGTATCGGAAGCGACGAGGCGTGGGATCGTGCTGAGGCGGATCTGGCCGTCGCGCTGGAAGAAAACAATATCCCATTTGAGTATCAGCTGGGTGAAGGCGCATTCTACGGCCCGAAAATTGAATTTACTTTGTACGACTGCCTCGATCGCGCATGGCAGTGCGGAACGGTACAGCTGGACTTCTCTCTGCCGCAGCGTTTAAGCGCCTCCTATGTAGGCGAAAACAACGAGCGACAGATACCGGTAATGATTCACCGTGCTATCCTTGGTTCTCTGGAGCGCTTTATCGGCATCCTGACCGAAGAGTTCGCCGGCTTCTTCCCCACCTGGCTCGCGCCGGTGCAGGTTGTGGTCATGAATATTACCGATTCTCAGGCCGATTACGTTAACGAATTGACGCGTAAACTACAAAATGCGGGCATTCGCGTAAAAGCGGACTTGAGAAATGAGAAGATTGGCTTTAAAATCCGCGAGCACACTTTACGTCGTGTCCCGTATATGCTGGTCTGTGGCGACAAAGAAGTCGAAGCCGGCAAAGTAGCCGTGCGTACCCGTCGCGGTAAAGACCTCGGCAGCATGGACGTAAATGAAGTGATCGAGAAGCTGCAACAAGAGATTCGCAGCCGCAGTCTTCAACAACTGGAGGAATAAGGTATTAAAGGCGGAAAACGAGTTCAAACGGCACGTCCGAATCGTATCAATGGCGAGATTCGCGCCCAGGAAGTTCGCTTAACAGGTCTGGAAGGTGAACAGCTGGGTATTGTGAGTCTGAGAGAAGCTATCGAAAAGGCTGAAGAAGCTGGAGTAGACTTAGTTGAAATCAGCCCTAACGCCGAGCCGCCAGTTTGTCGTATTATGGACTACGGCAAGTTCCTTTATGAAAAGAGCAAGTCTTCTAAGGAACAGAAGAAAAAGCAAAAAGTTATCCAGGTTAAGGAAATTAAATTCCGCCCTGGCACCGACGATGGCGATTATCAGGTAAAACTCCGCAGCCTGATTCGCTTTCTGGAAGATGGCGATAAGGCCAAGATCACGCTGCGTTTCCGCGGTCGTGAGATGGCCCACCAACAGATTGGTATGGAAGTGCTGACCCGCGTCCGTGACGATCTGAGTGAACTGGCAGTAGTCGAATCCTTCCCAACGAAGATCGAAGGCCGTCAGATGATCATGGTGCTCGCTCCTAAGAAGAAACAGTAAGGCCTTCAAGTAGCAATACCTGTGGCGCCTTTGGGCTCCGCAGGCGTTGTTCGCCTACGTTTCGTTTATTAACAATGCGAAGTGGAAGTTATTAAAATGCCAAAAATTAAGACCGTACGCGGTGCTGCTAAGCGCTTCAAAAAAACCGGTAAAGGTGGTTTTAAGCACAAGCACGCTAACCTGCGTCACATTCTGACCAAAAAAGCTACCAAGCGTAAACGTCACCTGCGTCCGAAAGCCATGGTTTCCAAAGGCGATCTGGGCCTGGTAATCGCGTGCCTGCCGTACGCATAAGTCGTTAACCCTTTTAACTTTTTAATTAGAATAGATACAGGAGAGCACATATGGCTCGCGTAAAACGTGGTGTAGTTGCCCGTGCACGTCACAAGAAAATTTTGAAACAAGCTAAAGGCTACTACGGTGCGCGTTCTCGCGTATACCGCGTTGCCTTCCAGGCAGTTATCAAAGCTGGTCAGTACGCTTATCGTGACCGTCGTCAGAAAAAGCGTCAGTTCCGTCAACTGTGGATTGCGCGTATCAACGCAGCAGCACGTCAGAACGGTATTTCTTACAGCAAATTCATCAACGGCCTGAAAAAAGCCTCTGTTGAAATTGACCGTAAGATCCTGGCTGACATCGCAGTATTCGACAAATTAGCGTTCACCGCGCTGGTCGAAAAAGCGAAAGCAGCTCTGGCATAAGCCAGTTGAAAGAGGGAGCTTGTCTCCCTCTTTTTGTTTCAACACTATCAATACATTGACTTTTATTGTCGTAAGCTTTTCAATACGGGTCTTACGTTTCGTGCCAGACAAGGTAATGCAAGCATGAATGCTGCTATTTTCCGCTTCTTTTTTTACTTTAGCACCTGAACTCAGGAGGCTAGCGCGTGAGAAAAGAAACAAAAAAAAGCGCCAGAAAGCCTCCCACCGTGGAGGCTTTTTTCGTATATGAACTGGCTCGTTCTATTTCAAGCGGCAGGTGCGCGGCTTAACTCGCCTTATCCAGCCGGCGTCATTCGTGCCGGATGACGGGATAACCCGCCGCCTGCGACTCGAAATAGTCAGAGCAAAATAATAACCATAACCGGTGTCTGCACCGACATAATGAGGAAAACCATGTCACATCTCGCAGAGCTGGTTGCCAGTGCGAAGGCAGCCATTAATGAGGCATCAGATGTTGCCGCGCTGGACAACGTCCGCGTGGAATACCTGGGTAAAAAAGGGCATCTGACCCTTCAGATGACGACCCTGCGCGAGCTGCCGGCAGAAGAGCGCCCGGCGGCAGGCGCGGTTATCAACGAAGCCAAAGAGCAGGTTCAGCAGGCGCTGAACGCGCGTAAAGCCGATCTGGAAGGCGCGGCGCTGAACGCGCGCCTGGCCGCGGAGACGATTGACGTCTCGCTGCCGGGACGTCGGATCGAAAACGGCGGCCTGCATCCGGTGACCCGCACTATCGACCGTATCGAGAACTTCTTCGGCGAGCTCGGCTTTACGGTTGCGACCGGCCCGGAGATCGAAGATGACTACCATAACTTCGATGCGCTGAATATCCCGGGCCATCACCCGGCGCGCGCTGACCATGATACCTTCTGGTTCGATGCTACCCGCCTGCTGCGTACCCAGACTTCCGGCGTGCAGATTCGTACTATGGAACACCAGCAGCCGCCGATTCGTATTATCGCTCCTGGCCGTGTTTATCGTAACGATTACGATCAGACCCATACTCCGATGTTCCATCAGATGGAAGGCCTGATTGTTGATAAGAATATTAACTTCACCAACCTGAAAGGGACGCTGCACGACTTCCTGCGCAACTTCTTTGAAGAAGATCTGCAAATTCGTTTCCGTCCGTCCTACTTCCCGTTTACCGAACCCTCTGCTGAAGTTGACGTCATGGGTAAAAACGGCAAGTGGCTGGAAGTGCTCGGCTGCGGCATGGTGCACCCGAACGTCCTGCGCAATGTCGGTATTGACCCGGAAGTCTATTCCGGCTTCGCCTTTGGTATGGGCATGGAGCGTCTGACCATGCTGCGCTACGGCGTCACCGACCTACGCGCGTTCTTCGAAAACGATCTGCGTTTCCTCAAACAGTTTAAATAAGGGCAGGACAGAAAAATGAAATTCAGTGAACTGTGGTTACGTGAATGGGTTAATCCGGCGATCGACAGCGAAGCCCTGGCGAATCAGATTACGATGGCCGGCCTCGAAGTTGACGGCGTTGAGCCGGTTGCCGGCAGCTTCAACGGCGTTGTCGTGGGTGAAGTCGTCGAGTGCGGTCAGCACCCGAATGCCGACAAGCTGCGGGTGACCAAAATTAACGTCGGCGGCGAGCGCCTGCTGGACATCGTCTGCGGCGCGCCGAACTGCCGTCAGGGCCTGAAGGTCGCGGTCGCCACTATCGGCGCCGTCCTGCCGGGCGACTTCAAAATTAAAGCGGCGAAGCTGCGCGGCGAGCCTTCGGAAGGGATGCTGTGTTCGTTTTCCGAGCTGGGTATTTCCGACGATCATAGCGGAATTATCGAACTGCCGGCAGATGCGCCTCCTGGTACCGATATCCGTGAATATCTGCAGCTTGACGACAATACCATCGAAATCAGCGTGACGCCGAACCGCGCCGACTGTTTAGGCATTATCGGCGTCGCTCGCGACGTGGCGGTATTGAATAAAGAGCCGCTGAACGCGCCGGAAATTACCCCGGTAGCGGCAACGATTGCCGATACGCTGCCAATCACCGTCGAGGCGCCGGACGCGTGCCCGCGCTATCTGGGACGCGTTGTTAAAGGCATCAATGTTAAAGCGCCAACCCCGCTGTGGATGAAAGAGAAACTGCGCCGCTGCGGCATTCGCTCCATCGACGCGGTGGTTGATGTCACCAACTACGTTCTTCTCGAGCTCGGCCAGCCGATGCACGCCTTTGACCGCGACCGCATCGAAGGCGGTATTGTGGTGCGTATGGCGAAAGAGGGCGAGACGCTGGTTCTGCTGGATGGTTCCGAAGCGAAGCTCGACGCCGACACTCTGGTTATTGCTGACCACCAGAAGGCGCTGGCGATGGGCGGCATCTTCGGCGGCGAGCACTCCGGCGTTAACGACGAAACGCAGAACGTGCTGCTGGAGTGCGCATTCTTCAGCCCGCTCTCTATTACCGGCCGCGCGCGTCGTCACGGCCTGCACACCGATGCCTCCCACCGCTATGAGCGTGGCGTCGATCCGGCGCTGCAGTATAAAGCGCTGGAACGTGCTACCCGCCTGCTGATCGATATCTGCGGCGGCGAAGCCGGCCAGGTGATCGATGTGAGCAACGAGGCGACCCTGCCGAAGGCGGCCACCATTACCCTGCGCCGCAGCAAGCTGGATCGCCTGATTGGCCATCACATTGATGATGCCCAGGTTAGCGATATTCTTAGCCGCCTGGGTTGTGAAGTAACCGCGGGTGAAGGCCAGTGGCAGGCCGTTGCGCCGAGCTGGCGTTTTGATATCGCGATCGAAGAAGACCTGGTTGAAGAAGTTGCCCGCGTCTACGGCTATAACAATATCCCTGATGAGCCGGTCCAGGCGGGCCTGATTATGGGCACCCACCGCGAGGCGAACCTGTCGCTTAAGCGCGTGAAAACCCTGCTCATCGATAAAGGCTACCAGGAAGTTATTACCTATAGCTTCGTTGATCCGAAAGTGCAGCAGCTGATTCACCCGGGCGAAGAGGCGCTGATCCTGCCAAGTCCAATCTCCAGCGAAATGTCGGCGATGCGCCTGTCGCTGCTGACCGGCCTGCTGGGTACCGTGGTGTATAACCAGAATCGTCAGCAGAGCCGCGTCCGCATCTTTGAGAGCGGTCTACGCTTTGTTCCTGATACCCAGGCTCCGCTGGGGATTCGTCAGGACGTGATGCTGGCCGGCGTGATTTGCGGCAATCGCGTTGATGAGCACTGGAACCTGGCAAAAGAGTCCGTCGATTTCTATGATTTAAAAGGCGATCTGGAATCCGTTCTCGACCTGACCGGTAAATTATCCGCCATCGAATTCCGCGCAGAAGCGAATGCCGCAATGCATCCGGGACAGTCGGCAGCGATTTATCTGAAAGGAGAACGCATTGGTTTCATTGGGGTTGTTCATCCTGAACTGGAACGTAAACTGGATCTGAACGGTCGCACTTTGGCGTTTGAGCTGGAGTGGAACAAGCTTGCAGACCGCGTGGTGCCTCAGGCGCGCGAGATTTCTCGTTTCCCGGCTAACCGTCGCGACATCGCGGTTGTCGTCGCTGAAAACGTACCCGCAGCTGATGTTTTGACCGAGTGTAAGAAAGTTGGCGTAAATCAGGTAGTTGGCGTAAACTTATTTGACGTGTACCGCGGTAAAGGCGTTGCAGAAGGCAGCAAGAGTCTTGCAATTAGCCTAATCCTTCAGGATACCAGCCGTACACTCGAAGAAGAGGAGATTGCCGCTACCGTCGCCAAATGTGTAGAGGCATTAAAAGAGCGATTCCAGGCCTCATTGAGGGATTGAACCTATGGCGCTTACAAAAGCTGAAATGTCAGAATATCTGTTTGATAAGCTTGGGCTTAGCAAGCGGGATGCCAAAGAACTGGTAGAGTTGTTTTTCGAAGAGGTTCGTCGTGCTTTGGAAAACGGAGAACAGGTAAAACTCTCCGGGTTCGGCAACTTCGATTTGCGTGATAAAAACCAGCGCCCGGGGCGTAACCCGAAAACGGGGGAAGATATTCCGATTACAGCCCGGCGCGTGGTGACCTTCAGACCCGGCCAGAAACTTAAAAGCCGCGTCGAAAACGCCTCGCCCAGAGACAAATAATCTGAACTAACTAAAAAGGCCGCTTATGCGGCCTTTTTCTTTTCATTTCATTTAAGGAGTGGGTTCTTACGGCGGTGACCATCACTTCAACGAGGATATCCGGGCGCGCCATCTCTGCCTGAACGGCCGCTCGCGCCGGACTGTGACCTTCCGGCAGCCAGGCAATCCAGGCTTCGTTAAAACCGGCAAAGTCCCGGGACATATTTTTCAGCCACACCTGCGCAGAAAGAGTGTGCCCGCTATCGCCCGTCGGATAGCCCGCCAATATGCGCCGCGCGCCGATGTTTTACTTTTCTCCCCGCAATACCCACCGTAAAATCAAATACATCTCTTTCTTGCATCCCGGTATCTATGCAGACCTTTGCCCAAATTCAACAGCGCCGCAGCCGGCGCTGGCTCGTTGCTTTACTGCTGCTGCTGCTGGCGATGATGGCCGCCAGCCTCTGCGCGGGCGATCTCTGGATCCCGCCGCAGGAGTGGCTTAGCGCCAAAGGGCAGCTCTTCATCTGGCAAATTCGCCTGCCGCGCACCCTGGCGGTGCTGCTGGTGGGCGCCGCGTTAGCGCTCTCCGGGGCGATAATGCAGGCGTTGTTCGAAAACCCGCTGGCGGAGCCGGGGCTGCTGGGGGTTTCTAACGGCGCGGGGGTCGGGCTCATTGCCGCCGTACTGCTGGGCAAAGGATTCCTGCCGGGCTGGGCGCTGGGGCTATGCGCCATTACCGGCGCGCTGGTTATCACCTTTATACTGCTGCGTTTTGCCCGTCGGCATCTGTCAACCAGCCGCCTGCTGCTGGCAGGCGTGGCGCTGGGCATTATCTGCAGCGCGCTGATGACCTGGGCCGTCTATTTCTCCACCTCCTTCGATTTACGTCAGCTGATGTACTGGATGATGGGCGGCTTTGGCGGCGTAGACTGGCAGCAGCTGTGGCTGATGCTGGCGCTGCTGCCGGTACTGGCCTGGGTGGTGCTGCAGTCCCGGCCGCTGAATATGCTGGCTCTGGGAGAGATATCCGCCCGCCAGCTGGGCTTACCGCTCTGGCTGTGGCGTAAGCTGCTGGTGGTTGCGACCGGTTGGCTGGTGGGGGTGAGCGTAGCGCTGGCCGGAGCCATTGGCTTTATTGGCCTGGTGATCCCGCATATTCTGCGGCTATGCGGCTTAAGCGATCACCGCGTTCTGCTGCCGGCCTGTATGCTTGCCGGCGCCAGCGCGCTGCTGGGCGCCGATATTATCGCCCGGATGGCGCTGTCGGCGGCGGAGCTGCCGATCGGCGTGGTCACCGCGACGCTGGGCGCGCCGGTGTTCATTTGGCTGCTGCTGAAGTCCGTACATGCGCGGTAGGCGCCGGACTTAACCGCATCGGCAGGGCGTGCCGATGCGGTTATTACACGGTATTACCATCCTTTGACGGCATCACCTTTATAAACTTCCTGCGCCTTATCGGCGACCTCTTTGGTCTGGAACGCCTCTTTCAGCTCCTGAATCTTTTTGCTGTCTTTATTATCTTCGCGAGCAACAATGGCGTTCACGTACGGCGAGTCCTGGCCTTCCATAAACAGGCCATCCCGCGCGGCCGACAGGCCAACCTGCGCCGAGAAGTTGGTGTTAATAATCGACAGGCTGACGTCAGGATCGTCCAGGGTACGCGGCAGCTGCGGGCTGTCCACTTCGACAATTTTCAAATGCTTAGGGTTGTCGATAATATCCAGCGCCGTTGGCAGATAGCCGACGCCATCTTTCAGCTTGATCAGGCCCTGGGCCTGCATCAGCAGCAGGCTGCGCCCCAGCGTCGTGGTCTCGTTGGAAATAGAGACCGTTGCCCCATCCGGTAGCTCGCTGATATTTTTTATTTTGCGGGAATAGGCGGCGATAGGGAAAACAAACGTTTTGCCGACGACGGCAAACTTGTAGCCACGCTCTTTTGACTGCGCTTCGAGGTAGGGCAGCGTCTGGAAGGCGTTAGCGTCAACGTCTTTATTATTTAACGCTTCGTTAGGCAGGACGTAATCATTAAAGGAGATCACCTCGACGTCGAGGTTATATTTGTCCTTCGCAACCTGTTCAACCACTTTCCAGATAGCTTCATCCGGGCCGGTATTGATCGCGACCTTAACCTTATTATTATCGTCAGGGGAGCAGGCCGATAACAACACGACCGATGAGGCAATTAGTACCGAACTCAACAACTTCTTCATCAATAAAACTCTCTTAAATTAATCAGTAACGAAATGCTATTACATCCGTGTAACACTGTACACTGAATTGCGCGACGCCCCTATTGCGAGGAGTTCATGTTGCGGCGCGAGCACGGTACGGTATGCCCGTCAGCGGATTCAAAGTACAATGACCGCGCCTCAATCCGCTACAGTAGATAGGGAGCACCTGAATCAGAAATCGCTTTTATTCACAGAGGGAAGGCTATGCAACACACTATTCTTGATACCGAAGTTACCACTATCGATGGCGAGAAAACGACGCTCAACGCCTATGCGGGCAAAGCGCTGCTGATCGTCAACGTGGCGTCAAAATGCGGCCTGACGCCGCAATATGAACAGCTGGAAGCGTTGCAGGAGGAGTTTGGCAATAACGGCTTCACGGTGCTGGGGTTCCCATGTAACCAGTTCCTTGGACAGGAGCCGGGAAGCGAGGATGAGATCAAAACCTTCTGTAGCACCACCTACGGCGTGACCTTCCCGCTGTTCAGTAAAATTGACGTCAACGGCGAACATCGTCATCCGCTCTACCAGAAGCTGGTCGTCGCCGCGCCGCAGGCCATAGCGCCGGAAGGCAGCGGTTTTTACGAGCGCATGGCAAGCAAAGGCCGCGCGCCGTTGAACGCTAGCGATATTTTATGGAATTTCGAGAAGTTCCTGCTGAGTGCCGATGGTCAAACTGTCCAACGCTTCTCGCCCGATATGGCGCCGAACGATCCGCTGCTGGTTGCGGCGATTAAAGGAGCTTTAGCGAAATAATGTCGTTTTTGATGCAGCTACAGGACGTAGAAGAGCCGGGGCGGCTGGCACCGTTTAGCGCCGAGGTTCGACCGGGAGAAATGGTCCATATCGTCGGGCCAAACGGGGCGGGGAAGAGCACGCTGCTGATGCGTATGGCCGGCCTGACGACGGGGCCCGGGAGCGTCATCTTCAACGAGCGGCCGCTAAAAACGTGGCCGGCATCCGAGCTGGCGCGGCACCGCGCGTACCTGAACCAGCACCAGGTGCCGCCCTTCGCGATGCCGGTCTGGCACTACCTGTCGCTGCATCTACAAAATAACGCGCGGAGCGATCTGCTCGGCGCGGTGGCTGAGAGGCTGGGGCTGCGCGATAAGCTTGGGCGCCAGGTCAATCAGATTTCGGGCGGCGAGTGGCAGCGCGTGCGGCTGGCGGCGGTGATTCTGCAAATCGACCCGCTGGCCAACCCCGCCGGACAGCCTGCTGCTGCTCGATGAGCCGATGAATAGCCTCGACGTGGCGCAGCAGGCGGCGCTCGACGGCGTGCTGAGCGAACTGTGTGCGGCGGGGATCTCGGTGGTCATGAGCAGTCACGACCTCAACCACACGCTACGGCATGCGCAGCGGGCGTGGCTCATCTGCCGGGGAAAAACGATAGCCTGCGGTTATACCTCAGAGGTGTTGACCGAAGAGAATTTAACCGCAGCCTATGCGATTTCTTTTCAGCGAGTGGCGTTTGACGGTCATTTTATGCTCATCGCGTCACAGTAGCGCGAAGCACGCTTGCCAGTTCATTGATAAACCAGCTAAATTATTCTGACAATAAGATAGGGAACAGAGGAATCGTCTGAGATGCGCTTGTGGTTCGTTCTTTTGACGGCACTATTTCTGGCAGGCTGCAGCAGCCACCGGGCGCCGCCGCCCAATCCCCGGCTTGCGGATTCTATTACCGTCATCGCTAATCTTAACGATCAGCTGCGTAGCTGGCGGGGCGCGCCGTATCGCTACGGCGGGATGACGCCGCGCGGGGTGGACTGTTCCGGTTTTGTGGTAAGAACCTTCCGCGATAAGTTTTCCATGCAGCTGCCGCGTGAGACCCGCGAGCAGGCAGAGATCGGCACCCGCATCGATAAAAGCGAGCTGCTGCCCGGGGATCTGGTATTCTTCAAGACCGGTTCCGGCGAGAGCGGTCTCCACGTCGGGATCTACGATACCGATAACCAGTTTATCCATGCTTCGACCAGCAATGGCGTTACGCGCTCATCGCTGAATAACGTGTACTGGAATAAAAAATTCTGGCAGGCGCGGAGAATATAGCGCCGTGCGCGGCTTGCCGGGGAGATACACCCGCTTTCATGCTGGCCAGCTAATTAACTGGCCGGCATTTTTGTTTCTACGCACCGCGATTTTGACGGTCCTGTAGTGAAAGGACGTCCAGCGGGGCCCTGGCTCCCCGCTGAAATCGGCGAACCGAAGGCCGGAAGACAAGGGCTGGCCGCCAGGGATGGCGGCAAGAGGCGAATCGAGACAGGAGCGAGCCCCGGAACGGGCGAGCAGGTCGAGTTGAGCCGACCGCAGGCTGCAGGCCGGGAGGTGAGCGCAGTGCGCAGCACCGATTTCCGTGCGGGACCGCGGGGATTGTTAAGGGGAAGACGGTTATCTTCCCCTTAACCCGGTCACCTGGCGCCGGGGCAGCATGTTCTGCCAGACGTATGGTGAACGGAATACCTCCTGACTAACAAGCGCAATCACAAGCGCAGGACCTTCGGCTTCCCCATTTTTATATTGATAACCCTGCCATTCGCCCGTGTTAATACTTTGTTGAAGGCACTAGGACGGAGGAACCCATGACCCTGTCTTTTACCACCCACTGGCGTGATGAACTGCCAGATTTCTACACCGCCTTAACCCCGACGCCGCTGAGCAACGCGCGGCTGCTCTGGCACAACGCGTCGCTGGCGCAGACGTTAGGCGTGTCTGAGGCGCTGTTTCAGCCGTCAACGGGCGCCGGCGTATGGGGCGGCGAAGCGCTGCTGCCCGGCATGTCGCCGCTGGCGCAGGTCTACAGCGGCCATCAGTTCGGCTCCTGGGCCGGTCAGCTGGGCGATGGTCGGGGGATCCTGCTGGGCGAACAGCTGCTGCCCGACGGCCGGCGGATGGACTGGCACCTGAAGGGCGCCGGACTCACGCCCTATTCGCGAATGGGCGACGGGCGCGCCGTGCTGCGATCGACGATCCGTGAAGGCCTGGCATCGGAAGCGATGCACGCCCTGGGCATCCCAACCCCCCGCGCGCTGGCGATCGTGACCAGCGACACGCCGGTGTATCGTGAAACCGTCGAGCAGGGAGCGATGCTGATGCGTATCGCTGAGAGCCACGTGCGTTTTGGCCACTTCGAGCACTTCTACTATCGCCGGGAAGCGGAAAAGGTGCAGCAGCTAGCCGACTACGTGATTCGTCATCACTGGCCTGAACTTGACGGGCAGGCGGATAAGTACATTCTCTGGTTCCGTGACGTTGTCACCAGAACCGCGACGCTTATCGCCAGCTGGCAAACGGTCGGCTTTGCGCACGGGGTCATGAATACCGATAACATGTCGATTCTCGGGCTGACGATGGACTACGGTCCGTACGGCTTCCTCGATGACTTCAAACCTGATTTCATCTGCAACCATTCGGATTATCAGGGGCGCTATAGCTTTGAGAACCAGCCGGCGGTAGGCCTGTGGAATTTACGCCGCCTGGCGCAGTCGCTGTCGCCGTTCATCAGCGCCGATGCGCTAAACGCGGCCCTGGACGGCTACCAGCACGCGCTGCTGAGCGTCTACGGCCGCCGCATGCGCGACAAGCTCGGCCTGTTCACCCGGCAGCAGGGCGATAACGATCTGCTGGACGGCCTGTTTGCGCTGATGATGCGCGAAGGCAGCGATTACACTCGCACCTTCCGGATGCTGAGCGCCAGCGAGCAGCTTAGCGCCGCCTCGCCGCTGCGCGATGAGTTTATCGATCGCGCCGCCTTTGATAGCTGGTTTGCCGGCTATCGCGCGCGCCTGCGCGATGAGCAGATTGATGATGCGCGGCGTCAGCAGCAGATGCGTGCCGTCAACCCGGCGCTGGTGCTGCGTAACTGGCTGGCGCAGCGGGCAATTGAGCAGGCGGAGCAGGGGAACGCCGGCGAGCTGGAGCGGCTGCACGAAGCGCTGGCCCAGCCGTTTATCGACCGGGAAGATGATTACGTCAGCCGTCCGCCGGAGTGGGGAAAAGGGCTGGAAGTCGGCCTGCTCCAGCTGATACGCCCGTTCAATCGGGCGCCGGGCTCTCTTCGCGTTAAGCGGCGGGGAGAGCTATTTTGTCAGAATCAGCTTGCCGGCATGGGTCTGACGCAGCAGATAGCGCTGGCCGTCATGCTCGATCACCACCCGACCTTCAGAACCCAGCAGCACCCGACTGCAAATTTTACGATCTGTGGCCGAGGGGTGAGGGGCATTGTCTTTTGTTTTTTCAGCTGTGGCAGTGTTATCCATTCGCGTCATAGCACCAAAAATAAAAATAAAAGCAACAATGATAATGATTATCAATAATGTTAATTTTCACGGCAAGCGTTTTTTATCAAAGTGCTATATTTGGCTGGCTGGCTGGCTGGCTGGCTGGCTGGCGGTGGGGATATTTCGGTGGGCGGAGGGAGCATTCCCACCGCCAGCGCGGTGGGAGAGAGAGCCTACAGGCGGGTGGCGGTTGCCGCAGCCAGTTCGGTCAGCAGGCGCTCGCTGTCTTCCCAGCTCAGGCACGGGTCGGTAATCGACTGACCCCAGGTCAGCGGCTGCCCGGCAACCACTTTTTGCGTGCCTTCCCGCAGGAAGCTTTCCGCCATGATGCCGGCGATGGCGGTCGAACCGTCGCGGATCTGCTGGCAAACGTTCTCGCACACTTCCAGCTGACGGCGATGCTGCTTCTGGCAGTTGCCGTGGCTGAAATCAATAACCAACTGCTCCGGCAGATCAAACTCACGCAGCGCATCGCAGGCCGCGCTAATATCCGCGGCATGATAATTTGGCCGTTTGCCGCCGCGCATAATGATATGCCCGTAGGGGTTGCCGCTGGTCTGATAGATGGTCATCTGACCCTGCTTGTCCGGAGAGAGGAACATATGGCTGGCGCGGGAGGCGCGAATCGCATCCACGGCGATGCGCGTGTTGCCGTCGGTCCCGTTTTTGAATCCTACCGGACAGGAGAGCGCAGAGGCCATCTCGCGGTGGATTTGGCTCTCGGTGGTGCGCGCGCCAATGGCGCCCCAGCTGATAAGATCGGCAATAAACTGTCCGGTCACCATATCGAGGAATTCGGTGGCGGTCGGCACGCCCAGCTCGTTGATCTGCACCAGCAGGCGACGCGCCACTTCGATACCGTGATTAACCCGATAGCTACCGTTAAGATCGGGGTCGGAGATCAATCCTTTCCAACCGACAACGGTACGCGGCTTTTCGAAATAGGTGCGCATTACGATTTCCAGTCTGCGGCTGGTAGCGCTCGCGCATAGCCTGCAGGCGACGCGCATACTCCAGCGCGGCCTCAGTATCGTGAATGGAGCATGGGCCAATAATCACCAGCAGGCGGCGATCTTCACCGTTAAGGATCTTTTCAATTCGGCGGCGGGAAGCGGAGACGTGTGCCGCGACATCGGCAGATACGGGATGCCGCTGGGCCAGTTCCGCAGGCGTTACCAGGCTTTCAATGCGCGCGGTACGCAGTTCGTCTGTTTTATTCATTGGGGTCTCAAAAATCTGTTTCTTCCGCGACGAAACTGCCGGGAAGTGATGCGCATCACGATAAACCAATCCCCGCTTATTGCAAGAGCGGGGGATGATCCTGTAAAGGCCAGGGGTGATAGCATAAACAAATTTTCGATACTGTACTAGTCCGTTAGTACATTCTTCGATTCAGCCCCATAATATCCATGATTTTCGTCGCGATTTCCTCTACTGAATAATTGGTGCTATTCAGGCAGGGAATTTTATTCTTGCGGTACAGGGCCTCCACCTCGGTGACCTCCATTCGGCACTGGCGCATTGAGGCATAGCGGCTGTTTTCCCGACGTTCTTCACGGATCGCCGCGAGACGCTCAGCGTTGATGGTCAGGCCGAACAGCTTGTGCTGTAGCGGTTTGAGCGAGGCGGGCAGGATTAAATTATCCATATCGTCGGCGATAAACGGATAGTTGGCGGCGCGGATTCCGTACTGCATGGCGAGATAGAGGCTGGTCGGCGTTTTGCCGCAGCGCGAGACCCCCAGCAGAATCACCTGCGCCTGATCGAGATTGCGCAGCGAGATGCCGTCGTCGTGGGCCAGGGTGTAATCAATGGCGGCGATACGCGCATCGTACTTGTTGAGGTTACCCGGCGTCAGGCCGTGGGTACGATGAGCGACCGGCGTGGGGTCGAGGCGCAGCTCCTGCTGCAGAGGCGCCACCAGCGCCTGCACGATATCCTGACAAAAACCCTCACTTTGCGTGATAACGTCGCGAATTTCCGGGATCACGATGGAATAAAAGACCAGCGGACGAATGCCGCTTTGCTCATAGATCGCGTCAATTTGCTCCTTCACCGCCCGCGCCCGGCTGATATTCTCCACGAACGGCAGGGTTACGCTGCTGATAGCGACCGGAAACTGCGACATCACCGCGTGCCCCAGCACTTCGGCGGTAATGGCCGTTCCGTCGGAAATATAAAATACGTGGCGATCTACAGCACTGTCCATTTTGACCATCCGGTATAATGAGTTTAATTACCTGAAAGCAGTTATTAAATTTAAGCATATCCGTTTATGTTTTGTCTCATTTAAAAAATGAAATGCTATTTTTATTTTTAATGAAAAGGTGAGTTCATTTTTGCCTGCTGGTTGTTTTTTGTCTCTTATTGCAGCAGATTTAAGAAGAATCATTGAGTTAGCTATATCAGGTGAACTGTCCTAAAAAAGAAAAAATAATTTGCTTGAACGATTCACCGTTTTTTTCAGCCGCATAAATATGTCAGGATAAATCTTGTAGTTGATCGTGAGTTTTTTATCACTGGTATTAAATCACAAAAGGATTGTCTCGATGTCCAACAATGGCTCGTCACCGCTGGTGCTTTGGTATAACCAACTCGGCATGAATGATGTAGACAGAGTTGGGGGCAAAAATGCCTCCCTTGGTGAAATGATCACTAATCTGTCCGGTATGGGCGTTAGCGTACCGAACGGATTTGCCACCACCGCTGATGCTTTCAATCAGTTCCTGGACCAAAGCGGCGTAAACCAGCGCATTTATGAACTGCTGGATAAAACCGACATTGACGACGTTTCCGCATTAGCGAAAGCGGGGGGACAGATCCGTCAGTGGATCATCGATACCCCGTTCCAGAGCGAACTGGAAGACGCGATTCGCGATGCCTATAAGCAGCTCTCCGCCGACAACGCCGAGGCCTCTTTTGCCGTGCGCTCCTCCGCAACGGCTGAAGATATGCCCGACGCCTCCTTCGCCGGGCAGCAAGAGACATTCCTCAACGTGCAGGGCTTCGATGCCGTGCTCGTCGCAGTGAAGCACGTGTTTGCTTCGCTGTTTAACGACCGCGCGATCTCCTATCGCGTGCATCAGGGTTACGATCACCGCGGCGTGGCGCTATCCGCCGGGGTGCAGCGGATGGTCCGCTCCGACCTCGCCTCGTCCGGCGTCATGTTCTCCATCGATACCGAATCCGGTTTCGACCAGGTGGTGTTTATCACCTCAGCCTGGGGCCTGGGTGAAATGGTGGTGCAGGGCGCGGTAAACCCGGATGAGTTCTACGTCCACAAGCCAACGCTGGCCGCTGGTCGCCCGGCTATCGTGCGCCGCACCATGGGATCGAAAAAGATCCGTATGATTTACGCGCCGACCCAGGAGCACGGCAAGCAGGTGCGTATCGAGGATGTGCCGCAGGCGCAGCGCGATATTTTCTCGCTGAGCGACGAGGAAGTGCAGGCGCTGGCGAAGCAGGCGGTGCAGATTGAGAAGCACTACGGGCGTCCGATGGATATCGAGTGGGCGAAGGATGGCCACACCGGCGAGCTGTTTATCGTCCAGGCGCGTCCGGAAACCGTGCGCTCGCGCGGCCAGGTTATGGAGCGCTATACGCTGCATGCCCAGGGGCAGATTGTCGCCGAAGGGCGCGCCATCGGCCACCGCATTGGCGCGGGGCCGGTGAAGGTTATCCACGATATCAGCGAGATGAACCGCATCGAGCCGGGCGACGTGCTGGTCACCGACATGACCGATCCGGACTGGGAGCCGATCATGAAGAAAGCGTCGGCCATCGTGACCAACCGCGGCGGACGTACCTGTCATGCGGCGATTATCGCCCGTGAGCTGGGGATCCCGGCGGTAGTAGGCTGCGGCGACGCGACCGATCGCATTCAGGAAAACCAGAACGTGACCGTCTCCTGTGCGGAAGGCGATACCGGCTACGTCTATGCTGAGCTGCTGGACTTCAGCGTCAAGAGACTCCAGCGTGGGCGAAATGCCCGACCTGCCGCTGAAAATTATGATGAACGTCGGTAACCCGGATCGAGCATTTGACTTCGCCTGCCTGCCGAATGAGGGCGTAGGCCTGGCGCGTCTGGAGTTCATCATCAACCGGATGATTGGCGTTCACCCGCGCGCGCTGCTGGAGTTCGATGACCAGGAGCCTGGCCTGCAGAACGAAATCCGCGAGCTGATGAAAGGCTACGATTCACCGAGAGAGTTCTACGTCGGTCGCCTGACGGAAGGGATCGCCACGCTCGGCGCGGCATTCTATCCAAAACGCGTTATCGTGCGTCTGTCCGATTTTAAATCTAACGAATACGCCAACCTGGTGGGCGGCGAGCGCTATGAGCCTGAAGAAGAGAACCCTATGCTCGGCTTCCGCGGCGCCGGCCGCTACGTCTCCGACAGCTTCCGCGACTGCTTTGCGCTGGAGTGCGATGCGGTTAAGCGCGTGCGCAACGACATGGGGCTGAGCAACGTCGAGATCATGGTGCCGTTCGTCCGCACCGTCGCCCAGGCGAAAGCGGTGGTGGAAGAGCTGGAGCGTCAGGGCCTGAAGCGCGGCGAAAATGGCCTCAAAATCATCATGATGTGTGAGATCCCCTCCAATGCCCTGCTGGCGGAGCAGTTTCTTGAGTGCTTCGACGGCTTCTCTATCGGTTCGAACGATATGACGCAGTTGGCGCTGGGCCTGGATCGCGACTCCGGCGTCGTCTCTGAGCTGTTTGACGAACGTAACGACGCGGTGAAAGCGCTGCTATCGATGGCGATTCGCGCGGCGAAGAAACAGGGCAAATATGTCGGTATTTGCGGGCAGGGCCCGTCCGACCATGAGGACTTTGCCGCCTGGCTGATGGACGAGGGGATTGATAGCCTGTCCCTGAACCCGGATACCGTGGTGCAAACCTGGCTTGGTCTGGCTGAACTCAGCAAATAACGCGCTCTTTGCACATGCAAACCCCGTCGCTAATGGCGGGGTTTTTTATTTTAATAGGCTCCTGGTTAGGCATTTTGCGCTCAGTTACATGCAATATCTTAAGCCATCAGTTAATTTCTATCCGACAGAGCACGCGCTGTCATTCAGATATCCTGGATCGATGACGATACTCTTCTTCCCTGATTGGTTCCCGAAAGTGCACTTAGCTGCGATGCTTTGCGCATTGTCGTCGTCATAGCCTGAGTAATACTCTTGTTTAGCCAGTATTTGCGCAATGTCTAAGCGGCTGGTTTCAGGCAAAAAAAATGCCCATCGTGGGAGATGGGCAAAGACTACACACAGCAATTCGTTGTTTCACTCAGGGGATTTCCATGCTTATAAATCAAGACGTTGATTTATAACCGTGCTCATATAGTAGACACGGGGATTTTTTGCGTCGATCGGATTCCTCTCAATAGTTAAATTGAAGTGAAGAATATGCGGGGGATATGTAGCAAAAGGCAGGACAAAAGGGGCGGACAGCCACGAATGCATAAGATTTATTTATGATTAAGGCGGGTCTCCCCGCCTTGAAATTGACCTGCCAGGACTTATTCGCCGCTTTTGATATTGCCGGCATTAAGCTCGGTGAGCTCGGCCAGCACCTGGTCGGGATCTTTCGGCGGCGGCGGAACTTCCTGCACCCAGGCATCGTATAGCCGCCAGGACACGGCGAGCAGGACCGGGCCGATAAACAGGCCAATCATGCCAAAGGCAATCAGGCCGCCGATCACGCCGGAGAGGATCAGGATCATCGGCAGGTCGGCGCCCATGCGAATCAGCACTGGACGGATGACGTTATCCATTGTCCCTACTACGCAGCTCCACACCAGCAGTACGGTACCCCAGGTGGTATCGCCGCTGTAGTACAGCCAGATAATGGAAGGGACAAGCACAATCAACGGCCCCAGCTGAACGAGGCAGGTGAAGATCATCACTATCGTCAGCAGCGCGGCGTAAGGCACGCCGCTTACCGCGAGGCCAATGCCGCCCAGCACCGCTTGGGTCAGCGCGGTAACCACGACGCCCAGCGCCACGGCGCGAATCGCCTGTCCCGCCAGCAGCACCGCGGCGTCGCCGCGCTTTGCCGCCAGCCGGGTGGCGAAATAGCGGAAACCATAGGCCACCTTTTCACCCCGCCAGTAGAGCAGGGCGCTGAACAGCAGCATCAGCCCGCAGTAGACCAGCAGTTTACCAATGTGCGCCGCCTGACCGACAAACCAGGTGGTGGTGGTGCCGATATAGGGGCGAATTTTGGCCATGATCGCCGCGCCGCCCATATCCAGCAGGCCGTGCCATGCGGAGTAGAGCTTGCCGCCAATCAGCGGGATGCTGTTCAGCCAGGCGAAATCCGGCAGGCTCACGCTGCCGGTGGTAAACATTTTAATCAGCGGCACGCTGTTATCGACCAGGCTGTTGACCAGCAGCGCGATCGGGATAACGAACAGTAAGAATAACAGCAGGGTCATGACCAGCACCGCGAGGGCGCGTTTACCAAACAGCAGCCGCTGCAGGCGGAGCAGTACCGGCCAGGTGGCAATGACTACGGTACCAGCCCATGCGAATGACAGGATAAAGGGCTGTACGACCCACAGGCAGGAAACAATAATCAGGGACAAAAACAGCACCGATAGAAGAACCTGCGGTATATCCCGGGGCTGACGCTCGTTAATCATAGAGAAGTTTTACCTTTCCAGTGGCGCCAAAAGGCTGACGCAGCGTAATTCCATATACGGATAATTATATCAATAATTTCACGAGCCTGATTCTGCACATAAATCTGGTGGGCGCATATGAAAAAAATGTGATAAAAAGTTGACTGCACTACGCAATCGTTTAGTCACCCATACACAAAATCATCCAGAATACCTCGAACCGGCAGCTGAATGCTCGCGACGTTTGCCCCAGTCAACGATCGGCGCAGCGCAAGCGCTGACGCAAAGGGTTCCGCAGGATGAAGTTTTTACAACACAACATAGTCAGGCAGGGTCAAGCGTTATGATCCCACAAATTTCTCAAGCACCAGGCGTCGTTCAGCTGGTATTGAATTTTTTGCAGGTACTGGAGCAACAAGGTTTTACCGGCGATACCGCCACCAGCTATGCCGATAGGCTAACAATGGCGACGGACAACAGCATCTATCAGCTATTGCCGGACGCGATTTTATTCCCCCGCTCCACGGCGGACGTCGCGCTGCTGGCGAGAGTGGCGGCGGATGAGCGTTTCAAAACGCTGGTCTTTACGCCCCGCGGCGGCGGCACCGGCACCAACGGCCAGTCGTTGAACGCGGGAATCGTGGTTGATATGTCCCGCTATATGAACCGCATTATCGAAATTAACCCGGAAGAGGGCTGGGTGCGTGTCGAAGCCGGGGTCATTAAAGATCAGCTCAACCAATACCTTAAGCCGTACGGCTACTTTTTTGCGCCGGAGCTGTCAACCAGCAACCGCGCCACGCTCGGCGGAATGATCAATACCGATGCCTCCGGCCAGGGGTCGCTGGTGTACGGTAAAACCTCCGATCACGTGCTGGGCGTGCGCTCGGTGCTGATGGGGGGCGATATTCTGGACACCCAGGCCATTCCCGCGGCCCTGGCGGAAACGCTGGCAAACGAGCAGTCGGCAATCGGGCGTATTTACCGCACCGTCTACCAGCGCTGCAAAGCGCAGCGCCAGCTGATTATCGATAAATTCCCTAAGCTTAACCGCTTCCTGACCGGCTACGATCTGCGCCACGTCTTTAATGACGATCTCAGCGAATTCGACCTGACCCGGATATTAACCGGTTCGGAAGGGACGCTGGCGTTTATCACCGAAGCGCGTCTCGATATTACCCGGCTGCCGAAGGTGCGTCGGCTGGTGAACGTTAAGTATGATTCGTTTGATTCCGCGCTGCGCAATGCGCCGTTTATGGTGGAGGCCAATGCGCTGTCGGTGGAAACCGTCGACTCGAAGGTGCTCAACCTCGCGCGGGAAGATATCGTCTGGCACTCGGTCAGCGAACTGATCGCCGACGTGCCGGATAAAGAGATGCTGGGGCTGAACATCGTTGAGTTTTCCGGCGATGACGTCGAGCTGATCGACGGCCAGGTGGCTTCGTTGTGCCAGCGGCTGGATCGGCTGATCGCCCAGGGCGAGGCCGGCGTTATCGGCTGGCAGGTATGCGGCGAGCTGGACGGCGTTGAGCGTATCTATGCGATGCGTAAAAAGGCGGTAGGGCTGCTGGGCAATGCGAAGGGGGCGGCTAAACCAATCCCCTTTGCCGAAGATACCTGCGTGCCGCCGGAACATCTGGCGGATTATATCGTCGAATTTCGCGCGCTGCTGGACGCCCACGGCCTGAGCTACGGCATGTTTGGCC
Source organism: Klebsiella sp. WOUb02 (assembly GCF_050058015.1). Classification (NCBI taxonomy): domain Bacteria; kingdom Pseudomonadati; phylum Pseudomonadota; class Gammaproteobacteria; order Enterobacterales; family Enterobacteriaceae; genus Klebsiella; species Klebsiella sp. WOUb02. Next base: position 764,482 of record NZ_CP170110.1, read on the forward strand.
ACGTCGATGCCGGGGTGCTGCACGTGCGCCCGGCGCTGGATATGTGCGATCCTCAGCAGGAAGTGCTGATGAAGCAGATCTCCGATCAGGTGGTCGCGCTGACGGCCAAATACGGCGGCCTGCTGTGGGGTGAGCACGGGAAGGGGTTCCGCGCCGAGTACAGCCCGGCGTTCTTTGGCGATGAGCTCTACGGCGAGCTGCGAAAGGTGAAAGCGGCTTTTGACCCGGATAACCGCCTTAACCCGGGTAAAATTTGCCCGCCGGAAGGCGTCGATGCGCCGATGATGAAGGTGGACGCGGTGAAGCGCGGCACCTTCGATCGCCAGATCCCGATCGCCGTACGCAGCTCATGGCGCGGGGCGATAGAGTGTAACGGTAACGGCCTGTGCTTTAACTTTGATGTTAAAAGTCCGATGTGTCCGTCGATGAAGGTGAGCAATCATCGCATCCATTCGCCGAAAGGTCGGGCCACGCTGGTGCGCGAGTGGCTGCGTCTGCTGGCCGATCGCGGTATCGATCCCAATCAGCTGGAGAGCCAGCTGGCGGAAAAACGCGCCAGCCTGCGCGAACTGATCGAGCGTACCCGCAACAGCTGGCACGCGCGCAAGGGCGAGTATGACTTCTCCCATGAGGTCAAAGAGGCGATGTCCGGCTGCCTGGCCTGTAAAGCCTGCTCCACCCAGTGTCCGATTAAAATTGACGTTCCGGAGTTCCGTTCACGCTTCCTGCAGCTTTACCACAGCCGCTATCTGCGCCCGGTTCGCGACCATCTGGTGGCGACGGTGGAGTCCTACGCGCCGCTGATGGCGCAGGCGCCGAAAACCTTTAACTTCTTTATTAACCAGCCGTGGATGCGCAAGCTGTCGGAGAAGCACATCGGGATGGTGGATTTACCGCTGCTCTCCACGCCGTCGCTGAAGCAGCAAATGGTCGGCCACCGTTCGGCGAATATGACGCTGGAGCAGCTGGAAACGCTGAGCGCCGAGCAAAAGGCGAAAATGGTGCTGGTGGTGCAGGATCCGTTCACCAGCTACTACGATGCGCAGGTGGTGGCTGATTTCATCCGCCTGGTGGAAAAGGTCGGCTATCAGCCGGTGCTGCTGCCGTTTTCACCCAACGGTAAGGCGCAGCATATTAAAGGCTTCCTGTCGCGTTTCGCCCGTACGGCGCAGAAAACGGCGGATTTCCTCAACCGTATGGCGCAGCTCGGGATCCCGATGGTTGGCGTCGATCCGGCCCTGGTGCTGTGCTATCGCGATGAATACAACCAGACGCTGGGCGACAAGCGCGGCGACTTCCGCGTGATGCTGGTGCATGAATGGCTGCCGCGGGCGCTGCCTGAAAAGGCGGTGCAGGATAGCGGCGGCGAGGCGTGGTATCTGTTTGGCCACTGCACGGAGGTCACGGCGCTGCCGGCGGCGCCGAAACAGTGGGCTGAAATCTTTGCGCGCTTTGGCGCGAAGCTGGAAAACGTCAGCGTGGGCTGCTGCGGCATGGCCGGAACCTACGGCCATGAGGTTAAAAACCATGCCAACTCGCTGGCGATTTACGCGCTTTCCTGGCAACAGGCGATTCAGCGTTTGCCGCGCAACCGCTGTCTGGTGACCGGCTACTCCTGTCGTAGCCAGGTTAAGCGTATTGAAGGCAGCGGCGTACGTCACCCGCTGCAGGCGCTGCTGGAGATTATTGGATGATTTGGAAACGTCAGACAACCCTGGAACAGCTCAACGCCATGGGCGAGGGCAATATGGTGGGTCTGCTGGATATCCGCTTCGATGTGTTTACCGATGACACCCTTGAAGCCACGATGCCGGTAGACAGTCGGACCCATCAGCCGTTTGGCCTGCTGCACGGCGGCGCGTCGGTGGTGCTGGCCGAAACGCTGGGTTCGGTTGCCGGCTATTTATGCAGCGAAGGCGAGCAAAAGGTGGTAGGGCTTGAGGTGAACGCTAATCATATTCGTGCGGTTCGCGGCGGACGGGTTCGCGGCGTCTGCAAAGCGCTACACGTCGGCTCCCGCCATCAGGTGTGGCAAATTGAAATATTCGATGAGCAGGGGCGTCTGTGCTGCTCATCGCGGCTCACGACGGCGGTGGTTTAAGAGCGCGCTCGTGGCCTGAGGTGATATATGGGGGAAAATATTCCCCCATATTTTTTATAGGCTTTCATCCTTAACTATTTCGCTCGGGCCATTCTTCTGCACCGAGGCAATTCCTTTTTTTGCCGCTTCCTTCGAGGAATACATTTCGCTGGTGGCGATGGTTTCGTGGTTATCTGCCTTCAGTAAGAAATACCATGGCTGGGACACGATCTTCTCTGACTTTTTAATGACGTAATACCCCATCTTTAACCTCTCTTCACGTTAACGACTCTTCATGATATGTAGACTAAGACGGCTACTACGGCAAGTAATCCTCTAATAAATATATAATTCATGATTTTTTCGCTCCTTATATGCTACTATTTAATCACTATGCACTTGCAGAGCAACAAAGAGGACGGAGTTAACCATGGGTATCATTTCCTGGATCATTTTTGGTCTTATTGCCGGTATTTTAGCTAAGTGGATCATGCCGGGCAAAGACGGCGGCGGCTTTATCGTCACTATCATTCTGGGGGTCATCGGTGCGGTAGTGGGCGGCTGGATCAGCACCTTCTTTGGCTTTGGCAAGGTTGACGGGTTTAATTTCGGGAGCTTTGTCGTTGCGGTAATTGGCGCGCTGGTCGTGCTGTTTATCTACAGAAAAATTAAGAGCTAATAGCCCTTCAATATCGACTGAGTTGTAAGCTGCAAAAGCTGCCATTATTATTGGCAGCTTTTTTTTCGTTCACATAATAGCCATACCGATGCGTAGGGCGACAAAAAACCATATAAACCAGGTGGGAAAGTCCATTTCGATCGCTAGTTTATCATTCCTGCCGGCGCCGCTAACGTATTTTATAGCGCCCGGACGGCTTAATTAACCCGGCAAAATCACATGGGGCCGGTCTCTGCCATATCGGGTACGGCGACGACTTCGACATGAACTTCATAATGCCGGGCTTTGCTGGCCGGGATTAACGTGGTGAGCTTATTAATGGTATCCGTCGGATTATCGCTGGCAACGGTCGCGGAGAAGAGCACCGGCTTTCTCGGCGGTATGGGGATGGGCATGGGGCCACGTTCCTGAGTCATCTCAAACGGCGGCTGCCCGCCGTTATCCCGCGCAGGGGCTGGCGTTTCGCTTTTATCCGCGGCGAAGGCGCTGGCGGCGGCAATAGAAACGGTTGCTAACAGGGCAATGATTGTTCTTTTCATCTTTGTTACCTCGTAAGTGTGTGGCTAAAATCTTAGAGGTTAGGTTTCGGGCCGACAATCCCACCGGGGGCGAATCCTCCAAATCTCCTTATTTATTAACGACTGTGGAGGGCCTGCAGGAAGGCGTGCGGGAAGGCGAAACCGAGGGCCGGTTTCATCAGGACACGGCTATGGCCGGCCGATAAACGGCGAGAATCGGAACAGCGGCGGCAAAGAGTTGTGGCGCAACACGCTTTCAGTCCAGCAGTACGCTCATCACCAGAAGGACTACCATGCACATCGACATAATACTAATATCTATCATCCGTTACGACAAAAGCTCCAGGTTATCAGCGACTCCGACATCATGCCGAAAACTGTAGAAATTATAAGCGGAGATTATACATCAGCTTAATCATCATGATTAAAACTTAATCCCCGAAGGACGGTCGACTTTATAACTAAAATGTCTGCGTATAGCCACACTGCAACCACGGTTTTCAGATAATGCTTATAGATTGGTCGTGATAATCGTGAAGTCAGCCAATGTTATGCGTTCGGGCGTGGGCTTCTGCTTTGGATAGTCGCCGTAAAAACGTACGCCATCAGCGCGTTGTGAAGTGAGGCAATTATGGCCAGAGCAATATCAGTAGAAGGGCGCCGGGAATACGTGCGCGCAATTAGCCCAACTGGAGGCGCAGCATGCTCAGCCATGTGAGCACTCAATGTTTTGGGATGTATCTGGCGTTAAGCGTTGCTCAAAGTGCGATAGCGCCGAGCTGGAGTCCCGCACCGTGAAGCTGCAACCTGTTTAAGGCGACGTTTAGTGTTGAGCTATTCCATAAACAAATCGGAGCCCAGGCAGAACGCGCCCGCGCATACAGCGTGAGTTTCAGCACCGCCGAACGCTTCGGGCTGGTGAAAGTGGTCGAAAAGCCTGTTGTGTTCTGGTTTGAAAGGTATCAAGGGGAAGCAAGAAGTGGTGGGCTGTGAGGGGTTCGAACCCGCGACCAATGGATTAAGAGTCCAGTGCTCTACCAACTGAGCTAACAGCCCACAAACTTGACGGCGATAAACATACGCCTGTTGACCTGAGAGTGCAATGAGCGTGAAGAAGAAATTATGAAAAGCAAATTAATCATTACAGACGAGCGCCTGGCGGATTCCGTGGCGTTCAAGCCGTTGCCCAGCAACAGCGTCAACTCGGCCACCCGGGGGCAGTGGCAGCAATGGCCTCAGAGTTACAGGAACGCCGCACGGCCGACAGCGAGCCAGCGGGCTATGACAACATCGAGGCCATTGAGCTGGCTGTGGAGTCGCTAAAGGAAACAATCATTAGGGCCAGGCGGTTCAGATATTGCCAGGGGTCATTGATGAATCTCTCTGATGAGGTCGCATTGCTGAAAAAACGCAAGCAATGAAGACGAACGACAGAAGGAACGGGAGCATGCCTAAATCCCCCGCAGAACGCAAAGCCGCCGTTTACTGAAACGGTAGTGAGGTAGGGGCTGAAAAAGGGGATGTGCCGGAGTATTCGGACTAAACTATACTCAGCCATTGCGCATGAATAGATGTCAGGAGGTGGTGTGTAACAGCAGTGTGATGGCACAGGATCTGCTGACAGAACGTCTGGAGAAGCGGTTCGGTAACACGCTAATAGTTCCACATCCTGTTGAATGGCTGACAGATAACGGCAGTTGCTACAACCAATAGGCCCTGTAAAGGGCCTGCTTTTATTAACGCAAACCCGGGCCATGTGAGAATCCGCCGCCGGGACCACCACCATGACCACCGCCTGGACCTCCCGGAGGCAAAATACATCCTGAAAGAGACAGCGCCCCACAGATCACAAAAACAGCAAGCATAATTCTTTTCATAATAACTCCTGAACTAAAGAGCCTTAATTCAAAAACATAAAAGTGAATATTTTATGGAGAATTAGTAATTCCTTTTTCTCACTCATGTTAAATAGGAATAATCCATGGCAAAACCGGACTGGGGCGAGCTTAAGCAACGGTTCCTGTCCGAATATGCCGCAACCGGCGTATCACCGAAGGATTGGTGTGAAGCGTAGAGACTGAACTACGCTGCCGCCCGTCGATACATCAAAAAACCTTCTGCGCAAACTGCGTAAAAACGGCGACCGGGTTCTGTGTGGATTCGTTCAATATCCAGTTCGACAATAACATGCAGACCCAGCGCTGTATCAGTACCGGTTTCAGTCAGAAGAGAAAACAGGCTTTAGTCAGGCTATTGTTCGGGGCATAACGGGGGCAGCGGAGTTGATGGGGACACTTTTGGGGACACCTGAATGTCCTTTCACGGCCTTGATTGTCCGTCTGTGTAATAGTGTAACCCGTTGAATATCTGATAAGTCGCTGAAAGGCGGATTTTTTCATCTCCTATCTCAAAAATCGGTATTTTCGATACATCTTTTCCATTGCCGCATCTTCTGCCAACCCACATCAAATAACTTATTATTTTTCAGTCTATTAAATAGAAAAGATGAGACCTGATAAGCAGCAAAGCAGGGTCTATGCTTATAAAAAGAGCCGTAAAAGGGTCGCAGGGGCGAATACCCCTTCTCCAGGTGGGTTGAAGTGATAATCGTTATCACTAACATGGTGAGATGCCCTGATGGCGCCAACCAATGAGGTAGACCGATGGAAGTACAAGCAGGAACCTTTAACCCCGACGATTTTAGCTGGCGTGGCCTGATTATGACACCCGCCGCCGCCGCCCATATCCGTGATCTGGTGAGCAAGCAGCCGCCGATGCAGGGGCTGCGTCTTGGCGTGAAAACCAGCGGCTGCGCCGGCTTTGCCTACGTCATGGAGCTTATCGCTGAGCCCGCGCAGGACGATCTGCTGTTTGAGTTCGAGGGCGCGAAGCTATGGGCGCCGCTGCAGGCCATGCCGTTTATTGATGGTACGGAGCTGGATTACGTTCGGGAAGGATTAAATGAAATCTTTAAGTTTCATAACCCGAAAGCGCAGCACGAGTGCGGCTGCGGTGAAAGCTTTGGGGTTCAGGCGGAGTAATTATGTCTCGTAATACTGAAACAACTGACGATGTCAAAACCTGGACCGGCGGGCCGCTGAATTATAAAGAAGGCTTTTTTACCCGGTTACAGACCGACGAGCTGGCCAAGGGCATCAACGAAGAGGTGGTGAGGGCGATCTCCGCCCGCCGCAACGAGCCGGAGTGGATGCTTGAGTTCAGGCTGAACGCCTTCAGGGCGTGGCTGGAGATGGAAGAGCCGCACTGGCTGAAGGCGCACTACGATAAGCTGGACTATCAGGACTACAGCTACTACTCCGCGCCGTCCTGCGGCAACTGCGACGACACCTGCGCCTCAGCGCCGGGCGCGGTGCAGCAAACCGGCCCCGCCGACTTTCTGACCAGCGAAGTGGAAGAGGCCTTTAATCAGCTGGGCGTACCGGTGCGCGAAGGGCGCGAAGTGGCGGTTGACGCCATCTTTGACTCGGTGTCGGTCGCCACCACCTATCGGGAAAAGCTGGCGGAGCAGGGCATCATCTTCTGCTCCTTCGGCGAAGCGATCCACGACCATCCGGAGCTGGTGAAAAAATATCTCGGCACCGTGGTGCCCGGCAATGACAACTTCTTCGCCGCGCTGAACGCCGCGGTCGCCTCCGACGGCACCTTTATCTACGTGCCGAAAGGCGTGCGCTGCCCGATGGAGCTGTCGACCTATTTTCGCATCAATGCGGAAAAAACCGGCCAGTTTGAACGCACGATCCTCGTCGCCGACGAGGGCAGCTACGTCAGCTATATCGAAGGCTGCTCGGCGCCGGTTCGCGACAGCTACCAGCTGCACGCGGCGGTGGTTGAGGTCATCATCCACAAAGATGCCGAAGTAAAATATTCCACGGTGCAGAACTGGTTCCCCGGCGATAACAACACCGGCGGGATCCTCAACTTCGTCACCAAGCGGGCGCTCTGTGAAGGTGAAAACAGCAAAATGTCGTGGACCCAGTCGGAGACCGGCTCGGCGATAACGTGGAAGTACCCGAGCTGCATTCTGCGCGGCGACAACTCCATCGGCGAGTTCTTCTCGGTGGCGCTGACCAGCGGCCACCAGCAGGCGGATACCGGCACCAAAATGATTCATATCGGTAAAAATACCCGCTCGACGATTATCTCCAAAGGGATCTCCGCCGGTAAAAGCCAGAACAGCTACCGCGGGCTGGTCAAAATTATGCCGACGGCGACCAACGCGCGAAACTTCACCCAGTGCGACTCGATGCTGATCGGGCCGGACTGCGGGGCGCACACCTTCCCGTACGTTGAGTGCCGTAACAACAGCGCCCAGCTGGAACATGAAGCCACCACCTCACGAATTGGTGAAGATCAGCTGTTCTACTGCCTGCAGCGCGGGATCAGCGAAGATGATGCGATCTCAATGATCGTTAACGGTTTCTGTAAGGATGTCTTCTCAGAGCTGCCGCTGGAATTTGCCGTGGAAGCGCAAAAACTGCTGGCGATTAGCCTTGAACACAGCGTCGGTTAACAGTCTGATCCGCACCGGCTGCGCGCAGACGCCGCCTGAATCAGATTGCCGAATTAAGGAATATACATGTTAAGTATTAAAGATTTGCAGGTATCCGTTGAAGATAAAGAGATCCTGCGCGGATTGAACCTCGATATTCGTCCCGGCGAAGTTCACGCCATTATGGGCCCCAACGGCTCCGGGAAAAGCACGCTCTCCGCAACGCTCGCCGGGCGCGAAGACTATGAGGTAACCGGCGGCAGCGTTGAGTTTAAAGGCAAGGATCTGCTGGAGCTTGCGCCGGAGGATCGCGCGGGCGAGGGGATCTTTATGGCCTTCCAGTATCCGGTTGAAATTCCGGGCGTCAGCAATCAGTTCTTCCTGCAAACGGCGCTGAACGCGGTGCGCCGCTATCGCGGGCAGGAGCAGCTGGATCGCTTTGATTTCCAGGATCTGATGGAAGAGAAAATCAAGCTGCTGAAGATGCCGGAAGACCTGCTGACCCGCTCGGTCAACGTCGGCTTCTCCGGCGGCGAGAAAAAGCGCAACGACATCCTGCAGATGGCGGTGCTGGAGCCTGAGCTGTGCATTCTCGATGAGTCCGACTCGGGGCTGGATATCGACGCCCTGAAGATCGTTTCTGAGGGCGTCAACGCGCTGCGCGACGGCAAGCGCGCGTTTATTATCGTTACCCACTACCAGCGTATTCTCGACTATATCAAGCCTGATTACGTCCACGTGCTGTATCAGGGGCGGATCGTCAAATCCGGCGACTTCACCCTGGTCAAACAACTGGAGGAGCAGGGCTATGGCTGGCTTACCGAACAGCAGTAACGCGCTGCAGCAGTGGCATCACCTGTTTGAAGCGCAGGCGGAGCAGCGAACGCCGGAAGCGCACCAGCACCTGCAGCAGGCGCTGCGCCTGGGGCTGCCGACGCGCAAGCATGAGCACTGGAAATATACCCCGCTGGATGCGCTGCTCGGCGGCACCTTTGTCTCTCCGCAGCCCGAGGCGTTAACCGCGGCGCAGCGGGACGCGCTGGCGCTCTCCGTCGATGCCTGGCGGCTGGCGTTCATCGATGGCCGCTACAGCGAAGAATTAAGCGACGGGCTGGCCGACAGCGGCTATGAAGTGGATATTGATAACCAGCGTCAGGCGCTGCCCGACGCGCTGCAGCCGGAGCTGTTTCTGCACCTGACCGAAAGCCTGGCGCCGACGGTGACGCGCATTCGCGTGAAGCGCAACCAGCGCCCCGCGAGGCCGCTACTGATTATGCACGTGACGCGCGGGCTGGCGGGCGAAGAGATGAACACCGCGCACTACCGGCATCATCTGGAGCTGGAGAGCGGCGCGGAGGCGACGATTATCGAGCATTACGTCAGCCTCAACGAGCAGCGCCATTTTACCGGCGGACGCCTGACCGCCGCGGTGGCGGACAACGCGCATCTGCAGCATATCAAGCTGGCGTTTGAAAACGCGCAGAGCTTCCACTTTGCCCATAACGATCTCTCGCTGGGCCGCGATGCATCGGCCTTTAGCAGCAGCTTCCTGCTCGGCGGCGCGGTGCTGCGCCAGAATACCAGCGTGCAGCTGCGGGGTGAGAACAGCAACCTGCGGATCAACTCGCTGGCGATGCCGGTGAAAAATGAGGTCTGCGATAGCCGAACCTGGCTGAACCATGACGTCGGCTACTGCAACAGCCGCCAGCTGCATAAAACCATCGTCAACGATAAAGGCCGGGCGGTATTTAACGGCCTGATTAACGTTGCGCCGAACGCGATAAAAACCGACGGCCAGATGACCAACAACAATCTGCTGCTGGGCCGGCTATCGGAGGTGGATACCAAGCCGCAGCTGGAGATTTACGCCGATGACGTCAAATGTAGCCACGGCGCCACCATCGGGCGCATCGACGACGAACAGCTGTTTTATCTGCGCTCGCGTGGCATCACCGGGCAGGCGGCACAGCATATGATCCTGTACGCTTTCGCCGCCGAGCTGACGGAAGCCATTGACGACGTGGCGCTCAGGCAGCAAATCCTCGCGCGCATCGGTCAGCGCTTACCGGGAGAGGCAGCATGACATTTTCTGTTGAACGAGTTCGCGCGGATTTTCCGCTGCTCGGTCGGGAGGTCAACGGCCAGCCGCTGGTCTATCTGGACAGCGCCGCCAGCGCGCAAAAACCGGAAGCGGTGATCCACGCCGAGGCGGAATTTTACCGGCACGGCTATGCCGCCGTGCATCGCGGTATTCATACCCTGAGCGCGGAGGCGACGACGCGCATGGAGCAGGTTCGCCAGCAGGCGGCAACCTTCCTCAACGCGCGCTCTGCGGAAGAGCTGGTGTTTGTCCGCGGGACCACCGAAGGGATTAACCTGGTGGCCAATAGCTGGGGCAACGCCAACGTGGGGGCCGGGGATAACATCATCGTCAGCGCGATGGAGCACCACGCCAATATCGTTCCGTGGCAGCTGCTCTGCGCCCGGGTCGGCGCCGAACTGCGGGTGATTCCGCTCAATCCGGACGGAACCCTGCAGCTGGATGCGATACCGGGCCTGTTTGACGCGCGCACCCGTCTGCTGGCCATCGCCCAGGTCTCTAACGTGCTGGGCATTGAAAACCCGGTAGCGGCGCTGATTGCGCTGGCGCATCAGCATGGCGCCAGGGTGCTGGTGGACGGCGCTCAGGCGGTGATGCATCACGCCGTGGACGTCCAGGCGCAGGACTGCGACTTCTACGTCTTCTCCGGCCATAAGCTGTATGGTCCGACCGGGATCGGCATCCTCTATGGTAAAGCGGAGCTGCTGGACGAGATGCCGCCGTGGGAAGGGGGCGGATCGATGATCGCCACCGTCAGCCTGACCCAGGGCACCACCTGGGCAAAAGCGCCGTGGCGCTTTGAGGCGGGGACGCCGAACACCGGCGGGATTATCGGGCTTGGCGCAGCGCTGGAGTACGTCAGCGCGCTGGGGCTGGCGCATATCGGCGAATATGAGCAGACCCTGATGCGCTACGCGCTGCAGGAGCTGACAAAAGTGCCGGACCTGATCGTCTACGGCCCGCCGCAGCGGCTCGGGGTGATTGCCTTTAATCTCGGCGCGCATCACGCCTACGATGTCGGCAGCTTCCTCGATAACTACGGCGTCGCGATCCGCACCGGCCATCACTGCGCCATGCCGCTGATGGACTTCTTTGGCGTTCCGGCGATGTGTCGGGCGTCGCTGGCGATGTACAATACCACGGAAGATGTGGATCGGCTGGTCGCAGGACTACAGCGCATTCACAAGCTATTAGGCTAAAGGAAGCAATCATGGCGGCGTTACCGGAAAAAGAGAAACTGCTGCGCAACTTCAGCCGTTGCGCAAACTGGGAAGAGAAGTACCTCTATATTATTGAGCTTGGCCAGCGACTGGCGCCGCTGAGCGCCGAGGAGCATACGGCGCAAAATATTATCCAGGGCTGCCAGAGTCAGGTATGGATTGTCATGGAGCAGAGCGAGACGGGCGTGCTCGTGCTGCGCGGCGATAGCGATGCGGCTATCGTCAAAGGGCTCATCGCCGTGGTGTTTATCCTCTATGACCAGATGACGGCCAAGGATATCACCGCCTTTGACGTTCGTCCGTGGTTTGAAAAGATGGCGCTGACTCAGCACCTTACGTCATCGCGGTCGCAGGGGCTGGAAGCCATGATCCGCGCAATTCGCGCGAAAGCCGCAAATCTTAGCTAGAATAAACAGGTAGATTTCATTCTGTTACGTTCGGCGGGAACGCGTTTCCCGCCGATGTACAGATCCTGGCGTTTTATTAGCGAAAGAAGGAATCTCAGTATGAAACGCGCGTCTCTCCTCACTTTATCCCTTCTGGCGGCCCTCAGCGCGCAGCACGGCGCCTGGGCGGTAGATTACCCACTTCCTCCTGCTAACAGCAGGATCATTGGTCAAAATCAATTCTGGACGGTACAGGAGGGGGATCGCAACCTGCAGGCGATTGCTCGTCATTTTGATACTGCGGCAATGCTGATCCTCGAAGCTAACGATACGCTGGCGCCGGTGGAGCCTAAGCCGGGCACCCAGGTGCTGATCCCTTCGCAGATGCTGCTGCCCGACGCGCCGCGGGAGGGGATTGTCGTCAACCTGGCGGAGCTGCGGCTGTACTACTTCCCGCCGGGGCAAAATCAGGTGCAGGTCTATCCTCTCGGCATCGGCCAGCAGGGGCTGGAAACGCCGGAGATGACCACCCGCATCGGGCAGAAGATCCCCAACCCGACCTGGACCCCGACGGCGGGTATCCGCGCCCGTTCGCTGGAGAAAGGGATTAAGCTGCCGCCCGTGATCCCGGCGGGGCCAAACAACCCTCTGGGGCGCTATGCGCTGCGCCTGGCGTACGGTAACGGCGAATACCTCATTCACGGCACCAACGCGCCGGACAGCGTGGGGCTGCGGGTCAGCTCCGGCTGTATGCGCATGAACGCCGCCGACATTCAGGCGCTCTTTAGCCAGGTGAAGAGCGGCACGCCGGTACGCATCATCAATCAGCCGGTGAAGTTTGCGGTTGAGCCGGACGGCAGGCGCTACGTCGAAGTACACCGGCCGCTGTCGCAGGATGAAAGCGGCGATACCCGCACCCTTGCCTATACGCTACCGGCGGAATTCCATCAGTTTTCCGGCGATAAGTCCGTCGACGAGGCGCTGCTGAAGCGCGCGCTGTCCAGACGAGCGGGCTATCCGGTGGTGGTTTCTGGCGGTGAGCAGAGCGCTGCGGAAGGGGCGCTATCGAGTTTGTCGGTGCAGAATGCGCCGGTTGATGAGAGCAAAAGAGTGCAGTAAATCGGGCGGGGAGGGACAAAAAAAATGGCGCACAATGTGCGCCATTTCTATTACACAGGCACTATTACTTACGGTATTTAGTAGCCTGGTTGTCCAGACGCTGGTTAGCGCGTGCTGCGTCATCTTTAGCAGCCTGAACGTCGGAACGGATTGCGTTCACGTCGTTGCTCAGCTGGTCAACTTTAGCGTTCAGAGTCTGAACGTCAGAAGACAGCTGATCGATTTTAGCATTGCTGGAGCAACCAGCCAGCAGAGTAGAACCCAGGATTACCGCGCCCAGTACCAGTTTAGTACGATTCATTATTAATACCCTCTAGATTGAGTTAATCTCCATGTAGCGTTACAAGTATTACACAAACTTTTTTGGGATGAGAATATTTTTTTACGGTAATACGCTTAATTTTGATCGTTCGCTCAAAGAACCAACGAATTTGCCGGGGTAGTTTAAAAATCCGTGTGAAAACAGCGCGCTTCCATCGGATTCATCTTAGATAATCTCCGGTTAAATAGTAAATTCCGATTTGCATTTTTATTAAGAGTAGCTAGTGATCGAATAAAAAAAAGGCGCCTCACGGAGGTGCCTTTAAAGAAAAACGTATTAGCCTGTAAATTATTACAGCACGTGCACGGATGCGGTATTGGTTGTTCCGCTTGGAACCAGCGCGCCGGAGACCATGACCACGACGTCGCCTTTACGCGCCAGGCCGCTCTGCAGAGCCAGACTCTTTGCCCAGACGGTAGAAGTCGTCGGTAGAGGCCAGCTGCTCAACCAGCTGCGGCACAACGCCTTTGGTCAGCACCAGCTGACGGGCGGTGGTCTGGTTGGTAGTCAGCGCCAGAATGGTGGCATCCGGGAAGTATTTACGCACCGCGCGAGCGGATTTACCGCCCTGGGTGGCGACGACGATCAGCGGCGCTTCCAGTTTTTCAGCGGTTTCTACCGCACCGCGGCAGACGGCTTCGGTGATGCGCAGCTTGCGGTTGTCGTTGTTGAACTCCAGGCGGCTGGTCATGACGCGGTCGGTACGTTCGCAGATGGTCGCCATGATGGTCACCGCTTCCAGCGGGTATTTACCTTTTGCCGATTCGCCGGACAGCATCACGGCGTCGGTGCCGTCGAGGATGGCGTTAGCGACGTCGCCGGCTTCCGCACGGGTCGGACGCGGGTTCTTGATCATTGAGTCCAGCATCTGCGTCGCGGTGATAACCACTTTGCGCGCGCGGATACATTTTTCGATGATCATTTTCTGGGCGAAGATTACTTCTTCAACCGGGATTTCAACGCCCATGTCGCCGCGAGCAACCATGATGCCGTCAGAGGCTTCAAGGATTTCGTCGAAGTTGTTCAGGCCTTCCTGGTTTTCGATCTTGGAGATGATCTGGATGTTGTCGCCACCGTGAGCTTTCAGGTGCTCGCGGATCTCTACCACGTCAGAACGTTTACGGATAAAGGATGCGGCAACAAAGTCAACGCCCTGTTCGCAGCCGAAGATCAGATCCTGTTTGTCTTTCTCAGCCAGCGCCGGCAGAGCGATAGAGACGCCCGGCAGGTTAACGCCTTTGTTTTCGCCGAGGTCGCCGTTATTCAGCACTTTACAGATAACGTTTTTACCTTCGATGGCGGTGACTTCCATCCCGATCAGACCATCGTCAACCAGTACGGTGTTGCCTACGGAGAGGTCAGTGGTGAAACCTTCATAGGTGACGGCTACGATTTCGCTGTTGCCGACCACGGATTTGTCGGTTGTGAAGGTGAAGGTCTGGCCCGCTTTCAGGGAGACGTCGTTGCCGCCTTCCAGCTTGATGGTGCGAATTTCCGGACCTTTGGTATCCAGCAGGATAGCGGCGGTTTTACCGGTTTTGCTTACCACATTGCGCAGGTTCTGGATGCGCTGACCGTGTTCAGCATAGTCGCCGTGAGAGAAGTTAAGACGCATGACGTTCATGCCCGCGTCCAGCATCTTGGTTAACATCTCTTCGGATTCGGTTTTCGGACCGATGGTGCAAACGATTTTGGTCTTTTTCATGAAGGTATTAGTCTTTAAGTTGTGAAGGATTGGGAAATCTCGCTCCGCCGGCGCGCTGCCGTAGAGTCAAACCTGTATTGCGAAAGTTGCTATGGCACGCTCTAAGGATAGGTGACAACAAAAGAGCGTGCAGAAGAATGTGTGCTGGCGGTTCAGCCCATGAAAAGAGGCAATTTGTTATGCTTTTAGTCAGGCAGTCCAATGTGCTGAAACCATTCAAGAAAGAATCGGTGTGCATTATACGACGATGAAACAAAAAAGGAAAATGAAAACAATGTTTCATTTTTCGTCAAACAAACGCAACAAAACTCACACCAATTACAATCTTATCTGCAACACAAATTTTCGCCAGCCGCTAAGCGAAATTGGCTCCCGGGCGCGGTTTTAGCCGCAGTTTTGACGCGCAAATTGGCCACTGGCGCAGAAACGGTACGCTGGTTTGATTTATGCGAAAAACGTATCAATAATGAATTGATTGATAATGATAATTTACGAGCGAAATTCGATGGGAAACCGAGCAAAAGACGACGAGTTGTACCAGGAAATGTGCCGCGTGGTGGGGAAAGTGGTGCTCGAAATGCGCGATCTGGGTCAGGAACCGAAACACATCGTTATTGCCGGCGTGGTGCGCACCGCGCTGGCGAACCCAAAAATCGCCCGAACTGAGACTGACTCGCGAAGCGATGGCTCAGGTTATTCACGCTTTATCCGGGCATGAATAGCGCTGACGGCATCCCCGCGCGCTTCAGCGAGGGTCCAGTGACAGATGGCATCGTTCTGCTGGCGGCGGGGAGCCTGAAGGGCGCCTTTGTCCCGCTGCTGGCGCGTTTTCATCAGCTTACCGGCAT
Organism: Klebsiella sp. WOUb02; assembly: GCF_050058015.1. Classification (NCBI taxonomy): domain Bacteria; kingdom Pseudomonadati; phylum Pseudomonadota; class Gammaproteobacteria; order Enterobacterales; family Enterobacteriaceae; genus Klebsiella; species Klebsiella sp. WOUb02. The sequence continues at coordinate 779,970 of NZ_CP170110.1, forward strand.
TGCGGTTGAGGCGCGTTTTGCTCCCGCGGGCCTGCTGCGCGAGCGGATTGAGGCCGGAGAGCGCTGCTCGGTTTTCGCCTCCGCCAATCGCCGTCATCCGCAGGCGCTGCAGCAGGCGGGGCTGGCGGGCGAGTGCTGGCCGTTTGCCGCTAACCAGCTGATGCTCACCGTGCGAAGAACGGCCGCTACCGATAAGGCCGACTGGCTGACGCTGCTCTGCGACCCGCAGCTACGGCTGGCGACCTCAACGCCGGGCTGCGATCCTTCCGGCGACTATACCTGGCAGCTGTTCGAGCGAATTGAAGCCAGCTATCCGGGAGCCGGGCGGGAGATGATGGACCGCGCGCGGCAGCTGGTGGGGGGCAGGGATTCGCTAAGCGTCCCGCCGGGCAGCACGGCAGGGGCCTGGCTGATTGGCGAAGGGTTAGCCGATCTGTTTATCGGCTACGCCCACTACGCCCGGCAAATGACGGCCGACGCCGCGCTGCGTAGCGTCGCCATTCCGCCGCCGTGGAACGTGCGTGCCGACTACTACCTGACACAAACCGAAGAGAGCGCCGGGGCGCAGCGGCTCAGCCGCTTTATTCTCGGCGACGAGGGGCAGGGCTATCTGCGCGCGGCGGGCTTTTTGTCGCTCAGCGGCGGATCGTAAACTGCGGCGCCAGCAGCGGTACGGCCGATCCGGGGTGAGCGATTTTGTGGACCGGCAAACCGTAGGCCCGCAGCAGATTGGCTTCGCTTAGCACCTCGGCGGACTCTCCCGCCAGCCATTCGCCCTCGGGCAGCAGGAGTAAAGTGTGGCTGGCTATCTGCAGGGCGTGGGTCGGATCGTGGGTGGTGAACAGCACCGTGCGCGTCTGGCGATGCGCCAGATCGCTGATCAGCTGCAGTACCACCTGCTGGTTGGCGAGATCCAGCGCCGAGCAGGGCTCATCGAGCAGGATATTCTGGCTGGCGCCCACCAGCGCGCGGGCGATCAGTACCAGCTGCTGCTGGCCGCCGGAGAGCGCGCGAAAGGATACGGCGGCCAGATGCGCAATCCCCAGCTGGCGCAGCGCCTCCTGAACCTGCCGTCTATCTTCAGCGCCGGGCTGGGCGAACAGATCGACATGGCGAGCGCGGCCCATCAGCACCACCTCCTGCACCTTCCAGTTGAATGCCGGGCGAAAAGATTGCGGCACGATGGCGGTGCCGCCGACGGACTCAAACCGGCCGCCGAGTGGCGGCAGTACGCCGGTCAGCGTATCAAGCAGCGTGCTTTTTCCGCGGCCGTTAGCGCCCAGGATCGCCCAGACCTCGCCGGCGCGACAGCGCAGGCTAAGGGGAGCAAACAGCGGCTGACGGTGGCCATACAGCAGCTGCGTCAGGCTAAGAGAGGCTTCCATCAGGCGGCTCCTCGACGACGGGAATGGAACAGCAGCCAGCTAAACAGCGGCGCGCCGAGCAGGGCGGTGATAATGCCAATCGGGATCTCCGCCTGGGTTAAGGTGCGGGCCAGGCTGTCCACCACCACCATAAAGCCGCCGCCGAGCCAGAAGGCGGTGGGCAGCAGGCGCCGGTGATCGGCGCCGACCAGCAGGCGGGCAAGATGCGGAATAACCAGCCCGACCCAGGCGATGCTGCCGCTGACCGCCACCTGCGCGGCCACCAGCACGGCGCAGCAGACCAGCACGCTACGCCGCAGCGCGACGACCGAGACCCCCAGCCCGCGGGCGTCCTTATCCTCCAGCGCCAGCAGGTTAATCCGCCAGCGCAGGCGATAGAGCATGGTCGCGGCGGCGATGACCGGCAGCGCCATCAGCAGCACCTTATGCCAGTTGGCGGTGGCGAAGCTGCCCAGCAGCCAGAAGACGATATTCGGCAGCGTCTCTTCGCTATCGGCCAGATACTGCATCAGGCTGACCAGCGCGGCGAAAAAGCCGCTGAGGATAATGCCCGAGAGGATCAGCACGAGAGTGTTTTCCCGCCCCTGCAGCGCCGCTATCAGGTACACCAGCATCAGCGCCAGCAGGCCAAAACCGAACGTCGAAGCCATCATTAGCAGCGTGTCCAGACCCAACAGGATCGCCAGGGTTCCGCCGAAAGCGGAGCCGGAGGTCACGCCGATGATATGCGGATCAACCAGCGGGTTTTGAAAGACCCCCTGCAGGGTGGCCCCGCACAGGCCCAGCGCGCCGCCGGCCAGCAGCGCCATCGTCACGCGCGGCAGACGCACCGACCAGACGATCTGCCCGGCCACGCCGTCGGCGGGGGAGAGATGGCCCAGCTGGCGAAAGACCTCGCCGAGGCTCAGCGGATACTGGCCGAAACAGAGTGAAGCCACGGCAATCAGCAGCGCTGCCAGCGCCAGCCCGCCCTGCAGCAGGGCCGGGTGACGATTACTGAGCATCCGGCGTCCATTTTACGCGGTAAAAGCGCTGGTAATAATCCTCCGCCCTGGCGTCGACGTCGATGGCGCTATAGCGGGAGGGATAGAGCTTTTTCGCCATCCACAGCTCGCCGATCGCCAGCGCTTCCGGCATCGGGTAGCCCCAGGCTTTGGCATATTCCGGCATCAGCCAGACGCGATGGTTTTTCACCGCGTCGATTCCCTGCCACTGCGGATCGCTGGTAATTTGTTTTACCACTTCCGGATAACGATCCTGGACAAAGATCACCTCCGGGTTCCACTGCAGCACCTGCTCCAGCGAGACCTGACGGGCGCCCTTCACCGAGGCGGCCGCCACGTTCAGCGCGCCCGCGTGCTTCATCATCAGGCCGGTATACTTCCCGGAGCCGTAGGTATTGAGATCCGGATTAGCCATATAGACGCGCACCCGCTGGCCGTCGGGGATGTCGGCAACCGGCGCGTTGGCCTGCGCCCGGGCGCTAATGGTGTAGCGAATCAGCTCCTCCGCCTGGGCCTGACGATCGACCACCTCGCCAATCAGGCGAATACCCTGTTTCAGCCCTTCGTTATAGGCCTGCTCTTCGTCGGCCATCGACGGATTCATTTTATTCTGCTCCCCCGCGGCGTCCTGGCGCAGCGACACGGCGACGACCGGGATCCCGGCATTCTGAATCTGCTGAATCATCGCCTGGGGAGCGTAGTTGGCGACGAACACCACTTGCGGATGCAGCGCCAGCAGGCTTTCGATGTTGACCTGGGTTAAATCCCCCGGCGTTGGCAGCCCTTCGATGGCGGGCATAAAGCGCGCAAAGGCCGGGCCGAGCTGCTTTTTCCAACTGCTCATGACGCCGACAATATCGTCGGCGGCGTTAAGCTGCACCAGCAGATTCAGGCTCTGGTGCTGCAGCACGACGACGCGGTTAACGCGATCCGGCAGGGTGACCTGGCGCCCGATCTGGTCGGTGATGGTGCGATCGGCAAAGGCGCTCGCGGTGAACAACGTGCTGGCGATTAGCGTCAGGCTGAGTAAAAAACGAGGTAGTGTTGACATAGGCGGCTCGATTGGATGGCAAAGAATCGTTGTGCATTAAAATATATAGCGTTGGTGGAAGCAACGCTAAACGTCGCGTATACCCCTTAAGATCAAGGTATTTTCCCGCCTTATCCCGCTGACGGACCGCCTTGCGCATCCGCCGACTTTGGCATACGGTAAATCATCACTCATTCATTTTCGCCGCCATCATGTCCTTTCAATCCCGGTTATTAAGCGATATTCCCGCCATCCGCCACGCCTTCCTCGATGTGCACGAGACCGCCGCCTTTCCCTACGGCGAGATGGCGCCGGTTAAGCTGGTTCACGGCAACGTTGTCCATCACTATCGGGCTCCTTTGGCGGAACGGCCGCACGCCGACGCGGTGTTTACCGCCTTAAGCGGGCAAAAGGTGGGGGTGGTGACCGCGGACTGCCTGCCGATGCTGATGGCCTCCCGCGACGGGCGCTACGTCTGCAGCGTCCACGCCGGCTGGCGCGGCGCGGCAAGCGGGATCGTCGAAAACAGCCTGGCGCTGTTCCGCGAGCATCGGGTGGCGCCGGAGGAGGTGATAGTGGCGATCGGGCCGCATATCCACGCCTGCTGCTATGAAGTCTCCGCCGACTTTTATCGCTCTCTGCTGACGATGCCGGCGGGCGAGCTGGCGCGGCGGCATCGCGACCTCCTGTTCCATCAGCGCCCCGCGCAGCCCGCCAGAGCGGAGCAGGCCCGGGGAACGGAGGCGGAGAGTTTGTGGTTCGATCTGCGGGCCTTTGCCGGGCTGCTGCTGCAGCGCGCCGGCGTGGCGGATGAAAACGTCGAGTGGCTGGGCAACTGCACCTACTGCACGCCGCAGACGCTGGGCTCGTTCCGGCGGCGCACCCATTTCCCGGCAGCGAAAACCTTCCAGTACTCGTGGATTATGCGTGCGCCTGACCGCGAGAACGGCGGCGCCGGCTAGCGCACCCTAAAGCCGTGGCTGGCGTCGCGCGCCAGCTGCTCGACGAGTCCGAATTCCCAGTCCAGATAGGCCTGCATCGCCTCGGGAGAGTTATCCGTTCCCTCATACGGGCGACGATAGCGGTCGCTACGTTCGCTCGCCAGGTGGGTATCGCCCCGCTCCAGCGGCAGGTCGGCCGCTATCCACGCCTGCGTGCCGCCGCGCAGCAGCTGTACCGGCTTACCGGTAAGCGCCGCGACTTCGGTGACAGCGTAACGTGCCAGCAGGCTGCTACCGCAGGTGAGCACGTAGCGCTCGGCGGGCGGGAGCACCGCCAGCGCCTGCCTGAGCTGGGAACGCACCAGCCACCAGGCGCCGGGAATATGCCGCGCCGCGTAGTTGGCGCTGGTGGTGAAATCCAGCACCAGGGTACCCGGTTCGTTTAGCAGCTCCGCCAGCTGGCTGGGCGCGATCTCTTCCGCCGCCGGGGCCGGCGGGACGCTGGCTGCCGGTACGCCGCGCTCGCTAAAACCTGCCGGATTCGCTTCGCGCAGCACCGCCACCTCCCAGCCCATCTGCGCCAGCCAGGAGGCGGTGATGGCCGCGCGAACGCCGTCATCATCCAGCGCGACGATCCGCGCCCCGCGCACGCTGGCATGGTGGTCGGTCTCCTGCACCAGCTGTCCTCCAGGAGCGCTGAGGCTGCCGGGCAGGTGGCCGGCGGCATACTCCTCCGGGCTGCGGACATCGAACAGATAGGTGGTCCGATCCTCCTGGCGCCGCCAGCGCTGCAGGGTCGCGTCGTCAATAAACGCCACCCCGGCGCTTGCGGCCAGCGCGCGCACCTGCTGGAGGCGCGCAGTCGACGCCTGCCGCTCAGGGTCATAGCGCCGCTGCTGGCCGTGCTCCAGCGCTAACCCGGCCAGCGTCCAGCCGATGGTTCCGTTACGCAGGGCGTAGACCGGATTACGCACTCCGGCGTTGAGCAGCGACTGGGCGCCGATAATGCTGCGGGTGCGTCCCGCGCAGTTAACCACGATCGGCGTCTGCTCCGAGGTCACGAGGCCGTCAACCCGCAGCGCCAGCTCGCCGCCGGGAACGCTGATGCTGCCGGGAATACTCATGGTCTGATACTCATCGAAGCGTCGGGCGTCCAGCACCACCACCGGCTGCGGGCCGTCAATCAGCGCCTGAACCTCCTGCGCGCTCAGCGAAGGCGTATGGCGCTGGCTCTCGACCAGTTCGCCAAACGCTTTGCTCGGGGAGTTGACGTCCTGAAACAGCTCTCCGCCGCTGCGCTGCCAGCCCGCCAGCCCGCCAGCCCGCCAGCCCGCCAGCCCGCCAGCCCGCCGTCGAGCAAAGCGACATCGCGATAACCCCAGCCGCGCAGGCGTTCGAGAGCCAGTATTGCAAGGCCTTCACCGTTGTCGTAAACGGTTATCGGCGTCGTCAGGCGCGGCACCCGGCGGCTAATTTCCAGCTCCAGCTTGCTGAGCGGCAGGTTTGCGGCGAAGAGCGGATGCGCGGTGGCGAAGTGCGCTTCTTCACGTACGTCGATCAGCGCCAGCTCAGCGCCGTCGAGCAACGCCTGGCGGATCTGTGCGGCCTGGCGTAAGGAGTGAACGGGCATATTAATTATCCTTAGAGAGATCCCAGATATTGGGTAAATGACGGTTGGAGTAGCCGGAGATAAACGGTTTGCTAACGCCTTCTGGGGTGTACACGGCACGTTTGACGGCGCCGATATTGCCGCCGTAAACGTGGATGCTGATCGACACGCGATCCGCCAGCGCGTTGCTGACCCGGTGAATATCGCCGTCGCGGGCGGAGACTTTCTCCACCTCGCCGGCGGAGAGCCGCTGCGCGATGCCATCAGCCACCGGCGTTCCGCTGTCGTCGAGGCGGTAGCGCTGATTCTCTTCCGCCCCGCGCAGCATGCCGATCGCGCCCCACACCCGGTGGTCGTGGATCGGCGTCGACTGTCCTGGCCCCCAGACAAAGCTGACTATCGAAAAACGCTGCCCGGAGTCGGCGTGCAGCAGATACTGCTGATAGTGATGGGGATGCGGCAGGGCGTACTCGTCCGGCAGCCAGTCATCCTGTTTCACCAGCGCCGCCAGCCGCAGGGCAACCGCATCCAGCAGCGGCTCCGGCCGGCTGAGCTGGCGATGCAGGTGGTCAACCTCTTGAATAAAATGGCGTAACTTTTCCAGTCGGGGAGTGCTCATCATCGGTTCCTGTCAGAGGGGCTGGTCAATACGCTAACAAAGGCGTTAATATTATTTAAATGCAATTTACGCATATATTAATATGCAAAATAAACATTAAGAGTTTGGCGAAGCCGCTCTAAGGAACCTATGCGTATTGACGACATCGACGCCCTGTTAGCCACCGTGCAGTTCTCCTCGCTGAATCAGGCGGCGGAATATCTGGGCATAACCCAGTCGGCGATCACCCGCCGGCTGCAGCGGCTGGAGCAGACGCTGAACGTGACCCTGCTGGAGCGGCAGACCCGGCCGTTGACCCTGACCGCCGCCGGCCATCGCGTGTACGAGCAGTGCCTGACCATCAAGCGGGAAACCAAAAAGCTCTACGGGCTGCTGGACCCGGAGGCGGAGCCGCGCGGCGTTCTGCGCCTTGGCCTGCCGCAGAGCGTGGCGGAAATCGCCCTCCAGCCGGCGCTGACGGCGCTGCGTCAGCAGTTCCCGCACCTCCAGCCGCAGGTGACCTGCGGCTGGAGCGGCCAGCTGCAGAAGCGTCTGGAAAGCGTCGAACTTGACTGCGTGCTGGCGATGGGCCCGGCGCAGCAGGTCTTCGCGGAGGGCTACAGCGGGCGGCTGCTCTGTCCGCTGGATATCGCGGTGATTGCCGGCAAGAGCCTGCGTCTCTCCGCCGGGTTGCTGCGGGAGTGCGCGGCGCACGGCTGGGTGCTCAACCCCGACGGCTGCGGGCTGCGGGCGGGATTGATTCGCGAGCTGCAGACCCAGGGGCTGCGGCTACAGCTTAATACCGAGACCGCGGGGGCTCAGCTGCAGATTGGCCTGGTAGCGCAGGGGCTGGGGCTGGGCATCGTGCCCCGCGCGGCGCTGACCGCCAGCCCGTGGCGCGATGAGATTAGCATCCTGGCGCTGGCCGATTTCCAGCCCGCGGTCTGCTTATGGCAAATCAGCGCGCAGAATCTGGCTAATCTCCAGCAGCCGCTCACTTTTTTTGCCGCCAAAATCGTCCAGCAGTCTGTCCCCATCTAACTGAAAAGAATAAGTAATTTATCTAAATGCTGATTTGGAATATTAAGATATGATAAAAATGCATTTTGTTCATTAATCTCCGGTGTATAGGGTAACGATATCGCGCCGCCGCCGCGGCCAGTCCGTTACCCTGACCCAAGGAGTTTGTATGAGCATTCAGTTTCTCGGCATGATCGGCCACCGTCTTGCGTCCGAAACTATCGCCCCGGCAGGGCCGATTTTTGACCGCGACTATATCGTGCGTTTTGCCCAGGCCCACGAGGCCGCCGGTTTTGACCGTCTGCTGGTGGGGCATTGGTCCGATCAGCCGATGGCTTTCTGGTAACCGCCCTGGCCGGGCTGTCGACGCAAAAAATCAATTTTCTGCTTGCTCACCGTCCGGGGTTTGTCTCGCCAACTCTCGCCGCGCGAAAATTCGCCACCCTTGAGCATCTGCTCGGCGGCCGCCTCGCGGTACATATTATCAGCGGCGGCAACGATGCCGAACAGCGCCGCGACGGCGACTATCTCAATCACGACCAGCGCTATGCGCGCACCGACGCCTTCCTTGAGACGGTACGAAAAATCTGGACCGCGGAGCAGCCGGTCGATATCGCCAATGAGTTCTACCAGGCCGAGCAGGCATGGTCGGCCATTCGTCCGCTGCAAAAGCCGCATATTCCGCTCTATTTTGGCGGCTCGTCAGAAGCCGCCATTCGGGTGGCCGGTAAGCACGCCGACGTCTTTGCCCTGTGGGGCGAGTCGCTGGGGCAAACCGAGGAGACGGTTAAGCGGGTGCGGGCTGAAGCGGCAAAACATCAGCGCGAAATTGATTTCAGCGTCTCCTTCCGGCCGATTATCGCCGACAGCGAAGCGCAGGCCTGGGAAAAAGCTGAACATATTTTACACGTGGCCTCCGAGCGCGCGGCGCAGAGTGACGTTGGATTTAAAGCCAAACCGGAGAGCGTCGGCGCCCAGCGCCTGCGGGCGACGGCGGAGCAGGGGAACGTGGTGGATAAGCGTCTGTGGACCGGCATTGCGAAGCTGGTGGGCGGCGGGCATAACTCCACCGCGCTGGTGGGGACGGCGGAACAGGTTGCCGACGCGCTGCTCGATTACTACGACCTCGGGGTCCACAACTTCCTGATCCGCGGCTTCGACCCGCTCAACGATGCGCAGGAATATGGCAAAGCGCTGCTGCCGATCGCTCGCGAAAAGGCGGCGCTGCGGGCGGCTAAGGCGCGGGTATCGTGAGCTATCCTCCCCAGGCTCCGCCTCGGCCGGCGGCCAGCTGGCCGCAGCGGCTGACGGATATCCGCCGGCAGATGGCGGAACGGGCGGCAGAACTTGACCAGAGCGGCGAATTTCCCCGACACAACCTCGACCTGCTGCGACAGGAAGGCTTTCTGAGCCTGGCGACGCCGCGGCGCTACGGCGGCGCGCAGGCGGACCTGCTACAGCTGCAGGAGGCGATTTCCGCCATCGCGTGGGGGGAACCGGCGACGGCGCTGATCGTCTGTATGCAGTATCTGCACCATCTGCGGCTGGCGGAGAGCGATGGCTGGACGGAGCCGCTGCGCGAACGGGTCTTTCGCGATGCCGTCGAGCGCGGCGGCCTCATCAACAGCCTGCGGGTTGAACCCGAGCTCGGTTCCCCGGCGCGCGGCGGCCTGCCGCAAACGATCGCCTCCCGTACCGCGCAAGGCTGGCGGCTTAACGGCCACAAGCTCTATACCACCGGCGTTGAGGGGCTGAGCTGGCTGGCCGTCTGGGCGCGGAGCGATGATCCCGACCCGCTGGTGGGGACCTGGCTGGTGCCGGCAAAAAGTGACGGTGTCACTATTATCAGGAGCTGGGATCACGCGGGAATGCGCGCCACCGGCAGCCATGAAGCGATCTTCCGCGACGTGCTTCTACCAGCGGATAGCGCGGTTGAGACCTGGCCTGCGGCGACGCCGCCGGGGCCGAATGCCGAACAGACGCGGCTGTTTGCCAACCGCCACGCGGCGCTGCTGGCGGCAATTTACGACAGCGTCGCCCGCGCCGCGCGCGACTGGCTGCTGGGCTGGCTGCGTTCACGTATCCCCGGAAGCCTTGGGCAGCCGCTAAGCCAGCTGCCGCGGGTGCAGGAAAAAGTAGGGCAGATCGAGAGCGCGCTGCTAACTAACCGCTGCCTGCTGCAGCGGGCGGCCGCACTGGGATTTACCGCCGCTGAAGCCAATCTGGCGAAGGTGACCATCACCGACAACGCCATTTCGGCGGTAGGCCTGGCGCTGGAGCTCACCGGCAATCACGGGCTTAGCCGCCAGCATCCGCTGGAGCGCCACTACCGCAACGTGCTGTGCGGACGAGTGCACACGCCGCAGAGCGACAGCGCCTGGCAGGCGGCGGGTAAACAGGCTTTTCAATTATAAGGATAATCACCATGCGCGAACGAAAGAGAACACCTTTAGCCGCGGCGCTAATGCTGCTGGCGCTGAGCGGCTATGCGGCGGCGCAGGAGCGCGTCACGCTGCGCATTGCCGATCAAAAAGGTGGCATGCGCTCGCAGCTTGAAGCGGCGAATGCGCTGCAGAACCTGAATTACGACATTAAGTGGGCGGAGTTTCCCGCCGCCGCGCCGCTGGCGGAAGCGCTGAACGCCGGCGCGGTTGATGCCGGGATTATCGGCGATGCGCCGCTGCTGTTCGCCCTCGCCAACGGCGCACCGGTAAAAGCGATCGCCGTCGATAAGAGCAACCCCGCCGGCACCGCGGTGCTGGTCTCTCCGGGCAGCCCGCTGAAAAGCGCGGCGGACTTAAAGGGCAAACGCATCGCTACCGGGAAGGGGTCTATCGGCCACTTTGTCGCCCTCAAAGCGCTGGAGCAGGCGGGGATATCGCCCCGGGACGTGCAGTGGGTCTTCCTCGGCCCGGTTGATGCCAAAGTGGCATTGCTCAACGGCTCGGTGGATGCCTGGGCGACCTGGGAGCCCTACACCACCCAGCTGGTGAAAACCGCCGAGGGGCAAATTCTGGTCAGCGGCAAGGGGCTGCTGCCCGGCAATTCCTTCCTTGCGGCCACCGACGCCAGCCTCAAGGACCCGGCTAAACGGGCGGCGCTGCAGGATTATCTGCATCGCCTGGCGGAAGCGGAGCGCTGGGCCTATGCCAATCTGGACAGCTACGGCAAAACCCTCGGCGAGATTATCCGTTTTCCAGCGGATATCGCCCGGGCGCAGTTCGCTAACCGGCAATCGCAGTGGCAGCGCCTGGACTCGCGCATCGTCGCCCAGCAGCAGGCCACCGCCGATTTTTATCAGGCCAACGGGCTGATTCGCGCCAGGCTGGACGTCACGCCGACCTTTGATGACGGCTTCACCGTGCCTGCGCCAGCCGCTCAACAGGAGACCACGCCATGATCCAGCACGCTTTTTCACGCCGTCGCTTTCTACGGCTGAGCGCCGGCACGGCGCTGGCGGCAGCGGCCTGGCCGCTGTGGGCGCACGATATGGCGGCGATGCCCGCCGAGGGCGAAAACCTGGCGCTGCGCCTGGCCGAACCGTACAAAATCAAGCTGGCGATCAACAAAAGCGCGGTGTGCCTTGCCCCGGTCGCGGTTGCCGAGCAGCAGAAGTTTTTCAGTAAGTACAACCTCGACGTCGAGTTCGTCAATTTTGGTAATTCGACCGACGTTCTGCTGGAGGCGATAGCCACCGGCAAGGCGGACGCCGGCGTCGGGATGGCGCTGCGCTGGCTGAAGGCGCTGGAGCAGGGTTTTGACGTCAAGCTCACCGCCGGGACGCACGGCGGCTGCCTGAATCTGCTGACAGCAAAAAATTCGCCATTTGGCGGCCTCGAGAGCCTGAAAGGACAGACGATCGGGGTGACCGATATGGCCGGCCCGGATAAAAACTTCTTCGCCATTTTGCTCAAGCGTCACGGGATCGACCCGCTCAGCGACGTGCAGTGGAAGGTCTATCCCGCCGATTTGCTGAGCGTGGCGCTCGATAAACGCGAGATTGCCGCCATCAGCGGCAGCGAACCCTTCAGCTACCGCCTGCTGGCGACCGGCAAGTATCAGCTGATCGCCAGCAATATGAGCGGGGATTATGCCAACCTCAGCTGCTGCGTGCTGGGGGTTAGCGGGTCTCTGGCGCGGGACCACAAGCCGGCGGCCGCTGCGCTGACCCAGGCCATTCTGGAGGCGCATAGCTACGCTTCGGCCCACCCGCAAAGCGTGGCGCAGGCGTTTATGGCCCACGCGCTGAATACCAATGAAACCGAGGTCTCGGGGATCCTCCACGGCCAGGGCCACGGCCACCACGCCGTCGGCGAAGCGTTCGTCAAAGAGCTGACCCAGTACGCTATTGACCTGCAGCGCGTGCAGGTGATCAAGTCCGGGACCGATCCTCATCAGTTTGCGGAGAGTATTTATGCCAACGTATTCGCCTGAGCAGGCGCTGTCGCGGCCGCGGGTCGGCGGCCCGCTGTGGGCTGAAGGCCTGCTGGCCGCCGCGCTGTGGCTGGCGGGCGGGCTTTTTACCCTCAGATGGCCGGATGCCGGGCGACGCTGGCCCTACAGCGAAGGCTGGGCGATGGCGCAGTTCGCGATCGCCGGCGGGCTGCTGCTGCTGGCGCTGAGCTACCGCTACTGGCGCCAGCGGGGCGGGCGTCTGCAGCATGCCGGGAAATGGCTGGCGCTGCTGCCGGTGCTGTTCGGCCTGTGGGAGTGGCTGACGGCGAAATCCGCGCTGCTGCCGGTACCGTTTTTTGCCCCGCCGCAGGCGCTGATCGAAGTGCTGTATGACGACTGGCCGCGCCTGCTGGATAGCCTGCTGCACTCGCTGGGCCTGCTGAGCCTTGGGGTGCTGCTCGGGACATCCAGCGGCTTTATCAGCGGACTGGCCATCGGCTGGTCGCAGCGCATTGGCTACTGGCTGCATCCGGTACTGCGCCTGCTCGGGCCGGTGCCGTCAACGGCGCTGCTGCCGCTGTGCCTGTTTATCTTCCCTTCCAGCTTCGGCGCCAGCGTCTTTTTAATCGCCCTCAGCACCTGGTTTCCGGTCACCGTTTTGACGTGGTCCGGGGTGATGAGTATCGACAAAGCCTGGTACGACGTGGCGCGCACGCTGGGAGCCAGCCAGCGCTTTCTGATCCTGCGGGTGGCCATTCCCGCCGCGCTGCCGAACGTCTTCGTCGGGCTGTTTATGGGGTTAGGCGCCTCGTTTTCGGTGCTGATCGTCGCTGAGATGGTGGGCGTTAAATCCGGGATCGGCTTTTATCTGCAGTGGGCGCAGGGCTGGGCGGCCTACCCCAACATGTACGCCGCGCTGCTGGTTATGGCCTTTTTCTGTTCCGGCCTGATTAGCGGACTGTTTATCTTGCGCGACCGGCTGCTGAGCTGGCAGCGAGGAGGCATGACATGGTAACGACCACGGTCACGCCGGCCGGTGCGGCCATCGACATCGCCCATCTGAGCCACGCCTTCGCGCTGGGCAGGCAGACGGTGCCGGTGCTGGAGAATATCAGCCTGCAGCTGCGCCCCGGAGAGAGCGTGGCGCTGCTGGGACCGTCGGGCTGCGGTAAATCCACCCTGCTACGGCTGCTGGCGGGGCTGGAGACGCTGCAAAGCGGACAGGTGCAGATCGATGACCGCCGGATGGGGGCCCCGGGGCCGGAGCGGATTCTGGTGTTTCAGGACCCGACCCTTTATCCGTGGCTGACGGTGCGGCAAAATGTGCTGCTCGGGCCGCAGGCGCAGGGGAGAAAAGGGCTGGAGCCCAAGGCCGACGCGCTGATTGCGCGGATGGGGCTCGAGGCGTTTAGCGCCGCCTGGCCGCGTCGAGCTCTCCGGCGGCATGGCCCAGCGGGCGGCGCGGGCGCGGGCGCTGCTCAACGAGCCGCGGCTGCTGCTGCTCGATGAACCCTTAGGCAAGCTGGATTCCCTGACGCGCATCAGCATGCAGCGCGAGCTGATCTCGCTCTGGCAGCAACAGGGCTATACCAGCCTGCTGGTGACGCACGATATTGAAGAGGCGCTGCTGCTGTGCGAAAGGGTGCTGGTGATGTCGCCGCGTCCGGGGCGAATTATTGCCGAATTTACGCTGCCGCTGCCCTTTCCGCGCCACCGCGATAATCCGCAGCTGGTTGCTCATCGGCAGGATATTTTGCGCATCCTGGGCCAGGCGGAGGACTGGTAAGATTGGCGATGGGGAGCGTCTCCCGGCGACAGCGTTGCGCTGCGCCGGGAGATCGTCAGGCGCTTAAAAATCCATCTTCACCGTAAACTGCACTTCGCGCGGATCGCCAATCTGGTTGCCCAGGTTATTGGTACCGATTGAAGAGGTGTAGTAGGTCTTATCGAACAGGTTCTTAACGTTAACCTGCAGGGTGACCGGATACTGCAGCTTCATCTTATAGGCGGCGAACACGTCCGCGACGCCGTACCCCGGCAGATAATAGTCCGCGCCGTTGGTGGCGGAACGCTTGCTGACCGCGTGCCCCCCGGCGCCGAGCGTCAGGGTGTTGCCGGCATAGACGTTATGCACGTCATAGGTCATATACAGCGAACCGGTATGCTTTGGCACGTTTGGCATCGGCTTGCCGGCGTAGTCCGGATCGTCGAGTACCTTGGCGTCGGTATAGCCGTAGCTGGCGATGATGCTCAGGTTGTCGGTTAACGACCCGGCGACATCCATCTCTACGCCGCGCGAGCGCACTTTACCCGCCGTTTTGGCAATGGTTTCATCCCCGACCGTTTCGCTGTACAGCACGTTACGCTTATCGATATCGAACAGGGCGATATTGGCGGTCACGCCAAACAGTTCAAACTTGGCGCCCAGCTCATAGGAGGTGGACTCTTCCGGCGGCAGGTTGCCGATATAGCTGGCGATGGACGACTGCGGCATAAACGACTGCGCCACGTTACCGAACAGCGAAACGGTCGGCGTTAGCTTATAAACCAGGCCAAACTTCGGCGTCCACTTCTGGTCGCTGCTGTCGGTATTGACGTTAAACGGACGTCCCTTGCCGGCGTACTGGGTGTAATACTGGTAGCGCACGCCGGCGACGGCGATCCAGCGGTCGTTGAGGTAGAGCGCATCCTGCAGGTAGGCGGCGTAGCTCTCCTGCTGAATGCGCTGATCGCTGTCGGAGGCCGATACGCTGGTGCATTTATCTACGGTACCGTAGACCGGGTTGTAGATATTGAATCCCTTCACATTCTTACAGCGGATCATGCCGGTGCGCAGCAGATCGTAGTTCTCGTAGGCGATGCCGCTGAGGATCTCGTTGTAGAAGCCGCCAATCACCACGTCGCCCTGCAGATCGGCGCGGGTCGAGTGCATCTTCTGGGTTGAGCCGTGGGTGGCGTCAACGCGCCGGGTCAGGTCGCCGGTGGCCGAGTCATAGGCCATGACCCGAGCCTGGTTATCGTTGTAGTGATCCTGGCTGTAGCTGTAGTCGAAGCGGGCGGTCCAGGCCTCGTTGAGCCGGTATTCGGCGTTAAGCTGCGCCAGGTCGGAATAGCCGTCGGTAACGTTAAACGGTTCGTCAAAACGCGTTTTACGATCGACGTTAACGGCTTTTTTGGTCGTGAGATCGAAAATCGTCCCGCGATCGAACGGCGTATTGTAGTCGCGATGCGAGTACGACACGTTCACCGTGGCGCGGTCGCCAAACCAGGTCAGGGAAGGGGCGATAAAGCTGCTCTTCTCTTTGCCAAAGCTGCGCCAGTAGTCTTCATTCTGATATTCGCCGATGACCCGGTAGGCCAGGCGCGTCCCTTCGATGGGTCCGGTGACGTCAAACTGGCCGCTGCCGCCGCCAAAGCTGGTGGAGGTGGCAGAAATCGATCCGCCGAAGGTTTTTTCCGGGCGTTTGGTCACCACGTTAATCAGCCCGCCGGGGTCGAGAATGCCGTACAGCGTCGAGGCCGGGCCTTTCAGCACCTCCACGCGCTCGACGGCGGCGTTGAAGCTGCGCGGCAGGACGGTGCGCAGCCCGTTGGTCATAATGGAACCGTCGCGGTTGGCGCCGAAACCGCGGCGGGTAAAGGCGTCCTGGGTACCGCCGAGGGTATTGGTCTGCACGACGTTGGCAACGTTATACAGCGCCTCGTCGAGCGTAGTGGCGTGCTGATCTTCCAGCACCCGATCGCTGACGGTGTTAACCACCTGCGGGATATCCAGCATCGGCATTGAGGTCAGCGTCGCGGTCGAGCTGCTGAGAGGCTGATAGCCGCTGGTGGCGTTCTGCTGCGTATCGTCCGCCACCACCGTAATGGTTTCGTCGCTCGCCTTTTTATCTTTTTCCGCTGCGGTTTGCGCGGCGATAATCCCCGGAGAAGTAAAGGAACCCAAAAAAATCAGTGAAAAAAGTGCACGCCCTTTCAATGTCGTGAAAGGGACAGTTGATTGCGTCATTTGTCTGTTTCTCGCGAACGAATCCGTCCCTTGCGGACAGATAAAGCCAATTAAATCATTGCCCTTAAAAATATTATCTATCCGTTATCCGCTATAATTTGCGTCCGGATATGTAATTGAGAATCATTCAATCACGTAGCCATGTAGTAGTAAACGTTATGTAAGATAAAAAAATGCGGCCGGCGAAAGTCGCGTTTCGGCGCCGTATTAAACGCCGAAAATGGTTTTTATGGTTCTGTTTTAAATGGATTTAATTAAATTTGTCGCGCTGCGGGATATAACCCGACGCGTCGTTTCTCTATGAGCGAAACGGAGTATTGACTACTACATTCATTCCCATCATGATCAAAAGAGAATGAGATGTATTTTTGTTTGAGTGCAGTACGTGCGGGCCTGACGCCACGCCGCTGCGGTGCGGGAGCGAGTTATGCCACAGCGGGTGATGCCTGCAGAGCAGGGGATTGTGCTGGATTCCCTGTCGGCCGGATACGGCCAGACCCTTATCGTCAACGATATTAATCTGACGATCCCCCACGGCAAAATGACGGTACTGGCCGGGGCCAACGGCTCCGGTAAATCCACGCTGCTATCGACTATCGCCCGAATGCTCAAACCGCTCGGCGGCTGCGTGCGCCTCGACGGTCAGGTTATTCACGAGCTGCCCACCCGGGCGGTATCGCGCCGGCTGGGAATATTGCCCCAGTCGCCGCTCACCCCGGAAGGATTGACGGTTTTCGAGCTGGTCTCCCGCGGGCGCTATCCCTGGCAAGGGCTGATGCGCCAGTGGTCGGACGCCGACGAGCGGGCGGTGGAGGAGGCGCTGGCGCTGACCGGCACCGCCGGGTTCGCCCATATGCCGGTGGACAGCCTCTCCGGCGGCCAGCGCCAGCGCTGCTGGATCGCGATGGCGCTGGCTCAGCAAACCGCCACCATTTTGCTTGATGAGCCGACCAACTGGCTCGATCTGCGCTATCAGGTCGATATCCTCGAACTGCTGCAGACCCTGACCCGCGAACACGGGCGCACGGTGGTCACCGTCCTCCATGACCTGAACTTTGCGGTGAACTATGCCGATACGCTGGTGTTTCTCAAGCAGGGGCGCATTGCCGGGGTGATTGACGAAAATGAAACCTGCACGCCGGAGCTGATTAAAACGGTGTTTGACGTTGACGTGCAGATGTCGCTGAACCCGCAAACCGGCAAACCGTTCTTTATGCCCTTTCGCGCCCGCCAGGCGGCCGGACAATGAGCGCCGGCGCGCTGATGCTCCGGCGGCGACGCGCCCGGCCGCGGCTGGCCCTTGTGCTACTGAGCCTGCTGCTGGTCGGCGGCTCGCTGGTGCACCTGGGGCTGGGGGCGCGCTGGATTGCGCCGCAGACGATACTGCAGGCGCTGCTCCATTACGATCCGCGCGATTTTGACCAGCGGATTATTGTCGATTTACGCCTCGTGCGCCTGGCCGCCGCGCTGCTGACCGGCGCCGCGCTCGGTGTCGCGGGTATGCTGCTGCAGACGGTGATCCGTAATCCGCTCGGCGAACCGCACATTCTCGGCCTCAATGCCGGCGCGTCGCTGGTGGTGGTGGCGACCTCGGCGCTGGGCCTCGGCGAAGCGGCGTTCGGCCGCCCGCTGACCGCCGCCTGCGGCGCGGGGCTGCTGTTTGGCGCCGTGATGCTGCTGGCCTCCTCCGGACGCGGTGGCATGACGCCGCTGCGCATCACCCTGTGCGGAGTGGCGCTCTCGGCCTTTGCGTCGGCGGTGACCGCGGCAATCCTGATTCTCGATGAGCAAACGCTGCTGGCGATGCGTACGTGGCTGGCCGGCGATCTTGCCGGACTGAAGTGGCAGACGCTGCGTGCGGCGCTGATCCCGGCGCTGGGCGGGCTGCTGATTGCGCTCGCCATCGCCCCGCGGCTGAACGTGCTGGCGCTGGGGGATAAAGTCGCGCTGGGGCTGGGGGTGAAGATCGGCCAAACCCGGCTGCTGGGGCTGACCGCCATCGCGCTGCTGTGCGGTTCGGCGGTCGCCGTTGCCGGGCCGATCGGCTTTGTCGGCCTGGTGGTCCCGCACGTGGTGCGGCGGCTGATTAGCGAGGATATTCGCCTGGCGCTGCCGCTGGCGGCTCCGGTGGGCGCCCTGGTGCTGGTGCTGGCGGATATTGCGGCGCGTACCCTGGTGGCGCCTCAGGAACTGGCGACCGGGGCGATGACCGCCCTGGTGGGGGCGCCGCTGTTTATCTTTATTGCCGCGAGATTCTTTAAATGAAAAGCGCCGCTCGTCGTGCCGGATTCCGCCCGCTGATTGTCGGGAATCGTCATATTTTGCTGCGCCCGGCGGCGCTGAAGATGGCCGCCGGGCTGTTCGTCGTGATGGCGATCCTCGGCGCGTTTGGCCTGACGCGCGGTAGCTTCCCGCTGCCTTCGGCAACCGTGCTGCGGGCGCTGCTGGATGCGGAGAGCGTCAGCGGCCAGCAGCGCTTTATTCTGTTCGATATCCGCCTGCCGCGGCTGTTTATGGCGCTGCTGTGCGGGGCGATGCTGGGGATGGCCGGCGCGGCGATGCAGAGCATCACCCGTAACGGGCTGGCGGATCCGGGGCTTATCGGCGTCAAGGAGGGGGCCAGCGTGGTGGTGTTGACGCTGATTCTGTTCTTCCCGGCGATCGCGTTGGCGTGGCGACCGCTGGCGGGAATGGCCGGCGGCGTGCTGGTGGCGCTGCTGGTGCTGGCGCTGGCGCGCGACTGCTCGCGACCGCGCTTTATCCTGATCGGTATCGGCGTCTCCTGGACGCTGGCCGCGGCGGTCGGCATTTTTATGACCACCGCCGACGTCCGCGACGTGCAGACGGCGATGATCTGGCTGGCGGGAAGCCTGCACGCGGCGACCTGGCCGCTGCTGGCGGTCGCCTTCTGCTGGGCGCTGCCCGGCGCGCTGATCCTGTTTCTTACCGCCCGGGCGGCGGACGTGGCGCTGCTCGGCGACCGAACGGCGATCGGCCTCGGCGTCCGGCTGCAGCAGACTGACGCTGCTGCGCTTTTTGGCTCCGGTTGTGCTGACCTCAGCCAGCGTTTCCTGCGTGGGCAGCCTCGGCTTCGTGGGTCTGATGGCGCCGCATATGGCGCGCTTTCTGCTGCGCGGCGGCCAGGTCGCGCTGCTGTGCGGCAGCGCGCTGGTTGGCGCTCTGCTGGTATTGGTGACCGACACCATCGGGCGGGTGGCCTTTGCGCCGCTGCAAATCCCGGCCGGGATTGTGATCGCCCTGGTGGGCTGTCCGTTTTTTATTCTGCTGCTATGGCGTCGTCGTGACGCCCTGTAAATCTGAAGGATTGCTATGCGTTGGTTAGTTCCTCTGCTGCTTTGCGTGGCCGGCACCGCAGGTGCTGCCGCGAGTCAGACGCAAAAATTTACCGATGATTTAGGTCGGGTGGTGAACGTGCCGCTGCATCCGCAGCGGATTGTCTCGATGCACGATCTGGATATTACGATCCCGCTGATTGAGCTCGGCGTGCCGCCGGTCGCCAGCCACGGGCGTACGCGCCCGGACGGTAGCCACTATCTGCGCTCCAGCGCCCAGCTTACCGGCGTCGATTTTGATAACAGCGATATTCAGTTTATCGGCACCGCGGATATCGATCTTGAAGCGGTGGCCGCGGCTAAGCCGGACCTGATTATTACCGAACCGAGCCGCCACGTCTCCGTTGAGCAGTTGGAGAAGATCGCCCCGACGGTGAGCATCGACCATCTGCAGGGCAGCGCGCCGCGCATTTACGCTAAGCTGGCGCAGCTTACCGGCTCCGGGGCGCGGCTGGCGGTGCTTGAGCGACGCTATCAGGAGCAGATTAAGCAACTGAAGGCGGCGGTAGATACGCAGAAGATCACCGTCTCGGTGATTCAGGCCAACGGCGGTAAAGTGACCGTCCATCACGCCTATCACGCGCTGGGGCGCGTGCTGCGCGATGCCGGCTTCCGTTTCCCGCCGCTGATTGAGCGTATTCCCGACGGCCAGCGCATCGACGTCAGCGCCGAGCAACTGCCGGAGCTGGATGCCGATTTCGTCTTTGCGACCTGGCGCTCCGACACCGGCGGTAAACCGCAGGACGAGCTGCAGGCGATGGAGGCCGTGATGCCTGGCTGGTGCGACTTTATGCGCGCCTGCCGCAGCGGACGCTATATCCTGCTGCCGCGTGAGGACGTGATCTCCAACTCCTTCGCCGCGCTGAGCCTGATGGCGGCCGAAGTGCAGTCGCATATTGCCGGGCGTCCGCTGCCGGCGGGGCTGAAATGAAAACCCCGCTAAAACGCGAGAAAGGGCGGGTTGACCTGTTTGGCGACCGTTTTCGCGCCCGGGCGCATCAGCTGTCGCCGCGCCTGCTGGCGGTGGTTAGCTATATCAACGATAACCGCGAGGTGGTGCTGGAGCGCACGGCGATGGAGATTGCCGCCGCCACCCACACCTCCGACGCCACGGTGGTCAGGGCCATCCAGGCGCTGGGCTTTGCCGGGCTGCGCGAGCTGAAGCAGACCATGGAGCGCTGGTTCGGCCCGTCGATTACCTCTTCGGAGAAAATGCTCTCGACCGTCAATGCGCTCTCAACCGACGTCAATTCGAGCATCGATTTCGTGCTTGAGGGGCACCAGCGCGCCTGCGAGGTGCTCTCCCGTCCTGACAACCGCGCGGCGGTCGCCCAGGCGGTGGCCCTGCTGGCCGACGCGCGTCAGGTGGCGATTTTCGGCATCGGCGCGTCGGGGATTCTGGCGGAGTATACCGCCAGGCTGTTCAGCCGCATCGGCCTGCCTTCTTACGTCCTGAACCGCACCGGTTTTAGCCTCGCCGAGCAGCTGATCGGTCTGCAGCGCGGCGACGTGCTGATCATGATGGGGCAGAAATCGCCGCACCGCGAAGGCATGACCACCCTGCGCGAGGCCCGGCGGCTCGGCATTCCGGCGATCCTGCTGACCCAGGCGGTCGATTCCCGCTTCAGCCACGAGGCGCAGGTGGTTATCGAGGTGCCGCGCGGCGGCGATAACGGCCGGGTGCCGCTGCACGGAACGGTGCTGGTATGTCTGGAAATGATGGTGCTGTCGGTGGCCTCCACCGCCCCGCAAAAAACCATGAAATCGATGAAGCGCATCAACGAGCTGCACAAAGCGATCGGTAAATCCGGCGGTAAGCGCGGCTAAGAGCCAGATAAATTATCGCCGCGCAGGTTTGTGGTTGCATGCCATGCTGAGTGTGTGTATTTTTATGCAAAATAAATGCATAAAAAGGAACGATCATGGTTAAGAAGTGGATGAAAGCGTGCTGCCTGATGGCGGCAATGATAGGAACCGCCCAGGCGGCGCAGCAAACCTACGTTGTCGGATCGGGCGGCACCTATCGCCCGTTTGAATATGAAAACAGCCAGAAGCAGACTGGAAGGTTTTGATATCGATATCATCAAAGCGATCGCCAAAGCGGAAAACTTTGATATCAAGCTGGTCAATACGCCGTGGGAGGGGATTTTCGCCACCCTCAGCACCGGCGATCGCGACATTATCATCTCCGGGATCACCATTACCGATAAACGTAAGCAGATGGTAGATTTCTCCGCGCCTTATTTCCCGGCCGAGCAGTCGATCGTGGTGCCGGCGGATTCGAAAGTGACCTCGCTGGCGGCGCTGAAAAGCGAGAAGGTTGGGGTGGTGAACTCCAGCACCGGCGATATCGTGGTCTCTGACGAGCTGGGTAAAAACAGCACCGCCATTAAGCGCTTCGACAATACGCCGCTGATGCTGCAGGAGCTGTTTGAAGACGGCGTCAGCGCGGCGGTAGGCGACGTTGGGGTGGTGAAATACTACATCAAGCAGCACCCGGAGAAGCAGTTCAAGCTGGTGCCGGACGCGAAGTTTGAGCGCCAGTATTTCGGCATCGCGGTGGCCAAAGGCAACAGCGAGCTGCAGGCGAAAATCAACGCCGGCCTGCAGAAAATTGTTGCTGACGGCACCTACGCCAAAATCTACAAAACCTGGTTCGACGACAACGTACCGACGCTGCCTGCGCAATAAGATCTGTTTTTTTGTCTTAATCACGGCTATCGGCTCTGACGATAGCCGTATTTTTTAGGGAAGGGTTATGACGGGATTCCGTTGGGAGATCATCGAGGAGTACGGTCCGCTGTTTATGGACGGCGCCTTGATGACCATTAAATGCACCATTATTTGCGTGATCCTCGGCACCCTGTGGGGGCTGACCCTCGGGCTTGGGCGGATGGCGAAGGCCGAGCACGGCGTTTGGAAATACGTTCTGCGCTACCTGGTACAGTTCCCGGTGCGCTTCTACGTCAGCGCATTTCGCGGCACGCCGCTGTTTGTGCAGATCATGGTGGTTCACTTCGCGCTGGTGCCACTGTTTATCAACCCGCGCGACGGCCTGCTGGTCACCGGCGGCATGATGAGCGCCGACTTTGCCCGCGAGCTGCGCTCTAACTACGGCGCGTTTCTCTCCTGCGTGGTGGCGATAACGCTGAACGCCGGGGCCTACGTTTCGGAAATTTTCCGCGCCGGCATTCAGTCGATCGACAAAGGGCAGATGGAAGCCTCCCGCGCGCTGGGGATGCCGTGGTGGAAAACCATGCGCCAGGTGATCCTGCCGCAGGCGTTTCGCCGCATTCTGCCGCCGCTGGGCAACAACGCCATCGCGATCGTCAAGGACTCCTCGCTGGCGTCGGCGATTGGCCTTGCCGACCTGGCCTACGCCGCGCGCACCGTCTCCGGCGCCTACGCCACTTACTGGGAACCCTACCTGACGATCTCTCTGGTCTACTGGGTGATTACCTTCCTGCTGGCACAGCTGGTTAACCGTCTGGAAAAGAGGTTTGGCAAAAGTGATTCACATTAACAATCTGCACAAACGCTTCGGTGACAGCCACGTTCTGCGCGGCATCAGACTGCGATATTCAGCCGCAGGAAGTGGTGTGCATCATCGGCCCGTCGGGCTCGGGGAAAAGCACCTTCCTGCGCTGCATGAACGCGCTGGAAACCGTCAGCGAAGGCGAAGTTGAAGTCAACGGCTTTGCCGTCCACGACCGCGCCACCGACCTGAATAAGATGCGTGAAAGCGTCGGCATGGTCTTTCAGCGCTTCAACCTGTTCCCGCATATGACGGTGCTGGAAAACCTGATCATGGCGCCGATGAACCTGCGCGGCATGGCCCGCCAGACGGCGGTTGCGCTGGCGGAAGATCTGTTGGCAAAGGTGGGGCTGAGCGATAAGCGCGACGCCTGGCCTTCCAGCCTCTCCGGCGGCCAGCAGCAGCGGGTGGCGATTGCCCGCGCGCTGGCGATGAAGCCGTCGATCATGCTGTTCGATGAACCGACTTCGGCGCTCGATCCCGAGCTGGTCGGCGACGTGCTGGCGGTGATTAAAAATCTCGCCAGCGAAGGGATGACGATGGTGATTGTGACCCATGAAATGGGCTTTGCCCGCGAGGTTGCCGACCGGGTTATCTTTATCGACGGCGGGGTTATTCAGGAGCAGGGCCGGCCGGAGCAGATCTTTAGCGCTCCGGGCAACCCGCGCACCGCCGCGTTCCTCAGCAAGGTGCTGTAAGCAAAAGCGGCCGCCGGGGCCGCTTTATCATATTGCCGCAGGCGAAACGGCGCGCTACTGCGCCGCTTCGCCAACTTCCGCGACCGAAGCTTCGCCCTCGTTGGCCAGCAGCGTCTTCTCGCTCTTACCTAAGCCCTGAATCAGCAGGAACAGCAGGCCGCTGGCGAAGAGGGTGACGATCAGGGCGTCATATCCCGAAACGCCGATCGCCAGGCTGCTGATCACCGGTCCGGCAACGCTCCCCGCTGACCAGAAGAAGCCCAATAGCGCGTTTATCATGATCAGCTTCTGCCCGGAGAAGGTTTTACCGGCGCGCACCAGCGACAGGGTATAGAGCGCGCCCGCCGCCGCCCCGAGAACCAGGCAGCCGGCGATTAGCTGAACGCGCGAGCCGAGCAGGAAGGGCAGCGCCAGCAGGGCGAGGCAGAACACCAGCGCGCAGCCGAGGTGCACGCGGCGGATGCCAAACTTATCGGCAATCCAGCCCAGCGGCGCCTGGAACAGCGCATCGCCGGTAAGCACCACCGTCACCAGCAGTACCGCCATCGACTCGTTTAGCCCCTTATCTATGCCGTACAGCGGCAGCAGCGCCAGGATGCTGGCATCTAAGAAGGAAAAGCAGAATACGCCGGAAGCCAGAACCGGCAAAAATGCGCCGAGGCTGCGCCAGCTTGCGCGTTCGGCGAGGCTCTCGCGGCTGCCGCCCGGCAGGTGGCGCAGCATAAACAGGCACAGGGCGGTCAGGCCGCAGATCGCCAGCAGTACCCATGACTGATAGTCGGGGCCGGCGGAAATCAGCAGCGGCCCGGCCAGCTGGCAGCCGGTAAACGCCGAGGCGTAAATCCCGGTCAGGGTGGCGCGATTTTTCCCCGCCGCGCCGCCGGTGATCCAGCTCTCTCCCAGCACGATAATCACCCCTGAGGCGAGGCCGGTGAGAAAGCGCGGCAGCAGGAGCTGCGTCAGATCGACGGTCAGGCAGCAGGCTACCGTCGCCAGAGCCAGCAGGATCAGGCTTGCACTGAGCAGTACGCCCATCTCAAAACGGCGGCACAGCGCGGGAGAAAGGAAGGAGGAGAGCATCATGCCCGCCGGCGGCAGCGCGGCCAGCAGGCCAACATAGACGGTGTCAATTTGCTGCTGCGCCAGCTCAAGGCTGATAAGCGGCACCGTATAGCCGGTGATAAAGCCTACCAGCGAGGCGGCCATGATCATCGCCAGCGTCGGCGCTAAGCGATTGTGGTCTGGGTTAAACATTTTATTCCCGATAACGGAAGTCAACAGGTGGATAATCTGGCTAATCGCCAACAGCCCTGCATATTAGTTAATCATATGCCGTCTGTCACCGTTGAAATGGCTACCATTAATGAGAAGGGCGCCGCTGCCGCTCGCCAAAGGCCGCCGGACGGAGGTTTAGCGAGAGTTGTCAGCGCGCGGGCGAAAGGATATAACTCATAGAGCGGCCCGGCGCCCGCGGGGCGCATGGATAAAATGCATACCAATAACCACACTCGTTCAGCGCTGATGCTGTGCAGGAAAGGAGTACGACATGGCAGTATCGCCTTCATCCATCGCCGAGGCTATTGGCTGGCGACGCGATTTTCATGCTCACCCTGAACTGGGCTACCAGGAACAGAAAACCTCCCGTCGCGTCGCCGAACTGCTGGCCTCGTTTGGCCTGCAGGTGCATACGGGGCTGGCGGGAACGGGGGTGGTGGCGACCCTGGAGAACGGCCCTGGCCCGGTTATTGGCCTGCGCGCCGATATGGACGCTCTGCCGATTACCGAACTCGGCGAGGTCAGCTACAAATCCCGCAATCCCGGCGTGATGCACGCCTGCGGCCATGACGGTCATACCGCGATGCTGCTGGCGGCGGCGGCGCATCTGGCGCGCACCCGCCGTTTTCGCGGCACGGTGCATTTTGTTTTTCAGCCGGCGGAAGAGAACCTCGGCGGCGCGCGCAAAATGGTCGAAGAGGGGCTGTTTACCCTGTTTCCGATGGACGCCATCTACGCCCTGCACAACTGGCCGGGGCTCCCGCTGGGGCAGGTGGCGCTTAACAGCGGCGCGATGATGGCCTCTCTCGATGCCTTCGAAATCACCCTGACCGGCAAAAGCTGCCACGCGGCGATGCCGGAGAGCGGGGCCGATCCGATCGTCGCCGCCGCGCAGCTTATCATGGCGCTGCAGACGATCCCGTCGCGCCGCCTGTCGCCGCAGGAGTCGGCGGTGGTTAGCATTACGCAGATTAGCGGCGGGGAGGCGATCAACGTCCTGCCGGATAAAGTGGTGCTGCGCGGCACCTTCCGCTGCCTGAGCAACCCGGTTCGCGAGCGGGTAAAAGGGCTGATTGAGCGCTACGTGGCGACGCAGCCGCAGGTCTCTGACGTGCAGGGGGCGATTTTCTGGTATCCCGGCTATCCGGTCACCCGCAACCATCCGGCGCAGGCGCTGAGCGTCCGCGACGCGGCGGTTGCCGCGCTGGGCGAGTCGGCGGTGAACGCCGAGGTCAGCCCGTCGATGGCCTCGGAAGATTTTGCCTGCATGCTGGAAGCCTGTCCCGGCGCCTATTTCTGGATTGGTACTGATGGCGAGACGCCGTCAAAACCGCTGCATAACGCCGGCTATGATTTTAATGACGACCTGATCGAGCCCGGGGTGCTGATGTGGACGGCGCTGGTGGAAAAGCTGCTGCCGACGATCGACGACGTCTGACGGAGTGAGTGACAACGTCACAGATTGAGTCGCGGCGCAGGTTCGTCGCGATGTCGTCGCTACTGACGGTGACGAGCGGCCCGACGCGCCGGCGGGCGGCGCGAAGAAAGGGGCGCAGGGCGGGAGGTCAGGCCATTTTTTGCCGGAAGTGATCCAGAGTTTGTGGGGCTAAACCGGCTTCCTGCGCCGCGTTGCAGATGGCCTGCCAGTCTGCCCTCGTCCAGCGGAATACCCCGCGCCAGCCGCTCCTGACGGTTGGCCTGTTCCCATTCGCCGGGCACCAGAATCGGGGCGTCCGGATCGTGCGGCGACTCCTTACACCAGGCGATAAAGGCCTCGGTCTGGCTCTGCATCTGCGGAGCATCGAAGGTTTCCGGGTCCAGAATAATGGTGGTCATACAATTGAAAATAGCGTCGACGCAGGTTTGCAGGCTGTCCTGGTGGGTTGTCTGGCCGCCGGATACCGCGCCGCCGAGAATTTCGCACAGCGTCGCCAGGGCGTAGCCTTTATGCTGCGCAAAGGTCAGCAGCGCGCCCAGCGGTGAGGTCTGCATCACCGCCGGGTCATTGGTCGGTTCGCCCTGGGCATCGATCAGCGAGCCCGCCGGCACCTCTTCGCCCTTATGCCACGCGACGCGGGTCTTGCCGAAGGCGATGGCGCTGGTGGCGTAGTCCAGCAGCAGCGGCGGCTGGCCTTTGCGCGGAAACACCACGCACAGCGGGTTGGTGCCGAAACGGCTGTCCTTCCCGCGAAACGGCGCCACCATCGGGTCGCCGACGACGCTGACGAAGTGGATGGAGATCATGCCCGCTGCGGCGCACTGCTCGGCCCAGTAGCCGATGCGGCCAATATGGTGAGCGTTGCGCAGGGCAACGGCGGCCATGCCGTGCCGTTTGGCCTTTTCGATACCGATCTGCATCGCCTCGTGGGCGACCACCTGCCCGAACCCGGCGTTGCCGTCGAGGGTCACCACGGCCCCGGCGTCCTTCATAACGCTGGCATGACGGTTAAGCTGCAGGTGCCCCCCGGCCCGGGAGCGCACGTAGCTCGGGATCATCCCGACGCCGTGCGAGTCGTGGCCGGCGAGGTTGGCGGCAATCAGATGGTCGGCGACGAGGGTCGCTTCGCTGGCGGTGCTGCCGAGGTGGCTGAAGAGGGTGACGACAAACTGATGCAAATCCGTAGCCTGAATACGATGTCCGGTAGGCACTGAGTCTCTCCTGTGGTGGGCGGATAGTGTTGTTATTTTGTTAGGTTTGCCGAACCATGCTGCGCTCCATGGCGAAGAAGATCAAGCGCCTGCGGCGGCGCTGAAAATGAGGGGCAGAGAACAGAGTTGAGGCTGGCGCGACTGGTGGCCGAAGTGAGAATCATTATGATAAAAAGCTTATTCTAAATGATGTGGAGACAACCATAATGAACATCAGCGCAATCATTTTAGCGATCGTCGCCGTGGCCCTGCTGAGCATTTCCGTCTATAGCCTGCTGAGCTATATTAAAGAGCGCCGGGCAATGCGCTTTAAATCCTTCCGCCAGCGCTGACGGGATATTAATCTGCTTTATGATAGTTTTCGCGCCAGGCCTTCGGCGATGCGTGATATTTTTCGCGGAAGCTTTTACTGAATAACGGATGGCTGATAAACCCGCACAGCCACGAAATTTGTTCGACCCGCAGCTGAGGCGCATTTTCCAGCAGCTCGCGCGCGGCCTCTAAACGTCGCTCTTTGAGCACCGTCATGACCGAGGTTCCCTGTTCGTTGAAGGCGCGGTCAAGGCTGGAGCGCGAGCAGCGAAGCGCTTTCGACAGCAGGTCCGGGGAGAGATCGTGCTGTTGATAGTGCAGGGCGATAAACGATTTCGCGCTATTCACCAGATGCCCCAGCTTTCCTGACGACATTAATCCCTGCTGTTTCGCGATATCGCTCAGCACTAATAGCGCCATATTGTGCAGACCGTCGACAACGGTCGCCGTCTCTTTCTGCGACAGGCTGGCAGAATGGCTATCGAGCAGCAGCATATGCGATTTCAGAAACAGCGCCAGGGGATGATTCTCCAAAGAAACAATCGGGCTATTGAGCCTGCCATTAAAAACTTCTTTGATTTTCTCGCTGCGCGGAATGATATAGAGTCTGCTTCACGTCGTCGCTTTGATACTGATAATAGTCATTGCGCTGATGAACAATCAGCATTCCCGGATTCACCTGCGCGGAGACGGATTTTTTTCTGCCGTTAATAATCTGATGGCCCTGCACCAGTAGCGAAATATAGATCGACTGTTCTTCGACGCGATGAGGATCGAAGGTGGTCTGATTTTTAGAACCCATCGCACTACAATAGTCGCCGGAAATAGCGGATATAGTCTTATGCGTGGCAATAATCTCTGCCGGGCGGCGGTTGTTTGCCACTTCTATCCCATAGCAGCCGAGGTTTTGCGATATTTGCTGATAACGCTCTTCCGGCGCGATATCCGCCGCGCTCAAAACGTGAGGAACGTACAGCGCAGTAGGTCTGGACATGTTTTTCGCCTTTCTCAAGGTGATGCTGGCAGGTGAATTTTTATCCCTTGATTATAAGATTAATCCTAAGAAAAACCAGAGTCCGGACGTTTTTTTTACGCGTTGGAATCGCCATGGGATGGAAGCCTCCTTCCGGCAGAAGGACGGGCTCTATCTCTTCGCTAAAAATAGGGAGCAAGCGCGCTGAATATTATTTGGCCCTTATTAAGGAATATTTTCCTCGTGCGTTAAATATATTTTATCAGCACATTGTCGGCCTACTTTTTTAGTGAGTAACCTATTTTTTTGGCCGCTAAGGGCCAGGTGACGTTGGGCTGGACAGCGGGGTGAAAATAATTGCAAGCTATGTCGCAGGTAGCGATCAATAGGTATCGGGCAACGGGGATAATAGACTCATGGCTAAACGTAAAATTATTGTTTTATCTTTGATGTTTTTTTGTGTTTTATTTTTTGCCGCCGCCGGCGGTTATTTTTTACTGCTTAAGGACAATTTTGCCGAGCCCGACGGCGATGAAACCGCCGCTGCCGTTCTCAAGGTTGCCGGACTCGATGCCGGCGGCCAGCGCGATCCGCAGGCGCAAAGGGCGCTGTTTCAGCGCCGGGTTAGCGTCCGTCAGCTTAATCTCGATAGCGGCGAGCTGCTGGCGGCGGGTAAGGGGAGCGCGGCGCAAAAACGCTGCGTCAGCCTGCCGGCGGCCGACGATCCGGCGCAAATCAGGCAGCGCTGCGCCCTGGTCGATATCTATCTTGTTCACGATAATCACAATACAATTCAGCAGGTTATTCTG
The DNA here is from genome assembly GCF_050058015.1 of Klebsiella sp. WOUb02. Taxonomy (NCBI): domain Bacteria; kingdom Pseudomonadati; phylum Pseudomonadota; class Gammaproteobacteria; order Enterobacterales; family Enterobacteriaceae; genus Klebsiella; species Klebsiella sp. WOUb02. Next base: position 809,565 of record NZ_CP170110.1, read on the forward strand.
CCCGTTTTCGGCAAGGGCGCGAAGTCGATGATGTACGCGCTGGTGGCCATCGATACCGACGGCCGCACGGTGAAGGATCTGCTGTACTACCGGCAGAACGAGACGCCGCTGCTCGGCGCGAGGGTGGAGGATCCGCAGTGGCTCGGGCAGTGGGCGGGCAAAAAAATACGCGATAATAACGGCCAGCCGGCGCTGAAGGTGACGCAGAATAGCGGCGGACGGCGCGACGATTATACGGTCGACGGTATTAGCGGGGCGACCTTAACCTCAAACGGCGTTGAGAAGAGTATTAATTACTGGATGGGGCCGCAGGGCTACGGCAAATTTCTCCAGCGACTGCAGCAGGATCCGGCGCAATTAGCCGCCGACGCCGCGCGCTATTAACGTCGTATGCTTTGCAATATTTGACACAAATTTTCACGCTTTGACATTTTCATGATCTGCGTCATGTACATCGAAAGCAAAAATGCCAATGATAATTATTATCATTAAATTTCGATGGAAGGCGCAATGGCTGCTCCACGTTTTCTTTTTCTGGCGATGCTTTTTAGCCTCCTGTTTAGCGCCTCCGCGCTGGCGCAGACCCACTATGCCCCCTATATCGAGGATATCGAGCAGCGGCTGGATAAAACGGCGCAGCTGTACCAGCAGCAGAAAAACGACGAGGCGCGGCGGGAAGTGCAGAGCGCCTATTTTGAAGTGTTTGAAAACCTTGAAGGGCCGATTCGCATTAATTTTTCGGCGCGTAAAAGCTATGAGATGGAGAGCACCTTCGGCGACATTCGGCGGATGATTGCCGAGGGTAAACCACAGGACGCGGTGCAGGTGCGTATCGACGGCCTGAAGCAGGCGCTGCGCGAAGTCGAACCGGTTCTGGACGGCGGGCATCGGCTGGTGGCCGAGGAGCAGCATAGCGCCTTATCGCGGGACGATATTGCGGCGCAGTGGCAGGAGAGCTTCCGCACCATCGACGATCGGCTGGCGCAGGCGGTGAGCGAGTATCAGGCCGGCCGCTACGATCTTGCCAGCCAGCAGGTCCAGCAGGCGCACTATCAGGGTTTCAAAAACTCGGAAATGGAAATCGCGGTGCGTAAGAATCGCTCGGCGAAGGAAGCCGCGGCGATTAACCAGCAGTTTACCGCTCTGATCGCGCTGACGGCGCAGCCGGAACGGCTGAACGACGTCTCGTATCAGGTCACCGCGCTGCTGCAGGATCTGGAAGATCTTCTACCCGGCCTGCCGGGCACCCGCGACGACGCGACGCAGGCTAATCCGGCGGCGGCGCAAGACTCCGCGCCGAACGCCGACTGGACCAGCGTGGCGGTGGGAATTAATCGCAGCATCGACGCCGCCCTGGCGCGCTATCAGCGCGGCGAAGCGGAAGGCGCCATTCAGGATATCCAGGATAGCTACTTCGACCGCTTCGAAGCCAGCGGCATGGAGAACAAAATCGGCTCCCGCGACGCGGCGTTCAAGACCACCCTTGAGGCCTATTTCACCCGCATGGTCAGCCTGATGAAGGCCGGCCAGCCGCAGGAGCAGCTGACGGAACAGGCCGCCGCGCTGGCGCAGGATCTGCAAAAGGCGGTCTCCCTGCTTGGGGAGGGGGAAGAGACTCGCTGGAGCCTGCTGCTCTACAGCCTGATGATTATCGTGCGCGAAGGGCTGGAGGCCCTGCTGATCGTGGCGGCTATCGTCGCCTATCTGATTAAAAACGACCAGCGCGACAAGCTGCCGCTGATTCGCCAGTCGGTGGTGGTGGCGCTCTTCGCCAGCGTGGCGACGGCGTTTATCTTCCAGCTGCTGTTTACCAACTCCGGCGCCAGCCGGGAGTCTGCTGGAGGGGATTACCATGCTGATCGCGGTGGTGATGCTGTTCTTCATGAGCTACTGGCTGCTCTCTAAAGTTGAAGCCCGCCGCTGGCAAGCCTGGCTGGAGGGCAAACTCTCCCACTCGCTGTCGCGCGGCTCGCTGGTCGGGCTGTGGCTGACCAGCTTCCTCGCGGTCTATCGCGAAGGTGCGGAAACGGTGCTGTTTTACGCCGCGCTGATCGGCGATGCGCAGGGCGTTGGCGGCCATCTCGCCATCGGCGGCGGGTTTGCCATCGGCTGCGTGGTGCTGCTGGCGGCCTGGCTGGTGATGCGCTACTCGGTGGTGCGGCTGCCGCTTAAACCCTTCTTCATGTTCACCGGCGGCTTTATGTACCTGATGGCGTTCGTTTTTGCCGGTAAAGGGGTGCTGGAGCTGGTGGAGGGCAAGCTCTTCCAGCCGACGCTGATCGGCGGCATTCCGGAAATCGGCTGGCTGGGCGTCTATCCCTATGTCGAAACCCTGATCCCGCAGGCGATATTGCTGATTGCGGCGCTGGTTGCGCTGTGGATCATGCGCCGGCGCGGCCCGGCGCCGGCTGAAAGTATAAAAAATAACTTCTGACTATTTTAATGTTAAGACGAGAGGATGTGCCAGATGACCTTTAAACAGACCCTGATTATCAGCGCCACCGTAGCCAGCATTTTCACCGCCCCGGCGGCGCTGGCCTTTAAGGAGTACCCGGCGGGCGAACCGGTGACCATGAATGAGATGGAGCTTGCGGCGGTCTATCTCCAGCCGATCGATATGGAACCTCGCGGCATGGGGCTGCCGGCGGCGAAGTCGGATATTCATCTGGAAGCCGACATCCATGCGGTGGAAGGGGGCAAAAACGGCTTTGGCGCGGGGGAGTGGATCCCTTACCTGACCATCGCCTACACCCTGGTTAACAGCGATACCGGCGAGAAGCAGGAAGGCACCTTTATGCCAATGGTAGCCAGCGATGGCCCGCACTACGGCGCCAATATCAAAATGATGGGCGTCGGTAACTATAAAGTGACCTACCACATCGACCCGCCGTCAAAAGCCGGGATGCACCGCCATACCGATAGCGAAACCGGCGTCGGCCGCTGGTGGAAACCGTTTGACGTCAGCTATGAGTTTAAATACGTCGGCCTGAACTAAGCCCCTGGCGTATCTGCCAGTCCGCGGCGACAGACGCCGCCGCTGTTACGCAGGATGGCCCGCCGGTCATCCTGCGGCGTGTTATTTATTTGCCGTACAGAGTTGAAGTCATGAGCTATTTTTTCGTCTCGACGCTACAGGTCTTTTTCTGCATTGCGCTTCTGTCCGCCGCGCTCTGGGGACGCGGCGACGCCCCCGCGCTGCGCCCGCTGGCCTGGACGCTGATCGCGGCGCTGGCCGCCGGCCTGCTGGCGGGGCTCTACGTTCGCGGCGGCCAGCCGCTGCAGTTGATCCTCGTCGGCGCGGAAATTCTGCTTTCGCTGCTGTTTTTGCTCAGCTTCTGGTGGGCGTCGCAGCGGATTCGCTACCTGTGGCAGGGGATTCTTGTCGCCGGCGCCGCCCGCCGCTGGGGGCTGGATCCGAACCTCAGCGGCCTGACCTCAACTCACGTCCTCAATACCGATCTGCTGCTGAACCTGACGGCGATCGTCCTCGCGCTGGCCACGCTGTGCCTCGCCGCCGCGCTCTGCGCGATGCTGCTGCGGCGGATGCGCAGGCTCTACTGGCCGCTGACCCTGCTGCTGATGGTGCTGCTGTGGCTGCCGCTGAGCGGAACGCTGCTACTGTTGCTGATGAAGCTGCAGGTGATACCGCTGCTGAAGCCGCTGCTGAGCTTTGTCGCCAAAGTGACCAATAATGCCGCGCTCTATAGCTGGGCCGCCGGCGCGATACTGCTGCTGATGAGCCTGCTGTGGCTCCCGACGCTGCGCGGTTACGCCCGGGCGGTGAAGGCCGCCGAGCGGCCGATTGACCGCCGGCTGGCGCTCGCTGAACGCCGGGGAGCCGGCCGCCTGTGGCTGACCACCGTCGCCTGCGCGCTGGTGATTATCGGCGGCCAGCTGTGGTGGGAGCGGGTGGCCTCGCAGCCGCCGCGCTTGTCCGAAGCGCAGCCGGTGACGCTCGCCGCCGACGGGCTGGTGCATATTCCTCTTGAGCAGGTCCGCGACGGGAAGCTGCACCGCTTCGTCTGGGTGGCGGACGACGGCAAAGCGGTGCGCTTTTTTGTGATCAACCGCTATCCCGGCAAGCTGCGTCTGGGCGTAGTGTTCGACGCCTGCCTGCTGTGCGGCGATCAGGGCTACGTGATGGAGGGCAACCAGGTGATTTGCGTCGCCTGCGGGGTGCACATTTTTATCCCGTCGATTGGCAAACCCGGCGGCTGCAATCCGGTGCCGATCGACGGCTGGCGCAACGACGAAACCGAGTCTGACGATCCCCGGCAGCGCGCTGGCGACAGGGGGCAACTACTTCTCGACGGTGCTGACCATCAAGGTTACCGACCCGGTGGACGGCTCGAGCCTGACCAATACCGCGGCCGACTTTAAATATAGCTATGGCGGTAAGACCTGGTTCTTCGCCTCCGAAGCCAACTATGACCGTTTTCGTCAGGCGCCGGAGCAGTTCGTTGCCGACGCGGTGAAGGAGGAGTAGCGATGCTGTGGCGAATGATCTACCGCTCATGGGGGCGCAACCTGCGGCGAAAAGCGCTGGCGGTGCTGACCGTTTTTCTCGCCGCCAGCCTGATTTCGGCGCTGCTGGCGGTCTCTATCGACATCGGCGATAAGATGTCGCGCGAGCTGAAATCCTACGGCGCCAATATCCTGATTGAACCGGCGGGGCAGGCCGCGCTGCCGGCGCTGTTCAGCGAGCAAAGCAACCCGCTGGCCAGCGATGACTTCCTTGATGAGTCCGAGCTGCCCAATATTAAAGATATCTTCTGGCGCAACAATATCGTCGGCTTCGCCCCGATGCTCGGCGGCGAAGCGCAGGTCAACGGTCGGGATATTCGGCTGCTGGGGACCTTCTTCAGCCAGCCGGTGGCGATACCGGATGAAGAGGGCTACCAAACCGGGCAGCGTACGGTCAGCCCCTACTGGCAGGTCGCCGGCGAGTGGCCGCAGGAGCCGCCGGGCCCGCTGCCGCAGGCGCTGGTCGGCCACGCGCTGGCGCGCAGCTCCGGCTGGAAGCCGGGCGCCCGCCTGACGCTGCGGACCGCGGAGCGCGATCTGACCGTTGAGGTGAGCGGTATTTTATCCAGCGGCGGCGATGAAGATAACCAGCTGGTGATGCCGCTGGACGTCGTTCAGCAGCTGCTGGGCCTGCCGGGGAAAGTGCAGGCGATCCGCGTGTCGGCGCTGACGGTGCCGGAGAACGAGCTCTCGCGCCGGGCGCGCGAGGATCTGGAAGCGCTGAATGCCGAGGAGTATGACCTGTGGTACTGCACGGCCTACGTCTCTTCCATTGCCCATCAGCTGGAGGAGGCGATCTCCGGCGCCCAGGTGCGGCCGGTGTGGCAGGTTGCCGCCTCGGAAGGGGTGGTTATCGATAAAATTCAGACTGCTGATGGCGGTCGTGACCCTGGCGGCGCTGGCCGCCGCCGCGATGGGGATCGCCTCGCTGATGACCAGCACCATTATGGAGCGGGCGAAAGAGATCGGCCTGATGAAAGCGCTGGGCGCGCGGCAGTGGCAAATCCTGCTGCTGTTTTACCTTGAAGCGGCGCTCGGCGGCCTGGTGGGCGGAGCGTTTGGCTGCATGGCGGGATGGGGGCTGGCGAAGGTGATTGGCCTGATGCTGTTCGCGACGCCGCTTAATTTTGCCTGGGTGGTGGTCCCCTGCGTGCTGGTGATTGCGGTGCTGATTGCGTTAATCGGCACCTGGTTCCCGGCGCGGCGCATTGCCCGTCTTTATCCCGTGGAGGTGCTGTATGGCCGTTAAGCGCGACATGCTGTGGCTGCTGGTGCGGCGGGCGCTGCGCCTGCGCCTGCAGCGGGTGGCCGTGGTGTTTGCCGCGCTGGCGGTGGGGGCGACCATCGTCACGGCGCTCTCCGCCGTGTGGTTCGACATTAACAGCAAAATGAGCGAAGAGCTGCGCACCTTCGGCGCCAATTTCTATATCGGCCCCGGACACGGCACCAGCATGGCGCAGCCCGAGCTGCAGGCGATTCTCGACGCCGCGCCGCCGGGGCTTATCCACGGCGCCAGCCCGTGGCTGTACGGCACGGCGCGTACCGAGCTGGAAAAGGTAGTGATGGTCGGCGTGTGGTTCGAGTCGCTGCAAAAGCTGGTGCCCTACTGGCAGGTGAGCGGCAGCTGGATCGGCGTCAGCTTTGACGATCGCAATGCGATGATCGGCGTCAAGCTGGCGCAGCGCCTGGATCTGCGCCTCGGCGATAGCCTGACGCTGGTGGCGGGTAATCAGCGCAAAAAGCTGCTGGTTAAAGGCATCGTGGAGGCCGGAGACGCCACCGATAATATGCTGATCGTCAGCCTCGACGTCGCCCAGGGCTGGCTGCATAAACCCGGCGTTATCAGCCATGGCCTGCTGAGCGTCAGCAACGATCTTGGCCAGGTGGAGCGCTACGCCGGCCAGCTGCAGCAGCAGTATCCCGACCTCGAGATCCGCCCGGTGCGCAAGGTCTCGGCCTCCGAAGGCCAGGTGCTGGATAAAATCAAGGGGCTGATGGGGCTGGTATCGCTCGTTATCCTCGCGCTGTCGTCGCTGTGCGTGAACACCACGCTGATGGCGATTGTGGGCGAACGCGCCCGCGAGTTTGCCCTGCAAAAGGCGCTGGGCGCCAGCAACGGCGATATCATCCGCCAGATGCTGCTGGAAACCAGCATTATCACCCTGGCGGCGGTGGTCTGCGGCTGGGTGCTCGGCTATCTGCTGGCGCAGCTGCTGGGAATGACGGTATTTAATGCCAGTATCTCGCTGCGCCTGCCGGTGCTGCCGATTACCCTGGCGCTGTCTTTACTGGTCGCCGCGCTGGCGGCCATTGTTCCGGTGCGGCGCGCGGTAAGCGTTGAACCGGCGAAAGTGTTGAAAGGAGAGTAACGCCATGACCGTCACGCCCCTGCGTCAGATGGCAATTGAGACCCGTCATTTATATAAGCGATTTGGCGAGGTCACCGCGCTGGAGGATATTAATCTGTGCATCGCCCGCGGCGAGTTCGTCGCCATTATGGGCGCTTCCGGTTCCGGGAAAACGACGCTGATGAACATTCTTACCTGCCTTGATACCGCCAGCGAAGGCCAGGTTATCCTCGACGGCACCGACGCGGCGGCGCTGGACGAAGAGGGTCGCCGCGCCTTTCGCGCGCAGAAAATTGGCCTCGTTTTCCAGCAGTTTCACCTGATCCCGTTTCTGACGGCGCTGGAAAATATCATGCTGGCGCAGCACTACCACAGCGTGGTTGATGAAGCCGCCGCCCGGGCGGTATTGGCCCAGGTCGGCCTTGAGCAGCGCATGACCCATCTGCCGAGCCAGCTATCGGGCGGCGAACAGCAGCGCGTCTGCATCGCCCGGGCGCTGGTCAACGAGCCGCCGGTCATTTTTGCCGATGAGCCGACCGGCAACCTCGATGAGGAGAACGAGCAGCGGGTGCTGGATCTGCTGACCGATCTGCACCGCCAGGGGCGCACCGTGGTGATGGTGACCCATAACCCGGCGCTGGGGCAGTTTGCCGACCGCATCGTGCGGCTGCAGCACGGTAAATATTTGGGCGAAGAGGTGAACCATCATGCGCATGCCTAAGGTGATTATCATGCTGCTGCTGACGCTGCTGGTCGGCTGCAAAGAGGAGAAGCTGGCGCGCGGCGAGCCGGCGCCGGCGCTGGCGGTCTTCGATCTGCAGGATAACGCGGCCAGCCTTGAACGCTGGCGCGGCAAGGCTATCTATCTTAACTTCTGGTCCGCCGGCTGCGGCGGCTGCCTGGCGGAGATGGATACCCTGCAGGCGCTGAGCCAGCGCTGGCCGGATAAGGTGGTGGTGGTGGCGGTCAATACCGACCCCGATAGCGTCGATATCGCGCCGCTGCTGGCAAAGCACGGCATCAGCTATCCGGTGCTGCGCGATCGGCTGAAAATAACCCAGGAGCGCTATCAGGTGATCGGCACCCCGACGTCGGTGCTGATTGATAGCCGCGGGCGGGTGCTGGATCTGCATCAGGGCTGGCGGAAACCGGAGGCGCTGCAGGCGGTATTCAGCCAGCTGGCGCAGCGCTAAGCGACTCCCCCGGGAGGCGCCCGGGGGAAGCCTTGTGCGCTTTAGTCAAGCAGGGAAGGATCGGCGTCAATCATCAGCTGTTTCATCTCCTCAAAATGCTGACGGGAAAAGTCGCTAATCTTTTCCCAGTCGGCGGCGGTTTTCTCCGCCACCTCATCGGACAGGATCTTCAGCGGCCGGCCGGTTGACCAGGCGGTGACCAGAATCTGGCAGGCGCGCTCGAGGGTCCAGATATCGTCAAACGCCTCGCCGATGGAGCCGGCGGTCACCAGCACCCCGTGATTGCCCATCAGCAGACGGCGTTTACCCGCCAGCAGCCCCGCCAGCCGCGCCCCTTCGGCGGCGTTATCCGCCATCCCGCCGTACAGCGTATCGACCGCCACGCGCTGAAAGTAGCGCGCGGTGTTTTGATCGATCGGCAGGATCTGCGGCTGCTCAAGGCAGGCGACGCTGGTGGCATACACCGGATGCAGATGCAGCACCGCCCGGGCCTGCGGCAGCCGCTGGTGAATCTGCCCGTGGATCGCCCACGCCGTGGCGTCAACGTCCGCGCGCCGGGCGTTATCTTCATCATCGGCGTTCAGCAGCAGCAGATCGCTGGCGCGAATGCGCGAGAAGTGCCGCCACTTCGGGTTGAGCAGGAACGTTTTGCCGTCCGGCGACAGGGCGGCGCTAAAGTGATTGGCGACCGCCTCGTGCATGCCGAGGTGGGCAACAATGCGCAGCGTCGCCGCCAGATCGATACGCGTTTGTTCTTCAAAAGAGTAGGCCACGGGCGTTATTCCACTTTCGGCATCAGGTCATTGAGGTCCGCTGCGGTCGGCGGCTGGAAGTTATACTTTTTCAGCAGGGCGGCATACTCCGGCGTGGCGCTGAACTTCTTCAGCCCCTCTTCAAGCGCGGTTTTCACCTCTGTGTTGCCTTTTTTCACTCCAAAGCCGTTGAGTACCGGGTAGATCAGCGTCGTGGAGGAGATGACAATCCGGTCGCCCAGCTTGTCGACCACGCCGCGCGCCACCGCCGCATCGGTGATCTGCGCTTCCACCGCCCGCGACAGCAGCGCCTGGGTAGTTTGCGGGTCGGTGGCGTATTCGCTGAGCGCAATCGGCGGCAGCCCTTTTTTCACGCAGTAGTCGGCGGAGAGCTTTTGCAGCTGCGCCAGCCACGAGGTGGCGCCCATCGAGCCAATCTTATGGCCGCAAAACTCTTCCGGCGTCTTCGGCTGATAGCTGGCGCCCTTGAGGGCGAGGATCGACTCGCCGCTTTTCAGGTACGGCACCATATCAATCACCTTCATCCGCTCGGCGGTGATATACATCGACGAGTTGGTGATATCGAAGCGTCCGCCCTGCAGGCCGGGGATCAGGTTCGGGAAGCGGGTATCCAGGTTGACCGCTTCGCGGCCCATCGTTTTGGCAATCCCGGCGAGAAACTCGATATCAAACCCGACGGGCTTGTTGTTCTCAATATATTCGTAGGGGAAAAAGGTCATATCCGAACCGGCAATGATTTTTCCCGGCTGCTGAAAGGCCGCCTGGGCGCCAGCCGCGCTCAGAGCGCCAACGGTGCAGAGGAGCAGGGTAGTTAAGCGTTTCATAAACATATCTCCAAAGTGGGGGGCAATCACATGCTGACAGGATCGTTTCCGGCCTGCTGTACGAAGAACGAGGCGCCGCGCGGCTTCTGCGGCAGACGAACGTGGTTGGCGACGCTGCGTACCAGCCCGCTCTCAACGCCGGCGACCATCCGCCCGGCGTGGACGCTGGGCAGCGGGTTATCGCCGAACGGCAGGGCGTCTTCGGCGGCGTAAACGCTGATAAACAGGGTCCGCGGCAGATCGGTTTCATTGGGGCTGGAGGCGTGGAGCAGGCGGGTATGCATAAAGCACACCGAGCCGGACGGGCCAAAGCAGGCCTCGGGCTGCTGACAGCGGGTCGCCACCACCTCGTCATCGACCGCGCCGGTAAACCGCTCCTCCTGCCAGTGCGACCACAGCGGCCCCTTATGACTTTCCGGCACCACGTTCAGCGGGCCGTTCTCCGGCGTCACGTCGCTGACCATCAGCAGGGCGGTGATAATGTCGTCGTTGCTGTGCGGCGTGAAGAGAAAATCCTGATGCCATTTCACCTGGGTGGCGGTATGCGGCAGCTTGGAGTTAATTTTGCTGTGATGAAAGCGGGTGCCGCTGCCGCCGATAAGCTGTGCGGCAATGGCCGCCATCCGCGAATCCAGCGCGGCGCGGCGGTAGGCCGCGGAGATCTCGGTCGGCGAGCTGACGCGGCGTAGCGACGGGTGGTCGGGGCGATGATCGCTTTCGAGGTCAAAGCGCGGGCGGCCGTCCTCGGTTTCTCCCCAGGCGTCGCCGTGGCTGCGGCTCTCCTCCACCCAGCCGTCAAAATCCTGCTGAAGCCCGGCGATCTCTGAGGGGGAGAGCACTCCCTCAACTACCAGAAAACCCTGCTGATGAAACTGTTCGATTTGCCACTGCGCGATCATATTTTTTTCCTTTCACAAACGGAGCGGTTAAGCCAGAGACACGTCTTTCAGGAAGGCGTCAACGCGCGGGTGATTACCGTCGCGCATCGCCTGGGGCGTGTCGTCGCAAACCACGCGCCCTTTTTCCATAAAGACAATTCGGTCAGAAACTTTGAAGGCAAAATTCATCTCGTGGGTCACGATAACCATCGTGATCCCCTCATCGGCCAGCGATTCGATAACCTGGAGCACTTCGTTGACCTTTTCCGGGTCCAGCGCCGAGGTCGGCTCATCGAAGAGCATGATTTGCGGACGCATCATCAGGGCGCGGGCGATGGCCACCCGCTGCTGCTGGCCGCCGGAAAGCTGGTGCGGATATTTCCACGCGTGTTCGAGCATGCCGACCTTATGCAGCAGCTCGCAGGCGCGCTGCCTGAGCTCCGCCTCCGCCGCCAGCCGGTGATAGCGCGGGGCCAGCAGCAGGTTGCCGAACACGGTCAGGTGCGGGAACAGGTTAAAGCTCTGAAAGACCATGCCAATATTCAGCCGGTGCTCGGCGTTCTCCATAAAGCGCGGCTTCTGCACGCCCTGGCGGTCGAGGTGGATAAACGGCTGGCCGTTGATGCGGATCTCGCCGTTGTCGATCTGCTCCAGGCCGTTGAGCAGGCGAATAAGCGTGGTTTTGCCGGAGCCGGATGGGCCGATCACCGACACCACTTCCCCGGGCTGGATCTGCAGGCTGACGGCGCCCAGCACTTCCACGTTGTTGTAGGCTTTATGCAGCTTCGAGGCCTGCAGCGCCGGCTGGTGATTATCGACGGCGCTGCGGGCGGCGGCCGGCCGGGCGGCGGTGGCCAACGCCAGCATCTCGGCGTCGACCGGACGGGTGGTTTTACGCTGGGTGACGTCGAGCCAGGTCTCCAGCCGTTTCAGCAGGAAGTCAAAAACGGTGACGATCAGCACGTAGTAGAACGCCACCGCCGCCATGGTCTCCATCACCAAAAAGTTTTGCGAATAGAGACGCTGACCGACCATCAAAATCTCGGTCAGGGAGATAACGGAAACCAGCGAGTCTGAGTTTGACGATCGCAATATACTCGTTGGCCAGCGCCGGCAGCGCCACCCGCAGCGCCTGGGGGATAATCACCCGCCGCTGGGTGCCGCCGTAGCGCAGCCCTAAGGCTCGCGCGGCCTCGCCCTGGCCTTTGGCGATAGACAGCAGGCCGCCGCGATGGATCTCGGCGACGTAGGCCGCTTCGCTGAGCACCATCGCCAGCAGGCCGGCCCAGAAAGGATCGTTGAGCACCGCCGCGAAGGAGGGCACCGCCTGCGGCAGGTTATAGACGAAAATCAGCAGCACCAGCAGCGGCAGGCTGCGAAACAGCCAGATATAGAGCCGGGCGGGGACGTTAAAGAGCCTGCGCGGCGACTGCTTGGCGAGGGCGAGAATAAAGCCCAGCACAATACTGCAACCCCAGGTCAGCAGACTCAGTTTAATGACGGTCCAGGTGGCCTGCCAAAAATCCGCGTCGCTGAGCAGACTTAACATGTAGTTCCAGTTAAACATCATCGGCTATTTCACTCGCCATAATTAACGGACATGAAGACGATGCCGATGTTCTAAAATGGGGCATCGCCGGTATTTATCGGGCAATTACACTATGCTGGTACTCTTCGCCATCAGGCAATTAGTAAATTTTTGGTCTTTAAGTTTAAAAAAACTATATAGGCAGATTAACTTCAATGAATTTAAAGCAATAAGTGAGAAACAAGAACTAAACATTAAAAAAACAATTGCTGCTATTGGCCAACGAAATTGACGGGTAAATTGCCGGTTGTGCAATATTGGGGCGCGCGAAGGATTTATTTGGTGCATCGTGATTCATATTGGTGCAGTTAATCAGCAAGCGCCGCATTTTAATTATTGCCGCCGGCTCAGCGAGATAAATAATTCATTCGCCCGGCGGGGAAAGTCTCTCTTGACCGGGGAGTGGCACGATGCTTGCAATCGGCATATCAGGAAACTATGCCGTTTCCGCGTATGACAATATTTCATAAAGGGTAAGGCTATGACGCGATTCACGCTCAAACAACTTAAATACTTTGTGACCGTTGTGGAGACCGAAAGCATCGCCGAAGCCTCCCGACAGCTGCATATTGCCCAGCCGTCGATCTCGATTGCGATAAAAAACCTTGAGAGCACCTTCGAGCAGCAGACTGTTTATTCGCCACCACGCGCAGGGCGTTTCGCTCACCCCCTGTGGGCGCCGCTTTTACGAGAAGGCTAAAGAGCTGCTGCGCCTCTCCTACGAGTTTGAGCAAAACTCGCGCGCCGACAGGGAGTCTGGTTTCCGGCACCATTTCGGTAGGCTGCTTCGAGTCCGTCGCGCCGCTGTATATGCCAAAACTGGTGGCCGGGTTTAAAAAGATGTATCCCGAAATAACCCTCCAGCTCTACGATGGCGAGCAGCACGAATTAATGCACGGCCTGCATCGCGGACGTTTTGATCTAGCCCTGGTCTACGATCTGGAATTAGGCCACTCGATCAGCAAAGAGACGCTTAATGCGCCGCATAAGCCCTATGCGTTATTACCGGCCAGCCACCCGCTGGCGCAAAAAAAGAGCGTCACGCTGCAGGAGTTAAGCCAGGAGCCGATGATTTTGCTCGATGCGGTACCGAGTAAAAACTATTTTATTACCATTTTTAAGGAGAAGGGCTATCACCCGCAGGTGGCCTATAGCTCGCCGTCAATTGAAATGGTGCGCTGTATGGTCGGGCAGGGATTGGGCTTCTCGGTATTAGTCACCCGGCCGCTTTGCGATATAACCTACGACGGCGAACGGCTGGTGCAGCTGGATATTGAAGATCAGATGCCGGCTTCGACCTTAATTATGGCGCACCTCGCTAATAATGAACCCACCCGGCCGACGCAGCTGTTTATGGACTATTGTCGCAGCATTGAGTTAACTCCGGCGCTGGTTTAGCCAGCGGCTCATAACGCGGAAAATATCTGTTGTCACGCGCCTGAGAGCCTGGCGCGTGGCTATTTTATTTGTCATTTTGAACCCGGACAGCGCTCGACAAAATACTAACGCCCGATGAGACAGCCCCGAAGGCTCATAAATTTCTATTGCGAAAATCGTTTTATAATAATTTACCATTCGAGGCTGGCTAAATAACCTGAGTCGGCTGACGCCCGGCGTCATCAACCCAATCATTTATCCAGCACAGGACGGTTAGCTATGCACAATCAGCGTTATCCGCAGATCGACCGGCAGACGATCGATACCTATCAGACGGATGGAGTGGTGTTACTCAAAGGCGTGTTCACCCCGTGGATCGACGGCCTGGCGAGCGGCGTGGCGGAACTGATGGCCAATCCCAGCGAGTACGGGCACGCCAGAACCGTGGTGCCGAAAGACGGCTCCGCGCCTTTTTTCCAGGATTACTGCAACTGGGCGCGGATTGCCGATTTTGAGCAGTTTGTCAGGCAGTCGCCGGCGGCGGAAATTGCCGCCGCCCTGATGCAATCAACCACGGCGAAATTTTTTCACGAGCACACCCTGGTCAAGCCGGCCGGCGGCAGCACGGTGACCCCCTGGCATCACGATCAGCCCTACTACTGCGTTGAGGGGCGGCAGAACGTCAGCTTTTGGATCCCGCTGGACCCGGTTGCTCAGGAGATTTCGCTGCGCTGTATCCGCGGCTCCCATCTGTGGGGAGAGGAGTTCAGCCCGACCCGCTTCAACGGCTCAAAGCTCTACCAGCACGGCCGCTTTAAGGAGCTGCCGGACATTGACGCCCATCAGGATGATTACGATATCGTCAGACTGGGCGCTGGAGCCGGGCGATGCCGTCGCCTTTCACTACCGGACGGTGCACGGGGCCAGAGGTAACGCCACGGCGCGGGCGCGACGGGTCTTCTCCGCCCGCTGGGTGGGCGACGACGCCACCTTTGTTGACCGCGGGGGCGTGACCTCGCCGCCGTTCCCGGAGCTGACGCTAAACGATGGCGACGCCCTGGTCTCGCCGCTGTTTCCCCAGCTCTGGCCGCGCGAAGCGCGGGGCTAATATCGCCGGGCGGCGAGAGTTGACGGCGGAAAAATATATTTCCGCTACCGGCTGTGCGGCGGGTTCATTATTTTCCGCCGCCTCGACGCTAAATCGGCGCCATTTTGCGGCCCGCTGAAGGACGATCGCCCGGCGCTAAAACTTCGGCTGAATCTTTTCTGCATATTTCAACTTCACCGGAGCTGGCGGCTATTCTGCCGACAGGCGTCTTATCCGCCGGCGCCGCGCTAAATAAGAGTTAAACTCCGCCAGCATCACAAAAGCCAGAAAAAAACCGTCCCCGGCGTTGCAAGCGGCGAACCCCTCGCTATATGTTAAATTTGTGTTTAATAAATGATGCCCAGGGGTTGGTTTTATGTATAAGAAAATTGGTGGTTTAGTGGTTTCACTGACGGCAGTCTTCTCCGGCTCCGTTTTGGCGGAGCTACCGGCGGGCTACCCGGCTGAATATCAGAAAGTGGTGGATGGCGGAAAAAAAGAGGGCAAAGTTGTCATCTATTCAACGACGGATACCAAAGCGGCAGGCCCATTAATTAAAGGGTTTGAGGCGCAGTACCCCGGTATTAAAGTTGAATATAACGATATGAACAGCACCGAGCTGTATAACCGCTATATCAGCGAGCAGGCGGCGGGCGGCGGCAGCGGGGACGTGGTCTGGAGCTCATCGATGGATACGGCGCTGAAGCTCGCCACCGATTATGCCGAAGAGTACGCCTCGCCCGAGCTGGACAAGCTGCCAAAATGGGCGGTCTGGCAGCAGAAAGCCTACGGCACCACCTATGAGCCGGTGGTCTTTATCTACAATAAACGGCTGATCCCGCAGGGCGACGTGCCGGATTCCCACACCGCGCTGGCGAAGCTGATTGCCGGCCAGACCGACAAATTTAAAGGCAAGGTCACCACCTATGATATCGAAAAATCGGGCCTCGGCTTTATGCTGGCGGTACAGGACAGCAAGGCCGACGCCAGCTATTTCAGCAACCTGGCGGGAATGGCGAAAGGCGGCCTGACCGTGCAATCCTCGACCGGGACCATGATGGAGCGCGTCTCCTCGGGTGAAAACCTGATTGGCTTTAATATCCTCGGCTCTTACGCCGAAGCGCGCGCCAAAACCGATCCCTCCCTCGGCATCGCCTATCCCAAAGACTACGTGCTGGTTCTTTCCCGCGTCTCGTTTATTACCGCCGACGCCGGGCATCCAAATGCCGCTAAGCTGTGGTTCGACTACGTGCTGTCAGAGAAAGGGCAAAGCATTCTCGCCAGCCAGGCCGATATTCCCTCTATTCGTAACGATATCGAAGGCAAAAATGATATCGACGGCATGACCAAAATGCTGGGCAACGCGCTGAAGCCGATTCCGGTGGATGAAACCCTGCTGGAATATCTGGAACCGAAAAAGCGTCTGGAATTTATCAAACAGTGGCGTGACGCGGCGGCAAAATAATTCTCCCGCGGCGCGACGTCTTTCGATGCCGCGCCCGTTAATACCCGGCAGGCTGTGTTAACGCCTGAGCAAAGGGATCGCATATGAACCTATTACGCCGAAAATGGCAGGGGCTGCCGCGCGGTATTGTGGTGCTGATTGCGGCATTAGCTATCTATGTCCCGCTGCTATTTATTGTGGTGCAGAGCTTTCTCTCGGCGCCTTTTTTTGCGCGCACGAAAGCGTTCAGCTTCGAAGCCTTCGAATTTATCTTTACCGATCCTGATTTTTATCTGGCGCTAAAGTCCGGCTTTATTCTGGCATTCGGCCTGGTGGCGATCGCGATCCCGCTCGGCGGGATCCTCGCGTTTTTAATGGTCCGCACCGATTTGCCCGGTCGGCGCTTTATTGAACCGCTGATCCTGGTGCCTATTTTCGTCTCGCCGATGGTGCTGGCCTTTGGCTACGTGGTGGCGGCGGGGCCGGTTGGCTTCTTCTCGCAGTGGGCCGAGCGGCTGCTGGGCTTTGTGCCCTGGAACATCTACTCGATGTTCAGCATCGTGGCGATCGCCGGGCTAACCCACGTCCCGCACGCCTATCTCTATATCTCGTCCGCTCTGCGCAGCGTCGGCTCCGACGTCGAGGAGGCGGCCCGGACGGTAGGTGCTTCGCCGCTGCAGGTTATGACCGCCGTCAGCCTGCCGATGGTGCGCCCCTCGATCCTCTACGCCTGCGTGCTTCTGTTTTTCCTCGGGCTGGAAGTGTTCGGCCTGATGCTGGTGCTCGGCGACCCCGAAGGCAATATGGTGCTGGCGACCTATCTCTATAAGCTGACCAATAAACTTGGTACTCCCTCTTACCACCTGATGGCGGCGGTAGCGGTGGTGCTCATTTGCATCACCATTCCGCTGGTGATGCTGCAGCGGCGGCTGATGCGCACCGCCAATCGCTTTGTCACCATGAAGGGGAAAGCCTCCCAGGCGCGGGCGCTGCCGCTCGGCAAGTGGCGCTGGGTTGCCGGCGTAGTGGTGGTGCTGTGGCTGACGGTGACCATCGGCGTCCCGCTGCTCGGCGTGGCGATGCGGGCGTTTATTTCCAACTGGGGCGTCGGCGTGTCGCTGTGGGACGAGCTGTCGCTGGCGACCTTCCGCAATATCTGGCAGCAGCCGAACCTGCTGCGGGCGATCGTCAACTCGATGGCGATCGGCATTTTTGGCGGCGCGCTGGCGGTCGTGTGCTATCTGTTTGTCGGGATCGCCATGCACCGCAAGCCGGACAACGTGACGCGCTTCCTTGACTACAGCGTGCTGGTGCCGCGCGCGGTGCCGGGGCTGCTGGCGGGGCTGGCGTTTCTGTGGGTGTTTCTGTTCCTGCCGATGTGGCTCGATCAGTCGCTGAAAAACGGCTGGCTCTCGGCGCTGCCGGTGGCCGACTGGCTGCGCGAACACCTTATCGTGCAGCTGCGGGCGCTGCGTAACACTATTTTCAGCGTCTGGCTGGCCTATACCGTGGTGTGGATGGCCTACGGGCTGCGCCTGATCTCCTCGACGCTGCTGCAGGTGGCGCCGGAGCTTGAGGAGGCGGCCCGCAGCACCGGCGCCTCCCGCGGGCAGGTGACCCGCCACGTCACGGTTCCGCTGTCGCGCTACGGTCTGATCGGCTCGTGGCTGCTGATGTTCCTGATCTTCGAGCGCGAATATTCCACCGGGGTGTACCTGCTTTCGCCGGGAACGGAAACGATCGGCTCGATGCTGGTCTCGCTATGGGCGGCGGGAGCGATTGATATCGTCGCCGCGCTCTCGTTTATCAATATCCTGCTGGTGGTCGTCGGGCTGGGTATCGCCCTGCGCTTTGGAGTGAAATTACATGATTGAGCTATCCGTAGAAAACCTGCATCTCACCTATGGCGACAACCCGGTTCTGAAAGGGGTATCGATGGAGCATCAGGCGGGGGGAAGTGGTCTCCCTGCTCGGGCCCTCCGGCAGCGGGAAAACGACCCTGCTGCGCGCTGTCGCCGGGCTGGAGAAGCCCACCTCCGGGCGGATTACCATTGGCAAAACCGCGGTCTACGACGGCAATCCGCGCAGCGAAATCCCCGCCGAGGAGCGCAATCTGGGGCTGGTGTTCCAGTCCTACGCGCTGTGGCCGCATAAGAGCGTATTTGAAAACGTCGCCTATCCGCTCAAGCTGCGCAAGGTCGCCAGCGGTGAAATCGCCCAGCGGGTGCAGGCGGTGCTCGACCAGCTCGGCCTGGGTCATCTCGGCGGCCGCCATCCCCATCAGCTTTCCGGCGGACAGCAGCAGCGCGTGGCGATCGGCCGGGCGCTGGTCTACAACCCGCCGGTTATCCTGCTTGATGAACCGCTATCGAACCTCGACGCCAAGCTGCGCGAAGAGGCGAGGGTCTTCCTGCGCGAGCTGATTATCAAACTCGGGCTCTCGGCGCTGATGGTCACCCACGACCAGAATGAGGCGATGGCGATTTCCGACCGCATCCTGCTGCTGAACAACGGGGTGATAGAGCAGCAGGGCTCGCCCCAGGAGATGTACGGCAATCCGACGACGCTGTTTGCCGCCGAGTTTATGGGCAGCAATAACCGCCTGCGCGGCAGGATCGCGGCCCTCGACAACGGCCGGGCGCGCATCGAGGGCGCCAGCTGGGCGCTGTGGGGCATGGCGGGAGAGGGGCTTCGCGTCGGCGAGGAGGCAACGGCGGTGATCCGCGTTGAGCGCCTGCGTTTCGGCTCATCCCCGGAAGACAACACGCTTGAGCTGCCGCTGCTGACCAGCATGTATCTGGGCGATCGTTGGGAATATCTCTTCCGCACCCGCGGAGATGACTTTGCCATTCGCGTCTACGGCTCGGCGCTGCGTGACGCGGAGCATTGCCATATTACGCTCCCCGCCGACGATCTGTGGATTTTCCCGACGCCCTGAGTCGGCGGTATAACACCGGGCGCGGCGAGGCCGTCTGCGCCCGAAAACGAACAGGATCCGCCGGTGACTATTTTTTTACGCGGCCATCGCCCCGGTTATTCTGCTGTGGGCAAGAGACAATCAGCGTCGGGCATTTAGGCTCAGGCGGCGTTTCTGGGTGATGACTGGAAGAGTTTATGGCAGTAAGGGCAGATCGAGCTGGGCGCCTTTTTGTACTCGGCTAAAACTATGTTCTGATTCCTGGGAGCAGTTAGGGCAGGCGCACTTTACAAGATAATTACGGCGGGTTTTCGAGTCTTTTCGATCTGACATATAATTTTTTCCTGATCTAATGGCCCGCAACCATACATCATTCTGCTGGCAATAGCTCGCAATGATTTCGCCGCGGGAAAATAAGCGCCTGAAAGAAAGGGATAAATCACGGGTTCCGGGCCAATAGTGAGAAATTACGCGGGGTTTTTCGTATCTGACGCGGGCCTATCGAAACATCAGCACGCTGTCTTGCTGGTTTTTATGCGGCTCCCTCATACCGGCAGGGCGTTGCTTTTCGGCGCGGCGAAAAGCATAAAAAAACCGGCCTCGCCGGCCGGTTCAGTCGTCAGATTTTGCAGGCGTCGCCGCAGTCATCATCGGCAACGATCGCCTGGGCTTTTTTATCAGCGTCTTCAAGGCGTTCAGCGTTACGCTCCTGCGCCTCTTCCAGGCCGCTAAAAACCAGGTTGTCGAGATCGATTTCCATGAGTTACCCACTTAAGTTCAGTTTTGACCGTAGCCAGATTATAGGGCAAAACCGGCGAGGGGACACCCCACGCCGTCGTTGATAGCACGTAGCGGTAACCCGCGTCTTTTAATCGTCCGGTGGGCGATGAATAATTAAGCCGACTGCGAATAATGAGAGTTGACAGGGCAGATTAATTTAATTTCAAGGCAGATAGAATGATTGTCTGACTATTTATTAAATGGAATGTCAACGAACGGTCAACTAAGCGTTGACTTGCATGATTTATGATATTATTGCCGCGATTATGGTTGATTTTATGGATCTTGATCGATGGCTCTAACCGCAGCAGTCGCCATCAAAGAGTGGCGAAAAATAATAAACTCATTTGCAATTTTAAACTCAAATATAAGAAGGTGTTACGTCGATGCAGAGAAATACCGCTGACCGGAGGCAAATATAGGCAATATCGGGCGCTGTGTGATAAATACGTTTGCGCCAGATTAACCGGTACCACGGAGGGGCTGGTCAGCTTTCAGGATAAACCCTTCAAAGCCTATTTAAATAAAACATTGTCGAAGAAAAGCAAACTCGATATCGCCTACGGTTCGTTGATTTTTATGGAAAAAACGTTTCCTGAAGCGATCATGCCGCAGCTGTATAACGTCAAAGAGTTTGGCCTGACGGTCGCCGCCGTGCCGCTGAAAAATGGTACTCGCATTGATGTTAAGCTGCTGGCATCGCCGTTTCAGGAGGAGGGGGAACTGATGCTCTTAATGCTTCTCGATAATAGACGCATCTACAGTCTCTGTTTTTCCTGTACCGCCGACGGCCGCGCTTATATTGGCGGAATTCAGGGCGGTAAAGATGCGACCAATGATGAAATTAAAGTATTGACTAAGGAGCTTTATGGGATCCGCCCTAAAAATTTAATTATCACCCTGCTGTACGCTTTTTTACAGCACTGTAGTATTAAAGAGATCTATGCGGTTGACGGTAATTTCCACGTTAAAAGCGAGAAAGTGATGACTAATTATGCGGCGCTGTGGCTGGAAGTGGGCGGTGAGCCGCAGCGTCGCGGTTGGTATAAACTGCCGTCGCAGGAAATAAAGAAAAGCCTTGAAGAGGTCAAAAGCAAACATCGCAGCCAGTTTATTAAACGTGAAAGTTTGAAAGAGCTGGTGCAGCATGAGCTTGCGGCCTCAATGCGGCAGCTTGGCGGGCGTCTTAGCGCCGGTTAATCTGCTGCGGCGGGCTTGCCGGTCAACAGGGGGCTGTTGGCCGGCAGGTCGCCGAAAACGGATAAAAAGTACGTAGCGCCCCGGGCTTCCGCGGGATGCGCTCGTCGCTGGCGAAAAACCTGCCGCTGGTTCAGCGACAGGTTTTTTTTCGCCCGCAGCCGGGCAGGGTGAGGAACTAAACGGCGTGGCAGGCGACGTGATGGTCCGCGGCGACCTCCCGCAGAGCGGGAACTTCCCGGCGGCAGCGTTCGCTGGCCTGCGGGCAGCGGGAGGAGAAGCGGCAGCCGGGCGGCGGGTTTGACGGGTCCGGGATCTCGCCCTGCACCACGACCGCCGGTTCGCGGAGCGGGTCTAAGGTGGGGACCGCTGCCAGCAGCGCCCGGGTATAGGGATGCAGCGGCCGGGCAAACAGCGCGTCGCGGCTTGCGGTTTCCACCAGCTGTCCGAGATACATCACCGCCACGTCATCGCACAGATGCTCCACCACCCCAAGGTCGTGGGAGATAAACAGGAACGTGACCCCCAGATCGTCGCGCAGGTCGGAAAAGAGGTTAATGATCTGCGCCTGGATGGAGACGTCCAGCGCAGAAATCGGCTCGTCGGCAATAATGAAGTCCGGGTTAAGGATCAGCGCCCGCGCGATGCCGATGCGCTGGCGCTGGCCGCCGGAAAATTCGTGCGGAAAACGGTTGTAATGCTGCGGCGCGAGGCCGCAGATCTGCATGACCGCGAGGGTCCGGTCATACAGTTCCGCCTTGGTGCACAGCCCGTGCTCCAGCATCGCCTCGCCGATGGTGTCGCCAATGCGAATTCGCGGGTTCAGCGAACTGTAGGGATCCTGGAACACCAGCTGGATTTTCGGCCGCAGCGCCCGCATCTCGCGCGGGGAGAGCGCGCTGAGCTCGCGGCCGCGATACCTGACGCTGCCCGCGGTTTTCTCATACAGCCCGAGCAGGGTGCGTCCGACGGTGGTTTTACCGCTGCCGGACTCCCCCACCAGGCCGAAAATGGTCCCCGGTCGGATCTTAAAGCTCACACCGTCCACCGCCCGCAGACTCTCCGGTTTGCTGGCCGAACAGCCCGTTGCGCAGCGGGAAGTGTTTTTTAAGTCCTTCGACTTCAATAACGTATTCACTGCTCATGTCACAATCTCCGCTAACTCGCGATGAAAACAGGCGGCCTGCCGGGCGTCGCCCGCCAGCGGCGGGATCCCCTGGCGGCAGCGTTCGCTGGCGCGCGCGCAGCGGTCGGCAAAGGCGCAGTAGGGCGGCAGGGCGGCCAGATCCGGCACCTGGCCGGGGATCGAGTAGAGGCGGCGACGGCGCTCGCCGGGCACCGGGCGGGAGGCAATCAGCCCTCGGGTATAGGGGTGCTGCGGATGGCGCAATACCTCGGCCGTCGGACCCTGCTCAACGACCCGGCCGGCGTACATCACCACCACCCGCTCCGCCATTTGTGCAATCACGCCGAGGTCGTGGGTGATCAGCATCATCGCCATCCGGCTGGCCCGGGAGCGCTCGCGCAGCAGCTGGAGGATCTGCGCCTGCACGGTGACGTCCAGGGCGGTGGTGGGCTCGTCGGCGATCAGCAGCTGCGGTTCGCAGCTCAGGGCCATCGCGATCATGATGCGCTGCAGCATCCCGCCGGAGAGCTGGTGCGGGTAGCTCTCCATCAGGCTCTCGGCCCGCGCCAGGCCGACGTCGCTAATGAGCCGCGTGGCGTGCTGCCAGGCGGCCCTGGCCGATTCACCGCGATGGCGGATCAGCGGTTCGCACAGCTGCTCGCCGATGGTGAATACCGGATTGAGCGCGCTCATCGGCTCCTGGAAAATCATCGCCAGCCGGTTGCCGCGCAGATCGGCCATTTTCGCCGCCTTCAGGCGCAGCAGATCCTCGCCGTTAAACAGAATCTCTCCGCCGTCGATGCGCGCCGCCTGGGGCGGCAGCAGGCCCATCAGCGACATGGCGGTGACGCTTTTGCCGCAGCCGGACTCGCCGACCACGCCGACGGTCTGTTCGGCATGAATGGCGAAAGAGACCTCCTGCACCGCCCGCACGCGGTTTTTTTCGCCGGCAAAGGAGACCGAAAGCTGGTTAAAGGTGATTAGCGGCGCGCTCATTTCAGCCTCTGCTTCATTTTGGGATCCATCGCATCGCGCAGGCCGTCGCCCAGCACGTTGATGGCGATCACGGTGATAAAAATGGCCAGTCCCGGCGGCATCCACAGCCACGGGCGGCGCTGGAAGTCGATCAGGCTGTTGGCGGCGTCCATCATATTGCCCCACGACGGGGTGGGAGGCACCACGCCGAGGCCGAGATAGCTGAGGGCCGACTCGCTCAGAATGGCGTTGGCGACCGCCATCGTCGCCATCACCACCAGAATCGGAATGGTATTCGGCAGCAGATGACCAAACAGGCGGCGGCGCGCCGACAGGCCCAGCACCCGGGTGGCCAGCATAAAGTCGCGCTCGCGCAGCGACAGGCACTGGCCGCGCACCAGCCGCGCCAGCTTCGGCCACTCCAGCAGGCTCAGCATAATCACCACCATGTAGATCCGCGACTCCGGGGAGAAATCGAGCTCCGAGAGCATCGCCCCGGCGACAATCAGCAGCGGCAGGCCGGGAATGGTCATCACCAGGTCCGCCAGGCGCATGATCAGCCGGTCGGTCAGGCCGCCGGCATAGCCGGAGACCGCGCCGAGCAGATAGCCGAGGGTGACCGACAGCAGCATGGTCAGGAGGCCGATAATCAGCGAGATCCGTCCGGCCAACAGCAGTCGGGTATAGACGTCGCGGCCGAGAAAATCGGTTCCCAGCCAGTGCTCGGCGCCGGGGGGCTTGTTGATCATCAGCACGTCGGTGGCGTCATCCTTCCACGGCGACCAGATGGGGCCCAGCGCGCACCACGCCGCCATCAGCAGCAGGATGAGTAGACACAGCATCGCCAGCCGGTTGCGCCGCAGCGCTTGCCAGGCCAGGCGCCAGGGTGATGGCGCGATCTGCGCCAGCGTCGGGATCGCCGCTTTACGCAGGCGGCGGTTGGTTGAAAACAGGGAGCTGAGCATCAGGACCTCACTCGAATTCGCGGGTCGGCCCACGCGTACAGCACGTCGGCAATCAGGTTGCCGAGGATCGTCAGCACCGCCAGAAACAGGGTAAAGCCCATCAGTACCGGGTAGTCGCGGGCGGCCAGCGAGTCGATATGAATATGGCCCGCCCCCGGCCAGTTGAAGACCTTTTCGGTGATGATGGCGCCGGAAAACAGCCCCGGCAGCTCAAAGCCGAGCAGGGTGATAATCGGCAGCAGGGCGTTGCGCAGCGCGTGCCTGAAGATGACCGTGCGTTCGCTCAGCCCCTTGGCGCGGGCGGTGCGGATAAAGTCCATTTTCACCACCTCAAGCATGCTGGCGCGAAAATAGCGCGTCAGGCTGCCGGCCTGCAGCATCACCAGCGCCAGCACCGGCAGCGCCAGATGCGCCGCCACCTGCAGGATATAGGCCCAGCCGCGCTCATCGCTGCCGGTGTTGGTCATGCCGCCCGGCGGCAGCCAGTGCAGATCGACGGCGAACCACTTAATCAGCAGCAGGCAGAGGAAAAAGGTCGGGAAGGACATAGCGGCGAAGACGGCGATGCTGACCAGGTGGTCAAACAGCGAGTTGGGCTTCATGGCGGAAACAATCCCCACCGTCAGGCCAATGCCCCAGTAAAAGACCAGCGCGACGCTGGCCAGCAGAAAGGAGTTCCAGACGTACTGATTTAGCAGCCGGCTGACCGGGATCTGGTACTGCAGCGAGAAGCCCAGATCGCCGCGCAGCAGCTGGCCGAGCCAGTGCAGATAGCGAGTGAACAGCGGCTGGTCGAGGCCGTAGATGGCCTTCAGCTCGGCGGCGCGGGCGGCGGTAAGGGTGATATTACCGTCGATAAAGTCGCCCGGGGTTTTCGCGAACAGCATAAAAATGATTAAGGAGGCCAGCAGCAGCATCGGCAGGGTTTGCAGCAGCCGTCTGAGGATAAAATTTCTCATAACATTCTCACGTTCACCGCCGGGAACCCCCGGCGGCGGCGATATTTACCTGGCGATTTTCACGTCCGGCAGGCTGCCGGTCAGACCGTTGTAGATATCCGGCTTAAAGCCGCTGACCCTGGCGCTGCTGGCGGAGAGGATCTCGCGGTAGCCGAGGAAGATAACCGGCGGGTCTTCCGCCAGCACTTTGTACAGCTGGTGGTAGATCGGTTTGCGCTGATTCACATCGAGCACTGCGTTACCTGCGTTAATCAGCTTATCGACCTGCGGATTGTGATAGCCGGACTCTTTCGCCTCGCTGCTGTAGAAGTCCCATACTCCATCGTGCGGATCGTTCAGCGTGCTGGTGCTGAAGGAGGCCAGATCGTAGTTACCCGATTTGCGCTGGGCCATCAGGGCGTTGAAGTCCACCACCTGCGGCTTCAGCAGGACGCCAATCTGCTGCCAGTTCTCTTTGGCGATGGGAATCAGCGCATCGTTCAGCACCTTCTTGCTGACCAGCAGCGTGAGCTCCAGGCGCTTGCCGTCTTTCACCCGGATGCCATCGGGACCGGGCTTCCAGCCTGCCTCATCCAGCAGCTTCTTCGCCTGGGCTGGATCGTACTTATAGGGATTGACGCCCTCAGCGTTGTAGGCCCAGGAGATGGGGGCGATGGGCTCAATGGCCACCTTGCCGTAGCCCTGATACACCACGTCAATCAGCTTCTGCCGGTCGAGGCCGTAAATCAGCGCCTGGCGCACTTTGACATCCTGCAGCGCCGGGCGGCGAACGTTGAATTCAACCTGGCTGTAGTCGCTGGAGCCGTAGAGGTTGATGTTGGCGAAGCCGAGCATTTTCAGCTGTTCGATATCGTCCGGACGCGAGGTAAAGGCGTCGTAATCGGTCTCGCCGGTCTGGAACAGCTGGAAGTTGGTGGACGGATTGGTGACGCGGTAGATAAAGCGCGGCGTCGGCGGCGTACCGCGATAGTAATGGCTGTTGGCGTGGAAGCGGATCTCCTGGCCCGGGAGATATTTGTCGTAGACGTAGGGGCCGTTGCCCAGCGGTTTGCCGTGCAGCGTACGCAGATAGTCGAGCTGGCCGCGCTGATATCCCTTGCCGTAATAAGCTTTGGAGAGCACCGGACCGCCGATTTTGGCAAGCGTGGTGGCGCCCGGTTCGCTGGTGGTCACCTGCAGGGTCAGCGGGTCGATCACCTTCAGGCCGCTTACGCTGTCTGCCGTACCGGTCTTGTATTCAGCGCCGCCGGCAATATTGGCGAGCGTGATGTCGGTATCGCCGTCGTATTTAGGGTCCAGCAGCACGGTCAGCGTAAAGGCCACGTCTTCGGCGGTGAGCGGCGAGCCGTCGCTGAAGGTCAGATTGGGACGCAGCTTGATGGTGTAAACCTTGTTATCGGCGCTGACGCTCCAGCTTTCGGCCAGCCCCGGCACCAGATTACCGTGGCTGTCCCAGTCAATTAGCCGCGAAAAGATGACGTTGGTGACGTTTTCGTCCCAGCCGTTAACGAAGAAGTAGGGGTTAAAGATGCCCTGCGGCTCGGAGATGCCGGCGACCACGGTGTCTTTACGCAGTTTGGCGTAGGCCGGGATCTGGCTGACATCGGTGGCCGGGGTGATCCCTTCCTGTAAAATATCATCCGCGCTGGCGACAGAAGAAAATGCCACCGTGCCGCCAATGAGCGCGATTTTCAGAGCTAGCGAGAATCGCGAATGTTTGGTTTTTAATCCGGGCAGTAATCTGGACAAAAGTGCTCCCTCATCAAATGATTGCGCTGAAATTTACAATTCATGACGCAAGATAAGAGCCGCACCTCCGGCTGTCTAACAACGAAAAGCTATGGTTTATAGCGAATTAGAATTAGCAATAATGCAGAATTAAAATGCCGGATTTGTGCTAAGGAGCAGTGGTTTCCACCATTTCCTCCGTGCCGAGGGTGAAGCGGTCCGCCACCCAGCCGTGCTGGCGCAGCGCGCCGGGCTCCAGCGGCTGCGCCAGGCGCACCCGAATCTGGCCGATCGTCCGTCCCTGAATATGTTCACAGCTGCTGGAGAGCAGGCTGGCCTCGGCCCCGAGCAGGCCGGCGATATGCTGTAAATTGGGCTCCCGTCCCCTGCTGCCGTCAAAATGGAGCGTCA
Organism: Klebsiella sp. WOUb02; assembly: GCF_050058015.1. Taxonomy (NCBI): domain Bacteria; kingdom Pseudomonadati; phylum Pseudomonadota; class Gammaproteobacteria; order Enterobacterales; family Enterobacteriaceae; genus Klebsiella; species Klebsiella sp. WOUb02. Next base: position 836,659 of record NZ_CP170110.1, read on the forward strand.
CCACCTGGCGACCGGCGGCCGGCGCCTCCGGCTCGCCGGGACGCGCGTGGTGCAGCGTTCCGGTCATGCTGCGGGTTACCTCGTGCTGTGGGTTGCCAAAAATCTGCCATACCTCGCCCTGTTCAATAATTTTTCCCTGCTCGAGCACCGCCACCCGATCGCACAGCGTACGAATCACGTCCATCTCGTGGGTAATAAGGATAATGGTCAGGCCGAGGCGCTGGTTTATCTCTTTGAGCAGCGCCAGCACGGCGTAGGTATTCTCCGGGTCGAGCGCCGAGGTGGCCTCATCGCACAGCAGGATCTCCGGCTGGGTGACCAGCGCGCGGGCAATACCGGTACGCTGTTTCTGCCCGCCGGAGAGCCTGGCCGGCCAGCTGTCGCGCAGGGCGCTGAGGCCCACCAGCTCAAGCATCTCATCGACCCGCCGCCGCCTTTCATTCCGGGGAACGCCGGCCATTTTGAGCGGCAGTTCGACGTTCTGCGCCACCGTCTTCGTCGACATCAGATTGAAATGCTGAAAGATCATCGCCACCCGGCGGCGCAGATCCCGCAGCTGGGCGGGTAAATAGCGCCGGGTCGGCTCGCCGTGAATAATGATTTCGCCGCTGTCGGCGCTTTCCAGGCGGTTAAACAGGCGCAGCAGAGTGGATTTCCCGGCGCCGCTGCGCCCGATAATGCCGAAAATTTCGCCCTGATGGATAGTCAGGTTGATATCCTGCAGCGCCCGAACGCCGTTGGGATAGGCTTTGCCGATGTGGATTAACTCAATATGCGGTACTGCGGTGAGCGCATTGGTCACGGTGATCTCCTCCGTTAGCCAGCAAATAGCGGCAGCGGTGGCGCTGCCGGGTTGATTTCAGCGGTCAGAAACCGGGCACAATTTTGCCCTTATAGCGGGTCAGGATGAAATTGCGTACCGCCTCGGAGTGCAGGGCTTTCGCCAGCTTCTGGATCCCCGGATCGTTGATGTTGTCGGGGCGGGCCACCAGGTACTCGACGTACAGATCGCTGCCTTTTTCCACCAGCAGCGCTTTGTCGGTATCAATTCCGGCCTCCAGCGCATAGTTGGCAAAGATAAACGCCAGGTCGACCTGATTCACCGCCCGCGCCAGCATCGCCCCCTCCAGCTCGCGAATTTTGAAGCGGTGCGGATTGCTGACGATATCCCGGGTGGCCGACTGTGGGTCCTGCGGATTTTTCAGGGTGATGAGCCCCGCGTTGCTGAGCATCACCAGCGCACGGCCGGTATTGACCGGATCGTTGGGGATGGCGATGGTGGCGCCGTCCGGCACCTCTTTAATGGATTTGTATTTGCTGGAGTAGGCGCCAAACGGTTCGATATGGACGCCCACCACCGGCAGCAGATTGGTGTGCCGGGTCTGATTGTAGTTATCGAGGAACGGCCGGTACTGGTAGTAGTTGGCGTCGAGGTTTTTTTCCGCCAGCTGCTGGTTGGGCTGAATAAAGTCGTTGAAGACTTTGATTTTTAAATCGACCCCTTCTTTCGCCAGCGCCGGTTTGACGAATTCGAGGATCTCGGCGTGCGGCACCGGCGTGGCGCCGACGGTCAGCGTTTCGTTGGCGGCGGCCGAGAAAGAGAACATTGCCAGCAGCCCGGCGGCGATAAGCGTTTTTTTCATCATCTTTTCCTTTAATTTTTGCGCGACGGAGGCCCGTCAACCGGCTGTGGCAGCGGGAAGAGGGCGGGCATCCTTTATTTACGGCTTATCGACCGCACGAGGCGGTCGCCGCTCATTTGTAATATCTGCACCAGGGCAATCAGCAGCAGCACGGTGACCACCATGACGTCGGTCTGAAAGCGCTGATAGCCGAAGCTGATCGCCAGGTCGCCGAGGCCGCCTCCGCCAATTACCCCCGCCATCGAGGTGTAGTCCACCAGCAAAATGGCGGTGACGGTAACGGCGGCCACCAGCCCCGAGCGCGACTCGGGCAGCAGGGTGTGCCAGATCAGCTGCCGGGTATTGCCGCCCATCGACCAGTTGGCCTCCACTAGCCCGTGATCCACTTCGCGCAGCGCCGTTTCGACCAGCCGGGCGAAGAAGGGCGCACAGCCGACCACCAGCGGCGGAATGGTGCCCTGCACCCCCAACGAGGTGCCGGTGATGAAAGTGGTGACCGGGATCATCACGATCAGCAAAATGATAAACGGCAGCGAGCGCAGCACGTTGACGGCCAGCGACAGCAGGCGATAAAGCCGCGGGGCGTGCAGCAGCCGGGGCTGGCCGGTCAGGTAGAGAACGATCCCCAGCGGCAGGCCAATCAGGACGGTAAAGCCCAGTGACCAGCCCAGCATCGTCAGGGTATCGATAGCGGCCTGCGCCACGTCGCTCCAGTCGATTTCGGCGAAAAATTCCAGCACCGTCGCCACCTCAGTTCCAGTCGTGGCGCTGCGGGCGAACGCCGTTCAGCACCCAGTTGCCCAGCAGGCTGGTATTTCCAGCGTACCGGGTCGTGGAGGGTATGAATCCGGGCGTTGCGCCAGTGGCGGTCGAGATTATTACTGCTGGCGGCGGCGCGGGTGCCGCTGAGCTCAAACAGGCGGCTGGCGGCCTCCAGCGCCACTTCGGTGGTAAAGACCTTCGCGCGGGCGACGGCAACCGAAGCCAGCGCCACGTTCTCCTCGTTCAGCGCATCGCGGTAGCGGTCGAGGGTTTTCCCCGCCCGTTCCAGCAGCGCCTCGGCGGCGGCCAGCCGGCTGTCGATCTGCCCGATATGGTAGATGGTGAGCGGGTCGTCGCCGGCGCGATCTACTCCGGCGTCAATCCACGGCCGGGAGAATTCGCGCACGAAGGCCACCGTGTCGTTGAGGGCCGCCCGGGCGATGCCGGCATCGATGGCGGCGGTGGTGAGCTGCGCGAAGGGGCCGGCGAGGGTTGGGATGGCGTAGGATTGCCACGTTGGAAACAGATGGAACGGCTGGACCGCCAGATCCTCGGCCAGTACCGTCCCGCTGGCGGTGTTGCGCTGGCCGAGGCAGGCCCAGTCGTCGACCACGGTCAGCCCCGCGCTGTCGCGAGGGACAAACGCCAGCTGCGCGTTGTCGTCGGCATCTAATGCCAAAATGCCGATCCAGTGGGCGTAGAGCGAGCCGGTGCAGTAGCCTTTGCGGCCGTTGATATACAGACCCTCCGCGCGGGCCTCAAGCCGGGTGCGGATATCGAGAACCGTTTTGCCCCCGGTTTCCGAGAGGGCGTTGGCAAAGCGGTGCCCCTGCAGGACGAGGTTAAAAAAGAAGGCGCGCTGCTCGTCGCTGCCCTGCAGGCGAATATCCTCCAGCAGGCAGTAGTGGTTCTGCGGAATTTGCCACAGCGACGGGTCGGCGGCGGAGATAATGGCGATAACTTCCGCCAGCGTGGCGGCAGAGACTTCGGCTCCGCCCCAGCGACGCGGTACCGTAATGCCCCACAGCCCGCTGTTGGAAAAGGCATCGACGATCTCGGGGGGCACAATGCCGCTGCGGTCGCGCTCGGCGGCGCCGGGCCGCAGCACCAGCGCTATCTCATGGGCGATGGCCACCGCTTCTTCATCGCTGCTGATGACGTGCGCTTGCGGTGCGTAACGCGTGTAACTAACCGGCTGTGTGCTTTCTGGCATGCTGATTCCATCCTGATTAACGAAGTGATATATGCAAAAAATAGATAACTAAATAATCTATAATTCCAACTAGTTATATAATCACTTAGCAAAGGATGTGCCAGAAAGTTGGTTTTTTAATTTGTTTAAAATCAGATGGTTAAATTTTTCTTACGCGAGGAGAGATGCTGCAAATGCGGCTGCGCTGAACCCGGGCTGCCGCATTTGCGACAGCCGGCTTGCCGAAGACCTCGTTGTGTAGTCTGATATATAGCGAAAATAACGATGCAGGGGATCTGAAGTGAAGCTATTTATGTTCTACGTTGGCGGCAATGCGGGAAAATCGAATATTGAAGTGCACGATATTCAGTTTGCGGTGGCGGAAAAGCCCGAGGACGCCTGGCCCGCGCTGCGCGAGGCGTGGTTCGGCGATGCCGATAAAATTCATATCGACGGCTACAGCCAAATTACCTGGGCCGACGGCTACGACGTGGTATTAGCGAAGCAGCCCGCGGCGGCCGAGGTCAGGCTGTTCTTCGTTAACGCCGGAGGCTATCGGCCGGATACGCTGGCTGAGCTGCACGAGTTTGACCTTTTCGCGGCGCGGGACGCGCGGGAAGCGAAAGAGAAGGCGCTGCAAAAGCTGCTGCGGGGCGTGGATCAGCAGCATAAAGATAATCTCAAAGAGGTTGATGACTGCCTGCTGCTGGAGCAGATTGGCGAGTGGTACGTGCATCTGGTCCCTAACGCCCCGGGCGTTGCGGATAAACCGCAGTGGCAGGGCTATCAGCCGATCGGTCTGTAACGCCTTAACCCCGCCGGGAGGTCGGGCGGAATTGGCCGCTACGGCGCTTTTCCGACCCGCCTCTGCCGTTCGCTATGCGACGATTTCAATCAGGTTTCCGTCGGGATCTTTTATCACCGCCTCATAGTAGCCGTCGCCGGTGGTGCGCGGCGGCGAGACCAGAATACCCTGCGCGTCGGCGCGCTGCGCCAGTGAATCAACGTTTTCTGCTCCACCTACCGCAATGGCCAGATGCACCCAGCCGGTGTGGTTATTATCCGGCGTCCCCTGGCTGAGCCCCGGTTTGGTCATCAGCTCAATGGCAATATTGTCGCCGATCTTCACAAAATAGGAGGCAAAGCCGGGATTAGTCTGGCTGCAGTACTTATCGTTAATCTCGCCGGCAAAGAAGTCGACCCAGAAGCGGGCCTGCTGCTCAAGCTGACGGGTCCACAGGGCGATGTGGGCTACTTTCATCGTGAATATCTCCTGGCGGCGTGTTGACAGAGGGAGAGCTGATGCATGATCATGCTCACTAATGCTCGATGATATTAATTTAAGGATTTAATGTGCTCGATTGTGCGGCATTCCCTCAACAGCGACAAGCGCTTATTTGCCAGATTCTGCAGGAGAACGGCAGGGTGGTATGCGCCGAACTGGCGACCAGACTGAAGGTCTCAGAGCATACAATTCGCCGTGATTTACATGAGCTTAGCAAAGGTGGGTTTTGCAAAAAGGTCTACGGCGGCGCGGTGATGAATCTGCCGGAGGCCGGAGACTATAGCGAACGCAAAGATAAGAATGCGGCAACAAAGCTCAGGATCGCGCAGCAATGCGCAAGGCTGGTGAAGCCCGGCGGCTGTATTTTCATCGATACCGGAACCACCAACCTGGCGATGGCCGAGGCCCTCCCCGCCGAGCTGGCGCTGACGGTGGTCACCAACTCGCCGGAAATTGCCGCCGTATTGCTAAAAAAGCCGCTCTATGACGTGGTGATCCTCGGCGGGCAGATACAGCGGGCGTCCGGGGGATGCGTCGGCGCCTCGGCGGTGGCGCAGCTGCGGGGCATTCTGTTTGACCAGGGGTTTATCGGCGGCTGCGCGATGGCGCCGGAGTCCGGCCTGACGGGATTTGACTACGCGGACTGCGAATTTAAGAAAGCGGTAATCGGGCAGTGTAGCGAAATTATCGTCGGCCTGACGTCTGACAAGATCCCGGCGGTAGCCCGCTTTGTGGTGGTTGAAAGCGGCGCTATCGATGTGCTGGTGGTGGAAGAGAACGTCAGCCGCGAGTATAGCGCCGCGTTTCGCGAGCACGACATCCGCATCTATACGGTATAACCGCGGCCACCGCGGATAACATACCCGGCGGCGAGGGCCGGGTGCTCACTAAATAGCCGTTTATCAATAAAAATTCCTATTCGACCCGTCGGTGATACACTACATACTGTGATCTTTGTCATACCGTAATTAAAACAGAGAAAAGAGACACTGCTATGCAACATATCATTGAGGGTTTCCTCAACTTCCAAAAAGAGATCTTCCCCCAGCGTAAAGAGCTCTTCCGCAGCCTGGCGTCCAGCCAGAATCCCAAAGCGCTTTTTATCTCCTGCTCCGACAGCCGTCTGGTGCCAGAACTGGTGACCCAGCAGGAACCTGGACAGCTCTTTGTTATTCGTAATGCGGGTAATATCGTCCCTTCTTTCGGGCCGGAGCCGGGCGGAGTCTCAGCCACCATCGAGTACGCGGTTGTTGCCCTCGGGGTGACCGATATCGTGATTTGCGGCCACTCTAACTGCGGTGCGATGACGGCGGTGGCGACCTGCCAGTGTCTGGACGCTATGCCGGCGGTTTCCCACTGGCTGCACTATGCCGATGCGGCGCGAGCGGTGGTGGACAGCAAAACCTGGGATAGCGAAATCGATAAAGTGAACGCGATGGTGCGCGAGAACGTTATCGCCCAGCTTAACAATATCAAAACGCATCCGTCGGTCGCCGTCGGCCTGCGCGACGGCGCGCTGCGCCTGCACGGCTGGGTATATGATATCGAAAGCGGCGCGATTGGCGCCCTGGATAAAAACACCAAATCCTTCGTCTCGCTCTCTGAAAACCCTGAAGTTTTCTTCGAGTAATTCTTCAACAGGGCATGGAAGCCCTGCGTCCCGCACCGCGCCGCCACTCTCCTGATACACACTCATCATCTCCTCGGTTCGGGTAAATATTAAGCATAGGCCCTGTGACGGTCAGCTAAAGATATTTAGCGAGTCAATAAACCCTGGCCGCAGGAGTTATTATGCTGCGCGCTGGCGTGTATTGACGTAATTATATGATAAGCAGTCAGGTTTTATATCTGAAGTCTGGCCGTGCTGCGATAATTTTTAGGATTGTTCCGGCGCCAGGGCGGAAATTTATTGCAGAGCGCGGGTGGTATAAATTAACCGACAAACCTGCTCGATATTAATTTTATGTTCTTTACAAATACCGCGGATTTTATCGCTGAAAATAGAGTTCAGCGCTGCCCCGTCGGTTATCCGTCAGCGGGTTATGCCGGAGGGAGTGAGATATTTAAATTTATTTCTCGCGGCGGTTTATTCGTCGCGATCCGCCGGATAAGCGGCGCGGCGGTTTGACACCGGCCTGATATCATTTACTGTTAACTCTCGACGGCGATGATTTAGCGTTGTGGATTTTTTATATTACCGCCGCCCGCAATGGAGGATAAATAATATGTCCCTGTCTACGATGAATGACCCCGATAAATCCGCCCGCCATCCGGCAAAAGACGATCCCCGCGAGCGGGGGGAAATACCGCGTAAAAGAGATGATAGCGAGGATCGGCAAAAGGATCCCTGGCAGCCTGCTCCCGATCGCCGCTAAGGGCGGGGCCTGGCCGCCCGAAAGCGTCAATAGCGGCTAGCGCTCGATAAACGGCAGCCGCCGCCGCGGACGCGCTGCCGGCTGCGAGGCGGCTTTGGCCATTGCCGCACCGATCTCCGCGCATACCGTGAGGCCCTGAACGAAAGGACGGTCGTGCATGAGATAGGGCAGCGCCCCGAATGCAATGCGCCCGCGTACGATCTGCGGTTCAAGCAGCGTGTAGTCTTCACCGACCTCGGGAATAGCGTCTCCGGCGGCGAGGATCTGCCTGCGTAGCGTCGGGAATGGCAGGTCTTTGGTCTTCAGCGGCTTCTGTCCTCGGGCGTCGATAAAGACGTCAAAGGTATACCTGGACTGCCTGGCGTTAATTTCCGTCAGGTTATCCTCAATGGCGATGGCGTAATCGGGTCCCAGGGGGAGAATGCTGATAACGCCCGCCTCGCGCAGCGCCAGCAGCCGGCGGATGGATTGCGACGGGATCGCCGCGTAGTTATCAATAAACACCCGGGCCAGGCCGGCGCTAAACCGCTCGCTGTCGCGCGGGTCGAGGTGAGGAACGATGGCCTGGACCGCTTCATGCAGTCTGAGGATCGCGTAGCGCCAGGCCACGGTACGCCTGTCGCGCTTGTTGCGCTCGACCTCAATGAGATTCTCCTCAGCCCACAGAAAAGGGTCATACTTCCTGCGCGCGGCGAACCAGGCGTCGTGGAAGCTGTCGGCGTTTAGCGTGCTAAGCGCGATCTCCCGGCTCCAGAGCGGGTCGGCGGCGTCAATTTCCTGCACCATCAGCGCGAAAACCCGATCGAGCAGCCCCGCGGATCCGACGGCGATCTGCCGGCTAATCGCCTCGTCGCTGGCGATAGTTAAAGGCTCATAGGGGATCGGGCAGTAGAAGTCGGCTTCGGGTAGGATCCCCGAGCGGGACATCATCACTATCTCAAGCCCCTCGCTGCCGCGATCCAGCCTGAAGCTGAGCGACTGGTCCGCCGCTTCCACGAACTCCCCGTGCTGCGCGGCTACCGCCATGGCGGCATCGATACCGCTGAGCGACGTTCCCATAATTCCAACCCGGCAGGGCGCGATACGCGCGCTCATTAGCCCCGACCACGGGCTCGGGAAGTGGGCGCGCGGCGTGGTATCGTCATCAGGCCAGACGTGACCGGTGGCAATAACCGCAAGGTCAAAATGCGCCGGTTCTGCGGCGTCGCGGGCGTAGAGCATCACCCCGGAGCGGGTGACGTGCAGATCTTCCACCTGGCAGGATTCGCGGACCGTGACCGCAAACCCGCGCTTGCGGGCAGTCGCAACCAGCTGCAGAAACTGGTCGCGGAAATATTCACCCAGCAGCAGGCGCGGCAGGAACTGGCGAACGTGAAGAGACGTTTTGCGTACTCCGTAGCGCGCCAGATGCCCGGCGCTTAGCCCCTGCAGCCAGTCGATATAGGTCGAGAAAATAGGCGGGATTTCAATGCTGGCAATATTCGCCAGCATCATCCGCGCGGTGTCCTCCTGGCCATAGGGCATCCCGACGCCAGCCCGATCGGCCTGTTCATAGATAGAGATGGCCAGCGGTGCCGCGCTCTGTAACAGCGCGTGAAACGTATAGATCCCCGTCGGCCCGGCGCCGATAATCGCAATTTTCTTCATTGATATGGGCTCGTTTTTGTAGGCGCAGCCATCCGTTTACGGGCTGACGCTGAAGGTGTAACTCAGGGCGTTAAGCGAAGTATAAACGAAGGACGACGGGGCAGTGGTAAAGAGCCTGTCGCTGAGTTGGCTGAAGCTGCGGGGAGCGCTATGTCATTAAAGAGGGCTTAAAATCATCTTTTGTTGATGTTACCCGGTAAGTTGATACCAGGTACTGCATATCATCGAGTGGACTGGCGTGAATAATAACCAGCACGGCATTTTTCTTGCAATGCATTTTTTTGCAATAATAAAGGCGTGTTGGTTTTAAAAAATGTGGGGATATTATGATTAAATTGTGCTTATTTAATGTAGATGTAATTCATTTGTTTTAATGACTGTGGAATGCAAATGTTAATTGTATATCTAATTGATTTTGTTGTGATATTTAAATATGGAGGCCTGCCAGTTAATTATCGGCTTGATAATGAATCTTATTTCTAATAACGTAGAGCAGCACAATAATTCGATTGGCTGCCGATCGGAATACGCGATCAAAGAATAGCGTGGCGCGTTTATTTCTTCATTTTTCCAGGGCGGAATTTTTTTCGGTGCAAATGGTTAATATCCCAATATGACCTCGGGAGGGGCTTTGTTTACGCCAAAACCAGAGAAGATGTTCTGTGCCTGGAAGTCGGTGTTTATCTGACGAATGAAGAAGGCGTGCCCCGACGGTAATAAAAAACAGGGCATATTCCATGAAACATTATTCACACTACTCGCTGGCCGTACTGATTCATATGGCCATCTGGGGAGTGGGGTTGCCAGCGCAGGCCGCTGACGACAGCACTCCGGACGAAACGAAGGAGTCCGCTACGGCAACGACATCGGAGAATCATGACGAAACGATGGTCGTTACCGCAGCCGCGCAGACTCTCCAGGCCCCCGGCGTTTCCACCATCACTGCCGATGAAATCCGCAAACACCCACCTGCACGGGACGTCTCCGAACTGATTCGCACCCAGCCGGGCGTCAACCTGACAGGCAACTCCACCAGCGGTCAGCGCGGCAATAATCGCCAGGTCGATATTCGTGGTATGGGGCCAGAGAACACGCTGATTCTGGTGGACGGTAAACCGGTGACCAGCCGTAACTCCGTGCGCTATGGTTGGCGCGGTGACCGCGACACGCGCGGTGATACCAGTTGGGTACCGGCGGAAATGATCGATCATATCGATGTTATTCGCGGCCCGGCGGCGGCCCGCTACGGTAATGGCGCAATGGGGGGCGTGGTTAATATCGTCACTAAACCGACCAGCAGCGAGTGGCATGGTTCCTGGAATTCCTATATGAACGCCCCCCAGCATCGTAAAGAGGGCTCGACAAAACGCACGAACTTCAGCCTCAACGGTCCGCTGTCGGATGAGGTTAGCTTTAATCTATGGGGGAATCTGAGTAAAACGCAGGCCGATGCCCAGGATATTAACTCCGGCCATGAAGCGGCACGAACCGGTACCTATGCGGGATCCTATCCTGCAGGGCGCGAAGGCGTTGTGAATAAAGATATCCACGGCAAGCTACGCTGGGAGTTTGCGCCGATGCAGGCGCTGGAGTTCTAAACCGGCTATAGCCGTCAGGGCAACCTGTATGCCGGCGACACGCAGAACACCAACACCAGTACGCTGGTAAAAAGTATGTACGGCAAGGAGACCAACCGCCTCTATCGCCAGACTTACGGGGTGACCTGGACCGGCGGCTGGGATAACGGCGTGACCAGCAATACCTACGCCCAGTATGAACATACCCGCAACTCCCGGATGAGCGAAGGGCTGGCGGGCGGAACGGAGGGCATCTTCTCCAGCAGCGAATTCGCGGATATCGATCTGTCGGACGTGCTGCTGCACAGTGAAGTGAATATTCCGTTTACCTTCGGGGTTGAGCAGAATCTGACGCTGGGCACCGAATGGAACCAACAGCGGATGAAGGATGGCGTATCGACCACCCAGTCTCTCTCTTATGGTTCCATCGACGGCATCTCGGCAACCGGACGCAGTCCTTACTCCAGCGCCGAAATTTTCTCGCTGTTTACCGAAGATAATATCGCGCTGACGGATAGCACCACGCTGACGCCAGCCCTGCGCTTTGACCACCACAGTATTGTCGGTAATAACTGGAGCCCATCGCTGAACCTCTCCCAGGGTCTATCAGATGACTGGACGCTGAAACTGGGGATTGCCCGCGCTTATAAAGCGCCAAATCTCTACCAGCTCAACCCGAACTATATCCTGTACAGTAACGGCCAGGGCTGTTACGCCAGCAGTTCCGCCTGTTACCTGATGGGTAATAGCGATCTGAAGGCAGAAACCAGCGTCAACAAAGAGATTGGTCTTGAGTATAAGCATGATGGTTATCAGGCGGGGCTGACATACTTCCGCAATGACTACCGCAATAAGATTGAATCCGGTTACTCGGCGGTAGGCACGGCCAGCAACGGCACGACCAATATTTATCAATGGGAAAACGTGCCGAAGGCGCTGGTAGAAGGGCTGGAAGGCTCGCTTAACCTGCCGGTGAGCGAAACGGTCAACTGGAGCAACAACCTGACGTGGATGCTGCAGAGCAAGAACAAGACCACCGGCGATCGTCTGTCGGTGATCCCGCAGTTCACGCTGAACTCAACCGTCAGCTGGCAGGTGCGTGACGATCTCTCTTTACAGAGCACCTTCACCTGGTATGGTCGCCAGAAACCGAAGCGCTTTAACTATAAAGGTGAGGCGGTGTCCGCAAGCGAGCTAAACGAAGTCAGTCCATACAGTATCGTTGGGTTGAGTGCGACCTGGGACGTGAATAAAAACCTGAGTCTGACCAGCGGCGTGGATAACCTGTTTGATATTCGCCACTATCGCGCCGGTAATGCGCAGACGACGGGAAATTCGACGACCGGGGCTTATCTGTATGGCGCCGGCGCTGAAACCTACAATGAGTCGGGGCGGACGTTCTATGTGAGCGTGAACACGCATTTCTAAGGCGTCATCAATCACGGGCCGGAATATTAAGCCATTCCGGCTTTTTTTCTGCCGTCAGGCAAAACAGCAAAGGAAAGCTTCAGGGCTTGTTTGTCGCATTTACAGTACGGATTGCGGGCTCTGAAAGCAGCTGCGGTCTATGCTGCTGATAGGTTTGGTCTGGAGCAGTCTGGGGTACGGCAATGTCGGGTTGAAAGCAAGTGCAGAGTTATTGAAAAGGATTTAAATGCTGTGGAACAGGAGGTATCTCGTAATGCTGAACTGCTGCAGGAAGCGCTTCTTTTGAGGAAAATACACCAGATCGCGAAAATCTGGTGCGTCCGAGTGGACTCGAACCACCGACCCCCACCATGTCAAGGTGGTGCTCTAACCAACTGAGCTACGGACGCGTTTTGGTGCGTTTAATTGGACTCGAACCAACGACCCCCACCATGTCAAGGTGGTGCTCTAACCAACTGAGCTATAAACGCGTTATGGTGCGTTCAATTGGACTCGAACCAACGACCCCCACCATGTCAAGGTGGTGCTCTAACCAACTGAGCTATGAACGCAATGTTGTAGTGACAACGGGGACGCATATTAGCGATCGGGAGAGGTTGTGGCAAGAGGCAAACGTCACTTTTCTTGCAGATCGCACGCGATTGCGGAAGTTTTACTCATATTATCTATATTTTACTGATGATAAAGGATATTTCTTGTCCAGTTTACCCCGGCCGGCCTTATCGAGCGGTCGTCGGGAGGCTTTACCTTGCCCGGAGGAGCGTCCATTGAATATCGCGACCTTCAGGCGAAGCCGTATACGTCGAGCGCCAGGTCATACAGCCAGTTCGCGGTTATCGCCGTTGCGCCAGGGGTATTTGAAGTGACGCGTCGGATTGAATAATAACTATCGGCTTACGTTTTTATATTTTTGATATGCATAAGGTCGCCGCTGCGGCCTTTTATCATGGTGGCAGGCGTTGGCCGTTATTTAAATATCAGGCGAAGGGTGAAGAGGGCGCAGATTATTAACAGGATCAGAATGAGCTCGAAACGATAGCGTTGCAGCATAATGCTCTCCTAAAAAAATCGGCGCTGAAGCAGCGCCGATTTATTACGAAACCAGACTCACCGGATTAATTATGCCGCCGGCTGTGCAGCAGGTTTAGCCGCGGCGTGGTGCTTAGCTTTGTGATGTTTTTTCGCAGCCTGAGCTTTCTGGGCTACCGGTTTAGCGGCGGCTTTGTGGTGTTTTTTAGCGGCCTGGGCTTTCTGGGTAGCGGCTGGTTTAGTAGCGGCTTTGTGGTGTTTTTTAGCGGCCTGGGCTTTCTGCGCAGCGGCTGGTTTAGCAGCGGCTTTTTTGTGTTTTTTCACAGCCTGAGCTTTCTGCTCTGCGGCCGGTTTAGCGGCAGCTTTGTGATGTTTCTTGTGATGGGTGGTCTTGGCAACGGTGCTGTGAGTCGCAGCCGCCGGAGCCTGAGTGGTGCTTACCGCGTCAGCGGCGAAAGCAGCAGAAGACAGACCCATAGCAGCGGCAACGACCAGAGCTAATACTTTTTTCATTCTGATATCCTCGAAAATGTTTCTTCAGTTAACCCCACTGCGGGGCTGTTGAAACAACTATATGCCGGGCACCGCGGCAGTTCAGTGAGTGTTTGGTATCGGCGGGTAACCGAATGTACGGCGGAGGTTGCGGGAGGACGTAAGAGGGATTCCGCTAACGAGAAAGCGTTAGCGGAGTGGGGCTGCGCTTAGCCGCGCGACGTTTGGGCAAGCGTCGCGGCGAGCTCACGTTTGCTCATCGGGACGCAGATGGTTGCCCGCCACGTGGCCGCCCTGGAGGCGCATCTCGGCATCGCGCTCATCGCGCGGACGACGCGTCGGCAAACGCTCACCGATATCGGCCGCAGCTATTATGAGCGCTGCCGCGTGGTGCTGGACGAGGTCGCCGAGGCGGACGCGCTGGCGCTGGAGATGAAAGCCACCCCCTCAGGCATTATCAGAGTCAATGCGCCGGTCACCTTTGGTTCGCACGCGCTCTCGACGTTTATCATCGACTATCTCGCCCGCTACCCCGAGGTTCAGGTTGAGCTGACCCTCAGCGATCGCATCGTCGACCCGATAGAAGAGGAGTTCGAGGTTATTATTCGCATCGGCGAGCTGGCCGACAGCACTATGGTCGCCTGGCCGCTGCGCCCTTATCGGCTAATAGCCTGCGCCGCTCCCGACTATATTTTGCGCCACGGCGAGCCGCAGACGCCGGCCGATCTGCAGCATCACTCCTGCCTGGTCTACGGCCACTGGTCGGCGATGAACGCCTGCCGCTGGCAGTTCACCGGGGAGGGCACCACGGTCGAAGTGAAACCCGCCGGGCGCTTCCGTTCGAACGACTGGAAAGCGTTGATGAACGCCGCACTCGCCGGGCACGGCATCACCCTCGGGCCGGAAGAGGTGCTAAGAGTTGAGGTTGAGCAGGGGAGGCTGGTACAGGTTTTAGCGGGCTTTTCCGGCCCTTCGCGGCCGATGCACGTGCTGGTGCCGGCCGGGCGCCGACGAACGACCAAAATAAAATGCTTCGTAGAGGCGCTGAGAAAGGCGCTGGGCCCGCGCGGAGCCGGCGAACGCTGAAAAACGGCGCCCCGAAAGCGGGACGCCGCTGCTGGCTAGCGCGCTGCGCGCTGTAAAATGACGCTCGACGGCTGACGCTGGAGGAAGCGCATCCGCAGCATCATCAGCACTGCCGCGGAGGTTAAGCCGAGAATAAATCCGCACCAGAAGCCGGCAGGCCCCATACGCGGAACGACCATATCGGTTAATGCCAGCACGTAGCCGCTCGGCAGCCCCAGAACCCAGTAGGCGGTAAAAGTGATAAAGAAGATTGAGCGCGTATCCTTATAGCCGCGCAGGATCCCGCTGCCGATGACCTGTACGGAATCGGAGATCTGATAGATTGCCGCCAGCAGCATCAGCTGAGAGGCCAGCAGCACTACTTCCGGGTTGTCGTTATAGAGGAGGGCAATCTGTTTACGCATCAGGATGGTGAAAATTGCGGTGATTGCGGCCATGCAGACGCCAACGCCGACGCCGGTTCTGGCGGAGATTTGCGCATCGAGGGTTGAGCCCTGACCGAGGCGAAAGCCCACGCGAATAGTTACCGCCGCCGCCAGCGACAGCGGTAAAACGAACATCAGCGAGTCTGAAGTTAAGCGCAATCTGATGGCCGGCGACATCGACAATGCCCAGCGGAGAAACCAGCAGCGCGACCACCGCAAACAGGGTCACTTCGAAAAACAGCGCCAGGGCGATCGGCAGCCCGAGCTGGACCAGGCGTTTGAGGACGGCAAAATCCGGTTTGCTGAACCCCTCGGCTCCGCGGATATCACGCATTGAGCGCGCCCGGCGCACCCAGGAGATCATGCTGAAAAACATTACCCAGTAAACGGAAGCCGTTGCCACGCCGCAGCCAACGCCGCCCAGCTCCGGCATCCCGAAATGGCCGTAGATAAAGATGTAGTTGACCGGGATATTCACCAGCAGGCCGATGAAGCCCATAACCATCCCCGGCTTGGTTTTTGCCAGACCTTCGCACTGGTTACGCGCAACCTGGAAGAAGAGGTAGCCTGGAGCCCCCCACAGCAGCGCGCGCAGGTAGCCGACGGCTTTATCCGCCAGCGCCGGGTCAATATTATGCATTGAGCTGATGATATAGCCGGCGTTCCACAGCACTACCATCACCAGCACCGAGACGAATCCCGCCAGCCAGAAACCCTGGCGCACCTGGTGCGCGATGCGCTCACGGCGCCCGGAACCGTTGAGCTGAGCGATGACCGGGGTTAACGCCAGCAGCAGACCGTGGCCGAAGAGGATCGCCGGCAGCCAGATGGAGGTCCCGATAGCGACGGCCGCCATATCGGTGGCGCTATAGCCGCCCGCCATAACGGTATCGACGAAGCCCATTGACGTCTGGGCCACCTGCGCAAGGATGACGGGAATAGCCAGTGCTAACAACTGACGCGCTTCAATGAAGTACTTCTGCACCTGTACACCTTTATATTGTTGTTATTTGGAGACTAAAAAAGCCGCCGTTAATGGCAGCAAGAAGAAAAAGCAGAGGGATTAGCCAGTCTATTGTAGCGAGGATTAGCCATTAAGCCAGTGAAAAAATGGTAGGGCACGATGCGCGCTGGCAACCTTATTTACCACCTGTTATTGTTCCCGATTAATATATTGTGAGCCATTCCTGGAGGAGCAAAGCATGTTTACTGGCATTGTGCAGGGGACCGCTAAAGTGGTGTCCATCGATGAGAAGCCCAACTTTCGTACCCACGTGGTGGAACTGCCGGAGCACATGCTCGACGGACTTGAAACCGGCGCTTCGGTCGCTCATAACGGCTGCTGTCTGACGGTAACCGAGATCGACGGCGCGCGCATCAGTTTTGATCTGATGAAAGAAACCCTGCGCATCACCAATCTCGGCGCCGTGCGTCAGGGTGACGTGGTGAACGTCGAGCGCGCGGCGAAGTTCAGTGACGAAATCGGCGGCCATCTGATGTCCGGCCATATTATGACCACCGCGGAGGTGGTTAAGATCTTGACCTCGGAAAATAACCGCCAGATCTGGTTCAAGGTCCAGGATCCGACGCTGATGAAGTACATTCTGTATAAAGGCTTTATCGGCGTCGACGGCATCAGCCTGACGGTTGGCGAAGTCACGCCGACGCGCTTCTGCGTGCACCTGATCCCGGAAACGCTGCTGCGCACCACCCTGGGCGTGAAAAAGCTGGGCGATCGGGTAAATATCGAGATTGACCCGCAGACGCAGGCGGTGGTCGATACCGTTGAGCGCGTGCTGGCGGCGAAAGAGGCGGTGCAAAAGGCGTCGGAAGAGTAATCTCCCGGGGCGTCCGCCGTGCGATCTTTCGGCCTGGCGATTTCCACGGGAAGCTGGACTCCGCGGCAGACTTTTTCCGCGCCGGGCGTGCAGCATCGCGGAAATCAATACCGGATGGGGCAAAAAAAATGCCTGCCGGCGATGGCGCCGGCAGGCATGATAAGTGAAGATCCGGTCTAGCGTGCGACGCGAAGGCCGTCCTCGACGCCGCGAGAAAACACCACCTGCCACAGCTGAATATCGCGCGCGCGGAAGGCCCCGGCGCAGGCGTTCAGATAATAGCTAAACATGCGCTTGAAACGCTCGGTGTAGTTGTCGGCAATATCCGGCCAGCTGGCGAGGAATCGCTCGTACCAGGCCATCAGCGTGGTATCGTAATCGGCGCCTATATTGTGCCAGTCTTCCATAACGAAATGTGTTTCGCTGGCTTGCGCAATATGGCGTACCGACGGCAGGCAGCCGTTAGGGAAGATATATTTATTGATCCACGGATCGACGCTGAGGTCGGTTTTGTTCGAACCGATGGTGTGCAGTAAAAAACGACCGTCCGCTTTCATATTTCGGTCGACAACGTCGAAATAGGTCGCGTAGTTTTTCGGCCCCACGTGCTCAAACATACCGACGGAAACTATCCGGTCAAAACTATCATGTAAGTCGCGATAGTCCTGTAGCAGGATAGTGACGTCTAATCCTTCACACCGCTGCTGGGCCATTTTTTGCTGTTCGGCGGAAATGGTAACGCCAACCACGCTAACGTGATAATTTTTTGCCATGTAATAGGCCAGACCGCCCCAGCCGCAGCCAATATCCAGCACCCGCATCCCGGGTTCCAGCTGCAGCTTGCGGCAAATAAGATCTAATTTAGCCTGCTGAGCCTCTTCCAGAGATTGCGCCTCTTTCCAGTAAGCGCAGGAATATTGCATATAGGGGTCGAGCATCCGACTAAAAAGATCGTTGCCGAGATCGTAGTGCTCTTTGCCGACTATCCAGGAACGTTTTTTACTTTGCAGATTGAACAGGCGAGCGGTAGCAATACGCAGCGTATCTTTGAGATGGCGGGGAAGCTGCTTTTCCAGTCCGGCGCGCAGCACCTTATGGAAGAAAATATCCAGACGCTCGCAGTCCCACCAGCCGTCCATATAGCTTTCACCTAACCCCAGAGAACCTTCCTGCAGCACGCGCTTAAAAAAGAGGGGGTTTTTTATTCGTAGATCGGAGGGAGCGGAGCCATTAATTTCAATACCCGCACGACCGAGTAACTCAGACTGTAATTCGGTACCAGTCATCATTTGGTACACTTACTTCTTCTATACACGATGAACTCATAGCTTCTCCATCACGCCCAAGTGATCAGAACCTTAAAACAGCGTAGACGCTTTTTTTGGCATTGTGAGAAATCTCACGGAAAAATCCGTGAAGCTGCTATCCGACGTAGAACAGAGGAAGGGAGATAACCCTTGCCGAAAGGCCTTCCATGGTGAAACGGGAAGCATCCTGCCCCCGTTAATATCGATAAACTATCTATTTATGTGACACGGGATCCAGTATAGGCCCCTATTTTAAGGCTTTCAATAAAAAGATATTAGCAGGCTAATTACTGGACCTTAACACTACTGAAACCATTCTATGCATGCGCCGACTCGGCGCTCAGCCGGGTGGTGCGCAGCTGCATCACATATCCCAGCCCGGCCAGCGCGATGGAGGCCAGCATCACGCTGGTGGTGGTGAGCAGCGGGGTGGCAATCAGCGTGGAGACCAGCAGGCTGGTCAGGAAGCACAGTCCGAGCTGCAGGGTATTCTGCAGCGCGGCGGCGCGGCCCGTCGCCTGAGGGAACGGCCGTAGCGCCTGGGCGACGACAATCGGGTAAATGGCGCCGTTAACGATAGCCATCACGCAGAAGGGGGCCATCAGCGCGACGATGGAGGCATTCTCCTGCAGACCTGCCAGCCAGGTGGCGGCAACGCTGAGCGCAAAAACCACCAGCAGCCACGGCAGCAGCTGCTGCCCCTGCCATCTCTGCAGCGCCGCCCGGCAGCCGTATCCGCCGATTAAAAAGGCAATAGTTTGCGGCACGTAGCTCAGGCCGATGGCGGTTGGCCCGTAGCCCATGTCATGCAGAATAAACGGCGATCCGGTCAGCCAGGCGAAAAAGCTGGCGGAGCAGGCGGCATAAATCAGCACGTTGCCGCTATACTCGCGCGAGCGCAGCAGCGCCAGGAAGGTCAGCTTTTTCTGCGCGCCGCTCTCGGGCTTGCTCACCGGCTTGAGGCGTAAGGCGGGCAGCATCAGCAGCAGGGAGATGGCGAACAGGGTCGCGAAAATAGCCTGCCAGTCGAAATGGGCGAGCAGCCAGCTGCCGAGCAGCGGCGCCAGGGCCGGCGACAGGCCCACCAGCGGCATGATGGTGGCGAATATGCGGTTGGTACGCTGGGCGGGATAATAGTCGGTGACCATCGCCTGCCAGGTGACCGCCGCCGCGCAGACGCCGATGGCCTGCACAAACCGCAGCGCCAGCATCAGATTCGCGTCCCGTACCCACAGCATGCCAAGGCAGCCGACGGCGAAGATGGCCAGGCCGCTGAGCAGTACCGGCCTGCGCCCGTAGCGATCGGATACCGGCCCCCAGAACAGCTGGCCAACGGCGAAACCGGCGAGAAACACGCTGAGGCTGGCGCTGACCGAGGCCGCCGAAGTATGCAGATCCTGCTGGATAGCCGAAAACGCCGGCAGATACATATCGGTTGCGAGGAAACCCAGCACGCTGAGGCCCGCTAACCAAACCAAAAATCCTTTCCCGGGTTGTTGCATAAAGTTCTCTTTCTTCTGATACAGGTAAGATGCCGCTGAGTGTAGGGAGTGCATTCTGGCTTGTGAAACGCTAATATTTGTTACATGCGTTCAAAAATTTTGCAGGCAGAATATGTGGTCCGAATACTCCCTTGAAGTGGTTGATGCGGTTGCGCGCAACGGCAGCTTTAGCGCTGCGGCTCAGGAGCTACATCGTGTACCTTCGGCAGTCAGCTACACCGTGCGTCAGCTCGAAGAGTGGCTGGCCGTTCCGCTCTTTGAGCGTCGCCATCGGGACGTCGAACTCACCCCAGCCGGGGTGTGGTTTTTACAGGAAGGGCGTTCTGTTATCAAAAAAATGCAGATCACCCGCCGTCAGTGCCAGCAGATCGCCAACGGCTGGCGCGGGCAGCTCTCGATTGCGGTAGACGATATCGTCAAGCCGGCGCGTATGCGGCAGATGATTGTCGATTTTTATCGTCACTTTCCGGACGTCGAGCTGATTGTCTTTCAGGAGGTGTTTAACGGCGTCTGGGACGCGCTGGCCGACGGCCGCGTGGAGCTGGCCATCGGCGCGACCCGCTCGATTCCGGTCGGCGGCCGCTACGCCTTTCGCGACATGGGCATGCTGAGCTGGCACTGCGTGGTGGCCAGCCACCATCCGCTGGCAAAAATGAGCGGTCCGCTGAGCGATGATACGTTGCGCAACTGGCCGTCGCTGGTCAGGGAGGATACCTCCCGCTCGCTGCCGAAGCGCACGACGTGGCTGCTGGATAATCAGAAGAGGGTGGTGGTGCCGGACTGGGACGCCTCGACAACCTGCCTGTCGGCCGGGCTGTGCATCGGCATGGTGCCGTCGCACTTCGCCCGCCCGCGGATCGCTAGCGGCGAATGGACGGCGCTGGAGCTGGAAAACCCGTTCCCGGACGCCGCCTGCTGTCTGACCTGGCAGCAGAGCGATATCTCGCCGGCACTCTCCTGGCTGCTGGACTATCTTGGCGACAGCGAAACGTTAAATCGGGAGTGGCTGCGGGCGCCGGAATAGGCGGCGCCCCGCCGGGATTAGCGGCGGTAGTCGACGAACGGGCCGTCGATCACCGAGCGGCGCTCGACCAGGCGCGGGTGAACTTCGATAGACTGCGACTCTTCGCGCTTGTTAACGATGCGGTCCATCAGCATATTGAATGCGGCTTCGCCGAGAGAGTCCTTTGGCTGATGAATGGTGGTCAGCGCCGGGCTAAAGTAGCGGGCGTTGCGCACGTTGTCATAGCCAATCAGCGAAATATCCTGCGGCACGCGCAGGCCCATTTCGTCCGCGGCGCAAATCGCCCCCATCGCCATGATATCGCCGCCGCAGAATATGGCGGTCGGGCGGTGCGGCTGGCTGATGATCTGCTGCATGGCGCGGTAGCCGGACTCCGGCTCGAAGTCGCCCTGAACCACCCAGCTCTCCGGGACGCGAATCTGCGCTTCTTCCATCGCTTTCATAAAACCGGCCAGCCGACCGGCGCCGGTGTTGCGCTCCAGCGGACCCGGGATCACGCCGATTTCACGGTGGCCGCGTTCGACAAGATAGCGGCCGGCCATGTAACCGCCTTCAAAGGCGTTATCGATCACCGAATCGGTAAAGTCGGCCTTGGACTCGCCCCAGTCCATCACCACCATCGGGATGTTGCGGTACTCTTCGAGCATGGAGAGCACCGACTGTGGATACTCGGAGCACATGACCAGCAGACCGTCGACGCGCTTTTGCGCCATCATTGACAGGTAGGCCTGCTGCTTTTCCGGATCGTTCCAGGCGTTGCCCAGAATCAAGGTGTAGCCCTTCTGGAAGCAGCTTTTCTCGACGGACTCGATAATCTCGGCAAAATAGGCCGCTTCGCTGCTGGTGGCCAGCAGGCCGATCGACTTGGTGTGATTAACCTTCAGGCTGCGCGCCACCGCACTCGGAGAGTAGTGCAGCTCTTTGATGGCAGCCCATACCGCGTTGCGCGTCTCTTCAGCCACAAAACGGGTTTTGTTAATTACATGTGACACGGTTGTAGTGGAAACGTTTGCGCGCTTCGCTACATCTTTAATTGTTGCCATTACTTCTCTCTCCAGACCTTGACCTGATCGTCTGATTATCGATACGTAAACGTTTGCCTATACACACCCTGAGCGCAATGTTCAACATTGCATCACGTCGGGAAACGACACAGAACGACAGGAAGGGGTCAATGGCCGATACGCTTTCAAATTAGCGTGGGATTTTGTCCGATCTTGCGGCAAAGGGGAAGAGTAAAAACGTGCATCGCCCTAAATCTCAGAAGATTTTTATGCAATACTGTGCAAAAATGAGCAGGCTCACTTTTCTTGTGGGGATAATCAGGGGGAAAATTGATGGATACAGATTTAAAGTTTTCGCTGACCACGACGATTATTGTTCTGGGGCTGATCGTGGCCGCAGCGCTGACCGCCGTACTGCACTAATTCTTGCGGGGGAGAGGCTCCTTTCCCCCATTCCCGCGTATTATTATCAAATTCGCAAAAATCTTTTGCCATTTCGTTTACTTTTGTTTTTCTGTGATTGATGTCATGCTTTTGCCTTCTGATGAGATACCGTCGCTGAGGACGGTTTGCTGGAGTCATTGCATGAAAATCAACTTTCCCCTGTTAGCGCTGGCCGTTGGGGCGTTTGGTATCGGTACGACCGAATTTTCCCCGATGGGATTACTGCCGGTGATCGCGAAAGGCGTGGATGTGTCCATTCCCGCCGCGGGGATGCTGATTAGCGCCTATGCCATCGGCGTGATGGTCGGAGCGCCGCTGATGACGCTGCTGCTGTCGCATCGCGCGCGCCGCAGCGCGCTCATTTTCCTGATGGCTATTTTCACCCTTGGCAACGTCCTCTCTTCAATGGCGCCGGATTACACCACGCTGCTGCTCTCGCGCATTATCACCAGCCTGAACCACGGCGCCTTCTTCGGCCTCGGCTCGGTGGTGGCCGCGAGCGTGGTTCCTAAGCACAAGCAGGCCAGCGCGGTGGCAACCATGTTTATGGGGCTGACCATCGCCAATATTGGCGGCGTCCCGGCGGCGACCTGGCTGGGGGAAACCATCGGCTGGCGTATGTCCTTCCTCGCCACGGCGGGCCTCGGCCTGGTGGCGATGGCCGGCCTGTGGTTCTCGCTGCCGAAAGGCAGCGCAGGGGAGCGGCCGAACGTGAAGGAGGAGCTGGCGGTATTGATGCGGCCGCAGGTGCTCTCCGCGCTGCTGACCACCGTGCTCGGGGCCGGGGCGATGTTCACCCTCTATACCTATATTTCGCCGGTGCTGCATACCATTACTCACGCTTCGCCGCTGTTCGTCACCGCGATGCTGGTGCTGATTGGCGTCGGTTTCTCTCTGGGCAACTACCTTGGCGGAAAATTTGCCGACCGCTCGGTTTCCGGCACGCTGAAGGGATTTTTACTGCTGCTGATGGTTATCATGCTGGCGATCCCGCTGCTGGCGCAGTCGCAGACTGGCGCGGCCATCAGCATGGTGGTATGGGGCGCGGCGACGTTCGCCGTGGTGCCGCCGCTGCAGATGCGCGTGATGCGCGTGGCTCATGAAGCGCCGGGGCTCTCTTCTTCGGTGAATATCGGGGCGTTTAACCTCGGGAATGCGCTGGGCGCGGCGGCCGGCGGGGCGGTGATTTCCGGCGGGCTGGGCTACGCATTTGTTCCGGTGATGGGGGCGATCATCGCCGGGGTGGCGCTGATGCTGGTGCTGTTCAGCAGTCGTTCGCGGCCGGAAGAGGCCTTAGCCAGCAGCTAGTTATCACCGCAGAAGGGAAAACCCTTCTGCGGTACCGTTTTATGCCGCCAGATTAGCCGCGACAAACTTCCAGTTTACCAGCGCCCAGAAGTGCTCCAGATAGTTCGGACGGGCGTTACGGTAGTCAATGTAATAAGCATGTTCCCAGACATCCACGGTCAGCAGCGGCGTGGCGTTGCCGGTGAGCGGCGTACCGGCGTTGCTGGTGGAGACAATCGCCAGGCTACCGTCGCCATTTTTGACCAGCCACGTCCAGCCCGCGCCGAAGTTTTTCGCCGCCGCATCGGTGAACTGCGCTTTAAAATCAGCGAAGCTGCCGAAGGATTTGGCGATAGCTGCCGCCAGTTCGCCTTCCGGCTCGCCGCCGGCGTTCGGCGCGAGACAGTTCCAGTAGAAGGTGTGGTTCCAGACCTGGGCCGCGTTGTTAAAGACGCCGCCTTCGGAAGAACGAACGATCTCTTCTAAAGACAGGTCTGCAAAAGCGGTGCCCTTGATCAGGTTGTTGAGGTTAGTGACGTAGGCCTGGTGATGCTTACCGTAATGGTATTCCAGGGTTTCAGCGGAAATGTGCGGCGCCAGGGCGTCTTTCGCATATGGTAATGCAGGTAATTCGAACGACATTGCTACTCTCCTTATTATATTAATGCGTGCAATAACCACATCATGCACAGGGAGATAGTAGCAAATTAAAAGATGTGACAAAAGAGAGAGTTAACCTGCCGCAGGCGCGGCAGGGGGCGTCAGCGGATTGTTTTAGGCGTCATCACGCGGCGGGCGCCAACGTAGTGGCGAACCCAGTAATCTTCGCTTAACGAGGTAATCTGAATATCGCGTCCGGTACGCGGCGACTGGATAAATTTGCCGTTACCAACGTACACGCCGACGTGATCCGCCGTGCCGCGGCCGCGGGTGCGGAAGAAGACCAGATCGCCGCTCTGCAGCTCGCCGCGGTCGACCGGGCGAGCATCGCGCAGGTGGTACATCTCGTTCGCCGTGCGCGGGATATGAATTTTCACCAGGTCTTTATAGGCGTAATACACCAGCCCGCTGCAGTCAAAGCCGGTGCGCGGCGAGGTGCCGCCCCAGCGATAGGGCTTACCAATTTGGTCCATCAGCTTCGACATCGCGGTGCTCTGCGCTTTTTGCACCCGCACCTTATGCGCATCGGCAAGCGTCAGCGGCACTTCTTCTTCGGCAACCGGCTTGCAGCGCTTTTTGTAGCCTTTACGCACGACGCACTTCTGCTTCACGCTGGCCATCGCCCGCGTCGGCTCGATATTGGCATTAGCCGAGGTCGCGCACTGCTTTTTATAGCCTTTGCGCAACACGCACTTTTTGGTTCCGCCGGCGGCCTGACGGTTTAATGCCGTTTGGCTGGAGGCGGTGGTGCGGGTAGGGTGTTTGGCGCGGGAGGAGGTCGATGCTTTCTTGCTGGAGGTTTTGGCGCTGGATTTTGTTTTCTGACCGGAGGCTTTTTTCTTGCGTTCGCTGGAGCCCTTTACCTGATGCGCTTTTGACGCGGCGGAGGCGTGCGTATGCCCTGAAGCATGCGCCAGCGGTGTAAATGAGATAGATGTAAACAGTAATGCGCAGAGCGAAATCGCGATTTTGTTTAGCCGCGCCACCGAGCACTCCCCTGATTAATTACAGACATGTACACATGCCTGACCATGAATGACAAAACCCAACGATTTTAATGCATAAAAACCCTGAAAGTTAATACTCTTTTGTATCTAAAACGTCGTTTGATTAACAATTGCAAAAAAATATGCCAGACATTGACCGCCTTGTACAGAAAGTGCGCGACAGGACGGCGCGCTGGCTGATGAAGTAATATTTTTAAGGCAACTTCAGTCTACAGAAGATAAAATAGAGCGAGTGAACAAAATGTTATTATCCGTCCTGCGTTCAGGACGCTACAATGACAAATTACTGCCGTATAGAAGTTAAGGAAGCATGACAATGAGCACGACTGTAGAAAAAATCGAACGTCAAATCGCTGAAAACCCGATCCTCCTGTACATGAAAGGATCGCCGAAACTGCCAAGCTGCGGCTTTTCCGCTCAGACCGTGCAGGCGCTCTCCGCCTGCGGCGAACGCTTTGCCTACGTAGATATCCTGCAGAATCCGGACATCCGCGCGGAGCTGCCGAAGTATGCAAACTGGCCAACCTTCCCGCAGTTGTGGGTTGATGGCGAGCTGGTTGGCGGTTGCGACATCGTGATTGAAATGTATCAGCGCGGTGAACTCCAGCAGCTGATCAAAGAAACGGCGGCGAAGTACAAGGCCGACGAGCCGAAAGCAGAGTAATTCTGCTGCCAGTAAAAAAGCGACTTCACCGGAAGTCGCTTTTTTTGTCCCTTATTCCGCCTCAGGCTGCGGTAGCGGCCATCCGCCAAGACGCTTCCAGCGGTTGACTATCTCGCAGAACAGCCGGGCGGTCTGGTCAGTATCGTACAGCGCGGAGTGCGCCTTGCTGCCATCAAACTCCATACCGGCGGCAAGACAGGCTTTCGAGAGCACGGTTTGACCGAGCGCCAGCCCGCTCAGGGCGGCGGTATCAAAGGTGACGAACGGATGGAACGGATTGCGTTTCAGCCCGGCGCGCTCGGCGGCGGCCATGGTAAAGCTGAGATCGAAAGTGGCGTTGTGCGCTACCATGATGGCGCGATTGCAATCGCTATCCTTCATCCCCTTGCGGACCATTTTGAAAATCGCGTGCAGCGCGTCGTACTCGCTCACCGCGCCGCGTTCCGGGTCGTTAGGGTTAATACCGTTAAAGGCCAGCGCTTCGGGCTGCAGGTTCGCACCCGCGAAAGGTTCAACATGAAAATGCAGCGTTTCGTCCGGCATCAACCAGCCCTGCTCATCCATTTTCAAGGTAATGGCGGCGATCTCAAGCAGGGCGTCGGTTTTGGCATTGAACCCGGCGGTTTCTACATCGATAACCACCGGATAAAAACCGCGAAAACGGTCGCACAGACCATTAAGTTGAACGTTCTCGGACATCAGATTCTCTTTACTGGAAAAAAGTAGCGCGCATTATGGCAAATTTTGCCGCGCCTTGCAGCAGTCAGGGGATAAAACAGCGGGCGCCGACGGGCGCCCGCAGCGGTTAGTGGCCGAGGCCTTTACCGGCGTCTTTCTCTTCGATCAGTTCGATTTTGTAGCCGTCCGGATCTTCAACGAAGGCGATAACCGTGGTGCCGCCTTTAACCGGGCCGGCTTCGCGAGTGACGTTGCCGCCGTTCTGGCGAATACGCTCGCAGGCTTCTGCCGCATTATCCACGCTCAGGGCGATATGGCCGTAGGCGCTGCCGAGATCGTATTTGTCTACGCCCCAGTTGTAGGTCAGCTCGATAACCGCGGTATCGCTCTCCTCGCCGTAGCCAACGAAGGCCAGCGAGTATTTATATTCGGTGTTTTCGCTGGTACGCAGCAGCTTCATGCCGAGCACGTTGGTGTAAAACTCGATAGAACGCTGCAGATCGCCAACGCGCAGCATGGTGTGAAGTAAGCGCATGTTTGTATACTCCTGTTTTACAACGGCCTGTTGGTCGCCGTATTTGAAAATGGCCAGAATGGCATCAGAAACGGACAAGGCGTTTCCGGCACCGGAGCACTATAGCGTAAAAAGGCGGCCTTTTCAGGCCGCCCGTATAATCAGAGGCATCGCGCGCTAAAAATGCGTCGCCGCCTGGCCCCGACCGCGCGCCGGTCGGCTACGATTTGCGCAAATCGATACGCAGTATGCGCTCCTTCGCCCCTTCGACAAACACATCAGGATCCCAGTCGCGGTTGAAGCCTTCCTTTATACCGACGAACAGGGTATCCCCGTCCGCCGATAGCACCATCTGATTTGGATAGACCGGCGTGCGGAATTCACGGGTCACCGCATAGGTGGTGGCATCGACAACGCTGAGGGTGCCGCTGGTGAAATTGGTGACGTAGAGCTCGTTATATTTCGGATTGTACTTTACCGCGTTGGCCCCGGCGCCGGTGCGCACGTAGCCCAGCTGCCTGCCGTCGCGCAGATCGAAAATATAGAGCCCGTCGCGGGGGCCGCTGCGGTCGTCATGGTCGAAGGCCACGACAAAGATCCTGCCGGAGTCGGAGTCCACCGCCAGATTCTGCGCGCTGGGCAGCTGCGGCTGCGTATTCTGGAGGGGAATGGTACGCAGCACCTGCTGCTTTTTCGCGTCAATCTCGTTGATGTAATCCCGGCCGCCAACGTAGATTTTCTGCGTTTTTGCATCGAGCGTCAGCCCATAGGCCGTGCCCTGATAAGCCTCTTTGACCTCGCCTTTTAGCGCCAGCGTCGTGCCGTCGAGTATCAGCAGCTTGTGCAGCGGCTGCGTACCCTGCGCCGTCTTCACCATATTGCTGTAGCTCACGAACAGCGTATCGGCATCCGGGCTGTAGACCATATGGCGCAGGTGTTCGAAGCGTGAGTCAGCGGCGTTCGGCGTTTTAAAGCTGAGCCTGTCGCTGGTTTTGATCCGCTTGCCGGTGGCGGTATCAAGCATGCTTATCCGCAGCGAAGCCGACTGGGTATGACCGATATAGAGCCGGTGCTGCGGCTGATTCATCGCCAGGGAAAACGCCCGGTACGGCATATCGTAGCGATGTTCAATTTTTAATGACGTCGGGTTAAAGGCGTATAAATAGCCTCTGTTCGCCTCGCGGTTCATGCGGTCGGTTACCGCCGCAAACAGGTACTGATTGGCGCTGTCGAAGGCCAGTTCGTAAATCCCTTCATCCGCCTGCTGAAGGTAATTGGTCTTCAGGGCGAAGCGCGCGGTTTCGCGCGGCGGTGGGTCAATGGCCAGCGCCGAAGCGGGCAGGAGAGCCGCAATAAGCAGGCATCCCAGACGTGTTTTTAAGTTGCAGCGATTCATGTTTTATTCCTGATATGAAAAGTGGGGACGCGGGACAAAATCCGGGATTACCCCGCGCCGGGTTTTAACTCAGAACTGGATCTCTCCGCCGAAGATCCAGGTTCGCCCGCGGGCGGTGGTATTCACCGACGTACCCGCCCGGGCGTAATCAAGACTCTGATTCATGCGGTTCAGCGCTTCGGCGTAATCGCGGTTGGTGACGTTCTGCACGCTGAGGCGCAGCTGGATGTTGTCGGTCGCCTGCCAGGTGCTGTAGAGGTCGATGATGGTCGGGATATTCGGCATGCTCTCTTTCGGCACGATATTGTCATCGCTGATGCCTTCGGTGCTCAGGCGTTTGGTTTTACCGGTGAATTTGACCAGGCTGCCGACGGTCAGACGCCGGTCGAAGAGGCGGCCGCCGACGTCAAGCGTGGCGTAGCTATCGGGCAGGTCGCTGAGGTCGCTGTAGGCAAAGCTGTAAACCGTGCTGGCAATCGAGGTGGGCTGATCGGTGTGCTGCTTGCTCCATGAGAGGTTCGCATAGGCGAAGCCGATATCATATCCGGCCTCAAGTTCGTAACCGGTGGCGGTTACCGTCGAAGGTACGTTGATGTAGATGTTGGCGTTGAAGCTGTCGGAAGCGTTATCGATATCCTGGCAGAGCCTGCCCTCATAGCACAGGAAAAAGGATTCGCTGGTGATATAGTTTTTAATCCGCGAGCGGTACGTCAGGGCTTTTAAATGAAAGCTGTCCTGCTCGTGCAGCAGGCCCTGCTTATTGATATTAAAGCCGGCCTCCCAGGTCTCCGCTTTCTCCGGTTTGAGGAACGGGTTCATCGAGGCGCCGCCCTCGTT
Organism: Klebsiella sp. WOUb02; assembly: GCF_050058015.1. NCBI lineage: Bacteria > Pseudomonadati > Pseudomonadota > Gammaproteobacteria > Enterobacterales > Enterobacteriaceae > Klebsiella > Klebsiella sp. WOUb02. The sequence goes on from NZ_CP170110.1 coordinate 865,762, forward strand.
AGCGAAAAAGACCTCCTGAACGTTTGGCGCGCGGGAAGAGCGGCTCCAGCTGACGAAGGGCTGCAGCCACGGGGTGACCTGGGCGGAAAACGTTGCCGATGGATTTAGGTCGTTATCATCGAGCTTAAGGTGGCTTTCCCCCTGCGGGAAACACTTCTCGTTATCGCCGCAGGCCGGCTTGTAGCCGGTAACCTGGCTGCGGGTGTAGTTAAGGTTGAGATCCAGCTGATAAATATCTTTGTTCAGCGTCAGGCTGCTGTACAAGGACGATATCTTTTGTTTGCCGGCGGGAGCAAAGGCGTTGTGATCGGTTTCAGTATTCTGCACAAAGCGACGGGTATAGCGGGTATCCATTAATTTCCCGCCGACCTGGAATACGGTAAACAGATCCTCACTCATTTTAAATCGACTGGTGTTGCTAATATCGATAGCGTTGGATTTATTGGTGGTCGAAGAACTGTTGAAGTTATATAGCGATTCCGGCTTGTACGCCTGGTTTCCGCGGCTGGTGCTGGCCAGCAGATTTAATTCCACCAGCTCATTCAGCGGGGCGTAATTATAGCGCAGGGCGTAATCGTCGCTGGTGATGTCGCGACGGGTAAAGCTGTTGCTGTAATTACGGCCGGAAAACTCAATTTTATTGAACTGGTCCGGATTGAAGTTCAGCTTATAAAGCTGGGAGCGCGGCTCCTGGCGCAAATATTTATTATCTTCGCCGATAAAATCTTCGCTGCTGCGCCCGCCGCCGTTTTTATAGGTCGCATAGGTTCGTCTACCGCTGATGCCGACCAGCGCGCCGAGGGCGCCGCCGTTTTCGAAGGTATCGGTCTTACCGGCCACCGCTACCATCCCGGTGCGCCCCAGGCCGTTATCGCCCACCGAGAAGCGGGAAAGTACCCCCGCCTGGCGTCCCTCCCGCAGAACGTCATCGATGCCGATGGTGCGCAGATTGGCGCTGCCCGCGAGGGCGTTGACGCCCTGAGAGCCGGCGCTGCTGCCGCGCGTCACGTCAACTTCGGCAAGAAAGTTCGGATCGAGCGGGACGCCGGCGGCGGTGTTGGCGCCGCCGTGGTAGTTGGCGGGCGCCATGCCGAAGTAGGTCTGGGTGACGCCATCGACCATCGTATTCACCCGGCCCAGCCCGTTCATGCCGCGAATATTCACGCTGATCGAACCCTGCAGCGGATCGATTTGCGTATAGGTCCCCGCCATACTGCGCAGCGACGCATCCAGGCTCTGCAGGTTTTTATTTAGCGTACGCGAACTGTAGGCTCCGGGGCGGGTATAGCTCTCCTCAGAGGAGCCGACCTGATTTTTTTCAGCCAGCGGGTTATCGGTAATAGTGAGCGGAGAAAAGACCGATTCCCCCTCATTTTCTGCGGCAAAGGTATGGCCGTGGACAATAATAAGCCCGGCCATAATCCCTTTGGCTATTTGCGATTTTTCCATAATCAATTCCTGTTTTTGTATTTTATCAATGCACCAAATGAATAAAATTACCCCGCGCCGCCGAACGGCTGCGCTACGATAAATTGCTCATAAATAAAAATAAAAGCTCCGCAACCGCAGGGATATTCTCCCGCCACGGTTGTTATGCCGAAATGAATAAATAAAATGACGCTATTTAAATGTATTTAGCGGCCTGAGTTAATTCAGGCCACGCGCAGAGCTATATTTTTAACAGCCCGAACTCCACCGGTAGCGTGACCTTCTGGACGCCGTTTCTGAGCATCTCTTTTGGCGGCGGCGGCAGCGGTCGCGCGCTTTCAAGCGCAGTCAGCGCCGCCCGATCCAACGATAGGGTGCCGGATGAGGTGACCAGTTTTGTGCTGAGAATTTCGCCGCGCTCATCGACGCTGAAGGCGATGACGGCCGTCCCGGTGCGTTTACGCCGTCTTGCATCGTCAGGGTAGTTGCGCATTTTGTTGATCTTGCCCTTTACCAGCGATTCCCAGCTGATTTTACTTTGGCTGATCCTGGCGGCGTCGGTATCCAGCGGTGCCGTATTACGCTGAGTCTGCGCGGACTGTACCGGCGGGGCGGCCAGGCTGGTGGTGGTCGAGTTTCCCTGCTCTTCTTTACGCTCCTGCGACGATTTCTTCTTTTTTTCCGTTTTCTTTTTGCGCTCTTTTTCCGGCGTAGCCGCCGCCAGCTTAAGCTCAGCGTCCTCCTGCTCGCGCAGCTTCGGCAGATCTTTATTATGGCGCGACTCGCGTTCGGTCATGGCTTCTACCTTACGCTGCTGGCTGACGCCCGGCGGCAGTTCGGAGTGAATGAAGGAGACCTCAAACTCAGGGGCATATTCAATCATCACCGCGGCAGGCGTCGACTCGGGTTGCCTGAGGGAGAAATGAAGCACAAACGGCAGCACCAGCGCCGCGTGGAACAGCAGGCTGCCGGCGGCGCCCTTTATCCAGAGCGCGCGCGGCGTGTTGATCGCGTTCTTCATTTCGCCGCCGGTACCGACCAGATATAGTCGGCCTGTTTTGCCGTCAGCGTGGTGCCGTCGGTGGTGAGCATCACCACCCGCGGTTTTTCCGCGCCTAAATCGGCCAGATGCAGGGGCACGCCGATATCTTTGGCGGCGTGGTAGCCGCCGGCAATCAGCAGCGCCGGGCGCGGCGCTTGAATGAGCTGTTGGGCCATAAAGCGATCGCGATTCTGCTGAATGGCCATCATCGCGGCGATCTGTTCGTCGCTGATTTTGCCGTCGTGCATCAGGTAAATGATCGCCGACAGGGCTTCATGTACCTGCGGGCGGGAAGAGCGTTCTCCGCTCGGGAAAGTCGGGCGTTGGTACAGTTCGCTGACCTGCTGGCGGCTGATATTGGCGGCCAGCAGAGGCCAGGGCCCCTCCAGGGCGGTCATCACCAGGTCACGGTACAGATCCCACGGCCAGCCGCTGTTCCAGCGCATCGCTTCCGCCGCGCGGGTGGCGCTGACCGACGTTCCGGACGCGCTGGCCTGCTTGACGCGGTTGACCGCATCCTGCTGGCTGATATCGATCATCTCCAGCAGCACGCTGCCCTGGGGGCGGGATTGGTTCAGATTTTTTAGCAGCCACTGCTCAATCTGATGGTGGCGAACGTTGGTGTGTTCTTCGCCGACGATGACTATCGGGGCGTCGCGTATCCCGGCGATAAGCTGCGCCGGCGTCAGGGTGCTGCCGGAGGCGGTGTCTACAATACAGGCGCAGGCTTCCACCGATGCGGTGGCGGCTGATGTCGTCGAGGCGGCGTTTTGGCATGCCGTCAGGGCCAGCGCGCCGCTAACAACCAGAGATTTTAACAAGCATTCCATATTAAACATAAATATCCATTTTTTGTTTTATTGGCAGCATTTATTTCCATGCTGAATTTTTTCGCAGAATTATATGTAACAATGGTAGTGATTATCAAGATCATTCGCATTATCATTTGTGCTGTAATTTTAACCAGGACGGCGGGCCGGCGACAGGAGCGGGGCGAGAGGGGCGAAGAGGGGCTGGCAGGGTGATTGTCAAACGCCGGGCGGGTTTCCGTCCCTCCGTGGACGGAGCCCGGCGTATTTTAGCCATCGGTGGAGCGGCTGATCTCCTCCCAGGCGTCGATTCCGGCGCTCATCTGCTGAAGCTTCTCTTTAACCAGCGTTACCGCGTCGTTCCCCAGCAGCAGCGATACCGGTGGGGTTGGATGGTTAATCAGCTCCAGCATCGCCCGCGCCGCCCGGCGCGGATCGCCCGGCTGATGGCCGCTGCGCTGCATCCGCGTTTCGCGAATGGGGCCGAAGCTGCTGTCGTAATCGTCAATACTGCGGGCAGCGCGCACCATCGAGCGCCCGGCCCAGTCGGTGCGAAACGATCCCGGCTGCACCGCCGTCACGGCGATATTAAAGGGCTTAAGCTCTTTGCTTAGCGTTTCAGAAATACCCTGCAAAGCGAATTTGCTGCCGCAGTAGTAGCTGATGCCGGGCATGGTGATAAATCCCCCCATCGAGGTGATATTCAGAATGTGGCCGGCGCGGCGCGCGCGGAACCAGGGTAAGAACGCTTTAATTACCGCGACCGCCCCAAATACGTTAACGTTGAATTGCGCCACGAGCTCCTCGATCGGCGACTCTTCCATGATGCCCTCGTGGCCGTAGCCGGCGTTATTGACCAGCACGTCAACCGCGCCAATTTCCCGCTCTACGGCCTCAACGAGCGGCGGGATGGCGGCGAAATCGGTGACGTCGAGGACTCTGCCAAAGCACTGGCCCGGCGACAGAGCCTCGAACTGCTGCCGATCTCTCTCGTTTCGTAGCGTTCCGACCACCCGATGCCCCGCGCTGAGCGCCTCTTCGGCCAGCGCCCGGCCAAATCCGCTGCTGACGCCGGTGATGAAAAATAGTTTTGCTGACATATGGACTCTCCATGGTGAAATTGAGCAGACAGCATAGGGCTCGACGGCGGTCAGGCGTAGCCCCGATCCTCTTCGGTCTTTGCCTGTTCCTATGAGTCATCTGGACGTGGCGGCGCGAGAGTGTCACACTTCAGGCACGCTCAGGTTTCTTTAACGCAGGATTTATGACAATGACCGCCGACCGGCAAATGGTAATGCTGCTGGATCGTCTGACCCCGCGGGAGGGCTATAATCTTACCGCTTTGCCCGACGTCCGCTTTTTGCGATCGAACCGACCGCTGCTGCGTACGCCGGTTTTATACGAGCCGGGGATCGTTATTGTCGTGCAGGGAAGAAAGAAGGGATTTCTTGGCAATGATGTCTATTTGTATGATGCCCGGCATTATCTGATGGTCTCCGTGCCGGTTCCGTTCACCATGGAAACTGACGCCAGCGCCGCTGAGCCGATGCTGGCTATTTACATTCGCCTCGACTTCACCTTAGCGGCAGATCTGCTGCTGGAGCTTGACGGCCGCGGCGCGCCCGTCGTCGCCGCGCCGCGCAGCATGATGTCGAGCCTGATGGATGAGCAGGTCGGCGGCTCGGTTTTGCGTTTTCTGCAGATTATGTCTTCGCCGCTGGACGCGGAAATGCTCGGGCCGTCGATGCTGCGGGAGATATATTATCGGGTACTTACCGGCGAGCAGGGGCCGGCGCTGCGCAGCGCCCTGCGGATGCAGGGCCAGTTTGGCAAGGTGGCGAAAGCGTTACGAAAAATTCATGGGCACTACGCCGAGAGCCTTGACGTCACCGCCCTGGCGAAAGAGGTCGGAATGAGCGTTCCGACCTTTCACAGCCACTTCAAGGCGGTAACCAACACCTCGCCGATGCAGTACCTGAAATCAACGCGCCTGCATCAGGCCCGGCTGCTGATGCTGCGCAACAACCTGACCGCCTCCGCCGCCGGCGTGCGGGTCGGTTATGAGAGCATTTCTCAGTTCAGCCGCGAGTTTAAGCGCCTTTTTGGCCTGACGCCGGTGCGCGAAGTTGAGCGCATGAAGCACAATTTTTCCCTGCCCGCCCCGGTTACGCCCTCCGCGTTTATCTCATCGCATTGAGCCGTCCGCCGGGGCCGGCACATCGTCATCCTGTAAGATATGCTGGCGCAGCAGCGTCGCCAGGGTGGAGGGGTCGCCTCGCTCTATCGCCTCGACCATCGCGAAATGTTCCTGCGAGGACTGGACGATCCTCGCATGCGAGTTCCATTGCCCCAGCGCCGCGGAGGGAACCCGGCTGCGGAGTTCGAAAATCAGTTCAATCATGTCTTTGTTCGAACACGGAGCAAGCAGCGCGCGGTGAAAGGCGAGGTTGGATTCATACTGTTGCAGGATCGTGCCGAACTGAGTGTAGTGGTCAAACAATTCAGCGCACTGGCGCAGGGCGGCCAGCTGCGCGGGCTGGATATGCTCGACGATATCGCTGGCCGATGCGCTTTCCAGCACCGCGCGGATGCGCGAAATATTGCGCCGCTGCTGCACGTCGGGCGAATAGACATGGTACCCGCGATTGGGGACATGCTGCACCAGACGCTCGATGACCAGCTGATCGAGGGCGCGGCGAACATCGCTGCGCGTACACTCATAGCGCTCCGCCAGCTCGACCTGTTTCAGCCAGGCGCCTGGCTGAAAAACCCCGGTATTAATATCCATCGCCAGCAGGTTGGCAACGTGCACCAGAGTGGTTTTACCTTGCATCATATCCTCAGCTCCTTGTCCTGGTTCCCGCGATTTTTTTAGCCTGATAATGAACGGTTCCCGGCTTTGGTACCAGTTTAAACCGTTGGTCTATTGGCTTTTGCTCTGACCCAAAGCTGAATTGTGACATGAACCAGATCTTTTGTTAATAAATTGTTTATTAAATTGGCGCCAATTTTGGTTTTGTGTTTGAATCAATTTTGAACAGCCGATTAACGAGAAAACAATTTATGCAACTATCAGTAATTAAAAATGATTCTGAGCACGCCGCCGGGCGTAGCCAGGCGCTTTACTATCGCGGCAGCACGACTATTTTTTCCAGCCGACACGATCCCCGCTTCCAGTATTGCCTGTACGTTCCGCCCGGATTCGATGGCGATAAAACCGATTATCGCCTGGTCGTGGCGATGCACGGCACCGGCCGTTCGATGGTGCAATACCGGGATGCCTTTACCGAGTTTGCCCGCTACAACCGCTGCGTCGTTTTGGCTCCGCTGTTTCCCGTCGGGCCGCTAGGGGACGGCAATTCACACGGCTTTAAATACATCATCGAGCAGGATATTCGCTATGACCTGGCGCTGCTGGCGATGATCGATGAAGTGAGCGAACTGCTGGATTGCGACTTTGGCAAATTTCTGCTGTTCGGCTACTCGGGAGGCGGTCATTTCGCCCATCGCTTCCTCTACATTCACCCGGAAAAGCTGCTGGGGGTCTCCATTGGCGCGCCGGGGTCGGTCACGCTGCTGGACGACAGCAAAGCCTGGTGGCCGGGAGTGCAGAACTTTGAGCAAATCTTTGGCCGGCCTCTGGATTACCAGGCCTTAAAACAGGTAGCGGTGCAGCTGGTGGTCGGCAAGGTCGATCTCGAAACCTGGGAAATCACCCATCAGCCCGGCGGCCGGTACTATCAGCCGGGATGTAATGATGCCGGCGTTACCCGCATCGAACGGAATACCGCGCTGCTCAACAGCCTACGCGAGCACGGCGTGAAAGCTGAACAAGAGATAGTGCCAAACGTCGGCCACGACGGCATGAAAGTGCTGGATCAGGTGAAAGACTTCTTCCTGCGCGTACTGCAGGCAAATCGCTGAGGAGCGAACAACGTGACGCAACCTTTTCCCTTAATCGAAATTTCCGGCACGCCGTACGAACGGGGCTGCCAGTACGGTGAGCAGGCTAAGGCGCGGATCCACGCCAGCGTGGCCATTTATGGCGACCAGCTGAACGCCCTGCGGATCGGTCAGGAACAGCGTGACCGCCTGATTAATAGCTTCAGCGCCATCATCCGCGAGTTTGACGCGGACTATCTCGACGAAATGCGCGGCATTGCCAGCGCATCCGGCGTTTCGCTGGAAGCGATTGTGATGATCAACGCCCGTACCGAAGTTATCGCTCAGGCGCGTAGCCTGCAGCACTGCCCGACGCCGCATGATGACAACATAAAAGATGGCTGTACCGGCGCGGTGATCCTGCCGCAGCGCAGCCCGCATGGCAAACTGATTCATGGGCAAAACTGGGACTGGCGCGCGGAGTGCGCGGAGAGTTCGGTGGTGGTGAAAATTAAGCGTCAGCAGGGGCCGGATGTCCTGACTTTCGTGGAGGCCGGAGGGCTTGGCCGCAGCGGGATGAACAGCGCCGGGATCGCCATCACCGCTAACTATCTGCGCTGCGAACGCGATTACCAGCAGCAGGGCGTTCCGCTGTCGCTGATCCGCCGTAAAGCGCTGGAACAGCAGCATATGGCGCTGGCGATGAAGGTGGTCGCCACCACGCCAAAGTCGTGTTCTAACAATATGATCCTCAGTACAAAAGAGGGCTTTGCGATCGATTTTGAATGCGCCCCGGACGAAAGCTTCACCCTCTATCCGCAAAATGGCCTGCTGGTGCATGCCAACCACTGGGAGAGCCTGCCCGCGCGCTGCAAAATTCGCGAGGAGGGCGTCGATGCCTCGCCGGATTCGCTGTATCGCAGCTGGCGCGTCCATGAATTACTCAACGCCCACGCGAAACCGGGCGAAGAGCAGATGAAAAGCGCCTTTTTCGATGATTTCGGCTCCCCCTATTCCGTCTGTCGACCGCCGCGGCCGGGCTTCAGCAGCGATTTATCCGCCACGGTGGCGATGATCGTGATGACTCCCGCTGAGGGGATGATGGATGTGGTCCCGCTTCCGGCACTTAACCGCGACTTTACGCGCTACACGCTCGATTAACAGAGAGATCGCTATGAAAAAATTATTATCAGCTGTTGCCCTGTTACTGCCGGGCATGGCGGCGCAGGCGGCCGATGGCGAAGTTATCCGTTTTGCGCTGAATCAGGATATCCGCAGCAGCCAGCCGGGCGTCAACCGCGACGGAAACACCGACGATGTCCTGATGCACGTAGTAGAAGGGATGGTGGGCTACCGCGAGGACGGGACCGTTGGACCGATGCTCTCGTCATCGTGGGATGTGAGTAATGAAGGCAAAACCTATACCTTCCATCTGCGCGAAGGGGTGAAGTTTCACAACGGCGACGCCATGACGGCGCAGGACGTGGTGTGGAGCTGGAAGCACTGGAACGACCCGAAAACCCAGTGGCGATGTTTGCGCGAGTTTGACGGCAGCGGGTTGATTCATGTCACCGACGTCAGCGCGCCGGATGCCCATACCGTGGTCATGACGCTGGAAAAACCGGTGGCGCTGTTTCTGGACACGCTGGCGCGCACCGACTGCGGCGCTGCCGCGGTTATCAGCCCTAAATCGGTTGCCGCGGATGGCTCCTGGATTGCGCCGATCGGCACCGGGCCGTTCAGCTTTGGCGAGTGGAAGCACGGCGAATACGTTTCGTTGAAGCGTTTTGCCGACTACAGCGCGCTGGCGGGGAAAACGGACGGCTTTGTCGGCGGCAAAAAGGCGCTGGTGGAGGAGGTGCGCTTTATGGCGATCCCCGATGCGGCAACGGTGAAGGCGGGTCTGCAGTCGGGTGCGGTGGATCTGGCGCAGGTGAGCCCGATTGACGGCATCGACCTGAATAAAGACCCCAATATTTCCCTCGAAGTGGCGCCGAACGCCCAGCGTCACGTGATGCTGATCCAGACCGACGATCCGCTGCTGAAAAACGTCAAGCTTCGCCAGGCGATAGCCTCTGCACTGGATAGCGAACAGATCGCGCTGGGAACCAGCCAGAATCTGGCGCAGGCGTCGAACTCCAACATTTCCGTGGCCTCGGCGTTTTACAGCAATATTCAAAAACAGGGCTATAAGTACGATCCGGCCCGCACGGCCCAGCTGCTGAAAGAGGCGGGCTATAAAGGCGAGCCGCTGGAGATTATCGCCAACAAGCGCGCCACCGTGCCGAGTTTTGACATGGCCATTATTATCCAGGCGATGCTGCAGGCGGCGGGCATTAACGCCCGGGTCACTACCATGGAGTGGGCGACCCAGCTTGAGCGCTATCAGTCCGGGCGCTATCAGATGATGACCTTTACCTACTCCGCGCGCTTTAACCCGGCGCTGGCGTTTGAGCAGCTGGTGGGCGATAAAACGAAACAGAAACGTAAGGTCTGGGGCGATCCGCAGGCTATCGCTATGACCGATGAGCTGGCCACCGTCGACGATCCGGCGCGGATCCAGGCCATCACCGATAAGCTGCACCAGCGGATGATTGCTGATGTCCCGTTGATCATCTTTTATCCCGGGCTGGATATTGTCGCGCACCGTAAGGCGATCAGCGGCTATAAATCCTGGCTCGCCGCCGCCGCGCGGCTGTGGAACGTCAGCAAAGCCTGATGAGATAAGGAGACGCGCATGTTGCAGTTTCTGCTTACCCGTATTTTGACCGCGATTCCGACGCTGCTGCTGGTGACCGTGCTGGTCTTTCTGCTGACGCGCATGGTACCGGGCGATCCGGCCCTGCTGATGCTGGGGGATATGGCGACGGAGTCCAGCCTTGCCGATTTGCGCCACAGCATGGGGCTGGATCAGGGGATCGTGCAGCAGTTCTTTATCTGGTCCGCTAACGTGCTGCACGGCGACTTTGGCCACTCCATTCAGAGCGGTCAGGCGGTGCTGCCTTTGATTCTGCAGCGCTTCGGCGTGACGCTAAGCGTGGTGCTGGTGGCCATTGTTATCGCCTCGCTGCTGGCGGTGCCTGCGGGAATGCTGGCGGCGTGGAAACAGAACTCATCCCTGGATACCGGGCTGGTGATGTTCTCCACGTTTCTGCTGTCGATCCCGAGCTTCTGGATGGGGCTGCTGATTCTGCTGCTGCTCGGCCTGAAGCTCGGCTGGCTGCCGGTTGTCGGCTACGTCTCGTTGAGCGATGACCTGAAGGCGGGGCTGCTGTATCTGCTGATGCCGGTGCTGACGCTGGTGCTGGTGGAGATCGGCGCGCTGGTCCGCATGATGCGGGCCAGTACCCTGGAGGTGCTGCGGCTCGATTATGTTTCTCACGCCCGGGCGAAGGGGCTACGCGAGCGCGCGGTGCTGACGCGCCACGTGTTCCCGAATGCCTTTGGGCCGACGTGGACGCTGATTGGCCTGACGCTCGGCAACCTGCTCAGCGGGGTGGCGGTGACGGAAACGGTCTTCAGCCTGCCGGGGCTCGGCCGCCTGCTGGTGGATGCCATCTATGCCCGCGACTATCCGGTTATTCAGGGATGTATGCTGTTTATCGCCACGCTCTATGTGCTCACCAATCTGCTGATTGATGCGCTCTATCCACTGTTCAATCCGAGGGTCTCTGCGTGAAGAGAAAACATATCGTCCTCGCGCCAAACGCGCTGCTGGGAATCGCGCTGATTGGCACCATCGCGCTGGCCGGCATCGTGGGCTTCTTCTGGACTCCGCTGGATCCGTCGCGGATTAATATTCTGGCGCGCCTGCAGTCCCCGGGAGCGGGTCACCTGCTGGGTACCGACGAATACGGTCGCGACGTGCTGAGTCGTCTGCTGGCCGGGGCCAATGCCAGTATGACAATCTCTCTGGTGACGGTCGGCTTTGCGCTGTTGGTCGGTATTACGCTGGGGCTGATCAGCGGCTACCTGCGCGGCGCGGTGGACCGGCTGATTATGATGCTGACCGACGCGCTGCTGGCCTTTCCCGGCATTCTGCTGGCGCTGGCGCTGTTGAGCATTCTCGGCAACAACCGCTACGGCATTATTTTGTCGCTGGGGCTGGCCTACACCCCTTCGGTGGTGCGCATCGTTCGCGGCACCGTGCTGGGGCTACGCGAGGCGGAGTTTGTCTCCGCGGCGAGGGTGATGGGGCACAACGAATGGGCGATCCTGCGCCGTCATATTCTTCCCAACTGCCTGGCGCCCTTAACGGTGCTGGCCACCTCGATGCTGGGCTGGGTATTGATTTCCGAAAGCGCGCTCTCATTTCTCGGCCTCGGCGTGCCGCCTCCGGAACCGACCTGGGGCAATATGCTGGCCGCCAGCCGCAGCTATCTCGCCCAGGCGCCGTGGCTGGCGCTCCTGCCGGGCCTCTGTATATCGCTGGCGCTGCTGGGGGTCAACATGCTGGGCGACGCGTTACGTGATTATCTCGATCCGAGGATGCAGTGATGAACAATACAACCGCATTACTGCAGGTCAGCAACCTGCGGGTTAGCGTCGCCGGGCGTGAAGTCGTAAAAGGTATCTCATTTTCGCTCGCTCCCGGCGAGGTGCTGGCGGTGGTCGGGGAGTCCGGCAGCGGTAAAACCCTGGCGATGCGCTCTTTAATTTCGCTGCTGCCGACCGGGGTGACCAGCTTTGCCGATTCGCTGATTTTTGACGGCCGCGACCTCAATCACCTCACCGCGGAGCAGCTGCGCGGGCGGGTATCGGTATGGTTTTTCAGGAGCCGATGACATCGCTAAATCCGGCGATGACTATTGGCCGCCAGCTTGATGAAGGGCTGGCATTACACACCCGCCTCAGCGAGCCCGCGCGGCGGGAAAAGATCGTGGCGATGCTGGAGCGCGTCGGTCTGGCGGAGGCCGGGAAATTATTAGGCGCTTATCCCCATGAGTTTTCGGGAGGGATGCGCCAGCGGGTGATGATCGCCGCGGTCATGCTGCTTGAGCCGAAGCTGATCGTTGCCGATGAGCCGACCACCGCCCTGGACGTACTGGTACAGCACGAGGTCATGGATCTGATGCTGGCGCTAACCGCCGAAAAGGGCAGCGCCGTGATTCTGATTAGCCACAATCTGTCGATGGTTGCGCGCTATGCGTCGCGTATTATGGTAATGGAGCAAGGCGAAATAGTTGAGCAGAACGACAGCCAGCGCCTGCTGGCCGAACCGCAGCACGCCTATACCCGGCGCCTGCTGGAAGCGCTGCCGGTACGCCAGCCGGCGCCTGACCGCCAGCGGCTGCTGGCGGCGGAAAGCGTGATTGCGCTGACGGACGTCGATATCCGCTACGTAGGCCGTAAGTCCTGGTTCCGTCCGGCAAAGGTGACGCACGCGGTCAAGGGGATCAGCTTTAACGTGCGCGCCGGCGAGACGGTGGCGCTGGTCGGCGCGAGCGGTTCCGGTAAAACCACCATCGGCAAGCTTATTGCGGGTATGCTGAAGGCCAGCCAGGGCGTCCTGGCGTTCCGCGGGCGGGCGCTGAATCCAGCGGATAAGGCGCTGATGACCACCTGGCGGCGGGAGTGTCAGATGATCCAGCAGGACCCGTTCTCCTCGCTTAATCCGCGGATGCGCGTCGCGCAAATTATCGAGGAGCCGCTGCTGCTGGTGGCGACGATGAACCGCAGCGCGCGCGAGCAGCGGGTACGCGAGGTGCTGGATGAGGTCGGGCTGGGAGAGCTGTTTATGTCCCGCTATCCTCATCAGCTTTCAGGCGGCCAGCGCCAGCGGGTGGCGATTGCGCGGGCGATTGTCCGGCATCCGGCCTTTATTATTGCCGATGAGCCCACTTCAGCGCTGGATATGACGGTGCAGAAACAAATTCTCGAACTGCTCAAGCGGCTCCAGCGGCATTACGGCTTTGCCTGCCTGTTTATTACGCACGATCTCGGCGCCGTGGAGCAGATAGCGGACAGGGTTCTGGTGATGGAAAAGGGGGTACTGGTCGAGAGCGGCTGGAGCGACGACGTTCTGGATAATCCTCTGCATCCCTACACGCAGCGGCTGTTAAACTGCCTGCCGGTGCTCAAACCGCGGGAGCAGGGAGGATATCAGCTGCAGCAGCCGGCCTGAACGCGCCGTCAGGCGGATTGAGCGCGGACTGAAAGCGAATAAACGCAAAATAGCGGCGGGTACTCCGCCGCTATTGTTTTGTCGCGATAAAAGAGGGAATTACAGCGTAGGGTAATCGGTATAGCCTTCCGCGCCGCCGCCGTAGAAGCTCTCAGGACGCTGCGGGTTCAGGGCCGCTTTATGTTTCAGGCGAGCGACCAGATCCGGGTTGGCGATAAAATCGCGGCCGAAAGCAACGGCGTCAATCAGGCCTTTGCTGATCAGATCGTTGGCTTTTTCAACCGTATAGGCGCCTGCGCCGATAATCGCGCCCGGGAAGCGCGCGCGCACCTTCTGGCGGAACTCATCGCTGTACGGCTGGCCGCCGGCCCAGTCCGGCTCGGACATGTGCAGGTAGGCGATACCGCGTTTAGCCAGCTCTTCAATCAGATACAGGGCGTCGGCTTCTTCATTCGGACCGTTGTCGACATTCTGGAAGCTGCCGATTGGCGATACGCGGATACCGATGCGATCGGCGCTCCACTCTTTACTGACCGCATCCACCACTTCCAGCACCAGGCGAGCGCGGTTTTCAACGCTGCCGCCGTACCGATCGCTACGATGGTTAGAGGTCGGGGAGAGGAACTGGTGCAACAGGTAGCCGTGGGCCGAGTGCAGTTCAACCAGATCGAAGCCGGCGTCGCGCGCGTTGCCTACCGCCTGGCGGAAATCGTCGACGATCCCCGGGATCTCATCGAGCTCCAGCGCACGCGGCATGGAGGTGTCGGCGCGCACGGCGTGGCCGTTCTCATCGCGCAGCGAGGTACGGGTGCCGGCGCTGATTGCGGATGGCGCAACCGGCGCCGCGCCGCCCGGCTGCAGGCTGCTATGCGAGATACGGCCGGTATGCCACAGCTGTACGGCAATATGCCCCGCTTCGGCGTGAACGCCGGCGGTGATTTTCTGCCAGGCCGCGATCTGTTCCGGGCTGTGCAGGCCCGGGGCGCCGGCATAGCCTTTAGCCTGGGCGGAGATCTGCGTCGCTTCTGAAATAATCAGTCCCGAGCTGGCGCGTTGACGGTAGTATTCGGCCATCAGCGGGGTAGGGATATCGCCGGGTTCGATGCTGCGCAGGCGGGTCAACGGAGCCATAAACACGCGGTTAGGTACGGTGACCGCACCCACTTTTAACGGGGTAAACAATTTTGATTCGGACATAATGACTCCTGAGTAGACCGGTCGTCTTGCAATTCGTTAAATAAAAACGCCTGTTAAACGCCAGGCGCGGCAATAATACTTTTGGCATGGGCAAGGGCGCTTTCCAGCGGCGTTGCGCTGCGCGTAATCTTGGCCTGCAGGTTGGCGCCCAGCCACAGGGAGTAGAGCACCTGCGACAGGGTTAACGCGTCGCCGCTGAAGACCAGGCTGCCTTCCTGGCACCCCTTGTCCAGCGCTTCGCCAAGCAGGGTAATAATCTGGCTGGCGCCTTTATCCATCTCGGCGCGCATCGACTCCGACAGATCGCAAACTTCCGCCGATAGCTTCACCGTCAGGCAGCCGCTGATAATGCCCTGCTGGCAGAACTGAGTCAGCGTATGCTGATAGTAGGCCAGCAGGCGATCGCGATAGTTGCCTTCGCCGTGGGCGAAATGCGCCATCAGACGCTGCAGATAGCCGGCGTAGTGATGTTCCAGCAGCGCAACCCCGTAAGCTTCCTTTGAGCGAAAATAGTGATAGAAAGAGCCCTTCGGCACTTCCGCCGTTTTCAGCAGTTCGCTCAGGCCCATGCCGGTAAAGCCGCGGTGCATGCACAACTGTTCGCCGGTGGCCAGGATATGTTCGCGGGTATCGCATTCGCTATGTTTGTTCATGGCGCTCACTGTAGTAGACCGATTGGTCTAATGCAAGCGATAAATTTAAATGCCGCGCGGCGCGGCGGCCAAGCAACAAAAGTTGCCAACCGCGGGTGAAACGTCTTCAATGAAAGAGAGAAAGAGGCGATCGGAGGCGTGAGGTGGCAGAGCAGACTGGAGTTTTTCCCGGTACCAAGTCCGTGCCGGGGAATTTGTCAGTCGGATGAACGCGGCTACTGTCGCGGCTGTTTACGCAGCCGCGAGGAGCGCTTCAGCCTGGCAGACGATGAGCGACGTCCAAAAGCAGGAGGTCCTGCGGCTGTGTCGCCAGCGCCTGTTGCGCAAATTACGCGCGGCTAAGGCAGAAATCGCGGAACAACCGCAGCAACCTTCACTGTTTTAATGGCAAAAATGGGTATACTCAAAGCACTTTTTTGTTGAGGATGTTGTTATGGTTCAGCGTATTGCTATGGCCCCGCAGGGGCCGGAATTCTCGCGTTTTGTTATGGGCTACTGGCGTTTGATGGACTGGAATATGTCCGCAAAAGAGCTGGTCGGCTTTATTGAGCAGCACCTCGATCTTGGCGTCACAACCGTCGATCATGCAGATATTTACGGCGACTATCGCTGTGAGGCGACGTTTGGCGAAGCGCTGAAGCTGGCTCCGCATCTGCGTAGCCGGATGGAAATTGTCAGCAAATGCGGCATTGCCACGAAGGCGCGGGCGGAAAACACCATCGGGCACTACATTACCGATCGCGACCATATCGTGCTCAGCGCCGAGCAGTCGCTGCGTAATCTGGCTACCGACCATCTCGATTTGCTGCTGATTCATCGCCCGGATCCGCTGATGAATGCCGATGAGGTGGCGGAAGCCTTCCTCGCGCTGCACCACGACGGCAAGGTGCGCCACTTCGGCGTTTCTAACTTCACGCCGGCCCAGTTTACCCTGCTGCAATCGCGTCTGCCGTTTACGCTGTCGACTAACCAGGTGGAAATTTCGCCGGTGCATCAGCCGCTGCTGCTTGACGGCACCCTGGATCAGCTGCAGCAGCTGCGGATCAGGCCGATGGCGTGGTCCTGCCTGGGCGGCGGTCGTCTGTTTAATGATGAAAGCTTCCAGCCGCTGCGCGATGAGCTGGCTCAGGTTGCCCGGGAGCTGAACGCCGAAAGCATCGAGCAGGTGGTCTACGCGTGGATCCTGCGCCTGCCGTCGCAGCCGCTGCCGATTATTGGCTCCGGCAAGATTGAACGCGTCCGCTCCGCGCTGGTGGCGGAAAAGCTGAATATGTCCCGTCAGCAGTGGTTCCGCATCCGCAAAGCCGCGCTGGGATACGACGTCCCGTAAGCGACGCAAAGGCGCTACCGGCGTTCGTGTGCTGCGCCGCAAAAAAACCGGATACGGCCAGCGCCGCTCTCCGGGTTTTTTCTTTCAGCGCCAACGCCTCACGTCGTTCGTTCTTCTATCGTTCCGGCGACCGGGGCCTGCTCCAGCTGCGACAGCGCGCAGTAGAGGCGCCAGATAACCGCCGCCAGCTCCTTCGCCGCCGGCTGATGGTGGTGACTCAGCGCGTCGCAAATGCGCTGCAGCTCCTGCAGCGTTGACGCCAGCGGCCGCTGCTGCACGCCGCGCTCGCTCATCACATCCCGCAGCAGGCTGATACACAGATCGCGCACCTGAGAGAGCGGATCGGAGCGGGTTTCCCACTCCCGAAGCTGCCACACCACGTGCGAACAGTTAAGCAGCACAACCCCCCAGCGCAGCAGCCAGCGGCGCGCCAGGGCATCCTGGCTGTTACTCAGTTGGCTGATATGGTGATAAACCAGAGACTCAAACTCGTGCTCGCTGTGCTGCGGATGGCGACTCAGCTGATCGACAAAGTGACGGCGTAACGCCTTGATGTGACGACGGCTCTTGCGCGCATCCGAGCCCGGGCTTATCACCGCGAAGGCAAGCCAGGCAAGGCCTACGCCTATGATTTTTCCCAGGTTATCGTTAAGGAATGCGGCAAAGTCGTAGACCGGCGGATTGGTTACCGAAATAAACGAACCCATAAAAACGATCAGCTGCCCCCACAGACCCGCCAGCTTTGTCATTTGCAGCTTGAGCAGCTGCATGGTGGTGAGCAGTGGAAAGAGAAACAGCAGGAACTGCCATAAATCGGTTATCTGCACCATCAGGCCGAATTTCACCACGAAGCTGAACAGCGAGAGCAGCACCAGCGTGCGCATCAGCAGCGTCAGCGATTTAAACGGCGAGGGCGAGACGGAATAGAGTACGCAGCAGATAGCGGCGAGGGTGAGCGCGGCGGCGCTGGACTGCCACTGGGTGCTGATGCTCCAGGCCCCGACCATCACCAGCGCGCAGAAGGTTCGCACGCCGTTCCACAGCGCTTCCGCCTGATCGGTGTGGCGGGCCAGCGCGGGCGCCGAAGGAACGTTGAATTCGGTTACCGCCGTCGCGTTCTCCACCCGCGCTATCCAGCGGCTGCTCTGCAGATAGAGGCGGCAGAAGTAGCGCAGGCGCATCCAGAAGGCCAGATGCCGGTAGTCGGCAGCGGCTCCGGGCGCCAGCGGGGCGATAATGCGGGCGACGGAGTAGAGATCGGCGCGCGGGCTGGCCAGCTCGCTCAGCAGCGTCTCCAGCACCGCGCGGGTATTGGGCGGCGCATCGGGCCAGTTGAGCAGCATTCGGCGCTGGCTGGAGATGACGCTGGTCATGCGCAGCTGCTGATGCAGCAAATAGTTCAGCAGCGGGTTCTGTCGGCGGAAGCGGTAGTGGCTCCAGAAGGCCTGAATACGCAGCAGGTTCATGGTCAGGATCTGGCCAATAACGCTTTCGTGGGCGGTGCGAATCGCATCGGTGGTTTCCGGCACCCACAGCAGGCTGGCATGCTCCAGCAGGCGCGCGTGCATGTTTTTTAACGCCGTCAGAAGCGTGGTGCCGTCGGAGGTGCTGGGCAGGATCATCATCATGACCCCGCCGCAAAGGATCCCAATGATGACTTCGCAAACGCGCGACTGGGCAATGGTCCACAGCTCGTTGGCGTCGGTAACGTTGATCACCGGGAAGGCGATAATAGCGCAGGTATAGCCGGCAAGCTGGAAAGCGTAGGCCACGTTATTGGTGTACATCGCGCAGGCCCAGGTGCAGAGCGCGATCCATGCCGAGATGCTGAATAAGAACAGCCACGGATCGTTCAGGGTATGGCCGGCTAATAGCAGAGCGGCGCAGGCGCCGAGCAGGCTGCCGGCGATGCGGCCGAAGCTCTTGCTGATCACGCCGCCGACCGTCGGAAAGCTGACCACCGCCGCTGAGGTCATCGCCCAGTAGGGCTCGTCCAGGTTCAGCCAATAGGCGACGCTCAGCGCCAGGCACATGGCAATACCGTTGCGCAGCGCGTACCGCCACTGCGCCCGGCTGGCCTTAACCCACGGAAGCGCGCGCCACGTCAGGGCCTGCACCTTCACTATGGTCGGCCGATAGAAACGGTGCAGGTGGTACCGGAGATAAGCGTGATCTCCGGCGGCAGACCGGTCAGCTCGATGCGTACCGGTACCCGCTGGGCCAGACGTACCCACGGAATATTCGGTTTAATATCCGCCACCAGCCCGGCGCCGCTTTCAACGCTCTGGTCAACGATGGCTCGGCCGATGCTGGAGACGTGACCTTGTAACTTTTGCTGGCTGCTATACAGAATAACCTCGGCGCTGTCGCCGGCGCGGATATGGCGCAGTTTGGTTTCTTCAAAATAGCCGATGACGTAGAACGAATGGCTGTCAACGAGCGCGAACAGGGGGCGGCCAACCGAGGCGTAGTCGCCCACGCGGGTCGAGAGATTGGTGACCCAGCCGTCAACCGGCGCCTTTATCGCGGTCTGATCCAGCTGCCACTGGGCGTGTTCAAGACTGGCCTGCGCCACGCCCACTAGGGCTTTGGCCGCTTCGAGGACCGCGTTGGCGGTATTCAGCGCGGTGCCGGCGCTTTCCAGATCTTCGGCGGAAATCACGTTGCGCGACAGATTTCGGCGGCGGGCGGCGTCACTGGCGGCTTTCGCCTGTTCCACCCTGGCCTTCGCCAGGTCGGCGCGGGTTTTGGCCAGCTGCGCCTGAGCGTCGAGTAAGGCAATTCGATAGGGGGTGTCATCGATCTTAAACAGCACGTCTCCGGCTTTCACCAGCTGATTATCGCGGACGTTGAGCCGCAGGATGCTGCCGGAGACCTGAGGCGTGACGCCGACCTGCTCGGCGCGCACCTTGCCGTCGCGGGTCCACGGCGATTGGGTGTAGTAGTTCCAGACCAGCCAGGCGGCAATAATCGCCAGCGCCGCGATCAACAGGGTTGAGAAGTATTTTATTTTTTTCATCGAGTCAACATTACCAGACGGTCAACAGAACCAGCGCCAGACACACTGAAAGCGCAAACAGGGAGAGATCCATCAGCAGCGGGTGCCAGATATCGCCGGCGTACATCCAGTCGCGCAGCTGACGGTGAAGCACCAGCCAGAGAAAGAATCCCAGCAGGACGGCTTTAAACAGGGGAGGGAAATAGATAGAAGCGCCAAACACCAGGTCCTGGAGCGACAATCCGCAAGCGTTAAGACTCAGTTTCACAAGCAAAAATCCTTTGCCGTTGCAGGGAGAATGTCAGGTAATGCTATTATTTGCATTGTAAATCATTGTTTTCATATTAGTGAATCAGGTAATTCATTTGTTTTGATTATTTAAATGCTGCACACTATTCTAAAATCAGCATAATAACTTAGCAAGCTAATTATAAGGAGATGAAATTGGAATCGCCACTGGGTTCTGATCTGGCACGTTTAGTGCGCGTCTGGCGCGCGCTGATCGACCATCGCCTGAAACCTCTGGAGTTAACGCAGACGCACTGGGTCACGCTGCATAACATCCATCAGTTGCCGCCTGAGCAGTCGCAGATTCAACTGGCGAAAGCTATCGGCATTGAGCAGCCTTCGCTGGTGCGTACGCTGGATCAGCTGGAGGAGAAAGGTCTCATTTCTCGCCAGACCTGCGCCAACGACCGGCGGGCGAAGCGTATTCGGCTGACGGAAAAAGCGGAGCCGCTGATCAACGAGATGGAAGAGGTTATCAGCAAAACGCGCGATGAAATTCTGTCCGGCGTCTCGAGGCAAGAGGTTGAAATGCTGCTCGGTTTGATCCGCAAGCTGGAGCACAATATTCTGGACCTCCAGGCAAAAGATTAACCTGTCCGGGGCCTTGATCCCTCAAGGCCTTTCATCTTCTACAGCCGCACGACGATGCGGTTGCGTCCGCCGTTTTTCGTTTCATATATCGCCGCATCCCTCAGCGGTCTGGCGACCGCCAACGACACGCCAATAAAAACGCTCTGCGCTAGCGGATTTCATTGCGCGTGGCTAACGAACTCGCGGTAATAATGCAAGGCCCGAAGTGATAGCAATTGCGGAGAGGCAAAGACCGGCGGTTAACTGCGCGGTTTATATTAGCGGCGGCCGCCGTTTAATTGGCTGTATTTATGAAGTTGGTATTCTGATGAAATAATGCGGCCCCGAAAGGCCGCATGAAAGAATATTAACGCGGGGACACGGTGACCTGGCTGCCGCTGCCGGCAATCGCGACGCGCTGGCCAACGGAGAACGGAGTGCTGCCCTGTTTCTGGACCACCAGAATGGTGTTGCCGTCATCCTTACGGATTTCCAGCTCAACGCCCTGGGTTTTATTCATTGCGCCCTGCACGCCCTGGCCGGCTACGCCGCCCGCAACTGCGCCTGCTGCCGTTGCCAGCGAGCGGCCGGTGCCGCCGCCGATGGTATTACCGAGGAATCCACCCAGAACTGCGCCGCCGATAGCGCCGATGGCATTGCTGTCATCACCGCCCTGGATCTGCACCGCGCGGGTATGAACGATGGTACCGTAAGTGACGCTCTGGACCTGTTTGGCTTGGGATGCGGAGTAAACATCACCGGAAAGGCCGCTGCTGCTCACGCAGCCAGCAAGAGTAAAACCAATCATCGAGACAGCCAAAACACGTAAAATCATTTATGAATCTCCTTCACCAAATAGCGTTCTGTTGAACTTCCATGTGGTCAATTATATGGCATATAAGTGCCAGCTGGCATAGCTTCCGCATGGACAATATGAAAAATAATAAGCAAAAACGCCTTAACCGCAGCTAAACGTAAGCGCTTTACGCGCAGCGCCGCGTTTATAACGCTGAGGCTTCGGGCTGCTCTGCTCAGGCTTTGGCGCGGCCGAAAGCGGCTAAAACCTGATTATCTGACAGCCGGAATGATTTAAGGTTTATCCGTTTTAGTGTTAAAAAATTATTGTCCCATAGCAATGACCTCGTCTTTATGATGGAGTGTCGCTATACGAGAGTCATGGAATGAAGGAAGGCGTATGAAATCAGGTCGCTTTATTGGCGTAATGTCCGGCACCAGCCTGGATGGCATCGACGTGGTTCTGGCGGTAATTAACGAAAGTATTGTGGCCCAGCAGGCCAGCCTGACCTATCCCATCCCTATTGCAATAAAAGAAGAGATTCTGGCCATCTGTCAGGGACAGTCGCTCACCTTATCGCAGCTAGGGCAGCTTGATACGCGCCTGGGGCGGCTGTTTTCCGATGCGGTAAAGGCGCTAATGCGTCAGGAGAATTTACAGGCGTCGGATATTGTTGCCATTGGCTGTCACGGTCAGACGGTGTGGCACGAGCCAATGGGCGATGCGCCTAACACATTGCAGATCGGCGACAATAACCAGATCGCCGCCCATACCGGCATCACGGTGGTGGGGGATTTCCGCCGTCGCGATATGGCTCTTGGCGGCCAGGGCGCGCCGCTGGTTCCGGCCTTCCACCACGCGCTGCTGGCGCACCCGGTCGAGCGCAGGATGGTGCTCAACGTTGGCGGCATCGCCAATCTCTCGCTGCTGGCGCCCGGCCTGCCGGTGCGCGGCTACGACACCGGCCCGGGCAATATGCTGATGGACGCGTGGATCTGGCGTCAGTGCGGCAAGCCGTACGATAAAGACGCGCAGTGGGCCAGCGAAGGCAGGGTGCTTCTGCCGCTGCT
Source organism: Klebsiella sp. WOUb02 (assembly GCF_050058015.1). Lineage (NCBI taxonomy): Bacteria > Pseudomonadati > Pseudomonadota > Gammaproteobacteria > Enterobacterales > Enterobacteriaceae > Klebsiella > Klebsiella sp. WOUb02. The sequence continues at coordinate 887,949 of NZ_CP170110.1, forward strand.
GCAGGATATGCTCAGCGATCCGTGGTTCGCGCTGCCCGCGCCGAAGAGTACCGGGCGCGAATATTTCAACTATGGTTGGCTGGAGCGGCATCTGGCGCGCTATCCCGGCGTTAGCGCGCAGGACGTGCAGACCACCCTGACGGAGCTGACCGCGGTGACGATTGGCGAACAGGTGCTGCTCAGCGGCGGCTGCGAGCGGCTGCTGGTGTGCGGCGGCGGGGCCCGCAATCCGCTGCTGATGGCGCGGCTGGCGGCGCTGCTGCCGGGTACGGAGGTCTCTACCACCGACGCGGCGGGGATCAGCGGTGACGATATGGAGGCGCTGGCCTTTGCGTGGCTGGCGTGGCGCACCATTTCCGGGCTGCCGGGCAACCTGCCGTCGGTGACCGGCGCCGCAGAAGCCTCCATCCTGGGCGCCATTTTCCCGGCTAACGCGCCGCAGAATCAGAGTTAACTGAATTCGCTCTATTTTATTAACCGGTAGACTGGATGCAGTAAGCGGAGGGGTAAACCCTCCTGGACCGGGAAAGTCGAAGGCAAACGAATGAAAAAAATCCTTATCGCAGCGATACCTTTTATGCTCGCAGGCTGCAGCTATTACCACCAGTTTGTTGAGCGCATGCAGACCGATACGCTGGAGTATCAGTGCGATCAGAAACCGCTGACCGTTCATCTCAATAACGCCCGCCAGCAGGTGAGCTTCATCTACGATAACCAGCAGCTGAACCTGCAGCAGGGACTATCGGCGTCGGGGGCACGCTATACCGACGGCGTTTACGTCTTCTGGTCAAAGGGCGACAGCGCAACCGTCTACAAGCACGACCGCATCGTGCTGGAAAACTGCCAGCTGCCAGCCGCCAAACGTTGAGATTTCTGGCCCGGGGGCGCACAATGACGCCACCCGATGACTATTTTCTCAATTGCCATGTCAGACAACGACGAATTGCAGCAAATCGCGCATCTGCGCCGAGAGTATACCCGTGGTGGCCTGCGTCGCCACGATCTTCCCGCCGAACCGCTGGTGCTGTTTGAGCGCTGGCTCCGCCAGGCCTGCGATGCCCGACTGGCCGACCCCACGGCGATGGTGGTGGCCACCGTTGATGACAGCGGTCAGCCCTACCAGCGCATCGTGCTGCTAAAGCACTATGACGAAAAGGGGCTGGTGTTTTACACCAACCTCGGCAGCCGCAAGGCGCATCAGATCGAAAAAAATCCCCGCCTCAGCCTGCTGTTTCCGTGGCATATGCTGGAGCGTCAGGTGATGGTAACCGGCAAAGCTGAACGCCTGTCGACGCTGGAAGTGGTGAAGTACTTCCATAGCCGCCCGCGCGATAGCCAGATCGGCGCCTGGGTCTCTCAGCAGTCGAGCCGCATTTCTGCTCGCGGTATCCTTGAAAGTAAATTCCTTGAGCTGAAGCAAAAGTTCCAGCAGGGCGAAGTGCCGCTGCCGAGCTTCTGGGGCGGGTTCCGTGTCAGCATCGAACAGATGGAGTTCTGGCAGGGGGGCGAACATCGCCTGCACGATCGTTTTCTGTACCAGCGGCAAAACGAAGGCTGGCAAATCGACCGCCTGGCGCCATAAAGGGCGCAAAATGTTGGTTTAAGCGCTGGTACAACGTTCCCCGGCGCTTTATTCTATAGGCTTCATTTTTCACGCTGTATAGTAGCCGGCCGCTCCGGTAGCCTACCCGCGTAGGCGCCAGAGGTTATTCGTGCCTGCCGCTTTGATGCAGCCTGAATTATTTTGTGTCGTATTTTTTCGCGTCTGGCGAAAAGTCGTGTACCGGCAAAGGTGCAGTCGTTTATACATGGAGAATTTGATGGCAAGCAGTAACTTGATTAAACAATTGCAAGAGCGGGGGCTGGTAGCCCAGGTGACGGACGAGGAAGCGTTAGCAGAGCGACTGGCGCAAGGCCCGATCGCGCTCTATTGCGGCTTCGATCCTACCGCCGACAGCTTGCACTTGGGGCATCTTGTTCCATTGTTATGCCTGAAACGCTTCCAGCAGGCAGGCCATAAGCCTGTGGCGCTGGTGGGTGGCGCGACCGGTCTGATTGGTGACCCGAGCTTTAAAGCCGCCGAGCGTAAACTGAACACCGAAGACACCGTGCAGGAGTGGGTGGATAAAATTCGCAAACAGGTCGCGCCTTTCCTCGACTTCGATTGCGGCGACAATTCGGCCATTGCCGCGAATAACTACGACTGGTTTGGCGGCATGAACGTGCTGACCTTCCTGCGTGATATCGGCAAGCATTTCTCCGTCAATCAGATGATCAACAAAGAAGCGGTTAAGCAGCGTCTCAACCGTGACGATCAGGGCATCTCCTTTACCGAGTTCTCCTATAACCTGCTGCAGGGTTACGACTTCGCGTGTCTGAACAAGCTGCATGGCGTGGCGCTGCAAATCGGCGGTTCCGATCAGTGGGGTAACATTACCTCCGGTATCGACCTGACCCGTCGTCTGCATCAGAACCAGGTCTTTGGTCTGACCGTTCCGCTGATCACCAAAGCCGACGGCACCAAGTTCGGTAAAACCGAAGGCGGCGCGGTATGGCTGGATCCGAAGAAAACCAGTCCGTACAAATTCTACCAGTTCTGGATCAACACCGCGGATGCCGACGTTTATCGCTTCCTCAAGTTCTTCACCTTTATGGACATTGCCGAGATCAACGCCCTTGAGGAAGAAGATAAAAACAGCGGTAAGGCCCCGCGCGCGCAGTACGTGCTGGCGGAGCTGGTGACGCGCCTGGTGCACGGCGAAGAGGGTCTGATCGCCGCCAAACGTATTACCGAGAGCCTGTTTAACGGCAATCTGAGCGAGGCTGAGCGAAGCGGACTTCGAGCAGCTGGCGCAGGATGGCGTGCCGATGATTGAAATGGCGCAGGGCGCCGACCTGGTGCAGGCGCTGGTGGATTCCGAGCTGCAGCCGTCCCGCGGTCAGGCGCGTAAAACCATCGCCTCCAACGCGGTGACCATCAACGGTGAAAAGCAGGCCGACCCGGAGTATGTCTTCGGCGCAGGCGATCGCCTGTTTGGTCGCTATACCTTACTGCGCCGCGGGAAGAAAAATTACTGTCTGGTCTGCTGGAAGTAGTTGCGTAAAGGCAGGGGCGTGGGAAACCACGCCCCTTATTTTTTGCTGTCAGGTATCCAAGATGAAGAATATCCTCGCCATCCAGTCTCACGTTGTGTTTGGCCATGCCGGCAATAGCGCCGCCGAGTTTCCGATGCGCCGCCTGGGCGCGAACGTCTGGCCCCTCAACACCGTGCAGTTCTCAAACCATACCCAGTACGGTAAATGGACCGGCTGCGTCATGCCGCCGGCGCATCTGACCGAGATCGTCCAGGGCATCGCTGATATTAACCAGCTTCAGCGCTGCGACGCGGTGCTCAGCGGCTATCTGGGATCGGCGGAACAGGGCGAAGATATTCTCGGCATTGTTCGTCAGGTGAAAGCGGCCAATCCGGCGGCAAAGTATTTTTGCGATCCGGTGATGGGCCATCCTGAAAAGGGCTGCATCGTCGCACCTGGCGTGGCCGAGTTTCACGTACGCCACGCGCTGCCTGCCAGCGATATTATCGCGCCGAATCTGCTGGAGCTGGAAATTCTCTGCGAGCATCCGGTGGCCAACGTCGGCGAAGCGGTGGCCGCCGCGCGGGAGCTGATTGCCCAGGGGCCGGAAGTGGTGCTGGTGAAGCACCTGTCGCGCGCCGGGATGAGCATGGACCGTTTTGAAATGCTGCTGGTGACGCGTGACGAAGCCTGGCATATCAGCCGTCCGCTGGTGGACTTTGGCCTGCGTCAGCCGGTGGGCGTGGGCGATGTAACCAGCGGCCTGCTGCTGGTGAAGCTTCTGCAGGGAGCGAGCCTGCGCGATGCGCTGGAGCACGTCACCGCGGCGGTATACGAAATCATGCTGGCGACCAAAGGAATGCAGGAGTATGAGCTGCAGGTCGTGGCGGCGCAGGATCGCATTGCGCTGCCGGAGCATCTTTTTAGCGCCACGCAGGCTGTAGGCGCTGACAGTCTGCCCGGAAGCGCGCCCGGGCAGGGCAATCTCTCTTACTTCAGACCTTCCGCTTCCAGCGCCGCCGCCACCGACGGGCGCGCGGCGATGTGCTTCATCCACGCCTCGATATGGTGATAGCCTGCCATATTCAGCTTCACCGCGTACGCCCAGCGCAGCACGGTAAACAGATAGCCATCGGCGATGGTGAAGCGATGGCCGTTCAGCCACTGCTTATCTTCCAGCGATTCGTCAATATACTGCAGCTTCTTCTCCAGCAGCGCCCGCGCCGTGGGTTTGTAATCTTCCGGCGTATCCGGACGAAACAGCGGAGTGAAGCCTTTGTGCAGTCTCCGTTGCGACGTAGTTCAGCCATTCCAGAGTCTGGTAGCGGGCGACGGTGCCCACCGGAGCCAGCAGCTGCCGATCCGGGACGCGATCGGCAATGTACTGCATAATCGCCACCCCTTCCGTCAGCAGGAGATCGTCATCAAGCAGCAGCGCCGGGACCTGGCCTTTGGGGTTGACCAGCAGGTAATCGTCCCCGTTTTCAAGGCGTTTTTTCATCAGGTCAACGCCCTGTAAGGTGAAGTCCAGTCCGCTTTCGCGCAGGGCGATATGCGAAGCAAGAGAACAGGCGCCGGGTTTGTAGAACAGTTTCATCGGTAACTCCTTGTGGCTGCAGTTTTCTGTATGTTAGTCCGCCCAGGGGTAAAAAAAAAGCCGCTAACGGCAGGTTAGCGGCTAAAGCAAATGGTTTTCCCGAAGCGCTTAGGCGGTTGCTGTCTCGCGCTCTTTGGTGACGCTATCTTCGTCCAGCGTCATGCGATTCAGCGTCGGCGCCGTCAGCAGCATCAGCGCGGCGATAACGGCCGTTACGATACCAATCTGCATGAATACGTGACCGTAAACGTTCAGAGAGACCAGCGGGTCGGTAACGTTTTCCGGAACGGCCATCAGGTTCGCGATCTTACCGGCGATAATTGCCGCACCCGCGGTGGTCAGGAACCAGCTGCCCATGATGAAGCCCATCAGGCGCTGCGGAACCAACTGGGCAACCATTGCCAGACCGAGGCCGGAAATCATCAGCTCGCCGATACTCTGCAGCGCGTAGCTCAGAATCAGCCAGTTTACCGACACGATACCGGCATCGCTGGCGAATTTGGTGCCCAGCGGCAGTACCAGGAATGCGCCAGAGCACAGGATCATGCCGATAGCGAACTTATGCGGCATCGGCAGACGGTCGCCCATCTTGTTATAGATGGCGGCGAGAATCGGGCTGCCGATCATAATCCAGAACGGGTTCAGCGCCTGGAACTGCTCCGGCTGGAAGCTGATGCCCATAATCGCATGCTCAACGTTGCGGATGGCGAAGAAGTTCAGGGAGGTCGGCATCTGGCTGTAAAGGACGAAGAAGACGATCGCCTGCACCATCAGAATGAAGGCCACAATCATCTTACGACGCGCGGTGCCCTTCAGGGCGATCGCTTCTTTGGCGAAGATGATGACGATACCCAGCGCGACGACGCCCAGAACCATGCGGGCGATGCCTTGGTTATGCAGCAGCCAGGTCGCGATAACCACCAGGATAACCACGGCGGCGATTGTGGCCAGCAGCTTGCCGTAATGAACCGGCGCGAAGTCGGGTTTGGAACCGTAGTTTTTCACCCACTTCTTGCAGAATATAAAGTTGACCAGCGTAATCAGCATGCCGACAAAGCTCAGGGAGAAGGCGATGCTCCAGCCAAACTTCGCCGCCAGCCACGGGGTCGCCAGCATCGAGAAGAACGAACCGATGTTGATGGACATATAGTACATGGTAAATGCACCGTCCAGACGCGGGTCGTCTTTCTCATAGCAGGTAGAGAGCAGGGAGGACGGGTTCGCCTTAAACAGGCCGTTACCGACGGCGATGGTCGCCATACCGATATAAACGATAGCGGCGTCGTGTCCGGAGTACGCGACCAGGGCGTAGCCGATGGCCAGTACGATCGTACCCAGCATAATGACGCGTTTGGTGCCGAGCACTTTATCGCCCAGCCAGCCGCCGATAGCCACGAGGCCGTAGACTAGCGCGCTGAAGGAGGAGAAGAGTGTAATAGAATCCGCTTCTGACATACCCAGTCTGTTTTACCAGGTAAACGGCCATGATCCCTTGCAGGCCGTAATAACCAAAACGCTCCCATAATTCGATCGAGAAGATCAGATAGAACGATTTCGGCTGCTTGAAAGCGTTCAAACTCACGCTTTCTGCTGGTTTATTGTTTGCAGTTGACACATATACCTCTTTTTTTACATCCCATATTAACGGGGGGTGTTCGGGGCGCAATCTTCGCAGACCGCCGCCTTTATAGTTATTCTGGAGGGAAAACGGCAGGTAATGTTCACTATCCTGACCAATCAGGCAATAGCTTTGTAATACTCTGTTACACATAACCAATGCCTTATAATTCGCCGGTCATACAAATGTTATGCAGAGTTAAATTTCACCGTTTCGCTATTGGTGATATTTTTATCTGTCTGCATTCGCTGGATAGCGCGCAAAGGCGATATATTCTGCTAATTAGCCTTGAATCCAGTGATATAGGCCATAATCCTAAAAAATGATGGGGTATTCTCCTGGTAAGTGCGGCGCTGCTATTGCAATTGCTGGCTTTTCTTAGCAAGTGAGCAACAACAAATTAACATTAGGTTGCATGGATGATCTGGATCACAAATGTATAGAAATTTTTTTGCCGGAAAAAATGATTAACCTGGCTGAGCGTTATATAAGCAGATTATTGCCCTGCTAACAGGCATAACTGTGGCGAAAATGGCAGGTAAGAAAGGAAACAGGCAGAACCATTACCCCAGGCAGGGTAATGGCTTTATTGAGACGTCAGGCAGCGTAAACCTTCTCTTTGAACTCGCAGAGGTCTTCAATCAGGCAGGAACCGCAGCGCGGCTTGCGGGCGATGCAGGTGTAGCGTCCGTGGAGAATAAGCCAGTGGTGGCAGTCCACCTTAAACTCGGCGGGGACCACCTTCAGCAGCTTCTCTTCAACCTGCTCGACGTTCTTGCCGGGGGCAAACTGCGTGCGGTTGCAAACGCGGAAAATATGCGTATCGACCGCAATCGTCGGCCAGCCGAAGGCGGTATTGAGCACCACGTTGGCGGTTTTGCGTCCGACGCCGGGCAGCGCTTCCAGCGCGGCCCTGTCCTCGGGAACTTCGCCATTGTGCTGTTCCAGCAGGATCCGACAGGTCTTAATCACGTTTTCGGCCTTGCTGTTAAACAGGCCGATGGTTTTGATATATGACTTCACCCCGTCGACGCCGAGGTCGAGTATCGCCGCCGGGGTATTGGCGACCGGATAGAGCTTTGCCGTCGCCTTATTGACGCTGACGTCGGTGGCCTGCGCCGAGAGCAGTACCGCGATCAGCAGCTCAAACGGAGAGCTGAAGTTGAGCTCGGTGGTGGGATGCGGATCGTTATCCCGCAGGCGGGTCAGAATTTCCAGACGTTTGCTCTTATTCATCAGGCTTTCCCTGCGGCATCAGACGGCGCAATGACCGGGGCTGCGGCGAGCGCCGCCCGGGCCTTGCGCTGCTTGCTGCGTTCATCAATAAGATATTTGACCGCCAGCATCATCCCGAGGCCGATAAACGCCCCCGGCGGCAGCATCGCCAGCAGGAACGGCGTGTCGGTATGGAAAACCTCGATGCGCAGCGCTTTCGCCCAGCCGCCGAGCAGGCTATCGGCGCCATCAAACAGCGTCCCGTTACCAATGATTTCACGCAGCGAGCCGAGGACAAACATGGCGCAGGTGGCCCCCATGCCAATCGCGAAACCGTCCAGCGCCGAGAGGGCCGGACCCTTTTTCGCCGCGAAGGCCTCGGCGCGGCCGACGACAATGCAGTTGGTTACAATCAGCGGGATAAAGATCCCCAGCGACTGGTAGAGCCCGTAGGCGTAGGCGTTAATCAGCATCTGCACGACGCTCACCACCGAAGCGATGATCATCACGTAAATAGGGATACGAATTTCGGCCGGCGTCCAGCGGCGCAGGCTGGAGATCGTCAGGTTGGTGAGGGTCAGAACCAGGGTGGTGGCCAGCCCTAATCCCAGCGCGTTGGTGGCGGTGGAGGTCACGGCAAGCAGAGGGCACATCCCCAGCAGCTGGACCAGCGCGGAGTTGTTTTTCCACAACCCCTGAACAATAACGTCTTTTACTTCGCTCATGCTCTAGTCTCCACAGGCGGTGAATTCGGGAATCTGCGTTGGCAGCGTTTGCGCGTACAGGCCGGCGCGCTTAACCGCGTTGACCACCGCGCGCGGCGTAATGGTCGCGCCGGTAAACTGGTCAAAATCGCCGCCGTCTTTTTTAACCGCCCAATGGCCGTCGCTCTCGCCGTGAATAACTTTGCCGGCGAAATGGGTGATCCAGTCGGACAGACGCAGCTCAATTTTATCGCCGAGGCCCGGCGTTTCGTGATGCTCGGTGACCCGGGTGCCGAGAACGGTACCTTTAAAATCGGCGGCGACCAGCAGCTGAATCGCTCCGGAGTAGCCGTCCGGCGCGGTAGTTTCCATGACCGCACCCACCGGGATATCGTTATTTTTGGCAATCCAGATCTTATGCTGCCCTTTACCCAGCGCCGGAGCGGAGGCGAGGTAGCAGCTCTGCAGCAGATCGTTATTATACAGCTCTGCGGGCAGAACCTGGTCAAATAGCGCCTTTTGCTGCTGAGCCGCCTGATCTTCAATCGTCGATTTGGTCAGCTCATTGATAGCCGCCGTCAGGCCGGTGGAGCCGGCGGCGAAAAGCGCCAGCGTGATGCCGTGTTTACGCATGCTTTTTAACATGACGGGTCCTCAGCGGTGGCCGTACACGCGGGGGCGCGTGTAGTAATCAATCAACGGAACGGTAATGTTCGCCAGCAGCACGGCGAAGGCTACGCCGTCAGGATAGCCGCCGAAGCTGCGAATAAGCCACACCAGCAGGCCCGCCAGCGCGCCGAAAACAAGGCGCCCGCGGTTGGTGGTGGAGGCGGTTACCGGATCCGTCAAAATAAAGAACGCGCCGAGCATGGTGGCGCCGGACAGCAGATGTATCTGCGGCGCGGCCAGGCTCTGCGGCGAGAAAAACCAGCCGAGGGTGGAGCAGACGGCCAGGCTTAGCAGGAAGCTAAGCGGAATATGCCAGCGAATCGTCTTCTGCCACAGCAGGAACAGCCCGCCGACCAGATAAGCGATATTCACCCACTGCCAGCCAAGCCCCGCCAGAGCGCCGCCGAAAATCGGGTACTGGAGGATCTCGTTGACCTGATGGCCGGCGTGTAGGGAGGTTTTAAAGGTGTCCAGCGGCGTGGCCTGGCTGATACCGTCGACCCCGAGACGCAGGGCGTTCATATCGCCGCCGGCGGCGGTGTGGCCGGTGAAAATAACCCGTAGCGCGTCGCTAAAGCCTGGGATATGGGCCGCAATCTCCTGCGGCGGCAGCCAGGAGGTCATCTGCACCGGGAAGGAGATCAGCAGCACAACGTAGCCAATCATCGCCGGGTTAAACGGGTTATGTCCCAGCCCGCCGTACAGCTGTTTGGCGATGATAACGGCAAAGGCGGTACCGAGGACCACCATCCACCAGGGGGCAAGGGGGGGAATACTGACGGCCAGCAGCAGGCCGGTCAGCAGCGCCGAGTTGTCGGCCAGAATGGCGGCGATATTCTGCTTACGCAGTTTAAGGATGGCGGCTTCGGTTCCCCAGGCGGTCAGGGCCGCGAGGATAAGCTGCAGCACGGTGCCCCAGCCGAAAAACCAGGTCTGCACCACGATGCCGGGTACGGCGGCGAGCAGCACCAGCAGCATAATCCGCGAGGTCTGACGCTGGTTGTGGGTATAGGGAGAGCTTGCGATTCTGAAAACCATTTATTCCTCGTTAACTGCCTGCCGGGATGCTTTCCTGGCCTGAACTCGGGCGATTGCTTCTGCGACTGCCGCCTTGCGCGGATCGATGGCCTCAGCCTCCGGCGCGGCAACGACGTCAGCCTGCTGCTGTTCGGCCTTACGGGCCCTGGCGCGCGCGATGGCGGCCTCGACCGCGGCTTTGCGCGGGTCGACGGCTTCAGCTTCCGGCTCGATCGCGGCTTGCGCCTGCTGCTGCTCGGCCTTGCGGGCTTTAGCGCGGGCGATGGCGGCCTCTACCGCGGCTTTGCGCGGGTCGACGGCTTCAGCTTCCGGCTCGATCGTGGCTTGCGCCTGCTGCTGTTCGGCCTTGCGGACCTTAGCGCGGGCGATGGCGGCCTCTACCGTGGCTTTACGCGGGTCGATAGCCTCAGCTTCCGGCTCGATCGTGGCTTGCGTCTGCTGCTGTTCGGCCTTGCGGGCTTTAGCGCGGGCGATGGCGGCCTCGACCGCGGCTTTGCGCGGATCGATAGCTGCGCCGGCCGACGCTTCGGGCGCGGACGCAGCCTGTTCGCTTTTACGCGCGCGCGCCAGCGCTTTACGCGCTTCGCGCGCGGCGATGGCTTCGCTATTGTCCGGCTTAGCGCCCGCCTGCACGACGATCGGCTGGGCCGCATCCTGCTGTTTTTCCCGCACGCGGGCGAGGGCGGCATTAATCGCTTCGCTATCTTTGGCGGCTGGCTGCACGGCGGACTGTTTATGCCGTTCAAGGCGTGCGGCCTTATCGCGCTCCAGACGTGCCTGACGGGATTCAAAGCGGGCTTTGGCTTCGGCCGCGCGCTTCTCTTCGAGGCGAATCTCGGCGATCTCGGCCTTCTCCTGACGGAAGTACTGCACCAGCGGAATATTGCTCGGGCAGACCCAGGCGCAGGCGCCGCACTCTATGCAGTCGGCCAGATTGTGGGTCGTGGCCTTGTCGTGCTGCTGGCCTTTACTGAACCAGTACAGCTGCTGCGGCAGCAGATCGGCAGGGCAGGCATCGGCGCAGGCGCTGCAGCGGATGCAGCCTTTTTCTTCTTCCGCCTCGCCCATTTCGCTGGCCGACGGGGCCAGCAGGCAGTTGGTGATTTTGACCACCGGCACGTCGAGCCACGGGAGGGTAAAGCCCATCAGCGGACCGCCCATAATGACCATCGGCTCAGCGCTGGGGCAAAAACCGGCATCATTCAGCAGATGGCGCACCGGCGTGCCCAGCCGGGCCCAGACGTTGCCCGGGCGCGAAACCGCTTCCCCGGTTAAGGTCACCACGCGTTCGGTCAGCGGCTCGCCGTCAATCACCGCGCGCTTAACCGCGTAGGCGGTGCCGACGTTTTGCATCAGGATCCCGATATCGGAAGAACGGCCGCCGTGAGGGACCTGTTTGCCGGTGAGGATCTGCGTCAGCTGTTTGGCGCCGCCGGAGGGATATTTGGTCGGGATCACGCGCAGGGAGATGCCGTGCGCCTCGCTCAGTACCGCACGCAGCATGGAGATCGCCTGCGGTTTGTTGTCCTCAATGCCGATCAGCACCTGGCTCGGCTGTAAAATATGGGCCAGGATGCGAATGCCGTCGATAATCTGCGCCGCGCAGTCCTGCATCAGGCGATCGTCGGCGGTAATGTAGGGTTCGCACTCGGCGGCGTTAATAATTAAGGTGTCGATCTTGTCGCCGCCGCCGCGCAGCTTAATTCCGGTAGGAAAACCGGCGCCGCCCAGCCCGGCCACGCCGAACTGGTGGATGCGTTCGATAAGCTCATCGCGGGATTTGCTCTGGTAGTCGCTCCAGCCGTCGCGTTCAATCCAGCGGTCTTCGCCATCGGCATCGATAATAACGCTCATCTCCGCCAGCGCCGAGGGATGCGCCGTCGAATGCGGCGCGATGGCGCTGACAATACCCGACGTTGGGGCGTGAACGGGCAGCATTTTTCCCCAGCCGCGGGTCAGCGGCTGGCCGCGCAGGACGCGATCGCCGGGCTGCACGCAAAGCTCGCCCTGAGCGCCAATATGCTGCTTTAGCGGAATAACAAACTGCTGCGCCAGGGAGACCTGGCGCAGCGGCGTACCGTTTGACTGGGTTTTCATCTCCGGCGGATGAATACCGCCGTTGAAATCCCAGACCTTGTCTTTTTTGAACGCGGAAAATAGCTTAAACATGTTGTTCCACAGGAATGATGCGCACCGGGATGGTGTGTAGATCCCACTTCCAGGTTTCGGTGGTCTCCGCAACCGGAACCATCTCTATACACTGCGTTGGGCAGGGCGCGACGCAAAGATTACAGCCGGTACAGAGGTCGCTCACCACCGTATGCATCGCGCGGGTTGCGCCGACAATGGCGTCAACGGGGCAGGCCTGGATGCATTTCGTGCAGCCAATACAGTTCTTTTCGTCGATGACCGCCAGCATACGCACCGGCTCTGCCTGCCCGGCATCGCCGTCAGCAGGCTGCGGGTCGACGTTCAGCAGGGTGGCAATTTTTAACATCACCGCTTCGCCGCCGGGGGCGCAGCGGTTGATTTTCTCACCCTGCAGGCCAACCGCTTCCGCATAAGGGCGGCAGCCGGGGTAGCCGCACTGGCCGCACTGGCTTTGCGGAAGAAGCTCGTCGATCTTTTCAACGACCGGATCGTCCTCCACCTCAAAACGGCGGGAGGCGTAACCCAAAATTAAGCCGAAAATCAGCCCGAGAAGGCTGATCGCAATGACGGCTATCCAGACAGCGCTCATAATTACAACTTCACCAAACCACTAAAGCCCATAAATGCCAGCGACATTAAGCCCGCCGTCACCAGCGCAATGGCGTTGCCGCGAAACGGCGCCGGGACGTCGGCAACCACCAGACGCTCGCGAATGGCGGCAAACAGCACCATAACCAGAGAGAAGCCGACCGCCGCGGCAAAACCGTACAGCGCGGACTGCAGAAAATTGTGCCCCAGGTTAATATTCAGCAGCGCCACGCCGAGCACGGCGCAGTTGGTGGTGATCAGCGGCAGGAAAATACCCAGCAGGCGGTAGAGCGCCGGACTGGTTTTGCGCACCACCATTTCGGTGAACTGCACCACTACCGCAATGACCAGAATAAAGGCCAGCGTGCGTAAATAGACCAAATTCAGCGGGATAAGAATCCAGGTATCAATTAACCAGGCGCAGATAGAGGCCAGCGTCATCACAAAGGTGGTAGCCAGCCCCATACCCATAGCGGTCTCCAGCTTTTTGGAAACCCCCATAAACGGACACAGCCCAAGAAACTTCACCAGCACGAAGTTATTTACGAGGACGGTACCAATAAAGAGCAGTAAATAATCAGCCATTAATTCGACCTGAAACGGAAAAAGCCGCCCATTATCGAATAAAACGATACCGGCGACAACAGGTTAACTGTGGGGTTATTACGGATTAACAAAGGTCCGTTTAACCCGTTCGGAGCGCTTGAAGTAAGGAACCAGCAGCGCCGTAGCAAGAAGAGGGAACAGCAGCTGGCGCAGGGCCAAAACGTCCGATATGGGCGAGAAGGCAAAGGCCTTAATCGCCAGCAGCAGGGAGATCAGCAGCCAGATAATATAGTGCTTCGGCACGATCTTCCGCCGTTTGAAAAAGGCCAGCGTCAGCCACAGGGTGTAGTACCACATGGCGACGGCGAACAGCAGGGAGGCGGCCCAAAGGATAATATTACCGGCGCTCATTGCGCCCAGCAAGGAGAACGTTTGCGGCGCCATTAACGCATTGGCAAAGATAAGCAGCGATAGCGAAGCGCTTAGCAGCGCAACCAGCAGCCATGCAAGCGGCCCCAGCAGCCATCCGCCAATTCGTTCTGCAGAGTCAGAGGACATACTTTCTCCCGGATTTAACGCCAGTGAAATACCCGTTGAGCGTCAGGCTGCACGCGCTTACCTGAGCAAGCGTCCGCGCGTTCGCACCGTTCGCCCGGCGCGCAACCTGTTCAGGTACGGATCAAAATCAAGGGCGGGAGTATAAGCAACTGGCGTGCTTCAGAACAGTTTTTATTGCACGTAACGCCAGACGGATTTAGGAACCTGTCCAATATCGAACAGTTTACCGCCAGAAACCAGCTCGGCCCGCCGATGGTCAGCGGCGCGGTACATGTTAACGATCTCTTCGTTATCGGTCAGGGAGTAGTTAAGGTGGTCAAAAAGCTTTTCCAGACTTTCCAGCGAGTCTGATTTTACGAAATTTTAATAAATAGTCCTGAACGGTCATTTGCGTATCCATTTTTATAATCGGAATTAATATAAGCCTGTCCCATCAGGCTATTTGATTTACCATTTTTGGCCAGCTCCGTGGGCACATCCTCACGCACTTCGCGTACGCGGCGGTTGTTTCACGTTCTGGCGGCAAAATAGCGGCAACCATGACCTGGTGGGATCGTCTCTAAGTTGAATATTACCAGCCTTTAGTAAACCTGCTCTCAACCAGCGGCAGCTTATTTATTAGCGAGCCGCGACGGAATTATTTCGGTTGTAAATACTAAAGACAAGAACTGATTACATTCCCGGTGTAGTAACAAGAAATTTAAGAATATTCTAGCGCTGAATCAGGCGCCGGACGGCGCCTGGAGAAGAAGATTAACGCTGTTGGCCGCGGCTGGCAATAACGTTTTGATACCAAAAGAAGCTCTTTTTCCGCCTGCGGGCGAGCCCCTGCTGATGGTCGACGTAAACGAAGCCGTATTGCTTCTGGTAGCCGTTAAGCCAGCTCAGCAGATCGATAAATGACCACGGATAATAACCGCGCACGTCGGCTCCGGCGTCCAGCGCTTTTTCCAGCGCATTAATATGGGCGCTGAGGTAGTCAATACGCGGGTCGTCGACAATCTCGCCGTCAATAATCGGGTCTTTGGCACCTAAGCCGTTTTCGGTGATGTAAATCGGAATATCACCGTAGCGCTCCTTGATCATCATAATACCGTCCGTTAACCCCTGGGGCCAGATTTCCCAGCCCCATTCGGTGTAGGTGCTTTGTGGATTGCGGACGAAATAGTACAGGCCCTCAGCGCCGGGTTCGCTGCCGCCTAATCCTTCCTGCGGCTGGGCTGAAACGGTTTCGCGGCGATAGTAGTTGAGGCCGATAAAATCGCTGTGGTTTTCTCGCAGCAGCGCCTCATCGCCGGGGGCAAAGCGCGGGACGCCCCACAGGGCCTGGGTTTGCTGCAGCAGCTCTTCGGGATAGGTGCCTTTTAACACCGGGTCATATAGCCAGTGGGTATGGATAGCGTCCGCCATCTCGGTTGCCCGGCGATCCTCTTCGCTAGCGGTGAGCGGAGTATGCGGCTGCAGAACGTTGACGAAACCAATCTCGCCCGCAACGCCCATGTCACGAAACGCTTTAACTGCCATTGCGTGGGCGACAAAGACGTGGTGACAGGCCTGAATGGCGCGCGCCGGGTCGCGTACCGCCGGCGGATGGCAGCCGTTAATGTAGCCATGGCCAATAAAAACGATGGTCTCGTTGAAGGTGGCCCACAGCTTGACCCGCGAACCGAAACGCGCGTAGCACAGACGCGCATATTCGGCGAAGGCTTCCGCAGTGCTGCGGGCTTCCCAGCCGCCCTCATCCTGCAGCGCCTGCGGCAGATCCCAATGGTAGAGCGTAATCATCGGCTCGATATTGTGCGCCAGCAGTTCGTCGATCAGCTCGCTATAAAACCGCACGCCGGCTTCGTTGACTTCGCCGCGGCCGCCGGGCAGCAGGCGCGGCCAGGAAATGGAAAAGCGGTAGCTCTGCAGGCCCATCTCGGCCATCAGGGCAACGTCCTCGCGAAAGCGGTGATAGTGATCGACGGCGATGTCGCCGTTGGTCCCCTGGTAGGTAGTGCCCGGCAGGTGAGAGTAGATGTCCCAGATCGACGGCCCCTTTCCGTCGGCATTGTGGCCACCCTCAACCTGATAGGCTGCGGTAGCGGCGCCCCAGAGAAAACTTTGCGGAAATGCGGCCATGTGAAGAGCTCCTTAGCGAATGAATAAGGAGAGTGTAATGAAGGGGGATGCGCATATGCAACCGGTCTCAGAAACCGGTTGCATACTTGCGAAGCGGGTCACTTTTTCGCGTGAACGCTATTTTGCCTGTACAACATTAGCGGGAGGCGGGGATTGGTAGTTATCAATGTGATGAGCGATAACCAAAAGCAGGGCCGAAACGCCAAAAACAACCCAACCTATAAGCTCTACAATTCTGCTGAAAACGGCTGCCATAATTCTGCTATTGAAAGTTAAAACGGAGGTAAATGTTACTAAATGCGGCGAACAACGCAAGTAGTAGCTGGCGAAGTTTTAATGATTGATGCCAGAGTGAGCGGTCGATAATGCATAAGCAAAGCTAATAAGACGTTTGGGTCTTATAGTTATAGGGAATCCCCCGAACTTTTCGCCAGAGAGGTTGCAAGATGAGTGACACTATTCGCGTCGCAATAATCGGCTACGGGTACGCCAGTAAAACGTTCCATGCGCCGCTGATAAGCGGAACGCCGGGAATGACGCTTGCCGCGGTGTCGAGTAGCGATGAAGGCAAAGTGCGGATTGATTGGCCAACGCTGTCAGTTGTTGCCGAACCCCGCCAGCTGTTAGACGATCCCAACATCGACCTGATAGTTATCCCGACGCCGAACGACACACACTTTCCGCTGGCGAAGGCCGCGCTGGAGGCGGGGAAACACGTGGTGGTGGATAAACCCTTTACCGTGACACTGTCACAGGCCCGCGAACTGGATGCCATTGCCAGAAGCCGGGGACGGCTGCTTTCGGTGTTTCATAACAGACGCTGGGACAGCGATTTTTTGACCGTTAAGTCATTGATTAACGAAGGGCTGCTGGGGGAGGTCTGCTATTTCGAATCGCACTTCGACCGCTATCGTCCCCAGGTACGCAACCGCTGGCGGGAAGCGGGCGGCCCGGGAAGCGGGATCTGGTTCGATCTGGGCCCCCATCTGCTCGATCAGGCGATCGACCTGTTTGGCCTGCCGGTCAGCATGAGCGTCGATTTAGCCCAGCTGCGCCCGGGAGCGCAATCTACCGACTATTTCCACGCGGCGCTGGTTTACCCGCAGCGCCGGGTGATCCTCCACGCCACTCTGCTGGCGGCTGCGGAAACGGCGCGCTATATCGTCCACGGATCGCGGGGGAGCTATATCAAATACGGTCTCGACCCGCAGGAGGAGCGGTTAAAAAACGGCGAGCGCCTTCCGCAGGAGGACTGGGGATACGATATGCGCGACGGGATTTTGACGCGCGTAGACGGCGAGGATCGCAGCGAGGAGAGCTGGCTAACGCTGCCCGGCAGCTACCCGGCTTACTACGCCGCCATTCGCGATGCGCTGAACGGGAACGGAGAGAATCCGGTCCCGGCGAGTCAGGCTATTCAGATTATGCAGTTGATTGAGCTGGGGATTGAATCAGCAAGGCATCGCGCCACGCTATGCCTGATTTAAGATGCAACGCCCGGCAGGATTGCTGCCGGGCAGTCAGCTAGGCGCGCTGCACGCGCTGGATCAGCGCCGCTTTTTCCTGCGCGCTGAGGAAGGCGAGCTCGAGGCCGTTGATTTGCGCCTGGCGGATTTGCTCGCGGCTCAGGCCCGCGGCCGGGGCGGCAACGTTGTATTCATGAATAATATCGACGCCCTGTACCGCCGGATCGTCGGTGTTAATCGAGGCCAGCACGCCGTGCTCGAGGAAGGTTTTTAACGGATGCTCGGCCAGCGACGCGACGGTGCTGGTCTGAATGTTCGAGGTCAGGCAGGATTCAATTCCGATACGCTGTGCGGCCAAAAAGGCCATCAGCGCCGGATCCTGCACCGCCTTCACCCCGTGGCCGATACGTTCGGCGCCCAGCTCGCGAATGGCCTGCCAGATGCTTTCCGGGCCAGCCGCTTCCCCCGCGTGGACGGTAATACGCCAGCCGGCGTCGCGAGCCTGGGTGAAGTGCTGCATAAACAGGGTGCCGGGGAAGCCGAGCTCATCTCCGGCGAGATCGAGCGCGGTAATGCCGTCGCGGTGGGCCAGCAGCGCGTCGAGCTCCTGCTGACAGGCATCCTCGCCGAAGGTGCGGCTCATAATACCAATCAGCCGCGCTTCTACGTTAAAATCGCGGCTCCCGTCGCGCACGCCGGCAATGACCGCTTCAACCACGCCGTCAACCGGCAGGCGGTGGGTCATCGCCATATAGCGCGGGGAGAAGCGCAGTTCAACGTAGTGCAGGCCGTTGCGCGCCGCGTCTTCGACGTTTTCATACGCCACACGACGGCACGCTTCCAGCGAGGCGAGCACCTTTACGCCCCAGTCAAGTTTGGCAAGAAAGCTCACCAGATCGGGTTCGTTGCTGGTGACCTGGACGTGCGGACGCAGGGTATCGAGAGTGGTGGCCGGGAGCGCGATGTTAAACTGGCGGCCAAGATCGAGAATCGTTTGGGCCCGGATGTTGCCGTCAAGATGGCGATGAATGTCGGTTAGTGGCAAAGTTGAATCAATCATGGTCGCACTCATTTTTTAGTAAAAGTGCACATCATTATACAACAGGGTTATAACTGTTTAAAAGTATTGAAAAAATCCTGTCTATACAAGCATCTGCCGGCGCCGCTCGAGCGCGTAGCTCAGTTTAAGATTCAGCGTTGCGATTGCGTCCCCGTTTCTGCCGCGCGTTTACCTGCAGGATGCGCTAAAAATAGTCGCGGCTTTCCGGCGCAGCAGAAAATAATACTTGCTATCAATAGTTATCTATGCGATCAATAGCAGGTCGGTTTGGTCCACAGAACCAATAAAGCGGTTTAGTAAAGCAGTCCTCATCTCAAGCGTTATTCCTGAATAATCCTTTTTTCGAGCCTCCTTATCGTTAGTAATTAATTTCTGTGATGCGAACTTTTTCGCCGCAAGGCTTTGAACATTGGGATAATACTTATGTCTGGGAAGATGATTGGTTTAGTAAAATGGTTTAACGAAGGTAAAGGTTTTGGCTTTATTTCTCCCGTCGACGGCAGTAAAGATGTTTTCGTGCATTTTTCTGCGCTGCAGGGCGAGGGCTTTAAAACCTTATTTGAAGGGCAGAAGGTCGAATTCACTATCGAGAGCGGTGCTAAAGGCCCTGCTGCCGGTAATGTCGTTCTGCGTGATTAATTAATTTTGCGTTTTTATGAATCTGCGATAACGATGACGGTGTAATCCTGAGTAGTCAGATTGATAAAAAACGCGTGCGGTCATCGCGAAGTCGGCAGCGTTTGTCGGCTTTAATCGCTACGGTAGAACAGCTTTTTCCTGAAATATCAGCAGGCTGAGCGCCGTATGCTGTGCCATTGCGTGAAGCGCTTTACGGGCTGATGCCGCTTAATCATCGCCCTGAGCTAACCTGCGTACAAGGAGTGACCGCCTCCTGAAACGGCACCGTGTTTACCTTGGGTAAATTTTTGTATTTCGTACGCCTGCGGGCAAATTAACAACCAACAACATCCAAAATAATCGCTGATGAAGTAACATGGTTTTATCTGAAATGGTTTTCAGATTTAGCGTTAAGAAATAATGACAATGATGTCTTTGTTCTACCAACCATTCGAACAGTGATTTCCGCTGTCATTGAAGGTCAAGAAGAGCCTTCAGTTAAATATGGCTAAATGCCCCTGCGGTAGTGAATGTTGTAGCAAATAAAAGGCTAACATCATGACTGACCACATCCATTTCAGGTGCCCATGCTGCCATGGGTCACAGTACAGAACATCCAGCTACGATGTATCTGAAAGCAATCCGTTCGGTGCAAAATGTATCTTTTGTAAATCCTCGATGATTACACTTGATAATATTGTGCCCTATATTTCGCCAAAAGCACTCGCTTCCGGATTACGCAATTAATTTAATCCGAAGACCCTGTAAGGGGTCTTATCATATCGATGCGGCGACGCCGGTTTTCTTCACCGTAGCGCCGATCGGCTCGCGAGCATTAGCGCCCGCGCAGCGGACGATCTGCTGCGCCAGCCGTAAGCGTACAGCAAACCCCGGCCATCGCCGGGGTTTTTGCTATTCTGGCGTTCAGCGCGCTACGCCGCATCGCGCGCCAATAGCGGCCGCCGGCCGCGCTCATAGCAAAACGCTATTAATCATAGTGAATCAGTATTTAATTTCAGATATGAGATTTTTTATAGTCCCTGGTGCTGCTTTTCCTGCAATGACTGGCAGGCTATGTTAAAAAGGACCCTGGGACTATGATCTTTACGCTAAAAAAATTTGCCATTTCGCTGGCCGCTGCCGGCACGCTGCTCCTGACCGCCTGCGGGCCAGCCGGACAGGACCCTAATCATATCAAGGTTGGGATCAGCGCCGGCATTGACCAGCAGGTGTGGTCGGTGGTGCAAAAGGTGGCGAAAGAGAAGTACAATCTCGACGTCGAAGTTGTCACCTTTAACGACTTCGTGCTGCCGAACGAGGCGCTCAATAACGGCGATCTGGACATTAACGCTTTTCAGCATAAGCCGTATCTGGATAAGCAGATTCAGGAGCGCGGCTACAAGCTGGTAGCGGTGGGGACCACCTTTGTCTACCCGATCGCCGCCTATTCAAAGCAGATTACCGCTATTGACCAGCTGCCGGATGGAGCGCAGGTTGCCGTACCGAACGATCCGACTAATCTGGGTCGCTCGCTGCTTCTGCTGCAAAAGCAGGGCCTGATTACCCTTAAAGAGGGCGTTGGTCTCCTGCCGACCGCGTTGGATATCGTCAACAATCCGAAGCACTTAAAAATCGTTGAGATTGAGGCTCCGCAGCTGACGCGGGCGCTGGACGACAGGCAAATATCTCTCGCGGTTATCAATACGACGTTCTCCAGCCAGATCGGACTATCGCCGAGCCGTAACGGGCTATTTGTCGAAGATAAGCACTCGCCGTACGTCAATATTTTTGCCAGCCGCGTCGATAATAAAGATAGCGATAAGGTAAAAAATTTGGTGAAGGCGTATCAGACCGACGAGGTGGCCGCGGCGGCGGCGGAACTGTATAAAGGCGATGCGGTTAAGGGCTGGTAATCTTGCTTTCGGTATCAGGGAGACACCCTGATACCGAATATCGGCTATTTGTTCAGCATTTTATTGTAGACAAAAAAGTCCGTATCCCGCACGAAGCCGTTGCGTTCGTACAGCGCCTGCGCCGGGGCGTTGTCGGTTGCGGTACTGAGCGTAATAAATGCGGAATCGGTTTCCGTCGCCAGCTGTCCGGCGCGTTCGATCAGCTTCTGCGCCACGCCGTGTTGACGCGATTTTGCATCGACAAAGAGATCGTACAGCAGCCAGATCCTTTTCATTTCTAATGAGCAGAATAGAGGATAGAGCTGCGCGAAGCCGACGGACTGGCCGTCAATTTCCGCGAAAAAAATAACCGATTCATTGAGCTCTAAACGTTTGCGAATAAACTCACGGGCCAGCGCCGGCTGCGCTTCTACCTGATAAAAATGGCGATAACCTAGATACAGCGGCAGAATTTTATCGACGTCCTGGGGCTGGGCTTGAAATATGTTCATGACGTTCCTCACGCTAAAATCAGGCTAATTGTATTACAACCAGGTTTCAGGTAAATAGCCGGGAAACGCCTGCAGGCCGCTGTACGGCGAGGTTGCCGGGCGCGTGGCGTCTTATTTACGTCCGCCCGGAGTGCGAATTGCCTGCGGGGCGGAAATAATGCGGGAAATAACGATCGAAATCATATCGTAGCCAAAAAATAGCCGCTTAGTGTTCGGCGCTGCTCATTTTATGGCCGACCTGCCGGCCGGCGGCGGGGCGCCTGCCGGCCTTATTGTCGATCTATTTCTGAATCAGATAGCGAATAGTGGGGCCGTCCTGCTGAATATCGAGGACGGTATAGCCGTAGTTTTTCGCATCGTGCGGAATATTATTGATCGACTGCGGGCAATCGCTGACCACTTCGAGAATTTCCCCTTTCTTTAACGACGGCATCGCTTCAAGCGTCGCGACGGCAGGATAAGGGCAGGGCTCGCCGACCATATCGAGGCGGTAATCCGGGACGATAGTTTTCATGCGGTTTCCTTAGCGCCGGCAAGGGCAGCGGATTTTTGACGGAAAAAGCGTTTTTCCCAGGCTATGACCAGCATCAGGGCGACAAACAGCAGGAGATAGGTGACCAGCAGGCCGCCGAAAGGCCCGAAGGTGGTCAGCAGATTGACCTTATCCCAGCTGGTGGCTAGCGCCGGCGACAGGTCGTCCCAGAAGTAGGCCAGAATGGTGGAACCGATAACGTTGCCCAGACCAACCCACCAGTAGTGAACCTGGCCTTCAACGGCGCGATACATCCAGCCGGTTTCGCAGCCTCCGGCGAGAACAATGCCAAAACCGAACAGCAGACCGCCGATAACCGCATTCGGCCCGGCCCACATGATTTTCGGCTCCATTCCGAGCTGCACGTAGCTAAAGATGCCGATTGCGCTGGCGGCCATGCCGAAAATAATGGCCTTGGCCATATAGGTTCGGCCGGTTATCCACATATCGCGAAACGCCGAAGTAAAGCAGATCTGCGCCCGTTCGATAAGCAGGCCAAAGCCGACGCCAAACAGCATGGCCAGACCCAGCTTCGGCCGGTCGACGGCGGTCAGCAGGCCCCAGGCAATCATGGCGAAAAAGACCAGCATGCCGAGACGAAAGCGGCGCCGCGCCTGCTGAGGCTTTTGGGTTAGCGGCGAGGCCGCGGAGACTTTCTGCATCTTCACCGGAATACGAAAAATCGGCAGCAGGGTAAAGCGCGCGCCAAACCAGGTGCCAACGGCGGTGGCGATGGCGAAAAACCAGGCGTGCAGCGAGAACTGAGGGATCCCGGTAAAAAAGGCCGCCAGATTACAGCCCATCGCCAGGCGGGCGCCAAAGCCGGCAATAATACCGCCGGCGACGGCCTGGATAATGCGGATTCGGCTACGCGGCATGCGCAGCTTCACGTTATTGGCCCACAGCGCGGCGGCGAAACAGCCGCCAAACATGCCAATAATCATCATTCCGTCGATGCGGGTTAACGGCGTCCCGTCGAGATGAATGAGCTTATAGTAGCCCCACTGCTCGCTGTGTACGCCGGCAAGCTGCAGCAGCTGCCCGCCCCAGCGGGTAAATTCGCCGGTAACGGCCCAGAAGGTGCCGGTAATACCAAAGTAGTAAGTCGCAAGAATGCCTGCGGCAATAACCGCCGGAGCGGGGGCCCAGAATTTAACCAGGTAGGTTTGTTTGAACTGCTGCCATGTCATAGAGCTGCCTCTGAACTCAGAAGGTAAATCACCCCTGGCGGGGTTTAAGAGGAGGGGATAATACGCCTGTTGGCATAATAAAACGCTCGACGGGATCAAAAGGCCTATTTTCCCTTCGTACAATTGGCGGCCGCCAGGCAAAGAAAATATGTCACTCAGGTTACCGTTTTATGACCAAATCATTAACCTTGCCAAGGTGAATAAAATAGCGAAAGATGACCGCGTTCGGGCCCGAATACTGCTCAATGAGATCCTGAGGGATATATGAGTCAAGACGTTACGTTAAAAATGTTAAAGCCCGATTTTGATATGGAAGTGTCCGGGTTGGTTTATGGCTATTTGTTCCGCGAAGGCAGCGCGCCGCGGCAAATATCCTCGAATGAGGTCTGCGCCGAATATCATGAGCTGGTCGGCGAAAACGATTTCGTCTGGCTGCATCTCAACCTGAATCATGCCACTGCCGAAAAGTGGCTGCTGGCGCATTTTCCCGTGGACGACTTCTTCTTTGAGGAGATCCGCGATGGTTCCCACACCACGCGCATCGAACGTCAGGGCGACAGCCTGTTTGCCGTCCTCAACGACGTGCTGTTCAATCCCAAAGAGACCACCTCTGAAACATCAACCCTGTGGCTCTACTGCAGCCAGAAGCTGGTGGTGACGGCGCGCTATAAACCGCTTCGCTTTATTGAGTGGATGCTGCCGCGGCTGGCAACGCTAAAGGTAAACTCATCTACCGAGCTGCTGGCCTTTTTGCTGGAGGAGCAGGAAGAGGTGCTGGAACAGGTGGTCAGGCAGGCCAGCCGCCACGTGGATGCGATCGAAGAACGTCTGTTAAGCAACCACGTTCAGCGTAACCGCGCCGATCTGGCGCGCCTGCGCCGCATGCTGCTGCGCTTTCAGCGCCTGCTGGCGCCGGAACCGGCGGCGATGTTCCGCCTGCTGAATCGCCCCCCGGTATGGATTGACCGCGCGGTAGTCCAGGAGTTTCGCCAGTTCACCGAGGAATTCACCGTGGTACTGAACGATTTATCCGGCCTGATTGAGCGCATTAGCCTGCTCCAGGAGGAGATTTCCGCCAGGCAAATGGAGCAAAGCAACCGTACGCTGTACACCCTGACGGTGATCACCGTCCTGGCGCTGCCGATTAATATCGTGGCCGGTTTCTTTGGCATGAACGTCGGCGGGATCCCGCTGTCGACCAACCATCATGGCTTCCTTTTGCTGGTGCTCATTGTCGGCGTCTTTACCATCGGCGCCGGTTATCTGGCCTTTCGCCGGCGGGACGATCTTTAAGCGTCAGCTATGATTTTCGGTAGAAGACCGCCGCGCCGGCTTGCACTATCTTATTGCGAGGGATTCTCAATAAGGAGCTATAGAATGACGAGACTCAGCGCAATGCTGGTTCCGGGCCTGCTGCTGTTGCTGCTGTCGGGCTGCGCGTCCGACGGCGTAAAACAATCATTATTAAAGCCGAAGCTGCTGAAAAGGAGCGATCCGGTCTACCCGATCGTGGCCCACGCCAACCATCTGACGGGCTACGTTCAGGTTGTCTATGATGTCAACGCGCAGGGCAAAGTTGAGGAGCTGCGGATTGTGGACTCGCAGCCCCGCTATCTGTTTGATGAGGAGGTGGTGCGGGCGATGGCGCAGTGGGAGTTCGAGAAGAATAAACCCTACAAGGATATGGAAATGCGCGTTAACTTCCGCTTGTCCCAGCCCAACCCGCCCGGCCAGTGAGGGCGGGTGAATGCGCGTTACGCAACGGCCCCGCGCGCAGCCCTAGGTCAGCGAATGCAGGGCGGCAATCAGCCCCTGAACTCCTCTCTCAAGCTTCACCCGCGGACATCCGGCGTTGAGGCGCACAAACCCCGCGCCTTCCTCGCCGTAGGTCGAACCCGGCATGATGGCAATCTTTTGCTCGTGGATTAACGCCTGCTGCAGGGCGCTATCGTCCACCTTGAGCGCCCGCAGGTCGATCCACGCCAGATAGCTTGCTTCCGGCGGCTGCCAGTTCAGCTGCGGGAAAGCCTGATTCAGCTCCCGTGCAATATAGCGCAGGTTCTCCTGCAGATAGGCCCGCAGGGCGTCCAGCCAGCCGGCGCCTTCGCGATAGGCGGCAATATGGGCAACCAGCGCCGGTACGCTGGGTGAGGAGAGGCCATCCCGTGATTTCAGCGCGTTGAGGTAGCCATCGCGGGTGGCCGCGTCGTCAATCAGGCCATAGGCACCGGTCAGCGCCGGGATATTGAAGCTTTTCGACGCGGAGGTAAACAGCGCCCACGGGCCGCGGGCGACGTCGCACCACGGCGTGTGCCGGTGGTTTTCCCACGTCATATCCATATGAATCTCATCGCTGATAACTTTGACGCCGTGCTTTTCGCAGAGGCGAGCCATCGTAGCCAGCTCGTCGCGGCTCCACACCTTACCGGTCGGATTATGCGGGCTGCAGAGCAGCAGGATCTTATTGCGCGGTTCGGCCAGCGCCCGCTCCAGCTCGGCCATATCGCAGCGCCATTGGCCATCGCGAGCGACGAGCGGGACCGGGACCAGCCGGCGCTGATTGCCGGCAATGGTCTTGTAGAAGGCATCGTAGGCCGGGGTATGGACGACCACGCCGTCGCCCGCATCGGACCACTGGCGAATGGTTTCCGCCACCATGTAAATCACCGATGGTCCGTAGACGATGGTATCGCGATCGATGGGGCTCTGAAAACGGCTGGCAAACCAGTGGCTAACGGCGCCGAGAAACTCGTCGTTTTTCCAGCGGCTGTAGCCCAGTACGCCGTGGGCCATGCGCCGGCTGATGGCGTCAAGAATGCACGGCGCGGTGGCGAAATCCATGTCGGAGATGGTGAAGGGCAGCAGGTCGGCGGTGCCGAAGCGGTCAGCGACGTAGTCCCACTGCGTACACCAGGTACCGTGGCGATCGACCGGCGTTGAGAAATCAAACATCTGAACTTCCTTAATCTAACACCCCCTCCGGGCGGGAGGGGGCGCGGCGTTTATGCCTGGACGGTATTCATCAGGACGCTCATCTCATCCTTCACCGACTGCACCTGCGGCCCAATGACCACCTGCAGATTATGCTGGTTGAGCTGAACGACGCCAATGGCGCGGTTGGCCTTCAGCGCGGCGGCGTCGACCTTGCTCATGTCGCTTACCGACAGGCGCAGGCGGGTAATGCAGTTATCCAGCGAAGTGATGTTCTCTGCGCCGCCCAGCGCGGCAAGGATTGCCGGAACGTTGTAGCCGGACTTGCCAACGCTGCCGGCCGTGGCTTTCTCAAACGCGGCGCTGTTTTCGATATCGCGACCCGGCGTTTTGAGGTTAAAGCGGGTGATGGCGAAGCGGAAGATGCCGTAGTAAACCGCGAACCAGACGGCGGCGACCACCGGAACCAGGTACCACTTGGTCGAGAGCCCGTGCAGGATGCCGAAGACCACGAAATCAATCACGTTGCCGTCGGTATTGCCGATAGTTACCCCGAGCACCGCCATAATGGTGAAACCGAGGCCGGTCAGCAGGGCGTGGATGAGGTACAGCGCCGGGGCGACGAACAGGAACAGGAACTCCAGCGGCTCGGTGGTGCCGCCAATGACGCAGGCGATCACGCCGGAGATCAGCAGGCCCTTAATTTTATGGCGATTTTCCGGGCGGGCGCAGTGATACATAGCCAGCGCCGCGCCCGGCAGGCCGCCGAGGAACGCCGGCATTTTGCCCTGGGAGAGGAAGCGGGTGGCGCTTTCCGAGAAGCCGTGGGTTTCCGGGCAGCTCGACTGCGCCTGGAAGATGGTCAGCGCGCCGCTGACGCTGTGGCCGCAGACGTCCATGGTCCCGCCTGCTTCGGTAAAGCGGATCAGCGCCACCAGAATATGCTGCAGGCCGAAGGGCAGCAGCAGGCGCTCGCCGGTGCCGAAAATCATCGGGCCGAAGTTGCCCGCGCTGTTAATGACGCTGCCCAGGGCGTTGATACCCAGCGCAAAAATTGGCCAGACCAGCGGGATTGCGAGGCCGACCAGCCCCATCACCACGGTAGTCGCGATGGGCACAAAGCGGGTGCCGCCGAAGAAGGCCAGCGCGTCCGGCAGGCGGATGTTATGAAAACGCTCGTGCAGCATCCAGATAATAATCCCGGCGATGACCGCGCCGAGGATCCCGGTATCGATCGACTGAATGCCGATTACGTTCTGGATATTGTTGGCTTTCAGGATCGCCGCATCGGTGGTTGGCAGAATGCCCTTCGCCGTCAGCCAGAAGTTGACCGCGAGATTCATCACCGCATAGCCGACGAAGCCGGCAAAGGCGGCGACGCCTTTGTTTTCGCGCGCCAGACCAAGCGGAATGGCGATACAGAACATCACCGGCAGGAAACTAAAGGCGAAAGAACCGATCTTGCTCATCCATACGAACACCGCCTGCAGCAGCGGAGTATTGAGCCACGGCTGGAGGGTCAGTACATCATGGCTGCTCAGAGAACTGCCGATCCCCAGCATGATCCCACAGAAGGAGAGCAGGGCTACGGGTAACATAAAGGTTTTCCCTAACTGCTGGAAAAATTCCCACAACGTAATTTTTGGAGTTGTTTTCGCCGTCATAACACGAATCCTGCTGCTTAGGTTATTGGTAGGATGTAACGTCACGGCAAGATAAAACGTTTTACCACTTTTTAGTGCGATAAAAATCACATAATCAAGCGATAATAACGTTTATAAATATCTCTTATTGATAAAACGTTTTATCGACAGCCACAGGGAGTCGGTTGCAGGCATGGCTATCGCAAGAAAGATCACCATTAACGATGTTGCCCAGGCCGCGGGCGTTTCGGTCAGCACGGTGTCGCTGGTGCTGAGCGGCAAAGGCCGCATCTCGTCGGCTACCGGCGAACGCGTCAATCAGGCCATCGAGCATCTAGGCTTTGTCCGCAACCGCCAGGCGGCCTCGCTGCGCGGCGGGCAGAGCGACGTGATTGGCCTGATAGTCAGCGACCTTTCCAAGCCTTTCTACGCGGAGCTCACCGCCGGGCTGACGGATGCCCTCGAGTCCGCAGGCAAGATGGTTTTCCTCACTCAGGGAGGGCGGCGGGGTGAAAAAATGCTCCAGCGTTTTGAAACTCTGGTTTCGCAGGGGGTCGACGGAGTGATTATCGCCGGCGCTATCGATCGGGGCGGCGAACTGCGCGACCGGGCGGCAGAGGTCGGGATGCCGCTGGTATTTGCCTCCCGGGCCAGCTACCTCGAGGATATCGATTTAATTCGCCCGGATAATATGCAGGCCGCGCAGATGATTACCGAGCATCTTATCCGCCGCGGCCATCAGCGTATTGCCTGGCTGGGCGGGGAAAGCTCGTCGTTAACCCGCGCGGAACGGGTAGGCGGCTACTGCGCGACGCTGCTGAAGTATGGCCTGCCGTTTCACAGCGAATGGGTGCTGGAGTGCGAATCGAGCCAGAAGCTGGCGGCGGAAGCGATGGCTGCGTTGCTGCGGCAAAATCCGACCATCACCGCGGTGCTGTGCTACAACAGCGTGATTGCCACCGGGGCGTGGTTTGGCCTGATGCGAGCGGGTCGCCAGAGCGGCGAAGACAGCGTTGAAAGCTACTTTGAGCAGCGGGTGGCGCTGGCGGCGTTTGCTGAAGTGCCGGAGGCCGCGCTGGATGACGTGCCGTTAACCTGGGTGACCACTCCGGCGAGAGAGATGGGCAAAAGCCTGGCCGGATGTATGCTGCGCCGCCTTGAAAAGGGGGCGGAATCGGCGCGCAACCAAATCATGCCGCCGCGGCTGGTGACCAGAAAATAGCCCTCCGGAGGAGGGCTATTTCGCGTTCTACTGCTGAGGAGCGACCGGCGGGACCAGATCTTCCGGCTCCGCGCTCTGCGGCGCGGAGTCAGGCGCCGCGGGGACCGACAGGCCGAACATCCCGGCGAACTCATCCAGCGGCATTTTCTGCCCGTTGAGGGTGACCTGGCCGTCGGCGTACTGCAGGCTGGAGGTGATGGCGTTATTTTCCATGGCGGTGATGCGGAACATCTGCCCCATTGCCGCCAGGCCTTTGACCTGCTGATCCGCCAGCTTCGCCGCGTCAGCCGGCTGATAGCCTTCCAGGCCCGCAATCTGGGTCATAAATTCGGTCGCCATCTCTACCGGAACCACCAGCTTGCCGTCGAGAGACTTCACGCTGCGGTCAACCTCATCGGCCAGGGTTTGCGCCGGCGCGGTCACCACGGTTGGGTCTTTCAGCAAAATTGACAGATTAAAGGTGCTTTCGCCCTTCGCATTGCGCCAGCTCAGCGGGGCGATGGTCAGCGACGGGTTGCCTTTCAGCAGCACCGGCAGCGCCTTAAAGAAGGTCTCGGTCAGCGCCTGCTGGTAAAGCTCCGGATTCTGCGCCAGCTCCGGCTTCGCCATCAGCGCCTGCGCTTCGCTATTGTACTGCTGGCTGAACTGGTGCCACGCCTGGCCGTCGAGATTATCTAGCTTCACGGTCAGCTTGCCGCTGCCCAGATCCTTGTTTTGCAGCTTGAGGCTGTTAACGGTGTAATCAAGCTGGCTGTTGATGCCCTTGCCGTCTTCGGTCAGCGTCGATTTGCCGTCGATGTTCATCCCTTCCAGCAGGGCCAGCTCTTTGCCTTCGACGCCAATCGACAGCTTCTCCAGCGAGATCTTTTGCCTGCCGATATGCTCGTTAAAGCTGGTCATCTCGGTGGCGCCGTCGGTCTGCAGATTGCTGAAGTTTAGCTGCACCTTCTGGTTGTACTCGTTGACCGCGTTGATCTGGCCGCTGCCCGCTTCACCGGTCAGCGCAATCGCCTTGCCGTCGCGATCGGCATTGAGCTTGAACTGGCCGCCGCTAAAGGTGACCTTTTCGTCGCCTTTACTGTAATCCAGGGGTTTCAGGTCGATGGCCGACCGGCTGTCGCCGCTGTAGGCGATCAGGGTATCGATGGTAAACGGCGTGCTGCCCTTAGCGATATCAAACAGCGCCTTACTGGCTTCATTATTAACCAGCGCGGTTTTAACCGAGGCCATCGACGGGGCAAAGTGGCCGCTTTTCAGCGCCGCCAGCGGGAACGGCCCGTGGCTGACGACTTCGTCAAACACCAGTGCCTGCCCGGCCGCGAGCCAGTTGCTCTCTTTGCCCGCGGCCGGCTTCACCACCAGCTGCAGGTGGCTGCTGAACAGGCCGCGCTGATAGTCCTGCCAGCCCAGCTCAAGCCCGGCTTCCGGGGCGCTGCTTTGTAGCTGAGCATTGGCCTGCTGCACTACTTCGGCGAGCCGGCTTTCCAGCTGCTTGCCCGTATACCAGGCGCCTGCGGTCCAGACCACTCCGAGGGCCACGATAATTCCTGCTGCGACCAGCGATTTCTTCATAGTATTTGTCCATAAATAAAACCAGGCGCCATAAGCCGCCTGGTTGTGCCGTTATGATGGGTGAAAGTCTAGCAAGCGCGGCTAAAAATTTCAGTAACTTACTGGAGCTTATTGAAGACGCGCGCCAGGCGGCCGGTGCCGCTCACCGCAACCGGCGATTCGTCGCTGGCAATAAACGCCGACTCGCCGGGCTTGAGGGTCAGGCGCTGCTCGTCTTTGCGAATTACCGCTTCGCCTTCGACGCAGAAAACAATCGCGGCGCTCTGCTGGGCGAGGGTGGACTCCTGCGCCGACAGCGCGTGCAGGGAGAAGGCAAAGTCGTCCACCGGGATCGGGAAGTCCAGCTCGGCGCCGTGCTGCTGCGGCTGCGTCAACAGTTCGGCCGCCGGTTTGGCCACGAACTTAACGTTGGCGACCAGTTCCGGAATATCGATATATTTCGGCGTCAGGCCGGCGCGCAGCACGTTATCCGAGTTGGCCATCACTTCCAGCGCCACGCCCTGCAGGTAGGCGTGCGGCGTTTCCGCAAACAGGAACATGGCGTCGCCGGGGTTCAGCTTCACCACGTTGAGTAGCAGGGGAGAGAACAGGCCGCTATCGTCCGGATAGAATTCGGCGATCAGGCGAATCGTCTGCCAGGGTTCGCCCTGCCCGGCGTCGAGCGCGGACTGCAGCACGCTTAAGGCGTGAGCTTTTTCATCACCCTGCATATTCAGCAGGCTGGCGAACAGCTGGCTCAGGCGTTCGGCATCCGGGTTGCTGAGGAAGTCGCCGATGGCCGGGTGGGCGCTGGCAACCGGCTGCAGAAGCGCGGCGATTTCGGCAAACTCGCGGAAGGCGTTCATGGCGAGGAACGGCGTCAGGGCAAAGACCAGCTCCGGCTTGTGGTTCGGATCCTTGTAGTTGCGATCTGCGGCATTCAGCGGGATCCCGGCGGCATTCTCTTTGGCAAAGCCGATTTCGGAGGCCTGCTTATTCGGATGCACCTGAATAGAGAGCGGCTGGTCGGCGCACAGCACTTTGAACAGGAACGGAAGCTCACCGAAGCGGTCGGCCACTTTGCTGCCGAGCAGTCTGGCTTTATCGCCCTCGACAATCTCGCGCAAAGCGCGCGGGCTGCCGCCGGCATCGAGGATCTGTGAGCTGCTTTTCGGGTGTGCGCCCATCCACAGCTCCGCCATCGGCAGATTGTTGGGGTTAGCGATTCCATAAAGTTCGGTTAATGCGGTGTGACTTCCCCAGGCATAGTTCTGTACTGAGTTAATGAGCTTCTGCATTCTCAATCCCTGTTTCCACTTGATAGTAATCGCTCTATTAAACCAGCAAACGCCCGAGAATCAACAGCTGAAAGAAAAAGTCGACCTTGTCTCAGTTTTTGTTAAAAAATTGTGTAAAATCGATCGACTCGCTTTTCTACAGGCAAATGGAGTGTCTGCCTGAAATATAATCAGCCAAGCAGTAAGTGAGAGCACAATGTCGAATAAACCGTTTGTTTATCAGGATCCTTTTCCCCTCAAAAAGGATGACACCGAGTATTATCTCCTCAGCAGTGATTACGTCTCCGTTAGCGAATTCGCCGGCCAGGAAATCCTTAAAGTTGAACCCCAGGCGCTAACCCTGCTGGCCCAGCACGCCTTCCACGACGCCTCCTTTATGCTGCGCCCGGCGCATCAGCAGCAGGTGGCCGATATTCTTAGCGACCCGGAAGCCAGCGAAAACGACAAATACGTCGCCCTGCAGTTCCTGCGTAACTCCGATATCGCCGCTAAAGGTATTCTGCCCACCTGCCAGGATACCGGCACCGCCATTATTACGGGCAAGAAGGGCCAGCGGGTATGGACCGGCGGCGGCGATGAGGCCGCGCTGTCGCAGGGCGTTTACAATACCTATATTCAGGATAACCTGCGCTATTCGCAAAACGCCGCGCTGGATATGTATAAAGAGGTTAACACCGGCACCAACCTGCCGGCGCAGATTGACCTCTACGCCACCGACGGCGAGGAGTATAAATTCCTCTGTATCGCCAAGGGCGGCGGCTCGGCTAACAAAACCTATCTCTATCAGGAGACCAAGGCGCTGATTACCCCGGCGAAGCTGAAAAACTACCTCGTCGACAAGATGCGCACCCTCGGCACCGCCGCCTGCCCGCCGTACCACATTGCTTTTGTTATCGGCGGCACCTCTGCGGAAGCGACGCTGAAGACCGTTAAGCTGGCCTCCACGCGCTACTACGATGGTTTGCCCACCGCCGGTAACGAGCATGGCCAGGCGTTCCGCGATATTCAGCTGGAGCAGGAGCTGCTGCTGGAAGCGCAGAATCTCGGCCTCGGCGCGCAGTTTGGCGGCAAGTACTTTGCCCACGACATCCGCGTGATTCGCCTGCCGCGCCACGGCGCCTCCTGCCCGGTTGGGATGGGCGTCTCCTGCTCCGCCGACCGCAACATCAAGGCGAAGATCAACCGTCACGGGATCTGGCTGGAGAAGCTGGAGAGCAATCCGGGGCGCTATATTCCGCAGGCGCTGCGCCAGGCGGGCGAAGGTGAGGCGGTGAAGGTCAACCTCAACCAGCCGATGAGCGAGATTCTGGCGCTGCTGGCGCGCTATCCGGTGTCGACCCGTCTGTCGCTGAGCGGCACGATTATCGTCGCCCGCGATATCGCCCACGCTAAGCTCAAGGAGGCTGCTGGATAACGGCGAGGCGCTGCCGCAGTACGTGAAAGATCACCCAATCTACTACGCCGGCCCGGCGAAAACTCCGGAGGGTTACGCGTCAGGTTCGCTGGGGCCGACTACCGCCGGACGCATGGACTCCTACGTCGATCTGCTGCAGTCCCACGGCGCGAGCATGGTGATGCTGGCGAAGGGCAACCGCAGCCAGCAGGTGACCGACGCCTGCCATAAGCACGGCGGCTTCTATCTCGGCAGCATCGGCGGCCCGGCGGCGGTGCTGGCGCAGCAGAGTATTAAGAGCCTGGAGTGCGTGGCTTATCCGGAGCTGGGAATGGAGGCGATCTGGAAAATCGAGGTGGAAGACTTCCCGGCGTTTATTCTGGTGGATGATAAAGGCAACGACTTCTTCCAGCAGATCCAGACCTCGCAGTGCGCGAGCTGCGTGAAATAATCGCCCCGCTCATCGGGTGAGCGCCTGCCGGCGAATCCACCGGCAGGTATTTTAACACGCCGCCGTTGCGCTCTGCGGGGCGGCTATTTGTGTCGCTTAGCGGCACGAACGACTAAAACTAATTATAAATCTGACCAATACTTAACGCTTTTAAGCCAGTGGGCTTTGTCGCAATTACGTACTTTTTATTCTAGGAGACAGTAATGACAACGCATCGCAGTGAAAAAGACTCTATGGGCGCAATTGAGGTTCCGGCCGACAGGCTATGGGGCGCGCAAACCCAGCGTTCGCTGGAGCATTTCCGCATCTCAACGGAAAAAATGCCGGGCGAACTGATCTACGCCCTGGCGTTGACCAAGCGCGCGGCGGCGAAGGTGAACCAGGATTTAGGCCTGCTGGCCGGCGATAAAGCGGCGGCCATCGTCGACGCCGCTGATGAAGTGCTGGCGGGAAAGCATAGCGCCGAATTCCCGCTGGCTATCTGGCAGACCGGCTCCGGCACCCAAAGCAACATGAATATGAATGAGGTGCTGGCAAACCGGGCCAGCGAGTGCTGCTGGGCGGCGTGCGGGGCATGGAACGTAAGGTGCATCCGAACGATGACGTCAATAAGAGCCAGAGCTCCAACGACGTCTTTCCGACGGCGATGCACGTGGCGGCTATTATCGCGCTGCGGGAGAAGCTTATTCCCCAGCTTAAGGTGCTGAAAAAAACGCTTAGCGACAAATCCGCCGCGTTCAGCGATATCGTCAAAATCGGCCGCACGCACCTGCAGGACGCCACGCCGCTGACCCTGGGGCAGGAGTTCTCCGGCTGGGTCGCCATGCTCGAACATAACCTCCGCCACCTTGAGCTGAGCCTGCCGCATCTGAGCGAGCTGGCGCTGGGCGGTACGGCGGTGGGAACCGGACTGAATACCCATCCCGAATACGCGGTGCGGGTGGCGGCGGAACTGGCGCAGAGCAGCGGCCAGCCGTTTGTGACCGCGCCGAATAAGTTTGAGGCGCTGGCGACCTGCGACGCGCTGGTCCACGCCCACGGCGCGCTGAAGGGGCTGGCGGCGTCGCTGATGAAGATTGCCAACGACGTGCGCTGGCTGGCCTCGGGCCCGCGCTGCGGTATCGGCGAAATTGCCATTCCGGAGAATGAGCCGGGCTCATCGATCATGCCGGGCAAGGTCAACCCGACCCAGTGCGAAGCGCTGACCATGCTGTGCTGTCAGGTGATGGGCAACGACGTAGCGCTGAATATCGGCGGCGCTTCCGGTAACTTTGAGCTCAACGTCTATCGCCCG
The DNA here is from genome assembly GCF_050058015.1 of Klebsiella sp. WOUb02. Taxonomy (NCBI): domain Bacteria; kingdom Pseudomonadati; phylum Pseudomonadota; class Gammaproteobacteria; order Enterobacterales; family Enterobacteriaceae; genus Klebsiella; species Klebsiella sp. WOUb02. Next base: position 922,885 of record NZ_CP170110.1, read on the forward strand.
ATGGTGATCCATAACTTCCTGCAGTCGGTGCGGCTGCTGGCCGACGGCATGGAGAGCTTCAACGAACACTGCGCGGTCGGGATCGAGCCTAATCGGGAACGAATCAACCAGCTGCTCAACGAGTCTCTGATGCTGGTGACGGCGCTGAATACCCATATCGGCTATGACAAGGCGGCGGAAATTGCCAAAAAAGCGCATAAAGAGGGGCTGACGCTGAAAGCCTCGGCGCTGGCGCTCGGCTACCTGACGGAAGCCGAGTTCGACAGCTGGGTGCGCCCGGAAGAGATGGTCGGCAGCATGGCTACTCGCTAGCCAACCACAGGTGCAGGCGCGGGATCAGCAGGCGCAGCGACTGCGCCTGGGGTTTATAGCGATACTGCACGTTGTCGGCATCGTAATTCAGTAACTCGCCAATATCCGGCGCGCTAACCCCCTGGCTGCCGGATATCAGCGTAATCAGCGGCCCGGGGCAGGCGTACTGCACCTGCTTTTGCTCGCCGGCGTACCAGACGCGAGCGATAGGCTGGACTTTGACCGGCCGCTTAATCTTCAGCTTCGCCCGCTGCGGCAGGGCGGCGATATCCTGATACTCCCGTTCCAGCTTGCTCTGCCACTGTTCGCGCGTCCACGGCGGCACCGCGCGCGGCGACTGCAGGCTCTTTTCCAGCTGCATCAGCACCTCATCGCGGGTTAAATTCTTAATCACGTGCTTATTGGCCCAGCCGAAGCGGATGCTGCTGGGATCAAACAGCGGCGTCAACGTGCGGTAGGCGCTAAGGGTGATCAATCCCGGCAGATGGCGGTGCACCCACTCAAAGCGGGCCGCGGCGGGAAGGGCGGAATCGACGGTAATGATTTTTTCGAAGGATGCCTTTAGCGCGTTGATGCTGGCGATTTTTTGCCGCAGATCGGCCTGCTCTTCGGCGCTGGTTTGCAGGCAGATCGTCCCGGGGAGGCGCACGGCGGCCTTGCTGCTACGGCTTTCCGATTGCTGCTGGATAAACAGATGGCCGTAGTGCCTGAGGGCCATTTCCAGCGCCGTTTTACCGATATGCTGCACGACCTGAATCGTCTCAAGCGGGTCGTGTTCGGCATTTTTGCTGACCGCCGGTAGCTCAAAAACCCGCGCGGCAAGCAGGCGACAGCGGCTTAGCGCCAGCTTCAGTTCCTGCAGCTCCCGTTCAAGTTGACGAAAGGTGCCATTGAGTCGTTCAACAAGGTCGTAATTTGCCATCCGCGCCGCCTTAGTTACAACATACTAATCGTTTTTTAACTATACGCAGGCCGCAGCGCCTGCGCAAGGGGGGTCAGCCAGAGGTGAAATTCGGCAACTGGTGGTAGATCGGCCAGCTAAAGCTGAAGCTGGCGCCGCCCAGCGGACTGGTGCGGCAGCTCACCTCGCCGGACATCGCCTGGGCGATGCTGTGGACGATAGCCAGACCGAGGCCGCAGCCGCCGGTCGCCCGATCGCGGCTGGGGTCAAGCCGGACAAACGGCTCAAACACCCGTTCGCGCTCGGCGGGATCGATGCCCGGGCCGTCGTCATTCACCTGCAGCGTCGCCCGCGATCCCGCCAGCGTCAGGCTCACCTGAATCTGCTGATCACTGTAGCGAAGCGCGTTGTTGACCAGATTATCAAGCACGCGCTCCATCAGACGCATATCCAGCGCGCCGTAGTCGCCGGCGACCACCTCGTGAAGCGTCACCACGCGCTGCGGGTTAACCATCTGAACGTCTTCCACGTGGGCCCTAATCCAGGCCGGGAAGTCGGGGGTGGTCAGGCTCAGCTCATTTTGCGGTCGGTCAAGGCGGGCGTAGGTTAAAAGCTCTTCGATAAGGGCTTCCAGCTGGCCGATATCGCGGTTTAAGGCCTGTGATTCCGCGGTGGTCAGATTTTCACTCATCTCAAGGCGATAGCGCAGGCGCACCAGCGGCGTGCGCAGCTCGTGCGCAATTCCGTCGATTAGCTGCTTTTTACTGGCGATCAGGGCGTTGATATTATCGGCCATCTGGTTAAAGGCCACGCCCAGCCGCTCAAAGCTGGACATGCTATCGAAATGAATGCGCTCGCTAAAATGCCCTTCGCCGAAACGCTGGGCGGCGGTCTCGATACGCAGCATATCCTGCCAGTGGGGGCGCATCCAGACGAAGACCGGGAAGGCCAGCGAAATGGCGATAAAGGCCATCAGCGCGACGTCCAGCAGGCGCATCTCATGCAAAAAATAGAGGTAGGGGACCGGACCCACCGACAGCACGTAGTGGCTGCGCGGAATGCGCTGAATAAAGGTGTACTCATCATCGAGGGCGACGATATCGCCGGCGCGCAGATGCTGCATCGAGCTCTCCGCCAGCTTGAATTTGCTCAGCGGTTCAATATGCAGATCGAACGACAGGTTGAGGTCCAGCTCTTTGAGCGTTTTGCTCCAGTCGCGCGGCGGAATTTCCCGCAGTTCGCTGCGCATCAGGTACAGCGAGCTTTTCATCAGATCGTCCAGCGACTGGCGGCCCGCGCGCTCGGCGGTAAATTTATACACCAGGCCAACCAGCATGGTCATGACCAGGAAGCAGACGAACAGCAGGAGGTAAAACTGGACAAACAGCTTTTTCATAGCCGGACCCGTTAATTAATTGTCCCAGGCATGGGGGGCGAACAGATAGCCTTTGTTGCGCACCGTTTTAATACGGTAGGGTTCCGTTGCGCTATCGAGCAGTTTTTTACGCAGGCGCGAAATGGCCACGTCAACGCTGCGGTCCATGCCGTCGTAGCTGACGCCGCGCAGGTTTTTCAGCAGCGCGTCGCGGTCCATAATTTGTCCGGCGTGGGTGGCGAGCTCCCACAGCAGTTCGAAATCAGCCGTCGAGAGCGCGATGCTGTCGCCGGCGAGCAGCACCTGGCGGTTCACCGGATCGATGGAGAGTGAGCCAAAGGCGATGGTTTTATGCGGCGTCAGCGAGGCGGGCGCCGAGGTGAGCGGAACGGCAACGTGCTGGCGCAAATGCAGGCGCAGGCGCGCCAGCAGCACGGCGGGCGGGGTGGTTTTGAGGATGTAATCACTCGCGCCCATCTCCAGGGACAAAATATGATTCATATCGCTGTCAAGGGAGGTTAGCAGCACGATCGGACCCTGCCACTGCCCGCGCAAGTCGCGGCAAAGCGTCATCCCGTCCTTGCCCGGCAGCATGATATCTAATAGCACCAGATCGGGTTTTTCCCGCGCGATAATCTCTTCCGCCCGGTCACCGCGTGGTTCAACCACTACGTCCATATCATGCTTACCCAGATAGGCGGCGATCAGCGCGCCAACTTCCGGATCATCCTCAACAAACACGATCTTATTCATATTTTATATGTATATGTAAAAGGTTAAACATACACCGCCAGCAAATTGCCCGCCATTACTCTTTTATAAACAAATGTTCTTCCGCTATGCTGGCGTAACTTGTTGTTTAAATGTAAGGCAAAAGGCATGGGGCTGTTGATTAAAGCGCTGCTCGGGGCGCTGGTGGTGGTACTGATTGGCGTACTTTCCAAAACTAAAAATTACTATATTGCCGGGCTTATTCCGCTATTTCCGACCTTTGCCCTGATCGCTCACTATATTGTCGCCAGCGAGCGCGGAATTGAAGCGCTGCGTACCACCATCGTATTTGGCATGTGGTCAATTATTCCCTATTTTATCTACCTGCTATCGCTCTGGTACTTTACCGCAACGATGCGCCTGCCTTACGCGCTGGCGGGCGCCGTTGTCTGCTGGAGCCTGTGTGCCTGGCTGCTGATCCTCGGCTGGAGCCGCTTCCACTAGCGCAGGTGGCGGCCGCCGTCGACGGCGAAGGAGCGGCCGGTGACAAAATGGCTGCTGAACAGATAGTCGAGTAGTTCGATGATTTCCGTTTCGCCTGCGGCTATTTTCATCAGCGATTTATCGAGCGCCTGCAGGCGATACTCGGCGTCGTCGCCGTCATTAAACATAATCAGCGACGGGGCGATAGCGTTGACCTTTATTTCCGGCGCCAGCTTGCGGGCAAAGGAGCGGGTCATATTATCCAGCGCCGCTTTACTGGCGGCATAGGCGATGTGCTTATCGCTGCCGCGCTCAACCACGTAGTCGGTAATATGAATAATATCGCTGCCCGCGTGGCCGTGGCCGCGCAGCAGCGCTTCCAGGGCGTGATTGAGCAGATAGGGCGCATTGACGTGAATTTGCATCATGCTGGCGAGCACCGTGCTGAGCGGCGTCCCCGGCTTTTCCGCCATCCAGCCGCTGGCGTTATGGATAACGGCGCGCAGGCCTGCGCCGGCGTGGCGCTTCACCGCTTCGGCGAAGGTTAAAATCCCGTCGTCGGTGCTAAAATCCGCCTCCAGACAAACGGCGCCCGCCGCGCGCAGCGCGTCAATAGCCGGATAATGGGTGCGATAGCTGACGATAACGGGCTGCTGGCGTTGAAGAAAATGCTGTGCCAGAGCGAGGCCGATTCGGCGGCCTCCTCCTGTAATAAGGACCGGGCGAGGCTGTAGTTCAGCCATGGGTATCTCCTTTGAGTTCCGCAGCGGGGCGACCGCTTACCCCACCAGCATCCACGTTGCCGGTACGGCGGCAACCAGTAACAAACCAATTAAGGCTATTTCACGGCGTTTGAGCATGCGATCGTGCTGGTGCGTACGGCGGGCGTACAGGAAAACCAGAAGACCCGGAGCGTAAAGTATCACCGACAGCAGTAAATGCACAGGGCCCGACGCATATAATAACCATAAGCCATAGGCGCACGCGCCGATACCCACCGCCTTATGCAGCGGGCGGGCGGCAATTTTCAGCAGGAAGGCGCCGACGAGCAGATAGGGGACGAGGATCATCTCGGAGGCGATGGTGAGCAGGGTGCCGTAATCCGAACCGGTCAGCCAAATCAGCACCAGCGAGAACTGGACGCTACTATTGGTCAGCCACAGCGAGGCCGATGGCGCATTGTGGCGATTTTGCCGGGCAAACAGGCGCGGAAACGCCTTGTGGTCGGCGGCCAGCCAGGGAACTTCCGCCGCCATGATGGTCCAACTCAGATAGGCGCCGCAAACGGAAACGATCAGTCCGGCGGCGATGGCCACCTCACCCCAGGCGCCCATCATCCTGACCATCAGCCCGGCCATCGACGGATTACGCATCTCCGCGAGCTCCGGACGCGCGACAACCCCCAGCGAGAGCAGCGTGACCAGAAGATAAACCGCCAGCGCCGAAAGCACGGCCAGCAGCGTCGCGCGGCCAACGTCGCGCTTATTTCGCGCTCGCGCCGACACTACCACTGCGCCTTCAACGCCGATAAACACCCACAGGGTGATCAGCATCGTATTCTTCACCTGTTCCCACACCGGCACGCCGAGCGCCAGGCCGCTGAAATCAAGAGTGAAGGTCTCGAGGCGGAAGTTCATCGCGGCGAGAACGACAAATGCGCCGAGCGGAATAAGCTTGGCGAGGGTGGCGACCAGGTTGATGCCGGCCGCCGTCTGCACGCCGCGCAGCACTAAAAAATGGACCACCCATAGCAGAATCGACGCCCCGACGATCGCCTGTCAGGTATTGCCGTTGCCAAAAATAATCGAGCCGGGGGCGTCGGTGAAGAAGCTCAGCGCCGCGAATACGATAACCAGATAGGAGACGTTGGCGATGACCGCGCAAAGCCAGTAGCCCCAGGCGGAGCAGAAGCCCACCAGTTCGCCAAATCCTTCGCGCGCATAGGTAAAAATACCGCCGTCGAGATCGGCGCGAATGCGGGTCAGCAGGAGCATGGCGAAGGCGAGAAATAAAATGCCGACGCCGGTAATGGCCCAGCCAATCAGCAGGGCGGACGGGCTGGCCACGGCGGCCATATTTTGCGGCAAACTGAATACGCCTGCGCCCAGCATTGAGCTGAGGACCAGGGCGGTCAGGGCGCTCAGGCCCAGTCTCTTTTCCATTGCATTCCCGAAGTGACAACCGTGAAGTAAAGAATATTTATTTGGCGAAACCGCATAAAATGGACGATTACGCTAAGGCGCGGGATTTTACGGAGTGTCTTGTGCGCATGCAATGGCGGCGGATGAAAAAAAGCAAAAAGGCGGCAAACCGCCGCCTTTTTGTTCAGCTGAGGTCCCGTTATTTATACAGGTCAGCGCTGATGGTCATGTTGCCGCCGCGTTCCTGCCACTGGCGGGTGATGTGGTAATATTTCGCGCCTTTCTTCGCCGCGCGTTTGGCTACCTGATAAGACACTTCGGTCATATTGCCGTAGTTACCGGTGAACTTAATGCTATCGAACGGAGCCATCTGCGCCGCGGTGATTTTGTTCACTTCTTCAATCTTCGTGCCGTCAGGCAGCGTGACGGTGTAACGTCCGCCTTTAGATGACTGCGTTTCGAAGAAACGGCCTACGCCGGTACCGGCGCCCACGGCACCGGTGGTTGCCACGCCGGGGATTTCCACGTTTTTAGCCGCGGCGCCGCCTTCGGCCAGCGCAGCGCGCCCGGCCTGAGAATCGGCAGGGATCGCGTCCGGGCTTTGCAGAACGCGTTTTTTGGCATCGGCTTTATAAATATAAGCGGTGATGCGCTGGTTGCCGCCCTGGTTAGCATCAACCTGGCGTACGATAAAGAACGAGGCCGCGCCTTTTGCTTTTGCCGCTTTGGTGATGGCATCGTTGACTTCAGGCTGGCTGCGATAGAAGCCCTGCACGGTCACGGTGTCATACGGTTCCAGCTCAACGGCCTGGTCTTTTGGCAGCTCCATGACTCCGTTAATCACCCGATTTTTTGGGGCATCGGCCTGCGGGGCGTTGTCTTTATAAAAATCTGCCGTTACGCGCCAGTTACCGCTGTTGCCAAAATCTGAGGTGTCGACAACATAAAAGGAGGCCGCGCCGTCTTTGTCGGCTTTGCGGGAGACCGCCTTCACGGCATCGCCAATTGCATTAAAACGCCCGGTGATGACCACGCGATCGTAGGGCTTCAGCGCCGCCGCCTGCTCCGGGGTCAGCTCGGTCGCTGCATGGGCAGACAGCGCGGTCGCAGCCAGGAGAGCGGACGCCAGGAGTGAGTTCTTAAGCTTCATAAAAATAGTCCTTTGCCTTGCGCAAACCATGTACAGGTATTGTTGTTGACTGAAAACGCTCGATTATTGCATTTAAAAGGAGTGACTGTCTGCGTCAATTTTTGCTAACCGCCCGAAACGCGCGTCACAATAATATAACATTTTGCGATATGTTGAAAAAACAGCCGCTTGACCAGCAAAATTGATAATCAATATCGCTTTTATAAGTTAACGTAATGTTAACGCGATGTTCTGGCTGGCGATTAATTGCGTATTACCGGGGCAGCTAAGCGAATTATCAGGCCCGCTTATAAATTTAAGGTAAATATTGCTGCCTGACGCAGTTTGTCGGACGTTTTATCAATAAAATCAAAATTTCTGTTTTATCGCAGTAGATCACAATCGGTATTTTCAGTAGGTTATAAAAAGTTTGTTACTGTTTCATTTTTTTTCAGTCGAATATCTGAGCCGGTGCGTTTTGCCGGCGGATCGTCGGCTGTGAGAAGAGAAAACCATCATCAAAAACCGATGAAAGGGAAAACTATGCGTATCGGGGTACCAAAAGAACGGTTAGCCAATGAAACCCGCGTAGCGGCCACGCCGAAAACGGTGGAGCAGCTGCTCAAACTGGGTTTTACCGTCGCGGTTGAAAGCGGCGCGGGCCAGCTGGCAAGTTTCGATGACGAGGCGTTTGCTCAGGCAGGCGCGGAAGTTGTGGACGGCGGCGAAGTCTGGCAATCGCCGATTATTCTCAAGGTGAATGCGCCTGACGAGAATGAAATCGCGTTACTGAATCCGGGCACCACGCTGGTGAGCTTTATCTGGCCGGCGCAGAACCCGGAGCTGCTGGCAAAACTCTCTGCCCGCAATGTGACCGTAATGGCGATGGATTCGGTGCCGCGTATTTCGCGCGCCCAGTCGCTGGATGCCTTAAGCTCGATGGCCAACATTGCCGGTTATCGCGCCATCGTCGAGGCCGCGCACGAATTTGGCCGCTTCTTCACCGGGCAGATCACCGCCGCGGGCAAGGTTCCGCCAGCCAAAGTGATGGTGATTGGCGCCGGCGTGGCCGGGCTGGCCGCAATTGGCGCCGCCAATAGCCTGGGGGCGATCGTCCGCGCGTTCGACACCCGTCCGGAGGTTAAAGAGCAGGTGCAGAGTATGGGCGCCGAGTTCCTTGAGCTGGACTTTAAGGAGGAGGCGGGCAGCGGCGACGGCTATGCCAAAGTGATGTCCGAAGCCTTTATTAAAGCCGAAATGGCGCTGTTTGCCGCCCAGGCGAAAGAGGTCGACATTATCGTCACCACCGCACTGATCCCCGGCAAACCTGCGCCGAAGCTGATTACCCGCGAAATGGTTGACTCGATGACCTCAGGCAGCGTGGTGGTCGATCTGGCCTCGCAGAACGGCGGCAACTGTGAATACACCGTGCCCGGCGAAGTGGTAACCACCGCCAACGGGGTAAGAATCATCGGCTATACCGATCTGCCGGGCCGCCTGCCGACCCAGTCATCCCGACTCTACGGCACCAACCTGGTCAACCTGGTCAAGCTGCTGTGCAAAGAGAAGGATGGCAACATTGCCATCGATTTCGACGACGTGGTGGTGCGCGGCGTCACGGTTGTCCGCGACGGGGAAGTGACCTGGCCGGCGCCGCCGATTCAGGTCTCCGCCCAGCCGCAGGCCGCCGCGAAGAAGGTGGAAGCGCCTGTTGAAGCGAAAAAACCGGTTTCGCCGTGGCGCAAATATGCGCTGATGGCGCTGGCGATTATTCTCTTTGGCTGGCTGGCCAGCGTCGCGCCGAAGGAGTTCCTTGGCCACTTTACGGTCTTTGCGCTCGCCTGCGTGGTTGGCTATTACGTGGTGTGGAACGTGTCCCATGCGCTGCATACGCCGCTGATGTCGGTAACTAACGCCATCTCGGGGATTATCGTTGTCGGGGCGCTGCTGCAGATAGGCCACGGCGGCTGGGTCAGCGTGCTGAGCTTTATCGCGGTGCTGATCGCCAGCATTAATATTTTTGGTGGTTTCACCGTCACTCAGCGCATGCTGAAAATGTTCCGCAAAGGATAAGGGGTAACAAATGTCTGGTGGATTAGTTACAGCTGCATACATTGTTGCCGCGATCCTCTTTATTTTTAGCCTGGCAGGGCTGTCCAAACACGAGTCGTCTCAGCAGGGCAACTACTTCGGCGTTGCCGGGATGGCGATTGCGTTGATCGCCACCATCCTGGGGCCGGACAGCAGCAACGTCGCGTGGATCCTGCTGGCGATGGTTATCGGCGGCGCCATCGGTGTTCGCCTGGCGAAGAAAGTCGAAATGACCGAAATGCCGGAGCTGGTGGCGGTTCTGCACAGCTTCGTCGGCCTTGCGGCGGTGCTGGTGGGCTTTAACAGCTACCTGCAGCATGAAACCGGTATGGAGCAGATCCTGGTCAATATTCATCTGACCGAAGTGTTCCTCGGCATCTTCATCGGCGCGGTGACCTTTACCGGCTCCATCGTGGCCTTTGGCAAGCTGTGCGGCAAGATGTCCTCTAAGCCGCTGATGCTGCCGAACCGTCACAAGCTGAACCTGGCGGCGCTGATCGTCTCTTTTGTGCTGCTGATTGCCTTTGTTCGCACCGACAGCACCGCGACGCAGGTTCTGGCGCTGCTGGTGATGACCGTTATCGCTCTGGCGTTTGGCTGGCACCTGGTGGCCTCTATCGGCGGCGCCGACATGCCGGTCGTGGTATCGATGCTGAACTCCTATTCAGGCTGGGCGGCGGCGGCGGCGGGCTTTATGCTGAGCAACGATCTGCTGATCGTTACCGGCGCGCTGGTGGGCTCTTCCGGTGCGATTCTGTCCTATATCATGTGTAAGGCCATGAACCGCTCCTTCTTCAGCGTCATTGCCGGTGGATTTGGTACCGATGGTTCCTCGTCCGACAGCGATGAGGAAGTGGGCGAGCACCGTGAAATTAGCGCGGAAGATACCGCTGAAATGCTGAAAAACTCGCACTCGGTGATCATTACCCCGGGCTACGGGATGGCGGTCGCGCAGGCTCAGTATCCGGTTGCGGAAATTACCGAACGGCTGCGCGCCCGCGGGATCAAGGTGCGTTTCGGTATTCACCCGGTTGCCGGTCGTCTGCCAGGCCATATGAACGTGCTGCTGGCGGAAGCCAAAGTCCCATATGACGTGGTGCTGGAAATGGATGAAATCAACGATGACTTCAACGATACCGACACCGTGCTGGTTATCGGCGCCAACGATACCGTTAACCCGGCCGCGCAGGACGATCCGAAAAGCCCGATCGCCGGTATGCCGGTACTGGAAGTCTGGAAAGCGCAGAACGTGGTGGTCTTCAAACGCTCGATGAACACCGGCTACGCCGGCGTGCAGAACCCGCTGTTCTTCAAGGAGAACACCCATATGCTGTTTGGTGATGCGAAAGCCAGCGTGGATGCGATTCTGAAAGCGCTATGATGCTCTGAAGAGAGCAGACGAGAGTCGCTATACAACGTTTGCTTCTGAAGCCGTCTCCGCTGAGACGGCTTTTTTATATATAGCGCCAGTCCATGAATCGCTCATAAATCAATGGTCCTGCAGTGCTATAATAGGAACGTTTTTACATCACACTGAGGATATTATGGATACCGAATTAACCCCCGCGCAAATGGCCATCGAATTTCTGCGTCGTGACCCTGACGTTTTAACCCCCGCGCAGTACCTGAAAAAATTTAAACTTCTCGAACTGGAATTTGCCGATTTAATGTCGCTCTCCTCGATTGAACTGAGAGAAGAGATCGACCACGCCTGGCGTTTAGGTATCCACTAAAAATATCGCTTCAGCTTTTATGCGTAGCTGATGAAGGGGGCCGGAAGGCCCTTTTTTGCGCGCTATGCGAGGCGACAGGCAAAAAAATCCCCCGCGGTGGCGGGGGAGTTGGAGGCTATGGCCGGCCTGCCGAAGACTAGTCGTCGTCTTCGTCGTCCAGCTCAACCGGCGTTTTGTACTGGTCCGGCTTCAGCACCAGTAGGTCGCAGCGCAGATGGTCGATCACCTGCTCGGCGGTGTTACCGAGGAACGCCGCCGACAGTCCGGTACGCCCGACGGTGCCGAGGACGACAATCCCCGCCTGTAGATGCTCCGACAGATCGGGAATCACCTCTTCCGGCAAACCTTTTTCTACGTGGGTGCGGCTCTCGTCAATACCAAACTTTTGCCGCAGCGTTTTCATCGCCAGCAGGTGCTGGCCGCGAATCGCGTCGTTATAGATGCTGGGATCGAAATCAGGCAGCTCAATGGCGATATTGATCGGCGTGACCGGATAGGCGCCAACCAGATGCACCTCGGTGTGGTTAACGTGCTCCGCCAGCTTAAGCGTCTCCTGTACCAGCTTCTCGTTCAGGGAGTCGTGGTAGTTTTCTTCGCTGGCAAGGTTCACCGCCACCAGCGCTCTGCCGCCTTCGGGCCACGGCTGGTCTTTAACCATCCATACCGGGCACGGGCATTTGCGCAGAAGGTGCCAGTCGGTGGGAGTGAAGATGACCGCTTCCAGCTTGTCGTGCTGGTGCGCCATTTTCAGCAGTAAATCATGCTTGTCGCTGAGGATTTCCTGAATGATGGCTTCGAAGGGGCGGTTGTGCCATACCACCTTGATGTCAATCGGGATCCCGGACTCGATATAGAACCGGGCCTGCTCTTTGATCCAGGCGCTGCGTTGGCTGATAACGCCCTGGCGCATAGCCGTTCGCTCGTCGGGCGACAGCAGGGTCGTCATCTCATATGAAAAATCATAGATCGGCAGAAAGGCTTTAATGCGGCCACCAATCCGTTGGTGTAGGTATACCGCACGCCGTAATGCGGGCTGGTCGTCCTGATTAGGATCGATTACTACCAGCATGTTCTGATACTTCGCCATACAGGGTCTCCTTACAACTGTAACTGCAGTTTGTAATTAAAAAGATAACCTATATAGATGAATTGAAACAGGGGATGACCCTGGCCAGATCAACAAATAAGAAAAAAATTAGCGATCTGGCGAAGGGGGCGGGCAATCAGGCAACGTTACGCGCCTGACCGGCCAGCTGAGAGAGGAGGTCGCTGTTTTCGATGGTGATATATTTACCTTTAACCGCCAGCATGCCGCTTTTCTGGAAACGACCCAGCAGACGGCTGATGGTTTCCACGGTCAGGCCGAGATAGTTACCGATATCCCCGCGGGTCATGGTCAGGCGGAACTCACGAGGCGAGAAGCCGCGCTGGGCAAAACGGCGGGAGAGATTGTAGATAAAGGCCGCCAGGCGCTCCTCGGCGTTCTTTTTAGAAAGCAGCAGGATCATATCCTGATCGCCTTTGATCTCGCCGCTCATCAGGCGCATCATCTGCTGACGCAGATTTGGCATCTTGCCCGAGAGGTCGTCCAGCGTTTCGAAGGGGATTTCGCAGACCATTGAGGTTTCCAGCGCCTGAGCAAAGCTCGGGTGGAGGCCGGTGCCGATCGCGTCAAAACCAACCAGATCGCCCGCCAGGTGGAAGCCGGTAATCTGCTCGTCGCCCTGCTCGGTAATGGTATAGCTTTTGATGGTGCCTGAACGAATGGCGTACAGCGACTTCAGCTCATCGCCGGCTTTGAACAGGGTCTGTCCTTTCTGGATAGGCTTTTTTCGCTCGATGATGTTATCAAGCTGATCAAGCTCGTGCTCGTTCAGAGTAAAAGGGATGCAAAGTTGGCTGATGCTGCAATCCTGACAATGGATTGCACAACCGCCAGACTGAATGCGTCGTATAATTCTCTTTTCCGGGATCATAAGTCTGTCTGCTCAAGCCTTAATTGATATTGGTCAATTTTAACATCTTTTTGGGGAGCAGGTAAGCCTCGAACCGATGAAACACGTAATATTAAAAGGGGAAAGCAATTACCCCTTTTATCTCATTGATAAGAAATAGGATCTCTGAGCGTATTCGATTGTAAAGTTGCCTGATGCTTCCGATAAAAGGCACTTACGGTCAAAGGAGCAAATACCCTTCATGGCGCAATAACCACTCTTTACGCTGAACGCCGCCGGCGTATCCGGTCATGGTGCCGTTACGGCCAATGACGCGATGGCAGGGGACCACGATGCTAACCGGATTAGAGCCGTTGGCCGCCCCGACCGCCCGCGCGGCGCCCGGCCGACCCAACGCCTCCGCCAGCTGGCCGTAGTGCATGACCTGACCGCAGGGGATAGTACGCAGCGTTTTCCAGACCTCGCGCTGAAACGGAGTACCTGCGGTTGCCGTAGGCAGCGTTTCGATAACCGCGAGGTCACCGGCAAAATAGTCCCCGAGCCTGCTGCTCAGCCCGCCCGGATCGCGGGAATCCACGCGCTGATACCCTTCATGGCGATAGTGCAGCTCAAGCAGATGTTCCATTCGATCGCTATGTTCCTCCCACTCAACGGCACGCAGGCGGAACCGTTCGTCGCAAATGATCCATAGCGGCCCGACCGGGGTATCGATTTTATCCTGAAGCAGTACCAGCATCGTTTTTCCTTATTACCTGATTCAAATGATTATTGCTGCAGCCTGAGTACAAGATATCACGCCATCCGGACGGGCAACTATACTCCATAAAGGCAAACGACGCGGCGGAAGGGGGAATTGCGGAACGGAAGTCGTGATAGTTCATTTTGTATTTTATTACGCCGGGCGACGGCGGGCAGATTTTGCTATTTGCTGCGGGAGAGAGTGGCGCCGCAATACGCTATACGAGCATTCCTTGAGTCAACTATTTGCCAGCACAACGGTGCCGGCTTGTTATTGTTAACAAGAGAGGTGATGGTATGCAATATATGCTGACGGGCGTTTTAATATTGATTATCAGTGGCTTGCTGTTAAATGTTGTCTCTCTTTTGATCGAGTCTGTTTATAAGGCAATGAAAGATATGCACTTAAAGAAAAAACATCTTTAGGTGCCTGAGCCGACGCGGCGGGCGGCGAGTCTCGCCCGCCGACAAACGCGTTGAGGGCGCGCGGTGCGACGGCTATAGTAGCCTCCGGTAGTCGCCGGAGGAGTGTGCTGATGAACCTTGATGACAAATCGCTATTTCTGGATGCCATGGAGGATGTCCAGCCGCTGAAGAGCGGCAACGACGTGCTGTGGCATGCCGGGCGCCGCGCCCGTCCCCCGCAGCGCATCGACGCGCTGCAGCTGGATAACTTTTTGACCACCGGCTATCTCGACGTCCTGCCGCTGGCGACGCCGCTGAAGTTCCGGCGCGAGGGGTTACAAAACGGCGTGCTGGACAAGCTGCGGCAGGGGAAATATAGCCAGCAGGCGAGCCTCAATCTGCTGCGCCAGCCGGTCGAACGGTGTCGGCAAATGCTGTTTGCCTTCGTGGTTCAGGCGCAGCAGGCGTCGCTGCGCAACGTGCTGATTGTTCACGGCAAAGGGCGCGATGACCGCGCTCATCCCAATATTATCCGCAGCTACCTGGCGCGCTGGCTGGAAGAGCTTCCCGAGGTGCAGGCGTTTTGCGTCGCCGCCGCCCATCACGGCGGCAGCGGGGCGTGCTACGTCGCCCTGCGCAAATCGGCCGAGGCAAAGCTGGAAAACCGGGAGCGCCACGCCAAACGCAGCCGCTAGCACAGCAGCAGCTTCCGGGCCGTTTTTTGCCGCTCGGGCGGCACCCGATCCCGCATTTCACGGGGGAAACAGCTGCAAGCCTGCCTGCGGCCAACGCCATCATACATCTGGCGCAGCAGGCGTTTTCGGGCCGGGCCGCAACGCGTTTACGGCCGGCTCTCCTCGCATCAATCCTTTTTGTTTACCTCTTCCGCCGCCGCGGCCGATCGCCCCTCATCCTGACAAAATGTGCGATCTTCTTGACACGGCGTTGACAAATAGATGCCTGGTCAGTAATTTCATCTGCAATTACTGACCAGGCAAATATCATGAGTAACCATCCGGGTATTATCAATAACAAGTTCCACTTGGGTTTATTAATTCATCTGGCAAACCAGTATAAAGACCAGCTAATCAGCCAGTACTTCTCCGGCATGGATATCACTGCCGCCCAGTTTAAGGTGCTGATCAGCATCTATAAGGGCGTCACCAGCCCGGTTGAGATCAGCAAAAATCTGGTCATGGACGCCGGGGCGATGAGCCGCATGGTGGATCGTATGGTTAAGCGCGATCTCATCAGCCGTTCGCCTAATCCGCAGGATAAGCGGCAGGTCGTGCTGGCGCTTACCGGCAAGGGCCAGCTGATTTGCGAGCGTTTTGTTAATGAAGCGCTGGCGTCAATCATCAGCGACCTTACCGCCCGACTGACCCCCGACGAGTCTCGTTTACTGGTAGAGCTAATGACAAAAATGCTGCCAGACGAAATTGTTGCCCCTCATCGCTAACGTATTCAAGAAGGTCCGGACAAGATGGAAACCACACCTGCACAGCACGCCGAGCGCGGCAGCAAGCGCAAACGCAACTTTATTATTTTACTGATTATTCTGCTGCTTGCCGCCGCGGGCGGCGTGGCATGGTATCTGCTGTATGCCCGCTACTATGAATCGACCGACGATGCCTACGTCAACGGCAACCAGGTGACGCTGACTCCGCAAATCGGCGGCACGGTGACCCAGGTGACGGTGGATGAGGGCGATTTTGTGCAGAAGGGGCAGCCGCTGGTGCTGCTCGACCCGAGCGATACCGAAATTGCGCTGCAGCAGGCGGAAGCCAATCTGGCCAACACCGTGCGCCAGGTGCGCGGGCTCTACAGCACGGCGGATAACTACCGTGCCCAGGTCGCGGCGAAAAGGGTCGCCCTGCAGACCGCGCAAAACGACTACGCCCGGCGGCAGAAAATCTTCCAGAGCGGCGCTATCGCGGCGGAAGATCTCTCCCACTATCGCGATGCGGTGACCAGCGCGCAGAGCGACTTAGCCGCCGCTCAGGAGGCGTTACGCACCAATATGGCGATGGTTGATGACACGGTTATCGATAGCCATCCCGAAATCAAAAGCGCGGTGGCCACGCTGCGCCAGCGCTACCTGGATAATTCGCGTAGCACCATCGTTGCGCCGGTCAACGGCTTTGTGGCCAAACGCGCGGTCCAGCTCGGCATGCGCGTCGATTCGGGAACTACCCTGATGGCTATCGTGCCGCTGAATGAGGTGTGGGTCGACGCCAACTTTAAAGAGAGCCAGATGAGCGGGATGCGCCTGGGGCAGAAAGTGACCCTCAGCGCGGACCTCTATGGCGACGACGTGGAGTACCACGGCACCATTGAGAGCCTGGGCATCGGCACCGGCAGCGCGTTCTCGCTGCTGCCCGCGCAGAACGCCAGCGGCAACTGGATCAAAATCGTCCAGCGTCTGCCGGTGCGTATTACTCTGGACCCGCATGATATGCAGAAAAACCCGCTGCGGGTGGGGCTGTCGATGAACGTTCGCGTCGATCTTCGCGATACCGATGGCCATCTGCTGCCGCAGCAAACCGTTAGCGCCCCGCGTTTTACTACGGATGTGTATCAGAACCCGCTGGAGCAGGCGGACCAGCTGGTGGCTAAAATCCTTCATGACAACAGCAAAGCGGTAGCCGCCGGCGCCCGTTAAGAGAGACGTTATGCAAGATAAGGCCGCATTTACGCCGCCCAATATGTGGCTGGCGGTGCTCGCGCTGTCGCTGGCCACGTTTATGCAGGTGCTGGACTCCACGATCGCCAACGTGGCGCTGCCGACGATCGCCGGCAACCTCGGGGTGAGCGCCGATCAGGGGACCTGGGTTATCACCTCGTTTGCGGTGTGTAACGCCATTGCGCTGCCGCTGACCGGCTGGTTTACCCGACGCTTCGGCCAGCTAAAGCTGTTTATCGGTTCGGTGGTGCTGTTTACCCTGACGTCGTTCCTGTGCGGCTTTGCCCACAGCATGAGCGAGCTGATTATCTTTCGCGCCCTGCAGGGCTTTTTCGCCGGGCCGATGTTCCCGATGTGCCAGACCCTGCTGCTGGTTATCTTCCCGTCGAGCAAGCGCAGCATGGCGCTCGCGCTGCTGTCGATGGTGACGGTGGTGGCGCCGATTGTCGGGCCCATTACCGGCGGCTGGATCACCGATAACTACTCCTGGCCATGGATTTTCTACATCAACGTGCCGATCGGCATCTTTGCCGCGATCGTCGTCTGGACGCAGATGCGCGCGCGGGAAGAGACCACCACCCATGCGCCGATTGACTACATCGGCATTGCGCTGCTGGTGCTTGGCGTCGGTCTGCTGCAGGTGGTGCTGGATAAAGGCAACGACCTCGACTGGTTCGCCTCAATCCATATCGTGGTGATGTCGACGATTTCGGCGATTTCGCTGGTTGCGTTCGTCATCTGGGAGCTGGGCGAGCGTCATCCGATCGTCAACCTGCGCCTGTTTAAGGACCGCAACTTTGCGATCGGTACGCTCTCGCTGACCCTGGGCTACGCGGCGTTCTTTGCCATCAATATTATTCTGCCGCAGTGGCTGCAAACGCAGATGGGCTACACCGCCATTTGGGCCGGGCTTGCCGCCGCGCCGATGGGCGTGCTGCCGCTGGTGATGACGCCGGTTATTGGCCGCTACGCCAATAAGTTCGACCTGCGCATTCTGGCCTCGCTCTCGTTCCTGACGATGGGGGCGTCCTGCCTTATTCGCGCGCAGTTCAACACCGATGTCGATTTTCGCACCATCGCCGAAGTGCAGCTGTTTATGGGGATTGGCGTCGCGTTTTTCTTTATGCCGATCACCACTATCGTGCTGTCGAATCTCAACGGCGCCGAGGTGGCGGAAGGCTCAGGTCTGGCGACCTTCTTCCGGGTACTGGGCGGCTCGTTTGCCTCTTCGCTGACCACCTGGATCTGGTCGCGGCGGGAGGTGTTTCATCACGCCAATCTGACCGAAAGCGTTTCTGCTTATAATCCGCCGGCGGTGGACTATGTGGAGAAGATGGGCGGAGCGACCCAGCAGCATATGGCGCTGATCGATAAAACCATCGAGCAGCAGGCCTATATGATGTCGACCATCGACTACTTCTGGGTGTTAGGCTGGGGCTTTATGGCGCTGATCGTGGTTATCTGGTTTGCCCGGCCGCCGTTCAGCCGTGCCGGAGCGCCGGGCGCCCCCTCGGCCGGCCACTAGCCGCGGGGTGATAAAAAACGTGCCTGTCGATTCGGCGGTGTTCCGCTCACCGAACGGCTGAGGCGATAAAAGCGGACTGTCCGCATGGTCACCACTTGGTTTCAATCATTGTTGCTATCCGCAACGATGGACGCCAGGTGGCGAAAAGGCATGCAGCGGGGCCCTTGCTCCCCGCTGAAATCGGCGAACCGAAGGCCGGAAGACAAGGGCTGGCCGCCAGGGATGGCGGCAAGAGGCGAATCGAGACAGGAGCGAGCCCCGGAACGGGCGAGCAGGTCGAGTTGAGCCGACCGCAGGCTGCAGGCCGGGAGGTGAGCGCAGTGCGCAGCACCGATTTCCGTGCGGGACCGCGGGGATTGTTAAGGGGAAGACGGTTATCTTCCCCTTAACCCGGTCACCTCGCACTGAGGCCGCATGTTCTGCCCAACGTTCGGTGAACGGAATACCTCTTAGCAAATGATACCGCGCAACACCCGGCTTTAGCCGGCAACATTACCGCCGGGCGCAGCCGCTACACTGCTGGTTCTGAATCTGCTGGAAGAAGTCGTTGCCTTTATCATCCACCAGAATAAACGCCGGGAAGTCTTCCACCTCGATTTTCCAGATCGCCTCCATTCCCAGCTCCGGATAAGCCACGCACTCCAGGCTCTTAATACTCTGCTGCGCCAGCACCGCCGCCGGGCCGCCGATGCTGCCGAGATAGAAACCGCCGTGCTTATGGCAGGCGTCGGTCACCTGCTGGCTGCGGTTGCCCTTCGCCAGCATCACCATGCTCGCGCCGTGGGACTGCAGCAGATCGACGTAGGAGTCCATGCGTCCGGCGGTAGTCGGCCCCAGCGAACCTGACGCGTAACCCTCCGGAGTTTTCGCCGGGCCGGCGTAGTAGATTGGGTGATCTTTCACGTACTGCGGCAGCGCCTCGCCGTTATCCAGCAGCTCCTTGAGCTTAGCGTGGGCGATATCGCGGGCGACGATAATCGTGCCGTTCAGCGTCAGGCGGGTTGAAACCGGATGGGCCGCAAGCTGCTTGAGGATGTCGTTCATCGGCTGATTGAGGTCAATGCTGACGACCTTGCCTTCACCCTGCTGGCGCAGCGCTTCCGGGATGTACTGACCGGGGTTGCTCTCCAGTTTCTCAATCCAGATCCCGTGACGGTTGATCTTCGCCTTGATGTTGCGGTCGGCGGAGCAGGAGACGCCCATCCCAACCGGGCAGGAGGCGCCGTGGCGCGGCAGGCGAATCACGCGGATGTCGTGGGCAAAGTACTTGCCGCCAAACTGCGCGCCGAGGCCGAGATTCTGCGCTTCCAGCAGCAGCTCCTGCTCCAGCCTGAATATCGCGGAACGCCTGACCGTGCTCGTTACCTGCGGTGGGCAAACCATCGTAGTAGCGCGTGGAGGCCAGCTTAACGGTCTTCAGCGTCGCTTCCGCAGAGGTGCCGCCGATAACAAAAGCAATGTGGTACGGCGGGCAGGCGGCGGTGCCGAGGGTGCGCATCTTGTCGACGAGGTAGTTTTTCAGCTTCGCCGGGGTAATCAGCGCCTTGGTCTCCTGATAGAGATAGGTTTTGTTGGCCGAACCGCCGCCTTTTGCCATGCACAAGAATTTGTATTCGTCGCCGTCAACGCTGTACAGATCGATCTGCGCCGGCAGGTTGGTGCCGGTGTTGACCTCTTTATACATATCCAGCGCGGCGTTTTGCGAATAGCGCAGGTTATCTTCGGTATAGGTGTTGTAGACCCCGCGCGCCAGCGCCGCTTCGTCGTCGCCGCCGGTCCAGACGCGCTGACCTTTTTTACCCATGATGATGGCGGTGCCGGTGTCCTGGCAGGTGGGCAGAATGCCCTTGGCGGCAATCTCTGAGTTACGCAGGAACTGCAGGGCGACGTACTTGTCGTTTTCACTGGCTTCCGGGTCGAGCAGAATGGCCGCCACCTGCCGCTGGTGGGAGACGCGTAGCATAAAGGCCGCATCGTGGAAGGCCTGCTGGGCCAGCAGGGTCAGGGCTTCAGGTTCAACCTTCAGGATCTCCTGGCCTTCAAATTCGGCCACGGAAACATGTTCTTTGCTCAGCAGATAGTATTCAGTCTCATCTTTTGCCAGCGGAAAAGCTTCCTGGTAAACAAACGGTTTAGTCGACATTGTTTAAGCTCCCTAAGAGTAAAACCGCCGGGAGTGACCCCGGCGGCTGTGAATCAGAACATCATGGACATCCACGGATAGCCAATCAGCAGCAGGGCGGCCAGGAAGATGGCGCCGAAGATGGTGCCGAGGCGCCAGTAGTCTTTGGTCGGCAGATAGCCGCTGCCGTAGTAGATCGGGCTGGGGCCGGTACCATAGGGGGTGATGATCCCCATAATGCCCAGCGAGGTGACCATCAGCAGCACGAACACCTGCATATTGATCCCCGGAATGGTGGCGGCGATAGTCAGCATCGCCGGCAGCAGCGCGGTGGTATGGGCGGTGGTGCTGGCAAACAGGTAGTGCAGCAGGTAGAACGCCAGCAGCAGCAAGATGGTGGCGACCCCCGGAGAGATACCGCTCATCAGCGCGCCGCCTTCTTTACCCAGCCAGGCGATAAAGCCGGTGGAGGAGAGGCCGTCCGCCAGCGCCACCAGGGTGGCGAACCAGACGAAGGTATTCCACGCCGCTTTATTATTGGTGATATCGCTCCATGACAGGACGCCGGTCCACAGCATCAGGACGATGACCAGCAGGGCCGCCAGCGCCGGTTCAATCCACTCGGCGGCGAAGATCCACATGGTCAGCGCGAAGCAGACGAACACCAGCAGCAGAACCTCATTACGCGACAGGCGGCCGAGTTTTTCCAGCTCGCGCGCCGCCCACAGCGGCACTTCATCATTGACCTTCACCTCCGGCGGATAGAACCAGTAGGCCAGCAGCGGCATCACCACAATCAGCAGCACGCCCACCGGCAGGAAGGCGATAAACCAGGTGCCCCAGGAGATATTGATGCCGACAATGCTTTTCACCAGCGCGAGGGCCAGCAGGTTAGGCGCCAGCGCCGAGAGGAACATCGAGCTGGTAATACAGGCGGCGGTAATAGCGACCCACATCAGATAGGAACCGATCCGCCGGGCGCTGGGGTCGTTAGGCTTAGAGCCGTACAGCGGCGGCAGGTTGGCGATAATCGGGTAAATGGTCCCGCCGCTGCGGGCGGTATTCGACGGCGTAAAGGGGGCCAGCAGCAGGTCGGCAAAGGTGATGGCGTAGCCCAGCGTCAGGCTGCGGCGGCCGAGGTATTTCACCAGAATCAGCGCCAGACGGCGCCCGAACTGGGTTTTGTCGTAGCCGGCGGCAAACATAAAGGCGCCGAAAATCAGCCACACGGTAGAGTTACCGAAGCCGCTGACCGCCCATTTAAAGGAGGCACCGGCCAGCTTGAATTTGGGGTCGGCCAGCTGCGCCGGATCGAATAGCAGCCACTGGCTGCAGAGGGCGATAACCACCACCCCGGTGATGCCAATCACCGCCCCGGGAAGGGGCTCGAAAATCAGGCCGACGATCACGCCGACGAAAATGGCAAAGTAGTGCCAGGCATAGGGCGGCAGGCCATCAGGCACCGGGATGAAAAGCAGCAGTACGGCCACGATAATGGGCAGCGCCATCATCAGCAGACGACGTTTATCAGCAGCCTTGGGAGTGGCTGTACCGGCAGGCGGTATGGTTGTCTTTTTCTCTTTCATAATGAGTATCTGCAAGTAGTTGAAAATAAGGTTGAGTCGTCGATGACTTTTGCTTTCTTTAATTTCAAAACTTTCTTTAGTTATTAATCATGGGTTTTTATTATCACCGCGACGTTTATTTAACGCATTTTTTAGGGCGCTAAATTAAATTTCTTTGTTATTTATATATTGCTCTTTGATGTCGAATTGCAATTGATTGAGATCAATAAATCCCGGGGTGTGGCGTTTTTTTTATTTCTCGCAATAACCCGGATGGAGAGGGTGGTTATTTGTGCGAAATATCGCTAAATGTTAAAATCAAGCCGGAGTTCAGAGCCATAGTAAAACCATTTTGTTATGTATATCATTGATTTTTATCTTGTAATTTATCTTGTAATTTATCTTGTATAATTTTGTCATTGCGTAACAAAAGTGTCCTGTTTGTTATCGATATTATGCTTTGTGTAAACGTTGTATTTTAAAATAATAATACGATGGAGGTAGTGATGTTATTGTTGGTATTAAATAGTTTTTTAACTAACGTAAATGGTTTGGTAACTAAAAAATTCGCTATATTGTTAGCATGACAACAGGAATTAAAAACACAACCAAAATAAATTCCTCAGCGAATTCTGAATTTCAATATTTAAAATCTGGAGTATTACTATGACCAGTAATCAACGTATTTTGCAGCCCTTTACCTTACCAAACGGAACTGAGCTAAGAAACCGCCTGTTTATGGCGCCGATGACCACCTGCACCGGCTATTTTGACGGCTCCGTCACCAGCGAGCTGGTGGAGTATTACCGGGCCCGGGCGGGCAGCATCGGTACCATCATCGTCGAGTGCTGCTTTATCGATGACTATGGACTGGCTTTCCCTGGCGCCATAGGCATCGACAATGATGACAAAATTTCCGGCCTCGCCAAAATTGCCGAAGCGATCCAGGCTGAAGGATCGAAGGCCATTCTGCAGATCTATCACGGCGGCCGGATGGTCGACCCGCAGCTTATCGGCGGCCGCCAGCCGGTTGCGCCGAGCGCGCTGGCCGCTCCGCGCGACGGCGCCGCGATGCCGCGCGCGCTAAGCGCTGAGGAAGTCGAAGAGACGATCGCGAAATTTGGCGACGGCGTCCGCCGGGCGATTCAGGCCGGTTTTGACGGCGTCGAAATCCACGGCGCCAATACCTATCTTATCCAGCAGTTCTATTCCCCTAACTCTAACCAGCGCGACGACTGCTGGGGCGGCAGCCGCGATAACCGCGCCAGATTCCCGCTGGCGGTGCTGGATATCACCCATAAAATGGTCAGCCAGTACGCGGACGACGCTTTTATTATCGGCTACCGTTTCTCGCCGGAAGAGCTGGAAGAGCCGGGCATCCGCTTTGACGACACCCTCTATCTGCTGGAAAAACTGGCGGCGCGGGGCCTCGACTATCTGCACTTCTCGGTGGGCGCCTCGCTGCGTTCCTCGATCGTTGATACCAGCGACCTGACGCCGCTGATTGAAAAATACTGCGCGCTGCGCTCCGCTAACCTCGCGCAGGTGCCGGTGATGGGCGTGGGCGGGATCGTTAACGCCGCGGACGCCGAACAGGGGCTGGACCACGGCTACGATCTGATCGCCGTTGGGCGCGCCTGCATTGCCTACCCGGACTGGACCGACCGCATTAGCGACGGTGAAAATCTGGAGCTTTTTATCGACAGCACCCGGCGCGAAGCGCTGCATATTCCGCAGCCGCTGTGGCGCTTCTCGCTGGTGGAAGCGATGATCCGCGATATGAGCATGGGCGACGCGAAATTTAAGCCCGGCGTTTTTGTTGAAACAGTGCAGGATGAGGCCGGCGAGCTGGTGATTCACGTCAGCCTCGAGAACGATCGCATTGCCGACGTGGCGCTGGCCTGCGGCGCGGAACAGACCGTGGAGTTCAGCACCAGCTTTGAAGAGATCCGCGAGCGTATTTTGACCGCCAACACCCCGCACGTTGACGCCATCTCCGGCGCCACCAGCCAAAGCGAAGCGGTGAAAAAAGCGGTATCCAAAGCGATGCTGAAATCGAGCAAAGCGCTGGCGATCGAAGAGGGCGGCGACGATCGGGCGGTGAAAAGCTACGACGTGGTGGTGGTGGGCAGCGGCGGCGCGGGCCTGGCGGCGGCGATTCAGGCCCACGACGAAGGCGCCAGCGTGCTGATCGTTGAAAAAATGCCGACTATCGGCGGCAACACCATTAAAGCTTCCGCCGGGATGAACGCTGCGGAAACGCGCTTCCAGCGGGTCAAAGGGATTGTCGACAGCAAAGAGCTGTTCTTTGAGGAGAGCCTGAAGGGCGGGCATAACAAAAACAACCCGGCGCTGCTGCGCCGCTTCGTGGAAAACGCCCCCGAGGCGATTGAGTGGCTGGCCCGCCGCGGGATCATGCTTAACGACATCACTACTACCGGCGGGATGAGCATTGACCGCACCCACCGTCCGCGTGACGGGTCGGCGGTCGGCGGCTATCTGATTAGCGGCCTGGTGCGCAATATCAGCAAACGCGGGATTGACGTGATGCTGGACACCTCGGTCGAAGAGATCCTGATGGCCAACGACGAAGTGAGCGGCGTGCGTCTGCTCAACGACGAGCAGGAGCGCTTCGACGTGCAGACCAGGAGCATCGTGGTGGCCACCGGCGGCTTCAGCGCCAACAGCGCGATGGTGGTGAAGTACCGTCCGGATCTCGCCGGTTTTGTCACCACCAACCATAAAGGGGCGACCGGCGGCGGCATCGCGCTGCTGGAGCGCATCGGCGCCGGCACCGTGGATATGGGCGAAATCCAGATCCACCCGACCGTTGAGCAGAAGACCTCCTACCTGATTTCGGAGTCGATTCGCGGCGGCGGGGCGATTCTGGTGAGCCAGCGCGGTCAGCGCTTCTTCAACGAAATGGCGACCCGCGATAAAGTCTCGGCGGCGATTATCGCGCTGCCGGAGCAGTACGCCTGGATCGTCTTCGACGAGCACGTGCGGGCAAAAAACAAAGCGGCCGATGAATATATCGCCAAAGGCCTCGCCACCAGCGCCAGTTCCCCGCGCGAGCTGGCGGAGAAGCTGGGGATGGATTACCATGCCTTCCTCGCCACCCTCGAGCGCTACAACGGCTTCGTTGAAACCCAGCGCGATGAGGATTTTGGCCGCACCACCGCGCTGCGCGCGCCGGTTAACGAGGGGCCGTTCCATGCGATCCGCATCGCCCCGGGAGTGCACCATACGATGGGCGGGGTGACAATCGATACCACGACCGCGGTGCTCAATACCGCTCAGCGGCCGATTCCCGGCGCCTACGCCGCCGGGGAAGTGGTCGGCGGCATCCACGGCGGCAACCGCATCGGCGGCAATGCGGTGGCGGATATCATTATCTTTGGCACCCTGGCGGGCCATGAGGCGGCGAAACGCGCCAGAGGATAACCTTTCGCGATATACCCCGGCCGCGCGCCGGGGTCATCCACAGGAGTTGCAACCATGTCTGACACTAGTCGCGTCTATAGCTACTCCGCCGTTTTAATGGGTTCGCCCATTCTGCTTAAACTGTTCCGTCACGATGACGCGCTCGCCTCCCGCACCTTCCAGCTGATTAAACGCTACGAAGATCTGCTTACCGTCAACCGCGCGCAGTCCCAGGTCATGGATATTAACCATGCCGCCGGTCGCCACGCGGTGGCCGTCAGCCGGCCGGTGTTTCAGCTAATCAAATGCGCGAAGGCCGCGAGCATGGCGCGGGATAGCGCGTTCAACCTGGCGATTGGCCCGCTGGTCAAGCTCTGGCGTATCGGCTTTCAGGGGCGCAGCGTGCCGGCGGCGGCGGAGATTGCCGCCCGCCTGGCGCTGACCCGGCCGCAGGATGTGATCCTTGATGAAGCGGCGGGCAGCGTGTTTCTGGCCCAGCCGGGGATGGAGATCGATCTTGGCGCCATTGCCAAAGGCTACATTGCCGACCGGGTGCGCGACGATCTGCGGCGGCAGGGCGTCGACGCGGCGCTGATTAATCTCGGGGGAAACGTGCATACCCTCGGGGAGTGGTCCATTGGCCTGAAAAAGCCGTTTGCCGCCGCCGACGAGCTGGTCGGCACGATTGCGGTGAGCGGCCAGTCGGTGGTGACCTCCGGCATCTATGAGCGCTATTTTGAGCAGGACGGCAGGCGCTGGCACCATATTCTCGACCCGCGCAGCGGCTATCCGTTGGATAACGAGCTGGAGAGCGTAACCATCATTTCTGACGACTCCCTCGACGGCGATATCTGGACCACCCTGATCTATGGCCTGGGCGTTGAGAAGGGGCGCGCGGCGCTGCGTGAACGGGAGGATATTGAAGCGATTTTTGTGACTAAAAATCGCGAAGTGATCCTCTCATCGCAGCGCCGCTTTCGCTTTCAACTGATGGATAGCGGCTATCGGCTTACTGACTGTACTGCTTGAGCAGGCCGTACTGCTCGGCGACCAGCCGATAGCGATACACCGGGCGGCCGGTGGCGCCGTAGTGAATGGTGGTGTAGAGAATATTAATCTGCGCCAGCCAAATCAGGTATTTGCGGCAGGAGACGCGGGAAATATTCACCGCCACCGCCAGCTCGTCGGTAGAAAACTCGGTCGCCGGATGCGCATCGATCCACTGGCAAAGCGTGCGCAGCGTTTGCGAGGTGAGCCCCTTCGGCAGCTTACGCGCGTCGCTGGCTTCCGGCAGCTCGCCGTGCAGCAGGCGATCAACGTCGGCCTGCTCATAATAAGTCTGTCCGGTCATCAGCTTTCTTTTCTCGCGCCAGGCGGTTAACGCCTCCTCAAAACGCGGGAACTGGAAGGGCTTAATCAGATAATCAATAACGCCGTAGTGCATCGAGGTTTGTACGGTTGCGGCATCGGCGGCGGAGGTGATCATAATCACGTCGATGTCGCGGCCGGAGGCGCGAATGGTCGGCAGCAGATCCAGCCCGCTATCATGCTGCATATAGACGTCGAGCAGCACCAGATCGATCTCCAGCTCGTCGTCGTTAATCATCTCCCGGGCCTTATTCAGCGTAGACGCGGTGCCGCAGCAGCGGAAACCGGAAATCCGCGCCACGTACAGGCGGTTCAGCTCGGCTACCATGGCATCGTCATCAACAATCAATACATTTATCACGCGCTGTTCCTTTTACTATCCCAGGGAAGGTGAACAAAAAATTGAGTAAATACGCCGGGTTCGGACTCGACGGCCAGCGTCCCGCCCAGTTCGCGCAGCTGCTGGCTGGCGAGAAACAGGCCGACGCCGCGATTTTCGCCTTTGGTGGAGAAGCCTTTATTAAAGATGGCATCGATATTCGCCTCCGGGATCCCCGGACCGTCGTCGCTCACTTCGCCGCTTAGCCAGCCGTTTTGATAGTGTAGCAACAGGCTGACTTCGCCTTCACGCTGTCCGCTCATGGCGTCCAGCGCATTCTCAATCAAATTACCCAGCACGGTGACCAGAACGGTGATCTGCTTTTCGTTCGGGCAGTCGGGGACGAGGCTCTCTTCCGCCAGGCTAAGGCTAAATCCGCGCTCCTTCGCGCGCTGGATTTTACCAATCAAAAAGCCGGCGACCACCGGCGATTTGATGCGGTGCTGAATTTCGCCGATGTCCGCCTGATAGGTGTGGGCGGTTTGTAGCACGTACTCCTCCAGCTTGTCATAGCTTTTCATATTCAGCAGGCCGAGGATCACGTGCAGCTTATTCATAAACTCATGGGAAGTCGTACGCAGGGCATCGACATAGTTGACCATGCCGTCGAGACGCTGCAGCAGCTGGCTGACCTCGGTTTTGTCGCGGAAGGTGCAGATGGCGCCGACGGTGGCGTTCTGGCTGCGCACCGGCACGGTATTGCTGATGAGCAGCAGGCCGTTGCAGCCGAGCTCGCGATCGTAAGTGGGCGTCCCGGTGCGCAGAACCTCCTGTAAGTCGGCGAGCAGCGGCGTATGGCCGAGCGCCTTATCGGGCCCGCTGAACAAAATGTCGCGCGCGGCCGGATTGATCAGGGTCACCTGTCCTTCGGTATCGATTGCCACCACGCCTTCTTTTAACGAATGCAGCATCGCCTGATGCTGCTGGAAGCGGGTGGAGAGCTCCTGCGGCTCGAGTCCCAGCAGCACGCGCTTGAGGCCGCGAACCAGGCTCCAGGTCCCGATACCGCAGACCAGGGCGCTGAACAGCACGGTAAAGAGGACGTCCCAGCGGCTGTTGGCGATCTGGGTATCCACCTTACTGAGCGAAATACCGATGACCACGACGCCAATCTGCCGGTGGTTAGCGTCAAAAACCGGCGTAAAGGCGCGCAGGGCCGGGGCCAGTACGCCGTGGTTGACGGCAACGTTCTCCTTTCCCTGCAGGGTGGGGTTAATGTCATCGCCGATAAACCGCTTGCCGATGATCTGGTCGTTGGGGTGCGAGTAGCGAATACCCTGCATATTGGTGACCACCGCAAACAGCAGATCGTTGCGTTGCACCACCGCCTGCGCCAGCGGCTGAATAATATTGCTGTCCGCCGGCAGCGTCAGGCCGCGCTTCACTTCCGGCATATCGGCCAACGTCCGCGCCACCGCCAGGGCGGTGTCCTTCAGCCCGTCGCGGGTGGTATCACTGATTTGGATAAACCACAGCGCGTAGACCAGCAGCAGAACCGACCCCAGCACGCTGCCAATCATCAGCGTCACGGCGGTACTCAGCTTCATGCTCTTACGGCGCCTGCGCGCGGGCGGTTCCAGCTCCGCTAACTCATTCATAACAACCCCAGGCTAAACAGCGAAGGCCTATTATCGCTGATGGGGCGAATTTCTTAAAGGCATGTAAAAAAGCAATAAACGATCCGTCGGGAACCGGGAAGCGTGACCCCACTCGCAGGAGATGACGGTAAATGTCCCTATAGTAAATGCGGAGTTATTTAAATGGAGGTTTTTATGAGCAGTAAGCCAACCGCTTCAATGACGGAACGACGCCACCCTGACACCCGCCGTATCGATAGTCTTACCACCCACGATATGCTGACGCTGCTGCACGCCGACGGCCGGCAGATTGCCAACGCCATCGACGCCTGCCTGGCGGAAATGACCCGCCTGGTCGATAACGCCGCGGCGACCCTGAGCCGCGGCGGGCGGCTGGTGATCGTCGGCGCCGGCGCATCCGGCCGCGCGGCCCTGCAGGCGGTCAACGAATTTGCGCCCGAGGAGAAACACGCCCTGGTGGGACTCATCGCCGGCGGGTCGGCGGCGGCGCTGCAGGAGATGGAGACGGCCGCTAACGACTACGATCTCGGCGCGCTGGAGTTGCAGGCGCTGCGCTTTAGCGATAACGATATGCTGCTGGCGCTGACGGTCAGCGGCAAAACGCCGTGGGTATGGGGCGCGATGCGCCACGCCTGGTCGCTCGGCGCGCCGGTCGCGGTGCTGACCCAGCAGGCGGATAGCGAAGCGGCGCAGCTGGCGGATATTATCGTGGCGCCGCAAACCGGTCCGGAAGCGGTGGCGGGGTTTGGTAACCCGAAAGCGCAGCTGGCGCAGCGGCAGCTGCTCAACATGCTGACCACCGGGCTGGCCATTCGCGACGGCAGGGTCTTCAGCAACCTGCGGGTCGATCTGCAGGCCACCAGCCCGCGCTGGGCCGAGCGGCAAATCGCCATCGTGATAGAGGCCGCCGGCTGTTCGCGCAGCGAGGCGAAAGCCGCGCTTGCCGCCTGCAACCAGCACTGCCGGACGGCGATTTTGATGCTGCTCAGCGGGCTTGACGCCTGGCAGGCGCGCGAGCTGCTGAGGGAAAATAACGAGCATCTGCGCATTGCGTTACGAAATAAAACGCATCCGCTGGCAGAGTCACAGCGCTAATTCTTCGCGGCGCGCTATATTTTCGCGCGCCGCTGCCTCCCCTTATGTAACTAAATAAACTGGCGCGCGCGGCGTCAGCCCTTTAATTATCGCGATACGTTGGTGGATCTTAATTCCATTTAGCATTCCGCACTTTTTTAAGTTAAAAAAGTCAATGCCAATAATTGATTAACTGTGCGGAAAATGTAAATGATATTTTAAAATATAATGAAAGTGCGTTAACATGTTGACACTTATTTCATTATGCTATGCGATAATTCTATTATGCCTGCAATAAAAAACTCGATCTTATCCATGACCGCACTGGCGCTATTCGTCAGTACGGCAACCTACGCAAATACCGACGCCGCAAAGAAAACCGATTTTCTGCTGATTGGCGGCGGGATCATGAGCGCCTCGCTCGGCACCTGGCTGCAGGAACTCCAGCCGGACTGGAAACAGGTGATGGTTGAGAAGCTTGACGGCGTGGCGCTGGAGTCCTCTAACGGCTGGAACAATGCCGGTACCGGCCACTCGGCAAACATGGAGCTGAACTACACGCCAGAGCGCGCGGACGGCTCCATTGACGTCAGCAAGGCGCTGGAGATCAACGAGCAGTTTATGATCTCCCGTCAGTTCTGGACGGCGCAGGTTAAGCGCGGCATTTTGCATGACCCGCACTCCTTTATTAATTCCACCCCGCATATGAGCTTTGTCTGGGGCGATAACGTTGATTATCTGCAAAAACGTTATACCGCTCTGCAGCAAACCACACTATTCCAGGGGATGAAATTCTCCACCGACCATGCGCAAATTAAACAGTGGGCGCCGCTGGTGATGGAAGGGCGCGATCCGCAGCAAAAAGTAGCGGCCACCTGGACCCCGGTCGGGACCGACGTCAACTACGGCGAAATAACCCGCCAGCTGATCGGCAGCCTGAAGAAAAATAATAATTTCTCGCTGCAAACCTCCTCTGAGGTAACCGCATTTAAGCGTAATGCCGATAATTCGTGGCACGTAACGATTAAAAACGTTAATAGCGGCGACGAGCAGGCGATTGACGCGAAATATGTCTTTATCGGCGCCGGCGGCGGCGCGCTGAAATTACTGCAAAAAACCGGTATTCCGGAAGCCGACAACTACGCGGGCTTCCCGGTGGGCGGCTCTTTCCTGATGACCGAAAACCCGGCGGTGACCAAAGAGCATCTGCAGAAGGTCTACGGCCAGGCTTCGGTCGGCGCGCCGC
The DNA here is from genome assembly GCF_050058015.1 of Klebsiella sp. WOUb02. NCBI lineage: Bacteria > Pseudomonadati > Pseudomonadota > Gammaproteobacteria > Enterobacterales > Enterobacteriaceae > Klebsiella > Klebsiella sp. WOUb02. The sequence continues at coordinate 953,842 of NZ_CP170110.1, forward strand.
CGATGTCGGTTCCGCATCTTGATGCCCGCTTCCTTGACGGCAAGCGCGTGGTGCTGTTCGGGCCGTTCGCGACTTTCTCGACCAAGTTCCTTAAAAACGGTTCTTTCTTTGACCTGCTGAGCACCACCACCACCGATAACGTTCTGCCGATGACCCACGTCGGTCTCGACAACTTCGACCTGGTCAAATACCTGGTGAGCCAGGTAATGCTCAGCGACGATGACCGCTTTGCGGCGCTGAAAGAGTACTATCCGGACGCGCGTAAAGAGGACTGGAAGCTGATTCAGGCCGGCCAGCGCGTGCAGATCATCAAAAGAGACGCCGATAAGGGCGGAGTGCTGAAGCTGGGGACCGAAGTGGTGGTTGACGAGCAGAAAACCATCTCCGCGCTGCTTGGGGCCTCTCCGGGCGCCTCTACCGCCGCGCCTATTACCCTTAACGTGCTCAAGCAGATGTTCCCGCAGCAGTTCAGCTCCGCGGAGTGGCAGAGCCGCATCCACGCGATCGTGCCGAGCTATGGCCAGAAGCTGAACGATAGCCCGGCGCTGACCCAGCAGGTATGGGACGACACCGCCGCGACGCTGCAGCTGACCAAACCGCCGGTGATTAATATGAGCGGCGCGAAGCCTGCCGCCGCGCCGTCCGCGGAGCTCAAGCCTGCGGAGTCGCCGCAGCACGATATGGCGCTGTAGTCGCCGTATTAGTTCCTCCCGCGTGCGTCATGCCGGTCAGCTCAGCAGCTGACCGGCTTTTTTTTTGCCCGATCGAACCGCTATTAGTCTCCCCCTGATGCACGACGGCAGCGGCTGGTTCCTTGCTCTGGGTTAAAGCATTTACCGGCGTTACGGTTATACTGGCTTGAATTCACACAGGAAATAACGGGCCGCGGCGGAGAGAGGGAGAGTAGCGCCATGAAAGACGACATTAACCAGGATATTACCTTCCGTAAGCTGGCGGTATTTATGATGTTTATGGCCAAAGGCAACATCGCCAGAACCGCCGAAGCGATGCAGCTCAGCGGCGTCAGCGTCCACCGGGCCCTGCATACCCTGGAAGAGGGGGTGGGCTGCCCGCTGTTTGTCCATAAGGGACGCAACCTGCTGCCGCTGCCGGCGGCCTGGACGCTGCTGGAGTATTGTCAGGACGTTACCACGCTGATGACGCGCGGGCTGGAGGCGACGCGAAAGGTCGCCGGCGTCGGCCAGGGACGACTGCGGATCGGCACGCTCTATTCGCTCACGCTGGAGACCGTGCCGCGGATCATCATGGGGATGAAGCTGCGGCGCCCGGAGCTGGAGCTGGACCTGACGATGGGCTCCAACCAGATGCTGCTGGATATGCTGGAGGACGACGCCCTGGACGCGATTCTGATCGCCACCAACGCCGGGGAGTTCAGCAACTCGGCGTTTGACGTGGTGCCGCTGTTTGAAGACGACATTTTTCTCGCCGCGCCGGCGGCCGAACGGCTGGATACCTCGAGGCCCGCCGACCTTCGCGACTACGCCGACCGTAAATTCGTTTCGCTTGCGGAAGGCTTCGCCACCTACGCGGGCTTTCGAGAGGCTTTTCAGGTCGCCGCCTTCGAGCCCGAAATTGTCACCCGGGTCAACGATATCTTTTCGATGATCAGCCTGGTGCAGGCCGGGGTTGGCTTTGCGCTGCTGCCCGGGCGGATGAAGAAGGTCTACGAAAACGACGTGCAGCTGTTAAAGCTGGCTGAGCCGTATCAGATGCGCCAGCTGATCTCGATCGTCTATTCCCACCATCGCGAACGCGACGCCGATCTGCTGGCGCTGGCGGCGGAAGGGCGGATGTACGCCCGCAGCCTTAACGGCTGAGGCGTTTCGCCAGATGCAGTGCCACTGCAACGCTGTTTCGCTCCATGCAGATGGCATCGCCCTGCCAGCCTGCGAGGTGCGTCAGCCCGGTTAGCACGCTGCCTGGCGGCATCTCAATCGCCAGCCGCGCATCGCGCTGATTGGCGGAAACCATGGCGTCCTGCCACTGCACCGTCCGCGCCATGTTGAAGGCTAAGTCTTCGGCGATTTTCTGCGGTTCCCACAGCACCCGGCCGGTCGATCCGCTAAGGTAGGCTCGCACTGGGCGTGACAATGTCACGGATTCAAACGCCTGAGCTAACTCTGCCGCCGGTTTATCCAGCAAAGCACAATGCGACGGCACGCTTACCGCAAGCCGGGTAGCCTTGCTGGCTCCGGCAGCCAGCGCTTTTCTCGCGACCTCCGCCATCTCCTCATCCCGGCCGGCAATCACTATCTGCGTTTCGGCATTAAGGTTGGCGATATAAGTGCCGCTTCCCGCCATCAGCTTTTCAACCTGATTCAGCGTGAGGCCAACAATCGCCGTTAGGCCGTAGCCGTGGGGATACGCCTGCTCCATTAAATCGCCGCGCAGGGCCACCAGCCGCAGCGCGTCGCGAAAATCCAGCGCGCCAGCCACCACTGCCGCCGGGTAAGCGCCAATCGACAGGCCGCTGACGATATCGGGCGTCACGCCGTTACGCATCAGTTCACGTGCCCACGCCATGCCCGCAATCAGCAGGCAAAGCTGCACCGCGCGGGTGTGCTTCAGCGCCTCGGGCGCGTCGAGTGTATTGGTTTCGTCGCCAAGCACCGCGCGCACTTCAGCAAGAATGGCATCGCCGTCGGGCAGGTTTTGCAGCATTCCCGGGCGTTGGGCGCCCTGGCCGGGAAAGGTAAAGAGGATTTTCATCATGACTCCCTGAGCCACGGCGTCGCGGTGAGCTGCGGCCCGGTGGCGGTTTTCAGCAGAACGCGTCCTTCGCGCAGCCATTCGTTGAGCGCAAACGCGCCAAGGGGCGTTTCAATCTGGGTGTCGGCGCGGCACGGCAGCTTTTCCACCTGCGCCTGCCACTGCCGCAGTTCGTCATCGGTCAGCGGTTCAGGGGCGCGAATCAGTAGATCGAGATCGCTGTCGGCGTGCAGGACGGGAATTTCGGTGGCGAGGGCGTAGGCCGTGCTGCCGGTAATGCCCCAGATCCACGGCCACGCAAAGGTGGTCAGCAAAATAGCCGCCTGAACGGGCTGCTGGGAGACAAACGGCGAGTGCAGCAGGCGCTGGCGCTCGACCAGCTCTTCCGGCGTGATAGTGCGCGAAACGCTCCCGGCCTTAACCCATCCGGCGGCGCGCTGTTCGCGCTTTATGCCGCGCACGCCTACCGGAATATCGCCATTATCATTCACGTCGCGCCGCACCACTACGGGCAGACCCGGTTGCCACTGGCTGGCCACCCACGCCTCCTCAACGTTGAGCAGGGCATCGCGGCTTTTCAGCCACAGTAAATCGTGAGGGCGCGAAGTGAATGTCATATCAGATACCTGAAGTTAAGGTGATGAACAGCGGTAACGACAGGATACACAGAACCGAGCTCAACAGCAGCACCGCTTCCGCATCCGGCGACTGCACGCCAAAGCGGTTGCCGAACACCACGCCGAAGAAGCCGGCAGAGAGCGCGATCATCAGAATAGCGGTGATCGCCACGGAGCCGTGGAGGCCGAAAGCCAGAACGATAGCCCAGGCGATAAACGGCTGGATCAGCAGCTTGGCAATGGTCGCAATGCTCACCATCGCGTTCAGCTGCAGCTTACGCGCGGAGAGGATCACCCCGGTCAGGAACAGCGCCGCCGCGGTGGCTGAAAGGCCGAGCGGTTTGATTGCCGCCAGCAGCAACTCCGGCATTTTGATGCCAATCGCCGAGAAGATTACGCCGAGCAGCGGGCCCATCACGATAGGTTTTTTCAGCGAACGCCACATCAGCACCGGCAGCATCGCCAGCGTGGAGCCGCTGTTTTCACCGGCGGCGCGCGCTTTTTCACGCTCCAGAATCAGCAGACAGAACGGCGTCATCAGCACCGAACCACAGGCGATGGAGACGGCGACGGAGAGCGAGGTCGCGGAGCTTTCACCCAGCACGCTACCGAGAATCGGCAGGCCAAGCGCGGCATAGTTCGGCAGCGCCACGGTGAGGGTCAGCACGGCGGCATCCTGCGGAGACTTTTTAAACACGCCGGTGGCGAGGAAGTAGATCGCCGCATAGGTGATCCACATGGCGCCGGTCAGCACCACAATCAGCGGCGACTGGGCAACAATATCGGCCCACGGGGTCTGCACGGTAGCGCTGAACAGCGCGGCGGGCAGGGCAAAGTCCATTACGAAGATGTTGAGCAGCGACACGTTTTTGTTGTCGACCATTTTGGCTTTGCCGGCCCAGAAGCCCAGCAGCATGATGAGAAAAATCGGCGCGAGGGCATGAACAATTACATAAGTCATAGATCACCTGTAGTAAGAAAAATAGAGAACCTTTGCGATGTTTATAATTTTCTAAAAGCGGTATGCCGTGGGCGCTATGCTGCGCCCGACGGTTGCCGCTTTCGGCAGGTCTTTTTTTACGTACTTCTGAGGTTGCCCGTTACCAGCTGGCGCGCATCCGTTCGCGAACCAGGGCAGAGCTGCGGCGATTCTCCGCGCCGAGACGGTTTTTCAGCGTGGGGTCTTTACGTGCATCGGAAATGGCCTTCTGTACGGTGAGCTCCACCAGCGCCAGATCGGCATCGGACGGCGCGTCCGGGTTGCTGAGGTTCAGCAGATCGGAGAGCAGACCGAGGGTGGCGTAGTTGCTGACGTCATAGGCCATTGGCGGAATGGTCGCCGCCAGTTTTTCCAGCGCCTCGACGGTACGCAGGGTGATACGGGCGGCGGACTCTTTGCCCATCGCATGCACCAGCACGCCTTGATCGTTGATGGCAATCAGGCGGTTGGCCTGATAACCGTGCGCCAGAAACGCCCCGGACATCGCCTTGCCAACGATCAGCCCGATCACCGGATGGCCCGCCAGGCGCGCTTTCGCGTAAGCCCCTGCGGCGCCGGCCAGCGCCTGGTGAATGCCGAAAGCCTCTTCCCGACGGCCATAGGCCTGGCTCGGGACGTCGATCACCGCCACAATCGGGCGCTTCACGTCGCGGTTCGCGTCAGCATCGATGGTTTCATTCACCACTTTTGCCAGCGTCCAGCCTTCCAGCAGACCCACTTCGCCTTTCGCGGCGCGCGGATAGTGGTTATTGGCATCGGGCACCACGGCAATGAAGCGTACGGCCTCATTGTTCAGTTCACCGTCGGCGACCTGTACTGAAGGGCACAGGCCAGTCATGCGCGGCGCATTTGGCGCCAGTTTTTCCAGCCACAGGGCTCCACGGCTATTGGACTGAGTCATCATTTCACCTCCCCGGCGAAAAGCTGTTTAATCTGCGCGGTGTCGGCCTGCTGACGAGTGTCAAAGTTGCTCAGACGGGTCAGGAAGTCGGCGTATTTGTCGCTGCGATGTTGGGCCGGAACGTCTTTGGCGATGGCGTCGTTCATGGCGGTTTTCACCGCGTTAACGCCGTCATCGACCAGCGCATCCACCAGGCCGCTGGCATAGCGGATTTCGCCGCCGGTCATGCTCCAGATGAACGGGCGGTCGCGGGAGTCGTACTCTTCGATTCCGGCTTCCTGCTCAATAACTTGAGGGCCGTTGAGGCCAAGGCGCGCTTCGCGAGTGACGATCAGGTAGCTGCACAGCGCGGCGGCAATCGACATCCCGCCAAAGCAGCCCACGGTGCCGGCGACAATACCGATTACCGGGGTATAGCGACGCAGATCGACAATCGCCGCGTGAATGTCGGCAATCGCCGCCAGGCCGAGGTTGGCTTCCTGCAGGCGCACGCCGCCGGTTTCGAGGCACAGCACCGCCTGGGTCGGGATGCCGTTGCGGTTATCTTCCGCCGCCAGCTCCAGCGCGGCGGCCATTTTGGCGCCGGAGACTTCGCCCATGCTGCCGCCCTGGAAGGTGCCTTCGATGGCAATCACCACCGCCGGCTGGCCGTTAATGGTGCCGCGAGCCACCACCATGCCGTCGTCGGACTGCGGCACCACGCCCTGCGGCGCGAGCCACGGCGACATAATGCCTTCGAACGGATCGAGCAATTCGCGGTAGCTGCCTTCGTCCAGCAGCGTGCGGGCGCGTTCGCGGGCCCGTAATTCGATAAAGCTGCGATCGTTACGCATGGGCCACCTCTTCAAATACCTGTTCGATGCGAATACGTGCGACGCCCGGCGTGGCGCCAAAATCATGGATCACCAGCCGTCCGGCGGGCAGGTCGTTGATTAAATTGAGCCGCTCAAACAGCGCGGTCCAGCGCGCCCGGCTGTTGTCCACCGAGGTGGTGATATCAACCTCAAGCGTGGCGTTTTGCCCGGCGGTATAGAGCACTTCCATATCGCCGGAGCCTACTACGCCTGCCAGGGCCTTGCCGCTGAGGGCGCGGTTGGCAGGGAATGACAAATTAATCTGTTCCATAACATCCTCTGAATGCGTTAGCCGGCAACCCGGTCGAGAAACAGGGTGGCGGCAAGAAGATCGGCGGCGCCGCCCGGCGAGGCGTTTTGCGCCAGCATCTGCGCGTCAAGCTGCGCCAGCGCCCGGCGTCCGCACGCCGTGGCGCAGCCGCCGGCGTTCAGTACCGCGCGGGCGCCGTGCTGCATGGCCTCAAGGCCGGACATGCCGGCGCGGGAAAGCACGCAGGTGTCGCTCAGCGAGGTCATGATCGCCATCAGCGCGTCGAGGCGGGCCTCGTCTTCGCTGGCGCCCTCGGCCCGGCTGCGCCGCAGTCTGCGGTAGCGCAAGAGTGGTGATATGCGGAAACGCGCGCTGCGCCTCTTCGCGAGCGCCCGGCACCTGCCAGCGGCGGCTGGCGCGCAGGCCTTTACTAAAGGTTTTGGGCGCCGCGGCGTCCGGCAGGGCGGCGAGATGCGCGGCGGTCTCCGCGATCGACCGTGAATGACCCGTCCCGCCCAGCATCGCCGCGGCGCTAACCAGCAGGCCTAGCGCCCAAATTGCTCCGCGATGGGTATTCACCCCATCGGTGGCCAGCATCATCTGCCGCTCGCCTTCGCGGCCCAGGCGGCCGATGGTTTCACGTAGCGCGATATCCGCCGGCCGCTGCCAGCTCTGCTCCGCCAATGCCTGAAAGGTGGGGAGCAGGCTGCGGGCCGAACGCTCCATCAGCGCGAGGCTTAAATCGAGATGCGCGCCGCGACCGCGGCTGTCGACCAGCCCCGGTTTGGGGCTGAGCCGCGCTTCGTCAATCAGGCACTCGCTGGCGGTGCGGGCAAGCCAGCCGGTTTGCGCTTCAGCGCGCCGGGGGGAGAGTCGTTTCATTACCAGCTCCGGAATTTTGCCGGTGGGTTATAGAGTCCGTCGGACCACTCCACCAGATCGGCTACGCTGCCGGCGGCCAGCAGCGAGCGGGTGGCATCGCTGCGGCGGATGCCGATATCTTCCGGATAAACCACCTTGCCGCTCTGGCGCAGCGCGGCAACGCGCTTCGCGTCGACGCCAAGGCCGATATCGGTGATCCCGGCCACCGCGGCGACCATCGCCCGGCGCTCTTCCAGGCTTTCAGCGCGGTAGAGGTAGGCAATGCCTTCTTCGGTGAGCACGTGGGTGACGTCATCGCCGTAGATCATCACCGGCGCCAGCGGCATGCCGGAGGCTTTCGCCACCTCGATCGCATCGAGTTTTTCGACGAAGGTGGGCTTCACGCCGGCCTGGAAGGTTTCCACCATCTGCACCACCAGCTTTTTACCGCGCTGCATCGGATCGGGCTCGGTGATCATATTCAGCCACGCCGGGGTCGCGTGGCGGCGGCCGTGCGGATCGTGGCCCATGTTGGGCGCGCCGCCGAAGCCGGACAGCCGGCCGCGGGTCACCGTGGACGAGTTTGCCAGGCCGTCAACCTGCAGGGTCGAGCCGATAAACATATCGACCGCGTACTGCCCCGCCAGCTGGCAGAAGGCGCGGTTGGAGCGCATGGAGCCGTCGGCGCCGGTGAAGAACACGTCCGGACGCGCGCGGATATACTCCTCCATCCCCAGCTCGCCGCCGAAGCAGTGCACGCTCTCTACCCAACCGCTTTCAATAGCGGGGATCAGCGTCGGGTGCGGGTTCAGGGTCCAGTGCTTACAGATTTTGCCCTTCAGGCCGAGCTGCTCGCCGTAGGTGGGCAGCAGCAGCTCGATGGCGGCGGTGTTAAAGCCGATGCCATGGTTCAGGGACTGCACCTGATGTTCGGCGTAGATGCCTTTAATCGCCATCATCGCCATCAGGATATGCTCCTGCTTGATCAGGCGCGGGTCGCGGGTAAACAGCGGTTCAATAAAGAACGGCTTATCGGCGACCACCACGTAATCGATCCACGAACCCGGAATGTCAACGCGGGGCAGGTCGCACTCGTCGTCGACCAGCTCATTCACCTGGGCAATCACGATCCCGTCGTGGAAGGCCGCGGCCTCCACCAGCGCCGGGGTATCTTCGGTACTGGGTCCGGTATAGAGGTTGCCTTTACGATCCGCCTTGTAGCCGGCAATCAGCGCGACGTTCGGCGAAAGATCGACGTACAGGCGGGAGTAGAGCTCGATATAGGTGTGGATCGCACCGATTTCCAGCAGCCCGTCCTCCAGCAGCTGCGAAATACGCAGGCTCTGGGTGCCGGAGAAGGAGAAGTCGAGCTTGCGGGCGATACCCTTTTCAAAGAGATCCAGATGTTCGCTGCGCCCGACGCTCGGCATGATCATATGCAGGTCGTGAACTTTTTGCGGGTTCACTTCCGCCAGCATGCGGGAGAGGAAGTCAGCCTGTTTTTGGTTGTTGCCTTCCAGCACCACGCGATCGCCGGGGGCGAGCAGATGCTCCAGCGCGTCGACCAGCTGTGCGGTGGGGATAACCTTACCGGAGACGTTGGCGGCGGCCAGTCGCCGCTGCTTTTCCGTACGGCGGCGGTTCCAGACCCGTCCCGTCGTTTGTTCGGCACTCATTATTAACCTCCTGATTCGACAAATCGTTTTGACTGTCATGGTGTGGAAGTTAGTGTGCGACGCGAGGCGCAGGGCATCAATTAAGCCCGTGGGCAGATTGTTAGCTTCAGAGTAATGAATGACTGGCGTGAGATGTGATGGGGATCAATAATGCCAAAGGAGTAGTGGTCTACGGGCCGGTTAGCCCGTAGTAGGGATCGGGAGCTAATCCTTGCTGAGGTCGCTCAGCAGGAAGGCGATGCTCCGTCCGCTCTCGCTCTGTTCAAGAGCAATTTTAACGATGATGGTCAGCGGCACCGAAAGCAGCATTCCCACCGGCCCCAGCAGCCAGCCCCAAAAAATCAGCGACAGGAACACCACCAGCGTCGAGAGGCCGAGCCCGCGCCCCATAATCCGCGGTTCGAGGATATTGCCGAACAGCAGATTGATCACCAGATAGCCCGCGAGCAGGATCAGCGCGTCATACAGGCCGCCGAACACCAGCACCTGCAAAATAGGCGGAATCGCCGCCAGCACCGAGCCGATATTGGGAATATAGTTGAGCGCGAAAGCCAGCAGCCCCCACACAAAGGCAAAACGCACTTCCAGCAGCACCAGCATGCCCCAGACCACCAGCCCGGTCACCAGGCTAATGGCGGTTTTCAGCACCAGATAGTGTGAGACGCTGTCGAGCGCGCGCTGGATTGCGCCCATGCCCTCAACCGGACGGGTCATCAACTGCTGCAGCTTGGCCGGCAGCTGCGGCACCTCCAGCAGCATAAATACCACCGTCAGCAGCAGCAGGAAGATCGACGACATGGCGTTGGAGAGCTGGGTCAGCAGGCCGGTCACCATCGTCATCACCGCGTTGGGGTCTATATATTTGTTCAGCTCGACGACGGAAACGGTAAAGCCGAACCTCTGCAGCCACGGGGTGATGGTTTGCAGCGGTTCCGATAGCGACGCGCGATACTGCGGCAGAGTGCGCGCCAGCTCGTTCAGCGAGGTGCCCAGCGAGGCCAGCAGGATCACCGCCAGCATGACGATGGCGCTGATTAATAGCGAGATCGCCAGCACGCGCGGCACCCGACAGCGCACCAGTAGCTGGACCAAAGGGTTAAGGACTACCGCGAGAAACAGCGCCAGCACAAAAGGTACGATGATATCAGCGGCGAAGCGGATGCCGGTAAGGATGATGACCAGCATGCCCAGCATGATGACAATCTTTAATCCGTTAAGAGTGATGATGGGTTTGGCCATACGAATCCCTGAAATTAGAGCCCGGTTTTCCTCACAGTGTAGACGCAGATGCCGACAAAAAATCACGACTTTTTGCGCGCAGACCGTGGAGTAATTGTTCGCCATACTTCTGCCGGTGGCGATAAAATCATCACCCGACAAGATTAAAATAATGGCACGCCATCATAATGGCGATCGGCATCAGAAAAAACTAATCCAAATCAAATAGTCGAAGTAAAGAAATGCAAAGGCTTTGAGTATAATGAAGCATTATGCTACAAATAAGCCGTGTATAACTACCGAGGACAATTTTCATCCGCAATGACGAGAAGCAATACCGCGGATAATTGTAATTTTATGGACCATCAGTTCAGTCTCTATATCTCTAACCACTCACCATTTTCCTGCCTGAACACCCGCTCTGCCGGCGAACAGCACTGGCGTTCAGCGCTTTAGAACCTCCCTCTCTGCCTGAGCTGGCGCAGCACTGCGCGCGGCTAAATCTACGTCAGAATTTTTTCGGTTTACCTTTGCTGTAGGCCGTCATGGATTATATTCTCAAGCAGGAGAAGGGATCATGTTTTATTGGATTTTATTAGCCCTGGCTATCATTGCGGAAATTACCGGGACTCTCTCGATGAAATGGGCGAGCGTCAGCGGCGGCCACGCAGGTTTTATTTTGATGCTGGCAATGATTGCGCTTTCATATATTTTTCTGGCCTTCGCGGTTAAAAAAATTGCTCTCGGAGTGGCCTACGCTCTGTGGGAAGGTATTGGTATTTTGCTGATCACGCTGTTCAGCGTCCTGCTGTTTGATGAGACGCTCTCGGTGGTCAAAATGGCGGGTCTGGCGACGCTGGTGGTTGGGATTGTTTTAATCAAGTCCGGGACCAAAAAGGCGCTGAAGCAGCCCGAAGAGAGGACCCATGCAGCAGTTTGAGTGGGTTCATGCGGCCTGGCTGGCGCTGGCCATCGTGCTGGAAATTGTCGCTAACGTCTTTTTAAAGTATTCCGACGGTTTTCGCCGCAGGATCTACGGCGCGCTGTCGCTGCTCGCCGTGCTGGGCGCGTTCAGCGCGCTATCGCAGGCGGTGAAGTGGATTGAGCTGTCGGTGGCCTACGCCCTCTGGGGCGGCTTCGGCATTGCGGCAACCATCACCGCCGGCTGGGTCCTGTTCGGCCAGCGCCTGAATAGTAAAGGCTGGATCGGCGTGATGCTGTTGATTATCGGGATGGTGTTAATAAAACTGGCCTGATCGAACGCCGCCTGTTTGCACGGGCGGCAAAATCTGTTCTCTGTATTACTCTTTAAAAAAGAGCATATTCGGTGCGTTTTCCCCCAGCCGCGATGAGGACAGAGAATGGTTAACTTGCCTGGTTGGCGTCATCTTCCTTCGGCCAAAACGCTGTCGGTCATTATTCTCCTCGCCGGGATAGGCCTGATCGCTTCCGTCATTTTCCTGCTTTATCTGTCCCAGCACCTGATTGGCCTTAAGGCGAATGAGATCGATCGCCATCGCTCGGTATTGTCGGTTAACGGCGCGGTGCAGACCTCGGTGAACCGCGTGATGTCGCTGGTGCTGGATAACTCCATCTGGGACGACGCCGTGAAGCAGGCCTACGCGCCAACGCTGGATAGCCAATGGCTGTTCGACACCTGGGGTTCGGGGTTCAAAATAAATAACCTCTACGACGGCACCTTTGTACTCGATCAGCGCTATCGGGTGCTGTGGGGGTCGTTTCGTAGTCAGCCCTTTAATGAAACGGATATCCGTTTTTTCGGCAGCGGCCTGCAGACGATGATCGCCCGGCACGCCGAGGCGCTGCGCAGCGGCAAAAGCGCCTGGGCCGGGATCACCCGTACCCGGGAGGGGATCGCTTTTATTGGTATTGGCCTGATTCGCCCGACTATAGGCCGCCTGCAGGTGTACGACGATACGCGGCGCTATCTGGTCATTACCCGCCACATCAACCCTGATATGCTGCAAAAGCTCGGGGATACGTTTCAAATTCGCCATCTGCATACCAGCGAAACCGGCGGCGACTATAGCGTGGCGCTGCGCACCAACGCCGGTGAGGTTATTAGCTACCTCAGCTGGCAGCCGCGGCTGCCGGGGGCGGAAGCGGCGCTGGCGGCATCCGGCAGCATTCGCCTGATCGCGCTGGTGGCCGCCGGGCTGATCCTGCTGTTTATCCTTTTTAGCTGCCTGGGGCTGTATAAGCTGGCGCGCGGCGAAAAGCTGGCGCGCACTATTGCCATGACCGACTGGCTGAGCCAGCTGCCCAACCGGCGGGCGCTGATTGAGCGGCTTAACGTGGTGTGCGAGCGATCGCAGGACGAGATGCAGAGCGTGGTGTTTGTTGACCTCGATGGCTTTAAAGATGTTAACGATAACTACGGGCACGACGTCGGCGACGCGTTGATTACCCACATCGCCCGCGAGCTGCAGGAGAGGGTGCCCGTCGGGGGGATGCTGGCGCGCATGGGCGGGGACGAGTTCGCCATGACCGTCGGCGGCGAGCAGGCGGTCAATCAGGCGTCGGCGTTCGCCTGGGCGGTGCTGGAGCTGCTGAAGTCGCCGATTGGCCTGAGCGAGCGCAAAATCTATATCAGCGCCAGCCTGGGGATCGCCAGCGGAACGCCGGCGACCTGCTCGAGCACCGAGCTTTTCCGCCGCGCCGATATCGCCATGTATCATTCGAAGAAGAGCGGAAAGGGGCGCACAACCTGGTACGACGAGACGCTGAGCGACGCCCGGCAGTATCAGACTGAATCTGGAAAGCAGCATCCGTCAGGGGCTTGAAAACGACGAGTTTGACGTCTGGTATCAGCCGATAGTCAACGCCGGAACGCTGAGCATGGAGGGCGTGGAGGCGCTGATACGCTGGCCGCGGCGGCCCCAGGCCGCGCTGCCGCCGGACGCGTTTATCAGCATCGCCGAGAGCAGCGGCCTGATTTATGCGCTCGGTCAGTTTGTGCTCAATCGCGCCTGCTGCGACCTGCAGCCGATGGCGGATCTGATGCTATCGGTGAATATCTCGCCGGCGCAGTTTCGCGACCCGGAGTTTGAGTCGCGGGTGATGCAGGTCCTCGCCCGCTGCCATTTCCCGGCTCGCCGCCTGCAGATTGAAGTCACCGAGAGCTATGTGATGGAGAACCCCGATCGCGCCCGCGCGGCCATTGAAAACCTGAAGGCGCTGGGGACGGCCGTTGCGCTCGATGATTTCGGCATCGGTTACTCCAGCATTGGCTATCTGCGCAGCTTCAGTTTTGACACCCTGAAGATCGATAAATCGCTGGCCGGGCTGGTCGACACCGATCCGCAGGCGGCGGAGCTGGTGCGCGGTACCGTGCGCATCGCCGGCGCCCTGGGCATGACGGTGGTGGCGGAAGGGGTGGAAAATCAGCAGCAGCTGGCGCTGCTGCAGCGTGCGGGATGCGACAAGCTGCAGGGCTACTATTTTAGCGAGCCCATGCCGATCGCCTCTTTGCTTCAGCTGCGCCAGCAGCAGGGCTAACGGCTACTCGCCGGCCAGCGTCTCCAGCTTGTCGCGAAAACCGGTCACCGCAATGGCCCGGTTATCCGCGCGCCAGCGATCCTTCGCCCCCGGCGCCGAGCTCTGGACGGCAATCACCTGCCAGCCGCTATCGGTTTTTAACAGCAGCGGCGAGCCGCTATCTCCGGGCAAGGTATCGCACTGGTGCGACAGAACCGCGGTCTGCGCCCAGCCGGTAACGATGCAGTCCTGATGGTTGTACAGATTATCGAGGTGATCTTCCGGATAGCCGGACTGGGTCACCTTGCGCTCGGCGACCTTGAGCGCGGCGGTCAGGTCGGCCTTACTGCCGGGAAACAGGGGAATTGGGGCGATTCCGGAAGGCGCATAGCGCAGCACCACTAAGCCAAAGTCCGAGGGCGCGGCGGCGGCGGGGACGATCCAGCCGTCGCCGTCGGCCTTCAGCCGCTTGCCTAGCGCCGGGTCCACGCGACCCTCGACGCCGTGGATTTCGTACACCCAGCCGTTTTTGCGCGAGATAAAGCGCAGCGCGACGACTTTATCCGGTTTCCCCTTCGGCGGCGTCAGCAGGCAGTGCCCGGCGGTTAGCGCCAGGTGGGGGGAGATCAGGGTAGCGGTGCATAGATTGCCGCTGGCCGTTTCCAGCTGGCCGATGGCGTCCCATGGCGCTTCGGCGGGATTGCTTATCGGCTTGCGGTCATCATGGCCAAAAAACAGGGTCTTGATATCTTTCGCGCTCATGCCGTCATCGTCAGCGTGCGCAAACAGAGGAAGCAGGCAAAATGAACACAGTAATAACAGTACGTCTCTACGCATATCACTCTCTGAGGAGATAATTATACTCACCACCCTGCGGCATAGCTGAGCGCGCCGGGGATGATTTTCGCTATATTGAAAGTAGCAGGAGATTTAAGTTTATGAAAGTTAACAGTAATTTAAATTAAGTCCGCGGACCGTTACCTCTCAGTAAAGTGGCCTCTTTTAACGCAAAGAAGGTCGATAACTCAACCAGTTAGCGCGCATTTCGTGCTGCTGTCATTTCCGCAGAAACCGGCCCGGGAAGCAACTGATATCGGGTTACAGAAAGTACCAAAAAGAGGGCGCCATCCGCGCGCGGAGACGATCGATTTTGCCGGCGTTTGTTGATCATCATCATCAGGCGAATGCTATACAAAACAAACAACTTCACAAAAAACCGCCCATCTTTACACCCTTTGTGCTTACTTGCAAAACGAAACATTTTCTCACTCAAAATGCTGTTATTGATAGCTGCCGTTGAACAAGCTGAGATGTTGTCCCCGCGATGATATCGGTGATTTCTGGCTCCAGTCTCGGGAGGACGTATGTCGAAAAAAGGTATTCGCGCGTTGGTTTATGTGTCCGTTGTCTCCGTCTTTATCTGGGGCGCGGCAGGCTATCTGGTGGCGCAGGCGGTCAGCGTTTTGTAAACCGCCGCCGTATCGCGGCACGTTATTGCGGCACCTGTCCCCGACGCTGGATCTCTTCGGGAAAAGGTTCCGGAACGTGCGCGAGCAAAAATGCCCGCAGGCTGAGCGATGGGCTGCGGGCTGAGCGTATTTGCCGGCCACACCAGATAGTATCCCTCACCGGTCGCGACGGCCTGCGGAAACGGTAGCGTCAGCAATCCCGCCCGCAGCGCCTGCTGGCTAAGCAGCAGATCCCCCACCGAAACGCCGTGCCCGCTCATGGCCGCCATATTGCCCTGTTCAAGGCTATCGAAAACCAACCCCTGAGAGAGATCGACCGCCGGCTGCAGCTCGCTATGCTGCAGCCAGCGCCGCCAGTCCCGACGATCGGTGGTCGGATGGATCAGCGGGCAGGCGGTTAAATCCTCCCGCGCCGCGGCGGTCATTGTTGGGGCGCAGACCGGGATCAGCCACTCTGCGAACAGCTGCGTCTGGCGCTTATCCGCGCCAAAGTTCCCGTTGCCGAGGAGGATCGCGCAGTCGTACGGCTCCCGCGCAAAATCCACGCTGTCCTTGTCCATCCAAACGCTGCTGAGCTCGATTTCAGGACGCTGATGCTGCTGGCGAAACTGCTGCAGTACCGCCAGCAGCCAGCGCATGGTTAGGGTGGACGGGGCTTTTAGCCGCAGCTTTCCCGCCTGCCGGCGCAGGGCATAGCAGGCCCTGTCGATGGCGGAAAAGCTCTCCTCCAGCGCGGTTGCCAGCTGCTGCCCGGCATCGGTGATGATCACCTTTGGCCCCTGACGAACAAACAGCCGGCATTCGAACCACGCTTCCAGGGTGCCGATATGTCGGCTGACCGCGCCGGGGGTCACGTGCAGGGCGGCGGCGGCCTGGCTAAATGAGCCCAGCCGCGCGGCGGTTTCAAACGCGCGCAGGGCATACAGCGGAGGCGTTGACATCGTTATGGGTCTCTATTGTGAGTTATGCTCACATTCAAACTCACCATTTCTCGTTTTTCAACCGCTAAATCAGAGGACAGAATGTAGAAAATCGAATCATTAAGTGAGTTATTATCATGAACTACATGCTGGTGGCGGGATATTGTCTGACGGTCTTAGCCCTGATTGCGACCCCGGGTCCGGTGGTGCTGCTGGTGACCGGGACGGCAGCGCGGGAGGGCTACGCCCGGGCGGTGCGGACGATGGTTGGCGGAGATCTGGCTTCGCTGCTGCTGATTGCCATCGCTGCGGCAACGCTGACCGGCGCGCTGCGCCTCGATCCGCAGGCGCTGACGCTGGTGGCTATCGGCGGATCGCTGTACATTGCCTTTCTGGCGGCAGGGATGCTGCGCGCAGCTTCTGCCCCGGGCCCGGCTGCCCGCCGCGGCGGTGGACTGGTGGCAGGGTTTATCACCGCGCTGGCGAATCCCAAAGACATCCTGTTTTTTGTCGCGTTTTTTCCGCAGTTTATACATATCACCGCGAATACCGGACTGAGCCTTGGGATATTGACCGCGCTGTGGGTGGTTATCGACCTCGGCGTACTCTCACTTTATATTCTCGCCATTCATCGCTGGCTGACGCTGGCGCACACCCGGCGTTTGACGACGATTTCGGCCGCTTTTCTGTTGGCCTTAGCCCTCTACGGCTTTGGCTATAATCTCTGGCAGCTGATCGGTAACCGGATATAAGAAAGCGGCTATGCTCGAAAGAGAGGAGAAAAAACGATGATAGATAACGAGGCGCTTCGCGCCGCGGCGGACGGTGGAAGAGACGATATTGCGCAATTCGCCGCCGAACTTCTGGCCGCCCGGGAGAAGATCGGGCTGCTCGAACGACGGCTGGCAACGCCGGTCAGGTTGCCGATATGCAGTGCGAGTCCGGTATGTGAAATTGAAGCGGGCTATGCGGCGGGAGTCAGCGATTGTCGAAATGCGATCCGCCTGGCGGGTTATCCGATCGAAGGGGATGATTAAGCGGTGTCGCGTTAGTAGAGAAAAAAGCGCGTCGCAACCAGCGCACAGATAATCAGCAGGATCAGAATGAGCTCGAAACGGTAGCGTCGCAGCATAGTATCCTCCAGAAAAAAACGGCGCTGAAGCAGCGCCGATTTATTACGATACCAGACTAACCGGGGAATTATGCCGCCGGCTGTGCAGCAGGTTTAGCCGCAGCGTGGTGCTTAGCTTTGTGGTGTTTTTTCGCAGCCTGAGCTTTCTGAGCTACTGGTTTAGCAGCGGTTTTGTGGTGCTTTTTAGCGGCCTGAGCTTTCTGGGCAGCGGCTGGTTTAGCAGCGGCTTTTTTGTGTTTTTTCGCAGCCTGAGCTTTCTGCTCTGCGGCTGGTTTAGCGGCGGCTTTGTGATGTTTCTTGTGATGAGTGGTCTTGGCAGTGGTGCTGTGAGTCGCAGCAGCCGGAGCCTGAGTAGTGCTTACCGCGTCAGCGGCGAAAGCAGCAGAAGACAGACCCATAGCAGCGGCAACGACCAGAGCTAATACTTTTTTCATTCTGATATCCTCGAAAAGGTTTTTTTCATTCAACCCCACTGCGGGGCCGGTGAAAGAACTATATGCCTCTCTTTTCGAGCTTTCCGTGAGTGTTTGGTATCGGCGTGTAACCGAATGTACGACGCGGATCATCATGCGGAAATAGCGCGCCGGGACGTTGCCCGGCGCGAAGGTTTACAGATAGCGGGAGGTCAGATGCTGGTGGAAGTAGTCGCTGTTCAGATCTTCCCCGGTGGCGTTGTGGATCAGCTGAGAGGTCGTGAAACGGCTGCCGTGCTGCCAGATATTCTGCTGCAGCCAGCCGAACAGGCTGGAGAAATCACCGCTGGCAATCTGGCTCTCCAGCTGCGGCAGCGCGCGTCTGGCGGCCGCCATCAGCTGCGCCGCGTACATCGCCCCCAGCGTGTAGGAAGGGAAGTAGCCAAAGCCGCCGTCGGTCCAGTGAATATCCTGCATGCAGCCGTTGCGATAGTTACCGGTGGTGGAGAGGCCCAGCCAGCTCTGCATTTTTTCATCCCAGAGCGCCGGGATATCCTCAACCTCGATGTCGCCATCGATCAGCGCCCGTTCAATCTCATAGCGCAGAATCACGTGCGCCGGATAGCTGACCTCATCGGCGTCCACGCGAATAAATCCGGGTTTGACGCGCTGATTCCAGGCGATGAAGTTCTCGCTGCCGAACGCCGGCTGCTCGCCGAAACGCTGGCGAACGGCGGGCAGCAGACGGTTTAAAAACGCGTCGCTGCGGCCCAGCCTGCATTTCGAAAAACAGGCTTTGTGATTCGTGGATCGCCGTTGAGCGGGCGAGGGCGACCGGCTGATCGAGCCATTTGCGCGGTAAATTCTGCTCATAGCGGGCGTGACCCGTTTCGTGGATAACGCCAAACAGCGCGCTCAGCAGATCGTCTTCGTTATAGCGGGTGGTGATGCGCACGTCCTGCGGCACGCCGCCGCAGAACGGATGGGCGCTGATATCCAGACGCCCGGTGTTGAAGTCAAAGCCCAGCATGCTCATCGCTTCCAGCCCCAACTCGCGCTGGTCGGCGATGGGGAACGGGCCCTGCGGCGCGATGAGCGGACGCTGCGCCTGTTTTTCAACGACGTTCGCCAGCAGCGACGGCAGCCAGGATTTGAGGTCGGCAAACAGCACGTCCAGCCGGGCGCTGGTCATATCGGGTTCGAAAATATCCAGCAGGGCATCGTAGGGCGAGCAGCCCTTAGCTTCGGCGCGCAGGGCCGCTTCCTGACGGCTCAGCCTGACGACTTCGCGCAGGTTCTCGGCGAAGCCCTCCCAGTCATTGGCCGGACGCTGGCTGCGCCAGGCGTGCTCGCAGCGGCTGCCGGCCAGCGATTTAGCCTCGACCAGGCTCTCCGGCAGAAGTGCCGCCTGGGCGTGCTGGCGGCTCATTTCACGCAGGTTGGCCTGCTCAACGTCGTTAAGATCTTCCTGAAGGGCGTTCTGCAACGCCTGGGCCACGCTGTTGTCGGTCAGGATCTGGTGCTGCAGCACGCCCAGCTCCGCCAGCGCCGCGCCGCGCGCCGCGCTGCCGCCCGGCGGCATCATGGCGAACATATCCCATCCGGCGATGGCGCCCAGATGTGAAAAGCGCGACAGACGTTGAAAAGTACGGGTAAGCTGATGATAGTTTGTGTTTTCTGCCATAGTAAATTCTGACCTGTTGCAAGTGAACGAGAGGCGTAGCCTGTTGACCCCTACACTATCCTGATCCTGCGGACGGGTCGAGTGACGCGCGTGAATTGCCTGCCGCGATAAGCGCGGCGACAGCATGTCATTATGATGTGGCCAGGATAGCAGATTCTTTCTCAACCAGCGGCTAGACTCTTAGCGAGTCAGGGCCGCTGATGCGGGGTAAATATGAATCCGTTCACCTTGCTGTTTATCGCACTACTGTCAATCGATGCCGTCAGAGAGCTGCTGGGGGCGTCATCGGTGCTGGGAATGTGGTGAGCAGCGTGGCCGTAAAGGCCACGTGATGAGTTGCTATTTGAGACGATTGTGTAAACAAGCGCCGGTAACCAGTGCTGCCGTAAGCATCAGAGCGATAAAGCCGCCCACGCCATTCCAGCCGTAGTTATGCCAGAACACCCCGCCTAAGGTCCCGGCAATACTTGACCCCAGATAATAGCTAAACAGATACAGCGAGGATGCCTGGCCGCGGGCGCGGCGGGCGCGCGGGCCAATCCAGCTGCTGGCGACCGAGTGCGCGGCGAAAAAACCGGCCGAAAAGAGCAGCATGCCGCTGAATATCAGCCACAGCGAGGCGAAAAGCGTCAGCAGCAGGCCGCCAAGCATCACCGCAATAGAGACCAGCATCACCGGGCCGCGCCCGTAGCGGGCGGTCATTGCCCCGGCCTTCGGCGAGCTCCATGTTCCGGTCAAATAGGCGACCGAGAGCAGACCGACCACCGCCTGGTTCAGCGACCACGGCGACATCATCAGACGATAGCCGATATAGTTAAACAGCGTCACGAAAGCCCCCATCAACAGGAACCCTTCGAGAAAGAGCAGCGGCAGGCCGCGATCGCGCCAGTGCAGGCGGAAGTTAATCAGCAGGGATTTTGGCCGCAGCGAAGTCGGACGGAAATGGCGCGACTCCGGCAAAATTCGCCAGAACATAATGGCTGAGGCGAGGGCAAAGCAGCCGATCGCCGCCAGCGCCACGCGCCAGCCGAAGAAATCGGTAAACACCCCGGTCAGCAGGCGCCCGCTCATGCCGCCAATCGAGTTGCCGCTGATATAGAGCCCCATCGAGAAGGCCACCACGCTGGGATGGATCTCCTCGCTCAGATAGGTCATGCCGACGGCCGCCACGCCGCTGAGCGACAGGCCGATCAGCGCGCGCATAAGAAGGATCCCGTGCCAGGTGGTCATGACCGTTGACAGCAGGGCGCAGCAGGAGGCCAGCACCAGCGCGGTGACCATCACCTTTTTACGCCCGATGGCGTCCGAGACGGGACCGGTAAACAGCAGCCCGACGGCGAGCATGGCGGTGGAAATCGACAGCGAAATGCTGCTGCTGGCCGGCGAGATGCCGAACTCGCTCGACAGCACCGGCAGGATCGGCTGCACGCAATAGAGTAGGGCAAAGGTTGCGAGACCGGCAGAGAAGAGCGCCAGGGTGACGCGCATAAACTGGGGAGTACCGCGTTTGATAAACTGATTTGGCTGGGATACCACATTGTCGATGACCTCGCTTGCCGGCGCGGTGTCAACGGTAGTTGTACGACTCACGGAAAATCCTTGCTGAGAAACTCGGGGGTTGAGTGACCTCACAGATCACATTTTTAGGGTATGAAAATGTAAATATTCTGTCTAATATATTAATAATCTCAAATAAGACGTTTTAAATATGAATATCGAGCTGCGTCACCTGCGCTACTTTATTGCCGTTGCCGAGGAGCTCCATTTTGGTCACGCGGCGGCGCGGCTGAATATCTCTCAGCCGCCGCTTAGCCAGCAGATTCAGATCCTCGAGCAGCAGATCGGCGCCCGGCTGTTTGCCCGCACCAACCGCAGCGTCAGCCTGACGGCGGCGGGAAAGCAGTTTCTGGCCGATAGCCGCCAAATCCTCACCCAGGTTGAGGATGCCGCCGCGCGGGCGGGGCGGCTGCACCACGGCGAAACCGGCGAACTGCATATCGGCTTTACCTCCTCGGCGCCGTTTATTAAGGCCGTCTCCGATACCCTGTCGACCTTTCGCCGCCGCTATCCGGACGTGCATATCCAGACCCGGGAAACCAACACCCGGGAGCAGATTGTGCCGCTTAACGAAGGGGCGCTCGATCTGGGGCTGATGCGCAACACCCAGCTGCCGGAAACGCTGGAGTGGCAGTGCATTCTGCGCGAGCCGCTGCTGGCAATGGTGCCCAGCGATCATCCGCTGGCGCGCCAGGGGGCGGTTAGCCTGGCGGAACTGGCGAGTCAGCCGTTTGTCTTTTTTGACCCGCACGTGGGCACCGGGCTGTACGACGATATTCTCGGCCTGATGCGCCGCTATGGCCTCACGCCGACGATAGCCCAGGAAGTGGGCGAGGCGATGACGATTATCGGCCTGGTCTCATCCGGACTGGGCGTCTCCATTCTGCCGGCCTCGTTTAAGCGGGTTCAGCTCAACGAAATGCGCTGGCTGCCGATCGTCGAGCAGGACGCGGTTTCCGAAATGTGGCTGGTGTGGTCAAAACATCGCGAACAGGGTCAGGCGACGCAGCGCTTCCGGGAGCAGCTTTTGCACGCCGCCCTGCTGCATAATTAGGACAAAATCAGCTTAAAATTGTGCGGTAAATCACAAGGCTAAGCAAAAATTTGACGGGCACCGTCGAAGTGCTTCACCATAGCCGAAAGTTTATTTCGAAGCGCGAAAATAAAGGGAGTCAAAGGTGGTAGCGGATAGTCAGCCTGGCCATATCGATCAAATAAAGCAGACCAATGCAGGAGCAGTGTATCGCCTGATCGATCAGCTTGGCCCGGTATCGCGCATCGACCTCTCCCGTTTTGCCCAGCTGGCGCCTGCCAGCATCACCAAAATTGTCCGCGAGATGCTGGAAGCGCATCTGGTGCAGGAAACGGAAATCCAGGATCCGGGCAGCCGCGGACGTCCGGCGGTGGGCCTGATGGTTGAAACCGAGGCCTGGCACTATCTTTCGGTGCGCATCAGCCGGGGAGAGATTCACCTCGCGCTGCGGGACTTAAGCAGCAAGCTGGTGGTCGAAGAGCAGCTCGAGCTGGCGCTACAGCATGAACAGCCGTTTCTGACGCGGGTCGTTGAGCATATCGACCGCTTTTTTATCCGCCATCAAAAGAAACTGGAACGCCTCACCGCGATTGCCGTCACCATGCCGGGAATTATCGATACCGAGAATGGCATCATTCATCGGATGCCGTTTTATGATGAGGTCAAGGATCTGCCGCTCGGCGAAGTGCTGGCCAACCATACCGGGGTTTCGGTTTATATTCAGCACGATATCAGCGCCTGGACCATGGCGGAGTCGCTGTTTGGCGCCTCCAGAGGGGCGAGGGACGTGATTCAGGTTGTGATTGATCATAACGTTGGCGCCGGGGTGATTACCGACGGTCGCCTGCTGCATGCCGGGAGCAGCAGCCTGGTGGAAATAGGCCATACTCAGGTCGACCCTTACGGCAAACGCTGCTACTGCGGCAACCACGGCTGTCTGGAAACTATTGCCAGCGTCGAGAGCGTGCTGGAGCTTGCTCAGGTGCGGATGGCCAAATCGATGAGTTCAATGCTGCACCAGCAGCCGCTGAGCGTTGAGTGGCTCTGTCAGGCGGCGCTGCAGGGGGATTTGCTGGCTCGCGATATTATTAGCGGCGTCGGCCAGCACGTCGGACGGATACTGGCGATCATGGTTAACCTCTTCAACCCGCAAAAAATTCTTATCGGCTCTCCGTTTAGCCTCGCGGCGGATATCCTGTTTCCGGCTATTTCTGACTGCATTCGTCAACAGTCGCTGCCGGCCTATAGCCGACATATTACCGTCGAAAGCACCCAGTTCTCCAACCGCGGAACCATGGCCGGCGCCGCGCTGGTCAAGGATGCCCTCTATAACGGATCGCTGCTGATACGACTGTTACAGGGTTAACATTTTTTCATAGTCACACTAAAAATTGCGCTATCTCAAGCCGGCATTCATCGGCTTCGCGTAGACTTTTCCCACAGTTTAGTAGCCATTTTCTCTCTATATCCGCAAAAATCACGCCGCAGGAAGGCCGCCACGCAGGGAATCCCGCCCCTTACTCCGGTAAGCGTCCTGGGTGAGCGATGACGCTAACCGCAATGCTGCCTGATGGCTGACGGATATATATTTCATCAATATAACTGTGGGGTTAGTGATGTTTAAGCGTTTCTTTATAACAGGTACTGACACCGCCGTCGGGAAGACGGTGGTCTCGCGTGCGCTGCTGCAGGCGCTGGCCGCTGATGGCAAAAGCGTGGCCGGATATAAGCCGGTGGCGAAGGGCAGCAAAGAGACGCCGGACGGGTTGCGGAACAAAGATGCGCTGATTCTACAAAGCGTGTCGACGCTGGCATTACCCTATGATGCCGTCAATCCCATAGCGCTAAGCGAAGATGAAAGCAGCGTGGCGCACAGCGGGCCGATCAACTACGGGCTGCTGACGGACGGCCTGCAGCGCCTGAGCGCGCAGGTTGACCACGTGGTGGTTGAAGGGACCGGCGGCTGGCGCAGCCTGATGAACGATCTGCGACCGCTTTCCGAATGGGTGGTGCAGGAGCAGCTGCCGGTACTAATGGTGGTGGGCATTCAGGAAGGCTGCATCAACCACGCCCTGCTGACCGCGCAGGCCATCGCTAATGACGGCCTGCCGCTTATCGGCTGGGTCGCCAACCGCATTAATCCGGGGCTGGCGCACTACGCTGAAATCATCGACGTCTTAAGCAAAAAGCTGCCGGGGCCGCTGATTGGCGAACTGCCCTATCTACCGCGCGCCGAGCAGCGCGAGCTGAGCCAGTATATCGACCTGGCGCGGCTAGGCGAGGTGATGGCGGTAGATCGAGTCCTGGCGTAGCGTCCGGGAAAGCACCGACGCCAGCACGCTGGCCATCAATAAACCGGGCAGCAGCTCATATTGCCCGGTCATTTCACAAATCATCAGGGTCGACATAATCGGGGCATGCGTTGTTGCCGCCAGAAACGTCGCCATTCCTGCCAGACCCAGCATAATGGCCACTTCAGAGCTATGTAGCCACAGGCCGCTGAAGCTGGCGAACAGCATCCCCATTGCCAGCCCGACGAACAGCGTCGGCGTAAATACGCCGCCGGGCGCTCCGGAGCCGCTGCTGGCCAGTACCGCCAGCAGTTTACAGGCGAACACCAGGGCGATCGCGCCCAGCAGAGGCGGCGACTGGAGATAGCTCTGCACCGTGCTGTAGCCGTTGCCCCATACCGCCGGCGTGAGCAGCGACAGCAGGCCGACAATGGCGCCGCCGAGCGCCAGCTGCCAGGGCGGCGACAGGCGCAGGCGCAGAAAGCTGCGATGACTCCAGCTCATCAACCAGACGAAGAGCGGCCCGCAGAGCCCGGCCAGCAGGCCGGTCGCCAGCATCAGCCCATAGTGAACGGCGCTGAGGGGAAGGTTGAGCGTCACCTGATAAAGGGGCAGCTGGCTGCCGTTTAGCAGGTTGCTGACCAGCAGCGAGACAACCGCTGAAACGATCACCGGGCCGAGCGAGGCCAGTATCAGCGTGCCGAACAGAATTTCGGCAATAAACAGGCTTCCGGCTAAGGGAGCGTGATAGGCGCTGGCCATCCCGGCGGCGGCGCCGCAGGCAACCCATAGTTTCCACTCATCTTTTGGCGTGAAGCGGCGGGCGAAAAGCGAGGCCGCCAGCGCCGCCAGCAGGATCATCGCCCCCTCGCGGCCAATGGCGCTGCCGGTCGTCACCACCAATAGCGAAGCGCAGGATTTGAGCAGGCTGGCGGGCGTATCGAAGCGGCCGTCGCCGGTTTCCAGCGCCTCCATATAATCGGTCGGCGCATGCGGACGCTGGCGGGTGCGGCGCTGCCAGAGCCAGAGCAGAGTGCCGGCGGCAAGTCCCCCGGCCGCCGGCGTCAGCAGACGCCGCCACCCCGACAGCGACGCGGCGGCGTTGACCAGGCTTCCGCTACGGTTGTTGAGGAGTAATGCTTCCAGCAGCGCCATCGCGCCGTGAAATAGCGCCACGGCGAGCGCCGCCAATATACCGATCAGCGTGGCGATCAGCAGGCGGCGAAACATGACCTGAATATCAGGGTAATTATGCAAACGATGCATCGGAAATTACGCGTTGCGGGAATGGTTGCCTTATTGTGCAGCGGAATAACGTTAGACGCAAAAGATATAAGCTCCGGTGTTGCCGCAGGATGGCCGGGCACAGGAGAGGCGGAAAGGGTTTTGCGTGACGTTGTCACTCAAGATGTGCCCATGCCAGAGGCGTCGGCATGGGCGCAAGGTTAGCGATACAGCGGTTTTTCGGCGACGGTAAGCGCCAGCGCGTTTTGCCACTCCGCCAGCGTTGCCTGACTCAACTGCCCCAGGGCCAGGTAGAAAGGATGCCCGGCTTCGCTGGTGAAAACGGTCAGGAAGCGGCCCGACCAGGGAAGCAGATGCCGGGCCAACAGCTGCGAAAGTGCCTCATCCTGCCCGGATTCGCACAGCCAGGCGGCCAGCAGCAGCAGGGTGCCAAAACCATCTTCCGGCTCATTATTCTGCGCGGCGCGGGCGATACCGTTCAGCCGCATCCACTCCCTGAGCTCCAGCGTCGAATCGCCAAACAGGACGTTTTCTTTATCCAGCCAGACGGAGCCCCACGGCGGCGCCGGCAGAGCCCAGGGGCCGATAAACAGGCGCTGCCACGCCTCGGCAAGCGGCTCGTCGTTTTGTTCCGCGAAGCGGAGGGCTATCTCAGCGGGTAGCGTAAAGGGCCACTGGGCCTGCCAGCTTCCGTCGCGCAGGGCGTCGATTAGCGGGGCGGCCTGCTCGCTCTGCGGGGCAAATGAAAATAGCGCGCCCAGCGTTCGGGCGCTCAGCGCGACGGCGTCGCGGAATGGGGGTTGCATCATGCTCATATTCCTTACTGCGGCGCGGCGGTCCGCGCGGGCAAAAAATTAACCGGCAGTCTGCCGTGCCGACGATCGTATGCAGGTCATAAAACAGGCCGGGCTCTGAAGCTATTTTTTAGCGACAGCCAGTTCGGGTAGCTCACGATAGGCATCCCCGCGAACCGTAAACAGCGCCAGCGGCCACTCATGCGACCCGTTTTTCATGCGGCTTCTCCTCAGACTTTGGCAATTTCAACCAGGTTGGTGTGTTGCGGATTGCCTTTCGCCAGCGGTGACGGCCGGTGGGTGGTCAGCGTATTAATGCAGGCGCCGCGGTCGATGCGATCGCCGCTCATATCGGCGTCATGCCACGCGCCCTGGCCCATAGCCGATACGCCGGGCATAATGCGCGGCGTCACTTTCGCCGCGATGCGCAGCTCGCCGCGCTCGTTGAAGACGCGCACCATATCGCCGTTTCTAATCCCGCGCTTCTCCGCGTCCAGCGGGTTAATCCACACCTCCTGGCGGCAGGCGGCCTGGAGGATATCGACGTTACCGTAGCTTGAGTGGGTCCGCGCTTTATAGTGGAAGCCAAAAAGCTGCAGCGGAAAACGGTCGCGCAGAGGGTCATTCCAGCCTTCAAAGGTGGAGGCGTACACCGGCAGCGGGCTGATGATTTCATCCGCGGCCAGCTGCCAGCTGGCGGCGATATCAGCCAGCCGGCTGGAGTAAATCTCAATTTTACCGGAAGGCGTTTTCAGCGGGTTGGCGAGCGGGTCGCGGCGAAAATCCCGATAGGCGACGAAGTGACCTGCTGGATCTTTGCGTTTGTAAATTCCCATGGCTTTGAGCTCATCGTAGCCGGGCAGCGCGGGGTCTTTCGCCAGCATCAGGGCGTAAAGGTGTTGCAGCCACTGTTCCTGGGTTCGTCCTTCGGTAAACTTCTGCAGAACCTCACCGCCAAGCCGTTTTGCCACTTCGCTGAGGATCCAGTAGATCGGCTTACGCTCAAATTTTGGCGACGTGGCGGGCTGAATAAAGATCAGGTAGCCCATATTGCCGGCGTAATCGTTGGGAATAATATCCTGCTGCTCGACGGTCATCAGGTCCGGAAGCAGGATGTCGGCATATTTAGCCGATGAGGTCATAAAGTTATCAATCACCACGATGGTTTCGCACTTTGTCTCGTCCTGCAGAATCTCGTGGGTCCTGTTGATGTCAGAGTGCTGATTGACGAGGGTATTCCCGGCGTAGTTCCACAGGAACTTGATCGGGACGTCCAGCTTATCCTTGCCGCGTACGCCGTCGCGCAGGGCGGTCATTTCGGGCCCGCGCTCGATGGCGTCGGTCCAGCTGAAGCAGGAGATGGCGGTTTTCACCGGGTTGCTCAGCACCGGCAGGCGCTCGATGGTGATGGTATAGGTTGATTCACGCGCGCCGCTACCGCCGCCGCTAATCCCGACGTTACCGGTCAGAATCGGCAGCATGGCGATCGCCCTGGCGGTCAGCTCGCCGTTGGCCTGGCGCTGCGGCCCCCAGCCCTGACAAATGCAGGCCGGTTTGGCGCTGCCGATCTCCCGCGCCAGCTTGATGATGCGATCGGCCGGAACTCCGCAAATCAGCGACGCCCACTGCGGCGTTTTGGCAATGCCGTCATCCCCTGCGCCAAGAATGTAGGCTTTATAGTGGCCATTCGCCGGCGCGCCCGCGGGCAGCGTTTTTTCGTCATAGCCGACGCAGAAGGTATCAAGGAACGGCTGGTCGACAAGGTTTTCATTAATCAGCACCCAGGCGATACCGGCTACCAGCGCCGCATCGGTGCCGGGGCGAATGGGGATCCACTCGTCTTCGCGCCCGGCGGCGGTATCGGTATAGCGCGGGTCGATAACGATCATTTTGGCGTTGGAACGCTCGCGAGCCTGTTCAAGGTAGTAGGTTATCCCGCCGCCGCTCATGCGGGTTTCCGCCGGGTTATTGCCGAACATCACCACCAGCTTACTGTTCTCGATGTCGGAGGTGCTGTTGCCCTCGTTGCTGCCGTAGGTGTAGGGCATGGCGCAGGCTATCTGGGCGGTGCTGTAGGTGCCGTACTGGTTTAACGAGCCGCCGTAGCAGTTCATCAGGCGAGCGACCGGGGAAGCGGAGGGCGACGAGCGGGTCATATTGCCGCCGACGATCCCGGAAGAGTAGTTTATATAGACCGCTTCGTTGCCGTACTCTTTAACGATCCGCTGCAGGCTGCCGGCCAGGGCGTCCAGCGCTTCGTCCCAGCTGATGCGCGCAAACTTCCCTTCGCCGCGTTTACCGACTCGTTTCATCGGATAGTTCAGGCGGTCAGGATGGTTGATGCGCCGGCGGATAGAGCGGCCGCGCAGACAGGCGCGGACCTGATGATCGCCATAAATATCCTGCCCGGTGTTATCGGTCTCAACCCACACCACTTCGTCATCGCGGACGTGCAGACGCAGGGCGCAGCGGCTGCCGCAGTTTACCGAGCAGGCTCCCCACACCACCCGTTCTTCGCCCTGGGCGGCCTGCTGCACGGCCGCCGCCGCGCCGCGCAGGCTAAACGGAAGCGCCAGTCCACCGGCCGCTAATGCCAGGGAACCAATCGCTGAGGATTTTATTAGGGTACGACGGCTGAGGCCGCCTTCATATTCCGGATTAGACATTACTCACTCCCCGATTGTTATTATGATGCAATCCCGCCGACGGTTTAAGTCGCGCGGATGGGAGAGTCATAATACTTATATAGAGGTAGGTGGATATTATCCCTGGTCAACCCAGAGATAATATCCTTCATCTGAAGCAGGGGGAGTTACTGCGCTTCGCTATCGGTACCGGCGTTGCGGGTGTAGATAATTTTAAAGGTATCGTTAGCACAATGTCCGACAACCTGGGCGCCGGGCTGGTCAGGCTGGTCGCTGGGGACAATGCTCAGGCTAAAGCCCGTCGCCGGCACGCCGTTATTGATAATTTTCTGCTGAATATCGTTCTTTACGCGTTCGCAGGAATCCGGCGCGGCCAGCGCCGATGCCGAGCC
The DNA here is from genome assembly GCF_050058015.1 of Klebsiella sp. WOUb02. Taxonomy (NCBI): domain Bacteria; kingdom Pseudomonadati; phylum Pseudomonadota; class Gammaproteobacteria; order Enterobacterales; family Enterobacteriaceae; genus Klebsiella; species Klebsiella sp. WOUb02. The sequence goes on from NZ_CP170110.1 coordinate 983,022, forward strand.
CAGCAGCAGCGCCGCGCATAGCCAGGGGGATATTTTCATCATAAACTCCTTATTGACGTCATCCAGATTTAAGCATAGCAGAACTGGTGTAAACAATTGTATTTGCTAATATGATTGCATATGTACACAGAAGGAAGCGGGCGTGAACAAACTGTTTTTACCGTTACTGGTACTGGAGGCCGTGGCGCTCAGCGCCTGCGATAATCAATCCGCGCCGCAGGCCTTTACGCCTGAAATGGCAAGCTTCTCTAACGAGTTCGAGTTTGACCCGCTGCGCGGTCCGGTGAAAGATTTTAGCCAGACGCTGCTCGATGAACATGATGAAGTGGTGAAACAGGTCCGCGGGCGATTATCCAGCGAGGGCTGCTTCGACCTGCTGGCTTTCCAGGATCGCGAAAACAACACCGGTGCCACGCTGCTGCTTGACGCGAACTACTATCTCGACGCGCAAACGCATGAAAAGCGCCTGCGCCTGCAGGGAAAATGTCAGCTTGCCGAAATGCCTTCGGCGGGGGTGAGTTGGGAAACGGATGATAACGGCTTCGTGGTGACCGCCCGCGGTAAAGAGACTACCGCCAGCTACCGCTATGATGCTGAAGGCTATCCGCTAGGCAAAACCACCACCGCTAAAGATCAGCGCTTTACGGTGGTCTCCACGCCGGCAACCGATCCGCGTAAAAAGCTGGACTACACGGCGGTGAGCACCTTTAACGATCGCGAGCTTGGCAGCGTGCGGCAGACCTGCGACTACGATGGTCACGACAATCCGGTGAAGTGCGAGCTGCAGGTTGTCGATGAAAGCGTGCAGCCGCCGCTAACGCGCCGTTACACCATCAAAAATAGCATCGACTACTACTGAGCCGTTGGCTTCAACAGCGCCGGGCCCGGCGTGCGGTGTTCGCTAAGATACTGATGCTGGAACAGGCACATCCGAATCGTGTTACGGTATTCGCCGTTAATGAAAAACTCGTGAATGAGCTCGCCTTCCACCATAAACCCCAGCTTACGGTAAATGTGGATCGCCTTTTCATTTTCGCTGTCGACGATAAGGTACAGCTTGTAGAGATTGAGCACGGTAAAACCGTAGTCCATCGCCAGCTTAGCGGCGCGGGTCGCAAGGCCTCGCCCCTGATAATCCGGGGAGATAATAATCTGAAACTCGGCGCGGCGGTGGACGTGGTTAATTTCAACCAGCTCAACCAAACCGGCTTTTTCACCGTCGCACTCAATCACAAACCGGCGTTCGCTCTGATCGTGAATATGTTTGTCATAGAGGTCCGAGAGTTCGACAAAAGCCTCATACGGCTCTTCAAACCAGTAGCGCATCACGCTGGCGTTGTTATCGAGCTGGTGAACAAAACGGAGATCTTCGCGCTCTAGCGGGCGCAGCCTGACTGTATGAGCGTCACTCATGGGCGTTCCTGTGCAGCAATGCTGGAGATAATAATGGATTATGGCGCCCGCAGGCGCCATGCGTGGCGGGTTACGGCGCTATCGCGCGGCCGGTACGGCGATCGAGGCAGCGCAGGGTATTTGGCTCCCAGTAGGCGTTGACGTTCGCGCTTTTCTGGCAGTTATCCTGGGCATCAAAAGCGACGTCGGCCTTATCCCACTCTTTTTCGGTGCGGGTGTTGACCTTATGGCGCAAAGAGCGGGTGTCGTTCCACTGCTCTTTTTCCATGGCGGCGTGCTGGCGGCTCTGCGCGCTATCGCCGGATTCAATCACCAGGGTGTCGGTTTTGGCAAAAGACGATGCGGTGTAGACCGCGGCGCTTAGCGCCAGCATGGCGGTCAGGCACCAGCGTTTGTTCAGTGTCATTTTCATCACGGTTTCCTTTGAGTGATAAAAAGGGTTAGCCCTTAATATGAGTTTACTACATCTCTTTTCTGCGGCATACCCGGCAAAAGGAAGTGGGAGCGCGGCAATTATCGCGTAGAATGTCGTCATTCTCTCCGCTATTTACGTATCTTTAATGCTTAAAACCACGCTGCTCTTTTTTGCCACCGCCCTGTGTGAAATCCTCGGCTGCTATTTACCCTGGCTCTGGCTAAAGCGGGGCGCCACGCCGCTGCTGCTGCTGCCCGCCGGGCTCGCGCTGGTACTGTTCGTCTGGCTGCTGACCCTGCACCCGGCGGCGAGCGGGCGCGTTTACGCCGCCTACGGCGGAGTTTATGTCTGCACCGCGCTGCTGTGGCTGCGCTTCGTTGACGGCGTTAAGCTCAGTCATTACGACTGGGCCGGCGCGGTTATTGCGCTGTGCGGAATGCTGATTATCGTCGCCGGCTGGGGCCGCGCGTAGCGTAAAGGCACGCGAGGCGCCAGCCGCGCGGCATGGCGCTTATTTTCTCCTCTTAATTCCACCTTTCTCCTGCCGGCGTCCACCGCCTCGGACCCGGGCATTTATGTGACTCATGACATCTTTTTCGATCATCATACTTGTATGGTAGTAGGTCTGGTGATTTAATTTTATGCACTAACCGCAGAGATGTAAGGAATAAATAAAGATGAAGATCGTTGCCGCTGAAGTTTTCGTCACCTGTCCCGGACGTAACTTTGTCACGCTAAAAATCACCACCGATGACGGCATCGTCGGGCTGGGGGATGCTACTTTAAACGGCCGCGAGCTGTCCGTCGCCTCCTACCTGCAGGATCACCTCTGCCCGCAGCTTATTGGCCGCGACGCGCAGCGTATCGAAGATATCTGGCAGTTCTTCTATAAGGGAGCCTACTGGCGCCGCGGCCCGGTGACCATGTCGGCTATTTCCGCCGTCGATATGGCCCTGTGGGATATTAAAGCGAAGGCGGCGGGTATGCCGCTGTATCAGCTGCTGGGCGGGGCATCCCGTGAAGGGGTGATGGTTTACTGCCACACCACGGGTCACACCATTGACGAAGTGCTGGACGACTATGCTCGCCACAAAGAGATGGGCTTTAAGGCGATCCGCGTGCAGTGCGGCATTCCGGGAATGAAGACCACCTACGGGATGGCAAAAGGCAAAGGGCAGGCCTACGAGCCGGCGACCAAGGGGCTGTGGCCGGAAGAGCAGCTGTGGTCGACGGAGAAGTATCTTGATTTTACCCCGCAGCTGTTCGCCGCCGTGCGCGAAAGATTTGGTTTCAATGAACACCTGCTGCATGACATGCACCATCGCCTGACGCCGATCGAAGCCGCGCGCTTTGGCAAGAGCATCGAGGAGTATCGCCTGTTCTGGATGGAGGACCCGACTCCGGCAGAAAACCAGGAGTGCTTCCGCCTGATCCGCCAGCATACCGTGACGCCCATTGCGGTAGGGGAAGTTTTTAACAGCATCTGGGACTGCAAGCAGCTGATCGAGGAGCAGCTGATTGATTATATCCGCACCACCGTGACCCACGCCGGCGGGATCACCGGCATGCGCCGTATCGCTGATTTTGCCTCACTCTATCAGGTGCGCACCGGCTCCCACGGGCCGTCCGACCTGTCGCCGGTCTGTATGGCGGCGGCGCTGCACTTTGACCTGTGGGTGCCGAACTTTGGCGTGCAGGAGTATATGGGCTACTCCGAGCAGATGCTCGAGGTTTTCCCTCATAGCTGGACGTTCGATAATGGCTATATGCACCCAGGGGAAAAGCCGGGGCTGGGCATTGAGTTTGACGAGAAGCTGGCGGCGAAATATCCCTACGATCCGGCCTGCCTGCCGGTTGCCCGATTAGAAGACGGCACCTTGTGGAACTGGTAAGGAGAATAAAATGAAAAGTATCGTTATCCGCCAGCCCAACGAGCTGGTGATTGAAGAGCGCGCGCTGCCACAGCCTGCCGCGGGAGAAGTTCGGGTCAAGGTGCAGCTGGCGGGAATATGCGGTTCGGATAGCCATATCTATCGCGGCCACAACCCCTTTGCAAAATACCCGCGCGTTATCGGCCATGAGTTTTTCGGCATTATCGATGCCGTTGGCGCCGAGGTGACGGATAAAGCTATAGGTCAGCGGGTGTGCGTGGATCCGGTTATCAGCTGCGGACACTGCTATCCCTGCTCGGTGGGCAAACCGAACGTCTGCACCTCGTTGGTGGTTCTCGGCGTACACCGGGACGGCGGTTTCAGCGAGTATGCGGTGGTGCCGGCGAAAAACGCCTGGCGGGTGCCGGACAGCATTCCGGACAGGCATGCGGTGATGGTTGAACCCTTTACGATCGCCGCCAACGTGACCGGGCAGGTGACGCCGACCGCGCAGGACGTGGCGCTGGTTTACGGCGCCGGGCCGATGGGCTTAACCACCATCCAGGTTCTCAAGCAGGTGTACAAAGTCGGTCAGGTCATTGTGGTTGACCGCATCGAAGAACGTTTGCAGATGGCAAAACGCAACGGCGCGGACCGCACGATCAATAACGGCGAGGCGTCATTAGCCGAGGTGTTGCAGGTCAAGCCAACGCTGATTATCGATGCCGCCTGCCACCCGACAATTCTCCAGGAAGCGGTGACGCTGGCGTCGCCGGCGGCCAGAATTGTCCTGATGGGCTTCTCCACCGAACCATCCCAGGTGGCGCAGCAGGGTATTACCGGTAAAGAGCTGTCGATATTTTCCTCGCGGCTGAACGCCAATAAATTCCCGGTGGTTCTGCAATGGCTGGAGCAGGGGCTTATTAATCCGGAAATGTTAATTACCCACGCTTTTGGCTATCAACAGGTCGCTGAGGCCATTGAGCTATTTGAAAATGACAGGAAGAGCTGCTGTAAGGTTTTATTAACCTTCTGACACTCAATATAACGCCAGACTCTATATCCTACACAATTAGAGATTATAAAGATGACGACAGTAAAGAATGAGAGAACAACCACCGATCTCATCCGCGCGGCTGTATCCGGCTGGTTAGGTACGGCCCTGGAGTTTATGGACTTCCAGCTTTACTCTTTAGGCGCCGCGCTGGTATTCCATGAAATATTCTTCCCCGAGCAGTCCGCGGCGATGGCGCTGATTTTAGCGATGGGGACCTACGGTGCAGGATATATTGCCCGCATCGTCGGGGCGTTTATTTTCGGCAAAATGGGCGATAGCATCGGCCGCAAGAAAGTGCTGTTTATTACGATCACCATGATGGGCATTTGTACAACGCTAATCGGCGTTTTGCCGACCTATGCCCAGGTGGGGATCCTGGCGCCGGTGCTGCTGGTCACCCTGCGCGTAATTCAGGGGCTGGGGGCCGGGGCGGAAATTTCCGGAGCCGGTACGATGCTGGCGGAGTATGCGCCGAAGGGTAAGCGTGGGATTATCTCCTCGCTGGTGGCGATGGGGACCAACTGCGGCACCCTTAGCGCCACGGCTATCTGGGCGGTGATGTTCTTCCTGCTCGACCGCGAGCAGCTGGTAGCGTGGGGCTGGCGTATACCGTTCCTCGCCAGCGCGGTGGTGATGGTCTTCGCCATCTGGCTGCGTCTGAACCTCAAAGAAAGCCCGGTATTCGAAAAAGTCGCCGAGGGCGGCAGCCTGCAGAGCGCCGCCCGCATCCAGGAGAGTACCTTCGGCGCGATGCTGAAGAGTAAATCGTTCTGGCTGGCGACGGGCCTGCGCTTCTGTCAGGCGGGCAACTCGGGGCTGATTCAAACCTTTCTGGCGGGCTATCTGGTGCAAACCCTGCTGTTTGATAAAGCGATCCCAACAGACGCTTTAATGATCAGCTCGGTGATTGGTTTTATCACGATTCCGCTGCTGGGCTGGCTGTCAGATAAGGTAGGGCGGCGCATTCCCTATATTATCGTGAATATCTCCGCGATTATTTTAGCCTATCCGATGCTGGCGATTATCATGGATAAGAGCCACAGCGTGAGCACCATTATGGCCTCGTTGATTGTGATCCATAACGTGGCGGTGCTGGGGCTGTTTGCCCTCGAAAATATTACGATGGCCGAGCTGTTTGGATCGCGTAATCGCTTCACCAGAATGGCTATCTCCAAAGAGATGGGGGGACTGGTTGCCGTTGGTTTCGGCCCGGTGCTGGCGGGTATTTTCTGTAATATGACCGACTCGTGGCTGCCCATCGTGGTGATGCTGGTGAGCTATTCGGTTATCGGCCTGCTTGCCGCACTCCTGATGCCGGAAGTGCGCGACCGCGACCTGAGCCTGGCTAACGATGCGGCTGATACTGTCCTGTTGCATGAAGAACAGAAATCCGGTCAGTATATTTAAATAACAGCCTATAGTTCGGCGCTATTATTTTCTGGTTTTATATCTGAAAAGTGATGATTGATATTAACCATGGCCTCCCGGTTGTAGAACGTACTTCGCCTAAGGCTAATTTGTCCTGTGGCTACCGAACTTTGGCTTCCGGGAGTACAAGCGCTATTCCGAACTTGGGAAACGGGTAAGCATAATGTGTACGCACGAAAGATGTTGATTAACCCAATACCCTATAAAAGGTAAAAAAACCCTATGGTTAGTTCAGTCGAAGTTAAAAGTGGTGCAGGTAATAAAGCTATTATTCGCCGAGTAGCCAGTGCATCTGCAATTGGGACCGCTGCTGAATATTATGATTTTTTTGCATATGGGACGGCAGCGGTACTCTTTTTTGGGCATCTGTTTTTCCCAAGTGACGATCCTTTAATTAGTACTCTTGCGGCGTTTGCAACATATGCAGTTGGTTTCTTAGCGCGGCCACTAGGTGGAATTGTTTTTGGTCATATCGGCGATAAGGTTGGCCGTAAAAAAGCGCTGGTGATTACTATATTAATTGTAGGGTTAGGTACGTTTTGTATTGGGCTGTTACCGACGTATGAAAAAATTGGTATTTGGGCTCCAGCATTGCTTATCTTCATTCGCGTGTTACAAGGCTTTGGTGTTGGCGGTGAGCAGGCCGGAGCGGTATTGATGACAGCTGAATATTCTGAACCAAAGCATCGGGGATTCTTCTCCAGTTGGGTGCAAATCGGTGCACCAGTTGGTTTTCTGCTTCCATTAGCGCTGTTTGCTTTGTTAAATGCCACGCTCTCCTCAGAGGCGATGATGGACTACGGATGGCGTATACCGTTCCTGTTAAGTCTGCTATTGGTTATTGTAGGGTTGTTTATTCGTTTAAAAATTGATGAATCGCCAGTGTTCGCTCAAATTCGGGAGGCCAAGGCTGAAGAGTCTCGCCCATTAGTTGAAGTCATTCGTGATTTCCCCGGAATTGTTGTAAAGGGGGTGTGCGCAAAATTGATCGAAGCGTGTACATTTGCGATGTTTACGGTCATTGTTTTGGCCTATGGTAAGGCAAATAATCTTGATGCTAATATTTTAATGGAAGCAATGATTGTTGCTGTAATAATAGAAATTATTGCAATACCGCTGATGGGATCGCTATGTGATAAAATCGGGCGCAAACCAGTTTATATTATTGGGGCGCTGATTCAAGTTATTATTATTGTGCCATTCTTCCTCGCTATTAATCAGGATAGTTTCTGGCTTACTCAGTTAGTGATGATTGTGGTTCTGAGCATAGGGCACAGTATGTGTTATGCCCCTCAGGCATCATATTTCCCTGAACTGTTCCCGACCCATATTCGTTGTAGCGGTATTGCATTGATTTGGCAGATGGGATCTCTTATTGGTAGCGGGATCCTTGGCCTGGTGGCGGTGAAGATTCTGCAAGTTACAGGTGGCCATTATTACGGACTTGCAACCTACGTCATTGTTTTGGGTGTTATCTCAATAATTGGCTTACTTATGATGCCAGAAACTGCACCACAGCGGCTCAAGCGTGAATATCAGCAGTGGCAAAAACACTAACAATCCCTGGCGGCGTCAAGGCCGCCAAAACCTCTCCGCGTGGTACATAACTTTAAAATGATGTCATACCAATACTGCAAAACTTAATTCAAATCAAAACATACAACCATACAGGCGTTACTCTGAGACAGTCCTGATTTCATTTATAAGTAGGTTATATAATGCAAAACAAGCTCTTGGCGGCAAAGGCTGCACTTCCTGACTACGATCGTACAAAACTGATTTCCCGTATCGTGCACCTCGGTTTCGGCGCCTTTCACCGCGCGCACCAGGCGGTCTATGCCGATATTCTGGCCGCGGAACACGGCAGCGACTGGGGATACACCGAAGTAAACCTGATTGGCGGCGAACAGCAAATTGCCGATTTGCAGCAGCAGGACCTGCTGTATACCGTCGCCGAAATGTCGGCTGATGCCTGGACCGCTCGGGTGGTTGGCGTCGTTAAGCAGGCGATGCACGCGCAGGTCGAGGGTCTGGAAAGCGTGCTGGCAAAAATGTGTGAGCCGCAGGTGGCGATTGTTTCACTGACCATCACGGAAAAGGGCTACTGTCATTCGCCGGCCAGCGGCGAGCTGCAGCTGGATCATCCGCTGATTGTCGCCGATATACAAAACCGGCATCAGCCGAAGTCTGCGCCCGGGGTTATTGTTGAAGCGCTGGCGCGGCGTAAAGCCGCCGGTTTACCGGCATTTAGCGTGATGTCCTGCGACAATATGCCGGAAAACGGCCACGTATTGCGCAACGTCGTCTGCGCCCTGGCGCGGGCGATTGATGGCGAGCTGGCCGACTGGATCACCGATAACGTGACCTTCCCGTCAACGATGGTCGATCGTATTGTTCCGGCGGTAACCCCCGCGACCCTGGATAAAATCGAACAGCTGACCGGCGTGCGCGATCCGGCCGGCGTCGCCTGCGAGCCGTTCCGTCAGTGGGTCATTGAGGATAACTTCGTCGCCGGGCGTCCGGAATGGGAAAAGGCCGGCGCGGAGCTGGTGACGGACGTTGTGCCGTTTGAAGAGATGAAGCTGCGTATGCTCAACGGCAGCCACTCTTTCCTCGCGTACCTCGGCTACCTGGCCGGCTATCAGCACATTAACGACTGTATGCAGGATCCAAACTATCGTCTGGCAGCACGCACCCTGATGCTGGAAGAGCAGGCCCCGACGCTGAAAGTGCAGGGCGTTGACCTGGCTCGCTACGCCGGGCTGCTGATCGACCGCTATAGCAATCCGGCGCTTCAGCACCGGACGTGGCAGATTGCGATGGACGGCAGCCAGAAGCTGCCGCAGAGGATGCTGGATTCGGTACGCTGGCATCTGGCGCAGGGCGGTGATTTTAGTCTGTTGGCGCTGGGCGTAGCCGGATGGATGCGCTACGTCGGCGGCGTCGATGACCAGGGGCAGGCGATAGAGATCAGCGATCCGCTGCTGCCGACGATCCAGCAGGCCGTGCGCGAGAGCGCCGATGGCGAAGCGCGGGTGAACGCGCTGCTTGGCATCGAGGCGATTTTCGGCGCCAGCCTGGCGCAGGACGCGCGCTTTGACGACGCGGTGACTCAGGCCTATCTTTCGCTGCAGCGTCAGGGGGCGAAAGCGACCGTTGCGGCCTGGGCGCTGGCGCAGTAACCGCTCTTTCATGCCGCCGGCTCCGGCGGCATTAACGCGGCGACGGGAAATAGCCCTCGCCGCCGCGTCTTACCCGTACTTCATTCCGCCGATTTTCACTCTTTGTGCATTAAACATGATCGGCGCCATGGAATATACATAACTATAGTTTTCCACAGCTAAATAAATATAATTTGTTTTTATTTTCATCGCTTAGATATTTATTCGGCTGGTTGTTTGTTCTCCATTTAGAATGTTTATGGCATAGTGAGTCCTCTGAAAATACACTTCCTCGGGAAAAAGGAGAGCGGGGTATGTACAAAAAAATTTTATTGCCTGTAGACGTTTTTGAAATGGATTTAAGCGATAAGGCCGTACGTCACGCGGAATTTTTAGCCTCAGCGGAAAACGGCGAAATTACGTTGTTAAACGTCCTGCAAAACAGCGAGCGCTCTATTCTGCGCGGCTTTGCGGCCGATATTCGTAAATTCGAAGCTTTTATGCAAGAGGAGTCTGAGAAGAAAATGAAGGCCCTGTCGCGGCTGTTTTCAATTCCGCCAGAGCGTCTTCATACTCGGGTCGTGTTTGGCAACGTGCGCGATGAAATATTAGCGATCGGCAATAGCGATGAGTATGACGTCATTGTTGTCGGCTCGCGTAAGCCGGGTATATCCACCCATCTGCTGGGCTCTAACGCCGAGTCTATTTTACGCTACGCTAAAATACCGGTGCTGGTGGTTCGATAGCGGCACCGTTCTGTCCCTGTAGCGGCAGGAGAGAGCGCCTGCCGCCAGCTCAACTACTCTTCGCTAAACCAGTCGCTGTTTTCCTGGCGAATTAATAATACCGACTCGCTAATTTCATGCAGATGTAGATTCATCGCCGCGTCTACCGCGTCGGCATCGCGATTTTCCAGCGCCTGAAAAATTTGGTGATGCTGACGCAGCAGCATTTCCGGCGAACTAATGTGATCGAGGCTCATATAGCGCACCCGGTCAATCGTCGCCTTAATATTCTCCACGGTGTCCCAGGCAAGCTGACAGTCGGCAATAATCGACAGCTTCTGATGAAACTCGTCGTCCAGCAGGAAGAAATCATTAATCTGCTGGCGCTCAACCGCCGTGTGCTGCTGATTAAGATTTTGCTCAAGCTGATAAATTTGCTCGCTGTTGATCATTCCTGCGGCCCGGCGCACTACCGCGCACTCGATGGCCTGGCGCACGAAGCAGCCGTTGCGGACCTGAGAAAGGGAGATTTTATTCACGTAGCTGCCGCGCTGGGGGCGAATTTGGATCAGGCCATTTTCCGCCAGCTTAATAAACGCCTCGCGCACCGGCTGACGGGAAACGTCAAAACGCACGGAGACTTCCTTTTCAGACAGCGGCGTGCCGGGTGGAATCAGACAATGGACGATATCCCGGCGAAGGATCCGATAAATTTGCTGATTAACAGGCTGTGTAGGATTGAGTCTGTGATTCTGCGGCCATTGATGATTACTTTTTAATGGATTATGTGCGCTATTTTACGCGTTTTTTGCCTTTGCGCCCATACCCGGCCCGCAGGCCGGGCAGCGGGATTATCCCTGGCGGTGCACGCTGAGGCCCGCGAAGCTTTGGCTGACCGGCATCATTTCCAGGGTGTTGATATTGACGTGCCGGGGCAGGTTGGCGACCCACCACACGGCTTCCGTCACGTCATCCGGGGTCAGCGCCTGGGTATTTTCATAGGCTTTACCGGCTTTGGCGTCGTCGCCTTTAAAGCGGACGTTGGAAAACTCGGTACCGCCTACCAGCCCGGGCTCGATATCGGTGACGCGAATTGCCGTGCCGTGCAGGTCGGTACGCAGGTTGAGGCTAAACTGACGCACGAAGGCCTTGGTCGCGCCGTAGACGTTACCGCCCGCGTAGGGCCAGCTGCCGGCGGTTGAGCCGATATTGATAATATGCCCGCGGTTGCGCTCAACCATTCCCGGCAGCACGGCGCGGGTCATATAGACCAGCCCTTTGTTGTTGGTATCGATCATGTTTTCCCAGTCCTCAACGCTGGCCTTGTGCGCAGGCTCCAGCCCCAGCGCCAGACCGGCGTTATTGACCAGCACGTCGATGGCCCGCCATTCCGCGGGCAGACCGGCAATCATCTCTTCGATGGCCGCGCGATTACGCACGTCGAGCTGCACGGGGTAAACGCCGTCGCCAAGCTCGTCTTTCAGCGTTTGCAGACGCTCTTCGCGACGTCCGGTGGCGATCACTTTATGACCATTTGCGACAAAGCGGCGGGTGATGCTTTCACCAAAACCTGCCGTTGCTCCGGTAACCAGGATAATCATCTTACTGTTCCTCAACGCTTTTGTGTCGTTATACCATAGCATGCGTTAACGAGGACCGGTAACGGAAATCACCGCCCCCGTTGCGGTTAGCGGCGTTCAACAACGAGGCGGCGCTTCGAGAAATGATTGCGGTCAATCAATGAGTTGCCTACTCTAACCTGATGCCCGCTGCCTGGAGATAATTATGTTGGAAAATAACCCCTTTTTAAGCATCAGCCTGCTGCCCTATCAGGCGCCGCGTTTCGATCTGATTAAGGATGAGCACTACCGTCCGGCCTTCGATGAAGGGATGCGACGCCAGCGCGAAGAGATTGCCGCGATCGTGAATAATCCGGCGCCGGCGGATTTTGCCAATACCGTGGTGGCGCTGGAGCTGAGCGGACGGCTGCTGTCACGCGTGACCCGGGTCTTTTTTGCGATGGCCGGGGCGCATACCAATCCGCTTCTGCAGCAACTTGATGAGCAGTTCTCCGCCGAGCTGGCGCAGGCGGGCAACGATATCTGGCTTAATACGGCGCTGTTTGAACGCGTGCAGCGCGTGTGGGAAGATCGCGACAATCTGCACATTGATGCGGAATCCCGGCGCCTGCTTGAGGTGACCTGGCAGCGGTTTCTGCTGGCGGGCGCGCGGCTGGCGGAGGAGCAGAAATCGCTGCTGCGGGGGCTGAATACCCGGGCCGCGGCGCTACAGAGCCAGTTTCAGCAGCGGCTCCTGAGCGCGGCAAAATCCGGCGGCCTGGTGCTTGATTATCTGCACCAGTTGGACGGGCTCAGCGCGGAGGAGATTAGCGAGGCCGCAAAAGCGGCGGCTGAAAAGGGCCTCAGCGATCGCTGGCTGCTGCCGCTGCTCAACACCACCCAGCAGCCGGCGCTGCTGTCTCTGCGCGATCGCCAGACCCGCGAAAACCTCTTCGCCGCAGGCTGGACGCGTAATCAGAAGGGGAATGATAACGATACCCGCGAGCTGCTGCTGCAGCTGGTGGCGATCCGCGCGCAGAAAGCGGAGCTGCTGGGTGCCGCTGACTACGCCAGCTGGTCGATGGCCGATCAGATGGCGGGGGCGCCGGCGCAGGCCTTCGAGTTTATGCGCCGCATTGCTCCGGCCGCGCGCGCGAGGGCGGAACAGGAACTGGCGGATATTCAGCAGGTTATTGATGACGAAGGCGAGGGCTTCACCGCCGCCGCCTGGGACTGGCCCTACTATGCGGAGCAGGTGCGGCGCGCCAGGTTCGCTATCGATGAGGCGCAGCTAAAACCCTATTTTGCCCTCGAACGCGTGCTGCTGGACGGCGTATTCTGGACCGCATCACAGCTGTTTGGCCTGCGCTTCGTCGAACGTTTCGACATTCCGCTCTATCATCCGGACGTGCGAGTGTGGGAAATTTTCGACGCTAACGGCGCCGGTATGGCGCTATTTTACGGCGACTACTACGCGCGAGAGTCAAAAAGCGGCGGCGCGTGGATGGATGTTTTCGTTGAGCAATCCACGGAGCTGATGCAGCAGCGGGTTATCTACAACGTCTGTAACTATCAAAAGCCCGGCACGGGCCGCAGCGCGCTCCTGTCGTGGGATGAAACCATCACCTTATTCCACGAATTCGGCCACGCGCTGCACGGGCTGTTCGCCAGCCAGCGCTATGCCAGCCTGTCGGGAACCAATACCCCGCGTGATTTTGTCGAGTTCCCGTCGCAAATCTTTGAGCACTGGGCCAGCGAGCCGCAGGTATTTGCCCACTACGCGCGCCATTACCAAACCGGAGAAGCGATGCCCGATGCGCTACGTGAGAGCATGTACCGGGCGGCGCAGTTTAACAAAGGCTACGACATGAGCGAGCTGCTGGCGGCGGCGATGCTGGATATGCACTGGCATAGCCTGTCGTCGGCGGACGTCCCGCAGGATGTTGATGCCTTTGAAGCCGCGGCCCTGCGTGCGGAGAAGTGCGATCTGGCCGCCGTACCGCCGCGCTATCGCAGCAGCTATTTTTCGCATATTTTCGGCGGCGGCTACGCCGCGGGTTATTACGCCTATCTGTGGACGCAGATGCTGGCGGACGATGGCTATCAGTGGTTTGTTGAGCAGGGCGGCCTGACCCGCGAAAACGGTCAGCGCTTCCGCGAGGCCATTCTGTCACGCGGCAACAGCGCTGATTTAGCTGAACTTTATCGTCAGTGGCGCGGACACGATCCGCAGATTGAGCCAATGCTGGCGAATCGCGGGTTGAGTGTCCAGGGCCGTTAGGAATCCTTCAACCTTCCATCATTGCACCGTTAAGGTGCAATGATGTGCACCTGGATCCGTTCGCAGATCGTCAAGGGGACGCAGTAAGTCAATTCATCACGCCAAACCCCGTGGCCATACTCTGGCTTAAAGGACGTACGGAGCAATCTTCTCCGGAGGGCGAAAAACCGGACTCTAGCCCCATTTCTCTGCGGGTGGGGCGTTGAGTTTTTCTTTCATATATTCGTATAACTCGGCGTTTTCCGCCCAGCGGAGCAGCGTCTGCTCATCGATATCTATTCGCTTAGGATGTAGTCCCACATACCGAAAGTAACTGCTGTTGTTTGCATATGCCGGCGGCGGGGGGCTAAGCGGGTCGCACCAACATAGTCGCCCCAGTTTCAGCAACGTCATTAGCCCTTGTTCGCACGGGGAAATTTTCCGAAACATCATCACCTCCTGCCATTTGCGTATAAGTAAGAGGTGATTTTGCAAAATACTTGCCATATTCAGAGTGGCGCGACAGGGCGACAATGAGTGACGCGCTGGTCATGGCCACGCAGTTGAATTAAGGGGTGAGGATATAAACTTCGCTCCCCTAGCTGAGGCGAATCAGTTCAACGGGTTCAAACTGACCTTCACAGCCTTGCACTTCGACGGTTTTACCGCGGCGCAACTGGGCTGGAGTTAAGCCATTAGAATGTATGGCAACGATCTTACCTGTTCTACGAGTCCCATTAATCATAACCCAACTGCCATTGGTAATAGGATTACGATTACGATCATAAGTGATCATGGTTATTTCTCCTCTTAATGTCTGGGTATAAAAAATCCGCTTAACAATCAGGTCCGTAGTTCGGAAGCGGATGTAATACAAATACACCTTTGCCACAATGATTTTTTGTTTTTGATCAATGTCACACTTTTTTCTGCGTTTCCCGCTGAGTGGATTGACCTGCCGGTGACCAGGGCGCCCAGTGTATGACGGCTAAAAATCGCTATCATTTCAATCCGCTACGGCGCGTTTCTTATGCCATAGTCCCATGAAATAGATTGACGAAATTATTATCTACTGGATAATTTGACCCGGTGGTGAATCCCCCTGTGCGGCGGGGCGTACTGACCAGGTCATGTCGCAGAAGATATAGCCAGTCTGATGATAACGCGGGTCATAGTCGGTCAGGCAAAGGCTCACCGGGAGGCACCCGGCACCACAGTACATCTGTAAGATTTTATCCCAATGGAAGGGTTGAAAATGATTAAGTTTAATATATCTGCACTGACGATTTTCCTGCTATCTGGTTGTAGTTCTGATATTGCGATCGCTCCGCCGACAAAGCCTGTTTATAAGCCAATGCCTGAAATAACCCAATCGGTGACGCCATCGCAACAGCGCGCGATTATGGCTGGTGAGCGGCCGGACTGGTCAGAAAGAACGCCGATCAAGACAATGAAGCGATATTAATCGACGCTTATTAGGGATCACGTATATCGCCGGGCGGGGCCTCGTTAAGCCCGCTCTCCCGGCAGTCGAGGCGCGAAGTCTGGTCCCGCGGCGGCGCAGGAAGGCGGTTAGCAGCCCCTCCGGGCCGCCGCCGCTCGCACCGGCAAATAATGCGAAACTGAGGGGGGGAAGATTCACAATTACCCTTTTTTCCTTCATCATTCGTCAGCTTTTAGTCGTAATAATCAATGCTTAGCTCAGTATAAGAAAGAGTTTTTTTATTTCGGGTCGGGATGAACTATAAGAATGTACTTAAGGTAGCGTTATTGCTACCAGCCGTCGGCTATCGAACGTTAATCATTGGCTGCAATCCGGGAGGAACATGGTGGACCCGCTAATTAAGGTCATGCTGGTGGGGGGGAAGGCGGATGGCCTGCTGGTCAGCGTCGCCGATACCGCGACGGAGCTTTCCGTCACCGCCGCGCAATATGGCGCGAAATCCGGACAGCCGCTGAGCTATCGGATCGTCTCGCAGACTATCGATAATGAGCGTTACTTTTTTGGCGTGTTTAGCGATTCTCACGACGATACGGATAAGCTAACGCGCGTTGCGCTGACCCGAGGGATGAAGAAATCGCTATGCTAAGCCGTCCGCTCAGGCGGCGTCTTTCCCGTGGCGGCATATGATTTCGCGATCTTAGGGAGCATCATGATCCACCATCTCCGCATACAAAATTTCAGGTCGGTGAGGGATATCGAGCTGGAACTAGGGGCGCTGAATATCGTCTTCGGGCCGAACGGCTGCGGCAAGTCCAATATCTACAAGGCCATCCACCTGCTCAGCGCCTCCGCGGACGGTAAATTTTCCAGCTATATCAGCGACGAAGGCGGTCTGGAAAATATCATGTGGTCCGGGAAGAGCGCGCCCACCGCCCGCCAGCCGAAGCGGCTGCAGATCTCCTGCCTGACGGAACAGTTCGACTACGAGCTGCAGGTTGGATTTCCGGAAAAGCTGCCGTATCCCACCCAGTTTATGCTCGATCCGATTGTCAAAGAGGAGTCCATCTGGCTGGCCGGTTTCTCCCGCCGCCCCTCGGCCAGAGTGCTGCAGCGTAAAAATCAGGCGGCGTTCCTGATTGACGTTAACGGCGAGAAAAACACTTTCACCGAAGCCATTTACGAGAATGAATCGATCTTCGGCCAGCTTGGCGAACCGCACCGCTTCCCGGAAATATCCCGGGTCCGGGAGACCATGCGCCAGTGGCGCTTCTATCACGAATTCAATATCGGCCGCCGCTCCGCGCTGCGCCATCCGGCGGTAGGCTACCGATCGCCGGTGCTGGATAGCGACGGGCACAACCTGGCCGCCGCGTTTCAGACCATTGTCGAAATTGGCGCCGTGGAGCTGCTGCACGAAATTCTCGCGAGCGCCTTTCCGGAGTGCCGCTTCTTCTGTGAAAATGAAAATTCGCGCTTTTCGATTAAGATGCGCCGCGAGGGCATCTACCGGCCGCTGCTGGCGGCGGAAATGTCTGATGGCACTCTGCGCTTCCTGTGCCTGGCGGTGGCGCTGCTGAGCCCAAGGCCGCCGGCGTTTCTGGCGATCAACGAGCCGGAAAACAGCCTGCACCGGCAGATGTTTCCGGCGCTGGCGCGGCTGATTGTCGAAGCATCGCGCTATAGCCAAATCTGGCTGACCAGCCACTCGGCGGAGCTGACCGAGCTCATCTCTTCGCTGGCGGAGAGCCAAATTTACGAGCTGGAAAACAGCGGCGGTGAGACCCGGATCAGGCGCTAAAAGCCCGCCGCAGGCGACGGGCTTGATGCCTCAGGCAGCGTTGTGATATCCCGGGGCTGGCAGCAGCGTTTTGCTGCCTTTGAGGGTAAACAGCGAAATAAGCGTAAAGCACAGCGTAATCGACCCGAGGATCAGATAGGCCTGATGGAAGCCTACGGTGTCGTACATGCGTCCTACCCACGCCGACAGCACCACGCCGGAGAGCTGTTTCGATAAGTTAAAACCGATCAGGAACAGGGTGGCGGAGAGCTTCGGGTTAAAAGCGGAAGAGATATATTTGAAGGTGCCGACCAGCAGGAACGGAACTTCAAACATATGCAGCATTTTTAATATCACCACTTCGACCGCGCTGGTGGCAAACGAGGAGCCGAGAATGCGCACCGACATAATTATCCCCGCGGTCAGCAGCGCATTTTTCGCCCCGATGCGATTAACAATTGCCGGAGCGCAGAACATGACCAGCGCATTAAGCAGCTCGCCGCCGGTGGTGACAAAACCAAAGACTTCGGTTCCGCGCTGCGGGCTGGAAAAGAAGCCTTTAAAGAAGTTAGCAAACTGCTGATCGAAAACGTCATAAACGCTGGCAACGCCGACCACGTAGATGATGAATCCCCAGAATCGCGGCATGCGCAGCAGCTCAGCGGCAACGCGCAGCGAGAAGGCCTGGTGGTTGGCGCCCAGCGCGTCCATCACCTGGGCGCTATTGCTGCTTTCCGGCTGCGAAAACCACAGCAGACCCCCTAGCACCAGCGCGAAACCGGAGGCAATCCAGAAGGTAATATTCGGGTCGATGCCAAACAGGATCCCGGTAATCGACGCGCAGATCGCCCAGCCGACGCAGCCGGCGACGCGCACCTTGCCGTACTCAAAGCGGTTGGCGCGGCTGACGCGTTCGATATAGGCCTCGACCGCGCCGGAGCCGCTGGAAAAGACGATCCCCAGATAGATGCCGCCCGCCAGCGCCCCGACGATAATATTCATCTGCAGCAGCGGGGAAAAAACGAATATAAAGAACGGGGCGAACAGAATTAATAACACCACGATCGTCCACAGCAGGTGCTTACGCAGCCCGAGCTTGTCGGAGATCAGGCCAAATATCGGTTGGCAGATAATGGCGAACAGCGAAATTGAGGAGAAGACGATCCCGGTTTCCGTTTTAGTTAAATGGTTAACGTCCGCCAGCCACACCGGAAAAAAGGGAAAATAGGCCGACATAATGAAGTAATAGAAGAAAAAGAACAGCATGAAATAGATAAAGTTATGTCGTTCTCGCGGCGCAAGCTCAGAAAATTTCATAGAGAGGTTCCATTTTTATTATGCCTGTAGGGTTGGGGGCGTGACGCCCCGTTATACCGATCGTGCTCCAGGCGGCCGACGGGCGATTCGCCTGCTGAATCACCCGCGGCGCGGCCCGATTATTCAGGATTTATTATTGGAAATGCATGCTTATCTGGTACCTCCAGCGCGTCTCCTGCAGCAGCCACTGCGGCAGGACGCTCGGGGTCCAGGAGTCATCGCCGCCGACGCCCATATGCTGGCCGTCGAGGGTGATCCAGACGCCGCGCTCCGGACGCATCCGGTGCCAGTGATCCGTCGCCATCAGCTGCGCGGTGCCGTAGGGCTGCACCGAGAAGTGGAAGTGGCCCGTAACGTGCCACCGTCCCCAGTCCAGCGCCGTGCTATCGCAGCGCAGGCCGTTCTCGGTAGGGAAGATATACGGGGTGCTCATCTCCTCAAGGGGCAGCCTGCCAGCGGGAGAACTCCGCGCTGCTCCGGCGATCCGGGTAGTTTTCATGGGGGCCGTAGCCGAGCCACGAGACCGGCTGCTGCTGATCGGCGACCTGGAAATGGAGGCCCACTCGCGGCAGCGGCGGCAGGGTGCCGGCGCGCTCGCCTTCAACCGCCAGATGTAAACGGCCTGCGCTATCGAAGGTCATGCGCCAGCGGCTGACGATAACCGCTTCATCGCCGCGCAGATAGTGCCAGCGGCTGTCGATGACCACCTCATGGGCCAGACGCTGGGCTTCGCAGTGAACGCAGCGCGCTTCAAGGTCGTACAGCCCGGCGCTTTTCCAGCGCTCAACCCAGGCGTTAGGATCGATGCGTTCCACTTCGCTGATGCCGATATCGTTATCCAGCGGGGCGCGAACGAACTGGTCGCGCAGCGGGGTGAGCAGCTGCTCCACGCCATCCGCGCGCCACTGGCTGAGCAGCCCGCTATGACGATCGACGGTCCACTGCTGCGATCCCAGGCTGACGACATAGTTCGACTCATCGATCTCCAGCGTCGGCGCGCAGCCGGCTGGCTCAGGTTTGGCGAGCGCCAGCGGGGCGGCGAGGGCAAACTGCTGCCAGGCAACGCGGTGTTCGGCCGGCGACCAGGCGGTAGCCTGCGGCTGCACCACCTCCAGCAGCAGCCACACCTCTTTTGCTCCCGCAGGCAGGGTCAGGACATCGCACAGCGTAAGTTCCGCCTGACCTTGCGGCGTGAGCTCGAGGGGGGCGCTGCCGCTGGCGCAAGTTTCGCCCGCTGACTGAACCTGCCAGCGCAGCACTTCATTGGTGGTCGCGCGGAACAGGTATTCACTATTTACGCTGACCCGCAGCGGCGACTGCGCCAGCAGCGCGAACTGGAAGAACTGCTGGGCGTGTTTGGCTTCAATAAGCGACGGGTGCGGGCGGCGATCGGGGAAAACCAGCCCGTTCATGCAGAACTGACGGTCGTTGGGCTTATCGCCAAAATCGCCGCCGTAGGCCCAGCCGGTGCTGCCGTCGTCGAAGGTTTTGCTAATCGCCTGATCCGCCCAGTCCCAGATAAAACCGCCCTGCAGGCGCGGATGCTCGCGGAACGCCTGCCAGTAGTCGGCGAAGTTGCCCAGGCTGTTGCCCATCGCGTGCGCGTATTCGCAGAGGATCAGCGGGCGCTGCTCGCCCGGCAGGCCGATCCACTTTTTAATGCCCCATTTCGGCACCGCCGGAATAAGCTGGTCGCGCTCAACGCGGGCGTACATCGGACAGATAATATCGGTGGCGCTGCTATCCGCTCCGCCGCCCTCGTACTGCACCGGCCGCGACGGATCGTTGCGTTTGAGCCAGTGGTAGAGGGCTTGATGGTTGTCGCCGCCGCCGGATTCATTGCCCAGCGACCAGATAATAATCGACGGATGGTTGCGGTTGCTTTGCACCATGCGCGTCACGCGGGCGCTAAATGCCGGCAGCCACGACGGATCGTCGGAAAGACGGTTCATCGGCACCATGCCGTGGGTTTCGATATTGGCTTCATCGACCACGTACAGGCCGTAGCGGTTGCAGAGTTCGTACCAGCGGGAGACGTTGGGATAGTGCGAACAGCGCACGGCGTTAAAGTTGTTCTGCTTCATCAGCAGGATATCCTGCAGCATATCCTCTTCGGTCACCACCTGCCCGCGCTGATGATGGTGCTCATGGCGGTTAACGCCGCGGATCAGCAGCGGTTTGCCGTTAAGCAGCAAAAGCCCGTTGCTTATCTCGACCCGGCGGAAACCGATGTCCCAGGCTTCAGCCTCAATCAGCCGATCGCCGTGCCACAGCGAGACCACCGCCCGGTAGCAGTGCGGCGTTTCGGCGCTCCACTGCGCCGGACGCTCGACCGCCAGGATTAAGCTGGCGCGTTCGGCATAGTTACCACGTTCGTCGATGGCCGGCGAGCCGGGACGCTGGCGGATGCTGGCAACCTGTTTATCTCCTTGCCACAGGCTGACTTCGGCGATCAGCGCCTCAAGTTCCCCGGCAGGCGCGGCAATGGTCAGGTCTACCGCCAGCTCGCCGTCGCGGCAAAGCGAGTCCAGCCGCGGGGTAAGCTGGACGTCGCTGAGGTGCTGATGGGGTTTGTTGAGCAGCCACACCGAACGAAAAATACCGCTCATGCGCCACATATCCTGATCTTCCAGCCAGCTTCCGGCGCTCCAGCGCATTACCATCACGCACAGGCGGTTATCGCCCGGCTTCAGGTAGGGGGAGAGGTCAAAAGCGGCAGGCAGACGGCTATCCTGGGAGTAGCCGACCCATGCGCCGTTGCACCACAGGTGGAAGGCCGAGTTAACGCCGTCGAAGATCGCCCGGGTCTGGCCCTCCGCCAGCCACTGCGGGTCAACGCTAAAGGTCAGCGAATAGCAGCCCGTCGGGTTATCTTCCGGCACCCGCGGCGGCGTGGTATCGATGGGATAGCGGACGTTGGTGTAAATCGGCGCGTCGTAGCCTTCCATTTGCCAGTTTGCGGGAACCGGGATGCTGCGGCTGTCCGGCAGATCGCCGTCGATCCAGCTGGCGTCAACGGCAAACGGGCTGCGGGCGTAGGAAAACTGCCACCGCCCGTCCAGCAGACGACGGCGATCGCCGGGCAGGTTATCGCGCGCATCGGCGATGCTTCGCCAGCTGGCAAACGCTGGGTGGGCCGCTAAGCGGTTAAGGTGGGTAATGGTCTGGTTTTGCCAATCTTCACGGGCCAGCACTTCGTGGAACTGCGGCGAGCGGGCGGCGGTTGAGTCATGTTGTTGCATACGCATACCTAACGGATAAGTGGAATAAATGTCATTCGCTAGACAGGAATGGATGTGTTATCGGGTATTTTTTCTTATGCCGCAACATTGTTGGAAATTAAACCCATTGGCGATCACGAAACATCGGAATTAGCGCTGATTTTTGTCGTGAATTAGACATAAAATGTTAGCGTAAGACATTTAACATATTCGGACTCAATTTTGGCGGCCAGGAGATGAGCATGCAGCGGCGTTCGGCAACCTTAGATGATGTGGCCAAAGAGGCCGGGGTCTCTCAGCAGACGGTTTCCCGGGTACTGAATAATCCGCACCTGGTCTCTGAGCGCACTCGCGATAAGGTGATTCGCGCGCTGCAGGCGCTGCACTATGTGCCTAACCGTTCCGCCCAGCTGCTGGCCGGCAAGGCGGCGCCGTCCATCGGGCTTATCACCGCCTCGTTGACGCTGCATGCGCCATCGCAAATTGCCGCGGCGGTGAAGCGTCATGCCGGTATGCAGCGGCTGGAGGTGTCGATCGCGATGCCGGAACAGACCGACTATTCGTCGCTGCAGGCGCGGCTGGACGAGTTTCGCGCCCAGCATATCCGCGGGGCCATCGTGAGCCTGCCGCTGGAGAGCAGCACCGCCGAGCGCCTGGTCGCCGAGAACCCCGATATCTCCTGCCTGTTTCTCGACGTCTCTCCTGAAACGGAGGTTTCCTGCGTGCGCTTCGATCATCGCGACGGCTGCGGCGCCTGCGTGCGTCATCTGTGGGAATCGGGGCATCGGGAATTTGGCCTGCTGGCGGGGCCGGAAAGCTCTGTTTCGGCGCGCATGCGCCTCGGCAGCTGGCGCGAGGCGCTGCACCGTCTCGGCATCAGCAGGGAGGTGACGGTCTTCGGCGACTGGAGCGCGGCCAGCGGCTGGCAAAAGACGTTTGAACTGCTGCATCTTCAGCCGCGGATCAGCGCGATTGTGGTGGCCAACGATCAGATGGCGCTGGGGGTACTCAGCGCGCTGGCGCAGCTTAACCGTACCGGCAGCAGCGCCATCTCGGTGACCGGCTACGACGATACCGCCGATAGCCTCTATTTTCAGCCGCCGCTGACCACCGTCGCGCAGAATTTCGATCTGCTGGGTAAAAGGGCCGTCGAGCTGCTGGTTCAGCAGATGGTGACGCCGCAGTTGCGCATTCGCGAACTCCTGCCGACCACGCTGATTGTGCGCCAGTCGACCTGGGCGTACGGCGCAGAGCCCGCCCGCGATCCCCTGATCGCGGAGCTAAAAACGCTGGTGGAGAAGCTTTAACCAGGTTGGTTTAAGCTTCATTGAAGTAGGGGGTGCTAGGGTGTGCGACAGGCGTAAAGAGAGATGCACTCTTTTTTTGCGTACAATGCAAAACACAATCTATCCATGCAAGCATTATTTACCGCCATTTCACTGGCGGTTTTTTTTTGCCTGCGTTTTGTCCATTTCGCCGGGGCGTGTTTTATTTAACTCTGCTATTTGAGCGGTTAATAGCCTGTTACTGGAATAAACGCGCTGTTTCTGGAGGGGCGGTGCGCCGACCTTCCCGGGCGATAGTTTTTAACCCAGCATAAAATGCTGTGAAGACCGGGCAGGTGAACGCTCCAGGCCGCAGGGGCGTTCGCGGGTCCCTCAGTCCGGAACGCTTAAGAGCGGGCCGCAAGGCCCGCAGCGGGCGCGGTGGTCGTGCTCATCGTCGTATAGTGTTTGCGCTTGAGCAGGGGATTTATGCGCCCGACCGCGCCGTGCCGTTTGCTCAGGCAGGTCAGCATTACGCTATCGGACCACTGGCACTGGCTGCGCCCGCGATGGGATGACGGTGAGTTAAATAATGCGCTAACGAGAAGCCCGACAAAAAGGGTGAGCAGCGGGAATGCGAGCGAGGTTTTCACTTGATGACGATCCTGGCGGCCAATACGATTTTCAGTACCCTACACTAAAAATGTGACAGTTATCCCATTTATGTTTTGTATGACCGCTCCGTTAGCGGCCGGTAACGAAGACGGGCGCATCGAAGCGCGTGACTTCAGGCGCGGAAAACGATACGATTCGTATATGTTTTATAACGGTATGTATATATGGGAATCGTAAAAATTTCAGATCTGCTGCATGAGGATATTCGCGATGCCAGCAGAGCCCTGTCGCGGTCGGTGAACGCCCAGGCCGAATACTGGATCCGCGTGGGCATGATGAGCGAGCTCTACCCCGAGCTTAACCATCAGCAGATTAAGCTGTTGATGCTGAAGTCAGGATCCGATCGTCTGCTGGAGGTGATTAATGCTATCCATTCCCATTAAAACCGCCGAAGAGCTCGCTGTGCAGCGTCATGCCGGCCAGCTGTTAGCCGCCGTTTTCGACATGCTGGACGAGTTTATCCAGCCGGGCGTCACCACGATGGAGATTAACAATCGCGCCGAGGATTTCATCGTCAACCAGCTGCATTCCCGCCCTGCCAGCAAGGGACAATATGATTATCCCTACGTGCTGAATACCTCCATCAACGAGGTCGTGTGTCACGGGATGCCGAAGGAGACGGAGCACCTCAAATCGGGGTCGATTGTTAACGTCGATATTACCCTTGAGAAGGGCGGACTGATTGCGGACTCCAGCAAAATGTACCTGATCGGCGACGTTTCTCCGCTGGCCCGCCGGCTGGTAAAAACGACCTACGAAGCGATGTGGCAGGGGATCCGGGTCGTGAAGCCCGGCGCTACGCTGGGCGATATTGGCCATGCGATTCAATCCTATGTGGAAAAAAACGGCTACAGCGTCGTCAGGGAGTATTGCGGTCACGGCGTGGGCAAAGAGATGCATGAGGACCCGCAGGTGCTGCACTATGGTAAACCCGGCGAAGGGGCCGTTTTGCGCGAGGGAATGGTCTTTACCATCGAGCCGATGGTCAATCAGGGCGGCAGCAAAACCAGGCTGAAGAAAGATGGCTGGACGGTGGTGACCCGCGACAAGAAGCTCTCGGCGCAGTGGGAGCACACCATCGCGGTGACCGCCGCCGGCTTTGAGGTTCTGACGCTGCGACAGGGGGAGGAACGGCTGCTTTGACAGAACCGCTGCGCCGGCCGCCTCTCATCGATGAGGAGGGGAGCCGGCGATGAAAACGATCCCGTCAGCTATCCGCGGGATCCTGCTTTTGCTTTAGCCACTGCCCCAGCTCCTGAACGACTTCGACAACTTTAACCAGCCTGAGCCCATCCTCCGTCAGGTTGTAAACCACCTTAACCGGCACTTCGGGATAAACGGTACGCTGCACGACGCCCGCCTCTTCTAACGCCCTGAGATCCATGGTGAGCATCCGCTGCGAGATGGCGGGTATATCCCGACGCAGGTCGCTAAACCTTTTCGGCTTCTCCAGCAGGAACGAGACAATAAGCAAACGCCAGCGGCCGCCAATAAGATTCATGGCCACTTCGACGGAACAGCCGGAGATAACGTCCTTCATTTTAATACTCAGTATAATTTATGTACCTACACTACAATAATGTGCCTTCTTTAAAGTATCAACTAACTTTGTTAACCTCCCGATATACTTAAACGGTGAGGATGTTATTGCATGAAATTATATTATTCTCCGGGCAGCTGTTCTCTTTCTCCCCATATTGCCTTACGTGAAGCCGGTCTTGATTTTGAGCTTATTCGCGTCGATACCAAAACGCATACCTACGGGGGCGGGAAAAACTATTATGATATTAATCCGCTGGGCTATGTCCCGGCATTAGAGACCGCCCGCGGTGACATATTTCGCGAGGGCGTCACTCTTATTCAATATATCGCTGATTTAGTCCCCGAAGCCGGACTGGCTCCCGCCAGCGGGACGCTCGAGCGCTATCGCCTTGAGGAGTGGCTGGTATTTTTCAACAGTGAAATTCATAAAGCTTTTATTCCACTCTTTTATACCGAACGCGGCGGAGCCTATATCGATATTGCGCGGCAGAAATTACTTTCTCGTTTTGCGTGGCTCGACCAGCAGCTGGAAAATAAAACGTATATCACCGGCGCACGCTTCTCTATTGCCGATGGCTATCTCTTTGCGCTGGTCGGCTGGGCGAAAGCGGAGTGGCTGAGATCGGTTTATAACCTCGATATTGACCTGACGGATTATAAAAATATTGCTGCCTGGTATCAGCGGGTGCTGGCGAGACCGGCGGTCCGCCAATCTTTAATGGAGGAGGGGATCGACTTCCTGCCGCGCGTATAATACTGCCCGCTTCCTGTGCTATTATGGCGCTCCACCAACGCTTATAGGGATGAAAGGATGTTAGAAGAATATTTTGGTCCAGCTGCCACCGCAGAGGAGAAGAAACGACTCCTTGCCGTCCAGGCCGCCTTAGAAATCTCGAAAGCAGCCGTCTCTTCATCAACCGCCAATGCCGGGATCCGCAGCCAGATGGATCTGCGCAACGTGGCGCAGGAGGTTGCGTCATTAGCCGACGCGATTCAGGATGCTCTCGAAGAGAGCGAGTAAACGCAGAACAGCCTGCAGGCAGTAAGCCCCTTGATGTGTCGACAGCAGGGGGCGTTAAGAAAGTTAGCGCCAACGGTAGCCTGGACACCAAAATGACGCCGCCCGTCGTTCGGGTCGACAGGCTGCAAAAACAGGCGCCAGAATAAAGTCGGAATAGCGCCGGCCTCTCAATCACCCTTATTCCCGGAGAGGCGAGGGGCGTGGCGCCCCTCATATTTTCAGGAGGTGATTTTTGCCGTTATATGCACTTTATTTCCCATCCGCGCCTCGATTATTTTATAGGTCTCCCCACCTTGTTGTTTTGTGAGCTGGCGAATTTTATTTTCAGCATGTTCCAGCGTATCGCCGGTGGCGGTAACCGTTTTGGCGAATACGGAAAAGGGCAGAATTAAGATAAACAAAGCAGAAACTAAAATTTTCATCATGGTTGTTACTCCTGAGATTCAAATAAAGGCCTTCAGCCAGGCTTCAACATCCTGCGTGCCGATATTATTTTTTGCATTAAAGGTGTCATTTATTGGCCACCACATGCCGGTTCCTCGCGCAAATGCGCTGCGATAGCGAAGCATTTGATCGTTCGGATCGGCACGAAGCTCATCAAGCAGCGCAGGTAGGGTCAGTACATTTTTTATAAACGTTTGTCCCGTCACGCGTTCTACCGTCGAAGCTAGCTGACCGTAGGAGAGGGTTTCGCCGGCAACAAACACCACCTGGTTTTTGATACGCGGCTGATGTAAATAAACGGCGGTCGTCAGGCGGCCAATATCTGCCGGCGAGGTGACCGTGACCTGGGTATCCCAGCTCCCGAGCGCGTTAATCGTTTTTTCTGCGAGATTAACGACATTAAACGCAGGCTCAAACAGAAAGCTGGTAAACATTCCGGTTGAAACAATGACCCATTCCGTTGTCTTTTGCCCGCGTAGCAGGCTTCTGACGTCGTACTGCTCATCCCATACCGGCTGGCCGCTTCCTTTACCGACAACGTCGTAGTTGACGCCGAACTGCCAGGGGAAATAACGCTTCACCTTAGCGTCGAGAACGGCCTGCGAGATCTTCAGCTGCGTGCCTGGGCCAGCGACAAAGCCCATGCAGTTTATGATGGTGTCATACCCTCTGAACGTCTCCCGCAGCGACTCCGCCGTGGCACCGGCCATATCCAGCGCAATAAATTGGGCCCCCGCCGCCGCGTGCTTTTGATGACTTTCAGCGCGAAGATGGCCCCGGGCATCTCGTGATTCAGGGGAAACAATTACGCTGACTGAACCCTTAAGCTGCGCCACGGCGGGGACCAGCGCGCTGAGCAGAGCATCGCCCAGCTGTCCCGCGCCCAGCACCAATACCTTCTCTGGAGAAACGAGTTTACTATCTTGCATATTGACTCCTCAGCCTGTAATGCAGCGAATTTACTGCAGTGAAGGCAAGTTTACCGGGGCTAAAGTCATTCGATAAGTCTGCGGGTATGGGTTAAACTGTTAGCAGAAATGGGATAGTCTCCTCTCAGACTTTGGGTGACATGATGGATAAGCTTGATGCAATGCAGGTGTACGTCCACGTGGTGGATACATACAGTTTCGCCAGGGCAGCGGAAGCGCTGGGCCTGCCGCGGTCGACCGTTTCTCGCGTCATAAAGGAGATGGAGACCTATCTGGGGCTTCAGCTTTTACAGCGCACCACGCGCAAGCTGAGCGTGACGGCCGACGGACGCAGATACTACGAAGAGTGCAAAAGGATCCTCGCGGATATCGCGACCGTTGAATCTTCTTTCCCCGGTCGGGCCGGCCAGCCGAGAGGGCGGTTTAAAGTGGGAATGCCTCAGTCTCTGGCAAGGCACAGCTTTATTCCCCGGGTGCATGAATTTTTAGCGCAGTACCCCGAGCTGGAGATGATCCTTTGCTCAAGCGATAGTATTGAGGACCTGGTTCAGGAAGGGTATGACTGTGCGATCCGCGCCGGAAGGGTCGAGGACTCGACGACTCTGGTCGCCCGCCCGCTCGCTAACTTTAAATGGACGGTGATGGCCTCGCCGAAGTATATCGCGGCGCATGGCAGGCCTGAATCGCTGGACGATCTGGAGAACCACCGGGCGGTAGGGTTTCTTAATCATCGAACCGGGCGTACCACGGACTGGTTATTTACGCTTGAGGGCGAAGGGAGAGCGGTTCGTCTGCAGGAGACCTTCGTCGTTGATGATACTGATGCCTATATACAGGCCGGTATTGCAGGTATTGGATTAATTAGGGTGGCCAGCTATCTGGCGGCTCCGTATCTCCAAAATGGAGCGCTGGTTTCCTGCCTGAACGCGCACTCCTGCGATTTGCCTCTGTTTTTGGTCTATCCGCAGAACCGGTATCTCCCACCCGCGGTGCGCTCGTTCTATGAATGGAGCAAATCGGTTCTTAATATGCCGGGCAGTAGTTAAGCCCGGCATGATCTGGTGCTGAGATTTATTGCAGAGGACGTTGGGCGTGAAATCGCGTTAGCTGTCGCGGTAAAGCCGGTGATGTTTTTTCGCCGTCCTGGCGGACAGTAAGCGCCTGTTCTGTCCTGGCCTTAGACTTCAAGTGCAGCACGGATTGCGGCTTCCATTTTCTCTGGGGTGGTGAACGGAGCAAAACGCTTGAGCGGTTTACCGTCGCGTCCGATCAGGAACTTGGTAAAGTTCCACTTGATCCGCCGGCCCGGCATGCCGGGTAATTCGTCTTTCAGATAACGAAACAGCGGATGCGCTGCGGCGCCGTTAACCTCCACTTTCGCGAACATCGGGAAGCTTACGCCGTAGTTTATATGACAGGTCTGCGCGATTTCGTCGGCGCCGCCGGGCTCCTGCTTACCAAACTGGTTGCAGGGGAAACCCAGCACCACCAGCCCCTGAGCGGCGTACTTCTTGTAGAGCGCTTCGAGGCCTGCGTATTGGGGGGTGAAGCCACAATGGCTGGCGGTATTAACCACCAGAATCAGCTTGCCAGCGAAGTCGGCCATAGAGATGAGCTGGCCACTCAGGCTGGTGGCTGTAAGTTGATGAAAGGTGGTCATGTCGGAATCCTCATCGCAGAACGCATTCGACGTCGATATTGCCATGCCCCGCGCTGCGGCGGGGGATCATGGCGTGGGTCGTGGCGTACCGATCCTGCTCCCATTGATTAATGTGCCATTATACGAGCAATATCCGTTTCTGGCACAAAAGCTCCCGGACGCTGCGGCCAGGGACGGCTGTGAGCGAGAGCGGAAGTTCGCAGTTGTTTCCCCTCCTTTGAAGCATGACGTAAGTTGCATCTGCCGCAAGCGACCATGAAGCCATGCTCAGGCCCATCGAACAGCCTGAGGAATAAGTGAAGCCTCTGCTGGGTACCTGGTGATCCTTAAAAATATCAACGCGGCCTTAGCCAACGCTATAACCACGCACTTTCATTCAGCCATTTTGATGGTTTCAAGATAGGCGTTGCACATGATGAGGAGCTGACTGAGCACATTGCCTGAACGTGCCGGTGTGAGATCCTGCTCGAACAGATTGCGCACGGTGCCAAATATGACGGTGATAAGCGTCAGATTAACGCTGCTGACATCCTGAAACTTCATGTCACTGGCACTCTCAAGCATCGCCATTGTCGCGCTGTTTACCCGGTTGGCAAACGTGTCAATCAGCGGCTGGTTATCAAGCTCTGCCACCGAGCGGTAGAGCGCTTTTGTCACTTCAATGCGATCTGTTTTGGCCTGCCAGTAGGTTTTGATTAGCGCCTCAGTCATGGAGCTAACCGCCGCACCACTCTGGTTCCGGCAGGTGACCTCAATCCTGTCGGCAAGCGCGGCTAAATAACGTTCATTAAGGGCATAAACCAGGGATTCTTTGTGGGGAAAATACTGATACATCGTTCCCACGGATACGCCTGCCCGCTCGGCGACGCGAGTGGTCGTGAGACGATGCATGCCGTCCGCTACCAGAAGCTGAATGGTGGCTTCAAAAATAGCGTCCATTGTCACTGCTGCCCGAACCTGACGTGGCGTCCTGCGCGGCTTCAGGGAGGTATGGCTGGATGTGGCCAAAAGCGAATTCCAAAGCTGAATGATGCTTCATATATTACCTCCTTACCGCATACGGAGGAAATAATCGATGAATGAACAACGCATCGCTCTGGTTACCGGAGCTAATAAAGGCATTGGTTTTGAGATTGCACGTCAGCTGGCACAGGCGGGCGTGATGGTCGTCATGGGTGTCCGGGATAACACGCGAGGTAGCGCTGCTGTTGAGGCACTAAGGTCACAGGATCTCTCCGTGCAGTATTGTGAACTCGATATCACCCGGCATGACAGCATTGCCGCTGCAGTTTCATCGATTAAAGCGGAATTTGGCAGGCTGGACATCCTGGTAAACAACGCCGGTGTATTTGATCATGCAGATGGCTCCCCGGGCAAAGCCGCCATTGAGGCTGTCCGCCAGGTAATGGAAACGAATTTTATCGGGACCCTGGCAGTCACCCAGGCAATGCTGCCGCTGCTGCGGGCCGCACCTGCTGCCCGAATAGTCAACGTATCGAGTTCTTTAGGCTCGCTTGCGCTGAACGGTGACCCGACCTCCACATATTACGCCGCGCAGTTCATTGGCTACAATGCTTCCAAGGCCGCTCTGAATATGCTTACCGTTCAACTGAACGAGGAACTAAAGGGCGCTGGCATAACGATTAACTCCATCAGTCCGGGGTTTGTGAAAACAGACCTCACGGGCTATGGAACAATGACGCCAGCTGAGGGGGCGAAGCTGCCGGTTAAATATGCGCTGGCAGAAAATGAATCAGGAGAGTTTATGGGGCCTGACGGCAGAACACCCTGGTAAGTTGCCCTTTTGCTAAGGTAAAAATAAACCAGACTGACTCTAATAAGGCGCGAAAATTAATAATGATTATTTATGATGTATTTGGCAGGCACATAGGCGTTCAACGTGAAGATGGTCGCTGGCTGGTTTACCGTGTTGATTTAACAGAGAGAAAATCATCCCGGCTCTATGATGTCATTATTCCTGATGATCTGAGTGAAACAGAAATCCCCGGCTGGCTGGATGATATTTTTCACGAAGCCGCCTCCGCGCGTCATCCTGAGGTAAGACGGATCCAATGAGCATATGTCCTGAATCACTTAAAAGTGTAACTCTCAGGGTTCGAATGACTATATCCGGCACAAAGCGGATCGGCTGGGCAGGAGGTAGAACACTTAATGCAACCCGAGCTCGCCCATATCGTTGCACACCTGGCAACAACGCTAATACCTTCACGCGACGGATATAAAAAATCCACGCCTGGCGTGGATTTTAGAGGAAGCATGAGAGCAGGGGGCTAGCCTTCACGCCTTGCCATCAACAGCGCCAGGTCAACGAGGCGCCTGGAGAATCCCCATTCATTGTCGTACCACGCCAGGATTTTGACCATATTGCCGCCAATCACCAGCGTTGACAGACCGTCGATAATGGAAGAACGCGGATCGCCCTGGTAATCGCTTGAGACCAGCGGTTCATCGCTATAGCCGAGGATCCCTTTCAGTGGCCCCGTCGCGGCGGCTTCACGAAACGCATTATTGACCTCTTCTGCCGTCACCTCCCGCTCGAGCGTTACGGTCAGGTCGACAATGGATACCACCGGCACCGGTACGCGCAGCGAGTAACCGGTTAAGCGGCCGTCCAGTTCAGGGATGACTTTGCCAAGCGCCTTCGCGGCACCGCTGGAGTAAGGCACAATCGACAGCGCAGCGGCGCGGGCGCCACGCAGGTCTTTTTCCGGCTGGTCGTGCAGCGCCTGGCTGTTGGTGTAGGCGTGGGTGGTGTTCATCAGACCATGTTTAATACCGAAATGCTGGTGCAGAACCTGCGCGGGAGGCGCCAAGCCGTTGGTGGTGCAGCTCCCGTTGCTGACCACGTAGTGTTTATCCGGAGAGTAGAGGCCATCGTTAACCCCCATCACGATGGTTAAATCATCGTTTTTGCCGGGGGCGGAGATAATCACCCGCTTTGCGCCGCCGCTGTGGATATGTACCGCCGCCTTGTCCCGGTCGGTGAAGAAGCCGGTTGCTTCAATGACGATATCAACTTCGCGCTGGCGCCACGGGATGTTGGCCGGGTCGCGTTCGCTGAACACGGTTATCGATTTACCGTCAACCACAAGTTGCCCTTCACCGGCGGTAACGTCGGCGTCGAGTTTTCCGAGCAGCGAGTCGTATTTCAGCAGATGCGCCAGGGTTTTACTGTCTGTCAGATCGTTGATTGCCACAATCTGAATATCCGGGTTACCCAGGGCAGCGCGCAGGACGTTGCGTCCGATACGACCAAAACCGTTAATACCGACCTTTACCATGCTCAACTCCTTATTTGTTGTCTCTGGAGTTAATGTAGGTCGGCCGCCATTTGGCGTAAATGACAAAAAAGGATCACTTTACGCCATTTTGCGACAATGAAAGCGCTGGCGGTATTCCCCCGGCGTGAGGTGAAGCTGTTTTTCAAACAGCCGTCGCAGGTTAATGCTGCTGCCAAATCCCGTCTGTTCGGCGATACGATCCAGGCTCTCGTTGGTCTGCTCCAGACGCTGACGGGCAGCGGCCAGGCGGGCCTCGGCGACATAGCGCGCCGGCGAAGCGCCGGTTTCCCGGGTAAACACGCGGGTGAAATTACGCGGACTCATGGCGACTTTTTCCGCCAGTTTATCCACGCAGAGGTCGGCGGTGAGGTTCTCGAGCAGCCAGGCCTGCAGATCTTTAATCGGGCCCAGGGTGCTGGTCTGTTGCAGGTTGTAGCGGCTAAACTGCAGCTGGCCGCCGGGACGGCGCAGGAACATGACGAAGTCCTGGGCGATGTCGCGCGCCAGATTGAAGCCGTAGTCCTCTTCAACCAGCGCCAGCGTCAGGTCAAAGCCGGAACTGACCCCGCCTGAGGTCCAGATATGTTCGTCCTGAATATAGAGCGGACCGCCTTCGACGCGCACCAGAGGAAATTCTGCCTGCATGGTTTCCAGCAGCTTCCAGTGGGTGGTGGCTCGTCTGCCATCCAGCAGTCCGGTTTGCGCCAGCAGCATCGCACCGCCGCAAATGGATGCAATGCGGCGGGCATGGGGAGCGGCAAGGCGCAGCCAGTCAACCACCGCAATCCCTTCCTGCGCGTTTTGACCTCTGCCGGTGATAATGATGGTATCGAGAGGCTCGCGAGGATCTATCTCATGCAGGCGATGATCCGCCAGTAGATTTAAGCCGGACTGGCCATGAATCACCTGATGCGGCTGGGTTGTCGCCAGCTGAACCTGGTAACAGGCGCCCATCGCGCCTTCCGGGTGCAGGCGATTGGCCTGCATCAGAATGTCGGCAATACCGGCGGATTCAAACAGCATACCGCCATCGGGGACAATGATTAGTATTTTCTTCATGTCCTGAAAAGTAATATTTTTACAGAATAAGTCAATAGCGCCTGTGCGAACGGGAAAAAGTTCTGTCTCTGGCGCAGCGCGCCCGCCAGCGCGGGTCTGAAGGTTGGCATGCGGGCTAAATCACGGAAGGCTGAGTTTTTCGTGGGAAAAGTCATGGAGGCAAAAGCAAAACGCCCCTCGATGCATATGCAGCAAGGGGCGCTCAAGGACGGGGATTATCGTCGTTCATCAGTCATCCCATTTGTGGCTTAGGTACGCGGCAAGAAAACCAAAGAACAGGATTGTTCCCAGTACTGCCATAAAGACATGCATATTTCCCGGCATGATTAACCTCCATAAAGTGTCGATTTGCGCTAAGTAGTCCTTATTGAAAGGGGTGTACGGTTGTTGAACATAGAGTAGCCAACGCAACCTCAACCTAATGTTAACAAAAGGTATTATTTACGCGCTAAACGCCGCGTCCCGGATAAACAAAGCTAAACTATTGCCCTCTACCGCTACGACTTTACCCCCGTCGGGGAAGCAAACTTCTTGCGATACTGCAGCGGGCTGATGGCAAACTGCTGGCGAAAATGATGGCGCAGGGCGCCGGCATTGGCGAAGCCGCAAAGCTCGGCGATCTTCTCCACGCTAAGCCGGGTATCGACGAGATGCTGCGTGGCGCGCTGCAAACGCTCATCCAGCAGCCAGCGCGCCGGGGTTTTGCCGGTTGCCGCCTCAAAGCGGCGTAAAAAGGTGCGCGGGCTCATGCCGACGCGCTGCGCCAGCGAGGCGACGCTATGGCTGACCGCCAGCTGCTGATGCAGAAAATCGAACAACAGCCCGAGGCGCTGGCTTTCCCGCGCTTGCGCCACCGGGCGGACAATCTGCTGGGCCTGGGCGCCGTCGCGGTGCGGCGAGACTACCAGCCGGCGGGCAACCGTATTCGCCGCATCAATGCCGTAGTCTTCGCGCACCAGATGCAGGCATAAATCAATCCCGGCGGCGCTGCCTGCCGATGTCATCACCTTCTCGTCGCCCACGTACAGCACGTCGTCGATCACCTCCACCTGCGGGTAGCGCTGGCGCAGCTGGTCGGTATAGCGCCAGTGGGTTGTCGCCCGGCGGCCGTTAAGCAGGCCGGCGGCGGCGAGCACGAACACGCCGGAGCAAATCGAGATGATGCGGCAGCCGCGGGCGCTGGCGGCAACCAGCGCAGCGCAGAGCTCTGCGGGAACCGGGGCATCAATCCCGCGCCAGCCGGGTACCACAATGGTCTGCGCCGTGTAGAGTAAATCCATGCCGCCATCGGCCACCAGCCGTATACCGCCGGTCGCGCGGAGCTCACCGCTGTCGACGGCCGCGACCGCAAACTGATACCAGCCGGCGCCCATTTCCGGGCGCGGCAGACCGAAGATCTCCACCGCCACGCCAAATTCAAAGGTACAGAGGCCGTCGTAGGCCAGCGCAACCACCCGATGGCGTGACAATGTCACGTTAGAGGTTGTCATGATTTCAGCGTTTTCTGTCATGGTTGCCAGCGGATAAGGGAGAGAAGGTGCCATTAAATTAGTGGTATCACAGACAAGGAGAATACGCCATGAGTGTTGTTACCGAATTTACCCCTGCCGCACCCGCCGAAGCCGCCGCCTGGTTCCGCAAAAAGCTGGGTCTTGAAACCGATTGTGCTGACGTCTACCGGGCGATGAGTGAAGGCGAGGCCGATTTTGTCCTGCTGCACGTCGTCGGCAGCGCGGAAGCTTTTGCCCGTCGCCACCTTCCCGGCGCGCTGCATATCCCGCACCGACACATTGATGCCGCCAGAATGAGCGAATGGCCGGCGGAGACGCTGTTCGTGGTTTACTGCGCCGGCCCGCACTGTAACGGCGCGGACGTCGCGGCGCTCAGGCTGGCGCTGCTGGGAAGGCCGGTGAAGCTGATGATCGGCGGCCTGACCGGCTGGCAGGACGAAGGGCTGCCTTTCGCGGATTGAGGCGAGCGGCGGTCAGCCTGCGGAGATAAAGCTGAGCGCTGGATGAAATTATTTCATCAGCCATGAAATTTTCTCGTTTGCCGATCGCCATGCCGCGTGCCAGTATTTGGACATATAGCCATCCAGAAGTCTATAAATTCAAATGATGAACTATCACGGTGGGCAACTAAACCGGCCCGCCGCTAAGGAGAAACCATGCAACGCTCACAGGCCCCGTTCCGCGCTGATATCGTCGGCAGCTTCTTACGTCCGAATGCGATCAAGCTGGCGCGCCAGCAGTTTGCCGAAGGCGCCATTGATAGCGGGCAGTCTGCGGCGGGTGGAAGATGAAGCGATTCGTCAACTGGTACAGCAGCAGTGTGACTGCGGCCTGCACGTGGTGACCGACGGCGAGTTTCGTCGCGCGTGGTGGCACTTTGATTTCTTTGACGGCCTGCAGGGCGTCGAGCGCTACGATTCGGATCGCGGCATCCAGTTCAACGGCGTGCAGACCAAGGCGCACGGTATCCGGGTGACCGGTAAGCTGGCGTTTGGCGAACATCCGATGCTGGAAGATTTTCGCTTTCTGCAGAGCATCAGCGGCAACGCGCAGCCAAAAATGACCATTCCCAGCCCGAGCGTGCTGCATTTCCGCGGCGGGCGTAAAGATATTGATGCAACCGTCTATCCGGATCTCGCCGACTATTTTGCCGACCTCGCGACCACCTGGCGCGATGCGATTCGCGCGTTTTATGACGCCGGCTGCCGCTATCTGCAGCTGGATGATACCGTCTGGGCCTACCTGTGCTCCGACCAACAGCGCCAGCAGGTACGCGACCGCGGGGAAGATCCGGACGAGCTGGCGCGGATCTATGCCCGGGTGCTCAATCAGGCCCTGGAAGGCAAGCCGGATGATTTAACCATCGGCCTGCACGTCTGCCGCGGCAACTTCCGCTCCACCTGGATCTCCGAAGGCGGCTACGAGCCGGTGGCGGAAGTGCTGTTTGGCAGCGTCAACGTCGATGCGTTCTTCCTTGAGTACGATAACGACCGCTCCGGCGACTTTGCGCCGCTGCGCTTTATCCGCCCGGGCCATCAGCAGGTGGTGCTGGGGCTGATTACCACCAAAAACGGCGAGCTGGAGAATCCTGAAGGGATTAAGGCGCGGCTGGCGGAGGCGGCGCAGTACGTTTCTCTACAGCAGATATGCCTCAGCCCGCAGTGCGGCTTCGCCTCGACCGAAGAGGGGAATTCCCTGACCGAGTCGCAGCAGTGGGATAAAGTCCGCCTCGTCACCGGGGTCGCCGCCCAGGTCTGGTAACCACACTTCTTAGCGCAGCGTTGCACTATTTTGAGGCAACGCTGCGTCTTTCTTTTTACGCTCCCGCCGCGCGCCGCGCCTTCAGGTTGTTCAGCAACCTGGCATCTTTTTTGCCTTATCACTTCCGGTTAGTCGTTAATTCATTTTTTGTTTTTGCGATATTCAGGAGTGAACATGCAGCGTCGAACACTATTAAAAGCTTTTGCACTCTCCGCCTCTGTCATCAGCATGGGCTACACCTTTCCGGCTTTCGCCGTCGACACCATTAAGGTCGGCATTATGCATTCGCTCTCCGGGACGATGGCTATCTCCGAAACGCCGCTAAAAGACGTCGCGCTGATGGCGATCGACGATATTAACGCCAAGGGCGGCGTGCTGGGTAAAAAGCTCGAACCGGTGGTAGTGGACCCGGCCTCGAACTGGCCGCTGTTTGCGGAAAAAGCCCGCCAGCTGCTGACCCAGGACAAGGTTGCGGCGGTCTTTGGCTGCTGGACCTCAGTGTCGCGTAAATCGGTGCTACCGGTATTCGAAGAGCTCAACGGGCTGCTGTTCTACCCGGTACAGTACGAGGGCGAAGAGATGTCGCCGAACGTCTTCTATACCGGCGCGGCGCCAAACCAGCAGGCTATCCCGGCGGTGGAATACCTGTTAAGCGAGGACGGCGGCGGCGCGAAGCGTTTCTTCCTGCTCGGGACGGACTACGTCTATCCGCGCACCACCAACAAGATCCTGCGCGCCTTCCTGCACGCCAAAGGGATTCAGGATAAGGACATCGAAGAGGTCTACACCCCGTTCGGCTACAGCGATTACCAGACCATCGTCGCCAATATTAAGAAATTCTCGGCGGGCGGCAAAACCGCGGTGGTTTCAACCATCAACGGCGACTCCAACGTTCCGTTCTATAAGGAGCTGGCGAACCAGGGAGTGAAGGCCACCGACGTTCCGGTGGTTGCGTTCTCGGTGGGGGAAGAGGAGCTGCGCGGCATCGATACCAAACCGCTGGTCGGCAACCTCGCGGCGTGGAACTACTTTGAGTCGGTCGATAACCCGGTCAATAAGCAGTTCGTGGCCGACTACCGCGCCTATGCTAAGGCCCATAAGCTGCCGAACGCCGATACCGTCGTCACCAACGATCCGATGGAAGCCACCTGGGTCGGGCTGCATATGTGGGCGCAGGCGGTGACCAAGGCCGGCACGACCGATGTTGATAAGGTTCGCGCGGCGATGGCCGGACAAACGTTTAAAGCGCCGTCCGGCTTTACCTTGACCATGGATGCGACCAACCATCATCTGCATAAGCCGGTGATGATCGGTGAAATCGAAGGCAACGGCCAGTTCAACGTCGTCTGGCAGACCGACGATGCGGTTCGCGCCCAGCCGTGGAGCCCGTGGATCGCCGGTAACGATAAGAAACCCGATCATCCAGTAAAAACCGCCAGTAACTAAGCGTCACTCAGCGTCACCTTCCCGGACTACGGCCCGGGCGGGTGGAACGTGCTTTAACGAGCGTACGGGCGACCCGGAACGCCACAAGGAGAGCAATCATGAACGCGCTGCGCATCATGGGTTACTACTTCGCGCTGCTGGTGATGATTTTGCCGTGGCGCGCGCAGGCGGCGGACGCGGATGATTTTGTGACGGCCAATCGCAGCCAGCAGGCGCGGTTGCTTGAGCAGTGGGCCGCGGCCCCGCAAGCGCAGCGTCTGCCGCTGCTGCGCGCATTAGCGGCGGAAACGCTGCAGGTTGATAGCAGCGGCCACGCCTTCAGCAATCAGCAGGCGCTGGGGGCGGCGGCGGAATCTTCGGGAACCGCCAAACCGGTGCGGCTCACTAACCGCCTGCGCAATCTGGCCGCCGGCGCGCTGGCCACCCATCTGTTGGTGAGTGACAGTGTCACCGAAAGGGCGGCGGCGGTGAAAATCCTCCAGCGCGAAGCGACGCCCGCAATGAGCGGGCTGCTGCAACAGCGGCTGGCGGCAGAAACGGATGATGGCATCAAAACGCAGACTGGAGATGGCGCTTGCTCGCCTGCAGCTGAGCAGCCCAAACGGCGAGCAGCGGCTGGCGGCGGTTGAACGGCTGGGGCGCTCCTCCGATCCTGAAACCCAGGCGCTGCTGACGCCGTTTACCGACGCGCAGCATGAACCCGATGCTGGCGTACGCAGCGCGGCGGCCGAAAGCCTGAGCCAGATTAAACAGCGGCTGCTGCTCGGCGAAATCCTCGGCCAGGCCTTTATGGGGCTGTCGCTCGGTTCGGTGCTGCTGCTGGCGGCGCTGGGGCTGGCGATCACCTACGGGCTGCTGGGGGTCATCAATATGGCCCACGGCGAAATGTTGATGATCGGCGCCTACAGACTGCTGGCTGGTGCAGCAGGCGCTGTCCCAGTTCGCCCCGCAATGGCTGGCGATCTATCCGCTGATTGCGCTGCCGGTGGCCTTTCTGGTTACCGCCGGGATCGGCATGGCGCTGGAGCGTACCGTTATTCGTCATCTCTACGGACGCCCGCTGGAAACGCTGCTGGCGACCTGGGGCATCAGCCTGATGCTTATCCAACTGACGCGGATGCTGTTTGGCGCGCAAAACGTCGAGGTGGCGAACCCGGCGTGGCTCTCCGGCGGCATGCAGGTCCTGCCCAACCTGATCCTGCCGTGGAACCGGCTGGCGGTCCTCGGCTTCGTGATCCTCATTCTGTTCTTTACCTGGCTGATTCTGAATAAAACCCGGCTGGGCATGAACGTGCGGGCGGTCACCCAGAACCGGGCCATGGCCGCCTGCTGCGGCGTGCCGACCGGGCGGGTGGATATGCTGGCGTTTGGCCTCGGCTCCGGGATCGCGGGCCTGGGCGGCGTCGCGCTCTCGCAGATCGGCAACGTCGGGCCGGAGCTCGGCCAGGGCTATATCATCGACTCGTTTCTGGTGGTGGTGCTCGGCGGCGTCGGTCAGCTGGCGGGCAGCGTGGTGGCGGCATTTGGCCTCGGGATCTTTAACAAAATTCTCGAACCGCAGACTGGGAGCGGTGCTGGGCAAAATTCTGATCCTGGTGCTGATTATTTTGTTTATCCAGAAACGCCCGCAGGGGCTGTTCGCGTTAAAAGGCAGGGTGATTGACTGATGAGCCAACCGATGACCTTACAACTTGCGCGCAAAGCGCCCCGGCCGCTGCAGTGGCTTGGAGTGCTGGTAATCCTGACGCTGCTGAGCATGCCGTTTCTGGCGCTGTTGCCGCAGTCGCATCCGCTGGCGGTGCCCGAGTGGCTGCTGACCCTGACCGGTAAGATCCTCTGCTATGCCGTTGTCGCGGTGGCCCTGGATCTGGTGTGGGGCTACGCCGGCATGCTGTCGCTGGGCCACGGCATCTTCTTTGCGCTGGGCGGCTACGCGATGGGCATGTATCTGATGCGTCAGGCGGCCGGCGACGGTCTGCCGGCGTTTATGTCATTCCTGTCGTGGACCGAGCTGCCGTGGTTCTGGTGGGGAACCCAGCACTTTGCCTGGGCGATGCTGCTGGTGGTGCTGGTTCCCGGGCTGCTGGCGCTGGTTTTCGGCTGGTTTGCCTTTCGCTCCAAAATCAAAGGGGTCTACTTTTCGATAATGACCCAGGCGCTGACCTACGCCGGCATGCTGCTCTTTTTCCGCAACGAGACCGGCTTCGGCGGCAACAACGGTTTTACCGGTTTCACCACGCTGCTCGGCTTTTCCGTCACCGCCACCGGCACCCGTGCGGCGCTGTTTATGGCGACGGTACTGCTGCTGCTGTTAACGCTGTGGATAGGCTTTCGCCTCGCCACCAGCAAGTTTGGACGCATTCTGACGGCGGTGCGCGACGCCGAAAACCGGCTGATGTTCTGCGGCTACGACCCGCGCGGCTTTAAGCTGCTGGTGTGGACGCTTTCCGCCGTGCTGTGCGGGCTGGCGGGGGCGCTGTACGTCCCGCAGGTAGGGATTATTAACCCTGGCGAAATGTCGCCGACCAACTCGATTGAGGCCGCTATCTGGGTGGCGCTTGGCGGCCGCGGAACCTTAGTCGGCCCGGTGCTGGGCGCGGGGCTGGTCAACGGCGCGAAAAGCTACTTCACGATGGCGATCCCGGAGTACTGGCAGTCTGTTCCTCGGACTGATTTTTATCATCGTCACGCTCTTTTTGCCGCGTGGGGTGATTGGCCTGCTGCGTAAAGGAGATCGCTGATGCAACCGGATGAAGGCCTGTTTACCCGCCAGCAGCCGACGGATCGCTTTCGTGAGCAAAGCGATCCGGTGCTGCAGCTGGAAAAGATTAACGTCAATTTTGACGGCTTCCAGGCGCTGACCGACCTCTCGCTGCAGATTGGCGTTGGCGAACTGCGCTGTATTATCGGGCCCAACGGCGCCGGGAAAACCACCCTGATGGACGTGATTACCGGCAAAACCCGGCCGCAGAGCGGTAGGGCGCTGTACGATCAGTCCATCGACCTGATGTCCCTTGACCC
Source organism: Klebsiella sp. WOUb02 (assembly GCF_050058015.1). Classification (NCBI taxonomy): domain Bacteria; kingdom Pseudomonadati; phylum Pseudomonadota; class Gammaproteobacteria; order Enterobacterales; family Enterobacteriaceae; genus Klebsiella; species Klebsiella sp. WOUb02. The sequence goes on from NZ_CP170110.1 coordinate 1,024,306, forward strand.
GATCGCCATTGCCCGTCAGGGGATTGGGCGCAAGTTTCAAAAGCCGACGGTCTTTGAAGCGCTGACGGTGGCTGAAAATCTTGAGCTGGCGCTGAAAAGCGATAAATCGGTGTGGGCCAGCCTGCGCGGGCGGCTGAACTCGGAGCAGGAGGACCGCATCAGCGATACCCTGCGCCTGCTGCGTCTGGACGCCGAACGCGGCCGGCAGGCGGGGCTGCTGTCGCATGGACAGAAGCAGTTCCTTGAGATCGGCATGCTGCTGGTGCAGGAGCCGCATCTGCTGCTGCTGGATGAGCCCGCCGCCGGCATGACCGACGCCGAAACCGAATACACCGCCGAGCTGTTTCGCACTCTGGCCGGGGCGCATTCGCTGATGGTGGTCGAGCATGATATGGGCTTTGTTGAAACGATTGCCGACCGGGTGACCGTTCTGCATCAGGGGCAGGTGCTGGCGGAAGGCTCGCTGCGCGAGGTGCAGGCCAACGAACAGGTGATTGACGTTTATCTTGGACGCTAAGGAGCGCCGATGCTGCAGGTTAACCAGTTACATCAATACTACGGCGGCAGCCATATTCTGCGCGGCGTCGATTTTGCCGCCCGGCCGGGGGAGATTACCTGCCTGCTCGGGCGCAACGGCGTCGGTAAAACCACGCTGCTGAAGTGCCTGATGGGGCTGGTCCCGGCGCGTAGCGGCGAGGTGATATGGCAGGATAAGCCCATCACGGCGCGCAGGCCCCATCAGCGCGTGCAGGCGGGGATCGCCTATGTCCCGCAGGGGCGGGAGATTTTTCCCCGCCTTACCGTTGAGGAGAACCTGCTGATGGGCCTTTCGCGCTTTGCCGCCCGCGACGCCCGGCAGGTTCCGGAGGAGATCTATCAGCTGTTTCCGGTGTTAAACACGATGAAGCAGCGGCGCGGGGGCGACCTCTCCGGCGGACAGCAGCAGCAGCTGGCGATTGGCCGGGCGCTGGCGAGCCGGCCGCAGTTGCTGCTCCTCGATGAGCCGACGGAAGGTATTCAGCCTTCGGTAATTAAGGAGATCGGCGAAGTCATCCGCCAGCTGGCGAACCGCGGCGATATGGCGATCCTGCTGGTTGAGCAGTTCTATGATTTTGCCGCCGCCCTTGCCGACCGCTATCTGGTGATGTCGCGGGGGGCGATTATTCAGCAGGGCAAGGGCGCGGATATGGAAGCCGAGGGCGTTCGCGCAATGGTGGCCATCTAAGCCGTAATAACCGTTCAGCGCGGCGCCGGGCGTCGCGCTGAACGGAGTCTACTTGCGCAACAATCGCTGCAGCCGCGCCTGGCGCCAGACTGCGGGTCAATCCGCCGAAGACAAACAGCCGGGCCGCTCTGACCAGCAGCAGCGCGCCCCAGATCGCGGCGACCCACGCCGACCAGTAGTTTTCGGGGCCGGTGACCCGGTTGAGTACCGCCAGCAGAACGCAAACCACCACCGCCACCGACAGCGAGCGGAAGAAGCGGCTCTCCTGATGGACCCGCGCTTTGGCCTCCTCAATGCGTAAATTGAGCGACTCTTCGTGCCCGACGGGGGCGTCGCCGCTCAGATCCGCTACGTTGACCTCAAATACGGCGGCGAGGGCGCTGAGCGTTTCCAGGCCCGGGCGGTCGCCGTTTTCGATGCGCTGAATGGTGCGCACGCTGACGCCGGCCAGTTCGGCCAGCTGCTCCTGAGACCATGCGCGCTGCAGACGTAACTGTTTAACCTGATTAATGCTGTTCATCATCTCTATCTCCGGGTGAAACCTGAGATGCAGCGTGATGGTTTCCGTCGTTGGCCGCCACGATCCTCTCCCGACAGTAACCCGACACCGACCCGACAGCCCCATGACGGCGGGCTTCAGGCGCTGGCGACCGGATAACCTTTTTGTCGCGGGGGATTGTTCATACCGCGGAAAATCATCAGCCACGCGGCGATTATCGCCGCCATCAGCACCACAAACAGCGACCAGTGCGGCATATGGGTCAGAATCGCCCCGGTGATCATCGGATTAAACGCCGCGCCAAGCCAGCCGAGCGACTGGGCGGAAAAATAGCTGGCCTTCATGCCCGCCGGCGCAATGTTGTCGATCAGCATATATTCCCCTGGCGCATAAATAACCTCTCCAAGGGTAAAAATCGCCGCCGACGCCCCCCACAGCAGCAGGCTGCCGCCGGAAAGAAGAAACCCGCCCAGCCCGATGACAAAGCATAGCGTACCGAAGGTCATCAGCGGGCGGATATTACGCGCGTTCAGCCTGCGCCCGACGGCATACTGCAGCGCCACCACCACCGCGGCGTTAACCGGTAAAACCACCGCCACCACTTTTTCAGCAAAGTCGCTGTCGGCGACCACCAGCACGTACTGGGAAATACAGGAGGCGAAGGAGCCGCCGACAAACGACGCCAGCAGCGCGGAGAGCGTAAACCACATTAAGGCCCGATCGCGCAGTAGTACCGAGGGCGACCACTGGCTGGCGCTATCCGCAGCGATCGCCGCCGAGGTCCGCTGGACGAAGATCTGGATAAACACCAGCGGAAAGGCGGCGCAGGCCGCGGCCAGCCAGAACGGCAGGTTAATGCTGTGCATCACCAGCAGGGTGCCAAGCGGGGGGCCGACGGTCCAGCCGATATTGAGAAAGGTATAGTTGAGCGAGAAGATCCGCGCCTTTTTTTCCGGCGACAGAACGTCGGCAAACCACGCCTTTAGCACGGTGGAGAAGACGGAATAGGCGCAGTTGATCAGGGCGAAGAAAAACACCACCAGAGGGACGCTGTTCACCAGCGGGATCGCCACAAAGCCGCAGATAAATGCCGTCACGGCAATCAGCATATAGCGCTTTTTATCGAACTTATCGGCCAGAATGCCGAATCCCATGCTGAACACCACCCCGACCGTCAGGGCGATAGACATGGCATAGCCGATTTTATCTACCTCCAGCTGATACTGGCGGGTAAGAAAGATGGTCATAAAAGGAAGCGTCGCGCCGCGGCCGATGGTGAGCAGCAGCGATGAGGCCAGCAGCGCTATCGTTGAGCGCCTGAGGGTCGGTATCATTTTTTCCTTGCCTGATAAATGTTATTTTTTTGTGGTGCTTTTCACAAATAACATGGTCTCTTAGGCTTGTATAGCATTCCACATGGCCAAAAGGGGGATCCGGACCCTGCTAAAAATAATGATCTATCCGGATGATGATTTTTTCGTTACTTTGATTTCATTAATAAAAATTCGCGCAATGCACGGGATGGGGTATGACACGTAAAGACGGACTGCTGGCGCTGCTGGTGGTGGTCGTTTGGGGGCTTAATTTTGTGGTGATTAAGCTCGGGCTGCACAATATGCCGCCGCTGATGCTGGCGGGGCTGCGTTTTTTACTGGTCGCCTTCCCGGCGCTGCTGTTCGTGGCGCGGCCTAAAATTCCCCTGCGCCTGCTGCTGGGCTACGGCCTGACGATCAGCTTTGGGCAGTTCGCCTTTCTGTTCTGCGCCATCGGCCTCGGTATGCCCGCCGGACTGGCCTCGCTGGTGCTGCAGGCGCAGGCGTTCTTTACTATTATCCTCGGCGCGTTTACCTTCGGCGAACGTCTGCAGGGCAAGCAGATGGCCGGCATCGCGCTGGCGATTTTCGGCGTGCTGGTGCTGGTCGAAGCGAGCCTCGGCCCGCAGCACGTGCCGGCGGTCGGATTTATGCTGACCCTCGCGGCGGCGCTGAGCTGGGCCTGCGGCAATATCTTCAATAAAAAAATCATGTCCCGCGCGGAGAAACCGCAGATCATGTCTCTGGTGGTGTGGAGCGCGCTGATCCCGGTACTGCCGTTTTTGCTGGCCTCTTTCCTGCTCGATGGCCCGCAAAAAATGGCCGCCAGCCTGCTGCAGATCGATCTGCTGACCGTGCTTTCGCTGCTCTATCTGGCGTTTATCGCCACGATTGTCGGCTATGGGATTTGGGGCTCGCTGCTCGGGCGCTATGAGACCTGGCGGGTGGCACCGCTGTCGCTGCTGGTGCCGGTGGTCGGGATGGCCAGCGCCGCGCTGCTGCTTGGCGAAACCCTGAGCGGGCTGCAGCTTACCGGGGCGGTGCTGATTATGGCCGGGCTCTATATTAACATTTTCGGTCTGCGGCGCATTCGCCTCGGCGCGGCGCGAGGATAAAAAAAAGCCCCGCAATCGGGGCTAAGAAAGCAGCGTTGCGCGGTCAGTTGTAGTAGGGCACGCCCAGCTCATCTGACTTGTCGCTACCGGCAGCCATATGATTGAAATCAAACGGCGAATCGTTATGTTCGGCAGGCATTATCATCGCATCGCGGTGGTTATGACGAACCGGAGTAGTGGTTTGCTCCGCGTAGCTCTGGCCAGAGGCCAGTGCGACCAGCACAAGGGCGGGGGAAGCGAATAGTTTCATGATTTCCTCAATACGTCTTTTTGCAGGCGATTAACAACAGTTGTTTAGCGGCATCAGATAGCGGGATTCACCCGGCATATTTGTCATGCGATATTTATGCGGCGGAACGTCGAAATAGTTTTTAAAGGTTCGGGTCAGCGTTTGCTGGGATTCAAAACCGTAGCGCTCCGCCAGGTAGAGGATCGGCTCGTTGCTCTGCTTGAGCTTCTACGCGATCTCGGTCAGCTTGCGGCTGCGGATGTACTGACCTAAGGAGTGACCGGTCTCTTTCTTGAACATTCTTTGCAGGTGCCATTTAGAGTAACCTGAGCGCTCAGACACTTTCTCCAGCGACAGCGGTGATTCCAGGTTATCTTCGATCCACGACAAAATACTATGGATAGTGATGGCGTCGTTATTGCGTCTGGACATCATCTTACCTCTTCTTATTACGGCAGGACTTTCTTGAGTAAATACTCAAGGGTGACCACTTCGTCCGCCGACAGATTTTTTGTTAACTCCTGGTGCAATTTCTGACCCACAACCTGATGACATTGCTCACATAGCGCCGCGCCGTCTGACGTTAGCTGCACCAGCACGCCGCGTTTGTCAGTGGGGTTGGGTAACCGTTCAATCCAGCCTTTACAGACCAGGCGGTCGAGCATGCGCGTCATTGCGCCTGGGTCGACCGAGAGCACGGTTTTCAGCTCAACGGGGGTAATGCATACTTCGCAACGAATGGAACAGAGCACCCGGAACTGGGTGGAAGTGATATCCATCGGTGAGAGGTACTCGTTGAGCAGGCGATCTTTTTTCTGGTTAACCATCTGGATCAAGCGACCGAGGGGGATCATTTCGTTAAACAGGTCACTCGTGCTTTTCACAATGGTTGCCCAGGCAATTATTTAATTGCTGTGGATATTATTGCCCAGGCAACAATAAGTCAACCTGATGGATTCGGCGATGACACAATTTGCTAAAGCACCTTTGCACAGGGGCCGCGGATAAAATATCGGCGCTGGTATGATAGCGACAACCAACGTTATACTCAGAGAGTTAAATTTTTAATTGTTCAATATTAACAGGGGCTTAATTAATTATGATGGAGCTTTTTAAAGCGATAAGTCTGGGGCTGGTGGTGATTTTGCCGCTGGCAAACCCGCTCACGACCGTCGCTCTGTTCCTCGGGCTGGTGGGCAACATGAACAGCGCCGAGCGTAACCGACAATCGCTGATGGCCTCGGTATATGTCTTTATCATTCTGGCGGTGGCGTGGTATGCCGGCCAGGTGGTGATGAACACCTTCGGCATTTCGATACCCGGTCTGCGTATTGCCGGCGGGCTGATCGTCGCCTTTATTGGTTTCCGGATGCTGTTTCCGCAGCAGAAGGCCCATGACTCGGTGGAAGCCAAGATGAAATCGGAAGAGCTGCAGGACGAGCCGACGGCCAATATCGCCTTTGTCCCGCTGGCCATGCCGAGTACCGCCGGGCCGGGTACTATCGCGATGATCATCAGTACGGCGTCGACGGTGAAGCACGGCGTTGAGTTTCCGGAGTGGGTGGTGCTGGCGGCGCCGCCGATTACCTTCGCGCTGGTGGCGCTGATTCTGTGGGCCAGCCTGCGCAGCTCCGGGGCGATTATGCGCCTGGTCGGCAAGGGCGGCACCGAGGCGATCTCCCGCCTGATGGGCTTCCTGCTGGTGTGTATGGGCGTGCAGTTTATTATTAACGGGGTGCTGGAGATCATTACCACCTATCATGTCTGATGGGGCAATGGATAAAAAAAAGCCGGACAGCGTCGCGCTGCCCGGCTTTTTTATTCTGGCTATCAGGAGTGGTGCGGCCTTTCTTCCAGCGACACCGGCCAGCGGCGGAAAATCATCACCGCCCAGACCAGCGCCACCAGCGCCGGAATGGCGCCGACGTAGCCGATAGAGGCCATTGACAGATGGGTGCTCACCTGGCTGCCGACCAGCGCGCCGGCGCCGATGCCTATATTAAAGATCCCCGAGAACAGCGACATCGCCACGTCGGTCGCGTCCGGCGCCAGCGCCAGCACCTTAACCTGCATTCCCAGGCCGATAATCATAATCGCCACGCCCCAGAAGATGCTCAGCAGCATCAGGTGGTTGGCATTTTGCGATGCCGGCAGCAGCAGCAGCAGGCAGGCCAGCAGCAGGCCAATCGCGACATTAATCAGGCCCGAAGCGTGCTGATTGCCCATTTTGCCGAACAGCACGCTGCCGATGATCCCCGCGCCGCCGAGCACCAGCAGCAGCACGGTGGCGAAATTACCGCTCATCCCGGCCACCGTCTGTACAAACGGCTCGATGTAGCTGTAGGCGGTATAGTGCGCGGTCACCACGATAACGGTCAGCAGATAGATGCTGAGCAGCGCCGGGCGGCGAAACAGCAGCGGCAGGCTTTTCAGCGAACCGGAGTGCTCGCTGGGCAGCTTCGGCAGCAGCTTGTAGAGACACACCAGCGTCACCAGCGCGCCAATACCGATGACCAGGAAGGTCGTGCGCCAGCCGAAATACTGGCCAACGATACGGCCGATGGGGATACCGAAGACCATCGCCAGCGCGGTGCCGGTGGCGATCAGGCTCAGCGCCTGGGCGCGTTTTCCCGGTGGCGCCATGCGGATTGCCAGCGCCGAGGTAATGGACCAGAACACCGCGTGAGCAAAGGCGATACCGATACGGCTGATCACCAGCACGTTAAAGTTCCACGCAAAAAACGACAGCACGTGGCTGGCGATAAACAGAATAAACAGGCCGATCAGCAGGCGGCGGCGCTCCATCTGGCTGGTGAGCAGCATAAACGGCAGCGACATCAGGGCCACAACCCACGCGTAAATAGTCAGCATCATGCCGACCTGGGCGGTTTCCATGCCGAAGCTGTCGGCGATATCCGACAGCAGGCCGACCGGCGCGAATTCGGTGGTATTAAAGATAAAAGCGGCGATCGCCAGCGTGACTACCCGAAGCCACGCGACCTTGCGTGAAACCGTGTTTGTAATCATAGGTTTTGAACTGAGTGATGATTAGAGGAAGAAGAGAGGGCGATCTTAAAACGATTGCTGCTGAAAATACAATCATTTTGTGATCTGAGTCTCATTATCCCGTCGCGCAGATAAAAACGCTAACAGATTAATTTTTATATAGATCGTGTGCATATCGCGCTTTTATGTCATGTTGAGGGTAAGTAAAAAAAAGGAACACAGCGATGCAGGAAATTGATTTTTATCTGGTGGACGCTTTCAGCGATCGCAACTTTGGCGGTAACGCCGCGGCGGTATGCCCGCTCACCGAGTGGCTGCCGGACGAGACGCTGCTCAAAATGGCGCAGCAGCACAATCAGTCGGAGACCGCCTTCTTCGTGCGTACCGATGCAGGCTATGAGCTGCGCTGGTTTACCACCCAGTATGAGATAAACCTCTGCGGCCATGCCACGCTGGCGGCCTCGCACGTTATTTTTGAATATCTTGACTATCCCAGCGCCACTATCGTTTTCAGCACCCGCTTTGTTGGCGAACTGCGGGTGACGCGCAGCGGCGACTGGCTGACCCTCGACTTCCCGGCGTGGTCGACGACGGAAGTTGCCGTCCCGCCCGCCGGGCTGTTTGCCGGACTGGGAATTAGCGACGCGCTGGACGTGCGGGTCGGGCGCGACTACCTGGTGGTGCTGGCCGACCGTCAGCAGGTTGAAGCTGTCCGTCCGGATATGCGCCAGCTCCAGACGCTCGGCAAGATGGTCTGTATCAGCGCGGCGGATGAGGAGTACGATTTTGTCAGCCGTTTCTTCTGTCCTGGCGAAGGCGTTGCCGAAGATCCGGTTACCGGCTCGGCCCATAGCATGCTAATCCCATACTGGGGCGAGAAGCTCGGCAAAACGCAGATGCTGGCGCGTCAGGTATCGGCCCGCGGCGGCGATCTGCGCTGCCAGTGGCAGGGAGATAGGGTGCTGATCGGCGGCCAGGCGGTCACCTACCTGATTGGCAAAATAGGCCTGCGCTAGCGTAATCCTGTGAAAGGGGCTGTCACGTCTTGTGGCGGCTGGCCTGGCTCCGAGTTTGTCCGACGCCAGGCCATACCTTATTCGAGGCGGGCGATATTGGCTTTAATCACCGCCACCGAATGAAGGAACTTCTCGCTTTCCTCCGGCGCCAGCTGCAATTCTATAATCTGCTGCACGCCGTTTTGCGCCAGCACGGCCGGTACGCCGACCGCTGCGCCGCGAATGCCGTACTCGCCATCGAGAATGCAGGAGATGGCCAGCGCGCGGTGGCTACCGGTAAAGATATTGCGACAAATCTCGGCGATGGTTCCGGCGACGCCATATTCGGTGCAGCCTTTACCGGCATAGATCTCAAACCCGAGTTTGCGCACCCGGTCGGCGATTTGCTGACGGTCCAGCACCTTACCGGTATGTTTTTGGTAAACCTCGGCAATCGGCGAGCCGTACACCGACGAGTGGGACCACACCGGAAACTGGGTATCGCCATGTTCACCGAGAATAAAAGCATCGATACTCTGGGCGCCAATATCCAGCTCCTGTGCCAGAACCCGGCGCAGGCGGGTGGTATCCAGCCAGACGCCGGTACCGATCACCTGGCCGCGCGGCAGGCCGGAAAGCTGCCACACCTGCCAGGTAATAATATCGCAGGGGTTGGTGGCAATCAGGAAGATACCGTTGAAACCGTTAGCCATCATCCGCGGGACAATGCTGCGGACGATTTTCGCCGTACGGGTCAGCTCGTCCAGCCGACTCTCTCCCTCTTTCAGCGCGCCGCCGGAGACGGTGATCACCGCGATATCCACATCGGCGCAGTCGCTGGCATCGCGTACTGAAATGGTCATCATTCCCGGCATATAGGCGGCGGCGTCGCTAAGGTCCTGCGCGTGCGCCTGGGCCCGCGTTTTATCGAGATCGACGAGGATCAGCTCTTCGCAGATATTCTGGTTTAATAATGCATAGGCCGCCGAGGTGCCGACGTTGCCTGCGCCGATGATCATCACCTTGCGCGCTTTGCTATTCATGGTCCGTTCCTGATATCAACCGTCATGGCATAAAATTACTGCGGCTCAATTGGTTAGCGCAAGAGGATGCCGGAGGTATAAGTTAATGCTATGAGAAACGGCTGTACGCGCTGCGCTACAGTGGCTCAAAAAAGGAGCTCGCCTATGTACACCATCGCCCCGACCACGCTATCCCATCCCGATCTCACCGCCCTTATTGCCCAGCTGGACGCTTTCCAGGAATCACTCTATCCGGCGGAGAGTAACCACCTCGTCGACCTGAGCCAGCTACGGGCGGAGTCGGTTATCGTGCTGCTTATCCGGGATGAAAACCAGCGGGCGGTGGGCTGCGGAGCGATCGTCCTTGGCGACGATGGCTTTGGCGAAATGAAGCGGGTGTTTATCGACCCCGGCCATCGCGGGCAGATGCTGGGTGAAAAGCTGCTGCAGGCGCTGGAAGAAGAGGCCCGCCGCCGCGACTGCCACACCGTGCGTCTTGAGACCGGCATCTATCAGCAGGCGGCGATCAGGCTCTATACCCGCAGCGGCTCTCAAACGCGCAGCCCCTTTGCCCCTTATCAGCCCGATCCGCTGAGCCTGTTTATGGAGAAACTGCTCGTTGCCGATCTTCGTTCAGCAGCGCTATAAACGCCTCCAGCTGGCGGGTTTTCGCCCCGCGCCGCCACACCAGCCAGGTGGTTAGCCAGCGCCACTCTTCGGCCAGCGGCCATGCGGAAACCTGCTGATGGCCGGGCATACTCTCCAGCATACTGCGCGGGATCAGCGCCAGCCCGGCGCCGGCAATCACGCACGCCAGCATGCCGTGATAGGACTCCATCTCATGGATCCGCCCGGGCGTAGCGCGATCGGCGTGGAACCAGCTTTCAAAATGGCGCCGATAGGAGCAGTTGGCGCGAAACGCGTAGACGTTGACGCCGTTCACCTCGCTGGCGCGCGTAATCGGCGCGTGGCCCACGGGGGCGACGATCATCATCTCTTCCGGGAATACCGGCAGGCCTTCAAGGCCGGGGTGCACCAGCGGGCCGTCGATAAATGCCGCGCTCAGGATGCCTTCGAGCACGCCGTCAATCATATTGCCGGAAGGGCCGGTCGAGAGCGCCAGATGGATTTTCGGATAGCGCTGGTTATAGAGTGCCAGCGCCGAGGGGATCCTTACCGCGGCGGTACTCTCCAGCGACCCCAGCGAAAATAGCCCCTGCGGCTCATCGCCGGCAACCACCATTCGCGCCTCGTCGACCAGCGCCAGGATCTGCTGGCTGTAGCGCAGAAAGCTATGGCCGGCAGGAGAGAGGCGCAGGCGCTGGTTCTCGCGGATAAACAGCTCAACGCCGAGGTCGGCCTCCAGCTGGCGAATGCGGGTGGTGAGGTTGGAAGGGACGCGGTGCACCTTCTGAGCGGCCTGGGTAATGCTGCCGGCGGCGGCGACGGCGTTAAACATCTCAAGCTGGGTCAGGTCCATAGTATTCTTCTTTTGTGAACAGGTTGCTTAATATTATTCATTTTCAATGAATGGGAGCGTAAGCCAGAATGAGGTCAGTTCGCAATCAACATTCGCCATCAACACAGAGAGAATAACGATGAATTTATCTGCCACGCATGCGGTTTCCGTCAATCCGACCACCGGTGAAATTGTGTCGTCTCTGCCCTGGTCTACGGAACAGGAGGTCGATGCGGCTATTGCTCTCGCCGAGCAGGGCTATCGCCGCTGGCGCACCGTGAGCGTGGCCCAGCGCGCCGAGGCGCTGCGTCAGGTCGGCAGCGTTCTGCGCAGCCGGGCGGAGGAGATGGCGCAGATGATAAGCCTGGAGATGGGTAAGCCGATTGCCCAGGCCCGCGGCGAAGTGACCAAATCGGCCAATCTCTGCGACTGGTATGCCGGGCACGGTCCGGCGATGCTGGAAACCGAAGCCACCCAGGTCGAAGATAATAAAGCGGTTATCGAATACCGTCCGCTGGGCGCCATTCTGGCGATTATGCCGTGGAACTTTCCCCTGTGGCAGGTGCTGCGCGGCGCGGTCCCGATCCTGCTGGCGGGCAACAGCTATCTGCTCAAGCATGCGCCAAACGTGATGGGCAGCGCGGCGCTGATCGGCGACATCTTCGCTCAGGCCGGGCTGCCGGCCGGCGTATTTGGCTGGGTTAACGCCACCAATGACGGTGTGTCGCAGACCATTAACGATCCGCGAATTGCCGCGGTGACGGTAACCGGTAGCGTGCGCGCCGGGAAGGCGATTGGCGCCCAGACCGGCGCCGCGCTGAAGAAATGCGTCCTTGAGCTGGGAGGATCGGATCCGTTTATCGTGCTCAACGACGCCAGCCTCGACGAGGCGGTGAAGGCGGCGGTCATCGGGCGCTATCAGAACACCGGACAGGTATGTGCGGCAGCGAAGCGCTTTATCGTCGAAGCCGGAATTGCCGATGCGTTCAGCAAAAAATTCGTTGCCGCCGTTGAGGCGTTGAAAATGGGCGACCCGCGCGATGAGGCCAACTATCTGGGGCCAATGGCGCGCTTCGATCTGCGCGACGAGCTTCATCAGCAGGTGGCGGCGACGCTGGCGGAAGGGGCGACCCTGCTGCTCGGCGGCGAAAAGGTTGCCGGCGCCGGCAACTACTATGCGCCGACGGTGCTGGGTAACGTGACCGCGGAAATGACCGGTTTCCGCCAGGGAGCTGTTCGGCCCGGTCGCCACCATCACCGTGGCTCGCGACGCCGCGCACGCTCTGGAGCTGGCTAACGACAGCGAGTTTGGCCTGTCGGCCACCGTTTTTACCGCCAGCGTCGAAGAGGCCGACCGCTTCTCCCGCCAGCTGGAGTGCGGCGGAGTCTTTATCAACGGCTATAGCGCCAGCGATGCGCGGGTAGCCTTTGGCGGCGTGAAAAAAAGCGGCTTCGGCCGTGAGCTCTCGCACTTTGGGCTGCATGAGTTCTGTAACGTGCAGACGGTATGGAAAGACCGTCGCTAATCGACGTTAGCGCCTGACGCCCGTCGCCGCGCTCTGCTATACTCGCAGCCCGAATTGAGATGTGGGCAAGGAGCCGGGCGTGGCGACGGTCATTAATAATGCAATGCTGGATGCGATTCTGGCAGAAATCAGGCCGCTGATTGGGCGCGGCAAGGTGGCGGACTACATTCCGGCGCTGGCCCGGGTGAGCGGCAACAAGCTTGGCATCGCGATCTGCACGGTTGACGGGCAGCACTATTTTGCCGGTGACGCCCATGAACGTTTTTCCATTCAGTCCATCTCTAAAGTGCTCAGCCTGGTGGTGGCGATGAACCACTATCAGGAGGACGAGATCTGGCAGCGGGTGGGGAAAGATCCCTCCGGCCAGCCGTTTAACTCGCTGCTGCAGCTGGAAATCGAGCAGGGGAAACCGCGAAATCCCTTTATTAACGCCGGGGCGTTGGTGGTGTGCGATATGCTGCAAAGCCGCCTCAGCGCGCCGCGCCAGCGGATGCTGGAAATTGTCCGACGCCTGAGCGGCGTGGCGGATATTGCCTACGATCCGCTGGTGGCGCGCTCTGAGTTTGAACACTCGGCGCGCAATGCGGCGATTGCCTGGCTGATGAAGTCCTTCGGCAATTTCCATAACGACGTCGCCACCGTGCTGCACAACTATTTCCACTACTGTTCGCTGGAGATGAGTTGCGTTGAGCTGGCGCGGACCTTTCTGTTTCTCGCCGATCGCGGCATCGCCCCGCATCTCAATACGCCGGTGATTGCGCCGATTCAGTCGCGTCAGGTGAATGCCCTGATGATGACCAGCGGGATGTATCAAAACGCCGGGGAGTTTGCCTGGCGCGTCGGGCTGCCGGCAAAATCGGGCGTTGGCGGGGGGATCGTGGCGATCGTTCCCCAGGAGATGGCTATTGCGGTATGGAGTCCGGAGCTGGACCAGGCCGGGAATTCGCTGGCCGGGATTGCGCTGCTGGAAAGACTCACGCAACAGGTGGGAAGGTCGATATTCTGATGGATGCCATGAACGGTTTATTTAGCCGCCTGCAGCGTTCGGCGTTTCGTTCCCGTTTTCGGCTGGGGATGAAAGAGCGGCAATACTGTATCGATAAAGGGGCGGAGACCATTGACCAGCACGCGGCGGATTTTATTGCCCGTCGCCTGGCGCCGGCGGTTATTCCCAATGACGGTAAGCAAACCCCGATGCGCGGTCATCCGGTATTTATCGCCCAGCACGCCACCGCCACCTGCTGCCGCGGCTGCCTCGAAAAGTGGCACGCGATCCCCCGCGGCCGGGCGCTGAGCGCCGACGAGCAGCGCTACGTCGTGCAGGTTATTCACCATTGGCTGGTGCTGCAGATGAATTCCGCCGGCCATTAATAGTGAGCAACAATCAGCCATAGGTATGCCTGATAAATATTCTCATGCTATGATAATCCGCTAACTAATTATTAACATAATAATTGCCTGAAACAATTAGACGGATAATTACTGAATGTCTTCACTGTCGATTCGGTCATTCACGCTGTTTCGTGAGGAGCAGCCCGTGCGCGATGCGCTGGTGTTATTCACGTTAACGCTGCTGCTTCATTTCTTTGGCGCGATGCTGCGCCTGGTGCAGGAACTCTCGTTTTTCTGGCCGCTGAATGCCGTGATGGCGGGGATCTTCGCGCGTTACGTCTGGCTAAATCGCAGCTATTTTTATGCGGTTTGTTTTGCCGCAATGCTGGTTTATGACGGTTTAACCTCGCGCTGGGGAATGGGCTTTGCCTCGCTGCTGATTAATTTCTCCAATATTGTCTTTATTGTGACCCTGGCGCAGCTGGTGCTGTGGGATAAACGCCGGGCTGATTCTATGCCGGGGCCGATTAATGCGCTAAGTCTGTTTTGCTACTGCCTGCTGGCGGCGCTGCTGTGCGCGGCCGTCGGCGCGCTGGGATCGGTGGACGTCGAGCGCGCCACCTTTATTCCCCAGCTGGCGGATTGGTTTAGCGAGCAGTTCTCCACCGCGGTGCTGATCCTGCCGTTTATTCTGACGCTGACGCTGCCTTCCGCTCTCGGCGTCTTTCGTTTTCGCCAGCTGCTGCCGGTTATCGCGCTGGTACTGTCGATTATTCTCGGGGTGAGCGTCGGCGGAGCAGGGAGCATCACCTTCCCGCTGCCGGCGCTGATCTGGTGCGCCATTCGCTATCCGCTGCCGCTGACCTGCCTGCTGACGTTTCTTACCGGCATTAGCGAAATTCTGCTGGTGGCCAACTCGCTGATTCATCTCTCTCCCGACGCCCGGATGCAGCCGTGGCAGCTCTTCTCCACCCGTCTGGGCATCGCCGCGATGCTGATTAGCCCGGTGATCGTCGCCTCGAGCGTAGAAGCGATTAATAATCTGGTGAAACAGCTGGCGCTGCGCGCCGATTTTGATTTCCAGACCCGCGTTTACTCGCGTTCCGGACTCGGCGAGGCGCTGAAGCGTCAGCCGCTGGCAGAAGGGCAGCTGTTGACCGTGATGGTGCTGGATATTGACGGCTTTAAGCGGGTTAACGACAGTTGGGGGCACGAGTGCGGCGATTGCGTCCTGACGCAGTTTGCGCAACAGGTGCGTCAGCTGGCGGGCGAGCAGGGAATGGTGGCGCGCATCGGCGGGGAGGAGTTCGCCGTGGCGACCCTGAGCTCATCGCTGCAGGAGAGTCAGGCGCTGGCGGAGAAAATCCGTCAGGGCGTTGAGGCGCAAACCTTTGTCTGGGGGCAGAATCAGATCCGCCTGACCGTGAGCATGGGGCTGGAGTCCCGTCAGGTGGGGAGCGAGCGGATAACCGAGCTCTTTAATCAGCTGCTGATGGCCGCCGACGACTATCTGGTGAGCGCCAAGAAGGCGGGGCGCAATCGCGTTTGTACCCCCGGGCTGGCGTGAAAGCGGTAATATGAAAATACGATAGTGATTTTGCTTGTGTTAAATTTAGGTTAAAAACATAGTGATGTGGTCAATTTTAAGGAACTTATTATGGCCACATCCTTTTCCCTGCGCACGCTCTCGCGTGAAGAAATCCTCGACCAGCTTCAGCCGCTAAGCGACATTTTGACCAGCTGCGTGAACGGCGGAGCGTCGGTCAGCTTTATGCTCCCATTCTCACCGCAAACCGCCAGCGACTTCTGGCGGCGTACCGCGCAGAGCGTTGCCGCCGGAGAGCGCATCGTGATAGTGGCGGAAAATGAACGTCATCAGATGGTCGGTACCGTCCAGCTTATTGTCAGCCAGCCGGAAAACCAGCCCCATCGCGCGGACGTGGCCAAACTTTTGGTTCACCAAAATGCCAGGCGCCAGGGGTTGGCCAACGCGCTGATGAACTATCTGGAGAAAGTCGCCCGCGACCAGGGCAAGTCCGTGCTGGTGCTGGATACCGCGACGGGCAGCGGCGCTGAGCGCTTCTACGTGCAGTGCGGCTGGGAGAAAGCCGGGGAAATTCCGTGCTATGCGCTGATGCCGGACGGTACGATGACCGCCACCTCGCTGTTCTATAAGTTCCTGCAATAACCGCCGATGGTTTGATCAAAACGGGGTTTTAGTCGTAGAGAAAGCTGATAAGTTATTACACCAATTACGCAGGTTGTATGACTACTCTATGAGGGGACTCCTTGTGAAAACACTAAATCGTCGCGATTTTCCCGGCGCGCAGTATCCTGAACGCATTATTCAGTTCGGCGAAGGCAACTTCTTACGCGCCTTTATCGACTGGCAGATCGATCTGCTTAATGAGCACACCGACCTGAATGCCGGCGTCGTCATCGTGCGTCCGATTGCGAGCGAATTCCCGCCGTCGCTGAGCGTGCAGGATGGTCTCTATACCACCATTATTCGCGGGCTCAACGAGCAGGGCGAAGCGGTTAGCGATGCGCGAATAATCCGCAGCGTCACCCGGGAAATCAGCGTCTATGCGGACTACGCCGAATACCTGCGCCTGGCGCATAATCCGGATATCCGTTTTGTGTTTTCGAATACCACCGAAGCGGGAATTAGCTACCACGCGGGAGACCGTTTTGATGATGCCCCGGCGGTGAGCTATCCGGCTAAGCTGACTCGCCTGCTGTTTGAGCGCTACAACTGCTTCTCCGGCGCCAGCGATAAAGGCTGGGTGATTATTCCCTGCGAGCTTATCGACTATAACGGCGAGGCCCTGCGCGAACTGGTGCTGCGCTACGCTAAAGAGTGGGCGCTGCCGGACGCTTTCTGCGCCTGGCTGGAAGAGGCGAATACCTTCTGCTCGACGCTGGTGGACCGTATCGTTACCGGCTATCCGCGCGATGAGGCGCGGCAGATCGAGCAGCAGCTCGGCTATAAAGACGCCTTCCTGGACACCGCCGAACATTTCTATCTCTTCGTTATTCAGGGGCCTCAATCGCTGGCCGCGGAGCTGCGCCTCGATAAGCTGCCGCTGAACGTCATGATTGTCGACGATATTAAGCCTTACAAAGAGCGTAAAGTGGCGATTCTCAACGGCGCGCACACCGCGCTGGTGCCGGTTGCCTTCCTGGCCGGGCTGGATACCGTCGGCGAAGCCATGAACGATCGCCAGATCTGCTCTTTCGTCGAAAAGGCCATTTATGAGGAAATTATTCCGCAGCTGGATTTACCGCGCGAAGAGCTGGAGACTTTCGCCAGCGCGGTGACCGGGCGCTTCCGCAATCCCTATATTAAGCATCAGCTGCTGTCGATTGCGCTTAACGGCATGACGAAATACCGCACCCGCATTCTGCCGCAGCTGCTGACGGGGCAGGCGAAAAACGGTAAACTGGCGGCCCGGCTGACCTTTGCGCTGGCGGCCTTAATCGCGTTTTATCGCGGGGAGCGCGGCGAGGAGAATTATCCGCTGCAGGACGATGCCGAATGGATGGCGCGCTATCGGGCGCTGTGGTCCGCGCATCGGGACGCGCAGGCTGAGTACCAGCGAGCTGGTGAAGGCGGTGCTGTCGGTTGAGGCGCACTGGCAGCAGGACTTGAGCCAGATTCCCGGTCTGGTGGAGCAGGTGACCCTCGACCTTGACGCCATACTGCTCAGCGGAATGCGCGCGGCGGTGAAACCGCTCTGCTAATTCAAATTTGACCCGGCGCTTGCCGGGTTATTTATCCCGCCTTATTAGTTACAACATACTTTTGATCTGCAGGGAAATAACCCTGCCAGGCCTGATGCTCCTGACCCGCTGCGTCATGCAGAACGAAATTGCAGAGGGGCGCGGCACCCTGCGGATGACGAATAGCGCCGCAAATGCGCAAATTCACGACCTCGATCGCGTTTCGGGACGCGCTGATGCCGCGGCTCATCTATAAATGGGCCTCAATTCAGCATTGCAGGAGTCATCATGATATTCAGAAAAGGGTTTCTTGTATTACCGGCTTTACTTATCTGTATGCAGGTTCACGCATATCCGGGTTTTCGCCAGCTGGCGTTGACGCTGTTTTTGCGCAAACAGCGCCGTTGCCAGCAAAATAAGCAGGGCGGATAAGGTAATAAGCGGAAAAGGAACCGAAAGCATGGCAGCCGTACCAGAACGAAAAATTAGCGGGAATAATTAGCGGGAATAGTTACATATATCCCGACGCGCTGTCGCCTCTGACGTGATGTCGGGAGGGGTTATTCCCGGCTGCTGGAGGATCTGACTTTTAGCCGGCCGGCCAGCATGACATGCGTTGCCGCATCCTCCTGATTGCACAGATACTCCACCGCCAGCCGCCCTAATTCGCTATATGGCAGCTGAATACTGGTAAGCGGCGGGGTGAGCTGCTCCGATATTTTCTGATCGTCGTATCCCGCCAGCAAGATATCCTGCGGCAGCCTGACGCCGTTGACCGCCAGCGCCTGATAGCAGCCGATTGCCAGCCAGTCGCTGGCGCAGAAGATGGCGTCCGGGCGATCCGGCTGCTCCAGCAGAGAGCAGGTGGCGGTAAAG
Organism: Klebsiella sp. WOUb02; assembly: GCF_050058015.1. NCBI lineage: Bacteria > Pseudomonadati > Pseudomonadota > Gammaproteobacteria > Enterobacterales > Enterobacteriaceae > Klebsiella > Klebsiella sp. WOUb02. The sequence continues at coordinate 1,042,626 of NZ_CP170110.1, forward strand.
GACTCGCTGAACTGCCAGTTGGTCTGGCGCACCAGGCCCGCATCGTACGTCTGTCCGGCCTGCTCCAGCGCCGCCTGATATCCCGCCAGCCGCTGGCGGGTCGCCTCCATCCAGCTTTCACCGGTGATGTGCGCGATGCGTCGCGCGCCCATAGAGATCAGATGGCGGGTCACCTGAAACGCGTTGGCGTAGTCGTCGGGGACAAACGAAGGCAGCAGCGGCGAGTCCGGGTCGCGCTGGTTGAGCAGCACCAGCGGCAGGCGGGTACAGTCCTGAAAATCGGTCATATCCGTAAGCGTGGTCACCGGGGAGGCGAGAATAATGCCGATACAGTTACGCTGCTCCAGGCTGACGGATAATATTAATCGCCAGCTCGACGTCGTCGGCGTAATCATAGACGGTCAGCAGCACTTCATTGCGCCAGGCCGCCTCTCGCGCTTGGCTGATCGCGTCGATAAAGGGGTCATAACTTTGCAGGGTGCTGACCAGCAGCGCCACCTCTTCCTGATTGCGCGGAGCGTGAATCGCCGGCAGGCGGTCGTAGCCGAGCTCCGTGGCGACGGCGATCACCCGCTGGCGGGTCTCCTCGCTCAGCTTGATATTCCGGGATTGATTAAGGACCAACGATACCGTTGCCTGTGAAACGCCCGCCGTACGGGCGATATCGTTCATCGTTACTTTGTTTTTCCGCGTCATTATCCCTCTCCCCTTGAGACGCGCATTATACCTTAACGACCCCGGACATAGGCAGACTAGATTCGCCGCGCTTGAAGTAATTTCCTTTCAGGAAAATAATGGCTTATTCGCATGAGGCGGGAGGGCATGATGATCGTTGATATACGTGAGATACGTTCGCGGGACAAACCGCAGTGGCTTCAGGCTGTGGGAGGGCTATACCCGTTTTTACGACAGCCCGCAGCCTGACGACGTAACCGAGTACACCTGGCAACGCCTGCTGGACGACGCATCTCCGGTTATTGGCCGGGCGGCGGTCGTCGATGGCCGGGTGGTCGGGTTCGCTATTTGCGTGCTGCACGAAGGCAGCTGGGTGAAAACGCCCGTTTGCTATCTGGAAGATCTGTTCGTCGATCCGCAGATGCGCGGGCGCGGAGTCGCCAGAGCGCTGGTGCAGGCCCTGCATTCGGAAGGTAAAGCGAAAGGGTGGTCGCGCTTATACTGGCATACGCGCGCTGATAATCCCGCCCGTAAGCTGTATGATGAATTTACCCCTGCGGATGATTATGTCCGCTATCGCGTGATGCTATAAGCCGTCAGCGATAAGAAGTTATTAAGATTTTCCCTGTCTAATAGCGGAAAACGACTCAGGAGAATCCAAAATGGAAAAACGCATCGAGACGACCGTTAATTTGATCATCTTTCTTTCGCTGCTGGCTACCGCCTGGGATCTCTCCCTGGTGCACCATCTCCCCTGGTAAATCCGGCAGTACGGCGCCCGCTGCGGCGCCGTTAATTAGCCCTCAACCTATCCCGTTAGCATCTCACCGCGGCTAAAGCTCCAGTCCTCGGCATGGTTAAACTGAATGACCACCATCACGTCGTCAGGAGCAACGCCGAGCTCCGCCTGCAGCCGATCGCACAGTCGTCGATAGAAGCGCTTTTTCTGCTGCGCGCTGCGCGGTTTGCCGGCAAAAATATGAAACAGCAGATAGTCCTCGCTGCGCCCGCCGCTGAGATAGTGCGGATCGACGATGCAGCGGGCGGCGGGCAGAACGTCGATAAACTGAAATTTATCCGCCGGGGGAACCGCAAACTCGTCCACCAGAGTTTGCTGGAATAGCGCGGACAGCCGCGCAATCCATTCATCGTCATAGCCGGCGCGCAGGGTTATCCGGGTCAAGGGCATGCTGGTTCCTCCGGCGGTATGCAGGAGAGCGCGGTGACGGCCGCGGGCCAGCCGGCATAAAAGGCCAGATGGGTGAAAACCTCGATGATTTCCGCGCGGGTCAGACCGTTGCTGGCGGCAAAATCAATATGCCACGGCAGCTGTCGTTCTCTGCCCAGCGCCGTCAGGGCGGCGAGGGTAATCAGGCTTCTGTCCCGCGGCGACGACTCGCTGCGGGCCCAGATATCGCCGAAAAGCACGTCTTCGGTGAGCCGGGCGAGCTTTGGCGCGATCCCGGCCAGGTTGTTGCGGTTAGGTGATGCCATCGTGCATATCTCCGGTTGCCATAAGAGGATGAAGGGAGAGTGGCACAGGGCAATGCTTCTGAATATCGCAACATTTTTGATAATCAATCCTGAAAAACAGGACGGTTAGCGATAAAACCGGGTGATATCCTGCGCGCCCGGCAGGCGCTATCAGCCAGCGGTCCGACGACGGGCGACGATAAACAGACGCGGGAACAGCAACAGCACCTTACCGTTACACTGTAACGGATAGTGCTCCTGCAGAAGCGTCAGATAGCGGCTGAGAAACGCGTCGCGCTGGCTATCGTCGAGGTTCCGCAGGTACGGACGCAGCCCCGTCGACTGCAGCCAGTCAATAATGGCCTGATGGGAATCGAGCTGATGGTAATAGGTGGTGCGCCAGATATCGACCTCGCAGCCGCTGTTCGCCAGGATGTCATAATACTGGCGGGCGCTGGGAAGCGGGTGGCGTCCGCTCTCCGCATGCCCAAGCTCCTGAGCGACCTGGCGCATCAGAGTATGAGAAGGCTCCTGCCAGTTATCCGGCATCTGCACCGCCAGAACACCGTTATCCGCCAGTCGTTCGACGAGCTGCGGGAACAGCGTCTGGTGGTCGGTAAGCCACTGTAGCGAGGCGTTGGCGTAGATTACATCCGCCGGACGCTCGGGTCGATACTCGCGAATATCGGCGGCGACGAAGCTGCACGCGGGCAGCGCCCGGGACGCTTCTTCCAGCATCGCCGGCGAATTATCCACGCCGACCACCGTCGCCGCGGGCCAGGCATGGTGCAGCAGCGCGGTGCTGTTTCCCGGCCCACAGCCAAGGTCAACGGCGAGGGTAACGGGATGGTGAGCGATACGGGCGAGCAGTTCGGCGGCGGGGCGCGTACGTTCGGCGCCGAACTGTAGATAAAGCGAGGGGTTCCAGTCTGCCATCGGTGACTCCGGGTTAGATAAACTCGTTGATCAGCATAGATGGCATTGACCGCGGGTAAAATGACTTTACCCATTTTTCTTGTTTACGTTACGGCGTCACGCTGCCTGAAGCAGGGAGAATACGTTGCGCCGCAGCAGCATCTTAATCGGCGTCCTTTAACGACTCCGCGCGGCTGGCGGTGGCATAGACAAAATCCAGCATCGGCTCAAGATCGGTATCGTATCCGGCCTGGATGATTTTCCCTCGCAGCCACTCAATTTCGCTGGTGATATCCGGATGGAAAATATTATTGTCCTGCGCGTTGCGCAGCCATTTCAGCAGGAAGTTATTTTTTCCTCTGACTCCGCCCGATTTCTTCGATTTTCCGTGTATTTTCAGCGCGATTAATATGCAGTAATAGAAATGAACCCGCTGATTAAAACTTTGATGCATGTATGTATTTCCCGCCAGACTCAGGAATTCACCGTCGAGGTCAGTGATTCGGATTGGGCATGATAACGGGCACGGATCGTTATTATTCGATCTCTGATATATCACCCGTATCGCCAGTACGCCCTTTGCCGGGCGTTGAGCGGATGGTGTCACGGATGCCGAATAACAGTCAATTCTTGATTACTTTTTTACCTTTTTCGGCAGGGGCGGCGCGCCGAACACAATTCCTTATGCCCGCCGCAAACCGGCGCGTTGTTGCAGATATACGCGTAATATCAAGATAAACGCCATGACCACCGCCGCTGCCGCCAGCAGATAAATAGTTCCCAGACTGTAATAGCCGGCAACCCAGCCAGCCAGGGGGCCGGTCAGCCCGAGAGCCAGATCGAGGAATGCGGTGTAGGTGCCCAGCGCGGTGCCCTGATTTTGCTCCTCAACCTGCTTCACCGCCTCGACGCCCAGCGCCGGGAAGACCAGCGAGAAACCGGAGCCGGTCAGAAACGCGCCGATCCCGGCAACCCACGCAGAAGAGGCCTGCCAGATAATCAGCAGGCCGATGCATTCGATAACAAAGCACGCCAGCGAGACCGGAACGCCGCCGTAGCGGGTGATGGTATTGCCCAGCACCAGACGAATGCAGATAAAACCGACGCTGAACAGCGACAGCGTAAACGCCGCGCCCTGCCAGTCATGGGCGGAAAAGTAGAGGGTGATGAAGGTTGCGATCGCCCCGAAGCCCACGGTCCCCAGCGCCAGCCCCAGCCCGAAGGGCCAGATTTTACGCACCACCACGTGGAAGGGGGCGCGAACGCCGCCGCTGACGCTGACGTCTTTACGCGTGCGGGCAAAGAGCAGGCCGATAAAGGCCACCAGAACCACCACGGCGGCAAAACCGCCAATGCCAAAATAGCCGTTGAGCAGAACCCCCAGCGGAGCGCCGACCGCCATCGCCACGTAGGTCGCGACGCCGTTCCAGGAGATCACCCGCGAGGTATGGATCGCGCCGACGGTTTTAATGCCCCACAGCGTCGCCCCGGTGGCGGTAAAGCTCTCGCCGATGCCAAGGAAAATTCGGCCAACCAGCAGAGCGGCCACCGCCAGCAGCGGCGCGGATTGCAGCAGCACCGCCGCCAGCGTCAAGGCTCCGCTCAGCAGGCAGCAAACGATACCGAGGCTGACGACCTTTTTCGGCCCCCAGATATCGGCGTAGCGCCCGGCGTGCGGCCGGCTGAGCAGGGTGGCAATGTACTGCAGACTGATCACCACGCCGGCAACAAAGGTGCTATAGCCCAGCTGATAGTGGATGTAGCCGGGCAAAACGGCGAGCGGCAGGCCGATCGACAGATAGCAAATGCAGGTGAAAACCACGATCGAAATGATGCGCAGATTGAGTCTGAGTCTGGGTGGCAAAAGAGGTCATAACGTCAGGTAGTTAAAACAAAAGTGGCGTTAGCATAGCGCAGACCCTGCGACCAGCACGAGCACGGGATGTGATTTTCGCACGTTTCACTTAAAGTGCCGTAAGTTGACGTATATGCCGTTGCCGCAGCCGCTAATTTTCTCTAGAATCCGCTCTTTCGGAGATCGAAAATGTCCGTCACAGATTCCCTTCTTGCCTTTTCATTTGCTGCGCTGCTCCTGACGTTAACGCCGGGTCTCGATACCGCCCTGATTCTACGAACCTCCGCCGCGGAAGGCGGTAAAAAAGCCTTTCAGGCCGCGCTGGGTATTGACGTGGGATGCCTGATCTGGGGGGCGCTGGTCGCTCTGGGCCTCGGCGCGCTGCTGGCGGCCTCGGAGTTGGCCTACGGCCTGTTAAAATGGTGCGGCGCCGCCTGGCTGTGCTGGCTGGGCCTGCAGCTGATCCTCCGGCCTCGTCGCGCCTTCGATGCCGGAAAGGCGGCGCCCGCTGCCGGGAACTGGTTCCTGAGGGGGATGTTAGGCAACGTGCTTAATCCCAAAATGGGCGTCTTTTACGTCTCCTTCCTGCCGCAATTTATCCCTTCCGGCCACTCTCCGCTGCTCTGGACCTTCCTGCTGGTTGGCATCCACGTGCTGCTGGGCACCCTGTGGTCCTTAACCCTGATTATCGCTTCCCGCTATGCCTCGGGCCTGCTGAAGACTCCGGGATTTATCCAGTGGATGGATCGCGCGACGGGCGGCGTGTTTGTGCTCTTCGCCGCCAGGCTGGCGCTCAGCAGCCGCTGAGTCGGCCGTTGCAAACGACGATCTGCGCGGAAAAGCGCGGATCGTTACCCGCGCAGAAGGGCCGCCGGCCGGCGCGATCGGCTGGCATATTTCGTTGACCGACGAAGCGTTCCCCTGAATTTCCTTCTAGTTTGCTCATGTGACCATACCCGGCGCTGGCCCAAAGCCGCTTGCCTGTCCGTTAATTTACAATCATACTAAATTGAGAATTTAAATTAATAATAGTTCTCTTTTTGAGATTAATTGTTGGGGGAGTACGCAACGTGACTGAATACAGGCCCGAACTTAAGGCCTTCCTGCTGGCGCTGGCCGGCTCGGTAGTACTGATCGTTGGGATGGGGTACGGGCGCTTTGCCTTCACCGGGATCCTGCCGCTGATGCTGGATGAGCACATTTTAACCCTGCGCGAAGGCAATCTCGCGGCGTCGGCGAACTACGCGGGCTATCTGCTGGGGGCGCTGATGCTGGCGAAGGCCAGGCCGGGTGATGCCAAATGGTTAAACCTCGCCTCGGTACTCTTAACCCTGTTATGCCTGGCGGCGATAGCGTGGCTACGCTCGCCGCCGGCAATTATTGCGCTAAGGGGCATCGCTGGCGTGCTGAGCGCGGTGACGCTGATCGCCGCCTCGCTTTGGCTGCTGCAGCATATGAAGCATCATAACGGCGCGCCGGTCCTCTATTCAGGGGTCGGGATGGGAATTTTTCTCTCGGCGGAGTTTATTTCGCTCGCCAAAAGCCACGCGTTGACCAGCCAGCAGATCTGGCTCATCTGCGCCGCCAGCGCCGCGCTCCTGTTCTTGCTGGTTCTGCGTCTGCTGCTCAGTCCGCCTGACTATCTTATTGCCTGGCAGCCGACGGTAGCGGCGCACGCAGCAGGCGCAGAGGGGCGGCGCGGGGATGCATGGAAACTGTTGCTTATCTATGGCTTAGCCGGATTCGGCTATATCATCACCGCGACCTATCTGCCGCTGTTTCTCTCCGGCTCGCTTACCGACATCGACCCGGTGCAGCTCTGGGCGCTGTTTGGCCTGGCGGCGGTACCGTCCTGCTTTGTCTGGCACAAGCTGGCGCTCAGGCTCGGCTACCGACGGGCGTTTACCCTCAATCTGATCGTGCAGGCAATTGGCGTGATCCTGCCCGCCTGGAGCCACTCCTTAGCGTTTTGCATGCTGAGCGCGCTGCTGGTTGGCTTCACCTTTATGGGCACCGTCACCCTTGCGCTGCCTGAAGGGAGGCGGCTGAATCATCTGGTGACATTCAACATGATCGCCGCCATGACCGCTACTTACGGAATCGGGCAGATTATCGGCCCGCTGGCGGCCGGCGTCCTGTACGGTCTGACCGGCTCCTTTAATGCCGCCCTCGGCGCCGCGGGAGGCGCGCTGTTTGTCGCCGCCGTACTGGTGATGCTCGGCAAACCCGCCGGGCAAACGCCGAGCAGCTAAATATCGGCCGCCAGCAGCAGCAGCTGGCGCATGGCATCCAGCGCTGGCGAAACGTAGCCTTTGCGCCAGACAAGCTGGGTTATCGCCGTGCCGACCGGCTGCGCATCGCAGCCTTCCGGTAACGTCATTAGCGCCAGCACGCTCTGCGGGACGATCCCGGCGTATCCGCCGGAGGCAATACAGGCCATGACGGCGTGATACGAACCGATATCCTGGATTTCAACGTTTTTCATAGTGGACAAAAATGACTCCGCTCGCCTGCGATAGCTGCAGCCCTGCGCAAACGCCGCCAGCCTGAACTCTTCCCGCCCGGCAGGGCTTATCAATATCAGCTCCTCGGCGAAGATCGGCAGGTACTCCAGCGCCGCCGGACACTCCGGCTCGCCGCTGGCATCCGGCGGCAGGCTCACCAGCGCGCAGTCGAGCGCGGCGTTAAGCACGCGTTCGACCAGCTGCTGGGTAGGCATGGTTTGTAAGGTGAGGGCGACCGCCGGGCACTGCTGATGAAAGCGCGGTAGAACCGAAGCCAGGCGGCTGGCGGCGGCGGCCTCCATCGCCCCCATCCGCAGGCTCCCGGCGGGCTGCGTCGGATGCAGCGCCTGCTTCGCCTCTTCGGCCAGGCTCAGGATCCGCAGCGTGTAGTCAAGAAAACGCTCCCCGGCGGCGGAGAGCAGCATCTTTTTATTACCACGAACGAACAGCTCAACGCCGAGCTCTTCCTCAAGCTGCTGGATGCGGGTAGTGATGTTCGATTGCGCGCGGCCCAGCCTTTTGGCCGCCCGGGTGACGCTTTGCTCCTGCGCCACGATGTTAAAAATTTCCAGCGTGCTGTGGTTCATGTTTTTCTTCTAAATATGGAAATAATATTGATCTTAACATCTCAAAAGGAGATGTTAAGCACTGAATATCACAAATTTACGCAGGATCAATGATGATGAACCGCCTGACGCAGCAGCTTGATATCGTTTACCCCATTATACAGGCCCCGATGGCCGGCGTGTCGACGCCTGAGCTGGCGGCGGCGGTCAGCAACGCCGGCGGCCTGGGCTCGCTGGGATTAGGCGCCTCTTCGGTTTTTCAGGCGCGGGCGCTGATCGAGAAAACGCGCCGGCTCACCGCCCGGGCGTTTAACGTGAACCTTTTTTGCCACCTTCCGGCGCGCAGAGACGAGCAGGTCGAAGCGCAGTGGATTGAGCGACTGCGCCCGGCGTTCGCCCATGCGGGAAGCCAACCGCCACAGGCGCTGACCGAGATTTATCAAACTTTCCTCGGGCACCAGCCGATGCTTGAGCTGCTGCTTGAGCTGGCGCCGCCGGTGGTTAGCTTCCATTTCGGCGTTCCGCCACGCAGCGTCATTCTGCGTCTGCAGGAAAGAGGCATCGTCACCATGGCCAGCGCAACCAGCGTCGAGGAAGCCCGGCAGATTGAGACGCAGGGCGTTGATATCGTTATTGCGCAGGGCTACGAAGCGGGCGGCCATCGCGGGATCTTTGACCACCGCGGCGACGACCAGCAGCTGAGCACCTTTACGCTGCTCCAGAAGCTGAAGCGCGCGGTGGGGCTGCCGATTGTCGCCGCCGGCGGCATTATGGACGGCGCGGGAATTTGCAGCGCTCTGAGCCTCGGCGCCGAGGCCGCGCAGCTGGGGACCGCATTCCTGCTGTGCCCGGAGTCGGCAGCGGATAGCGGCTATCGGCGGGCGATTAAAAACGGTCCTGACCCGCAAACCGAGCTGACCGCGGCGATTTCCGGCCGTCCGGCGCGCTGTCTGCATAATGGCTGGCGCGCGCTGGCGCAAGAGGTTGACGCCTCGGCGATCCCGGCCTATCCGCTGGCCTACGATGCCGGTAAGGCGCTGGCGACGGCGGCGAAAGCACGGGGGGATGAGAGTTACGGCGCCCACTGGGCGGGACAGGGGGTTGGTCTGATCCGCGAGCTGTCGGCGACGGATCTGATGCAGACCTTAATTCACGAGTGCGGCTTGCGCCAGGAGTGAGGAAAAGGGGCGATGCCGGCGGGACATCGCCCTTGAGGGCGCGAACTAACGACGGTGCGCCAGGCGGCGAACCAGGCGGTCTCCGGTCATCTGCACGCCCTGGACCATCGCCACCAGGATCAGCACCGTGCCCACCATCACCTCATTATTAAAGCGCTGGTAGCCGTAGCGGATCGCCAGGTCGCCTAATCCGCCACCGCCGATCACTCCGGCCATCGACGAGAAGCCAATCAGCATAACGATCGTCAGCGTTACGCCGGCCAGCAGGGTCGGCAGCGCTTCCGGCAGCAGAGATTTAAAAATCACGTGCCAGATGTTGCCGCCCATCGATAAAATCGCCTCAATCCGCCCGTAGTCCACTTCGTCCAGCGCGTTTTCAGTCAGCCGGGCGAAGAAGGGAAAGGCGCCGATAGTTACCGGAACCACCGCGGCGGTGCTTCCCAGAGTGGTGCCGATAATCAGTCGGGTAAACGGGATCAGCGCAATCAGCAGCACAATAAACGGCAGCGAACGGCCGAAATTGATCGCCGCCCCCAGCAGCGCGTTGAGCTTTGGCATCGGCAGCAGGCCGTTTTTGCGCGAGATAAACAGGATAATCCCGGTCGGTAGCCCGAGCAGAACGGTAAAAAATGCCGCCAGCCCGACCATATAAAGGGTATCCAGCGTGCCGCCCACCAGCAGCGGCCAGAGATCTTCCCAGCTCATGCTACTCCGCATAGAGGCCTCCCGTGAATGCCGTGACGGGCGAGAAAATCACGCTCAGTTTGCGGATCGTGCAGCAGCGACTGACGCAGCTTTGACCACGGCGCCACCAGCAGATCGGCAATTTTTCCGCTTTCAACAATTTCGCCTTTTTCCAGCAGTGCGGCGTGATCGCACAGGGTTTTAACCACCTCCAGTTCGTGGGTGATCAGCACGATGGTCAGATGCAGTCGCTGATTGATATCCGCCAGCAGCGCCAGCACCGAGGCGGTGGTTTCCGGGTCCAGCGCGCTGGTTGCTTCGTCGCACAGCAGCACGTCCGGCCTCGCGGCCAGCGCCCGGGCGATCCCTACGCGCTGCTTTTGCCCCCCCGAAAGCTGGGATGGAAAGGCCTCGACCTTGTCGCTGAGCCCAACCAAATCGAGCAGTTCCTCCACCCGGGCCCGGCGGTCGGCCTTCGCCATCCCGGCGATTTCCAGCGGCACCGCAACGTTGTCGGCGACGCTGCGCGCGTGGAGCAGATTAAAATGCTGGAAGATCATCCCGGTTCGCAGGCGATAGGCGCGCAGGGCCGACTTGTCCATCTGCGTAATATCATGTCCGTTCACAATAATGCGGCCCGCAGTGGGCCGCTCCAGCAGATTCAGACAGCGTATCAGCGTACTTTTGCCCGCGCCGCTGCGCCCGAGGATGCCGTACACGGCGCCCTTAGGAACGTGCAGCGAGACATCGTTTAGCGCCGGTCGGCCCGTTCCGGCATAAGTTTTACTCAGCCCCAGAACCTCAATCATGACTGCGGCGCGACCGGTATCACCGAGCCGTTATACTGTTTGCGGATAAACTCCGCCACCTGCGGCGAGGTCAGATCCTTCGCCAGCTGCTTGATCCGCGGATCGTTAGCCAAAGAGGGGTTGGTGACGAGGATATTGGCGTAGGGGTTATGCTCCGCGCTTTCGAGGCCCAGCGCATCTTTTGCCGGCGTCAGGCCCGCCTCCAGCGCATAGTTACCGTTAATCACCGCCAGGTCGACGTCGTCGAGGGAGCGGGGGATTTGCGGTGATTCAATCTCAAGAATTTTGAGGTGTTTAGGATTCTCCACAATATCCTTTGGCGTTGCCAGAGTGGTGGCCGGGTCGGTAAATTTCGCCGCCAGCTTGATCAGCCCCTGGCTCTGTAGCAGGAACAGCGCCCGGCTCAGGTTGGTGGTGTTGTTCGGCACCGCGACGGTGGCGTTTTCCGGCAGGGATTTGAAATCTTTATGTTTGTGCGAGTAAATACCCAGCGGTTCAATATGCACCGTTGCCGCAACGGTAAAGGTTTTACCCAGCGCTTTTTCCTGATCCTTCAGGTAGGGAACGTGCTGGAAATAGTTGGCATCCACGTCGCCGTTGGCCAGCAGTTCGTTGGCGTTCACGCCGCTGGTCAGCTCCACGACCTTCAGATCGAGGCTCGGATCGATTTTCTTGATGTAATTCAATATCTCCGCGTGCGGCACCGGGTCAGCGGCGACGCGCAGCGCGGCGGCCTGCGCCGAGGTCCATGCCAGAGAAAGAGACAGTGCTACCCCTGCCAGTTTAAAAGCGGCATTTTTCATGGTGTTTTCCTTTATTGTTATGGTTAAACGATCAGTTGTTCGGCGCGTTCGCGAAACACATCCTGGTAGTAGCGTTCGGCAACGTCCGGATGCGAGCGCAGGCGCCCCTTCAGGTAGTTCCAGCCCACTTCCCGCAGCAGCGGATTCTGCGGATCGCTGTCCGGCCCGAGGGCCTCCTGCGCCAGTTCAGGCGGTAGGGTGTAGACCGGAACCACGGCATCCAGCTGCGCGCCGAGAAAGAAGGCGATAGAGAGGCGCTGCTGGTCCGCCGGCGGCGAAACGACGCGGTGCACCGTTGCGCGCAGATAGCCATTGGTCGCCAGCTCAAGAAGTTCGCCAATATTGACCACGAAGCTGCCGGCCAGCGGGGTCGCGTCGATCCAGCGGTCGGGCGCCACTTCAACCTGCAGCCCTTTTTGCTCATCCTGGAGTAAGAAGCTGAGGAACCCCGAATCCTTGTGGGCGCCCACTCCCTGGCTGCTTTGCGTCTGCTGCTGGCCGGGGTAGCGGATCAGTTTGATATGCTCATTGGGCTGATTACCGTACAGGGTATCAAAGGCGTCATTAGGCAAATTCAGGGCTTCGGCAAACGCGCGCAACACGGTGATACCGACCTGCGTCATCGCACTTTGCCAGCTCAGCAGCGTCGGTTTCAGGTCAGGTAATGCTTCCGGCCACAGGTTGGGCCCCTGCAGACGCTGCCAGCGCGGCGCATCGTCACTCAGCGTCAGAGCGGGGCGCTCGGCGCCAATATCGAACTGCTCGCGCCAGTCCGGCTGTCCGCGGGTAAGCTCCGAGGCGGCGCGGTTATAGCCGCGAAAGTGCGGGGAGTGGATCATGGCGACCGGCTGCTTTTGCTCATCGGCCAGCGCGAAGAAGCGGCGGGAAAGCTGCTGCACGCTGCGCTGCAGTTCGTCATCCACGCCGTGATTGATCAGATAAAAGAAGCCGATGTCGCGCGCGGCGTGGTGCAGGTCGGTGAGAAAAGCCGACTTTTCAGCGGGGTCCGCGTAGCGGGCAAGATCGAGAATCGGCAGCGTGGTTGCGTTCATTGTGTTCTCCGAAGGCGGTGTGCATATATTTTCGTGTATTCAGATTCAGGGTTCGGGGACAACAACAGCGCATAATTATTTCCTCAGTCAGGTGGTCAAACACAGCTTGCCCTAAGCGAAAATAATCAACCAATAACCTTCTTTTCTAATTTATGTCCGTCGGGGGTTCAGTGCTTTTGCGAATAGTAGATAAGGGCGATAATGCGCTACGCCCGCGCGGCGAGTTGCGTCGGGCGAGAGGAGTCAGTATGGTGTGCGCAATTTCTCAGGTATTTCAGGACAGGACATTATGCAGTCTTCAAAAGATCCCCTGCACGGCGTAACGCTTGAAGCATTACTCAACGCTCTGCTAGCGAAATATGGCTGGGCGGAGCTGGCAAAGCGCATCAATATTAACTGCTTTAAGAGCGACCCCAGCATCAAATCCAGCCTTAAGTTTTTACGCCGGACGCCCTGGGCGCGCAAGGAAGTGGAAGAACTCTATATTGATAGCCTGCAAGATATTGCCGACGGCCGCGAGGATGCTCCGGCAGACGGCCCGTGGGCAAACTGGCAGAGTAAAAAGGAACAGCGCTAGCGGCGGTTAAGGCGCCTGCCTGCGCATCTGCCGCCACTTCACGGTGTGATAAATAAAATAGCCGGCGGCTAAAGGCAACGTCAGCGGCACTAATGCGAAGAGATACAACGCGCCAAATCGGCCCATTCCCCCGCCGTTAATCGTGTTAAATGTGCGCTCCGACGTCAGGTGAAGAAGCGTGTCATCGGCCCCGCGTTTCGCAAAGGGGAAGAACAAAATAGAGAGCCAGCCGAGCGCAATAAGCGGCCAGCCGACCTCATCATAGAGGTTGTAAATAAGCAGGCCGAAGAGGAAAACGCCCCACGCCAGCTTACCGATAAAATCCGGACGCTTAATAAAAAGCACCGCCGGATGCACGATGCGGACCGGGCGCTGCCGCGGCCTGCGGCTTCCCGTTTTCCGCGATCGGCGGTGGCTGTTTTTTCTGCTCACTTCCTGTTAATTATCCTGCTTAGCCGGGACGCAATAGCGCATGCCCCATAGTGATATTAACCGGCGAATTGAGCAAATATAATTCAGCCGCGCTGCCAAAAAACGGGGGCGGATATTCTGCCTATATCTCTTCCCCGGGTGAAATAGCGCGCAGGGCGCCGGGTGCCTTGCCGGTAATACGCTTAAACGCGCGGCTAAATGCGGCATGGGAGCTGTAGCCCAGCTTGAAAGCCACCTTTTCCAGCGCCTGACCTTCATGGGAAATGTACTGAATGGCCAGGCGCATGCGCAGCTCGGTCAGGTAGCGCGCGGGCGTCGTGCCGGTCGCCGCCAGAAAGCGTTCGGCAAATACCGAACGCGAGGTGCCGGCCTCGCGGGCCAAATCCTCAACCTTCCAGTTAACCCCGGGCTGCTGATGCATCACGTAGATAGCCCGCGCCAGCTTCGGGTCGCGCAGCACCTGCACCCAGCCGGTGGCGTTGCCGCAGCCGCACTCCACCCAGCCACGAACGATCAGCGCCGCCACCACGTCCGCCAGCCGCGCCAGGATCCCCGCATAGCCCGCCTGGCGGGTGAGGGTTTCTCGCTCCATCGCCGCCAGCAGAGGCTGGATCTCCGGCCGGGTATTCAGCAGGCTGCTGACCATCATTACCTCCGGCATCGCCTTGACCAGCGGCTGCATGCCGCCGAGCTCAAAATCCATACAGCCGCTGAAAATAATGGCGTTGTCCTGCTCCGGCTGCGGACCCTCGTTTTTGATGCAGCACACCGTACTGCACACCGGCTCGGTGGGCAGTTGCTGGACGTTGACGATCTGCGCCCCGGCGTCGGACATCAGCACGTGGCCATCGCCGTTGGGAATAAACAGCGCGTCGCCGCTCTCCAGAGCCAGTCTGCTGCCCGCTGGCCATGCGCAGCAGAACCGGGCCGCGGCTGATGAAGTGGAACTGCGCCTTGCCTGGCACATAGCTGAACGCCACTCCGAACGGCCGGCCGGATTCAATGCGCCGGTAGTTGACGCCGGAAAGGCGCATGCCGCGCAGCAGTTCACTGGTGAGATCGAGGGCCTGATGGGTCATAACGCGAATCCCGGACGAATTATCAATAACGGCAGAGTATGCATCATAGATCGTCCGAAGAGAAGTTTCTAAGCTGTGTCGGATTGTTAACTGTTCTGGAGAGATGTATATGAGTTCCTGCATTGTAGCCGATGAGAGCCAGCTAAACGCCAAACCCGCCTGGCGGGCCGTTTATGCGCTGGCGCTGGGCGTTTTCGGCCTGATTGTTGCAGAGTTTCTTCCCGCCAGTCTGTTAACGCCGATGGCGGCAAGCCTGGGCGTGAGTGAAGGGATGGCGGGGCAGGCGGTGACCGCGACGGCACTGGTGGCGCTGGTTACCGGGCTGCTTATTACCCCGGCGACTAAAAATATCGACCGCCGCTGGGTGCTGATGTTTTTTTCGCTGCTGCAAATTATCTCCAGCATGATGGTCGCCTTTGCGCCTTCGCTGGCGTTTTTACTCCTCGGTCGCCTGCTGCTGGGCATTGCCATCGGCGGTTTCTGGTCGATGTCCACCGCAACCGCCATGCGCCTGGTACCCGCCGCGTTTGTGCCAAAAGCGCTGGCCATCATTTTCTCCGCCGTATCGATCGCGACAGTGGTGGCCGCGCCGCTGGGCAGCTATTTAGGCGCGCTGATCGGCTGGCGCAACGTGTTCATCATCTGCGCACTGCCGAGCGTGGTAGCCCTGTTCTGGCAGCTGTGGGTTCTGCCCTCCATGCGTCCGGAAAGCGCAGGCAGCTTTGCGACGCTGTTTAAGGTGCTGCGCCGGCCGGGTATGCTGGGCGGCATGCTGGCCACTATTTTAATTTTCAGCGGCCATTTCGCTTTCTTTACCTACCTGCGGCCGTTTCTGGAAACCGTCGCCCGGGCGAGCGTGGAGGGGGTATCTCTGATCCTGTTGGGCTTTGGGCTGGCGAACTTTGTCGGCACCTCCATTGCCGGACATTTACTGGCCCGCAGCCTGCGCCTGACGCTGGCTCTGGTGCCGTTTGCGATGGGCGTTCTGGCGCTGATGATGGTGACCTTCGGCCATCTGGCGCTGCTTGATGGTCTGATGGTGGCCATGTGGGGCTTCGCCTTCGGCCTGGTGCCGGTGGGCTGGTCAACCTGGCTTGCCACTACGGTACCGGATGAGGCCGAGAGCGCCGGGGGGCTGCTGGTTGCCTCTATCCAGGCTGGCCATCAGCGCCGGAGCCGCCGGCGGCGGGGCGGTGTTCGATATTACCGGCGCCAGCGGCGTCTTCACCGGCAGCGGGGTGCTGCTGCTCAGCGCGATGGTCATTGTTCTGCTCGGCGTACGGGTAAAACCGGTCCCGAGCGGAGAGTAAATAAAAGCGCCTGCGGGCGCTTTTTCCGTTTCGCCGTCAGCCGGGGCGCTTCAGCGATCGGCCGGGCGGCTCTTTTTTCTTTGCCGCCCTGGCGCCGCTTTTCCCCGCCAGATCGACAAGACGCCGGAAGGTCGGGCACTGCATATGCGAAGGCGCCGGGCAGTCGGCAACGTGGCGAAGCGTATCGCGCAGGGCGGTGAACTGCTGAATCTGGCGGTCAATGAGGTCGGCCTTCTGATGCAGCTCAGCGCGCGGAAGGTCGGGAGAACTCGGCTTGCCGAACATTCGTGCGATCTCGTCGAGCGAAAAACCCGCCGCTTTGCCCATGGTGATGAGCTTGAGGTGCAAAAGCACCTCCTGCGGAAACTGTCTGCGCAGCCCGTGCCGCGAAATTGAAGCGATCAGGCCGATCTCTTCGTAGTAGCGCAGCGCCGAGGGCCTGATCCCGCTCTGTGCCGACACCTCGCCGATATCCAGAAATTTCATGCTTGACCTCAACTCGACTTGAAGTCGTAGCATGCTCCTGAACCGAATATCCGGCAAGGGGGGGAACAAAAATGACGCAGGTGGAGATCGCCATCACGACCAAAAAACAGGCGGCAATCGTAGCGGCTCTCGCGCTCTGTATGCTGCTGGCCTCGCTGGGCACCAGCATCGCCAACATTGCGCTGCCCGCGCTGGCGGCGGCCTTTGCCGCACCGTTCTCACAGGTGCAGGCCATAGTGACCGTCTATCTGTCGGCGCTGACGATCTCGGTGCTTGCTGCCGGTCGTCTGGGCGATAGATGGGGGCTAAAGACCATGCTAATGGTCGGTCTCGGGCTGTTTGTCGCGGCCTCAATGCTCTGTAGCCTGGCCCCCGGCCTGTGGTTTTTGAGCGCGGCGCGGGCGCTGCAGGGAGTGGGCGCCGCTTTCCTGATGACGCTGAGCATGGCCCTTATGCGCCAGACCGCCGGGAAGGATCGCATCGGACGGGCGATGGGGCTACTGGGGACTACCTCGGCGCTGGGAACGGCGATCGGCCCCTCCGTCGGCGGAGTGCTGATCGCCTGGGCGGGATGGCGCAGCATTTTCTGGGTTCAGCTGCCGATCGCCTGCCTGGCGCTGTTGCTGATTTTTATCCTCTTACCCGCCGATTTACGCGGTCGTTCCGAGGCTCAGGTCGGCCAGCGGTCGGCGCTGGCCGGGCGTCTGGCGCCCTGGCTGCTGGTCAATCTTCTGGTGGCCGCGGTGATGATGACCACCCTGGTGGTGGGGCCATTCTATCTGGGCATTGTGCTGGGTCTGAAAACCACGGAAGTGGGCTTCGTTATGGCCATCGGCCCGGCGATCTCGATTCTTTGCGGCGTGCCTTCCGGCCATCTGGTTGACGGCTGGGGAGCCCGCCGGGCGCTCGGCATGGGGCTGATCCTGCTGGCGGCGGGAGCCTTTATGCTGGCATACCTGCCGAACCGGATGGGCATTATCGGCTACGCGCTGTCGGTGATGATTTTGACTCCCGGCTACCAGCTCTTTCAGGCCGCCAACAATACCTCCGTGCTGCGCGACGCCGGGCCGGGTTAGCAGGGAACGGTATCCGGATTGCTCAGCCTCGCGCGAAATATGGGGCTGATTGCCGGCGCGGCCGCCATGGGCAGCGTCTTTTCGTCGGCAGCCGGCACGCAAGACCTCGTTCATGCCCCGGCGTCGGCTATCGCCGGCGCCATGCGGTTCACTTTCCTGCTGGCAGGCTCAATGATGGTGGGTGCCATCGCCATCGTGTTCGCCGGGCGCCTGAAAAAATAATGCTCCCGCTGCGGGTCAATTCAGGAACGGCAGCTGGCCGAGGATCTCCTGCAGATCGCGCCTTTCCTGACCAGTCAGCGTCTGGAGGGGGAACGGCAGGCACGGCGCCGACGCGGCTCCAGGGATCTCGGCCAGGGTCGCAATTACCCGCAGGCTCCCGTGGCGACGATAGAACGCCCACAGCGGCTCAAGGGCCGCGCTAAGCCGCTGCGCTTCGTCGTTATCTCCGCGCAGGGCCGCCTGGGTCAGACTCAGGGCATAGCGGGGGAAGAGTCCGCCGAGGACGGAGTACCAGACGTCGCAGCCGGCAATCAGGCCGGCCGCCGAGCGGGCGTCGCCGCTGATGCCGAGAGTGACCCGTTCGGCGATCCGGCTTTTCAGGACCGCGATGCGCCGGGAGGCCGCGCTCCAGTCTGCCGGAAGGTCGCCGAGCTTTATCGAAGCGACGTGGTTGAGGTTCGACAGGGCAACCAGCAGGTCGTCGGAAAAGACAAACCCGGTTGTTGCCGGATTGTCATAGATACACAGCAGCACCGATAGCCCGGCGGCGACGCGGTCATACAGGCGAAACGCCTCATCGGCGCTCAGCGGTTGATACGACAGCGGCGCCAGCAGTACGCCGCGAACGCCGGCGTTTTGCGCATCCTCCGCCAGCCTCATAACCTCATCTGCGCTGATGCTGCTGATGCTGGTCATCACCGGGATACCGGATGCGGCGCCGACGGCCAGGCGGGTGACCCTGAGCCGCTGCTCCCGCGTCAGATAGGCATAGCTACCGGTCGAGCCCAGCGCGCCGATTGAATCCACGCCGGCATCGACAAGGTTCTCAATCAGTGAAACAAACGACTTCTCGTCGATCTCCGCCCCCGCCAGCGGGGTAAGAGGGAATGCGCTCAGGCCTGTAAACATCGTTGATTCCTTTTTAAGAAAACGGGGAGTAATCCGTCGCGGCAGCGGTTGCGTTTTATCGGGCAAATTTTCTCGATCCGATAACGCACAGAATAACGCCTGAGGTGACGAAAACCATCATCGGACTGACCGTTTCATGCAGCAGGGTCGCCGACAGCGCCAGGCCAAAGAACGGCTGCAGCAACTGGAGCTGGCCAACGGCGGCAATCCCGCCGATAGCCAGCCCTTGGTACCAAAAAATAAAGCCGATCAGCATACTGAAAAGCGATACGTAGCCCAGCGCTACCCAGGCCGGGGCGCCAATGCCGCTGAAAGTCGCAGGCTGGGTCATAAAAGAGGCGATCAGCATAAAGGGCAGGGAGATAATGAGCGCCCAGCTGATAACCTGCCAGCCACCGATAATCCGGGTCAACTTTGCGCCCTCGGCGTAGCCCAGGCCGCAGACAATGACTGCGGCAAGCATCAGCAGATCGCCGGTCAGCGACGTCGAGGCGTTTTGCGCGAGCGCGAAGCCCGTAACCAGCAGGCTGCCGATGACCGAAAAGATCCAGAAGGCCGTTTTCGGGCGTTCGCCGCCGCGCAGGACGCCGAAAATGGCCGTGGTAAGCGGCAGCAGGCCGAGAAACACGATGGAGTGCGCGGAGGTAACATGCCGCAGCGCGAGGGCGGTCAACAGCGGGAAACCCACCACAACCCCCAGCGCCACGACGATCAGCGGCACGATTTGCGAGGCGCCAGGGCGCTGCTGGCGAAAATAGATAATCAGCGCGCAGGCCACTACTCCGGCGACGGAAGCGCGCAGAAAGGTCAGAAATAAGGGGGCTATCTCCAGCACTGCTACCCGCGTGGCGGGTAAAGAACCGCTGAAAATAATGACGCCGAGCAGGCCATTGAGCCAGCCGGAAGCGGCGCCGGGGTCGGCTTTGTATCGTGCTGAATTGACCACTGTCACCTCATCTGTTTGTTAGTGTTTACGGGCTTGAGCATTGGGTCAGCGGATGGTAGCCTCGCCAATCCGATACAATCAAATTATTGTCATGGATACATTTGATGAAAGCCCGCTATAAAAGCATCGTTGATAAATTCGCAGCGTTGATTCGAAACGGCGAGATGTCCGCGGGAACCCGCCTGCCGACGCACCGAAACCTCTCCGCGCAGGAACGTATCTCTTTGGCGACGGCTACGCGGGTCTATAGCGAACTGGAGGCGATGGGGCTGGTCAGCGGCGAAACCGGGCGTGGAACCTTTGTCAGAGAGCAGTCGCTGCCTCCGGGTCACGGCGTTGATCAGCAGGCGGTGGCACCGAACGCTATCGACCTGAATTTTAACTATCCGTCGCTGTCCGGGCAGGGAGATATGCTGCGCGACGCGCTGCGGCAGCTCTCGACGACCGGCGATATCGAGTCGCATCTGCGCTATCAGCCCCACGCCGGCAGGATCAGCGAACGCAGGGTTATGGCCAGGCATTTTTATCGGCACGGATTTCGACCGACAGAGGACAATCTGCTGATCGTTAACGGCGCCCAGCACGGGCTAACCGTGACGGTGATGGGGCTGCTGAGGCCCGGAGACGTTGTCGCCGTGGACGCGCTGACCTATCCGGGATTCAAAGCGCTAGCCGAGCTCTGCCATTTAGAGCTTATCGCCATCCCGTCCCTGGCTGATGGCCCGGATTTAGCGGCCCTCAGGCTACTGTGTCAAAAAAGACGCGTCCGGGCGGTCTACGTCATGCCGACGTTGCATAATCCGCTGGGCTGGGTGCTTAGCCACCGTCAGCGAAAGGCGCTGGCCGAGATTGCCCGGGCCCACGATCTGCTCATCGTGGAAGACAGCGCCTATGCCTACCTGGTGCGTCGGCCGCCGCCGCCGCTGGCGTGCTATGCGCCAGAGCGCACCGTCTATATCAGCGGTTTTTCTAAAAACGTGGCGACTGGCCTGCGGGTTGGGGTGGTTATTTGCCCTGAAAGCTATCGTTCCGCTCTGGAAAGAGCGGTGCGCGCCACGACCTGGAATACCCCCTCCGTGCTGACGGCCCTGGTCTGCGGCTGGATCCTGGACGGTACCGTCAGCCGTTTTGAAACGCTGAAAAGACGCGATGCGCGCCGGCGGCAGGTCCTGTTAAGAGAGTCGATGGGCGATCTTCCCTGCGTGGCCCATCCGGACTCCTATTTTGCCTGGCTTCCGCTACCGGATGAGGCGAGGGCGGATAGGGTGGTCAAGGCGCTAATGGACAACAATATTTCCGTTTCCACAGCGGAGCCTTTCTGCACCGCGCAAACCGTCCCCCAGGCTATCAGGCTAGCGCTGGGTTCGGTGACGACGGAGAGTTTGCGGCCTGCGCTCGTGCAGGTCCGCGAGGCGGTTGAAGCCGAACGGTATCGTTAGCCGAAGGTCGGCGCCAGCTGTCTGTCCGCCATCGATATTTTTTCCGGGCATATTCCACATTTAATCGCGGATAAAATACTTTGCTGCTTATAACGGCTACCTGACAGGAATGTTATCTCCCGGTCACGCTAATGTCAGCTATCAGTATGTAGGGTAAAAAAATACCAGATGCCGGCGGGCGGCCAGAAGCGGAGAAAACGATAACAATGAATAACAAAATATTATACCAGGTGAAACGGATAATATTTGCCATCTCACCCAGGCTAGCCGAAAGCATGGGGGTAGATTTCAGAGTGAACTTACCAAACAGAGTGTTCCTGGAGAAGCAAATATTTGGCTTTATGAATTCATCCGGCTATGGCTTGCCGGACCGGAAATGTCTTTTTGTCGGGATTAAAAGATATAACTGGCATTATCCCCGGCTACTGGACTTTGATTACTATTCAATAGATTCCAATCCTAAAGAGGCCAGATATGGTACTAATGGGAAACATACCGTAGGCTCGGTACTGGAACTCTCCGAGCACTTCGCTGAAAATAGCTTCAAGTTTGTTATCGCCAATGGGTTAATTGGTTTTGGTATTAATGATGAAATCAGCAGCGATAAAATGCTGGCGCAAATTTACCGCGTATTGAAAAATGATGGCATTCTTATTCTTGGTTACAATGACCAATCTTCACGCCTGAAGTTTAACCTGCAGTCATCCGCCGGGTTTTCGCTATTTGACCGCTGCACCCCGGCAATCAGAGGGCTCACCAATGAGCCGTATATGATAAATGATGAGGCAAACCATTGTTACGTTTTTTTGAAAAAGACGATGGCCTGAATAAAACCTAAACAATGAGCTTAGCGGTAGCGCCAATTTAAGATTTTGTAAGCACAATGCTTCGAAAAAACTATTACCTTCACTGAAGGCAAAGTTATGTATTGTTCTGCAAGCTTACAGGATTGTCATACCACGGTCAGCCTGATGTCAGTTCGTTTTTTTATAATCAGCATAACGGTGACATCTCTGTCATTGTAAAGCAAACGAGGTGATATCATGAGTGCAAATAAAACTGTATGCTTAGCATTATTCCTCAGCGTGTTCTCGGTGGGGGCATTAGCTGCCACTGAAGTGCAGTCTGCTGACGGTCTGAAGAAAATCGGCACCGTTTCGGTAAGCGGCGCAATGACGCTATCCGCCCTCGAGAAAAAATTAGCCGTCAAAGCCGAAGCCGCAGGAGCGACGTCCTATCGGATTGTCTCCGCTGGCGGAGAAAATAAACTCTATGGGCTGGCCGTTATTTATCAATAAATGACGTTCAGGCATTCGGAAAAGGGGCGTTTATTCGCTCCTTATTTCTTCCCGCCATAAGCCACCGCCTGGTTCCGTTGCGATATTGGTCATCGCATATTATCTCCCTGCCGCTATAAAAGCTGAACCGGCAATCGTCGGGATGCGGTCGCGCCAGAGGCGTGGGAAGCAATAAAGCCGGACTGGCGAGAGGTTTTCTCGCTTCATCCGGATACTTTTTAGCTAAAGCGCTGGGCCGTGACCTTAACCAGCTCATCGTAGAGCCGCGAGGCTATTTCTGACCCGGAAGCGCCTGAGTAATCTTCGCTTATACCAACATCACCCTGGTCATTAACCGGACCATAGTAGAGTCCTCCTTTTGCCGCCGGGTCCGTGGCGGCATAGAGCGTCGAAAGGGCTCCCTGGGCTGCGGGTTTGAAGCGGTCTGGTCCGTTTGTCAAACTGTGGCCAAAATCGCTGTCTGGTCCCGGGCCGTCCGGAATTAAAAAGGTTTTCGCCACTCCCGGATGGGCCGCGATAAAGCTTACCCCCCAGTTATCGACTAATGCCTGACGGTTGAGTCTCCCTGGCCAGAATAAGGATCGCCAGCTTTGAGTGGCTGTAAGCATTTAATGGCGTGTAATTCTGTTGGGTTTGCAGATCGGCAAAGCGCATCGTCGCACGTCTTGCGGCGCTGCTGCTTAAAAATACCGCGCGGGGATTATTTCCGCGCTGTAACAGGGGGAGCAGATGCGCGGTTAAACTATAATGGCCCACCACGTTGGTGGCCCAGCATAATTCCAGACCGTCGGCATTGACCTTACGGTCCGGCGTACCCGCCGTCGCGGCGTTGTTGATTAAAATATCGATCCGACTGACCTGCGAACGAAGCCGTTCGCTAAAGGCCTGAACCGACCTGAGATCGGCGAGGTCGAGCGTTTCAAACCGCACGCTCGCGCCAGGATACTGCGCCTCGATCGCCGCTACCGCCTCTTGCCCCTTTTGCGCATTCCTTGATGCAATAATGACATTTGCACCTTTACCCGCAAGCGCCAGCGCATCCTGAAAGCCGAGGCCGCTGTACGTTCCCGGCGGCGGGAAGGTTCCGGAAGCGATCGTTCGCGGAACGCCATTTCCACCGGTAATGACGACCGTACGGCCGGCTTGCGGCGGGATATCGCTTGCCGCCCACGCGGGCGCTGAAAGCTCAGCGAGCGTTTGGCCCGCGAGGGCTCGCGTGGCGAAAATAGCGGCGACCGAGGCCGCCGCTGAAACGGCCAGAAAGCGTCGACGATCGGGTGAAACAGGGGAGTTTATAATATGAGAAGCACGTTTTTCATTTTTCATGTTATCTACCTGTATGATGCGGAACCACAACTAATTAAGCTCCGGGGCTTTTGACAATCATAAAAAAGCTCGATGGCAACGGATAAACATTTATAAGTAACGAAATTATGTTTTTCATACCTGACGGCCGGAATAACGGCAAAAAAACACAATTTATCGATATATACCCGTGATCATTGAAACTGCTTGATTTCATGCCGTCAGGGGATCATGCTCAAATCATGAACATAAGACTCTCACCCGAACAGATTGCCGCCCTTGAGGCGCAGCATCGACAAAGTCGTGACCGCCGTGTCTGCGACAGGATTCGCTGCGTGCTTCTTTCTGCTCAGGGCTGGTCAACTGCCATGATTGCGCAGTCCCAGGCTGATTCATGAGACCACCGTCCTGCGCCATATCGTGGATTATCTTGATGAAGACAAGCTGACCTCTGACAACGGCGGCTCACAGGAGCACCTCTGTTCTGCGCACTCAGCAGAACTGATTTGTTTGCTGACCGAAGATGTCCACGTGAGCACAGCCAGTATCGTTGCCCTTGTCAGGGAACGCTTTGGTGTGTCTTACTCCATTCCCGGTATGAACAAGTGGCTTCACCGCAATGGTTTTTCGTGGAAAAAGCCGACCGGCGTCCCGCATAAGTTCAGCGAAGAAAAACAGCAGCAGTTCATGGCTGAATATGAGGCTCTTAAGCTCGCTGCGGGTGATAAGGAACCCATCCTGTTTATGGATGCGGTGCATCCCACGCAGTCAACGAAACTGAGTGGTGGCTGGATACGCCGGGGTGAGCGCAAACCGGTTAAAACCACCGGCAGCCGTACCCGGATGAATATCATCGGGGCACTCAGCCTGAACGATATCGCCCGGACGGTGACCGGCGATTATGCGCAGATTAATGCCAGAACCATTTGTGAGTTCTTCATCGCCATCCGGCAGACTTATCCGGTCATGCAGAAAGTGCATCTGATTCTGGATGGTGCCCCCTACCACCGGGCCTCACTGGTGCAGGACTGGGCGGTGGTTATGAATATTGACCTGCACTACCTGCCCCCTTACAGCCCGAATCTGAATCCGATAGAGCGGTTGTGGAAGGTGATGAATGAACATGCCCGGAACAACCGGTATTTTGCCACAGCGAAGGCCTTCCGGGAGGCAATAAACGGATTTTTCAGCAATACCCTGCCACAGATAGCGGAGAAGCTGAGTTGTCGCATTAACGATAATTTTCAGAAACTCAAACACGCATCTTGAGGGGGCATCCCAGTAAGAAAACATTGACAAAACAAACCATAATTTTACCAAAAAGTGGTATACAATGAGGGTAATAGCATGAAAGAAAAGGGCGATGTTGTTACAAATATAATATCAGGCGAAGTAATAGACTTATTCAAAGAATATGCTGAAATCGGTGTGCATATTCTTGATCGCTCAGGGGTAGTTAATAATATTCCTTTGGTAAATACTTTCTTTACCCTTTTCAAAGTAAGCTCATCAGTTCGAGAGAATTTTTTCAGAGAAAAATTAATACGTTTTTTGTCTGAGCTTTCAAATACCCCTGAGAAAGAAAGAATCGAAATGATAAAAAAACTTAATGAAGATGATAAATTTGCTGGAAGAACTGGTGAGCATATACTTGATATTATTGAGAAATTAGATTTTGAGAAAAAGCCAGAAATAGCAGCGAAGTTGTTCATTGCTTTCGCTGAAAAAAGGTTGTCTTATAATGAGTTTCGTCATGCAATAATAGCATTGGAAAAAATCGCAGCATTTGACATTGACAAACTAAAAGATTTTTCTGACAGCAATGGAAAAATAAAAGGGCTGCCACAATCCGTAGTTTTGGGATTTGTTAATGCCAGTCTGGCTTTTTCTCCACCAGCCGATTTTGGAGAGCCAGGATATTTCCCCACTGAACTATGTAAAAAATTTGTAACTATTTTATAAACCAATAAATATACACAGAATACTACAAGTTGCAGGAACCTGTGAAACCAAGCCAATAGTAGAGATATAGAGATAAGTTGTTTACGCACTACCATCCTGCAACTTGAAGTTAATTGGGTATAATATTATCGGTGCCAAATTCAACGTCGGCTATTCAGGTATCTCGCCTCCGGGCATTAATACCCGGAGGAAGAGTAAACCATGTGCTTATATCAGGCGTTGTTTTTTATTATCACAGGTCTATTTTATGCGGCAGCGGGCGATGTATAAGTGAAAAGCCGAAAGTGTTGCGGCCATTTTCACTTTTAACGAACACATCTCCCCGATGCATCAGCGCAATGGCGCGCACGATGGCCAGGCCAAGACCATGATACATATCGCTACGCACCCGGGATGAGTCCACCCGATAAAACCGTTCAAACAGCCGCGCCTGGTGTTCAGGGGCGATGTTCTCCCCCTGATTGATCACCGCGATATGGGCCTGGCCGTTCAGCTCCTGCACACTCGATAATAACCGTACTTCCCGGCAGGGCGTGGCGGGCGCTATTCTCCAGCAGATTAGCCAGCGCGCGGTGGAATAAACGTCTGTCGATACAGGCCTCAACCTCGCCATGAATCTCCAGCGTCAGGTTGCTTTCAAGGAACGAGGGCTCGACATATTCGGCGGTTTTGCTGCTTTCCTCACGCAGCGAGACCTCGCTTAGCTCGGTGGTATGGTGCCCTGCCTGGGCATGTGACAGAAACAACATATCATTGACGATGGAGGTCATGCGCGCCAGCTCTTCCAGGTTGGACTGCAGCAGCTCCTCCAGTTCATTGACGCTGCGCTTGCGCGAGAGCCCAAGCTGGGTCTGGCCAATCAGATTGGTCAGGGGAGTGCGCAGCTCGTGGGCAACGTCGGCATTAAAACTTTCTAACTGCGACCATGCCGCCTCCTGGCGGGATAGCATTCCGTTAAACGCATCGGCCAGGTGCTGCAACTCCGCGGGGAGCGCCGCGCTGTCCAGGCGCTGCCCTTCGTTGCCGGGCATCATCGTGTGGGCCTGCTGGCTCAGGCTGCGTACGGGGCGCATCCCTGAGCGGGCGATTAAATAGCCGAGCATTGCCGCCGCGGTAATAGCCAGCACAGAGATTAACACCAGCGTGCGGGTGAATTCGTAAAGTGTGGTCATATAGGGGGTTGAATCCACTGCGACAACATACCGTATGGCCGGACGGTTACCCAGCGGCGGCAGAGTTGAAATGAGCAGATAGAGCAGATCGTCTCCGTGTGGATTCGGCGCGGTAGCAAAACCGTCAGGGCGGGCGGCGACTGCCGGAGGCGTATCGCCAATCCGGTAGTAAGGGTTATCGCTGATAACCCAATGTTTCACGATGCCGCTGTCGCTGGCCGACATATTGTTAAGCTTTTCTTTGACGTCAGGCCAGTTCTCCACCGTCCCTTTGCTTGCCAGAAACGGCTCAATGATCGAGTGGCGAAAATGCAGCTCTTTGGACATCTGGTTCTGTAGAGAGGAGTGCAGCGAGCAGCGCATCACCACCGCCAGGGCTAACGTCAGCAGGGCCATCGTCAGGCCAAACATTAAGGACATACGGGTAGCGATAGCCGTTTTCATCGCGAGTGGTCCGGGCGACGAGCCTGATCGTGTGAATGGCGGGTTTCAAGCACATATCCCATACCGCGCACGGTATGCAGGAGTTTGACCTGATAGGGCGCATCAATTTTGTTGCGTAGCCGCTTAATGGCGACTTCCACGACGTTGGCGTCGCTGTCAAAATTCATGTCCCAAACCTGTTCCGCAATCATCATTTTTGACAAAATTTCCCCCTGATGGCGGGCCAGCAGGCTGAGAAGCGCGAACTCTTTCGCCGTTAAATCAATACGATCGCCGTTGCGGTTCACCTTACGCGAGAGTAAATCAACATGTAAATCGTCTATCTGCAACTGGGAGACATCGACCCCGTCAACGCTGCGGCGGCGTAAAAGCGCCTGAATGCGGGCGACCAGCTCGATCAGCGAAAAGGGTTTCGGCAGATAATCATCCGCGCCCTGACGAAGCCCTTTAACGCGTTCATCAACCGATCCGCGCGCGGACAGCATCAGCACCGGGGTTTGTTTAATGGCCCGTAATCCCTCAAGCACCGAGTAGCCATCTTTGCCTGGCAACATGACATCGAGAATCACGGCATCATATTCCTGCTGTACCGCCAGATGGAGACCATCGATGCCATCACCAGCAATATCAACGGTAAAACCTAGCTCGCTTAAAGCCCGGCTGACATAGGATGACGTTTTCTCTTCGTCCTCAACCAGCAATAACCGCATGGGGCGCTCCTCAAATATAGCTTCAGGCATTAATCAATTATAAAAACCGCTGCCGCCGCAAATCAGGGGGTTTTATAGACCGAGTATATATCAGTTATCTGGTCATATAACTGACCGCCAGCTGACATTTTTGTCAGCTTATGTCGGCCGGGGATAAATATAAGGTAGCTGACATAATTGTTATCCTGCGGTCATGTTGATGTCAGTTAACCCTCCGTAGAGTTAATTCAGGCAGTCCTCACGCATGTCAACAAATCGTTCATCCGTAATAAAGGATACCCGTACATGAACGTCAGAATTATCTCTCTTGCTATCGGTGTGGTTATTATCTCTATTTCGCTGTCCCTGTGGTTGCTTATGGTCGCAAGAAAGACATCCGCTATTCCACCTTCGGCGCCGCCCCTGAAGGTGGGGGTGGTGACGCTCAAAAGCGAGCCGATAACGCTGACCAGCGAATTGCCCGGCCGCGCGGCCGCCTGGCGTAACGCGGAGGTCAGGCCGCAGGTCGCCGGCATTATTCAAAAGCGTCTGTTTACTGAAGGCGACGAGGTCAAAGCGCAGCAGCCGCTATATCAAATCGATCCCGCTTTATATCAGGCGGAGCTAAAACGCGCGACCGCGGCGCTGGCCCGCGCCAGAGCACAGCTCAGCTCGGCTACGTTACGGATGCAACGCTATCGCCCGCTGGCCGATAGTCGTGCCATCAGCCGCCAGGACTATGATGACGCTATCGTCGCCCATCAACAGGCGCAGGCGGACGTTCAGGCTGCCGAAGCCGCGCGCGAGACCGCGCGAATCAATCTCGAGTATACCCAGATGCTGTCGCCGATTGACGGCGTCATCGGGCGTTCAGCCGTGACGGAAGGCGCGCTGGTGACGGCGCAGCAGAGTACCGCCGTCGCGACGATACAACAGATTGATCCTATCTATATCGATGTGACGCAATCCAGCGCTCAGCTGCTGCGTCTTAAAAGCGCCCTGGCCAGGGGAACGCTCACTTCCGCTGACGATCGGCTGCTGACGTCGGTGACGCTGACCCTCGAAGATGGCAGCCGCTATGCCCATCAGGGGCAGCTGCAGTTCTCAGAAGTTTCCGTTGACCGCTCTACGGGTTCGGTCGTGCTGCGGGCCATGTTCCCCAACCCGCAGCGCCAGCTGCTGCCGGGAATGTTCGTCCGGGCCCGGATAGTGGACGGCGTCGCTCCCGGCGGGGGATTGTTGGTGCCCCAGCGCGGGGTGACCCACAATCCGCAGGGGGATGCGACGGCGCTGGTCGTGGACGATAGCGGCAAGGTGACATTGCGTGCCATTCAAACCGAACGCGCCATAGGCAATCAGTGGCTGGTGTCCGCCGGGCTGTCTGCGGGAGAAAAGGTGATCGTAGAGGGGACACAGCAGGCCCGGCCCGGCGCGCAGGTGATCGCCGAGGAGTGGCGGCCTTCGGTGGTCACGGCCCAACGTAGCGCGCAGCGCAGGGAGCCCGAGCATGGTTAATTTCTTTATTGCCCGACCGATTTTCGCCTGGGTGTTGGCGATTATGCTGATGCTATGCGGCCTGCTATCGATTATCCGTTTACCGGTGGCGCAGTATCCAGCCATCGCGCCGCCGACAATAAGCATTCAGGTCACCTATCCTGGCGCCTCGGCCAAAACGGTCCAGGACACGGTGGTTCAGGTCATTGAACAGCAGATGAACGGACTGGACAGGCTGCAATATATCTCCTCAGAGAGTAATTCAGATGGCAGTATGAGTATTGCGCTGACCTTTGCGCAGGGCACCGATGCCGATACTGCCCAGGTTCAGGTGCAGAACAAACTGGCCCTTGCCCAGCCGATGCTGCCGCTGGAGGTTCAGCTGCAGGGGATTCGGGTCACCAAAGCGACGACCAATTTCTTGATGGTGCTGGCATTTATATCGACCGACGGCAGCATGCAGCGGCAGGATCTCGCGGATTACGTTGCCTCATATATTCAGGACCCGCTCAGCCGTACCAGCGGCGTCGGCGACTTCCAGCTTTTTGGCGCCCCGTATGCCATGCGCATCTGGTTGAATCCCGCCGCCCTGGTGAACTACAGCCTGACGGCTACCGACGTCAGCGATGCGATTCAGGAACAGAACGTGGAGGTATCATCCGGCCAGCTGGGGGGCTTACCCGCGCTGCCCGGGCAGGAGCTGACGGCGACGGTGGTGGGGCCTTCACGCCTGCAAACGCCGGAGCAGTTCGGCCAGATCTTGCTCAAGACGAACCCGGACGGTTCGCGCGTTCTTCTCTCCGATGTGGCGCGTATTGAGCTCGGAGCGCAAAACTATTCAACCGATAGCGAGTATAACGGCGCGCCCGCGGTCGGTCTGGGCATTCGCCTGGCAACAAACGCCAATGCCCTGGAAACGGCGCGGGCCGTGCGCGCGACGCTTGATGAACTCAAGCCATTCTTTCCTCCGGGAATGGAGTTCGTGGATGCCTATGACACGATTCCCTTCGTCAGCCTGTCAATCAGCAACGTGATCCATACCCTCATCGAGGCCGTGGTGCTGGTCTTTGTGGTCATGTACCTGTTTCTGCAGAACTTCCGCGCGACGCTGATCCCGACGCTGGCGGTGCCGGTGGTCCTGCTGGGCACCTTCGGCGTGCTGGCGGCATTTGGTTATTCAATTAATACCCTGACGATGTTCGGCATGGTGCTGGCGATCGGCCTCCTCGTCGATGATGCGATTGTGGTGGTCGAAAACGTTGAACGTATCATGCATGAGGAGGGGCTGAGCGCCCGGCAGGCAACGCAAAAATCGATGGGGCAGATCGCCGGCGCGCTGGTCGGTATTGCGATGGTGCTTTCCGCCGTATTTCTGCCGATGGCTTTCTTCGGCGGCGCCACCGGCGTGATCTATCGTCAGTTCTCCATCACCATTGTCTCGTCGATGGTGTTATCTGTTTTAGTGGCGATGATATTCACGCCGGCGCTGTGCGCAACCCTGCTGAAACCGCCACGCGAGGGCAAGGAGGCGGCGCAGAGGGGGTTTTGGCGCGGGTTTAATCGCGGGATGGCCAAGGCGACCCACCGCTATGCCGATACGGTCACGCGGGGACTCAATCGCCCATATCGCCTGATGTTAATTTATCTGGCGATCGCCATTGCCACCGGCTGGCTGTTTACCCGCATACCTACCTCGTTCCTGCCGCAGGAGGATCAGGGGATGCTGTTTGCCCAGGTTATTGCGCCTGAAGGGGCTACCGCAGAGCGCACCCGCATCACCTTGCAGGGCGCCAGCGATTATTTGTTGCAGGTGGAGAAAGAGAATGTCCGCTCGGTATTTGCGATCTCCGGCTTTAACTTCGGCGGCCGCGGGCAAAACGCGGGGATGTTGTTTATCCGCCTGCATGACTGGGACACCGGCAGAGCAAGGAGCAGAAAGCCGAAGCGCTGGCCGCCCGTTTGAACGGAGTATTTGCGCGGGAATTCCGCGATACCCGGATTGTCGTGGTCTCGCCTCCGGCGGTTCGTGAACTGGGGAACGTCTCGGGCTTTAACTTTCAGCTGATGGATCGCGGGGGGATTGGCCACCAACGGCTCCTGCAGGCCCGCAACCAGTTTCTTGCCGCCGCGCAGCAAAGCCCGCGGCTGAGCCAGGTGCGTCCGAACGGTATCGAGGATGCGCCGCAGGTCGCGCTGCTGATCGATCGCGAGAAGGTCAGGGCGCTGAGCGTATCGATCGGCGAGGTTAATCGTACGCTCTCCATTGCGCTGGGTTCCGGCTATGTCAATGATTTTATCGATCGTGGCCGCGTGAAAAGGGTTTACGTGCAGGGGGAGGCCGCATCCCGGATGCTGCCGCAGGATCTGCAACAATGGTTCGTCCGCAACGATTCGGGCAACATGGTGCCATTTTCGGCTTTCAGCAGCGTCCAGTGGCAGTACGGAGCGCAAAAGCTTAATCGCTATAACGGCACGCCGTCATTCAACCTGCAGGGGCAGCCTGCGGCAGGCTTTAGCTCCGGCGAGGCCATGGCTGAGATGGAACGCATTGCCGGCACGATGCCCGCTGGCGTCGGGTTCGAATGGACGGGGCTGTCGTTTGAGGAACGGCTCTCCGGGGCGCAGACGCCTGCGCTTTACGCTATCTCGTTGCTTATCGTCTTTTTATGTCTTGCCGCCTTGTACGAGAGCTGGAGCATCCCGACGACGGTCATGCTGGTTGTCCCTCTGGGCTTAATTGGCGCCATCGCCGCGACGCTGCTGCGCGGGTTGGATAATGACGTCTATTTCCAGGTTGGACTGCTGACTACCGTCGGGCTGGCGGCGAAAAATGCCATTCTGATCGTTGAGTTTGCCAAAAGCAATTTTGACGCCGGAGCGACGCCGATGGCGGCGGCGGTACAGGCCGCGAAACAGCGCCTGCGGCCGATCCTGATGACCTCCCTGGCATTTATGCTGGGTGTAACGCCCCTGGTTGTTGCCAGCGGGGCGGGCTCGGGAAGCCAGAACGCGATTGGCACCGGGATCGTTGGCGGGATGCTGACCAGTACGTTCCTGGCTATCTTTTTCATTCCGGCGTTCTTCGTCATTATGCTGAAGCTTTTCCGGGTGAAGCGTCCCGGCGAACGCGAGGAGGAAGAGCGGCTCGCTGAAGCCGGTGAAACCTCCCCGGGAGGGCCGGCCTTATGATGCGTTTCAGTCTGATAGTGAGCGTTATCTCTCTCGTCGCCGGCTGTTCGCTGCCCCCCGAGCATCCTGATTACGGTCAGGTTTCCGGGAGCGGGACTATCGTAGAGCTTCATCTGCTTGATTTATATCGCGCGCCGGGCGGCGGCTGGCAGGAGGCGTGATATTCCCGCTAAACCGCTAAAATATGCTTAGCGGAGGCGATTGGCCGGATTACCGCGAAAAATGCCGCGCGATATCCTGCAGCAGCCCGGGATGGCTGGGATGCCAGCCAAGACGCCGCTGGGTCAGCGCGCCTGATGCCCGCATATCCATTTGAGCAAACCGCCCCAGCCAGCCGAAATGGGCGTCCGCGTCCGCGTCCGCAGGCGAGAGGCGGGTCAGCGGGACGCTCAGGCCAGTACTAATCGCCTGCGCGATATCGCGCAGGGCAATGCCGTCTTCCGCCACCGCATGGTAACGGAGACCGGGAAGCGCCTGTTCTGCGACCAGCCGGTACAGGCGGGCAACATCCAGCAGATGCGCCGCGGCCCACTGATTTTGGCCTTCGCCGACGTAGGCGGAGACGCCTTTTTCACGAGCCAGGGCGATAAGCGCGCTGACAAAGCCCTGCCTGTGTTCGTTGTGGACCTGCGGGAGGCGGACGATGGCAACGTTGACGCCTTTATCGGCCACGCGCTCGCCGGCGATTTCGGTCGATTTTCGTGGGTTCGGCGTCGCCGGGTCATAAAAGTCTTCAACCGCCGGCTGGCCCGGCGACGGGCAGCCCATCGCGGCAACGGAGGTAATGATTAAGGGACGATCGGAGCCCTGCAGCCCTCTGCCCAGGGCTGCAATGGCCTGAGTTTCCGCTCTCGCCGTCTCTTCCGGGTGACTAAACGAGTGGTCATAGGCGCAATGAATCACGGCATCGGCTTTTTGCGCCCCGTCCAGCAGGCTCTGCGGATTTTCCAGCGCTCCGCGGTGGGTTTGCGCGCCCATACGAGTGAGAAGCTGCTCGCTTTTGTCCGAACGGGCCAGGCCCGTTACCTGATGGCCAGCGCGGATCAGTTCGGCGGTAACCGCGAGCCCGATAAAACCGCTGGCTCCCGTTAAAAAAATATTCATGACTTCCTCCTGTTACACGGCTTCAGGCTAACGATTTCGCCCGTGGTTGCAGTGTAAAAGAGGAAGAATGGTACGGTCTATGCTATAAAAACGTAATTATATGCAGATCGTACGGTATTTTATGGATCCTCTTTCAGAAGTGCTTTCACTGCTCAGGCTGGAGAGCTTTATTTCCGGCGGTTTTCCCCTGCAGGCAGCAACCGGGCTTGAATTCAGGCAACACCCGGGCATCAAATGCTACGTTGTTGTCGACGGCAGTCTGCTGGGTCTCGGTCGCCGGGGGGCAGGAGGCTATCTTGCTAAAATCGGGCGATTGCGTATTCCTTCCCTCAGGGGCTCCTTTCTGCCTGGCGACCGCTCCCGACAGCCCGCGGATCCCCTTTATCCCGCCAGATAAAGAGAGTGGGGCGACGCTGACGATGCAGGCGCCGCAGGGCGGGGCGTTTATTCTTGGCGGACGTTTTACCTTCAGCAGCGCGCATGCCGATATTTTGCTTCACTCTCTGCCTCCGCTGATTGCGATGACTGCCGGTATTGGTCAAAAGATCATGCGCAACGCCATGGAGTGTCTACGCGAAGAGCTGCGTTTTCCGCAGCCGGGGAGTGGCCTGATCGCCCAGCAACTGGTGCAAATCATGCTGGTCCAGGCACTGAGAGTCTTTCTGCAGCAGGAGAGAGATGAACGGACCGGCTGGCTGTTTGCCCTTTCCGATCCGCAGCTCAACGCCGCATTAGGCTATATGCATAAAGATCCCGCCTTCCCGTGGACTCTGCAGGAACTGGCGAATCGGATTGGCATGTCGAGGACCATTTTTACTAAACGGTTTAAGAGCCGGGTCGGCACCACGCCGATGAAATACCTCTCCCGATGGCGGATGCTGTGCGCGGGCGAGCGCCTCAGAAATTCACGCGATTCTATCACGCAGATCTCGCTTTCAGCGGGCTACGACAGCGATAGCGCGTTTGGCAGGGCGTTTAAAAAAGAGTGGGGGTACTCTCCGCGCGAGCATCGGCAGGCGGTACTGGAAAAATCCTCTACCGATCGTAGAGGAGATGATCCCTGATGTTGTGGGGCAAGGCGTCTGATTATTATGCCGCAATGCGATCGTTAAACGCTTTATAAAAAGCGGCATAGTCTCCGCGTTCGGCAAAGCGCTGAGGCTTCACTCTTTCTACCAACACTTCCGCGATAGCGGGCTGAGCGCTGAGGATGCTCATGGTCTCCTCAATAAACGCCGCCAGAGGGATCCCGGCAGGGTTGCCGGCGTGCTGCTTGCCCATCAGTCTCCGTTTGCACCAGCGGAGGAACCAGCTCGGTGACCTGAATCGCGGTATCGCGTAGCTGATAGCGCAGGCTCTGGGTCCAGGAGTGGATCGCCGCCTTGGTGGCGCAGTACGTTGGCGTCGGCGCGATAGGGACGAAGGCTAAGCCGGAGGAGACCGTCAGGATCGCAGCGTGCGGTTGGCCAAGGAGATGCGCAATCAGCGCCGCCGTTAGGCGAATCGGCCCCAGAAGATTGGTGGTGATTTCCGCTTCCGCCACGCTGACGTCGCCGCTTGTCAGATCCTCCGGACGCATAATCCCCGCGTTATGTACCACAACGTTTAGCCCGGGCCAGTCGCGGGTTAACGAAGCGGCACAGGTAAGTATCGAGGCGGGATTGTCAATATCAAGAACGATGGCATGCATTCCCGGATTTGCGGCGACGGTATCATCCAGCGCCTCTTGCCGCCGTCCGGCGATGATAACCTTGTTGCCTGCGGCCAGGAATGCTTCAGCCAGCGCGCGGCCAATGCCGGAACCGCCGCCTGTAATCAGAATAGTATTGCCGGTCAATTGCATAAAAAAGATTCCTTAGCGTTCTTTTAACAAGTGTGGGCTGATCAGGATTATAGGGCGTGTTTTTGTTAAGAACTCGACGCAAGGTACGCAATACTATGCAGTTAATACGCGAATCGGCAGAAAGAATAATGATAATCATTTCTATTAAATAGTATGATTGCACTCGCCCACGACGAGGAGCGCTTCTTCAGGGCAGAAAAGAGGGCCAGACGAGTGGGTGATAGCCGCAGGCTGTTGAGGGCGCCGACGTCGTTTGCTCCGGGGTACTGCATCATTACAATTTATGGGGATAAAATGATAAGAATTTCAGTCCGTTCAGTGCTGTTGGCCTCCGCTGTTGCGATGTCAACCGCCACCAACGTATTCGCCGATAGCCAGTGGACAAGCGCTACCACGACTTTTCCGGGCAGTATCCGCGCCGGGTCACGGGAAGTTCCTGTTAAGCCCGGAGATAAAACCGCGATAGCGATTAAGAACCTTCCGGCGGGCGCCACCGTCACCGTGCTGAATGGCGCGGAAACCCTGACTCCTGAGCCCCTGACCGCCGACGGGACGGGATCGCTCAATATTCCGCTGACCGTTCCGGCCACTGCCGAGACAGGCCTGCATCCGCTCACCGTTATCACGCAAAATCCCGCCAGCGTCTCGCAGGTCATGTTGAAGCTGTCCAAAATCGTTCCGCCGAAAAACGCCGATGCTTTCAAGCTGCAAACGGCTCCCGTCGGCGAGCGGGCGTACCAATCGGCAGTTTCTGCCGATGGGAAGCTGTTCGTGACCTCTGCGCGCGGACCGAAGGATGGCAGCCGCCTGCTGAGGCTGAACGCTGCAACGCTGGCCGTCGAAGCGGAGGCCGTGCTGCCTAAAGATGAAAAGGGCGCACAGATTGGCGTCTTCGGCATCGGCGTTGACAATGCCCATGGGCAAGTCTGGACGACGAACACTCTTGCCGGGACGGTGACCGTGTATGATGCGAAAACGCTTTCCGTGGTGAAGGTGTTTCCGGAAGGTTCGATCCCGCATCCACGCGATGTGATTATTGATGACGCCAACAATCGGGCCTATGTCAGCGCTGCGCTGACCGGTTTTATCGAGGTGTATGACACCAAAACGCTTGAACACGTCGGCCAGTTAGAGTTCGTGGCGGACCGTGGGCGCGACCAGTTTTATAGTACGGATCTCGCCCTCGACAGCGCCGGTGGAAAACTCTACGGCGTCAGCCGCGATACGCCATGGGTAGGCTGGATTGATCTCAAAACGGGCAAGAGTACGACGGTGAAAGTTCCTCAGGCGCAAGGCGCAACCGACATCGCTCGCGATCCGGCGACCGGCCGTCTGTATGTCGCTTCCCAGGAGACGAACAACGTCGTGGTGCTTGATGCGAACGGTAAGCTGCTCGCTGATACCTACATCGGCGCCGGCGGCGTATCCGTCGTCTGGGATGCGTCGACGTCGCAGGTTTTCGCCGCGACGCGCGCGGGTGGAACGGTTGCGGTTCTCGATCGGGACGGCAAACTGGTCGCCAATATTCCGATGGACGATACGCCAAACAATCTGACCGTCGCGCCTGATGGCGCCGTTTATCTGGTGTCTATGTACGGTAGCGTCGGGGATAAGGTCCAAACCGGCTCGGTGACGAAAATCACGCCAAGGAAATAACGGTAATAATCGACTAAGCTATTGGCGGCCAGGTTGGCCGCCAGATCTGGCATTATTTATCCCCAGCCGTTCATGGGCTGGGGATTAGCCCGCGGTGACAAACGCAACCTTCAAATTTATCTGGCAGTAAACGTCAAACACAGTTATCAGAAATGCGTCCCATGTAGCCTTTTATTCGTACTGTCAAAGGAGTCTGATTATGACTATGCAGATTGGCATTTATATTTTTGATAATGTTGAAGTGCTCGATTTTGCCGGCCCGTATGAAGTATTTACCTGTGCCTGCAGAGTTAACCGGGGCGAAACTCCACTATTTAATGTTTTTACAGTCGGTGAGACGTTAAGTCCCGTCCATGCCAGGGCCGGGCTTAAAATTGATCCTGACTTCTCATTGGCAAATCACCCAGAAATTGATTGTCTGATTATTCCAGGCGGAGTCGTCACCGCTGAACTCAATAAGCACAACGTGATTGAGTGGATTGCGAAGCAGACATTAACCACGACGATCGCCGCATCGGTATGTACAGGTGCATTCTTGCTGGCGGCGGCAGGGGTTTTAGAGGGGAAATCGGCCACCACGCACTGGGAAGATATTGCCGATCTGCGCGCCATGTTCCCAAAACTTTCGGTGAAAGAGGGGCTGCGTTGGGTAGATGAGGGCACAATTGTCTCTTCGGCGGGGATTTCAGCCGGTATTGATATGAGTCTGCATTTAGTTGAGCGGCTTACAAACAGGGACCTGGCGCTACGAACCGCGAAACAACTGGAGTTTGACTGGACTGAGAACGGCTCCCCCGGGAAATAGCGTCAGGATAAACTGGGGGGACCGGTCTGATACAAAAGGGAGCACAAAGTTCTCCCTTGAACAGCCGTTATTTCTTGAGCTGTTTTCCTTGTTCATCAACAACACGTTCACCATCTTCTTTAATGAACGCTCCGCGTTGCTCTTCAGTCAAAATATCAAGCACCACCTCTGAAGGTCTACATAAACGAGTACCCAGAGGGGTAACGACAATTGGCCGGTTTATGAGAATAGGGTGCTGTAACATGAAATCAATCAACTGGTCATCACTGAAAGAATCATCTGCCAACCCTA
Source organism: Klebsiella sp. WOUb02 (assembly GCF_050058015.1). Lineage (NCBI taxonomy): Bacteria > Pseudomonadati > Pseudomonadota > Gammaproteobacteria > Enterobacterales > Enterobacteriaceae > Klebsiella > Klebsiella sp. WOUb02. The sequence goes on from NZ_CP170110.1 coordinate 1,080,868, forward strand.
ATTGCTCATAAGGTTCGACATTTTTGCGTAACAGCGCCCGAACCGTGATCCCCATATCGGCAATCAGTGTTACAAGTTCCTCGCGGATTGGCGGTGTTTCCAGATACAGAATGATCGTGGGTTCAGTCCCACTGTTGCGGATCATTTCAAAGGTATTGCGTGAAGTCCCGCAGGCCGGGTTGTGGTAAATGGTAATGTTGCTCATCTCAGTATCTCATTACAAAGTGAAAGACAGACGAAGAGTCAGTGCTGCCAGTGTGACAAACAGCACAGGGATTGTCATGACAATGCCCACCCGAAAATAATATCCCCAGGTGATTTTGATATTTTTTTGCGACAGAACATGCAGCCACAGTAAGGTTGCCAGACTGCCGATAGGGGTGATTTTAGGTCCCAGATCGCTGCCTATTACGTTGGCGTAAATCATCGCTTCTTTGATAACGCCGGTTGCTGAACTTCCATCAATCGACAGCGCTCCGACCAGCACGGTAGGCATATCGCTTACGTTACTATCTTGGTTCCATAAAATCCGGTAGAACGGGTACCGGCAGCACGGAAAGGACTTTTAAGCGCTGCAAAGTTCGGACCTGGGCGCGTTCGAGATGATCTTTCAGACAGGCTGCCGCCAGGGGCCAGTTTCCTTTTAGCAACATGCTATACACCAGAGCGTGTTCCTCCAGCGTGGTTGTTTCCACCGGGATAGCAAGTAAATCGTAGAAGATGCGCGTGACGATGAAGGGGGACTGATGCTGACGCAGGATTTGCATCATCAACTTATTACCGGCAGGTTCGAGGCAGCGGACGTGCAAATCCTCTTCAAGTAATTCCACTCCGTGGCCGTCAGCTGCCGGCCTTTGTATTTATGCGTCTTTTCCAGCATGGAAGCAATCCACTCCGCCTGGATGAGAGGGCCAGCCTTGCAGAGTGCCGCGGGTTCGAGGCTGGCGCGGATCTCAAAGTGATCCGCGATTTCTCGAGCGGTAAGCGGTCCCGTCAACCACAGTGAATAGGGTTCTTTTTCTACCAGTCCCTTATCGCGCAAGCGCATCAGGCTTTCACGGACCACCGACCGACTCACGTTGTAGTACAGCGCCGCCTTTTGCTCATTAACCTGATAACAACCGAACACCATCGCGGTTGAAAGCACGATCTGCAGCCCTTCCAGTACCTTCTCCCCGCTGGTGCGAGTGTCCACCAGCGCTTGCTGCTCGTTAAGCCCGAACAATTCTCGCGTTAAGGCAATACGCAAGGGTTCTACGGCTTCCGCGTCCTGCGCCACGATAAAGCCGCGACCCTCAAATCGGGTAATCAGACCTTCTTCATGTAACAGACTTAACGCCCGGCGTACCGGTACCCGGCTGGTGCCGAATAGTTGCGCTAAGGGACCTTCCAGCAGCACCAGGCCCTTAGGCACTCGCTGCTCTGTGATGTGGTTTGCGCGTGCCGATATGCAGAGCGCGGCAGCAGTCAAAAATGCGGTTAACACTGAGCCTCAAATTTAAGGAGCGATTATGCACATGACGATTTCCAGCCAACCTGTCGCCGCCATCAGCGGCGCAGCGAGCGGTATTGGGCTGGCGTTAGCGACGCTGTACGCCCGGCGCGGCGTTCGCGTGATTGCGGGCTACTACCCTGACGATCCGCATGACCCTGCCGCCGCCGCGGCTCAGGTCGAGGCCGCCGGAGGGGAGGCGCTCTGGCTGCCGCTGGACGTGGCCGACACCGCGTCGGTGGATGCGTTTATCTCCCAGGGGGTGAACCAATTTGGCCGTCTTGATTATGTTATTGCCAATGCCGGGATTTTACGCTGTTCGCCGATTGAAGATATGAGCGACGAGCGGTGGAACGCCATGCTTAATGTTGATTTGACGGGCGTGATGCGTTGCTTTCGCGCCGCGGCCCGACATCTGGGGGACGGCGCTAGCCTGGTGGCTATTTCGTCGATTGCTGGTGGCGTCTACGGCTGGCAGGAGCATGCGCACTATGCGGCGGCGAAGGCTGCCGTGCCTGGGATCTGCCGTTCGTTAGCGGTTGAGCTGGCTCCGCGAGGGGTCCGCTGCAATGCGGTTATTCCCGGCTTGATTGAAACGCCGCAGTCGCTGGATAAACAGAACTCTCTTGGGCCGGAGGGGCTGGCGAAAGCCGCGAAATCTATCCCATTGCAGCGGGTGGGGCGTCCGGAGGATATTGCCCGGGTGGTGGCCTTTCTGACCAGCGCAGAGAGCAGTTATCTGACCGGACAAAGCCTCATTGTTGATGGCGGTCTGACCGTTCGTTGGCCTGATTAAGGAGTCAGTATGCTACTGCAAAACAGACGTTGCGTTATCACCGGGGCGGCCAGCGGAATAGGCGAGGCAATCGCCGTGCTGTTTGCCTGCGAAGGAGCGCGGCTGGTGTTGACCGACCGCGATAGCGATAGATTGTCCGCCGTGGTTGAACGCTGCCGACAGTCAGGGGCGGTATGCCAGGGCGTCGTCGCTGATGTCGGCGAGGTCGCCGGGGCGACCGCGGGGGTTGATGCCTGTCTTGAATACTATGAAGGTATTGATGTGCTGGTCAACAACGCGGGTATGCTGACCCAGGCGCGCTGTAGCGACATCACCCTGGAGATGTGGGAAACGATGATGTCGGTGGATCTGCGCAGCGTGTTTCTGGCGAGCCAGCGTGCGCTACCGGCGATGCTGGCACAGCGATGGGGGCGCATTATTAATATCGCCTCCCAGCTGGGCATTAAGGGTGGGGCTGAGCTGTGTCACTATGCGGCGGCGAAGGCGGGGGTGATAGGTCTGACAAAATCACTGGCGCTGGAGGTCTCTTCCGACAACGTGCTGGTGAACGCTATCGCGCCTGGGCCGATTGATACACCGCTCATCGACGGTATTAACCAGGCCTGGAAGGCGGCGAAAGCGGCAGAGCTGCCGTTGGGCCGCTTTGGACGAGCGGAAGAGGTGGCGCCGGTGGCGTTGCTGCTGGCCAGCGAACCCGGCGGCAACCTGTTTGCCGGCCAGACGCTGGGCCCTAATTCTGGCGATGTGATGCCCTAAGGAGCCCAAAATGTGTGGTGTTTGCGGTCTGCTTGACAACGGGCCGCAGTGGAGCGATCCGCTGCGGCAGGATATTCCCCGGCGCCAGCTGCGTTTGCAGCAGCTGGCGCTGCTCAACCGGACTCTGAAGCCCTGGCGCCTCACGCTGACGGAGTTTCACGGCAGTTGGCTGCTGGCCAGCCCAACGGGGCAGCAGGTGCTGGTGCACTCGCTTGACGTATTGTGGAAAGAGGCCGGAAAAATGCTCCACCGCGCGGTCGACCCGCTGGATGAGGGCTGGCTGGCCGCGCTGGACGCGACGGGGAGGGATGATGTCTTACGATGAAAAATTACCCCTACATGTATTGAGCGGGTTCCTTGGCAGCGGCAAAACGACGCTGCTTAAGGGCTGGCTGGCTCAGCAGAATCTCAACGATGTCGCTTTACTTGTCAACGAGTTTGGCGAGGTCGGTATCGACCATCATCTGCTGAATGAAGTTGCGCCGGATACGGTGCTGCTGCCGAGCGGCTGCGTATGCTGCCAGATTCGCGGCGAGCTAAAGGCTGCTCTGTTGGATCTCTATGAACGCCGGACCCGCGGCCTTATCCCGGCATTTCATCATGTGGTGCTTGAGACCACCGGGCTGGCCGATCCGGCACCCATTCTTTCCACGCTGCTTCACGATCGGCAACTGCAGAACCATTTTGTGCAGGGAACGCTGGTTACGCTCGTTGATGCGGAATATGCTCGTCATCAGGCGGATAGCCAGCCCGAGTGGCTGGCGCAGGTTAGCGCGGCGGATAAATTGCTGGTGAGCAAAAGCGATCGCGTCCCGACGGAAGAGGCGGCCGCCCTGCGGCAGTGGCTGCGGCAGCTGAATCCGCTGGCGGAGTTGGGGGATACCCGGCAGGCGCTGGATACGCCTGCGTGGTTATTCCGAAGCGAAGTCGTTCGCGGTTCCCCCGAGCAGCGAGTTCGCTGGCTGGGCGCTTGCGCGGAGAAGACATTTACGCTGATGCCAACCCCCTACAGCGAGGCGCATCCGGCGACGCAGACCTGCGTAATTTCGCTTGAACGGTCGTTAAACTGGCCGGCATTTGCTATCTGGCTGTCAATGCTATTACATTGCCATGGGAGCGCAGTCCTGCGGGTGAAGGGGATTTTGCGCGTCAGCGACAGCGACTCGCCAGTGGTGATCCACGGTGTGCAGCATACGCTGCATCCGCCGGTGCATTTACGTGACTGGCCGGGAGCGCTGGAAAGTTCTACGCTGGTCTTTATTTTGCGGGGGCTTGAGGCCAGCTGTTTACAACAGGCCTTCAGCCGCTATATGCATATATTACAGGAGTCCTGAAGGGATGAATTCAGCCGCGATAATGCGCCCCCCTCTGACGCTTCGGGTGCTTGGTACATCGGTGACGTTGCTGGAGATGCTGCGCATACGCGCGGAGCAAGAGCTGGGGATTAACATCGAATACCTGCTGCACAGCGTTGAGGATGCGCAGCGTATCGCAGTCATGCAGCCGGAAAGTTACGATCTGTACGATCAGTGGTTTCATAACATCGATTTTGTCTGGCCAGCCCGCGCGATTCAACCTCTTGAAATTAAACGGTTGAAATACTGGGATGAGGTCAACGAGCTGGCTAAGTTGGGCACCTTAACCGGTGAGCTTGCCGACGGCAGCGTCCCGTCTCAGCGCTTGTACGTCCAGCGCGATCTCCATTTGAGCAGCCAACCGAGCGATCGCATTAGCATGCTGCCGCTGACGCATAACGCCGATAGCTTTGCCTATCATGTCGACCGTCTTCCTGATGCGCTGCGTGGCGAAGAGGAGAGTTGGGGGTGGCTGCTGCATCCTGCGCTCACCGGGGCGGTTGCGCTGCAGGAGGATGCGGCAATGGGGGGCATTGATGCGGCCCTGGCTATGCAGGGGGCCGGGATGGCGCGGTTTTCGGATATCGGCAATCTGTCGCTGGAAGAGATCGATGTTTTGACGGAGGAGCTGGCACAGCTCAACCGCCAGGGGCACTTTGCGGCGTTCTGGTCGACTCAGGAGCAGGCGTGCGACTTAATCGATAACCGGCACGTGGAGGTCCAGAGCCTATGGGCTCCTATCTATTTCCGTCGCCACTTTCATCAGCGGGGCTATAAAATGGCGCACCCGAGAGAAGGGTATCGCGCATGGTACGGCGGGATGTCGTTATCACGCTGCGTGACCGGGAGCATAAAAGATGCGGCATACGAATACCTCAACTGGTGGCAGTCCGGCTGGCCCGGCGCGGTGATGGCCCGGCAGGGATATTACATCTCCAATCCACAGCGAAGTCGCGCCCATCTCTCACTGGCTGAATGGGATTTTTGGTATGGGGGAAAACCTGCCGCTGAGCTGCTATTTGATGCGCATGGCGCGCCGCTGATTCCTGTGGGTGAGATCCGTGATGGCGGAAGTTACGCGCAACGTATGGGACATATTGCGGTGTGGAATTCGGTTATGGATGAACATAATTATCTGACGAGGCGCTGGCAGGAGGCCATGTTAAAGAACTAACCCATAGTTTTGCCTCTGTTACAAAATTCAGTCATGGCTTTCATGAATTTTTTAGGTTCGGCTTTGTACTGGCCGGATTCCACGATGGAGTTCATGCCGTACTGACTGACCGGATGGTTATCGCTGTCTTTATTGATATCCAGTGAATTGGCATTTGCCGAACAGGTGAATGGCAGCAGGCTTGCACTTATTACAGTGGCAGCAAGTATTAATCGTTTCATTGAAATCAGGTCCCGAAGAGAAACAACAAGGCAGCTCATCATTCTGGTAAAGGCAGCAAGACCGCAGGCGCATATGGCACCGAGAAACAGGACACATTACCGCAAATAAACACTAGCATTGAGCCTCCGCACCAATGGTGCGCATAATGTATATTATGTTAAATAAGGTGTGGGGATGACAGATTTGCCAGCATCCATAGCCCATCAGAACCCCATACATCACCCTTCCCTTTAATTTTATCGCCGGCGAGCTCGCGTATCGTTCGAGCAAAGGCTTCTTTGTCGCGCAACGTTGTTGCGGCATCGCTCAATGAGGCAACCTTGAGGAACACACAGCCAAAAACTATTTCAGCGATCTGACGACGTTTTGGCCTCACCATCGGCAAACTATTAATGCTAATGTCTATTTGTGGCTCATTCCTTTTTAAATCGGCCTGGAGTCTTGCGCAAAATCATCCAGAAGACCGCTGACGCACATGGCCAACCCCTGTTTCAATCCGGAGTGACAAATATGTCTAAACCCAAGCTGTTCACACCGTTGCGTATCCGCAATCTTGAACTTGATAATCGTATTGTAATTGCCCCAATGTGCCAGTATTCCGCAGAAGATGGCTGTATGAATGACTGGCATACTCTCCATTTGGGACAGCTGGCGCAATCGGGCGCGGGCCTGCTGACCATAGAGGCGACGGCCGTATCACCCGCAGGTCGGATTACCTATGCTGATGTTGGCCTCTATGATGACAAAACTGAGGAAGCGATGTCTCGGGTCCTCAACGCCATCCGTCAGTGGTCAGATATTCCCGTTGGCATTCAGTTGGCACATGCGGGACGAAGCGCGACGTTAGCGTTATTGCTTCATGCCAACACATCACGCCCCGCTCCCGATCGGCTATCGGGAGCTGAACCTCCGCAAATACGTTTTTTCAGCCGGTCTGCTCGTTTCGCCAACGACATGATGACCTGACGATCAATTCACCGCTTATTTGTAAGTGACGCCCGGCACTATCGGGATACTGTAGTCTGTCCAGCATCGTGAAAACCGCATGTCGCGCAATGTCATTGAACGGTTGCTTATAGGTTGTTAGCGGAATACCCAGCAATACAGAATATTCATTGTCATCAAATCCCACGACATTTATTTTTCTGCCGCGCTGAGTACAAACCGACAGTAATTTCATGGCGGTAAAATCATTCGCGCAAACAATATCTACGGCGCCGTTTTCAAGGAGACTCCTCAATAAAAGCGCTATCGCCCACATTACCTTCATGCTCCCAGTGGGCCTGAGGCACGATCCCGGCTTCCAGCAGCGCCAGTCGGTAACCCATCTTACGCATATTGACGGTATTCGCCGAAAAGCGTTCACAGAGGAAATCAACGCGCCGTGGTTGATTGTTAAGCAGATAAGTCGTCACCTCCTGCCCCGCAGCGACGTTGTCGATACCGATAAGATCCCAGCGACTGCGTTTCGGCCAGGCAACAACATCACTATCCAGTAGCACCACGCCAAGACCATCCCGATCCAGCTTATTTAAAATCAACTGATTAATCTCGGCGGCAAAAGGATGAAATTCTATAGGAATAAAAAAAACTCCCTTAACGCTGCTCCGCAAATAGCGTTCAATGACATTATCAATTTTATTCAGGATGGCCTGACGGGTGGCCCCTGCTCCCAGCGTCATCACTCCATTCCAGATCAAATCGAAATTAAACTGCTGCGACAGTGAAGCGATAGATTTGAAAATTTGTTCAAACAGGAAGCCGCTTTCATTCTCTTCCATCCGCGGAGAAAGAATGCCAAAAGTTTGCACTTCATGCTGAATGAGAGCTCGGGCAGGTTCATTCTCCTGCTCCAGCAAATAATGCCCGGAGCCCTGCGTACTGCTAATCAACCCCTCTGAACGGAGCCTTGCCAGGGCTCGTGAGATTGTGGGTCGCGAGGCCGAAAATTCACTGCATAAACTATTTTCCGTCGGCAATCGTTGCGCCTGCGCGTAAATACCGCTGCGGATACGCTGCGCGAGTTCCTGATAGATAGTGTCCAGTTTGCCTGATTTCGCCATGTTATCTGTTCGCATATTCCCAAAAATTTTTACCCGTCGTGTCACTCAACGGTGCCGGCCGATGGCCAGTATAAAACAGTCGTGGCCAAAAGTGGATAATAAGTAAAGTCGCACCTAATAAAAAGAAGCAAATTTGTAAATCATAAGAGTGACTTCTTCATAGCCAATAAATGGTCATTTTTCACCCTGCAAAGAGAATCTTTGATAAAAATCGTGATCACCCTCGCCTTTCAGGCAAAAAATAGCGCATTAAAAAGCCAGAATGCATGAAATGTGATCAGAACCAAATGAAATTGTAAAATAACGGATAGGATATTTAACAGCCAACACAAGATGGCTTTGCAGATTTGTAAAATAAAGATGTAAAAAGATAGCTTTCTAACCTTCTCTCTGCGCCTATCCGAGGAATTAGACATGTATCAATATCACGATCTGGTTGAAAAGGTCATAGCAGAAAACCGAACAACGTTGCTGAAAGTGGATGAACGGGAAATCGAACAGCTGATCGAAGAGATTCGTCAGGCCAAAACCATTCAGTCTCTATGCGATGGGCAGGATGCAACTATCCGTCCGTGGATTTGCTATGCGGCTGAAACACATGGGATTTGATAGCTATGTTGTGTACGACACCACCTCCCCTTACCTCGGTAAAGGGGATCTGCTGATAGTACACTGCGCGGTAACCAACGTTGAACTTAACATCATTAAGCTGGCGAAAGAGGCCGGCGCTCGAATCGTGTTACTTACCGCGCACCCGGAAAATGAGCATGGTCAGTATGCCGATTTAGCCGTACGCGTACCCGGACAAATTTTTGGCGGCGAAGAGGAAGTGCCCTCGATTCAGCCGATGTCCACCCTCCTGGAGCAGTCGCTGCTCTTATTCACCGACATTGTCACCATGATGATGATCGAACGCTGCAATATTTCGATGGAAACCATGAAGGCCAGCCATACCAACCTTGAAGGTCTACCCCATAAATTTGCCTGAGGGCCAGTTCATGAAAGACGGCGATATCATTCAAATTGCTCATCTGGTCGCAGACCTGGATGCTGCAATGAAACACTACAGCGAAGTATTTGATATCGGACCGTGGGATGTTTATACCTACGGTCCCCATAACGTTAAGCATTCACTTTATCGTGGAAAACCGGCCGAACACATTTATCAAATTGCCGTGTGCTGGATTAACGGCGTGCAGATGGAATTAATGCAACCCGTTTCTGGCTATAGCATTTACGACGAATACATCGAGAAACATGGCTACGGTCTGCATCATCTGAAACTCTATTTTGCCGACTGCGAAAAAGCGCTGGCGCGCTATAAGGCACGTGGTTACGAGGTCGTACAGAGCGGTAATATTGGCGACGATGTTTTCTACTACCTTGACACTGAAGAACAATTCCAGGGCGCGGTCATCGAGATCGGCAATGCTGGTGCAATTCCGCAACCTGAACGGCGTTATCCTGCCTGAATAAATGCTTTGAGGACGACATTATGAAAATTCGTAATACACTGGCCCTTGCTGTACTCATCGGTTTTTCAGCGCTTTATACCACGGCGCCCGCATCCGCCGCCGACGAGACCTACTCGATGGTCGGTATCCCTAAGCTTCGTTCGGCCTGGTTTAATGATTATGAAAACGGTCTGAAAAAAGCGGAAAAGGACTTTGGTATTAAGACCTACTTCCAGGCACCGGCGTCTGCCGATGAACAGCAGCAGGTGGGCGTAATACGCGACAGCATCTCGCAGGGTAATAACGCGCTGCTGGTTGTGCCCAATAACGCCAGTTCTGTCGAACCGGTATTTAAACAGGCCCGAAGCCAAAATATCGTGGTGATCACCCATGAGTCAGTTAATCAGAAAGAGGCTGATTATGACGTTGAAATGATCGAAAACCAAAAATTTGGTAGCTATATGATGGACCAGTTTGCTCAACATACCGGTGAAAAAGGCGAATTCGCCATTTACGTCGGCTCGTTGACCGTACCTGCGCATAACATCTGGGCCGATGCCGCCATCAAAAGGATGAAAGAAAAATATCCCCAGATGAAGCTGGTAGCTGAACGCTTCCCGGTCAGCGAAGACCGCAACGCATCCCGGCAAAAAACCCTTGAGCTGATTTCAACCTATCCGGACCTGAAAGGCGTGCTGTCCTTTGGTAGCCAGGGGGCTCCGGGGGCTGGACAGGCATTAAGAGAAAAAGGCCTGGTCGGAAAACTGACAGTCATTGGTACCACTTCGCCAAAAGAGAGCGCCCGCTTCCTGGAAGACGGTTCAATCACCGAGTCGATTCTCTGGAGCCCAGGCGACGCCTCTTATGCCATGGCATATATCGCCAAAATGGTGCTGGATGGCAAGCGCGACCAGATCAAAACGGGCCTTGATATTCCCGGGCTGGGCAAACCGCAAATCGAGGGTATGAATATCATTTTTGATAAACCGCTGACCGTCACCAAAGAGAATTACAAAAAGTACGACTTCTAAACCCTAAAGTATTACGTCAGTAACTGAGTCAATCCCTGGCGGGCTGAGCGAGGCCCGCCAACAGGCATGCAGCTTGAAGCATGACGGCGATAAATCCGCCCCCGACCGTCGGGGGCTCATCAGCCTATACCAAGGGGAATTATGCAATTTTTATCCATTGAACACGTCAGCAAAACCTTTGACGGCGTGGTGGCGTTGAATGATGTTAGTTTCGATATTAACCAAGGGGAAGTTCATGGCTTAGTCGGTGAAAATGGTTGTGGTAAATCAACGCTGATGAAAATTATTGCCGGGGTGCTGGAATACGATCGCGGTATTCTGACAATTCACGGTCAGCAGATTGATAAATACAACGCCATTGAAGCCGCGCAGCACGGTATTGGTATTATCTATCAGGATCTGTCGCTGTTTCCCAACCTGACGGTGCTGGAAAATATTTATATCAGCCAAATGCTGAACGATAAAAAACCACTGGTCTTCTCTGGCCGATTTAAACACAAAGTCCAGCAAATTATCCAACAGTTGGGTATTACGCTGGATTTAGAGGCGATGGTAGAAGAGCTGCCGATTGCTAAGCAACAATTAGTGGCCATCGCTCGCGCGCTGATTAACGACTCGCGGCTGATCATTCTTGATGAACCGACGACGGCCCTGACCCGGACAGAAATAAACAGCCTGTTTACTCTTCTGTATCGCCTGCGTGAGCAAGGGATCTCATTTATTTTTATCAGCCATAAGCTTAATGAACTGCTGGAAATATGCGATCGCATTACCGTTATGCGCGACGGCAAGCTGATCGATACGGTTCCGGTCAATAACCTCACCAGCAGTCAGATTGAGAATATGATGTTGGGCTATGAGCTGGCATTCTCCGCTCACGAATCGCACGCCAGCGACAAGGTGCTCCTGAGCGTGCGCAACCTCTCGAAGCATAATAGCTTTAAAGATATCAGCTTCGATCTTCATCAGGGCGAAGTCCTGGGAATTGCCGGTCTACTCGGCGCCGGACGAACAGAGTTGGCGATGGCGCTATTTGGCGTAGAGCCAGCGCAGTCTGGAGATATTCAGACTGAATGGCCGCCCTATTCGCATCAGAAGTATTCAGGATGCGGTGAAAAACGGTATCGCCTATGTCCCCGAAGATAGGCTGCTGCAGGGGTTGATCATGGATCAAAGCATTGCCGCCAACGCCGCCATCTGCACGCTGGATCGCTACCTCAACCCGCTAAAACTACTGGATAGCAGCAAGCTGCGAGATGCGGTAGCCGGCTATCTGAAAGGGATGCAGGTGAAATTTGATAACCAGTCCCGGCCCATTCGTATGCTCTCTGGCGGCAACCAACAAAAAGTCGTCCTGGCAAAATGGCTGGCGATGAAACCGAAAGTATTCATCCTCGACAGCCCTACAGTCGGTATCGATGTTGGCGCGAAAAGCTATATCTATCAGACCGTAAGGGAAAAGGCGAGTGAAGGAATGGGCATCATTTTCATCTCTGACGAACTGCCGGAGCTGCTGGTGAATTGCGACCGCATCATTTTGATGCGCCGCGGTCGGTTTGGCAAAAGCTGGCTTACAGCCGACGTAGATAACGATGCGCTACTGCGTGAAATGGAAAGCCATTAATCTGGCGTCAGTTCGAGGTAACTTTGATGGGCGTATTCAATCTCTTCAAAAATCGGGAAGCTCTGCTGCTGGTATTAATCGTGCTTCTGTCGATCGTAATTACCAGTATCAATCCCTCATTTATGACTTTTGATAACATTACTGGCCTGCTAAAAACCTGGACAGTATTAGGTATTTTTGCGCTTGGCGTAATGCTGGTGCTGCTCTCAGGCGGTTTTGATGTTTCCTTTACCGCCATCGCGCAGGTGGTGCAATACGTCATTGTCTTTTGGTTCCTGCAGGCAGGTCTGGATAATATCTGGCTGGCGATCGCCTGTAGTCTGATCCTCGGCGCAGTGATGGGGTTGCTGAATGGCGTGCTCATTTACTACTTCAGAATCACGGCGATTATTGTCACTATCGCCACCAATAGCTTGTTCTATGGCACCTTATATGTCGTGACGCAAGGTAACCTGATCTACGACATTCCCCCCTCTCTGCTGCAGCTGGCCGAACTTAAAGTTTTTCCGATGCAGGCGGCCAATGGCGCATGGTACGGTCTGAGTCTGGTGACCTGCCTATGGTTCCTGCTGGCCATTTTTCTGCATTTTTTCCTCAAGCATACCGTGCTGGGGCGCAGTATTTTCGCGGTGGGCGGCAATGCGCTGTCGGCTGAGCGGGTTGGCTTTAACCTGTGCCGCACCACGTTATTTATCTATACCTTTGTCGGGGCGGTATCCGGCTTCGCCAGCATTATTCAGGTATCGATAGTACAAACGGTCATTCCTAACTCTATCGTCGGTTCTGAACTACAGGTTATCGCCGCCGTAGTGCTCGGAGGCGCCTCCGTCACCGGAGGCCGGGGCAGCGTGCTGGGGACGCTGCTGGGCGTGCTGCTGTTTGCCATCCTGAGCAACAGCCTGACGCTACTGAAAGTCTCGCCGTATTACTATAACGTGTTCACCGGTCTGGTGATTCTGATCAGTATCACGCTGAACGCCCTGCAAATACGCCGACAAAAGCGGGCTCAGATCAGAGTGGTAGTTGAATAATGAGGAATGGAACCATGAAAACCTATACGCCGGCAAAATTGCGTCTTTCGGCAGTTGTTTCGGAGAATCTATCGCTTTATCTGGTCCTCATTGGCGCTTTTTTGCTGATGTTTGCGCTCAATGGAGAACGCTTTATTCGCCCGCAAAATCTGATATCGATGGCCTATCAGCTGCCCATTATTGGGCTTTTAGCTATCGGCATGATGATTTCTATGCTTTCCGGCGGGATTAACTTATCGATTATCGCCACCGCTAACCTCAACGGGATTGTGATTGCGCTATGCCTACAGTATTTCTCCCACGGCCAGATGAGCGCCGCCAGCAATGAAATTATTGTGCTCGCTATCGCTCTTGGCGTACTGAGCTGCCTGCTCGTCGGGGTTATCAATGGACTCCTGATTTCACTACTGAAAATCCCGGATATTCTGGTGACGTTAGGCACCATGACGTTAATCTCCGGTATAAACGTCGTATTGACCAAAGGGTACACGCTATCTGGCTTTCCCGACATTCTGCTCAATATTGGTAACGGCAATAGCTTCGGCTTGCCTAATGCCCTAATTCTGTTTCTGCTGGCCAGCGTAGCCGCCGCCATCATCCTTAATAAGACGCGTTTTGGCTTTAGCTTGTACATGATGGGTTCGAACCCCACGGCCACGCAATACTCCGGCGTCAGCCTGGTGAAAACGAGCGTGATGCAGTACACCTTCTCTTCCTGCTTCGCCGCACTGACATCGCTGGTGATGATAGGCCAACTCAACTCGGTGAAGGCCAGCTATGCCGACTCCTACCTGCTGGTCGCGGTGCTGGCGGCATTTCTTGGAAAAGTCAGTCCATTTGGCGGGTTTGGCCGCATTTCCGGCGTGGTGCTGGCGGTGATCATTTTACAAATCATCTCCAGCGGACTCAACCTGATGCGCCTCGATCCCTTTACGATCACCGCCACCTGGGGCGCGATTATTATCTTTATCGTTGTCTTCCGGAGCCTGTTTTCGTGGTTAAAACGCAGGATGAAAAATAAGGAAAAAACATCATGATGATCGGTATCGACCTGGGGGGAACCAAAACCGAAGTTATCGCGCTGGATGATCGGGGAGTGGAACACTTCCGCCATCGCGTCCCGACCCCTAAAAATGATTATGCCGCCACGATACGCACTATCGCAGAACTGGTATGGCTGGCTGAAAAGAGCACAGGACAGCAAGGAAGCGTTGGGGTTGGCATTCCGGGCACTATTTCACGCCACACCGGGAAAGTAAAAAATGCCAATTCGGTATGGCTGAACGGCCAACCCTTAGACCGCGATCTTTCCGCGTTGCTAAAACGCCCCGTCGTGGTGGCGAATGATGCTAACTGTCTGGCCATATCCGAGGCCGCTGATGGCGCGGGCGCTGGGTATAAGGTGGTCTTTGCCGTAATCATCGGTACCGGCTGTGGCGGAGGGCTGGCGGTAAAACAGGGCGTTTACGTGGGTGATAACGGCGTGGCGGGTGAATGGGGCCATAATCCGCTCCCCTGGCCTGATGAAAAAGATCTGCGCTATATGCGCGATGTTCCCTGCTATTGCGGCAAGACGGGGTGCACTGAAACCTTTATTTCCGGCACCGGCTTCGAGCGAACCTATCAGCGGCTTAGCGGGGTTCATCTAAGAGGAAAAGAGATAGTTTCACGTCTGGCGCAGGGGGAAACGTCCGCAGAACAGGCGATGCAATATTACGAACGGCGATTATCCAAAGCGCTGGCCGCGCTGATAAATATTCTGGATCCCGGCGTGATTGTCCTGGGCGGCGGTATGAGCAATGTTGATCGCTTATATACCACCCTACCGCAACTGCTACCGCAATATATATTTGGTGGCGAATGCGACACTCCCGTTCGCAAGGCGCTTCATGGCGATTCCAGCGGCGTCCGCGGCGCGGCCTGGCTACCGCTGCTGTCGCTGTAGGGACTAAAATGCCACACGCTATTATCGTCCATTACCGGGCGATAATAGCGAGGTGATAGCCGCCAGCATCGCGGTAAAGATCCGATGGCGGCCGAAAATCGCGACGGCGCAGCGGATCTATCGCACCGACTTATTTGAAGTTAAAGCTCTGCGGGTGGTTATCCAGACTGCCGCTCAGCGCGGCGAAAAGCACCGTTTTGCCATCGATCGTCAGCTCATCGGGAACATTCAGCCAGCGAAGCTGCTGCTCCGCGCCATTTTCAGCGCTGGAGGAGAGTACCCCGGCCATTTTTTTAGCCTCCGGCGAGTAGAGCACCGCAATACTTTGCGCTGCGCAGTCATGAGGTTTACATGATTGCAGAACCTGGTAACGGACGCCGCCGATCGTCACCTCCTGCGTTGCCGATGAGGTCCCGCCCTTTACCACCCAGTCAGGCAGCGTTTGATGCCGGGCCATCTGCGTAAACAGGGCCTGAGTCTGCTTATTTTTCGCCAGATCGCTGACCGTAAACTCCTCGGCACAGGCGGAAAACGCCATAACGGACAGCAGCGAAGCAATCAGGATTTTCTTCATTTCATGAACTCCTTTTCGGTTCAACACGTGCGACAACCGCACCCGGAATAATTAAAGCATATCCCCGGCCGGGAACAAGTTTTCGGGCCCGGCGGCAAAGCGCTCCTGATAGAGTGCGGAAATTGTCATCCTCTGGAGAGCCCCCCGCCGCGACGGGCGCGGTTAGCGCTGGCCCGCGATCTATTCCCGCGAGCGAAAAGCGCGCCGCCCCGTTAACGATAGTGATGTTTGTTGAGACCAAACTTTTTCATCCGCAGATAGAGTTTCTTGCGCGGGATCTGCAGATACTCCGAGACATCGTTAATTCGACCCTGGTGGATATTCAGGGCCTCAACGATAATCTGCCGCTCGTAATCTTCGACCCGCTGGTCGAGCTGAACGGGCTCAACGGCGTGCAGCATCGGGTTCGGGATGTCGGCCAGCGGCATCACCCCGACGGCAAACAGTTTGGCGGCATTGGCCAGCTCGCGGACGTTATTCGGCCAGGGCCGCGCGATCAGTTTTTTAGCCAGCGCCGCCGGAAGCTCAGGTACAGGGTTATTCAGGCGCACGCAGGCCTGTTGCAGATAGTGCAGGAATAGCGGCTCGATATCGTCAAGCCGCTGCGCCAGCGACGGGCAATACTGCTGGGTCATGGCGAAACAGTAGTATAAGTCGGGGATAATGCGGTTATTGCCGGCCATGACAATCAGCGGCTGTAGCCCGATGCCGACCAGGCGAAATGGCGGCTCATCTTGTCCCTGCAGATGCGCCAGCATATGCTGCTGCGCCTGGGGTAGATACTCGATATTGCGCAGGACCAGCGTCCCGCCCTGCGCTTGCCCTATCCACTCATTGAGCGGCGGGTCCTGATCTTCGAGGATGTCGCCGAAGATAATCGGCTGCGCATGGCGTGAACTCAGGCGATGCATGTAGCACGCCGCCAGCGTTCTCCCGGTACCTCGTTCGCCATGGAAATAGACCGCGACATCGGTTTCTGCCAGTCTGTCGGAGCGTGTGCCGCATCTGAATGACCCATTCGCTACGGCCGATCAGGTTATCTTCCAGCTGCTCCTTTTGCCACTGTCGCCGCACGACCTGCGTCTGGCGCTGGGCCAGTGCCTTATCGACCAGGCCTAACAGCTGCTCCGGGTTAACCGGTTTTTGCAAAAAATCCCACGCCCCTTTTTTGACGGCCTCGACGGCCATCGGCACGTCGCCGTGGCCGGTAATCAGCATCACCGGCAGATGAGGGTCATGTTTCAGCAGAATCTTCAGCAAATCGATCCCGGAACAATGCGGCATACAGACATCGCTCAGCACGATACCCGCCCACTCCTCGCTCACCAGATCTTGCGCCATCAGCGGATCGCGACAGGCATAAACCCGATGACCGGCCTCCGTCAGCAGACTGCGTGTAGGCATCCAGCACGTCGCTATCGTCGTCGATCAACAGAATATTATGGTGATGAGTGAGCATGATTGACATCCGTTGGTAAGAAATGCAAAACAACGCAGGCATGATGGCTCAGCGTTGACGCCAGCCGTAAATGCCCGCCCATCTGCCGCATCAGGGATTCGCTGATCGACAGGCCGATCCCCAACCCCATCTGCTTGCTGGTGACAAACGGTTTGAGCAGCGAATCGGCCAGCTCCAGCGGCCAGCCGCAGCCGTTATCCGCGATCGTTACCGTCCAGCCTTCAGTCTGTCTCTCCCCATGCAACCGTAATGACGGGTACGCCCTGCGCGGCATCCAGCGCGTTGGTCAGCAGGTTGACCAGCACCTGCAGGATCCGCACCTCGTCTCCCTGTACCCGCGCGGCGCCTGGCGGCAGATGCAGCGAGCCGAGCAGCGGCTTATGACGCAGGGATAACAGCTCCCAGGCGGCGGTAAAAGCATGGCGCAGATCGACGGGGCTGGCGGGAGCATCAACCTCCGGCCGCCGCGTAAATTGCCGCAGATTGCGGATAATGGCGTCAATGCGGCCAATCAGCCCCTCGGCCTTGCTCAGCGTCTGGCCGGCGTTATCCGCTTGTCCGTTTCTGATGGCGCTGCGCGCGCTGTAGAGATACATCGACAGCGCGTTGAGCGGCTGGTTTATCTCGTGCGCCAGGGTGGTCATGGTCTGCCCTACTACCGCCAGCTTGGCGGTCTGAACCAGTTCATCCTGGGTGGTGCGCAGATGCGTTTCCACCCGTTTTCGCTCGGTAATTTCCCTCTCCAGCAGCTGGCGCTGCTGATTTAACTGGCCGAGGGTGTGACGCAGGAGTTTACCAATGCGCCCCAGTTCATCCTCGCCGTAAACCGGAATGTCGGCGTTAACGTCGCCTAAGCCGATACGCACCACCGTCTGGTTAAGCTGGTTAAAGCGTTTAACCAGCCGCGAGCGGATAAAATAGTGGTTGAGTAAATAGGCGAGGATCAGCGCCAGCAGCGTGGCGATCAGAATCAGGCTCCCGCTGAACCACATGGTATGTTCGAGGCGCTGATTAAAGGCGCGCATTTTGCCGTGGCTATCGCTGAGCTGGGACTCCAACTGGGCGCGAAAACGGGCCAGCGTCGTCTCTTTATCCTGCGTCACCTGCGATAGCGCGCCCTGCGCCTGAATATATTCACGGATCGCCGCCGGCATTTTATTTTCGGCAATACCGATATCGAGCAGTTCATCGATGGTCTGGCGCAGGGTTATGGTACTGGGATAACCTTCCAGCAGATGCATATTGTCATCGGCGGTTTTTTTCAAATAGGCCAGATAGCGAATGTGCCCCTCAATATTGCCGTTGCCCTCCGTGCTGGACTGTACCTCGGTCAAGCGGTCGCGCAGGTCGCTGATAATCTGATTTTCAATACGCGCCAGGGTATAGACCTGCTGCTGCTCCCCCTGCACCGCCCGAAGATTGGCCTGTAGCCGGGGAATGGCGCTCCCCGGTTTGGCCTCCAGCTGATCGAGCAGCGCGCCCTGCTGCCAGCTAAAATCCTGCACCAGTGAGTTCATCTCGGTGGTGAAATCTTCATGCAGCCAGTTAATCCGCGCGGTGGTCTCGTTGACCTTCTCGCGAGCGATAAACATGTTGTACAGCGAACGGTCAAGCCTGGCGAGGAGCTGGCGGCTGTCGCGCAGCGTCAGTTCGATTTGCCGGCGCTCCGGCGCGTCGAGACGCTGGCTGAGAGTGGCGATTTGATCGAGGTGCTGCAGGATCTGGTTGCGCAGCTGCAGGCGCGAGGTGGTATTGGCCGCCAGCAAAAATTCGTTGAGCTGATCGACCACGGTATTGAGGTTGTTTTCAATCAGAAATGAGGTTTGGATCCGCGGGAAATAGTCATTCAGCGCATAGCGGATTTGCGAACTTTGCTCGTGCCAGGAGTACAGGCTGACGCCGCTGACAATCAGCGTCAGCAGCGCCCCGGTGAGGAAGGCGCCGCGCAGGCTGGCGCTAATGGTCAGGTTTTTAATAAAACCGGGGAGCCTCATTTCAGGTTCTCCAGTTTCTCAATCGCTTGCCGCTGCTGCTCCTGAAAAAACAGCTGCCACTCCATCATCAGCTGCTCGGCCTGATCTTTATTCTCCAGCTGCTGGAGGTAGCGCCGATCGCCGCTTTGCCGGGCACTCACCGGCATGGCGGTCAGCAAGGCGCGGATCTCCGGCAGCGGCGTCTTAAGCCGGGCTTCGGCGTTGTGCAACGCGCGCCAGGCATCTTTCAGCTGGGACATACGAAAGCTGATGGCGGTATCGAACAGCTTTTGCACCAGACGCTGACGCTGCAGGATCAGCTGATAATTGAGGGAGGGTTCGCTCAGCAGACTGATGCTGCTGCCGCGCACGTGGGCCGTTGCCGGGGTCGGGGATAATCGAGTATTTCCCGGTATTGGTATCCGACAGCGCCTGTTGCCCTTCCGGGCTTAGCAGAAACTGAATAAAGCGTCGGGCCTCCGTCGGATACGGGTTATGGCGGATCAGCGCCACATAGGTTGGCGAGGCGGCCGAGTGGGGAAAATAGCGAAACGTCAGGTTCGGATCGTCGAGCAGCAGGTTCGCATAGTTATCGATGACCGGACCGACCGAACCCAAACCGCTCTTAATTTTATCCGCCACGCCAAAACTGCGGCTGGAAATGGTGATCAGGTTCCCTGCCACGCTCAATATGGTTTCCCACCCCCGCTGCCATCCCTCCTGCTGCAGCAGCGACTCCACCATCAGATGGTTGGTGTCGGAACGAGAAGGACTGCTCATCAACAGGGTTCCCTGATAGCGAGCCTGCATCAGGTCATCCCAACTGGCGGGCAGCGGCAGATGACGTTCGCTGAGGTTGCGCTGGTTGATTAACAGCCCAAAGCCGGAGATGGCCACGGCAACGGCGGTGCTGCGAATTGATTCCGGTACCAGCTGCTGGGACTGCGCCGGCGCATCCGGGTAGGCCGCCAGACGTTGATGTTCCTGCAGATGCTGCAGCAGCATCGGCGAAGAGGTCAGCACCAGATCGATACTCTCCCCGCCGGCGCTATCCAACAGCTGCTCCAGGGAGGCGCTGGTGCGATTGAGGGTGCGGATAATCACCGACTGCGGCTGAGTTTGCCAGCGGCTGATGATATAGGCGGTGGCATCGGGCGAAAACGTTGTGGCAATCACCAGCTCACTATTTTTAGCCTGTACGGGAAATACCGTTAGCAGACTGAGAAATAAACCGACGATAGCCAGAGCGTGCTGCTGTTTATTTGACCGCTGACCCATGTTACGTCCTTTTCGCTGCAATCGTTTTGTGATCATTTTCATAAAACAGGGAAAATAATAAATAAAAGCGCGTCCTGGTTTGTGACAAAAAAGTTCATTTATAGATAACGCCGCGATTAAACCACGGAGCAAGGCAATATTCTGTTTAATCCCCGGAAAGGAATTATAGTTTAGCACCTTCATTAAAATCATACTGTTAAGATGGTCAAACTAACGCGTGCCGGCCGCTTACCGTAAGGATGTGGCACAGCGCTGAACTCAGAGCAATTATCCCTGAATGCTAAGCCGAAGGCAAAAATACATATGAGTCAAAAAATGGCTAGCCATTTTTATATTTGAGTCAAATCTGACTCAAATTCCCTGGATTGTGTCGTTGATTTATTTTCACCACAATCCATAGCGCATGCCACATCGCCAATTTTGATCGCCATGATTCACTACCGATAATCTAATATAGGTACTTAAACATGTTTTCATTATTAAAACAAAAAGTCGCCGCGGCTCCGGTTCCCGCGCAACAAATAAGGCCCACTTACCAACGCTATCGTCTCCAGGCGTTATTAAGCGTGTTTCTTGGCTACCTCGCCTACTACATCGTGCGGAATAACTTCACGTTGTCGACGCCGTATCTGAAAGAGCAGCTCGATCTCAGCGCCACCCAGATAGGCATGCTCAGCAGCTGTATGCTGATCGCCTACGGTATCAGCAAAGGGGTGATGAGCAGCCTGGCGGATAAGGCCAGCCCGAAGCTCTTTATGGCCTTTGGCCTGGTGATGTGCGCCATTGTTAACGTCGGTCTGGGTTTCAGTAGCGCGTTCTGGATTTTTGTGGTGCTGGTGGTGATCAACGGGCTGTTTCAGGGGATGGGCGTGGGGCCCTCGTTCATTACCATCGCCAACTGGTTTCCACGCCGCGAACGCGGCCGCGTCGGCGCGTTCTGGAATATCTCGCATAACGTCGGCGGCGGAATTGTCGCCCCTATCGTCGGCACCGCGTTTGCGCTGCTGGGTTCAGAGCACTGGCAAACCGCCAGCTATATCGTCCCTGCCGCGGTGGCGGTACTGTTTGCGCTCGTGGTGCTGGTTCTCGGTAAAGGCTCGCCGCGCAGCGAAGGCCTGCCGGCTCTGGACGAAATGTTGCCGGAAGAGAAAGTGCTGCTGAATACCGGTAAAGTCGAAAAAGCGCCGGAAAACATGAGCGCATGGCAGATTTTTTGTACCTACGTGCTGAAAAATAAAAACGCCTGGTATGTGTCGATGGTCGACGTCTTCGTCTATATGGTGCGCTTCGGCATGATCAGCTGGCTGCCCATCTACTTACTGTCGGTGAAACACTTCTCCAAAGAGGAGATGAGCGTCGCGTTTCTGTTTTTCGAATGGGCGGCCATCCCGTCAACCCTGCTGGCCGGCTGGCTGTCTGATAAGGTCTTTAAGGGCCGCCGAATGCCGCTGGCGATGATTTGCATGGCGCTAATCTTCTTCTGCCTGCTTGGTTACTGGAAAAGCGACTCGCTGTTTATGGTCACGATTTTTGCCGCCATTGTCGGCTGCCTGATTTACGTGCCGCAATTTTTGGCTTCGGTACAGACCATGGAGATCGTGCCGAGCTTCGCGGTCGGTTCCGCCGTCGGTCTGCGCGGTTTTATGAGCTATATCTTCGGCGCCTCGCTGGGCACCAGTCTGTTCGGGGTGATGGTGGATAATCTGGGCTGGCACGGCGGTTTCTATCTGCTAATGGGCGGCGTCATTTGCTGCATCCTGTTCTGCTATCTGTCCCATCGCGGCGCGCTGGAGCTGGAGCGCAAGCGTCAGCAGGCGGCGAAAGCGCAGGAGCCGGCGCTGGCATAACGATTCATCAAACCGCCCCTCCGCGTCGGCTGAACAGGGACTTATCGCCAAATAAGTCCCTGCACTTCCCTTCCTCGATCGCCGTCAGGCTGGCCGGGCGCCTGATGCCCGCCCCGGCCTTTCCTGACGTGTCAATATGGCTCAGAGCTGGGTTTTGTCGATATACCAGATCTTTTTCGCGTACTCCTGCACCGTGCGATCCGACGAGAAATAGCCCATGTTGGTAATGTTGAGCATCGCTTTGGCGGTCCACTCTTCCGGGGTTCGGTAGAGCGCATCCACCCGGTCCTGGCAGTCAACGTAGCTGCGGAAATCGGCCAGGACCTGATAGTGGTCGCCGAAGTTAATCAGCGAATCCAGCAGACCGCGGTAGCGGCCCGGCTCCTGCGGGCTGAACGCCCCGGTCCCCATCTGGGTCAGCGCCTGGCGCAGCTCTTCATCCCGCTCGTAGTAATCGCGCGGCTGATAGCCGCTGCTGCGCAGCGCCTCGACCTCGGCAGCGGTATTACCAAAGATAAAGATGTTCTCCTCGCCCACGTGCTCCCGCATCTCAACGTTGGCGCCGTCCAGGGTGCCAATGGTCAGCGCGCCGTTGAGGGCGAATTTCATGTTGCTGGTCCCGGAGGCTTCGGTCCCTGCCAGCGAAATCTGCTCAGAAAGGTCTGCGGCCGGGATGATCATCTGCGCCAGGCTGACGCTGTAGTTAGGGATGAACACCACCTTAAGTCGATCGCCAATCTGCGGATCATTGTTGATGACTTTGGCCACGTCGTTAATCAGATGGATAATCTGTTTTGCCGTGTGGTAAGCGGAGGCGGCTTTGCCGGCGAAAATCACCACCCGCGGCACCCATTCGGCCTGCGGGTCCGCCTTGATGCGGTTATAGCGGGCGATCGTCTGCAGCACGTTCATCAGCTGGCGCTTGTATTCGTGAATACGCTTAATTTGTACATCAAACAGCGCCTTCGGATTGACCACCACGCCCAGCTGGCGGGCGATATAGTCGGCCAGCCGCTGCTTATTCGCCAGCTTGGCTTCGCTGATGGCCTGGTTTACCAGCGGATAATCCTGATACTTGCCCAGCTCACTCAGCTGGCTGAGATCCGTACGCCAGGTCTGACCGATATAGCGGTCCAGAACCGCGGAAAGCGCCGGATTCGCGGCGGCCAGCCAGCGGCGCGGGGTGACGCCGTTGGTGACGTTGGTGAAGCGGCGCGGAAAGATAGTGGCGAAATCGGCAAACAGCGACTCCACCATCAGCCGGGAGTGCAGCTCCGACACGCCGTTAACCTTGTGGCTGACCACTACCGCCAGCCAGGCCATCCGCACGCGGCGGCCGTTGGACTCATCGATAATCGAGGTCCGGCTCAGCAAGGCAATATCGTCGGGATAGTGCTCCTGCATGGTTTTCAGAAAATAGTCATTAATCTCGAAAATAATCTGCAAATGGCGCGGCAGAATTTTCCCCAGCATATCGACCGGCCAGGTCTCCAGCGCCTCGCTCATCAGAGTATGGTTGGTGTAGGAGAAGACCTGGCAGGTCACCTCAAAAGCGTCATCCCAGCTGAAGCTGTGTTCGTCGATCAGCAGGCGCATCAGCTCCGGAATCGACAGCACCGGATGGGTGTCGTTGAGGTGGATAGCAATTTTATCCGCCAGGTTGTCATAGGTTTGATACAGATGGTAATGGCGGGCGAGAATGTCCTGCACCGTCGCCGAGACGAGGAAATACTCCTGCCGCAGACGCAGCTCGCGCCCGGAATAGGTCGAGTCGTCCGGATAGAGCACCCGGGAGACGTTCTCGGAATGGTTCTTATCCTCTACGGCGGCGAAATAGTCACCCTGATTAAATTTGCCGAGGTTAATTTCGCTGCTGGCCTGAGCGCTCCACAGCCGCAGGGTGTTAGTGGCATCGGTTTCATAACCCGGGATTATCTGATCGTAGGCCACCGCAATAATCTCTTCGGTTTCCAGCCAGCGCGCGTTTTTGCCCTCATGCTGAATGCGTCCGCCAAAGCGGATGGTATAGCGGGTTTTATGGCGCTCGAACTCCCACGGGTTACCGTACTCCAGCCAGTAGTCCGGCGACTCCATCTGCCGACCGTCGATGATGTTTTGCTTGAACATGCCATAGTCGTAGCGGATGCCGTAGCCGCGTCCCGGCAACCCCAGCGTGGCGAGGGAGTCGAGAAAACAGGCCGCCAGCCGACCGAGACCGCCGTTGCCCAGGCCCGGATCGTTCTCCTCGTCAATCAGATCTTCCAGATCCAGCCCAATTCCTGCCAGCGCCGTTTTTACATCCTCATAGATGCCCAGCGACAGTAAGGCGTTCGAGAGAGTACGGCCGATGAGAAACTCCATCGACAGATAGTAAACCTGCCGTGCCTGCTGCGAGATCCGCGCCCGGTGCGCCCGCAGCCAGCGCTCTACCAGCCGATCGCGCACGGCGAACAGCGTGGCGTTGAGCCATTCATGCTTATTGGCAAGTGCAGGATCTTTACCAAGAATAAACATGAGCTTATAAGCGATAGCATGCTGCAGCGCTTCTTCATTCAGCCTGGGTGAATTATAACTTATGCGTGGTTCCATTTTTCTTATCCGTAATATTTAAATAATGCGCTGATACAGTCTGCTGGAAAGACTTCGCGGCAATCTGCCAGCTAAAATCCATGCTCATCGCCTGCCGCTGCACGTAGCGCCACAGCGAGGGACGTGACCACAGGACAAAGGCCCGGCGGATAGCACGTGATAACGACTCGGTCTCGCTGTCGGCAAACACAAATCCGGTCGCGAGGCCATCGGCGAGATTTTCGAGAGAGCAATCGGCGACGGTATCGGCCAGTCCGCCGGTGCGGCGAACCAGCGGCAACGTGCCGTAGCGCAGGCCATAAAGCTGGGTCAGGCCGCAGGGTTCAAAACGGCTGGGCACCAGGATGACGTCGGCGCCGCCAATCAGCTGATGCGTCAGCGCCTCGTCGTAGCCGATCCGAATACTCACCTGCCCGGGGTACTGCGCCGCGGCGGCAAGAAAACGGGCCTGCAAATCAGGATCCCCGGAGCCCAGAAGCGCCAGCTGCCCTCCCTGCTCAACTAATCCCGGCAGCGCGCCAAGCAGCAGATCCAGCCCCTTCTGGCTGGTCAGACGGCTGACGACGGTGAACAGCAGCGCCCGGGCGTCCGCCTTCAGCCCCAGCGTCGTCTGCAGCTGCTGCTTGTTCTTCGCCTTCTCAGCCAGCGAGGTCGGGCCGTAATGAGCGGCCAGCATGGGATCGCTGCGCGGATCCCAAACGCTTTCGTCAACGCCGTTAAGGATCCCCGACAGCCGCCCTTCCCGCTGACGCTGCCGCAGCAGCTCTTCCAGACCGAACGCATACTGCGGTTCGGTTATTTCACGGGCATAGGTCGGGCTGACGGTGGTGATATGGTCGGCGAAATAGAGGCCCGCCTTGAGGAAGGAGATCTGCCCTTTAAACTCCACTCCGTGCATCTGAAAAAGTGACCAGGGCAGAGCGATCTCCGCCATATGTCGGGCCTGGAACAGCCCCTGATAGGCAATGTTGTGCACCGTAAACACCGATTTGGCCGGGTTGCCGCGGGTGGCCAGATAAGCCGGGGTGAGACCCGCGTGCCAGTCATGGGCGTGGACGATTTCAGGCCGCCAGAACGGGTCCAGACCGCCGGCAAGTTCGGCCGCGACCCAGCTCAGTAGCGCGAAACGCAGTACGTTATCGGGATAATCCTGCATCTTCTGGTCATGATAAGGATTACCCGGCCGGTCATAGAGATGCGGGGCATCAATCAGATAGATGCCCACGCCGTTAAAGTCGCCAAACAGCAGCGTCATCGGCCCGGCGAATGTCTCCCTGCTGGCCACCACCTGCGGATCCTGTATCCCGCTGCGGATCGCCGGAAACCCGGGCAGCAGTACGCGGGTATCCAGCCCCTCGGCAATTTGCGCCGCCGGGAGCGCGCCGGTGACGTCGGCCAGCCCGCCCGTTTTTAACAGGGGGAACATCTCCGCTCCTACATGTAAAACCTGCATGTCTGCTCCTTATTATTCAGCCACAGGGACGACCCGCGGCAGGAGCATATCGTTCCTGCCGCTGAACGCGTTTTTTCCGCAAACGGGCTCATAGCTCGAGCTTTTCCAGCATTTCCCTGGTGACCAGAACGATGCCCTCTTCCGATCGATAAAAGCGTCGCGCATCCTCCACGGCATTTTCGCCAATCACCATGCCCTCCG
This sequence comes from Klebsiella sp. WOUb02, assembly GCF_050058015.1. NCBI lineage: Bacteria > Pseudomonadati > Pseudomonadota > Gammaproteobacteria > Enterobacterales > Enterobacteriaceae > Klebsiella > Klebsiella sp. WOUb02. The sequence goes on from NZ_CP170110.1 coordinate 1,107,185, forward strand.
GAATCACGCATCCCCTGTCGATTACGCAGCGCCTTATCCGACAGGAGCGGCCAATCCACACGCCCGGCAATACAACCGACGAATCTATATTACAAAACGAGTTAATCCGCACTTTGGAAAATAGAACCGATTGCACCACCACCGAGCCGGAAATAATACAGCCGCCGGAGACCAGAGAATTCATGGTCATGCCGTGACTGCCGGAACGGTCCTGAACAAATTTGGCGCTGGGCAGCGATTCGACATAAGTCCGGATCGGCCAGTTACGATCATAAACATCCAGTTCAGGTACTACCGAGGCTAAATCAAGGTTGGCTTTCCAGTACGCCTCAAGGGTTCCGACATCGCGCCAGTAGGGTTCGGCATTATTATCTGACTGCACGCAGGAGCGCGGGAACGGATGCGCATAGGCTTCACCAGCCGCCGTAATTCTGGGGATAATATCTTTGCCAAAATCATGGGTGGAGTGTTCATCGCGATCGTCTTCTTCCAGCAGCTGGTAAAGATATTCCGCATCAAATATATAAATGCCCATGCTGGCAAGCGAGCGGGTTTCATCGCCTGGCATGGTGGGCGGATGAGCGGGTTTTTCAACAAATTCAATGATCCTGTCGTTTTCATCAACCGCCATGACGCCAAACGCCGTCGCCTCTTCTACCGGCACCGGCAGGCAGGCGACGGTGCAGCGCGCGCCTTTTTCAACGTGATCGAGCAGCATTCGCGAGTAATCCTGTTTATAGATATGATCGCCGGCCAGGATCACGACATATTCAGCATCATAACGGCGAATAATATCCAGATTCTGCGTCACGGCATCCGCCGTGCCGCGATACCAGTTTTCACCATGCACCCGCTGCTGCGCCGGTAATAAATCCACGAACTCATTCATTTCTTCATTAAAGAATGCCCAGCCGCGCTGAATATGCTGCACGAGGGAATGCGACTGATATTGCGTAATGACGCCAATACGTCTTATGCCTGAGTTAATACAATTCGATAAAGCAAAATCAATAATTCGGAATTTACCGCCAAAATGCACCGCCGGTTTGGCACGAATAGTGGTCAGGTCTTTTAATCGGGAGCCGCGTCCGCCAGCGAGGATTAGAGCCACGGATTTCAGCGGTAACTGGCGCGACAGCATTAAGTTTTCAGTATATTCAATTTTACTCATAATCAAGCCCTGCTATTAAATAAATAGTCATCAAAGAAAATAATGAAGAAAAAGCATTACTCTTCTGTAAATAAATTCAGAAGCGGCCTCCTCGGGTAATTATTGGATGGCAATTAATCCGGTTGTTTATTCGCCTGCAGATTCCCGTACCAGCCAGATGGTTGCCAGCGGCGGCAGGGTCAGCGCGAGCGAGTGCTCGCGGCCGTGGCTGGCGATAGCCTCGCTCGCCACCGCTCCGCCGTTGCCGGTATTGCTGCCGTGGTAATACATCGAGTCGGTATTCAGCTCTTCGCGCCAGCGCCCCGGCTGGTTTATCCCGAAGCGATAGCCGTGACGCGGCACCGGCGTGAAGTTGCTGGCGACGATAATCTCATTCCCGGCCCTGTCGCGACGGACGAAGACAAACACCGAGCGCTCGTGGTCGTCCACGACCAGCCATTCAAAGCCGTAGCGGTCAAAATCAAGCTCGTGCAGCGCCTTATGCCGACGATAGGTATGGTTCAGGTCGCGTACCAGACGCTGCACGCCGTGGTGCCAGTTGTCGCCGCCTTCCAGCAGATGCCAGTCGAGGCTGGCGTCGTGGTTCCACTCCCGCCCCTGGGCAAACTCGTTGCCCATAAACAGCAGCTTTTTACCGGGGAAGGCAAACAGCCAGCCGTAGTAGGCGCGCAGGTTGGCAAACTTCTGCCACGCGTCGCCGGGCATGCGGTCGAGAATCGACTTTTTGCCGTGCACCACCTCATCGTGGGACAGCGGCAGGACGAAGTTCTCGGTGTAGTTGTAGAGCATGCCGAAGGTCATCTTGTCGTGATGATGACGGCGGTGAACCGGATCGAGCTTCATGTAGTCGAGGGTGTCGTGCATCCAGCCGAGGTTCCATTTGAACCAGAAGCCGAGCCCGCCCGTCGAGGCGGGGCGCGAAACCCCGGCAAAGTCGGTGGACTCTTCGGCCATGGTGACCGCGCCGGGGGTCTGTTCGCCGAGCACGCGGTTGGTGTTACGCAGAAACTCAATCGCTTCGAGGTTTTCCCGCCCGCCGTACTCGTTCGGCACCCACTCGCCCTCTTTCCGGCTGTAGTCGCGATAGATCATCGACGCCACCGCATCGACGCGCAGGGCGTCAATGCCGAAGCGCTCAATCCAGTACAAGGCGTTGCCCACGAGGAAGTTGCTGACCTCCCGGCGGCCGTAGTTGTAGATCAGGGTATTCCAGTCCTGGTGATAGCCTTCGCGCGGGTCGCTGTGCTCATACAGCGCGGTGCCGTCAAACGCGGCGAGGGCAAAATCATCGGCGGGAAAGTGGCCCGGCACCCAGTCGAGGATCACGTTGAGGCCCGCGGCGTGCGCGGCGTGAATGAAGTAGCGGAAGTCTTCCCGGGTGCCAAAGCGGCGGGTCGGCGCGTACAGCCCGGTGGGCTGGTAGCCCCAGCTGCCGTCAAACGGATGCTCGTTAACCGGCAGCAGCTCCAGATGGGTAAAGCCCATCCATTTGGCATAAGGCACCAGCTGCTCCGCCAGCTCGCGATAGCTCAGCCAGAAGTTGTTATCGGTATGGCGGCGCCAGGAGCCCAGATGAACCTCATAAATCGAAACCGGCGCATCAAACTGGTTCGCCTGCCTGCGCTCCGGCGGCCGGGCGACTTTCTCCGGCAGGCCGCAGATCAGCGAGGCGGTATCCGGGCGCATCTGCGCTTCAAAGGCGTAGGGGTCGGACTTCACCCGCAGGTGGCCGTGCGCGTCGAGCATCTCAAATTTATACAGCTGGCCGTTCTGCGCCCCGGGGATAAACAGCTCCCAAATCCCCGACTCCTTACGCAGACGCATGGGGTGGCGGCGGCCGTCCCAGTAGTTGAACTGGCCGACCACGGAAACCCGACGGGCGTTCGGCGCCCACACCGAGAAGCGGGTGCCGGTGATGCCGTCCATCGTATCGGCGTGGGCGCCGAGGGTTTCATAGGGCCGCAGGTGGGTGCCTTCGGAGAGCAGCCAGGCGTCCAGCTCCTGCAGCAGCGGGCCAAAGCGGTAAGGGTCATCGATCAGATTGAGCTGACCGTGCCAGGTCACGGCCAGCTGATAGCGGAAAGCATTTTTTCGCCGCGGCAGAACGCCGCTAAAGAAACCGCGCACGTCGAGGCACTCAAGCTTGCCGACTTTGCGTCCGGTTTTCGGTTCGATCACCCACACGTCGGTGGCATCGGGTAATAATGCGCGTACTTCCAGCCCGGCATCGGTGGCGTGCATGCCAAGTACGGAGAATGGATCGGCACAATGGCCTGCAAGAAGTGCTGAAATCACACTTTTATCATTATAATCAGACATGTCAGTCACCCTACTATCATCCTGCGGAAAGAATTAAAACCGCTCTTCCTGCTTTATTGATCCGGTAATATTCCGCGGCGATGCTACGCATCGAAATATCAACCCGTTATTCCAGAGCCTTAAGACATGTCGGTAGTCCACAAATATAAAGTGACTAACCTCCTGAAAAGTAAGTTAAATGTGCCGTACGTATTTGGTATTATCTGCCTTCAGAATAATTACTCCTGATTTTCTTTCTGTGAGTAAACACGCATTTCTATATTCGCAGGAAAGTAAGCAATGATATTATTATGCGTATCACACTAACTCTGCGCGTTGACATCCGGCTGCCACTCAGAAAGAAAATTTCGCCATGATCAAGCGTCAGGATTTACCGAAGGGCCGCCCGCAGGCCTGGTCGCGAGGACAAGAGCGGTCTGTGGTTGTGGGAGTCAATGAGTTCCGGCGGGTATCAGACCTTTCTCATGGGGTAAATTGCGGGCAAAACTAATCATTGAGATCGCGGGCGACGTGAATCTCACGTTAGTTCCGGGACCATATGCATCGCCGCAGCTGAAGAATGACGAGAGCCAAAAGCTTCCCTTAAGCCCTGGCTTTCGCTGCGGCGCCTAATGCGCGGATATAGTCGTTTACCGGCACGGGCCGGGAAAAATAGTACCCCTGAAATATCTCTATCCCCAGCGCCTGCAGAACCTGTAGCTGATTATTATCCTCGACCCCTTCCGCAATAATATGGCAATTAAACTTCCGCGCCAGGTTCACCATATTTTTAACGACCAGCGCCGAGGCCTCGTTCGTCCCGACGTTGGAGGTGAAAACCTTGTCCACCTTAATGAACTCCGGCTGAAACTGCTGCAGGTAGCTGTAGTTTGCGTAGCCGGTACCAAAATCATCGAGGGAAAACTGTACCCCGAGCTGGCGGAGCTTCCCGGTCACCGCGTCAGTTTGCAGCGTGTTTTCGATCGATTCACGTTCTGTAATTTCGAGGACCACCCGAACGTCCGCGCCCTTTAGCTGCGACTGAAATCGTGTGCACAGCGCCACGATGTCATCGTCCTGGAAATTAACCGCACAGGCGTTAAAGCAGATATACAGCCCTTTCGGCAGCAGCGACTCATGTTCGCGCAGCTGGCGGATCGCCTCGTTGAAGCAGATGGCCGTCACGCCTTTAATCAGACCGGTTTGCTCGGCCACCGAGATGAATTTGTCCGGGGGAATAAAGCCGAGCTTCGGATGTTCCCAGCGCACGAGCACCTCCCCGCCGACAATCCGCCCCTGCTCACCTTCCACAATCGGCTGGATGTAGGGCTTCAGCTGTTTATGCTGTATCGCTTTGCGGAGCATAAACTCTAACGTGCCGCGGTAGCCCAGATAGCTTCTGAATAACCAGGTCAGCAGCGCCGACACCGCGAGAATGGCAATAAACAGGTTCTGCTCATAATGGATAAACGTGGAGAGGCCGCCGCGGCCGCCGCGGTCGGCAATAACGCTATAGCGGAACTCTCCGGATTCGAGCGGCACCGGGATAGCGATGCGCGCAGCCGTGCTGACCTGGCCATTACGGTCCAGATAGCGGTCCCCCACCTTCAAATACAGATGCGAGTCGCCGTCCAGCACCCGCAGGACGTTATACAGATAGTAGCCGTCAATACCGATAAGCACGCTGTTGCCGCTTCGGTCCTGCAGAGTGTAGACAATCAGCGATTTGGCAGGCGTGATCTGATTGCCGCCCATCAGGATCAGCGAACCGTCCGGATAGGCGGCCTGATTGAGACTAAATGTCTTACCGCCAAAAACGGAGGTGCAGTATATTTCATCGCGCATTGCCATGCTCACCGTCCTGACGTCCGGAATGGTGGCCACAATGGTGCGCAGGCCCGTCAATACTTCCTCGCCGCAGCTTTCGCCCAGATATCCTCTGGCGCGCTCGGCCGCCAGCTCGGCGTGGCCGAGGGTGACGTCGAGGCTGGCGACGGCCTGCTTAAGGCGGGAATGAATATCTTTATCCAGGGAGTGCTGCATCTGCAGATAGCACAGCGCGGTGCCCAGACTCATAACCAGCAGGAAAAACGCCAGCAGCAGAGGGCGATGGTATGCCGGAGGTCTTTTCATTAAGAGATTCCAGTAAACGGTCTGAGCGGAAAGTGATTTTTTAATACCGGTACGCTTGAGGTAATGATAATTCAACGCATGAAAAATGCCTGTCCCCGCGGGCAAACGGAGTCACAACCGCTGATAAATCGTACTTTCAGCCGACAGCCAGAGGCATCACCGGCCTGGGGCTGCCCGCCCCCCGGTCGCGTCGGGCAATCAAACGCCCTCCTTCGCCGCCCGCATATCGCGCCCCGGCGGCGTGCCAAACATACGGGCATATTCGCGCGTGAACTGCGGAATGCTGGCGTAGCCAACCGCGTACGCCGCCTGGGCGATGCCCGTGCCGTCGGCCAGCATCAGGCGACGGGCGTGGATCAGCCGCAGCTGCTTCTGAAACTGGAGAGGCGACGTCGTGGTGATCGCCCGAAAGTGCTGATGGAACGCGGAAACGCTCATGCCCGCCGCGTCGGCGAGCTCTTCAACGCTTATCTGACGCATAAAATCTTTACGCAAAATCGCCACCGCGCGGCTAATTCGCCCGGAATAGCTATCCGCCGCGCCGAGGGCGCGAATAGCGGGCCCGTGCACGCTGCGCAGCAGCCAGTAGTGCAGCTCGCGTCGTAGCCCGTCGCCCAGAACGGTCAGCGCCTCCTGCCGCTCAAACAGCCGGGCCAGCCGATAAGCCGCGTCCGTCACCTCGGCATTCATGGGTTCAATCCCGATGCAGGGCGTATCCCCCTGCTCTGTCGGCGCTGCGTCCTGAAGCTCGCGCAGAATGGCAATATCGAGCTCCAGCACCAGGGAATAGTAGGGATGGCGCAGGCTGGCCTGGGTAATCTGGCTGGTTGTCGGGACATCGGCGGCGATAACCATGGCCTCGCCAGGGCCATATTCAAAACTCCTGCCGCCGGTGGTGACGCGTTTACGCCCCTGCAGCAGCATCGCAATCAGCGGCCGGTTAATGGCCGCCTGCAGCTCCGCGGGATACAACGCCCGGATAATCGTCAGCCCCGGAACGGGCGTAACGGCAAGCCCGCTACGGTCGGCATGAGCGTCGGCATAACGGCGAGAGAGATCGAACAAAGCGGTGCGCATAACATCCTTTCAGGCAAGTTTTTAAACGCTAGTATGCGACAAATCGCCGCTGTGTGAACGCCCAAAAGAGAAATGAGCAAAAAATAGCAAGGATCGGGCAATTCGCACGGACGTGCAGATTCTATTGTAGGGACACCACCAAACAGAAAGGACATATCATGAATAAAATCGCACTCGTCACCGGCGCCAACCGAGGCCTTGGCCGCAACGTCGCACTCGCCATTGCGCGTCAGGGAGGCGACGTTATCGTCGCCTACAGAGGCAACGCGGAACAGGCCAACACGGTTGTCGCAGAGATCCGCGCCCTTGGCCGCCAGGCGATAGCCCTGCAGCTTGATATGGCGCAGACGGCGAGCTTCCCGGCCTTCGCCGAAACGCTGCGCATGCGGCTTGCCGAAGTCTGGGGGCGCGACACCTTCGATCGCCTGATCAACAACGCCGGTCACGGAGAGTTTGCCGCAGTGGCCGATACCACCGAAGCGCAGTTCGACGGGCTGTTCAACGTGCACGTCAAAGGGGTGTTTTTCCTGGTTCAGGCGCTTTTGCCGCTGCTGGCCGACGGCGGACGGATCGTCAACTTCTCATCCGGGCTGACCAGGGTCTCATATCCGGGGTTCTCAGCCTACGCCGCGGCAAAAGCGGCGGTGGAGATGCTGAGCGTTTACATGGCCCGCGAGCTGGGCTGGCGCGGTATTACCGTCAATAGCGTCGCGCCTGGCGCCATTGAAACCGATTTCGGCGGCGGGCTGGTGCGCGACAACGCCGACGTCAACGCCCAGTTTGCCGCCATGACCGCGCTCGGCCGCGTCGGCGTGCCCGACGATATCGGGCCGATGATCGCCAGCCTGCTGCGGGACGATAACCGCTGGGTGACCGCCCAGCGTATCGAGGTGTCGGGCGGACAGACCATCTAGCCCCTTATTCCTCTCACCAGGGTCTGGCCTCAGCGAGGCAGCAGCGGCTGCAGAGCCAGGCCCGCCAGGCGTACGGTTTCCTCAAGACGCGCCAGGCTATCCCCCGCCCGCGCTTTCGCGGAAAGGCCGGCCATCAGGGTGCTGATAAAGTCGGTCAGCCGCTCGGCGTCCTGCGGATAGCGTTGGGCGATATAGGCCCGAATATAATCTTCCGCCGCGGTATGCAGCTCGCTCGCGGCCTCGCGCGCAGGCCGATCGTTGCAATGAATCCCCTCAAGAACCAGGCATCCAGCGGCCGTCGGGTTGGCAACGTAGCGCCTTGCCGCCTCGTGCAGCACGTCCATCAGACACTGCGCCACCGGACGATCATCGCGCAGAAGCTCGGCAAAGGGGATCGCGCCGGTGTGGCTATAGCGATCCAACACGCGGGTATACAGGCCGAGTTTACTGCCAAATGCGGCGTAGAAGCTGGGCGGATTGATGCCGAACGCTTTTGTCAGATCGGTAATGCTGACCGCGTCATAGCCCCGCGAATGAAACAGGCCCTGCGCGATTTCAACGGCCTGCAGCGGATCGAACTGGCGGGGGCGCCCCGGGGTGCGAATCTGTTTTGTAGCACTCACTACATTACTCCTTGACAGCGTGATTTGCCGAAGCATATTGTAATCCCCACTACAATATCATGAGGAACGAATTATGGCAGCATCACAGCAGAAATCGGTACTGGTTTTAGGCGGAAGTCGCGGCATCGGCGCGGCTATCGTGCGGCGCTTTGCCGCAGATGGCGCCTCGGTTGTCTTCAGCTACGCCGGATCGCCGCAGGCCGCGGCAGAGCTGGCGGCGGAAACCGGCAGCGTCGCGGTACAGGCGGACAGCGCCGACCGCGAGGCGGTGATCAAGCTGGTGCGCGACAGCGGCCCGCTGGATCTGCTGGTGGTCAACGCGGGTGTTGTTCTTTTCGGCGACGCGCTGGAGCAGGAGAGCGACGCCGTCGATCGTCTGTTCCGCATCAACATTCACACCCCCTACCACGCTGCGGTCGAGGCCGCGCGCAAAATGCCGGACGGCGGACGTATTATTGTTATCGGCTCGGTGAATGGCGATCGCATGCCCATCCCGGGAATGGCCTCTTACGCCGTCAGCAAATCGGCGCTGCAAGGGCTGGCGCGCGGCCTGGCGCGTGATTTTGGCCCGCGCGGGATCACCGTCAACGTCGTTCAGCCCGGACCTATCGACACCGATGCTAACCCGGAGAATGGCCCGATGAAGGAGTTGATGCACAGCTTTATGGCCATTAAACGGCACGGTCGTCCTGAAGAAGTGGCGGGAATGGTCGCCTGGCTGGCAGGCCCGGAGGCCTCTTTCGTCACCGGCGCCATGCATACCATCGACGGCGCGTTTGGCGCGTAGGCTAAAAGGCCACCGCGCGTGGCCTGTTCCCCCCTCCCTGAGACGCGCTGACACCAAAATATTCAGCGCCAGCGCTGGCCGAACTTATTCCATATGGTATAATTTTTGTACCAAATGGGAGGTTTGCCATGAAAGTCTATTCCCCGAACGTTACCGAGGAAAAAAAACTCAGCCCCTGGCACGCCGTCGGCCTTGACGCCGAGGACGGCATTGCGCTGATGGGGAAAATCAGCCACGGGCTTGAGGGTTCCGTCGCCCGGCATATTTCCGCATGGGCGGAGATCACCCCTGCCGAACTGCGCAGGATGTCGGGCATTCCGAACACCACCTTTAACCGCAGCATTAAATCGCGCTTTAGCGCCGACCAAAGCGAGCGCCTGGTGCGCATTCTTCGCGTTATCGAGCGCGCGGTGGAGCTGTTCGAAGGCGATAAAGAGGCGGCGCAAAAGTGGCTGAATGAACCCAACCGCGCGCTCGGCTGGAAAACGCCGGCCGAGGTGGTGTCCTCGGAAACCGGCGCGCTGGAGGTGATGCGCCTGATTACGCGCGTTGAGCATGGGGTCTATTCGTGATCCTCTACCGCCTGACCAAAACCCGCTATCTGATGACCGCCTGGTCTGGTTTTGGGGCGAAGGAGGCCGGAGGGCGCTGGAACAGCGTTGGGACGGCGATGGTCTATTTGTCGGAAGCTGCGTCGCTGACCATGCTGGAAACGCTGGTGCATATCAATGCTCCGCAGCTGCTGGACGATTTCACGCTGCTGAGCATTGAGGTACCGGACGAGCAGGTGCTGACCGTCGATCCGACCTCCCTCCCCGCGGACTGGGCCCGCGAGGAAGCGCCGGCCCGGCTGGCATTGTACGGCGATGAGTGGGCCGCAAGCGCGGCATCAGCGGCGCTGCGCGTGCCGAGCGTCCTGTCGCCGGTGGAATATAACTATTTATTCAACCCTGAGCACCCTGCCGCGTTCGATCTGCTGGCCGGCGTCAAAAAGATCCCCTTCCGTTTTGATACTCGCCTTAAGTCATGACCAGGCATTATCCCGCGTTCTGCGTCCCAGACCGCGCCTATTCGTTGCCCCATTGATTGAGAAACTCCGCGATATCATCGATCCGCGATTCGGCTATCCCGGCCTCGGCGGCCAGCTCCTGCTGCGTGCTTTCGCTGATCTCTTCGTTAGCCATCAGGCGGGTAATCAGCGCCTGGAAGTAGGCCGCCAGCGGCTGGCGTTCGGACTCATTGACCGGTTTGGCTGATTCAGTCGCATACTCATCCACGATGTCATAAAACTTCAGCGGTATTTCATTGGTCATTACGTCTTTCCTCATCTCATGGGTTGTATTGATTGACTGAACGCCCGGTGCGTTAACCCGCATCTCTTACCCGGCGCAGGTGACGGCCGTCGGACGATTCTACCCTATAATTCAGCGGCGCACGCCCTTCTCTTTGCGCTCCGGCCTGCGCCATTACTGGTCGGCCAGGTGCCGATCGATAATTTGCTGGACCGATCCGTCCCGCTGCCATTGCGTCAACAGGGCAACCAGCTCCGCATAGCGCGCGTCGCGGAGCCGGGGAACGCAAATCGCCTGATTTATCTGCGTGAAATTATCGGCCAGCACGCGAAAGCCGGCGCGCCCGGCGGCGGCGCGTTCGAGCGGCTGGCGGATGCCCGCTGCCATATCGCCTTCGCCGTTGAGAAACGCATCGATGGCCGCCTGGGAGGAGTCCAGGCGGTTGAGCGTGGCACAGCGCAGCTGGCGCGTGAGGTGCAGATCGTACGCCGCGCCCCTGCCGACGTTAATCACCATTCCCTCTTTATCCATCTCAGCAACGCTCTGCCAGGGGCTCTGCGCCCTGACCAGCACGGTGCCCTGAATGGTGATGTAGGGCTGAGTGAAGCGCAGCGTCTCTTCGCGCTTCGGGTCGATAGCCAGAAAGGCAATATCCCAGAGATCGTTTTGCGCATCGTCCACCACCTTGCCCGCCGCCGGATAGGTGACAAACTGCGGCGTCGCCCCCAGTTCTGCCGCGATGCGCCCGGCAATCTCCGGCGTAATCCCCCCCGGCTGCCCGTCGGCAAGGTTTTTTGCCAGAACGGCGTTACCGAGGTTAATGGCGAAACGTATTGGTTTAGCGGCGCTCATGCGGTGTCTCCCTGCTGCGGTAAGGTTGAGGTGCTGAATCCCCGGCATTACGCCTGGCGGCCGGGTGAAGTGCGCTTAGCGCTCCCAAAATATAGCCTCATTTAACCTCGCCGTGCAGAGCCACCCTGCTGGCATTGCGCTTAAAAAGCGCGGAACGGCGTGCTGGATCGATTCCAATTCATCATCGCGGGTTATTGATTTCTCTTTGCGCCTCGGATAAGGTTTGCCGACGAGGTGATGGTGTTCCACCTTTCCCAACCGCCGGCTCGCTCGAACCGGATGATGACGCCTGATATACAATTATTTCTGTTCCCCCACGGACACGTATGTCAGGAGCCGCTATGCCCAATCAAACCGCTTTTTCCGTACCGCTTACCGCTGCGCAAGAGTCGATTATCCACGTCTTTGGCCATCGCAATCCTGATAGCGACACGATCTGCAGCGCGCTGGTCGTCGCCGACTGGCTCAACTATACCGCCAGGCCGGCGCGCCCTTTTCGTCTGGGGGAGTTAACCCCGGAAACGCGCTATATCCTGCAGGCCGCGGGAGTCGCGCCGCCGGATTTACTCCACGACGATCTGAGCGATAAAAAGGTGTGGCTGGTTGATTTCACCGACGTTGAACAAGGTCCGCTAACCCTCCCCGACAGCGATGTGATCGGCATTATCGACCACCATCGCGTCGGCACCCTGGTGACCAAGAATCCGCCGGACGTTTGGATCCGCGCGGTAGGATGCTGCGCGACGGTTATTCTCACCATCCTGACCACGGAGAGCCCGATGCCGCTCAGCACGTCCCAGGCGACCCTGCTGCTGGGAGCCATACTCAGCGATACGGTCGCCCTCAGCGGCCCTACCACCACGGCGCGAGACCGTGAAGCGGTGGCGATTTTGCGCGACATTGCCGGCGTTGATTACGCCGCCTTCGTCGCCGGGCTGCTGGCGGCGAAAACCTCCCTGGTGGGCCAGTCCGCGGCGCAGTCTGCTGCACCGCGATGCCAAGAATTACCAGATCCACGGAGTCTCTCTCATGCTCGCGCAGATTGAGGTTCGCGATATGGCGGAGATCAACCCGCATTTGCCCGGACTGAAACAGGAGATGGAGCGAGCCAGGCTCGACGCGGGGCTGGAGATGGTAGTTCTGATGGTCACCGACATTACCCATCCCCATTCCATCCTCTATTTTACGCCCAATGACCTTATCCGCAGCCATCAGGTTTTCCTCCCGGGGATGACCAGCAGAAAAAAGGAAATTCTGCCCTGGCTGACCGAGCGCCTGGCCGCAGCGGATGAGCGATCGTGATATGTAACGAACGCCGCCCCGCTCACGGGACGGCGTGGGACTACGCCTTGCGGCGGGAGACGTAATCTCGCGGGGCTTCGCCGGTGTAGATCTGCCGCGGACGATAGATAGTCAGCGGCGCTTCATGCATCTCATTCCAGTGGGCCACCCAGCCCAGGGTGCGGCCAACGGCGGTGACCACCACAAACATCGATGAAGGCAGCTTCATCGCTTTAAGGATCACCGCCGTATAGAAATCGACGCTGGGCGACAGGCCGTTCTCAACAAAATAGGGATCGGTCAGCGCCACCTCTTCCAGAGCCATCGCCACCTGCAGCAGCTGGTCCGACATTCCCAGCTCCGCCAGCACCCGGTGACAGGTATCGCGCAGAATCGCGGCGCGCGGATCCAGGTAACGGTAGCGCGAGTTGCCGAAGCCGAGACGGCGGAAGGCCTGCGGGTCGCGCTTCGCCTTGTTCAGGAAGACGGGCACCTGATCCACGGTTTCAATCTCTTCCAGCATCCGCATGCTGGCTTCGTTGGCTCCGCCGTGCATCGGCCCCCACAGGGAGGCGAGGCCCGCCGCCACGCAGGCAAACAGGTTTGCCCCGGAGGAGCCGGCGGCCCGCACCGTGGTGGTGGACGCGCACTGGCCGTGATCGGCGTGCAGCACCAGAATCTGGTTCATCGCCTCCTCAATAACCGGATTCACCACATATTTCTCCGCCGGAACCGCAAACAGCATATGCAGGAAGTTCCCCGCATAGGAGAGATCGTTGCGCGGATATGGCGCGGGCTGTTCGATGGCGTATTTATAGCTCATCGCCGCCAGCGTCGGCATTTTTGACAGCAGACGCGTGGCCGCCAGGGCGCGGTGTTCAGGGTTTTCTACATCCAGCACATCATGGTAAAACGCCGCCAGCGCCCCAACCATCGCACACATCAGGGCCATCGGATGGGAGTCGCGGCGAAAGCCGCTGCACATCCGCGACATCTGTTCATGCACCAGCGTGTGGCGGGTAATGGTATTGCGGAACACCTGGTAGCTGGCTTCATCCGGCGCCTCGCCCCGCAGCATGATATACGCCACCTCGAGGAACTCGCACTCCCGCGCCAGCTGCTCTACCGGGTAGCCGCGGTGCAGCAGCGTGCTGTTATCGGTATCAATATAGGAGATGGCCGACCGGCAGCCGGCGGTATTGCTAAAACCCGGGTCGAAGCTGCATAGATCTGACTGATTTAGCGCGCGAATATCAATGCCCACGCGGCCCAGCGTCCCGGAAACCGTCTCCAGGGGAATAGGCTGTTGCCCATCGAAAGTAAGCGTTAGCGGTTGAGTTGCCATCCTGTAAAGTTCCCCCTGTACAACAAGCGTGTCATAAACCTGAATCGATTTTTCAGGCGCAGCCTTCAACATAGCCGCAGCGAGGCCGCTATTCTTTGATATGAATAACTAAAAGGGGTAATTATTGCTGCCACCAATCAATAACGGCCCATGATTCGTGACAGCGTCACCTGTCACACCATCCCCAAATAGGCGTTCCTGACCTCCGGATTGTCGAGCAGCTCGCTGCCGGTTCCGCTAAGCCGGATCTGGCCGTTAACCATCACGTACGCCCGATCGGAAAGCTTCAGCGCGTGGTGGGCGTTCTGCTCCACCAGAAAGAGCGTCATCCCCTGCGCCGTTAGTTCGCGCAGTATCTGAAAGATCTGCTTCACCACCAGCGGCGCCAGCCCGAGGCTCGGCTCGTCGAGCAGCAGCAGCTTCGGCCGGCTCATCAGCGCCCGGGCAATCGCCAGCATCTGCTGCTCGCCGCCGGAAAGCGTCATCGCCCGCTGCGTCCGCCGCTCCTCAAGCCGCGGAAACAGCTGATACATGCGGCGCTTATCCTCCTCCTGATAGCGGCTTCCAATCGGGATGGTCCCCATCAGCAGGTTCTCTTCCACCGTCATATCGGCAAAAATACGCCGTCCCTCCGGCGCCTGCGCAATGCCGTTGCCGGCGATAAAATGGGTCGATTTGCGGCTGATATCCTCCCCGCGATAGAGGATCTGCCCCTCAGCGATGCGCGGCTGGCCGAAAATGGACATCAGCAGCGTGGATTTACCGGCGCCGTTGGCGCCGATCAGCGCCACCGTCTCGCCTTCATTGACCGTCAGCGAGACCTGGTTCAGCGCCTGAATCTGACCGTAAAAGACGTCCACCTGGCGAAACTCAAGCAACGGCTGACTCATACCGCAATCTCCTCTTCATCCGCGCCCAGATAAGCGGCGATAACGCTGATATTCGACTGGATCTCCTGCGGCGCGCCGCGGGCGATCACGTCCCCGCGGTCGAGGACGATAATATGATCGGAGATCTCCATCACCATCCCCATATCATGCTCAATCAGCAACACGGTGATGCCGTGATGCTGGCGCAGGAAGCGGATAATTCGGCTCAGGGCGAGCGTCTCCGCGGGGTTCAGCCCGGCGGCGGGCTCATCTAAGCAGATCATCTCCGGGCCGGTGCACATGGCGCGGGCAATCTCCAGCCGCCGCTGCTGGCCGTAGGAGAGCGTGCCGGCCAGCCGGTTGGCGCAATCCACCAGATCCACCACCTCCAGCCAGTAGAAGGCGCGATCGAGGGCCTGATTTTCGGCCTTACGATAGCCGCGGGTATTGAGGATGCCGGCCAGCAGATTACGGTTTACCTGCATATGCTGGGCCACCAGCAGATTTTCGATCACCGACATCTCGCGAAACAGGCGGATATTCTGGAAGGTCCGCGCCAGCCCGGCCCGGTTCACCAGATGCGTGCCGCCGAACATTTTGTAGTAGATCCGCGACCCGAGACGCGCCGGGTGGAGGAAATCATCGGGGCGTATTTTTTGTCCGAGGACCTGAATCACGTCGGTCATCGCGGCGCGGGCGTTGAGCACAATCGCCCCGCCCGTAGCGCGATAAAACCCGGTCAGGCAGTTGAATACCGTGGTTTTGCCCGCGCCGTTGGGGCCGATCAGCGCGGTAATCGATCCCCTTTCCACATCGAGGTTAACGTCGTTAAGCGCCTTGATACCGCCAAAATGCATCATCAGATGCTCTACCCGCAGAATGCTGTCGCTCATGGTGCCACTCCCTTGCGCACGGTAACCCCCATGCGGCTGGTGCGCACCAGCCCGCGCGGCCGCCAGATCATCATCAGTACCATCAGTACGCCAAACAGCAGGACGCGATACTCATCGAAACCGCGCAGCAGCTCGGGGGCGACGGTGAGCACAAAGGCCGCCAGCACCACCCCCAGCGTTGAACCCATGCCGCCCAGCACCACAATGGCCAGAATGAGCGCGGACTCAAAAAAGGTGAACGACGTCGGGTTAACGAACCCCTGATAGGTGGCGAAAAAGACCCCGGCAATACCGGCGGTAGAGGCGCCGAGCATAAAGGCCGAAAGCTTCACCAGCACGTGGTTGAGCCCCATCGCGCGGCAGGCAATTTCGTCCTCGCGCAGCGCTTCCCACGCGCGGCCGATAGGCATCCGCGTTAAGCGGTGTTTGATAAACAGCACCAGCACCACCACCAGGCACAGCACGCCATAGATAAAGATAAACTTGAGGTTGGGATTGTAGCTAACGTGCAGAAACTCATGGATCGGCACCCCGCCGTCTTTCGCCCTGCGCCCGAACTCCAGCCCGAATATCGTCGGCGCAGGTACGGAAACGCCGTTCGGCCCGCCGGTAAAACTGACCCAGTTATTCAACACCAGGCGAATGATTTCGCCGAACCCCAGGGTGACGATCGCCAGATAGTCTCCGTGCATTCGCAGCACCGGAAAGCCGAGCAGCGCCCCCGCCAGCGCCGCCATAATGGCCCCCAGCGGCAGCATCGCCCAGAACCCGAGCCCCAGATACTGGTAGCCCAGCGCCAGGCCGTAGGCGCCAATGGCATAGAACGCCACGTAGCCCAAATCAAGCAGGCCGGCGAGCCCCACCACGATATTCAGCCCGAGCCCGAGCAGCACGTAAATCAGCCCAAGAATGGCCACCGTCAGCAGATACTTGGTGGCGATAGCCGGAAAGATCGCCGCCGCCACCAGCAGCAGCGGCACGATCCAGCGCAGCCGCGAGCGGTAGCCGACCGGACGGACGTAGACCCCGTCATCGGCGCCTTCAAAACGGGCGATAAATTTGCGTCCGCCGCGGCTTTGCAGCAGCAGGCTCAGCAGCAGCCTGCCGACCATCACCACCGCGACGATAGCCACCACCCGCTGGGTAGAGAGTTCGAAACTGTAGCCTTTCAGCACAATGCCGACGATCGGTCCAAACACTATCAGCGCACATAGCCCCGCCAGCACGCTATCAATTAGGCTTTTTTTAATATCCAGCCCTTGCCTGCGCGATACTTCACCCATGCTTTACCCCTTAAACCTTTGCGACCATCGGACGACCCAGCAGCCCCTGAGGGCGAAATATCAAAATTGCCACCAGCAGAGCGAAGGAAAACACGTCTTTGTAATCAGAGTTCACCATCCCGGCAAACTGGGCTTCAGCCACGCCCAGCAGCAGACCGCCGAGCATCGCGCCCGGCAGGGAGCCAATCCCGCCCAGTACCGCGGCGGTAAAGGCTTTAATGCCAATAATGAAGCCGATATAAAAATCGAAGGTGCCGTAATTCATCGTCACCAGCACCCCGGCCAGGCCGGCCATTGCGGCGCCGATCATAAAGACCAGCGAGATAACCCGGTCGGTATTAATGCCGAGGATCGCCGCCATGCGCCGATCCTGCTGCGTCGCCCGGCATACCCGCCCCAGCCGGGTATGGTTAATGACCCACGAGAGGATCGTCATCCCCACCAGCGCGGCGACGAGAATAAATATTTTGGTCCACGTAATCTGCACCACGCCGTCGCCAACCTCGAAGCGCAGTACCCCCGTCAGCAGGGTCGGGATCCCCTGCTGGTTCGGCCCCTGGCTGATTTGCACATAGTTCTGCAGGATAAGCGACATGCCGATAGCCGAGATGAGCGGCGCCAGGCGGGTGGAGTTACGCAGCGGCCGATAGGCGATACGTTCGATAGTCCAGCCGTAAACGCCGGTCACCACAATGGTGAATACCAGGGTGCCGAAGATCAGAACCGGAAAGGAGTGAATGCCAAACCAGGAGAGTAGCGCCAGGCCGATGGCGCAAAGGTAGGCGGAAACCATATAGACTTCGCCGTGCGCGAAGTTAATCATCCCGATAATGCCGTACACCATGGTGTAGCCGATGGCAATTAATCCATAAACGGCTCCCAGCGTCAGCCCATTAATCAGTTGTTGCAGAAAAAACGCTTCCATAGAAACCATCCTGCCAGTAAGCAGGCAGCAGCCGGCAAATCCTCTGCCGGGCGCTGCCCTCAGTAGTACGACGCCCTTTTTTACAGGGACAAAGAGTTCAGCAAACGGTTAAAGCTGGTGATATTTACCCTTGTCATCCCACGCGTAGACCACATAATCCGACACCTTCAGATCGCCTTTACCATCCCAGGCCTTTTTGCCCATTACCGTGTCAACGCTATGGCTTTTCAGCCACTCGCTGGCCTTGGTATTGTCGGCGCCCACCGCGTTGTAGGCCGCGGCGATGGCCTGGATCGAGGCGTAGGCGTAGAGGGTATAGCCTTCCGGCTCGAAGCCGCTGGCGCGGAACTTCTCAATCACCGTTTTGCCCTCAGGAATGGTGCGCGGGTCCTTACCAAACGTCATCAGCACGCCGTTGGTAAACTGCGGTCCGCCGGCGGTCGTCACCAGCTCCTCGGTCACGACACAGTCGCCGGAGAAGAATTTCGCCTGCAGCCCCTGCTCCCGCATCTGCCGCACCAGCGGGCCGGCTTCCGGATGGCAGCCGCCGAAATAGACCACGTCAGGCTTCAGCGCGCCAATTTTGGTGACCAGGGCGTTGAAGTCCTTCTCACCCCGCGATAGCCCTTCGTACAGCACCTCTTTGGTCCCGCGTTTTGCCAGCGCCGCGCGGGTGGCGTCGGCCAGCCCCTGACCGTAGGTATCCTTGTCATGAATGACGGCTATTTTCTTCGCCTTCAGCACGTCCAGCATATAGTCCGCCGCAATCGCCCCCTGCTGGTCGTCGCGGCCGCACATGCGGAACATATCCTTCATTCCGCGCTCGGTGATCAGCGGGTTAGTCGACCCCGGCGTAATCGTCAGGACTCCCGCCTCGTCGTACACTTCGGATGCCGGCATCGTCGATGACGAACAGAAGTGTCCGACAACCGCGGAAACCCCCGACTCATCGACCAGGCGGTTGGCCACCGCGACGGCCTGCTTCGGTTCGCAGGCGTCATCCCCCTGCACCAGCACAATTTTTTCGCCCTTAATTCCTCCCGCCGCGTTGATGTCTGCTACCGCCTGCGACGCCCCTTTCCAGTACTGAGCGCCGTAGGAGGCATTAGGTCCGGTGAACGGCCCGGCCACGCCAATCTTCACATCCGCCTGTGCGTAAAATGCCACGCTCATACAGCCTGCAATCGCAAAATGAAGAGTCAACTTTTTAAGTTTCAGAGACATTCAGATAATCCTCAGCGATTTATAATCTGGCGCCATTAATTAAATGACGCGGAAAATATCACTTACCGTTTTGTTTGCCGAAGGCCGTTATCCAGCCGCAGCGGCTAAAGGTGGAAGAAGCAAAAATCCCGCCAGGAAGAAATGACGTGACAGATCGCTTACTAATAGATGGCAGCTACGCGCAACTGCCGCGGTTACCGCCACCGACCAACGTGCATTTCAGGACAAGTCAGGAGATATGTTGCCATCACGTGGCGAATTGAGGACTGCGGCATCCGTTCCGACCCGCGAGCTAAACATAGTTGTTCTTCGCTGACGTTGCGCACCGGGCTGGTGCAAAAGTGCGAAAACGATCATGAGCGTGAAAAGTTTTGTTGCAATATTGTGAACAAGATAGCAAGAGCGATCGTTTTGCCCCGCGGTTTTAATACGTAAGCAAAAAAATAGATTACGCGTCGCCAAACCGCAGGCGCATGCGATTTAACGCAAGCCTAAAAAGCTTAAGATCAACGCCGATAGCGGGTCCTGATAATTCCCCGCATAAAGGATTGACTTAACTACGCATAATACGAAAATGCTTCTTTTACGCGACTCACAAAATAAGCCCACGTCTATGACTATCCGCTCCCGGCGCTTTTTTATCGCTACCCTGGCCGCATCCGCCGCGGCGGTGGCGACCGCCTTTATCCTCGCCAGCTGCAGCAGCCAGCCGCCCCGTTCGCTGGTTACGCCGCTGCCGCCGGCGGTTAAACAGGCGGCGCGGCCCACAACGCACGGGCCGGTACGCGGCGTCTGGCTGACCACGGTTTCGCGCCTCGACTGGCCGCCGGTGGGCTCGATCATTGCCAGCAGCCCGGAGAGCCGGATTAGCCAGCAAAAGGTGGCGCTGATCGCCAAGCTCGATAATCTGCAGCGCCTCGGGATTAATACCGTGTTCTTCCAGATCAAACCCGACGGCACCGCCCTGTGGCCGTCAAAAATTTTACCGTGGTCCGATATGCTGACCGGCGCCATCGGCGAGGACCCGGGCTACGATCCGCTGCAGTTTATGCTGGATGAAGCGCATAAGCGCGGGATGCGGGTTCACGCCTGGTTTAACCCCTACCGCGTCTCGGTGAACACCCGCCCGAAAACCGTCGCCGAGCTCAACCGCACGCAGTCGCAAAGCCCGGCCAGCGTCTTTGTGCTGCATCGTGACTGGATCCGCACCGCCAGCGACCGCTTTGTCCTCGACCCGGGCATTCCGCAGGTCCGCGACTGGATAACCGGCATCGTCGCCGAAGTTGTCGCGCGCTACCCGGTCGACGGGGTGCAGTTTGACGACTATTTCTACACCGAGACGGCGGGTTCAGCCCTTAACGACAATCAAACCTTTCAGCAGTATGGCCAGGGGTTCGCCAGCAAAGCGGACTGGCGCCGGCACAATACTCAGCAGCTGATTGCGCAGGTGTCGCGCACGATTAAGCAGATTAACCCCAGCGTCGAGTTTGGCGTCAGCCCTGCCGGCGTGTGGCGCAATCGCTCCCACGATCCCGCCGGCTCCGACACCCGCGGCGCGGCGGCTTACGATGAGTCCTACGCCGATACCCGCAGCTGGGTACAGCAGGGGCTGCTCGACTACATCGCGCCTCAGATCTACTGGCCCTTTGCGCGCGACGCCGCCCGCTACGACGTGCTGGCGAAATGGTGGGCGCAGGTCGTCAAGCCAACCCATACGCGGCTCTATATCGGCGTGGCGCTCTACAAAATCGGTGAACCGTCAAAAAATGAACCCGACTGGATGGTTAACGGCGGCGTGCCGGAGCTGAAAAAACAGCTGGACCTCAACGAGTCGATCCCCGAAATCCAGGGCACCATTCTGTTTCGCGAGAACAACCTGAACCAGCCGCAGACCCGGCAGGCCGTCAGCTATCTGCAGAGCCGCTGGGGAAGCTAGCCTGTTCCGCCTGTCGAACCCGTTTCGCGGGCGGCTCCTCTCCGTTTCCGCAGCCCCGTACATCGCGCGATGGGCCGGGCGCACTTTTTTTTCACCTGCGCGCAACTTTTTCTCCGCGGCGACGAACTGAATAGATGAGATGAACGAGTTTGGCCAAACCGGCACTCCCTAAAATCGCAGGAGCAGATAATGACACGCATCAAAACCCTCATCCGTACCCTGACCATGACCGCCGCGCTGGGTCTCTCCGCCACCGCCTTCAACGCCGACGCGGCGCTGCCGGTGGGCGCTAAAGCCCCGGACTTCAAGCTGCAGGGCGCCCTCGCCGGTAAACCGCTAACCTTCTCCCTGCAGCAGGCGCTGCAAAAGGGGCCGGTGGTGCTCTACTTCTTCCCGGCGGCCTTCAGCGCCGGCTGTACCATTGAAGCCCATGATTTTGCCGAAGCGACCGACAGCTTCACCAAAATGGGGGCCACGGTGGTTGGCGTAACCGCGGGGAATACCGAGCAGGTCAGCGACTTCTCCAGGCTGGAGTGCCGCGATAAGTTCGCCGTCGCGGCGGACCCGGGCGCCAAAGTCGCCGCCCAGTACCAGACGCTGATGGAGATAAAAGGTAAAACGCTCTCCGATCGCACTTCGTACGTGATTGCGCCGGATGGCAACATTCTGCTGAGTTACACTGATAGAAACCCGGATGCACATATCGAGAAGACGCTCGCTGCCGTGAAGCAGTACGACGCTTCTCACCCGCAAACCCATTAAGTAAAGAGGCCAGCGATGTTAACCGCGATGCTGGCCGCCTTTATTGGCGGCATCATACTCAACTTTATGCCCTGCGTTTTTCCGGTGATCTCCCTGAAGGCGCTGGGGCTGCTGCGTCACTCCGATAATGCCGCCAGCGCCCGCCGTGAAGGCCTGGCGTTTTTGCTCGGCGTCGTCGTCACCATGATGGCGCTGGCGGGTATTCTGCTGGCGGTGCGCGCCGGCGGTACCGCGGTCGGCTGGGGCTTCCAGACTGCAGTCGCCGCTGGTGATCGCGCTGCTCTCCCTGACGATCCTCGGCGCGGCGCTTAACCTGCTTGGCGTCTTTGAGGTCGGACTAACGGCCCAGCGCGTCGGCGGGCTGGATATCGGCCGCGGCGCGTTTATTCGCTCGGCGCTCACCGGCGCGCTGGCGATCGTGGTCGCTACCCCCTGCGCCGCGCCCTTTATGGCCAGCGCGATCGGCTACGCGCTGGTCCAGCCGCCGGCGGTGTCGTTAACCATCTTCCTCGCGCTGGCGTTCGGCTTCGCCGCGCCCTTTACCCTGGTGTCGCTCTTTCCGGCGCTGGCCAGAATATTGCCGCGCCCCGGCCCGTGGATGGATATCCTTAAACGCGCGCTCGCCTTTCCGATGTTTGGCGCCTGGGCCTGGCTGGTGTGGGTGCTGGCGCAGCAGGCCGGGAGCGCGGCGTTAGCCGTCCTGCTTGCCGCCTCGGTGGTGCTCAGCTTCGCCGCCTGGCTGTACGGAATTGCGCAACGTCGCGCCTTCCAGGGCAAGGGGCACAAGGCCCTGTTTGCGGTAACCGCGGCGCTGGTTGTGGCGGTCCTCGCGCCGCTGCCGGGGTTGGTTAAGCCCGCCGCCTCCGCGCCGGATGCCGGGCAGACGGCGGAGGTCTCCTCCCAGCGCGGTCACGGGAAGGCGATCTTTGTCAACTTTACCGCCTCCTGGTGTATTACCTGCCAGGTGAATGAAAAAACCTCCCTCTCCACTCAGGCGGTGAAAGAGGCGCTGGTAAAAACCGATACCGTCTATATGGTAGCGGACTCGACCAAGTTTAATCCGGACGTAGACGATGCGCTCAACCAGTTCGGCCAGGGCGGACTGCCGCTGTATGTGGTTTACCCGGCCGACGGCGGGCCGCCGAAGGTCCTGCCGCAGGTGCTGACGCCGGGGATTGTGGTGAATGCCCTGACCCAGGCCGCCGGCAAAAAAGCGTCATAACAAGGCGGACTATGCAAACAAACGATAGCGCGCGCGAAAGCTGGCCCGCGCTAATGGAGCAGGCGCAGGCGGGCGACAGGCTCGCCTATACCCGCCTGCTCAAGGCGCTGGTGCCGACGATCCGTTCGCAGGTGCGGAAACGGATCGCCGACGAGGCGCTGGTGGAAGACGTTATCCAGGATGTGCTGCTCAGCGTACATCGGGTGCGTCACACCTACGATCCGGCCTTTCCCTTTTTGCCCTGGCTGCTGGCGATTATCTCGGCCCGCAGCGTGGACGCGCTGCGGCGGCGCGGGCGCTATCAGCACTGGGAGGTCTCTGATGAAGCGCTGCCGGAGTCGGCGGCCGCCGACCCGCCGCGCCAGGACAGCCGGGAGGAGCTGGCGGGCTACCTGCGTCAGCTTCCCCTGCGCCAGCGCGAAATCGTTGAGCACGTTCATCTGCGCGAAATGAGCCTGGCGGAAGCGGCCACCCATTACAATCTCAGCGTGGCGGCGGTGAAATCGCTGCTGCATCGGGCGTTGAAAAACCTGCGCCGATTTGGAGATCACCATGACCGATCATAATCTGCTTATTGAAAAACTGGGCCGCGAAATGCGCCCGGTAAAACGTCCGTGGCCCACCGGCTGGCGCGTCGCGGGCTGGCTGGCCGTCGCCCTGCCGTGCGCCGGCGCCGCCAGCCTGTTGGTACAGCGCGAGCAGACCGACTGGTCGCAGCCCGGGGCAAGCCTCGCGATGGCGCAGCTGGTGCTGGCATTTCTGCTCGGGACGTTAACCATTCGCCGCGCCTTTACCATGAGCATTGCCGGGCGTCGGAGCATCAGCTGGAAGGCCCTTTTGCCCATCGGCCTGATGTGGCTCGGCCTGGGCATCGGCAGCATTCCCGGCGACGCGCCGCCGCTGCACGATAACGATAGCGTCAGCTGCTTCACCTTTCTGCTGGTCGTCAGTACGCCGATGATAATGCTGATGATCGCCAGCCTGCGGCGCACGCGGGCGATCTATCCTGCACGCAGCCTGGCGATGGCCGGGCTCGGCGTCGCCAGCCTGGCGGTGAGCCTGCTGGCGTTTTGCCATCCGGTGCATTTGCACCCGCTGGATTTTGCGCTGCACCTGGCGGCGATCGCCACGATCGTCGCGCTAACGGTGATTATCGGCAGGCGTTGGGTTAGCGTCCGTTAACCCTCCAGGCCGCTTTGCAGGCGGGTATGATTTTTGAGCGCGTGGGAGATAATAGCCCGGTAAACCGTCGGTGAAAAATCCGCCGGCAGCGAGGCCCTGACCGCATCGACCGCCCGCGGCAGGCTGTCGGCAAAATAGCGCAGGATCTCCAGCATCTGCTGCTGCGCAAATCCCACCTCTTTTGCCGTGGCGAGAAAATGACGCGGGTAGATCGTCTGGATCTCCGTTTTCCGCCCTTTGGTTGCTTTCAGGCTCATCGACAGCTTAAGGTCGCTGATATGCAACCCCGCGCCGCCGAGCAGCGGAAAGGCCGAGATAATGTCGTAGAACGGCGTCAGGCGATAGCTGCCGCCGGGCTGCAGGAAAATGGAAAAATTCTTCGCATGCCCGTCGGTGGCGCCGATTAGCCATTGAAAAACGATAAACTTCATAAAGTCGTAGCGATCCTTCAGCGCCTCGCTGGAGCCGAGCAAAAACGCCATGATTTTGCCGATGCCCGGCCCGCCGTCCGACTCGTACTTCATCGAGGAAGGAATGCCGAACGCCTGGCACAGATCCTCCTGCGGCAGGCGCAGCAGCCGCGTTTTCTCCAGCGCCCAGCGGCGGTCAAAGCGCTCAACGGCCAGCGCCCGGGTGCTGCGGGTGGTGATAATTTCAGCCTGCGGAACGGCAAAGCCCAGCTCCCGCGCCAGGGCCAGGCATAAATATTCGTTATCGACGCTTTCGCTGAGATCCAGCACCGCGTCCGGCTGCCTTATCTCGCCGATCGGCAGCTTGATAATATGCGTCGTTGGCGTTGTCGCCGTCGGTATGCACCAGCGGTCGTCCATCTTCAGCAGCGCCGTTTTCTCCTGGGCGCCGGCGACCGATATTCTGAACTCCTCCTGGCCGTTAATCATGCCGAGCGGAATATCCGCGCGGTAGGCCGTCAGCAGCGCGTCAAGCCGGGCGTCGTCGAGCGCTTCCCAGGTCAGGCCGCCGGCTGCCGGAGCGGCGCCTTCGGGCAGCAGGGTGACCGCCCCGACGCTATCCCGCCCCACCTCGGCCAGCAGATCGAAGGGCTGCTTCGAGCGCGCCTGATAGCGCTTGACAATGCGATCGCGCACCAGCGGGCTATCGGGCAGCAGGTTGTCGAAGTAGTTAAACACCGCATCCGAGGTGATGTTGCCGAACTGCAGCGGCAGCGACAGGGAGAGCGGTCGCGCGCGCGGGTTTTGCAGCCAGCGCGCCTCATAGCGGAACTGATGGGCGCCGTTGCTCAGCTTGATCAGCTCCCCGACGCGTTCATTGTTCATCCACGTCACGAGCGTCGCCATTACCACTCCAGATCCGGTTGACTATCGTTTTGCGCAAGGTCCGGCGCCGCGCCCTTTTCGCACACCGTCATCGTCATTTCCAGAGATTGTAAAATCTTAAACAGCGTCGTTAAGGTGGTTTTGTCCGGATGGTTTTCGAAGTTCGAGATCGTCGCCTGCTTAATGCCTATCCGGCGGGCCAGATCGCTTTGCGTCCACTGGTTTTTTTGCCGCACCAGCTTGATATGGTTCGCCAGCTGGGCCGGGCTGTAGATCGTCGGGGGCGTTATCATCATCTTATCTATCCTCTTATAGGGATAAGACCCTGTTTATACCCTGGTGAGGATAATGTCAACGCTCGCAGTAAATATCCCCATAAGAGGATAAAGAATGCAATATCCTTTAGTGGGGATAAATCATGAAGTATCCTCACCCGAGGATATTGACCGCGGCGCCCGGCGGTTGCGCCAGGCCTTAGTCGGTCATCAGCTCATCATAGAGGGCGCGCAGGCGGGTACGCAGATAGAGCACGGCTTTGTGCTTGCGTGATAGCAGGGCCTGCTCGCTGGCCCCGCACTCGGCGGCCAGCTCTTTATAGCTGTAGCCCAGCAGCTCGGTCTTTTCAAAGACCTCCCGCTGGGCGGCGGGCAGTTCCGATAGCGCCTGGTTCAGCTCCTCCCACAGCAGCTCTTTCAGGTACTCGTCCTCCGGCGTTTGCGGCACGCCGAACAGGGTCTCCGCCAGCTCATCTTCCGGGAACTCGCCCTCTTCATCCCCGGCGAGGTAGTCCGCCAGCGGCAGCTCGCGCTTTTTGCGCGCCCGGTCGGTCATTTCGTTGCGCGCGGCGCGGAACAGCCAGGCGGCGACGTTCTCCACCGGCTGTTCGACCTTCATTAATTGCCAGCTCACTTCCTGTAGGATATCGTCAGCCTCGTCGCGTACCGAGATGCGGCCGCGAATAAAGGCCTTCAGCCGGGAGCGGCAGGCGTTGAGCGCCGAAACAAGCAGCGATTCCCCCGCCGTTGCGCCTTTCATTTCGCTCACTCGGTCGGCGTCGTTTTAGACGCATCGTCTGCCGGCCGGGCGGGTTCGTTACGGCGATCGTGCCAGCCGCAGTGCTCGCGATGGCCGCGGCGGCCAAAGCGCTGCATAAACTCTTCGCGCTGCTCGGGATTCATCTGCATCCAGCGTTCATGCATGCGGCGACGCTCGCGCCCCATACCGAACATGCCCGGCCGGAAGCCGAGGCCGCCGAAGAGGATCCGCGATAGCGCCAGCAGACCTAAAGCCTGCCAAAAGCCGATGCTTTTAACCCCAAGAATGGCCGGCAGCAGCGCGTTCCACAGCGACATCACCACCAGGCCAAGTATCGCGACGATCGCCATGCCAACGATCAGCGGTTTGCCCATCCGATGGTGGCCAAAGCCGTAGTGACGGCGGTTTTCATGCATATCAAAATCTTTCATCTTGTTGCTACCTCATGACTGTCGTGAATAGTGACTGCTGATGAGGTAGACGAATGAGCCGGAGAAATATTGCTAAGAATTTTAAAAAACGGCGTAACTATATTTACGCGGTGAATTTTTACCGCGGCGCCGCTCGCTCAGCCAGGGCGGCATTGCGCCGCGCCTCAATATTTACCCACCAGGTGCAGCTTCACCTGATTTCGCCCCTCTTTCTTCGCCGCATACAGCGCCTTGTCGACGCGGTTGAACAGCTGGTCGATCTCTTCGTCATCCTGACGCGCGGCGACGCCAATGCTGACGGTAACCGGGCCGGGGCGATCCGGCAGCTGATAGCCGCTGACCGCGAGACGAATGGTCTCCGCCATTTGCAGCGCCATCTCAATAGAGCGTTCGGGAAGAAATAGCAGAAACTCCTCGCCGCCCCAGCGATATATTTTGTCCTGATGCGTCACCGTCGACTCAAGGATCCGCGAAATTGTCAGTAAATCTGCAGGCTCACTTCCGGGCAGGTGGAGAACGTCCCTTTGCGCATCTCATCCAGCGACATATCGCCGCTGAGGGTTCTGGAGGCCCGATTACCGTAGAGAATGCGCTCTTTAAAAGGGTGAACCACCCAGATGGGGGTGGCTAACAGGTCGAACATCGTGAATTCTTTTAATAGCATGCAGCTCTCCACCCGCCATACATCGTCAATCACTCATCCAGCCGCCTGTGCATTCATCGCCTGCTGGCGCAAAATCAAAGAAAATTAGTTAGAGAGTTCAAAGGGATGACGTAGAAGTGGCTATTATAGTCTTCTTTTAAATCGCAGACGGTGTCCAAGCCGGCAAAAATCAGCGATAAAATTTCCCGCACCTGCCCGCCCTTCACTCTTTAGCCAACCTGCTAGTGACGTTGTCACCTAAACCCCGCCCGCTCCCCGGCGCAATGAGCCGAAGCCGGGATTGTAATCAAAAAGTGAATGCCGTATAACATGGCCTTACCGAGGGGTGTCCCGTGAGGGCTGAGATGGCGTAAGCCGAACCCTTTGAACCTGATCTGGGTCATGCCAGCGAAGGGACGGGTCGGCAATTTTGCCAGTTTTCCGCCATTGCCTGTTCATACTTCTGCACGCCCGGATCTCCCCTTAATCAGGAGGTCCTGTGATTCTTCCCGCATTTACTCAAGGCATCTACGGTCGTCTGCGCCAGCAGGCGGGACGCGACTGGCAGCACTACGTCGCCCATCCTTTTTTACATCAGCTGGCTGACGCCACCCTGCCCGAACGCGCATTCCGCCGCTACCTGACGCAGGACTATCTGTTTTTGATCCACTTCGCCCGCAGCTATGCCCTGCTGGTCAGCAAGCTGCGCACGCTGCCGGAGATGCGCGCCGCGGCGGCCTCGATGAACGCCATCCTCAGCGAGCTGCCGCTGCACGTCAGCTACTGCGACGGCTGGGGGCTGGATGAAGCGACCATGGCCGCCGAGCCGGAGGCGTCTGAGACGGTCAACTACACGCGCTACGTACTGGATATCGGCCACTCCGGCGACGCCCTGGATCTGCTGGCCGCGCTGATGCCCTGCGTGGCCGGTTACGCAGAAATTGGGCTCGGGCTGCTGCACAATCCGCAGACCCGCCTGAACGATAACCCCTACGCCTCGTGGATCCGCAACTATGGCGACGAAGGCTACCTCAACGGCGTCAACGCGGCGATTGCCCTGCTGGAAACCCTCTGGCAGCAGCGCGGCGGCGAGTCGAGATTCGCTGAGCTGAGCACCATCTTCACCACCGCCACGCGCCTGGAGGCCAACTTCTGGCAGATGGGGCTGAATGCGGTAACGGAGGCGTCGGCGTGACGCCCCCGGCCATCCACGTCCGGGAGCTGGGTTTGCGCTTCGGCTCGCGGGTCATTTTTGCGGATTTATCGTTCGATATCCCCGGCGGGCAGTGGGTCTCCCTGCTGGGGGCCAGCGGCGCGGGAAAAACCAGCCTGCTGCGCATCATCGCCGGCCTCGCGGCGCCGACGTCCGGCCAGGTGTACGCCAGCGACGGACTGCCCGTGGCGAAACGGCTGGCGTGGATGGGCCAGAAGGACCTGCTCTACCCGTGGCTGAGCGTGCGCGATAACGTCGCCCTTGGCGCGCGCCTGCGCGGGGAGCGCGTTGACCGTTCGCGCGTGACAACCCTGCTGCGTCAGGTCGGGCTGGAGCAGTGCGCCGACGATCGCCCGGCGGCGCTCTCCGGCGGCATGCGCCAGCGCGCGGCGCTGGCCCGCACGCTGTATGAAGACCGCCCCGTGGTCTTAATGGATGAGCCCTTTTCCGCCCTCGACACCATCACCCGCACGCGCATTCAAACCCTGGCGGCGGAGCTGCTGGCCGACCGTACCGTGGTGCTGATTACCCACGATCCGATGGAAGCCTGTCGGCTGAGCCACCGCCTGCTGGTGCTCGCTCCGTCCGCGGGCGGGATCGACGATTCGCACCATTTATCTGGCCTGCCGCCGCGGGCGGCGAACGATCCCGCGCTGCTTGCCAGCCAGGCGGAGCTGCTGCAGCAGCTGATGAGGGCCGACGGATGAGGGGCAAACTCTTGCGCGGCGCGGTGGTGTTTAGCGGCCTGCTGCTGGTCTGGTGGCTGGTGACCTGCAGCGGGATCCCCGCCTTTCTGCTGCCTTCGCCATCGGCGGTCGCCGGCGCCCTGTGGCTCAACCGCGCGTATCTCGGCTGGCATACCCTGGTGACGCTAAGCGAAATTATCAGCGGACTGCTGCTCGGAGTCCTGCTCGGCGTGGCGCTGGCGCTGTGCATGATTATCTCGCCGCGGCTGCAGCGCTGGCTGATGCCGCTGGTGCTGACCAGCCAGGCCATCCCGGTGTTCGCTCTCGCCCCTCTGCTGGTGCTGTGGTTTGGCTTCGGAATGAGCGCCAAGGTGATGATGGCGGTGCTGGTGATCTTCTTCCCCGTCACCTCCGCGTTCTTTGACGGCCTGCGGCGGGTCAATCACGACTATCTCGATCTGGCCCGCACGATGGGCGCCTCCTTTGGCGCTCAGCTGCGCCACGTGCGGCTGATGGCCGCGCTGCCGGCGCTGGGGTCCGGCCTGCGGATGGCCGCCGCCGTCGCGCCGATTGGCGCCATCATCGGCGAATGGGTGGGCTCAGCCGAAGGGCTCGGCTACGTCATGCTCAACGCCAACGCCCGGCTGCAGACCGACATCTGCTTTGCGGCCCTGTTTATTTTAGTGCTGCTGACCGTCCTGCTGTGGCTGGCGGTCGACGCTTTCTTGCACCGGCTGATCGACTGGACGCCGGAATAATGACCCGTACGGATAATAAGGAATACCATGAATAAACGCATTTTTGCCGGGATGGCCCTCAGCGCGGCTATCAGCGCGCACGCGGCGGCGAACGAGAAGCTAACCCTGGTGCTGGACTGGTATATCAACCCGGATCACGCACCGATTATGGTGGCGGAGCAGATTGGCGCCTTTAAAGAACAGGGCCTTGACGTCAAAATCATTCCGCCATCCGACCCGGCGCTGCCGCCGCGGCTGGTGGCCGCTCGCCAGGCCGACCTCGCCATCACCTACCAGCCGCAGGTGCATTTTTTCGCCGATGAGGGGCTGCCGCTGGTGCGCGTCGGGACGCTGATTAACTCGCCGCTCAATACTATTATTGCGCTGGATAAGCGCATCAAAACCCCCGCCGACCTGAAGGGGAAAAAGGTGGGCTACTCGGTGAGCGGCATCGAACAGGCGACGCTGGCAACTATGGCGCAGTCGGCGCATATCGACCCGCAAAGCATCAAGCTGATTAACGTTAACTTCCAGCTCACCAGCGCCCTGCTTGCCGGCCAGGTCGACGCGGTTATCGGCGGCTACCGCAATATTGAGGCGCTGGAGCTAAAGCTGCAGGGCAAAGAGCCGCAGGTGATGAACGTGGAGGATTACGGCGTGCCGGCCTACGACGAGCTGGTGATTGTCGCCAACCGCGATGAAGCGCAGGCGGCGAAGATCAAAAAATTCCTCGTTGCCCTGCAAAAAGGCGTGGCCTGGCTTCGCGCCCACCCGCAGGAGACCTGGCAGGCCTTCGCCGCCGCTCATCCGGAGCTTAACACCGAGCTCAACAAGCAGGCGTGGCTGCAAACGATGCCGCTGTTCGCCACCGACCCGGCGGCGCTGGATAAGGCGCGCTACGAAGCCTACGAACAGTTTTTGTTTAACAACAAGTTGGTTAAAAAAATCACACCTTTATCGCAGTACGCTATCGAACTGCATTGAGTAACCTTACTGCCGGCGGAACTATTTTCGCCGGCAGCGTCAGCGAAGCGGTAATAAAAAGGGGCCTAATCGCACACTAATAATTACACTTTTTGTGCTTTTGTGACTGTTAAAATAACAGATATAAATCAAATGATTACCATTGAATTTAACAATGTA
This sequence comes from Klebsiella sp. WOUb02, assembly GCF_050058015.1. NCBI lineage: Bacteria > Pseudomonadati > Pseudomonadota > Gammaproteobacteria > Enterobacterales > Enterobacteriaceae > Klebsiella > Klebsiella sp. WOUb02. Next base: position 1,138,437 of record NZ_CP170110.1, read on the forward strand.
AAAATAACGTAAAAATAGCGCAATAAATAAAACGTTGAATGCGGATTTAAAAAGCCATATATTGTGCGCGCTTTATGAATGGCGATTCATTTTCTAAAACCAATTATTCAACCAGTGTTCAACCGCAACGCTGGTTGTGGGAGTGATATGATGACGGATAAAGTCCGTATTGATACTTTAAGTGCAGATTTATTGGACGCAAACAACGAAACCTTTTTGGCCCGTCAGGCCGAATTCGAATCGAACGTCAGAAGTTACCCGCGCAAGCTGCCGCTCGCGATTACCAAAGCGGAAGGCGTATGGCTGACCGATGCGGATAACAAGCAGTACCTCGACTGCCTTGCCGGTGCGGGAACCCTGGCGCTTGGTCATAACCATCCTGACGTGCTGCAGAGCATCCAAAGTGTCATTACCAGCGGCTTGCCGTTACATACCCTCGATCTGACGACTCCGTTAAAAGATCGCTTCTCCGAATACCTGCTCTCTTTATTACCGGGCGAAGGTAAAGAATACTGCCTGCAGTTCACCGGCCCGTCCGGCGCCGACGCCGTTGAAGCGGCGCTGAAGCTGGCGAAAAAATACACCGGCCGTTCTTCGGTGATCAGCTTCTCCGGCGGCTACCACGGGATGACCCATGGCGCGCTGTCGGTGACCGGCAACCTGTCGCCGAAAGAAGCGGTTAACGGCATGATGCCGGAAGTCCAGTTTATGCCGTACCCGCATCAGTACCGCTGCCCGCTGGGCATTGGTGGTGAAGCCGGCGTGAAGGCGCTGACCTACTACTTCGAAAACCTGATCAACGACGTTGAAAGCGGCGTGCGTAAGCCTGCGGCGGTGATCCTTGAAGCCGTTCAGGGCGAAGGCGGCGTGAACCCGGCACCGGTCGAGTGGCTGCAGCGCATCCGTAAAGTGACCCAGGAACACGGCATTCTGCTGATTATCGATGAAGTCCAGGCCGGCTTCGCGCGTACCGGTAAGCTGTTCGCCTTCGAACACGCCGGTATTGAGCCGGACATCATCGTGATGTCCAAAGCCGTCGGCGGCGGTCTGCCGCTGGCCGTTCTCGGTATCAAGAAGCAGTTTGACGCCTGGGAACCTGGCCACCACACCGGTACTTTCCGCGGCAACCAGCTGGCAATGGCAACCGGCCTGACCACCCTGCGTCACCTGAAAGAGAACGACATCGCCGGTAAAGTTGCGGCCCAGGGCGAGTGGCTGAAAGGCAAGCTGGCCGACATGCAAAAACGCTACCCGGTGATTGGCCACGTTCGCGGTCTCGGTCTGATGATCGGCATCGAAATCGTTAAGCCGAACGAAGCTCAGGACCACATGGGCTGCTACCCGGCCGACGGCGCGCTGTCTGCCCTGCTGCAGAAAAAATGCTTCGAAGCGGGCCTGATCCTTGAGCGCGGCGGCCGTAACGGCTGCGTCCTGCGCCTGCTGCCGTCGCTGCTGATTAGCGATGCGGAACTGGAAATTTTCTTCGATAAATTTGAACAGGCCCTGCTGGCCGCCGGCGTAAAACCGGTCTGAGTGGAGTAAGTGACCGCCATGTCCCAATTGAATCCGATCCTTGCCGGTTCGCCGCAGAGTATTGAGGCGTACCAGCAGGTTATCGCTCAGACCAGCCAGGCCGTCGCCCAGTGGCTCAAGCAGCCTGAGATGTATCAAGGCAAAAGCGTCGCCGAGCTGCGCGAGCGCATTACCCTTGAGTTCACCGAACAGGGGCTGGGCAACCAGGCGGCGATTGAACGTGCGATCGAGTACTTCCTGAAAGACAGCCTGTCGGTGCATCACCCGCAGTGCGTGGCGCATCTGCACTGCCCGAGCCTGGTGGTAAGCCAGGCGGCGGAAGTGCTGATTAACGCCACCAACCAGAGCATGGACTCCTGGGACCAAAGCCCGTCGGCAACCATCATTGAGATGAAGCTGATCGAATGGCTGCGTTCCCGGGTGGGCTACCGGGCAGGCGACGCCGGCGTTTTCACCAGCGGCGGCACCCAGAGTAACCTGATGGGCCTGATGCTGGCGCGCGATGCTTTCTTCGCCCGCCAGGGTCACTCGATTCAGCAGGACGGCCTGCCGGGCGATATCCGCAAGTACAAAGTGTTCTGTTCTGAAAACGCCCACTTCTCGGTGCAGAAGAACATGGCGCTGATGGGCCTCGGCTACCGTTCGGTCACCCTGGTCAAAACCGACCGCTTTGCGCGCATGGACGTCGAAGACCTGAAGGCGAAAATCGCCGAAGCGCAGGCCAACGGCGAGCAGATCATGGCGATCGTGGCGACCGCGGGCACCACCGACGCGGGGGCAATCGACCCGCTGCGGGCGATTGCCGGCATTGCGGCGGAGCATCAGATCTGGCTGCACGTCGATGCGGCCTGGGGCGGCGCGCTGCTGCTTTCCGAGCGCTACCGCGATTACCTGGACGGCATTGAGTGCGTGGATTCCATCACCCTGGACTTCCACAAACAGTTCTTCCAGACCATCAGCTGCGGCGCGTTCCTGCTCAAAGATGCGCGCCACTACGAGCTGATGCGCTATCAGGCGGCCTATCTGAACTCCGAGTTCGATGAAGAAAACGGCGTGCCGAACCTGGTCTCCAAATCGCTGCAGACCACCCGCCGCTTCGACGCGCTGAAGCTGTGGATGGGCCTGGAAGCGCTTGGGCAGAAGCAGTACGCGGAAATTATCGATCACGGCGTGACGATGGCGAAAAACGTCGCTGAATACGTCGCCAGCCAGCCGACGCTGGAACTGGTTATGGAGCCGCAGACTGGCGAGCGTGCTGTTCCGTTCGCGCCCGCAGCAGACGGCGGGCAGCGACGATGCGGCTATCGCCCTGCTTAACCAGCGCATCGGCGACGCGCTGCTGGAATCCGGTCGCGCCAACGTCGGCGTAACCGAGCACAACGGCGTGACCTGCCTGAAGCTGACGCTGCTTAACCCGATCGTCACCCTCGATGACGTCAAGGTGCTGCTGAACCTGGTTGAACGCACCGCGCAGGAAGTGCTGGCAAAGTAAGCTGAACTCCCGGACTGCGGCGCCTGCGCCCGATCCGGGATAGCGGCCCTTGCCGCCCCGCCTCATCCCGAAAGCCGATAACTCACCTTATCGGCTTTTTTACGCTCCGCCTCGCGCAACGTAGCCGATACGATAACTCTCTCCTGTCTCCGACGGCGCATCGCCAAAGCTGACCTCCAGCAGTCTGCCAGCGGCTCAGGTCCCATGCGCAGAGCGGCCCCTGCAGATCGAGGCTTGCCAGATCGCTGAACGGGGCGATGGCGCGTTTTTCGACGCTCAGCCAGGACTTATCCATCACCTCCCCGATCGCCGGGACGCGCAGCGCCAGCCAGCTTTCGATCCGCGGCCAGCCAAAGTCCTCGCACAGGCGAGTAAACCCCGGACTCTGCAGAAAACGCGTCATCGCTTCGGCGTTTTGCCAGACGTACAGCGGCGCGTAGCGGTTCTCTGCGACCGGCGCAGCGCGGTCATCGCGACGGCAATAGAAGATGCAGTGCGGCGCCGGGCTGGTGGTTAAACGCGGCCGTCACCTGGCGCTAACCGCCGAGGGCGAAAAGCTGATGGGCTATGCCCGGCGCATGCTGGAGCTCAACGATGAGACCCTGCGCGCTCTCAAAGGCGAACGGCTTACCGGCGAGATCCGCATTGGGATGCAGGAGGATTTTGGCGAATCCCTGATGCCGGGGATCCTCGGCCAGTTTAAGCGTCACCACCCGCAGCTGCGGATCGTCGCCAGAGTGGACCGCAATCTCCCGCTGCGTCAGGCGCTGGATATGGCGCTGCTCTGGCAAACCGACGATAGCGGCTCAACGTTGGGCCAGTGTCAGTTGGAGTGGATTTGTCATCCGGACCTCGACGTCGCCGCCCTGCTGGCCGCCGGCGAGCCGCTTCCGCTGGTGATGTTTGAAAGCCCGTGCCTGATGCGCTCCAGGGCTATCGCCGCGCTTGGCCGCTATTCCGTGGCAGGTGATGTTTGTGAGCCATAGCCTCAGCGGCGTCTGGGTGGCGGTACAGGCCGGATTAGGCCTGACGGTGAGAACCAAAATCGGCATGCCGGAGAATCTGCATGCCGCAGGCGCGGAATGCCGCCGCCTGCGCGATGCTCGGTCGGCTAATGGCCGGGGCGCTGAGCGGGCTGACGTCCAGGTGACAACGTCACGCGAAGGCGTCAGGCGCGGTAGCGCGGTGCCGGTTCCGACTGCGCGAAGCCGGGCAGCATCGCCTGGCGAGCCGCGTTCATGGCGCTCCACTGCGCTTCGTCGTGCAGCGGCGGAATGGTGACTAATTCGCGGCGATCGAAACCCGCCAGCGCCGCATCCACCAGTTTATCCACCTCCATCAGGCCGGGAATGGTATCAACGTCTTTGCCGCTGCGTTGCCAAATCTCGGTGCGGGTTGCCGCCGGCAGCACCGCCTGAACGTAGACTCCCCCGGCGGACAGCTCCACGTCGAGCGCCTGAGAGAGAAACAGCACGAAGGCTTTGGTTGCGCCATACACCGTCAGGCCCATTTCCGGAGCCAGTCCGACAACCGAGGCGATGTTGACGATAGCCCCTTCCCCCGCGGCCGCCAGCCGGGGAGCGATAGCGTGCGCCAGGCGGGTCACCGCCGTTACGTTGAGCGCAATCAGCCGGGAGATCTCTTCCCCGTTCTGGTTGATAAAATCGCCGGGAATGGCGGTGCCGGCATTGTTAATCAGAATGCCGATGCGCGTATCTTCCCGCAAACGCTGCTCGACGGCGGCGACGTCGTCATCGCTAGTCAGATCGGCGGTTAAAATGTCGACCTGTACCCCCGCTTCGCTACGCAGGCGCTGGGCCAGCGCGGTAAGGCGCTCGGTATTTCGCGCGACGAGGACCAGGTCGTGGCCGCGTTGGGCAAAGCGTTCGGCGTAGACTGCGCCAATCCCGGTCGATGCGCCGGTTACCAGTACCGCTGGTTTGCTGCTCATATTCGCTCTCCTGAATTTATACATGATGAACGTCATGTATAATGTCACAGGCTGGGTATATAGTGTAAATAATGTTATATGATGGTCATCATAAATAATTTCAGCGCGGGATCACGCCATGAGAGTGAGCAGAAAACAGGTCGAAGAGAATAAGCAGACAATCCTTGCCGCCGCCGGTCGTCTGTTTCGTGAACGGGGTTTTGATGCGGTAACGGTCACCGATATTATGCAATCAGCGGGTCTCACCCACGGCGGATTTTACGGCTACTTCAAATCGAAGGATGAGCTGATCGCCCGGACCCTGGCGGAGTTGCAGACAGCGAGCGGCGCCGTTGAAAACGGCAGCGCGCCGCAAATCGAACGCTACCTATCTCCCGAACACCGGGATAATTGTGCCGGCGGCTGCCCGCTGGCGGCCCTGGCGGCGGACACTATCCGCCAGTCGGAGCCGGCGCGGAGTGAAATGAGCGCCGGCCTCAAGCAGCAGATAGCCAACCTCAGCCAGGCCGTTCCCGGGGAGGATGAAGCGGCGAGGCGCCGCGCGGCCGTCGGCACCTGGTCGGCAATGGTCGGGGCGGTGATTCTGGCGCGAATGACCAGCGACCCGGCGCTATCGGACGAAATTCTTCGCGAAACCGCGGCCTGGCTGCAGGAGAAAGCGCCGCAGGGTTAAGCCGTCCCGGGGATCGGGGTCAGATAGTTCGCGACAAAGCGGGTCAAAATCGCCGAGGCCACGGGGCTCTCCTCGACCGCGCGGCTCAGACTCTCCGGGTCAAGGCCCTCACTGCGCAGCACCGCCTGACGGTAGTAGATCAGCGAGCGGGCAATCTCCGGGGTGATTTCAGGGTGGAACTGGGTCGACAGCGCGTGGGCGCCGTAGCGCACAATTTGATGCGGATCGTGCTCGGACGAGGCCAGTACCTCCGCCCCCTGCGGCAGTTTGGTCACCGTTTGCAAATGCGTCAGATGAGCGCTGAAGGTCGCGGGATGGTCGGCAACCAGGCTGTCGCTGAGGCCAGCGGCCGAGAGCGATATGGTTTTGCTGCCGGTTTCACGCCCTGCCGGATGGTAATCCACCTCGCCGCCCAGCGCGTGAGCCATCAGCTGATGGCCGTAGCAGACGCCAAACAGCGGCATCTCGATGGCCATCGCGGCGCGGATCCACTCCGCGGTCAGCTCGCTCCACGCCAGGCGATCCGTCACCATATCCCAGGAGCCGGTGATCACCGCCACCGTATCGTTATCCGGTTCCGGCAGCGGCTCGCCGGCAAATACGCGCACCGCTTTGATCTGCTCCCGCCACGGCGCCAGCAGGTCGGCGAACCAGCGCGGCAGGTCGCCGTGATCGGCGATAATCTCCTGCGGCGGCGTGCCGGTCTGCACAATCAGCAGCCTGTTTCTCAATGCCATCACCCTTTTCCCTCACCTCAATGCTTACCCCGGACTCTTCACTATGCAGAAAGGCGGCGCTTTCGGCAAATAACCAATATCTATGAGCCACGCCATGCGGAAATAAACGTGGCTGATGGCTACTGCGCGTCGGCGCTATCGATCTGCGGGACGTTGGCCTCTGCGCCGCCCTCTGCCGCCGCCGGCGCGTTGGCCGGGTCGAAGATATGGTCAAGAATGGCGCGCGCCGTTGGGCCAGCCACCACTCCGTCGCCGCCGCCGTTCTCAAGAATCAGCGCCATCGCCACCCGCGGATGCTGATACGGGGCAAACAGGGTATAGAAAATATGGTCACGCAGCCTGACCGGGATCATTTTCGCATTGTAGGTCTGGTTCTCCTTCAGGCTGAAGACCTGCGAGGTCCCGGACTTCGCGGCAATTTGATACGGCGCGGTGTGGAACAGCTTGTAGCCGGTGCCGTTTGGCAGGTTAGCCATGCCGTACATCCCGTTGCGCACAATCCCCCAGTATGGCGATTTCGGATCGCCCACCTGCGCCGCGTTTTGCGGCGGCTGATAGCGCTCAACCTTATTGCCGCGCTTCATGGAGTAGAGCAGATGCGGGTTCTTCACCTTGCCGTTGTTGATCAGCGTCGTCAGCGCTTTCACCATCTGAATCGGGGTGGCAATCCAGTAGCCCTGGCCGATGCCGACCGAGATGGTATCCCCTTGATACCATGGTTTCTTATGAACCCGCTGCTTCCATTCCCGGCTCGGCAACACCCCGGAATACTCTTCGTTGAGGTCGATCCCGGTCGGCTGGCCGTAGCCAAACTTGCTCAGCCAGCTGTGAATCCGGTCGATCCCCATCTCAAAGGCCACCTGGTAGAAGAAGGTATCCGCCGACTCTTCAATGGCCTTGGTGACGTTGAGCATGCCGTGTCCGGTTTTCAGCCAGTCGCGATAGCGGCGCTGGGTGCCCGGCAGCGTCCAGGTCGGCGCGCCGAAGAAGGTGGTGGTGGGCGTAATCACTCCGGCAGAAAGCGCCGAAAGCGCCATATAGGGTTTAACCGTCGAGGCCGGTGGATAGAGGCCCTGGGTAACGCGGTTGATCAGCGGCCGGTCGGCGTTATCGAGCAGCGAGCGGTAGGCCTGATAGCCAATGCCTTTCACAAAGGGATTGGGATCGTAGCTGGGGCTGGAAACCATCGCCAGCACCCCGCCGTCGCGCGGATCGACCGCCACCACCGCCGCGCGCTGCCCCTTGAGCACCGATTCAATATACTGCTGCAGATGCAGGTCGAGCGTCAGATAGATATTTTTGCCGGCGACCGGCGGCACCTCTTTCAGCAGACGCACCACCCGCCCGTGATTGTCCACCTCCACCTCCTGGTAGCCGGTGGTACCGTGCAGCTCCTGTTCGTAATAGCCTTCAATACCCTGTTTGCCGATATTATGGTCGGCGGCATAATTCTCAGCTTCGCCATTTTTTGCCAGCCGCTGCAGGTCGTTATCGTTAATTTTCGAGACGTAGCCGACAACGTGCGCCAGCTCGGCGCCGTAGGGGTAATCGCGCTGCTGGTAGCTCTCCACGGTGACGCCGGGGAAATGGAATTCGTTCACCGCGAAGCGCGCCACTTCGACATCGCTCAGCGCGGATTTTAACGTCACCTCTTTGTAGCGACTGTTGTGCAGCATATCGTCGCGGAAGCTGGCGATATCATCGGGAGTCAGATCAACGATCGGCGTCAGCTGCTGCAGCAGCGCTTTCATATCGGCGATTTTGCTGGGGATCACCTGCAGGCGATAAAGCGTGATGTTTTGTACCAGCGGGATACCGTTGCGATCGAAGATGAGCCCGCGGCTCGGCGCTATGGGCAGCATTTTGATATCGTTCTGGTTCGAGCGGGTCTGATAGAAATCGTGCTGTTTGACCTGCAGCCGATAGAGGTTAACGATCAGAATGCTAAAGCAGACCACCACCAGAATAAAAGCCACCACGGCCCGGCGAATAAACAGCATCTCTTCCGCTGAGTGATCGCGAATTTCATCTCTCAATAGAGTCATTGGCGGTAATTCACCTGAGTTTCAATAAGAAGCCAAAAAATTAAAAGCGGGGAAGGATAGCCCTATCGGCGCGGTAGCCCTACGGAAAGGTTGCTAATGAATTGGCAGAAATGTTTCAGCATGTGAGTAGCGCCAGTCCAGGGCGGACCGACGCGATTTTTTTCAAAATAATGTGACACCGTCACCTAGCGCGCCAGCCAGGCCCGCCATCCGCCGTAGGCCGTAATATCGGTCGCCCCCTGCAGGCCGTAGGCCTCGCAGATAAAGCCGCTGAGCCAGCGCCCGTCCGCCAGCTCCACCTTGCCTAACCCCAGCGGCGCCGGAATCGCCGCCAGCAGCGATCCCAGCTCGGCGGAGGGCAGCTCCCACACCTCCACGGCAATGGCCGCCCCGCCGTTTTCATCCCGTACCATCCCCGGACGTTTGCCATCGGCCAGCGCGTACAGCCGATAGCAGGCCGCGCTTTCCGTCGTCGCCAGCAGGCGTCCGCCCCGGGCCCGCAGCTGCCCGTTCAGCGCCAGCCCGTCGAGATGCGCGCCGCACACCACCAGCGCCTGGCGATCGTGGCTGGCTACGCCGGCCGGCGGCGCTGGCGCTATCTGCGCCCCGCCAGCCAGCGGCAGCGGCTGCGCCCGCTGGAAGGCATCGGCCAGCCCGAGGAGATACTGGTCGGTAAACGCCCGGCCAAATAGCGTCACGCCGGAAGGCAGGCCGTTCGACAAGAATCCTGCCGGCACGCTGACGGCTGCATAATCGAGTAAATTCATAAAGTTGGTGTAGTAACCGAGGTCGGCGTTGCGCTTCACCGGCTCCGCTTCCAGCTCGGCAAGCGTGACCGGACGCGGATAGGTCGGCGTCAGGACGCAATCCACGCCGTCGAGCAGCGCGTCGCACTGCGCTTTATAAGCCTGCAGCTGATACATAGCCTTAAACGCGGCGACCGCATCGGTTTGCGGCGCCTTCGCCAGCACGTCGCGAATCACCGGCAGAACCGCCTCCGGCTGCCGTTCAATCAGCGGCCCCGCCACAGCGTAACGTTCCGCCACCCAGGGCCCGTCGTACAGCAGGCTGGCAGCGGCGAGAAACGGCGTCATATCTAGGCTCACCGCCACGCCGCCGAGGGCCAGCAGCCGCGCTTTGGCCTGTAAAAACAGCGCTTCACTCTGCGCGCAGCCGAGGAAGTTGAGCGTCTGCGGAACGCCGAAGCGAAATCCCGGCGCCGGCGCGCCGAAGGCCTGCTCCCCGTTCCACTGCGGATTGCGTCGGCTGTAGGCATCGCGCGGATCGACGGCGGCGGTCAGCGCCAGCAGCCGGCTGGACTCGGCGACGGTGGCGGTAAAAAAGGTCGTGCAATCGAGCGTCCGACAGGCCGGCACCACCCCGGCGGTCGAAATCAGCCCTTTGCTGGCCTTCAGCCCCACGAGGTTATTTAACGATGCCGGAACCCGCCCGCTGCCGGCGGTATCCGTACCGAGCGCAAAGCTGGCGACGCCAAGCGCTACCGCCAGCGCCGAACCGGCGCTCGAACCGCCCGCCGGATACTCCGGGTGCACGGCGTTACGACAGCGTCCGTACGGCGATCGCGTGCCGTTGAGGCCGGTGGCAAACTGGTCGAGGTTAGTCTTACCAACCGGAACCGCGCCCAGCGCGATCAGCCGGGCCACAATCGTCGCGTCCCGTTCAGCGGTATAGGCGAACGCCGGGCACCCGGCGGTAGTGACGATCCCGGCGAGATCGATATTATCCTTAATCGCAAAAGGCACGCCGTACAGCGGCAGGCTCTCCGGCGCCACGCCGTCCAGCGCCGCCAGCCAGGGCTCCTGCTCCTCTGCCGTCAGGATATGAATAAACAGCTGATACTGCGGATTCAGCGCGGCGGCGCGCTGGCGCAGCTCCGCCATCAGCGCCCGGGGCGTCAGCCGGCCGTCGCGATAGCCTGTCGCGAGGGTGCTCAGGCGTAAATCAAAATTGTGCTGATTCATACGTTTTCCTCAATAATTACCGCCACCCGCTGCCCGGCGCGAACCGAGGCGCCCGGTTGAACGTTAACCTCGGCGATCACCCCGTCGCAGGGGGCCAGCAGCGGGATCTCCATTTTCATCGACTCCAGCACCAGCAGAACGTCTCCGGCGTGAACCCGGCTGCCCGGGGCGGTTTGCACCTGCCACAGGTTGCCGGAAACGGGGCTTTCTACCCCCTGCTGCCCGCGCTGCAGCGGCGCGTCCTCACCCTCTTCGACCGCCGCCTCCTGGCTCTCGAAATGCGCCTGGCCGCTGGCTATCCAGCGATCGCGCTCCTCATTAAACGCGCGCTGCTGGTGCTGGCGAAAAGCGTCAATGCTCGTGGCCTCGCGCGCAAGGAACTGCTGATACTCCGCCAGCCGCAGGGTGCTGTGCTCAATGCGCAGCGGATAGCGGCCGAGCGGAAAATCACGGCGGATCTGCAGCAGCTCTTCGGCAGAGACCGGATAGAAGCGCAGCTGGTCGAAGAAGCGCAGCAGCCACGGCTTGCCGGCAAAATCGGCCACCTCGTGATAGCGATTCCACATTTGCAGCGTGCGGCCGACAAACTGATAGCCGCCGGGGCCTTCCATGCCGTACACGCACAGGTAGGCGCCGCCAATCCCGACCGAGTTTTCCGCCGTCCAGGTGCGCGCCGGGTTGTATTTGGTGGTCACCAGGCGGTGGCGCGGGTCGAGAGGTGTGGCCACCGGCGCGCCGAGATAGACATCCCCCAGCCCCATCACCAGGTAGCTGGCGTCAAACACCGTATCCCATACCGCCCGTTCGTCGGGCAGATCGTTAATCCGCCGGATAAATTCAAGATTGCTGGGGCACCAGGGCGCGTCGCGGCGAACGGTGGTCATATATTTATCGATCGCCTTGCGGCAGGCCGGATCGTCCCACGACAGCGGCAGGTGCACCACCCGCGTGGGAACCTCAAGGTCATCGCTGACGCACACCGTCGCCCATTCCGCGCGCACCCATGCCAGCAGCGCCTCCAGGGGCAGGGTTTCCGGCTGGAAGTGAACCTGTAAAGAGCGGATCCCCGGCGTCAGGTCAATCACGCCAACCCGGGCCTGGCCCTCCAGCGCCTGCATCAGCGCGTGGATGCGAAAGCGCAGCACCAGATCCAGCTCCGCCTCTCCGGCCTCCAACAGCAGATGGGTATCGCCGGAGAGTCGCGCCACCAGACGCTTATTGGCTTCCCCGCATGACATCACCACCGGCGACGCCAGCGGCGCAGGCTGCCAGGCGATAGCCGCGGGCTCAAGGGTTGCCAGCTCCTCGCGGCGGCCCTGCGCCAGGCGACGGGCGGTGGCTAAATCGACCGCCACAAAGCGCACTTTATCTCCGGCTTTCAGCTGGCCGAGCTGCCACAGGTCGGCCTCAATCACCGTGACCGGGCAGACAAAGCCGCCGAGGCTCGGGCCGTCCGGGCCGAGGATCACCGGCATGTCGCCGGTAAAGTCAACCGCGCCGATAGCATAGGGATTATCGTGAATATTCGACGGATGCAGCCCCGCCTCTCCGCCGCTGTCGCGGGCCCACAGCGGTTTCGGGCCAATCAGCCGGACGCCGGTACGACTGGAGTTGAAATGCACTTCCCAGTCGGTGGCAAAAAAGGTGGCGATATACTCTGCGGCAAAGAATTCCGGCGCGCCGTGGGGGCCATAGATGACCCGCAGCGTACGCACCGCGTCCAGCGAGGTCTGCAGCGCGGCGGGCAGCGCGGCGCCGATATTGTCCGCGCTGCAGGAGGCCAGATGCAGAACGTCGCCGCCGCGCAGCGCGCGTCCGGCGTGGCCGCCAAACTGTCCGAGGGTAAAGGTGCTTTTGCTGCCTAAATAGTCCGGCACCTGAATGCCGCCGCGCAGGCAGAGATAGCTGCGTACCCCCGCGCCGGTTACCGGGCCTATTTTCAGCGTCGCGCCGGCGGGAATAGTGAAGACGCGGTTCATCGGCTGAGCCACGCCGTCGAGGGTCACCGCAGCCGCTGCGCCGCATATCGCGGCCTGGGCGAGGCAGTTAAACTTCAGCGTTGGCCCGCTGAGGGTGATTTCCAGCGCCGCTTCGCCCTCCGGGTTCCCAAGCAGCCGGTTACCCAGGCGCAGCGCCCGGTCGTCCATCGGCCCCGAAGGCGGTACGCCCACCGCCCAGTATCCGAGGCGCCCCGGATAGTCCTGAACGCTGGTCTGGGTCCCGGCGCTCAGGACTTCGACGGTCGCCGCCTGATAATCCAGCTGCTCAAGGCAGCGGGTCCAGGGTTCGCCGGCGGCAAAGGGGGCAAAAGCCAGAATCTGCTGCAGATAGCGACGATTGGTTTCCACGCCGTACAGCCGGGTTGCCGCCAGGGCTTCGCCGAGATGGGCGATGGCCCGATCGCGGTCAGGCTGCCAGGCGATCGTTTTTGCCAGCATCGGGTCGAAGAACGGCGGCACGTCACAGCCGGCCTCCACCCAGCGGTCAATCCGCAGGTTTACCCCATCCGCCGGCGGGAAGATCGCTTCGCTGAGCAGCCCCGGCGACGGCTGGAACTGACGGCCGGGATCTTCGGCGTAGATCCGCGCCTGAATCGCGTGGCCGCGCGGCTGCAGGTCCGCCATCAGCCGGGAGAGCGGCGGTAAGTCCCCCGCCGCCAGGGAGACCATCCAGCGCACCAGATCGACGCCCCACACCTGCTCGGTCACCCCGTGCTCAACCTGCAGACGGGTATTAACCTCAAGAAAATAGAAGCGCTGCGCCAGGCTATCGTAAACAAATTCCACCGTCCCGGCGCTGCGGTAGCTGACCGCTTTGCCCAGGGCGATCGCCGCCTCGCACAGCGCCTGCGCCATCCCCTCAGGCAGGTTGGGGGCCGGCGTCTCTTCGATAACCTTCTGGTTACGTCGCTGAATCGAACAGTCGCGCACGCCGAGGGCGATAACCTCCCCCTGCCCGTCGCCAAAGATCTGCACTTCGAGGTGACGGGCGCGGGAAATATATTTTTCGACGAACACGCCGGCATCGCTAAAGTTGTTCTGCCCGAGGCGGCGAACGGTTTCAAAAGCCTCCGCCAGCTCCTCAGCGTCCTGGCAAACGCGCATCCCGATCCCGCCGCCGCCGGCGGTGCTTTTCAGCATTACCGGATAGCCAATCTCCTGCGCGGCGCGGCACGCCTCGGCGCTATCGGCCAGCAGCCCGGTGCCTTCCAGCAGCGGCAGGCCCTGCGCTTTAGCCAGCGCCCTGGCGGTATGTTTAAGGCCAAAGGTCCGCAGCTGCTGCGGCGTCGGGCCGACGAATATCAGCCCGGCGGCTTCGCAGGCTTCGGCGAAGGCGGCGTTTTCCGATAAGAAACCGTAGCCGGGGTGAATCGCCTCGGCGCCGCTTTGCCGCGCGGCGGCGATGATTTTTTCCACCACCAGATAGGTTTGCGCCGCCGGGCCATCGCCGAGGCTTAGCGCTTCATCGGCCTCGCGGATATGCAGGCTGCTGAGATCGGCATCGGAATAGACGGCAACGCCTTTAACCCGCATAGCGCGCAGCGTGCGCAGAATGCGGCAGGCGATGGCGCCGCGGTTGGCAATAAGTAGGGTATTGAACATAAACGGGACTCACATCAGGGCGGGTCGTCCCGCGGCAAAATAGCGTTCTTCCCCGGGGTCGTCCCCGAGGCGCGCCGGCGTTACGATTTACGCGACGGCGTACCGTTCAGGCGATCGGCGCGTACGGCAAACAGGCGATAGGCCATCAGCCGCCAGCGCTGCCAGCGGGTCAGTTCCATACCAGCACCTCTGCCGGGGTTGGATTCCAGCCGTTGCAGGGGTTATTCAGCTGCGGGCAGTTGGAAATCAGCACCATCGCGTTGCACTCGGCGCGCAGTTCGACATATTTCCCGGCGGCAGAAATGCCGTCTTCAAAGGTCAGCCCGCCTTCTTCAGTCACCGGCACGTTCATAAAGAAGTTGATATTGGCGCCGATATCGCGCTTGTGCAGGCGGCCATCGTGCAGGCAGGCGCAGAGGAAATTATCCCGGCAGCTGTGCATATAGCGCTTATCCGCGGCGTAGCGCACGGTATTGCTCTCCTGGGCGCAGGCGCCGCCGAGGGTATCGTGGCGGCCGCAGGTATCGGCAACGATGGTCAGCAGCGGCCGACCGAGATTGGAGAACAGTACGCTGCCGGTCGTCAGATAGGCATTCCCCTGGCGACGCAGCGTGCGCTGCGGATCGTAGCGTTCACGCGGGTTATCGGCGTTATAAAACAGGGTATCAATCGCCTGATTGCCTTCAAGATCGAGCAGCCGCAGGATTTGCCCTTTCTTGACTTCGAACAGCCAGGGTTCGCCCGCCGGGATCACGTGACGATAAACGGCATCGGCCGGGTTGCGGGTACTGGTAACAAGGCTCATGGTCGGCTCCTCAGAGGGCAAAAAGTTGGGTATTGGCAAACGCGCGCTGGTTTTCATCGCGGGTCAATAGCGAGGCGACCGCCGCCGCTTCATCATCGGTCTGGTACCAGCTCAGCTGGACCGGACGCGGCGCATATTCCGTGGCGGAGTCCTGCGGATGCGGCAACGCGGTGAGGACAATCAGCACGTCCATCGGCGCGAACAGCTCGACGTAGCTGCCCGGAACGGAGTGACCCGCGCAGAAATGGAAGCTGCCGTCGGCGGCCACGGTGACCTTGCTGAAGAAGTTGACCACCATCAGCAGATCTTCCAGGCCCAGATCCCATTTTCCCATTTCAACCAGCAGGTTATCGACGCCGTTGCGGTAGTAGCCGTTACGCAGCTCCTGGTAGCGTCCCGCGCCGTACTTTTCTAAGGTCTCTTCGGCGTTGAGCACCCCGCCGAACGGATCGTGCCAGCCGCAGCTATCGGCGACGATCCCGGCCAGCACGCGGCCCATATCGGAGTAGAAACAGTGCCCGGCCGTCAGGCGCGCGGTATGCTGGCCTTTCAGCGTATCCGGCAGGTTCAGGCGTTCGCTCTTTTCATGTGGATTGAGCATCATCATGCTGACGTTGGCATCGCCGTCGATATCGGTCAGGCGCAGAATTTGCCCGCGGCGCAGAATAAACGAGGTATGGCCGCCGCCCGGGACGAACTCTTCGCGCAGGCTCGGTAACGAATGAAAAAGTGGCTTCATCTGACTATCTCCTTAATGCATAAACGTTGTTATCGGTGCCGGTGCCGAGCATCTGCGACATGCGGGCTTCGTTAAGCGGTATGTCGTAGGTTATGCGCGCGCCCCAGGCGTTGGGCGCCTGCGGGTCGTGGCGCACCTTGTCGAAGACCAGCAGCCGGGTCCCGAGATTGAAGCCTTCGGCCAAATCGTGGGTGACCATAAAGACCGTCATCCGCGTCTCGCTCCACAGCTGCAAAAGCAGCCCGTGCATATCCTTGCGGATACCCGGGTCGAGCGCGCCAAACGGCTCATCAAGCAGCAGGATGCGCGGCTGCATCACGAAGGCCTGGGCGATCGCCAGCCGCTGCTGCATCCCGCCGGAGAGCTGCGCCGGGTACTTATCGAGCGCGTGGGAGAGGCCGACTTTCTCCAGCATCTGCGCCGCCCGTTCGCGGGCGTTGCGCCTGCGGGCGCCAAAAAGACGGCCAAGCAGCGGCGAGGCCGGCAGCTCGAGGCCCACCGCGACGTTATCAAGCACGTTAAGATGCGGGAATACCGAATAGCGCTGGAACACCACGCCGCGGCTGCGGTCCGGTTCAGCGGCCAGCGGCTGGCCGTCGAGGGTAATTGCGCCGCGGGTCGGTTTTTCCTGGCCCAGCAGCAGGCGCAAAAAGGTCGATTTTCCGCAGCCGGAGGCCCCGACCATTGAACAGAACTCCCCCTCTCTGACCTCGAGATTGATGCGCTCCAGCACCACGTGGTCGCCGTACTCCTGCCAGATATTTTTAATGGCAATAAAGCTCATGCCCGGCCTCCTTCCGCCCACGGGAAGCAGCCTTTGTGCAGCTGCCGCAGGGCCAGATCCATCAGCCAGGCCAGCAGGGTTATCCAGATGACGTAGGGGATAATGACGTCCATCGCCATATAGCGGCGGACAAGGAAAATGCGGTACCCGAGACCGGCGGTGGCGGAAATGGCCTCCGCCGATATCAGAAACAGCCACGCCGAGCCCAGCAGCAGGCGCAGAGAGACGATCAAACGCGACAGCAGCTGCGGCAGCACCACCCGCAGCACCAGCGTCCAGCTGTTGGCGCCGAGGGTTTGCGCTTTAATAAACAGCTCCGTCGGAATTTCCCGCGCCCGCTGCTCCAGATCGCGCGCCAGCATTGGCGTTACGCCGATCACAATCAGCATCACCTTGGAGAGCTCATCGAGGCCAAAGACGATAAACAGCACCGGCAGGATCGCCAGCGGCGGGATCATCGAAATCACGGTCATCAGCGGCGACAGCGCGGCGCGGTACAGCGGAAAAACGCCGGCGGCGATGCCGATGCTCAGCCCAATCAGCGAGGAGAACGCCAGCCCGGTCAGCAGGCGCCCCAGGCTGATCAGCGTGTCGGCCCACAGCAGGTATTCGCCGCTGCGTTTGTCCGGCGTGAACGCCATCCGCTCGATGGCCGCAGCCATTTGCGACAGTCCGGGCAGCAGCTTGTCCTGCGGATTGGCCTCCAGCCGCAGCGCTGAGCCGATAAACCAGGCGGCGATCAGCAGTACAAAAGGCATTAGCATCAGCATCAGCCGCATGCCCTGCTGTGGATGGCGGTTAATTTGTCGCATGGCGTTGGCTCCCGTCAGCAATCATTACAGCTGGCCCGCGACGGCCATCTTCAGGTAGCTATCGTCGAAACGCAGCCTGACGTTCCCCGCGTCGCCGACGGCGACCTTGCCCGGGAAGCTCATGCCGATAAAGTCGGCGCTCTGGGCGCCCTCTCCCAGCAGCCCTTTATCGAAGGAGAATTGCGCCACGCGCTGCATGGTTTTCGCCAGATCGGGGCTGGAGATGAACTTCAGCGCGTCGGCAGCGCTCCAGAACAGATGGGTGGTTTTCAACTGCCCCTGATAGCCGGCGAGGTCGGTGCCGGAATCCGCCGCCATCGCGCTCAGCGCCGGCTTATCTCCGGCCTGCATTTTGGCCATCATTTCAAACCATGCGCCGGTTAGCGCCTTGCCGAGCGCCGGATTGTCTTTGAGGGTTTGGCTGTTGACCACCATCATGTCGATGATCTCGCCCGGTACCTGGGATGAGCTAAAAACTTCGCTGGTTTGTGGTGTCTTTTTAATAACCGACAGCTGCGGGTTCCACGCCACGGCGGCGCGCACGCTGCTGGTGCCGAAGGCGGAGACAATATCGGCGTCAGAGGTATTAACCACTTTGACGTCTCGCTCCTGCAGCCCCGCCTTCTCCAGCCCGCGAACCAGCAGATAGTGGGAAACCGACAGCTCCGGGAGGTAAACCTGCATCCCTTTCAGGTCGCTCAGCTTTTTGTCCGCGCCCTTCAGCACCACGCCATCGTTGCCGTCAGAGTAGCTGCCGGTAATCAACGCGGTGGTATCCACCCCGCCGGCGGCAGGAATGGTCAGAGCATCCATATTGGTCATGGTGCAGCCGTCGAACTGGCCGGCGGTATACTGGTTAATCGATTCGATGTAGTCGTTGAGTTGCACGATATTGATCTTGATACCGTACTTACTGGCCCATTTATCGATGATTTTTTCGTTGCTGATGGCGCCCCAGGGCATCCAGCCGGCATAAATCGTCCAGCAGACGTTGAACTCTTTTTTCACCGCGGCAAAAGAGGGGAAACTGGCCAACAGCGCCAGTGACAGAACAATAGAACGGAGTAGTGGCGATCGCTTCATGATGAACCTCTGGTTGGCACAAAAAACAGGAGCAGCGCGACACCTACTGGTGCTGCTGTCTCCCGGGCTTTTGTCCCGCCGTGTAACCTCGCAGAGGTCGCCAGCTCTCGGACCAGTCATTCACCTGCGTGAACCGGAACCCTAGCCAGCTATTTGATCATCTAAATTGTATGGTGCGCTGCCTTCTGTTTTTATCTTGCAAAGCATATGCCAAAATAATAATTAGTATAAAATCAACAGGATGGAATATTTACCGGCGCCGACACACCAGGATGGGGAGTCGTTTTGGGGCAGTGCGTAGATTTGGTGCAGAAGAAGGCAGGCTCGCGCCTGCCCGGGCTATCTGCGCGCCTCAAAGGCGATTTTAACCGCCATTCCTGCCAGCACCGTCGCCATCAGCCAGCGCTGAAAGCGCTGCCAGAGCGGGCGAGCGGTAAGAAACCGAGCACCAAAGACTGGCTGAAAATGCTGCCATAGCCGGGGGAGATAAACTGCGGTAAGAGCGACAGATACATGGCCATGAATAGTAATAGCCTGTCGCTCACCGCTCAGCAATCCCTCAAATTTCGCCGCTGACGCCCGGCTTCGCGTCCAGGGTCATACCCATATTGCCCACCGCCGCCGGGGCATAAGATTTTTGTTGGCGAAATGACGCTTTTATCGCCAAACGTGCCGCAGCGATTTCCTAAACTAATACGTTAATACTATGGTTAGTAAGTCGCTTTTACGTATTTTGCGCCTTAACCACAAATAACATATGGATTTCTTTATCACTCGCTGTTAAAAGGATATAACTATTAATTCCGTAGATTTATTCAAGTATCGCTTATTGGAAGCAGTGTATATCGTAATGGCATTCACAAAAGTAAACGGAGCCTGATATGAGCACGTCTAACGATTCATCTAACAACGCATCCGCAGGGAAGTGTCCTTTTCACACCGCGGCGCCCACGCAAAGCGCCGGTGGCGGCACAGCCAACCGAGATTGGTGGCCAAACCAGCTGCGCGTGGATCTGCTGAACCAGCACTCCAACCGCTCAAATCCGCTGGGCGAAGAATTTAACTACCGGGAAGAGTTTAAAAAGCTCGATTATTCGGCGCTAAAAGCCGACCTGCGGGCCCTGCTAACCGACTCCCAGGAGTGGTGGCCGGCGGACTGGGGCAGCTACATTGGCCTGTTTATTCGTATGGCCTGGCACGGTGCCGGTACCTACCGTACCGTTGACGGGCGCGGCGGCAGCGGCCGCGGCCAGCAGCGTTTCGCTCCGCTGAACTCCTGGCCGGACAACGTCAGCCTTGATAAGGCCCGCCGCCTGCTGTGGCCGGTCAAACAAAAGTATGGCCAGAAAATCTCCTGGGCCGACCTCTATATGCTGGCGGGGAACGTGGCGTTGGAAAATGCCGGTTTCCGTACCTTTGGCTTCGGCGCCGGACGTGAAGACGTGTGGGAACCGGATCTTGACGTTGACTGGGGTAATGAAAAAGCCTGGCTTGAGCACCGTCATCCGGAAAGTCTGGCGCAGCAGCCGCTGGGCGCAACCGAAATGGGCCTGATTTACGTCAACCCGGAAGGCCCGAACGCCAGCGGCGAGCCGCTCTCCGCGGCGGCGGCGATTCGCGCCACCTTTGGCAACATGGGGATGGACGATGAAGAGATCGTGGCCCTGATTGCCGGCGGCCATACGCTGGGTAAAACCCACGGCGCGGCGGTTACCAGCCACGTAGGCGCCGAGCCGGAAGCGGCCGCCATTGAGGCTCAGGGCCTCGGCTGGTCCAGCACCTACGGCAGCGGCGCCGGGGCGGACGCTATCACCTCGGGCCTTGAAGTCGTCTGGACCCAGACGCCGACCCAGTGGAGCAACTACTTCTTCGAAAACCTGTACAAATATGAGTGGGTACAGACCCGCAGCCCGGCTGGCGCCATTCAGTTTGAAGCCAAAGATGCTCCGGACCTGATTCCGGATCCGTTTGACCCGGAGAAAAAGCGTAAGCCAACGATGCTGGTTACCGACCTGACGCTGCGCTTCGACCCGGATTTCGATAAGATTTCCCGCCGCTTCCTCAACGATCCGCAGGCGTTTAATGAAGCCTTTGCCCGCGCCTGGTTCAAGCTGATTCACCGTGATATGGGGCCAAAATCCCGCTACCTCGGACCGGAAGTCCCGAAAGAAGACCTGATCTGGCAAGACCCGCTCCCGGCTGCTGTCCACAGCCCGAGCGAAGCGGATATCGCCACCCTGAAAACCGCCATTGCCGATGCGGGCCTTTCGGTCAGCGAACTGGTTTCCGTTGCCTGGGCTTCGGCCTCCACCTTCCGCGGCGGCGATAAGCGCGGCGGGGCCAACGGCGCGCGTCTGGCGCTGGCGCCGCAGAAAGACTGGCCGGTCAACGCCATCGCGGCGAAGGTTCTGCCAACGCTGCAGGCGATTCAAAAAGCGTCCGGTAAAGCATCTCTGGCCGATGTTATCGTGCTGGCAGGCGCGGTCGGCGTTGAGCAGGCCGCCGCTGCCGCGGGCGTGCAGGTCACCGTACCTTTTGCGCCGGGCCGCGTGGACGCGCGTCAGGATCAGACCGATATCGAATCCGTCGGTTTGCTGGAACCGCTGGCGGATGGTTTCCGCAACTATCGCCGCATTGAAGGGGGCGTTTCTACCGAGACGCTGCTGCTGGATAAGGCCCAGCAGCTGACGCTGACCGCGCCGGAGCTTACCGTGCTGGTCGGTGGTTTACGCGTACTGGGCGCCAACTTCGACGGCAGCCAGCACGGCGTCTTCACCGACCGCCGGGGCGTTCTCAGCAACGACTTCTTCGTCAATCTCCTGAGCATGGCGACGGTCTGGAAAGCCACCGACGAAAGCGGTGAACTGTTTGAAGGCCGCGATCGTAAGAGCGGCGAGAGCAAATTCACCGCCACCCGTGCCGACCTGGTGTTTGGTTCCAACTCGGTGCTGCGCGCGCTGGCGGAAGTTTACGCCAGCCAGGATGCGCAGCAGAAGCTGGTCACCGACTTCGTGGCGGCCTGGACCAAAGTGATGAACCTCGACCGTTTCGATCTGTAATCTCCCTCCCCGGCAGGCTTCTTGCCCGCCGGGGCTTTTCTCTTCCCGCCCTGCCCCTGCACTCTCGCCTCCTGCGACCCGCGCGGGCAATCCACCTTCGCTCACCAGCACGATTACTAACCCCCTTCCGCGCCGGCGGCAAAATCAGCGCCCGTTATGCCGCGCCGCCGCCAATTTCCGCCAGCAGCCAGCGCTCAAAATCCGCTAACGCGCTCTCATTGATGCCCGTTTCAACCGGCTTAACCAGGCAGAAATTTTTGCTTAGCCGCGTAGAGACCGGCCAGGGGGCGGCCAGCGCCCCGCTGCTGAGCTCTTTTTCGACGTACACCTGCGGCACCAGCGCGACGCCAAGCCCGGCCTGCGCGGCGGAGATGGCCATCTCATGCAGATCGTAGCGCACGCCCCGGGACGGATTATCCAGCGCGATGCCGCTCTCCCGGGAGTACAGCTGCCACGCATCCGGATTTTGCCGCCGATGGATACGCGGCAGCGCGTTCAGCAACTCCCCGCCGTCGCCATCGGTCAGCAGCGAGGGGTGGCACACCGGGACCAGCGTTTCCTGCAGCAGAAAGCGGATACGCATTCCGACCCACGCCGGGTGCTCAAAATGGAGCGCCGCGTCAAACCCGCTGCCGGTGAGAATAAAGGGATCCGTACGCACCGCAATATTCAGCGTGATATCCGGGTGCCGACGGTAAAAATCGCTGAGCCGCGGGATCAGCCAGCGGCTGGCGAAGGTTGGTAGTGCGGCAATCTCGAGGCTGCGGCTGCCGTCGGCCATTCCCGTCAGGTACTGGGTATCGCGGTCGAGGCGCTCAAGGGTCTCGCGCACGCGGTGGGCGTAGCGCGCGCCGTTGGGGTTCAGCCGCACGCGGGTGCCCGTGCGGTCGAATAATCGGCAGTTTAGCAGGGCTTCAAGCCGCCCAATCTGCCGGCTGATGGCCCCTTCGGTCAGGGAGAGCTCCTCCGCCGCGCGGGCAAAATTACCGTGCCTTGCCGCCGCTTCAAACGCCTGTAATGACGCGCTGCTGGGCAGTTTTCTTCGCATAATAGCGCCCCTTCGGCTACGAGTGTGTTCAGTGACGGAATGTCACTAACCGATGAGATAATATCGATTCAGACGGCTTAATACAGCCATTAACATGATGAATTATCAGCAAGACGCTGATAACTCCTTCATGCAGAGGCCCGTTTATGCTGTATATCGTTGAATGCACCTATACCGACCCGACAAGCGAAACCGAATGGAATGATTTTTACACCCGGGAGAAACTTCCGGCGCTGCTGAGCGTTGATGGCTTCAGTTCCTCTCAACGCTTCAGGGCCCTCACGCCGGGCTGTCCGGCTTATCTGGCCATCCACACCGTCTGCGACGCCGCGGTCCTCACCGGCGCGGAGTACCGCCTGAAGGGCGGCGGCAGCTTTGCCCGCTGGCAGGCCAACATCGGCGACTGGCGGCGCAGTCTGTATCAGTGCGCTGACCCGGCCCCGGCGGTATCCGCCGACCAGATCCTGCTGCTGGCGGCGCGCCCCGTCGACTTTATTACCCATGAGCTGGGCTACCGGGCCGTGGCGGCTGCTGGCCGCCGGTCTGGATAGCTTCCCTGAAGGTCGGCTGGCGTACGTCATTGCGGCAGACCATGGCGCCCTGCTCACCGCAGCGGCGGATATCCATCTGTATCAGCCGCTAGCCGGGCCGCTGCGTCCGCAAAAAGGAGGCGTTCGTGCGCACCGTTAACCCTATCAGCCGCCAGGTTGGCGATTATCTGGTGAGCGCCTTGAGCGACGGAAATATGTCCGTCAGCCTCGGGATACTTTCGGGCATTGACCCGCTGGAAGCCGACGAAAGGCAGCGCGCTGCCGGAGTAGCTGACCCGGAAGCGCTGCATATCAATGCCTATCTGATTCGCGGCCGGGGGCGTACGATCCTCGTTGATTCCGGCGCCGGCGGGCGGAATAACGCCGGAGGCGAGCTCCCCCTGCGCCTTCGCCAGCTGGGTATCGCTCCGGCCGACGTCGATACGCTCCTGCTGACCCACGGTCATCCCGACCATATTGGCGGGCTGCTCGACGCCGACAGCGAGGCCGTCTATAAAAATGCGCGGCTGTATCTGCACCCGCGGGAGATCGATTACTGGCAGGATGAGGCCCTGTTCATGCGGGCCAGCGAACGCGTCCGGCGCAATTTTACGCTGTTTCGCCGCAGCCTGGCGGCCTATGGGCAGCGGGTGAACCTGCTGACGGAAGATGAGGTGCTCCCCGGCATTCGTCCAATCTGGCTACCCGGCCATACGCCGGGTCATAGCGGATTTCGTATCGATGCCGGGGATAAGCCCCTGCTGATCTGGGGCGACATTGTGCATTTCCCGCACATTCAGTCAGCCCTGCCGGCCGTGGCTATCGCCTTTGACGCCGACCCCGCCGAGGCTGCAAGCACGCGGAAACGGATTCTGGCGCAGGCGGCGCGCGAGCAGTGGCTGATTGCCGGCATGCACCTCGCCGACGCCGGTTTTGCCCGACTGCAGGCGGTCGACGGCGGCTACCGGATTGTCTATCAGCCGGAGTAAAGCGCTGCGCTCGTCGCTGGCGCGTTCCGTGACCCCCAGCGGTTGAATCCTGAAAACCCGTTTAGTCATTTCATTCAAATCCGCCGCGCACGCTGGCGGAAAACCAGCGTATTCCACAACCCCTGAGAAAATTCGCCGGATATCCGTCTGAAGAATGGATATAGAGCTGTTGATTAAAAATTTAAAACTATTAACAATCAATTAACATTAGCAGGCGAACATTTTTCTGAGGGAAATAATAATATGTCTACCACCCACGTTCTGGGGGATGCGCCTTTGGCCTCCGCGGGACAGCCCCACTCCAGCTTAACCAGCCGTATCGACGCGCTGCCCGCCTCCTTCGGCCTGTGGTCATTTATCACCCTGCTGGCGCTCGGGGGATTCTTCGAGCTATACGATCTTTTTCAGACCGGATACATCAGCACCGGCCTGCTGGCGGAGAATATTTTTCACGTCGGCGAGCAGGGAGTTTTCGGCATATCGGATCAGGCCGCCTTCGCCTCGGCGACCTTTTTCGGCCTGTTTATTGGCGCCAGCCTCCTCGCGCCGCTGGCGGATAAGCTCGGCCGCCGCCTGACCTTTATGTTTGCGCTTGCCTGGTACGGCGTATTCTCGCTGCTGATGGCCTTTCAGAGCAGCGCGGAGGGGGTTATTTTCTTCCGCTTCCTCGTCGGCATTGGCCTCGGCATTGAGCTGGTCACCATCGACACCTACCTGAGCGAATGGGTTCCAACCCATCTGCGTAATAAAGCCTTCGCCTTTGCCTTCTTCATTCAGTTTCTCTCGGTGCCCGCCGTCGCCTTGATGTCATGGATGCTGGTGCCCATCACCCTGTTCGGCCTGAGCGGCTGGCGCTGGGTCATTATCTTCGGCGCGCTGTGCTCGCTGGTTATCTGGGTCATCCGCAAGAAGCTGCCGGAATCGGCCCGCTGGCTGGAGGTCAAAGGCCGCAACGACGATGCGCACGCGGTGATGTGTGAGATGGAGCAGCGTTGCGGTATTGCCCCTTCGCCGCAGCACCTTACGCAGCCCGGGACAACCAAAACGCAGACCGGCACCTTTAAAGAGATTTGGGCGCCGGAATATCGCCAACGCACCATCATGCTGATGGTGATGAACTTCTTCCAGGCTATCGGCTTTTTTGGCTTCGGGAACTGGCTGCCGGCGCTGCTGTCAGGCCAGGGCGCCAGCATTACCCACAGCCTGCTGTACGCCTTTTTCATTACCCTCGCCTATCCGATTGGCTGCCTGTTCTGCACCCGCTTTGTTCACCGCTTTGAGAACAAATGGCAAATCGTCCTCTCCGCGCTGATGACGGTGGTGTTCGGCACCCTGTTCGCCCTGCAGAATAGTCCGGTGATGCTGGTTATCTGCGGGTTTATGATCACCTGGTCCAACGCCTGGCTGACCATCAGCTATCACGCCTATCAGGCCGAGGTGTTCCCGACCCATATCCGCGCCCGGGCGGTTGGCTTCTGCTACTCGTTCAGCCGCCTGTCGACGGCAGTCACCAGCATTCTGATCGGCATCATCCTGCAATACGCCGGCGCGCCGGGGGTCATTAGCTTTATCGTGGCCAGCATGCTGATGGTGATGCTCTCGGTCGGAATTTTCGGGCCGAAAACTCGCGGCATCAGCCTGGAAAAAATCTAACCTCACGCCGCGCCGCCGGGTCTCTCCCGGCGGCGACGGCAGAGCCTGGCTCCTGATTTATAAAATCCCTCCGCCGCCAATATAATAAAAACCATACATTCACTGACCTGATAAATATCAATGGCAAAACGGTTAATCAACGCTATTTATTGATCGCTATTTTTTCGCGTGCTATAGATGTCCAATGAATTATTTATGGCTCAAGCCCGATGCTTAAAAAAACAAAACTCATTGTACAATTACTGGTTACGCTATTAATAGCTTGCTTTGCTCAGGCAGTGAACGCGAAGATTGAATTACCTGCTGCGGTAAAAACCATCGCCAGCGCGCAGTATTTTTCCACCGGTTATAACGGCTTTATTGTGCATAAAAGCGCCGGGGAACAGGCGCTAAGAATGGTGGTCTCATCTCCGGACGCTACGGGGAAGCTGCTTGATATCGCCCGTTTCCCGTCAACCACCCTGGCCGGCAGGCTGTATGCCGCCTGCGGTTTAAAACAGCAAGAGTATAGCGATATGGATAGCATCTTCATGCCGTTCTTTCATTTTACCGTTTCGGTGCTGCGGGGCGATGTGCTGACGGAAGAGTCGTTCCAGGATCTTTATAGCAGAATAACCGCCTACGGCTGTCATTAATTACGCAACGGTTCCGCGATGTTCTTAATTAACGCCCCAAGCTCCGCGGAGCGTTAATTCATATATTATATTCGGCTAAAGAGTTAGCCAAATATCGCCTGCGCATCGGCAAAGCATTTTTCCGCCAGCGACGACACCGGCTCTTTATTGCGCATAATCAGCGCCAGCATCGAATCCACTTCCGTTTCGGCAATCGGGATAATCTCCAGATTGTCGCTCAGCTCCTCGAGGCCATTATTGAGCGGCATAATGGCGCAGCAGATCCCCGCCTGTACCGCCTGGATTATCTGAAAGGTAGAGTCGCTTTCAAAAACGTATTTCGGCGTTAGCCCTTTCGCTTTAAAGCTCATCTCGATCGATTCGCGATAGTACATCCCTTTGGTGAGAAAGCCGAGCGGCAGCGCGGCCAGCGTCTCCCAGCCGGGGATGCCTTCGGCGAACTGAAAATGGCGTTTATCGTGCAGCAGCCCCATCCGGGTTGCCGGCAGCCACTGCACGTTAAACAGCTGGCTATCGACGTGGTGCAGGTAGCAGATCCCGAGGTCGAGCTGATTACGGCTCACGCCGTCGATAATCTGCTCCGAGGTCAGCGACAGCAGGCTAAACTGCAGCTCGGGATACTTCTCCGTCAGGGGCTTAATCAGCTGCATCGGGTTGAGGCTGGCCAGCGGCACCATGCCGACCCGCAGCTGGCCCACCATCTGCCCGCGGCAAATGGCCGCCTCCGCCTCCAGCCCGTCGTGGGCGGCAAGCAGCGCCCGCGCCCACGCCAGAATGCGCTCGCCTTCGGGGGTAAACCCTTCGAAGCGCTGCCCGCGCTGGATCAGCACGAGGTTCAGCTCCTCTTCGAGGCTGCGAATGCGCATCGATAGCGTCGGCTGAGTGATATGACAGGCCGCCGCGGCCTGGCCAAAATGGCGGGTCCGATCGAGGGCGATCAGATACTTAAGCTGTTTAATATCCATGATTGATCCACTCTATTTGCGCCGGCGCGCAAAGAAGCGCCGGCGCGGTACAGAGCGCTAGTGTAGCCCAAATATGTTAGTTAAATGTTATTTTAAAAGCGGAAGGTGTTTGCCGCGCGGTCGCCAAACCTGGCGCCGCGCTGATGGGGCCTCGTCGCCAGCGGTCGCCGGCGACGAAGTGCGGGAGGTATTAGCGCGTACCCGCAAGCGGCAGGATCTCTTTCGAGCGCAGCGTCAGGCGAATCGGCACCGATTTGTAGGACGGCGTGCCGCTCTCCCGATCAAGATAGTTGAGCGGAACCAGGACGTTAGCCTCCGGGTAATAGGCGCCCACGGTGCCCGGCGCAATGCTGTAGGCCACCACCGTGATGTTCTCAAGCCGCTGGTGGCTGTCCGGCAGCGCGGTACTGATATCAACCCGGTCGCCGTGCTCCAGCCCCATCTTTTCCATGTCCTGCTCGTTCATAAACAGCACGTCGCGGCGGCCAAAAATTCCGCGATAGCGGTCATCAAGGGCATAAATCGTGGTGTTGTACTGATCGTGGCTGCGCAGCGTCACCAGGCGCATAACGTCCTCTCCGTCCACCTGCACGTTCTCATGAACGCCGTCGAAAACCGAGAACATCGCTTTGCCGGTTGGCGTCGGCCAGATCCGCTCGGTCGGCGGCAGCGGCATGCGAAAACCGCCCGGATGACGAATACGCTGATTGTAGTTTTCAAAGCCGGGAACGGTGCGTTCAATCAGCTCGCGGATGCGATCGTAGTTGGCCACCAGCGCCAGCCAGTCAACTTTGCTGTTCGCCAGCGTCGCCATCGCCATCCCGGCGACGATGGCCGGCTCGGAACGCAGCCTGCGGCGAAGCCGGCTTCAGCTTGCCCGACGAGGCGTGGACCATCGACATCGAATCTTCAACGGTAATCGACTGGCGGCCGCTTTCCTGCAGATCGAGCTCGGTGCGTCCCAGGCAGGGCAGAATATAGGTCTCTTTGGCCATCAGCAGGTGCGAACGGTTGAGCTTGGTGCCAACGTGCACGCTCAGCTCCAGCCCCTGCATCGCCGGGAAGGCCTGCTGACGATCGGGCATGGCGACGGCAAAGTTGCCGCCCAGACAGAGCAGCACCTTCGATTCCCCGGCAATCATCGCCTCCAGCGCTTTCACCGCGTCGTGGCCATGCGCCTGCGGCGGCACAAAGCCAAACTCTCGCTGCAGATTGGCGAGGAAGCTGGCGCTCGGCTTCTCGGTAATCCCGACGGTGCGGTTGCCCTGCACGTTGGAGTGCCCGCGCAGCGGACAGATCCCGGCTCCCGGCTTGCCGATATTGCCGCGCATCAGCAGCAGGTCGGCGATCAGGCGCACGTTGGAGGTGCCCTTGTTATGCTGGGTGATCCCCATGCCGTAGGTGACGATGGTGGCGTTGGATTTGGCATAGGCCGCGGCAACGCGCTGCAGGTCGTCGCGGGTCAAACCCGACTCGCGCTCGATGTCGTGCCAGCGGGTCAGGCGCAGGTCTTCGGCAAAAGCCGGAAAGTTCTGCGTATGTTCGGCAATAAACGCGCTGTCGAGGACATTATCCAGATCGTCATCCATCTGCAGCAGCGCTTTGGCAATCCCCTTCAGCGCCGCGGCGTCGCCGCCGGCCTTGACCTGGAAATAGGTCGAGGCGATGTTGGTTGAACGATAGGTCGCCATTTCGATCACGTTCTGCGGGTCGGCAAAACGCTCCAGCGCCCGCTCTTTTAGCGGGTTGAGGACAATAATCGGCACGCCGCGCCGCGACAGCTCGTGCAGGGTTCCCATCATCCGCGGGTGGTTGGTTCCCGGGTTGTGACCGATGGAGATGACCAGCTCGGTTTTGTCAAAATCATCCAGCGAAACCGTCCCTTTCCCAATGCCAATGGACTGCGGCAGCCCGACGCTGGTTGCCTCGTGGCACATATTGGAACAGTCCGGGAAGTTGTTGGTGCCCAGCTCGCGAGCGAACAGCTGAAACATCCAGGCAGCCTCGTTGGAAGCGCGTCCGGAGGTGTAGAATTCAACCTCTTCCGGCCGCGTGCGGCTGACAATCTCGCCGATTCGCGCAAAGGCGCTCTCCCAGGAGACCGGGCGCAGGGTGTCGCTGACGCGGTCGTAGACCAGCGGATCGGTCAGGCGACCGTAGCCCTCGAGCTCAAAATCGCTTTTCTCCAGCAGCGAGCTTACCGTATTGGCCGCCAGAAATTCGGCGGTGACGCGTTTGCTGGTCGCTTCCCAGGTCACCGCCTTGGCGCCATTCTCGCAAAACTGGAAGGTCGATTTGTGTTCTTTATCCGGCCATGCACAGCCCGGGCAGTCAAAACCGTCCGGCTGGTTGGTGCGCAGCAGCGTCGCGGGGGCATCGAGGGCATCCATCTGGGTGCGAACGGCGATGGCGGTGGCTTTCAGCGCGCCCCAGCCGCCGGCCGGGCCGTCATAGGGATAAACCCCCGGCACTGCGCGTCTTTTCTTGTTCATGCTAGCTCCTGAATGCACCGTCGCCAGGCAGGTCAATGCGTGCGGCAGACCGCCATCGCAGATCGATCGGCACCGTTTTTGTGGCCGCTCGCCGACGTGCGGTTAATAGCCGCCGCCGGCGAGGGTTTTGTTAACGAAAGAATAACAATCGAGGCCGAAGCTGTATAATCAATGTTATCTATCACGCATTAGATTTAACTTATTTAACATTAGCAGCGCGGCGGGGATCAGGTCAGGTTGTAGTAGCGGTCGGGCTGAACTTTTTCCGGCAGCGGATGCTGTCCGGTCATATCCAGCAGATTGCGCTCGATGGTGTTGCACATCGCGTTGAGCGGCAGATCGTTGGCGGCGACGCCGAACGGATCCTCCAGCTCCTCCGCCAGCGAATCCCATGACAAAAAGGTGTAGGAGATAAAGACCGAGACAAATGGCGTCATATAGTGCAAATCGCCAACCAGCGCAAACGGCAGCAGCGTGCAGAACAGATAGACGGTACGCTGTAAAATCAGGGTGTAGGCAAAAGGCACCGGCGTCGTCGCTATACGTTCGCAGCCGCCCAGCACGTGCGCCAGCTCATCGAGCTTATTATCCATCAGGCCGTAGGTAATATCGCTAACCTGCCCCGCTGCGCGCAGCTGGCCCAACTCATTTCCCACCAGCAGTAAAATCCGGTTAGTCGGCATAGAGCTGGCGATAATTTCCGCCACCACGTCGCGCGGCAGCAGGCGATACAGATCGGCGTCGGGATCGGTTTTGCGCAGCTGATGCTTCAGGCTCCAGCTAAAGGCAATCAGGTAGCTGGCTATTTTTTTATGCGTTTCGGCGGCGGCGGGCAGAATATTTTTCAGGCTGGCGCAGCAGCGTGCGCTCGGCAATTAATACCGTTCCCCACAGGTTGCGCGCCTCGACGAAGCGGTTGTAGCCGGCGCTATTGCGAAAGCCGAGAAAAATCGCGATGGCGATGCCCAGCAGGCTAAACGGGGCGACGGTTAAATGGATCCCCAACTGCTCGTACCACTGATAGCTAATAATCGCGATAATCGACATCAGCACGTTGAGCAGCAGGCGAAAAACGATTTTTGACAGCACCGAGCCGTGCCAGTCAAACAGACGGAGGAACCAGTGTTGTTCTGGTCGGATAATCATTGTACTACTTCCTGATGAATGCCATTGAGCATGGCTTAATATTATCTATTACGCCACTGGCTTATTTTATTGAGCACTAACACGACAAGGCGTTAATTATCTACCACGCACCAGCGATGGATTAATGGCCGGCTGATTATGGTCTCTTTTTATTTACCCGGCAATATGCGGTCCCGGCTCCGGGCAATAATAAAACCGCGGCGCCGATAACCACTATATTAATCGGGTTAATGATTGCCGGTTTACAAAACGCCGCCGTTCATCCGGCGCATCGCGCAGTGCCAGGCGCCGTTACGCACCGAGGCGCGCAGCACGCGGGCAATGCCGTGCACCGCCAGCTGGGTGGAGTGCCGCTGCAGGCGCCCCATCCTGAGGGAGAGCATCTCCTGCGCCCAGGGCGGCAGCAGATCGACTCCCGCGCGCATCATCAACTGTCCCACTGGCTGGCTCAGCCGTCCGGGCAGGCGGGTGGCAAATAGCACCCGGGCGACCTCCTGAGTGCGTTCGTCGCAGCGCAGGCGCGGACGCATATCCTGCAGATACTCCGCCACCTGCCGCGGCGTGACGGGAATATCCCGCGCGCCGAGGCGGCGGGCAATCTCTGCGGCCTCGGCGAAATACTGCGTCTGGCGCGCTTCGCTCACCACCGTTCGCCGGTAGCGCAAATGCGAGGCCATAAAGCTGCTGCACTCGGCAACGTGTACCCAGGTTAATAGCGCCGGATCGCTGGCTTCGTACGGCGTGCCGTCCCGATCCTGCCCGCGCACCTGCAGATGAATCGCCCTGATCCTGGCGATCAGCCGCTCGGCGTCGGCGGTGGTGCCAAAGGTGGTCGCAGAAATGAACTGGCTGGTGCGCCGCAGGCGGCCAAAGATATCTTCGCGGAAGTTAGAGTGATCCCAGACGCCGGCCAGCGCCAGCGGGTGGAGCATCTGCAGCAGCAGCGCGCTGATGCCGCCGCAGAGCATTGAGGTAAAGTCGCCGTGCACCGGCCAGATAGCCGAGTGCGGGCCAAATAGCCCAGGCTCGCCGGGCGGGTGTTCAAAATCAATCTCTTTCAGCGCCATGCCGGTTAAACCCAATACCTGCGCTTCAATCATGCCGCGTATGCTGGTCATTGCTGTGCCTGTTCCATTGCGTAACAGGCAAAACATACCACTATTCGACGACGGACTCATTTGCCGGCAGCGGCTTTTAGGCAAAATGCGCGGTGCCCGCAGCTCGCGGGCACGCTGTGGCGGGAAGCGCGTTTACGGATTGAGCTGATAATCCAGGCTCACTTCGGCATTAAGCACCTGTGAAACCGGGCAGCCGGCTTTCGCTTTGTGAATGATGCTTTCGAACGCCGCATCGGCAATACCCGGCAGGACGATCTGGCTCTGGAGCGCCACTTTGGTAATGGCGAAGCCGCCGGCGGATTTATCGAGGGTCACGACGGCGACCGTATCAATCGAGGTTGGCGTATACCCTTCTTCACCGAGCATCAGCGAGAGCGCCATTGAGAAGCAGGCCGCATGGGCCGCGCCGATAAGCTCTTCCGGGTTGGTGCCCTTGACGCCTTCAAAGCGGGTGTTGAAGCCATAAGGTTGCTGGTTCAGCGCCCCGCTCTCCGTTGAGACGGTTCCTTTACCGCTTTTCAGATCCCCTTCCCAGTGCGCTTGACCTTTCTTATGAATTGCCATGGATTCGCTCCTTTTTTGACGTTAAAGGAGTAAGTATAGGAGCGGATGGCGGATTCGGCCTGCGTCATTTTGTCCCGCTACCCGGCGGCGATATTCTTACTCATATTGACGCCGGTGACCCCAAAGCCACTGGCCTCGTACAGGCGGCGAGCGCGCGCGTTATCTCCGGCGACCCGCAGCTTTATCTGCACGAAGCCCTGCTGTCTGAGATCGTTTTCCAGCGCCGCCATCGCCTGCTTGCCCAGCCCCTTCCCCTGACTCGCGGCGTGAATATAAAAGTCGCAAATAAAGACGGAACGCATTTTGGCGTCCGGCTTATACCACAGGTAGCCTACGTGCCGCTCGGCATCGCCGACGCGTTCAATCAGGCAGAGTAACACCTGGCCCGGCGTGCTCGCGCCGTCGGGGAGACTCTCGGCGACCTCCTGCTGCGCCTGAGCGCGGGCGTCCTGAGCGGAAAGTCCGTAGTTATCCGCAATTTCAGCGGCATAATCGGGGATAAAGTAGGCGAGCCAAGCCGCATAGTCGGCCTCCTGCATCGGTCTGAGTATCATCATCGTTCCTGTAGTTAAGATTTCAGCGGAAGCTATCCGTTCAGCCGCTGCTGAATGTCGTCGAGAAACAGCGGCAGCGCGCTGGGCTGGTAGTCGCGTGAGAGATAGAGACCGAAAACGCTCAGCGGCTTCGGCGTCCAGCCCGGCAGGATTGGCTTCAGCACCCCGCTGCTCAGCGCGCGCTGGGCCTCCAGCTCGGGGAGCATGGCGATACCGCAGCCGGCCACCGCCGCCTCCAGCAGCAGGGAGGAGATCCCGGCGCTTAAATTTCCCGATACCGCCACCGCCGCGCTCTCCCCTTCAGGCGAGATAAACTGCCAGGTCTGAGTGGCGAAATGGCTGTAATGCAGGCAGTTGTGCCGGCTCAGGTCGTCAGGCGTCTGCGGCTGCCCGTTCAGCTGCAGCCAGCGCGGCGAGGCGCAGAGCACCGACCGGCAGACCCCCAGCCGGCGGGCGATGGCTCCCGGCTCCGGGTTATCGGTGATGCGGATTGCCACGTCGATGCGTTCGCCGATCAGGCTGACCGGATGGTTGTTGATATCCAGCTCAAGCCGCAGTTGCGGATAGCGGGCAAGAAAATCCGGCAGCAGCGGGGAAATGAGCTGCATGGCGGTAAAGTGGGCGCAGGCCACCCGCAGCGTACCGCTGGGCACCGCCCGCTCGGTCTGCCCGGCAATTTCGTCCGATAGCTGCGTCAGGCTGCGCGTTTTTTGCAGCACCTTCTCCCCGGCGGCGGTAAGCGTTAGCCGGCGCGTGGAGCGGTGGATCAGGCGGCTGCCGGCCCAGTGCTCCATCTGCTCCAGATAGCGGCTGACCATCGGCCGCGACATGCCCAGCGCCCGCGCCGCGGCGCTGAGGCTGCCCAGCTCGCAAATGCGGATATATACCCTGGCGGCGATAATGCGATCCATACGTTGTGTCCATCTGCTCGTTTTATGAAACTCAGCATCTCTTTTTTCAGGAATTTTCGCAAATCGGGAAATGCGTAAAATAGCGTTATTCACCCGACCTTGAGAAAACCATGATGAAACTATCGACCCTTGCCATCGCCACCGCCCTGTTCAGCAGCGCCGCCTTCGCCGCGCCGCTGCAGCTGCAAACCTACAACCCGCAGGATAAAGGGATTTTCGCCGTCAACTCAACGCTGGCCTCCGGCCCTCACGAAGCGGTGCTGTTTGACGCCCAGTTCAGCGTCAAGGACGGCGAGAAGCTGGTTGAGATGATCCGCAAAAACGGCAAGCCGCTGAGCCGAATTGTGATCACCTCCGGCGACCCGGATTTCTACTTCGGCCTTGAACCGCTGGTTAAAGCCTTCCCGCAGGCAAAAATCGTTGCCACGCAGGAAGTGGTGAATCACATTAACGCCACCAAGGCCGCGAAGCTGGCCTACTGGGGCCCGCAGATGAAAGACGGCGCCCCGCAGCAGGTCTATGCTCCGCAGGTCATTGAATCCAGCACCTTTACCATCGACGGCGAGAAGGTCGAAATCCGCGAGCCGAACGGCTACGCCGCCTTCGTGTGGATCCCGGGTAACAAGGCCATTCTGGGCGGGACCGGCGTCGCCTGGGACATGCACGTCTGGACCGCCGATACCCAGACCGCCGAAAGCCGCCTGCAGTGGCGCAAAACCCTCGACGATATGGCCGCACTGCGCCCGCAGCAGGTAATTCCGGGGCACTATCTCGGCACGCCGCCGGCGGGCGACCGCGCGATCCTCTTTACCCGCGACTATCTGCAGCAGTTTGAGCAGGCGCTGAAGAACCATAAAGATTCAGCCGGCGTGATTAAAGAGATGAAGCAGCGCTGGCCGAAGCTGGCGGAAGAGAGCTCGCTGGAGCTGAGCGCGAAGGTAAACACCGGCGAGATGAAGTGGTAGGCGCAGACTGCTCCTAATCCGCGAAGGCGAGGTTGCCATTGGTGAAAATATAGCCCACCATAGATAGCGCGGTTCGGTTAACGGGCCGCCGTTAGGGTTACATTTCGTCCGGTTTCGCCGGGCTTGTCCTTGAAACAGAAGTGGATTAAGGAGTAAGAATGAAATCGAACCATCAGGCACGTCATCTTCTCGGTCTGAACTATAAGCTGTCCCAGCAGAAAAAAGTGGTGCTGGACGGCGATGTGGAAACCACCATCAACCACGCGCATGCCACCGGACGCAAACGCCGCGCCGGCTAATTTCTCGACTGAGTGATGATAAAAACACCGTCCTTTTGCCAGGATGGTGTTTTTTTAGCACTATCTCCCCTCTTTGACAGCAACTGCTCTATACTCTGCCCGCAGCATTCCCCGCCAGCCCGCTCGTCTATCGCCGCGCCGGGCCTGAAGCGATTATCAAGGAGTTAGTGCGATGCAATTCACCCATAAAAAAAACCGTTCCCTGTACATCCCCTACGCGGGTCCCGTCCTGCTTGAGTTTCCGCTTCTCAATAAAGGTAGCGCCTTCAGTAGCGAAGAGCGCAGCAGCTTCAACCTGCTGGGCCTGCTGCCGGAAGTTGTCGAAACCATCGAAGAGCAGGCCGAGCGCGCGTGGATCCAGTATCAGGGGTTCAAAACCGAGATCGATAAGCACATTTACCTGCGCAACATCCAGGACACCAACGAAACGCTCTTTTATCGCCTGATTGGCAACCATCTTGAAGAGATGATGCCGGTTATCTATACCCCAACGGTCGGCGCCGCCTGCGAACGCTTCTCCGAGATCTACCGTCGCGCCCGGGGCGTATTTATCTCCTACCAGAACCGACATAACCTCGACGATATCCTGCAAAACGTGCCTAACCACAACGTTAAGGTGATCGTGGTCACCGACGGCGAGCGAATCCTCGGCCTCGGCGACCAGGGCATCGGCGGGATGGGGATCCCTATCGGGAAGCTGTCGCTGTACACCACCTGCGGCGGCATCAGCCCGGCCTATACCCTGCCGGTGGTGCTGGACGTCGGAACCAACAATCAGCAGCTGCTCGACGACCCGCTGTATATGGGCTGGCGTCACCCGCGCATTACCGATGACGAGTACTATCAGTTCGTTGATGACGTTATCCAGGCTATTAAGCATCGCTGGCCGGACGTGCTGCTGCAGTTTGAAGATTTTGCGCAGAAGAACGCCATGCCGCTGCTTAACCGCTACCGGAATGAAATCTGCTCGTTCAACGATGATATCCAGGGCACCGCTTCGGTCACCGTGGGTACGCTGATCGCCGCCAGCCGCGGCGCCGGCAGCCAGCTGAGCGAACAGAAAATTGTCTTCCTCGGCGCCGGTTCCGCCGGCTGCGGGATCGCCGAGCAGATCGTCGCCCAGATCCAGCGCGAAGGCCTCAGCGAGGAAGCCGCACGCCAGCGCGTCTTTATGGTCGATCGCTTCGGCCTGCTGACCGACGCGATGCCGAACCTGCTGCCGTTCCAGAGCAAGCTGGTACAGAAGCGGGACAACCTGCAGCAGTGGGATACCACCAGCGACGTCCTCTCTCTGCTGGACGTGGTGCGCAACGTCAAGCCCGACATTCTGATCGGCGTTTCCGGCCAGCCGGGGCTATTCACCGAAGAGATTATTCGCGAGATGCATAAGCACTGCCCGCGGCCGATCGTGATGCCGCTGTCGAATCCCACTTCCCGGGTGGAAGCGACGCCGCAGAACATTCTCAGGCTGGACCGACGGCGAAGCGCTGGTCGCCACCGGCAGCCCGTTTGCGCCGGTGACGCTGAAAGGCAAGCAGTACGTGATTGCCCAGTGCAATAACTCCTACATCTTCCCCGGAATTGGTCTCGGAGTGATCGCCTCCGGCGCCTCGCGGGTCACCGATGATATGCTGATGGCCGCCAGCGAAACGTTGGCGAAGCACTCGCCGCTGGTGAACAACGGCGAAGGCCCGGTGCTGCCGGAGCTGAAGGATATTCAGACCGTGTCGCGCGCCATCGCCTTTGCGGTAGGTAAAGTCGCCCAGGAGCAGGGCGTGGCGGTGAAAACCTCCGCTGAGGCGCTGCTCCAGTCGATAAACGATAACTTCTGGCAGCCGGAGTATCGCAACTACCGCCGGACGTCGATTTAAGCGCGATTCGTCGGCACAAGCCATCTGAATCACGGCAAACGCGGCGGGCCTCAACGGGCCCGCTTTTTTGTCCCATCCCCCCATTTTTAGCCGCTGGCTAAATCCGCGTTCTCCCCCTACACTGCCTGCACCCATCAACTAACTGAATAAAAAAGGAGGATCCCATGCCGTACTGTGAAATGTTTAATTTTTCACATACATTTGGCGATCGTACCCCCTCAAGCGTTATCGGTATCGTGCTGCGATAACTTTAGCTTGAGCGAAGAAACCAAACCTTAGTCCCCTTCCCTCGGGCTTACCGGGTTATCGTCAGCGATGTTTGACGAGGCATTCTCATGCCTGTAACTCTTGAGTAAGTCACAATGAGCACACTCTTAACCGCACAATCTCTGTACGTTGAAACGCCGTTTGACCCGTTATTCAACGATCTCTCCTTTACCCTCAAAAAAGGCGACCGCATTGGCCTGATGGGCTACAACGGCTGCGGGAAAAGTACCCTACTGCAGGTACTCGACGGCACGCTTACGCCCAACTCCGGCCAGGTGGCGCTGGCTAACCACTGCCTGATGGCCAGGGTGGAGCAGCATCTGCCGCAGGCGCTATTGGCGCAATCGCTGGTGCAGGCGGTACTGGCTCGCCTACCCGCGGCGGATCGGGAAAACCATCGCTGGCAGGCGGAGCGTCTGCTGGCGGAAATGGGCTTTGACGCCGGCAGCTTTGGGCAGCAGGCGGCCACCCTCAGCGGCGGTCAGCACACCCGTCTGCTGCTGGCGCGGGCTCTGATCCAGCAGCCTGACCTGCTGCTGCTTGACGAGCCCGGCAACCATCTCGATCTGCCGACCCTGCTGTGGCTGGAAAGCTTCCTGCAAACCTGGCAGGGGAGCTTCGTGGTGGTGTCGCACGACAACCTCTTACTGGATGCTGTAACTAATACCAGTTGGATCCTCCGCGACAACGCCCTGCACGCCTTCTCTCTCCCCTGCAGCGCGGCTCGCCGGGCGCTGCAGGAGCAGGATGAAAGCGACGCCCTGCGCCATAAGGCCGAGCAAAAGGAGATCGACCGCGTCACCGCCAGCGCCAGGCGCCTGGCCACCTGGGGACAGGTCTATGACAACGAAGATCTCGCGCGCAAAGCCAAACAGATGGAAAAACAGGTGCTGCGTCTGCAGGAGAGCCAAACCAGCGTGACCGCAGGAACGCCGTGGAGTCTGGCGCTGCACGGCGACGCGGTGCAGGCCGACCGATTGCTGGAGATGGAAGGACTGCCGGTGCCGCCGGCGCCGGGGCTGCCTCCCCTGTTCACCACCGGGCTGGCGCGGCTGAAAAGCGGCGATCGGGTCGCCATCATGGGGCACAACGGCGGCGGAAAATCGTCGCTGCTGCGCCTGCTGTGGCGACAGCTGCAGCAGCCGGCACCGGACGCCGGGCTACGTCTGCATCCCCGCCTTAATCCGGGCTACTATGACCAGACGCTGCAGCAGCTGGACGATAATCACAGCCTGCTGGAGGCGCTTGAAGCCTTCGCTCCGGGGCCGGAGGCGCGGAAACGCGCGCTGATTTCCGCCGGCTTCGGCTGGGCCCGTCACGGTCAGAAGGTCAGCACTCTGAGCGGAGGCGAACGCTCCCGGCTGCTGTTTGTCGGTCTGTCGCTGGCGCGCTATAGCCTGCTGCTGTTAGATGAGCCCACCAACCATCTTGATATGGAAGGCAAAGAGGCGCTGGCGGCTACGCTGCGCGACTATCCCGGCGGCCTGCTGCTGGTGAGCCATGACCGTCAGACTGATCGCCAGCAGCTGTAACCGCTTCTGGCTTATCGACGACCAGGGCCTTAGCGAATGGCACGATGTGGACGAGGTCTATGCCCGGCTACGTAACGTTACCGGCCATTGCGAACGGCCGACGCGGGCGCCGGAGGCGGTGATGCGCGTAGAGGAGAGCGATGCGCTGCTGGAACGGCTGATTAGCCTCGAACGGCGCCTGGCTGAAGATATGGCGCGCAAGCCGAAGCATCAAAAACCGCAGCAGCAGGCGCAGTGGCGTAAGGAGATCGCAGACATCAATGCCAAACTGAGTTAGACGCAAACCCGCCCGGCCCGCGGCGTCAAGCCCGGGCCGGGCTTCCTTTAGCTGGTTACTGCGGCTTTTTCGCTTTCCAGGCATCCCATGCCTGTTTAATTTCCTGTTTCGCCGTCTCGGCATCGTTAAAACCGTTCAGTTCGACCTTTTTGCGGCCATCCGGCAGCTGCTTATAGACCCGGAAGAAGGCCTGCAGACGCTCCTGCTCAATTTTCGGCAGATCGCTGATGTTCTTGATATCGTCATAGGTCGGGTCAATTTTGCTGGCCGGCACGGCGATGATTTTATCGTCCTTCTCACCGCCATCGATCATCTTCAGCACGCCAATCGCCCGCAGCTTAATCAAGGTGCCGGGCGCCATCGGCGCGCGGGTATAGAACACGACATCAAGCGGATCGCCATCGCCGGCCAGCGACTGGGTCAGCGAGCCGTAGTTGGCCGGGTAGGCCACCGGCATCGACTGGAAACGATCGGCGATGATAAACCCGGTTTTGGCGTCGGTTTCATATTTGATAATGCCGCCGGTCGGAATTTCGGTAACCGCATAAAATTCTTCCGGATTGTTTTCCGGCTGCGGGAAATCCAGCACGTTATCGGCCTGAGCGGCGGCGGAGAAGAGCAGCGTTGCGGCGAGGATGTTTTTTACCAGATGCATTGGGTATCACTCTGTTGTTATAGGAAATTGTCCGCTAACAGCCTGCCGCTGGGCCATGAAAGGAGTATGACCAATTGATGTCATAAATATTAACAGCCATAACATTGCCAAAATAACGATATTTTTGCTATAGGCCAATATTTACACGGCATATTTAACTAGTAAATATGCATTAAACGGTATGAAGATTAACCCTTAGTAAGGGTTATTCATAGAGAACGCGACGTAATTTGTCCTTTATATCAAGGAGAAAACATGAGAGCAGCCGTTGTCACTCGCGATCATCAGGTCACTGTAATGGAAAAAACGCTGCGCCCCTGCAACATGCAGCGCTGCTGAATTTACGCTTCTCGCCAAACGAGGAGAGGCGTAAATTCACGCTAAACGCACGGCCCGGTCGCGCAGCCGTACATCATGTACAGCGGGAACAGCGGCACCAGCGGGATCAGCGCGATGGTTCCGAGGGTAGAAAGAGTTTGCGTCCGATCGTTGATCGACACCACCACCGGGCTGGCGAGTCGCCAGGACTCTTCAAGCTCGTTTGGATTCCCCGCCGTCCAGTAGCCGCTCGCCTTAAACAACACGCCGAGATGTTCACTATCCAGCGCCGTCGCTTTATATTCATTGGTTAATATCGTCTGCTGCGCCGCGTCCAGTTTACGCTTATCGAGCACCACCAGATATTCCGCCACCACCTCATGTTGTTTAACCGCAAAGTTTACCCGCACCCCCGCGGCGACTTTATTAAAAGGCTGGTAGAAGGTGTTATAGCGCTGATACTCCTGCGGGGCGCCGTCCCGATAAAACCGATAGGTGTATTTATTGGACACCGCAATAATACCGGCCGAGATCGGCTTAACTTTCGTTATAGTATCGGTCGGCGGTAAATTCGGCGCCGCGGTGCAGCCGGTCAATACTAACACCGCCAGCCCCAGTAAATATTTCAGCATTACCCTTTTCTCTTGTAGCGACATTCATTTGTCAGCCATTAATTTATCAACCTTAAGTATCATCTCAATCTTTTTATCACATTATGAGATTAGTGCCAGCCGAAAAAAAATTAACCCGGCGCCAGGGCGTGCCACGAGAGAATTCCTCAAGTTAGTGACTGCCGTCAACGCAGGCGTAGTTTGAATTATCCCAGGTATTAATGCTTTTTATGCACATGCTTAGCGCAATTCCTTTGTTCCTTTGTCAATAGCCGCGCCCGATGATGACAACACAATAGATAACAAAGGAATTCACCATGCAAAGCCGTTTTCGCCTGCCCGCGCTGGCAGCACTCTTTTTATCAGGCGCCTTTTCAGCCTGGGCCGCCGATACGCCGGTTAAAGGCAGGCGGCACCCTGATTTATCTTGAGCAGCAGCCGCACACCAACCTTTATCCCCCCGCCGGGGGCTTCTATCCTAACGGCGGGATCCTCAACCAGATCACCGATAAGCTGACCTGGCAGAACCC
The DNA here is from genome assembly GCF_050058015.1 of Klebsiella sp. WOUb02. Taxonomy (NCBI): domain Bacteria; kingdom Pseudomonadati; phylum Pseudomonadota; class Gammaproteobacteria; order Enterobacterales; family Enterobacteriaceae; genus Klebsiella; species Klebsiella sp. WOUb02. The sequence continues at coordinate 1,179,664 of NZ_CP170110.1, forward strand.
CAAAACCTTAGCGGTCGAGCCGTGGATCGCCGAGAGCTGGAGCACTAACGCCGACAAAACCGAATATACCTTCAGGCTGCGTCCCGGCGTCACCTTCTCCGACGGCACCCCGCTGGACGCCAACGCGGTCGCGAAAAACTTCGATACCTACGGACTGGGGGATAAGGCCCACCGCCTGCCGGTCTCGGAGGTGATCAACAACTACGATCGTAGCGAGGTCATCGACCCGCTGACGGTAAAGTTCTATTTCAAAAAGCCCTCCCCCGGCTTCCTGCAGGGCACGGCGACCATCGGCTCCGGGCTGGTGTCGCTTAGCACGCTGCAGCGCAACTTCGAAGAGCTCGGCGATGCGCGTAATATTATCGGCTCCGGCCCGTTCAGCGTTAAAGATGAAAAACCGGGCCGCGAGCTAACGCTGGTAGCCCGCAAAGATTACCGCTGGGGGCCGAAAAACCTGCCGCAGCAGGGGCCGGCGAACCTCGACGGCATTACCTTTATCGTCACCCCGGAAGATAGCGTGCGCATCGGCGCGCTGCTGGCGGGCCAGGCCGACTTTATCCGCCAGGTTCAGGCCTACGATGAAAAGCAGGCCACCGACCAGGGCTTTACGATCTACGCCGCGCCGACTCGCGGAGTAAACGATAGCCTGAGCTTCCGTCCTGATAATCCGCTGATTTCCGATCTGCGCGTTCGCCAGGCGCTGCTGCATGCCACCAACGCGAAGCAGGTCGTCGAGACGCTGTTTTCCGCCAACTACCCGCAGGCCACCTCGGCCATCGCCAGCTCGGCGGCGGGCTATGTCAACCTCAGCGACAGGCTAACCTTCGACCCGACGAAGGCCAACGCCCTGCTGGACGAAGCGGGCTGGAAGACGGCCGCCGACGGTATTCGGGCCAAAGATGGCCAGCGGCTGGCGCTGACGGTCTACGAATCGCTGCCGCAGCCGCAAAATAAAGAGGTGCTGCAGCTGGTTGCTCAACAGTGGCGGCAGGTCGGCGTGGCGCTCAGCGTCAAGGCCGGAGACGCCGGCAGCCGGACCCTCGATAATCTCGATCCGCTGAAAACGCCGCTCACCGTTTCCGAGGTCGGTCGCGCCGACCCGGACGTGGTGAAAAGCATGTTCTTCCCCGGCAACCGCGATGCTCTGCTGCAAAAAGGCGGCTCCAGCGACAAGGTGCAGAGCTTCCGCGACGATAAGCTCAACGCCCTGCTCACCGCCATCTCCGCCGAAGTTGATGCGCAAAAGCGCCTGCAGCTCACCGGCGACGCCCAGCGCTATCTGCTGGATAACGCCTACGTGATCCCGATCTTTGAAGAGCCGCAGGTGTTTGCCGGGGCGAAATGGGTGAAAGGCGTCAGTTTTGAAGCGGTTGGCCGCCCGTCGTTCTACGGCGCGTGGCTCGACAAGCGTTAAGGAGCCGACGATGAGCCGCTATCTTCTAAGCCGGCTAGGCCAGGGGTTACTGGTGCTGTGGGCGGCGTTCACTCTCTCCTTCGTGCTGCTGCAGGTTCTACCGGGCGATGCGGTGCTGATCAAGTTCCAGAATCCGGATCTTGGCCTCAGCCCGGCGCAAATTGCCGAAATGCGCCTCGCCTACGGCGCCGATAGCCCGCTGTGGCGACAGTATGTGCACAGCCTGCTGGCGATGCTGCGCGGAGATTTTGGCTACTCGCTGCAGGCGGGGATCGCGGTCAACGCCCTGCTCGCCAGCAATCTTTCGCAAACCCTGAGCCTCGCGTTTCCGGCCTTTATCGCGGCGATCGCGCTGGCGTTTACCCTCGCCTTCGCCGCGCGGCTGCCGGAACTACGTTGGCTGAGCAACGCCCTGCAATCGCTGCCGGTGCTGTTTATCTCCCTGCCCACCTTCTGGCTCGGCATCGCCCTGATTCAGCTGTTCTCCTTCCAGCTGCGCTGGATCCCGGTGATCAACCCCAGCCCGCTACAGGGGCTGATTCTGCCGATTATTGCCGTGGCGGTGCCGATCTCCGCGCCGCTGGCGCAGATTCTGCTGCGCAGCATGGACCAGGTTGCCGCGCAGCCCTTTGTTGCCGTCGCCCGGGCCAAAGGGATGAGCGAAACCGGCGTGCTGTGGCGGCACGTCATCGGTAACGCCCTGCTGCCGGTACTGAACATCGCCGGCCTGCTGCTCGGCGAACTGATTGCCGGGGCGCTGATTACCGAAACCGTATTTGGCCGCGGCGGCCTCGGGCAGCTAACCCAGCAGGCGGTGAATAATCAGGATATCGCCGTGCTGCAGGCGGTGGTGATGATCTCGGCCCTCGGCTTCGTGCTGATTAACCTGCTGGTCGATCTGCTGATGCCGCTGTTCGACCCGCGTTTGAAACCGCTTGCCGGAGGTGCTGCATGAGCCTGGTCGACTACGCGATAGCCGCTCGCCGCCGGACGTCAAGCTGGCGCAGCCTGCGCCTGCAGCCGGGGCTGTGGCTGGCCTGGGCGACGATCGTTACCGCCGCGCTGCTGGCCGTCGCGCCGCAGCTTTTTACCTCCTGGAATCCGCTGGAAGGGATACCCGGCGCCCAGCGCCTGGCGCCGCAGGCCGGGCACTGGCTCGGTACCGACCAGCTGGGTCGCGACCTGTGGGCGCGGATTGTTTACGGCGCCGCGCACTCCCTCAGCGCGGCGCTGGCGGCGGTGGCCATCGGGCTGATCGTCGGCAGCGCGCTCGGCACCCTTGCCGGGGCCGCCGCCGGACGCGTGGAGTCGGTGGTGATGCGGCTGGTTGACGTTCTGCTGGCGATCCCTTCGCTGCTGCTGTCGCTGACGGTGATCATTCTCCTCGGCTTCGGCACCGTCAACGCCGCGGTGGCGGTTGGCGTCGCGGCGATTGCCAGCTTTGCCCGCCTGGCGCGGGCGGAGGTGGTTCGCGTACGCCATAGCGATTACGTCGAGGCGGCTTACGGCAGCGGCGGGACCTTCTTCGCCGTCTTCTGGCGGCATATTCTGCCGAATTCGCTGACCGCGGTGCTGGCCTTCGCCACCCTGCAGTTCGGCCAGGCGATCCTCGCGCTCTCCACCCTGAGCTTCCTCGGCTACGGCACTCCGCCCCCGGTCCCGGAATGGGGGCTGCTGATTGCCGAAGGGCGCAACTATCTTGCAACCGCCTGGTGGCTGACCACCTTCCCCGGCGTGGCGGTAGTGGCGGTAGTGCTCGCCGCCAACCGCATCAGCCGTCAATTTAGCGGAGAACGCGCATGAACGTATTAAGCGTCGAAAACCTGCGCATCAGCTACCGTAGCGGGCAGCAGTGGCGCGAGGTGGTGCATGGCATCAGCTTTAGCATCAGGCGCGGCGAAATGCTGGCGTTTGTCGGCGAGTCCGGCTCCGGCAAGAGCACCACCGCCCAGGCGATTATCGGCCTGCTGGCGGATAACGCTCGCCGCGACGGCGGACGGATCGTCATTAACGCCGAGGATATCAGCGGCTGGTCGGCAAAGCGGCTCGATAGCCTGCGCGGCGCGCGCATCAGCCTGGTGCCCCAGGATCCCGGCAACTCGCTGAACCCGGTGCAGACCATCGGCGCACAGGTCGGAGAGATCCTGCGCCTGCATCAAAAGCACAGCGCCGCCGAGCGCAAGAATCAGGTGCTGGCGCTGCTGGAGAAAGTCGGCCTGAGCCATCCCGAACAGCGCTTTAACCAGTACCCGCACCAGCTCTCCGGCGGCATGAAGCAGCGGGTGCTGATCGCCATAGCCATCGCCCTGAAGCCCGATTTAATCATTGCCGACGAGCCCACCAGCGCCCTCGACGTCACGGTACAAAAGCGCATTCTCGATCTGCTCGATACCCTGCGCCGGGAATCCGGCACCGCGGTGCTGTTCGTCACCCACGATCTGGCGCTGGCGGCACAGCGCGCCGACCGCCTGCTGGTGTTTCGCCACGGCGACATTCAGGAGCACGGCGCGACGGCCGAGGTGATCCGCGCCCCGCAGCACGCCTACACCCGCCAGCTGCTCAGCGACCTGCAGGGGCAAAACCTGACTATCGCCCCGACGGGCGGACGCGGGCTGGCGACGCCGGCCATTCGTCTCGAAGGCGTCAGCAAGCGCTTTTCGCTGGGCCATTCGTATCTGCAGGCGCTGGATAGCGTGAGCTTTGCGGTGCGGCGCGGCAGCACCCACGCGCTGGTCGGCGAATCCGGTTCAGGGAAAACCACCCTCGCGCGGATCCTGCTCGGCTTTGAGCGCGCCGATAGCGGCGAGATTGCCATTGACGGCATCAACGCCGGACATTTAAGCCGCGAAGCGCAGCGCCAGCTGCGGCGCAAAATTCAGTTCGTCTATCAAAATCCGTTCGCCTCCCTCGACCCACGGCAGACGCTGCAGGAAATTATCGAGGAGCCGCTGAAGAACTTTGACCGACTCAGCCCGCCCCAGCGGCGCGCCCGCGTCGAGGCGGTTGCCGCCAGGGTGGCCCTCGCCCCCGAGCTGCTGGCGCGAACCGCCCGCGAGCTCTCCGGCGGCCAGCGCCAGCGGGTGGCTATTGCCCGCGCGCTGGTGCTGGAGCCGACCATTCTGGTGCTGGATGAAGCCACCTCGGCGCTCGACGTCACGGTGCAGGCGCAAATTCTGGCCCTGCTGCAGCAGCTCCAGCAGCAGACTGGGGCTGACCTATCTGTTTATTACCCACGATCTGGCCACGGTGCGCCGCATCGCCCACAGCGTGACGGTCCTGCGCGCCGGCCAGGTAGTCGAACACGGTGAGGTTAGCCGCCTGTTCGCCGCGCCGCAGCACGATTACACCCGCGAACTTATCGCCGCTATTCCCCACTTTTCCACCTCAAGCAAGGAGGTTGCATGACGCGTAAACGTCTGGGCTTTTTCACCCGTCTGCTGGACGACGCGGCGCCGAAGGAGCGCTACCGCCTGGCGACCGAACAGATCCGCCACGCCGAACGTCTTGGCTTCGATAGCGCGTGGATTGCGCAGCACCATTTCCATGAGCATGAGGGCGGCCTGCCGTCGCCGCTGGTGTTTCTCGCCCATGCCGCCGCGCATACCGAGCGTATTCGCCTTGGCACCGCCATCATTACCCTGCCGATGGAAAATCCGCTGCGCGTCGCCGAAGACGCGGCGGTGCTGGATCTGCTCGCGGACGGACGGCTTGAAGTGGGCTTTGGTTCGGGCGGCACGGCGACCTCCTTTTTACCGTTTGGCTTAACCAGCGAACGGCGGGCGGAGGTGTTTGCCGAGCACCTGCATCTGATCCACAGCGCCTGGCGCGGCGATTCGCTGGCCCATCCGGATAACCATCTCTACCCGCCGGCGCCGCAGCTCGCCGAACGCATATGGATTGCGACGTTTTCCGCCGAAGGGGCGATCCGCGCGGGCCAGGCCGGTCACGGGCTGATGCTCTCCCGCACCCAGCCGCGCCCCGTCGGCCAGCCGCGGCTGCCGCTGGACGCCATCCAGAATCCGATTATTGACGCCTATCTCAACGCGCTGCCGGCCGGCGTTGCGCCGCGGATCCTCGCCTCACGCACCGCGTTTATTGCCGACAGCCGGCAGTACGCCCTGCAGGTGGCGGAGCCGGGCCTGCGTCGTCAGGCGGCGGCGCACCGCGCTGCCGGACATCAGCTTATTGGTGACACCGTCACCGATTATCTCTCTCGAGCTGGATGCGCACGTCGGCGATGTCGAGCAGGTGCAGGCTTCGCTGGCGCAGGATAGCGTGCTGGCGCGGGTGACCGATATTTCGTTCCAGGTCCACTCCGTTGAGCCGGCGCATCGCGACACGCTGCGTTCCATTGAGCTGATCGCTCAGCATATTGCCCCGCAACTACAGTAAGGAGTCACCATGATACTGAGTCAGGATATTTTGGCTGAGCTGGCCGATATTGCCCCGGATTCCGCATTGGCCGAGGCCCGCGCGGTACGCGAGGCGGCCACCCGCCATGCCCAGGGCAGCTATGAAACGCTGTTCGGCCAGCAGGAGGAGGACTTCCCCCTGAGCGAGCGCTTTGCGGTCGCGGCGAAGGTGGCCAAGCTGCACCAGGCCGACGCCCTCGCCGCCCACTACGCCGGATTTGGCCTCGCCGACCCGACCTCGCCGCGGCTGATCCCGGCGCTGGGGTTTGCCCGCCTGCTGACCTTTACCCCGATCGAGGCCACGCCGTCGGCGCTGCAGGCGTTAACCCACGCCGGCTGGAGCCTGCGGGCGGTGGTCACCCTCGCCCAGCTGATCGCCTTTGTGAGTTTCCAGAGCCGACTGATCGCCGGACTGCGGCTGCTCAACGGTAAGCCGGCGGCCAGCGCGGAGACGCCGGTGGTTGCCGGTTTCTGGCATACCGCGCCGCAGACGGTCAGCGGTAAGCGCGCGCCGGTGCGCTTCACCCGCGATGAGCTGAGCTGGGAGCCGTGGATCGCCGCCAGGCCGCTGGACGAATTCAGCCCGGACGAACAGGCCATTCTGGCGAAATATGGCCACAGCGACTCGCCCTACTTTCGCCTGCTGGCCCGCAACCAGCCGCTGCTGGAGCAGCGCACGCTAACCGATAAAGGTATTTTCTATACGCCGGGCGGACTGCCGCGCGCCGAAAGGGAGCTGGCGGCGACGGTGGCCAGCAAAGTTAACGGCTGTATCTATTGCGCGTCGGTGCACGCCCGCAAGGCGGCCCAGCTGGCAAAAGAGGAGACGGCGGTGGAAACCCTGCTGGCGGTAACGCCGGGCGATAATCTCAGCGACGGCCAGTCGGCGCGCTGGCAGGCGGAAATTGATTTTGCCGCCGCGGTCTCGGTCACCCCGTCGGCGCTCGGCCCCGGTCATCTGGCCGCCGTTGAACGCCAGGGGCTAGATACCCTCGCCCAGCTCGACCTGCTGCAATCCGCGGCATTTTTCGCCTGGGCCAATCGCCTGATGCTCACCCTCGGCGAGCCGTTTACGGATTAAACCTTCGGCGCCGCGCCGGAAGCGGCGCGCGGCGGCCAGCGCAATCGAATTCCAGCCAAAGCCCAACGTCAGCATCATTCCCCCGCCCGGCAGCAGCGCCGCCGGTTGACGAGCGCCGAAGATAAACATCAGCAACATTCGACAGCGGCAGGCCAGCTCCTCAGCCGCTGAATAAACGGACGGCGCGGAGAATGAATATTTTCCGCCGCCCGCTGGCGCGGTTATTACACTTCATAGTAGAGCGCTTAACCCGGCGCTGTCGACGACGGAGAAGAGCCATGGGAAACAAGAAAAAGAGCAAGACCAGCGATCGCGCCGGTAAAACCGAGCCGCTCGGCGAAAAAGAGTATCAAAAGGCGCTGCGCAAGCTGCACGTAGAGCTGGTCAAGCTGCAGCTGTGGGTCGTCAGCCAGGGGCTGAAGGTCTGCATCGTGTTTGAGGGGCGCGACGGCGCCGGGAAAGGCGGCACCATCAAGGCCATCACCGAGCGGGTCAGCCCGCGCGTGTTTCGGGTTGTCGCCCTGCCGGCGCCCACCGAGCGCGAAAAGAGCCAGCTCTACTATCAGCGCTATATTCCCTTTTTACCCGCTGCCGGAGAGATAGTGATCTTCGACCGCAGCTGGTACAACCGCGCCGGCGTCGAGCGGGTGATGGGCTTTTGTACCCCCGAACAGACCGACAAATTCCTCGAAGGCGCGCCGATGGTCGAACGGGCCATGGTGGAATCGGGGATCATCTTGCTGAAATACTGGCTTGAAGTTACCCCGGAGGAGCAGGAGCGCCGCCTGCGCGACCGCATCAACGACGGACGCAAAATCTGGAAGCTGTCGCCAATGGACATCAAGTCGTTTAACCGCTGGGACGACTACACCGCCGCCCGGGACGCGATGTTCGCCGCCACCGATACCGCCTGGGCGCCGTGGTTTGTCGCCCGTTCGGAGGAGAAGAAGCGCGTTCGCCTGAATATCATTACCCACCTGCTGGCGCAGATCCCCTACAAGAACCCGCATATCGAGCCGGTTAAATTGCCCAAACACAAAACGGGCAAGGCCAAATCCATCGAATACCCCTTCCGTTTTATCAAGGAACACTTCTAGCAACTCCCGCACCGGCGGGAGCCTCTCCACAACTACCCGTAATGGCGGGCACAAATGGCACAATCCGCGCTTTACCTCAGGTTAACCTGAGGTATTACCGTTGTCGGCAGAGCAAAACAACCAAACAGGAGCAGCGCTATGCAGGAAGTAGACAGCGGTTTTACCCACGTAGCCTTTATGGTTCGCGATCTGCAAAAGAGTATCGATTTTTATAGCCGCTACGCCGCGATGCAGGTGATCCACCGACGTTCGCCCGATCTGCCCTCCGCCCGCCACGTGGCGTGGCTGAGCGACCGCACCCGCCCGTTCGCGCTGGTGCTGGTGCAGACGGATAGCCACACCGATACCCCGCTTGGGCCGTTCGGCCATCTCGGGGTCGCGTGCGCGACGCGGCAGGAGATCGATGAAAAAACCGCGATGGCGCGTCGGGAGGGGGTGCTGCGCAGCGAGCCTGAACAGCTCGGCGAGCCGGTAGGCTACTACGTGTTCTTCGCCGATCCGGATGGCAATACCCTTGAACTCTCTTACGGCCAGCGCGTGGGGCTGGAGGTCATGCGCGGCGAAGGCTAAAAATGGCGCGACATCGGTCGCGCCATCCACAATTCAGCGGCAGGCCTATTTCATCCCCTGCGAACTCTCTTGCTTCGCTTCCAGACGTTCGACATCGCGGTACCAGCGCGGGTGGTGCTTTTTCGCCCAGCGGCGGCTCACCTTGCCTTCAACCATGCCCTTAATCGACCCTTTCACACAGAACGCCATATACATATGGATCAGGATGGCGTGGATCAGCACAATCGCCGACGCCGCGTGGATCAGCAAGCCGTAGCGAATGACCTGAATCGGGAAATAGTGGGCAAAGTACGGCCGCCAGATAATCACCCCGCTCACCAGCAGCACAAAAATCATGCTCATAATGGTCCAGAACATCATCTTCTGCCCGGCGTTATATTTCCCGACCCGCGCCACCTTGTGCTCGTTGCCTTTCAGTACCTCAACGATGCCCTTCAGCCACGGAATATCCTGCCGGTCGGGGATGTTGTGGTGCACAAAACGGACGAACATAAACATCAGGGCGATAAAAATCACCACCCCGAAGAAGGGATGCAGGATGCGCCCCATCTGCGGCGTGCCGAAGGTTTCCGTCAGCCACTGCAAGGTCGGGAAAAAGAACGCGATCCCGGATAGCGAAACCAGAAAGAAGCAGATAACCACCGTCCAGTGACAGGCGCGGTCGATAAACTTCGTGCGCACAATCATCTTCGATTTACTCATCATGTTGCTCCTCATCGTCATCCACTTCCTTGTTCGGCCCGATCCCGATGTAGTGATAGATCAGCCCGGCAAAGGTGGCGACAAAGCCCAGTGCCGAAAGCGGCTTCAGCGCCCCTTTCCACAGATTGATGCTGGTATCGATTGTCGGGTCATTCGGCAGCTTGTGGTACAGCTCCGGCTGATCGGCGTGATGCAGTACGTACATCACATGCGTGCCGCCGACGCCCGGTGGGTTGTACACCCCGGCGTGCGGATAGCCGCGCGCCTTCAGCTTGTTGACCCGCTCCTGCGCCACCTCCAGCATCTCTTTCTTACTGCCGAAATGGATAGCGCCGGTCGGACAGGTTTTTACGCACGCCGGCTCCTGGCCGACGCTAACGCGGTCAACGCACAGCGTGCATTTACAGACCCGGTTATCCTCTTGATTGAGGCGCGGGACGTTAAACGGACAGCCGGCGATGCAGTAGCCGCAGCCGATGCAGTTCTCCTGCTGGAAGTCGACGATGCCGTTCGCGTACTGAATAATCGCCCCGGCGGAGGGGCAGGCCTTCAGGCAGCCCGGATCTTCGCAGTGCATGCAGCCGTCTTTACGGATCAGCCACTCCAGCCTGCCGTTCTGTTCGGTTTCGCTAAAGCGCATCACCGTCCAGGATTTAGCGCTGAGATCCGCCGGGTTATCGTAAACCCCGACGCAGTGCCCCACTTCATCGCGGATATCGTTCCACTCGGAACAGGCCACCTGGCAGGCTTTGCAGCCCACGCAGGATGAGACATCGATAAGCTTGGCGACTTCCGCCTTAAAGTCCCGCGCGCGGGGCGCGGGAGTCATAGGGTTAGTCGCGGAGCGTTTAATAACGTCCTGTGTTTCCATCGCCATTGAATCGCCCCTTACGCTTTCTCGATGTTGACCAGAAACGCCTTATACTCCGGCGTTTGCGAGTTGGAATCGCCGACGTTCGGCGTCAGGGTATTGGCGATGTAGCCCTTACGGGCCACCCCTTCAAAACCCCAGTGCAGCGGAATTCCGACGGTTTCCACCTGCTGGCCGTTGACGTTGAGGGTCCGCAGGCGACGGGTCACCACCGCCACCGCGCGAATAAAGCCGCGCATGCTGCTGACCGTCACGCGATCGCCGTTGGCAATCCCCTTGGCTTTCGCCAGCCCCTCGCTGATTTCGACGAACTGTTCCGGCTGCGCGATGGCGTTAAGCCGCGCGTGCTTGGTCCAGGTGTGGAAGTGCTCGGTCAGGCGATAGGTGGTGCCGACGTACGGGAACCTCTCTTTCTTACCTAAGCGCACGGCATCCTCTTCGTACAGACGCACCACCGGACTGGAGATAACGTTCGGGTGCAGCGGGTTGGTGCCCAGCGGCGTCTCCATCGGCTCGTAGTGCTCGGGGAACGGACCTTCCGCCAGCTTATCCAGCGCAAACAGCCGGCCGAGGCCCTCCTGCTGCATGATAAACGGACCGGTTTTGCTCCCCGGCGGCGCGGTGTTGAAGTCCGGAATGTCGTTACCGACCCACTTAGCGCCGTTCCACTGGATCAGCATCCGTTTCGCATCCCACGGCCTGCCGTTGATATCCGCCGACGCGCGGTTATAGAGCACGCGGCGATTCAGCGGCCACGCCCACGCCCAGCCCAGCGTGTTGCCAAGGCCCGACGGGTCGGCGTTGTCGCGGTTGGCCATCTGGTTGCCCTCCCCGGTCCAGCTGCCGGTATAAATCCAGCATGAGGATGAGGTTGAACCGTCATCGCGCAGCTGCGCGAAGCTGCTAAGCAGCTGGCCTTTTTTCGCCACCAGCGCGCCGCTGGCGTCGTAGAGATCCGCCAGCGCGTAGCCGTTGTTCTCCTTCGCCACCTCTTCCGATTCCGGGTGGTCCGGCCGTTTGTAGTTCCAGCCCATGTTCAGCAGCGGCTCGGCGCCCCTACCGCCCTCGGCACGGTACATTTCGCGCAGACGGTGGTAGATACCGGCGAGGATTTCGCCGTCGTTGCGCGCTTCGCCCGGCGCATCCTGGCCTTTCCAGTGCCACTGCAGCCAGCGTCCGGAGTTGGCGATGGAGCCATCCTCTTCGGCAAAGCAGGTGGACGGCAGGCGGAAGACTTCGGTCTGGATCGCCGCCGGGTCGACGTCGTTGGACTCGCCGTGGTTCTGCCAGAAGACGGAGGTTTCGGTGACCAGCGGATCGATAACCACCATGTACTTCAGCTTGCTGAGGCTGCGCACCACCTTGTTTTTGTCCGGGAAGGACGCCACCGGGTTAAAGCCCTGGCAGATGTAGCCGTTAACTTTGCCGCTATCCATCATGTTGAAGTATTTGATGACGTCGTAGGCCTGATCCCATTTCGGTAACCAGTTAAAACCCCAGTCGTTCTCTTTGCGCGCCGCGTCGCCGTAGAAGGATTTCATCAGGCTGACGAAGAATTTAGGGTAGTTACCCCAGTAGTTCACCTGCTCATCCAGCGTCGCTTTTGGCGTGTTGGCCTGCAGGTAGCTTTGCAGATCCGTCTGCTTTTCCGACGGCAGCGTCAGATAGCCGCTCAGGTTGGTCGACAGCAGCCCAAGGTCGGTCAGCCCCTGGATATTGGAGTGTCCGCGCAGGGCGTTCACTCCGCCCCCCGCCATCCCCATATTGCCGAGCAGCAGCTGGATCATCGCCATAGTGCGGATGTTCTGCGCCCCGACGGTATGCTGCGTCCAGCCCAGCGCGTAGAGGAAGGTGGTGGTGCGATCCGCCGCGCTGGTGGAGGCCAGCACTTCGCACACCTTGAGGAAGTCCGCTTTCGGCGTCCCGCAGATGTTCTCCACCACGTCCGGCGTATAGCGGGAGACGTGCTGTTTCAGCAGGTTCCAGACGCAGCGCGGGTGGGTCAGGGTTTCATCGCGTTTCGCAAAACCGTGTTCATCAAACTGGTAGTTCCAGGAGGACTTATCGTACTGGCGTTTTTCAGCGTCATAGCCGCTGAACAGGCCGCCATCGAAGGCAAAATCATCGCGCACCAGCAGGTTGGCGTTGGTGTAGTGCCTGACGTATTCGGCGTTAATTTTGTTGTTTTCAATCAGGTACAGCAGCACCCCAGACAGGAAGGTGATGTCGGTGCCCGAGCGGATCGGCGCATAGATATCGGCCACCGATGCCGTACGCGTAAAGCGCGGATCGACGACGATAAGCGTCGCATCGTTGTTGTTCTTCGCTTCTAACGCCCAGCGGAATCCCACCGGATGCGCTTCGGCGGCGTTGCCGCCCATGACCATCACCACGTTGGCGTTTTTGATATCCACCCAGTGGTTGGTCATCGCACCGCGACCAAATGTTGGAGCAAGACTTGCTACCGTTGGTCCGTGTCAGACGCGCGCCTGGTTGTCTACCGCCAGCATGCCGAGAGAGCGCACAAACTTCTGCGTCAGCATGCCGGTTTCATTACTCGCCGCGGATGCGCACAGCATCCCGGTGGAAAGCCAGCGGTTAACCGTTACGCCCTGCTCGTTGTTCTCAATAAAGTTGGCGTCACGGTCGGCTTTCATTAATTTGGCAATGCGCTCGAAGGCGACATCCCACGAAATACGCTGCCATCGGTCGGAACCCGGCGCGCGATATTGCGGGTAGCGCAGGCGGTTTTCGCTGTGCACGTAGTCCAGCAGACCGGCCCCTTTCGGGCACAGCGCGCCGCGGCTCACCGGATGATCCGGGTCGCCTTCGATATGATAAATCGCTTCTTTCGCGTTCTTCGCGCCGTCGCCCAGGCTATACATTAATAGCCCGCAGCCCACGGAGCAGTATGTGCAGGTGTTGCGGATCTCTTTGGCGCGCAATAGCTTGTAGTTACGCGCCTGAGCCAGCGCCGTTTTGGGTGCGAAACCCAGGGCAGCAGCTGTTGTTCCGGCCATACCGCCTGCGCAGATTTTGAAAAACTTTCTGCGGCTGACGTCCATTGATTTTCTCCATGCAGGAATTTTGTTCATTGCGGGGGGCAAACTAACAGCAATGACCCTGTTTTTATTGCGTCAAATCAATGTCGAAAACGCTCGCCCCCTTAATAGTCAGACCTTGCGAGTTTAATTACCTCCAAGGTATTAAAAACCAGCGAAAATATCGGTCCGGAGGAATAGAAAAGTGTTATAAATCGAAGCTGAATGTGGATTGGCGTCAGGTTTAAAATGGAAAAGAAGAAGGCAACATTAACCGGGCTGGCGGCTATTGTGCTGTGGAGCACGATGGTCGGTTTGATCCGCGGGGTGAGCGAAGGGTTAGGCCCGGTGGGCGGCGCGGCAATGATCTATAGCCTGAGCGGTATTTTGCTGGTGTTTACCGTCGGTTTCCCGCAGCTGCGGCAGATCCCGCGCCCCTATTTACTGGCCGGCAGCCTGCTGTTCGTCAGCTATGAAATCTGCCTCGCGCTTTCGCTGGGCTTTGCCGGCACCCGCCAGCAGGCGATCGAAGTGGGTATGGTCAACTATCTGTGGCCCAGCCTGACGATTTTATTCGCCATTCTCTTTAATCAGCAGAAAAGCACCTGGCTGGTTATTCCCGGCTTATTTATTGCGCTGTTTGGCGTCGTCTGGGTATTAGGCGGCGAGCACGGCCTGAATAGCGATGAAATTATCGGTAACGTCGTCTCCAGCCCCCTGAGCTATATTCTGGCGTTCGTCGGCGCCTTTATCTGGGCGGCCTACTGCACGGTGACCGCCAAATATGCGAAGGGCAAAAACGGCATCACCCTGTTCGTATTATTAACGGCGCTGACCCTGTGGCTGAAATTCCTGTTCAGCGCGCAGCCGCCAATGGTCTTTAGCTGGCCGGTGGTTATCAAGCTGGTGATGGTCGCGGTGGCGCTGGGGCTGGCCTATGCCGCGTGGAACGTGGGAATTCTGCACGGCAACGTCAGCCTGCTGGCGGCAGCATCGTACTTTACGCCGGTGCTCTCGTCGGCGCTGGCGGCGGTGCTGCTGAGCGCGTCCCTCTCGTGGTCGTTCTGGCAGGGCGCCGGCATGGTATGCGCCGGCTCCCTGCTCTGCTGGTATGCGACCCGCCGCTAGCCACCCCGCTGGCGGCGCTCAACGTTGGCGTACCTGCGGCGCGGCAGGCGCCGGGCCGCAGCGGTTCTCTCTTCGGCTATAGAGCCTCATTCACCGGCGGCGCTTTCGCCAGGCTGCGCCAGATCCCTACCGCCAGCAGCAGCAGCAGGACGCCGGCGGTCGCCAGGACGATACTGTGGGCGCTGATAAACGCCGTTTTGGCCGCCTCAACCAGCGCATGGGCCGGAATGGCGGGCATCGACTGGGCCAGCTTTATCGCCTCGCTGATAGAGGATGCGGCCTGCTCCGCCGCGCCGCCGTCGACGCCGGTCGGCAGCACAATCGACGCGCTGTAGCTGCGGGTGAGGATCAGGCCAAACAGCGCAATGCCCAGCCCGGCGCCGAGCTCGTAGGCCATCGTTTCAATCGCTCCCGCCGCCGCCGCCTTCTCTTTTGGCGCGGCGGCCATAATCGCCGCGCTGGAGGCCAGCAGCGCGCTGGCAACGCTGAAGCCCAGCAGGGTCATCAGCCCCCACGCCAGCCACGGCTGGCTGCTGAAGTCGGTCAGCGACAACCCGAGGAAGCTGAACGCGCTCAGCAGCATCCCGCCGGTGGCAACCTGACGCAGGCCGAGACGCGAGACCATCATCCCGGCGATCGGCCCGCTAAATCCGCTTGCCACCATCAGCGGCAGCATAAACAGCCCGGCCTCAAACGGCGTTTTACCGTGCACAAACTGCAGCTCCTGCGCCATCAGTAGTTCGAAACCCACCAGCGTAATCAGCGCCGTCATCGCCATCATCACGCCGCTTAAAATAATGCGGTGCGTGAAGAGGCGCATATCGACCATCGGCTTCGTCGATGAGAGCTGCCGGCGCACGAAGGAGAACAGCATCCCCGCCCCGGCAAGGGCCACCAGCCCGCTGATCCACAGCTCAAGCTGCCCTTTCAGCGCCGTTTTGGCGCTAAAGACCAGCATCAGGATCGCCGTAATCAGCAGCAGCGCTTGCAGCATATTCAGCGGCTGCTCGCGCCGGGCGGGCTGGCGAGGCACCATCCGCGCGCTGAAGGCCATCACCGCCAGTACGATGGGAACGTTGAGCAGGAATACCGAACCCCAGTAGAAGTGCTCCAGCAGCATTCCGCCCACCAGCGGGCCGAACGCCGCGCCGCCGGAGCCAATCGCCGCCCACAGGCCCAGCGCCATATTGCGGTGGCGGGCTTCGGCAAAGGTGTTACGAATGCCGGCCAGCGTCGCCGGGACAATCATCGCGGCGCCGATGGCCAGCAGCGCCCGGGAGGCAATCAGCGCCATCGCGCTGGGGGAAAAGGCCGCCGCCAGCGATGCGACGCCGAAAATTGCGCTGCCGAGCAGCAGCAGGCGTTTAAAACCAATTTTGTCGCCCAGCGCGCCCATCGGCAGCACCATGCCGGCCATCACTAAAGAATAGATATCAATGATCCACAGCAGCTCGTTGCTGCTGGTACTCAAGGATACGCTAAGCGTTGGCGCCGCCACGTGCAGCACCGTGGCATCGATCGCTACTGGCAGATAAACCAGCAAAATCGCGATTAGCGTTAACCATTGCCGAGACATACTACATTTCCTCAATTAACGAAGTTGGACACTTGTCCAGGATTGCGATCCTGCCGGATTGTTGAACGACTGTCCAACTTTTTGTTACCATCGATGAAAACCACTGTGCGGCGGGAAAATATGAACTATTTAAGTCGGCAAGATCGGCGGGAAGTTATCCTGCAGGCGGCGATGCGCGTGGCCCTGCGCGGCGGCCTTGGCGCGATGACCGTCCGGCAGATAGCCAGCGAGGCCGGCGTCGCCACCGGGCAGCTGCACCACCACTTCAGCTCCATCGGCGAGCTTAAGGCTCACGCCTTCGTCCAGCTGATTCGGGATATGCTGGCCATCCAGCTGGTTGATGACGCGGCAAGCTGGAACGAGCGTCTGTTTTCGATGCTCGGCAGCGAAGATGGCCGACTGGAGCCGTACATTCGCCTGTGGCGCGAAGGGCAGCCTGCTTTCCAGCAGCGATAGCGATATCAAAGCGGCCTATCTGCTCACTATGAACCTGTGGCACGAAGAGACGGTCAACATTATTCAGCGCGGCACCGCGGCCGGGGAGTTTCACCCCGGCGATAGCGCGGAGAATATTGCCTGGCGGCTCATCGCCCTCGTCTGCGGCCTGGACGGTATTTACGCGCTGGGAATGAAAGAGATCGATGACGCTACCTTTAGTCGATATATAAACCATTATATAACGCTGGAGCTATTGCGCCCTGCTGAATAACCTCCTGGCCTTCCGTCTCCCGCAACTCCGCGTAGGGGCGATTAGCGCCGGCAGCGAGGCCGGCGCTTACCTGGCGTCGCTATTTACCCGCCTCCGGATGGGTATCAAAGGCCGCCATCACCGCCGCGAGTTCCGCCTCGCTAAAGCCGTGCTTCGCGTCAGTCACGCCGAGGCCAAAACGCGTTTGCAGCGTTTCATACAGCGCGGCGACGTCGGGCAAATCGACCTTCTCCACCACCCGAGCGTTATCCCAGTGGGTGAAGTGGAAGTTGGTTAAGGTCATCTTCCCGCCGTCAACCAGGTGGCGGCACAGCAGCAGGTGGTGGCGGAAATGCGACTGCGGCCAGTGGGCCGACCAGAAATTACCCATCACGTAATCGGCGGCAAACTGACGGCCTAAATCGAAATGGTACATCGACTGCCAGTGCTCATGATGGCTGAACTGCAGCGTCCAGCTCTCGCCTTCATGCAGCAGACGGTAGGTGCCGTGCGGAGTTTGCTGGGGAACATCCGCCAGCAGCTTGATCGGCGCGGTCAGGGTCTGCCCGCCAAAGCCGACGTCGGCAATCCAGCGCTCGCCTTCAACTTCCACCAGCAGCAGGCGGTGGGTGCGCGGCGGCATCTGCGGCGGATTGGCCAGCACCACGCGGCCCAGCAGGCTGCGTACCGAAAAGCCAATCTCGCTCAACGCCCGCTCAAACAGGCCGTTCTGCTCGAAGCAGTAGCCGCCGCGGCGGGCGCTAATCAGCTTCTCCTCCAGCGACCGATCGTCGAGATGAATCTCCCGCGGCAGCAGAACATCGAGGTTCTCAAACGGGATCGCGCTGTTGTGGTGAATATGCAGCGTCCGCAGGGTGTTAATCGACGCATCCGGGGTTCCCGTCCAGCCCAGACGAGAAAAATAGGCACGTAAAAATGGGCTCATCAATGTCTCCAGCAATCGGTGTGCGTCATTTATAGCGTATTTTTTTCGTCCCACCGGTATTTTTGTGCGGTCGCGAGGCTCAGCGTGCGCTGCGCTGCATCAGCGCCAGGGCGCTCAGCATCAGCGTCAGGCCGGTCAGCAGGGTCAGCGTCGCCATCGCCATGCCCTGTCCCGCCGAGCCCTGCTCAAACTGACGCCAGATAAACACCGCCACGGTCTGGGTGCCCGCCGGAGCCAGCAGCAGAGAGGTCACCAGCTCCCGCGAAGCCACCGCAAACACCATCAGCAACGCCGCCAGCAGCGCCGGAAACACCAGCGGCAGGACGATCAGGCGCAGCGCCCGCAGCGGCGAGGCGCCGTGCACCCTGGCCGCCGGTTCCAGATTATTACCGAGCTGGCGCAGCGCGCTGCCCACGTAGCGCACCGGCCACGGCAGCAGCAGGCAGCAGTAGGAGAGCAGCAGCATAAACCAGGTGTTATAGGGCGAAACCGGCCAGAACGGGCGGTTCCACAGCAGAATCAGCCCCACCCCGACCACCACGCCGGGCAGGGCCGCCGGCATCAGCGACAGCGCATCGATAATCGCGCTACCGCGTATTTTTTGGATCAGCACCAGCCACGCCGCCACCAGCCCCAGCAGGCCAACAATCAGCGCCGAGGCCAGCGCCAGAGAAAGGCTGGTCCCCAGTGCCGAAAGCGCGTCGCCCTGCTGGTCAAACAGCGCGGTAAAGTGGTTAAAGGTAAAATTATCCGCGCTGATTCCGCCCGACAGCGTGCCCATCAGGCTGGTCACCACCGTCGATGCCACCGGCACCGCCACCGCCAGCCCGGCGACCGTCGCCATCAGCAGCAGCGCCGGGATGGTAAACCAGCCCGCCGTCGCCCCGCTGTTCTCACCCGGTTTGCCGGTCACGCTGGTCACTTCTTTATCCCCCACCAAACGGCGCTGCAGCCACCATGCCAGCAGCGCGACGGCGATCAGCAGCAGCGAGAGCAGCGACGCGCCGTTGAGATCGATGGGCCAGTCGGCAAGCCTCTTCTCGATCCCGACGGTCAGCATCACCACCCCGGCGCGGGAGCCTAGCGCCGCGGGGACGCCGTACTCCTCAATCGCCAGGGTAAACGCCAGCAGCATGCCCGCCGCCAGCGCCGGAGAGAGCATCGGCAAGGTGATATGCCAGAAGGCGCGCCAGGCGCTGGCGCCGTGCACGCGCGCCACGATAGCCAGCCGCTGCCCGCTGGCCAGCAGGCTGCGGGAGACGGCAAAATAGACCACCGGGAAAATATTCAGCGCCATCACTAGCACGATTCCGCTACGGCTGAACAGCAGATCGTTGAGATCCCAGCCGGTGAGCTGCTGCAGATAGCCGTTACGCTGCAGCACCAGCATCCACGACAGGGCGGCGATATAGGGCGGCGTGAGAAAAGGAATTAAGAACAGCAGATCCCAAAGGCGCGGCAGCGGCAGATTGAACAACCCGCGCAGCACCCCGAGCGGCAGCCCGATGGCGACGCTGACCAGCGCCACGCCGCAGGCGATCCACAGGGTGCCGCCGAGCATTGCCGGCAGCTGCGGATCGGCAAACAGCGTCGCGACGCCGCTAAACGCCCCGGCCAGCGAACCGGCGCTGAAGTGGGGAAATATCGCCTGTAGGGCGATAAAAAACAGCGGCAGCGCCACCAGCACCAGCAGCGCCGCCAGCGTAAGGCCAGAAATGAGTTTTTGATTCACCGTATGTTCCTGCAAGCGAGGGATCCCCCCGCCGCGCCGGGAACAACGCCAGCCCGGCACCGCAAGGGGGAAAGCAGATTACTGCGCGAAGAGCGTGTTGAAGCGGGTCAGTACCGCGCGGCGTTCGCTGCTGCCGTCGCCGCTGGTCGGCAGAACCTTCAGCTCGTTCAGCAGCGGGCGCTTCGCCGGGACGTCGGACCGCGCCGGCATCAGCCAGGCGTCCGCCACCATCGCCTGACCTTCCGGCGACAGGACGTAGTCGACAAAGGCTTTGGCATCGTCAGCGTGCTGGGTGGTTTTCAGGATCATCATCGGACGCGGCGCAATCACCGTTCCGCTGGCCGGGAAAATCACCTTCAGCGATTCGCCCTGGCTAATATTGCCGTAAGAGACGTAGTCCACCGCGCCGAATACCGCCGCTTTGGCGCCCTGCATCACCGGCGTCACCGCCTGCGCATTCGGCCCGCTGACCACCATCCCGTTCTTTTTCAGCTCATCGAACAGGGTCCAGGCCTGGTCGCCCATACCGTTCTGCAGCCCGATCAGCAAATCCAGAGATGCGCCGGACAGCGCCGGGTCCGGGGTGGTCACCTTGTCCTTAAACGCCGCTTCCGTCAGGTCGCGCCACTCCTTCGGTTCCGGCGTGCCGCTTTTGCTGTTCCAGACGATCCCCAGCGCCGAAATGCCCTGCGCCACGTAGTCAGCCGATTTCAAATTGGCCGGCACCTTATCGGCGTTGGCGCTTTGATAGGCCAGCAGCCAGCCGCGGGAGTGGAGATCTTCCGCGGTATCCCACGAGGCGGAGATCAGCACATCCGCCTGCGGGTTGGCCTGCTCGGCTTCAAGGCGCGCCATCACCTTACCGGTGGTGGCCTGGAAAATATTGACCTTGACGCCGGTTTTCTTTTCGTAGCCGCTGGCGAGGCCTTTCGCCAGCGTGCCCGGACCGGCGGTATAAACGGTTAGCGCGTGGGCGCTGGAGATCATCGTAGCCGACAGCATCATCGCGAGCGCTGCTCCTTTCTTAAAGGTCATAATGGATTTCATGCGGGTTCCCCTGAGGATGAAGTAACAATGCGGACGGCAGCGACGCTGCCCGCCGATAAATGCACAATACGGTCAGCCAGCAGCTCGGCTTCGCGGCGGTCGTGGGTCACGTAGACGGCGGTAATGCCAAGCTGGCGCAGCAGGCGGCTCATCTCGATGCACAGCGACTCACGCAGCTCGCTGTCAAGGTTAGAGAGGGGTTCATCAAACAGCAGCACGCGGGGTTCGGCGACAATGGCCCGCGCCAGGGCGACGCGCTGCTGCTGGCCGCCGGAGAGGCCGGAGGGTTTACGCTCGGCGAAGCCGCTAAGCCCGACCCGCGCCAGCGCGGCGCTGACCCGCTGCTGGCGTTCGCTGCGAGGCACCCCGCGCATGCGCAGCGGAAAGGCGATGTTTTGCGCCACGGTCATATGCGGCCACAGAGCGTAATCCTGGAAAACCATGCCGATATCGCGCTGCTCCGGGGCCATCCCCCAGCCGGCTTTCGCCACCAGGCGGTCGCCAAAGCGGATCTCGCCGCTGGCGGGTACGGTGAGCCCGGCCAGCAGGCGCAGCAGCGTGCTTTTGCCGCAGCCGGATGGCCCCAGCAGCGCGACGATACTGCCCGCTTCGATATGCAGATCGATATTATTGAGAACGGTGTTGGCGCCGAAAGCGAAGGAAACGCCCTCAAGCTTGATGCCGGTAAGCGCGCGCATTATCGCCCTCCCCGTTGGGAAAGCGATGCTCTACCGGCGGTCAAAACCCGCCGGGCCGCGCCCACCTGCGATAAATACAGGGGAGCAAACATGTTGTTATCCTCTTTGGGACTTAGTGTCGCCAACTATAGGGAGCCTGGATGACGTATTGATTACAGTTTCATTGCGGCTTAACTTGTTGTCTGGCATCAGACCCATTTACCAAGGAACGCATATGAGCCGCTTTCGCCACGTCGAACTTCAGTACGCCAGCCGCCTGCTCAATCACGGCCCCACCATTCTGATAACCAGCTACGACGCTCAATCCGGGCGCCGCAACGTGATGGCCGCCGCGTGGTCGATGCCGGTGGAGTTCGCGCCGCCCCGCGTCGCCATCGTGGTCGATAAGAGCGCCTGGACGCGGGAGATCGTCGAGCGTAACGGGACTTTCGGCATCGTGGTGCCGGGCGTGGCCGCCGCCAGGCTGGACCTACGCGGTCGGCAGCATCAGCGGACGCGATGAGGATAAATTCAACGCCTACGGCATTCCGGTGGTTAACGGTCCCGAGCTCGGCCTGCCGCTGATTGAAGAGAAGTGTCTGGCGTGGATGGAGTGTCGGCTGCTGCCGCCCACCGCCGCCCAGGAGCAGTACGATACTCTGTTTGGCGAAGTGGTTTCCGCCGCCGCCGATGAGCGGGTTTTCGTCACCGGACGCTGGCAGTTCGACGATGATAAGCTCAATACGCTGCATCATCTCGGCACCGGCAACTTTGTCGCCAGCGGCCGGCACGTGCGGGCAAATATGCCGGAGGAGTAGCGCGGGTCAATTTTCCTGAGCCTCTGCATGCGGATGCCGGCGCCCGCATTTACCGGGGCCTGGAGTGTTATTTGCGGCCGATACGCTCCCTGATCGCCGCTGATAACACCGCGACCAGGGAGCGCCGGATCAGGTAATGATAATCGCCCGAATATCGTTAACGTTGGTCAACGTTGGTCCGGTAATCACCAGATCATCCAGCGCGGCAAAAAAGCGGTAGCTGTCGTGGGCGTGCAGCATAGCCCTGGCATCCAGCCCGGCCTGCTGAGCGCGCGTCAGCGTATCCGGGGTGACGATGGCGCCCGCGGCATCCTCAGTACCGTCGATACCGTCGCTGTCGCCCGCCAGCGCCCAGATCCCCTCCTCGCCCTGCAGCGCGCAGGACAGCGCCAGCAGAAACTCGCTGTTGCGCCCACCCCTCCCCGCGCCCTCAGGACCGATGGTCACCGTCGTTTCCCCGCCGCTCAGCAGCACCGCCGGGGGACGCAGCGGATAGCCGCGGTACTTCACGGACCGGGCAATCCCCGCCATCACCACTCCCAGGCTGCGCGCTCTCGCCCTCCAGCGCATCGCCGAGGATCAGCGGCGTATAGCCCAGCGCGCGTGCCCGTTCCGCCGCCGCCTCCAGCGCGCCGGAAGGGGTCGCAATCATGCGAACCTCGCTGCGGATATCCGCCTCCGTCACCGCAGGGCGCGGAGTATGTAGGCTATCCAGCACCGGCGGCGCCAGCTTGAGGCCATAGCGAGCCACAATCTCCAGCGCCGCCTGCGGGCTGCTGCTATCCGCCACCGTTGGCCCGGAGGCGATGGCCTGCGGCTCGTCCCCCGGCACGTCGCTGATGATCAGCGTCACTACCTTCGCCGGCATCGCCGCCAGCGCCAGCCGACCGCCTTTAATGTCGGAGAGCTGTTTACGCACGATGTTCATTTCCGTAATCGTCGCCCCGCTTTGCAGCAACGCGCGGTTGACCGCCTGCTTGTCCGCCAGGGTGATCCCCTGGCGTGGCAGGGCCAGCAACGCCGACCCGCCGCCGGAAATCAGGGCGATAACGCAGTCATCGGCACGGAGATTTTTCACCTGCTCCAGCATCAGCATCGAGGCCATTTCGCTCATCGCGTCCGAGACCGGATGCGCGGCTTCAATGATGCGAATCTTCTGCGTCGCCACGGCATGACCATAGCGCGTTACCACCACCCCCTGCATATCGACGTCCGGCCATGCGGCCTCCAGCGCAGCGGCCATCGCCGCGCTGGCCTTTCCGGCGCCGACCACAATGCAGCGCCCGCTCGGTTTATCCGGCAGTCTGTGCCAGAAGAACGGCATGCGGGTCCGCGCTGCGCACGGCGGTGGTAAACAACGTCCTGAGTTCATCGGCTATCCGCGTGTTGCTCATGGCGCCTCCTTTAGCTGGCCTGAATCGCCTGCACCACCGCCGCGGTCACTTCG
This sequence comes from Klebsiella sp. WOUb02, assembly GCF_050058015.1. Lineage (NCBI taxonomy): Bacteria > Pseudomonadati > Pseudomonadota > Gammaproteobacteria > Enterobacterales > Enterobacteriaceae > Klebsiella > Klebsiella sp. WOUb02. The sequence continues at coordinate 1,202,911 of NZ_CP170110.1, forward strand.
CGAGTGGTGGCCTGGCCGCCGACATCCGGGGTTGCGATCCCCGCCGCGCACACCTGTTCCACCGCGCGCATAAGGCGCTGGGCCGCCGCGGCTTCGCCGAGATGCTCCAGCATCTGCGCGGCGGTCCAGAAACTGGCCACCGGGTTGGCGATACCTTTGCCGGTGATATCGAAGGCGGAGCCGTGGATCGGTTCAAACATTGACGGGAAACGGCGCTGTGGGTCGATATTGGCCGTAGGCGCGACTCCCAGACTTCCGGCCAGCGCGCCGGCCAGATCGGAAAGGATATCGGCGTGCAGGTTGGTCGCCACGATGGTATCCAGCGATTGCGGCTGCAACGTCATGCGGACGGTCATCGCGTCCACCAGCATTTTATCCCACTGCACGTCGGGGAACTCCTGAGACACTTCGCCGGCAATTTCGTCCCACAGCACCATTCCGTGACGCTGGGCGTTCGATTTAGTCACCACGGTCAGCCGTTTACGCGGGCGGCTCTGCGCCAGTTGGAAGGCATAGCGCATAATACGGGTGACGCCGGTGCGGGTGAAAATCGCCACTTCGGTTCCCACCTCCTCCGGCAGACCGCGATGGGTGCGGCCACCGTTGCCGGAGTATTCACCTTCCGAGTTTTCGCGGACGATGACCCAATCCAGAGTGCCCGCTTCGGCATGGCGCAGCGGTGATTGAATGCCGGGCAAAATGCGCGTGGGGCGGACGTTGGCATACTGATCGAAGCCCTGGCATATCGGCAGGCGCAGCCCCCAGAGCGTAATATGATCCGGGACATCCGGCGCGCCCACCGCGCCGAAGTAAATCGCATCGAACGCTTTTAACTGCTGCAGACCATCTTGAGGCATCATTACGCCGTGGGCTTTATAGTAATCCGACCCCCACTCAAAGGTACGGACTGAAAACTGAATGTCGCCCTGACGTTTTGCCACGGCGTGCAGTACCTCAACGCCGGCGGAGATCACTTCCGGGCCAATACCGTCAGCAGGAATAGCGGCGATAGCGTAATTTTTCATATTAGGTTCCTTCAATTAATGGTTTTCACGATGGGTTAATGGCGCGTCGAGGGGCCGGTTACGCGCGTTCCCCGACAGCAAAAAGACGATCGCCGAAGAGATCACCAGCAGGGCCGCAACAAAGTACAATCCCCATGTAAAACTGCCGGTCTGTTCTTTAATCAGGCCAATCATAAAGGGGCCGACAAAGCCGCCGAGATTGCCGATCGCGTTGATCGTGGCGATACCGGCCGCGGCGGCGGAACCGGAAAGAAACAGGGTAGGCATACTCCACAGCGGCGGTTTAGCGGCGCTGATCCCGCAGTTGACCAGCGTCAGGGCGCACAGCACGGTAAGTATCGTTCCGGCATTACCGGCAAACCACAGCCCCACCGCAGCCAGCAGGCAGGCGGCGATCGCGTGCCAGCTGCGTTCGTTGGTTCTGTCGGAATGCTGCGCCCACAGCACCATTGCCGCCACTGCGACGACCGCGGGCACGGCGTTAAGGAAACCGATGGTCAGGTCGGATAAACCGAGGGTTTTAATGATCTGTGGCGACCAGATCCCGAGGGTATAGAGCCCGGCGGAGGTGCCGAAATAGACCAGCGAGAGCGCCAGGACGCGTTTATCCAGCAGCCCTCGGAGAATACTGTGCTGCCCGCCGGGCGCTTTACGCGCCTGCTCTGCCGCCATCGTCGCCGTCAGCCAGCCGCGCTCCTCTTCCGTCAGCCAGCGGGCTTTTTCCGGCCGGTCGGTTAACCAGAACAGCACCACCACGCCAAGCACCACCGCCGGTACCGCCTCCAGCAGGAACATCCACTGCCAGCCGGTCATCCCCAGCAGACCATGCATCTCCAGCAGCGCCGCGGAGACCGGCGAACCCAGCGCGGTGGAAATCGGCGCGGCCGCCATAAAGATTGCGGTAACCTGCGCCCTTTTTTGCGCGGGGAACCAGTAGCTTAAATAGAGAATGATCCCCGGAAAGAAACCGGCTTCCGCCACGCCGAGCAAAAAACGCAGACTGTAGAAACTGGTGGTGCCCTGCACGAACGCCATCGCTCCGGAGACCAGCCCCCAGGTGATCATCACCCGGGCGATCCAGATACGTGCGCCGACCTTGTGCAAAATCAGATTTGAGGGGACTTCGAAAAGAAAATAGCCGAGGAAAAAGATCCCGGCGCCGAAACCAAATACCGAAGGAGAAAAGCCGAGATCGCTGTTCATGGTCAGGGCCGCGAAACCAATATTGACGCGGTCAAGAAACGAGATGAAATAGAGCAGCATGATGAAGGGTACGATGCGCAAGGTAATTTTGCGCAGCACCCGTGTTTCGAGTTCGCAGGTCATGTGAGGTTATCCTCTGTCATTATTTTGTAGGGTATGCGGCTTGTTGCCGTCGTGATGAGTATGCAGAGATTTGTTGCACGATCATTCGCTTAGGTTTATACAAAAAAAAGCAATAATCGAGAGGATGACCCTATGGAGCTACACCAGTTACGCTGTTTCCTGGCGGTAACGGAGACCCTGCATTTCGGCCATGCCGCGCAGCGGCTGGATATGCTGCCGTCAGCATTGGGCAGGCAAATTAGGCTTTTAGAAGAAGGGCTTGGCACCCGTCTGTTCACCCGTTCCACCCGGCGGGTGGCGCTGACGGAGAACGGCGTCATGCTCCGCGGAGAGGCGCGGAAACTGCTGGCGCACGCCGATGCCATTATGTTGCAATTTCGTCAAAATTCGCAACGTACTCCGGGGCTGCTGCGGGTGGGCGCCATCGATAGCGCGGCCATCGGGCTGGTGCCGTTACTGTTGCAGCACTTTCGCCGCCAGTATCCGCACATTGAGGTACAAATTTATGAAGATAAAACCGTCAGCCTGCTGCCTAAGCTCAAGAGCGGGCGGCTGGATATCGCGTTTGTCCGTCCTCCCGTTCATTTCGACGAGGCATTCGCACAGCGCTTCCTTTGCTATGAAGCGGCCATCGTTGCCCTGCCCGCTAACCATCCGCTGGCGGCGCGCGCAGCCATCAGAATTGAGGAGCTGGCCGATGAGCCGATGATTGTGCCGGAGCGCCGCTCCCGCCCGCACAGTTATGATTTAACGATCAATTTATTCCAGGACGTGGGGCTACAGCCGACGATTACGCAGGTAGCCGACGAGAAACAGACCATTATTAATCTGGTCGCCGCCGGATTAGGCCTGGCGATTGTGCCGCAATGGAGTCAACGTTTTTCCGTCAGCGGGGTGACGTTTGTCGCGCTGCAGGCGAACAAGCGTCCAGGACTACCGCTGGCTGCAATGTGGCTCAAGGAGACCGAGGATGAGGTCCGCGCGGCGATGCTCCGCGTCCTGGCTTCGCATCCTGAGCTATATGCCGAGATCGGCACCGGGGTATAGCCCGGAAATGGGCGGACGCGATACCGCCCTCCGGGACAGGGTTTACGACATGCTGTAGCCGGGTTTCTTAATCAGCTGCGCCATCTGCGGGGCGATTTCGCTGTCCCACACCTGCTGCCAGTCGCTCGGGTCAACCTGCTTCAGGGCCACGCTCACCGCGCTGTCCTTACTGTTCAGGTGCTGCACCAGTACGGCGGTGATATCGGCGGCCAGCGCCGCTTTTTGCTCATCATTCAGCTCGCGAGGAAAACACTTAATATCAACATGCGGCATAGCAGACTCCTTAATTGTCAGAACGATAAAGCTACCACAGCCCGGGCGCGTCGGTCTTCATTTTGTGCTTTAAATCAGCTCGTTGCGCCGCAGCGCCTGCTCCAGCTCGGCGCGTTGATAGACGGCATCCGCAACGGCGGCAAATTTCGGCGTGTGGGCGTCGAACCACTCCCGCCCCGGCCCCCACGAGTACATAACCGCGATATAGCAGTCCAGGAGGCTTATCCGCTCGCCCAGCGCGTAGGGCCCGGCGACGAGTCTGCTGCTCCAGCCACAGGTAGAGGGACCGGCGATAGTGCACGCAGTTTTCCCGCAGCTGCTGCGGGGCATCCGCCGTCCAGCGCTCCGGGTAATCCGCATAGGTGAAAGTGGGATAGACGTTGGCGACCAGCCAAATCAGCAGACGCTGAAACTGATGTCGCTGCGGCGTTCCGGGCTCGGGTGCGAGATCCGGCCGCTGGTCGAGGATGGTTAAGGCTATCGCGGCGGATTCGCTCATCACGCAGCCGTCCGCCAGCTTAAGGGTCGGTACCTGACACAGCGGATTTATCTGCATCAGGCTGTCGCGCTGCGGCCCGGGCTTATCAAAACCTTCAACGTTAACAAAGTGATACGGAATTTCAGCCAGCGTCAGCATCAGTTCGCTGATTGCCGACCCCCAGCCCGATACACCATAGACGGTGATCATGTTCGGCCTCCACGGTAAACCTCGGGTGTCGGATGAAAGCCGGGAAAAAAGCCCGTCGCGTGCTATTTAACGGTGTGCCTACGCCGACTCTCGTTCCAGCAAATGATAGCCCAGATCGATGATTGCTTCCCCTTCCCCCACGCCTTCAATGCGGTCGGCGAGGAGCGTTGCCGCGCGTTCGCCAATCGCATGGCGATCGACGCTCACGGTGGTAATCGCCGGTCGGTTGCTGGCGGCAAAGTCCAGATCGCCGAAGCCCATCACCGCTAAATCCTTCGGCACGTGCAGGCCGCGGTTTTCGGCCTCCATAATCGCCCCCTGCGCCAGGGTATCGGAACTGCAGACGATAATATCGAACTCGCCGGCGTCAAGCAGCTGGGCCAGGCCGCTGCGCCCCAGCGCCAGCGAGGCCGGAAGCGGTACTTCCACCTGATGCGTATCGCGCATACCGCCTTTGACCAGCCGGGCGCACAGGCCCTGCTTACGCAGCGCCGCTCGCGCGTCCCCTGCCCACAGCAGCCCCGGGTGCCGGTAGCCCTTCTGCAGCAAAAACTCACCTATCGACTCGCCAACTTTTTCATGCGAAAAGCCCACCAGCATATCCAGCGGCGTCGGGGTCAGATCCCAAATTTCCACCACCGGGATCGCGGCGTTGAGGATGGTTCTCTTTAACGCCGGCGCATGCTGAATGCCGGTCAGCACGATGCCATCCGGGCGACGGGAGAGCAGGGTTGCCACCAGCTCCGTTTCGGTCTCCCGACTGTAGCCCGTCACGCACAGCAGCATATGGTAGCCGCGCGTCGCAAGGGTATCGCTCAGCGCCTGGATGGTATCGACAAACATATTGTTGTTGATTTGCGGAACCACGACGGCAATCAGCCGGCTGCGTCGAGAGGCCAATCCGCCGGCCAGCGCATTGGGAATATAGCCCGTGGCCTGCACCGCCTGTAGCACCTTTTCCACCGTTTTTGGCCGCACCAGCTGCGGCGTGTTCAATGCCCGACTGACCGTCATTGATGATAGCCCCGCCGCGCGGGCAACATCATCCAGCGTCGGCACGCGCGTCGGTTTTCTGCTTTTCACGACTAAGCCCCTGTATTGAGTCGTTGCCAGTGGGCATTATTGATGATGCCCCAGCCAATTGCCAGCACCCGCCCGCGCATCCGCATGAGAATCAACAACCTGAGAGATATAATGTTATCGCTATCATTAATAATTGTGCTATTTCACAGACTCTTTTGGATCGTGATGTTACCTGCATAATTTTACCACTAATAACCTAAAGTTGTGATCGTTTGTACAAATTAAACTCACTCCTGTGGTCGAAAATCAAAAGCTGAATTAAAAATGTTAGCGCAAACATTATATAACCGATAAGGAACATGCCATGACCGCAAGCGCCAATTCCAGCTCCGTGACCTACGCCAAAACCACCGGCGTCAAAACCGCCGCCGAAACCGGCGATCGCATAGAGCACGTTAAGCTCTCCCTGGCTTTTCTCCCCTTAGCCACGCCGGTCAGCGATGCCAAAGTCCTCACCGGGCGGCAAAAACCATTGACCGAAGTCGCGATTATCATCGCCGAAATCCGCTCCCGCGACGGTTTCGAAGGGGTAGGCTTTAGCTATTCCAAACGCGCAGGAGGCCAGGGGATTTACGCCCATGCCAAAGAGATTGCCGATAACCTGCTCGGCGAAGACCCCAGCGATATCGATAAGATCTATACCAAACTGCTGTGGGCGGGCGCCTCCGTCGGGCGCAGCGGCATGGCGGTACAGGCTATCTCTCCGCTTGATATTGCGCTGTGGGATATGAAAGCCAAACGCGCCGGGCTGCCGCTGGCGAAGCTGCTCGGCGCCCATCGCGATTCGGTGCAGTGCTACAACACCTCCGGCGGTTTCCTGCACACGCCGCTGGATCAGGTACTGAAAAATGTCGCTATCTCGCGGGAAAACGGCATCGGCGGGATCAAGCTCAAGGTAGGCCAGCCGAACACCGCCGAGGATATCCACCGCCTGACGGCGGTGCGTGAAGCGCTGGGCCCGGATTTCCCTCTGATGGTTGACGCCAACCAGCAGTGGGACCGGGAAACCGCCATTCGCATGGGGCGTAAAATGGAACAGTTTAACCTGATCTGGATTGAGGAGCCGCTTGACGCTTACGATATCGAAGGCCACGCGCAGCTGGCCGCCGCGCTGGATACGCCGATTGCTACCGGCGAGATGTTGACCAGCTTCCGCGAACACGAACAGCTTATTCTCGGCAACGCCTGCGACTTCGTGCAGCCGGACGCCCCACGCGTCGGCGGTATCTCCCCCTTCCTCAAGATTATGGATCTGGCGGCGAAGCATGGCCGCAAGCTGGCCCCGCATTTTGCGATGGAAGTGCATCTGCACCTCTCCGCCGCCTACCCGCTCGAGCCCTGGCTGGAACACTTCGAGTGGCTAAACCCGCTGTTTAACGAGCAGCTAGAGCTGCGCGACGGGCGGATGTGGGTTTCGGAACGCCACGGCCTGGGATTCACCCTGAGCGAACAGGCACGTCGCTGGACCCAGCACAGACTGCGAGTTTGGCCAGCGCCCCTGATGCTTGTGCAGGCTATTTTCCCGGACCGGAAGCGAACGCGCCGGGTCCGGGCTGGCGGATAAGCGAATTCCCCACCATTCCGTAGTCCGGTCAGCCCATGACCGGGGATAGGTTATTAACGACCGGCGGGAGCCCCTTCATCCCTCCTCCCGCCCCTGACTTGCTGTACCCACATCACCAACCCTGAAACGGAGTTGAAAAGTGAATATACAATTAAAACGCAGCAACGTGCGCTACGGTATTTTATTATTTCTTTTTTTGGCCACCGTATTTAATTATGCTGACCGCGCCACGCTGTCAGTCGTCGCGCCAATTATGAGTAAAGAGCTCGGGTTCGATCCGGAGGCTATGGGCTTGGCTTTTTCCGTATTTGGTATTTCTTACGTGATCATGCAAATCCCCGGCGGCTGGCTGCTGGATAAATACGGCTCGCGGCTGGTGTACGGCTGCGCGCTGATCGGCTGGTCAGTGGTGACTATGTTTCAGGGGACCATCTTCCTGTTTGCCAGCCCGCTGGTGGTACTGGTTATTCTGCGCCTGATGATGGGCGCGATAGAGGCCCCGGCCTTTCCCGCCAACAGCCGCCTCAGCGTGCAGTGGTTCCCAAATAAAGAGCGCGGGTTTGTCACCTCGGTATATCAGGCGGCGCAGTATATTTCGCTGGGTATTATCACGCCGCTAATGACCATTATTCTGCATAATTTAAGCTGGCACTATGTCTTCTATTATATTGGCGCCATCGGGGTGATCCTCGGGACATTCTGGCTGGTTAAGGTTAAGGACCCGCTACATCACCCGAAAATAAACCAGCAGGAGCTTGAATATATTCGTGAGGGCGGCGGCGAACCGGAATTAGGCAGCCAAAAAACGCAGCAGAAATTAACCCTCGCGCAGATCAAAAGCGTGTGCGTAAATCGCATGATGATCGGCGTCTATATCGGCCAGTTCTGCGTCACCTCCATTACCTGGTTCTTTCTGACCTGGTTCCCGACCTACCTTTACCAGGCGAAGGGAATGTCGATTCTGAAAGTCGGTTTTGTCGCCAGTATTCCAGCTATTGCCGGGTTTATCGGCGGTCTGCTCGGCGGGCTGTTTTCCGACTGGCTGCTTAAGCGCGGCCATAGTCTGACCGCGGCCCGCAAGATACCCGTTATCTGCGGCATGCTGCTCTCCTGCGTCATCGTCGTCGCTAACTATACCGCTTCTGAGGCCGTGGTTATCGCCGCCATGAGCCTGGCCTTCTTTGCAAAAGGCTTTGGCAATCTCGGCTGGTGCATCCTCAGCGATACGTCGCCGAAGGAGATGCTGGGTATCGCCGGCGGAGTCTTCAATATGTGCGGTAATCTCGCAAGCATCATCACACCGTTGGTCATTGGGATCATTATTGCCAACACCCACTCGTTTGATTATGCCATTCTCTATGTCGGCTCGATGGGCGTGCTCGGCCTGCTCTCCTATCTGTTTATTGTCGGGCCGCTGGATCGTATCAACCTAACGCCTCACACGGCCTGATTCTCAAACCTGGCGAGAATTCGCCCCCGCTGTTTCGCAACACACTCCTGCGAAACAGCGGCTTTTTAGTAGGTAATCCCCGGCGGATTGACCAGCGATTGAGTCACCTCCTCCCCCTGTTCTCCCCAGCGCGCCAGCACCTGCTGGTACTCGCCGCGGGCGATCGCCCCGTCGAGCGCCGCCTGCAGCGCGTAAACCAGGCCGCTGCCCTTTTTGGTGGTGGTGGCAACCCAGGCCTTTTTCGGCCCCAGTCCGACGACTTTGGTCGTGCCGGTGAGCGCCGCTTTATAGGCCGCCACCGACTGCGGACCAAAGAACACATCGGCGCGTCCGGACTGGATATAGAGATTAGCGGAGGCGTCATCGGTCAGGTACACCGGCAGCGCCGGCTGGCGCCCCGCCGCTTGGTTCTCGGCGTTCCAGCCCAGCAGAATACGCTCCTGATTGGTGCCGGACCCGACGATCACCTTCCGTCCGGCAAGATCCGCCGCGCCGCTCACCCTGGCTATCGGGCTGGTCGATTTAACCGAAAAGGCCAGCGAATCGACGCGGTAGGTGGCGAAATCGAATTTCTGCTTGCGCTGCTCGGTCACCGCGATATTGACCAGCGCCACGTCATAGCGCCCGGAGGTGATGCCCAGCGGCCAGTCCTCCCACGCCGTCGGCACCAGCCGGAGCTTAAGCCCAAGGCTGCCGGCCAGCAGGCGGGCGATATCCGGATCGCTGCCGATACGCGTGCGGTTATCGCTCGCCAGCAGCGCCAGCGGCGGTGAATTCAGCGCCGAGATCGCCACCGTCAGCGTCCCGGGTTCAACGAAGCGATAGTTCGCCGGGATCTGCGCAATCGCCTGTCTGTCCACCGTCACCGGCAGCGGCTGCTCGTTGGCCCGCAGGTCAATTTTCGCCTGCGCCCCCGCCGGGATAATGCCGATCATTAACGCCAGAAGTCCTTTTCTCATGCCGGAAGCACCTTCGATAAAAATTGCCGCGTACGCTGCTGCTGCGGATGGTTAAGGACCTCATCGCTGCTGCCCTGTTCAATGATTTTGCCATCGACCATAAAGACCACCTGGTCGGCGACCTCGCGGGCAAAACCAATCTCATGCGTCACCACCACCAGCGTGGTGCCGGACCGCGCCAGCTTCTTGATAACGTCGAGCACTTCGCCCACCAGCTCCGGGTCCAGCGCCGAGGTCGGTTCGTCAAACAGAATCACCCGCGGCTTGAGGGCCAACGCCCGCGCGATGGCAATACGCTGCTGCTGACCGCCGGAAAGATGTCGCGACCAGGCGTCGGCTTTGTTGCGCAGCCCCACCACATCTAGCAGATCGTAGGCCTGCTCGATGGCCTCCTTGCGGCTGGCCCGCTTGTGGGCAATCGGCGCCTCAATCAGATTTTCCAGCACCGTCAGGTGCGGGAACAGGTTGAAGTTTTGGAATACGTAGCCGACGTTCACCCGCTGGCGGAGGATCTCTTTTTCCTTCAGTTCGTACAGCCTGTCGCCCTGGCGACGATAGCCGATATAGTCGCCATCGATTTGGATAAAGCCTTCATCAACCCGCTCCAGGTGGTTAATGGCGCGCAGCAGGGTGGATTTTCCCGAGCCGGAAGGCCCGAGGATCACCGTTACCGTGCCGGGCGCGATCTCAAGGGAGACATCGTCCAGCGCCTTATGGCGGCCAAAATATTTACTGACGCCGGTGATCGAGATATGGCCGTTATGAGAGTTGGACATGGACGGGCTCCTGCGGCGGCGATGAACGAGAGGGTTCGGCAAGGCGGCTGCGGCGGGAGCTGTTGACCGCCGAGCGGCGCTCGCTGCGCGCCAGCGCGCGTTCGACCAGGTATTGGATCAGCGACAGTACGCTGGTGATCGCCAGGTACCACACCGCCCCGACCATCAGCAGAGGGATCACTTCCTGGGTGCGGTTGTAAATCATCTGGATGGTGTAAAACAGCTCCGGCATCGCCAGGACGTAGACCATCGCCGTCCCTTTCGCGAGGCTGATAATTTCATTGAAGCCGGAGGGTAAAATGGTGCGCAGCGCCTGCGGCAGAATAATGCGCAGCGTTCGCCGCCACGCCGGCAGGCCAAGCGCCGCCGCCGCTTCATACTGACCGTGATCGACGCCGAGGAAGCCGCCGCGAATAATTTCCGCGGTATAGGCGCTCTGCACCAGCGTCAGCCCAACCACCGCGGTGGAAAACTGCCCCAGCACGTTGATGGTTTGATAGCTGCCCCAGCTGATGCCGGTAAACGGAATGCCGAGCGAGAGCGTGTCGTACAGATAGGAGAAGTTGTAGAGAATAATCAGCACCACGATCAGCGGCAGCGAGCGGAACAGCCAGATATATCCCCAGGAGAGGCTGCTCAGCAGCCATGAAGAGGAGAGCCGGGCCAGCGCCAGCAGGCCGCCGAAAATCACGCTCAGCACGGTGCCGAGCAGGGTCAGCAGCAGCGTTTGCCCGAGACCTTCGAGGATCACCGGGTCAAAGAACCAGCGCGCAAACACCGCCCACTCCCAGCGCGGGTTAAAGGCCACCGACTGCACGACCACCGCCAGCACCAGCAGCGCCAGCACCGCGCCGACGGCGCGCAGCGGATAGCGCGCCGGGATAACTTTTATCGTTTCTGCTGTTTTCATCGCTGCTCCTCAGGCGCTCTGGCCAAGCGCGCTAACCGCCAGCGCTTTGTTAAACCGCAGCCGTCCGTCATAGGGCGGCCGGCTGTACTCTTCCGGGTCGCGTTCGAGGTCGAACTGCGGCTCATAGCCCTGGCTTAGATAGAGCTTCACCGCCTCCGGCTGGCGAAAGCCGGTGGTCAGGTAGATATGGCTGTAGCCCACCAGCACCGCCCGGCGCTCCAGCTCCCGCACCACCTTCGCCGCCAGCCCCTGCTGGCGCAGCGCGTGATGGGCCCAGATACGCTTAATTTCGGCGGTATTGGCGTCCTTCGGCTTATAGGCGCCGGTGGCGATAATCTCGCCCTCGCGCTCGAGGACGATAAACAGCCCCTGCGGCGCCAGATACCATTCGGTTAGCTCAACTTCGGCATCGCGGGAAAAATAGTCCCCGTAGCGCGAAGCATACTCGGCAAACAGGCCGTCAATAACCGGCTGCAGCTCGGGGGCTTCGGGTGAAACATCGCGGAATATGTCGCTCATACTGACTCCTTTAATCGCCCAGTCCGGCCGGGTTAATCTCTGACTGCGGAATGCTTTCGACGCCTTCCCCCCAGCGGTTAAGCACTTTGGCGTAATCGCCGCTGTGGATGGCGCCGTTCAGCGCCGTTTGCACCGGGGTGACCAGGCCGCTGCCCTTTTTCACCGTCACTGCGATATGGGCCGCCTTCGGCCAGCCGCCGTCGACGCTGCCAACCAGTTTGGTTTTGCCGGTTAGTGCCGCTTTCCATGCACCAATCACGTTAGGGCCAAAAAAGGCGTCGGCGCGGCCGGACTGGATCGCCAGAGTCTGAGCGGCGTCATCTTTGGTATAGACCGGGGTAAAAGGCTTCAGCCCCTTCTTGAGGTTTTCCGCGTTCCACGCCAGCAGAATGGCCTCCTGATTGGTACCGGAGCCGACGATAATGCGCAGGCCGGCAATATCCTCCGCCCGGTCAATTTTGCTCAGCGGGCTGCTGCTTTTGACGTAGAAGCCCAGCGAATCCTTGCGGTAGGTGGCGAAATCAAACTTCTCTTTGCGCTCTTTGGTCACCGTAATATTGCTGATCGCGGCATCATATTTGCCGGAGACCACGCCGAGGGGCCAGTCTTCCCACGATGTCGGAACCACGTTCAGCTGCAGGCCGAGGCTATCGGCAACCAGGCGGGCGATATCCACCTCGCTGCCGAGCAGGGTTTTGTTATCGTCAGAGAAGACGGTGAGCGGCGGCGAGTTCAGCGCCGCCACCGCGACGGTGAATTTCCCCGGCACCGCGAGGTGCAGATCCTTCGGCAACTGGGCAATCGCCTGCGGATTTTTTGCCGTGTGAACCGGCGCCTTATTGGCTTCGATGCTGACCCCGGTGCCGTTGATATTGACGTTCTGCGCCCACGCCGAAGCGCTTGCGGCCAGGGCGAACGCGAGGATAAGTGATTTTTTCTGCATAGCGGCGGTTCTCTTATTATTGTTGTTGGAATTGATTGACCGGCTCAGCCAGCCCTAAGCTGGCGCGCAGCGTGGTGCCGGGATACGCCTCGCGGAAAAGCCCCCGCTGCTGCAGAATGGGCACCACCTGGTCAACAAAGCGCGGGAAGGCGTCCGGCGTGCCGCCCTGGATAATAAAACCGTCGGCGGCCCGCTGTTCAAACCACGCCTGCAGACCGTCGGCGACCTGCTGCGGGGTTCCGGAAAAGCGCGGACGCGGGCTGGCGGCTTCCAGCGCCACCTGGCGCAGGGTCAGGCCGCGCTCGCGGGCGTTGCGCTTAATCTCATCCGTAGTGCTGCGGAAGCTGTTTTGCCCGAGATCGCCGATATCCGGGAACGGTTCATCAAGCGGGTACTGCGCAAAGTCGTGATGCTCGAAATAGCGTCCGAGGTAGTTCAGGGCATCCTCGATCGACACCAGCGCGGCGGTGGTCTGATACTGCTGCTCTACATCTTCAGCGCTATCACCCACGATGACGCTGACGCCCTGGAATATATGCAGCTCATCTTCCTGGCGGCCGTACGCCGCAAGCTGGTCTTTGACATCGCGATAAAACGCCTGCGCCTCCTCGAGCGATTCCTGATGGGTAAAAATGGCGTCGGCATGGCTCGCCGCCAGCTTTTTACCATCAGCAGAGGCACCCGCCTGAAATATAATGGGACGCCCCTGCGGGGTGCGGGCAATATTCAGCGGACCGGCAACCTTAAAAAAGTCGCCATGATGATCGAGGCTATGCAGTTTATTTTTATCAAAGAACTGGCCGCTGGCCTTATTGCGCACGAAGGCGTCCTCTTCCCATGAATCCCACAGCCCTTTGACCACCGTTAAATATTCATCCGCGATGCGATAGCGCAGCGCATGGTCGGGGTGCTGAGCGCGGGAGAAGTTCTTCGCCGAGCCCTCCAGCGGCGAAGTAACGACGTTCCAGCCCGCCCGGCCCTGGCTGAGATGATCGAGGCTGGCGAACTGGCGCGCGGTGGTAAAAGGCTCGCTGTAGGAGGTTGACAGCGTGCCCACCAGGCCGAGATTGCGGGTCACCGCCGCCAGCGTGGAGAGCACCGTCAGCGGCTCAAAGCGGTTTAAAAAATGCGGGATTGATTTTTCATTAATATACAGGCCGTCGGCGACGAATATAAAGTCGAGCTTCCCCTCTTCCGCTTTTAACGCCGTTTGTTTAACAAACTCAAAATTAATGCTGGCATCCGCCAGCGCTAGCGGATGACGCCAGGCGGACATATTTCCCGAGGCGCCGTGTAATATCGTGCCAAGCCGCAGCTGTCGTTTTTCAGACATCGTTTACCCTTCCTTTGCCGATAATTAAAATTTAAATTTGCTGTAAGGCTCGTTCCGCCAGGCTCGCAAAATAGCGCGCCGCCGGGGCGATTAAATTCTCATCCGGATTAAAACCGGGATGGTGGAGACCGAATTCGCTGGCGCTGCCGATGCTGACGAAGGCGCCGGGAATATGCTGCAGGTAGACGGCAAAATCTTCCCCGCCCATATGCAGATCCGCATGATGGGTACGGTAGCCGACGTCGTCGGCAACCTCGCGGGCAAACGCCGCCCAGCGCTCATCGTTAACTAATGCCGTTGGCCCGGCGTACCAGAAAACGTCAATCTGCACGCCGAAGGCGCTGGCAAAACCGGCGGCGATTTCGCTCACCCGCGCCTTTACCCGCTGCTGTACTTCGCTGCTGTGGGTGCGCAATGTTCCCTCCAGCTCCACGCTCTCCGGCAGAACGTTCCAGGTGTTGCCGCCCTGGATCCGCGTCACGCTCAGCACCACCGAATCGAGGGTGTTCACCTCCCGGCTGGCGACGCTCTGCAGCAGGGTGACCAGCTGGCTGGCAAGCAGAATAGCGTCTTTGCCTTCGTGGGGCCGCGCGGCGTGGGCGCCTTTACCGGTAATCTTAAAGACGAAGCGATCGACGTTGGCATAAAAGGCGCCGCCGCGGGTCGCGAATTCCCCCACCGGCAGCCCCGGCTCATTGTGCATGCCGAAAATGGCCGTCACCCCTTCCAGAGCGCCGGCGCGGATCAGCGTTTTGGCGCCGCCAAAGTTCTCTTCCGCCGGCTGAAACAGGATCCGCACCCGGCCCGGCAGCTGCGCTTCGCGCTCTTTAAGCAGCAGCGCGGCGCCCAGCATCACGCTGGTGTGAATGTCGTGGCCGCAGGCGTGCATCACGCCTTCGTTTTGCGAGCGATACGCGAGGCCGGTCGCTTCTTCGATCGGCAGCGCATCGATATCCGCCCGCAGGGCAACCACTTTCTCGCCGCTGCCCACCTCCACCACCAGGCCGGTTTTCAGCTCGTAGGGCAGCAGGCGCAGGCCGCCGCTTTCCAGCCAGTCGCGGATGCGTGCGGTGGTGGCCACCTCCTGCAGAGAGAGCTCCGGGTACTGGTGCAGCTCGCGCCGCCAGCGGATCAGCCGTTCAGCGAAGCTCATGGCAGCACCTCCGCACCCTGATGGGCCTGGGCCAGCAGGCGCAGCGAATTGAGCCGCGCCGGCCCTTCGGCAACCGGAGTGTCGATAATAAATTCATCAATTCCCCACTCTGCGTGCAGGGCGTCCAGTCTGCGCTTTTACCTCATCGGCGGTACCGGCCAGCAGGGAGGATTCGCGGCGGGCGATGCGCGTCGGCGCGCTGCCCGCCTGGCGGGCAAAGGCGATGCCCTGGGCCTCGCTGCCGACGGTCACTCGTTGGCCGTTTTCCAGCTCGACGCCCCAGACCTCAACCTGCTGCGCCAGTTCGCGCGCCGCCGCGCTATCCTCGGCGACGATCGCCTGGACGGCGATAATGGCGTCCCGGCGGCTCAGCGTCCGCCAGCGGGTCAGCACCTCGCGCAGCAGCGCTTTATCGCCGTTAAGGTGGGCGGCAAAGACAAAGTTCCAGTCCAGCTGGGCGGCGAGCCGGGCGCTCTCAAGGCTGGCGCCGAGCAGGAAACCTTCCGCCCGCCGCGGCGGGATCGGCGTTGCCCGCACGCTCTCTTCGCCTTCAGCTTCGGTCAGCGACAGCCAGTTATCGAGCTGCGCCAGCTGGTCGGCAAAGGTGCCTTTATCTTCCTGATTCAGCCCCTGCTGCAGCGCGCGGGTTGAGAGCGGCAGGCCGCCGGGCGCTTTGCCGACGCCAAGATCCACCCGCCCCGGCGCAATAGAGGCCAGCAGGTTGAAGTTTTCCGCGACTTTATAGGGGCTGTAGTGCTGGAGCATCACCCCGCCGGACCCGACGCGAATCTGCCGGGTCTGGCCGAGGATCCAGGCGATCGCCAGCTCCGGCGACGGGCTGGCCAGCAGATCGGTATTATGGTGTTCGGCCAGCCAGAATCGATGATATCCCCAGGCTTCCGCCTGTTGCGCGAGGGTTAAAGTTCGCGCCAGCGCCTGGGCGGCGGTCTCCCCGGCCGCAAGCGGGCTTTTATCCAGAATACTGATTCGATAAGACATTTTGCAGACTCGTGTTAACTAACATGTCTGCATTATTAGAATCTGGGGCAGCGGCTGAGAAACAATTTATTTACATGTACTCTGCCGGAAAATAGATATACCGGCTTAACGCTGAGCGGATTGCGCCGCCAGCCGGCGGAGAAAATCCTCCGTCTGCCGCGGGTTGCGCAGGCGCACAAAGCGAATGTGCCGATACGCCGGGTCGCTCATATCAGACTGATAGCGCTGGCGATTTTGCTTCCAGGTTTTGATGGTCCACCAGACAATGGATTCGCGGCTAAAAAAGGAGCGCCGGAAGCTCTCGCGGTTGCCGGTCCCCGGCCATAGCTCCTGATGGCGGCTGGCGCGGACCGTGGCCCGGCACACCGCCTGGCGGAGCGTGCGGCAGAATCCGTAGTCGAGCCAGATCACCAGATCGACCTCGCGCCACTTGACCGGGCGACTGCGGTTGTAATTGCCGTCCAGCACCCAGCCGGGGGCGTCGGTGGCGGCGGCAATCTTTACGAAGAACTCCTCGTCCGGCGTTCCCTGCCACTGCGCCAGCCAGTAGAGGCGGTCCATTTCGATACAGGGAAGCGCCAGCTGGCGGGCAAGCCGCCGGGCGAGGGTCGATTTGCCGACGCCGCTGGTCCCTACTACGTTGATTTTCATCGTCTGCGCTCAGCCATGTCTTGTTGTGGGGCTGAGAATAATAGCCGACAAACGGCCGCGCCGGGTGAGGAAAATAGCGGCGCGGCGCATGGACTGAACGGCGATAAGTGCCGTTTTAGCACCCCTGATACTGCTCGTCGCTGACGTGCTCCTGCCAGGTGACCGCGCTGCCGTTTTCCGCTTCGGCGATGGCAATATGCACCATCGCGGTCGCGCTGCTGGCGCCGTGCCAGTGCTTCACGCCCGGCGGGATCCACGCGATATCGCCCGGATTCAGCGCCTGCGGCTCTTTACCCCACTCCTGCAGCCAGCCGCGCCCCTGGACAACGATCAGCGTCTGGCCCAGCGGATGAGTATGCCAGGCGGTACGCGCGCCGGGCTCGAAGGTCACCGTTGCGCCGCCGACTTTTGCCGGTTCGCTGGCCTGAAACGGCGCATCGATACGCACGTCGCCGGTAAACCAGTCCGCGGGGCCTTTTCGTGAGGGCTGTGAACCGCTGGGGATAATATTCATGCCGATCTCCTCGTATGTGTAGCACTAAAGATAGCGTAAGCGCGGGGCCGCGCCGAGGCGGCAAAATAAGAAAAGTGCCATAGGCGGCATTAAGCACCTGCCGTTGTTTATGGCGCTAGCCGGCCAGCGCGGCTGTACGCGCGCGCATCGCACCGGCGACACTCGTATCGCCGCCGCCTTTTCCCCGCTCATGGAGAAGCTACGTCGTTGAAGCCATTGATATATAAGCAAGTGCGGTACAAACATGTTTTGCGTGCGTCACTATCACGTTGCGTGTAGGATGCTGCGCCATGCTCTGCTTATCTCCTACGCCAGAATGATGAGAAAGCCAGCATAACGTGCTGCCAATCGGCGGCACGGGGAGCCACTCATGGACATTGACAGGAAAATGGGTACATCAATGAATACAAAACACAACGCTGCGGCCGAACATCAGGCCGCAAAACGCCACTGGCTTAACTCGCAGGAGTCGGGTTACCACAAGGCGATGGGCAACCGTCAGGTGCAGATGATCGCCATCGGCGGCGCGATTGGCACCGGCCTGTTCCTCGGCGCCGGCGCGCGCCTGCAGATGGCGGGACCGGCGCTGGCCCTGGTTTATCTGGTCTGCGGCCTGTTCTCATTCTTTATTCTCCGCGCGCTGGGCGAACTGGTGCTGCACCGTCCCTCCAGCGGCAGCTTCGTCTCCTATGCCCGCGAATTTCTCGGTGAAAAAGCGGCCTACGTTGCCGGCTGGATGTACTTTATCAACTGGGCGATGACCGGCATCGTCGATATCACCGCCGTAGCGCTGTATATGCACTACTGGGGCGCGTTCGGCGACGTTCCGCAGTGGGTGTTCGCCCTCGGCGCGCTGGCGATCGTCGGCACCATGAATATGATCGGCGTGAAGTGGTTTGCCGAAATGGAGTTCTGGTTTGCCCTGATCAAAGTGCTGGCGATTGTCGCTTTCCTCGTGGTGGGGACCATTTTTCTCGGCAGCGGAAAACCGCTGGACGGCAACGCCACCGGCTTCCACCTGATCACCGATAACGGCGGCCTGTTCCCGCACGGCCTGATGCCGGCGCTGGTACTGGTGCAGGGGGTGGTGTTCGCCTTTGCTTCTATCGAACTGGTCGGCACCGCCGCCGGAGAGTGTAAAGAGCCGCAGACCATGGTGCCGCGCGCGATCAACAGCGTGATCTGGCGTATCGGCCTGTTCTACGTCGGCTCCGTGGTGCTGCTGGTGCTGCTGCTGCCGTGGAACGCCTATCAGGCGGGGCAAAGCCCGTTCGTCACCTTCTTCTCCAAACTCGGCGTGCCGTACATTGGCAGCGTGATGAATATCGTGGTCTTAACCGCGGCGCTCTCCAGCCTCAACTCCGGCCTGTACTGCACCGGGCGCATTCTGCGTTCGATGTCGATGGGCGGCTCCGCGCCGCAGTTTATGTCGAAGATGAGCCGCCATCAGGTGCCCTACGCCGGGATTCTGGCGACGCTGGCGATCTACATCATCGGCGTATTCCTCAACTATCTGGTGCCGTCGCAGGTCTTTGAGATCGTGCTCAACGTGGCTTCGCTGGGGATTATTGCCTCGTGGGGCTTTATCGTGGTGTGCCAGATGCGGCTGCGTAAAGCAATCAAGGAAGGTAAGGCGGCGGACGTGAGTTTCAAAATGCCGGGGGCGCCGTTCACCTCGTGGCTGACCCTGCTGTTCCTGTTCAGCGTGCTGGTGCTGATGGCCTTCGATTATCCAAACGGCACCTACACCATTGCTTCAATTCCGCTGATCGCGGTGCTGCTGGTCGCCGGCTGGTTTGGCGTTCGCCGTCGCGTTGAGGCGATTCATCGCACCGCGCCGGGTGCTCAGACGGCGCAAAAATAGCGCGTTTGCGGTTTGGCCGGAGCCGGTCAAACCGCACTTTTCCACGACGAGCCCGACTTAGTTATCTTTAACCAGCTGCGAAACGTCACTGCTGTTAATTTGACGCTGGTTGCCCGATTCGTCGGTATAGCTGGTCATGCCGGTGTCTTTATCCAGCTGCGGCTTGCCGTGGGTCACGATGGTCTGCCCGCTTTTCGTTGTCATCACATAGTTCGAAGTACAGCCCGCCAGTAAAGCCAGCATCGCGCCGGCGCACAGAACCATAAATGGCTTATTCATACATCCTCCAGAATGTTTATCACCGCCAATGTCAGGCGGAAAGCATTGATTATAAAGCCATTACATTAATGAGGCCAATAGGCGTTTGTAACAGAGGGTGATTCAGGCGAGCAGGAGGGGTCTCCCCCTCCTGTAAATCTTTACAGCGCGATGCGAATAACGTCATCCGGCTGGGTGGCTTCTTTCTGGCGGGTTGATTCCTGCTTCACGCTGACGTACAGCGTTTTACCGTCGGCGGAGAGCGCCAGGCTGTTAGGATAGGTTGGCGTTTTGATGGTTTTCACAACCTTGTAGGTTTTGCCATCGATCACGCTGACTTCACCGGCCTTACGATGCGTCACGTAGGCTTCATTACGCGTTGGGTTGAACAGCACCGCCAGCGATTCCGGCGCGGCGATTTTCTCCAGCACCTTGCCGTTGCGCAGATCGACAACCAGCACCTCCGGCTGTTTGCTGTCGGTAATGAAGGCGCGGTGGCCCGCGGCGTCAAGGCTCAGGTTCAGATAGAAGTGCTCTTTACCGTCATCCTGCAGCTTTTTACGGCTCAGAATTTTGTTGCTGTCGCTGTCGATGGTCAGCAGTTCGCCGTCGGCGTTAGTGGTGTAAATGCGCTTCGCGTCGGCATCAACCGCCAGCCCGGTGGCCATAGGGCCGGTGTTGGCAATAGTATCTTTCAGGGTCAGCTTTTCGCCATCAATCACCCAGATAACGCTCTCTTTACCCAGGCCGGTAATATAAACGGTGTTGGTCTTCTCATTCACCGCCAGCTCGCGCGGCGCCAGCGGGCGCACGGTTTCGCTGCGTTTGCGGGAGTCAAGCACCAGGCGGCCTTTTACCGCGCCGGTTTTGGCATCAATCGCGGTGACGGTGCTGTCGGTGGTGTTGCCAAACCACAGCGTTTGGGTGACGTTGTTGATCGTCGCGCCGAACGGCTTGAGGTCGTTATGGATAACCTGAGTCACCTCCAGAGTCGTCGGGTCGAGGCGATAGACGATCCCGCCTTTATCCAGCGAACGACTTTGCGAAGTCGCGACCCATAGGGCATTTTCCTGCTGGCTATAAGCCATCTCGTATGCGCCCTTTCCAACCGCCTTGCGCAGCATTTCTTCCGCCGCGTGGGCGCTGAAGCTCCCCGCCAGCAGCAGTGAAGTTAACAACAGTGAACGGCGCAGACGCGGCGCGGACAGATGACGTAATGACATGACGACTCCCTTTGATAAAACAAATATGTGCCTGCTCGACAGTGCTTCCGCGGCGTAAAGTCATAGCCTTACGCTATTTTATAAATGCGAATAGTAATCATTATTTAACGTAAAGTAGAGCGTTAATTGCGCTTACGGACGAAAAAAAATAGCCAATACATGACATTATTTAACTAAACTTCCGTTAATAATTTTCAAAAAATTACAAAGGAGTTAACATACGGAGATCTATTCCATTTGCTTCGTTTTGCGAGTGTTTTCATGAAAATCCTTTCCGCGCGCAGGGTTGCGCTTCCCGCCCTCTTCCTGCCGCTGGCCGCGATGGCTCAGTCCGGTCCTCAGGGCGAGCAGACGATGGTCGTTACCGCCGCCCCAACCACGGTTTCCGAACTCGATACCCCCGCGGCCGTTAGCGTGGTCAACGGCGACGACATGCGCCAGTCCGCGCCGCGGGTCAACCTTTCCGAGTCTCTGGGCGCCGTGCCCGGCCTGCAGGTGCAAAACCGGCAGAACTACGCCCAGGACCTGCAGCTCTCGATTCGCGGTTTCGGCTCTCGTTCTACCTACGGCGTGCGCGGGCTGCGAATTTACGTTGACGGCATTCCGGCCACCATGCCCGACGGCCAGGGGCAAACCTCTAATATCGATATCGGCAGCGTAGAGTCGCTGGAGGTTCTGCGCGGGCCCTTCTCCGCGCTGTACGGCAACTCCTCCGGCGGGGTGATTAACGTTACCAGCCAGAGCGGCAGCCAGCCGCCAACTATTGAAGCCAGCAGCTATTACGGCAGCTTCGGCACCTGGCACTACGGCCTGAAGGCCACCGGCACAGTCGGCGACGGTACCCACGCCGGGGACGTCGATTACACCGTGTCGACCAACCGTTTCACCACCCACGGCTATCGCGACCACAGCGGGGCGCGAAAAAATCTCGCCAACGCGAAACTCGGCGTGCGCATCAACGACGTCAGCAAGCTGACGCTGCTGTTCAATAGCGTGGATATCAAAGCCAACGATGCCGGCGGCCTGAGCTACGACGAGTGGCAGAATAACCCCCGCCAGTCGCCGCGCGGCGATCAGTACAACACACGCAAATCGACCAAACAGACCCAGGCCGGTTTACGCTACGAGCGCCAGCTGAGCGAGCGCGACGACCTGAGCGTTATGATGTACGCCGGCGAGCGTGAAACCACGCAGTATCAGTCGATCCCACGCGCGCCGCAGCTTAACCCGGGCCACGCGGGGGGCGTGATTGACCTCACCCGCCATTATCAGGGCATCGATACCCGCTGGACCCATCGCGGCGAGCTGCTGGTGCCGGTGACCTTTACCACCGGGCTTGATTACGAAACCATGAGCGAGCGCCGCAA
The DNA here is from genome assembly GCF_050058015.1 of Klebsiella sp. WOUb02. Taxonomy (NCBI): domain Bacteria; kingdom Pseudomonadati; phylum Pseudomonadota; class Gammaproteobacteria; order Enterobacterales; family Enterobacteriaceae; genus Klebsiella; species Klebsiella sp. WOUb02. The sequence continues at coordinate 1,224,836 of NZ_CP170110.1, forward strand.
AGGGTTCGAAAACTTCGTCATGGTCAACGGCGCGCCGCAGTACGGCGAAGAGGGCAACCTGCGGCGTAATGAACGTAATCTGATGTGGAATATCGACCCTTACCTGCAGACCCAGTGGCAGCTGACGGAGAAGCTCACCCTCGATGCCGGGGTGCGCTACAGTTCGGTGTGGTTCGATTCAAACGATTACTATATTACCCCGGGCAACGGGGACGACAGCGGCGACGCCAGCTACCACAAATGGCTGCCGGCCGGGTCGCTGAAGTACGCGGTTACCGATGCGTGGAACCTCTATGCTTCCGCCGGTCGCGGCTTTGAAACGCCGACCATCAACGAGCTCTCCTACCGTTCAGGCGACCAGAGCGGCCTGAACTTCGGTCTGCAGCCCGCCACCAACGAAACGGTCGAAATCGGCAGCAAAACGCGGATCGGTAACGGCCTGTTTACCGCCGCTTTGTTCCAGACCAATACCGATAATGAGATCGTGGTTGACGCCAGCAGCGGCGGACGCACCAGCTATAAAAACGCCGGCAAAACCCGCCGTCAGGGGATGGAGCTGGGGCTGGATCAGCAGTTCGCTGAGAACTGGCGCCTGAAGGCGGCCTGGACCTGGCTGGACGCCACCTACCGCACCAACGTCTGCGACGATGCCAGCTGCAACGGCAATCGTATTCCAGGCATCGCCCGCAATATGGGCTACGCCTCGTTCGGTTATCAGCCGGATCGCGGCTGGTACGCGGGCAGCGATATCCGCTATATGAGCGACATTATGGCTAACGATGAGAACACCGCGAAGGCGCCGTCGTGGACCGTCGTTGGGCTCACCAGCGGCTATAAGTGGAGCTACGGCAACATGGATATGGACGTTTTCGGTCGTATCGACAACCTGTTTGATCGCAGCTACGCCGGGTCGGTGATCGTCAACGAGTCCAACGGCCGCTACTACGAGCCGGCGCCGGGACGTAACTATGGCGTTGGCCTCAACCTCGCCTGGCGCTTTGAGTAACACGCCGCAGCCGCCGCCCGGGATAACGCCGGGCGGCGGCGTTAACGCTCCCGTTCCCGCTACAAGCCCGTACTCATTCGGCGCCTCGATATGCGCAGCACGATCGGGAAACCAGCCTGCAATCGGGAGAGTCTTCTTCCCTCCACCTCATAATGCGGCGTTCATCACGCTTTGTTTTATCCTCCCTCGTCTGTTGTGCTCCAGGGCGTTACCCTTATCACAAATATCGCCCATAAAAAGGAGCCGCTATGGCACTGCCAATCATCCTTGATTGCGACCCGGGTCATGATGACGCCATCGCTATCGTTCTTGCCCTCGCCTCGCCCGAACTTGACGTCAAAGCCATCACCTCCTCCGCCGGCAACCAGACGCCGGAGAAAACCCTGCGTAACGTGTTGCGCATGCTAACACTACTGCAACGCCAGGATATTCCGGTGGCCGGCGGCGCGCGTAAGCCGCTGATGCGGGAGCTGATCATCGCTGACAACGTTCACGGCGAAAGCGGGCTCGATGGCCCGGCGCTGCCGGAGCCTGATTTTGCCCCGCAGAACGTTACCGCCGTCGAGCTGATGGCGAAAACGCTGCGCGAAAGCCCGCAGCCGGTGACGATTGTCGCCACCGGCCCGCAAACCAACGTCGCCCTGCTGCTGAATAGCCACCCGGAACTGCATGACAAGATCGCGCGCATCGTGATGATGGGCGGCGCGATGGTGCTCGGCAACTGGCAGCCCGCCGCCGAGTTTAATATCTACGTCGACCCGGAAGCGGCGGAGATCGTCTTCCAGTCGGGTATTCCGGTGGTGATGGCCGGGCTGGACGTCACCCATAAGGCGCAGATTCATGACATGGATATCGAACGTTTCCGCCAGCTCGGCAACCCGGTAGCCACCATTGTTGCCGAGCTGCTCGACTTCTTTATGGAGTATCACAAGGATGCTAAATGGGGATTCACCGGCGCCCCGCTGCACGATCCCTGCACCATCGCCTGGCTGCTGAAGCCCGAGCTGTTCACCAGCGTTGAGCGCTGGGTCGGCGTGGAAACCCAGGGGAAGTACACCCAGGGCATGACGGTGGTCGATTATTACTTCCTCACCGGCAAGCAGCCGAATACCACGGTGTTGCTGGATGTCGACCGGGAGGGTTTTGTCGACCTGTTAGCCGAGCGGCTGGCGTTTTATGGTTGAACCAGGGTTCTGCGAGACGTTAAGTATTGCGATACTGCCTTCTGGATAAAGACAAGCGTCGGCAGTTTGCAGAGTCTTAGGCGACGAGTTTGTCAGGCGCAGGCCTGTCCGCTCGTTCGTCAATGATCCTGCTTTTGATCTGTCCGGTTGGATAGATCAGAGGCAGGCAGCGCCGTTAATTTCAGTATCGTGGCCGACAAACAGCGTTTACATAGGAAAGGTATTCAAGGATAACGGCTCCGAAGAGCCGTTATGACTAGCGGTGAATCAGGTCCAGTCTTCATAGCCGTTCTCATGGATCCAGACAATGCCGCCAGGGCAATCCTCTTCGTAAAACCAGATCTCCTCGTTCTTTTTTTTCCACTCATCTTCAGTTTTTGGAAAAGCAATCTTATAGCGACTAATCTGTTCATCTATAGAACCATCTAGAAATTTACCATGCTTACCAATTCTTATTTTCCCTTCATCCAAAAACCTTCCAAGCAACTCGAAAAAGTAAGATTTTCTTTCTTCATATGTCATTGATTTTTTTACCAAAATTATCAAGCCTCATAGCCGACCATATGGTCACAATAGATGATCCGTCCAGTTCGGTGCTAAATAATCTGTATTCATCATCGCTATATAACATAGCCCCTCCTCAGCGAAACTTAATCTCTATTTTGTTTTTAACTTTACCTTGTAATTCCTCCAGGCTTTCATTACCCATTATATCAATCGTCCAGCGAGCTTTTGTTTCGTCTTTGCTGGTAGAAATAATGTCACGCTGAAAATGCCAGCCTTTGAATGGTTTCATGTGCTGCTCCGTCAGCAAAAGGAGATGATAAGTTTATCACCTCCATATTTTTGCCACTGTGTCCCTAGTATTGCCTTTCTGTTAAAGAATGTATTTTACCTACCCCTCAGAAATGTATCATTCTTTTTTAACACATCCCCTCAACAGCGGATAAAGTTAATATTAGTCATTAAACAGATCATGCCAATTTGAACCTTTTCCGCTCCTCGATTCATAATATTTATCTACATCAATTGATATCCATTGCCCGTTATCTTCCACACTCAACTCTTTTACAAGGATACTTTTTCTACCCGTTAGATTTTCTTTTTCCAATACACCTTTCAACTTCACATGATGGAATAATCGCGTCTTTCCCCCACCATACAAGCTGACATTAGCTTCCAGATTATCAGACAGATTGTTATTTTTAACAGCAATGGAAGGGCTCGTAGTATAATCATCACCATAATCCAATCCAATAATATAAAGGTCACCATCATCCAGATAAACAATGTAACCCTCAAACATTATTTCTTGCTCATCAAGTGGAAAAAGAATTAATTCATTTATACTTTTCATTTCAATGTCACCCCATTAAAATTCATCGCTTTTTCAAGGATATCTGCACGTATACCAGTCGCACCATTAAAAGGATCTCTAATCATGTAATATCCTATGTTATCAATTTTTTTATAGGAGTCAACAATGATGAAATGACCGCCACTGCCAGTTTCTACATTGATGATTGATGGTTTTCCTTTCATACTCAACTCTCTTAACGTACTAGGAAGTAAAGTCTTTGTAGGAGAGTTAGCGATTCCATTCTTAGATAAAACAGAACTTATCTCATAAACATTAACACCAGTATCCCTGATGTTATCAAATTGTTTCACGACTGAGTCTAAGTTAACTGTACTGCCCTGATTATCTCTTATAATCATAGCACATGTTGTAGGCCCACAAAGATTACTTCCACCTGAGACATGAGATGTCTGATTGATATAGCTACCTTCAGGGGTGTAGCTAACTTTTATTTTTGAGCCAACACCTTCACCAGCCCCATCTATAACATGAGTCCCATTTTTATAGACAGTAACTAAATAATCCTCCGTTTTTTTCGTTAACACAGAACCTGCTGAGACCTCCTTTTTAATAAGGTCAGCAACAGGTTCAATATTAAACGCATTGTTTTTTAAAGTGCTATCAGCACTTTTGATTGCCTCCCAGGCAAGTTTTTTTGTCGTCTCTGAAGATTTGCCCACGAGCAATGTACTACCTGCAGCAATAGGTCCAACGCCAATAATTGCCTCTGGAGCAATAATGTCAGCAGCGTAGATGCCAGCCTGATTCAGACATAGCGCGGGATTGGTTTTACATCCTGCAACAATCAGACGAGCAGCCAAAACTATTTCAGGTGCTGCACCTAAGATTGTTAATCCTCCGACTGTGACAGCAAGGCCTCCGCCTGCAGTAACAGCAACCATAGCGGCAGCCTCCCGCCGGGCCTGAACACGCTTCGCCGCCGCCGTATCTCCTTTACTCGCTGCCAGAATATCCCGCTGATTATCCAGAGCATACTGTTGCAACATATGCTCCGTCATATTGTAACGATAAACATTTTGCGCGCTGTCCGCCCCGCTGTATGCGCCTTCTGGCGTATGCGTGGTCAGCGCGCCGGTCAACGCGCCAATCACGCGGGCCGTTTGCTCTTTTGCTTCATTACCATTTAGCGCTTCCTGCAGACGCCGCAACTGGCGCTCTTGCTCATTCAGATTAGCGGGTTCAAACAATGAGCTTTGCATAATAACGCCGGCCATCTCCGCCGCCAGGGCACCAGCGGCCGCGCCTTTCCCGTCACCCCGACCGATTTCCGCGCTGATGCCCGCCAGCACAGCATGGCTGACCGATTTTCCGGCCACGCCTAACACTTCACCGTTATCCCCAATCAGCCCGGCCCCTTCAGCCTGAACCTGATTACCAATATTTGATAACAGCGCATTGACCAGATTGTCCTTAAGGCTGCCGCCATTGATGGTAGTGTTCAGGCTGGAGCTGATAACTGACTGACCGGCCACGCGCTGGACAATTTTCCCCCAGTCTTCATTTCTCACCAGAACCGGTAATTTTGCTTTATCGGGCGGAACATCAATATTCATGACTTTATCAAAGCCCGCCAGGGCACCGCCGATAGCCATAGACGTTGCCAGAGATTTAACGGAGCTACTGCTTCCAAGGCTTTTAAGAGTTTTTGACAGATTTCCCTGATTTTCAACCAGCGCAACCGCCGCCTGAGAAACCAGGGATGTCATACCCGCATAGGCTGAGCCATACACTGCCGTAGAAGCCGTTGCGCCCGTAACGCCGGTTGCCGTAATCGCGCCGTTTCCAGCCAAAGCAGCGAGCCCCGTTCCGGCAGTAACTGCAGCCGCGGCTATCGCAATCACCGCGGCAACCGCCGGATTCAGACTCTGGCTTTTATAGTTCCAGCTGTCGTAGGCATCTTTGACCACATTCCACTGCACGTCATTACGGGTGTTTAACCCTTTTAGCCATTCGGTGCCCGGCTGAACGCCGAGGGCGGTTATGGCTCCCTGCAGCGCCTGACCATTTTTGGTTTTAACATCAGCACTGATGCCGCTTGCCGCATCCACCGTCAGCTTACCGCCGGCATAAACGGAAGGCAGGACCCATTTGCCTTCGCTGTAGCCCTTATTTGCCTGTTTAATATAAAAGCCTTTTGAGGTGCTGACAGTCTGCTCGAAGGTCGTATTCTTCACCGCCAGGAAATTAACTTTCCCATTGGTACTGGTCAGCGTCGCATTTTTCCCCGCCTCGATTTTACTGGCTTCATAGGTACTGTCATCGCGACTCAGCAGGTTTAGATTGCCTCCGGCGGTAAACTCAGTCACCCGATTGGTGGTCGTGTGCTTTGTCTGCTTAACCGTGGTTTTCTTACCCCACCACTTTCTCTTCGTAGTCTGACGTTCGTAATGACTGGACTCTTCCATCGCCTGGGCATATAGCCAGCCGCCTTTCGCCGCCACGTCCATCGCGCCTTTCGCCAGCAGGCGAGATGCCTGGAACAGAATACTGCCGCCCGAAATCACCGTCAGAGCGCCACCCGCATTAAGCGTCACACCGGTCTGGCTGACGGTCTCCGTCCAGGTGCTCCCGGACTCCCGATAAACGGTCCCCCGCGCGGACTGAAATTGCATATTCCCGCCGGAGGTCAGCGTGATATTACCGTTCGATGTCAGCGTGCTACCGTCGGCCAGGATACTTTCGTTTGCCGCCAGCGTCAGTGCCCGCGCCCCGCGCAGGTTGGTAAGTACATTAAGCTCATCGCGGTTGTTATCGTTCTGACCATCCGTGACGCCATAGCCATAAGCGCCGAGCCAGATATTTTTCCCGGCCTGCAGGGTAGTTTTATTTCCGGCTATAACATTGGCACCAGGCAATGCAATATCCGCAGCAGCATTAATGAGGATATCTTTTCCCGCGGTCAGTGAACTGCGCAATTCAGGCGTACGGTTTTCAGCAAAGTATGGGCTGAACCGGCCGCTCAGGGTGCGCATATTCATATCAGCATGCATGCCTGCGGTCATGTTTATGTTCCCGCCGGCGTCAGCCTGAATACCTCTCAGAATTAAGTACTTTCCACTGCTTAGTGTGATATCCCCGGCTGCACGCAGCGGCTCTCCGGGCAGCATCCGGTTAAACAGTTCCTGTTTGCGGGCCGGGGTCAGGACAACGCCCGGGCGCTCATGGTCCAGCATGGCTTCATTTTTATCCAAGGTGATATTACCATTCGCAACCAGAGAAATGTTCTGGCTCAGGACCGGGAAACGGGTGTTCCTGAGCAGAATATTACCACCTGCTGTCATGGATAAATCACGTGAAGCCTCCAGACTCCCCAGCCAACGTAGCCCATTGGAATGGAAATAGTTCGGCTGTTCACTGGTATGGGAGTTCACGTCGCCAGTACGGCTGACGAGAGTAATATTCTGTCCCTTGAGTTCACTTTGCCATGAGTCGATATTCCCGCCAGCTAAAACAGAAATGTCCTTGCCTGCAGTGAGTAGCGCCAGTGCCACTTTAGTGAAGGTATCGGACTGGAGTGTAATATCACCCGTCGCTTTCATAACATCAGTGGTAATGATGCTACCTGCATGCAGCAGGATATTTTTTGCGGTGATGGTGTCGGAACGTGACATTACACCAGAATACTGCACACTAGTGTTATAAGGTTCATTACTCTCAATGCGATCGGAAAAGTCGGCCACAAAATTTCCGCCAGTAACAACTTTACTGGCTAAATAACTTTGTGGGCTCCAGCTATATCCTTTTTCACCGGTATCAAGATAGCTCATCGGAGGATAAGGCCAACCCAACTTATCATATTGCTTATAGGCTTCAGTATCCGGAATGAATTTATTGAATCGTTCTTTGATCCCTACAGAATGACTCGTGGAAACAAATGTTTTCCCTGTCAGGATGATGTTACCCTTAGCTTTAAGTATACTGGCATTGTTCCGTAACCAATCAGCATTGATGAAACTATTTTTACCCGAGTCAATAACTGCCTCAGGCGTACTCATTTTAACTAAAGTGCGAGTACGTTCATCAGGTATCCATCTGTCGATATTGCGAGTGACGTATGTGCATTCCTCAACCGAATTACAGGGTAACATCCATTTCTCCCGCTTCGCATAATCCTCCTGATAAAGGTCTTGTCGATTTTTTATATCACCGTTTTTATGCGCATTGAAAAGTACGCCATAAATTCTCATGCCTTCACTGTCTACTGCTTCAGACTGTGACACTATGGTTAAAACATCGCGTACATTGCTGAGTTCATTGGTTCGTATAACTAGATCGCCGCTATTCGTCTGGATTCTGGCTGAACGATTCTCCACCAGTGTCGCTTTATTACCCTGCGCATCCTTCTGTATCCACAGATTGTTGTTGCTGTGCAGGGCCGCCCCCTCGCCGGTGTTTCGCACCGTGGAGGCAAACACCCGCATATCCCCGTGAGCCGTGGTACTGCTGCGGTTATCCACTGTTGTGGCCGCCAGCGTCATATCGCGCTCTGCCCGTACGCTGCTTCCGGCTGGTATGACAATCTCCCGGCCGCTGACGTTCAGATCTGTCTGCGCTTTGACGTTGCTGAGGGTGATTTTTCCGGCCGCCGTCAGGGATATATCCCGCTGGGTTGAGGTAACGCTGTTCAGATTAACCCCCACCCCGTCTTCGGTGGCGACAAGACGAATTTTCCCGGCGTACATACCGCCCAGCGCCTTCGTATCAACCGCCAGCTGAGGTTTCGCCCCCTCCCCGGCAACAGGTTTTACCGTGCCATCTTTAAAACTGACCTGGTTCGCCCCCAGGGTCATGGTGAGGGTTTTCGCGTTAATTTTTCCATTCAGCTCGGTTGCCCGGCTGATAATATCAACATACTCCGCGCTATTTCCGTCGAGGCCATTGCTGCCGATAATCACTGAGCCTTTCTTAACGGCTAATGCATCCAGCGCCCCTTGTTTATCGAACTGCGGCTTGCCAGTGGTCAGGGTAACCGAAGGCGCGTTAATAAATCCGCAACCATCGCAGGTAATACCGTTCGGGTTGGCTATCATTACGCCAGCTTTATTACCAAAAACTTCCAGCTTGCCTTTTAACTCTGAGCGGTTGCCGCTGGTCACCTCGTTGATAATGAGTTCAGCCGGTTTGCCTTTTAATCTGCTGTTACCGTTGTCAATGGTGACGCCCAGCTGGGTTTTTCCGCCCTGCGTCGCGTTATTTAACACGGCACCGGGGGCCCCCACGTTGAAATCCTGATAGGTGTTATGTGAAATGCCGGCACCGTTTGGCGTGGCGATATTCACCACCGGAACGTTACCGGGCTTGATGACAACCTGAGTATTCCCGTTAGCTGCAACGATGCCGGCGGCAATCGCGGGATGTAAAGGCTGAACGGCGGTAAGGTAGATCAACAGCCAGCTGGCGCCCCTGGCCAGCGGATGGGCAAGCTTATCCATATCTGAACATCCTTTTATTGTGGAGCCAAAAGGCCCCTGCTGTGTGCCGGCAGTTAAAGTGAAACGGTGGCCTGCCAGTAAACCACCTGTTTATCCGGGTTAAGTCGGTCGGGATACGATAGCGGCATGGCAACGGTCAAAGACTGACTGAGCCAGCGGCCCGCCAGCTCCAGTCCGAGAGAGGCCCCCGCCAGCGAGCCGCCATCGGTTATCCCTTTCTGGCTCACCACATGCCCGGCATCCAGCGCGCCCGTGGCCGACAACGTTCCCACACCGGGAATGGTCATCCATTGCCATGTCAGTTCATTGCGCCAGTAGCCGCCGCGGTTGCCGCTGAGATACTGTTCTTTAAATCCTCTGACCGAGTACTGCCCGCCAACGGACAGCTGCTCGCTGGCGTAAAGGCGGTCGGGCGTGGTTTGTCCGTATGCGGACGTCAGCCAGTACAAAGAGGGCGTGAGGGGATAAAACCAGCTGGCACTCAGGCTAAAGCGACGGAATTCACTGCGCGGTAGCTCAGGATGAGCGGGGTCGTCGCGGGTGGCTCCGGCGAGGCTCAGGCCATGTGAAAGCGACGGGCCGACCGTCAGGTAGCCATTACCGAGAGTACGACTGTAGCTGAGCCCGGCTATTACGCTGGTCAGCGTTGGACTGCTGACGCCAAGGCGTACGCCTCCCAGGCGATTCTCAGTTTCCCGGCGAGAAAAGGCCATATCCAGCGCCATCCGCTGTTTTCCGTCACGCCAAAGCGTTCGGCTAACCGCCAGACGCTGGGTCTGGACGTTCCCATCGTACCGCCAGCGAGAGCTCGAATCGCCAACGGATAACGTTTGATAAAAATCGGACCAGCCGTATTGCGCGCTGAACAGCCAGTATCCGTAAGGTACTGAGACTCCAGCCTGAAGGTTACGGCTGCGGCGGTCGTGGTGAAACTCGCTGTCCCTGCCTGCGGATAGCATCCATTGATCCGCCAGGCTGAGCGGATTATCTATGGTCAGCTGGGCATTCATCTGTCTGCTGCCGGTACTTTTTTGCCCGCTATTATCAGTCCCTAAGCTCAGGCTCACCGGCAAATGATGGTCAGTCGAGATCAGCTCTACCCGGGAAAACCCCTCTCTACTCCCGGGAAGAATATCTATGGTCAGGGCCCTGGAATGCAGACGATTGAGCTGGTCAAGTCCCTGCTCAAGGTCCCGCAGATTCAGAATCCGACCTTCGACCTGCGGGAACGCCATTCTGAGGGCGTTATCCTGGCTGCCGGCAAGAGTGATGGTTTCCACTTTTCCTTCAGTAACTTCAATCAGCAGAAGCCCACCAGAAATATCCTGTTCCGGCAGCCAGGCGTGGGAGGTAATGAAACCGCGGGAGAGATAGGCCTGAGTGATATCGCGAACGCGTAGCTGAATTTCCTGCAGGGACATACATCCTTTTGCCGGCACTGACGTCAGCGTCTTCTGCGCATCGCGAGGCAGAGCCGTACTCCCCTGCAGCCGGATTTGCTTAAGAGCAAAACATGGGCCTTTTTCAGCCGGCAAACTCTTATCCGGGGAAAGCTGTATGGGTGTGCTGTTTCGGAGCGCCTCTCGTTGCTGCTGAGTATGGTCCAGCAGAGCCTTCTGCTGTTGCTCAATAGCGCTCTGGTCGGCCGGACTCAAAGGCGCCGCAAACAGAGTAAAAGGCATGAGTAACGGCGCAATAAAAAACCAAAAGCGGCGCGATAATATCAGCATCAAAAACTCCGTTTTTTGAAATGTTGTGATATTAAATGTAATATTTTGTAATTAGATGTCCATTAAAAATTCAATATTGTGCATTAGCGCTCATCTGAACATACCAGCATCGCGCCACAAGATGCGTTGCTTAAGCCACTAATTCACGATCGGGGAAGAGAGATAAAACAGGGAGTTAACGAAGGGATGCGCCTTGCAGATCGTCACCCCGGCGCACGGCGCCGCCGGGGCATGATGTATTACTCGTCGGGTGAAACGCGGACCACGACTTTACCGAAGTTCTCGCCCTTCAGCAGGCCGATCAGCGCGCGCGGAGCGCTCTCAAGGCCGTCGATTTGCTGCTCGCGGTACTTAATTTTACCTTCCTGCACCCAGCGCCCCATCTCCTGCTGGAACTCGGCAATGCGGTGGCCGTAATCCTGGCCGATAATAAAGCCCTGCATCCGAATGCGCTTTTTCAGCAGCGTGCCCATCAGCAGCGGCAGACGGTCCGGCCCGTCGGGCAGCGCGGTCGCGTTGTAGCCGCTGACCAGGCCGCACACCGGCACCCGCGCCGAGGTATTGAGCAGCGGTAGCACCGCATCAAACACCTTACCGCCAACGTTTTCATAGTAAACGTCAATGCCCTGCGGGCAGGCCTGCGCCAGCTGTTCGGCAAAATCAGGCGCGCGGTGATCGAGGCAGACGTCAAAGCCCAGCGTCTCGACCGCGTAGCGACACTTCTCGCTGCCGCCGGCAATCCCCACGGTGCGGCAGCCTTTAAGCTTAGCAATCTGCCCTACCGTTGCGCCCACCGGCCCGGTGGCGGCGGCGACCACCAGCGTCTCGCCGGCCTTCGGCTGGCCAATATCCAGCAACCCCATATAGGCGGTAAAACCGGGTATGCCCAGCAGGCCGAGCGCCCAGGAGGGATGCTCCGGCTGCGCGCCCAGCTTCACCAGCCCGCTGCCGTCAGACAGACTCATAATCCTGCCAGCCGCCGTAGCCCAGCACCCACTCTCCGGGGGTAAAGTCGGCATGATTTGACGTCACAACCCGGCTCACCGTGCCGCCCACCATCACCGCGCCGATAGCGACCGGCGGCGAGTAGGACGGCGCATCGCTCATACGCCCGCGCATATAGGGATCTAAAGAAAGAAACACGGTGCGCAGCAGCACCTGTCCCGGGCCCGGAGACGGCACATCGCCCTCTTCCAGACGGAAATTGTCCCCGGTCGGCTCGCCGTGCGGACGAGAAGCCAGCACCCAGCGCCGGTGACGTTGCGAATTAAAAGCCATAGTAAACTCCTCTTTTCAAGACCTGTACTGAGGCTAGCCGCAATTATCCCCGCCTGCATTGGCATTATGAGGCAGATTGATTCAGCCTCACGACCAGGTAGATGCAGGAAGAAGCGGATTCATTGATAAACCGACAGTCGTTTGGCGGCCCCAGCTCCAGGCAATCTCCCGCCCGCATTTCATGGCGCGTGGCGCCTTCAACAAACACCAGCTCGCCCTGCTGCAGCCAGATCAGCTGACGCGCCAGCGCATAGGAGGCCGCGGGCATCGGAACGTCGCTGCCGGCGGGAAGCTCCACCTGCACCAGATCGATAGGCAGATCGCTGCGCGGCGAGACGTGGCGGCGCAGATAGTGGCTCTGCGGATCGCGCCACACCGGCTGGTTGGCAAAGCGCAGCAGCTTACCTTCCTGCATCTCGGCCCGGGCGATCAGCGTCGACATGCTGATGCCAAAGGCGCCGGAGAGACGCCCGAGCATCGAAGCCGTCGGGCTGCTCTCACCGCGTTCGATTTTGTGGATCATCGCCCGCGATGCGCCGGCCCGTTCCGCCAGCTCGCTCAGAGACCAGCCTCGGGACTCCCGTTCGATGCGAATGCGGGCGCTGATGCGCTGATTGATATTGTCTTCGATAGTATTCATAGCGTAATACTATAGTGTATGAAATGCGGCGTAACAAGGTGGCGAAAGCGCAGTCTGTTGCCACGGTTCTGGCTCCCATAACTCCGCCTGACGCCCCCTGCCTGGCGTACCCTGGTAAAAAATTTTGCCTAAAACAGATGACAGCGTCGCGTACATTATTGTAATAATATCGTACTACTATAGTGTACAAGAGTTGAGGTTTGCTATGACCATCCGCTATGCCTGTAAAGAGGATTGCGCGGCGATTGCCGGGATCTACAACCATGCGGTGCTGCATACCGCCGCCATCTGGAACGATAAAACCGTCGATACCGATAATCGTATTGCCTGGTTTGAAGCCCGTCAGTTGGCCGGTTTCCCGGTGCTGGTAAGCGAAGAGGACGACGTGGTGACCGGCTACGCATCGTTTGGCGACTGGCGCGCGTTCGACGGCTTTCGCCACACCGTAGAGCATTCGGTCTACGTACACCCCGAGCATCAGGGAAAAGGGCTTGGCCGCACCCTGCTCGTGGCGCTGATTAAAGAGGCCCGTCGCCTGAACAAACACGTGATGGTCGCCGGTATTGAGGCGCAGAACCACGCTTCGCTGCATCTCCATGAAACCCTCGGTTTTGTGACCACCGGCCAGATGCCGCAGGTCGGCACCAAATTCGGCCGCTGGCTGGATCTGACCTTTATGCAGCTCCAGCTCGACGATCGCCGCGATCCGGATCCCGAGGCATGAACCAGTCTCTGACGCTGGCCTGCCTTATCGCCGCCGGGATCGGGCTGGTAGTACAGAATACGCTGATGGTGCGGATCACCCAGTCCGCCTCGACAATCCTGATTGCGATGCTGCTCAATTCGCTGGTCGGGATTGTTATTTTCGTCACTATTCTGCTCCTGCGCCACGGCGCGGCGGGCGTTCATGAGCTGGCGGAGAGCGTGAAGTGGTGGACGCTGATTCCGGGCCTGCTGGGGTCATTTTTTGTCTTTGCCAGCATCAGCGGGTATCAGAACGTCGGCGCGGCAACCACCATTGCGGTGCTCATTGCCAGTCAGCTGGTCGGCGGCCTGATCATCGATTTAGTGCGCGCCCACGGCGTGCCGTTTCGCGCGCTGGTGGGGCCGTTCTGCGGAGCAGTCATGCTGGTGATTGGCGCCTGGCTGGTTGCCAGACGCCAGTTCTGAGGCGGATATCAGAGGATCGAGCCACCTTTGGTCAACTGCTCACGCCGCCCTTCCAGCTCTTCCTGGTGCTGGCGTCCGTGATGAGCAATCGTGGTGCGTAGACGCTGCTGCTGGGTATAGCGATCGTCGCGGTCGAGCTCAGCGTCATCGCTAAGCTCAACCAGCAGCTCGTTCATATGGGTAATCACCCCTTCGGCAATCGCCGCGTCCACGCGGGCGATAACCTCATCCAGATGTGCCATCCTGCCCTCCTTTCGGCTTAATTCAGTTTTACCTTCGAAAAGTCGCTGCCCATCAGGCTCACGCTATAGCCGCTGACGTTGCTGCGCGTGGCGTAGAAGGTTTTGCCCGTTGCCAGGGCGATCCACGGCGCCTGCTGATAAAAAATCTCCTGCGCCTGGCCGTACAGCTTCGCCCGCGCCTGCGGATCGCTGATCAGCAGCGCCTTCTTCACCAGCGCGTCGTAGGACTTGTCGCACCAGCGGGCAACGTTAGAGCCGGTTTTGATGTTATCACAGCTCAGAAGCGTGCCGGCAAAGTTGTCCGGATCGCCGTTATCCGACATCCAGCCGAACAGGGCGCTATCGTGTTCGCCTTTACGCATCCCGGCGAGATATTCACCCCACTCGTAGGTAACGATTTTGGCCTTAATGCCAACCTTGCTCCAGTCGCTCTGAATCATCTCCGCGATGCGGCGGGAGTTCGGGTTATACGGCCGCTGCACCGGCATCGACCACAGGGTTACCTCTGCGCCATTTTCCAGCCCGGCCTGCTTGAGCAGCGCTTTGGCCTTCTGTGGATCGTAGTCGTAGTCCGGGAGATCTTTCTTATAGCCAAGCATATTGGCCGGCAGCGGCGATTTCGCCACGGAGCCGGAGTCGAGGAACACCGCTTTAACGATCGCCTGCTTGTCGGTGGCGTAGTTCAGCGCCTGACGCACCAGCAGGTTATCGAACGGTTTTTTCTCGGTGTTAAACGCCAGATAGCCGACGTTCAGCGCTTCAACCGAGTGCAGCGCCAGATCCTTATTGCCTTTGATTACCGGGAACTGGACCGGCGAAGGCGCCGGAATAATCTGGCACTCATTGGTTTGCAGCTTCGCCAGCCGAGTTTCAACGTTTGGCGTAATCGAGAAGATCAGATGCTTTGTCGGCACCTCGCCTTCCCAATAGTGCGGGTTGGCGATGTAGCGGATCTGTGAATCCACCTTATACTGCTGCAGCGCGTACGGGCCGGTACCGATAGGCCAGGTATCGACATACTCCGGGGTGCCTTTTTTCAGCATCGCGTCGCCATATTCCGCGGAGAGAATGGAGGCGAAATCCATCCCCCAGTCGGCAAGGAATGCCGCATTGGGTTCGGTCAGCACGAACTGGACATGATAATCGTCGAGTTTTTTCACCTCTTTGATCAGCTTATCCAGGCCGACGTCGTGGAAGTATTCGTAGCTGCCCTGGGAAACGTTATGGTACGGATGTTTTGCATCCTGCTGCCGCAGCACCGAGAAGAGCACGTCATCGGCGTTGAAATCGCGGGTCGGCTTGAAGTATTTATTGCTGTTGAACTGCACGCCTTTACGCAGGGTAAAGGTCCAGGTTTTGCCATCCGGGGAGACGGTCCAGTCGATGGCCAGCGAAGGAATCGGCGTATTTTTCTGCGGATCGAACGTAATCAGGCGGTTGTAGAGCACCTGGGAGCTGGCCACAAACGAGGGGCCGGAGCTGGCAATCTGCGGGTTGAAGGATTCCGGCGAGGCTTCAGAGCAGTAGACTAGCGTATCGTTACCGGCCGCCAAGGCCGCAGCGGCCGGCAGCAGCAGCGCACTCAGCGCCAGAGCAAGACGTGTTTTCCCTGTAGACATGGTTATAAACCTTATAAATTTGTTATATGCCCCCTAATAACAGCACAGCAGGAATCAACCGGCAAATAATCAATTAGTATCAGGTTATGCTGAAAACGCCGTTTTCGCCGATTTATTCAACACCCGCCGCCTTTTTGCAGCGTTTAATCGGCTGAAATTGTCAACGGCCTAACGTTAGTCGAATCGCCGATCGCCCATCCCGCGGTGCGGCAGGTCAATTTTACCGGCTCACCGACTGCGGCAGGCCGCGTCAGCAGCGGCTGGCGATCGCTGCCGCCAGCGCGGCGGGATTTTCCCAGGCCATTGAGTGCCCGGCATCGGGCACAACCCGCAGCGTAATCCCCTGCGCGACGGCGTCCCCGACTTCCTGTGCAGGGAGCGACAGCTCGCCATAGATAAGCGTCTTCGGACAGGAAAGCTGGCAGAAAAGCGTAAACCACGATGGCGTTACGCCGGATACCAGGCTGTTCGCCCCTCGCCAGACGGCCCAGGGCGCGCTGTTCTGCAGAGACCCGAGATTCCGCCGCCAGCATCGCGGCATAGCCTCCGGCGACAAACGCCTCTTCCGTCTGTGCGGCAATCGCCCGGCTGTATACTCCGCCCCCGGCGTACAGATTGGGTTCGGCCACCAGCAGCGCCAGCACGCGTTCACCTAATCTTGCAGCCGCTTCAATGGCAATACTGCCGCCCATGCTATGGCCGTATAAGTAGCAGCGCGCCAGACTGCAGGTGGTCAAGGAGTTCTACCACCACCTGCGCCTGTTCGGTGGTGCTGTAGCCAAACGCAGCGGGTTTATCGCTATAGCCGTAGCCCGGCAGATCGATAAGCACGGCCCGGCGCCCGCTCAGCGCCGGATCGGCCGCGATTCGAGGATAGTCGTACGAGGAGGCGCACCCCAGACCGTGGATAAAAACGATCGGGTCGCCGCTACCCGGCAGGTCGAACCAGCGCACGGTAGCGCCGGCCAGGGAGGAGAAGAAAGCATGCATAGATAGGCCCCCGTCAATTGATACTGTATTTTTATGGCTATGTTTGCAGTCTCCGTTGGAAAACTTCACTATACTGTACATAATACTGTATAAAGACGTCCCCTCTCGGAGGTTCCCATGAAAAAGCAAGACGTTATACAGATCAAAAGTCTTCTTTCATCCCTGCCTGCTAATACCCGACTTCATCTCATTACCTGGCTGAATGACAACCTTCAGACGGATACCGCTTCCGTTATTGACACCAGCCCGCCTGAGTTATGTTGCCCTCACTGCCACAGTGAAAAAGCAATCCGCTGGGGACGCGATTCAGACATACAACGATATCGTTGCAAGGATTGCGGAAAAACCTTTAACAGCCTGACCGGAAGCCCGCTGGCCCGGCTCCATTACCATCAAAAATGGTTCGATTATCTGCGCTGTATGCAGGAGGGGCTGACATTACGTGAGTCCGCAAGGCGTACAGGGATTGATCTGACAACAGCATTCAGATGGCGTCATCGCTTTCTGGCTTCAGCCGCAGCAAATAATATAAATCCCCTGTCCGGGATCATTGAGGCCGATGAGACTTTTTTCCCTGAATCCAGCAAAGGCAAACGCAACATCATTCACCGAAAAGCCAGAAAACGCGGCGGGGAGGTGGATAAGCGAAAAAAACAGGAACAGGTGCCAGTCGTCATAGCCTGTGACCGGCAGGGGCGTGTGAGTGACTGCATCCCCCCGGAATTTGATACTGAAAATATTCATCGATTCCTTGAGCCGATAGCAGACAAGGATTCAATTCTGTGTACGGACGGTGCCTGCTGGTACAGGACGTTTGCCAGTGAACACGGGATGAACCACTACCGTCTTATAGCACTGGATAATCAGCGTGTTATCGACAGTGTATTCCATATACAGCATGTGAATGGCTATATCAGTCGTTTAAAAGGCTGGATGAAGCGATTTCATGGTGTAGGGACTGCATATCTGCCGAATTATCTGGCCTGGAGGCGGCTGTTTGAGACCACCGTAATTGATGTGAAAGTCTGGCTACAAATTGCATTACGGCATAACCAACATACTTTGCAAACATAGCCATTTTTATACAGTAATAATTGGCGAATGCCAACGTTTTCTTCGTCTCAGAACAGCGAAATGAGCAGCGCGGTCGGAAAGCTAAACGGCCAGGTTGCGCCGATCAGCAGCGCGGCCAGCAGGCGAATCAGACGGCTCTCTTTGGTTAAAAACCAGCTGATAACTGCGCAGATAAATCCCATCACCGCATAAAAAATCAGCATCTTTTGATATAGGGTCATTCTTAGTCCTTCCCTGAAAACGCCCTTACGGCGCGCCTCTTTCAGCAGCGGAAAGCGGGCCAGAGATTGATGCACGACAAAGTAAAAATGCTGCGCGTAGCCAACAGAAAACGCCCTATTCGTCCTTGTCTGATAGCACATCCTTTGACCTCGTACTATACCTGTAGAGGCTTACTCATAAAGGTGGCGTTATGGATGTTTCCAGCAAAACCGTAATTCTGATTAATGTCGGCGCAGCGTTTGCGCTTATTAGCCTGTTATCCGTTCGTTTTGGTTGGTTTTACTGATTTTTTCTCAGCAAAGAAACCTAAAAAAGCAGCCTTAAAGGGCTGCTTTTTTACGATTTGATAGCGGCCGTATGGACGGTGTCCACCCGCGACGCAGCCTGCGACACGGCGGTAGCCTTGAGGTACTCAGGATTATACGCCGGCAGCGGATTGACCTTTTCGCTATCCCATTCAGCGGAGAGACAAACGGCTTCGCTCGCCCCCTGTTTTTCACAACTTAAAACGCGCTGAGCGGGCAGGTTTCCATAGAGGATGCCGCTGGCACCGGCCACCAGCAGAAAAAATGCTATGTTTTTCAAAACAAAATCAACTTCAAAGTAACAAATTATGACAAATGTTCGCATGGCCGCCCCGTCAAAGTCAAACGCCAAACGGCCGCTAACATTCAATAGATACAAATTCGATCTAACCATTAACATTAATTAAACATTAATTTTAACTAAGGAAGGTGCGATTTAATCGTCAGTTATGAGAATATAACCCTTTCTTTGCCATAGACTTTTCACGATGCCCGCTCTTGCCAGCTATTCCTCCCGCAAAAAACAGTTCCTCGACCGTATGGATGTTCTCGTCCCGTGGTCCGATATCGCTGATATTCTGCTCCCGTGGTATCCCTCGTCCCGACGGGGACGCAGACCTTTTCCTCTGCTGCTCATGCTGCGCATTCACTGCCTGCAACTCTGGTTTGACCTCAGTGACAGTGCTGCCGAAGATGCCCTCCATGACATGCTGCCATTTCGTCAGTTTGCCGGTATCGACTGCTGCGTCCCCGACCGCACCACCATCATGAATTTCCGTCATTTTCTGGAGAAACATAATGCCGGTGAACAGGTACTGTCCCTGATTAACCTTAAACTGAAGCAGGCAGGACTGATGATGCGTAAGGGCGTGATTATCGATGCCACCATCATCTCCGCTCCCTGCTCTGTGAAAAATAAATCCGGGCAACGTGACCCGGAGATGCACCAGACCCGTAAGGGAAATCAGTGGTACTTCGGTATGAAAGCGCATATTGCGGTTGATGCCGCGACAGGCCTGACTGAAAAAGTGGTCACCACCGCCGCAAATGAGCATGACCTTAATCAGGCGGAAAATCTGATTACGGAGCCTGTGGAAGTGGTGTTTGCTGATGCCGGATACAGGGGGGCGGAAAAGCGGGAGTCACTGAGCGGGCTGTCAAAATACTGGTTTATTGCGAAAGGCCCGCTTGCTGTAAAAGAAATGAAACAGCATCCACGTCGGAATAAACAGGCACTTCATGATGAATTTGTGAAAGCCAGTATCAGGGCGAAGGTTGAACATCCGTTCCGGATACTGAAATGCCAGTTTGGTTTCAGAAAGACCCGATTACGGGGTCTGAGGAAAAATCACAACCGGCTGTCAATGCTGTTTGCGATGGGGAATCTGGTTCGCGCAGCGCAACTGGCGGGAATAGCGTAAATAATGTGCAAAATGAGGGTGTTCTTTGCCATTCATTGAATAATGGAGAGCAAATATTCACCAGTACAAAGTGCTCGTAGACGTCTTACAGAGAGAAAATACAGCTCAGCGAAGAACCCCGCTGAACCCCACCGATTAAATCGCACCTTCCTTAAATCTCACTTTGCCGCCAGAGCGCTAAAAATGCGGACAACCCCATGATTGGTGAGGCCTTAGGCCAATCCCCACCGCCCCAGCCTGTCCGGTTTTCATTTGAAAGAGAACAAATACCATTTGCGTTATTTCAAAGATGAATTTACATTCATAAACATTGGTTATGAATACCTTTTCAGTTGCTCATTTTAAATTTGAGGTGGAATATGTCCGGGATTGCCGTGCTTATTGTGGCGTTAATATTACTGGTTATCGCAATCTACAATCTTATTTCTTACGTGCGCGAACGCCGTCAGTCAAACCTGCCGAGTAAAAAGGATAAACGCTAGGCTAATGCATTAGCGTCGCTGAAGAGCCTCGGCAATAGCGAAAAATTTATTTACCATTCTCATTTTGTGCGTATTGGCTCAGGCACCCGGCGGCGTGGGTGTGTTGCGTCAATGTAACCACTTTCGCAATCAATAGCGTAGACCAACCTCTTTCCTGCACCCCGTGCCATCTACCCCGCTGTGATTATTCCCACGCTCGTGCGGCCACCCGTGACGGCGGCTTCCGGGCAGGCGAAACGCACCCGCGCCGTTCAGCCGCAGAGGAAATTATCCGGGGTAAACGTGAACGAAACATCCCGCGACGCGGAAAAGGCGCAAAAAAAGCCCCTGCACGGCTGATGCAGGGGCGAGGATATTTGCGGGCCCCATCCGGCGCTTATCTCCGGCACTCATCATGGCTTAGCTCTTGAAGGGGCATAAGAATAGTCTCATATTCCCCTCCCCTTGTCTTAGCAATTTCTGTCATCGATGATTATTAGCCGGCTAACATAATCAGCAGGTTATTATTGCACTTCACGGCCCGCCGTTTTACCGCCAACCGGCCTGCGCCAAATCCAATCCAACCGCCCGGCGTTCCTGTTCACTTATTCGATCCTGTGCCATCATTCTAAGAGGCTAATAAATAAAGCGCCATTAGCTGCTCAAGCGCGACAGATAGCCGTTTTCCCTCTATGAGCATGTGCCGCCGACTGATTCACGGCTGCTGCAATTCGCCGAACAGATCAACCCCTCCTCACAGCCCATTCTGGTCCCGGTGATAGATGCGCCAGGCCCGGCGGGAAACTCTTACTGGAACGTCGAAGCGGCGATAAAAAAAGTCGGCGGGAAGATGCGCCTCGGCTGGGATATTCATCTGTGGCGCGGATGTTTCCTGGTCGCCACCCATCACGCGGTCCTGCAGACCGCTGAAGGCGAGTTTTTCGATGTCACCCAAAGACCGCCGGTTTCTGGCTCCCCCTCGCTGACCACCTTTATTCCCGATGATTCTGTCAGCATCAGCCTGGATAAATCTCCGGCGGTAGCGTCGCGCTTTCTGCTGCTGAACGAAAGTCCGGAAATCACCGGCTATATCCGCGCCTATGAGAATCTGAACCAGTTCGAAAAAAGAATGAGCGATGCGCTGTATGAGTACGGCTATCGCTGTGAAACCAACAGAACGATGGCGACGGGCGTGCCGGGCGCGAAAGCCAACCTCGTTAACGTCGATGAAGCGAAAGTCAGCGAAATCAGGGATAAAATTTCAGAGCTGAGCTGGATAATGAAAGACAAGATAATCAAGCTAAAACGCTATTCTGATTCGATTAACGGCCTGGCGCGCCACTGATTGCCAGATACCGCCGCCGACGGGCCAGAACGCGCTCCGTCGGCGGCATGCTGCGTTTAGTGCTTGATCATTACGTGGCGCACGACGGTGTAATCCTCCAGGCCATACATCGACATATCCTTGCCGTAGCCCGACAGCTTTTGCCCGCCGTGCGGCATCTCGCTCACCAGCATAAAGTGGGTATTCACCCAGGTGCAGCCGTACTGCAGGCGCGCGCTGAGACGATGCGCTCTGCCAACGTCCCGGGTCCACACCGACGAGGCCAGGCCGTACTGCGAATCATTGGCCCAGGCCAGCGCCTGCTCCTCGTCGCTGAACGCGGTAACGCTCACTACCGGACCAAACACCTCGCGCTGGACAATATCATCCTCCTGCTTCGCCCCGGCCAGCAGCGTCGGCTGGTAGTAGTACCCCTTCCCTGGCGCCTTGCTGCCGCCGGTCACCACTTTGATGTGCGCCAGCGCGCGCGCGGCATCAACGGCGGCGCTGACCCGCTCGAGGTGCGCCTGCGAGCTGACCGGACCCAGCTCCGTCGCGGCATCTTCCGGCGGGCCGATTTTCAGGCTGGCAACCGCCGCCCCCAGTTTCTCCACCAGCTGGTCGTAAATGCCCTGCTGGGCGTAGATGCGGCAGGCGGCGGTGCAGTCCTGGCCGGCGTTATAGAAACCGAAGGTCCGCACGCCCTCGACGACCGCCTCAATATCCGCATCGTCAAAGACAATCACCGGCGCCTTGCCGCCCAGCTCCATATGCGTCCGCTTAATCGAGGAGGCCGTATGGCCAATAATATGCGCCCCGGTGGCTATCGACCCGGTCAGCGAGACCATCCGCACCTTTTGATGGCCGGTCAGAGGATCGCCAACGGTTTTACCGCGGCCAAACAGCACGTTGAGGACACCGGCCGGGAAGATATCTTTTGCCAGCTCGGCCAGCTTCAGCGCCGTCAGCGGCGTGATCTCTGAAGGCTTAATCACCACGCAGTTCCCCGCCGCCAGCGCCGGCGCCAGCTTCCAGGCCGCCATCATCAGCGGATAGTTCCACGGGGCGATGGAGGCCACCACCCCAACCGGATCCCGGCGGATCATCGAGGTGTGCCCTTCCAGGTACTCACCGGCCGCCATCCCGGGCAGGCAGCGGGCGGCGCCGGCAAAGAAACGAAACACATCCGCCACCGCCGGCAGCTCGTCGTTAATCACGCAGTGCAGCGGTTTACCGCAGTTCAGCGACTCCAGCCTGGCGAGGGTTTCCGCGTGCGCGGTAATCACGTCCGCCAGCTGGAGCAGGCACTCCGCGCGGGTTTTCGGCGTGGTCTGGCTCCAGCCGACAAAGGCCCGATCCGCCGCCTCAACCGCCGCATCCACCTGGGCCGCCGTCGCCTCCGCAATCTCCAGCAGCGCTTCGCCATTAGCAGGATTGAATACCGGCACCAGTTCGCCTTCACCCGCCACTAATTCGCCGTTGATCAAAAGGTTATGTTGCATAGTATGATCCTGTACACGTCAGTTATTTGCCGTTTTCAGCGCCAATGTCGCCGTCACGGGTTAGCCACCAGGCCCCTAAAATCGGAATGGTCGTCACCAGCATCACCAGCAGCGCGACAACGTTGGTTATCGGTACATCGCGCGGGCGTCCCAGCTGATTCAGCAGCCACAGCGGGAGCGTGCGCTCGTGCCCGGCGGTAAAGGTGGTGACGATAATTTCATCAAACGACAGCGCGAACGCCAGCATGCCCCCGGCCAGCAGCGCCGACCCCAGGTTGGGCAATACCACGTAGCGGAAGGTCTGCCAGCCCGTCGCGCCTAAATCCATCGACGCCTCCACCAGGCTCCAGGAGGTGCGGCGAAAGCGGGCGATTACATTGTTAAATACCACCACCACGCAGAAGGTGGCGTGCCCCACCACGATGGTAAAGAGGCCCGGTTCGAGGTTAATCGCCTTAAACGCCGTCAGCAGCGCGAGGCCGGTAATGATCCCCGGTAGCGCGATGGGCAGCAGCAGCAGCAGCGACACCGCGCTCTTGCCAAAAAAGGCGCTGCGCCACAGGGCTCCTGCAGCTAGCGTGCCAAGTACCAGCGCGATTGCGGTCGATAGCGCGGCAATTTTCAGTGACAGTGTCACTGATTCGATGATATCGCTCCGCCCGGCCGCTTCGCTAAACCAGCGCAGCGTCAGGCCCTGCGGCGGAAAGCTAAAGGCGGCGTCCTCGGTGTTAAAGGCGTACAGGGCGATGATCAGCAGAGGAAAATGCAGGAAGATCACCCCGCCCCAGGTCGCTATTTTTAGAAACAGCGGTGCGCGTTCAGAGTGCATCAAACGCTCCCAGGCGTTTAACAAACGCCAGATAAAGGGCAATCAGGACGATCGGCACGAGGGTAAACGCCGCCGCCATCGGCATATTGCCAATCGCTCCCTGCTGGGAATAGACCATATTGCCGATAAAAAATCCCGGCGGCCCCACCAGCTGCGGCACGATAAAATCGCCCAGCGTCAGCGAGAAGGTAAAAATCGACCCGGCGGCAATGCCCGGAATAGCCAGCGGCAGCACCACGAAGCGAAAGGTTTGCCGCGGCCGGGCGCCGAGGTCGGCGGAAGCCTGCAGCAGCGACGCCGGAATACGCTCCAGCGCCGCCTGCACCGGCAGGATCATAAACGGCAGCCAGATATAGACAAAGACCAGGAAGCGGCCCAGCCCCGAGGTCGACAGCGTATTGCCGCCCACCGCCGGGATCGTCAGCAGCAGATTCAGCGCGCCTTCCACCCCGAGATGGCGCAGAAACCACTGCGCCACGCCATCTTTCGCCAGCAGCAGCGTCCAGGCGTAGGCCTTAACGATATAGCTGGCCCACATCGGCAGCATCACGGCAATATAGAAAAATGCCTTCATTTTGCCGCTGGTGTAGCGGGCCATATACCACGCCATCGGCAGGGCCAGAATGGCGCTGGCCAGCGTGACCGTCAGCGCCATCACCAGCGTACGGATAATAATGTCGTAGTTGGCCGGGTTAAATAGCGCCTTGAGATTAGCCAGCGTCAGGTCGGTAGTGACCGACATGGTGAAGTCGTCGAAGGTATAGAAGCTTTGCCACAGCAGCGTCAGCAGCGAGCCCAGATAGACGATGCCAAACCACATCAGCGGACCAAGCAGCAGCAGAAACAGCCCCAGCGACGGCCGGCGCCAGAAAAGCCCCGACAGGCGGCCGGAGGGAGCGTTGGCGATAAGCGTTGCCATATCAGCCACCGTTATCCAGAGGGACCATCGCCGCCCGCGACCACGACGCCTGCACCCTTTGTCCCGCCTGCGGAGCGCTCAGCGCCGCGCCGCCGTCGCTATTCGCCTGGCTCACCAGCAGCCGGTCGCCGTCGGCCAGCTTTAGCTCAATTCGCGTTGCCGCGCCCTGATACTGCACCGCCTGCACGACGCCCTCGACCTGAACCTCTCCGCCGCCGTGCAGCCGGATATGTTCCGGACGCAGCGACCAGCTGCCCGGCATGCCGCACAGCCGGGCGGAGAGTTCGGCGTCAAAGACGTTGGCCGTACCGACGAACCCGGCGACAAAGGCCGTTTTCGGACGCAGGTAGAGATCCTGCGGCGCGTCGACCTGCTCGATGCGCCCGTGATTGAACACCGCCACCCGATCGGACATCGACAGCGCTTCGCTCTGGTCGTGGGTGACAAAAATAAAGGTGATCCCCAGCGCCTGCTGCAGCTTTTTCAGCTCCAGCTGCATCTGCTCGCGCAGCTTTAAATCCAGCGCCCCCAGCGGCTCATCCAGCAGCAGCACGCGAGGCTCGTTGACCAGCGCACGGGCTATCGCCACCCGCTGGCGCTGGCCGCCGGAAAGCTGGGACGGTTTGCGCGCGTGGACAAAGCCGAGGGCCACCTTCTCCAGCGCCTGCTGGGCGCGGCGGTGGCGCTCTTTTTTAGCGATCCCCTTCACCATCAGCCCGTAGGCGACGTTATCGAGGATCGACATATGGGGAAACAGCGCGTAGTCCTGAAAGACGGTATTGACGTCGCGCTGCCACGGCGGCAGCTCGCTGGCCTGCTGACCAAAAATGGTAATCTCCCCGCCGGAGAGCTGTTCAAAACCGGCAATCAGCCGCAGGCAGGTGGTTTTGCCGGAGCCGGACGGCCCCAGCATTGAGAAGAACTCGCCGTCGCGGATGGCAATGCTGACGCCATCCACCGCGCGCACGTCGCCATACAGCCGCGAGACGTTATGAAACTCTACCGCATACGTCATTTCACGCCTCCGACCGCTCAACGGCCGCCCATAATCGCAATATAGTCCTGAGTCCAGCGGCTGTAGGGGACGAACTTGCCGCCTTCCGCAATCGGGGTTTTCCAGAAGGCGATTTTGGCGAACTGGTCATAGCCGTTGGTTGCGCAACCTTTCTCTCCCAGCAGCGGGCTGGCTTTACAGCCCTCCGGCACCACCGGCAGCGAGCCGAACCACGCCGCCACGTCGCCCTGCACCTTCGGCGTCAGCGACCAGTTCATCCATTTATAGGCGCAGACCGGATGCTTCGCGTCGCTGTGCAGCATGGTGGTATCCGCCCAGCCGGTCACCCCCTCTTTCGGGAAGACGGTGGCGATAGGCTGGCCCTCACTTTTAAGGCCGTTGGCCTGATACGGCCACGCGCTGGAGGCGACAACGCCTTCGTTTTTAAAATCGCTCATCTGCACGGTGGTGTCGTGCCAGTAGCGGTGAATCAGGCCATGCTGATCGCGCAGCACCTTCAGCACCGCCTGATACTGCTCCTCGGTAAGCTGATAGGGGTCGCTAATACCGAGCCTGCGGCTGGGTGGCCTTAACGAACAGGGCCGCGTCGGCGATATAGATCGGCCCGTCGTAGGCCTGCACGCGGCCCTGATTACTTTTACCGTCGCTAAGATTTTGTTTTACAAACACCACGTTCCAGCTATCCGGCGGGGTCGGGAACACTTTGGTGTTATACATCAGCAGGTTTGGCCCCCACTGGTAGGGCGTACCGTAGACTTTACCACCGACGTTAAACCACGCGCCTTTTTCCACCCGCGGGTCGAGCGTCTTCCAGTTGGCGATCAGCGCCGGGTTAATCGGCTGCACGCGTTTCCCCATGATCAGGCGCAGCGAGGCGTCGCCGGAGGCGGTCACCAGGTCATAGCCCCCTTTCGCCATCAGACTGACCATCTCATCCGAGGTGGCGGCGGTTTTCACGTTGACCTGGCATCCGCTCTCTTTCTCAAACTGGGTGACCCAGTCGTAGTTTTTATCGGTCTGACCGCGTTCGATATATCCCGGCCAGGCGATAATATCGAGCCGGCCTTCGCCTTTATCCAGTGAGGTCGGCGGCTCCGCGGCCTGCGCGGTCAGGAAGGCCATACCCAGCACACACAGGCTGCCACGGGCAATTTTTTTGCTCATCGGGTGTTACTCCTGTCACAATAAAATTAGCGGCAGCCGTGCCGTAAAAATATCTCCCTTAATAACAGTAGACGGCGCGCTATGCCTCTCACGGGAAATTTATTCAGGTTGTGACCAGGGGCGCATTCCGCAAAAAACGGCAACAGCTGAACGACAATATGGATTATAGACAAGGAGTTAGAGGCCGGGAACGGCTATGCGAATTTCCTATGACCGATACCGGTAAAATAACGACCGGTATCGTCTGATAATAATATGTAGTTATTTTTCCGCGTGCGCTTAGCCGTAGAGAAAATAAGCCTACGGCTCAGCCAGCAGCTCACGAATAAGCTCGCCCAGGCGTTTCACCCCCTGCTCTTCTCTTTCCCCCCAGCCCCAGGCGGTATTAAAGCGGAAGAATGAGGTCCAGCTGGCGGTGGTGGAGAACATTTTGCCCGGCGCAATGCTGATGTTATCGCGCAGGGCGCGGGCGCTCAGCTCCCCGGCATCGGCCCCCGCCGGCAGCTCCAGCCAGAGAAAGTAGCCGCTGTCGCTGTGGTGGATTTTGACTTCAGCGGGCAGATGGCGCAGCAGCGCCTGCCAGGCCTGCTGCTTGCGCTCGGCCAGCTGGCGACGCAGGCGGCGCAGATGGGCGTCGTAGCGTCGGGTCGAGAGATAGTCCACCAGCGCCATCTGCATCGGCGAACTGGTCGACAGCGTGCTCATCAGCTGCAGTTGCTGAATACGCCGGGCGTGCCTGCCGGCGGCCACCCAGCCGATGCGAAAGCCGGGCACCAGGCATTTAGAAAAGGAGCTGCAGTGAAGGGTCATATCCTGGTGGTCCCAGAATTTGGCGGGCAGCGGCTTCTCGCGGCCAAAATAGAGTTCGCTGTAGACGTCATCTTCGATCAGCACCACGCCGTAGCGCGCCAGGAGCGCAACCAGGCGCGCCTTTTTCCCGGCGCTGAGGGTAAAGCCGAGCGGATTCTGGCCGTTGGTCATCAGCCAGCAGGCCTTCACCGGATAGTTCTGCAGCGCCTGCTCCAGCGCCGCCAGATCGATCCCCTCTTTGACGTCCGTCGCCACCGACAGCGCCTTCAGCCGCAGCCTTTCCAGCGCCTGCAGCGCGCCATAGAAGCAGGGATTCTCCACCACCACCCAGTCGCCCGGCTCGGTGACCGCCTGCAGGCTCAGGTTGAGCGCCTCCAGCGCGCCGGCGGTGATCACGATCTCATCCGGCGAAATGTTCATGCCCTGCAGCGCGTAGCGGCGGGCAATGGCGTGGCGCAGCTCGTCGTTACCCGGCGGCAGGTTTTCAATCACGCTCATCGCCGAGGCGGTTTTACTGACCTGGGCCAGGGAGCGGTTGAGCTGCTGGAGAGGAAACAGGCGCGGGTCGGGAAAAGCGGAGGCAAAAGGCAGCATCGAGGCCTGGCGGCTGGCCTGCAGCACCTCAAAAATATAGGTGTTGATATCCACCGACTCATGGCGGGTCACCTGCGCCGGCGGCTCAGGCGGGCGCGACTTAACCGGTTTGGGCGCAACGTAGTAGCCCGACTGCGGGCGGGCGATAATTCGTCCCTGGCTCTCCAGCAGCTGATAGGCGTGGCTGACCGTCATAAAACTCATTCCGCTGCTGACCACCTGCTCGCGCAGCGAGGGCAAGCGGTCGCCGGGCTGCCAGACGCCGAGCGCAATCTGTTCGGTCAGTTGCTGTGCCAGCTGTTGGTACTTTTTCATAGGTAGGTCCGCGGATGAACATAGTGGCCTATAGTATAACAGCTGATAAAAAATGGCAGTTTATAAAAACTGTTATGCGTACGCCTTCGCCCCGCGATGGCGAAAATCCATAACAGTCATCCGACTGTTATAGGAAAAAAGAGTCTTTCTGCTTCTGCAACCGCAGGCGAGCGACGCCTAAAATTATGCTGAATCAATTTTGTTGCGGAGCACTGCATGTTCGGTCTTGATGCATTCCATCTGGCGCGGATTCAATTCGCCTTTACCGTCTCGTTTCATATCATCTTTCCCGCCATCACCATCGGGCTTGCCAGCTATCTGGCGGTGCTGGAAGGACTATGGTTAAAAACTAAAAATCCCGTCTGGCGTTCGCTGTACCACTTCTGGTCGAAAATTTTCGCCGTTAACTTCGGCATGGGCGTGGTCTCCGGGCTGGTGATGGCCTATCAGTTCGGCACTAACTGGAGCGGGTTTTCTGAATTCGCCGGCAGCATTACTGGACCGCTACTGACCTATGAAGTGCTGACGGCCTTCTTCCTCGAAGCCGGATTCCTCGGCGTGATGCTGTTTGGCTGGAACCGCGTCAGCCCCGGCATGCACTTCTTCGCCACCTGCATGGTGGCAACCGGGACCATTATCTCAACCTTCTGGATCCTCGCCTCCAACAGCTGGATGCAGACGCCGCAGGGGTTTGAAGTGGTCAACGGCCAGGTAGTGCCCGTCGACTGGTTTGCGGTGATCTTCAACCCCTCTTTCCCCTACCGCCTGCTGCATATGTCGGTGGCGGCTTTTCTTAGCAGCGCGCTGTTCGTCGGCGCCTCGGCGGCATGGCATCTGCTGCGCGGTAATCAAACCCCGGCCATTCGCGCCATGTTTTCGATGGCCCTGTGGATGACGCTGATCGTCGCCCCTATCCAGGCGATGATTGGCGATATGCACGGCCTGAATACCCTCGAACATCAGCCGGCAAAAATTGCCGCCATCGAGGGCCACTGGGAAAACCGTCCCGGAGAACCGACGCCGCTGCTGCTGTTCGGCTGGCCGGATATGCAGCAGGAACGCACCCGCTACGGCCTCGAAATCCCGGCGCTCGGTAGCCTGATCCTCACCCATAGCCTCGATAAACAGGTTCCGGCGCTGAAGGAATTTGCGCCAGAGGATCGCCCCAATTCGACCATCGTATTCTGGTCATTTCGCCTGATGGCCGGCCTCGGCATGCTGATGATCCTGCTCGGCGTGCTGGCGCTGTGGCTGCGCTACCGCCGGCGCCTGTACCACTCGAAGCCGTTCCTGCGCTTCGCGCTCTTGATGGGGCCATCGGGGCTGATTGCCATCCTCGCCGGCTGGGTGACCACCGAGGTTGGCCGCCAGCCGTGGGTGGTCTATGGCGTACAGCGCACCGCCGACGCCGTTTCCGCTCACGGCGACCTGCATATGACCCTCAGCCTGCTGACGTTTTTCGTGGTCTACAGCTCGGTCTTTGGCGTGGGCTACAGCTACATGCTGCGCCTGATCCGCAAAGGCCCGCAGGAGGTCAATCCACCGGTCACCGGCACCCCGGCGCGCCCGCTTTCCGCCGCCACCGGGAATTTTGAGCATAAGGAGTCCCACTAATGACTATCGACCTGTCGGTAATCTGGTTTGCCATCATCGTTTTCGCCACCCTGATGTATATCGTTATGGACGGCTTTGATTTAGGCATTGGCATTTTATTCTGCACCATCCGCGACGCCGAGGATCGCAACGTGATGGTGAACAGCGTCGCTCCGGTGTGGGACGGAAATGAGACCTGGCTGGTGCTCGGCGGTGCGGCGCTGTTCGGCGCCTTTCCGCTGGCCTACGCGGTGATTATCGACGCGCTGGCCATCCCGCTGACGCTGATGCTGGTGGGCCTGATCTTTCGCGGTGTGGCTTTCGAATTTCGCTTTCAGGCCACGCCGTCGCACCGTCCTTTCTGGGACGTCGCCTTTCTTGGCGGCTCCCTGCTGGCGACCTTCGCCCAGGGCGTGGTGGTTGGCGCGGTCATTAACGGCTTCCCGGTCAGCGGCCGGACCTTTAGCGGCGGTATGCTCGACTGGCTGACGCCGTTCACCCTGTTTTGCGGCCTCGGTTTGAGCATCGCCTACGCCCTGCTGGGCGCCAGCTGGCTGGTGATGAAAAGCGAGGAGCCGCTGCAGGAAAAAATGCGCGGCGCGTGGCGGGCCCTGCTGCTGGCGCTGCTGGCGGTGATTGCCGCGATCAGCCTGTGGACTCCGCTGGCGCAGCCCGCCATTGCCGCCCGTTGGTTCAGCTTCCCGAACCTCTTTTTCCTGCTGCCGGTGCCGCTGCTGGTAGTGGCGCTCAGTTTCTGGCTGTGGCGGGCGTTAGGCAGCCGCGCTCATCACGCGCGCCCTTTCCTGCTGACGCTTGGGCTGGTGTTCCTCGGCTTTAGCGGGCTGGGGATCAGCATCTGGCCGCATATTATTCCACCGGCCATCACCCTGTGGCAGGCCGCCGCGCCGGCGCAGAGCCAGGGGTTTATGCTGGTGGGCGCGGTGCTGATTATTCCGGTGATCCTCGGCTATACCTTCTGGAGCTACTACGTATTCCGCGGCAAAGTTCAACACGGTGAGGGGTATCATTGATGAATCGATTATGGTTTAAGCAGATAGTCTGGATGGTGGCGCTGTGGGGCGGGAGCGTGCTGGCGCTGGCGGCGGTAAGCATGGGGTTTCGCCTGCTAATGACCGCCGCCGGGCTAAAAGCCTAACTGGTTATCTTAACCGTCCACTAACCGGCAGATAGGCTGCCGGTTAGTGGACGCTCCCGCCCGCCGCCGCTTAGCCGCCTTTGCGTTTGGGCAAGGTTTTCAGCAGCTCGTCCGGGCTGACGGAGGCCACGATGCTCCCCGGAAGCGGCATTTTCAGAATATGGTTCTTCATTTTGCCCACTACGTGCATTTCGCACGGCCGGCAGTCAAACTTCAGCGTCAGCACCTCGTCGCCGTGAATCAGCTGCATCGGCGTGGCTTTCCAGCTCTTAATCGAGCCTTTTGCCTGCTTCGGACACAGATTAAAGGCGAAGCGCAGGCAGTGCTTGGTGATCATCACCGGCACGTCGCCTTTCTCTTCGTGCGCTTCATAGGCGGCATCGATCAGCTTCACGCCGTAGCGCTGATAGAACTCGCGCGCCTTGTGGTTGTAGACGTTAGCCAGAAACGAGAGATGGGTTTCCGGATAGACCGGCGGCGGCACGGAGACCGCCTTGCGCCGGCCGCGCGGCGCGGCGTCAATCCGCGCCTGATCCAGCATCTCTACCGTTTCACGACGCAACTGATTGAGCAGGCCGTTGGGCACAAACAGCGCGCCGGGCAGCGCTATCTCAACGTCGCGGGCGAAATAAATGGTCTGGCCGAGTTTCGCCACCCCGTCGCGCAGGTTGGCCAGCGCTTTATCGGCCTGGGTCGCTTCGGCGAACTCGCCGTCGAGAGTGTGGGTCACGCTGACGCCATCTTCGCAGGTCATCGTCAGCACCAGCTGCTCCTGCCAGCCGCTGAGGGCGATATCCACCGCAATCCGCCGCTCGCTGGAGGTTTTTTGCAGCGCCTGCTGCCAGTTGTGGTCGAGATTGCGGTTCAGCGCCTGATGCGGGCGCGCTTTATAGAGATCCGCCGGCATTTCGTTGGGCCATACGCGGTAGCGGTTTTCGCCGGTTTTCTCTACCGTATTGGCGCGAAAACCGACAATTTCACGCTTAATCATCACATTCAGGCCATCGCCGTTGGTCAGCGCTTCGCTCACCTCAACGTCAAGATGGTCTTTACCGACCTTCAGCACTTCGCCCACCGGCAGGCCGATAAACTTCGGCGAATCGAACGCGCCGATATCCCCTTTGCGCGCGTTGACGAAATAGTCGGTGCTGCCGCGATGGAAGGTTTTATCCGTGGAAGGCACAAAGAAATGCTCGGTGCGTCCGGCGGAGGCGCGCGCGAGATCGCCCCGGTCTTCAATAATCGCGTCCAGCATCTGGCGATAGTGGGCGGTAATGTTCTTCACGTAGCTCATGTCTTTGTAGCGGCCCTCAATCTTGAAGGAGCGCACGCCGGCATCGATCAGCTGGGCCAGGTTGGCGGTCTGATCGTTGTCTTTCATCGACAGGAGGTGCTTCTCGTAGGCCACCACCCGGCCCTGGTCATCTTTCAGGGTATACGGCAGGCGGCACGCCTGAGAGCAGTCGCCGCGGTTAGCGCTGCGGCCGGTCTGCGCGTGGGAGATATTGCACTGCCCGGAGTAGGCCACGCACAGCGCGCCGTGAATAAAGAACTCAATCGTCGCATCGGTGTGCTCATAGATCGCCTTGATCTGCTGCAGGTTCAGCTCGCGCGCCAGCACGATCTGGCTGAAGCCGACGTCGGAAAGAAACTTCGCCTTTTCGACGCTGCGGATATCGCACTGGGTGCTGGCATGCAGCTCAATCGGCGGGATATCCAGACTGCATCACGCCCATATCCTGCACGATCAGCGCGTCAACGCCGGTTTCATACAGGTCGGTAATCAGGCGCCGCGCGGGCTCAAGCTCATCATCATGCAGGATGGTATTCAGCGTCACAAAAATCTTCGCCCCGTAGCGGTGGGCGAAAGGCACCAGCCCGGCGATATCGCTGAGGCTGTTGCTGGCGTTGTGGCGCGCGCCAAAGCCCGGCCCGCCGATATAGACTGCGTCCGCGCCGTGTAAAATAGCTTCCCGGGCGATCCCGGCATCGCGGGCGGGGCTAAGAAGTTCAAGATGATGGTTTTGCAGGCGCATACGATCGTTGTTATCCGTTATAGGGGGCGAAATGGCGGCTATTGTAGTCAGAAGTGGGCAGAGACCAAAACACTTTCCACCGCGGCCGCGGCGTGAATTTTCAAATTCTGGCAAAGCATTGAAGGAAAAGCTATTTCCCGGACAAAACGTCGCAGGGTAAAGTCACTGCGTATTCCGGATTTTCCTCGTCACGTTGTGGATTGTTTTATCAGTCATCTTGATTGGCCGTCGGTTAACCTCCGGCGGCTTTTTCTTTTGGGTAATGGATCAGCGAATGGAAGTGGGCCGTCTGCGCGCCGCTGTTGCGGTAGGCGTGCGCCAGGTCGCCGGCAAAGCGCCGCCCTTCTCCCGCCAGCAGGGTCTGCCATTGCCCCTCAAGGCACAGATCCAGCGCTCCGCTTATCACCACCACGTGCTCAATCACCCCTTTTTCATGCGGCGTTGATTCGCTGAGCGCGCCGG
Organism: Klebsiella sp. WOUb02; assembly: GCF_050058015.1. Taxonomy (NCBI): domain Bacteria; kingdom Pseudomonadati; phylum Pseudomonadota; class Gammaproteobacteria; order Enterobacterales; family Enterobacteriaceae; genus Klebsiella; species Klebsiella sp. WOUb02. The sequence continues at coordinate 1,258,710 of NZ_CP170110.1, forward strand.
GAGCGAGGGTGATGGAAAAATGGTCGAAACGCAGCTGCGGATCCCACGGAAAAACGGGCGTGACCACCATCGCCTGCTGCTGCGGGTCGAAGGCGGCCGGCGCGGCGGAATCATCGGCAACGATAAACGTCGAGAAGGCCACGTTCAGCCCGGTGGCGATTTTCCACAGCGTCGCCACGGTGGGGCTCGATTCGTTGCGCTCAATCTGCCCGAGCATCGCCTTCGAAACGCCGGTCTCCTCCGCCAGCCGCGACAGACTCCAGCCGCGCTGTTGACGCAGCGTTTTCAGGGTCGCCGCAAGATGGTACGCAATATTCATATTATCCTCTCGCCTTTTTCCGCAGATGACCAGTTGTGCGTTATAACGCACAATGCTACATTTTTCGTACCTTTGGTCCCGCATGATAGCGGCCAGTATATTACGTACAAGAGAGATTTATGCGCCCTTTCTCCCTCCCGCTGCCGACGCTGCTCGCCGGCTTTATCGCAGTGCTGGTCGGCTACGCCAGCTCTGCGGCTATTATCTGGCAGGCCGCCGCCGCCGCCGGGGCCGATGCCGGACAAATCGCCGGCTGGATGACGGCGCTGGGTCTCGGTATGGGAGTCAGCACACTCGCGCTGACGCTGTGGCGTAAGGTGCCGATCCTCACCGCGTGGTCCACGCCCGGCGCGGCGCTGCTGGTGAGCGGTCTGCAGGGCGTAACGCTGGCGCAGGCGGTGGGGGTGTTTGTTTTTGCCAACGCCCTGATCGTGCTCTGCGGCATGACCGGCCTGTTTGCCCGCCTGATGAAAATCGTCCCCCATTCGCTGGCGGCGGCGATGCTGGCGGGGATTTTACTGCGTTTTGGCCTGCAGGCCTTCTCCAGCCTGCAGGCTAATCTGCTGCTCTGCGGCGGCATGCTCGGCGCCTGGCTTATCAGCAAAGCTCTGCTCCCACGCTTCGCGGTGGTCGCCGCGCTGCTGGCGGGGGGCGCCATCGCCTGGGCCAGCGGCGAGGTGGGCACCGAACATCTCAGCCTCTCGTTCGTGGCGCCGGCGTTCATCGCCCCGCAGTTTACCCCCTCTCTGCTGCTCAGCGTCGGGCTGCCGTTTTTCCTCGTCACCATGGCATCGCAAAACGCCCCCGGCTTCGCCACGCTACAGGCCTCCGGCTATTCGGTGCCGGCGTCGCCGCTTATCGTGGCGACCGGCGGCCTGGCGCTGCTGCTGTCGCCGTTTGGCGTCTATTCCATCTGTATTGCCGCGATCACCGCCGCAATTTGTCAAAGTCCTGACGCCCATCCCGATCCTCAGCGCCGCTGGCTTGCGGCGGCGGCGGCGGGCGGCTTTTATCTGCTGGCCGGTATTTTTGGCGGTTCGATTACCGCGCTGATGTCGGCCCTGCCGGCGGCGTGGATCCAGATGCTCGCCGGCCTGGCGCTGCTGGGAACCCTCGGCGGGAGCCTGTTTCAGGCGCTAAATAATGACAACGAGCGCGATGCGGCGATGGTGGCCTTTCTGGTCACCGCCAGCGGTATCACCCTGGCGGGAATTGGTTCGGCCTTCTGGGGCCTGCTGCTGGGTGGGGCGAGCTACGCTCTGCTGTCAGCGCTGCGCCGCGCGTAGCTGCGACGGCGTCAGGCCAGTGGCGCTTTTAACGCGGTTGCTGAAATGGCTGGCGGAGCTAAAACCGCAGGCCAGCGCAATGTCGGTCAGCGAACGGGCGCTGTGGCAGATAAGCTCCTGCGCGCGGACCATACGCCGCTGCATCACGTACTGATGCGGCGCCATTTTCATCGACTGACGGAACATCCGCGCAAAGTGATATTCGCTGAGCGCCGTCTCCTGCGCGAGGTCGGCCAGCGTCAGCGGCCGATCAAGATGCTCCTCAATCCACGCCAGCAGCGTGCGCAGAACGTGCGGCGCCAGGCCGCCGGTGACCGTCGGCAGGCGCCACTGGACGTTCGAATAGTGCTGGATCAGGTGGGTCAGCAGCAGCGTGCTGGCGGAGCTTAAGGTCAGCTGGTTTGCCTGCTGCTGCCAGTCGTAGTCGAGGAGAAACTGGCGATAGACCGCGGTGATTTTATCATCCCGGGAGAAGGTTTGCTCCTGCAGGCTAAACGAGGCCGGGCTACGGTCCCAGACCTGTTCCCCGACGCGTCGCAGATGCGCGTCGGTGCAGTACAGGTGGACAAACGAGAGGTCGCCGCGGATATCCCAGGTACTTTCAGCGCCCTTTGGCATCAGGCAGAAACGATCAGGCCCGCCGCCGTTTTTCCAGCCCTGCGGCGTTTTCTGATAGCTTTCGTAACCGTCGGCAACGTACAGGCTCAGCGTGTGGTGGTCGCTGCGTACCGTCACCGTATCGAGGTTGTTGTACCACGCCGCCAGCTGAATGCCGGAGTTCAGCTCCACCGTTTCCCGCAGCACGGCTTTTTGTCGACGTAATGTTTCGAAAGTCCCGTAAGCCATAGCCTTCACAAATCAGATTCCGCAAACCCGTAGTCTATGGAGAGTCGACGGCGGATACGGTGCGTGTCAAGGTAGTTGTCGCCTCAGTTGATTCATGCGGCCCGCGTTTCCCGCTCCGGATTCAGCCACACTTCTTCCTGCCGGCTCCAGTTTCGCGTTGCCCCTGACCAGCGGTGCGGATGCTGCTTTTTCGCGGCCTCGTACACCGATTTTCGCTGTGACAGAAGTTGACGGTCTTCGCCTCTGTGCCGCTGACCCGGCGTCACATAGCGGATACCGCTGTGCCGGTGCTCTTCGTTGTACCAGCCGACGAAGCCTTCCACCCAGGCACGGGCCTCTTCCAGCGACGCGAAGCCCTTCTCAGGCCACGCCGGGACGTATTTCAGCGTCCTGAACAGCGACTCCACGTGGGCGTTGTCGTTGCTTACCCGTGGCCGGCTGTGCGACGCGGTTATCTTCAGTTCCGCAAGCTTCACCTGCAGCACCTGTGACTTCATGGGGGCCCCGTTATCCGCATGCAGCACCAGTGGCTCCTGCCAGCAACGCTCGCTCAGCACTGTCCGCTTTACCAGCTCTGCCGCATATTCCCCGCTTTCTACCGGATGCACTTCATAGCCCACGATTTTGCGGCTGAACACGTCTTCTGTCAGATACAGGTAGAACCAGTGGCCCGCCGTCAGCGACTTCAGCCACGTGATGTCCCACGACCAGACCTGGTTCGGCGCTGTTGCCTTCCAGGTCGACAGCGGCCTGCTTTGTGGAGCCTGCTGACGTCCCCGGTGACTGACTTCGCCGTAACGCCGCAGTACCCGGTAAAACGTCGATTCACTGGCGATGTAACGACCTTCATCGGCCAGCACCGGGACGATTTGTGCCGGTGGCAGACTGGCGAACCGGGGTTCATGACAGACAGCCAGCACCAGCTGCTCCTCTTCAGCGCTGAGCCTGTTCTTCGGCACCGGCCGGGGGGCAGCGGGACGCCGGTCATCAGAGCTGCGTTGCCAGCGCTGGCGAGTCCGTTCGCTGATACCCACACACTGACAGGCTGCGTGCTGCCGGGCGCCGGCATCAAGGGCTTCCTGCACCATGGACATCAGACTGTAATCTGTCGGCCGCGGGTGTCATTCGTCCTCGCGTTCTTCGGCGAAGAACGCCTTCAGCTTTTTTTCCAGAATGAGCAGCGCCGCGGCTTCAGCCAGCGCCTTGTCCTTGCGGGCTATTTCACGGTTAAGTTGCTGAATTTCTTTTTTCTGCTTTTTAATCAAGGCTCTTTCTTCACGCTGACCGGGCTGCATAAATTCGTCCCTCCACTGCTGAATTTGCTCAGGATAAAGACCTTTACGGCGACAGTATTCAGCCACAGCATGAGCAGAAAGCGGTGCGGTTTCAACGAGAACGGCAAAGCGGGCGTCCTGCGACCATTCTGGCGTTGACTGACTTTCCGCTACACGAACGCCAGCCTGAGTACGCCAGGCATAAAGCGTATTGGCCGGGATCCCCTCAGAACGGGCTAACTGAACGACCGGTTGATTATGTGGCGGCATCATTCTGGCGATCAGAGCGGCTTTACGCTCAGGTGAATAAGTGTTCATTATTGTCCTCTCCGGCCCCCGGAAATTTTTCTGTCAGAGGCGACAACTACCCTGACATGGGGGGGATACCAGACCTCCCCGCCACTTAAAACAAAATAAGCGCAAGAATATGCAAGTCCGCAACAGGATGGTGACAGCGGCGCGGGCGAAAAGCCGCCACACTGTGCGGGAGTGTTCTTACGGGAGAGATATTTTGAACGCATTACTCTATGGGCTGGTCGTCGTTATCTGGGGCACCACGTGGATTGCCATTTTTCTTCAGCAGGGCCCGGTTGCCGCGCCGGTATCGATCTTTTGGCGCTTCGCCGTTGCCAGCCTCACCATGCTGGCGATTCTGCTGGTCACCCGCCGCCTGCGTCCGCTGGCGTGGCGCGATCATCTGTTCTGCGTGCTGCAGGGCTGCTGCGTGTTCTGTTTTAATTTCTGGTGCTTTTATACCGCCGCGGCGCATATCAACACCGGGCTTGAATCGGTGATTTTTTCGATGGCGGTGCTGTTTAACGCCATCAACGGCTTTATTTTCTTCCGCCAGCAGCCGCCGGGTCGTTTCTGGCTCGCCGCCGCGCTGGGCCTGGCCGGGATCGTGACTCTGTTCTGGGACGATCTGACGCGCAACGGCCTGAACGCCTCTCTGCTGTGGGGGATTGGCCTCAGCGCGCTGGGGACCTACGGTTTTTCGCTGGGGAACATGCTCAGCATCCGTCACCAGCGCCGGGGGCTGGAAACGCTGACCACCAACAGCTGGGCGATGCTCTACGGAACCCTGGTGATGGGCGCAATCGCCCTGATCCGCGGGGATGATTTCTCTCCCCAGTGGACGCTGAGCTATATGGGCGCGCTGCTCTACCTGGCCCTGTTCGGCTCGGTTATCGCCTTCGGCGCCTATTTTACGCTGGTCGGAAGAATCGGCGCCGGCAAGGCCGCCTACAGCACCCTGCTGTTCCCGCTGGTGGCGCTGACCATCTCGACCTTCTATGAAGGCTACGTCTGGCACGGCAACGCGGTCGCCGGACTGGCGTTGATTCTGGTGGGTAATCTGGTGATGTTCGCCCGGCCGGAGCAGTTTTTCCTGCGCCGCAGGCTGGCGTAAACGGAGCCAGCTTTCGGTGCGCCCCGGCAGCACATGCCGCCGGGGTGGTTATTGCTGCGTCGGAACGAATTTCACCGCGTCGATGGCCATATCGTCGATAACCCGGTAAGTGTTGTGACAAAAAGGGTGAAATTCCCGGCGTTAATAAAAATAAATCCGCCACGCTGGGCGGATTTATTTCCGGCTTGAGAAAAATATTATTCACCATCGCGGCCGCGCATCAGCTGGCGGAATTATTCCAGATTCGCGTGGCGGCTAAACATCTGCGCATCGCTTTGCGCCGTTTTATCTTTGAGATAAATAATTATACTGTCATATATAAGCCAGCTTAATTGTTCAAAAGAAGATCCGGTTGGTTGAATGGTTGCCGCCTTGGTCGATGATTCCTCACTTTTGGCCGTAATGCCGGGAATACGGATCGCCACATCCGCCAGCAGGCCTATCGTGTGGTGCGGATAAATGGTTAGCGTCGCAATCCGCGCCCCCTGCCCGCTGGCTTTCTGCGCCATTGTCACCAGGCTGCCGGTTTCTCCCGACCCCGAGCCGATAATCAGTAAATCGCCCTGCTGAATCGACGGGGTGGTCGGTTCCCCGACGAACCAGACGCTAAAGCCCAGATGCATTAACCGGTTAGAAAAAGCCCGCGCGGCAAATCCGGAACGCCCGGCGCCGGCGACAAAGATGCGGCCGGCGTTGAGGACCATTTCCCCCAGGCGCGTCACCGCATCGCCGTCCACCTGACGGGCATCGTCGGCCAGTTCTGAGATAATAGCGAGCAGGTTATCGCAGCTTTTCATCGTCATCTCCTTAGGCGTTAACCATCGCCGCTTTAATCAGGCGCGCTTCTTCCAGCGGATCCTCGGCGCGGGTAATGGCCGAGCCGACAATCACCACGTCCGGTTTTAGCGCCACATAGTCCGCAATCGTCCGGCTGTTGATGCCGCCGGCAACGGAGATATGCGAATGCCTGGCATGCTGTTTGATAACCCGCAGATCTTCAAGCGGCACTCTTCCCGCCGCCTGCTGATCGGCGCCGGTATGCACCGCAAGATGTCGGACGCCAGCCGCCTCCAGCTCGCGAATGCGCGCTGGCAGATCGTCAACGCAGATCATATCAACAACTACATCGCGGCCGGCCTCTTCCGCCGCCCTCAGGCAGGCCTTCACCGTGAGAATATCGGTGACGCCGAGCGTCGTTACGTAGTTTGCCCCCGCATCAAAAGCCAGCTTACTTTCGAAGTAGCCGCCATCCATAATTTTCTCGTCGGACAGCAGCTCCTTCTCGGGAAAGCGTTCGCGAAAGCGCTGAACCGCCGCCATGCCCTCGGCAATAACAAACGGCGTGCCGATTTCAATGATATCCACGTGCTCACGGAGTTTTTCCGCCAGCGCCAGCGCCTCAGCAAGAGGTAATTCATCCAAAGCTAATTGCAGTTTCATCGTATCGTCCTTTTGATTACAAAGATGCCAGGCCCACGGCCGCAGCCGGAGCGTCAAGGTAGGTTTTAAGGGAGTCATCGAGCAGTAACAGCGTCAGGCACAGGCCGTTCATTTCCAGCGAGGTGACATAGTTGCCAACGTAGCTGCGCCACGGGCGGTGGCCGCGCAGGGTAAGCAGATGGCCGATACGGCCCGCCATCAGGTACTGTTCCATTAACGGCGTGGCGCCAAGGCCTGAGACCATGACGGCGAACTCGCCTTTCTCCTCTGCCAGGGAAAAATCGTCCAGCAACGCCTCCACCATCACCGCGGCGATCTCTTCTGCTTTCGCCAGGGGGGCAACGTGGCGCCCGGCTTCGCCGTGGTGGCCGATACCGAACTCATAGGTGCCATCGGCAATGGCAAAGTTAGGCTTACCGACGGCCGGAATCGCGCACGGCGCCAGCCCGACGCAGACGCTGCGCGTGTTGTGCGCCGCGAGGCTGGCGGCAGCGACGGTCTCTTCCAGCGAGCCGCCCGCCGCGGCAACCGCGCCGGCCGCCTTCCACATAAAGATGCCGCCGGCGATGCCGTGCCGCTGCTCCGCCCGCTCCGGCGGCGCGGAGGCAATATCATCCCGCGCTTTGACGATGGCGACGCTGTGGCCCAGCGCCTCGGCCTGCTTCAGCGCCATCTGTACGTTCATCGAGTCGCCGGCATAGTTGCCAAACAGGCAGGCCACGCCTCGGCCGCGATCGGCAATGCGCATCGCATCAAGGAAAGCGTTGGCCACCGGAGATGAGAAGACTTCGCCAACGGCAACGGCATCCAGCATCCCGGCGCCAAGGTAGCCCAGAAACGCCGGTTCATGCCCGCTGCCGCCGCCGCTGACCAGCCCCACTCGAGGCGCCATATCGGCAGAATGGCGACGGTGCACAACCCGACGATTGTCGGCGCTCAGCTGCACCTCGCGGCCGTGCGCCAGCAGAAAGCCCGCCAGCATGTCGTCCACGACGTTATCAGGATCATCTATAAATCGTTGCATCAGCGTTCTCCTTGCTTGATTAACAAAATCGCTGCGTCCGCAAAAGCCTTCAGCAGCAGCATTGAGGAGCCTGCTCCGGCGTCGGGGCAGCCCCGGCTGCGCTCTCCCAGACGGCTGGCGCGGCCGACCCGGGAAACCAGGCCGCTCGTCGCGGTGAAGCTGTCCTCGGCCGTTTGCCGCATTGATTCGAGAGCGCGTATCTCGCCTTCCCCGCTAGCCAGCGCCGCGCCGAGCGCGTCGGTGGCGGGGATCAGCACGTCGAGCAGCGTTTTATCGCCGGGTCCTGCCGGGGTGAGTTCACGCAGATCGGCCAGCGCGCCAGTGAACATCCGCCCAAGCACGGCGGCGTCAATCACCTCCTCTGCCGTGCCGGCGCGACTGAGCCCGGCAAACCAGCAGCCATACAGAGGCCCCATTGAGCCGCCAATGTCATTCAACAGCGTCTCGCCGATAATCTGAAAAGCCTCGGTCATGGCCATTGCCGGCGTTAGCGCCTGTCCGGCAAGAGTGAACCCCTTATTCATATTGATTCCGTGGTCGCCATCGCCCGCCGCGCCGTCTATTTCACTCAGCCAGGTTTTATTTTGCTGAATAACGGCAATCATATTTTTGGCAATAGCAAGCCCGTCTTTATTGGTAAAAGACATAAACACCTCAAAAAATCAGAATATCAGTGCGGCATTAGCGCTGCATATTGAAATAAAATTGCATCATGTAGCCGCGTATTTTGTCGAATGCCGGTAAAATGCGTTATTGCCTGACTTGCATTATGCTCAGCGATATATTTTTGCAACATAATGCTTTGCTCATCTTGCGGTTCGAAATAGTGCATGGCGGCCGCAACGCCTTTGACTAAATAATCTGCGGGAAGCCCCGCGGCCTCGCACTGTACGCAGGGGGCGGTCAGGCGATCCTCCGACGACAGCTTGCGGATCGGCGAACGGCATACCCGGCGAACGGTATCCGTGATGCCGGGAGTGCTAAAACGCTTGATAACAAAGCGGATATACTCCTCCAGTTCGGCAAGCGGAAAAGCATACTTCAGGTGCAGCAATCGCGCCGTTTCGCGCATGCTCTGCTGGATCTCCTCCCGCAGCCCGTCATTGCTGAAGATTTGCTGCATCGTCTGATAGCCTTTGAGGTGCCCGATATATCCGGCCCACGCGTGTCCGCCGTTAATAATATACAGTTTACGCTCGAGGTATTTGCGCAGGTCATGGGTATAGATAGCGTCGCTAATGGGCCGAGAGTCCTCATCGACAAGGCCGTGTTTATCAATAACCAGCTCATAATCGACGCCGATATCAACGACATCAAACCCTTCCCGCCGGGAGGTCAGGACCATGCGGTCTACCGCGGTATTGGGAAAAGCGGCCAGCTTATCAATTTCTGCTATCTCGCTACCGGCGCAGCGCTGAATTTCGCGACGCAGGATCTCGCCGTTAAGTAGCGCATTCTCGCAGGCCAGCACGTTAACGCGCGGGCGGCCGGCGCTGCTCCTGGCGAGCAGCCCCGCCAGGAGCAGCGGCGCGATTTTCGGCAGATTATCCGCCCACACTGCGGTGGTAATCAGGTCCGCAGCGACAATGGCCTGAATAACTGCCGGGCGGTCAGCCTCCGGAGATAATGCGCGCGCCGCCGGGATGAATTTTTTTTGGTATCCTTTCTCGATAGTGTACAAACTGTAGCCATGCTGTGCGTTTATTTGCGCGTTAAGCTCGACGTTACGCTCAACGAACGTAATATCATAGCCAGACTCAGCCAGCAGATCGCCAATAAATCCGCGTCCGATGCTGCCGGCGCCAAAATGTAGGGCTCGCATATTACCTCCTGTCAGAATATGCCGAATAAAGCGCCAAAAATAGAAACGGCAATAATCAGGACCATAATAATGGTAAAGTTTTGATTGCGTTTTAGCAGCCACCAGTAAATACCGAATACGGCCAGCAGCGGTAAAATACCGGGGACAATATTGTCAATCACCTGCTGCAAAATAAACGGCTTATTTTGATCGCCAAAGCTAAACTGGAGCGGCGTGCTTAACTTCACATAAGTCGACGACAGCGCGCCCATCATAAACAGCCCGAGAGTGCTGGCGCCGTTTATCAAGGTGCGGATATGCCCCGACTGCAGGATTTCGCGAATTGACGCCTGGCCCGCCCGGTAGCCGTAGGCGGCGAGTTTGCGCCCGACGATTATCTGGATCAGCGGCAGCATCAGTAAGAAAAATGCGCCAAGAATACTGCCGTTGGTTGACAGGGTAACGGCAAGGCCAAAAATAATCGGCTTTAAGGTTGCCCAGTCAATTGAGTCGCCTATTCCCGCCATCGGCCCCATCAGCCCGGTTTTAATACCGGTAATGGTATCATCATCAATATCGGCCCCCCTGGCCTTCTGCTCCTCCATCGCGATCACAATGCCGTTAATCGGCGCGCCATAGACCGCTTCAGTGTTGTAGAACACCAGATGACGCTTAATCGCCTGCTTCAGGTCTTCCTTTTCCGGATACAGTTTTTGTAAAACCGGCAAAATGGCGGTGACGAATCCCAGGGCCTGCAGGCGTTCATATGAGATGCCCATCTCAGCGACGATATAGTAATAAAGCCAGCTGTTCTTCACGTCTTTTTCAGTGATTTGTTTGGAGTCCATAGCGTTCATCCTCAGGCACCTTTTTGGTTTTGATAATAGGAGATAAGCAGAACGGCGCTGAGACCAAAAATAGCGGCGCCAAATACCGGAATACCGCTAAACTGCACCAGAAAATAACCAATAAAAAACCATGGCAGGAGCGCAGCTTTACCAATCACAAAAATGGTCAGGGCGAATCCCAGCGCTGGCAGCAGGCCACCGGCGACGCTAAATCCGTGAATCAGCCATTCCGGAACGCTATTCAGGAAAGCGGTAATGCTGTCTTTCCCATACATGTTGGCCAAAAAGGGAACCGGGAAGCGAATAAAGAAGCCAAGAACCGTCGGCCAGACGATAGCGCACATTTTTATCTGTCTGACGTTTCCCTCTTCAGCGTACCTGTCGGCCATATGCACAAATGCGGCATTCACCGTTTTACGGAACTGGTCTAAAAAGACCCCCATGACGCCGACCGGGACGGCGATAGCGATCGCCAGCGTCGGCGACAGCCCGGTATTCAGCGCCAGCGGGATAGCCACCAGCCCCGCGAGGCAGTCGTCCGCGGGGAGATTCGATCCCGCGGCCACCAGGCCGATGTAAAGAATCTGGATCGCGGCGCCGATAATAACCGCCTGGGTGACATCCCCCATAATCAGGCCGATAAGCACCGAGGCGAATAGCGGCTGGCGAATGGCGTGAGTGATGGCATAGCCAACGTCCGTTTTACAAATCCAGTACCAAATGCCGGTAAAAATTGCGACTTCAACCATGATTAACCCTCCAGCCGGGCAATGGCTTTATCCAGGCTTAATTTGACTTCTTCCGGAGTCACCTGGAAATAAACCTCGGCCCCACCTTGCCGTATATATTTCAGGTCTTGTAAATCCTGCTCATCGATCGAAATACCGCTAACGACGCTGCGCCGATTCACGCCACCGCCAAGTCCGCCAATCTGCACGGAGCTAAATAGCACCTCGCGCTCAACCAGCCTCTTAACGTTGCCAATCGATTTAAAAAGCAACAGCACATTATTTTTGCCATTACTAAAATAACCATCGTGAAGCTTCGCAAGGAAACTCTCTTCTGACAGGACGTGAACATCAACGCCCGGAGGCGCCGCCATGACATAGATATCCGCCAGAAAACTATCCTGCGAGAGTTTGTTATCAACAATAACAATTTCAGTTGCTGCGATGATGTTACGCCATTTTGTAATGACCTGACCGTGAATCAGTCGAAAATCGACCCGGACCAGTTTTATATTATTCATATTCATTACCATTTGTTATAGAGGTGATGTTCTTAATACTGCCGTTTCCTGCTTCAATAATTCGTAAGACCAGCTCAGGCAAAGCGAATTCTTCACGCTGCATTTCCGCTTCAATTAACATCGGTAAGTTCATCCCGCAAATAACCGGATAACCTCTGAGCTTGGCAAAAATAGTCGCCACGTTAGATGGCGTACCGGCATAGATATCGGTGAAGATAATAATATTTTCCGGGGCAGCAGAAAGTAATGCTGAAATATCATCCATGAGCTGCTCCGGCGCCATTCCCGGCTCAAGGGAAAAGCAGTAAACATTGTCCATTTTGCCTAAAATCATTTCACAGCTTTTGACTAACTCGCGGCCAAAGCCGCCGTGAGAAATCACCAGAATCCAGGGTGCTACAATCTTTTGATCCATAAAGAAATCCTGATAGAGATAATTAACCGCGGGATTTCCCTCCGGTGATATTAATCGTCGTGCCGGTGATATAGCTGGCCCTGTCCGACAGTAACCAGCTCACCAGATCGGCGATCTCTTCCAGACGACCGGGCCGTCCGAGGGGAATTTTGTGGCTGTAGTCTTCGTCTATACTGGCGAACGCCATGCCGCGGGTATAGGCCAGCGCTTTACGGTGTATAGCATTCCCCATCGGCGTGGGTTCATTGATGCCCGGCGCGACGCCGACGACCCGAATGCCAAAGGCCCCAAGCTCTTTCGCCCACGAGAGCGTAAAGCCGTGCAGCGCGGCTTTGGTTGCGGCATAGCAGCTTTGTCCTTTTGACCCCTCGATGCCGGCTTCTGAGACGATATTGACGATCGCCCCGGATTTTTGCCCGATCATCACCCGCGCCGCTTCCTGGGTAAAAATAAAAGGGCCTTTTTGGTTAATTCTGACCATAAAGTCAAAATCATCATCGCTTAATTCATATTCAGGCTGGCTGCCGTAATAATCGACGAGCAGACGCGCGCGGTTGACCGCGGCATTATTCACCAGCCCGTCAAGACGCCCGTAGCGCGCAACGACATCGGCGATCAGCCGGCATACGGATGGCCGGTCGGTAATATCGCACTGGCGGTAATCAACGCCGCTGATAGCGCTCCCCGCCGCCGGCTGCTGAATATCCGCCACCACCACCTGAGCGCCGTTGCCGGCAAGCCCTTTGGCGATCCATTCGCCGATTCCTGAACAACCGCCGGTCACAATAACCACTTTGGGACCAAGCGCGATCCACTGTGTTGATGCCATTTGCATTATCTCCAGTTGAGAGTCAGTGCAATGACTAATACAATTAACGTGCCAGATTTATTTAAACATTATTATCAACAGGTTAATGATAGTGTTTAAGGTTAATTTTTCGTTAAACACTATTCAGCCCCGTTTTCAACACTTCCTCATCGGGCAGCGCGATCCACGGTTCCATCAGTTCATAAATCATCAACGCTTCGGTGGTTGTCAGCGAAATACGATACTTATTAATTAGCGTGCGGAATGCATCCGGAACCAGGGCCATAAAGCGCTGCTGGCGTTCGTTAAGTTCAAATGTATCGCGGTGGGTCAGGCCGTCATGGGTCAGCAGGCGCTCAATTAACGCCGCCAGATGCATAAAAAGATTGATCCGCAGATAGCTCTCAAAGTGAATGCTGTAGCTCAGCTCAAAATACTTAACAACCTGCTCGACTTCCTCAATGATAATATTTGGGTTGAGAAAAGTAAGATGGCTCACCACCCCTTCGAGGGTAAAAAGAATGACGATTTCATCAATCATCTTTTGCAGCTCATCGGCGGTGAGCAAATCGGAAAAATAGTTCTTCCACAGCAGTTCAGGCTTATCGTTGATGAGCTGTCGGGTATTAACCTGCGGAATATAGCCGGCATTAAGCTCGGTGGTGGTAATCAGCAAACGCGTGCCGTACAGGGCGCTATCGGCTTTCGAGAGTTTCCACTTTAGATCGTCATACTCCATGGTCACAATCTCCAGCGTGTCATCATCGATATAGCGACGGGTAATTTCCTGCAGCTGGCGCGAGACGCCCTCGCCGGAAATACAGGAGATAATAATTTTATTGCCCTGCAGCAGGCCGGAATAGTAGCGGGCCTCCACCTCCCACGCGCCTTTAATACTATCGACAACCGCCTTCATCGACAGCTGATGCTGAATTTTTCCCGCAATATCCAGCGCCATTGAGGTGCTGACGTTGTTCATCACCAGCAGGTCGCCCTGAATATGCAGCTTTATTTCGCTGTAAATATCCTGTAGCGATCCCATATCGACCAGAATAATCATGCCGTGCTGCTCTTCCAGCTGATTAATCCAGGTGGTCAGATGGGCAATAATGCCGCGGGTATTCACCGACAGCGGCATATCAAATGCCTTAAGATAGAACCCGCCCAGCAGACGGTTGGCGGTACCGGCAATACTCGAGGCCGTCGAGCGCCCGTGCGCGACAACGATGCCCTGGATCAGCGGCGCGGACTCGATTTGATGATAAAAAATAGCGCTGAGCAGTGGTTTCATCAGGGCGAGCTGCGGGCGAGGAAACTGTTTGGCAAACAGCGTAATACACTCATCCGCCAGCAGCCGGGCCCGCTGCGGAACGTAGGCGGTCACGCCGATGAGCCTCGCGACGCTGTCGGGATCGACCTCCCTGCTCAGGCACCACTGCAGGCTATGAAACACCGCTTTCTCCGCCGTTGCCGCCACGGCAATACCGGTTAGCTCGCTAAACTCCTGCAGCGTATCCCGCACCAGCTGCCAGACGATCCCGTGGTACAGATTGCCTCCGGGCAGAACGGCCTGCTCCTCCAGCTTATTGACGAACAGCGGCACGTTGGCGGCGCGACAAAAATTCTCCAGCAGCTGCTCATCGCGGGTGATCCAGGAGGCGGCCAGAAGATCCACGGGCAGCGTCCCGTCATCTGCTTCGCTAAAGGTTACCGTATCGTGCTCGCCGCGCACGCCGGATGCGCTGCGGATAGTTATCTCCTCCGCGCCGCGCTGCGCCCATGCCGAGGCGCAAAGCACTTTGATGCGATTCTTTAGTTCACCGATATTACCTTTTGCCGGCGTGGCGAGCAGCTGGCGGATCAGCGCACCGTCAACATGGACCCGCTGTTTAAACCGTCGGGCTTCCCGGGTAAAAAAGTGCGAGATAAGCGCCAGCCGTTCCATATAAGGGCGCGCGTTCCAGCCGGGCAGCTCAACGGTAACCGGAATACGTCGCAGGAAGGTGGTCAGCAGAACGTTTTCACTATTTTCTGTCGTCGCAAATACGAAGCGAACCTTCGCATGATGGGGCTGGCGGTTATCCCCCAGGCGATAAAAATAGCCTTTATCCATAAATAAAAAGAGCTTTTCCTGGTTCTCCGCCGACAGACGATGTATTTCATCGAGAAACAGAAAACCGCCATCGGCTTCATCGAGCAGGCCGGATTTGTTTTTTTCCGCGCCGGTAAAAGCACCTTTGATATAACCAAACAGGGTCCCGGACAGGAGTTCCGGGTTATTAGCGTAATCGGCGCAGTTGAGTTCTATTAATTTTACCTGCGATGAGATAATCCCCATATCTCTCGCATGCTGGTGCAGCAATTGCGCCAGGTAACTTTTGCCGACGCCGCTTTCCCCCGTAATTAATACCGGCAGGCCGCCGTCGGGATAGCTGACCGCGGCGAGGCACAGCTCAACGGCATGTTTCAGGCTACCGTTGGCGCCAATCAGCGACTGGAATACGCCGGGACTCTGCGGCTCATCAGAAGCGACGGAAGGTATACGGTCCGTTAGCCAGAAGCGCACGGGCCGCGTCGCCTCTTTGCGTAAATAACCTTCATCGCATAGCTGATTCAGGTAAAGACTAATAACGCTGCGGCTCGCAGACGTGAAGGACTCACAATCACGCGTGGTAAATCCTGATGCGTCATCGCGATAAAGGGTATGCAGTTTGCGATAAAGATTCTCTTTTGCTGACATCGTTTCCCCGCCGTTGCCACCATTCCAGATGGGCACCATGTTGCTTTAAACGGGCTTTAGCAAGAAGTCAGCGGTGTGAAACCAATCCATCTCACAGTTTCAAGAAAAAACGCCCGGCCTGTTTCCAGGCCGGGCGGAGTTTATTTTATATCAACCTGATAAAAAATATGTTTACCGAAGGGGTCAATCTCATAGCCGGAAACGTCTTTGCGCACCGGTTCAAAAATCGTCGAGTGGGCAATCATAACCGCCGGCATTTGATCGTGCATCATCTGCTGCGCCTGCTTGTAGAGCGCCTCGCGCTGGGGACGATCGCTTATCGATTTCGCCTCGTTAATCAGCTTATCGAACGGCGGATAGCACCACTTCGCCGAGTTGGAGCCGCCGTTGGCCGACTGGCAGGTAAACAGCGGCCCGAAGAAGTTATCCGGATCGCCGGTGGCGGTAGTCCAGCCCATCAGGGCCGCCTGGTGTTCGCCGTCCTTAACGCGCTTGAGGTATTCCCCCCACTCGTAGGTCGTGATTTTGGTCTGCACGCCGATTTTCGCCCAGTCCGCCTGAATCATCTCCGCCATACGCTTCGCGTTGGGGTTATATGGACGCTGGACCGGCATCGCCCACAGGTCGATGGTCAGGCCGTTGGCCATCCCCGCTTCCTGCAGCAGCGCTTTGGCTTTTTGCGGGTCATAGTCATAATCTTTCAGCTCCGCGTCCGCGCTCCAGACGCCCGGCGGCAGCAGGTTTTTCGCCGCCGTACCGGTGCCGTGGAATACGGCTTCGATAATCGCCGGTTTATTAATCGCCAGCGCCAGCGCCTGGCGCACTTTGACATTATCCAGCGGCGGCTTTTGGGTATTGAAAGCAAGGAATCCGGTATTCAGACCGGCCTTACTCAGCAAATTAATATTGGTATTTTCCTTCATCCTCGGCAGATCCGCCGGGTTAGGGAACGGCATCACCTGGCATTCGTTCTTTTCCAGTTTGGCATAACGCACCGACGCGTCCGGGGTAATGCTAAATACCAGGCGGTCGATCTTCGCTTTGCCCTGCCAATATTGAGGGAAGGCGGTATAAAGAATGCGCGAATCTTTTTGATACTGGGCGAGCTTAAATGGTCCGGTGCCGATCGGATCGTTATCGACGCGCTCCGGCGTTCCCGCTTTAAGCATCGCATCCGCGTACTCCGCCGACAGAATAGAGGCGAAATACCAGCCGAGATCGGCTACAAACGGCGCTTCGGGATGGGCTAAGGTAAAGCGCACCGTATATTCGTCAGGCTTATCAATCGCCGTAATCAGCTGACCAAATTCGAGGCTTTCGAAATTGGAGTAGTTGCCGCTGGAGACGTTATGGTAAGGATGCTGCGGATCCTTTTGCCGCATAAAGGAGAAGATAACGTCATCGGCGTTAAAGTCGCGCGTGGGGGTAAAGTACTTATTGCTTTGAAACTTCACGCCCTTGCGCAAATGGAAGGTGTAGGTTTTACCATCCTCGCTGACCTCCCAGCTTTCGGCGAGGCTCGGCTGCAGTTCGGTGGTGCCGACCTTAAAGTCCACCAGCCGGTTATAGACCGGGACCGCGCTGGCGTCGACGCTGGTGCCGGAGGTATAAAGTTGCGGATTGAAGTTCTCCGGCGATCCTTCGGAGCAGTAGACCAGAGTTTTGCCCGCGACGGTGGAACTGACCGTCAAAGCGGCGAATGCCAGGGCAAGCGTTGTGAGTTTGCGTTGCATTGGGTTTCCTTTTTAATTTGTCAGCTAATGAATAGCTTGTTGTTTTCCGATCCATACATAACACTAAAGCCTGATTGCAAACACCTGAAAAAATAATAAATAAGGAACGACTATGTTATCTCCACTCGCCGAACGGCTCAGCCAGCGCTTCTTCCGCTACCTCGCGATCAGCAGCCAAAGCGATCCCCGCGCCACCACGCTGCCGACCACCGCAGGCCAGCACGAGATGGCGCGCGAGCTGGCGCAGGAGCTACGCCAGCTGGGACTGGACGATATCGAAATCGATGAACACGCGACCGTCACCGCGGTGAAGAGAGGCAACGTGCCCGGGGCGCCGCGGATCGGTTTTATCACCCATATCGATACCGTCGACGTCGGGCTGTCGCCGGATATTCACCCGCAGATCCTGCGCTTCAACGGGGAAGACCTGTGCCTGAATGCGGAAAAAGAGATCTGGCTGCGGGTTGCCGAGCATCCGGAGATCCTCCCCTATCATGGGGAAGAGATTATTTTCAGCGACGGCACCAGCGTGCTGGGGGCCGATAACAAGTCGGCGGTGACGGTGGTGATGACGGTGCTGGAAAGCCTGACGCCGCAGGACCGCCACGGCGATATCGTGGTGGCGTTCGTCCCGGATGAAGAGGTCGGCCTGCGCGGCGCCAAGGCGCTCGACCTGAGCCGCTTCGCCGTCGATTTCGCGTGGACCATCGACTGCTGCGAACTGGGGGAGATTGTCTATGAAAACTTCAACGCCGCGGCGGCGGAAATCCGCTTTACCGGCGTCACCGCGCATCCGATGTCGGCGAAAGGCGTGCTGGTCAACCCCCTGCTGATGGCCACCGAGTACATCAGCCACTTCGATCGCCAGCAGACCCCCGAACACACCGCCGGACGCGAAGGCTACGTGTGGTTTAACGGCATTCAGGGGGACCAAAGCAGCGCCCTGCTGCAGGCCAGCATTCGCGATTTTGACCTCGACGGCTTTAACCGCCGTAAGCAGCAGATCGGCGAAGTGGCGGCGAAAATCGCCGCGCGCTATCCAACGGCAAAAGTTGACTATCAGGTGACCGATACCTACAGCAATATCAGCAACGCGCTGGGAGAGGATCGCCGGGCCATCGACCTGCTGTTTACCGCGATGGAGAGCCTGGGGATTACGCCTAAGCCGACGCCGATGCGCGGCGGCACCGACGGCGCGGCGCTGTCGGCCAAAGGCCTGCTGACGCCGAACTTCTTTACCGGCGCGCACAACTTCCACTCACGGTTTGAGTTTCTGCCGCTACGCGCCTTTGAAGCCTCTTACCACACCGCGTTCCAGCTCTGCCTGCTGGCGGCGCGCTAGGCCGGTTTCCGCGCCAGCATGGTGGCGAAGCGCAGCTTGATACGATTACCGTTGGCGTCGGTGCGGTGCAGCTCACCGACCTCTTCGTTGTACCTGAGGAACGTCCAGCCGGCGTAATAGCTGCGCAGCTCTTCCGGCTTAAAGGCGAACGGGAAGCCAACGGTACACGGATAATCTTCGGTATCCATCGCCGCCACGATCAGGTTATAGCCGCCCGGCCGGGTGCAGCGCTGCATATTGGCGATCAGGCCGGGAATGGTTTTCGCTTCAAGGAACATCATCACCACGGTGGAGAGAATAAAATCGTACTCGCCGTCGAAGCTCAGGGTATTGAGGTCCTTGATTGCCGACCGCAGATTATCAATCCCCTCCTGCGCCCGAATGGACTCCAGATTATCAATGCTCGCCGGGTTTTTATCCCAGGCGGTAACGTCATAGCCGTTGGCCGCCAGGTAGAGGCTGTTGCGTCCGTTACCGCAGCCGAGATCCAGGGTTTTGCCCGGCGGCATCAGCGTCGCGGCGTGCACCACTTCAGAGTGGGTGCGGGTCATACCATATTTTTCAGTAAAGTAGTTTTCGTCACGGATAGTCATGCTTAACCCTTATTTTTTAACAGAGTGGCGCGCTCGACGCGGATCAGCAGCTTACCGCGAACCAGCAGCAGAAAAGTGCGAATCAGCAGCAGCCCGATAATCAGATTGGTAAAGATGAACAGCGGAATAGCCAAAAAGTGGAAAAAACCGTTCGGCTGGCTATGCCCAAGGCGCAGCCCGGTCGTCGCCAGCGCCGAGATGCCGAACGAGAAGCTCCAGAACGAGGCGTTGAACGGCTGCTGCAGATACCACGGCATCAGCCGCAGCATAAACAGCAGCTGCAGCAGACCGTAGCCGAACAGCAGCTTAGCGAGGGTGTCCGCCTCCCCGCCGTTGACGCTCAGCCAGGCGCTACAGGCCACCAGCGCGGGCGCCAGCTGAATGCCCAGCGAGGTACGCAGCGCGGCGGGCAGTTCACCATTGCTACGCAGCCGTTGCAGAATAACCGGCTCCAGGCTCAGCCAGGAGAAAATTCCGGCGCCGAGGAACACCAGCCCGGCGTCGTTAAAGCCCAGCGCTCCGCAGGCCATAGCGCTGATGAAGTTATTGGCCACCGTCGGCAGATAGAGCCCCGGCGTGGTCGCGTCGCTGGGATGCCTGCCGCGCCACAGCCCGGCGCTTTGCCAGGCCGAATAGGAGAGTCTGCAGCGCCACGCCGACGATAAACAGCCCCAGCGAGAGCGGGCGGCACCACGGCACGAAGCCGATAGAGACCAGCATGGTGGTCGCCGGAAACAGGCTGACGAAGCTGCTGGCGACCGGGTGGCGCATCTCCTGGCGAATGCTCCACGGAAAGCGCAGCGCGCGGGTGATAAATGCGGCAGCCAGCAGCACCCATATCGCGGCCGCCAGCAGCACCAGGCCATCGCCGACGCGGCGGCTGACCGGCCAGATCGTGCTGGCATAGCGCCAGGCGAAACCCATTCCAATAATGCCCAGCACCATGCCGAAATAGCCCGCAGGTAGGTTCAGTACGCGCCGATCTAACTCTTTTTTATTCATTTTGTTTAATTTTTCAATTTATCTTTAAGTCGCATTTTAAAAGAACCTTTGAAAACGCGCTACGGGGATCTTTGCTATGTTTATGTTAAGCAAAAGTAAAGGGAGGCGCTGATGAATAAATATTGCCTGGGCGCGCAGGTTCGCCAGTTTCACTACCAGCAGGACGGGGTTAAACATAGCGTAAACCTGCGGCAAATTGTGGCGTTACGTGATTTCGCCGACGTCAAAAGCGGCAGCGAAGGCGGCTGGCTGGACGACGAGGCGGCCCTGAGCCAGGAGGGAGAGTGCTGGGTCTACGACGCCAACAGCGCGGTATTCGCCGGCGCGCGGGTTGAAGGCAACGCGCGGCTCCGCGGCGCCTGCACCGTCAGTCACGGCGCCATCATCGGCGGCAATGCCCGGCTGGAGAGCGTCGACGTCAGCCACTATGCCCATATTTGTGACAATGTCACCATCACCGATTCGCAGGTGCGCGGCCGCTGCCGGCTGGCCGACGAGGCGCGGATCCTTCCCCGCTGCCTGATTATCGCCGCTCAGGGTCTTACCGACGACGGTGAAAAAATCCTGCAAATTTACCAGCGGGCCACGGTCAGCGCCTCAAGGATCGTCCATCAGGCGCAAATTTACGGCGACGCCTTCGTCGAGCGGGCTTTTGTTGAGCATCGGGCGGAGATTTTCGACCACGCCCGGCTGGAGGGCAACGAGGTTAACGACGTCTGGGTCTGCGATAATGCGCGGGTGTATGACCATGCGCGGCTTATCGCCGGGCGCGAAGAGGATGCTATCCCAACCCTGCGCTACAGCTCGCAGGTGGCGGAAAATGCCGTGATTGAGGGCAACTGCCTGCTCAAGCATCGGGTGATGGTGGGCGGTCACGCCCGGCTCTGCGGCGGCCCCATTCTGCTGGATGACGAGGTGCTAATTCAGGGCCACGCCCGCATCAGCGGCGACGTGGTGATCGAACATCAGGTGGAAATTACCGACCATGCGCTGATTGAAGCCAGCAGCGGCGATGCGATTCACCTGCGCGGCCGCAAGCTTATCGGCGGCGACGAGCATATTACCCGCACGCCGCTGGCCGGCTTTCTGTCACCGTGAATCCGCTGCGGCGCGGTAATCGATAATCCGCCCGTAGATATTCTGATCGTCATAGGAGCCGTTCAGGTATTCAGCCTGCTGCAGACAGCCTTCGAGGGTGAATCCGTTGCGCAGGGCCACCTGATTACTTTTGCGGTTAGCCACCCGGCACTTAATCACGAAGCGGCGCACGACGCCGCTGCGCGCGTAGTAGTCCATAAAGGCCTGCAGCGCCTGCGAGAGCAGCCCCTGCCCCTGATGGCTTTCGTCAATCCAGTAGCCGATATAGGCCGTCTTATTGATCGGTTCAATCTGGTTAAACGACAGAACGCCGACCATCTCATCCTGCAGGAACAGCAGGAACATTTTGGCGTAGCCGCGCTGATGCAGCATGACGTTGCCCTGCACGTGCCGCCGGGTTTCATCTTCGCCGCGCACCTCTGTCGGCCAGCTCAGCGAGTGCTGGAGCCAGTTTTTGTTTTTTTCCACCAGCTGGTGCAGGACGGTAACGTAACGCTCATCGACGGCGCGCAGCACCAGCCGGTCGTTCACGACGATCTCTTCCGCTGCGGGGGTATTTTCTGTGGTCATCGCACTCTCTCACTCACTGCGCGCGGGCCGGGCTGCGTTCATTCGGCAGTTCGGCCCGCAGGGTGGTTATTTCATCACCCGGTCATCGACGTAGCGACGCTCGTTCGCGGCGGGCGGGAAATACTGGTACAGCCAGGTTTCGCTGATCGCATCGCCCTGGCAGCGCAGGAACATGCGCATCTCGACCGGGTCGGTGGAGTCGTTAGTCGGATACCAGTCGAACAGGATCCGGTAGCCGTCAAACGGTTCGACGTAGAGGATTTCGACCTGCTTCGCCTCGCCGTTGGAGAGGGTGATCACCGGCTCGATGCCTCTCGGCGCCGCGGCCTTCAGGTCTCCGCCGACAAAATCAATCGCGAAGCGGCGGGCCCACTTGTCCGGATAGTGCTCGCCCGGCGCCCAGCCTTCCGGGAAGCCGCCCATACCGGTGCGGGTGGCCAGCACGCGGGCCAGCGGCGAACGGACCGGCGGCTGCGCGCTCCAGTAGAGGCGGTAGCTGAAGTCGAGCTCGTCGCCCGCCTTGATCGCTTTTTCCGGCTGCCAGAAGCAGACGATATTATCCAGCGTCTCGCCGGTGGTCGGGATCTCCATCAGGCTTACCGCCCCCTTGCCCCACTGATTACGCGGCTCGACCCACAGGCTTGGGCGCTTGTTGTACCAGCCCATAATATCCTGATAGTGCGAGAAGTCGCGGTCGAGCTGCAGCAGGCCGAAACCGCGCGGGTTTTTATCCTGGAAGGCGTTGAACTGCAGCTTCTGCGGGTTATTCAGCGGGCGGCATACCCACTCGCCGTTGCCGCGCCACATGGCGAGGCGATCGGAGTCGTGAATTTGCGGGTGGATGGTGTCGCAGGTCCGCCGCTCGTTGTTGCCGCAGCTGAACATGCTGGTCATCGGCGCGATGCCGAGCTGCTTGATGTCCTTGCGGGCGTAGATGTGGTTCTCCACATCCATAATCACCTGCGTCTCCTGGCAGTTGATGACAAACTTGTAGGCGCCGGTCACGCTCGGGCTGTCGAGCAGCGCGTAGACGGTAAAGACGGTGGCGCCCGGCTTGACGGTTTCAAACCAGAACGAGGTGAAGTCCGGGAACTCTTCCGGCGTGTCGGTAAAGGTATCCACCGCCAGGCCGCGGGCGGAGAGCCCGTACTGGTAAGTGCTGTCCACCGCGCGGAAGTAGCTCGCGCCGAGGAACGCCACGATATCGCGACGCGCCAGCTCCGGCGCTTTGAAGGCGCGGAACCCGGCAAAGCCGAGGTCGGTCTGCCCGACCAGCTGCCTGGTGTCTACGCCGGCATCGTTGTAGTTAAACAGCTCCGGACGGAAGTGAATTTCACGCGCCTGCTGGCTCTGCGTATCGAGGGAGAACATGCGCACCCGGCGGCGAAAGCCCATGCCGACGTGGAAGAACTGGATATCCAGCTGGCGATCTTCGATGTTGTTCCACAGCGAGTGCCCGGCATCGTACTGGATGCTGTTATAGGCCTGCGGCGTCAGATTCGCCAGCGTCGGCGGCAGGTCGCGCGGCGCGCCGCCCCAAGGCTGACGGGAGAGATCGTGGGCCATTCCCTGGAGCACGGAGAAGTCAAAACGGCGCGTTAGCCCATCGGCAATGCCGGATTCTTCAGCAAGCGCGGCTTTTGAGAAAAGGGAGGCGACTCCTGACGTTCCGCATACGGCGGCAACTGCCATGGAAGATTTAAGAAAACGTCTGCGGTTCATGCCTGAGAAAGCGTCCTTCTGTTATGCCAATTGAGAGGCAACGCGACAAACAGATGCGTCGTGAATTTCGCTCACTCTAGACAAAAATGATTAACAATCCAATTGTTGGCGACAGAAAAAGCGTGAAAAAAATATGTCCAGCGGACCAGACCGAATTCCCCGCCGGATAAACCGGCGGAGAATGACGCATTATTTAACGCTAACGTCGATGCCCGGGAAGTATTTCGCCGCCAGTCGGGCGATGGTGCCGTCGGCGCGCACTTTATCAATCGCCGCATCAAGCTGCTTTTTCGTCGCCTCATCGCCCTTGCGCAGACCGTAGCCAATCCCGCTACCAAGGATCGTATCGTCAGCCACCGGCTTGCCGATAAAGCCAAAGCCTTTGCCCTGCGGCTTGCTGAGGAATCCGGCCTGCCCGGCGGCGGACATCACCAGCGAAGCGTCGATGCGCCCGTTGAGCAGGTCGGCCCACGCCATATTCTGGTCTTTATAGGAGACCACGCTGACGCCATGCTTCTCCCAGTGCTCTTTGGCGTAGGTTTCCTGAATCGATCCCTGCAATACGCCGATGGTTTTCCCCTTCAGCCCTTCCGGAGTGGCCTGCATGCCGCTGTCGGCCTTCCCAACCAGCTGCGACGGGATGCGGTAGATCGGCTGGGTAAAGTCGATGCTCTTGCGCCGCTGTTCGGTAATATTCATCGCCGAGTTAATGGCGTCGAATTTCTTCGCCACCAGCCCCGGGATCAGCGCATCAAACGAGGTCTCCACCCAGCTGCACTTGAGCTGCGCCGCCTGGCAAATGGCGTTTCCGAGATCAATATCAAAACCTTCCAGCTCCCCGGCCGTATTGCGGCTTTCAAACGGCGGGTATTCGGCTTCCACGCCGTAGCGTAATTCGCCGGCGGCAAGCGCAGAGAAGGTGCAAATCATCCCCAAAGCGAGGGTAAGGGCTTTTATTTTCATCGTGTGGCTCCTCAGCGCGGCTTAACGTGACACAGCGCCTGCGCGCCGGCCCGTAACGTGGCTTCATCTTTAGCAAAAGAGAGCCGAATCAGTTTGTTATCAGTACCATCCGCGTAAAACGCCGACAGCGGAATAGTGGCGACGCCGTAGTCGACGATCAGCCTCTTCACCATCTCGCTGTCGCTTTCGTCGCTGAAGTGGCTATAGTCCGCCAGCATGAAGAAGGAGCCGGCGCTCGGCAACAGGCGGAACGGCGAGTCGGCCAGCTGCTGGCGCAGCAGATCGCGCTTTTGCTGATAGAACGGCGCCAGCCCCAGCCAGGATTGCGGGTCGGTCATCTGCTCAGCAAACGCGTACTGCATCGGCGTATCGGCCGAAAACATCAGAAACTGGTGGACCTTGCAGATTTCCTCCATCAGCGCCGCCGGCGCGACGCAGTAGCCTACCCGCCAGCCGGTCACGTGATAGGTTTTACCGAAGGAAGAGACGATCACGCTACGCTCCGCCAGCTGCGGATGGGTGGCCATCCCGTGATGCCTGGCGCCGTCAAACACTACGTGCTCATACACCTCATCCGACAAAATAACGATATCGGTATTGCGGGTCAGCGCCGCCAGGCGGGCTAAATCGTCGGCGGAGAGAACCTGGCCGCTGGGATTATGCGGCGTATTGATAACGATCATTCGCGTCCGCGGCGTGATGGCGGCGGCGACTTCGTCCCAGTCGATGGCAAAATCGGGCACCGTCAGCTTGATCGCCACCGGCGTGGCGCCCTGCAGGCGCACAATCGGCGCGTAGCTGTCGAACGCCGGCTCGAAATAGATAACCTCATCGCCGGGATGCACCAGCCCGCCGATGGCGGAGTAGAGCCCCTGGCTGGCGCTGGCGGTAATCAGCACTTCGTCGTCAACGTCGTACCGGGTACCGTAGAGCGCGGCGATTTTCTCGGCGATGCGCTCTTTCAGCACGCGCAGCCCGGTCATCGGCGCATACTGGTTATGCCCTGCGGCCATCGCCCGCGTCACCCCCTCAACCAGCCGGCTATCGCAGGCAAAGTTGGGCGCGCCCTGAGAAAGGTTGATCGCATTATGCTGCGCGGAGAGCTGGCCGATTACGCTAAAAATGGTTGTACCGACATCGGGTAGTTTGGAGCGGGTGGTCAGCGGAGAACTGAGACGCATGGTTAATCCTTTCTCATTATATTTGCATAACCATTCAATCTAAAGGCGCCGACGGCGACAAACGAATTGTTGTCATAGTAGCCATGAGTGCCGATCATGGCTGAGGGGAAAGAACGGCCAGCCGCAGACCGGCCGTTGCAGGAATTACTTGTTGGTTAAGGTGTTAAAGCTGGTCATCAGGTTACGATAATCCGGGATGTGGTTAGAGAACAGCGTCCCCAGCCCTTCAATATCATTTCTCCAGTCGCGATGCAGCTCACAGGCGGCGCCAAACCACGACATCAGCTGCACGCCGGCCTGCGACATGCGATCCCATGCTGCATCGCGGGTAATCGGGTTGAAAGTCCCCGAGGCGTCGGTTATCACGAAGACATCAAACCCCTCTTCGATGGCCGACAGCGCCGGAAACGCCACGCAAACCTCGGTGACCACCCCGGCGATAATCAGCTGCTTCTTGCCGGTCGCTTTCACCGCCTTGACGAAATCTTCGTTATCCCAGGCGTTAATATTGCCCGGACGGGCGATATAGGGCGCATCCGGGAACTGCGCTTTCAGCTCAGGCACCAGCGGGCCGTTGGGGCCATTTTCAAAACTGGTGGTCAGAATGGTGGGCAGGCCGAAGTATTTTGCCAGGTCGCCAAGGGCGAGGACGTTGTTCTTGAATTTATCGGGGTCGATATCGCGTACCAGCGATAGCAGCCCGGTTTGATGATCGACCAGCAGCACTGCTGCATCACTCTTATCCAGACGGACGTATGGTTTAGCCATGATCTTTTCCTCATATCAACATCAGGCGATCCCCACCGGAGCGGGCGCTCCGGCAGATGCTTGCGCAATAAGGCTGATAGTAGTTTAACCGCGGGCCGCTGATTAGTCGGCGAAAGTGCAACGCATTGTCCCATTCCCGGAACGAAGCGTGGCATACTGCCTATGATCAAAATGCATAGCTGGAGACGACATGTCGCGTAGCGCCCTGCCTTTTAATACCGTCGAGACCTTTCTGGTCACCGCCAGACACCTCAACCTGACCCACGCCGCGCGGGAGCTGTGCCTGACCCAGGGCGCGGTGAGCCGCCAGATTGCGGCGCTGGAAGGTTGGTTCGGTTTTCCGCTTTTTGAACGCCACGCGCGCGGGCTGCGCCTGTCGCCCCAGGGCAGCGCCCTCTACCCGGAGCTCCAGTCGGCGTTTGGCCGCCTGGTGACCGTCGCCGAACAGGCCCGCCAGCAACAAACGGTGGTGCGCCTGAAGGCGCCGACCTGCGCCATCCGCTGGCTGGTGCCAAAGCTGGTGGCGATAGAGCTGCGCCACCCGGAGCTGCAGATCGCCCTGACCACCACCACCGAACACAGCGTTAACTTCAAAACGGAGCCCTACGATGCGGCGATCGTTTTCGGCACCCATCAAAGCGCCGGCGATCTGCTGTTCGAAGAGGCGCTGACGCCGGTCATCAGCGGCAGCACGCCGTGCGACGCCCGCCTCGACGGCGCGACGTTTTTACATCCGACGCGGGATAAAACCGACTGGTCGCTGTGGCTGACGCAGTTCTCCCCCGATGCGCCGCTGGCGATGCGTAAAAACCAGCACTTCGATACCATGGATCTGGCAATCACCGCCGCCATGCAGGGGCTGGGCATCGCCATCGCCGATGCGACGCTGGTGGCGGAAGATCTGCGGGTTGGCCGCCTGCTGCGCCCTTTCGCCCTCAGCGTGAAAACCGGCGCCAGCTACCGCCTGCTGGTGCGGGCGTCGCAGAGCAAAGCCGATGGCCTGGCGCGGTTTCGCGAAGAGACTGGTTAATCCAGAGTCACGTGATGGCGCATCACCCGACGGAACAGCGCCAGCCGCGCGCGCATAAAGCGGTTCTCCAGCTTAAACCCCACCCGCTTATGCAGGCCGATCCGCAGCAGCCGCTGCCGGCCAGGCGGGCGAAACTGGCCCAGTAGTCGGCTATCTGCCCGGCAAAGGCTTTATCATCATCATCGGCATAGCCGCGCACCGGCTCGGCAAGCGCGAGGGTATCAAAGACGTAGGGGACTTCGTCTCCGTGCCAGGCGCCGTGCGGATAGGTTTCATCCACGGCCTGCGGCACGTAGTCGAACCAGTAGCGCCAGCAGGGCTGCCCGACCCGCTGCTGGGCCTGCATCACCACGTAGCCGAGGGTGGTGAACGCCATATCCCGGCACACTTCGCGGCCGAGCGCCGCGTCCCCCTTGACGCCGGGATAGAGCAGTTTAATCAGCCCGAGGCCGAAGCGCCGCTCGCGGCGCAGCTTCTGGATCTGCCCGGCAATATCAACGCCGAAAACCGCCATCACGCTGGCCTCGTCGCTGTTTGAGCCGACCATCACCGGCATGGTGATTAGAAGTGAGATAAATGAACAGGGATAAGCGAGATAATTGTGGGATTCTGTGGCTATCCCGGGGATTTATTGGGATGGTTACTGTAAAACCATTACATACAGTGAAAAAGAAATCGGGCAGAGAAATTTATTCATCTGCCCATAATTTTACTCGTTATCACCAAAGGAAAACAACTGTGGTTGACGGTGTGCCATCACTTGTTTGTGTACACGGTGAATCAGCTTCCGTAGCCCCCGTTCAGTAATGCCGTATTTCGTACTTAACTCAGCCCAGTTATTCCCCCGAAACTCTTCATAAATCTGCATATCACGCAGAGACAGCTTATATGCGTAGTCACGAGGAAAGGTGAAGTTTTGCCCGCCAAAGTGAGATGCCAGAAAATCTGCCACAGCCAGCCCCAATTGTTCAGCCTGTTCGGATGATAAACCGTAATCAACGCCGGTCTCAGTAACGTGGTCGGCAACTTCAGACAGCAGTTTATGCCGCTTATGCTCCATTGGTGTTGTCATGGTGACCTCCAGAAATCACTTTGCGCCCTGCGGTTCTTCCAGAGCCTTGCGTTCGCGTGTCTGCCACTGCTTCAGTGTCTCAATCACACGGCTTGCTGCCGATGTATTGAGCCAGTCTATGCGGCTGACGCCCGTTATGCGATGCACGTAGACGTTGATTGCCCGCTCGGTGCGGTCGCGAATAAAACCTTCGTCAGCCATTTCCAGCCACAGAGCCCGGATTTTCTTCGACTGGTCGTCGGTGGCTGTGAGCTTTTCTTTCTTCTGAGTCCGGACCTTAAACCCGATTTTCTTCATCGCATCGAGGATCTGGTTCAGTTGCCCGAGATTCATTTCACGCGTGGATTCGACGCCAGCGTAGGTATTCAGCAACTGGCGGTAAGTATCTTCATCCATGCACAGTTCACGCTTTGCCACATGGATGATTTTAATCAGTTGGGAACGGGTCATTTACCTGCCTCCTGAGTAACAAGGGGCGAATCCGGGGTATTGACCTTGCCCGGACCATGAGCCAGGGCAAGTGCTGCAATAACAATAAATGAACCGATGACACCCAGCATGACTGGTACAGGGCTTAGATTATCTGCCGACAAATACCCAGCCATGATGGCGAGTAAAAGGCCGATAATGGTTAAAATCAGTGCGCCGATAATCATTTTATCTCCATCAAAGTAAATTAAAAATGAAGAAGCCGGTTAAAGCAGCAAATACAGTTCCCAGAATTAACCACCAGAACCCCTTACGCTCTTGGGAGGACTGAAAACGGGAGGCTTCAGCTATAAGTTTTTTATTCATATATGTAAGCCTCTTACGGTTTATTAAAATAATCCAGGGCAGCGATAACGGTGTAATAACCGATAAACCCGACAGCAACCCAGATGACAACGCAGCCCAGTACGCACAGTAAAAGAATATTTCCGACAGTTAGCTTCATGACTTGTACTCCAGAGAAAGGGCAGAATCTTTACCGGATACGCCGTGATTTAAACGCGCTTTTAATCCCTCGTTAAACCCCGCTTCCGCTGCATCCTGATCACCCCGGCATTTTTTAGCTTCACGGGGTTTAAGATCGGATAATTCCTGCTCTTTCTTCATCTTCGCCAGAAAATTCGCCATCAATGTTTTTTCGGTTTCAGTCACTATAAATGGCTCTATCGCCTGATACGCGCCTTCAGCCCACCCTTCACAGAACTGGTCTGCGCGGGCTGTTTTAGTGGACGGCTTGATATTCTTACGCAGAGAGCTAATAAAGGTACGGCGGGCTTTGACCATCTGGCGAGAAAGCACATCAAAGGCATAAGCGGCAATTTCCGGGCGCTCATCCGGACCATAAAAAATGACGGTGTTTTGCTTCTGGCCGTTCATATAGTTGCGGCGAAAAGAGTAATAGCAGTTAACACCCATAGCACGGCAAATTAACTGGCCCAGAAACGTCATATAACGGGGGATGCTTTGTGCATGGGATGGCGCACCTTTACTGGCCTTGCTGGTGATATCCATCAGATCGATATCATTCTGGCTCAGCTTGTGCTTACGCATCAATGCCTGCGCCTGATTGAGCGCATTGGCCGCTTCATGAGAATTCGAACTGCGACGGGCCAGATTCAGGAGCTTTTTGATTTTGGCCAGGTACTTTTCAGTTTCATTTGTCATTTTCATCACCAGTCAGAGGTTGTAATTCAGCCTGTGGGGACAAAAGCGTTATAGGAAAGTCCGCAGTGAGGGCATTTCAGAATCAGGTCGATACACCACGTACCATCAAAACTTTCCATAATGGTCGCTTGCTCAAAATCCAGATCATCGACTGGGTTGTCGCAACGTTTGCATAACAGAGACATTTATTCTTCCTCCCGCCAGACTTCCCCACAAATCAATAATGCGCCCGGTGAGATCTCATGAATGACGTCTGCGACCAGCTCGCAGGACTGCTTATTCAGATAGATATCTTCAGTAACAGGCAGTGCGTCACAGGCATCTGTTCCGCAGGCTGATACCAGTAAAATAAAACCGGCTAATGTCAGCATAAATAGTCCTATTGCTAAATCCGGCGTGCAGAATCCCACGGCACTGACGCCGGATTAAAAAGAAATGGAAAAATAAATTAAATAGCAGCGATATCTAACGGTATATTAACCAGCTTCCCGGACTTATCTTTCTCCCGGAAATTAATATAGGTTTTGGACATGGCCACCTGCAGCGATTCCGATATTGCATCCATTGCCTTAATCCAGCGCTCATCCTGAATTTTTACCCTTCGCAGGGAGAGAATACGCCCGGTATTTAGCTGTCCCTCTTTATCAACCTGGAAGGCATCGGTGACAATCGCCTGCAGGTTGGCATTAGCGCCTTTCGACCAGTCGGTAACACACTCATCAAACAGCTCCTTGGCTATCTGCAACTCCGGTCCGAACGTCAGTGTTTCCTGTACACGGATAGTAATTTGCTGACTACCGTCAAAAGTGGGGAATGTCACATTGCCCTTGGCACCACCTCGCGTTCTGCCGAATTTCTCTGCCACAAGGTCAAGCCAGGCATAGCATTCATTAAAAGCACGGTCTTTAAATTCACTCAGGTCGGCATTCTTGGCCTTCGCCGCAGCAACCTGTTCCCGGACAAAGCTGTCCATCGCCAGATCGTAATCAGAAATCTGGCTTATCGGAACCAGGCGACCTTTACGGTCTTTCATATATTCGTCTTGATTAATCGTCGTCATAATATGACCTCAGTATTTAATGTGATTTGCCGGAAGGCTGCAGATAATCAGCTGCAACCCGATATCCGCTCTGTTTCAGTTTGTTGAGAACAGATTCATTTACAACGGGCTTTAATGACTCAAGCGTCGCCAGCTCACTTTCACTCGCATCTTTTGTATTTGCGCCCGACATTTTGCAATAAATAAATCCTTCTGGTGTCAGTGCGATATAAATCTCTATCTTTATTGCCATGATATTATTCCTTCAGTGAAGTAACGATTCTGACCAGATTACCCTGCAGCCATACAACTCAATTTCTCCCTGCCGAAATCGCCCCTGATGGTCAATACCGGTCATCATATAACCGGACTCCAGCTCCCGGAATTGACTGACGCACGGACTGTCACGGGAGACGCGAATAACCGGCTTTCCTGAATAAATCATGATGCAGGCAACCGGTGTATTCATGGCGTTGAGTGCGGCAATGGCTGTCATCACATTGGCCAGCTGTTGATTAATATTCGGGACTGTTTTCACTTAAACCCCCTTAATAACATCAGCGTTAACGACAGGAACGCCGAGCTGCGCGGCCATATTCATGGCGGCAATAATCAGATTGCTGATGGCCAGAGGGTATAACAGGCTTACAACCCCCCGGCGACCGCCAATATTGTTGCTGAGGCGTGCGCGAATCGCGTCGACGGCACTGTTATCAAGAACATCCGAGACGGATTTACCAGCCCGCTTAAATTTGAACTCCAGGAACCGCTCCAGCTCCGTATCCAGCGGCAGCAACTCGACGACCTCGCAGCGCTGTACAACCTCGCGCACCTCCTGGTTACGTTCTGACAGCTTCATCGCGAGTTCAGGCTGGCCAATCAGCACGATGGACAGCAGTTTTTTAAAGCCATGTTCCAGCTCAAAGAAGCGCTTCAGGTGCTTCAGCGTGGGCAGCGGCAGTGAGTGAGCCTCTTCAATCACCAGAACGTGGCTGTAACCGGCGTTACTGGAGTCCTTCAGTACACGGTGTAACTGGCGAAAACGGGCTTCCTGGCTGCGTTTGACGCCTTCCAGCGGTGCGATGGTGCTGATGATCGCCTCGGCGATGCTGGCCGCTTTCAGGGTCTTGCCTTTATTGTCATTGTCCTCCATCGCAATGATGTAGGGCTCAATGACGATGACCGGCGTATTCTCGCGGTGGATACGTTCGATCAGGTCGCGGCGCAGCGTGCTTTTCCCCGCCCCGGATTCGCCGATAACCGCCATAAAACCACCGTGCCGGGCCGTCTGATACAGCGCCTCGCGGACGTAGCGGATATCCGGCGTGGTAAACACATCCTCCGAACTCTGCATCGCGTCATCTGCAAACGGGTCACGGAAAATACCGAATTGCTTTTTGGTGACTGGATTTAATACCTGTTTTGCCAGTAACATATTCTCGTCCTCTTCGTTATTTGCCTGTTGCGGGACGGAGGTACTGGCGGATTCCGCCGCCAGTACCTCATCAAACGCCCGGGACAAGTCCTGTCCGAGCCCGCGTGATGCCAGAAAATTCATTATTTTTTGCCGCACTTCTTCAGGGCGACGCTTCGGCCAGATGCCGTGGTTAATCAGCTGTGAAACGGCGGGCTGCGAAACAGCTGCAGCTGCAGCAACTTCTGTCTGTTCGATACCGTGCTGCTTCATCAGGTCTTTCAGTACCAGCATGGGTGCCTCCGGTTAATGGCCGTTAACGATGCTGAGTCGCGGCGCTTTGTTCCCGGCCAGCTCCTGCACGATGGCGTCAATATCTTCGGCGGGAACGCCTTCAGGAAAGCGACTGACCAGCTGCGCGTAGTGTTCCGGGAACCAGTTATGGCCAGCCGCAGTCAGGCGCTCACGCAGCAATTTAGCTGCCTCAACATGAGATAACGGGCGCTGCTCGATGCGCGGGCCACGCACCTGACTTTCCTGGCCGCGTTTTGGCAGATAGGTCGGGTGATCGTCGCGTTCAATATCGAGATACGGGTTGAAACGTCCCCCGAACGGCAGGGATTTGCCTTTTCTCGCGGCCTCTGTCTCTTCCTTGCTGGCGGTGCCGAAAACGTGCTGCTCAACTTCATCAAGATGCTGCTGGGCGACGGTCTGGGGCAGCGGTTTAAAGCTCTCACCGATAACCGGGGCATCAACAGCAAAGCCGTGTTCGTCTTTCTGCACCTCGTCAACCAGGAAGAACGATTTCAGACCATCCTCGCCGGTCATCACCACCTGAGCCTGATCGTCACGGTAGAGGTTACGGGCAACCATCACGCGGTCATTCACACAGACACCCGGCACAGCGGAAACGTCATACTGCCGCCCCCGGAAACGTACCCGGACAAAGCTGTCCACCTTGCAGCTGACCGGCGCTGACACCGCTGCTTCCCGGCAGACCTCAACAGAGGGGGCCTTGACCAGCTGTTCTTCGGTGATCAGCAACCATTTATCCGTGCGGGCCATACCGTAACGGCTGTGAATGGCCGTGCGGTTGAACTTCATCCGCCACAGACGCGCCAGGCGGTTCAGCTCGTCAATGCTCTCCACCCGGCAGAAGCGCAGGCCGTGTTCAAAATCCCGTTCGAGAATGTCACGGGCCTTTTCCACCGAGCCGGTGGCCCGGGCGTTGCGGGCTTTGTGCGCAATCAGCCTGATACCCAGCGCCTGGCACAGGTTGCCCATCGTAGGAGACTTCAGGGCTGCGCCGGGGTCGGTGAACAGCACCTTCGGCACCCCGTGTAATATGTCCGCGCCGCCGCGTTCCTGCATCATATTGATGAGCACCGAGGTGAAGTTCTCGGTGGTTTCGCCACCGAACCGGTACTCCAGGTAGATCCACCCGGTGGTGTGGTCGGTCCCTTCAAAAGACCAGACGCGGTCATTGACGACTTTGGCCACGTTGGCGGGTTTGTTCTTGTTGAACTCCTTTTCGTCCATGATGCGCAGCCCGGTATCACCTTTAATCCCTTTGGCCGGGTTTTTGAGGTAATACAGCACGCAGATGGACGCATCCAGCTGCCAGACGTGGTTTGGGTGGCGGCTGGCCAGCTGCACCGCCGGAGCCGGGGCCCGCAACTGGTCAGGGTGCAGGCGATACTGGCGCAGGGCACGAATAATAGCGCTGGCCGACAGCGGCACAATCTCACCGGTGGACTCATCAAGCCTGCCGCTGACGATCAGACCGTTATCACGCAGGCTGTTGATGGCTTTTTCCACGCTCAGGGTACGCTTGCCCGTCCCGCGGATGGTTTCCATCAGGGTGCCGGAAATGGTCATCGCCTCATCGCGGGTCAGCGCGGAATCACCCCCCCATGTCAGGGTAGTTGTCGCCTCTGACAGAAAAATTTCCGGGGGCCGGAGAGGACAATAATGAACACTTATTCACCTGAGCGTAAAGCCGCTCTGATCGCCAGAATGATGCCGCCACATAATCAACCGGTCGTTCAGTTAGCCCGTTCTGAGGGGATCCCGGCCAATACGCTTTATGCCTGGCGTACTCAGGCTGGCGTTCGTGTAGCGGAAAGTCAGTCAACGCCAGAATGGTCGCAGGACGCCCGCTTTGCCGTTCTCGTTGAAACCGCACCGCTTTCTGCTCATGCTGTGGCTGAATACTGTCGCCGTAAAGGTCTTTATCCTGAGCAAATTCAGCAGTGGAGGGACGAATTTATGCAGCCCGGTCAGCGTGAAGAAAGAGCCTTGATTAAAAAGCAGAAAAAAGAAATTCAGCAACTTAACCGTGAAATAGCCCGCAAGGACAAGGCGCTGGCTGAAGCCGCGGCGCTGCTCATTCTGGAAAAAAAGCTGAAGGCGTTCTTCGCCGAAGAACGCGAGGACGAATGACACCCGCGGCCGACAGATTACAGCTGATGTCCATGGTGCAGGAAGCCCTTGATGCCGGCGCCCGGCAGCACGCAGCCTGTCAGTGTGTGGGTATCAGCGAACGGACTCGCCAGCGCTGGCAACGCAGGCTCTGATGACCGGCGTCCCGCTGCCCCCCGGCCGGTGCCGAAGAACAGGCTCAGCGCTGAAGAGGAGCAGCTGGTGCTGGCTGTCTGTCATGAACCCCGGTTCGCCAGTCTGCCACCGGCACAAATCGTCCCGGTGCTGGCCGATGAAGGTCGTTACATCGCCAGTGAATCGACGTTTTACCGGGTACTGCGGCGTTACGGCGAAGTCAGTCACCGGGGACGTCAGCAGGCTCCACAAAGCAGGCCGCTGTCGACCTGGAAGGCAACAGCGCCGAACCAGGTCTGGTCGTGGGACATCACGTGGCTGAAGTCGCTGACGGCGGGCCACTGGTTCTACCTGTATCTGACAGAAGACGTGTTCAGCCGCAAAATCGTGGGCTATGAAGTGCATCCGGTAGAAAGCGGGGAATATGCGGCAGAGCTGGTAAAGCGGACAGTGCTGAGCGAGCGTTGCTGGCAGGAGCCACTGGTGCTGCATGCGGATAACGGGGCCCCCATGAAGTCACAGGTGCTGCAGGTGAAGCTTGCGGAACTGAAGATAACCGCGTCGCACAGCCGGCCACGGGTAAGCAACGACAACGCCCACGTGGAGTCGCTGTTCAGGACGCTGAAATACGTCCCGGCGTGGCCTGAGAAGGGCTTCGCGTCGCTGGAAGAGGCCCGTGCCTGGGTGGAAGGCTTCGTCGGCTGGTACAACGAAGAGCACCGGCACAGCGGTATCCGCTATGTGACGCCGGGTCAGCGGCACAGAGGCGAAGACCGTCAACTTCTGTCACAGCGAAAATCGGTGTACGAGGCCGCGAAAAAGCAGCATCCGCACCGCTGGTCAGGGGCAACGCGAAACTGGAGCCGGCAGGAAGAAGTGTGGCTAAATCCGGAGCGGGAAACGCGGGCCGCATGAATCAACTGAGGCGACAACTACCTTGACACGCACCGGTTACGCCAGGGTCTCAACAGGGGATCAAAACCTCGATTTACAGAAAAACGCGCTGATTCGCGCAGAATGTGAACTGATTTTTGAAGATAAAGCCAGCGGTAAACACGTACGCCGACCAGGCTTAAAGCAGGCGATTCGACGTTCGAGAGAAGGCGATACGTTGGTTGTCTGGAAGTTAGATCGACTGGGGAGGAGCGTCAGGGATCTGATTACCCTTGTCTCAGACCTGCAATCACGTGGCGTACATTTCCGCAGTCTGACCGACTCAATTGATACCAGTACACCTGCAGGCCGTTTTTTCTTTCATGTAATGAGTGCCCTTGCTGAAATGGAAAGGGAATTGATTATTGAGCGGACACGTGCGGGACTGGCAGCAGCTAGGTCTAAAGGCAGAATTGGAGGGCGTAAGCGAGTGATGACAGAGGAGGCAGTTGAAAGAGCCCAGAGAATGCTCGCGAACGGGGCTTCCCGCCAACAGATTGCAGAGATTTATAACGTTGGGGTTAAGACCATCTACAAGTACCTTCCAGTAGCCTCTAAGTTGTAATTCCATTTCACATATAGCAACAGGTGTGCCCGTGATTTATCGCGCCGGAATGGCCGCATTTATCGCGCGGCGCATCAGCATGGGATGCTGACGGCCGGCGAAAAAGGTCTCCAGCATCGACTGCGGCAGCACCGCATCGCCGACAATCGGCGCCGGGCCGATACTCAGCGGCGCGGTAAGCGGCCAGAAGGCCTCGGCGGGGATCGCCCGCAGCTGCTCCGCGCTGGCGTCCGGCAGTGAAAAATGCTCCGCCAGCCGCCGCCCCTTCTCCAGCGCCCTGGCGCGCGGAAGGTCCGGCAGCGTATAGCCGCTTTGGATAATCGCTTTATGGAATAGTCCCCTGGCCTTTGGCGAGACCATCAGCGACAGCACGCTGCGCGCGCCGGCCGATTCGCCGAACAGGGTAACGTTGGCCGCATCCCCGCCGAAGGCGTGGATGTTCTCCTGCACCCACTGCAGGGCGGCAATTTGATCGAGCAGCGCAAAGTTATACACCGGCTCCTCCTCCTCGCCCTCCAGCGCCGGATGCGCGAAGAAGCCGAGATGTCCCAGCCGGTAGTTCACCGTCACCACCACCACCTCCCGGCCCGCCAGCGCCTGTCCGTCGTACGGCGGCAGGCTGCCGGCGCCGATGGTAAAGCCCCCGCCGTGCAGCCAGACCATTACCGGCAGCGGCTGGGTACGGACGGCGGGCGACCAGACGTTGAGATAGAGACAGTCTTCCGAGAAGCGGCCGGGATCGCCGCCTCCCAGCTCGCGGCAATACTCGACGTCCTGCCAGCTGGCGGCGGAGAAGGCGTCGGCCCGACGCACGCCCTGCCAGCGCTCCGGCGGGCGCGGGGCGCGCCAGCGCAGTTCGCCAACCGGCGGCGCGGCGTAGGGGATGCCGCGCCAGATATGAATCCCCTGCTCGGCGATCCCGGATAAAGTGCCCTGGCGGGTTTTCACCAGCGGCGTAGACGGATTCTGCATGACCTGCTTCCTTTTGCGGTTTATGCCAGCAGAGTACCGGTTTCAGAGCAGACCGCAACGCCGTTTACTGCGTTCTTCCGCCTGTTGATAGAGTTCAAACTCGTCGAGTACCGGACAGCCGAGCGCCGCTTCGAAGGCCTCGCGACTGGCGTTGCCGTGGCTGCGGGCCTGGGTTTCGTTACCCAAATTAGACTGGAAGATCCCCGCGGCGCTCACCGGCAAAAAGTCTTCATAAATAATCGGTTGGGCAATCAGCCAGCCGCACTCAATCAGCGGCTGCGGATCGTCGCCGGGACCAAAGGCCTGACGATGGGCTTCCCCCGCCGGCGTCAGCCGATAGCGGAACCACGCCAGCCCCTGCTGGCGCAGCAGAAACTCGCTATCCGGAAACTGGCTGAACACATCCTGCAGGTGGCGCTGATGCTGGAGGTTGTCCTTGCCGACTCCGGCCTCGTTCAGCAGGCGATCGTACAGCGCCCGTCCTTTCGGCGTCAGCGCGATCCCGCGCTGCTCGATTTCGCCAAAACGCGCGCTGTGGGTGCCCCGATGCTCCCCGGCAAAAATAACTGGCTCCTCCAGCGCCTTAAAGCTGGTCTGGCGCAGCAGGATCGGCACATCGCGGCGCGGCGGGCCTTCAATCAGCGCCTTCGGCACGATGCCGCACTCCGGCATCAGGGCCTGAACCCGGTCGATATCCAGCGTGCGCGGCGTCAGGTGATTAATGTGGCAGCCCGGGAAGCAGACCACGTCGGCAATCAGCCGGTGCTCGTTCTGCAGGGCGTGATAGGTTTCATCATCTACCGTGGCGTGGCTATGCCAGCGGAAGGTCTCCAGCGCCTCGCGCACAAACTCCCGCGCTTCCACGGACGTGAAGGCGCCGCTCTCTTCGTGCTGCGCAATCAGCTCCCGACAGCGCGGGGTAAAAATATCGCGCTTAGCCAGAATCTCCGCCGCCCGCTGGCGTAGTTCCTCGCTGGCGATCAGCTCCAGGCGCAGCAGCGAGGTGAAAATACGGAACGGGTTGCGCGCCAGGGCGGCGTCGTCAACGGGGCGAAAGGCGGTGGAATGGACCGGCACTCCGGCCTGGGAGAGATCGTAATAGCTCACGGGCAACATCCCCATGATGGCAAACATACGGCGCAGCATCGCCAGCTCTTCGGCGGTGCCGACGCGGATTGCGCCGTGGCGCTCGACGTTCAGCCGGGCCAGCTCGTCGGCGTTCGCCAGCTGCTCGTGCAGCCTGGGATTGTGCTCCAGCACCGCCAGATTGACG
Source organism: Klebsiella sp. WOUb02 (assembly GCF_050058015.1). Classification (NCBI taxonomy): domain Bacteria; kingdom Pseudomonadati; phylum Pseudomonadota; class Gammaproteobacteria; order Enterobacterales; family Enterobacteriaceae; genus Klebsiella; species Klebsiella sp. WOUb02. Next base: position 1,297,647 of record NZ_CP170110.1, read on the forward strand.
TCCGCTACCAGCTCGAGCAGCGTCCCGTACTGCGGAACTTCCTGCTGATACATCGCCGACATAGCCTGTGAAAAATGTTCCCGAATCTCATCAGCCGTGATGGTGTTCGCCATGATGTCTTACCTCCAGTGAATACTTCCTGGAGTGTAGAGAAGGCCTCTCGCGCCAGCAGGAAGAATTTACAAACTGTGATGCGGGTAACCTGCCCCGGCCCTTTGCCCGCCGCGGAACATAACCCTGGGTTATGAAATAGACCCTTTGATTTCACTTTAAATTAACAAAATATTTACACACCCGATTTCTGGCGACAATAAAACAGGATGCCCTGGAGTGAATAAAACGCGCTACGTACCCTATAAACGATAAATGGTCCCCGCGGGGCGACTCTCCCGCCCGTGCCCCGGGCGACAAACCTGCGTCCTGCGCTCGCCGCGCAATGTGCCGATCTCCCCGCAGAGCTCGCCTGTCGACGAGCAGGAGGCCGGGCGGGACGATCTGCAGCTTAATCTGCTCGCGTGGGCGGTTCACCCCCGGTTTCGCCCTCGCATCGGCTTTTTAGCGTCAGGTAAAATTATTTGTAATAGAACAAGAGCAAATGTTAATAATATTTTGCCATTGGGTTATCAAATTTCAACAATATCGCTTGTCACTCATACCGCTCTGTTTTTAGTATCAATTATGGAAAAAAACGCTCTCTTTAGTCAGCGCATTCGCTTGCGCCATCTACATACCTTCGTGGCCGTCGCTCAACAGGGAACGCTGGGGCGCGCGGCTGAAACTCTTAATCTTAGCCAACCCGCTTTATCAAAAACGCTGAACGAGCTGGAGCAGTTGACCGGAACGCGGCTTTTTGAGCGCGGGCGGCTTGGCGCACAGCTGACACTGGTCGGGGAGCAGTTTCTCACCCACGCGGTAAAGGTCCTCGACGCGCTCAATACCGCAGGTCAGGCGCTTAATCGTAAAGAGGGGATAAACCCCGACGTGGTGCGCATCGGCGCGCTGCCTACCGCCGCGCTCGGCATTCTGCCGGCGGTAATCGGCCAGTTTCACCAGCAGCAGAAAGATATCACCCTGCAGGTCGCCACAATGAATAACACCATGCTGCTGGCGGGGCTGAAATCGGGGGAGATTGATATCGGCATCGGGCGCATGTCCGACCCGGAGCTGATGAGCGGCCTGAACTATGAGCTGCTGTTTCTGGAATCCCTGAAGCTGGTGGTTCGTCCCGGACACCCGCTGCTGCAGGAGACGGTGACGCTCAGCCGGGTGATGGACTGGCCGGTCGTCGTTTCTCCTAAGGGGACGCTCCCCCGCCAGAATGCCGAAACGCTGCTGCAGAGCCAGGGCTGTAAAATTCCCGCCGGCTGTATAGAGACGCTCTCGGCGTCGCTGTCACGCCAGCTGACCGTTAATTATGACTATATCTGGTTCGTCCCCTCCGGAGCGGTGAAGGACGACCTGCGGCGCGGCCTGCTCAGCGCGCTGCTGGTGCCGACACAGGGCGCCGGTGAACCAATCGGTATTCTGACCCGGGTTGATGCCCCCCTAACCTCCGGCGCGCAGACCCTGCTCAGCGCGATTCGAAAATCAATGCCTGCCTGAAGGGTTGCGCTACGTTGACGGCGGCAGGGAACAATGGCGCGACGACTCAACGCCCACCGTCATAGCTGCCGACGAAGCCGCCAGCAGCTACTTGAGGGGACCCGGTTGTTCGGCGTCAACCCGTTCTGCCCGTTACTGGTCGCCGAAATGGATGACGGTACGGATTGATTTACCTTCGTGCATCAGGTCAAACGCGTCGTTGATCCGATCCAGCGGCAGGCGGTGGGTAATAAACGGATCGAGGCGAATTTTACCCGCCATCGCATCTTCCACCATTCCCGGCAGCTGGGTGCGCCCTTTGACGCCGCCGAATGCGGAACCGCGCCATACGCGGCCGGTTACCAGCTGGAACGGCCGGGTTTTAATCTCCTGACCCGCACCGGCCACGCCGATAATCACGCTTTCGCCCCAGCCTTTATGGCAGCACTCCAGCGCCGCACGCATGACGTTAACGTTGCCGATACACTCAAAGCTGAAGTCCACGCCGCCGTCGGTGAGCTCAACGATGACGTCCTGCACCGGCTTTTCGTAATCACGCGGATTTATAAAGTCGGTTGCGCCCATCTCTTTGGCGAGCGCGAACTTATCCGGATTGGTGTCGACCGCCAGAATGCGCCCGGCTTTCGCCTGTGCCGCGCCCTGAATAACCGCCAGACCAATTCCGCCGAGGCCGAATACCGCCACCGTATCGCCCTCTTTCACCTTCGCGGTGTTGTGGACGGCGCCGATCCCGGTGGTCACGCCGCAGCCCAGCAGGCAGACTTTTTCCAGCGGAGCCTGCGGGTTAACTTTCGCCAGCGAAATCTCCGCGCAAACGGTGTATTCACTGAAGGTGCTGGTGCCCATATAGTGATAAATCGGCTCGCCGTTGTAGGAGAAACGGGTGGTGCCATCCGGCATCAGGCCTTTGCCCTGGGTGGCGCGAACCGCCTGGCAGAGGTTGGTTTTGCCGGATTTACAGAATTTGCACTCGCCGCACTCGGCGGTGTACAGCGGAATAACGTGATCGCCCGGTTGCAGGCTGGTCACCCCTTCGCCCACTTCAACGACAATGCCGCTACCTTCGTGGCCCAGCACCGCCGGGAACACGCCTTCCGGATCGTCGCCGGAGAGGGTAAAAGCATCGGTATGGCAGACGCCGGTATGGGTGATTTTGACCAGCACTTCGCCTTTTTTCGGCGGTGCGACGTCAATTTCAACGATCTTCAGCGGCTGGCCCGGGCCAAACGCGACTGCTGCACGTGATTTCATAAGGGTCTCTTCCTTCGTCGTGATTTATTTTAAGTAGGATCGTAGCAGATGGCCGACTTCCGCCATGCGTATCGCTCTTTGGTCGGGGGTGGTTTCGCCGCTTACCAGCTCATCCTGGAGATGAATTTCCACCATCTCCCCCATCAAACCGTTGGTTGCGCCGCGAATCGAGGCGATCTGCTGCAGGATTGTCATACAGGATTCGCCGGACTCCAGCGCGCGCTCGAGCGCCTCGACCTGCCCACGAATACGGCGCACGCGGCTCAGGGCGCGCTTTTTATCTTCAGGTGAATGTGGCACGGTGACGCCCTCCATATCATATAGGGGGGTATACTATATTTAATTAAGCAATGTGGCAAATTGAAACGCCGCTTTAACCGTAGCACAGCGGCGCAGTTTTGGGCTCAGCTCACTCCATCATCATATCCACGCAGCGTAAATCGGCATTGGCGAGCTTTGATGGCAGCCATTTTTCACCGAGCGCCACAAGCCGTGACGTATCGCCTGATTGCGGATTTCCCGTAGCGCTGGCGCTTTATCCGTCGCGGCAACTCTGACTCTCATCTTCATCCCCTCTTCCCGTTGGCGCGATCGGATGTATCACAGTCCGCGGTAAAAGAGATAAAAAACCCCGCTCGGGGCGGGGTCTGCATACAAAATCGAACGGCGGCTAGCGCCTGCGCGGCATCATGCGCAGCAGCGTATTGTCTTTCCACAGGTAGTGATGCATCAGCGCCGCCAGCGCGTGCAGGCCGATGACAAAATAGCCGGTATTCGCCAGCAGAACGTGCACGCCTTTCAGCGTATCCACCAGCTCAAAATTACTTTGCGCCGCAAAGGGCATCGTCAGGCCAAACGCATACCACGGGTTGCCGCGGTTATACATCATGACCATGCCGACGATCGGCAAAGCGATGAACAGCAGGAAGATAACCAGATGCCCGAGGTGCGCGAGGCCGGTCATCATCGGCGATGGCTTCGGCACAATCGGCGGCGCGGGTGATTTCAGGCGCACCAACAGTCGCGCCACCATCAGTACGCAGATGGAAATACCGCAGGAGACATGAATCATGTTAATCAGCGGCCGGTCGCTGCGAGGGAAGAAGCCTCGTAGTTCCATGGCGGCGTAGGCGCCAACCACTAATAAAAATACCAGCCAGTGGATGCCTATCTGCAGGCCGGAGTATTTATCGCGCATGAAAAACCCTTAACAAAACAGTGATGCCGACAACATAACGACCTTTTATTAAAAATTCATTAACTTTTACGTACTTATAAGAAACAATGACGGGGAATCATACATTTATCGGGAATACAAGGAGTTAGGTTGTACGGTTAACGGACAATAGCGGACGTTTACAGCCTTTTTAACGCCCCAAATGTAATGACTGAACGCCACCGCCAGATTCACCAGCGCAGACCAACTGTCCGCTTCGGCATAATACTGATGTAATCTCGCTTGATCGTTTTCACGAAGCTTTCTGCTATGCCGATACTTTCCGGACTGCATACTACTGTTGTGCAAGGGTCAAGCTCCAGCATCCGCACGAGCGCCCGCGTTTCATGTACCCTGTAGGCCGAACCATTATCCGTCAGCCATTCCAGCGGCTCTGACGGCAGTTGCTGTTCGAATCGCTTTTCCACCGCACCCAGCATCACATCCTGCACGGTTTCTTTGTCATAGCCACCTGGGCCCGCTACTCAGTCGATGATCTCCAGGTCACAGCAGTCCTGTACGAAGGTCACCCGCAACTTAGATTTACTTAACTCTTCTTGTTGTAAAATGAAAGAATCTCATCGCCCAATTTCTTGCTGTCCAAAGGCATTCTGAAACCTTTTTCAGTGCTGAGTATTCCCGCAATATAGCTATCAACAAGCAGGTCAGAGTTGAAATATGTGCGCAAGCGATTCCCAATATTTTGTTCTATCATGCTATTTAACTTTTGAGCACAATTTCGATTATCTTTTAACCGCACGTTCAGTAAGTAATGTTCTTTTGATTCAAATATAAAACGATTCATCGCCAAAGATGAAACACACTCTTCTTTTAAATTTAATGTTTTATTATTTGATTCGTAACTAAGACCTTTTCCTGCACAGAGTGCAAAGTTAGCAAAAATAAGACAAAATATTCCCAGTGTAACTTTCCCCGATACAGCCATATTTACTCTCCTTAGAATCATCCCCTGAGTTAAGAACCGCTTAAAACAGTTGGCCCTTAAAAGTTAGCATAATGGGAGCGTCCTGGGGAGCTTAAACCATTTTGCACTCCCATCTTTGGGGATTATGAGTAGAAATCCAGTTCAATTTTATGCTCACGGGCGACGAACAACCGCGTATACTGCGCGGGTTTGCGATCTGCAGTGACTTAGCCCTTCAGGCAATTGCCTCCATCAGCGCAAGCCAAAAAACCTCGTGACAGGTCTATGATGTTTTGCAGGACCGGGCCTGTCGGAATCGCCAAAATGCCAATATAATAGCAAGGATTATCGACGTACATATATGCAAGAAAAACCAGATAACCCATGTAGGAAATAGATATAACATATCCGGTGTATCTAACCGGTATTTCTTTGCTGGATACACAGGAGCCTATCAGAGGAGAATTGAAACACGGTTTAAGGTTCGTTTCTGGCGATGATGATGGCAACCAAAACCTAAACATTCAAACCTTAAAGTGACCATCTTTTAGGCAAACGAAGCCGCCTGAATGGCGGCTGAAGTCTTTAAAGAACTCTGTGGCAAAAAACAGCAGATGATAAACTGATTGGCGCTTTTTGCTGACGGAGCGGCACATGAACCCATTTAAAGGGCGGGCATTTACTGCATGACTTTATCCTTTGGGCGATTCGCGAGTACTGCAAATACGGCATCAGTTATCGTGAGCTGTAGCGGATGCTGGCCGAGCGTGGTGTCGCTCCACTATTTATTACCGCTGGATTCAGCGTTATACTTATGACATACAATCGCTTCGTCGGGACGTGCTGCCCGCAGAGGTGTTTCCCGGCGTTCATCACTGTAACTGGCCAGTTTGGACAGGTAATCCCTTTCAAGGTTGTCGGCGGTGTAACACCTGCCGCAGAAAAACATACGCATGGCGTCTTTAGTTTCGTCTCTCACGTCTCATCCCCCCGGTTGACGCTAATGTACGCATACAGGCGGCATTCCCGTCGATACCAACGTCCCTGTGGACGCGCGGTTTTGTACCACCACCTCACTCTGCTCCAATGAATTGATGTATAAACTGAGGTAAATCTTAAATCGCTTGCCTGGGCCGGGTTTTAATATTTCGGCCATATCTTAAATGGTAAAATTCGCGCCGGTTGTAGACCCCCTATAGCCAAAGGCCCGCCCTTGTGCTCTTGCATTTGGATCCCGGGCGGGCCACCTCATCGCGCATACGGCAACAAGCCGGCATGCGGTCCGAAATGCAATCGGGGCTATGCACGTGCATCCTCCCCCACGTGCAGCGCTAAAAACACGACACAGCGACTATACCTGCACTATGTCAACTCAGTGAGTTGGCAGTTGCCTGCAGCGGCTTCAAAAAGCCATGATTGGGTTTTGGAGAATCAAAGGATGATGACCATGTTTAACAATCTAAACGTTTTCAGGGCCTGGCTCTATTTTTCATCGATTTTTACCTGTCTGGCGCTGGGCGACGCCATTGGAGAGCATTTTTTTGACGGTTCCAGAATTCCATGGTTTATCGCGCTGGTAGCGTCATTCATTATTAACTGGAGCATGTCGGCCCAAATCAAAAAACTGAGCCACCCTGGTTAACCACATTGTGCCTGGCCCGCCATTGATATTTATCGCGCTGCAGCGACGTGAGGGATACGTTGCCGTACGTTTACTGCAGGTCATTGTACGCAACGGCTGATGCGCCGTTGATAACGCTACGCGCCATGCTCACCGACTGGCGCCTGAACATCCGTTTCCACGACCGTTAGAGGATGGCGCTATGCCGGGTCTACGAGCGAGCGCAGAGTTTGGTATAGCGCCGTCATATCAAGCGGCCACACGATTGTCAGAAGCTGCTATCCGCCGCCGACGCAGCAGAAGCGGCTTATGTTATGCGCTAAAAAACTGATAAAATGCGGAAAATTTTTGCGATACGTGAAGAGCTATGCCAGGGAAAAACTGCATCTGCGCACCCTCATGCTGATGTTGTCCGTCGGAGGGATCCTGCTGACATCAATGCTGCTGCTCAGCGCCCTGACGCTTTTCCAGAAGGGCAACATTGAGGACCGACTGCTCGAGAGCAACCTCGCTTATGCCCGCAAGCTGGCGGATACCACCGACCGCTACCTGGTGACGGCGCAGCGGGAGCTGGCCTACAGCGCCGGGCAGATAACAGCCCTTAACGACTCCGGCCAGCTGCAAAACGAAGCTGAACGGCTGCGCCTGCAGTCCGGCTTTTTCAACTCGGTGGTGATCGTGAATTCCGACGCCGTGATTGCCGCCGCCTCTCCGGAGAGCCTGAAGCTGGTGGGAATAAAGCTCCACTCTGACGCCAGCAGGCAGGCCATTGCCTCAAAAAAACTCTTTATCTCTGAACCTTTTATCTCGGCAGCGAATAATTACGTCGTCTTTGTCTCGCAGCCATTATTTGGCCCCGGCGGCGACTATCTCGGCTTTATCGGCGGCAGCATCTACCTGCAAAAAGAGAGCATGCTCAGCGATATTCTGAGCATGCATTTTTACGAAAATACCACGGACGTCAGCGTTATCAATAATGACGGAAAGATAATCTTTAATCGCAATCCAGCACGGGTGGGAAGCGGTTTTAACTCTGCCCCCGGACTGCGGGAACAGATTTTCAAAGCGCAAAACGGACACTTTTTTGGCGATGACAAAAGCGGGGGCAACCTGGTTGGCTACGCCAGCCTGAAGCAGGCCGACTGGAAGGTCATCATCTCGGGAGCCTCGGAAAGCGTATCCCGTATATTAATGCAGACGGTCGTTAACGCGTTCTGGTTCACGCTCGCGATCATCATCCTCACGGTGACGACCGTAACGATTTTTGCCGCCATCATTTCGGCTCCGCTGGAGAAACTCGCCGAATTTACGCGCGAGGAAAACAACGAGTCCACGCTCAAAAAGCTGGCCAATATTAACGTCTGGTACAAGGAAGCTGAACGGCTGAAAGAGGCCTTCAGCCTGCATCTGCAGATAATGGCCCGGCGGGTAAACGCTCTCAGCGATGAAACGATGACGGACTCGCTTACCGGGCTCTATAACCGCAAAGGTTTCAGCACCCTGCTAAAACAGTCCCCTGCTTCCGCCGATCGCTGCATCATCGCGATTGATATCGACCATTTTAAAAAGATTAACGATCTGCACGGACATGACGGCGGCGATGCGGTGCTGGTCACATTCAGTGAGACGCTGCGTAGCCTCTGCGCCGACGGACAGGTTGCCTGTAGGTTTGGCGGCGAAGAGTTTGTCATATTCCTGCCCGATACCCGCCTGAAGGCGGCCGCCGCGGTGGCTGAACGCATCCGGGCGGGGATCGAAAATGCCGATTTTCCCCACGGCGATAAGGTGACCATCTCCCTCGGCGTTGCCGGGTTCAGCGCTGGCGAAAACGATGTTTACAGCGTCCTGCGCAAAGCTGATTTAGCGCTCTATGAGGCCAAACGCGCCGGCCGAAACGCCGTAGTTATCAGCGATACCCGGGGATTCTCCCACATCTGAACGAGGGCGACCTACTGCGCCACGCTGGTTGCATAATGCTGAGAAGCGGAAACGCGACGCGGCCCGTTTCCTGCCGCCAGATGATGAACGAATGCATTCATTTTTCTGTAGCGTTTTTTCAAAAGCTTAGCCGCCCGGTCAATTTTGCGGGTTGCCCAAATCGGCCGACTGGAGTATGCCTGTATGAGTTTTACCCTCTAACCGACTCACCAGGAGATTTTCCATGAGCAAGCTTGGAATTAATGGTTTTGGTCGTATCGGACGTCTGGTATTACGCCGTTTGTTGGAAGTTAACAGCCCGCTGGAAGTGGTGGCCATTAACGATCTCACCTCGCCAAAAGTGCTGGCCTATCTGCTAAAACATGACTCTAACTACGGTCCCTTCCCGTGGAGCGTAGACTTCACCGACGAAGCGCTAATCGTTAACGGTAAGACCATCACCGTCTACGCCGAGAAAGATGCCCGGAACATTCCGTGGGGCAGCGCAGGCGCGGAGCTTATCGTTGAATGTACCGGTTTCTATACCTCGACGGAAAAGGCCCAGTCCCACCTGAGCGCCGGAGCGAAAAAGGTTCTGATCTCCGCCCCCGCCGGGGAGATGAAAACCATCGTTTACAACGTCAATGACGACACCCTCACCGCGGACGACACCATTATCTCCGTCGCCTCCTGCACCACCAACTGCCTGGCGCCGATGGCCAAAGTGCTCAACGATGCCTTCGGCATCAGGCTCGGCACGATGACCACCATTCACGCCTACACCGGCACCCAGTCGCTGGTCGACGGCCCGCGCGGCAAAGATCTACGCGCCTCGCGCGCGGCGGCGGAAAACATCATCCCGCACACCACCGGGGCGGCGAAGGCGATTGGTCTGGTCATTCCCGAACTCAGCGGCAAGCTGAAAGGCCATGCCCAGCGCGTGCCGACCAAAACCGGCTCGGTCACCGAACTGGTCTCGATTTTTGAGAAAAAGGTGACCGCCGAAGAGGTCAATCAGGCGATGAAGAACGCGGCGGCGAATAATGAATCCTTCGGCTATACCGAAGAGGAGATCGTCTCGTCCGACGTGATTGGCAGCCATTTTGGCTCGATTTACGACGCCACACAGCTTGAAATCGCCGAGGCCGGCGACGTTCAGCTGGTCAAAACCGTGGCGTGGTACGACAACGAATACGGCTTCGTCACCCAGCTCATCCGCGTACTGGATAAGTTTGCTAAATAGGTTGTAACCGCAGCGGATAGCCCCGGCTATCCGCTTTTCCACCCGCGGCTCAGGCCTGCAGATAGACCACCTGGGTCTGCAGGTACTCGTTCAGACCGTGGCGGCCGTCGGCGCCGCCGATACCCGATTTGCGCCAGCCCGCATGAAAGCCCTGCATGGCTTCAAAGTTCTCGCGGTTAACGTAGGTTTCGCCGAACTTCAGCCCCTTAATCGCCTTCATCGCCACGTTCAGGTCGCGCGTATAGATCGACGACGTCAGCCCGTAGTCGCTGTCGTTGGCCATCGCCAGCGCCTCCTCAAGCGTGTCAAACGCCACCACCGGCAGCACCGGGCCAAAGGTTTCTTCGTGGACGATATCCATCTCCTGGCGCACGTCCAGCAGCAGCGTCGGCGGATAAAAATAGCCGCTGCCGGCGACCGCTTTGCCGCCTAAGGCAAGGCGCGCGCCCTGGGCCAGCGCTTTGGCCACCTTCTGCTCGACCCGCTCCAGCGCGGCGGCGTTGATCAGCGGCCCCATGGCAATATCGTCCCGCAGCGCCGGGTCGCCGAACTGCACCGCTTTCAGCGCTTCGCCGAGACGGTTAACGAAGCGATCGTAGATCCCCTTCTGCACGTAAACGCGCTCAACGCAGTTGCATACCTGCCCGCTGTTGATCACCCGCGAATCGACCACCGCCTTGACCGCCAGCTCAAGATCAGCGTCATCCATCACAATCGCCGGCGCCTTACCGCCCAGCTCAAGGCACACTTTAGTTATATTTTTCGCCGCGGCGGCCATGATTTTTTCCCCCGCGCCTACGCTGCCGGTCATGCTGACCAGCGCCACTTTCGGGTTTGCCGCCAGCTCCTGGCCGACGGTCTCCCCGCGGCCTAACACCAGGTTAAACACCCCCTTCGGCAGGCCGATGTCATCGACAATCTGCGCAAAGGCGACGGCGTTATTGGGCGTGAACTCGCTCGGTTTAATCACAATGGTATTGCCGGTCAGCAGCGCCGGGGCGAGCTTGCGGGCAATCAGGAAGAACGGGAAGTTCCACGGCAGGATGCCGGTGGTCACGCCGAGGGCGCGTTTGAAAACGAGGATATTTTCGCCGGGACGGTCGCTTTGCACGATTTCACCTTCGTAGCGCCGCGCCCACTCGGCCATATAGTCGAGATAATCGGCGGTAAAGGAGACCTCCACTGCCGCCAACTGCTGAGTCTTCCCGCCTTCGGCTACGATAAGCGCCGCAATCTCGCCGGCGCGTTCGCGGATCCCGGCGGCGATTTTACGCAGCCAGCCGGCGCGCTCGATGGCCGGCAGCGCCTCCCAGGCCGGCTGCGCGCGATCGGCGGCGGCAATGGCCCGCCGCGCGTCTTCGGCGCTGCCGTCGGGAATGCGGGAGAGCAGCACTTCGGTAGCGGGATTAAGCACGTCAATCCAGGCGTCGCCGCGCCCGGCAACAAACTGACCATCAATATACATCGGGTGCTGAACGGGTGCTGTCATAGCCTGCTCCTGTAGATTTATTGTTTTTAACAAGTGATTTATTTGTTAAAAATCTATCCATAAGAGACGACCGCAGCGGTTCGCAGGCGTGATTATGTGAATTACTTCATAGAATCGGGCCCGTAACCCGGAAAAATCGTTATATTCAGGCAACACAGACTGCCCGTTTGCGACAAATCTGTCACAAACGGGCAAAACCCATCAGCCTAAGGTCCGATCGCCGAGGGCGTGGGTCAGGAGGCTATCGTCACGCAGCTGGCGCCACGCGCTGATAATCCGCGGAGGCATATCAACGTGGGCAATAAAATCTTTACCCAGCGGACCGTATCCCTGCGGGCTATCCTGCAGACGTGGCAGCTCGCCAAGGATCAGCGCCAGATAGCGCCCCACCGGCCACAGCCCGTGCGCCGCCCCGCTGAACGCCAGGCCCTGCTCCGGCGTATTGCGCAGCTGCGGCACGCAGCCCGGGTAGCTGTACCAGCGCGGCAGCGGATCTGCCCCCTGCCAGACCCGGGCGAAGGTCGCCATCGTGCGCCGCTGCATGGTCGGGTCCTGGATTACCACGCCCGCGCGGTGCGCCAGTCCCTCGGCCTCGAGCAGGTCGCGGGTAAAGCGCGCGTTCTCGCCGCAGTTGGTGGAGCGCGCTTCCGCCACGATCCGCGCGCGCGGAATGTGCCAGTATTGATGGGCGATATCGGCAAGGATATGCGCCTCGGCGCGCCCCTCTACCGGCAGCGAGCCGTAGCGCGGATCGTTGCGTACCGCCTGATAGAGAAATGAAGTTGAGTGGCCAATCCCGCCGCTTATCAGCAGCGGAACCTCGGCGTCAACCGCCAGCCGACAGGCGGCATCAATGGTCGGGATCACCGCATTGCCCGCCAGCACCACCACCTCAAACGGCGGCTTCTGCGCCAGCGTCGTAAAATCGTCCTGCGCCAGCCACGCGCCGACGAGGTTGGCTGCCGCCAGCGTATCGGCGGAGAGCGCCGGGAAATTATCTGACATACCTTCTCCTTTTCAGTTTGCGCAGCGACAAAGTCCCTCTTTATCGCCGCGCAGCAGATTGGGCCGATTGTATCCTGTCAGGCGTTAAGTTTCTCCAGCCGCGTTTGCCCTTCCCGCTTCTGCTTCATCTTCCAGCACAACCACAGGGCGATGAACCACAGCGGCGTGGCGAGCAGCGCCTTCAGGGTATCGGGGTCGAAGATCATAATAAAAATGGCAAAGGCAAAAAACAGCAGACTTAGCCAGCTCATCGCCACCCCGGCCGGCATCTTAAAGGCCGACCGTTCATGCAGATCGGGACGCTTTTGCCGATAAACCAGATAGGCCACGAGGATCATCCCCCAGCTAAAGACCACCATGATGGCCGCTAGCGTCGAGACGATGGTAAACAGGGTCATCACGTTCGGTACGAGGAACAGCAGCAAGGTGCCGCTGAGCATACAGAAGCAGGAGAACAGCAGGCTGCGTACCGGAATGCGGGTATGGCGCGACAGGATGCGGAACTGCCCGTGGGCGTGCTTCTCAACCGACAGGCCGTACAGCATGCGGGTGCTGGAGTAAACCCCGCTGTTGGCCGACGACATCGCTGAGGTCAGGGCCACGAAGTTAATCACCGCCGCGGCGGCGGGCAGGCCGGCTTTGGCGAACAGGGTGACGAACGGGCTGGCATCGGGCGATACGCCCGGCCACGAGGCCACGGCAATAATCACCACCATCGACAGCAGATAAAAAATGATGATCCGCAGCGGCAGCGCGTTGATCGCCTTAGGTAAAATCTTCTGCGGATCGCGGGTTTCCGCGGTCATCGTCCCGAGCAGCTCAATCCCGGTGAAGGAGAAAATCGCTATCTGGAAACCGGCGAGGAAGCCGGTGACGCCGTGGGGCATAAAGACCGCCGGGTCGGTGATGTGGTGCAACGAGGCCTTCACGCCGTCCGGCGAGGTCCAGCCGATGGCGATCATCCACGCGCCGGTGACGATCAGCGCGATAATCGTAATCACCTTGATCAGCGCAAACCAGAACTCAGCCTCGCCGAACATCTTCACCGACAGCAAATTGAACAGGAACAGAATGCCGAGGGTGCTCAGGGCCGGCATCCACGCCGACATTTCGGGAAACCAGTACTGCATATAGCTGCCGCAGACCACCACGTCGGCAATACAGGTTACCACCCAGCTCAGCCAGTAGGTCCAGCCGAGGTAAAAGCTCGCCTGCGGTCCCAGATAATCGCCGACGAAATCGGCGAAGGAGCGGTAGTCCAGCCGGGTGAGCAGCACTTCGCCCATCGCCCGCATCACCATATAGGTAAAAAAGCCCACCAGCAGGTAAATCAGCAGGATCGAGGTCCCCGCCACCGCAATATTTCGGCCCGCCCCCATAAACAGGCCGGTGCCGATAGCGCCGCCCAGCGCAATCATCTGAATGTGCCGGGCGCCAAGGCCGCGTTTGAGCTGCGACGGGCGCTCCCCGTCGATGGCAGGATGCTCCTGCCCCTCGCGTTGATGTTGAGTCATGTCGATTCCTTCAGAGAGGCAAAGAAAGGCATGGCGCGGCAGACTTCAGCAGCAAACCGGCGCGTTGCCCGTTTGCCACTCCCGCATTCGGAAACAGGATATAGGGAGCCTGCTCATCGATAACCCACGTTTTCTCCGCCTGCCGCGCAATAACGTGCCCGGCGGCAAGCGCGGTGAAGTTTTCAGTTTGCGGATCGAGGTGCAAGGTGAAGCGATCGTCGCCCTTGATGATGCTCTCCTGAACTACAAAATGGTGCATCGGCTCCTTGAGGCGCGACGGCAGCGCTTCGCCGCCGATCGTCGCCCGGATCGCCGCGCCGGCGGCGGCAAACAGGCGCAGATCGTTCTCACCAAAGGGCATCACTTTGCCCAGCTCCAGGGTCGCGCTTTCGGCGGCGAACGCCTCGGCGGTAAAGTGGGTGAAGGTCCCGCCGGGTTCGGTATGACGCACCACCGCGTCCATACCGCTGGCGGCGAGCAGCTGATAAAATCCGGCGCTGTACTCACCCTCCCGGGCGGGCAGAAGCGCAAACTGGCGATAGCGCGAGCCGCGGATGGCGGTATGCAGATCGAGATGCACTCTGCCGACGCGGCCGTGGGCATCGGCCGCCGTATAGAACGCCCGGACCGCCGCTTCCAGCTCCGCCGCGCGACGGGACTCATTGCCCGGCGCCGCGCGCAGATGACGCCCGCCGAACAGGCGGTTGAGGTCGTTATGCAGATAGCGGCGGGAGGCGCAGATCGCCGGCAGGTTGCCGAAGACGATCAGCAGCGCCTGCGACAGCGGCTGCTGCCCCTGGCTCAGCGCATGCGCGATCTCCAGCAGCAGCTCTATCGGCGCGGTTTCGTTGCCGTGAATGCCGGCGGAAACGATCGTCGCCTGCCGCCACGGCCTCTGCGGCAGCAGCTGCAGCACGCCTTCCGCCAGCCAGCGCGCCTCAATTTCCGCGGGAAACGCCCACTCCGTCAGCCGGCAGTGCAGTAAATCATTCACCTTGTCGTCCATTCCCGGTCCTTTAGCGCTGGAAGTCATAGATGCAGCCCAGGCGCAAAATCTGCGTCAGTTCATCAAGGGCCTGGTAGACCTCGCTCAGGAGCTGCGGGTCGGCCAGATCCCGGGCGTGGAGGCGATCGCGGTAGTGCTTCTCGACCCACTGCGTGAGCTGTAAATAGCGCGCGTCGTCCATCAGGCTGTGCGGATTCACCGCCGCCAGCTCGGCGTGGTTCAGCACCACCCGCAGGCGCAGGCAGGCCGGACCGCCGCCGTTGCGCATGCTTTCGCGCAGATCGAATACCGCCAGCTCGTCGATTGGCGAGGCGTTGTCGCTCACCAGCCCGCTCAGGTACTGCCAGACGTTCTCCCGCTGGCGACACTCTTCCGGCACCACAATCAGCATTTTGCCATCCGGCTTGCTCAGCAGCTGGCTGTTGAACAGATACGAGGCGACGGCGTCGTTAAGCCCCACCTGGGCCTGCGGAACCTCGACGCTGACAAACGGAATATCCAGGCGAGCCGCTTTTTCCCGCAAGGTCGCCAGCAGCGCCTGCTGCTGTACAAAGGCCTGCTGATGGTGGAACAGCACGTGGCGATTGCTCACCGCAATCACGTCATTGTGGAACACGCCGCCGTCGATGGCCGCCGGCTCCTGCTGGGCAAAAACGGTATATTCCGGGTTCAGCCGATGCAGCCGGGCCACCGCCTGGCTGGCCTCCAGGGTCTGGCGCGCCGGATATTTCTGCGGGGCCACGCCGCCGCTCGCGCGTCTGCCGTAGACAAACAGTCTGCAGCCCCTGGCGGCCGTAGTCGTAGCAGAAGCGGTTGTGGTTGGCCGCCCCTTCATCGCCCAGGTCGCCGTGCTGAGCCAGGGCATGGTGATGGACGAAATAGCTTTCGTCGGCAAAGGTCGCGCGTAAAATCGCCGCGGTGGTCGGCGCTTCCTGGGAGCGGTGCAGCTTGTTGGTCAGGTTGGCGACCGTAAAGTGCAGCCTGCCGTCGGCGCTATCGGCGGATGGCGACACCGTCGCCGCGTTGGCGGTCCACATCGACGATGCGGAGCTAAACGCCGAGAGCAGATGCGGCGCGTCGGCGGCGGCGCGGGTAATCACCTGCTCATCGCTGCCGTAAAAGCCCAGGCCGCGCAGCGCGGCGATATTCGGCCGCGGCTGCGGGGGTAAAATCCCCTGAATAAAGCCCCTGTCGGCGAGGGCCTTCATTTTGCATAAGCCCTGCAGCGCCGCCTTCTTCGGGTTGGATACGCCGTCGCGGTTATTTTGCGAGGCTTCGTTACCGACCGACAGCCCGGCGTAGTGGTGCGTAGGCCCAACCAGGCCATCGAAATTAGCTTCAAAACCAGACATAGTGTCCTCACAGAATCCGTTGTCAGAATGGCAGGCCGGGCGACGTCGCCGCCGGCAGCGTCAGCGTTTCGCTAATCAGCGAGGCCATCGGCCATGCGCAGTAGTCCGCCGCGTACCACGCCGACGCGCGGTGGTTGCCGGAGGCGCCCACGCCGCCAAACGGCGCTTTGCTGGAGGCGCCGGTCAGCGGCTTGTTCCAGTTGACGATCCCGGCGCGCGCCTCGTCGGCGAACCTGGCGAACAGCGCCGGATCGGCGGAGATCAGCCCCGCCGCCAGCCCGTAGCGGGTGTTGTTGGCGATGCGGATCGCCTCATCAAACTGCTCGTAGCGCACCACCGTCAGCAGCGGGCCGAAATACTCTTCGTCAGGCACGTCGATCCCGGTAACATCGATAATCCCCGGGGTGAGCAGCGTGGAGTTGGGGTCCGGCTGGGTCATACGCAGCAGCACCTTGCCGCCGAGGCGTTCGAGCTTGTCCTGCGCCGCCAGCATCCCCTGCGCCGCCTGCAGCGAGATAACGCCGCCCATAAACGGCTGCGGTTCGGCATCCCAGCGGCCGGCGCGAATGCTGGCGCTGGCGGCGGCCAGCCGCTGCAGCAGCGCGTCGCCCTGCTCCCCGCGTTTAACCACCAGCCGACGGGCGCAGGTGCAGCGCTGCCCGGCGGAGATAAACGCCGACTGGATAATCACGTGCAGCGCCGCGTCGATATCAGCCGCATCGGCGACGATCAGCGCGTTGTTGCCGCCCATCTCCAGCGCCAGCATCTTCTCCGGCTGGCCGCCGAGATAGCGGTGGAAGTGGAAGCCGGTTGACGCGCTGCCGGTAAACAGCACCCCGTCGATATCGCGGTTTTCCAGCAGCGCCTGGCCGGTCTCTTTGCCGCCCTGAATCAGGTTGATAACCCCTGCCGGGATCCCGGCCTGCTGCCACAGCTGCACGGTCAGCTCGGCGGTCGCCGGCGTCAGCTCACTGGGCTTAAAGACCACGGTGTTGCCGGCGATCAGCGCCGGAATAATATGACCGTTCGGCAAATGGCCGGGGAAGTTGTACGGACCGAAGACCGCCATCACCCCGTGCGGCTTGTGCCGCAGCAGCGCTTTGCCGTCCGGCATCGCCGATTCGCGATCGCCGGTGCGCTCGGCGTAGGCGTCAATGGAGATCGCCGCTTTGCCGATCATCGCCTGCACCTCGGTGCGGGTTTCCCACAGCGGTTTGCTGGTTTCACGGGAAATCAGCGCCGCCAGGGCCTCTTTATGCGCATCAAGCAGCGCGGCAAAGCGCTGCACGCAGGCAATACGCTCCGCCAGCGCAAGATGGGACCAGTCATAAAAGACGCCGCGCGCCGCCGCGCAGGCGGCCTGTACCTCCGCCGCTCCCGCGCCGGCCGCCTGCCACAGCGGCGCCTGGTTCTCCGGCGCCAGCTTGGTTAACGGCGCCCCCGAACCCTGCCGCCACTCGCCTGCGATAAAATGTGCGTTTATTGCCATGATGTTCTGCTCTCCGGATTAAGTGTTACCGCATGAACCCGGTCAGTCTCGCTAACCTCGAGGGCGTCCAGCGCGGCGCGTTCGTTGTTCTCTTCCGGGGTCAGCAGCACCGCGCGGAACTGTTCAAACTGGTTATTGGCGACGATGATCGGCGCCGCCCGCTGCGCCATGACGTGCATGGCCGGGATAAACCGGCTCTCGCCGATCGCTCTGATACTGTCGGTTTGCGCCTCCAGCACCGGGCCGGCGTCGAAAATATCCACCGACCCGCGCCAGCTGAAGCCCTCTTTTTCGAGGATCGCCCGCGCCGGCGAGGTATTGGCATGCACCTCGCCAATCGCCTGGCGGGCGTTTTCCGGCAGCAGCGAGACGTAAATCGGATACGCCGGCATCAGCTCGGCAATAAAGGTTTTCATGCCGGTGCCGGTCAGCCGGTCGGCGTCGGCAAACGGAATATCGAAGAAGTGGTGACCCAGCGCATCCCAGAACGGTGAATTACCGTGCTCATCGCTGCGTCCGCGCAGCTCGGCGAACAGATGCGGCGAAAACAGCTCCCGGAAGGCGGCGATAAATAAAAACCGCGCTTTGGAGAGGAACAGGCCGTTACGGTTTTTTTGGTACTCCGGGTCGAGGAACAGGGTGCAGAGCTCGCTATGGCCGGTGTGATCGTAGCTGAGGTTCAGCAGCTCCTGATTTTTATAGACCCCCAACTCCTTCGAAGCGCGAACCGTGCGCTGCAGGCGGAAATTGTAAAAGGGTTCGTCGAGCCCCACCGCCACCTCAATGGCGCTGACGCCCACCGCCCGCGACAGCTCGGTATCCTCCAGTACAAACAGGAAGCCCTGCTGGCCGCGGGGCAGCCTGCCGGCGAAGGTGTCGACGCTGCGCTGGATCCGCGCGGCCAGGCGCGCGGGATCGTTGGGTAACGACGTCATGCCGACCCCCGCCCGGGAGGCGAGGCGGATGATGTCGTCGAGATCGTTTTCCCTGACGGGACGAAATAGCATCATAAACCGTCTCCCGGATTAGCGCGTCAGGCGGGCGACGGCGCGATCGAGACGCACGAAGGCCTCCTCAATGTCCGCCAGCGGAATATTGAGCGCAGGGGCAAAGCGCAGGACGTCAGGTCCGGCAATCAGGGCGATCAGTCCCTCCTGCGCCGCGAGGTTGGTCAGCGCTTTGGCCTGGCCGCGCAGGCGGCTCGCCAGCTCGGCGCCAATCAGCAGCCCGACGCCGCGCACCGCGCTGAAGAGATCGTATTTCGCGTTCAGCGCATTCAGCCCGGCGACGATAGCGTCGTGGCGCTCGCCGACCCCGGCCAGCAGCGCCTCATCCAGCTGCGCCAGAACGCCGTTGGCCGCCGTAGCCGCCAGCGGATTGCCGCCGAAAGTGGTGCCGTGGCTGCCCGGCTGGAAAACCTGCGCCCATGCATCTTTCACCAGCATGGCGCCAATCGGGAAGCCGCCGCCCAGCCCTTTGGCGCTGGTCAGAATGTCCGGGACCACGTTGTAGTGCTGGTAGGCGTAGAGCGCGCCGGTCCGCCCGGCGCCGGTCTGAACTTCGTCAAAAATCAGCGTGACGTCATGCTGGTCGCACAGCTCCCGCAGCGTCCGCAGGAATGCCGGATCGGCCGGAACCACGCCGCCCTCGCCGATAATCGGCTCAACGATCACCGCGCAGGTTCGCGCTGAGATGGCGGCGGTGAGCGCCGCGATATCGTTATACGGCAGATGGGTAATATCCGGCGGCAGCGGCGCGTAATCGCAGGAGTATTTCGGCTGTCCCCCCACCGATACGGTGAACAACGTGCGGCCGTGGAAGGCGTTGTTGAAGGCAATAATTTCGCTTTTATCGGCGCCAAACTTATCGTGCGCATATTTGCGCGCCAGCTTCAGCGCCGCTTCGTTGGCTTCCGCCCCGGAGTTGCAGAAGAAAACCTTGTCGGCAAAGGTGGCGTTAACCAGGGTTTTAGCCAGCTGCAGCACCGGCTCGTTGGTATAGCCGTTGCCAATGTGCCACAGGCAGTCGAGCTGCTCTTTCAGCGCCGCCGCCAGCGCCGGATTGCAGTGGCCAAGAGAGTTAACGGCGATACCGCCCGCCAGGTCGATGTACTCTTTACCCTGCCGATCCCATACCCGCGAACCCGCCGCCTTTAGCGGAATAAACGGGGCGGGAGCAAAGCAGGGAACCATATAAGAATCAAAATCTTCGCGAGTAATACTGCCTGACATAACGCTTCTCCGGAACAATGGTTGACAATAATTAAATTTGTCAGTCGTGGATATTTGCAATTAACAATTGCCGCGCGCCGTTGTATTACGCGCGGATCCTTGGCGAGGAAGTTAAATTCAGCGCAGGAAATAAGCCCTATCAATTCAGGGGTAATTGTTAAACCATGGTTAATATCTTGTGTACTGCGTGCTCTCATGCTGGGGCCTGTCGTGCAGCAAAGTCAATACGGCAGACCAGCATTTATTCACTTTTTGATGACCATCAAGATAATGAAAAGTATAGATAATTTATTTTTATATTCACTATATTGCATAAATTATGCATATTAATGCATTGCACGAGGCGAGTTTTCAGTGCTTAGTTATTCACTTGAAAATAAAATTTCTAACAAAAATTTAAAATTCGCAGCAGCCGTCAAATACTGCTTTATAAAATTGGTGATAATATTCATCACACAGAGTTTACTGCTGTAGCCATTCCACGGTTTCACACGACATAAATAACATTGAGAACAGGACTCTTATGGAAAAGTTATCTTACGCATCTGAAAGTAGTGCATCTCCCTGGACAACCTATCTGCGTCAGATCGACCGCGTAGCGCCCTATCTGGGCGATCTGGCCTACTGGGTGGAAACCCTGCGCCACCCGAAGCGTGCGCTGATCGTCGACATTCCGGTGCAGATGGATGACGGCACCATCCGTCACTTCGAAGGCTATCGCGTACAGCACAATCTTTCGCGTGGACCGGGTAAAGGTGGTGTTCGCTACCATCCGGACGTTGACCTGAACGAAGTGATGGCGCTTTCTGCCTGGATGACCATTAAGTGCGCCGCAGTCAATATTCCCTACGGCGGCGCTAAGGGCGGGGTTCGCGTCGACCCGTTCAGCCTGTCGGAAGGCGAACTGGAGCGTCTGACCCGCCGCTATACCAGCGAAATCGGCCTTATCATCGGGCCGCAAAAAGATATTCCGGCGCCGGACGTCGGCACCAACGGCAAAGTGATGGCGTGGATGATGGATACCTACTCCATGAACCATGGCACCACCGTCACCGGCGTAGTCACCGGTAAGCCAATCCACCTCGGCGGTTCTCTGGGTCGTGAAAAGGCCACCGGCCGCGGCGTATTTATCACCGGTCGCGAAGTGGCTGGCCGCTTCGGGATTGAAATTGAGGGCGCGAAGGTCGCGCTGCAGGGCTTTGGTAACGTCGGTAGCGAAGCGGCACGCCTGTTCTCCGAGGTTGGCGCTCGCGTGGTGGTGATTCAGGATCACACCGCGACGCTGTTCAACGAAGGCGGGATCGATATGGCCGCCCTGACCGCATGGCAGGCGGAGAAGAAGCAGATTGCCGGCTTCCCTGGCGCCCGCGAAATCGACAAAGAAGCGTTCTGGACCACGCCGATGGATATTCTGATCCCGGCGGCGCTGGAGGGGCAGATCACCCGCGAGCGCGCGGAAAAAATCAGCTGCAAGCTGGTGCTGGAAGGCGCTAACGGCCCGACCTATCCGGAAGCCGACGACGTGCTGGCCGAGCGCGGCGTGATCGTGGTGCCGGACGTTATCTGCAACGCCGGCGGCGTAACCGTCAGCTACTTCGAGTGGGTGCAGGATATGGCGAGCTTCTTCTGGAGCGAAGAGGAGATCAACGCCAAAATGGACCGCATCATGACCGATGCGATCGTCCACGTCTGCGAGAAAGCCGCCGAGAAAGAGTGCTCTCTGCGCACCGCGGCCTATATCGTCGCCTGTGAGCGTATTCTGATGGCGCGTAAAGATCGCGGGATCTATCCGGGCTAAGGTTCGACGACGATCGCCACAACCGCCCGGGCCCTGGCCCGGGCTTTTTTTGCCCTTTCACCGCCCGCTTTTATTATTTTCCGCGCTAACGCAGCCTCCTGCCGATTGAAGACCGGCAGCGCGGGGGTTGTGCGCATATTCACCGCCGCCGTACATTTTACGTACAATCCATTAACAATTATTTTATTTCACCTTGAATTCGTCAATCCGTCGGGCATAAACTCATTAGAGGCTCTAATGACTTTGCAGAAAACTATGGATAACCGACAGCTTACCTTTTCCCATTTACTGTACCTCACCGCCCATCACTGGCGGCTGGCGGTCAACCGCCGCCTCAAGGACCTCGGCATGAGCCAGGCCAGCTGGGTCGCCGTCTCGGCGATTGCCCGCAACCAGCAGCCGCTGTCGCAAAGCGAACTGGCCCAGGAGCTGGGCGTGGAGAGCGCCACCATCGTCCCGCTGATCAACCGGCTGGTGGAGTTAGCGCTGGTGGAACGCGTCAAAACCGACAGCGACCGGCGCAAGCGCCTGCTGGTTGCCACCGATAAAGGCCTTGCGCTCTATCAGCAGGTCAAAACGGTGGCCGATGATTTACGCGAAGAGATCTTAAGCGCCATCAGCCCCGAAGAGCGGCAGCAAACCCACCTGGTGCTGGAAAAACTGCTGCGCGAGGTGGAGAAAAAGTAATGCCTCGCCGTCCCGAAAATCCCTACGTGCCCCACGACTGGGCGCCGCATGAAAAGCCAGCGATCCTGGGATCGCCCTCGACGCCGATCCACCCGACGCCAAAACGTATCGCCTACGGCATTGTCGGGCTGCTGGTCTGCCTGACCGGCGCGCTGGGCAACGCGGTGGTCACCGCCAACCTGCAAAATCTGCAGGGAACCTTCGCCGCCTGGTCGACGGAGATCGCCTGGCTGCCGGCGGTCTACGTCATGACCAACGTCTCGATCAACCTGCTGCTGGTCAAATTCCGCCAGCAGTTCGGCCTGCGCGCCTTTACCGAAGGCTTTCTGGTTCTGTACGTGCTGGTGACCTTTTTCCACCTCTTCGTCAACGATCTCAGCTCGGCCATGATGGTTCGCGCCGCGCACGGCATGGTGGCGGCGGCGCTCAGCTCGCTGGGCATTTATTATCAGGTGCAGGCGTGGCCCGCCCGCCACCGCCTGAAGGCGCTGACTATCGGGATCACCGGCTCCTCGCTGGCTATCCCCCTCGCCCGCCTCTTCTCAACGGAGCTGCTGCAGCTTGACGAATGGCGCGGCCTCTACTTTTTTGAACTGGGGCTGGCGCTGGTCTCGCTCGCCTGCGTGATGGTGCTCAAGCTGCCCCCCAGCGATCGGAAGAAGGTGTTCGAGAAAAAGGACTTTATTACCTTTATTCTGCTGGCACCCGGCATGGCGCTGATCTGCGCCGTCCTCTCGCTGGGTCGCCTTGACTGGTGGTTTGAAGCCCCGTGGATCGGCTGGGCGCTGGCGGGGGCGGTGGTGCTGATTGTGTCGGCCATCGCCTTTGAGAACGGCCGCAGCAACCCGCTGCTCAACATCCACTGGCTCTCCAGCGGCAGTATCCTGCGGCTGGGGTTAATTATGCTGCTGATGCGGATCGTGCTGGCGGAGCAAAACACCGGGGTTATCGGCTGGCTGCAGTACGTCGGGTTACAGAACGAGCAGATGACCCAGCTGGCGTGGTCGATTTTCGCCGGGATCCTCTGCGGAATTATCGCCAGCTGCCTGACGCTGAACCCGCAGCGGCTTTACTGGCCCACCGCCACCGCCCTGGCGCTGATCATGATCGCCTCGCTGCTCGACAGCCAGTCGACCATCCTGACGCGTCCCGAACAGTCTGATGTTCAGCCAGTTCCTGCTCGGCTTTGGCAGCGCGTTCTTCCTGGCGCCGGCGATGCTGGCCGGGATCGGCGGGGTAATTGCCGACCAGCGCAACCTGGTGAGCTTCTCGGTGCTGTTCGGCATGAGCCAGAACATCGGCGGCCTGCTGGGCTCGGCGATCCTCGGCACCTTTCAGACCTGGCGGGAAAAGTTTCACTCCAGCCAGCTCGCCGACCAGATAACCACGCTCAATCCGTTGGTTGCCGAGCGCCTGCAGCAATATAGCCAGATGTATCAGAGCCAGATTGGCGACAACGCGCTGCTGAGCGTGCAGGCCAGTACGCTCCTGCAGAACGCCTCCACGCTGCAGGCCAATATTCTCGCCTACAATGACACCTACCTGCTGACGGCGATGATTTCCGCCGCCACGGTGATCTGGGTGTTCTGGCGCCTGATAAGGCTGCGTATTACCGCTCGCATTGCGCTGAAACGCGCGACGGGAAGCAAATAACAAAGATAATTTTTACTCTGGAGTCGTTATGAGTCAGCAGGATGCCGCCAGGCAACAGGCCAATACCCGCAATAATATCCGCGTAGTCTCTATTTTCAGCGCCGCCGCCGTTGGCCTGGTTGGGGTGCTGGTGATTCTGTACGCGTGGCAGCTGCCGCCGTTTACCCGCCACAGCCAGTTTACCGATAACGCCTACGTGCGCGGACAGACCACCTTTATCAGCCCGCAGGTCAGCGGCTATATCACCGCCGTCAACGTCCAGGATTTTGCCGAGGTCCAGCCCGGAGAAACGCTGTTCCAGATTGACGACCGGATCTACCGGCAGCGCGTCCACCAGGCGCAGGCGACCCTGGCGATGAAGGAGTCGGCGCTGAAAAATAATCAACAGCAGCGCCGAAGCGCCCAGGCGGTGATTGCCCGCAATGAGGCCGCGCTGCAAAACGCCCGCGCGCAGAATCAGAAAACCCAGGCCGACTTAAAGCGGGTGCAGGATTTGACCGCCGACGGTTCACTGTCAATTCGCGAGCGCGACTCGGCAAGAGCCAGCGCCGCGCAGGGCATCGCCGATATTGAACAGGCGAAAGCCACGCTGGAAATGTCGCGTCAGGATCTGCAATCCACCATCGTCAACCGCGACGCGCTGGAAGCCGACGTCGCCAGCGCCAAAGCCGCGCTGGAGCTGGCGGATATCGATCTGCAGAACACGCGGATCGTCGCGCCAACCGGCGGACAGCTGGGGCAGATCTCCGTGCGTCTCGGCGCCTACGTCAGCGCCGGTACTCACCTGACGTCGCTGGTGCCGCCGCAGCACTGGGTGATCGCCAATATGAAAGAGACCCAGCTGGCGCACATTCGCATTGGCCAGGCCGCGACCTTTAGCGTCGATGCGCTCAGCGGGGAGAAGTTCAGCGGCGTCGTCCAGAACATCTCCCCGGCGACAGGGGTTGAATTCAGCGCCATTTCGCCGGACAACGCCACCGGCAACTTTGTCAAAATTGCCCAGCGAATTCCGGTGCGCATCGCGGTCGATGAGGGGCAGAGGAATAGCCAGCATCTGCGCCCCGGCATGTCGGTACAGGTCACCATCGATACGCATGAGGGAGAGAAGCCATGATGCGCCGGATCTCCCTTGCGCTGGCGCTCGGCGTCGCGCTGGCCGGCTGCCGGTCGGCAGATGTGCCGCCTGCCGCGCCGTCGCTGCAGATCCCCGCCGCCTGGCGCGCCGATATCGGCCCCGCCAGCCCGCTTGAAGGGGTGTGGTGGCGCAATTTTCACGACAGCCAGACTCAATCAGTACGTGGAACAGGCGCTGCGCTATAACAGCGATGTGCTGATCGCCCGCGAGCGGGTGAATGAATACCGGGCGCGGGCCTATGCCGCCGATGGCAGCCTGTTTCCGACCCTTGACGCCTCGCTGACCGGCAGCCGCACCCGCGCGCAGTCCGCCGCCACCGGCCTGCCCGTTCACAGCACTCTCTATAAAGGCGGGCTGACCGCCAGCTATGACGTCGATATCTGGGGTGCCAACCGCAGCGCCGCCGATGCCGCCGAGGCCAGCCTTGAGGCGCAGAAGGCCGCCGCCGCTGCCGCCGATCTGACCGTCGCCTCCTCGGTAGCCGTCGGCTACCTGACGCTGCTCTCGCTCGACGAGCAGCTGCGGGTCACCCGGCAGACGCTGAAATCCCGCGAAGACGCCTACAGCATGGCGAAGCGCCAGTTTGAGACCGGCTATACCTCGCGCCTCGAGCTGATGCAGGCCGATTCGGAGCTGCGCTCTACCCGGGCGCAGATCCCGCTGCTGGAGCATCAAATTGCCCAGCAGGAGAACGCCCTCAGCGTGCTGATCGGCAATAATCCGCAGACCATCCGCCGTCAGGAGTTTGCCCGTCTGACGCCGCTGGCGCTGCCATCGCAACTGCCCTCCAGCCTGCTGAACCGCCGACCGGATATCGCGCAGGCCCAGCGCCAGCTGCTCGCCGCCGACGCCACCCTTGCCTCTTCCCGGGCCCGGCTGCTGCCGGCGATCAATTTGACCGCCACCGGCAGCATGCAGGACCGTACGCTGCCGGATCTGCTCGATAATCCGCTGCGGCTGTGGAGCATCGGCGGCAGTATTCTCGCCCCGCTGCTCAACCGCCAGGCGCTGAACGCCCAGGTCGACGTGTCGATGGCCCAGCGTAACCAGGCGCTGTACGGCTATGAGAAAACGGTGCGCGGCGCGTTTCGCGAGGTCAACGATAGCCTGGACGCCATCACCCGCTATGGCGAGCAGCTCGCGGAGCTGCAGGAGCAGGAGGCGGTGGCGCAGGAGACGCTGCGGATTGCCGGCAACCGCTATCGTAACGGCTACTCCTCTTATCTCGAGGTTCTGGATGCCCAGCGCACCCTGTTCTCGACGCAAATCAGCGTCGTGCAGGTGCAAAATAATCTGCTGCTGGCCCAGGTTGATTTATATCGGGCGCTGGGAGGCGGCTGGTCTGATTCATCAGGGATGTAATACAGGAAATTGTGCATGCAACAACAATGGTCTGCTGTAGATAGTTATCTTGTTGAATCACTGATCCCGTCCGACCCGCTCTTGCAGCAGGTGTTGGAGAATAACCAGCGCGCCGGCCTTCCGGCCCACGACGTAGCCGCCAACCAGGGCCAGTTTCTGGCGCTGCTGGTGCGCATCACCCGCGCCCGGCGGGTGCTGGAGATCGGCACGCTCGGCGGCTATAGCACCATCTGGATGGCGCGCGAGCTGCCGCCGGACGGCGAGCTGCTGACCCTGGAAGCCGACCCGCACCATGCGCAGATCGCGCGGCAGAATCTTCAGCTGGCGGGCGTGGGCGATCGGGTCACGCTGCGCGAAGGTCCGGCGCTGGCAACCCTTGAGAACCTCGGCGATCGTCCCGCGTTTGATCTGATTTTTATCGATGCCGATAAGCCCAACAACCCGCACTATCTGCAGTGGGCGCTGCGCTACTCCCGCCCGGGAACGCTGATTATCGGCGATAACGTGGTGCGGGATGGGGAAGTGACCAATCCGCACAGCGCCGATGAGCGAGTCCAGGGCGTGCGGCGGTTTATTGAGATGATGGGCAGCGACCCGCGCCTGACGGTGACGGCGCTGCAGACGGTGGGCAGCAAGGGCTGGGATGGGTTTACGCTGGCGTGGGTCAACGGGTAGCCCCGCTATCGGCAGCGGCCCCAGCCGATTAACGTGGCAGCTCGCTGAGAGAAATTTCTCTCATTAACCTCCGCGGAATATTTCGTTCATTTCCGTGGAATGTTCCGTTCACGTTGAATCCGACGCTTTTCTCACACCCGCTACGTGTGAACGGCACGGGGGCGTTTCGCTCGCCCCCCGTGGCCCCCGGCATGGCGCTGAAAACTGCCGCTGCGCGGTACGCTCCACTCCGGCTTCATCTGGCGGACCGGGCAGGACTCGACGTCCCTGTCTCGACCTGCCTCTCTGGCCGCCGTCCTGGCGGCCAGTCCTGGATGCGCGCCTGCGTTCCCGCCAGTTTTCTTGATGCGCCTTAACCCCCTCGCTGTCAGCCCGTAAATACCAGTAGCCAAATCATTGCTGAAGGCTTTTTCAGCAATGACTATGCAGCCATGAGGCATCGGGACATGTAGCAGGGGGGTTGGGCCGGCTAAAAATCGCTGAGGCGCAGGCGGCTGGCCTGGGCCGCCAGCATGGATGCTGGCGGAGGCAAGCCTTACAGGGAAGTTACCTCTTGCCGTCCCCGAAAAGCCAGACGGCGGAGACGAAGGTATCGCGCAGCGACGATTTTTCTCGCCGGGATGCCGGGTCCCCAGGGCCGTTCACCTATGCCGCAGGAAACAGAAGTATGCAGAACCGATAGTGAACGGAACATTCCACCGAACATTTCACAGAACAAGCTAAGAAAACACGCCTTCGCCCAAACCACCCTAGGCTGTGTCCCTTAATTACATAACCTCTTGTAAAACAATCGGATGCAACCCAGTTTCACCATCGCCAGATAATTCCTCGCCGTTTTGTCGTAACGTGTGGCAATGCGGCGGTATTCTTTCAGGCGACCAAAGCACCTCTCAACAACATTGCGATTGCGGTAGGCTTCACGATCGAGTGGTGAACGACCATCTGTGGCCATTTTTTCATTGGATTTACGCGGGATGACAACTTTTATCCCTCTTCTTTTCAGTTCGTTACGTAACGCATGTCCGGAGTAGGCTTTATCAGCCAGTACTGCATGACCACGGCGCTTGATACTTCCGTTCTGGCGCTGAACACCGATACCGTCCAGAAGACGTTGTGCAAACTGGCTTTCGTGAGCCTGACCGGGACTCAGTACGATGTTTAACGGCAGACCACTTCCGTCTGTCGCCAGATGAATTTTGGTGCCAAAACCACCGCGAGAGCGACCCAGCCCATTATCTCCGGTGATATCGGGTTGTTTTTTTGCGCACCGGCAGCACATTTCAGCGCCCGGATATTGCTGCCATCCAGTGCAGTGGCCGACCAGTCCACGAGGCCATGTGCATCCAGAGTCTGAAAGTAACTTGTTGAAAATAATGTTAATCACACCCGATTTTGACCATCGGTTAAAGCGGTTATAAACGGTCTTCCATGGGCCGTACCGTTCAGGTAAATCACGCCATGGTGCACCTGAACACAGCACCCAGAACATGCCGTTGATGATCATACGATGCTCCGCCCACGGACGCCCGGCCTGTGGAGAGGCAGACGCTGCTGGCAGAAAGGGTTGGATGATAGTCCATGCTTCATCGGGAATGTCGTAGCGAGCCATAGTTTAATATGTTGTGGAAACAGACAGTTACTATAGCTCAGGTGATTACGGGACACAGCCTAAAACGACAATCAGCCGGTCGATCAGGCGGCGATCTGCTCCATCGCCTGCAGGATCCGCTTATCGGAAATCGGGTACGGAGTACCCAGCTGCTGGGCGAAGAAGCTGACGCGCAGCTCCTCGATCATCCAGCGGATCGCCTGCACATCCTCGTCGTCACGACGGGCTGGCGGCAGCTTATTCAGCCACTGCTGCCACGCCTGCTGAATGCTCTCAACCTTCAGCATCTGCGCGCGATCGCGGTGCGGATCGACCGCCATCTTCTCCAGCCGCTTTTCAATCGCCTGCAGATAGCGCAGGGTATCGCCCAGCCGGCGGAAGCCGTTGCCGGTGACGAAGCCGCGATAAACCAGGCCGCTCATCTGCCCTTTGATATCCGACAGCCCCAGCGCCATGCTCATATCCACGCGCCCTTTCAGCCGCTTATTGACGTTGAACACCGCGGTAAGGATCTGCTCAACCTGTTTGGCAATCTCCACCACCGTATCGTTGAGTTCGGCGCGCACCTTCTCGTGCAGCTGCACAAAGCCCTCTTCGGTCCATACCGGCCCGCCGGCCTCATCGATAAGCTTATCGACGCCGCAGGAGATGCAGTCGTCAATCAGATCCAGCACCT
Source organism: Klebsiella sp. WOUb02 (assembly GCF_050058015.1). Lineage (NCBI taxonomy): Bacteria > Pseudomonadati > Pseudomonadota > Gammaproteobacteria > Enterobacterales > Enterobacteriaceae > Klebsiella > Klebsiella sp. WOUb02. The sequence continues at coordinate 1,327,103 of NZ_CP170110.1, forward strand.
TGCCGTAGGGGTTAAAATAGAGCCCCAGCTTGGCTTTATTCGGCAGCTTCTCGTGCAGATATTTAATCGGCGACGGAATGTTCAGCAGCAGCAGACGCCGCAGGCCGCGCCACATCGCCTGCTGCTGTTCGAGCGGATTATCGAACAGCTTAATCGCCACGCTGTCACGTTCATCCACCAGCGCCGGCCAGGCTTTAACCCGGTAGTTGCCGCGCTTTTGTTCGTAGCTTTCCGCCAGGGTGCCGAAGCTCCAGATATGCAGCCCGCTCTGCTCGATACCGTCATCAGCCACCGCGGAGAGCGTCTCCTGCACCTTGCCCTTCAGCGCCTCCTTTAACTCCTGCAGCGAGCGGCTCTCGGCGAGCTTCTTGTTCTTATCATCCACCACCCGGAAGGTGATTTTCAGGTGATCGGGCACCTGATCCCACTGCCAGGCCTCGCGGTCGATGGTCACCCCGCTCATCCGCCGCAGCTCGCGCTCCAGCGAATCCAGCAGCGGCAGCTCCAGCGGCGTCGCGCGGCCTAAAAAGGCTTCGGCGTAGTTCGGCGCCGGCACGAAGTTGCGCCGCACCGGTTTCGGCAGCGACTTAATCAGGGCGATAATCAGCTCCCGACGCAGGCCGGGGATTTGCCATTCGAAGCCGGCCTCATCCACCTGGTTGAGCAGCGGCAGCGGAATATGCACCGTCACCCCATCGGCGTCGGCGCCCGGTTCGAACTGATAGGTCAGACGCAGCTTGAGGCTGCCCTGGTGCCAGAAGTTCGGGTAGTCCAGCTTGCTGACCTGCTCCGCCCCCTCTTTAATCAGCATGCTCTTTTCGAAGTTGAGCAGATCCGGGGTCTCGCGGCTGGCCTGCTTCCACCAGTTGTCGAAGTGGCGCGCCGAGATGACGTCATGGCCGATGCGTCGATCGTAAAACTCAAACAGCGTCTCGTCGTCGACCAGAATGTCGCGGCGGCGCGATTTGTGCTCCAGCTCTTCGATTTCCGTGCGCAGCCTGAGGTTGTCGCGGAAGAAGGCGTGTCGGGTCTGCCAGTCGCCCTCCACCAGCGCGTGGCGGATAAACAGCTCGCGGCACAGCACCGGGTCAATCTGGCTGTAGTTCACCTTGCGGGCGGCGACGATCGGCAGGCCGTAGACGGTTACTTTCTCCGTCGCCATCACCGCCCCCTGCGCCCGTTCCCAGTGCGGTTCGCTGTATGAGCGCTTAATCAGATGCTGCGCCACCGGCTCCACCCACTCCGGGTCGATGCGCGCGGCGATGCGTCCCCACAGGCGGCTGGTTTCCACCAGCTCGGCCACCATGGTCCACTTCGGCGGCTTCTTAAACAGCCCGGAGCCCGGGAAGATCGAGAAGCGGGCGTTACGCGCGCCGGTAAACTCCTGCTTGTCGGTATCCTTCATGCCGATATGCGACAGCAGCCCGGTCAGCAGCGCGGTGTGAATTTCGCGGTACTCCGCCGGCTCGCTATTTACCGGCAGGCCCAGCTCTTTCACCACCTGGCGCAGCTGGGTGTAGATATCCTGCCACTCGCGCACCCGGAGGTAGTTAAGAAAATCGACGCGGCACTGGCGGCGGAACTGGTTCGACGACAGCGCCTTCTGCTGCTCGCCGAGGTAGTTCCATAAGTTGACGAAGGCGAGAAAATCCGATTCTTTATCGTGGAAACGGCGGTGCTTCTCATCGGAGGCCTGCTGCTTGTCCATCGGCCGCTCACGCGGGTCCTGAATCGACAGCGCCGAGGTGATGATCATCGCCTCGCGTACGCAGCCGTGCTTTTGCGCTTCCAGCACCATCCGCGCCAGCCGCGGGTCAACCGGCAGTTGGCTGAGCTGGCGGCCCATCGGCGTCAGCTTATAGGCGGTCAGCTGCTCGTCGGTGGTAATCGCCCCGAGCTCCTCCAGCAGGCGCACGCCGTCCTGGATGTTACGCTTGTCCGGCGCCTCAACGAACGGGAAGGCGGCGATATCCCCCAGCCCCAGGGCGGTCATCTGCAGAATAACCGACGCCAGGTTGGTGCGCAGGATTTCCGGGTCGGTAAACTCCGGGCGCGACAGAAAATCATCTTCGGAATAGAGACGAATACAGATCCCTTCCGATACGCGGCCGCAGCGGCCTTTACGCTGGTTAGCGGAGGCCTGAGAAACGGGTTCAATCGGCAGGCGCTGCACCTTGGTGCGGAAACTGTAGCGGCTGATGCGCGCGGTGCCCGGATCGATAACGTACTTAATTCCCGGCACCGTCAGCGAGGTTTCCGCGACGTTGGTCGCCAGCACGATCCGCCGCCCGCTGTCCGACTGGAAGACGCGGTTCTGCTCGCTGTTCGACAGCCGGGCGTAGAGCGGCAGCACTTCGGTATGCCGCAGGTTGAGCTTATTGAGCGCATCGGCGGTATCGCGAATTTCCCGCTCGCCGCTCATAAAAATCAGAATATCGCCGGGACTTTCGTGGCCCAGCTCATCGACGGCGTCGAAAATCGCCTGCAGCTGATCGCGCTCGGTGTCATCGGCCTCTTCAACGATCGGCCGGTAGCGAACTTCGACCGGCCAGGTGCGGCCGGAGACTTCGATAATCGGCGCATGGTTAAAGTGGCGCGAGAAGCGTTCCGGGTCGATGGTCGCCGAGGTGATGATGATTTTCAGATCCGGACGCTTCGGCAGCAGCTCCCGCAGGTAGCCGAGCAGGAAGTCGATATTGAGGCTGCGTTCGTGAGCCTCATCGATAATAATGGTGTCGTACTGCATCAGCAGGCGGTCCTGCTGGATCTCCGCCAGCAGAATACCGTCGGTCATCAGCTTGACCATGGTGTTGTCGCTGACGTGGTCGCTAAAGCGCACCTTGTAGCCAATGCAGCCGCCCGGTTCGCTTTGCAGCTCCACGGCGATGCGGTTCGCCACGGTACGCGCCGCCAGACGACGCGGCTGGGTGTGGCCGATTAAGCCTTTCACCCCGCGTCCCAGCTCCATACAGATTTTCGGCAGTTGGGTGGTTTTACCGGAGCCGGTCTCCCCCGCCACGATCACCACCTGGTGGTCGCGCACGGCTTCGAGAATCTCCTGTTTTTTCTGGCTTACCGGCAGGTTTTCCGGATAGGTAATCGCCGGCCGCGCCGCTTCGCGCAGCAGGACTCTCCCTGCCGCCGCCGCAATCTCCTGCGCCATCTCGCGCAGAATAGCCTGTTGGGATTCAGTATTTTTAACCTTCTTCACTCCGTGCAGACGGCGGGAAAAGCGCGATCTGTCGCGCAGCATCAGACCGTCAAGCTGCTGGAAGATCTGGGGGAAGGTGAAAATTTGTTGTTCTGTCATAGCGTTATCGGGCAGTGCTCTGCCGGGAAAATCTCTTTTGAAGTATTGCTGTAGATTACCACAGCTGTGCATTTCATGCCTTGTTCAAAAAAACTGAATACAGAGTTCGATTTATTGCGCTTTCTCTGTGGCATGATTGTGAATAAAGTGTCAGCAAGCACCAGGGCATCGACCCGTCAATCTCATATAAGGAAACACCCATGAGCAAAGTATTAGTTCTGAAATCCAGTATTCTGGCAGGGTACTCGCAATCCGGTCAGCTGTCCGACTATTTTGTTGAACAATGGCGTGAAAAGCATGCTGAAGACGTTATCACCGTGCGTGACCTGGCAGCAAATCCGATCCCGGTACTGGATGGTGAACTGGTTGGTGCTCTGCGTCCGAGCGATGCGCCGCTGACTCCGCGTCAGCAGGAAGCGCTGGCGCTGTCCGACGAGCTGATCGCTGAGCTGCAGGCGAATGACGTGATTGTTATCGCCGCGCCGATGTACAACTTCAACATCCCAACGCAGTTGAAAAACTACTTCGACCTGGTAGCGCGCGCCGGCGTCACCTTCCGTTACACCGAAAAAGGGCCGGAAGGTCTGGTTACCGGTAAACGCGCTGTCGTTGTCACCAGCCGCGGCGGCATCCATAAAGATACCCCGACTGACCTGGTAACGCCGTACCTGTCGACCTTCCTCGGCTTCATCGGCATCACCGACGTGAACTTCGTCTTCGCTGAAGGTATCGCTTACGGTCCGGAAGTGGCTGCCAAAGCGCAGAACGACGCGAAAGCGGCCATCGATAGCGTGGTTGCAGCGTAATATAGATTGCCACTCCCACCGCCCGGTGGGAGTTTCTTCTCTCCCGTCACCCACCTTACGAGACGCCTCGTAAAATCAGCAGCCAATTCTGCCTGTAAATCCTCCAACGTATACGATAGCGCTCACGGCCTGCAGCCAGTCTGTCTCCGACCTCCGGGCCTGACCTGACAAAATGTCGAAAAATCATCGATAGGTACTATGTACACATTCAGGTGTACATGGTACCTTAACAAGGAGCGTACTCATGTGCTGTGCGATTGAATTTATCGAAACGCCGCTGTTTACCCGGCAGATAAAACAGCTTGCTACTGACGATGAGCTTCGGGCGCTGCAGAAAGAACTCATTGGCAATCCGGATGCCGGGGATATCATCCAGAATACGGGTGGACTACGGAAAATCAGGATGGCGACCGGCGCTCAGGGGAAAAGCGGCAGCGCGAGGGTGATTTATTTCCTCGCCACCGCTGAGATTATCTATCTGGTTTTGGCGTACCCGAAAAGCACCAAAGATAATCTCACCGATGCTGAAAAATCCCGGCTCAAAAAACTAGCTAAACTACTGAAAAATGAGGTGTGACATGAGTTTTTTTGATGAGCTTCAAACGTCCCTCAAAGAAGCCGTTGATATCAAAAATGGCGATAAAGCCCCGGCCCGCGTGACTCGCTATGAGATCGCTGACGTAAAAGCCATTCGCGCGCAGCTGAACGTTTCCCAGACGGAAATGGCGCAAGCGCTGGGAACCAGCGTGGATACCATTAAAAGCTGGGAATCCAGACGACGTAATCCTACGGGGCTTGCGGCAAAAGTGCTGGCGGCGATTCAGGCGAACCCGGCACTCTTTCGCGAGCTGGCTAAATACTAGGCCCTCGATGCCGGAGGGCTCAGGTTCAGGATGATGATTTCGGCCGCAGGTTTTCATCAAACTCCAGCCGCTTTCTCTGCGGCTCCGCCTCCTTCAGCGGCTCCACCTGGTGCAGCGTTTGCTGGCAGCGCCCGACCAGCGCCTGATACTCCCGCGTCCCCTGCTTTTTCCACGCGATCTCCTGCTCGCTCAGGGTGCGAATAGCCTTCGCCGGGCTGCCGACGATCAGATGGTTGGCCGGCATCTCGGCTTTGGCCTTAACGAACGCCGAGGCGCCGACGATGCTGTTTTCACCAATCGTCGCGCCGTCGATAATCACCGCGCTCATCCCCACCAGCGCGTTGCGGCCGATAACGCAGCCGTGCAGAATCGCCCCGTGGCCGATATGTCCGTCCTCTTCAACCACCGTATCCTGGCCGGGAAAGCCGTGCATCACGCAGTTATCCTGAATATTGGCGCCGTCTTTCACCACGATGCGCCCGAAATCACCGCGCAGGCTGGCGTTAGGGCCGACGTAGACGCCTTTACCAAGGATCACGTCGCCAATCAGCACCGCCGTGGGGTGAACGTAGCTTTCATCCGGGACCACCGGGATCATACCGTCGATCTGGTAAATCGGCATCGGCTCTCCTTAAGCGGCGGTCAGGCCGCCAAAACGTTGAAAATAGAGCGGCCCCGGCGCCGGCAGTTCGCCGACCGAGCTCTCCCCGTGCTCGCTGACGAAGGCCAGCGCGCCGGGCGCGACGCGTTGATAAATATTGATGCACAGCTGGCGCGCGGTCTGCCCCAGCCAGTGCGCCGGCAGCAGCTCCTCCGGCAGCAGCGGATCTTTTAACACCACCCGCCGATAAAAATGGATTAGCAGCAGCTGGATCTGGAAGCAGCGCTCGGCGGTCAACTCCGCGCTGGCGACGTCGCGCAGCAGCGGCAGCAGCGGGCGAAACAGCGAAATAAAAGTTTCGTACATCGCGTTTTGTTCGGTCAGATGCCAGCACTCCTCGACGCGCGCGCGCAGCGCCGCCCGGGAGAGCGCCAGCGGAGAGTGCGCTTCAAAGCAGATGACGTTTTCCGCCCCCCCCGCCTCATGCAGCAGCGACTGCACGTCCGCCAGCTTCTGCGCCGGCGAGGCGAGCAGGCTCGGCGCGAGCGCGCCAAAGCCCTGCCACAGAAGCTGCTTTTTCACCTCCGCGAGGGTGTTTTTTTCCAGCCCCTCGGAGAGCAGCAGCAGCCAGGTGCCGTCCCACTCCGGGGCGCCGGCGCGATAGATTTTGTGCTCCGCGCGGCGGGTCAGGCGCAGCCCTTTGTCGCTCAGACGATAGAAGCTGCGGCGGCCGATACGCACCACGTCCAGCCACTCCTCCTTGTTGAGGCGAAACAGCGCCGTCCGCACAAAGCGTTCGCCGAACCCCAGCCCTTCGAGCAGGGCCGCCACGCTGCCGAGCCACACTTCGCCCCCGCGCTGCAGCAGGGAATCGCCGTACAGGGAGGCGATCAGCGACGTCCCGCTAATCGGCATCGCCGTCACCGCCTGTTGAATAAAATTATCAAGCCTGCTCATCTGATTCATTCCGTTGCGGTTAGTAGTCCATGACGAATCATAGCACAGGGAATTCCCGGCAGGGGCGCTGCGTCCCGCCGGGAGTGCCATCGCCCGGCAAAGACGCGAGGCGTGGGCCGGGAAGAGTCGACTTAGCCGTTGGCGGCGACCTTGCGCAGGTCGAACACCCGGCAGGCCTTCCCTTCCGAGCGCGGGATGCTGCCGCAGTTGACGATGCTGATATCGGTGGAGATCCCGACCATCGACTTGATGCGGTGGCGCAGCTGATGGCAGATCTGGCAGCGCTGCTCGTGGCTCAGCGACAGGCTGCTCTCCTTCAGCTCCACGCGTACCGAAAGTGAATCAAGATGCCCGCGGCGATTGACCTCCAGCTGGTAGTGCGGCGCCAGATGCTCGACCTTGAGGATCTCCTCTTCCAGCTGCGACGGGAAGACGTTGACGCCGCGAATAATCAGCATGTCGTCGCTGCGTCCGCTGATGCGATCCATCCGCCGCATGCTGCGCGCGGTGCCCGGCAGCAGGCGGGTCAGATCGCGGGTGCGGTAGCGGATCACCGGCAGCGCCTCTTTGGTCAGGGTGGTGAACAGCAGTTCGCCGTGTTCGCCATCCGCCAGCGGCGTGCCGTCGTGCGGGTTGACCACCTCCGGATAGAAATGGTCCTCCCAGATGGTCGGGCCGTCGGCGGTTTCCAGACACTCCATCGCTACGCCCGGCCCCATCACTTCTGAAAGGCCGTAGATATCGAGGGCGGTGATCCCGAGACGACGTTCGATTTCCGCCCGCATCGCCAGCGTCCACGGCTCGGCGCCGAATACGCCGACCCGCAGCGAGCAGCGGCTGGCATCGCCGTCCATCTGCCGCTCGAGCTCTTCAATCAGGTTCAGGCAGTAGGAAGGAGTGACCATAATCATATCCGGCTGAAAATCGCGGATCAGCTGCGCCTGCTTTTCCGTCTGCCCGCCGGACATAGGGATCACCGTGGCCCCCAGACGCTCCGCGCCGTAGTGCGCGCCAAGTCCGCCGGTAAACAGGCCGTAGCCGTAGGCGACGTGGATTTTATCTTTCGCCGTGCCGCCGGCGGCGCGCAGGGAGCGGGCGACGATATTGGCCCAGGTATCGATATCATTTTGCGTGTAGCCCACCACCGTCGGTTTGCCGGTGGTCCCGGACGAGGCGTGGATGCGCACAATCTGCTCCATCGGCACCGCAAAGGTATCGAACGGGTAGTTGTCGCGCAGATCCTGCTTGGTGGTGCACGGGAATTTGCTCAGGTCGCTCAGTTCATGGAAATCGTCAGGATGCACTCCCGCCGCGTCAAACTTGCGGCGGTACATCGGAACGTTGTCGTAAGCATGTTTCAGCGTCCACTTCAGACGCTGGGTTTGCAGAGCCTGTAATTCGTCACGAGAAGCGTTTTCAATCGGATCTAATTTTGTATTAGTTATCATTTTAGGGTACTCGCAGGTAAATTAGCTCACACTCGCTCGAGGATCATGGCAATGCCCTGACCCACGCCAATACACATCGTACACAGGGCGTAGCGCCCGGCGCGCCGCTGCAGCTCCAGGCTTGCGCTCAGCGCCAGCCGGGCGCCGCTCATTCCCAGCGGATGGCCGAGGGCGATGGCGCCGCCGTTGGGGTTAACGTGCGCGGCATCGTCCGCCACCCCCAGCTGCCTGAGCACGCCCAGCGCCTGGGCGGCGAAGGCTTCGTTTAGTTCAATGACGTCCATATCGTTAATGTTCAGCCCCGCGCGCTCCAGCACCTTGCGTACGGCGGGTACCGGCCCGAGCCCCATCAGCCGCGGTTCAACCCCGGCGGTCGCCATCGCCACAATGCGCGCCCGCGGCGTCAGCCCCTGGGCCAGCGCCTGCTGTTCGCTGGCGATAATCAGCGCCGCGGCGCCGTCGTTGACCCCGGAGGCGTTGCCGGCAGTAACCACGCCGCCCTTGCGGAACGGGGTTTTCAGCTGTGAAAGCTGCTCCAGGGTAGTCTCCGCGCGCGGATGCTCATCGTCGCGAACGACGCTGACCGTTCCCTTCTTGCCAATAATCTGTACCGGGACGATCTCCTGCGCCAGGATGCCGTCACGCTGGGCTTTCGCCGTCAGCCGCTGGCTGCGCAGGGCGAACGCGTCCTGATCGGCGCGGCTAATATTTAACAATTCGGCTACATTCTCCGCCGTTTCCGGCATGCTGTCAGTGCCAAATTGCTGCTGCATGAGCGGGTTCACAAAACGCCAGCCGATGGTGGTATCAAACAGCTCCGCCTGGCGCTGGTACGGCGCGCTGGCCTTGCCCATCACAAACGGCGCCCGCGACATCGACTCCACGCCGCCGGCGATCGTCAAATCGGCATCCCCGGCCTTAATGGCGCGGGCGGCAAAGCCGATCGCGTCCAGCCCGGAACCGCACAGACGGTTGATGGTAGTGCCGGAGACGCTCGGCGGATAGCCTGCCAGCAGCGTCGCCATATGCGCCACGTTGCGGTTATCTTCTCCGGCCTGGTTGGCGCAGCCGAAAATCACGTCGTCAATGCAGCCGGGATCGAGACGCGGGTTGCGGCTCAGCAGCTCACGCAGCGGAATAGCGGCTAAATCATCGGCCCGCACGCCGGCGAGCGCCCCGCCGTAGCGGCCGATCGGCGTACGAATTCCGTCACAAATAAAGGCGTCGCGCATCAGACTTCTCCTGTGATTGTGCCGCCGATGCGGTGCGATTTGCCGCGAAACAGAGCCACAATTTTTTGTTGTTGGTTAACGATTTCAATGTCGTAGACGCCGGTCAGTTTGCCCTGCTGCTTGACCCGCGCGGTGGCGACCAGCCGGTCGCCGGCGAAGGCCGGGTGCAGAAAGTCGATGCTGGCCGCCGAGGCCACCGCCGCCAGCCCCTGGCTGTTGCAGGCGTAGGCAAAGGCGGTGTCGGCGAGGGAAAAGAGACTGCCCGCCGTGGCAGGTTTGATGGCCGTTAAGCATGTTTGGCGCGACGGTCATGGTCATCTGCGCGTAGCCCTCGTCCATCTCAATAATGTCGATCCCCAGCGTTTGGGCGCAGGTATCGAGTTCGTACATCGCACGCGCGTTGCGCCAGGCCTTATCGTTCATGACGCATCTCCAGCAGCGCCTTCTGGCGCAGTAGCGAACAGGGGCGATAGCGCTCCTCGCCGTAGTGCTGCTGGAGATTCTCCAGCAGGCGCAGCACGCGGTTCCAGCCGAGCCGGGCGCCCCACGCCAGCGGGCCGTGCGGGTAGTTCACCCCCAGGCGCATCGCGGTATCGATATCCACCGGATCGGCCACGCCTTTTTGCACCGCGTCCAGCGCTTCGTTTACCAGCATCGCCACCGTGCGCCACACCAGCAGTCCCGGATAGTCGGCAATCTGCAGCACTTTTTTGCCCTGCTGCTGAAAATAGCGCACCGCTTTATCGGTGGCCGAGCGCGGATTAGACTCCGCGCTCGCCAGCACCACCGTCTCCCCGGCGCAGTGGTCATAGACCACCACCGGACGGCCGTACTGCACGCTCAGGGCTTCGGCGGTTTGGCCTTCGGTCTCCATCAACAGCAGCTCATCAAGTTCGGTGACATTGTCACTTTTACGCATCACCTTCCGCGCGCCTGCCGATTCGGCCACCGCGCTGAGGCTCAGATCCGCCTCGGCGTCCAGCGGCCAGCGGTATATGCCCTGCCCGCTCTTTTTGCCCAGCCTCCCGGCCAGCGCCAGCTCCTGCTGCAGCAGCGAGGGAAGGAAGCGCCGGTCCTGCCAGAAGGCGTTAAACACTGAACAGGTCACCGCGAAGTTGACGTCCTGGCCGATCAAATCGGTCAGCGCCAGCGGCCCCATCGGGAAACCGCCGCCGTCGCGCAGGGCGGCGTCAATGAGCTGCGCAGGAGCCACCTGCTCCTCCAGCGCCCGCCAGGCTTCGGCGTAGAACGGGCGCGCCACGCGATTGACGATAAACCCCGGCGTTGAGCGGCAGCGCACCGGCTGCTTACCCCACGCGCTAACGCATCGGCACAGCTGTTCGACCACCTCCGGCGAGGTGGCCAGGCCGCTGACCACTTCCACCAGCTTCATCACCGGCGCCGGATTAAAGAAGTGCAGCCCGGCCACGCGCTCCGGGAGCTTCACGTCGGCGGCAATCGCGGTAATCGAAATCGAGGAGGTGTTGCTGGTCAGCAGCGTCGAGGGCGAGCAGATCTCCGCCAGCTGGCTGAACAGCGCTTTTTTGATCTCAGGACGTTCGGAAGCCGCTTCAATCACCAGCTGCGCCGGCGCCAGCGCGGCCAGTTCCGTCGTCGGCACGATGCGGGCCAGCAGCGCCTCGGCCTGCTCTGCCGCCAGCCTGCCGCGCGCGACGCGCGAGGCCAGCCGCTGGCGAATACCGTCCACCGCGCGGGTTAGCGCATCGCCGGCGATATCGTAGAGCAGCACCTGATGTCCGGCGCCGGCGGCGACCTCGGCGATTCCTGAGCCCATAGTGCCGCCGCCGATCACGGCGACGAGATGCAGTGTTGTGCTCATAAGCTATTTCCCGCTGAACAGTGGAGGACGTTTGGCGAGAAAAGCGCTCACGCCTTCGCGGTAGTCGGCGCTGCGTCCGGCCAGGCGCTGGTAGTCGCGTTCCAGGTCAAGCTGGGCATCGAGGCCGTTGGTTTCCGCGGCCAGCAGGGCTTGCTTAATCAGGCCGAGGCCGAAGGTCGGCTGCGTCGCCAGATGACGGGCCAGCTGAAGGCTGGTGTCCGCCAGCTCGGCGTCTTCCACCAGCTGCCAGATCATCCCCCACTGGGCGGCCTGTTCGGCGCTGAGCTTCTCGCCCAGCAGCGCCAGCCCCATCGCCCTGGCGCGTCCGGCGATCCGCGGCAGAAACCAGCTGCCGCCGCAATCCGGCACCAGCCCAAGCTTGCTGAAGGCCATTACGAAGCTGGCGGATCGCGCGGCGAGCACCAGGTCGCAGCCCAGCGCCAGAGTTGCCCCGGCCCCGGCCGCTACGCCGTTAACCGCCGCAATCACCGGCTTCGGCAGCGCCGCCAGGCGGCGCACCAGCGGGTTATAGAAGCGCTCCACCGACAGCCCCAGATCCGGCGCCGGGCCGCTGGGGTCAACGTTGCGGTCGTTCAGATCCTGGCCGGCGCAAAAGCCGCGCCCGGCGCCGGTAATCAGCAGGCAGCGCACGCTGTCGTCGCGTTCGGCCTGGGTCAGGCACTCGGCGAGCTGCTGATGCATGACGTCATTAAAGCTGTTCAGGCGATCCGGACGGTTAAGGGTAATCGTCATCACGCCCTGTTCTACGGTGCTGAGAATAAAAGCTTCCACGATTAGCGTCCTTTAAATTGCGGGGTACGTTTTTGTAAAAAGGCGTCGATGCCTTCGCGACGATCTTCCGTCGCGCTGAGCAGCGTAAACAGTCTGACGCTCCTGCTGGAGACCGGCCTGCAGCCCCACCTCCTGCGCCTGGCGCAGCGCCAGCTTCGCCGCCCGCAGCGCCAGCGGCGAGTGGCGGGCAATGGTCGCTGCCAGCTTGAGGGCATACTCATCGCTTAACGCCGGCGGATAGATATCGCTCACCAGACCGGCCTGCTGCGCCCGCCGGGCGTCGATCGTTTCGCCGCTCAGCACCATGCGGCTGGCCAGCGCCTTGCCGACGCAGCGGATCAGCCGCTGGGTGCCGCCCGCGCCGGGCATCATGCCGAGGGTGATTTCCGGCACCCCGAAGCGGGCGTTATCCCCCGCGACCACCAGGTCGCAGAGCAGCGCCAGCTCGCAGCCCGCGCCGAGGGCGTAGCCGTTCACGGCGGCAATCAGCGGCTTGCTGAAGGCGTCAATTCGCGCCCACAGCCGGGGGCGAAGATCATCGAACGTGGCCGGGAGATCTTTTTCCGCCATTTCGTTAAGGTCGGCGCCGGCGGCAAACACGCGCTGGCCGCCGCTAATCACGCAGGCGCTAATGTCCGGGTCGGCCGCCGCGGCTTCCAGCGCCTCGGCGAGCCGGGTCAGCAGCGCATTATTGAGCGCATTGCGCGCCTGCGGCCGGTTGAGAGTCAGGTGCAGCACTCGCCCGTGGCGGGTAATCAGCAGTTCGCTCATGCCATCCCCCGGGCGTCAAAATCCACCACCACGTCGCCGCTGGTCGGCAGCGCCTGGCAGGCTGAGCACGTAGCCGGCCGCCAACTCGTCCGCTTCGAGGCTGTAGTTTGCCGCCATCGCCACTTCCCCGCGCAGCACCTTACATTTGCAGGTGGCGCAGACGCCGCCTTTGCAGGCGAACGGCAGATCCGCCCCCTGACGCAGCGCCGCGTCGAGAATGCTGTCATCTTCCGCGCTGAGGGCCACCAGCCGATCGCGGCCGTCCTGGCGAATGGTGACGGTTCGGCCGCCGGCCTGCACGCCGGTCGCGCGCTTAACGCTGCTGCCCGGGGTATTAAAGCGTTCAAGATGAATGCTGTGCGCCGCCATCCCCAGCTCGCCCAGCGCGGCTTCCGCTTCATCCATCATCAGCGCCGGGCCGCAGATAAAGGCCTCGTCGAAGCGGCTGAAGTCCAGCAGCCGGCCGGAGAGCGCGCGCAGCTTAGCGCCGTCGATGCGCCCCTGCAGCAGGTCGCTGTCCATTGACTCCTGGCTAAACAGGTGCACCACCTGCAGCCGCTGCGGGTAGCGATCTTTCAGGTCCGCCAGCGCCTGGCGAAACATCATGCTGTGGCTACTGCGGTTGCCGTAAATCAGGGTGAAGCGGCTCTGCGTTTCGGTGGCGAGCGTGGCGCCGATAATCGCCATCATCGGCGTAATGCCGGAACCGGCGGCAATCGCCAGGTATTCGCCGCGGCGTTCGGCCTGCGGCTGGTAGCCAAAATGGCCCTGCGGCACCATCACCTCCAGGGCCATGCCCTGGTGGATATCGTGCTGCGCATAGCGGGAGAAACGGCCGCCGTCGATGGCCTTCACCGCCACGCTGATTTCGGCCGGAGAGCGGCTGCGGCAGATAGAGTAGCAGCGCCGCAGCTCCTCCCCGCCGAGGCGGGCTTTTACGGTCAGGTGCTGGCCGGGACGGAAGGCGTACTCCGCCTGCAGCGCGTCGGGGATCGCAAAGGTAATGGTCACCGCATCGCGGGTTTCCGGCTCCACTCTCGCGACGGTAAGCGAATGAAACGTCGTCATGGCAACCTCAAATACATTTAAAGTAATCAAAGGGTTCACGGCAGCTGTCGCAGCGGTAGAGCGCCTTGCAGGCCGTAGAACCGAATTCGCTAATCAGCGAGGTGTGGAGGCTGCCGCAGCGCGGGCAAACCACCTCCTGCGGCATACCGGCATGGCAGGCATGCCCCTGCGGCGGGCTGATCCCGTACTGTCGCAGGCGCTCGCGGGCCGTCTGATTCATCCAGTCGGTGGTCCACGGCGGGTCAAGCTGCAGGACGATATGCACCGGCGCGTAGCCGTGGCGGGCCATTGCCGCGCGGATCTCGCCCAGCAGATGCTCCGTCGCCGGGCAGCCCGAGTAGGTCGGCGTAAAGCCAATCACCCAGCCCTCGCCGCGCGGCGCCACGCTGCGCACCATTCCGAGGTCGGTAATGGTCAGCACCGGCACTTCCGGGTCGGGGATCGCGCTGAGCAGAGTCCAGATAGCGTGAACGTCGGCGGGCGCGATCGCGGTCAGTCGTTGCATAGCCGCCTCCCGCTACCACTGCTGGCCGGGATAGGCGCGCTGCAGATACTGCATCTCCGCGAGCATCGGCCCGAGGTGTTCGCTGTGCAAACCCTGCTTGCCGCCGCTGCGAAACGCCGCTTCCTGCGGGATCCGCAGACCCGACTCCAGCAGCGCAGTATGCACCGCGCTCTGCCACGGCCCCTGAAGCTCGCGCGGGTCGACGGCAATCCCCTGCTCAACCAGGCTCAGCTCCAGCGCGTCGGCCATAAACAGCTCGCCGGTAAAACGCCACAGGCCCTCAACCGCCTGCTGCATTTTTTGCGCCGAGAGCGGCGTGCCGTTGCCCAGCCGTTCGAGCCAGCCGCGGCTGAAGCGCAGGTGATAGCGCACCTCCTTCAGCCCCTTGGCGGCGATGGCGGCAAGCTGCGCATCGCGGCTCTCCACCAGGCGGGTGAACGAGCTCTACGTGCCAGGCGTCAATAAAGAGTCTGACGGGCGATGGTGTCGGCGAAGCTGCCGTTCGGCTGCTCCACCAGCAGCAGGTTGTGAAACTGACGCTCGTCGCGGCCAAAGGCCAGGGTGTCTTCATCGCCGCTCCCCGCCAGCTCCGCCGCGTAGCTGAGAAAGTTACGCGCCTGGCCGAGCAGGTCGAGGCCGATATTGGCCAGCGCCAGGTCGATCTCCAGCTCCGGCGCGTGGCCGCACCACGCCCCCAGGCGTTGGGCCAGCACCAGGCCGTTATCGCCCAGACGCAGAGCATAGGTTGCAACGGGATTCAGGTTATTCATCGCTGCCTCACATATGTTCCATGCCGTCCGGCACGCTGTAGAAAGTGGGATGGCGGTAGATTTTGCTCTCCGCCGGGTCAAAGAATTCGCCGCGATCTTCCGGCTGCGAAGCGATAATTTCGCTGGCCTTCACCACCCACAGCGAGCAGCCTTCGCTGCGGCGGGTATAGACGTCGCGGGCGTTTTCCAGCGCCATCTGGTCGTCGGCGGCGTGCAGGCTCCCCACGTGGCGATGCGAGAGTCCCTGTTTGCTGCGGACAAAAACTTCATATAACGGCCAGTAAACGTTGCTCATGGTGTTGCTCCTTACGCCGCGTCGCGGGAGTGTTGTTTTTGCGCATGGGCCAGCGCGGCTTCCCGCACCCATGCCCCCTCTTCCCAGGCTTTACGCTTGGCGGCCAGCCGTTCGTGGTTGCAGATCCCGCGGCCGCTGATCACGTCGTTCAGCTCCTGCCAGTCGATTTCGCCGAAGCGGTAATGTCCGCTGGCTTCATCAAACCGCAAATCGGGATCCGGTACCCGCATGCCGAGGATCGCCACCTGTGGCACGGTGTTGTCGATAAAGCGCTGGCGCAGCTCGTCGTTGGAGTGCAGCTTGATCTTCCACGCCATGCTGCGCGCGCTGTTGGGCGAGCTGTCATCGCTGGGGCCAAACATCATCAGCGCCGGCCACCAGAAGCGGTCGATCGCGTCCTGCAGCATCTGCCGCTGCTCATCGCTGCCCTGGGCCAGCGCCATGCAGGCTTCAAATCCCTGGCGCTGATGGAAGCTCTCCTCTTTGCAGATTTTGACCATTGCCCTGGCGTACGGACCGTAGGAGGTGCGGCACAGGGCGACCTGGTTAACGATGGCGGCGCCATCCACCAGCCAGCCGATCACGCCGATATCCGCCCAGCTCAGCGTGGGGTAGTTAAAAATGGAGGAGTACTTCATCCGCCCGTCGAGCATCTTCTGGTAGAGATCTTCCCGGGCGCAGCCGAGGGTTTCCGCCGCGCTATATAAATAGAGGCCGTGGCCGGCCTCATCCTGCACTTTTGCCAGCAGGATCGCCTTGCGGCGCAGCGTCGGCGCGCGGGTGATCCAGTTCCCTTCCGGCAGCATGCCGACGATTTCGGAGTGTGCATGCTGGCCAATCTGGCGGATCAGCGTCTGGCGATAGGCATCGGGCATCCAGTCCTGCGGTTCGATGGCCGTATCCTGCGCGATGCGCTGGTCAAAGCGTTGTTGTTCTGTCACGTCATCACCTTTATGATTCCTGTAAATTCAACAAATCAATCTTTATGAATCACTTTTTTATAAAAGTTACACTCAGGTTAAATAAAACCACAAATTTTGTTTGTTCTTTTTGTGACGATCGCCGCAAAACATTCCGTAACCAGCGTAAATACAGCAATATACATCCGACTCTTACGGCATCATCGATCACAATGTTAATAAATTATTAAATATAGACTTGCATTTAATGATTCATAAAATAACTATTTATAGATATTTCACGTAACATATCTGGAGATTCGCGATGCAGCAGTTAGCCAGCTACTTATCCGGCGCCTGGCAGACCGGCCGAGGCAGCACCCGTACTATTCACCACGCCATCAGCGGCGAGGCGCTGTGGGACGTCACCAGCGAAGGGCTGGATATGGCGCAGGCGCGCCGCTTTGCCATCGAGCGCGGCGGTAAAGCGCTGCAGGCCATGACCTTTATTGAGCGCAGCGCGATGCTCAAAGCGGTGGCCAAACACCTGCTGGATCATAAGGCCGACTTTTACGCCATTTCGGCACAAACCGGGGCGACCCGCGCCGACAGCTGGGTCGATATCGAAGGCGGCATCGGCACGCTGTTTACCTACGCCGGGCTGGGCAGCCGGGAGCTGCCGGACGATAACCTGTGGCCGGAAGATGAGCTGATTCCGCTATCAAAACAGGGAGGCTTCGCCGCCCGCCACGTGCTGACCTCGAAGTCCGGCGTGGCGGTGCACATCAACGCCTTTAACTTCCCCTGCTGGGGGATGCTGGAGAAGCTGGCGCCCACGTGGCTGGCCGGGATGCCGGCGATCGTCAAACCGGCCACCGCCACCGCTCAGCTGACCCAGGCGATGGTGAAATCCATCGTTGAAAGCGGACTGGTGCCGGAAGGCGCCATCAGCCTGATTTGCGGCGGCGCGGGGGATCTGCTCGACCATCTCGACAGCCAGGACGTGGTGACCTTCACCGGCTCCGCCGCCACCGGCCAGCAGACTGCGCGTGCATCCGAACCTGGTGGCGAAATCGATTCCCTTCACCATGGAGGCCGACTCGCTGAACTGCTGCGTGCTGGGGGATGACGTCACCCCGGAGCGGCCGGAGTTCGCGCTGTTTATTCGCGAAGTGGTGCGCGAAATGACCGCCAAAGCCGGGCAGAAATGTACCGCTATCCGCCGGATCATCGTGCCGCAGGCGCAGGTCAGCGCGGTAAGCGAGGCGCTGATCGCCCGCCTGCAGAAGGTGGTGGTTGGCGATCCGGCGCAGGATGGCGTCAAGATGGGCGCGCTGGTGAATAGCGATCAGCGCCGGGACGTGCAGGAGAACGTCAATAAGCTGATTGCGGCCGGCTGCGAAATCCTCCTCGGCGGCCGGGCGGACCTCAGCGCCGCCGGGGCCTTTTCCCCGCCGACGCTGCTGTTCTGCCCGCAGCCGGATGAAACCCCGGCGGTGCACGCCATCGAAGCCTTCGGCCCGGTGGCGACCCTGATGCCGTACCAAAACCGCGAGCACGCCCTGGCCCTCGCCCGGGCGGGTGAAGGCAGCCTGGCAGGGACGCTGGTCACCGCCAGCGGCGAGCTGGCGCGAGCATTTATTCTCGGCGCCGCCCGCTGCCACGGCCGTATTCAGGTGCTGAACGAAGAGTCGTCTGCCGAGTCCACCGGCCACGGCTCGCCGCTGCCGCAGCTGGTTCACGGCGGTCCGGGCCGCGCGGGTGGCGGCGAGGAGCTCGGCGGTCTGCGATCGGTGAAACACTATATGCAGCGCACGGCGGTTCAGGGCAGCCCGACCATGCTGGCCGCCATCTCCAGACAGTGGGTGCGCGGCGCGCAGGTGGCCGAAGACCGCGTTCACCCGTTCCGCAAATATTTCGAAGAGATCCAGCCCGGCGATAGCCTGCTGACGCCGCGCCGCACGCTGACCGAGGCGGATATCGTCAACTTTGCCTGCCTGAGCGGCGACCATTTCTACGCTCATATGGATAAAATCGCCGCCGCCGAGTCGATTTTCGGCGAGCGCGTGGTGCACGGTTATTTCCTGATCTCCGCGGCCGCCGGGCTGTTCGTTGACGCCGGCGTCGGGCCGGTTATCGCCAACTACGGCATGGAAAATCTGCGCTTTATCGAGCCGGTGAAGCCGGGAGACACCATCCAGGTGCGCCTGACCTGCAAGCGAAAAACGGTCAAGCGCCAGCGCACGGCGGAAGAACAGGCCACCGGCGTCGTCGAGTGGGCGGTCGAGATATTTAACCAGCACCAGCAGCCGGTGGCGCTTTACTCCATTCTGACCCTCGTTGCCCGCCAGCGCGGCGACTTCCCGGCCTGACGGCACCTCAACTTCGCCATCGCCCCGTAACATGGCCGCAGCGCCTGCCGGGGCATAACTGGCAAATCTGACAAACAACCTGGCAAGAGCAAACAAACGCCCGATGGCCCTGCGCTGATAGCTTAGTGCTACTGAAGCCGACTTTCGCAGCGGCAAGGCACAACACAACAATAAGACGAGGTCACAATGGCAAACGGCTCGATTCTTTCCCCGCGTAAAACGGCTTTGGCCCTGGCGGTCGCCCTGTTTTGCGCCTGGCAGACGCCGGTACTGGCGCACGGTAGCGAAGCGCATATGGTTCCGATGGACAAGACGCTGCAGGAGTTTGGCGCCGACGTGCAGTGGGACGACTATGCCCAAATGTTTACGCTGATCAAAGACGGCGCCTATGTCAAAGTGAAGCCCGGCGCCAAAACGGCCATCGTTAACGGCAAACCGCTAAACCTGCAGGTTCCGGTAGTGATGAAAGAGGGTAAAGCGTGGGTTTCCGAGACCTTTATCAACGACGTGTTCCAGTCCGGCCTCGATCAAACCTTCCAGGTTGAAAAACGCCCCCACCCGCTCAACTCCTTAACTTCGGCGGAAATCAGCGAAGCGGTCACCATCGTCAAAGCGGCGCCGGAGTTCCGGCCGAATACGCGCTTCACCGAAATTTCCCTGCACGAGCCGGATAAGGCGGCGGTGTGGGCTTTCGCCCTGAACGGTAGCGCCGTGGACGCCCCGCGCACCGCCGACGTGGTGATGCTCGACGGTAAGCACGTTATCGAGAGCGTGGTCGATTTACAGAACAAAAAAATCCTTTCGTGGAAAGCGATTAAAGACGCCCACGGCATGGTGCTGCTCGACGACTTCGCCAGCGTGCAAAACATCATCAACGCCAGCGATGAGTTTGCCGCGGTACTGAAAAAGCACGGCATCACCGACACCAAAAAGGTGATTACTACTCCGCTGACCGTCGGCTACTTTGACGGCAAAGATGGCCTGAAACAGGACGCCCGACTGCTGAAAGTGGTGAGC
The DNA here is from genome assembly GCF_050058015.1 of Klebsiella sp. WOUb02. Taxonomy (NCBI): domain Bacteria; kingdom Pseudomonadati; phylum Pseudomonadota; class Gammaproteobacteria; order Enterobacterales; family Enterobacteriaceae; genus Klebsiella; species Klebsiella sp. WOUb02. Next base: position 1,346,649 of record NZ_CP170110.1, read on the forward strand.
TACCTCGATACCGGCGACGGTAACTACTGGGCGCACCCGATTGAGAACCTGGTGGCGGTGGTCGACCTTGAGCAGAAGAAAATCATCAAGATTGAGGAAGGTCCGGTGATCCCGGTGCCAATGGAGTCCCGCCCTTACGACGGCCGCGATCGCGTGGCGCCGGCGGTGAAGCCGCTGGATATCAGCGAACCGGAAGGCAAAAACTACACCATTACCGGCGACATGATCCACTGGCAGAACTGGGATTTCCACCTGCGGCTGAACTCGCGCGTCGGGCCGATTTTGTCCACCGTGACCTATAACGACAACAGTAAAAAGCGCCAGGTAATGTACGAAGGCTCCCTCGGCGGGATGATTGTGCCGTACGGCGATCCGGACGTGGGCTGGTACTTTAAGGCCTATCTCGACTCCGGCGACTACGGCATGGGCACCCTGACCTCGCCTATCGTGCGAGGCAAAGACGCCCCGGCCAACGCGGTGCTGCTGGATGAAACCATCGCCGACTACACCGGCACGCCAACCACCATCCCGCGCGCCGTGGCGATCTTTGAACGCTATGCCGGGCCGGAGTATAAGCACCAGGAGATGGGCCAGCCCAACGTCAGCACCGAGCGCCGCGAGCTGGTGGTACGCTGGATCAGCACCGTCGGCAACTACGACTATATCTTTGACTGGGTATTCCACGAGAACGGCACCATCGGCATCGACGCCGGCGCCACCGGGATTGAGGCGGTGAAGGGCGTGCTGGCGAAGACCATGCACGATCCGAGCGCCAAAGAGGATACCCGCTACGGGACGCTGATCGACCATAATATCGTCGGCACCACCCACCAGCATATCTACAACTTCCGTCTCGATCTCGACGTCGACGGCGAGAATAACAGCCTGGTGGCGATGGACCCGGAAGTGAAGCCGAATACCGCCGGCGGCCCGCGTACCAGCACCATGCAGATTAACCAGTACGCCATCGATACGGAGCAGACGGCGGCGCAGAAATTCGATCCGGGCACGATCCGCCTGCTGAGCAACACCAGCAAGGAAAACCGGATGGGCAACCCGGTGTCGTATCAGATAATCCCTTACGCCGGCGGGACGCATCCGGTGGCGACCGGCGCCAAGTTTGCCCCCGACGAGTGGATTTATCATCGTCTGAGCTTTATGGATAAGCAGCTGTGGGTCACCCGCTATCATCAGGAAGAGCGCTACCCGGAAGGCAAATATCCCAACCGCTCGACTCACGATACCGGTCTTGGCCAGTACGCGAAAGATAACGAGTCGCTGGACAACCACGACGACGTGGTGTGGATCACCACCGGCACCACCCACGTGGCGCGCGCTGAAGAGTGGCCGATTATGCCAACCGAGTGGGCCCACGCGCTGCTGAAACCGTGGAACTTCTTCGACGAAACCCCAACCCTCGGCGAGAAGAAGAAGTAACCACCCCAGGCAAAGCGTTATGAACTGACGCCGCCGGAGCTCTCTCCGGCGGCGTTTTTCGTCTCAGGCTTCGCCGGGCTCGCTGAAATCGAGCAGAATTTTGCGCGCGCTTCCCTGCCGCTCGCTGGCGACGATGGCCTCCCGCCAGCGCCGGAAAGGCAGCACCTGCGCCGCGGGCAAGGTGGTGTGCGGCAACAGCCGCCAGATGTCGCTAAACGCCGCCCGCCACCCGCCGACGTCCAGCGGCGGCAGCGCCTCGCGCAGATGGAATTTACTCACCCGCGCGCCGTAGCGCGATTGCCTCAGCGGCGCGCCGGAATGCAGGCCCCAGGAGATCAGCGTCGAAGATGGCGGCAGCATGGCCAGCATCTCGCTGGACGACTCGCCGCCCACCGCATCAAACAGCAGATCGGTCTGCTGGAGTACCTGCCCAAGCATGTCGCGATCCGTCGTCATCAGCGGATAAACCCCCTGCAGCTCCAGCCCGTGGCGATGCTGCGGCGAACGGATCACCCCGCACACCGAGCGCGCGCCCATCCGCAGCGCCCACTGGGCCAACAGGCTGGCGCCGGATGAGGAGGCGGCGGTCAGGACGATATTTTTCCCCGCCACCGGCCAGCGCCTGAGCATCAGCAGCGCGGTCAGGGGATTGATATAGCCCCGCGCGGCCAGCCGATCGTCAATCTCGTCCGGCACCGGCACCAGCCACTGGCCGGCGATATCGAGATAGCTCTGCCAGGTTCCTTCGCCGCGCAGCGGCAGCACGCGCTGGCCGGGCGCTACGCCCGAGCCCGGCGATGCGGCAACCACCACGCCAACGCCTTCATAGCCGGCCACGGCGGGAAGCGTCGTGCGGTGGCGATAGGCGCCGGTGACGGGGATGAGATCGGAAGGGTTAAGCGGCGCATAGCGCATTTGCACGCGCACTTTCCCCGCCGCCAGCGGCGGCAGAGACTGCGTGTGCAGGGCCAGCACGCGCTCCGGCGGCCCGTAACGTTGATAGCAGATAGCGTGGTTTAGCATGTTCAGCACGGCACGATAAAAGCGGGATGATAGCAGAGTTTGCGCACTGGCCTACCCGTCGAGAGTGTGGCGAGCGGGGACGACCAAATCAGCGGCAATCAGATCCTTAATGCGGTTCAAGCGCGGGTTCTCTTTTCTATGATGCCAGACGAGGTAGAGATGGCTGCCAGGTGAAACCTCCGGCAGCGTTGGCGAAACCAGCCGTCCTTGAGCTAACGCCTCTGCGCAGTGATAGTCCGGTAAGACGCTCCAGCCCTGCCCCTCAATCACCATCTGACGAATAATTCGCATATCGGCCACCGTTAACGCGGCCTGAACCGACGGTTGAGTCTGAAACATCTGATGCCATAGCGTTCTTATCAACGGCAGCTCTTCATCAAAGGCGATTAACGGCAGCTGGCTCAGCGCTTGCGCCGTCGGGTTGCGGCCAATCTGCTCGCTTAACGCCGGGCTGTGAACCAGCAGCATTCTTTCGCTGTGCAGCAGAAAATAACGATAGTTTTTCTCATCGGGGATGCTGGCGGTAATCGCAAAATCGACGCTTTCATCCTCCAGCATCGCGTAAATTCGCGACCTGTCGCCAATGGTAAAACGCACCCGATACCCCGCCTGAATCAAGCGGGACAGGGTAGATGAAAAACGATAGTAGACAAAGTCCGAAGAACCGACAAAAAAGACCGTACCACCAGCATCAGCCTGCGAGCGATAGCCGGCAATTTTGGCCTCTATGCCATCAATAAAGGGCGCCACCGAGCGTGCCAGCTCCTCGGCCGCAGCCGTCGCCACCACTCCCCGAGCCTGGCGAACAAAAAGCGGTTTGCCGACCAGAGATTCCAGCGCCTGTATGTGCTGCGAAGCCGCGGGCTGGGTTATTCCCAACTCCTCGGCGGCGCGTGAAAAGGAGCCGCTTCGGTATGCTTCAAGAAATGTCCTCAGGTGGGTCAGGTGGCTCATACAGATTTGCTCTCAGACTATCGGCCCTTCAGGCTACCGCATCCTTGGCTGAACCGCCAAGGCGGCGACGGCTAATTTGCCACAGCAGCAAGCCTAATCCCAACAACGACAGCATCGCTCCGGCTATCCCCACATAGCTAATTCCGACGCGGGCAATGGTCACACAGCCTAATACGGAGCCAAGCGCAATTCCTGAATTAAAGCCGGCAATGTTCAGCCCGGCGGCCACCCCGTGCGCATGCGGTACATGCAGCTGCGCTACGCCGATCAGCCGTGCCTGCAGTGCCGGAACGGCGGCGAAAGTGAGCATGCCGAGCAGCGCAATCAGCCCCCCCATTATCCACGGCGATGAGCTGAACAGCCAGACTCCTGCGGTCACAATAACGATCCCCAGCACAATACACCCCGAAGCCCGATTAACCCCCAGCGTATCGGTCATATTGCCGCCGAGGATATTGCCCAACGCCGCCATTACGCCGTAAATCAGCATAAACAGGCTAATCGTCGCCGTTGTGACGCCGGTAAGAGAGGTCAGTACCGGGGCAATATAGGTGTAGGCCGTAAACGAGCCTCCGTAGGCCAGCGCAGTGACCAGCGCTCCCGATAGCAGAGCCGGGTTAACCAGCGCCGCAAGGCTAGCGAAAATCGTCGTCCCCCGATCGTTTTTGGGCGTAGCAAGCGCATTCTTCATGCCGAACAACAGGCCGAAGAAGCCGATTGCTCCGAAGAGACCGATTGCCGCCATAACGTAACGCCACGACACGAGCTCAGCCAGAACGGTACTCAGCGGCACGCCTATCGCCATCGCCAGCGTAAAGCCAGCGAAAACCACGGCCACCGCACTTCCCGCTTTTTGTGGCCCAGCTAAACGCGCGGCGGTGCTGGACGCCACGGCAAGAAAGAGACCATGCCCGAGTCCCGCCACGAACCGGGCGCTCAGCAACCACGCGAGATTCCCGGCAAAGGCGGCAACTACGCTGCCGAGCGTAAATACCACGGCGGTCACCAGCATAACGTTTTTACGGCTCCAGGACGCCGTGAGCGCGGTGAGTATTGGCGCGGCAATAGTCGCGCCCAGCGCGTAGGTCGTTACCGCCCCGCCGCTCTGTTCGACGCTGATGCCCAGACCGTGGGCGATCACGTCCGTCAGGCCAATTGGCACAAATTCAGCTAACCCCAGCGCGAACGCGCTAATGGTAAAGATATAGATAACGAGTGGCATAAACGCCTCCAGTAAGAGAGAGGCGTTCACCTTAATCGGCGTGGACATATAAATGAAATTATCTATTTTATAGAATATATAATCTATTTTATATGAATTGCATCGTTAGCCGACCTCTGTAACGGCCGGATATCTATCAGCCCGGCCCGTCGCTGGCGGCGGCCAGCAGCGGGACGATCAGATCGCTCAGCGGCGTCGGGATGCCGTGCTTGCGCCCGCGCCGCTGCACCACGCCGTTGCGAATATCCCACTCCAGCGGCAGCCCGGCCTCGCGGTCGACAAGAATAGAGGTACTCAGATCGGCGGGCGCGCGCTGAAAGACCTCGACGATCTCCTGCGGCACGCTATCGCTTAATATGGCGCCCTCGGCGCGCGCGACGCTCAGGCACTCGCGCAAATAGGCTAAGGCCACGGCGGTAATATCCTCCCGGGAAAACATGCCGGCGCGACGCCCCGCCAGCACCATCAGGCCGGCGACGGCGTTCTGCAGCAACTTGCGCCACGCCACGCTGGTGAAATCAGCGGCCAGATCCACGGAACAACGGGTCCCGCGCAGCGCTTCCTGCACCCGCCTGGCCTGGGCGGTGTCGGGCAGCGTCAGCCTCGGGGCCGCGCGCAGCCAGACGGATGTACCCGCTTCGCGCAGCGCCGGGAACCACACCACCGCCGGCAGCACCGCGGCGCCCGCCACCCTGGCGGCAAACTGCTCCTGCTGTTCAACGCCGTTTTGCAGCACGCAAACCAGGGTATTTTTATCGCATAGCGCCGTCAGCCACGCGGCAATGCCGTCAATCTGCGTCGCCTTCACAGCCACAAAAACCAGGTCGAACGGCCGCGCAATAGCCGCCGGATCGGCCAGCACCGGTCCGGGAACGCTAATCTGTCCGCCCTCAAAGCGCAGCGATAGCTGCGGATGGGCGGTACGGCCGCAAACCACCGGCGTGCGCCCGACCTCATGCAGCGCCGCCGCGATGGTAGTACCGATGGCGCCGGGGCCTATCAGCGCAACTGCAGGTTCTTTCGACATGACGATCGCCTCCTGTTGAGTCAGTCCCCGCTCTGACGGCGGGAAGGAAAACAAACAGTAGCGATAAATCATCGCCTTCAGCAAGTCCCGGTCCGCAGAAAACGGTTATTGGCGGCCGGTTTGGCGGCTGAGGGGCAGGGAGACAACGATTGTTATCGTACATCTGCCGGGCGTCGTTGGCTCAGGCGTATAAAAACGCCGCCGGGGTGAGCGGCCGCACCTCAGACGCCGGGCTCAGCGGCTAATAGCGCACGCAGACCGATTTCGTTTCGCACCAGTCGTCCAGCCAGTCCGGGCCAAAGTCGCGCCCGGTGCCGGACTGCTTCATGCCGCCAAACGGCAGGTTGGCGTCGATAAGCGTATGGCTGTTGACCCATACCGTGCCCGCCTGCAGGCGTTCGGTGTAGCTCAGCGCGCGGCTCAAATCGCCGGTCCAGACGCTGGCCGTCAGGCCAAAGTCGCTGTCGTTGGCGAGACGCAGCGCCTCTTCACCGTCGGCGACGCGTACCAGGTTCACCACCGGACCAAAGACCTCCTCTCTGCTGAGGCGCAGCCCGGCATCGGGATTAATCACCAGCGTCGGCGCAATATAGTAGCCCTTTTCGTCCGGCCCGCTGCTGCCGGTAATCAGCTCGGCGTTCTGCTGCCGCGCCTGATCGAGATAGGCGGCGACTTTATCGCAGTGCGCCCGGGAGACCACCGGGTTGATGTGGGTGGATTCCAGCATTCCGGGGCCGACCTGCAGCGACTTCACCGCCTGCTCAAAGCCGCTTGCCAGGGTATCGAACAGCGGCGCTTCAATATAGATCCGCGAGCTGGCGGCGCACACCTGCCCCTGATTGAGGAAGCTGCCGGTCATCAGCCCTTCAATCACCCACTCCGGGTTAGCGTCTTTCAGGACAATGGCCGGGTTTTTGCCGCCCAGCTCAAGCGTGACGCGGGTCAGCCGGTCGGCGGCCACGCGGGCAATCTGTTTGCCGGTTGCCGTCGAACCGGTAAAGCTCACCTTTGCCACCTGCGGATGCGAGGTTAACGCCGCGCCGCACTCCGCCCCGCGCCCGGTAACCACGTTAAATACGCCGTCCGGCACGCCAGCTTCGCTCGCCAGCTCCGCCACGCGCAGCAGGGTCAACGGCGTCGTTTCCGAGGGCTTAATCACGATCGAGCAGCCTGCCGCCAGCGCCGGCATCACCTTCCACATGCCGATCATCAGCGGGAAGTTCCATGGCACGATCCCCGCCACCACCCCGACCGGCTCCTTGCGGGTCCACGCCTGATAGCGCGCGCCCTGCGGGAACGGAATCGACACGTCCAGCGTGCGGCCGCTGATCTTGGTGGTCAGCCCGGCGGTATAGCGCATCCAGTTCAGCGTGCAGCCGACTTCAAAGGCTCGAGAGATGTTAATCGATTTTCCCTGTTCGAGCGTCTCCAGCTGCGCCAGCTCCTCGCCGTGCTGCTCCACCAGGTCGGCAAAGCGCAGCAAAATACGTTCACGATCGGCCGGGGTGCGTCCGGCCCAGCTGCGGGAGACAAACGCTCGCCACGCCGACATCACGGCGCGGTCGACGTCCGCGGCGCCGGCATCCGCCGTGCTGGCGATGGCCTCTCCGGTCGCCGGGTTCCAGACGGTCAGCCGCTTATCGCTCTGCGCCGCCTGCTGGCTGCCGTCGATATACACGCCATGCTGCCGGTCTAAAAACTGCTGTACGCTGGCAAGCAGCGCTACCTGTGCTGTGGACATATCGCTTCCTTATTCCTTACGGATCGTGAATTCAGTCTACGACGCGCTCAGGGTTCGCGCTTTTTTCTCTGTGACATTCGTTTTTGCCGCTGTGACAGCCGCCGCAATTAGGCATATTGCGCGGGCAAAAATGTGCCTCAGGTAATAGTTCTTTCATATACTCCGCGCTTCGCCCTTGTTTGACGCAGCGTAAATGCAACAATACGAAAACATTATTATTACAAGAGATGAGCTATGGCGGCGGCAGATAACGGACAGGACTACCAGCGCTGGTTGGCGAAAATCAATCAGGTCTGCGGACACTTTGCCGCACGCCCGCTGGACAGCGATTTTCACGGGGAGATAGACGCCAGCTATGCCGGCAATCTCAAGGTCAGCACCGTCACCGCGCGCGGCGTCAATCTGTACCGCACCCGCAACGAAATCAAGCGCGATAACGATGCCTGGTTTTATACCGTGTTCCAGCTCTCCGGCCAGGCGGCCATTGAGCAGGACGATCGCCAGGTGGTGCTGGAAACGGGCGATATTACCCTGATCGATGCCTCCCGCCCCTGCTCCATTTTCTGGCAGCAAACGTCGCGCCAGGCATCGCTGCTGCTGCCCCGCCAGCTGCTGGAGCAGCAGTCTGTGCGGGAGCGAAATCCGCGTCGTCACCCGGCTGGAGAAATCCCAGCCGATGGTGCAGCTAAGTCAGCGCCTGCTGCACGAAAGCATGAGCAGCCCGGCGCTTTCGCAGAGCGAGAGCGAGGCCGCGCTGGAGGCCATCGTCTGCCTGCTGCGCCCGATGCTGCACCATCACGACGCCCAGCCGTCGCGCCGGGAGAAGCAGTTTCAGAAAATTATGGCTTTGATTGATGAGTCGATTCAGGCGGAGCATCTGCGCCCGGAGTGGCTGGCCAGCGAAACCGGGATGTCGGTACGCAGCCTCTACCGGCTGTTCGCCGATAAGGGGCTGGTGGTGGCCCAGTATATTAAGAACCGGCGTCTGGATCTGTGCGCCCGGGCGCTGAGCAACGCCCACGATGATGAAAAGCTGGCGGGGATCGGCTACAGCTGGGGCTTTAGCGACCACAGCCACTTCTCGACCGCCTTTAAGCAGCGCTTCGGCGTTTCGCCGGGAGAGTATCGCAAGCGCTGCCGTTGATTATTTACGCAGCCATTTGCCGTTCAGGCCCTGCACGTATTCACCCGGCTGCGCCCGGGCGACCAGCTTCTGGCCGGCCATTTTCGCCACCTCATCAACCGGCAGGTTGTTATCATCCGCCAGCCGCTGATAGCCTTCGCTGCGCGCGGCGTTGATCTGCTTCACCAGATCCAGGGTCTCCCGATCCTGGCGCAGCGGCGCAAGATAGCCGCTCTGCGTTTCGCCCACCCGTCCCTGCTCCCGCGCCTCGCCGAGCGTCAGGGCCATCGCCGAGGTGCTAAAGAGCGCCAGCGCCAGGGCGGTTGTCAACAGTCGTTTTCTCATCGCCACCTCAGAATAGATCGCTACGCGACTTGAGCAGATCCTCGACGTCCTTATCCACTTTAATATGAATCTCATGTTCAATTTTGACATTCATATTGATGGTGATCGGCTCCTTCGATGCCGCAATCTCAATCCGCGGCGTACAGCCCGTCAGCAGTATCGTCGTTGCCAGCAGCATCGTTAGCAGTTTTATCATCGTTGTTCCTTAGCGCCTGTCCCTGCAGGCGTACAGTGTTGCTTATCCTTACAGCGCCGGGCGGGAAGCGCCGCGTTCTGTTCAAGCCATGCCTGCAGGTTGTCGCCGAAGCGCAGGCTGCGCCACAGATCAAAAATGTTCTCTTCATGAGAGTAGTTGAGGTGCACCGTATTACTTCTCTCCCCGACGCGGCTGGTGCCGCTAATCGTCGCCTGCAGCGTCAGGACGCCGAGATTATCGAGGTTAATCCGCGTCCACGAACGGGCGATCTCCATATAGCGCAGCCAGTTAATCGCCGCGCCCGCCGAAATATTATCTTTGACCATCGCATCGGCCATATCCTGGTCGAGCCGCAGGGTCATCGGGCCGGGGTTATTCAACCAGCCGTCTTTAATTATCCATTTATCATTATCCAGCCACAGCGGCAGCGCGCCGTTAAAGGCCCCGGACATGGCGAACTGTTTAATATTCACCGCGCTCACCAGCTCGCTGCTGGAGATGTGCCGCAGGCGCAGCAGCGCCGGATCGCGCTGCGGCATGCGCAGCTGCTGCATGGTCAGCTGGCCGCCGAGAATATCGACGCTGACGTTACTTAGCTGTAGCGGATTGCTTTCGCTCCACGGGTATGAGCCCTGCAGGTCGGCGGTGAGATTCCGCGCCGTCACCTGATTGACTATTTCGCCGATACGCAGCGAAACCGGCCGCCGGGTGCCAAGCTGCCAGGTCCCCTGGCTGAAGCGAAACGGCAGCACGAAATCGACGCCGTTGATCTGATTATCCGGCATCCAGGCGCTACCGTCTTTCAATACCCCGTGGCCGCCGGCTTCAAAGCCCTGATCGGCGGCGGCGGAGAAGGCCACCTGGGCGTACAGCGACCCGGCGCGCAGGTTCATTTTCCACTCCGGCGGCAGCAGCGGCTGGAAGACGGTCAACGACTGCTTCGGCCACCACGCCTGGCCGCGCAGACGCTCGCCGTCCCAGCGGCCGGCCAGCCGCACGGGGCCGATTTTATCGGCGTGCAGCGAACCGTTAAACTGGAACCAGGTCGGGTCGCGCCCGTTGAGGCTAAATTTCAGCGTCGAGGGCGGCAGTTCGCTGCCGCTGCTAAAGCTGGTTTTGCCGGCATCCAGCGACAGTGCGCCGGTCAGCTTCGGATGCTGTTCGTCGCGCAGCCAGTGGATCGGCTGTTCCAGGGTCAGCCGCGGGGAGCTGACCAGCATGGTGCCGTGCTGCAGCTTATCAAAGCCGGTGGACAGGCTGTTCAGGATGATGGCGCTGTCCACCCACTCTCCCGCGCCCTTCACGTCCCAACGCGCCTGCATCGGCGTGAAGTGGCCGTCGCCCCAGTAGCGCCACTGCCAGCGGCCGCTATCGGGCATAAAGTTGTCGGCCTTGCCGTCAAGATGCAACGTGAAGTCGCCCATCTCCTGCTCGTGGGCGCGCAGAATCGCCTGCAGCCGGCCGTCGACGCCCTGGCGGGTGACCTTGACCCCCGCCAGCGGCAGGCGTATTTCATCGATATTCAGGGAATCAATCACCCGCCCGCGCGAACGCAGCAGCGCGCCGGGGTGGAGAGTCAGCTCCGGCAGAGTCAGCGGGCCGCTCAGCCTGGCCGGCAGCGCGGCGTAGACGATAAGATCCCCGAGCTTCGCCTCGCCGGTTAGCCGCAGCGGCATATCGCTGCTATCCATGCTGAGCTTACCGGGCCCCACGTTGAGAACCGCGTTGCCCTTACCGGCCTCCCCCTGGGTCAGCACGTTCAGGCGCCCGCTGACCTGCATATTCTCGGTTCCCTGCTGCCAGTCGTCGACCGCCAGCGCCACGCGGCCGCTCAGCGGATAGCCGGCATATTCGGTGCTCCAGCGGCCGTCGCTAATCGCAATGCGTTCAGGGGTAATTTCCCACGGCAGGTCGAGCATCGGCTGCACCTCGCCCCGCGGCGTCACCAGCAGCTGCCCGCGGTTTTTCTGCCACTCCAGCTCGGCGTCAACCAGCCCCGGCTCCTGCGGAAATTCGAAGGTGCTCAGCAGATGGCCGTCAACCGGCAAACCGTCCGGCACCAGCGGCATATGGAACTCGCCGACCAGCCTGACCGGCGCCTGGCCCTCAACCAGCCGCGCCGAGAAGTCGCTGACGGTCAGCACCTGACCGCGCAGGCGGGCCTGCACGCTGACTTCCGGCCCGCTGTAGCCGATATCCTGCTGCGTCGGCGTCAGCGACATCACCAGCCGCCCCCGCCATTTTTCCCACGGCGACAGGCGCAGATTTTCGATGGTCAGCCAGCTATAGGGCAGCATGGATTGCCACTCCGCCAGGGTACGCGGCGCGCCGGGCGCGGGTTCACTCTCCGGGAGTTTGCTCAGGCAGACGCTGTTGATATCCAGCTCATCGAGATGCAGCCGCCAGCGGCTGGGATGGGAAAGTTCGGCATTGCCGATCCTTGCCAGCTCGCAGTCGCCGACCAGGTAGCGCAAATCGGGGATACGCAGCGCGGTACGCGTCAGGCGCGGGCTATCGCTCAGCGAGATCCGGGTCCCCTCAGGAAGCCAGATCCCGGCGAGGGTCGGCACCCAGTGGGTCAGCGTAGACAGCAGGGCCAGCGGCAGCAAAAGGAGTGCTAACACCAGCGCGATAGCGGCTTTATATTTACCCTTCATGGGCGCTTAATATCCTGAATCAACAATAGTATATGCCGAATGTAGCGCTTATTGTGGCACGTTCGACCAGTGAGTTAAAGTTTGCGTCCTGCCTAAGAATAGCCGCTACGCCGCCATCATTGCGGCGATTTTTGACCCGCCGCTGATTTAGCCTTCATTTAACCAGCGCCTGCCACACTGGCTATCCGTCATCAGAGCAGGCCGGAGGGGAAACGTGGCGTTTATCTACTCGCTGATTGAGTCGGCACAGAGCCACTATGCGCTACTGCTGCTGCTGGCGTTCCTGCTGACGTTCAGTAAATCCTGCGCCATCGTCTCGCTGCTGGTGCCCGGCACGTCGGGCCTGCTGCTGCTCGGCGCCTTCGCCTCCGCCAGCCTCGGGCATTTTTTGCTAATGTGGCTCAGCGCCGGACTCGGAGCAATCGGCGGATTCTGGCTCTCCTGGCTGGCAGGACGCCGCTACCGGCGCCATCTCCACCGCCTGCGCTGGCTTAGCGCCGGGCACCTAGCCCGCAGCCGGCGTTTTTTGCGCCGCCACGGCGCCTGGGCGGTATTTTTCAGCCGCTTTATCTCTCCGCTGCGCGCCACCCTTCCGCTCGCCAGCGGGGCCAGCGGCGCCTCCTTCTGGCGCTTTCAGCTCGCCAACGTCAGTTCCGGACTGCTGTGGCCGCTGATGCTGCTGGCACCGGGCGCCCTTAGCTTCAGCCTCGAGTAAAAACTCATTAGGTTTTAAAGCGATACCTCGACGCAGAGATATACTCTAGAATTATGATTATAACCTGGCATTTAAACTATTTTTTAATAATTGTACGATTATTTTAAATATGCTACCGTGACGGTATAATCACTGGAGAAAAGTCTTATGAAAATCGCTGTTTATAGTACAAAGCAGTACGATAAAAAGTACCTTCAGCATGTTAATGATACATACGGCTTTGAACTCGAGTTCTTCGATTTCCTGTTAACCGAAAAAACCGCGAAAACGGCCAACGGCTGCGAGGCGGTGTGCATTTTCGTTAACGACGACGGCAGCCGCCCGGTGCTGGAAGAGCTGAAGGCGCACGGCGTGAAGTACATCGCCCTGCGCTGCGCCGGCTTTAATAACGTCGATCTGGATGCGGCCAAAGAGCTGGGCCTGCGGGTGGTGCGCGTGCCGGCCTATTCGCCGGAAGCGGTCGCCGAGCACGCCATCGGCATGATGATGTCGCTGAACCGCCGCATTCACCGCGCCTATCAGCGTACCCGCGATGCTAACTTCTCCCTCGAAGGCTTAACCGGCTTCACCATGTACGGTAAAACCGCCGGCGTGATCGGTACCGGGAAAATCGGCGTGGCGGCCCTGCGGATCCTCAAAGGATTTGGCATGCGCCTGCTGGCGTTCGATCCATACCCAAGCGCCGCCGCGCTGGATCTCGGCGTCGAGTACGTTGATCTGCAGACGCTGTACGCGCAGTCGGACGTGATCTCTTTGCACTGCCCGCTGACCGATGAGAACTATCATCTGCTGAACCATGCGGCATTCGATCGGATGAAGGATGGCGTGATGATCATCAACACCAGCCGCGGCGCGTTGATTGATTCGCAGGCGGCTATCGACGCCCTGAAGCATCAGAAAATCGGCGCGCTGGGGATGGACGTCTATGAGAACGAGCGCGATCTGTTCTTCGAAGATAAATCCAACGACGTGATTCAGGATGACGTGTTCCGCCGCCTCTCGGCCTGCCATAACGTACTGTTCACCGGGCATCAGGCGTTCCTCACCGCCGAGGCGTTAATCAGTATTTCACAAACCACCCTCGACAACCTGCGCCAGGTTGACGCCGGTGAAACCTGCGCTAACGCGCTGGTCTAAGATCCTTCCCCTTTTGTGCCCTCCCGCCGCGGGGGGCACATTCAGATAAGCCCCACAGAAATTGCCTGCAGTACAGTTACACTCTGCCTACCTCAAAGATACGAAATATTTCTGGAGTAAAAATGAATAAGTTTGCTGCGCTGCTGGCGGCAGGAGTGCTGCTTTCCGGCTGCGTATATAACAGCAAGGTGTCCACCGGCGCGGAGCAGCTTCAGCACCATCGATTTATCCTGACCAGCGTCGACGGTCAGCCGCTCAAGGACGGCACGAAGCCGCTGGAGCTGAGCTTTGGCGAGAAGACGTTCGTCTCGGGCAATATGTGCAACCGCTTTAGCGGCGAAGGCAAGGTCTCGGATGGCGAGTCTGAAGGTCAAGGAGTCTGACGATGACCCGGATGCTGTGCGCTGACCCGCAGCTTAACGAGCTGGACGCTACGCTCGGCAAAATGCTGCGCGACGGGGCGCAGGTCGATCTTACCGAAAATCAGCTGACGCTGGCGACCGCCGATCGGACGCTGGTGTATAAGCTCGCCGACCTGGTTCACTAATTCTACGGACGGGCTGGCGCCATCGGCGGCGGCGCGCAGCGGGCAAGAGGGTGATTCACGATGCCCGCAGAGGCCGATGCTTAGTAGTTACCGCAGTCTGCCGCCGGCCAGCGCCTGCTCGCTGCAGCGCTTGCCGTTAGGCAACGCGCACATTCCTATCGCCGAGCCGTCCAGCTGACGCGCCACCGACAGCGAACCGCCAATCATCGCGCAGTTTGCCTGGCCGGTACTGCTCATCGCCGCGCGCATGCCCGGTGATACGTGGGCCGCCGTCGCCTGCTGAACGGGTTCACTACTGCAGGCCGACAGTAATAACGCGGCACACCCAACTAAAAACGCAGCTCGCATCGTCTCTCCCCTCAGAAACATCTTAAAATAAACAAACCCAAGAATAATAGGCAGCCCGGCGCCCGGCGTCGAGAGGCGAAGTACGTATTTATGCGCCTCATTAACATTTTCTAGCAAATTTCCCGGCGGATCGCCGATTTTGCGCAAGATGGCACGCCAGTTTCTGCGGATAAGCCGCCGCCGCGCCGCCTGCGGAAGCAAAAATTATCGCTGGAAAGTTATTCCGCCAGCGACGCCTTTGCCAGCCGCAGGCACGCCGCTCTTCGATGTCCGGCCCAGGAGCCGGTTTCCGCGCAGCGCTGGCGCTTTAGCCTCCTTGCGCCCGGAGCATTTATGCTAACGGGATAATAATCAGCAGGATAGCGACCACCGCGTCTCCTCGCCCGGCCCGCCGGCGGGGGGAAGCTTATGGATCAATTTGTGCACTCGAAAGGCGCACAACTTCAAGGGCATAGCGAAAGCCCCTATACTCACTACATATAATTACAGGATCCGCCGCCGTTTTGCGGGTCCCTTCTTTTTTGTTTGCGCAATGTTAGGGTCTCTTTTTATGATTACTATCGACGGTAATGGCGCGGCCGCTTCTGTCGCGTTCCGCACCAGTGAAGTTATCGCCATTTACCCGATTACCCCCAGCTCAACGATGGCCGAGCAGGCCGACGCCTGGGCCGGTAACGGGCTAAAAAACATCTGGGGCGACGTACCTCGGGTGGTCGAAATGCAGTCGGAAGCCGGGGCTATCGGCGCCGTGCACGGGGCGCTACAAACCGGCGCCCTCTCGACCTCCTTTACCTCCTCGCAGGGTCTGCTGCTGATGATCCCGACGCTGTACAAACTGGCCGGTCAGCTGATGCCGTTTGTCCTGCACGTCGCCGCGCGTACCGTCGCCACCCATGCGCTCTCCATTTTCGGCGATCACTCGGACGTAATGGCCGTGCGGCAGACCGGCTGCGCGATGCTCTGCGCCAGCAACGTCCAGGAGGCGCAGGATTTCGCCCTGATATCCCATATTGCGACCCTCAAAAGCCGGGTGCCGTTCATTCATTTCTTTGACGGCTTCCGCACCTCGCACGAAATCAACAAAATCGCGCCGCTGGCGGATGACACCATCCGCAGCCTGCTGCCGCAGAATGAAATCGACGCCCATCGCCTGCGCGCGCTGAATCCCGAACATCCGGTAATTCGCGGAACCTCCGCCAACCCGGATACCTATTTCCAGTCCCGTGAGGCCACCAACCCGTGGTACGACGCGGTCTACGAGCATGTCGCAACGGCAATGGACGATTTCGCGACCGCCACCGGCCGCTGCTATAAGCCGTTCGAATTCTACGGTCATCCGCAGGCCGAACGGGCGATCGTGGTGATGGGTTCCGCCATCGGCACCTGCGAAGAAGTGGTGGATGAACTGCTCAGCCGCGGCGAAAAAGTCGGCGTGCTGAAAGTGCGCCTCTATCGCCCCTTCTCCGCCGCCCATCTGCTGGAGGCCCTGCCGGCAAGCGTGCGCTCCGTCGCCGTGCTGGACCGCACCAAAGAGCCCGGCGCCCAGGCTGAACCGCTGTACCTCGACGTCATGACCGCGCTGGCGGAAGCGTTTAATCGCGGCGAACGCGAAACGCTGCCACGCACCATCGGCGGTCGCTACGGCCTGTCGTCAAAAGAGTTCGGCCCGGAGTGCGTGCTGGCGGTGTTTAACGAACTGAGCGCGGCGCAACCGAAACCGCGCTTTACCGTCGGGATCTATGACGACGTCACCAACCTCTCCCTGCCGCTGGGGGAAAATACCCTGCCGTCGGAGGCGAAGCTGGAAGCGCTGTTCTACGGCCTCGGCAGCGATGGCAGCGTGTCGGCCACCAAGAACAACATCAAAATCATCGGCAATTCGACGCCGTGGTTCTCGCAGGGCTACTTCGTCTACGATTCGAAAAAGGCCGGCGGACTGACCGTTTCGCACCTGCGCGTTAGCGAGAAGCCAATTCGCTCCTCCTACCTGATCTCGCAGGCCGATTTCGTCGGCTGCCATCAGCTGCAGTTTATCGATAAATACCAGATGGTGGAGCGGCTGAAGCCCGGCGGGATTTTCCTGCTGAATACGCCGTACGCCGCCGATGAGGTGTGGTCCCGTCTGCCGCAGGAAGTGCAGGCGATGCTCAACCAGAAGCGGGCGCGCTTTTACGTCGTCAACGCCGCCAAAATTGCCCGCGAATGCAGCCTCGGCGCGCGTATCAACACCGTGATGCAGATGGCGTTCTTCCATCTGACGCAAATTCTTCCGGGCGACAGCGCGCTGGCCGAGCTGCAGGGGGCGATTGCCAAAAGCTACGGCAGCAAAGGCCAGGAGCTGGTTGAGCGCAACTGGCAGGCGCTGGAGCTGGCCCGCGAGTCGCTGGCCGAAGTGCCGCTACAGCAGGTCAACGTCGCCAGCCCGAACCGCCCGCCGGTGGTTTCCGATTCAGCGCCGGACTTTGTCAAAACCGTCACCGCCGCCATGCTGGCCGGACTCGGCGATGCGCTGCCGGTCTCCGCCCTGCCGCCGGACGGCACCTGGCCGATGGGCACCACCCGTTGGGAAAAACGCAATATCGCCGAAGAGATCCCTATCTGGAAAGAGGAGCTGTGTACCCAGTGCAACCACTGCGTCGCGGCCTGCCCGCACTCGGCAATCCGCGCTAAGGTTATCTCCCCGGAGGCGATGGAAACGGCCCCGGCCAGCCTGCATTCGCTGGATGTGAAATCCCGCGATATGCGCGGACAGAAATACGTGCTGCAGGTGGCGCCGGAAGATTGTACCGGCTGCAATCTGTGCGTTGAGGTTTGCCCGGCTAAAGACCGGCAGAACCCGGAGATCAAGGCCATCAATATGATGTCGCGCCTTGAGCACGTTGAGGAGGAGAAGGTCAATTACGACTTCTTCCTCAAGCTGCCGGAGATCGACCGCAGCGCGCTGGAGCGTATTGATATTCGTACCTCTCAGCTGATAAGCCCGCTGTTTGAGTACTCCGGCGCCTGCTCCGGCTGCGGCGAAACGCCTTACATCAAGCTGCTGACCCAGCTGTACGGCGACCGGATGCTGATCGCCAACGCCACCGGCTGTTCGTCGATTTACGGCGGTAACCTGCCGTCAACGCCGTATACCACCGACGCCAACGGGCGCGGTCCGGCGTGGGCCAACTCGTTGTTTGAAGATAACGCCGAATTTGGTCTCGGCTTCCGCCTCTCCGTGGACCAGCATCGTCAGCGGGTGATGCGCCTGCTAGCGCAGTTTGCCGATGCGATCCCGGCGGAGCTGAACGCTGCCCTGCAGGCTGAGGCCGCGCCTGACGTCCGCCGTGAGCAGGTGGCGGAGCTGCGCCGCGCGCTGGCCGGCGTTGAGGGAGCGCAGGAGCTGCTGACCGACGCCGACGCGCTGGTGGAAAAATCGATCTGGCTGATCGGCGGCGACGGCTGGGCCTACGATATCGGCTTCGGCGGCCTCGACCATGTGCTGAGCCTGACCGAGAACGTCAATATTTTGGTTCTCGACACCCAGTGCTACTCCAACACCGGCGGCCAGGCATCGAAGGCCACGCCGCTCGGCGCGGTGACCAAGTTTGGCGAGCACGGCAAACGTAAATCGCGTAAAGACCTCGGCGTCAGCATGATGATGTACGGCCACGTCTACGTGGCGCAGATTTCGCTGGGCGCTCAGCTTAATCAGACGGTGAAAGCGATTCAGGAAGCGGAGGCCTATCCGGGACCGTCGCTGATTATCGCCTACAGCCCGTGCGAAGAGCACGGTTACGATCTGGCGCTGAGCCACGATCAGATGCGCCAGCTGACCGCCACCGGGTTCTGGCCGCTGTACCGCTTCGACCCACGCCGGGCGGATGAAGGTAAGCTCCCGCTGGCGCTGGACTCTCGCCCGCCGTCGGACGCGCTGGCGGATACGTTGCTCAACGAGCAGCGCTTCCGTCGCCTCAACGCGCAGCAGCCGGAGGTAGCGGAGCAGCTGTGGCAGGACGCGGCGGCGGATCTGCAAAAACGCTATGACTTCCTTGCGCAGATGGCCGGTAAAGCGGAGAAACCCACCGTCGAAAGCTAATTTTCACTGCGCCTGAGCGTTGTCGTAAAAAAAGCCCGAATGAATATTCGGGCTTGTCATTTTACCGTTTAAATAGCCCGTAAGGGACAGCGAGCTGCGGCAGCAAAAATGCGGCTGACAATAAACATAGGCATACAACGTGCAAATAATATCTCATTAACTTCCCGGCGTATAATTTTTATTTCATATACATTTCCTTGAAAGATTCATGAAAATTATCGCCATAGCCGCAAAATTATTTATTTCAGGATTTGCTTATAGCTAAATAATTAATATTCACGCTCTCCCCATCCTTTTATTTTTCCTGATTTTATTTTCCTGCAGGGGGTTAAAATAAAAATCACTAAAGGCATATTTAAATAAGCGAGGCCGGGAATATAACGTTCAGGCCAACGATAGTCAGCCCGATACGCACGGCGTCCGGGCCGGCTGGCGTGCCCGGTCTGCTATTCGGCGGCTACGGCTCGTTCGGCTATGGTCGCCGCTGCGGCCTGAGCTTGACGCTGTAGTATCAGGGCGCTACCGAAGACCAGGTTTCGCCGTTCTACCGTCGGCGACGACGCAGATCGAGACGCAGACGGCGGGTCCGCGCGTCTTTCTGCCGATATCTTAACCAAATCAAAACAATATACCTGTTGCGTTAAAATAGTCGTCCGGCGGATGATATATTGCTTACCAGACAGCTCGTAAAGGACGCCAGCAATGCACCATCATCCCGTAAAATCATCGCGAATCGCCTCCGTCGCCTACGACGAAGCCTCCGGCATCCTTGAAATACGCTTTCGTGACAACACAACGCTGCAGTACTGCGACGTTCCGCCGCGGATTTTCCACAACTTTCTGCAGGTCGTTTCCAAAGGGCGTTTTTATGACGGGGTGATCAAAGGTAAATTTACCGAACGTTCCGCGACCGGAAGCTAAAGTGTGACCCTGGTCATTGTACATATTGCCCCTGAATGGCGTACACTTTTAATGGTTAATTAAACCGGAGGTTTTATGACCAGAATAATTCTTGTACCCATAGATATTTCTGATACAGAATTAACTCAACGCGTTATCAGCCACGTTGAAGCCGAAGCACGGATTGATGATGCTGAAGTCCATTTTCTGAGCGTGATCCCCTCTCTTCCCTATTACGCCTCGCTGGGCATGGCCTATACCGCGGAGATGCCGCCGATGGATGAGTTCAAGGCGGACTCCGAAACGCGGCTGAAAGAGGTGGTGAAACAGTTTGCCATCCCTGAAGATCGGGTGCATTTCCATATTGCCGAAGGTTCGCCGAAGGACAATATTCTGGAGCTGGCGAAGTCGCTGCTGGCAGATTTAGTCATCATCGCCTCGCACCGCCCGGATATCACCACCTACCTGCTCGGCTCTAACGCCGCGGCCGTCGTGCGCCACGCCGAGTGCTCCGTACTGGTGGTCCGCTAACCTTTCCAGCCCGCCGCCGGTGCGGGCTTTTTATCTTCCCGTAGCGCAAATTCCCGTACTTACCCTCTTTTACTCCCCTGCTAATTGCAACAATTTATTCACAAAAAATAAATCTAAGGGATCATTCGCTCCTATAAACTCGGCCAGAAAGTTCGTGTATATCGCATGAGTTTTGTCATCAGAGGATGGTTTTTATGAGTAATAATAGTCCCTCATTATCAGCAGAACAGGGTATCGTCCCTTCGTCCGTACGCTCCGGGCTCCATAAAAAGAGCAGTAAAAAAACGATCCTCTTTTTTGTTTTATTATTAATAACCGGCGTGGCGTTCTCGGGAGTTAGCTTATTTAATGATGTCGCGGATTCCGGTGAGGTATATACCAGCTACATTCCCTTTCTTTTATTAGGACTGGCGCTGATAATCGCCCTCGGATTTGAATTCGTTAATGGTTTCCATGATACCGCCAACGCCGTTGCCACGGTGATTTACACCCATTCCCTGCCGCCGACCGTGGCCGTGATCTGGTCCGGATTTTTTAACTTTCTTGGCGTCCTGCTTTCCAGCGGCGTGGTTGCCTTCGGTATCATTTCGCTGCTACCGGTTGAATTAATCCTCCAGGCCGGTACCGGGAATGGCTTTGCCATGGTTTATGCCCTGCTGTTTTCAGCCATTATCTGGAATCTCGGCACCTGGTGGTTTGGTCTGCCCGCCTCCTCCTCCCACACGCTGATTGGCTCTATTATTGGCGTTGGCGTGGCTAACGCCCTGATTCACGGGCGCAACGGCACCAGCGGCGTGGATTGGGGACAGGCGGTCAACGTTGGCTACTCTCTGCTGCTCTCGCCCATTGTCGGGTTTGTCTGCGCCGCGGTTTTACTGCTGCTGCTGAAAAAATTTGTCAAAAACAAACAGCTCTATGCCGCGCCCAAAAATGATGCGCCGCCGCCGCTGTGGATCCGCAGCCTGCTTATCCTCACCTGTACCGGCGTCTCATTTGCCCACGGTTCGAACGACGGGCAGAAAGGGATGGGGCTGATTATGCTGATTTTGGTGGGCACCATGCCAATTGCCTATGCGCTGAACCGCACCCTGCCCCCCGAACAGGCGCCGCGCGTGGCCGCCCTTGCTCAGGTTACGGAAAGCCGGCTGCTGCAGGTTTCCCCCGGCGTGGCGACGCCCAATCCGCGCGAAGTGCTGACCACCTACGTGCGCAGCGGCGAGTTGACGCCAGCGGTGCTGCCGGCCCTGGGGCGGCTGTCAGGCATGATCGGCGATCAGATCCGCCAGTACGGCGCGGTGAACAAAATACCGGCCCGGTCGGTCACGAACACCCGTAACGATATGTATCTGGCTTCAGAAACCATCAAGCATCTGAAGAAAAACCCTGCCGTACAGCTTCCGCCGGATCTGGCAAACAACCTTGATGCGCTGAAAAGCGAGCTGGACAGTTCAACCCGCTTTATTCCGTTCTGGGTCAAAGTGGCGGTCGCGATTGCTCTGGGACTCGGGACAATGGTGGGCTGGCGAAGAATCGTTATCACCATCGGCGAAAAGATCGGTAAAACTCATCTGACCTATGCCCAGGGCGCCAGCGCGGAGCTCGTGGCGATGGGCACCATCGGCGCGGCCGACGCCTTTGGCCTGCCGGTCTCAACGACGCACGTTCTCTCTTCCGGTATCGCCGGCACCATGGCGGCCAATAACTCCGGCCTTCAGCTTTCGACGGTACGTAACCTGGCGCTGGCCTGGGTGCTAACGTTACCGGCCTCGGTGTTGCTTTCAGCCATTTTATACTGGCTTTTCAATAAACTGTGAATGGGTCCGACGGGAGAGACAGTCATGTCAGAACAATACATCAACCGCGATGAGCAGTTCAATCAACGCCTGTTGCAGGAGTTCTACGACAGTTACGATGAAGAACTGGAAATGGAGCTGGATGATTTACGCATGGATTCGCGAGAAGTGGACAGCGATGAAAAGAAAGCCGCGCGCAGGCGCTATTTCCGCGAACTTCTTCATCTCCAGGGAGAGCTGGTCAAGATGCAGGAGTGGATCTCACGTACCGGCCACCGGGTGGTGATTATCTTTGAAGGGCGCGACGCCGCCGGAAAAGGGGGCGTGATCAAGCGCATTACCCAGCGCCTGAACCCCCGCACCTGTCGCGTTGCCGCCTTACCTGCGCCTAACGATCGTGAAAAGACGCAGTGGTACTTCCAGCGCTACGTCTCCCATTTACCGGCCGCCGGAGAGATGGTGCTGTTTGACCGCAGCTGGTATAACCGGGCCGGCGTGGAACGGGTGATGGGCTTCTGTAACGACCAGGAGTACGAAGAGTTCTTTCGTAGCGTCCCGGAATTCGAACGGATGCTGTCCCGTAGCGGGATACAGATTATCAAATACTGGTTTTCCATTACCGATGATGAACAGGAGTCTCCGTTTCCTGAGCCGAATCCACGATCCGCTGAAACAGTGGAAACTCAGCCCGATGGACCTGGAGAGCCGGCGCCGCTGGGAGGATTACACGGAAGCAAAAGAGGTCATGCTTGAGCGCACGCATATTGTCGAAGCTCCCTGGTGGGTCGTGCAGGGCGTGGATAAGAAAAAGGCGCGCCTCAACTGTATCGCCCATCTTCTGCACCAGATCCCCTATACAGAGGCGGAGGCCCCGACGATTACCCTGCCCCCTAGGCTCCATAGCGCGGATTATATTCGTCACCCGGTACCGGATGAGATGATCGTTCCTGAACGTTATTGATTGCTACGCGCTACCTGTAAAATGCAACAGGAGTGATGGCAGAACCATCGGCCATCACTCTATTCCAGGGATATCAGCGGCGCTGTAGATTTATCATCGAGGGCCTATTTTTGCACCCTGCTTCCGATCGTCAGCGGAATAACGGCCGCGGCGAACCCCGTTTGCTTAGCTAAGCGATCGCTTCCCCCATCGGGAGTATGGCGCTGGCGGGCCCCGCCGCGGGGAGCCTGAAACTCACTATTCCCACGGCTGATGGGCGGCCGCTGCAAAACGCGCTGGCATTCGTCGCCGGAATCCGTACCATACGCGACATACTTTTGCCTGCTGGCTGCGATCGGCCGGCGCTAACCCATCTTTTATGGCTAACCCGCTGGGGCATGAAAACGCGAAAACGGTGTATGAAGTCTACAGTACATGGATTAAAGAAATGAACGGCGATCGGCTATCGATGCCCAACGCCAGGCGTGAACTGTGATTTAACGTTGCCCCTTAGATGCCCCTTTTTGTTGCAGAGAACGCTAATAATGCTAGATAATCAGCAAGTTACAAAGAAAGAAAAATACAACATCGACAAGTTGCAGAAGCGCCTGCGCCGCAGCGTCGGCGAGGCCATTGCCGATTTCAATATGATTGAAGAAGGCGACCGGATTATGGTTTGCCTTTCCGGCGGCAAGGACAGCTACACCATGCTGGAGATCCTGCGCAGCTTACAAAAAAGCGCGCCCATCTCTTTCTCCCTGGTGGCGGTCAACCTCGATCAGAAGCAGCCCGGCTTCCCTGAACACATTCTGCCGGAGTACCTGCAGCAGCTCGGCGTCGAATATAAGATTGTCGAAGAGAACACCTACGGGATCGTCAAAGAGAAAATTCCCGAGGGTAAAACCACCTGTTCGCTCTGTTCGCGCCTGCGTCGCGGGATCCTCTACCGCACGGCCACCGAGCTCGGCGCGACCAAAATCGCCCTCGGCCACCACCGCGACGACATTCTGCAGACGCTGTTCCTCAATATGTTCTACGGCGGCAAGATGAAGGGCATGCCGCCGAAGCTGATGAGCGATGACGGGAAGCATATCGTTATCCGCCCGCTGGCGTACTGCCGCGAAAAGGATATCGAGCGCTTCTCGCAGGCGAAAGCGTTCCCGATCATTCCATGCAACCTCTGCGGCTCCCAGCCTAACCTGCAGCGTCAGGTGATCGGCGATATGCTGCGCGACTGGGATAAGCGCTATCCGGGGCGTATCGAGACCATGTTCAGCGCCATGCAGAACGTCGTGCCGTCGCATCTTAGCGATGTCAGCCTGTTTGACTTTAAAGGGATCACCCACGGCTCTGAGGTGGTTGACGGCGGCGACCTGGCGTTCGATCGCGAAGAGATCCCGCACCAGCCTGCCGGCTGGCAGCCGGAAGAAGATGACGCCCGGCTGGACGAGCTGCGGCTGAACGTGGTGGAAGTGAAGTAAACCGCGAACGGGCGTCTCAGCAACCGCGCTGAGACGTCCCGCCGGCCCTATTTCAGCAACCGAACCCGGCAGTTCTTGCCCTTAATCTTGCCGTTCTGCAGCAGCCTGAACGCCTTCTGCGCCACGCCCTGGCGCAGCGCCACGTAAACGTGTGCCGGATGAACGTTAATCTTGCCGATATCGGCGCCATCGAATCCTAAATCCCCGGTCAGCGCCCCGAGTACGTCCCCGGCGCGCATTTTGGCTTTCTTGCCGCCGTCAATGCACAGGGTCGTCATTTCAGCTTCCAGCGGGACGATCGCCCCGCCGGCCGGCGCGTTCATCCAGTTCAGCTTGAGCTGCAGCATTTCCGCAAGAATATTGGCGCGCTGGGCCTCTTCCGGCGCGCAAAGGCTGATCGCCAGCCCGCTCTCTCCGGCGCGCGCGGTGCGGCCGATGCGGTGAACGTGAACTTCCGGGTCCCAGGCCAGCTCGTAGTTAATCACCAGCTCCAGGGATTTAATATCGAGACCGCGGGCCGCCACGTCGGTCGCCACCAGCACGCGGGAGCTGCCGTTGGCGAAGCGGATCAGGGTTTGATCGCGATCGCGCTGCTCAAGATCGCCATGCAGCGACAGCGCGCTCTGCCCGGCGGCGTTGAGCGCATCGCAAACGGCCTGGCAATCCTTTTTGGTATTACAGAACACCACGCAGGAGGCCGGCTTATGCTGGCTGAGCAGCTTTTGCAGCAGCGCAATTTTGCCCTTCTGCGAGGTTTCGAAGAACTGCTGTTCAATTGCCGGCAGCGCGTCAACGGCATCAATCTCGATGGTTTGCGGATCGTTCTGCACGCGTCCGCTAATCGCCGCAATGGCCTCCGGCCAGGTCGCGGAGAACAGCAGCGTCTGCCGCTCGGCGGGAGCAAAGCGAATGGCTTCGTCAATGGCGTCGCTGAAACCCATATCGAGCATCCGATCCGCTTCGTCCATCACCAGCGTCTGCAGCGCGTCCAGCGAGACGGTGCCCTTCTGCAGATGATCGAGCAGGCGTCCCGGGGTGGCGACGATAATATGCGGCGCGTGCTGCAGCGAATCGCGCTGGGCGCCAAAGGGCTGGCCCCCGCAGAGGGTTAAAATTTTAATATTCGGCAGAAAGCGCGCCAGGCGGCGCAGCTCGCCGGCGACCTGATCGGCCAGCTCGCGCGTCGGGCACAGCACCAGGGACTGCGTCTTGTACAGCGTGGCGTCAACCTGCTGGAGCAGGCCGAGGCCGAATGCGGCCGTTTTCCCACTGCCGGTTTTCGCCTGTACGCGCACATCTTTACCGGCCAGAATCGCCGGCAAAGCCGCCGCCTGGACCGGAGTCATCGCAAGGTATCCCAGCTCGTTCAGGTTATCGAGCTGGGCGGCGGGCAAAACGTTCAGGGTTGAAAAAGCGGTCACAATGTTTTCTCGTGTTAAAGGGCGCGCAATTGGCAGGCGCGTATCCTCGCAGAATTGCGCCTCTGATGCGACAATTTAATCGGTTCATCGTCCGGCGGCGGGTCGGGTAAAGGGTGCGGACGAGGCCGCGGGTCCGGCACCGGCATCGGGTCGTTAGGTTCAGGTGAAATGGGTATGGAATTTAACGGCTGGTATCGCATGTTGACTCTCCCGGTTGTGAGCGGGTGTACCACCCATTAAGCGTAGAAGCTGGCCGCAGGAGAGCAAAAAAAAAGCCGACTCAATAAAGTCGGCATCGTACGAATCAATTGTGCTATGCAGTAATTCAAAAAAGGAAGTAAGACAATATGGAGCGCAACGCCCATCGCTTGACGTTGCATTCACCTGCGAGAGAGATATTGCCCCGAATAGGTAGTAGGTTTATTGATTTCGCTCAAACATTGCCGGGTTTTCGCAGCCAGAGGCTGATAAAAGGCGATTATTTACAGCCATTTACTACGGTGTAACCACCACGCAACACCACCGATCAGAACAACTAACATTACGCAAAAGATGGAAAAGCCCAAATGCCACTCGTTGCCGGGGATCCCGCCGAGGTTGACGCCGAACAGGCCGGTCAGAAAGGTGCTGGGCAGAAAAACCATAGCCATCAGCGACATGGTATAGGTTCTGCGCGACATCGCCTCCTGCATAATTTGCGCGATCTCATCGCTCATAATCGCCGTGCGGGCAATGCAGCTATCGATCTCATCCAGGCCGCGCCCGAGGCGATCGGAGATATCCTGCATGCGCCGACGCTGGTCGTCATTCATCCACGGCAGACGTTCGCTGGCCAGCCGGGAGTAGGCATCGCGCTGCGGGGCCATATAGCGGCGCATCACGATTAGCTGCTTACGCAGCAGGGCCAGGAAGCCGCGCGGGGGAACCTGCTGGTCCAGTAAGTTATCCTCAAGATCGATTATCCGGTCGTGCAGCTGTTCGATAAACTCGCTGGCATGATCGGTCAGCGCATCGCAGATATCCACCAGCCAGCTGCCGCAGTCCACCGGGCCGGTGCCTTCGCGCAGGTCGCCGAGCACGTCGTCCAGCGCCAGCACCCGCCGCTGGCGGGTTGAAACGATAAGGCGCTCATCCATATATAAGCGCATCGCCACCAGCTGATCCGGCCGTTCGTCGGTGCTGCCGTTAATACAGCGCAGCGTAATCAGCGTGCCGTCGCCGACCCGCGTCACCCGCGGTCGGGTGCTTTCGCCCGCCAGCGCATCGCGCACGCTGTTCGGCAGCAGCGGCGTTTCCGCCAGCCACTGCGCGCTGTCGGCGTGGGTGTAGTTGAGATGCAGCCAGCAGGGATGGTCTTTATCGATAGTGTCGCTATTCGTCAGCGGTTTTACGCCCCCCTTGCCGTCAAACTGCCATGCAAAAACGGCACCCGGGACATTCAGTTCCGCACCTTTAATCGCCTCCACCAGACCTCCATCAACCCGTGCTTAATTTTCGTAGTCTAGCCTGACGCCTCCGTTAAGCAAGGGCTAAAACAAGCAGGGCGCTGAATTCGCTGATAAAAGCCGCTGCCCCAGCACGCTGGCGCCGATAAGGCCGCCGTCGCTTGCGTGGCGGCCCGCGACGATCAACGGCCGCTCTGTTTTCAGCAAAATCTTACGCCGCAGAGCCTCGTCAAGGCGGCTAATCAGCGCCGCCTCGCTCGCCATGCCCCCGCCGGCCACGATTCGGTGCGGCCCGAGGATATTCACCGCATGGGCCAGCGGCTCGCTCACCACCTCCAGCCACGCGGCGAGGGTCAGAGCCTGGGGTTCGCGCCCCGCCAGCCCCTGGGCAACAATCTCCCGGCTGCTCAGCGACCGGCCGCTCAGGATATGATGCAGCCGCTCAATGCCCCTCGCCCCGCCTAAGGTATCAAGGCATCCCCGTTGTCCGCAGCCGCAGGGCAGGCGCGGCAGGCTCAGGCTACGCTGCCCCACCTTCAGCGAGGTCTGCACGATTGGCGCATGGCCCCATTCGGCGCTTATCCCCTGATTACCGTAGAGAATATTGCCATGAATAGCGATGCCGCCGCCGATGCCGCTGCCGAGGATAATCCCCAGCACCAGCGGAAACCCCTGCGCTGCGCCGCTGCTCGCCTCCGCGAGAGTAAAGCAGTCGGCGTCATTGGCCATCACCACCGGACGCCGCAGCTCCACGCTAAGGGTCCGGGTAATGCTGACGCCCTGAAAAGGCGGCACGTTGCTGGAGAGAATACGATCGGCGGCAACATCCACCACCCCGGCGCAGGAGAGCGCCAGCGGGCTTTCCGCCGTTAGCCCGTCGCCATAGCCGATAATGATATCGCCAATCGCCGCGGCAAAATCGCCCCAGCTGCCGGTAGGTACGGGTCGCTGGCGGATATCGCCGATAACGCCCGCCGTTTCGGCGATCGCGCTTTTGATAAAGGATCCGCCAATATCGAGACAGAGCACCCGCGCGTTCACAGGCGAGCGTCCAGCAGGTCGCGCAGGCCGTCGCCGAGAATATTAAACCCGAGAACGGAAAGGACGATAGCCAACCCCGGCCACAGCGAGATGCCCAGGCTGATCCCGAGGAAGTTGCGCCCGTCGCTCATCATCGTGCCCCACTCCGGCATCGGCGGCTGTACCCCCATGCCCAAAAACGACAGCGAGGCGGCGGCCAGAATCACCGACCCGCCGGTCAGGGTAGCCTGCACGGTAATCGGCCCCAGCGTGTTGCGCAGAATATAGTGAATAATCTGCCGCCGGTAGCCGATCCCCAGCGCGCGCGCCGCTTCCATATACTCCATATTTTTAATCCCCAGCGTCAGGTTACGGCTCAGGCGGGCGTAAACCGGCACCGAGAAAATGGCGATCGCCAGCAGCATATTGATCAGCCCCGCGCCCAGCACGCTCACCAGCAGAATGGCCAGCACGATCCCGGGGAAGGCGAAGATCACATCCATAATCCACATAATGATGTGGTCCACGCTTTTGCCGCACAGCGCCGCCATGATGCCCAGCGGCAGCCCCATCGCCAGCGATAGCGCCACGCTGACCACCACCTCGATAAGGGAGATCCGCGCGCCATAAATGGTGCGGGAGAAAATATCGCGCCCGTAGTCGTCGGTGCCCAGCCAGTGTTCGGCCGACGGCGCGGAGAGGATGTTAAGGAGATCCTGATCATAGGGATCGTAGTGGCTCAGCCACGGCGCAAAGAGTGCGCCGATGACGATTAGCGCCACGATAAAGCCGCCAATGGCGATCGACGGATGCTCTATTCCCCAGCGCAGGCCGTTCATCAGGCCGTTGCGCGATTTGGCGAGTGAGATTTCAGACATATTAATCAAACCTTATTTTCGGGTTGATTCTGGCGATAATCATTTCGCCCACCAGATTCATCACCACCACGCTGGCGACCGTTATCATCGTCACGCCCTGAATAACCGGATAATCGCGATAGCGCACGGAATCCACCAGGTAACGCCCGATACCCGGCCAGTTAAATACCGACTCCGTCACCACCGCGCCGCCGATCAGGCTGCCAAAGTTGAGGGCAATAATGGTTACGATGGGGATTAAGGCATTGCGTAAGGCATGCTTAAAGTAGACGTAGAACGGCGCCAGCCCCTTGGCCCTGGCGGTGCGAATATAGTCTTCACCGAGCACGTCCACCATGCTCGAACGGGTCATGCGCGACATCACCGCCATCGGGAAAATACCGAGGCACACCGAGGGCAGAATATAGCTTTTCCAGCCCTCGGCCCCTAACAGCGGCAGCCAGCCCAGCTTCACCGAGAAAGTATCCATGGCGATCAGGGCCAGCCAGAAGTTGGCGATGGAGGCGCCGGCAATCGCGATCAGCATCAGAGCGTGATCGGCGAAATGATTGCGATAAATCGCCGCGCACATCCCCATCGGAATGCCGAGCACCACCGCCATCAGCCACGCCAGCAGCGCCAGGCCGAGGGTATAGGGCGCCCGCTCGCCCAGCTCGGCGGAGACCGGCTGCCCCGATTTTAGCGAAACGCCGAAGTCGCCTTTAAGCATCCCGACCACAAAACGCCCGTACTGTAGCGCCAGCGGATCGTCGAGCCCGAGGCGGGAGTGCATCCGGCTCACATCGTCCTGGGTTGCCTGCGGGCCGGCCATCAGCCGCGCAGGATCGCCGGGGAGCATCCTGATCGCCAAAAAGACGATCAGCGACGCGCCGAGCAGGATAAGCGGCAGGGAGAGCAGTTTTTTGATGACGTAGGCTTTCATAACGACTCCAGTCTGGCCCCGGCTTTACGGCTTCTGCGCGTCGATGACGATAATTTCGCCGCCCGGCTCCATCCGTACGCCCTTGATATCCGCGCGGGTGGCATAGAGATCGTCCTGGAAGTAGAGCATCACCTGCGGCGCGTCCTGCATGATGACCTTCTGCGCCTGCACGTAATCCGCGATGCGCGCCTTGTCATCCATCGTGGTCGCCGCTTTATCCAGCAGGTCGTCGAGGGTCGGGTTTTTATAGAAGCCGAGGTTGGCGCCAACCGGCGCAGCGCTCTGCGAGTAGTACAGCGGACGCAGCTGTAAATCTGAGCCGTTGAGGCCCGAGGACCAGGAGGCGAGGACGGAGTCGGTGCGGTTCGCCAGCTTTTCAGCGGCCGGCGCGAAGGCGGCTTTGCTCCAGACGCCGCTTTCCATTTGCTGAATATTCAGCTTCACCCCTACCTTGCCCCACATCGCCTGCAGGATTTGCGCGGTCCGGGCGTCCGGCCCCTGTACGGCGATGTTGATGTCAAACCCCTGCGGATAGCCGGCATCCTTGAGCAGCGCCCTGGCTTTGTCGATATTGTAAGGGTATTCGTTGAGCGACTTATCGTAGCCTTCGTTCACCGGGGCGAGCGGCGAGTTAGCGGCGGAGGCGTAACCAAACATCACCGCCTTCAGCAGCGCGTCTTTATCCGTGGCCAGATTCAGCGCCTGGCGCACGCGCACGTCGTTGAGCGGCTTCTGCTCAACGTTTAGCGCCACCCAGAATACCGACGCGCCCTTGCCCTGCTCCAGCTTCACCTGCGGATTGTTCTTCAGCTGCATCCCGAACTGCGGCGGCACCGGGTTAATCACGTCAACCTGGCCGGAGAGCAGAGCCATATTCATCACCGAAGGTTCCGCGCTCCAGGTCCATTTGATTTGCTCCGGACCGCCGTTGTCTCCCCAATAGTACGGGTTCTTTTTCTCTAAAACATACTCACCGGTTTTATATTCCTGCAGCATATAGGGGCCGGTTCCGTCCGCCTTACGGCCAATGGTGCCGGCTTTGTCCGCCGCCGGACTGACCATTTTCGCCGCGCCGCCGGTTAGTAAGTTGAGGAATGAGGGGTAAACTTTTTTCAGCGTAATTTCGACGCTGCCATCGTCAATTTTTTTCACCGATGCGATAACGTTGCGCATCCGCGAGCTGGCGGCCAGGCTGCCTTTGGGATCGATATGACGCTGAATATTGGCCACTACCGCGTCGGCGTTAAACGGCGTGCCGTCATGGAAGGTGACGTTCTTGCGCAGCGTGAAGGTCCAGACCTTGCCGTCCTCGCTTACCTGCCAGGCGGTAGCCAAGGCGGGGGCGATTTTGTAATCCGCAGAGAGATCGACCAGGCCTTCATACATCGGCTTGAGAACCGTATCGGTGAAGGTCGCCGTCTGATCGCCGGGATCCATGCTGCGCGGCGCTTCATTTTGCATCACGTTCAGCGTCGCCGCCTGCAGCGCCGTGATATTGCCTACCGCCAAAACGCCTGCCAGAACGGCAAGTCGATATTTGCTCATCAATACCTTCATCGCTTAACCCCTGCCCGTATGTTATTTCGCCAGTTGTGGCCATTATGTTGCTATTAAGTTTTGTTTTTACACATAACAAATTTCTTTAAATGTGATATTAGCCACCATTAGCGCTTGATTAGGTAATAAATTTAACTTATATGCGATCACTTAGTTACTTTTGTGAAAAAAGTGATTGCTAAATCAGCAGGCCGCCACTATGTTCAAAAAAAAGCGAAGGATCGGGGCACTATGCTGAACAAACTCCAACAACAACTGGTTCATCTGGTCTGCAGCGAAGAGGGAGCCAGCCGGGCCGACCTCGCCCGGCTGACCGGAATGAGTAAGCCGGCCATCGGCGCGCTGGTCAAAGAGCTGCTGGCGGCGGGCGTACTGCAGGAGAGCGCGATGGCCGCCTCCAGCGGCCAGGGGCGGCCTTCTGTTACACTGTCACTTTCGCCGAATGCCGCCTGTGCGATCGGCATCTCCCTGATCGACCATCAGCTGGTGGTGGTGCTGATGAACGGCGTCGGCGAAAAGCTTGCCGAGCGCTATCTCACCCCCGAGGAGGAGATCCCGGCGCTGATCCAGCAGCTGGCCGAGGAAATAGCCGATCTGCTCAGCAGCGCGGCTATTAACCGCCAGCGGCTGGCCGGGATCGGCTTTGCGCTCTCCGCCTTCGTTGACGCCGCCCAGTCGGTTTGCGTGCAGTCCGCGCTGCTGGGCTGGCATCAGGTCCCGCTGGCAGAGCTGCTGAGCCGCGCCACCGGCGGGATCCCGGTGGTTATCGAAAACGACACCCGCGCGCTGGCGACCTACGAAAAGACCTTTGGCCATCTGCGCAAGTACGAAAGCGCGGTCGCTATCTCCCACGGCAGCGGTATCGGCAGCGCGGCGGTGATTTACGGCCGCATCTGGCGCGGCGCCCACGGCGGCGCGGGGGAAATCGCCCACTGTACTATCGTGCCGGCGGGTAAGCCCTGCCGCTGCGGGAAGCGCGGATGCCTCGATACCGTAGCTTCCCTGACCGCCATTTTTGAACAAGCGCGCATGGAGGGCATTGAGGCCAGCAGCCTCGCCGAACTGGAGGCGCTGGCCCGCAAAGGACACTCCGGAGCGATTCATATCCTGCACCAGGCCGGCGACGCGCTTGGGATGGCCATCTCTCATCAAATTCAGACCCACGATCCGGCCGCAATCATGCTGGCGCATCAGCCCGATAGCTTTCAGGGGCTGCTCAATACCGTAATGCAGCAGGCCATCGAAACCTATCTGCTACCCGGTATGGCGGGAAAAACGCCGCTCATCTACCGCCCGCTTGCCCAGGACAGACTGGGCGCTTGCTGCCGCAAGCGTGGCCCTTACTCACGTTTTATTTCCTGAATATTAACGAGGTCCCTATGCGCATTGCCGTTGGCGGAATACACATTGAATGCAGCACGTTCAATCCGGTACTGACTCACGAGGACGAGTTTCGTACGGTCGCAGGCGAGGCGCTGCTGGCGGCGCCCTACTTTCAGTTTCTTAAGGACTATCCGGCGACCTTTCTGCCCACCCTGCACGCCCGCGCCATTCCCGGCGGCCCGGTCGCGCGTGCCGCCTATGAGAGCTTTAAGGCCGAGTTTCTGACCCGCCTGCAGGCCGCGCTGCCCGTTGATGGCCTCTATCTGGCGATGCACGGCGCGATGTTCGTCGAAGGGCTGGAGGATGCGGAAGGCGACTGGATCATCGCCGCCCGGGCCTGCGTCGGCGACGCCTGTCCGATCGCCGTGAGCTACGATCTGCACGGCAACGTCACCCAGCGCATTATTGACGCCATTGATATGTACTCGACCTACCGCACCGCGCCGCATATTGACGTTGAGGAGACCATGCGCCGCTCCGTCACCATGCTGGTCAACAGCATTACCACCGGCGTACGTCCCGGCGTGGTCTGGGCGCCGGTGCCGGTGCTGCTCCCCGGCGAGCGCACCAGTACCGAAGATGAGCCGGCGAAAAGCCTCTACGCCGCCCTGCCGGCAAGCGATCGCCTCCCCGGCGTACTCGATAGTTCGTTGATGGTGGGCTACGTCTGGGCCGATGAGCCGCGCGCCACCGCCGCCGCCATCTTTACCGGCACCGACGTAAAGGTGCTGAAACAGCAGGCGATGAAGCTGGCGCAGTCTTACTGGGACGTCCGCGAGGCGTTTGTCTTCGGCTGCCGTACCGGCAGCGTGGCGGAGTGCGTGAAGGAGGCCATCGCCAGCCCCACGGCGCCGGTTATTCTGGCGGACTCCGGCGATAACCCCACCGGCGGCGGCGTCGGCGATCGCGGCGACGTGCTGGCCGAACTCCTGCGGCAGAATGCCGGCAATACTCTGGTGGCGGGCATTGCCGATGCCCCGGCGACCCAGGCCGCGTTTCGCGCCGGCGTTGGCGCAGAGCTTGAGCTAACCGTTGGCGCACGGCTCGATCCGGCTGGCGAAAGCGTCAGCGCCCGCTTTACCGTTAAGCATCTCCTGCCCGCGGGCGCGCACGGTAACGCTAACCAGGCCGTGTTACAGGTGGCCGGCATCACCGTGGTGGTCGCCGATCGCCGTCGCCCCTATCACGACCTCGCAGATTTTAGCGCGCTCGGCTTAGACCCGCGCCGGGTGCAGATTCTGGTGGTTAAATCGGGCTACCTGTCGCCGGAGCTGGCGCCGCTGGCTAACCCAAACCTGATGGCCCTTTCCGAAGGGGTGGTCGATCAGGATATCGAGCGGGTGCCGCGCCGGCGGATGCTCACCCCGACCTGGCCGTTCACCGGCGATCTGGCGTTCACGCCGCAGGCGTTCGTTTCCGCCAGAGCCCCTTTTGCCGGGGAGTGCTGATTGATGAATACCCCAACGCCGTCTCCGGTGCTGAGTGTAGATAACCTGTCGGTCTCGTTTCGCCGCGGCGATAGCTGGCAGAAGGTGGTGCGGAATATCAGCTTTACCCTTAATCCGGGCGAAACGCTGGCCATTGTCGGCGAATCGGGTTCGGGAAAAAGCGTCACCGCAATGGCCATTATGCGCCTGCTGTCATCGCGCAACAGCCGCACGGAGGGCGGCGTGAGCCTCGGCGGCAGGTCGCTGCTGGCACTGCCGGAGGAGGAGATGCGCCGCATCCGCGGCGCCGAGGTGGCGATGATTTTTCAGGAGCCGATGACCAGCCTCAACCCCGGCTTTACCATCGGACATCAAATCGCCGAAGTCTTTATTCATCACCAGGGATTATCCAAACGCGAGGCGAAGCGCCAGGCGATTGCCCTGCTGGAAAAGGTGCGTATTCCCCACGCCGCGCAGCGCTATGACGAGTATCCGCATCAGTTTTCCGGCGGCATGCGCCAGCGCGCCATGATTGCGATGGCCCTGGCCCTCAAGCCTAAGCTGCTGATCGCCGACGAGCCGACCACCGCCCTCGACGTGACGATTCAGGGGCAAATTCTCGACCTGATTAAAACGCTGCAGGCGGAAAACAATACCGCGGTGCTGTTCATTACTCACGATATGGGCGTGGTGGCGGAAACCGCGGATCATACGCTGGTGATGTTCCGCGGCGATGCGGTTGAATGCGCGCCGACGCCGGGGCTGTTTTCCGCTCCCCGGCAGCCCTACACCCGCGCGCTGCTGGCCTCGGTGCCGGCGGCCGGCGAAATGGCGGCCGTCACCGCGCCGTGCCGGTTCCCGTCGGTGGATTTGCAGACCGGCGAAACCCGGCGCTACCCGCCCGAGGCCACGCTGCCCGACAGATCGCAGCCGCCGGTGCTGTCGGTAAAGAATCTGGTGACCCGCTTCCCGGTTAAGCGCGGTTTTTTCAATCAGCTGGCCGGTCATATTCACGCCGTGGAGAACGTCAGCTTCGATTTGTGGCCGGGGGAGACGCTCTCGCTGGTAGGCGAATCGGGCTGCGGTAAATCCACCACCGGGCGCAGCCTGATCCGCATGATTCAGGCGCAGTCCGGCGACGTGACGCTCAATGGCTATAGCGTCCTGCAGGCCGACCGGGCGCAGCAGAAGCGCCTGCGTCAGGATATGCAGATGATTTTCCAGGATCCCTTCGCCAGCCTCAACCCGCGGCTAAAGATCCAGGAAACGCTGATTGAGCCGCTGCTGGAAAACGGGCTGGCCACCCGCCAGCAGGCGCTGGCGCGCTCGCAGGAGCTGATCGAAAAGGTCGGGATGAGCGTGTCGGTGCTGAACCGCTATCCGCATGAGTTCTCCGGCGGCCAGCGTCAGCGCATCTGCATCGCCCGGGCGCTGGCGATGAATCCGAAGGTGATTATTGCCGATGAGTCGGTGTCGGCGCTGGACGTTTCGGTCAAGGCCCAGGTGGTCAATTTAATTATCGAACTGCAGCGCACCATGCAGATCGCCTTTCTGTTTATCTCGCACGATATGGCGGTTATCGAGCGCATCAGCCATCGAGTGGCGGTGATGTATCTCGGAGAAATCGTCGAGATTGGCCCACGGCAGGCGATTTTCACCCATCCTCAGCACCCGTATACGCAAAAGCTGATCGCGGCGATCCCCAAGACCGATCCCGCGCGTCGCCATCTGCTGCGCGAAGGCAATAACGACGAGCTGCCGACGCCGTTTCGCGATAACGCCTGGCAGCCCCCCGCCCGCAGCTATGAACAGGTTGGCCCCCAGCACTGGGTGATGCGCTAGCCTCCCTGCCCGCAGGCCCTCTTGCGAGGCGCCCGCGCGCGCGGGATTTCTTTTGCGGCAAAATGCTGTATTATGCAATTTATTGCAGCAATTTGCAGGATTGAAAACCGTGCACAAAACCGCCAGACAAAAGTTCCTCCTGGATATCATTAGCGAAAATGGCCAGGCCAGCATCAGCGATCTGGTCGCCAGGCTGCAGGTTTCCGCGGACACCGTGCGCCGCGACCTGAGCGATCTGCAAAAGCAGGGGCTGGCGCAAAAGAATCACGGCGGCGCTATCGCCCTCGACCTGTCGGCGATGAACCGCCAGGGCAGAAATGCCCTGCTGCCGAAAACGAAGCAGCGCTTAGGCAAAATGGTGGCGGAGAAAATCCCCGCCGGCTCGACGCTCTTTTTAGATGCCGGCAGCACCGTGCTGGCCGTCGCCGGCCACATCAAGGGGCCGATGACCGTCATCACCACTTCTTTAGATATCGCCCAACACTTCAGCGACCGGGCGGATATTCAGCTGATCCTACTGGGCGGCAGTTGGGATATGCAGCAGCGCCTGTTTGCCGGCAGCGCCACCCTCGCCCTGCTCGCGCGCTATCGGGCTGATATCGCCATCCTCGGCGCCTGCGCGCTGCATGCGCAGCTGGGCCTCAGCGCCAGCCAGGAGGCGGACGCCGAGATCAAGCGCGCCATGCTGGCCGCCAGTACCGAGTGCTGGCTGGTTGCCGACCATCTGAAGCTGAACCACTGCGAGCCCTATCTGGTCGCCGGATTAGCAGAAATTGATCAGCTATTTTTAGACACGGCCTGGGAAGAGGCCGGGGACGACATTTCAACGCACATCAACATCGCTGACGCTCAATAACGTGGAGAGAATAATGAACAAAGTAAGTATCCTCCGGCAGAGCCGGAGGCTTTAGGGTGAGCGCCTCAAAGGCGCCGACAAACCATGAGCCGCCCAGGGCGGCTGCTATACGTTCAGTTTCATTTGATCGTATCGTTCGTCTTCTCTCTCCTGGTTGCGTATGTACGCCCTGACCGTGGCTTCATCCAAACCAACGGTTGAAACGAAATAACCTCGAGCCCAGAAAACTTCACCGGTGAAGTTTTTACCTCTGCCGAAGTGTCGTGCTATCGCTATCGCACTTTTTCCCTTCAGATAGCCGACTACTGTCGATACCGAGTACTTTGGCGGTATGCTGATGCACATGTGGACATGATCGCGCATCAGATGCCCCTCCAGAATCTGACAGCCCTTCTGGCTCGCAAGCTCGTGGAATATTTTTCCCAACTCATGCCGCAGCGCACCATATAACCGCTGCTTCCGGCGTTTAGGGATATAAACCACGTGATATTTACAGTCCCATTTCGTATGGCTTAAGCTCTGATAGTCTCTCATCACGAATCCTCATCTCTTGGCGGAGATTTCAGATTCGCGCGACTGACTTAAAGGTCAAACCTTTCGGAGTCCCCCGGCAAAGCCGGGGGTTTACCGGATTTAATTATCGCCGGTAACGGTAAGAACATTAATATTGCGCTGATCGGTTATGGGTTCGTGGGCAAAACCTTCCATGCGCCGCTGATCCGCGCGATTGACGGCCTGAAGCTAGCCGTCGTCGCTTCTCGCGATGAGGAGAAGGTTAAGCGTGACATTCCCGACGTCACCGTCATCGCGTCGCCCGAAGAGGCGATTCAGCACCCGGATATCGATCTCGTGGTGATCGCTTCCCCTAACGCCACGCACGCCCCGCTCGCTAAGCTGGCGCTGAACGCCGGTAAGCACGTGGTCGTCGATAAACCTTTTACCCTCGATATGCAGGAAGCGCGCGAACTGATCGCCCTGGCGCAGGAGAAGCAGTCTGCTGCTCTCGGTGTTCCACAACCGCCGCTGGGACAGCGACTTCCTCGGGATCAAGCAGGTTATTGAGCAGGGGCTTATCGGCAACGTTAAGCACTTTGAGTCGCATTTCGACCGCTTCCGCCCGGAAGTTCGCGTGCGCTGGAGAGAGCAGAACGTGCCGGGCAGCGGCCTGTGGTTTGATTTAGGACCGCACCTGATCGATCAGGCTCTGCAGCTGTTCGGCCTGCCGCAGTCGGTGCAGGGCAACATCGCCACCCTGCGCCAGGGCGCTGAGATCAATGACTGGGCGCACGTAGTCTTAAATTACCCTCAGCATAAGGTCATTCTGCACTGCAGCATGCTGGTTGCCGGCGGCAGCGCGCGCTTTACCGTTCATGGTGACCAGGGCAGCGCGGTTAAACAAAAAGCCGACCAGCAGGAGAGCCAGTCTGCTGGCGGGCGTCATTCCCGGCAGCGCAGGCTGGGGCCAGGATGACGATAGCCTGAGCATTTTTGACGCGCAGTCGCAGGTTCAGCAAGTGAGCGCGCCGCAGGGCGATCAGCGTCAGTACTACATCAACGTGCGCGACGCGCTAAACGGCAGGATTGAAAACCCGGTGCAGCCGCTGCAGGCGCTCGCCGTGATGGCGGTACTGGAGGCCGCCGTTCGCTCCGCCGAAACCGGCACGCTGCAGACGTTAGAGCTGACCGCCGACGAGCTGGCCGCGCTGAAGTAATCCTCGCATTAACGTGGCCTGCGGCCGCGCAGGCCACGCCCTTCTCCCGGCCTTCACACGGGGCGTCGCTTTCAAAGGCCATCGTTTACGCTCGCTCCGGCGGCAGATCGCTTGCGGCGGCGCAGGCGGCCTATTTGACAACGGGCAAATCGGCGTAGCGGGTCGTATAGCAGGGCGATAGCATCTCGCGCTTCATCGCCCAGCTTTGTTGCATGCCCTGCCCGGCAAACCACACGCTGCCGCGGCCCGAGCTATTCAGCCGGTCCAGCGCCTGCATCAGCGCGGCGCTGTTCGCCTGCGGCTGATACTCATCAAACAAATTGAGCTGCGCCACGCCCTGGCTGAAAAAATCGCTCAGCATGATACCGGCCTTCATATAGCGAAAACCCTCCTTCCACGCCCTGTCCAGCGCATGGATCGCGACGCGAATAATGTCCCGGGTATCGTTAGAGGGCATTGTCAGCCGACCGCTGGCCTGGGGAGCGTAGAAGGCTTCGTTTTCGGCATGCGGGCTGGTACGCATAAAGACGCTGACCACGCAGCAGTACTGCTTCTCGGCCCTGAGCTTTTCCGCCGCGCGCTCAGCATAGGCGCAAACCGCCTGATGCATATCGCTATATTGGGTAATACGGTGGCTAAAGGAACGGCTACAGATAATCTGCTGTTTGGCCGGCGCAAACTCATCCACCTGCAGACAGGATTCCCCCCGCAGCTCGCGCACCGTGCGCTCCAGCACGACGTTAAAGTGCTTACGCATCACCCAGGTCGAGCTGTCGGCAAGCTGCAGCGCGTTTTCGATGCCCATCAGCTCCAGCTTTTTTGCGATCCGCCGGCCCACGCCCCACACTTCATGCACCGGCACCAGAGCGAGCAGCTTACGCTGGCGATCGCGATGCGATAGCTCAACCACGCCGCCGGTTTGGCGCCACTTTTTAGCTGCGAAATTAGCCAGCTTGGCGAGCGTTTTGGTCGGCGCGATGCCAACTCCCACCGTGAGCCCGGTATGCTTCAGGACCCGATCGCGCATTTGATGGCCAAATGTCTCAAGCGGCATATAGCCGGAGATACCGGCTAAATGAACAAAGGCCTCATCGATGGAATATACTTCAATCCCCGGCGCCATCTCGGTTAGGGTCATCATCACCCGGTGGCTGAGATCGGCATAGAGCGCGTAGTTCGAGCTAAAAACCGCCACCTGCAAACGCTGCAAATCGTCCTTAATTTTGAAGTAAGGCGCGCCCATGGGGATGCCCAGCGCCTTTGCCTGCGCCGAGCGTGAAATAATACAGCCATCGTTATTTGAGACCACCACCACGGCTTTTCCCTGCAGGTCTGGCCGGAAGACGGTTTCGCAGGAGGCGTAGAAGCTGTTGACATCAACAAGCGCGAACATGGCGGTGTGATTTTAAGCTGAAGGTGACCACGCCAAATATTTGCAGCTCCTCTCCCGGCTGGCAGACGACAGGAGAGTAGTTGAGGTTACGCGGCATGAGCTGAAGGAACGGTCGGGTTTGCAGTTGCTTTACGGTAAACTCGCCGGCTACGGCGGCAATCACAATATCGCCGTGCTCTGCGGTCAGCGAGCGGTCGACCACCAGCAGGTCGCCATCGTCAATCCCGGCGTCCGTCATTGAATCACCGCTCACCCTGACAAAGTAGGTCGCATTTGGGTGCCTGATGGCCAGCTTGTTCAAATCGAGGGTATCTTCGACATAATCCTGGGCCGGGCTGGGAAACCCGCAGGGCACAAGATCGCGAAACAGCGGTACCAAAAAGCGCTGCGACGGCTCAGCCGACTTGTAGAACGTCAACATAAACTCACCTGGCATAATTACTGTATTTATATGGCTATGTTTGCAAAGTATGTTGGTTATGCCGTAATGCAATTTGTAGCCAGACTTTCACATCAATTACGGTGGTCTCAAACAGCCGCCTCCAGGCCAGATAATTCGGCAGATATGCAGTCCCTACACCATGAAATCGCTTCATCCAGCCTTTTAAACGACTGATATAGCCATTCACATGCTGTATATGGAATACACTGTCGATAACACGCTGATTATCCAGTGCTATAAGACGGTAGTGGTTCATCCCGTGTTCACTGGCAAACGTCCTGTACCAGCTGGCACCGTCCGTACACAGAATTGAATCCTTGTCTGCTATCGGCTCAAGGAATCGATGAATATTTTCAGTATCAAATTCCGGGGGGATGCAGTCACTCACACGCCCCTGCCGGTCACAGGCTATGACGACTGGCACCTGTTCCTGTTTTTTTCGCTTATCCACCTCCCCGCCGCGTTTTCTGGCTTTTCGGTGAATGATGTTGCGTTTGCCTTTGCTGGATTCAGGGAAAAAAGTCTCATCGGCCTCAATGATCCCGGACAGGGGATTTATATTATTTGCTGCGGCTGAAGCCAGAAAGCGATGACGCCATCTGAATGCTGTTGTCAGATCAATCCCTGTACGCCTTGCGGACTCACGTAATGTCAGCCCCTCCTGCATACAGCGCAGATAATCGAACCATTTTTGATGGTAATGGAGCCGGGCCAGCGGGCTTCCGGTCAGGCTGTTAAAGGTTTTTCCGCAATCCTTGCAACGATATCGTTGTATGTCTGAATCGCGTCCCCAGCGGATTGCTTTTTCACTGTGGCAGTGAGGGCAACATAACTCAGGCGGGCTGGTGTCAATAACGGAAGCGGTATCCGTCTGAAGGTTGTCATTCAGCCAGGTAATGAGATGAAGTCGGGTATTAGCAGGCAGGGATGAAAGAAGACTTTTGATCTGTATAACGTCTTGCTTTTTCATGGGAACCTCCGAGAGGGGACGTCTTTATACAGTATTATGTACAGTATAGAGAAGTTTTCCAACGGAGACTGCAAACATAGCCATTTATATACAGTATTAATAAATCATCCGGGTTAGGCAAGCCGCTTATGCCACCTTATCGCGAAGGTCTTGAAGTTCCGCCATATTTAGCCGAACGCGCGGCTCACCGTGCTCTGCGGCGTTAAAAATAACGCGTCTCTGGCAATCTCACGTAATTCGTAGCAGGATAGAGGCCGTAAGCAGCGCGTTATGGTGAGGTGCCATAGCGCAAGCTATGGCGATTCGTCCGACATACTGAACGGGAGATTCTTATGTACTACACGCTGGGAGATACCACCCTCCACTTTTATCGCTATCAGTGCCGTTTCTACGTTGCCCACTGGGATGGCGGCAACGTAATGTCCGACAAGTTCAGTCAGTTCATCGAGCTGATTACTGAAAAAACGGGAATTGATGCGAAGAACGTCGAGGCGGCCGCGCGAGACTATTTTAACAACGTCGATTAAACGTCGTTGCGTGGCGGGATAAACGACCGCCGCTCATTACGTAAAAGCCCCGTGCCGGCCGGCGAGGCGAAAAACGCGCGCTGTTCTCCCTCTTGCCTTGACACTGTACAAAAAAACAGTATAACTACTGCCTACCGTTACAGGAGCCAAAGCATGTTTGTAGAACTGGTTTATGACAAAAGAAATTTTGAAGGGTTAGTCGGAGCCAAAGAGACCATTATGGCTGAACTCACGAAACGTATTCACCGCATTTTTCCCGAGGCCGACGTTCGCGTAAAGCCGATGATGACGCTGCCAGCAATCAATACCGATGCCAGTAAGCATGAAAAAGAGCAGATCGCCCGCGCCGTTCAGGAGATGTTTGAAGAAGCGGATATGTGGATGACCGCGGACGAATAGGCCGGGCCGCAGCGTTGACACCAACGGCGGCCTTTTCAGGGACCGGCGTTAGCATTGACCAATACCGCTCCCTGGACATCAATTTCCCCTGCGGATATTTTCCCGGCTACCGGCGCTGCTCGCCGGCCGTTTAAATACGCCCGCCTACTCGCCAAACTTAAATTTAGGCTCCGGCAAAATCGGCGGTGTTGAGTCCTCAAAGCGCAGCCAGTGCTGCCAGATATCATGAACCTGCAGCTCAATAAGCTCTTGCTGGCGTAAAGCCATCATCGCCCCGCTCCGCGTGCCGCCTTCAGAATCGATCCCGGCCGCGGTAGACGCCTTATCAATTAAATTATCCCAGGCTTGACCTTCATCATTAAATGCCGACAGCGTTTTCTGTAAATGAGCCGGATCGTCCCTGCCGTCCTGCTCTATTCTTTTCGCGGCCGCCGTCAGATACTTATCCTTCACCCAGCCGATCTGCGCGAGTTTCTTTGCCATGCACTCATTAATATCGATCGTGGTCTGCTGCGGCATCCCAAAACAGCTAATGCTGAAAGTTTCAACGCCATCGTTTAAATCGCTGCCGGGCTGATTTCTGTCATCTGAAGCCAGAGAAACAAGGGGCAGCGCCAATGCCAGGCAGAAACATGCCCCCTGAATAGTACGCAATTTCATATTCATAGCCTGAATAAAGTGAGATGCCCTGCAGATTAACCTAACCATGGCGCCCGGGGAATGGTTCCCGTCCTGCCCATAGCCATTTTTTAGCGGCGGGTTTGCCGCAAAAAAACGCAGGCAACGACCAGCGGGTACGGCAGACGTCACCGATCGGCGGCACGTTTTTCCTCTCCTGCGCGGTTCATCCAAAGATGGACCCATGTTTCTAATTTGTTTCAGTTAGTTAGTTCATCAACGCGGAGCGGATGATGCCCGCTATTGGCCCGAGCGACCCAAATCGTCCTCAGCACTTTTAAGCAAAATAACGGCAATTTATTGAAGCAATATGCTGAACTTAAGCGCAATTATCGATATTAAAATCCAAAATTAATTCAAAATTATCATTTAAAAAACTTTTCTTATAACCATGAAAAATATTTCATTAGGATTTTTCTTAAGGCGGGAGTAAATTTCTTCGCATAAAAGCAAGAATATCCATAAATTTCTCGGGGAATAAATGCGTATGGCGAATTTACTTTTTCTGGCACTGGCGGTTGCGCTACTCCTGGTCGCTGTTTTTTCTCTTATTTCGTATATAGGAGATCGCAAGAAACAAAAATTTACGTTCAAAAAAAGACGCTAACGGCAGCAAAGTCAGGGAACGAACGCGCGTTTAGTCTCTTTAACCCACGCCGTTGCGCGATCGCCCAGACCGTCCTTGAACGGCATCTATTTGCATTACCTTGAATAAACAGAATTATTGCGCATCCCCGGCTTAGGGAGGCGCAATATATTATTATGCGTAACGTCAGGCCAGCGCATCCCGAACGAATTCCGCTTATTTATGGAACTATTGCTCAGGTACGTAGTCTGACCACTGTCAGTATTAAACTATCGAGATTGCTGTGACCACACTTATGATTGTTGTAACAACGCTGGCCTTACTTAGCCTGTTGGCATTGAGCCTGGCAAAAGTTGGCATCGCCGTATCCAATAACCCCGACGAATTCTGATTACCCTTCGGGCCGTTAGCGAACCTCCAGGACTCTCTATCGCTGATTCTATGCTACCGCACGTCAGCGATAATCGTTTTTCCCCTCTCCTTTGCAGAAAAAGCATATTGCGCACCTTGCTCTTACCGCCGCTGGCGCGCAATCCCACTTTTCAGGGCCGCGGCATCTCCACGATTTATCGTCCGCGCGCTGGCCGTGAAAATAGCCGGCAAATCC
The DNA here is from genome assembly GCF_050058015.1 of Klebsiella sp. WOUb02. NCBI lineage: Bacteria > Pseudomonadati > Pseudomonadota > Gammaproteobacteria > Enterobacterales > Enterobacteriaceae > Klebsiella > Klebsiella sp. WOUb02. The sequence continues at coordinate 1,390,909 of NZ_CP170110.1, forward strand.
TACTTCTTCTTGCGCTTGCGTCGATATTTACGCTTAAATTTCAGGTCTATAGCAAAAATAACCACAATCACGCCAACAAGCCATAACAGAGTAGCACCGGTTTCAGCAACGTTCACAACGTCCCTTTATCTATCAATTAATGTTATGGGTCATGCTAAGGACCCTATGAAACCAGTAAGCAACCGTTTTCATTACAGTGATATGGCAAAAATATGGCGGAATGTCGCATCCGCGAGCAACAGCTCAGAAATTAGCCGTCGCCGGATGGAATGAAGCTCGCAGGGCGGAGATTGACGGTTCGCATTCCCTCCTCCACCAGGCTATATCTTAGACACCTTTATTCGTACAGGAGTGGTAATGGTGAGCAAGAAGATTCTGATGCTGGTCGGCGACTACGCCGAAGATTACGAAACGATGGTGCCGTTTCAGGCATTGCAGATGATTGGTCATCAGGTTGACGCGGTGTGCCCCGATAAAACCAAAGGTGACTATGTCATGACGGCGATCCATGATTTTGACGGCGCCCAGACCTACAGCGAAAAACCCGGCCACCGCTTTATTCTTAACGCCGACTTTTCCGCAGTGAAGGAACAGGACTACGACGCGCTGCTGATCCCCGGCGGGCGGGCGCCTGAATACCTGCGCTTGAATGAGGAGGTGCTCAAGCTGGTGCAGGCGTTTGACCGCGCGGGCAAGCCGATTGCCGCCGTTTGCCACGGGCCGCAGCTGCTGGCCGCGGCCGGAGTGCTAAAAGGGCGTACCTGCAGCGCCTATCCGGCCTGCGCTCCGGAAGTCCGGCTTAGCGGCGGACACTATGCCGACATCGGTATCGATCAGGCGCATGTTGACGGCAACCTGGTCACCGCTCCCGCCTGGCCCGCGCACCCGCAGTGGCTGGCGAAATTTGCCGAAGTGCTGCGGCAGTAATACCTTGGGTAAAACGCCAGCGCTGGCGGGCGGTAATGGCGTGGAGAACCCCGCCATTACCGAATCACGGTGGGATAACGAAACTACGGGTGCTTGACGATATACATTGTCCGGCTATAGGCGACATCTTCCGGATTGGTAATCGGATAGCCCTTCAACCACGGCTTAATCAACCGTCCGTTGGTGTACTGATAAATTGGCGCAATAGGCGCTTTCGCCATGATAATCTTTTCCGCCGCGTTGTAATCGTCGTTGCGCGCTTTATCCGACGTCTCCTGCGCCGCCTGGGCTAAGATCTTGTCATAGGTCGGATCGTTAAAGCGGGAGATATTACCGCTATGGGTCGAGGTCAGCAGCGACAGGAAGGTGGAGGGCTCGTTGTAATCCCCCACCCACGAGGCGCGAATCACGTCGAAATTACCGGTGTTTCGGCTATCGATATACGTTTTCCACTCCTGATTCTGCAGCTTGACGTCGACGCCGAGATTCTTCTTCCACATTGACGCCACCGCAATGGCAATCTTCTGGTGGTTTTCCGAGGTGTTATACAGCAGCGTCAGCCGCAGCGGGCGGCCCGGGCCATAGCCCGCAGCCTGCAGCAGCGCCCTGGCCTGGGCGTTCAGCTCGGCCTGGCTCATGCTCTCCGCCTGCGAAGGCTGCGGCGTAAACCCGGCCGTCACGTCCGGGGTGAAGTGCCAGGCCGGCTTTTCGCCGGTTCCCAGCACCTTCTCCGCCATCAGGCGACGGTCGATGGTCAGGCTCAGCGCCAGGCGCACGCGCTCGTCGGCGGTCGGCCCTTTCTGCGTGTTAAAGGCGTAATAGTAGGTCCCCAGCTGCGGCGGCGTGTACACCTGGCCGGGAATATCTTTCAGCAGCTTCTGGTACAGATTTTTCGGGAAGGACTCGGTGATATCGATATCCCCGGCTAGGTAGCGCTTGGTCGCCGACGACTCCTGGTTAATCGGCACAAAGGTCACCTGCTGGATAACCGTTTTGCCATTATCCCAATAGTGGCCGTTAGGCACGACAACCAGCTTTTCGTTAACCACCCGGTCTTTTAACACGTAGGCCCCGTTGCCGATAAGACTGCCCGGACGCGTCCAGTTAGCGCCGCTCTCGACGTTCGCTTTCTGTACCGGATAAAACGCAAAGCTGGCCGTCAGGTTGCTGAACCACGGCAGCGGTTTATCCAGCTGCACCCGCAGGGTGCGCGCATCCACGGCGGTCACGCCCAGCGTATCGACCGCGGCCTTACCATCGATAATATTTTGCGCATTCGTTATGCCCGCCAGCGCGGCAAACCAGGCAAAGGGCGACGTCGTTTTCGGATCCACCAGGCGCTGCCAGCTGTAGACGAAGTCCTGCGCCGTGACCGGGCTACCGTCCGACCAGCGGGCGTCATCGCGCAGGGTAAAGGTCCAGGTCCGGTTATCGTTGCTCTGCCAGCGGGTCGCGACGCCGGGAATAAGGTTGCCCTTAGCGTCCTGGTTGACTAAGCCTTCAAACAGATCGCGGATCACCTGAATTTCCGGCAAGCCCACGGCTTTGGCGGGATCTAATGAGGCCGGCTCATCTTTAATATGCCGTACCAGTACCTGTTTCTCGGCTAAGACGGTTCCCGGAGGGACATCCGCCGCCCAGGCCAGAGATGAAACGCTGGCTAACCACAGCGCGCCGCATGTCAATGTGACAGGATACTTCATAAGATCCCCTTTAAAATAAAAAAACCAGAGCTGGCAGAAAGATGATTATTTGTTTCATCACCTGAAATTGCAAACGGCTTGTGATAGAAAATTGACGCGTACTCTGATTTCATCGTCCAGGGAAACTATTTGATTCCGGGGCGGTTTTACACAACACTGCTGAAAATAACCTGCTAACAGGATGCCCTATGCCCGTTTCTCGTCCTCGCACCCAGCGCGGCGCCTTTCCGCCCGGCACCCAGCGCTACGGCCAGTCGCACCTCGGCGCGCCGCTGCTGTGGTTCCCCGCGCCGCTGGCCGATAGCCGCAGCGGCCTGATTCTTGCCGGCACTCACGGCGATGAAAACTCGTCGGTAGTCACTCTCTCCTGCGCGCTTCGAACCCTGAAGCCGGAGCTGCGGCGCCATCACGTCGTGCTGGCGGTCAACCCCGACGGCTGCCAGCTTGGGCTGCGCGCCAACGCGCGCGGCATCGATCTCAATCGCAATTTTCCCGCGGCAAACTGGCAAGAAGGGGAAACGGTCTATCGCTGGAACAGCGCGGCCGAGCAGCGCGATGTCGTACTGTTGACCGGCGAAAAACCCGGTTCGGAGCCGGAAACCCAGGCGCTATGTCAGCTGATCCACCAGATCCACCCGGCGTGGGTGGTCTCGTTTCACGATCCGCTGGCCTGCATCGAGGATCCGGGCCACAGCGAGCTCGGACGCTGGCTGGCCGACGCGTTCGCCCTGCCGCTGGTCGGCAGCGTGGGCTACGAAACGCCCGGCTCTTTCGGCAGCTGGTGCGCCGATATCGGCCTGCCGTGCATTACCGCCGAGTTTCCGCCGATATCCGCCGACGAGGCCACGGAAACGTACCTGCCGGCGATGATCGACCTGCTACGCTGGCACGCTCAAAGATGAAGCACGCCGGTGCTAAAATGCAGCGCCGGCTCCACGTCAACCGCCAGCCAGGTCGGGCCATCGAGATCGGCGAAGCGCGCCAGCGGGGCCAGCGGCAGCGCCGCTGAAATCGCCCGCGAGGTGCAGAGCATACAGCCGAGCATGCGCCCAAATCCCTGCTGCTCCGCCTCCTGTGCGAGGAACAGCGCTTCGGTCAGGCCACCGGTTTTATCGAGCTTAATGTTGACCATCTCATAGCGCCCGCGCAGCCGCGGCAGGCTGTCGCGGGTGTGACAGCTCTCATCGGCGCAGATGGGCAGCGGATGAATAAAATTCTCCAGCGCCTCATCGTCGTCCGCCGGCAGCGGCTGCTCAAGCATCGCCACCCCGATATCGGCCAGCAGCTGGCAGCGCGCCGCCAGGCCATCGCTATGCCAGGATTCATTGGCGTCAACAATCAGCGTGGCCTCCGGCACCGCGCCGCGAATGGCGATCAGCCGTTCGCTGATAAGGCGATCGTCAAGCTTGACCTTCAGCAGGCGCGCGCCCTTTTCCCACAGCGCCGCGGCGCTGGCCGCCATTTGCTCCGGCGTACCGATCACCACCGTCTGCGCCGTCACCATCTGGTTCGGCAGCGCGACTCCCAGCAGCTGCGGGATACTTTTGCCCACGCTACGCGCCTGCAGATCCCACAGCGCGCAATCGACGGCGTTACGCGCCGCGCCCGCCGGCAGCAGATGCTGAAGCTGTTCGCGGGTTGCGCCGCTTTCCAGCTGCTCCCCAATCGTCAGGATTTGCGCCATCACCGAGGCAATGCTCTCCCCATAGCGAGGGTACGGCGTGCACTCGCCGACGCCTTTAACGCCGTTCTCCTCGACCTCTACCACCACCACCTTCGCCTCGCTGCGGCTGCCGCGGGCAATCACAAACGGAGTATGTAACGGCCAGGCTTCTTCGTACACTCGCAGGTTTCGCATTCCCGGGTTCCTCCAGGGGAAACGTTAAATAGGATTTGCCGTGCTGATAACGGATGTCATACACTACCCGTGACGTTAACTATATGTAAACAGGAAGATAAACATGTCACAAACCGTGCATTTCCAGGGCAACCCCGTTGCCGTTCAGGGCACCATTCCGCAGGCAGGCGCTAGCGCGCAGCCGTTTACGCTGGTCGCCAAAGATCTCTCCGACGTCGCGCTGAGCCAGTTCGCCGGCAAACGTAAAGTACTGAATATTTTCCCAAGCATCGATACCGGCGTATGCGCGGCATCGGTTCGTAAATTCAACCAACTGGCATCCGAGCTGGACAACACCGTCGTGCTGTGCATCTCCGCCGACCTGCCGTTCGCCCAGTCCCGCTTCTGCGGCGCGGAAGGCCTGAACAACGTCGTCACCCTCTCCACCCTGCGCGCGCCGCAGTTCCTGGCCGATTACGGCGTTGCCATTTCCGCTGGCCCGCTGGCCGGCCTGGCCGCTCGCGCTGTGGTCGTTATTGATGAGAATGACCAGGTTGTTTACAGCCAGCTGGTGAATGAAATCACCGAAGAGCCGGACTACGATGCGGCCCTGGCGGCGCTGAAAGCGTAATCAGGTCTCCATCCCGGACCGCGCATCACGCCCGGCCCGAATGCTCTAAGCCCTCGTTTATCGAGGGCTTTTTTCTTTCCGCGGCGCATTACGGGAAATAAACCGCGCAATCGCCGGGCCGGTCAACAGGATGGTGAACAGGCGCAAGGTCTGCATCGCCATGATAAACGACATATCGGCGCGCGTTCCCGCCGCAATAATCGCCACCGTATCCAGGCCGCCAGGGCTGGTCGCCAGATAGGCGGTCATAAAATCGAGCGGCAGCACCTGCGTCAGGCCAAACGCCATCAGCGAGCAGAGTAAAATCAGGCCGATAATGGAGGCGACGATCTGCGGCAGGGTCTTCAGCGCCAGCAGAAAGATCTCCCGATTAAATTTTAGACCAACGCTCCAGCCAATGGCGGCATAGGCCAGCGCCAGCAGCCACTCCGGCAGCTCCAGCATCAGCCAGCCCTCTCCCTGCACCAGCGCCCCCGCCAGCATCGGCAACAGCATCACGCCGGAGGGAAAGCGCATGCGCAGGCCCAGCCAGCCCGCGGCGGCGGTCAGCAACAGCGTCAGCGGCAAGCTGCCAGCCGATGGCGGGAAACCAGACGATCTGCTGGTTCATCTCCTGCGCCTCGCCGCCAAGGGCAAAACGCACCACCAGCGCCGCGGCGCCGGCGACGAACAGCACCCGCAGATACTGCATTAAGGCCACCAGCCGCACGTCGGCGCCGTAATCCTGCGCCATAACCACCATCGCCGAGGCGCCGCCCGGCGAGCTGCCCCACGCGCCTGTCGCGCCGGGCAGCGAGCTGTAGCGCACCAGCAGCCAGCCGGCCAGCGCGCTGAAGGCCAGCGTGGCGAAAAGGATAAACAACACCAGCGGCCAGTGGCCGAGCAGCACGCCAAAGATCGAGGGCGTCAGGGTTTGGGCGATCATGCAGCCAATAATGGCCTGCGCGGCGATAAAAAAGGGCCGAGGTACGCGGATTGCCGCGCCGCGCAGGCTAAAGGCAATGCCGGCGATCATCGGGCCCAGCAGCAGCGCCGCGGGCAGATGCAGCCAGAACAGCACAAACGACAGCGCGGCGGAGAGGGTCAGGAGTTTCAGCCACGACAGCAGCGGGCCAGGCGAAGTTAACATCTGAATTCCTGGAAAATAAGCCTGCAGTGCGTTCGCCGACGGTCAACGCCGCCGACGAACGCGGCTGCTCTATTCCTCACCCTTCTTCTGGCTGAGGCCATACTCGCGCAGCTTATTGGCAATCGCGGTGTGGGAAACCCCCAGACGTTTCGCCAGTTTGCGGGTGCTCGGGAAGCTACGATAAAGCTGGGTCAGAACGGAACGCTCAAAGCGACGGGTAATATCGTCCAGCGAGCCTTCCATCGCCTCTTCGCCGACCGGCAGAGACCCGACGTCGCTCTCCGGCAGCAGGATATCCTGGGGCCGCACTTCGTAGCCCTCAAGCTGCGTCAGCGCACGATAAACCGCGTTCTTCAGCTGGCGAACGTTGCCCGGCCAGCTGTAGCGGGTCAGCACCGTGCTGAGATCGGCGGAAAGCTTCGGCCGCGGGATCCCCTGCTCGTCGGCAAAACGGGCGACGAACAGCTCGGTCAGCGGAATGATATCCTGCGGGCAGTCGCGCAGCGGCGGTAAATGCAGGGTCAGGACGTTGAGGCGGTAGTAAAGATCTTCGCGGAACAGCCCCTTCTGCACCATCTCCACGAGGTTTTTCTGGGTGGCGCAAATCACCCGCACGTCGACGTGAACCTCATGATCTTCCCCCACCCGGCGGAAGGTGCCGTCGTTGAGGAAACGCAGCAGTTTCGTTTGCATGCGCGGCGACATTTCGCCGATCTCATCCAGCAGCACCGAGCCGCCGTTAGCCTGCTCAAAGAAGCCCTTTTTGCCCTGAATGGCATCGCCAAACAGCTCGCTTTCCACCGCGTCCTCCGGGATAGAACCGCAGTTCAGCGCCAGATAGGGCTTGCCCGCCCGCGGGCTGGCGAGGTGGCAGGCGTGCGCCAGAAGATCTTTCCCGGTACCGGTATCGCCGACGATCAGCAGCGGCGCGCTGAGCATCGCCAGCTTGCGGGCCTGCTCAACCACGTGGCGCATTTTCGGGCCGACGGCGAGAATCTGGCTGAACGCGCTGGTATCTTGGGTGGTCATGGTCTGCAGCTGACGCCCCATGCGTACGGTGGAACGCAGCATTGCCACCGCCCCGGTGAGCACGCGTTCGCCGTGCTCGCCTTCGAGATAGACCGGCGTAATCTCCAGCACAAAGTTCTGCCCGCCAATCACCACATGTTCGCTGTGCGACTCCAGCGGGCTGCTTTCCAGCCAGCGCTGGATGTTGAAATCGGTAATCAGCTGCGCAACCGGATGATTGCGCAGCCGCTCCGGACTTTGCGCAAACAGCTGGCAGCTGGCGGGGTTCGCCAGCTCGACTTTCCCTTTAGTATCCAGAGAGAGCACCGGTTCCGGCATCGCCACCAGCAGCGCCGACAGCGCAAGATGCTCACGTTCGGACGGCATCCACGGCACGGTGCGCACGTCGGTAACGCCGGCGATACGACGGATTTCCGCCATCAGGCTGCTAAAGTTAGCGAACTCCAGCTCGGCAAAATTAAGATAGATTCGGCCAATAGGGTCGATGTCGATACCGCGGAGATCGATCCCCCGCAGCACCAGCAAATCGAGCAATTCACGGGTCAGACCAAGACGGTCTTCACAAAAGACTTCAAGACGCATAGGAGTTTTCACCCTAAAAAGGCCAATGACGGATGAATAATAGGACAGTTATTTGCTGACGGGAAGATAGCTGTCAACAAAGATTGACAGTATGGTGGCAAAATGGGCGCCGGGGCGTAAAGGCGGGCGAATAATAAACGCGGGAATTAGCCGCCGGCCGTCGCTCCCGGCGGCTGAGCCGGTTATTCCGGGCGGGCTTTGCTTTTTTGCAGCGTCTCTTTCAGCTGGCCGATCAGCTCGCGGCGGAAATCCCCCAGCCGCGGCTTATCGTCAGCGATCCACGGCAGCGGGCGGCACAGCTCCATCGCTTTAATCCCCAGCCGGGCGGTGAGCAGCCCGGCGCCGATGCCCTGCGCCGCGCGGGCCGATAGCCTGGCCGCCAGATCCTGCGACATCCAGTCCATGCCGACCTCCCGCACCAGCTCGCTGGCGCCGGCGAAGGCAATATTCAGCAGCACCAGGCGGAACAGGCGCAGGCGGCTGTAATAGCCCAACTCGATGCCGTACAGCGTGGCAATTCGGTTGATCAGGCGTAAATTACGCCAGGCGATAAACGCCATATCGACCAGCGCCAGCGGGCTGACGGCGATCATCAGCGTCGATTCCGCCGCCGAGCGGCTGATTTCCCGCCGCGCCTGAGCATCCAGTACCGGCTGAACCAGCTGCGCATACAGGCTCACGACTTCACGATCGCTTTGCGTTTCGTGGATCGCGGCATACCAGCGCTGGAGAGCCGGATGCGCCTGATCGAGCCCCGCCTGCTGGGCAAGCTTCTCGCAAAACGCGCGCCCTTTTCCTACCGCATGGCTGTGCATCAGGTCGCGGGCCTCGTCGCGCTCGTGGGCGCGCTGACGCAGCCGCCACAGGCGCCGCCATTCGGTGGCGACAGATCCGACGCCCGCGCCAACAATCAGCGCCCCGGCCGCGCAGCCGCCGAGCGCAATCCAGTCCTGCGTCTGCCAGGCGCTCATCGTCCACTGCACGCCCTGCGCCACCACGCTGACGCCAAATATCGCCAGCCCGGCGCTGACCATCCGCCGCCACAGGCTGCGCTTCGGCCGCAGAACCGATTCCACCACCGCTTCCGCCGTGCCCTCTTCGTCTTCAGCCAGCAGGTCGACCCGCGCGGGGGCGAACTTCTCCGCGTCAGCGCCGGCAAACTCGCGGGCAGACTTTAGCGCCTCGACCGGCTCCGCCTGCAGCGGTCCGTTGAAATCAACCCGTGGTTTTAACGGTTCGCTCATCGCAATTTATCTCCAATCAAAAACTCCAGCGCCGCGTCGAGACGAATGTGCGGCAGCGGCTTATCGACATCCATCACCCGCGGGCGAAAATTCTCAAACTGAAAGCCCTGCTGCTGCCAGAACGCCTGCCCAGGCAGACGCGCCGGCACTTCACCCGGGTAGATGGTCAGCGGCTGGCCATCGCTCAGCCGATCGCCGCGCAGGGCAGGAACGTTCTCGCCGTTGACCGCAATCAGCCCGCTCTGGGTGGCCTGAATCGACGCCAGCCCCAGGCAGTCCATGCTGATCCCTTCGAAGGCCGCATTTTGCCACGCGTCCTGAATCAGCTGCTGCAGCAGCGACACCATGTTCGCATGCTGATCGACGGTCACGTGATCGGCCTTGGTCGCCGCAAACAGCAGCTTATCAATCACCGGAGAAAACAGGCGGCGGAACAGCGTCCGCTGGCCGTAGTGAAAGCTTTGCATCAGCTGGGTCAGCGCGAGGCGCATATCGTTGAAGGCCTGCGGCCCGCTGTTCAGCGGCTGCAGGCAGTCCACCAGCACAATCTGGCGGTCAAAGCGCAGAAAATGGTCTTTATAAAAGCCCTTAACCACCTTCTCGCAGTAATACCTGAAGCGCTCGCGCAGCATTCCGGCGTTGCTGTGCTTGTCCGCCTGGGCCAGCCGGGCTTCGCCGACGGCGTCCACGTCCGGCCAGGGGAAGAACTGCAGCGCCGGCGCGCCGGCCATATCGCCGGGCAGCACGAAGCGCCCCGGCTGAATAAAGTGCAGCCCTTCGCGCTTACAGGCGTGCAGATAGTCGGTCCAGGCAGCGGCAATCTCCGCCAGCCGGTTCTCATCGGCCGGCGCCAGCGGATCCAGCCCTTCGCACAGCTGACGCCAGCGCGCCGACCACTCCGCGCGCTGGCCCTGCAGCAGTCCGGTCATTTGTCGCGACCAGCCGAGGTAGTCCTGCGCCAGCATGGGTAAATCCAGCAGCCATTCGCCGGGATAATCGACGATTTCCAGATACAGCGTGGAGGTGTCCTTGAAGTGGCGCAGCAGCGACTCGCCGGAGCGATAGCGCAGCGCCAGGCGGATCTCGCTGACGCCGCGGGTCGGCGTCGGCCACATCGGCGGCGAACCGTAGAGCTGAGCCAGCCCTTCATCATAGGTAAAACGCGGAATGCCGAAGTCGCGCTGCGGGACGCGCTTGACGCCCAGCAGGCGCTCTTCCCTGACCGCGCTGAGCAGCGGCAGACGCGCGCCGGAGTGGATATTCAGCAGCTGGTTGACCAGCGCGGTGATAAATGCGGTCTTGCCGCTGCGGCTAAGGCCGGTAACGGCCAGACGCAGGTGCCGGTCAACGCCACGGTTGACCAGCGCATTGAATTCAGTTTTAAGTCGCTTCATTGCCATCCCATGCTATCCGTAATATTTCAGGCTAGTGCTTTGAAGAAAGTGCTTTAATCATAAGCCATTAGGTGGGGATAAGCCGAGAAGTTATAACGTGCGGCGCTGCGCATCCCCGCCCGTTACTTCATGTTGCGGGTTAAACGGTTTGCCAGGCGGCTGAGCAGCGGCTCGAGCGCAACCGCCAGCAGCATTTTCACCGGCCGACGCGCAACCGATTTGATTGCCCAGCCGGCAACGCCCGCCGGGCCATAGCGCAGCGCGGTCAGCAACACCAGCCGGCCGGCGATTTTCAGACCCGGTTTCACTTTTTGTCCTGCCTGCTGCCATTTGATGTTCATACGTATCCTCAGGTTAAGCTACAGCTGGCGAAAGCGGCTGCGCAGGGTAAAGGTGTCGGAGGTGACGTAGCGTTCCATTTCGCGCAGGCGCCGCTCGCTGGCCGCCAGCTCGCGATCCGCCTCGGCGAGCAGCTCGCCGCTGGCCGGTGCCTTCTCGCCGTGCAGCTCGCTTTCCGGCATCGGATCGAGGGCGAATGTCAGGATAACGTATGCCACCACCACAAAGAAAAAGAGACCAAAAATCATCGCCAGTACGGTTATCAAACGCACCAGCTTCACCGGCACATCAAGGTAGTGCGCGATCCCGGCGCAAACGCCTTTCACCATGCCGCGCTGGGGAATTCGCCACAGTTTTTTACTCAAATCGAGTCCGCCCATTATTTGTCTCTCCAGTTTGGATGCTCGGCGTCAAGGATGTCCTCCAGCGTCTGAATCCGTTCGCGCATGCGCTTCGCGTCATCGGTCAGCTGCAGCAGGCGCTGCTGTTCACTCTGCGACAGGCTGCCGCTGGCCGAGCGATTGTTGTAGTGCAGCCAGAGCCACACCGGCAAAACGAACAGCACAAATAACGTCAGGGGTATGGCAATAAAAAGCGTACTCATGTGTACTCCTTACAGTGAGTGAGCGGCGGCGCGTTACGGCGCCGCGACGCTTGATCATTCAGGCCGGCGGCATCATCTGCCCCGCTCTCCCGCCGGACAAAGCTCCCGCGCAGCGCGGCCTGAAGGATTTTGCGTAGGTCATTAGTTATTTTGATTCATTTTGCTTTTCAACGCCGCCAGCTGTTCGCTGATTTCGTCGTCGGCCTTCAGGTCGGCAAACTGCTGGTCCAGCGATTTTTGCTTGCCGAAGCCGTGGCTTTCCGCTTCCGCTTCCATCTGATCGATGCGGCGTTCGAAGGATTCAAAACGCGCCATGGCTTCATCGATTTTGCCGCTGTCCAGCTGGCGACGCACGTCGCGGGATGAGCTGGCCGCCTGGTGACGCAGGGTCAGGGCCTGCTGACGAGCGCGCGTTTCGCTGAGCTTGTTCTCCAGCTCGCCGATCTCTTTTTTCATCCGCGCCAGGGTTTCATCCACCAGTTGCGCCTCATTTTCCAGGCTGCCGATAAGGTCGGTCAGCTTCTGTTTTTCAATCAGCGCCGCCCGGGCCAGATCCTCTTTATCTTTGCGCAGCGCCAGCTCGGCTTTTTCCTGCCATTCGGCCTGCTGGGCGAGCGCCTGCTCAATACGGCGGCTCAGCTGTTTCTTTTCCGCCAGCGCGCGCGCCGAGGTCGAGCGGACTTCAACCAGCGTATCCTCCATCTCCTGGATCATCAGGCGAACCAGCTTCTGCGGGTCCTCCGCTTTCTCCAACAGAGAGTTGATGTTGGCGTTCACGATGTCGGCAAAACGAGAAAAAATACCCATAATTTCAATCCTCATAGTTCTGTTATCAGGCATCGGCCTGTGCAGAGACTAATACAAATAGCGTGCCAGTTTTTATCTTATTGATTTTTAAAGGCATGGTTGTTATATGCGCTGCGGGTTGCTAAAGTAACCTGGTGAATCACACGACTAAATGGCGAATTTCATCATGGCGGAATACAAGGACAACCTGCTCGGCGAAGCCAACAGCTTTCTTGAGGTGCTGGAACAGGTCTCACGACTGGCGCCGCTGGATAAGCCGGTGCTGGTGATTGGCGAACGCGGGACGGGCAAAGAGCTTATCGCCAACCGTCTGCACTTTCTCTCATCCCGCTGGCAGGGGCCGTTTATCTCCCTCAACTGCGCCGCGTTGAATGAAAACCTGCTGGATTCCGAGCTATTTGGCCATGAAGCCGGGGCGTTTACCGGCGCCAGCAAGCGCCATCCGGGACGTTTTGAACGCGCCGATGGCGGCACCCTCTTTCTCGATGAGCTGGCAACCGCCCCCATGCTGGTACAGGAAAAGCTGCTGCGGGTGATTGAGTACGGGGAGCTGGAGCGCGTGGGCGGCAGCCAGCCGCTGCAGGTCAACGTGCGGCTGGTGTGCGCCACCAACGCCGATCTGCCGCAGATGGTTGAAAACGGTCATTTTCGCGCCGACCTTCTCGACCGCCTGGCGTTCGACGTGGTACAGCTGCCGCCGCTGCGCCAGAGGCAAAGCGACATTATGCTGCTGGCAAACCAGTTTGCCATTCAGATGTGTCGCGAGCTGGGACTGCCGCTGTTCCCCGGCTTTAGCGAGCGGGCGAGCGCGACGCTGCTGGGCTACCGCTGGCCGGGCAATATCCGCGAGCTGAAAAACGTCGTGGAGCGCTCGGTTTATCGCCACGGCACCAGCGACAGCGAACTGGACAACATCATTATTAACCCCTTTCATCCGCAGCAGCCTCCGCCGGCCGTCGCGGAGCAAAGACCGGACAGCCCCGCGCTGCCGCTGGATCTGCGCGCTTTTCAGCAGGAGCAGGAAAAGAGCCTGCTGCACTCCAGCCTGCTGCAGGCAAAGTACAATCAGAAGCAGGCGGCGGAGCTGCTCGGGCTCACCTACCACCAACTTCGGGCGCTACTCAAAAAGCATCAGCTATGAAGCGTTCGCGGCAGCATCAGCGCGCTGACCGCCGTCGATCCCAGGCACAGCGCCGCGTTGAACCACAGCGCGTACTGCGCGGCGCTGGCCATGCCGAGGGGCAGAAATAGCGCGAAAAGTGACGCCTTCACGGCGATGCCCATCGCCCCGCCCAGCGAGCTGCCCATTTTGTAAATACCCGAGGCCACTCCGACCTTGCTCTCCGGCGCGTTAACCACCACGGTGTCCGTCGACGGAGTGGCGTAGCAGCCCAGCCCGAGGCCAAACAGCACGTTGCTAAAAAAGACCGTCACGATATAGAGCGATTTATCGAGAAAGGTGCAGGAGATAAGCAGGATCCCGACAGCGGTAAAAATGGGGCCGGCCATCATCGGCAGCCGCGCGCCGTAGCGCTGCAGCAGCTTCTCCCCGACGCGTATCATGGCCAGCACGGTGACCAGATAGCCCAGCGTCATCATTCCGGTCTCCAGCGGGGTCATATTGTGGCCCTTCTGCAGCCAGATGCTGGTAATCATCATGGTGCCGATAGCGCCGTTGAGCATAAAGTTCGACAGCACCGCCGCCCCGTAGGCGCGATTGCGAAACAGCGCAAAATCGATCAGCGCCGCGTCGCCTTTGCGCCGCCCGCTGTGGATAAAATAGCCGCCCGAAACCAGCGAACCGGCCAGCAGCGCCAGCGACAGCCCGCTGCTCCAGCCCCAGCTATGCCCCTTGCTGATAAACAAATTCAGCAGCACCAGCGAGACAATCAGGGTCAGCAGACCGCTGAGATCCAGCTTTTGCCGCTGCGCGCTTTGGCTGCGGCTCTCCGGCGTACCGCGCAGCAGCAGCAGTGCCGCCAGCGCCACGACGATGGAGAAGACGAAAATCCAGCGCCAGCCAAGTCCGGTAGCAATCGCGCCGCCCACGAATGAACACAGGCCGCTGCCGCCCCAGGAGCCGATCACCCAGAAGCTCACCGCCCGCTGGCGCGCCTTCCCTTCATACCAGGTTTTAATCAGCGCCAGGGTCGCCGGCATGATGCAGGCCGCCGATAGCCCCTGCAGCACGCGGCCCGCCAGAAACAGCCCCGGGCCCTGGGCCGCCACCAGCAGCGCGCTGCCGACAATGCTCAACCCCAGCCCCAGATGGGTCATGCGCATCCGGCCAAACTTATCCGCCAGCCCGCCGCTGGCCACCACAAAACAGCCGCTGAACAGGGCGCTGAGGCTGACCGCCAGGGTCAGGGTTTCGAGGGAAATATCGAGACTGCTTTTCATCGCCGGAACGACGTTAATCACCGACTGGGCAAACAGCCAGAACGTCAGCACGCTGAGCACGATACCCGCCAGCAGGCGATCGGTACCGACGAACGACGTCGCGTTCAAAGATACGGAACTCATAATAGGGATCTCCCGTCGCAGGTGATTAACGCAGATACTCTTCCGTCAGGCCGCACCACAGCGCCGCGCCCGGGAGAAGGATCTCGTCGTTAAAGTCATAGCCGGGGTTATGCACCATGCAGCGTTCCGCTTCATCCCCGGCGCCGATGGTGAAGTAGCAGCCGTGCGGATTGTGTTCGAGCATAAAAGCGAAATCTTCGCTGCCCATAAACGGCTTCACTTCTCCGACCAGCCCGGCGCCGAACAGCGACGTCGCCACCGCCCGAACTCTTTCGTTGGCGGCAGGATCGTTTCTGAGCACCGGGCTGCCGTTGACGTGGGTCAGCGTGGCGGTGGCGTTGAAGCTTTCCGCCTGCGCGACGGCAATATCGTGGATCCGCTGCAGGACGGTTTCACGCACCTGCTCATTCAGCGTGCGCACCGTCAGCTTCATCAGCACTTTGTCGTTGATAATATTCGGCGCATGCCCGGCCTGAATGCTGCCGACGGTCACCACCGCCGGTTCAAACGGCGTGACGTTGCGCGACACGATGGACTGCAGCGCCAGCGTGATGTGACAGGCCACCAGGGTCGCGTCGACGGTATGCTCCGGCACCGCGCCGTGGCCGCCCACGCCTTTTACCTCAATGTGCAATGTATCCGAGGAGGCCATCATCGCCCCGTCGCGCAGGCCGATTTTCCCCAGCGTCTGCCCCGGCATGTTGTGCAGACCAAAAATGGTGTCACAGGGAAATTTAGCGAACAGCCCGTCCTCTACCATCACCCGCCCGCCGTACAGCAGACTCCTCAGCCGGCTGGAAAATCAGGTGCAGCGTGCCGCTGAACCGACGGGTGCGCGCCAGATACTCGGCGGCGTAGAGTAAGGTCGTGGTATGTCCGTCATGCCCGCAGCCATGAAAGCGGCCGTCGACCTGGCTGGCCCACGCTTTCCCGCTGGCCTCCTGCATCGGCAGCGCGTCCATATCCGTGCGCAGGCCAAGACGGCGCTCGCCGTTGCCGACTTTTAGCGTACCCACCACGCCGGTACCCGCCAGGCCGCGGTGCACCTCATAGCCCCACTGGCTCAGCAGCCGGGCGACCTCATCGCTGGTTTTATGCTCCTCAAAACCTATTTCCGGCTGCTGATGAAAGCGACGACGCAGGGCAATAAACTGCGCTTCATTAACCTGTAATGCTTCAATAAGCGGATGTGTCATTTTTATTATTCCTGTTGTTGTGTTTGCGCGACACTTTCGAGTTTATGCTTCCGGACTGGCTTTAATACGCCGTTTTTTGTTTTATATTGACGGGATATTGAGAAGTGTTTTCCATATAAATCGGTTATGACAAAAAACAACACGCTGTTTTTTGTCCTTGCCAGGAGACGAAGGTGGAACATCATTCAGGCGACTTTAGCGTCGCGGTTCGCGATATTCGTCAGTTCAGCCAGCCAGAGGGCGACGCACTGACGCTGCTGTGGATTCTGCAGGGCAGCGTCAGCCTGCATGACGGCGAGGCGGATCGGCTGCTGGATGTCGACCGGCTGAAAATAGTGAACCGCAACCGCCCCTGGCGTCTGAGCAGCGGCGCGCCCAACGCGGTGATGGTTCTGACGCTCTCCGGCAGCTGGCTGACGCGCCTCGACGGCGATTTTTTTACCTTCGACTATCAGACGTCGCCCGATACCCGCGACGCCGACGATAGCCTGCGCCGCCTGATGCGCCAGCTGCTGGCGATCGAACTGGTGAACCACCAGCCCCGCTATCGCCTCGAGGCCAACCGCTGGCTGAGCGAAATCGTCCTGCTGCTGGCTACCCGCTTTACGCAGCCGATCGCCGCCGGCGCGAGGCGCGGAGCGGAAAACTGGAGCCGGCGAATTGCCCGGGTCGTCGCCCGCATAGAGGCCAGCTACCGGCACAGGCTATCGCTGCACGAAGTCGCCGCCGCCGAGTTTGTCTCCGAGGCCTGGTTGTCGCGTCTGTTTCACAAAGAGGTCGGCATGAGCTTTGTGCAGTACCTCACCGCGCTGCGCCTGAACAAAGCCGCCGAGCAGCTTATTAGCACCCGTAAAACGGTGCAGCAGGTCGCGCAGGAGCACGGTTTTGCCAGCGCCCGCATGATGAGCGATCTGTTTAAACGCCAGCACGGCCTGACGCCGCGGCAGTATCGCCAGCAGCATCCGCAGCCGATGGCGGAGACGATACGCCCGCGCGCCGGGGCCGGCGATGACTGGCAGCCGGTGGCCGTCGAGCGGCTCTACGCGCGCCTGAATGAGCCGGAGATCAAGGACTGGGACAGCCTGCCTCTGCGGCTCACTCCCCAGCAGACGCGCCAGATTGATCTCCGCCAGTTTGCCGACCGCGCGGCGCTGCTGCGCCATACCCGAATGGTCGTTACCGTTCGCGAACTCGACGATTTACTGCGCGAAGACGTGCGCCGGGAGCTCGAGCGGCTGCACAGCAGCCTGCCGATCTACGCTATCGATATTCACGATCCCTTTCTCAGCAGCCGGCTGTTCGGAGCCGGCTGGGACGACCCGCAGATGGCGGGCTACGCCTGCTGGTATAACCTGCAGCGCATTTTTGGCTGGCTGGCACAAATGGGCTGGGGAGCGATTTTGCATACCGGGATGACCACCCGCTGCGACCTGCTCCAGCGTTTCTTACGCCTTGCCGCGAACCATTTTCCCCCCGCCACGCTCGCCGGCTGGCGCTTTGTCTGGCACTGGTCGCCCCAGGCCAGCGCAGAGGCGCGCCTGCACGCCTGGCGTCAGCAGCGTGAAACCCTGCGGGCCTTACTGTCGCAGCCGCAGCTGGGGGTCTGGCACCGCTTTAGCGAAGAGACGATTAGCGACGATCCTTTTCTTTGTTCACCGATCCTCGCCGAAGCCGATTTTCTCGCCTGCCAGGCCGACGCCAACGAGCTGCTGGATCTGGCGCAGCTGGATAGCAGCAGGCTGGCCTCCAGCGAAAGCTATCCGGTGCATAAGCTACGCCAGATCCACGCCGCTCTGCGCCAGCATCAGCTCACGCTTCCCCTCTGGCTGCTGTCGTGGAACACGCTAACCGGCAACACCCGCGATACCAACGGCCGGTTCTTTCGCGGCGCGCTGCTGATGGATAACCTGCTGGGGCTGGCCGATCGGGTGTGGCTGGCGGGATTTTGGCTCAACTCGGGCCTGCAGGGCGAGGCGCGCGCTAACGGCAGGCTGGATACCTCCAGCCTGGCCCTGCACTATCTTCACGGTCTGCCGCGTCCGGTGTACTGGGTTCTGTGGCTATGGCGGCGCCTGCGCGGCGAAGTGCTGATGGCGGACAAAAACCTGCTGTTGCTGCGCCACGGCGGGCACTATCAGTCTGCTGCGCAATACGGTGGTGTTCAACCCGTGGCTCTCCAGCG
This sequence comes from Klebsiella sp. WOUb02, assembly GCF_050058015.1. NCBI lineage: Bacteria > Pseudomonadati > Pseudomonadota > Gammaproteobacteria > Enterobacterales > Enterobacteriaceae > Klebsiella > Klebsiella sp. WOUb02. The sequence goes on from NZ_CP170110.1 coordinate 1,409,036, forward strand.
AAGAGACCTTTACCCGAGGTTTCAGCCAGCCCTACAGCATTCAACTGCTTGGCCTGAACGGGCGCTGGCGGATTAAACAGCATCTGTTCGATCAGCATCACGGGGCGCTGTTTCCGCTTTTTGAGGCGTTCCGCAGCCGCAGCGGACCGGATGATGAAGACTACGACTGGCTGATGCACCACGCGCGCCCGGCGCTGAGCGTCGCCGAGGAGAGCCCGCAGCCGGGCTGGCATCGCGTTGATTCTCTGCAAAGCAACGCGCTGGTGCTGTACGAATTCTCCCCGCTGAATGAAGAGCCTATCGATCTTCCGCCCGCGGCATCTGCTCCCTGATCCGGGCGTCGATTTTAATCCGGCTCTCTTCGCTGGCCGGATTGAAAACCATCATGTTCAGGTCCGCGCGCCCTTCGACGCTAAAGGTAGAAAACTCCAGCTCAATCATCCCTATCTGCGGGTGATGCATGCGCTTAAACCCTTCGCCGTGCCCGGCGACATCGTTACTCCGCCAGTAAGCGTCAAACTCCGGGCTGTGGCGGGAAAGCTCGGCAATCAGCCGATCGGTATCCGGCGAGGCGCCAACCCGCGCGACGTCGGCGCGAAAGGCGCTGACGATAAGCCGGGCGACGGCGTGCCACTCCTCCAGCGCGCCGCGGGCCTGGGGATTGGTGAACAGCCGGCGCAGAATATTACGCTCGGCCAGCGGCAGCTGTCCGTAGTCGGTCAGGATGCAGGCCGCGGCGTGGTTCCACGCAATAACGTCCCAGGTTGCGGTTTTGATAATCGCCGGAACCTGGAGTACATCAAGCACGCGCTGCAGGCGCGGGGTAATGTCGTCGCTGACGGTCAGGCGGGACTCCGGCAAGTGCCCGAACGCCAGAATAAACAGATGCTCGCGCTCCGGCGTCGTCAGCCTTAGCCCGCCGGCAATGCGGCCAAGCACCTCACGGGAGGGGGCGCCTCCGCGCCCCTGCTCCAGCCAGGTGTACCAGGTTGGGCTGATACTGGCGAGCTGGGCCACCTCCTCCCGGCGCAATCCGGGCGTGCGCCGCCGACCGGCCGGAAAGCCGAACGCGGTGGGGTCAAGACGTAAACGTCGCGCCCGCAAAAATTCCCCCAGAGCCTGGGTTGAAGAGTCAGTCATCGTTAGCCTGTTAGTATTTATACCCTGATAATGTCTCTACTTTTATAGTATCACGCAAAAGCTACCATAGCCTGGATACTCATTCTGGAGGTAGATCATGCGAATTTTTCTTACCGGCGCGACCGGTTTTATCGGCTCGCGTATTCTCACACAACTGCAGGCGGCAGGACATCAGGTCATCGGCCTCGCGCGCTCTGACGCCAGCGCCGCCGCGCTGAAGGCCGCCGGCGCTGAGGTCCAGTACGGCACCCTGGACGACCCAGAAACGCTGCTGGCGGCGGTTAGCGCTGCCGATGCGGTGATCCACACCGCCTTCGATCATGATTTCAGCCGCTTTGTCGCTAACTGCGAAAAAGACCGCCGGGTCATTCTCGCCATCGGTAACGCGCTGGCGGGCCGCCATTGCCCGTTGATTATCACTTCAGGTACCGGCATGGGCGACGGTGACGACGGTCAGCCGGCGAGCGAGACGAACTTTAATCCCGAACACCCCAACCCGCGCGTGGCCTCCGAGGCTCGCCGGCAATCAGCTGCTGGAAGACGGCGTGGACGTGCGGGTGGTGCGCCTGCCGCAGGTCCATGACACCACCCGCCAGGGGCTGCTGACGTACTATATTCAGCAGGCCGCCGAAAAAGGGGTCGCGGCGATCGTCGGCGATGGCAATAACTGCTGGTCGGCCGCGCACGTTAACGACGTGGCCCGGCTGTATTTGCTGGTACTGGAACGCGGTGAAAAAGGCCGACGCTATCATGCCGTTGATGAGGAGGCGGTGGCCTCAAGGCTGATTGCCGACGTGGTGGCGGAAAAGCTCGGCATTCCGCTTAAATCGTTAACCGCCGAACAATCGCTGGCGCATTTCGGCTGGTTTGCCGCTTTTGCCAATATGGATTTACGCGCCACTTCCGTCCTCACCCGCCAGCAGCTCGGTTGGCAGCCGCAGGGCCCAACGCTGCTCGACGATCTGCATAATATGGATTATCGCAGCGTGACAACGTCACGATAACCGCTGTCGCCTTCCCGCTTTACCGCGCTCCGGCCGCCCTCCCGGCCGTCGGAGCGCACTCGTTCCCGAAGGCCCGACCCATACGATGAGCAGCCATCGCGCGCCCACTCTGTTCGTGATGATGGCCTTCTCGGATCTGTGCATCCCCGCCACCCGCGACGCTTATCATCTGCAAGGCCGGGAAATGACCGGGAAACAAAGCGGACTGCCGCCGCCGGAACTAACGCGCCGCGCCTTTTAACCACTTTCTGCTGACGAGAGCGCCTAAAAAAAGACAAATAAAAAAGACAATTGTCGTATGTTTGTAAGGTTTAGGGTGTATAACAGGGCTCGGACGCCACCAAAGCTAAGACGAGGTGCAGTTGTGGGAATCATTAAAGCCAGCAGTTTAGAACAAGCAGAAGAGCTTCTAAAGTCCGGTGAACCCATTAAGATCGAGCTTGATTTTGAGCTCGACTCTGATGCGTTTTTTAACTTTGCGATGGAGTACTGCACGAACGGAACCAAGCTGACCCGAAACAACGATCGTTTCGTCGTTTCACGGAAAAAAACCGTCTCCTGAATGCGCTAGCCTGCGCCATTTTTAGCATCCGTTCGGCGCAAAGCTCGGGATCCGGAAAAGTGAGTAAGCGTTAGCCAAAAAATTGATGGCTAACGCATTTTCGCCTGCGGCAGCGTAATAAGGTAAACACGGGATTTCATAGAGGGTTAAACCGTGAAAAAGTTACTAATATGTTGCTTATTTGGTGAAACCGCGGCTATTTTAGCGAAAAAAATGCAAAAAATAGCCGATGCTCAGGGTCTGGATCTGTTAATTAGCGCCGTGGGTATTGAGAATTACCCTGGCGTGGCCCCCGCGTATGACTGCGTCCTGGTCGCGCCTCACATTCAATATAAAATAGCGGAATTCACTAACACGCTGGGCCATCATCAGGAGATTGCCATTATTGAGAGCTTGCCTTATGCCTCTTTCGATGGCGAAAAGGTCCTGAAGTTTGCCATCGCCCATATGCCGCAATCGCTTTTCTAATCTCGCCGTAGCCTTATATACGCGACGCCGTGCGGATTGGCAGGTGACAGGCGATCCGCACTTAGCCCCCGCTCCTCAGTCGTTGCTAACTGGAGAAGTTAGCAATAAAAAGCTACCATATCTCACCCGACAAGGCTGCGCCCGGCGCACCCTGCACTCCGGCGCCCTATATTTTGCGGCATGTGCCGCTGGCGTAACCCGCGCGGATGATCCGCCGCGCTTTGCATGAAAATTTAAAGAATCTGAATTATGCGCCTGAAACTATGCTCCCTACTGGCAGCCATATCGATGCTGTGCGGCCAGGCCGTTGCCGCCTCCGCGCTGCCTGCACAGCTGCCTGCTCACGCCGATATTCGCGATAGCGGCTTTGTCTACTGCGTTAGCGGCCAGGTTGATACCTTTAACCCGCAGAAAGTCAGCAGCGGCCTGATTGTCGATACGCTGGCAGCCCAACTCTACGACCGCCTGCTCGACGTTGACCCTTATACTTACCGTCTGGTTCCCGAGCTGGCAGAAAGCTGGGAGGTACTGGACAACGGCGCCACCTACCGCTTCCACCTGCGCAGCCACGTGGCTTTCCAGACGACGTCGTGGTTTAAGCCAGCTCGCGCCTTTAATGCCGATGACGTTATTTTCACCTTCAGCCGTATCTTTAATCGCGATCACCCGTGGCATAACGTCAACGGCGGCAGTTTCCCCTATTTCGACAGCCTGCAGTTCGCCGACAGCGTCGAAAGCGTGCGCAAGCTCGATAACCAAACCGTCGAATTCCGCCTGAAGCGCCCGGACGCCTCGTTCCTCTGGCATCTGGCCACCCACTATGCGTCCGTCATGTCCGCAGAGTATGCAGCCCAGTTAAGCAAAAGCGATCGTCAGGAGCAGCTCGACCGCCAGCCGGTAGGCACCGGGCCATTCCGCTGGAAGAGTATCGCGCGGGCCAGTACGTTCGCCTGCAGCGCCACCCCGGCTACTGGCGCGGCAAGCCGCTGATGCCGCAGGTGGTGGTCGATCTGGGCTCCGGCGGCACCGGCCGCCTGTCGAAGCTGCTGACCGGCGAGTGCGACGTGCTGGCCTGGCCCGCCGCCAGCCAGTTGACCATTCTGCGCGACGATCCTCGCCTGCGCCTGACCCTGCGTCCGGGGATGAACATCGCCTGGCTGGCGTTCAATACCGCCAGGCCGCCGCTGGATAATCCGCAGGTTCGCCATGCCCTGGCGCTGGCCATCAATAACCAGCGCCTGATGCAATCGATCTATTACGGCACCGCGGAAACCGCCGCCTCGATGCTGCCCCGCGCCTCCTGGGCCTACGATAACGAAGCGAAGATCACCGAGTACAACCCGAGCGTCGCCCGCGCCCGGCTCAAGGCGCTGGGGCTGGAAAACCTCACGCTTCGGCTGTGGGTGCCCACCAGCTCGCAGGCCTGGAACCCCAGCCCGCTGAAAACCGCCGAGCTGATTCAGGCCGATATGGCTCAGGTTGGCGTGAAGGTGATCATTGTTCCGGTTGAGGGCCGTTTTCAGGAGGCGAGGCTGATGGATATGAACCACGATCTGACCCTTTCCGGCTGGGCGACGGACAGTAACGATCCGGACAGCTTTTTCCGTCCTCTGCTGAGCTGCGCGGCGATTGCCTCGCAGACCAACTTCGCCCACTGGTGCAACCGCGAGTTCGACGAAGTGCTGCAAAAGGCGCTAATCTCACAGCAGCTGGCCTCGCGTATTGAAGCCTATAAAGAGGCGCAGCATATTCTCGCCCGCGAGCTGCCGGTGCTGCCGCTTGCCTCATCGCTGCGTTTACAGGCCTACCGCTATGATATGAAAGGTTTGATCCTGAGCCCGTTTGGCAACGCCTCCTTTGCCGGCGTTTCGCGGGAGAAAAAAGTCGATGTGAAAGAAGACGACGTGAAAAAAGATGAGGTGCAAAAACCATGATCATTTTTACCCTGCGACGCCTGCTGCTGCTGCTGGTCACGCTCTTTTTTCTGACCTTCGTCGGCTTCAGCCTGAGCTACTTTACCCCGCACGCTCCGCTGCAGGGCGCGTCGCTGTGGAACGCCTGGCAGTTCTGGTTCAGCGGGCTGCTGCACTGGGATTTCGGGGTCTCCAGCATCAACGGCCAGCTGATTTCGCAGCAGCTCAAAGAGGTCTTTCCAGCCACCATGGAGCTGTGCATTCTCGCCTTTGGCTTTGCGCTGCTGGTGGGCATCCCCGTCGGTATGCTGGCCGGCATTATGCGTAACAAATGGCCCGATACCCTGATTAGCGCCCTCGCGCTGCTCGGCTTTTCGATTCCCATTTTCTGGCTGGCGCTGCTGCTGACGCTCTTTTTCTCCCTGACGCTGGGCTGGTTCCCGGTATCCGGGCGCTTCGACCTGCTCTACGAAGTCAAAACGGTGACCGGGTTTGCGCTTATCGACGCCTGGCTGTCCGATTCGCCGTGGCGTCATGAAATGATCGTCAGCGCCGCGCGCCATATGGTGCTGCCGGTTCTGACCCTCGCCGTTGCGCCGACTACCGAAGTGATTCGCCTGATGCGCATCAGCACCAGCGAAGTGTACGACACGAACTACGTGAAGGCCGCCGCCACCCGCGGCGTGTCGCGGCGGACGATTGTACTCCGCCACGTGCTGCATAACGCCCTGCCGCCGGTCATTCCCCGCCTGGGGCTGCAGTTTGCCACCATGCTGACGCTGGCGATGATCACCGAAATGGTCTTCAGCTGGCCGGGGCTGGGCCGCTGGCTGATCAACGCCATTCGTCAGCAGGATTACGCCGCCATCTCGGCGGGGGTAATGGTCATCGGCGCGCTGGTCATTACCGTGAACGTGCTCTCTGATATTCTGGGCGCTATGGCTAACCCGCTGAAACATAAAGAATGGTATGCCTTACGATAGTAATGGCAAATAAAATCAATTCGTTGAATTGTTTCGCTGAGGTTTTATGAGGTTTGGCACACAAAAATGTGCCACGCTATTTTTTCCATTCGCTCCGGCAATTCGCCGATGTCTGCCGGAGCCGATCTTTATCTAATAGACATCCCGGACGTAGCGCTTCTCCTTTGACATCTGGACCACATAATCACTTGCCGCATCGGCGCTCAGACCGCCATGCTCCTGGACGACCTCCCTGAGCACGGTATCCACATCTTTGGCCATGCGGCTGGCATCGCCGCAGACATAGAAATGCGCCCCATCCTGTAGCCAGGACCAGAGCTGCGCGCCCTGTTCACGTAGACGATCCTGAACATAAATTTTTTTCTCCTGATCCCGGGAAAAGGCCAGACTGAGCTGGCTGAGAAAACCCTCCTCGTGCATTGCCAGCAGTTCATCGCGGTAATAGAAGTCAGTTTCGGCGTGCTGTTCACCGAAGAACAACCAGTTGCGACCGCTATCTCCCCGCGCGCGGCGTTCGTGCAGAAAGCCGCGAAACGGCGCGACTCCGGTCCCTGGCCCAACCATTATCATGGCGGTATCTTTGCCTGCCGGCGGATGAAAATGCGCTGACTTCTGGACGAAAATCGGTATTTCGACCTCCGCCGCCCGATCGGCCAAAAACGTCGAGCAGACCCCACCCCGGCGCCGGCCTTGATAGTCGTAGCGAACGGTTGACACGGTCAAATGAACTTCATTGGCCTGTACCTTCGGGCTGGAAGAGATCGAATACAGCCTTGGTTGTAATCGTCGGAGCGTCGTCATCCACTCCTGCGCCGTAACCTGAACGGGAAATTCTTGCAAAAGATCGACAATCTGTTTCCCCCACAGCCATTGTTTAAGGTCCGCTGCGCGTTCAGGTTTAAGCCGTTCCGCCAGCTCCTGACTGCCTGAGCGATCCCGGATAAACCCCAGGATATCGGGAGTCACCCTGGCTATTTCGTGATGGCGCAACATCGCCTCCATCACCGACATCTCACCAAGTTCCTTCACCGCAACGGTCGTTGATGCGGAGATATTCATCGCGGTCAGCATCTCCTCCACCAGAGCAGGGCAATTCGTTGGCCATACGCCCAGGGCATCCCCGGCCTCATAGCTCAGGTCCGATCCCTTGAGATCGAAAACAAACTGGCGCGTTTCTTTAGCGGATCCGGGCGTATTGAGCGCCCGATTTTGCAAAAGGCGGGCGCGTAGAGGATTCAGCCTGCCGTACGGGGATTGCACGACCTGCTGCATGGACTGGTCGCTTAAGATGCTGTTATCGCTGCCTGACGCTGCCAGCACGGCACCGGCTGGCAGGGGTCGCGAGGCCGGGGAAAATGACTTCAGCGCGTCCCGCACCATCGTCGTCCAGGCGGATGCGCGAACCTGATAATCGGGTTCGCAATCGACGCGGGCCGTAAGCCGAGGCGCGCCTAACGCCGCCAGCCTTTCATCGAGTCTACGCCCGAAGCCGCAGAACTGGTCATAGCTTGAATCGCCAAAAGCAAGCACCGCGTACGGGTTGGACTGCAGCCTGCCTGCCGCATCGGATGCCAGTGCCTGCCAGAACGAGATGGCGTTGTCAGGCGGATCGCCATCGCCAAACGTGCTGGTTAACAGAAGAAGGGGGGAATTCGCCGGGATCTGCTCCAGCTTGCAGGCGTCCATGCTGTGCAGGTGCACCTCCCAGCCATCGCTTTGCAACTGAGTTACGCACTCGCTGGCATAGCCTTCGGCATTGCCCGTCTGGGAGGCCCACAGGACCGTGAGTCTTCTGGTGGATTCTGCGGCCGGCGCGGCCAGTACCGGGGTATCCGCTTCTGCGCAGGGCAGCCGGGTGCGTGAAAATAGCCCGGCCAGCATGCCGTCTATCAGCATGCGTTTGGCGGGGGCAAGCGGCGCCGTCAGCGGTAAGGAGGGCACCACGCTCCCCTTTTGCTCCTGTTCGCTATTGCGCAGGCCCGTCAGGAATCCCTGCAGATACAGCTGTTCGTGGGGTTCGAGAACCGGAACCGGCGCGCTGTCAATGTTAAGTAGTCGGGCCAGAGCGTTGATTTGCATACTATGGTGCTCCCTTGCATAAATGTCGGCGGGATCGGTACTCTCACCCGGCATATCGGCCATGGCCGCGACGGTAACCTGGGGCGTGGTGTCGCCTTCAGGCTGAGAGACGCCCGCATCAGGTTCAGACTCAAGGCGGATGAGCGCAACGGCGCTGTATTTGAATTCAGGCTGCTGTGACAGGGGATCGACGGCGTCGCTGGTGACGGCGTTAATGGCCAGATTCTCGCCGTAGGCGTCATTCCAGTGGAAGGGAGCAAAGCAGTTGCCCGCGCGGACGCGATCTGTAACAACCGCGGGCAGTATTGCCCGTCCCCGGCGGGAGCGGATCTCGATGCGATCTTTATCCCTGACGCCTAACGCCGCCGCGTCTTCCGGGTGGATTTCGATAAAGGGGCCGGGATTGAGTTTGACCAGCGTAGGGATCTTGCCCGTTTTGGTCATCGTATGCCACTGATGCTGAAGGCGACCGGTGTTCAGCACGAAAGGAAAGTCCGCATCGGGCATCTCTGCCGGGTTACCGTAAGGACGAGGGAAGAACACGCCCTTCCCGCTCGCCGTGGCGAAGGCGATTTTCGGCTGGCTACCATCTTCTCTGACCTTTAGTTTCTGGCTGATACCATCATTGAGGTAACGAACGGGATGGCGATTTGCCTCATCGTTCGGTGGGCAGGGCCACTGTAAAGGCGTTTCACGCAGGCGATCGTAGCTTGCACCGCGAATGTCGTAGCCGGTCCCGGGATTCCAGAATAGTTTAATTTCCTCGAACACCTCTTCGGCGCAGGTATAGCTGAAGGCGTCAGCGAATCCCATTTCACAGGCAACGCGGGCGATAATCAGCCAGTCGGGTAAGGCCTGTTGGGGAGGTGGAACGGCTTTTTGCATAAGCGTGAGGTTGCGTTCTGAATTGATCATCACGCCTTCCGCCTCGGCCCAGAGCGCGGCGGGAAGCAAAATGTCGGCATAACGGTTGGTTTCGGTGTCCAGAAACGCATCCTGCGTGATAACCAGTTCCGCCTTTTGCAGCCCGGCAATCACGCTCTTGCGATTGGCTACCGTTGCCACGGGATTGGTGCAAATGATCCAGCAGGCCTTAATATCTCCGGCCATCATGCGTTCAAACATGGCCACCGTTCCGCCAACCAGCCGGGTATGCAGGGTTCCCCGCGGGATGCCCCAGGTCTCCTCAACAAAATGTCGATCCTCTTCGACCAGCACCGTACGCTGGCCCGGCAGACCGGGGCCCATATATCCCATCTCCCGCCCGCCCATCGCATTCGGCTGACCCGTCAGCGAAAATGGCCCGCTGCCGGGCTTACAAATGGCGCCGGTAGCTAGGTGAAGATTGCAGATTGCATTGGTGTTCCAGGTACCGTGAGTGCTTTGGTTTAACCCCATTGTCCAGCAGCTCATCCAGGCGCTGGCTTCCCCTAACATCTGCGCCGCGCGCCGAATATCGCTTTCGGGAATGCCGGTTATGGCGCTGACTTTATCCGGGGGATAGTCAGCTAAAAACTCAGGCATGGCCTCCCAGCCTTCGGTGTACTGCGTGATAAATTCAGCATCGGTATGACCATCGGCGTGCAGCAAATGCAGCAGCCCGTTGAGCAACGCGAGGTCTGTCCCGGGCTTTATCTGCATAAATAAATGGGCTTTATCCGCCGTAGCGTTGCGCCGGGGGTCAACCACGATCAGCTTCGCCCCGGCTTTAACCCGATCCATCATCCGCAGAAAGAGGATTGGGTGGCAATCGGCCATGTTGGCGCCAATCACAAAAAACACCCCGGCCCGGTCAAAATCCTGATAAGAGCCCGGAGGACCATCTGAACCCAGGGAGAGTTTGTAGCCGCTGCCGGCGCTGGCCATACAGAGCCGGGAATTCGATTCAATCTGGTTGGTTCCGATATAGCCCTTGCACAGCTTATTTGCCAGATATTGCGCTTCCAGCGACATCTGCCCTGAAACATAAAGGGAAATGGCATCGGGGCCATCTTTATCCAGGATCTCCCTGAGACGCCCGGCGGTCTGTTTTATGGCGGTATCCATCGCCGTTTGTAGCGGATCGCCCTTGCGATCGTGCCTCAGGAATGCGAACTCCATTCGCCCGGAATCACGGAGAGCCTGAGCGCTGGTCGCGCCTTTTGTGCATAAGCGGCCAAAGTTGGTCGGATGCGTTTTGATGCCTGATACCTTGATGACCTTTTCCCCCTGAACCTCCAGGGCCATGCCACAGCCCACTCCGCAGTAGGGGCAAACGGTTTTCACGGCTATAACGGGCTCGGTGTTCATTCCAGTCGCTCCTGAATTGTGGTCATGTTGTCGGGCAGTAAGACCTTTGACGGTCATTGTGCAAATGATAAAAAAACGCCCACGCCTCCCTGAACACCGGTATTAGTCGATGCGGGAAGTATGGGCGTCGTTGTCCAGCCTGAATCACCCCCTTCGTCGGGAATGATTCAGCGTTTTATTGAGATCGTGAAGGATATAAAGCAAGAACGGTGCCATCGTGATATTTCTACGCACATAGCAACGCTCCTGGCAGATAAGCAGAGAGGTTTGCACCCAAAAGTGGCAGCGGAATTGATATCTGTTCTGATTTAGTGCGGTTGGAGGAGCCCGCCATCGTGGCGTACGGCCGGAGGCTGGCGTCTTTTTTCTGCTTCTCAACGACGACCTGGATCGCCCCCTTCTGTCGGCCATGCCCTGAACGGCTCTCTGCGCTCCCGGGCATGCAATAGCGATACGGTCGGATAATCGCCAATCGTCGGCTGCCCGGCTTTCCCGTGCCATCTGTCGCGGAAAAAGAATGTTATACTGCCGGATACAGGCAGCCTGAGATTCAGACCCTGAGCGTCTGAAATGGCCTCGATTTTGTCTTTTTTGCCAGGGGCTGCTCTTAATTTTGCAGCGGTGAGCAATGGGGAGACGCCGGGAGAAGATATACGCATCAGCGTACACATTTTGCGTAAATGGATAACCCGCAAATAAGCGCGCAGGATTAAAGCATTAACTGTCGGCAAGGCATTGATACTAGCGGAAACATTAAAAAAGACATACAGCATGACTAACAAGATTAAAACGGATTCATATGCCCTACGATAGCGTTTACCTGGAGAAGCGCCCCCCGGGAGCGCTGCGCACCGTGTGGCGCAAATTCTACGGCGACACCAGCGCCATGATTGGCCTGTACGGCTGCGCCGGGCTGATTCTGCTGTGCATCTTTGGCGGCTGGTTTGCCCCTTACGGCATCGATCAGCAGTTCCTCGGCTACCAGCTGCTGCCGCCCTCGTGGTCGCGCTACGGCGAGGTGTCGTTCTTTCTCGGCACCGACGATCTCGGCCGCGACGTTCTGAGCCGTCTGCTTAGCGGCGCGGCGCCCACCGTCGGCGGCGCGTTCCTCGTCACCTTCGGCGCCACGCTGTTTGGCCTGGTGCTCGGAGTGATTGCCGGATCGACCCACGGCCTGCTGTCGGCGATACTCAACCACGTGCTCGATACCCTGCTGTCGATTCCGTCGCTGCTGCTGGCCATTATCGTCGTCGCCTTTGCCGGACCGCATCTGAGCCACGCCATGTTCGCCGTCTGGCTGGCGCTGCTGCCGCGCATTGTGCGTTCGGTCTATAGCATGGTGCACGACGAACTGGAAAAAGAGTACGTTATTGCCGCCCGCCTCGACGGCGCCTCAACGCTGAATATTCTCTGGTTCGCGGTTCTGCCCAATATCGCGTCCGGGCTGGTGACCGAGATTACCCGCGCGCTGTCGATGGCGATTCTTGATATTGCCGCGCTAGGCTTTCTCGACCTCGGCGCGCAGCTCCCCTCTCCGGAATGGGGCGCGATGCTCGGCGACGCGCTGGAGCTGATTTACGTGGCTCCGTGGACGGTGATGCTGCCGGGGGCAGCCATTATGATTAGCGTCCTGCTGGTCAACCTGCTGGGTGACGGTATCCGCCGCGCAATCATCGCCGGGGTGGAATAATGCCGCTACTCGATATTCGCAATTTAACCATCGAATTCAAAACCAACGAGGGCTGGGTTAAAGCCGTCGATCGCGTCAGCCTGACCCTGAACGAGGGCGAAATTCGCGGCCTGGTCGGCGAATCAGGTTCTGGTAAGAGCCTGATTGCCAAAGCGATATGCGGCGTAACCAAGGATAACTGGCGGGTCACCGCCGACCGCATGCGCTTCGACGATATCGACCTGCTGCGTCTCTCCGCCCGCGAGCGCCGCAAGCTGATCGGTCACAACGTGTCGATGATTTTTCAGGAGCCGCAGTCCTGTCTCGACCCTTCTGAACGGATCGGCCAGCAGCTGATGCAGAACATTCCCGGCTGGACCTTTAAAGGCCGCTGGTGGCAGCGTTTCGGCTGGCGTAAACGCCGGGCGATAGAGCTGCTGCACCGCGTGGGGATTAAGGATCATAAGGACACGATGCGCAGTTTCCCCTACGAGCTAACCGACGGGGAGTGTCAGAAGGTGATGATCGCCATCGCCCTTGCCAACCAGCCGCGGCTGCTGATCGCCGATGAGCCGACTAACGCGATGGAACCCACCACCCAGGCGCAAATCATCCGCCTGCTGACCCGACTGAATCAGAACAACAGCACCACTATTTTGCTGATCAGCCACGATCTGCAGATGCTGAGCAAATGGGCGAACAGAATCAACGTGATGTACTGCGGGCAAACCGTAGAATCCGCGCCGAGCGAAGAGCTGGTCACCACGCCCCATCACCCCTACACCCAGGCGTTAATCCGCGCGATCCCTGATTTTGGCAGCGCGCTGCCGCACAAAAGCCGCCTGAACACCATGCCGGGGGCCATTCCGCTGCTGGAGCAGCTGCCGATCGGCTGCCGGCTCGGGCCGCGCTGTCCGTACGCCCAGCGCGAGTGTATCGAAACGCCGCGCCTGACCGGCGCCAGAACGCATCTCTACGCCTGTCATTTCCCGCTGAATATGGAGAAAGAGTGAAATGGTCGAAACGTTGCTCGAAGTCCGCAATCTGAGTAAGACCTTTCGCTACCGTACCGGCTGGTTTCGGCGGCAGACGGTGGAAGCGGTCAAGCCGCTGAGCTTTACGCTGCGCGAACGCCAGACTCTGGCGATCATCGGGGAAAACGGTTCAGGAAAGTCCACGCTGGCGAAAATGCTGGCGGGAATGATTGAGCCGACGTCCGGCGACCTGCTGATTGACGATCACCCCCTCGAGTTTGGCGACTACTCGTTCCGCAGCCAGCGTATCCGCATGATTTTTCAGGACCCGTCAACCTCGCTGAATCCGCGTCAGCGCATTTCGCAGATCCTCGACTTTCCGCTGCGTCTGAATACCGAGCTCGAACCGGAGGCGCGGCAGAAGCAGATTATTGAGACGCTGCGGATGGTCGGCCTGCTGCCGGACCACGTCAGCTACTACCCGCATATGCTGGCGCCGGGGCAAAAACAGCGTCTTGGCCTCGCGCGCGCGCTGATCCTGCGGCCGAAGGTCATCGTGTGCGATGAGGCGCTGGCGTCGCTGGATATGTCGATGCGTTCGCAGCTGATTAACCTGATGCTGGAGCTGCAGGAGAAACAGGGTATTTCATATATCTACGTTACCCAGCATTTAGGCATGATGAAGCATATTAGCGATCAGGTTCTGGTGATGCACCAGGGGGAAGTGGTGGAACGCGGCAGCACTGCTGACGTGCTGGCTTCGCCGCTGCATGAGCTGACCAGGCGGCTGATCGCCGGCCACTTTGGCGAAGCGCTGACCGCCGACGCGTGGCGTAAAGACGGTAAATAGTCCCGCCATCACACCCGGGCAAGGCGAGCGCCTTACCCGGGCCTGTCGCCGCCGGCTTAGCCCGGCAGTATAGTTTGCGCCGGCAGCACCCGCCGGTCAAAGCGACGCAGCGAGTAGTAGAGCAGCCCGGTGGCGAACCAGCCGATAAGCCACGACACGTCGTTACCGGCAAATATCCATGTCAACGAGCCGTGGAATAGCGGGTTCTCGATAAACGGCAGTCTGGATAAGCACCCCCACCGCGTAGATGGTAATGGCGTAAATATTCCAGTAGCCGTAGCGCTTTTTCGGATCAGAGAGCGCGGGAATATCCACGGCGCCGGAAGAGATAAGATAGTAATCGGTAAGGCTAATCGCGCTCCACGGAACGAAGAACGCCAGCAGAAACAGCAGGAAATGGGTGAAGTTCTTGAGGAACGCCGGCTCGCTCAGCAGGGCGATAACGCATGATATCGACACCATCAGAATCACAAAGGCGAGGCGCGACCTCTGCGATAGCGAAGTCTGGCTGCGAAAACCGGAAACGATGGTGCTCAGCGACATAAAGCTGCCGTACGCATTCAGCGTCGTGAAGGTGATTTTGCCGAAGCAGATCGCAAAGTAGATAACCATCGCCATCACCTGGCTGTTGCCTAATCCCACGATAAAGCTCACTTCATGCCCGGGGAAGGCGCTGCCGGCAATGGCCGCCGTCAGCACGCCCAGGGTCATTGACGCCTGGGTGCCAAGCACGGTCCCGCAGAAGACGGAAAAAAAGGTTTTGCTGCCCGACACGTTGCTCGGCAAATAGCGCGAGTAGTCGGAGACGTAGGGGCAAAATGCTATCTGCCACGAAGAGGAGAGCGATACGGCCAGCAGGAACATCGGCAGGGAGAAATGGCTATTCTGCGCGATAGCCGTCAGGTCTGCGGAGAGCAACAGCGTAATAAACAGATAGGCAAACGCCAGCACGCCGACGATGCTCGCCACTTTGCCCAGCTTATGGATCACCCGATAGCCCAGCACGGCAATGACGATGATAATCGCGCTGAACAGGAGCATGCCGGTGACGTTGGAGACCGACAGCAGTCTCGCCATCGCCTGCCCCGCAAGGACGGTGCCGCTGGCGGAAAAACCAACGTACATAATGCAGACCAGCACCAGCGGAACCACCGCGCCAAAAACGCCAAACTGCGCGCGGCTGATGATCATCTGCGGCAGCCCCAGGCGCGGCCCCTGCAGGGCGTGCAGCGACATCACCGCGGCGCCAAGGACCTGCCCCAGCAGCAGGCCAATCAGCGACCATACCACGTCACCGCCCAGCACCACGGCCAGCGCGCCGGTAACGATAGCGGTGATCTGCAGGTTGCCGCCAAACCACAGCGTAAACTGGCTGAAAGGATGTCCATGTCTCTCGCTTTCGGGGATAAAATCGATCGAGCGCGTTTCCCGTATGCCCTGTTCACTACCTTTTGACTGTCCATCTGTTGACGAAAAAGAAGACATAGTTTCCTCGCTGTAAACGATTTTCTTGTTGCGTTGTGTTTTTCGCCGCCGACCCGCTATGCCAGCCAGTTCGCCGGCTGTTTTTTAATCGTCGCGACCGCTTTGGCTATTTCCGGAGCAAGCCAGCGATCGTCTTCCCACGTCGCCACGCTTTGCCGCAGCAGCGCCAGCCCGTGGCGGGTGCCTCGCGCCAGCATGTCGGCAGGATGGAACTCCAGCGCCTGGGCGGCGAGTAAATACTCAATCGCCAGAATTTGATCCAGGTTGCTCAGCAGACGCTGGAGCTTCAGCGCCGATCCGGTCCCGAGGCTCAGGTGATCCTCCTGCAGACCCGAGGTGACAAAATTATCGAGCACCGCGGGCTGCGCCAGCTGTTTGTTCTCCGCGCACAGCGAGGCCGCGACGTACTGCGCAATCATCATCCCGGAATTCACGCCCGGCTTTGCCACCAGAAACGCCGGCAGGCCGCTGACGAGCGGATTAACCAGCCGATCCAGACGCCGCTCGGCGATGGCGCCGAGTTCGGCCATCGCAATCGCCAGTAAATCGCAGGCCATTGCCACCGATTCACCGTGCGGATGCGCCTGGGAGACTACCCGCCATTCGTCGAGGGTGCCGAGAATCAGCGGGTTATCAGTGCAGGCGTTAAGCTCAACGTCAACCTGTCCCAGCGCGTGCGCGAACTGATCGCGACAGGCGCCGTGGACCTGAGGCATCGATCGCAGGCTCAGGGCATCCTGAGTACGTACTCCCCGGCTGGCCGCCAGCAGCGGGCTATCCGCCAGCATCTGGCGTAAGCGCAGGCCGCTGTGCTGTATTCCCGGGCTGGCCTTCAGCGCGAGGATCTCGGCGTCAAAGGCCGCCGTCTGCCCGCACAAGGCTTCAAAGCTCATGGCGCCGGTCACATCGGCCCAGTCCAGCAGCCGGGCGGCGTCATCCAGCGCCAGACAGGCCATGCCGGTCATACAAGGCGTACCGTTGACCAGGCTTAGCCCCTCTTTGGCTCCCGGCGCAATGGGCTTGAGTCCGGCCTGTGCCAAAGCATGTGCGGCGGGCACAACCTGCCCCTGCCAGCTCACGTCGCCGATCCCCATCAGCGCCAGGCCGATATGCGCCATATGGGTCAGGTAGCCCACCGACCCTTGCGACGGGACCTGCGGCGTAATCTGCAAATTCAGGAAAGCGAGGATCTGCTCGACGGTGGCGCAGGAAATCCCCGACTTCCCGTGGCTGTAGTTGGCGATCGCCGCGCACATAATGGCGCGCGTGTGCGCCTCATCGAGCAGCGGGCCAACGCCGCAGGCGTGGCTGAGCAGAGTGTTGCGCGATAGCTGCCCGAGCTGCTCTTCGGGCAGCGTGATATTGCACAGCGCCCCGAGGCCGGTATTAATGCCGTAGGCTATCTGCCCGGCGTCGATGATGTGCTGAACAATTGCCCTCCCCTCGGCAATGCGCTGCCAGGCGCTGTCGCTCAGCGCCAGCACGGCTTTTTCTCGCGCCACCCGCACCACGTCCTGCCAGCATAACGGGGCGTCGCCCCACAGCACTTGCTCGCTCATACTGACTGCCCCGGCTGATGATGACTGGAAATAAACTGCTGAAAACGCGGCGATGCGTGGGCGCCAAACAGCGCGTCCGGCGGACCGTCGCAATCGATCGTCCCCTGATGCATAAACACCACGCGGTTAGAGACGTGGCGGGCAAAGCCGAGCTCATGGGTCACCACCAGCATGGTGCGCCCCTCTTCTGCCAGGCTGCGCATCACTTTCAACACTTCACCGACCAGCTCCGGGTCCAGCGCCGAGGTCGGCTCGTCAAAGAGCATCACCTCCGGATCCATTGCCAGCGCGCGGGCGATGGCCACGCGCTGCTGCTGCCCGCCGGAGAGTTGGGCCGGATAGAAGTCCTTGCGGTTCAACATGCCAACGCGATCGAGCAGCTGCTCCGCCTGCTCGATACACTCCTGCCTGCTGCGTTTTAGAACGTAGTGCGGGCCTTCGATAACGTTTTGCAGAACCGTCATATGCGACCACAGGTTGAAGCTTTGAAAAACCATCCCCAGCCGCGAGCGGAGACGTTCGATCTGCTTCGGGTTGGCCGCCAGGCGGTGGCCGCGAGCATGATGCTTCATCTCGATGGTTTCACCGCCGACGCTGACCACGCCCGCATCCGGCGTTTCCAGCAGGTTAATGCAGCGCAGGAGCGTGCTTTTTCCGGAACCGCTGGCGCCAAGGATTGAAATCACATCGCCTTTTTGCGCCTGGATAGAAATCCCCTTTAGCACCTCGAGCGAGCCAAAGGATTTATGGATGTCGCTGACCGACAGCGTCACGGGACGGGAATCGTGCATACTATTCTCCTTTAGCGGCGGTTTTGAGTGAAACGGTGGCAGGATTTTGCCGGGTGTGCGGCGTCAGGCGACGCTCAAGCAGGGCATAAAGCTGCACGATGATAAAGTTAAGCAGCAGGTAGATAGCCGCGGCGCAGAGAAAGACCTCCATCGTCCGGTAGGTTCGTTGGATAATCTGCTGCGCCACGCCGGTGACGTCCCATACCGTGACCAGACTCGCCAGCGCCGTCGATTTCACCAGCAGGATCGCTTCGGTGGAGTAGGCCGGCAGCGCGTAGCGCAGCATCACCGGGGCGACGATCCTGCGCAGCAGCAGGAAGCGCGACATGCCGCAGGCCTGGCCGGCCTCAATCTGGCCGACGGGAACCGCCAGCAGCGCCCCGCGCAGGATTTCGGCCGTATAGGCCGCGGTGCACAGCGCCAGCGCCAGCACCGCGCAGATGAACGGCTCGCGCAGCAGCGGCCATAAAAAGCTGTGGCGGATGACGCCAAACTGCCCCAGTCCGTAGTAGATCAGAAACAGCTGGATCAGCAGCGGAGAGCCGCGAAAGACCAGGATGTAGCCTTTCGCAAAGCCGCTCAGCAGCGGCCAGCGGCTCATCCGCAGCGCCAGAACCCCCAGCGCCAATACGCCGCCGCAAATAAACGAGCAGATAAACAGCCCCAGCGTCACCGGCAGCGCCGCGCAGAGCTTTAAAAACGTGTCGCTGAGGAAGGCGAAGTCGATAAACATAGATTCTCCTTAAGCCTGAGCCGCCGCGCGGCGGGACCAGGCCCGATTGAGACGATTTTCCGCCCGAATAAATGCCCGGTTAGAGAGTAAAGTCAGGAGCAGGTAGCAACCGCCGCCAATCAGATAGAACAGGAAGTATTCCCGGGTGGATCCGGCGGCTATCTGGCTGGCGCGCATCAGCTCGGCGATCCCGGTGACCGAAACCAGCGCCGAGTCCTTCAGGCTCATTTGCCACACGTTGGACAGCCCCGGCAGCGAGTAGCGCACGATTTGCGGCAGCATAATCCGCTGGAAGATGCGCCAGCGCGGCATGCCGATGGCCAGCGCCGCCTCGACCTCACCCGGCGTCAGCGCAAGACGCGCCGCGCGATAAACCTCAGCCTGATAGGAGGCGGAGATTAAGCCGATAGCCAGCGAACCGATCAGGAACGGCGGAATTTCAATAAAGCCATCGGCGCCAAACAGCTGCCCGACCCACGACACCAGCCCCGACCCGCCAAAATAGAACAGGTAGATAACCAGCAGTTCGGGGATGCCGCGAAACACCACCGAATAGGCCGAGCCAAACCAGCGGGCCGGCGCCCGGTGCGACAGCTTTGCGGCGGCAATGATCCCCCCCACTACCGCCCCCACCGCAAGTGCGGCAAGGGAGAGGAGAAGCGTTGTCAGGGTTGCGCTAAGGATGACCGTCCCCCAGCCGTTCTCACCAAAACTCAGCAGACTTACCATCTTCAACCTCGCTTATGGGGTGACGTCGCTCTTAAACCATTTTTCACTCAGCTTTTTCACCGTGCCATCGGCCAGCGCGGCCTGAATCGCCGCATCGAGTTTCGCTTTCAAATCGGCATCGGCATGGCGAACGCCCATCGCTTCGCCCTCGCCCCAGATTGGGCCACTCGACTGCGGGCCGCTAAAGCTCAGGTTGCTATTTTCAGGACGCGCCAGCGTGGTATTGGCAAAGGTAATATCGTCAAATACGGCATCAATACGCTCGGACTGCAGATCGAGAATCGCATCCGCCGAGCTGTTGTATTCACGAATATCGGCGCTATCTTTGAAATACTTGTCAATAAACGGCGTATAGACGGTACCGGAGGCGATACCGATGGTTTTCCCTTTCAGCGCCGCCCGCAGCGGGGCAATCGCCGCCTGAATCTCTTTTTCGTCATCATGGAGCTTAATGGTGCTATCGGCGCCGGTTGCCGGCGGCAGCAGGGTGCCTTTTACCGCAATAAACGAGGCCGGCGTGGCGGCATAAGGCTGCGTAAAGGAGACCACCTGCTTTCTCTCAGGGGTGATGACGATGGCATCCATAATCACATCGTATTTTCCCGCATTCAGACCGGCGATCATCCCGTCCCAGTTTTGCACTACCAGCTTGCACTCAATCCCCATGCGCTGGCAGAGGTTTGCCATCAGCTCGGGCTCGAATCCGCTCAGCTTCCCTCCCGGCAGCGTCAGGTTCCAGGGCTCATACCCTCCTTCGGTCGCGATGGTAATCGACTTCCACTCCTTCGCATTTACCGATCCACCGCAGAGCAATAGTCCAGAAAACAGGGCTGACAGGCAGGTCTGACGAAAAGTAATGCTCTGCTTCATGATTGATTCTCCTGAGGTCATTAAAATAATTGCCGAACGGCGACTGCCAGGCAGGGTGTAAATTGCAGATGACAGATCATGTATATACAAGCATTGACAAATCCAGACACTGTTCCGATGATGGATTTGTGAGCCAGACTGTAAATAATTTGTGATTAAATTGAAAATTGTATGTATCAAAAAATTTACACGTAAGCATATAAAGGCGGTATTCCTGCGATGATTGTGCCCTTTACATTTTCCTCCCTGCCCGTTACGCCGTGGAAAAACGGCGGCGGCGAAACCCGTGAAATCGTCAGCGCGCCGTCGCCTGATGCACCGTTTCTCTGGCGGGCCAGTATCGCCACCCTCCAAACCGACGGACCGTTTTCGCTCTTTCCGGGCGTGGATCGGGTGATAACCCTGATAGACGGCAGCCCGCTGTGGCTGCGCGGCGGTGATAAGGCCCAGCGCCTGAACCTGTGGGAGCCGTGGGCTTTTGCCGGGGAATGGCCGCTGGCCAGCGAAGGGATTTCGCAGCCGGGGCTGGACTTCAACATCATGACCCAGCGGGGCCGGGCCACGGCGCAGGTTAGCGTGGTATCCACCGCGCAGCGGCCCGGCGCAGCGGGAGTCGCCTGGGTTCTGCAAGGACGTTGGCTGCTGGATGAACGGCCGTGCGCTGCCCAAAGCGGTATCTGGTGGCGGGAGACGCCGCCGCAGGCGCTGATCCCGCAGTCCGCCGACGCCAGGCTGCTGCTGGCGACCGTTAGCGTAAATTAGCCGCATTCCGCCCGGAGAACGGCGCCAAACGTCCGCAACATCCGGTGATATACTGGAGAGTACGCGACGGCGGCGATGCGACGGGGCGCCAGCGTCGCCCGCTGGATGTCGGCTCTTGCTGAAAAATAGCGTGACACAGGGGGTCGTCAGTGGGATATAATTCTCGGCTAAATTTGAGTTATTTTGAAATAACAAAACTAATCATATGATTGTTAAAGTAAAAATAAGCAATAACGATAAGGATTAAAGCTATGGGTTTTCTTTCCGGTAAGCGCATTCTGGTGACTGGCGTTGCCAGCAAACTGTCCATCGCCTACGGTATTGCGCAAGCAATGCACCGCGAAGGGGCTGAACTGGCGTTCACCTATCAGAACGACAAGCTGAAAGGTCGTGTGGAAGAATTTGCTGCGGCACTGGGTTCCAACATCGTACTGCCGTGCGACGTGGCTGAAGATGAGAGCATTGAGTCGCTGTTCACCGAACTGAGCAAAGTATGGCCGAAATTCGACGGCTTCGTTCACTCAATCGGCTTCGCACCGGCCGATCAGCTGGACGGGGACTACGTTAACGCGGTAACCCGCGAAGGTTTCAAAATCGCTCACGACATCAGCGCCTACAGCTTTGTGGCCATGGCGAAAGCCTGCCGCGAGATGCTGAACCCGGGCTCCGCCCTGCTGACGCTCTCCTACCTCGGCGCAGAGCGCGCGATCCCTAACTACAACGTGATGGGTCTGGCTAAAGCCTCTCTGGAAGCTAACGTCCGCTACATGGCGAACGCCATGGGTCCGGAAGGCGTGCGCGTCAACGCCATCTCCGCCGGTCCGATCCGTACTCTGGCGGCATCCGGGATTAAAGATTTCCGTAAAATGCTGGCCCACTGCGAAGCCGTCACCCCGATTCGTCGCACCGTGACCATCGAAGACGTCGGCAACAGCGCGGCATTCCTGTGCTCTAACCTCTCTGCCGGCATCTCCGGCGAAGTGGTTCACGTTGACGGCGGCTTTAGCATCGCCGCCATGAACGAGCTGGAACTGAAATAAGTTCTTTACCCTCCTCACGCCGTGAGGAGGGTTTTACTCTGCGGCAGCTGGCGACCTTTCGCGATATTCCCCCCTCTCTGTTATTCCAATCAGCTATTTGTTAGCACGTATCAATATTTTCTCCTGCTCCAGGGTTACGCCAGGATAGTTATGCATAGATGGCCCACAGAAGTGCGGCCGGACACATATCGATCAAGGAACGCCCATGGAGCAACGCCGCGTGTATGGCAAAAACCACTGGTATCACGAAACCCAGTCAACAATCTGCCCGGTGGATGTATTACCGCTCGTCCCTGAAGCCGCTTATGTCGAAGACCGCTTTTTACTCGACCTGACGTTGCCCGCAGAGCTGCTCCACGCGCATGCAGGCTGGCTGGCTCCGGCGCGATGTCTGGCCGACGCGCTCTTTCCGACGTCGGTGACGGTGAATCGTCTGCAAACCTTTAGCGCCTACGATCGTCTGAGCACGGCGCTAACCGTGGCGCAGGTCTACGGCGTGCAGCGGCTATGTAACCACTACGCGGCGCGCCTGGCGCCGCTGCCGGGCCCGGACTCGTCGCGCGAGAGCAATCGTCGTCTGGCGCAGATTACGCAATTTGCCCGCCAGCTGGCGGGCTCTCCCTCGGTCATTACCGCCCTCTCCCGCAGCCGAGCTGGACGAAGTTGGTTTAACCAGCCGCGATATTATCCTGATTAACCAGATTATCGGTTTCGTCGGCTTCCAGGCCCGGGCGATCGCCACCTTCCAGGCGACGCTGGGCTTCCCGGTGCGCTGGATGCCGGGAATGCCGCAGCAGGAGGATGCGCCGGCGGAAGGTTTTGCCGCCGCGGACGTCGACTGGCTGGCCGACGTCAACGATAGCGACCTGCGCTACGCTAACGACGAGAGGCAGGCGCGGCTGGTCAGCTGGCAGCGACATCCCGGTCTGGCCGAGCTGGCGCCGCTGCTGGCGGTCGACGATACGCTCCTCAGCGCCCAGGATGAGCTGCTGACCCGGCTGAGTGAAAACCAGCCCTTTGCGCCGCTGGTCGCGCTGATGGCGGCGCGGATCAACGGCAGCGTCAGCTGTTTTAACGCCTGGGAGCGGGAGTGGACCGGCGGCCAGGCGTTTGCCGACGCGTTACGCCAGGACGATCGTGCGCTTCAGGCGTGGGGCGAGACGCATCAATCCGAACGCGCAATTTATCTGGCGGCGCAGCTGTTAACCCGCTCTCCCGACCGCTTCAGCGCCGCTCAGCTAACTCCCCTCATCGAATATGGGCTTTCCCGCACGCAGGTTATCGATATTCTGGCGTGGTGCGGGTTGTGCGGCTGGATCAACCGGCTGAAAATCGCCCTCGGCAATGTTGGTCAACGGACGTAAAATGCCAAACAGCGCTTGCTGCAACAGGCATAATCGCGTAAAAATGACAGCCGCTCTTTTAGCCACGAAAATACCAAATTATGTTTCAGGACAACCCGCTGCTAGCGCAGCTTAAACAGCAACTGCATTCTCAGACTCCTCGCGTTGAAGGCGTCGTTAAGGGTACGGAAAAAGGCTTTGGCTTCCTCGAAGTTGACTCGCAGAAAAGCTATTTCATTCCGCCGCCGCAAATGAAAAAAGTGATGCATGGCGATCGGATTACCGCCGTGGTTCACAGCGAAAAAGAACGTGAAAGCGCGGAGCCGGAAGAGTTGATTGAGCCTTTCCTGACGCGTTTCGTCGGTAAAGTGCATAAAAAAGACGATCGTCTGTCGATCGTTCCCGACCATCCGCTGCTGAAAGATGCCATTCCCTGCCGCGCCGATCGCAGCGTCAGCCACGATTTTAGCGAGGGTGACTGGGCGGTTGCCGAAATGCGCCGCCATCCGCTGAAAGGCGATCGCGGCTTCTATGCCGAATTAACCCAGTTCATTACCTTCAGCGACGACCACTTCGTGCCGTGGTGGGTCACCCTGGCGCGCCATAATCTGGAAAAAGAAGCGCCAAACGGCGTGGCTACCGTGATGTTGGACGAAGGGCTGCAGCGTCGCGACCTGACGGCGCTGGCGTTCGTGACCATCGATAGCGCCAGCACCCAGGATATGGACGATGCGCTGTATGTGGAAGCCGCCGCTGACGGTAAGCTGCACCTGACCGTAGCGATTGCCGACCCGACCGCCTGGATTGCCGAAGGCAGCAAGCTGGACGACGCGGCAAAAATTCGCGCCTTCACCAACTACCTGCCGGGCTTTAACATCCCGATGCTGCCGCGCGAGCTCTCCGATGACCTGTGCTCGCTGCGCGCCAACGAAATCCGTCCGGTGCTGGCCTGCCGCATGATCCTCTCGGCCGACGGTTCGATTGAGGACGATATTGAATTCTTCGCCGCCACCATCGAGTCAAAGGCGAAGCTGGCCTACGACAGCGTCTCCGACTGGCTGGAAAATACCGGCAGCTGGCAGCCTGAAAGCGAAGCCATCGCTCAGCAGATTACCCTGCTGCAGGACGTGTGCCTGCGCCGCAGCGAATGGCGTAAAACCCATGCGCTGGTGTTTAAGGACCGTCCGGACTACCGCTTCGTGCTGGGTGAGAAAGGCGAAGTGCTGGATATCGTTGCCGAGCCGCGCCGTATTGCCAACCGCATCGTGGAAGAGTCGATGATTGCCGCCAACATCTGCGCCGCTCGCGTGCTGCGCGACAGGCTGGGCTTTGGCGTTTACAACGTTCATACCGGCTTCGATCCGGCCAATACTGAACAGCTGGCCGCGCTGCTGAAGACCCATGACGTGCACGTCGATCCGCAGGAAGTGCTGACCCTGAACGGCTTCTGCAAGCTGCGCCGCGAGCTGGACGCGCAGCCGTCCGGCTTCCTCGATAGCCGCATCCGTCGCTTCCAGTCCTACGCCGAAATCAGCACCGAACCGGGCCCGCACTTCGGCCTTGGCCTCGAAGCGTACGCCACCTGGACCTCGCCGATTCGTAAGTACGGCGATATGATTAACCATCGCCTGCTGAAAGCCATCATTAAAGGTGAAACCATCGCGCGTCCTAATGATGACATAGCGGTGCAGATGGCAGAACGCCGTCGTCTGAACCGGATGGCCGAGCGCGACGTCGGCGACTGGCTGTACGCGCGCTACCTGAGCCCGAGCGCCGGCACCGATACGCGCTTTGCGGCTGAAATTATCGATATCAGCCGCGGCGGTATGCGCGTGCGCCTGGTGGATAACGGCGCGGTAGCTTTTATCCCGGCGCCGTTCCTGCACGCCGTCCGCGATGAGCTGGTCTGCAGCCAGGAAAACGGCACCGTGCAGATTAAAGGTGAAACCGTCTACAAGGTGACCGACGTTATCGACGTTAAGATTGCCGAAGTCAGAATGGAAACCCGCAGCGTGATTGCCCGTCCGTTCGCCTGATAGCGCTCCTCAGCGGCTCCCGACTCCGGGAGCCGCTCTTTTTCTCAAATCCCTCTTCCCCCGCACTGCGCTAAAAACCTCCGGATGAGATAGGTTGTGCGATCTTTTCACTTCTCTTTTGCATTCGTTTTTTGCATCATTGATTTCATTCGCTTTTGTAACCAGGATAATACTATGTCTGATCTCAATGCCCGCCTGCTCGCCCAGCGTATCGATACCGTGCTCGATATTCTGGTTGCCGGGGACTATCACTCCGCGATTCATAATCTGGAGATCCTCAAGGCCGAGCTGCAGGCTCTGGCCAACGATGAGCCGGAAAGCAAGCCCGGTCAGCCGAAAGCCCCCTGGGAAATCTGACCGCCCTTCGCGCCGCAAGCGACCGCGCCGCGGCGATTGCCCGTAAAATAGCCCCCTAACAGTGATGTTGCTATGAACGCCCGACAACAAAGTATTTTGCAAATGGTCATCGATAAAGGCCGCATGAGCGTGGCCGATCTCGCGAAGATGACCGGTGTCTCTGAAGTGACCGTGCGTCAGGATTTAAATCTGCTGGAAAAGCAGAGTTATCTGCGTCGGACCCACGGTTTTGCCGTGCCGCTGGATAGCGAGGACGTAGAAACCCGGATGATGACCTATTTCGCCATTAAGCGTGAGCTGGCTATGCGGGCCGCCGGGCTGGTCTCTGCCGGCGAGACGGTATTTATCGAGAACGGCAGCTGCAACGCCCTGCTCGCCCGGACGCTTGCCGAGCGCGGCGATATCACCATCATTACCGTCAGCAGCTATATCGCCCACCTGCTGAAAGAGACGCCGGGTGAGGTGATTCTGCTCGGCGGGATCTACCAAAAGCGCAGCGAGAGCATGGTCGGTCCGCTGACCCGGCAGTTTATTCAGCAGGTCCATTTCAGCAAAGCGTTTATCGGCGTCGACGGCTGGCAGCCTGAGACCGGCTTTACCGGACGGGATATGATGCGCGCGGACGTGGTTAACGCGGTGCTGGAAAAAGGCTGCGAAGCGATTGTGCTTAGCGACAGTTCAAAATTCAGCGTCGTGCACCCTTACCCGCTCGGCCCGGTCGGGCGCTTTAATCGCATCATTACCGATAGCAACCTGCACGATGCCGCTCGTCAGCAGACTGGCTGAAAGCGGTTTAACCGTCGATATCGTCAACGTCTCCTGACCCCTCCACTATCCTTTCTTCGCGCCCACCGAAATGGGCGCAGGCCGCGCCGCAGCACGTCTGAGAGTATTCTGAGCCGCCAATTAAGACTATTTACCTGCCGGTAAAATTTAAAAAAAGTAAAATTATTGTTAGCGATATAACAGGAAGTGACTATCACCCGCGTGATTAAAGTAACACCTGCGCAACTAAACTTCATGGAATAGCCATTAATTCATAGTTCACGCTATGCTTTAAAGGAAGTTGTATCCATGAATAGATTATTCAGGAGAAAATTATGATGACTTCAATGAGCAAAAAAATGGCTGCGGCGGTTCTGGCTGTAACGGTGGCAATGTCCCTGAGCGCGTGCTCTCACTGGTCAAAACGCGATCGTAACACTGCCATTGGCGCCGGCGCTGGCGCACTGGGCGGCGCGGTATTAACCGACGGCAGCACCCTGGGGACCCTGGGTGGCGCAGCGGTCGGCGGGATTATCGGTCACCAGGTAGGTAAATAAGGTTTAAATCAGTGCCAATAAAAAAATAACTGCTCGCGGATTTTCTGACTTACGCACCGGAAAAAATCAGGGCCACGGTATTTACCGTGGCCCTGTTGCTATTATCAGCCGCCGGCCAGTTTCACCTTCATGCCCTTAGCTTCGAGCAGCGATTTTATCAGGTCGCGTTTGTCGCCCTGAATTTCAATCACCCCCTCTTTTACCGACCCGCCGCAGCCGCATTTCTTTTTCAGCTCAGCGGCCAGCTTCGCCAGCGCGTCATCATCGGCATCAATGCCAACGATCAGGCATACGCCTTTGCCTTTGCGGCCGCTGGTCTGCCGCTGAATACGCACCACGCCATCGCCTTTCGGGCGCTCGATCACCTGCTTTGGCTCATCGATACGTCCGCTCTCCGTCGAGTAAACCAGACGGCTGTTAGAATCGGTCATTATGCCCCCTTATTCAGCGATGCGTTAATCTGGCGTAAGGTCGCCGCCGGATCGACGGACTGCGTCACCGGACGGCCGATAACCATATAGTCCACGCCCGCCGCCTGCGCCTGCTCCGGCGTCATAATGCGCCGCTGATCGCCGGCATCGCTGCCCTGAGGACGAATGCCGGGCGTCACCAGCTTAAACGCCTGCCCCAGCTCCTGCTTGAAGCGCGCCGCTTCCTGCGCCGAACAGACTACGCCATCGAGGCCGCAGCGCTGGGTTAGCGCCGCCAGCTTTGCCGCATGGTCGGCCGGAGAGAGCGTGATCCCCAGATCCTGCAAATCGCTGGCCTCCATGCTGGTCAGCACGGTAACGGCAATCAGCAGCGGAGCATCTTTGCCAAACGGCTGCAGGGCTTCACGCGCCGCGGTCATCATCCGCGCTCCGCCGCTGGCATGGACGTTGACCATCCAGACGCCAAGGTCGGCCGCCGCCGCAACGGCGTGAGCGGTGGTGTTAGGGATATCGTGAAACTTGAGATCGAGGAAAACTTCGAAATGACGCTGGTGCAAATCGCGAACAAACTGCGGCCCAAACAGCGTAAACATCTCTTTGCCAACCTTCAGGCGGCACTCCCGCGGGTCGATGCGGTCGACGAACGCCAGCGCTTTATCGCGGTTATCATAATCGAGGGCCACAACAACGGGAGAGGATGTGACAACGCGAGAAGAAGATGTAGCAGTAGACGTCATGGCCAGACCTTAATTGTTGATGGGCGCCGGGAACGGCGCAAAAAAGGTAAACGGGCAGCATTCTACCTGCGATAAGGGGAAAATAACAGGCCGCGTTTCCGCGCCTGCAAAGCGATGGCGGTTCGATGGTTTCACGCTGGCAAGGTGCAAAAAACCATTGGTATGTTGTAACTAATGTGGGACTTTTTTAAATCTTACTGGCCGTCAAGACCGCGAATCGGCTTGATGGTCGACCACGAGCGGCAGGACGGGCAGTGCCAGTAGAGGGAGTGGGCGGTAAAGCCGCATTTTTGGCAGCGGTATCGCGGCTTGCTGCGGACCTGCTCGCCAACCATATTACGCAGCACGCCGAGGCTCGCTTTCGCGCGTCCCTCTTCCGCTTCGTTTAGATGGTAGTCCATCAGCTTATGGAACACGCGCATCGTCGGATGGCGCTCCAGCTGACGGGTTACGTAGCTTTGCGCCGCCTCAATCCCCTCGCGCTGCTCAAGGATCTGCGCCAGCATCAGCTCGGCGGTCGCGCCGGTATTTTCATCGACGCAGCGGCGCAGAAACGCTTCCCACTCGTCGATTTTACCCAGCCTGCTGGTAGCAGGTCTGGAGCATTTCGAGCGTCTCGCCGACCAGCTCTTTGTCCTGATTGATCACCCGCTCCAGGCTTTCGACCGCCTTTGGATAATCGCCCTTTTCCATCCACACCCGGCCCATCATGATCGACACCCTGGCGCTGTTGCGATCGGCCGCGGCGCCTTTTTTCAACAGCGACATAGCCTTGTCCATATCGCTGTTCGCCATCTGCTGCAGCGCCAGCTCGCACCAGAAGTTGGCGATATCGCCGCGATGCTTCTCTTTGCCCAGCTTTACCAGACGTTCGGCAACGTCAATGGCGGACTGCCAGTCGCTGGTCGCCTCGTAGATTTGCAGCAGCTGCTGCAGCGCGCTGAGGCGAAAATCGGTTTCATCCACCAGCTGTTTGAACATATCTTCCGCGCGGTCGTACAGGCCGGCGGCCATATAGTCACGGCCCAGCTGCTGCACCGCCAGCAGGCGCTGGTCGTAGGTCAGCGAGGCGCTTTCCATCAGGCTTTGGTGAATGCGGATCGCCCGGTCAACCTCGCCGCGGGAGCGAAACAGGTTGCCAAGCGTCAGGTGGGCCTCGACGGTGCCGGTATCCTCTTTCAGCATATCGAGGAACAGATCCACGGCTTTATCCTGCTGATTGCTCAGCAGGAAGTTAACCCCGGCCACATAATCACGCGACAGGCGGCTAGCATCGTCCTGTTTGGACTGTTGTGCACTTCTGCGCCCCATGTACCAGCCGTACGCGGCGGCTACGGGCAAAAGCAGAAACAACAACTCCAGCATAAACGATTATTCCTTCACCGCAGGGATACCTGCGTCGACCGGCGCTACACCCGCGGGCGCAATCTGCTGCTCCAGGCGCTTAACTTTACGCTCAGAGCGAGACAACGACACGCGAACCCGCAGCCAGAAGAGGCCGCAAATCAGCCAGCCAATCGCAAACCCTGCCGCAAAGAGCACCGCCAGCAGCGTTGAAATACGGAATTCACCCTGTGCGAGTAAATAGTTGAACGTAACCAGTTGGTCATTTTGCGCACCCAGCGTCACGGAGATGACGAAGATCGCGAGTACCAGTAAGAAAATGAGTAAATATTTCACACTACTTCCCGTTATGTGGGTTGCGCGAAAAAATCCCGCGTTCAGCCCTATAAAGTATCATTTTCGCTGCTGCGGTGGAATGGAAAAGCACGACACCACTGCAGGATATGGGGACGTATGGCGCGAAAAACAACGTTGGCTCCGTTATTGCGCCCGTTTCTTAATATCCTGCGCCTCTTCCCCGGGCGGCGTCAGCGGGCCACACAGGCGCTGAGTCAGCCAGGTGGCCAGCGTCACCAGCAGCCATGAGATCAGCGTGGCGACCATCAAATCCTGCGGCCAGTGCATTCCCAGCGCCAGGCGGCTCCCCATCACCGCGGTAGCCCAGACCATCAGCAGCGCGATGGTCAGCCTGCGCCGCCGCGGCCACAGCAGCCCCACGCCAAGCAGCGCCCAACTGGCCGCAAACATGGTGTGTCCGGATGGAAAAGCAAAACCGGTCTCTTTCTGCCAGTGTTTGCGCAGGAATTTAGGAATTTCCTGCTGCTGAACCAGCTGTTCATGCACCAGTTTAGCGCGTTCTTTGCGTTTTAACGCGTAGAATCGCTCGACCGGGACCTGCTGCGTTTTTTCCAGCCAGATAACGAAGGGACGCGGCTCCTGCACCTGGCCTTTGATCCAGGACTTAATGCCCTGGCCGAGCAAAATGGCCGCCGCCAGAATCAAAAACAGCACTACCGCCGCCCGCAGGCGAAAGCGCAAGCACCACAGGAACCAACCGCAAAGTATCGTATGGGTGATGATGCCCCACGGCTGGGTCACGCTCTCGGTAACCCAGTACAGCAGCCTTAACCCCCGCTCAGGAAGCTCGGGATGCCACTTCCAGCCGGCGAGCCAAATCACCGCGGGCATAATCATTAATAGTGCCGCACCGGTGGCGGTTCGTCTGGCAATCGACAGCATTTCATCTCCTTAATCCTTTCTGCCGACTATCATAACGGAAAGTGGTTGGTTTGTGCGCTTTAGGCGCAGGCGGCAGTGCGTAATTAGGAGAACCTCGCGGCCTTGTGGCAAAATAGCGGCAAACAGAAAGCACATTCAGGTGCTGACAAAGTCTGGAGAATTACATGCAGCTTAAACGTGTGGCAGAAGCCAAACTGCCAACCCCCTGGGGCGATTTCCTGATGGTGGGTTTTGAAGAACTGGCAACCGGGCAGGACCATGTCGCGCTGGTTTTCGGCGATATTTCGGGCCAGGCGCCCGTCCTGGCTCGTGTACACTCTGAATGTCTGACGGGCGATGCCCTTTTCAGCCTGCGTTGTGATTGCGGTTTTCAACTGGAAGCGGCGCTGTCGCATATCGCCGAAGAGGGTCGCGGGATCCTGCTGTACCATCGTCAGGAAGGCCGCAACATTGGTCTGCTAAACAAAATTCGCGCCTATGCCTTACAGGATCAGGGCTACGATACCGTAGAAGCGAACCACCAGCTCGGCTTTGCCGCCGACGAGCGCGACTTTACCCTGTGCGCTGATATGTTCAAACTGCTGAACGTCGAGCGCGTGCGCCTGCTGACCAACAACCCGAAAAAAGTAGAAATTCTGACCGAAGCCGGGATCAATATCGTGGAACGCGTGCCGCTCATCGTCGGCCGCAATCCGAAAAATGCCCACTATCTGGATACCAAAGCCGCCAAAATGGGGCATCTGCTGAAGAACTGATTCGGCAGCATAGATTCAGGGCCAGCGACTGCTGGCCCTTTTTTTTACAGCATATTGCGGATCACATAGTGCAGAATGCCGTCATTCTGATAGTAGGTCAGCTCCGTGGCGGTATCGATACGGCAGCGGCAGGCAATCACCTCCTGCTTTCCGTCCGCCCGCGTTAGGGTCACCGGCACCGTTGCGCCGGGCTCTAACGCCTGCAGCTGGCCGATATCAATCCGCTCTTCGCCGGTTAGCCCCAGCGTTTTACGGGTTACGCCCTGCGGGAACTCCAGCGGCAAAATCCCCATGCCTATCAGGTTAGAACGGTGAATACGTTCAAAGGATTCGGCGATCACCACCCGGACGCCGAGCAGACGCGGCCCCTTCGCCGCCCAGTCGCGGCTGGAGCCGGAGCCGTACTCTTTCCCGGCCACCACCGCCAGCGGCGTCCCTTCGTCCTTATAGCGCATGGCCGCGTCATAAATCGCCACCGGCTCGCTATCGGGCAGATGTCGGGTCATGCCGCCCTCAACGCCGGGCACCATTTCGTTACGAATACGAATATTGGCAAAGGTCCCGCGCATCATCACCTCGTGGTTACCGCGCCGCGATCCGTAGGAGTTAAAATCGGTGCGCTCAACGCCGCGGTTTTGCAGATAGCGTCCGGCGGGGCTTTCCGCCTTGATGCTTCCCGCAGGCGAGATATGGTCCGTGGTCACCGAGTCGCCGAGCATCGCCAGAATCCGCGCGCCGCGGATATCCTCGACCGGTTTCGGCTCCACGCCCATCTCATCGAAGAACGGCGACAGGCGGATATAGGTGGAGTCGCTCTGCCAGTCATAGGTATCCGAACGCTCGACGTCAATCGCCTTCCACTCAGGCGTACCTTCAAAGACCTCGGCATACTCTTTATGGAACATCTCGGTAGAGACCTGCTCTACCGCCTGCGCTATTTCCAGGCCGCTCGGCCAGATATCCTTCAGATAGACCGGCTGGCCGTCCGCGCCGACGCCCAGCGGATCGCGGGTCAGGTTGACGTTCATATTGCCGGCCAGCGCATAGGCGACCACCAGCGGCGGCGAGGCCAGCCAGTTGGTTTTCACCAGCGGATGAATGCGCCCTTCGAAGTTGCGGTTGCCGGAGAGCACCGCCCCGACGGTCAGGTCGCCCTTTTTAATCGCTTCTTCAATCGGCTCCGGCAGCGGACCCGAGTTGCCGATACAGGTGGTGCAACCATATCCCACGAGGTTAAAGCCGAGCGTATTGAGATAAGGGGTAAGCCGCGCGTGCGCGAGATAATCAGAAACCACCTTCGATCCCGGCGCCAGCGACGCCTTGACCCACGGCTTCGGCTGCAGGCCGAGCTCGACCGCTCTTTTCGCCAACAGGCCGGCGGCCATCAGTACGCTGGGGTTGGAGGTATTGGTACAGGAGGTAATCGCGGCGATGGCCACCGCGCCGTCCGGCAGCGAATATTGCTGTCCGTTCAGCGTATAGTCGACCGGGCGTTTGTCTTTCTGCGCGTGATTGACCTCCAGCTCGGTGCTTGCCGCAAACGCTTTCGGCACGTCACCAAGCGCTACGCGGTCCTGCGGGCGCTTCGGCCCGGCGAGGCTGGCTTCTACCGAGCCCATATCCAGCGCCAGGGTGCTGGTAAATACCGGCTCATCGCCGGTCATGCGCCACATTCCCTGCGCTTTGGCATAGGTTTCCACTAACGCCACCTGCTCTTCACTGCGGCCGCTCAGGCGCATATAGCTGAGGGTCACCGCATCGATCGGGAAGAAACCGCAGGTTGCACCGTACTCCGGCGCCATATTGGCGATGGTTGCCCTGTCCGCCAGCGGCAGGGAAT
Source organism: Klebsiella sp. WOUb02 (assembly GCF_050058015.1). Taxonomy (NCBI): domain Bacteria; kingdom Pseudomonadati; phylum Pseudomonadota; class Gammaproteobacteria; order Enterobacterales; family Enterobacteriaceae; genus Klebsiella; species Klebsiella sp. WOUb02. Next base: position 1,442,340 of record NZ_CP170110.1, read on the forward strand.
CCAGGCCATCGCCGTAAAATTCGACAAACTTACCCACCACGCCGTGCTGGCGCAGCATCTGGGTGACGGTCAGCACCAGGTCCGTCGCGGTGATGCCTTCGCTAAGTTTACCGGTCAGCTTAAAGCCGACAACGTCGGGGATCAGCATCGATACCGGCTGGCCTAACATCGCCGCCTCGGCCTCAATGCCGCCGACGCCCCAGCCGAGCACGCCGAGGCCGTTAATCATCGTGGTATGCGAGTCGGTGCCGACCAGGGTGTCGGGCCAGGCAAACCATTCACCATTATGCTCTTCGCTCCACACGGCTTTGCCGAGATACTCCAGGTTGACCTGGTGACAAATGCCGGTACCCGGCGGCACCACGCTAAAGCGACTGAACGCCTGCTGCCCCCAGCGCAGGAACGCGTAGCGTTCGTGGTTACGCTCCATTTCCAGACGAACGTTCTCTTCAAACGCATTATCGTTACCAAAGCGATCTACCGTTACCGAGTGGTCAATCACCAGATCGACGGGGGAAAGCGGGTTAACCTTAGCGGTATCGCCGCCCAGGCGCTTCACCGCTTCGCGCATGGCGGCCAGGTCCACCACCGCCGGCACGCCGGTGAAGTCCTGCATCAGTACGCGCGCCGGGCGATAGGCAATCTCCCGATCCGCATGGGCCTGCTTGAGCCAGCCGGCCAGCGCGTGGATATCCTCCGCGGTGACCGAGTCACCGTCCTGCCAGCGCAGCAGGTTTTCCAGTAGTACTTTGAGCGATTTCGGTAACCGGGTCAGATCGCCCAGTTCTTTAGCGGCCAGCGCGAGGCTGTAATAGTGGTAGGTTTTATCATTGACCTGTAGCGCGTCCTTACTGGCTGCTCGTAGGGTTGACGACATAGCTCCTCCTTTATCTCAGGGATGGCATACCCTGATGCTCCTCAGGGTTAATATTAAAGATAACACATCCCAGGCATAACACTTTGATAACAACCCGAATTGCTAAAATCGGCAAAACCGCATCAAAGATATTGCACCAAAATAGACAGCAGATTTTTTGTGGTTATAAAGAGATGAGATCGCGAGGGATATTATTATTAGCTGAAGGAGTACTAAGTAGCAAAACGCGAAAAAGAACTAATCGCCGGTTCACTGACGATTAGTTCAAAGGAATGGATTGTTGATTAAAAACCATCGTGGCGAAATATATCCTCCTTAATGCCGTTAGCTTATTAAACTGGAATAAACACCGAGGTTCTTACTGTCATAAAAGTGACATTTTCAGCGAGACGAAAAAGCGCCGCTTAGCTCACGATCCAGACGTTACAGATGACTAGTGCAACGATACTCCAGAACATTGCCAGCCCGATGAACACAGCGCCCCAGGCCCGACTTCTCAACACAGGATCCACTTCCGTCTTGTCACCGGCCTGTGACATCGCCAACTTCATATAATCGATATCACTTATCATATCTTCACCACCAATCGTTAAATTTATCAGGTACAGTTAAATCTTAATTATGGACCTGGTATTAATCCAGTGAATTTTGCTCAGAAGTATTATCTTTAACCGTTAATTTGATCGGGGTGGGTATAATTGCAACCGTGTTAAAAAGAATAATGAAATTTGTGAGTTATACGAGGTTTACAATGTTAAATACGGGCCATTATAAGTATTGGCATCCCGGGGATGGGATGCCGAATATTTCGCCGAATCATTTCTCAGGCAGTTTAATATCCTTAAACATCGCCTCAATATCTTCATTCGAACGCAGCGCCACCGCAGTATCCACCACGTCACGCGTCAGGTGCGGCGCAAAACGCTGAATAAAATCATACATATAGCTACGCAGGAAGGTACTACGACGGAAGCCTATTTTCGTCGTGCTGTGGCTGAAAATGCCGTTGGCGTCGAGTTTGACGAGGTCCGGATCGGAGACGGGATCGACCGCCATGCTCGCAATAACCCCCACCCCCAGCCCCAGGCGAACGTAGGTTTTGATAACGTCAGCATCGGTCGCGGTGAAAACGATGCGCGGCGTGAGGCCGGCGCGGTTGAACGCGGTATCGAGTTCGGAGCGCCCGGTAAAGCCAAAGGTGTAGGTCACCAGAGGATACTGGGCCAGCTCTTCAATCGTCACCGAGCCTCTGGAGGCAAGCGGATGTTCAGGGGTCACGACAATCGAACGATTCCAGTGGTAGCAAGGGAGCATCACCAGGTCGTCATAGAGATGCAGCGCCTCGGTAGCGATGGCAAAATCGGCATTCCCCTTCGATACCGCCTCGGCAATCTGCGTTGGCGAGCCCTGATGCATATGCAGCGAGACGCGCGGATAGCGTTCAATAAAGCCCTTAATCACGCCAGGCAACGCATAGCGAGCCTGGGTATGAGTGGTCGCCACGTACAGCGACCCCTTATCCGGCCACGTGTGCTCGCCCGCCACTGATTTGATGGCGTCAACTTTCGACAGCACTTCGCGGGCAATACGGATAATCTCCTGACCGGCAGGCGTCACCTGAGTTAAATGCTTGCCGCTGCGGGCAAAAATCTGAATACCCAGCTCATCTTCCAGCATGCGCACCTGCTTGCTGATGCCGGGCTGCGAGGTATACAGACCTTCGGCGGTAGAGGAGACATTCAGATTATGGTTAACAACCTCAACGATGTAGCGGAGTTGCTGTAGTTTCATGGCTGATATCCGTTAACGCGTAAAAATGAATTCGCTTGATACAGTTGACGTTCAGGCCGCCTGCGGCAAACAGGCTGCGCGCCGCGGCGTTTCGCCGCACTGGCGTCCTGAAACGAAAATGTAGTAAGACGATTTAATAATAAAAAAGGGATTAACTATAACCACTATATCATTTATATCTACAGTGTATAGACGCTAACGGAAAATAATAAGGCGGTTATAAGACCGGAGAAACGCAGCAAAACTTCAAGGATTTCAGCAGAGAACGGAAAAGAAAAGGGCCGCAGTGCGGCCCTTTTTAGGGGGAAGGCGCTTACTTTTTCGCTTCAGTCCATTTGCCGTCGATGTAGAAGGCTGACCAGCCGGTGGCTTTGCCCTCTTTTTCAGACGCAACGTACTGCTGCTTGGTTTTACGGCTAAAACGCACCAGCGTTTTGTTGCCTTCCGGATCCTGCTGCGGCGCATCGGCAAGATAACGCAGCTTCTCGGCGAGGCGGTCGCGGAAGCGGAACAGCTCCTCAACCAGCGGCGCGCGAGTTTCGCGGGATTTCGGGAAGGTGTTTGCCGCGAGGAAAACACCTGCCGCACCATCACGCAGGACGAAATAGGCGTCCGATTTCTCACACGGCAGCTCCGGCAGCGGAACCGGATCTTCCTTCGGCGGAGCCACTTCGCCGTTACGCAGAATTTTGCGCGTATTCTTACATTCGTCGTTGGTGCAGGCCATGTACTTACCGAAGCGCCCCATTCTCAGGTGCATCTCGGAGCCACATTTTTCACACTCAACTATCGGGCCATCGTAACCCTTAATGCGGAACTCGCCCTCTTCAATCTCATAGCCGTCGCAGGTCGGGTTGTTACCGCAGACATGCAGCTTACGCTTAGGATCGATAAGGTAGCTGTCCATCGCCGTGCCGCACTTCTGACAGCGGCGCTTCGCGCGCAGCGCGTTGGTTTCGGCGTCGTCGCCTTCCAGCACGTTGAGCACTTCGTTTTCCGGCACCAAGTTAATGGTGGTTTTACAGCGCTCCTTCGGCGACAGCGCGTAGCCGGAGCAGCCGAGGAATACGCCGGTGCTGGCGGTACGAATGCCCATCTTGCGGCCGCAGGTCGGACAGTCGATGCTGGTCAGCACCATCGGGTTAGGCTGCATGCCGCCCTCTTCCGGATCCTTCTCCGCCGTTTCGAGCTGCCCGGTAAAGTCGCCGAAGAAGCTATCCAGCACCTGCCGCCACTCGGCCTGATGATTTGCCACCTGGTCGAGGCGGTCCTCCATTTGCGCGGTAAAGTCGTAGTTCATCAGATCGCGGAAGTTCTCTTCCAGACGATCGGTGACGATCTCACCCATTTTTTCCGCATAGAAGCGACGGTTCTCTACCCGAACGTAGCCGCGATCCTGAATGGTCGAAATGATCGACGCATAGGTTGACGGCCGGCCAATACCGCGTTTTTCCAGCTCTTTAACCAGCGATGCTTCGCTAAAGCGCGCAGGCGGTTTGGTAAAGTGCTGCGCCGGGCTAAGTTCGATCAGGCTTAAGCTGTCGCCCTGATTGACCACCGGCAGGACGCGATCTTCATCGCCCTTACGCAGCGCAGGCATAACTTTCGTCCAGCCGTCAAAACGCAGGGTACGGCCACGCGCCTTGAGCTTGAAGTCGCCGGCTTTCACCGTCAGTGTGGTGGAGTCGTACTGCGCTGGCGTCATCTGACAGGCAACAAACTGGCGCCAGATCAGCTGATAGAGCTTCAGCGCGTCAGACTCCATGCCTTTTAAATCTTCCGCCATCACGTTCACATCAGAAGGACGAATCGCTTCGTGCGCTTCCTGCGAGTTTTCTTTGCTGGCGTACTGGTTGGCGCTCTCCGGCAGATACTTTTTACCAAAGTTATCGCCGATGTAGCCGCGCACCATGCTCAGCGCATCCTGGCTCAGGTTCGTGGAGTCGGTACGCATATAGGTGATGTAGCCAGCCTCATACAGACGCTGCGCCATCATCATGGTTTTCTTCACCCCGAAGCCCAGGCGCGTACTGGCCGCCTGCTGCAGAGTCGAGGTGATGAACGGCGCGCCCGGTTTACTGCTGGTCGGCTTATCTTCGCGTTCCAGCACGCTGTAGCCGGCTTTCTCCAGCAGCGCGACGGCAGCCATGGTCTCATCGCGGTTAACCGGACGGAACGGCTTGTCGTTCTTGTGGGTGACCTGCAGCGCTAAAGCGTCTCCGCCTGGCGTCGTGGTGCTGGCGTCAATTTCCCAGAACTCTTCCGGTACGAAGGCTTTAATTTCGCGTTCACGTTCGACCACAAGGCGCACGGCAACGGACTGAACGCGGCCTGCGGAGAGGCCGCGGGCGATTTTTTTCCACAGCAGCGGAGAGACCATATAGCCCACGACGCGGTCCATAAAGCGGCGCGCCTGCTGGGCATTAACGCGATCGATATTCAGCTCGCCCGGCTTGTCAAACGCCTGACGGATCGCGTTTTTGGTGATTTCGTTAAATACAACGCGGCTATAGCGTTTTTCATCACCACCGATAACTTCCCGCAGGTGCCATGCGATGGCTTCCCCTTCGCGGTCAAGGTCGGTTGCGAGATAGATGTGGTCGGCTTTTTCCGCCAGCTGCTTGAGTTCTGAAACTACCTTTTCTTTACCCGGGAGTACTTCATACTGCGCATCCCAGTCATGCCACGGGTCAACGCCCATGCGATTGACCAGAGCGCTACGTTCGTCCTTTTTAGGCTTTTTGGCCCCTTTGGTGGCGGTAGAGTCGGCGCTCTTTTTGGAAGCTGAGCCACTGGTCGGCAAATCGCGGATATGACCGACGCTGGACTTAACCACGTAGTCATTACCCAGATACTTATTGATCGTTTTGGCTTTTGCCGGGGACTCAACGATAACGAGAGCTTTACCCATATTCACCTTTACCTAATTTGATTCATCCAGGAATACATCGCACATTGATTCACCATCCGCTGGCGACGTCCGTCATATGTTGCGTCGTCGTTGAAGGATATCAACCCTCTGCACGTCCGGTCTCACGTCCATAAAACCAGATAGCCGGGCTTACTGACTTGTCTGGTCAGGTGACATAGCACGAATAATTTTTGGCCGAATGTCAAGCAAATCTGCTGCCAGATCGCCGAAAGCGTCACACTGTACCTGATAAAATTCGTTACGCAACTTTATTAGCATGCAAAAGCGAATCCTGCCAGTAAAGTCATGTTTCTCATGCCGTTGTCAGTATCCCTACAGAGTAAGTGGAAAATTTGCCCCTGCCCGCCGTGCGGCGTAGACTATTGCGCAAAGTATCACAGGAGGCCGTTATGCAAGGTACAACCCAACCAATCGATCGCCAGACTCTGCTTGAAAAAGCCAATAAACTTATTCGCGAACATGAAGATACGCTAGCCGGGATCGAAGCCACCGACGTCGTTCAGCGTAACGGTATTCTGGTATTTAGCGGCGAGTTTTATCTTGATGAGCAGGGTCTGCCTACGGCGAAGAGCACGGCGGTATTTAACATGTTTAAATACCTGGCGCATGCGCTGTCTGAAAAATATCACCTGGTCGATTAAGCCCATGCGTTTAGCGCCCGACTAAACGATAACGCGAGGCCTGAGCCTCGCGTTATTTTGTCTACATCAGCGGTTTTTGTCCCCGCTGCCACCAGCGCAGCAGCAGGCGGTCGGCGCTCTCTGCGGCGCTGCCGGTGAAGCGATCAAGCATCTTTTTCTTCCGCTGGTAACGCACGCTAATCACGTCGTGGCTATCGATCAGCCCCAGCAGCAGCTCATCGCTGGTTTCTACGGCATCGACCAGCCCTTTCTCCAGCGCCTGCACGCCGTACCAGTGCTCGCCGGTTGCCACCTGTTCAATATCCAGCGTCGGCCGCATTTTGTGGACGAAATCTTTAAACAGCTGATGGGTATCGTTCAGGTCCTCCCGGAACTTGCGCCGCCCCTCGTCGGTGTTTTCACCGAGCATCGTCAGGGTGCGCTTGTACTGTCCGGCGGTATGCAGCTCGATATCGATATCCTTGTTTTTAAGGAAACGATTAATGTTAGGGATCTGCGCAACCACGCCGATGGAGCCGAGAATGGCAAACGGCGCCGAGACGATTTTATTGGCGACGCAGGCCATCATGTAGCCGCCGCTGGCGGCGACTTTATCTACCGCCACCGTCAGCGGAATTTGCTTGTCGCGAAGGCGCTGCAGCTGCGAGGCGGCAAGGCCGTAGCCGTGCACCACGCCGCCGGGGCTCTCCAGGCGGATAATGACCTGATCGCGCGCTTTCGCCGTTGCCAGCACGGCGGTGATCTCTTCGCGCAGGCTGCTCACCTCGTGGGCGTCCATGCTGCCTTTAAAGTCGAGCACCCAGGCGCGCGGCTTGCCGTTTGGCTCCGTAGCGCCGAGCTTCGCCCGCGCTTTCGCGGCTTTGGCCTCCTGCTTGAGCTTTTTCTTTTGCGCTTTATGCCAAAGCTTCTGCTGCGGGCCGTCGAGCAACGCTACCGCCAGCTCCTCCCGCATCTCTTTATACTGTTCGCTAAGGTTGGTGACCCGCAACTCCCCGCGCTGTTTCTTGCGCTGGGCGAGGTTAACGATAATTGCGGCGATAACCGCAATAGCGACGACAACGGTCGCTATTTTGGCCAAAAACAAGCCATATTGAGCAAGTAATTCCACGTTTTCACCTTGTGTAAGCCACTGACGTTGAAGCACAGTGTACATCAGCCTTTGCCGGGAAGTCTCTGCGCTTTGTGTCGTGTGCGTGGCGCCTTCCCGTTTTTTTCAGCGACGATGAAATCGTTGCAAGATATTAATTCCGCAAAGAGTTTCCGCTTCGCCGATTGCATTACCCGGCCGTTTCAGGCATAAAACGCAAAAGTGAACGACCGCAGAGAAAGCGTGACCCGTCAGCAGGTCACCCAAGGAGTCACCGTGCACTATCAGCCGCAGAATCATTTATTGAAAGATCGCATCATCCTGGTAACCGGCGCCAGCGACGGGATCGGGCGCGAAGCCGCGCTGACCTACTCCCGCTACAGCGCCAGCGTCATCCTGATTGGCCGTAACGAAGAGAAGCTGCGCCGCGTGGCGCAGGAAATTGAGCAGGACGGCGGCATCCCGGCGCCCTGGTTTACCCTCGATCTGCTCACCTGCACCCCGCAGGAGTGCCAGCAGCTGGCACAGCAGATAAGCGTCCACTACCCGCGCCTCGACGGCGTATTACACAACGCCGGTCTGCTCGGCGACGTCTGCCCGATGGACCAGCAGAAACCGGAAGTCTGGCAGCAGGTTATGCAGGTCAACGTCAACGGCACCTTTATGCTGACCCAGGCGCTGCTTCCTTTATTACTCAAATCCGAGTCCGGTTCGCTGGTTTTCACCTCATCAAGCGTAGGCCGTCAGGGTCGCGCCAACTGGGGCGCCTACGCGGCGTCAAAATTCGCTACCGAAGGGATGATGCAGGTGCTGGCGGAGGAGTATCAGAGCCGCCACCTGCGGGTCAACTGCATTAATCCGGGCGGCACGCGCACGCAAATGCGCGCCAGCGCCTTCCCGACGGAAGATCCGCAAAAGCTTAAAACCCCCGCCGATATCATGCCGGTTTACCTGTGGTTGATGGGCGACGATAGCCGGCGCAAAACGGGAATGACCTTCGATGCCCAGCCGGGGCGCAAACCAGGAATGGCCCAATGAGTGAAGAACGCCACCGCGAACGCCAGCAGCGGGTAAAAGAGAAGGTTGACGCCCGAATCGCGGCAGCCCAGGAAGAACGCGGGATCGTCATCGTCTTTACCGGCAACGGCAAAGGTAAAACCACCGCCGGATTTGGTACCGTTACCCGCGCAATCGGGCACGGTAAAAAGGCCGGGGTGATCCAGTTTATTAAAGGCACCTGGCCGAACGGCGAACGCAATCTGCTGGAGCCGCACGGCGTCGAGTTTCAGGTGATGGCGACCGGTTTCACCTGGAATACGCAGGATCGCGAAAGCGATACCGTCGCCTGCCTTGCCGTGTGGCAGCACGCTCTTCGCATGCTGTCCGACGAGAGCCTCGACATGGTTCTGCTCGATGAGCTGACCTATATGGTGGCCTACGACTATCTGCCGCTTGAAGAGGTGCTTAGCGCGCTGCGCAATCGCCCGGCCCGGCAAACGGTAATTATCACCGGCCGCGGCTGCCACCGCGACATCGTCGAGCTTGCCGATACCGTCAGCGAATTACGTCCGGTTAAGCACGCCTTTGACGCCGGTATCAAGGCGCAGATGGGCATTGATTACTAAGCGCCAGCCTTCCCAGCAGCGCGCCGTTTAGCGGCAGGCGCAGGCAATCTTCGCCCGCACTATTTTTTGAAAGCGGCAATCCGTTCCGCCAAAATGTGGCGTTCGCCGGCGTTTCACTTTGCGTTATTTGTCCGGGTATTTCCTGCTTTTGTCTTTATAGGCAAGTGTGAAAGGAGTCACAATGGGGAGGGGAAAATAGGCGTCCGGCGAGAGCCGCCGGACGTCACGGCATCAATCTTTACTACGACCCGCAGAGCGGCGGTTATTGCCGCTCCCCACCTGGCTATGGCGTTTAACCGCGCGGCGGATCTGGTTCGCCTTCACGCGGCGGCGATCTTTCTCTACCGCCACTTTAGAGGCGGTTTCCGCCGGCAGCTCCACCAGCTCGCGCAGGTAGTTCGTCTGAGCCAGATCCAGCTCGGTATAGCCGCCGCGAGGCAGGCCTTTCGGCAGCAGAATATCGCCGTAGCGCACGCGGATCAGGCGGCTAACCTGAACGCCAACCGCTTCCCACAGGCGACGAACCTCGCGGTTACGCCCTTCGGTCAACGTAACGTTGTACCACTGGTTAATCCCTTCGCCACCGGTGAATTTGATGGTTTTGAAGGCCGCAGGGCCATCTTCCAGCTGCACGCCGCGCGACAGCTGGCGCAGCTTGTCTTCATCGACCTGGCCAAACACGCGTACGGCATATTCACGCTCAACTTCACGGCTCGGGTGCATCAGTCGGTTCGCCAGCTCACCGTCGGTAGTGAACAGCAGCAGACCGCAGGTATTCACATCCAGACGACCAACCGCGATCCAGCGCGCGCCGCGCAGCTTCGGCAGGCGGTCGAAGACCGTCGGGCGGCCTTCCGGATCGTTGCGGGTACAGAGCTCGCCTTCCGGTTTGTAGTAGGCGAGAACGCGGCAAATTTGCTCAGCGGACTCTTTCACCGAAATCAGGTGACCATCGATACGAATTTTTAAACCAGGAACAATTTCTACGCGATCGCCGAGGGTAGCGATTTTGCCATCGACGCTGACGCGGCCAGCTTCGATTTTGGATTCAATTTCACGGCGGGAGCCGTGGCCGGCGCGGGCCAGCACTTTCTGTAGTTTCTCGCTCATTGAGCTTCCTTAAGGTGTCGCCTTCCCAGGCGTCTGATATACTTTATGAAACAGCAAGTTAATAAAGCCATGACCTGCTGTTGGGTAAATACTTTTGTCCCGAAGGGGTACCGCAGCCGGAGTCTGATAACCGTCACGACTGAGGCACGCCTGCAAACGTGGCCGCACATATTACACTAACTTCAAAATGAATGCTTCTTCAGCTTATCTTCGCCGCACTCCGGCAACGGCGTCCGGAGGCGGGCTGCATTGATTATGAACCAGCCGCGGTCATTTATCCCTGCCCCGGCGCGAAATCCTGCTCCAGGCAGCAATAACATGGCGCTTCTCCCCAGAGGCGGCGGCGCTCAGTCGCCGCCCCCAGCGCCTCCGCTCTGCCGGTAATAATGCTGCGCGAGGATTTTCCTGATCCTCTCCGGCGCAAGCCCCTGCTGCATCAATGTCAACAGCGTCTGCATAATCGGTAAAACGTGGCGCAGATGCAGCCTGTAGCCGTCGCAGAAGTAATTCTTATTGGGTCGTCCATCGTCGGACAGCATGAAGCGGTGCTTTGGGCAGCCGCCGTTACAGAGCGGGCGGAGCGAACAGTTAAGGCATTCGCGGCCGATGTTGGTCAGCTTACGCCGGGCAAAGGCGATATTCTGCGCCGAGTTAACCAGCGCCGGGAGGCTATCGCGGTTGATGTTGCCCAGCCTATGCTCGGGATAAACGAAATGATCGCAGGAATAGATATCGCCGTTGGACTCGACGATCGGATTGTCGCCGCAGGTTTCGCTCATCACGCAGGAGCCGGTTCTGCCGGCTATTTTTGCCAACGTCTGCTCAAAGTTCATCACGAATGCGCTCCCCATATCGTTTTGCACCCAGCTATCGAAGATAGCGTTGAGAAAGCGCCCGTACGCTTTGGCCGGTACCGACCATTCGGTCACCCGGCACTGGGCGGAAAAATCAGGAGCAATCAGCGTCAATCCGTTGGTATCGGGCTGCGCGGCTCGCCGCTCCACCAGCGGAATAAACTGCATGTAGCGGCTGCCGATATGCTTAAGGAAGCGGTAGATCTCCAGCGGCCGTTTGACGTTTTGCGCATTCACCACCGTCAAGGTGTTGAAGTCCACGTTGTGCCGCTTCAGCGCCTCCAGGCCGCGAATAACGGCGTCGAAGGTACTTTTCCCCCCGCGCGTCAGGCGATACGCATCGTTGCTGAGGCGATCGCCATCGAGGGAGAGACCAACGAGAAAACCGTGCTGTTCCAGGAAACGGGCCCAATCATCATCGAGCTTTATCCCGTTGGTCTGAAAAACATTGTCGATGCGTTTCCCGCCGCGGTAGCGCTCCTGCAGCCGCAGCGCCTCGCGGAAAAAGTCAATTCCGAGCAGGGTCGGCTCGCCGCCCTGCCAGTGAAAATGAACCGTTTGCCCCGGCTGGCTGGCGATGTTTTTCCGCACGTAGTTTTCCAGCGTCGCGCGGTCCATTTTCCAGCGGGCCTGCTGCTGCGGATAGAGCCGCTGCTTTTCCAGATAGTAGCAGTAGGCGCAATCGATATTGCACACCGAGCCCGACGGCTTGGCCATCAGCTGGAACGGATTAATATGATGACTCATAGCCCGAGATCGCGAATAACCGCGGGTTTTGCCGGTTCGCCGCCGCTGAGATAGACCGGCCAGAAGCGCGTGTTCATGGCGCGCGGCTCCAGGCCGATGAACGCGATCCGCCGCTGACGATCCACCGCGCGCGCCGCCAGCGCCAGCCGGGTCATGCGTTTCATTTTCATTATGATTCCTGATGTTTCACGGGGGAAGGATAGCGGGCGAACGCCTCTTGCTCATCCAGGGTTTGATGGTTACGGATATAGCGCGTTGATGCGCGCTGAAACGGCTGATAGTCCCAGTTCGGAATGGCATCCCGTCCGGCGACACGGGTTAAAAACAGCCGCTTTTGCTGACTGGCGAGCACCTGTTGGTTGAGGGCATCGAGATCCCAGCGCGCGCGGATTTCATCGGCGAACGCCTGCACGACCGTTTGATAATGTTCATTCGCCGCCAGATTTACCCGCTCGTGGGGATCGTCGCGTAAATTGAACAGCTGCGGCGCCTCGCTGGCGGAATGAATATATTTCCACTCGCCCCGGCGAAACATCAGCATCGGCCCGAGCGCGCCTTCGGCGAGATATTCGCTCACCGCGCCGTCCGGCCCAGGCTGCCCCTGTAGATGCGGCACCAGGCTGTTGCCGTCCAGCGGGGCAATGGCCTGCGCTTTGCGATCCTCGCCGCTGGCCAGCTCGACGAGCGTGGGTAAAAGGTCCACCAGCGATACGCTTTCGCTGACCCGACGGGCCGCGAAGCGCGCGGGGTTATGCACGATTAACGGCACCCGTACGGCGTTCTCGAAGAAGTTCATCTTGTACCACAGGTCGCGCTCGCCGAGCATTTCCCCATGATCGGCAATCACCACCACCACGGTATTTTCGGCCAGCCCCGTCTCTTCGAGGGTGCGCACCATTTCACCGAAGCAATCATCAACGTAGGCCAGAGCGCCGTAGTAGGCGTGGCGGGCGCGCCGAATATGCTCATCGTCGATCAAGCCCGGTTCCAGCTGATACATGACGCGCATCCGCGCCGAATGCGCATCGTCTGCAATATCTTTGCCGCGCGTGACGGGCATATCGATATCTTCTTGCGCAAAGCGATCGAGGTAGCGTTTGGGTATTGCGAAGGGATCGTGGGGATGCGTTAGCGAAAGGAGCAGCATAAACGGCTGCTCTTCGCGGCGACGGGCGGCGTCATACAGGCGCTGGCGGGCGAGGAATAATGCCTCATCATCAAAATCGAGCTGGTTGGTGCGCACGCACTCGCCGGCTTCCAGCACCGAACTCATGTTGTGATACCAGTCGAGACGGCGTTCCGGGTGTTGCCAGTCCGGCGTCCAGCCGAAATCGGCGGGGTAGATATCCGTTGTCAGCCGTTCGTCAAAGCCGTGCAGCTGATCGGGGCCGCAGAAGTGCATTTTCCCCGACAGCCAGGTGCGGTAGCCCTGTTCGCGCAGATAATGGCAAAAGGTCGGCGAGTCGGCGTGAAACTCGGCGGCGTTGTCATAAACCTGGTTACGGGAAATGTACTGCCCGGTCATCAACGATGCCCGCGATGGCGCGCACAGCGGGCTGTTGCAATAGGCGGAATCAAATACCACCCCTTCACGGGCTAATTTATCTATATTTGGCGTCAGACTGACGTTATTTCCGTACGCTCTTAAGGCGCTGGCAGTTAACTGATCGGCCATCAGAATAACGATATTCGGTTTATTTATAAGCATAACCTACCTGCAAAGTAAAATAATGAATAAAACGTGTTAGCCTTATCTCATGTATCGCCAGGCCCTGTGAAGAGGCTATTTTTTTATCATGACATAAGGTGGATTTATGGCAGGGAAATTACAGCTTCCGCCTTTACAGGCGCTGGTGGTATTTGAAGCGGCGGCGCGCTTAGGTAATTTTACCGCGGCTGGCAATGAGCTCGGGCTATCGCAGCCGGCGGTCAGTCAGCGTATTCAGATGCTGGAGAATCTGGTCAATTCACCGCTATTTGAACGCCGTCATCGCGGCGTGCAGTTGACCGAGTCCGGCAATAGTCTGTATCTGATCGTCCGCAGCAGCCTGCTGGAAATCAGCGAGCAGCTCGAACGCACGCGCCTGCGGCGTAATGTCCTGCGCATCGATACCGATATGGGTTTTGCCAGCTACTGGCTCTTACCCCGTATGGAGAGGCTGCAGGCGCTAATTCCGGGGGTGGAGGTACAGATAACCACCTCACCCAACGACTATAACCTTCGCGACAGCAGCGCGGATCTGGCTATCTATTTTGGTCAGGGCAGCTGGGCCGGAACGCAGAACCAGCGGCTGTTCCCTGAGATTGTCATTCCCGTTTGCAATCAAAAGATTAAGCAGGAAATGGCGCCAGCCGCCGCCCCCGAGTCGCTGCTGAATTATCCCCTGCTGAAGCTGCCGGAATCCCGGCCCCAGCGCTGGATGACGTGGGACGACTGGTTCCGCCAGCATCAGGTGCGCGGGCCGCACCAGGCCGCTTCCCGGACCTTCAACGCCTATTCCCTGGTGATCCAGGCCGCTCTGGAAGGCCAGGGGATCGCCCTCGGCTGGCAGCCTCTGATCGCGCCGTTCCTGGTCAGTAAACAGCTGGTGCAGTGCGGCCCGATGCATCGTACCGAACGCGGCTATTACCTGATTTCCGCCAATGCGAAACCCGCCTCGGCGCAGCAGGAAAAGGTCAAGGCGTGGTTATTGGATGAAGCCTGGAGTTTTCACTCTTCCGGCCATCTAATCGCAGAAAGCAAATAAGCTAATGCAGAAAACGCATATTGATTTAATAAAACACATTCGCGCCGCCGACGGGTTTATATATTGGTTTTCTAAGACCAGCCAAAATAAATGCACCACCATGTGACAATCTATATTTGAGCTGCAAGCCGTTAATAAAAATTATTATTCAGCCGAGAATAAACTTTTTTCTCAACGATGTTCAAAAGCGCGGCGATTATATCATGCGCCGATGGGGCAAGCCTGTCGCGATCCCGGCAGCCTGGATCGCGATGCTGCCGGGGAGGAGGGATTCCGTTACTGGAACGGCTTCACGTCGCCAACGCCTTCACGTACCACGACCGGCGAATCTTCGGTCAGATCGATAACCGTGGTCGGCTGCTGGCCGAGATAGCCGCCGTGGATAACCAGATCGACCAGCTTCTCCAGCCGATCCTTAATCTCTTCCGGATCGGACTCGGTGAATTCGCTGCCCGGCAGCATCAGCGAGGTGGAGAGCATCGGCTCGCCCAGGGTCTCGAGCAGCGCCTGGGCAATCGGGTTCGACGGCACGCGCATGCCGATGGTTTTACGTTTTTCCTGCAGCAGACGACGCGGCACCTCTTTGGTCCCTTTGAGGATAAACGTGTAGTTGCCCGGCGTATTGTTTTTAATCAGGCGAAACGCCACGTTGTCGACAAACGCGTAGGTCGACAGCTCGGAGAGATCGCGGCACATCAGGGTGAAGTTGTGGCCGTCCGGCAGCTGACGAATGCGGCAGATCCGCTCCATCGCGCCCTTATCTTCAATCTTACACCCCAATGCGTAGCCTGAATCCGTGGGATAGACAATCACCCCGCCTTTACGCACGATCTCCACCGCCTGGTTAATCAACCGCGCCTGCGGGTTGTCCGGATGGATGTAAAAAAACTGGCTCATACTTCCCTCTCAATTTTATTCTGCGGCCGTTTCCCAGCTGTGCCAGATCCCTTCAACACCTGCGGGTAGCCAAAGTTTCCGCCCCAGCTCAATCCACGGGCAGGGCTGATGGAAATCAGCCCCCTGTGAACCCAGCAGACCAAACTGGACGGCGTACGCGGCAAGCTGCGTGCGCTCATGCGGCGCCTGCTGACACTGGGCCAGCTCCATCGCGTCGCCGCCCTGCTCGCTAAAGTGGGCCAACAGCCTTTTCAGCCACTTGGCGGAGAGATCGTAGCGCCCGGGATGGGCGACAACCGCTTTGCCGCCAGAATGATGAATGACATCAATCGCTTGTTTTATTGTACACCACTGCGGCGGAACGTAACCGGTTTTCCCACGGGCGAGATATTTTTTAAAAACATCGGCCATATTGCTGGCGTGGCCGGCTTCCACGAGGAAACGGGCAAAATGCCCGCGGGTCACCGCCCCGCCGTCGGCAAGCTTCATCGCCCCTTCCCACGCCCCGGGAATTCTGGCCTTATCCAGCCGCTCGGCAATCATCTGCGCCCGCAGCTGGCGACGCGCCTTCTGCTCATCAAGCAGAGCCAGCAGCGCCGGATGCTCAATATCTATATTCAGGCCCACGATATGAATTTCATGGTTTTCCCACAGGGTTGAAATCTCCACCCCGCTCACCAGCGTCAGCGGCAGGCCGGCGCGGGCAATTTCCGCCCGCGCCGCGGGAATAGCCGCAACGGTATCGTGATCGGTAATCGCCAGCGTCCCGACCCGCATCTGATGGGCGCGATGGACAAGTTCTTCCGGAGTCAGCCGCCCGTCAGAGGCGGTGGTATGGCTATGCAGATCGTAAATCACTGCGTAAAGGGTATCGCTCAAGATGACTCCTGCTGGACATGGACTTAAATAAGCGCATTATCATACCGACTCGCGGAGAAAATCTGCAAACAGGGGTTGACATTATTCCTCTGGACTAGTTAACTAGTACGCAAGTTCACATGAAGGGGTATCACGATGAAAACGCAAATTATCACTCTGCACGGCTGGTGGCGCACCTCCTGATAACGGGCGGCGTGATCGCGTTTTGCACTCAGCATACAGATACCCGGCCCGCCAATGAGCGGGCTTTTTATTGGACAAATTATTATACCGAACAGGCGAGAACAATAATGCAAACATCAAAACCGGCACTCGAGCTTCTCACCAGCGACGCCATCTATCGCGAAAACCCGACGGCGCTGTTCCACCAGCTGTGCGGCGCGCGTCCGGCAACCCTGCTGCTGGAATCTGCCGATATCGACAGTAAGGATGATTTAAAGAGCCTGCTGCTGGTGGACAGCGCGCTGCGTATCACCGCATTAGGTGACACCGTCACTATTCAGGCACTTTCCAGCAACGGCGCATCGCTGCTGGATTTACTCGACAAGGCTCTGCCCTCCGGCATCGAAAATCTGCGTCAGCCGAACGGCCGGACCTTAACTTTCCCGCCGGTCAGCGCCCTGCTGGATGAAGACGCCCGCCTGTGCTCTTTGTCGGTCTTTGACGCCTTCCGCCTGCTGCAGGAGCTGGTGACCGTTCCGCACGACGAGCGCGAAGCGATGTTCTTCGGCGGCCTGTTTGCCTATGACCTGGTGGCCGGTTTCGAAGATCTGCCGCCTCTGGAAAGCGACACCGCCTGCCCGGACTACTGCTTCTACCTGGCGGAAACGCTTCTGGTTATCGATCACCAGAGCAAAAGCACCCGCATCCAGTCGAGCCTGTTCACGCCGCTGGCGAGCGAAAAGCAACGTCTGACGCAGCGTATCGCCCAGCTTCGCCAGCAGCTCAATGAACCGCCGGCGCCGCTGCCGGTCACCGCGGTAGAACAGATGACCTGCGACTGCGACCAGAGCGACGACGAGTACGGCGCCGTGGTCCGCAAAATGCAGCGAGCAATTCGCGCCGGCGAAATTTTCCAGGTGGTGCCATCGCGCCGCTTCTCTCTGCCCTGCCCGTCGCCGCTGGCGGCCTACGACGTGCTGAAGAAGAGCAACCCGAGCCCGTACATGTTCTTTATGCAGGATAACGACTTCACCCTGTTCGGCGCATCGCCGGAAAGTTCGCTGAAGTACGATGCCGTCAGCCGCCAGATTGAGATCTACCCGATTGCCGGTACCCGCCCGCGCGGTCGTCGCGCCGACGGTTCGCTGGATCGCGATCTCGACAGCCGAATCGAACTCGAAATGCGCACCGACCATAAAGAGCTCTCCGAGCACCTGATGCTGGTGGATCTGGCGCGTAACGACCTCGCCCGCATCTGTACCCCGGGCAGCCGCTACGTCGCCGACCTGACCAAAGTCGACCGCTACTCTTTCGTCATGCACCTGGTCTCCCGGGTGGTCGGCGAGCTGCGCCATGACCTCGACGTTCTGCATGCCTATCGCGCCTGTATGAATATGGGCACCCTGAGCGGAGCGCCGAAGGTGCGCGCGATGCAGCTGATCGCCGCCGCCGAGGGCAAGCGTCGCGGCAGCTACGGCGGCGCCGTCGGCTATTTCACCGCCCACGGCGACCTGGATACCTGCATCGTGATTCGCTCTGCCTACGTGCAGGACGGCGTGGCCACCGTTCAGGCCGGCGCCGGTATTGTCCTCGATTCGGTGCCTCAGTCCGAAGCAGATGAAACCCGAAATAAAGCTCGTGCGGTGCTGCGCGCAATTGCCCAGGCCCACCACGCTAAGGAGACTTTCTAATGGCCGACATTCTGCTGCTCGATAATATCGATTCCTTTACCTATAACCTGGCAGACCAGCTGCGCGCCAATGGCCATAACGTGGTGATTTACCGGAACTCGGTTCCGGCACAGACCTTAATTGAGCGTATCGGCACGATGGACAATCCAGTTCTGATGCTCTCCCCGGGCCCGGGCACGCCGAGCGAAGCCGGCTGCATGCCGGAGCTGCTGACCCGGCTGCGCGGCAAGCTGCCGATCATCGGCATCTGCCTTGGCCATCAGGCGATTGTGGAAGCCTACGGCGGCTACGTGGGCCAGGCGGGCGAAATCCTGCACGGTAAAGCCTCCAGCATCGAGCACGACGGCCAGGCGATGTTTGCCGGCCTGACTAACCCGCTGCCGGTTGCCCGCTACCATTCGCTGGTCGGCAGCAATATTCCGGCCGGGCTGACCATCAACGCCAACTATAACGGGATGGTGATGGCGGTACGTCATGATGCCGATCGCGTTTGCGGCTTCCAGTTCCACCCGGAGTCGATTCTTACCACCCAGGGCGCGCGTCTGCTGGAGCAAACCCTGGCCTGGGCGCTGCAGAAGCTGGAGCAAACCAATACCATCCAGCCGATTCTGGAAAAACTGTATCAGGCGGAAACCCTCAGCCAGCAGGAGAGCCACCAGCTGTTCTCGGCGGTGGTGCGCGGCGAAGTGAAGCCCGAGCAGCTGGCCGCCGCCCTGGTCAGCATGAAGGTGCGCGGCGAGCAGCCGCAGGAGATTGCCGGAGCGGCCACCGCCCTGCTGGAAAACGCCGCGCCGTTCCCGCGTCCTGACTACCTGTTTGCCGATATCGTCGGCACCGGCGGCGACGGCAGCAACAGCATCAATATTTCTACAGCCAGCGCGTTTGTCGCCGCCGCCTGCGGGCTGAAGGTCGCGAAGCACGGCAACCGCAGCGTCTCCAGCAAATCCGGCTCTTCCGACCTGCTGGCCGCATTCTGCATCAACCTCGATATGAACGCCGATAAATCCCGCGCCGCGCTGGATGAGCTGGGCGTCTGCTTCCTGTTTGCGCCGAAATATCACACCGGTTTCCGCCACGCGATGCCGGTCCGTCAGCAGCTGAAAACCCGGACGCTGTTCAACGTGCTGGGGCCGCTGATTAACCCGGCGCATCCGCCGCTGGCGCTGATTGGCGTCTACAGCCCGGAGCTGGTGCTGCCTATCGCGGAAACCCTGCGCGTGTTGGGCTACCAGCGGGCGGCGGTGGTCCACAGCGGCGGCATGGATGAGGTGTCGCTCCACGCGCCGACGGTGGTCGCCGAGCTGAATAACGGCGAGATCAAAAGCTATCAGCTGACCGCGGATGATTTTGGCCTGACGCCTTATCACCAGGAGCAGCTGGCCGGCGGCACGCCGGAAGAAAACCGTGACATTCTGACGCGCTTACTACAAGGTAAAGGTGAAGCCGCCCACGAAGCCGCAGTCGCCGCCAACGTCGCGATGCTGATGCGTTTACACGGGCATGAAGACCTGAAAGCCAACGCCCGGCAGGTGATTGACGTGCTGCGCAGCGGAGCGGCCTATGACAGAGTGACCGCATTAGCGGCAAGAGGGTAAATAATGCAGACCGTTTTAGCAAAAATCGTTGCCGACAAAGCGATTTGGGTAGAAGCCCGCAAGCAGCAGCAGCCGTTAGCCAGTTTTCAAAACGAGGTCGTCCCGACGCAGCGTAACTTTTACGATGCCCTCGCGGGGACGCGCAGCGTGTTTATTCTCGAGTGCAAAAAAGCCTCGCCGTCGAAGGGCCTGATTCGTCAGGATTTTGACCCGGCGGCCATCGCCGGAGTGTATAAAAACTACGCCTCGGCGATCTCGGTGCTGTGCGATGAGAAATATTTCCAGGGCAGCTTTGATTTTCTGCCCATCGTCAGCGCCATCGCGCCGCAGCCGATACTGTGCAAGGATTTCACCATCGATCCTTACCAGATCTATCTGGCGCGCTACTATCAGGCCGACGCCTGCCTGCTGATGCTGTCGGTGCTTAACGACGAACAGTATCGCCAGCTCGCCGCCGTCGCCCACAGCCTGAACATGGGCGTGCTGACCGAAGTCAGTACCGAAGAAGAGCTGGAGCGCGCCATCGCGCTGAAGGCGAAGGTGGTCGGGATCAACAACCGCGATCTGCGCGATATGTCGATTGACCTCAACCGCACCCGCCAGCTGGCGCCGCGTCTGGGCCATGACGTCACCGTGATCTGCGAATCCGGGATTCATACCTACGCCGAAGTTCGCGATCTCAGCCACTTTGCCAACGGCTTCCTGATTGGCTCAGCGCTGATGGAGCACGATGACCTCGACGCGGCCGTTAAGCGCGTGCTGCTCGGTGAAAACAAAGTCTGCGGCCTGACCCGTGCTCAGGACGCGCAGGTGGCCTACGAATCCGGCGCTATCTACGGCGGGCTGATTTTCGTCCCCGGCTCGCCGCGCGTCGTCAACGAGGCGCAGGCGAAAGAGATTATCCAGGCCGCCGGGCTGCGCTACGTCGGGGTGTTCCGCGATGCGCCGCTCCAGGAGGTGGCTGACCGCGCAGAGAGCCTGCGGCTGGCCGCGGTTCAGCTGCACGGCAGCGAAGACCAGGCCTATATCGACGCGCTGCGCGCGCGGCTGCCGGACCAAATTCAGATCTGGAAAGCGCTCAGCGTGGGCGACACGCTGCCGGAACGCAACCTGCAGCAGGTCGATAAATATCTCTTCGATAACGGCCAGGGCGGCAGCGGCCAGCGTTTTGACTGGACGCTTCTGCAAGGCCAGGATCTGCGTAACGTCCTGCTGGCAGGCGGACTCGGCGCCGATAACTGCGTAGAAGCCGCCAAAAGCGGCTGTGCCGGACTCGATTTTAATTCAGGCGTTGAGTCGCAGCCGGGTATTAAAGACGCCAGCAAGCTGGCCTCGGTTTTCCAGACGCTGCGCGCATATTAAGGAGCAATGCAATAATGAGTACTTTACTGAACCCCTATTTTGGCGAATTTGGCGGTATGTACGTCCCGCAGATCCTGATGCCCGCCCTGCGCCAGCTGGAAGAAGCTTTCGTCAGCGCGCAAAAAGATCCCGAGTTCCAGGCTGAATTTAGCGACCTGCTGAAAAACTACGCCGGTCGCCCTACGGCCCTGACCAAATGTCGTAATCTGACCGCAGGCACCCGCACCACGCTGTACCTCAAGCGTGAAGATCTGCTGCACGGCGGCGCGCATAAAACCAACCAGGTGCTGGGCCAGGCGCTGCTGGCGAAGCGCATGGGCAAAACCGAAATCATTGCCGAAACCGGCGCCGGACAGCACGGCGTGGCCTCGGCGCTCGCCAGCGCGCTGCTCGGCCTGAAATGCCGTATCTATATGGGCGCGAAAGACGTTGAGCGCCAGTCGCCAAACGTCTTCCGCATGCGTCTGATGGGCGCGGAAGTGATCCCGGTGCACAGCGGCTCCTCCACGCTAAAAGACGCCTGTAACGAAGCGCTGCGCGACTGGTCCGGCAGCTACGATACCGCGCACTATATGCTCGGCACCGCCGCCGGCCCGCACCCGTTCCCGACCATCGTCCGCGAATTCCAGCGCATGATCGGCGAAGAGACCAAAGCGCAGATCCTTGAGCGCGAAGGCCGTCTGCCGGATGCGGTCATCGCCTGCGTCGGCGGCGGCTCCAACGCAATCGGCATGTTTGCCGACTTTATCGAGGAAACCAACGTCGGCCTGATCGGCGTGGAACCGGCGGGCCACGGCATTGAAACCGGCGAGCACGGCGCGCCGCTGAAGCACGGTCGCGTTGGCATCTACTTCGGCATGAAATCGCCGATGATGCAGACCGCTGACGGCCAGATTGAAGAGTCTTACTCTATCTCCGCCGGGCTGGACTTCCCGTCGGTGGGGCCGCAGCATGCGTTCCTCAACAGCACCGGCCGCGCCGACTACGTGTCGATAACCGACAACGAAGCGCTGGAAGCTTTCAAAGAGCTCTCCCGCCATGAGGGGATTATTCCGGCCCTGGAGTCCTCCCACGCCCTGGCCCATGCGCTGAAAATGATGCGTGAAAACCCGGAAAAAGAGCAGCTGCTGGTGGTTAACCTGTCCGGTCGCGGCGATAAAGACATCTTCACCGTACACGATATTCTGAAAGCGCGAGGGGAAATCTGATGGAACGTTATGAGACGCTGTTTGCACAACTGAAATCCCGCCAGGAAGGCGCGTTTGTTCCCTTCGTGACGCTTGGCGATCCAAATCCGGCGCTGTCGCTGCAAATCATCGACACGCTGATCGAGGCGGGCGCCGACGCCCTCGAGCTGGGTATTCCCTTCTCCGACCCGCTGGCCGATGGCCCGACCATCCAGGGCGCAGCCCTGCGCGCGTTCGCCGCCGGGGTCACGCCGGCGCAGTGCTTCGAGATGCTGGCGGCAATCCGTCACAAGCACCCGACGATCCCCATCGGCCTGCTGATGTACGCTAATCTGGTATTCAGCCCCGGCATTGACGCGTTCTATGCCGAATGCTCGCGGGTCGGCGTGGATTCCGTGCTGGTTGCCGATGTGCCTGTCGAAGAGTCGGCGCCGTTCCGCCAGGCGGCGATGCGGCACAATATTGCGCCCATTTTCATCTGTCCGCCGAATGCCGATGACGATCTGCTGCGCCAGATCGCCTCCTTTGGTCGCGGCTATACCTATCTGCTGTCGCGCGCCGGGGTCACCGGGGCGGAAAACCGCGCCGCCCTGCCGCTGCATCATCTTATTGAGAAGCTGCGCGAGTATAACGCCGCGCCGCCGCTGCAGGGCTTCGGTATTTCCGCCGCCGATCAGGTTACCGCCGCGATTGACGCCGGCGCCGCCGGAGCGATTTCCGGCTCCGCCATCGTCAAAATCATCGAACGTAACCTCAGCGATCCGCAAACGATGCTGGCCGAGCTGAAGGCTTTTGTGCAGAGCCTTAAAGCCGCCACTAAAGCGGCGTAACGCCTCTACCGCCTGGCGGCTCGTCAGGCGGTTGTTTTTTGCTGCAGGCTGTCCGCGTATTTGCGCGTCAGGCGAAACAGCGCCAGCACATCCTCCCGCGTCCAGTCCATCAGCACCTGATTCATCAGCCGCGTTCTGGCTACCGCAATGCGTTCAATCAGCGCCTTACCCTGCTCGCTCAAGGTCACTTCACTAATCCGTCGATCGCTGACGTTAGGCTGCTTCAGCGCCAGGTTCTGCGCCTCCAGCTTTTTCACCTGCCGACTAACGGTGGTGTAATCCCGTCCCAGGCTATCCGCCAGTCCAACCACGCCAACCGGCCCATAGCGCCCTATCGCCACCAGCAGCGGAAAGAGAATCTGATCGAGCTGCACCTCGGCGGCCTGCAGTATCTGCTCATCGCGCACCGGCAGATTCATCACGCGGATGATATCCAGCAGCGCGCCGTGAAAGTCGGTGATGTCGTAATTATTATGTGCATATTGCATATATTATTTAACCCGGTGTATAGTGCCGCCATCTAATATGTGCATTTTACACGTAATTCATCCCGGAGGTAACACCATGAAAGCAGCCGTCGTATTCGAACTCCAGCAGGGCCCGGTGTGGGCGGACTTTGCCGATCCGCAGGCCGATGAACATCACCTCCTGGTTGACGTACGCGCCGCCGCCATCAGCCATGTCGTCAAGGGCCGGGCGAGCGGCAAACACTATAGCTTTGACGGTCGTCTGCCCTTTGTCGTCGGCATCGACGGCGTGGGAACATTGCCGAACGGGCAGCGCGTTTACTTCGCCTTCCCTCGCTCGCCCTGGGGCAGCATGGCGCAACGGGCGCCGGTGGCTGCGGCGAACTGCCTACCGCTGCCGGATGCGCTGGACGATGTTACCGCCGCCGCTATGGCCAACCCCGGGATGTCGGCCTGGGCCGCGCTGGTGCAACGCGCGGGCTTTATCGCCGGCGAGACGGTGCTGATCAACGGCGCCACCGGCAGCGCCGGCCAGCTGGCAATCCAGATCGCCCGCTATCTGGGAGCGAAAAAAGTGATCGCCACCGGGCGCAACGCGCGGACGCTGGCGACGCTCGACGCGGACGTCCGCATCAACCTGACCGCAGACGATCCCACTTTGCGGGCTCAGTTCGCCGAACTTGCCGCGGGGCAGATCGACGTCGTCGTCGACTATTTGTGGGGCCCCAGCGCCGAACTGCTGCTACCGGCGCTGGCAAAAAGCAGTCCCGGCCATGCGCCGGTACGCTACGTCCAGGTCGGCTCTCTCTCCGGGGCAGATATCTCACTCAACGGCGCGGTACTGCGTTCGGCGCCGCTGCAGCTGCTGGGCAGCGGGATCGGCAGCCTGTCGATGCCCCAGCTGCTGGCAGCGACCGGGGAGATGCTGCAGGCCGCCGCGGCCGGCGGGTTTACTATCGCCACCACGCCGCTGCCGCTGCGCGAAGTGGCGGCGGCCTGGCCTCACGACAACAGCCAGAAGCGCAGCGTTTTTGTGATCGAGTAAAAAAAATCGCTTCCGCACAAAAGATGGGGTTGATATCTTAAATGAGAAACATTATCTTTCTCATTACCGAATAGTTGAGCAAAACACTCAGGTATTCGGTACGACATTGCTCACATTGCTTCCAGTATTTTTCGCCCGCATCCGTTGCGGGCTTTTTTTTGCTCTTATGACGCCCGACGACACACGTGAAGCACCTGCTGACGCAACCAGCGGTGGCCCGGCTCCTGCTCCTGTCGGGGATGCCACATCTGCGAAACGGTAATTTCCGGCGTCGGCACCGGAAGCTCAAAAACCGCGACATCGGCCGCAGGGATATCGCCAATGTAGGATGCCGGGACCAGCGCAATCAGCCGTGAACGACGGGCAACCGCCAGCGCGGCGGCGAAGCTGGGCACCACGGCGGCAATCTTACGCTGCAGGCCAAAGCCGGCCAACGCCTCATCAACCGGCCCCCGCACCAGGCCATGCCGGGAGGTAATCACGTGGCCGCAGGAGATATACGCTTCCCGGGTGAGGTTTGCCGATTGCGCCAACGGATGGTCCTTCGCCAGCACGCCGACGAAGCGATCGCGAAACAGCGCCTGCAGGCGGATTTCCGGCCCCATATTCTTGAGCACGCCAATTTCGAGGTCCACGCGCCCCTCGCGTAAAAACTGCGGGTCCTTCTCGGTCTTAGCCACAAATGTCAGCGTCACCCCCGGCGCATCCCGCGCGCAGGCGGCAATCAGCGCCGGAGCAAAGGTTTCGACGAAGCCTTCGTTGGTGCGCAACGTAAAGGTTTGCTCCAGGGTCGGGAGATGGAGCGGCGAAAGCGACGAGTTCAGCACCGAGCGCATCTCGAACAGCACATTTTGGGCGCGCGCTTTGATATTTTGCGCATGCGGGGTTAACACCATTTTCCGTCCCGCCCTGACCAGCAGCGGGTCGCCGGTGGCCTCACGCAGCCGGGTTAGCGTCCGGCTCATTGCCGAGGCGCTGAGCCCCAGCCGTCGCGCCGCCCCAGCCACGCTCTCTTCGGCCAGCAGCGCGTCTAGCGCAACGAGTAGATTAAAATCGGGGTCGGTCATAAGGTATCCTGCCGTAAGATATGGCGCGCGGCGCATGTTAACAGTGCATATGCTGCGCCTTCCGCCTGATATAACCTATGACTATAGTCAGATCCTCACTCTTTGTTGCGGATTTCTCCTATGACCCCTCTTACTCATCACAGCGTTTTAATCGTCGGCGCCTCTCGCGGGCTGGGCCACGCCATGGCCGCCGAATTTTTGCAGCACGGCTGGAACGTGATCGGCACCGTACGCGATATTCAGCGCCCTACGCCGCTTCATCAGCTCGCCCAGGACAACCCCGGTCGGGTGCGTCTCGAGACGCTGGATATCTGCGACGACGACCAGTTGGCCGCGCTGGATCACAGGCTCTCGGGAAGCCGCCTGCAGATGCTCTTTGTCAATGCCGGAACCACCAACCGCGATCCTTCGCAGACCATCGGCGAAGTCTCCACAGAGGAGTTTATGCAGGTGATGCACACCAATGCCCTGGCGCCAATGCGGGTCATAGAGCGCCTGCAGCGGCACGTTACCCCGTCGGGATTGCTCGGCGTGATGTCTTCCGGACAGGGGAGCCTCGGCAATAACCTTAGCGGACAGCGCGAACTGTACAGAGGTAGCAAAGCCGCGCTGAATATGTTTATGCGCAGTTTTGCCGCCCGGGCGGCTTCGGCGACGCATCCGATGGTAGCGATGGCGCCGGGTTGGATCCGCACCGCGCTGGGCGGCGACGCCGCGCCGCTGACCATCGAGGAGACCATCCCCAGCCTGGTCAAAGTGCTGCTGGAAAAACGCCAGCGGCCGGGGCTGGAGTATCTGGATTATCAAGGACGTACTGTCCCGTGGTGATTGGCACATGACGATCTCCAACCAGATACTCTATAGAACCCTTACCCGTGGAGAATACAAGCATTCACGTGTGAAGGGCTTTAGTTCATTCTGTAGGCTATGGCTTGGTGTTCAGCATCATTTAAATAAAAAATTCACAGAACAGAAAACGGTACAGCACTCGAGGGTGCGCTATCTCTGCTGGCCGAAAAAGACAGTACGCGCTATCAATAACAACCTGATTTAATTAATAAATCAGGTTCTTTTTAATGCAATGCGATTTTTGAATAAATCAGCCGTCATCACGGCTACTCGTAGGAAACTGTAATTACATCTGAAGGCATATCCATTATATTTTATTCTGAGAAAATCATACGCCTCCATATAACCGTCAAAAAATAATCTCACTTTGTTAGCCCTCTCACACAAAAAATTCAAAAACGGCATATGTTTATACAAACACAAAACGTGCTTCATCCCTAACACAGTCTGGGTTTCAGAGGTGATGACTTAAATGTTAAAAGGAGATAATGAAAAAATCGCATACCGTCTGAAAGAAGCTCGAGAGATGAGAGGCATTTCGCAAAAAACACTTGCGGAGATGTGTGGCTGGACTCAATCCCGCATTGGAAATTATGAGTCAGGGATAAGAAGCATAGGTGCAAAAGACGCAATAACTTTATCAGAGCATTTAGGACTGCCGCCAGCTGAACTAATTTTCGGAAAAGACGAAAATACAACAAACGTATTAGCTGACAATGAAAAAGAGCTTCTTTGGCTATTCAGGCAACTGCCAATAGCAGAGCAAAAAAAGATTCTAAAAGACTGTAACCTAAGATTGAAAGAACTTGATAAATATGTCGAAAAGTATCTTCAGGGCCGCCATAAACGGCACTCGCCCTCTTAAATGACACACACACAAAGGTAATTTAACGTAATGGAAAACTTCAAATTAAGGCTTAAAAATCATATTGAGCATGTCAAAAATGTAGGAATCCATTGCACGACAGAAGAGACGACTAAGCAAGCGCTAGTTCTACCTTTTTTGGATATGCTTGGTTTCAACTCATATGACCCGCAGAAAGTAAAAGCTGAGTATGGCGCTGATTTTCCAGGCGCGAAAATTGGCGAACGAGTTGATTACGCGTTGTTTTGCCAGGGCGTCCCGGTCATGTTTATCGAAGCAAAGTGTTTTAAAGAAAAGATTGATAATCATTGCCCACAGCTTTCAAGGTACTTCAACTGTACCCCTGAGGTAACAATTTCAGCTATAACAAATGGTCAGGAGTGGCGTTTTTTCACCGATCTTCAGGAAAAAAACATCATGGATCCGACGCCATTTTTAAGAATTCAAATGGATAGCATTACTGATGCCGACGCTGAACAGCTATTCAGATTCAGGCATGATAAATTTAAACCAGAAGCGCTTAGGACGCTTGCTGAAGAGAGTGTATACATATCAGCATTCTCCAAAGTAATAAGTTCCAGCCTTAAAGATATTGATTCTGAATTTGTCAGATATGTTGCATCTCGGGCAAATATTGGACGTCAATTAAATCAACGATTCATTGATTCAATCACTCCCTTAGTCAGAGAGGCTGTACAACGGTCGGTTAGTGCTATGGTGGTTTCCGGACTTTCAGCCAATCCTCAGATAATTGATGAAGCTGCTCTACCTGAAATTAGTGATACGGTAACGATCAGTGCAACTGCAGACCAGATCGACCCTGACAATCCTAATATTGTGACAACCCACAATGAACGTTCACTTTTTGATAAGGTAGTTTCAATTATTGGCACAGATAAAGATATACAGGCTAAAGATACAGAATCTTACTTTGGTGTTCTTTATCAAGGAAAAACAAATAGATGGATCGTTCGATACTATGATAAAAAAAACCGGTCGTCTATACAACTACCTGTAGAGCTGACACCTATAGCCGTTAATGAAATATCAAGGGCAAGGCTCGAACATGATGGCTCAAGGATCTATCTTGAAAAGCCAGAGGATATATTAAGGATATCGGGATTAATACTGGACTCCTTCCAATACGTAACCAACGACGAAAACTTTAAAAAGAAAAGAAGTGACACCATATAACTTTTTACAGCACTCTTTACAATCTCTTGTTTTCTACGCCGATAAAGTAAAATGCTGGCCAGACACTGGCCAGCATTATGTTGAATCAGAACCGGTATCCCGCAGAGAACATAAACACCCACGGGTCGATGCGGGTACTGACCTTCTGGTCCACGCCGCCAGCTTTGAATTTCACGTCGGTGTCGATATCCATGTACCAGACCGACATATTGAGCAGCCAGTCGCGGTTAATCAGATAATCCAGCCCTACCTGCCCGGCGGCGCCCCACGAATCCTTGAGGCTCAGATCGGAGAGCCCGGCGTCTTTGCCGGTGTCGTTAAAGTCTTCGTTAAAGAAGGTGGTGTAGTTAATACCGGCGCCGATATAGGGACGCACTTTGCTCTGCGCATCGCCAAAATACCACTGCGCCATCAGGGTTGGCGGCAGCTGGTGTACCGTGGCGATGGTGCCCGTCGGGCCGGTGCCGACCTTATGGCGAAACGGCGTGGCCGCCAGCAGCTCGACGCCGATATTATCCGTGGCCATATAGGTAAAGGTTAACCCCAGACTGCGTGTTGTTGCTGACGTTAAAGCTGCCCAGGCTATTTAACACGTTATCAGAACCTTCCGTTGGACGAACAGTGGCCGAACCTGCGCGAATGAAAAACTCTCCGGCTTCGTGCGCCCAGACGCTCCCGGAAAGCGTACTCAAAATTAATCCTACCGCTGCTAACTTCTTCATACCCACTTCCTCATTATGGTTATTAAGCGCGAAGAATATACCCATAATGAGTTATGTTTGATCCAACCTGGATCACACAAAATCATTAGTTTTAACATTTGTTGATCCAGATTAATTTTTGCAGCTTAATGCAATAAGCAAATGATTAAGCAGATCAATTTTTAGCATTTCCTGGCCCAGGCGAACCATCGCCCCGCTTTTACGGCGACAGCGCCTGCGTCAAAAGCCATACTCGACGGGATACGGCGCTCACTCCTCTTTACAAAGATATACTTAGCCTGGCACGAGCAGAGGCTGCTACGCTGAAGCAATTTGCGGTACAATCGCCGGCTAGCTAACACCTGCAATACTCAAGGAGAGTGCATGTCTATCACGGCGAAGTCCGTCTACCGTGACACGGGAAATTTTTTTCGTAATCAGTTCATTACCATTTTGCTGGTTGCGCTGTTGTGCGCGCTAATAACGGTAGTCCTTGGCCACGCGTTTTCACCCAGCGAAGAGCAGCTCTCGATTCTGAGTGAAGGCGATAATCTGGCGGGTAGCGCAGGCCTGTTCGATCTGGTACAGAACATGACGCCGGAGCAACAGCAGGTTCTGCTGCGCGCCTCCGCGGCCTCAACCTTCTCCGGTCTGGTGGGCAACGCCATCCTTGCCGGCGGAGTGCTGCTGATGATTCAGCTGGTCTCCGCCGGGCAGCGCGTCAGCGCTCTGCGCGCGATTGGCGCCTCGGCGCCGGTTCTGCCAAAGCTGCTGCTGCTGATCCTGCTCACTACCTTCGTAGTACAGATTGGGATGATGCTGGTGCTGGTGCCGGGCGTGCTGTTGGCCATCGTGCTGGCCTTTGCCCCGATTATGCTGGTGCAGGATAAACTGGGAGTTTTCAGCGCATTGCGCGGCAGCATCCGCCTGGCGTGGGCGAATATGCGGCTGGTCGCGCCGGCGGTTCTCGGCTGGCTACTGGCCAAAACCGCCCTGCTGCTGCTGGCTTCCAGCTTTGCGGTGCTGACGCCAAACGTCGGCGCGGTGGTGATTAATACCATCAGCAACCTGATTTCCGCGCTGTTGCTGATCTATTTATTCCGCCTGTATATGCTTATTCGCAACTAAATTTAACCCGGGTCGGGAAACCTCCCGCCCCGCTCTGAACTACGGAACCTATGCATGAAGCAGTTTCTGGATTTTTTACCGCTGGTCGTCTTCTTCGCATTCTATAAGCTCTACGATATCTACGCCGCCACCACGGCGCTGATTATCGCCACCGCGATCGTGCTGATCTACACCTGGGTGCGCTATCGCAAAATTGAAAAAATGGCGCTGATCACCTTTGTGCTGGTCGCCGTTTTTGGCGGCCTGACGATTTTCTTCCATAACGACGAGTTTATTAAATGGAAGGTGACCGTCATCTATGTGCTGTTCGCCGGCGCCCTGCTGTTCAGCCAGTGGGTCATGAAAAAGCCGCTGATTCAGCGCATGCTCGGCAAAGAACTGACGCTGCCGCAGCACGTGTGGTCACGTTTGAACCTGGCCTGGGCGGTGTTTTTCATCCTCTGCGGGCTGGCGAACATCTACATTGCGTTCTGGCTGCCGCAGAACATTTGGGTCAACTTCAAGGTCTTTGGTCTGACCGCGCTGACCCTGGTTTTCACCCTGCTGAGCGGCGTCTATATCTATCGCCATATGCCGCAGGATGATAAGTAATATATAAGGGTTGAAAACTAAAGGGCACGCTTGCGGATTATAATAACGCGCAGCGTGCTTTTTTTATCTCTGGGGTTTGTGTCGATTGAGGGCGGCAAACCAATCATACTTCCCTCGCGTGCCGATCTCTTTTTCTCCCTCATCTAATTTGATGAGAAATCTGCGCTTATTGATGTCATCCAGGTTAAAGAAGTAAGACGCCAGGCGCTGCGCTAAGGCCTCGTACATCGCCTGCGCGATCCCTTCCCCGGCCTCTCCCTCGTGCTTCCCGAACTCATCTTTTATCGCCTGGAAATCGTCGTTCATGCCCGCTACCTCAGCCTATACGCAAAGAGTGAGTATGATTTAGCCGTCATACATTTTCCATATCCCTTAATTCTTAGCCGGCCCGCCGCCGCTGGGGCGCCGGCTATTCTCACGCGGCGATTTTCATAGTAGCATCGCGCCAGATCTTCATTGACCATACAGAGTACAGAATGACAACAACAGACCTCGCCCCGAAGGGCGAAATGGTTTTACGCACCCTGGCGATGCCGGCAGATACCAACGCGAATGGCGATATTTTTGGCGGCTGGCTGATGTCGCAGATGGATATCGGCGGCGCGATTATGGCCAAAGAGATTGCCCACGGCCGCGTCGTCACCGTACGCGTGGACGGCATGACCTTTCTGCGCCCGGTCGCCGTCGGCGACGTGGTGTGCTGCTACGCCCGCTGCGTAAAACGCGGCAATACCTCTATCACCATTAATATTGAAGTGTGGGTGAAAAAGGTCTCATCGGAACCCATCGGCCAGCGCTACAAGGCAACGGAAGCGCTGTTTATTTACGTGGCGGTGGATAGTCAGGGCAAGCCGCGCGCCATCCCCGGCGAGTGAAACATTGCCCGGCAGGCCGGGCAATTTCTCTCTCTCTCTTTACAGTAAGCCGAGCAGCGAAAAGAAGACGTAGCCGAGAATAATAATGACGACCGGCAGAACGTACAGCGGGAAATACTGCACGAGGATGGTGTGGCGCGGCACCACGATACGTTCGGCGATTTGCGCGCGCGTTAGCCCTTCCGCGCCTTTGGCCTGCTCCAGAATCAGCTGATCCTCAATCCCTTCGCGGATAAACTTCGCCTGGCGGCTCATGCGCGCGCCGGACGCCTGCAGCGCCATCCCGACAAAGACCAGAATATAGATGATCCAGAAGCCAATATTGAGGCCGTGCTTAAAGTCCGGCAGCGGCGAGTTGTACCAGAAAAAGTTAAGAAACGGCGTATTGAAACGCATCATTTCAATCATGACGTGCGCAAAATCCATCATCACCGCATCAATACCCGGCTTCTTCTCGCTGTGCTCATACATAAACTTCAGCACGGAAATCAGCGTCGATACGATCGCCGGAATAAAGATGACCCACCCCAAAATACGTTTAAGTACTGCAATGCGTCCAGCTTGTTGATACGTCATGGGTTCCCCTTATTTAAGACGCCTTCACTGCCAAGAACCAACCGGTCAGGTTCTAAGTCTACCTGCATCGGCGAATTTCGCCCAATAAAGCGCGGTATGATATACCATGAACGCAAATTGGTTATCGACTTACGCTACAGGAGAGGGACATATGTCAGCCAGGCGCCAAATTCATGCCGCAATCTTCGATATGGATGGATTACTGATTGATTCTGAGCCGCTATGGGATCGAGCGGAGCTGGAGGTGATAGCAAGCCTCGGCGTGGATATCAGCCGTCGCGACGAACTGCCCGATATTCTCGGGTTACGCATCGATTTAGTGGTAGACCTGTGGTTTGCGCAGCAGCCGTGGACGGGGGTGGATCGCGCCGACGTCACGGCACGGATCATCAGCCGGGCCATTGAGCTGGTGGAAGCCTCGCGGCCGCTGCTGCCCGGCGTGCGCGAAGCCGTTGCGCTGTGCAAGGCGCAGGGGCTGAAGATCGGCCTCGCCTCCGCCTCGCCGCTGCGGATGCTGGAAAAAGTGCTCACCATGTTTGAACTGCGCGACCAGTTCGACGCCCTCGCTTCCGCCGAACTGCTGGCCTACAGCAAACCGCATCCGCAGGTCTACCTCGACTGCGCGGCAAAGCTCGGCGTTGACCCGATGAGCCTGCGTGGCGCTGGAGGACTCGGTTAACGGCATGATCGCCAGCAAGGCAGCGCGCATGCGCTCAATCGTGATCCCCGCCGAAGAGCATAGTCACGACCGCCGGTTTGCGCTCGCCGACGTTAAGCTGTCAACGCTGGCGACGCTTAGCGTCAGCGACCTGCGCGGCTAAGTGGTCGGCGTGATGGGGCCGCAGCCGCTGCCTCATCACAAAATAAAAATAAAACATCGTTTCATTTTTATTTGTCTTTTCCCGCAGCTCCCTCTATGCTGGGCTATAGCGGCGTGTATTCACGCATACATCAGCATACGGAGGGAGATATGGTACTTAACGCCTTCGATGCTTACGGGTAAGGTCGCAATCGTGACGGGATGCGACACGGGTCTGGGTCAGGGAATGGCCGTGGGGCTCGCCGAGGCCGGGTGCGATATCGTCAGCGTCAACCGTAAGATCCCGCACGAAACCGCAGAAAAAGTCCGGGCGCTGGGCCGCCGCTTCAGCGCCGTTCAGGCGGATCTCAGCCGCCAGGACCAGATAAGCCAAATCGTGGCGACGGCCGTTGCCGATATGGGTCGGGTAGATATTCTGGTCAATAACGCCGGGACGATTCGTCGCGCCGATGCGCTCGATTTTAGCGAGCGCGACTGGGACGACGTCATGAACCTTAACCTGAAGTCGGTGTTCTTTTTATCGCAGGCGGTCGCCAGGCAGTTTATTCGGCAGGGCGGCGGCGGCAAGATCGTTAATATCGCCTCGATGCTCTCCTTCCAGGGCGGGATCCGCGTCCCGTCCTACACCGCCTCCAAGAGCGGCGTCCTCGGCTTAACCCGCCTGCTGGCCAACGAATGGGCGGCACACAATATTAACGTTAACGCCATCGCGCCTGGGTATATGGCGACTAATAATACCCAACAGCTGCGCGACGATAGCGAGCGTAGCAAAGAGATCCTCGACCGCATCCCCGCCGGGCGCTGGGGGCTGCCGGACGATTTGCAGGGGCCGGTGGTGTTCCTCGCCTCGTCCGCGGCGGATTACGTGAACGGCTACACCCTGGCGGTGGACGGCGGGTGGCTGGCGCGCTGATAATTTTGTGACAAAGAGTTACACCGTCACCTCTTCCGCACACTGTATAAAAACCCTATACTGTATGAATCGACAGTTTAGGGCTTTTATCATGACGGCGGAAGGCCATCTCCTCTTTTCTATCGCCTGTGCGGTATTTGCGAAAAATGCGGAACTCACGCCGGTGCTGGCCCAGGGCGACTGGTGGCATATCGTCCCCTCCGCGGTGCTGACCTGCCTGCTGCCCGATATCGATCATCCTAAATCCTTCCTGGGCCAGCGGCTGAGCTGGATCTCCAGACCGGTAGCGCGCGCATTTGGCCATCGGGGATTCACCCACAGCCTGCTGGCAGTATTCGCGGCGATCACCCTTTTCTATCTGAAAGTCCCGGAGAGCTGGTTTGTCCCCGCCGACGCGCTGCAGGGGCTGGTGCTCGGCTATCTCAGCCATATTCTGGCCGATATGCTGACCCCCGCCGGCGTGCCGCTGCTGTGGCCCTGCCGCTGGCGTTTTCGCCTGCCCATCCTCGCGCCGCGCAAGGGCAACCAGCTCGAGCGCGCGCTGTGCATGGCGCTATTTGTCTACGCGGTATGGATGCCGCAGACTTTTGCCGATAATAGCGCCGTGCGCTGGTCGTCGGGCATGATTAATACGCTGCAGACCACCTTTAATCGCTTTATTAGTCAGCAGAGCGGACGATAAATAAACGAAATATCAAATAAGTTATAATCAATTCCATTTGAATATAAGTAATGAATCCCTCTTCTGCTAACCTTGCGCCACAAGAGCTGGTAAACAGGCCAGCCCGGGTAATAAAAGATATCAGGAGAATGGGAATGAACTTTCCACTTATAGCGAACGTTATCGTGTTCGCGCTTTTGCTGTTTGCGCTGGGCCAAACCCGCAACAAACAGTGGAGCCTCGCCAAAAAAGTGCTGGTCGGTCTGGTCATTGGCGTGGTGTTCGGTCTTGCGCTGCAGCTTATTTACGGTTCCGACAGCCAGATACTGAAAGATTCCATTCAATGGTTCAATATCGTCGGCAACGGCTACGTACAGTCTGCTGCAGATGATCGTCATGCCGCTGGTGTTCGCGTCTATTCTGAGCGCCGTCGCGCGCCTGCACAACGCTTCCCAGGCTGGGTAAAATCAGCTTCCTGAGCATTGGCACCCTGCTGTTCACCACCCTTATCGCTGCCCTGGTTGGCGTACTGGTGACCAACCTGTTCGGCCTGACCGCCGAAGGGCTGGTGCAGGGAAGCGCGGAGACCGCGCGCCTGAATGCCATTCAGAGCAACTACGTCGGTAAAGTCGCGGACCTCAGCGTTCCGCAGCTGATCCTCTCCTTTGTGCCGAAGAATCCGTTTGCTGACCTGACCGGCGCTAACCCGACCGCTATCATCAGCATCGTTATCTTCGCCGCCTTCCTCGGCGTCGCTTCCCTGAAGCTGCTGAAAGACGACGTCGCCAAAGGCCAGCGCGTGCTGACCGCCATCGATACCCTGCAGGCCTGGGTGATGAAGCTGGTACGCCTGGTGATGCAGCTGACGCCGTACGGCGTGCTGGCGCTGATGACTAAAGTCGTAGCGGGCTCCAACCTGCAGGACATCATCAAGCTCGGTAGTTTCGTCGTCGCCTCCTACCTCGGCCTCGGCATCATGTTCGTGGTCCACGGGCTGCTGCTGGCGGTTAACGGCGTGAGCCCGCTGAAATACTTCCGCAAGGTGTGGCCGGTGCTGACCTTTGCCTTCACCAGCCGCTCCAGCGCCGCGTCCATTCCGCTGAACGTAGAAGCGCAAACCCGTCGTCTGGGCGTGCCTGAATCGATCGCCAGCTTCTCCGCCTCCTTTGGCGCCACGATTGGCCAAAACGGCTGCGCCGGCCTCTATCCGGCCATGCTGGCGGTGATGGTTGCTCCTACCGTCGGTATCAACCCGCTCGATCCGCTGTGGATTGCCACTCTGGTCGGCATTGTGACCGTGAGCTCCGCCGGGGTTGCCGGCGTGGGCGGCGGCGCCACCTTCGCCGCGCTGATCGTCCTGCCGGCGATGGGCCTGCCAGTGACGCTGGTCGCGCTGTTAATCTCCGTTGAGCCGCTGATCGATATGGGCCGCACCGCGTTGAACGTCAACGGTTCGATGACCGCCGGGACCCTGACCAGCCAGTGGCTGCGCCAGACCGATAAAACCATTCTTGAGAGCGAAGACGACGCCGAACTGGCGCATCGCTAGCCTCAGGCCGGGATAAAAAAAACCGTAGATAGCGCGCTATCTGCGGTTTTTTTATTGCTCAATTCTGCATTCAGGGCGCCAGACTCGTTTTCCTGACGGGTTTGCGTCGCCCAGCGCTGCGCCGCTTCCGGCACGCTAAACGCAGGAGAGCGACGAAAGCGTTCCCCGAGCAAAATAAAGGCCACGTACTTACCCCGCAGCAGCCACACGTCGCGAAAACCGTCCATTTTGACGGCGTGTTCCGGCGGCGCAGGTTCCGCTCGAGGCACGTAGCTAATGACAGGGCGATTTTGTTGGCGAAGCGTTTTCATGGCTAATGGATTCACTAAACAAAGCGGGAACAGAACCGTCATCATAGCTGAAAATCCCCCTTTGCGTCGCCCCCTGCTTGCCGCTCGTTTTATCCGCCGAGGCGCGACAGCCGTAACGTTCCATCTTCATAGGGGTTTCGACCGTTTGCCGTAATGGCGCGACGGCTAATATGCGAGCCCTGATGGCGGCGCTCCCGGCATAGCAAAAGGCCCGGCAGCGTCCCCCTGCCGGGCCTTTATCGCGGGCCAACCGGCGCCTTAAACGTCGCGGTAGGTCCCGAGACGATAGCCGCGTTCGGCAACCGCATATTTCAGCGCCTCGGAGGTCAGTACCTCCAGCTCCGCCAGCCGCGGGTGGCAATAGGCGCTGCTCATAATGGCGTGGTCAATAAACGCCGGGTGGCACATCACCTCCAGCGACGCCTCCTGCCGCTGGATTGAATCATCCAGGATCTGCAGGAACAGCGCGGCAGAAATCGCCTCACCGTAGAACTCGCTGGCAAAGCCATCGCTGCTGCGCGCCGCATCCTGCGCCAGGCCGTCGCGCTGCGCCTGCTGACGGTCAATACGCAGCGCCACGCCCTTCTCGCGGGCAAAGGCCGCCACGATGGGATAGATCGGCGCGATCATATGCACATGGTGGTGGCTGTCGATATGCGTCGGTTCATAGCCAAACAGCTCGATAAACCGCTGATACTGACACTCCAGCTCGTGCGCGATCTCATCCAGCGGCAGGCTGCCCTCTTCAGCCATCTGCCAGATCCACTTGCCCAGGCGCCCTTCGCGGGTGAGGCCCGGCATCGCGGAGAGCGGCTCGCCCAGCGTCAGGACAAAATGCATTCCGACGCCCAGCTCCGGCACGCAGCGGCTGAGCTGGGCCGCGTGGCCGATCGCCGCGCCGTTAACCAGCGCGGTAGTGGAAGTCACCAGCCCGTTTTTGCAAGCTTCAATAATGCCGTAGTTCTGCCCTTTGCTGAGACCAAAGTCGTCGGCATTCACGATTAACACGCGTTCCATCAGCCGCTC
The DNA here is from genome assembly GCF_050058015.1 of Klebsiella sp. WOUb02. Taxonomy (NCBI): domain Bacteria; kingdom Pseudomonadati; phylum Pseudomonadota; class Gammaproteobacteria; order Enterobacterales; family Enterobacteriaceae; genus Klebsiella; species Klebsiella sp. WOUb02. The sequence continues at coordinate 1,479,992 of NZ_CP170110.1, forward strand.
CCGTTACTGTTTCAGTTTCGCAATCGTTGCCGCAAAGTTAGGCAGCCATTTTTCGTGGGCGAGGATCATTTCACGCGCCAGCGTTTCGGCATCGCGGTCGGAGTGAATCAGCGGGCTCAGATTGAGCGCCAGCAGGACATCGTCCAGCTCACCGCTTATCGCCGCCTGGCTCGCCGCCACTTCAAAGCCCTTGATGGTGTAAATCAGTCCCTGGACTTTTTCATCGAAATGGGTGATGCGCGGCGTCGGCTTCGCCCCGTCGCGGCCGAGCGTACAGGTCATTTCCACCGCCCAGTCGGCCGGGATATTATCAACGTGGCCAGAGTGCGGGATATTGACGTAGTGCTCGGCCTGCTTATCGTTATAGATGGCGTTGATCACTTCGCAGGCGGCGTCGGAGTAATAGGCCCCGCCGCGCAACTCCAGCTCCTTCGGCTTAACGTTAAGATCCGGATTTTTATATAGCTCGAACAGCTGTTTTTCCACCTTCTGCACCACCTGAGCGCGGGCGCCGCCCTTATAGTACTCGCCCATTTCAATCGCCAGCATCTCTTTCGGCTTGAAGTAGTACAGCAGATAGGAGCACGGAATAAGGCGCAGGGAGCGAATCAGCCCTTCGCTGAACGGTAGATCGAAGATGTTTTTCACCGAGTTGGCGCTCAGGCTGCCGGAGGCGACGCCCTCCAGCAGCTCGTCGAAGCGCGATACGCCGTTCACCAGTACGTCGCGAACAAACACGAGGTGGTTGAGGCCAAACAGGTCGATATTCAGCTCATCGCTCGGGCTCAGCTGCAGCACGTCGGTAATAAACATTTTCATGCCGATCGGAATATTGCAAACGCCGATAAAACGTCTGAAGCTCGTGTGGCGATATACGGCCTCGGTCACCATTCCCGCCGGGTTGGTAAAGTTAATTACCCATGCGTCCGGGCAGATCTCCTGCACGTCTTTGACGATATCAAAAATCACCGGAATGGTGCGCAGGCCTTTGAACAGGCCGCCGGCGCCGTTAGTTTCCTGGCCGAGATAGCCGTGGCTCAGCGGGATGCGCTCGTCTTTCTCACGCGCCTTAAGCTGGCCGACGCGCAGGCTGGGTGGTGACGAAGTCCGCGCCTTCCAGCGCCGCGCGGCGATCCAGCGTTTTATAGACCTTCAGCGGGACGCCGGCTTTTTCCACCATCCGCTCGCAGAGGGCGTGGATAATATCGAGCTTATCCTGCCCTTCCGCCACGTCCACCAGCCACAGCTCGGTAACCGGCAGTTCGTGATAACGCTTGAGGAATCCTTCAAGGAGTTCAGGGGTATAGCTGCTGCCGCCGCCGATAGTAACGATCTTTAATTTCTGGCTCATTATGTTCTCCCTTGTGGCGCCACGAACTGCGCGTAGCCCACTCTCCGTATCAATACGGACAGTTAACTTGAATATTTTCCAGCGCGGAAGGTTCCGCTCCGGTTAGTAAGTATCCTCCGGCAGAGCCGGAGGCTTTAGGGTGAGCGCCTCAAAGGCGCCGACAAACCATGAGCCGCCCAGGGCGGCTGCTATACGTTCAGTTTCATTTGATCGTATCGTTCGTCTTCTCTCTCCTGGTTGCGTATGTACGCCCTGACCGTGGCTTCATCCAAACCAACGGTTGAAACGAAATAACCTCGAGCCCAGAAAACTTCACCGGTGAAGTTTTTACCTCTGCCGAAGTGTCGTGCTATCGCTATCGCACTTTTTCCCTTCAGATAGCCGACTACTGTCGATACCGAGTACTTTGGCGGTATGCTGATGCACATGTGGACATGATCGCGCATCAGATGCCCCTCCAGAATCTGACAGCCCTTCTGGCTCGCAAGCTCGTGGAATATTTTTCCCAACTCATGCCGCAGCGCACCATATAACCGCTGCTTCCGGCGTTTAGGGATATAAACCACGTGATATTTACAGTCCCATTTCGTATGGCTTAAGCTCTGATAGTCTCTCATCACGAATCCTCATCTCTTGGCGGAGATTTCAGATTCGCGCGACTGACTTAAAGGTCAAACCTTTCGGAGTCCCCCGGCAAAGCCGGGGGTTTACCGGATTTAATTAAGGATGGTAAGCTTCTTACGATAATTGCTTGGCGTAAATGAGGTCAGCTTTTTGAATGTCTTAATAAACAAACTGGGGCTGCTGTATCCTGATTCGTAGGCAATATCGGTTACCGAGTAGTTGGTTATTTCCAGCTGTTTCTTGGCGAAGTTGATGCGAATATCATTAATAATCTGCATCGGCGTTTTACCATAATAGCGCTGGGCCGCCCGGGTTAAATATTCCTGCGTTTTCCCGGAGAGCTCGACCATCTGCTCAAGCGCCCCTTCGCCAAATTTATGTTTATCGTGCATCTCCTCGACGGTATTTTTTAGCCACTGCGGAATGACATCCTGCACCGGCTCCTCGCGGTAGTGCCGTAAACGATTAATGGTGTAAAACGAGACCAGCTCAATAAATTCGTCAAATTCAGTTTCGCGAAAATTCAGCGAGGCAATCACCGATTCGATGTAGCTGAGAAAGGTGCTTTTGACCGCGTAGACCTGAGAAGCGACCAGACCAAACGGCAGCAGCGGCAGATAGTGTTTCTCAAAGAAACTGCGGCTGATGCCGACGTTAAGAATACGCGTCGCGCCAAACTCGTAAAAGCTTTGGTGGTGCGACCCCATTGGGATGAAGACAAAATCCCCGCGCTCCAGCAGCACCCGCTTGCCGTTAATTTCCTGATAATAGCGGCCGGTTAAAACGATGGTGTATTCGTAATAATCATGCTGGTGAAGCCCGCTCACGCTCTCGGTCTTGTTGTAGATGACCACATGAAAGTTTTTCCCGTTGAAAAGCTGCTGTTCGCGGGCGGTGCTAATTTCTGTGGTCATCATCTTTGGCTGCCTCATCGTGTCGATGGCCTATTGTACCTTCTCATGTAGCTCAATCAATTCGGCGACCAGCTCGCGGGCCAGCATCGAGGTCATCAGATGATCCTGCGCGTGAACCAGCACCAGGCTGACCTTCATTTTCCCTTCGCCTTCATCGCTTTCAATCAGCTGAGTCTGCACGCGGTGGGCTTCGCTCAGCGCCGCCCGCGACTGCTCCATCATCGCCTTAGCGGCGGCGAAGTCGCCCTGTTTCGCCTGCTTCAGCGCGGCATAGGCCAGGCTGCGGGCCTGTCCGGAGTTGATAATCAGCCCCATCACCACCTCTTCGAGGTCATTCTCAGGCATCTCTGTGGCGTCAATATGGTCCAGATCAAACATAGTATTCCCTCATTTCTCAGGCGGTACGGGAAGCCTCCCGTACCGCTCGACATCAGAATTTCAGTGCGTTAGCGATATCTTCTTCACTCTCTTCCTGCTCGATGGTGCTTTGCGCTTTATTGGAAATCGCGACAAACGGCAGGTAGACCAGGGTCGAGACGCCAAGGTTGAACAGCGCCACCAGCAGAGCGGCTACGCTGCCGTTACTGTTGAAGAAGGCGCCGAGGCCGGTCGGCATGGTCCACGGAGCCAGGTTGGTCACCGGTGGAATAATCCCCATGCTGTAGGCGGCCAGAGTGATGGCTGCCAGAATCGGCTGCACCAGCACGAACGGGATAAACATCACCGGGTTCATGATAATCGGCAGGCCGAACAGAATCGGTTCGTTAATCTGGAAGATGCCTGAAGGCAGCGCCAGCTTAGCAACCTGGCGATGGTCAGCGCGGCGTGAGCCGATAAAGATGGCGATAATCAGGCCCAGAGTCGCGCCGGAGCCGCCCAGCAGGATGTAGGAGTCGAGCATCGGCTTGGCCCAGAAGTGGAACTGTTTGCCCGCTTCGATGGCCGCTTCAACGGAGCCATACTGGTTATACAGCGCAATGTTTTCCAACGCCCACGGGGTCATGATGCCGTTATCCAGCGCGGTCAGCGCCAGCGAACCGTGTACGCCAAAGAACCACAGCAGGGAGTTGAAAATGACGTACGCCCAGCCGACAACGCTGCCCATCGCCGCCAGCGGCGTAGAGATGGAGTCCATAATGATCTGGTGGAAGTTGCTGCCGTAGGAGGCCAGCAGCCAGGAGATGATGCCGAAGATAGACAGAATCAGGAAGCCCGGGATCAGCGCCGAGAACGAACGCGATACCGATGACGGCACGCTGTCCGGCAGGGTAATGACCCAGTTGCGGCGAATAACGAAGGTGAACAGCTCCGCCACCACCAGACCAATGATCATCCCCGAAATAATGTTTTGTCCGCCCAGCCAGTTGGCGCCAACGGCGTAGGCATCGCCGACGCTATAGGGCGTGACGGTCATAAATGCCGCAACGGCTAACAGCCCGGCGGCCATCGGGTCGACCTTGCGCTCTTCGGCCAGCGCCGCGCCGATAAAGAACGGCGCCATCAGCGACATAATGCCGAGCGTACCGTTATAAACGTTACCGCCGATGGCTTTAAAGCTATTTAAGGTTTCAATGGTTGAGGCATCCAGGCGGATCCCCATGGAATAGAAGAAAGAGCCTTCACCAAAGCTAAGAAATACGTTGTTAATTAATACGAACATGGCCCCGGCAAGGGTCAACGGCATTAATTTAATAAAGCCGTTTTTAATCGCATTAATATGCGGTTGCTTTCCTATTTTAACAGCAAAAGGAAGGAGTACCTTTTCAAGCGAGTCAATCACTTTACTCATAGTCAATACCCTTTAAAAGCCGTAATAGTACAATTACGGCATAATGATGAAATTACTCTTTGACGGGAAAATAAACTCTTTATTATTCGGGCGGCCGGCAGCGCAGATATTTCATTACCGCGCAATTAGCTTCGCCGGGTGCCCGAAAGATCGAGTTTTAAAATTAAATTATTGTGCAGCAGCTTTCTTAATGGCCGCAACGGCCGCTTTCAGAACACCTAAACCATCAACCTTGCCGTACAGCGCAGAGTCGATTACTTCCACCGGCTTGTTGGACAGCAGCCGCTGAATCTCGGGAAGCATATACGCAATCTGCGGGCCTAATAAAACGACGTCGGCTTCCGGTCCCTTCTCCCCGGCGAGGGTTTCAGGAAATGCTTCAATAATGACCGGCACCTCATATTTTTCAGCCAGGGCACGCATTTTGGATACCAGTAGCGAAGTGGACATTCCAGCCGAGCAGAACAGATAGATATGTTTCTTTTCCATGAATGCTTCCTCAATTTGTAGAACCTGGCGGCCTCCTGGCAGAATATTATGCCGAAGAACCGGGTAAGGCATGTCGCTGTTCAATTGATCTTGTTTATGCATTTAGTATACGGCATCCCTCGGCGCCTGGATAATTCCTGGTTAAACAAAATTGTCTCTCATTGACCTCGCGTTTTGACTACCCTCACATTTCCCTCAAATAATTCGCGCAATTAAATAAGCATCGGTATGCATAAAAAAGCCCGACCAATGGTCGGGCATTCCCGGGACTCAGTATCAAGAACTACTTGCTATTACGCGGGTCCGTATCGTACTCCGAGCAGGTCTGATAGCCAGAGTTCATCACGTGACCGGTGTCGTCGAGAGCGACAAAGTAGGTCTCCATTTTACCATCCCGTTGACCCAGGATGTATGTCTGGCAGGTGCCGCGGGCGTGAATCATTGTCACCTCAGATGACGGTTTGCCCGCCACCTGCAGTACCTGGGAGCGCGACATCCCTTTTTTGACATCTTTAACAACCGGCTGTGTAAACTGGTCTGCAGTACGATCGTAGGCTGTACACCCAGCCAGCATGGTCAGTACTGCCGCTGCGCCCATAAGTCCTGCTAAATTCTTATTCATATTCCGTCCTCTTTTATTTGGCGTGTGAATAAGCCTGGAATAAATATCGTTATTTTTCAAGCCGAAGGTCGATTTAAACGAAATTTCAGTACGATATGCCGGTTTAGCCCGCTGCATAATGCCGCCCGCGGGGCGTCGCGCATACCATAAAAAAATCGTATGTCATTGATTGCCTTATTTTGCAGCACTCAAAGCAACGATCCTTGTCGTTTCAACGGCAAAGAGGTAGCTTTAGGCCATGCTGGTTGCCAAACAGGTTCACTTTCCGGAGGGCGCGATGACGCTACAACAAGAAATTATTCAGGCGCTGGGTGCCAGGCCCCAGATCGATACAGACGGTGAGATTCGCCGCAGCGTAGATTTTTTGAAGTCCTATTTGCAGACCTACCCCTTTATTAAGGCGCTGGTTCTGGGCATCAGCGGCGGTCAGGACTCCACCCTGACCGGCAAGCTGTGCCAGCAGGCAATTAATGAACTGCGGGCAGAAGGCGACGACAGCCGTCAGTTTATCGCCGTGCGCCTGCCTTACGGCGTACAGGCGGATGAGCAGGATTGCCAGGATGCCATCGCCTTCATTCAGCCGGATCGCGTGCTGACGGTCAATATTAAGGGCGCGGTACTGGCCAGCGAACAGGCGCTGCGGGAAGCCGGGATTGAGCTCAGCGACTTTGTTCGCGGCAATGAAAAAGCCCGCGAGCGCATGAAGGCGCAGTACAGCATTGCCGGCATGACCCACGGCGTAGTGGTCGGCACCGACCATGCGGCGGAAGCGATCACCGGATTCTTTACCAAATACGGCGACGGCGGCACCGATATCAACCCTATTTTCCGCCTCAATAAGCGTCAGGGTAAACAGCTGCTGGCGCGGCTGGGCTGTCCGGAGCATCTGTACAAGAAGCTGCCGACCGCCGATCTGGAAGACGATCGCCCGTCCCTGCCGGATGAAGCCGCGCTGGGCGTCACCTACGATAATATCGACGACTATCTGGAAGGGAAAACCCTCGACGAAAAAACGGCCAAAATTATTGAAGGCTGGTACCTGAAAACGGAACACAAGCGGCGGCCGCCGATCACCGTCTTCGACGACTTCTGGAAGAAATAATCCTCTCCGCAGCCCCGGCACCCGCCGGGGTTATTTTTTGCGCTTTTCGCCCTCTCCCCCGGCTGCTATACTGGTTAAATAAGGCTATGTTTGCAGTCTCCGTTGGAAAACTTCACTATACTGTACATAATACTGTATAAAGACGTCCCCTCTCGGAGGTTCCCATGAAAAAGCAAGACGTTATACAGATCAAAAGTCTTCTTTCATCCCTGCCTGCTAATACCCGACTTCATCTCATTACCTGGCTGAATGACAACCTTCAGACGGATACCGCTTCCGTTATTGACACCAGCCCGCCTGAGTTATGTTGCCCTCACTGCCACAGTGAAAAAGCAATCCGCTGGGGACGCGATTCAGACATACAACGATATCGTTGCAAGGATTGCGGAAAAACCTTTAACAGCCTGACCGGAAGCCCGCTGGCCCGGCTCCATTACCATCAAAAATGGTTCGATTATCTGCGCTGTATGCAGGAGGGGCTGACATTACGTGAGTCCGCAAGGCGTACAGGGATTGATCTGACAACAGCATTCAGATGGCGTCATCGCTTTCTGGCTTCAGCCGCAGCAAATAATATAAATCCCCTGTCCGGGATCATTGAGGCCGATGAGACTTTTTTCCCTGAATCCAGCAAAGGCAAACGCAACATCATTCACCGAAAAGCCAGAAAACGCGGCGGGGAGGTGGATAAGCGAAAAAAACAGGAACAGGTGCCAGTCGTCATAGCCTGTGACCGGCAGGGGCGTGTGAGTGACTGCATCCCCCCGGAATTTGATACTGAAAATATTCATCGATTCCTTGAGCCGATAGCAGACAAGGATTCAATTCTGTGTACGGACGGTGCCTGCTGGTACAGGACGTTTGCCAGTGAACACGGGATGAACCACTACCGTCTTATAGCACTGGATAATCAGCGTGTTATCGACAGTGTATTCCATATACAGCATGTGAATGGCTATATCAGTCGTTTAAAAGGCTGGATGAAGCGATTTCATGGTGTAGGGACTGCATATCTGCCGAATTATCTGGCCTGGAGGCGGCTGTTTGAGACCACCGTAATTGATGTGAAAGTCTGGCTACAAATTGCATTACGGCATAACCAACATACTTTGCAAACATAGCCTTAAATAAACAGCATCAGGAGCCATTGTGGTCAGAAGGCAATCCGCCCCGCGTCTGGAGTTTGAAGCGGCGGCAATTTATGCATATCCCGAACATCTGCGCCCCTGGCTGGCGTCTCTGCCCAGCCTGCCGGGCGTCTATCTGTTTCACGGCGAAAGCGACACCCTGCCGCTCTATATCGGTAAAAGCGTCAATATCCGCAGCCGGGTGCTGTCGCATCTGCGCGCGCCGGATGAAGCCGCCATGCTGCGCCAGGCTCGGCGTATTAGCTGGCATCGTACCGCGGGCGAACTCGGCGCGCTGCTACTCGAAGCGCAGCTTATTAAGCAGCAGCAGCCGCTATTCAATAAGCGGCTACGGCGCACTAAGCAGCTCTGCTCGCTGCTGCTGAGCGACTCCCGCCCGCAGGTGGCGTATGCCCGCGAGCTGGACTTTTCCCGTCAGGAGCATCTGTACGGCCTGTTCGCCAACCGCCGCGCGACCCTGCAGGCGCTAGCCAACCTCGCCGATGAACATCGGCTGTGCTACGGGCTGCTGGGGCTGGAACCGCTCAGCCGCGGCCGGGCCTGCTTTCGTTCAGCGCTCGGGCGCTGCGCCGGCGCCTGCTGCGGTAAAGAGAGCGTAGAGGCCCATAACGCCCGGCTGCGCGCCAGCCTGGCGCAGATGCGGCTGGTGTGCTGGCCCTGGCCAGGGCCGGTGGCGCTGGAAGAGAAAGGGCCCGATATGACCCGCTATCATGTGATTCATAACTGGCTGTGGCTGGGGGCGGTCGAGACGCTGGCGCAGGCGCAAACGCTGACGCAGCTGCCGGCGGGCTTCGATCACGACGGCTACAAAATTCTCTGCAAGCCGCTGCTGCGCGGCGATTTTACGCTCCACCCGCTCCAGCCGGCGCCCTGACAAACGAAAAAACCGCCGGTCCTGCCCAAAGCCTGACGGCGTATGTTGGGCAGAACCGGCGGTCTTCATTCCGCGGGCTGAATTACTCAGCAGATGGAGGCATTTTACCTTCCGGCGCTTTACGATCTGTCAGATGCTTCTCAAAATTAGCATTGAACTGTTTTTTCTGTTCCGGCGTCAAAATGTTGTAAATCTTGTTCTGGGTTTCGATACGAGAGAGCGCCATATCTTTATGCTGCGCTTCCATCTTGTCGATTTGCGCTTCCGCCTTCGCCTTATCGAAGGTATCGCTGGCAATCAGACTCATGCATCGCGCGGCGCTCGTCGAGGGAAGGACGTTTCATATTTTGGCGCTGGCTCTTCATGATGTCGCGGATCTGCTGTTTCTGCGCATCGGTCAGGTTCAGACCTTTAAACATCATTTCATGCGGGCCGCCGTGCATTCCCTTATGGTGCATCATGGGTTTGCTGTCGGTCGGGGTCGCGGTGGTATCCGCGGCGTGAGCGAGGTTGGCAGCACCCAGGGCCAGAGTAGAGGCAACAAACAGAGCGGTAATCTTCTTCATATTCAGTCCTTACTTTAAGTTATTCTTACGGCCTGCGCCGCGTTGACGAGATAAACTTTACGACGTTTATCGTCAATTAGTCAGAGCAAGCGTAAAACAATGAAAGTATAAAAAACAGTTTCTCACCAATTGTGGAGAAAATAAGGAAAATAAGAAGATAATTGCAACGATAAATATTCAACAGGCTGTTTTATAAAGAAACTATGGAGATTATAAAACAGAGAAGACTAAAAACAAAGCGGTTAACCAAGAATAATCCGCAAGCAAACGTCAGAGCATGAAAAAATAAGATTATACAATGCGAAGCGCGCGGAAAATTTACGCCGCCGCGGGATGGCGGCGGGCGTATTTATGTTCAGGGCAGCCGCTCCAGCATCAGTCCGGCCCGCAGGCCCAGCGCGACCGAAGGGTTGGGGAACAGCACATACTCCTCGGCCTTTTGCACCACGTAGCGGGTCTCGCCATCTTCCGCCAGCAGCGTCCCGGCGCTAAACGGCGTAAAGTTGAGCGTCTGCGCCGACATATGCAGCTGAAAACGTTCGCTGGCGCGGGTAATCTGCTGAACCACCCGATAGCGCAGCGCTTCGTGCCCCTCTTCGACCGCCAGATCGCCGACCAGTAGTCGCCTCAGCGCGCGCTGGGTGATGGTAAACTGCGCCAGCTCATTTGCGCCAAACGGCAGCGCCTTGCCCAGCTCAAGGGTGCAGGAGAACGCCGCAAAGCGGTCGCTGCTGAAATGGGTAAACGTGCCCGCCGGCTGCTGATGAAAGACCAGCGCCTCCAGCCCCGCCGCCCCCAGCCAGCTCAGGAAAGCGTCATCCCACGGTGCCTGCCGAGCCGGAAGCACCCCAAAGCGCAGGTGATGCGATCCGCGGATCGCGGTATGCAGATCGAGATGCCAGCGTTCGCCGCCGGCATCAGCATAAAACCGCGTCAGCACCCTTTCCAGCAGGCGCGCCCGCCTCGTCTCCTCGCTGACGGGGAAATTCTGCCAGCGTCCGCTAAACATGCGGTTGATATCGCCATCAAGATAGCGCCGGCCGGCCCGCAGCGCCGGCGGATTGCCCAGCACCACCAGCAGCCGCCAGCGCAGCGGCAGCTCGCCGCTGAACAGCTGCCGCAGCAGGATATCGGTCATCTCCACCGGCGCGGTTTCATTACCGTGGATCCCGGATGAGAGCACCAGAGCCCGCTCGCAGCGCGCGTGCGGCGTGAGCTGCAGCACGCCATGGTCCAGCCAGTGCCAGCGGAAGTGCGCCGTTTCGCCGTGAAAATGGTGGGGCAAACGCCCCGTCAGGGTTAATGCCAGAAAGTCGTCCACTGCGTCTCCTTTATTGCTGGAACGGATAAACTGAACCGAGCTGCAAAATCTGCGTCAGCCGGTCGAGGGCCTCGCGGCCTTCGCTCAGCAGCTGCGGGTCCGCCAGGTCCGCCTGCGTCAGACGATCGCGGTAGTAGCGCTCGACCCAATCGTTGAGCGCGATGAACAGGCGATCGTTCATCAGTACCGCCGGGTTAACCGCCCGCAGCTCCTCTTCCGTTAGCACCACCCGCAGGCGCAGGCAGGCCGGGCCGCCGCCGTTGGCCATGCTCTCCCGCAGATCGTAGACCTGCAGCTCGTCGATGGGGTTGTCCTGCTCCAGCAGCCGGTTCAGATAACGCCAGACGCCGGCGTGCTCCTGCGCCTCCTGGGGCAAAATAAGGCGCATCGTCCCGCCGGGCTTGCTCAGCAGCTGGCTGTTAAACAGATAGGTCGCCACCGCCTCTTCGACCGTCACCGTACTCGTCGGTACCACGACCGGCGTAAATCCGGCCACCTGCCCGGCCAGCTGATGCAGCAGCTGCGGCTGGTCGACAAACGCTTCTTCATGGCAGAACAGCACCTGCTGATTGCTCACCGCAATGACATCGTTGTGAAAAACGCCTTTATCGATCACCGCCGGGTTTTGCCGGGCAAAAACAATCTGCCGCGGATTGACCTGATTGAGGCGGGCGACGGCCTGGCTGGCCTCCAGCGCCTGACGCGCCGGATAGCGCGCGGGCAGGCCGTCGCCCCCCTGCTCGCGGCCATAGACAAACAGCTGCAGGCCGGGCGCGCCGTACTCGCCGCCGAGCCGGTTATGGTTCGCGGCCCCTTCGTCGCCAAACTGCGCCACCTGCGGGAGCGCCGGATGCACGGCGAAGCGCCCTTCGTCCGGGAAAATGGCGCGCAATAGAGCCTCGGTGGTCGGCGCCTCGCTGGCGCGGTGGAATTTGTCGTTCAGATTGGCAACGGTCAGATGTACTTTACCATCCAGCGAATCGGCGGAGGGCGACACCGTCGCCGCGTTCGCCACCCACATTGACGAAGCGGAGCTGGCCGCAGAGAGCAGGTCCGGCGCCTGCCGCGCGGCGCGCTCCACCACCTGCGCATTGCTGCCGGTAAAACCGAGGCTGGCGCAGAAGCGCAACGTTCGGCCGCTCCTGCGGCGGGATCACCGCCTGCCGGTAGCCCGCGTCCGCCAGCGCCTTCATTTTTTTTAACCCCTGCTTCGCCGCCAGCTGCGGGTTCGATACCCGATAGCGATGCTTCGTCGAGGCCTCGTTGCCAAAGGAGAGCCCGGCGTAGTGGTGCGTCAGGCCGGGCAGGCCGTCAAAATTCACTTCCCACGCGTTCATCGGGCCGATCCTTGCCGGAAGTCGAGGCCCGGGCTGAGAGTTTCCGGCAGCGTCAGCTCCGGCGACTCCAGGCTGGCCATCGGCCAGGCGCAGTAATCCGCCGCGTACCACGCCCCTGGGCGATGGTTGCCGGAGGCGCCGGTGCCGCCAAACGGCGCGGTGCTGGCGGCGCCGGTCAGCGGTTTGTTCCAGTTGACGATCCCGGCCCGCGCCTCCAGCAGCAGCCGATCAAACTTCTCGCGCTCGGCAGAAATCAGCCCGCACGAGAGCCCAAAACGCGTGGCGTTCGCCAGCGCAATGGCCTGCTCAAATTCGTCATAGCGCCAGACGCCCAGCAGCGGACCGAAGACTTCCTCATCTTTGACCTCGGCGACATCGGTAAGCTCGACGATCCCCGGGGTCAGCAGCGAGGTTCCGGCCTCCAGCAGCCGCGGTTCGAGCAGCGTTCTGCCGCCGTTGGTGACGTGCTGCAGCCAGGCCTGATGGACCTTCTGCGCCGCCTGCGGAGAGATCAATCCGCCGAGGAACGGCTGGGGCTCCGCGTCCCACGCGGCGGGAATAAGCCGCTGCGCGACGACCACCAGACGGGCCAGGAAAGCATCCCCGACCTCGCCGCGCTTCACCAGCAGGCGGCGGGCGCAGGTGCAACGTTGTCCGGCAGTAATAAAGGCCGACTGGATGGTCAGGTGCACCGCGGCATCAATATCCTGCGGCTCGTCGACGATCAGCGGGTTGTTACCGCCCATTTCGAGCGCGAGGATCTTCTCCGGCTGCCCGGCCAGCCTGGCGATGCAGACTGAAAGCCGGTAGCGGAGCTGCCGGTGAACAGCAGACCGTCGATATCGGGCTGGCCGCTCAGCGCTTCGCCGGTTTCGCGCCCGCCCTGCAGCAGGTTCAGCACCCCCGGAGGCAGGCCCGCCTCGGCCCACAGCTTCACCACCGCCTCGCCGCTCTGCGGGGTCAGCTCGCTCGGTTTAAACACCACCGCATTCCCCGCCAGTAGCGCCGGAACGATATGGCCGTTTGGCAGATGGCCGGGGAAGTTATACGGGCCAAATACCGCCAGCACGCCGTGCGGCCGATGGCGCAGCGTCGCCGAACCGTCGCCCATGACGGTTTGCGCCTCGCCGGTACGGCTGTGGTAAGCCTTTAGCGAAATGGCAATTTTATTGATCATCGCGCCAACTTCCGTCGCCGCCTCCCAGCGCGGCTTGCCGGTTTCGGCGGCAATAATCGCCGTCAGCTGCGCTTTGTTGGCCTCCAGCAGGGCGGCAAACTTTTCGGCGATCGCCTGCCGCACGCTAAACCGCTCTTTGGCCCACGCCGGAAACGCGCGCCGGGCGGCCTCCACCGCCTGCGCAACCTGCCCGGCGTCGGCGTCATGACCCTGCCATAGCGGCTCTGCGCTCACCGGGTTGCTTTTACTGCGGGCCGGGCCGCGCCCGGTTTGCCAGTCGCCGTTAATCCATAGACTCATGACTTTTTCTCCTCGGGGATCAGGCGCACCATGCGGATACGGTCGCCGGGGTGACATTTGAGGGCATCCAGCTCGCGGGCGCTCAGCAGCAGACGATCGCTGTCGGGGTCGGCCTGCACCAGCATCGCGCGAAACTGCTGATACTGTTCGTTGGCGACCAGGCACAGCGGCCACTCGCCCGGCGCCGGCTGTCCTTCCGCCACGGCGACCAGCCGGCTTTTGCGAATCGCCCGCACCCGATCGATATCGCACTCGAGGGTCGGGCCGCCGTCGAAAATATCGACATAGTTGCGGTAGCGGAATCCTTCCTTCTCCAGCACCGCCCGCGCAGGGGCGGTTTGCGGATGCACTTCGCCAATAACCGCCCGCGCTTCATCGGATAAAAAGTCGATATAGAGCGGGTGCTTCGGCATCAGCGCGGCGATAAACGCCTTCTGTCCGGTGCCGCACAGATAGTCAGCGCGGGAGAACTCCATCGCGAAGAAGCGTTTGCCCAGGCTTTCCCAGAACGGCGAGTAGCCGCTGTCGTCGATGACGCCGCGCATCTCCGCCACCACTTTTTCGTTAAAGCGTTCGCGGAAGGCGGCCATAAACATAAAGCGCGATTTCGACAGCAGATAGCCGTTGCCTTCTTTACGCCACGCCGGGTCGAGAAACAGCGTGCACAGCTCGCTGCTGCCGGTGTGGTCATTGCTGAGAAACAGGGTCGGCAGGGCATTATAGACGTTCAGCTCTTTCGAAGCGTGCACCTGGGTGCCGACGCGATAGTTGTACCAGGGATCGTTCAGCCCCACCGCCACCTCGACGGCGCAGATGCCCACAACCTTCCCGCTGGCGGTATCCTCCAGCACGAAAACATAGCCCTGCTCGCTTTTCGGCAGCTCGCCGCGCCAGGTCTGTTGCGAACGATCGATGCGCGCCGCCAGCGTCGCTTCATCGGCCGGCAGCGAGGTCAGGCCGCCGCCGGTTTCCCCCGCCAGCGCCAGCAGGCCCGCCAGATCGCCCTGTTCTACCGGACGGATAATCATCATGATGACGCTCCCGCGAGAAAGTGGCGGCAGGCCAGCTCAAAGCGATCCAGCCCGGCGTTCACCTCTTCCTCGCTCACTATCAGCGCTGGCGCAAAGCGCACCACGTTCGCGCCGGCAATCAGGATCATCAGCCCATCCTCCGCCGCCTGGGTGCTGATGGCTTTTGCCTTGCCGGCGTACTCATCCTTCAGCACGCAGCCAATCAGCAGCCCGAGGCCGCGGGTCTCTTTGAACAGACCATAGCGGGCGTTAATCGCCGCCAGCCGCTCCCTAAACCACTGGTGCCGCTGCTTAACGCCGTTCAGCAGCGCCGGGGTATTGATAATAGAGAGCACCTCTCCGGCGACGGCGCAGGCCAGCGGGTTGCCGCCGTAGGTCGTGCCGTGGGTCCCGACGGTCATCACGCTGGCGCATTTTTCGCTGGCCAGCAGCGCGCCAATCGGGAAGCCGCCGCCCAGAGCCTTGGCGGTCGACAGCACGTCCGGCGTCACGCCATAGTGCATGTAGGCATAGAGTTCGCCGGTGCGCCCGACGCCGGTTTGCACCTCATCGAAAATCAGCAGCGCATCGTGGGCGTCGCACAGCTCGCGCAGGCCGCGCAGGAAAGCCGGGTCTGCCGGCACCACGCCACCTTCGCCCTGCATCGGCTCGACGATAACCGCGCAGGTATTGGCGTCAATCAGCGCCCGGGCGGAGTCCAGATCGTTATAGACCGCGTGCTGGATCTGCGGCGGCAGCGGCGCAAAGTCCGCGGAATAGGCCGGCTGGCCGCCGGCGGAAACGGTAAACAGCGTCCGGCCGTGGAACGCATTTTTGAACGCCACGATGCCGCTTTTCTGGCTGCCGTAGCGATCGTGAGCGTATTTGCGCGCCAGCTTCAGCGCCGCTTCGTTGGCCTCAGCGCCGGAGTTGCAGAAAAAGACGCGATCGGCAAAAGTGGCGTCGATAAGCTGCTTTGCCAGCCGCAGAGCCGGCTCGTTGGTATAGCCGTTGCCGGTATGCCAGAACTTCCCGGCCTGCTCCGTCAGAACGTTAACCAGGCGAGGATTGGCGTGCCCCAGCGCGTTCACCGCGATACCGCCGGCAAAATCGATATACTCTTTCCCCTGCTGATCCCACAGGCGTGAGCCCTCGCCGCGTACCGGAATAAACGCCGCCGGCGCGTAAACCGGCATCATCCATTGATCAAAATTGCTGCGCGTAATTGACTGAGACATATCGACCTCTTCCGGTAAATAAAAAGTATGAATAATGTTAAATATTATGAGTGATTACGCTGTTAATGTAGATTGCACGCATCGTGCCAGCCAGAGGAAAAAATGCATAAATTGCAGCGGGGTTCGGAATATCAATAACTTAAAAAAGCCACCCATTCACATTTAATGCATAAATAGTGAATAACAATCCGATAAAGGCCGATGAACAGTGAATAAAATAGATACTTTATTCATCAGTAAGATATAATTCTGTATTTGTGATCCTCAGCGAAATTTATCGTAGATATTCGCTCTTTTTTGGCGCGCGGTGCGCCAAAATGGTGCAGATTTTGGCCATTCACCGCTGCGATCCCGCCGCCGTCGACAATAAAGTGCCTTCCGGCAGCCAGCCCGCCGAATTTCTGCTAACATCCCTGCACTATTCACCTTGCACAGTGGCAGCGACTATGAAATTTGTCTCTTTTAATATCAACGGCCTGCGTGCGCGCCCGCACCAGCTGGCCGCCATCGTCGACAAGCATCAGCCTGACGTCATTGGCCTACAGGAAACCAAAGTTCACGACGACATGTTCCCTCTCGAAGAGGTGGCAAAGCTCGGCTACAACGTCTTCTACCACGGGCAGAAAGGCCACTACGGCGTCGCCCTGCTGACCAAAGAGACGCCGGTTAGCGTGCGGCGCGGCTTCCCGAGCGATGATGAAGAGGCCCAGCGCCGCATTATCATGGCGGAAATCCCCTGCGCATCCGGTAACGTGACGGTAATCAACGGCTACTTCCCGCAGGGCGAAAGCCGCGATCACGCGACTAAATTCCCCGCCAAGGCGGCGTTTTACCAGAACCTGCAAAACTACCTCGATAGCGAGCTGAAAAAGGACAATCCGGTGCTGATTATGGGCGATATGAATATCAGCCCGACGGATCTCGATATCGGCATCGGCGAAGAGAACCGCAAGCGCTGGCTGCGTACCGGTAAGTGCTCGTTCCTGCCGGAAGAGCGCGAGTGGATGGAGCGCCTGCTGGGCTGGGGTCTGGTCGATACCTGGCGTCACGCCAACCCGGAAAACAACGAACAGTTCTCATGGTTCGACTACCGCTCCAAAGGCTTCGATGATAATCGCGGCCTGCGTATCGACCTGCTGCTGGCCAGCACTCCGCTGGCGCAGCGCTGCATAGAAACCGGCATTGATTACGAAATTCGCGCCATGGAAAAACCCTCCGATCACGCGCCGGTTTGGGCCACCTTTAAGCCGTAACCCCCGCAGACCCAACTCTCCGGCCAAGGCTGGCCGGAGAATCTGCTTATCCTGAGCAAAATCAACAAAGCGGCGCCTCCGGCAATCTGTCCGGCGTCGCGTTATTTATTATCGCCACGCGCTACCTGGCCCCGGGCGCCGTTCTGGCGGCGGCGATCCCGGGGCGCTCGGGCACGGCATATCGCCAGCGGGCTAAAGGGTTGTCTGGTCGTCATAAAGGCGGTGATAATGGGCCATTCTTCCGTACAGAACGATGATTCAGATGCTAAAAACCATTGACGTTGTCGCCGCCATTATTGAGCAGGACGGCAATATCCTGCTCGCGCAGCGCCCGCCGCACGCTGACCAGCCGGGAATGTGGGAATTTGCCGGTGGAAAGGTGGAATCCGGCGAGAGCCAGACGCAGGCTCTGGTCCGCGAATTGCAGGAGGAGCTGGGCATCACCGCCCTTCCCACCCGCTACATTGCCAGCCATCGGCGGGAGGTCTCCGGGCGGCTGATCCATCTGCACGCCTGGCGGGTGCCCCACTTTAGCGGTACCCCAACCGCGCACTACCACAGCCAGCTGCGCTGGTGCTCGCCGCAGGAGGCCCTGACCTTCAACCTCGCGCCCGCCGACGTTCCTCTGCTGGAAGCCTATATCGCCCAGCGCGCGTCGCTCCTTTCCCGCTAATATCGCTGCCCCGTTATCATCGCTTTTAGTTATGACCGGCGGCGAATTATAAATTTTGCTGTCAGGATAACTTTTCCTTGCTTGCCTAACGATTGCCGGTGTTATAGTCGGAAAATCGGCTTTTTCAAGGGCCGAAACATAATAAAAATACATAAAATCATTCAGGTTATACCGCGACGGCCAGAGAGCCGGTCTCCGGGCGCTTGCGTCAGCGAGCGCGGCCGGCAAAGAGGCGGACTGAAGGATGATGTGTTCAAACGCAATCACAACCATAAGGGGAACTTATATCTATGGATCAGACGTGCACTCTGGAAAGTTTTCTCGCCCGCGTTCAACAGCGCGATCCCCATCAAACCGAATTTGCTCAGGCCGTCCGCGAGGTGATGACCACCCTGTGGCCTTTCCTTGAGGAAAATCCGCGCTACCGCCAGCTCAATCTGCTGGAACGTTTGGTTGAACCGGAGCGGGCCATCCAGTTCCGCGTCGTATGGGTTGATGACCGCAATCAGGTGCAGGTTAACCGCGCCTGGCGCGTGCAGTTCAACTCCGCCATCGGCCCGTATAAAGGCGGCATGCGCTTCCATCCGTCGGTCAACCTGTCGATCCTGAAATTCCTCGGCTTCGAGCAAACGTTCAAAAATGCCCTGACCACCCTGCCCATGGGCGGCGGTAAAGGCGGCAGCGATTTCGATCCGAAAGGCAAGAGCGACGGCGAAGTGATGCGCTTCTGCCAGTCGCTGATGACCGAACTGTATCGTCATTTAGGCCCGGACACCGACGTACCGGCTGGCGATATCGGCGTTGGCGGTCGCGAAGTCGGCTTTATGGCCGGGATGATGCGCAAGCTCTCCAACAACAGCGCCTGCGTGTTCACCGGCAAAGGGCTCTCCTTCGGCGGCAGCCTGATTCGCCCGGAAGCGACCGGCTATGGCCTGGTCTATTTCACCGAAGCGATGCTTAAACGCCACGGTCTTGGTTTCGAAGGGATGCGCGTGGCGGTTTCCGGCTCCGGCAACGTCGCCCAGTACGCTATCGAAAAAGCCATGGAGCTTGGCGCACGCGTGATTACCGCCTCTGACTCCAGCGGCACCGTGGTCGACGAAGCGGGCTTTACCCCTGAGAAGCTGGCGCGTCTGTGCGAAATTAAAGCCAGCCGCGACGGTCGCGTGGCCGACTACGCCCGCGAGTTTGGTCTGCACTACCTCGAAGGCCAGCAGCCGTGGTCCGTGCCGGTGGATATTGCGCTGCCGTGCGCCACGCAAAACGAGCTGGACGTTGACGCCGCCCGCCAGCTGATCGCCAACGGCGTGAAGGCCGTGGCCGAAGGCGCCAATATGCCGACCACCATCGCCGCAACCGACCTGTTCCTCGAAGCCAACGTGCTGTTCGCTCCGGGTAAAGCCGCTAACGCCGGCGGCGTGGCGACCTCCGGCCTCGAAATGGCGCAGAACGCCGCGCGGATGAGCTGGAAAGCAGAGAAGGTTGACGCTCGCCTGTACCACATCATGCTCGACATTCACCACGCCTGCGTGGAGTACGGCGGCGAAGCGAAGCAGACTAACTACGTGCGCGGCGCTAATATTGCCGGGTTCGTTAAAGTCGCCGACGCGATGCTGGCGCAGGGCGTGATTTAATCCGCAGTCCCTCGCGGATAGCGCCTATCCGCAAGAGTCGCTGACGAAAAAAGACCCCGGCCTGCGGGGTCTTTTACTATGCGTTGTTATTATGCGTTGTCGGCAGGCGCGTCCGCCGCCGGCTTTTTGCCCTTCGCCCTGGCCCTCGGCTTGCCTTTACTGAACTCTTTCTTACCGCCTGTCGGCGCAACGATACCGCGGAACTGACGAGCGGGCGTGCTGCGCGCCTGGTCGATAAGCTGATAAAGCGTTCCCACCAGCGGCTGCATAAAATCCTGATAGCGGCACTGCTTTTCGCTGATTTGCGTCAGCACCGACTCCCAGTGCGCGGTCATATCCGGCCTCGCGGCCATTTCCGGCAGGGAGTGAATCAGCGCGCGGCCCGCGTCCGAAGAGTGGATATAGCGCCCTTTCTTAACTAAGAAACCGCGCTTAAACAGCAGACTCAATTATCCCGGCGCGGGTCGCTTCCGTCCCCAGGCCGTCGGTGGCGCGCAGGATCTTTTTCAGATCCTTATCCTGCACGAAGCGGGCGATCCCGGTCATCGCGGAGAGCAGCGTCGCGTCGGTAAAATAGCGCGGCGGCTGGGTTTGCCGCTCCACCACTTCACCCTTTTCACACAGCAGCTCGTCGTCCTTCGCCACCACCGGCAGCGGCGTACCGTCGTTCTCTTCGTCGCGCTCTTTATTGCCCAGCAGCGCCCGCCAGCCGGCCTCGGCGAGGAAGCGGGCCTTGGCAACAAACTTGCCGTTGGCGATCTCAAGATCGATCTGGCATTTGCGAAATACCGCGTCCGGGCAGAACTGCATCAGGTACTGACGCGCGATCAGGCCGTAGACCTTGCCCTCGTTCTCCGTCAGCCGCACCTGGCTGCTGCGCGCGGTGGGAATGATCGCATGGTGCGCATCAACCTTTTTATCATCCCAGCAGCGGTTGCGAATTTCCGGGTCAACCGCCGGCTGCGGTAGTAAATCCGGCGCGTGGACGCCAATGGCGTTGAGCACCGCATGGCGACCGGCGAAATGCTCCTCCGGCAGATAGCGGCTGTCCGAACGCGGGTAGGTGATCAGCTTGTGGGTCTCGTACAGCTTCTGGCAAATATCCAGCACGTTTTGCGCGCTGAAGCCAAAGCGCTTTGCGGCCTCAATCTGCAGCGCCGAGAGTGAAAACGGCAGCGGAGCGGGTTCCGAATCCCGCTTGTCGTTGTAGGCGGTGACCAGCGCCGGCTGGCCGGTAATCCGCGCGACCACGTGTTCGGCCAGCGGGCGATGCAGCAGGCGCCCCTCTTCATCCTGCCAGGATTCGCAGGCATCGCTCGGCTGCCAGGTGGCGACAAAGCGCTCCTGCAGGGGAGTGACGATATGCGCTTTGACGTCGAAGAAATCCTTCGCCACAAAGTTCTCGATCTCTTCATCCCGACGCACCACCAGCCCGAGCACCGGGGTCTGCACGCGCCCGACCGAGAGGACACCCTGATAGCCCGCGTTGCGCCCGAGCAGCGTATAGGCGCGGGTCATGTTGATCCCGTACAGCCAGTCGGCGCGCGCGCGGGCCAGCGCCGATACGCAGAGCGGAATAAACTCGCTGTTGGCGCGCAGACGAACAATCGCCCGTTCGACCGCCTGCGGGTTAAGATCGTTGATCAGGCAGCGCTGCACCTGCTGGCGCTTTTCCGGCGCCAGCTGCAGATAGTCGAGAACTTCATCCACCAGCAGCTGACCCTCTCTGTCCGGGTCACCGGCGTGGATCACCTCCTCGGCATCGCCCAGCAGCCGCTTGATGACGTTAAGCTGTTTGCTGACCGACGGTTTCGGCTGTAGCTGCCACTTATCCGGGACGATGGGCAGATCGACGAGGTTCCAGCGCGCGTAGCGCCCGTCATAGACATCCGGCTGCGCCTGCTCCAGCAGATGGCCGATACACCAGGTGACCACCTGCCCGTTGCCGCACTCAATATAGCCGTCGCCCTTGCGATGCGGCTTGGGTAGCACCTCGGCGATGGCGCGGCCGAGGCTCGGTTTTTCTGCAATAAACAGCCGCATCTAATCAACGGATCTCGATCATGGGGCGTCCGCCGCGGGCGGGAACCAGCTCGCCGATCGCGGCCAGCGTCACCCCGGACGCCTCTGCCGCCGCGCGTACCTCGGCCTCGGCTTCCGGCGATACCGCCAGCAGCAGGCCGCCGGAGGTTTGCGGATCGCACAGCAGATCGCGCCACTCCGCCGGCATTTCGCCCATCAGGTGGCCGTAGCTGGCAAAATTGCGCCCGGTGCCGCCGGGAACCGCGCCGGCGAGAATATACTCTTCCACCCCCGGCAGTTTCGGGATGTCGGCATAGTTCAGCTGCGCCTGAACCCCCGCCCCGCGACATACTTCGCTCAGGTGCCCAAGCAGGCCAAAGCCGGTGACGTCGGTCATCGCCTTCACGCCATCAATATTGGCAAATGCGGCGCCGACAAGGTTCATCTGACACATGATGTCGGTGGCCAGCCCCTGATGCTCAGCTTTGAGCAGGGATTTTTTCTCGGCGGTGGTCAGTACGCCGATCCCCAGCGGTTTGGTGAGGAACAGCCGGCAGCCCGCCTCGGCGGTGCTGTTTTTCTTGATGCGTTCGGTGGGCACCACGCCGGTCACCGCAAGGCCAAAAATTGGCTCCGGCGCGTCGATGGAGTGGCCGCCGGCCAGAGAGATCCCCGCCTGCTGGCAGGCGAAACGGCCGCCGTCAACCACTTCGCGGGCGATTTCCGGCGCCAGGGTGTTAATCGGCCAGCCGAGGATGGCGATTGCCATAATCGGTTTTCCGCCCATCGCGAAAATATCGCTGATCGCGTTAGTCGCGGCAATGCGCCCAAAGTCGAACGGACTGTCGACAATCGGCATAAAAAAGTCGGTGGTGCTGATGATGGACGTGCCGTTACCCAGGTCGTAGACCGCCGCGTCGTCGCTGGTTTCATTGCCCACCAGCAGGTTGGGGTCAATAAATTTTGCCTGGTCACTTTTAAGGATAGTTTCCAGCACTTTAGGGGAAATTTTACACCCGCAACCGGCTCCGTGGCTGTATTGCGTTAAACGAATAGCTTGCTCGCTCATGGACATCTCCTGTCATTGCAATCCCGCTATGGTAGCGCCCAAACGTCAAGGTGGTAAGTACGACAGTCTGAAATCGCGAATAGTTGCTTATTAAGCACACAAATATGCGATTTTGCGATAAGGAGCCATTTTTTTAACGGCCTTTTAACTTTAACTAAAAGATGACAGAAATGTGACAAAGAAACGTTCTGCTCTCTGTGGACAGATATCAACGAAAGGAGATTTTGATGAAAAAGCGCGTTCTCGCCCTTTGCCTGGCCGGCCTCTTCTCCGTTAACGCTTTTGCCCTGACGGCAACGGGTAACGATGCCACAACCAAGCCTGACCTCTATTACCTGAAAAATGCTCAGGCCATCGATAGCCTGGCGCTCCTGCCGCCGCCGCCGGAAGTGGGCAGCATTGCCTTTTTAAACGATCAGGCGATGTATGAGAAAGGACGTCTGCTGCGGGCGACCGAGCGCGGTAAGCTGGCGGCGGAAGACGCAAACCTTAGCGCCGGCGGCGTGGCGAACGCCTTCTCCGGCGCATTCGGCTCGCCGATCACCGAAAAAGACGCGCCGGCGCTGCACAAGCTGCTGACCAATATGATTGAAGATGCCGGCGACCTGGCGACCCGCGGGGCGAAAGAGAAGTACATGCGCATTCGCCCGTTCGCGTTTTACGGCGTCGCCACCTGCAACACCACCGAGCAGGATAAGCTGTCGAAAAACGGCTCCTATCCTTCCGGCCACACCTCTATCGGCTGGGCCACGGCGCTGGTGCTGGCCGAAGTTAACCCGCAGCGGCAGAACGAAATCCTCAAGCGCGGCTACGAGCTCGGCGAGAGTCGGGTCATCTGCGGCTATCACTGGCAAAGCGACGTCGACGCCGCGCGGATTGTCGGCTCAGCGGTCGTCGCGACGCTGCATACCAATCCGGCTTTCCAGCAGCAGTCTGCAGAAAGCGAAAGACGAGTTTGCCAAACAGCAGAAGTAGTGCGTAAGGCAGCCCGGCGGCAAGCGCCTGCCGGGCGCTCAATGCTCAGAAGCGCACGACGAACGGCGCGGTATCGGCAACGGCGATGCTGGTTGACGCTTTAAGCTGCGGCGTGCCCAGATAGAGGAAACCGACGATTTTATCCTGCTCGCGGCAGGCAAACCCTTCACGCACGATGGCGCTTTCGGTTAACGCCCCGCTGCGCCAGATCCCGTTGAATCCCTGAGCGACCGCGGCCATCTGCATCGCCATCACCGCGCAGCCCGCCGACATCTCCTGCTCCCACTTAGGCACCTTCGGATGATCCTCACAGCGGGCAACCACGGTGATAATCAACGGCGCCCGGAACGGCGCGCTGCGCGCTTTCTCTACGCCCTTTTCATCCTGCCCGGCGGCCAGCGCGCCTTTTTCCAACAGCTGACTGAAGCGCTCTCGCCCTTCATCGGCAATAATAAAGAACCGCCACGGCTGCAGCGTCCCGTGATCCGGGGCGCGCAGGCCGGCACGGAGAATATTTTCCAGCTGTTCGCCGGCCGGGGCCGGCTCGGCCAGGCGTGAGGCGCTGCGGCGGTTAACCAGTAGGTCGAGAGCATCCATCTATGTAACTCCTGTGAGGTTATTTTTCATAAAATTAACATGCACAAGAATTTTGTTACAGCCCGACGGGTGATTCCTGCTGACAAGCGCCGATGCTCTCTTTAGGATAGCCAGACGCGGCAGCCCCTGCGGTTAGCCCACTTTTGATAATGTTAGGGAGAATACATGCGAACCCTTTGGCGACTGATTGCCGGATTTTTTAAATGGACGTGGCGAGTACTTAATTTTGTTCGTCAGCTCGCGCTAAACCTGGTTTTCCTGCTGCTGGTGCTAGTGTGCATCGGCATCTGGGCGCAGTTCAGCAGCAGCACCGCGGAGCATACCGCCCGCGGCGCGCTGCTGATGGATATTACCGGCGTCGTGGTCGACAAGCCTTCGGCCAGCAGCAAGCTTGGCGTGATTGGCCGCCAGCTGTTTGGCGCCAGCTCGGACCGCCTGCAGGAAAACTCGCTGTTTGATATCGTACAAACCATCCGTCAGGCGAAAGACGACCGCAATATCACCGGCATCGTGCTGGATCTGAAGAATTTTGCCGGCGGCGACCAGCCGTCAATGCAGTACATCGGTAAAGCGCTGCGCGAATTCCGCGATAGCGGCAAACCGGTCTACGCCATCGGCAGCAGCTACAGCCAGGGGCAGTACTATCTGGCAAGCTTCGCCAATAAAATTTGGCTCTCGCCGCAGGGCGAAGTTGACCTGCACGGTTTCGCCACCAACGGCCTGTACTACAAGTCGCTGCTCGATAAGCTGAAGGTGTCCACCCACGTTTTCCGCGTCGGCACCTACAAGTCAGCGGTCGAGCCGTTTATCCGCGACGATATGTCTCCGGCCGCCCGTGAAGCCGACAGCCGCTGGATTGGCGAGCTGTGGCAGAACTATCTCAATACCATCGCCGCCAACCGGCAGATCACCGTCCAGCAGCTGTTCCCCGGCGCCCAGGGCGTGCTCGACGGCCTGCGTAAAGTCGACGGCGATACGGCGAAATACGCCCTCGACAGCAAGCTGGTTGATGAGCTGGGCACTTCCAGCGATATCGAAAAGGCGCTGACCAAACAGTTTGGCTGGAGCAAGGCGGATAACAACTATCGCGCCATCAGCTATTACGACTACAGCGTGAAAACACCGTCCGACCAGGGCGCCGCAATTGCGGTTATCTTCGCGAACGGCGCGATCATGGACGGTGAAGAAACCCCGGGCAACGTCGGCGGCGATACCACCGCCGCC
Organism: Klebsiella sp. WOUb02; assembly: GCF_050058015.1. NCBI lineage: Bacteria > Pseudomonadati > Pseudomonadota > Gammaproteobacteria > Enterobacterales > Enterobacteriaceae > Klebsiella > Klebsiella sp. WOUb02. Next base: position 1,505,301 of record NZ_CP170110.1, read on the forward strand.
CAGATCCGCGATGCGCGCCTCGATCCGAAGGTGAAAGCCATCGTGCTGCGCGTTAACAGCCCTGGCGGCAGCGTCAGCGCTTCGGAAGTGATTCGCGAAGAGCTGGCCGCGGCGAAAGCGGCGGGCAAACCGGTGGTGGTTTCCATGGGCGGCATGGCGGCCTCCGGCGGCTACTGGATCTCCACCCCGGCGGATTACATCGTGGCGAACCCGAGCACCCTCACCGGCTCCATCGGCATCTTTGGCGTCATCAACACCGTTGAAAACACCCTCGGCTCTATCGGCGTGCATACCGACGGCGTGTCCACTTCGCCGCTGGCGGATGTCTCCACTACCAAATCCTTGCCGCCGGAAGTGCAGCAAATGATGCAGCTGAGCATTGAGAACGGCTATAAGCGCTTTATTACCCTGGTGGCTAACGCGCGTAAGAGCACGCCGGAAAAAGTTGACCAGATTGCCCAGGGCCACGTCTGGACCGGCGAAGATGCCAGGGCCAACGGCCTGGTTGATAGCCTCGGCGACTTCGACGACGCGGTGGCGAAAGCCGCAGAGCTGGCGAAGCTGAAGCAGTGGCACATCGATTACTACCAGGAAGATCCGACCTTCTTCTCGATGGTGGTTGATAGCCTGACCGGTTCCGTGCGCGCGTCGCTGCCGGCGACGCTGCAGGCCTGGCTGCCCGCGCCCGTCGCGGCGGCGGCCAGTGCGGTGAAGGCCGAAAGCGACAAGCTGGCGGCGTTTAACGATCCGCAGAACCGCTACGCCTTCTGCCTGACCTGCGCCAATATCCGCTAGACCTCCCCGTTCGACAACAAACCCCGGCTATCGGCCGGGGTTTTATTTTTCCCCCGCAACAGCAGGTATACCCTAAATAATTCGTTGCGCTGGCCCAGAAGGGGTGAGGCCGGAGGCCGAATCACGCGGCAAGTGAGTGAATCTCCGGGATCACAGGCTAATTATGTGACCGGACAGCCAGCACAGCAGTAACCCGAATACCGGGTATACCCTAAATAATTCGAGTTGCAGAAAGGCGGCAAGCGAGCGAATCCCCGGGAGCATAGGCCACTATGTGACCGGGGTGAGTAAGCGCAGCTAACGCATCTGCAGCTCGAAGTATGACGGGTATAGACGCTGTATTTTTTTCGCGACCACTTTATACTGCGCCTGTCTACGTACAACCTAAGCGATGTTATGCAAAAGAAATCGATTTACGTTGCCTACACCGGTGGGACCATCGGTATGCAGCGCTCCGAACACGGCTATATCCCCGTCTCCGGCCACCTGCAGCGTCAGCTCGCGCTGATGCCTGAGTTCCACCGTCCGGAGATGCCGGACTTTACCATTCACGAATATGCCCCGCTGATGGATTCGTCCGATATGACGCCGGAGGACTGGCAGCATATCGCGGAAGATATTCGCACCCACTATCATGAGTATGATGGTTTCGTGATCCTCCACGGCACCGACACCATGGCGTTTACCGCCTCGGCGCTGTCGTTCATGCTGGAGAATCTGGGCAAGCCGGTAATTGTGACAGGGTCACAAATCCCGCTGGCCGAGCTGCGTTCCGACGGGCAGATCAATCTGCTGAACGCGCTGTACGTTGCCGCGAACTATCCGATTAACGAAGTGGCATTGTTTTTCAACAACTGTCTGTATCGCGGCAACCGCACCACTAAAGCCCATGCCGACGGCTTCAACGCCTTTGCTTCGCCGAACCTGGCGCCGCTGCTGGAGGCCGGGATCCATATCCGCCGCCTCGGGACGCCGCCGGCGCCGCACGGCGTGGGCGAACTGATCGTGCACCCGATTACGCCGCAGCCGATCGGCGTGGTGACGATTTATCCGGGGATCTCCGCCGAGGTGGTGCGCAATTTTCTCCGCCAGCCGGTGAAGGCGCTGATCCTGCGCTCTTATGGCGTCGGTAACGCCCCGCAGAACGGCGAGTTTATTCAGGTTCTGACTGAAGCCAGCCAGCGCGGAATTGTGGTGATTAACCTGACGCAGTGTATGTCCGGCAAGGTCAACATGGGCGGCTATGCCACCGGCAACGCCCTCGCCCAGGCGGGCGTGATCGGCGGTTTCGACATGACCGTCGAGGCGACTCTGACCAAGCTGCACTACCTGCTGAGCCAGAATCTTGATGCTGAGGCCATTCGCCGCCTGATGCAGGAAAACCTGCGCGGCGAGCTGACTCCCGATGAGTAAGGAGCTTATGATGACCAATCGAGCACTGCTGCTGGTTGATTTACAAAATGATTTTTGCGCGGGCGGCGCGCTCGCCGTTCCGCAGGGCGATAGCACCGTCGATGTCGCCAACCGGCTGATCGACTGGAGCCTGGCGCGCGGCGAAATCGTGGTCGCCAGCCAGGACTGGCATCCGGCAAACCACGGCAGCTTCGCCAGCCAGCATCAGGTCGAGCCCTACTCGCAGGGCGAACTCGACGGACTGGCGCAGACCTTCTGGCCGGATCACTGCGTGCAGCATAGCGCCGGGGCACAGCTGCACCCGCTGCTTCAACAGCAGGATATCGCCGCCGTGTTCCACAAGGGCGAAAATCCGGCGATTGATAGCTATAGCGCCTTTTTCGACAACGGCCATCGCCACAAAACCCGGCTCGACGACTGGCTGCGGGAACGCGGGATCGCCGAGCTTATCGTGCTGGGTCTGGCGACCGACTACTGCGTTCAGTTTACGGTGCTGGACGCGCTCAACCTCGGATATCGCGTTAGCGTGATTACCGACGGCTGTCGCGCCGTCAATATCCAGCCGCAGGACGGCGCCCACGCCTTTATGGCGATGGCCGCCGCCGGCGCGACGCTCTACACTCTCAGCGACTGGCTGGAAACCCAGGCCTGAGCCCTCGCCCGAAGCCGGCGCTTCGGGCCACTCCTTTGCGCTTCCTCTGCGCTATTCATTGAGCTAACTCGCAGATTCAACAGGCTATTGCTGCTAGTGTGGACGGGCTATTTTTTCGCCACGCTATTCCCGTGGCTCGTTTGTTTTTTTAATGTCAAAGAGGATCGTCCATGAAACTTTTGCCTTTGCTGGCAGCATTACCCCTGCTTTGCACCTCAGCCTGTCTCTGCTCACTCCCTGATGTCCGTCGGCTACTTTAACGGCGGCGGCGACGTCACCGCCGGGCCGGGCGGCGACATCGATAAGCTGGACGTGCGCCAGATTACCCACCTCAACTACTCCTTTGGCCTGGTCTACAACGACGAAAAGGATGAAACCAACGCGGCGTTAAAAAACCCCGCCCGCCTGCATCAGATTTGGCTGTCGCCAAAAGTGCAGGCTGATTTGCGCAAAATCCCCGCCCTGCGCCAGCAGAACCCGGAGCTGAAGGTGCTGCTTTCCGTTGGCGGCTGGGGGGCACGCGGATTTTCCGGCGCGGCGGCCAGCGCGGAGAGCCGCGCGACCTTTATCCGTTCGGCGCAGGAGATCGTCGCGCAGTATGGCCTCGACGGTATCGACCTCGACTGGGAGTATCCGGTCAACGGCGCGTGGGGGCTGGTCGCCAGCCAGCCGGCCGACCGCGATAACTTTACCGCCCTGCTGAAGGAGCTGCGGGCCGCGTTTGGCCAGAAAAAGCTGGTGACCATCGCCGTGGGCGCCAACGCCGAAAGCCCCAAAAGCTGGGTCGACGTTAAGGCTATCGCCCCGCTGCTGGATTACATCAACCTGATGACCTACGACATGGCCTACGGCACCCAGTACTTCAACTCTAATCTGTATGATTCAACGCGGTGGCCGACGGTGGCGGCGGCGGATAAGTACAGCGCCGATTTTGTGGTTAACAACTATCTTGCCGCCGGTTTGCAGCCGGGCCAGATGAACCTCGGCATTGGTTTCTATGGCCGGGTGCCCAAACGGGCGGTTGAGCCGGGTATCGACTGGAGCAAACCCGATGCGCAGAAAAATCCCGCCACCCGGCCTTACTTCGGCGCCGAACAGATCGCCCTGTTCAAATCTCTGGGCTTCGATCTGAGCAAAGATACCTACGTGAAGTACAACGATATCGTCGCGAAGCTACTTAACGATCCGCACCAGCGCTTTAGCGAGCACTGGGATGACCAGGCGAAGGTGCCGTGGCTGTCGGTGCAGTCGACGGACGGCAAGGAACTGTTTGCGCTCTCCTACGAAAACCCGCGTTCCGTGGCCCTCAAGGCCGACTATATCAAGAGTAAGGGGCTGGCAGGCGCGATGTTCTGGGAGTACGGCGCCGATGAGCAAAACCAGCTGGCCAGACAGACTGGCGGAATCGCTGGGGATTAAGCACTAACCCGCGAACCAGGCCGCCCTGCAGGAGATGAGGTGTGTCGCGCCCTGGGATAGGTTATGATTGCCGCAATCGGCTGCGCCAGGCTCTGGCGCAGCTTTTCATTTGCTACAGGAGGCATGGGGCTTTATGGCTTTTATCCCCAAAAACTACGCCCGTCTGGAAGTTGGCTATCGCGAAAAGGCGCTAAAACTCTTCCCGTGGGTCTGCGGACGCTGTTCCCGTGAATTTGTCTATTCGAACCTGCGTGAGCTGACGGTGCACCATATCGATCACGATCACAGCAATAACCCGGAAGATGGCAGCAACTGGGAGATGCTATGCCTGTACTGTCACGACCACGAGCACTCCAAATACACGGAAGCCGATCTGTATGGTTCAACGGTGGTGGCGGGCGAAGACGCGCAAAAGAGCGTCGGTGAGGCAAAATATAATCCGTTTGCCGACCTTAAAGCGATGATGAACAAGAAGTAACCGGTTCGTAAAGCTTCAGCGCCCGGCGGCGAAACCCGCCGGGCCTGCATAAGCATCCGCTCAGGATTTAAAAGTCACAATAGGTTCTGGCGTAATGCCGAACTCCACTTTCAGTCTGCTGCTTGCTCTTCATCACCATCTGCCCGCTGGTATCGATGGTCATATGCTGGGCCTGGACGTTGTGCCGCGCCTGCCACAGCATCACCAGCTGCAGGCTGTTCTCTTTCTGCTCCGGAGTTAACGCTACCCCATCCGGCCATTTTCCCAGCTCCACCGCCGTGGCCAGACGCTGATAAACTTCCGGGGTCATACTGTCGATAATTTGCTCGATATCCATCGTCCGCTCAACTCCGCATTGGAATAATTTGCTGAATCGTTTCTCTAGCCCTTGATCTACTCGCCATTATCCTCATCGCTGAAGCTTAACGAGGCCGAGTTTACGCAAAAACGCTCGCCGGTCGGCTGCGGACCATCCGGGAAGACGTGTCCAAGATGAGCATCGCACTTACCGCAGCGAATTTCCGTGCGCTGCATACCGTGAGAGTAATCGTTAAGATAGCGAATCGCCTCTTCGCTTACCGGCTCAAAAAAGCTCGGCCAGCCGCAGCCTGAATCATACTTGGTTTGCGAGTGAAACAGCGCCGCGTCGCACACCAGGCAGTGGTAGACGCCGTCTCGCTTGTTGTGGAGCAGTCGGCCGGTGAACGGCGGCTCGGTGCCGTGATTCTGCGTCACGTAAAACTGCATCTCGCTCAACTCTTTTTTGAGCTCGTCCGAGGAGGGTTTATTCGACATGTGCATGCTTCTCGCTGTGAAAGGACAACTTTAACCCTTCGATTCTAACAAAACATTAACAATGAAGCGTGGAGTTTTGTTCTAAACTTATTCGATGCCGATGGGCAGCTAGATAATTGTGACATAAATCACATTTTTATCTTTAATGACCTTTAAAATTCCGCGCGCAGACCCCATATGGAATTGGGCTCAAAGGGAGAGTGAGGCAAATCAATCGCGCAAAGGTGTGCTCTGGATTGATTTGTCGCAATGATTGACACGATTCCGCTTGACGCTGCGTAAGGTTTTTGTAATTTTACAGGCAACCTTTTATTCACTAACAAATAGCTGGTGGAATATATGACTATCAAAGTAGGTATCAACGGTTTTGGCCGTATCGGTCGCATTGTTTTCCGTGCTGCTCAAGAACGTTCTGACATCGAGATCGTTGCAATCAACGACCTGTTAGACGCTGACTACATGGCTTACATGCTGAAGTATGACTCCACTCACGGCCGTTTCAACGGTACCGTTGAAGTGAAAGACGGTCATCTGGTCGTTAACGGTAAAAAAATCCGTGTTACCGCTGAACGCGATCCGGCTAACCTGAAGTGGGACGAAGTAGGCGTTGACATCGTTGCTGAAGCAACTGGTCTGTTCCTGACTGACGAAACCGCTCGTAAACACATCACTGCTGGCGCGAAAAAAGTCGTTCTGACTGGCCCGTCCAAAGACAACACTCCGATGTTTGTTAAAGGCGCTAACTTTGACAAATACGAAGGTCAGGACATCGTTTCTAACGCATCCTGCACCACTAACTGCCTGGCACCGCTGGCTAAAGTTATCAACGACAACTTCGGCATCATCGAAGCGCTGATGACCACCGTTCATGCGACCACCGCAACTCAGAAAACCGTTGATGGCCCGTCTCATAAAGACTGGCGCGGCGGCCGCGGCGCATCCCAGAACATCATCCCGTCCTCTACCGGCGCTGCTAAAGCTGTAGGTAAAGTCCTGCCAGAACTGAATGGCAAACTGACCGGTATGGCGTTCCGCGTTCCTACTCCGAACGTATCCGTTGTGGATCTGACCGTTCGTCTGGAAAAAGCTGCTTCTTACGAAGACATTAAGAAAGCTATCAAAGCTGCTTCCGAAGGCGCAATGAAAGGCGTTCTGGGCTACACCGAAGACGACGTTGTATCTACCGATTTCAACGGCGAAGTTTGCACTTCCGTGTTCGATGCTAAAGCAGGTATCGCCCTGAACGACAACTTCGTGAAACTGGTTTCATGGTACGACAACGAAACCGGCTACTCCAACAAAGTTCTGGACCTGATCGCTCACATCTCCAAATAAGTTGAGATGAGAACCTGATCCAAAAAGGCGACTTCGGTCGCCTTTTTTTATGGCTTAACTCCGTACCTGTACACCAAGGATTGCACCATGATTAACAAAATTTTTGCTCTCCCGGTTATTGAACAAGTTACCCCGGTCCTCTCCCGCCGCCAACTTGACGACCTTGAGCTGATCGTCGTTGACCATCCGCAGGTCAAAGCCTCCGTCGCCTTCCAGGGCGCGCATCTGCTCTCCTGGAAACCCGCCGGAGAAGAAGAGGTGCTGTGGCTGAGCGGGAACACGCCGTTTAAAACCGGCGTCGCGCTGCGCGGCGGCGTGCCGATCTGCTGGCCGTGGTTTGGCCCGTCGGCACAGCAGGGCCTCCCCTCCCACGGTTTCGCGCGCAATCTGCCGTGGGCGCTGAAGGGTCATAATGAAGACGAAAGCGGCGTGCTGCTGACCTTCGAACTGAAAAGCAGCGATAAGACCCGTCAGTACTGGCCGCACGAATTTACGCTGTACGCGCGCTTCAAGCTGGGTAAAACCTGCGAAATCGAACTGGAAGCGCACGGCGAATTCGAAACCACCTCCGCCCTGCATAGCTACTTCAACGTCGGGGATATCGCGGCGGTGAAGGTTAGCGGCCTCGGCGAGCGCTATATTGATAAGGTGAACAACGCGCAGGAAGGCGTGCTGAGCCACGGCGAAGAGACCTTCCCGGATCGCACCGACCGCGTCTACCTCAACGCGGATGCCTGCAGCGTTATCCACGACGGCGCGCTGAACCGCAGCATTGACGTTATTCATCACCATAACAGCAACGTGGTGGGCTGGAACCCCGGCCCGGCGCTTTCGGTGAGCATGGGCGATATGCCGGACGACGGCTACAAAACCTTCGTTTGCGTCGAAACCTGCTGCGTCACCGAGTCGCAGAAAGCCAGCGAAGAGAAACCGTCGCGTCTGGCGCAGACCATTCGCGTCACTCAACGCTAAAACCGCAGACGCGGGATCGAAAACAGGGCGCAATCGCCCTGTTTTTTACCGATGACGCATGCGACGCGGCTCCGTTACCAGAACCCCACCAGCTTCATCCACGCGCCTCCCAGCACCAGCCAGATGAAGATAGACGCAATCGACACCACAAAGCTGACGCCCCACCACTGACCCGTGGTGTTATAGCCGGAACCGAACAGAGCGGGCCCAGGGCCGCCAGAGTACTGCGTCAGCCCCATCGACAGGTTCGAGGTATAGCCCAGCACCAGGGCGGCGAAAAGCGGCGGCACGCCGACGGAAACGGCAACGGCCAGAAACGCCAGGTACATAGCGGAAATATGCGCCATCGCCGAGGCGAAGAAATAGCGGGTATAGAAATAGACCGCGACCAGCACTAAGAAGACCGTTATCCACTCGAAGTGGCCGACATAGCCGACAATCCGCTCGGATATCCAGCTAATCATGCCGTACTTGTTGAGCGCGTTGGCCATCATCACCAGTACGGCAAACCAGAACATGGTATCCCAGGCCGTTTTCTCTTCGATGATATTTTTCCACGACATGATATTGCTGACCAGCAGCACCATCAGCCCAATAAACGCGGAAAGGGTAGCGGGAATGGCAAAGAAAATATCGCCCACCGTCCAGAGCAAGATCAGCAGAACAAAATCAAGCGCGAGGATTTTTTCCGCCAGCGACATCGGCCCCATTTTACGCAGCTCTTCTCTGGCGATCGCGGGGATTTCCGGCGTTTTCTTCAGCTGCGGCGGATAAATAGCGTACAGCACCAGCGGCAGCAGGATCAAAGAGGCGATCCCCGGCACGATCGCGCCGACAAACCAGGTGGTCCAGGTGATTTCAATGCCCTGGCTCCTCGCCAGTTCGGCTATCAGCGGGTTACCCGCCATCGCCGTTAAAAACATCGTACAGACGATGGCGTCAATCTGCGAAACGCAGAGCATTAAAAAGGCGCCGGCTTTTCTGGCCGTCGCGCCTGGCTCCGACTGGTAGGCGGTGGCAATGGACTGCGTAATAGGATACATAATGCCGCCGCCCCTCGCCGACGCCGAGGGAATGCCCGGCCCCAGGACAACGTCAGAGAGGGCCAAACCATAGGCTACGCCCAGCATGCTTGAACCGCATTTGGAAATAAACCACAGCGCCACCCGCTTGCCCAGCCCGGTCTTAATCACCGCCCGGGAGATGAACATCGCGATACCAATCAACCAGATCGTACCGTTGGCAAACCCGGAAAGCGCCGCGATTTTGTCGCCTTTACCCGGCGAGAGAGGCGTCACGCCTAAAAACGCGGAGACGATCAGCGCAATCATCGTCACCGCCCCCATCGGCATCACCTTCAGGATGATGGCAAAGATCGTAGCGGCAAAAATAGCAAACATTTGCCATGCGTGAATGGCCAACCCATCAGGCGGAGGGGTAAACCAGATAAGTGCGCCGAACAGAATTGTCAGGGCGGCTTTCCAGAGGGGAAAGGCCAGCTTCACGTCCAGGGGTTTGTTAGGTTCAGTCATGTGATTCTCCTTTTTCTTTTATCTTTAAGAGGATAATCACAGCTGAGCATTGATATTCATCAACGAAACCCGCAGATGCCTTTGTAAAATCAGCCCCCTTAAACCATGTCTAAAGGCGTTTTGCGCCCCGGCGCCGGGAAGGCCTTTTCCAGCACCGCGATATCTTTCTCCTCCAGCACCACCTCAAGGGCGGCCGCGTTCTCTTTAACGTGCGCGATGCTTCCCGCCTTTGGAATCGCCATCACCCCTTTGTGGCTGATGACCCACGCCAGCAAGAGCTGCGCGACCGTAACGCCCTTTTCCTGCGCCAGGTTGTTGAGGGCCGGATGATTGATTAAACCATCGCGCAGGCGGCCGGCCTGGGCCAGCGGGCTGTAGGCCATCACCGGCAGTCTGCTGTCGCTGACACCACGGCAGCAGCTCGTATTCAATGCCGCGCGAGGCCAGATGGTACAGCACCTGGTTGGTCGCACAGCGTCTGCCGCCGGGCACCTGCCACAGCTCTCGCATATCGTCGGTATCGAAATTGGAGACGCCCCAGCGGCGAATTTTACCCTGAGCGACCAGCGCCTCCATCGCCTCGACGGTTTCGGCCAGCGGGAAATCCCCCCGCCAGTGCAGCAGGTAGAGATCGAGATAGTCACACTTCAGGCGACGCAGGCTGGCTTCGCAGGCCTCGCGCATCTTGCGCCCGCCGGCGTGCCACGGATAGACTTTGGACACCAGCGTCACGCGGTCGCGCAGGCCGCGAAGCGCCTCGCCCACTACCTCTTCCGCCCCGCCGTCGGCGTACATTTCGGCGGTATCGATAACCGTCAGCCCGAGCTCAACGCCCGCTCGCAGTGCAGCCGCTTCCTGCGAGCGATGCGCGCCGTTTTGCCCCATATACCAGGTCCCCTGCCCAATGGCAGGCGCCGCCGGCCGATCGCCCAAAGCGCCAGTTTTTACCATCATCGCCACCTCCCGTCTTTTATTGCACCACCGTAATGCAAAACAGGGCATTACGCCCTGTTTTGATGCACAGATATCACTATAAAGATGCACAATCAGAAAGTGTAGGTGATCCCGGTGGAGATCAGACCGCTCCAGGATTTATCCACCATCGGACTGTCGGTGATTTCGTCGGACAGGCGGGTGTAGCGCGCCAGGCCGTAAACGCTCCAGTCGCCGAGGAAGCGATAGTTTGCCGACAGTTCGAGATACGGGTTCCAGCTGCTATCCGGGTCGTAGCTGCGCAGGCCACTGCGCTCGGATTCATGCTTCGAGACGCCGTAGTAGTATTCGTTCTGATTGTCGCTGCTCCACTCCACGCCGATACCCGGCGTTAGGGTCAGGTTGCCGTTGGTATAGCGATAGAGCCAGGCCATGTCCCAGGTGATCCCGTTGCTGTTATCCAGCGTATCGCCAGCGAGGGTGGTGCGCAGGAAGCCATACTGGGTGTTGTGCACGTAGGAGAGCCCGGCCATCATCGTCGATTTACGCCGATCCAGCTTGCGCAGCTGTTCGCTGTCGCTATCGCCCGGCTTAAAGTACATCGGCGACCAGTAGGCGGTAACCGACAGCTTATCGCTCTCGTCATTCCATAAGTAGTAACCACCGCCTAAGCCACGGAACCAAAAATTATCGCTCTCGTAGCTGATAGCCGGCACCGGGTAAACGTCGACGTCATATTGCTTATACGGGCTTTCGACGATACCCACGCCGGCCCCCAGCGTTAACTTCCCGTCGGCGTGTGCTGCTGAGACACAGGCCAAAAGACACACGCCTGGTGCCAGAGATTTGATCTTCTTCACAATCCATATTCCCGTTTGTCAAATAATCCGCGCAGGCAGTTTAGCGTCGTAGGCCTCGTGCCTCAAATTCTTTACCCGTCATTACAAAAAATGACTCACCCTCGCGTTAATACGGGAGCCCGGACCCGCAGCTTCATGACAACAGGATGAAGGCCCCCGGCAAGACGTGCTAAAAAGCCCCCCTTTTTGGGATGAGTTATTGATATGTCATTGAAATTGATTTTTCGCTGCATGCAAGTTTTCTAAATGCATCTACGCTTTAATTTAGAAGGCGTCATTGCAGGGCACGTTATCTTGATCTCATCGACAACCTGGCATAAGGGTTGCTGGAGAATAAGTAGACGTCGCGCTCTGCTTACCTCTTCCGGGAGCACCCACTATTCATATGAACGCTCTCAACTTGTGCTAAATACGAAAGGACGGCATGCCATGAATATATTCGATCACTATCGCCAGCGTTATGAAGCTGCCAAGGACGAAGAGTTCACACTGCAGGAGTTTCTTACCATCTGCCGGCAAGATCGCAGTGCTTATGCCAACGCGGCAGAAAGGCTACTGATGGCCATTGGTGAACCCGCAATGGTCGATACGGCCCTGGAGCCAAGGCTGTCCCGTCTCTTTTCAAACCGGGTTGTCGCTCGCTATCCGGCATTTGAAGAGTTTTACGGCATGGAAGATGCCATTGAACAGATCGTTTCTTACCTGAAGCATGCCGCGCAAGGTCTGGAAGAGAAGAAACAGATTCTGTATCTGCTGGGGCCGGTCGGCGGCGGTAAATCATCCCTTGCCGAGCGCCTGAAATCGTTAATGCAGCGCGTACCGATTTACGTGCTGAGCGCGAACGGCGAGCGCAGCCCGGTGAACGACCATCCTTTGTGCCTGTTTAATCCGCGGGAAGACGCGCAGATCCTCGAGAAGGAATATGGCGTACCGACCCGCTACCTCGGCACCATCATGTCGCCGTGGGCGGCCAAGCGCCTGCATGAGTTTGGCGGCGATATCACCAAATTCCGCGTCATCAAGGTGTGGCCGTCGATTCTGGAGCAGGTTGCCATCGCCAAAACCGAACCCGGCGATGAGAACAACCAGGATATCTCGGCCCTGGTCGGTAAGGTTGATATTCGTAAGCTCGAGCACTACGCGCAGAACGATCCGGATGCCTACGGCTATTCCGGCGCCCTGTGCCGCGCCAACCAGGGGATTATGGAGTTCGTCGAGATGTTCAAAGCGCCGATTAAGGTGCTGCATCCGCTGCTGACCGCCACGCAGGAAGGCAACTATAACGGTACCGAAGGGATCTCCGCCCTGCCGTTTAACGGGATTATCCTCGCGCACTCGAACGAATCCGAGTGGGTGACCTTCCGCAATAACAAAAACAACGAGGCCTTCCTCGACCGCGTCTATATCGTCAAGGTGCCTTACTGCCTGCGCATTTCCGAAGAGATGCGTATTTATGAAAAACTGCTGAACAACAGCGAGCTGACCCATGCGCCCTGCGCGCCGGGCACCCTTGAAACGCTGTCGCGTTTCTCGATTCTGTCGCGCCTGAAAGAGCCGGAAAACTCGAGCATTTACTCCAAAATGCGCGTCTATGACGGCGAGAGCCTGAAAGATACCGACCCGAAAGCGAAGTCCTACCAGGAGTATCGCGACTATGCCGGCGTCGACGAAGGTATGAACGGACTCTCCACGCGCTTCGCCTTTAAAATACTGTCGCGGGTATTTAACTTCGATCATACCGAGGTTGCCGCTAACCCGGTTCATCTCTTCTACGTTCTCGAGCAGCAGATTGAGCGCGAACAGTTCCCGCAGGAGCTGGCGGAACGCTACCTGGAGTTCCTCAAAGGCTATTTGATCCCGAAATATGCCGAGTTTATCGGTAAGGAGATCCAGACCGCCTATCTCGAATCCTACTCCGAATACGGGCAGAACATTTTTGACCGTTATGTCACCTATGCGGATTTCTGGATTCAGGATCAGGAGTACCGCGATCCGGATACCGGCCAGCTGTTCGACCGCGAATCGCTGAACGCGGAGCTGGAGAAAATTGAAAAACCGGCCGGGATCAGCAACCCGAAAGACTTCCGTAACGAGATAGTCAACTTCGTGCTGCGCGCCAGAGCAAATAACAGCGGACGCAATCCGAACTGGACCAGCTACGAAAAACTGCGCACGGTAATTGAGAAGAAAATGTTCTCCAATACCGAAGAGCTGCTGCCGGTGATTTCGTTCAACGCCAAAACCTCTACCGACGAGCAGAAAAAGCACGATGACTTCGTCGACCGGATGATGGAGAAAGGCTACACCCGTAAGCAGGTACGCCTGCTGTGCGAATGGTATTTGCGCGTACGTAAATCGTCCTGATGTACGGCAAGCCCGGCCGCTGCGGGGCAAGACGGAGATACCAGCAATTCGAGCTGCAGGGAGCCCCGGACCTTTACTCCGGTAAACGTCCGGGGCAAGCAGCACACAGGCGGCTTGAAGTATGAAGTGTATGGTTGGCAAATGCAGTACGGGGGGCATATGACCTGGTTTATAGACCGGCGCCTGAACGGGAAGAATAAAAGCGCGGTGAATCGCCAGCGCTTTTTGCGTCGCTACAAGGCGCAGATAAAACAGTCGATCTCCGAGGCGATCAACAAGCGCTCGGTGACCGATATTGAGAGCGGGGAATCCGTCTCTATTCCGACGGATGATATCAACGAACCGATGTTTCATCAGGGTCGCGGCGGCCTGCGCAATCGCGTGCATCCCGGCAACGACCATTTTGTACAAAACGACCGTATTGAGCGCCCGCAGGGCGGCGGCGGAGGCGGAGGTAGCGGCCAGGGGCAGGCCAGCCCCGACGGCGAAGGCGAGGATGGGTTTGTCTTTCAGATATCCAAAGATGAGTATCTCGATCTGCTGTTTGAGGATCTCGCCCTGCCGAATCTGAAGAAAAACCAGCAGCGGCAGCTTACCGAGTTCAAGACGCACCGGGCGGGTTTCACCGCTAACGGCGTCCCGGCAAACATCAGCGTGGTGCGTTCGCTGCAAAACTCCCTGGCGCGACGTACCGCCATGACAGCCGGTAAGCGACGCGAGCTGCGCGCGCTGGAAGCGGATCTGGACGTCATTAGCAAAAGCGAGCCTGCGCAGCTGCTGGAGGAGGAGCGGCTGCGTCAGGAGATAGCCGAGCTGCGGGCGAAGATTGACCGCGTGCCGTTTATCGATACCTTCGATCTGCGCTATAAGAATTACGAAAAACGGCCCGAACCCTCCAGCCAGGCGGTGATGTTCTGCCTGATGGACGTTTCCGGCTCCATGGATCAGGTCACCAAGGATATGGCCAAACGTTTTTACATCCTGCTGTATCTGTTCCTCAGCCGGACCTATAAAAACGTCGAGGTGGTCTATATCCGCCACCATACTCAGGCAAAAGAGGTGGATGAACACGAGTTTTTCTATTCGCAGGAAACCGGCGGCACGATCGTCTCCAGCGCGCTGAAACTGATGGATGAAGTGGTCAAAGCGCGCTACGACCCGGCGCAGTGGAATATCTACGCCGCGCAGGCGTCGGACGGCGATAACTGGGCGGACGACTCGCCGCTGTGTCACGAACTGCTGGCGAAGAACATCCTGCCGGTGGTGCGTTACTACAGCTACATTGAGATCACCCGTCGCGCCCACCAGACGCTCTGGCGTGAATATGAACATCTGCAGGCGACTTTTGAAAACTTCGCCATGCAGCATATACGCGACCAGGAAGATATCTACCCGGTATTCCGCGAGCTGTTCCATAAGCAGGGGGCCAATACCACCAGCTAGCGTTAATAAATCAGCCAGTTAATTCTATTTTCTGGCTGATTTTCTCTCCGCCGCGGCGGTTCGTTTCCGTTTCACCACCCTGCTCTCCACCTCGCGTCCACGGGATCGCCGCTGAGCTGGTTCACAAAGAGTTTATTATAACGTTTCGGTTATTACTCTCACGCCTAAAAAATATTACCCATCGCATCACCGACGAGGTTTTTTCTGCCCTAATTCCCTGCGCACTGTATTTTTTTGTCAGCAGCCTGATACGACAACAACATAATCCTGCCTGTGCACAACCGCAGCTAGCCTCTTCTTTTAGCACCTATGACATCATCCAATCTCTTTTCATGCCCGGCGTTCGCGAGTCGGCACTCAGTATTAAGGTATAAGGTAGTCGAGAGATGGCGAGCTATTATTTTTCTATTCCGAAAGTCTATTTTGGTGAGGATGCCATTAAGGCATTGCACCAGTTAGGCCATAAAAAGGTAGGGATTGTTACTGACAGTTTTATGGCGACGTCTGGTAAAACTCGCTATCTGATTAGTGAAATGCCGCAGGCCTCAGTGTCTATTTTTAGCGACGTAAAACCCGACCCCAGCATTGAGATCCTGCAGGCCGGCGCGGCCCAATTTAAGGCGTTCAAGCCGGACGTCATTATTGCGCTGGGAGGCGGTTCATCACTTGATGCCGCCAAAGGGATCAAAGCTACGCTGGAAGAGTATTTCCCGGACCATACGATTGTCCTTATTGCCATTCCCACCACCAGCGGCTCCGGTTCCGAAGTCACCTCCTATGCCATTATTTCCGACCCGCAAAATGGCCGTAAATACCCCCTGATTGCCGAGGAGCTGGTTCCCGATTACGCCATCCTGGATCCGCATCTGGTATTGTCGGTTCCCCGCCAGGTCGCAGTTGATACCGGTATGGATGTGCTGACGCATGCGATTGAAGCCCTGGTCTCCTCCGGCGCAAACGATTTTAGCGATGCGCTGGCGGAAAAAGCGATTGCGCTAACCTGGCGATACTTGCCCGATGTTTTCCTGGACGAGAAGGACATTCAGGCCCGCACGCATATGCACAATGCATCATGTATGGCCGGGATGGCGTTTAACTCCGCCGGACTGGGGCTGGTGCACGGCATGGCGCACGCCATCGGCGGCATGCTGCATATACCGCATGGCAAAATTAACGCCATGCTGCTGCCCCTTGTTATTGACTGGAATGCTCGCCACGCCCCGCATGCGCTCCCACGTTATCAGAAATGTGCCGCCATCATGGGAATTCATATCCACGCGCAGGAACAAGCCCTGGACGCGCTTATAGACGGTATTAGAGAGATTAATCACCGCTTTGGCATTCCCGCGACGTTACGTGAGTTGGGCATAGACCTTACCGAGTTCGAATCCTTACGCCAGCCGCTTATTAGCGCCGCGTTAGCCGATGGCTGCACTGCGTCAAATCCTTGTCAGCCTGGTGCCGCAGACGTGGCGCGACTACTGACGCAAATTGCCGGGTAGATCTGGACAAGTTTGTCCTTAGGTAACCGGACGGTCAAAAAAGTCCTGCGTGACGGCAAAAAGCGCAGCGCAGGATTGAATACTCTGGATATTGCATCTTTCACCATTTTCAGGTCGTTGACGTTATTAATGACAATCAGCAGCAAGCCGAATTGATTACTCAACAAATTCTTCAGGAGCTCGCGGCCCGCGGAACCCAGTTCAGGCGCCCGGAACTACATAGTCCGCAGATACTGGAAATCCCCGTCGGTATCTCCAATCGCCATGTGCACCTGAGTCGGGAAGATATGGACGCCCTGTTTGGCTACGGCTCCACCCTCACTCGCATGAAAGCGGTCAAGCAGCCCGGTCAGTTTGCCGCGGAGGAGACGGTGACCCTGCGCGGCCCCAAAGGTGAATTAACCAAAGTCCGCGTACTCGGCCCGCTACGCGGCGCCACCCAAATTGAAATTTCTGTTTCCGATAGCTTTGTGCTGGGCGTGAAAGCCCCTGTCAGGATGTCAGGCGATCTGCAGGACTCGCCAGGCATTGACATCATCGGCCCACGAGGTCGCGTCACCAAAACGGGCGGCACCATTGTCGCCTGGCGACACATCCATATTTCGCACGCCGAAGCGGAACGATACGGTCTACGCGACGGGGGGGAGATTGATGTCCGCATTGATGGCCATCGTGGCGGCATTCTGAGCCACGTTGTCGTGCGGGTGAGCACCGATGCCGTTCTGGAAATGCATATCGACGTGGAAGAGGCCAACGGCTTTGGCTTACGTAATGGCGATTGCGTTAGGCGTGTGCTGACGGAATACCATCATGGCTGAAAGCCTTGAAATCCGGCGCTTACGGGACCTGGCTGAAAAGGTCGAAAGCGGTAACTGCCGCCCCTGCCTGGGCGCGCTAAAGGTGGGAGTCGATCCCGGTACGGCAAATATCGCGCTGGTGGTTGTGGATGAAGAGAATAACCCGGTGGCCGGTATCAGCCATCCTTCCCGCGCGGTGAAAGATGGCGTGGTGGTAGATTTTCTCACAGCCAGCCGGGTGGTCAGCGGCCTGAAGGCAACGCTGGAGGAACGGCTAAACCGAACGCTAACCCATGCGGCAACCGCGATCCCGCCGGGTATTATCCCCGGCAATACAAAAACGATCGTCAATATGGTGGAAGCTGCCGGATTTGAGGTGACCGAGGTCGTTGATGAACCCGTGGCCGCAGCCCGGGCGCTAAACATCCGTGACGGCGCGATCGTTGACGTTGGGGGTGGCACTACCGGGATTAGCATTCTGCGCGACGGAGACTCCATCTTCAGCGCGGACGAGCCTACCGGCGGCAACCATATGACGCTGGTACTCTCCGGGGCGCTGGGTATCTCTTTTGCCGAAGCAGAAGAGATGAAGAAAGCGCCCGAACATGAAGAACGGGTCTTCGCGTTAGTCCGCCCGGTAGCAGAAAAAATGGCCCATCTTGTGACCGGATGGCTGGCGCAGTATCCGGTGGACGTTATCTATCTGGTGGGTGGTGCAAGTAGCTTCCATCAGTTTGCGGATGTCTTTCGGAAAACCACTGGCAAACGGGTGATTCAGGCGACGCATCCGCTTTTGGTCACCCCGCTTGGCATCGCGATGCACAGCCACTAAGAAGGAAAACGATGGACTCGCAACGGCTCTCATACCTGGTCGACACCATGATTGAGGACATTCTGGAACAACGCAGATTGCGCTTGCAGACGCATAGCAAAGTGATGCACGTGATCTTAAGCGGGGAAGATCTTACGACTCTGCCCGCGACCCTGGAGTGTCTTAGCGCCCTGCACCGTGGCGGCTATTTTCTGGTCATGGTGTTTTCCCACAGCGCCAGGCAATCATCATTGCAATCCTCCTGCCTTGAAGCGCTGGCCCAACGAGGCATTGATGTGATGTGCGCCAGTCAGGAGGATCCGCCGGTGGGTGAACCCTGCGGCGACCTCTATTTTCCGGCGCTCTCTACCAATAGCCTGAGCAAGATCGCGCTGGGTATCCGCGATAACCTGGTCTGTCGATGGGCGTTTTATGCGCTCAGCATGAAAAGAAAAGCCATCGTGACGCTTAACGCCGAATGCCAGCCCGACAAGAACGGTTCACTACCGCAGGCGTTCCGGACGCGCCTTGCGCACTATGCCGGCGCGCTTGTGGAATATGGCTTCACCGTGATCGGTCAGCACGCCGCTGCTCCAGAGCCAACGCCATCGATCAATGCCCATAAGCGGCTGGTCACGCTCAGCGACGTACGCCGGTATCAGAAAGGGCAGACGCTGCATATTGGCCATCGCACGCTCATAACCCCCGCTGCCCGCGATGAAATCCGCGACCGCGGCCTCGTCATTGTTCAACGTCACCAGGAGGACACATGTATCTGGCAAAGGTAACCGGTGCATTAGTTTCAACCACCAAACATGCTTCGCTGAATGGCGAAAAATTGCTCATTGTTGCTCGCCTGGATGAACACTATCACCCCACGGGCACCGCGCAGGTTGCCGTGGACTTCGTCGGTGCAGGCAATGGGGAAACGGTGATCGTGACGACAGGCAGCTCCGCACGCATGAGTACCAGTAAAGAACATTCCGTCATTGATGCTGCGGTGGTCGGCATTGTCGACTCGCTCGATCTTAACGGCCAGTAGCGTCCACGCGAGGAAAAACCATGCATCCTGAACTCAATTGTGACCTGGAATACCGCATTAATGCGGCCATTGCGCGTCAGCTTCCATCGCGCCGCCTCTCCCTAAGCCTGACAGACGCCGCGCAGCTGGCGAAATATGCCATCAATGCCGCAGATGAGGCCAACGTACCCATCGTTTTCAGCCTGGTGGATGCCTGCGGTCAGCAGCGTTACTTCTTTAGCATGGATAACGCGCTGCTCGTCAGCCACACGCTGGCGGGGCAAAAAGCCTGGACCGCGGTGGCGATGAGAATGCCGACGCACAGGCTGGCAACGGAAGTGCAGCCAGGTGCCAGCCTTTATGGCCTACAAAACGAACCGGGGATTTGCTGCTTTGGCGGCGGATTGCCCTGCTGGTCAGGAGGCGTACTGCTCGGCGCTATCGGTATCAGCGGCGGTAGCGTGGAAGAAGATATTGCCATCGCCAGCGCTGCCCTCACCCGCTTCAGCCATGAGCAATTTCCCCTCACCCCTTTCAATGAATAGTTCTCTAAAAGAAAAAGACAGACAGAGGTCATTATGTCGTTAGCGTCACTGGTTTTGGTCATTAACTGCGGTTCATCCTCTTTAAAATTTTCAGCTATCCCGCTCAATGACGACGCCCCTGCGCTCTCCGGTCTGGCGGAAAAGCTGGGGCTGGCAGATGCCTGCATTACGTTCAAAGATGCAGCAGGTAATAAAGTAATCGAGCAACTGGCCGATGCCAGCCACATCTGCGCGCTGAAAACGCTCTTCACAAAACTTGAACATCTGGCGTTACTCCCGCACGTATGCGCTATTGGCCACCGCGTGGCGCATGGCGGCAGCGATTTCAAACACTCCGTGTTGCTCACCGACGACGTCATTACCCGCATTCGTGAACTCTCCGTTCTGGCCCCGCTGCATAATCCGGCGAACCTGACGGGCATCGAAGCCGCAATGTCGTTATTACCGCATCTGCCGCAGGTTGCCGTGTTTGATACGGCTTTCCACCAGACTTTACCCCCGGAAGCCTATACCTACGCCATTCCTCTGGCGTATCAACAGCAGCATCAGGTCAGACGATTCGGTTTCCATGGCACGTCGCACAGGTTTATCGCCGCAGAAGCCGTTAGGCGACTAGGCCTCGATCCCGCCGATCATGGCATCCTTATCGCCCATCTTGGCAATGGGTCGTCGGTATGCGCCGTAAAAAACGGCAAAAGCGTGGATACCTCAATGGGCATGACGCCTCTGGAGGGGCTGGTGATGGGGACGCGCTGCGGCGATCTGGATTTTGGTGCCGCAGCCCATATTGCCCGCTGTACCGGTCAAACCATCGAGTCGCTGTACAAAATGGTGAACAACGACTCAGGCCTGCTGGGCGTATCCGGGCTCTCCAGCGATTGCCGCACATTGCAGGAAGCGCGCAGGAAAGGCGACCCTCGCGCCACGCTTGCCATTGACGTGATGGTGCACCGTCTCGCCCGTCATCTCGGAGCGCACCTCGCCTCTCTGCACCGCTTTGATGCCCTGATTTTTACCGGCGGCATTGGGGAAAACTCGGCGCTGGTGCGTGAGCTGACCGCCCGGCGGCTAGCCGTCTTCGGCGTATGTATCGATAAGGCGAAGAATGCGCAGATGGTTGCGGGCCATGGGGGCGTCATTTCTGCCCCCGACTCCCCCATCGTGGCAGTGATCCCAACTAATGAAGAGAAGATGATCGCTCAGGATGCCGCCGCGCTCTCTTGCGTATTTGAGGGCGTCGCCTGAGTTTTTTGCCTCTTGCCAACGAGGAGGATTTTATTGTCCAGGGTAAAACCGAATAACAAGAAAATCTCTCTTACGGGCAAAACATTTTGTCCCTGACGCAATAATATCATATTGCATTAATTTATTAGACATATGGACTATCCCTCGCCGGGTTAATTCATTACTGACATTTACTCTTACCTGTAAATATTGAGGTCGTTATGCAACAAGAAGCATTAGGCATGGTTGAAACAAAAGGTCTGGTATCCGCAATTGAAGCCGCAGATACCATGGTTAAATCCGCGAACGTTACGTTGGTAGGCTACGAGAAAATTGGTTCAGGGTTAGTTACCGTCATGGTTCGCGGCGATGTTGGCGCAGTCAAGGCAGCAACTGACGCAGGGTCCGCAGCGGCAGGTAAAGTGGGTGAACTGGTCTCCGTACATGTTATTCCGCGCCCACATATCGAAGTGGAAAAAATTCTGCCGAAAGCTGTCAGTTAATAAAGCCAGAGGATACTGACCATGAGAGATAATCTTGTTGAACAGATTATATCTGAAGTAATGAATAAACAGGCCGAAGTGGATACAAATAACAAAACGGCGGCCAATTTTGCCGGCTGTGGTTTAACGGAGTTTGTCGGTACGGCCCTGGGTCATACTATCGGGCTGGTTATTGCCAATGTCGATCATCAGCTACATGAGGTCATGAACATCGACAAGAAATATCGCTCAATCGGTATTCTTGGCGCACGCACTGGTGCCGGCCCGCATATTTTCGCCGCAGATGAGGCCATTAAAGCCACCAATAGTGAAATACTCTCTATCGAACTGGCCCGCGACACCGAAGGCGGCGGAGGACACGGCTGCCTGATCATTTTCGGCGCATCCGACGTATCCGATGTGCGCCGTGCAATTGAAGTCGCCCTATCTGAAATTGAGCGAACAATGGGTGATGTCTATGGCTCGCCGGCTGGCCATCTGGAATTCCAGTACACCGCGCGCGCCAGCTATGCCCTTAATAAAGCCCTTGGCGCGCCGCTGGGTAAATCCTTCGGCATGACCTGCGCCTCGCCTGCGGCGATCGGCGTGGTGGTTGCCGATGCCGCGGCGAAAGCGGCAGTGATTGAACCCGTGGGCTACGCCAGCCCGGCGAAAGGCACCAGCTTTAGTAACGAAGTGATCTTCACTTTCGCAGGTGACTCGGGCGCGGTTCGTCAGGCCGTTATTGCGGCAAGAGATGTCGGGAAGCAGCTGCTGGCCACCCTCGATCCGGCGCCCATCAAATCGACAACAACGCCATACATTTGATGGCATGCGGCAACGTGTGTGAAGTGGAGTAAGGAAAGTAGAACATGAACGATCTTGAAATTACCCAGGCCGTCTCCCGCGTCCTGAGTAAATATACAAAAACGGCACCGGAAGCGCAGGAACCCAAAGCCTCTGCGGTGTCGACGGCTCATGACCGCGACAACATTGAAGCCATTGTCGCCAGCGTGCTGGCGAGCCGCGTCAGCGCTGAGCCTGCCGCCGCCCTTCCATCCGGCGATGGCGCTTTTGCGACAATGGATGAAGCCATCGCCGCAGCACAGCACGCGCAAATCCAGTATCGCCACTGCTCAATGCAGGATCGCGCCCGGTTTGTTGATGGTATTCGCCAGCTTTTTCTGCAGGAAGATGTGCTGCAGGCCATTTCCAGAATGGCCGTAGAAGAGACGGGAATGGGTAACTATGCCGACAAACTGGTGAAAAACCGCGTTGCCGCGCAAAAAACGCCGGGCGTTGAGGATTTGGCTACCGGCGCGCTAAGCGGTGACGGCGGCCTGACGTTAACGGAATATTCTGCTTACGGAGTCATTGGTTCCATTACCCCTACCACCAACCCGACGGAGACGATTATCAACAACTCCATCGGCATGCTGGCGGCGGGCAACACCGTGGTCTTCAGCCCTCATCCACGATCGCGTCATGTCTCGCTGCACTGCGTTGCGCTGATCGGCCAGCAGCTGGCGCGGCTCGGCGCTCCCGCCAATCTGGTAGTTACGGTCACCCAGCCGTCGATAGACAACACCAATGCATTAATTAACGATCCTCGCGTCAACATGCTGGTTGCGACCGGCGGCCCGGCGATTGTGAAAACGGTAATGTCATCAGGCAAGAAGGCGGTCGGCGCTGGCGCTGGCAACCCACCAGCCGTGGTCGATGAAACCGCTAATATCGAAAAAGCCGCTCGCGATATCATCAATGGCTGCAGCTTCGACAATAACCTGCCCTGCATTGCCGAGAAAGAAGTCATCGTCGTCAATGACGTTGCGGATTACCTGATTCATTGCATGAAAAAACGCGGTGCCTGGCTGCTGTGCGATAAGCAGCATATTCAGCGGCTGCAGTCGCTTGTGCTGAATGAAAAAGGAACCGGGCCAAATACCGCGTTCGTGGGTAAAGATGCGCAATACCTCCTACAGCAGATTGGCATTAGCGTGCCGGAAGAGATCAAAGTTGTGCTGATCGAAACCGAACGTGACCATCCGTTCGTCGTACATGAGCTGATGATGCCAATCCTGCCGGTGGTGCGGGTCGAAAATGTCGATGAGGCGATTGATCTGGCCGTGAAGGTGGAACATGGAAATCGCCATACGGCGATAATGCACTCCACCAATGTGGAGAAACTCACCAAAATGGCGCGGCTTATTCAGACCACTATTTTTGTGAAAAACGGCCCCTCATACGCCGGTATTGGCGTGGGCGGCGAAGGCCATGCCACGTTTACCATCGCCGGGCCAACCGGGGAAGGACTGACCTCCGCGCGCACCTTTGCCAGAAACCGCCGGTGCGTGATGGTCGAAGCGCTCAATATTCGTTGGTATCGGCAGGACGGGTAACCCAGAGATGAAAAAACGTATTATCAACGCGCCGACGCCGGAAACCCTGGCCATGCTGAAACGGCGGATGCCTTCCGAGTCGCGCAACCGCCTGGAAATGGTGCGTATCGACGCCGTCGGGTTGATTATGCTGCCGATACCCGATTTGTACTTTTATGCCGATCGGGCCAGTAAAAGCGCACATGTTGCGGTATCGGAAATCTTTGGCAGTCTGTCCGCAGCATATCACGACGCTGGCCATATTCGGCGAGGTCGCCGCAGTGAATGAAGCCATGCGCATTATTGAGGATGATGACAGTACATTCTGAGAGTTCGCTTATGAAAAGAATTTTGATGCTCGCAGGCGATTTCTCTGAAGACTATGAAGTCATGGTGCCATGGCAGGCGTTAAGCATGTTAGGTTTCAGAGTAGATGTCGTTTGCCCAGGAAGACGTACCGGAGAATATATTAAGACCGCTATTCATGATTTCGAAGGCGATCAAACATATATCGAAAAACCCGGACATTTATTTCGCTTAACCGCATCCTTTGATGAAATCAGGATGCAAGAGTACGCCGGCGTATATATTACAGGTGGCCGAGCGCCTGAATATCTTCGCCTCAATAAATCGGTGCTGAACATTATTCATTATGCGAATAATTTTTCACTACCGATTGCTGCAATCTGTCATGGGCCACAAATTCTGGTTGCCGCCGGCGTGCTGAAAGGCAAAAAACTGACGGGATATTTTACCTTAAAACCAGAGGTTGAAATGGCTGGCGGCAGACTGGGTTATTGCCGCAGATGATGAAGCGGTTCAGGACGGCAATCTTGTTACAGCGACCACCTGGATGGGACATCCAGCAATATTACGTCAGTTTATTAGCTTAATCGGCACCAGCATTATTCACTAGTGTACCCGGCACTGCCGTCAGGTTAAACAATTCAGGTGTGGTTGCTCAATCACGCTAATATCATTTCGGGAGTTATTGTATGTTAGAGAAAGGCTTTACTAATCCGACCGATCGTGTTGTCAGACTCAAAAATACGATTCTGCATGCCAAACCTTACGTCGAATCAGAGCGTGCAGTGTTGGCAACCGAGGCTTATAAAGAGAACGAACATCTTCCTGCTATTATGCGCCGGGCAAAAGTCGTTGAGAAAATATTCAATGAATTACCCATCACGATTCGCCAGGATGAATTAATCGTTGGTGCCGTCACTATCAATCCCCGCTCTACGGAGATCTGCCCGGAATTCTCTTACGATTGGGTTGAGAAAGAGTTCGACAGCATGGCGCACCGCGTTGCTGACCCCTTTATTATCGAGAAAAAAACCGCCGAGGAGCTGCGCCTGGCATTTCAATACTGGCCGGGTAAAACCACCAGTTCGCTGGCCGCCTCTTATATGTCCGAAGGGACGAAAGAGAGCATGGGAAATGGCGTATTCACCGTCGGTAACTACTTTTACGGTGGCGTAGGTCATGTAAGCGTTGACTACGGTAAAGTGCTGAAAATCGGTTTTCGCGGCATCATCAATGAAGTCACCCGCGCGCTGGAGAATCTCGATCGCACCTCGCCGGATTACATCAAAAAAGAGCAGTTCTATCATGCTGTTATTATGAGTTACCAGGCGGCTATCAACTTCGCACATCGCTATGCCCAGGAAGCCTCTCGCCTGGCGCGAGAAGAACGCGATCCGGCTCGCCAACGAGAACTGGAACAGATCGCCCAGAACTGTACCCGCGTGCCGGAACATGGCGCCACCACGTTCTGGGAAGCATGTCAGACATTCTGGTTTATTCAGAGCATGCTGCAGATTGAATCCAGCGGTCACTCGATCTCCCCCGGACGTTTCGATCAGTATATGTACCCCTACCTTGCTGCCGACAAATCGATCGACAAAGAATTTGCCCAGGAGCTGGTGGATTGCTGCTGGATCAAGCTTAACGACATCAACAAAACGCGCGATGAAGTGTCCGCGCAGGCTTTTGCGGGTTATGCCGTGTTCCAGAACCTGTGCGTCGGCGGACAAACGGAAGATGGCCGCGACGCCACCAATCCGTTGACCTACATGTGTATGGAAGCAACCGCGCATGTGCGCCTGCCGCAGCCTTCCTTCTCAATTCGCGTCTGGCAGGGCACGCCAGATGAGTTCCTCTATCGCGCCTGCGAACTGGTGCGCCTGGGACTGGGCGTGCCGGCCATGTATAACGATGAGGTGATCATTCCGGCGTTGCAAAACCGCGGCGTCTCCCTGCATGACGCGCGGGATTATTGCATCATCGGCTGCGTAGAACCGCAGGCGCCGCATCGCACAGAGGGCTGGCATGATGCCGCATTCTTTAACGTGGCGAAAGTGCTGGAAATTACCCTTAACAACGGCCGATCGGGCAGCAAACAGCTCGGCCCGGTCACGGGGGAATTGACCCAGTACACCGGCATGGATGACTTCTATACGGCTTTCAAAAAACAGATGGCGCACTTCGTGCATCAGTTAGTCGAAGCCTGCAACAGTGTCGATATTGCGCATGGCGAACGCTGCCCGCTGCCCTTTCTTTCTGCGCTGGTAGACGATTGCATCGGCCGGGGGAAATCCCTGCAGGAAGGTGGAGCAATCTATAACTTTACCGGCCCGCAGGCATTCGGCGTGGCGGATACCGGAGACTCGGTATATGCCATCCAGAAACAGGTGTTTGAAGACCGACGCATGACGCTCCAGGAGTTGAAAGGCGCGCTGGATGCCAATTTTGGTTACCCGGTGGGCGCTAATCCACAGGGCGCCCCGGCAAAAACGTCTCTGGGCGAGCAGGACATCTATGAAGTGGTAAAACGCATTATCGACCAGCACGGTTCACTCAACCCGGCGGCGATCAAAAATGAAGTGTACCGTCAGCTCTCCGGTTCCGGCGCGACGCCAGCGGCAGGTGGCTCTCGTTATGAAGAGATCCGCCACATTCTGGAAAACACGCCATGCTTCGGCAACGACATCGACGAGGTGGATCTTGTCGCCCGCAACTGCGCGCTGATTTACTGCCAGGAAGTGGAAAAATACACCAACCCGCGCGGCGGTCGTTTCCAGGCGGGCATCTACCCGGTATCGGCTAACGTTCTGTTTGGTAAAGACGTGAGCGCGCTGCCGGATGGTCGCCTGGCGAAAGAGCCGCTGGCAGATGGCGTATCGCCGCGTCAGGGTAAAGATACTCTGGGCCCAACCGCTGCGGCTAACTCTGTGGCCAAGCTGGATCACTTCATCGCCTCTAACGGCACGCTCTATAACCAGAAATTCCTGCCCTCTTCTCTGGCTGGAGAGAAAGGCCTGCGTAACTTTGGCGGGCTGGTGCGTAACTACTTCGATAAGAAAGGGATGCACGTACAGTTCAACGTCATCGATCGCAACACGCTAGTCGAGGCGCAGAAAAATCCGCAGCAGCATCAGGATCTTGTTGTTCGCGTTGCGGGTTATAGCGCTCAGTTCGTGGTACTAGCCAAAGAAGTTCAGGATGACATTATCAGCCGTACCGAGCAGCAATTCTGATTTGGTCTTCCTTGTCAGGGCCATACGTACAGGTATGGCCCTATATCAGACACGATTTTAGCGGCTAGCCTGCTGTTGCCTGGTGGTCGCTTTTTTGACGAGTGATGTTATGAAGAGAGTCGAATACGATACCGAAGGCGTATTATTCAATATTCAGCGCTATTCCCTGCACGACGGCCCCGGCATCAGGACAATACCGTTTTTTAAAGGCTGTCCTCTGTCCTGCAGGTGGTGCAGCAATCCGGAATCACAGCGCCCGCAACCTGAATTAATTTATAAAAAGAGCGATTGCATCCGCTGCGGAAAATGCGTCGATGCCTGCAAGCAAAAGGCGCTGTCTCCCGACAACCCTTTTTTTATCGATCGCGAGCGATGCATCCAGTGCGGCGACTGTACGCGCGTCTGCCCAACCCAGGCGCTGGAAATGAAAGGCAAACGGATGTCGGTTAGTGACGTGATGCGGGAATTACAAAAAGAGGAGAACCTGTTTCGACGATCTGGCGGCGGCATTACGCTATCGGGGGGAGAACCTCTTGCCCAGCCAGAATTCGCACGTGAATTATTAAAGGCGTGCAAAGAAAAAGGTTGGCATACTGCCATCGAGACCACCGGATTTACGACTAAAGAAGTCATTGAAGATGTTTTCCCGTGGATTGATCTGGCATTAACCGATATTAAAGCTATTAACCCTGCGGTTCATGAAGAGAACACCGGGGTCAATAACAGCATAATTCTGCAGAACCTCATCCGGATTTCATTTATCACCAAAGTCATTGTCCGCATTCCGGTTATTCCCGGCGTAAACGACAACCCGGATGAAATCCGCGGTATTGCCGAGTTTGCCCGCTTAATGTCCGGCGTCGATACCATCCACCTGTTGCCCTATCATACCTTTGGGGAAAATAAATATAACCTGCTCGGCAGAATTTACCCTATGGGTGATGCTAAATCGCACTCCGAAGACAAAATGGAAAGTCTGAAAAAAGTCGTTGAATCAATGGGATTTCATTGTCACATTGGCGGTTAATCAGCAATAAAAATAACACAATTATTTTTCACATCCTTTGCACTCTCATACCATTAAGCGATAAATATAGAGCTTAATACAGGAAACCATCATGAGTAAATATTACGAATCAATAACCGGACCATGTATTGCAGAATTTATGGGTACCGGCCTGTTTATATTTTTCGGTACCAGCGTGCTGTGCGCGGCAAAGCTGGCAGGCGCCAGCTTTGGTCTTTGGGAAATATGCGTGGTGTGGGGGCTCGGTATTGCGCTTGCGGTCTACCTGACCGCCGGCACATCCGGAGCCCATCTTAACCCGGCGGTGACAATATCCCTATGGATGTTTGCCAGTTTTGACGCCAGAAAAGTGGTGCCCTACATTGCGGCGCAAATGGCCGGCGCGTTTTGCGGCGCGGCATTAACCTATCTGATTTATCACAATATGTTTGCCGAGTACGAGCATGCCCATCAGATGATACGCGGCAGTCAGGATAGCCTGTTTCTGGCGAGTATATTTTCAACTTATCCGGCCGCATCCATCAGCGTATGGCTGGCGGGGCTGGTGGAAATCATCATCACCTCAATTTTGATAGGCCTCATCATGGCGCTAACCGATGATGGTAACGGCGTGCCTAAAGGGCCACTTGCCCCCCTCCTGATCGGCCTGCTGGTTGCAGTTATCGGCGCTGCGACGGCTCCATTGACCGGTTTTGCCATGAATCCCGCCCGCGACTTCGGTCCAAAACTCTTTACCTACCTTAACGGCTGGGGGTCGGTTGCAATGACCGGTGGCAGAGATATCCCCTACTTCCTGGTACCGCTGATTGCGCCCGTTATCGGTGGCATCCTGTGGGCGGCGATTTATCGTTATTGTATCGAGCGTCATTTACCCGCAGCAAAAACAGAAGAAGTGGTAAACCATACCGTCGCCTGATGGATAAGACATTGATAAACGCCGTCGCGCTTTCTTATACGACGGCGTTTTTTTCTTTGCTCTCTCCTGCTGATTTGCCGGCACCGACCAAAACCTGCGCCCAACGCGTACAATAAAGCCACCCGCAGGTGGCTTTATTCAATAACGCTATTTTACCGTCGGGCGC
This sequence comes from Klebsiella sp. WOUb02, assembly GCF_050058015.1. Lineage (NCBI taxonomy): Bacteria > Pseudomonadati > Pseudomonadota > Gammaproteobacteria > Enterobacterales > Enterobacteriaceae > Klebsiella > Klebsiella sp. WOUb02. The sequence goes on from NZ_CP170110.1 coordinate 1,534,700, forward strand.
CCTTTGCTTTTGCCCGCTGCGGTTTTTTATCGTCATGCATGAACGTTTCTGGCACCTCTTCCTCGTTAAGTTCGGCACCTTCTTCACGTTGGGCGGAACTCCCTTCCGCTGGCAAAGACGGCCGGACTGAAGCATTCATTACGTCCTCTCCCTGCGCCAGACAATCTGACGTGCTCGCAACAGGCTCAATGTTGATAACCGGGATCTTCTCCTCTTTCTTTTCCACAGCCGCTGGCTGGTCCTGCGTCATGGGTTCCGCGGGCCTCGTCCCGCATGTTTCCCCGGAGGCGATCAGCGCATCAATACCGACCGCGGTACGTGCAATCACCCTCCAGGCGTAAACCTGCCCGATTCGGTTTGCGGCGGCAACGCCAGCAGCAACCGCCGCGTTCATCGCCCCAACGTCACCAATTAATTTTACCGTCACCAATCCCCCGCCTTTCGTCAGCTCGTATCCGACCAGGTCGACATTCGCAGATTTCATTGCGGCATCGGCGGCTTCCACCGCCACCGTTAAGCCGACGGTTTCAATTAAGCCTAAGCTCTGCCCGGACATAACTTTCTCCTGTTATTTTCAATTCAATGAGGTATACGTGAGCGCACGCGGCTGACCCGCCGCATCATCACGAAGCAGCGCGGCCTTATTAGTGAGTTCCCACGGAAAGATTTCGCGACCAAAATGGCCGTAGCACGCCGTCTGGCGGTAGCGAGGCGCAAGTAAATCGAGCTGATGAATAATGCCGTAAACGCTCAGGTCAAAATGGTGTTCTACGAGGCGGGCCAACGCTGCAGATGTAAGCTGCGACGTGCCAAAAGTATTGATGCGAACCGAAACCGGCAGGGATAGGCCTATGGCCCAGGCCAGCTGTACTTCACAACGTTTTGCCAGACCTGCTGCCACAATATTTTTGGCCACATAGCGCGCAGCATACGCGGCTGAACGATCGACCTTAGAGGGGTCTTTGCCCGAAAACGCGCCACCGCCGTGACAGGCCGCGCCGCCGTAGGTATCGACGATAATTTTACGCCCTGTTAAACCGCAGTCCGCAGCCGGTCCCCCGCTGATGAACGGACCTGCTGGATTAATCAATAAACGCGTTTCTGGCGTCAACCACGATGATGGAATGACAGGCTTAACGATCTCTTCGACGACCGCTTCACGCAGAGATTCGAGTGAAATGTCCGCACGATGCTGTGTTGAAATCACAATGGTTGCAGCATGCTTTATCTGCCCATCGCAATACTGCAGCGTGACCTGGCTTTTGGCATCCGGCAATAATCCCGCAACCTGCCCCGTCTTGCGCAGTCGCGCCTGCCGCTCCATCAATCGATGCGCATACAGTAGCGGAGCGGGCATCAGCTGCGCTGTTTCATCGCACGCATAGCCGAACGTGATCCCCTGATCGCCAGCGCCAGGCGATGACGGATCGCTGGCGCGGATACCTCTGGCGATATCGTCCGACTGCCGGCCCAGCATATTGATCACAGCGCAGGTCGCGCCATCGAACCCTTTTTCAGAGCCTGTCGTAACCGATGGCTTTCACCGTACTGCGCACAATCTGTTCGACATCAATGTTGACCGCGGATGATATTTCACCGGCCAGGATCACGGCGCCCGTTTTCACCAGGCATTCGCAGGCAACTTTCGCCCAGGGGTCCCGTAACAGGTACGCATCAAGAATGGCGTCAGAAATCTGGTCCGCCATCTTATCCGGATGCCCTTCGGCAACCGATTCAGAGGTAAAAAGGTATTCGTCCATCGCGGCGCCACATTAAAAAGAGAGTGGTTCATTTTAACGGCCAGCGCTTTTCGGGGACGTAAACTATATTGCGGGGATAGCGGACTTTTTTGCGCTCACGCTTACGGCAAGCGCAAAAAATCCCGGGGTAATCAGCACGCCTCCGGCGAGACAATACGGCGGTAATCTGATGGCGCAATACCGGTCTCTTTTTTAAAGATACGGCAGAAATAATTCGCGTCCAGCCAGGAAAGCTCCAGCGCGATCGTATTGACTTTTAGATCGCTGAATTGCAGCAACGATTTTGCCATGCTGATTTTACGGCTGGTAATGTAGCTCGAAAACCCCGTACCCATGGTCTTTTTAAATGCACGACTCAAATAGCAAGGGCTGACAAATGTTTTAGACGCGATGTCATCGAGAGTGAGGTTTTTGAATATACTTTTCTCAATATGAAATTGCGCCCGGCTAACGAAGTCCATATTGCTGTTAGCATTTTTAAATACTTGCTCAAAAATTTCATCGCTAAGGTTTAATAAACTGGTCATGATGCGCCAGTAATGGCTGGAGGATAATCCCTGCTGATGGATGTTTTGAATAATCGAGGCAGTTTTATTACAGCAGGATACATATTTCTCGCCAAGCCCGGCAAGATATTGTTGCAGTAGTTCAAGGACATCGGTAACCGTTTTTGAACGATCGCCGCCCAAAGTCTGTCCGGTGCATGCTGCATCAAGGATGCTGAATAAAAAAGTATGCCAGCCAGGATAGTCGCAGCAACCGATCAGATCGCCTATCTTTTGCCGCATCTCCCGGACGACCGCAGCCTCCTGCTCATCGACCAGCAGCGTTTTACGAATAGTATCGCTCAGGGTGCTTTGCTTCACCGGCTTCAGAAGATAGTCGTCAACTTTCAGGCTGAGCATATGGCGAACGATCTCAAAATCATCATTCGCCGTCGTCACAATCACTTTGGTCTGCGTGTTTTTCTGCTTGAGGTACTCGATAACCTGGTTCCCGTTCGGCAACGGAATATTAATATCAACAAACATCATGTCGATTTGACCCAGCTGATCAATCAGCTGGATAGCCTTTCTGCCCGTAGATGCCTCATGAATGACAGAGTTCTCAACACAGCGGGAAATAATCCGTTTTAGCGACTCCGACTCGATATACTCATCTTCAACAATGACAATATTATACATATATACGCTCCAGGCTCAGGCCGGCATCATCGGGAACCGTAATTTTATAGTGGTGCCGAACATTGGCTTATAGGGACTGGAGATTTGCAAACCATAGCTTTCTCCAAATAACAACTGAAGGCGATTCTTAATATTATTAATTCCGATACCACCTTTTTGTCGATTCATGTTTCCGGAAAGAATATGCTCAATATCTTCCGGAGAGATCCCATCGCCATTATCTGTAATTTCAATAATCACATCCTTACCATCGTCATTCGCTCGCAGAACGATATGACTCTGCGTTTCACGCGGCTCAACCACATAATTGAAAAAGTTCTCTACCAGAGGCTGCAGAATTAAAAATGGACAGACAGTATCTTTATATTTTTCAGGAATATCGCAAATATAATCAAAGCGGTCATTCATTCTCACTTTCTGAATTGCCATGTAGCAATTCACATATACACATGATACTTCAAGTTGCAGTTTGTTAAGTTCATTCCCTTATATTAATCATTCACTCTGTAACTGATTAAGGATTTGGTGCATGGCCGCCTTTTAGCAAAGCAGATTTTTGGATTTCTTTATTCAATAAAACCAAATCCACCTCAACCCGCTACACTACCGCAACATATTTTATGCCATTGTTATTCTCTTTTAACGTTTCAAGCGTCTGTGGAATGTCATCAAACGCAACGGTTTGAATAAACGGCATAATCAACTCGCAGCGACCGATCTGTTGCAGCATGTTTTCGCCGGCTTGACGTAACCGACTCCACTGTACATTGCTACCGTATGCATGAATGGCTGCCAGAGCAATTTCATGAAGCGAGATACTGGTCGTGAACGGTGGTAATGGCGCTTTTTCCAATCTGTCCTGAATACATACAAGATGGCCGTAATAACCCAGTAATCCCGCCAGAGATAGTGCATTTTGCTGATTGACGGTATCGAAAGCAGCGTACAGCGGTTTTTCGCCCAGTGCGCGATTCAACTCATCTGTCCATGACCTATGGCCATAGTCAAAGCACTGGATGACCCCATGGTTGAGCAATTTTTGATGATGCCTGCCGCTGGCGGTGACATAAACATTAGCGCCTGCCTGAATAAGCATCTGTGTTAACAGGCTGCCAGCACTACCACCGGCACCGCTGACAAGCACGTTCTCACCAGAGAGATGAGGGACTTTTTGCACTGCCTGCCAGGCCGTCAGACCCGGGCAGGGTAACGCTGCCGCGCTGATATCACTGATATGCTCGGGAACAGAAATAACTGCATGAGCGTTGACTATTGTATGGCGGGAAAAACTGCCGTCGAATCGAAGATCGGTATGGTACATTACCCGAGAACCAAGGCGCAGATGCGTGGCGTTTCGGCCTGTGGCGGCTATGACACCCATACCATCTACACCTGGGATTTGGTCAATTTGCCAGATATCTGATAGACCATTCAGTAATTAAATCCGGTAAACCCCCGGCATTGCCGGGGGACTCCGAAAGGTTTGACCTTTAAGTCAGTCGCGCGAATCTGAAATCTCCGCCAAGAGATGAGGATTCGTGATGAGAGACTATCAGAGCTTAAGCCATACGAAATGGGACTGTAAATATCACGTGGTTTATATCCCTAAACGCCGGAAACAGCGGTTATATGGTGCGCTGCGGCATGAGTTGGGAAAAATATTCCACGAGCTTGCGAGCCAGAAGGGCTGTCAGATTTTGGAGGGGCATCTGATGCGTGATCATGTCCACATGTGCATCAGCATACCGCCAAAGTACTCGGTATCGACAGTCGTCGGCTATCTGAAGGGAAAAAGCGCGATAGCGATAGCACGACACTTCGGCAGAGGTAAAAACTTCACCGGAGAAGTTTTCTGGGCACGAGGATATTTCGTTTCAACCGTTGGTTTGGATGAAGCCACGGTCAGGGCATACATACGCAACCAGGAGAGAGAGACGAACGATACGATCAAATGAAACTGAACGTATAGCAGCCGCCTTGGGCGGCTCATGGTTTGTCGGCGCCTTTGAGGCGCTCCCCCTAAAGCCTCCGGCTCTGCCGGAGGATACTTACTTCCAGTCTACAGGATTGATGCCAATAGCCCGATTCTCAATCAGCACCTGATCATCGCGGTGCGTGTCAAGGTAGTTGTCGCCTCAGTTGATTCATGCGGCCCGCGTTTCCCGCTCCGGATTTAGCCACACTTCTTCCTGCCGGCTCCAGTTTCGCGTTGCCCCTGACCAGCGGTGCGGATGCTGCTTTTTCGCGGCCTCGTACACCGATTTTCGCTGTGACAGAAGTTGACGGTCTTCGCCTCTGTGCCGCTGACCCGGCGTCACATAGCGGATACCGCTGTGCCGGTGCTCTTCGTTGTACCAGCCGACGAAGCCTTCCACCCAGGCACGGGCCTCTTCCAGCGACGCGAAGCCCTTCTCAGGCCACGCCGGGACGTATTTCAGCGTCCTGAACAGCGACTCCACGTGGGCGTTGTCGTTGCTTACCCGTGGCCGGCTGTGCGACGCGGTTATCTTCAGTTCCGCAAGCTTCACCTGCAGCACCTGTGACTTCATGGGGGCCCCGTTATCCGCATGCAGCACCAGTGGCTCCTGCCAGCAACGCTCGCTCAGCACTGTCCGCTTTACCAGCTCTGCCGCATATTCCCCGCTTTCTACCGGATGCACTTCATAGCCCACGATTTTGCGGCTGAACACGTCTTCTGTCAGATACAGGTAGAACCAGTGGCCCGCCGTCAGCGACTTCAGCCACGTGATGTCCCACGACCAGACCTGGTTCGGCGCTGTTGCCTTCCAGGTCGACAGCGGCCTGCTTTGTGGAGCCTGCTGACGTCCCCGGTGACTGACTTCGCCGTAACGCCGCAGTACCCGGTAAAACGTCGATTCACTGGCGATGTAACGACCTTCATCGGCCAGCACCGGGACGATTTGTGCCGGTGGCAGACTGGCGAACCGGGGTTCATGACAGACAGCCAGCACCAGCTGCTCCTCTTCAGCGCTGAGCCTGTTCTTCGGCACCGGCCGGGGGGCAGCGGGACGCCGGTCATCAGAGCTGCGTTGCCAGCGCTGGCGAGTCCGTTCGCTGATACCCACACACTGACAGGCTGCGTGCTGCCGGGCGCCGGCATCAAGGGCTTCCTGCACCATGGACATCAGCTGTAATCTGTCGGCCGCGGGTGTCATTCGTCCTCGCGTTCTTCGGCGAAGAACGCCTTCAGCTTTTTTTCCAGAATGAGCAGCGCCGCGGCTTCAGCCAGCGCCTTGTCCTTGCGGGCTATTTCACGGTTAAGTTGCTGAATTTCTTTTTTCTGCTTTTTAATCAAGGCTCTTTCTTCACGCTGACCGGGCTGCATAAATTCGTCCCTCCACTGCTGAATTTGCTCAGGATAAAGACCTTTACGGCGACAGTATTCAGCCACAGCATGAGCAGAAAGCGGTGCGGTTTCAACGAGAACGGCAAAGCGGGCGTCCTGCGACCATTCTGGCGTTGACTGACTTTCCGCTACACGAACGCCAGCCTGAGTACGCCAGGCATAAAGCGTATTGGCCGGGATCCCCTCAGAACGGGCTAACTGAACGACCGGTTGATTATGTGGCGGCATCATTCTGGCGATCAGAGCGGCTTTACGCTCAGGTGAATAAGTGTTCATTATTGTCCTCTCCGGCCCCCGGAAATTTTTCTGTCAGAGGCGACAACTACCCTGACATGGGGGGATCGCCAGGTTCCTGTAAGACTTTTTCGTGGCGAACAAGCAGGAGTGGAGATACTTGTTTTTTCCACAGAAAGGCTTCGGTTTCTATCATTGATCAGTCCTCTGGTTTTGGTGAAAGGACAAATTAAACAGCGCCTGAGCGTGAATACAATTTCATTTACCCAATCATACCGAAGATGCTGGTCTGAGTGTCTGGAAATTATCGTTAATCCGACAGGTCAGTTGCCCGGCTATCACTGGCAGGGTATCGCTGAAAAATCCGTTTATTGCCGCCCGGAAGGCCTTCGCCGTGGCAAAATACCGGTTGTTCCGGGCATGCTCATTCATGACCTTCCACAACCGCTCAATCGGATTCAGATTCGGGCTGTAAGGAGGCAGGTAGTGCAGTTCAATATTCATCACCACCGCCCAGTCCTGCACCAGTGAGGCACGGTGATACGGTGCACCATCCAGTATAAGATGCACTTTCTGCCTGACCGGGTAAGTCTGCCGGATAGCGATGAAAAACTCACAAATGGTTCTGGCATTAATCTGCGCATAATCGCAGGTCACTGTCCGGGCGATGTCGTTCAGGCTGAGTGCCCCGATGATATTCATCCGGGTACGGCTGCCGGTGGTTTTAACCGCTTTGCGCTCACCCCGGCGTATCCAGCCACCACTCAGTTTCGTTGACTGCGTGGGATGCACCGCATCCATAAACAGGATGGGTTCGCTGTCACCCGCCGTCAGCTTCAGAGCCTCATATTCAGCCATGAACTGCTGCTGTTTTTCTTCGCTGAACTTATGCGGGACGCCCGTCGGCTTTTTCCATGAAAAACCATTGCGGTGAAGCCACTTGTTCATCCCCGGAATGGAGTAAGACACACCGAAACGCTCGCTGACGAGGGCAACAATACTGGCTGTACTCACATGTACGTCATCGGTCAGCAAACAGATTAACTCTGCTGAGTGCGCAGAACTGAGATGCTCCTGAGAACCACCGTTTTCAGAGGTCAGCTTACCCTCATCAAGATAATCCGCGATATGGCGCAGGACGGTGGTCTCATGGATAAGCTGGGACTGCGCAATCATGGTCGTTGACCAGCCCTGAGCAGAGAGGAGTACGCAGCGAATTCTGTCGCAGACACGGCGGTCACGGCTTAGGCGGTGCTGAGCCTCAAGGGCTGCAATCTGTTCGGGTGAGAGTCTGATGTTCATGAATTAAGCATGATCCCCTGACTGCATGAAATCAAGCAGTTTCAATGATCACGGGTATAGTTCATTTCCTGGCCCAGAGTAATCAATCCGTTGTTATTCTTGCGTAAAAGGTAGCGCATCATATCTGAGAAATCGTGAACCATTGTTTCCGTGCGGCTGGCATCCTCAAGAAATGCAAGGCGGCCAATAGTATTCAACACATTAAATAAAAAGTGCGGGTTAATCTGGTAAGAAAGCGCTTTGAATTCGGCTTCGTGCAGCGAGCGTTCAATCTCAACGCGCTTACGTAACTCACTGGTCAATTCTTGCTCTTTATGGCGTAATTCACGCTGGATGTTATTAGCATGCGCCTGTTCGACCAGGTATGAGGCCACATGAAGGAGCGTGTAGGCCGTGGATTCAAAACGTTCATAAGGCATACGCTGCGTGTTGTGATGCAAATTAATAAGCCAGGGGTTTTCTTGCCAAAGATGATTGTTATCAAGGATATAAGGTATGGTTTTTTCTTTATCCTGCTCCACTTTCACCTGGCCTGAAATAAATGCGCCAAGATAATGATTGTTAATCATTATTGGTACGGCAAACTCCACAAATCCGCAGTAACAGCGATACACTACCGGCTCCCCGGCACGCATTGCCGCTTCGCCGCCCGCGCTGTCACTGTCGTAGCAATGCCGGGCCAGCGCCTCATTCATTCTGGAGCGAGCACAAAAATCCGAAAAACCGCTCGGGCGAGTCACAGGAACCCCTTCCTGATCCACCACCACAAGAGCAATCATCATTGATTTACTGAAGTTGTCTTGGAGTGTTTGCAAGCGATTGACATCAAGAAATTCGTGTAATTTATATTTATTATTCATGACATCCGCCAAATCAATTTAGAAGCAGCTAAACCATACCGCATTCCCCGATTAAAAATGATGAAACGGCTCACAAACAAAAATTTAATTGTATCTAAAATGTTAAAATAGAGCCATTTATGTTTTTATTTTGTTTATCAGGCTAACATTTTATTTAATTTAAGAATAAGAAACTCGACGCCCAATCCAGTAAGAATTAGAAGTCAGTTCAATATTTTTATTTTCACCTACCCCCCTATTTTTAATGAAAAAAAGAACAGGCGAAACGCCAGCGCCAGGCGGATGACAGGTACGGGAAACACACCGCCATAATTAAAATGACTGTTTTTCATGTTGTATAGAACCGTTATTAATACCTGGAGTCGGCCTGTGCTATGAACTTAAATAACGCCAGAAAGCGGCTGAGCTAGCGATGGCTGATTTTCAACGACCCACCCTCGCCTTTCCTGAAAACGCGCCCAAACTTCCACTCCACTCGTGCTGTGCGCCCTGTTCAGGAGAAGTGATGGAAGCAATTCAGGCCTCCGGAATCGACTACACGATTTTCTTCTATAACCCCAATATTCACCCACAGAAAGAGTCTCTTCTGCGCAAAGAAGAGAATATCCGCTTCGCGGAGAAGGGCGCGCAGGTTTACTGCAAGGCGTTTAAAATGGCGTATCCAGCCGCGATACGCGCCGGGTTCGGGTAGCTCTTATTCGCTAACATAACGATGCCAAGCTGCCGTTCGGGGATAAACGCCACGTAGGCGCCGAATCCGCCGGTAGAACCGGTTTTATGTACCCACGACGCGGCGACCGCCGGAACCGGTGGTTCTATCGCCGCTGCCGGATGCGGGGCCAGCGCCACCGCGTTATCGCCGCCTTTCGCCATTTCGGCGCTATTGACCGGCCAATTGAGCATCTCCCAGCCCAATCCCTGATACATATTGCCGATGCGCCAGTAGCGCGCCTGCGCCATCTCGAGGCCGGTTCTGAGCACAGGGCTGCCGACATGCCGGGGTGCCATATTGGCCTGTAGCCAGGCGGCCATATCCGTAACCGTTGATTTCACCCCGTAGGATTCGGCATCCAGCATTCCGGGTGAAACGTGCACCAGCTGGCCGTTGCGGTAGCCCCAGGCATAGTTTTTCTCTTCCGCCGGCGGAATGTTAATCCACGTGTGGTTGAGATTCAGCGGTTGCAATACGCGCTGGCTCATGGCATCTGCAAAAGTGAGCCCGGAAGGTTTCACCGCCAGCATGCCGAACAGACCGATACTGCTGTTGGCGTAGAGTCGCATGCTGCCCGGCGCCCACTGCGGCTGCCACCGCTGGTAGAAATCGCGCAGCGAGGCCCCGTCCGTGACGCTATCCGGCACCTGTAGCGGCAGCCCGCCAGCGGTATAAGTCGCCAGATCCAGCATCGTTATCCCCTGCCACCGTTTGTCATTAAGCTCCGGCCAGTAGCGGCTGGCGCTGTCGCTCAGCTTGATTTCTCCGCGGGCGACGGCGTCTGCGCCTAATACGCCGGTGAACGTTTTGCTAACCGAACCGAGTTCGAATAGCGTCTCCTTCGTCACCGGGCGGCCGTTGCCGACGTCCGCTTTGCCCCAGGTGAAATAGTACGGCTGGCCCTGATAAATTACCGCCACCGCCATGCCCGGGATCGCCTGCTCTTTCAGCAGAGGATCGATGGCCTGCGCGACCACCTGAGAGATTTGCCGCGGCGTCAGCTTTTTCGGCGCAGCAATGCCTGCCGCGGTGAGCGAAAGCGCGGCAAGTGCCAGAACGCCATTCAGCATTTTTTGCATGGGTAAAACCTTCCATAGAGTGAGTGAGATATCCGGGACCTGAAAACGCGCTCAGTCTGGGGGTTTTGACAGCCTCTGACAAACGATTAAACTTAGCATCTGCCTAAAGTTTTTCTAACACATACAACCATGACCAGAAGCTATCTCCCGCTCAACGCCCTGCGCGCTTTCGAAGCCGCCGCCCGGCACTTAAGCTTTACTCGCGCCGCGATTGAGCTCAACGTGACGCATTCCGCCATTAGTCAGCAGGTGCGTTCGCTGGAAGAACATCTTAATTGTCAGCTATTTGTGCGGGTTTCTCGCGGCCTGATGCTGACGAAAGAGGGCGAAAACTTACTGCCGGTGCTGAACGGCTCTTTCGATATTATCGCCGATACGCTCGATCGTTTTAGCGCCCGCCAACCTCGAGAAAAACTAAAAACAGGCGTCGTGGGGACATTCGCCGTGGGATTCCTGCTGCCCCGGCTGGAGGATTTTCGCCGCTGCTGCCCGCATATCGACCTGCAGCTGTCGACGCATAACAATCGGGTCGACCCTGCGGCAGAGGGGCTGGACTATACCATTCGTTTCGGCAACGGCGCCTGGCACGATACCGAGGCCACATTCCTATGCGATGCGCCGCTCACCGCGCTCTGCGCGCCGGAGATTGCGCGAGCGCTACGCAAACCGGCCGATGTGCTTCAGTACACATTGCTGCGCTCCTATCGCCGCGACGAATGGGCGACATGGATGATGAAAGCCGGAGAGACCCCGCCGGCGCCCACCCATCCGGTGATGGTTTTTGACACCTCGCTTGCGATGCTCGAGGCGGCGCAGTGCGGGGCCGGCATTGCGATTGCGCCAGCCAGCATGTTCAGCCACTTGCTCAACGGCGGGCGCATCGTGCAACCGTTCCCTACGGAGATCAGTTCCGGCGGCTACTGGCTCACGCGGCTGCAATCTCGCCCCGAAACTGCCGCCATGCGCGACTTTGCCGCCTGGATAGCGAAACAGTGCTAAGCACAGCGGAGAGCCGACATGGCCAGGTTTAACTTCTGGGGCAGTTGGGAAGACCCGGCCAGGGAAACGGCACGCTGTGCCGTTTTCCGCCCTGAGCCACCCGCTACAAATGTCTCGCGAACGCTGAAACCGCGATCCCGCCAGCGATGGCGATTAAGGGCCTTTTAAGCGCCAGCATCAGGATGGCGGTTGTCAGCAACGCCATCTGGGCGCCTCTGTCGCCGGCAGACTGCCGTAGGCGCGATAATGGCCACCAGCACGGAACCGGACATGGCCTGAATAAAGCTTTTTATTTTGCCGCTGAACGGCACAAAAGACATCACGTAGACGCCGCCCCAGCGGGTAGCAAGCGTTACCAGCGCCATCGCGATGATGATAATTAAGGCCCCGGCATCCGACATCTCAACGTTCACTCTTTTTGCCTCCCGGCGCGATGCCAACGATCCCTCCGGCGAGGGCTCCGGCAATGACGTGGCTATTTGCCGGCAGCCATTGCCAGGCCATCAGCGACGCGCCCGCCGCCGCGGTCCAGATCGGAATCGTCCGCGAATGTCTTTCCCCCTCAAAAACCATTGAGAGAAGAAAACATCCCATTACCATATCAAGGCCATAGCTTTTGGGGTCGCGGATCGCGCTGCCGAAATACAGCCCCGCCATCGTGCCGGCAACCCAAAAAAGCCACAGCGCAAGACCGCCGCCAAAGAGTAACCCCAGCCCCGGCTTTTCCCGGCTAAATGCCTGCATCGCCATGGCCCAGTTCGCATCGGATACGACCACCATGATCCCGTAGCGCCTGGCCGGCGGTAAAAAGCGTAGCCACGGGTAGAGCGTGGCCCCCATTAAAAGATGTCTGGCATTGATCGCAAAAACGGTCGCCAGAAGGGTGAATAGCGGCAGCTGATCCTCCCACAGGGCTAGCGCGGCGAACTGGGCGTAGCCGGCGAAAACCAGCAGACTCATCATGGTCGCCATAAGATGGCTCAGCCCCTCCTGCGACGCCGCGAGGCCAAAGGCGGCGCCAAAAACGGCCACAAATAGTGAAATCGGTAGCAGCTCGCGAAAACCAGAGCCAATTAATGAACCGGTCAGTATAGATAAATGGGCAGATTTTTTTGTTATCCCGGGCATCGTCTTCCTCCAGTAGCGCCAACCTCAACGAAGAGCCACTATGCCCACGTTGCGTACGCAATAAAAACGCATAATAATTAACGATACTATTTGCTTATCGAATATTTGGAGTTGGCGTGCATTTTCAGGATCTGCAGATGGACTGGCTCAAATGCTTTGTCGCTGTCGTCGATGCGGGCTCGCTTTCCGCGGCGGCGCCTGAGGTTCACCGCTCCCAGTCGGCGGTCAGCATGCAGCTTAAAAAGCTGGAATCGGCGCTCGGTTGCCGACTTATTCTGCGCGGCCCCCGGCAAAATCAGCTCACGCCTGAAGGACAAAAACTGCTGGGATATGCCCGGCGGATGCTCGATTTACACACTGAGACTCAGGCCGCCTTTCACGGCGAGGAGCTCACAGGACGTATCCGCCTGGGCGTGCCGGATGACTATGCGGCAAAATACCTGACGCCGGCCCTCAGGAGGTTTGCGCCTAATTTTGGTGCGATTGAAATCGAGTGAGTCTGCGAACAATCGACCTCGCTTATCCCTCGCGTTGAGAGCGGCGATTTAGACCTCGCGCTGGTCTCCCGGGAACATGCCAGCCAGGGAACGTTACTCTTTTATGAACCCATGGTATGGGTCGGTTCTGCACAGTTTGAGGTCTGGCGGCGCGATCCGCTCCCCGTGGCGGTATACGAAAGCACAAGCATGGCAAAGCGCAGCGCTATCAACGCATTAGCCCTGCAGGGACGTCGGTATAAAGTGGTCTACAACAGCTCCAGCCTGTCGGGCCAAATTGCGGCGGTGGAGAGCGGGCTGGCGGTCGCGGTCCTAACCCAGTGCAGCGCCCCGCCGCACCTGCAGATTTTGGGCCGGGAGCAGCATCTGGGGCCGCTGGAGCCGATGGCGGTGGCCTTGTACAGAAGCCGGGCGTCGAAAGACTCTTTGGCGGTCGATAGTCTGTACGAGTCGCTGCTCAGGACGCTGAGAACATCGACTGCGTACCCTTTCGCCGGTAGCCCGGAACAGGGCTAACGGTGCGGAGGGATTGTCAGGACTGCGCAAGATCGGTACGATCTCCGCGCGTCGTCGGATGGGAGATAACGATAAATTCGACGGGAGAGAGGCTATCGTTTCTGGCCTGATGCGCTGACCCGGGAGGGATCTCTAATCCCTGCCGGGCGCAGATCTCATGCATCTCACCCGCCAGTTCCATGGTAAGCACGCCCTGAATCACGAAGAAAAACTGGCTTGAAACGCAATGATAGTGGCGCTTTTCGCAGGTGCCTGACGGCATCTTTTCGTGAATAACGAGCATGTCCGGACGGTTTAGCAGATACCAGCCGTCGCAATTGTCACCCCAGACGTAATGCCCGGCATTGTCTTTTGAAATCACCGCCCTGCTCCTTTGAGAAAAGATCGCTTGAGGCAGGAAATTTACTCCGCCAGATAGCCGCCATCAATGGGATAAACGCCGCCGCTGCAGAATCCGGCCTTTTCCGACAACAGGAACAGGATAAAATCGGCCACCTCCTGCATTTTAGCCATTCGCTTGAGCGGATGGCTGTCGGCAAATGCGCGCTGAACAGACGCGGGGAGTTCATTAATACGCGGCGTGCCGACGTATCCCGGCGCCACCGCATTGACCCGCAGGCCCTGTTGCGCAAACTCCAGCGCCGCGGTTTGGGTTAGGCCAATAACGCCATGTTTGGCCCTTGTATAAGGCGCCAGCCCGGGAATACCGACCAGGCCATTGACGGCGGATAAATTAACGATCGCCCCGCCGCCGGATTTTACTATCCGGGGAATTTCATATTTCATACAGTAAAAAACGCTGCTCAAAGAGGCCGCGATCACCCTCTGCCAGTTATCTATCGTCTGCTGCGCAATATTTTTCTGCCGATCGCCGGTTATACCCGCGTTATTAACCGCATAATCAAGTCGGCCAAAGCGGGCCACGACTTCATCAATCATCTGCCTCACCTGTTCCGGCTGCGAAACATCACACCCGATACCCACGGCGGTCCGTCCCTCTGGCGACAGCGATTTAGCCTTGTGCTCCGCCTGTTCGCGGGATCGGGCGACCACAACCACCCGCGCACCTGATTGGTGTAACTGCTCTACAACCGCCTCCCCAATGCCGGCGGTACTGCCGGTAACTACCTCCACTTTGTTCTGAAAGCTCATGTTCGCTCCTGTAAAGAATGATTTTTATGCTCTACAGAAGTATATGAAAAAGGAGTGACAGCTTTTGTCAGTACTCATCATCCAGGTGAAGCCCCTCTTGCGTCCGCCATTTTCTCAATAAGCCGATCCTGCTGTCGTTATATTTATCGGCAAGCAGCGAGATGCCCATTATTCGGTCGGTTCGGAAATGACGAAAATCCTTGCGCAGCTCGCACCATCCGGCCAGCAGCCAGCACTTCTCCATATAAGCCAGCGCCACTGGCCATATAACTCTCGAGGATAGCCGTTCGTTTTTAGCGCAATACGCGATTTGAACTTTGTTTCTGTTATTAATCGCATGGCGCAGCTCGGCAAAAAAAGCGGCATCTTTTTCACCCGGTCCGGTCAGCAACGATTGATACTCGATGTGCTCTTTTAATTTATCCGGCGTAACTGAGCGTATTTTAGCCAGCGTGCTTTTGGCGATCTTTTTAAAATCAGCATCGGTGTTATGACATACCCAGTTTAGCCCGAGCGTAAGGGCGTTAATTTCCTGCGGGGTAAAAGTCAGCGGCGGCAAATGATAGTCAGACTTAATAATATACCCAATGCCGGAACTGCCCTCAATATACACCCCCTGCTGCTGGAGCGTCTGAATATCCCGGTAAACGGTACGCACGCTTATTCCCAATCTTTCGCTAAGGGTCAAGGCGGTTAGCGGATACCGGTGCTCGCGCAGTATCTGGAGCAATTCAAGCAGTCTTTGCGTACGGGTCATGGCGTTTTCCTGTGGCACGGCGCGTTGCGTCCTGCGATATGCCCGGCTTTAGCCCGCAGGGGATTGATTGCCGACGGCATAAAATTTATCAGCAGCGGTCCGATGATATAAGTCGAACCCCGCGCTTTCAATCCCGACAAGAACGGTCTCCGCCAGAGAAACAGGCAACTTTCAGGCAGAATCAGGCTCACCCCTTCCGCTATCTCCCCGCTACAGTGTGGCTTTCTTACCCGCAAACAGCTGGAGCAACAATGAAAACTTATGGTTATGCCGCATTGAGCGCCGATTTGCCCTTAGTCCCTTTCGCCTTCGAACGCCGCGCCCTGCGCGATAACGACGTGGCGATCGAAATCCTCTACTCCGGCGTGTGCCACAGCGATCTCCATCAGGCGCGTAACGACTGGCAGGAGTGGGGGCCAACCGTCTACCCGCTGGTCCCCGGTCACGAGATCGTCGGTCGGGTGATTGACGTCGGCGCCAACGCGAAACGCTACGCCATCGGCCAGATGGTCGCGGTAGGCACCATCGTTGATAGCTGTCAGGAGTGCGATCAGTGCCGGCGTCATGAAGAGCAGATGTGCCGTGAATTCCCCACCGTCACTTACAACGGCCGCGACCGTCAGACGGGTGACATCACCTATGGCGGATACTCAAAGCAGATCGTGGTGCGCGAAGAGTTTGTTCTCAACCTGCCGCAGGGACTCGATCCGTCGCGGGCCGCGCCGTTGCTGTGTGCGGGCATCACCGTCTATTCGCCTCTTCGAACCTGGAGCGTCGGGCCGGGATCGCGCGTCGGGGTCGTGGGGATTGGCGGTTTAGGCCACCTCGCGGTACGGATGGCGGTAGGCCTGGGAGCAGAGGTGACGGTGATCACCCGCAGCGCCGGCAAAGCCGAAGAGGCGCACAAGCTCGGCGCAGAACATGTCCTGCTCTCCACGTCGGATGAGGCTATGCGCCAGGCAGCGTCTTCGTTTGACGTCATTATCGATACGATCCCGACGCGTCACGACGTTTCTCCCTACGTGCAGCTGCTGGATGTCGAAGGTGCGCTGGTCATCGTTGGCGCGCTGGGTGATATGGAGGGATTCAGCACGCTACCGCTGATTATGGGGCGTCGACGCATTACCGGATCGCCGTCCGGCGGGATTGCAGAAACGCAGGAGATGCTGGATTTTTGCGCGCGCAAAGGCATCTATCCCGATTGCGAAACCATCAGCATGCAGCAAATCAATGAGGCGTTCGAACGCATGGAACGGGGCGATGTGAAGTACCGTTTTGTGATTGATATGGCGTCGCTCACCGCCGCCTGAATGCGCATCAGCCGGTCACCCGGCTGATTTTATTTCACCCCGAAGGCCGGATAGCCGGCCCCTTTCAGCAGCCGTTCTTTGTCCTGGATCGGCGTCACGCCAAACATCCGCTTATACTCGCGGTGAAACTGCGTCACGCTCTCATACCCTACGCGGATTGCCACGCTGGCAGCATCGCCCTCCTCGGCAATCAGCAGACGGCGCGCTTCGTGCAGCCGCAGCCGCTTTTGATACTGCAGCGGGCTCAAAGAGGTCATCCGGCGAAAATGGTGGTGAAGCGTCGAAACGCCCATGCCGGCCATCCGCGCCAGCTCTTCGACCTTCAGCGGCTGCAGATAATTATCGCGTAGCCAGCCGATCGCCATGGAGACGCGCTGGCCGCTGGTACCCGCCACTACCGTCTCGCGGAATACGCTGCCGGCATCCCCAATCAGTATCAGGTAGAAGATTTCGCGAAGCGTTAAGTCATTAATATAATGCCGCTCATGCTCCGGCAGTTCCGCATTGGCCAGGTATCGCCGCACGGCATCAAGCAGGCGCTCGTTCGCCTCCCCCAGGGCCATGCCGGCGCTCTGCTGGCTCGCGCGCCCGCCGCGTAGTTCCATATCGGCCATCACTTCACGCGCCAGCCCTAAATCCAGCCCGATCAGCAGCGAGAGAAACGGCGCATCCGGGCTGACGGCGGGGACTTCAGAGACGGTAGGTAAATTTATCGCCGTGAGGAAAAAACACGATTCGTTATAGGTGTAAACCGTCTCACCCACGGTCACGTTCTTTTCCCCCTGAATCACCAGCGACAGGCTGGGCTCATAAACCTGTGCCAGCGGCGGCATCGGCTCATGCAGTTGCGCCATCATCACCCCGGGAAAAGGCGTAAAAATGCCCGCCTGGCCGGCGGTGTGGCGCTGAATCAGGTTCGCAATATCCTTACGGATCGCGGCGGTCTGCTGACGTAGCCGCTCTGTTCTTCGGTCAATACGCTGAAGCACTCGGTGACACCTGCGGTTGGAATGAAAATGAGCGGAAGCTACTATCTTAAAACAGTCATGAAAAATTATCGGCGTGGATTGTGCTGAATAAGACAAAAGAGCGGCGCCTGCGCGATGAGGACATAGTCTGCGGGCCCACGGGGCGGCATGTTGCCGGGTCTGTTTGTCGGTAGAGTGACGGGGCGCCGCTGCGGGCCGCCCCGTGTGTATCGCTGCGGCTACGCTTCGTACGCCGCGCTATGGAAATCGATTTCCCACTGCAGCACCTCGCCGTACAGCACCGACAGCGCCTGCTTTTCGCCTTCGCTCAGCGCCATCGCGCAGCGGTCCAGCTCCTCCTTCAGCCAGCGGGCCTGGCGGTAAAACTCCTCTTCCGCATGCATTTCGACCCAGCGCCGCAGATCCGCGTCGCTCTGGCCGCGCTCGCTCACCCGCCGGCACCAGTGATAGTACATCCACTCCGCGCCGAACATCAGGGTAATAATCTGTTCATAGCTCCCCTCACGGGCGATACGCAGCATGCCGTCGCGGAAGCGGCGCACCCCGGGACGGTCGTCCGGATAATCGGCAGGATTAACCCGGCGTTCGGCCAGTACCTGCTCAAACCAGGCGATCTGGGTATCTACCAGCGCGTTCAGCACGCCGATCAGCCAGCGCTGCTGGCGAATATCCGGCGCCTTGCTGACGCCGAGGGCAAAAATGGCGATCGCCGTGGCGACAAAATTGCCCTCAAAGACCAGATAGCGGTTAAATACCGTCTCCGGCAGGCGGTCCTGCTCAATATCCACCACAAAGCGGTGCTGCTGCATCGCCTGCCATACCTGCTGATGTTCACGCAGCAGGCGCTCGCTAAACGCTTCCATTACGCCTCCTCCAGCGCGGCCTGAGCGACCGACATAAAGTGCTTAACCCGCGCCAGATCGACATCGTTCCACCAGACGCCGTCCACCTTCATGGTGCTGGCGACGATCACCCCCTGGGTGCGCCCGAGGATCTGGCAGACGTTGGCCGGCGTTACGCCGGAACCCACCAGCAGCGGCAGCGCGGTAGCGGCGCGGATCTCATCGATCTCCTCGAGGGTGGCGCTGTCGCCGGTGCGCTGGCCGGTAGCGATCACCGCGTCGGCCTCGAAGAAGTCCACGTCGCGGGTCAGCTCCTGAATCGAACGGTCGGCGACGATGGCGTGGCTGCCGTGCTTGACGTGGCTATCGGCAAAGACGCGAATATGCTCCGCGCGCAGCTGGCTGCGATAGCGCAGCGCCTTCGCCGCCGCCCCTTCAATAAACCCCTCGTTGGCGATATAGGCGTTGGCCCACTGGTTTACGCGGACGAAATCGGCCCCGCCGGCGAGCGCGGTAGCCAGCGCGGGAATCGCGGCGTTGGCCAGCACGTTAATGCCCAGCGGCACGCCAAAACGCTCGCGAACCTTCTCGGTAATCACCGCCATCAGCGCCGAGGTTTCAGGACCAATATCCTCCGGTTTGGCAAAGGGAATATCGCCGTGGTTTTCAATAATCAGACCGTGAACGCCGCCCGCAATATAATTTTCAGCGTCCCGAAGCGCACGTTCAATAATACCATTAACTGATTTACCACGATATTTAGGTGTACCCGGAAAGGGATCGCAGTGAATAACGCCAATGACCGCCTTGCGACGTGAAAAAATAGCTTGTATTGCGCTGGGTTTTTCTGCTGATATAGAAGTCATGTTTATCCATCCTGTTAAGGGAACACTATGCGTGTTTACGTTATCGGTAATATTACCGTAGATGAAACCTGGGCCATTTCGGATATACCGAAAAAAGGCACCTCGATTCATGGCATTAAAGTTTCGCAGGATCTCGGCGGAAAAGGCGCGAATCAGGCGATTATATTATCCCGCTGCGGCATAGATACATGCTTAATTGCGGCCACGGGAAATGACAGCAATGGATCCTGGATACGCCAGCAGCTAATAAATGAACCATTGACGCTGCTACCCGTCGGGAATTGCAACCAACATAGCGACACCTCAATTATCTTAAATAGCGCCGATGGCGATAATGCAATTATTACCACCACCGCCGCCGCCGATACCTTTAGCCTCGATGATATTCTTCCGCATCTGGCCGAGAGCGCCGCAGGCGATATTCTGCTGCAGCAGGGTAATTTCTCGCTGGAAAAGACCCGCGCCCTGTTCCAGTTCGCCAAAGCGCGCGGGATGACCACGGTATTTAATCCTTCGCCGGTCAATCCTGATTTTTCCCTCCTGTGGCCGCTTATCGATATCGCGGTGGTCAATGAGTCAGAGGCGGAGCAGCTGCAGCCTTATGGCGTACCAACCCTGGTCATTACCCAGGGCGCTGCCGGCGCCTGGCTGGTTCGCGCAGGCCAGCGCCGGTTCTCTCCCGCCGCCGCCGTCGAAGCGCTTGATACCACCGGCGCCGGCGACACCTTTCTCGCCGTTATGCTGGCCTCGGCGCTGCGCCGCGGCGTGGCGCCGGACGGCCTGGCGCTGGCCCATGCCAGCCGCGCTGCCGCCATCACCGTAAGCCGTCGGGGTACCTTTAGCGCCTTTCCCGACGGCCGCGAGCTCGCCGCCCTGCTAGCGACGGGCGATGCCTGAAGATTACTTAAACAGCGAACGGTAGCTATCAACGTTCGCTTTGGTCACCACCGTAGCCGGAACCAGAATGGATTTCGGCACGGTTTTACCCGAAGTAATCGCATTCAGCGCCTTCAGGGCCTCCGCCCCCATCTGCTCAGGATCCTGCTGCAGCACGGCGGTAACGTAGCCGCCGTCGATACCTGAAATCGCCTTCGCCGTCAGATCCCAGCCGAAGACCTTAATATCCTTCTGGCGCCCCTGGTTCTCCACTGCGGCAATAGCGCCGAGCAGCGCGGGTTCGCCGGTGGCGTAGATCGCCGTCAGATCCGGGTTGCCGGTAATCAGGTTCTCCGCCGCGGTCATCGCTTTATCCTGCACGTTCTGCCCGTCGACGACGTTGGCAACGGTAATTTTCGGATTACTCTTCAGGGTCTCTTCGAAGCCTTTCTGCCGCTGGTTCTGAATCGCCGAGTTCAGCGCGCCGACGATACCCAGCCGCGCCTGACCGCCCATCTCTTTCTGCACGTAATCGAGGAAGTATTTACCGATAATTCTGCCCCCTTCGATATTATCCACGCCGACCTGGGCCGCCTGAGGACCCGCCGGTAATACCGCATCAATAGCGATAACAGGAATATTCGCGGCGGCGGCTTCTTTCACCGCGGGCATGATTCCGTTAACGTCGATGGCGGCAACCAGGATGCCTTTAACGCCTTGCTGAATATAGTTTTCAATCGCGTCATTCTGCGCCACGGGATTATCGTTGGAGTTGAAAATCACTAAATCCTTACCGCTCGCCTTAGCCGCATCCTGCGCGCCTTTATTCATCAGATTAAAAAACAGCGCCTGCTGATTAATTTGCACTAACGCATAGGTGGGATTGGCGGCACTGGCGGAAGAAATAAAGCTCAGCGATGCCAGCAGAGACGTTGCCACAGCAATAAAACGCAGTTTTCCGGTGTTAAATAACATCATCAGTATCCTCGTCGGGAATAGTTGATAGCCAGCAGAGTTCCACGCCGCAATGCGAACGCAGAAGGATTATTTTTTGGCGGGCAAATATCGCGTATGGCCGGGGCGATCGAAGACCGTTCGGCTAATACCTGCTTGGCTCATTCCGGCAACCGGTCCGTTTCGGTGCGCGACTGGAATGTTTTAAGCGGGTTTGGGAATGACTTCCCGGATGATGCGGTAAACTGCCTATACAATTCTCCGCCGATTAAATTTTGTCAAGCACTTATTTAGCGCCGCCGCTGGCGGAAAAATTGCTGTATTGACCGCGCTTAACTATGTTACAGATAGCCGACTCTGGCAGAAATGGCGCAGGAAATGAGTATAAAACGCGTATTGTTATCCGATGTGGCAAAGCTGGCGGGACTGTCGAAGGCCACCTTATCCCGCTATATGAACAACAATATTGTGCTGCCGCAGGAAACCATCGACCGCATTGAAACGGCGATCCGCGAGCTGGACTATCGCGGCAACAGCCTGGCGCGCCGCCTGAGCAAAGGCGGAAGCGAAACCCTCGGTCTGGTTCTCCCCGATATTACCAACCCCTTCTTCGCCGAACTGGCCGACGCCGCTGAGGAGGCCGCCTCGGCCAGCGGCTACAGCCTGGTGCTGTGCATCACCCGCAACAACCCGGAAAAAGAGTGCCAGTTCATTCGCTGGCTGGATACCTGCCAGGTTGACGGCCTGCTGTTCACCACCAACCGCCCCGACAACGGCCTGCTGCGAAAAGAGGTTCAGCGTCACGAGCGCATCGTTTTGCTCGATGAGGATATTCCCGGCAGCACGGTGCCGAAGGTCTTTGCCGACAACGTCCAGGGCGGACGGATCGCGACGGAGAAACTGATCGCCGCCGGGCATCGCCGTATCGCCTTCATCGGCGGGCCGGACAAGCTGATGAGCGTACGTGAACGCTACCAGGGATTCTGCACCGCGATGGAGCAGGCCGGCCTGAGCTGGCCCGCCGAGTGGGTCATGTACGGCGACTACCAGCGCGAGTTCGGCCAGCAGGCGCTGCGCCACCTCTTCAGCCAGCCGCTGCGCCCCACCGCCGTCTTTGCCGCCAGCGACTATCTGGTGCTTGGCCTGCTCGACGGGCTGCGCGCCTGCGGACTGCAGGCGCCGGAGGCGTTGTCGCTGGTCGGTTTCGATGACGCTAACTATGCCGATTTTACCCAGCCGCGTATCTCCACCGTCCGCCAGCCCGCGCGGGAGCTGGGCCGCACCGCGGTGAGCATCATGCTGCGCCTGCTGAATAACGAGAAAGATATCCCGGCGGAGACCCGTCTGCCGGTGGAATGGATTGGCCGCGATTCGATTAAGATTTGTTAAGCGCGTCCCAAAATGGCGCAAAAGCGCCCAGTTTTGGCGCAAAAAACGCTCAACTTAAAATCTGTTGATTATAATTAGTAAACCGGTTTACTTATAAACCGCTAATAAATTCTATCTGTTACATAGGGTTAAGTGATGGGGCTGCTGTGTTTTTTCTGCCCTGGCACGGATGCTGCAATGTTCTTACTGGCGAACAAATATCTTAAATAGCGTTTGACCTGACCGTACATGTGAAAGCTCCACTCCGCAGGTAAACCGGTTTACAAGGGCGTAAACCGTGTTGGATGGAGTCTTTCAACCGGAATGGCAAACATTTTCCCGGCAATAGCGATGGGAGCGAATCGGATGCAGCAGCCACAAACTACCCCGCCACGGGTAGAAATGATCAATATCACCAAGACCTACGGGTCAATACGCTCCCTGCGCGGCGTAAACCTGGAGCTGGCTCCGGGCGAAGTGCTGGGCCTGGTGGGCGATAACGGCGCGGGGAAATCAACCCTGACCAAAGTGCTGTCCGGGGCGGTGATCCCCACCGGCGGAACTATCCGCATCGACGGCGAACAGCAGCAGTTTACCAATCCGGCGGACTCGCGCCGCTGCCGTATCGAGATGGTGTATCAGGACCTGTCGCTGTGCGATACCGTCGACGTCGCGGGCAACCTGTTTATGGGCCGCGAGCCGATGAAATCGGTGCTCGGTATCCCCTTCCTCGACGAGGCCAAAATGCACGCCGACGCGCGGGAGATGCTCAAGGGGCTGGGTATTTCCATTCCCGATACCCGCCTGCTGGTCCGCAATCTCTCCGGCGGCCAGCGCCAGGCTATTGCCATCGCCCGCGCGGCGGCTTTTGACCCCAAGGTGCTGATTATGGATGAGCCCACCGCCGCGCTTGCCGTGGCGGAAGTCGAGGCGGTTCTGGAGCTTATTCGTCGCGTTTCCGCGCGCGGCGTAAGCGTCATT
This sequence comes from Klebsiella sp. WOUb02, assembly GCF_050058015.1. Taxonomy (NCBI): domain Bacteria; kingdom Pseudomonadati; phylum Pseudomonadota; class Gammaproteobacteria; order Enterobacterales; family Enterobacteriaceae; genus Klebsiella; species Klebsiella sp. WOUb02. Next base: position 1,558,433 of record NZ_CP170110.1, read on the forward strand.
CTGATCACCCATCGTCTGCAGGATCTCTTCCTGGTCTGCGACCGAATCATGGTGATGTATGAAGGCACCAACGTCGCCGATCGACGGGTGGCCGACACCAGCCTGAGCGATATCGTTAACCTGATCGTGGGCGAAAAATTCACCGCTCGCTCTGCGGCAGCACACTGAGGTAACAGGATGAGTATCATGAACTTAAGCAGCTCCCGCATGATCCAGCATTCGCTGCCGCGCCGCCTGCTGCATAACCACTCTGGCGTGGTCAGCATTGCGCTGTTTTTCGTCTTCTGCTGCGTGGTGTTTTCGCTCATCACCGGCAACTTCCTGACCGGTACCAACTGGCTGAATATCATTCGCCAGAGCGCCCCGCTGCTGATCGTGGCGACCGCGATGACCCTGGTGATCACCACCGGCGGCATCGACCTGTCGGTGGGCTCCACTCTCGCGCTAGTGGGCGCGCTCTCGGCCATAGCCCTCAACAGCTGGGGCTTACCGTGGCCGGTGGTGCTGCTCGGTGGTCTGCTGCTCGGCGGATTAGTCGGCGCCATCAACGGCTTCTTTATAGCCTATGAAGGCATTCCGGCGTTTATCGTTACCCTCGCCACCCTCGCCGTGGTCCGCGGCATCGCGCTGCTGGTGACCCAGGGCTACTCGATCCCCGTCCCCGCCGACAGCCTGTTTACATTTATCGGGCGCGCCTGGGTGCTGGGGATCCCGATGCCGGCGCTGATCGGCATTATGATTCTGGTTATCGGGCATATCGTGCTGAATCATATGCGCTTTGGCCGCTACGTGACGGCTATCGGCGCCAACGCCGAGGGCGCGCGGCGCAGCGGGATTAACACCAAAGCGGTGACCATGCGGGTGTACATCATCAGCGGCATGGCCGCCGCGCTGGCCGGCATGATTATTACCGCCCGCCTCGGCAGCGGCTCCTCCAACCAGGGGGAAGGCTTCGAGCTGCAGGTGATTGCCGCCGTCGTCCTCGGCAGCACCAGCCTGTTCGGCGGCTTCGGCACCATTATCGGCACGCTGCTCGGCGCGCTGTCGATTGCGGTGATTCAGAACGGGCTGATCCTGTCGCATATCTCGCCGTTCTACACCCAGATCGCCACCGGCACCATTATCCTGCTGGCGATCTGGCTCAACACCCGCATTCTCAACCCCACGCGCTCAGCGGCAAAAGGATAGCTCATGAAAGGATCAATTTTTCGCCACCCCACTCCGCTGCCGGTCGGCATCAGCAGCGGCTACGTGATGACGGTGCTCGGCCCGCTGCCGATCAGCGAGATGGGCGTCACGCTGATGCATGAACATATCCTGCTGGATGCCTCCGGCAAGTGGGTACCGCCCTGCTGCTGCAGCGATCGCCACCTTGCCGAAATGCCGGTGAAGATGGAAAACCTCGGCGAGCTGTCGCTGAACCCGCTGATCAGTCGCGATAACTGCCAGCTGTTTGACGTCGACGTGGCGATCGAAGAGCTGAGCAAATATCGCGCCCTGGGCGGGGAAACGGTGGTCGACCCGACCAATATCGGCATCGGCCGCGATCCGCAGGCGCTGGCGCGCATCGCGCGTCTGACCGGACTGAATATTATTATGGGCACCGGCTTCTATCTCGAGCCGTCGCATCCCGAGTGGGTGAAGAGCAGCAGCGTCGAACGGCTGACCGAGCGGCTGATCTACGACGTCGGCGGCGCGGAGGAGAAGCCGGAGATTGTCGCCGGGCTGATCGGCGAGATCGGCGTCTCCAGCCGCTTTACCGCGGATGAAGAGAAGTCCCTGCGCGCGGCGGGCCGGGCCAGCGCGGCGACCGGGGTGCCGATCGAGGTCCACCTGCCGGGCTGGGAGCGGCTGGGCCATCGGGTGCTGGATATCCTCGAACAGGAAGGGGCCGATCTGCGCCATACGGTGCTGTGCCATATGAATCCCAGCTTTGCCGATAAACGCTATCAGCGCGAGCTGGCGCAGCGCGGGGCGTTCCTCGAATACGACATGATCGGCATGAGCTACTACTACGCCGACGAGTCGGCGCAGTCGCCCTCCGACGAAGAAAACGCCCGCGCCATTCGGGAGCTGATTGACGACGGCTACATCCAGCAGATTTTGCTATCGCAGGACGTGTTCCTGAAGACCATGCTCACCCGCTACGGCGGCCACGGTTACGGCTACATACTCAAGCATTTTGTTCCGCGCCTGCGACGCCACGGCGTCAGCGGCGAACAGCTTGAAACCCTGATGATTGACAATCCCCGGCGGGTATTCGGCGGATAAGGATAAAAAGGAACCTCATAATGAAGAAGAAAGTTTTACTGGTCGGTGAATCCTGGACCAGCACCGCAACGCACGTTAAAGGCTTCGATCAGTTTGCTACCGCCACCTGGCACACCGGCGCGACGGATTTCCTCGCCGCGCTGGCCGACAGCAGCTATGCCATCACCTATATGCCGGCCCACGCGGCGGCGACCGAGTTCCCGCTGAGCCTGGAAGAGCTGCAGGAGTGGGATGCGATTATCCTCTCGGACATTGGCGCCAACACGCTGCTGCTGCACCCGGATACCTGGCTGAAAAGCCGCCGCACCGCCAACCGCCTGACGCTGCTGCATGACTACGTGGCCGCCGGCGGCTCGCTGATGATGATCGGCGGTTACTACAGCTTCCAGGGAATCAACGGCGGCGCGCGCTATCGCCATACCGCGGTGGAGAAAGTTCTGCCGGTGCGCTGCCTGGCGTGGGACGATCGTATTGAAACCCCGGAGGGCTGCTATGCCGAAGTGCGCGAATCCCACGCCCTGTTTAACGATATTCCCGGCGAGTGGCCGTGGCTGCTGGGCTATAACGAGGTGGAAATGCACCCGGAAGGCAGGCTGCTGGCGACCGTTGCCGGCACCGGGCACCCGCTGCTGGCGGTGCGCGAATATCAGCGGGGCCGTTCGCTGGTGTGGACCAGCGATATGTCCGCGCACTGGCTGCCCGAGGAGTTTGCCCAATGGCCCGGCTATCGCCAGCTGTGGATTAACTGCCTCGACTGGCTGACGGAACGCGGCTGATGGCGACCACCACCCTCGAACTGGCCCGGCGGCTGCTGGGCTTCAACACCATCAATCCGCCGGGAAACGAAGCCGACTGCATGCGCTTTTTTGCCGACTGGCTATGCAATAGCGGCTTCGAGGTGTCGCTGTCGTCGTTCGGCGAAGGGCGCAGCAATCTGGTTGCCCGGCTGCCGGGGGCGACGGCTGGCAAGCCGCTGGCCTTCACCGGCCATCTGGATACCGTGCCGCTCGGCAACGCGCGGTGGCGCTACGATCCCTTCGGCTCGCAGATTGAAAACGGGCGGCTCTACGGGCGAGGCTCCAGCGATATGAAGGCGGCGGTGGCGGCATTTGCCGTCGCCTGCGCCCAGCGGCGGGAGCCGATCCTCGCCGGGCGCGGCGCGGTGCTGCTGATCACCGGCGGGGAGGAAACCGGCTGCGACGGCGCGCGGGCGCTGATCGCCTCCGGCGCGCTGCCGGAGGTCGGCGCGCTGATCGTCGGCGAACCCACCGCCAATTATCCGGTTATCGGCCATAAGGGCGCGCTGTGGCTGCGCGCGGAAACCCGGGGGAAAACCGCCCACGGGGCGATGCCGGAGCTGGGGATTAACGCTATCTATCTGGCGGCGGATGCGCTGGGTAAGATCCGCCATTTTTCGCCGGGCGCGCCGCATCCGCTGATGAAGCAGCCCACGCTCAACGTCGGGCGCATTGAAGGCGGGCTTAATATTAACTCCGTGCCGGACCGCGCGTGCTTTGATGTGGATATCCGCAGCGCGCCCAATTTGCAGCACGCCACCATTCGGCAGCGGCTGAGCGCGCTGCTTGGCGAGAGCGTGACGCTCACCACGCTGGTCGATCTGCCTGCGGTGCTGAGCGAAGAGAGGCACGCGTGGATAGCGCAGATTTATCGGCGCTGCCGGCCGCTGCATGACGGGCCGCTGGAGCCGCGCGTGGTGCCCTACTTTACCGACGCCTCCCTGCTGCTGCCCGCCCTGGGTAGTCCGCCCTGCATTATTCTCGGCCCCGGCGAGCCGTCGATGGCCCACCAGACCGACGAGTACTGCCTGCTCAGCCGGCTGGACGAGGCCGAGCGGCTGTACGGGGAGATTATCGACGACTGGATGGACTAACGACGACGATTAAAACCGCTCAGCGCCGGAGACGGGCGTTAACGATCCGCCGAAGCGCGAGCCAACAGGCTGCTCGCCGCGCGGCAAAAGTTTCAATGTCGGCGCGGAGAAAATATTATATCTTCATTACTTATCCGGCACCGCCCAACGCTATGCCATTCATTGATTAACAATTCGAGGTTGATCGTGCAGGATCTTGTCAGATTTGGTCGTATCGCCGCCGTGCTACCGGTTAAAAACATCGCAATTGCCAAAGAGTTCTATATCAACGGGCTGAACTTCAACGTGGTTTTTGCAAACGGAGATCCGCTGGGTTTTATGATAGTAAAGCGTGAACAGGCTGAACTCCATTTGACCCTCCAGCCGCAGCACCAGGCACCCTCCTTTCCTGTCGCCCACCTGCTGGTTGATGATGCCAGCGCCTTATACGCCCGCTGTCAGGAAATTGGCGCGAGGATTATTAAACGCCTGGAGGATAAAGATTATGGTATTCGGGCATTTGTTTTCGCCGATCCGGATGGAAATCATATCGACGTTGGGCAAATCCTGCAGAAGTAATTAAGGCCGGTTTTATAGCCCCCCGTATGTCCTGATACCGGTAATTTTATACCGCCATAATAGCGTCGCTTTCGCCATCCCGTCTGCGACGCTAATATGCCGGGCGCTTATCTTACTGCTTCAGCTTTACTTCCTGCGGTGGTAGCATTTTAAGGCTTTCTTTGCATAAGGACTTTAAAATGAGCATCATTTATGTAGTTGTTTTAACTTATATAAAACCACTCGAAGAAGTTGATTCTCAAATACCTGCACATGTTGAGTGGCTTAAACAAGGCTATTCCGATGGCGTGTTTTTGGCATCAGGAAGAAGAATTCCCCGTAATGGCGGCGTCATACTTGCCAAATCTGACAGCCTCGAATCGCTGGAAGAACGTCTCAGCCAGGACCCATTCCAAAAATTAAAAATAGCTAAAGCGGAAATTATTCCCTTCGATGCCAGTATGAAGGTTCCGCTGCTCGAAAATATTTTCTGACTTTACATCGGCTCAGTAGCGCATATTGAGCCGCCCATAACGGAACATTCCCCAGTTTAAATCGCCGCCGGCGCCTGGCTATCATAGGCGTGACCCGTAAAGTGAGCGTTAACGCTTTCAATGCCCGTTTCGGCATCACGACGAAAATAGAGCCAGTCTCCAGGCATCGCCTGTTCAGCAACTGCTGACATAACCGCACTCTGACAAAGATCGACGGAGAATCAGCCTGACTGCCTGCATTTAGATGTTGTCCTGTTCAAATTCGGCGGCCACAAGACGGGATAACAGGGCCTGCAGCGTCAGCGCCTCCGCCTTCCCAAGTTTTTGTTCAAACTGCTGCTGCGCCCGCGCCCAGCTGGCATCCGACTCGCCGAGTTTTTCCCTGCCGGCCGGAGTCAGTGACACCAGACGCGAGCGCCCATCGGAGGGGTCTGCGTCGATGCTTATCAGGCCATCCCGCTGGAGAGGTTTGAGCGTATGAGCAAGTCCTCCCCGATCCATGACCAGGGCCTCAGCCAGATGGCTGACCGACAGGCTGCCAGCTCGCCGCAGCTGGGCCAGAATCGCCCTCTGGGTGGTCTTGAGCCCGCTCTCAGCCAAAATACTGTCGTAATATTGCGACAGACGTCGGGAGGCTTTGCGCAAGGTAGTGCAGTGACAACTTACGCCAGACGACGCGCCGATACCCTCATTCTGAGACATACATCCCCTTCCTGATTAACGTTGACGCCTTGATTTTACCAGCATATGCTGACATTGCAAATAAGAGCATATGCACGTATTTTCAATCAACCGCGAGGAGACGTTATGCCATTTGTTCGCATCGATCTACGTAAAGGGAAGCCCGCTGACTATCGTCAGAAAGTGGCTGACGCGGTCTACGCCGCATTGGTGAGCGTGGGCGTCCCGGAGAATGACCGTTTTCAGGCGATCGGTGAATATGAGCCGGCAGGGTTGATTTATGATCCGGGCTACCTCGGCATAAATCGCACCGATGACTTCGTTGCCATTCAGATAACCTGGAACGAAGGGCGTAGCACGCAGCAAAAAAAGGCGCTGTACCGAGCCATTGCAGACGGACTCCACCACGCGGTGGGACTTCGTCAACAAGATGTCTTTATCAGTCTGGTGGAGGTAAAAAAAGAAAACTGGTCCTTCGGCAACGGCGAGGCGCAGTACGCGGACGAATGATCCCGGACAACGGGATGCGGTCAGAAGTAAAAAAATAGAGTCGTTGATGACGTTTTATCAGTTAACCTCGAGGTTTTTTAATGACTTTTTCGCAGAATAAAAGCTTCTGGCTGATTACTGGTGGGGCGCTGGTCCTCTTTCTCTCCCTTGGGATAAGGCATGGATTCGGCCTCTTTCTGCATCCTATGAGCGCTGAGTTTGGCTGGGGACGCGAAGTTTTTGCGTTTGCGATGGCAATACAGAATATTATCTGGGGAGTTGCGCAGCCGTTTGCCGGGGCGCTGGCGGATCGCTTCGGGACTCGCAGGACCATCATCACGGGGGCGATTTTTTATACTTCGGGACTGATGCTAATGGGTTTTGCGCATACCCCCCTGCTGTTCTCGCTCAGTGCCGGATTACTGATTGGTATTGGTCTGTCCGGTACTTCATTTTCTGTCATCCTCGGGGCAATTGGCCGCACCGTTCCCGCTGAAAAACGCAGCATGGCGATGGGGCTCACTGCCGCAGCGGGGTCATTTGGGCAGTTTGCCATGCTGCCCGGCAGCATGGTGCTGATCCACGGGCTGGGATGGGCATCGGCCCTGATCGCTCTCGGCATGGTTGCTATGCTAATGCTGCCCGCCGCAGCGCTGTTTCAGCGTCAGGAAACCGCGCCTTCTGAACCGCATCAGACGATGAGCGAAGCATTACGGGAAGCTCTGGAACATTCCGGATTCTGGCTTTTATCCCTCGGGTTCTTCGTCTGCGGATTCCAGGTCGTCTTCATTGGTGTTCACCTCCCTTCATATCTTATGGATAACCATCTCCCGGTCATCGCGGGAACCTCCACGCTGGCTCTGGTCGGTTTATTTAATGTTTTCGGGACCTATTTCGCCGGGATGCTTGGCAGCCGCTATTCAAAAACAAAGCTACTGAGTCTGATCTACATTGCCAGGGCGGTAATCATTACCTTGTTTATCTCGTTCCCGGTTACGACCTGGTCGGCCTACTGTTTTGGTATCGCCATGGGGCTTCTTTGGCTTTCAACCGTACCGTTAACTAACGGAACGGTAGCAACAATGTTTGGCGTAAGGAACTTATCAATGCTGGGGGGAATTATCTTCCTGATGCATCAGGCAGGCGCTTTTCTTGGCGGCTGGCTGGGAGGATATCTTTACGATGTCACCGGAAGCTATAGTATTGTCTGGTACGTAAGTATCGTTCTCAGCGTTATCGCTGCGGCGCTGAACTGGCCCATCCGGGAAGTTTCAAAGCGTGCGCTGACGGGACTGAAAGTATGAATTGTTCATTCAGGACCATAGCGGCTTGCCTCATTCTGGCCCTCCTGCTACTGATATTTCTCATGTGGCGAGAAAATAAAGACCTGATACTGCATATAGGCATGAGCCACTGCTTCTGATTAAATTTTCGCTTTACAGAGCAGCGTCGCTGTTATTATCGTCAGCGACGCCTTCTTAATATCCTCATTTCCGTTCGACATATTTGCTGCGTTTATGTTGATAGAGTATATCATCAGCTTTGAGCATCGCCTGCGCCAGCATATCCCCGACTGAAGTTGATACGCGCCCAGGAAAACGCCACCAGCCTATCACGATCGATGGTGGGCAAATGTTCCTGCGCGCGGGCAATAACATCGCGGGATTTATTCAGGGAATAATCAATAAGAACCAGACAGAACTCATCGCCGTCCAGCCGTATGCCGTAGTCGCTCTTACGAATGGCGATCCCCACAGCTGAACCCAGCATCTGTATCGTTTTATCCCACATATGATGGCCCCGGGTATCATTGATTTTTTAAACCCATCGCTGTCAATTGCAATAACCGTGATCGGGATATTTCGCTCAATGAGGGAGCGGATTTTTGTTCAAACGCCGGCGTCATGATTTTTCTTTTCGGCAACATATCCCATATAATTCTGCAAATCACGCCCTTCACGGACGGCCAACGCGGTAAAAAGAGCCGTAGTGCAAACCACGATCAGTACGATTGCGCTGATAAATTTTTGCCTGGACAAGATGGCTAACTTCCTGTCGTATCACCAACAAGTGACAGCAATTATAGCGCCAATCAATACCTTCTCACCTGGTAATGACCACAGGTAAATGTCTGTTGAGCTTAACCAGTCGCGAAATCCCCGGCCACGACGGTTTAAAGCTATATCAGGCAGCAAATGCAGCCGGCGACGTGACGGCGCTGCCCGCAGAGAACGATCCCGGTCAAGGCATTCAGCGCTCTAACGTGGCATAATGCGTGAATACCGTACGGTATAGTTATTCATTTTTTAACCAGCTAAGGGTTCAACATGAAGGTACTGACGCAAGCGCGCCGCGAGGGGATCGTGGCCGCCGCCGCCGAGGTGTTTCTGGAGGTCGGCTACGAACGAGCCTCAATGGATGAAGTAGCCAGACGTGCCGGTGGCTCCAAGGCCACGCTCTATAAATACTTCTCTTCAAAAGAGGCGTTGTTTGAAACGGTTGTGCGCAACTACAGCGCCAGGTTTCTCACCGAAGCGGCTAGCGGGCTGACTCAACCGGAAAACCAGCACCTCTCCCTGGAACAAAAACTCATCCGCTTTGGCGAAGATATGCTGCGGGTAGTGGCATGCGATAACCAGGCGCTGCAGATCTATCGCGTTGTGCTGGGCGAAGCCGGCCACTCCGATATCGGGAAACTGTTTCTGGAATCCGGCATCCGCCAAAGCATGGAGACGCTGGCTCAGGAAATGCAGGCGGCGATGGAACGGGGTGAACTGGCGCCATCGGAACCAATGCTTCGCGCCATCCAGTTTACATCGCTGATCAAAGCGGAAACCGAGGTCTTGTTTTTCTTGCGCAATATGCCTGATTTTACCCAGGAAAAAGTCAGTGAGATGGTCAGGAATGGCGTGCGGCTGTTTCTCGACGGCGCGCTTAAAAAACCTGAATAGCCCCTGCCCGGCCAGCAGGCATGTGGAGACCGGGTTCGCCGCCTCGAACCCGGTTTTTTTATACGCTAAGAAAGATTAGTCACGGCGACAAACGGCCGCGCCCGTCGCCACCCAGTCCGTCGCGGTCTGACCTATCTGGCTCGCCAGGCGCTCAACCACACGCTGCCAGGCAGCAAACATCTGCGCCGGACCGCCGGAGAGAGTTTGCGACAGGTGGCTTTTGCACACCAGCCGGCGATTTTCGTCCCCTCGCTGCGTGGATAGGCTCCAGCCAGCATCCAGGCTGACGGCCTTGCCGGACCAGCTATCAAAACGCCGAACCTGCAGCAGAACCCGTACCACAGGTTTGCTGTTATCCCGCCCCAGCCCCGCTACATCCACAGTGTTAAGCTGCTGCGTCATGCTGAGGGACAGCGCTGTCTGCAGCTCATCGCCCAGCGGGCTTAGCCAGCGATCGTTGTCCAGAACGACGATGCGACTGTCGCTTTGGCGAACCACAACTTGTTGAGTGTCCAGTTGGGCCGGAACGCCAACGGGCAGCAGATCAATCACAAAGTCCGCCGGCGCGACGGCGCGGGAAACGGAGTCAGAATTGACCAGCGAGTGATAACGCACCTGGGGGGATGAGCATCCTGCCGGCAGGTACATGACGCCGAGGATAAGAAATAAAACGGTTCTCATGGTCGTTCTCCTGCCTTAAGTTAACGGGGAGCGTTTAGTTCCGCATCTGCGGAGCGGCCCTGCAATAGCGATTCCGGTTGGCGATCCAGCTGGTTTGTCAGGCTGCGGACAGCCCGCAGCGTTCGAGTGGTCTCCTGTAAGGACTGCAGGAGGTTAATCATCAGGGGAGAATCTTCCGCCAGCAGGTTTCGCGCGTCTTGTGTCGTTTTCTGAGTCTGTTGCATCAGGCGGTTGGCGGCGGGCAGAGACTGATTGTTCACCATTCGCAGAGTTTTATTCAGCTCTTCCAGCGTGTTATTCATGTTGGTCCCGATCTTATCCAGCGGCATTTTGTTTATTTTCCTGGCGATATCCGTGAGCTGGTCCTGAAGGATTGTCAGCCCGCCATTCACGGTGGGCAGCTCAACCGGGCGCCTTGTCGCATCAAAGTTCACTTTTGGCGCATCCGGTAAGAAATCGAGCGAGATGTAAAGTTGCCCCGTCAGCAGACTGCTGGAAGTGGCCTGCGCTCGCAGCCCGTGCGCGATCATCTCGCGCGTGAAAAGAGCCGTATTGAGGTCTGTGTCGCCTGTTAGTTTCGGCAGTTTTTCCAGCACATTGCCCATCCGCGAGGGGTAAACGTCAATATCCACAATGGTCGGAAAGCGATATCCGTCGGGGTTATAGTCAAGCTCGACGGCGGCAACGCGTCCGATTCGTACGCTGGAAAACTCAACCGGAGCGCCAATGTTCAGGCCATGTAAGCCGTGTTCAAAACGTAGTTGAAAACGTACCGGCGGACCATCCTCAGGCGCCATCGCGCTTTCCCGATCCGCTGCCAGTTTGTAACGCGTTTGCTTATAGAGCACGCCGCGGGTTGGGTCATCCGGCCTTGAGAACGCGATCCCCCCCGCCATGATGGCGGCGAGCGTCGGAGTTTTAAGCTGAAAACCGTCGCTCCCTACCGAGAGATCCACGCCGCTCACATTCCAGAATCGCGAATCCGCCGTGACCAGGCGGTCATAAGGGGCATCAATAAAGATGTTGAGATCGATTCCCCTGCCGTCTTTGCGCAGTTGCCAGGAGGTGACCCGTCCCACCGGAATGCGGCGGTAGTAAATCGGAGAGTTAATATCCAGCGATCCAAGGTCATCCGCTTCCAGCATAAACTGGCTGCCCGTCATGTCGTTGACGATCGCCGGAGGGGTTTCCATACCGGTGAACTGGTATTTACTTTCATCGGACTTTCCTCTGTCCACGCCGATGTAGGCCCCGGACAACAGCGTATCAATGCCGCTGACGCCGCTCATCCCGACTCGCGGCCTGACCACCCAAAATCGGGTGTCGGCGAGCGCCAGATGCTGAGCGCTTCTGCCAAGCGTGACCCGTACTAACACCTGGGTGTTATCGGGGCTGAGGGTGATTTCCTTCACCAGCCCGACGGTGACATCTTTATATTTCACCGCTGTTTTTCCGGCTTCGAGACCGGCGGCGCTGCGAAACGTAATCACCACCTCCGGCCCGACGGACAGGCGTGCCTGGATAACCATCGACACGGCAACCACAAACGCGACCGCGGGAATCAGCCAGATGACGGCATTGCGCCAGCGGCCGTGACGAAAAAGAGGAATACCCGAAACAGGAGGCTTCATTGCTTGTCTTCCCATAGCGTTTTTGGTTTAAAACTCAGCGCACAAAACATAGTCAAAATGACCACCAGGCCGAAAAGCAGAATTCCAACCCGGGGTTCGGCCTCGCTGAGCACATGAAAGCGGAGCAGGCCGCACACCGCGGCCACCACCACCACATCCAACATCGACCAACGGCCAATCCACTCCATTATCCGGTACAGCCTGGTCCGTTCGCATCTGGCCCAGCGACTCTTTCGGGCAGTTGAGATCAGCAATACGCTCATTGACAGAAATTTCAGGCAGGGAACCATCACGCTGGCAATAAAAATGATCGCCGCAATCCCCCACGACCCGCTTCGCCAGAAGGCCACGATGCCGGAAAGGATCGTACTTTCACTGCCATGACCGAGAAGCGTTGTGTACATTACCGGGAAAATATTGGCAGGTACGTATAGGATCATGGCGGTTAACAGCAGCGCCCCGCTGAAATGCGAACGCCCGGACTGGCGTCCAGGTAGCACCGTCTGGCAGCGAGGACATTTACTACGCACGCCGAACGCCGTTTCGTCGGCGCACACCAGGCCACACAGAGAACAGCGGCACACCTGCATCTGACGGGCAAAAGGGGGATTACTCACCACAGCTCTTCTCCTCGACCGTAAGCAGATCCCACAGCGGACGCAGATCGTGGCTGTTGATGAGGACAACCAGCACGCAAGATAGGGCCAGCGCCCAACCGCCTGGCCCTATGGATACATCCAGCAGTGACGAGAGCTTTATTCCGGCGACAAGAAAACCCAGCACGCCAACTTCCACCATGCTCCAGGGATGTAGCCACTTGAGCGCTCTCATAATGAAGATAAACGCCGGTGCCGGACGCGCGAAATACGCAAAGCTCAGCAGCCATACCGTGAGGATTATCTGTAAGAAAGGGGCAATAACCAGAAGAAAAGCGGTACAGACCGCCATAATCGGATTGCCGTCTCCGGTAGCCAGCGCCCATGCCACATTCCACAGAGTGACGTCGTTCGCCATCCCGTGAAACCCAACGGATATAACCGGAAAAATACAGGCCAGAAATAGGATGATTGCCGCCGTCAACATCAGGGGCAGTACATGGCCAGGCACACGCCGGTGACCACGCCATAGCACTGCGTAACAACGCTGGCAGAGCGCGATTTCGCCCGACGCGCAGGGTAATCTCTGGTAAACGCTGTCGCAATGTGGGCAGATGATCAGATGCGGGAATGTCTTCATTACGCCGGGCCGCCAGGACGTTGCTAATGGGGAAAATCACAGCCGGTTGCGCTTAAAAGTTTCCGGCTGCGCGTACTGTGTCTGAGGCTACCTGAGCGCTTCCGCCAGCTCTTCCGCCCCTTTTTCAATACCGACTTCGGCGGCGCTCAGCGAGCCGATGCTGGCAGAGATATTCATGGCATTCGGATACTGCCGGGCAACGTAGGCTTTCAGCAGTTCGTGGCTGTTTGCGTCATAAATTTCGACGGCATAATCCACCGAACCGCTCATCAGCCCCCGACCGCCACGCACCGATTGCACAATGTTGTAGGGGCCTCCTGCCAGATCGAATTTGGTGAACGTTCCGATCACCTGCGGTGTGGTGTCAGCCCCGGTCAGCGTCAACTTCAGACGCAAGGTATTCGCCGCGGGCTCTTTAAGCTCTTTAAAGCGCGCGCTCAGCGCTTTGCTGAACTCCTGTTGCATATGAGCGGCAAGCGTTTGGCGATCGGCCTGCGCCATATCGTCAAACTGTCCATCGTTGCCCTGATAAATTCTCACCGGGTCAATGATGATGCTGTCGTACTTACGCCAGTCCACCAGGGGCGAATAACGATATGGCATGCGATCGGCATTATCATCGGTGTTTGCCGTCAGCTTTGAAGCCGAGTCGATACCGCTGTAACGCACGGGTTCATTACCGGCACACCCCGCCAACAGCAGGGTGACACCGATAACCGCCAGCCCACCGATTTGCCTTAACATCTTCATGTGCAGATCCTTTCGTTTTGGTTAAGGGCTGCGCCTACCGGCCAGCCTTGCGTAAAAACACTCAAATTCACACCCAATGTAAACTGTACGGTTTAGTTTTGATCGTATCACTGAAACCTGTCAACTTAATTGTTCGGCGAAATTATTCTGTTTGAGAATTAACGCATGGATGCAGCGCGGCTGGCTTTTTTGAGGGAGCTGATTGCGTAGGACAATGTGGCGCCCGGCACGGACGCTGCGCCGGACTCATTAGCAAATAACTAATTGATAAAAAATGAATTTATCGCCCCTTCCGGGGCCGGATATTATATATTTCGCCTTACCGATCCATTGGAAGAACACCGTTGTGTCGCGCCAGGCGAAAGTTAGCCGGCGCCGATCATCAGGTTCAGGTTTTGCACCGCGGCTCCCGACGCCCCTTTGCCGAGGTTATCGAAGACCGCCGTCAGCAAGATTTGCCCGCTTTCAGGATTGGAAAATACGCCCAGCTCCATCTCGTTGGTGCCGTTCAGATGCTGCGGATTGAGGCGCTCGAGCTCGCCGGCGACTTCGGGCGCCAGCACCCTGACCTGCCCGCTATGACGATAATGCTGCGCAAGGCAGGCCTGTATTGCTGCTGCATCAGCATGTTCAGGCAGCAGGCGCTGCTGCAGCGGCACGCTCAGGAGAATCCCCTGACGGTACGCGCCGTAAGCCGGCATGAAAAAAGGCGGCACAGAGAGTCCGGCATAGCGCGCGATCTCAGGCACATGCTTGTGCCTGAGAGCTAAACCATACGCCTGAAAAGCGGGCCCGGAGCCCACATCCCCGCCTTCGTACAGACTCAATCGCCTCCTTTCCGCCGCCTGAATAGCCGGACACGGCGTGGATGGAAACGGGATAATCGGCGGGCAGCAGCCCGGCGTTGACCAGCGGCAGCAGAAGACCAATGGCGCCGGTTGGGTAACAGCCTGGATTGGTGACGCGCTGCGAGGCCCTGATGCGTTCGGGCTGGCCGGCGCTCATCTCCGGGAAGCCGTAGGTCCACCCGGGGGCGGTGCGGTGCGCCGAGCTCGCATCGATAACGCGCACTCTCGGGTTCTCCAGCATCGCGACCGACTCGCGCGCCGCCTCATCGGGCAGGCACAGAATGGCGATGTCGCAGTCGTTCAGCATCTCCGCGCGAAGACGCCGCTCTTTGCGTCGGGAAAGGGGCAGAGTCATGAGTTCAATATCGGAACGGCGGCGCAGGCGTTCGTGGATTAGCAACCCCGTGGTGCCCTGTTCGCCATCAATAAATACGTGAGTCATTGTCATTTCCTTAAACCGGACAGAACGTCAGTGCATGAATGTTGTGCCTGGTTTAAGTATTGGTAAAGTTGAATTATCCTAACGTCAAATTCAGTTTTTCTGAGGTATGCCAATGCGGGAGATCAGCCTCGATCGGCTGCGCACGCTGATCGTCATCGTCGATAGCGGCTCGTTCAACGAAGCCGCCCGGCTGCTGCACCTGGCGCCTCCGACGGTCAGCCTGCACATCGCCGAGCTCGAAGGGCGCGTGGGGGCAAAGCTGCTCTCCCGCACCCGCGGCAAAGTCAGGCCGACGGCGATTGGCGAGAACATGGTCACCCACGCCCGCCGGCTGCTTGCCGACGTCGCCTATGCGCTCGATGATATATCCCGCCAGGCTCAGGGGCTGACCGGCCAGGTCCGGCTTGGGGCATCCACCGGCGCCATTGCCTATCTGCTGCCTCAGGCGCTTGAACGGCTGGCGCAGTCCCATCCGCATATTGACGTGCACATCACCATCCTGACGTCGCAGCAGACCCTTGCGCAGGCTGAAATCCGGCGCGCTCGATATCGGTATCGTGGCGCTTCCGCAGCCCCGGAGCAACGGCGTGAAAATTGACGCCTGGCGGCGGGATCCCGTTGTCGCCTTCCTGCCCGCGGGGTGGTCGGCCCCGGACGAGGTGACCGCGGAATGGATAAGCGCAAAACCTCTGGTGCTGAACGGATCCGGTACCCATCTGTCGCAGCTGACCAGCGGCTGGTTTGCCGAAACGGGCCATAGCCCCGCGCCGCGGATCACGCTTGATTACAACGATGCCATTAAAAGCCTGGTGGGCGCCGGCTACGGCGCCACGCTGCTGCCGCTTGAATCGGGAACGCAGACTCTCCGCCGATGGCCGCATCGCCGTTCGCCCCTTAAAGCCGGCGCTGTGGAGAGAGCTGGGATTAGCTTATCGGGAGAGTGAAAACGAGCTTTCGACCCAGCGCCTGCTTGCCGTCCTGCAGGATCTGCGGCAGGCATAAATTCGCCGGCAGCGGCCGCCCGTCACTGCGGTAACCGCTGCGTATCGGCGGGCCTCGGTCCCGGCGCCGTCTTTAGGCGCGGGACCGGCATCCGAATCGATGCTGCGCTTAGCGGTTTTTCAGCACCTGGGGATCGATCTGTGCGACGATCAGGTCGGCAATATCGTGCTGCTGGTGCACCTTGCCGTATTTAACGATGATCTGCCGCGCGTTGTCGTATCCCGGCGCCCATAGCCGGTTGTTCAACTGCACGTCTTTGTAGACCGCAACCAGCGGTTTTTTCCACGCCGCCGCCATATGCACGATCGAGGTATCCGGCGAGATAACCAGGTCGGCTTCGGCAATCAGCGCCATCGCGTGGTGCAGGGTTTTAAACGGATTCACGCTCACCTTTTCCGGCAGCGGAATGCGGATTTCGTTGCGATGATCGAGCAGAATAACGTTGAGCCGCGGATACTCCGCCTGCAGCCTGGCGATTAGCGCCGACAGCTGCTCCTGCGACAGGCTGCGGTCCTGATGGCCGGCAAAAATGTTCACCACCGCTCTGGGTCCGTCAATCGCGGCCAGATGCTGGCGAACCTGCTGGTGAACATCCTGCGGAATATGCAGGTCGTAGGTCCCGAGATGTTTCTTATCCAACTGCATATGCTCGGCAATCAGCTCAAAGGTTTTGCTGACATGCCAGTTTTCACAATCAAATTTAAACGAGGTGGTGTAATGCTTAATTGATGGCCATTTATTAAAGCCGAGCACCGCTTTTGCTTTTATTTGTCGAAGAAGCAGCATTCGGTGTATGGGCATATCAAATAAAGAGGGGTCAATAACGATATCGTACTTATTATTCGCCAGCTCATTAATAACAGTCTGAGGAACGTTGTGCGTAAACTTGCGCAGAAAAGCGGCGGAGTCGACGTTATCAGCCTCATAGATGTGGCGGATCCTGGGATTATGGCGCATCACCTGACTGTTCGATTTAGTCAGCAGGAAATCCACGATATAGCCCGATTCATGCAGGCATTTAACCAGCGCGGAATCAACCACCACGTCCCCTACCGCGCCTTCGTTGCGCATCAGCAGCACGGTTTTCGCCGACCCGATGTCGGCCTCACGGCGGGTATGCTGGTCCCAAAACGCTTTCGCAATATAAACGCGCATCAGGTTGCGGACTTTCTTTGTAAAATAATTACGGCGCCTGTTCAGTTCCCTTATTTTTTTGAACTTCCGGGGGGATACCTGCGCCGATGCGTTTTCCATCATCATAACCTCGTTACCACTATCAACAGCACCTCGTTAGTCTGATTAAGGACTAAAGAAAATGAGAAAAGTTCGCTTGATTAATAAATTCCTTTTGCTTTGAGCAGCGGGAGGATAGTAATACTTTTTGCTATTCCAGCATATCGCTCTGAAGATAAAATGAGTGAAATATGGATTTAATGTGGAAGATCGCGGCGGTAGCCGACGGTTTTCATTCGCCGCGGGGAGGACTAAACTTGCCGTTTTATTACCGGAGAGAACCGCGCATGAATGCAGTTGAAGAACCAAATACCCATAGCCGACTGCTGGCGCTACTCGACGAACGTCAGGCCCACTACCGGCTGGTAGAGCATGAGGCGGTGGGCAAATGTGAGGCGGTTTCTGCAATTCGCGGCACCGCGCTGGGGCAAGGGGCGAAGGCGCTGGTCTGTAAAGTGAAAGGCCACGGCATCAATCAGCACGTGCTGGCGATCCTCGCCGCCGACCAGCAGGCCGACCTCTCGCGGCTGGCGCTGCACGTTGGCGGCAGCAAAGCCTCGCTGGCAAGCCCCGCCGAAGTCGATGCGCTGACGGCCTGCGTCTTTGGCGCCATTCCCCCGTTCAGCTTCCATCCGGCGCTGCGCCTGGTGGCCGACCCGCTGCTGTTCGAGAACTTCAGCGAAATCGCCTTTAACGCCGGGCGGCTGGATCGCTCAATTATTCTCAATACTGCCGACTATCTGCGCATCGCCCGTCCCGAGCTGGTCGCCTTTCGTCGGCAAGCCTGATGAAAGCGCGCCAGCGTGACAAATAAGCCTGTTTATTCACGCTATTATGCGTAAAGTAGTTGGGCTTATTATTTTGGCAAGGATCTCCTGACATGTTCGATACCACCCTGTTCGTGCTGCTGGGGCTGGCCGCGCTCGGCTTTATCAGCCACAACACCACCGTGGCAATATCTATCCTCGTTCTAATTATCGTGCGCGTCACGCCGCTCAACGTCTTTTTCCCGTGGATTGAAAAACAGGGGCTGACGATCGGTATTATCATTTTAACCATCGGCGTGATGGCACCCATCGCCAGCGGCACTCTGCCCCCCTCGACGCTGCTGCACTCGTTCGTTAACTGGAAGTCGCTGCTGGCTATCGCCGTCGGGGTGTTTGTCTCCTGGCTCGGCGGGCGCGGCATTTCGCTGATGGGGTCGCAGCCGCAGCTGGTCGCCGGACTGCTGGTGGGGACCGTCCTCGGCGTCGCGCTGTTCCGCGGGGTGCCCGTCGGCCCGCTGATCGCCGCGGGGATCATCTCGCTGTTTATCGGGAAGTCGTAGTCAGGCTGGCAAGATAGCGTCCGGGCGACTGGCCGAGGCCCTTTTTGAACATGGTGATAAACGCCGTCGTCGAATCATACCCCAGCTCGTGCGCGGTCTGCTGCACCGTTTGCCCGCGGACCAGCATCTGCAGCGCCAGGATCAGCTGCAGCTGATGGCGCCAGCGGCGAAAGCTGAGGCCGGTTTCGCGAACCACCAGCCGCGCCAGGTTGCGCTCGCTCATCGCGAACTCCGCCGCCCACTGTCCGAGGGTCTGCCACTGCGCCGGCGCGACCGCCATCAGATCCGCCATCTGGCGGATTTTCGGATGCGCGGACACCGGCAGCTGCAGATGCTCCTCCGGCTGCTGCGGCAGCTCGTCAAACAGCACCTGCACCAGCCGTCGGGTCGTGGGGTTTTCGCTCTCCTTCGCGCTGCGCCCGGCAAGGCTCAGAATCAGCTCGCGCACCAGCGGCGAGATCTTCAGCGTGCAGCAGCGCTGCGGCATCGGGGCCGCTCCCGGCTCGATAAATAAAAAGCAGATCCGCGCTCCCGGCGTCGCGCGATTGCTGTGGGGCTGCAGGCCCGGAACCCACACAGCGTACTGCGGCGGCACCATCCACATCCCGTTTTCCACCTCACAGGTAAGCGCGCCGTGCAGCGCCAGAATCAGCTGCCCTTTGCGGTGCTGATGACGCGGAATAAACTGTTCGTCCTCAACCACCTGAATATGAAACGCAAGGGCCGCTTCATGCCCGCTGTCCGGGTCATAGCCGTCAAGACCTAATCCAAGCATCAAATTGTCCGATATTAGCGATAATCTGTCATTTTAGCTTGATTTAAACAATCGGCAAACGCGCTATTGTAGCGTTCCTGTTTACTGGTCTGAGATAGCCATGAGTTCTGTTCTTCCTGCCGCCGGCCGCCGTAATCTGCTGCTGATTGCCGGTATTTTATTGATTGCCACCACGCTGCGCGTGACCTTTACCGGCGCCGCTCCGCTGCTGGACGCCATTCGCGCGGAGTACGGTCTGACCACCGCCCAGACCGGACTGTTAACCACCCTGCCGCTGCTGGCCTTTGGCCTGGTTTCTCCGCTGGCGGCAGGCGTTGCCCGCCGCTTCGGTATCGAACGCAGCCTGCTGCTCGCCCTGGGGCTGATTTGCCTCGGCATCGGCCTGCGCTCGCTGCCTTCCGCAAGCATGCTCTTTGGCGGAACGGCCGTCATTGGCTGCGGTATTGCGTTAGGCAACGTGCTGCTGCCGGGCTTAATCAAGCGCGACTTCTCGCAGCACGTCGCCAAAATGACCGGCGCCTATTCGCTCACCATGGGCGCCGCCGCGGCGCTGGGTTCGGCCGCGGTGGTCCCGCTGGCGCTGGCCGGCTTCGGCTGGCGCGGGGCGCTGCTCATGCTGATGGCCTTCCCGCTGCTGGCGCTGTTCTTCTGGCTGCCGCAGTCGCGCAGGCAGGCCGCCGCCCCGCTGACCGCGTCAGGCGCCATGCACAACCGCGGGATCTGGTGCTCGGCGCTGGCCTGGCAGGTAACGCTGTTCCTCGGCATTAACTCGCTGGTGTATTACGTGATTGTCGGCTGGCTGCCGGCCATTTTGCTGAGCCTTGGCTATAGCGAAGCGCAGGCCGGCTCCCTGCACGGCCTGCTTCAGCTGGCCACCGCCGCGCCGGGCCTCGCGATCCCGCTGATCCTGCACCGGCTGAAAGACCAGCGCGGCATCGCGGTGCTGGTGGCGCTGATGTGCGCCGTCAGCTCGGCCGGGCTGTGGCTGGCGCCGGGTCAGGCGGTCCTCTGGGCGCTGCTCTTTGGCTTCGGCTCCGGGGCGACGATGATTCTGGGGCTGACCTTTATCGGCCTGCGCGCCAGCTCGGCGCATCAGGCGGCGGCGCTTTCCGGCATGGCGCAGGCCGTCGGCTATCTGCTGGCCGCCTGCGGGCCGCCGCTGATGGGGAGAATCCATGATGCCAACGGCGACTGGCACATTCCGCTGATCGCCGTGGCGCTGACCGCCGTAGTGATGGCCATATTCGGCGCCCTCGCCGGTCGCGCCCGGGAGATTAACGGCTAGAGCGCTCTTTTACCCTCGCCCTGACGGCCCCGGCGTTGCGGGGTCGTCGTACGGACCAGGGTTAATTATTGGCTGGCGGCGCGTAAAAAGGCCTGCACCAGCGGCGACGGACGTCCGGCAAGCGCGTTGCGTTCGTGCTGGAACAGGGTCGCGACAAAGAACGGGTGCGTCACCAGCTCCACCGCCCGGATATCTCCCTCTTCGTCCCAGCCGGTCACCCGCAGGTCGCCCTGCTCCAGCTCGCGGGCAAACTCCTCGGCAATACCGTAGCTGCAGTGATAGCCCTCTTCGATGCTGTCGCGGCCGTAGGCGCGGGCGATCAGCGTATTCGCGCGCAGCTCAATCGCCGCCGTTTTCTCCACCAGCGAGCAGCTTAGCGGCGCAATCACCATTCGCCCTTCGCTATCCGTTTCCGCATGCCCCGCATCCTGCCAGCCCATGACGTTGCGCGCATACTCGACGATCGCGTGCTGAAAGCCGCCGCAGGTACCGAGGAACGGAATGCCGTTTTCACGCGCATAGCGGATCGCGATAAACGCGCCGGCGGCATTTTTATAGGGGCTGGCGGGCACCACCCAGATGGCGTCGTAATCGGCGAGCGCCTCGGCGTCGTGGATATCGCTGGTCGCCAGCCAGTCGTAGCGCAGGGGCAGTTCCAGCACGGCAGCGGCATCGTCGATGGCCAGGGGAATAGCTTTGTGCGCGACAGCGTCAGGGTTGTAGTCGCCAACCAGGGCAATACGCAGGGGAGTGTTCATAGCAGGATCCTTATGTCAGAACGATTTTTCGGGCAACACAAGGAGCCTCAGATTAGCGATCTCCCGCGCGGAACACAATCCTTATTTTCTGCCCGACGGGCGGCCTGCGGGGCGTTATCCGCGCTGAAAATGCCTAAAAGCTATATCCGACTTTTTACTCTTTTATTTCATTCTCGCTACTTATTTACCCCATTTCTTGTAGCTGTTTTGTTAAATAAAAAAACAGTGTTATTACTCTCGCAAAAAAGAAATTATTCGCTTTATTTATAAATTAGCCTGTTAAATAATCCGTAATGATTTATTAAGCCGTAGAGGCAGCAAAATGCGTTTCAGTACGATGTCCGATAGCGAAATTATTTCTGAACTGTGCCGTAGAATTAAAGAAACGCGTATGCAGCTCGGGCTCTCCCAAATTGAACTTGCCGAGCGCGCGCAGGTCGGCGCCGCCACCATCAAACGCGTAGAATTAGGTGAATCCGTCACCCTGAGCACGCTGATCGGTATATTGCGCGGTTTGGATCGGCTGCATCAGCTGGAGTCTATTTTATTCGATTCGCATATTCGTACTTTTAATGCGCAAATCAACGCCACCGCCCCTCCCCGTATTCGTATTCGCAAAAAAGCTCAGCCGCCAAAAGAGAAATGCGCCGTCGCCGAACAGGCCAGCAAGGCGAATGCCACCATTAACGAATGGTACACCTCGTCGGCGTCCCACAGCGTTGTCTGGTCTTTTCCGCCGTCGGAGGCCGATAAAAAAGGCCGGCCTGATAAGGGCTAAGGGCGTCGAGCAGAAGGAGGACGTCGCGAAAAAACCGCCTGCGCTGCAGGCGGCTTTGGCGGGCTTCAGGATTCGCAGACCGCGACTTTAATCGCCAGCCCGCCGCGGGCGGTTTCGCGATATTTCGCATTCATGTCTTTCCCGGTCTCAAACATGGTATCGATGACCTTATCCAGCGACACTTTCGGATCGCTGGTGCGGTGCATCGCCATGCTGGCCGAGTTGATCGCCTTCACCGCCGCAATTGCGTTGCGCTCGATGCAAGGTACCTGAACCTGGCCGGCAACCGGGTCGCAGGTTAGCCCAAGGTTATGCTCCATGCCGATTTCGGCGGCAATGCAAACCTTCTCCGGGCTGCCGCCCAGCAGCTCCGCCAGCCCGGCGGAAGCCATCGAACAGGCCACGCCCACCTCCCCCTGGCAGCCAACTTCCGCGCCGGAAATAGAGGCGTTCATTTTGTACAATATGCCTATCGCGCCGGCGGTGAGGAAGTAGCGCATATAGATTTCCGGCGTCACCGTTTTGATAAAGCGGTCGTAATAGGCCAGCACCGCCGGCACAATACCGCAGGCGCCGTTGGTCGGCGCGGTGACCACCCGACCGCCGGAGGCGTTCTCTTCCCCCACCGCCATCGCGAACATATTGACCCAGTCCATCGCGCTCAGCGGCGTAATCGACTGGCTTTGCGGAGCCAGCACCCGGTGCAGCGCCGAGGCGCGGCGCGGTACCTTTAGCGGCCCCGGCAGCAGGCCTTCGGTGCTCATGCCGCGGTTAATGGCGTTTCTCATGGTCTCCCAGATTTTCGCCATATTGTGCTCAACGCTTTCTCTGCCGTAGCGGGCGACCTCGTTTTTCATCATCACCGCGGAAATCGACAGGCAGTTATCGTGGCAGTGCGCCAGCAGGTTGCGGGCGGAATAGAACGGAAAGGGAATATCGACTTCCGCATCCTGGCTCTTGCCGAACTCCTCCTCGGTGACGATAAAGCCGCCGCCGATGGAGTAATAGGTCTGAAAGTGGACGATTTTTCCGTCGCAAAGCGCGGTGATGCTCATACCGTTTTCATGCAGCGGCAGAAACTCATGATGAAAGCGCATGCACTCCGCCACCGGGAACTCAACCTCCCGCTGGCCCTGCTCAATACGCAAACGCTGCAGGGTATTAACGTCACGAATAATCGTGGGAATGGCGTCGATATCGACGGTATCCGGCAAATAGCCGGAGAGTCCAAGAATAATCGCAATATCGGTATGGTGGCCCTTGCCGGTTAGCGAAAGGGAGCCGTATACGTCCACCACCAGGCGGGTCACTTTATGCAACAGGCCCTTTTCCTGCAGGGTATCAACAAAATGTTTTCCGGCCTTCATCGGCCCAACGGTGTGTGAGCTGGAGGGACCGATACTGATTTTAAAAATATCGAAAACGCTAATCATGTGGCACCCATAGGGTTACAAAGCAAAACGGATGCGCCTCCCGCAACGAGAGGCGCCGGGAGCTTAGCTGAACAGAGAGTAGAAGATGGCGGAGATGGCAATCAGGCCAATCACCACCACAAACGCGTTGCTGATGTGACCGCTGTACTTGCGCATAGCCGGTACTTTATTGATGGCGTACATCGGCATCAGGAACAGGATCATAGCGATAACCGGACCGCCGAGGGTTTCAATCATCCCCAGAATGCTCGGGTTCAGGGTCGCCACCAGCCAGGTGGTCACCAGCATGAACAGCGCGGTGATTTTGTTCAGTTTGGTAATCTCGATAGATTTTCCTTTACTGCGCAGAGACTTGATCACCATGCCGTTAAAGCCTTCACGCGCGCCGAGGTAGTGGCCGAGGAAGGACTTGGTAATGGCGATCATGGCGATAATCGGCGCCATCCAGGCAATCAGCGGCGCGTTAAAGTGGTTCGCCAGATAGGAGAGGATGGAGATGTTTTGCGCTTTCGCTTCCGCGAGGTTTGCCGGGGAGAGGCTCAGCACGCAGCTGAAGACGAAGAACATCACCGTCAGCACCATCATGATGTGCGCATAGCTGAGGATGCGGGCGCATTTACGCTCGGCGTCCTGACCGTACTCTTCCCGTTTCGCCACCGCGAAAGAGGAGATAATCGGCGAGTGGTTGAAGGAAAACACCATCACCGGAATAGCCAGCCACAGCGTCATCCACAGGCCGTTTCCGGTTGCGGAGGCGCTGCTCAGCGACAGGGTATCGAGCACCGCGCCGTTCCACTGTGGAATCAAATAGAGCGCCAGGATCATCAGCGCCGCCACAAACGGGAACACCAGCACGCTCATGGCCCTAACAATCATCTTTTCGCCAAAGCGCACAATGCCCATCATGCCGACAATTAAAATCAGCGACAAAATTGCGCGTGGCGGCGAGACCAGCCCCAGCTGATGGGTAATAAAGCTGTCGACGGTATTGGTGATTGCGACGCTATAAACCAGCAGAATCGGGTAAATCGCAAAGAAGTACAGCAAGGTAATCAGCTTGCCGGCGCCAATGCCGAAATGCTCTTCCACCACTTCGGTAATATCTTCGCCTGGGTTTTTACCCGAGAGCACGAAACGGGTTAAACCGCGATGGGCAAAAAAGGTCATCGGAAAGGCGAGAATAGCCATGATGATCAGCGGAATTAAACCGCCACCCCCGGCGTTAATCGGCAGAAAAAGAACCCCGGCGCCAATAGCCGTTCCGTACAGTCCCAGCATCCAGACGGTGTCACTTTTTCTCCAGCCGCTGCTCTCGCGAGCGACGAGGGTATTTTGCACGCTTTCCATAATATGGCCTCAATAATATAGAGTGGAGCCAGATTTCGCTGGCTCTGTTTCGGGTAATAAATTGCGGTGTTTGTTTTGCTATTTTATTAAATTGAGCCAAACTGCTGTATATACGGCGATCACATAACCTGAATTATCGCGAGGACTTTTAAAGTATCAAAAATAGCACCTGAGATTTAATATATTTTTAAGGTATCATTTTTAATACGTTATTATAAAGAAGGGATTTCACGCAGCCACAATATTATATTACAAGAGCCGCATGAAGTAGAACAGCCCCCTATTTTAAATAAAAAGCTGCGGCGCTACGGGCTGATATCCATTGACAGCAATCCGCCTCAATGGCTATCGCGCGATTCGCTGAATGGCAAAAAATATAGCGCTCGCGATTCCCTGACGGGATTGTACCCGCATGGGTCAGAGGCCCTGCCGACGCTTTGGCAGTCGGTGATGGCAGATGATAATATTGCCATCGCCCAAAGCTGCGGGCTGCCTTACGCGCCTGCCGCGCTATCACTGAGGCATCACAGTGAATTTTTTATACCGGAGATAGCGATGCTAAAATCACTTCCCGTTACGGATGATGCCGGGACGACCCGTTTGCTTTCGCCCAGGCCCGGCGGCGGTAAACTGCTGGTGAGCGCCTGCCTGATGGGCTTTCAGGTGCGCTATAACGGCAGCGACAAAGCGCAGCTGGCCGAGATCCTGGCGCGCTGGCAGCGCGAAAACCGGCTGGTGATCCACTGCCCCGAGCTGGCCGCCGGGCTACCGGTGCCCAGGCTGCCGGCGGAAATTCTCAATGCCCAGGGCGCGGAGGTGATGCACAATCGCGGACGCATCGTTGAAAGCGACGGCCGCGATGTCACCGCGCACTATCAGCTGGCCGCCTGGCTGGCGCTGAAGGCCGCCCGGGAGGAAGGCTGCCTGGCGGCGCTGCTCACCGACGGTAGCCCAACCTGCGGCAGCCAGTTTATCTACGACGGCACCTTTAGCGGGCAGCGTAAGCCCGGCTCCGGCGTGGCGGCCGCCCTGCTGCGCGAACACGGTATTACGGTTTTTTCCGACGGGCAGATCCCGCAGCTGCTTGCCTGGATGCAACGGATGGAGAATAGCGATGATCCAATGTAAACGCGTCTACGATCCGGCTGAAGCCGGCGACGGCTATCGCGTGCTGGTCGACAGGCTTTGGCCTCGGGGGATTAAAAAAGAGGCGCTGCGCTACGATGAGTGGTGCAAAACCCTGACGCCCTCCGCGGAACTGCGCAAGGCCCTGCACGGTGAAGTTATCGACTTCGCCAGCTTCCGCGGACAGTACCGCCGGGAGCTGGAAAGCCATCGCGACGAGGGGCTACGCCTGGCCGCGCTGGCTCGCCGGCAGCCGCTCACGCTGATCTACGCCGCGAAGGATATCCGGCAAAACCACGCGCTGGTGCTGGCCGAGTGGCTGAAAAACCTGCCCACTGGCGAGGTTACGCCTTAGCGGGGTGATCCCGGTGCCACAGCTCCCACTCGTCGAGGGTTTCGCCACCTGGCAGCTTGCAGTCGCTGCGCACGCCCTGCGGCGTCTGTACCGGTATCAGCTTGCCGCCCTTCTGGCCGCAGTAGACCGAGGCCGGGTTGGCCATGCCGATAGCTTTCGGCGGCGGCGGAGCGTCCTGCGGCGGCGGCGGCTTCGCGCATCCGGCCAGCGCCAGAGGCAGTAGTATGGTCATCCACTTCATGTTGACTCCTTTTGTTGATCAAAGCCGCTATGGCAGCCCTGATTCTTCACGGTTTCTCCATTTTAACTACACTTTTGCGCCGTAGAGTAGCGCTTGTTCTCGAATTGACCAGAGAACAGATCATTCCATAATCAATGAGTTTTCCCCGTCGCCCCCGACGGGGCTTTTTCCCCCGCTGCGACCGCAGGTATTCCCTCCGCTAATGTGTTAAATTTGTTGTATCTATGTTTACTTTTCGCTGATAGCCGTTTCAGCCTGCTTTACCGGCGATAATGCTTGGCGATCGTTATCGCCGCTCTGCGTAAGGAAATCGCCGGGATATACTTCCTGGGCGGGCATCAGATTAGCTATCCTGGCGCCAGCTTCGGGGCGATCGACGTCAATCCGCAGAGCATGGATATGGAGAGCGCGCTGCGGGCCGCCGACGATGCGATGTATCAGGATAAAAAGTCGCGCCGCAAAGAGACCTTCCTGAATATTGACTAATCTGTCGGAATTTCCAGTATGATAGTGGACATCACTTGCAGGCTTAGGGACAACACAATGAGATTGGGTATTCTTTTCCCGATAGTAATTTTTATTATCGCGGTCATTTTTCTTGGCTGGTTTTTTGTTGGCGGATACGCGGCGCCGGGCGGTTCGTCGTGAAAAAAAGCACTATCCTGATGATTATCATCGCCGCTATCGCGCTGGCTGGCGCGCAGTTTGGCTGGTGGTAATCGCCGGTTGCCGCCGCGCCTGAATTGCAGAGTTGTCTTATCCACTCAATAACTTAACGCGATACACTCACTTCACCAGCCGAAACCGCCGCCAGTCGCGGGCGGACGGCGGACTAACGGAGAAGTGAGAAATGAAAAAACCGATCGTGTTGTCGTTGCTGCTTGCGTTATGCACGCTGTTATCGGGATGCATTGTTGATGATGGCTATCATCACAGACACCACCACCATCATTACGACGGCAGAGGCTGGTGAAAAAAGGCGGATCAAGGCGAACGCAGGTTCGCCTTGTTTTATTTAGTCCTGGCGGTCAGAACCTAAAAAGACGAAGCCCAGCGGAATGGCGAAAAGCAGCGTAAACACGATGCTGTAGACCGTCACCATCGCCCCCTGCAGGAAGAACATCGAGGTTGTCCATTCGGAGTACGGCATATTGTACTCGCTCACCACGCCGCCAAAGGTCGCGCGTCCAACGACGGCAAGCGCGATGGCAAACACCACCGCTATCGACAAGAAAAATTTCTTACTGTTTTTATTGCTGATGAGCTTATGCAGAATCATCCGAGTTCCCTTTTATCTGACCGATAATCGGCTGTATATGTAACACCAATGCAATTAAAATTGAAGGGCTTTTGTTACAACCCAGAGATTATCGCTGCCAGGCCGGCTCAACGATACCGGCCGACCGACTACGACTGCAGCGTCGCCAGGCGCGCGGCAAAGCCGACAAAGACCAGGCCAATCAGGCTGTTGCCAATTTTGGCGAGCTTCTTTTTCGTTCTAACGTAGCGCGTAACGAACGAGCCGGAAACAATTAAGAAGCTCATGTACATAAAGCTAATCACTTCCAGGGTCAGCGCCAGAATAAAGAAGGCCAGGCCCGGCGTCTTCGCGCTAACGTCGATAAACTGGACGAAAAACGAGACATAAAACAGGATCGCTTTCGGGTTGGTCAGGCTGAGGGTCAGCGAACGCTTGAGGATCGCGCTCGCCGGCTCGGCATGGGTATCGGTATGCCCTTCCCGCTGCGTCAGCACCGCGTAGAGCATTTTCCCGCCCAGCCACAGCAGGTAGATGGCCCCGAGGTAGCGCACGATATTGAACAGCACCGGCGTCGTCTTAATCAGCGTCGCGACGCCGGCAAAGGCCAGCAGCATCAGCACCGCATCGCCGATAAACACACCGGCCGCCGCCAGATAGCCCTTTCTGATGCCGTGCGCGATGCCGGTTTTGAGGACAAAAAAAGTATTTGGCCCAGGCACCAGAATGATAAAAATAGCCCCGACCAGGTAGGTCAAATAGTTCAAAACACCAAACTCAGCGAACACACTGCACTCCTTCGCGTTCAACAAAAAATATGATCGCGCTCACGTTAACGCAACTAACGTGATTTTGAAAGGGCTTACGGTGCCGTTGGCTTAGTACAAAGAACCTTCGCCCAGCGGGCGCGTTTTGAAACGCCGGTGAACCCACAGATATTGCTCAGGCGCGCGCAGAATCTCTCTCTCGATGACCCTGTTGATGTAGCCGGCCGCTTCCTGTTTATCTTCGCCTGGATAATCGTCCAGCGTGTCGCTGATATATAAGGTGTAGCCCTGGCCGTTCGCTTTACGCACCATGCTGATGGTCAGCATTTTGGCGCCGGAAAGGCGCGACAGGACGTAGGTGCCGTTGGTCGTTGCGGCCTGAGGCACAGAGAAAAACGGGGCAAAGACGCTGCCCTTCGGGCCGTAATCCTGATCGGGGGCAAACCACACCGCCTCGCCGGCTTTCAGGGCGTGCACCAGGCCGGATAAATTACGCCGATCGATCATCGCTTTATTCGAGCGCAGGCGTCCGCGGGTCTGCACCCACTCCATCAGCGGGCTGTTGTGCGGACGATAGGTCGCCATCATCGGCCGGCAGAGGCCCATAGTACGGCCGCCAAGCTCAAGAGAAATAAAGTGCACGCCGACCGCCATGACGCCCTTGCCAGCATTCATGGCCTTTTCGAGATTATGGAGACCTTCTACGTCAAACCATTTCCTGACGCGCTCATCGCTCCAGAACCACGCCATGCCGGTCTCAATTAGCCCCATACCCAGCGACATAAAGTTCTGCTCGATCAGCTTTTCTCTCGCTTCGGCAGACATCTCGGGGAAACAGACTCAAGGTTTCTTCTGGCAATATGCTCCCGGCGCTTGAGGAAGCGTCGCGAGACCTTACCAGCGCTGGTGCCGATGCTGTGTAAGAGCGGATAGGGTAATTGCACGATTGACCAGAGAATGGCCAGACCAAACCAGGTCCCCCAGGTGCGGGGGTGCAAAAGACTCTTATCAAAAGCGGAATACATGATTTTCCTGTAAACATCCAAAATGAAGTAACGCTTAAGGAAAAAACGATTCCTTTCATCAGTCGTTAGGCGGTACATATAGCTAGTACGACAATAGTAATCTGCCTAAATTCACTCGGGCAAGTAAAAACGAGCAGGGAGGGGAAAAAAACATAATGCCAGCACACTTGTTACAAAATGTAAATTAAAAATAAAGAATTAATTAAGAATATTCATCTGTAAAATAATTTTCATGCTATTCATTTATACAAACGCCAAACTTGCGCCTGCTGAAGCCCCCTTTCCCCTGCCGTTTCCTGCACCGTCGCCGCACGGCAAAGGCCCGCTGCCCGCGCCTTCAGCCGGCCCCGGACGCTGCTTAATAATGACGCAGACCACGGCGCCGCGGAATCAACCGTGGAGCCGCCGGCGGCAGTGGGGAGAATAAGTTCTCGCGTTCATACTGGAAAAATAATTTACCGCCGGCGAGGAGCGAAAAAATAAGACTCGGCTTATTTTATCTTCCTGACAAATAATGACAGATATATATGGTTGCTTTTATTTCGAACGCTTATTACGCATTATTTATGTACCGCAATACCTTTCGCCGAACAGCAGGCAATAAAATTCAGCTGCCGGCGCTGACGCCGGAAAAAACGCATCATCGCCAGAAAACGTGGACGATTCTCCCGCTTAAGCAGGCCATTACAGATGATTCTCAGGGCCTGGCTGAAACCTTCGTCTTTTATCAGCCCCCGCGCCGACATCAGCGACATCGGCCCCGAGTGGCAACTCACGGCGTCAAACCCCGCCTCTTCAAACAGCGACCGCCAGCGCGCCTGGCTCATCGGGCTGACGTGAGACTTGACCACTCCTTGCAGTTCCATGCGCTCCCCCTCCCCCAGCGTCTGCTGAGTGTACATAATATCGTGGGTCAGCAGACGGCCGCCGGGTTTGAGCACGCGATAATATTCCGCCACCAGCTTCGCTTTGGCTTTATCGGCATACATCGTCAGCATCGCCTCATTAATCACCACGTCAAAGGTGGCGTCGGGGAACGGCAGGCTCGTGGCGTTAGCCTCCATCACCAGAACCTTATTATCCACCCCTTCAAGAACGCTATTTTGTCGGGCCTTTGCCAGCGCGTCTTTATCCATATCGATAGCGTACACCCGGCAGCCAAATCTTTTTGCCAGCTCGATGGAGGTGGTCCCCATATTACAGGCCACCTCCAGCACCGTACTGTCGGCGGACAAATCGGCCTGACGGAACAACCACTCCGTCGCCTCTACGCCGCCGGGCCGCAGCCGGGTTTTTCCCAGACTGGCTAAAAATGTGTGTCCGGCCTTTTCACTCGCATTCATCTGCAGCACCTCATGACTTATAAGATGCATTATAAATACATCATTATCTTTGACGAGGGAACATTGATAATGACTTTTATTTGTATTTGACCCTACGGCGTTAAAATCAATTGTAATGGGTAACAATTACTTAAGGTGACTACCCGGCCTGAATGCGAACCTGGCGCTGCGTTTTAATTGTAATGAGAAACATTCTCATATTAACATGTGCGCTATCGTTCCATTTTTCCTGAAATCCGGCCATGTCCTCACTTTCCGCCACCGCCGCACCGCTGACGCTTGCTTCGCTGTATCACGCCCATCACGGTTGGCTGAAAAAGTGGCTAACCGGCAGGCTGCAATCCTCTTTCGACGCCGATGACGTCGCTCAGGACACCTTTATGCGGCTGATGGGCGGCGAAGCCTTAACGACTATCCGCGATCCGAAATCCTTCCTGTGCACCATCGCGAAGCGGGTGATGATCGATCTGTTTCGCCGCAATGCGCTGGAGCGCGCCTGGCTGGAGCTGATTGCCCAGATCCCGGAGGCGCTGGCGCCCTCCGCCGAACTGCAGCAAATTCAGACTGGAAACGCTGCAGCAGATCGACGCGATGCTGGACGGCCTGAGCCAGAAGGCGCGGGAGGCGTTTTTGCTCTCCCAGGCTGGAAGGTCTGACCTACGCCGAAATCGCCGTACGCCTGACGGTTTCCGTCAGTTCGGTGAAAAAATATGTCGCCAAAGCGACCGAGCACTGCCTGATTTTTCGCCTGGAGAACGGGCTGTGAGCGGAAAGCTGACCGACTCCCGTCGCCGGGCCCTGCGCTCGGCCTCCCACTGGTATGCCCTGCTAAGCGACGGCCGCCCCAGCCCGCAGCAGGAAGCCCGCTGGCGGCAGTGGTACGAGCAGGATCTTGACCACCGCTGGGCCTGGCAGCAGGTCGAAAACCTGCGTCAGCAGATGGGCCACCTTCCGGGCGCGCTCGCCAGCCGGGCTCTCAACGATGGTCGGGCAGCCCGCCGCCAGGTGCTGAAAGGATTGATGCTGCTGGCGATCGCCGGCGGAGGCTGGCGGCTGTGGAGCAGCGAGCTGGCGGAGGGGCTTCGCGCCGACTACCGCACGGCCAGGGGGATGACGCGTCGCCAGACGCTGGCGGACGGCTCGGTTCTGACCCTGAACACCGACAGCGCCGCCGACGTCTATTTCGACGCGCGGCAGCGCCTGGTGCGCCTGCGCTACGGCGAAATTGCCATTCGCACCGCCCACGACGCTCTCCAGCGGCCGTTCCGCGTACAGACCCGCGACGGGAACCTCACCGCTTTGGGCACGGAGTTTACCGTTCGCCAGTTTGCCGATGAGACCCGCCTGGCGGTGCAGCAGCACGCCGTCGAGGTGCGTCTCGCGCACGGCGAGATCCAGCGGGTCGAGGCCGGTGAAAGCCTGCGCTTTAGCGCCGAAGCCTTCTCCCCGATACAGACGCTGAGCACCGGTGAAGATAGCTGGACCGAGGGCGTGCTCAGCTTTCGCGACCGCCCCCTGCGGGAGGTTATCGCCACGCTGTCGCGCTATCGCCCCGGCATTCTGCGCTGCGATCCCCGGGTTGCCGATTTACGCCTGAGCGGCACCTTCCCGCTGGACGACACCGAAAAGATTTTGCAGGTTATTACGCAAACGCTGCCGGTAAAACTGCAGGTTGCCACCCGCTACTGGGTCACCGTCGTCCCCGCCTGAGAAAAAATACAAAAATTCTCATTCTCCATTGTCCCTTTTCCCCTGCTCGCTCGACTTAACAGGTGAAAACAACCAAAACAATCGTGGAGATCAGATGACGCCTTTACGCGTTCTACGCAAACCAATGCCTCTGGTGATGGCAATCCGTTTAAGCCTGCTGCCGCTGGCGGCACTGGCCGCCGCGCCGGTCTTTGCCGCCGCGCAGTTTGATATCGCCGCCGGAGATTTAGATACCGCGCTCAATCAGTACGCCGCCCGCAGCGGCATCACCCTCGCCGCCGATGCTAACCTGACGCGGGGCAAGCACAGCGACGGCCTGCACGGCAGCTACGACGTTGAGGATGGCCTGCAGACGCTGCTGAACGGCAGCGGCCTGCGGCTCAAATCCCTGGGTCATAACGCCTGGACGCTGGAGCCCGCCCCCGTTGCCAATGAGGCGACGCTGACGGTTGTCGGCGACTGGCTCGGCGACGCGCGGGAAAACGACGTGTTTGAACACGCCGGCGCCCGGGACGTCATCCGCCGCGACGAGTTTGCCAAAACCGGCGCCGCCGCCATGCGCGAGGTGCTGAACCGCATCCCGGGAGTCAACGCCCCGGATAACACCGGCACCGGCAGCCACGACCTGGCGATGAACTTTGGCATTCGCGGTCTCAACCCGCGCCTGGCCAGCCGCTCCACGGTGCTGATGGACGGTATCCCGGTGCCCTTCGCCCCCTACGGCCAGCCCCAGCTGTCGCTGGCGCCGGTATCGCTGGGCAATATGGATGCCGTGGACGTTGTTCGCGGCGCGGGCGCCGTGCGCTACGGGCCGCAGAGCGTCGGCGGCGTCGTAAACTTCGTCACCCGCGCTATTCCGCAGGATTTTGGCATCGAGGGCGGCATCGAAGGCCAGCTGAGCCCAACTTCCTCGCAGAACAATCCCAAGGAGACGCACAACCTGCTGATTGGCGGCACGGCGGATAACGGCTTCGGCTCCGCGCTGCTCTATTCCGGCACCCGTGGCAGCGACTGGCGCGAACATAGCGCTACCCGCATTGACGACGTGATGCTGAAAAGTAAATATGCGCCCAACGAGGTGCATACCTTTAACAGCCTGCTGCAATATTATGACGGCGAGGCCGACATGCCCGGCGGGCTCTCCCGCGCCGATTATAATGCCGACCGCTGGCAGTCTACCCGCCCGTACGACCGCTTCTGGGGACGCCGCCAGCTCGCCAGCCTCGGCTATCAGTTTCAGCCGGACGCCCTGCATAAGTTCAATATTCAGGGCTTCTATACCCATACGCTGCGCAGCGGCTACCTTGAGCAGGGCAAGCGCATTACGCTCTCGCCGCGCGAATACTGGGTACGCGGGATCGAGCCGCGCTACAGTCAGAGCTTTACGCTCGGATCTACCGCGCATGAAGTGGGCGTCGGCTATCGCTACGTGAATGAATCCACCCATGAGATGCGCTACTACACCACCACCGCCAGCGGCGAGCTGCCGGGCACCGCCAGCCCCTACGATCGCGATACCCGTTCCGGTACCGAAGCCCACGCCTGGTATATCGACGACCGGATTGATATCGGCGACTGGACGATCACCCCGGGCATGCGCTTCGAGCATATTAAGTCTTATCAGGATAATAACCTGAAGGGCAGCCGCGAGCAGGTCAGCTACAACGCCCCGCTGCCGGCGCTGAACGTGCTTTATCATCTCACCGACAGCTGGAATCTTTATGCGAATACCGAAGGCTCATTCGGCACCGTACAGTACAGCCAAATTGGCAAGGCCGTGGAGAGCGGCAACGTGGAGCCGGAAAAGGCCCGCACCTGGGAAATCGGCAGCCGCTACGACAACGGCGCGCTGAGCGCGGAAATGGGCCTGTTCCTGATTAATTTCAATAATCAGTACGACTCCAACCAGACCAACGATACCGTTACCGCGCGCGGTAAAACCCGCCATAGCGGGCTGGAGACCCAGGCACGCTACGATCTTGGCGATCTCTCGCCGCGCCTCGACAACCTGGCGGTGTACGCCAGCTACGCGTACGTTAACGCCGAAATCCGCGAAAAAGGCGACACCTACGGCAATCAGGTCCCGTTCTCGCCGAAGCATAAAGGCACTCTGGGCGTCGACTATAAGCCGGGCAGCTGGACCTTCAACCTCAATAGCGATTTCCAGTCCAGCCAGTTTGCCGACAACGCCAACACCGTTGCGGAGAGCGCCGACGGCAGCACCGGCCGCATTTCGGGCTTTATGCTGTGGGGCGCGCGCGTGGCCTACGATTTTGGTCCGCAGATGGCCAACCTCAACCTCGCGGTCGGGGTGAAGAATATCTTCGATCACGAGTACTACACCCGTTCATACGACGATAACAACAAAGGCATTTACGCCGGTCAGCCGCGCACCCTGTACCTGCAGGGATCGCTGAAATTCTGACGAAGTCCTTTCGCCGCCTCGGCCTGAGGCGGCGATGCTGCTGGTTGCTATCGGCGGGACGGGCGGCGCTTCCCGCCATTGTGGAGTGAGTATGTTGGCTATGCTGCGCGAGCGGCCAGGGAACGCATCGTCAGTAACGCAATCGCAAGTCATGCTCTAAAATTCATATTTACTCATCCCCAGAATAGCTATTTATCAAACGGGCGGTGAGTTAACGCAAACGGCCTGCCACTATTTATTTTCTTTTTACAGGCAAAATGCTTAACTGGCTGGCAACAAAGGCTTTTTCATTGATCATTCACCCAGATTTGCGGCAGCGACGCCCTCGGGATGGGCGCGCCAGACGATGAAACCGCCGCCGGACCAACCGTTTATTATTTTTAGTTGTCCCGCCTCAGACGCGTTGCTATTAAATTATCAATACACTAACGGCCGGAATCGACCTATTTTATGTGGATATCGCGAAGAGGGAAAAACGATGCGTCTCGCCTTAAAATCAGCATTGATGCTTACCACTCGCGTCATACAGATAATCAATCCCGAACTCCACCTGCATATGCAGCGAACGGCCCTTATCGCCCTTGAGCTCTCGCTGGCGCTACGGCTGCCGCGTCAGCGGCAGCAGACCATCTTTTGCGCCGCGCTGCTGCACGACATCGGCGTGCTGGGGGACAAGCGGATGATTACCTCGCTCAATGCGATTGATAACCTTCACGATCCCCACCAGCAGCGAGGGGCGGAAATGCTTAGCGGTCTCGCCACCCTGGCGCCGCTCCTGCCCATTATTCGTCACCACCACCTCAGCGCGGACTATAAAGGCAGCCTCGACGAGCATATTGTCTGTTTTGCCGATGCCTTCGAACGCCTGCTCTCCGCTGATGCCGCCCCGATCGAGTATCAGACCGGCACTATTATTGATAAATTCCGCGCCCTGCATCAGGAGCTGGACCCGCCGCTGTGTCATACCCTGTGCCAGCTGGCGAAAAAGGAGCACTTCTGGCTGCATCTTAATCCCGGTCATATCCAGCGGATGCTGGAAATTATCGGCCCAATTAACGATCTGTACATCGATATCGACGGCCTGAAGGATATCTGCTTATTGATTGCCAAAATCGTTGATACCTACAGCAGCTTCACCGCCAGCCACAGTATTATGGTCGGCGAAATATCCTGGCAGCTGGCGCGCTATATGGATCTACCGGCAGAACAGTGCAAGAAAATCGAGGCCGCCGGCTACCTGCACGATATCGGCAAGATCTTTATCCCGCTGGATATTCTGGAGAAACAGGGGGAGCTCGCCCCCGCAGAGCGGCTGCTGGTGCGCGAACATAGCTATATGACCGGCGAGCTCCTCAGCGCCTTTAGCGAGCTTGGCGAGATTATTAACTGGGCCGCCAACCATCATGAAAAGCTCGACGGCAGCGGGTATCCGCTGCATCTGAACGAAGACTATCTACAGCTGCCGGACAGAATCATCGCCATCGCCGATATTTTTACCGCGCTGACCGAAAATCGCCCCTATCGCCAGGCGATGAGCTATCAGCAGGCATTACGGCTAATTGAAAACGATGTTATAAATGGCGCGCTGGATGCGAATGTTTTTGCCGTTTTGCGCCAGCATGCCGATACGCTCCATCGCGAAATCATCGGTAAAAAACGCGACCGGTCGCCACCGTGACCTGCCGGCAGCCTGCGGACAGGACGGGGCCCATAATAAAAATAACGTTATAAATTCATCTGCACGCAAGGAAATCACCGGTGAGAATCGCCACCATGACCAACTGGGCCTACGGTATCACCGTCGCCCTGACCCTCGCCTCCGGCATCGCTATGCTGATGGCCTCCAACGCGGATACTGCCGAACGCTAGGCGGTGCAGCAGCGCCAAATTTTCGACCAGCTAACCGAGGAAGTTGAATCAGACGCCTGGGAGCTTTCAGACCTCGCGCGAGCCTACGTCATCAATAAAAACCCGGACGTCTTAGCGGAGTATCGTCAGCAGGCCCAGGCGATGACCTCCATCGAACGTCGGCTAGGAAAGCTTAAGGATAGCGGCGCAACGTCCCAGGAGCTGGCGCTGCTGCACGAGGGTTTACGCATTGCCGACGAGCTGCAGGACGAGCAGCAGACGGCGCTGGCTAATATCGCCCGCGGTGAGGATAAAGAGGCGATCGGCCTGCTATACGGTAAGCCTTACGAGCAGGAGCTGGATCGGGTTCAGACGCAGATCGACCACTTCCGCCAGCTGCTGGAAGGCCGGGCCAACGGCGCTATAGTGCAGGCCACCGAGAAGTCCCATACCTGGCGCAGCCTGTCCGAGCTGATGGTCGGGCTGACGGCGCTGATGTTCCTGTTTGTGCTGGGTTTTATTCTGCAACGCCGGGTGCTGTATCCGGTGGTACGCCTGAGCGATGTCGTGCAAAGGCTCGCCTCGCAGGACTATGCGGTCGAAGCGCCGAACTTCACCCAGATTGATGAGATTGGCGATATGGCGCAGGCGATCCGCATTTTCCGCGAGAACGGCCTGGCGCGCCAGCGTCTTGAACAGGAGCGCGACGCCGACTGGGCGATCCGCGAGCTGCTGGCGCGGATGACCCAGCGTCTGCAGGGATGCGAATCTTTCGAGGACGTGGTTAAGGTCGCCGAGCTTTTCGCGCCCAATATCGCGCCGGAGATCCCCGGGCGGCTCTATATTCTCGACCTCGATCCCTGGCAGATGCGCTGCGTCGCCAGCTGGCTCTCGCCGCCGGATGAACCGGACATCTTTCATCCGGATAACTGCTGGGCCGTGCGCCGCGGGCAGAGCCATCCTCCGGTCAACGGCGAGCCGGATATTGCCTGCTACCATCTGCCAAAGTCGAGCGCGGAGTGGTCGCTTTGCATTCCGCTGATTGCCCAGGGGGAAGCCATTGGCCTGCTCTCCTTCAGAAACGTTACTCCCGCCACCGCCCCGTCGCGCGCCTACCTTGAGTCTGATGGCCGAAGCGCTGGGCCTGGCGCTGGCGAACCAGCGCCTGCGCAACGCGCTGCAGGAAAAGGCGCTTTTCGATTCGCTGACCGGGCTGCGCAACCGTCACCATCTTGAAGACGCCCTGCATACCCAGATGAATCTGGCGATGCGCAACGGCACGCCGCTGAGCTGCCTGATGATCGATATCGATCACTTCAAGGCGATTAACGACAGGTATGGTCACGAAGCGGGCGATCTGGTGATTAAAAACGTGGCAACCGTCGTTCAGCGCGCGGTGCGTGATATCGGCATGGCCTTCCGCTACGGCGGCGAAGAGTTTTTAGTCCTCCTCCCCGGGACCGACGAAGAGTCGGCGCTGGCGTGCGCCGAGGATATTTACAACCACGTCCGCAATACGACGCTGCGCTACGGCCTGAGCGAAATGGGTCAGGTTGATGTCTCTATCGGGATCGCCAGCTTCCCGCAGCATACGCAAAGCGACAGCCTGCTGCGCGCCGCCGATGCCGCGCTGTATCGGGCAAAAGAGCTTGGCCGCTCGCGGATCGTCAGCTTCGGGATGCTTAAAGCCAACTGAATTCGACCCGCTATTCTTCGCGAGGGCCCAGGGACGGAGACATTGCTATTCCGCTGACGTTGCTTATTCCGCTGATAATGGCCTCGGTGAGCATTCGCGCCTTCAGCGGAATAAAGCGTCGGGTGGGATAGAGCGCGTACAGCCCAAGCGGCTGCCAGCGGTAGTCCGGCAGCACCTGAATCAGCGTTCCCTGCGCCAGCTGCCGAGCCACCAGCGGCTGCTGTATGCCGCCGATGCCGCCTCCCGCTTCCAGAGCGGCAATAAGCGAGAAGCTATTGTTGGCGCGGAAAACCGCGTTCAGGCGCACGCTCTCGGTTCCACCCGGCCCTTCCAGCGTCAGGTCGTCCCCGGCGGCCAGACCGCTGTAGCGCAGCGTCCGGTGCTGCGCCAGCTCCGACAGCCGCACCGGAGTCCCCACCTGCTGCAGATAATGCGGCGCGGCCACCAGCACACGCTGAACGCTAGCCAGCCGTCTGACGACCTGGCTGAGGCCAGCGGGCTCTCCGAGGCGGATCGCCAGATCGACCCCCTCGCTCACCACATCGGCAAGCCGGTCCTCCAGCATCAGCTCGACGCTGAGCTGCGGATTTTGCCGCTGAAAGGCGATAACGACCGGCGTCAGGAGATGCTGACCAATCCCCGTCGGCGCCTGCACGCGCAGCGTTCCGCTAAGCTTCTGCTGCTGTTCAAGCAGCGTCTCTTCAGTTTCCGTCAACGCATCGAGGATCGGACGGATCTGCTGATAGTAGCGCTCCCCCGGCTCGGTGAGGGTCACCGAACGGGTGGTGCGCAACAATAACGCCACGCCGAGGCTCTGTTCGAGGGCCATGACCTGCTGGCTGACCGCCGGCTGGGTCAGCCCCAGGCTGCGGGCGGCGGCGGAGAGATTGCCGGTTTCGGCCACCCGGATAAAAACTGCCATCGCTTTGAGCTTGTTCACTCTTTTCACCTCAAAGATTTTGTTATTAATCTTATTACATATTCCGCTCTTCTGCCTTTATCGCTAATGAATCATGCTCTGGTTTCACTTTCGACCCGCACAGAGGAACTCAGTATGAAAACTCAACAACATCCCCGCCTGGCCGCGGTGGCCGGCGCCAACGGCGTCGCCGGAAGCAGGCTTATCGATGAGCTGGCGCGTTGCGGCTGGCAGGTCATCGGGCTGTCGCGACGCGGAGGCGCCTCCCGCCCAGGCGTGCGCTACCTGGCGGTGGATCTGCATGACCGGAAGGCGACGATGGCGGCGCTGGCGGATCTGCCGGTCAGCCATTTGTTTTATGCCGCCTACCAGCACGCCGCTAGCTGGGCCGGGCTGGTTGAGCCGAACCTCAATATGCTGGATAACGCGCTCAGCGCCGCCGAGCAGTCCCCCGGGCTGGCGCACGTCAGCCTGATGCAGGGCTATAAGGTCTACGGCGCGCATCTTGGCCCGTTTAAGACCCCGGCGCGCGAAAGCGATGCCGGGCATATGCCGCCGGAGTTCAACGTTACCCAGCAGAGGCTGCTGGAGGAGCGGCAGACCGGGAAAAGCTGGCGCTGGACGGCGTTACGCCCGTCGGTCGTGGGCGGGCTATCGACCGGCAATCCGATGAATCTCGCCCTGTCGCTGGCGGTCTACGCGGCTATTTGCAAGGAGCTGAACGTTCCGCTGCGCTTCCCCGGTAAGCCGGGCGCCTGGCATAGCCTGATTGAGATGACCGACTCCGGCCTGCTGGCCCAGGCGACGCTGTGGGCGGCCACCAGCGAGGCGGCGGAGAACCAGGCGTTCAACGTCAATAACGGCGATCTGTTCCGCTGGCAGGAGATGTGGCCCCGGATTGCGGCCTGGTTCGATCTGCCGGTCGCCCCGCCCCTGCCGATGTCGCTGCGGGAGGTGATGGCGGATAAAGCGGCCGTCTGGCAAACAATGGCGGCGAAATATCAGCTCAGGGAGAGCGATATTGGCAAAATTACCGGCTGGGAGTTCGTCGATTTTGTTTTCAGCTGGGACTACGACATGTTCGCCGATGGCAGCAAAATACGCCGCGCCGGCTTCCATGTTTACCGTGAAACCGAGCAGATGTTCGATCGGCTGTTTACCCAGTTTCGCCAGATGAAGCTCATTCCCTGAACGACGCCTGCGCTCGTCAATCCGCGCTCAATGAGCCAGGCCGCGGCTGATTCGTCGTTAGCCGGCCGCCGCCTGCTCGCGTAGCTGAAATTTATCATCCAGACTTAAAGCAAAGACGTAGTCTGCGCAGGGATTGTGTTTTACACTGCGCGCTGCAAAAACTCAGTAGATAAACGATTAAGTAGGCGGTAATGGCGATGAACGGAACAATCACAACCTGGTTTAAAGATAAAGGTTTTGGATTTATCAAAGATGAAAATGGCGATAACCGCTATTTTCATGTGATTAAGGTCGCCAATCCGGAGCTGATTAAGAAAGATGCGGCGGTGACTTTTGAGCCCACGACCAATAACAAGGGCCTGTCAGCCTATGCGGTGAAGGTGGTCCCGGAAAGCAAATATATCTATATCGCCGGCGAGCGCATTAAGCTCACGTCAATCAAATCTTACCTGGTCTACAGCGAAGAAGTACCCGCCGATATCCGTATTGATAAAGAAAATGCGGTGCTCTCCGTGGGGGCGCTGATGGGCAGTATCCGGCCGAAGACTGCCACAGCGCCGGGTGAAATGCGCGCGCTGAAGAAGC
Source organism: Klebsiella sp. WOUb02 (assembly GCF_050058015.1). NCBI lineage: Bacteria > Pseudomonadati > Pseudomonadota > Gammaproteobacteria > Enterobacterales > Enterobacteriaceae > Klebsiella > Klebsiella sp. WOUb02. The sequence continues at coordinate 1,599,761 of NZ_CP170110.1, forward strand.
TGGCGATTACCACCTTCCAGGGCACGACGCTCATCTTCTCGGAGGATGAAATAGACGTCGATGCCACGGTAAAAATGCTTAAGGTCTAAAATCCTGCAGGCGGGCCCTGGACCAAAGCCCCCGTTTGCGCATGGCGCAGCGCTTTGCGCCAGGCCCGTGTTTGCCAGAAGCTATCCGCCTTGAACTGAAAAGCCAGATGAAAAATTCAGCAGAATTTTTCATCTGACACAGCGGCAAAAGCGGACTTACCACATCAAATCATCAGGCACTTTGAAGTCGGCATACGGATCGTCTTCATCCTGCTCTTCCTGACTCAGCGCGCTGTTTAGGACAATGCTGCTGGCGTCGCGCTGGGCAATTTTATCCGCGACGACGGCGGGGATAATCGCGTATTCACTCTCGCCGCTGCCCTCAGCGATCAGGCGCGCGATGGCGAGGCGGCCGCTAATCAGCTGGGCGTGGGTCGGCTTATCGACCACGATTTTTTTAATCAAATTGTTATCGGTGAAGTTAAAATCGATACTGCCTCTTGCGACGCTGATTCGATTCATTTCAATCAGTCTGCTTCACCTGCGCTTTGTACTCTTTAGCCAGCGCGGCCTGCTTTTGCTGTTCGCTGAGCAGCTTATCGCGCTCAAGCTGCGCCTTTTTGTTTTCCTCCACCGCCTCTCTCGCCTCACGCGCCTGAACGCGTGATTTTTTGGCCGTTCTTTCGACTTTAGCTATTTTCTTGCTGGTCACCAGACCCGCTTTTAGCATCTGCTCTTGTAAGGTAAGTTTTGTCATTTTCGCTTCTGAACCCGTTGAATAATGCGTGGGATTATACCCGTAAATTTTGCCGATGTACCAGGCTGCCGGCGCCGCTGGCGACGGGTTTCTTTCGTCCCGCATCGGGCTTGCGTCATTGGCGGCGATTATATACTTTACTCTTTGGCCCGCGCTGCCCGCCGCTCGCTTCCGTAAGGAAAAGGTGAAAGCGCGTCATTAACCCACGTTGCTTAGCTCACATCTTGTGACGATCGGGGTTTGGTAATGCGAGCGCCAGCATACCCTGACGACAGGAGAAATAATGTTTTCGATCGAGCAGGCAAAGGTTATGGCCACAAAACTGCGCAACTCGCTGGAGTCGCGCAACCTCACTCTTCCCCACACTTCCGCGCTTGAAATCGTCGCGCAGCAGCTGGGCTATAAGGACTGGAATACGGCATCGGCACGGTTAGAGCGGCCGGCGGCTCCCGCAGGCGTCTCTTTTGAGAAAAGCATCCCGATTTTACGCATGTTTGACGAGCGCAAGGCGCGCGAATTCTATGTGGATTTCCTCGCCTTCAGCGTTGAATTTGAACACCGCTTTGCGCCAGACCTTCCTCTTTATATGGGAATCGGCCGAAACGGCCTGCAGCTGCACCTCTCTGAACATCACGGCGACGCCAGCCCGGGTGCGACAATTTTTATACCGATGCGCAACATTGAATTATTCAGGGATGAGCTAAAGCACAAAAATTACGGTTACGGACGGCCGGACATCGTGCGCCAGGATTGGGGAAAAACCCTTGAGGTTCACGATCCCTTTGGCAACCGGCTGCGCTTCTGCGAAAGCTAATCTCCGGCGCAGCGCCCCTTTCCCCGTCGATTGGCGGGGGAAATCTTTAATCCTCGGCCGTACGCGGCGACGATGCCCTCGGCCGTACCCCGGATCATGAAGATGGCTCATGTTGTAATGAAATTAAGTCGCTTTCACTCATCCAACGCCTCTGGCATAAAATACACAATATTAACTTATTGACAACATGAAGAGTGGCGGATGAGAAAACCAGCCGCTGCTGGAAAATCACCCCGCAAATTCAGTTTTCATGTCAGAACCTGGGATACAAGATCGCGATGAATAAAGACTTTACGTTTACGGTTAAGAGCACGCTTTTCGATGAAAACTATAACCCTTCAGAAAATACGCGTATTACCACCAACTTCGCGAATTTAGCCAGAGGGAAAGACCGTCAGCAGAATCTGCGCAATACCCTGGTGATGATTAATAATCGTTTCAATACGCTGGCGCATTGGGATAACCCTAAAGGCGATCGTTACGCGGTCGAACTTGAAATTATTTCAGTCGAAATGAAGCTCGACGCCAATGGCGAAACCTTCCCGGCAATCGAAATCTTAAAAACCAATATTATTGATAAAAAGACGCAGCAGCGCCTTGACGGTATTGTAGGAAATAACTTCTCCTCCTACGTAAGAGATTACGACTTCAGCGTCGTGCTGTTAGAACACAATAAGAACCAGCCGCAGTTCAGCATCCCGGAAAACTTTGGCGTCCTGCATGGCAATATTTTTAAACAGTTTGTTAGATCCGCCGGGTATACCGAGAACTTTAAAAAGCCGCCGGTCATCTGTTTAAGTATTTCAAGTAAAGACACCTATCAGCGGACCGGCAACCAGCATCCGGTATTAGGCATCGAATACCAGCAAAATGGTTCATCTTTGACCGAAGAGTATTTTGGCAAAATGGGCTTAGCGGTTCGCTATTTCATGCCTAAAAATAGCGCGGCGCCTCTGGCCTTTTATTTCACCGGGGATTTGCTGAGCGATTACACCGATCTTGAGCTGATCGCTACCATCAGCACGATGGAGACCTTCCAAAAAATTTACCGCCCGGAGATTTACAATGCCAACTCGGCGGCAGGGCAATACTATCAGCCCAGCCTGAATAACCAGGATCATTCATTGACCAAAATCGTTTATGACCGGGAAGAGCGTAGCCGTCTGGCAATTGAGCAGGGAAAATTTACCGAAGAGCATTTCATCAAACCATACCAGAATATTCTTGCGCCATGGTCTGCTAGCTGCCTCGTTGATTAATCGAAAATAAAAGGTCATCCATTATGAAAACATTATTACCTACTTCCACCGCCGGCAGCTTACCGAAACCTTCCTGGCTTGCGCAGCCTGAGACCCTGTGGTCGCCGTGGAAATTGCACAATGAGGAGCTCGTCGAGGGGAAACAGGACGCGCTGCGTCTCTCCCTGGAGGATCAGCTGCGTGCGGGCATTGACATCGTCAGCGACGGCGAGCAAACCCGGCAGCACTTTGTCACCACGTTTATTGAGCACCTCAGCGGCGTAGATTTTGAGAAACGCGAGGTTGTTAAAATTCGCAACCGCTACGATGCGAGCGTGCCGACGGTAGTTGGCGCCGTGGCGCGTCAAAAGCCCGTGTTCGTCGAAGATGCCCGATTTTTACGTCAGCTAACCGCTCAACCGATCAAGTGGGCCCTGCCTGGCCCGATGACGATGATCGATACGCTGTACGATAACCACTATAAAAGCCGCGAAAAGCTCGCCTGGGAGTTCGCAAAAATTCTCAACCAGGAAGCGAAAGAGCTGGAAGCGGCCGGCGTCGATATTATTCAGTTTGATGAGCCCGCCTTTAACGTCTTTTTTGACGAGGTGAACGACTGGGGGATCGCCGCGTTAGAGCGAGCCATCGAGGGGCTGAAATGTGAAACTGCGGTACATATCTGCTATGGATATGGCATCAAGGCCAACACCGACTGGAAAAAGACCCTGGGCTCAGAATGGCGCCAATATGAAGAGGCGTTCCCTAAACTGCAGACCTCTAATATTGATATTATCTCGCTGGAGTGCCACAACTCGCGCGTGCCGATGGATCTGCTTGAGCTGATCCGCGGTAAAAAAGTGATGGTCGGGGCCATCGACGTGGCAAACCATACTATTGAGACGGCGGAAGAAGTCGCCGGCACCCTGCGCAAAGCGCTGCAGTTTGTCGATGCCGACAAGCTCTATCCTTCGACCAACTGCGGCATGGCTCCCCTGCCTCGCCGGGTGGCCACGGGCAAACTCAACGCCTTAAGCGCGGGCGCAGAGATTATTCGCCGCGAGCTGGCAGGCAAGTAGCATCGCCAGATTATTCGCCATTACGGCGCCTGCCGGTAGCGTGTCTATATGGATACGCGCCGGCACCCGCCGCTCCCGCTAAAGGCGGGGTCTATCGCCGGTAGATTAGGCCCGCCCCCCTCGCCATGACCGTCACCCGGTAGGTGACCGATACTCTCAGCCGCTGCTGTCCGGCGCAGATCCCATCGGCGCGATCCGCGCAGCCCTCGCACAAGTCACTCCCCCCGCTAACACTGACGATATTTTTTCTGGCATATTTATGTGCTATGGGTATTTCGCCGCACCAACAACGAAGATAGCCATCGGCAGCCCCGTTTTCCCTACTGATTTGAGGAGTATCATGAACAATGTCATTCTCAGCATAATCGCGAAAATCTCGTCTATGGATGCGCAGAGCAAACAGCTGGCGGCTCAGGTTGAAGCACAGTCTTTACTGATCAGCGCCTTAATGCTTGCCATCGGTAAGGAAGGCGGCGTACCAGAACTGGTCGGCAGCGTCTCTAAGGCGATAAATTCCGTACTCGAATCTTCCGAAGACATTCTGAAAACGGACGCCGAGCTTCTTTTGACAAAATTCCAGGAGCAGATCGCGCTGACGCAGCTGATTAGCACTCATGGAGATGAGATAGACCCGCAGAACGTTGATAGTTAACCGCGAGCGCCCACAGGCATCAGGGAGCGATTGGCCGCTGTCGCGGCGAAGCGGGTTCAGCAGCGGTCGCCGAGCGGGAAGTTCGGCGGAAGGTTTCTGCAGCGCATACAAGCGGGGGTTCATTGGCTCCCGTTTTTATTTAACCCACAGGCTGGGTTAAATATTCGCGAGAGCCGTTTTACAGCAGCATCGTTGATAACTCGTGCATCAAACACCCGGCCGGCGCCTCATCATGCGCTGGTGAAAACGTCACCTGACTATGGGCTGCACCGCGCATCTGACAACCGGCCAATGTCCATGGTTGACATATCCCAACCCAGCCTCCATCGCCGGCAGATAGAATGACAAGCAGAAATAGCAACGCAAGGTGTAACCTTTTTTATAACTCCGCACGGCTAATGGATAGAGTGTTTGGTATAAACATCAGCCGCATACGCTTTGTTTAAATAAACGATGGTCGCAAACCTGCAGCCCTATTCAGACTGCTGATGCCCCCACCGCAATGATACCGACAGTGCAGGACAGGCTTTTTTGCCCCAGTCACAATTGATAATAGTAAGTATCCTCCGGCAGAGCCGGAGGCTTTAGGGTGAGCGCCTCAAAGGCGCCGACAAACCATGAGCCGCCCAGGGCGGCTGCTATACGTTCAGTTTCATTTGATCGTATCGTTCGTCTTCTCTCTCCTGGTTGCGTATGTACGCCCTGACCGTGGCTTCATCCAAACCAACGGTTGAAACGAAATAACCTCGAGCCCAGAAAACTTCACCGGTGAAGTTTTTACCTCTGCCGAAGTGTCGTGCTATCGCTATCGCACTTTTTCCCTTCAGATAGCCGACTACTGTCGATACCGAGTACTTTGGCGGTATGCTGATGCACATGTGGACATGATCGCGCATCAGATGCCCCTCCAGAATCTGACAGCCCTTCTGGCTCGCAAGCTCGTGGAATATTTTTCCCAACTCATGCCGCAGCGCACCATATAACCGCTGCTTCCGGCGTTTAGGGATATAAACCACGTGATATTTACAGTCCCATTTCGTATGGCTTAAGCTCTGATAGTCTCTCATCACGAATCCTCATCTCTTGGCGGAGATTTCAGATTCGCGCGACTGACTTAAAGGTCAAACCTTTCGGAGTCCCCCGGCAAAGCCGGGGGGTTTACCGGATTTAATTATCATTTGCATTATGGTGGTACTGTTAGCTATACCAGCGGCTGACGCACGCTCTCCATCGTCTTAACTCGCTGCCTTCGGGCGGCTTTCAGAGGTGAATATGGTTGCCATTACCAGAAAGCATTGCCGGCGGATCGCCCACTCATTGCCTCGCTCCCGGTTTCGCGATTTGTTCAACAAGCTCTCTGAGTCAGAAAAATCGGCGGAATATCTTTCCGTTTCATCCGGGAATGCGCCCTTGCTCATCCACGTTGTTCCCGACAAGGAAAATTAGCTCGGCAAAACTGAAACCTGCTGGCCTTCCCTCTCTCTTTTGATGGCGGAGGCCTTCTTTAGCTGATTGATTATGCCGGATAATCTCTAAATGTGAATGGTTCGTTTTACCGGGATGCTTACAATCTAACCCATGATGGACAGAAACATACAACACAAGATGTAGGATTTTTTATAACCCCGCACTACTAATGGACAGAGTATTTTGTATAAACATCAGTCGTATACGCTTCGTTTAAATAAAATGTGGATGATTATACGAATGATTCTCTTTCCAGGAATGACAGGCATGTAGGAATAACACAACCTCGTAACAATATATAAATCTTTTCACGTATTCACAACAAGGCTTTTTATGACCCCCCTAAAAGGAATAAAACCAGGAGTCGATCTTTCCCCTGTAAAGATCGGCCTTGCACTCGCCATTTCAATGCTCTTAATGAATATAATCATGGGAATATTGTTCGGCGTATGCGATGAGTTTTTCAAAAATTATATCCACTCAGGTATGTCACTACATCCCGATCTTTTCCCCAATGCGCAAAAAAATAGCATCACAATGTGGAAGATGGTGCAACGGGCTCATTATCATGCGGGTGGAATTGGCGCTTATGTACTGGGCATGGTCATCATTACTGCATTAACAGACATGAGCTATTTGAGAAAAAAAATAACGTCCATCCTTTTGGGATTGTCCGTATTTTATCCCCTTGCCTGGCTTGCTATGTTCTTCTATGCCCCTGTAATCGGTAAAAAAGCAGCCCATAGTGTACTACCGGTAGAATTACTGACACACATAGGATGTGGAGGGCTAATTTTAGGAATGACATCTTTGCTTTCCTGGTTGTTCATACCCAAAAAAAATCATCAGGCAGGCAATCAGCTCTGACAAAAAACGAAGCCTAAATCATGTTTAGGCCGCAAGCTTGCGGCCTTATTCAGATTCTAATCACATACTAAAATAGAAATTGGTCGCCATCAACTCATTAATACAGTAGCGATGTAATAAGAGGCGTCATGTAGGATCTACATTATGATTGCCGTCACCGATCATTTTAAAATCATCTCCATAATTTCATCATTTTAATGAGATAGAGTTTGTCTTTTCAGACTGTTTTATGACTTAACAAAACCACTTCAGGACGACAAATGAAAGAGATAACATTAGCAATTTTCGCATCAATGCTTTTAATCTTTTCATCAGCACCGATGGCCGCATCACAGGCGGATCCTGTCCAGCATAAAAACGTAAAAAAAGATATTAAAAAGAAAGCAGTCCCTTCCTCCAAACCATCAGCTAAGAAGACAGCCAAAAAACCAAAAAGGGTTAAGGCGAAGGTACAAGACAGAAACTAGTTCCGGACACCTGGAATTATCCAGGATTATTCTTAAAACAAAACCCTTCATATTATCAACATAATTTACGTTTAAACTGGGCTCGTTTGTGTGGATACAAACAGGTGATGTAGTTAGCATTGTGAACCCATTATTCGTAAACTTTTCCCCTCACTGGATAGTCGAGGGGATTTTTTTGCCCATAATTAAACGAAACTTTTATTTGTGCCGCTCCAGCAATATCGTCAGCAAAAAATGTAGTCGAAGGTGCTGAGCCATCAAACTGTAGTTTTCCTCCATGAAATGTTTCAGCACATGACGCTACAATGATTTGTGACGCACAATCTTCATCGTCCGGTCCTGCCAGTAACCACCATAAGGGGTTCGCTGGCTGAGATGGCCGTACAGGTGGTGCAGCAGCATATTGCCTTCCAGCAAAATCCCCGCATGGTTCCACTTGTTCGCCTGCACCTGCATGATGGCCATATCGCCCGGCTTCGGCGGGCCGCTGAACTCCCGGAAACCACATTCGTACCCGCGATCGCGATAGAGGTGTTCCGGATTCGCCCCTTCCCACCAGGGATAATCCAGCCGGCGATCCGCCAGCTCAATGCCGTACGTCTGCCGGAAATAACTCATCACCAGCCCGTAACCGTCGTAACGCCTCAGCACAAACGGGCGCCCGATAAGCGGCAGCTCACCCCGCGGGTAAATTGTCCGGATATCGGCAGAAAGGAATGCAGGCCTGCTTCCCTGCAGTCCCCGTTGGCATTATTTAGAGTCCTACACGTCCAGAGTGCGTGCGTCGGTAGATTCAAACCTACACTGGCGTTATCGTGGTGCCAGGTGCCTCCCGGTGAGCTATTGGACAGCCGCCGTGACTCGCATGTAGTGATGACTGAAATTCAGTCTGATTTACCCCGCCGCATAGGGGGATTCACCACAACGCAGAAGAAGATAACCCATCGTGAATCAATAATTCCCAAACAGCATATCACTATGTTTCGAAAGGTTGTTTACATGACAAATGAGAATAGCTATCATCTCCGTATCCGGTAGACAGACATTCTGGATCCTTAATGATTTATTGCATAATTTGCAGCCCTACAACTCCCCACTGTGGGCTTTTTTTCGGCGAGAATGCCATGTACAGTCTGAGGAAACAGCTTAGCCGGTATTCTGCTCGGTATACGTTGCTAACCGAATCACAGTCCATTCATTTCCCGTGGGAAATTTTCCGCAACACCCTGATAATGCATCAATGTGCAGCAATTGAGTTATGTCTGGCCGAAAGGGGGTGGACACTTCATGTGTGCCATGATGAAACGACCGGCTTCCTCATGTATATAGCAAGAAGCAAATACGGACGCCATATTATCATCAGGTATCCGGACTATCAGAGAGAAATGGCGAAGATTAGATAGACTGGTCCGCCATCGGGGCCTCGAACCCCGGCCCCTACTTCCTGTCACAAAGCAATGCTCTTGCCTGGCTGAGCTAATGGCGGAATGGACGATAAGGATATCGCCATGAATACCCGTATTCAACCCTGTATTTTGTACACCTAAATACGACAAGCACAGAGTGATTAACGTTCTGGCGGCACAAATGAAAAATACCACGCATTAGCATGGGCTCAAATATAGGTGTGATACGGCTGTGTCCCGTAATCACCTGAGCTATAGTAACTGTCTGTTTCCACAACATATTAAACTATGGCTCGCTACGACATTCCCGATGAAGCATGGACTATCATCCAACCCTTTCTGCCAGCAGCGTCTGCCTCTCCACAGGCCGGGCGTCCGTGGGCGGAGCATCGTATGATCATCAACGGCATGTTCTGGGTGCTGTGTTCAGGTGCACCATGGCGTGATTTACCTGAACGGTACGGCCCATGGAAGACCGTTTATAACCGCTTTAACCGATGGTCAAAATCGGGTGTGATTAACATTATTTTCAACAAGTTACTTTCAGCTCTGGATGCACATGGCCTCGTGGACTGGTCGGCCACTGCACTGGATGGCAGCAATATCCGGGCGCTGAAATGTGCTGCCGGTGCGCAAAAAAACAACCCGATATCACCGGAGATAATGGGCTGGGTCGCTCTCGCGGTGGTTTTGGCACCAAAATTCATCTGGCGACAGACGGAAGTGGTCTGCCGTTAAACATCGTACTGAGTCCCGGTCAGGCTCACGAAAGCCAGTTTGCACAACGTCTTCTGGACGGTATCGGTGTTCAGCGCCAGAACGGAAGTATCAAGCGCCGTGGTCATGCAGTACTGGCTGATAAAGCCTACTCCGGACATGCGTTACGTAACGAACTGAAAAGAAGAGGGATAAAAGTTGTCATCCCGCGTAAATCCAATGAAAAAATGGCCACAGATGGTCGTTCACCACTCGATCGTGAAGCCTACCGCAATCGCAATGTTGTTGAGAGGTGCTTTGGTCGCCTGAAAGAATACCGCCGCATTGCCACACGTTACGACAAAACGGCGAGGAATTATCTGGCGATGGTGAAACTGGGTTGCATCCGATTGTTTTACAAGAGGTTATGTAATTAAGGGACACAGCCTAATGTCAGGACGAAACATCATGGGATGTTACACCAGTGAGCTCATATATTTGGATTAGCCGAACAATTTCCCGCACATATCGGTGACTATTTCAAACCTAAGGTCTGCGAGGATTGACCGGGATTACCTCTCACGCCGCTCGATACATTCTGTGTTGACGTCTTTGAAACCGTCGCCATCTGGAATGCCGGCTCAAGCAAACCTAAACTACTGTCTGTCGAATCTGCAGACATCGCAGAGACTGATGCCCTGAAGGCCGTAGCGACCCTTGAGCGTGGTCAAAACCGCATGGCTCAAATTGTGCGAATGGTGCTGCTTGATGTCTATAAGGAAGTCCTACACGCGGGAGAAGTTCCACCGGGATTTAATTCTGCGCTGGCAACCAAAATACCACGTAACAAAGTCCAGAGGAAACGACTTAACCTGGAGGAATGGCGAGTCATATTTGACACAGCCACCAGCATGTCAGGGTATGTGTAGAACTCCATGCTATTCACTGGTAATCGGCCAAAGGTTGGGAGGTATAGCCAGAATGCAATTCAGCCGACATCTGGGATGGATACCTCCATACTCAGCAATTAAAATTGGATCCAGCAGTCTCTTCGGTGTGATGCTATAGGGTTAACTCTTGAAGATATAATTTCCCGGTGCTGGGACAAGATCCTCAGTAAGTTTGTTATTCACCACCACCATACATCCTCGCAGGCAAAACGAGGTGACCCGGTAGCAGATAAAACCATTACTTCAGGTTTTAGCAGCACCAGAGATAAATCTGGCCTCGCCTGGGAAAATGGAACGCCGCCTACTTTTAATGAGCAGCGTTCATTAGCCGAGCGACTCTATCTCGAGCATGTAATTAATACTCAGCATCTTCTGGGACATAAAAATCATTCCCAGGCAAACAAATATAATGGTCACCCTGGCAAAGAATGGCTTTTTATTGTTATTGCAATTTAAGCCAGCCGTATTTGTGACCAGTTTTGCAGAAGAATTTCGCGATATATAAAAAACGGGAGCGCACAGGCTCCCGTTATTGTTTAACCCAGAGGCTGGATTACATGTTCGCGATAATCGCGTCGCCAAACTCGCTACATTTCAGCAGTTTAGCGCCTTCCATCAGACGTTCAAAGTCATAGGTCACGGTCTTAGCGGCGATAGCGCCTTCGGTGCCTTTAACGATCAGGTCTGCGGCTTCGAACCACTGCAGGTGGCGCAGCATCATCTCAGCGGAGAGGATAATGGAACCCGGGTTCACTTTGTCCTGGCCGGCATATTTCGGCGCAGTACCGTGGGTCGCTTCAAACAGCGCGCACTCGTCGCCGATGTTTGCGCCCGGAGCAATACCGATACCGCCAACCTGCGCCGCCAGGGCGTCAGAGATGTAGTCGCCGTTCAGGTTCATACAGGCAATAACGTCATACTCGGCCGGACGCAGCAGGATCTGCTGCAGGAAGGCGTCAGCGATCACGTCTTTGATGATGATCTCTTTCCCTGTATTCGGGTTTTTAACCTTCTGCCACGGGCCGCCGTCAATCAGTTCGCCGCAGAATTCTTCACGAATCAGCTCGTAGCCCCAGTCTTTAAAGGCACCTTCGGTGAACTTCATGATGTTGCCTTTGTGTACCAGAGTCAGCGAATCGCGGTCATTGGTGATGACATATTCGATAGCCGCGCGAACCAGGCGTTTGGTGCCTTCTTCGGAGCACGGCTTGATGCCGATGCCGCAATGTTCCGGGAAGCGAATTTTCTTCACGCCCATCTCATCGCGCAGGAATTTGATCACTTTTTCGGCTTCAGCGGAGTCCGCTTTCCATTCGATGCCCGCGTAGATATCTTCTGAGTTTTCACGGAAGATAACCATATCGGTCAGTTCAGGATGCTTAACCGGGCTCGGCGTACCCTGATAGTAGCGTACCGGGCGCAGGCAGACGTAAAGGTCCAGCTCCTGGCGCAGGGCAACGTTCAGAGAACGGATACCGCCGCCAACTGGCGTCGTCAGAGGGCCTTTGATAGCAACACGATAGTCACGAATCAGATCAAGAGTTTCGGCAGGCAGCCAGACGTCCTGGCCATAAACCTGGGTCGATTTTTCGCCGGTGTAAACTTCCATCCAGGAAATTTTACGCTCGCCTTTATAGGCTTTCTCAACGGCGGCATCCACCACTTTCAGCATCGCCGGGGTCACGTCAACACCGATACCATCACCCTCGATAAACGGGATAATCGGGTTATTAGGGACGTTCAGCTTGCCATCTTTCAGGGTGATTTTTTGACCTTCCGCCGGAACTACTACTTTGCTTTCCATTAACCTCTCCTTCGAGCGCTTCTGGTTCTGCTCTTCCTTTTCACACTAACCGAGCGTTGGCTTTATCCGCCCACTCCGCTACCGGGAGATCCCGCTAAGCGGAGATTCGCGTCCGTGCCGCCTTCTTAGTAGCGCGAATCAGTTTGAGCAATATTTTTGTTAAAAAATTGTGATGAGCACGTCAATACTACCTGAATGTTTGCGTCCATGAAAGGCATTCGTAATTAGGCTATAATGCGGCAATTGACGGGGCCTGAAAATACCATGCAGAAAACTTCATTTAGAAAACATCGCGTTGAGCGATTCAGCTCACAACAAGTCACCAGACAACGCAAAGAACGCCAACCAACCCGCGTGATCTTGTTTAATAAACCCTACGATGTGTTGCCGCAGTTTACCGACGAAGCCGGGCGCAGCACGCTAAAAGATTTTATTCCGCACTCCGGCGTCTACGCGGCGGGCCGCCTTGATCGCGATAGCGAAGGGCTGCTGGTGTTAACTAACGACGGCGCGCTGCAGGCGCGGCTCACCCAGCCGGGCAAACGCACCGGTAAAATTTACTACGTCCAGGTTGAAGGCGAACCGACGCCAGAGGCGCTGGCCGCGCTGCGTGACGGTGTCACACTTAACGACGGACCCACCCTGCCCGCCGGAGTTGAAACGGTGGCGGAACCCGACTGGCTATGGGCGCGCAATCCCCCGATCCGCGAACGCAAGGCGATCCCCACCCGCTGGCTGAAAATCACCCTCTACGAGGGCCGCAACCGTCAGGTACGGCGCATGACCGCGCACGTGGGCTACCCCACGCTGCGCCTGATTCGCTACGCCATGGGCGACTATACTCTCGACGGCCTGAACAACGGCCAGTGGCGGGAGATCCCCCAGGAGAACAAACCATGAAGCGACCGATCCTTGCCCTCATCCTGCTTAGCCCATTCGCCGCCGGCGCGGCGAGCTTTGATTGCCAGCAGGCCAGGGCGGCGGATGAAAAGGCCATTTGCGCCCATCTCTCGCTAAACGATAAAGATGTCGAAATGGCAACTAAATACCAGTTTCTGAAAGGACTGTTCGCCATGGGCGGACGCGGCGCCATTCAGGATGCGCAGCAAAGCTGGCTCAAACAACGCCAGCAGTGCGGCGGAAACCTCTCCTGCCTGACGCAAGCCTACGACCAGCGTCTGAAACAGCTGGATGAGATATACGCCAGCATTAATAAGCCGCTTTAATAAGGATGCCTATGTTCAAGCCGCACGTCACCGTCGCCTGCGTGGTTCACGCAAAAGGCAAATTTCTGGTCGTTGAGGAGACTATCAACGGCAAAGCGCTGTGGAACCAGCCCGCAGGCCACCTGGAAGCGGATGAAACCCTGGTCCAGGCCGCAGAGCGTGAACTCTGGGAAGAGACCGGGATCCGCGCCACTGTGCAGCACTTTATCCGCCTGCATCAGTGGATCGCCCCGGACCGCACGCCGTTTCTGCGCTTTCTGTTCGCCATCGAGCTTGACGATACGTGCGCTACCGAGCCGCACGATAGCGACATCGACCGCTGCCTGTGGCTAAGCGCCGAGGAAATTCTCAATGCGCCCAACCTGCGCTCTCAGCTGGTAGCGGAAAGTATCCGCAGCTATCAGCGCGATCCACGCCACCCGCTGTCGCTGATCGGGGCCTTTAACTGGCCGTTTTAACAGGCAAAACGGGGGCCAACGCTCCCGGATCTCGCAGCTAGCCCCTCCGACGATAAGTCCGACCCGCGCAGCGGCGCGCAAGAGGGGGTGCCTGAGCCGCGACTGCGTGCTAGAATATGCCGCCTTGAAGTTCAATGTGGTGAGTATTCCAATGTCAGAAAATCCAAAAAAAGTGATCGTCGGCATGTCCGGCGGCGTCGACTCCTCGGTTTCCGCCTGGCTGCTTGTCCAGCAAGGCTACAAGGTCGAAGGCCTGTTCATGAAGAACTGGGAAGAAGACGATGGTGAGGAATACTGCACAGCCGCTGCCGATCTCGCCGACGCTCAGGCCGTCTGCGATAAGCTCGGCATTGAGCTTCACACCGTAAACTTTGCCGCCGAATACTGGGACAACGTGTTTGAGCTGTTCCTGGCTGAATATAAAGCCGGACGCACGCCGAACCCGGATATTCTGTGCAATAAAGAGATCAAATTTAAAGCCTTCCTCGAATTCGCGGCGGAAGATCTTGGCGCCGACTATATCGCCACCGGCCACTACGTGCGCCGCGCCGACGTTAACGGCAAAAGCCAGCTGCTGCGCGGGCTCGACGGCAACAAAGACCAGAGCTACTTCCTCTACACCCTCGGCCACGAGCAGATTGCCCAGAGCCTGTTCCCGGTGGGCGAGCTGGAAAAGCCGCAGGTACGCAAAATCGCCGAAGAGCTGGATCTCATCACCGCGAAGAAAAAAGACTCGACCGGCATCTGCTTTATCGGCGAACGCAAGTTCCGCGAATTCCTTGGCCGCTACCTGCCCGCTCAGCCGGGTAAAATCCTCACCGTAGACGGCGAGGAAATCGGCGAACATCAGGGGCTGATGTACCATACCCTCGGCCAGCGTAAGGGCCTCGGCATCGGCGGAACCAAAGAGGGTAGCGAAGATCCGTGGTACGTCGTCGATAAAGACGTCGAGAAAAATATTCTGGTGGTGGCCCAGGGTCACGACCATCCGCGCCTGATGTCGGTGGGGCTGATTGCCCAGCAGCTGCACTGGGTCGATCGCGAGCCGCTGAAAGGCACCCTGCGCTGTACGGTGAAAACCCGCTATCGCCAGACCGATATCCCCTGCACCGTGAAGGCGCTGGACGACGAGCGCATCGAAGTCATCTTCGACGAGCCGGTTGCGGCGGTGACGCCGGGCCAGTCGGCGGTGTTCTACAGCGGCGAAGTGTGCCTCGGCGGCGGCGTTATCGAACAGCGTCTGCCGCTGCAGGCCTGACAGACGGTTTTTACCGCCGATAGCTGAATTAGCCAGCGGCGGCTTACAAGGAGTACCTGTGGCGAAGAATTACTATGACATCACGCTGGCGCTGGCTGGCGTTTGCCAGGCAGCCCGTCTGGTTCAGCAGCTGGCGCACCAGGGGCATTGCGATAGCGACGCCCTGCACGTCTCGCTGAACAGCATCATCGACCGCAACCCGGATTCAACGCTGGCGGTGTTCGGTAGCAGTGAAGCCAATCTTCGCCTCGGGCTTGAAACCCTGCTCGGCGTTCTGAATACCGGCAACCGCCAGGGGCTGAACGCCGAGCTGACCCGCTACACTCTCAGCATGATGGTGCTTGAACGTAAGCTTGCCGCAGGCAAAGGCGCCATGGATACCCTCGGCAACCGCATCGCCGGCCTGCACCGCCAGCTGGAACATTTCGATCTGCAGTCCGAAACCCTGCTTAGCGCCATGGCGGGCATCTACGTTGACGTTATCAGCCCGCTGGGGCCGCGCATTCAGGTCACCGGCTCTCCCGCCGTGCTGCAGAGCCCGCAGGTGCAGGCGAAGGTTCGCGCCTCGCTGCTGGCCGGCATCCGCGCGGCGGTGCTGTGGCACCAGGTAGGCGGCGGACGTCTGCAGCTCATGTTTTCTCGTAATCGTCTGGTTAACCAGGCAAAACAAATTCTTGCTCATTTAACCCCGGAGTTATGATCTATGGAATTATCCTCACTGACCGCCGTTTCCCCTGTCGATGGACGCTACGGCGATAAAGTCAGCGCGCTGCGCGGTATCTTCAGCGAATTCGGTCTGCTGAAGTTCCGTGTTCAGGTAGAAGTACGCTGGCTGCAAAAATTAGCCGCGCACGCAGCGATCAAGGAAGTTCCTGCTTTTGCTGCTGACGCAATCGGTTTCCTTGATAAAATCGTTGCCGATTTCAGCGTCGAAGATGCGCAGCGTATTAAAACCATCGAGCGCACCACCAACCACGACGTGAAAGCGGTAGAGTATTTCCTCAAGGAAAAAGTGGCCGACGTTGCCGAGCTGCACGCGGTTTCCGAATTCATTCACTTCGCCTGCACCTCCGAGGACATCAACAACCTGTCCCACGCGCTGATGCTGAAAACCGCCCGCGACGAAGTGATCCTGCCCTACTGGCGGCAGATGATTGACGCGATCAAAAACCTCGCCACCCAGTACCGCGACGTGCCGCTGCTCTCCCGCACTCACGGCCAGCCGGCAACGCCGTCCACCATGGGGAAAGAGATGGCTAACGTCGCTTACCGCATGGAGCGTCAGTATCGCCAGCTGAATCAGGTCGAGATCCTCGGTAAAATTAACGGAGCGGTCGGCAACTACAATGCCCACATCGTCGCCTATCCGGAAGTTGACTGGCACCAGTTCAGCGAAGAGTTTGTCACCTCGCTGGGTATTCAGTGGAACCCGTACACCACGCAGATCGAGCCGCACGACTATATCGCCGAGCTGTTCGACTGCATGGCGCGCTTCAACACCATTCTGATCGATTTCGATCGCGACGTGTGGGGCTACATCGCGCTCAACCACTTCAAACAGAAAACCGTCGCCGGCGAAATCGGCTCTTCCACCATGCCGCATAAAGTGAACCCTATCGACTTCGAAAACTCCGAAGGCAACCTGGGCCTGGCTAACGCCATGATGCAGCACCTGGCAAACAAGCTGCCGGTCTCCCGCTGGCAGCGCGATCTGACCGACTCCACCGTCCTGCGTAACCTCGGCGTCGGTATCGGCTACTCCCTGATCGCCTACCAGTCGACCCTGAAAGGCGTCGGCAAGCTGGAGCTCAACGGCGATCGCCTGCTCGACGAGCTGGATCACAACTGGGAAGTGCTGGCCGAGCCGATTCAGACCGTGATGCGCCGCTACGGAATCGAAAAGCCGTACGAGAAGCTGAAAGAGCTGACCCGCGGCAAGCGCGTGGACGCCGAAGGCATGCAGCAGTTCATCGATGGTCTGCCGCTGCCGGAAGACGAAAAAGTGCGCCTCAAGGCCATGACGCCGGCCAACTACATCGGCCGCGCGGCCACAATGGTTGATGAGCTGAAGTAAGCCCCGCTACCCTCTTGCCCCAGGGGAAGAGGGTTTTGCCACCTCGCGCGCCAGCGCCAGAAAAGCGGCCAGCCCGGCAGAGGGATTACGCCTTCCGGGATAGTAAAGACACAGCCCCGGAAACGGCGGCGTCCAGTCCGATAGCAGCCGCACCAGCCGCCCGGCGGCAATATCCTCGGCAACGTTCTGCTCAAGAAAAAAACCGATCCCGACGTTTTCAAGCACCGCCGCGCGGGCCAGCGAAGCCTCGTCCAGGGTCAGCGGACCCTCGATCTGCGGATGGACCACCTCCCCCTGCTTTTCCAGATGCCAGCGATAGAGAGAGCCGTCGGGCAGCCGCACGCGAATGCAGGGATGATTTTGCAGATCCGCCGGCTCGCGCGGCGCCTCGCGGTTGGCCAGATAGCCCGGCGAGGCGACCACCGCATAGCGCTGCGGCTGCCCGAGGGAGAGCGCGATCATGTCATTGGGGATCAAATGCGCGACGCGAACGCCGATATCAAACCCCTCGGCGACGATATCAATCAGTCGCCCCTCGGTCACCAGATCGACGTGCATCTCCGGATAGCGACGCAGGAACTCCAGCACCAGCGGCGTCAGAATCGCGCGCCCGGCAAACGGCGGCGCGTTTATCCGCAGCACGCCCGACGGGGTCTCCCGCCGCGAACGAACCTCTGTCAGCGCGTCGTGAACGCCCTGCAGCGAGGGGCCCATCCGCGCGATGAACAGCTGCCCGGCATCGGTCAACGCCACGCTGCGCGATGTCCGATTAAATAGCCGCACGCCGAGGCTGGCCTCAAATTTGGC
Source organism: Klebsiella sp. WOUb02 (assembly GCF_050058015.1). Classification (NCBI taxonomy): domain Bacteria; kingdom Pseudomonadati; phylum Pseudomonadota; class Gammaproteobacteria; order Enterobacterales; family Enterobacteriaceae; genus Klebsiella; species Klebsiella sp. WOUb02. The sequence goes on from NZ_CP170110.1 coordinate 1,617,807, forward strand.
GACGGCGTGACTCAGCGCGGTGGTCGACACCCCGAGCTCAACGGCCGCCGCGCGAAACGTTCCCCGGCGGGCAATCGCCATAACAGCATCTAAATCCGTAAGCGCAATACGCGACATTATCCCGATTCCTTCATTGTGGCATCCCGGTTGGGCCCAATTGTTTAAATTATAAAGAGTTCTTACAGTAAGCAGGCCATTTAATTGCCGGAGTTTACGATGGATATACCAGCAGCCGTACAGCTTTTTTTCACCGCCCAGGATGCGGATACGATTGCCGAAGCGTTTACCGCTGACGCCGTGGTTCGCGATGAGGGCCATACCTACAGCGGGCGCCAGGCCATTCGGGCATGGCGGATCGCGGCAAGAGCGCAATATCAGTTTATTGCCGAACCTTTCGAAGCCCTGAGCCGGGACGATATCGTGACGGTGCGCGCTAAAGTGAGCGGTAATTTCCCCGGCAGCCCGGTGGTGCTCGATTACCGCTTTCAGCTGGCGGATGCGCACATCGCCCGCCTGGAGATTAAATAATGGCTGATTTTCTGACCTTCAGCGGAAAACGCGTGCTGATCACTTCCGGAACCAAAGGCGCGGGCGCCGCCACCGTCGCGCTGTTCAGCCAGCTCGGCGCGCGGGTGTTAACCTGCGCTCGCCATCCGCCCGCCGAGCCCTCTGAGGCGCTCTTCGTCAGCGCCGATCTGAGCGAGGAGGCGGGCTGCACCCTGTTGGCAAAGCGCGTACAGGAGCAGTTGGGGGCCGTCGATATTATCGTGCATATGCTGGGAGGCTCTTCAGCCCCGGCGGGCGGCTTTGCCGCGCTGGACGAGGCGCAGTGGCAGCGGGAGCTGGCGCTTAATCTGTTTCCGGCGGTGCGCCTGGATCGGCTGCTGCTGCCGGCGATGGTCGAAAGGAAGTCCGGGGTGATAATTCACGTCTCATCCATTCAGCGGACGCTACCGCTACCGGAAGCGACCACCGCCTACGCCGCCGCCAAAGCCGCGCTGTCGGTATACAGCAAAAGCCTATCCAAGGAGGTTTCCCCGGCAGGCGTGCGCGTTCTTAGCGTCTCCCCTGGCTGGATTGAAACCGAAGCCGCCGTCGGCTTAGCCAACCGTCTGGCGGCGCAGGCGGGGACTGACTACGCCGGCGGACAAAAGATCATCATGGACGCCCTCGGCGGCATTCCGCTCGGCAGGCCGTGCCGGCCAGATGAGATAGCCAATCTGATCGCTTTTCTGGCCTCCGACCGCGCCAGCGCCATCACCGGCGCCGAGTACGTTATTGACGGCGGCACCATCCCAACTGTATAAGCCCGCGCGGCGCTGGTTCACAGCCCGTAGCCGCGTCGTCCCGCTTTCTAACACGGCCGGCGCCCGGCTCCCCCACCAGCCAGGGCGCCGCGCGTTTAAATATTCCGCCCGCTTATCAATGACCTGCTACAAAAATGGCGGTTCAGCGCGAAAACACGCGAAAAATCAATTGAAATTCGTTATTTAACAGCCGTTTATATTCAAGGTGTATAATTAGCGCTAAACTATTCAAATCAAATAATGAATATGGAGAAGCGGCATGCGCGTACTCGTGGTTGAAGATAACGCTTTACTGCGCCACCACCTGAAAGTTCAGCTTCAGGAGTTAGGCCACCAGGTCGATGCGGCGGAGGATGCAAAAGAAGCCGATTACTATCTCGGTGAACACCTGCCGGACATCGCCATTGTCGACCTCGGCCTGCCGGATGAAGACGGCCTGTCGCTGATCCGCCGCTGGCGCAGCCATGAGGTGTCGGTGCCGGTGCTGGTGCTCACCGCCCGCGAAGGCTGGCAGGATAAGGTCGAGGTGCTGAGCGCCGGGGCGGACGACTACGTCACCAAGCCCTTCCATATCGAAGAGGTCGCCGCCCGCATGCAGGCCCTGCTGCGCCGCAACAGCGGCCTGGCGTCGCAGGTTATTTCCCTGCCGCCTTTCCAGGTCGACCTGTCGCGCCGCGAGCTGTCGGTCAACGATCGGCCGATTAAGCTGACGGCCTTTGAATACACCATTATGGAAACGCTGATCCGCAACCGCGGCAAAGTGGTCAGCAAAGATTCGCTGATGCTGCAGCTCTATCCTGACGCCGAGCTGCGCGAAAGCCACACCATCGACGTGCTGATGGGCCGTCTGCGTAAAAAAATCCAGGCCCAGCATCCGCACGACGTGATTACCACGGTGCGCGGCCAGGGCTATCTGTTCGAACTGCGCGGATGAAAGGTCCGCTACGGCATATTTTGCCGCTTTCCCTGCGCGTCCGCTTTCTGCTGGCGACGGCAGCCGTGGTGCTGGTGCTCTCGCTGGCCTACGGCATGGTCGCGCTGGTCGGCTATAGCGTAAGCTTCGATAAAACCACCTTCCGCCTGCTGCGCGGCGAAAGCAACTTGTTCTATATGCTGGCGAAGTGGGAAAACAACCGCATCGACGTTGATATCCCCGAAAACCTCAATATGCAGAGCCCGACGGTCACGCTTATCTACGACGCCAGCGGCAAGCTGCTGTGGACCCAGCACGACGTCCCGTGGCTGACCAAACGTATTCAGCCGGAGTGGCTGAAGAGCAACGGCTTTCACGAAATCGAATCCGACGTCGACAGCACCAGCAAGCTGCTGCGCAATAACCACGAAGCGCAGGAGGAGCTGGACGCCCTGCGTCAGCAGGACGATGGCTCCGAGATGACCCACTCGGTGGCCGTCAATATCTATCCGGCAACCGACAGAATGCCGCAGACTGAGTATCGTGGTGGTCGACACCATCCCGGTGGAGCTGAAACGCTCCTATATGGTGTGGAGCTGGTTTATCTACGTGCTGGTCGCCAACCTGCTGCTGGTCATCCCGCTGCTGTGGGTCGCCGCGTGGTGGAGCCTGCGGCCGATCGAATCGCTGGCCAAAGAGGTTCGCGAGCTGGAAGAGCGCCATCGCGAAATGCTCGACCCCAATACCACCCGCGAGCTGACGCGGCTGGTCAGCAACCTGAACCGCCTGCTGAAAAGCGAGCGCGAGCGCTACGACAAATACCGCACGACGTTGACCGATCTGACCCACAGCCTGAAAACGCCGCTGGCGGTAATGCAGAGCACCCTGCGCTCGCTGCGTAGCGAAAAGATCGACGTCAACGCCGCGGAGCCGGTGATGCTGGAACAGATCAGCCGCATCTCGCAGCAGATTGGCTACTATCTGCACCGCGCCAGCATGCGCAGCGGCGGAGGCTCTGCTCAGCCGCGAGCTGCATCCCATCGCCCCGCTGCTCGACAGCCTCACCTCGGCGCTGAATAAGGTCTATCAGCGCAAAGGAGTCAACATCACCCTCGATATCTCGCCCGAGATTAGCTTTGTCGGCGAACAGAACGACTTTATGGAGGTGATGGGCAACGTGCTGGATAATGCCTGTAAATACTGTCTGGAGTTTGTTGAAGTCTCCGTCCGCCAGACCAACGATAACTACCTGCATATTCTGGTGGAGGACGACGGACCGGGGATCCCGCACGGCCAGCGAAGCGCGGTGTTCGATCGCGGACAGCGCGCCGATACGCTGCGCCCCGGCCAGGGCGTCGGCCTCGCCGTCGCTCGCGATATCGTCGAGCAGTATGATGGCAATATTCTTACCGGCGACAGCCTGCTCGGCGGCGCCTGTATGGAGGTGATTTTCGGCCGCCAGCTGCCCGACGAGCCGGAAGACTAACCGCCCCTTCGCCCCCGGCGACGCCCGCCTCCCGCGGGCGTCGCGGATCTCTGTGACCAGGCAAACAAACGCTGCCAACAAAGAGGCAGTTTGAGGGATGGCGTGTATAATCCCAAACAGACACCTGCTGTGGAATATAAAAATGGATTATCAATTAACGCTTAACTGGCCTGACTTTATCGAACGCTACTGGCAAAAACGCCCGGTGGTATTAAAGCGGGGCTTTGCCAATTTCGTCGATCCGATTAGCCCGGATGAGCTGGCCGGACTGGCGATGGAAAACGAAGTCGATAGCCGCCTGGTCAGCCATCAGGACGGAAAATGGCAGGTCAGCCACGGTCCGTTCGAAAGCTACGATCACCTGAGCGAGAACAACTGGTCGCTGCTGGTGCAGGCGGTCAACAACTGGCACGAGCCGACGGCGGCGCTGATGCACCCGTTCCGCGCTCTGCCGGACTGGCGTATCGACGATCTGATGATCTCCTTCTCGGTTCCCGGCGGCGGCGTCGGCCCGCATCTCGATCAGTACGACGTGTTTATTATTCAGGGAACCGGCCGCCGCCGCTGGCGCGTGGGCGACAAGGTGCCGATGAAGCAGCACTGCCCGCATCCGGATCTGCTGCAGGTTGACCCGTTCGAGGCGATTATCGATGAAGAGATGGAGCCGGGCGATATCCTCTATATTCCGCCGGGATTCCCGCACGAAGGCTATTCGCTGGAAAACTCGCTGAACTATTCCGTGGGCTACCGCGCGCCGAACGCCCGCGAGCTGTTCAGCGGCTTTGCCGACTATATCCTGCAGCGTGAGCTCGGCAGCCAGCGCTACGCCGATCCCGACGTGCCGTCGCGCGACCATCCGGCGGATATTTTACCCGTCGAGCTGGATCGCCTGCGCGAGATGATGCTGGGCCTGATTAATCAGCCAGAGCACTTCAAACAGTGGTTTGGCGAGTTTATTACCCAGTCCCGTCACGAGCTGGACGTGGCCCCCGCGGAGCCGCCGTATCAGCCGGATGAGGTTTACGATGCGCTGCAGCAGGGCGACAGGCTGGTCAGGCTCGGCGGGCTGCGCGTGGTGCGCATTGACGGCGAAGTATTCGTTAACGGCGAGAAGATTAACTCCCCGCATCGTCCGGCGCTGGACGCGCTGGCAATGCATCTGGCGCTCAGCGCGGAGCACTTCGGCGATGCGCTGGAAGATCCATCGTTCCTCGCGATGCTGGCGGCGCTGGTCAACAGCGGCTACTGGTTCTTCGAAGACTAGACCTGCATTCCCGACCTGCGGGCCGGGCTACGGGCTCGTCGCCGGTAGCCCGGCTCAGCGCGGCGCTACTGCGCGCCCCGTTTTGCCGTCAGCTCGGCTATCCGCACGATAACCTGTACCGCCTTCTCCATTCCTTCCAGCGTCACGAACTCGTGCTTGCCGTGGTAGTTATAGCCGCCGGTAAACAGGTTCGGGCAGGGTAAGCCCATAAAAGAGAGCTGCGCCCCGTCGGTGCCGCCGCGAATCGGCTTCATTTCCGGTTCGATATGGCAATCAACCATCGCCTGACGGGCGATCTCCACGACGTGCGGATGCGCCATCACTTTTTCATGCATATTGTAGTAGCTGTCTTCAATCACCAGCTCGATATAGCAGTCCGGGTGCAGCCCTTTGCCGACCTTTTTGGCGATCTCCATCATCCTGCGCTTGCGGGCTTCAAACTGCTTGCGGTCAAAATCGCGGATAATGTAGTGCATCTCGGCGCGATCGACGGTGCCTTTGATATTCGACAGATGGTAAAAGCCTTCATAGCCTTCGGTGGTTTCCGGCGCCTCGTCGGCCGGGACTTCGGCATGAATTCTTGCCGCCAGCGACAGGGCGTTAACCATTACGCCTTTGGCGGTGCCGGGGTGAACGTTGTTGCCGACGATTTTGATGGTCACCGAGGCGGCGTTGAAGTTTTCAAACTCCAGCTCGCCGACGCCGCCGCCGTCCACGGTATAGGCCCAGCGCGCGTCGAAGGCGGCAACGTCGAAGTGTTTCGCCCCTTTCCCCACCTCTTCGTCGGGGGTAAACGCCACGCGGATATCGCCGTGGGGAACGTTTTTCGCCTTCAGCGTCGCCAGGGCGGTCATAATCTCGGCAATACCGGCCTTATCGTCCGCGCCTAGCAGCGTTTTGCCATCGGTGGTGATCAGCGTTTGCCCCAGCAGCTGATGCAGCACCGGGAACATCACCGGCGAGAGCACCTCGTCGCCGATGCCGAGCGCAATATCGCCGCCGCGATAGTTTTCGACAATTTGCGGGTTGACGTGCTTACCGCTGAAGTCAGGTGCCGTATCGACGTGAGAGATAAAGCCAACGGCTGGAATATCGCCCGCCACGTTGGCGGCCAGGGTCCCCATCACCGTCCCTTTCTCGCTTAGCGTCACGTTAACCAGCCCCATTTCTTCCAGCTGCGCCTGCAGCAGGCGCAACAACTTCCACTGCCCTTCCGTGCTCGGAATCTGACGCACGCCGGGCTTCGACTGCGTGTCTAAAGAAACGTACTGTAAAAAACGCTCAAGCAATTTATCCATGTGGCCACCCTCATCATTTGTGACAACATTATTCATAAGCCCGAAAAGACAAATATTGCGTCAGGTCATTTTTAACCCGGCAAACGCGAATTTAATACATTAACTTACGTAATGTTGTAAAGGTAAGCTCTCTGCGGGCGACAAGGATTGGCGATCGATAGCGTTTGCCGTAGAATGCTTGCCCTTATTAATTATGTGCAGCCCCAAAGGTGGTTAACCACAAACCCCGCATCGGTAAGCCCTCCGCTGCGTCTACATGGGACAGAGTCAAAAATTGAATATACAACCGCGTTCACCTTCGCCGCTGGTTCAGCTGGCGGGAATTGGCAAAAGCTTTGATGGCAAAACGGTAATCTCCGGTCTGAATCTGACCATCAATAACGGTGAGTTTCTCACTCTGCTTGGCCCTTCTGGCTGCGGTAAAACCACCGTTCTTCGTCTTATTGCCGGGCTGGAAAATGTCGATAGCGGGCATATTCATCTCGAAGACCACGATATCACCCACGTTCCGGCGGAAAACCGCCACGTCAATACCGTCTTTCAAAGCTACGCCCTGTTCCCGCATATGACGGTATTCGAAAACGTCGCCTTCGGCCTACGGATGCAAAAAACCCCGGCGGCGCAGATTGCGCCTCGCGTCGTCGATGCCCTGCGCATGGTGCAGACTGGAGGAGTTTGCCCAGCGCAGGCCGCACCAGCTCTCCGGCGGCCAGCAGCAGCGCGTGGCCATTGCCAGAGCGGTGGTCAACAAGCCGCGTCTGCTGCTGCTCGATGAATCCCTCTCGGCGCTGGACTATAAGCTGCGCAAGCAGATGCAAAACGAGCTCAAAGCGCTGCAGCGCAAGCTCGGCATCACCTTCGTCTTCGTCACCCACGATCAGGAAGAGGCGCTGACGATGTCCGATCGCATCGTGGTGATGCGCGACGGCAAAATTGAGCAGGACGGCACCCCGCGCGAAATTTACGAAGAGCCGAAGAACCTGTTCGTTGCCAGCTTTATTGGCGAGATCAATATCTTTAACGCTACGGTAATCGAGCGCCTCGACGAGCAGCGCGTCCGCGCCTGCGTTGAGGGCCGCGAGTGCAATATCTACGTTAATTTTGCCGTTGAGCAGGGGCAGTCGCTGAACGTCATGCTGCGCCCGGAGGATCTACGCGTCGATGAGGTCCACGACGCCAGCGAAGCCGACGGCCTGATCGGCTACATCCGCGAGCGCAATTACAAAGGCATGACCCTCGAATCGGTGGTCGAGCTGGAAAACGGCAAAATGGTGCTGGTCAGCGAATTCTTTAACGAGGACGATCCCGATTTTGACCACCCGCTTGACCAGAAAATGGCCATTAACTGGGTAGAGAGCTGGGAGGTTGTACTGGCTGATGAAGAACACCAGTAAATTCCAAAATGTGGTGATTGCCACCATCGTCGGCTGGCTGGTGCTGTTCGTTTTTCTGCCCAACCTGATGATTATCGGCACCAGCTTTTTAACCCGCGACGACGCTAACTTCGTCAAAATGGTCTTTACGCTGGATAACTATGCGCGCCTGCTGGACCCGCTCTATTACGCCGTGCTGCTGCACTCGCTGAATATGGCGCTGCTGGCGACGCTCGCCTGCCTGGCGCTCGGCTACCCCTTCGCCTGGTTTCTCGCCAGGCTGCCGGAGAGGGTCCGTCCGCTGCTGCTGTTTTTGCTGATCGTCCCGTTCTGGACCAACTCGCTGATCCGTATCTACGGGCTGAAAATCTTTCTCAGCACCCGCGGCTACCTCAACGAGTTTCTGCTGTGGCTGGGGGTCATTGAGACGCCTCTGCGCATCATGTACACCCCGTCGGCGGTGATTATCGGCCTGGTCTACATTCTGCTGCCGTTTATGGTGATGCCGCTCTACTCCAGCATTGACAAGCTGGATCGCCCGTTGCTGGAAGCGGCGAAAGACCTCGGCGCCAGCCGGCTGCAAACCTTTATCCGCATTATTATTCCGCTGACCATGCCGGGGATTATCGCCGGCTGCCTGCTGGTGATGCTGCCGGCGATGGGGCTGTTCTACGTCTCCGACCTGATGGGCGGCGCGAAGAACCTGCTGATCGGCAACGTCATTAAGAGCCAGTTCCTCAATATTCGCGACTGGCCGTTTGGCGCCGCCACCAGCATTACGTTAACCCTCGTAATGGGCCTGATGCTGCTGATTTACTGGCGTGCGGCAAGGCTGCTTAACAACAAGGCGGAGCTGGAATGATCGGTCGACTGCTGCGCGGCGGCTTTATGACCGCCATTTACGCCTATCTCTACATTCCCATTATTATTCTGATCGTTAACTCGTTTAACAGTTCGCGCTTCGGCATCAGCTGGCAGGGATTTACCACCGGCTGGTATGGCCTGCTGATGAACAACGACAGCCTGCTGCAGGCCGCGCAGCACTCGCTCACCATGGCGGTGCTGTCGGCGACCTTTGCCACCCTGATCGGTTCGCTGACCGCCGTCGCGCTCTATCGCTACCGTTTTCGCGGTAAGCCGTTCGTCAGCGGAATGCTGTTTGTGGTGATGATGTCGCCGGATATCGTGATGGCGATCTCTCTGCTGGTGCTGTTTATGCTGATTGGCATCCAGCTGGGCTTCTGGTCGCTGCTGTTCTCGCATATCACCTTCTGCCTGCCCTTCGTGGTGGTCACGGTCTATTCGCGCCTCAAGGGATTCGACGTGCGGATGCTGGAGGCGGCGAAGGATCTTGGCGCCAGCGAGCTAACGATTCTGCGCAAAATTATTCTGCCGCTGGCGCTGCCGGCGGTTGCCGCCGGATGGCTGCTGAGCTTTACGCTATCGATGGATGACGTGGTGGTCTCGTCGTTCGTGACCGGTCCCGGTTACGAGATCCTGCCGCTGAAGATCTACTCGATGGTCAAAGTGGGGGTATCGCCGGAGGTGAACGCCCTGGCAACGATTCTGTTAGTTCTGTCGCTGGTGATGGTTATCGCCAGCCAGTTGATTGCACGTGATAAAACTCAGGGGACGTTAAAATGAAAAAATGGTCACGCCACCTGCTTGCGGCGGGTGCTCTGGCAGTCGGGATGAGCGCCGCGCACGCGGACGATAGCAAAACGCTCTATTTCTATAACTGGACCGAATACGTGCCGCCGGGCCTGCTGGAACATTTCACCAAAGAGACCGGGATCAAGGTTATCTATTCGACCTACGAATCGAATGAAACCATGTACGCCAAGCTCAAAACCTATAAGGACGGCGCCTACGACCTGGTGGTGCCGTCGACCTATTTCGTCGATAAGATGCGCAAAGAGGGCATGCTGCAGAAGATCGATAAAAACAAGCTGACTAACTTCAGCAACCTCGATCCGCAGATGCTGAATAAGCCGTTCGACCCGAATAACGACTACTCCATTCCGTATATCTGGGGCGCCACGGCCATCGGCGTCAACGGCGACGCCATCGACCCGAAAACCGTGACCAGCTGGGCGGACCTGTGGAAGCCGGAGTATAAAGGCAGCCTGCTGCTAACCGACGACGCGCGGGAGGTGTTCCAGATCGCGCTGCGCAAGCTGGGCTATTCCGGCAACACCACCGATCCTAAAGAGATTGCCGCCGCGTATAACGAGCTGAAAAAGCTAATGCCAAACGTCGCGGCGTTCAACTCGGATAACCCGGCGAACCCCTATATGGAAGGTGAAGTGAATCTCGGCATGGTATGGAACGGCTCGGCGTTCGTCGCTCGCCAGGCCGGGACGCCGCTGGAGGTGGTATGGCCGAAAGAAGGCGGGATCTTCTGGATGGATAGCCTGTCGATTCCGTCCAACGCCAAAAACGTCGACGGCGCGCTGAAGCTGATTAACTTCCTGCTGCGTCCGGACGTCGCCAGACAGGTTGCCGAAACCATCGGCTATCCGACGCCGAACCTCGCCGCGCGCCGGATGCTCAGCCCGAGCGTTGCCAACGATAAATCGCTCTACCCGGATGCGGAAACCATCCAGAAAGGCGAATGGCAGAACGATGTCGGCAGCGCCAGCACCCTGTACGAAGAGTATTATCAAAAGCTTAAGGCTGGTCGTTAATCCCGCCCCTCGCCCATCAGTATCTGGCCGAACTCGGCCCGCAGCTGATTCTTCAGGACCTTGCCGGTGGCGCTCACCGGCAGGGCATCAATGAAAACGATGCGGTCCGGAACCTGCCATTTCGGCACCCGCTGCTGGTACCACGCCAGCAGCGCCTGCTCCTCGATTTCAGCGCCTTCCGCCCTGACGCACAGCAGCACCGGGCGCTCATCCCAGCGCGGATGCTGCGCGGCAATCGCCGCCGCGCTGCGAATCGCCGGGTGGGCAAGGGCAATATTTTCCAGCTCCACCGTTGAGATCCACTCCCCGCCGGACTTGATGATATCCTTAGCCCGATCCTGAATCGTCAGATAGCCGTTCGCATCGACGGTGCCGATATCGCCGGTATCAAACCAGCCGTCAGCGGTGAGCGCCGTTTCGCTGCGGCCAAAGTAGTTGGCCACCACCCAGTGGCCGCGGACCTGCAGATAGCCCCGGCTTTCGCCATCGCTGGGCAGCGGCTCTCCGTCGACGTCCACCACCCGCAGATCGATGCCAAAGATGGCCCTTCCCTGCCCCTCGGCCACCCGCTGCCGCTGCGCCTCCGTCAGCGCCTGGTGTTTACCCAATGGCGTATTGATGGTGCCGATGGGCGACGTTTCGGTCATTCCCCAGGCGTGGATCAGCTCGATACCGTAGTCGCGGCGAAACGCCTCCGCCATCGAAGGCGGCAGCGCTGATCCGCCGACGAACGAGCGTTTAAAACAGGGCAAGCGGATATCCGATTTGCGCAGCGCCGCCAGCAGCCCGGCCCAAATAACCGGTACGCCAAAGGCCACGCTGACCCGCTCGGCGCTCAGCAGCCGCAGCAGGCTCTCGCCGTCGAGATGCGGCCCCGGCAGCACCAGCCGTGCTCCAGCCATCGCGGCGATAAAGGGCGTGCCCCAGGCGTTGACGTGAAACATCGGCACTACCGGCAACAGGGAGTCGCGTGCCGAGATACCGGCGGCATCGGGCTGATTGCCGCTCAGCGCGTGCAGCACCAGCGAACGATGGGTATTGAGCACCCCTTTGGGTTTGCCGGTGGTGCCCGAGGTGTAGCACAGCGACGCGGGCGTGCTTTCGCTCAGCGCCGGCCAGGCGTAATCGGCATCGCCGCAGGCCAGCAGCTCATCGTAAAACAGCAGCGCATCAAGCTCGCTGAGCGCCTCTTCGCTGCGGGCTTCCATCAGGACAAAATAGCGCACGGTCGGCAGATGGGGCCGCAGCTGGCGCAGCAGCGGCAGGAAGGTGGCGTCAAAAAACAGCACCTGGTCGGCGGCGTCGTTGATGATAAAAGTCAGATGCTCAATCGACAGCCGCGGATTGAGGGTATGGGTCACCCTCCCTCCCGCGCCGATGGCAAAATAGATCTCCAGATGACGGCGATTATTCCACGCCAGGGTGGCGCAGCGGGCGCCGGCGGGGATGCCCAGCCGATCGACGGCGGATGCCAGGCGGCGCGCGTTAGCCGCTACCGCCCCCCAGCTGCTGTACTCCGTCTCCCCGCCCGTGCTCACGGAGACGATTTCGCTATCGGCATGATAGCGCCCCGCGTGATTGATTAACGTTCCGGTGGTTAAATCCTGATACATCATCGATGGGTGCATGGCAGGTTCTCCGCGGCGTCGACGCGCTTTTCGGGCAAAAAAAAGCGCCAATACGGGCGCCTTATGGGATATGCAAATTTTCGAGTGCGGTTTCGCGGCCAGAGATCAGGCGCGCACGGGGTGCGCCCGCGATTTAATCAGCGCATCTTCCACGTCAAAATCGCTCAGCGGGTAGTTTGTCGCCACCATATAGAAGCGGCCGTCCTGCGCCGGATACTCATGGACGTTGTAATTCACCATCCGCGGCTGGGCGCCTGAGGTCTCTTCGGCCGAACAGTGAGCATGTTGCGTCAGCGGATATTTCGAACGAACGGCAAGACGGTGGGTTTTAATCCCGCTGTAGATTTCGCCGTGATGTTCATCGCCGAGGATCAGGTAGTCAAAATACTCTGGATGCACGCTAACGCTCCCTTTCCGTTACAAGAATGTAGGAAGATGTCATAAAAAAGCATGCAATACCGTTTTCCCTGTCACATCATCGCATCAATTCCACAACCTCAGACGAAAATGCCGGAAGCGCCGGCGAGCAATACGCCGCAGATCGCGGCCCGGTCACGCCCTCCGGCCCTGAAATGCGCCCCCGCAGCGGCGTGCCTGTGCGCCAATCGATCACAGATCTTTTAAGAGCTGGTCGATAAACTCCGGCACCACCTGGCTTGCCAGGCCATAGCGCTTCTCGGCGAACTCGCTGCCCACCTGGCTCGGCTCAAGGTTGAGCTCAACCGTATGCGCCCCCTGCAGGCGGGCCTCATGAACGAAGCCCGCCGCCGGATAGACGTGCCCGGAAGTACCGATAGCAATGAAAATATCGGCATCGGCCAGCGCGCTATAAATATCGTCCATTCCCAGCGGCATCTCGCCAAACCAGACCACGTGCGGGCGCAGCGGCGCCGGGAACTGACAGCAGTGGCACTTGTCGTCCACGGTGACGTCCCCGGTCCACTCCAGCACCTGCCCGCTCCACGCGCAGCGCACCTTCAGCAGCTCGCCGTGCATATGGATCACCCGACGGTTGCCGGCGCGCTCGTGCAGGTTGTCGATGTTCTGCGTCACCAGCACAAAACGATCGCCCAGCGCCTCTTCCAGCCGCGCCAGCGCCAGATGCGCCGCGTTAGGGGCAATATCCGGCCCCTGCAGCTGGCGGCGGCGGGCGTTGTAAAACGCCTGCACCAGCGCCGGATCGCGGGCAAAGCCCTCCGGCGTCGCCACATCTTCCACCCGATGTTCTTCCCACAGGCCGTCGGCCGCGCGGAAGGTTTTAATTCCCGACTCAGCCGAAATCCCTGCGCCGGTCAGCACCACTATCCTGGGTTTGTCCATCGTTTCCGGAGCCACCTTATCCTCTTTAAAGAAAACTCGCTGACGCAGTCGCTCGCGCAGGCGTCGTTTATTGCGGCGAAAACGGCTCAATCGATGTAAGCGGCGCGACAACATAGCTACCTCTGTGATTAATCAGTCAAATGAAGGAAGGCCGCACCGCGCATTCCTCCCGCATCGCCGTGGCGCGCCCGCTCGATGCGCGGCACCCGGGCAACGGGAAGTAAATGACGCGGCAGGCGCTGCGCCAGCCCTTCGCTTATTGCAGTAAAGTTAGACAATCCTCCGCCAACTACCAGCAGATCCGGGTCAACGATGGTTAAAATATTACCCAGACACACCGCCAGCAGGTCAAGATAGCGCTCGACGTGGGCGCGCGCTTTTTCATCGCCCTGCTGCCACAGCGCGACAATTTCCGGTGAGGTGAGGGATTGTTGGTAAAAGTGCTGGTACAGCCAGGCAAAGCCGCGGCCGGAGAGATAGTTTTCAATGCAGCCCAGCTGACCGCAGCCGCAGCGGGTCAGCGGAAAATCGCGTCCGACCACCTCCAGCGCGTCCACCGGCAGGCGAATATGACCAAATTCGCCGGTGATATAGCTATGTCCGGTAATCGATTTGCCGTTGAGGATCAGGCCACCGCCTACGCCGGTGCCGAGAATCAGCCCCATCACCAGCGGATAGCGGGTAAACTCATCGTCCCAGGCTTCCGACAGCGCAAAGCAGTTGGCGTCGTTATCGAGACGCACCTCGCGCCCCAGCCGGGCGCTGAGGTCGGCGCGCAGCGGCTTACCGCTGGCGGCGGGCACGTTGGCGGCATATAGCGTACCGTCCGCGGTCTCCGGCATTCCCGGAATACCGATCCCGACGGAACCCTGGCAATCGAAGCGGGCGTCCGCCTCAAGCACCAGCGCCTCTACCGCCTGGAGAAAATCCTCATAACTCGCTTGCGGGGTGGCGACGCGCTTTTCCCACTGCAGCCGCCGCTCCCTGTTAAATACGCCTAACGCAATCTTGCTGCCGCCAATGTCAAATCCGTAATACATTTCAGCAATTCCTCTTTCTAACCCTGCGCTTCAGCTTGCAAAATGAAGCGCATTAACGGGTCATGACGATAAATTACTGGCCACTCAGCACCCTCGCCGGGTCAATGCGGCTGGCGCGGCGGGCGGGATACCAGCTGGCCAGCAAACTCAGCAACAGTGCCGTCACCAGCACATAAATGACGTCCAGCCAGTGCAGTTCAGACGGCAGGAAGTCGATAAAATAGATGTCGCCGGAGAGGAATTTATGCCCAAGCAGGGATTCAAGGCCGTTAATAATCGACGTCAGCTTCAGCGCGCAAACCACGCCAATGGCAACCCCAATCAGGCTTCCGACCGAACCGGCAAGTAAACCATACCATACGAAAATCGCGCGGATCAGGCCGTCTTTCGCCCCGAGCGTGCGCAGCACCGCAATATCGCTGCTTTTATCCTTCACCGCCATCACCAGGGTGGAGACGATGTTAAAGCAGGCGACCCCGATAACCAGCACCATCGCCAGATACATAATGGCGCGGATCATCTGGATATCGCGATACATATAGCCGTAGGTGCCGATCCAGCTCTTGATATAAACGTAGCTGTTGGTGACTTCACCGGCGTCGCGCACCAGGGTATTAGCGTGGAAGACATCGGTGACCTTAATCGCGATGCCGGTAACGCTGCTGCCCATATCCAGATACTGCTGGGCATCCACCATCGGGATCATGGCGAAGCTGTGATCGAGCTGGCCGCTCAGCTGCAGGATCCCGGTGACGTGCAGCCTGACGCGTTTCGGCTGCAGCAGCTGGTGCTCGGCGTCGGAGTTGGGGATCATTATCGAGACCCAATCGCCCTGCTTGACGTGCAGCGCATCGGCGACGCCCTTGCCTAAAATAACCTGCTGCTCGCCGGGCTTAAAGCCGGCCCAGGCGTTGTTCTGCACGAAGGTCGGCAGCGAACTCAGGCGGCTCTCCTGCTGAGGATCGACGCCCTTCACCTGAATGGCGCGCATGTTGCTGCCGCTCTCCACCAGCCCGGTAAAGTTGATATAGGGCGCCGCCGCCACGATGCCCTTGACCTTTTCAACCTTCGCCAGCGCGTCGTTCCAGTTGTTCCAGGGCTGCTTAACCGGCTCGATCTCCCCGTGGGGAACCACCGCCAGGATGCGGTTATTGAGCTCGCGTTCAAAGCCGTTCATGGCGCTCAGGCCGACGATCAGCACCGCCACGCCCAGCGCAATGCCGACGGTCGAAATCACCGAAATAAGCGATACCATGCCGCCGCGTCGGCGCCCGCGGCTAAAGCGCAGGGCAATCAACAGGGATAACGGAGAGGCCATTACTCGGCCCCCATCAGGGTCAGTTCCGCGTTCAGGTGGCCATCACGCATCTCCAGCTGACGGTTCATCCGTTTTGCCAGCTGCAGATCGTGAGTCACCACCAGAAAAGCGGTACGTTGCGCGATATTGAGTTCGCCCAGCAGCTGGAAAATGCTGTCGGCATTGCGGGCGTCAAGGTTGCCGGTCGGCTCATCCGCCAGCACCAGCCGCGGTTTATTAACCAGCGCGCGGGCAATCGCCACGCGCTGGCGTTCGCCGCCGGAAAGCTCGGACGGACGATGGTTACTACGGTGCTCAAGGCCGACCGCGCGCAGCATCTCTTTGGCCTGGCGTTCGATATCGGCCGCCTTCTGCTTGCCGATCAGCAGCGGCATCGCCACGTTTTCCATGGCGGTAAAATCCGGCAGCAGGTGGTGGAACTGATAGATAAAGCCCAGCTCGCGGTTGCGCAGGTCGGCGCGGGCCGCCGCGGAGAGCTGGCTCATCGGCTGGCCGGAGAAAATAACGTCGCCCGAGGTTGGGGTATCGAGGCCGCCAAGCAGATGCAGGAGCGTACTTTTGCCGGAACCCGAGGTGCCGACAATCGCCATCATCTCGCCCTCCTCGATGCTGAAGCTGACATCGTGCAGCACGTCCGTTTGCACGTTGCCTTCCTGATAGCGTTTGCACAGGTTGTCGCATTGCAGCAGGATCTTATTCATAACGTAAAGCCTCAGCGGGTTGGATGGCGGCAGCGCGCCAGGAAGGATACAACGTAGATAACAATGCCAGCACCATCGCCACCAGCGCGATAATCATCACCTGCAGCGGTTCGATGGCGACCGGCAGCGCGGCGCCGTCAAGAAACGCGCCGATAATCGGCATCAAATTGTTGAGCTGGCTGGCGAGCAGCGCCCCGAGCAGCGCGCCGAGCAGCGCCCCGACGATCCCGGCGCTGGCGCCCTGCACCATAAACACCAGCATAATCTGCCGCGGCGTCAGGCCGAGGGTTTGCAGAATCGCCACCTCGCCCTGTTTTTCCATTACCATCATCCCGAGCGAGGTGATGATATTGAAGGCTGCCACCGCCACAATCAGGCTCAGCAGCAGGCCCATCATATTTTTTTCCATCCGCACGGCCTGAAACAGCTCGCCCTTGCGCTCGCGCCAGTCCCGCCACTTCGTGCCCTCAGGCAGGGTCTGCTGGCTGAGCGTATCCACCTGCAGCGGCTGGTTGAGCCACAGGCGCCAGCCGGTAATATTGCCCAGCGGGTAGCGCATCAGACGCGAGGCGTCGTCGATGTTGGTCAGCATCTGGTAGCCGTCGACTTCGCTACTGGCGGCGAAGGTCCCGATGACGTTAAACAGGCGCTGGCTCGGCACCCGGCCCATCGGCGTAAACTGGCTGGCGGAAGGCACCATCACGCGGATCTGGTCGCCGCGATTAACCCCGAGCTGGCCGGCCAGCTGCTCGCCGAGAATAACGTTATATTTCCCGGCCTGCAGGTCGCTCTGCTTGACGTTAACGAGGTACGGCGTCAGCGGATCTTTCTGCGCCGGATCGATGCCAAGCATTACCCCAACCGCGACGCTGCGCGCGCTTTGCAGCACCACGTCGCCGGTGGTCAACGGCGCGACCCGGCTGACGCCCTGCAGCTTCACGGCGCTTTCCGGCAGCGTTTGCGGATTGATTGAGCCCTGCTGGGCGCTAAGAATGGCCTGCGGCATCAGCCCCAGGATGTTGTTCTGCAGCTCGCGTTCAAAGCCGTTCATCACCGACAGGACGGTCACCAGCGCCATCACGCCGAGCGTAATGCCGATGGTTGAGAGCCAGGAGACGAAACGGCCGAAGCGGTCGGCTGCGCGCCCGCGCATGTAGCGAAGGCCGATAAAGAGTGCGGCAGGTTGGTACATGTATTCCATCTGGTTGCTGATAGCCGATGCACGAGTATATATGTCATAGCACAACGCGTAAATCACTGAAACGGTAAGTTTTTGTCGCCAGACCGGGAAAAAGTAAAGATAAATCAACCGGATATTTGATATGTCAGTTCTTATCTATCAGAATCTTTCCCCGCCGCCGCACATCCTTTTGTCATTCGGGTTGGCGAATTAAAACCAATCGCGGATAATCAGAGGCATTGAATATCAGCGATTTGCCCCTACATCGTAGAGCGAATCACTCAGGGCCTATTGCGGTAGGCATACTTTGCTGGCACATAAAAAAGCCTAATGGGATAGGCTCTAAGGGATCCTGACAACCGCTATGTCTCAACAATATCGATACTCACTGCCGGTCAAACCCGGCGATCAGCGGCAGCTCGGCGAACTCACCGGCGCGGCCTGCGCGACCCTGGTCGCGGAAATGGCCGAACGTCACGATGGCCCGGTGATCCTCGTCGCCCCCGATATGCAAAACGCCCTGCGCCTGAATGATGAAATTCGGCAGTTTACCGACAGCATGGTCATCGCCCTGGCGGACTGGGAAACCCTGCCCTACGATAGCTTCTCGCCGCACCAGGATATTATCTCTTCCCGGCTGGCGACCCTTTACCAGCTGCCGACCATGCAGCGCGGCGTGCTGATCGTACCGGTCAGTACCTTAATGCAGCGCGTCTGTCCGCATAACTACCTGCACGGCCACGCTCTGGTGATGAAAAAGGGCCAGCGCCTGTCGCGGGATACCCTCCGCGAGCAGCTGGATAGCGCGGGCTATCGCCATGTCGATCAGGTGATGGAGCACGGCGAATACGCGACCCGCGGCGCCCTGCTCGATCTCTACCCGATGGGCAGCGAACAGCCCTATCGCCTCGATTTCTTCGATGATGAAATCGACAGCCTGCGCCTGTTTGACGTTGACAGCCAGCGCACGCTCGAAGAGGTGGCGGCGATCAATCTGCTGCCGGCCCACGAGTTCCCGACCGATCAGGCCGCCATCGAGCTGTTCCGCAGCCAGTGGCGCGATCGCTTCGAGGTCAAGCGCGATGCCGAGCATATCTATCAGCAGGTCAGCAAAGGCACCCTGCCCACCGGCATCGAATACTGGCAGCCGCTGTTTTTCAACGAGCCTCTGCCGCCGCTGTTCAGCTACTTCCCGGCGAACACGCTGATCGTCAATACCGGCGAGCTGGAAGCCAGCGCCGAACGTTTCCAGAGCGAAACGCACGCCCGCTTTGCAAGCCGCGGCGTTGACCCTATGCGCCCGCTGCTGCCGCCGGAGCTGCTCTGGCTGCGCAGCGATGAGCTGTTCAGCGAGCTGAAAAAATGGCCGCGCGTGCAGTTAAAAACCGACCGTCTGGCGGAGAAAGCGGCCCATACCAACCTCGGCTTTCAGAAGCTGCCGGAGCTGGCGATTCAGGCGCAGAACAAAGCGCCGCTGGATAACCTGCGCCGCTTCCTCGAATCCTTCAGCGGGCCGGTTATCTTCTCGGTCGAGAGCGAGGGCCGCCGGGAAGCGCTGGGCGAAATGCTGGCGCGTATTAAGGTTGCGCCGAAGCATATCCTGCGTCTCGAAGAGGCGACCGGCAGCGGCCGCTATCTGATGATCGGCGCCGCCGAGCACGGCTTTATCGATGGCCCGCGCGGCCTGGCGCTGATTTGTGAAAGCGATCTGCTGGGCGAGCGCGTGGCGCGCCGACGTCAGGATTCGCGGCGCACCATCAATCCCGATACTCTGATTCGCAACCTCGCGGAGCTGCATACCGGCCAGCCGGTGGTGCATCTTGAGCACGGCGTTGGCCGCTATGCGGGAATGACCACCCTCGAGGCCGGCGGTATCAAGGGCGAATATCTGATGCTCACCTACGCCAACGACGCCAAACTGTACGTGCCGGTCTCCTCGCTCCATCTGATTAGCCGCTACGCCGGCGGCGCGGAAGAGAGCGCCCCGCTGCATAAGCTCGGCGGCGACGCCTGGACGCGGGCGCGGCAAAAAGCGGCGGAGAAGGTGCGCGACGTGGCGGCAGAGTTGTTGGATATCTATGCCCAGCGCGCGGTCAAATCCGGGTTTGCGTTTAAGCACGATCGGGAACAGTATCAGCTCTTTTGCGACGGCTTCCCGTTTGAGACCACTCCCGATCAGGCGCAGGCCATCAACGCGGTGCTGAGCGATATGTGCCAGCCGCTGGCAATGGACCGTCTGGTCTGCGGCGATGTGGGCTTTGGTAAAACCGAAGTTGCCATGCGCGCCGCCTTCCTCGCGGTAGAAAACCATAAGCAGGTGGCGGTGCTGGTGCCGACGACCCTGCTCGCCCAGCAGCACTTCGACAACTTCCGCGATCGCTTCGCCAACTGGCCGGTGCGCATCGAAATGTTGTCTCGCTTCCGCAGCGCCAAAGAGCAGGCGCAGATTCTGGAACAGGCGGCCGAGGGCAAAATCGATATACTGATCGGCACCCACAAGCTGCTGCAGAGCGAAGTGAAGCTGCGCGATCTTGGGCTGCTGATCGTCGATGAGGAGCACCGCTTCGGCGTGCGGCATAAGGAGCGCATCAAGGCCATGCGCGCCGATGTCGATATTCTGACGCTCACCGCGACGCCGATCCCGCGTACCCTGAATATGGCCATGAGCGGCATGCGCGATCTGTCGATTATCGCCACTCCTCCGGCGCGCCGCCTGGCGGTGAAGACCTTCGTGCGCGAGTACGACGCGCTGGTGGTCCGCGAGGCCATGCTGCGCGAAATACTGCGCGGCGGCCAGGTGTACTATCTCTACAATGACGTGGAGAACATCCAGAAAGCCGCCGACCGCCTGGCCGCGCTGGTGCCCGAGGCCCGTATCGCCATCGGTCACGGGCAGATGCGCGAACGCGAGCTTGAGCGGGTGATGAACGATTTCCACCACCAGCGCTTTAACGTGCTGGTCTGCACCACCATTATTGAAACCGGGATTGATATTCCGACCGCCAATACGATTATCATCGAGCGCGCCGATCATTTCGGTCTGGCCCAGCTGCACCAGCTGCGCGGGCGCGTCGGGCGTTCGCACCACCAGGCCTACGCCTGGCTGCTGACTCCGCATCCGAAGGCGATGTCCGGCGATGCGCAAAAGCGTCTGGAAGCGATCGCCTCGCTGGAGGATCTCGGCGCCGGGTTCGCCCTGGCAACCCACGATCTGGAAATCCGCGGCGCCGGCGAGCTGCTTGGCGAGGACCAGAGCGGGCAGATGACCACCATCGGCTTCTCGCTGTATATGGAGCTGCTGGAGAACGCCGTTGATGCGCTGAAGGCCGGGCGCGAGCCTTCGCTGGAAGATCTTACCAGCCAGCAAACGGAGGTCGAACTGCGCATGCCGTCACTGCTGCCGGACGACTTTATCCCGGATGTGAATACCCGCCTCTCGTTCTACAAGCGCGTCGCCAGCGCCAAAAACGAACACGAGCTGGAAGAGATCAAGGTTGAGCTCATCGACCGCTTCGGCCTGCTGCCGGACGCGGCCAGAAATCTGCTGGATATCGCCCGCCTGCGCCAGCAGGCGCAAAAGCTGGGCATCCGCAAGCTTGAGGGCAACGAAAAAGGCGGCATCATTGAGTTTAACGAAAAGAACCACGTCAACCCGGTGTGGCTGATTGGCCTGCTGCAGAAGCAGCCGCAGCGCTTCCGCCTTGACGGGCCGACGCGGCTGAAGTTTATGCAGGATCTCGCCGAGCGTAAAACGCGGATGGACTGGGTTCGTCAGTTTATGCGCCAGCTGGAAGAGAACGCCGTCGCCTGACCGTGACCGGGAAATGGCTGTGGTGATATTCATCGCAGCCATTTTTTTCACCTGACACATTCAGCAAGCTTTACAAATGTTTTGCAATCTACCAGGGTTTCACCACACTCCCCTGCGCCATAATTTGCGTCTGTTTTCGTAAAAAAATAACCACTTACTTATTATTGCTATAAACTCTTCGCGTATCTCTCTGTGGCTGGCGCTGGTTACCGTTGTCGCCGCCCTGGCGCTTCCGGCCCGCGCTAACACCTGGCCTTTACCGCCGCCCGGCAGCCGCCTGGTGGGGCAAAATCAGTTCCACGTGGTGCAGAATAACGGCGGCTCGCTGGAAGCCATCGCCAAAAAGTATAACGTTGGTTTTCTGGCGCTCCTGCAGGCCAACCCCGGCGTCGATCCCTATGTTCCCCGCGCCGGCAGCGTGCTGACCATTCCGCTGCAGACGCTGCTGCCGGACGCGCCGCGCGAAGGGCTGGTGATCAATCTCGCCGAACTTCGTCTTTACTACTACCCGCCGGGCAAGAATGAGGTGACCATCTACCCTATCGGTATCGGCCAGCTCGGGGGCGATACCCTCACGCCAACGATGGTGACGACCGTGTCAGATAAGCGCGCCAACCCGACCTGGACGCCGACGGCCAACATCCGCGCACGCTACAAGGCGATGGGTATCGAGCTGCCGGCCGTGGTTCCCGCCGGGCCGGATAACCCGATGGGGCACCACGCGATCCGCCTGGCGGCCTACGGCGGCGTCTATCTGCTGCACGGCACCAACGCCGATTTTGGCATCGGTATGCGCGTAAGCTCGGGCTGCATTCGCCTGCGCGATAATGATATTAAGACGCTGTTCAATAAAGTTACCCCCGGAACCCGGGTGAATATCATCAACGCGCCGCTTAAGGTTTCCGTTGAGCCAAACGGCAGCCGGCTGGTAGAGATTCATCAGCCGCTATCGAAGCATCTTGATGACGATCCGCAAACGCTGCCAATCGTACTTGATGCGGCAATGCAGACCTTTAAGCAGGCGCAGCTCACCGACCAGCCGGTTATGGAGCGGGCGATGGAACTGCGATCGGGGATGCCGATTGACGTCACCCGCCATCAGCCGAGCGCCGGACATGCGCTGTAGTCGTATAGTCTGCCGGACGTACGGCGTGCGGAATACCGCTTAATTGACGGGTTCTTTATGACGTTTTATTGGGGAGATAGCCGGGGATTTAGCCTGCGAGTCGCGGTCCCATAAGGGCTGGGGACCGCTTCGCAATATTGGCATAACAGGGGAACAGCTTACTGCGTACTACCGCGGCCTGATAAAGGGGTCAGAACCGCGTTTGTCAGTGGCATGACGGAGGGAACAACTTATTTGTAAATAACCGCAGTCCCGTGCAGGGTGTTAGGACCAGTTACCGAGGTAATGCGGAATGAAGTCGCGCCCATTTCTTCCGCTTTCTGCGCCAGCTGATCTTCCAGAGAGCCCAGGTTGGTGCCTGCGGAAGCGGAAACGGTGCCGATTTTTTGCTGGCCGGCAGGAGTGGATTGCACTTCAACGGCGGCAAAACTGGCGAAAGAGAGTGAGCTCAGGACAGCAGCGAGGGTCAGCGTTTTGATGGTTTTCATGATTATTGTACCTATGCAGATGATTTTTTATTAGGGTCGCAAGAATTAACTTAACGATCGATAGGTAAATAATAATGTGACTCACATCACACGTCAATGCATTTTTATAACGATCGTTTAATTATTTATAAACAACTTAAAATTCATACATATATGAATTATTTATTTTTGGGCCGACTCTGCTGGTAGGTTGTGCCGTTTGTTTTTATAATGGCCTCTCAACAAACCAACATAGGTACAAGCGGCATCATGACAACTGACGTCCAAAGTTGCACAAAAAAAAGCCGTGGCCGACCTAAAGTGTTCGACAGGGAAGCGGCGCTGGATAAGGCCATGGCACTGTTCTGGCAGCATGGGTATGAGGCAACCTCCCTTGCCGACCTGGTGGAAGCCACCGGGGCAAAAGCCCCTACGCTTTACGCCGAGTTCGTCAACAAAGAGGGACTGTTTCGCGCGGTGCTGGATCGCTATATTTCGCGCTTTGCCGCCAGGCACGAAGCGCAGCTGTTTGACGAAGAGAAGTCGGTCGACCAGGCCCTGCGGGACTATTTCACCGCCATAGCCACCTGCTTTACCAGTAAAGACACCCCGGCGGGCTGCTTTATGATCAACACCTCCGCGGCGCTGGCGGCTTCCTCTACCGATATCGCCAAAACCATTAAGTCGCGGCACGCGATGCAGGAGCAGACCCTGACCCAGTTCCTGCAGCAGCGCCAGCTGCGCGGTGAGCTGCCGGAAAATGGCGACGTTCGCCAGCTCGCACAGTTCTTAAGCTGCGTGCTGCAGGGGATGTCGATCAGCGCCCGCGAAGGCGCCGATTTCAGCAAATTAATGCAAATTGCCGACACCACCCTGCGCCTGTGGCCGCAAATTCTCCAGCCCTAATCCGCTCTTCTGTCCGGTGACGTAAGTCGCCGGACCTGCGTTACCCCTCCGCCTTAACCCCAATTTTACTAATGTTTTCACACCCTTAAGCGTTAATTTGTTGTAAATGATATTGATAACAATAATCACTACGTGCAGAATTCGCATTTGCGTTTTTCAGTTTGTTTCACCCTGTAACAATCGGTGCGCCCGCGCCGAAAACTAAAACAACAATGCTTAACAACAAAGCAATTAACTCATAAAAGGAATGCGAATGAACACGCGTCTCTGGGTGCTGAACCCACTGCTGCTGGCCACCACCCTCCCCGTATTTAGCGCCCAGGCGGCCGAAGAGAACCTGATCGTTAGCGCCAACCGTACGCACCGTACCGTTGCCGAAATGGCGCAGACCACCTGGGTTATTGAAGGTCACGAAATTGAACAGCAGGTTCAGGGCGGCAAGGAGTTCAAAGACGTGCTGGCGCAGTTTATTCCGGGCATCGACGTCAGCAGCCAGGGACGGACAAACTACGGCATGAATATGCGCGGTCGCGCGATCGTGGTGCTGATCGACGGCGTACGGCTGAACTCCTCCCGCACCGACAGCCGCCAGCTGGACTCGATCGACCCGTTCAATATTGAGCACATCGAGGTCATCTCCGGCGCCACCTCGCTGTACGGCGGCGGCAGTACCGGCGGCCTGATCAATATTGTGACCAAAAAAGGCCAGCAGGATAGCCAGGTTGACCTCGAACTGGGAGGTAAAACGGGTTTTGCTAACAGCAACGATAATGATGAGCGGGTGGCGGCAGCGGTGAGCGGCGGTACCGACCACGCCTCCGGCAGATTATCGGTGGCTTATCAACGCTTCGGCGGCTGGTATGACGGCAATAACGATGCGCTGATCCTCGATAATACCCAGACCGGCTTACAGCACTCCGACCGCCTCGACCTGATGGGCACCGGCACCATCAATATTGACGACAATCGTCAGCTCCAGTCTGGTGACGCAATACTATAAAAGCCAGGGCGACGATTACGGTCTGTACCTGGGGAAAAATATGTCGGCGGTAACGGTGCGTGTCAAGGTAGTTGTCGCCTCAGTTGATTCATGCGGCCCGCGTTTCCCGCTCCGGATTTAGCCACACTTCTTCCTGCCGGCTCCAGTTTCGCGTTGCCCCTGACCAGCGGTGCGGATGCTGCTTTTTCGCGGCCTCGTACACCGATTTTCGCTGTGACAGAAGTTGACGGTCTTCGCCTCTGTGCCGCTGACCCGGCGTCACATAGCGGATACCGCTGTGCCGGTGCTCTTCGTTGTACCAGCCGACGAAGCCTTCCACCCAGGCACGGGCCTCTTCCAGCGACGCGAAGCCCTTCTCAGGCCACGCCGGGACGTATTTCAGCGTCCTGAACAGCGACTCCACGTGGGCGTTGTCGTTGCTTACCCGTGGCCGGCTGTGCGACGCGGTTATCTTCAGTTCCGCAAGCTTCACCTGCAGCACCTGTGACTTCATGGGGGCCCCGTTATCCGCATGCAGCACCAGTGGCTCCTGCCAGCAACGCTCGCTCAGCACTGTCCGCTTTACCAGCTCTGCCGCATATTCCCCGCTTTCTACCGGATGCACTTCATAGCCCACGATTTTGCGGCTGAACACGTCTTCTGTCAGATACAGGTAGAACCAGTGGCCCGCCGTCAGCGACTTCAGCCACGTGATGTCCCACGACCAGACCTGGTTCGGCGCTGTTGCCTTCCAGGTCGACAGCGGCCTGCTTTGTGGAGCCTGCTGACGTCCCCGGTGACTGACTTCGCCGTAACGCCGCAGTACCCGGTAAAACGTCGATTCACTGGCGATGTAACGACCTTCATCGGCCAGCACCGGGACGATTTGTGCCGGTGGCAGACTGGCGAACCGGGGTTCATGACAGACAGCCAGCACCAGCTGCTCCTCTTCAGCGCTGAGCCTGTTCTTCGGCACCGGCCGGGGGGCAGCGGGACGCCGGTCATCAGAGCCTGCGTTGCCAGCGCTGGCGAGTCCGTTCGCTGATACCCACACACTGACAGGCTGCGTGCTGCCGGGCGCCGGCATCAAGGGCTTCCTGCACCATGGACATCAGCTGTAATCTGTCGGCCGCGGGTGTCATTCGTCCTCGCGTTCTTCGGCGAAGAACGCCTTCAGCTTTTTTTCCAGAATGAGCAGCGCCGCGGCTTCAGCCAGCGCCTTGTCCTTGCGGGCTATTTCACGGTTAAGTTGCTGAATTTCTTTTTTCTGCTTTTTAATCAAGGCTCTTTCTTCACGCTGACCGGGCTGCATAAATTCGTCCCTCCACTGCTGAATTTGCTCAGGATAAAGACCTTTACGGCGACAGTATTCAGCCACAGCATGAGCAGAAAGCGGTGCGGTTTCAACGAGAACGGCAAAGCGGGCGTCCTGCGACCATTCTGGCGTTGACTGACTTTCCGCTACACGAACGCCAGCCTGAGTACGCCAGGCATAAAGCGTATTGGCCGGGATCCCCTCAGAACGGGCTAACTGAACGACCGGTTGATTATGTGGCGGCATCATTCTGGCGATCAGAGCGGCTTTACGCTCAGGTGAATAAGTGTTCATTATTGTCCTCTCCGGCCCCCGGAAATTTTTCTGTCAGAGGCGACAACTACCCTGACATGGGGGGGTAACCGGCGACGGCAAGGCCTACACCACCGACGGGCTGGATTCCGACCGCGTGCCTGGCACCGAGCGTCATCTGATCAGCCTCCAGTATTCCGACGCCGACTTCTACGGCCAGAATCTGGTCAGCCAGATCTACTATCGCGACGAATCCCTGACCTTTTACCCCTTCCCGACCCTCACGAAGGGCCAGGTCAGCAGCTTCTCCTCCTCGAAGCAGGATACCGATCAGTACGGGGCCAAAATTACCCTCAACAGCCAGCCGCTGGAGGGCCTGGATCTGACCTGGGGGCTCGATGCCGATCATGAAACCTTCAACGCCAACCAGATGTTCTTCGATCTCAATCAATCGATGGCTTCCGGTGGGCTGAATAATCAGTCGATCTACACCACCGGCCGCTACCCGGGCTACAGCATCACCAATCTCGCCCCGTTCCTGCAGAGCAGCTATGACCTGAACGATATCTTCACCGTCAGCGGCGGCGTGCGCTACCAGTGGACGGAAAACCGGGTGAATGATTTTGTCGGCTACGCGCAGCAGCAGGACGTCGCCAACGGTAAAGCCCGTTCGGCGGATGCCATTCCCGGCGGGAAAACGGATTACGATAACTTCCTGTTTAATGCCGGGATTGTCGCCCACATTACCGACCGTCAGCAGACCTGGTTTAACTTCTCGCAAGGCATCGAGTCTGCCGGATCCGGGTAAATACTACGGCATTGGTCAATACGGCGCCGCCGTTAACGGCAATCTTCCGCTGCTGTCGAGCGTCAACGTCGGCGACTCGCCGCTGCAGGGGATAAAAGTTAACTCTTACGAGCTGGGCTGGCGCTACACCGGCGATAACCTGCGCACGCAGCTGGCGGCTTACTACTCTACGTCTGACAAAAACATCGTCGTCAACCGCGCCGATATGACGATTGACGTTCAGTCCGATAAGCGGCGTATTTACGGCATTGAAGGGGCGGTGGATTACGCCTTCCCGCAGAGCGACTGGAGCACAGGCGCTAACTTCAACATTCTGAAATCGCAGGTGAAGAGCGACGGCAGCTGGCAGAAATGGGATGTAACCCTGGCCTCACCGTCGAAAGCCACCGCCTGGGTCGGCTGGGCGCCGGACCCGTGGTCGCTGCGCGTGCAAACGCAGCAGGTGTTCGATATTAGCGACGCCAGCGGTAACAAACTTGATGGTTACAACACCGTCGACTTTATCGGCAGCTACGCGCTCCCGCTGGGCAAGCTGACCTTCAGCATCGAAAACCTGCTGAACGAAGACTACGTTACCCTCTGGGGCCAGCGCGCGCCGCTGCTCTATAGCCCAACCTACGGCAGCAGTTCGCTGTATGAGTACAAAGGCCGCGGCCGCACCTTTGGTCTGAACTACGCCCTGAGCTTCTGATAAAAAAAGCCCCTCATCCTGAGTGATGAGGGGCAAATAGCAATAAACGTCTTTTTTACGCTTTGTTATTCAGAATCAGCTGACCGTTACTATCCAGCGGAATTTGCGTGCCGGGGTCATGTTCCATGCGAATCTTGCCCTGCTGATCGCCGATTTTGTAGGTGACGTCATAGCCCAGCATTTTATCCGATTTGTCGTACACCGTTTTGCAGCGCTGCTGCGTGGTGGTGTAGGTGTCGCCTTCCTGCATCGATCCCTGAATCTGGTTACCGGCATAGCCGCCGCCCAGCGCGCCCACTACCGTGGCAACGCTGCGGCCGCGACCGCCGCCAAACTGATGGCCGATAACCCCGCCGGCAACCGCGCCGAGCACCGAGCCGGCAATCCGGTTTTCATCCTGCACCGGACGACGGTGGGTAACGGTGACGTTGCGGCACTCCTGGCGCGGCGTTTTAATGCTCTCTTTTATCGGCGTACTGGAGACCACCTGTGCATACTGCGGGCCACGATCCAGTACGTTAAGACCGGCGACGGCGGCCACGCCCAGCGCGGCGGCCACGCCAATCCCTATACCCGCCAACATTGATTTATTCACGGGACATCCTCCTTTGTTGCTGATAGCGATAATTTTGCTATCAGCCCGGGGAGCTTGCAAATCAGAAAGCGGATGAAAAATGCGAGGACATCCAGCAAACGGCGGGGATTCAGAGGAATCCGAGAGGATATAGCGAATATTGCAGAAGGATATTCCGGATAGTCGCCCGGCAGCGAGTTATCTGACCGGGCGGCGGTTCGGCGCGTTCCGCCCCCCCGGAGAAGGCGCTAACGCCGTCATCCGGGAGCCGGGCGCCCGAAAATTAGTGCAGCTTCAGACGCGGACGGATGATACGGTTGATGCGCCCCACCAGCATCATCAGGCCGGTTTTAAAGTAGCCGTGCAGCGCGATCTGGTGCATGCGGTACAGGGAGATGTAAACGAAGCGCGCAATACGACCTTCGACCATCATTGAGCCGCGCATCAGGTTACCCATCAGGCTGCCGACGGTCGAGTAGTTGGAGAGCGAAACCAGCGAACCGTGATCCTTATAAGCATAGGTTTTCAACGGCTTGTTTTTCATCTGCGCGAGGATGTTATGCAACGCGCAGGTTGCCATCTGGTGGGCGGCCTGCGCGCGCGGCGGCACGAACCCGCCTTCCTGACGGGCGCAGGAGGCGCAGTCGCCGATGGCATAGATGTCGGCATCGCGGGTCGTTTGCAGCGTCGGTTCGACCACCAACTGATTGATGCGGTTGGTTTCCAGACCGCCAATCTCTTTCATAAAGTCCGGCGCCTTAATCCCGGCGGCCCATACCATCAGATCGGCATTAATAAACTCGCCGTCTTTGGTGTGCAGGCCGTTAGCATCGGCGCTGGTGACCATGGTTTTTGTCAGCACCCGCACGCCGAGCTTGGTCAGCTCGCTGTGCGCGGCGCCGGAAATACGCGGCGGCAGCGCCGGCAGAATACGCTCCCCGGCCTCAACCAGGGTGACGTTCAGCGCTTCGTTGGTCAGCCCTTTGTAGCCATAGCTGTGCAGCTGCTTAACCGCGTTATGCAGCTCGGCAGAAAGCTCAACGCCGGTGGCCCCGCCGCCGACGATAGCAATATTCACTTTGCCGTTAGCGCCGAGATCCGCGGAGTATTTCAGGAACAGGTTGAGCATTTCCTGATGGAAACGACGCGCCTGATGCGGGTTATCGAGGAAAATACAGTTCTCTTTCACGCCCGGCGTATTAAAGTCGTTCGAGGTACTGCCCAGCGCCATGACCAGCGTGTCGTAAGGCAGCTTGCGCTCGGCCACCAGCAGCTCGCCCTTTTCGTCACGCAGTTCGGAAAGCGTGATGGTTTTTGCTTCGCGGTTGATATCCGCGACGGAACCGAGCTGGAACTGGAAACCGTGATTGCGGGCATGAGCCAGGTAGCTCAGCGCATCTACACCTTCGTCGAGCGAACCCGTTGCCACTTCATGCAGCAGCGGTTTCCACAGATGGCTATGATTGCGATCCACCA
The DNA here is from genome assembly GCF_050058015.1 of Klebsiella sp. WOUb02. NCBI lineage: Bacteria > Pseudomonadati > Pseudomonadota > Gammaproteobacteria > Enterobacterales > Enterobacteriaceae > Klebsiella > Klebsiella sp. WOUb02. The sequence goes on from NZ_CP170110.1 coordinate 1,647,727, forward strand.
GGGTGATTTTCGCCTTTTTGCCGCGGCCCAGCTTTTTACCCAGCTGAGTAGCCAGTTCCAGCCCGCCGGCACCGCCACCAACGATTACTATTCTTTTCAATGGTGTAGTCACGTGACCCCCTAAAAGTATTAACCAATTGTTAATTAAAAGTTATACAAATAGCCTTTATTTAACAACAGGTTACAGCATTGAAACCATTCAGCGAAATCGAGAATAACATGAACGGTTCATTGGTCATACCAAAATTGATATGCATCAAGTTTTACCGCATATTTTTTGAGCAGACAATCACAGAATAGATAAAAAAAGCCCGCGGTGCGTTCACACGGCGGGCCGGAGGGAGGCTATTAGCCCAGGGTCTTAAAGGCTTTTATCCGCTGCAGGTGCGGGGAGATACTCTTGAATTTATGGCCCTGCTCGTTATCCCAGATGATTTCATAGTAGTGATGCAGCAGCTCGGCCGAACGCTGGCTGTCCAACGCTTCATCCTTGCGGGACAGCATCACCAGGCAACGATCGCGGTTTTTTTCACGGAAGTTATTCACGCACTTGGTAGCGATATCCGCGTACTCTTCCGGGCGGTCGATCTTCCCTTCCATGTTCTCGTCGGGAAACAGATTCGGGTTAAAAATCGCCTGGCGGATATCGCAGAGGAAGCCAATGCGTTCCGCCCAGTAGCCGCCGAGACCAACGCCGCAAATCAGCGGCCGATCGTCGGCGTTGAGCTGCAGCATCTTATCGACCTCTTTTAACAGGTGCTGCATGTCATGCTTCGGATGCCGCGTACTGTAGCTAATCAACCGCACGTCGGGATCGATAAACTGCAGACTGCAGCACCTTTTCATGGTTACCGGGGCTGTTAGAGTCAAAACCGTGTAAATAGATAATCATCGCATCCTCACCAGACAACAACGCCCTTCAGGTTTGCTACGCGGACTTCGCCTCTTGCCAGCGCGCGTGGAGCTGCTCCAGCTGCGCGTTGACCGCCTTCCAGCGGGCGGAATCCCTTAGTTCCTGACGGGTAAAGGAACCTTTATGATACAATTTCGTAACACGCTCTGCTTTGATCGGCGACAGGTTATCCAGCACGCTGACCGCCCCCTTACGATTATTACAGACCAGGATCATATCGCAACCCGCGTCGAGGGAAGCCTGCCCGCGCTCGGCGTAGCTGCCCATAATCGCCGCGCCTTCCATCGACAGATCGTCGGAGAAAATCACGCCGTCAAAGCCTAACTCCCCGCGCAGCACCGTCTTCAGCCAGTGCGCCGAGCCGCTGGCCGGACGCGGGTCGACGTCGGTGTAAATGACGTGGGCGGGCATAATCGCATCAAGCCGCTGCTCCGCAACCAGCGTGCGGAAAACGGCCATATCCCGGGCGCGTATTTCCGCCTCAGCGCGCGGGTCGCGCGGTGTCTCTTTATGTGAATCCGCGGTTACCGCGCCGTGGCCCGGAAAATGCTTCCCGGTCGTCTTCATGCCCGCCTCATGCATACCGTCAATAAAACAGCGCGCGATGGCCAGCGCCTTCTCGGGATCCTCATGGTAGGAGCGCTCGCCGATGGCGGCGCTAATGTGGCCGACGTCGAGCACCGGCGCAAAGCTGATATCAATATCCATGGCGATCATTTCGCTGGCCATCAGCCAGCCGGCCTGCGCCGCCAGCCTGCCGCCCTCTTCCATCCCCAGCAGCGCGGCAAAGGACTGCGCGGCCGGCAGGCGGGTAAAGCCTTCGCGAAAGCGCTGCACGCGCCCGCCTTCCTGATCGACCGCGATCGCCAGATGATTGTGCGAAGCTTCGCGGATCTGCCGCACCAGCTCGCGCAGCTGCGCCGGATCGTGATAGTTGCGGGTGAAGAGAATCAGTCCGCCAACCAAAGGATGCGCGAGGATCTCCCGCTCTTCCGCATCCAGTTCAAAACCTTCGACATCCAACATTACCGGACCCACACTAACCTCTCTTATATTATGTGTCTAACTGACCCCAGGCCGCATCAGCCAGGGCGATAAACTGTCGGTCGCCGGTTTGCTGCCAGCGACGCTCGTACCAGCCTGCCATGAGCATCAATACCCACGGGCGCCAGCGCTGAATTTGCCGCCACAGCTGGCGTTGATTAACGTTCGCCAGCCGGGCATACTCCGCAGCCAGCTGCCGCTGCTGCGCGGGATCGATCCACACGGCGGCAAGCTCCAGCGCAATATCGCCATCGCCGGCATATTCCCAGTCGATCAGCCGCAGCCCGCCCTCGGTATGGACCAGATTGCCGGCATGCACGTCCATATGCAGCGGCGCCAGGCGCAGCGGCCGCGGCTCTCCGCGGCGTAACAGACGTTTATACCAGCGCAGCCAGAGCGGGGTTCGTCGCGCGCGGTCGCTCTGCTGCCAGTAGCGTTCCAGCAGCGGCGCCAGCGCGATACGCCAGCCGAAGCGCGGCTGACGGTGCAGATGATACAACACCCCGGCCAGCCTGCGGGCACGGCGGAAGCGCGCTTTTCATTTCACCGACGCAGTATTCCACCACCATCCAGCGCGGCGAGTAAAATAGTGGCGACGGCGCAAGCGTATCCGGCATCCGGGATAGCGCGCGATATTGACGAAGGAAATCGCTGGAGGGCGCGGCAGGATCGTGCGGCTGGCGTAATACCAGCCGCCGGGTGCCGTTGCTGATAATGCAGCTACCGCCGCTCAGACCGGCAAAGGCCGGATCGTCGAGCGGCGAATAGCGGGGGAAAAAGCGCGACAATAGCTCATCGCGCGTTAGCTTACTGTTGCTGAACTGCACCTTTACCTGACCAAATAATCTCGCCGGTTTGCACCAGCATCAGCTGCATCTTTAGCTCAGGCGAATTGACGTTACCGGTGGCATTGGAGTAGAGCACGTACTGCGCGCCGACGGTGCGCGCAATGCCCATCGCTTTGCTGCGGCTGCCGAGGCTATCCTGCGGCGACAGGCCAAGCTGCTGTTTCGCAACGCCCAGTCTGCTGCGATGAAACCAGCGTAAACTTGCCGTTTCCGGTCAGTGCATTGCGCAGGGCCTCGGTCGCCTCACCCGCGTTCAACGTCCCGTTAGTGCGGTTATTGACGCTATCGACCAGCAGAATGCTGCCCGCATTCACGCCGCCCGCCTGCAGCATCTGCCCGACCATCGGCTGTACCGCACCGTTCCAGTCGTAGTGGCGAACGCGCGGCGTCGGCTGCGTCGGCTGCTGTTCATGCTCAATCGGACCCGGCTGCGCCGGCACTGCCGGAATGCCCGGCACGGTCGGCACCGTAGGCTGCGGCTGCGCGGGCTGTTCCGGCTTCGGCTGCGCCTCCTCTACCGGCGCGGGCTCCTGACGCTGCCCGACGCACCCGGCAAGGAATATCGCCAGTGCTGTGATCAACGCATAGCGACACATTTTCATCATCACAATTACCTCTTACAGATAAAGATAAAGTCGGGCCTTATGCGCCCCCAAAATATTCGCACTGCCGTAAAGCGTCACGGATGAGCGTGCGGGCACCGTTATGCTGCGGGCCGGCTCCAGCGGGTGCATCTCCAATCCTCTGGCGTCATACCAGAAGAAGCGGTAATGCACGACGATCGGCTCCTGACGTTCGTTGAACAGCCTTGAGGTCGCGGTGGCCTGAATCTGTGAGGCGGTAACCTCAGGCGCATCGGCGCTGATACCCGCGGCTAAGACGTTAGATTCCATCACCAGCGTCTGCTGCTCTCCCACCGGAATTTCCGCATGGGAACCGCAGCCGGCCAGCAGCGCCGCCGCCAGAAGAGTGCCGAAATGAGCTGCGCGCATTGATTAGCCTTTGTGAGCCAGCATGGGACCCAGCGGGCGACCGCCCAGCAGGTGCATATGGATATGGTAGACTTCCTGGCCGCCGTGGCGGTTGCAGTTGACGATCAGACGATAGCCGTCGTCGGCAAGACCTTCATCACGCGCAATTTTCGCCGCGACGGTCATCATTCGTCCCAGCGCCAGCTCGTGCTCCGCGGTGACGTCGTTGACGGTAGGAATCAGGATATTGGGGATAATCAGAATATGGGTCGGCGCCTGGGGAGAAATGTCGCGAAAGGCGGTAACAAGCTCATCCTGATAAACAATATCCGACGGGATCTCCCGGCGAATGATTTTGCTAAAAATCGTTTCTTCTGCCATGACTGATTCCTTATTAATTTTTATACCGTGCTCTGGTCTGCCTCTGCAGATAAACGCGGACGCACAGGATTCGTCTAAGAGTATGAGCGAGTTACTCCCCCTCTTTCAACCCGAATGCACTTTTTCTTACTCCGCGGCGGACTTAGCTGATGACGGATTAGGCATATCCCTGATTATGTCCGGCGGCGGCAGCGATTAAAGACCATTTTTGACCGCCATTCTTACGTCTGTTTACACATTAAATATAAATGCGTATATTTCTCATTTGTATTTATCTCATGGACGCAACGCACTTCAGGAATGGTTTGACCGCGGCCACAGAGCCTCGGCGTAAAATGCTTGTCTTCTAATTAAGGGTTAATAATGTCTTTCACCACCAGCTCACGGGACGGTCGCCGCGCGCCGTCTCTCCTCGCCGTCGGCATCGCGTTGGCGCTCTACCCCACGCTCGGCCTTGCCGCCGATACGACCGACGACACCATCATTGTAGAAGGAACAACGCCGTCAGGCAGCGACGAACAGCGGCAGGATTACAGCGTTAAAGCCACCACTGCCGGAACAAAAATGCTGATGACCCAGCGCGATATTCCGCAGTCGGTGAGTATCATCAGCGAGCAGCGGATGCAGGATCAGCAGCTGCAAACCCTTGGCGACGTGATGGACAACACGCTCGGGATCAGCCGCAGCCAGGCGGACTCCGATCGCAGCAGCTATTACTCCCGCGGTTTTCAGATAGACAACTATATGGTTGATGGGATCCCGACCTATTTTGAGTCCCGCTGGAACCTGGGCGACGCGCTCTCCGATACCGCGCTCTTTGAGCGGGTCGAGGTCGTACGCGGCGCCAACGGCCTGCTTACCGGGACGGGCAACCCCTCAGCATCGATCAACATGATCCGCAAGCATGCCACCAGCCGCGAGTTTACCGGCAATGTCTCCGCCGAATACGGCAGCTGGAACAAGCAGCGCTACGTCGCCGATATGCAAAGCCCGCTGACCGAGGATGGTAACGTTCGCGGGCGTATTGTCGCAGGCTATCAGAATAATGACTCCTGGCTCGATCGCTACAACAGCGAAAAAACGTTCTTCTCCGGCATTCTCGACGCCGACCTGGGCACCTCGACCAGCCTCTCCGCCGGCTACGAATATCAGCGAATCAACGTCGACAGCCCAACCTGGGGCGGCCTGCCGCGCTGGAATACCGACGGCAGCAAGAACCACTACGATCGCGCCCACAGCACCTCTCCGGACTGGGCCTACAACGATAAAGAGTTCAACAAAGTCTTCGTCACGCTGAAGCAGCGCTTTGCCGATACCTGGCAGGCGACCATGACCGCAACCCACTCCGAGGTCAAATTCGACAGCAAAATGATGTACGTCGATGCGTACGTCAACAAAGAGACCGGCATGCTGGTCGGCCCCTACGGCAGCTATGGCCCGGGCTATGACTACGTTGGCGGGACGGGCTGGAACAGCGGCAAACGTAAAGTCGATGCCGTAGATCTGTTTACCGATGGCGGTTTTGATCTGTTCGGACGCCAGCATAACCTGATCGTCGGCGGCAGCTACAGCAAACAAAATAATCGCTATTTCAGCTCCTGGGCCAACGTGTTCCCGGATGAAATCGGCAGCTTTAATAACTTCAATGCGGGCAATTTCCCTGAAACGGACTGGAACCCGCAAAGCCTTGCCCAGGACGACACCACGCGGATGAAGTCCCTGTACGCCGCGACGCGCTTCTCCCTCGCCGACCCGCTGCACTTAATTCTCGGCGCGCGCTATACCAACTGGCGTATCGATACCCTCTCTTACAGCATGGAGAAAAACCATACCACGCCATACGCCGGCCTGGTGTACGACATCGATGATAACTGGTCGACCTACGCCAGCTACACCTCAATCTTCCAGCCGCAGAAAGTCCGCGACAGCTCGGGTAAATATCTGACGCCGATCACCGGTAACAACTATGAGCTTGGCCTGAAATCAGACTGGATGGACAGCCGTCTGACCACCACGCTGGCCGTTTTCCGCATCGAGCAGGATAATCTGGGCCAGTCTACCGGGACGCCGATTGCCGGCAGCAACGGCGAGACGGCCTACAAAACCGCCAACGGCACGGTGAGTAAAGGCGTCGAGTTCGAAGTGAACGGGGCGATTACCGATAACTGGCAGATGACCTTCGGGGCCACGCGCTTTGTTGCGGAAGATAATGAAGGCAACGCGGTGAACCCTAACCTGCCGCGCACCAGCGTCAAGCTGTTCACCCGTTACCGTCTGCCGGCCGTGCCCGAGTTGACCGTTGGCGGCGGCGTGAACTGGCAGAACCGGGTCTATAAAGATACCGTCACGCCGTACGGAACCTTCCGCGCCGAGCAGGGCAGCTACGCGCTGGTTGATTTATTCAGCCGCTACCAGGTCACCAAAAACTTCGCCTTACAGGGTAATATCAACAACCTGTTCGACAAAACCTACGATACCAACATTGACGGCTCGATTGTTTACGGCGAACCGCGCAACTTCAGCATCACCGCCAGCTACCAGTTCTGATTTATCCTCAGCGCTGACCAGCAGAATCCAGGGAGCCCGCCGGCTCCCTTTTTTACTCGCTTAAATCAATAAAAAAGGCAGCCATTCGGCTGCCTTAGTCTCCCCACATCACAACTTAGTTGGCGCGGATGTACTCGTCCATTTCAGTTTTCAGGTTATCGGATTTAGTCCCGAAGATAGCCTGAACGCCTGAACCTGCAACGACCACACCGGCAGCGCCCAGTTTTTTCAGGCCAGCCTGATCAACTTTCGCGACGTCAGCCACGCTAACGCGCAGACGGGTGATGCACGCATCAAGGTTAGTGATGTTTTCTTTACCGCCGAACGCCGCGATCAGAGCCGGAGCCATTTCGCTGGAAGAGCCCACTTTGCTGTCTTCGGTTGAATCTTCGCGACCCGGAGTTTTCAGGTTCAGCGCTTTAATCAGCACGCGGAAGACAACGTAGTACACGATCGCATAGCAGATACCGACAATCGGGAACAGCCACAGCTTGCTGCTGTTACCGGACAGGACGATAAAGTCGATCAGACCGTGGGAGAACGACGTACCGTCACGCATACCCAGCAGGATACAGATCGGGAACGCCAGACCCGCAAGAATCGCGTGGATAACGTACAGGATCGGCGCAACGAACATGAAGGAGAACTCGATCGGCTCGGTAATACCGGTCAGGAACGAGGTCAGCGCCGCGGAGATCATAATACCGCCCACTTTCGCGCGGTTTTCCGGTTTAGCGGAGTGCCAGATAGCGATAGCTGCGGCCGGCAGACCGTACATTTTGAACAGGAAGCCGCCGGACAGTTTGCCCGCGGTCGGGTCGCCAGCCATGTAGCGCGGGATATCGCCGTGGAAGACCTGACCCGCCGCGTTGGTGTATTCACCAATCTGCATCTGGAAAGGAACGTTCCAGATGTGGTGCAGGCCAAACGGTACCAGGCAGCGCTCAATGAAGCCGTAGATACCGAACGCCACAACCGGGTTCTGGTACGCAGCCCACTGGGAGAAGGTCTGGATAGCAGAGCCGATCGGTGGCCAGATAAAGGAGAGGATCACGCCGGTGAAAATAGCGGCCAGACCGGAGATAATCGGCACAAAACGCTTGCCCGCAAAGAAGCCCAGATACTCAGGCAGCTTGATGCGATAGAAGCGGTTGAACATATACGCGGCGATTGCACCGGAGATAATACCGCCGAGTACGCCGGTATCCGCCAGATGTTTCGCCGCAATCTCTTCCGCAGGTAAATGCAGAACCAGAGGCGCAACGACCGCCATGGTTTTCACCATGATGCCGTAAGCCACGACCGCCGCCAGCGCCGATACGCCGTCGTTATTGGTGAAGCCAAGCGCCACACCGATAGCAAAGATCAGCGGCATATTAGCGAATACTGAACCGCCCGCCTCTGCCATGACGTGGGAAACGACTTCTGGCAGCCAGCTGAAGTTTGCGGAACCGACGCCCAGCAGGATACCTGCGATAGGCAGCACGGAGACCGGCAGCATCAGCGATTTACCGACCTTCTGCAGGTTAGCAAATGCATTCTTAAACATAATTGAGAGTGCTCCTGAGTATTTGGTACTTTTTTACGTTTTCACGCATTGGCACGGGGGGAGAACCGCGCCGTGGACAGGACATCTAAGCGCCCTTTATTTATTACACAGAGTAAAATAATTGGCGGAATGATTGTTTGACGGCTATCACGTTTCAATCAGTCGGCGTGGAAAAGTTTACATCAACTTACATAACCTGTATCTAAATGTAACCAAAAGCACGTCACCGCCCCTTTTGTGGCGGTGAACTTTACTCGCTTTAAGTATTAATTACGAGCCTTAAAATAATAGGAAGATCGGCAGGTTACGGGCGGGAGGGGTCGATATGGAACAATCTGGCGAAATTATCGGTGGTCTGCTGCGCCAGCTGCTCCAGCGAAACGCCCTTCAGAACCGCCATATATTCGGCAACGTCGCGGACCATCGCCGGCTGGTTCTCTTTACCACGATGGGGAACCGGCGCGAGGTACGGCGAATCGGTCTCCACCAGCAGGCGATCGAGGGGAACGTAGCGCGCGGCATCGCGCAGTCTGTTCGGCGTTACGGAACGTGACAATACCGGAAAACGAGATATAGAACCCCATGTCCAGCAACTTACCCGCCGTCTCTCTATCCTCTGTGAAACAGTGTAGTACGCCGCCGCAATCCGTCACTTTTTCTTCCTGCAAAATTGCCAACGTATCGGCCCGCGCGTCGCGGGTATGCACAATCACCGGCTTGTTGAGCTCGCGGCCGATGCGGATATGATCGCGGAAGGACTCCTGCTGGCGGGGCCGGGTTTCCGGGGTGTAAAAATAGTCCAGCCCGGTCTCGCCCATCGCCACGACGCCCTCCTCCGCCGCCAGCCGACGCAGCTCGTCGACATCGTACGCTTCATCCTGGTTGAGCGGATGCACGCCGCAGGAGAAAACCACGTTGTCGCGTGCCCCAACCAGCTCGCGCATCCCGCGGTATCCCGGCAGCGTCGTCGCAACGGCGAGGAAGAACTTCACGTCACGCGCGGCGGCTTTCGCCAGCACATCGTCCACGTCTTTATGCAGGGTTTCATAATCCAGACCATCAAGATGGCAGTGGGAGTCGACTAAAAACATAATGTCTCGCTCAGAGGTGGGAAACGGGAAGAACCGCCCCAGGTTGCAGGTAATGTTCCCAGCGCAGAAGGCGCTCGGTTAGCAGCAGTTCGCGGTTGACGCCGACCACGCTCAGCAGACTGCTCGCGGCAGGCGCTGACGTCCCGGGCAATAGCCTGCAGGCGGCTGGCTGACAGCGTCTGCGCCAGCTGGTTTATCAGCGTCCAGGCATCGGGGTTGCTCAGCAGAGAGATCCCCTGCTGCCTTTTTTGCGCATCCAGCAGCAGCGATGCCAGCCAGTGCAGGCGAACGGCGGCCTGTTCATGATTGAGGATCGGCAGCAGCGTTAGCCAGTCACCGTCGGTTAATGCGTTTACCAGAGTCTGGATGAGCTGCTGCCGGGCGGCCCAGCGGCTCTCTGCGAGCAGATCCAGCGCCGCCGCTGGCGCATTAGCGCTCAGGCGTAGCGCGGCCAGCAGCGCGTTTTGCTCCAGCGTCACCTCGCGCTCCAGCCACGCCAGGCCATAGGACTCCGCCGGCGGAGCAAGATGATACAGGCGACAGCGGCTGCGCAGCGTGGCCAGCAGCCGCGCCGGCTCCTGACAGGCGAGGAAGAACCAGGTATTTTCCGGCGGCTCTTCCAGCGTTTTCAGCAGGGCATTCGCCGCCGCGTCGGTCAGCAGCGCCGCGTCGCTAATCCATACCACCTTGGCGCCGCCAAGGCGCGAGCGTTCGTAGAGCTTTTCATTGACGTCGCGAACGGCATCAATACCGAGGGCGCTTTTGCCCTTCTCCGGCACCAGCGTATAGTAGTCGGGGTGCGTACCGGCCTGCATCAGCTGGCAGCTATGGCAGTGACCGCAGCTTTTATGTCCTTCCGGCTGTCGGCACATCAGGTAGCGGCACAGCGCGTAAATCAGCGCATCGCCACCCATTCCCGGCAGCGCCTGCAGCAGTAACGCATGGTGACCCCGCCCGGCCTGATAACCGGTGACTAACTGCTCGAACGGCGGGCGTAACCACGGATACCATTTCATGCGTGCTGCTCCGCCACCCACTGGCTGATAACCGCGCGAATATCGCGCGCGACCGCTTCCAGCGGCTGGGTGGCATCGATGGTGCGGATCGTCGGGTCCTGCGCCGCCAGACTCAAGGTAGCGCGCGCGGGTGCGGTTGAAGAAGTCCAGCGACTCCTGCTCAATACGATCGAGCTCGCCGCGCGCGCGCGCGCGCTTGAGGCCCACCGCGGGCGTGACGTCGAGATAGAGCGTCAGGTTCGGGCGAAAATCGCCGAGCACCGCGTCGCGCAGCGTCGCCAGCATCGTCTGGTCAATACCGCGACCGCCGCCCTGGTAGGCCTGGGTTGAGAGGTCGTGGCGATCGCCAATCACCCACTGTCCACGGGCGAGGGCCGGCTTAATTACCGTTTCCACCAGTTGAACGCGGGCGGCATAAAACATCAGCACTTCGGCTTTATCATTAATCACTTCATCGCCGGTGGACTGGATATCGAGAACCAGGCTGCGCAGTTTCTCGGCAAGGATGGTGCCGCCCGGTTCGCGGGTAAACAGCAGATCGCTGACGCCGGATTGCTCCAGCGCCTCTACCACCAGGTTACGCGCGGTGGTTTTTCCTGCGCCCTCCAGGCCTTCGATAACGATGTAATTACTGCGCATTTTTTTCCTTAAGAACTTTTAAATAATCCTGAACCGAACGGTTGTGGCTGGACAGATTGGTATTAAACGTATGTCCGCCCTTGCCGTCAGCGACAAAATAGAGGTACGGCGTTTTCGCCGGATGCGCGGCGGCGGTCAGCGAGGCCTCTCCGGGCGCGGCGATCGGCCCCGGCGGCATACCGCTAATCACATAGGTATTATAGGCCGTCGGAGTTTCGAGATCCTTGCGCGTCAGCTTGCCATTATAGCCCTCACCCATGCCGTAAATCACCGTCGGGTCGGTTTGCAAACGCATGCCGATGCGCAGGCGGTTGATAAAGACCGACGCCACGCGATCGCGCTCTTCCGGCACCGCCGTCTCTTTTTCGATAATTGACGCCATGGTCAGCAGCTGGTTTTGATCCTGGTACGGCAGGTTATCCATCCGCCCTTCCCACGCTTTGTCCACCTCGGTGACCATCTTCTGATGCGCCCGCTTGAGGATCGCTACATCGCTGGTATTGGCGGTATACATCCAGGTATCCGGCCAGAACCAGCCTTCCACCCAATCCGGGTGCTCAAGGTCGAGCGTTTTCGCTACCGTTTCATAGCTGTCGTCGGCCAGCGTATGCTTCACGTACGGCGCGTCGCGCAGCTGGCGCAGATAGTCGCTCACCCGCATGCCTTCGACAAAACGCAGCGGGAACTGGGCCTCTTTGCCGCTGCCCAGCAGGCGGAGCATTTCGCGCACCGTCATTTGCGGCGTGAAGCGGTAGGTGCCGGCTTTGAAGTGCGACAGCTCCGGCTCAACGCGCAGCAGCCACTGGAAGACCCGAGGCCGGTTGATGACCTTATCGCCGTACAGACTGCTGGCCCAGCGCGATGCGCCCGGTGCCGGCTGCAAGGGTGAAGATGGTCTCTTCTTTGATAAGCAGCTTGGTGTCAGCGAGCTGGCGGACTTTCCACATCCCCACGCCTGCGGCAATGCCGAACACCACTAACAACAGCAGGATAAAACGTAACATTTTCTTCATGACTAACCAGGCAGCTCACACAGTGGGGCTAAAAAATGATAAAGCTCGCGCGAGGACCAACGGCTCTCGTCCCAGCGGCGAACCGGCACCAGCGGAATCAGGGCGTTGCAAATCAGCACTTCATCGGCATCGCGCAGCGCATCGGGACCCGCGGTGACTTCGACAACGCCAAACGGCGATTGTGCCAGCCGCGCGATACAATACTGGCGCATAATCCCGTTCACGCCCGCCTGGTCGAGACGCGGCGTAAAGACCTCCATTCCCTTGCGCCAGAACAGATTCGCGGCACAGCATTCCGTAAGCCACCCGTCGCTGTCAAGAACCAGCGCCTCGTCGGCGTCCGTCTGCTCAAGATGAGAGCGGATCAGCACCTGCTCCAGGCGGTTAAGGTGCTTAAGGCCGGCCAGCGACGGGTTGCGCCCCAGCCGTATTGGACTCAGGGTCAGGGCGATGCCCTCTTCGCGCCAGCGGGTGTAGTGCGCAGGCAGCGGGGATACGCTGAGAATGCGGGTCGGCGCCTGGCACAGCGTGCCGCTATAGCCGCGACCGCCGGAACCGCGCGTCAGAATAACCTTGAGGACGCCGCTCTTCTCGGTTTGCGCCAGGCGCAGCATCTCCTGTTCCAGCGTTTGCCAGTGGCTATAGGGGATCATCAGCTTTTCGCAGGCCTGCTGTAAACGCCGCAGGTGGGCAGGCAGCATCTGCACGCGACTATCCACAATCCGCGCGGTGGTAAAGCATCCGTCGCCAAACTGTATCGCCCGGTCGTTAGCGGCCAGGACGTCCTGTTCGCGGCCATTAATCAAGAACATAGTGGCTCCTTATCGGTGGCCCGCCAGTGTCGCAGGATGAATTACGCGGGACAAGCAGAGAAAGCTGAAGAAAAAAGAAGGCCCGCATAAATGCAGGCCTGAGTCATGGCTGGATGAGGCGATTAACGCGCTTAGACCTTTTTAAAGATCAGCGAACCGTTGGTGCCGCCAAAGCCGAAGGAGTTGCACAGAGTGTACTCCATGCCGGAGACCTGACGCGCTTCGTGCGGAACGAAGTCCAGGTCGCAACCCTCATCCGGATTATCCAGGTTGATGGTTGGCGGAACCACGCCATCGCGCAGCGCGAGGATTGAGTAGATAGACTCTACCGCCCCTGCGGCGCCCAGCAGGTGCCCGGTCATCGATTTGGTCGAGCTGACCATCACGCGGCGAGCCGCATCGCCAAAGACTGACTTAACGGCCTGAGTTTCCGCTTTATCGCCCGCTGGCGTCGAAGTACCGTGCGCGTTGACGTAGGCAATCTGGCCCGGCTCAATGCCCGCATCGCGAATGGCGTTAACCATTGCCAGCGCCGCACCCGCACCGTTCTCCGGAGGAGAGGTCATGTGGTAAGCATCGCTGCTCATACCAAAACCGACGATCTCCGCGTAGATTTTCGCGCCGCGTTTTTTAGCGTGCTCGTACTCTTCAAGCACCACCATACCCGCACCGTCGCCAAGCACGAAGCCGTCGCGATCTTTATCCCACGGACGACTTGCCGCCTGCGGATTGTCGTTGCGAGTAGAGAGCGCACGGGCTGCGCCAAAGCCGCCCACGCCGAGCGGGGTACTGGCTTTTTCCGCACCGCCGGCAACCATTGCGTCGGCATCGCCGTACGCAATAATACGCGCGGCCTGACCGATGTTATGCACCCCGGAAGTACAGGCGGTGGCAATGGAAATGCTCGGCCCACGCAGGCCAAACATGATGGTCAGATGCCCGGCCACCATGTTAACAATTGTAGACGGTACAAAGAACGGGCTGATTTTACGAGGTCCGCCGTTGGTCAGCGAGCTGTGGTTTTCCTCGATCAGGCCGAGGCCGCCGATGCCGGAGCCAATAGCTGCGCCGATGCGGTCCGCGTTCTCTTCCGTTATTTCAAGACCAGAATCCTGCATGGCCTGAACGCCAGCGACAATTCCATATTGAATGAAGGCATCCATCTTGCGCTGCTCTTTGCGCGAGATGATGTCATCACAGTTAAAATCCTTTACTAAGCCAGCAAATTTTGTTGCATAGGCGCTAGTATCGAAATGGTCGATCAGGCTGATGCCACTCTGACCGGCAAGGAGAGCTTTCCAGGTAGACTCTACGGTATTGCCGACAGGAGACAACATGCCCAGTCCGGTCACAACTACACGACGCTTAGACACGGTTGTCCTCCAGGGAGGGAAAATAAATTCTTGTGGGACAAACTAAAGATAAAACTCAGGCGGTCGAATGACCGCCTGGAGATGTTCACTTACGCCTGGTGACCGTTGATGTAATCAATGGCAGCCTGAACAGTGGTGATTTTCTCAGCTTCTTCGTCCGGAATCTCAGTATCAAACTCTTCTTCCAGAGCCATTACCAGCTCAACGGTGTCAAGAGAATCAGCGCCCAGATCTTCAACGAAGGAAGCATTGTTGGTAACTTCTTCCTGCTTAACGCCCAGCTGTTCGCCGATGATTTTCTTAACGCGTTCTTCGATAGTGCTCATACTCTTAAATTTCCTATCAAAACTCGCTTTCGCGATGGTTTTCGTAGTGTATAAAATGTTGAAAAATTTGCAACTAAATCCCGGCAGGTCGTACCACGATTTTACGCTATTTTGCGGCTGTTTGCCCTCATAACGCAAATCATTTTGCACAAAACCGTACCCGGAATCGCACAGACTGCGCGGTTCCTGAACGTTTTGCGCAAAACTCGGTCAGACCATGTACATTCCGCCGTTGACGTGCAGGGTTTCACCAGAGATGTAACCTGCTTCGTCAGAAGCTAAAAACGCAACCGCACTGGCGATTTCTTTTGCATCGCCGAGGCGACCCGCCGGAACTTGCGCCAGAATACCCGCACGCTGATCGTCAGATAGCGCACGCGTCATGTCCGTTTCAATAAAGCCCGGAGCAACAACGTTAACAGTAATACCGCGGGACGCGACTTCACGTGCCAGCGACTTACTAAAACCAATCAGACCCGCTTTCGCCGCAGCGTAGTTAGCCTGACCAGCATTTCCCATGGTACCGACCACAGAACCGATAGTAATAATGCGGCCGTGACGCTTTTTCATCATAGCGCGCATTACTGCTTTTGACAGACGGAAAACTGATGACAGGTTGGTTTCGATAATATCGTTCCACTCGTCATCTTTCATTCGCATTAACAGGTTATCACGAGTAATACCGGCATTATTAACCAGGATATCAACTTCACCAAACTCTGCGCGAATATTTCCCAGAACAGATTCGATAGATGCCGGGTCGGTCACATTCAGCAGCAGACCTTTACCGTTAGCCCCTAAATAGTCGCTGATCGCCTGCGCACCGCTCTCGCTGGTGGCAGTACCGATAACCTTCGCGCCGCGGGCAACGAGCGTTTCAGCGATTGCACGGCCGATCCCGCGACTTGCACCGGTAACCAGCGCGATTTTTCCTTCAAAACTCATGATATTCCTCTTTTATTGCTCAAGCGCCGCAGACAGCGCTGCAGGCTCGTTAAGCGCGGAAGCGGTCAGGGTGTCAACAATACGTTTAGTCAGGCCGGTGAGGACTTTACCCGGCCCCACTTCATACAGGTGTTCTACGCCCTGAGAGGCCATAAACTCAACGCTTTTGGTCCACTGAACCGGGCTGTACAGCTGGCGGATCAGGGCGTCGCGAATGGCGTCAGGCGCGGTTTCGCACTTCACATCAACGTTGTTCACCACCGGAATAGCCGGCGCGTTAAAGGCGATTTTTTGCAGCTCAGCCGCCAGCTTCTCTGCCGCCGGCTTCATCAGCGCGCAGTGGGACGGTACGCTGACAGGCAGCGGCAGCGCGCGCTTGGCGCCGGCGGCTTTACAGGCGACTCCGGCGCGTTCTACGGCCTCTTTGTTGCCAGCGATAACCACCTGCCCCGGGGAGTTGAAGTTAACCGGTGAAACCACCTGGCCTTCGGCAGACTCTTCGCAGGCTTTGGCAATGGACGCATCGTCGAGGCCAATGATGGCCGACATGGCGCCGGTACCTTCCGGCACCGCTTCCTGCATAAATTTGCCGCGCATTTCAACCAGACGCACGGCGTCGGCGAAGTCGAGAACCCCGGCACAAACCAGCGCCGAGTATTCGCCCAGGCTATGGCCTGCCAGCAGCGCCGGCGCTTTGCCGCCCTGCTGCTGCCACGCGCGGTACAGCGCCACGGAGGCGGTGAGCAGCGCGGGCTGGGTCTGCCAGGTTTTATTCAGCTCTTCTGCCGGGCCCTGCTGGGCAAGCGCCCACAGATCGTAACCCAGCGCCGCGGAGGCTTCGCGGAACGTCTCTTCAATAACGGGGTAAGCTGCTGCCATATCGGACAACATTCCTACCGCCTGCGAGCCCTGTCCCGGGAACACAAAAGCAAATTGCGTCATCTCTAAATCCTTATACTAAAAACGAACCAGCGCGGAACCCCAGGTGAAACCGCCACCAAAGGCTTCCAGCAGAATCAGCTGACCGCGCTGAATGCGGCCATCGCGCACCGCTTCGTCCAGCGCGCAGGGGACGGAGGCGGCGGAGGTATTGCCATGACGATCGAGCGTCACCACCACGTTCTCCATCGACATTCCGAGCTTTTTCGCCGTCGCGCTGATAATACGCAGGTTGGCCTGATGCGGCACCAGCCAATCCAGCGCGGAACGATCGAGGTTGTTCGCCGTCAGCGTTTCGTCAACGATATGCGCCAGCTCGGTTACCGCCACTTTAAAGACTTCATTACCCGCCATCGTCAGGTAGATCGGATTTTCCGGATCTACGCGATCGGCGTTCGGCAGCGTTAACAGCTCGCCGTAGCGGCCGTCGGCGTGCAGATGGGTTGAGATGATCCCCGGCTCGGCAGATGCACCCAGCACAACGGCGCCGGCGCCGTCGCCAAAAATAATGATCGTCCCGCGATCGGCAGGATCGCAGGTGCGCGCCAGAACGTCAGCGCCAATAACCAGCGCGTAGTCTACCGCGCCGTTTTTGACGTACTGATCGGCGATGCTCAGGGCATAGGTAAAGCCGGCACAGGCCGCGGCAACGTCAAACGCCGGGCAGCCGTTAATTCCCAGCATAGACTGAATCTGACAGGCCGAACTCGGAAACGCGTGGGTGCCGGAGGTGGTCGCAACGATAATCAGACCAATTTGCTCCGGCTTAACGCCCGCCATCTCCAGCGCATTTTTTGCAGCTTCAAAACCCAGCGTAGCGACGGTCTCATTCGGTGCGGCAATACGACGTTCACGGATACCCGTACGGGTGACAATCCACTCGTCAGACGTATCTACCATTTTTTCCAGGTCGGCGTTAGTACGCACTTGCTCGGGCAGATAGCTGCCGGTACCAATAATCTTCGTATACATGTACGCTCAGTCACTCTTGGGTAACATACCCGCCTTGTTCAAACCGCCGGGGCGTCAGTCCTGCTCGTTCGTCCCGCTTTGCTGTCGGGAGTTCCCGCTTTTGCCGCCCACCGGCAGTTCGAAACCTGCTGGGTATAAAGATTCCAGGCGAGCGGCGATCCGTTGAGGTATCTGCCGCTGCACCGCCTGCACTGCCTGCTCTATTGCAACGCTAAAGGCGCGCTGATTGGCAGCACCATGACTCTTAATCACGGAACCGCGCAATCCTAACAGACAGGCGCCATTATACTGGTCGGGGTTGAGGTGACTGAATCGCCTTGCGAGGCTTTTTTGTAACCAACGTTTCAATAACAGCAGCCACCACGACCGTTTTTTGCCCTCTCCCTGCGATTTCAGCAGCGAAAGGAACATTCTGACAACGCCTTCCATGGTTTTTAATGTGACGTTGCCCGTGAATCCATCACAAACCATGACGTCGGTTTTGCCCGTCAATAGTTCATTGGCTTCAAGATAGCCTATATAGTTGAGGGACGGCAGCTTTTTCAAAACCGCCGCGGCGTCGCGAATGCTGCTGAGGCCCTTCATCTCTTCTTCGCCAATATTCAGCAGCGCGACGCGGGGGTTTTTAATACCGACCACTTCTTCCGCCAGTACCGCCCCCATCACCGCAAACTGGACCAGCATTGTGCTGTCGCAGTCGACGTTGGCGCCAAGATCCAGCACCACCGTTTTTCCCTTCTGCTGGTGCGGCAGTATCGTCACCAGCGCCGGGCGCTCAATCCCCTCTATGGGCTTGAGCAATAATTTTGCCAGCCCCATCAGCGCGCCGGTATTGCCCGCGCTGACGCAGGCCTCTGCCCGCCCCTCTTTCACCAGCTCGAGCGCCATGCGCATTGAGCTGCCGCGGCTGCTGCGAATCGCCTGCGCGGGTCGCGCATCACTGGCAATAACTGACTGCGCAGGAATAACCTGCAGACGCGAACGTTGCTCGAAATCAGCTTTGGCAAGTAATGGCGTGATGGCGTCGGGGTCGCCGACTAAAAGAAGTGTGAGTTGCGAATTAGAGGTCAGTGCCTGCAGTGCTGCAGGCACCGTCACGGAAGGACCAAAATCGCCCCCCATGACATCTAACGCCAGGGTTAGACGTGTCAAGGTATCGTCGCTGCCCGGTTCGGTTATTCCCCAGTTACCTGGGGAAATCCTCACTAAGCTTCACCACGCTTATACTCGTTGTCCCTCATGCCGCAGAACCGCTAGCTGCGCGGGCTTTCTGCAACACGAAATTCACAGAGTATCGCGTGATTACTTAGTGATAACCTTGCGACCGCGGTAGAAACCGTCGGCAGTGATGTGGTGACGCAGGTGCTTCTCACCAGAGGTTTTGTCTACAGACAGGCTGGTGACTGCGGTCAGAGCGTCATGGGAACGACGCATGCCACGTTTGGAACGGGTTGGTTTATTCTGTTGTACGGCCATGGACCTTACTCCTCAATTACTTATGCTTTAAGCTGGCTAATACGGCAAATGGGTTTGGCTTCTGTGCCTCTTCAGGCAGTTCACCAAAGACCATGTCCGCGTCGGACACTTCACAGTGTTCAGAATCATGCACCGGAACTACCGGCAGGGAGAGAATAACTTCATCCTCAACCAACGCCTGCAGATCGATTTCACCGAATTCGTTAACCTCAATCGGCTCATACGCTTCCGGCAGTGCTTCGGCCTGTTCGTCATTTCTGACCGGGCTGAAACAATACGTTGTGTGGACATGATGGGGGAACGGTTTCCCGCAACGCTGACATTCGAGGGTTACTGACACCTTCGCATCGCCGGTTATAACGGCAAGACGCTGGTTATCAATAGCGAACGACATGCTGCATTCCACATCGCTGTCCACGCTGACTACAGAATCGGCCACACGCGCTACCTGATCGCGGACATAAATGCCCTGGTAATCAAGGCGTTTTTGAGCCGTGCGAACCGGATCAAGAGTCAGGGGTAATTTTACTTTTTGCATAGGGCGCGCATATTAACTTTGTAATGTCATAGAGTCAAAGAAAAAGGCAGCCTCAGGTTGCCTTTTGCCATTTATTCGCACACATTGCGGCCCATAGTTTAAAATGATGCTCTTCGAAGCGCTATATGTGGATGAAAAAATATGTCTGAGCTTATCCTGGCGTCGACCTCACCCTGGCGGCGGATGCTGCTGGAAAAGCTGGCGGTACCGTTTGAATGCGCGGCGCCTGAGGTCGATGAAACGCCGCATCCCGGAGAGTCCGCTCGCCAGCTGGTGGTGCGTCTGGCGCAGGCTAAGGCGCAAATTCTCGCCGCCCGCTACCCGCAGCATTTAATTATAGGCTCCGATCAGGTTTGCGTCCTTGATGGCGAAATAACCGGTAAACCGCATAGCGAAGAGAACGCCCGCCTGCAGTTAAGAAAAGCCAGCGGCACCATCGTGACCTTTTACACCGGGCTGGCGCTCTATAATTCGGCGAACGGCCATCTGCAAACCGAATGTGAGCCCTTTGACGTTCATTTTCGCCATTTAAGCGACCGGGAGATAGAGACCTACGTGCGCAAAGAGAACCCGCTGCAGTGCGCCGGGAGCTTTAAAAGCGAAGGGCTGGGGATCACGCTTTTCGAGCGCCTGGAAGGCCGGGATCCCAATACGCTGGTTGGCCTGCCGCTGATTGCGCTCTGTCAAATGCTGCGCAGAGAAGGCTATAACCCGCTGCTCGCCTGATGCGCGGACCGCATCCGGCGAATCACCGCCGCAGGCTCATCGGCCCGGGCGGTGAAGGCGGCGGATAGCGCATCCGCCGTCCCGCTACTTCCTGGCGCGTAGCACCTGCAGGCAGCCTTTGAGCTGGCTATCCAGCGGCGCCTCAACGCGCATCACCTCCCCCGTTCCCGGGTGGGTAAACTTCAGCGCCGCGGCGTGCAGGAACAGGCGATTGAGGCCGGTACCCGTGAGCTGCTTATCAAATTCCCGATCGCCGTAACGATCGTCAAACGCGATCGGGTGCCCGGCATACTGCGTATGCACGCGAATCTGATGGGTGCGACCGGTCACCGGACTGCAGCGCACCAGCGTAGCGTCGGTAAAGCGCTCTTCTACCTTAAAGCGGGTTTCCGACGGCTTGCCTTCCTGATTGACGCGCACGATACGCTCGCCGCTTTGCAGGATGTTTTTCAGCAGCGGCGCCTGGACCACTTTGGTATGCGACTGCCACTGGCCGCGCACCAGCGCCAGATAATCCTTCTGCATCCCCTTATCGCGCAGCTGCTCGTGCAGCGAACGCAGCGCGGAACGTTTCTTCGCCACCAGCAGCACGCCGGAGGTATCGCGGTCAAGGCGGTGCACCAGCTCGAGGAAGCGCGCTTCCGGCCGCAGCGCGCGCAGGCCTTCAATCACGCCAAAGCTCAGGCCGCTACCGCCGTGAACCGCGGTACCAGAAGGCTTGTTGAGCACCAGGATATGATCGTCTTCATACAGAATCACCTCCGTCAAAGCCGCTACTTTTTGCAGATGTGGGGAGACCGCCTCCTCCTCACGCTCGGCAACGCGTACCGGCGGAATACGGATCTCGTCGCCCGCTTCCAGCTTATACTCAGGCTTAACGCGCTTTTTGTTCACCCGCACCTCGCCTTTACGCAGGATGCGATAAATCATGCTCTTCGGTACGCCCTTAAGCTGCGTACGCAAAAAGTTATCGATACGTTGCCCCGCTTCATCGGCGGTAATAGCAACCATTTTTACGCTTGGGGTCTCAGTTTTCATGGTGCGCGATTCTAAATAGCCCGACGCATTAGCGCCACTCATTTTTATATGCTTATATTTATCATTATCCGGTTTTCATCGTATGCGTCATCGTCGTTTTGTTTGTTATTAGAACAATCTGTATACGCCGGTGATAAAACTGTGAGTAACCGGGTGATAAAAGGTAAAAGTCAACTTGCTATAACAAGCTTAGCAATGGAATAATGATGCCGTTTTCCGTGTTGAATCTTGTTAGAACAAGGGATTAGCGGAATGACCAATTTTGTCTGACCGATCATCAACGCAGCAATGGCGTAAGACGTATTGATCTTTCAGACAGTTAGCGGGCTGCGGGTTGCAGTCCTTACCGGTACAGGCTCTATGGATTTCACGTCGCAGGAAGGCGTCGACTCCGGGTATCCCCGGGTGCTCATTATAATCACATGATTGTGATGAGCAGGTTAAGCCAACACGCCTGCAACGTGAAAGACGATAGAATATACGCAAAATTATTCGAGATGTGTCATGGCAGCAAGAGAGTGAATCCCCGGAAGCCGGCATCGCCAGGTAACAGGGATGAGCGAGCGCAGCCAGTGCAGAAGCAGACTCGATGCATGAAGTGTATAAATGGAATCTTCTCTGGTGATACATCCCAGGCAATTCCCCTGACAATTGCGCTGTGTTTCCGTTTGAAATGCAGGCGACCGACACTCTGCGCCTCTTAAGCGCGCGACAACCGTGAGGTTGGCGACGTGAAACAGACACGAGGCCATCGGTTTCCCCCGGCAAGGCGTTACTCTGCCCGCAGCTTAGTCGTCAATGTAAGAATAATGAGTAAGTTACGATGAAAAGAATGTTAATCAACGCAACTCAGCAGGAAGAGTTGCGCGTCGCCCTTGTTGATGGGCAGCGCCTGTACGACCTGGATATCGAAAGCCCCGGGCACGAACAGAAAAAAGCGAACATCTACAAAGGCAAAATCACCCGCATTGAACCTAGCCTGGAGGCCGCATTTGTTGATTACGGCGCCGAGCGTCATGGTTTCCTCCCTCTTAAAGAAATTGCCCGCGAATACTTCCCTGCCAGCTACAACGCTCATGGCCGTCCGAACATTAAGGACGTGCTGCGTGAAGGCCAGGAAGTTATTGTTCAGATTGATAAAGAAGAACGTGGCAACAAAGGCGCCGCGCTCACAACCTTTATTAGCCTGGCAGGCAGCTACCTGGTACTGATGCCGAACAACCCGCGCGCTGGCGGTATTTCCCGCCGCATCGAGGGTGACGATCGCACGGAGCTGAAAGAAGCGCTGGCCAGCCTCGAGCTGCCGGACGGTATGGGGCTGATTGTGCGCACCGCGGGCGTCGGCAAATCTGCCGAAGCGCTGCAGTGGGACCTGAGCTTCCGCCTGAAGCACTGGGAAGCTATCCAGAAAGCCGCAGAAAGCCGCCCGGCGCCGTTCCTGATCCACCAGGAAAGCAACGTCATCGTGCGCGCGTTCCGCGACTACCTGCGTCAGGATATCGGTGAAATTCTTATCGATAACCCGAAAGTGCTTGAGCTGGCTCGTCAGCACATTGCCGCGCTGGGTCGTCCGGACTTCAGCAGCAAAATTAAGCTCTACACCGGTGAAATCCCGCTGTTCAGCCACTACCAAATCGAATCGCAGATCGAATCCGCTTTCCAGCGCGAAGTGCGCCTGCCGTCCGGCGGCTCTATCGTTATCGATAGCACCGAGGCGTTGACCGCAATCGATATCAACTCCGCGCGCGCAACCCGCGGCGGCGACATCGAAGAAACCGCCTTCAATACCAACCTGGAAGCGGCCGACGAGATTGCCCGTCAGCCTGCGCCTGCGTGACCTCGGCGGTCTGATCGTTATCGACTTTATCGATATGACCCCGGTACGCCACCAGCGTGCGGTAGAAAACCGCCTGCGCGAAGCCGTCCGTCAGGATCGCGCGCGCATCCAGATCAGCCATATTTCTCGCTTTGGCCTGCTCGAAATGTCGCGTCAGCGCCTGAGCCCATCGCTCGGAGAATCCAGCCATCACGTTTGTCCGCGCTGCAGCGGTACCGGCACCGTGCGCGATAACGAATCCCTGTCGCTCTCCATTCTGCGCCTGATTGAAGAAGAAGCGCTGAAAGAGAACACCAAAGAAGTTCACGCGATCGTTCCGGTGCCAATCGCCTCCTATCTGCTGAACGAGAAGCGCGCGGCGGTAAGTGCAATCGAGACCCGTCAGAGCGACGTGCGCGTCATCATCGTGCCAAACGATCAGATGGAAACCCCGCACTACTCCGTGCTGCGCGTGCGCAAAGGCGAAGAGACCTCGACCCTGAGCTATCTGCTGCCGAAGCTGCATGAAGAAGAGATGGCTCTGCCGACCGATGAAGAACCGGCGGAACGTAAACGTCAGGAACAGCCGGCCCTGGCGACCTTCGTGATGCCGGATGCTCCGCCGGCGCCGGCGCATGAAGTGCCTGCGGCCGTCGCCGCAGCCGCCAGCGCACCGACCGCGGTAGTTGCCTCTGCTCCGGCCCAGCCAGGCCTGCTCTCTCGCTTCTTTGGCGCGTTGAAAAACATCTTCTCTGGTGCGGAAGAAGCCAAACCGGCTGAAGTCCAGGAAGAGAAGAAAGCCGAAGAGAAGCCGGAACGTCCGCAGGAGCGCCGTAAACCGCGCGCGAATAACCGCCGCGATCGCAACGATCGTCGTGACAATCGCGAAGGCCGTGATAGTCGCGATAACCGCGAAAATCGTGACAACCGCGAAAATCGTGACAACCGCGCAGAACGCGATAACCGTGCCGACCGCGACAACCGCGTCGAAAATGGCGAAGGCCGTGAATCTCGTGAATCTCGCGAAGAGAACCGCCGTAACCGTCGTGAGAAACAGCAGCAGAACGCTGAGCAGCGCGAACCGCGCCAGGCGACCGGCGACGAAGCGGAGAAAGCGAAGTCCCGCGACGAGCAGCAGCCGCGCCGTGAGCGTAACCGTCGTCGTAATAATGACGATAAGCGTCAGGCGCCGCTGGAAGCCGTTAAGGCGCAGGATGAGCCGGTTGCTCTGCAGGAAACCGAGCAGGAAGAGCGCGTTCAGAACATGCCGCGTCGTAAACCTCGCCAGCTGGCCCAGAAGGTTCGCATCGAGTCCGGGGTAGCGGAAGTCGCCGTACAGGCCGCTGAAGCCGTGGTTGAGAAAGCGAAGCCTGAACCGCGTACTGAACTGGCGAAGGTTGACCTGCCGGCGGTGGTTGAGGCCCCGGTCGAGCAAGAAGAGAACAGCGAATCTCGCGATGCTAACGGGATGCCGCGTCGCTCCCGTCGCTCTCCGCGCCATCTGCGCGTAAGCGGCCAGCGTCGTCGTCGTTACCGCGACGAGCGTTATCCGACCCAATCGCCGATGCCGCTGGCCATAGCCTGCGCATCGCCGGAAATGGCTTCGGGTAAAGTGTGGATCCGTTACCCGGTAGTCCGTCCGCAGGAACAGCAGCAGGAAGAGCAACAGGTTCAGGCTTTCGTTGCCGAAGCCGCAGCGCCGGTTGCCGTCGCTGAGCCGGTAATTGCTGAGCAGACCGTTAGCGAACCGGCCGTTGCTGAAGCCAGCGCTCCGGTAGTGGCTGAAGTCGCCGCCAGCGAAGCTGAAGCGTCACAACCGGCTCCGCAGGCCGCTGCCAGCGAACCGCAGGCGGCCCCTGAGGAAGTCGTAGCTGAAACCGTAGCTGAACCCGAAACCGTAGCCGAGCCGGCTATCGCCGCTGAATCTGCAGCCGCAGACGAAGCCGCCGAGGTTGAGCAGGCTGCCGCCGAGCCTGAAGCCGCCGTCGTTGACGAAGCACCGGCAATCCAGACAGCCGCACCGGCTGAAGTGGAAGAAACCGTAGCAGCGCAGGGCGTTGACGAAGCGCCGACTGCAGCAGCGGTGGTTGAAGCGGAAGAAGCGGCAGCGCCGCAGGTTGTTGACGAAACGCCGGCAGCAGCAGCGCCGGCCCCTGTTGCCGCGGTGGCGCCAGACTCCCGTCGCCGCAGCGGTTATCGTTTCTGAGCGTCACGCGACCGCGCCGATGACCCGCGCCCCGGCTCCGGCTTACGAACCGGAAGCGCCGCGTCGCAGCGACTGGGTTCGTCCGTCGTTCGCGTTCGATGGCAAAGGTTCTGCCGGCGGCCATAGCGCAACGCATCAGGCGACTGCGGAACCTACCCGCCCACAGCCCGTCGAGTAAGCGTTAAGCCTAAAAAACCGGCCTCTCTGGCCGGTTTTTTTATTCCCTTTCCGGATGCTGCATGCCGGCAACCTGCGGCATGACCTCGCGCATCAGATCGAGAAACTTGCGTAAACGGGTCGGATAGTACCGCGCCCACGGATAGACCAGATGGACCGGCAGGGACGAGGCTCGCCACTGCGGGAAAAGCTCAACCAGCCGCCCGGCGGCGATATCCTCCCCCACAGCCCAGCTTGAAACGATAGCTACTCCCAATCCCGCCAGCGCGGTATTGCGCGCCACGTATACGCTGTCGGTGCTCAGGCACGGCACGATGCCGAAAACCTGCTGCTGATTACACTCCTGATGGAGTAACTTCACCTCATGCTGATAAAAGGTGCTGATCGCCACCCACGGCAGCTGCGACATCTCCTGCGGCGTTTCTAATGTCGGGTAGCGCGCCAGCAGCGAGGGAGCGGCAACCACGCTGCGCGGTACCTCAGCCAGCAGCACCGATACCGTCTCCGGGTCCACTTCGGCCCCCACGCGAATCGCACAATCGATATTATCGCTGAGAAAATCGACGTTTTTATCATTCAGCATCCACTCGACGGACAGCTGCGGATAGCGCTGCAGGAAGCTGACCAGCGGCCCCAGCAGTTGCTGCTGACCAAAAGCGTGCGGCGCGCGTACCCGCAGCACGCCGACGGGCCGGTCATCGGCAATGCGCAGATCGTCCTCCAGCGCCAGCCACGCATCGACCACCCGACGCGCATGCTGATAGCAGCGCTCGCCGTCGTCGGTCAGCTTCATCGCGTGGGTGGTGCGCAGAATCAGCTTACTGCCCAGCAGACCCTCCAGCGACTGCAGCCGCCGGCTTACCGTCGCCTGGGTCGTAGTCAGTCTGAAGCGCGGCGGCAGAAAGCGACCCGGCTTCGACGATTCGAATAAAGGTACGCATCAGTTCAATCCTGTCTATACGTTCCTGACGCTTCATATTTACTATGCCTATACGTTTTACGTATAACCGTTTTACCACCACGCTATCTACCGCGCCAGCCTGATTCAGGGAAAAATAGCGCCATCGCATCTACGAGGGCTTTACCATGGCACCGACAACACTATCCTCCCGCGAAGCCGGCTGGATTATCTTCATACTCGCGCTGGGCGCCGGCTTTAGCGTCGCCTCGATTTACTACGCCCAGCCGCTGCTGCCATTAATGGGTGCCAACCTGCATCTCAGCGTCGAAGGCATGGGGCTGGTTCCTACCCTGACTCAGGCGGGCTATGCGCTAGGCATTCTGTTTCTTCTGCCGCTGGGCGATCGTCATGACCGCCGTACGCTGATTTTACTGAAAAGCGCGGCGCTGGCCGTGCTCCTGCTGCTGTGTAGCCTGACGGGGCAGATCACTTCCCTGCTGATCGTCAGCCTGCTGATCGGCATGGCGGCGACGATGGCGCAGGATATCGTTCCGGCGGCCGCCATCCTCGCCCCGGCGGGGAAACAGGGGAAAATGGTGGGCACGGTCATGACCGGCCTGTTGCTGGGTATTCTGCTCTCAAGAACGGTGAGCGGCGTGGTCGGCGCGCTGTTTGGCTGGCGGGTCATGTACCAGGCCGCGGCGGTGAGTATCGCGCTGATTGGCCTGCTGATATGGCGCGTGGTGCCGCGGTTTGAAATTCACTCCGCGCTGAGCTATCCGCAGCTGATGAAGTCGATGGCGCATCTCTGGCAGCGTTATCCCGCTCTGCGCCGCGCCGCGCTGGCGCAGGGTTTCCTCTCCATCGCCTTCAGCGCCTTCTGGTCAACGCTGGCGGTGATGCTGTTCGAACGCTATCAGCTGGGCAGCGCGGTTGCCGGCAGCTTCGGCATCGCCGGGGCCGCGGGAGCGCTCGCCGCGCCGCTGGCCGGAGGACTGGCGGATAAATACGGCGCCGGGAAAGTCACCCAGTTGGGCGCCGCGCTGGTTACCCTCTCTTTTGCCCTGATGCTCCTGATGCCGGCGCTGCCGCCCCACGGCCAGCTGGTGCTGATCGCTATCGCGGCTATCGGCTTCGACCTTGGGCTGCAGTCAAGCCTCGTGGCGCACCAGAATCTGGTCTACGGCCTGGAACCGCAGGCCCGCGGCAGGCTCAACGCCCTGCTGTTCACCGGGGTCTTTATTGGCATGTCGCTCGGTTCCGTGCTCGGCAGCAAACTGTACGTGATAGCCGGCTGGAGCGGCGTAGTGATCCTCGCCGTGGCCGCGGGCGCAATCGCCCTTGCGATTCGCCTGCTGGAAAACGCGCGGATCGCGGCGCTGCAGCGCGCAGGAGAATAAAAAAACCCGCTCCGCGCTGCGGAACGGGTCTTTTTCTTACCCGGCGTTTAGCTTCAGGCCGTACGTCGGGCAAACTCTTTCACCCGGAAGCCCAGCAGCAGCAGGCTGGCAAAGTAGGCTACCACGCCCACCCCCACCACCGCCATCAGGCGCAGCAGACGGAACGGCATGGTCCCCTGGGACCACTCCGGCATGATAGACATCATCCCGAGCAGCGCCGCAGACATCACCAGCACCGCGATCACCAGACGTAGCAGGAAGGTAAACCAGCCCGGCTGCGGGGTGAATATTTTTTGCTTACGCAGTCTGCCAGTAAAGCAGCGCGGCGTTGAGGCAGGCGGCAAGCCCGATAGAGAGCGACAGACCGGCATGCTTCAGCGGGCCGATAAAAATCAGGTTCATCACCTGGGTCATAATCAGGGTGACGATAGCGATTTTAACCGGCGTTTTAATATCCTGGCGCGAGTAGAACCCCGGCGCCAGAACCTTAACGACAATCAGCCCCATCAGCCCGACCGAATAGGCCACCAGCGCGCGCTGGGTCATGGCCGCATCGAAGGCGTTAAACTTGCCGTACTGGAACAGGGCGACCGTCAGCGGCTTCGCGAGGATCCCCAGCGCCACCGCGCTCGGCAAGGCCAGCAGGAAGCAGAGACGCAGCCCCCAGTCCATCAGCCGGCAGTACTCGTCATGATTGCCGCTGGCGAAGCTTTTCGACAGCGACGGCAGCAGAATGGTCCCCAGCGCCACGCCCAGCACGCCGGAGGGAAACTCCATCAGACGATCGGCGTAGTACATCCAGGATACCGACCCGGAAACGAGGAAAGAGGCGAATATCGTATTGATAATCAGCGAAATCTGGCTAACGGATACGCCGAGGATCGCCGGCCCCATCTGTTTTACTACCCGCACCGCCCCGGCGTCTTTCAGATTGATACGCGGCAGCACCAGCATGCCGATTTTTTTCAGATGCGGCAGCTGATAGGCCAGTCTGCAGCACGCCGCCGACGGTAACCGCCCACGCCATGGCCAGCATCGGCGGGTGGAAATACGGCGCCGCAAATAGCGCAACGCCAATCATGCTGACGTTAAGAAAGGTGGGCGCAAAGGCGGGAACGGAAAAACGGTTCCAGGTATTGAGGATCGCGCCGACTAATGAGGCCAGCGAGATAAGCAAAATATAGGGGAAAGTGATGCGCAGCAGCTGCGTCGTCAGCGCAAACTTATCCGGGGAGTCGGCAAACCCCGGCGCGGTCACGGTGATGACCCAGGGCGCGGCCAGCATGCCGAGCACGGTCACTACCGCCAGAACCAGCGTCAGGAGACCCGAAACATAGGCCACGAATACGCGAGTGGCATCTTCGCCCTGCTTGCTTTTATATTCAGCCAGTATCGGCACAAACGCCTGAGAAAACGCGCCTTCGGCAAAAATGCGGCGCAGCAGATTGGGTAATTTGAACGCCACAAAAAAGGCGTCCGTCGCCATGCCTGCGCCAAAAATACGCGCGACGATAGCATCTCGCGCAAAGCCCAGCACGCGCGAAAACATGGTCATCGAACTGACTGCCGCCAGTGATTTTAAAAGGTTCATTAAGGTGTTTTCCACAACCCTGAAGTAAAACGCCCGCAATGGCGGGCGCTGGAAAGTGGCGATAGTCTACCGGGTTCGTCATGAAATACTACTGCCAGTTGTTACAACGAATTATTCGCTCATCGCCTCGTGCCACAGCTTTTCAACGATGCGCTGGGCCAGCAGCGCCTGTTCGCCAGCGGTTTCAGGAACCGTCTGATTTTGCACGCATTCGATAAAATGACGCGCGCAGCCGACAAATCCGCGCTGCTCAAGGGTGGTTTGCCAGCCGGGAACCGGCCGCTGAACCACGCCCTGGCCGCGCTCTTCCTGCCACTCGCGCATATCGCGAACCTCGTACAGGCCGCCGTCGGTAACCGCCTGCACCCACTCCCGCTGGCTGCCGGCGCGCCGGTGCATGCTGGTGGTGATCTCCAGCTGCGGCGAGCTGAAGCGGTGTTCGGCATAGAGCATTTCGCCCTGGGCGGTGGTTTGCAGCAGGCCGCCGCTCAGACGCGCCTTGCCGCCCGCCAGCCACAGCGCGGTATCGACCACGTGCAGATAGTCGTCAAGCAGGGTAAAGCGCAGATCGTGACCGACGCTGTCGCTGCGATGCTTATCCATGCGCAGCGAGGCGGCGTCATCCAGATGCGCCTTCAGTTCGCGGTAAAGCGGCGCAAAGCGGCGGTTAAAGCCGACCATCAGCGTCAGCCCGCGGCGGGCGGCCAGCTCGACCAGGGATTCGGCTTCGCTGAGCTTATCCGCCAGCGGTTTATCCACGCAGACGTGCACTCCGGCATTTAGCAGCCGGCTGACGACCTCAAAGTGCGAGGCCGTCGAGGTATGGACAAAGACCGCGTCGCACTGCGCCGCCAGCTGCTCCAGGGAATCGGCGTAGGGAATGCGCCAGGTTTCGCAGATGCGCAGCGCCTTCTCTTTACCCGGTGACCAGGCCGCCTGCAGCGTCCAGCCGTCCGCGGCGCCTAATACCGGCAGCCAGGCCTTCTGCGCAATGCCGCCCAGTCCCACCACTCCAACGCGTAGTTTAGCCGTCACGATTAATCCCCCAGATGGGCCAGCAGCGATGCCAGCCGCTCTTTTAGCTCCGCCACTTCGGCCTCCAGCGCCTCAACCCGAGCCTGGAGATCGTCTCCCGACGGCGATACCGTCTCTACCGCCGTAATCAGCGAATCCATATCATCGCAGAACAGATGCATGTAGCGGCATTCGCGTTTCCCCGGTTCGCGGGGCAAACGGGCGACGAACGGGCCGTCATCGCGGCCTGCCAGCTTCTCGAGTACGTTTTCGATCTCCGCCATATCGCTGAATTCGTACATTCTCTGCGCCCGGCTGCGCAGTTCGCCCGGCGTCTGCGCGCCGCGCAGCAGCAGCGTCGTGACCACCGCCACCTCCGCCGGCGTCAGCTTCAGATCGCCGAACTCGGAATTGCAAAAGCGCTGCTCATATTTGGTCACCCGGTTGCCAAATCCGCTCACCGTGCGCAGAAAGTGGCGCTTAACCAGCGTATCCAGCAGATCCTGAATGTCGCTTTCGCTGAGCGACATCACCGGCTCCCGGTTGGTTTTCTGGTTACAGGCGGTCACCACCGCGTTGACCGATAGAGGATACTGCTCCGGCGTCGTGATCTGTTTCTCCAGCAGGCAGCCAATAACGCGCGCTTCGTGCGCGCTTAACTGATATTTCATGCTCTCTCCTTAGCGACCCGGGATCCAGCCCGGTGTCGTCAACGCCGTCAGTACGTGGTCACGCCACTGGCCATCGATTAACAGATAATCTTTGGCGTAGCCCTCTTTTTCAAAGCCAAGACGCGCCAGCAAAGCGCCGCTGCGCTGATTGTGCGGCATATAGTTGGCCATAATGCGATGAATATGCTGCGTGCGCTGCATATAGCGAATTGCCGAGGTCAGCGCTTCAAACATCAGCCCCTGTCCCTGCCACTTCTCGCCGATGGAGTAGCCGAGGTAGCAGGCGTGAAACGAGCCGCGCACCACGTTCGAAAAATTCGCCACGCCGACTATCTCTTTCTCTTGCGGATCGAGGAGCGCAAAGTAGAACGCCGATCCCTGTTTATGAAACTCCGAAATCATCGACAAGCGCGCCTGCCAGCCGGAGGGGTAGCAGTGGCTGTCGTCGCGCACCGGCTCCCAGGGTTTTAAGAACCCTTTATTCTCCGCGTAGTAGTCGGCCAGACGCCAGGCGTCACGATCGTGGACCAGCCGCGTCACCAGCCTGTCCGTCGTCAAACGCACCTTTGGTACGTTACTGCGATAGCCAAACATTCCCCTCTCCTGTTCCCCAGACTGATTACCCTGCACCCTTCACTATACCTGTCCTGAACGACGGTGTGAAAACAGCAACATACCATTTTCTGCACCATCTCCCCTTTTCGATGAATAGCCTCTATCAAACTTGCTTTTTGATAAAAAAATATTGTCGCAAGTCCGCTGGGAAACGCCCGGGCTTCCCCGCACACTAGAAGGGCTAATCTCTATTTTCCCAAGAGGGGAAATGTCCCGCGTATCGCAGGCAAGGAGCCTGGGTAAATACTTCCTGTTGGTCGATAACATGCTGGTCGTTCTCGGCTTTTTTGTCGTCTTCCCGCTGATTTCCATTCGCTTTGTCGACCAGATGGGCTGGGCCGCGCTGATGGTCGGGATCGCCCTCGGCCTGCGCCAGCTGGTGCAGCAGGGGCTGGGAATTTTTGGCGGCGCGGTTGCCGACCGTTTCGGCGCCAAGCCGATGATCGTCACCGGCATGCTGATGCGCGCGGGCGGCTTTGCCGCGATGGCGGTGGCCCATGAACCGTGGGTGCTATGGTTCTCCTGCAT
The DNA here is from genome assembly GCF_050058015.1 of Klebsiella sp. WOUb02. Taxonomy (NCBI): domain Bacteria; kingdom Pseudomonadati; phylum Pseudomonadota; class Gammaproteobacteria; order Enterobacterales; family Enterobacteriaceae; genus Klebsiella; species Klebsiella sp. WOUb02. The sequence continues at coordinate 1,679,803 of NZ_CP170110.1, forward strand.
TCTCTCGGGCCTCGGCGGTACGCTATTTGACCCGCCGCGCGCGGCGCTGGTGGTGAAGCTGGTGCGCCCGCATCAGCGCGGTCGCTTCTTTTCGCTCCTGATGATGCAGGACAGCGCCGGGGCGGTCATCGGCGCTCTGCTCGGCAGCTGGTTGTTACAGTACGATTTCCGCCTCGTCTGCAGCGTAGGCGCGGCGCTGTTTGTCGCCTGCGCCGGCTTCAACGCCTGGTATCTCCCGGCCTGGAAGCTGTCGACGGTGAAAACGCCGGTACGCGAGGGGCTGGGGCGCGTGCTGCGCGACAGGCGCTTCGTGATCTATGTCCTGACGCTCACCGGCTATTACATGCTGGCAGTGCAGGTAATGCTGATGCTGCCGATTATGGTCAACGACATCGCGGGCTCCCCTTCGGCGGTCAAATGGATGTATGCCATCGAAGCGACGATATCGCTGACGCTGCTGTATCCGATTGCCCGCTGGAGCGAAAAGCGCTATCGGCTGGAGCACCGGCTGATGGCCGGTCTGCTGGTCATGACGCTCGCCATGCTGCCGATTGGGTTAACCAGCAACCTGCAGCAGACTGTTTACGCTGATTTGCATTTTCTATATGGGTTCAATCATCGCGGAGCCGGCGCGTGAAACCCTGGGCGCCTCGCTGGCCGACGCCCGCGCGCGCGGCAGCTACATGGGTTTCAGTCGACTGGGGCTGGCCTTCGGCGGCGCCTTCGGCTACGCCGGCGGCGGGTGGCTGTTTGACGCCGGTAAAGCGGTCAATCAGCCGGAACTACCCTGGCTGATGCTGGGTATTATCGGCTTTATCACCTTTATCGCCCTGTGGTGGCAGTTCAGCGCGAAGCGTTCAGCCTCCGGTATGCTGGAGCCACGAACCTGAGTCGCTGCGTATAGCCAGGCTGATTTTCAGCATTTTCCGCTAGCGCCTACGATGCTGGCAGGCCATGCTGCTTTGTGTCAGGATGAGCCCATCGCATTACGTTAAGGAACCCAATGAAAAAGATGTTTATCGCGGCCGCGCTGATCGTAAGCGGCCTCCTGAGCGGCTGTAACCAGCTTACGCAGTATTCGGTAAGCGAACAGGAAATTAACCAGGCGCTGCAGAAACGTAATAACTTCGCCAAGGACATCGGCCTGCCGGGCGTGGCGGATGCGCATATTGAGCTGCACGATTTAACCAGCGCGATTGGCCGCGAGGAGCCGAATAAAGTGACTCTCAGCGGCGTTGCCAACCTCGATCTCAATTCGCTGTTCGGCAATCAAAAAGCCACTATTGACCTTAAGCTGAAAGCGCTGCCGGTATTCAATAAGGAAAAAGGGGCGATCTTCCTGCAGGAGATGGAAGTCGTCGATGCGAAAGTCGCGCCGGAGAAGCTGCAGTCGGTCGTGCAGACGCTGATCCCCTACCTGAACCAATCCCTGCGCAGCTATTTTAACCAGCAGCCCGCCTACGTTCTGCGCGAAGATGCCAGCACCGGCGAAGCGCTGGCGAAAAAGTACGCCAAAGGCATCGAGGTCAAGCCGGGAGAGATAATCATCCCCTTCACCAATTAACATCGCGGGCGCCAGGGCGCCCGTTTTTTTACGGAAGTTGATGCAAAGGAAAACGTTTACGCTTATCCTTTGTGCCCGGTGAAAAACAGCCCTGATGACTGAACCTATTAGCCGGAGCCTTCCATGACAGCACAACCCCAGGTACTGAAAATCCGTCGCCCTGACGACTGGCACATCCATCTGCGCGATGACGATATGCTGGAAACCGTCGTGCCTTACACCAGCGAGTTTTATGGTCGGGCGATCGTGATGCCGAATCTGGCGCCGCCTGTCACCACCGTTGAAGCCGCCGTCGCCTATCGTCAGCGGATCCTTAACGCCGTGCCCGCCGGGCATGACTTTACCCCGCTGATGACCTGCTACCTGACCGATACGCTCGATCCCGCCGAGCTGGAGCGCGGATTTGCGGCCGGCGTGTTCACCGCGGCTAAACTCTATCCGGCCAATGCCACCACTAACTCCAGCCACGGCGTAACCAGCATCGATACCATTATGCCGGTGCTTGAGCGCATGGAAAAACTCGGCATGCCGCTGCTGGTACACGGTGAAGTCACTCACGCGGAGATCGATATCTTCGATCGAGAGGCGCGCTTTATTGAAACGGTGATGGAGCCGCTGCGCCAGCGCCTGCCGGGCCTGAAGGTGGTATTCGAGCATATCACCACCAGGGATGCCGCAGAGTACGTTCGCGATGGCAACGAGCTGCTGGCCGCCACCATTACGCCGCAGCATCTGATGTTTAACCGCAACCACATGCTGGTCGGCGGTATTCGTCCGCACCTTTACTGCCTGCCGATCCTGAAACGTAATATTCACCAGCAGGCCCTGCGCGAGCTGGTGGCCAGCGGCTTTACCCGCGCGTTTCTCGGTACCGACTCCGCGCCGCACGCCCGTCACCGCAAGGAAACCAGCTGCGGATGCGCCGGCTGCTTTAATGCGCCAACCGCGCTGGGTAGCTACGCAACGGTGTTTGAAGAGATGAATGCGCTGCAGCACTTCGAGGCGTTTTGCTCGCTTAACGGCCCGCGCTTCTACGGTCTGCCGGTCAATGAGAGCTTTGTTGAGCTGGTGCGCGAAGAGAGCGTGGTGGCGGAGAGCATCGCTCTGCCCGACGATACGCTGGTCCCCTTCCTCGCCGGCGAAACCGTACGCTGGACGATGAAAAAATAAAACGCCGCCCTCTGTTGTAAATAGAGAAATTACACTGTATAAATAAACAGTATATTACACAGGGGGCAATCATGCGCATCGAAGTCTCTATCGCCAAAACTACCGCCTTACCGAGCGGCGCTTTAGAAGCGCTGAATAGCGAACTCTCCCGACGTATCGATCGGCAGTTCCCGGCCAAACCAAGCCAGGTAACCGTACGCTTCGCCACCGCTAACAATCTTTCCGTTATTGGTGGCCTTAAAGAAGATAAAGACCGGATAAGCGAAATCCTGCAGGAAACCTGGGAAAGCGCTGATGACTGGTTTATCCACGACGTACCCTGAGTCGTTTGGGCTGCATGACAGCGGCGGCGCAGAACGCCTCGGGCGATTAATCGAGGCTTTTGCCCGCGCAATGCTCATGCGGTTCGAAGTCTGACCGGGACAGCAAATTAATTTGCTCCCTCATTGTGCTTCTTTTGCCGGGTCGCCCCGGCTTTTTTTATTCCCTTCGCCAATACTCAGACTTTTCTTTAATTTGCTGATTATTTCCTTACAAAATAACGTACAGCGGGACATCATTTGCGCAAAAAAGCGACAAAAAGAGAAAAGCTCGCCCCGTTCGCGTTAATTTCTCGAGTTTATACTTAACTCCTGATATAATTAACTTGCTTCAGAAAACATGCATTAAACCTCGAGAATTGTTGTCTTTTAACATATGAATAAGGGGTTATGATGGAAAAGAATAATGAAGTCATCCAGACCCATCCCCTCGTCGGATGGGACATCAGCACCGTAGATAGCTACGACGCGCTGATGCTGCGCCTGCACTACCAGAACCCCACTCATGAAAGCAGTAATGAAGCTGAAATTGGCCAGACTTTATGGCTGACGACGGACGTCGCACGTCAATTTATTTCTATCCTTGAAGCCGGCATTGCGAAGATTGAAGCAGGTGAATACCAGGTCAATGAGTACCGCAGACATTAGTGATTCTGCTGTCATCCATATACTCTAACTAAACGGGCACCGAACTGGTGCCTGATTTATTTTCAGACTTGTATAAGTGTGGGTTGTTAATTACCCTGCTAATAAAGCAAAAACCCGGAACATACCATGCAATACGACCTCATCATTATCGGCAGCGGCTCAACCGGCGCCGCCGCAGGCTATTACGCTCGTCGCGCAGGACTCAACGTGCTGATGACCGACGCCCACCAGCCTCCGCATCAGGAAGGCAGCCATCATGGCAGCACGCGCCTTATCCGCCACGCCTATGGTGAAGGTGAACGCTATGTCCCGCTGGTGCTGCGGGCGCAGCAGTCTGTGGGACGAACTGGCCACCCTCAGCGGTGAAGCCGTTTTTGAGCGTACCGGGGTGATTAACCTCGGCCCGGCCGAATCCGCGTTTCTCACTAACGTCATGAACAGCGCGCGCGAATTTGCGCTCAACGTTGAGGAGATGGACGCCCGGGCTATTATGGCCCGCTGGCCGGAAATTCGCCTGCCAGAAGGCTATCGCGGGGTATTTGAACCGGCATCAGGCGTCCTGCGCAGCGAACTGGCCGTTGAAACCTGGATTCGCCTGGCCCGTGAAGCGGGCTGCGCGCAGCTGTTCAACTGTCCGGTCACCGCGATCCATCACCATCAGGATGGCGTCACTATCGACACCGCGGATGGCCAGTACAGTGCGAAAAAGCTGCTGATCAGCGCCGGTACCTGGGTAACCCGCCTGCTGCCGGATCTGCCGGTTCAGCCGGTGCGCAAAATCTTCGCCTGGTTCCAGGCCGATGGCCGCTACAGCAGCAAAAATAACTTTCCGGCGTTTACCGGCGAGCTGCCCAACGGCGATCAGTTCTACGGCTTCCCGGCGGAGGATAATGAACTGAAAATCGGCAAGCACAACGGCGGACAGCTCATCTCCACCGCGGAAGAGCGCACGCCGTTTGGCAGCGTAGCGACGGACGGTTCGGAATCATTCAATTTCCTGCGTAACGTCCTGCCCGGCATCGGCGGCTGCCTGCACGGCGCATCCTGCACCTACGACAATACGCCGGATGAGGACTTCATTATCGATACCCTCCCCGGTCATCCGCAGACGTTGCTGATTAGCGGATTAAGCGGTCATGGTTTTAAATTTGCTCCGGTTTTGGGCGAGATTGCCGTCCAGTTTGCCCGGGGAGAATCGCCGACCTTTGATCTGACCCCCTTCTCGCTGGCGCGCTTTCAGCAATAATAGCCACCCCGCGGTGCCAGCGCGCCGATAAAAAAACGGCCTCACCGGAGGCCGTTTATCACTGAGAGATCCTATGCGTCGCCTGTATGACTTACTGATCAACAACGTCCGCGAGCACTTTATGATTTATCTCGCGCTGTGGCTGCTGCTGGCGGTCATCGACCTTGTCTGGCTATGGTTTTTCTGAAGGCTCAGGATCCGGGATCCCCAGTTTGGTATTCAGACGCCCGCGAGATTTATTGAAGATCTTATTCCCGTTCTCACGCCCGGCCCGCAGCCTGCGCTGCTCCTCTTCCGGCAGCTTGTGCTCTTCCATGCAGGATTCGCTGCAGCAGCCGGCAAACTTCTCCGCGCAGCTCGGACACTGAATAAACAGCAGATGGCAGCCATCGTTCAGGCAGTTAGTGTGGCTATCGCAGGGCGCGCCGCACTGATGACAGTGTGCGATGATATCGTCAGAAATACGTTCGCCCATGCGCTCATCAAAAACAAAGTTTTTACCGATAAAGCGCACCGGCAGACCCTGCTCGCGCGCGCGACGCGCGTACTCAATGATGCCGCCTTCAATGTGCCAGACCTTACTGAAGCCGTTGTGCTTCATCCAGGCGCTGGCTTTTTCGCAGCGGATGCCGCCGGTACAGTACATAACGATTTTTTTATCCTTATGCTCCTGCATCATCTCAACCGCCTTCGGCAGCTGATCGCGGAAAGTATCGGCGGGAATCTCCATCGCCTTCTCGAAATGCCCCACTTCGTATTCGTAATGGTTGCGCATATCGATAAAGACCGCGTCGGGGTCATCCAGCATCGCGTTAACTTCCGCCGCCTTCAGGTAGTCACCGACGTTAGAGGCATCAAACGTCTCATCATCGATACCGTCGGCGACAATTCGGTCGCGCACCTTCAGGCGCAGCACCCAAAACGATTTCCCGTCGTCGTCAAGGGCGACGTTCATGCGCAGCCCTTCCAGCGCCGGGTCGAAGGCGTACAGATATTCGCGCAGGGCCTCGACGCGGCTTTGCGGGACGCTGATTTGCGCATTGATCCCTTCGTGGGCCAGGTAAATACGGCCAAACACGTTTAGCTTTGTGAGCGCAATCCACAGGGCGTCGCGCGTCGCTTTTGGGTCAACGATGGTGAAGTACTTATAGAAAGAGATCGTCGTGCGCGGCTCGGTCTCGGCCAACATCTGCGCTTTTAACGTCTCATTTGCAATGCGGTTATGTAACACTGGCATGGTGTACCTGCTCGACATAAAAATGAGTAAAACAAACGGCCGGCATCATATAGTAAACGGCATTAATTTACATCCCTACATTTCGCGCTACATTTTTTATAGCAACCTTAGCTATGATTTAACAATAAATGCCAACCGGGCCGCTCGTTTTGGCTGAACCATAAAAAAATGCGATAATAGAACGCGTTGCTTAATTGAACAGGTATGAGATGACCCATTTACCTAAATTTACCATGGCGTTACTACACCCACGCTATTGGCTACTTTGGCCAGGAATCGGCCTGCTGTGGTTAGTTGTCCAACTTCCCTATCCGCTGATTTATCGTCTGGGCACCGCGCTGGGCCGCCTTGCGATGCGCCTGATGACCCGGCGGGCGAAAATTGCCTACCGCAACCTGGAGCTCTGCTTTCCCGAGAAGAGCGAGCAGGAGCGCCATCAGCTAATCAGACAAAACTTTGAATCCGTTGGCATGGGCCTGATGGAAACCGGCATGGCCTGGTTTTGGCCTACGCGGCGCATTGCGCGCTGGACGGATTCTATTGGCGTCGAACATATCCGGGCCGTGCAGGCGCAAAAGCGCGGCATTCTGCTGATCGGTATCCACTTTCTCACTCTCGAGATGGGCGCCCGCATGTTCGGGATGAATGAGCCGGGGATTGGCGTCTATCGTCCGAACGATAATCCGGTCATCGACTGGCTGCAGACGTGGGGACGACTGCGCTCCAACAAGGATATGATCGACCGTAAGGATCTGAAAGGCATGGTGCGGGCGCTGAAAAAAGGCGATGTTATCTGGTACGCGCCGGATCACGACTACGGCCCGGCCTCCAGCGTCTTTGTGCCGTTTTTCGCCGTCGACCAGGCCGCCACCACCTCCGGTACCTGGATGCTGGCAAAAATGTCAAAGGCCTGCGTCGTTCCCTTCGTGCCGCGCCGTAAGCCCAATGGCAAAGGCTACGAGCTGATTATTCTGCCGCCGGAGTGCGATCCGCCGCTGGATGACCCGCAAACGACCGCCGTATGGATGAACCACATCGTCGAGAAGTGCATCCTGATGGCGCCGGAGCAATATATGTGGATGCATCGCCGCTTCAAGTCGCGCCCGCCCGGCGTCCCATCGCGCTACGAATAGGCGCCCAAAGCCCCCGTATCGGGGGCCACGACCTTAGCATTAAACGCGCTCTCCCATTGCGACAACCATTTCTCAGGCGCATAATTAGCAGGCTCATATTTTCAACTTTTGACCTGCGGCGCAGGCCAGTAGGATCCTATGTCGTCTGCCGATCAACCTGTTAACTGGAAACGCAATCTTACCGTCGCCTGGTTCGGCTGTTTTTTAACCGGCGCGGCGTTCAGCCTGGTAATGCCGTTCCTTCCGCTTTACGTTGAACAGCTCGGCGTCACCGGCCATGCCGCCCTTAATATGTGGTCGGGGCTGGTCTTCAGCATCACCTTTCTTTTCTCTGCCGTTGCCTCGCCGTTCTGGGGCGGACTTGCCGACCGCAAAGGCCGTAAAATCATGCTGCTTCGTTCCGCACTCGGCATGGCTATCGTCATGGTGCTGATGGGGCTGGCGCAAAATATCTGGCAATTTCTGCTGCTGCGCGCGCTGCTGGGATTATTAGGCGGGTTTGTACCGAACGCCAACGCCCTTATCGCCACCCAAATCCCGCGCCAGAAAAGCGGCTGGGCGCTGGGAACGCTCTCCACCGGGGCGGTCAGCGGCGCCCTGCTTGGCCCGCTGGCCGGCGGTTTTCTCGCCGATCTGTGGGGCCTGCGCCCGGTCTTCTTTCTCACCGCCGGCGTCCTGTTTACCTGCTTCCTCCTGACGCTGTTCTTTATTCGCGAACAGTTTGTGCCGGTGGCGAAAAAAGAGATGCTCAGCGCCAGAGAGGTGTTCTCCTCGCTAAAAAGCCCAAAACTGGTGCTCAGCCTGTTCGTCACCACCCTGATTATCCAGGTCGCTACCGGGTCGATTGCGCCGATCCTGACGCTGTACGTCCGGGATCTGAGCGGGGATATCAGCAATATTGCCTTTATCAGCGGGATGATCGCCTCCGTTCCCGGGGTTGCCGCCCTGATCAGCGCCCCGCGTCTCGGCAGACTGGGCGATCGCATCGGGCCGGAAAAAATCCTCATCGTGGCGCTGATCCTCTCCGTCCTGCTGCTCATCCCGATGTCGTTCGTCCAGACCCCGCTGCAGCTGGGCGTCCTGCGTTTTCTGCTCGGCGCTGCCGACGGTGCACTGCTGCCGGCCGTGCAAACGCTGCTGGTGTACAACTCCACCAGCCAGATCGCCGGCCGCATCTTCAGCTATAACCAGTCGTTTCGCGACATTGGCAACGTCACCGGCCCGCTCATCGGCGCCTCCGTCTCCGCCAACTATGGCTTCCGGGCGGTCTTTTTGGTCACCGCCTGCGTGGTGCTGTTTAACGCCATCTACTCGACTATCACCTTACGCCAGCCGCGAAGCAGCGAACCCTCTGACGGCCGGGGCTCCGGCGATCGTTCGGTAAATTAAGTCGGCAAGGCGCCCTTCCCCTTGACGCATCGCCCGCCGCCTTCTATAGATTGAATCGAGTCCATTTCTCATTCTTCTTAGGGGGTTAGCCATGCCAAAGGATTCCGTTTTCTATGCCACGCTCGAAGAAGCTATCGATGCGGCCCGCGAAGAGTACCTGGCCAATAATCCGGATAGCGACGAAGAGAGCGCCAACATCGAACAGCTAAATATCCAGAAGTACGTTTTGCAGGATGGCGATATCGCCTGGCAGGCCGAGTTCTTTGCCGATGATGAAGGAGAAGGAGAGTGCCTGCCGATACTCAGCGGCGAAGCGGCGCAGAGCGTTTTTGACGGCGACTACGATGAGATAGAGCTTCGCCAGGAGTGGCTGGAGGAGAATACGCTCCATGAATGGGACGAAGGCGAGTTTCAGCTTGAACCCTCTCTGGATACGGAAGAGGGTCAGACGGCGGCCGATGAGTGGGACGAGCGCTAGCTAATTGTAGGGTCCATGGCTCGCATCAAGCGGCAGCAGCAGCGTATCGAACACCAGCGAAAATGGCAGGTCGAGGATGGTGATATAGCGCCACGATGAATCGCGAACGTCCCACTGGACGCCGGGGTAATACTGATTGCCATGCCCCTGCCCCGGCACCGTGCGGCTAATAATACTGCCGCAGCCGCTGAGTAGCACGCTCATGACGATGACCAGCAAAATTCTCATCTGTAACCTCAACTCCTGGAGAAAAAAATACCGGCAAAATTGCCGGTATTTTTCTTAACGCGCGGCTTACTTCGTTTTTAGCGCCAGCGGATTCAGCGTTAGCTGGCCATAGGCGTCCACCCACGAAGAGTATTTCTCCGGCGCGGCCCATACCCGATAGTGCAGGCGCGACATCGTCACCGGATCGCTTAACAGCACCAGACGGCGGTCGCGGTTAAGCTTGTCCGGCGTCTCATTCAGCGCCTGCTCAACGTGACGCTCACGGGCGATCTCGAGGATCGGCCCGCGGCGGTGACGAGCGGTAGCCATTGCCGTTGCCAGCGCGTTAAACGATGGGTTAAACACGGCGTGCATAAAACCATCGTCCAGCGAACGCTGACGGTTCAGGGTCAGGTAAGCGTCGGTATCCTTCAGCACCTGCGGCGGGGAATACTCTTCCGGGATCAGGAACAGCTTCCAGCGTTTGGTACGCAGACCAACGGTCGCCCGGCTGGAAATCACCGACACGAACGGCGACAGAATCAGCGAGAAGACGATCGGCGCCAGCCAGAACAGGAAGCGCAGATCCAGCCACGCCATGCCGACGGCCCAAACCAGGCCCAGCAGCAGCTGGGAGCCGTGGCGCATAAACGCTTCGCCCCAAGGGGTGGAATCGTCATCACGCTGCGGCGAGTTCCAGACCACTTCCCAGCCGAGGAACGCGCTGACCACGAACACGGTGTGGAACAGCATGCGTACCGGAGCCAGCAGCACGGAGAACAGCACCTCCAGCAGCAGCGAGAGCGTCACGCGGATAAACCCGCCGTACTCCTTCGACCCTTTGCACCACACCAAAATGATGCTCAGCAGCTTCGGCAGGAACAGCAGCACCATCGTTGAGGCAAACAGGGCGATCGCCAGCTCCGGACGCCACTGCGGCCAGACCGGGAACAGCTGGCGCGGCTGCAGGAAGTACTGCGGCTCGGTGAGAGCGTGCACTACCTGCAGAGCGGTCGACAGGGCGAGGAACATAAACCACAGCGGCGCGGAGAGGTAGGACATGACGCCGGTCAGGAACACCGCCCGGTGTACCGGATGCATGCCTTTAACCAGGAACAGGCGGAAGTTCATCAGGTTACCGTGGCACCAGCGCCGGTCACGCTTCAGCTCATCCAGCAGGTTCGGCGGCAGCTCCTCATAGGAGCCCGGCAGGTCATAGGCAATCCATACGCCCCAGCCGGCGCGACGCATCAGCGCGGCTTCGACGAAGTCGTGCGACAGAATCGATCCGGCGAAGGAGCCTTCGCCCGGCAGCGGCGCCAGCGCGCAGTGCTCAATGAACGGTTTAACGCGGATAATTGCGTTATGGCCCCAGTAGTGCGACTCGCCAAGCTGCCAGAAGTGCAGGCCGGCGGTAAACAGCGGGCCGTATACGCGGGTCGCGAACTGCTGGCAGCGGGCGTAGAGGGTGTCCATTCCGGAGGCGCGCGGCGAGGACTGGATGATCCCGGCGTTCGGGTTCGCTTCCATCAGGCGCACCAGGCCGGTCAGACATTCACCGGTCATCACCGAGTCGGCGTCCAGCACCACCATGTAGCTATACTGGCTGCCCCAGCGGCGGCAGAAGTCGTCGATGTTGCCGCTTTTACGCTTCACGCGACGACGGCGGCGGCGATAGAAAATCTGCCCTTCGCCCTGCACTTCCGCAATCAGCTCCATCCACGCCTTTTGCTCCGCTACGCAGATATCCGGATTGTAGCTGTCGCTCAGGATATATACGTCGAAATGCTGCTGCTGGCCCGTCGCCTTCACCGATTCCCAGGTGGCGCGCAGACCGGCGAAAACGCGATCGACGTCTTCGTTGCAGATAGGCATGATCAGCGCCGTCCGATGCTCCGGATTCAACGGCTCATCGCCGACGGTGGAGGCGGAAATACTGTACTTATCGCGCCCCATCAGCAGCTGGAGAAAGCCCATCAGCGCCGTCCAGAATCCTGCGGATACCCAGCAGAAGAGGACCGCAAAGAGGATCAGAATGCCGGTTTGCAGCATATACGGCAGCAGTTGCATAAATGAAACCCACAGGTTCTGCCCTACCATGTCGGCCGGGTTAATTAACGCCCAGCCCTGATACGGCAGAATGGTTTTCATGTACCAGGTCGCGACGACCGTCTGCGCCAGCGTCAGCAGCAGCAGAATGTAGCGACGAATGGTACCGGCGGTACGCCATTTCTGTTCGTTTTCCTGCTCTTCTTTGGTCAGGCGAGAAAGATAGCGCGGGGTGACGTCACGTCCACGCAGCCGATCCCAGAAGCGGCCGACCGGGTTGGTCCGCCACGGATCCGGGAACATAGAGGAACGTTTCGCCTTCGGCATGGCGTGCAGCTGGGTGCGGCCTTCGTCATCTTTGGTAAGCTGGTCGCCCGCCAGCGAGTCTGGCCAGCTATGCTCCAGCCGCGATTTCACCGACCCGAGAGGGGAATCGTCTTCGCGGGAAAAATCGTGACGATCGGCGTCCAGCGCTTCATGTACCGCCTTCAGGCTGGTATCAGGAAGCGCAGACTTCTCCGTCCCCGGCAGCGGTAAGGCGTCAATGTACTTGGTTATGTTATTCATTAGCAGGCAGCTGATAGCTCCAGGTTTCGCTCAGCGTCTGGTCGGCATTGACCAGCGCAGCGCGCATTTCCGTGGTTTTCTTCGGATCTTTCACCTTCACGCGCAGAATCATACGCCAGCCCTTGGTGATCGGGTTATAACGCACCGCGTTCTCGACGATCTCCGCGTTATCGCCAATGCTCGCCTGCGCCGTGACCGGCGTATCTGACGGCATTTTTTTCATTTCAGCGCCGGTGAAATCAACGATGAAGGCGATGGTGCCATCCGGCTGGCGAATCAGGTTTGACTGCTTCACGTCGCCGGTGGAACGGCGGGTTTGCATAACGTAGGCGTTATCCGGGGCGTGGAGCTTGTCTTCGTCGCGGCTGAAGGTAATAGAGTATTTAAAGTTCATCTCTTTACCCGCATCCGGCAGCTGATCCGGCGTCCAGTAGGCTACGATGTTATCGTTAGTCTCATCGTTGGTGGGGATTTCAACCAGTTCGATTTTACCTTTACCCCAGTCGCCTTTCGGCGTGATCCAGGCGCTCGGACGCAGATCGTAGCGGTCGTCAAGGTCTTCAAAGCGGGAGAACTGACGCCCGCGCTGCAGCAGGCCAAACCCTTGCGGATTTTCCATCGCGTAGCTGCTGACCGCCAGATGCTTCGGATTGTTCAACGGACGCCAGATCCACTCCCCGTTGCCGGCGAGAATAGAGAGGCCGTTAGAGTCGTGCAGCGCCGGACGGTAGTTTGTCGCCGGAGAGGGCTGATTTGGCCCGAACAGGAACATGCTGGTCAGCGGCGCAACGCCTAGCTTGCCGACCTTGTCGCGCAGGTACACCTTCGACTGCACGTCAACCACGGTATCGCGACCCGGCATAATGACAAAACGGTATGCTCCGGTTGCACGCGGGGAATCGAGCAGAGCATAAATGGTCAGGCGCTTGTCGGTCGCTTTTGGACGTTCGATCCAGAATTCGCGAAAACGCGGGAACTCTTCGCCTGAAGGCAGCGCGGTATCGATAGCAAGGCCGCGGGCGGAGAGCCCGTAAACCTGGCCCTGGCCCAGTACGCGGAAGTAGCTGGCTCCGAGCATGCTGACAATTTCGTCATTCTTATCTTTGCTGTTGATCGGGTACAGCACTTTAAACCCGGCAAAGCCAAGGTCTTTTACCGTGTCTTTGTCATGCTGGACGCTGCCAAAATTGAAGTAGTCCGGACTATATTTGATCTTGTGCACGCTGCTTGCAGTCACTTCATTGATGGTGACCGGCGTGTCGAAGTACATGCCCTGGTGATAAAATTCAAGTTTGAACGGGGTCTTCTGGTTATTCCAGTATGCTTTATCGTGATTAAACTGGATTTGCTGGTAGTCCGCGTATTTCATGTCGCGGAAAGCGGAGGGCAGGTTGCTCTTCGGCGCTTCATAGCCCTTCCCGGCTAACGATTTTGCCTCTTTTGCAACGTCATCAATGCTAAACGCCCATGCAGATGAAGTACACAGGGACAACATTACGGCTGCGCTTAACCAGCGCATTTTCATCATCTGTGGTTTATGTTTCATATAAGTAAGCACTTCCCCCTTTGTGTGCTTAAATCGATCCGATCTATTTTAATGGCAATTCAGGCAATCCGACAACATAATCCCTGCATTGTTCAGCCTGGCAGTACAGGTAATGGGCAGTTCTCTGTCACTTTTGCATTTTGCGTGCTTATCCTGGAGACAGATATCCAGAGTTGCTGTAGGGTTGCCGGGAATTTAAACGTTATCACCTTGAGTGGTAAGACGAATTGTCTGAGAATGTAGTGAAACTGTATGAATAATGCGCCAGTAGAACGTGAATATTTCTTCGATAGCATCCGCGCGTGGTTAATGTTGCTGGGGATACCTTTTCACATATCGCTTATCTATTCCAGCCACAGCTGGCATGTTAATAGCGCCGAACCGTCGTGGTGGCTGACGCTGTTCAACGATTTTATTCATGCTTTCCGCATGCAGGTCTTCTTCGTCATTTCCGGCTATTTCTCCTACATGCTTTTTCTCCGCTACCCGCTTAAAAAATGGTGGAAAGTGCGGGTCGAGCGCGTGGGCATCCCCTTGTTAACCGCCATTCCGCTGCTAACCCTGCCGCAGTTTATTATGCTGCAGTACGTCAACGGTAAAGCCGATAGCTGGCACGCGCTCTCGGGATATGACAAATTCAACACCCTCGTCTGGGAGCTGATCTCGCATCTGTGGTTTTTACTGGTGCTGGTGGTGCTGACAACCCTCGGCGTGGTGCTGTTCAAATGGCTCACCGGACGCCGCGCGGGAAGCGGTCAGACCTTTGGTGACACCGTCACATTGTCTCAGCTATCGATGATTTTTCTCGCGCTCGGCGTGCTCTACGCGCTGATCCGCCGCACGCTGTTTATTCTCTACCCGCCGATCCTCAGCAACGGTCTGTTTAATTTTATCGTCATGCAGACGCTGTTCTACCTGCCCTTCTTCATTCTCGGCGCGCAGACCTTCATCAATCCGCGCCTAAAGGCGCTGTTTACCCGGCCCTCTCCGTGGTGCTTCGTCGGGGCGCTTCTGGGCTTTATCGCCTACCGCCTGAACCAGCAGTACGGCTCCGGAGACGCGTGGATGTTTGAAACCGAGTACGTCATTACCATGGTGCTCGGCCTGTGGATGGTTAACGTGGTGTTTTCCCTTGGGCACCGCCTGCTGAACTTCCAGTCGGCGCGGGTGACCTATTTTGTCAACGCATCGCTGTTTATTTATCTGGTGCACCATCCGCTCACCCTGCTGTACGGGGCGTGGATTGCCCCGGCCATCAAATCGAACGCCTTAGGATTTATTGCCGGGCTGATCTTTGTGGTGGGAATTGCGCTGATCCTCTACGAAATTCATCTGCGGATCCCGCTGCTGCGCTTCCTCTTTTCGGGCAAATTCGAGACTAAAACGGCAAAACCGCAGGTTTCGGCCAACGGATAGCTTGACCGAGGCGGCGCCAGACGCGCAGCCCCGGCGGATCGGCGAAGATTATTTGCGCGCGGACAGACCATCGGCGTCGCGCAGCGCCTATGGCTCCTGAAGCAGGCGGTTATAAATCTCAGCCGTTTCGGCATCAAAACAGACAAAGCAGACGCGCTCCAGCGGATTGTAGCGCGTGAGAAAGGCGTTCACCGTCCGCACGGCGATCTCCGCCGCGGCCTCTTTAGGGTAGCCGTACACGCCGGTGCTGATTGCCGGGAAGGCAATAGAGCGGTAGCTATTCGCCGCCGCCAGCTGCAGGCTGTTTTTATAGGCATCGGCCAGCAGTTCAGCCTCCTGCCGATCGCCTCCGTGCCAGATCGGCCCAACGGCGTGGATAACCGCGCTGGCCGGGAGCCGGCCGGCGGTGGTGATCACCGCATGACCGGGAGCGCACTCGCCCTGCTGCTGCCGCACTATTTTGCACGCCGCCAGCAGCTCCGGCCCGGCGGCCTGATGAATAGCGCCATCAACCCCACCGCCGCCGAGCAGCGAAGGGTTCGCAGCGTTGACGATAACATCGACTGCCAGCGTCGTGATGTCTCCGAGAATAACCTCAGGTTTAACAGCCATTTCGCCTCCTGTCGGCAAACGTCTTATATAAAGCTTAGCGGTAATATCGCATGACGGCCCCGGGGACGAAAGCCGGAGGCCCGGCCATGGCCGATATTCGATTGCCAGAATAGCAAGGGTATGTTGCGGATTAATATACTTTAATTGCACTGACCCGCGATTTTCATCATCCAGGCCCCCTTTTCCGGCCCGCCGGGCGAAAATCGGTTAACTTTTCGCCTCTCACTGGTCGTAACAATATGACGGTCCCGCGGATAACCGAGGTTAGTGAATTAAGTTCGGCGTATTACCCCGTCGTGGAGAGAAGGATCGCAGCGGAAGCAGGAAAAAGATGATTTACAGGAAAACAAAACAGGACCGAAGGTCCTGTCTGGCATGCGGGATAGCGCCGCTTAGGCTTCGTCGGGCGCTTCGTGGGCCAACGATTTACTCTTTTCCGCGCGCGCCGCCAGCCAGAGGCCGCTGTTTTTCATCGCATAGCCAAAAACCAGCCCCAGCGCCAGAGAAGGAACGATTAGCCGCCAGTTGCCGCCGCCGGCAAAGGTCGCGCAGGCGCCGATAAAGGTGCCAGGCACGAAGGAGAGCAGCGCCTGACGCGCCTGAACGCACATCAAAAACGCCACGATGCCGGTTATCACGTAGCCGAGAATTTCCAGATGCGGCGCCAGCGCGCTGCCGTAGACTATCGCCTGCGCCCACAGCACGCCGCTCATCACCGTACAGCCAGCGATCAGCAGCCCTTTCAGGCCGCCCTGCGGGCAGGCAAAATAGGCCGTGCAGCCGAGAAAGCCAGCCCAGCTCAGCAGGCCAAATGCGACCGCAACCCATCCCCAGATACCGGAGAGAATGCCCGTCGTTATTGCAATTGCGAGAAGTATGTTCATGGCGCGTATCATAGCAGATACGCCGCGTTCAAATGCGATCATGAGCACACTATCTTAAATCACGTTCTTTTTGTTGCATTAATAATGTGATTTAAATCACATTTACTCTTCGTTCTCTTCCTGCAGCTCATCCCACATGGCGGAGAGCGCCTCGCGCGTCAGCGGCGCCATTGTCCGCCAGAAAGGCGTCACCGCATGGGCTTCGACCTTGCCGAGGAAGATCCCGCACCACGGCAGAATATAGTCGGCAAACAGCGTTTCCAGCGTTTCGCTTTTGTCTTCCGCCGCATGATCCTCCAGCCACGAAGCCGCCAGCAGCAGGGAACCAATATGATCGGCCCGCCCCTCTCCGGTTGGGATCCCGTGTTCGCTCAGAAAACCGCGAACTTCGGCCTCCGTTGCTCCCTCAACCCATGCGCTGCGGTACGGCGGGACGCCGCACTCTTCACCGACGAACAGCGCGTTGTAATCGGCGGCCAGCGGCTGCACATCGCAGCTCTTTTGCAGGCGCTCCAGCAGCTCATCCTGCTCCAGCGGCCAGCTTGCCGCCAGCTTGCCTTCACGAATAAGGGTAAACAGCGGCACCAGCAGCGGGTCCTGAGGCTGACGATAGTAGAGGGAGCCCAGCACGCGGCAGAGGATTGAAAACTCGTTCATTCATTTATTCCAGTTATACAAATTAAAGATCGGCAAACTCAGCAATCGCCGGCATTCCGCGAGATTCAAGGAAGTTCAGCAGCCGACGCGGAGAAACGTTAAGGATCCTCTCCTCGGGGAAATTCACCTCATCAAGGATCTTACGACACTCTCTGAATTCGCCAAGCGTAAAGGCGGTATGCGAATCAGAGCCGAGGGCTACCCAGCCTCCGGCATCGCGCACCGCGGCGGCAATCGCCCGACAGTTATCCTCGCTGCCGACGCGTGAAGAGATAAATGAGGAGTTGTTGATCTCCAGCGCCACCTGGTATTTTGCCGCCGCCTCGGCGATTGCCGGGATATCAACCGGGAACTTAGGGTTGCCCGGGTGGCTAATAATGTGCACCGCATCGCTCGCCATCGCGGCGATCATCGCCTCGGTATGGGTTGCTTTGTCCTGCGGTGGAAAGACCGGTTCGTGGAAGCCGGCGATGAACAGGTCCAGGGAGGTGAGCATCGGGCCAGTGCAGTCAATTTCACCGTGAATATTTTTAATGTTGGCTTCGATACCGCGCAGAATGCCAACGCCGTCCACCAGCCGCGGCCAGATGCGCATATTCACGAAGTGCCAGTAGTGCGGCGCGTCGGCCATATCCGGGCCGTGGTCGGTGATCGCGAAGAGTTTGATCCCCTTGCGCTTCGCTTCGGCAATATAATCGTGCAGGGTGCTGTAGGCGTGGGTACTGGCGACGGTATGCATGTGCAGGTCAACAGGATACATCACAATCTCCTTCTCTGTTTGTGGCAAGAATAGCAGGAATCCGGACGCATGATTAGTAAAAACCCCGCCGCAGCGGGGGTTCTCTTTTAATAACCGCGCTGGCGATCGACCTGCCCGGTGACCGTTTCCCCTCGCTCCAGCTGGCTAATCGTCGCGGCTATATAGGTAATCGCTTCCTGAGGCCGCGTCACCGCGGCGATATGCGGCGTCATTGCCACTCGCGGATGCGCCCACAGCGGGCTTGCGGCCGGGAGCGGCTCGCGGCTGAAGACATCCAGCATGGCGCCTTTAAGTTTACCGCTTTCCAGCGCCGCCAGCAGATCGTCTTCAACGACGTGAACGCCGCGCGCCAGGTTGAGAACATAGCTGCCATCCGGAAGCTGCGCCAGTAGCTGCTGATTGATAATGCCGACGGTTTCCGCCGTGTTGGGCAGCAGGTTGATCAGCACCCGCGTTTCGCGCAGGAACTCATTCAGTTCCTCAGCCCCGGCAAAGCTTTGCACCTGCGGCCACGCCTTACGGCTGCGGCTCCAGTCTGCGCAACGGGAAGCCCCATCCCTGCAGACCTTGCGCAACCTTCGCGCCGAGCACGCCGGCGCCCATGATGCCGATGGTGAAATCTTCGCGCCGGTATTCATCCAGCGGCTGCCAGCGCGCCTGCTGTTTCAGCGCCTGATAATCGTCAAACCGGCGGAACCAGTGCAGCACCTGGCTGACCGCATACTCCTGCATCTGCAGCCCCATGCCGGTATCTTCGAGGCGGAACAGCGGAATCGATAGCGGCAGCATCTGCGGATGTTCGCGCAGTTTGCTGAGGATCGAGTCCACCCCTGCGCCGAGAGCAAAGACGGCTTTTAGGTCCCGTCCCTGGAGCATTTCCACCGGCGGGTGCCAGACCAGCGCATAGTCGGCGGGCCGATCGTCGCCTGGCCGCCACTCGCGTACACGAGAGCCGGGCAGCTGTTTTTCCAGCTCGGTAATCCAGTATGGGATATCAAACGTCGGGTGGTAAAAGATAATCTCCATTATGACTCCTGATAGCGAATGTCTTAAGCAGGTTTGCGTTAGCGCCGTATTTTACTTGTTGTTTTCTATTGGTTTGCCAGCATAGCAAATTTCGGCTGGCCGGCGGGTAAAAAGGGAGTGGCGACAAAAAAAACGATTGTCGCGCACTTCGCCAGCAAGTTGCGCGAAGTTTGGCTAAACGCGCGTTTTTTTTAAAAAGTTGATTGACGAGAGATAGGTATTTCCCTAAATTAGCGCCCGTTCCCGGCAGCAACGGGAATGACAATATGGTGAGGTGTCCGAGTGGCTGAAGGAGCACGCCTGGAAAGTGTGTATACGGCAACGTATCGAGGGTTCGAATCCCTCCCTCACCGCCATATTTGAAGAAGAGAGCTCGTACGCAAGTACGGGCTTTTTTTTCGCATATTGCACCCGCCGGGAGGGATGAGAAGCCTCGACCGGGGTTCGACAGCTGGCATCGCCGAGCTGGACAGACCGCGAGCACGCGAGCGGGCTGCCCGTAGGGCGAGCGAAGCGAGTCAATCCCTCCCTCACCGCCATATTTAAGAAAGAGACTCGTACGCAAGTACGGGCTTTTTTTCGCATATTGCACCCCACCAGGGGGGATGAGAAACCCCGACCGGGGTTCGACAACTGGCAAAGCCAGGCCTGGACAGACCGCGAGCACGCGAGCGGGCTGCCCGTAGGGCGAGCGAAGCGAGTCAATCCCCCCCTCACCGCCATATTTAAGAAAGAGCTCGTACGCAAGTACGGGCTTTTTTTCGCATATTGCACCCCACCAGGGGGGATGAGAAGCCCCGACCGGGGTTCGACAGCTGGCATCGCCGAGCTGGACAGACCGCGAGCCTGCGAGTGGGCTGCCCTTCAGGGCGAGCGAAGCGAGTCAATCCCCCCCTCACCGCCATCTTTAAGAAAGAGACTCGTACGCAAATACGGTTTTTTTTCTCATATTGCACCCAGCCGGGGGGGGATGAGAAGCCCCGACCGGGGTTCGACAGACTGGCATCGCCAGCTGGACAGACCGCGAGCCTGCGAGCGGGCTACCCGTGGCAGCGCGGTGCGAAATCAGAGATCCTCGTCTTTCCGGAGACTTCGGATAGTGAAGAAGTCAGGGAGACAGAACCGGCCCCTGGAGGTGACTATGCCCTACCGCATGCTCAAACAGGAACGACAGGACATTCATCCGAACCATCCTGGATATCAGTTTTTTTCGTCTGACGCTCCAGTTCAGACCTTATAAAATCAATAAAGGCTCTGAGCGTGGAAGGTAGTTGCCGACGCCCCGAATAATAAAGAAAATATCCAGGATACGTTGGACACCAGTCGTCTAAAATGCGGACAAGTTTCCCTTCCGCTATTAGTTCAGTAACCTGCGGTTCAAAAGTAAATGCAATACCCGCCCCATCTAGCGCTGCAGGAATAGCCAGCCCCTGTTCACTGACAATTAATCGTCCTGGCACATCAATAGATTTTTTAACCCCCTTCGACTCAAATTCCCAATGATAGAAACGACCGCTTTCAAAACGTAATCGTATACAGGGAAGTTCACGCAATTGTTCCGGCATCGTGGGGATTGGATAGCGCCTGAAGAAATCCGGGGAAGCGACATAGGCCGTACGCATAGCTGGGGTGAGTGGAACAGCGATCATATCCTGGGCCAGAGACTCACCAAGCCGGACACCAGCATCAAACCCAGCAGTAACCATATCAATCAGTGCGTTTGATACAACAATTTCAACGCTGACGCCCGGATAAGCAGACAGAAAACGTGTAACAATCGGCAATAACACCATCTTTGAAGAAGAGTGTGCCGCATTAATTCGCAGCAACCCGGAGGGTGTATCCCGGAAAACGTTCAGGTCATCCAACGCATCGTCGACATCACGAAATGCAGGGGCTATTCGCGAGAATAGCCGCTCTCCGGCTTCAGTCAGTGCCACACTACGAGTTGTACGATTGAACAAGCGCAATTTCAGGCGCTCTTCAATGACGCGCAAAGAATGACTGAGCGCAGAAGGAGTACAGCCAAGCTCATCAGCAGCACGGCGTAAGCTTTTATGCCGGGCAATCATCAGAAACACGCCTAATTCATGATAATTAATCTGACTCATTAATGAATTCTCTTCAGTACTCCATGGAAAAAACTGCGCTTATCTCAATAAAAAGATAGTGGCATACTTCTTCCAACAAATGAAGGCATCCATGAGTGTCTGGTTTGTAATATGGCGATATTGATGAAATTTCAAAGTAACGCTGCCGATTTAGTCTTTCATGACAGTGACTTAAGTCGCTATTTCTCTGTAAACCGCAAATAGTTCTGGTTGCAAGCAGACGCCAACGACGTGACAACCGGTTTGGACAGTACTTACTGTTACTCCGCAGAGTCAGTCTCTGGCTCATCATTCCCGGTCGCTTACAGAATTACCGGAATGAACGAAGGAAGTTAGTAAGCTTGCAGCTTGAATAATACCGGGTATAAAAACCCATTAAATTTAAAGGAAATAGAAATGAGCAAAGTATGGTTTATCACCGGAGTGAGCAGCGGGCTTGGCCAGGCTTTTGCAAAAGCTGCATTAGATGCGGGCAATCGTGTGGTGGGTACATTGCGTACCGAAGAGCAACGTCAGGCATTTGCCGATCTTGCCCCTGGCCGTTCTTACGGCATGCTGCTCGACGTCACTGATGATGAAGCAATCAAAACAACAGTGGCCCGAATCGAACGTGAAGTGGGACCCATTGACGTCCTGGTTAATAATGCCGGCTACGGAATCGAAGGTGCGGTTGAAGAAACCAGCCTGACTCAGGCTCGCCACCAGTTCGATGTTAACTTCTTCGGTCTGCTGGCTGTTACTCAGGCCGTATTACCCGGCATGCGCGCACGTCGCAAAGGTCATATTTTTAATATTTCCTCTACTGGAGGCCTGATGGCCTTCCCGGGACTGGGGATTTATAACGCCAGCAAACACGCCGTCGAGGCGTTGACGGAATCTCTGGCGCAAGAAGTTAAAGAACTGGGTATTAAAGTCACCTCCATCGAGCCTGGTCCATTCCGTACCGACTGGGCTGGTCGTTCGATGTTACGTGCTGAAACCCGAATTGATGACTATCAATCCACCGCTGGCGCGATGCGTGAAGCACTGGCGCAACGTAACGGTAAACAGACCGGTGATCCGGTTCGCGCAGGTATTGTACTGGTTAACCTGAGTAATCACGATAACCCACCGCGCCGTCTGTTACTGGGGACGATGGGCTATAAGCAAATCGGTAACCACCTCAGCGGCCGTCTGGCAGAAATGATTAACTGGGCTGATGTCACAATGAGTACTGATTTCCCGGCTGGGGAATAATACTCAGCGACTCTGTTAAAAACAGACTCACGTAAAAAAACCTGCATAGAAGGTGGCATTGATTTCGCCCCAGAGGGGCGTGCTCTGTCCAGACTCAGAGAGCCTTCCCTTCACGCCTCTTCTGGTGAAAGCTGGCTCTCTTCAACCTCATTTTTTTCCTGATACTTCACGTACTTTCTGATCATCCCTTCGTTTATACCTACGGTATTCACGCAGTAACCTCACGCTCAGAAATGATTTCCCAAAAGCTTTTTCATTCTCTGATGGGGGAATTTACTGCACAGGCGAAGCGCTGTTTTTCCTTCCTCCAGGGTATTGCAGGCTGATGTTCCGTACGTACGTGAAAGCTTGCCTGTACCGGTAGCAAATGCTCAACGACATCGACAGGATTCGCAACACAATGCCCGTGAGCCCACCCCCACTGCCTGACAGCACGAATTCACTATTTCATCCGGCTGGCCGATTACAGATGATACAATTAAAGTACATGGTATCCGTACATTGCGGTCCCCTCACCGCCATATTTAAAGAAGAGTTCGTACTTGCGTACGAGCCTCTTTTCGCATATTGCACCCCACCGGGGGGATGAGAAGCCCCGACCGAGGTTCGACAGACTGGCATCGCCAGCAGTTTGCTCCATGAACGCCCCTTTGCCCTGGCAGCATGCAGTCGATGCTCTATGCTGGCGCGCAAAAAACGCACAGCCTCAGGCCGCTAACGGCCTGGAAAAATAACGCCCGCCACTTTTTTCACGCCGTTTTGAATCAGACTAATCATTCCTGGAATCAGCGTTCCCCCCTGTACCGTAAGTGGGCCCTACAGCGGGTTTAATTTTGATTCATTCCAATCAACGATAATCATCTTTGGCACAGCCGTTGCAATTGTGATTGAGTCAAACCGAAAGGGAATCACATATGGAACAGGCTGAAGTTATTTCCAGACTAAAAGCGATGTACGAACAGCTTCCCCGTCAGGAACGGCTGGCTGCCAGCTTTGTGTTAGACCACGCCCAGGAAGTGGCGGTGATGTCAATGCGCGAGCAGTCGCGTCTTGCCGGCGTTCCGCCTTCCACGATGACCCGCCTGGCAAAACGCCTCGGGCTCGGCGGCTACGATGCGCTGCGCGAAGTGTTTATCGCCACCGTACGCGCCAAGAGCAGCATCTATGAATCACGGGTGCCGGGGCTGGTTGCGATGAATAAGCAGGGAGAAGACTCTTTGCTGCGCGATCTGGCCGCCACCACGCAGGCCCATATTGAAACCCTGTGTCGTCAGGAGAATCTTGAGGCGATGATCCGAGCCAGCAGGCTGCTGGCAGACGCGCGGACCATTTACTGTCTGGGGCTTCGCTCATCGTTTCCTGTCGCCTTCCATTTTCAACACGTCAGCGCCTGGTTCGCCAACAATGTGCGCCTGATTGATGGCGCAGGCGAAAGCGGCATGATGACGCTGATGGGGGAGATTAATGCCAAAGATGTGCTGCTGGTGGTCAGTCTGGCCCCCTATTCCCGGCGGGCCGTCACGCTGGCCCGCTACTTAGCGCAACGGAAAATCCGCGTTGTCGCCATTACCGATAATGCCAGCTCCCCTGTCGCAAGACTGGCGGCGGAATCAATATTGGTACAAAAGAAAACGGCGTCGTTTTTCGACACCATTACGCCAGCCTTATTAGTCAGTGAATTACTGGTGGCATTATTTGCCGCCAACGCCCGGGTCGATATTCACTCAGCAGTAAAAAGAACCGAAGAGCAATTATGGGCCACCGGAGAGTGGTGGAGTCTTAATTAGTTATTCACAACAGACCAGAGGATAACATGATATATAAACCCGAAATGACCACCGCACCGAAACATGGTCATAAGAGCCTGCTTTATTCCGAAGTAGTCAATGATTTAAATACGTTGGATCGCGTAGATATCGCCGTATTAGGGATTCCTTATGGCTCGCCTTATTCCATTGATGAAGTCACCAACGATCAAACCAATGGACCAACGGCAGTGCGTCAGGCAACCGATCGCGCGGTGCGCAGCATTGAGCGTTACGATTTCGATATTGGCGGCCCGCTGATGGATAATCAGGATATTCGCATGATCGATTGCGGCGATATCGCAGGCGATGCGCGTGCCCTGGGCCAACATTATGAAGCGGCCGAAGCGGTGGTACGTAAAATTCTGCAGCTGGGCGGCATGCCGCTGGTGATTGGCGGCGACCATGGTATTCCGATTCCGGTGCTGCGCGCGTTGGATGAGCTGAATGAAACCATCACCCTGATTCATGTCGATGCTCATCTGGACTGGCGTCAGGATGTCAACGGCGTGACCGATGGTTACTCCAGCCCCATCCGCCGGGCCTCGGAAATGAAACATATCGGCGAAATCTGGCAAATTGGCCTGCGCGCCAACGGTTCGGCCCGCCAGGAAGAGGTGGACGCTGCGCTGGAATATGGTGCGAAATTGATCCCGGCCCATCAGCTGCATGATGAAGGTATCGACAGCCTGTTAGCACGTATTCCTGATGGCGGTCATTATTATATTACCTGTGATGCCGATGGTATTGACCCAACGATTATGCCCGCGGTCAACGGCCCGGCATTAGGCGGAGTAACCTACCACCAAATGCGTAAATTAATTCACGGTCTGGTGGCCAAAGGCAAAGTCGTGGGCATGGATCTGGTTGAAATCACGCCGAAGAAAGATCTTAACCAAATTACCGCCATTACCGCCTGCCGGTTCTTTGTCAATTTAATTGGCACCGCGGTGCGCGCGGGTTATTTCAATAAAAATAGTCAATCCGCCTCATGACCGCATATTTACGTAACAATAACCTGAACGGGAAATAATGAGATGAAAAGACAGTTTGCATTTGCAGCAATGCTGGGGCTCGCTTGCGCTTTCTCCAGCCTCTCCGCCAGCGCCGCCGATTTGCTGGATACCATTATGCAACAAAAAGTGGTGCGTATTGCGGTCCCGCAGGATTACGCCCCCTATGGCTTTGTGGGGAGCGATATGCAGCCGCAGGGCATTGATATCGACACCGCCAGGCTGATCGCCGACAAACTGGGCGTGAAGCTGCAGCTGGTGCCGGTCACCGGCCCAAATCGCGTCCCCTATCTGCAAAGCGGCAAAGCGGATATGACTATCTCCTCCCTGGGCAAAACCGCGGAGCGCGCCAAAGTGATCGACTACAGCATCGCCTATGCGCCTTTCTTTGATGCGGTATTTGGCAAGGCTGGGGTGAAAGCCAGCAACGCCGACGAACTGGCGGGCAAAACGGTCTCGGTAACCCGCGGCTCGATGCAGGATGAAGAGTTAACGACCCTGGCACCGAAGGCTAACGTCAAACGCTTCGAAGATAACAACAGCACTATCGCTTCGTTCCTGTCCGGCCAAACGCAATTAGTGGCAATCGGTACCACCGTCGCCGGCGCGCTGAAGCAGAAAAACCCCGACCTGGATATCCAGTTAAAAGTGATTTTGGCTAACGCCCCGTGCTACGTCGGCCTGCCGAAAGGTAACCCTGCGCTGGTTGCCAAAGTGAATGAAATTCTGCGCGCCGCGAAAGCCGACGGCACTATCAATCGGATCTCGCAGAAGTGGCTGGGCGCGCCAGCGGGCGATCTGCCTGAATCCTGAGCATAGCGGCTCCCTGTGGACGGGGAGTCTTTTCTCTGGCGAGGAATAGCATGAACCATTACGCAACCCATATTTTGGCCCGCCAGGCAACGGCCATGACGCTGTCATCGATCCCAGGTGACGTACGGCGGATCGCCTGTCGCGCGCTGATCGACACGCTGGGCGTGGCGCTGGCTGGCAGCACAATGCCGATAGTGCAGCGTCTGAAACGGACGCTAATGAGCGAAGGTAAGGCCAGCACATTGGGCGGCGCGCTGCGCGTCAACCCGCTGGACGCCGCGCGGATTAACGGCTGCGCCGCGCACGCGCTGGATTTCGATGATAACTGCTACGCCGGATTCGTCCATGGCTCCGCGGTCATCATCCCGGCCGCACTGGCAGTTGCTCAGCAGTATGACCGCGACGGCGCCAGTCTGCTGACGGCCATTGTCTCGGGCAGCGAATGCCAATACCGGCTCGGCGAAGCGCTGGGCCAGCAGCTGTATCAACGCGGATGGTGGACAACCGGGGTTCTGGGCGTGGTGGGCGCCGCCGTTGCCGCCGCCCACCTGCTACGCCTGGATACGCCTCAGGTTGCGCACGCCATTGCGTTAGCTCTCGCCGCCGCCGGCGGTAGTAAAAGCGCCTTTGGCAGCGATGCAAAAGCCGTGATGGCCGGACTGGCCGCCGAGCGAGGCGTTCAGGCGGCGCTGATGGCGCAAGCGGGAATCACTGGTCCGCTCAATACGCTGGAGCATCATTACGGATTGCCGGCCTTGATGAACGATGCCCAATGGCAGCCGAAGCGGTTAACCGCTCCCGGCTGGCGCTTGCTGCAGCCGGGGCTGGACGTTAAACGCATCCCGGTATGCCTGTCTGCTCACGCGGCCGTCGATGCGGTTGTCGCCCTGGTACAACGGCATACGCTTGCGGTGGATGAAATAGAGCAGATCCGCTGCGATGTGCCGCAGATCGTGCTCGCCAACCTGATTTACGCCGATCCGCTGACTCCGCAACAGGCGCAATTCAGCCTGCCCTATGCCATCGCCGCCACGCTATTTTATGGCGAGTTAACCCTGAATCAGTTGACGCAGGCGTCGCTGGAACCGGCGGAGCTCCATGCGCTGATGGCGAAAGTCACGATCGCAAGCAGCCCGCAGTGGCAACACCCGCAGAGTTTGCAAACCGCCCCGGAAGGCGCCTGCGTCACCCTGAATCTGAGATCGGGGCGGCAGCTCAGCTGTCGTGTCGATCGCGCGCTGGGCAATGCCGCCCATCCTTTGAGCGATGAAGCGCTGGATGACAAATTCCTGTCATGCGCCCGGCGTGCTCTACCCGCAGCCACGAGTCGTCACCTTCTGGCCCAGCTGCGCCAGGTTATCGCCCTGCCCTCCGTGGCGCGGCTGTCACAACTACTGGAGAAACCAGACCATGAGCTTTGATTTTTCGCCGGTATTGAGCCAGTGGCCGATGTTGCTTAACGGCATCGCTATCACTCTCATGATGACGCTGGTAGCCACGTTGCTGGGCATTGCCCTGGGGATTGCCTGCGGCTGGGGCCGCGCCAACGGCCCACGCCCGCTGCGGTGGCTCATTGCCAGCTATGTCGAGCTGGTTCGCAATACGCCCTATATCATCCAGCTGTTTTTTATCTTTTTCGGCCTGCCGGCGGTAGGCGTACAGATGTCGGCGCTGACGGCCAGCGTGCTGTCGCTGATCCTCAACCTTGGCGCGTACGCCAGTGAGATCGCCCGCGCCGGTATTGAGAACACGCCGCGCAGCCAAATCGAAGCGGCGCAGAGCCTTGCGTTGAACCGCTGGCACATTTTTACCCGCGTGGTGCTGCCTCCGGCTCTTGGCAGAGTCTGGCCCGCGTTGGTCAGTCAGGTCATTATCATCATGCTGGGTTCGGCGGTATGCAGCCAGATCTCAACCGAGGAGCTGTCGTTCAGCGCCAACCTGATTGCCAGCCGCACCTTCCGTAATTTCGAAGCCTACATTATCGCCGCCGCAGCCTATCTGGTATTAGCCATCGCCGTGCGCCAAATCCTGAACTGGATAGGCCCGCGCTTTATTTACCGTCGACCTTGAGGAACCATGATGAGCGACTTTTCCTTATGGGATATCTATCGCAACCTGCTGCTGGCGCTGCGCTGGACGGTTGGATTGTCCGCTATCGCATTTATTGGCGGGGGCGTCGTCGGTGGGTTACTGCTGGTACTGCGCCTCTCTGGTTCACGTATCGCCGGCTATTTCGTCCGCGGCTATGTGCAGCTTTTTCAGGGAACGCCGCTGCTGCTGCAACTCTTTCTGGTCTATTTCGGCCTGGCGATCGCCGGTATTAATACTTCACCGTTATTTACCGCCAGTTTCTGCCTGACGCTATACGCCAGCGCCTATTTAAGCGAAATCTGGCGCGGCAGCGTGGAAGCCATTCCGCGCCAGCAGTGGGAGGCGGCGCAAAGCCTGGCGCTCAACTTTCGCGAGCAGTTGCGCTACATCATTCTGCCCCAGGCCCTGCGTGTGGCCATCGCCCCTACCGTCGGCTTTTTGGTGCAGGCCATTAAAAACACGGCGCTGGCGTCGGTGATTGGTTTTGTCGAACTGACGCGCGCCGGGCAGGTCATCTCGAACGCCACGTTTTCCCCCTTCCTGATTTACGGCAGCGTGGCCCTGTTTTACTTCTTTCTGTGCTTTCCGCTCTCCATATGGAGCCGGCATCTTGAACAACGTTTGTCACGGAGAACCAACTGATGACCCAGAAGGCCGATTTTTCCCTGGTGGATATACGCGCGCTGCGTAAGCGTTTTGGTGAAAACGAGGTGCTGAAAGGCATTGATTTGCAGATCAAGCGTCAGGAAGTGGTGTGCATTATCGGCAAAAGCGGCTCGGGGAAAAGCACCTTATTACGCTGCATTAATGGCCTGGATGCCTATCAGGCGGGAGAGGCTGCTGGTGGACGGGCAGCCGGTGCAGCAGGACAACGGCGCCGCTCTGCGCGAACTGCGGCAGAACGTCGGCATGATTTTTCAGAGCTTTAATCTTTTTCCTCATCTTACCGTGGGTAAGAACGTAATGCTGGCCCCGACGCTGGTGAAAAAGATGGCCAGGGGTGAAGCCGAGCGCACGGCCAGACGGTTACTGGAACGCGTCGGCCTGGCCGATAAATTTGATGCCTGGCCGGATAGCCTCTCCGGCGGTCAGCAGCAGCGCGTCGCGATTGCCCGCTCGCTGGCGATGAATCCGGAAATCTTGCTGTGCGATGAAATAACCTCCGCGCTGGATCCGGAACTGGTCGGCGAAGTGCTGCAGGTGATTGAGTCGCTGGCGCAGGACGGCATGACCATCATCATGGTCACGCACGAAATGAACTTCGCGCGCAAAGTCAGCGACCGGGTAGTGTTTATGCATCAAGGACGCGTCCACGAAGTGGGCACCCCGGACGCACTGTTTACTCAGCCGCAAACGGCAGAACTTCGTCAATTCCTGGCCTGAGGGCCGCTTATCCATCTGGAGTAAAAAATGATACATACGCGTATTCGTCCGTTTAACACCAAAGAGACCTATCCGGAGCAAAATCTCGATAACGACCTGTGTCAGGCCGTGGTCGCCGGGAATATGGTCTTTCTACGCGGGCAAATTGGGCAAAACTTAGACACCCGTGAATCAGTGGGCATTGGCGATATTGCGGCGCAAACCGAGCAGGCGATGTACAACATCAACATGCTGCTGGAAGAGAGCGGCAGCAACCTGCAAGAGATCTGCAAAATCACCGTTTATCTGACCGACGTTCGCCACCGCGAAACGGTGTACAACATCATGGGCCGCTGGCTGAAAGGCGTGTTCCCGGTCTCTACCGGACTGATGATTTCACATCTGGCGCGTCCGGAATGGCAAGTTGAGATCGACGTGATTGCTGTGAAGGCGGGTTGATAAAACGTCAGCGATACGCCCACGCAGGAGCGAACGTGTGAATTAAGAGAGCGGGATAAACGAACAACAGGATTTCCCGCCTCTCTCTTATATTTGTGGAACAGTAAATTTGGCCGCCTGGTTACAGTTTTCACGCTTAAGTAGACATCGGCTCCCCGGTATACGCATGTCGTTTCTCATCCGCAAACATCGGGCACTGAAAAATAATCCTTATAACAGACGCCTTTTTGTACGTTTCTAATCATATGAAATAGCTAACCTATTTTGTTCTGCGCCCAATTCAAATAAGAATAATACTCATTACGTTGTTGCAAATGATAACCATTAGCAATAAATTACTTTGCGCATCTCTCTTTTTAACAATGGCAAGTGGCTAATTTTATGATAAAAAACGTCTATAAATACTCACTTCTGAGTTCACTCATCTCGGGTTGTCTGGCGATTCCGGCGGTACAGGCTGCAGACGCCAATATAACGACAAACCAGAAAACAGAACAAACAAGCGGCAGTGACCAAAGTGCAAAAAAGTTACCAGCGATGAAACCATGGTCGTCACCGCCAAAGAGCAAACGCTGCAGGCGCCGGGGGTCTCGATCATTGACAGCGAGGCCATCAAAAAGCACCCAATACAGCGCGACGTCGCTGAGATAATCCGCACCATGCCGGGGGTTAACCTCACGGGTAACTCAAATAGCGGGCAGCGCGGGAATAACCGCCAGATTGATATCCGCGGCATGGGACCGGAAAACACCCTGATTCTGGTTGACGGCATGCCGGTCTCCAGCCGCAATTCCGTGCGCTACGGCTGGAGCGATGAACGCGATACCCGCGGCGACACCAACTGGGTCCCCCCCGAAATGATCGAGCGCATTGAGGTCATTCGCGGCCCGGCCGCGGCGATGTACGGCAGCGGCGCAATGGGCGGAGTGGTGAATATCATCACTAAGCGCGCCACGAATGAATGGCACGGCAGCTTCAACACCTATTACAACGTTCCGCAGCATAAATCTGAAGGCAGCACCAAACGCTACAACGGCAGTTTAAGCGGTGCGCTGGCTGATAACCTGACCCTGCGTCTCTACGGGAACTGGAATAAAACCCAGGCGGATGCCCAGGATATTAGGCTGTGTCCCTTAATTACATAACCTCTTGTAAAACAATCGGATGCAACCCAGTTTCACCATCGCCAGATAATTCCTCGCCGTTTTGTCGTAACGTGTGGCAATGCGGCGGTATTCTTTCAGGCGACCAAAGCACCTCTCAACAACATTGCGATTGCGGTAGGCTTCACGATCGAGTGGTGAACGACCATCTGTGGCCATTTTTTCATTGGATTTACGCGGGATGACAACTTTTATCCCTCTTCTTTTCA
This sequence comes from Klebsiella sp. WOUb02, assembly GCF_050058015.1. Taxonomy (NCBI): domain Bacteria; kingdom Pseudomonadati; phylum Pseudomonadota; class Gammaproteobacteria; order Enterobacterales; family Enterobacteriaceae; genus Klebsiella; species Klebsiella sp. WOUb02. Next base: position 1,710,974 of record NZ_CP170110.1, read on the forward strand.
GTTCGTTACGTAACGCATGTCCGGAGTAGGCTTTATCAGCCAGTACTGCATGACCACGGCGCTTGATACTTCCGTTCTGGCGCTGAACACCGATACCGTCCAGAAGACGTTGTGCAAACTGGCTTTCGTGAGCCTGACCGGGACTCAGTACGATGTTTAACGGCAGACCACTTCCGTCTGTCGCCAGATGAATTTTGGTGCCAAAACCACCGCGAGAGCGACCCAGCCCATTATCTCCGGTGATATCGGGTTGTTTTTTTGCGCACCGGCAGCACATTTCAGCGCCCGGATATTGCTGCCATCCAGTGCAGTGGCCGACCAGTCCACGAGGCCATGTGCATCCAGAGCTGAAAGTAACTTGTTGAAAATAATGTTAATCACACCCGTTTTTGACCATCGGTTAAAGCGGTTATAAACGGTCTTCCATGGGCCGTACCGTTCAGGTAAATCACGCCATGGTGCACCTGAACACAGCACCCAGAACATGCCGTTGATGATCATACGATGCTCCGCCCACGGACGCCCGGCCTGTGGAGAGGCAGACGCTGCTGGCAGAAAGGGTTGGATGATAGTCCATGCTTCATCGGGAATGTCGTAGCGAGCCATAGTTTAATATGTTGTGGAAACAGACAGTTACTATAGCTCAGGTGATTACGGGACACAGCCTAATGAAAGCCATACCACCCCGCGTATCGGCTCCTACGCCGGCTCCTACCCCTCCGGCCGTGAAGGTTTTATCAATAAGGACATCAATTCGGTTCTGCGCTGGGAATTTATGCCAATGCAGGCACTGGAGCTGGGGGCCGGCTACAGCCGCCAGGGCAACCTGTACGCCGGTGACACGCAAAATACCAACAGTAATGCGCTGGTGAAAAAGTATTACGGCAAAGAAACCAACGTTCTCTATCGCCAGACCCTCAACCTGAAATATACCGGTGCCTGGGATAGTGGTGTGACCACCAACAACTACGTGCAGTTTGAAAAAACGCGTAATACCCGACTCAATGAGGGCCTGTCCGGCGGTATCGCGGGGATTTTCAGCCCTTCCAATGAAGGGTTTTCGACCATTACGCTGTATGACACCAATCTGCACTCGGATGTGAATATTCCGTTTGACCTGTGGGTCAACCAGACCCTGACCCTCGGCGCGGAGTTTAATCACCAGGCGATGAAAGATCCCGCGTCGAATACCGAATCCACCAGCGGCGGCGGCTCGGTTCCCGGGATTGCCGACACCGGACGGAGCAAATACAGCTCAGCGGATATTTATGGCATCTTTGCCGAAGATAACATTGAGCTGACCGACACGACCCGTCTGACCCCAGGCATCCGCTTCAACCACCAGAGCATCAGCGGCAGTAACTGGAGCCCGGCGCTGAACCTCTCCCAGGAATTGGGCAGCGACTTCACCCTCAAGCTGGGCATCGCCCGGGCGTGGAAAGCGCCGAACCTGTATCAGACCAACCCCAACTACCTGCTCTACAGTAAAGGCCAGGGCTGCTCCGGCGCTCAGGCCTGCTACCTGCAGGGCAACAACGACCTGAAAGCGGAAACCAGCGTCAATAAAGAGGTCGGGATTGAGTACAACCATGATGACGTGCAGGCGGGGCTGACCTGGTACCGTAACGACTACCATGACAAAATCGAAGCCGGCGACACATTAGCGGGCACAACCACTTCTGCGAATATCTACCAATGGGAAAATGTGCCCAAAGCGGTCGTACAGGGGCTGGAAGGAACCTTCAACTTCCCGATCACCGACACGCTGAAGATGAACAACAACTTCACCTATATCATCGAGAACAAAAATAAAAAGACCGGCGATTATCTGTCGGTTATCCCCAAATACACCATCAACTCGACGCTGGAGTGGCAGGCCACCAACGATCTCTCGGTGCAAGGGATGCTGACCTGGTACGGCCGACAGAAACCGAAAAAATATAATTATAAGGGTGAACCCACTTCAGGTAGCGAAATCCGTCAGGTATCGCCTTATGCGCTGGTAGGGATGAGCGCAACCTATGCCGTGACGAAAAACCTCGACGTGACGGCAGGGATCGATAACCTGTTCGACAAACGCCACTTCCGCGAAGGCAACGCCCAGAGTACCGGCAACGCCACCACGGGCGCCTATTTGTGGGGCGCGGGGGCGAACACGTATAACGAATCAGGTCGTACCTACTACATGCAGGTGGGGCTGCATTTCTGATAACAACCTGTCGCGCACTATCGCGTGATAAATAAGGGCGGCGGACAGGTCTGACCTTACGCCGCTCTCCTTCAACGCCCGTCGGACTCATCACATTGCGATGGTCCGCGCCCCTTATCCGTACTCATATGTACTAACGCGCTCTGAAAAGAGGCGTTAAACATCGGTCCGTGCGTCACCCCCGGATAATCCCAATATTCCGCCGTGAGCCCATTTTGCTGCAGGGAGGAAACGCTGTTGTGGATTTTATTCAGAATATCGTGGGATTGAGTTTGCGTATTTTTCCCCGGAGATGCGGAGCCCTCCATAAAAAATAAACTCTTATGACAATATTGCGCCTTATCGATCGTCGTTAAGCGGGTCAATAACGAGACATAATCTCTTCCCAAAGACGGGCTGGCGCTGTAGTAAACCCGAAAGAAAGCGGACGACAACCATGAATCCAGGGCGAATAAACCACCGTAGGAATGCCCCCAGAGGCCGCGCCGCTCAGGATCGATTTTAATCCCTCGTTCTGCGTTCGGCGAAATACGCGCCTCCAGCAGCTGACGGAAACCCTCGCTCCCGCCGCCCTTGCGACGGTTGCGCCCGCTCACATCCCCTACGTCGCCGCTCTTCATATCCGGCGCGGGCGTATAATCGTAAGCCCGGCCGTTCAGATCAAAAGGTAAATTAGTCTGATAACCAACGGCGACAATCACGGGAGGCGATTTTTCCGCAAGCTGCTTAAGCAATGGCTCCGACAGACGATCCATCACCGCATTGCCATCCAGCATATAAAGAATGGGGTAACCTGACGCCGGTGGGGTTTTATCCGGAATACCGATCCAGATCCTATAGTGTCTCTTTCCATCGGCGGAGTCGAAATTGTCGGCCCTAAAATGGTAAAACGCGGAGCCCCGATCGGCAATATTCGGCCCCAGCGGCGCCATATCGGGTTTAGCATCCCCTTGCACGGCATAGAGGAGAGTCATACAAGAGATCGCTGAAAACAGCGCCCGGTGACGGCCCCGGTTTCGATGCTTGCGGCCATACATCTGTTCGTTATTCCTTATTACAGGTGAAAGTTGAATTTTTACTACATAACATACAGTTAACTGAAATGGCTATCGAACCGTTACAGCAGCGCCAGGCCGTCGATAAGCGCTCCGCGCCACCACGCATAATCATGACCGCCGGTATAAATGGCGCAGCGGCTATCGACTCCCGCGGCGAGCAGCCGCTGGTGCAGCTGCTGCACGTGCGGAACCGTCGAACCCTCTAACGATCCTACGCATAGCCGAACGCGTACCGTCTGCGGTGGCATAGAGAGCAGGTGCTCGCTTACCCACGAGGTATCGCTGGCGGAAAACAGGAAAGGACGGCCATTGCCGTCCGGCGTCCACCACATCGACGGAGAGTGGCACAGCACCAGACCGAAGGTATCCGGCGCATCCCGGGCCGCTATCAGCGCGGTCACGCCACCGAGGCTCTGCCCCGCCAGCACGGTCTGCGAACGACCCACCCAGCGCCGGTGCGCCTGTTCCGCCAGAATCTCCGGCAGCAGGCGCCCGGCAATATCGAGTACCAGTTCACGGCGTCCGCCGAGAATGGCGGTACGATCGCGCTCATCGATGTTATCCACGCCAAAGATGGCTACGGGCGGGATACGACCATTGCTGATGGCGGCGTCAATCGCCGGCGCAACCCCGACGTGATCAAACCAGGTTTCGGCATCCGGCAGCACCAGCAGCCCGAGAGGCTGCGATAGGGGCACATCCGGGAGGTAGAAGCGCACGCGGCGCTGTTTCCCGGCAATAAGCCGTTGGGAAACGCTCAGGCTGCCGGAAAAAATATGCGGCTCCCCCGCCCATTCATCTTGCGCCGGAGCCATGTCGAGCGCCAGAACCGACTCCTGCGCGCTCCCCCGCACGTTAATCCCCGGCGTCTTATTCAGCGGATCGGCCTGCCCACTCAGCGTCGAGAAGCGACCTCCCAGCTGGGAAAGCACCTCGTCCGGAGTCTCCTGCGGAATTTCAACGATCGCGTACGAGCCGCAGTAGGTTGCCGGCAGGCGCAGAGTTAAGGTCCAGATATCGCTGGACGGAAGGCGGCGCATGAGGCCCTTATCGACGTTGGTTTTATCCGTCACGCGGTTGAGGCGCACGTAAACCCCCTGCAGCGGTTTTTCCGCACGCCACATGAACGTCACCTCGCGCTCATCGCGGTCGTCCGTCGCCCTGGTGACCAGCGGGATATTCATCGCGGCAACCTCGCGCCAGAACCGAGAGACATCCGCCAGGGAGCCCTCGGCCAGTCTGTCTGAGAAGAGTGGTCGCGGTGCGGATATCGGTTGGCGCTTCGGGCGGGGTATGTCTCATTTTCAGCATTCCATATCATTGAAAAGATGTGTTTTTTCTTAACTATCGTTAACTACTGCGGCCGTTCAGAGAACGGCCGCAGTAGTTTATTCACGCGCAAGGGGCGGAATCATCGCTCCGCACGCAACGGTTATCCCACAATTTCCCCCGCGGTCTGGCGCGCTGCGCTGCCCGCGCCGGCGTTGCCAACGCTATCATGCCATAAACGGGCGTAGAGGCCATCCGCCGCAAGCAGTTGGTCATGCGTGCCATATTCCGCAATCCGCCCCTTGTCCAGGACGGCAATCCGGTCGCAGCGGCACGCGGTGGTGAGCCGATGCGCAACCACCAGCGCCGTTCTTCCTTCGGCGCGCGCGCCCTCCGTCAACGACATCATTAAGGTCTCTTCGGCGGTCCGATCCAGCCGCGAAGTGGCCTCGTCGAGCAGCAGAACGTGCGCACTGGCAAGCTGGGCGCGAGCTAACGCGATCAGCTGGCGCTGACCGGCGGAAAGATCGGCGCCGCCGTTATTCACCGGAGTACGGAAACCCTGCGGCAGCGAGCTTACCATATCAAACAAACCTGCCCGCCGCGCCGCGTTTTCCACCTCGGCATCGCTGCCAGATGGCCGCGCATAGCGGATATTCTCCGCGATATCGCCGCTGAACAGCGCGACATCCTGATCGACCAGCCCCACCTGCATGCGGTAATCCGCCAGGGACATCTCATCGACGCCGCGTTCGCCTATGCGGATCCGCCCGCCGGTGGGAACATAGAGGCCGGCAATCAGCTTGATCAGCGTTGACTTGCCCGCGCCGCTGCGCCCTACCACCGCCACCACCGTTCCTGGCGGAATGGAAAGGGTGAGCTTATCCAGCGCGGGCTCATCGCTGCCCGGATAGCTAAACGTTACCTCCTCCAGATTCAGCGCGCCTCTGACCGACGCCGCCGCTGACGGCTCGACCGCCTCCGCCCCTTCGGTCGCCAGCAGTTCATCAATATGTTTACCGCTGGCCGTCGCCTGCTGCCAGGAGTCCACAATACCCGACAGCTGCTGGACCGGACCATAGAACTGCCCCAGCAGCAGGAAGAACGCCGCCATCACGCCGGCGGTCATCTCGCCGTCGGCGACGCGGGTAGCTCCCACCAGCAGCACGGCGGCGTAGGACGCCTCGGTACAAAACGTGAGGAAGGGAAAGTAGACGGCAAGGTATTTTTGCGCCCGTGCGCGGGTGGCGCGAAAGCGGTCCGACAGCGCGTGCAGCTTTGCCGACTCCTGCGCCTGCTGACCGTGAGACTGCACGACCCGCAGACCGGACACCTTCTCCTGCAACGTGCTGTTGACTTTCCCAATCTCAAGGCGAGCCTGGGCATACGCGGGGGAGCTCAGGCGGCGATAAATCCACGTCGCCAGCACGACGACCGGCACCGCGCTTAGCGCCGTCAGCGCCAGGATCGGATCGAGCCAGAACATTGCCGCGGCAATGGCGACGATCGTCACCAGGCTGGTTGCCGCGCCGGCGAGACCATTTTGCAGGAACCGGGCCAGCGCATCGACATCGACCGTCATACGGGTAAGCCGGGAGTCGACATTTTTCTCGTGGTAAGGCAGGCCAAGCCGCAGCAAATGCCCGAAGCTACGTAAGCGTACCGTATGCTGCACCGATTCCGCCGCCCGCGCCGCAAACACCGTCTGCAGGGCGTAGCAGCACCAGCTAACGCTCACCAGACAGAGCGCGAGCAGGGCGCAAATGCCGATCGTGGACAGATCGCCGGCGGCCACGCCGGAGTCAATGCCGCGCTGAAGCAGCACAAGGACGCCGACGCCCGCCGCTGAATCCAGCGCGATCAGCAGCGCGGCAATGGCAAACATCCATGCGACAGGCGACAGAAGCGACGACACGCGTTTTCCCTGGCCTGCCAACGCCAGCCTGCACCGCCTTATCCGGCACGCGGGTCATGCGGGCAGCAAAACCTTTCTCCTCGGCCGCCGGTCTCTCCGCCGCCTCGTCCTCCGCAGCGGACGGAGTCGGCCACAGTTCGACATGCGAGGCCACAGGCTGTTCCAGGGAATCGCCCGCCCCTGACATCAGCGCGCGAAACGCCGGGCAGCGAGCCTCAAGCTCCGCCTGCGTTCCCATATCCACCACCTCTCCTTTATCCAGCACCACAATCCGGCTGGCCAGCTGCAGCGTTGAGCGGCGGCGCGCAATCACCAGCAGCATATGCCGCTCGTCCGCATAGCGCCCCAGGGCAGCATTGATCTCCGCTTCGGTGCCGGCATCCACCGCCGAGGTGGTATCGTCTAGAACCAGGACTTCCGGCGCGGCGATCAGCGCCCGGGCCAGCGCAATACGCTGCCTTTGTCCGCCGGAGAGATTGGTGCCGCGCTCGCTGAGGCGGGTTTTAAAGCCCTGCGGCAGCGCCGAGATAAAGCCGGTGGCGCCGGCCGCATCGGCGGCCCGTCGGATGTCTTCATCCGTCGCCTGCGGGTGACCGTAGGCAATATTCTCCGCCACCGTCCCGGCAAACAGAAAAGCGTCCTCAAACACCACGCCAACGGCGCGGCGCAGCTCTTCCAGTTTGAGATCGCGGATGTTCTGTCTGCCGTCTGCCGTTTTGAGCCACAGGTTGCCGGCGGTGGCATCGTAAAAGCGCGCGAGCAGCATCAACAGCGTTGATTTGCCCGACCCTGACGCCCCAACTACCGCCACCGTTTCACCGGCGCGTAGGGAAAACGAAACGTCCTGCAGAACGCCCGCGCCGCTGCCGTAGCGAAAGCTCACCTGCTCCAGCTCCAGGCCGACGACCTGCCCGTTGACCGACTGCGTCCCATCCACCATCTGCGACCGGGTGTCGATCAGTGAGAAGACGCGCTCTACCGACGCCTGGGTGCGCTGGGCGATGACCAGAAACGAAGCCAGCACGCGGGTCGGCCCGGTGAGCATCGCCAGGAAGCTGGCGAAAGCAACGAAGGTCCCGAGGTCGATTCGGCCGTTCATCACCGACCAGCCGCCGCAACAGAGCAGCACGATCTGCCCCAGCACCGGCAGCGCCAGCATAGTCGCTCCCGGCATCGCCTGTGAGATAGCGGCGCCGATGCGTACGCGAACCATCTGCCGCGACTGACGATCCAGCCAGCGCGTCTCGCGCAGCTCCGCGACGCATGACTTCACCACCGAGATCTGGGTCAGCACCTCGCGCATATGTTCCGTCAGATGAGCCAGCCTGTCGGAAGCCAGCCCGGTCTGAGCAAAAACGCGACGGCGGGCGCGTAGCGCGGTAACGGCAAGACAGGCCAGCACGCCGACGACAATCAGCGTCATCGCCGGCGACATCCACAGCATCACCGCGATGCCGGCGACGTAGTAGGTGAAAACCGCAAGGGGAACGGGACACATCTGCAGCAGGTTATGCATCTGCTGCAGATCGCTGTTGGTGCGTGAAATCACCTGCCCGGTGCGCAGGGCGTCCTGTCCGGCGCCATCCAGTTTCTGGATACTGTCGAAGGCCCTTCCCCGCAGGGTATGCTGAACCCAAAGCGAAAGTTCCCCGGCGTATCCGCGCCGCACGTAGTTGCCGATAAAATCAAAAAGCCCAATCAGCAGCAGGCCGCAGGCAAGCCACGGCAGCCGGGTCGGGTTACCCGCCAGCGCATCGTTAACCGCCTGGCGGGTCAGCAGCGGCGTCAGGGCGGCGAGAACGATCGTCGCCACCGATGCCACCACCACAATAAGGCTAAGTTTCTTACGTTCCCAACACACGCCGGCGAGGCGAACTATCCATGAGCGGGCGGGCATGGGAGAGTGAGATGCAGGCATCAAGCCTCCTTCATCGGTAAAAATTGGGATCCCTCAATACGACGACGACCAACCGCCGCCGGAAAGATCCGCGCAAAAAATTGCGCCAGCGCGGCATTCTGCGGCCCCGCAGCGGGAGAAAAACAGAAGCGTTCGCCCTGACGCAGCGTCATCATCAGCAGGCAGCGATCAGCCGCGTTGCAGCCAGGCGACCAGGTTATTCGCCACCTCGGACGGAGTGGCTTGCGCCGCCATTTCCGCGGCGACCTCCTCTGACGCGGTACGAAGCGCGCGGTTGCCGAGGAAATCGTTAATCATTGCGCTGGTCAGCCCGCTATCGCCGGGGATGATCCCGCATCCGCGTTCCACAACCGCGCGGGCGTTGACCGGACGATCGGCCCCCTGGCCAAACACGATCTGCGGTATTCCGGCGTGCAGGGCCGTCAGAGTGTTTCCCGCCCCGCCGTGGTGAATGAAGCCATCGGCGCCGTTGAGGAAGACCCCCATCGGGATCCAGTCGACAAGACGTACATTTGGCGGTAGCGTTCGCAAATCCGATCGCGCATTCGCGGACAGATGCAGAATAATATCGGCATCCACATCGCCGGCGGAGTCCATGACCCATGCAATCAGATCCAGGCCATCGACCATCGGTTTGACGGTCCCCAGGCTCACCAACAGGCGTTTGCGATCCGGCGTCCTGTCCCACCATTTTTCCCAGACGGCGCCCCCGTTGTAGGGGACGTACTGCATGGAAATAATCGGCTCCCCTTCATTTTCCAGAATGCTCATACTCGGCGGCGTCACGTCGATCCACGCCATATCCCGCGGTGGCTGGTCGACGCCGTGGCGCCGATAGGCGTCCGCCAGCGATCGCGTCACGCCTTTGATATGCCACGGGGTATGACCGAAGCCTACGGTTTGCATCACCACCGGAATGCCATATTTGGCGGCAATTAACGGCCCGACAACCCCCAGCGGCGGGTAGACAATCAGGTCGGGTCGCCAGTGTCCGGCGAACTCCACCAGCTGGTCGGCCATCTCCTCGCTGAAGAAAGAAAAGTTCCCCATTTTGGTACCGATGTTGCTTTCCTTTCGTAACGCTTCCCGGCGGCGATAGTCGGCTTCGGAATCAAAACCAGGCGCGGCGTCAAACACCACCAGCCCTGCTTCTGCCGCTTTCTGCGCAAATTTTCCGCCGCTGGCGATCAACACTTCGTGACCATCGACGCGAAAAGCCTGAGCAAGAGACAACACCGGGTACAGCAGCCCATATAAAGGTGGGCCCACAAACAGAATACGCATGAGAAAATCCCTCTCCGCTTGACTAACTGAAGTCTGGAAATTGACGCAGCCGCTCTGCGTCCAGGACGGCGATATATTTTTCATCAGGCCGCCGCCGGCGTTAGAACCTGCGTCAGAGTAGGTTTCGCCAGAGGCAGGCCGCCGGCCTCCCGATGCCGCAGCCAGTGCGGACCTTCGGTTCCCGGTGACCTCCGCCGGCGAATCGGGCTTTCCGTGTCCCGACTACCGGTAACGCCTGAGCGTCATTGTCCTCGAACAACCAGAAACGGCGCCGTGCTGCCTGGCGCCGATCTGGCCTTGCGCATTCGCCGGGCGCAGAGATCGGTCAACGAGTTTTTGCTGTGTCGGTTATTCCTGCTGACAAAACCTGTTGCCATCATCCTGATGGCGTCAGCATGCGCTCGCCGGCGAGAGAAGAGGTGTCGTTGATCAATCGCCCCGCTTCCCTTGCGACCTCTGTTATAACCTTGCCAGATAAAGCCCAAACAACGAATGCTGATGATAATGATTACCAATATCATTATCATTAGCAATAATAATCAGGGCTTAATGGTTTTGAGCGCTGAATATTAGGAATAATCCCCCCGATTAAAAATAAGGGAATGCGCAGTTTCTTCAGGGTGTCAGGAGGAGCAGACGCGGAATGTCATCCGAGGAGTATGGTAGTGATAACAAAATCAGCAGGTTGATTTTCTGAGGGCTAATTTTTCGCGTTCCTCTCTGCCATTTTGACGCAACGAGGGTCATTAGCCTGAGCTCTCGGGAGATATACGCCCGTCACTATAGAACAGGCTTCCGCAACAAGGGATGGGGAGCGTCGACCAGGCTCGCCGTCTGCCCTCCCCCTCCAGGATAATCAGCTGGTTCAGAACGGCGTGCGCCGGTACTGTCGATATACCGGACGCCAAAAGCTGTCCGCAATGCGCGTCCGCAGCGTCTCTTCCGGCAGCACGGGGGCAACGCCGTCCTGCTGCGCCGCCTGGGCTACGCGAATCGCGATATGTTTGGTGATCGACTGAATGTCCGAGATGTCAGGCAGCAGCGGCCCCGTACCGTGAAGCGCCAGGGGAGAGTGCTCCGCCAGCGTTCGACTTGCCGCCATCAGCATTCCTTGCGTCACCCTCCGGGCCTCACCGATCGCAACCCCAAGCCCGATGCCGGGAAAGATATAGACGTTATTGCATTGCGCAATGGGGTAGCTTTTCCCCTGCCGCTGCACGGGCTTAAAGGGACTACCGGTCGCAACGATCGCCTGCCCGTCGGTCCAGGCCAGAATATCTTCCGGCCGCGCCTCGACCCGGGAGTCCGGATTAGAGAGCGGCATAATAATCGGCTGCCGGCAATGACGATACATCTCGGCTATCACGGCTTCGTTGAACAGACCGGGCTGGCCGCTGACACCAATCAACACCGTCGGCCGCGCGCGGCGAATCACCTCCAGCAGGCCGTAATTACCGTCCTTGCCCTCCCACGCCCCCAGACGGCTGCGCGGCTGGCCGAGGCGTACCTGGAAGTCGAGGAGACCCGCCAGATCCTCCGTAAGCAGGCCAGCGCGATCGACCATATAGATCCGCTCACGGGCCTGGGCATCGCTTAAACCTTCGGCAACCATCTGCGTCACAATCTGTTCGGCAATCCCGCACCCCGCCGAGCCGGCGCCGAGGAACACCACCGTCTGTTCGCACAGCGCCCGTCCGGTTGCCCGGCTCGCCGCCAGCAGCGCTCCCAGCGTCACCGCGGCGGTTCCCTGGATATCATCGTTGAAACAGCACAGCTCATCGCGGTAGCACTCCAGCAGAGGCATCGCCGCCTGTTGAGCAAAATCTTCAAACTGCAGCAGCACCTCCGGCCAGCGGCGCTTCACCGCGCGAATAAAGCGGTCGATAAACTCAAAATAGTCTTCACCGGTAATGCGCGGATGGCGGCGCCCCATGTACAGCGGATCGTTTAGCAAGCGGGAGTTATTGGTTCCGACGTCGAGAAAAATGGGTAACGTATGTTCCGGACTGATGCCTCCGCAGACCGTATACAGGGACAATTTGCCGATTGGGATCCCCATCCCGCCCATCCCCTGATCGCCGAGGCCTAAAATACGCTCGCCGTCGGTAACCACGATAACCCGAATATTCTGGCGGGAGGCGTTGTGCAGAATATCATCGATACGATCGCGATCTTCCCATGCAATGAACACCCCGCGCGGGCGGCGGAACATCGCCGAGAAATGCTCGCAGGCTTGCCCGACTACCGGGGTATAAATAATCGGCATCATCTCCGGTAAATAGCGCTCGATAAGATGATAAAACAGCGTCTCATTAATATCCTGGATATTGCGTAAATAGATATGGCGGGCAATATCCGATTCAATATCCTGAAACTGTTGCCAGGCGCGCTGCATCTGCTCTTCGATAGATTCGACCGCCGCCGGAATCAAACCATGCAGATTAAAATTATCGCGCTCGGCCTGGGTAAAACCGCTGCCTTTATTTAATAAAGGCGCTTCAAGCAGCAGCGAACCGGCGTACGGAATATACAGCGGATGTTCCCTTAGTTCATTTTCCATAACAAGATCCCGTGGCTAAAGTGACGCAATATTGATATTCAAAACAGGAGATAGTTGGCCGCCAGCATGGCGATAATACCGCCCACTGCGGGAATTAACGTCCGGCGGACGATAGCAAAGGGCGAACACTCCCCCGCCTTACTGACGGCGATGATAATCCCGGCCACCGGAGAGATAGAGCGTCCCATACCGGCCATCATCTGCATTGGCAGGATCATTTTTACCGCGCTTTCACCAAAGGTCTTTGCAATAGAAGGAGCCATACCGGAGAAGGAGAAGAAGGCCGCGACGCCGGAGCCGGTGAGCACCGCGGTCACGCCGACCAGGGCGGTCATGACCAGCGTCATGCTGGCAAAACCAAAACCGGCGTTGCGTACGGCGTCGAGTAAATAGTCGATAGCGCCAATTTTTTGCATTCCCTGGGCATAAATATCGGCGCACACCAGCAGCGAAACGATGCTGGTAAACATGCTGCCCATCCCTTTAAAAAAGCTCTGCACGCCTTTACAGCTGGCGCGAAAATCCCGCGTCACCGCCAGCTCGCAGACAAAGGCCAGCAGCGTACCGACGATCATCGCGGTAACCACATCGACCTTAACCGAGGTGATGACTAACGGGCTGAATACCAGCACCAGTATCACGGGAAAGACCGGAAGAATGGCGTAAAACGTTGGCGCCCGCGGCCCGGCTTCGCTGACGCTCTCCTGCGCCACCAGCGCCTCGCCTGGGTTATGCCCCTCTTTTTTATCGTAATATTTCGCCGTGAAGAAAATCAGCACCGCTACCGCCAGCATCACGGCCAGCGCTACCGGCATCTGGTAGTGGGCAAAATAGACCGCCGCCTCCATGCCGGCATGCTTAGCCGCAAGGTTCGCGGTGCCAACCGCCGGGCCCAAATCCATAAACGCGCACAGGCCGATCATCGAGGCCGCAGCCGCTTTACTCACGCCCAGACGCACCAGCACCGGGAAAAAGGTCACCAGCAGCAGCATCGCCAGCCCCGCGGCGCTGGAGATCGCCACGTGCAATAGCTGAGCGCAAATATATCCCAGCGCAAGAATCACGTACGGGGCTTTAATTACCTGTAAAGGGCGAATGCAAACATTCACCATCGCATTCGACGCCTTGATATGATCCATGTAGCTGGCAAAGCCCCCGGCCGCCATGATGATAAGCCCTATCCCCGCAACCTGGGTGGCCAGGGACTCTTTGGCAAAAGCGAAAATATCGAGCCATATCGAACCTGTCGATTTCGCTTTCCCGTAAAGAATGCTCTGTTGCGGATAAAACAGCGCCGTGACGGTCAGCAGCGTCAGACCGGCCAGCAGCAGAACCGTCTGGGGCTGAACGTTTTTGATGATTAACCATGCAGCAATAATGGTAATCACAATGGCGATTATAAATGCGATCATGGATGATATCCTTGTATGAAGCCGGGTAAGATACGGAGTGCTTCGTTTCTGGTCGTGGGTTGTTTTTAGATGGCAACAGAGTAAATTTCGCGGACGGCGTAAAAAATGAGAAAATGGTTTTCCCGCAGCAAATTGTGCGCCCGATCCCATAACCTGCAGCGTCCCTGCTGATGGCATTAGCGTAATACTTACTTATCTCTCTAACTATGAGATATTTCACAGAGAAATAAGTCTTCGGGGTCAATGAAATGCCGATTAAATCACCCTTAACGCTGGATGAATATAAAGCCAACACCGCGCATTTATCCGCTTTAACCGAGTCAGAACAGCGCCTGGATAACTATATCCGCGATCATTTTAATGAAATTCCCTACCACGGCATTGTCGATATCGCAAACAACGCGGCGGTCAGTAAAGCGACCATTGGGCGGTTTTTAAATAAACTCGGTTTCACCGGTTATGCGGCGTTCCGGCGCGTCGTTGAGGAGTCGCTGTCGGCACAAAAGATGATTTCCCCCTATGAGCTGGCCGCGCGCTCGTCGGCCAGAGACCACGTGGCAACCGAACAGGTGGTCACGGAGTTCAATAATAACGTGGCGGGCCTTTTTGCCAGCTTCAAAGAGAGTATCGAGATCAACAGCCTGAATCATTTTATCGATATTATCCTCAACGATGAGCGTAAATTATATGTCGTCGGTCCTTCATCATCCCATGCGATGGCAACGCACTTCGTCACGCTCATCAAGTATTTTCGCGATCGCGTCACGCTATTAACGCTGGATGCCGGAGAATTACCAAAATCGCTGCTAAACCTGACCGATAACGACGTTTTGATCGTTTTCTCATACTATCGATTTAATAATATGGCGCTACGCATCGCCGAATGGTTTCGCAGTAAAAAAGCGCTGGTGGTGCTGATCACCAATTCTGAATCCAACCCCTACGGGAAATTTAGCAATCTGCAATTCGTGTTACCAAGCGATACTCATTCGGTATTTAAAAGTCGGATCATTGGTTTTTTCTTTATTGAGCTGACGCTGCATCTGGCCTATGAAAAAGGCGCCGGGGAAGGCAATTTTGAACAGCTGGAAGAACTTTTCGGCTTTTTTGAAACCTTCTCATCCGGTACCTGAAGGGCCACCGGATGAGCAGAAATCGCCGATCAGAGCGGGGGAGATAGCTGACGATCGAAAGCCTCGATCGCTTCATCGATTAACGCATCGTTGCTGCCAAGCCAGTGGTCGGTTCGCAGGCCGCGCGGATCTCCTCCTCGGACAGGCGATCGACGATCGCCGGACATCCCATGAGGGTCTCGAACAGATTCTGCGATCCGTCCGCCTGGTTCAGCAGGTTTTTCAGCATGTTGTACCCCTCGCTGCGGCCAACCTTTTCTGCCAGCTTCATGGAGACGGATTCAGACATAATAAAGTGATGCGAGGCGCTGAAGTTCTCGCGCATCTTAGCGGTATCCACTACCAGATGACGAATCAGGCGTTCGCCGCGCTCAAGGCTGGTCGCAAGACATAGCGCCGCTTCCGGCACCAGCGTCCAGTTCAGCACCCGGGCGGAGGCGGATCGGACGTCATGCTGATCGAGCAGGTTTGGCGCGCCTGAGGAGTACATCCAGCCCATGCGGGCCAGCGTCTGTATCATATTGCTGGAGCGCGGGTTGGTTTTATGCGGCATCGCGCTGGAACCGCCGCCGCCTTCCCCCTCCCGCAGCTCGGCAATCGGCGTGCGCCCCAGCGTCTCGACGTCATTGGCGATCCGGCATAGCGTGCCGTGCACAAGGGCGAAAAACTGCACCACTTCAACGACGTTATCCTGGCTGGCGTTCATGGCGCCTGATGGACAGCTTAATCCCAGCTCGCTCATTAAACGGTTGCGCATAGCCAGCCCCTGCGCGCCGACCGACGCCAGGTTACCCACCGCCCCGCCAAATAAACCGGTTGTCGCCGTCGCGAACAGATTATCCAGACGCCGTAAATGCCGGGTCAGCTCTCCCAGATAGCCGCTCACGTGTAGCCCCCACGTGGTAGCCGATGCGTCTATCGAATTGGTGCGCGCCACCATGACGCTGTACTTATGCTCTACTGCCATCTCCTTTAGCGCATTTCCCAGCCCGATCGTCAGGCGCCGCAGCAGCGTCAGCGTCTGATGAAGACGCATCGCCAGTCCGGTATCCAGCAGGTCCTGGGTGGTGCAGCCCCAGTGCAGATATTTTTTCACCCGCGGGGTCCCGGCATCGGCAATCTGATCGATCAGCGGCTTGATTGGCATACCCACGCTGCGGGTCTCCCGGGCAAGGCGGCTCCAGTCAAGGGAAAGCGTCCGGCAGGTTTCGCCAATATCATCCGCCGCCTGCTGCGGAATAACCCCCAGCTCCGCCTGAACGCGCGCCACGGTCGATTCGAACGTTAGCCAACAGCGAATCAGATTTTCATCCGACCAGATAACCTTCATCTCCGATTGGGTAAACAGAGAGGAATAGAGTTCTGAATCAAATACCGAACTTTGACTACCTCGCATCATTAACTCCTGTATGGATTGCGCCCTTACCAACAGCGTGGCGCCATTTTGCTACAACCGAATGGTTTTCTCTATCCGGGCTGATTGTGCGTTAAATAATTAAGCGGAAAAATGGGAAAGTTTATTTCCCGCAGTCGCGCCCGGATCCCCCTGCTGGAATGTGAGCGGCTTAACAAATTCGCCCTGATTTACGCCATCACGGCGGTTAAAATAATTATCCCCCGCGCCGTCGCGGGGTTTATTTGCAGCAAAAGGAGGCGAGTTTATGACAATTTGTGTTTAAGCTCACAATTGGTCATGAGAAAAAATGTTTCCCCTATTTCCCGCCGCCGTTCAGGTTTAAAAAAAACGCGTACTCCCAACAATAGAACATAACCCGTTACTACGCCCTTTTCTCTGGCCCGAGGATTCTATGAATATTACAACAAAAGCCATCGTCATTGGCGCACTGATCGCCGTCAGCTATTCCGCGTCGGCAATGAACGTTTATAAAGATAACAAGAGCACCCTGGATATATACGGCCGGCTGGAATGGCAGCTCGCCCACGGCGACGCCTCATTTGCCGAAGACGATTCGCGCAGCCAGCTCGGCGGCCGCCTGGGGCTCTATTTAACGCATAAATTAGATCTATTTGATGAGACCAAAATAGTCGGTCGGGTTGAATGGCAGGTGCGAACTGAAAAAAAAGATAATAAGACCGGAGATAAAGATCTGGACGCCCGCTATGCCTACCTCGGTCTTTCCCACAAGCGCTACGGTGAATTAATTGGCGGGCGTACCAAAAACCCGCTCTATCAGGTGATGAAAATGACCGACCGCTATAAAAACTTTACCCCCAATGTCTATAGCTACGGGATCACGACGATAGATAGCTCGTACCAGTTTAACCGCCAGGACGGCACCGTTCAGTGGAACGGCGAGTTTGCCGGACATCAACTCCAGCTGGCATACGTGATGGGCAACGGTAATAGCGATACCGACGCCCTCGATGACGGAATGATGGCCAGCTATCGCAAAACCTGGTCGTTGGCCGATCTGCAAATAACGCCGGCCATCGCCGCCAGCGAATATAAGCGTAAGGACGGCGTCAAAACCACGGATGGGCGGAAAAAGCATACGCAATATCTCGGCGGGCTGCAGACTGGACTATGGCGATATTTCGCTCGCTACCACGGTAGGCCGCGTGGCTATCGCCCGCGATAATAATAACGATAATGATTATACCAGCTTCGACTCTTTAGCCTCATGGAAATTTCAAAAGGTCAGATTCTTAGGAGGATATAGCACGCTGAATGAAGATGGCAAAAAATATGCCGAACGCCGGGGCTGGCGTGCCGAAACGCAATTAACCCTGGCGAAAGATACCTGGCTGTCTCTGAGCTATGTGAAGGAATTAGCCAATAAAAATAAGCCAGCCCATGACGATGCATTTATCGCCGGGCTGCGCTACGACTTTTAAGGATAAGCAAGATGAAAAAAGCACGTTATTTGCTGGCCGGCTACCTGTGCCTGTCAAGCCTCGCATTGGCTGATACCGTTATTGCGCCCTCTCCACGGGCGATAATGGATGGCGAAAATAAAACCGTCGCAATATATGGCAACTCGTACACCCATTACAATAACAATGTAAATACTCGCCTGCGCGACCTCGCCCGCTCGCTGCTGTCCGAACGCGGCAAAGGCTATGCGTATCGCGGTATTACCATCTCGACCGGACACCTGGGCTGGCATATCCCCAACCTGCAGTTCCAGAACGGGCTGCAAAAATGGGACGTGGTCATCTTCCAGGGAAACTCAACCGAAGCCATCAGCAAAAAGGCCGCCACCCGGGAGTATTTCACGCAGTCGGCGATAACCATGGCGGACATTGCGCATAAAGCGAATGAAAAGGTCGTCTGGTTCATGACCTGGGCCAGCAAAAATAAACCGGAGCAGACGGATAAACTGGAACAGGCCTATCTTGATATCGCCCGCCAGACGCACGGCTACGTAGCCCCGGTCGGCCTCGCTTTTGCGCGCGCCATTGAGCAGCATCCGGAGATAAATTTATACCACAGCGATGGCAACCACCCGTCGCTGGCTGGCACCTACCTGACGGCCTGCGTACTGTTTGCTACCCTCTATAATCAATCTCCGGTAGGCGGCGCCCTCCCCGTCGACAGCGATATGACCGAACAGACGGCCCGCGCTCTGCAGCAAACCGCATGGGATACGGTCGTCGCCTTCAGAGAGCAAAAGTCATCATAGACCTCTGGCCAGGGCCGGCGCATCCGGCCCTGCATCAATCCTCTTCCATCCGCTGATACTCTGCGCTGAGAAAATCCACCAGCGCGCGCACCGACGGCAATAGCCCGCGGCGGGAGGCAAAGACCGCATGGATCACTTCCCGCCGCGGCTGCCACTCATCAAGTACCACCACCAGCTCACCCGCCGCCAGCTTATCGCGCGCCATTAATAGCGGCAACTGGACAACTCCGACGCCGGCAATCGCCGCCTCACGCAGCGCCAGCATGTCGGTGGTCACCATTCGCGGCGTAAAGTAGACCTCCGCCCGCGCGCCCTGCGGACCGGTCAGCTGCCATTTATGCTGATGCTTGCCGGCGTCGAGGCTCAGTCCCGGCCACCCGCTTAGCTCAGACGGCGCCTGCGGCTGTCCCATGCGCGCCACCAGCGCCGGGCTGGCAAACAGCCGGTGCCCGCGATCGGCCAGCACCCGCATCACCAGATCGCTATCATCGAAGGGCCGCGGCCGCACGCGAATAGCCACGTCAACCCCTTCGCCGACCACATCGACCCGCCGGTTGGTGGCCTCCAGCAGGATATTGACGCTCGGGTAGCGCAGCATAAACCGCGCCAGCATCGGCCCAACGTGGGCATGCAACAAGGTGACAGGACAGGTCAGCCTGAGGCTTCCACAGGGTTCGACCCTCAGCGTTTCAACCGCCTGCTGCGCCGCTTCCGCCTCAATCAGCATCGCTTTACAGTGCTGGTAAAACGTCTGCCCCACTTCGGTGACCGCGAACTGCCGCGTGGTGCGATGGATCAGGCGCACGCCGAGCCGCTCTTCGAGCTGGGCAATGCGGCGGCTCAGCTTTGATTTAGGCTGATCGAGCGCCCTTCCCGCAGCGGCGAATCCGCCATGATCCACCACCTGCACAAACCAGGCTAAGTCGTTGAGATCCTGCATCCTTCCCCCATTGTTCCATTTTCAGAACAGTATAGGTCATTTTTGCTATCTACCGGGCTACAGACCGCGCATCTAAGCTTATCGCCATCGCAGCATCTGCACAGGAGAGAACAATGAAACAGATTACAGGCGTCTATACCGCGCCACCTCAGCACTGGGTCGGTGACGGTTTCCCGGTGCGCTCGCTGTTTTCTTATCAAACCCACGGCGAGCAGCTGAGCCCCTTCCTGCTGCTGGATTACGCAGGACCGCATAGCTTCCCGGCGGGGAGCGGCAAACGCGGCGTCGGCGAGCATCCGCATCGCGGGTTTGAAACCGTAACCGTTGTTTATTCAGGCGAAGTTGAGCACCGCGACTCAACCGGCCGCGGCGGCGTGATTGGCCCCGGCGATGTGCAGTGGATGACGGCGGGCGCCGGGATCCTGCACGAAGAGTTCCACTCGGCGGAATTTACCCGTACCGGAGGCGAGCTGAAGATGATCCAGCTGTGGGTCAACCTGCCGGCCAAAGATAAAATGGCCGCGCCGGGATACCAGAGCATCACCGCTGACCTGATTCCCCGCGTCGCGTTGCCGAATAGCGCAGGCCACGTGCGGGTCATCGCCGGCCATTACGCCGACGCTTCCGGTCCGGCGCATACCTTCTCGCCGCTGAACGTCTGGGATATGCAGGCTGACGCAGGGCCACGAGGTCTCGTTACGTCAGCCTGCCGGCTGGAGCACTGCGCTGGTTGTGCTTGAAGGTGAAGTCCGCGTTAACGACGCTGAAAACGCGCGCGAAGGCCAGCTGGTAGTGCTGAGCCAGCAGGGTGAAACGCTGCACCTCAGCGCTACCGCTGATGCCAAAGTCCTGCTGCTGGCCGGCGAACCGCTGGGTGAGCCTGTCGTCGGCTATGGCCCATTTGTGATGAACAGCAAAACGCAAATCGCGCAGGCGGTACGCGATTTTAATAGCGGCCGCTTTGGCCAAATCTGAAGCGGCGGAGGGGAATAATATGTTTGCTCCTGCCAGCATTAGCGATTCTCTTGCGGCGATGCCGGCACGCTCGGGAAGCGATAAGCGTTAGCAAACGGCTTGATTCACAGCGTTAAAGTCACCGCCCTGGCGTTTTTTGCCGGGGCGGTGTTCATTGCTTGAGCGAACGGTAAGGAAAGAATAAATACTGCTTGACCGTTTTAGCGCAACTCCCTATAGTACCGCCCCGTTGCCCACCCAAGGTGTGCAGCGAAACAATATGGTGAGGTGTCCGAGTGGCTGAAGGAGCACGCCTGGAAAGTGTGTATACGGCAACGTATCGGGGGTTCGAATCCCCCCCTCACCGCCATATTTAAGAAAGAGCTCGTACGCAAGTACGGGCTTTTTTTCGCATATTGCACCCCACCGGGGGGATGAGAAGCCCCGACCGGGGTTCGACAGCTGGCATCGCCAGCTGGACAGACCGCGAGCACGCGCGCGGGCTGCCTGCACAAAAATGCCGGGAGCATTTTTGAACAACGCCGGCGTTGGCCCCGAAGGGGCGAGGCCCAGGACGGGCCGAGTAACGGCGAGCGAAGCGAGTCAATCCCCCCCTCACCGCCATATTTAAGAAAGAGCTCGTACCTGCGTACGAGCTTTTTTTCGCATATTGCACCCAGCCGGAGGTATGGCCTTATCGCTCCTCCGCCAAACCCCCGCTCTTTGACCTGACCGCTGCGCGGTGCATCCCTGCCCCGCGAAGCGTCACACCTTTAGAAAGCCAGCGACGCCTGAACAAAGAAGGTTCGCGGCTCGCCGACATATTTGCCGTAGTTATTATCCGTTGAACGCGTGTAGTAGCGCTGATCGAAAAGGTTTTTAACCCCGGCGCCCAGTTTCAGATTTGACCACGACGGCCCCATGTCATATTCGCCGCGCATATTCCACACCATATAGCCGGCAATATTACCGTACTGGCCATCATCGCTCTCCCGGGTGATATAACCGTTCCCGGCATCAGACGACCCCGGAGAATGCTGGCGCGATTGCGAATAGCCATCGACGTTCCACACCCAGTTGCCCGTCGCGTAGCGGGAGCCCACCGTCAGCACCTGGCGAGAATAGAAGGGCAGATCTTTACCCGAAAACTCGCCGCTGACGGATACGGCGCGGGTATAGGTATAGGTGGAATAGAGGCTGAGCCCATCCAGGCTATGCGCCAGTTCGCTGAGATCGTAGTTCAGCGCCAGCTCGACGCCCTGATGTTTGGTGGCGCCCAGCGTGGTCCAGCCGATGGTGTTGTTGATGTACTGCAGCTGATTATCAAAATCAATGTAGAAAGCCGTCAGCTCCGCTTTGAGTAAGGAGTCGTCATAGCGGGTACCCACTTCATAGGTGTGCGCTTTCTCAGGCTGCAGGCCCGGAGCCGGCTGCCCGTGGTTGCCGCCGCGGGTAAGCTGGAAATACTGCAAACTGCCGAAAGAGGTATTGGCGTTAGCAAACAGCTTCCAGCCTGTCGGACAGGTGGTACATCACGTTGATCGATGGCAGCGGTTCGCTGTACGATTTTTCCCGCGCAATATCGGCAAACGCGTCATTCACATGCGTGCGGATGCTTTCATAACGCAGCCCCGGGGTAATGGTCCAGTTACCAACGTTGACGGCATCATCAATATAAAACGCGTTAGCTTCTGTACCGCCGGAGGTATGCTGATAGTAGTTTTCTTTAGAATTCGGGGCGGAGGTCGTGGTCGTCGGATCGTACCAGTCAGAGCGATACCCTTTTTCATCCGACGTTTCATTGAGATAACGATAGCCCAGGGTTATCTCATGAGCCATATCCCAGAAGCGGAACAGATGCGAATAGGTTGGCTCGATAGCCCAGGTCGTATAGTGACGCGGCGCTGCCGCCAGGCGACTCTGCCCGGTCTGCGCCCCGGTGCCGTTGGTCTGAATATCGCTGGTGCGGAAACTTTTGGTGAAATAGGTCAGCACTTCAAACTGGCTATCCTCTTCCTGATGGCGATATTTGAAAGACATATCCTGGCGGCGCCCGGCAAACTGATCGAACGGGCGCACGGACTGGAAGGGATTTTGCTGGTATTGCTCTTTCGTCAGGCCGCCGGGCATACCCGCGGAGGCGTTATAATAATGGAAGTTACCGGTCAGTTCGTCCTGCGGAGTGAAACGATAACGCGTTTTCAGCATAAAATCGTCAATATCGGTATTGTCATTATTTTCCCGGTATCCCTGGCCGTGCAGACCCGAGTACAGCAGCTCCGCCCCCAGACCGTTCTCCGCCGTGCCGCCAACGGAAGCGCTGGTCAGCGTTTTCAATCCGCCGTGTGAGGCCCCTTCCGTTTGCGCGCTCACCGCGCCGCCGAACGTTTCCGGGATATCCTTCGAGACAAAGTTGATCACTCCGCCGACGTTCTGCGGTCCGTAACGAACGGCGCTGCCGCCGCGGATGACGTCAATGGACTGAATATTCCCCATTGACAGCGGAGCTATTGACAGCTCGAGGCTGGCCGTAAGGCGCGACGGAGAGCGGTACGCCGTCCATCATGATGGTAGAGCGAGGCGACAGGCGCGATGTCAGGCCGCGTACGCCGACGTTCAGTGACACATCGCTCCCGCCGGTGCCGTTATTCTCCTGAACCTGAACGCCGGGAATACCGCGCAGCGCTTCTGAAATCGTCTCGCCGCCTTTTTCCTTAACCTGTTGCTCCGTCACGATAGTTCTGGCGCCGGGGTGATCGAGCACGACGGTGCTGTAATCCGGCGAATCAAGCCAGTTACCCACGACCGTCAGGGTATCCGTGCGATCGGTTGACGAAGAGTTATCATTTTTATCAGCAGCCCAGGCCGGGAACGCTAAAACAATAGCGGTAGCAAGCAGCGAGTGCCGGAAGTGACCAGACATGAGAAGATCCCCTGTAAAATAAATATATTAATTATTAATGAGTTAAGTTATGAATGATTTGCATTATGAGAAGCGGAATGATAATAATTAGCAATACATAACAATGTAAACTATTTTTTGAACCGACGATTGTTTTACACGCCAGCCAGCTGGCCGGGTTGTGTCGCTGCTATTTGGATTGGGAAAATGAGAGAGAAACGTTGGTGGCAGCTGGCGTTAACCGGCCGTATTTACTCTTTGCAGCAAATCTGCAGGCATCCCCCGTCACGGTGACGGATATTGCCGGAATCGGGCTACGGGCCAAATAGTCGTCGCATTTTACTCTTTAGCCGGCGCCTCCGGAGAGGCTGCCGGCTCCCGATCATACTGACCGGTCCGCAAGGCGAGCGCTACTTCGCCGCCACATCCCGCACATCGAATGTTTTCAGGACCTGGGCCGCGGCGGCGAAATCCGGGCTAAGCGGACGATCGGTATCCATAAATTTCACCTGGCGCCTGAGCGCATCGTACAGGGCGCCGGTCGGCGCCGACAGCGTAAAGCCGTTGTTCTTCTGCTTACGCAGATCGATCGCCTGTGCGTCATGCACCAGCAAAATCCCCAAAAGCTGATAGCTGTTATCGATCTGCTGCTGCAGGCGCTGTGCGACCTGCGGCGCATTCGTCGCGATATCCTCAATATCGCCAGCCACCGGCATAAAGTCCATCGACACCGGCATGGCCAGACTCTTTGTTGCGCATCGCCAGCGACATCACCGGCTTTTCCATCGCCCCAAAGGCGTGAACGGTATTGTCCGTGCCGAGGAAGCGCGTCAGCCCGGTAAACGACGGGTTGTTGAGCTTCACGACCTGTTGCGCGTTGGCCAAGGAGCTGTGGGCCAGCGCCAGGCTCAGCTGTTCAAAGGAGAGCACCCACGGCAGAGGTTCAAAGTTGGCCGTCGGCAAGACGGCGCCTTTCACCCCGTTTTGATCCACATAGCCCAGACGATCCTGCGGCCGATCCGACGGAGCGGCAACGCCGATCGCGACGCCGGGGTTATCGTCAGAGCTGTCGAGCTGCATCAGCAGCTGCTCCCTGGCCTGCTGATAGCTACGCTGCAGCTCGGCCAGCAGATAGACGCCGGAGCGGAAGCTCAGCGGGTCCTGCAGCGGACGGCCGTCGTCATGTTCCCACAGGCTGGAACCGGCAAGCAGCGTGCGCAGGTGCTGGCCCATCGCCACCACTTCCGGGTAAGGACGCAGCGCCAGCGTATTTTCGAGGAAAGGTGAAACGTTGCCGTTTAACGCCTCGAGGCTGGTGGCATACATCACGGCATTAAGCGGCAGGAGATGGGCCAGCGAATTCAGCGCCAGCGCGCCTCTGGCTGCGGAACTGGCGCTGGAGCTCAGAATGGATAGCGCATCTTTGGCATAAGGCACCACCGCCGGCGTTTTGCTGCGGTCCAGCGCGGCCCGGGCCGGGATCTTTTTCCCCTGATAGTAGACATCGCCTTCGCCAATCATCGCCAGGCCGATATGGCTGATAACGGTGATATCCCCCTCGCCAATAGAGCCCTCGCCCGGGATAACCGGCGTGATCCCTTTATTGAGAAAATCGACGTACGCGTCAATCACCTCCGGCTGCACGCCTCCGCCGCCGGTTAGCAGCGTGTTGAGGCGGGTTACCATCGTCGCGCGGGCGATGCGCTGGCTCATCGGCTCACCGATGCCGCCGGAATGGGCGTGCAGCAGGCCGATGTTAAATTTCTTCGACGCCGCGATCACCTCATCGGTCAGCTTACCGTGGACGTCGACCATAGGCCGGTCTTTATTAAGACCGACGCCGACCGTCAAGCCGTAGATTTTTTGCCCATTCTGCGCCGCCGCAATCAGCACCCGGTGAGCCTTTTCCACCCGCGCGGTGGCCGCAGGCGAGATCGCCACGGCTTCGCCATCCGCCACGCTGGCAATCATCGCCGGGGTAATCGAGTGCCCGTCCAGCGTGACCGTAGATAAACCTACCTTGCTGTAGCTCAGAGTGAGTAGTGCAATCATCAAAAGCGACAACTTTGCTGACATAGATACAACCCTCTTATTATTTATGCTGTGATGTTAATAAGGAAATCTTATTGAAATTAAATAACTTTTTTATAGCCGTTCGTTGATCAGCGTTTTTTCGCCTTTTGCCGATCGATCCTGAGCAACGCAATCATCGCCAGCACGCTGGCGATCATCACGTACCATGCCGGCGCAAAGCGCGTCCCGGTATTTTCGGTCAGCCAGGTCAGCACCGCCGGCGCAAAACCGCCAAACAGGGTTACCGCGAGGTTATAAGAAACGGACATCCCGCTGGCGCGAACGTCGGTGGGGAAAAGCTCGGACAGCGCCAGGGGAGCCACGCCGACGAACAGCGAAACCAGGATGCAGAACAGGCTTTGCACCACAATCAGCGTCAGCGTGGTATGCGAAGCGTCGAGCAGCAGCAGCAGCGGATAGCTGCAGATAAGCAACAGCCCGGCGCCGATCATCAGCAGCTTATGGGTGCCGATCCGATCGGAATAAGTGCCAGCGGCGACGCAGCACACCACCATAAAGCAGTTGCCAATCAGCGCCGCGAGGATCGGAATAAGTGCCAGCGGCGACGCAGCACACCACCATAAAGCAGTTGCCAATCAGCGCCGCGAGGAACGCCTGGTGGCTCTCAAAATGCAGCTGACGCTGAACGTAAATCGGCATGTAGATAATCAGCGCGTAGACGCTAACGGCCCACAGTATCGATAGCCCGGTACCGAGCAACACCGCGTTGCCGTGCGCTTTAAAAAGCTGCAGCAGGGGCATTTCCGGCCCGATCTTCTCCCCCCTGCGGCGGGCCTGCTCCTCGATAAAGAGCGGCGTTTCCTCCAGCGTTTTACGCATCCACAAACCGATGGGCGCGATGGAAAGTCCAATAATGAACGGAATACGCCAGCCCCAGTCGCCAATCTGCTCGTGGCTGAGGGTCAGAGTCACCACCGTAGCCACCAGCGCGCCAAAGATATTGGAGATCCCCATGCTGGCCTGCAGCCAGGAGGCGTACTGGCCCTTTTTTTCGGCTGGCGCATGTTCGACCAAAAAGGCCGCCGCGCCGCCCACCTCGCCCCCGGCGGAGAAGCCCTGCAGCACCCGACCGCACAGAATCAGCAGCGGCGCGCCAATACCGATCGCACTGTAGGGGGGAGCAAAGGCGATAATGGCCGTACCCACGGCCATCGTCATAATGGTCAGAGTCAGGGCGGCCTTGCGCCCTACCCTGTCGCCATAGACGCCGATAACCAGGGCCCCCAGAGGCCGAATCACAAAACCGAGACCAAAGGCTAAAAACGCCTCAAACAGCTGCGCCCCGGCATCTTGCTGATGGAAAAAGTTCTGCGCGATATAGACCGCGAAAAAGGCATAGATTGAAAAGTCATACCATTCCAGCGCATTACCGATTGAGGCCGCAGCAATCGCTTTATAGCCCTTGCTGCGCGACTCCGGTACGGACCGGAGAGCCTCGGCGCTCAGGGGGGAAGTGGTGGTTTTTGTCATAATGACCTCATACGCAGGGCTAGCCGGCCGCAGATAAATTGATGTAAGAAATTGATTTTTCTTTTACTTCATCCAGGGACTCCTGATAACCCGCGTCGGCATAGCGCATCACGCCGGTGCTGGTATCATTGGTCATGGAGAGCTGCAGGCGCTGCGCCGCGGCGTCTGAACCGTCGGCAACCACCGTCACGCCGGAGCTGGTCATATAGCCGCTATACCCGCCGCCGCCGGAGTGAATCGCCACCAGATCGGCCATCGACGCGCAGTTCACCAGGGCGTTGAGCAGCGGCCAGTCGGCGATAGCGTCCGAGCCATCTTTCATCTTCTCGGTCATGATGTTGGGATGAGCCATCGCCCCGGCATCGAGGTGGTCGCGGGTGAAGGCAATCGGCCCGCTCAGGCGACCATCGGCCACCATGCGGTTCACCTCCAGCGCCAGCTCCGTTCGTTCGCCGTGGCCGAGCCAGGCAATTCGCGCGGGCAGACCTTCGAACGGCACCTTCTCGCGGGCCAGGCGGATCCAGTTGCTGACGATTTGATTGTCGGCAAAGCGCGTCAGCAGATAATCGTCGATGACCC
Organism: Klebsiella sp. WOUb02; assembly: GCF_050058015.1. Classification (NCBI taxonomy): domain Bacteria; kingdom Pseudomonadati; phylum Pseudomonadota; class Gammaproteobacteria; order Enterobacterales; family Enterobacteriaceae; genus Klebsiella; species Klebsiella sp. WOUb02. The sequence goes on from NZ_CP170110.1 coordinate 1,738,315, forward strand.
TGATGTCATCGCTATTATTGGACAGCGCGATCCAGCGGAAGGGGCCGATAGCGCGGCAGAACAGCGGGCGCAGGAAGGCCTCGGTAAAAATTGGGATCTCAAAGGCGCGCGCAACGCCCCCCTGATGGGCATGGGTACGAATAAGGTTGCCGTTATCAAACACCACGGCGCCGCGATCCATAAATCCGAGCATGGCGGTGACGTGCCGGACGATCGAGCGGCGGCTGGCATCCATCAGAACGTCGATATCCTTTCGCGCTGGGCGACAACCTGCTCCAGGGAGTAGCCGGAAGGCACGTAGCCGTAGACCAAATCATGAGCCGCGGTCTGGTCGGTAACGATATCGGGAATAATCCCTTTGGCTAAAATAGCCGGAAAAACGTCGGCGGCATTGCCCAGTAAGCCCACGGAGACAGGCTGCCGGTCGTTCTGCGCATTGCGAATAAGGGTGAGCGCATGCTCAAGGTCCCGCGCCTGATATTGCAGAAAGCCGTTTTTCAGCCGCTTATCGATGCTCTTTTGGCTGACCTCAACCGTAAGGATCGCGGCCCTGGCCATGGTGCCGGCCAGCGGCTGCGCCCCGCCCATGCCCCCTAAACCGGCGGTCAGAATAAAGCGCCCGCGCAGATCGTTATCAAAGTAGCGTTCGGCAATGCGGGAAAAAATCTCATAGGTCCCCTGAATGACGCCCTGCGAGCCGATGTACTGCCAGTCGCCGGCGGTTAGCCCGCCCCAGCAGATCAGATTGTCCTTCTCCCAGCGATAGAAGTTGTCCGCCTTTGCCCACTGACCGACCATATTGCAGTTTGCCATGATCACCAGCGGGGCATTGGCGTGGGTTTGCAGCAGGCCAATCGGCTTGCCGGACTGGACCAGCAGGGTTTGGTCTTCGCGCATGGTTTTCAACGCCTGCACAATAGCGTCGTGCGACGGCCAGTCGCGCGCGGCGCGGCCTAGCGCGGCGTAGACCACCAGCTCGTCAGGGTTTTCCCCCACCGCCAGCACGTTTTCCAGAAGGCGAAGCAGGGCTTCCTGGCGCCAGCCCAGGCAGCGAAGCTGGGTACCCGAGGTCACGCTGTAGCTCTTTTTCATTTTGCGGCTCCCTGCTGAATATGGCTGAACAACTCGATCCCCAGCGTCTTCTCAACGGCGGGATAAACCGCCGGATCGGTAACGGATGAAGAGAGCGGAATTTGGCTATGGTGTTGGTGAAAAATAACGATTTCGAGGCCCGGCTTCAGCTGCCCGGCGCTGACCGGGTTGCCCTGCATATCCAGCGTGGTGATGACGTCCGGATAGGTGGCAATGCGCTGGCCGTGGCGATCCTCCACCGCCATATGTTCATTCATCACGTGGATGCGGCGCAGGTTTTCGCCCTGGCCGACGTCGATAATGCCGACGTCAAAGGCTTCACTGGTATATTGCAGCGTGGTTTGCGTCACTTTCCCGCTGCCGACGATCTGCCCGCCGGTGTGGTTGCATATCGCATCGATGACCGCGCTGCCGCCCTTTTTAGCGGCGGCGATAATGGTTTCGCCGAGAGAAATGGCGCGGCTGATACCGCCATGCGCGGCGTGCTGGCGCACGTAAGCGCCGCGAATCGGGTTGCGACAGCTGGCGATAAAGCCTCCGGACATATCCGAGGCTTTACGCAATATGGGGGAGACTTTGGCGGTGGCGCCTTTCACGACCAGCTCAATATAGGCATGATTCTTTCGATTACCGCCCACCGCCGCCTGAATCATCGGCGCGCTGCTGGAGGCAAGGCCCAGCGAGCCCATATCGCCGGTGGGATGGGCGCGCAGATCCCCCACCGCATCGACCACTTTGGTGCCGAGAATGGCGGATGGCAGCCAGCCGTTTAGCGTACTGGACATCCCGTTTTGCCCGATAATCAGGCCATAAAGGGGTTCACCCAGCTCTTTTTGCACCAGCTGGACGGCCTTAACATAATCGATCCCGAGCATTTCCCAGTCGGTCAGCCCGCCGGGCGCGCCAATCGCCGCGGCGGTGGCAATCCAGGCGCTGTCGTCAACCTCGTCCATGGTAACCAGCTCGGGGCGGCCAATGGTGACCGACATTTTGCCTAACTCCAGCCCGTGTTCAACCCAACCGCCGCCGCCGCAGGCAAACACTGAACCACCCTTAACGGCGGCTTCGACGTCAGCCAGTGTTAAAATTCGACCCATTGCTATTCCTCCAGAAGTACAGAACTCGTAAGCAGGCGCTAAAGTGCATAATTAATGAATAATCATCACGGCCTTGGTTCGATACTAGAGGGCGGAATGTCAAAATGTCATATTACTTTTTGGCCACAGCGTATAACACAATGTTAACGATCGGAAAAACGCCAGCGCGCGGTAATTTGCGCGAAGAGAAGCCGCTCCCTGGCGGGCGCCGATGGCGGCGACGGGCTATCTCGACCAGTGAACCTGAATCGACTCCAGGGTGCTGATAAATTCCTGGGCCAGCCGCGAAAGCGGTTCGTACATGCCGTAAATGATGCTGATTGGCGTTTTAGCCGTCGGTGAAAGAGGACGAAAGACGACGTTGGTCCATACCGGGCCGCTGGCGGTAATCTCATCGATCAGCGCGATGCCCACCCCCGCCTGAACCAGGGCGCAGGCCACGTGAATCTGTTGCGATTCAACGATTGGCCGCACAACAATGCCTTCATCATTAAAGAGCTGCCTGACTATCTGCCCGATAGGGATATCGGAGCCGTAGCCAATAAACGGCTGGCCAACCAGATCTTCGACATTGATCGTATTTTTGGCGGTCAGCGGATGGGTCGCCGGGAGCGCAACGACCAGATGATTTTCATATAACACCCGGGACTGTACGTTTGGATGGCCCTCATGGAGGAAGGCGATCCCTAGCTCAACCTGCTGAGTCAGCACCGCCTGCAGCAGCACGTCGGGGATCATGGTATGCAGAATCACCCGGGTATCGGGCAGCGTACGGTGAAATTTAGCAATGGCGTTGGGTATTAATCCCTGACCGAGGCTGGGGCTACAGGCGATCCGCAGATGACCCATGCGGTTTTGAATCAAATCCTCCGCCACTTCATTAACGCGCTGCACGCCGAGATAGACCGAGTTGACCTCAATAAAGAGGTGCCGCGCCTCAGGCGTTGGATAAAGCCGCCCTTTTATCCGCTCAAATAGCGATAGCCCCAGCCGCTGTTCGGTATAGCCGATGAGCCGGGAAACGGCCGGCTGCGAAACGTGCAGCAGCTTTGCCGCGCCGCTGATGGAACCCGTCAGCATAATGGCGCGAAAAACTTCAATTTGTTTGAGATTTAAACGCATCCCACCCTCTCCAAGGTTAACATAATGTTATGCAAGAGTGATAAATAAGCATAAGACATAATACCTACAGCCACCCTACACTAGACGCAGACTTTGGAAAAGAGGCCGATTACGCATCGGCCACATATGCATTTTTATGCAAAATTTTCGGTAAAAGTTATAAGGGCGTACGTTATGAGTGTGCAGAAGAGATGGGAGATCGTGGTAAAGGGCAATCTGGTTGATGCCGACGGCATCACGCTCGATGGATGGCTGGCTATCGAACAGGGAAAAATCGCTGCCACCGGCAGCGGCCCGCTGCCTCAGGCGGAAAAAGTGATCGATGCCAGCGGCCGGTGGGTTATTCCCGGAGTGATTGACGGCCAGGTCCATTCAGGAAGCCAGGCCAACCAGGAGGGCCTCGGCTGGGCCTCACGCGCCGCCGCCGCCGGCGGCGTGACGGTAATGGTTGATATGCCCTATGACGACCCTGAGCCGGTCGCCAGCCGCGGCCAGCTGGAGAATAAAATTGCGGAGGTCGAACGCGACTGCCACGTCGACGTGGCCCTGTTCGGCACGCTAAACCAAAAGCACGGCTTCGAGGCGGCGGCGGGACTCATCGAGGGAGGCGTCTGCGCGTTTAAATTCTCGACGTTCGAAGCCACTCCCGGCCGCTTCCCGCGGGTCGAGGAGGACGATCTGCTGCACGCGTTCCAGTCTGATCGCCCCGAGCGGCTTAGCCTGCGCGGTGCACAATCAGATGCAGGAGATGACGCGCAAAAACATCCAGCGCATGGTTGCCGAAAACGATACCGGCTGGGACGCGTTCATGCGCGCGCATACTCCCCTGATCGAAGATCTGGCCACCGCGCAGACTGTATGAAATCGGCGCGCTTACCGGCGCCCGCGCCCATGCGGTCCACGTTTCAACCTCGCGCGGGTTTGAGATCTATAAAATGTACAAAAACGCCGGCTATCCGGTCTCCATCGAAACCTGCGTTCAGTATCTGATCCTGAACCATGAAGAGCACTCGTTCCGGCTAGGGGCCAAAACCAAACACTACCCGCCAATCCGGCCCAAATCTGAGTCCGAACGGCTGTGGGTGCATATTGCGCAGGGGGATTGCACGTTCGTCTCTTCCGACCACGTCAGCTGGGGGCTGGAGCGCAAAGGGGATGAGAACATTTTCAAAAACGCCTCCGGCGGCCCGGGCCTCGAAACCTTACTGCCGGCGCTATGGACCGGCTGCGAACAGCATGGCATCACGCCGACAATGGTCGTTCAGCTGCTATGCCGCAATCCGGCGCAGCACTTTCTTCTCGATGACCGCAAAGGGTCGTTTGCCGCGGGTAAAGACGCCGACTTCGTGATCCTGAATCCCGAAACCTATCGCTTCGATCCCTCCGCCAGCCTGTCGGCGGTGACCTGGAGCTCATTCGCCGACATGGAGTTTACGGTACGGGTTGAGCAGACGTGGTGCCGCGGCATGCCGGTATTTAACCACGGAAAGATCGTCAACCAGCCGGGCGACGGTCGGTTCCTGCGCCCGCGCAGCGCCGCATAAGAGAGACCACATTATGACGAAAATCAACGCAGAAATACGCAACAACGGCCCTCTCATCAACGCTTCCCGCCTGTGGGAAAACGCCAACACTTTAGCGACCATGACGCTACCGGGTACGCCCTGGACGCGCCGCGCCTTCACGCCGCTGTTCAGCGAAGGCCGTCAGTGGCTGCAGCAGAAAATGGAGCAGGCCGGGCTTAGCGTCACCCTCGACGCGGGCGGCAACCTGATCGGACGGCGGGCCGGACGGCGCATGGATTTGGCGCCGATAACGATCGGTTCCCACAGCGATACGGTGGTTGGCGGCGGACGCTATGACGGCATTATCGGCGTCCTGGCCGGCATCGAAATCGCCTTAAGCCTACAGGAGCGCGATATCACGCTTGAGCATCCGCTGGAGGTGATCGACTTCCTCTCTGAAGAGCCGAGCGACTACGGCATCTCCTGCGTGGGCAGCCGCGCCTTTTCCGGCTCGCTCGATAGCGGCATGCTGGCGGCTAAAAACCATGCCGGGGAGACGCTGGCCGAGGCGATGCTGCGGGTTGGCGCTAAGCCGCAGCTATTAACCGCGCCGCTGCGCGGTCCGGGCAGCACGGCGGCCTATATTGAACTGCACATTGAGCAAGGCCCGGTACTGGAAAACGCGGGCTTACCCATTGGCATCGTGACGCATATCGTGGGGATCCGCCGCGTGCGGATTATGGTTCACGGCCAGCCGGACCACTCCGGCACCACGCCGATGGATATCCGCCGCGACGCGCTGGTGGGCGCCGCGCAGGTGATAACCCGCGTCCATCAGCTGGCCAGCGCGCAAAGCGGTAACCCGCATTACGTGGTGGCGACGATTGGCCGCATCGCGATGACGCCGAACGTGCCCAACGCGGTGCCGGGCTGGGTTGAGCTGATGCTTGAGGTCCGCAGCGACAGCCAGCAGGTTCTCGACGCGTTCCCGGAAGAGATTATGCAGCTGTGCGCATCAGAGCTGGCGGCCCTGGGACTGTCCGCGACGTTGGAGCACGTAAGCCGCGCCAGCCCAACTCCCTGCTCGGACGTCGTGATGCGGGCGATCGCCGAAGCCGCGGGGCATCTGCAGCTGGAATACCAGCGTCTGCCAAGCGGAGCCGGGCACGACGCGGTCTACGTCTCCCCGACGGGCCCGGTGGGGATGGTCTTTATTCCGTGCCTGGGCGGGCGCAGCCACTGCCCCGAAGAGTCGATTACCGAACGACAGCTGGCGGATGGCGCGGCGGTGATGGCGCAAACCCTGCTCAACCTGGACCGCCAGCTGGCGGGCTAGCCCATCCGCGATCCCGCGCAAAGGAGCGGCGCCGGTCGCTCCTCCCGCTATCCATAACTATTTAGTCTCGTTTCTCGGGACGGCGGGGCATCTGACGATGCTCCGGCTTTGCTCGCCTCCCCCGACCCACAGCCCCTCTTTGAGGTAGATTGCGGCCGCTGACAAATCTATACTTGGCGCACAATTTAACCCTAAGGCCTGGACATGACCTTCTCTTCCCCACATAACAAACGCGGCGTGACGCCGGCTAAAGCCATGGTCGCGGCGATCAGCGGCTACGCAATGGATGGTTTCGATCTGCTGATCCTCGGCTTCATGCTGCCGGCAATCAGCGCTTCTCTGGCGCTCAGTACCTCTCAGGCGGGTTCCCTGGTGACCTGGACGCTCATTGGCGCGGTGCTGGGCGGGATTTTATTTGGCCATCTCAGCGATCGCCTCGGACGCATTCGCGTGCTGACCTTCACGATTCTGATGTTCTCCGTTTTTACCGGCCTTTGCGCGGTCGCCCAGGGCTATTGGGATCTGCTGGCCTATCGCACCCTTGCGGGTATGGGGCTTGGCGGCGAATTCGGTATCGGCATGGCGCTGATTGCCGAAGTCTGGCCGGCCCATAAGCGCAACCGCGCCTCGGCGTGGGTCGGCATCGGCTGGCAGCTTGGCGTGCTGCTTGCCGCCTTTATCACCCCGCTGCTGCTGGATATCATCGGCTGGCGCGGGATGTTTCTGGTCGGCCTTCTGCCGGCGCTGGTCTCATTTGCCATCCGCCGCGGGATGGGGGAACCGGAGGCGTTTACTAAAGATAGCCGCGTCGCGCAGGAAATATCGTTCACGGCGCGGATCGGGATGCTGTTTGCCGACCGCGCCACCTCGAAGGCCAGCATCGGCATCCTGATCCTGTGTTCGGTGCAGAATTTTGGCTACTACGGCCTGATGATCTGGATGCCCAGCTATCTCTCCTCCAGCTTTGGCTTCTCGCTGACCAAATCGGGGCTGTGGACGGCGGTCACGGTGGTAGGAATGACCTTCGGCATCTGGCTATTTGGCGTGCTGGCGGATCGCTTCCCGCGCTGGAAAATCTTCCTTATTTACCAGGTCGGCGCCGTGGTGATGGTCATTATCTACGCCCAGCTGCGCGACCCCACCGTCATGCTGTTTACCGGGGCGTTGATGGGGATGTTCGTCAACGGGATGATCGGCGGCTACGGGGCGCTGATCTCCGATACCTATCCGCTAAAAGTGCTCGCCACCGCGCAGAACGTCCTGTTTAACCTCGGGCGCGGCGTCGGCGGCTTTGGACCGCTGGTGATTGGCCTGTTCGTCAGCCACTGGTCGTTTACCGCGGCGATCACCCTGCTGGCCCTGCTCTATCTGCTGGATATTTTCGCCACCCTGTTCCTGCTGCCAAAAAAACAGGGCAGCGAAGATGCGCTGGGGGCGATTGGCTAATCCTCGAACCGCGCCGGCGGGCCGCAGAAAAAACAAAGCCCGGGTTTCCCCGGGCTTTGCACACCATGTAACTGCTAGTAGTAGGCTTTCAGCGCCCGCTGACAGAGCATCGAGCGGACGCAGTCGTCGGTCGTAAAGCGAACGATACCAACCATCTCGTCTTCTTCAAAACGCGCCAGCGCATCGACCAGGCCAGACCTTACGCCAGAGGGTAAATCACACTGGGTAACGTCGCCGTTGACGATAACCGTCACGTTCTCCCCGAGGCGGGTCAAAAACATTTTCATTTGCGCAGCGGTCACGTTCTGAGCCTCATCCAGAATCACAACCGCATTTTCAAATGTACGTCCGCGCATATAGGCGAACGGCGCGATTTCCACCTTGCCAATTTCAGGCCGCAGGCAGTATTGCATAAAGGAAGCGCCCAGCCTTCTCACCAGCACGTCATACACCGGGCGGAAATAGGGGGCGAATTTCTCGGCGATATCTCCCGGTAAGAAGCCGAGGTCTTCATCGGCTTGCAGAACGGGACGGGTAACAATAATTCTGTCCACGTCCTTATGGATCAGGGCTTCAGCTGCTTTCGCCGCGCTGATCCAGGTCTTCCCGCACCCGGCTTCGCCGGTGGCAAAGATCAGCTGTTTATTGTCAATGGCATTCAAATAATGCACCTGAGCGTCATTACGCGCTTCAATTGGCGACAAATCGCGGCTGTCCCGCGCCATACCAATCGCTTCTACGCCACTCATTTGCACAAGCGATGTGACCGATTCTTCTTCGCGCTGCTTATGGCTGCGCGAATCCTGTCTCAGCACACGTTTGGCCTCACGACGAGCTTTGGTCACTGCTTTTTGTCTTCCCATGGATAGCACCTTGCGTTGTTGGTTTACATCACACGCGTCAATATCGACGCGATTATGCGCACGAACGATTGAGGTTTGGCTTCCTTGTAAGCCATTGCTTGCCTGTCGAATTGACAACGGGTCGCGGCTACGCGCACCGCGTACCCGGTCTGGGTTTAGGTTATCTGTGGTGACTGGAGAAAAAGTCGAGGTGTGGGAATCGCGGCCGGAAGTGTGGCCCCCGTGCTGATGAGTACGGTAAGAAGATTTACATTTTCCGTTACAGCAATCGGGCATTCGCGATCTCCATAGTGAAACGACATCACTGCCGGGAACTACCGCGTCTGTTAATAAGTACATCAAAAATAATTCTCAATGCAACTTATTTTTCACATACAGACAACAAATAATTCTCATCGCAGCTCAGGAGAGTTTCCGACAAATAGATTACAGAAAAATAACACAAGGCAGGAAATACAAAAAAAGAATGGAAAAACAGCAGAAAACGCCCTGCCCTTACGGGCAGGAACGTCAGGCTTCAATCAGCGACTGCGCCAGGTAGTGCTGGCTATCCACCACGCCCGGCAGCGCAAAGAAGTAGCCGCCGCCGATCGGCTTAATGTACTCCTCCAGCGCTTCGCCGTTGAGCCGCTTTTGCACCGTCAGGAAACCTTTTTCCAGATCGTGCTGATAGCAGACAAACAGCAGCCCCATATCCAGCTGTCCGGAGTTGGTCACCCCCAGCGAATAGCTGTAGCCGCGGCGCATCATCAGGTTCGACTGCGTCTGCGGCGTGCGCGGGTTAGCGAGGCGGATGTGGCTATCGAGGGCGATAATATCGCCATCGGGATCCTTAGCGTAATCCGGCACATCGTGCTCGTGCTGCATCCCCAGCGGCGCGCCGCTGTGCTTGTCGCGACCGAAAATGGTCTGCTGCTCTTTCAGCGGCGTGCGATCCCAGAACTCGACGTGGAACTGGATAATCCGCGCCGCCTGATAGCTGCCGCCCGTCGCCCACGCCGGCTCACCCTGGCCGGCGGTGACCCATACCACCTCATCCATCAGCGCGCTGTCGGTGCTGACCGGGTTCGCCGTACCGTCCTTAAAGCCCAGCAGGTTAACCGGCGTCTCTTTGCCTTTGCTGCGCGCGGCGCTATCGGAGATAAAGCCCTCGCGCTTCCAGCGGACGCTGAGCAGATCCGGGGTATGCTTAATCACATCGCGCAGGGCGTGGATCACCGTATCCTGGGTGTTGGCGCAAATTTGCAGCAGCAGATCGCCGTGGCAAAGCGCGGCATCCAGCGAATCGTTAGGAAAACGCGTCATCTTCTGCAGCTTCTTCGGCGCGTGTTCCGCGAGCCCATAGCGCTCGTCAAACAGCGAGTGGCCGACCGATACGGTCATCGTCAGGTTATCCGGGGAGATCCACGGCCCGAGAATGCCCGAGTCCATCGGCGGCAGGCGCGGATTCGGCGTGTCCGGCGCCGGCCCGCCTTTGGTCAGAAAGGCAATCCGCTGGGTCAGCAGACGGAACAGGCGCTCGAGGTCGGCCTTATCATCGCTGGCCAGCACGTCGAAGGCCACCAGCATCATCGCGGCTTGCTGCGGGGTGAGGATCCCCGCCTGATGCGGCCCATAAAAAGGCTGCTCCTCCATACGCGCGTTGGGCGATAGCGTTCCCGGCGAGCTGGTACTTTTGGCCGCATGGGCAACCGGACAGCCGCCGGCGATAGCCAGCGCGCCGCCTAGCGCGCCGATCCCTTTTAATAACCGCCGACGTGAAGGCTCATTCACGTCGGATTGCTTCTGTTCTGCCATCGGTTTAGTCCAGACCCAGGATCCCGCGCAGCTCGAGCCAGATCTTCCGCCAGAGTGGTGATTGGGCCTTTCAGCGCATTACGATCCGCATCGGTCAGCTTGTCATAGGTTTCATAGCCGTCTTTGGTGCGGTATTTCGCGAGAATCGTGTCAACTTTCTTGAAGTTAGCGTCAACTTTCGCCAGCAGCGCGCCGTTCTCTTTTTGCAGCTGTGGACGCAGCAGGTCGACAATTTTCTGCGCGCCGTCGACGTTGGCCTGGAAGTCCCACAGGTCGGTGTGGCTGTAGCGATCTTCTTCGCCGCTGATTTTGCTGGCGGCCACTTCTTCAATCAGGTCGGCAGCGCCGCCCACCACTTTAGACGGCGGGAACGCCAGCTCGCTGATGCGTTTTTGCAGCTCCAGCACATCGGTATTCAGACGGTCGGCGTAGCTCTCCATGCCCTTGGTGCTGTTGTCGCCATACAGGGCTTTCTCCAGGCGGTGGAAGCCGGTGAACTTCGGATCTTCCGCTTTCTTCTCGTAGTCGTCTTCACGGGCGTCGATGCTGCCGTCAAGATCGGAGAACAGCTCGGCGATCGGCTCGATGCGCTCGTAGTGCTGACGCGTCGGGGCGTACAGCGCTTTCGCTTTTTCGATATCGCCCGCTTTCACCGCATCGGTGAAGGCTTTGGTGCCGGAAACCAGCTCGGCGGTTTGTGCCGTAACGTAGGTTTTATAGGCGGTGATCGCATCGCCGAGGCTCAGCAGCGCTTCGGCTTTCGCCGCATCTTTGGTGGCCGTACCGGTGACAATTAGCTTGCCTTTCGGGTTGGTCAGCAGGCCGCAGGTCATATCGTATTCGCCCGGCTGCAGGTTAGCGGTCAGCTTTTGCGTAAAGCCCGGAGCGATGTTTTCGCGCTCTTCCACCACCATCACGCCCTTGAGGATCTCCCACTCCAGCGCCTTCTGGCTATGGTTCTGAATGATGAACTGCGTTTTACCCGCCTTCACGGTTACGTTCATCGGTTCACACTGCTTGTCATTAACGGTCACTTTTACCTGCGGAATATCCGCAGCCTGGGCGCAAAAGGCGGAGCTGAACAACGCTGCGACGGCAAGCTGCAGCGCACTACGGCGAAAATGAGTCATCATGATCATCCCTTTCGGTAAGTATGTGGTAACGATATATCCTGCGGCGCCCTACTTAAGCGGGGCGGTACGCGAGGCTGCTGGATTGCTACGCGGCGGCAGCGCAAACAGCACCAGCGCCGGAATCAAATAGATAAAGTACACCGCCACTTCGCTGACGGTCGGCGCTTCCTGATAGCCGAAGATCCCTTCGAGCAGCGTGCCGAACAGGCTGTGCGTTGACAGCACGCCGCTCAGATCGAACGCCACGTCCTGGAAGTGGTTCCACAGCCCGGCCTCGTGAAGGGCGCGAATGGCGCCGGCGGCGAGGCCCGCGGCGACCAGCAGGATAAACAGGCTGGTCCACTTGAAAAACACGCCGAGGTTAAGGCGGATGCCGCCCCAGTACAGCAGGAAGCCAAGGACGATTGCGGTGGCGAGGCCAAGCATCGCGCCCAGCGGCGGCCAGATGCCGACATCCTGCTGGAACGCCGCCAGCAGGAAAAATACCGACTCCAGTCCTTCTCGCGCCACGGCAAAAAAGACCATCATCACCAGCGCCCAGCCGTGGTTATTGCCGCGCTGCAGGGCGTTATCCACCGCCTGCTCCAGTCTGCTGCTTCACGTTGCGCGACACTTTGCGCATCCAGAACACCATCCAGGTCAGGATAAAGACCGCGACCAGCGCCACGATGCCCTCAAACAGCTCCTGTTCACTCTGCGGAAATTCGCCGGTGGTTTCGTTGATAAAGATCCCCAGCCCGAGGCACAGCGCCGCCGCGAGGATCACCCCAACCCACATTACGCCAATCAAATTTCCGCGCTGAGTGCGCTTCAGGTAGCTGGCGATCAGGCTGACAATCAGCGCTGCTTCCAGGCCTTCACGTAACATGATGAGAAATGGAACAAACATGCCGACATCCTTAAATGTGAGCCGCCGTCAACGGATGCAAAGATAGGTAAATATTTCTGATAGTGATTATCATTACAATAATCAGAAACACAAGTGAAATGTGTAGAGAATAGTGACGAGTTGTAAATTAATTGCTGGAAAATAATTACTTAGGCAAGCATTCGCCTGCACCCGCGGCGGCGGGCGGGAGCGGCGGTTTTTTCGCAGCAGAATATTTACCGGGCGTAGCGGCTGTGGCTAAATAGCGGCCTTATTTACCTGCGAAAAGAACAATATGACACAGTTTTTACACTTCCTGCTGGCGCTGGCGGTTATCCTCGGCCTTGCCTGGCTCGCCAGCTACGACCGACAAAAAATCCGCATTCGCTATATTATCCAGTTAATTGTTATTGAAATTGCGCTGGCTTTCTTTTTTCTCCACGCCGAAAGCGGCCTGTGGATAGTTAAAAATATCTCCGGCTTTTTCACCTCGTTACTCGGCTTTGCCGCCGAGGGCACCAATTTTGTATTTGGCGGTATGGGTGAAAAAGGGCTGGCCTTTATTTTCCTCGGCGTGCTCTGTCCGATTGTCTTTATCTCGGCGCTGATTGGTATTCTTCAGCACTGGCGCATTCTGCCCATTTTTATTCGCGTCATCGGCACCCTGCTGTCAAAAGTCAACGGCATGGGCAAGCTCGAGTCCTTTAACGCCGTCAGCTCGCTGATCCTCGGGCAGTCGGAAAACTTCATCGCCTATAAAGGCGTGCTCGGCGATCTCTCCTCTCGCCGCCTGTTCACCATGGCCGCCACCGCGATGTCGACGGTATCGCTGTCGATTGTCGGCGCCTATATGAGCATGCTGGAGGCGAAATACGTCGTCGCGGCGCTGATCCTCAATATGTTCAGCACCTTTATTGTGCTGTCGATTATTAACCCGACGCGCCCAGGCAGCGAAGAGGAGATTAAGCTGGAGAAGCTACATGAGTCGCAGAGCTTCTTTGAAATGCTCGGCGAATATATTCTGGCCGGCTTTAAAGTGGCGATGATTATTCTGGCGATGCTGATCGGCTTTATTGCCTTAATCAGCGCCGTTAACGCCCTCTTCGCCACGCTATTTGGCCTCAGCTTCCAGCAGATTCTGGGCTACGTCTTTTACCCGCTGGCGTGGCTGATTGGCATTCCGCTCAGCGACGCGCTGAACGCGGGCAGCATTATGGCAACCAAGCTGGTGGCCAACGAATTTGTCGCGATGATCGAGCTGCAGAAAATTGCCGCCGGCATGACGCCGCGCGGGCTGGGCATTCTGTCGGTCTTCCTGGTCTCTTTTGCCAACTTTGCATCAATTGGCATTATCGCCGGCGCCATTAAAGGGCTTAACGAGCCGCAGGGCAACATCGTTTCCCGCTTCGGCCTGCGCCTGGTCTACGGCGCGACGCTGGTCAGCCTGCTCTCCGCCAGCTTTGCCGGGCTGGTGCTGTAAGCGAGGCGCGCGCTGCTGAACTCTGCCGCCATAAAGGCGGGGCCTCGCCCCGCCTCTTCTTTAGCAATAAACCTTATTTAGCAATCAACGTTATTTAGAAATGAACGCAAACCTGGCGATCGACGCGCATCACTGACTCCTGGGCGAAGCGCGACTTATAGAGCGTGCGCAGCGCTTCAATCCCCTCTTCGCTCTTCGCATCTTTAGCGTGGATCAGCATCAGCGCCTTGCTCTGCTCGCGGGCAACGCTACCGTCATTCCCCAGCCACTGGCCGCGGGCGTCAAACACCGTCAAACCATCGCGAAAGCGCGGGGTGACATCGCGATCGACAAACTGCTGCCACTCCGCGGGGGTGACATCCTTACCCGCCGGGCGGCTGAGACCGAAGTACAGCGTGGTCTGCTCCATGGTATTGTCCGCCGGGCAGGCGCCGGCTGCCGGCGCTGAAACGGTCGTGTCGGCCGGCGCCACGCAGCCGCCAAGCAGCCCTGCCAGCACCAACGCCATCGCACCCTGTCTGAAACTCATATCGCTATCCTCATTGTTATTTGTGCTGAGATATCAGCGTATTTTCAGAGAATTAGCAAGAGGACGCCAGCCCACATCGGCCGGCGGAGGCGAGCCGCGGGCACAAAAAAGCCCGCCGGAGGCGGGCTGTAGCAGAAGGCCGATGGTTACTCTGCGGTCGCAGGTACCGGCGGCGCGGAGTGATAGTGCGCGTCGGCCTCGGCAAAACGCTGCTGCATCGCAGCCGAAGGCGCCTTGCCCAGCAGGCTGAAGACCACGATCCCGAGGCTGCCGAAGATAAAGCCGGGGATAATTTCGTACAGGCCCAGCCAGCCAAACTGCTTCCAGACGATGACGGTCAGCGCGCCGATCACCATCCCGGCCAGCGCGCCGTTGCGGGTCATGCGCGACCACATCACCGAGAACAGCACCACCGGACCGAAGGCCGCGCCGAATCCCGCCCACGCGTAGCTCACCAGGCCCAGCACGCGGTTATCCGGATTTGCCGCCAGCGCGATGGCAATCAGCGCCACCACCAGCACCATCATCCGGCCCACCCACACCAGCTCTTTCTGCCCGGCGTTCTTACGCAGGAAGGCCTTATACAAATCTTCGGTGATCGCGCTGGAGCAGACCAGCAGCTGGCAGCTCAGGGTTGACATCACCGCCGCCAGAATCGCCGACAGCAGGATCCCGGCAATCCACGGGTTAAACAGGATTTGCGCCAGTTCGATAAAGACCCGCTCGGAGTTCTGATTGACCGCCCCGGCCAGCGCCGGATTGTTGTTAAACCACGCGATGCCAAAGAAACCGACCGCTACGGCGCCCGCCAGGCAGAAGATCATCCAGGTCATGCTGATGCGGCGCGCGTGCACGATGCTGTGATGGGAGTCTGCCGCCATAAAGCGGGCCAGAATATGCGGTTGCCCAAAGTAGCCCAGCCCCCAGCCCATCAGCGAGATAATGGCGACAAAATTAAGCCCTTTCAGCATATCGACGTTTTCAATGCTCTTTTGCTTAATCACCTCCAGCGAATCGCCGAAGCCGCCGACGGAAATAATCACCATCACCGGCGTCAGGATCAGCGCGAAGATCATCAGGCTGGCCTGCACGGTATCGGTCCAGCTTACCGCGAGGAATCCGCCGACAAAGGTATAAATAATTGTCGCGGCGGCACCGGCCCACAGCGCCGTTTCGTAGCTCATGCCGAAGGTGCTTTCAAACAGACGCGCGCCGGCAACGATGCCGGAGGCGCAATAAATAGTGAAGAACAGCAAAATAACCAGTGCGGAGATAATACGCAGCACCCGGCTGTTATCTTCGAAGCGGCCGGTGAAATAGTCCGGCAGGGTCAGGGCGTTATTATTCGCCTCGGTATGAACGCGCAGGCGCCCGGCCACCAGCTTCCAGTTAATCCACGCCCCGAGGGTCAGGCCGATGGCAATCCAGCTCTCGGAAATACCGGAAAGAAATATGGCTCCCGGCAGCCCCATCAGCAGCCAGCCGCTCATATCCGAGGCCCCGGCGGACAGCGCGGTCACGAATGGCCCGAGGCTGCGGCCGCCAAGAATATAATCATCGAAGTTCTTCGTCGATCGCCAGGCAATAAACCCGATCAGTACCATGCCAAATATATAAACTGTAAAAGTCACCAACATCGGGGTGCTAATAGCCATGCAAATCTCCAGATTTTTTTGTCGACAGCGTCCAAATTTGTCGTTTATTCCACTACCGGAACGGGGTAATGGCACAATAGTTGTATTGGGCGACCGTATCCTGACGGAAGCTTCGGTTTTTCACAAACGATTTAACACAGCATTTACACTAATTCCGCCAATGGCCAAACCTCATTTTTTTATAGGTTGCACTCCCTCACGTTTTTATCGGTTGCACCGGGTAAAACTGTTAACTGACGCAGATAAATACACCATTTAATAAAGGTTATACCGCCACCAGTTCTGCGATTAAATTTAACAACAAGCGCCTTTTTCAACCTGGGCCACAAGTTGTGATTAACAAGGTTGCACAAAGTTGCAACATAGTAGATATTCCTACGCAACCGCATAACCGCACAGAGGCCAAATTCGCCGCAGCATGCCGCGCCAGCAGGGTCGGGCAATGAATGCAGCGAATGACCAATAACAGGAGTTCCTGACATGGGCACCACCACCATGGGCGTTAAACTTGACGAAGCCACGCGCGACCGTATCAAGTCCGCCGCCAGCCGTATCGACCGCACGCCGCACTGGCTGATTAAGCAGGCGATTTTCAACTATCTGGAAAAGCTGGAGAGTGACGAATCGCTGCCCGAGCTGCCGGCGCTGCTTTCCGGCGCGGCCAACGAAAGCGACGAATCGGGTCCTTTGACCGAAGAGCCGTACCAGCCGTTCCTTGAATTTGCCGAGCAGATCCTGCCCCAATCGGTGGCGCGGGCGGACATTACCGCAGCCTATCGCCGCGCCGAAACCGATGCCGTGCCGATGCTCCTCGAACAGGCCCGTCTGCCGCAGGCGCTGGGCGAACAGGCGCATAAGCTGGCCTGGACGCTGGCGGAAAAGCTGCGCAATCAAAAAACCGCCAGCGGGCGCGCCGGCATGGTGCAGAGCCTGCTGCAGGAGTTCTCCCTCTCCTCACAGGAGGGCGTGGCGCTGATGTGTCTCGCGGAGGCGCTGCTGCGTATTCCGGATAAAGCCACCCGCGACGCCCTTATTCGCGACAAGATCAGCAACGGTAACTGGCAGTCGCATATCGGCCGCAGCCCGTCGCTGTTCGTAAACGCCGCCACCTGGGGACTGCTGTTTACCGGCAAACTGGTCTCCACCCACAATGAAACCAGCCTGTCGCGCTCGCTGAACCGCATCATAGGCAAAAGCGGCGAACCGCTGATCCGCAAAGGCGTCGATATGGCGATGCGCCTGATGGGCGAGCAGTTCGTCACCGGCGAGACCATCGCCGAAGCGCTGGCCAACGCCCGCAAGCTGGAAGAGAAAGGCTTCCGCTACTCCTACGATATGCTCGGGGAAGCGGCGCTGACCGCCGCCGACGCCCAGGCCTATATGGTCTCCTACCAGCAGGCTATCCACGCGATCGGCAAAGCCTCCAACGGCCGCGGCATCTATGAAGGCCCGGGGATCTCCATCAAGCTCTCCGCCCTGCACCCGCGCTACAGCCGCGCGCAGTACGATCGGGTAATGGAAGAGCTCTATCCGCGCCTGAAGTCGTTAACCCTGCTGGCGCGCCAGTACGATATCGGCATCAACATCGACGCCGAAGAAGCCGATCGCCTGGAGATCTCTCTCGACCTGCTGGAGAAGCTGTGCTTTGAGCCGGAGGCTGGCGGGCTGGAACGGGATCGGCTTCGTCATTCAGGCCTATCAGAAGCGCTGTCCGTTCGTCATTGACTCGCTGATCGATCTCGCCACCCGCAGCCGCCGTCGTCTGATGATCCGCCTGGTGAAGGGCGCCTACTGGGATAGCGAAATCAAGCGCGCGCAGATGGACGGCCTCGAAGGCTACCCGGTTTATACCCGCAAGGTGTATACCGACGTCTCCTATCTCGCCTGCGCGAAAAAGCTGCTGACGGTGCCGAACCTGATCTACCCGCAGTTCGCCACCCATAACGCCCACACCCTGGCGGCTATTTACCAGCTGGCGGGGCAAAACTATTATCCGGGTCAGTACGAATTCCAGTGCCTGCACGGCATGGGTGAGCCGCTGTATGAGCAGGTGGTAGGCAAAGTGGCCGACGGTAAGCTCAACCGACCGTGCCGAATCTACGCCCCGGTCGGCACCCACGAAACCCTGCTGGCCTACCTGGTGCGCCGCCTGCTGGAGAACGGCGCCAACACCTCCTTCGTCAACCGCATCGCCGATACCAGCCTGCCGCTTGACGAGCTGGTCGCCGACCCAGTCTGCGCGGTGGAGAAGCTGGCGCAGCAGGAGGGCCAGGCCGGCCTGCCGCATCCGAAAATTCCGCTGCCGCGCGACCTCTATGGTCAGGACCGCAGCAACTCGGCGGGGCTGGATCTGGCGAACGAACACCGCCTCGCCTCCCTCTCCTCCTCTTTACTCAACAGCGCCCTGCATAAGTGGCAGGCCCTGCCGATGCTGGAGCATCCGGTTGCCGAAGGCGAGCTGCAGGCGATCGTCAACCCTGCGGAGCCGAAAGATATCGTCGGCCACGTGCGCGAAGCCAGCGACGAAGAGGTGCAGCAGGCGCTGACCAGCGCGGTCAACTGCGCGCCGATCTGGTTCGCCACCCCGCCGCAGGAGCGCGCGGCCATCCTTGAGCGCGCGGCGATCTTAATGGAAGGCCAAACGCAGACGCTGATCGGGATTCTGGTACGCGAAGCGGGTAAAACCTTCAGCAACGCCATCGCCGAAGTTCGCGAAGCGGTGGACTTCCTGCACTACTACGCCGGCCAGGTCCGCGACGACTTTGATAATGAAACCCACCGTCCGCTGGGTCCGGTGGTGTGCATCAGCCCGTGGAACTTCCCGCTGGCGATCTTCACCGGCCAGATTGCCGCCGCGCTGGCCGCGGGCAACAGCGTGCTGGCGAAACCCGCCGAACAGACGCCGCTGATCGCCGCTCAGGGCGTGGCGATTCTGCTGGAGGCCGGCGTCCCGCCGGGCGTTATCCAGCTGCTGCCGGGTCGAGGAGAAACCGTCGGCGCCGCGCTCACCGGCGACCAACGCGTGCGCGGGGTGATGTTTACCGGCTCAACCGAGGTCGCGACTTTACTGCAGCGCAATATCGCCAGCCGCCTTGACGCCCAGGGGCGCCCGACGCCGCTGATCGCCGAAACCGGCGGCATGAACGCGATGATCGTCGACTCGTCGGCGCTGACCGAACAGGTGGTGGTTGACGTACTGGCTTCCGCCTTCGATAGCGCCGGCCAGCGCTGCTCCGCGCTGCGGGTGCTGTGCCTGCAGGAGGAGATCGCCGACCATACGCTGACCATGCTGCGCGGCGCGATGGGCGAATGTCGGATGGGCAACCCCGGCCGCCTGACCACCGATATCGGGCCGGTGATTGATGCCGAAGCGAAAGAGAATATCGAGCGTCACATTCAGACGCTGCGCGCCAAGGGGCGCAACGTCTTCCAGGCGGTACGCGAGAACGGCGAGGACGCCCGCGAATGGCAGAGCGGGACCTTCGTTCCGCCGACGCTTATCGAACTCGACAGCTTTGACGAGCTGAAAAAAGAGGTCTTTGGCCCGGTCCTGCACGTGGTGCGCTACAACCGCAATGAGCTGGATCGGCTGGTTGAGCAGATCAACGCTTCCGGCTACGGCCTGACGCTCGGGGTCCATACCCGCATCGACGAAACCATCGCCCAGGTCACCGGCAGCGCAAAAGTCGGCAACCTGTACGTCAACCGTAATATGGTGGGCGCGGTGGTTGGCGTCCAGCCGTTCGGCGGCGAAGGGCTATCGGGCACCGGCCCGAAAGCCGGCGGTCCGCTGTATCTGTACCGTCTGCTCTCAAGCCGTCCGCACAACGCCGTCGGCGCCACCCTCGCCCGCCAGGACGCGGAACGTCCGCTGGACGCCCAGCTGAAGACCCTGTTGGAAAAACCGCTGCTCGCCCTGCAGCAGTGGGCCGCCGGCCGGCCGGAGCTGCAGGCGCTGTGCCAGCAGTATAGCGAACAGGCGCAGGCCGGCACCCAGCGTCTGCTGCCGGGGCCGACCGGCGAGCGCAACACCCTGACCTTCATTCCCCGCGACCGCGTGCTGTGCGTGGCGGATAATGAACAGGATGCGCTGACCCAGCTGGCGGCGGTGACCGCCGTCGGCTGCGAGATCCTGTGGCCGGATAACGCCCTGCATCTCGAACTGGCGAAGAAGCTGCCGCGCGAAGTCAGCGAGCGCATCCGCTTTGCCAAAGAGGCCGAACTGACCGCCCAGGCCTTCGACGCGGTGATTTACCACGGCGATTCCGATCAGCTACGCGCGCTGTGCGAGCAGGTGGCGGCGCGGGACGGGGCGATCGTTTCGGTACAGGGATTCGCCCGCGGCGAGAGCAATCTGCTGCTGGAGCGCCTCTATATCGAGCGCTCGCTGAGCGTCAATACCGCCGCGGCGGGCGGCAACGCCAGCCTGATGACCATCGGCTAGGACCGATCCCCGAGGCGGCGTCCGGCAGCGGTTCGGGCAAAACCGTAGCCCGCCGCCGGGGGATCGCGGACCGGATGACAGCAGGCCAAAGCTGTGGTTAATTAAGGCTCCCGGACGGGGGCCTTTTTATGTATGGGAGTGGAACAATGAAACGCACTTTACTCGCGCTTGCCGCCCTGCTGGCAAGCGGGCAGGCGCTGGCGGACGAATGCGCTAACGCCAACAATCAGATGGAGATGAACCAGTGCACGGCGGCGCAGTATCAGGCGGCCGACGGCAAGCTCAACCAGACCTATCAGCAGGCGCTGAAGCGCGCCTCAGGCGGCCAGCAGGCGCTGTTGAAAAAATCCCAGCTGGCGTGGATCGCGCTGCGCGACGCCGACTGCGCGTTTTTGGCCTCCGGAGCCGAAGGCGGCAGCATCCAGCCGATGCTGATCAACCAGTGCATGGCGGACAAAACCGTGGAGCGTGAATCGTACCTCTCTTCGCTGCTGCAGTGCGAAGATGGCGATCAGAGCTGCCCGCTGCCGCCGGCCAACTAGCGCACCCGGATCCCTTCAACGATCATCCGCTGCACGTTTTCCACGGTTTGCTGGAAGAACGCCTCATCGCGCAGCGTTGCGCCGGTCACCGCCTCAATCTGGGTGGCAAAATCGGCGTAATGCTGCGTGGTAGCCCAGATCATAAAGATCAGGTGCTGGGGGTCGACCGGCGCCAGCTTGCCGCTTTCGACCCAGCCGGAGACGATCGCCGACTTTTCATCCACCAGCGTTTTCAGATCGCCGGTCAGCTCCCCCATCAGCAGCGGCGCGCCCTGCAGCATCTCGAGGCAGAACAGCTTTGACGCCTGCGGATGGTCGCGGGAGACCTCCAGCTTCAGGCGGATATACTCGCGGATCGCCACCAGCGGGCTGATATCTTCGCGAAAGGCCTTCAGCGGCGCCAGCCAGATGGTGAGGATCTGCTGCAAAACGGCAACGTACAGCGCCTCTTTCGACGGATAGTAGTAGAGCAAATTGGTTTTCGAGACCCCGGACAGCTCAGCAACCTGCTCGAGCCGCGTGCCATGAATGCCAAATTGCGAAAACGCGTCCAGCGCGGCGGCGAGGATAGCCTCTTTTTTTGCGCTCACCGCCAGCGAACGCTTGCCGCTTTTCTTCCCGGCGCCCTGTGCCATCTATTATCTCCTTCATTCAACGCCATCAGCATAGCAAAAGCCCATCGCCGACACGACCTCCTGCACCCCAATTGCGCATGACTGCCGTTTTTTCGTGCACTGATTTTGACCATTTAGTCTACTTTTTCAGACCTCACTTCCGGCAACTATTAAGCAACACATTAATAACATTGGCTTTTGCAAAACTGGCATCGTCTTTGCTTTATCAGATTAGCGAGGTGGCTCAGGAAGATGCAGGATGCAGCGCCGCACGCCTTCTTGTTTAACGACCGCAAAGAGGTGCATATGAAAATTGGTGTCTTCGTTCCGATCGGCAATAACGGCTGGCTGATTTCCACCCATGCCCCGCAGTACATGCCGACGTTTGAGCTGAATAAAGCGATTGTGCAGAAAGCCGAGCATTACAACTTTGACTTCGCGCTGTCGATGATCAAGCTGCGCGGCTTTGGCGGTAAAACCGAATTCTGGGATCACAATCTCGAATCCTTCACCCTGATGGCAGGCCTCGCGGCGGTGACTTCGCGGATCCAAATCTACGCCACCGCCGCCACCCTGACCCTGCCGCCGGCCATCGTCGCCCGCATGGCCTCCACCATTGACTCGATTTCCGGCGGCCGCTTCGGCGTGAATCTGGTGACCGGCTGGCAAAAACCGGAGTACGAGCAGATGGGGATCTGGCCCGGGGATGACTATTTCGCCAGCCGCTACGACTATCTCAGCGAATATGTCCAGGTACTGCGCGACCTGTGGGGCACCGGGCAGAGCGACTTTAAGGGCGACTACTTCACGATGAACGACTGCCGCGTCAGCCCGCAGCCGTCGCAGCCAATGAAGGTGATCTGCGCCGGGCAGAGCGATGCCGGTATGGCCTTCTCCGCCCAGTACGCCGACTACAACTTCTGCTTCGGCAAAGGGGTCAACACTCCGGCCGCCTTCGCCCCGACCGCCGCGCGCATGATGCAGGCGGCGGAAAAAACCGGCCGCGACGTCGGCTCGTACGTGCTGTTTATGGTTATTGCCGACGAAACGGATGAAGCCGCGCGCGCCAAATGGGAGCACTACAAGGCCGGCGCCGACGAAGAGGCGCTGGCGTGGCTGACCGAGCAGAGCCAGAAGGATACCCGCTCCGGCAGCGATACCAACGTCCGCCAGATGGCCGACCCCACCTCAGCGGTCAATATCAACATGGGCACCCTCGTCGGCTCTTACGCCAGCGTCGCCCGCATGCTCGATGAGGTCGCTGCGGTCCCCGGTACCGACGGCGTGCTGCTGACCTTTGATGATTTCCTCTCCGGCATTGACGCCTTCGGCGAGCGCATTCAGCCGCTGATGCGCTGCCGCGACCACATTGCCACCGCTACTCGCGAGGTTGCCTGATGATTACCCTTCCCGCTCGCCCGGAATCCTTAACCTTCGCGGCGCAAAACAGCGCGCTGATCGTGGTGGATATGCAAAACGCCTATGCCAGCCAGGGCGGCTATCTCGACCTCGCCGGGTTTGACGTCTCCGCCACCCGGCCGGTTATCGACAACATCAACATCGCCGTCGCCGCCGCTCGCGCCGCCGGGATGCTAATTATCTGGTTCCAGAACGGCTGGGACGACCAGTACATAGAGGCCGGCGGCCCCGGCTCGCCGAACTACCATAAATCCAACGCCCTGAAGACCATGCGCCGCCGTCCTGAGCTGCAGGGCAAGCTGCTGGCTAAAGGGGGCTGGGACTACCAGCTGGTTGATGAGCTTAAGCCGCAGCCGGGCGACGTAGTGCTGCCAAAACCGCGCTACAGCGGCTTCTACAACACCCAGCCTGGACAGCATTTTGCGCAGCCGCGGCGTTCGCCACCTGGTATTCACCGGTATCGCCACCAACGTCTGCGTGGAGTCGACGCTGCGCGACGGCTTCTTCCTCGAATATTTCGGCATCGTGCTGGAGGACGCCACCCATCAGGCCGGACCGGCCTTCGCCCAGCAGGCGGCGCTGTTCAATATTGAGACCTTCTTTGGCTGGGTCAGCGACGTCGCCAGCTTCTGCGACGCCCTGCAGCCCGCCAGTCCAATCCCGTTCCCGGAGGAGAAACGTTATGCCTAAACAGGTCATTATTCCACCCGGCACCACCACGCCGATCGCCCCTTTCGTACCCGGCACGCTGGCCGATGGCGTGGTCTACGTCTCCGGTACGCTGCCGTTCGATAAGCAAAACAACGTGGTCTATATCGGCGACCCAAAGGCGCAAACCCGCCACGTTCTGGAGACTATCCGCAGCGTTATCGAAACGGCGGGGGGCAGTATGGCGGATGTGACCTTCAACAGCATTTTTATCACCGACTGGAAAAACTACGCCGCGATTAACGAAGTCTACGCCGAGTTTTTCCCCGGCGATAAGCCGGCGCGGTTCTGCATTCAGTGCGGCCTGGTGAAGCCCGAGGCGCTGGTGGAGATCGCTACGGTGGCGCATATCGGGAAACCGGCGCCATGAAGCTCAATATCGCCCCTGCGCCTTACGAGGGCGCCCCGGTTGTGGTGCTGAGCGCCGGACTGGGCGGCGCGGGCAGCTACTGGACCGCCCAGCGCGCGCCGCTGGCCGCGCGATACCAGCTGGTGACCTATGACCAGAACGGCACCGGCGAAAACGCCGGCCCGCTGCCCGCCGCCTACAGCATGGCGACTATGGCCCAGGAGCTGTGGCAGGCGCTGGAGAAGGCCGGAATTACGCGCTTCGCGCTGGTGGGCCATGCGCTGGGAGGATTGATCGGCCTGCAGCTGGCGCTGGACAAACCCCGGGCGGTCAGCGCGCTGGTGCTGGTCAACGCCTGGCTGACCCTGTCGACCCACACCCGCCGCTGCTTCCAGGTACGCGAGCGCCTGCTGCATACCGGCGGCGCCCAGGCGTGGGTGGAAGCGCAGCCGCTGTTCCTCTACCCGGCGGAGTGGATGGCCGCGCGCGCGCCGCGGCTGGAGGCGGAGGAGGCCCTCGCGCTCAGCCATTTTCAGGGTAAGGACAATCTGCTGAAACGGCTACAGGCGCTGAAGCAGGCGGACTTCTCCCGGCGGGCCGCGGCGGTGACCTGTCCGACCCTGATGATCAGCGCCCGTGACGATCTGCTGGTGCCCGCCTCCTGTTCGCGCTCGCTGCAGGCCGCAATCCCCGGCAGTCAGCTGGTGGAGATGGCCTGGGGCGGCCATGCTTGTAACGTCACCGATACCGAGACCTTCAACCCCATTTTATGCGACGGGCTGGCCGCGATGCTGCCCGCCGGCCAGGAGAGTTTATGAGTGAGAGTATTAGCCAAAGCGCCTGCGAAACGCTGTTCAGCCACGCCAGGACCCACAGCGGCTGGCTGGATAAGCCGGTAGCCGACAGCCTGCTGGAGGAAATTTACGCGCTGCTGAAAATGGGCCCGACCTCGGCCAACTGCTCCCCGGCGCGGATCGTTTTTGTCCGCACCCCGGAGGGCAAAGAGAAGCTGCGCCCCACGCTCTCCAGCGGCAACGTCGAAAAAACCCTCCGCGCGCCGGTCACCGCCATCGTGGCGTGGGACAGCGCCTTTTACGATCGCCTGCCGGAGCTGTTTCCCCACGGCGACGCCCGCAGCTGGTTTACCTCCAGCCCCCAGCTCGCCGAGGAGACCGCGTTCCGCAACAGCTCGCTGCAGGCGGCCTATCTGATTTTCGCCTGCCGCGCCCTCGGCCTGGATACCGGGCCGATGTCGGGATTCGATCGGGAAAAGGTCGACGCGGCGTTCTTTGCCGACAGCGGCTGGAAAAGCAACCTGTTGATTAACATCGGCTACGGCGATGAAACAAAGCTCTACGATCGCCTGCCGCGCCTCTCCTTTGACGACGCCTGCCGGCTGGCATAAGGAGCCTCCATGCCTATAGCGGATAAACAAAGCTTTCGCGACGCCATGGCCCAGGTCGGCGCCGCGGTGAACATTATTACCACCGACGGTCCGGCGGGCCGGGCCGGCTTTACCGCCAGCGCGGTGTGCAGCGTGACCGACGAGCCGCCGACGCTGCTGGTCTGCCTGAACCGCTCCGCCTCGGTGTGGCCGACCTTCAGCCAGCATCAGGCGCTGTGCGTCAATACGCTGGCGGCGGGACAGGAGCCGCTCTCCAATCTGTTTGGCGGTAAAACGCCGATGGCGGAGCGCTTCGCCGCCGCCGAATGGCAGCCCGGCGTCACCGGCTGCCCGCGCCTACACGACGCGCTGGCGAGCTTCGACTGCCGCATCAGCCAGGTCGTCAGCGTCGGCAGCCACGACATTCTGTTTTGCGAGGTCGCCGCCATCGTCAAGCATCCGCAGCCGCGCGGGCTGATGTGGTTCGACCGCGGCTATCACACGCTTATGCGCCCAGCCTGTTAACCTTGAACCCGGGATATCATCATGGCACTTTTCGATTTTCCTCGCTGGCAGTTAACCTCCCCCTCCGCCGCTTCCGGCGTGGTGGCCCCCGATGAACGCCTCTCCGTCGGACAGACCGCGGTTATGGGCGTGCAGCACGCGGTCGCGATGTTCGGCGCCACCGTGCTAATGCCGATACTGATGGGGCTCGACCCCAACCTGTCGATATTGATGTCGGGCATCGGCACCCTGCTGTTCTTCCTGGTGACCGGCGGCCGGGTGCCGAGCTATCTGGGTTCCAGCGCGGCCTTTGTCGGGGTGGTCATCGCCGTCACCGGCTTTAACGGCCAGGGGCTGAACCCACATCTGGACGTCGCCCTCGGCGGGATTATCGTCTGCGGCCTGCTCTATACCCTGATTGGCCTGGTGGTGATGAAGGCCGGCACCCGCTGGATTGAGCGCCTGATGCCGCCGGTGGTGACCGGCGCGGTGGTGATGGCGATTGGCCTGAACCTCGCGCCGATTGCGGTACGCAGCGTTTCTGCGACGCCGTTTGACGGCTGGATGGCGGTGCTGACCGTGCTGTGCATCGGCCTCGTGGCGGTCTTTACCCGCGGCATGCTGCAGCGGCTGCTGATCCTCGTCGGCCTGATTGCGGCCTGCGTGCTCTACGCGCTGCTGGCAAACGGCCTCGGGCTGGGCAAGCCGCTCGATTTCTCCCTGCTGGAACAGGCGGCGTGGTTTGGTCTTCCCCACTTCACCTCTCCGACCTTTAACGGCCAGGCGATGATGCTGATTGCGCCCGTGGCGGTGATTCTGGTCGCTGAGAACCTCGGCCATCTGAAGGCGGTGGCCGGAATGACCGGGCGCAATATGGACCCGTACATGGGCCGGGCGTTCGTCGGCGACGGGCTGGCGACGATGCTTTCCGGCGCCGTCGGCGGCAGCGGCGTGACCACCTATGCGGAGAATATAGGGGTGATGGCGGTAACCAAAGTCTACTCGACGCTGGTGTTCGTTGCCGCCGCGCTGATTGCCGTCCTGCTAGGGTTTTCGCCCAAGTTTGGCGCGCTGATCCACACCATTCCCGGGCCGGTCATCGGCGGGGCCTCGATTGTGGTATTCGGGCTGATTGCGGTGGCCGGAGCGCGGATCTGGGTACAGAACCGGGTCGATCTGAGCCAGAACGGCAACCTGATTATGGTGGCGGTAACCCTGGTGCTCGGCGCCGGTGATTTTGCCCTCTCGCTGGGCGGCTTCACCCTCGGCGGGATCGGCACCGCCACCTTTGGCGCCATTCTTCTGCACGCGCTGCTTAGCCGCCGCGCGCGGGTCGCGGAAGCGCCTAACGCTACGGTGTAAACGGGAGTTTCCCGGTCGCGCTAAGCCGACCGGGATTCCGGGTCCGGGCGCTCGGCAAGATCGGACAGCGCCGCGACGTCTGCCGGAACCGCCTGTACATCGGAGGCCTTTTTCCGCTTCAGCTTCAGTTCGCTCACCAGAACGCCGGCCACGATAAAGGCGCAGCCCACCAGCGCCAGCAGCGGCAGACGCTCGCCGGCAATACGGCCAAAAATCCCCGCCCATACCGGCTCACCGGTATAAATAAGCGTCGCTCTGGTCGGCGACACGCTGCGCTGCGCCCAGTTCATGGTGACCTGAATAATGGCGCTGAAAATACCCAACCCCAGCGCGACGCCCAGCAGCCCCGGCGACATCGGGGGAATCGCTTCCCCTGCCGGCACCATCGCCGCGAAAGCCACCAGCGAGGCGGTGGCCAGCTGCACCACCGTCACCCGCCGGACGTCCACCTTCCCGGCCCAGGCGCTGATTAAGATAATCTCCGCGGCGATCGCCAGCGCGCTGGCGAGGGTGATCGCTTCGCCAACGCCGAGCGCCAGCAGATTATTTTCCGGCCCGGCCAGCAGGATCAGCCCCGTAAACGCCAGCACCACTCCCAGGCAGGACATCACTCCCGGCATTTTCCCGAGGCACAGCCACTGCAGCAGCGGCACCAGCGGAACGTACATGGCGGTAATAAAAGCCGACTTGCTGCTGGAGATCGACTGCAGGCCCCAGGTTTGCAGGCTGTACCCCAGCGCGATCGAGACGCCAATCGCGACCCCGGCCTTCAGCTCAAGCCACGTCAGCCCGCGCATGACGCGCAGTGATAGCAGGGCAACCGCCAGCGCCGCGGTCGCAAAACGCACGCCGACAAAAAAGAACGGCCCGCTGAGCGTCACGGCATACTGCACGGCGAGGAAAGTACCGCCCCAGAACATGGTGATCGCGATGAGGATCGCTTCCTGGGGTTTAATAGAGAATTTACATGCAGACATAGCGCGGCCGGTAACGAGTGGTAGCCGGCTAGTGTGCAATTAGCCGACCGCGATCGCAACCATCGGCGATAAAAAAACCGCCGGCGGCTGCCGGCGGCGAGGGCGATGCGGAGGGTGCCGGGGGAGATTAACCCTGCATCATCAACGGTCGATCAACGTCATTGGCGATACATCAGCTATGACGATTGCCGTGACTGTTTTTGCCCCCTTTTTTGCCCGCATCCGAGGCGCGCTGGGGATCGTTTTTAAAGTTCCCCCCGCTATGCTGACCACCTTTACGACCTGCTTCTGATGCTCTTTCACGATCCTCGGCGAAGTTGCCGGAACCGCCACGATGGTTTGCCATCACTGACCTCCACTTGGTTAGACATCATACTGCATTACGCGCGATACGCGGCCGCAGCGTCCGCGGCCTATGGCATCACCACTATCGTATCGCGTGCCTTTAAGCGTAGCGAACGAAACTCATTCATTTCGCCAATAGTAACATCCTGCAACAGCTTTCGACTTTGCGGACATATTCTCGCCCCTGCCGTGCGCTAAGCCTCTCTTAAGGCGGACGAAAACAGCGCAGCGCAAAATGTATCTTTTTGCGACAAAAGTAATTTTTGCAATTTTGTTATAAATCAAATAAATGATTGTTAGATTTGCACTCTCCGCCAGACGCCTTATCTTTAAAGATAGCCAGTCGTCTGGCTGGCCTATAACGCAACCGAGGAGTGATGCAAATGGCTAAAATTCTGGTGCTTTATTATTCAATGTATGGACACATCGAGACCATGGCTCATGCCGTCGCCGAAGGGGCGAACAGAGTAGACGGCGTGGACGTGGTGGTGAAGCGCGTGCCGGAAACTATGCATGCTGAGGCGTTCGCCAAAGCGGGCGGGAAAACGCAAAATGCGCCCGTCGCCACGCCGCAGGAGCTGGCAGAGTATGACGCCATCATCTTTGGTACCCCGACCCGCTTCGGCAACATGTCCGGACAGATGCGCACCTTCCTCGATCAGACGGGCGGTCTGTGGGCCTCCGGCGCGCTGTACGGCAAGCTGGCCAGCGTATTCAGCTCCACCGGCACCGGCGGTGGACAGGAGCAGACCATTACCTCGACCTGGACCACCCTCGCCCATCATGGGATGGTGATCGTGCCGATTGGCTACGGCGCGCAGGAATTATTTGATATCTCGGTGGTTCGCGGCGGCACGCCGTATGGCGCAACCACCATCGCCGGCGGCGACGGTTCTCGTCAGCCAAGCGAGGAAGAGCTGGCGATCGCCCGCTACCAGGGTGAACACGTCGCCGGCCTGGCGGTTAAATTACACGGTTAACCCTTAGCAGGAGGATTTGCATGCCAACTCAAGAAGCAAAAGCTCACCACGTCGGTGAATGGGCGAGTTTACGCAATACCTCGGTGGAGATTGCCGAAGCGATTTTTGAATTAGCTAAATACGATGAAAAGTTAGCGGAAAAAATCTGGGAAGAAGGCAGCGACGACGTGCTGTCGCTGGCCTTTACCAAAACCGATAAGGATTCGCTGTTCTGGGGCGAGCAAACCATCGAGCGTAAAAACGTGTAGCCGCAACGCGGCAGAATAAAAAAACCCGGATTGCTCCGGGTTTTTGGTTTATTTTGCGGCCTGGTTCATCACCGTTTTAAAGGTCTCCATCGGGCAGAAGCCGTTGGCGTCTACCGGACAGCCGTTCAGCGCCAGGGTCACCCGCTGCGGCGGCGACTGCAGCGTCAGCGCCTCGGCGTTGCGCAGCTGCGCGGTGCTTTGATAGACGTACTCAATCTTCATCAGCTCGCGGTTGCTGCCGGTATCGTGCCAGCGCTGGAAGACAATTTTTCCGCCAATCGGCGTGCGCTCGTTCTGATCGTGCAGCTGATAGGGTTTAAAATCGAGCGCCGTCAGCAGCGAAGCGATATTGGAGTCATGCCCCACCAGCAGCGTGACCTTCGCCGCCTGCGCCACATCGCCCACCAGCGCCTTGTCGATATACTTCACCAGCGGCTTAGCGACGTTGCGCGCCACTTCCGTTGAGGTAAACAGGCTATCCTGATAGCCGTTTTTCAGCTTCGACAGCACTTGCCACTGCTTATCGGTTTTGATTTCGCCCCACGCCACCTGCTCCTGCGGGAAGCCTTCGTAATACTGCAGGGTGAACGCGTCCACCAGCGAGTTGCCGACCTTCAGCGGCCCGGAAACGCCCGGCTCCTGCTGATTTTTGGCGCTGAAGGTGTCTTTGCCGTCGCTCAGCGAACACTGCTGCTTCTCTTTGCAGGAGGGCGAATTGCGATAGTCGGTCATCTCTTCGAGCAGCTTGTAGCTGTCGGTGAGCTGCATTTTTTGCCGCTCTTTTTCCATTGCCTGCACCGCTTTCTCACCGAACGCCGTGGAGTCATCAGTGATAACCGGGTTAAAGGTTGGGTCCATGGTGCCCATTTGCGGCTGATGATGAACGGTTACGCCGCAGCCGGGAAAGGCGCCGGTGATAAAGAACTGAGCGGTGGCGACGGTGCGCTGCAGGCTATTGGCATAGGCATATACCGCGTTGTCCGGCGGGCACTCGCCGCTGGTCACCAGCCCCTGCTGCGCCAGCCACTCCCGCATATAGTGCCCCATATAGACTTCCAGCACCCCACCCTTGGTGGTCAGCTGCCCGCCGGGAACGTCCCACTCCGGCCAGGATTTCGGCGTTGACTGCTCCAGCACGCTGCCGTTATTCGCCAGCGGCGCGCGCAGATTATGGCGGCTCATGATCAGCACCTGCTGAAGCTGATAGCCCTGCGGAGCCGCTGGCTCCTGCGCCTGGACGCCCGCAGATAGCAAAACTCCGGCGGCGATCGCGCCGGCGAGTAGACTTTTTCTCATCCCTTTACCCTCAGTCAGTTATTATCATCGCTCTGATTGTGACAAATTTATGACATTTTGCCAGACAGCAGCGCGCAAACTGAGGCAGCGGGCATCCTTTTCTGCGGTTTCTCGGCGCCGGCGGCGACAGCGGTTACTCCGGCAGCGGTACCGCCGCCAGGGTACAGATAGCCTCATGCTCTCCGCCGCGGCGATCGACCATCACCACTTTATCTCCGGCCTTTTTGCCTTCGCAGGGTTTGAGCACCTGATCGACGATCCGTTCCCGGGTTTGCTGACGTTCGGACTCCGCCTGCGCAGCCAACGAGGTCAGAATAAGTGTCACTCCTAACAGGCTGACGAGATGTTTATTACGCATTCAATATTATTCTCAGACAATTCGTACTCGCCCGCAGGGTAGCAGCCTCAAGGCCGCGCGTCTGTAAAATCGCTTAACGGAGTGTTACTCCGGCCGACAAAACAACAAATTTAGCCCGCGCGCTTGTTAGGTTTTACCGATGGAAGATTCATCTTTCAGACACATCCCGATGCTATCTTAGCCGCGTATTTATAGAGTGCATCGTTTTCAACCAGGACCCAGGATTGTGTATGTCCGGTATTATTCTTCTTCTCGCTGCGGTCATTTTGCTGGGGGTTGCGCTTTACAGTTTGGTGTCATACGTCAAAGAGCGTCGCGCCAGCCAGTGCCTTTTCACAAGAAGAAAAAATAACCCCCGTTCCGCTATTAGAGACGCTATAGCGACAAAAGAAAAGCAGGCACTATGCCTGCTTTTCTTTATTCAGCGCCCGGCTGCGCGCTACGACTCCCAGGCCTGCTCCGCCTTCGCGCCGTCAAACTGCGGCGGCGGCTTGCGAAAGCGCCGGGTCAGCCAGGTCAGGTAAAGAAGACCGACCGCGGCCCACACCAGGCCCAGGGTCAGGGACGTCGCCTCGAGGTTCACCCACAGCACGCCGACCGTCACCGCGCCAATCAGCGGCAGCAGCAGATAGTGGAAGCGGTCCTTCCAGGTTTTGTTATAGCCCTTGCGTCGCCAGAAGTGGTTGAACACCGACAGGTTGACAAAGGTAAAGGCCACCAGCGCGCCGAAGTTGATCAGCGCCGTGGCGGTGACCAGGTCGAAGAACAGCGCCGACAGGGCGACAATCCCGACCATAATCACGTTCAGCGCCGGCGTCCGCCATTTCGGGTGGATATAGCCAAAAAAGCGCTCCGGGAAAACGTTGTCGCGCCCCATCACGTACAGCAGACGCGAGACGCTGGCGTGCGAAGCCAGGCCCGACGCCAGGGTGTTGACGAAGGTGGTGCAGAGGAAAATCGACTGGAACAGCTTGCCGCCAACGTAGAGCGCGATCTCCGGCAGCGCCGCGTCGGGGTCCTTAAAGCGGCTGATATCGGGGAAAAAGAGCTGCATAAAGAACGAGGCGGCGATAAAGATAATGCCGCCGTACATGGCGGTGAGGAAAATCGCCTTCGGGATCACCCGCGCGGCGTCCGGAGTCTCCTCCGACAGGGTGGTCACCGCGTCAAAGCCGAGGAACGAGAAGCAGACGATCGTCGCCCCGGTGATGATCGGGATCAGATGGGCGTTCTGGCTGATAAACGGCTGCAGCGACCAGACGGTCCCCACTCCTTCACCTTTATGCAGCCCCTGCACCACCAGCGCGATAAAGACCAGCATGATCGCGATCTGCACCAGCACAAACAGGGTATTGAAGTTGGCGACCAGGCTGACGCTCTTGAGGTTGGCGGCGGTGAGGATCGCCACAAACGACACCACCCACACCCACGGCGGCACCTCAGGGAACAGGGCGGAAAGATAGATTTTCGCCAGCAGAACGTTGATCATCGGCAGGAACAGATAGTCCAGCAGCGACGACCAGCCGACCATAAAGCCGACGTGGGGGCTGATCGATTTCTGGGCGTAGGTATACGCCGATCCCGCTTCCGGGAACTGGCGCACCAGCTTGCCGTAGCTAATGGCGGTAAACAGCACCCCCGCCAGCGCCAGTAAATAGGAGGCGGGCACGTGGCCGTTGCTGATGCCGGAGACAATGCCGAAGGTATCAAACACCGTCATCGGCGTCAGGTAGGCGAGGCCCATCATCACCACCTGCCAGAGCTTGAGCGACTTGCGCAGCCGGGGCTTTCCCGCCTCGGCCGGGAGATCAAGAGAAGTATTAGCAGCCATAGACGCTCTCCCCCATGCAGGCACAGGTTTGTGGGTACAGCGACCGGGTTACAAACCTGCTTAGCAAGGGGGTTAAGCGTAAATAACAGATTAAAACATACCGGCGAGCGGCGGCGGGTTCACATTCATAGCGGCCCTCGTGGCCCCCTTCTCCCTGCGGATATTTGAACATCTGCATCATCTCCTACCTCGTCACACACTGTGTCGTTAACTGAAGCCCCGCTGTCGCCTGCGCTCCTTAACGCGACATTCGGGAAACGGCTGGATCCCCAGCAAAAATATTCGGCCAGGCTCCGCTCAGGCCGTATGATGCTACCGGTGGTTCTCACCCCTCGCGCCCCTGCGGGGCGGCGATCAGGCGTTTTTCAACATCCACTCAATCTCGGTTTCGGTGATCAGGCGCTCAAACTGCAGCAGCTCATCATGCTTACAGGCATGGTAAACGTGGCAGAAGCGCTCGCCGAGCAGCTCTCGCAGGGTGTCGTTTTGCATAAATTCCCACAGCGCATCGCTTTGGCGAATCGGGAACGGCAGCCCCTCCTGCTCGAGCCCGTTACCCTCCACCTCTTCCTGCAGCGGCAGCGTGTTGTCCAGCCCGTGTAAAATCCCGGCGAATATTGCCGCCATCACCAGATACGGGTTGGCATCCGCCCCCGCCACCCGATACTCGACGCGGTGGTTATGGCGATCGCCGCAGGGAATGCGCAGCGCCACGGTGCGGTTGTTGTGTCCCCACGATGCCTGGGTCGGGACGTACATTCCCGGCTGAAAGCGACGGTACGAGTTAACGTTCGGCGCCAGCAGCGCCATCGACGCCGGCATCAGGTCAATCATCCCGGCCAGCGCGCGCTTGAGCAGCGCGGAATCTTCGCCCTGCGCGTCCGCCAGCACGTTTTCACCTTTATTGTTCTGCATGCTGATATGGATATGCATCCCGCTGCCGGCGTGCTCTTCATAGGGCTTAGCCATAAAAGTGGCGTGCATCTTATGCTTCTCCGCCATTAAACGCACGAGGCGTTTTAACGCCAGCGCATCATCGCAGGCATCGAGCACGTTATCGGTATGGTAAAGGTTGATTTCAAACTGTCCCGGCGAGGCTTCCGCTACCGCGCCATCGGCCGGGATCAGCTGCAGCTGGGCCAGCTCGTCGATATCATTCAGCACGTCGGCGAAGTGGTTGAGGTTATCAACCGAGTAAACCTGGCTTTGGGTGTTGCGCACGTCGGTGCCCGGCGCGCAGGGCGGCTGGAGATAGCCTTCGGCATCGCGCTGACGATCGAGTAAATAGAACTCCAGCTCTACCGCTACCACGGGGAACAGCCCGCGCTGGCGCAGCTGCTGCCAGAGACGGTTCAGTACGTTCCGCGGCTCAACGTCAAAGGGAGCGCCATCTTCATCAACCATGGTCAGCAGCACCTGGCCGATGTACTGCGGATCGGCGGCGGAAGGCGTTAAGGTGCCCGGCACCGGCACGCAGGTGCAGTCCGGCTCGCCCATATCCTGGCCGAGGCCCGCCTCTTCCACCACGTTGCCCAGAATATCCATCGCAAAAACCGAGGCCGGGAAGTAGCACCCTTTTTCCAGTTTGCTCAGGCTGGAGACCGGGATGCGCTTGCCGCGGAAGCAGCCGTTAAGGTCGGTTAACAGCACATCGACGTACTGGGTATCAGGGTAGCGTTCAAGGTAGCGCTTTACTTCAGCAGTAAATGCGCTGCCCCGTCTCTCTTCTGACTGCTGAACAAAATTCTCAACTTCTACGATATTGGTTTCCATCATTCACCGCCGTTGTGTTGGTTTCGGACTTCGGCCTGCTGCCGTCAAATATAATGCCCACCATTCGAATGTGTATGCAAACAAAATGTTTGTCAAATGTTAAATTAAGTTTGCAAACGGCTATTCCCACTGCTAGATTGAGAAAATATTGAACGATATGGCCTTTTAACACCCTAAATGGTCATAATTTAGTCCACTTTGTGAGGGCGATCATGGAAAATATAATGTACAAGCCAGTTATTGGCGTCGTGATGTGCAGAAACAGACTGAAGGGTCACCAGACCCAGACCCTGCAAGAAAAGTACCTGAATGCGATTATTCACGCCGGCGGGCTGCCGATTGCCCTGCCGCACGCGCTGGCCGAGCCGGAGCTGCTTGCCGATCTGCTCCCCAAACTGGACGGCATCTATCTGCCAGGCAGCCCCAGCAACGTTCAGCCGCACCTTTATGGTGAAAACGGCGATGAGCCTGACGCCGATCCCGGGCGTGATCTTCTGAGCATGGCATTAATTGCCGCCGCACTCGAAAGGCGCATCCCCATTTTCGCCATCTGCCGTGGGTTGCAGGAACTGGTTGTCGCCACCGGCGGGACTCTGTATCGTCGTCTTTTCGAGCAGCCGGAACTGCTTGAACATCGCGAAGATCCCGAGCTTCCGGTAGAGCAGCAGTACGCTCCCTCTCACGAAGTTCAGGTTCAGGAAGGAGGATTACTTTCTCAGTTAATACCGGGCTGCAACACGTTTTGGGTAAACTCACTACACGGCCAGGGAGCAAAAACGTTAGGCCCACGCCTGCGCGTGGAGGCCCGCTCTTCGGACGGGCTGGCGGAAGCGGTCAGCGTTAGCGACCACCCTTTCGCGCTGGGCGTACAGTGGCATCCTGAATGGAACAGTAGCGAATACGCCCTGTCGCGTATGTTGTTTGCAGGTTTTATCACCGCCTGTCAGAACCACGTTGCTGAAAAGCAGCGGCTCTGACCACTACAGTTAAGGAAATGCAAATATGAGCGATGACGGACTGGCGCCAGGGAAACGTCTGTCAGAGATCCGCCAACAGCTGGGTCTCTCACAGCGTCGTGCCGCCGAACTGTCTGGGTTAACACATAGTGCCATCAGTACCATAGAGCAGGATAAAGTCAGTCCTGCCATCAGTACGCTGCAAAAGCTGCTGAAAGTCTATGGGCTGTCGCTCTCGGAATTCTTTTCTGAACCAGAAAAACCTGATGAACCGCAGGTGGTTATTAATCAGGATGATCTTATCGAAATGGGCAGTCAGGGCGTTTCGATGAAGCTGGTCCACAACGGAAATCCGAACCGTACGCTGGCGATGATTTTTGAAACTTACCAGCCTGGAACCACCACCGGGGAGAGGATCAAACATCAGGGTGAGGAGATAGGCACCGTACTGGAAGGTGAGGTCGTGCTGATTATTAACGGTCAGTCGTATCATCTGGTTGCCGGACAGAGCTATGCCATTAATACCGGCATACCGCACAGCTTCAGCAACACCTCGGCAGGCGTTTGCCGAATTATCAGTGCCCATACCCCCACCACGTTCTAATTTTTAGCCTGAGCTGGTTTCAGGTTTTCTTCAGGCCCGCGCCGGTGGCTGAAATATTTCCGCCGGCGCGCAGAGTACGCAAATAGTTTATTTGCGTAGCGCGGAAATATAACTCTCCGCCGGCCGCAATACGATGCGCAAATAAATAGCGCTGAACGGTATTTGACTCCGGGGATCTTGCGTATCCCAACGCATCGGCTGAGCTCTGGCCGAAGCCGCCCCGCGCTGTCTGAAAATACCTGAGATTATTATCCGATTAGCTTATGAATACTCTTACCCGCTTATATTATGATGGAGTCTATATATGGATTTTCAGCATCTAACCTACTGGCAGGAACAAGCAAAGAACCTGCAACCGGAAACCCGTTTATTTATTAACGGAGAATATTGCTCCGCCGCCGATAATAGCACCTTTGAAACCATCGACCCCGCCGCTCAGCAGACGCTGGCCCACGTGGCGCGCGGTAAAAAAGCCGACGTCGAACGCGCCGTTCAGGCCGCGCGCAGCGTCTTCGATCGCGGCGACTGGTCCCAGGCCTCGCCGGCCCGGCGCAAGGCGGTGCTGCATAAATTTGCCGACCTGATGGAAGCCCATCGCGAAGAGCTGGCGCTGCTGGAAACCCTCGACACCGGCAAACCGATCCGCCACAGCCTGCGCGACGACATTCCCGGCGCGGCGCGGGCGATCCGCTGGTACGCCGAGGCCATCGATAAAGTCTATGGCGAAGTTGCCCCGACCGGGGCGAACGAGCTGGCGCTGATCGTTCGCGAACCGATTGGCGTCGTCGCCGCGGTTGTGCCGTGGAACTTCCCCCTGCTGCTGGCCTGCTGGAAGCTGGGCCCGGTGCTGGCGGCCGGCAACAGCGTGATCCTTAAGCCGTCAGAAAAATCGCCGCTCAGCGCGCTGCGCCTTGCCGGACTGGCAAAAGAGGCCGGGCTGCCGGACGGCGTGCTCAACGTCATCAGCGGCTTCGGCCACGAGGCGGGCCAGGCCCTCTCCCTGCACCCGGATGTTGAAGTCATCACCTTTACCGGCTCGACCCGCACCGGCAAGCAGCTGTTAAAAGATGCCGGCGACAGCAATATGAAGCGCGTGTGGCTGGAGGCCGGCGGCAAAAGCGCCAACATCGTCTTCGCCGACTGCCCCGATCTGCAAAAAGCGGTGAACGCCACCGCCGGCGGCATCTTCTACAACCAGGGCCAGGTGTGCATCGCCGGCACTCGTCTGCTGGTCGAAGAGAGCATCGCCGACGAGTTTCTCGCGCGTCTGCAGGAGCAGGCGAGCCTCTGGCAGCCGGGCAACCCGCTCGATCCCAACACCACGATGGGCATGCTTATCGATAACACCCACGCCGACAGCGTTCATAGCTTTATTCGCGCCGGAGAGAGTAACAGCACCCTGCTGCTCGACGGGCGCAAAAACCCGTGGCCGGCGGCCATTGGGCCAACCATTTTTGTCGACGTCGATCCCGCCTCGCCCATTAGCCGGGAAGAGATCTTTGGCCCGGTGCTGGTGGTGACCCGCTTTAAAACCGAGGAACAGGCGCTGCAGTTGGCCAACGACAGCAGCTATGGCCTCGGCGCCGCGGTGTGGACCCGCGATCTCTCCCGCGCCCACCGCCTGAGCCGCCGCCTGAAGGCCGGCTCGGTCTTCGTCAACAACTATAACGATGGCGATATGACCGTACCTTTTGGCGGCTACAAGCAGAGCGGAAACGGACGCGATAAGTCCCTGCATGCGCTGGAAAAATTCACCGAACTGAAAACCATCTGGATTGCTCTGGAGTCCTAATCATGACCGAACATACCACCAGCTATTACGCCGCCAGCGCCAACGCCTATGAGCCGTTCCCGACGCTGGATGAATCCATCAGCTGCGACGTCTGCGTCGTCGGCGGCGGCTATACCGGCCTCTCCTCGGCCCTGCATCTTGCGGAACTGGGCTACGACGTGGTGCTGCTGGAAGGCGCGCGCATCGGCTTCGGCGCCAGCGGCCGCAACGGCGGCCAGCTGGTTAACTCCTACAGCCGCGACATCGACGTGATTGAACGCACCTACGGCCCGGATGCGGCAAAAATGCTGGGCAGCATGATGTTTGAAGGCGGCGATATTATCCGCGAACGCATCGCGCGCTATCAGATTGCCTGCGACTACCGCCCCGGCGGCCTGTTCGTGGCGATGAACCATAAGCAGCTGGAGACGCTGGAGGAGCAAAAAGAGAACTGGGAGCGCTACGGCAATAACCAGCTGGAGCTGCTGGACGCCGCCGCTATCCGTCGCGAAGTCAACAGCGACCGCTACACCGGCGCGCTGCTCGACCACAGCGGCGGTCATATTCATCCCCTGAATCTGGCCATCGGTGAAGCGGACGCTATCCGCCTCAACGGCGGCCGGGTGTACGAGCGCTCGCCGGTCACGCAGATCCAGCACACCAGCCCGGCGGTGGTCAGCACCGCCCGCGGTCAGGTCACCGCGCGCTACGTTATCGTCGCCGGTAACGCCTATCTCGGCGATAAGCTCGAGCCGGAGCTGGCGAAGCGCAGCATGCCCTGCGGCACCCAGGTGGTCACCACCGAGCCGCTCTCCGACGAGGTGGCGCGTTCGCTGATCCCACAGAACTACTGCGTGGAGGACTGCAACTACCTGCTGGATTACTACCGCTTAACCGGCGATAACCGCCTGCTCTACGGCGGCGGCGTGGTGTACGGCGCCCGGGACCCGGACGACGTCGAGCGCCTGATTATGCCCAAGCTGCTGAAAACCTTCCCGCAGGCTGAAGGGGGTGAAGATCGACTATCGCTGGACCGGCAACTTCCTGCTGACCCTGTCGCGGATGCCGCAGTTCGGCCGTCTCGATAAGAACATTTATTACATGCAGGGCTACAGCGGCCACGGCGTGACCTGTACGCATCTCGCCGGCAGGCTAATTTCCGAACTGCTGCGCGGCGACGCCGAGCGCTTCGACGCCTTCGCCAAACTGCCGCACTATCCGTTCCCGGGCGGGCGCAGCCTGCGCATTCCGTTCACCGCGATGGGTGCCGCCTACTACAGCCTGCGCGATCGCCTCGGGGTGTAATCCCCCGCGCCGGTCAACGTCATTAATTTTTGCTAAAAAGGTGTGAAACATGAACAACAGCGAATTTCATCAGCGTCGTCTTGCAGCAACCCCGCGCGGCGTGGGCGTGATGTGCAACTTCTTTGCCCAATCGGCGCAAAACGCCACCCTGACCGACGTCGAAGGTCGGGATTACATCGACTTTGCCGCCGGCATCGCCGTGCTGAATACCGGGCATCGCCATCCGGAGCTGGTCGCCGCCGTACAGCAGCAGCTGCAGCAGTTTACCCATACCGCCTACCAGATTGTGCCCTACGAGAGCTACGTCGCGCTGGCCGAGAAGCTTAACGAGCTGGCGCCGGTGCGCGGTCCGGCCAAGACCGCCTTCTTTTCTACCGGCGCCGAAGCGGTAGAAAACGCGATTAAAATTGCCCGCGCCCATACCGGACGGCCCGGGGTGATCGCTTTTGGCGGCGGCTTCCACGGCCGCACCTACATGACGATGGCGCTGACCGGTAAAGTAGCCCCCTATAAGCTGGGCTTCGGGCCGTTCCCCGGCTCCGTCTACCACGTCCCCTATCCGTCAGCCCTGCACGGCGTTACCACTCAGGATGCGATAACCGCCATCGAGCGTCTGTTTAAGGCCGATATTGAAGCCAAACAGGTGGCGGCGATTATTTTTGAACCGGTACAGGGCGAAGGTGGTTTTAACGTCGCGCCTAAAGAGCTGGTCGCCGCCGTGCGCCGCCTCTGCGACGAGCACGGCATCGTGATGATCGCCGATGAGGTACAGAGCGGTTTTGCCCGTACCGGCAAGCTGTTCGCGATGGATCACTATGCCGACAAGCCGGATCTGATGACCATGGCGAAGAGCCTGGCGGGCGGCATGCCGCTCTCCGGGGTGGTCGGCAACGCGCAGATTATGGACGCGCCGGCGCCGGGCGGATTAGGCGGCACCTATGCCGGTAACCCGCTGGCGGTGGCCGCCGCCCACGCGGTGCTGAATATTATTGATAAAGAGGGTCTGTGCGCCCGCGCGCAGGCTCTCGGCGAACGCCTGGCTGCAACGCTGGAAGAGGCAAAAGCCTGGTGTCCGGGGCTGGCGGAAGTGCGCGGCGTGGGTTCGATGATTGCCGCCGAGTTCGTTGACCCGGCGAGCGGCGAACCTTCGGCAGCGCTGGCGCAGGCGATCCAGCGCCGGGCGCTGGAGCAGGGCCTGCTGCTGCTGACCTGCGGCCAGTACGGCAACGTGATCCGCTTCCTCTATCCGCTGACCATCCCGGACCCGCAGTTCGCCAGCGCGCTGGCTATTTTGCAAAACGTGACTCGCCCGTAGCGCTCTCGGCCGGCGGCCTGCGCCGCCGGCTATTTCGCCTCGTCGCTGACGATACGCTGCTGCGGATAGTGCTGCTGAAAATAGTGGCGCAAAAACTCCACGGTAGCGCGAATTTTAGCTGAGGTCGCCAGCCGCGACACGTATACCGCCCAGACGTTGGCGGGCTGGTAATAGTCCGGCAGCAGGTGAACCAAATGACCGCTGGCGATATTTTCATTCACGTCCCACCAGGAGCGTAAAGCGATCCCCTGACCGTCAAGGCACCACTGATGCACAATTTCGCCGTGGTTCGACGACAGCGGGCCGGTGACCTTAATCGCCCTTTCCCCCTCTTTACCCTGCAGCTGCCACACGCCGAAGGGCCGATCGCGCTCTTTAATCACCAGGCACGGCAAGGCCGCCAGATCGCTGAGCTGTTTAGGCTGCGGATAACGCGCCAGAAAGCCCGGCGAGGCGCAGAGAATGCGGTGATTGCTCGTCAGCTTGCGGGCAATCAGGTTCGGAGCAATATCGTCCCCCACCCGAATATCTAAATCCACGCCTTCGTTGACCAGATCCACCAGCCGGTCTTCGACATCAAAGCGCAGCTCCATCTGAGGGTACTGCGAGGCCAGCGCCGACAGGGCGGGAGCCACCACCCGTCGGCCAAAGCCAAAGCTGCTGATAATGCGCAGCGTACCCTGCGGGACCTGACGGACGTCGGAGAGTTCGTCCATCATCTGATCGACATCCTGCAAAATGCGCTGCGCCCATTCGTAGATGCGCTCCCCCTCCTCGGTGATGGTGACCCGCCGCGTGGTGCGGTGTAAAAGCACCACGTTCAGGGTCTGCTCAAGCAGGGAAATTCGCTTGCTGACGAAGGCCGGAGAGACCCCCAGCTCTTCGGCGACGGCGGCAAAACCGGCGCGGCGGGCAACCAGCATAAACACGCGTAAATCATTTAGCAGCGGCAGATTATTCATGATCTGTGTTTTATGTTTCACCAGTTAGCGTGATTAATTATGAACCAGTCAATTATAGGATAAGGGGGAAGTCAATTCCGAACGCTAATAAGTGAGAACCGATATGAAGAAAACCTGGCGCATTGCCGCCATCCCCGGTGACGGTATTGGTAAAGAAGTTTTGCCTGAAGGTATTCGCGTCTTACAGGCCGCGGCCGAACGCTGGGATCTGGCGCTGAGTTTTGAGCAGATTGAGTGGGCGAGCTGCGAATATTATACCCACCACGGCAAAATGATGCCGGACGACTGGCATGCTCAACTCAAAGAGTTCGATGCCATCTATTTCGGCGCCGTCGGCTGGCCCGATACCGTACCGGATCACGTCTCCCTGTGGGGATCGCTGCTGAAGTTTCGCCGCGAGTTCGATCAGTACGTCAACCTGCGCCCGGTGCGCCTGTTCCCCGGCGTGCCCTGCCCGCTGGCGGGGAAAAAGGCCGGTGATATCGATTTCTACGTGGTGCGTGAGAATACCGAAGGCGAATACTCGTCCCTTGGCGGGCGCGTGAATCCGGGCACCGAGCACGAGGTGGTGATTCAGGAGTCGGTGTTCACCCGCCGCGGCGTCGACCGCATTCTGCGCTACGCCTTTGAGCTGGCGCAAAGCCGGCCGCGCAAAATCCTCACCTCGGCGACCAAGTCCAACGGTCTCGCCATCAGCATGCCTTACTGGGACGAGCGGGTTGAGGCGATGGCGCAGAACTACCCGGAGATCCGCTGGGACAAGCAGCATATCGATATCCTCTGCGCCCGCTTCGTGCTACAGCCCGAGCGCTTTGACGTGGTGGTCGGCTCCAACCTGTTTGGCGACATTCTCTCCGACCTCGGCCCGGCCTGTACCGGCACCATCGGTATCGCCCCTTCGGCGAACCTTAATCCCGAGCGCACCTTCCCGTCGCTATTTGAGCCGGTCCACGGCTCGGCCCCGGATATTTACGGCAAAAATATCGCCAACCCGATAGCGACTATCTGGGCCGGGGCGATGATGCTTGATTTCCTCGGCGCGGGCGACGCGCGCTACGAAGCGGCACATAACGGTATTCTGGCAGCGATTGAGCAGGTTATCGCCATCGGGCCCAAAACGCCGGATATGCAAGGCGCAGCCTCGACTCAGCAGGTCAGCGAGGCGATTTGTCAGGCTATTCTGCGTTAAGTGGGAGTCCGCTGCCGAATGGGCAGCACGCCCGACGCCCGGGACTACCGCGATGAACGGTAGCCCCGGGCGAACCGTAGGCACGCAGTGACGATATCTGCTGCCAAAGGTGCACAGCTACCGCATTTGTAAGTATCCCGCCTGAACGAACTATTCACTTATGGATATATTCCATCATACCAATTACGTCTCCTGAGAAGAGCGCTATGCGTAAGCTCCGATTCACCGAACGCCAGCTTAAATCCGTGCTGACCAGCAGGTAACGGTCATAACGAACCACCTCCGGCGTTCGGACATATTCATCAGGAGCGAGGGCCTAAACATTGAGAGTGACGGTGACAGAAGGCGTGGGTACAGCGGCATCGCGCGGCTGTAGTTTCTGGGGTGAAGAGGAACAGCCGGACAGCAAAAACAGCAGTAGAACAGCAGTAGAACAGCAGTAGAACAGCAGTAAGGGTCTTACAACGAGGTTGAAATTTCATCCGGAAATTTCCCGTATGGTGATAGAACAGGCCTCACTGTGCGAAATTCCCCCACATTCGCTCAATTAACAACTGATTTTCCTCAAATGAAAAATAACGCCGACCGGAAGGTCAGCGTTTCGGCGTGATAATAAGCGTCAAGCCACTTTGTGAGGCCGGTGAGTCACATCACCACGACCATCAAGCAGACCTGCGACAGAAATATCTTCATCCAGCGCATCCCAGTGAATACCGCGAGGGCTCAGCTCATAGTTATTCAACTGTTCCACAGAAGCATGAAGCAGACGAGGAAACCATGCCAGCGGCACCCCGATTATCCTGGCATCGCTGAGTTTCACCCACATAGT
This sequence comes from Klebsiella sp. WOUb02, assembly GCF_050058015.1. Taxonomy (NCBI): domain Bacteria; kingdom Pseudomonadati; phylum Pseudomonadota; class Gammaproteobacteria; order Enterobacterales; family Enterobacteriaceae; genus Klebsiella; species Klebsiella sp. WOUb02. Next base: position 1,782,303 of record NZ_CP170110.1, read on the forward strand.
GGATTCATCGAAGCTGACGCTCTTAGCTGAAATAGTCATTTCAGGCCTCCAGAAACAACGTTTGGTTATCTTCAACAACCCCAGCCAGCTCTTTTAATACTCTGGCGTCAAATCCATCATTGCTGGCCAGATCAACAGAAGGAGCCAGTCAGAACTTTGCTTCATTACCTGCTTTCATCACATGAATAGGTGCAGGTTCGAGCGGATTGCCCTCATTTGAGTAAAAAAAGAACCTGAAACCGTTGACCCTGAGTATAACAGGCATACAAAAATCCTTAAGTTATCCTTTGGATAATGATGCGGGGAGCTTTCTATATTAAGGCTATTTTCCCGCCAGCCGCTATCGCTGGCGAGAGCGCTGTTTATGCGACCGCACGTCTCACTCAGCGGCCCACTCCACCCGGCCGCGGCCGTTGTTTTTCGCCTTGTACAGCGCTTCATCCACTTTCTTGATAAACGCGTCCTGCGGCTCATCGCGGCCGCGCATGCCGACGCCGATGCTTACCGACAGCGGGTAGTCGCTGTTAATCAGAATGGTGCGCACGTTCTCCAGAATCGACTGCGCCAGGCTCCGCACCTCGTCAGGCGACATCCCGTCAACGATAATGGCGAACTCCTCGCCGCCAATCCTCGCCGGCTGTATTTTATCGCTGGTTAATTTTGCCAGCTGCTTGCCGAGCGCAAACAGCACCTCGTCGCCCGCCAGGTGACCGTAGGTGTCGTTTATTTTCTTGAAGAAATCGATATCGAGAATCATCAGCGCCAGCTGATGGCCCTGCTTTTCGCGAATGCTATCGATAAAGAAGCGTCGGTTCGGCAGCTGGGTTAATTCATCTTTAAGCGATTGCGATCGCGCGTCGACGTAGAGAATGTTAATGCGATCGATAATTTTGTAGATCCCGATCGTGGTCAGAAGCATACCCAACAGACGCAGCAGGTCTTCACAGTAGTAGCCCATCCATCGCGGCTGGACGAAAATCTCATCCATTAAGTCGAAGGTGCCGCCGGCGATCCACAGCAGCAGCCCGTAGCGCACCCAGTTAATCGCCACGTGGCTCATTCTGACTTTTGCCGAATTCCACAGCATAAACACCAGAAACAGCAGGGCCAGCAGATCGATATAGAGTCCGGAGTTGGCAAATATCACGCGCCAGGGGCCTAAGGGTTGCGAGATGAAAATACAGAGCGCCGAAACGGCGATAATCACCAATAGCGCGGGCAGCAGGTTAAACCGGGAGGTGGCCAGCGCGGCTCTGGGAGGCAAATGTTTTTGTAAATCAGGCATTGGCATGTCTCTCAAACAACGTTGTCTCTCGCAAAACGCAGCATAGCAGCCCGATGAGATTCGGCGCAGCAAAAAGCCGCGTTGCAGGCGCATAAATAAGGTGGCGTGAAGTGGCTATAACGGCGGATAAAGAGAGTGGACTGACCCCGCGGAATGTTTCCAACTGACTACCAATCCATGGCGACGAGGTCAGTGCCGCGGATGGTATAGCGATCGCCTGCGGCATTTTTAGCATTTAGTGCTAATTTTATTGCAAATCCCCATTGCTTCTACTGTCGAAGCGGGAAAGAGCGTCAGGTCATATCGCTCAACGCCAGGGTTGCCTGGCTAAACGCGGCGATCGCCAGGGCAACGTCCACCGCCGTCACCGACTCCGCCGGATGATGGCTGACGCCGCCCTTGCAGCGAACAAACAGCATCCCTACCGGCCAGCGTTCGGCCATCGCGATGGCGTCGTGCCCGGCGCCGCTCGGCAGCGCCAGGGAACGATCCTGTACCCGGCACACGGCCGCGCTCAGCACCTGCTGCAGCCGCTCATCGCAGGCGGTGGCCGCAATCCGGTAGAACTCCTCGGAGCCAAACTGCAGGCCGCGGCGGCCGGCAATCGTCCGCGCATCGTCGAGCAGCGTGCCCAGCAGCGCCTCTAACGGCCCCTCCTGCGGGCCGCGAATATCAAGGCTCAACGTCACCTCGCCGGGGATCACGTTGACCGCCCCCGGCGCGCAGTGCAGGGTGCCTACCGTGGCCACGAGGTTGCCTCCCCGCTGGCGGGTGCGGCTCTCAATCAGCGTCATCCATTCGGCGGCGGCGGCCAGCGCATCCCGGCGATGGCTCATCGGCACCGTCCCCGCGTGGCCCGCCTCGCCGGTAAAGCGGCAATTCAGGCGGCGCGCGCCGTTGATGGCCTCAACCACGCCCAGCGCCAGCCCCTCCTGTTCGAGGCACGGCCCCTGCTCGATATGCAGCTCGAGGTAGGCGGCAATCTCCTCTACCCGGCGGGCGGCGAGCGCGATCCGCGTCGGATCGAGCCCGGCCTGGACCATCGCCTGCGCCACGCTGGCGCCTTCGGCATCGGTCTGCGCCAGCCAGCCCTCGGGCCAGGTGCCGGTCAAACCCCGGCTGCCGAGCAGAGTAATGCCGAAGCGCGTCCCCTCCTCATCGCCGAAGCCGACAATCTCAACGGCTTTCGCCAGACGACGGCCCTGCTGATGGAGGCGGTGTACGACCTCGATCGCCGTCAGCACTCCCAGCATGCCGTCGTAGCGCCCGGCGTTGCGCACGGTATCGAGATGCGAACCTAACAGAATGGCCGCGGCTCCTTCCCGCTCCCCTTCGTAGCGTCCGCAAATATTGCCGACGCTATCCTGCCAGACGCGCATCCCGGCCTCGGTCATCCAGCGGGCGACCTGCTGGTTGGCCTGCAGATGCTGCGGCGACAGATAAACCCGGGTCAGGGCATCCGCGCTTTCGCTGATCGCCGCCAGCTCGTCGGCCCGCGCCATCACCCGCGCCGCGGCCTGCGCCCACTCCGCCTGCTGGCGTACCGCCTGGCTCATTGCGGCGTCTCGCTGCGGTAGTGGTCCCACGCCGCCTGCATCGCGGCGCCCTGAGTGGTGGCAAATTTGAGGTGATTCAGCACCGACTCCAGAGCGCTGAGGGTGGTCATCACGCAATCTTTGCGCGCGTTATAGCCCATCGTGCCGATACGCCATACCTTGCCGTGCAGCGGGCCGAACGAGGTGCCGATCTCGATGGCGAAATCGTCGAGCATGATTTTACGCAGCTGGTCGCCGTTGATCCCCTGCGGGATAACCACCCCCAGCACGTTGTTCATCTTGTGCCGCAGGTCGCCGAAGGTCTCCAGCCCCATCGCCTGGATCCCCTTCAGCAGCGCATCGCCGTGCAGCTTGTGCCGGGCAATGCCGTTGTCCAACCCCTCCTCAAGGATCAGGCGGGCGCATTCGCGGGCGGCGAACAGCGCCGAAGTGGCCTCGGTATGGTGATTCAGGCGCTCCGGCCCCCAGTAATCCATGATCATGCCGAGATCGAAGTAGTTGGAGTAGATCGCCTCATCAACGCCGTCGAGATGGGCGTCGGTGCGAATCCCCTCCTCCACGCATTTGCGGCGGCGTATCACCTCTTCCATTCGTGCGCTGAGGGTGACGGGCGAGGTGCCGGACGGGCCGCCCAGGCACTTCTGCATCCCCGCCGATACCGCATCCAGCCCCCAGGCGTCGCTTTCGAGGGCGTTACCGCCCAGCGACGCGGTGGCGTCGGTATAGAACAGCACGTCGTAGCGGCGGCAGATTTCGCCCAGCTCGGCCAGCGGCTGCAGCATGGTGGTGGAGGTATCGCCCTGCACCGTTAACAGCAGGCGCGGGCGGACGCGCCTGATCGCCTCTTCAATTTGGTCAGGGGTGAAGACTTCGCCCCACGGCACCTCAATGGTATGGACCTCGGCGCGGCAGCGGCGGGCGATTTCACACAGCAGGTGGCCAAAGCGGCCGAATACCGGCACCAGCACCCTGTCGCCGGGACGAATAGCGGAGACCAGAATCGCCTCAATGCCCGCGCGCGAGGTGCCGTCCACCAGCATCGTCCAGCGGTTATCGGTGCGAAACACGCCGCGATACAGGGCCATCACTTCGTTCATATAGTGGGTCATCGCCTGGTCATACTGACCGATAAGCTGGCTCGACATGGCGCGCAGCACGCGCGGGTCGGCGTTGATCGGCCCCGGCCCCATCAGCAGGCGCGGCGGCGGGTTGATTTGCGAAAACTGAGCGATATCCATCTTACATTCCTTAGTATGCCTATCCCGGTAGGCGTAATTATTGCAGGCAGTTCGAACACGGACAGCGCGGAAAAACCGGAGCGTACAGGTAGTACGTGCGGATTTCGGGCCGCGCCGCGGTGCAAAACGGCGAATAGGGCCAGACGCTTAATTCAGGCCGCGCACGGAGGAGATAAACTGCTTCAGCTCGAGAGTCTGCGGGTTGGCAAACAGCGTTTTGCTGTCGCCCTGTTCCCAGACGCGCCCCTGATGCATAAACACCACGCGGTCGCCCACTTCCCGGGCAAAATTCATTTCATGAGTGACGAGGATCAGCGTCATCCCTTCGGCGGCCAGCTGTTCAAGCACCTTGAGCACTTCGCCAACCAGCTCGGGGTCCAGCGCCGAGGTGATCTCGTCGCACAGCAGAACCTTCGGCGACATCGCCAGCGCCCGGGCAATCGCTACCCGCTGCTGCTGGCCGCCGGAAAGATTGGCCGGATAGTAGTCCAGGCGGTCGCCGAGCCCCACTTTTTCCAGCATCTGCCGGGCCAGCTCGCGGCACTCGGCGGCGCTCTTTTTCAGCACCCGCCGCGGGGCCAGCATCACGTTTTCCAGCGCCGTCATGTGCGGGAACAGGTTAAAGTTCTGGAACACCATCCCGATGGAACGGCTGATCTCGCGGGCCTGCGAATCGCGGTCGGTAATGGTCATCCCGCCGAGCTTAATGCTGCCGTCCTGATACCCTTCCAGGCCGTTGATGCAGCGCAGCAGCGTGCTTTTCCCCGAGCCGCTGCGGCCGATAATCGAGATCACCTCGCCCATATCGATATCCAGATCGACGCCCTTGAGCACGTGGTTGTCGCCGTAGTACTTCTGCATCTGATTAATGGTGATGAGAGGCATTGAATTTGTTCTCCAGATAGCGGCTGTAGCGGGACAGCGGGTAGCACAGAATGAAGTAGCCCAGCGCCACCAGCGCAAAGACCTTAAACGGCTGGTAGGTGACGTTAGTCAGCATCGTGCCCGCTTTGGTCAGCTCGACGAAGCCGATAATCGACGCCAGGGCGGTGCCTTTGACCACCTGCACCGCGAAGCCCACCGTCGGGGCGATGGCGATGCGCAGCGCCTGCGGCGCCACCACGCGATACAGCGTCTGGGCGAAGCTCAGCCCGAGGCAGCGCGAGGCTTCCCACTGCCCTTTCGGCAGGGCGCGGATGCTGCCGAACCAGATATCGAGCAAAAAAGCGCTGGTGTAGAAGGTCAGCGCCAGCGACGCGGCGGTCCACGGCGAGACGTCGATGCCGAACAGCGCCACGCCGAAGAAGGCCAGGAACAGCTGCATTAACAGCGGCGTGCCCTGGAACAGCTCGACGTAGCCGCGGATCAGCCGCTTAACCTGCCGCCCGCCGGTCAGACGCAGCAGCAGCAGCGGCAGCGTCACCAGCGCCCCGCCGAGAAACGCCGCCAGCGACAGCAGCACCGTCCAGCGCCCGGCCAGCAGCAGATTGCGGATAATGTCCCAGTCGGTAAAGGTGGCCATCATGCCTGTACTCCCAGCCATTTTCGCCCCGCCGCCATCAGCAGCTGACGCATTGTTATCGACAGCGCCAGGTAGATCCCCGTCGTCACCAGATAGACCTCAAAGCTGAGGAAGGTGCGCGACTGGATCAGGTTCGCCGCGAAGGTCAGCTCCTCATAGGAAACCTGCGACACTACCGACGATCCCAGCATCACGATGATGCACTGGCTCACCAGCGCCGGATAAATCCGCTGCAGCGCCGGCGGCAGAACCACCTGAATAAAGGTCTGCGTGCGGCTAAGCCCCAGCACGCGCCCGGCCTCCCACTGCCCCCTGGGAGTAACCTGAATCCCGGCGCGCACGATTTCGGTACTGTAAGCCCCGAGGTTAACCACCATCGCCAGCAGCGCGGCCTCGCCGGCGGTCATCTTTAAGCCTAAATTGGGCAGGCCAAAGACGATAAAAAACAGCTGCACCACGAACGGCGTATTGCGAATCGACTCCACGTAGCCGCCCCAGATGCGGCTAAACCACGTCGGACGCCCGCTGCGAATCGCGGCGCCGAGAATGCCCAGCGCCAGGCCCCCCGCCGTCGCCAGAGCCGTCAGCTGCACGGTCACCCACAGCCCTGCCAGCAGCTCTGGCCAGTGCGGCCAGAGTGCAGAAAAATGAAGTTGTTCCGTCATTCCGGGACCTATGCGCCAAAGCCTGCGGGCAGCGGCGCCTTCAGCCACTGCTGCGACAGCGCGTTGAGCGTGCCGTCCTTAACCCCTTGCTCAATCAGCGCGTCCACCTTCTCCTTCAGCGCCGGCTCGTTCTTTTTCAGGCCGATAAAGCACGGCGAATCCTTCAGCATAAAGCTCGCGACCGGCGCCTTCTGCGCATTTTGCCGGGAGATCGCCGCCACCACGAGGTTACCGGTCGCCAGGTACTGCACCTGCCCGGAGAGGTAGGCCGACAGCGTGGTGTTGTTATCCTCGTAGCGCTTGATCTGCGCCTCTTTCGGCGCCAGCTCGCTCAGCACCATATCCTCCACCGCGCCGCGGGTAACGCCGACGGTTTTCCCGCTCAGCGCCGCCGCGTCCTTCAGCTCCTGCCCCTTCGGTCCGAAGACGCCGAGGAAGAACGGCGCGTAGGCACGGCTGAAATCAATCACCTTCTCACGTTCGGCATTCTTGCCGAGGCTGGAGATCACCAGATCGACCTTATCGGTTTGCAGGTAAGGCACCCGGTTGGCGCTGGTTACCGGCACCAGCTGCAGCTTGAGCTTCATCTGCTTCGCCAGATAGCGCGCCATATCGATGTCATAGCCCTGGGGCTGAAGATCGGTACCCACCGAGCCAAACGGCGGGAAATCCTGCGGCACCGCGATACGGATAACGCCGCGCTTTTCGATATCCTGCAGCTGGTCGGCTTTGGCCGCGCTCATTTGCGTGAACAGACAGGCGGCCCCGGCCAGTGCGATCAACAGTTTTTTCATGATGTTTACCCGTTACGTTAGTATGAAACAAAAGATTCTTTAAATAAACTTTTGCAACTAATGTGCCAGATATACGTTACGCCGACCCCAACGCGGAAGGCGCCATTAACTAGCGATTAAACAAGGAAAATAGAGAGAAAGCGGGGAAATATCGCCCTCTCTCACCGGCGTAAATACGCACCAAAATAATGCAAAGCACCAGACTGACGCCCCATTATCGCTGTTCGAGCTCGTCCAGCTGCTGATAAAGGGTGGCGATTTCGTGAATGCGCGGGCGACCTTTATCGAGGATCTCATGCAAAAAGGCGTTGGCCAGCAGATTGATCAGGCTGTTGACCGACGCATAGCTATCGTAGGCCGAGACGCTATCGAGCGGCGCGCAGAGCTGCCAGCGGGCCAGCGGGAACAGGCCGTGCGCCTGCGGCTCGCACATCAGCAGCACCGGAACGCCGCTGGCCTGGAGCTGCTGCAGCAGCGGGCGAATAAGCCGCGGGCGGCGGCGAAAGGCCATCACCACCACCACATCTCTGGCCGACAGATCCACCAGTTCCTCGCTTAAACTTTGCCCCGGCTGCGGCAGCACCTGCACCTGACCACGCGCCTGCAGCAGCTGCTGGCGCAGGTGTAGCGCCGCCGGATAAGCGTTGCGCATGCCGATGATAGCCACCCGCTCGGCGGTGACCATCGCGTTAATCGCTTCGGCAAACTGGCGCGCGTCGAGAGCGTTGACCCACTGGGTCAGGTTGGCCATCTCCTGCTTATAATGGCGCGCCAGCAGCGTGTTGCCCTGCACCGCGTCGCGGTTATCGGTCAGCGGCATCCCGCTCTGGCGCAGGGTACGCAGCTCGTCGCGCATATCCTTATACTTCTCATACCCCAGCCGCTTGAACAGGCGGCTCACCGTCGCCTTCGACACCCCGCTCAGCTGCGCCAGCTCGGCGCTGTTATAGCTAATCAGGTCATCGAAGTGATCGAAAATAAAATCCGCCACCCGCTGCTCCTGGGGCGACAGGGCGGCGTACTGCCCTTTCAGTCGTTCATCAAGCTGTTGCATAAGGCCCCTGTAACTTTTGTTTCACCAAACTATACCCGTGATACTCAGCGCTGGCGATGCGTCCGCCGCGGTTTTCGCTATATATGCCCGGCCAGCAGCGCACATAACGTTGCATCTCCTTCCTTTCACGATGCGTGCCAGTGCGGAAAACAGCGTCGGCGGCAGGGAATGAAACTTTGGGTTCAGAAGTGGAACGGCTTTTGCACTCTGAAAGAATACATCGCGTCACGAGGACAACGAATGCACAGTCATGTATCCACCCGGGGGATGGCGGTCGCCCCCCATCACCTGGCGAGCCAAAGCGCGCTCGCCGTGCTGCGCGAAGGCGGCAGCGCAATCGAAGCGATGGTCGCCGCGGCGGCCACCATCGCCGTAGTTTATCCCCATATGAACGGGCTCGGCGGCGACGGCTTCTGGCTTATCGTGCCGCCGGAAGGGGAACCGATCGCGATCGACGCCAGCGGCGCGGCGGGCTCGGGAGCAACGCTGAGCGCCTATTCCGACCTGCGGCAGATCCCGCACCGCGGCCCGCGCGCCGCGCTGACCGTCGCCGGCACCGTCAGCGGCTGGGACGAAGCGCTGCGGGTGTCGCGATCCCTGAGCGGAAAAGCGCTGCCGCTGACGCGCCTGCTGGAAGATGCTATCGGCTACGCCAGCGGCGGTATTCCGGTCACCGAATCCCAGGCCAGCGCCACCGCCGGCAAGCTTGATGAACTTCGCGAACTGCCGGGGTTTGCCGGGACCTTTCTGATCGACGGCCAGCCGCCGGTCGCCGGCAGCCGCTTTCGTCAACCGGCGCTGGCCAACACCCTCAGACGGCTGGTCGATGAGGGGCTGGATAGCTTCTATCGCGGCCCGCTGGCCGCAACCCTGGCCGATGGTATGGCGCAGTACGGACTGCCCATTACCCTCGACGACCTCCGGCAGCATCGCGCCCGCCGCCCTGCGCCGCTGAAACTTACGCATCAGCACGGCGAGCTGTGGAACCTGGCGCCGCCGACCCAGGGGCTGGTGTCGCTGGCGATTCTCGGCATGACCGATCGCCTGGCGATGGCCGAGGCCGATGAGGCCCTGACCGTACACCGCATCGTTGAGGCGACCAAGCTGGCCTTTAGCCTGCGCGACGCCCATATCACCGACCCGCGCCACCTTGATGTCGATATCCAGAGTCTGCTCGAACCCGAGGCGCTGCAGGCGATGGCCGGGCGGATCAGCGATCGGCGGGCCGCCCCGTGGGGCGCCGGCAAGGGGCCTGGCGATACGGTGTGGATGGGGGTCATGGACAGCAGCGGGCTGGCGGTCTCCTTTATTCAAAGCATCTACCATGAGTTCGGCAGCGGCGTGGTGCTGCCGGAGAGCGGGATTGTCTGGCAGAACCGCGGCGCTTCGTTCAGCCTCGATCCGCAGCACCTGCTGGCGCTGGCTCCCGGCAAGCAGCCGTTCCACACCCTTAACCCGGCGGCGGCCCGCCTCAGCGATGGCCGGGTGATGGTGTACGGTTCGATGGGCGGCGACGGCCAGCCGCAAACTCAGGCCGCCCTTTTCACCCGCTACGTCCTGCAGGGGGTGCCGCTGCAGGAGAGCATTTCCCGGCCGCGCTGGCTGCTGGGGCGGACATGGGGACAAACCTCCGACTCGCTGAAGCTGGAGGGCCGCTTTACGCTGCAGAGCATCGCCCATCTGCAGGCGCTGGGGCATGAGGTCGACGTGCTCGACGATTTCAGCGAGGTCATGGGCCACGCCGGCGCCATCGTCCGTCATCCGAATGGCCTGCTTGAAGGGGCATCCGATCCGCGCAGCAACGGCTCAGCCGCCGGTTATTAGGAGTTCAGCATGCAAAAAGTGACGCTCGACTGGAACACGTACCTGGCGCAAATGGAGCAGATCCTCGGGATGGAGCTGGATGAAGCCCGCCGCGCCGAGCTTCAGCTACAGTTCAGCCGCATCGCCGCCATGGCCGAACCGCTGATGGCCTTCCCCCTTGATGAACGCCTGGAGATCGCCGGAGTGTATAAAGCATGATGCTTAACCAAATGACGATTAGCGAGATCCAGCGCGCGCTGCAGGCCGGAGAGCTCAGCGCCCGGGAGATCGCGCGCCGGACCCTCGACGACATTGCGCGGGTCAACCCGCACATCAACGCCTGGACCACGGTGACGGAAGCGCGAATGCTCGCCGAAGCGGAGAGTATTGATACCCTGCGCCGGGGCAAGCAGCCGCTGCCGCCGCTGGCCGGAGTCCCCTACGCGGTGAAGAATCTGTTCGATGTCTCCGGGCAGACCACCCTCGCCGGCGCCCGGCTGTTTAGCGAACGCGCGCCCGCCGCCGCCGACGGCTGGGCGGTGCGCCAGTCTGCACGCCGCCGGCGGACTGCTGTCGGGGATGCTCAATATGGATGCCTACGCCTACGGCTTTACCACCGAAAATAGCCACTACGGCGCGACGCGTAACCCCCATGACCTGGCGCGTATCGCCGGCGGTTCATCCGGCGGTTCGGCGGCGGCGGTGGCGGCCGGGCTGGTGCACTTCGCCTTAGGCAGCGATACCAACGGCTCCATCCGCGTACCGGCCTCCTTATGCGGTATTTTTGGCCTTAAGCCGACCTTTGGCCGCCTGTCGCGATCCGGCAGCCATCCGTTCGTCGCCAGCCTCGACCACATTGGCCCCTTAGCCCGCAGCGTTGGCGACCTCGCCGCGGTCTACGATGCGCTGCAGGGGCGCGATCCCGGCGACGGTTTCCAGGCCGATAAGCCCAGCGAACGCGCCAGCAACCTGCTGCCGCGCGGTCTGGATGGCCTGCGCTGCGCGGTGCTCGGCGGCTATTTTAGCCGCTGGTGCGATGACGACGCGCGGGCCGCCGTTGTCCGGGTGGCCCAGGCCCTCGACGCTCGTGAAGAGCTGCTGTTCCCCGAGGCCGAGCTCTCCCGCTCGGCGGCGTTTATCATCAGCGCCTCCGAAGGCGGCAATCACTACCTGCCGGCGCTGCGCCGCGAGCCGGAACGCTTCGAACCCCACTCCCGGGAGCGGCTGCTGGCCGGGGCGATGATCCCGGGAAGCTGGTATATTCAGGCCCAGCGTTTTCGCCGCCACGCCCGGCAGGCGTTTCAGGCGCTGTTTGCCCACGCCGATATTCTGATCGCCCCGGCAACGCCGCGCAGCGCCACGCTCATCGGCGAGCAGACGATGGAGATCAACGGCCATATGCTGCCGGTGCGCGCCAGCATGGGAATGCTCACCCAGCCCATCTCCTTCGTCGGGCTGCCGGTCGCTACGGTGCCGCTGCGCAGCGCCGCCGGGCGGCCGATTGGCCTGCAGCTGATCGCCGCTCCGTTTAATGAACAGGCCTGCCTGCGGGCAGCGCGCGTACTGGAAGAGATGGGGCTTACCGATGCCAGCCCTGCGGAGGTAATAGCATGATCGATCAGGATAATATTAACCGGCCTCGCGTTCTGGCCGAGGTCACGGCCGCCTTTTATCGCTATGAAGAGGCGCTGGTCAGCAACAACGTCGCGGTGCTCGACGAGCTGTTCTGGGAGGATAAACGCACCGTGCGCCTCGGCGCCGGGGAGAATCTCTACGGCGCCGACGAAATCCGCGCCTTTCGCGCCGCCCGCCCGGCGGCCGGGCTCCAGCGCGAGCTGCGCCACACGGTGATCGTCAGCTTCGGCGAGGATTACGCGGTGTGCAGCACCGAGTTCACGCGTGAGGGCAGCGATCGCGTGGGCCGCCAGCAGCAGACCTGGGTGCGCTTTCCCTTCGGCTGGCGCATCGTCGCCGCCCATGTGAGCCTGATGAGCTAACCAACGCGGCCGGTACAACCGGACCGGAGCAGGCTCCGGTCCGGTCATCGGCTAGCGACGAAACGGAAACGCCTCCCGCCAGCGGTCGGCAATCTGCTGGCGGGTGCAGACCCACACCTGCTCATGCTGCTGGACGTAATCGAGGAAGCGCTGCAGGGCCCGAAAGCGCCCCGGCCGGCCCAGCAGGCGGCAGTGCATGCCGATAGACATCATCTTCGGCGCCTCGCTCCCCTCTTCATACAGCACGTCGAAGCTATCTTTGAGGTAGGTATAAAACTGCTCCGCGGTATTGAACCCCTGGGCGGTAGCAAAACGCATGTCGTTGGTATCGAGGGTATAGGGCACGATCAGATGCGGCCTGCGCGAACCGTCGCCGCACGGCACCTCGACCCAAAACGGCAGATCGTCGCCGTAGTAGTCGCTGTCGTAATCAAAGCCGCCGTGTTCGACCACCAGCCGGCGAGTGTTGGGGCTGTCGCGCCCGGTATACCAGCCGGTGGGCGCCCTGCCGAAGAGATCGGTTAAGACCTGCACCGCCTGCTGCAGGTGCGCGCGCTCGGTCTCGATATCCATCTGCTGATAGTGGATCCAGCGCCAGCCGTGGCTGACCACGTCGTAGTCGGCGGCCCTGATCGCCGCCACGATATCCGGATGCCGCGCCAGCGCCATCGCCACGCCGAACACGGTCAGCGGCAGCCCGCGCTGGCTGAACTCGCGGTGAATGCGCCAGAACCCGGCGCGGCTACCGTACTCATACAGCGAGTCCATCGACATATGCCGGTCAGGGTAGCTGGCGGCGCCAATAATATCGGAGAGAAACTGCTCGGAGCCCGCGTCGCCGTGCAGGACGTGGTTCTCCGCTCCCTCCTCATAATTTAAAACAAACTGTACGGCGATACGCGCGTTCTGCGGCCACGGCGCGCGCGGCGTCTGGCCGGCGTAGCCGCGCAGATCGCGAGGATAGTCCTGATTAAAAAGCGCTGACTGCTGATCCATCTCCCACCTCTTCACTAATCGCTATCCGTTAAATGACTGAAATCTGCCGCCTAAATCTTTCGCTTCCGGAAAAGCTAAGTCCCCCTGCTTGCTGGTCGACAGGCCGAGCGCCACCAGCGACTCGACCATTTTTACCGCCGCGCTGACGCCGTCGATGACCGGAACGCGCAGCTCGCGAGTGAGCTCCTGCGCCAGCGTCGCCATCCCGCCGCAGCCCAGCACAATCGCCCCGCAGCCATCCTCCTTCAGCGCCTGAACGCAGCGCTGACGCACCAGCTCCTGCGCCCGCCCGCTGCCGTCCTCCAGCGCCAGCACCGGCAGATCGATGGCGTGCAGCCCGGCGCAGTGGTGATAGAAGCCATACTGGTGCAGCAGGTGACGGGCGATAATCAGCGTGCGCGGCAGCGTGGTGACGATGGAAAAGCGGGTGGCCACCAGCGTCGCCATATGCATCGCCGCTTCGGCGATGCCGACAACCGGCCCCTGCGCCAGCTCGCGCGCCGCCAGCAGCCCCGGATCGCCAAAACAGGCGATCACGTGGCCTGCGACGCCCTGCTGGCGCCCGGCCTTAATTTGTTCGAGCACCCCGACCGCAGCGATGGCTTCATCGAAGTGCCCTTCGATGGAGGGCACCCCCTCCGTCGGGCAGACCGCCAGAATCTCGGTTCCCGGCGCGGCCGCCGCCCGCGCGGCGGCGCCGATGGTCTCGGTCATGGCGCGGCTGGTGTTGGGATTAATCACTTGTATACAAAAGGCAGACATTACGGCTCCTTGTAGCCGGCAAACAGCCGGGCGAAATCGGGCAGGGAAACGCCCGCCCGGTCAAAGCGCAGGCTGGCAACAATATGGGCAAAGTGGTGGGTCAGCGCCTCGCTCAGGGGCCGCAGATCCCCGGCGCGCAGCAGCCCGATCAGCTGCCCGTGATCGTCGCAGCGGCAGCCCTGGCGCCACGGCGAACCCCATGCCGCAATGGCTAATGACGAGCGTTGGCTCAGGCGGGTTACCATATCGGTAAGCACCTGGTTAGCGGAGATCGCCTGCAGCTGAATATGGAATTCGGCGGAGTAGCGGATCGCCGCCGGACCATCGCAGGCTTCATGCGCCTGCTGCTCCTGGCGAATAATCGCCTCCAGCGCCGCCAGATGCGGCGGCCGGCAGCGGGCCAGCACGTCGGGCAGATTGGCCACCTCCAGCAACTCCCGCGTACGGAAAATATCCCGCGCCTCTTCCTCCGTGGGGCTGGCAACCTGTGCACCACGTTTGGGCGCCAGGGTGACCATTTGCACAGCGGCGAGTCGCTGTAGCACCTTGCGGATCCCGGTGCGGCTGACGCCAAAGACCTCCGCCAGCGCCTCCTCCGGCAGCTTGCTGCCCGGCGGCAGTCTGATGTTCAACGATGGCGGTCATCAGCGCCTGATAGATGGCTTCATCCTTGTCCTGCAGGCCTGGCGCGGCGTGCAGACGATTTTGGTGACTCATTAACCGGCTCCGTATTCACGTTTCGATATCAGACTGTATACATAAAAATTAAGTATTGCATACAAGATTAACTATTTTGGCCTAATTCCTGCAACAGCCTCAGCAATCCATATCAGGGGTTTCATCAAGAGGAGCAGGTTTCATGCCACATTCACAAAATACGCATCAGGTTAAGGCCGCGGGCTCCAGCGCCGGCTACAGTCCACGGCTGTGCAATGAGGATCTGGCGCCGACGCGCGATCAGAACTGGAGCTGGTACAACATCTTTTCCTTCTGGATGTCGGACGTGCATAGCATGGGGGGCTACGTGGTAGCGGCGAGTTTCTTTACTCTGGGCTTAGCCAGCTGGCAGGTGCTGCTGTGCCTGCTGGTCGGCATCTGTATCGTTCAGCTGTGCGCCAACCTGGTGGCCCGCCCCAGCCAGATGGCCGGCGTGCCCTACGCGGTGATCTGCCGCCAGGCGTTCGGCGTCTTCGGCGCCAATATTCCGGCGGTGATCCGCGGGCTTATCGCCTTTGCCTGGTACGGGATCCAGACCTATCTGGCCGCCAACGCCCTGATGCTGGTGCTGCTCAAGTTCTGGCCGTCGCTGGCGACGCTTACCGCCGGCAGCTTCCTCGGGCTGTCGCATCTCGGCTGGCTGTGCTTCGCCACCATGTGGCTGCTGCAGGCGATGGTGTTCTGGCACGGGATGAGCGCCATCAAGCGCTTTATTGATATCGCCGGTCCGGCGGTCTACGTGGTGATGCTGGCGCTGGCGGGCTGGATTGTATACCAGACCGGCTTCGACGGGATCTCCTTTACCCTCGCCAGTAAGTCGCTGAGCGCCGGGGAGCAAACCTGGCAGATGATCACCGCTACCGCGCTGGTGGTCTCCTATTTCTCCGGCCCGCTGCTTAACTTTGGCGACTTCTCGCGCTATGGCAAAAGCATGGGCGAAATCCGCCGCGGCAACCGCTGGGGCCTGCCGTTTAACTTCCTGCTGTTCTCTATCGTCACCGTGGTGATTGTCTCCGGGACGCAGTCGCTGTTCGGCCGCATGATAACCGACCCGATCGAGACCGTGAGCCGCGTGGGTAACGACCTGGCGGTGGCCATCGGCCTGCTGACGATGATCACCGCGACCATCGGGATCAACATCGTCGCCAACTTTGTCTCCCCGGCCTTCGACTTCTCCAACTGCTCGCCGCAAAAAATCAGCTTCCGCACCGGCGGCATGATCGCCGCGGTGGGGTCGATCCTGCTCACTCCGTGGAACCTGTTCAACTCCCCGGAGCTTATCCACTACACCCTCGACGTGCTGGGGGCGTTTATCGGCCCGCTGTTCGGCATTCTGCTGGTTGATTTCTACCTGATTAAGCGCGGGAAAGTTTCGGTTGACGATCTGTTTGACGACACGCCGAAAGGAGAATACTGGTATCGCAACGGCTTTAACCCGAAGGCCATCGCCGCGCTGGTGCCATCCGTGGCTATCGGCCTGGTTATCAGCTTTATCCCCGCCCTGCATGAGGTTGCCAACTTCAGCTGGTTTATCGGCGTGTTCCTGAGCGGCGCCGCCTACCGCTGGATTGCCCGCGACGATCGCGCCGCCGTCGCCACCGCGCGCTATGACGCCCGCGCCGTGGCGCAGAAAGAGTAATTTCCCCTCTCTGGCCGCGCCCGCCGGCGCGGCATACCCCTCACCCACTACGGCTGGCATCAATATTGCTTTAAATTTTGCTCAATGCGCGATGCAACAGGGAGCCAACATGACGGAAACCATCAGGTCGTACGACGCCGCAGTTCGCGGGGCGTTTTTTGATATTGCCCGGGTCGCCGACGGCGCTGACGATATCGCCCGTCACGCGCGCTATCTTGCCGACGGAGTGCTGTTTATTAAGGACGGAACGATCCAGACGCTGCTGCCGTGGCAGGAGGGAGAGCAGTTTCTCCACCCGCACAGGGGCTATACCGACCTGCGCGGCCGGCTGCTGCTGCCGGGCTTTATCGACGCCCACGTCCACTATCCGCAAACGGAGATGATCGGCGCGTACGGCGAACAGTGGCTGGAGTGGCTCACCGCCTACACCTTCCCGGTGGAGAGCCAGTTCGCGGATGAGGCCTACGCCGCGGAGATCGCCCAGTTTTTTGTCAACCAGCTGCTCAGCCACGGCACCACCACCGCGCTGGTCTTCTGCACGCTGCATCCTGAGTCGGTCGATGCGCTGTTTAGCGAAGCGCTGCGTCTGAATATGCGGCTCCTCGCCGGGAAGGTGATGATGGACCGCCACGCGCCGGATTATCTGACGGAGACGGCGGCGCAGAGCTACCGGCAAACCCGCGAGCTGATCCAGCGCTGGCACCACCGCGGGCGCCTGGGCTACGCCATTACCCCGCGCTTTGCCCCCACCTCCACGCCGGAGCTGCTGTCGGCCGTTCAGCAGCTGAGGGAGGAATTTCCGGACACCTGGCTGCATACCCATCTGAGCGAAAATCTCAACGAGGTGGCGTGGGTGAAAAGCCTGTGGCCGGAGCATGAGCACTATCTCGACGTCTACCACCACTATCGGCTGACCGGCGAGCGCAGCGTGTTTGCGCACGGTATTCATCTGGCCGACGCGGAGTGGCGCTGCCTGCACGAGACCGGTTCCGCGCTGGCCTTCTGCCCGACCTCGAACCTGTTCCTCGGCAGCGGCCTGTTTCGCCTGCCCGCCAGCTGGCAGCAGCGGGTGCGGATCGGTATCGGCACCGACGTGGGGGCGGGAACTACCTTCAGCATGCTGCGCACGCTGGGGGAAGCCTATAAAGTCGCGCAGCTACAGAGCTATCGCCTGCCCGCCTGCGAGGCCTTTTACCACGCCACCCTCGGCGGCGCGCACGCCCTGCGCCTCGACGATAAAATTGGCAATTTCCAGCCGGGGAAAGAGGCCGACTTCGTGGTCATCGACCCGGCAGCCACCCCTTTGCAGCGGCTGCGCATCGGCCGCTGTAAGGATATCTACGAGCAGCTGTTTGTGCTGATGACCCTCGGCGACGAGCGCAATATCAGCGAGACCTGGGTCAACGGCGAGCCCGTCTGGCGCCAGCAGGGCTGACGCCGCAGGCCGGGCCGCAAGGAAAAGTTAGCTCCCCCGATAGGTTGACCAGCCGCCGGGGGCGATCAAAAACGGCAGGTGAAAGTGCTCATCGTCATCTTCGCCGATGGCGAAATCGATCTGCGCGCTAAGGTAGAGCGTTTCCCGCCCGTGGCGCGTAAACCAGTCGCCAATCTCCGCCACCAGACGATAGCGCCCGGCAATCAGCATACCGGGCGCCAGCAGCGCAATGCGGCCCTGCTCATCGGTCAGGCCGCTGGCGATCGTTTGCCCGCCCAGCAGCAGGTTCACCGCCACGCCCTCGGCGGGCCTGCCGCTGGAGATATCGAGAATATGGGTACTCAACGTATTCATTCGCCTATGACTCCCGTCAGTCTTAATAAGGTAATTTCGCGGAGCTGCGCCAGCGCCTCTTCCGCTTCCTGCGCCTCGTCGTGCTTTAGCCGCTGCGTCAGCGCCCGCAGGATCTCCTCCCCGCTGCGGCCTTTGGCGCGGATCAGGAACACCCGCCCGAAGCGGGCTTCGTAGCGGGCGTTGCCCTCTTTTAGCGCCTGAGCAAGGCGCGCATCCTTCTCGTTGACCGCCGCCTGCTCCCGCCGCGACAGCGCGGCGTGCGCCCCACCTGCGGGCGGCTTTTCGCCGATGCGCGGATGGGCGCTCAGCGCCCGATCCAGCTCGGCCTCTCCCCAGCGCTGCGCGGCCTCCCCGGCGGCGGCCAGCAGCGCGGCAAGGTCAGGATAGGGGCGGCCCCGCACCAGCGCCGCGGCCCAGGCGGGGATCGCCACGCAGGGTCGCAGCAGGCCGCAGGCCGCCTCTTCATCCAGCCGGTTAAACTCCTCAATCGCGATCGTCGCGGCCTCTTCGGACATAAAGTTTCGCCCCCTTTTTCGTCATCAACAGCATTAGCGCAGTATTGCACAGAGCGGCTTGCACAAAGCAGGCCACATTCCCGTTCGACGGGCCTCGCCGCCGCGGCCAGGTGAAACGGTTGATTCGCCGCTGCCATATTTACAATTTTTGATGCAAAAAAAGGCAATTACGGCCCGTTAATGCACCACTTTAGCGCATACCTCCCGCCGGCGCGTCCGTCGGCTGCCCCTTCGGCGCCCGGCGGCAAGCTGGTACGCAAATTGCTCGGTTCTTCAGGACGCATGCCACAGGAGAAGATGATGAAAGCATTAGTGATGGGCGCCGGTATCGGCGGCCTGAGCGCGGCCGTCGCGCTGAAAGAGGCCGGGATTAGCTGCGAGGTGTTTGAGGCGGTGCAGGAGATTAAGCCGGTTGGCGCCGCCATCTCAATCTGGCCCAACGGGGTGAAGTGCATGAACCGGCTGGGCATGGGCGACATCACGGAGACCTACGGCGGCCCGATGCGCTATATGGCCTATCAGGATTACCTGGAGGGAAAAACCCTGACCCGCTTTAGCCTTGCGCCGCTGGTCGAACGCACCGGCGGCCGTCCCTGTCCGGTCTCGCGCAGCGAACTGCAGGGCGAGATGCTCAATTTCTGGGGCCGCGACGCGGTACGGTTCGGCAAGCGAGCCACCCGCGTGGCGGAGGATGACGACGGCGTAACGGTGTGGTTCAGCGACGGAACCACCGCCCACGGCGATATGCTGATTGCCGCCGACGGCAGCCACTCGGCTCTGCGCCCCTACGTGCTCGGCTTTACCCCCGAACGGCGCTACGCGGGCTACGTCAACTGGAACGGTCTGGTGGAGATTGACGAGTCCATCGCCCCCGCCGACCAGTGGACCACCTTTGTCGGTGAAGGCAAGCGCGTCTCGCTGATGCCGGTAGCCAGGGGGCGCTTCTATTTTTTCTTTGACGTCCCCCTGCCGGCCGGACTGGCGGAAGATCGCAGCACCCTGCGGGCGGATCTTAGCCGCTATTTCAGCGGCTGGGCGGCGCCGGTGCAGAAGCTGATCGCCCGCCTCGATCCGGTCACCACCAACCGTATCGAAATTCACGATATTGAGCCCTTCGACCGGCTGGTACGCGGGAAGGTAGCCCTGCTCGGAGATGCCGGGCACAGCACCACCCCGGATATCGGCCAGGGCGGCTGCGCGGCGCTGGAGGACGCGGTGGTGCTGGGCGAGGCGTTGCGCGAAGGCGGGGATATCGCCGCCGCGCTGCGCCGCTACGAAGCCCGGCGCTGCGAGCGGGTTCGCGATCTGATACTGAAGGCGCGCAAGCGCTGCGATATCACCCACGGCAAGGAGATGGAGCTGACCGAGGCCTGGTATCGGGAGTTGCAGGAGGAGAGCGGCGAGCGGATTATCAACGGCCTGTGCGAGACGATACAGGGCGGCCCGCTCGGCTAACCGCCGCCTTCAGGGCGCGCAACCCGACTTTCGCCAACGGCGCGCATCTCCTCCATCACCGCCGTTAGCTTCTGAATCACCATCTGCGCCGGACGCGAGAGCTGGCGCGATGGCGCGGCGCACAGCGCGAGGGTCAGCGGCCGCAGCAGCTTATTGCGCAAAGGGATAAACGCCAGCTGCCCGCTTTTGACCTCATCCAGTACGTCCAGCAGGCTCAGCACCGTCACGCCGCTGCCTTTGAGGATCAGCGATTTAATCAGGCGAATATCATTGCAGCTGACGCCGTTGGCCGGCGAAAAGCCGTAGTGCCGGTAGAGCATCGCCACCCGGTCGTGCACGATCAGCGGCGCGCCGGGAACGATGTGCCGCTGCTGGCTAAGGTCGCCCAACGACAGCGTCGCCGCCTGCGCGAGGGGGCTGTCCGGGCGCATCACCACCCCCATCTCCAGCTCGACGAACGCCAGCACGCTGAGCCCCGCCTGCCCTTCCGGGTCGAGGATCAGGCCAAAATCGACGTCGGCCTGACGAACCTTTTCGCTCACCGCGTGGCTCTCCGCCACCCGCAGATTAAGCTCCAGCCACGGCCACCCGGTAATGATATCGGCCAGCGCCGCGGCAAAGCTGCCCTCCGCCAGCGCCTGCACCATGCCGATGCTGACGCTGCCGCGCTTTAGCCCCTGCAACTCGTCAAACTGCTGGCGGGTAAGCTGAAACTCTTTTTGCCAGCGCAGCAGATTGTCATAGAGCAGGCTCTCCGGCGGTGGTCATGCGCAGCCCTTCCGGCAGCCGTTCAAACAGCGGCGTACCGAACTCCTCTTCGGCCTGCAGGATCTGGCGGTTAATCGCCGAGGCCGAGATATGCAGCTTTTCAGCCGCCCGGCGCAGGCTGCCGCTGCGGGCCACCGCGGCGAAATAGATAGCGAAACGCGAAAACGGACTCATATCCCACCTGTTCTCTTTTTTGCAACGGGTTAGTGAATTAATGGCGATGGATGTCAACACCCTAATATGACAACAATAAAGTCACAACAATTAAACAAATGCTTTTCCGTGAGCAGGAAGGAACATGATGAACAGAATCAACCCCACCCCACCGGCCCGCTGCACCTTCGAACCGGACGACTGGCTCAGGCTGGCGAAATGCTGGCACCCGGTAGCCCGCGCCGAGGACGTCGGCGGCGCCCCGCTAAAGGCGACCCTGCTGGACGAACCGCTGGTTATCTACCGGATTAAAGGCTCGGTGGTGGTCGCCCGCGACGTCTGCCCCCATCGCGGCGTACCGCTGACCCTCGGCTCTCACGACGACGAAGGGATTATTTGCCCCTATCACGGCCTGCGCTTCGGCGAAGAGGGGCGCTGCAACCGAATCCCCTCCAGCCCCGACCAGCCGGTTCCGGCGAGGCTCCACCTGACCCACTATGCGGTGGAGGAGCGCTTTGGGCTGGTCTGGGTGTGCATGGCCTTCGACCCGGAGAACCCGATGCCGCTGCCCACCATGCCGCACTGGCACGATGAGGGGTTTCAGCAGATCAACTGCCCGGCGTTTGAAGTCAACGGCTTTGCCGGTCGTCAGGTGGAGGGGTTTCTCGATGTCGCCCACTTTGCCTGGATCCATACCGATACCTTCGCCGACCCGGATAATCAGGAGGTGCCGGCCTACAGCCCGCAGGAAACCTCTTTTGGCTTTATTGCCGATTACTGGAGTTCGGTCGGCAACTATCCGGCCAGCGCCGGATTCCGCGCGCCGGAGGGATTTCAGTGGCTGCGCCATTTCGAGATGCACCTGCCCTTTACCGCGACGCTGACCATCCACTTCCCCGGCGAAGCCCGGCTGGTGATTATGAACGCCGCTTCGCCGGTATCGTCACGCGTCACCCGCATGTTTGCCCCGATTGCGCGCAACTTCGATCTCCACGTTCCGGTTGCGGACGTGCACGCGTTCAATCTGCGCGTCTTCGAGGAGGACCGGCTAATGGTCGAAACCCAGCGGCCGGAGAGGCTGCCGCTGGACTTAACCCTTGAGGCGCATATTCCCGCCGACCGCAGCTCAATTGCCTATCGTCGCGGGCTGCAGAAGATGGGCTTTGGCGACTTTTTCCTCGTCTAGACGGAGGCGTAAATGAGCGAACTGCTGCAGGTGGTGGTTGACGGAATGTGGCGCGAGGGCGATGCCAGCCTCGCCGTCAGGCTGGTGGTCAGGGACGGAAAGCCGCTGCCCGAGTGGCGGCCGGGGGCGCATATCGATCTCCATCTGCCGGATGGGATGATGCGCCAGTACTCGCTGACCGGCCCGACGAGCGGCGCGGAGGGCTACCTGATCTGCGTCGCCCGGGATCGCGCATCGCGGGGCGGATCGCGCTATATCCACGAGACGCTGCGCCCGGGCCAGGCGCTGCGCATCTCTCCCCCGCGCAACCTGTTTACGCTGCAGCCGGCGGAACGCGTTGTGCTGCTGGCCGCCGGTATTGGCATTACGCCGCTGTACGCGATGCTGCTGCAGCTCGAAGCGGACGGCGTGCCGGTTGAGCTGCACTATTACGTCAAGCGCCGCGAGAACGCGGCCTTTATCCGACCGCTGGCGCAGCGCTTCAGCCAGGGAACCTGCGCCCTGTACTGCTCCGAAGAGGGGCAAAGCCCGCGTCAGCATCTTACCGCGACGCTCGCCGGGGGGGGCGCCGGTCAGCATCTGTATCTGTGCGGGCCCCACGGGTTTATGACCTGCGCACGCGAAGTCGCGGCGGAAAAAGGCTGGCCGGAGGCGCAGATCCATAGCGAAGCGTTTCAGGCGACGCCGGCGGTCGCCGACGTCGGCGGCGAGGCCGACACCTTTACCGTGACCCTCGCCTCGTCAGGCGCGCGGTGGCCGGTTCCGGCGCACCAGACTATCGCCCAGGTGCTCCAGCAGCAGGGAGTTGCGGTCCCGCTCTCCTGCGAGATGGGGATGTGCGGCGCCTGCCTCACGCCGGTGATCGAGGGCGTTGTCGATCATCGGGATACGGTGCAGTCCCCGGCGGAGAAGGCCGCCGTCGCGCAGCGTATCGCGCTCTGCTGCTCCCGCAGCCGCTCGCCCAACCTGCTGATCGACCTCTAGCGGAGCCGCTTTCCGCCGGCGCCGGGCTGCCAGAGAGCAGACCGGCGCCCTGCCTGCCGACAAAATCCCGCTATAGCAAAAGTTAACCCATCATTCCCTAATGGCATAATTTTTATAAAAATTATTCATTTTCATTCTGAAACAAATACCGTCATATTTGTATGACAAATCCGGTGTCGCCGGACGCAGCCTGCTGGCCGGGAGTATGAAAAGAACTCCTCAGGCGGACGCCGCGCGCGAGGATCCTGACCAGCCGTCTGGGCACTGCCTGGCGCAGCCTCCAGACCGATGCTCAGGAATCATTCTGAACATCCACAATAAAATTGAGTACTATCCGAGCATTTGCCAGCCAGGCTTTTGGCTGGCTTTTTTTTGGCCGCTACTGGCCTGATTTTTCGCTTTTTAGCAGCTCGCTTAGCCGGGCGTGGTTTTGCGCAAAGAGGGCGTTAAACGTCTCGCGGCTCTGTGGGTCTAAACCCGCCAGCAGCGCCTCATGCTGCTCGTGCCTGCGGATACTCTCCTGCACCGACTTCAGCGCCGCCTCCATCGCAATCAACTCTCCTGCCAGCTCGCTCTCCAGCTTTGAGCGATAGAGAGACTCCCGCGCCAGCAGGCTCATTTTACGATTGGCGTGATCAATCGCGGCGCTGCTTTTTTGCAGCGATTCGGCGACGGCGGCCAGTATTTTATTCTCGCTCATTGCTCCGTTCCCCCCGCCGGGAGCAGCCTCAGCGCCTCTGTCAGCTGGCGATGAAACATTTCCCGCTGGGTGACGCTCAGCGCATCCACCTGTTTTTTCACCGCGTTCACGCGGTCGAAGTACGCTTGCCGCACTTCCGCCTCAATCTCCCGTCGACGCTCGGCGGGAATATCGGTAAAGGCATCCGTTGATGCAGAGTCGGTGGTGAAAACCGTGCCAGGGAGTCGCCTGACCATAAGAGCCTCCTGATAATTTAAAACAGACGCATATTGCGCGGATCGCCGTCGCTGGTGTTGTGAATGGTGAATCTCTCGATCAGTGCAATAAACTCGTCGCGCGGCGGGATCGCTTTATCCAGCAGCCTCCGCTGGCGCAGAGCGCACCACAGCGCCACGGAGTAGGCCTGGCAGTTCACCGATTTTTCCGGGTTGAATTCAATGTCGGTAAACGCGGAGAACTCCAGCACACTCTCTTTAAGCGGCGAATGGCTGAGCGCGTTGAGGTACAGCCAGTCATAGAAGGCGGTTTTCGGCTCTAATTCCCAGATGATGGCCGCGCGCTGTTCGCTGGGCTGGAAAGAAAAATGCGCCAGCCGCCCGGACGTTTTCAGCTGTTCCGCACGCCGGGCCTCTTTCGGCGCCATGCGCATCAGTTCGCGAAAGGGCCCGCGCAGCACCCCGTTATCCATAAAGACTTTCGAAGACTGAAACAGCGATTCCACGCTAATAAACTGTCCGCCGCTACTTCGCACCCCCATATTAAAGGCGCTCAGCGCCCTGCCCGTCTCCTGCGTGGACTTACTGGAAACTTCGAGAATTTTCGCTTCCGGGACGCTTTGCCGATAGTTCTCGTGCAGGGAGGCAATAGATTTCTGCTTTTGCGACACCGCCAGTCCGGCCGACCAGCTGAAGTCTACGTTAGCGATATCGACCAGGGTATCCCCCTGGCCCCTCGGGATAAAGACGGGACGTACGGCCATAAATTTACCTGAAAGAAAAACGGGAAGGATCGACGGTGATTATCACCGGACTCTCGCGTAACCATAAAGGAATACTCGCGGCGCTGTAGAAAATAACCTCGCTAATAAACCCGGGCGCAATATTGCCAAGATAGAGGATCTCGGCCTGAATATCATACGGACGATCTCCCGACTCTTCGCCGTTATCCCCGACAAACATGGTCTGAGAGGCCGCATGTTTTTTACGCTCGCCAAGGCTTACCGCCTTAACCGCACTCGACGCCGCGTTGCTGCGGCAGAACACCGCCCGGTTTAGCAGCTGTGGAAAGTCAAAAGAGGGTTCGATGGGTCCGCTGAGCAGCTCATTTTTGATTTTCAAAATCACCCAGTCGCTATCGCTTAACCCATGAGAATATTTGTAGAACATTTTATTATTAATATGGCCAACCGAGAGAGATATTGAGTCCCTCACGCCATCCAGCCGCAACTCATCATTATAGTGAAAAGGATAGCCTTTATTTTCAATTTGCTGGCGGGTCATAATACCCGATGAAAATATTCCCTGCAGATTATTCAGGTGGGTGAAATGATACAGCGAAGAGATATTCCGCCGCCTGACCTGCGAAAAGTCGATGGCCCTTGACCAGTTAAATTGCTGAATTGCATAAAAGGGCTTACCCGGAACCTGCTGCATAAATGCGTAGTGTAAATCGGACGTATAGGCCGGCGCCAGATGAGTTAGTCCGGTTATCGCATATCGCGTTAGCATATAATCCTTGAAGCCGACGACATGCATAATAATAGCCAACGCCTCGCTCATCGTAATCGACACCGGTATATTATTAAGCTCGCTAATTCGCGGCGATTTTTCTTTATTAACGTTCTCGGGAGCATGAAATAACGAATTGCGCCTCAGCGCCGCTTCGCGTAAAAAATCTCGCTCCGGCTGGCGCGACTCGGGCCTTGTGAACGTCGTCTGCGGCGCGGCTGGCGGTTGACTACCTGATTTAGTAGGGGGCGTTTCCTTTTTTTTTATTAAATTACCAATAACCGCCAGCACAATTAGAATGCCAATTATCGTCCACATATGAACTCCAGCAGCCGCATTATGATTTTGTTGTGTGTAAAAACGCATCGCGCCGTCGCTCTGATAAAAAGGACGGGCAAGTATTATCTTATTAGTATTTTTACGCCGGTTGTCGGATCCACTGAACGTGCAATAAACAGGCGCGCTCTACAGTAATCCATTCATTGGGTGAACTCAAGCGGCATCAATATGTCGAATTTTTATCACCAAAGGGGCCGTAAAAAACAGCAGCCCGTCATGCCATTATGCAATCAGACAGAATAAGCCCCTGTCCACGCGGATGACCGACCGGGCCGCAGCGCTTTTAAAAACGTCGCGATTGCGCCAGTATGGGCGCTCTCCCCCGCCCGCCGGGGAATTCAACACTTTGCTTAATGAGGGATAATGGAACGCTTATTTGTCTACGGTACGCTGCGTCCGGGCCACGCTAATGCCCATATTCTGGAAAATATCGGCGGCGAGTGGCTGCCGGGCGCGGTGAGAGGCACCTTTTACGAGCGCGGCTGGGGCGCTGCCGCTGATTTTCCGGGGATCGTCCTGAGTGAAAACGGGCCGCAGGTCCACGGCTATCTGTTTTTCTCCGCCCGGCTGGCGGAGTTCTGGTCCGCGCTGGATGAATTTGAAGCGGGCTACGACCGGGTGGAAGCTGAGGTGACGACGGCCGATGGGCAGCGCCTGTCCGCGTGGATCTATCAGCTACAGCCGCAGACGCACCCGTAGGGTCGTGCGTGCAGCGTATCGATGATTAACGCCCCGCATGGCGCAATGCCTGCGGAGCGTTTTGCCTTACAGCCAATTAATCACGCCAGCCCAGCGCCGGCGCAACGTGTTTGAGAATCGACTCGATAACGTGCACGTTGTAATCCACGCCGAGCTGATTCGGCACGGTCAGCAATAAGGTGTCGGCTTCGGCAATCGCTTCATCTTTCTTCAGCAGCTCGACAAGCCTGTTCGGCTCTGCGGCATAGCTGCGGCCGAATATCGCGCGCGTTTTCTCATCAATCAGGCCGATCGTATCGCCGTCATCGCGGCCGGAACCGAAATACATCCGATCGCGATCGTCCATCAGGGCAAAAATGCTGCGGCTGACCGAGACGCGCGGCGTACGGGAATGCCCCGCCTGCGCCCAGGCCTCGCGGTAGGCTCGAATCTGTTTTGCCTGCTGAATATGGAAAGGCTCGCCGGTCTCGTCATCTTTCAGCGTCGAGCTTTGTAAATTCATGCCCAGCTTCGCCGCCCATACCGCGGTGGCGTTGGAGCCCGCGCCCCACCAGATGCGCTCGCGCAGCCCTTCGGCATACGGCTCGGGGCGCAGCAGGCCCGGCGGGTTGGGGAACATGGGCTGCGGATTCGGTTTGGCAAAACCTTCGCCTCGCAGGACGTCCAGCAGCACTTCGGTATGGCGACGCGCCATATCGGACTCGTTTTCTCCGTCCGCGGGCACGTAGCCAAAATGACGCCAGCCGTCAATCACCTGCTCCGGAGAGCCGCGGCTGATGCCAAGCTGCAGGCGACCGCCGGAGATCAAATCCGCCGCCCCCGCGTCCTCGGCCATATACAGCGGGTTTTCATAGCGCATATCGATAACGCCGGTGCCGATTTCAATGCTGCGGGTTTTCGCGCCTATCGCGGCCAGCAGAGGAAACGGCGAGCTGAGCTGGCGGGCAAAATGATGCACCCGAAAGTAGGCGCCGTCCGCGCCCAGCTCTTCGGCGGCAACGGCCAGATCGATGGATTGCAGCAGCGCGTCAGCGGCCGAACGGGTTGCGGACTGCGCCGACGGCGTCCAGTGACCAAATGACAAAAATCCAATCTTTTTCATGACGTATTCATCCTGGTTTGCAGGGAAATGATCCGCAGGCCGGCATTAACCACGATGCCGTCAATCAGCGCCTGCCGAGACTAACCTCTACTTTACGCATTCGCTGCTGAGGATAAATATCGTTTGTTTAACATAATGCATCAAATAAATTGACCGAGTGATGCGGGGCCTTGAGCCGCAAATTCTGCGGCCTGCGCCTGGTTCGCCCCCTTTCCACCGGGGCCAAGAGAGCTGCCCAATGCCATCAGGGATTCTCCCCCCTTAGGGAATCGCGCAACTTTCGCCACAATATCCACGTTAAATGAACCAAGAATGCAGACCTTATTTTTCATATTATCCACTGAACCTTTCTCATATTTTCCCTGTCCGATATGCTTCAACAGAACTTCAAAATCATTGTCCGTTTCAGCAATGAGCTTTGATTGTAGACTTTTACGTATAATCATGGCTCCGCCATGACAGCGCTGGATATATCCCTGCTGAGCCAGGATTCTCAGGTCGCTGCGTATTGTTTCTTTGGTGACATTAAAATGCTGAGCAAGATATTTTACCGTAGCGCTAGTATGTTTATACAGAAAACTAAGGACATGACTCCTCCTCTCGTCCATAAACATGTTTGACCTCCCGTTGCTGGATAAAGAATAGGTGAGCGGGACTGTTTAAAAAGTGATTCATATCGTGTAACAATCAAAAAAACAAAAACAAACAAAAATGAAACACTCATAATCCGTATCGAAGGTTATGAAGGTACAGGATGGTTATCACACAGCATCAGGTACATTACCTTATTCTTTGAACTAGTGAACCATCACGCTTTAATTAATTAAAAAGCAAAGAGTTACACTAGGCTCACAACAAAAGTCACCGTGGTGATATCATCATTGACGCCATCGCTGCATCATGCAGGGGCCAGGGATGAAATCTATATACGCTTCCAGCTTTACACACCCATGTCTCTGCCCTCAGTGCTCTGCAATACCGTATCCACGACAGGTATCCTCGGGTTCATCGGTTTATAGCGATGTTTCCACTCAGGGAAAAATCGAAAGGGGATCTCGGACTACGGAAAATAATTCAGCTCACGCTGAACGAAAGAAATTTCACCGACCGAAGAGTCGCTTCTGAACTGACGTACTCTGACTTTTCGGTAGCACAATCGGTGTTGAATCTGGACAGCCTATCGCCTTATTCCGGAATTAATGGCAGTTGCGCCAATGGTCAATATTAACTATTTAAACCAACGAGTCCCGGTAGTTCGGAAAACATTTCTTTCATCACGTACTGTTCTCAGAGGGATGATAAATAATCCACGAAAACTTGTTCATGGCAACGAAATATAGGCTACCGGTCAAGGATCAGACCAACCACTGTGGCTCAAAAGATGGTTCACAACACTATTAGGTACAATAAAAAGAATCCAACTTCCTTAACCTCAACAAAGGATATTTCTAACATCCTGTTGAATTATAAAGAAAGATCAATATTGATAAATCCGGTCAAATTTATCGTAGCACATTCAATTAATAAAGCGCCTTCCCGAGCATATCTTTTAGAATAATTTCAGAATAATTTCTCGCCTGTTGAATAAGATCTGCCTTACAAATAACTAGACCACAATTAGTACAGGCCCGCCCCTCAACACGCTCAATATCTTTGATGTCAATGCCACTTGATGAAATAATTTCAAACTGGCAACCTGGACACTTCACAGTAAATTCATGCATAGAAATCTTTATCCCTGACGTGAAAACAAAGAACGCTGACTGATGTAAGTTCAAACACGACCATTTAAACTAGAAATATATCTCCACTCATAGCGCAATTAATGGATAATTAATGAATTAAATTGTTATATATATTTCAAAAAATTTCAAAAAAAACTACCGATAAAACCCCATGACTTACCGATAGTAAGTGTATGGTTGGGAATTTGAGCGGGGATATGTGAAAGGAAATCCATGTAAAGGCATCCGTAAACTTACGTTCGCTGACAGGGTTGTATACATTCCCGATAAGAACTATCTGGCAATTTATCAGCATGCGCACACAGCTTAACCGGAAAACGTTTAATACCTGGTGGAATGATGCAAAGCGGGAAGCGGGGCTAAAATTGGGACGAAAGATCCCCGGCACCTTTCACGACATCAAGGCAAAGGCGATTTCAGACTTTGAAGGGAGCAGTAAAGATAAGCAGATATTCAGTGGACACAAGACCGAACTGCAGGTGGCAACCTATGACAGGAAGGTGAAAATCTCTCCGACTCTCAACGTTCCACCGCTGCAGAAAGACGAGCGATCGGGAGTGTCAAGGCGGAAAATATACCAGGCGAATATACCAACACTATACCAGGATCCCAAAGCAAGAAGGGGTTACCTTTCGGTAACCCCTTCTTTTATTTGGCGGAAGCGTAGAGATTCGAACTCTAGAACCCTTTCGGGTCGCCGGTTTTCAAGACCGGTGCCTTCAACCGCTCGGCCACGCTTCCGGTATGGGGCGCACTATAAACACCTCTGTTCAGGCTGTAAAGCACGATTTTGTTCAACTGCCTTAAAAATAAACAAAAATGTGTTATTCGTCTGAAAATCAGGCGGTTTGCGCAGAATTTCAGCGTCAGGCGCCCTCTTTGCCTTAATGTTTTTTGATGTACATGTCCCTGGTGAAGTAATACCCCAGCTTATCCGGCGTAAATCCGCCGACCCACGGCTTCACCAGATGTGTGCGGACATAGTGATAAACCGGGACGGCCGGGACATCTTTGCCCAACAGATCTTCCGCCTGCTGATAAAACTTGCCGCGGGTGGCCACGTCCGGCGCTTTAGCCGCATTACGCAACGCTTCATCGTACGCAGGATTGCTGTACTGGCTGGTGTTTTCACTATCGCCGGTACGGAAGTTATTGAGGAAGGTAGCGGCATCATCATAATCGGCAATCCACGCATAGCGCACAGCATCAAAGTTATGCGTATGCATGGTGTCGAGCATCGTTTTCCACTCCTGGTTTTGCAGCTTCGCCTCAACGCCGAGGTTTTTCTTCCACATCGAGCTGGCGGCAATCGCCACGCGCTGATGCGATTCGGAAGTGTTGTAGAGCAAATTGAACACCAGCGGGTGGCCGTCATTATAACCGGCTTCGCTCAGCAGCTTTTTCGCCTCGGCAATACGCTTGTCGCGCGGCCAGCTGGCATAGTCAGGGTTCTGCAGCTTTACGCCGCCAATATCAGGCTGGCTAATTAGCCATGCCGGACGCTGACCCTGTCCCAATACCTTCTCGGCGATGATGTCTTTGTCCAGCGCCATATTCAGCGCCAGTCGAACCCGCGGGTCGTTAAACGGCGGCTTCGTGGTATTGAACTCATAATAGTAGGTCGCCAGCTGCGGCGAG
The DNA here is from genome assembly GCF_050058015.1 of Klebsiella sp. WOUb02. Lineage (NCBI taxonomy): Bacteria > Pseudomonadati > Pseudomonadota > Gammaproteobacteria > Enterobacterales > Enterobacteriaceae > Klebsiella > Klebsiella sp. WOUb02. The sequence continues at coordinate 1,813,131 of NZ_CP170110.1, forward strand.
ACGTCCAGCTGCTCGCCCATGGTTTTTTTCAACTGAGCAAACTGGTTAATCGGCACCGTATAAACGATATCGATTTCCCCCGCTTTATAGCGATTAACATCTGCCGCCTCGGAGCTAATGGGCAAATAGGTCACTTTATTGATGACGGTATCGGCATTATCCCAATAGCGCGGATTGCGCTCGGCCACAATACGCTCGTTCACCACCCATTGGGACAATTTATAGGCGCCGCTGGTCACCATATGCTCGGGTTTGGTCCACTTCTCGCCGAAGCGACTAACCAGCACTTTATCAAGCGGTACCAGAGACGGGTGCGCCAGCATCGGTAAGAACGCCGCGTTAGGCTGGCTTAAGGTGACTTCCAGCGTAGCGTCATCGATAGCCTTCACGCCCAGCGTATCGGGCGTTTTTTTACCCTGCGCGATATCCTGAGCATTCACAATATGCATATTCCCCGGATAGCTGGCATAGGGTGATGCCGTAGTCGGGGAGACCAGCCGCTGCCAGCTCCAGACAATATCCTGCGCGGTAATCGCGGTCCCGTCAGACCACGTGATGCCCGGACGCAGATGAAACGTCCATACGGTGTTATTTTTATTTTCCCATTTCTCCGCCAGACGAGGCTGAATCTCGCCCCCGGGAGAGACGCTGACCAGCCCTTCGAAGAGATCGCTGATGATGTTGAATTCAACGTCGCTTTCGACTTTATGCGGATCCAGCGATGAAGGCTCGCTGCCGTTATTTCTGACCAGCTCCTGCTTCTCTGCCAGCACGGTCCCGGCCGGAACCTGTGCAGCGAGAGTCGGTGCCGCTGCGGCGAGTAAACCCACCATCATTAATGCCTGCGTGATGTCGTTATATTTTTGTAATTTCATATCCCTTGCCTTTATGACGCGTCGTTTGTACCCTATCCACACTTAGTCACAGAATGGCTATAAAGCAATATTTTTCAGTAACCTATCAGATTTCGATCTGGTTTCCGACGCTAAACACACAAACACACTGCAATTTGGTTATTTATCAGAACAATATGCTGGACACTAGCGTTGAGGTCTAAGTAAAGATGGGTAAAAGCACTATGGCTTCCGGCGTGGTTTTTTTATGCTGCGTTATTAATAACATCTGTCATAAGAGAGTGACTCATGGATCGTATAATTACGTCGTCGCGTGACCGTTCATCGCTGCTCAGCACGCACAAAGTTCTACGGAATACCTATTTCCTGCTCAGCCTGACGCTGGCATTTTCTGCCATCACGGCAACCGCAAGCACCGTCCTGATGCTGCCTTCTCCCGGGCTGATTCTGACCCTGGTCGGCATGTACGGGCTGATGTTCCTGACCTATAAACTGGCCGATAAGCCCTCGGGTATCCTCGCGGCCTTCGCCTTTACCGGCTTTCTGGGCTATATCCTTGGGCCGATGCTTAACGCCTATCTGTCAGCGGGCATGGGCGATTTGATCGGCCTGGCGCTGGGCGGTACCGCGCTGGTGTTCTTCTGCTGCTCGGCGTACGTGCTCACGACCCGCAAAGATATGTCTTTCCTTGGCGGCATGCTGATGGCGGGCATCGTGGTGGTGCTGATCGGTATGGTTGCGAATATCTTCCTGCAGCTGCCGGCTCTGCATCTGGCAATCAGCGCGGTGTTTATTCTGATTTCATCCGGCGCCATCCTGTTTGAAACCAGCAACATCATCCGCGGCGGCGAAACCAACTATATCCGCGCAACCGTGAGCCTGTACGTGTCGCTGTACAACATCTTTGTCAGCCTGCTGAGCATTCTGGGCTTCGCCAGCAAAGACTAATCTCTCTCGCGTTCTTCTCGGGCCCTGCTTATGCGGGGCCTTTTTTTTTGCTAAACTGCCGCCAGTTTTAGCGGTGTGTGAAGAATTATGTTGATCTTTGAAGGCAATGAAATTGAGACCGATAGCGAAGGCTATCTGAAAGATACCACCCTCTGGAGTGAAGCCCTGGCAACGGCCATTGCCGGGCAGGAAGGTATTGTCCTGTCGGCGGAACACTGGGAGGTTGTGCGTTTTGTTCGCGACTTTTATCTGGAGTTCAACACCTCGCCGGCTATTCGGATGTTAGTGAAGGCGATGGCGAATAAGTTCGGCGAGGAGAAAGGCAACAGCCGCTATCTCTACCGCCTGTTCCCCAAAGGCCCCGCCAAACAGGCAACGAAAATTGCCGGGCTGCCCAAACCGGTGAAATGCATCTAGTACAGAATGGCGAATTTTTGCCACTCTCTGGTGGGCTGATGAGGCTCCGTATGCACCCGGTCGACCCGCGCGCTGCGAGGCCCGCCCTCCTTCAGCCAGTTCACCAGCGCCGCCACCTGCTCCGCCTCACCGCAGGCCAGAACCTCTACGCTGCCGTCGTCAAGATTGCGCGCGTAGCCCGTCAGCCCTAAGCGTAGCGCCTCCCGCTGCGTCGTGTAGCGAAAGCCAACCCCCTGAACTGAACCATATACCCACGCCATCGTGCAGAGTGTCGCCATAATTGCTCTCCTTTGATGTCAATACCCTACGCTGAGAATAGCAAACTCCGGCTAGCGTACGTGCTTCGGCAGCAGGCCATAGTGCTGGCGAAAGCGCGCCGTGAAGCGCGAACCGGACTGATAGCCGCTGTTCAGCGCGATCTCACCTATCGGTAATGAGGTCGATTGTAGCTGGCCGAGGGCATAGGCCATACGCACCTCCTCAACAATCTGGCGAAAACTTTGATCTTCCTGCTGCAGGCGACGACGCAGCGTCGATTCGCCAAGAAACAGCATCTTCGCCACACGCGGGACGCTCCACGCCTGCGCCGGCGACAGCATAATAATTTGCCGCACCTGGCCGCTCAGATTCTGCTGCCTCTCATTAAGCAATGGCCCGGCGTAGCCCGCCTGATGCAGCGCCAGCAGCAGCCCCATCGCCTGGTGATACTGCAGCTCCGCCGACAGCCCGCCGCGCACCGCCTGCAGGACGTTTTGCCACATAAACAGCAGATCCGGCGTTACCGGCGCGCACAGGGAGGTGAGTCGCCCGGGCTGCGGCTCGCTCATATAGCGTGCTTTAAAATCCGCCAGTAGTTCTGGCGTCAGGGAGAGCAGATCGGAGCAAAACAGCCCGTTATCCGGCTGATTAATCACCTCAAGCTCAAGATCGGCCGGCAGAATAACCAGTCTGCTGCGGCGTGGCCAACATCTGGCTGACGCCCTGAACGATAATTTTGCTGCCGCGATTGACCCGGCACAGAGCGGGGGCAAATAGCGTCACGCGATGCAGTTTATACAGCCGCCGGGAGGTGATTTCCGCCGCGCTTAAGGCGTTATGGCGAAAGTTAATATTCTGCATCAGGCCATCCATCTTTATGGGGTTAGCGCCCCGCCCTTGCCGTCAGCTGCGCGCTGGCGATAGCGTGGCTATGCAACATAAATCCAACCAGCGCGCCGCTGGCCTGCGCATCAATGGGTAATGTCGGCGTATCAAGCGCCCACACGGTAAAACGGTAGCGATGAGGCCTATCCCCGACGGGCGGACAGGCACCGCCAAATCCGGCATAGCCAAAATCATTACGTCCCTGAACCGCTCCGTCCGGCAGTTTAGCGCCGTTTTTATCCCCGGCGCCAGCGGCTAAACTCGTCACGCTGCTGCTGATATTCACCACCGTCCAGTGCCACCAGCCGCTGCCGGTTGGCGCATCCGGGTCGTAGGCGGTGACGGCAAAACTACGGGTTCCCGGCGGCGCATTTTTCCAGGCCAGCTGCGGCGAGACGTTGCCGCCGCTGCAGCCAAAACCGCTGAACCAATGAGCCTGAGCGAGGCTTCCTTCATCGCGCATATCGCCGCTGGTCAGCTGAAACTGCGCCGCCGCCGCGCTGCCGCTCATCGCTAACATCAAGGCCGTTGCTAAGCCAAATCCTGTTTTCATTGTATTTTCCTCCGTTGGGTTGAGGAAAACACTGTAAGATCCGCGGGTGATTTTTATTGTGCCAAAGTGCCTGTGTTTTGTGCCGAAACGCTCACCTGCTCGCGTAGCGGGCATGGTGCTTGCCGCGGCCACATGTGCTAACCTACGCGCCATTTTTTCGGTGCCGACATTCCCGTTGCTAAAGGTAGCCCCATGACAGATTCCATTTTCCCCCGCTTAGTGTTGACCAAAGGACGCGAGAAATCCCTGCTGCGTCGCCATCCCTGGATTTTCTCCGGTGCCGTCGCCCGTATGGAAGGTAAAGCCCGTTCCGGCGAAACTATCGATATCGTTGATTCGCAGGGGAAATGGCTTGCCCGCGGCGCGTTCTCTCCGTCATCGCAAATCCGCGCGCGCGTCTGGAGCTTTGACCGCAACGAGGAGATCGATATTGCCTTTTTCGAACGCCGTCTGCAGCAGGCGCAAACCTGGCGCGAATGGCTGGCGGACCGCGATGGTCTCGACAGCTATCGTCTGATTGCCGGCGAGTCCGACGGGCTGCCGGGCGTAACGATTGACCGCTTCGGTAATTTTTTCGTTCTGCAGTTGCTCAGCGCCGGCGCCGAATACCAGCGTGCCTCCATCGTTAGCGCGCTGCAGACGCTGTTTCCGACCAGCTCCATTTACGATCGCAGCGATGTCGCGGTACGTAAAAAAGAGGGTCTGGATCTGGCACAGGGCCTGGTTACCGGCGAAATGCCGCCTGCGCTGCTGCCCATTACCGAGCATGGAATGAAGCTGCTGGTGGATATTCAGGGCGGCCACAAAACCGGCTTCTATCTCGATCAGCGCGATAGCCGCCTGGCGACCCGCCGCTACGTTGCCGGCAAACGCGTCCTCAACTGCTTCTCCTATACCGGCGGCTTTGCCGTTTCCGCCCTGATGGGCGGCTGCAGCCAGGCGATCAGCGTCGATACCTCCCAGGAGGCACTCGACGTAGCGAAGCAGAATATCGAACTGAACCAGCTCGATCTCTCCAAAGCTGAATTTGTCCGCGACGACGTCTTTAAGCTGCTGCGTAAATATCGTGACCAAAATGAAAAGTTTGACGTGATCGTGATGGATCCGCCGAAATTCGTTGAGAACAAAAGCCAGCTGATGGGCGCCTGCCGCGGCTATAAAGATATCAACATGCTGGCTATCCAGCTGCTCAATCCCGGCGGAGTCCTGCTGACCTTCTCCTGCTCGGGTCTGATGACTACCGATTTATTTCAGAAAATCATCGCCGATGCCGCAATTGACGCCGGACGTGATGTACAATTTATAGAACAGTTCCGCCAGGCTGCCGACCATCCCGTGATCGCAACCTACCCGGAAGGTCTGTATCTGAAAGGGTTTGCCTGCCGCATCATGTAACTTGAAAAGTGGAACGTCGCCCGCATATAGCAGGTAATAACGTTTCCCAGGAGGTGCCTATGATTGCCAGCAAATTCGGTATCGGCCAGCAGGTTCGCCATACTCTGTTAGGCTTCCTCGGCGTGGTCGTTGATATCGATCCAGAATATTCGCTTGCAGAGCCGGCGGAGGACGAAATTGCGGCCAATGACGAGCTGCGGGCGTTGCCCTGGTATCATGTGGTGATGGAAGATGAGGATGGTCAGCCCGTTCATACCTATCTTGCCGAAGCGCAGCTCAGCAGCGAGCCCAGCGATGAGCATCCTGAGCAGCCCTCAATGGACGAGCTGGCACGGACCATTCGCCAGCAGCTGCAGGCGCCTCGACTACGCAACTAGTAGAAAAACCCCGCCGCTGCGGGGTTTTTTATTTACTTCGCCAGCCCTAACCTCGGGATTTCAATCGCCGGGCAGCGATCCATCACCACGTTTAGCCCAGCCTCTCGTGCCAGGACGGCCGCCTGCTCGTTAATCACCCCCAGCTGCAGCCACAGCGTCCTGGCGCCGATGGCAATAGCTTCCTGAGCGACGCCCAGCGCCGCGTCGGAGTTGCGAAAAACGTCGACCATATCCACTTTTTCCGCCACATCTGCCAGCGTTGCGTAGCCCTGCTGCCCCAGCAGCGTTTTACCCGCCACCTTCGGCGAAACCGGGATGACGTGATACCCCTGCTCCAGCAGATACTTCATCACCCGATAGCTTGGGCGGTCCGGTTTATCGCTGGCTCCCACCAGCGCAATAGTCCGTGTTGAGGTCAGAATGCCTGCGATATCGTTCTCTTTCATTTTATCCTCCCGCTATTTAGCCCAAGTGTAAGCTAAACCAGACTAACCGGCCATCCGCTCCGACTAACGGATACGTCAAAATTTTTCACCCTGAGGCTTGCAGCAGCAGTCACTTCCAGTAATCTGTCTGCAAACTAAAATGTGGAATAAAATTATGGAACTGACGACACGTACGCTGCCCGCGCGCAAACATATCGCCCTGGTTGCTCACGATCACTGTAAAGATATGCTGATGAAGTGGGTTGCTCGCCACCAGACGCTGCTGGCGCAACACGAACTCTACGCAACGGGAACTACCGGCAACCTCATCTCCCGGGCAACCGGGCTTGCGGTTAACGCGATGCTCAGCGGTCCGATGGGCGGCGACCAGCAGGTCGGCGCGCTAATTGCGGAAGGGAAAATTGATGTGCTGATTTTCTTCTGGGATCCGCTAAACGCCGTGCCTCACGACCCGGACGTTAAAGCGCTGCTGCGCCTGGCGACGGTATGGAACATTCCCGTTGCAACCAACGCCTCAACCGCCGACTTTATTATCCTGTCGCCAAACTTTGGCGAGCCTCTTGATATTCTGATCCCGGATTATCAGCGTTACCTGGCGGAACGTCTTAAGTAGACTCTGCTGCTGGCGGCCAGGCCGCCAGCCGTTACGGTTTTCTCGCGACCGGCACATCCAGCGCTTCCAGCATCTCCACAAACGCCGACGGCCGCTCTTTGTTGAACAGCAGCCAGACGCGAAGACGTGCACGCGTGATGGCGACGTACAGCAGGCGCCGCTCTTCCGCATCGGGAAAATCCTCCGGCTGCGGCAGCAGCGCCTCTTCCATGATCGACTCCCGTGCCGGAGCCGGGAACGCATCATCGCCGTCCTGAAGCCCAAGGACAATCACGAAATCCGCCTGCTGCCCCTTGCTGGCGTGAATCGTCATAAAATCGAGCTGCAGATGCGGCCATCGCGTAGCGGCCTTCTCCAGCGCGGCGGGTTTCAGATGATGGTAGCGCGCCAACAGCAGGATCCGCTGATCCGCTTTCACATAGCCGCTCAGCTTATCGAGCAAATCATCGAGCTTATCGTCCGCCAGCAGCGTGACGGCTTTTTTATCCCCGACGGTCAGGCTATTGAGCGGTTTGCTCAGCTGGTGCGGATTTTGTTGAATAAAGCCGTTCGCCACTTCACCAATGCGGCCATTAAAGCGATATGTGGTATCCAGCGCGCAGCAATCCCCTTCGCCAAAATAGTGGTTGAACGCGGTAGTCAGCGAAAGCTGGGCGCCGCTGAAGCGATAGATTGCCTGCCAGTCGTCGCCGACCGCAAATAGCGTGGTCTGGGTATTCTGCCGGCGCAGCGCGGCCAGCAGCGAGGCCCGCTGCGGTGAAATATCCTGAAATTCATCAACCAGAATATGCTTCCACGGGCTGACAAAACGACCCTTATCAAGAATATTGATGGCCTGATGGATCAGGCCGGAGAAATCAACCGCATTCTCCTCTTTCAGCGCCGTTTTCCACGCCTTCAGCAGCGGTGCCATCAATTTTACGCGCTTAGCAAAAAGCTCGCGTATCTCCTCCGGCGCGCCGGCGATCATCTCCGCCTGTGAGCCACCGTGCATACGCATCAGGCTGACCCAGCGATCGAGGCGGCTCGCCATTCGCCGCTGTATTTTTTTGTCCTGCCAGAAATCGCTTTCCGGCACCTGCCAGCCCATCTCGTCTTCCAGCCACTGTCGCCACCCCTTGGCATGCGCCTTTTTCTCCTGACACTGCTGCTGCCAGTTTTTCAGCAGCAGCGCCTGACGCGCCTGGCTTTCGCTCTCGAGCTGGCTAATAGACGGTACCTTTTTACTGCCCTGCTGAATAATATGCAGAGCCAGGGAATGAAACGTCCGCGCCGAAATATCATCCGAGCCCAGCCGCTCGCGAATGCGCTCGTCCATCTCCTGCGCCGCCTGACGACCAAACGCCAGCAGCAGGATCTGCTCAGCCGCCGCCTCCCCCCTTGTCAGCAGCCATCCGGCACGGGCAACCAGCACCGAGGTCTTGCCGCTGCCGGCGCCGGCGAGAACCAGCAGAGAATGCTCCCCGTTAACCACCGCTCGCGCCTGCGCCGGGTTAAGCGGCGACGACTCGACGCCCGCAAAAAATGCGCCATACTGCTCCAGCATCGACGCAGTGAAAGCCTGATTATGGGCCACTCTGGCCACCTCGGTGTCGCCCAGCCAGCGCTGACATTGGCGCCACGGCTCGCGACAGTTGTCGAAAGCGTCAAGCCGGCTGGTCGGTATCGGCAGCCCGGTGAGCGCCCGGCGAATTTTACCCTGCACTTCGCTGACCTGCTGACGGGTCAACCACTTGCCTTCTGCGCTGGAGCGGGCGATCTCTGCCAGCTGTTGGCTCAGTACGTCGGCGGCAATGGCGCTCATTTCCGCGCTCCACTGCTGCCATAGCGCATCCAGATGATGAAAGAAACGCTGGGTTTCATTCCATTCGGTACCATGCAAACGCACAACCTTACCGTCCGGGAGCACGAACTCCAGCTCGCCCCAGACCAGCCCGCGCCGACAATGAACTGACAATAACTGATTGAAAGGTATAAGATACTCGTGGCTATCGCCGGAAACTTTCACCCCGGCGTTAAGCAGCTGCACCCTGTCATAGGGATGCTGCGCCATGCGTTTGCCCAATGTTGTCGCTTTAAGTTCCATATCATGCCGAATTTCAATCAGGTTGGATGTTTTTAAGTTTAACCGCCAGTGACCGGGTGCTCCAGCGTAAAAAACGTTACAATGGCCGGGTCTTATTATCCACAGGAGTGAACGGAGGGTTTATGCGTACCATTCTGAATATTTTGAACTTTATCCTCGGCGGTTTCGCCACTACGCTGGGCTGGCTGCTGGCGACGCTGGTCAGCATCATTCTGATCTTCACGCTGCCGCTGACCCGCTCATGCTGGGAAATTACCCGCCTCTCCTTTCTACCCTATGGCAATGAAGCCATTCACGTCGATGAACTCGAGCCGCAGAGCAAAAACAGCCTGCTGAATGCAGGCGGTACCGTGCTGAATATTTTATGGTTTATTTTCTTCGGCTGGTGGCTGTGCCTGATGCATATCTTTAGCGGCATCGCCCAGTGTCTGACCATTATCGGTATCCCGGTTGGTATCGCCAACTTTAAAATCGCCGCCATTGCTCTGTGGCCCGTGGGACGTCGGGTTGTTTCCGTAGAAACAGCCCGCGCCGCGCGTGAAGCTAACGCGCGCCGCCGTTTCCAGTAATCGGACGGAATACTGACATGCTTAGCCCTCTGCTACGCCGTTATACATGGAACAGCGCCTGGCTCTATAACGCCAGGATTTTCGTCGCACTTTGCGGCACAACCGCCGTTCCATGGTGGCTTGGCGAAGTAAAACTGACTATTCCGTTAACGCTGGGGGTGGTTGCCGCCGCGTTAACCGATCTCGACGATCGCCTGACCGGACGGTTGCGCAATCTGGCCATCACCCTGGTGTGCTTTTTTATCGCCTCGGCTTCGGTGGAGCTCCTTTTTCCCTGGCCGTGGCTGTTTGCAATCGGTTTAACCCTCTCGACCACCGGATTTATTTTACTGGGCGGTTTGGGGCAGCGTTACGCCACGATCGCCTTCGGCGCGCTGCTGATCGCGATCTACACCATGCTGGGGGTTACGCTCTACGATCGCTGGTATCTACAGCCGCTATTTTTGCTGACCGGCGCCGTTTGGTACAACCTGCTGACCCTGGCCGGACACATTATTTTCCCGATTCGTCCGCTTCAGGACAACCTTGCGCGCAGCTATGAGCTGCTGGCGCGCTATCTGGATCTCAAGTCCCGCATGTTTGACCCGGATATCGAAGACGAAAGCCAGGCGCCACTCTACGATCTGGCCATCGCCAATGGCCAGCTGGTTACAACGCTCAACCAGACAAAAACGTCCCTGCTCACCCGCCTGCGCGGCGACCGCGGGCAGCGAGGCACCCGACGGACGCTGCAGTATTACTTCGTGGCTCAGGATATCCACGAACGCGCCAGCTCATCGCATATTCAGTATCAAACGCTACGCGACCGTTTTCGCTACAGCGATATCATGTTCCGCTTTCAGCGCATGCTGTCGATGCAGGCCCAGGCGTGTCAGAAATTATCCCGCGCTATTTTGCTGCGTGAACCGTACCAGCACGATGCGCATTTCGAGCGCGCGTTTATGCATCTTGATGCCGCCCTCGACCGCGTGCGTGCCAGCGGAGAGCCGCTGGAGCAGGTCAAAGCGCTGGGCTTTCTGCTGAATAACCTGAGGGCGATTGACGCCCAGCTGGCAACCATCGAGTCCGCTCAGGCTGCCGCACCCGCTCACGGAACGACGGAGAATTTGCTCGCGGAGGAGCATCTTAGCGGCCTTAGCGATATCTGGCTTCGCTTACGCCGCAACCTGTCACCAGAATCGGCCCTCTTTCGTCATGCGGTGAGAATGTCGCTGGTACTGTGCGCAGGCTATGGGTTTATCCAGCTAACCGGGCTCAATCACGGCTACTGGATCCTGCTGACCAGCCTGTTTGTTTGTCAGCCAAACTATAACGCTACCCGTCACCGCCTGGCCCTGAGGATTATTGGCACCCTGATAGGGGTGGCTATTGGTCTACCGCTACTGCTGCTGGTGCCCTCGGTCGAAGGCCAGCTGTTGCTGATCGTCCTTACCGGCGTCCTGTTCTTTGCCTTCCGCAATGTACAATATGCCCATGCCACCATGTTCATTACCCTACTGGTGCTGCTGTGCTTTAACCTGCTGGGTGAAGGCTTCGAGGTTGCCCTGCCGCGCATCTTCGATACCCTCATCGGCTGTGCGATTGCCTGGGCCGCGGTCAACTTTATTTGGCCGGACTGGAAGTTCCGTAACCTGCCGCGGGTTCTGGATCAGGCCATAAACGCCAACTGCCGATACCTCGACGCCATTCTTGAACAGTATCATCAGGGGCGCGATAACCGTCTGGCGTATCGGGTTGCACGGCGGGATGCGCATAGCCGGGACGGTGAGCTGGCTTCAGTGGTATCAAATTTATCCACTGAGCCACGGGCAAATGCCGATATTCGCGAAACGGCCTTCCGCCTGCTCTGCCTGAATCATACCTTCACCAGCTACATTTCAGCGCTGGGGGCGCACCGGGAGAAGCTCACTACGCCTGAAACGCTGGCGCTGCTGGATGACGCAGTCTGCTACGTGGACGATGCACTCCATCATTCCCCGGCCGACGAGCAGCGGGTACAGCAGGCGCTCACCCGCCTGCAGACCCGGATCCAACACCTTGAACCTCGCGCCGATAGCAAAGAGCCGCTGGTGCTCCAGCAAATCAGTCTGCTGTTAGCGCTATTACCGGAAATCTGCCGCCTGCAGCAGCAGGTGGTAGTTCAGCCCGAGTAAATCGCGGCCAGGCCTACCGCTGGTTGAGAGCCCACTCCTGCAGTTCCCGACGCCGCGCCGTCGGGAGCGCAGCGGCGTGAACGCCGGTAATTGCCCCTTCCAGCGAATAGAGAATATTCAGCGTCAGCGCCTTATTCGACTCCCGCAGCTTAAGCCACGCACGCTGTGCGCCAATAAGACGCAGCGCCTGCTGATCTATTACGCCCGAGTTAATTAACAGTAGCTCCATATGAAAACTAATATTTGGCAGATCTTTCAATCTGCCGGAATAACGCTGCTGGTGCTTTTCATTTTGCGCGGCCTGCAATGAAAGCGATGATAGTTTGAAAAGCATTTTGCTGTCACCCCAAAGCGTTTCGTTTATCTGATAATATTTAAGAAAAATTGGCCGCCCGTTTTTGCGCATTTTTAAAAGTGGATTTGCGTGGGCCACGCAATATGCGGCACCCTGCTCGCAAATCTTAAGATAGATTTCCCCCTCGGCAACCATCGCAAATACGGTATCGTCTATTGCCAGGCTATAGCCACCAAACAAAGGACGACAGATTATTTTTCCCAATGGTGACAAGCACTTCTGAAATTTATGAAAACGTAGGGATGATATTTTTTTCATGATTATTCCTTGGTTAATCATGCGAATACGGAGTTATTTAGTTAACGGATCCGTTAGTTCAGAAAATAAGTGAGTTCCTTTATTACAGCAAGATGATTTTAACGTTCCACGCAATTAACTCACCATTTTGCGAGGTGCTTTCAAGAAATTACGTCTGCGCGAAAGTGAATGTATTCAAAATAAAATATAAACGGGGCATTAATTAATAGTTGCACAAATAGTTGGTGCCCAGGGAGAGCAGCGCTAAGCCCGGGGCTGAGGGCAAATGTGCGGCCAGGATCGCGCGGTTTGACATTTATTGCGCAAAAATTTAGGCCGCAGCTTCACCACGGTGAAAGCCGTTCGTCGCGAGCGCGGCCGATGATGCCAACAATGTCGAACAAATTTCGCACGACAGCACGATAAATGAGGTTGATCTTTTCACTGGCTGGATATACTGTATATGCATACAGTAACCACGGGCGGGATTAGACAATGCTTACTTCAGCTTACGCAAATCGTTCATCACTGACTTCTGCTTCAGTACGTCGCCACTCCCATGACGCCGTCGAACAATCGGCTAGCGGGCTGATTAGCGAGATTGTCTACCGGGAAGATCAGCCAATGATGACCCAGCTGCTGCTGCTTCCTTTATTACAGCAGCTGGGCCAGCAATCCCGCTGGCAGCTCTGGCTCACGCCAAAGCAGAAGTTGAGCCGCGAGTGGGTGCAATCCTCCGGCCTGCCGCTGTCGAAAGTCATGCAGATAAACCAGCTCTCCCCGTACAACACGGTAGAATCAATGATACGCGCCCTGCGCACGGGTAACTATAGCGTAGTAATCGGCTGGCTGGCAGATGAGCTGACTGCCGAAGAACATGAACGGCTGGTCAGCGCCGCGGAAGAAGGTCATGCGATGGGGTTTATCATGAGGCCTGTAGGAAATACAAGCCAGCATGGGAGACAACTGAGCGGGCTAAAAATTCACTCTAATTTGTATCATTAAGCTAAATTAGGATTAATCCTGGAATTTTTTTTGCGCAGTCCACAGGCGTACTTTTATAAGGGTCGTTTTGGTGCGGATGCCTGTCTGATGCGGTCTCGCAGGTTTCGTTGGCGAACGAAAACCCACCATATTTGTTAAATATTGTGTATACAACCCTTTTTTTTCATATGCCTGACGGAGTTCACACTTGTAAGTTTCGAACTAAGTTGTAGACTTTACATCGCCAGGGGTGATCGGCTTACGCTGCATGTATCAGCATAGTTAACAACAAGTCACGCCCCGGGTGAAGGATCTAACCGTGAGGTCTTTTGTACCTTCATGGCGAATTTTGGATGATAATGAGGCGCAGAAAATGAAAAAGACAGCTATCGCGATTGCAGTGGCACTGGCTGGCTTCGCTACCGTAGCGCAGGCCGCACCGAAAGATAACACCTGGTATGCAGGTGGTAAACTGGGCTGGTCCCAGTATCACGATACCGGTTTCTACGGTAACGGTTTCAAAGGCAACAACGGCCCGACCCGTAACGATCAGCTGGGTGCTGGTGCGTTCGGTGGCTATCAGGTTAACCCGTACCTCGGTTTCGAAATGGGTTACGACTGGCTGGGACGTATGGCCTATAAAGGCAGCGTTGATAACGGCGCTTTCAAAGCTCAGGGCGTTCAGCTGACCGCTAAACTGGGTTACCCGATCACTGACGATCTGGACATCTACACCCGTCTGGGTGGTATGGTCTGGCGTGCAGATTCGAAAGGTAATTACGGTTCTACCGGTACTTCCCGCAGCGAACACGACACTGGCGTATCTCCGGTATTTGCTGGTGGTATCGAGTGGGCAATGACTCGCGACATCGCTACCCGTCTGGAATACCAGTGGGTTAACAACATCGGTGATGCAGGTACCGTTGGTACACGTCCTGATAACGGCATGCTGAGCGTAGGCGTTTCCTACCGCTTCGGTCAGGAAGAAGCTCCGGTTGTAGCTCCGGCTCCGGCTCCGGCTCCGGAAGTGACTACCAAGCACTTCACTCTGAAGTCTGACGTACTGTTCAACTTCAACAAATCTACCCTGAAACCGGAAGGCCAGCAGGCTCTGGATCAGCTGTACACCCAGCTGAGCAACATGGATCCGAAAGACGGTTCCGCAGTTGTTCTGGGCTACACTGACCGCATCGGTTCTGACGCTTACAACCAGCAGCTGTCTGAGAAACGTGCTCAGTCCGTTGTTGACTACCTGGTTTCTAAAGGTATCCCGGCTGGTAAAATCTCCGCTCGCGGTATGGGCGAATCTAACCCAGTTACTGGCAACACCTGTGACAACGTGAAAGCTCGCGCTGCACTGATCGATTGCCTGGCTCCGGATCGTCGCGTAGAGATCGAAGTTAAAGGTTACAAAGACGTAGTAACTCAGCCGCAGGCTTAAGTTTTACTACCGATAAAAAACCCCGCGAATGCGGGGTTTTTTTTATCTCAACTTTGCCGTCAACGCGCAAAGCGCTCGTGCACAGCGCTATCAGCCCTGCGTTGCGGGCTACTCTTTACCTAGCAATACCTGCAGGTCGCGCTTCAGACTGGACATCTTGCTGGCATACTTCTCTTTATGCTCAGCGTCCTCAATCAGCTGCACGATAGTTTCCGACAGCGTTTTCCCCCGTCGCTGCGCCAGACCCGCGAGACGCTGCCAGACCACAAACTCCAGATCGATAGACTTTTTACGCGTATGCTGATGCTCGGCGTTAAAATGACGCTTGCGGCGCGCGCGGATAGTCTGCTTCATCCGGTTCATTAGCTCCGGATTAATATGCTGCTCAATCCAGGCGTTCACCAGAACCGGTTCATTTTCGAGCGTCAGTAAGACATCGACCGCGGCTTGCGCTGCGCTGGCTTCAATATAGCGGGTAATCAGCTCACCTTCCCGGTGCTTTTTAACCAGATATTTCCATTTCCAGCCGCTTTCAAGATTTTCCAGTTGTTGATATTTCATTGCGATCTCAATGTGACCGTGTAACTCACTTCAGGATATCAGTTTTTTTCCGATGTGCTGAGAATAAATCATCATTCGTGATATACGTTGCGTCGTTATCGTTAATGCAAACACGATCCTCCGTGTGCTCGGACGCGGCATCAGGTATAATCGCGCGTTTTACATCTCACTAAAAAACAGCGACTTTGACCATTACGAAACTTACCCGAAACGACCTTGCTCCTGATACGGAAAGTTATCAGGCGCTGTTTGCACAAGCTGATTTAGCCCAGCCAGAGGCTTCTCTGTCAGGCGAACTGCAGCCCCGTCTATTCTATGCGTTGGAGCAGCTTCTGGTGACTCCGACCATTTCGCCGTTCATGCTGGTTAAGGCCCCTGAAGAGCCGGAATACCTGCAGTGGTTAGCCGCCGAAACCCGCAGCTTATACCAGCCAGCGGCGCCTCTTTACGGCGTACGCTACCAGGTTAACGGCGGAAACGTCACCCTTTCGCCGGCAAAAAGCGCCGATGATAATTTTGCCAGCACCGCGCCGGTTGAATCAGCCGACTGGATAGAAGCAGAGCAGCTTTTTGGCTGCGTGCGCCAGTTTAACGGTGAAATATCCCTGCAGCCGGGCCTGGTGCATCGTAGCAACGGCGGCGTGCTGATTATCGCCCTGCGCGCGTTGTTAGCCCAGCCGCTGCTGTGGATGCGCCTGAAGAACATCGTTACACGCCAGCGCTTTGACTGGCTCTCCATCGATGAGTCTCGCCCGCTGCCGGTCAGCATTCCATCGATGCCGCTCAATCTGAAGATAATTCTGGTCGGTGAACGCGATTCACTGGCTGATTTTCAGGATATGGAACCCGAGCTCTCGGCGCAGGCGATTTACAGCGAGTATGAAGATAATCTGCAAATCGCGGATGGCGACACCCTGAAACAGTGGTGTCAGTGGGTGTGGCAAAACGCGCAGCAGCTTGAGCTGCCCGGGCCGGACGCCGATGCCTGGCCGCCGCTGATTCAGGAAGGCGCACGCTATACCGGCGATCGGGAAACGCTGCCGCTGTGTCCTCTTTGGATTGCCCGTCAGCTGCGCGAAGCCGCCGCTTTCTGCGAAGGCGATCTTATCTCCGCTGAGGAGATGCAGACCATGCTGGCGCGTCGCGAATGGCGCGAAGGCTATCTGGCCGAGCGGATCCAGGACGAAATCCTGCAAGAACAGATTTTGATTGAGACCGAAGGCGAATGCATCGGGCAAATCAACGCGCTGTCGGTCATCGAATTCCCCGGACATCCGCGGGCCTTTGGTGAGCCATCGCGTATCAGCTGCGTCGTACATATCGGCGACGGCGAGTTCATTGACGTGGAACGCAAGGCCGAGCTGGGCGGTAATATCCACGCCAAAGGCATGATGATTATGCAGGCGTTCCTGATGTCCGAACTGGAACTCGAGCAGCAGCTCCCCTTCTCCGCATCGCTGACCTTTGAGCAATCCTACAGCGAAGTGGACGGCGATAGCGCCTCCATGGCCGAACTGTGCGCCTTAATCAGCGCGCTGGCCGGCGTGCCCATTAATCAAAGTATCGCCGTCACCGGTTCGGTCGACCAGTTCGGCCGCGTGCAGCCGGTAGGCGGGCTTAACGAAAAAATTGAAGGCTTCTTCACCATTTGCCAGCAGCGCGAGCTGACCGGCAAACAGGGGGTCATTATTCCTGCGGCGAATGTTCGCCATCTGAGCCTGGCGCCAGAGCTACAGCAGGCCGTCGCTGAAGAGAAGTTTTCCATCTGGGCGGTGGAAGACGTTACGGAAGCGCTGCCCATGCTGACCCAGCTGTTGTGGGATGGCGAAGGGCAAACTTTACGGCAAACCATTCAGGAGCGGATTGCGCAGGCGACGCAGCAAGAGAGTCGTCATCGTTTTCCGTGGCCGCTACGCTGGTTAGGTGGTTCAGGTTCTAACTGATCGGACTTGTTCAGCTTACACGTGTTAGCTATCCTGCGTCCCGAACTCAAAATAAGGCTTACTTAAAACATGGTAGATAAACGCGAATCCTATACGAAAGAAGACCTTCTTGCCTCTGGCCGTGGTGAACTGTTTGGCGCAAAAGGCCCGCAGCTGCCCGCACCGAGTATGCTGATGATGGACCGCGTCATCAAAATGACCGAAACCGGTGGTAACTACGATAAAGGCTATGTCGAAGCTGAGCTCGATATCAACCCGGACCTGTGGTTCTTCGGTTGCCACTTTATCGGCGATCCGGTCATGCCGGGCTGTCTGGGCCTGGACGCAATGTGGCAGCTCGTTGGCTTCTATCTGGGCTGGCTCGGCGGCGAAGGCAAAGGCCGCGCGCTGGGCGTGGGTGAAGTTAAATTCACCGGCCAGGTGCTGCCGACTGCGAAGAAAGTGACCTATCGTATTCACTTTAAACGCGTTGTTAACCGTCGTCTGATTATGGGCCTGGCGGATGGTGAAGTGCTGGTTGACGATCGTCTGATCTACACCGCGGCCGATCTGAAAGTGGGCCTGTTCCAGGATACTTCTGCGTTCTGATAAGCAGTAACGCTTAAAAAAGGCGAAGCCCCCGCTTGCGGAGGCTTCTTTTTTAAAGAGACAGTCAGGCAGTTTGTACCCTGTCCTCCATGGCTTCTCGCCAGCCTCCTAGCCAGTAGGACCTTTGATTCAGGGTCTGGTAGGGACACATTTCTTTCGATCTTCCGGTTATCCCGGCCTGATATCCACGTTGATGTGCCCGTTCCAGGCGATCTCGTTTTTGTCTCTTCATGCCTCGTTTCCCTCATTCTTTGATCTGGTGGAAAAGAAAACAGTGGTCACTAAATATGCAACCACGGTTAACGAATACCGCGAATCAGGGGTAACGTCAATGCGCAAAATTCACGCCATTGTCATAATTGTGAGCTACATGAAAGTTCATTTGTACAAAAACTGTGAACCAGCACAAGTAACAATCTGACGAGACAAATAAAAAAACCGCCGCGGTTTTGCAGACCACGGCGGCTATTTAGCTTCATTAATTTTACTTATGGCAGGCGATTCAGACTCGTTGGCAATAGCGGTCGCTTCCTGAGTCCAGGCCTGGGCCATCGTTTTCACCATCGCATCGTAACCGTCCTGCTGCTGCTTAAGCTCAATATTAAACGGCCGCTTAATCAGCTGCCCCTGATGCTTCAGCAGCCACTCTCCGCTGACGATAACCCGCCCGTCATACCGGCCATGGAAGCCGTTAACCGAGACGTTAAGCGTATCCTGATCGTTGCCCAGCGGCTGCGAGGCCACCACCCAGCCGGGCAGCTGATTGCTTAAATTCGCGACCAGGGTAGTGCGCAGCTGCTGATCGAGCGGGCTGGCCCACAGATTATTGCTCGCAATCACGTACTGCACGTCGGTGGTCTGGTAGACCACCCCGTTGCCCGCCAGATAGTCAGGAATAGTGACCTGTTCAACCCACAGCAGGTTCTTACCCTGATGGGCGGCGCTTTGCGCACCGCTTTGGGCGACGGGCAGCTGATAGTAGGTTTTATCCTCCCCGCTGCTGCTGCAGGCCGCCAGCGCGCATACCGCTGCCGCTACTAACCACTTTTTCATTATTTCGCTCCCTTCGGCTGCGGATCTTTTTTACCCTTGGCCTCAAATACCAGCGCGTTGCTCTTATCATTGAGCGTTTTTAGTACCGGCTGCAGTTCACGAAGAACCTGATCGAGTCGCTGCATATCCGCAACCATCTTATTGTACGCCGCGGACCCCGGCTGGAAGCCCTGCATACTGCGGTTCAGCTCGCGCAGCGTGTTCTGCATATCGCCAGGCAGACTGCTGCATCGACTGGCTTGAGGTGATCTTATTCAGGCTATCCAGCGTTGCCTGAACGTGCTGCATCGTTTTTTCGCTCTGCGCCAGCGTACTGGTCGCCTGCTCCAGCAGCGGGTTAATCGGCAGATTGTTAATCTTATCCAGCGCATCCATCAGGCGCTGCTGAATTTGCGCGAGGCCGCCGCTAACTGTTGGAATGATCGGATAAGAGCCAAACTCATGCATGCTGCCGCGCGGAGGCGCTTTGGGATAGAAGTCGAGATCGATATACAGCGCGCCGGTAATCAGGTTGCCGGTTTTCAGCGAACCGCGCAGGCCGCGATTGATCAGATCGTCCATATGGGTACGAATATCCGGATCGCTCCCAAGCTGGTTGATTAGTCGTTCCGGCTCAATGCGCACCTCTACCGGAATGCGATAATCGTCATTCAGCTGCTGCTGTAGCCCTGGAATGAAGAACGGTACTTTGCCGACCGTGCCCAGGCGTATGCCGCGGAACTCCACCGGCGCGCCGGGCTGAAGGCCGCGGATCGAATCTTTAAAGAACATCACGTAGTCGATGTGCTGGGTAAAGACCGAATCCTGAATGCTTTTTTGATCGTCAAACAGATGGTAGCCGGTCTTGTTCGCCACCGGTTCGCCCAGATCCAGCCCTTCCGGAATATCAAAGCTCACCCCGCCGCCAAACAGCGTCGACAGCGATCCCATTTCCACCCGCATCCCGGCGGAGGTCAGATCCACGGCGATACCGCTGTCTTTCCAGAAGCGAACGTTGGTGGTGACCAGCCGATCGTTCGGCGCGTTGATAAACAGACTGATAGGTAATACTGCGCTTTTGCGGATCGAAGGTGCTGGTCTCAACCGACCCGACCCGATAGCCGCGAAAGAGCACCGGATCGCCGGGAGAGAGCTGGCCGGCCTTATTGCTTTCCAGCAGGATGCGGATCCCCTTCGCGTCCGGCGAGGCCAGCGGCGGAGAATCCAGCAGCGGATACTGCGCGGAATCCTCCCCTTTCGTTCCGGGCTGCACTCAATATAGGCGCCGGATAATAGCGTCCCAAGCCCGCTGATCCCTTCGCGACCTACCTGCGGTTTTACCACCCAAAACACCGAATCCTGATGCAAAAGCTTCTGCATACCGGCGTTCAGGCGGGCCTTAATCTCTACGTGCGTCAGATCGTCCGTCAGGGTGGCGCTTTCTACCACGCCGACGTCAACGCTGCGGCTTTTAATCCGGGTTTTACCACCCTCAATGCCTTCGGCGTTGGTGGTGATCAGCGTCACCTCCGGCCCCTGATGGCTATAGTGATAAAACAGAATCCATGCGCCGATTAGCACAGTGACGATGGGGAAGATCCACACTGGTGACCAGTTCTTCACCTTTTGCACTTTTGCTTCTCCGCTATTATTTTCCATGCTGCTGTATTTCCTCATGGCTTGAATCTGGTTCACGGTCCCACAACAAACGAGGGTCGAACGTCATCGCCGAAAACATTGTCATCACGACAACCAGCGCAAACATCACCGCCCCTATCGCGGGATAGATATTCATCAACCCTCCCATGCGCACCAGCGCCGAGAGTACAGCGATGACAAAAACATCAATCATTGACCAGCGGCCAACAAACTCCACGACTTCATAAATCAAATGCATGCGCTCTGAATCACGCGAGCCGTTGCCGTTAGCGTTCCAGCACAGCCAGCCAATTGCGATCATTTTCAACGTCGGCACCATAATACTGGCGATGAATATCACCAGCGCCACCGGATACGATCCTTCACTCCATAGCAGGATCACCCCGGCCATGATCGTCGACGGCATTTTATCGCCCAGCAGGTCGGTTATCATAATCGGCATGATATTGGCGGGGAGGTAGAGCAGGCACGAGGTAATCAGCAGCGCCAGCGTCCACTGCAGGCTATGCTTGCGCCGCGCCGTCCCTTTCGTCTGGCAGCGCGGGCATGCCTCTGCATCGGCGGGTAAAATAGCCGTACAGCAGGAACAGGATCGCAGGCCCTGGCGGATCCCGGTGACGCCAACCTTCAGCGGCTGTTTCACCGCAGGCATTGGCGCAATATCGTCCCACAGCCAGCGCCGGTCCACACACTGCAGCGCGCGCAGTCTGCAGCAGGCAGAACATACACCAGGGGAAAAAGCTCAGGCCAACGCCAATATCGCCGTAGGCCATCAGCTTCACGAAGCTCACCAGCACCCCGGCGAGAAAGATTTCCGCCATCCCCCAGATCTTGAGGTTGAACAGAATGCGCGCCAGGAAAGCCTTCAGCGCGGCGGGCATCCGCACGCGGCTGACCAGCAGCAGAATGGTTATCAGGCAAAAAGCCGGAACCAGCTGCACAAAGAGGAGAAAGAAGGTGCCGAGGCTGGCGTAATCCTCGCTAAACAGCACGTTGGGGATCTCCAGCAGCTCAATTTCACTGTTGAGCCCGCCAACTTTCATGTAGACGAAGGGAAACAGGTTTGCCAGCAGCAGCATAAACAACGCGACCAGCGCATAGGCTGTGGGACGCTGCCGAGGCGCGTCCCATGACGTCGTTAAGGTTGTACCGCAGCGCGGACATCCGGCTTTCTGGCGATGCTCCAGCCTGGGGCAAAGCCACCAGCAGATCACATTGTGGACACAGGATATGCCGCGCAGCATGATGATGATCGCACATGAAAACTCCTCGGCTTATGCGCCGTTTTTTAATCCTTCGAGATATTCCCAGCGCTCAAAGGCCGTTTCCAGGGCCTGTTCCGCTTCGGCCAGCTGCGCCAGCACCTGCTGCGTATGGTCATGCGACTGGCCAAAGAAGGAGGCGTCAGCGACCTGATCCTGCAGGCTCTGCAGCCGGGCCTCCAGCTCTTCCAGACGCTGCGGCAGCTGCTCCAGCTCGCGCTGCAGGTTATAGCTTAGTTTGCTCGCCGCGCGTTTGACACTTTCCGTTTTCGGCGGCGTTGCTTCAACATTTTTTTTAGCCGCGGGCTGTTTTTGCGCCAACGACTGCGACTGCTGTCCGCGCGCGTCGTGGTAGCCGCCAACGTACTGACCGATGCGCCCTTCGCCTTCGAAGATCCAGCATTCGGTGACGGTGTTATCGACGAACTGACGATCGTGGCTGACCAGCATCACGCTGCCCTGGTAGCCATCGATAAGCTCTTCCAGCAGCTCGAGGGTTTCGACATCCAGATCGTTGGTCGGTTCATCGAGGATCAGCAGGTTGCTGGGTTTCAGGAACAGACGCGCCAGCAGCAGGCGGTTACGCTCCCCGCCGGAGAGCGCGCGAACCGGCGTCATCGCCCGCTTCGGATGGAACAGGAAGTCCTGCAAATAGCCCAGCACGTGGCGCGGCTTGCCGTTAACCAGCACCTCCTGCTTGCCTTCAGCGAGGTTATCCATCACCGTGCGATCCGGATCCAGCTCGGCGCGGTGCTGATCGAAGTAGGCTACTTCCAGCTTGGTGCCAATGTGCACCCGCCCGCTGTCGGCCTGCAGCTGGCCGAGCATCAGCTTCAGCAGCGTGGTTTTGCCGCAGCCGTTAGGGCCAATCAGCGCGATCTTGTCGCCGCGCTGAATCTGCGCCGAGAAGTCTTTTACCAGCACCTTGCCGCCAACCTGGTAATCAACGTTCTCCATCTCAAAGACGATTTTGCCCGAACACGCGGCCTCTTCTACCTGCATCTTCGCGCTGCCCATCACCTCGCGGCGCTCGCCGCGCTCGCGACGCATCGCCTTCAGGGCACGCACGCGGCCTTCGTTACGAGTACGGCGCGCCTTGATCCCCTGACGGATCCACACTTCTTCCTGCGCCAGCTTGCGATCGAACTCCGCATTCTGCAGCTCTTCAACGCGCAGCGCTTCTTCTTTTTCCAGCAGATATTGATCGTAATTACCCGGATAGGTCACCAGCTTGCCGCGATCGAGATCGACGATCCGCGTGGCCATATTGCGAATAAATGAACGGTCGTGCGAAATGAAAATAATGGTGCCCTTGAAAGTCTTCAGGAAGCCTTCCAGCCAGTCGATGGTTTCGATATCGAGGTGGTTCGTCGGTTCATCCAGCAGCAGCACGCGCGGGCCGCTGACCAGCGCGCGGCCGAGGGCCGCTTTACGCAGCCAGCCGCCGGATAGCGAAGCCAGCTCGGCGTTGGCATCGAGGCCCAGCTGATCCAGCACTTCGTTAATGCGGCTGTCCAGCTGCCACAGGCCGAGGTTATCCAGCAGATCCTGCAGACGCGCCAGCTCGTTTAAATTTTTGTTGCTCGGATCGGTCATCACCAGACGCGAAACGTCGTGATAGCCTTTGAGATACGCCGCCTGCTCTTCGATGCCTTCGGCGACGAAATCGTACACGGTGCCGGCAATATTGCGCGGCGGATCCTGCTGCAGACGCGCAACGACCAGATCCTGTTCATAAATAATGCGCCCGTCATCCAGACCCTGCTCGCGGTTGAGGATCTTCATCAGGGTGGATTTGCCCGCGCCGTTGCGCCCAACCAGGCACACGCGCTCGTTATCTTCGATATGCAACTCGGCGTTATCCAGCAACGGAGAGTCGCTGAAGGAGAGCCAGGCACCATGCATACTAATCAATGACATTCTTTATTCCTTTCAGGCTGCAGTAATCAGCCAGCAGTTGTGAATCTGACGGTTACGGGCAAAATCCTGAGACTGCGTTTTTTGCGTAATTTCCTGCGCCTTCAGCCCAAGCTGCGCCAGCCCGTCATGATCCATACGGAAACCGCGTTTATTGTTCGAGAACATAATCGTGCCGCCTTTACGCAGCAGACGTTTAAGATCGGTCAGCAGGCGCAGATGATCGCTCTGTACGTCGAAGGCCTCTTCCATCCGCTTCGAGTTAGAAAAAGTCGGCGGATCGATAAAGATCAGGTCAAACTGTTCGGTGCTCTCGCGCAGCCAGCCCAGCACGTCGGCCTGCATCAGGCGGTGCGGTCGGCCGGTCAAGCCGTTGAGGCGCAGGTTTCGCTCGGCCCACTCGAGGTAGGTGCGCGACATATCGACGGTGGTCGTCGAGCGCGCGCCGCCGAGACCGGCGTGAACGCTGGCGCTGCCGGTATAGGCAAAGAGGTTGAGGAAATCTTTGCCTTTGCTCATCTCGCCAAGCATGCGCCGCGCGATGCGGTGGTCGAGGAACAGACCGGTATCGAGATAGTCGGTCAGGTTGACCCACAGACGGGCGTTATACTCCTGCACCTCGATAAAATCGCCTTTTTCAGCCATTTTCTGGTACTGGTTCTTGCCTTTCTGCCGTTCGCGGGTTTTCAACACCAGCTTATTCGGCGCGATGCCTAATACCGAAATCGTCGCCGCGATAATATCAAACAGACGCTGGCGGGCTTTATGCGCATCGATCGTTTTCGGCGGCGCGTACTCCTGCACCACCACCCACTCGCCGTAGCGGTCAATCGCGACGTTATATTCCGGAAGATCGGCATCATACAGGCGGTAGCACTCAATGCCTTCCTGGCGCGCCCATTTCTCAAATTTCTTCAGGTTTTTACGCAGACGGTTGGCGAAATCTTCGGCCAGCGATACCGCTTTACCGCCTTCGTTTTCGGCAATGTGGTAGTTTTTCTGCACGCAGTCCAGCGGGCCGTTTTTAGCCTTAAACTGCTTGTCCGCCCGCAGCTGCAGGCAGCTCAGCAGATCCGGAGAAGCGCTGAACAGCGACAGATTCCAGCCGCCAAACTGGCTTTTCATCGTCCGGCCAAGCAGGCTGTGCAGGGCAATCAGCGCCGGTTCGCTTTCCAGACGTTCGCCGTACGGCGGGTTGCCGATCACCGTTCCGTACGGGCCTTTCGGCAGCGGGTTGCTAAGCTGAGCAACGTCTTTCGCTACAAACGTAATCAGCTCGCCTACGCCCGCGCGACGGGCGTTGCTGCGCGCGCGCTCAATGACCCGCGCGTCAACGTCAGAACCATAGAAGCGCGACTCATAGGCCGCCAGCCCTTTACGGGCGCGGGTCTGGGCTTCGGCCTTCACCTCTTTCCAGACCGCGTCATCGTGCTGAAGCCAGCAGCTGAAGCCCCAGTGGCCGCGATGCAGGCCCGGCGCGCGGTCGGTAGCCAGCATCGCGGCTTCGATCAGCAGAGTACCGGAACCGCACAGCGGATCGAGCAGCGGCGTCCCCGGCACCCAGCCGGAACGCATAACGATCGCCGAGGCGAGCGTCTCTTTAATTGGCGCCATACCGGTAGCGTCACGGTAGCCGCGCAGATGCAAGCCTTCGCTGCTCAGATCTAAAGAGATATGCGCCGTCTCTTTGTTCAGCCAGACGTTGATTCGCAGATCGGGATTTTCGCGATCGACGTTCGGCCGCGGCAGGTTTTTACGCGTAAAGCTGTCGACGATGGCGTCTTTTACCTTCAGCGCACCGTACTGGCTGTTACGAATCTCTTCGTTCAGCCCGCTAAAGTGCACGGCGAAGGTGGCGTCAGGGGTGAAAATCTCCGTCCAGGGAATGGCCTGTACCCCGAGGTAAAGGTCCAAATCGCTATACACGCTACACTGGCCTAACGGCATCATGATGCGTGAGGCCAGCCGGCTCCACATCAGGCTTTGATACAGCAGGCGCGTATCTCCCTGAAAATGGACCCCGCCCTGGACTACCTGGCACTCCGCTGCGCCAAGTGATTCCAGTTCAGTTTTTAACAGCTCTTCAAGCCCACGAGCCGTACTGGCAAACAGAGAATTCATATCGTCACTTTTACTAAAAGAAAATTGGTGCGCATTATAGCCAATATGCGCCCCATGTCATAAAGTTAAAGGCTTATTTTTAAGCCCAGAGACTCCGCATGACAACGCTATCGCGACTTTTTATTCATCCCGTCAAATCGATGCGTGGAATTGGCCTGACGCATGCGTTTGCCGATATCAGCGGCCTGGCCTTCGATCGCCTGTTTATGGTGACGGAAACGGACGGCACCTTTATTACCGCCCGCCAGTTTCCACAGATGGTGAGATTCACCCCCTCCCCGCTGCAGGATGGCGTGCACTTAACCGCTCCTGACGGCAGCAGCGCGATCGTGCGTTTCGCTGATTTCGCTCCGCAGGGCGAGCCGACCGAGGTGTGGGGAAACCACTTCACCGCCCTAGTTGCGCCATCGGCGGTTAACCACTGGCTTAGCGGTTTCTTTAATCGCCAGGTGCAGCTGCGCTGGCTGGGGCCGCAGCTGACCCGCCGCGTTAAGCGCCATGACGCCGTCCCGCTCACCTTTGCCGACGGTTTCCCCTATTTACTCACCAACGAAGCCTCGCTGCGCGATCTGCAGCAGCGCTGTCCGGCCAGCGTACGTATGGAGCAGTTTCGCCCTAACCTTGTGGTCACCGGCGCCGAGGCGTGGGAGGAAGATAGCTGGAAGGTGATCCGCATTGGCGAAGTGACTTTTGATGTCGCCAAGCCCTGCAGCCGCTGTATTTTTACCACCGTCAGCCCGGAACGCGGGCAAAAGCATCCGTCCGGCGAGCCGCTGGCCACGCTGCAGCGCTTTCGCACCGCGCTGGACAATGGCGATGTCGATTTCGGTCAAAACCTGATTGCCCGCAGCAGCGGCGTTATTCGCGTAGGTGACGAAGTCGAGGTGCTGAGCCGAGGCCCGGCAAAAGCCTACGGCGCGGGCGAAAGCAATGATAGTCAACCTTCTGCCGCTCAGCAGAATGCGACGGTGGATATTGAGTGGCAGGGACAGCGTTTTACCGGCAATAACCAGCAGATTTTGCTGGAACAGCTCGAGCAACAGGGGATCCGCGTGCCCTACTCCTGTCGGGCGGGCATCTGCGGCAGCTGCCGCATTCGGCTTGAGGAGGGGGAAGTCAGCCCGCTGAAGCACAACGCCGTTGCGGCGGATGGCACTATTCTGTGCTGCAGCTGCGTACCAAAAACCGACCTACGCCTGGCGCCCTGAGCTCTTCGGGAGTGCACCGGTCGGCGGAGCCAAAGAGGTTCGCCGGCCTAAACCGCCTCGCCGAGGCTGTAGCTGGAGATACGCGGGGCCGGCTGCAGTCTGTCGTTCATAATTTTAATCACGTCGCCAAGCTGCATCACCCGTCCCGCCAGGGTTAACCCCGGCTGCGCCAGCAGGCACAGCGCGGCATTTTCGCCAGGCTCCACCACCAGCAGATTAACCTGCTGCCCGGTATCGCTGAGCCAGGCGCTGGCGGCATCGCCGCCGCCGGGCTGCCAGCTCTCTTGATGGGTGGTGAAATGCCAGCTTTTCGGCATTTGAGGCTTCAGAAAACGAATGGCGACCAGCGCGTTAAGCACTAATTCCGCGCGCTGCTCTTTCGATAATTCTATATCCCGGCATTTTTCTTCAAAGGAAAAATAAAGCGCGGCGTCGTCAACGCAGAACCCGGATGGCGCGAATGCATCGGGCGTCAGCATCCGGCGCGCAAAGCGCGAGCGGAACAACATACCATTGGCCAAATCGAGCATCATGCGATCGTGCTCTTCATCGTAATACCAACGCCAGTTATCGTCAGGTTTAATCCGCATTTTTCCCCCGTCCTCTTTCACTTCTATCTGTAATGCACGGCATACGGCAACAGAATTATTTCCAAAATTAAGAAAAGACTAAAATGTCTAAATAAGCAACAATGAGGGAATATAAAACAACCAGGGCCGGAAATAAAGCCCTGGGGGTGTTTCAGAGGGGGAAAAGATTAGATATTGGTAACAATTTCTTTAATCAGCGGCGGGCCTTTAAAAATAAAGCCAGAATAAATCTGCACCAGCGTCGCGCCGGCAGCGATTTTTTCCCGAGCCGCAATCGGCGAGTCAATCCCGCCGACTCCGATAATTGGCAGGCGGCCGTTTAATTCTGTCGCCAGCATGCGGATAATCTCAGTGCTTTTTAATTGCAGAGGACGACCGCTCAGGCCACCGGTTTCATCGCAATATTGCATGCCCTGCACCAGCGATCGATCGAGGGTGGTATTGGTGGCAATGACGCCGTCAATATTATGGCGCACGAGGCTATCGGCTACCTGGATCAATTCCTCAAGAGAAAGATCCGGGGCGATCTTCACGGCCACGGGAACATATTTCTGATGCTTTTGCTGCAGCTCAAGCTGCTTATTTTTAATACCGGAAAGTAAATCATCGAGCGCGTCGCCATATTGTAACGTACGCAGGCCCGGGGTATTCGGCGAGGAGATATTAATGGCGATATAGCCGGCGTAGGGATAGACTTTTTCCATACAAATCAGATAATCATCTTTGCCCTGCTCGACCGGGGTATCTTTATTTTTACCAATATTAATCCCCAGAATACCGTCAAAATGCGCCTTTTTAACGTTCTCGACGAGGTTATCAACGCCGAGATTATTAAAGCCCATGCGGTTGATCAACCCTTCTGCCGCTACCAGACGGAAGATCCTCGGCTTATCGTTGCCCGGCTGCGCGCGCGGCGTCACGGTACCAATTTCGATGGCGCCAAAACCCATTGCCCCGAGCGCATCGATGCACTCGCCGTTTTTATCCAGCCCGGCGGCAAGACCCAGCGGATTTTTAAACGTAAGCCCCATGCAGGTCACCGGTTTAGCCGGCACCTTCTGGCGGATCAGCATTTCAAGCGGCGTTCCCGATACGCGGCGTAATTGTTGGAAGGTTACTTCATGAGCGCGCTCAGGATCGAGCTGAAAAAGAGCTTTACGAACGAAGGGGTAGTACATGAACTCTCCTGGATTCCCGGTGTGCAAACCGGGGGCGTATTATGTTCGATCCTCAGCGGAAAGGGAATTGACCTGTGACAAAAAATCGTCCATCCAACGCAAACGTTTACTTTTCCACCTTCCTTTATGCAAATTTTGACAAAACAAGGGTGGAAAAATCATTTAGGTAAATAAATCGCCTCTGTCACACTGTCGGTAAATGTTATCAATATTAGATAAATGCAAACATTTGGTTATAAGGAGAGAGAGAACATGCGCGTTATCACACTTGCGGGCAGCCCGCGCTACCCTTCCCGTTCCAGCGCCCTTCTGGAATACGCGAGGGAGACGCTCTCCGCCGCTGATGTCGAAGTCTGCCACTGGCATCTGCAAAATTTTGCCCCGGAAGACCTTCTTTATGCGCGTTTTGATAACCCGGCGCTGCATACCCTCAACGAACAGCTGGCCGGCGCGGACGGGCTGATTATCGCCACGCCGATCTATAAGGCCTCTTTTTCCGGCGCGCTGAAGACGCTGCTCGACCTGCTGCCGGAACGGGCGCTGGAAGGCAAAATCGTTCTGCCCCTGGCGACCGGCGGCACTATCGCCCATATGCTGGCAGTAGATTATGCCCTAAAACCGGTTCTCAACGCGCTGAAGGCCCAGGAGATCCTCCACGGCGTGTTTGCCGATGATAGCCAGGTGACTGACTATCAGCACAAGCCGCAGTTTACGCCCAACCTTCAGAGTCGCCTCGACCTTGCGCTGGAGACCTTCTGGCAGGCGCTGCATCGGCCAACCAGCCGCGCGCCGGCCCTGAAAGCCACCCGTGGGGTCGAACATGCGTAAACTCCTGGCGCCCGGCGGACTGCCGATGCTCTCCGCCCTGGGCCACGCGGCGCAGCCCGCAGCCCTTCAAGGAGCGAAATCATGAGTCTAAATATGTTCTGGTTTTTACCCACTCACGGTGACGGCCGCTATCTTGGCACCGATCAAGGCGCGCGTCCGCTTGATTACGGCTATCTGCAGCAGATTGCGCAAACCGCCGATCGCCTCGGATTTACCGGCGTTCTGATCCCCACCGGACGCTCATGTGAAGACGCCTGGCTGGTGGCCGCTTCGATGATCCCGGTAACTCAGCGCCTGAAGTTTCTCGTCGCCCTGCGTCCGAGCGTGGTTTCGCCAACGGTCGCCGCGCGCCAGGCGGCGACCCTGGATCGGCTCTCCAACGGCCGGGCGCTGTTTAACCTGGTGACCGGCAGCGACCCGCAGGAGCTCGCCGGCGACGGCGTGTTCCTCGATCACGCCGAGCGCTACGAAGCCTCGGCGGAATTTACCCATATCTGGCGGCGGCTGATGGAGGGCGAAACCGTCACCTTCAACGGCAAGCACCAGCGCGTGCGCGGCGCGAAGCTAATGTTCCCGCCACTGCAGCAGCCGCGTCCCCCGCTCTACTTCGGCGGATCCTCTGAAGTGGCGCAGGATCTCGCCGCCGAGCAGGTCGATCTGTATCTGACCTGGGGAGAGCCGCCGGCGCAGGTGGCGGAAAAAATCGCTCAGGTGCGCGAAAAGGCCGCCCGCCACGGGCGTAAGGTTCGCTTCGGCATCCGTCTGCATGTGATTGTGCGTGAAACTAACGCAGAGGCCTGGCAGGCGGCGGAGAGCCTCATTTCCCATCTGGATGATGACACCATCGCCCGGGCGCAGGCCGCCTTTGCGCAAACCGATTCCGTCGGCCAGCACCGCATGGCCGCGCTGCACAACGGCCAGCGCGACAGGCTCGAAATCAGCCCTAACCTGTGGGCCGGCGTCGGGCTGGCCCGCGGCGGCGCCGGAACCGCGCTGGTCGGCGATGCCGCCACGGTTGCCGAACGCATCAACGAATATGCCGCGCTCGGCATCGATAGCTTCGTGCTTTCCGGCTATCCGCATCTCGAAGAAGCCCTGCGCGTCGGCGAGCTGCTGTTCCCGCTGCTGGACGTCAATATTCCGTCAATCCCGCAGCCGCGGAGCCTGCTTCCACAGGGTGAAGCGGTGGCGAATGAATTTATCCCGCGTAAAGCGGCGCAGAGCTAAGGAGCGATATATGACAACTCCCGGGCAAAAACTCCTGGTCCGCCTTGCCCCCTGGTTTTTACCGATCGGCACCGTCATCGTCTGGCAGCTCGCCTCTTCGGTGGGCTGGCTCTCCACCCGGATCCTGCCTTCGCCGGAGGGCGTTCTGAAAGCCTTCTGGACCCTATCCGCCAGCGGCGAGCTCTGGCAGCATCTGGCCATCAGCTCGTGGCGCGCGCTGCTCGGCTTCGCTATCGGCGGCTCTATCGGCCTGACGTTAGGGATGATTAGCGGCCTCTCGCGCTGGGGAGAACGCCTGCTGGACACCTCGATTCAGATGCTGCGCAACGTGCCGCATCTGGCCCTGATTCCGCTGGTGATTTTATGGTTCGGCATCGACGAGAGCGCCAAGATTTTCCTCGTCGCGCTGGGCACCATGTTCCCGATGTATATCAACACCTGGCACGGAATTCGTAATATTGACCGCGGGCTGGTCGAGATGGCGCGCAGCTATGGCCTGTCCGGCTTTGCCTTGTTCCGCCACGTCATACTGCCCGGCGCCCTGCCGTCAATCATGGTGGGTATCCGCTTTGCGCTTGGCCTGATGTGGCTAACGCTGATCGTCGCCGAGACCATTTCGGCCAACGCCGGCATCGGCTACCTGGCGATGAACGCCCGCGAATTTTTGCAAACCGACGTGGTGGTCGTGGCCATCATTCTCTATGCCATTCTGGGCAAACTGGCCGACTTCAGCGCGCAGCTGCTGGAGCGCGTCTGGCTGCGCTGGAATCCGGCCTATCATCTGCAGGAGGCTAACGCATGACCACCGCCCGTCTGACCCCTGGGATCCCGCTGTTGCTCAACGGCGTGACCAAACGCTACGGCGAAAACACGATTCTTAACGCGCTTGATTTACACATTCCCAGCGGGCAGTTCGTCGCGGTGGTCGGACGCAGCGGCGGCGGTAAAAGTACCCTGCTGCGTCTGCTCGCCGGGCTGGAGAAGCCCAACGCCGGCGAGCTGCTGGCGGGCTCGACGCCGCTGGCGCAAATCCAGGACGATACCCGCATGATGTTTCAGGATTCGCGCCTGCTGCCGTGGAAAACGGTGATCGATAACGTCGGCCTCGGGCTGAAGGGCTCGTGGCGAGACGCGGCCCTGCAGGCGTTGGCCAGCGTCGGCCTCGAAAATCGCGCCAACGAATGGCCAGCGGCGCTTTCCGGCGGACAAAAGCAGCGTGTGGCGCTGGCCCGGGCGCTGATCCACCGCCCCGGCCTGCTGCTGCTTGACGAGCCGCTGGGCGCGCTGGACGCCCTCACCCGCCTCGAAATGCAGGATTTAATCGTCTCCCTCTGGCAGGAACATGGTTTCACCGTACTGCTGGTGACTCACGACGTGAGCGAAGCGGTAGCGATGGCCGACCGGGTGCTGCTGATTGAAGAGGGCAAGATTGGGCTGGACGTCACGGTGGATATTGCGCGCCCGCGGCATACCGGTTCGGCGCGGCTGGCGGAGCTGGAGGCGGAAGTTCTCAACAGGGTAATGAAGCGCGGCAGGCACGAAGCCTCGCCGCGCCTGTTCAGTCACGGCTAAACGGCTCCCGGAGCGCGGCGCTGTCGCCGCAATCCGGGAACGGAACGCCCTTTACGCCAGCGCTTTACTGATTTTCTCGAACAGATCGCCGGAGAGATTCTCCAGACCTTTCAGCTGCTCCAGCGCCGCGCGCATCAGCGCCTGGCGTTTGGCATCATAACGCTTCAGACGAATCAACGGCTCAATCAGACGCGAGGCCACCTGCGGGTTGCGGCTGTTGAGTTCGGTCAGCATCTCCACCAGGAACTGATAGCCGCTGCCGTCTTCGGCGTGGAAGGCCGCCGGGTTGCTGCTGGCAAAGGCGCCAATCAGCGAGCGCACGCGGTTCGGGTTGCTCATACTAAACGAACGGTGGCTCAGCAGCGCGCGTACCGTCTCCAGCGCGTTATCCGCCGGACTGGTAGCCTGCAGAATCAGCCATTTGTCCATCACCAGGCCGTCCTGATGCCACTTATCGTCATACTCCTGCATCAGCGCATCGCGGCACGGCAGACTGCGCCGCCACCGCCGCCGACAGGGCCGCCAGCGCGTCGGTCATGTTGTCGGCCTGATGATACTGGGCAGCGACCAGCTTATCCGCCAGCTCGGCATCGCCAAACGCCAGGTAGCGCAGACAGGTATTACGCAGCGAGCGTTTGCCAATATCGGCATGCTCTATGCGATAGCCGTCGAGCTTATTGGCGTGGTAGATAGCGAGGAATTCGTCCGCCAGCTCGTTCGCCAGCGTGCGGGTGAGCGCTTCGCGCACCGCCACGATGGCAAGCGGATCGATAATCGCAAATAGCTCGGCGATTTCACCGGCGGACGGTAGCGTCAGGATCTCTGCCGCCAGCGCCGGATCGATCTTCTCATCCAGCAGGATCGCGCGGAACGCATCGGCGACGTGAACCGGCAGCGACAGAGGCTGACCCTGCTGATGGCGGTTAACGTTAAGCTTGATATAGGTCGCCAGCAGGCTCTGCGCCGCATCCCAGCGGGAGAAGTCGTTGCGCGCGTGGCGCATCAGGAACGTCGAGCTGCTGATCGCTCCACTTATATTCCAGCTTCACCGGCGCGGAGAATTCGCACAGCAGCGCCGGAACCGGCTGGAAGTAGACGTTATCGAAGACAAAGGTCTGCTCGGCCTGGGTGACGTTCAGCACGTGATGCACCGGATGCCCGCCCTTCTGCAGCGGGATCGCCTTGCCTTCGTTATCATATAGCTCGATATCGAACGGAATATGCAGCGGCTGTTTTTCCGCCTGCTCGGAAGTCGGCGGCGTGCGCTGGCTGATGGTCAGGCGGTACTGCTCGGTTTCCGGATTGTAGTCATCGTGCACGCTCACCACCGGCGTACCGGACTGGCTGTACCAGCGGCGGAAATGCGACAGGTCAACGTTCGACGCGTCTTCCATCGCCTGGACGAAATCGTCGCAGGTGGCGGCGCTGCCGTCGTGGCGCTCGAAGTACAGCCTGCATGCCTTTCTGGAAGTTCTCTTCACCCAGCAGGGTATGCAGCATGCGGATCACTTCCGCGCCCTTTTCATATACCGTCAGGGTGTAAAAGTTGTTCATTTCGATAACCTTATCCGGACGAATCGGATGGGCCATCGGGCTGGCATCTTCGGCAAACTGCAGCCCGCGCATGGTGCGGACGTTGTTGATGCGGTTCACCGCGCGCGAGCCCAGATCGGAGCTGAACTCCTGATCGCGGAACACGGTCAGGCCTTCTTTCAGGCTCAGCTGGAACCAGTCGCGGCAGGTCACGCGGTTGCCGGTCCAGTTGTGGAAATATTCGTGGCCAATCACCCGTTCGATATCGAGGTAGTCTTTATCGGTGGCGGTATCGGTACGCGCCAGCACGTATTTGGAGTTAAAGACGTTCAGCCCTTTGTTCTCCATCGCGCCCATATTAAAGAAGTCGACGGCGACAATAATATAGATGTCGAGATCGTACTCGAGGCCGAAACGGGTTTCGTCCCATTTCATCGAGTTTTTCAGCGACGTCATCGCCCACGGCGCGCGGTCAAGGTTGCCGCGATCGACGAACAGCTCCAGCGCCACTTCGCGTCCGGAACGGGTGGTGAAGGTATCGCGCAGGACGTCGAAATCACCGGCCACCAGCGCGAATAGATAACACGGTTTTGGGAACGGATCCTGCCACTGCGTCCAGTGACGGCCGTTTTCCAGCTCGCCCTGAGCCACGCGGTTGCCGTTCGACAGCAGGTACGGGTATTTCGCCTTATCGGCGATAACTTTGGTGGTGAAGCGCGCCAGAACGTCCGGGCGGTCGAGGTACCAGGTGATATGGCGGAAGCCTTCCGCTTCACACTGCGTGCACAGGGCTTCGCCTGACTGATACAGCCCTTCGAGCGCGGTATTGGCCGCCGGGCTGATTTCATTGACGATAGTCAGGGTGAAATGTTCCGGTAATCCGCCAATAACCAGCTGGTTATTTTCTTCTCTATAGTCGCTCCACGGCTGACCGTTAACCTGCACAGAGACCAACGTCAGGTCTTCGCCATCCAGACGCAATGGCACATCAGACGCAGCCGCGTGACGGGAGACTTTACTCTCGGCCGTAACAACGGTTTTCGCGGCATCCAGGTCAAAGGTCAAATCGATATCGCTAATCAGATAGTCCGGCGCACGATAGTCGTGGCGGTATTTGGCTTGGGGCTGTTGTGTCATAAAAAACCTTTAGCATGTTCCATAAAGTGTCAAACCCAGTCTATTCCTGTTGTGATGTTCTCGCTATGCAGAATCTTCATC
The DNA here is from genome assembly GCF_050058015.1 of Klebsiella sp. WOUb02. NCBI lineage: Bacteria > Pseudomonadati > Pseudomonadota > Gammaproteobacteria > Enterobacterales > Enterobacteriaceae > Klebsiella > Klebsiella sp. WOUb02. The sequence goes on from NZ_CP170110.1 coordinate 1,848,139, forward strand.
TTTTCAACGTCAAACACGAAAATCGCTACATTTTGATAATATAAGAGCGTAGTTTCTATTAACATCCAAGGTCGCCCAAGAGCGCATTCACAAACAACAGGTTATGGCCTTGATGGATACATGGTTGCTAAGTTCGCCCATGTTCACACTCATTTTATGCCCCATCCATGCCCCACGATCAAATAGGGCAGTCATCCCGACGCAGATCGTTAACGGAAAATGTGACTACGCCGTAAACACCCTCACCCTCGATCGCCTCACCATCCGCTGTTGTTAGCGCATCGCCCGCTACCTTTGTTTTGATGAAATATTTTAAACAAACAACTCCTTAAACCCTCCATTTTTCCACCAGTTTGATGAATTAACATCTGAAAACCTCGTTGCTATGAGGTCTGGAGCTACGATGGGGCTCCTGAATGTGTGTGTAGCATATTTCACTGTCGAATTTGACACCGCCTTTCTCTGGGCGGTTTTTTTCATTATCGATAAGGTTCCGTTTTGGGACTTTAAACAACCTTCGTCTGCATGCTGGTTCTGTTGGTAATGAGTTTACTTATCTCATGAAGTTAATGCCTTCGACGTCCATACCGCCTGAGCTATATCGCTCTTTTTCCATATTTTTTCCACATTCTTTTTGTATAAAGAGAGCGTTCACAGGGAAGTGAACACATTGAGTGAATGAACAAAAAATAGGTAGCACGTAAACCTGGTTCCCCTCGTTCCAACGAGGGGCTTTTTACCTTGCTCCGTCAGCGGGAAAATATTTGTAAACCGTTTTCACGCCCACCCCGATCACGTCCGCGACCTGCTGCTGGTCGCGCCTATCAATTTTCTGACAGGTGCAAGCTACTGATGTATGCGCTTATGCTGAGCATCCACAAGATTAGCAAAGAGACAGAAATTCCTCTTTGTAAAGGCAGTCTGATTTTATCCTGCCCGATTGACGGTAGTTCAGAATTAACGATTTTCCGGCCAAGGCGCTTTTCAAGGTCAGCATAGAACTTATCAACGTCGCCCAGAAGCATTCCCGTATAGCCAGTAACGATGACGGCCTGTTCTTCTGTCAGCCTGTTGTTACTTTCCGGGTGCGCGTATGGGCAGAGCTTTGCGTAATCATCTTTGTACAGGGCGCTGATTTTTTCCTGCCCCACGGCAGCCAAGGTAATATCTCCCACTGGCTCACCTAAGCGCTTTTCGATATCAGCTTTTAGCGCTGCTATGCTGCATGCAGCAAAACCGGTAAAACCAGAGATGATTAACGCCTGCTCCGGTGTCAGTTTTTTGACTCCGCCCTTCGCCGCCTTATTCTCTTCCTTCCTGATGAGCACCAGCGCCAGCTTTGCTTCGGCGAGTTGGTTATCGTTTTCCTCTTTGTCTCGTGAGAGCCTTTGCATGTGAGCATTGAGAAGCGCATTGCGGGTGGAATACAACTCGATTTCAAGCTCAACTTCGCGCTTGCTCTTTTTCAGTAATTCTTCTTTATTCGCCATTTTTATTCACCGTAGAATTTAGTCAGGAACGCCTCGGCCTCGGAAACGAGGTCGTCTTCATCTTCAAAATTAAACTGTTCAACCCGTTCGAGATAAACCCCACTGTCGATATCAAATTTAATCGTGTGCACGGCGTTGGCGATATTATTCGCGGAGTCGATTACTTCAGCGCTGATAACGTCAATGCTCAGTACGACATCAACATTGGAAGCATAGGGGGCGCCAAACCCCATATATGTGGTATGGCGCTCTATGCTCTTTGAAACTGAAATTGTCATATAAACCTCTTATGCGGTGTATTTAGCCAGGATGTACCAGTATGTACCGTCAGTCTCTAATATCACTCCGCCACGGGCAGGGATGCTGAATGAGCCTGCGCCAAATTCAAACGGGCCGGTCAGCGTCAGGGCGTACGTTACGCTCAAATTTTTAACTGTGAGTTTTTTGTTTTTCATGCGTGTCGGCATAATAATGGCGTCACCAGTTGCTGCGGGGGTCGCAAACGTCACCCCGGCAAAACCTGACACGGTCTCCCCGATAGATGTCGTGGTCGAGTACTCTTTTGGAGTCTGCCACGAGCCGGTTTCGTCCATGCCGGTGATGAAGTTGTTACTGTTATCAAGGACTCTCAGCGCATAGCTTTGAATATTTTTTGCAGTAAAACCGTATTGGGCACCCCAGGAATGAAAGCTCTGTGTGGAGTTGACGTCATAAAATCCAAAAGACGTGTTTCCGCTGGCCGGGGTGTTAGCAAATCCATAGCCGCCAGTGCCGTCAACATGGTTAGCCATATTACGAAAGGCGAATATCAGATTGCCCCTCGTCAGAGTCCCTGCGTTCATGTTATACGCGCCGTTGCTTATCAAATCCAATATGGTACCGTTGCCTGCGGCGGAGGCTTTGTTATTTCGGCCATTGATTTCACCGACGGTGAACGTGTTGGTGTCGGAAGACTCATTAAGCGAAGCAATAACGTCAAGGCCCCAGCTTTTATTATTTGGGACCAGTTTCATGGCTGAGCCGTCAGCAGGCGTGCCTGTTACATTGGTGCTACCAACACGGTACCAGGCATCCTCGATATAAATTGTTTTATCAATTACTCCCAGAACAAATGAAGACCATTTTATTGAGCCGTCAATAACATCAATAAATTGCTTCACCCTGATTTTAGAAATTACTTCTTCTGTTAAATCGGAACAGGTGACGGAATCGGCTGTAAAGGTGGTATTTGAACTGCCGAACAGGAGCGGCTGAGCGACGTGGTGAACGTAGAGCGACGCCGCACCGCGCTCCGGGTTGAGCGCCAGCGCTGACGAATTTGCAAACCCGGCAATGCTCGACTGCGGCTCGGGGTCATTCGGGTCCATCATATTTCTGATAGCGACGACCGGAGCCCGGTCATATGGGCCGTCACAGAATTTAAACGCCTTAAACCCCATGCCGGGCAGCATATACTGGTCATATCCGAGATATGGAATTCTCAAAGAAGTCGCCAATGCTCTTGCTGCAGTTTCGGTATCCAGCGGGTTAACTGCATCTCTGTCCCCGCCTAAATCCATCAGCGACATCGACTCAGCGTTTTTCGCCTGTTGAGTCCTCGCGACCGCTCCTCCAAATGTCTGTTTAAAGGCCAGGAGCCATGAACCCATACCCTCTTCGCCTGAACCCAGGTTTTGGCGAAGAGCAGCATCACCGACAGAGACAAAATGCGCAGAGTCAGTTGCTGTCCAGGTCTCGTCTGTTTTACCCGACGCAGTGAACGGGATATCCGTCGCCGCCGTGAGTTTGTAGAGTTCGTTGTTATAACGAATAAGCTGGTTATATTCGTTGATGGTCAGAGGGTCCCCCCCGGAATGCTCCCAACAGTGTAATCGCCAACAATGTCATAGCCAGAAGAAGCGATGAACGTATAGAAGCGCATATCCTGATCGGACAGTTGGGAGGTAAACCGACCTTCCTGGCTTGCCATGTGATTCAGAAAAATCGCTTCCTGCTCTGCCGTCTTCTCGGAAAAACGAGACTCAAAATCGATGAGCTTTGCCGAGAAACTAGACTCTATGCCATACCATGTCATCCGACTGCGACCTAGCCGATCAGCCCAGAGAATGGATGTAATGTCGTTGAGAGCCAGATCTAAATTTTGTGAATTGTCGCGAATGTCGAGCACACTTGCCGACGGAACAGGGTTGCCCGTTAAATAAAATGGCATAATAATTTTACCTCAGGGACAGATCAGGCAGGAATTTCAGGCCAGTCGATATCAGGTGCGGTAGCTGTATCAATGCGGCTCAAAGCAACGCGGTATTTTTTCCACTCAGTTAACTGTGTGACTTCTTCGTCGGTCTGGATACCAAGTTCTACAGCATCGTTTAGAGTGGCTAATTTTATGTTTGCCTCACGCATTAATTCGGTTAACAGCTCAGTAGCGCAACTCACATCAGCCTGGTGTTTAGCTTCCGTATCGTTAACCCAGTTAGCACCATCCCATTTTTGATAGCTGTCAGTAGGCGCTTTCGTCGTTACCCCTTCAGGTAACTCCCCGAGCGTTGAAATCTCAACAGGTTCTCCAGATGCAGTGCTGTAGACGATCTGCCCGCGATGGTCCTCGAAAAGAGACCATAGGCCCGCGGCGGTATTGAAAACCGCTGTTTCTCCGGTAGCTACTTCGGGCGGTGAACTTTGAGTGCTGCAGGCAGGCAAGCCAGTGTGAGGCGGGATCGACAATTCTTCAACGCCCACTAACTCCCCCGTGTCGTCGCTGATATGATAAACGGTTACCACCTGAGTTTTGTCAGACATTTCAAAAACCATTATGCGAGCCTCACGATGTAGTTAAATGCGATGTTTTTAACGGTGTTTTCTGCATTACCCGCAGCATCGACCGTGATTGTGTGTGAGTGGGCCCCAATAACGACGGAGTGTGTGTGCGCCCCTGCAGTGGATGTTGTGCCAAAGGTACTCCCACCGTTGCTACCAACCTCCTGATCGCTTCCGCCCTGCTTCTGCATTCCCGAGCCCCACGCGTGGGCGTGGTCCCCGTTGCTGCTTGTCGTTTTGGTGCCGAGATCTGTCGATGTAGCCGACGCTGTGTGTGAGTGGGATTTAACACCGTCTTGCTCCTGAGACAGTACCGCACGTCCTGTAGCCGGCTTCCCTTTGATGGTCCAGTTTCGCATATCTGGAATGACACCTGACGGGTACGCTGCAGCCAGTAACGGGTATGCCGTAAGGGTGAATGTCTGTCCTTGCATAAATGCGAAATTGCCGGTGGCAGGCAAGGTATCAGATGGCCAGGGAATAGGAGTACCCGTGGGTATAGTTGCGAACGATATCGTTTTTAATATCTGTAAAATCTGAGTAGAATCATCTGGATTTAATGTAACGCCAAACCCCTCGACTACATTTACCAGCTCAGTTTGAATTGCATTAAACCACTCAGCCACCAGTCTTGTTGGTGCAATACCGCTTGCTACTTTCCCATTAGTAAAAAGTCCATCAAGGGCAGTGAGAGGTTCTACGTCACTTATTTTTAGCATGGGGATACCTGTAAATTAAAATATCTACATTTAAATTCATTATTTCAGTGAAGTTAATCAGAAAACATGATGTTCAGGCCACTCTCTGTTCATGGCAATATCAAATATCATGCGATATTCCGGAGTATTCAGCTCAGCATCCAATCCATACGCGAAAATAATATTAATATGAGACGGTGCTATTTTCGTTATCGAGCACTCAAATTGCTTGTCCCCCCATGACGCCAGCGCATCACCGCAAAAGGTAGTGCCCGCATATGAATATCTTACCGATGAATCAGGAACGTTAATCTGCCAGGTAAACGGCCATTCCTCACCATTTATCGGCTCATCACAGACAGACATCCCGCACATCGCAGGCCGGAACTGGTTTATGGTGATTTCATAGCCCAGCGCGGCAGCCACAGTGATGTAATAAGCCCGATTCAGACCGCCGGTACTGATAAGCTTTGAAACAATGGCCCGCTGCCGTTCGCTGATACTTCCAATCTCACCAATGGCGCAATCATCGGGAAGGCCAAGCGTATTTTCCCACTCAGAAAGCATCATCAATGCAGTTGAGGGGAAGCCACTACTCAGCAGCGCCTGCGAATCGGTGTCAGAACGAGCGAATGAACCTCCCAGCGCCCTGAGTGTCGCATGCTGAGTACTTTTAACATCACGTGACCATGCGAGACCGGCTGGCAACAATGCACTTAATGCGCGCGTATAATCGTCTACGGAGTACAGGCTCATGTAAAGTTAACCTCACCCAGTAATGGCAATTCCCCCGTATCCAGAACAATATTCTGTGTAGGAGATTCAAGTACATATCCGGTTGAACCTTCTACCTGGCTCAGCGCGCCATTAACATCGGATAAATAAATCTTCCCTGATCCATCCGGATTGCCGTTATCAAAAAACAGTAAATTGATAGCATCTGTTATTGCCTGTATAGTTTCGCTGCTGGCATCAGGAATTCCTGAAATAGTGAGATCGACTATTTTTTTTATTGGTGAACAAACATAGATGATCGCAGTATCCGCCTGGAGCGGATAAATATAATCCGCCACCCTCCCCTGGTCTCCTGTCGCTTTTATCACGCCCCAGTCTTCCAGAGAAGAAATACCATCGGTCCCTGTGGGAAATCCGTTATTTGTCGTATCATTGCCATCACACATAATGTAAATAACAACACTCCCCATCCCCATTCCCCGGCGTTTTATCCATGCACGGGTCACGCCTGAGACTGCCAGCGCCCATTTTTTATAATCGGCGTCACTCCCCCCTTGTGGTGGATTTTGGTACGCCAGCAGCCCGCGCTGCCTGAAGTCCTCAACACTTTCTATGTCAGCACCACCGGTTGCCGGGTCAACCAACGTTAGTGAGTTGTCTACGCCGGATACATTCGCATCAAGAGTGAGGATTGTGCCTGCATCAGCGTTGCCATTACTTCCACCACCAGTTGAGTCATCAGTCAGGTCAGGCAAAATGGCAGTGATCGTTGTCGTACCTTTTTTGCCTGCACCAATAATCAGCTCGGAGTCAGTAACATACTGATATCCATCAGACCGATTAAGAACCGTTCCTGCAGGAAGTCTCGCCCCCGAGGTTCCTGTGGCCTCCACCGACGACTGTGAAGCTGTGGCGGCTTTGCGGTATGTCTGCTTCAGCGCCATCCAGCCCGCCAACCATTCATCCGTTGCCGTAAAAGGGTTTGTCTGAAGCGCAATATAATCCAGGTAGGCATAGTGCAGGTGGGCCATACCGGCATCCATATCAGCCAGAACCTTCAGGTTTCCGAAGCGAAGCAAGGCACCAACATTTTTTAGTTCTGCCTGCATAAACTGCCGGTTTTCTTCGCGCAGCTCACTCAGCGTTTTTCGTTTAAACGGCATTGTTTATTTGCTCCCAGATCCAGAAAAATGCGCTCTCCTGCCAGTCTCCATCCGGCGGCAGATAACGAATAATCAGGTTGAGCCTGTTCGGCATGACAATCTGCGTTGTGCAACTGATATCACTGACGACACCATCGCCTTTCAGCCAGTCAAGCGCCTCTTTTGCGTACTCTTCCGCCCGTATGGCAACATTGGTCGTCAGTTTTTCTCGACGCAGTAACCACAGCCGGCTACCCAGTAGCTTATCGGCGTCTGAGTCTCCCCACCAACCGCGGCGATCACTACCGTCATAAGCGTCGTCCCGGCGGGCAAGGCGATCTGTGAACAGACTGAGGATGATTGCAGTTTGCAGGTCGTTACCGGTTTCCAGCGCGCCGGGATCGGTACGCCAGTCAGCATGAAGCGCATCGACATTCCAGAATGATGAAATATCACTCATACCTGATCCCCCGGTTTCTCGCTGGTTACGTCGTCGTTACCTTGTTCAACCCCTTTCACTTCGTGGTCGTGCTCGTTATATGCGTCCCGCAGCTGTTTCAGCGTTTTGTCGTTGGTTTCACAGTTATCAATAACATCACCAGTAACCAGTAATTTAGGCGTAATGAGTTTCACCTGTTCTGTCGCGGTAGCTGACAGATTCTTTGCGTTATTGACGTTGACGTCCTGGCCTTTCGCATCAATGCTGATACCGTTCTCCGTCAAATGGACGTACAGCCCCCACTGGTTATAAATAACCGTCTCCCCCGGCTGAAGGTCGGCATGGCGAAACCCCTGATGGTTCGTCGCGATAACCACCGGGCTCGAACGATCACCGCCCAGGAACGCCAGCACAACATCTGTGCCGGCAGGCAGTCCGGAAGAAAAGCCAAATTCGGCCAGTCGGTGTGCGCTGGCAACTTCAAGCGGAGTCTGATACTGCACTGACTGGGTTGCTCCGGAATCATTCATTGCGGTAATTCGCCCCACGCCCAGCATGCTGGCTATACGGTTTGCAATATGTCGAAACTGGTTCATTGGCTGAATCCTGCTATCTGCTGGTAAAACGCATAGGGTTGCACCGCAAACGCCTCTGGTGGCATCAGCGTTAACCGGGCATGCGTACCATCGCTGTCCCGCATAAACGTGACTTCGGCTATCAGCAATTCAGTGTCCGGTAACCTGAGCGTGGGGAGATTCACGGGGATCAACGTATTAGGCTCCCACAGCTTCCCGGCCTTATCCCGCCAGCTGTCTACCGTGACGCTTAACTGCTTCGAACGGCCATAACGGCGGTTCATCTCCCAGTCGATGGCACGCTGCGCCTGCTTCGACGCCATTAGCGTGCTTTCAACGATAACGATGCGTTTGCGGTATCGCATACCGGCCGCTTCAGGATCACGGGCGGTGGCCAGCGTTACCGAGTCATAGGCCGTATCCGGAGAAAATCCGGCGATCGGCGACACGCTCATCGAGACTCCAACATAGTCAGAGAATCGTTCCGACATATCTGCTCGGTAGTACGCCTGCTCGACGTTCTCGCCTTCTGCCGCACCACTGGCCGCCCGTCGGGTTCCTGTGCGCGTAAGCAGCAGGTTTCCGTCGGGTAAATCGTAATAGAGCAGCGCAGACCACCTGGATACTCGCTCGATGATCTCCTGCGGAGATTCGCCCCAGTTAATCGTGAACTGAGGCACGTCGACCAGATCGTCAACATCGCAAGACACTTTGATGCCGTACCACGAGGCCAGGCGGGAAGCGATATTCAGCGCATTACTTCGGTTGATGACGTTGTTAGGCCACTCAGCAGAACAGTCCACCAGATCCTGACATTTGCTGCGTCCGTTCGCCTGTACCTCATGCCGGGCTCTCGTTATCGCGGGCTCCCAGTTGTCAACATAACCCGTTATCACAGGGTCCTCACCGAAATGAACCTCACAGGGTGCCCCCTCTACCACCAGCTGCTTTTCGTGGGTGCCCGGGTAATAGTCCAGAAGGCCCAGGCTAAAATCAGACGGGAAGCGCTCAACAGATCGCGTTACGCGGACTGAATCCCAGCCCTCTATTTTTTTGTCACCGACTGTCAGCGTGACTACATCCTGATCATCACTCATTGTCGTAACACCCTCATCGAAACTGGCATAAAGGCCGGGTGCGGTACGTCTGATTCCTGAATCAGCTCATCAGCGCGCCCGACATTCTGATATAACCGATTAGCCAGCGTCAGCGCGGGGAGTGGTTGCGCGGAATTGAACTGCATGAGCTCGCTTAAACTGGCTGAAAGCGACGACATGGTGTCGAGAAATGACGATCTGACCAGCAACAATGAACTGTAGAGTTCATCGTCGGCGCGGTCGCCTGTCGCCAGCAGAGCGGCATCCAGTTGATCCGACACCCGGCGGGTTATCTGCTCCGCCTCGTTGCGACTCGTCGGGTTTGATTCAGCGGCCGCTGCCGCCATTGCGCCGCTGCACAAAACAATAATCAGGACATTGACGCTTTCAGCTATATCCGCGCCTGCTGACGACTGCTGATATTCTGAACTGGTGGCGTTGGCTAGCTTTTCCAGCGCAGTTATCCGCTCATTCACACCGCCGGTGCAGTTGAGGATCGCGTTGATAACGTCAGCGGTACGTTGCACAAACTCATCAACCGTGGCGGAGCTATTCAGGCCGGTGACGGTTTCAAAAATCCCCTGACGGTCCATGATGGCGCTGGCAGATACCTGCGCGGAAAGTGATTCAAAATCATCGGTGTCATCGGCAGAGATGCTACCGTTAACTCCTGATGAGCTGCCGCCCACTTCCCCCTTACTATAGCGCCCGTAGCGCTGGTTACCGAACGTTGATTTGAGAACGTTGCTGACATTCGTCACTTCATTGGTGGTGCTCTCCACCATGTTCGACCAGAAAGCAATCGCGCTCTTGATGGTTTTGATCGCCTGCGTCACGCTGCGGATTTCACCTTTAATCCGTGCTATGGTGCTTAATACTGTGGTGCTGACCAACTTCAGGTAATTTGTACGAACAGATTTTCCTGCCGAACTGCTGCCAGTGACCGCAAAAACCTTTAGCCCTGACTCGACCGCCATCAACGTGAATTCAAAAACACGGCCGGCATCTGCTGAACCGGAAAGCCGAAGCCCGTTTTCCGGTATGGCCACCGTCATTTCCCCCAGCGTCGGGTGAATCAACGTGCCTGTGCCCTTCTCCTCGCATGCGGTGATGAGCGCCTGACGCTGGGTGATAACATCACCGCCTCCATACATCTGGCTGTCCTGAATGAGGAAGCCACGAATAACAATCCGCCGGACACCGCGCCCCATATCCTCTATCCAGGCAGTGTCACGATAAGGGTATTCGTGCACCGCCTGGCGGCGTCCGTGGCTGCCTTCCTCAGCAACAACGGCAAACGGGACACCCCGGAAACTGGAGGGTTGCAACTTACTCTGCCAGTCATCACTGGCGTCGCCGCCCATCAGCGACGAAATCGCATCCTGAATAATCGGCATTTGAACTCCAGGTATAAAAAACCGCCAACATTGTGGCGGTTTGTGGTGATGGTTATTTTTACTGAAATTAAAGCTGCGGAGAAATTGAGAAGCCACCAGGAGACTTGGCAACAATTATTGTTCGACCTTCTGTCGTTATTATCTCTGCTGTTTGCTCTGATAAGTACATAACTGCAGAAATATTAACCCCATGCCCTTCTAGGTAATCATGAGACACATTTGTTGTGTTGTAACACAAAGAATTACTGACATAAAAACCATAGTAGCTTTGTTTGCATTTATCCAATTCAGAGAATTCATTTTTGAACAAAACGAATACGCCGACAAATACCACAAAGATACATCCAGTGATAAATCTTGCAACGGTCCGTTTTCTGCCCTTTTCTTTTCCAAAAGACATAATCAGGCAGATAATGAACAATATCAACAAAACAAGGATACCTTGATAAACACTCACATCAACCAACCTTTTAATTAATACCCAGGGTGTTGATAGTTTGCCTCGCCCTGCAAACTTTGTCATCTATCACTAATAGCTCATAGGGAGCGTTATCCGCCCACCATTCTGGCTTTCAAAAACCTTTCGATCCCCCTTCTCATTGACCATGGTGATTTCGAGTTTTAGCTTGTTATCTTCCATGGCACTCTTGAACGATTTGGTAATATCGCTCACAGATACGGCACCTGTCCCGGGTGAAGGCTGAATGATGTTTGGGGTTGGACTCTGATTGACGCTACCCTGATTGTCGCTTTCGATAAGCCTTTGATAGCGAGCCAGGACCGCGCCGGGATATGCAGCATTTACACTACCCCATCGACGCTTGTCATAACCACCGTGATAGTAGCGAAGAGCCAGGGAGATATCGCCTCCTGCTTTTCGAAGGTTTTCAGCCAAAATCCCCGCGCCTCCATCAATGTTTTGGTTTGGATCTCTCCAGTTTGTAACTCCATATGCCTTCAGGTTGAAAGGCATGAGCTGCATCAATCCAAGCGCACCAGCGTCGCTTATAATGTTAGGGTCTCCGCCAGACTCCTGCATCATAATGGCCTTCAGAAGCTGCGGATCGACGCCGTGCTTTTTACCTGCAGCATTTAAGGCGTCGTCATACTGGCCGCCTGAAGTGTTCTGCTGGTAAGGGACGGGGTTATTACCCGGTACTTTTTTCGGCATAATCACCTCCATGTCGCTACGTAAACGCTCCGCAGCATCAATAGCCCCGTATTCTGCATCATAACGCTTACGCACGGCATCGGTCATAAAACCAGCATCGACCGCCCCGCGCTCCCGGCGAGTGAGTTTGTTATAAAGCTCTTTATTGCCCTGAATGCGGCGTAGCTTCTCAGCCTCGTCAGTATTTATAAAACCAACCGCATGGGATAATGCGGTAAAATCACCGTTAGTGAGTAAATCAGTGACGCCCTCCAGTCCGTTCTTAACGGAACCGTCAGACATAACAAATTTTAGAACCTTTTTTTCCGCCTTATTGATTAAGCCATCCCAAGCGGCACCCAGTTCACTCATGGTCACGTTGACATCTGAAAGCTGTTTATTCAGTTCTGGGTCAACAGTTAGGCCAAACTTTTCTGCTTTTGCCAGAAGCCCGGCATACTTAGAGCCTTCACGCAACAGTGTCAACATCTCAGGTGTTAGCCCGACGGCATTAGCGAAGGATTTTTGTTGCGATGGGTTCCAGTTTTGAAGGGCACTGGAAATAGAGTTAAGCGTACTCAGCAGATCAAGAGAACCATCTTTATTTTTGACTATCTGGGCGCCAATTTGCTCCATCGCGCCCGCAACTCCCGCATTAGACCCACTAGCGGCTTCATTCAGGGATTTAAAGACGCTCTCAATCGATGCGGCCGCTGTCTCACTGTCTGTACCAAGAATGCGTAAAGCCCCGGAAAGCGAAGAAAACTCCTTAGCACTCATAGCGGTATTTTGTGCATGGGTTTCGAGGTTGTAAGCCTCTTTTGCCGCGTCCCTGAAACCGTCGGCAACCTTTTTTATGCCGAATCCGACAACGCCGGCTGCACCAAAGGTAGCCATTTTACCAGCCAGCTCACCGACGATCTTCAGTGGAGGAATGATATCTCCGATGAACTGGACGTTATCCCGTGCACTACGGGCCATTTTATCCAGCCGGCCGCCGACATCATCCAGGTTATCAACCGTCTCATCACCGCCGAGGTTAAGCTTTTCCTGCGTCTCATCCAGGCTGAGGGAGCAGGTTTTTAATGGCCTCGTTGATTTCATCAATGGTGGCGCTGACCCTGTCGTCCGCTATCAGCTCGAAATCGAATGCATTACTCATCGTCCTGATCTCCGGACTTCAGTTTATTAATTCGTTTGGCCTGCGCCACCCACCAGAGCAGCCGCTTTTGGGTCATCCCCCACGCCCGTTCGTCGCTCCACCCGAAATAGAAGGTGACGTCTGCCGCCACCTCCTGCCACGCGGTCAGGGCTTCCAGTTCAAAAAACCGAGCAGATACTCCTTACATTTGCAAAAATCTACATAGTCCATCGGTGCCAGTATGCTTTCCCGGGCGTCTGTCACCAGGGCGATCAGTAAGCGCATTGCAGCAATCGAGGTGGAGGACTCCTGTTTTTCGTAGAACTTCTCAACCTGAGTCAGTGTGGGGGCCTTCAACTCCAGCTGCTCATAGCGTATTTTTTGTGCGGTATCTTCCAGGGGAATGGTCAGAATAATGGTCTTCGTACGTTCTAATTCAGCCATAGATTAATTCTCCGTCACTTCGCGGCCTTCCCAGCGAACATCGAACACCGCATCTTCGCTTTCCACTTCCTGGACGTTGACCGTCCAGAGTGCGCGACCAATAATCGTTTTCCCGTTCGCCAGTTCGGCGATCACGTTAACGTTGGTCTGCCCGTTAAAACCCCGGACACTGGTGCCGCCGCTGTCACGCAGGCGTGCTGAGATATACCCGGCAACCGGTTTTTCCTTATAACCATGCACACCATCCATACCCGTCAGCGTCGAGCGGTTAACGGTGGACGGCTGGTATTTAAAGGAACCTTCCACCATGACTGAAACACCGTCCACGGTGACGTAGGCGGTACCGGCCAGGCGGTTTGAGGTATCAGCCATGAGTTATGCTCCTGTATCTGTTGACTGCGCCTGCAGGCGGAACTGGTTAAGCAGCGCAAAAATACGCAGCTGATTGATAAGCGTTCCCGGCCATAGCACATCGACCCGGTTCGGGTTGGACGCATTTTGTTCAACGATAATATTTTTCGCGAACGCGTCAGCATCCTGGGCGTAACCGTTAAACACCAGCGTCTGGTATTCGGCGATCTGGTCAGCTTTGATGATGTTGGGCGTCACAATGGGCTGCCCGGGGGCAAAACGGGTTCCGTCAGCAGCCAGTTTCATGCGCCCGAACTTGCTGGTCACCGCTGTGCGGAGATAGCGGGTCACGAACATCAGGCTGAACAACGTTTCCACCTGCAGATAGCTGTCGTCTTCATCGCCGTAACTGTTTTTCTGGTAGGTGGTGATGATGTTTTCCACGTTCACCGTTCCGTCGTCGGCGACGGTGTACGTGGAAATACCGCTGTACAGCAGGTTGTTGCGTTCGGTCAGTTCGAAGCGGTCCTGCAGATCTGGCGCCAGTACGCCATAAACCGGCAGGCTCTGCAGCGGGCGACCCGGATCATTACGCAGGCTCGGGGCAATGGCGCCGGTCAGCGCGGCAGACCAGATATAACGAGGCGTTGGAGAGCGATAGACGCCCAACAGCGTTTCATGCTGGTTATTTCTGGCCTCGCCTTTCGTCCCCAGCTCGGCGTAGGTTCCCGACGTCGTGCTGAAGGCATGCCCGTACAACTGTTTATCCCACGCCCAGCGGCCGGAAGCATCGTTCAGAAACGTCTTCATGGCATCAAGAGAGGCCGTATCGTCGTAAGGGTTGATGATGAAATCGAACGTTTTATCCTGCAGGTTGCCGAGTGCATCCACAAAATCCGGCGCGCCGGCGCCGCCTGCCATCGAGGTAATGGTCAGGGTGAGACCTGCAGGCGTCGATTCCCCGCCCTGCGTTCCCAGATAGTTGAGGCGAATATCAATCCCGTTACCCAGAAGCCCCGCATTTTTAGCCGTCAGTTCGACCGTATCGGTCGCGTCTGATTTAACAGTTGCTGTAACAGGGAGGTCTGTTTTGCGCGCGATAGCGGCGACCAGTGCCGTCGCGATTTGCGCCGGCGTATCGGTTGCCAGCACAGTGAGCTGAACACGGGTACCGGCGAGGTAGAGAGAGATTACGCCCGTCTCAGACGTCTGTGACGCAACCTTGATACTCCCCTTCGCGGCCACCATTGACCCGGAGTCGTCCGCCAGCGGCAGGAGCCAGATTTCAGCGGCCGTGTCATTTTTCTGATAGGCGGTCATCATGCCATGCAGCTGTGACCCCTTACCGGTCAGCTCTCCCACGCCATTCGGCGAGGAGACTTTGACGGGGATATTGGCCTGCGTCGAACCAGCGGCCAGCATCTGGCCAATCAGCAAGGTTCGTTGCGTCGCCGTCGCCGTATTGGCCATAGAGTTGTCGAACTCGACATAAAACAACGACGTCCGGAGGTTACCGGGTACGCGTGAAAACGGAACGGTCATTTAAGCGTCCTCTTTTTTAGCGGTGCTCTTCACACCTTTTCCCAGCACCAGGCTGACATCGCCATCCTTCAGCCGACGTCGCCAGAACGTATTGTCCGGCACCTCAGCGCCTTCTGCGGGCAAGGCTTCTCCCCGGACAGGGCAGCGAACGCTAAGCCCGTCTTTTGGTTTTACAAACATGGATCACTCCTGCAGGTTAATACTGACGCCCGTCCGCGGTGTGCCATCCGGCATTCTGACGGTGATATCAATCCCCTCCAGCGGTGGCGGGTCGATCGGATAGAAGTCTTCCGGGCCCTGATAGTGTTCGATATCAATTTCGAACAGCAGCTGGCCCAGATGCGCTTCACCCTCGCCGTCAACGTTAATCGTCGAACGGATTTCCGCGTACTTCTGGATTTTACGGGTGAGCTCGTAGCTGTTGATGACCGCCCTTTCTACCTGCTCGCGCAGGTCCTCCAGCGCCTCCTCGGCCCGCATGGCGCCGTCATCATCGGTTTCCCCGTCATACTCCTGGACGCGGCCAGTGATGCGAACGGTGGTCACCGTAGTAAATGCCGGCGTATTCCGCCCCTGCGCCTTTTTATGATCAAACGGGGTCTGAACCAGCAGTGCCGGATAGAGCGCTGCCGATGTTGGCCAGTCCCGCGGCGAATAAACGCGGTCGCCGGCATCGGTGTGACCGGACAACGCCGTCACCACCATTTTGCGAATAGCTGATGCATTCATCGTGCTTTCACCACATTGAGAACAAGGCGGGATCCGCCATGACTGTCAGGCTCGACATTGGACACCACGAATAACTGATTAATGACGTGGCCGCCGACGGTCTTAATAAACACGCGGTCCGAGACCTCAGGCTGAGGTTTCCCCAGTTTGCGGAACTCGGCATCACGTACACCGAGCATCGGACTGGAGGTATTGATCACTGAATCCCCGTCGAGGTTTTCAGCAGCCTGGGCATACCCACGGTCAAAAATGCCGTTAATCGTGAAAGGAGCAGCACCGTCTTTGGGACGGTACTCGTGTTCATCGCCGAAGACGCCATGTAGCGGACTCAAAAGGTGTAAATCCCAGTCCACGCCCATAGTGATTACTCCGTCGTGACGCTTACGGCTGGCGCTGCAGAAAGCACGCGCTGGCGCAGCACCTGAACATCAGCAATCACGCCGACTGCCAGCAGGCGATCGGCATCCGTTCCTGTTACCGGGATACGCATGTTTTCGCGATAAACTTCACCGTTATGACGAATGCTGTTTCCCTTCAGAACCACAAATTCAGGCTCCGCAACAGCTTCGGCTGAATCATCCCCAGCGCCATCATCACCAGATGAACCATCAGCGTTTGTATCGCTATGCTGCTGGTTGTCCTGAGTGCCTTCTCCCGCGTTCAGATCCTCAGCGTTAAGGTCTTCTACGCCAGCGCCCCCCGCATTCAGGTCATCCACCAGCACTGATTTAGCTTCTTTCGCCATATCACACCACCGTTGCGCAAAGGGACGCGTTTACCCGGCTTGGAATAACCAGCGGGGAGGACTGCATCAGGATGAGGCGTTGTGCTGGATTCTTTTCAACCCAGGACTTGGGGGCGTACGCCAGCGGGCCATAGTTGAACTCCGGATCCAGAATTACACCAAAGGCGCGGGTCCCCATCAGGTCGGCGCCGCTCATAATGACAGCGCCATCCGGGATCATGGGTTTTTCAACATTATCCAGCGGGTCAATGTACCAGTCGTTATACAACCAGAGATCAAAGTTACCCCAGCGTCCTTTATAGACCGCACCTTTATTCACCTGAGCGCCAGCATTAACCTGGTTACCAAACGGACTCAGCGCCGGGAAAGTGATGGCGTTATCTTTGATGGTGGTATCCAGACGGAATGCCCGCCATGATTTGTTAGTGAAAACAAGGTCACTTGGCACTGCACCCGAATTCTTCAGGATGAGAGTCTGCCACTCTTCAATATCATCAGAGGGCTGGGTATTCGTTGCTCCGGCAGCGACAGACTGAGGCCATTTATCAGCGCCGCTCAAAGTAATCGTCAAATCTGAAGATCGCCCAAAGTTAACAACTTTGGTTTCATATCCTTCACCGGCGACAGTTACCGTACCAGATACCAGCGCGCTGGAGGCCATCCACTCCAGACGACGTTGAATCATGTCGATCTGGTCTGCCATTTCGAACTGCAGGTTGAGCATTTCACGCTCACCGGCAGTAAATTCACCACCAATGCGTTCACCAATCTGACGGCGAATGGGTTTGCGAAGGTCTGGCGCACGCAAATCTTTGATATAGGCAGGTTTAAAGGTATCAGTCTGGTATTTACGGCTTTCTACAATCTTGCCTTCTACCCGTGCGGTTAATTGTTTTTCTGTATTTTTCAAGCTGGGCATTAGAGGCACTAACATCGATATCATCGCCGGACATGATCAGCCACCCCCTGCTTTTCCACATCGTGACAGTTTTACGACTGACGCCGTGGAGCCTGGCAAAATCTGACTGATTCATTGTTACCTCTGTGTTACCTGAATCTGTTACCCAAATCTGTTACCCAGGAAGAAAGGTAACACCGCAGGTAACAGATTATTTTTCGATAAAGTTATTTATAAACAGCGACAAACCAGATATTGAAACAAAATGTAACTGTTACCTGTTACCCAAATTTGAAAACCTGTAGCTAGGAAAACACTGCGGCGCGCAATGCCCGTGCCTTACAAAAGTCTCAGGAAGGACCCATTTTTTGCAGGTGGTGATGAAAGCACTCATCGGGTCAGGTATTTTCAAGAGGCGCACCACGATCAGGTGAGGCGCCTCATTAAAAGGAAATTGCAATGACCAAAGAACAACTTGAAAACATCATAGCTATGTTTAACGCACAGCAAGCCGCAACAGTGCATCTGTCGCTTTTGTTTGCAGAACAGGCAGGTATCTCAAAGGGCCTGGTAGCCGATTCATTTCGGCAAATGGCAGAAGCGCTGCAGGAGAACGTAAATAACCGGGAAACCGTCGCTTTGGTATTGAACCAGATTGCATCAGGTATTGACTCACCCGCAGCGGAGCACCAGAAGAATATTGAAGAGATGATCAAGAACGTCCTGCATTAATCAGTAAATTCATTAGTTCGCTCTGTACTCTATTCAACCACTCTGAATTGAGCTTACATCCAACCGCAGAATTTGCAGATTCTGTGGTTTTCTTTTTCCTTTGTTTCGACATTTCATCACCTCGCTTATTTTGCAGTCCTGATCGCATCTGCGATGGCACGGCTCAGCGCACCAGGCATCAATGCTTCTGCCATAGCGCGTGAGCGGTCCATGTAGCCCAGCACTGGAGCTACGGGCAACGCATCACCAAACCTGACCAGCAGTTTAGGAGAGCGCTGTTTCGGCTTCGGCCTGCGCGTACCGTTCGCTGAACGTTTTGCCCGTTTCTTCTTCGCCTTCTTTGGCTTCCGGCGTTGCCAGACAGCATCGACGCCATTCACCTCACCGACGAACACATTCGGCTTCGCTTTCAACTGCGAAAGCTTATTCCGTGGCATATTGCCGTACTTGTTCAGCTTGATGTTCTTCGGGTTGAGCAGCGCCTGACTGTTCAGCTTATGATCGCCGCCAAACTCGAAGGGCTCCAGGTACTCAGCGGCGATATCACGTACATAAACTTTCGCGCGGAGGTTGTTCTTTCTGGCCCCCGATGAGCCCACAGCATTAACTGTGAACGACGTCGGCGACTCCAGCTTTCGGCCCAGTGCGACTTTTTGCGCTGCGGCAATTTCCCGCGCGACGCTTGTCATAGCCTGCGCCATCGCAAACGGTATTTGCTTCTGCAACTGCTGAAGCTGTCGGGATAAATCCTTAAGCGTAGCCATGCGATTCCCTCCTGGTGTAAGTTAAACTTACCCCTTTTTTTTAAATTTCCCGCTTACGCTGCCCCAGAATCTCGTCCCAGTCCATATGAGTTGGAACTTTAGCCTCAATGTCACTCAGCATCCCATCAATGCTGCTCAGGTCATCCGATACGTCACTTAGCCTGTCCAACGCCACCGCAGTGGGCGAGCGCGGTATATCACCATCATGAGCGCAAGTATGGTGAGATTGGTCTGCAATGATGATTTCATATAAATTCTTCATCCTGCGTTTCAGGTCGGATGATTTCTCAGAAAGCCTGTTGGCCATGTTGATAAAATCAGCCACGTTATTGAGGTTGTTATCCATAGCGGTAAAGGAGTTAAAAACGAAATTAGCCAGGCTCTCGCCTTTGCCTGTACTGATATCACCCTGTGACATGGATTTATAAAGCAGGTCTTTTAGTGAGGGCTGTGCTGTGTTTATCCACTCGGGATTTATCAGTGTACCGCTAAGCGCAGTCTGAAACACGGGCTCATGACCTTCCTGACAACCACCAACAATTCCGACAACCCGATCTTTCTGGGTATCAAGCCCCGCCGTCAGCAGGCAATGACAACCTTTATTCTTTGCAGGCTCATCTTCTTCATAGACCGGCGTTGCGAGCATTGAGTGAATATCGTCAATGCGAAACTGGCAAAACTCGCGATCATCAGAATTGGGGGAAGTAAACAACGAAATGAATTCGTTACGCCTTAAAAGCCGTTGTGGCTCAATGAGTGAATATCCTTCTGCAAGCAGCTTTGTTAACGGGCCCCCTGGGAAACCACCACGTGATGCTCCCCATGATAATGCCAAAGAAGATATATGGCTGAGCTGAAATAACTTAACGTGCCAGTATTTTACTAAACGCATGTTCATTTCCTTTTAGGCGTGAGCCTGTCGTACGGGAAGACCGCCCGATAAAGCGGAATGCCCCAGGCTCACTACTGAAAGATATCGTTAGATATGCGTGTACGAGGCGCAATCAAAAACCGCTATTTAGCGGTCTGCTGGTTTCTTTTTGGGGGTTCCGTATCGTGCACGCATTTCCCGGCAAGACATAAACGTCGGTTGTGCGCCATTTGAAGCGATCATTAAAATGACCGGGAGGGCTATGCAAATAATGAGAAGTAAGCCATTCCAGATGTAATAGGACATTAGCCCTCCGTTTTAGATGCTGTTAATGCCCTATTTCACGGTTTCAATAGTTGAGCCGTGGCTATTCATCACGTATACCTGATCGCCCGGATAGATGAACTGGTATCGTAAACCATCAAACGCAACTCGCTTGGGATAGTTCGGGCTTTCGAAATCCTCAACCAGAATGGCTAGAGCATCCTCATCAAGAACGTCTAAGCGCTCACTGACGATCAACTCCTCCTTCTGCAGCACATCTTTGCACTCAAGGTCCCGGTAAGCAGCCGGCAGCCAGATGGCGAAGTCAGGGTTTGAATGGTCATTGGTTCTGGCGAGAATGTCTTTGAATTGTTCACATCCCGCACGAGCAATTGTTACGCTCGGCTGCTCGCAGATGTGGGTCACACCGTTAATGATGGTCTTAACTGTAAACATGGTATTTCCTTCTTCTTCTGGTAGTAAAAAAAACGCTATTGCGGGCTGCTTATTGAGTTTATCCCTACGCGGGGATATGGAGTTATTTATCCCTTAGTGGGGTTAATGGTCTGTGCTGCCCTTTCATTCTCAGCTTGTCGGATATCGGCTTTATCCCGGTTGCACTGCCCCAGCGCCGATAGCAGGCTGACGTTTAAATCCAGGCTTTGCCCCCACGTCAGATTGTCAGGTATTTCTGGCTGCGGGGTTTCAGCTGTCAGGCTGGCCGGTAACGCCACTGCGGGCACTTTGACGTAAACCGTTCGCGTATTGCTGCAGCCGCTTAACTGCGCCAGCAGGCACAGGGCGATTAGTGCAATCATCATTCGCAACAGCAGCCCGGATGTCAGCCGAGGTTCCCGATGCGTCCAGTGCGATCTGCTCTTTTGCATGCTGATTAGCCTCGGCGATGGAGTTGAAAATAGACATGGTGGTCAGGACGTTTGCGGTGATGGTCTGAGCGCTGGTTACCTGCTGCTCTGCATCATCGGCTCGCCTTGCTTCGTTCTTAGCCTTGTCTTTGTAGTGACTGGCAGCGATAGCCAGTGCAGCAATCAGCAGGATAACCAACACCAGCAGCCAGAACTTTTTCACCAGCGCCAGAATGGCTTCAGTCTGTCATTGCGGCTTACCCTGCTGTACCAGACGCCCTAGCAGACCACATCCTGCCACCACCGCCGTTATGGCGCTCATGGCGCCGGGCGGGACTGAGGCTTTCAGGTCATCGGGCAGCTCCACCCACACCACCGGAATAATCCCTGCCAGCGTCAGTGCCCACGAGGAAAACCATTTCCAGCACCCTTTCCAGTCGTCCACCAGCTGTATTTTCATGATAAAAATAACTCCCGCTCTGCCTCACGCCGACGGGTCAGCCCCTTCAGCACTTTTCCGCCCGCTTTGTTCCAGCGTAGGAACTGGTCTGCCGCACCGGTGTAATCTCCGGCATTCAGCTTTTTCAGCAGGGTCGAGGTGGATAACGCCCGCGAACCCACGTTGTAGGCAAACGAGACCAGCGCATCGAACTGATTCTGGTTAAGCTTCACCCTGACCATCTTCAGCACGTCATTCTCAAAACTGACCAGCCCGGTTTTCAGCAGCCGGTCTGCGGTGCTCTGGTCAATGGTCATTCCCGGTCTGACCGGCCTGCCATTCACACTACCCGTCCAGCCGAAGCCAATCGTCCACGGGGCGCCGCCGGTTCCGGGGTCCGGATAGGCCGTCAGGCGGCAACCTTCAAAGCGCTTAATCAGCGCAACACCGTTCTCACTGACTTGCATCATCAACTCCTGCCTTTCTGGCGGTGAATTTCTTTATCAGGCTGCTAATGGAATCCGTGCCAAGGTAGCCAATGAACACGCTGGCGATGTAAGCCAGATTCGGACTCAGCCCCATAAAATCGAGCAGGTCACGCACGAACCAGGCAATCATTGCGCACATCAGTGCATCGGTTAATGTTTTGACGAACGCGCCGCCGTTATAGCGGCCCCGGAGGTACGCCATTACGAACGCCAGCATTGCACCTATACCCTGCTCACGCGAGGCAAGCAGAGCGGCGAGAAAATCATTTTTATAGGGCATTGGCATAAGCCTCACCTCCGTGGTTACGGATGGCGCTGTGTTTGAAAGGGGTCAGACTTCACGGGCTGGATTTATCAACAAAGCACGTCGTAGATGATTCCCGTGAGCCTGAAATAGTAAAGCCGCAATTAAGCGGCTTTGGAGTGATTTGTTTATTTTAATTGGGTGTGAAGGTATTGAAATGCTCTGTGAGTGCCAGAGCCGGGTCGTTGAGTGAAGAAAGAACCTGTAATTTTATCTCTTCGCAGACGTCTGCGTATTTGTTTTCTTTTTCTTCCACAAGAAAGGTTCTGTCATCGTTGACCACAACCTTAATGGTTCCTCTGGCGTCATAAAGGCGTAGGTCAATGTTCACCACGGAGTAGCTACCGCCACGCGGAGAATCATCCGTTACTGTCGATATTGCAAAATCAAACCCGTAATCTCGTTCAAGTTCGATCTCCATTAATCTGGACTTTCTGAAATCCTCGCCAATAACGTATCCTGTCGAGACATAAGGAGAAGCTACGCCCTTGATATCTGTCCACGACTCCCGCTCAAGGCCAAGGGATTTTCTATACTGCTCAACCAGTTGCTCAGCTTCCGAATAAACAATGTTTGACCTTTCGATTTGCGCCGCTTCAACATCTTCACGTTTCTTTTTGATTTCTGCGTAAGTGATGCCCATAGCCTTTCTCCACCCCCTGTTATGTCGAATTGGCATAGTAACTCACCTTGAAAGTGCATGGTTATATTTCGCGCATCAGCCTGCGCATTCACCACAACGGAAAGAGCACTGGCAGGCGGCACCGCCCTTGCTAATTGCCAGCGTCTGACTGGACACTCCAATGCTCTTACCTGTTGTGCGCTCCGTTTCGTGGAGCTGACGGCCAGCTGATCAATCTGGCACCTATCAGGACTTATTTAAGCGTTAATGCTCATGCCCGTGCCTGGCGGAAGATGGAGGAGTCGAACCCCTACCGTTACCAGCACCACCGGGTTCAAACCGGTTCGCCCACCACTGAGCGGCATCTTCCGGAAATGAAAAAGGCCACGCGAATGCGCAGCCTGTAAATGGTTGCCGCTCCGTGGCGGCGTTTTTCCGTATCTGATATCGTTAAATCGCCAAAAGTAACCACATCAAAAGGATAGATATGAGCATTTTTTATTCGCTGGACAGACTGCGCAGCTTCCGAACAGGAATGCAAATAAACCTGGAAAATGCAGAATTTCCCATCATTCCCATGCAGGATTTTATCCAGCAGAGATTTAACACAGGAGTAAGCAGACACGGAAAAATCTTCGCACTGGATGCCAGTACCCGTGTTTTTAATAATGCCTCAGCGCAGTGTGAGATTATTTTTGAACTGTATCGTCGAGCACATTATCCAGATAAACCCTCCCGGTTCCTGTCCATGTTCGGATGTGAGACAGTCAGAGAGACCGCCTACTTCAGAGGGCAAACACAATGCGGAATTGATATCGATATTTTTGAAGTTTATTCAGAAATCGGATATCACCGCGCTGATATGAAGTTGCTTAACTCCAACTGCCCGCCAATTGAAATGGAGTTCAGAGCCGATCTTTACTGGTCAGGAAGGACTGAAGTAATGCACGATGACTACAAGCCATTTTGGGAAATATTGATTCCCCTCCCTGCCACTATCGGGGAAAAAATTAACGAATAACATGGCAGGTAGCGCGCACTCCATCCGAAGATCGTTCTGGCAAAAAATGACGCTGCGCTAACTTAATCTGTAGTATCGCCTTCTCAAGCGCAAACAGCGCGTCTTCAGTTCGATAGCTGTCGACTTCAAGGACAAACGTTTTGAGGTTGTCGCTATCGATCCCGGGGAAAAGCGAGTAGCTGGGTTGGCCAGGTTGATTCATACAAACCTCCAGAAACACAAAAAAACCCTCCGAGTGGCAGGGTTTCGATGGTTAAGCTGTGTGTCGAAGTGACCACTCTTAACACGTTATACTAAAAAATGCGGACCGCACTAGCGCTTTTTTGACTATTTTGAATGCTCACTACTGCGTCCATTTCAAGCCGAACATCCAGCATCGACAAACATCCCTCGATAAACCCTTCAGCAAGCAGCATCTCTATGCGTATCTGCTTCTCGCTTTTCTTCCTGTGCTTAGCCATCTGCCGTTTAGAGAACCGGAGAATGTAATGCCCGACCAACAAGTGGTAATCATACGGACATTTTTTTAACAGACGCGCCATGCAGCCTTCGATAATCAGTCCGTCGTCGTCAGTACACATGATCCGCGTTCTGCTGGTTTGTGGAAGCAACCCTTTAAAACCTGCCGCAATGGAAGAATAATTAATATTGCATGAGTCGCTTTCCGCCCATGCGCCCCACATATCGAGAACCTTTTGCATATCACGCATTGTTGTTATCTCCCGCGCTGTCGCTACTCTGCATACCCTGGGGGCTGAAATGTTTGAGTGACGATTCCAGTTTCATGCCTTCTCTCCCGGCACCTGATGCCTGCGAACAAAGTTTTTCAAAATGCGGTAATCCACCAGCACAGTGCCGCCCGGCCGGAACAGGCGGAGCATTTGCCAGCGCTGGCGGATATGTCCGATAAATTCCGGGTTCATGCCGGCACCACCAGACCACGGCGGGCGATCTGAATAACCGTAAGGACAATCGCGCGGTCCATCAGCTGGCGGCGTTCATCAAGGGTCAGGTGTCTGCCGTTATCGATTTCGGTGTGGCAATGGACACAGATGGCCGCTGTGGCGCAGTCATCGGTTTTTAGCCCCATGCCTTTGGACTCATTACGATGAGCAACCTGAACGCCCCATGCCCCGCACAATACGCACTGCTCTATCTGGGAGACGGCGGCGAGCCATTTTTTGCTTCGGTATGTTTTACGCACAGTCATCCCGCGAAGCTCAGCAGCTGACTGGCGGCATTTTCAGCCTCAGGCTGGCGAGTGGAATTTGCGGCGCAGAATGTAATTCCAGAGCACATTCAGCACTGATTTGTAGACGCCGTTAAACTGGCTGTCATCCATGCTGGCGAAGGAGATCGACTTTGCGACACGACGACGGCTACCGTCAGGCATCTGGTACTCTTCGTAAAATCCCGCCTGAATGGTGGCCCATTCGCGGAAAGATTCGAAATGCTTCAGCAATGCCATATCGCGAGATCGAGAAATGCCGACCGATGATAGATACATCTCTGCGGCATTCTGGAGCGCAGCGCGTTGGTCGAAGTCTGATGAGAGGAAGTCAATAAACCCGGATATGAGGGTGCGCTCTGCCGGCTCAATGAGTCCACCAGAAGGAGTCCAGTAGTGATATCCGAGGGTCAGAAGCCTGAAGAGCTTTTTGTGGAATGCGTAATTCCGGGGCTTGCGGAACTCACCGCAAAGCAATTGCCCTACGGGGATAAGTTGCAGGTATTCGCTGGTTCCAGGCTCTGCCGGAATCAGTACGTTTTGATAACTTTTCTCAAATTGCAGTGTTTGCGCCATGTGTCCCCACTTGGCGCCGGTAATCGTGTCAGTTGCTCAGGCTGACACTGGTATTATGAACAGGTAGCCTTTAAAAATCAAAACGCGCATAGCCTATTTTTTGGTATTTTGTTCTGCCATTTCGATGTAGCGAGGATCGGAGGCTTTTGGAAGTTCAATGCTTTGCTCCCGGTAAAATCGCACTCTTTCCATGAAATACTCACGCAGATGCGCAGGCTGCTCTCTCGCCACTATTTCAGCAACAACAGGGATATTGAGACGCTCTTTGTACGCTACGGCCGAAGCAGCAAGATCAACGTTGATTTTTTCCTGTTCTTCCGGGCTTTGGGCTGCAATGTTGTATTTCGACATATGAAAATCCCCTCTGATGTAGAGGGGATTATATATCACTATCGGGACAACTGCCCGAAAGGAACGTCAGTTACGGTTAACCAGCGCAATGATGTCATTTTCGTAAACCTTATGCAGCATCAGCATGCCGTTGCGTTCGCGCTCACTCAGCTCCAGCAACTGCTCCTGCATTTGCTGTATCAGCGGCTCAATATCGCCGCGTTTTCTCACGGCAAGGCGGATAACGTCTTTCTCGAAGTTGTAGATCGCTGTGTTATATGTCGTGGTGATTTTCAGCAGCCTGCGGCATTCATCGCCAAGGGCTGGCAGGTCTTCGACTGAATACGGCTGCGGTGAAGGTCTGCCGGTAACGGAGCGCAGGCAGTACCACATTCCCTGATTCCAGGCATCACCTTGCTTCATACCGTTTGACATGTGCCAGACAAGGCGCTTGAGGTTCATCATATCTTTATGGGAGAGAGGTTCGGCGGAGGGTTTTGGATTCACCGAGTTTTGCAGCAGTTGCTTTTCACACTCGATAGCTGCAAATGGCTTTGTAGGCCTTAGACCAGGCAAGCAGCGCCCGACCGTCTTTGTTGCCTTCGATATGGCGCAGAAGGTCAGCAGGCTTTGGAAAAAACTGGCCGTTGTCGGTATCTCGGGTATGCCCCTGGAAAGAGCGCATTACGTCCTCAACCGGGTACGGCTTCAGCGCGTTCCAGTAAATCCCGATCATCACTTCGGAGATGTCCTTCCCGTAAATCTCCCCAATTGCCGCCATGGACTGGGCGAATTTTGGTTTTTCAGTGTCGTTCATCAGAAAAGCTCTCCTGAATCAGATCCGCCAGCCCAGCGCTGGAGGGTTTCGAGGTTACGTGCGGTTGTTGCTGAGTACTGCCCTTGCGCGATTGCCATGGCATGAGCATCTCCAGCCAGGTCACGCAACTTTTCGACCTGCGCGGCGTCACGCAGAAGTGTTTCAATGCCGTCATAGCGTTTTCTGGAAGGATTCTTGCCCATGAGCCACGGATCACCTTTGGCTCCGGATATTGCCCGGCAGAGTTCATCTGCGGTGAAACCTTCTGCCAGTCGGGCCTTGATGCGCTTGCGGCGTTTGTCGTCAAGCTTTGCTGTTGGGTGGTGGTGTTCGGTCTGCCAGTGAGTAAAAACCAGTCTTACAGGGTCGGTCCTGGGTTCTTCCTGAATCACGTCATCGCCAGGCGGTTTTTCACACTCGTCCCCGGTGGGGACTATAGGGGTAATATTGTCTTTCTTGTCTTTTGTAATATTGTCTTTTGTGTTTACCTGATTTGGGTAATGAGCGTTACCTGATTCGGGTAAACTTTTCTTACCTGATTCAGGTAAAGTTACCTTTTTCAGGTAAGGTTTTTTTTCTGTACCTTTTACAGGTAAAGATGACCATTCGCTGACCGTTTTATTAATCCCGATAACGCGACCGTTTTGGGTTAATATCCCACGCTTAACCAGGGCGCTTTTTGCAGCTGAACACTTATGCGGGAGAATGCCGGTCAGCTCCGAGAGCTGCTCGTTACTGACCCAGTCAGATTTCTTGTTGAAGCCGTATGTTTTGCGCATGACCGCCAGGAACACCAAAAGCTGATGCTGCGACAAACCTGCATGCATGACAGCTTCAAGGAGCTCATTGGCTATGCGCGTAAACCCATCGTCGAGATCTGCCACGCGAGACTCCTGTAATCCCCGCCCGGCGGCGGGGAATTTGATTAGCTCTGCAGTATTCATGACTCACTCTCCCATCCGGCTTCTTTCAGAAAATTTCGGTAATCATTCAGAATAAGGCTCGCATCTTCCGGTAGTTCCAGCCCGACGCAATCTGCAACACACTGGATGAATTGTCTGGCCTTCACTGCACTGAACTGCGGTAACGCCGCGCTGCGGGTTAATTTCGACTTACCTGATGCTCTGGCCTTATCCATCTGACGAACAGCCACAGAGGCGGCCTGAGTTCCATGCTCACGCGATAACGCCACCGCTGTAGTGGGAGATACTTCTCCCGCGCGGACCATCTCAATAAGCTGGTCACCGCACGCCAGCAGTTGCAGGTGATAATCAACATCAGACAGAGAGCGCTTAACCTTCTTCGCAATTTCAGCCGGTTCCCATCCCTGATTACTCAGGCGCTGGTATGCGGCGGCTCTTTCCAGTGCTGTGAGGGGTTTCCCCTGGCTGCTGGTCACCATAAACGCAATGCGATCAGCTTCAGTACCAACAAAATCCTTACACTCAAGACGAGCTATTTCAGCGCCTTGCTCATTTGCGGCAATGGCGCCGTAGTAGCGGTGATGACCATCAATGATCTTCACCCCCATCTCAGTAACCTGAACGGCCAGAGGCGGTACAAATTCGCCAGCCACGAAGGCGTCACGGAATTCACCAACATGCTCATGGTCAATTTCGCGAATGTTGAAGCCAGGCTCCACATACAGCTCATTAACCGGGACGAGGAAAGTTTTACGGGTGGTTGTATCCGTCCCGTTTTTATCCTTCTGCTTGTACAACTGAGAAAGTGTTGACATAATTACTCCTGTGAATTGATCCAGTTAATTCGCGTAGAAAGCCGTTAGTGTTACAGCACTGCGGCTTTCGCATTTTCTGTTACCTTTCATGCCTCAAAATCCCCCTTCTCTCCCGACCTGTTAGAAATCAGGATGGCCAGCAGCAGAGACATGTTCGGCAGCAAACTTTCCCGCCACCGACTCACCGTTGACTTGTTGACGCCAGCCACCTTCGCTATTGCCGTGGCGCCCAGGTCGTTTATCTGGCTGTGTAACCAGCTCTCTATCCTCCGGGCCTCCACTTTGTTGCGTGCTGTTGATGTCTTCATTTTTGATACTTCCTCTGGTGGTGTTTGGAATGGCCGCCGGTTAGGTGGCTTTAGGCTTGCTGACTTCACGAATTTGGTCGGCGGTGAACTGCCCTTCAGATGCAAGGGCAATCCGTTCCGCATAATTGGTTTCGTCGGTGTAGTCAGTTCTTGGAAGGGTGCCGCTGGCGATCCATTTGTAGATAGCGCGCGGAGATCGCCCGCATGCCTTTGCCACAACCGGCACGCGAATCTTTTTAATGATTTCGGCAAGACTGTTAGGTGCCATGTTTAACCCTCAATAATGAACTGTGAGTACATATTATGTCGGAACTGATAGTTCACGCAAGAGATATTATGATTGAACAGATGGTTCACGAAGAAAAAGCGCGAAAAGAATTCTCCCAAAGGCTTGCGCTGGCCTGCGATAAAGCCGGGTTGCAATCACATGGTCGTCAGGCTGACATAGCCAAGAGAATGAAGCTGACACCAAAGGCAGTGAGCAAATGGTTCAACGGGGAGTCGATACCGAGACGCGGAACGCTGCATGCGCTTGCTGCGCTTGTAGGCACGTCTTCATCGTACCTTCTCGGAGATAATCCGTCAGATGGCATCGAGCAGGGTCATCTATCGCAATCAAATGAGCGATTTAGAATTGATGTTCTGGATATTGCTGTTAGCGCAGGCCCTGGCGTAATCAATAGAGAATTTATTGAAGTTCTTCGTTCTGTTGAGTACCCGCCAGATGAGGCTCACCAGATGTTCAATGGCAGAAGGCCTGAGCAGATCAGGATTATCAACGTCCGTGGCGATAGCATGTCTGGCACCATCGAACCCGGAGATCTGCTTTTCGTAGATATCAGTGTCCAGCACTTTGATGGAGATGGCATCTATGCTTTCGTTTATGACGAGACAGACTCATGTGAAGCGTTTGCAAAAGATGAAAGACCGCTTGATCGTGCTGTCAGATAACAAAATTTATCCGGCGTGGGAGCCAATTGAGCGAGATGAAATGAATCGGGTTCTCATCTTCGGGAAAGTCATTGGCAGCATGCCGCAAGCGTACAGGAAGCATGGATAGGGGCCTTGCCCGGCGGCTTGCAGCCCAGAAGGAAAATAAAGATTAAACCCAGAAAAGCGATAAGGTATTTGGGTTGTGGGTGCAGTGATTCATGATGCCAGGCATTGTTATTGCAATAACTAGCTGTTTATAAGGGATTTTAATGGGTTTTTCTCTTTTTAAACTGGATGTTGGCGACGATATCGTTTCTAAATCTATTTACGCCCTCAGCAATGCTTGGCAGAAAGTTGATGATAGACATCCTCTTTTGGGTTGTTTACTGATTCTTTCTTTGCCAACGATCGTTATTTACTTCATCTACACTTGGGGTAAACTCAAAACGACTGAAACCGATTTGGATCGACGAGCAAGAGATTCAAACGAGAAACGGAAAAGGAAAAAGGAGGGCAAAAAATGACAAACTGGCTGTATGCACTGGCTATATGCATTGGTGTTTTTGCCTACTGGATCCTGTGTCGTAAAAGTGCGTTGAAACATCAGAAGCTAGCGGTTGAAATGCTGGAAGGCTTCCTGGATGACGATAACATCTCTGAAAAAGAGAAAACAAAAATGTTTCTTAACTATCGTCTGTTCAGAAATTGGTTTGCACTGCCTCTATTTGCGGTGATTACCCCGTTTTTCGTCATTTTTGCTCTGGTATCCAACAAGTTTCAACCAGAGCAGTTGGCGAAGGAAAATAGCAAAGAATTTGATGATTTTTTTAGCGTACTGATGCAAATGTACATGGCAAGAAACCCAATAATTTCAGTTTTTGTTCTTTCTGGAGTTGGGATATCGTTAGCTATATCTTTAGTTATTGGTACTATGCTCAATAAGGCATCAAAGATCCCTAATCATACCTTGCTAGTAACTGGCATCGCGATGAAATTACTAGCTTTGAAGAATAAATTCAGACACGCGCATTAGTTATGCATTTCTAAACCCGGCCACCGCGCCGGATTTTTTATTGCAGGCATAACCTTCCCCCTACTTCCGAATAGAGTTAAAATAAATATACTTATAGTTCATGAACTTACATTAAAGTGAACTATTTTTACGATTAAAATGTACTTTTGGTACTTTACATTGATGAACCATTAGTACATCATAAACTCATCCAAACAACACCGGCAACGCCGGTAATCGTAACAAAGCTCAGCTGGCCTTCTATAAGGGCTAATCAAGCGAGGAATGACATGTCACAGCAATCAACAGGATCCGACATGAGCAGAAAAGTAACGATTAGCTATCTCGGGAAGCGTGGCGGGGAGTGGTTCATTGTCTCCCCGTTAACGTTTGCTGCCGGGAATCAGCTACTGCTGGGACTTGAGGTAAGCGAAATCGAATCGGGCTTTGTCATCGGCGATGTACCCAAAGACCCGACAAAATTCGATGAATTCCTCTTTGGTGTCAGCATACGCGCGATAAACAACAACCCCCTGGTTCTGGAGCACCTGAATCGTTATTTCGGTGTTTCTCTGCCAGGCCTCGAAAGTTGCTGGCAGTGCGTGTGCGTCGGTAAAAACTGACAGAAATTCTTTGTACTGGTTTTCGTCCCTCTAACAAAACAGGGGAATGACTTTTTGGGACATGTCGAACCTCCTTCGATTCTTAGTTGTGGAAAACCAAGGATATACCGGGGGAAGGTTCGGCACCAATAAAGGGGGGGGTAAGAATATGAGCAGAAACGGCATTCGTTCACTGGTGATTGTCCTGGCTATCTGCCCTGTTGCCTGGTCAGCGACAATTATCAAAATTCTTCACGTAACGGGGGTGTTCAATGGTTAGCCATCACTACGGAACCCAGACTCTTAATCGCGGAGCCGTTCAACCCGGAATGCTCGTCAGACACCGGAAAAACATCTGGACAGCATCAGATAGTGCCCGTGGTCGCCTCTACCTGAATCGCGGGATTGAGCGCACTTACACCACCGATTTGCTGGTTGAGGTGCTCCTCAACGATTCAGGTCACAGCCTGAGCCAGTAAGCCGGGTCAGGCAACAAACGAATTTAACTGAACGGGCAGCTATTACGGTGCCGGGATTCTTACAACCAAATTTCAGGGGAAACCATGAGCGAAATAATGGATTTAACCGTTATCGAAATTAAACCGGATCAGGCGCCAACGCTATATATCGCGGGCGGTCTTGATGCCTACCTTGAGCAGATCCGCCAGGCAGTAAACGAAGTTCCGGACCTGACAACGAAAAAAGGCCGTGACCGTGTCGCTTCTCTGGCCGCTCAGGTTTCGCGCAGCAAAACGGCAATCGAAAAGCCGGGGCGCGAGTACCTGAAACGCCTGAAAGAGGCTGTACGCCCTGCTGAGGCCGAAATTAAGCGGTTCGTTGACGCTTGTGACGAATTGCGCGACGCCACCCGCCGCCCTCTCACCGAGTGGGAAGCCGAGCAGGAACGGATCAAAGCCCAGGAGGAAGCCCGCATTGCTGCCGAGGAACTGGCTAAAAAAATTGAAGTCGATCATGAGCTGGCCCTGCTGATGAATGCCGCTTTTGACCGAGAGCTGGCTGAGTTGAAGCGGACTGGCGCTCTGGAGGTAGCATGACAGCCGAAATTATCGATCAGGCCAACGAGTTAGCGGAACTCCCTCGTGAAGCCGCCATTGCGAAATGTCGCATCAACGTAAGCGCCCCATAATGAACGTGGCGTAAGGATTATTTTACGGAGGATAGGTTCCAGGGCAGCAGCTCATGTACCCGGTTTGAAGGCCAGTCGTTGATCTTGCTTATCACCTCGCACAACCAACCTTCCGGCTCCACACCGTTCAGTTTGCAGGTGCCAAGCAGGCTGTAGATGATGGCTGCTGCCTCACCCCCGTTGTCAGAGCCGAAGAACAGGTAGTTCTTTCTGCCAACCGCCACCGCGCGCAGCGCGTTTTCTCCGATGTTATTGTCGATTTCCACCTGACCGTTACGGCAGTACTCATTCAGGGCGTGCCACTGTTTCAGTATGTACGCGAACGCCTTCGCCGTCTCCGCGTGAACCGACAGCGTCGTCATTTGCGCCTCTATCCACTCGTGCAGCGATGTCATCAGCGGAACCGACCGTGCTTTTCTTATCTGCAGCCGTTTCCCGGCCGGGCTGCCGCGTATTTCCGCCTCGATGGCATACAACGCACCTATACGGTTCAGCGCTTCATTCGTCATTTCTGTCGGGCGTCGAACATGCTCATCGTGGATTTTCCTTCTGGCATGCGCCATGCACGCTGCTTCTCTGATGTGCCCGGACTCATACAGCGTGTCGTAAGCACCGTACGCATCTGCCTGAAGCACGCCTCTGTACCCTGAGAGATGTCGCTGAGGATGTTCCCCCTTACGGTCCGCTGAGTACGAGAACCAGACTGCCGGCGGTTCTGGCACCCCGGCGTTACGGTCATCCCGGACGTAGACCCACAGCCGACCGGTTCGCGTTTTACCACTCCCGGGCTCCAGCACCCTGACCGGCGTGTCATCAGTGTGCACCTTGCCAGCCTGCATAACGTACTGGTTGAGCGCCTCATGCAGCGGACGAAGCCGGTTGCCCATCATCGCGACCCAGCGGACCATCGTGTTACGGCTCAGCGCCAGTCCATGACGGGCGTAGATTTCTGTCTGCCGGTACAGCGGCGTATGCTCCACATATTTTCCGACCAGGATGCGGGCCAGCAGGCTGCTGCCCACACGACTGCCTTCTACCGGCTTTGCCGGGAGCGGGGCCTGCACGATAACGTCGCACCGGCTGCACGCCAGCTTCGGTCGGACCGTTTCGATGATTTTAAAGGCGGTTTTGATGATCTCCAGTTGCTCAGAGAGAGTTTCTCCCATCACCTTCAGCTCTCCACCACATGACAGGCAGACGCTGGTCGCTGGCAGTAAGGTCTGTGTTTCCCGAGGCAGGTCGGCTGGCAGCGGTTTTCGGGCGGTGTGGCGGGTGGGTTTTTCTGGCGTCGTTTGCGACACGACAACACTATCTGCTGGTATATCCGGTACCGGCTCGTTGCCATTCAGGCAGGTTTTTGCCGCCTCCAGTCGGCTTTCCAGCTCTGACAACCGTTTCTCTGCCTGGCGGATTTTGTTTTCCAGCTTATTACGGCTCTTTTCCGAACTCTGACCGAACAGCATTCGCCGTAGTTTATCCAGCTGTGCTTTCAGGCGGTTGATTTCCTGCTCATAACCCGCCACCTGGCCTGCATACTGGCGCAACCGGGTCTGCTGGTCGTTCAGCATCGCCCGCTGTTTACGCAGCATGGCTTTTAACTGGTCGATATCGTCAGGGAGTTCATTTTTCATACACCCGACATTACAACAGGTTACACCCGCAGGCCAGGACGTTGTGATGACTGTGGATGTTTCCAGTTGAGGCCTTCCAGCAGCATAGCCAGTTGCGCCGGGGTCAGATGGATCTTCCCGTCGCTGACAGCGGGCCAGACGAAGTGTCCACGCTCAAGACGTTTGATGAACAGGCACAGACCATCCTCATCGGACCACAGTAGCTTTACCATATCACCACGGCGCCCCCGGAAGATGAACAGGTGGCCGCTGAATGGGTCCTCGTTGAGGACATTCTGCACGCGGGAGGCCAGGCCGTTGAAGCCGTTTCTCATGTCGGTAACGCCCGTCACCAGCCAGATGCGGGAACCCGCAGGAAGGGATATCATCAGCCACCTCTCTTCAGTTCGCGAACCAGAGCCGACAGCATGGCCGGGGTGAGGTTGCCGGACAGCTTCAGGCGTGCACGGCCGATACTGACCTCACAGCATTGCCCGGCATCCGGTGGCAGGCTTTGCGCTGATGCTGCCGGGAGCTCGGGCAGCGCGGGTCGTGAGTATTCGGTGGTCACAACAGGAACGATATCGTCACTGATAATGGCCGGTGCTGGGGGTGTATCAGATGGCTCATCAACCAGATGACGATAGCGCTGACGCCAGGTGAACAGCAGGTTGTCATTAATCCCGTTCTGGCGGGCAAGCCGTGCCACGCAGGCACCGGGTTGCAGTGATCGCTGAACCAGGTCGAGTTTGAACGGCATGGAGTAGGTAGCCCGCTGGCGTGGGACTGTCGGTTGGGTCATTTGTGATAGAGTCCATTTAAAAATTAAGTGGACTCTATCATCACCGGATTAAAGGTACGTCGACAGACGTCGTTGCCGGGGCGCTTACGCATCAACCATAACGCAGTTTCAGCTACTCACTGCTGTTGCTGCGGCGACGAAATACCGGAACGGCGCCGGGAAGTGGTGGCGGGATGTCAGCGCTGCGCGGAGTGTCAGGAAGTGGTTGAAGAACGCGGAAAGCATTGGAGGTGACAGGTGTTCAAGCTTATTCAGCGCGGCCAGATATTCGCAGACAGCCACGGATGGCCGGTGCTAATCCACAGTAGCGACAGCCAGACGGTGCGCTACTGGCGTCAGGGTCGCGTTAACACAGCAAGCATGGATCGATTTAATACCGATTTCGAACCGCTCTCCCACGTAGAGGCGCAGCAGATACGCGCAGAACTGGAGCAGAGCGAACATATTAAAAAACTTCGCGCTCAGCGTGCAGCTTGAATCAGGAGAGTTTATGAGCGACTTAATTCAACTGGTGCCTAACAAATGGGTTACAGAAAAGAAACTCACAGAAATTACCGGCATTCGTTCTGGAACAATCGAGAGAGCCAGAAAAAACTCCTGGTTCGTTGGTCGAGAGTACATGCATGTATCACCTGATGGTGATCCTAACCCTAACAGCCAATGCATGTATAACCTGGAAGCAATAAATCAGTGGATAGAGCGTCAGTCGTCGAAACAGCCAGGTGCTCATTCATGCTGAAAGAGATATTCTTAACATGCTCTTGGGCGCCAGGGAGGAAGAATGGCTAAATCGTCATACCCAACTGGCGTTGAGAACCATGGTGGATCGCTTCGCATATGGTTCATTTATCAGGGCGTCAGGGTTAGGGAAAACCTTGGCGTCCCTGATACACCAAAAAACAGAAAGACGGCTGGCGAGCTAAGAAGCTCAGTATGTTTCTCAATTAAAATGGGGAATTTCAACTATGCCAGTCAGTTTCCTGAATCCCTCAACTTGAAAAAATTCGGGGTTGATAAAAAGGAAATAACAGTAAGCGAAATCGCTGAGAAATGGCTTGAACTCAAAAGGATAGAGATGAGTAGCAACGGATTTGTTGGTTATGTGTCCATTGTGAAAAACATGGTGCCAAGGATTGGTGGTGACAGGTTCATTTCCTCAGTTAACAGGGAGGATTTGCTGCTTATCAGGAAGGAGCTTCTCACGGGGTGGAAGGTGCCTAAAAAAGGGCATAAGCCATCAAAAGGAAGAACGGTACCCACTGTTAACAACTATATGACCATTATTTCAGGAATGTTCAATTTTGCTGTAGCAAGTGGGTACACGACAGAAAACCCGTTTAACGGTATATCAGCTTTAACGAGAAGTCGCCCAGACCCGGATCCTCTTTCGAGAGATGAGTTTCTGAGACTGCTTGATAGTTGCAAGCATACTCAGATAAGGAACATATGGGCCCTTGCA
Source organism: Klebsiella sp. WOUb02 (assembly GCF_050058015.1). Taxonomy (NCBI): domain Bacteria; kingdom Pseudomonadati; phylum Pseudomonadota; class Gammaproteobacteria; order Enterobacterales; family Enterobacteriaceae; genus Klebsiella; species Klebsiella sp. WOUb02. The sequence continues at coordinate 1,884,462 of NZ_CP170110.1, forward strand.
GTATACACCGGCATTCGTCATGGAGAGTTGGCTTCACTGGCCTGGGAGGATATCGATCTAAAAGCAGGGACGATGATGATCAGAAGGAACTTCACGCCCACCAATGAATTTACTATGCCAAAAACTAAAGCAGGTACAAACAGGGTTGTTTTCCTGATTGAACCAGCAATAGAAGCACTTCGCAGCCAGGCTGAGATGACTAGGTTTGGTAAACAGCACGAAGTAGAAGTAAACCTCCGGGAGTACGGACGCAAAGAAAAACACGAATGCACGTTTGTGTTTGATCCACGACTAACAGGGAGAAACTACCTTGCAGGAGACCATTATGCTGTCGGGTCGATAAAAAAAATTTGGGATGCTCACATTAAGCGTGCCGGCCTGCGACACCGTAACGCTTATCAGACGAGACATACTTACGCCTGCTGGTCATTGTCAGCTGGCGCAAATCCAAACTTTATCGCAACGCAAATGGGTCACGCTGATGCGCAGATGGTTTACAAGGTTTATGGAAAATGGATGGCGGAAAAAAACACGGAGCAGGTGGCGCTTTTGAACCAGAAACTAGCTGATTTTGCCCCATCCCTGCCCCACGACATTGCATTGAATGGTTAATACATAAATATATCATTATGTTACATATCGCCATGCTACATATTGATAACACAGGAGGCACGAAATGCGCTCGACCCGGCGCAAAGCTTGTGGTGTGATCCGTGTTCAATATATTAAACTAGGCCTCGCAAATGACCGTCAGCGTCGCCATCGACCTTCACTGCGGGACAGAGTCGGGGAATAAAGCTATACTCCGCCTCCTTTTTTCTGCCCAGGTTTTGATGGCAACGCTCCAGTGAGAGGATGCTACCGCGCACCATGACACAATTCACTTCTCCTGTACTGCACTCGCTGCTTGATACGGATGCCTACAAGCTGCACATGCAGCAGGCCGTCTTCCACCGCTATGCCGATGTACAGGTTGCGGCGGAGTTCCGCTGCCGCGGGGATGATTTGCTCGGCATCTATGCCGATGCGATTCGCGAGCAGGTTGAGGCTATGCGCGATCTGAAGCTGCAGGACGATGAGTATCACTGGCTGTCGACCCTGCCGTTCTTTACGCGCGATTATCTCGACTGGCTGCGCGACTTCCGTTACGACCCGCATCAGGTCAGCGTCAGCAACGACAACGGCAAGCTGAACATTCGCCTTTCCGGCCCCTGGCGCGAAGTCATTATGTGGGAAGTCCCGCTGCTGGCGGTGATCAGCGAGCTGGTTCACCGCTACCGCTCGCCGGAAATCGGCGTTGAGCTGGCGCTGGAGACCCTCGAACGCAAGCTGAGCGACTTCCGGGAAATCACGGCCGATATCGATATGAGCCGCTTTCGCTTAATGGACTTCGGCACCCGCCGTCGCTTCTCGCGCGAAGTCCAGCAGGCTATCGTCGAACGTCTGCAGCAGGAGCCGTGGTTTACCGGCACCAGCAACTACGACCTGGCCCGGCGCCTGCATCTGACGCCGATGGGCACTCAGGCTCATGAGTGGTTCCAGGCCCATCAGCAGATTAGCCCGAACCTTGCCAGCAGCCAGCGCGCGGCCCTTGCCGCCTGGCTGGAAGAGTATCCGGACCAGCTGGGCATCGCCCTGACCGACTGTATTACGATGGATGCCTTCCTGCGTGATTTCGGCCCGGAATTCGCCGAACGCTATCAGGGTCTGCGCCACGACTCCGGAGATCCGGTTGAATGGGGCGAGAAAGCCATCGCCCATTATCAGAAGCTGGGTATCGACCCGCTGAGTAAAGTGCTGGTCTTCTCCGATAACCTCGACCTGACGAAAGCCGTCGATTTGTATCGTCATTTCTCATCGCGGGTGAATCTCAGCTTCGGCATCGGTACGCGCTTAACCTGCGATATTCCACAGGTTAAGCCGCTCAATATCGTGATTAAGCTGGTGGAGTGCAACGGCAAGCCGGTGGCCAAGCTCTCTGACAGCCCGGGCAAAACCATCTGTCACGATAAGGCGTTCGTGCGCGCCCTGCGCGAAGCCTTCGACCTGCCGCCGATTAAAAAGGCCAGTTAACCACCATAAGGAGCCGTTCTGGCTCCTTGTTCCTTATTTATTTCCGAAAACTCCCGCTCCCGGTGCGAAATCTGCTTGTCTGATGGAAGATGACAGGTAACATAGATATCCCCCGATTGCCGGGGGATACAGATATTTTTATTGGACTACGAATAGAGAGACTATTATGAGCGTTGTGCCTGTAGCCGACGTACTCCAGGGCCGTGTTGCGGTTGACAGCGAAGTCACCGTCCGCGGATGGGTACGTACCCGCCGAGATTCAAAAGCTGGCTTTTCCTTCCTGGCCGTCTATGACGGTTCCTGCTTTGATCCTCTACAGGCCGTCATTAGTAATTCTCTTCCCAATTACAATCAGGAAGTGCTGCGTCTGACCACCGGCTGCTCGGTCATCGTCACCGGTAAAGTCGTGGCCTCACAGGGCCAGGGCCAGAGCTTCGAAATTCAGGCCAGCAGCGTAGAAGTTACCGGCTGGGTCGAAGATCCCGATACCTACCCGATGGCCGCCAAGCGCCACAGCATCGAGTATCTGCGCGAAGTCGCCCACCTGCGTCCGCGCACCAACCTGATTGGCGCGGTTGCCCGCGTGCGTCATACCCTGGCGCAGGCGCTGCATCGCTTCTTTGACGAGCAGGGCTTCTTCTGGGTTTCTACCCCGCTGATCACCGCCTCGGATACCGAAGGCGCCGGCGAAATGTTCCGCGTCTCCACGCTGGATCTGGAAAACCTGCCGCGTAACGACCAGGGCAAAGTGGATTTCGATAAGGACTTCTTCGGCAAAGAGTCGTTCCTTACCGTATCCGGCCAGCTGAACGGCGAAACCTACGCCTGCGCGCTGTCGAAAATCTACACCTTCGGCCCAACCTTCCGGGCGGAAAACTCCAACACCAGCCGCCATCTGGCGGAATTCTGGATGCTGGAGCCGGAAGTGGCGTTCGCCAACCTGAACGATGTTGCGGGCCTGGCGGAAGCGATGCTGAAGTACGTCTTCAAGGCCGTACTGGAAGAGCGCGCGGATGACATGAAATTCTTCGCCGAGCGCGTGGATAAAGATGCGATCGATCGCCTTGAGCGTTTCGTCTCTGCCGATTTCGCCCAGGTTGATTATACCGACGCGGTAACGATCCTCGAAAACTGCGGTAAGCCGTTCGAAAACCCGGTTTACTGGGGCGTGGACCTCTCTTCCGAGCACGAGCGCTATCTGGCGGAAGAGCACTTCAAAGCGCCGGTGGTGGTCAAAAACTATCCGAAAGACATTAAGGCGTTTTACATGCGCCTTAACGAAGACGGGAAAACCGTCGCCGCAATGGACGTTCTGGCCCCTGGGATCGGTGAAATTATCGGCGGTTCCCAGCGTGAAGAGCGCCTGGACGTGCTCGACGCACGCATGGCGGAAATGGGTCTTAATAAAGAAGACTACTGGTGGTATCGCGACCTGCGTCGCTACGGCACCGTTCCGCACTCCGGCTTCGGGCTGGGCTTTGAGCGTCTGATTGCTTACGTAACCGGCGTTCAGAACGTTCGTGACGTCATTCCGTTCCCGCGTACTCCGCGCAGCGCAACGTTCTAAATATTATTCCCGCTTGTAAAAAGGGTCGGCGTAAGCTGGCCCTTTTTTATGTCAACTTTCGTTAACAAACATTAAGAAATTTAAACATCAAGCCTTTCGCGTCACATTTATGTTACTCACTATTTCGACACCTACCGAAACGAGAAAGCGCATCTTATGTTCATTCATGGGCGAAATGTCTGATTATTTTGCTCATTTTTTAACCACCAACCGCACAACATGCAAAGAAAAACGTTGCGTAAAAAAAAAGCAAAAACCAGCCACAAAATGCACAAATCGGTACTTATCTAAATTAATCATAATTAATTCATATAGATATATAAGGCACGGCGGTTTTATACGCAAAGTGGAACGGAATTTTGATTGAGTTCACAAAGTTCCTCAAAATTCACATTTTGTTACATACAGTTTCTAATTGTTACCCATATGCGACATTGGTAGCATTTTCCGGCTAGCGAAACGATGTCGCGGATGGAAAGATGCCTTCAGACACCAAACTATCATCAATGGTTCTGTAAATTTTCATTGACAGAATGTATTGGCGGCAGTGGCAAGTGTTCATATAAAAATACTAATGAGGGTAATAAATAATGATGAAGCGCAATATTCTGGCAGCGGTGATCCCTGCCCTGCTGGTAGCCGGCGCAGCAAATGCTGCAGAAATCTATAACAAAGACGGCAACAAACTCGATCTGTACGGGAAAACCGTAGGTCTGCACTATTTCTCTGACAACAAGGGTAATGACGGCGACCAGACCTATGCTCGTTTAGGTTTCAAAGGCGAAACTCAGATCAACGATCAGCTGACCGGTTTCGGCCAGTGGGAATATAACTTCCAGGGTAACAACACCGAAGGTAGCGACGCTCAGAGCGGTAACAAAACCCGTCTGGCTTATGCTGGTCTGAAATTCGGCGATGCAGGCTCCTTCAACTATGGTCGTAACTACGGCCTGGTTTATGACGCAATCGGCGTTACCGATATGCTGCCTGAGTTTGGCGGCGACACCGGCTCCAGCGATAACTTCTTCGCAGGTCGTACCGGTGGTCTCGCAACCTACCGTAACACCAACTTCTTTGGTCTGGTTGACGGCCTGAGCTTTGGCGTACAGTACCTGGGCAAAAACGAGCACGAAGACGCTTCCCGCTCTAACGGCGACGGCTGGGCAACCTCTCTGAGCTATGACATCGACGGCTTCGGCATTGTCGGCGCATACGGCGCAGCGGATCGTACCGATGCACAGCAGGCTCTGACTCGCGGTAAAGGCGATAAAGCTGAGCAGTGGGCAACCGGTCTGAAATATGACGCGAACAACATCTACCTGGCAGACTCTGTACGGTGAAACCCGCAATGCGACCCGCATTACTGACGGTTTTGCTAACAAGACTCAGGACTTCTCCGTCGTTGCGCAATATCAGTTCGATTTCGGCCTGCGTCCGTCCATCGCTTACTACAAATCTAAAGCGAAAAACGTCGAAGGTGTGGGTAACGAAGACTACATCAACTACATCGATGTCGGCGCAACCTACTACTTCAACAAAAACATGTCTACCTATGTCGATTATCAGATCAACCAGATCGATAGCGACAACAAACTGGGCGTGAATTCCGACGACACCGTCGCCGTGGGTATCGTTTACCAGTTCTAAGTTTTAATCACTACACCCCTTCGTGATATGCCTAAAAAGCAGGACTTCGGTCCTGCTTTTCTGCGTTACTAAGGCAAAGATCGTAACTTTGCAAAACCTTCGCGCTTTTTGTCGCAAACGGTTGGCAATTGGCCATTCTCCCGTTACCCTGATAGCGGAACTCCCTTCAGTAATCACAATGGAACCTCGTCATGTTTGAGAACATTACTGCCGCCCCTGCCGACCCTATTCTGGGCCTGGCCGATCTGTTTCGTGCCGATGACCGTCCTACAAAAATTAACCTCGGGATTGGCGTTTATAAAGATGAAACGGGTAAAACCCCGGTCCTGACCAGCGTGAAGAAAGCAGAGCAATATCTGCTGGAGAATGAGACCACCAAAAATTATCTGGGTATCGACGGTATTGCGGAATTTGGTCAATGCACGCAGGAGCTGCTGTTCGGTAAAGGAAGCGCTATCGTCAACGATAAGCGCGCGCGTACCGCCCAGACGCCTGGTGGCACCGGTGGCCTGCGCGTGGCCGCCGACTTCCTGGCCAAAAATACCGACGTTAAGCGCGTTTGGGTGAGCAATCCGAGCTGGCCGAACCACAAGAGCGTATTCAATTCCGCCGGCCTCGAGGTTCGCGAGTACACCTACTACGATGCGGCTAACCGCACTCTCGACTTTGCCGGCCTGCTGGCAAGCCTCAATGAGGCCCAGGCGGGCGACGTCGTTCTATTCCACGGCTGCTGCCATAACCCAACCGGTATCGATCCGACCCTGGAGCAGTGGCAGCAGCTGGCGCAACTCTCCGTTGCTAAGGGCTGGCTGCCGCTGTTCGACTTCGCCTATCAGGGCTTTGCCCGCGGCCTGGAAGAAGATGCTGAAGGCCTGCGCGCGTTTGCCGCGCTGCACAAAGAGTCTGCTGGTTGCCAGCTCCTACTCGAAGAACTTCGGCCTGTACAATGAGCGCGTGGGCGCCTGTACGCTGGTAGCGAGCGATAGCGACACCGTCGACCGCGCGTTCAGCCAGATGAAGTCGGTGATTCGCGCGAACTACTCCAACCCGCCGGCGCACGGCGCTGCCGTTGTGGCGACAATTCTCAGCAACGATGCGCTGCGCGCTATCTGGGAGCAGGAGCTGACCGACATGCGCCAGCGCATTCAGCGTATGCGCCTGCTGTTCGTGAATACCCTGCAGGAAAAAGGCGCTAACCGCGACTTCTCCTTCATCATTAAGCAAAACGGCATGTTCTCGTTTAGCGGCCTGACCAAAGAGCAGGTTCTGCGCCTGCGCGAAGAGTTCGCCGTTTACGCCGTGGCTTCCGGGCGCATTAACGTTGCCGGCATGACGCCGGACAATATGGCGCCGCTGTGTGAAGCGATCGTCGCCGTACTGTAACGCCGCAGTCGCCTAAAAAAGAAGGCCGCATCCGCGGCCTTCTTCTATTTAGCGTCCGGTATGGTTACCAGACCGGCATTTCATCCTGCAGGAAGGGATTATGCAAACGCTCATGACCCAGCGTTGACATCGGCCCGTGGCCGGGGATAAAGGTTACGTCATCGCCCAAAGGCAACAGCTTGCGTTTAATCGCCGCGATCAGCTGGCCGTGGTCGCCGCGCGGGAAGTCGCTGCGCCCGACGCCGCCTTTGAAGATAACGTCGCCGGAAACCAGCAGCCGCGACGCGTCGTCAAAGAAAACAACGTGTCCCGGCGTATGACCCGGGCAGTGCAGGACCTGCAGAGAAACGTTCCCCACGCTGACGACATCGCCTTCATTAAGCCAGCGGTCAGGACGCAGCGGCAGGCACTCATCCAGGCCGAACATACGGCTTTGCGCAGGGAGTCCTTCCAGCCAGAACTCATCTTCTTTTTCCGGCCCGATAATCGGCACGCCATAGTGTTGCGCCAGCTCGGCTGCCGCACCAACGTGGTCGAGATGACCGTGAGTGAGCAAAATCTGCATCAGGCTGACGCCTGCTGCCGTCACTTCCTGTTTGATTCGCTCTGCATCACCGCCGGGATCGACCAGCGCAGCAAGTCGGGTTTGTTCACACCAGATTAAAGAGCAGTTCTGGGAGAACGCGGTGACCGGAATAATACGATAGTTCATGACGCTCCTTTCGTTACCAGTGCCTTACCGGACCGGTATCAATATGCACAAAGTTGCTACGTGGGTAATATCCTACACCACCCGCGCCCATAGATAACGCCGCTTTGCGAACATTGCTCAACGAAATGCCTTCAATGTGAAAATCCATAGCCTGGCCTTTGGTGTGGTAGCTATGTTTAGCTACACCGCGGCTTCGTGCACGTAGCTCATCGTTGGTATCGAGGGAACGATAGCCGGAGATCAGCTGGACAGGCTTATTGGTGCCAAGTAATCCCTGCAGGCGATAAAGATGATCGAATAAACTCGGGTCGATGGACTTTATTTTATTCGCGCGGAAATCACGGAAAAAATGGTTAAGTCTTGCTAATTCATCCTGAATATAGCCTCTGCCATCGAAGAACTCCGCTTTGAGTGATTCACCAGTATGCAGGTTATTCAGCGTCAAAATACGCGGTCGGGGGGTCGAGAGGGTGGCAAATGCCGGCGCAGGCAAAATGGCAGCGGCACCTAGCGCAGCGCCACCCAGCGCCAGCAGTTTGCGGCGATTAGCGTCAAATTTGTCCATGATAATCAGGTCTACAAGTAAATGAATCGAAATATACACGCCATCCTTCAAGCTGCCTCTTTATTGGCGATGTCTATTCCCCCGCGCGCTTACTAAAGCCAGCGTCAGGAGGTTCCCGGACTCATCACCTCAATGCAGTTTTAATGGTGTTGTGTAATATGCACTTCTGGCGCACGAAAGGCACCTTACCGGGCATTATTGCCAACGTCAAGGCGGCCTAACCCCAGAGAAAACGGGCCCTGTAGACGAACAGCGCCTGTTTTCATCCAGAGTTAGGACAACGAGATCCGTTGAACTACTTCATTTACCTGATTAATTGTTCAGCTTTTGCCAGAATTTGTGCGCCAGATCGCGCGGTGAGATCGTAATTGTAAATATCTGTTCTATATTGTGTCCGTCCATCAGCGCCAACAAACGCGGTGAGATAATAAAGATTCACCGGGATATTGTTGCGGATATTCACATAGCGGGTATCGCCCTGCTTAAGCGCGGCGGAAATTCGCGTATCGTTCCAGCCCGCGTCCTGCAGCAGCATATTCGCCAGTTCGGAGGCCTTATTCACACGCACGCAGCCGGAGCTCAGCGCCCGTACGTCTTTCTGGAACAGATTGTGGTTCGGCGTATCGTGCAGATAGATAGCGTCCGAACTCGGCATGTTGAACTTGTAGCGCCCCAGCGAGTTGCGCGCGCCCGGAGCCTGCTGGAAACGGAACGGCAGATTGTTCTCGGTGATGGTTGACCAGTCGACGCGATAAGGATCGATCGCCTCTTTACTGTTCCAGCCGCGCATCAGGGTATAGCCATGCTGTTCAAGATAGCCCGGATCGTTACGCACCTTCGGCAGGATATCTTTACGCGCCAGCGTCGGCGGCACGTTCCACGGCGGATTGACCACCACGTTATTCAGCGCGCTGCTCATCATCGGCGTTTTACGGTCCGGACGACCGACGATCACCCGCGATGCCAGCACCTGGCTACCGTCCTGGTAATAAACCAGCGAAAAGGCCGGAATATTCACCATAATGCCGGTCGACAGATTGCCCGGCAGCAGGCGCAGGCGCTGAATATTGAGCGCCAGAACGCCGGCGCGCTGCGCCGCCGAGACGTTCAGCCCGTCGCGCGTGGATTGGCCGATCACGCCGTCCGCCCCCAGCCCCTGCCAGGCCTGAAAGCGTTTTACGCCCTCAACCAGCTGGCGATCGTAAATGCCGCGCGTGGCCGGTTTGCCTTTCTTGCCCGCCGATGGGCTGACAACGTCGCCCGGGAGGGTAATTTTCGCCGAATCATCCAGCATGCCGGTACGCTGTAATATCTCGCGCAGCGCGCCGATATCATTGCTCCACTCCCCCGGACGCAGCGACGCGCTGCCGGTCATCTGCGGCCACGGGCGCGAATCGGCTACCAGCTGCAGCAGCGCCTGATGCATAGCCTCATACTGCGGATGACGCGGCGTGAGGCCGGCAATAAACTGCGGCAGAGAGCCGTTATCCAGCGCCAGCTGCCACTGATTAATAACCGATAGCGGCGGCGTGGCCATGACGTAGGGTATAGTTCCGTACAACCAGCGGTTACCCTGAATCGGAATACCGCTAATAAAATGCAGGTAGCCCATCATGGCGTCGGACAGCACGATATCGCGCGCCATACCGCTCACCGCGGGATCGGTCAGCAGGCTCACCCAGGTGGTGAACTGCGGCTGGAAACCGGCGATGGCGACTTCGGCCAGTCTGCTGCTGAAACGCCTGTACCGCCTCACGGCTATCCCACATCGGCTTCATATCCCTGGCCGCGTACAGCGAGACCAGCGGATTCATAAAGACGGGCTTATAGTCCGCCGGAAGCAGCGCTTCAATCTCAGCCCGGCTTTTCGCCGCGACGTCGGCCGCCAGCGGCTGCTCGCCGGCCATTTTCGCCACCGCGGCGGACTGACCGTTAGTTTGCATCAGCGCCGACGAGGGCTCTCCCAGCGTTGCGGAGCTGTCCGTCGGTACGACTTCAGGCTCTTCGGCCTGGACATTAAACAGTGGAGCAAATGCAAAAGCCAGGCTCAAGCTCAGCGCTGACAATTGACGACCATACCGTTTTTTTAGCAACATCCCTTGCCCCCTGTTAACACATTGCTCCCCACAAAATGGGGCTTATTCACAGTATATAAAGGCGGTAACGCTTTTGCCTTACCAAATGTAAAGAAGTTTAAAGATTATCCAACCTTACCATACCAGATTAGATAACAAAAAGGGCAACACATTGTTGCCCTTTTATTCGCTAATTTAACCGCCGCTAAGAGGCGTCAGCCGTGCCCGGCAGCGTAGCCGGCAGCTGGGCCGCAAAGCCGCGCAGGCCAACCACGTGCACGTGTTCATGGTTATTGAACACCTTACGCACCAGCTTATAGGTGGTACCTTTTTCCGGGCTGATATTTTCCGGGGCGGCGATAATCAACTGCATTTCCAGACGTTCGCACAGTTCAAACAGGGTGGCGATAGAGCGGGCATCCAGACGCGCCGCTTCGTCGAGGAACAGCAGACGACACGGCGACAGGTCTTTACCGCGCAGGCGGCGGGACTCGTCTTCCCAGCTCTGCACGACCATCACCAGAATCGACATCCCGGTCCCGATCGCTTCCCCGGTAGACAGCGCGCCGGACTCCGCGCGCAGCCAGCCGTCGGAGCCGCGGTTAACTTCCACTTCCATCTCCAGATAGTTGCGGTAGTCCAGCAGCTCTTCGCCGATGGTTTGCGGGGTACGCTGGCCCATATCAATCTGCGGATTGAGGCGCTGATAGAGCTTCGCCAGCGCTTCCGAGAAGGTCAGGCGATTGCTGTTGAACAGATCCTGATGCTGCTCGTGCTGTTCAGACAGCACGTCAAGCAGCGTCGAGTGGGTCTCCCGCACGTTGACGTTCAGACGCACGCTGTTGACCTGACCAAAGGAGACGCTCTGCAGACCCTGGTTGAGCATGCGGATACGGTTCTGCTCGCGCTGGATGGTCTTGCGGATGATATTGGCCACGCTGCGGGAGCTGATCGCCAGCTTCTGCTCGCGGTTGGTCAGTTCTTCGGTCAGACGGCTGAGCTCGATCTCCATCTGCTCAATCGCCTCGACCGGATCGTCGGTGCGGATAATATCCTGACGGATACGCTCGCGCAGATGCTGGTAGACGGCGACGAAGAACTGAATTTTGCGCTCAGGGCGCTTCGGATCCTCAGAGATGCGCAGCACGTCGCGCAGGTGTTCGTTATCGGAGACCGCCAGGCGTAGCGCGCCGAGCGCTTTATCCGACATCGAGCGCAGCTCATCGGCCGAGAGATAGGCCAGCTCGCGGCGGTGCAGGCGGCGCTCAACGCCGTTGTCTTTCACCAGCCGCATCACCGCGCACCAGCCGGCTTTGGCGCTGACCACCTGCTCGCGCATCTCGCAGTAGTCGCGCTCAAGCTTGCGCAGCTTACGCGTCAGGTTGTCCATCTCCGCTTCGCAGAAGGTCAGGGCTTTTTCCAGTTGATTGCGCCGCGAGCGGTTATTGCTCAGCCGCGTATGCAGCTCATCACGACGCACGCGGGCGCGCTCTTCCGCCCCGCTATCGGCGCGCACGCCGATATCCTGCAGCTCTTTATACAGATCGCCCAGCAGCTCTTTTTTGGTGTCATACGAGCTCTTCAGCGAGGCCAGAACCTGGTTGTACTGGTTCAGCTGCGCGGTATGCGTACGCATGGCGTCGCGGGCCCGGCTGCGTTCGCTCTCCGCCTGCTCCAGACGCTGGCGCAGTTTTTCGTTGAGATCGCTGTTGCCGCTGAGCATCTCTGCGGAGTCAGAGTAGCTAAAGTGGGCGCGACGCTGCACCACTTCGCTGAGCGCAAACGCCTGCTGGCGCGCTTCACGCTGGGTTTGCTGCGAGTAAGCGTAATCTTCTTTCAGCTGTTCGAACTGCTGCGGATCGCTCTGCAGCACCGAGAGCATCGGTTCCAGCTTCGCCAGCTGGCCGCCGTGCTGCTGGATAAAGCGGGCCGCTTCCTCGGCTTCGTCGAGGCGCTCCTGAATCTCGTCAACGCGATCGGCCAGCGTATCGTCCGCCAACAGGCTAAGGCGCGGCAGCAGGCGGTTAAGCGCGGAAACGCCCTCTTTCGCCTGCTCGTACTGCGCCCGGTTCTGCTGGTTGTCGCTCTCATGGGCGTTAAGCGCCCGCTCCAGCTCGCCGCGGCGGCCGTTCAGCTTACGGATCTCTTCTTCCGGATCGTCCTCAAAGGCCACCGCCAGGTGGCTACCGATAAAGCGGCTGAAGGCCTGGTGCTGACGCTGGGTCTTCTGCACGTCGAACGACAGGGTGGCGAAACGCTCGGAGAGATCCTCCCGCTCGGCGTGCAGGCTTTCAATACGGCTTTCGCGGGCGGCGCGGCCAAACAGCGGCAGCGTCGGGAAGCGCGAGTAGCGCCACTGCCGATCGGCAACCTTGACGACCACCGCTTTTTCCAGCTCGTCAACGCTAAATACGCTGTCATCGAACGACTGCGGATCGCCTTCGATCAGGTAGAGATCTTCCGGGCAATCTTCCAGCCCTTCAAGCTGCCCGGTGAGCTGCGACAGGTCGGGAACCACGATGGCGTGGCGCGACGGGCCGTACAGCGCGGAGAAGTACGGCGCATCGTCAAGGCTGACGTCGTCATAAATTTCCGACAACAGCACGCCGCCAAAACGCTCCGCCAGGGCATTCAGCCGCGGATCTTCCGAGCCGCCCGGCTGGCTAAGACGCTCAATCTCGTCATCGATGGCCCGCTTGCGCGCGCCGACTTCGTCGCGCTCAACGATCGCCTCGCGTTCGCGCTCCAGCAGCTGCTGGAGATATTCGGTGACGTCCTGGCTTGATTCAAACTGCTCGCCGCTCTGCTCGCAGAGCTGGCTGAGGCTGTTCTGCGCCGCCAGCCAGATTGGCGCCCGACGCAGCAGCGTCTGGGTGCGGGACTGCAGCTGCTCCAGCTCCTGACGCAGCGTCATTCGCTGTTCGCCGGCGGAGGAGACGCTGTCCGACAAGGAGGCGATCCGCGCCTCCAGCTCCTCGTGCAGCGTTTCCAGGCGGTCAATATCGTAACGCTTGCCCTGGCGCTTGCAGAATTCGTTCAGCTGGCGTTCAGCCTCCTGCTGCTCGCGCAGGCGCTGCTCCAGCTCGTTCAGGCGGCTGCGCAGCCCCGGAGCCTGCTCGGCGTGGTGGCGCTGGTTAACGCCGTCGCGCAGCAGCTCGCGCGCCACGCTCCAGGCTTCATCACGCGCCAGCGGGCCGTTGATGGCCGCCACCAGCTGGAAAGCCTGCTCGAACTGACCGTGCGCGGTTTGCGCCACGCTCATTTTTTGTTCCAGCGACAGCATTTTCTCCGTCGCTTCCTGCTCCTTCGCCTGGAACGTTTCCAGCCACTCGCCGGCGCTATCCGCAGTCAGATCCGGCAGATGGCACAGCGCCTTCGCGCGCTCCAGCGCCTGTAGCGCCTGGTTGTACTGAATCGCGCGGGTCTGTTGCACGTCCAGTGCCTGCTGGTAGTCGGCAAGCTGGCTTTTCAGCTCATCCACTTCCAGCTCGGCCGCCTCGGCGCGGGCCTCGTTCTCTTCCTGCAGGTCGGTCGCTTCCGCCACCACTTCGTTCTGCTCTTCAAGACGGATCTGCAGCTCATCGAGATCCGCTTCGTAGCGCTCGATTTTTTCCTGTTGGCGAAGCGCGGTTTGCACCAGGTTCAGATGATCGCTGGCGGCCTGATAGTCGGCTTCAAGATCGCCTTCCGCGCCGCTATGCTCCTGCAGTTCGCGGGCCATATCGACGTGCTTATACTGCTCGGCCGCCAGCTGCGCGCGGGAGGTGAACAGATCGCGGCGATACTCCAGCGCTTTATCCAGGTGGACGCGGCGCTCGTTGGCGTGACGCATATAGTCCGCCGCCACGTAGTTGGTGGCCTCGCTGATCAGATGCTTAAACAGATCGCGGTCGGACTGGGTGACACGAATCGCCTCCAGGGTCATGCGGTTTTCACGCAGCGCGGCTTCCATATCCTGGAACGCCTTGCGCACGCCGCTGTTTTCCGGCAGCAGGTAGTCGCGCAGCGAGCGGGTAATGGTGTTGGAGATCCCGCCGTACAGCGAGGCTTCGATCAGACGATAGTATTTACTGCGGTCAGAGGCCGAGCGCAGACGGCGGGCGACCACGCCCAGGTCGAACATCAGCGAGTGGTAGTCGGTGATCGAGTTGAACTGCCTGAACTGCACCCCTTCTATCTCTTCAAGTTTATCTTTCAGCTCGTTGAGGCTCAGGACGCGCGCCTGACGCTCGTTAAGGGTTTCCGTTAGCAGCTGCGTCGGCTGAATAGCGGTCGGCAGGCCCTGAATGGCAAACGGCTTGATATCGACTTTGCGGTCGCGACCGGCAATCTGCTGCAGGCGTACGCCCACCACCACGCGCTGGTGGTGGGAGTTAATCACGTCCAGCACCGAATAACACACCCCGGCGCGCAGCTTGCCGTGCAGGCCCTTATCGCGCGAGCCGCTGGTGGCGCCCGCTTCGGTGGTGTTACGGAAGTGCAGCAGGGTCAGGTCCGGGATCAGGGCCGTGACGAAGGCCGCCATGGTGGTTGATTTCCCGGCGCCGTTGCCCCCTGACAGCGTGGTAACCAGTTCATCCAGATCAAAAGTACGGGCAAAAAAGCCGTTCCAGTTAACCAGCGTTAGCGAGCGAAATTTACCGCGTTCAATCATTACTCTTCCTCCCCGCTATCCGGCTGATTCTCTTCATTCTCATCATTGAGCTGCAGGTGATTCTCCAGCGCCATCGCTTCGCCGTCGCGGATCAGGCGCTTCTGCGCCTCGCGCGGATCGTCGCCGGCGCGGACGTCGGCGCCGAAGCGGAACACCGATTCGGTAATGCGGAATTTGCTGCTGTCATGGCCCATAAACCACACCATGCCGAGACGGCGCAGGCGGTTAAGCGACGCGCGCATCTTTTCCTGCAGCTTCTGCCTGTCGAGGTCCGAACCGGTGGAGCGGTTATTCACCAGCTTCAGCAGTTTGGCTTCGTCCGCCAGGGTCAGCAGCTCGTCGTAGAGCCTCCTGCTGGGTGAAGATCCCCTCATTCGCCAGACGCTCCGGGCTAAGGTAGAGGTAGCAAAGAATTTTGCCGACCATCATATCCAGCTCTGACAGCACCGAGCGCGGAATCAGCGTGGTGGAGCGCGGGCGCAGGTAGAAGAACCCCTCCGGCGCGCGAATCAGCTCAACGTTATAGCGAGCGTAAAACTCTTCCAGGTAATCCTGAAAATCCATCAAAAATGCGTGATTATCCAGTTCGTCCAGGCCGATATGGCGGCCCGCACGCAGGGCGCTATCCAGCGCCGGAAATAACGGATTGCCCAACGCCTGCGCCAGCTTAACCGGCATCACTTGTTCAATATTTGTCGATGACATGCGCCTGTACCTTGGCTCCGTAATCATTAATCGGCTGCCATTGTGCCGGCAGTCCGGTGAAATCAGCTTGCGCTACGCCCAGGCGTACCGCCTGATCGACGACGATTCTCGCCACGTCGAAGTGCCGCGCGCGCGGATACTGCGCCAGATACTCGCGCACGACCAGGCCTAGATCCAGCGGCAGCCCTTTGTCTTTATAAATAACCAGCTGCGCTTCAATGAGGGCCGCCAGCTGTTCACGAATTTCATTAAACTCTTCGTATTCCAGATCCTCAGGGAGCTCCCCGGTGACCTCTTCATCGAGCAGCGCCATCTCTTCATCGCGCATATCGAGCAGGCGATCGGCGCTGGCGTGAGTCAAGGCCCAGGGCGCATCGAAGTAGGTCTGCACCGACTGGCGCAGGCGCTGGGCAAATACGCGGTTTTTATCCATATCAATGGCGGTACGGATAAATTTATGCACGTGGCGGTCGTAGCCGATCCACAGGTCGATGGCCTGCTGGCCCCAGCTCACGATGCGGTCGAGCTTGCTTTGCAGATCGAACACCAGGCGATCGACGAAATGCAGGTCGTCCCGCGTGATAGTCGCGTCCTGGATCCGCAGCAGGTTAGCCTGCAGCTTATCGCCCGCCGCGTCCAGCGTATCCTGCAGTTCGCGCAAAGTCCCGGAGGTTTCCGAAAGCAGCAGCTCGCAGCTGGAGATCGCCGCCCGCCAGTCTTTGTTCAGCAGCTGGGCGATGTCGTCCTTCACCAGCTGCTGCTGTTCATCCATGATTCTCTGGGTCAGATCGATGCTGTCAAAAATTTCCGCCACCGAATATTTCAGCGGCGCAAAGACGTTACGATGCCAGTGAAACTCATCCCCGCCCTCTTCCGCAGAGTCGGCGGCGCGCTTGAGCTCGCTGGCGACGATCGATAGCTGCATCGACAGGCGCAGGGTGGAGAACTCGCGCTGGCGAATATAGTAGTCGGTAATCCCAATACCTAACGGCGTCAGGCGATAAATGGCATTGCCTTCCGTGAGTTCGCTGGTAAAGCGGTTCAGCAGACGCTGGCGCACCATATCGTTAATCGCGTTATTAGCGCGCTGGCTGATGGTTTCGCTGGTCTGCTCAAACGCATCACTGACGTGGCGGAACGCGTCCACCAGTTCTCCCTCGGTCATTTCCCCTTCAAGCCGCTCGCCGTTCAGCGTGGCAACCGCCAGCAGAAAAGAGAGTCTGTCGACCGGCAGCGAAATAGAAAAATCATTTTTTCTGGCCCAGGCAACCAGTTCGGGGACTGTCTGGGAAAATTCACTCATACTTTATCCTTGCATCGGCAGCTCTGAGCCTGGTTCTTAATCGCGGTGACGTGAATATAGCGACCCAGGCTGATATACGGCTCCTGGCGACAGTAGCGCGTCTCCAGCTCCAGCAGCGCCGCAAAATTGTCGCGCTGTCTGCGTTTTTCACGCAGATAGTCATGAAACACCCGCACGCCGGTTTTGCCGGTAATTTGCCAACCCTGCTCTTCCAGCCAGCCGTACACCTGCTCCGGGGAGCGCGGATAGTCCGGCGATAGCGTGCGTTTTTTCTTTTTTGGCATCCCAATCTGCACGTAATCGAAGTTTCCGACAACCATGTTGTGCATCAGCAGACCGTTAGCATTGTAGAACATTAGCGACAGCCCGCCGCCGGGACGCAGCACCGACCACAGAGCCCGCAGCATCTCTTGAGGCTCGGCCACCCACTCCAGCACCGCATGAAACAGTACCAGATCGACCGGGCTTTCCAAATGCTGCGCAATATCCTGAGCCGCGCATTGTACAAAATGCATGTTGTCGATCACACCTTTATCGACAGCCGCCTGCCGGGCGCGAGCCACCATCCCGGCAGAAAGATCGCACAGCGTGACGTGATGACCCATCTGCGCGACCTTTATTGCCGTTTGCCCCTCGCCGCCGCCGGCGTCGAGAACGCGCAGCGGCCCTGGGCCCAGCCGCTCCAGCAGCGGCTGCAGATCCTGCCAGAGGATGGCCTGACGCAGTTCGCCCTTGGTGGTGCCGTATATATTGCGCGAAAACTTTTCGGCAATGTCATCGAAATTGCGATCCTGCACGGGCGACTCCACAAACCAACACAAAGCCGCTATTTTGTCATACCCGCGCTGAGAGTGAAGCGATCTGTTATAAGATCGGGGCATAAGTTTGGTTATATGGTTAAAAAGGACCCATCTGGCATGCTTTTTACGCTGAAAAAGTATCTGGGCGGCATGATGCTGCCCCTTCCCCTGCTGCTGATGCTGATCGCTTTCGGCATCGCGCTGCTGTGGTTTAGCCGTTGGCAAAAAACCGGCAAGGCCTGCGTCAGCATCGGCTGGCTGCTGCTGGCCCTGCTCAGCCTGCAGCCGGTGGCCGACGGTTTACTTAAACCGATAGAAGAGACCTATCCGACATGGCGCGGCGCAGAGCGCGTTCAGTACGTGGTGGTGCTCGGCGGCGGATATACGTGGAATCCGGCGTGGGCCCCCAGTTCGAACCTGATTAACAACAGCCTGCCGCGGCTGGCCGAAGGGATCCGCCTGTGGCAGGAAAACCCGGGATCGAAGATGATCTTTACCGGCGCTGCGGCGAAAACCAACCCGGTCAGCACGGCGGAGGCCGGCGCCCGCGTGGCGCAAAGCCTTGGCGTACCGCGCAGCGAGATTATCGTTCTCGATAGCCCAAAAGATACCGAAGAGGAAGCCGCGGCGGTGAAGCAAACGATCGGCGATGCGCCTTTCCTGCTGGTCACCTCCGCGTCGCATCTGCCGCGGGCGATGATCTTCTTCCGCCACGCCGGACTCAATCCGCTACCGGCGCCGGCCAACCAGCTGGCGATCGAATCGCCGTTAAATCCGTGGGAGCGCGCGATCCCGTCCCCCTTCTGGCTGATGCACAGCGATCGCGTCGGCTATGAAACCCTCGGGCGCATCTGGCAGTGGCTAAAAGGCGCGTCAGGCGAGCCAGGGCAGGAGTGATTTGGCGGCTAAATCAAAGCGGGCGCGATCGAAGCGCCCGGTATTGACCAGGCTGTCGACCTCGTCCCACAGCAGATAGAGCCAGCGCCGCCAGAGGAAGGATTCCGCTACCGGCGCGCGGTGCAGATAGTGCCACAGCAGCTGCTCCGCCTGCCCGCCGTCGCAGAGGCGGAAAAGCTCATATTCACGCGGCGCCCACAGCATCATCCCCGGCCCCACCATGGCCAGCAGCTGGTCGCTACGCGCGTCCTTCAGCATGCTGCGCAGCGTGAAGCTGCCGTGCACCAGTACACAGTTGTCGTTGAAACTTTTAAATAATTCGCCAAGGCACTCTCGCGAACGGAAGAGGATCCGCTTGTCCTGCATCGTCAGGCCGGTATCCTGATAGAGGTTAAGCGTTCCCCATAGCACCTCCACCCGCTGACGATACCAGTTTGGCCACAGGTTTTCCTGCGTACTATCAACTACCCCGACGCAGCCGCCGCTATCCTGTCGGTGCCACGACAGCAGCGCTTCGACGATCTGCTCCTGCAGCTGCTCCCAGCGCTGCGGGGTGCGGGTCGGGGCTTCGACGGAGACGCCGCGCAGCCGCTCGATCAGCAGGACATCCGGCCCGGGATGCTCTTCATGCGTCATAACGCCGTACACCACCGGCATACGCACGGAGCCGCTGCGGGCCAGCGTCGATATCTTCCACGCCAGCTGGCGCGCGATGCCGGGCGTGGTGAAGCTTCTCGCCAGCAACGGCAGCGGATTTCCCTGCGCATCGTAGAGCGCCCACAGCGCCGTCAAGGGCTTCTCGCTAACGCACTCTACCCGGCTGAGCTTCTCCCCCAGCAGGTGGCTCAGCTCGGTTCGCAACTGTTCCATTTGAATTACCCTCATGAATACTACTGGCTTCATCATGAGCGCCGGTCGCGAGGTTGTCATCGGGTGAGATCAAAAATTACGGCAAAAAGTATGGAAAAATAGCCTGAGGATATCCCCTCCTGATGGAGGGGATCGGGGGAGTTAACGCAGCTCGGCGCGAACGCGCTCCAGATCTTCCGGCGTATCGACGCCGGTGCCCGGGACAACCTCAGCCACCGCGACATGGATTTTTTCGCCGTACCACAGCACGCGCAGCTGCTCGAGCATTTCGATCTGCTCCAGCGGGCTCGGCGCCCAGCTCGACATAGCGGCGAATAAAGCCGGCGCGATAGCCGTAGATGCCGATATGGCGCAGCAGCGAATCGCCGATGGCGTCGCGGGAGTGCGCAAAGCGATCGCGATCCCAGGGAATCGTGGCGCGGGAGAAGTAGAGGGCGTAGCCTTCGGCATCCATCACCACCTTCACCGCATTCGG
This sequence comes from Klebsiella sp. WOUb02, assembly GCF_050058015.1. Taxonomy (NCBI): domain Bacteria; kingdom Pseudomonadati; phylum Pseudomonadota; class Gammaproteobacteria; order Enterobacterales; family Enterobacteriaceae; genus Klebsiella; species Klebsiella sp. WOUb02. Next base: position 1,904,188 of record NZ_CP170110.1, read on the forward strand.
ATTAAACGCCTCTTCGGCGTCGTGGATCGGCACCGCCAGCGTCGCCATCCCGCCGGTGCTGGAGGCCAGATTCTCGGCCACCTGACGCACGATCGCCGGCGGGATCATCGGCTCGTCGCCCTGAATATTGACGATAATCGTCTCATCGCTGAAGGCGCACTTTTCGACAACTTCCGCCAGGCGTTCGGTACCGGATTGATGGTCAGCGCGCGTCATGCACACTTCGCCGCCGGCGGCTTCAACCGCGCGCGCCACCTCCTGATGGTCGGTGGCGACGATAATACGTTCGGCCCCGGACTCGCGCGCGCGCTCAAGCACGTGGACGATCATCGGTTTGCCGTTGATATCCTGCAGCGGCTTGCCGGGCAAACGCGTAGAGGCAAAGCGCGCAGGAATGATGACCACAAAACTCATGAGTGGCTCTCTCCAACGGCTAGCGAGCGGGCTTCGGTTTCCAGCAATACGGGAATTCCGTCGCGCAGAGGAAAAGCCAGGCTGTCAATTTTGCAGACCAGCTCTTGCTTATCCTGGCTGTAATACAGCTTACCGTTACAAACAGGACAGGCGATAATTTCAAGTAAACGGTGATCCATGTTTCCTCCTGATGGACCGAATAGATTCCGCAGCAGCATAGCACAGGATACCTGACACCGGGATCCGTTTGCGCTCGCGGCCAGGGAGGTGAAAACCCGCCGACGTGCCGCGTTTGGCGACGCAAGCGGGCGGATATCGGACGCTCAGATAGCGCCGAGCTGCCAGCCCTGTCGGCGGTCGGCAAAGAGCGCCTCCGGCAGGAGGCCGAAGCTCACCCGCTCGGCCTCCTGCCAGCGGGCAAAATCGTTAATGGCCCGCTGCAGGCCGCTCTCCAGACCGGAGGTCACCTTGACGCCCTCCTCCAGCCATAGCGAGAAAATTTCCAGCACCCCGGTTTTGCGATGCATTTTGCTGTCCATTCGCCCCACCAGCCTGCCCTGATGCAGCAGCGGCAGCACAAAATAGCCATACTGGCGCTTTGGCGCCGGCGTATAGCACTCGAGGCGATAGCTAAAATTAAACAGCTGCTCGGCGCGCTTGCGGTCCCAGACCACAGGGTCAAACGGCGACAGCACCGCGCTATGGCTCGCCGCAAGCTTACCGCCCGGCGCCGCTTCCAGCTGCTGCAGGGCCTCCCGGTGCAGCCACATATCACCCAGTTCCTCGACGTTCACCGCCGTCACCAGCCCCTCTTCCTGCCAGCTGGCCAGCAGGCCGGCGAGCGCCGGTTGCCGCAGGCGGTAATAGTCGGCCAGCCACTGCGGGCGAAAAATACCCAGGCTGCGGGCGCTATTGCGCAGCATCAGCTCTTCAGCCTGCGCCTGCGACAGCGCATCGCGCTCATCATCCCAGTGCGGCATCACCCGCTGCGTCAGGTCATACACCCGCTGAAAGTTGCGCCGTTCCACGACCATCACTTTACCGGCGGTAAACAGCCCCTCCAGATGACGCTTGTGCGGCTTCCACTCCCACCAGCCGCTGGCACCCTTACGCGGATGGCTAAAATCAGCCGAGCGTACCGGGCCATTTTGCGCGATGTGCTCCAGCAGCAGACTGAATATCATCCGCATGCTCCGTCATCCACCCTTGATGATATTTCCAGCCCATATTATCCGGCGTCAGCATGCGGTGGCGCACCAGCGAGAAATCGCTGCGCGGTAAAAAGCAGGCCTCATGGGCCCAATACTCCATGAGTTCCCCCACGCGCAGCGCCTCATCCAGCCAGCTTTGCGGATAGCCGCCGAGGCGGCTGAAAAGCACCAGGTAAGGGCTGCGGGCGACAACGTTGATGGTATCAATTTGCAGCAGCGACATCTGGCGGATAGCCTGCAGAATATCGGCCGAGCGGGCGCGGCGGCGGGGCTTTTTCAGCAGGCCCTGCGCCGCGAGGTGAAGATGGCGGGCTTCTTTAAGCGAAAGCGATAGTACCGACATGCAGGTTCTCCGTTAAGGATCCCAATACAGCGGCACCGAAGGCTGGCGTGGCGAAAACTAACGTTGCGCCAGCGTCACCAGATCCGTAAGCAGCCGCTGTGCGCGTTCATCCGTCATTATGGCGTCGACGGGCAGATACCACCAGCCGGCTTCGGCAAACGCCCGACATTTCACCGCGTCTTTCTCGGTCATCAGCAGCGTCTGCCCGGCACTCACCAGCGCGGCAACGTCGGCCCGGGTGAGGGCCTGATGATCGGCCAGCGCCACGGTTTTTACCGGCCGCAAGCCGCAGCTTTCGAGAGTGGCAAAAAAGCGCGGCGGATGGCCGATCCCGGCCATCGCCACGACGTTATTAAAGCTCGCCACGTCACGCCGTTCGCCGTTTAGCAGATTTACCGCCTGCCCGGGACGCAGCTGCATGGCTATCTCTCCCGGCCGCGCGACGCCGCCGTTAACGATGATGGCGTCGACGCTGCGCAGGCGTGAGGCGCGTTCGCGCATCGGCCCGGCCGGCAGCCACCAGCCGTTGCCAAAGCGGCGTACGCCGTCAATCACCACAATTTCTTTATCGCGCGCCAGCGCGTAGTGCTGCAGGCCATCGTCGGTGACGATAAGCTGCAGGTCGTGGGCGGCCAGCAGCGCCTTCACCGCATCGCTGCGTCGGGGGGAGACCGCCACCGGCGCGCCGGTGCGTTGGTAAATCAGCACCGGCTCGTCGCCGGCTTCCGCGGTGGCGGTGGAGCTGTTGAGCACCAGCGGATAGCTCGCCGCCTTGCCGCCGTAGCCGCGGGAAACCACGCCAACGCGGATCCCGCGCTGCTGCAGCTGCTCCACCAGCCAGATGACAACCGGCGTCTTGCCGTTACCGCCGGCGGTAAGATTTCCGACCACCACCACCGGGACCGGCGCCCGCCAGGCCTTGTTCAGCCCCAGCCGATAGCTGAGCCGAATCAGGCCGCTCACCAGGCCGTAAAGCCAGGAGAGCGGAAGCAGCAGCCGCCATAAAGGCGACTCACCGGACCAGATGCGCGCGATCATTGGCCAAATTGCATTTTATGCAGCTGAGCGTAGACGCCGCGATGTTCCAGCAGGTCAGCGTGGCTGCCGCGTTCAACGATGCGTCCGTCTTCAACAACCACGATTTCATCCGCCTGCTCAATGGTCGACAGACGGTGGGCGATAACCAGCGAGGTGCGGTTTTTCTGCAGCTCGTCCAGCGCCGCCTGGATGGCGCGTTCAGATTCGGTATCCAGCGCCGACGTTGCCTCATCGAGGATCAGAATCGGGCTGTTACGCAGCAGCGCGCGCGCGATGGCGATACGCTGACGCTGACCGCCGGAAAGCAGCACGCCGTTCTCACCGATGACGGTATCGAGGCCGTTATCCATTTTGCTGATAAAGTCCATGGCGTAGGCCATCCGCGCCGCCTCTTCGATCTGCTGACGGCTGTACTCTTCGTTGCGCGCGTAGGCAATGTTGTTGGCTACGGTATCGTTGAACAGGTGCACGTTTTGCGAAACGAGGGCGACCTGATCGCGCAGCGAGGCCAGGGTGTACTCCCGCAGATCGTGACCGTCGAGCAGAATCTGGCCTTCATCGATATCATAAAAGCGCGTGATCAGGCTCGCGATTGTCGATTTACCCGATCCCGAACGACCCACCAGAGCAACGGTTTTACCTTGCGGAATATTCAGGCTGATATCACGCAGCGCCGGCGTTTCACGGCCAGGGTAGGTAAAGGTGACGTTCTTGAACTCAAGGCTCCCCTTCGCGCGCTCGATGACCAGCGTGCCTTCGTCTTTTTCCTGCCCGGAATCAAGAATAGCAAACAGCGTCTGGCAGGCGGCCATCCCGCGCTGGAACTGCGCGTTGACGTTGGTGAGCGACTTCAGCGGACGCATCAGGGCGATCATAGAGGAGAAGACCACGGTAATCGTACCGGCGGTCAGCGTTTCCATGACGCTTGGGAAGCTGGCGGCGTACAGCACAAACGCCAGCGCCAGGGAGGCGATCAGCTGAATGATAGGGTCAGAAATCGACGATGCGGAGACCATTTTCATCCCCTGCAGACGCATTTTGTTGCTGACTTTATCGAAACGCTTGGTTTCCACGGCCTGGCCGCCAAACATCAGCACCTCTTTATGCCCTTTGAGCATCTGTTCCGCGCTGGTGGTCACCTGGCCCATGGTGTTCTGCATATTCTTGCTGATATTACGAAAACGCTTCGATACCACGCGGATCGCCACGGAGACGATCGGCGCCAGCACGATCAGAATCAGCGACAGACTGCCAGCTGTAGTAGAACATCATGATAAACAGGCCGATGATCGACGCGCCTTCGCGCACAACGGTAATCAGCGCGCTGGATGAGGACGACGCAACCTGTTCGGAATCATAGGTAATACGCGACAGCAGCGTCCCGGTGGACTGCTTATCGAAGAAGGAGACCGGCATCCCCATCATGTGGCTGAATAAACGGCGTCGCATGGTCATCACCACCTTGCCGGAAACCCACGAGATACAGTAGCTCGAAATATAGCTAGTGACGCCGCGCAGCAGCATCAGCCCAATCACCACCAGCGGCATCCATAGCAGCACTGAGCGATCCGTTTTACCAAAACCATCATCCAGTAACGGTTTAAGAAGCGATAGCATGAAGGTATCACTAGCGGCGTTAAAGACTAACGCAACTGCCGCGACGATCAGTCCGGTTTTAAATGGCGCAATAAGCGGCCAGAGGCGGCGGAAGGTCTGCCACGTGGAGAGATCTTTATCATTCTGCATTCAGTAAACCAGCTTATGTTGAAATAGCCGCATATTCTACCCGTTATCCTCGGTCTCGCCAAACCACTGATGGTACCAACGAGGTAAAAGTTGATCTCGTAAGCTAAGGATTTGCCAGCCGTCTGCGGAAAAAATAGCCGTAATTTGCCCCTGATGGGGCGTGTCGAACCAGCGGTAACCCTGCTGTCGGTAGCGCTGGATCACCTTATCCGAGGGCATACGCCATGCATTATAGCGGGATACCGACGCCAGCGCCGCCTCGCCGCCGGTGCGCTGCAGCAGCGCAACGGTCGAAGAGGTATTGCTGCCATGATGTGGAACCTGGATAAGCGTGGACGCCAGATGCTGCCAGTAGCGGCTCAGCATTGCCTGCTCTGCTACCGCTTCGATATCGCCGGTGAGCAAAATGCTGCGCTGGCCGTCATCGATGCGCACCACGCAGGAGCGATTATTGCCGATCGCCGTCGCCCCCGGCAGCGGCCAAAGCGCGCGAAAGGTTAAGCCACGCCACTGCCAGCGCTCTCCTCTGCGGCATGCCTGATGCCCCGCCCATCCCAGAGGGCTGCGTATCCAGGCCGCGGGCCAGACTTTGCGTATCGAATTCAGGCCGCCGCGGTGGTCAAGATGCTCATGGCTCAAAATAATCCCTTCCACCCGCAGATGATGCCAGCGTAGCCAGGGAATGATAATCGAGCTGGCCGCTGTCGCCCTCGGGCCAGGCCAGACCGGTATCATAGAGGATCGCCGCCCCCTGCCGTTCGATGACCATCGCCAGCCCCTGCCCGACGTCCAGCATCGTTACCCGCCACTCCGCCTTCGCCACCGGTCGCCAGAAGGGCCAGCTCAGCAGCACCATACTGCAAAGGCACAGCGCCGGAAGCGAGCGCCAGGCGTGAAAGCGCCAGACCAGCAGCAGCAGCCAGGGCAGCGCGCTGACGCCCGTCCAGCGAGAATCCAGCGGCAGCCAGCCCTGCGGTAGCGCGCGCAGGAACCAGAACAGCGCCGCCAGCAGACGATCTGCCGATAGCCATAACGCCATCTCCACCGCCTCAGGCCCGCAGAGATGCAGCAGCATCGCCGCCAGAATCAGCGGGACGATAGCAAAAGTGACCAGCGGCACGGCAACCAGGTTCGCCAGCCACGAGGTCAGGCTGATACCGTGAAAGATAACAATCTGCATCGGCAACAGCAGCAGCATCAGCCCAAACTGCAGGTGGCTTAACCCCAGTAGCTGGCGCAGCAGCCAGCCCCGAGAGGTCCGGGGCAGCGGCGCCAGCTGGTACCAAAAAATGAGCGTCGCTACGGCAAATACCGAGAGCCACAGGCTGTCGGATAACACGGCCAGCGGATCGGCAAACAGAATGGCGCCCACGCAGCATATCCCTATCTGCCATGACGACCAGCGCCTGCCGGATAATCGCAGCCCGCAGCCGACGGCGAGTGCGACGCAGGTTCGCAGCGCGGGTGGCTGCATGCCGGTAAGCCAGGCATAAAACAGCGCGCAGGCCAGGCCAATCAGCAGCGGCAGTCTGCCAGACAATCCAGCGGCAGGGGAAGAAGAACTGTACCCCGCGAGTCAGTAGCCCGCCCAGTATGGCGCCCAGCGCAATGTGCAAACCGGAGATGGCCATGAGATGAGCGGTCCCCGTTTCCTGCATCAGGACCTTGATTTCTTTCGGCACCACCAGCCGCTCTCCCATCCCTAACCCTAATATCACCGACCGCCACGGCAGCCTGTCCAGGGTACGGGTCAACGTACGCAGATAGGCCGCACGTCGGCTGCAGCGCAGGTCGAGGGGCTCTGCGGAGGTGAAGCGCCCGGTCACGGGGCGATATTGCGCCAGGGCAAAACGCTGGCTGTCAAAACCACCATCGTTAAGCTGGCCGTGTACCGGCCGAATATGGACGGTCATCATCCAGCGCTGGCCTGCGCACGGCGGTTCGGGAAGCGCCTGACCATAAAGCGCGATCCCCGGTGCCGGAAATAGCCGTCGCCCGTCCACCCGGATGATATTCCCCTGATGGCGGGTTCCCTCGTCCGTCGCCGTCAGCTCAATTTCAATCCGCCGGGGGCTGCCGGGTAAGGCGTGCGTCGGCCAGAGTACCTGATGAGCGCTCAGCACGCCCCAGAGGAAAAAAAGCAGCATCAGCGCCACGAAGTGTAGGGGCCGCCAGCGCAATAGCGACGCGGCAAGCGCCAGCCCCATAAGCCACCACACCGTAGACAGCCCGGGCAGTCGCGCTAACAGTAGCAGCGGCAGGATCCCGACAATCGCACAACCAGCAAGCTGTGGTAAACGCATGCCAACCTCCCTGTTTCAGGAAAGTATCGCGTCGGACTGGCAGGCCGTCATCCAGCAACGCGGCGGCTTGGGTTCCGGCTTCCAAAGATATCGGGGCGTTGCGCTAAAGCAGATTGACGTTTGCGAGGAGGGTCGGGTTACGGGCATAAAAAAAGCACCCTCAGGTGCTTTTTTTATCTTCGGAGTACGTTAACGCCGTTCAGCGCAACTTACTCTTCGTAAATATTGGCGCGGTCGCGTAATTCTTTCCCGGGCTTAAAGTGCGGAACGTACTTGCCTTCCAGCTCGACTTTGTCGCCAGTTTTCGGGTTACGCCCGGTGCGAGGTGCTCGGTAATGCAAAGAGAAGCTGCCGAAACCGCGGATTTCAATGCGCTCACCTTGAGCAAGCGTTGAGGCCATATGCTCCAGCATTTCTTTAACAGCATCTTCAACCGCTTTCGCAGGAATGTGGGATTGCTGGCTGGCAAGTCTTTCTATCAATTCTGACTTGGTCATTTTTCCTCCGGTTTCCTTCAAGGCCAAATTAGCTAACAGCGTTAAACAAGGGCGGCCGTAGCCGCCCTTTGTGCTTGATTACAGGACGAATCCTGCAATCTGTCAAGTAAACTCGTCGTAATTCAGGTTGTTGTAACCCGAAAGACTAAGATTACTCGCCTTTAGCTGCTTTGAAAGCTTCAGCCATTGCGTTGTTAGAGAAGTTTGCATCTTCCTGTTTGTTAACAGTTGCGATTGCATCTTTCTCATCAGCTTCGTCTTTCGCACGGACAGACAGGCTGATTGCGCGGTTTTTACGATCAACGCCGGTGAATTTAGCTTCAACGTCATCGCCAACGCTCAGAACCAGAGTCGCATCTTCAACGCGGTCACGGGATGCTTCAGAAGCACGCAGGTAACCTTCAACGCCGTCAGCCAGTTCTACGGTTGCGCCTTTAGCGTCAACTGCAGTGACTTTACCGTTTACGATTGCGCCTTTCTTGTTCAGTGCAACCCAGTTGTTGAACGGATCTTCTGCAAGCTGCTTAACTCCCAGAGAGATACGCTCACGTTCTGCGTCAACCTGCAGAACAACTGCTGCGATTTCGTCGCCTTTTTTGTATTCACGTACTGCTTCTTCGCCTGCAACGTTCCAGGAGATGTCAGACAGGTGAACCAGGCCATCGATGCCGCCGTCCAGGCCGATGAAGATACCGAAGTCAGTGATAGACTTGATTTTACCTTCAACACGGTCGCCCTTGTTGTGGGTTTCCGCGAACTGCTGCCATGGGTTGTTTTTGCACTGTTTCAGGCCGAGGGAGATACGACGACGTTCTTCGTCGATATCCAGAACCATAACTTCCACTACGTCGCCAACGTTAACAACTTTGGACGGGTGGATGTTTTTGTTGGTCCAATCCATTTCGGAAACGTGAACCAGGCCTTCAACGCCTTCTTCGATTTCAACGAAGCAGCCGTAGTCGGTCAGGTTGGTCACGCGACCGGTCAGTTTGGTACCTTCCGGATAACGTTTAGCGATAGCTACCCACGGATCTTCGCCCAGCTGTTTCAGGCCCAGAGATACACGGGTACGCTCGCGGTCGAACTTCAGCACTTTAACAGTGATTTCGTCGCCAACGTTTACGATTTCGCTCGGATGCTTAACGCGTTTCCACGCCATGTCGGTGATGTGCAGCAGGCCATCGACGCCGCCCAGATCAACGAATGCACCGTAGTCAGTGAGGTTCTTAACGATACCTTTGACTTCCATGCCTTCCTGCAGGTTTTCCAGCAGCTGATCGCGTTCTGCGCTGTTCTCGGACTCGATAACGGCACGACGGGAAACAACAACGTTGTTACGTTTCTGGTCAAGCTTGATGACTTTGAACTCAAGCTCTTTGCCTTCCAGGTGCAGCGTGTCGCGAACCGGACGAACGTCAACCAGGGAGCCCGGCAGGAACGCGCGAATACCATTCAGCTCAACAGTGAAGCCACCTTTAACTTTGCCGTTGATAACACCGACTACAGTTTCAGCTTCTTCGTAAGCTTTTTCCAGCGTGATCCAAGCTTCGTGACGTTTAGCTTTTTCACGGGACAGCAGGGTTTCACCGAAGCCGTCTTCTACTGCATCCAGAGCAACGTCAACTTCGTCACCGACCTGGATTTCCAGCTCGCCCTGGGCGTTTTTGAACTGCTCTGCCGGAATGGCGGACTCAGATTTCAGACCGGCGTCAACCAGTACGACATCTTTGTCGATAGCAACAACAACACCACGAACGATGGAACCCGGACGGGTTTCGATTGTTTTTAAGGATTCTTCAAATAGTTGAGCAAAAGATTCAGTCATGTTTAATCTTCAGGTTTCATATTTAACGTCCACCTGGCTCCGTGCCGGATGGGGTTGTTTAACATACCCGCTAACACTCCGTTGCTGCGGGGGTACTGCTATAATTCGGAGGCCACTGCGCTTTGCCGATAACGGCTAAGCGACTGCCAATTTTTCGCGCGCATATTGTAGCGCTTTTTCAATTACTTGCTCAATGTTTAGTTCAGTAGAATCGAGAACTAAAGCATCGGCAGCCGGGACCAGCGGCGCCACGCTGCGATTACGATCGCGGTCGTCACGCTCTTTTATCTCGGATAAAAGGCGGTCAAAGTTAACACTAAAGCCCTTTTCCTGCAACTGCAGCATGCGCCGATGCGCACGTTCCTGCGCGGACGCATCAAGGAAAATTTTCACCGGCGCATCGGGGAATACCACGGTGCCCATATCTCGCCCGTCGGCAATCAGGCCCGGCAGTTCGCGAAACGCGCGCTGCCGGCGCAGCAGAGCTTCACGCACCCGGGGAAAAGCCGCGGCTTTCGAGGCGGTATTCGCCACTTCCTGCGTGCGGATCGCCGCGCTGACGTCCTCACCTTCCAGGATAACTTCGAGGCTGCCGTCGGTGGAAATAAAGCGCACGTCCAGATGCGCGGCCAGCGGCACCAGGGCTTCTTCAGATTCAACATCCACATGATGATGCAGCGCCGCCAGCGCCAGAACGCGATAGATAGCGCCGGAATCCAGCAAATGCCAGCCCAGAGCTTCCGCCATCGCCTTGCACAAGGTTCCCTTACCCGCACCGCCAGGGCCATCAATGGTGATTACCGGAATAGCTGCCGTCATCTTTTTCTCCTTCAGCAAGGCGCATAGAATATAAACGCCGCGCATTATACGCATCTATACGACGGAAAGTGAGCACTGGATGCAAAATACGGACGACCGGAAATGAAATGCAGAATAATTGCGCAATTATAGCGGGCTAACGGAATATCAGCCCGCAGATGACAAAGCTTTACGTTGGCGCAACCGCAGGCGCTTACGCCTGGGTGCTAATCCGCGCCAGCTGCTCGAAGTAGTCAGGGAAGGTTTTCGCCGTGCACTTCGGATCGAGGATCGTCACCGGCGTGTCGGACAGCGCCACCAGCGAGAAGCACATCGCCATGCGGTGATCGTTATAGGTGCCAATCTCAGCAAACTGCAGCTCCGCCGGCGGCGTAATGCGGATGTAATCCTCGCCCTCTTCCACTTCGGCGCCGACTTTGCGCAGTTCGGTGGCCATCGCAAACAGACGGTCGGTCTCTTTTACCCGCCAGTTATAAATATTGCGCAGCGTGGTGGTGCCTTTGGCAAACAGCGCCGCGGTGGCGATAGTCATGGCCGCATCCGGGATATGGTTCATATCCATATCGATGGCGTTCAGCTCGCCGCGGGTGCAGGCAATATAGTCATCGCCCCAGCTCACGATTGCGCCCATTTTTTCCAGCACGTCGGCAAAGCGAATATCGCCCTGCACGCTGTTACGGCCGATGCCGGTCACTTTTACCGTACCGCCCTTAATCGCGCCCGCCGCGAGGAAGTAGGACGCCGAAGAGGCATCGCCCTCAACCAGGTAGTCGCCCGGAGAGCGATACTGCTGGTTGCCGCGGACGACAAAACGCTGATAGGCGTGGTTTTCAACGTCCACGCCGAAGGTCTTCATCAGGTGCAGCGTAATATCAATATAGGGTTTGGAAACCAGATCGCCTTTAATGGCGATGACGGTATCCTGCGGCGCCAGCGGCGCAGCCATCAGCAGAGCGGTAAGGAACTGGCTGGAAACGCTGCCGTCAACCTCAACGCTGCCGCCGGCGAAGCCGCCGCGCAGGCGCAGAGGCGGGTAGTTTTCCTGCTCCAGATACTCAATTTGCGCGCCCCCCTGACGTAGCGCATCAACCAGATGACCAATCGGACGCTCTTTCATCCGCGGTTCGCCGGTCAGCACAATATCGCTGCTTCCGAGGCACAGGGCCGCCGCCAGCGGGCGCATTGCGGTCCCGGCGTTGCCAAGGAACAGCTCCAGCGCGCTATCTGCCTGCAGCGGGCCACCGTTGCCGGTCACTTCGCAGCGGGTACGATCGGAGGACAGGGTGTAATGAACTCCCAGGGCGCTTAGGGCATTCAGCATGTGGCGTACATCGTCGCTATCCAGCAGGTTGGTCAGCACCGTGGTGCCACGGGCTAATGCCGCCAGCAGCAAAGCGCGGTTAGAGACACTTTTAGACCCGGGCAGGTTCACGGTGCCATCCACGCGCGCGATGGGTTGTAACGTCAGGGATTCCATCAAACTCAACTCTCAAAAAAACGGAATAAAAACCCCGCAGACCGGCTGCGGGGATGAAAAGCACAACGATGATTAGCCGTGACGACGTTCAAAGTCCTGCATAAAGTCGGTCAGCGCTTTTACGCCAGCCAGCGGCATTGCGTTGTAGATAGAGGCACGCATACCGCCAACCACCCGGTGGCCTTTCAGCGCGTGCAGGCCGGCGGCGAAGGACTCTTCGAGGAACAGCTTGTCCAGCGCGCTGTCGGCCAGCTGGAACGGGACGTTCATGCGCGAGCGGTTGGCCGCCGCCACGTCGTTACGATAGAAGCTGCTGCCGTCGATGGCGCCGTAGAGCAGATCGGCTTTTTGCTGGTTGATTTTATCCATTGCCGCCACGCCGCCCTGCTCTTTCAGCCATTTGAAGACCAGGCCAGAGAGGTACCAGGCGAAGGTCGGCGGCGTATTGAACATCGAATCGTTGGCATCAAGCACGGAGTAATCGAGGATTGACGGGCAGGCGACGCTCGCTTTGCCCAGCAGATCTTCGCGAACGATCACCAGCGTCAGCCCCGCCGGACCGATGTTTTTCTGCGCGCCGGCGTAGATAACGCCAAAACGGCTGACGTCGATCGGCGCAGACAAAATAGTCGAGGAGAAATCGGCGGCAACAACGACGTCATCGCCGAAGTTCGGCGTTTCATCAATGGCGATGCCGTCGATGGTTTCATTCGGGCAATAGTGCAGGTAGGCCGCGCCCGGCGTCAGCTGCCATTCGCTCATCGGCCTGACGGCCCGCAGACCATCAACGGTGACTTTGGCGTCGATGGTATTTGGCGTACAGTATTTTTTTGCTTCTTTAATGGCGCTTGCCGCCCAGTAGCCGGCGTCAACGTAGTCAGCGGTGGTTTTATCGCCGAGCAGGTTCAGCGGGACGCCGGCGAACTGGCCGCGACCGCCGCCATGGCAGAATAAAACTTTGTAGTTGGAGGGGATGTTGAGCAGATCGCGAAAATCCTGCTCCGCCGCCTCGGCCACCTGGATAAACTCCTTACCACGGTGACTGATCTCCATTACCGACGTTCCCAGCCCCTGCCAGTCGCAAAGCTCCTGCTGAGCCAGTTTGAGAACTTCCGCCGGCAGCATTGCCGGGCCCGAACTAAAGTTATAGACCTGAGCCATTTCCCCTCACCACGTTGCTATGTTATTTGCCCGCGAACCGTCGCGTGCATAAGTTATTCCGGTATCTAAACCCCGATCGTTCGAGCTGCGCGCGGGCGTCCAGTGGATTAATCCGCTGGGACCTGCTGAAGTATGCGGGCGAATTGAATGAATGCAGCCAGCCCCCATGCAGCCTGAAGTATGACGGGAACATCGGTTTTATCATTCAGCGACACGCATCGCAATGCCTAAAACTTATGAGCGGAAAAATATGATCGGCTTCACACAAAACAATTCACTCCCCCTTCGTAACAAAACCGACAAAAAGGCTGTCAGGTAACGCGTTTAGCTTTGCTAACCCTCGCCCATTCTGGATTTTGACAGCGTGGACATAATTGCTTTTGCCCGGCCTGCAGCGCGATCACCTGGCTACAGCGCACGCAAGCATATTCGCCGCTCTCAGGGATGGTCACAAAACGCTCATCGCAGCCGTCCGGCAGAATACATAAACCCGGCTTCACCTCTTCATCAGCGTAATAGTACATACTGATTTGGCCGTTCGCTTCCATTATCGCCAGCCGCACCTGGCCGAGCTGCTCCACGCTGTAGAGGCGAAGCTCCATAAAAAACTCGAACTCGGTCATGTTGGCGCTGCGGACTTTCTCCCACGCCAGCTCGCCCTCCTCGACGATGATCACCGGCTTCCCTTCCAGCAGGTTTTCCAGCTTCTCGCTTTTGGACATCAGCCACATCACCAGGCGGTAGAGCAGCGCCAGAGTGACAAAAACGACAAATACCGGGACCAGCGGCACGTCGTCATAAAAGGCGACGTCTCCGGCCGCAGAGCCGAGCGTCAAAATAATCAGCACTTCAAAGAGCGACATCTGGCGGACGCCGCGCCGCCCGGTAATTTTAAGGAACAGGAAAACCAGCAGGAAGGTATAGAGGCTGCGCAGCGCGACTTTCCCTAAAAACTCCGGCGGAACTTTATCAAACGCCATGCGATGAAGATCGAACGCTTTCATTTTTTAATGCCTTAACAGTAGGTTACTGGCTGTAAGCATAGTCCAGGCTTTTATTTTCGCCGGGGCCCTCACGAAGATAGCGCCTGACACACAAACCCCGTATCATTGCGCGCTTTACGTACGATAAAAGTGACCGCTATGACTCAAACGTTTATCCCCGGCAAAGACGCCGCCCTGGAAGATTCCATCGCTCGCTTCCAGCAGAAATTGCTCGACCTCGGATTTGATATTGAAGAGGCCTCGTGGCTGAATCCGGTACCGCACGTATGGTCAGTTCATATCCGCGATAAAGCCTGCCCGCTGTGCTTCACCAACGGTAAAGGCGCGACCAAAAAAGCGGCGCTGGCCTCTGCGCTGGGCGAGTACTTCGAACGTCTGTCGACCAACTATTTCTTCGCCGACTTCTGGTTAGGCGAAACCATCGCCAACGGGCCGTTTGTTCACTATCCAAACGAAAAATGGTTCCCGCTGACCGAAGATGACGAAGTGCCGCAGGGGCTGCTCGATCCGCGCCTGCGCGCCTTCTACGATCCTGACGATCAGCTGACCGCCAGCATGCTGGTCGATCTGCAGTCCGGTAATGACGATCGCGGCGTTTGTGGCCTGCCGTTCACCCGCCAGTCCGACGGCGAAACGGTCTATATTCCGATGAATATCGTTGGCAACCTGTACGTCTCTAACGGGATGTCCGCGGGCAACACCGCCAACGAAGCGCGCGTTCAGGGGCTGTCGGAAGTCTTTGAGCGTCATATCAAGAACCGCATCATTGCGGAAAGCATCAGCCTGCCGGAAATCCCTGCCGAGGTGATGGCCCGCTATCCGGGCGTGGTGGAGTCGATTAATAAGCTGGAAGCGGAAGGTTTCCCGATTTTTGCCTACGACGGCTCGCTGGGCGGCAAGTATCCGGTGATCTGCGTAGTGCTTTTTAACCCGGAAAACGGCACCTGCTTCGCCTCCTTCGGCGCGCATCCTGACTTCGGCGTCGCGCTGGAGCGCACCGTCACCGAACTGCTGCAGGGCCGCAGCCTGAAGGATCTCGACGTCTTCACGCCGCCCACCTTCGATGACGAAGAAGTGGCCGAACACGCCAACCTTGAAACCCACTTTATCGATTCCAGCGGCCTGATCTCCTGGGATATGTTCAAACAGGATGCCGACTATCCGTTCGTTGACTGGAACTTCTCCGGTACCACGGAAGAGGAGTTCGCCACCCTGATGGCCATCTTTAAACAAGAAGATAAAGAGGTCTACATCGCCGATTACGAGCACCTGAGCGTCTATGCCTGCCGGATTATCGTCCCGGGGATGTCGGATATCTATCCGGCAGAAGACCTGTGGCTGGCGAACAACAGCATGGGCAGCCATCTGCGCGAAACGCTCCTCTCTCTGCCGGGCAGCGAATGGGAGAAAGAGGACTATCTGGCGCTGATTGAGCAGCTGGACGATGAAGGTAACGACGACTTTACCCGCGTTCGCGAGCTGCTGGGCCTGGCAACGGGCAAAGACAACGGCTGGTATACGCTGCGCATTGGCGAACTGAAAGCGATGCTGGCGCTGGCCGGCGGCGATCTGGAGCAGGCGCTGATCTGGACGGAGTGGACCATTGAGTTCAATGCGTCAATCTTCAGCGCCGAGCGCGCGAACTACTACCGCTGCCTGCAAACGCTGCTGCTGCTAAGCCAGGAAGAAGAACGTCAGCCGCTGCAGTATCTGAACGCCTTTGTCCGCATGTACGGCGCAGACGCGGTGGAAGCCGCCAGCGCTGCGCTAAGCGGCGAAGCGCCGTTCTACGGCCTGCAGGCCGTCGATAGCGATCTGCGCGCGTTCCCGGCCCATCAGTCCTTACTGGCAGCCTATGAGAAGCTGCAGCGCGCTAAAGCGGCCTACTGGGCGAAATAGCCCTCAGCGCCGTCGGAAGTGTCCCATCACGGAGTCGTTTACGGCTCCGTTTTTTTATATTTAATTCACGGGGCCAATAACTTGTAGTTGCAAAGTTAATTTACGGTGAAATTTGATCGCACAGCACTTTGGAGATGTTAATTTTAATAAAAATACCCCATTTTAATTAACCGTTACTCTGGCCCCAAAATGAAAAAAATCAACATAATTTGTAAATATTAAAATTTATTTTTTAATTAAAAAACATACAGTTACAACCAATTACCCCAAAAACCATACGTTAAACGGGCTTATAGTTCCGGTGGGATATGATCTACATCAATTTCCCTTCTATAATGCTTTGTTAGTATCTCACCGCCGACTTATATAAAGAGAGAGTTAGTGTGAAAGCTGACAACCCTTTTGATCTTTTACTCCCCGCAGCGATGGCGAAAGTCGCCGAAGAAGCGGGTGTCTATAAAGCGACAAAGCACCCGATGAAGACCTTTTATCTGGCGATTACCGCTGGCGTCTTTATCTCCATTGCTTTTGTCTTCTACATCACCGCGACGACCGGTACTGCCGCGATGCCTTTCGGTATTGCCAAGTTTATCGGCGGGATCTGCTTTTCATTGGGCTTGATTCTGTGCGTCATCTGCGGTGCTGACCTGTTTACCTCCACCGTGCTTATCGTCGTGGCGAAAGCCAGCGGACGAATTACCTGGGGTCAACTGGCGCGAAACTGGCTCAACGTCTATGTTGGTAACCTGATAGGCGCACTGCTGTTCGTCTTACTGATGTGGCTGTCGGGTGAATATATGACCGCCAACGGCGGCTGGGGACTCAACGTCCTGCAAACCGCTGACCACAAAATGCATCATACTTTTATTGAAGCCGTCAGCCTGGGTATCCTGGCGAACCTGATGGTCTGCCTCGCGGTGTGGATGAGCTACTCCGGCCGCAGCCTGATGGACAAAGCAATGATTATGGTTCTCCCCGTAGCCATGTTTGTCGCCAGCGGCTTCGAGCACAGTATCGCTAACATGTTTATGATCCCGATGGGTATCGTAATCCGCGACTTTGCAAGCCCGGAATTCTGGACCGCCGTTGGTTCAACTCCGGAAAGTTTCTCTCACCTGACCATCATGAACTTCATCACTGATAACCTGATTCCGGTAACTATCGGGAACATTATTGGCGGTGGTCTGCTGGTTGGGCTGACATACTGGGTCATTTACCTGCGTGGCGACGACCATCACTAAGGGTTGTTTCAGGCAGTAAATAAAAAATCCACTTAAGAAGGTAGGTGTTACATGTCCGAGCTTAATGAAAAGTTAGCCACAGCCTGGGAAGGTTTTGCGAAAGGTGACTGGCAGAACGAAGTCAACGTCCGTGACTTTATCCAGAAAAACTACACCCCGTACGAAGGTGATGAGTCCTTCCTGGCTGGCGCAACTGACGCGACCACCAAGCTGTGGGACAACGTAATGGAAGGCGTTAAACAGGAAAACCGCACTCACGCGCCTGTTGATTTTGACACTTCCCTTGCATCCACCATCACTTCTCACGACGCAGGCTACATCGAGAAAGCGCTCGAGAAAATCGTTGGTCTGCAGACTGAAGCTCCGCTGAAACGTGCGATTATCCCGTTCGGCGGCATTAAAATGGTTGAAGGTTCTTGCAAAGCGTACGATCGCGAGCTGGACCCGATGCTGAAAAAAATCTTCACCGAGTACCGTAAAACTCACAACCAGGGCGTTTTTGACGTTTACACCAAAGACATCCTGAACTGCCGTAAATCCGGCGTACTGACCGGTCTGCCGGACGCCTACGGCCGTGGCCGCATCATCGGTGACTACCGTCGCGTTGCGCTGTACGGCATCGACTTCCTGATGAAAGACAAATACGCTCAGTTCCTCTCTCTGCAAGAAAGACTGGAAAACGGCGAAGATCTGGAAGCTACCATCCGCCTGCGCGAAGAGATCTCCGAGCAGCACCGTGCGCTGGGCCAGATCAAAGAAATGGCGGCCAAATACGGCTGCGATATCTCTGCTCCGGCACAAACCGCGCAGGAAGCTATCCAGTGGACCTACTTCGGTTACCTGGCTGCCGTTAAATCTCAGAACGGCGCAGCAATGTCCTTCGGTCGTACCTCCAGCTTCCTGGATATCTTCATCGAACGTGACCTGAAAGCCGGTAAAATCACCGAGCAGGACGCTCAGGAAATGATTGACCACCTGGTCATGAAACTGCGTATGGTTCGTTTCCTGCGTACTCCTGAATATGATGAACTGTTCTCCGGTGACCCGATCTGGGCAACGGAATCAATCGGCGGTATGGGCGTTGATGGCCGTACTCTGGTTACCAAAAACAGCTTCCGCTTCCTGAACACCCTGTACACCATGGGGCCGTCTCCGGAGCCGAACATCACTATTCTGTGGTCTGAAAAACTGCCGCTGAGCTTCAAAAAATACGCGGCTAAAGTCTCCATCGATACCTCTTCTCTGCAGTACGAGAATGACGATCTGATGCGTCCGGACTTCAACAACGATGACTACGCGATCGCTTGCTGCGTAAGCCCGATGGTTGTTGGTAAGCAAATGCAGTTCTTCGGTGCTCGCGCTAACCTCGCGAAAACCATGCTGTACGCGATCAACGGCGGCGTTGATGAAAAACTGAAAATGCAGGTTGGTCCTAAAGCTGAGCCGATCAAAGGCGACGTTCTGAACTTTGATGAAGTTATGGATCGCATGGATCACTTCATGGACTGGCTGGCTAAACAGTACGTCACCGCGCTGAACATCATCCACTACATGCACGACAAGTACAGCTACGAAGCCTCTCTGATGGCGCTGCACGACCGTGACGTGATTCGCACCATGGCATGCGGTATCGCCGGCCTGTCCGTTGCCGCTGACTCCCTGTCGGCTATCAAATATGCGAAAGTTAAACCGATTCGTGACGAAAACGGTCTGGCCGTTGACTTCGCAATCGAAGGCGAATACCCGCAGTTTGGTAACAACGACTCTCGCGTAGATGACATGGCCGTTGACCTGGTTGAACGTTTCATGAAGAAAATTCAGAAACTGCACACCTACCGCAACGCTATCCCGACGCAGTCCGTTCTGACCATCACTTCTAACGTTGTGTATGGTAAGAAAACCGGTAACACCCCTGACGGTCGTCGCGCTGGCGCGCCGTTCGGACCAGGCGCTAACCCGATGCACGGCCGTGACCAGAAAGGCGCCGTTGCCTCTCTGACCTCCGTTGCAAAACTGCCGTTTGCTTACGCTAAAGATGGTATCTCTTACACCTTCTCTATCGTTCCTAACGCTCTGGGTAAAGACGACGAAGTTCGTAAGACTAACCTCGCCGGTCTGATGGACGGTTACTTCCACCACGAAGCTTCTATCGAAGGCGGTCAGCACCTGAACGTCAACGTTATGAACCGTGAAATGCTGCTCGACGCGATGGAAAACCCGGAAAAATATCCGCAGCTGACCATCCGCGTATCCGGCTACGCAGTACGTTTTAACTCCCTGACTAAAGAGCAGCAGCAGGACGTTATCACTCGTACCTTCACTCAGACCATGTAATGGGTTTGACTGAAATCGCGATATAAAAAGCGTACAATAAAGGCTCCACGCAAGTGGGGCCTTTTTAACAATACTTCCCTGCCCTCCAGTCTCTTTTGTCCGCTATCTATACTGAATGGATAACTGCCAAAACAGACTTAGAGCCTATCCCATTAGGCGTAATTGTCGCAGCCAGTTTGAGCACTGCCCAGGTTCAAAATGGCAAGCAAAATAGCCTAATGGGACTGGCTCTTAAACACAGCCGGTTTGAGCTGTGCATCACAGGTCCCGGACGGACCGAATCTGGAGATATCACCGCAATGTCAACTATTGGTCGCATTCACTCCTTTGAATCCTGTGGCACCGTCGATGGTCCAGGGATCCGCTTCATCACCTTCTTCCAGGGCTGCCTGATGCGCTGCCTGTACTGCCATAACCGCGATACCTGGGATACCCACGGCGGCACGGAAGTGACCGTCGAAAGCCTGATGAAAGAGGTCGTAACCTACCGTCACTTTATGAACGCTTCCGGCGGCGGAGTGACCGCATCCGGCGGTGAGGCTATCCTGCAGGCCGAATTCGTGCGCGACTGGTTCCGCGCCTGCCACAAGGAGGGCATTCATACCTGCCTCGATACCAACGGCTTCGTTCGACGCTACGATCCGGTGATTGACGAGCTGCTTGAGGTGACCGATCTGGTGATGCTTGACCTTAAGCAGATGAATGATGAAATCCACCAAAATCTGGTCGGCGTCTCTAACCACCGCACGCTGGAATTTGCCCGCTATTTGTCACAGAAGAATATCAACGTCTGGATCCGCTACGTGGTGGTGCCCGGCTGGTCAGACGATGATGATTCCGCGCATCGCCTCGGCGAGTTTACCCGCGATATGGGCAACGTCGAAAAAATCGAGCTGCTGCCGTATCACGAGCTGGGCAAGCATAAATGGGTAGCGCTGGGCGAAGAGTACAAGCTTGACGGCGTGCATCCGCCGAAGAAAGAGACCATGGAGCGCGTAAAAGGCATCCTCGAGCAGTATGGTCATAAGGTTATGTACTAAGCCGACGGGCGGCAGCCGCCCGGTTAAGCAGCATTTCCCCCGGATAGCGGCGCAGAACCTCTTATCCGGGCGGGAAAGCGCTTCGGCAAGCATTACGACATAAAGTATTGCGACAGCTTATTCGCCACGCTTTCAATCGAGAAAATGCGTTTCTGATGCGCTTTACGATACTCCGCATAGCGCTCATCCTGCTCCTCCAGCGCGCGAAGCATTCGATCGGCAACCATCATTGCTCCCGCAATTTCGGCAAAGCCTGATTCACCTTCTCCCAGTAAAGCCACCGCGGCCTGCAGGTTCCAGTCCGATAAACGAGCCAGCGGCGTAAACGTGCCGCGGGTCAGCGACAATATTTTCACCCCCTGCTGCTTCGCCAGCGTCAAAGCCTGCATCATATCCGCCGAAGCCTGTTCGGTATGCACGACGATAATTCCCGTCTTTTGCCGATCGGTTGCTATCGGGATCGCCGCCGGATAAGAGCGATCGACGAAGCTGGCAACTTTGCCCATGTTGATTAAATTCATTTGCAGAAACAGGGCAACGGGCACCGCCGTACCCACCGCATAAATAGCGATGTTATTCAGCGCATTCAGCCAAACCGCTGCGCTTTGCAGCTCCTGAGCATCGATAATGGTATTGCTATCGCGAATGCTCGCCAGCACCGGCGCAATATCGTCGTCATCGCCGGCTTCCGGGCGGGCAGCCCCCTGCTCAACCGCCAGCGCCGTTCTGAAATCGGAAAAACCTTTAAATCCAAACGCCCGACAAAAACGGGTGATGCTGCCTTCGCTGGTAGCAACAGAGTCGGCCAGTTCTGAAATCGTATGCCGCATCACAAAATCAGGATTTTCCGCAATAAAACGGCCCACTTTCTCCAGTATCGGGCTGAGTTCTGAAGAACCATTCCGTATGTTTATCAAGAGGTTGTTATCTATCTGGCTCATTTTTTGCCTTTCTTGCTCAAAATGCAAACACAGTCACATCTTTCGCCCCACGCTAAAGATAATGATTATTATCTCACAAAAGAAAATAAAAATAATTATTTTTACAAACAGGAGAACATCTCATGAAAGGTCTCATCGTCTGTCGCACCGGTATGGGCAGTTCCTTAATGCTCAAAATCAAAGCACAAAAAATCATCGATAAACACGGCTGGGATATCGAGCTGGAACACGACGTCCTCTCCGGGTTACGAACCTGGCGAGATATTGATTTCGTGATCACGATGCGCGATCTCACCGAGGAAGTCGAAGCTGCCGGATTTAACGCTATCGGTATCACCGACCTGATGAACAGTGAAGAAATGGAATCAGCGCTTATCCGCGTAATCCAGCACAACTAACCTCTCCCGGAGGCAATATGGATTTCCTCAGATTTATTGTATTCGACATTCTGGGCGTCACCCCACTTTTAGTTGGTTTTATCGCATTAATTGGCTTATTGATCCAACGAAAGCCCATTGAAAAAGTGCTCTCCGGGACTTTCAAAACCATTGTCGGCTTTCTGGTTTTTGCCGGTGGGGCCGGGCTGGCCGTGACCTCTCTCGGCAATTTTCAGACATTATTCAGCGATGGCTTTGGTCTGAAAGGCGTGATGCCGCTGGCGGAAGCGCTGACCGGGCTGGCGCAAACTAAATTCGCGATGTGCGTCTCGCTGATTATGGTGATTGGTTTTGGCTGGAACCTGTTCTTTGCCCGCGTTACCCCTTTCAAATACATCTTTCTCACCGGACAGCATAACCTCTATCTCTCGGCTCTGCTGACCGTCACCCTGAAAGCGCTCGGCTATAGCGACATGACCACCATTATTGTCGGTTCAATTCTGCTGGGGCTGGCCGCCTGCCTGTACCCGGCAATTGCCCAGCCGTGGATGAGAAAAATCACCGGTAATGATGAAATTGCGATGGGGCACTACGTGACGCTGGCCTACGCGGCGTCCGGATGGATCGGTTCGAAGGTGGGCGATCCTAAGCAGTCGACCGAAAAGCTAAACCTGCCCGGCTGGCTGGGGATCTTTAAAGATTACATCGTCTCCGTGTCGATCTCGGTCAGTATTTTCTATTACATTGCGGCATTCGCCGCCGGGAAAGCGGCGGTCACGGCGGCGGCTGGCGGCATGCACTGGCTGGTTTACCCTCTGTTCCAGTCGCTCACCTTCACCGCCTCGCTGTATATCATCATTACCGGGGTGCGCCTGCTGCTGTCAGAAATCGTCCCGGCCTTCCTCGGTATTTCGGAGAAGTTCATTCCCAACGCCAAACCCGCCCTCGATTGCCCGGTCGTTTTCCCGTATGCGCCAACCGCCACGGTACTGGGATTTATCTCGTCATTTGTTGGCGGGCTGGTGGTGATGGGCTTTCTGGCGATCCTCGGGCAAACCGTCATTATTCCGGTAGCGATCCCCTACTTCTTTATCGGCGCCACCGCGGCGGTATTTGGTAACGCCTCGGGCGGCTGGAAAGGAGCTATCGCCGGCAGCTTCGTCACCGGGATCCTGATCGGCATCGGCCCTGCGTTGATCTACCCCATCATGGAGTCCGTCGGCCTGTCGGGAACCAGCTTCCCGGAAACCGACTTTGTCGCCCTGGGCCTGGTTGTGTACTACATCGGCAAAATGCTGCCATAAGAAGGAAACCACATGAACATTGATCAACTGAAGTCCCATGCGCTCGCCGCTCGCCGCGATATCGTCACGATGATTTATGAGTCCGGCATTGGCCACCCGGGCGGCGCCTTATCGATAATCGATATTCTCACCTGGATCTATTATCAGGAGGTTGACCTGGCGGCCTCGCCCCGCGCGCGCGTCGTTATGAGCAAAGGGCACGCCGTTGCCGCGCAGTACGCCATGCTTTACCAAAAAGGCAAAATCGATCGCAGCGAGTTCAATACCTTCCGCCAGATCAATTCGCGCCTGCAGGGGCACCCCAGCATAAAATCGCTGCCGGATGTCGACGCGACGACCGGTTTGCTCGGCCAGGGGTTATCCGTCGCCTTCGGTATGGCGGCCGCTAAAAAGCGCCGCGACGAGCCTCATCGGGTATTTGCCATCATCGGCGATGGCGAAATGCACGAAGGGCAAATCTGGGAAACCTTACAGCAGGCCGGGCATATGAAAATGGATAATCTGGTCGCGATTATCGATTACAACGGCTTCTCTTCCCACGATCCGGTTAATGAAGTGGTTAATCTCGAGCCGCTGGCGGATAAGATCCGCAGCTTCGGCTGGCACGTGCTGGAGCTGCATAACGGTAATGATATGCACCAGGTGGCCGACACCCTGATGCTCTCCCGCCATCTGAAAGGCAAGCCGGTAGCCATCGTCGCCCATACCACCAAGGGCTCCGGCGTCAGCTATATGGAAAATAACGGCGACTGGCACTCAAAAACCCCGACCACAGAACAATACCAGCAGGCAATGGAGGAGTTACAGTGATGAAAGCACCGCGTGATGAGATCGGTAATGCACTGATTGCCCTGAAAGAAAAAGGTTACCCCATCGTCGCTATCGATAGTGACTTAGCCAGTTCAACCCGCACCGACCAGTTTCAGGCGCGCTACCCGGAGGCCTTCTTCGAAATGGGGATTGCGGAAGGTTCAGCGATGAGTTTTGCCGTGGGTCAGTCGCTTGAGGGCTATATCCCCTTCTATGTCAATTTTGCGATGTTTGTAACGGGGACGGCATGGACCCAGCTGCGACAGGCCTGCTACGCCAAAGCCAACGTCAAGCTGGTGGGTAGCCATCCGGGAATGGATGACGGCCCGGACGGCGCCTCGCACCATGCGCTGGAGGATCTTGCCCTGACCCGCGTGCTGCCGGGCCTGACGATCCTGACGCCGGCCGATGCCGAAGAAATAGCCGACGCCTTTGAGCAGGCGGCAAAAATCAAAGGCCCGGTTTATATCCGCGTGGCGCGTGAACCGATGCCGGTGCGCGATAAGAGCGTAATCCCGCGGGTCACCGATATCGCGGCCATCGCCAGCAGCGGCAACGAGTTCGCCATTCTCTTTGAGGGCACGGTGCTGGAACAGGCCAGCGAAGGCTATGAAAAGCTGGTTGCCAGCGGCAAGAAAGGCAAGCTCATCCACGTGGCGACGCTCAAACCGTTTAACCAGCAGGAGTTTTATGCGCTGGTAGCAGACTGCCCGCAGATCGCCACGCTGGAGAATCACACGGTAAACGGCGGCCTTGGCGGTCAGGTAGCCGAAGCGATGGCCCAGGCAGCCCATCCGGCGCGCCTGACGCGCCTGGGAACGCAGGATACCTTCACCGAGTCGGGCAACAGCCGGCAGCTCAAGGCAAAATACGGCATCTCCGGCGAGGCGCTGTATAACGCGCTTCGCTGACCGTCGCACGAGCCGGTCGCCCACTGACCGGCTCGCTATTTGAGGAGCCGACATGGATGAGAAATTATTTGCCGCTTGTCAGTACACCGCGCATAGTCTGGACTGGCGCGGCGCGATTAAGCTGGCCTGCCGTCCGCTGGCACAGCAGGGAAAAATCAGCGCCGGCTATGCGGATGCCATCATCAGCACCACCGAGGAGAATGGTCCCTGGTACATACTCACTCCGGAATTTGCCCTCCCGCACGCCCGCCCGGATGAAGGGGTTCTGAGCCCGCACAGCGTGCTCTCACTGGTTTGCTGCGCCGAAGCCGTGGCGTTTCCCGCACACCCCGATGTGCGGCTGATTATCGTCCTGGCCGCCGCCGATAGCGAACAGCATATTCAGACGATCCAGCGATTAGTCTGCTGGCTGGATGAGGGGGATCGGCTGAATCAGCTCACCAGGGTGGAGCATCAGAACCAGCTTGATGCGCTCGTCGCTGGCGGCCAATAAATCAAAGGGGACAACGTCCCCTTTGCTTATCACCGTAGCGAAGGCCGGAAGAAAAATTACGCGTGCGCCACCGGCGTCGGATGGTGCCCCGCTTTACGCAGCAGCGTCAGCAGATAAATAAACGACACGCTGGCGATCATAATAAACAGCAGGTTATCGGAGAAATTCTGCATCAGCATCGCGGTAAGCGTTGGCCCGAGCAGGCTGCCGATGGTGTAGCTCATCAATAGCGCCTGGTTCATCGCCACCAGCTGATGGCGCTCAACTTTTTCGCATGCCCACGCCATCGCCACCGGGTACAGCGTAAAGCCCGAGGCGCCAAGGATAAACAGCGCCGGCGCCATCGCCGCCTGGCTGAGCATTGCCAGACAGCCGAGAATAACGATAAACACCTGAACGCGCAGCACCAGCAGACGCCCATAGCGATCCGCCAGGCGGCCCACCGGCCACTGCCCGAGGATCCCGGCGCTCACCATTACCGCCATCCAGAAACCAATCCCGGCGTCGCTCACTCCCTGATGGTTCAGCCACAGCGGCATAAGCCCGTACAGCGAGCCGAGGACGATCCCGGAAATAATGCAGCCGTTAACGCCGTGACGAGCCTGACGCAGCCTGAGCATCGGCCAGATGCGGGCCGCAGCCTCATGCGGCTCATCCGTCTGATTGACCACGCGCGTAAACAGCAGAGGAAGGATCGCTGCCAGCGCCAGCCCGGTCACCCAGGGCAGAACGCTCATCAGATCCGTCGGCAGCTTGCTCACCATCAGCTGGCCCAGCACGGTACCGACATAGTAAACCATCATGTACGCCGCCAGCAGGCGACCGCGGCTGCGGGTAGTTCCGCTGCACACCAGCGCGCTTTCCACCACCACCCAAATCATTGCGCAGCCTACGCCGGCGATAAAACGCCAGCTAAACCAGGTCCAGAAGCCAATGGTGACGCCAAGCCCAACGCAGCCGACGGCAAAAATCAGCGAGGCAAGATAGTAGCTACGGTTAAATCCCAGATGTTTAATGACCCATCCGGCCAGCAGGGTTCCGACCAGGTTACCGGTGAAATAGGATGAGCCAACCATCCCGACCTGCCAGGTAGGCATGTTTTCATGGGCGAGCCAAAGCGGGACGAGGGTATTTAAAACCGCTATCGCCAGCGTCAACAAAAGCAGGCCGCAGAGCAACATTTGCACCGGCCGGGTGTAGATGGACATGGATGTAAACCGTGAGGAAGTTCAGATTTCGTGCGCATCATGCCACCGCTATAAACATTGTCAATCCACCAGAAATCAGGCAGGACGCGGTTTCTCGGGCAACGATTGAAGTTTTTTATCCATCGACCAAACGGCAGAATTATTCTTTATATTATTCCATTGTTTTTATTAATTTATTGCAATTAACAGGCGGGAATATCAGTTGAAATATTTCATGAAGAGAGCGCATTTTTTATCGCGCCAGAACCGCCAGGTTCCGGCGCGAATAGCGGCCTAGCTGGCGATAGCCATGCCAACCGTCATATGCAGACCGTAGAAGACCCCGCGGCCCACCATCTCGCCCGCCAGCACCAGCACAAATGCCAGGCCCAGCAGCGGTACCGCCGGCTGATAACCTTTAAGCATCGGCGCAACCCAGCAGGCCAGCGCCAGCGCCAGGGCCCCAACGCGCCAGGCCATCAGCGAGCCGTAGTCCGGAACCAGCGCGGACGCCTGCTGGATGGAGCTATGGATAGTCGACAGCTCGCTGCCCTGCATCAGCGCCACGGCCACGCTCGCCACCAGGGCCACCAGCATTACGGCGGGCAGCAGGCGCATCGCCCAGCCGTCCACGCCGGCCACGCGCAGCAGCAGATAGCCGAGCAGCGGTCCGCCGATAAACAGCGTCAGGAAGAAGCTCAGCGGCGTCCAGACGCTATACCAGGTCGGCACCGTATCAATGGTGTTGTACACCCGCACCATCATCCAGACGAAGATGACGCCCAATACCATCGTGACGATCAGCCACAGGCTGCGCAGCCCGGCCGGCAGCTTCTTAACCGCCGCCAGCAGCCAGCCAATACCGCCTACGGCGAAGAAGAGAGCTCCGCTGGCAATTTCGTTACTCAGCGACGATGCGCCAATGCGGTTTAGCGAATTGAAGGCCCGCATCGGCGATCCCAGGTGCAACGTCGAGGCGATAAAGCCAATCCCCATCAGCACCCAGAGGCCAAACATGCTCAGCACCACGCGCTGCTGCTGCTCACGCGACAGGCCACCTTTTATTAGAGCCAGCGCCAGGACGATAAAACCGCCCACTACGCACTGACCAAAGACCGTGAAGATCATCAGCGGCCATTCATGCCATCCACTTCCCATCTCACACCTCCTTCGGGTTGGCCAGATAGCCGGTTGTATCGCCGCACGGGCGACTGTTGGCGTTCGGTTTAATGACAATACTGGGTTGCGTAAAATGCGCCGACGGCAGCGGCGCAACGGCGGCCAGCTTGCCGTGCTTCTGCCGCAGCTCCTCGATTGGGCCAAAGTCCAGCGCCCGCAGCGGGCAGGACTCGACGCAGATCGGTTTTTTACCTACGGCGACGCGCTCGTAGCAGCCGTCGCACTTGGTCATATGCCCTTTCGCCGCGTTGTACTGCGGCGCGCCGTACGGACAGGCCATATGGCAATAGCGGCAGCCGATACAGACGTCTTCATCAACCACCACAAAGCCATCATCACGCTTATGCATTGCGCCGCTCGGACAGACCTTGATGCAGGCCGGGTCTTCGCAGTGGTTACAGGCGATAGAGAGGTAGTAGGCAAACACGTTCTGCTGCCAGACGCCGTTATCCTCCTGCCAGTCGCCGCCCGCATATTCATAAATGCGACGGAAGCTGACGTCCGGCGTCAGGTTCTTATAGTCTTTACAAGCCAGTTCGCAGGTTTTACAACCGGTGCAACGGGCGGAATCGATAAAAAATCCATATTGAGTTGTCATCGGTTATTCCTTACAGCTTTTCAACCTGGACGAGGTTGGTATGCGACGGATTTCCTTTCGCCAGAGGCGACGGGCGTTGAGTGGTGAGCACGTTAATGCTCCCTGCCTGATCCACGCGGCCGGCGTCCGGGTTATACCAGGCCCCCTCACCCAGCGCGACAACGCCAGGCATCATACGCGGCGTCACTTTGGCTTCGATATGCACTTCACCGCGGGCGTTGAAAATACGGATACGATCGCCGTTGGCGATACCGCGCTTGTTCGCGTCGAGCGGGTTCATCCACATCTCCTGACGACAGGCGGCCTTCAGCACATCGACGTTGCCGTAGGTCGAGTGAACGCGGGATTTATAGTGGAAGCCGGTCAGCTGCAGCGGGAATTTCTCGATCAGCGGATCGTTATAGTTTTCAAAGCCTGGGGTATAAATTGGCAGCGGATCGATCACGTCTCCTTCCGGTAGCTCCCAGGTGGCGGCAATTTTTGCCAGCTCCTGCGAATAGATCTCGATTTTTCCCGACGGCGTGGTCAAGGGATTCGCCTGCGGATTTTCGCGAAACGCTTTATAGGCAACGTGGTGCCCCTCCGGATCGCGCTGCTTATAGATCCCCTGCTTACGGAAGGTATCAAAGTCCGGGAGGTCGGGGATCGCCTGACGGGAAAGCTCATGCAGATAGCGCATCCAGCCTTCCTGGCTACGGCCTTCGGTAAACCGTTGCTCCACGCCCATGCGTTTTGCCAGCGCCGTCGTCATGTCATAAATCGTTTTGCATTCGAAGCGCGGCTTAATCACCTCATCGGTGAAGATAACGTACGACATGTTGCCGCAGGAGGCGTCCAGCGCGAAGTCCATCTGTTCGGAGGCGGTGCAGGCCGGCAGCAGGATATCGGCGTATTTCGCCGACGAGGTCATATGGAAATCGATCACCACGATCATCTCGCATTTCTTGTCGTCCTGCAGAATTTCGTGGGTGCGGTTAATATCAGAGTGCTGGTTAATCAAGCAGTTGCCTGCATAGTTCCAGATCATCTTGATCGGCACATCGAGCTTGTCTTTACCGCGGACCCCGTCGCGTAGCGCCGTCATCTCCGGGCCGCGCTCAATCGCATCGGTCCACATAAACATGGAGATGCTGGCCTCAACCGGATTATCCAGCGTCGGCATACGCTCAAACGGCAGATCGTATGAGCCCTCGCGCGCGCCGCTGTTGCCGCCGTTAATGCCGACGTTGCCGGTCAGAATCGACAGCATTGAGATCGCCCGGGTCGCAATTTCACCGTTAGCATGGCGCTGCGGTCCCCAGCCCTGACTGATATAGGCAGGCTTCGCGCTGGCAATCTCACGCGCCAGTTTCACAATGCGATCGACCGGAATCCCGGTGATGGTTGACGCCCATGTCGGCGTTTTGGCAATACCGTCGCTGCCCTGACCGAGGATCCAGGCCTTGTAGTGGCCGTTTGCCGGCGCATCGGCAGGGAGCGTTTTTTCATCGTAGCCAACGCAGTATTTATCGAGGAACGGGATATCGACCAGGTTTTCGGTAATCATCACCCAGGCCAGCGCGGAGACCAGCGCCGCGTCGGTACCCGGACGGATCGGGATCCACTCGTCTTCGCGACCGGCGCCGGTATCGGTATACCGCGGATCGATGATAATCATCCGCGCATTGGATTTTTGTCGCGCCTGCTCCAGATAGTAGGTCACCCCGCCGCCGCTCATCCGCGTTTCGCCGGGGTTATTACCGAACAGCACCACCAGCTGGCTGTTTTCGATATCCGACGGGCTGTTGCCGTCGGCCCAGCCGCCGTAGGTGTAATTCAGCCCTGCGGCGATCTGCGCGGAGGAGTAGTCGCCGTAGTGATTAAGATAACCGCCGCAGCAGTTC
This sequence comes from Klebsiella sp. WOUb02, assembly GCF_050058015.1. Taxonomy (NCBI): domain Bacteria; kingdom Pseudomonadati; phylum Pseudomonadota; class Gammaproteobacteria; order Enterobacterales; family Enterobacteriaceae; genus Klebsiella; species Klebsiella sp. WOUb02. The sequence continues at coordinate 1,934,223 of NZ_CP170110.1, forward strand.
ATCAGGCGGGCGATGAGCGTTTTTCCCGGCGGCCAGGAACGGGTCATGGTCCCGCCCAGGGTTCCGGTCCCGTAGTTCAGGTAGATAGATTCATTACCATAGTCTTTGATCAGACGCTGCATATTGCCGGCAATGGTATCGAACGCCTCTTCCCAGCTGATGCGCTCAAATTTCCCCTCGCCGCGTTTACCCACGCGCTTCATCGGGTACTTCAGGCGGTCGGGATTGTAGACGCGACGGCGCATCGAACGTCCGCGCAGACAGGCGCGCACCTGGTGCAGGCCGTCGTAGTTATCATCGCCGGTATTATCTGTTTCAACGTATTTAATTTCGCCATCAACAACATGCATGCGCAGCGGGCAGCGGCTACCGCAGTTAACGGTACAGGCGCTCCAGATTACCGTTTCGCTTGCCGGTGACAGGCTCTCTGCGGCATGGGCTATGCGCGTGAAGGGTAAAGTAAATGCGTTACTGGCCACTGCCAGGCCGCCAATCGCCGTGGTTTTCATTAAACCACGCCGGCTTACTTCGGCAGCCAGTAAAGCATCGGGGGCTTTAGTTTTCATGGATACTCGCTTTGATTGCTCACAATTTACTGACAATCGTTATATAGTTTTATATATAACGCATTTATGCTTTATTAGTTTTTTATGCTGAATTAACTCAAAGGGAGTATGGAAGGGTTAAACAGACGAGTTATTGCCCGGCATCAAGAAGGAGATGAAAAAAAAGCGCCCGTAGGCGCTTTTGAGAAGGAGGTAGAAAAATCAGCCGATGAATTCAAGGCCGCGCATATACGGGCGCAGAATTTCCGGGATTTCAATACGGCCATCGGCCTGCTGATAGTTTTCCATCAGCGCAACCAGAGTACGGCCCACTGCCAGGCCAGAGCCGTTCAGCGTATGGACCAGACGCGTTTTCTTATCAGACTTGCTGCGGCAGCGTGCCTGCATGCGGCGCGCCTGGAAATCCCAGACGTTCGAGCAGGACGAAATTTCGCGGTAGGTGTTCTGCGCCGGCACCCACACTTCCAGATCGTAGGTCTTGCATGCGCTGAAGCCCATATCGCCGGTGCAGAGCGCCACCTTACGGTACGGCAGGCCCAGCAGCTGCAGAACTTTTTCCGCATGGCCGGTCATCTCTTCCAGCGCCGCCATGGAGTCTTCCGGACGGACGATCTGCACCATCTCAACTTTGTCGAACTGGTGCATACGGATCAGACCGCGGGTATCGCGACCGTAGGAGCCCGCTTCAGAGCGGAAGCACGGGGTATGCGCGGTCATTTTGATCGGCAGATCGTCTTCATCGATGATCTCATCGCGAACCAGGTTAGTCAGCGGAACTTCGGCAGTCGGGATCAGCGCGTAGTTGCTGCTATCCGCCTCTTCTTCCAGCGGACGCGTATGGAACAGGTCGCCGGCGAATTTCGGCAGCTGTCCGGTGCCGTACAGCGTTTCCTGGTTCACCAGATACGGGACATAGTTTTCACTATAGCCGTGCTGTTCGGTATGCAGATCCAGCATAAACTGCGACAGCGCGCGGTGCAGACGAGCCAGCTGACCCTTCATGACCACAAAGCGCGAACCGGTCAGTTTAACCGCCGCAGCGAAGTCCAGCCCGCCGTGCATTTCGCCCAGCGTTACGTGATCGCGCACGGCAAAATCGAACTCGCGCGGGGTGCCCCAGCGGCTCACTTCGACGTTGTCGTTTTCACTTTTGCCCTGCGGAACGTCATCATGCGGGACGTTAGGAATAGTCAGCGCGATGTCGCGGATCTCGACCAGCAGCGCGTCCAGATCGGTTTTCGCCGCATCCAGCTGTTCGCCAAGCTTGTTCACTTCCAGGCGTAACGGCTCGATATCTTCCCCACGCGCTTTCGCCTGGCCAATGGATTTCGATCGGGAGTTGCGCTCCGCCTGCAGATTTTCAGTTTCAACCTGCAGAACTTTACGACGCTCTTCCAGAGCGCGCAGTTTATCTACATCCAGCTTAAAGCCCCGGCGTGCCAGTTTTTCAGCGACTGCGTCTGGCTCGGTACGCAGCAGATTGGGATCGAGCATGCTTATCCTGTGCTTATCGAATTAATAAAATGAAAAGTGGCCGCAGACTACGACCACCGGAATATCCTCGTAACCTTACCGCATCGCCTCTGTTAGCGGTAGCGTTTTGTGGGGCTATTTTGATCCTGTTCGCTAAGCCAGGCGAGCTTTTCGCCAATTTTACCCTCAAGCCCTCGGTTTGTTGGCCGATAATAGCGCGTTTGCGCCATTTCCTGCGGGAAGTACTCCTCGCCGGCGGCATAAGCGTTGGGCTCATCGTGGGCGTAGCGATACTGCTGACCATAGCCCATCTCTTTCATCAGCTTCGTCGGCGCATTGCGCAGATGGACCGGCACGTCGTAGTCCGGACGTTCGCGGGCATCGGCCATCGCCGCTTTGAAAGCGGTGTAAACCGCGTTGCTCTTCGGCGCGCAGGCAAGGTATACAATCGCCTGAGCAATCGCCCGCTCGCCCTCCGCCGGCCCTACCCGGGTAAAGCAGTCCCAGGCGGAGATAGCGACCTGCATGGCCCGAGGATCGGCGTTGCCGACGTCTTCCGAGGCAATCGCCAGGCAGCGGCGGGCAACGTACAGCGGATCGCCGCCGGCGCTGATGATCCGCGCATACCAGTACAGCGCGGCGTCCGGCGCGCTGCCGCGCACGGACTTGTGCAGCGCCGAAATTAAATCGTAAAAACGATCGCCCTTGTTATCAAAACGCGCGCTGCGCTCGCCGGCGATTTCGGTCAACAGCCCGGCCTGCAGCACCCGCTGACCGGCGGGGTCGGTTTCGGCCATATCGGCCATCATCTCCAGCGTATTGAGCGCGCGGCGCGCGTCGCCGTTTACCAGCTCGGCTATCGCCCGACGCGTCTCGTCAGGCAGCACAATATTCTGCCCGCCGTAGCCGCGGCCGGTATCGTTCATCGCCTGCGTTAATACCTGCTCAATATCTTCCGTGGTCAGTGATTTCAGCAGATAGACGCGCGCCCGGGATAGCAGAGCGGAGTTGAGTTCAAAAGAGGGATTTTCCGTGGTCGCGCCGATAAAGGTGATGGTGCCATCTTCGATATGCGGCAGAAACGCGTCCTGCTGGCTTTTATTGAAGCGGTGGACTTCGTCGACAAACAGGATCGTGCGCCGACCGGCATTACGATTCTGTCGCGCGCGTTCGATGGCCTCGCGGATCTCCTTAACGCCGGAAGTCACGGCCGAAATCCGCTCGACGTCGGCGCTGGCATAGCGGGCAATCACTTCCGCTAAAGTGGTTTTTCCGGTGCCTGGCGGGCCCCATAAAATCATCGAATGAAGATGCCCGGCCTCAATTGCCCGCGGCAAAGGTTTACCCGGTGCCAGCAGGTGCTGCTGGCCGATGTACTGCGCTAAATTTTCTGGCCGCATACGAGCGGCCAGAGGTTGAAACGCATTGTCGGAAAAATCGAGCGACAGATTGCCCACATTCGCCTCTATTTACGTTGATCGTCCACCGTAACCCCTTGCGGCGGCGTAAAGGTAAACTTAGATGCATCGACCGCACCGTTTTGCTGCGACTTCAGCTGATAGCTGCTGCGCTGGTCGTCCTGCTCTACCGCGCTGAACTGATGAATGGTGCCGTCACGCCCAACGTTAATGGTGAACTGCTTCAGGTTACCGCTGCCGCTTTTTGGCGTCAGGACAAAATCATCGCCGTTTTGCTTAATATTATACTGCTGCCAGTCGTTAGACTGGTTACGCGCAATCAGCATAAACGGCGTGTTGCTGGTGGCGTCTTTCAGCCAGGTGACGGTCGCCTGCTCAACGAACGGGTTATAGAACCACAGCGTTTTACCGTCAGAAACCAGAATACTTTCATCCGGCTGGGTCATGTGCCAGTTGAACAGATTCGGCCGCTTCACCCACAGGTCGCCCTGTCCGTCCTGTACCGCATTGCCGCTGCCATCGGTCACTTTCTGCGTAAAGCTGGCGTGGAAGCTGCTCACCTTATCCAGACGGCTTTTCAAATCGCCGGCGGCATCTGCCCACACCTGACTGACAACAAATCCAGACAGTAATGCACAGGTGATTGCGAGTTTTTTCATTGTTATTCCTTAATGTCTGTCAATGTGCGTCGCTCCCTGCCCGGGAGCCTCTTCTGCCCCTAATGTAGGACCGCCTGGCGCGGCGGGACAGAAGAATAGGCTGATTTTGCTCTTATTTACCCAACTTTGCACTCACTCGAAGGGCGGCGGCGCCAGCACTTCGCGGTTGCCGTTGTGGCCCTGCTCGCTGACGATGCCCTGCGCTTCCATCTGTTCGATGATGCGCGCGGCGCGGTTATAGCCGATACGGAACTGACGCTGAACGCCGGAGATAGAGGCTTTGCGCTTCTCGGTGACGAAACTGACCGCCTGGTCGAACAGCGGATCCAGCTCTTCTCCGCCGTCAAATCCACCGCCGCCGCCTTCGCTTTCGCTATCCGAAGTGATGCCGTCGATATACTGCGGACGCCCGCGCGCTTTCCAGTCCTGGACGACTGCATGGACCTCCTGGTCACGGACAAATGCTCCGTGAACGCGTACCGGGATCGTGGAGTTCGGTCCGGAGTAGAGCATATCCCCCATTCCCAGCAGCGATTCGGCGCCGCTCTGGTCGAGAATGGTGCGCGAGTCAATTTTGCTCGACACGGTGAAGGCGATACGCGTCGGAATGTTGGCCTTAATCAGGCCGGTGATCACGTCAACCGACGGACGCTGGGTCGCCAGCACGAGGTGAATACCCGCCGCACGCGCTTTCTGCGCCAGACGAGCAATCAGCTCTTCCACTTTCTTACCCACGGTCATCATCAGGTCGGCGAACTCATCCACCAGCACCACGATATAAGGCAGTTTTTCCAGCACCGGATGAACCGCATCCATGCTGTCGCCCGGCTTCCAGTACGGATCCGGAATTGGCCGCCCCATGCGCGCCGCTTCGGCAATCTTCTCGTTGTAGCCCGCCAGGTTACGCACGCCCAAAGCCGACATCAGCTTGTAGCGGCGTTCCATCTCGTTCACGCTCCAGCGCAGGGCGTTGGCGGCGTCTTTCATATCGGTGACCACTTCCGTCAGCAGGTGCGGGATCCCTTCATAGACCGACAGTTCGAGCATTTTCGGGTCGATCATAATGAAGCGCACATCTTCCGGCTGCGCCTTGTAGAGCATGCTAAGGATCATGGCGTTGACGCCGACCGATTTACCGGAGCCGGTGGTACCGGCAACCAGCAGGTGCGGCATTTTAGCCAGATCGGCAACCACCGGATCGCCGGCGATATCCTTGCCCAGCACCACGGTCAGCGGCGACGGGTTATCACGGAACTTGGTGTTATCCAGCACTTCACGCAGGTAGACGGTCTGGCGCTTCTTATTCGGCAGCTCCAGGCCAACGTACGGCTTGCCCGGGATAACCTCTACGACGCGCACGGCAACCGTGGATAGCGAACGGGCCAGGTCGCGCGACAGGTTAGAAATACGCGCGGCCTTTACGCCCGGCGCCAGGTTCAGCTCAAAGCGGGTAATAACCGGGCCAGGCGAGTAGTTCACGACGTCCGCTTTAATACGGAAATCGGCGAGGCGAGCTTCCACCAGGCGCGCCATTTGCTCCAGTGCGAAGGTATCAACCGGCTCGACCTCGCTCGGCGGCGGCGTCAGCAGATCCAGCGACGGCAGCGGCGTTGTCGGCCGCGGCACCGGCTGGCTGTTGCCGTTGCGCATCAGGAGCGGGTGAATCAGGCTCTCCTGCGGCTGCGGTGCCGGCTGCTGGACCGGCGGTTGCATATGCACCTGAGGGGCCTGCGGCGGCTGATAGCCCTGCGCTGGCGCAGACTGTATCGGCTGCTGAACCTGCGGCTGCTGATACGCAGGCTGTGGCGGCTGATAGTGCTGCGTCGGCTGCTGCTGCGCAGGCTGTGGCGGCTGATAGTGCTGCGTCGGCTGCTGCTGCGCGGGCTGCTGATGCGCCACCGACGGCTGAGCCTCAGGCATCGGCGTAAACAGCGGCTCGCTCGGGCCGTCGTCCACCAGCGCTTTCATCGGCGAGAAGTCATAATCAGCCGGCGAGAACGGATTCGCCCCGCGCGGCTGCTCGCTGCTGTAGCGCTGCTGCTGGGAGGCGGCAAACTGGCGAGCCAGCTCGGCTTCGGCGGCCACATCGTCATCATCGGCTTCGTCAGCCTGGTAGACCTCACCGTAGCGCTGCTGCTGGGTTGCGGCAAACTGACGCGCCAGCTCCCCCTGCTCCAGTTCGCTAACTTCTTCATCGGTGAGCGGCTCATCGTCATAATTCTGATCAAGCTCCGCCTGACGAGCGCGCTCTTCCGCGATGCGCTGAGAGGGCAGCTTGATACCGTACGATGCCAGCTCGCGGCGCGTCGGGACGCGGACGCGATTAGGACGCGGCAGCTTCGGACCAATGCCCTCTTTGACCTGCACGCGCGGCCCGCCCGCTGCCGGACTGAACAGCGGCTCGGCGGATGACGCTGCGGAGGCCACCGCAGCGGCGGCTGCGCCAGCGCCCCTGGCCTGGTGTACGCCGGCGGCCAGGGTGGTCACCGCGGCGGCATCAACGGGCGACGATGGCGGCGGCGAAGAGATCGGTTTAGTCGCCATCGGGCTGGCAGGCTCCGGAATTGGCTGATACCAGGCGGCAAGCTGTTCGCGTTCACGCGCGCGCTTCTCTTCGACTTCTTCGAAATAGTACATCGGCGGACGCTGCGGTTTGAGCTCTTCCTGCGGAACTTCGGGCTCAACAGCAGGCGCAGCGGCATAGGGTTCAGGCTGATAGGCGGACTGCTGTACCGGCGCCTGTTCAGGCTGATATGCCTGCTGCGGTTGATACTGTGGCTCAGGCTGATAGTGGGGCTGCTGCACCGGCGCCTGTTCAGCCTGATACGCCTGCTGCGGCTGATACTGTGGCTCAGGCTGATAGTGAGGCTGCTGCACCGGCGCCTGTTCAGCCTGATACGCCTGCTGCGGCTGATACTGTGGCTCAGACTGATAGTGAGGCTGCTGCGCCGGGGCCTGTTCAGGCTGATACACCTGCTGCGGCGGATACTGTGGCTCAGGCTGATAGTGAGGCTGCTGCATCGGCGCCTGCTCAGGCTGATATGCCTGCTGCGGCTGATACTGTGGCTCAGGCTGATAGTGAGGCTGCTGCACCGGCGCCTGTTCAGGCTGATACGCCTGCTGAGGCTGACACTGTGGCTCAGGCTGATATGCCTGATGCGGTGGATATGTTGGCTCAGGGCGATAGTGAGGCTGCTGCACCGGCGCCTGCTCAGGCTGGTAAGCCTGCGCCTCCGGCTGCCAGCCGGCCTGCGGAGTCTGGCCAGCTACCGGCTCGGCCCACGCCTGGGGCGCCGCGGTGGCTGCCGCTGCCGCGCTAACAGGATCGGCAATACTATGGCCGTTCAGCAGCGGATCGTAGGGGTCAAAGTCCCCCGGGCGCGCGGCGCTGGCACCGGAGAATAAGACATCCTCCGCCTCTGCCGGACGCGCGGCACTGGCGCCAGAAAACAGCACATCGTCTGCCGCAACCGGCGCGCCGTTGGCGCTGAACTGAACGTCCTCCTCGGCATCATCCATGCGCTTACCGGAGAACAGCGCGGCGTCGGTCTTGCGCCCCATCGGGTTGGAAAACTTCTCAGCCAGACGCTGGCGGCGCGCTAAGGCGCTGCGTAGAATCCGAGCGCGACGCGATCCCTGCGGTTTAGCGGTATCGTCGTCTTCATCATCTTCATACTCCTCCTCATCAACCCAGGTATCGTCCCGACGGGTACGGTTGCTGGCAAAGGTAAGAACAGAAAGAATTACGCCGCCGAGTTTTTCGGCAATGCTGACCCACGACCAGCCGGTAAACAGGGTTAAACCCGCCGCCCAGATGCAGAGCAGCGCGATAGTTCCACCGCTGCTGTGCAGCAGCGGTTGCAGAGTGGTGCTCAGCAGGCTGCCAATGACCCCGCCTGAGGCGAAATACCAAATATCATCGGCATTGATAGAGGCCAGGCCACAGGAGGTCAGGATCAGCGCCAGCGCGCCAATTAAGCGCAGCGAAACGGCGAAATAGTCGATGTACTCGTCGTTAGTTTGATTGCGCCAGGCAAACCAGCAGCCGCCGATGATAATCACGGGAATGGTGTAAGCCATTACGCCAAAAATGAAAAATAGCGTATCGGCAAGCCAGGCTCCCGGCGTGCCGCCGATGTTGTGGATAGGCTCGTGCCAGGCCGTTTGCGACCAGCTTGGATCCGAGGGATTAAAGCTGAGTAAGGCCGCCATCAGCCAGATGGCAAAAAGGGCGCAAAGGATAAGTAACGCCTCAAGGAGTCGGCGCCCGCTGCTTAGCTTCGTCAGTTTGACTTCTTTGTCTTCGGTGTATTCCTGGCTCAAAAAAGGCTCTCCAGGTATCAGGCTGTTTCCTGCCTGCTGCTAAAACGGACAACAGTGCCGGGTCTCCCCGGCACTGTTGCTGTATGGATTAACAGGAGTGTAATCAAACTACGTCGATTTTGCACCTGTTCCGTGTTAGCGCGTCTTAATTACCAGACGATTGCTCTGCTTGACCTCTTCCATGACCACGTAGGTACGGGTGTCGTTTACGCCCGGCAGGCGCAGCAGGGTTTCGCCCAGTAGTTTACGATACGCTGACATGTCCGGTACGCGGGTTTTCAACAGGTAGTCGAAATCGCCGGATACCAGATGACACTCTTGAATTTCTTCAAGTTTTTGCACAGCGGCGTTAAATTGCTCAAACACATCAGGCGCGCCACGATTCAGAGTAATCTCAACAAATACCAGAAGTGATGCATCCAGATAATGCGGGTTAAGCAGCGCCGTATAGCCCTGAATAAAACCCTGTCTTTCCAGACGACGCACGCGCTCAAGGCAAGGCGTCGGAGAAAGTCCCACCCGTTTAGAAAGTTCGACGTTAGAAATACGTCCATCTTTTTGTAACTCATTCAGAATGTTACGATCGATGCGGTCGAGATCTTTGCCAGGGCGCTTCTTGCTATCTACCATTATTATTGTCTCTCTGTATTCCTTCCCTACTCCTGTTCTGACTCTGAGCCTTCACTGCCAGAGCCCATCCTGTTCTTACCCGTACGACTTGGGTAACCCAGGGGTACGTGAGAAGCCCGTTGCCTGACGGCAGCCACCGACATCACGCATGGCGTCTGTCCACACCATGCGTAGATTTCGCTAACCCGGATAAAAATGGCATTTGCATGCATGAAAATTCGCCACACGCAAAACGCTGCTTTTCTTCTTCCATGAATGTTTTCGCAAAAGCACAGGGGATTGTCAAAGCAAAACATCGATTTTTAGTACAAGATGCCAGATATTCATTATCCACCCCCGTTGATTCTCATGTTTTCCTCTTATAATTGTGCTGCTGACAGTAGAATTAGTTATATTCTTCGTTCGTTAAATCGCCAGTTCATCGGCGGGTGCTATTGCACATATCGTTAACAAAATCGCTATGCTCTTTTTTTACGTCAACAAATTCCCTACAATCCAGCCCAATGTATGCCAATAAATTATGGGGTTCTCATGGGCACGGCCAAACACAGTAAGCTGCTAATTCTTGGTTCTGGACCTGCGGGATACACCGCTGCGATCTATGCCGCACGTGCAAACCTGCATCCGGTGCTGATTACCGGAATGGAAAAAGGGGGTCAGCTGACCACCACCACGGAAGTGGAAAACTGGCCTGGGGATCCGAACGATCTGACCGGCCCGCTGCTAATGGAACGTATGCACGAGCATGCGGCCAAGTTCGAAACCGAAATTCTTTTCGATCATATCAACAGCGTCGACCTGCAGAACCGTCCGTTCCGCCTGGTCGGCGATAGCGGCGAATACACCTGTGACGCGCTGATTATCGCTACCGGCGCTTCCGCTCGCTATCTCGGCCTGCCGTCTGAAGAAGCCTTTAAAGGCCGCGGCGTTTCCGCCTGCGCTACCTGCGACGGTTTCTTCTACCGTAACCAGAAGGTCGCGGTTATCGGCGGCGGCAACACCGCGGTTGAAGAAGCGCTGTATCTTTCTAACATCGCGGCTGAAGTCCACCTGATCCACCGTCGCGACTCCTTCCGCGCGGAAAAAATTCTCATCAAACGCCTGATGGACAAAGTGGAAAGCGGCAACATCGTGCTGCATACCCACCGTACTCTGGAAGAAGTGACCGGCGACCAGATGGGCGTCAGCGGCCTGCGCCTGCGCGATACGCAGAATGCCGACAATGTCGAGTCGCTGGAAGTCGCGGGCCTGTTTGTCGCTATCGGCCACAGCCCGAACACGGCGATTTTTGAAGGTCAGCTGGAGCTGGAAAACGGCTATATCAAAGTTCAGTCCGGCATTCACGGCAACGCGACCCAGACCAGCGTTGCTGGCGTCTTCGCCGCCGGCGACGTGATGGACCACATCTACCGTCAGGCCATTACCTCTGCCGGCACCGGCTGTATGGCCGCGCTGGACGCCGAGCGCTATCTCGACGGCCTGGCCGACGCTTGCAAATAATCTTTACAAGTCAGTAACAAAGGTAAAGAAGGCGACGAAAAGTCGCCTTTATTTTTTCCGCGTTGTAACATTGCCGTGCCCAAAAACTTATAACTCCACCTGCTAAGTGCGCAATGAATAAAACCCGTCAACAAGAGTTAACCCGCTGGTTAAAAGAACAGAGCATTCTCTCCCGTCGCTGGTTGATGATTTCCCGCGCGCTGGGCGTCGTCAGCGGCCTGCTGATCGTCGCTCAGGCCTGGCTGCTGGCGCGGATCCTGCACCGCATGATAATGGAAAATATTCCGGCTACGGCGCTGGTGCTGCCGTTTACCGTGCTGGTGCTGGTTTTCGTCCTTCGCGCGTGGGTGGTATGGCTGCGCGAGCGGGTGGGATTTTATGCCGGGCAGCATATCCGCTATGAGATCCGTCGCCAGGTGCTCGACCGTCTGCAGGAGGCCGGCCCGGCGTGGATCCAGGGCAAGCCAGCGGGCAGCTGGGCAACGCTTATCCTTGAGCAAATCGACGATATGCACGATTACTATGCGCGCTACCTGCCGCAGATGACCCTGGCCACGTGCGTCCCCCTGCTCATCGTTATCACTATTTTCCCGATTAACTGGGCGGCAGCGCTGATTCTTCTCGGCACCGCGCCGCTGATCCCTCTGTTTATGGCGCTGGTCGGCATGGGCGCCGCGGATGCAAACCGCCGCAACTTCCAGGCGCTGGCGAGGCTGAGCGGCCACTTCCTTGACCGCCTGCGCGGTATGGAAACGCTGCGAATCTTCGATCGCGGCGCTGCGGAAACCGACAATATCCGCGAGGCTTCGCAGGATTTCCGCCAGCGCACGATGGACGTTCTGCGTCTCGCCTTTCTCTCCTCCGGGGTACTGGAATTTTTCACTTCCCTCTCCATCGCGCTGGTGGCGGTCTATTTCGGTTTCTCCTACCTGGGCGAACTTAACTTTGGCCATTACGGCGCAGGCGTCACCCTGATGGCCGGCTTTTTGGCCCTGATCCTCGCGCCGGAGTTTTTCCAGCCCCTGCGCGATTTGGGAACCTTTTACCACGCGAAAGCGCAGGCCATCGGCGCCGCGGACAGCCTGAAAGCCTTTATGGAAACGCCGCTGGCGCAAGCCGAGCGCGGCGAGAAGGTGCTTAGCGACAGCGAACTGGTGAGCCTTGAAGCGCGCGATCTGCGCATCAAATCTCCGGAGGGTAAAGTGCTGGCAGGGCCGCTGAACTTTTCCCTGCCTGCCGGCAAGCGGGTGGTGCTGGTTGGGCAAAGCGGCTCCGGCAAAAGCTCGTTGCTGAATATGCTGGCGGGCTTTCTGCCCTACGACGGATCGCTGATGGTCAACGGCGTTGAGCTGCGCGATCTCGATAGCCAGCGCTGGCATCGCCTGCTGAGCTGGGTTGGACAAAACCCGCAGCTGCCTGCGGCCACGCTGCGTGAAAACGTTCTCCTGGCGTGGCCTGAAGCGACCGAAGCCCTGCTTCAACTGGCGCTGGATAAGGCCTGGGTAAGCGAATTTATCTCGCAGCTGCCGCAGGGCATTAATACGCCCGTTGGCGATCAGGCGGCCCGCATCTCGGTTGGGCAGGCGCAGCGTATTGCCGTCGCGCGCGCGCTGCTGGTTCCCTGCCGTCTGCTGCTGCTCGATGAGCCTGCCGCCAGCCTTGACGCCCACAGCGAACAGCGGGTGATGCAGGCCCTGTCAAACGCCTCTTCGCAGCAAACCACGCTGATGGTCACTCACCAGCTCGAAGGCATAGCCGGCTGGGACGCTATCTGGGTGATGCAAAACGGACAGATTGTCGAGCAGGGCGAATATTCGCAGCTTGCCGCCGCTGAAGGACCCTTCGCGACCCTGCTGGCCCATCGTCAGGAGGAGATTTAAATGCGCGCATTGTTACCTTATCTGGCGCTGTACAAGCGGCACCTGTGGCTGCTGATGCTCGGCGTGGTGCTGGCGATCGTCACCCTGCTGGCCAGCATCGGGCTGCTAACCTTGTCAGGCTGGTTCCTGTCGGCCTCGTCCGTTGTCGGCGTTGCCGGCATCTACAGTTTTAACTACATGCTGCCCGCCGCCGGCGTGCGCGGCGCGGCGATTATTCGTACCGCCGGGCGCTACTTTGAACGGCTGGTGAGCCACGATGCGACTTTTCGCGTCCTGCAGCATCTGCGCGTTTTCACGTTCAGCAAGCTGCTGCCGCTCTCCCCTGCCGGGCTGGCGCGTTTTCGCCAGGGCGAGCTGCTTAACCGCATCGTTGCCGACGTCGATACCCTGGATCACCTCTATCTGCGGGTTATTTCGCCGCTGGTAGGGGCGCTGGTGGTTATTCTGGTGGTCACCGTCGGCTTAAGCATTCTGGACGTCACGCTGGCCCTGACGCTGGGCGGTATTATGCTGTTGACCGTGCTGATACTGCCGCCGCTATTTTACCGGGCCGGTAAACCTGCCGGTGAGGCCATAACCCAAATGCGCGGCCAGTACCGCCAGCAGCTCACCGCCTGGCTGCAGGGACAGGCGGAGCTGATGCTGTTTAACGCCAGCGATCGCTACCGCGAGCAGCTGGAAAAAACGGAACAGCGCTGGCTGGATGCCCAGCGCCGTCAGGCCGAGCTTACGGCGCTTTCCCAGGCGCTGATGCTGCTGATTGGCGGCGTCGCGGTGATTGCAATGCTGTGGCTGACCTCCGCCGACGTGGGCGGCAACAGCCAGCCTGGCGCGCTGATCGCGCTCTTCGTTTTCTGCGCCCTGGCGGCGTTTGAGGCGCTGGCGCCGGTCACCGGCGCGTTCCAGCACCTCGGACAGGTCATCGCCTCCGCGCGTCGGATTACGCAAATCACCGAGCAGTCGGCGGAAGTCACTTTTGCGCAAAACGCGGATCAGACCTTCTCACGCGTGGCGCTGACGCTGAATCAGGTCACCTTTAGCTATCCGCAGCAACCCACCGCGGCGCTGGAGAATGTCTCGTTACAGGTTGCCGCCGGCGAGCATATCGCCATTCTCGGACGCACCGGCTGCGGGAAATCGACCCTGCTGCAGCTACTTACCCGCGCCTGGGATCCGGCCCGGGGAGAGATTTTGCTTAACGACCTGCCGCTTATGCAGCTCAACGAGACGACCCTGCGCCGCGCGATGAGCGTGGTTCCTCAGCGCGTGCACCTGTTTAGCGCAACCCTGCGCGACAACCTGCTGCTGGCGGCGCCGCAGGCGAGCGACGCGCATCTGGCAAACGTCCTCGAGAGGGTTGGGCTGGGCAAACTACTCGACGACGGCGGCCTCAACGCCTGGCTGGGAGAAGGCGGCCGCCAGCTTTCCGGCGGCGAGCTGCGCCGGCTGGCGATTGCCCGCGCCCTGCTTCACGACGCGCCGCTGATGCTGCTCGATGAGCCGACCGAGGGCCTGGACGCGACAACGGAAAGTCAAATACTTGATTTACTTGCCGAAGTCATGAAAGAAAAAACCGTGCTGATGGTCACCCACCGCCTGCGCGGGCTGGCGCGTTTTAATCAGATAATTATCATGGACAACGGGAAGATTATTGAGCAAGGTAGTCACGCAGAACTGCTGGCTCAACAGGGGCGTTACTACCAGTTTAAGCAGCGCCTGTAGGTCAATCGTTATCGGGCCATCGCCGCGGGGCACCCCGAATGATTTTGTGTATATACTCTATGAGTTTCAGGCAAGCGTGCTATGCGAGCCCCTGGCCCCCGGCCACGGGCGCAGATTGCACGCCGGCGCCTGAAAGACAGCGAATATACTGGACAATTACTGGTGCGTATTGAGGTTAAAATGCGTCTGGTTCAGCTCTCCCGTCAGTCCATTGCCTTCCCCGCTCCGGAAGGCGCCCTGCGTGAACCGAATGGCCTGCTGGCGTTGGGGGGCGATCTTAGCCCGGCGCGCCTGCTGATGGCCTATCAGCACGGCATCTTTCCGTGGTTTTCACCGGGGGATCCTATTTTATGGTGGTCTCCCGATCCCCGCGCGGTGCTGTGGCCCGGAGAGTTTCATCTCAGCCGCAGCATGAAGCGCTTTCACCAACGCTCTCCCTATCGCGTGACGCTGAACCATGCTTTTGGCGAAGTGATTGAGGGCTGCGCCACCGATCGCGATGAGGGCACCTGGATAACCGCCGGCATCGTCAAGGCCTATCACCAGCCTGCACGAGCTGGGGCACGCGCACTCAATCGAGGTGTGGCGCGGCGAGACGCTGGTTGGCGGGATGTACGGCGTGGCTCAGGGGGCGCTATTTTGCGGCGAGTCGATGTTCAGCCATGCGGAAAACGCGTCTAAAACGGCTCTGCTGGTCTTCTGCCAGGCGTTTATGCGCGATGGCGGCCAGCTCATTGACTGCCAGGTGCTCAATAATCACACCGCGTCGCTGGGCGCCGTCGAAATTCCCCGCCGCGACTATCTCGATCGCCTGGCGCAGTTGCGCAGCCGGCGTTTACCGGAACGATTTTGGGTACCGAGGGTGCTATTTACCGGCAATGCGTAAATGTTTTCAGCACATTCTTCGCCGGGATGGTATAATTGCGCGGTAGAGTAGCTTCTGCCCGTTGCCCCGCCGCCGTTTGGGAATAATAAGAGTCAGATAACGCCCATCGTTCTGTCACTCCCCCCTTTACGTTTGCGCCTGTCGTGCGGTTTATCCGCGTGCATTCCGGGCAATGCGCCAAAACTACTTCAGTGATTTAAACCCAAACTTATTCATGATGCGCCGGGACGACAAACCAAACGCCAGGCTGCATCAATAACTATGTGACCGTGAGAACTAAGGCAGCCAGCAAGATAAAGTCTATAGACACGCAATAGATCGGGTTGCAGGCGGGCGGCAAGTGAACGGCTCCCCAGCGCTTACCGAAACAGGTAGCCGGGGCCGATGAACGCAGCCAGCGTGGATGCAACGCGAAGTGTAGCGGTATAAACGTAAAACTTTACTTACTCGCTGAACTTCGGCATTATCTTGCCGGTTCAAAACTACGGTAGTGATACCCCAGAGGACTAGATGGCCAAAGAAGACAATATTGAAATGCAGGGCACCGTACTTGACACGTTGCCTAACACAATGTTCCGCGTAGAACTGGAAAACGGTCACGTGGTAACTGCGCATATTTCCGGTAAAATGCGTAAGAACTACATCCGCATTCTGACGGGCGACAAAGTGACTGTTGAGCTGACCCCGTACGACCTGAGCAAAGGCCGCATTGTCTTCCGTAGTCGCTGATAGTTTTCCGCCCTCGTGGCGTCCGATGCGAAAGGCCGGGATAATCCCCGGTCTTTTTACATCCTCTCTCCGCTAAGCGGCTGCGGACATAAAAATACCGGCCCACAGGCCGGTTTTTGACGTTTTAGAGTAAGAATTAATGCGCCGTTTCCGGTTTGTGCTTCTGCGCACTTTGGAAGTCATAGGTCAGCGAACTCTTCTCTTTATCCAGCGCGACGGTAACCTGTCCGCCATCAACTAACGAACCAAACAGCAGACTCGTTGGCCAGCGGTTTCTTCAGGTTATCCTGAATCACCCGCGCCATTGGACGCGCGCCCATTGCCCGGTCATAGCCTTTTTCCGCCAGCCAGTCTCGCGCTTCCTGGCTCACTTCCAGCGACACGCCTTTCTGATCCAGCTGAACCTGCAGCTCGACGATAAACTTATCCACCACCTGATGGATCACCGTCGTTGACAGATGATCGAACCAGATAATGTTGTCGAGGCGGTTACGGAACTCCGGCGTAAAGATCTTCTTGATCTCATCCATCGCATCCGGACTGTTATCCTGATGAATAAGGCCAATCGACTTACGTTCGGTTTCGCGCACGCCGGCGTTGGTGGTCATCACCAGCACCACGTTGCGGAAGTCCGCCTTGCGGCCGTTATTGTCGGTCAGCGTACCGTTGTCCATCACCTGCAGCAGCAGGTTAAAGACGTCCGGATGCGCTTTCTCAATCTCATCAAGCAGCAGCACCGCGTGCGGATGTTTAATCACCGCATCGGTCAGCAGCCCGCCCTGATCGAAACCAACGTAGCCCGGAGGCGCACCGATCAAACGGCTGACGGTGTGACGCTCCATATACTCGGACATATCAAAGCGCAGCAGCTCAATACCCAGCGCCTTGGCCAGCTGTACGGTGACTTCGGTTTTCCCGACGCCGGTAGGTCCGGCGAACAGGAAGGAGCCCACCGGCTTATGCTCATGGCCCAGCCCGGCACGCGCCATCTTGATGGCTTCGGTTAAAGCCTCGATAGCTTTACCCTGACCAAAGACCAGCATTTTTAGCCGATCGCCAAGATTTTTCAGCGTATCGCGGTCGCTCTGGGAGACGCTCTTCTCAGGGATGCGGGCAATGCGCGCCACCACCGATTCGATATCCGCCACGTTAACCGTTTTCTTCCGCTTGCTGGCCGGCATCAGCCGCGCCCGCGCGCCCGCTTCGTCGATAACATCTATCGCCTTGTCCGGCAGATGACGATCGTTAATATATTTCACCGCCAGTTCGACCGCCGCACGCACCGCTTTCGCCGTGTAACGCACGTCGTGGTGCGCCTCGTACTTCGGCTTCAGGCCGTTAATAATCTGCACCGTCTCTTCTACCGAAGGTTCAGTAATGTCTATCTTCTGGAAGCGCCGGGCCAACGCGCGGTCTTTTTCGAAGATATTGCTGAACTCCTGGTAGGTCGTCGAGCCCATCACCCGAATCTTGCCGCTGGAGAGCAGCGGTTTAATCAGGTTGGCGGCATCGACTTGGCCGCCGGAAGCGGCGCCCGCCCCGATGATGGTGTGGATTTCATCGATGAACAGAATACTGTTGGTATCCTGCTCCAGTCTGCTTCAGCAGCGCTTTGAACCGTTTTTCAAAATCACCGCGGTATTTCGTTCCTGCCAGCAGGGAGCCGATATCCAGCGAATAGATCGTGCAGTCGGCCATGATTTCCGGCACGTCGCCCTGCACAATTCGCCAGGCCAGCCCTTCGGCAATCGCGGTTTTACCGACGCCGGACTCACCCACCAGCAGCGGGTTGTTCTTACGGCGGCGGCACAGAACCTGAATGGCGCGCTCCAGCTCTTTTTCGCGGCCAATCAGCGGATCGATTCCGCCCACGCGAGCAAGCTGATTGAGGTTGGTGGTGAAGTTTTCCATACGATCCTCCCCGCCTGCTTGCTCTTCATTGCTGGGCTGGCTTCCGCTGTTTTCGGAAGGCTGGCTCGGCTCGTCTTTACGCGTACCGTGAGAGATGAAGTTCACCACGTCAAGGCGGCTGACTTCATGTTTACGCAGCAGATAGGCCGCCTGCGACTCCTGCTCGCTAAAAATAGCGACCAAAACGTTGGCGCCGGTCACTTCGCTGCGGCCAGAGGATTGTACGTGGAAGACTGCACGCTGCAGTACGCGCTGGAAGCTCAGCGTCGGCTGAGTGTCGCGCTCTTCTTCCGTGGCGGGTAGAACAGGCGTGGTCTGTTCGATGAAGGCTTCGAGTTCCTGACGCAGCGCCACCAGGTCCACGGAACACGCTTCCAGCGCTTCGCGGGCCGAAGGGTTGCTGAGCAGCGCCAGCAGCAAGTGCTCGACGGTCATGAACTCATGACGGTGCTCGCGCGCTCTGGCGAAAGCCATATTTAAACTGAGTTCCAGTTCTTGATTGAGCATAGGCACCTCCCCCAATTTTCATGCCTGTCTTCAGGCTTTCTCTAGCGTACACAGCAATGGATGCTCGTTCTCCTTCGCATACTGGCTCACCATCGCGACTTTGGTTTCCGCAACCTCTGCGGTAAATACACCACAAATCGCTTTACCTTGATAGTGAACCGTCAGCATCAGTTGCGTTGCACGTTCTACATCATAAGAAAAGAATTTTTGTAACACGTCAATAACAAACTCCATTGGAGTGTAGTCATCATTGAGCAATATCACTTTATACATCGATGGTGGTTTAAGCTCATCGCGCACTTCGTCTTCAAGCAGCTGATCGAAGTCCAGCCAATCTTTCTTACTCATCGTCAGTATTCATCATCGGTTGCTGTTGCCAACAGGCGGTGGCCTGTCGATGATCAAAAGTTATGTCCATCACAAATCTACAATAGAACATAGATAACTATCATCTATTACTTCCATCCGCGATGTCTGTCACATTCCCCGGCAATAGCGTTAACTGCTTCAAATTTTGACGCATTTTTCGCCTTCCCCTACCGTCAATCGCTTGACGCCTTTTCGTATTTCTCTAAATTGTACTGGCGAGAGTTGGCGAGCATTTGAACAACTCGTCACTCCACTACCGGTTCATTCCATCTTACTTAGAAAGAATTACGAAGGATGTCGAAGTATGGAAATGGGTACTGTTAAGTGGTTCAACAATGCCAAAGGGTTTGGTTTTATTTGCCCTGAGGGCGGAGGCGAAGACATTTTCGCCCATTACTCCACCATTCAGATGGATGGTTACAGAACGCTAAAAGCCGGACAATCCGTTCGGTTTGATGTTCACCAGGGACCGAAAGGTAATCACGCCAGCGTGATTGTTCCTGTAGAAGCGGAAGCGACTGCATAACTCTTTCGCTTCATTGTGTACATCCTGCCAGTAAAATGCCAGTCCTTCTGACTGGCATTTTTTTGTCGCTACTCGCGCGCCAGCGCATCCACCGGATCGAGACGGGCGGCGTTTCGCGCAGGAAGCCAGCCAAACAGCACGCCGGTTAGCGTCGAACACAAAAACGCCGTCAGCAGCGCCAGCGGGGAGAAGCCAATCTCCCAGCCGGGCAAAAACAGCTGCAGGATGAAGGCTATCATCAGCGAGAGCGTCACCCCCAGCGCGCCGCCTACCAGGCACACCAGAACAGCCTCAATCAGGAACTGCTGCAGCACGTCGCTGGCTCGCGCTCCGACCGCCATGCGGATGCCAATCTCCCGGGTCCGTTCGGTTACCGATACCAGCATGATATTCATCACCCCGATGCCGCCAACCACCAGCGCGATAATCGCGACCAGCGTCAGAAACAGCTGTAGAGTATGTGTGGTCCGTTCCGCCGTTTTCAAGATGCTGTCCATATTCCAGGTGAAAACATCTTTTTTACCGTGCCGCAGTTCGAACAGACGCAGCAGCTGCTGTTCGGCGGTGGCGCTATCGTATCCTTCGCGCACCCGCACGGTGATTGAGTTCAGCCACGACTGTCCCATCACTCTTCCGGCCATAGTGGTATAGGGCAACCAGACGCGGAGGATTTTGCTGCTGCCGAACATCGACTGCTTCTCATCCGCCACGCCAATCACCGTCGCGGGCATATTGCCGACCAGAATAACCTCGCCCACCACCCGCGCCTTGTGCGGAAAGAGCTGGCGCCGCGTATTGCTATCCAGCACTACCACCTGCGCCCGGCTGCTTAGCTGCAGCTCATTGAAGGTATTGCCTTCGCTAAAGGTCATGCCGTAGACGTTAAAGTACTGCGCGCCGACGCCCTCGGCGCTGGCGGCAACGTCGATATTATCGGCGCGCAGGCGCAGATTTTTCGATACCGCAGGCGTCGCCGAGCTGACCCAGGGCTGCTTTTGAATAGCCAGCAGATCGTCATACTTCAGCGCCTGCTGAAAGCGGGGATCGTCATCGCCGAAATCCTTCCCGGGATAGACATCGATCGTGTTGGTGCCGATGGCGCGAATGTCCGCCAGCACCATTTGCTTCGCCGCATCTCCCACCACCACAATCGACACCACCGAAGCGATGCCGATAATAATGCCGAGCATGGTAAGCAGGGTGCGCATTTTATTGGCGGTCATTGCCCGCCAGGCCATCACCAGCGCTTCGCGAAAGCCGCTGCTGAACTGACTCCAGGCGGAGGGTTCGGCCGCAGCGTTCTGGCGAATAACGCCGGCGCTTCCGCTCCCCTGAGGCGGCGGATTACTCACGATCTCGCCATCGTGGATCTCAATGATGCGCTCTGCCTGCGCCGCGACCAGCGGATCGTGGGTGACGATGATCACCGTATGCCCCTGCGATTTCAGCTGGTGCAGAATCGCCATCACCTCTTCGCCGGAATGGCTGTCCAGCGCGCCGGTCGGCTCATCCGCCAGAATAACTTCCCCGCCGTTCATTAGCGCACGGGCAATGCTCACCCGCTGCTGCTGGCCGCCGGAGATCTGCGAAGGCTGATATTCCGCCCGATCGCCAAGCCCCAGGCGCACCAGCAGTTCGCGGGCGCGCTCCAGGCGAGCCCGTCGCTCCGTTCCGGCGTAGACCGCCGGCACCTCGACGTTCTGTACCGCCGTCAGGTGCGACAGCAGATGATAGCGCTGGAAGATAAAGCCAAAATGCTCTCGCCGCAGCCGGGCCAGCTCATCGCCGCTGAGCCGCGACACGTCGGTTCCCGCCACCCGATAGGTGCCGCTGCTCGGCTTATCGAGGCAGCCGAGGATATTCATCAGGGTCGATTTACCTGAGCCGGAAGCCCCGACAATGGCCACCATTTCTCCGGCGGCGATGCTCAGCGTGATCCCCTTCAGGACATCGACGCTCCCGTCGCCGGAGAGATAGCTGCGGCGGATATCACGCAGTTCGAGCAGCGCCGTCATTTAGTCTTCCCGGGCGCGCTTTCCCCGATGATAACCTCATCGCCTTCGTCCAGGCCCTTCACTATCGCCACATCGATATCGTTGCGCGCACCGATAGTGACCTCACGCTCTTTGACTTCGCCGGCGCGCAGCAGCCGCACGCGATAGCGGTTTTCACCGACGGCGTCCCCCAGCGCGCTCAGCGGAATAGCGATCGTATTTTTCACCTCCGCCATCTGGATATGGACCTGGGCCGTCATATCGAGGCGCAGGATCCCCTGCGGGTTCGGGACCTCAAAGCGGGCATAGTAGAAAATGGCGTCGTTCACCTTTTCCGGAGTGGGTAAAACGTCCTTCAGGGTCCCCTCGTAGCGGGTAAGCGGGTCGCCAAGCACAGTGAACCACGCTTTTTGCCCGGCGCGCAGGTGGATAACATCCGCTTCAGAGACCTGCGCCTTCACCAGCATGGTGCTGAGATCGGCGAGGGTCAGAATATTCGGCGCCTGCTGGGCGGCAATCACCGTCTGCCCCTGCAGGGTAGTGATTTGCGTCACTTCCCCGGACATCGGGGCCACAATTTTGGTGTAATCGAGGTTAGTTTTCGCGGTATCCAGCGTGGCCTGGTTGCGCTTGACCTGCGCTTCAATGGTGCCAATTTGCGCCTCTTTGACCGCTAAATCGGTGGCCGCGGTATCCAGATCCTGACGGGAAACCAGCTGGCGCTGCGCCAGCTGCCGCTGACGCGCCAGGGTTACGGCGGCCAGCTGACGTTCGGCGCGGGCCTGATTCAGCTGCGCGCGCAGCTCCATCAGCGTCGCTTCGACTTCTTTAATTTGGTTCTCCGCCTGCTCGGGATCGATAACCCCCAGCAGTTGATCCTTCTGTACCTTGTCGCCGATACTCACCCGCAGCGTTTTCAGCTGCCCGCTCACCTGCGCGCCGACGTCGACTTTACGTACCGCGTCCAGCTTACCGGTTGCCAGCACGCTCTGCTGGAGATCGCCTTTACGCACTACCAGAGTCTGGTAGTTCGGCAGCGGCGCGTTCAGCACCCGCCATCCCCAGATCGCCAGAGCCAGTACGCCAATGGCCAGTAGCCACCAGATTTTCCTGCGTTTTCCATTGAGCTTCATAAAAATTCCTGATGTTTTAAACCGCAGCGCAAGACGATGATTCTATCTGGAGATCGCGAAAACATAACCCTGAATTTGATGCATTCTTGCCGTTAGCACACTTAATCCGCCCGGCCGCGCGCCAGCCACAGCACGCGGGAGAACATTTTCTTCAGCAGCGCCGGCACCGCTTCAATCCCGCGCCTCCCGGCTTCCATCGCCACTTCAATCGCCAGATCCGGTTTTGATGAACGATGGATAGCTTTGGTGATCACCCGCCGTATATTCATCGGCACGTTTGGCGGCAGCTGCGCCACCCGATGATAAACATCGTTAAAGCCCTGGCGATACATAAAGTGTTCCATGTCCAGCGCCGGGAGCGTCGTCAGATGGTCGCGTTCCAGATCGCGATCGTCGTTAAGCAGGCTTCGCACCGTCGCGGCGTATTTCTTCCCCGCCTCGTCGCCGTCGACCAGAACGTGCCACTGAATGCCCATCCGGCGGGCGAATTTAATCAGCGGTTTTAATCCCGACTGGGCAAACTCGATGACCTTCACCCCTTCCGCGTCAAAGTGATGTCCGCACTGCCTGGCCAGTTCGTTGATAACCCAGGTCTCGGTCTCCCCTTCTACCAGCAGCCAGCAGCGAGCAAACAACGACGACGCGCGGTTGAAGCGAATGTGAAAGGCGATGCGCCGGCTGTCTTCGGCATTCATTCCCCCCGGCCCAAGCCGCCAGGCCGAGACGCGCGACGATTCGCGCACCAGCCGGCAGACGTGCTCAACGGGGGTCAGCGACAGCAGCTCGCCGGAGTTGGTGGTGGTCACGCGCTGCAGCGGCAGCAGGTTGAGCAGATGCCAGGCAACGGAGAGCATAATCGGATGCAGCCGGGTTTCCGGGTCTTCAATCAGCAGCAGCGGCCGCGCGTCGCGATCGAGCTGGACCGTACCCTTGGCCTGCAGCAGCGTGGAGAACAGCCCCAGTAAGATGACCCGATGGCTGCGCCCGCCGGGCTTATCAATCATCCGGTTGATGATATCCAGATAGCGCCAGTCTGCGCTGCTCATCGTGTGAATGCCGGCGCATCAGGCGATTGCGGGACTGCGCGCTGCTCTGCTCGGCAAAATAGTGCTCAAGGAGCTGCACCATGGCCGACAGACCCTGACGGATCTGGCCATCGGTTAAATTTTGCGGATGGCTCACCAGCTCGCGGGAGAGATAATCCAGCTGGCGGGCGGTGATCTCAATTTGCGGCGAGTGCGGCACGCTGTCGTTATGGATGCGCCGCATAAAGCGGGCGTCGCGCAGGCGCAGGACCGGCATCAGGCGCACCAGATGGCGCACGATCTCGTCAATATCCTCCAGCTCCAGCGCTTCCCCTTTGCCGTCAATAAAGGTGCGCAGCGTCATCACGCTACCGTCATCGGCCAGTTCGCCCTCCAGACGATAGAAAATTCGCTGATAGCCGTCATCACAGGGTACCCAGCTGGCGCTGAGCGGGCGAAAGCGTCGTACCCGGTGGTGGCCAGGCTCGCTCTCGCGGAAGGTCAGAATAATGTGCAAATGGTGCTCGCGTCCCTGCACGTCGCCGGGCGGGAACCAGAAATCATCCCGGACAAAATGATAAAGCTCGAACTCTGGCGACAAGAGCAGCGACAGGGCATCCAGCAGGCTGGATTTTCCCCACGCATTCTCGCCGATCAGCACGTTATTTTGCTCCAGCATCAATGATAAACGATTGATACCGCGAAAACCGACGATCTCCACGCGTTCAAGAAGCATATCCCCTCCGCTCAGTAACCACTTTCTCCTTCAGTTATCAGCAGTATAGCGACACATGCTGGAACATGACACTGCCGCAAACGTCAATATCAGCAGGGGAGAAAAAAACGTTTTCTATATGGTTATTGATAGGGATATTCGTTTAAAAAATAATTCATTCGCCGCAGTGGTTAGATCTATTATTTTTGTACTACTCTTTTCTTGCACAATGAATGGTATAAGGATTAACATCACCCTGCCCTGAATCAAATTACAGCTATTTATTTAAGCGATTACGGGATGATGATGGTCCATAAAATAGCGGCGATTTATCTTCATCCTTTAGTTGATAAATAAAGACCGGCACGTTAAAGCGTGCTCATTAACATTATTATTTGAGGTGGTTATGTTTAGAAAATTAGCAGCGGAATGTTTTGGTACATTCTGGCTTGTGTTCGGTGGCTGCGGTAGCGCGGTTCTGGCAGCAGCATTCCCGGAGCTGGGAATAGGGTTTGCCGGGGTGGCGTTGGCCTTTGGTTTAACCGTATTAACGATGGCGTTTGCCGTGGGGCATATTTCCGGCGGGCACTTTAACCCGGCGGTGACCTTAGGCCTGTGGGCCGGCGGCCGTTTCCCGGCTAAAGACGTGATCGGTTATATTATCGCCCAGGTAGTTGGCGGTATTATTGCGGCCGGCGTTCTGTACGTGATTGCCAGCGGTAAGGCGGGCTTTGACGCAGCGGCCAGCGGCTTTGCCTCTAACGGCTTTGGCGAACACTCGCCGGGCGGCTACTCAATGCTTTCGGCTATTGTTATCGAAATTGTTCTGACCTGCGGCTTCCTGCTGGTTATTCACGGCGCAACCGATAAAAACGCCCCGGCGGGCTTTGCGCCGATCGCCATTGGCCTGGCGCTGACCTTAATCCACCTGATCAGCATTCCGGTAACCAATACTTCCGTCAACCCGGCGCGTAGCACCGCGGTCGCTATCTTCCAGGGCGGCTGGGCGCTGCAGCAGACTGTGGCTGTTCTGGGTTATGCCAATTATCGGCGGGATCCTCGGCGGCGTGCTCTACCGCACGCTGCTGGAAAAGCGCAGCTAATCTCCCCTTGCTATCGCGCTCAGGCCCGGCTATGCCGGGCCTTTCTTTTTGGCGACGGCTTTACTCGATTCAATGATTTGAGTAGTGTCAGTGGCGCTATTTTCACTCTGCAAGGACCACGTCGTTCATGTTTTCGGGATTATTGATCATTCTGCTGCCGCTGGTTATCGGCTATATCATTCCACTTCGTCAGCCATCAGCCCTAAAAGTCATCACGCGACTTTTGAGCTGGATTGTCTACGTTATCCTCTTTTTCATGGGGATCAGCCTCGCCTTCCTCGACAATTTAGCCAGCAACCTGCTTTCCATTCTTCATTACGCCGCGGTGAGCGTGGTCGTTATTCTGCTGTGTAATATTGCGGCATTAATGTGGCTTGAGCAGAAGATGCCGTGGCGCAGCCAGCATCGGCAGGAGAAATTACCTTCACGCGTGGCGATGGCAATGGAATCACTGCAGCTGTGCGGCGTAGTACTTATTGGTTTCCTGATTGGTTTGAGCGGTCTGTCATTTCTGCAGCACGCCACCGAGGCCAGCGAATATACGCTGATCTTCCTGCTGTTCCTGATTGGTATTCAGCTGCGCAATAACGGTATGACCCTGCGGCAAATAGTGCTTAATCGCCGCGGAATGATTGTGGCGATGGTCGTCATGGCCAGCTCATTACTCGGCGGCACGATCAACGCCTTTATTCTCGACCTGCCGCTAAAAGCCGGACTGGCAATGGCTTCCGGATTTGGCTGGTATTCACTGTCAGGGATCCTGATGACCGAATCTTACGGGCCGGTAATTGGCAGCGCCGCGTTCTTTAACGATCTCTCCCGCGAGCTGCTGGCCATTATGCTTATTCCCGGCCTGATTCGCCGCAGCCGCTCAACGGCATTAGGCCTCTGCGGCGCGACCTCGATGGACTTTACGCTTCCGGTATTACAGCGCTCCGGCGGCGTCGAAATCGTGCCGGCGGCGATTGTTCATGGCTTTATTCTGAGCCTGCTGGTACCCGTGCTGATGGCCTTTTTCGCCGCTTAATACCCTCGTGGCGGTAGTCAGCTACCGCCAAAATTGCGCTAAATCAATCTCCCTGTAAATTGTATTAGAAATACCTTTTATCCCTGTGCGCCCGGGCATAACCTTAAACATGTGTATTAAATATAACTTTAAAAAAGGTGTGACCATGTTTTGTGTGCAATGTGAACAAACCATCCGTACCCCGGCAGGGAACGGCTGCTCTTACGCGCAGGGTATGTGCGGTAAAACGGCCGAAACCTCCGATCTGCAGGATCTGCTGATCGCCTCCCTGCAAGGCCTGTCCGCATGGGCCGTTAAGGCTCGTGAATATGGCATTATTGACCATGAAATTGATAACTTTGCGCCGCGTGCCTTCTTCTCCACGCTGACCAACGTTAACTTCGACTCCCCGCGTATCGTAGGCTACGCGCGCGAAGCCATCGCGATGCGCGAGGCGCTGAAGGCCCAGTGTCTGAACGTTGACGCCGGCGCGGCTGTAGACAACCCGATGGCCAGCCTGCTGTTGGTTAGCGACGATTTGGGCGACCTCCAGCGCCAGGCGGCAGAATTTACCCCCAACAAAGACAAACCGGACATCGGCGAGAACATCCTCGGCCTGCGTCTGCTGTGCCTGTACGGCCTGAAAGGCGCCGCGGCCTATATGGAGCACGCTCACGTACTGGGTCAGTACGACAACGCTATCTACGCTCAGTACCACAAAATTATGGCGTGGCTGGGCACCTGGCCTGCCGACCTGAACGCTCTGCTGGCGTGCTCAATGGAAATCGGCCAGATGAACTTTAAGGTCATGAGCATTCTGGACGCCGGAGAAACCAGCAAATATGGCCACCCGACCCCGACTCAGGTCAACGTGAAATCGGTTGAAGGTAAGTGCATCCTGATCTCCGGCCACGACCTGAAAGATCTGTATAACCTGCTGGAACAAACCGAAGGCACCGGCGTTAACGTCTATACCCACGGCGAAATGCTGCCGGCGCACGGCTATCCTGAACTGCGTAAATTCAAACACCTGGTCGGCAACTACGGCAGCGGCTGGCAGAATCAGCAGGTTGAATTCGCCCGTTTCCCTGGTCCTATCGTGATGACCTCTAACTGCATCATCGATCCGACCGTTGGCGCCTACGACGATCGTATCTGGACCCGCAGCATCGTCGGCTGGCCGGGCGTGAGCCATCTGGAAGGGGAAAACTTCGCGCCGGCGATCGCCCAGGCGCAGCAGATGGCAGGCTTCCCGTATAGTGAAATTCCGCATCTGATTACCGTCGGTTTCGGTCGTCAGACCCTGCTGGGCGCCGCGGACACGCTGATCGACCTGGTCAGCCGCGAAAAACTGCGTCATATCTTCCTCGTCGGCGGCTGCGACGGCGCGCGCGGCGAGCGTAACTACTTCACCGACTTTGCCACCAGCGTTCCGGACGACTGCCTGATCCTGACCCTGGCCTGCGGGAAATATCGCTTCAACAAGCTGGACTTCGGTGCTATCGAAGGCCTGCCGCGCCTGGTGGATGCCGGTCAATGCAACGATGCCTACTCGGCGATTATTCTGGCCGTCACCCTGGCTGAAAAACTGGGCTGCGGCGTGAACGACCTGCCGCTGTCGCTGGTGCTCTCCTGGTTCGAACAGAAAGCGATCGTGATCCTGCTGACCCTGCTCTCCCTCGGCGTGAAAAACATCGTTACCGGCCCAACCGCTCCGGGCTTCTTCACCCCGGACCTGCTGGCTATTCTCAATGAGAAATTTGGCCTGCGCTCCGTGACGACCGTTGAACAAGACATGCAGCAACTGTTGAGCGCGTAAGGAGCGAACGAATGACTATGCCAACCCATCAGTGCCCGTGGCGGATGCAGGTACACCACATCCATCAGGAAACCCCGGACGTCTGGACGGTATCGCTGCTGTGCCACGATTACTATCCCTATCAGGCCGGGCAGTATGCACTGGTCAGCGTACGCAATTCGGCGGATACGCTGCGCGCCTACACGCTCTCCTCTACGCCGGGCGTCAGCGAGTACATTACGCTGACCGTGCGCCGTATTGACGACGGTGCCGGCTCGCAGTGGTTAACCCGCGACGTCAAGCGCGGCGACTACATCTGGCTGTCCGACGCGATGGGTGATTTTACCTGTGCAGATAAACCGGCGGACCGCTTCCTGATGCTGGCGGCCGGCTGCGGCGTGACGCCGATTATGTCGATGCGTCGCTGGTTGGCGAAGTACCGTCCCGAGGCGGATGTGCAGGTTATTTTCAACGTACGTTCGCCGCAGGATGTCATTTTCGCTGAGGAGTGGCGTCAGTATCCGGTGACGCTGGTGGCGGAAAATAACGCTACCCACGGTTTCGTGGCAGGACGTTTAACGACAGAACTACTGCAAAGCGTCCCGGATCTGGCCTCGCGTACCGTGATGACCTGCGGGCCGGCGCCTTATATGGAGATGGTTGAGCGGGAAGTCAGCGCGCTGGGCGTAACCCGCTTCTTTAAAGAGAAGTTCTTTACTCCGCTCGCCCGGGCGGCGACCAGCGGACTTAAATTTACCAGGCTGCAGCCGGCAAAAGAGTTCTATGCGCCGGTAGGCGCCACCCTGCTGGAGGCGCTGGAAAGCAACAAGGTGCCGGTTACCGTCGCCTGCCGCGCCGGCGTCTGCGGCTGCTGCAAAACCAAAGTGGTCGCCGGCGACTATACGGTCAGCAGCACCATGACGCTGACCGAGCAGGAGATCGCCGATGGCTACGTGCTGGCCTGCTCCTGCCACCCGCAGGGCGATCTGGTTCTGGCTTAACGCGGAACCATCCTTAACGGCAAGCCCCGCCTCGGCGGGGCTTTTTTTATTTCCACGCCGGGTCTTTTGCCAACGAATAGCGGCCGGCGCCCATAAAGGCGATCGCCAGCGCGCCAATAAAGAAATAGACCAGGCTCTCAATCGCCCACGCCCCGGTTTTATCCAGCTGCCAGGTTTCTCCCATGCCGACCATCAGCCACGCCACCACCATGGTAAACGCCAGCACCAGCGCCGCCGGACGGGTGAGGATCCCCAGAATCAGCAGGCACGGCGCCAGCACTTCCCCCACCAGCACGCCGTAGGCAATAAACCCCGGTAGCCCCTTCGCCACCAGCATCCCGCTGATACCCGCCACGCCATCAAACAGCTTATGCAGCCCGTGGAACAGCATCAGCCCGCCCACGGCCAGTCGTAACAAGAGTTTGCCGAAATCGTCGTGAGTTAGCATTTTATTAACAGCATTTAACAGAGATTTAACCATTTGAAATGATTCCTGTTTACTCTTTTAGTGGTAACAGATTATGCGGAATTGTCGCGCAATAATACCAGCGGAAAATGGGAGTAAGATGCGGGCGTAACGATGAGTTTCATCTAAGCTTGTAAGCGTTATCACATAAAGGAGATGGAGAACCATGAAACAAACTGTGGCCGCATACGTAGCGAAAACTCTTGAACAGGCCGGCGTAAAGCGCATCTGGGGCGTCACCGGCGATTCACTCAACGGATTGAGCGACAGCCTGAACCGCATGGGTACGATCGCCTGGATGCCGACGCGTCATGAAGAAGTTGCCGCCTTTGCCGCGGGCGCCGAAGCCCAGCTTACCGGCGAGCTGGCGGTATGCGCCGGCTCCTGCGGCCCGGGCAACCTCCATCTGATTAACGGCCTTTTTGACTGTCACCGCAACCACGTTCCCGTGCTGGCCATCGCCGCCCACATTCCCTCCAGCGAAATCGGCAGCGGCTATTTCCAGGAAACCCATCCGCAGGAGCTGTTCCGCGAATGCAGCCACTACTGCGAGCTGGTCTCCACGCCGGAGCAGATCCCGCAGGTATTGGCTATCGCCATGCGTAAAGCGGTCCTCAACCGCGGCGTTTCGGTGGTGGTGCTGCCGGGAGACGTGGCGCTGAAGGCCGCCCCGGAAGGCGCCAGCAGCCACTGGTACTCCGCCCCGCTGCCGGAGGTGACACCGCCGGCGGAAGAGCTCGCTCGCCTGGCGCAGCTGCTGCGCTACTCCAGCAACATCGCCCTGATGTGCGGTAGCGGCTGCGCCGGAGCCCATGCGGAGCTGGTGGAGTTTGCCGCTAAGCTCAAGGCCCCTATCGTCCACGCCCTGCGCGGCAAGGAGCACGTTGAGTACGACAACCCTTATGATGTCGGGATGACCGGGCTGATCGGCTTCTCGTCCGGCTTCCACACCATGATGAACGCCGATACCCTGGTGCTTCTCGGCACCCAGTTCCCCTATCGGCCTTTCTACCCCAGCAGCGCAAAAATTATTCAAATTGATATCAATCCCGGCAGCATCGGCGCGCACAGTAAAGTCGATATGGCGCTGGTCGGCGATATTAAATCGACTTTAAAAGCGCTGCTGCCGCATCTGGAAGAGAAGACGGATCGCCGCTTCCTCGACAAAGCGCTTGAGCACTACCGCGAGGCGCGTAAGGGGCTCGACGATCTGGCTCAGCCGAGCGATAAGGTCATTCATCCCCAATACCTGGCGCAGCAGATTAGCCGCTTCGCCGCTGACGACGCCATTTTCACCTGCGACGTCGGCACGCCAACCGTCTGGGCCGCGCGCTATCTGAAAATGAACGGCAGGCGCCGGCTGATCGGCTCGTTTAACCACGGCTCAATGGCCAACGCGATGCCGCAGGCGATTGGCGCCAAGGCAACGGCGCCGGAGCGGCAGGTCGTCGCGATGTGCGGCGACGGCGGCTTCAGCATGCTGATGGGCGACTTCCTCTCGCTGGCGCAGATGAAACTGCCGGTAAAAATCGTAATTTTTAACAACAGCGTGCTGGGATTTGTGGCGATGGAGATGAAGGCCGGGGGCTACCTGACCGACGGCACCGAGCTGCACGACACGAACTTCGCCCGCATCGCCGAAGCCTGCGGCATTAAGGGCATTCGCGTCGAAAAGGCCTCCGAGGTCGACGAAGCCCTGCAAACCGCATTTAGCACCGAGGGCCCGGTGCTGGTCGACGTGGTGGTCGCCAGGGAAGAGCTGGCGATCCCCCCGCAAATTAAGCTGGATCAGGCTAAGGGCTTCAGCCTGTATATGCTGCGCGCGATCATCAGCGGACGCGGGGATGAAGTTATCGAACTGGCGAAAACCAACTGGCTCAGGTAAAACATCCTTTTGAGCCCACACAACATCATTCATGGTGCATCGAAGGCCCCGCCGGGGTGATTTACGCGGCTAACGCGGATACAGCGTGAAGGATGAAACATTAACAAGGAAATGCCGTGATAGATCTCCGCAGTGATACCGTAACCCGTCCGGGGCGCGCCATGCTGGACGCCATGCTGTCAGCCCCGGTCGGCGACGACGTTTATGGCGACGACCCGACCGTTAACGAGCTCCAGCGCTACGCCGCGGAGCTGGCCGGGAAAGAGGCGGCGCTGTTCCTGCCGTCCGGCACCCAGGCGAATCTGGTGGGCCTGCTGAGCCACTGTCAGCGCGGCGAAGAGTATATCGTCGGCCAGGGCGCGCACAACTATCTGTACGAAGCCGGCGGCGCGGCGGTGCTCGGCAGCATTCAGCCGCAGCCCATTGACGCGGCGGCGGACGGCACCCTGCCGCTGGATAAAGTGGCGGCAAAGATTAAGCCTGACGATGTCCATTTTGCCCCTACTCGCCTGCTGAGCCTTGAAAATACCCACAACGGCAAGGTGCTGCCGCGCGAATACCTCAGGGAGGCGTGGGAGTTTACCCGCGAGCGCGGCCTGGCGCTGCACGTTGACGGCGCGCGCATCTTTAACGCGGTGGTGGATTACGGCTGCGAGCTGCGCGATATCGCCCAATACTGCGACTCCTTCACTATCTGCCTCTCGAAGGGGCTGGGAACGCCGGTGGGCTCGCTGCTGGTCGGCAGCCACGACTACATTCGCCGCGCCATCCGCTGGCGTAAAATGGTCGGCGGCGGCATGCGCCAGGCCGGAATTCTGGCGGCTGCAGGCCTGTACGCGTTGCAAAATAACGTCGCCCGCCTGCAGGAAGACCACGACAACGCCGCGTGGATGGCCGCGGAGCTGCGCGCCATCGGCGCTGAGGTGACCCGCCACGACACCAATATGCTGTTCGTGCGCGTTGGCGATGAGCAGGCCCCGGCGCTGGGCGCGTTTATGCAGCAGCGCGGCGTGCTGATCAACGCCTCGCCGATTGTGCGGCTGGTTACCCACATCGACGTCAATCGTCAGCAGCTGGCGGAGGTCGTTGGCCACTGGCAGGAATTTTTAAACCGCTAAGGAGTCTGGCGTGTCGCAACCTATTCTGGTGCTCGGCGCCAGCGGCTACATCGGCCAGCATCTGGTGCAGGCATTAAGCGAACGCGGTTATTCGGTGCTGGCGGCGGCGCGCCACGTTGAGCGGCTCAAGAAACGCAATCTCCCGGGGGTGAGCTGTCATGCCATTGACCTGACCCGCCCCCAGGGGCTGCCGGCCCTGCTGGCGCAGGCGGATACCGTTTACTATCTGGTGCACGGCATGGGCGAAGGCGGCGACTTTATTCGCCACGAACGCGAGGTGGCGCAAAACGTGCGCGACGCGCTGCGCGCGACGTCGGTAAAGCAGACTGATATTTCTCAGCTCGCTGCAGGTGCCGGCGGAGCAGCAGTCGGACCATCTGCGCGCCAGGCAGGTTACCGCCGACGTTCTGCGCGAATCCGGCGTGCCGGTCACCGAGCTGCGAGCGGGCATCATAGTGGGCGCCGGCTCCGCCGCGTTCGAGGTGATGCGCGATATGGTCTACAACCTGCTGGTTTTAACCCCTCCTCGCAGGGTGCGCTCGCGCACCACGCCGATCGATCTGGAAAATCTGCTCTATTATCTGGTGCAACTGCTCAACCACCCGGCCAGCGAACATCGGGTCTTCGAAGCCGCCGGACCGGAAGTGTTAAGCTATCAGCAGCAGTTCACCCGCTTTATGGCGGTCAGCGGCAGGCATCGCCTGCTGATCCCGATCCCTTTTCCCACCCGCTGGATTTCGGTGTGGTTCCTCAACGTGATTACCTCGGTGCCGCCCACCATCGCGAAGGCGCTGATTCAGGGGCTGAAGCACGATCTGATCGCCGACGATCGCATGCTGCGGGCGCTGATCCCCCAAAAGCTAATCTCATTTGACGAAGCCGTGCGCCGCACGCTGAAAGAAGAGGAGCAGCTCGTTAACTCCAGCGACTGGGGCTGCGACGCCCAGGCCTTCGCCCGCTGGCGCCCGGAATATGGCTACTACCCTAAGCAGGCCGGCTGTA
The DNA here is from genome assembly GCF_050058015.1 of Klebsiella sp. WOUb02. Taxonomy (NCBI): domain Bacteria; kingdom Pseudomonadati; phylum Pseudomonadota; class Gammaproteobacteria; order Enterobacterales; family Enterobacteriaceae; genus Klebsiella; species Klebsiella sp. WOUb02. The sequence goes on from NZ_CP170110.1 coordinate 1,967,568, forward strand.
CGGTCAGCAGCTCCGCCAGCGCGGCGGCGATCTGGCAGGTCGTCAACCAAATCGGCGGCAAAGAGGGCTACTTCTTCGGCAACGCGCTGTGGAAAATTCGCGGCGCCATGGACCTGCTGGTGGGCCATCGCCTGGCGAAAGGCCGTCCGTCGCGCGACCTCCTGCAAACCGGCGACGCGGTAGACAGACTGGAAGGTGATTATTGTCGAACCGGAAAAACAACTCACCTTACTCTTCGGCATGAAGGCGCCCGGCCTGGGGCGCCTGAGCTTTACCCTCAACGATAAAGGCGAGCACCGCGAGCTGGACGTCCGGGCCTGGTGGCATCCCCACGGTATGCCGGGGCTGTTCTACTGGCTGCTGATGATCCCCGCCCATCTGTTTATCTTTCGCGGCATGGCGCGGCGTATTGCCCGGCTGGCAGAGCAAATCACAGTCAAATAGGAAGTATGTACGTCATTCTGCTATCATTCTCATTGCATCGTGAGGAGAATCACGGAAAAATGCGCACGAAATTCTTTTCTGGGACAGTAGGTTGATATGAAGGTACTGGTTACCGGTGCGACCAGCGGGTTAGGCCGCAACGCGGTGGAATATCTGCGTAATAAAGGCATCAGCGTAAGAGCGACCGGGCGAAACGAAGCGATGGGCAAGCTTCTGAGCAAAATGGGCGCCGAGTTTGTCCCCGCAGATTTAACCGAACTGGTTTCATCCCAGGCCAAGGTGATGCTCGCCGGTATCGATACCCTATGGCACTGCTCAAGCTTCACCTCGCCGTGGGGCACCCAGCAGGCCTTCGATTTAGCCAACGTCCGCGCCACCCGTCGCCTCGGTGAATGGGCCGTGGCCTGGGGCGTACGCAACTTCGTTCATATCTCCTCCCCTTCGCTCTATTTTGATTATCACCACCACCACGAGGTACGGGAGGATTTCCGCCCGCAGCGCTTTGCCAACGAGTTTGCCCGCAGCAAGGCGGCGAGCGAAGAGGTGATTAATCTGCTGGCCCAGGCGAACCCCAATACCCGCTTTGCCATTCTGCGCCCGCAGAGTCTGTTCGGCGCTCATGACAAAGTGTTCATCCCCCGCCTTGCGCAGATGATGCAGCACTACGGCAGCGTGCTGCTGCCCCGCGGCGGCAGCGCGCTGGTCGATATGACCTACTATGAGAATGCGGTGCACGCGATGTGGCTGGCCAGCCAGCCGCAGTGCGACCACCTGCCTTCCTCCCGGGCGTGGAATATCACCAACGGCGAACCGCGCACCCTGCGCAGCATCGTGCAAAAGCTGATTGATGAGCTGGGAATAAAGTGCCGTATCCGCTCGGTCCCCTATCCGATGTTGGATATCATCGCCCGCAGCATGGAGCATTTTGGCAACAAGTCAGCCAGGGAGCCGGCCTTTACCCACTACGGCGTCTCCAAGCTGAACTTTGATTTTACCCTCGATATTTCCCGCGCAGAGGAAGAGCTGGGCTACCGGCCGGTGGTGACCCTCGATGAGGGGATTATCCGCACCGCGGCCTGGCTGAAAGACCACGGCAAGCTGCACCGCTAGCGTCGAATTAACCCTGACCGTATTTCTCCAGCAGCGCCTCGGCGATGGCCTGGGTTTCCGCATCGGCGACGCCATCCCAGCGCGCCGGCCGGAAATGCATCTGAAAGGCCATAATCACCCGTTTCTGCTGCGCTGGCGTCATCTCCGGCGTCACCTGATAGCCGTAGCGGGCGAGTAGATCCAGCAGCTCTGCGCTATCGACCGGCTGCCAGGTCGGGCGACCGTTGAGATAAAATGCCACCCGGTCGGCATCCGGCCAGGCGCCAATCCCCTGCTCAGCCAGCCGCCGCCAGGGGAACAGCGGCCCGGGGTCGTCCTTACGCTGAGGCGCAATATCGGCATGGGCCACCACGTTTTGCGGCGCAATGTGGTAGCGGGCGATAATATCTTTTGCCAGGGGAATCAGCGCATCAATCTGCGGCGGATTAAACGGCGTAAAGCTTTTCACCCCCGCCGCTTTCTGCCAGCCGCGGTTCTCCAGCTCAATGCCGATCGAGGTGTCGTTAATCCGCGTGCTGCCGCGCCAGAAGCTAATCCCGGCATGCCAGGCCAGCTCCTCCTCCGGCACCAGCTGCCAGATGCGCGGCTTGCCGTGGTGCAGCGGCGGCCGTTCAGGGATCAGGTAGTGGGAGCTCACCTGGTTATCGGTCAGGGTCGCCAGCGAGACGTCAAAATCATCGGCGGTATAGTGAATGACCAGGATCTTCACCCGCGGGTAGGCGGCCTGCGCCGGATGGCGGGTATCCAGCTGGTAGCCGTCGCGATCGATAATTCCCTTTTCCGCCGCGCAGCCCGCCAGCAGCAGCGCCAGCAGCGACACGCTCAGGCCAGGGCGCATCCTCACCGGGTCTGCACCGCCGTGCCGCTGACGGTGACCATCAGCATACTGCCATCCTTGCCCACCGTCTCATAATCGATATCAATACCGACTACCGCGTTGGCGCCCAGCGCTTTTGCCTGCTCGCCCATTTCTCCGAATGCGATCTCCCGCGCCTTGCGCAGACTCTTTTTCATAGGACCCCGCGCGGCCGCCGACGATATCGCGGATGCTGGCGAAGAAGTCGCGAAACACGTTCGCGCCGAGGATCGCCTCTCCGGTCACGACGCCGCAGTATTTCACGATAGGCTGCCCTTCGAGGGTTGGGGTAGTGGAAAATTGCATCATAAAGCTCCTTCTTTAGCGTTCAAGGTGTTAGCTCTGAGAGTCAAGCACATTCCCGTATCGATACGCTATGCTTGAATGGTTATTTTAACGTAGTGAGCTTATAAGGAAATCATCATGCGCTACAAACTCGTTGCTTTACTTCTCCCCTGCGCACTGGCACTGAGCGCCTGTACCACCGTCACGCCGGCCTATAAAGATAACGGCACCCGCAGCGGCGCCTGCATCGAAGGCGGCCCGGATGAAGTGGCGCAGAAGTTTTACGATGTTCAAATCCAACAGCGTAATCACGACCTGACCGCGCTGCGCCCCTATCTGAGCGACGATCTGGCGAAGCTGCTCGACGACGCGCGCCAGGATCCGTCACGCAGCGCAGTGCTGCAGTCCAACCCGTTCTCCAGCTCGGCTACCCCGGCCGATAGCGCGGAAGTCGCCAGCGCCTCAACCATTCCGAACCGCGATGCGCGCAATATTCCGCTACGCGTTGAGTTAAAACAGGGCAGCAAAACCTGGAAAGATGAGGTGCTGATGATTCAGGAAGGCCAGTGCTGGGCGGTAGATGACGTTCGCTACCTCGGCATTAACGCCCACGCTCCGGCGGGTTCACTGCAACAGGGTCTCGAAAAACGCGGATAAGGGCGCTGAACCTGCTCTACAAAACCGATAACCCCGGTAAAATGTCGGTATTTCATGCGGTAATGCCGACATTTACTCCCGTCGCCCCCACTAACCCATATTTTGTGCTAAGTTTAGAGGTAAATGCGGGTCACATTTAACTTTTAACGCATAAATATTGCATAACTATTCTGTCAAAGGTAGTATTTGCGGCCTCAATAGCTATTCGTATCAGACTGCCCAGATGAGTATTAAACTAAACGGCATTAACTGCTTCTACGGCGCGCACCAGGCGCTGTTCGACATCACGCTGGATTGCCCGCAGGGGGAGACGCTGGTACTGCTCGGCCCGAGCGGCGCCGGGAAAAGCTCGCTGCTTCGCGTACTCAACCTGCTGGAGATGCCGCGTTCCGGTACGTTACATATCGCCGGTAACCACTTCGACTTTACCAAAGCGCCGTCTGACAAAGCCATCCGTGAGCTGCGCCAGAACGTCGGTATGGTTTTCCAGCAGTATAATCTGTGGCCGCACCTGACCGTGCAGCAAAACCTGATTGAAGCCCCCTGCCGGGTGCTGGGTCTCAGCAAAGAGAGTGCTCTGGACCGCGCCGGGAAGCTGCTGGAACGTTTACGCCTGAAACCCTACAGCGACCGCTATCCTCTGCACCTCTCCGGCGGCCAGCAGCAGCGCGTGGCCATTGCGCGCGCGCTGATGATGGAGCCGCAGGTGCTGCTGTTTGATGAGCCAACGGCGGCGCTCGATCCGGAAATTACCGCCCAGATCGTCAGCATTATCCGCGAGCTGGCGGGCACCGGCATTACGCAGGTCATCGTGACCCACGAAGTGGAAGTGGCGCGTAAAACGGCCAGCCGCGTGGTGTATATGGAAAATGGCCATATCGTTGAACAAGGGAATGCGGATTGCTTCGCGCATCCGCAGACCGACGCGTTTAAAAACTATCTTTCACATTGATGTTTTTCGGGGAAATGACGATGAAAAAAGTACTGATTGCCGCGCTTCTGGCCAGCATGAGCCTTTCTGCTACCGCAGCCCAGACCATCCGTTTTGCCACCGAGGCGTCCTATCCTCCGTTTGAAACGACCGACGCCAACAACAAAATCGTCGGTTTCGACGTCGATCTGGCTAACGCGCTGTGTAAAGAGATCGATGCCACCTGCACCTTTACCAACCAGGCGTTCGACAGCCTGATCCCCGGACTGAAATTCCGCCGCTTCGACGCGGTGATGGCCGGGATGGATATCACGCCGGAGCGCGAAAAGCAGGTGCTGTTCACCACGCCTTACTATGAAAACTCCGCGCTGTTCGTTGGCCAGCAGGGCAAATTTACCAGCATCGAACAGCTGAAGGGCAAAAAGGTCGGCGTCCAGAACGGGACCACCCACCAGAAGTTTATTAACGATAAGCATCCGGAAATCACCACCGTTCCGTACGACAGCTACCAGAATGCGAAGCTGGATCTGCAAAACGGCCGCATTGATGCCGTATTTGGCGACAACGCCGTGGTCACCGAATGGCTGAAGAGCAATCCGAAGCTGGCGGCGGTGGGCGATAAGGTGACGGATAAAGACTACTTCGGTACCGGCCTTGGCATTGCGCTTCGTCAGGGCAATACCGAGCTGCAGCAGAAATTTAACGCTGCGCTGGAAAAAGTGAAAAAAGATGGGACTTACCAGACCATCTATAGCAAATGGTTTCAGAAGTAACCCTCAATGAACGAACTTTTTCCATTAGCAAGCGCCGCCGGGATGACCGTCGGCCTTGCCGTTTGCGCGCTGATTATCGGCCTCGCCCTGGCGATGCTGTTTGCCGTGCTGGAGTCGGTCAAATGGCGCCCGCTGGCGTGGCTGACCACCGGCGTGGTGACGATTCTGCGCGGGCTGCCGGAAATTCTGGTGGTTCTGTTTATCTATTTCGGCTCTTCCCAGCTGCTGCTCACGCTCTCTGACGGCTTCACCATCAATCTCGGCTTTGCGCAGATTCCGGTGCAGATGCAGATTGACAACTTCGACGTCAGCCCGTTCCTGTGCGGCGCGGTGGCGCTGTCGCTGCTGTACGCCGCCTACGCTTCGCAAACCCTGCGCGGCGCGCTGAAAGCGGTGCCGCAGGGGCAGTGGGAGTCGGGCCAGGCGCTGGGGCTGTCGAAAAGCGCGATTTTCTTCCGCCTGGTGATGCCGCAAATGTGGCGCCACGCCCTGCCGGGGCTCGGCAACCAGTGGCTGGTGCTGCTAAAAGATACCGCCCTGGTCAGCTTAATCAGCGTTAACGACCTGATGCTGCAAACCAAGAGCATTGCCACCCGCACCCAGGAGCCGTTTAACTGGTACATCATCGCGGCGGCAATCTACCTGGTTATCACTCTGCTCAGTCAGTACATTCTCAAACGTATTGACCAGCGTGCGACGCGCTTCGAACGGAGACCTGGCTGATGCTCGACTACTTACCAGAACTGCTCAAAGGGCTGCATACCAGCCTGACGCTGACGGCGGCCTCGATCGTCGTCGCGCTGATTCTGTCGCTGATCTTTACCATCATCCTGACGCTGAAAACGCCGGGGCTGGTATGGATTATACGCGGGTATATCACGCTCTTTACCGGGACGCCGCTGCTGGTGCAGATCTTCCTGATTTACTACGGTCCGGGGCAGTTTCCGACACTGCAGGAGTACCCGGTGCTGTGGCATCTGATTTCTGAGCCGTGGCTGTGCGCCCTGATTGCCCTGTCGCTAAACAGCGCCGCCTATACCACCCAGCTGTTTTATGGCGCGATCCGCGCCATTCCTGAGGGTCAGTGGCAGTCCTGCGGCGCGCTGGGGATGAGCAAGAAGGACACGCTGGCGATCCTGCTGCCGTACGCCTTTAAGCGCGCCCTCTCCTCCTACTCCAACGAAGTGGTGCTGGTCTTCAAAAGTACTTCGCTGGCTTATACCATCACGCTGATGGAGGTGATGGGCCACAGCCAGTCTGCTGTACGGACGGACCTACGACGTGATGGTCTTCGGCGCGGCCGGTATCGTATACCTGATCGTCAACGGCCTGCTGACGCTGCTAATGCGTCTGGTGGAGCACAGAGCGCTGGCATTTGAGCGTCGCAGCTAACGTTGATAAATGCATAATTAGTAAATAGCAGGACGGGTAAGGATGATGACTTACCCGTCTTTTTTTACATAAATAAAAATACTTATACATCTTTATTGAATATAAATTCATTTAATGGCATTGTGAAACCCGGCCGCAAACACGGCACAACATCATAAGATTGACCGACGGGAGTTCGACGATGAAAAAGTTAGTTCTGGCTGCACTGCTTTCCACTTTCGCATTTGGCGCCGTTGGCGCAGAAAAAATCAGCTTTGGCGTCTCCGCAACCTATCCTCCGTTTGAATCCATGGATGCCAATAATCAGATCGTTGGCTTCGATCTCGACCTGGCGAAAGCGCTGTGCCAGCAGATGCAGGCGGAGTGCACCTTTACCAACCATGCCTTCGACAGCCTGATCCCGGCGCTAAAATTTAAAAAATATGATGCGGTGATTTCCGGCATGGACATTACCCCGGAGCGCAGCAAGCAGGTGTCGTTCACCGAACCGTACTACGCCAACTCCGCGCTGGTTATCGCCAAAAAAGATGCCTTCCACTCATTTGCCGATCTGAAAGGCAAACGTATCGGCATGGAAAACGGCACGACTCATCAGAAATACCTGCAGGATAAGCATCCGGAAGTGAAAACCGTCGCCTATGACAGCTATCAGAATGCATTTATCGACCTGAAAAACGGCCGTATTGATGGCGTATTTGGCGATACCGCGGTGGTCAACGAGTGGCTGAAAACCAACCCGCAGCTGGGCGCCGCCACGCCGAAAGTGACCGATGCGCAGTACTTCGGTACCGGCCTTGGGATCGCGGTACGTCCGGATAACAAAGCGCTGCTGGAGAAGCTGAATAGCGCCCTGAAAGCGATTAAAGCGGACGGCACCTATCAGAAAATCAGCAGCCAGTGGTTCCCTGAGTAAGCGCAGCCGCTCCCGGCCCCGGGCGTGAACGCCGAAGCGGACAGCCGGGAGAACCTTACAGCGGCAGGGTAAAGCGGAAGCTGGCCCCTGTCGCGGCCTCCTGCAGACGAATATCGCCCCCGTGCAGCCTGCAGCATGCGGCGCACGATCATCAGCCCTAATCCCCCCGTAGACTCCCGGCGCTGGCCAGGCTCAAGCACCGAAGGACGTTCAAAGAGAGTTGCCCGCAGCTCGCTGGCGACGCCGGGGCCGCTGTCCGCCACCTCAACGACGATCTGCGACGCCTGCTGGCGCGCCGTCAGGCGAATCAGCCCTCCTTCCGGCGTGTGGCGAATGGCGTTATCGAGTAAATTCGTCAGCACCCGCTCCATCATCGAGAGATCGGCCACCACCGGCGGCAATCCCTCGGCCAGCGAAAGCTGTAAACCGATGCCGCGGGTGGCAATGGTCAAATCGAACTTCTGCGCGACGTCCTGAACCAGCTCGGCGAAGATAAATTTTTCCGGCTGCGGCTTGATGCCGCCGTGTTCCAGCCGGGCCAGCTCAAACAGCTGCTGCGACAAATGGCGAACCTTATTGCCCTGGCGCAGCGCGATATTCAGATACTGCTGGCGATCCTCGGCGTTGAGCCGGTCGGCCTTCAGCGTCAGCGTCTCCAGATAGCCAAGCAGCGAGGTCAGCGGCGTGCGCAGATCGTGGGAGATATTAGCGATAAACTCGCGCCGCTGGCGGTCGCTATCGGCCAGCCGATCCCACTGTTCGGCAATCTGCCGGGACAGCTCAATAAAGCGATTATGCAGAATCGCCACCTCATTCCCGGGATGCGGGTCGGGCGCCTGCGCCGCCAGGGCTTTGATCGCCACCATGCTGTCCGGGCCGGAGATCGCCACCTGGGCAGTCAGACTGACGCACCGGCCGCGTGACCCAGAACCACGCCAGCCCTCCCGCCAGCAGACCAAACAGGGCCACCAGTAGCAGCGTCCACAGCAGCAGGCTCCACAGCGTCTTCTGCCAGGCGGTTGCCGCCAGACTCGTTAAAGGTTTCCCCCTGCAGAACAATGTAGAGATAGCCGCGCAGCTGGCCCTCAAGGCGCAACGGCGCGGCGCTAAAGACTTTCTGCTGTCCGAGGCTGCGGGGATCGTCGCCGTAGATCGGCCACGCGGCGCCGGAGAGGAACGCCTGCACCGGCGCCAGATCAATGCGCTGGCGTTTGATATGGCCCGGCGGCGCGGCATCGGCTAACAGCTCGCCGTCGGGGGAGACCAGATAGAGCTCAACGCTGGGGTTAAAAACCATAAGCCGATCGAACAGCGGCTTCAGCGCCCGGCGATCGACCTGCCCCTGCGCATCCAGCAGCGGCTCGCGGGCGACAATCTGCTGCGCCAGCCCGGCGGAAAGGCGCTGCACCATCGCGTTACCGTACTGGGCGCTGGTATAGAGCTGAACGAGACACACCGCCGCCGCGCAGAGCAGCAGCAGCGAGGTGAAGACCAGCGCCAGGCGCTGGCTCAGGCTGAGACGACGCATCATTGCCCCACCTCTTTACGCTCCACGGCAAACTTATAGCCCTTCCCCCACACGGTGAGGATAATTTCAGGCTCCGTCGGCTCGCGCTCGATTTTGCTGCGCAGGCGGTTGATATGGGTATTGACCGTATGCTCATAGCCTTCGTGCTGATAGCCCCAGACGCTGTCGAGCAGGGCCAGACGGGAAAAGACCTCTCCCGGATGACGGGCGAAGTAGTACAGCAGATCGAACTCGCGCGGGGTCAAATCGACCGGTTCGCCGCGTAGCCTGACCTCGCGCGACAGCGGGTCGATATTGAGGCCGTGGCAGGCGATGCGCCCGGCATCGTTCAGCAGATTGAGCCCCATCGCCTCCTGGCGGCGGAACACCGCTTTGACGCGGGCAATAAGCTCCAGAACGGAGAAAGGCTTGGCCAGATAATCATCCGCCCCCATCTCCAGCCCCTGCACGCGCTGGATTTCGCTGGATCGGGCGCTGATGATGATCACCGGCAGATAGCGGGTCATCTGACGGATGCGCCGGCAGATCTCCAGCCCGTCAACGTTCGGCAGCATCAGGTCGAGGATCACCGCATCCCAGGGGCTTTTTTCCAGCAGCGCCAGGGCCTGCGCGCCGTCCGCCACGTGGACAATCTGATACCCCTCGTCCTGCAAATTCAGGCGCAGCAGGGCAGCAATATCATCGTCATCTTCAACTAACAGGATTTTCTTCGCCACCGGTGCCGCTCCGCTAATATCATGCTCTTATTGCAAAGCTTACCCGATTTTGGCCGGCAGAAGAGTTCACATTTTGTTTAAACTTCGCGGACCAGCAGCGTCAGCACTTCATAGTGCGCGGTATGGGGGAACATATCGAACAGCTGCACCCGCTCGGCGCGATAGCCCGCCAGCCGGGCGATATCATTGGCCATCGTGCGGGCGTTGCAGCTGGAGTAGATAATATAGGGCGGAGCCATGCGGCTTAAGTAGTCGCACAGCTCGCTGCCAATTCCGCGGCGCGGCGGGTTCACCAGCACCAGCTGCGGAACTTCGCCCTCGCCGGTGGCAAAGCGGGTGGAGTCCAGCGCCTGGAAGCGGAGGTTGCTGAGTCCCAGCTCGGCGGCGGACTGCCGCGCGCAGGCGATGGCCTCCGGCGCAATCTCGATGCCGGTCAGCCGCATCTGCGGGGTGGCGCAGTGCAGGCCGAAACCGCCGACGCCGCAGAACAGATCCCACATGTGATCCACCGGCAGCTGGCGCACCCACTCCCGGGCGATGGCGTACAGCCGGCTGGCGACCGCGGGGTTGGTTTGAAAGAAGCTTTGCGGGCGGATCCACAGCGGTACGTCGTTAAAGCGCTCCGCCAGCGCCTGCTGCGGGGTGAGGAAAATCTCCTGCTCCCCTTCCATAATCGCCATATGCACCGGCTGAATATTGGCGGTAATCACCTTCAGCTGCGGCAGCTGCGCCTGCAGCCACGGCAGCGCGGCGCGCAGCTGGGCGAGCTTCGTCTCGGAGCGCAGCACGAAACGCAGCATCATGCCGCCGTCGAGCCGGCTTTCGGTGAGCAGCAGATACTTCAGCTCCCCGCGCCGGCGGGCCACCTGATAAGGGGTGAGGCCGGCGCGGGCGATAAACGGTTTCAGCAGCGCGAAGACCGGCGCAAAACTTGCCGGGTAGAGCGGACAATCGGTGAGGTCTTCAGGGTTGCCATCGCGGTGCAGCATGCCGAGCAGCGGGCGCTCAACGCTGCCGCTAACCACCATCTTGGCCTTATTGCGAAAGCCGGTTTCCGGGCCGGAGACCGGTTCGCACCACGTCGTCACCGGGCGTTCTGCCAGCAGCGATCGCAGATCGGCCATTTTATCGGCGAGTCTGTTGTTCCAACGGCAGTTCCAGCCACTGACAGGAGCGACAGCGGCCCGCGTCATAGAGTGCGCAGTGCATAAAAAGACCTTCCAAAAATCAGGGGCGGGGATTGTATCACCGTTATTGCAGTCGGAAAAAGCGTCGGCACGATGCCGGGACAAACAGCAGCAGCAGCACCAGCAGATCGGGCAGCTTCTGCAGCACCAGCGAACGGAAAATTTCCCGCTTCGATTCGCCGGCAATGCTAAACAGTTCCGGGTAGCCGTAGCCCAGCGAGGCGGCCCACAGATAGGCGCTGACGATAATTTGCGCCAGTAGATAGATCCAGCGCGCCCGGTTCAGCCCTTTGACCAGGGAGAACGCGCACCAGATTTCAATAAACACCAGCAGCAGGCTGGCGCAGAAGACCAGCGTCAGGGGCCACGTCTGCACGCTACGATGGATAAACTCACCGATCCCCCGCACGCCAAGCTGATTGAGGATCATCAGCAGGTCGAGGGCGCGGATTAAAATAATGGCGAACGCCGCCACCTGCACCAGCGCAGGGACGTTCAGGCGAGCATGAGAGGAGCGAGTTTTTGTAAACAATCCCAACGGTTAAGTCTTCCATGAAAACGGCGTCGCGCAATCGCGACGCCGGCACCAGGTCTTGCTATCGATTTTAGGGGCTTCAGCCGCGTCTTGCACGCTGGATATCGCGTACTCGCTGCTTTTCTGCGCGGGCCATCAAATACCAGGCGATAAAACCAACAATCCCGACCACGCCGAGGATAAGCGTCGCCAGGGCGTTAATTTCCGGATTGACGCCCATGCGCACGCTGGAGAACACCAGCATCGGCAGCGTGGTGGCGCCAGGGCCGGAAACAAAGCTGGCAATTACCAGATCGTCCAGCGACAGGGTGAAGGCCAGCAGCCAGCCGGAAATCACCGCCGGCATGATCATCGGCAGCGTGATGATGAAAAACACCTTCAGCGGCGCGGCGCCCAGATCCATCGCCGCCTCCTCGATGGAGTGATCCAGCTCGCGCAGCCGCGACGAGATCACCACCGCGACGTAGGCGGTACAGAAGGTCACGTGCGCCAGCCAGATGGTCAGCATCCCGCGATCCGACGGCCAGCCAATCGCGTGTCCCAGCGCCACGAAGAGCAGCAGCAGCGACAGCCCGGTGATGACATCCGGCATCACCAGCGGCGCGGTGATCATAAACGCAAAGCCGCTCGACCCGCGAAAGCGGCCAAAGCGCACCAGCACCACCGCGGCGATCGTGCCGAGGACCGCCGCCGCCGTTGCCGCGCAGGTGGCGATAGTCAGGCTCAGGCCCACGGCGCTCATCATCGCATCGTCGTGGAACAGCACGCCATACCAGCGCGTTGACCAACCGGCCCACACGGTCACCAGCTTCGAGCTGTTGAACGAGTAGATCACCAGCATCAGCATCGGCGCATACAGGAAGGTAAACCCAATCACGAGGATCAAAATTCGCCACGGCGAACGTACTACCGGCAAATCACTCATCCGTGTTCCCCTATCTGTTTTTGCTGATGCTTGTGGAACCACATAATCGGCACGATTAGCAGCAGCAGCATCACAATGGCCACCGCCGACGCCACCGGCCAGTCGCGGTTGTTAAAGAACTCCTGCCACAGCACCCGGCCGATCATGATGCTGTCCGGGCCGCCGAGCAGCTCCGGGATAACAAACTCGCCCACGGCCGGAATAAACACCAGCATCGAACCGGCGATAATCCCGCCTTTGGTCAACGGCACGATCACCTGGAAGAAGGTTTTCAGCGGACGGGCGCCCAGATCCAGCGACGCTTCCACCAGCGAGTAGTCGATCCGCGTCAGCGCGGTATAAATGGGCAGCACCATAAACGGCAGGTAGGCGTAAACAATGCCGATATAGACCGCCAGGTTGGTGTGCAGTATCTCCAGCGGCTGGTCGATGACCCCCAGCCACAGCAGAAAGTTATTCAGCACGCCGTTGCTTTTCAACAGCCCCATCCACGCATACACGCGGATTAAGAACGAGGTCCACGACGGCAGGATCACCAGCAGCAGCAGGATATTGCGCGTTGACGGCCTGCTGTGCGCCACCGCCCACGCCAGCGGATAGCCCAGCAGCAGGCAGCAGAACGTTGAGATCCCGGCCACCTGTAGCGACTGCAGATAGGCCTCAAAGTAGAGCGGATCGTCGGTTAGCTGCAGGAAGTTCGCCAGATTAAGGGTGACCGTCAACTGACCGTCGGCCCACTCCAGCAGGTCGGTATAGGGCGGAATAGCCCGCGCCATCTCTGCGAGGCTGATTTTAAAGACGATCAGGAACGGCAGCAGAAACAGCAGCGTCATCCACAGATACGGCAACGCAATCACCAGCTTGCGGCCGTGGGCCATTTGCAGGCGCGTCAGCCACGGCGTCACGGCGTCCGGTTTTTTCGCCCCTGCCGGTGGTTCTAATGTACTCATCGCCCTCTCCTTACACCGTCAGAACGACGCAGCTGTCCGCGTCCCAGCATAAACGGACCTCATCGCCCCAGGTTGGCGCGCCTTTGCGATGACGATGTTCATTCTGCAGCTGGGCGCTGAGCATCTGCCCGCTTTGCAGACGCACGTGGTAGATAGACAGATCGCCGAGGTAGGCAATGTGGATCACTTCTCCGACGGCAAAGTTATAACCATCCGCCGGCGGCTCGTCGCAGAGCATGATTTTCTCCGGACGCAGGGCGACCCACACCGGCACGTTATCGACGACGGAAGCATCAGGGTCGACCTTGAGCGGATGCACCAGCCCCGGCGACTTCAGCACCAGGCCATCTTCCAGCCGCTCCTGCACCAGCCCTTCGAAGACGTTGACCGAGCCGATAAACTCCGCGCTGTAGCGGGTGGTCGGGTGCTCGTAGATCTCCTCAGGTTCGCCGATCTGCACAAACTTACCGCGATTCATGATCGCAATACGCCCGGCCATAGTCATCGCCTCTTCCTGATCGTGGGTCACCATCACGCAGGTCGCCCCCACGCGTTCGAGGATGTCCACCACCTCCAGCTGCATCCGGTCGCGCAGCTTTTTATCCAGCGCGCCCATCGGTTCGTCGAGCAGCAGCAGCTTCGGCCTTTTTGCCAGGCTGCGGGCCAGGGCCACGCGCTGACGCTGGCCGCCGGACAGCTGGTGCGGCTTGCGCTTCGCAAACTCCTGCATATGCACCAGCGCCAGCATCTCCTGCACCCGGCTGGTGATTTCGGCCTTCGGCAGCTTGTCCTGCTTCAGGCCAAAGGCGATGTTCTGCTCCACCGTCATATGGGGGAACAGGGCGTAGGACTGAAACATCATGTTGATCGGCCGCTGGTACGGCGGGACGCGCGACAGGTCGACGCCATCCAGCACAATCTGCCCGGCGGTCGGCTGCTCAAAGCCCGCCAGCATGCGCAGCAGCGTTGATTTCCCACAGCCGGATGCGCCCAGCAGGGCGAAGATTTCGCCTTTATAAATAGTGAGATTGACGTCATCGACGGCGTGCTGGCCATCGAACGATTTGGTCAGGTTACGGATTTCCAGCAGCGGGGTAAGCGCTTTGGGGGCTTTCATTTGTGGGCGGGAAATTAGGTCATTCACTTAAGCGCTCTCCGGCAAAAACTCACCACCGTATGGCCCGGTTGCCATACATCATTCTTTCTTTATCGTGCAGTTGCACCATCCTGGTGCATTTTTTTTAGCCGGACATACTGCAATACTCCGGCTACTCGTCACCTGTTCAGGCCCGGCGAACCGGGCCATCAGGTTTTATTTCCCGCTTTTTACCTTCGTCCACGCGCGGGTGCGCACGCGGTCGATTTTCGGATCCTGAACCTTCAGGGTGAACAGCTTGGCGAACACGTCGGCCGGCGGATAAATCGCCGGATTGCTGCGGATGGCCTCGCTGACCAGCGGCGTTGAGGCCTTGTTGCCGTTGGCGTAGTACACCTGATCGCTGATCTTAGCGATAACTTCAGGGCGCATCAGATAGTTGAGGAACTGATAGGCCTCATCTTTATTCTTCGCATCCGCCGGCATCGCGAAGACGTCAAAGAACGCCATCGCCCCCTCTTTCGGAATAAAGTAGGAGACGTTCACGCCATTTTTCGCCTCTTTGGCGCGGTTGGCGGCCTGCCATACGTCGCCCGCCCAGCCGATCGCGACGCAGATATCGCCGTTGGCCAGATCGTTAATGTACTGCGAGGAGTGGAAGTAGCGGATGTTCGGCCGCAGCTTGAGCAGCAGGTCGGTCGCCGGGCCGCTATAGTCGTTGGCCTTGGTGCTGTTCGGGTCTTTACCGAGGTAGTTGAGCACGGTGGCAAAAATCTCTTCCGGTGCGTCAAGGAAGGAGACGCCGCAGCTTTTCAGTTTTTCGAGGTTTTCCGGCTTCAGCACCAGATCCCAGCTATCCAGCGGCGCGTCTTTACCCAGGATGGCTTTCACTTTATCGACGTTATAGCCAATCCCGGTGGTTGCCCACAGATACGGCATCGCATATTTGTTTTCCGGGTCGTGCTTCGCCACCAGCTTTAAGACGTCCGGGTCGAGATTTTTCCAGTTAGGCAGCTTGCTTTTATCCAGCGGCTGGAACACGCCCGCCGCCAGCTGGCGTTCGAGGAAGCTGGCTGACGGTACCACCAGGTCAAAACCGGTGCTGCCCGCCATCAGTTTGCCTTCCAGCACTTCGTTGGAGTCAAAAACGTCGTACACCACTTTAATGCCGGTCTCTTTTTCAAAATCGGCCACCGTGTCCGGGGCAATATAGTCAGACCAGTTATAAACGTGCAGGGTTTTCTGTTCAGCGGCGAGCGAACCGGCAGAGACGGCCATCAGCGCGCCGGTAATCACACCTGTTAACCATTTTTTACCAAAGGCGGTCATATCTCTTATTCCTTCTCCATGCCCGTTAACCACGGACTTAATATACGCAATTATCCGCATGCAAAAATCATGCATATTTTTTCATTGTCTAAGAAAAGGAGAGAGGACCTCTCCCGGAATGGTTGCCCGCAACTGGAAGCAGCGTCAGAATAACTGTAGCCAGAATAAGAGGCTATAGCCCAGGTAAAATAACGCCTTTTATCAATTTTTTATGCAATATGGGTCTACGTGATAAGCCGAAAGCGGCAGAATGGCGGTGAAAAATTCTTTAATGGCGGGCTAAAAGCAGAATAAAAGCGTGTAATACGCAGCCGCTCTGGCAGTGGCTGCGCTATTCATCGGCGGGGCTAGTGAAGAAAGTGGTGCTGAACCTCCTGCACCGCGAGATCCTCTTCCTCATCGGCTTTATACAGCAGCTGATTGGCCGCGGCTTCGAGGATAATCATTGAGATCTGCTCTTCGCCCAGGCGGAAGAACCAGCCGAACTGATCGATAGTAACACCGACGCCAACCGGCAGCGCCTGACAAACTACCAGCTTGGGCAGATTATCGTCCTGGACATCGAGGAAGGCTTTGGCGGTCAGCGAACTGGCGTTAATCGCCGAGAGATCCGCAGCCAGCGCCAGCAGCGCGGACGGCTTCACCTCCGCCAGCGCGGAAAAGAGCACCACGTTATCCACCAGATCGAGCTTGGCGTCAAAAATGCCGTCGAAGTTCTGCATATGCGGCAGGTGCAATGCCTGGCAGGAATCACACTCAAAAAAGCTGATGCCTAATTCGTCGAGCCAGTGACGTAACGTATCAAGACCCGGAACGACCAGTGAATCCATATGACCTGTAACCTCTTGCTGTGGAAAAACGACGTCATAGCTTACGCAAAAAACGCGGCGCATACCATGAAAGTGTCATCAATGCGCGCTATCCGCCCATTTTCAGACAAAATTCCGGCGTCGCCTGGCGCTCAATCCAGGCAATCATATGCCCGGCGATATCAACGCCGCTGGTGGTTTCAATCCCCTCAAGACCCGGAGAGGCGTTAACCTCCATCACCAGCGGCCCGCGGTTGGCGCGCAGAATATCGACCCCGGCAACGTCCAGACCGAGCGTTTTCGCCGCCTTAATGGCGATCGCCCTCTCCTGCTCGCTAATCGTCGCCACCGTTGCCACGCCGCCGCGGTGCAGGTTGGAGCGGAAATCGCCCTCTTTCGCCCGTCGCTCAATCGCCGCCACGACCTCATCCCCCACCACCAGGCAGCGAATATCCCGCCCTTTCGCCTCGGCGATATACTCCTGCACCAGAATGTGGGCGTTCAGCACGCGGAAGGCGTCAATCACGCTCTCCGCCGCCTGGCGGGTCTCTGCCAGCACCACGCCGATTCCCTGCGTACCCTCGACCAGCTTGACCACCAGCGGCGCGCCGCCGACCATGGCGATCAGGTCGCTGGTATCGTCCGGGGAGTGGGCAATACCGGTCAGCGGCAGGTCGATCCCCTGACGCGCCAGCAGCTGCAGCGAACGCAGCTTGTCGCGCGCGCGGGTAATGGCGACGGATTCATTCAGCGGATAGCTGCCCAGCAGCTCGAACTGGCGCAGCGCGGCGGTGCCGTAATAGGTAATTGCCGAGCCGATGCGCGGGATCACGGCATCGAAATGCGGCAGCTGGCGGCCTTTATAGTGAATCGATGAGGCCACCGGGCTGACGTTCATATAGCAGGAGAGCGGATCGAGGATCTCCACCTGGTGGCCGCATTTGTGCGCGGCTTCCGTCAGGCGACGACATGAATAGAGCGTCCCATCCCGGGATAATATGGCAATTTTCACCCTGCACCTCGGCAAAAAGGCCCGTTCAGACGGGCCGTTGATAGCTGACAAGTCTCAACATTCGCGCTGGCCTGGCGCAACGCCCGGATGCCAGTCCGGGTGCAGTTTACACGCAATCAGCGCGTTGCCCACCCCTGCTTGTGCAGATAGTCGAGAATAAACGGGCGGCTTTCTTTAATGATGGTGCGGCGGATATGATCGCTCCAGGTATCCCGGCGCGCGTTGCTGCTGCGCGACAGGTAGTACTGCGCCAGCTGCTCATCATACTGGGCCAACACGGCGTCATCGACCGGCTGATAGCCATTTTCATGGACCAGCATCGCCGCCGGCATGCGCGGCTTGACGCCCGGATCATCGGCCGGCCAGCCGAGGCACAGCCCAAATAGCGGCAGGACGTGCTGCGGCAGATTCAGCAGCCCGGTCACCGCCTCAATGCTATTGCGAATGCCGCCGATATAGACGCCGCCAAGACCCAGCGACTCCGCGGCCACCAGCGCGTTCTGCGCCAGCATCGCGGTATCGACGGCGCCGAGCAGGAGCTGCTCCGCGAGGCCCAGCTGAGCGTCCGGGCAGATTTGCAGCAGACGGTTAAAGTCGGCGCAGAATAGCCAAAACTCCGCCGCCTGCACGACGTGCTGCTGGCCGCCGCTCATCGCCGCCAGTTGCTCGCGCAGGCGCGGGTCGGTAATACGGATAAGCGAAGTACACTGTAAAAAGCTGGAGCTGGAGGCTCCCTGCGCGCTGGCGATAATCGCCGCGCGCTGTTCGTCGCTAATAGGTTCGTCGGTAAAGTGGCGAATGGAGCGGTGGCTACGCAGCAGCTCAATGGTCGGCGTCATCTCGTTTTTCTCTGTCAGACAATGAAGAAGGTGTTTTTTTGCTTTCGGTTAACTGGGGCGCAACGATCTTCGCCATCCGCCACACCAGCGCTATCGCGGCCGGGATCATCAGCAGCACGCCGACAAAAATCATTATCAGCGCCGCGGTTGGGCTGGCAAAGGGCGCCGGCAGCTGCAGGTACTGATTGAGCGAGAGCCAGGCCAGCGTCAGCAGCACGACGCCGACGATCTCTATCAGCAGAACGCTTTTGGGTAACGCCGCGGGCGATCGCATCACTCTCCTCCAGTCCGTGGGCTTAGCGCGGCGCAGCAAAAAATCGTCGCACAACAGGGTCAGTATAACGGTTCAAAAGCAAACCCATTTATCAAACATAGCCTTAAACCATCAAAGCAAAAGGCAGAACCTTCTTTTACTCGCCGACATAACCCGGCATCATAGCGCTCATTCGCCATCCGGCTGAGATTTAAGGAGAGAAGTTAATGTTTACCGTAATTTTTGGTCGTCCAGGTTGCCCCTATTGCGTACGAGCCAAAGAGCTGGCAGAAAAACTGACCAACGAGCGCGACGATTTTAACTACCGCTACGTTGATATTCACGCTGAAGGCATCAGCAAAAGCGATCTGGAAAAGACCGTAGGTAAACCGGTTGAGACCGTGCCGCAGATTTTCGTCGATCAGAAGCATATCGGCGGCTGCACCGACTTTGAAGCCTGGGCCAAAGAGAACCTCGGCCTGTTTGCCTGAGCCGGTTTATTGCTCCGATGAGCCGCTGCGTCTGGTATCGAACCAGGCGCAGATAAACATAAAGCACAGGGCGCCGAGCGCGCACCAGAATACCGCGCTAAACAGCCACGCCAGCTCCTGCCAGAACGCCCGCTGAGTAACGAAAAAAATCCGCATCATCGCCAGGCAAACCGGCGCCGCCAGCACCGCGCCGAGCAGCGGCAGCAGCACGCGTCGTCCCGGAGAGAGCGCGCTCGCCAGCGCGCCGGGCAGCAAAAAAAGCAGCAGCCCGAGCTCGGGGTTACCGCCAGCCCGAAAGGCGCCTTTCATATGCAGCAACAGCGATAAACAGACCACGATAAACAGAAAAAATCCGCAGACGACACCCGCCCAGGCACGCTCAGCTTTCACCACATCCTCCTGATTTTGCCTCTAACCCACTTCCAATTAGCCCAGTCAGATAAAGCATTCCGGCAATCCATGCCAATAAAGGCTCCCGATGGCGTAAATACGATTGCGACTAGCCGCAGCATCCAGGAAGGATTAAACTGTCGACTATATTTTTGCCGGTTATAACGGGATGCCAGAATAGGGTTCGGGACAACGCGAACACTGAAGCAACCTTAGACCAAATAACCATTTCCTTCAACAACTTACTAGTAAATGAGAAGTTGGTTTTCGTGAATATAAACGTCGCAGATTTGTTAAACGGGAATTACATCCTGTTATTATTCGTTGTCCTTGCACTCGGTCTCTGTCTCGGGAAACTGCGCCTCGGGTCAGTACAACTTGGTAATTCCATTGGCGTTTTAGTCGTTTCCTTATTATTAGGCCAGCAGCATTTCAGTATTAACACTGATGCGTTGAATCTGGGCTTTATGTTGTTTATTTTTTGCGTCGGCGTCGAAGCCGGGCCCAACTTTTTTTCTATTTTTTTCCGCGACGGGAAAAACTATTTGATGCTCGCCCTGGTGATGGTTGGCAGCGCGATGCTGCTGGCCTTAGGGCTGGGTAAACTCTTCGGCTGGGATATCGGCCTGACCGCCGGGATGCTCGCCGGCGCCATGACCTCAACGCCGGTGCTGGTCGGCGCGGGCGATACGCTGCGCCACTTTGGCCTGCCTGCCGACCAGCTGGCGCTTTCGCTCGATCATCTGAGCCTCGGCTATGCCCTGACCTACCTGGTCGGCCTGGTCAGCCTGATCGTCGGCGCGCGCTATATGCCTAAGCTGCAGCATCAGGATCTGCAAACCAGCGCCCAGCAGATTGCCCGCGAGCGCGGGCTGGATACCGACTCTAAGCGTAAGGTCTATCTGCCGGTGATCCGCGCCTACCGCGTTGGCCCGGAGCTGGTAGCCTGGGCCGACGGTAAAAATCTGCGCGAGCTGGGGATCTACCGACAGACCGGCTGCTATATCGAACGTATTCGGCGTAACGGTATTCTGGCTAACCCGGACGGCGATGCGGTGCTGCAAAAAGGGGATGATATCGCGCTGGTCGGCTATCCGGATGCCCACGCCCGCCTTGATCCAAGCTTTCGTAACGGCAAGGAGGTCTTCGACCGCGACCTGCTGGATATGCGCATCGTCACCGAAGAGATTGTGGTCAAAAACCACAATGCGGTGGGCCGCCGTCTCGCCCAGCTGAAGCTGACCGATCACGGCTGTTTCTTAAACCGCGTGATCCGCAGCCAGATTGAGATGCCCATCGACGATAACGTGGTGCTCAACAAAGGCGACGTTCTGCAGGTCAGCGGCGACGCGCGCCGGGTAAAAACCGTGGCGGACCGCATCGGCTTTATCTCCATCCACAGCCAGGTCACCGACCTGCTCGCCTTCTGCGCCTTTTTCATCGTCGGCCTGATGATCGGGATGATCACCTTCCAGTTCAGCTCGTTCAGCTTCGGCATCGGCAACGCCGCGGGGCTGCTGTTTGCCGGAATTATGCTCGGCTTCCTGCGGGCCAACCACCCGACTTTCGGCTATATCCCGCAGGGGGCGCTGAATATGGTGAAAGAGTTCGGCCTGATGGTCTTTATGGCCGGGGTCGGCCTGAGCGCCGGCGCCGGGATTGGCCACGGCCTCGGCGCCGTCGGCGGACAGATGCTGGCGGCGGGCCTGGTAGTCAGCCTGATGCCGGTAGTGATCTGCTTCCTGTTCGGCGCCTACGTCCTGCGCATGAACCGCGCGATGCTATTTGGCGCGATGATGGGGGCACGAACCTGCGCGCCGGCGATGGAGATTATCAGCGACACCGCGCGCAGCAACATTCCGGCGCTGGGATATGCGGGAACCTACGCGATAGCCAACGTGCTGCTGACCCTCGCCGGGACGCTGATTGTCATCATCTGGCCGGGGCTTCAGTAAATTTTTGCGAAAAAAATGCGCATTGGCAGAACTTTTCTCACGGGCATCAGTCATAAGTAGTGCCACTGCTTTTCTTTGATGTCCCCATTTTGTGGAGCCCATCAACCCCGCCACTTAGGTTCAAGGTTGATGGGTTTTTTGTTGCCTGAAATTCGCCATCCTGAATCACTCCGCTCTCCGCCGCCCGTTTTACAGCGCCGACGGCGGCGTGCGCTATGCCTCCCCGGCCAGGCGGCCGACCATCAGGCGAATAGCCTCTTTTGACAGCGGCGCGCTGTCGGTCACGAAATGCAGGGTCATGCCTTCAATAAACGCATCCAGCCCGCGGGCGGTTTGCGGCTCGAACCACTGCTCCAGCGTCTGCTGGCTGCGCCGCATCCAGCTCTGCATCACCGCCTTGAGCGCCGGACGGCTGCTGCAGAAAGCGTACAGCTGATACATCGAGCTCCATGTTGCGCGCGGTGGTCACCTGGGCGCTAAAAATCAGATCGGCGATGGCGTCGCAGGCCTCATCGCGATTGCTCACTCCGGCAAAAAACTGCTGATACTGAGCGGACATCTCGACGGTAAAAATACAAAACGCCTCCTCAATCAGCGCATCTATTCCGCTGAAATAGTAGGTCAGCGAACCCAGCGGGACTTCGGCGCAGCAGGCAATCTTGCGATGCGTGACCGCATGAATACCGTGGGCGGCAATCGTATCCA
The DNA here is from genome assembly GCF_050058015.1 of Klebsiella sp. WOUb02. Taxonomy (NCBI): domain Bacteria; kingdom Pseudomonadati; phylum Pseudomonadota; class Gammaproteobacteria; order Enterobacterales; family Enterobacteriaceae; genus Klebsiella; species Klebsiella sp. WOUb02. The sequence continues at coordinate 1,989,649 of NZ_CP170110.1, forward strand.
GGGTCGCGTTCAAAATGCGCTCCCGACGCTGGGGGTCGTTCGGTCGACGGGCCATATTCATCTCTTTCCATTGCGCCCCCATCACGGTCATGATGGGGATAACGACGGCCAATTATTCGCTAACCTGAAGGCCATCCGGTATATGTACAAATGTACACAAACTTGCTAGTGTTGTCTGCATCTTCTCTTTCACTGGCGTTTACGGATGACAACGCAAAACTCCCGCAGAGCCCTCCAGCTTCGGCTATGGGCGCTATTTATGTTCTTCTTTATCCCCGGATTACTGATGGCCTCATGGGCCACGCGCACGCCGGCAATCCGCGATCTGCTGACGCTATCGACGGCGGAGATGGGCATCGTCCTGTTTGGCCTGTCGATTGGCTCCATGAGCGGCATTCTCTGCTCGGCGTGGCTGGTTAAACGCTTCGGCACACGCAAGGTTATTCGCACCACCATGTCCTGCGCGGTGGCGGGCATGGCGGTGCTGAGCATTGCGCTGTGGCTCGCTTCAGCGCCCCTGTTTGCTATCGGGCTGGCGATTTTCGGCGCCAGCTTCGGTTCGGCAGAGGTGGCGATTAACGTTGAAGGCGCCGCCGTCGAACGCGAAATGAATAAAACCGTGCTGCCGATGATGCACGGCTTCTACAGCTTCGGCACCCTGATCGGCGCCGGTATCGGCATGGCGGTTACCGGCTTTGGCCTGCCCGCGGCGCCGCACATTCTGCTGGCCGCGCTGGTGGCCATCGCGCCCATTGCGATCGCCATTCGCGCGATCCCTGATGGCACCGGGAAAAATGCCGCCGATGCCGCTCAGCAGGGGGAAAAAGGCCTGCCGGTCTGGCGCGACGTTCAGTCTGCTGCTGATTGGCGTCGTAGTGCTGGCCATGGCGTTCGCCGAAGGCTCGGCCAACGACTGGCTGCCGCTGCTGATGGTGGATGGCCACGGCTTTAGCCCAACCTCCGGCTCCCTAATTTACGCCGGATTCACCCTCGGCATGACCGTTGGCCGCTTTACCGGCGGCTGGTTCATTGACCGCTACAGCCGGGTGACGGTGGTACGCGCCAGCGCGGTAATGGGCGCGCTGGGCATTGGTCTGATTATTTTTATTGATAATCCGTGGGTCGCCGGGATCTCCGTGCTGCTCTGGGGACTCGGCGCATCGCTCGGTTTCCCGCTGACCATTTCGGCCGCCAGCGACACCGGGCCGGACGCGCCGAAGCGCGTCAGCGTAGTGGCGATAACCGGCTACCTCGCCTTCCTCGTCGGGCCGCCGCTGCTGGGCTTCCTCGGCGAACATTTCGGCCTGCGCAGCGCCATGATGGCGGTGCTGGGGCTGGTCATAGTGGCGGCGCTGGTCGCCCGCGCGGTGGCAAAGCCGCAGCCTGAACCTGTCATGGAGAACAGCTAATGAGCATCAAACTGATTGCGGTAGATATGGACGGTACCTTTTTAAGCGATGCCAAAACCTATAATCGCCAGCGTTTCCTCAGCCAGTATCGGCGGATGCGCGAGCAGGATATCCGCTTTGTCGTCGCCAGCGGCAACCAGTACTACCAGCTGATTTCGTTTTTCCCCGAAGTGGCCAATGAGATTGCCTTCGTCGCCGAAAACGGCGGCTGGGTGGTCAACGCCGGCGATGACGTATTTAACTGCCGGATGCCGAAAGATCACTTTCACGCGGTCATCGACTTTCTGCAGACGCTGCCGGAAATTGAAATTATCGCCTGCGGCAAGCGCAGCGCCTATACGCTCAATCGATACAACGATGAGCTAAAAGCGGTCGCGGCGAAGTATTATCACCGCCTTGAACTGGTGGATGACTTCAATAACCTCGACGACGCGATCCTGAAGTTTGGCCTTAACGTGCCCGACAATCTGATCCCCGAGATGCAGCCAAAGCTGCATGCAGCGCTGGGCGGGATGGTCAACGCCGTCGCCACCGGCTACGGCAGCATCGACCTGATTATGCCCGGCGTGCACAAGGCCAACGGCCTGCGCATCCTGCAGGAGCGCTGGGGGATTGCAAATCATCAGGTCGTCGCTTTTGGCGACAGCGGGAATGATATTGAAATGCTGCAACACGCCGGCTTCGGCTATGCCATGGCCAACGCCGCCGCGCCGGTAAAGGCCGTCGCCGGCTACAGCGCGCCGCATAACAATGAGGAAGGGGTGCTGCATATTATCGATAAGGTGCTGAATCGCGAAGCGCCGTTCGCCTGACGGCTTCCCGGGCGCCGCGCCCGGGATATTATCAACATCATTTACTGCGCATCGTGGCCGCTACCGACGCTTTTATCGTGCAGAAAATAGATAATCATCGCCATCCACAGCGCGCCGCTTAGCAGGTTAAACAGGCTGAATATCCCGCTGCCCCCCAGCTCATAGGCGTGTTTACTGACCTCAATCCCGACGGTGAAAATCAGCATTTGCAGCATCCCCATCGCCGCCGACACCGTCCCTTTGCTCATGTCGCTGGCAAATAGCGTCAGGCGAACCAGGCCGGCGTTAGCCAGGCCAATGCCGAAGGCGTAGACGCTCAGCCCGGCGGTCATCCACAAATAGGCGTGGGCCGACACCATCGTCGCCACCGCGGAGAGCAGCAGGCCAAACATAATCGGCCAGCCGCCGAGAATAATCAGCGAGCGCACCGTGCGTCGGGAGGTCAGCCGCGCCAGCACCAGATTACCGGCAATCAGCGCGCCAAATACCGGCACCTGCAGCAGCCCGTACTCATAGCTGGTCGCCTGCTCGCCGCTGATAATAATGACCGGCGACTGGGCAATCCACGCCAGCAGCGGCAGGCTGACAAAACCGGTAGCCAGCGCCCCGGCGACAAAGCGCAGGTTCTTCAGCACCAGGCCATAGTCACGGCCCAGCTCTTTCATCGACAGCTTCTCGCCCATGCGGGTGGCGGTCTCCGGCATCGCCCGCTGCAGGCCGAAGAAGGCGACCGCCGCCAGCACGGCAAACAGCACGAACATCATCTCCCACGGCATGATATGAACCCAGGCGGCGCCGACCAGTGGCCCGAGCAGCGGCGCAATCAGCGCGACGTTAGCCATCAGGGCGGTGATTTTGATACACATCGCCTCGTCGAATGACTCCTGAATCGCCGCGTAGCCAACCGCGCCGATAAAGCACAGGCTGATGCCTTGCAAAAAGCGCAGCAGCGTGAACTGTTCGATGGATTGCGCCAGCAGCGTCGCCAGGCAGGTGACGATAAACCACACGACGCCGGTCAGCATCACCGGGCGGCGACCAATGCGGTCCGACAGCGGGCCGAGCAGCCACTGTAAAAACATCCCGCCCGCGAGGTAGGCGGTCATGGAGGTTGGCACCCACTCATTACCGACCTGAAACTCGGCGACCACCGCGAGCATGCCCGGCTGGATCATATCGTTGGCGATATAGGTGGAGAATTCGTATAAAACCAGGCACAGCGGAAAAAGCAGCGCCTGCCGTCCGAGGCGTTTGCCTGAAAGCGAATAATTCTGCATGAAGTCTCTTATTTAGAAAAAACCGCGCAAAGTTTAATGAAAGTCTTGCCGGGGAGATAGTGAATTGTGAGTGACAATAAAAAAAATAGCACAACCTCTCTTCCGCCCTCCCCGCCCGGCGCAATTTTATTATCCCTGTCTATATTTCGTTTATATTTCAATTAGGTTACAGGCATTATACTCATTCCTGCAGGCGCGTTAGCGAAGATGCCAGCCCTAAAAAACATAACAAACTGATAATTAAGACAATACTGCTTTATCTCATCGCCACCGTCTCTTAAGGTGGGCGGCTTAGTGTTAACGGACCCCAAGAGCCTGAAAGTATGCTGGAAAATATCAACTACGCGCTATTCGCCGCGATCAACGCCACGCCCGCCTCGCCGTCGTGGGCTATCGCGCTGGCCACCCTGATCGCCAAAGATTTGATTTTGCTTGTTCCTTTACTGGCCGCCGCGCTGTGGCTGTGGCAGCCGAATCAGCGCCAACTGGTATTTAAGCTGCTGCTGGCCCTGGCAATAAGCCTGACGCTGTCGTGGATCTTCGGCCTTCTCTTCCCGCATCAGCGCCCCTTTGCCGCCGACGTCGGCTATCAGTTCCTGCACCATTCGCCGAACAACTCGTTCCCAAGCAACCACGGCACCATCAGCTTTACCTTCGCGCTGGCCTTCTTATTCTGGCATCGCCTGCGCTCCGGGGTTGCGCTGCTGGCCGCGGCGGCGGCTATCGCCTGGTCCCGGGTCTATCTCGGCGTTCACTGGCCGCTGGACATGCTCGGCGGCCTGCTGACCGCCATGTGCGGCTGCCTGAGCGCGCAGTCTGCTGTGGCACAGCGGCGGTCGTGCGCTCTATCAATATCTGCAGCATCTCTACCGCCTCTGTTTCTCCCTGCCGATCCGCAAAGGCTGGGTACGCGAATAGCCCGCGCCGCGCGGTCCCTCATCCGGTGCGCATCGCAGACGCGTGACTAACCCCCTTCCGGCAGGTAACATTGCCTGGTGACGCCCTGCCAATGCGGGGCGATTTCAGCTTAGAGGGATTATGGAAACACGTCGTGATGAACGCATCAGCCAGCTTATTCAGGCCCTCAAACGCAGCGATAAGCTTCATTTAAAAGAAGCCGCCGCGCTGCTGGGCGTGTCTGAAATGACCATCCGTCGCGACCTGAACGGTCATAATGGGCCCGTTGTTCTGCTCGGCGGCTACATCGTCCTCGAGCCGCGCAGCGCCACGCACTATCTGCTTAGCGACCAGAAAACTCGCCTGGTGGATGAAAAACGCCGCGCCGCCCGCCACGCCGCCGGCCTGCTTGCAGCCCATCAGATGGCCTTTTTTGACTGCGGGACCACCACGCCGTGGATCATCGACGCGATTGATAACGCCCTGCCGTTTATCGGCGTCTGCTATTCGCTGAATACCTTTCTGGCGCTACAGGAAAAGCCCCACTGCCGGGCGATCCTCTGCGGCGGCGAGTTTCACGCCAGCAACGCGATTTTTAAACCGCTGAGCCTGCAGGATACCCTGAGCCATCTGTGCCCGGACATCGCCTTCTATTCAGCCGCGGGAATTGACTGCGAGCAGGGAGCGACCTGCTACAACCTCGAGGAGCTGCCGGTTAAGCACTGGGCGATGAGCAGCGCGCGCTACCACGTGCTGGTGGCGGATCACAGCAAATTCGGCAAGGTCAGGCCGGCGAGGATGGGCGATTTATCGCGTTTTGACGTGATTGCCAGCGACGTCTGCCCGGACGACGAGCTGCTGGCGCTGGCGAAGGAAAAACAGATTTCGCTGCTGTACTGATCGCGCCCCGTAGGGCGCGACCGGCAGATTACGAGAACCAGCCGCCGAACCAGCCGTGCAGCTTCATCAGCACGAAGTCGATCATTCGGCTAAAGAAGCCCCCTTCATTTACCGCTTCCATCACGATAAGCGGACGCTGTTCAATGGTTTTATCATTGAGTTTAAAGTCGATAGTTCCTACCACCTGCCCTTTGGTCAGCGGTGCCGTCAGCTGCGTATCCTTGAGGGCATAGCTGGCCTTCAGGTTCTTCAACTGGCCGCGCGGAATGGTAATCGAGCCGGCTTCGCCTGCGCCCAGCTTCGCTTCGCTGCTATCGCCAAACCACACGCGCTGGGTAATAAAGGTGGCGTCCGGCTTAATCGGCGTCACGGTTTCATAGAAGCGGAAGCCCCAGGTCAGCAGCTTTTCGGATTCATTAAAACGAATACGATCGGTCTTCGTCCCGAGGACGACGGCAATCAGACGCATATCGCCCTGTTTTGCCGAGGAGACCAGATTATAGCCCGCCCCGGCGGTGGTGCCGGTTTTCACGCCATCGGCGTTGAGGCTGGCGTTCCACAGCAGGCGGTTGCGGTTCGGCTGGCGGATCTTATTGAAGGTAAACTCTTTCTCTTTATGGATAGCGTACTCTTCAGGGACGTCGTGGATCATCGCTTTGGTCAGCAGCGCCATATCGCGGGCGGTACTGAACTGGCCCGGCGCATCAAGGCCGTGGACGGTCATAAAGGTGGTATTCGTCAGGCCCATTTTTTGCGCGTAGCCGTTCATCAGGCTAACAAACGCATCCTGACTGCCCGCGACGTAGTCGGCAATCGCAATGCTGGCATCGTTGCCGGACTGAATGATAACGCCCTTATTGAGGTCCTCAACCGAGACCTGCATGCCCGGCTTGAGGAACATCACCGATGAGCCGCGCAGCGCCGGATTGCCGGTGGCCCAGGCATCGCGACCGACGGTCACCATATCGGTGGACTTAATCTTGCCCGCCTTCAGCGCCTGCCCGACGACGTAGCTGGTCATAATCTTAGTCAGGCTTGCCGGATCGAGTTTTTCATCGGCATTGCCTTCGCTGAGCACTTTGCCGCTGGCGTAGTCCATCAGCACCCAGGCTCGTGCATCAATCGACGGGGCGTCGGGGAGTTGCTCGGCAGCCTGTACCGCAGGCGCAACGAGAATGAGAAGAGCGCAGCCTGCCGCGAGGCCGCGAAGGGAAAAAGCATCATGCGTCATAAGAGCCACCCAAGTATCCTTTCCAAACAAAATATGCCGCAGCACTCTGGCGGCGCAGCAGCAGCCGGTGAGTAAAGCGTACAAATGATCTTAAAGAAACAGCGAGTTGGTAAAGTTTTTAAAGTTTACGCAATAACCTCGCGTCTTGCTGAAAACAGAGCAATTTTTTTGATCGTGATTGCCTATATATTAACTTTATTCCAACATAATGGCTCATCTTGTTGCAACGACGGCTCAATAACTGACGGGAACCGATATGATTACGCTATGGGGCAGAAACAATTCAACTAACGTGAAGAAAGTACGCTGGGTGCTGGAGGAGCTGGACCTTCCCTATCAGCAGATTATGGCGGGGCTGGAGTTTGGCTTGAATCACGACGCAGAGTACCTGGCGATGAATCCGAACGGTCTGGTGCCGCTGCTGAAGGACGATGACCTTGTGCTGTGGGAGTCGAACGCCATTATTCGCTATCTGGCGGCGCAGTACGGGCAAAACCGCCTGTGGGTTGACGATCCGGTCCTGCGGGCGCAGGGCGACAAGTGGATGGACTGGGCCAACGGCTCGCTCTCTCCCGCCCACCGCCCGGTATTGATGGGGCTGGTGAGAACGCCGGTGGAAAAACGCGATCCTGCGGCGATTGCCGCCGGTATCGCCGGCTGTGAAGCGCTCTTCGCCATCCTCGACGCCGAGCTGGCGGTATTCCCGTGGCTCTCCGGCGAGTCGTTTGGCCTCGGCGATATTGCCGTTGCGCCGTTCGTCTACAACCTGATGAGCATCGTCACGACCTGGCAACCGCGCCCGAACCTGCAGCGCTGGTATCAGCAGATTAACGAACGCCAGGCCTGGCACAGCGTCGTGGCGATCCCGGTCACCTGAGGCTAGCTCTGCGGGCTGACCTTCAGCAGTTCGCCGTTGGATTCGTCGGTCAGAAGATACAGATAGCCATCGGGTCCGACGCGAACGTCGCGGATACGCTGGCCGCGATCGCGCAGAATTCGCGCCTCTTCGCTGACGCTATTGCCCTTTACGTCGAGGACAATCAGCGACTGGTCCTTCAGCGCGCCGATAAACAGCTTGTGCCGCCACTGGGGGAAGGTTGCGGAATCGTAGAAGGCCATGCCGCTCACCGCGGGCGACGTTTTCCAGACAAACAGCGGCGCTTCGGTTCCCTCCACCGCCGTTCCCTGCGCTTCCGGGATAGGCAGGCCGCTGTAATTTATGCCGTGCGTCGCCAGCGGCCAGCCGTAGTTCTTGCCTCTCTGCGGGATGTTAATCTCATCCCCGCCACGCGGGCCGTGCTCGTTGAGCCACAGGGTATCGCTCCACGGATTGAGCGCCATCCCCTGCGGGTTACGGATCCCGTAGGCCCAAATTTCCGGCCTGGCGTCGGCGCGGCCGACAAACGGATTATCCGCCGGAACCTCTCCCGCCTCGGTCAAACGCACCACTTTGCCCTGCAGCTTGTCGAGATCCTGGGCCGTCGCGCGCTGGTTATTCTCGCCTAAGCCAATAAACAGGTGCCCCTTACCGTCAAATACCAGACGTCCGCCAAAGTGGTTGCCGATGGAGAGCTTCGGCTGCTGGCGAAAGACCACCTGAAAATTCTCCAGCCGCCGGCGATCCTCACTCAGGCGGCCGTATCCTACCGCGGTTCCCGCTTTGCCATCCTCCCCGGCCTCCGCATAGCTCAGCCACACCTTGCGCGAATGGGAAAAGTCCGGCGCCAGCGCCACGTCAAGCAACCCGCCCTGCCCGCTGGCCCATACCTGCGGCACGCCGGAAATCGCCGGCGACAGCCCCTCTCCCTGGCGCCAGAGCTTCAGCTCGCCGCCGCGGAGGGTGATCAGTATCCCCTGCCGGTCGGGGAGGAAAGCCAGCGCCCACGGATGGTCGAGCTTGTTTTGCAGAACCTCGACGCGCACCTTCTCGGCGGCGACGGCGGCGGCAGGTAACAGCAGAGCGGCAAAGGCTAACAGGGCGACGGTCTGGCGCATGGCGAACTCCTTTTATCAGCAATGGGATAAGAGTAGTCAGCGAAGGAGAGCGGCAGGGGGAGTTTTACATAACATTAAGCAGGGGGGCATGCCCCCCTGAATTCAGACGCGGGTAATTGGCACTGATGCATTCAGTTTATGAATGTTCAGCGCCAATCCTGCCAGGCAGCGTTCTAGCGTCTCTACGTTAACCGCAATATAAGACGGACAATCGTGATGCCCGCTCATCAGGCAAACCGCCGCGGAAGCAACGGCTTCACCGGCAAGACGAAGAGCGTCCTTTTCCTCCGGCGTAACGGCGTGCTGCAACCGCGGCGCGCCTTCACGCATTTCACGACAAAGCTCAAACAGGTTATCACGCAGATGCTCATTCTCGCTGACTGACATATAGCCTTTAGCTTTGCGCAGCTGCAGATAAGCCTCGAGATCAATATTGGCATTAATCAGCTTATGCAAAAGGTTACGATACAGTCTGTCAACGGTCATCATCGTTCCTCCTCTGCTGTCCATTACCATAATTATAATATGGTCATTTTTTTGCGCAAAATCATGCGCGGGGTCAATAATTCCTGGTTAATTAACATCATTTACAATGTTGCGATAATGTTTAAATCTGCCTCAATGTTTCGTTAGCGCAACCGCGGCGGTATAGCGCAAAATCTGGCGCACAAAGGGAGCAAGCGGCCAATATTGCGGTATGAGAGAGGATGTTTCTTCGACACAATATAGGCAGGGGCCGATCGCCGCGGTGGGAAATAAGCACAGTTCCGCGAGCATAATAAAGCGGATATCCGCGAAACAGCGGCGGATATCAGCAGGATATTAAGGCCGCGATCCCAGCCTGCCGCTAAATATTTTACCGCCGCAGCTGCTAACAACTATATAAATAGTAATTTATTTTTATTTAACATTAACTCATTATTCGCACAAGATGCTAAATGGATAGCAAACGGAAGAGAGAAAACTATTTTTACAGTATACATACCCGGCACAACGCAGCAGAATATAGCCATCTATAAACCATGCCAGGCGTTCTTATGAAAATAATGATGATAATAATTGTGCTGTCCGCGCTCATTTTTATTTTCATAAATCCTCTGAATTCAGAGCCTGTTACGCCGCATGATTATTATTTTGATACATTCCACGTTAGCATTAACGACCGGCATCAGGAACCCGAGCTAAATCCTCGCGCCTTGCCACGGAGCCTGTAAACACAGTCCATAAATGGCGGAACAACTGCCGGTAGCATAGAGAGAATAACGCCCGTTAAATAGCCCACGGAATAAGTCAATATCACCTGCGATGCACAATCAGCCGGTGACCATCAACCTGTTTATCCACTGACTATGACAGAGAATATGAAACTTAAAAATAGTAAAAAAACACATACCGGTAGCATCGTATTTACATTATTTATCGTAATGAACGTTCTGATGCTGGCCGTCAGCATCTACGTACTCTATTTTAGCTCTGCGGCGCCCTTTGCGGATCACCGAATTATCCGCGACGCGACCTTCTGGATTAGCGCATTCAAGCACATCCTCTTTCTTAGCGGCCTGTGGATTTTCTTCGATGTCATTTTTTCAGTTTACTTTTTCTTCAAAAGAAAATAATACGCCAATCTTCTACCTATTACGGAAAGCAGCATGATATTTATCCTCGTCTGGCTCATTGCGATGGGCACCAGTGAATTATTACTTTGGTCATACAGTTATCTCCATATTCTGTCACCGGTTATCTACATCACCCTCTGTCTTATGTATTTGTATCAGCGTAAAAAAATCCGCCACTGTCCTGATTTAAGCAGCAATGAGCAAAAGATCAGGGTGCTGCGGTTAGGGATTGTGTTCCTTATCGCCATGCTGATTATGCTGGCGCTCACCGTACATATTAATGTGCTGATTAGCCTGTACGGCAATTTTTAATCCCGACGTATAAAGGCGGTTCGGCCAGCGCCCAGGGCCGGTAGTTGCCGAACCGTTGTATCGATATTACCGGCATGCCCGTCTTATCAGACGATATTCGGCGGAGGAAAGGGATAACGCCAGATATCGACGCCCGGCGTTCACTTTCAGGATCAATATATGCTCCGCCGTTTGCTGATGATCTGCTCTATTTTGCTACTTTGCAGCTGCTACCCTTTAGATAAAAAAGAGGACGACCTACCCGATATACGACTGAACAGGCCGCAGTGCGCAAGCCGAAATAATGTTATCACATGCGACTGGAGATAATGCTGCTTAGCGGAAGCGCCACTGAACGCTCATCACGAAAATCGCCGGAATAATAATTCCGCCCTCAACGCCAAAATAATCCGTAAAGTTATACTGCAGGCCATGATAAACATAGGGGGAGAAGCCTACCCCGGTTAACTTCTTCGCCGTCCGGTAGGCCCCCGAGTCGCCGCAGTGGCTAAATGCTTTAAAAAAGAATTCCCCGGTGTAGGCGTATACGCCTTTAAACGTCCAGCCGCCTGGGCCTGAAACCCAGTCTCTTCTCATCCCCAGCGACAGGCAGCGATCGTCAAAACTATTTTTCATCGTCCCGGCTAACGCGCTATATCTGGAATCCGGCGAAAACTTTCGCTCTACTGACAGAAACTGATTATTAAAATGCTCGTTATACTGGCCATGGTTTCCCGTCAGGTGGTAGACATACGACCCGCTATTTATCGAATATAAACTAAGCTCCCCGGCATACCCTGACCCTGCGGCCAGCATTGAAATACCTAATATACAACTGCGTTTTTTAAACATGGACCAACTCTGAAAACGGCAAACGGATAACCTGAAAAGAAAAGCATCACGCTAGCACAGCGCGTCTAAACCGATACTCAATCACTTTTTATCCCGCGTCTTCGGCCGCCACTGGCTTCCCGGGAAACGGCCGGCGATAAAGATCGCCCGCCCGATGGCGAAAACAGAGATACCAGTACAATTTTCCCGCCAACCTCTGTAGAATCCCTGCCCTGACCATTCCAATAATTGAACACTTTTTAAGCTATGAGCAATGTAACGCACCAGCCGAAGATCGGCTTCGTCTCCCTTGGCTGTCCGAAAAACCTTGTCGACTCAGAACGCATCCTGACCGAACTGCGCACCGGAGGGTATGACGTGGTTCCTACCTACGAAAACGCCGATATGGTTATCGTCAACACCTGCGGCTTTATCGATAGCGCCGTTCAGGAGTCGCTGGAAGCGATTGGTGAAGCCTTAAAAGAAAACGGCAAAGTGATCGTTACCGGCTGCCTGGGCGCGAAAGAAGACCAGATTCGCGAAGTTCACCCGAAAGTGCTGGAGATCACCGGCCCGCACAGCTACGAGCAGGTGCTCGAGCACGTCCACCACTACACGCCGAAGCCGAAGCACAACCCGTTCCTGAGCCTGGTGCCGGAACAGGGCGTTAAGCTGACGCCGCGCCACTACGCTTACCTGAAAATTTCCGAAGGCTGCAACCACCGCTGCACCTTCTGCATCATTCCGTCCATGCGCGGCGATCTGGTGAGCCGTCCGATTGGCGAAGTGCTGTCGGAAGCTAAGCGCCTGGCCGACGCCGGGGTGAAAGAGCTGCTGGTGATCTCTCAGGATACCTCCGCCTACGGCGTCGACGTGAAGCATCGTACCGGCTTCCACGACGGCATGCCGGTGAAAACCAGCATGGTCAGCCTGTGCGAAGAGCTGGCGAAACTGGGTATCTGGGTGCGCCTGCACTACGTTTACCCCTACCCGCACGTCGACGACGTGATCCCGCTGATGGCGGAAGGTAAAATCCTGCCGTATCTCGATATCCCGCTGCAGCACGCCAGCCCGCGGATCCTCAAGATGATGAAACGCCCGGGCTCCGCCGATCGCCAGTTGGCGCGCATCAAGCAGTGGCGTGAAGTCTGCCCTGACCTGACCCTGCGTTCGACCTTTATCGTCGGCTTCCCGGGCGAAACGGAAGAAGATTTCCAGATGCTGCTCGACTTCCTGAAAGAAGCCCGCCTTGACCGCGTCGGCTGCTTTAAATACAGCCCGGTCGATGGCGCGACCGCCAACGAGCTGGCGGATCAGGTGGCGGAAGAGGTGAAAGAGGAGCGCTGGAACCGCTTTATGCAGGCTGCAGCAGCAGATCTCCGCCGAACGTCTGCAGGAGAAGGTCGGCCGCGAAATCATGGTACTTATCGACGAAGTTGACGAAGAAGGCGCCATTGGCCGCAGCATGGCCGACGCCCCGGAAATCGACGGCGCGGTGTATCTGAACGGCGAAACCAAAGTCAAACCGGGCGACGTGCTGCGGGTCAAAGTTGAGCACGCCGACGAGTACGACCTGTGGGGTAGCCGGGTTTAATACGCTTCTTACTCCGGCTACGCGTCAGCGCCAGCCGGAGCCTTCCGGAGGCGGCGCGGCGCGCCCTCTCCGGACTCCTCTCTCAGCCTACCCCTTTATCTTCGGATCCAGCGCATCGCGCAGGCCGTCGCCCAGCAGGTTGAACGCCAGCACCGTCAGAAAAATAGCGATCGCCGGAAACAGCGCCACGTGCGGCGCCATCACCATATCCGCCCGCGCTTCGTTCAGCATCGCCCCCCACTCCGGGGTCGGCGGCTGCGCGCCGAGGCCGAGGAATGAGAGGCTGGCGGCGGAGATTATCGACACCCCGATACGCATGGTGAAATAGACCACAATCGACGACACCGTGCCGGGCAGAATATGGCTGAAGAGGATCGTCGCATCGCTGGCGCCGATGCTGCGCGCCGACTCGATAAACGTCTGCTGCTTGAGGACCAGCGTATTGCCGCGCACCAGGCGCGCAAAAGCCGGAATGGAGAAGATCGCCACCGCGATGATCACGTTCGACATCCCGCTCCCCATCACCGCCACCACGGCGATCGCCAGCAGGATCCCCGGGAACGCGAACAGCACGTCGCAGATGCGCATAATTATCCGGTCCCACCAGCCTTCATAGTAACCGGCCAGCAGCCCGAGTACGGTGCCGATTGCCGCGCCGATCAGCACCGCCAGCACCCCGGCAGCCAGCGAAATCTGCGCCCCGACCAGCACCCGGCTGAAGATATCCCGACCCAGCGAATCGACGCCGAACCAGTGCAGCGCCGACGGACCGTCGTTGAGGCGATCGTAGTCAAAGTAGTTTTCCGCATCGAACGGCGCGATCCACGGCGCCACGGCGGCTACCACGATCAGCAGCAGCACAAACACGCCGGCGCCCATCGCCACCGGCTGACGGCGAAAGCGCCGCCAGAACTCATGCCACGGCGTTCGTATCTGACCGGGTTTGATCCCCGGCATGGCGTTGATAACCGCCTGCCTTCTCCAGTTGAGCAATCGCACCTTACTTGTACCTGATAGCCGGGTTAATGGCGGCATACAGCACGTCCACCACTAAATTGATAAGAATAAATTCCAGCGAAAACAGCAGAACTTCCGCCTGAATCACCGGATAGTCGCGCATCTCGACCGAATCCACCAGCAGCCTGCCGAGCCCCGGCCAGTTGAAGACTTTCTCCACCACGATCGAGCCGCCGAGCAGGAAGCCAAACTGCAGCCCCATCATCGTCACCACCGGGATCATCGCATTGCGCAGGCCGTGCTTAAGCACCACCAGCGTCTCGCTGACCCCTTTCGCCCGCGCGGTGCGCATATAGTCCTCGTGCAGCACATCGACGAACGATGCGCGGGTAAAGCGCGCCATCACCGCGGCCACCGCCGCCCCCAGGGTCACGGAGGGCAGAATATAGTGCCGCCAGCTATCGGCGCCCACCGTCGGCAGCCAGCCAAGTTCGACGGAGAAAACCTGCATCAGCAGCATCCCGAGGGCAAAAGCCGGAAAGGAGATACCGGTCACCGCCAGCGCCATCCCCAGCCGGTCCGGCCAGCGGTTGCGCCAGACCGCGGCGGCAATCCCCGCCGCCATACCAAACACCACCGCCCAGCTCATGCTGGCAAGCGTCAGCCACAGCGTCGGCATAAAGCGGCTGGCGATTTCGCTACTCACCGGGCGGCGCGAGGCCATCGAGATGCCAAAATCCCCCTGCAGCACGCTGGTGATATAGTGCCAGAACTGGACGTGCAGCGGCCGATCGAGCCCCAACTGCTCGCGGACCATCGCGACGACCTGCGCATCGGCTTCCGGTCCGGCAATCAGCCGCGCCGGGTCGCCGGGCAGCAGATGCACAAACAAAAAAACCAGCACCGCCACGATCAGCAGGGTGGGAATCAGCCCCAGCAGGCGTTTAATCACGTAATTAAGCATCGCCTCTCCTCACCCGAACCCTCGGCGCGAACGGCAGAGGGAGCAAGGCCCGGCGCCCTCTCCCCGCGGGGGAGAGGGTCGGGATAAAGGTAACCACCGTCACTGGGCTAAATCCGCCTGCTCAAAGCTGAATCCGGTATCCGGCTGAATATAAAAACCGCTCAGATTCTTACTGTGCGCGGAGACCAGTTTTTCCACCACCAGCGGGACCCACGGCGACTCTTTCCAGATAATCTCCTGGGCCTGCTTGTAGAGCCGCGTTTTTTCCGCAGCGTCGGTCGTTTTCAGGGCATCGGCGAGGTCTTTGTCTACCTGCGGATTGCCGTAGAAAGCGGTATTAAACAGGGTCGGCGGCCAGTTTTGTGAGGCGAAAAGCGGCGACAGCGCCCAGTCGGCTTCCCCGGTCGAGGCCGACCAGCCGGTGTAGAACATGCGTACACCGCTCTCTTTCTGTCCTTTACCTTCCACTTCCGCCGCGCGCTGGCCGGCATCCATCGCCGTCAGCTGCGCTTTAATGCCCACCTGCGCCAGCTGCTGCTGGGTAAACTGCAGCACCTTCTGAGCGGTGCTGTGGTTGTGCGATGACCACAGCGTGGTGCTGAATCCGTTCGGGAAACCGGCCTCCTTGAGCAGCTCGCGGGCCTTAGCCGGATCGTACGGCCACGCTTTAAAGGTCTCGGCATAGGCGATAGACGGCGGCACGACGCCGGTTGCCGGCGTGGCGTACCCGGCGAAGGCGACCTTCACCAGCGCCTGGCGGTTGATGGCGTAGTTAATCGCCTCGCGCACCTTCGGGTTATCAAACGGCTTCTGCGTGACGTTCATGCTGATATAACGCTGCATGATCGACGGGCTGGCGACCAGCTCCAGCTTGTCGTTTTTCGCCAGCAGCGGCGCCTGCTCGTAGGGGATCGGGAAGGCAAACTGCGCCTCGCCGGTTTGCAGCATCGCGGCGCGGGTGTTGTTATCCACCACCGGACGCCAGGTGATGGAGTCGAGCTTCGGCAGGCCCGGCTGCCAGTAGCCGGCAAACTTCGTCACCTTCACAAAATCGGTCTGGTTCCAGGTATCTAGCTGATACGGACCGGTGCCGACAGGATGAAAACCAATCTCTTTGCCATATTTTTTCAGCGCCGCCGGGGAGATCATCGCCGTAGCCGGATGGGCCAGGACGTTGATAAACGCCGAGAAAGGCTGCCTGAGGGTGATTTTTACCGTCGTCGGGTCAACCGCCTCGGTGCTGGCGATATTTTTGTAAAGGTTATAGCGCTTGAGATGATTATCCGCATTGCTGGCGCGGTCGAGGTTGGCCTTCACCGCTTCAGCGTTAAAATCGGTACCGTCCTGGAACTTCACCCCCTGGTGCAGCTTAATGGTGTAGACCAGGCCGTCGGGCGAAACGGTATAGCTCTCCGCGAGGACGTTCTGCACCTTCATCTCTTTATCGAGGCCGAACAGCCCCTGATAGAATGACTTGGCAACCGCCTGGGATAAGGTGTCGTTGGCATCATAAGGGTCGAGGGTCGTAAAATTAGAACCGACCGCCACCACCACATCTTTTGCGGCCAGCGCCGGCGCCGTCGCCAGCGCCGAAGCGACGCCCAGCGCCAGCAACCATTTGCGTGATACGCGTTGTGTCATGTTGTTCTCCTGAAATGCTGCGTTATTGGTGTCGTTGTTATCTTCCCAACACGTCGGCGGCAGGTTCCCGGGCGACGAAATGTCCGGGCCCTACCTGTTGTAACGGCGCGCTGGCTACCTCTTCCCCTCGCTTATAGATATTGCCCGGTAGCTCGTCAGAGAGCAGTACGCGCTGCGGATGACGATGCGCCGGGTCGGCCACCGGTACGGCGGCCATCAGCTTGCGGGTATAGGGATGCTGCGGGTTTTCAAATACGGCGCGGCGCGGGCCAATCTCAACGATTCGCCCGCGGTACATCACCGCAACGCGATGGCTGATACGCTCAACCACCGCCATATCGTGGGAAATAAACAGAAAGGCGATGCCCATTTCACGCTGTAAATCGAGCATCAGGTTGATAATCTGCGCGCGAATTGAGACGTCGAGCGCCGAAACCGACTCGTCGGCAATCACCACCTTTGGATTCAGCGCCAGCGCCCGCGCAATGCATACGCGCTGGCGCTGGCCGCCGGAAAACTCGTGCGGATAGCGCCAGGCGTGTTCCGGCTGCAGGCCGACGCGCTCGAGGAGCCAGGCCACGCGCTGGCGGGCCGCCTCGCCTTCCAGCAGGCCGTGCACGCGCAGCGGCTCCATAATCGAGTAGCCCACCGTTTGCCGCGGATCGAGCGAGGCGTACGGGTCCTGGAAAATAAACTGAATATCGCGGCGCAGCGCCTGGAGCTTAGCGCCGGCCAGGGTATCGATGCGTTCGCCGTTAAATACGATAGTCCCGCTCTCGGCCGCCACCAGCCGCAGCAGCGCCCGGCCGGTGGTGGATTTGCCGCAGCCGGACTCGCCGACCAGCGACAAGGTTTCTCCCGACCAGAGGTCAAAGCTGACCTTTTCAACCGCGTGCACCTCGCGGGTAATCCGGTTCAAAATGCCGCTGCGCAGCGGGAAGCGCGCCACCAGGTCGCGGACCTGCAGAATCGGCTCGCCGGCGACAACGGTATCCTGTTCTCCGTCATCGGGCGCGCTTTGGTTGAGCAGCGGGAAGCGGCGCGGCAGATCGCTGCCGCGCATCGAGCCGAGGCGCGGAACCGCCGCCAGCAGCGCCTGGGTGTAAGGGTGCTCAGGCGCGCGGAAAATATCTTCGACCGTCCCGCTCTCCACCGCTTCGCCGCGGTACATCACCAGCACGCGATCGGCAATATCGGCCACCACGCCCATATCGTGAGTAATAAAAATAACCCCCATCTCCATCTCTTTTTGCAGCACGGCAATCAGCTGGAGGATCTGCGCCTGGATGGTGACATCCAGCGCGGTGGTGGGTTCGTCGGCAATCAGCACCGCCGGGCGACACGAGAGCGCCATGGCGATCATCACCCGCTGGCGCATCCCGCCGGAGAGCTGATGCGGATAGCGCGACAGCATCGTTTCAGCTTCCGGGATCCGCACCTGGTCGAGCATTTTTTTTGCTTCGCGCAGCGCCTCGTCATGGCCCAGATTCTGGTGCAGGCGAATGGACTCGGCAATCTGTTCGCCGATGGTAAATACCGGATTCAGCGAGGTCATCGGCTCCTGGAAAATCATCGCGATATCCGCCCCGCGCACGTGGCGCATTGCCGAAGCGGACTGTTCGCCAAGCGCAATGACCTGATTATTGCGCCGGCGCAGCCACAGCGCGTCGCTGCTGACCTGACCGGCGGCGGCGTCGAGCAGACGCATCAGCGCCAGCGCGGTAACCGACTTCCCCGAGCCCGACTCGCCCACAATGGCTAACGTTTCGCCGCGCCGCAGGTTGAACGAAAGATGCCGCACCGCAGAAAAGGTCTGCTGCTCCTGGCTGAACGTGACGTTCAGATCGCGCACCACCAGAACATCGCTGGCGTCGATTTCTTGACTATGCGACAACGTCCCCGCCCCCTTATTCACGATAAATACCAATAGTGGGCGTATCGCCCGCGTAGCACCAGGCCCGATACATGCCTTCGCTGTTAAACGGCAGCGCCACGTTGCCTTCCCGGTCGATGGCGATCAGCCCGCCGCTGCCGCCGAGCGCCGGCAGTTTCTCCATCACCACCCGCTCGCAGGCCGCATGCAGGCTCAGGTTCGCGTACTCCATCAGCGCGGCGATATCGTAGGCCGCGAGGGTGCGAATAAACACCTCCCCGGTGCCGGTACAGGAGACCGCCACGCTGGCGTTATTGGCGTAGCAGCCGGCTCCGGGCAGCGGGCTATCGCCAACGCGCCCGGGAAGCTTATTGGTCATCCCACCGGTGGAGGTCGCGGCGGCGAGGTTGCCGGCGATATCCAGCGCCACCGCGCCGACGGTGCCCATTTTATGCCGCTCGTCCAGCGGCGCGGCGCCGTGATCGAGGACGACCTCATTCTCTTCCTGCGCCTGCTGCAGCTGCAGACGGCGCCCGGTGGTCGAAAAGAGATCGTTTTCCACCCGCGCCATACCGCGCGAGGCGGCGAACGCTTCCGCCCCTTCGCCAATCAGCAGCACGTGCGGGCTCTGCTCCAGCACCAACCGCGCGGCCAGTACCGGGTTACGCAGATGCTTTACGCCGGCAACCGCTCCGGCATGCAGGCTGTTGCCGTCCATTACGCAGGCGTCGAGCTCATGGGTGGCGTCCCGGGTAAACACTGAACCGATGCCGGCGTTAAACAGCGGACACTCCTCCAGCAGGCGCACCGCCTCGGTGACCGTGTCCAGCGCGCTGGCGCCCGCCGCCAGCATTTTCTGCCCGCTATCGACAATCGCCGACAGCGCCGCCACGAACTGCCGCTCGCGCTCCGGCGTCAGCTGCGATCGGCTAATTGCCCCCGCGCCGCCGTGAATTGCTATCACCGCCTTGCTCATTCCGCCATTCCTTCATGCCGCATCAGGTCTCTGCCCACGCAAAGCAAGCTTAAATAATAAAGTGTATAGATATCATTATCGTGCTGACTGTCCTATACAATTTTTGAATATAGAAAGAGCGGGCGGTGATGTAAAGCCTGTACCCAGGTGGCATATAGCCGCCCGCACTTTTCTGCCATAATAGGCGCTTTCGATGTTTGCCCGCAGGAGAAACCCATGGATTTTACCGCCGGACTGATGCCTCTCGACACAGCCCTGACCCAGATGCTCAACCGTATTACGCCGCTGAACGCGCTGGAAACCGTGCCGCTGTTGCAGGCCTTTTCGCGCGTGGCCGCCCATGATCTCGTTTCGCCGCTGGACGTCCCCGGGTTTGATAACTCGGCCATGGACGGCTACGCCGTACGCCTCGCCGATCTTGCCGACGGCGCGGCGCTGCCGGTCGCCGGCAAAGCCTTCGCCGGCCAGCCGTTCCACGACGCCTGGCCTGCGGGCACCTGCGTTCGCATTATGACCGGCGCGCCGGTTCCGCCGGGCTGCGATGCGGTGGTGATGCAGGAAGAGACCGAGCAAACCGCCGACGGCGTTCGCTTTATCGCCGCGGTAAAGGCCGGGCAGAATATTCGTCGTCGCGGGGAAGATATCGCTAACGGCGCGGTGGTATTCCCGGCCGGTACGCCGCTGACCGTCGCGGAGTTGCCGGTGCTGGCGTCGCTGGGCATCGCCGAGGTCGAGGTGGTACGCAAAGTTCGCGTGGCGGTATTCTCTACCGGCGACGAGCTGCAGCTGCCGGGCCAGCCGCTTGGCGACGGGCAAATCTACGATACCAACCGCCTGGCGGTGCACCTGATGCTCCAGCAGACTGGGCTGCGAGGTGATCAACCTCGGCATTATTGCCGACGATCCGGCGAAACTGCGCGCGGCGTTTATCGCCGCCGACCAGCAGGCCGATGTGGTGATCAGCTCGGGCGGCGTCTCGGTCGGCGAGGCGGATTACACCAAAGAGATCCTCGAAGAGCTCGGCGAAATCGGCTTCTGGAAGCTGGCGATCAAGCCCGGTAAACCTTTTGCTTTCGGCAAGCTCAGCAACAGCTGGTTCTGCGGCCTGCCGGGCAATCCGGTTTCCGCCACCCTCACCTTCTATCAGCTGGTGCTGCCGCTGCTGGCAAAACTGAGCGGCAGCGCGGCCAGCGCGCAGCCGATGCGCCTGCGCGTGCGGGCGGCGACGCGACTGAAAAAATCTCCGGGGCGCCTCGACTTCCAGCGCGGCGTGCTGCAGCGTAATCCGGACGGCGAGCTGGCGGTGGCCTCCACCGGTCATCAGGGTTCGCACATCTTCAGCTCCTTCAGCCAGGGCAACTGCTTTATCGTGCTGGAGCGCGAACGCGGTAACGTGGAAGCGGGCGAGTGGGTCGAAGTCGAACCCTTTAACCACCTCTTCGGAGGGCTGTGATGGACGTCGAGCTGAGCGATGAGGAGATGCTGCGCTACAACCGGCAGATAATCCTGCGCAATTTCGATTTTGACGGTCAGGAGCGGCTGAAGGCCGCCCGGGTGCTGGTGGTCGGCCTCGGTGGCCTGGGCTGCGCCGCCGCCCAGTATCTGGCGGCGGCCGGCGTCGGCGAGCTGACCCTGCTCGATTTCGATAGCGTCTCGCTCTCCAATCTACAGCGCCAGACGCTGCACTGCGATGCCGCTATCGGTCTGCCGAAGGTCGATTCCGCCCGCGATTCGCTGGCGCGGATCAACCCCCACGTGCGGCTCACTCCGCTGAATGCGCTGCTCGACCAGCCGGCGCTGGCGGCGCAGATTGCCGCCCACGATCTGGTGCTCGACTGTACCGATAACGTCGCTATTCGCAATCAGCTCAACGCCGGCTGCTTTCAGCATCAAACGCCGCTGGTCTCCGGCGCCGCGATCCGCATGGAGGGACAAATCAGCGTCTTTATGTATCAGGATAACGCGCCCTGCTATCGCTGCCTGAGCCGGCTGTTCGGCGAGAACGCCCTCACCTGCGTTGAGGCCGGGGTGATGGCGCCGCTGGTCGGCGTCATCGGCTCCCTGCAGGCGATGGAGGCCATTAAAGTCTTAACTCAGTACGGCACGCCTGCCGCGGGCAAGCTGGTGATGTACGACGCCATGACCTGTCAGTTCCGCGAAATGAAGCTAATGCGCGACCCGCAGTGCGAGGTTTGCGCCAGCCGCTAGCCCTGCTCCGGCGGCGGCCGTCGCCGGAAAATTTGTGATCGACCGCGACTTTCCCCTCTTCGCCGCAGCGGCCCGCCCCGCTTGTTGATTTGCATCAATACAACTTTCATTCGAAAGTTATTTAATCTTCATATGCAAATAAAGGGGGTCCCATGATTTTCAACATTCAGCGCTACTCGACCCATGATGGCCCAGGGATCCGCACCGTCGTATTCCTTAAAGGCTGCTCGCTGGGCTGCCGCTGGTGTCAGAACCCGGAAAGCCGCTCCCGCACGGCGGATCTACTGTACGACCCCCGCCTGTGCCTTGCCGGCTGCGATCTGTGCCAGCAGGCCGCGCCGGATGCGATAACCCGTAAACTCGACGGCCTGATTATCCATCGCCAGAAGCTCACCGCCGACCACTACGATCGGCTGCGCGACTGCTGCCCGACCACCGCCCTCAGCGTATGCGGTGAAGAAAAAGAGGTGGAGCAGATTATGGCCACGGTGCTGCGCGATAAGCCTTTTTACGATCGCAGCGGCGGCGGCGTGACCCTTTCCGGCGGCGAACCGTTTATGAATCCCGAACTGGCGCGGCTGCTGCTGCAGGCCAGCCGCGCGGCGGGGATTCATACCGCGGTCGAAACCTGCCTGCACGTGCCGTGGAAATACGTTGAGCCCTCGCTGCCCTGGATTGACCTGTTCCTCGCCGACCTCAAGCACGTCAACGAAGCCATTTTCAAAGAGTGGACCGACGGCAGCGCCGGTCGGGTGCTCGATAACCTGCAGCGCGTGGCGCAGGCGGGGAAGAAAATCATCATCCGCGTCCCGCTGATTCAGGGCTTTAACGCCGATGAGGCGACGATCGCCGCGATTACCGACTTTGCCGCCGACCGTCTGCAGGTTGGCGAGATCCACTTCCTGCCGTATCACACGCTGGGAATGAACAAATATCAGTTACTCAGTCAGCCCTATACCGCTCCGGACAAACCCCTTGCTGCCCCCGAGCTGCTCGCCTTCGCGCAGACCTACGCTCAGAGCAAAGGTTTAACGGCTACTCTACGAGGATAAAATGATGACCACTCTGAAACTGGATACGCTAAGCCCCCGCATTCAGGCGCATAAAACCGCGCTGGTACATATCGTTAAGCCGCCGGTGTGCACCGAACGGGCGCGGCACTACACCGCCGCTTATCAGCAGCACCTGGATAAGCCGCTCCCGGTACGCCGCGCGCTGGCGCTGGCCCACCATCTGGCGGAACGCACCATCTGGATCAAACACGACGAACTGATCGTCGGCAACCAGGCCAGCGAAGTGCGCGCGGCGCCAATCTTCCCGGAATACACCGTCAGCTGGATTGAGAAGGAGATCGACGATCTTGCCGATCGTCCCGGCGCCGGTTTCGCGGTCAGCGAAGAGAACAAGCGCATCCTGCATGAGATCTGCCCGTGGTGGCGCGGTCAGACCGTGCAGGATCGCTGCTACGGGATGTTCACCGATGAACAAAAGGCGCTGCTCGCCGCCGGAATTATTAAAGCGGAAGGCAACATGACCTCCGGCGATGCCCACCTCGCGGTGAACTACCCGCTGCTGCTGGAGAAAGGCCTCGACGGCATGCGCGCTAAGGTCGCCGAACGCCGCTCGCGTATTAACCTGACCGTGCTGGAGGATCTGCACGGCGAGCAGTTCCTGAAAGCCATTGATATCGTGCTGGAGGCGGTAAGCAATCACAGCAGGCGCTTTGCCGAACTGGCGCGCAGCATGGCGGCGGAGGAAACCCGCGCCGCCCGCCGCGACGAGCTGCTGACCATCGCCGAAGGATGCGAGATCGTTGCCCACGAGCCGCCGAAAACCTTCTGGCAGGCGTTGCAGCTGTGCTACTTCATTCAGCTGATCCTGCAGATTGAATCCAACGGCCACTCGGTCTCCTTTGGCCGTATGGATCAGTACCTCTATCCTTACTACCGTCGCGACGTCGAGCTCCGGCAGTCGCTGGACCGCGAGCACGCCATCGAGTTGCTGCACAGCCTGCTGGCTGAAGCTGCTGGAAGTGAACAAGATCCGCTCCGGCTCGCACTCCAAAGCCTCCGCGGGCAGCCCGCTGTATCAGAACGTCACCATCGGCGGCCAGAACCTGCGCGACGGCCAGCCGCAGGATGCGGTGAACCCGCTCTCGTACGCGATCCTCGAATCCTGCGGACGCCTGCGCTCGACCCAGCCCAACCTCAGCGTGCGCTACCACGCCGGGATGAGCAACGACTTCCTCGATGCCTGCGTGCAGGTCATCCGCTGCGGCTTCGGCATGCCGGCGTTCAATAACGATGAGATAGTTATTCCAGAGTTTATCAAGCTCGGGATTGAGCCGCAGGACGCCTACGACTACGCGGCTATTGGCTGCATCGAAACCGCCGTGGGCGGCAAATGGGGCTATCGCTGCACCGGGATGAGCTTTATCAACTTCGCCCGCGTGATGCTGGCCGCGCTGGAAGGCGGCCGCGACGCCACCAGCGGCCAGGTGTTTCTGCCGCAGGAGCACGCGCTGTCGCAGGGCAACTTCGCCAGCTTCGAACAGGTGCTGGCCGACTGGGATACCCAGATCCGCTACTACACGCGGAAGTCGATCGAAATTGAGTACGTCGTCGATACCATGCTGGAAGAGAACGTGCACGATATCCTCTGCTCCGCGCTGGTGGATGACTGCATCGAACGGGCGAAAAGCATCAAACAGGGCGGCGCGAAGTATGACTGGGTTTCCGGTCTGCAGGTCGGGATCGCCAACCTCGGCAACAGCCTGGTGGCGGTGAAAAAGCTGGTCTTTGAGCAGGGCGTTGTTGGTCAGCAGCAGCTGGCGAAGGCGCTGGCGGAGGACTTCGCAGGACTGACCCACGAGCAGCTGCGCCAGCGCTTAATCAACGGCGCGCCGAAGTACGGCAACGATGAGGACAGCGTCGACGCCCTGCTGGCCCGCGCCTATCAAACCTATATCGACGAGCTGAAGCATTACCATAATCCGCGCTACGGCCGCGGTCCGATTGGCGGGAACTACTACGCCGGAACCTCGTCGATTTCCGCCAACGTGCCGTTTGGCGCCCAGACGATGGCTACCCCGGACGGACGCAAAGCCCACTCTCCGCTGGCCGAAGGCGCGAGCCCGGCTTCCGGCACCGACCACCTCGGGCCAACCGCGGTGATTAGCTCGGTCGGTAAGCTGCCCACCGGGGCGATTCTCGGCGGCGTGCTGCTGAATCAGAAGCTCAACCCGGCGACGCTGGAGAACGAGTCCGATAAGCAGAAGCTGATGGTGCTGCTGCGCACCTTCTTCGAGGTGCACAAAGGCTGGCATATCCAGTACAACATCGTCTCGCGCGAAACGCTGCTGGAGGCGAAGAAACACCCTGACCAGTATCGTGATTTAGTGGTTCGCGTCGCCGGCTACTCGGCGTTCTTTACCGCCCTGTCGCCGGATGCCCAGGACGATATTATCGCCCGCACCGAGCATACGCTGTAGGCCGCGCCCCGCTTCACACCGCACCCCGGCCGGGACAACGCCTGGCCGGGGTGTTTATCTTGCGGATTTTGCATAGCAGGAAACCTGCCAAAGACGCGGGTAAACTTTCATTCGAAATAAATTTGTGCTTTGGGTCACATTGTAATTAGAATGTTACTGGTCGCAGTTAAGCCAGGAGCACAGGTATGACCGTTAAAGTTATCGTCACCGATATGGACGGAACTTTTCTCAATGACGCCAAGCAGTATGACCGCCCGCGTTTTCTCGCGCAGTTCGCGCAGCTCAGGCAGCAGGGTATTGAATTCGTTGTCGCCAGCGGCAACCAGTACTACCAGCTGATCTCCTTTTTCCCGGAAATTCGCGAGCAGATCTCTTTCGTCGCCGAGAACGGCGCGCTGGTGTACGAGCACGGCCAGCAGCTGTTTCACGGCGAGCTGACCCGCCATGAGTCGCAGGTTGTAATCGGCGAGCTACTCAAAGACCCGCATCTCAACTTCGTCGCCTGCGGCCTTGAAAGCGCCTACGTCAGCGACCACGCGCCCGACAGCTTCGTCACGCTGATGTCAAAGCACTACCATCGTCTGCAGCGCATCGCCAGTTACCATGATATCGACGACACGCTGTTTAAGTTCTCGCTTAACCTGCCGGACAGCGATATCCCGCAGCTTATTGATAAGCTGCATATCTCGCTGGACGGTATTATGAAGCCGGTGACCAGCGGCTTTGGCTTCGTCGATTTAATTATCCCCGGCCTGCATAAAGCTAACGGTATCAGCCGCCTGCTGAAACGCTGGCACATCTCGCCGCAGGAGTGCGTGGCGATTGGCGACAGCGGCAACGACGCCGAAATGCTCAAGCTGGTGAAATACTCTTTCGCCATGGATAACGCCGCCGATAGCATCAAGGCCATCTCCCGCTTTGCCACCGATGACAATAACCACCACGGCGCGCTGAACGTGATTCAGGCCGTTGTGGACCGCGCCGCCCCCTTCAACGAATAGCCTGCCGCCGGGGCCTCTCCCGCCCCGGTTTTTTCCATTTTGTGCACCTCATCCAATTTTTAAACTTGCATTAACTTAAATTTAACCTAAATTAACGTTTGTAATATTTAATACTTTCGAATGAAAGAAAAGTGAGGCCATCATGACGGTTATCCATACCAGCGAAACGCTCCCCGCCGACCACAAAACGGCGATTCGACAAATAAAGCAGGATCTGCGCGCGCAGATTGGCAACGTGCAGGCAGTGTTCGATCGGCTGACGGCGCGGATTAGCGCGCGCCTGGACGAAATTGACGCCATTAAGGCGCGCGGGGAAGAGGTCTGGCCGATTATCCCGTTCAGCGATATTGCGCAGGGCAAAGTGAGCGAGGCCCAGCGCGAGACCATCAGGCGCCGCGGCTGCGCGGTGATCAAAGGTCACTTCTCACGCGAGCGGGCTCTGGCGTGGGATAACTCGATGCTGGAATACCTCGATCTCAACCGCTTCGACGACGTTTACAAAGGCCCCGGCGATACCTTCTTCGGCTCGCTTGACGCCTCGCGTCCGGAGATTTACCCGATTTACTGGTCGCAGGCGCAGATGCAGGCGCGGCAGAGCGACGAGATGGCCGCGGTGCAGTCGTTCCTTAACCGCCTGTGGACCTTCAGCCATGACGGCAGGCAGTGGTTCGACCCTGACGTCAGCGTTATCTATCCTGACCGCATCCGCCTCCGTCCGCCGGGCACCACCTCGAAAGGGCTGGGGGCGCACACCGATTCAGGCGCCCTCGAACGCTGGCTGCTGCCCGCCTATCAGCAGGTGTTCGCCAACGTCTTTAACGGCAATATTGACGCTTACGACCCGTGGGATGCGGCGCACCGGACCGAAGTGGAAGAGTATACCGTCGACAACACCACCAAATGCTCGGTCTTCCGCACCTTCCAGGGCTGGACGGCGCTCTCCGATATGATCCCGGACCAGGGCCTGCTGCACGTGGTGCCGATTCCGGAGGCGATGGCCTACGTTCTGCTGCGTCCGCTGCTCGACGACGTCCCTGACGATGAGCTGTGCGGCGTGGCGCCGGGTAAAGTGCTGCCGATTTCCGAGAAATGGCACCCGCTGCTGATCAAAGCCCTGAGCGCGATCCCAGCCATCAGCGCCGGCGATTCGGTGTGGTGGCACTGCGACGTGATCCACTCGGTGGCGCCGGTCGAAAACCAGCAGGGCTGGGGCAACGTGATGTATATCCCCGCCGCTCCGCTGTGCGAGAAGAATCTCGCCTATGCGCACAAGGTTAAAATCGCGCTGGAGAAAGGCGCATCGCCGGGCGATTTCCCGCGCGAAGACTACGAAGCCGACTGGCAGGCGCGCTTTACCCTCGACGATCTCAACGTTCACGGCAAACGCGCGCTGGGCATCGAGGTTTAATCGTCGTACAGCCCCTGTTGCTCAACGGCGGTGCGGCGGCTACCGGGTCGTATCCGCCGTACCGAATCCCGAACCGCCAGCGTCCCGTTTAGCAGCAGCGAGCCGCCCGGAGCCTGCGGGCGGATCAGCCGCTGCTGCAGGAGCTGCACCGCCTCCGTGCCGAGCTCGTCGCGCGGGACGTGAACGGCGGTAAGCGGCACATCCTGGATAGCGGCGAGGTTAAATCCGTCGATGCTCATGACCGAGATATCCTGAGGAACCCGCAGGCCGCGCTTTTGCAGGGCGTTAACGGTTCCCACCGCCATATAATCCCCGCCGACCAGGAAGGCCGTCGGCAGCGGCTTCCCGACCTGAGCGTCGAGCCACTCCCCTACCAGCTCTTCCGTCTCCCTGGCGCTAAAGTTGGCCACGCTAATCAGATCCCGACCGTCGGCGAAGCGGAGGTTGCGGGCGCCCCAGGCCTCCTTGATGCCCACCAGCCGCAGTTCCATGGTGTAGCGGCGCAGGCACATCACGTTCATGACCGCCCGATGCCCCATGTCGAACAGGTAGCGCGCGGCAAACTGGCCGATCAGCCGGTGATCCGGGGCGATCGACGACAGGCGCATGCCCTCATCCCGGCAGTTGATCAGCACGCAGGGTTTGGCGAAATCGGCGGCCAAATCGTGAATATGCGGATCGTCAATGCCCAGCAGAATGGCCGCCTCGGTCTCCGCCTCATTCATGCGCGCCAAAAACAGGTTGGCATCGCTGTCGTTCTCTTCCAGCGCGCAGGTGCGCAGGCGGACCTCATGCGGAGCCAGCGCATTATTAATGCTCTGAATAACGCGGTAGTAATAGATATCTGAGCGCTCATCAAACGCCCGGGAAGGGGCGAAAACCACCAGGCTGTTCAGCAGCATGCGTCCGGCGGCGAGCCCCGCCATCACCCCCATTTCGCGGGCGCACTGCAGGACCCGCTGGCGCGCCTTTTCGCTGGTGTTCGCTTTGCCCGCCAGCACCCGGGAAACGGTACTCGCCGACATCCCCGTACGGGCCGCGATTTCGGCAATTCTCAGCTTTTTATCCATTTTGTGATCCAGCTCCATCTTGCAAATGAAAGAATTTTCATGGCACTAAAAAGCAGCTTATCAAGCCAGATTCGCTACCTGTCGTGAGCGTTTCCTCATCTCATGAAAAAACTTGCATAAATAAGGCTACTGGCCGCTCATTTTCTATCTTAACCTGAATTGGTCCGATAGCTTCCATACTAGCTATACGGAAAAGAAGATAAATAAAACAATAACATTCATAGCGTTAATAAAACAGGTATGACAACTCAGGGACTGAGCATCGGTCATTTCCCCCTACAAAATTCTTGTGGAGAGTTCTATGAGCCAAGGCCTCAACAACGATATGGCGGTCAGTAAATCGCGCCGCGTAGTCAAAAACCTGCGCTGGTGGATGCTGACCCTGTTCTTACTCGGCGTCACCGTTAACTACATTACCCGCAACTCCTTAGGCATTATCGCCCCCGAGCTGAAGGCCACGCTGGGCATCACCACCGAGCAGTATTCGTGGATCGTCGGCGCTTTTCAGCTGGCCTATACCCTCTTCCAGCCTCTCTGCGGCTGGCTGATTGACGTGATTGGCCTGAAGCTCGGCTTTATGATCTGCGCCACCCTGTGGGCCGTGGCCTGTATCGCCCACGCCGGCGCCGGCAACTGGCTGCATCTGGCGATCCTGCGTTTTTTCATGGGCGGGGCAGAAGCCGCCGCCACCCCGGCCAACGCCAAAACCATCGGCGAATGGTTTCCAAAATCTGAGCGCCCGATAGCCGCCGGCTGGGCCGGCGTCGGTTTCTCCGTCGGCGCGATGCTGGCACCGCCGATCATCTATTTTGCCCACGCCTCTTTCGGCTGGCAGGGCGCGTTTATGTTCACCGGGGTGCTGGCGCTGCTGTGGGTGATCCTGTGGTGGGCGTTTTACAACAATCCGCAAAAGCACCCGAATCTGAGTAAGAGCGAGCTGGAGTTCATCCGTCAGGACAACGAGCCGCCGGCGGTGAAGCTGCCGTTCTTTACCGCGCTGAAAACCGTATCGAAAAATAAGCGCTTCTACGGTATCGCGATCCCGGCCTTTATGGCGGAGCCCGCCTGGGCGGTCCTGAGCTTTTGGGTGCCGCTGTACCTCGCCAAAGAGCACGGCATGGATCTCAAGCAAATTGCCATGTTCGCCTGGCTGCCGTTCCTCGCCGCCGATCTCGGCAGCGTGGTCAGCGGCTATCTGACGAAGCTGTACACCCGCTGGTTCGGCTGTTCGCGGGTGAATTCGGTGGTCGCCAGCTCGCTGACCGGCGCCTTCCTGATGGTTTCGCTGGCCCTCGTCGCCATTACCCGCGACCCCTACGTCACCATCGTTCTGATCTCCATCGGCGGCTTCGGCCACCAGATTATCTCCTGCATGCTCAGCGCGCTGGTGGTGGAGTCGTTCGATAAGGGCCAGATGGCGACCGTCAACGGCATGCGCGGCTCCGCCGCCTGGATCGCCAGCTTCCTGTTCTCCTTATTAATCGGGGTGACCGCCGACAAAATTGGCTTCAACCCGCTATTTGTCGCCATGGGCTTCTTTGACCTGATTGGCGCGGTTTTCCTCGTCGCTTTTATTGCTGAACGTCGCGCCAGGCGCGCCTGAGAGTGGATGTAAAAATGAAAACGTTGAAACACTGGAAATTGCAACAGCAGTTGGCCCACCACGTCGAGCTGGCGGTAGACGGGCAGCACACCCTGTGCCTGTACGTACTGGAAGAGAACCTGTTCCGCGTCCTGCTTAAGCGCAGAGGGGAGCTGGCGCTGGACCGCACCTGGAGCATCGCTCCGCAGCAGGACGTTCCCTGGGAGGGACGCAGCCGCGACGACGTCAGCGGCTTTACCCTTCCCGCCTGGAGCCTGGAGCAGCAGCAGGAGACCCTGACCGTCGCCACCGAACGGCTGCGCGTCACCGTCCACCGGCCGCTGTGGCTGGAGTGGAGCTACCGAGACGATGGCGGAGAGTGGCAGCCGCTGGTCAACGACCGTCCGACCAGCGCCTATCTGCTGAACGCGCACGGCGACGGCGTCGCGCACTACCAGAGCCGGCGCAAAGATGAACGCTTCTACGGTCTTGGCGAGAAGGCGGGCAACCTGCAGCGCAACGGCAAACGCTACGAGATGCGCAACCTGGATGCGATGGGCTATAACGCCGTCAGCACCGATCCGCTGTATAAGCATATCCCCTTCACCATCGCCCAGCGCGGCGATATTAGCTACGGCCTGTTCTACGATAACCTCAGCAGCTGCTGGCTGGATCTGGGCAACGAAATAGACAACTACCACACCGCCTATCGCCGCTGGCAGGCCGAGGCGGGCGATATTGATTACTACATGTTTACCGGCAAACGCGTGCTGGACGTCACCAAAGCCTTCGTCCGCCTGACCGGAAAAACGCTGTTCGGGCCGAAGTGGAGCCTGGGCTACAGCGGCTCGACGATGCATTACACCGATGCGCCGGATGCGCAAAACCAGCTGATGAACTTTATCCGCCTGTGCGATGAGCATGCCATTCCATGCGACTCGTTCCAGCTCTCCTCCGGCTATACCTCGATCGGCGGTAAGCGCTACGTCTTTAACTGGAATTACGCCAAGGTCCCGCAGCCGAAGGTGATGAGCCAGCGCTTCCACGACGCGGGCATCAGGCTGGCGGCCAATATTAAGCCCTGCCTGCTGCAGGATCATCCGCGCTATAGCGAGGTGGCGGAACGCGGCCTGTTTATTCAGGATTCCGAAAGCGAGGCCCCGGAGCGCTCCAGCTTCTGGGATGATGAAGGGTCGCACCTCGACTTCACCAACCCGCAAACCGTCGTCTGGTGGCAGGAAGGAGTCACAGCTCAGCTGCTGGAGATGGGGATCGATTCGACGTGGAACGATAATAACGAATTTGAAGTCTGGGACGGCGAGGCTCGTTGTCACGGTTTTGGCCAGGAGATTGCCATCAAGCATATCCGTCCGGTGATGCCGCTGCTGATGATGCGCGCGTCGCTTGAGGCCCAGCAGCGCTTCGCCCCGGAGAAACGCCCGTACCTGATCTCGCGCTCCGGCTGCGCCGGGATGCAGCGCTACGTGCAAACCTGGAGCGGCGATAACCGCACCAGCTGGGATACCCTGCGCTACAACACCCGCATGGGGCTGGGGATGAGCCTCTCCGGTCTCTATAACGTCGGTCACGACGTCGGCGGCTTCTCCGGCGATAAGCCGGATGCCGAGCTGTTCGTGCGCTGGGTGCAGAATGGCGTGATGCACCCGCGCTTCACCATCCACTCCTGGAACGACGATCGCACGGTCAACGAGGCATGGATGTATCCGGCGGTCCTGCCGGCGATTCGCGGCGCGATTGAGCTGCGCTATCGCCTGCTGCCCTACCTCTACACCCTGCTGTGGCAGGCGCACGCCGACGATGAGCCGATGCTGCGCCCGACCTTCCTCGATCACCAGCACGATCCGCAGACCTTCGAGGAGTGCGATGACTTCCTGCTCGGCCGCGATCTCCTCGTCGCCAGCGTCGTCGAGCCCGGCCAGCGCCGACGCCCGGTATGGCTGCCGGAAAATGAGTCCGGCTGGTACGACTTTTATAGCGGAGAGTGGTTCGCCGGCGGCCAGTGGGTCACGCTCGATGCGCCGCTGGAGAAACTGCCGCTGATGGTGCGCGCCGGGGCGGGACTGCCGCTCAGCGAGAGGATCGTCCACGTCGACGCCAAAAAAGACGCCAGCCGCGAGCTGAAGCTGTTCCCGCTGAAGGGCGCAGGCTCGACGAGCGGCCTGCTGTTTGAAGACGACGGCGAGAGCTGGGGCTATCGGGACGGTGACGCGCTGTGGCTGGGATGGGAAATGACCTGCAGCGCCAGCACTATCAGCCTGCAGGTGAACGCCCGCGGCCGCTACCGCCCGGCGTGGAAGGCGCTGAAGATAACGCTCCCCGCCGGTGAAAAGCGCCGGCTGTTGGTCAACGGTCAGGACGTCGGCGAGTGGCTGCCGGACTAAAGGCAATAAAAAACCCCGGTCGCGCGAGGCTGACCGGGGCTTCTGCTTGACTCCCCGCGAGTCCGGGGCAGCTGACGGTTAGCCGTCGATGCCTTTGCTGCGCAGATAGTCTTCGTAATTGCCGCTAAAGTCGACGACGCGCTCCGGCGTAATTTCAATCACCCGGGTGGCCAGCGAGTCTGACGAACTCGCGGTCGTGGGAGACGAAAATCAGGGTGCCCTGGTACATCTCCAGCGCCATGTTCAGCGATTCGATAGATTCCATATCCAGGTGGTTGGTCGGTTCGTCCATTACCAGAATGTTAGGTTTCTGCATCATCAGCTTGCCGAACAGCATGCGGCCCTTTTCGCCACCGGACAGCACTTTTGCCGGCTTTTTGATATCGTCCTGACTGAACAGCAGACGGCCGAGGAAGCTGCGCACAACCTGCTCATCGTCGCCTTCCTGCTTCCACTGGCTCATCCAGTCGAAAACGCTCAGATCGTTATCGAAGTCTTCGGCGTGATCCTGCGCGTAGTAGCCAATCTGCGCATTCTCAGACCATTTAACGGTACCGTTATCCGGCGTCAGTTCGCCAACCAGGGTTTTCAGCATGGTGGTTTTACCCACGCCGTTGGCACCCAGAATGGCAATCTTCTCGCCCACTTCCAGCAGCAGATTGAATTTTTTAAACAGCGGGCCGTTATCAAAGCCTTTCGCCAGCTCTTCGACGGCCAACGCGTTACGGAACAGTTTCTTGTCCTGCTCGAAGCGGATGAACGGGTTCTGGCGGCTGGAGGCCTTCACTTCATCGAGCTTGATTTTGTCGATCTGACGCGCGCGTGAGGTCGCCTGACGGGATTTAGAGGCGTTGGCGCTAAAGCGGCTGACGAAGGACTGCAGATCGGCAATCTGCGCCTTTTTCTTGGCGTTATCCGCCAGCAGACGCTCGCGGGCCTGGGTCGCCGCGGTCATATATTCGTCGTAGTTGCCGGCATAAACGCGCAGCTCGCCGTAGTCGAGATCCGCCATGTGGGTACAGACCATGTTGAGGAAATGACGGTCGTGCGAAATGATGATCATGGTGCTATCGCGTTCGTTGAGCGTCTGCTCCAGCCAGCGAATGGTATCGATGTCGAGGTTGTTCGTCGGTTCATCGAGCAGCAGGATATCCGGGTTAGAGAACAGCGCCTGGGCTAACAGTACGCGCAGCTTCCAGCCGGGAGCGACTTCGCTCATCGGGCCATAGTGCTGTTCAACCGGAATGCCGACGCCGAGCAGCAGTTCGCCGGCGCGGGCTTCGGCGGAGTAGCCGTCCATCTCGCCGTAGGTGACTTCCAGATCCGCCACCTTATAGCCGTCCTCTTCGCTCATTTCCGCCAGAGAATAGATGCGATCGCGCTCCTGCTTCACTTCCCACAGCTCGCCGTGGCCCATGATGACCGTATCCAGCACGGTGAACTCTTCGAACGCGAACTGATCCTGACGCAGCTTACCGATGCGCTCGTTCGGATCGATGGACACGTTGCCCAGCGTAGGCTCCAGATCGTTGCCGAGGATCTTCATAAAGGTAGATTTACCGCTACCGTTGGCGCCAATCAGGCCGTAACGGTTGCCGCCGCCAAATTTGACGGAGATGTTTTCGAACAGCGGCTTGCTGCCAAACTGCATGGTGACGTTGCTGGATACTAGCACGGGGTTATCCTGAAAAAAGAGAATGAGAAGTGTGATACATCGGACATTATGCCAGCAAAACCATCTCTTTTCACGGCCTGCGGTGAATTCCCTTGCCGCCGGCGCCGCGAATGGCGCCTTTTAACCGTCCTGCCCGCCTGCGCAGCGGACCGGCGGCCCCAGGCATCCCGTGCGATCGTCCCTGCGGGAGAGCAATTTTGTCAGCCAACGAACTACACTTGAAACAACCGGCAAAAAAGTGTGATTTCGTACACATCTCATTTCCCTGTTGGCGGGAATGCACATATAATGCGCTCCCATCTACTCCCTGAAAAATCTAACAAAGGCCTGTGTGGCTTTAACATCGCACACGACATGATGAATATGAAATTATCGACACTCCTTGCGGCAGCCTTCGCCATCGTGGGCTTTTGCAATACCGCCTCCGCGGTAACCTATCCCCTGCCGACTGACGGTAGCCGACTGATTGGCCAGAACCAGGTTGTTACGGTTCCGGACGACAACAAGCAGCCGCTGGAATATTTCGCCGCCAAATATCAGATGGGTCTGTCCAACATGCTGGAAGCGAACCCCGGCGTGGATACCTATCTGCCGAAAGGCGGCACCGTGCTGAATATCCCGCAGCAGCTGATTCTGCCGGACACCGTGCATGAAGGTATCGTCATCAACAGCGCGGAAATGCGTCTTTACTACTACCCGAAAGGCACCAACACCGTGATCGTGCTGCCGATTGGTATCGGCCAGCTCGGCAAAGATACGCCGATCAACTGGGTGACCAAGGTTGAGCGCAAGAAAGCCGGCCCGACCTGGACGCCGACGGCGAAAATGCACGCCGAATATATCGCAGCCGGTAACCCGCTGCCGGCCGTGGTGCCGGCCGGTCCTGACAACCCGATGGGCCTGTACGCGCTCTATATTGGTCGTCTGTACGCGATCCACGGCACCAACGCCAACTTCGGTATCGGCCTGCGCGTCAGCCACGGCTGCGTCCGTCTGCGCAACGACGATATCAAATTCCTGTTTGAGAATGTGCCGGTCGGCACCCGCGTCGAATTTATCGATGAGCCGGTGAAAGCCACCAGCGAGCCGGACGGCAGCCGCTATGTTGAAGTCCACAACCCGCTGTCGACCACCGAAGCCCAGTTCCAGGGCGGCGAGATCGTTCCGATTACGCTGAACAAATCCGTACAGGCCGTTACCGGCCAGTCCGACGTCGATCAGAGCGTGGTTGAGCAGGCGGTGCAGAACCGTTCCGGTATGCCGGTTCGTCTGAACTGATCCTGAGCGCCATGCACAAAAAAGGGCGAGGTGAAAACCTCGCCCTTTTCTTTTCGCCTGACGTCAGCCGTTGTTAACGATAACGATGCCGCCGTGATCGTAGCGGTAGTGACAGTGGGCATACTCCAGCGGCGTACCGTCCTCCAGGTAGATAACCTGCTCAACTTCCAGCACAGGATCGCCGGCTTCGCACACCAGGTGCTGCTGCTCAAGCTCGCCGGGCTTAATGGCGCGCACCACGCGGTACGATCCCATAATCTTCAGCCCGAGCGTTTCGACATACTGAAATACGGAGCTTTCGAGGTGGCTTTTATTCAGGCCAGGGACCAGACTCACCGGCATCACCGTGGCGTCCAGCGACATCGGCTCGTCGTTGAGCAGCCGCAGGCGCACGAAGTCATAAACCGGCGAATCGGCATTAATCAGCAGCGAAGTCTGCTCCTTCTCGCTGGGAAAGCGCAGCTCGAAGCGCACCACCTTGCTGCTGACCGCCCCCAGATGGGCCCAGGTTTTGGTAGCGCCAAAATAGTCGCTTCCCGGAAGGTCCCACTGCGAAAGCTGGAGAAAGTTTTTACGTACGAAGGTGCCCTGCCCCTTGCGGGTATAAATCAACCCTTCAACGATCAGCTGGCGCATCGCCTGCTGGATGGTCATCCGGCTGGTGTTAAACTCCGCCGCCAGCGCAAACTGATCGGGTAATGGCATGCTGGCGGGATACTGCTGGCTGATAATCCGCTTTTTAATTTCCCGCGCGATCAAGAGATACTTCGCCGCCATCGCCCTTCCTTATTATTCATTTATCCCATTGTTTTTTAACGCCACTCTCTCGGATATCTTGAGGAATGGCAGGTAGAAGAATACACCAAAGGTGATGATTATCAACTGCACCACCACCGCCCGCCAGTCCCCCGCCGTCGCCAGCCAGGCGCTGAGCACCGGCGGCGTGGTCCACGGGATCATCACCACACAGCGCGACATCAGCCCGAGCGTGGTGCACAGCCAGGCGAAAAAGATGCCGATGGCGGGCAGCAGCACGAACGGGATCATCAGCGGCACGTTGAAAACGATCGGCAGGCCGAAAATCACCGGCTCGTTGATATTGAACAGTCCCGGGGTTATCGCCAGCCGCGCCACCTGCTTTGAGGCCTGCTGCCGCGAGAAGAGAAAGATGGCGATCAGCAGAGAGATGGTGCTGCCGGTACCGCCCACCATGCCGAAGGTCGGCACGAAGATATTGTTAATAATATGCGGAATCGGCTGGCCGCTGGCGTAGGCCAGCATATTCTCATTGGTATTAATCAGCAGGAACGGCTCCAGCACCACGCTGTTGACGACCGACTGATGAATACCCAGCGTAAACAGGAAGTTGCCGAAGCTGTAGATAAAAATGGTCCCCGGCAGGCTGGTATTAATCAGGCGCAGCGGCTGCTGGATAAGCGTGGTGATCAGATGGATAAGATCGGTGTGCAGCAGGTTATTCAGCAGCGCCGCCAGCGCCGCAAACAGCGACAGCGTAAGAATGGCCGGGATGAGCGATGAAAACGATTGGCCCACCGCCGGCGGCACGTTCTCGCCAAGGTTGATGGTCAGGCGCTTAATTCCGGCGATGCGCATAAAGATCTCCGTCGCCACCAGACCAATGAGCACGCCGGCGAAAATACCGGTAGAGCCGATGTTGGCGAAGGTCAGCACCGACGTCAGGCTGATCGCCGCCTTCCCGCCAACGGGAACCAGATCCACCTGCATCGGCATCATAATAATAAAGCTGCAGATAGCGATAACGACGGTCGAAACCGGGTTAGCGAAGTTTTTGTTACGCGCCAGCGACCACGCAATCATCGGCGCAATCAGCAGCGCGGCGATATTCAAGGTCCCGTTGATAATCGCATCGCCCCATACCTTAAAGTGCGCCAGCGTGTCGCCCTCCAGTATCCAGGGAAACACCACGTTATTCACCAGCACCGCCAGCCCTGCCAGAATGAAAATCGGCATGACTCCGGCAAACGCATCGCGCAGCGAACGCAGGTGTACCTGGTTGGCGATACGCGCGGAAAACTCAACAAAGCGATCGGTCAAAGACTGCATACTGGACGTTGTGTTATCAGACATTTTGCAGAATCCTCTTCATCACTTACCCGTACTCCCCGCCAGGTTGCAGCCTGGCGGGGATAACCCGGTGCGGCCCGCGCGAACTACATCTCTTCACCGTTGCTGTGGATCGCTCGTTTCAGCCATGCGTAGCTTTTCTTCGGCACGCGTTTAAGGTCTTTAAGATCGTGGTTTTCGCGGTTGACGTACACCACTCCGTAGCGTTTGCGCATATCGCCCTGCGAGCTGAGAATGTCGATCAGCCCCCAGCCGAGATAGCCGATCACCTCCGCGCCGTCCTCAAAAATCGCCTCTTTCATGGCGTTAATATGGTCGCGGTGGTAGGCGATACGGTAGTCGTCGACAATCATATTTTCGCCATCCCAGGACTCAATCACCCCGATACCGTTTTCAATCGGGAAGACCGGCAGACGCCAGTCGTTGTAGTAGCGGGTGATGATGGTGCGAAAGCCGAGCGGATCGATTTGCCAGTTCCATTCCGTCGACTTCAGGTACGGGTTGTCCTTATCGCCGAACTGCATGTAGTAGTTCACCTCGGTGCCTTCCGGGATCGGATCGCTGCTGAGCGTGCGGCTGGCGTAGTAGCTAAAGGCCATATAGTCATTTTTATTCTGCGCAATCAGGGCCAAATCCTCTGCGCGATAGATATCGCCGAAGCCTTCACGGGCGACCACGGCCATCACCTCGGGGCTGTAGCCCTGACCGGCATAGACCCGCAGCAGATTCTGGTTGAGAAACTCATCATGCTGCTGAGCGCAGAAAACATCGCGCGGCTGGCAGGTCGCCGGGTAGATAAGCTGATGCGCCAGCATGCCGCCCATTAGCCTGCCGGGTTGGGTTTCGTGCAGGTACGCGGTGAGATGGACGTGCGCCATCATGGTGTAATGCTGGATCGCGTACAGCTCTCGGAGCGTTTCATCACCGTGCATATAGCCCGCAATGCGGAAGGCAATCGGCATGTGGAAAATATTCTGCTCATTGAAGGTCAGCCAGTACTTCACCTTGTCGCCGTAGCAGTCGATCATTTTCCTGCCGTAGCGCACAAAGGCCTCCATCACGCGGCGATCGATAAAGCCGTTGTACTCATTCGCCAGCGCCAGCGGCATGTCAAAATGGTACAGGCAAATCATCGGTTCAATGCCGCGGGCAATCAGAGCGTCGATAAAGCGGTGGTAGAAGGCGATCCCTTCTTCGTTGAACTCGCCGTCGCCGGTCGGGCAAACGCGGCTCCAGGAAATCTGGAAGCGATAGCAGTTCATTCCCAGATCCTGCATTAAATCAAAGTCTTCTTCATAGCGATGGTAGGAGTCGGTCGCCACCTTCCAGTCCGAGGCAAACTCTGCGGGCTCGCGAATATCGTAGACCGACATCCCCTTGCCGCCCTCATTCCACGCCCCTTCCGTCTGCATGCTGGAAACCGAATTGCCCCATAAAAAATCCTTTGCCAGTGTCTTCATCGTTCACTCCGTTACTATGACTAGTCATTAAAAAATCATGACTAGTCATATAGAATGAAATGATAAATCACGCAAAGGCGTTGTGCCGTTTTTGTGAGCGATTTCGAAAAGAGAGGGGAGAAAGCGGCGGGACAGCGCCCGCCGCGAGGGTGGTGACAGGATTAATCGTTAAGCTGATTGCGGCGATATTCGCCCTGGCGCTCGAGCATCCAGCCGGGATATTCGCGCGGCAGCGCGCTCACCGCATCCAGCCGACGCAGATCCTCTTCGCTGAGCTGGATCCCGGTAGCGGCAATATTATCCGCCAGCTGCTCCGGACGTTTGGCGCCGATAATCACGCTGGTCACCGCCTGCTGATGGAGCAGCCAGGCGAGCGCCACCTGCGCGACCGAGGCGCCCCTGGCGTCGGCCACTTCGCGCATCGCGTCCACGCAATCAAAGGCGCGATCCTTATTCACCGGCGGAAAATCAAATTCCAGCCGCCGGCCGCCCGCTTCCCCCTGGCCGTCGCGGGTATATTTGCCGCTCAGCAATCCGCCCGCCAGCGGGCTCCAGACCATCAGCCCCAGCCCTTCGCTCTGCATCATCGGCACCAGCTCGCGCTCAAGGTCGCGCCCGGCGATGGTGTAGTAAGCCTGCAACGAGGCAAAACGGGGCAGACCGAGGCGCTCAGCGATCCCCAGCGCCTTGACGATTTGCCAGGCCGCCCAGTTGGATATGCCGATATAGCGGACGTGCCCCTGGCGGACCAGGGTGTCGAGGGCGTAAAGGGTCTCTTCCACGGGCGTGGCCGGATCGAAACCGTGCAGCTGGTAGAGGTCAATATGATCGAGCTGCAGGCGTCGCAGGCTCTCTTTAACGCTGCTGAGAATATGATAGCGGGAGCTGCCGCGCGAGTTAACGCCGGCGGTGCCGGTTTCACCGAACACTTTGGTGGCCACCACCACGTTTTCGCGCGGGACCTTGAGATTTTTTAGCGCCTGGCCGGTTATCTCTTCCGAACGCCCTTCCGAATAGATGTTGGCGGTGTCGATAAAGTTAATTCCGGCATCCAGGGCGCTGCCCACCAGCTGCTCGGCTTCCGCCTGGCGCAGCCGGCCAACTTTCCCCCACATCCCCTCTTCGCCGCCAAAGGTCATGGTGCCAAGGCACAGCTCAGAGACAAACAGACCGGTATTTCCGAGTTTTTTATAACGCATCGGACTCTCCTCATCAGGATAATTAACATCAGCGCTATAGTTATACTCCCGGCCGCGCGAGCGCGAATGGGGGGATCCTGTTCGTTTCTTGCCCAATCCTCTGAATATCAGAAACCGAAGTGCAGCATGGCGTAGCCCAGCAGCGCCGCCCACAGCAGCATCGGCAAGGAGTAAAGATGAAAGCGCCACCAGATGCGCCGATCCCCCGCCATGCGCAGGGCAATCAGGTTGGCCAGCGAACCGGGAAGCAGGCCAAAGCCGCCGACGTTAACCGCCCAGGCCAGCAGCGTCGACGGGGGGACGTAGTTGAGCAGCAGAATGGTGGCCGGGACGTTGCTGATGAACTGCGACAGGCCGATCGCCGTCAGCCACAGGCCGCCGGAGGAGAGCTGGCCGACGCCGCTCAGCAGCTGATGCAGCGCCGGCAGCTGGATCAGCAGGTGCACGTCAATAAACATCACCATAAAGACCAGCAGCAGGGACCAGTCGACGTTGATAATCACCGCGCGCGCCAGCAGCAAAAAGCCGATGACGATCAGCGCGAGCCCCCAAAGCTCCTGCTTCATCTCTAACGTCGTGAGGAAAATCAGATAAAACGCCAGGCAGCTCCAGACCAGCTTCGGCCGCCAGGCAGGCACCCGCTCGCCGCTGTGATAGGTGAGGCGGACGGCGGAAAAACAGCACCAGCACAGCGCCAGCAGCGTTATCATCATCGCCGCCGCCAGCGGCAGCATCTGGCCGATAAACGCCGGGAAACTGAGGCCGGAGCGCCCCCAGAGCAGAATGTTTTGCGGGTTGCCGATCGGCGTCAGCAGCGAGCCGGCGTTGACCGCCAGCGCTTCGAAAATAATCAACCGGTTAACCGGAATGGCGCACCATTTTTTTAACGTCAGCGTGAGCGGAACGACGATAAAAAGCGCCACGTCGTTGGTCAGGAAGGTAGAAAGCAGCGCCGCCGCCAGCACCATAAAGATAGCCAGCTGGCGTTCGGTCACAAACCGCCGCGCCATTTTGCGGCCCAGCACGTCAAAATAGCCGCTCAGCTCAACCCCTTTGGTCAGCAGCATCAGCCCGCTGAGGGTAATAATCGTCTGCCAGTCGATAGCCTGAGGCCAGCTGGCGGGGGAAAAAGGCACAAAAAAGCTTAATACGCCGGCAATAATCAGCAGTAAATGCAGGAAGCGGTCACTCGCCAGCGACCGAACAAAGGGCAGGTTCATTCCCCCTTCTGTCCGTGCTTGAGCGTAAACTGGCTAAAGGCCTCCAGCGTCTCCTGGCTTACGTGATGCTCCATCCCTTCGGCATCGCGCCGGGCGATCTCCGGGCTGACGCCGATCACCAGCAGGAAGTTTTCCACAATCTGATGACGTTCGCGGCTCTCGTGCGCCAGCTTCTCGCCTTCCGGGGTTAAAAAGACGCCGCGCCACGGGATCTGCTCGATCAGTCCGACGCTGGCCAGACGCTTGAGCATTTTAGCGACCGTCGGCTGCGAAACGCCCAGCCGCGCGGCCATATCGACCTGGCGCGCTTCGCCCACTTCGCGGATCAGATCGGAAATCAGCTCAACGTAGTCGTCAATCAGCTCGCGACGGTGCGCCTCACGCACCTGACGAAACCCCTCAACGTGCTCTTCAACATTCACTAGCTGCGTCACTTTTTTTGTTATTTGTTTGCCTGCGCGACGATTCATTGTGCTTCCTCAAATACGTGTGACGCATCAAACGTCATCTCAAAGATGAGCCATTGTAAATGATCGAGCCCGTAGCACAAAAAATT
The DNA here is from genome assembly GCF_050058015.1 of Klebsiella sp. WOUb02. Taxonomy (NCBI): domain Bacteria; kingdom Pseudomonadati; phylum Pseudomonadota; class Gammaproteobacteria; order Enterobacterales; family Enterobacteriaceae; genus Klebsiella; species Klebsiella sp. WOUb02. The sequence goes on from NZ_CP170110.1 coordinate 2,031,568, forward strand.
AACTTTTTAGCCATAGCTATAAAATATAGCCTGTGCTATATCTGTATGTAATGCAAACATCCTTCAAGGAGCGAAGGCGAAATCACAGGAGGTTACGATGAACGAACTCAAGAGGTGCTTACAGGTGTTTACCCACTCCCCATTTAAAGTACGCTTAATGCTAATCGGTATGCTGTGCGATCTGCTCAACGGCAAAAAAGAGCAGAACAAACCGGGCAACTAACGCGGCGTTGCCGTACGCCGCGTCATTTTTTGGTCATAATTCCTCGTCATACTGGTCCGTTTCCCCGCCTTTCCGGTACTTTTTTCAAGTTTTGTAAGCTTTCTCCCAAAACAATCCGTTATGGCTAGTTGACCTTAGCATTTGCAAGCCCTATCTTTTGTCAGCCCTGCCACTACTGCGGCTCGCAGAGACCCTCTTCCGGCACTGTCCAGCAGGTTTTACCCCTTGATGCCAGGGGATGCACATGGCGTCTTTTTGATTGTTAACTATGAATCTCACCCTGAAAGAAACGCTGGTCGCTCGTGGATTGGTCCTGAACCCGTGGACCGGATTCTACTTTTTACAGTCCCTGCTGATTAACCTGGCCCTTGGCTACGATTTTAGCCTGCTCTACGCCGTTGCCTTTACATGCGTGCTACATCTGCTGTGGCGCAGCTTTCCGCGCGTGCAGAAGGTGGTGGTCGGCGGCTACTCGCTGCTTGCCGCGCTCTATTATCCGTTTGGCCAGGCCTACGGGGCGCCCAATTTCAATACCCTGCTGGCGCTGCACGCCACCAACGTTGAAGAATCCACCGAAATTTTGACCATCTTTCCGTGGTACAGCTATCTGCTGGCGCTATTTATTTTTGCGCTGGGCGCGATCGCCGTGCGCCGCAGGCCGGAAGAACGGCAGCGCTGGGGCAAAATGGAGAGCCTCGGCCTGCTGTTCAGCGTCGGCATTTTCTTCCTGCAGCCGGTGCAGAATCTGGCGTGGGGCGGCGTCTTCAAGGTGATTGATACCGGCTACCCGGCGCTGCGCTTCGTCAAAGACGTGGTGGTGAATAATAACGAGGTGCTGGACGAGCAGGCGCGCATGGCGCAGCTGGCGAATATGAAAGACAGCTGGCACGTCGTGGCGGTAAAGCCGAAATATCATCTCTACGTGGTGGTGATTGGCGAAAGCGCGCGGCGCGACGCGCTCGGCGCCTTCGGCGGCCACTGGGATAACACTCCTTTCGCCAGCTCGGTGAACGGCTATCTGTTCAATGACTACATCGCGGCCAGCGGTTCAACGCAAAAGTCGCTGGGCCTGACGCTTAACCGGGTGGTGGACGGCAAGCCGCAGTATCAGGACAACTTCGTCACGCTGGCCAACCGCGCGGGCTTCCAGACCTGGTGGTTCTCGAATCAGGGGCAAATCGGCGAGTACGATACGGCGATTGCCAGTATTGCCAAACGCGCCGACGAAGTGCAGTTCCTCAAAAACGGCGATTTTGAGGCCAACAAAAATACCCAGGATGAGCAGCTGCTGAAGCTCACCGAGCAGGTGCTCTCCACCCAGCGCACGCAGCCGCAGCTGATCGTCCTGCATTTGATGGGCTCGCACCCGCAGGCCTGCGACCGCACCAAAGGAAAATATACCGTCTTTGTGCAATCAAAAGAGACCTCCTGCTATCTCTACAGCATGACGCAAACCGATACGCTGCTGGGTAAGCTCTATAGCCAGCTGCAGAACTCCGGCGATAGCTTCTCAATGACCTATTTCTCCGATCACGGCCTGGCCTTCAAGGAGCGCGGAAAAGAGGTGCAGTACCTGGCGCACGACGATAAGTTCCAGCAAAACTTCCAGGTGCCGTTTATGGTGCTGTCCAGCGATGATAAAGCGCACAAGGTTATTAAGGCCCGCCGCTCGGCCAACGATTTCCTCAGCTTCTTCTCACAGTGGACCGGGATCGGTGCAGAGGAGATAAAGCCGCGCTATCGCTTTATCTCTGAGCAAAAGGCCGGGCCGGTTTTCATCACCAACTTCCAGCTGCAGAAAGTGGACTATAACCATCTGGGCAGCGATCTGTTCACGACCCAGTAGGCCGCCTCATTCGCCGTCGGGATCGCTGATGGCGAAAGGTTATGCCGAATGACAGGCAAAAAAAATCCGCCCCTGTGAGGCGGATTTTTTATATCACCGAAGTGATTAGAAGCGGTAACCAACGCCCGCGATCCAGGTACCAACGTCAACGTTACGAATGCGCGACTGCTCGTAGGAGAAGTCCAGCGCAACGTTTTCGATCGGGTTGAACTGCAGACCGGCGCCGTAGGAGAAACCGTAGTCGCTCATGTCAGATTTGTTCGGGTAGCTGTTGTCCTGGAATTTACCGTAGCCAACGCCCACTACGCCGTAGACGCTTGCCCAGTCGTTAAGACGGTAAGCCGGGCCCGCGGTGATGCCGTAGTACTGGCCTTTTTCGTATACGCCAGATTCGGTGCGATCTTTTTCAGTGTAGGTGAAGGAACCGATAACACCCAGCGGGCTATTGTCTTGCTCGTAACGGTACTTCAGGTTGAAACCGCCTGCTTTATTCGCTTCGCCCTGCATGTCGCTCTGCGCATAACCACCGGTAACGGTAGAAGTTGCAGCGAACGCGGTACCTACAGATGCAGCCAGTACAACAGCTAGTGCTGAAAAACGTGCAATTTTATTCATAACCACCTCAAATGTGCTTCTAATAAGTCCTAAGTCTTAAATATATCAAAAACTTTCAGGAAACTCTTTTCACTTTACAGTGTCTAACATACCTTTTCATGTAACCAAAAGTTTCCACAAAACTATAACAAACTGGAAAACAATCGTTTTTAGCGGATACAATCATATTTATGCGCGCAGACCGCCGAACAAGCATCCAGATAATTCCTAATCGCCAGCAGAGTGTTTCAGCGCCTATCACCTCATTATACTCGCCTCTGCGAGGATTTTTTCAACAATAGCTCAACCGCCATTGGCTAATTCATTTACACTGGAACCTTTACCGCTTTTGACAAATTTTGACAGGAGAAAGGATGCCCGGCTCGTCCCGTAAGGTTCCGGCGTGGTTGCCGACGGCTGTTATTTTAATCGCCATGATCTCTATCCAGAGCGGCGCATCGCTGGCGAAATCACTCTTCCCGCTGGTCGGCGCGCCCGGCGTGACCGCCCTGCGACTGGCGCTGGGCACCCTGATACTGGTGGTCGTTTTCAAGCCCTGGCGGCTGCGCTTCGCCCCCGAACAGCGCCTGCCGCTGCTCTTTTACGGCCTCGCGCTGGGGGCGATGAACTATCTGTTTTACCTATCGATTCAGCGCATACCGCTGGGTATTGCGGTGGCACTCGAGTTTACCGGCCCGCTGGCGGTTGCCCTGTTCGGCTCGCGGCGTCCGCTCGACTTCGTATGGGTGGTTCTGGCGGTTCTCGGGCTGTGGTATCTCCTGCCGCTGGGACAGAACGTGGCGCAGGTGGACCTCACCGGCGCGCTGCTAGCGCTGGGCGCCGGGGCCTGCTGGGCGGTCTATATTCTTACCGGCCAGCGCGCGGGCGAAGAGCACGGCCCGGCAACGGTGGCGATGGGCTCGCTGATTGCCGCGGTGATTTTTGTGCCGCTGGGGATGCTGCAGGCAACGGATACGCTGTTTCAGTGGTCGCTGCTGCCGCTGGGCCTGGGGATCGCCGTGCTCTCTACCGCGCTTCCCTACTCGCTGGAAATGATCGCCCTCACCCGTATGCCGAGCAAAACATTCGGCACCCTGATGAGCATGGAGCCCGCCCTTGCCGCGCTATCGGGAATGGTGTTCCTTGGCGAGACGCTGACCTTCACGCAGACCCTGGCGCTGGGGGCGATTATCCTCGCCTCGATGGGGTCGACGCTGACGATGCGGCGGGAAACGCAGCTGAAAAAAGTCGATATCGGCTAAATTATCGGACGCTTCTGCACGGCCGCCGCGCCGTGCAAAATTCGCTAAAACGCCAGCAGACTCATTGATTTAAAGGTTTTTTAAAATTACCAACACGCCTGCGCTATCAAACCGATAGAGACTACCGACGCCGCCTTTTGCGTATCCGTTGCTATACTTGACCCCATGAGTTACCGGGGACAAGCGCTCCATATAATTCGAATTTGATGTATGACGAGTATAAATATCAAGAGGATATGAAACTATGAGTACCGCAAAACTGGTTAAAACTAAAGCGTCTAACCTGCACTATACCCGCAACGATGTGGCCGACAGCGAGAAGAAAGCCACCGTTGAGCTGCTCAATCGTCAGGTTATCCAGTTCATCGACCTGTCGCTGATCACCAAACAGGCGCACTGGAATATGCGCGGTGCCAACTTTATTGCCGTTCATGAAATGCTGGATGGCTTCCGCACGGCGCTGACCGAACACCTCGATACGATGGCCGAACGTGCCGTACAACTCGGCGGCGTTGCGCTGGGCACTACCCAGGTTATTAACAGCAAAACCCCGCTGAAAAGCTATCCGCTGGACATTCATAGCGTCCAGGATCACCTGAAAGAGCTGGCCGACCGCTACGCGATTGTAGCCAACGACGTGCGCAAAGCGATTAGCGAGGCAAAAGACGAAGATACGGCCGATATCTTCACCGCCGCTTCTCGCGATCTGGATAAATTCCTGTGGTTTATCGAATCTAATATCGAATAATCGGCACACCGACTGCCGTCAGCCCCGCTGGCGGCACTGCCTCTTTCCCCTCGCCTTTCCCGCTTTTTTCTCACCCACGCTTAAACGCACCATTTTAGTGCACCACAATGGTCAAAATGCGTACTAAAGTAAATCAAATGTAATAATCACCTCACACAATCGTTACAGCAAGATTGTTTTCCCATCGGTGTTTGCGTTAAAAATGTTCTTGTTATTCGGCATATTTATGACGCACCAAAATGACGCCCCGTCTTGGTGCATATTGCGTTTGCCAGACCCGAAAGCGTGCAACAGGAACGCCCCTGGTTGTTATAAAACAACAGGTTGTAAAACTGGCACGATTTTTTCATAGGGTTACTCGTTCTCGCAGGGGATCGTCCCGTGGATAAAAAAGGAAATGCTATGAAGTCTGTATTAAAAGTTTCACTGGCTGCACTGACCCTGGCTTTTGCGGTTTCTTCCCAGGCCGCTGAAAAACAACTGATTGTTGCGACCGATACGGCGTTTGTTCCGTTTGAATTTAAGCAAGGCGATAAGTACGTTGGCTTCGATGTCGACCTGTGGGCCGCCATCGCCAAAGAGCTGAAACTGGACTATACCCTGAAGCCAATGGATTTCAGCGGCATCATCCCGGCGCTGCAAACGAAAAACATCGACCTCGCGCTGGCGGGGATTACCATTACCGAAGAGCGTAAAAAAGCGATCGACTTCTCCGATGGCTACTATAAAAGCGGCCTGCTGGTGATGGTGAAAGAGAACAATAACGATATCAAAGACGTGAAGGATCTGAACGGTAAAGTGCTCGCGGTTAAAGGCGGCACCGGCTCCGTTGACTACGCTAAGGCCAATATCAAAACCAAAGACCTGCGCCAGTTCCCGAACATCGATAACGCCTATATGGAGCTGGGTACCGGCCGCGCCGATGCCGTACTGCACGATACGCCAAATATCCTGTACTTCATCAAAACCGCCGGCCACGGCCAGTTTAAAGCGGTAGGCGAGTCGCTGGAAGCGCAGAGCTACGGCATCGCGTTCCCGAAAGGCAGCGACGAATTGCGTGAAAAAGTGAACGGCGCGCTGAAAACCCTGCACGAAAACGGCACCTACAACGAAATTTATAAAAAATGGTTCGGTACTGAGCCAAAATAATAATCAGACCGTATCCGCACGGATATATCACTTACAGGCCTGCTGAGGTCTGGTCGCCCGGCACCGGCGCTTGCGCCCTGTGCCGGGCATCGCCTCGCAGCAGGCCTGAGTCATTTTTTCTCAGAGGGCGATCCTCTGTTTTCAACACGGTAACAGGAACCCATTATGCAGTTTGACTGGAGTGCCATCTGGCCCGCCATTCCGATTTTGCTGGAAGGCGCCAAAATGACGCTGTGGATCTCGGTCCTCGGCCTGGCTGGCGGTCTGATAATCGGCCTCGTCGCCGGTTTCGCCCGCTGCTTTGGCGGCTGGATAGCGAACCATATCGCGCTGGTCTTTATTGAAATTATTCGCGGCACCCCGATCGTGGTGCAGGTCATGTTTATCTACTTCGCCCTGCCGATGGCGTTTAATGATTTACGCATCGATCCGTTCTCCGCCGCGGTGGTGACGATCATGATCAACTCCGGCGCCTACATCGCGGAAATTACCCGCGGCGCGGTGCTCTCTATCCACAAGGGCTTTCGCGAAGCCGGCCTGGCGCTCGGCCTCTCCCGGGGCGAAACAATTCGCCACGTGATCCTGCCGCTGGCGCTGCGCCGCATGCTGCCGCCGCTGGGCAACCAGTGGATCATCAGCATCAAAGATACCTCGCTGTTTATCGTCATCGGCGTTGCCGAACTGACCCGTCAGGGACAGGAGATTATTGCCGGTAACTTCCGCGCGCTGGAGATCTGGAGCGCCGTTGCCGTTATTTATCTCATTATCACCCTGGTTCTGAGCTTTATTCTGCGCCGTCTTGAAAGAAGGATGAAAATCCTGTGATTGAATTTAAAAACGTTTCCAAACACTTTGGCCCAACCAAGGTACTGCATGATATCGATCTGCAGATTAGCAAAGGCGAAGTCGTGGTGATTATCGGGCCTTCCGGCTCCGGTAAATCAACCCTGCTGCGCTGTATCAACAAACTGGAAGAGATCACCAGCGGCGAGCTGATTGTCGACGGCCTGAAGGTCAACGATCCGAAGGTAGACGATCGCCTGATCCGCCAGGAAGCCGGCATGGTGTTCCAGCAGTTCTATCTCTTCCCGCACCTGACGGCGCTGGAGAACGTGATGTTCGGGCCGCTGCGCGTGCGCGGGGCGAAGAAAGAGGCGGCCGAGAAGCTGGCGAAAGATCTGCTGGAAAAAGTGGGACTGGCGGAACGCGCGCACCACTATCCTTCAGAGCTCTCCGGCGGCCAGCAGCAGCGCGTGGCTATCGCCCGCGCGCTGGCGGTGAAGCCGAAAATGATGCTGTTCGATGAGCCAACCTCCGCGCTGGATCCGGAGCTGCGTCATGAAGTGCTGAAGGTGATGCAGGATCTGGCAGAGGAAGGGATGACGATGGTTATCGTTACCCACGAAATCGGCTTCGCCGAAAAAGTGGCCTCGCGCCTGATCTTCATCGATAAAGGGCGTATTGCGGAAGATGGCGATCCGCAGGTTCTGGTCAAGAACCCGCCGAGCCCGCGCCTGCGCGAATTCCTGCAGCACGTTGCCTGATCGTCAAAGGCTCCCCCGCCGCGGGGAGCCGCTTTCCAGATTCATCCCAGCCCCGGCCTCCCGACATCGTCTTCTATACTTACTGGTTTGAGACGCAACGGAGGTGCTCGTGCCGTGGATCCTGTTACTGCTTGCCGCGCTATTTACCGCCCCGCTTTCCGCCGCGACCCTGCCCGGCGTCCCGGCCGCCGGCGCGCAGCAGTCCGCCAGTCATGAACCCGACCTTGAGCAGAAAAAGGCCGCCTACGCGGCGCTGGCCGACGTGCTGGATAACGATGCCGCGCGCCAGGAGCTAATCGACCAGCTGCGCACCGCCGCCGCCACGCCGCCGCCGGCCAGCGCGCCCACGCTCGCGCCGCCGAAAGAGGAAGATCAGCCGACGGTGCTGGAAAACGTCACCCACATCAGCCGCGAATACGGCGAGCGCTTCTCGTCGCGCTTCTCGCAGCTGTGGCGCAATATTACCGGCGCGCCGCATAAGCCTTTCCATGCCGATACCTTTCGCCACGCCGCGGGGACCTTCCTGCTGCTGGCGACGCTGGTCTTTATCTTCTGGTGGCTGGTGCGGCTGGCCGCGCTGCCGCTGTATCGCAAAATGGGCCAATGGGGACGGCATAAAAACCACGATCGCAGCAACTGGCTGCAGTTGCCGGCCACAATCGCCGGCGCTTTTATCTTCGATCTGATCCTGCTGACGCTCACGCTGTTCGTTGGCCAGCTCCTCAGCGACAGGCTAAACGGCGGCAACCGCACCATCGCCTTTCAGCAGAGCCTGTTTCTGAACGCCTTCGCGCTGATCGAGTTCTTCAAAGCCATTCTGCGGCTAATCTTCTGCCCGCGGGTGGCCGAGCTGCGGCCGTTTAACCTCAGCGACGACAGCGCGAAATACTGGAGCCTGCGCCTGAGCGCGCTCAGCAGCCTGATTGGCTACGGCCTGATCGTCGCCGTGCCGATTATCTCCAACCAGGTCAACGTCCAGGTCGGCGCGCTGGCCAACGTGGCCATTATGCTGTGCATCACCCTGTGGGCGCTGTACCTGATTTTTCATAACAAGCACGTGATTACCGAAGGGCTGATTCATCTGGCGGATCGCTCCCTGGCCTTCTTCAGCCTGTTTATCCGCGCCTTCGCGCTGGTGTGGCACTGGCTGGCCTGCGCCTATTTCATCGTGCTGTTTTTCTTCTCGCTTTTCGACCCCGGCAACAGCCTGAAGTTTATGATGGGCGCCACGCTGCGCAGCCTGGCGATCGTCGGCGCCGCGGCGCTGATCTCCGGCATTCTGTCGCGCTGGATAGCCAAAACCATCACCCTGTCGCCGCAAACCCAGCGCAGCTACCCTGAGCTGCAGAAACGGCTTAACGGCTGGATCTCCGTGGCGCTGAAGGTAGCGCGCATTTTGGTGGTCGCCGTCGCCATTATGCTGCTGCTCAGCGCCTGGGGGCTGTTCGACTTCTGGAACTGGATGCATAACGGCGCCGGACAGAAGGCGGTGGATGTGCTGATCCGCATCGCGCTGATCCTGTTCTTCTCCGCCATCGGCTGGACGCTGCTCGCCAGCCTGATCGAGAACCGCCTCGCCTCGGATATTCACGGCCGTCCGCTGCCGGGCGCCCGGGCGAGAACGCTGCTGACGCTGTTTCGCAACGCGCTGGCGGTGATCATCAGCACCATCACCGTGATGATCCTGCTCTCCGAAGTGGGGGTGAATATCGCCCCGCTGCTGGCCGGCGCCGGGGCGCTGGGGCTGGCTATCTCTTTCGGCGCGCAAACGCTGGTGAAAGATATTATCACCGGCATTTTTATTCAGTTTGAAAACGGGATGAACACCGGCGATCTGGTAACGATCGGGCCGTTAACCGGCACGGTGGAACGGATGTCGATTCGCTCGGTCGGGGTGCGACAGGATACCGGCGCCTACCACATTATTCCGTGGTCTTCGATCACCACCTTCGCCAACTTCGTGCGCGGCATAGGCTCGGTGGTGGCGAACTATGATGTCGATCGCCATGAGGACCTCGACAAGGCCAATCAGGCGCTGAAGGATGCGGTGACGGACGTGATGGCCCAGGAGGAGGTGCGCGGACTGGTGATTGGCGAGCCGTCGTTTGCCGGGCTGGTCGGTCTGAGCAATACCGCCTTTACCCTGCGGGTGACCTTTACCACGCTGCCGCTGAAGCAGTGGACGGTACGTTTTGCGCTGGATACCCAGGTCAAAAGGCACTTCGACCTTGCCGGCGTGCGCGCCCCGGTGCAAACCTACCAGCTGCTGCCGACGCCCGCCTCCGCCGTCGACGGGCCGCCAGCCCCGGCGGAGCCAACGCTATAGCGCCCCGGCTGCGCGGCGCGGGCCGGGGCGCGAAGCAGGAGCGCGGCCGCCGAACGGCTTAAAACGGGCGTCGACGCTTCGCTTCATCCATAAAGGTCCAGGCGATAAAGCGGCTCTGCTTCTGCCCCTGCGCCATCTCCTTTTTCACCACCTTCACCGCGCCGGCTTCGCTCAGGGCGCGATACAGCGGCGGCAGATTGTCGCCGCGGGAAACCAGCGACGTAAACCATTTCACCTGACGGCCAAACTGCCGGCTCTCCTGGATCATCCGGGTGATGAAGGCTACTTCGCCGCCCTCGCACCACAGCTCCTGCTGCTGGCCGCCGAAGTTCATCACGCTATCGGCGCCCAGGCCGAGGTTACGCCGTTTGCGCTCGCCGCCCGCCTGCGCGCTGGCGGCGGAGTCGTGGAACGGCGGGTTGCACAGCGTCGCGTCAAAACATTCGTTTTTATGGATCACGCCGGTAAAAATCGCCGCGGCGTCTTTTTGACGACGCAGGCGAATCTGACGGCTCATTCCCGGGTTGCCGGCGATAATGGCCTGGGCGCTGGAGATCGCCTGCTGGCTGATTTCGCTGCCGGTAAAGCGCCAGCCGTACTCGTGCGCGCCGATCAGCGGGTAGATGCAGTTTGCGCCGGTGCCGACGTCGAGAATGCTCGCGTTCTCAGGAATAGCGCCGGTATCCAGCGCCAGCAGGTCGGCGAGATGGTGGATATAATCCGCCCTTCCCGGCACCGGCGGACACAGGAAGCCATCCGGAATATCCCAGTGTTTCACCGCGTAAAAGTGCGCCAGCAGCGCCTTATTTAGCGCCTTCACCGCGAGGGGGTTGGCAAAGTCAACGGTCTGCTCGCCCGCCGGGTTCAGGGTGATAAAGCCCTCGAGCTCGGGGTGAGCCAGGCACAGCGCGGGCAAATCATAGCGTTGGTGATGACGGTTACGCGGGTGTAACCCCGGTTTCTGGGCTTTCATGGCAATCTCCTTTGAACAGCCGCGTAAGATACCCGTTGACGGCGGCGCGGTAAATAAGGGAGTCTGGATATCTCCTCTTCCGCTACGGATATTGTATGTATTTCTATCAACCTTCGCAGGGGCACGGCCTGCCTCATGACCCGCTGAACGCCATTATCGGGCCGCGCCCGATCGGCTGGATCGCCTCGCTGGATGCGGCAGGACAGCGCAATCTCGCGCCCTACAGCTTCTTTAACTGCTTCAACTATCGGCCACCGATTATCGGCTTTGCCAGCAGCGGTTGGAAGGATAGCGTACAGAATATTGTCGAAACCAAAGAGTTTGTCTGGAACCTGGCAACCCGCCCGCTGGCCGAAGCCATGAACGAGACCTCAGCCAGCATCCCGCGCCACGAAGATGAATTCGTCCGCGCCGGGCTGACCGCCGCCAGCCGGATCGTCGCCGCCCCGCGGGTGGCGGAGAGCCCGGTGAACTTTGAGTGTCGCCTCTCGCAGTGCATCCGCTTAACCGCCGCCGACGGCACCCCCGTCGACAGCTGGCTGGTACTTGGCGAGGTTGTCGCGGTTCATATCGACGAGTCGCTGCTGGAGAACGGCGTGTACCAGACCGCGAAGGCCCGGCCGATTCTCCGCGCCGGCGGTCCGAGCGCCTACTACGGTATCGATGAAAGCCTGCGTTTTGACCTGATCCGCCCGGATGACCGCCAGCGTAAACAATGAAAAGCGGCCTGCGCCGCCGCGGCTTCACTCCACCAGGCTTATTGCGTGCAGGTATTCAATAAACGCTTTGGCCTGGCTGGAGATCTTCTGATTTTTCCGCGTCAGGATGTAATACGCTTTGTAATGCCTGACTTTATGCGTAGGGAGCGGCAGCACAAGCGCGCCGGAGGCGATATGTTCGCGAACCAGAGACAGGCCGCAAAGCGCAACGCCGACGCCTGAAATGGCCAGCGACATCAGGACATTGGACTCGCCAACGACGTGCCCGTCGTTAAGATTCAGCCCCTTGCAAGGGTGACATTTGAGCCAGAAATTCCAGTCGGCATAGTCGCGCTCGTGCAGGATTCTGACGCGGGCGAGATCGTCCGGCGTTTCAATTCGAGAATAGCGCCGCAAAATGACGACCCGCGGCAGCACGCTGCCGCGGGTCGTACCTCTCCCTTCCCCTGGCCCATAGCGTCGCTTTATGTAGAAAAAATGTAGTGCATGTAAAGAAATGTATTTATTTTTTTATCAATGAGTGATAGAAATTTGCCGTTATTTGATAATGGTTATCAGAATCATTATCAAACGCATTGCTAATTTAACAAATCACCTGCAGTGGTCGGGGCACGGCATCGCTTTGCCTGCGCCCTTAATGGCTTAAATTAAAACTATAAGTTGCTTATTGAAATGGACAAAAAACAAAATTTACCGTTCAGCAGTTTTGGCTCGCTGACGATCTTTACCGGCCTGTGTCTGAGCCTGTCGCCGACGGGACAGGTGCTGGCAGCGGGTAGCACTGAAAAAAATAGCGGCGAAACGCTGGTGGTGGAAGCGCAGGCTCCCTCTCTGTATGCCCCCACGCAATCCGCCGATCCTAAGTTTTCCCGCCCGCTGGCGGATACCACGCGGACGATAACGGTGGTTTCCGATCAGGTGATGAAAGATCAGGGCGTCACCAACCTCACCGACGCGTTGAAAAACGTCCCGGGCGTGGGGGCATTTTATGCCGGTGAAAACGGCAGTTCGTCCACCGGCGACTCCGTTTATATGCGCGGTGTCGATACGTCAAACAGCATCTATATAGACGGCGTTCGTGATATCGGCAGCGTGACCCGCGACACCTTTAATACCGAGCAGGTCGAAGTCATCAAGGGCCCATCGGGTTCTGACTACGGCCGCAGCGCGCCAAGCGGCTCCATCAATATGATCAGCAAGCAGCCGCGGCTGGACTCAGGCATTGATGCCTCCGCCAGCGTCGGCAGCGCCTGGTTCCGTCGCGGCACCCTCGATATCAATCAGGCGGTTGGCGATACCAGCGCGGTGCGCCTGAACCTGATGGGTGAGAAAACCCACGATGCCAGTCGCGACAACGTTAAAAATGAGCGTTACGGGGTTGCGCCATCCGCCGCCTTCGGCCTCGGCACCGACAACCGCCTGTACCTGAACTATCTGCACGTGACCCAGCACAACACCCCGGACGGCGGCATTCCGACTATCGGCCTGCCGGGATATTCTGCCCCGAGCGCGGGCACCGCGGCCCTGAATCACTCCGGGAAAGTGGCAACCAGCAACTTCTACGGCACCGATTCGGATTACGACGACTCCACCACCGATACGGTGACCATGCGCTTCGAGCACGATCTGAGCGATAACACGACGATCCGCAACACCACCCGCTGGTCGCGCGTGAAGCAGGATTATCTGCTGACCGCGGTGATGGGCGGCGCCACCAACATCACCCAGCCGAATCCGAACGACGTCGGCACCTGGAGCTGGTCGCGCCTGGCGAACACCAAGGATGTCAGCAACAAAATTCTGACCAACCAGACCAACCTGACCTCAAAGTTCTATACCGGATCGATCGGACATGACATCAGCGCCGGCTTCGAGCTGACCCGCGAAACGCAGACCAACTACGGCGTTTATCCGATTACGCCGCCGTCGGTCAATATTTACCACCCCAACAGTGGCATCTCCATCGGCGGGCTGGACCGCAGCGGCGCCAACGCCAACGGCCAGACCGACACCTTCGGGGTCTATGCCTTCGATACCCTGCAGATTACCCGTGATTTCGAGCTGAACGGCGGCATTCGTCTGGATAACTACCAGACCAAATACGATAGCGCCAGCCTGTGTGGCGGTACCGGACGCGGCGCGATTGCCTGCCCGGACGGCGTGGCGAAAAACTCGCCGGTGACCACCGTTGATACCTCAACCAGCGGCAACCTGGTGAACTGGAAGGCCGGCGCGCTGTATCATCTGACCGATAACGGCAACGTCTACGTCAACTATGCGATCTCCCAGCAGCCTCCTGGCGGCAACAACTTTGCCCTGGCGCAGAGCGGCACGGGGAATAGCGCCAACCGCACCGACTTCCAGCCGCAGAAAGCGAAAACCAGCGAAGTGGGCACCAAGTGGGAGCTGATGGATAAACGTCTGCTGCTGACGGCGGCCCTGTTCCGTACCGATATTGAGAACGAAGTCGAGCAAAACGACGACGGCACCTACTCCCAGTACGGTAAGAAGCGCGTTGAAGGCTATGAGCTGTCGCTGGCCGGCAATATCACCCAGGACTGGCAGGTTATCGGCGGCTATACCCAGCAGCACGCCAGCGTCCGCGAGGGCAAAAACATCGCTCAGGACGGCACCAGCTCGCTGCCGTACACCCCTGAGCACGCCTTTACCGTCTGGAGCCAGTACCAGGCCACCGATGCTCTTGCCCTTGGCGCCGGCGCGCGCTATGTCGGCAGTATGCACCGCGGCAGCGATGGCGCCGTCGGCACCCCGTCCTACACCGAAGGCTACTGGGTGGCGGATGCGAAGGTCGGCTATCGCATTAACCGTAACCTCGATCTGCAGCTGAACGTCTATAACCTGTTTGATACCAACTATGTCTCCTCTATTAACAAGAGCGGATACCGTTATCATCCGGGCGAACCGCGGACGTTCCTGCTGACCGCCAACGTGCACTTCTAATCCACACGCGGGGCGGCAACGCCCCGTTTTCTCAGGAGAGACAACGATGATGTACCATATCCCCGCCGTTCTCAGCCCGCAGGAAGTTGATGATTTTCGCGCGCAGCTGCAGCAGGCCGAGTGGGTGGACGGACGCGCTACCACCGGCGATCAGGGCGCGCAGGTGAAAAAGAATCAGCAGGTCGATACCCGCAGTCCGCTGTACGGCGAACTGCAGAACAGGGTCCTTGCGGCGCTCAACCACAGCTCGCTGTTCTTTGCCGCGGCGCTGCCCAAAAGCCTTTCCAGCCCGCTGTTTAACCGCTATCAGCAGAGCGAAACCTACGGTTTTCACGTTGACGGCGCGGTGCGCAGTCAGGCCCAGGGCGGCTGGATGCGTACCGACCTTTCCGCCACTTTGTTTCTGAGCGAGCCGGAGAGCTATGAAGGCGGTGAGCTGGTGGTCAACGACACCTATGGCCAGCATTCGGTCAAGCTGCCGGCGGGCGATCTGGTGCTCTATCCGTCAAGCAGCCTGCACTGCGTGACGCCGGTTACCCGGGGCGTGCGCGTGGCCTCTTTCCTGTGGATCCAGTCCATGATCCGCGATGACAAACGCCGCGGCATGCTGTTCGAGCTGGACCGCAATATTCAGACCCTGAAGAGCCGCCACGGCGAGAGTGATGAAGTGCTATCGCTGCTTAACCTGTACCACAACCTGCTGCGGGACTGGTCGGAAATCTGATCCTTGTCTGGCCCATTTTTACCCCCATCTTCTCTATACTGACAGTAACAATAGCGAGGAGGTGCAGCATGGCATCAGGGTGGGCAAATGATGACGCGGTGCAGCAGCAGATCGACAGCACCATTGACGACGCGGTGGCGCGGGCGAGAAGCGAGCTACCGGCCGGCGAGAGCCACAAATTTTGTGATGAATGCGGAGAGCCGATTCCGGAGGCCCGACGCAGGGCGATCCCTGGGGTCAGGTTCTGCGTGAAGTGTCAGCAGGATAAAGACTTACATAACAATACATTTTCAGGATATAATCGGCGTGGCTCCAAGGATAGCCAGCTACGTTGACCTTCCTTTACCGTTCATTACCACAGATCGCGTTATCTTTTCGCGCACGTTTTTTGGCGAATAAAGTAGCAAAATGTGCCCTGAAAGCCCGTAGAACTCCGCGGCTGAATCCGCCGCCCCGTTTCTTATAAATAATTTATTAATAATCAATAAATTAATAATCATTCAAAAAATTCGATGGAGACTGTTAATTTCCTTCGATTTTATATCTCGCAAAAAAACGTGATACTTATCACATCGACGGAACATCGTCACCTTAACAGAATAACCTGCGAGAAATTAACTATGAAAACCATCAAATATGCTGCTGCCGCTATCGCCCTGTCCGCTCTGTCCTTTGGCGCTTTCGCCGCTCAGTCTGTAACCCCGTCTCAGGCGGAAAGCATGAATAAAATCGGCGTCGTTTCTGCGGAAGGCGCAACGACTCTGGATGGCCTGGAAGCCAAACTGGCTGCTAAAGCGGATGCCGCTGGCGCAACGGGTTACAGCATCACCTCCGCTAACACCAACAACAAAGTTAGCGGTACCGCGGTTATCTATAAATAATCGCCGCCCGACCCTGTAATGCCACTGTATTACCCCTGAAATACCCTTTAATACCCTTGTTTTGCCCGTCCGCGCCACCGGACGGGCTTTTTTTTGATTTTTTTCGAGGCCGAGTGACGACTTCAGGCGGCGGTTTTGCGCAGCCTTAGTCCGCGATTAGCTTCTGTACATGCTCGGGTAGAAGGAACGTTCCATTCACTATTACCCCGCGCTCCTCGCTGATTCCGGCTGCGAGTGAGCGGCCCGCGCTACCAGCGTTGCGCCACCTTAGCCAGCCCCTCGTCCAGGGATCCAGCCTCTCCGGTCGCCAGCAGGCAGCACGCCAGTCTGAATTCGCAGCGGCTGCGGCAATGGCTCAAGCCCCGCCGCGCAGCGCTCAATCCAGCGCGCGGTCACCGCCGGATCTTTTGACTCCGGCAGCGCCGTCGCCTGTGTCGGGGCATCATTCTGCCGCTCGTACAGCGTCCGCGTTCCGCTCTCATCAATCAGGCTAATTTGCGGACAGCGCTGCGGATTGGCATAGACTTCGCCTTCAGTACCGTGCATCAGCAGCGCCCGACCACCGGTTTCGCTAAAGAATTTTGCCACCCTGCCGATGTATTCCGGATGCGACACGCTCGACAACCGCAAAGCCGCATCTTCCGCAAACGGCGTCGCCAGCTTGGCCAGGGTATGCGCGCTGTTGCGCACGCCCAGCCGCCAGCGCAGAGCCAGTCTGCTTCTCCAGCGGCGGACAGAGAACGCCAACCGGGACGTAGACCGGCTCGTGACCGTCCAGACGCGCCTGTGCCTGGCCGCCGTGCTGCGTAATCGGGATCCCCATCAGCGTAAAAATCGTCTCCGTCAGCACCCGGGTTGGATCGTGGCTGACGCCGTGCACCAGCACCGGGAAGCCGAGCTGATGCAGCAGGACGGCAAGCAGCGGCGTCAGGTTGGCCTGCTTACGCGCGCCGTTATAGCTCGGGATCACAATCGGCATCGGCCGCGCTACCGGCGGCGTCAGGCGCAGAGTGTGCTGCTGCATCGCCTCATAGAAGCCCTTCATTTCCGCTTCGCCTTCGCCCTTAATACGCAGGGCAATCAGGATCGCGCCGAGCTCAAGCTCCGCAACCTCACCGCTTAACATTCGCACGTACAGCGCGCGGGCGGTCTCCACATCCAGGTCGCGGGCGTGATTTTTCCCTCGTCCGACTTCTTTAATGATCTTGGTGTAATCCATCGAAGATTCCTCTTATCCGCCCTGCTTCACGCGATACGCAGATTGCCGCCGTATTCTTCCGGCAACCCGTCACCGACGGCGTGAAGGAGGAGGAGTCGTGCTGCTCACATTGCCGACCTGCGCCGCTAGCGACGTTTGCGACGCGTCTGTTTTGTTTTACTTTTTACTATAACCTCCGGGACGGCAGGCTGCTCTATCGGAAACACGGGTAATGCATTCAGTAAACGCTTGCCGTAATTTTTGGTCAACAAACGCTTATCGTAAATCACCACCTCCCCCCAGCAGCCGTGGCTGCGGATCAGGCGGCCGACCTGCTGAATCAGGTTGAAAGAGGCGCTCGGCAGGCTTTGCACTTCGAAGGGGTAGCGGTTCAGGCTTTTAAGCCACTCGCCTTCGGTGATCACCACCGGGCTGTCGATCGGCGGGAAGGCAATTTTGTGAATATGCACCTGACTCAGCAGCTCGCCCTTGAGATCCAGCCCCTCGGCGAACGACTGCAGCCCGACCAGCACGCTACGTTCGCCGCTCTCCACCTTTTTACGATGCAGTTCCACCAGCCGATAGCGGGGCTTATCGCCCTGCACCAGCAGCATCAGGCGCAGATCGGCGACGTACTCGAGAAAACGCTGCATCGCCCGCCCGCTGGCAAACAGCACCAGCATCCCGAGGTGCTTTTTGCTCTCGACGTGCTCGCGAAAGCAGGCCGCCATTTCGGCAATATGCTGCTCTTCGTTGTCGATGACCGGCTCATAGCGCATCTGCGGGATGATAATTTTTCCCTGCTCGACGTGGTTAAAGGGGGAATCCAGGGCGACGAAGCGATCGCCGGCCTTCTCCTTGAGGCCGCTCATCTCCTGCAGGCGAGAAAAGCTGTTCAGCGAGCGCAGGGTGGCGGAAGTGACGACAATATGCGGCACGCTGCGCCACAGCAGCCTTTCCAGCTGTTCACTGACGCGGATCCCGACGCAGTGGAACCAGATATGCGCCTGGCCGTCGCGCAGAACGCGGGAGGCCCATTTAGTGACCGGCGCGCCGGATGACTGCGCCAGCGACGCCAGCCGCCACAGCTTGCTCTGGCTTTCAAACATGCCCAGCGCGCGGTTCATTTGCAGCAGCACCCGGTGCAGGCGAACCACGTCATGGCTGCCGGTTTTTTCGCTGAGATCGTTCAGAAACAGCTCCGCCAGGCCGCGCAGCGTCTCGGTCAGTTTGGCCAGCCGCTGGCAGATATCCATCACCTCCTGCGGCAGCTCCCCCATCGGGAAGCGGTACTCGGCTTCCTGACCGGCGGGCATGTAGAGATTCAGAATATTATTCAGCGCAGAGATAAGCTCGGACAGCTCCTCGCAGTGGGCGCTCAGGCGCTCGGGGTTCGCCAGCGGCGGCGTCGTTTTGGGACGAAACTGCTCCATACAGGTCGCCACCAGGCGGGTGAAAAGATCGAGCTGTAGCCGATACCAGGGAGCGGTAATCTCGGCGCTCATCTCCAGCGCATCCCGGGCGACGTCGGGCAGATGGTGGCCCTCATCGAGCACCAGCAGCAGATTTTTCGGCTCCGGCAGCACCGCTTCGCTCTCCATCGCCGCCATCACCAGCGCGTGGTTGGCCACCACCACTTCGGCCTCCTGAATCTCACGCCGGGCGACAAAGAACGGGCATTCGCGGTAGTAGTGGCAGTTGCGGTTCAGGCAGCTTGCCTTATCGGTGCTCAAGCGGCCCCACAGCGCGTCATCGATGGTCTTATCGCTATGATCGCGCAGGCCGTCCCATCTGTAGCTATCAAGATCGCCCTTCAGCGTGGCGCACAGCTTCTGCTCCGCCTGATTATTCGGCGTAAGCTCGTCGTCAAGAAACGCCAGCAGGTCCTGCTGCGTCGGCTCGGTGCTGGCCAGCGCGTTGAGGTTACGCGGGCAAACGTAGCGCCCGCGGCCAAAGGCGGCGGTAAAGCGCAGATCGGGAATAATTTTACGCAGCAGCGGCAGGTCTTTGCTGAAGATCTGGTCCTGCAGGGCAACGTTGGCGGTGCTGACCACCAGCGTTTTTTGCTCTTCGCGGGCAATGGCGATACCGGGAATCAGGTACGACAGGGTTTTCCCGACGCCGGTCGGCGCCTCAATCGCCAGGTGCCTTCCCTCTTCCCCGGCGAGCGTTTTCGCCACGTCAGCAATCATCTGCCGCTGCGGAGTACGGGGAATAAAGTCAGGAATCTGTTCCTGGAGCGCCTTATACCAGGCGGCGATTTGCGTTTTTAGCGCAGTGGTCAAAGCCATGAGAAAACCTGAATACTGTATAAACAGCCACTATTGTGACACTTTTTGCCTGGCTGGAGGAATTTCTTTCTGCGCAAACGGGGATCGTACTCGAGGTTTAGCATCAGGCGGGGAGTTCCGGGCGGGAAGTCCCACCCGGAGAATCAAACCTGCATCCGCGGGCAGCGCCGGGCTGCCGCAGGGATAGCAGGTTTGCGGAAGTGCTGTTACTCAGCGGCCGCCGGCTTGCGCGAGCGACGACGCTGCGGTTTGCCGTCCTGAGTCCGCGCTTTCGGCGCGTCACCGTCGCTGCGGCGCGGCGAAGAGTGCTGACCGCGACCCTGGCTCTGACCGCCGCGACCCTGACTCTGGCCGCGACCGCCGCCACCGCGCTGCTGGCGACCGTTCTGAATCGGCTCGGCTTTGATGGACGGATCCGGCTCATAGCCGGCCACGCTGATGCGAGGGATCTCTTTTTTCAGCAGACGCTCGATGTCGTGCAGCAGCTTATGCTCATCAACGCAGACCAGCGACAGCGCTTCGCCGGTAGCGGCGGCGCGGCCGGTACGGCCGATGCGGTGGACATAATCTTCCGGCACGTTCGGCAGCTCATAGTTCACCACGTGCGGCAGCTCTTCAATATCAAGGCCGCGCGCGGCAATATCGGTCGCCACCAGCACGCGAATACCGCCGGATTTAAAATCAGCTAACGCGCGGGTACGCGCGCCCTGGCTTTTGTTGCCGTGGATAGCGGCGCTACGAATGCCGTCTTTGTTTAGCTGTTCCGCCAGGTGGTTGGCGCCATGCTTGGTGCGGGTAAAGACCAGCACCTGCTGCCAGTTGCCTTCGCCGATCATCTGCGACAGCAGCTCGCGCTTGCGCTTCTTATCGACGAAATGCACGTACTGGCTTACCTGCTCGGAGGCCGTGTTGCGCCGGGCAACTTCGATTTCCAGCGGGTTATGCAGCAGCTTTTCCGCCAGCGATTTAATCTCGTCGGAGAAGGTTGCCGAGAACAGCAGGTTCTGGCGTTTCGCCGGCAGCTTCGCCAGCACGCGGCGAATATCATGGATAAAGCCCATATCCAGCATCCGGTCGGCTTCATCCAGCACCAGCACTTCAACCTTATCCAGGCTGACGGCGTTCTGATGTTCCAGATCCAGCAGACGACCCGGCGTTGCCACCAGGATATCGACGCCGCTGCGCAGCTTCATCATCTGCGGGTTAATGCTCACCCCGCCGAACACCACCAGCGAGCGGACGTTCAGATACTTGCTGTAATCCCGGACGTTTTCGCCAATCTGAGCGGCCAGCTCACGGGTTGGGGTGAGGATCAGCGCGCGCACCGGGCGACGGCCCTTCGCGTGCGGTTCTTGCTGGGTCAGATGCTGAAGCAGCGGCAGGGTAAAGCCCGCCGTTTTGCCGGTGCCGGTCTGGGCGCTGGCCATCAGATCGCGCCCCTGCAACACCGCAGGGATCGCCTGCTGCTGAATGGGGGTTGGCTCAACATAACCCTGTTCGGCAACAGCGCGCAGGATTTCAGGATTCAGGCCAAGGGAATCAAAAGACATAACAACTCCAAACCGCCCCGGCCTTATGCAGGCGTAGTTTTCGGGGAGATTATTGCGAAAGAGATGGCAAAAACCACAATGCCATGAAGGGGCGCAGTCTAGCAGGTTTTGTGACGTATCGCATAAAATATCCCCGCGGGGGTTTTTCTGCGAAAGCAATCCCGGCCGATCGACCAGCAAAAGAGTCTTCACCATTGTGGACAGTTCCGCGAATTGGTCATACTCTTAATCAATCGATTGATTAATTTTTTTCAGGTGCGATGAATACCACTCCCGCGACCAGCAAAGGCGAACAGGCAAAAAGCCAGTTGATTAGCGCCGCCATCGCCCAGTTTGGCGAATATGGCCTGCATGCCACCACCCGCGACATTGCCGCCCTCGCCGGGCAAAATATCGCCGCAATCCCCTACTACTTCGGCTCAAAAGACGATCTCTATCTCGCCTGCGCCCAGTGGATAGCCGACTTTATCGGCCACAACTTTCGCCCCCACGCCGAAGCGGCGGAGCGGCTGCTTGCCGAGCCGCACCCGGATAAAGAGGCCATGCGGACGCTGATCCTCGGCGCCTGCCGCAATATGATCCTGCTGCTGACCCAGGATGACACGGTAAACCTGAGCAAATTTATCTCCCGGGAGCAGCTGTCGCCCACCCCGGCGTACCAGTTGATCCATGATCAGGTGATCGCTCCGCTGCACCGCTATCTGACGCGCTTAATCGCCGCCTTTACCGGACTCGAGGCGGACGACACACGAATGATCCTGCATACCCACGCCCTGCTGGGGGAGATCCTCGCCTTTCGCCTCGGGCGAGAAACCATTTTGCTGCGCACCGGATGGACGCAGTTTGATACCGAAAAAACCGAGCAAATTTATCAGGTTATTACCTGCCATATTGATTTCGTTCTGCAAGGGTTATCGCAAAGGAGTTTGGGATCATGAAAAAACCGCTCATCGTCGTCCTGGTGGTGCTGCTGCTGATCGTTGCTATGGGCGGCGGCTGGTGGTGGTATCAAAGCAGCCAGCAGAAGGGGCTGACCCTGTATGGCAACGTCGATATTCGTACCGTGAATATGAGCTTTCGCGTCGGCGGACGGCTGGCCTCGCTAAGCGTGGACGAGGGCGATGCTATCAAGGCCGGGCAAACCCTGGGCCAGCTCGACCGCGCCCCTTACGAAAACGCGCTGCAGCAGGCGCAGGCCAACGTCTCAACCGCCCAGGCGCAGTATGACCTGATGATGGCCGGCTACCGGGCGGAAGAGGTTGCCCAGGCCGCGGCGGCGGTCAACCAGGCGCAGGCCGCCTATGAATACGCGCAGAACTTCTACCAGCGTCAGCTGGGGCTGCGCAAAAACAGCGCCATTTCCGTCAACGATCTCGACAACGCGCGCTCCGCCCGTGACCAGGCCCAGGCTACGCTGAAATCGGCGCAGGATAAGCTGCGCCAGTATCGCGCGGGTAATCGTCCGCAGGAGATCGCCCAGGCCAAAGCCAGCCTGGAACAGGCGCAGGCCGCCTTAGCGCAGGCGCAGGCTCGATCTGCACGATACCACGCTGGCCGCGCCTTCCGACGGCACGCTGATGACCCGCGCCGTTGAGCCGGGCAGCATGCTCAGCGCCGGGGCGACCGTCATGACGCTGTCGTTAACCCGCCCGGTATGGGTTCGCGCCTACATTGATGAAAAGAACCTCGGCAACGCGCAGCCCGGACGCGAAGTGCTGCTGTATACCGATAGCCGTCCCAATCAGCCCTGGCACGGCAGGATTGGCTTCGTCTCGCCCACGGCTGAATTTACGCCGAAGACCGTAGAAACGCCGGACCTGCGAACCGACCTGGTGTACCGCCTGCGTATCGTGGTAACCGATGCCGACGACTCCCTGCGCCAGGGGATGCCGGTCACCGTCGCCTTCAGCAGCGGAAACGGACATGAGTGAGGAGCTTATCACCCTCGACGGGCTGAGCCGCAGCTTCGCCGGCATGACGCGACCCGCCGTCGCCCCGCTCAGCCTGCACCGTGCGCTCCGGCTACGTCACCGGCCTGGTCGGCCCCGACGGCGCGGGGAAAACCACCCTGATGCGCATGCTCGCCGGGCTGCTCAAGGCGGATAGCGGCAGCGCCAGGGTAATCGGCTTCGATCCGATTGCCGACGATAGCGCCCTGCACGCGGTGCTCGGCTACATGCCGCAAAAGTTCGGCCTGTATGAAGACCTGACGGTCATGGAGAATCTGACGCTGTATGCCGATCTGCGCAGCGTGACCGGCGAAGCGCGGCGGAAGATTTTCGACCGCCTGCTCGAATTTACCTCCCTCGGCCCCTTCACCGGGCGGCTGGCCGGTAAGCTCTCCGGCGGGATGAAGCAGAAGCTGGGGCTGGCCTGTACGTTAGTCGGCGAACCGAAGGTGCTGCTGCTCGACGAACCGGGCGTCGGCGTGGACCCCATTTCGCGCCGCGAGCTGTGGCAAATGGTCCACGAGCTTGCGGGAGACGGAATGCTGATCCTCTGGAGCACATCGTACCTTGATGAAGCGGAGCAGTGCCGCGAGGTGCTGCTGATGAACGAAGGCCAGTCTGCTGTATCAGGCAGAGCCCCGTTCCCTGACCCAAACGATGGCCGGCCGCAGCTTTTTGGTCTCCAGCCGCGAAGAGAACAACCGCCGCCTTCTGCAGCGGGCGCTGAAGCTGCCGCAAATCAGCGACGGCGTGATTCAGGGCAAATCGGTGCGTCTGATCCTTAGGAAGGAGGCCGGCATTGATGAGCTGCGCAATCACGCCAGCCTGCCGCCGCTGGAGATCGCCGAAACCGCGCCGCGCTTTGAGGATGCGTTTATTGACCTGCTGGGCGGCGCCGGTACTGCGGAATCGCCGCTGGGGGCGATTATTCACAGCGTCGAAGGCTCCCATGATGAAACGGTGATCGAAGCGCAAACCTTAACCAAAAAATTCGCCGATTTCGCCGCCACCGACCACGTTGATTTCAAGGTTAAGCGCGGGGAAATTTTCGGCCTCCTCGGCCCTAACGGCGCGGGCAAATCGACCACCTTTAAAATGATGTGCGGCCTGCTGGTGCCAACCTCCGGTAAAGCGCTGGTGCTGGGTATGGATCTGAAGCTCAGCTCCGGCAAGGCGCGCCAGCATCTCGGCTATATGGCGCAGAAGTTCTCGCTATACGGCAACCTGAGCGTGGAGCAAAATCTGCGCTTTTTCTCCGGCGTTTACGGCCTGCGCGGCCGGCTACAGGACGAAAAAATCGAGCGCATGAGCGAAGCCTTCGGCCTGAAGGAGATCGCCGGCCACGCCGCCGACGAACTGCCGCTGGGCTACAAGCAGCGGCTGGCCCTGGCCTGCTCGCTGATGCACGAGCCGGATATCCTGTTTCTCGATGAGCCCACCTCCGGCGTCGATCCCCTCACCCGCCGTGAATTCTGGCTGCATATCAATAGCATGGTGGATAAAGGGGTGACGGTGATGGTTACCACCCACTTTATGGACGAGGCCGAATACTGCGACCGGATCGGCCTGGTCTATCGCGGCAAGCTTATCGCCAGCGGCACGCCGGATGCGCTAAAGGCGCTGGCGGCTAACGATGAGCAGCCGGACCCCACCATGGAGCAGGCGTTTATCACCCTGATTCACGACTGGGATAAGGAGAATAGCAGTGAGCGCTAAAATGCTGTCATGGCGGCGCGTGCGCGCCCTGTGCGTCAAAGAGACGCGGCAGATCGTGCGCGATCCCAGCAGTTGGCTGATTGCGGTGGTGATCCCGCTGCTGCTGCTGTTTATCTTTGGCTACGGCATCAATCTTGACTCCAGCCGGCTGCGGGTCGGCGTGCTGCTGGAGCAGCAGAGCGAAGAGGCGCTGGATTTCGTCCACACCATGACCGGTTCGCCCTATATCGACGCCACCATCAGCGATAACCGCCAGCAGCTGATTCAGCTTATGCAGGCCGGGCGGATCCGCGCGCTGGTGACCATCCCGGTGGATTTTGACCAGAAGATGGCCCGCCCCGGCGACGACGCCCCCATTCAGCTCATTACCGACGGCAGCGAGCCCAATACCGCTAACTTCGCCCAGGGCTATATCGAAGGTATCTGGCAGATCTGGCAGCAGCAGCGGGCGGAGGATCGCGGTGAAACCTTCGAGCCGCTGATTGACGTGCAGACCCGCTACTGGTTTAACCCGGCGGCGATCAGCCAGCATTTTATTATTCCCGGCGCGATCACCATCATTATGACGGTGATTGGGGCGATCCTCACCTCGCTGGTTATCGCCCGCGAGTGGGAGCGCGGCACTATGGAGGCGCTGCTCTCCACCGAAATTACCCGCGTCGAACTGCTGCTGTGTAAGCTGATCCCCTACTATTTTCTCGGCATGCTGGCGATGCTGCTGTGCATGCTGGTGGCGGTGTTTATTCTCAATGTGCCCTACCGCGGCTCGCTGGTGATTCTGTTTTTCATCACCAGCCTGTTTTTGCTCAGCACCCTCGGGATGGGGCTGCTGATTTCGACCATTACCCGCAACCAGTTTAACGCCGCCCAGGTGGCGCTCAACGCCGCCTTTCTGCCGTCGATTATGCTGTCCGGATTTATTTTCCAGATCGACAGCATGCCGGCGATAATCCGCGCGGTGACCTACGTCATTCCGGCGCGCTATTTTGTCAGCACCCTGCAAAGTCTGTTTCTGGCGGGCAATATTCCGGTGGTGCTGCTGGTAAATCTGATGTTTCTGATCGCCTCGGCGGCGATGTTTATCGGCCTGACGTGGCTGAAAACCAAACGGCGCTTAGATTAGGGCATTAGCCACTCCCCTACGGTCGCTATCCGGGGGCAGCGTAAAGAGAGAACTGAAGATGTTTCATCGCTTATGGACGTTGATTCGCAAAGAACTACAATCGCTGCTGCGCGAGCCGCAGACGCGGGCGATTTTGATTATGCCGGTGCTGATTCAGGTGCTGCTGTTCCCCTTCGCCGCGACCCTGGAGGTAACCAACGCCACCATCGCTATCTATAACGAAGATAATGGCAGGCACGCGGTTGAGCTGACGCAGCGTTTTGCCCGCGCCAGGGCGTTCACCCATATCCTGATCCTCAAAAGCCCGCAGGAGATCCAGCCCACGATTGATGAACAGAAGGCGCTGCTGCTGATCCGCTTCCCGGCGGATTTCTCGCGCAACCTCGATAGCTATCGGACCGCCCCGCTCCAGCTGCTGCTGGACGGCCGCAACTCAAACAGCGCGCAAATCGCCGCCAACTACCTGCAGCAAATCGTCAAAGAGTATCAGCAGGAGCTGCTGGAGGGGAAAGCGAAGCCCAACAACAGCGAGCTGGTCGTACGCAACTGGTATAACCCCAACCTCGACTATAAGTGGTTCGT
This sequence comes from Klebsiella sp. WOUb02, assembly GCF_050058015.1. Taxonomy (NCBI): domain Bacteria; kingdom Pseudomonadati; phylum Pseudomonadota; class Gammaproteobacteria; order Enterobacterales; family Enterobacteriaceae; genus Klebsiella; species Klebsiella sp. WOUb02. The sequence goes on from NZ_CP170110.1 coordinate 2,057,927, forward strand.
GGTGCCGTCGCTGATCGCCATGATCACCACTATCGGCGTGATGATCGTCACTTCGCTATCGGTTGCCCGCGAGCGCGAACAGGGGACCCTCGATCAGCTGCTGGTTTCGCCGCTGGCGACCTGGCAAATTTTCGTCGGCAAAGCGATACCGGCGCTGATCGTTGCCACCCTGCAGGCCAGCATCGTGCTGGGAGTCGGGATCTGGGCCTATCAGATCCCCTTCGCCGGCTCGCTGCTGCTGTTCTACTTTACGATGCTGATTTACGGGCTTTCGCTGGTGGGATTTGGCCTGCTGATTTCGTCGCTGTGCTCGACTCAGCAGCAGGCGTTTATTGGCGTATTTGTCTTTATGATGCCGGCAATCCTGCTCTCCGGCTACGTTTCACCGGTAGAAAACATGCCGCAATGGCTGCAGGACGTGACGTGGATAAACCCCATTCGTCATTTTACCGATATTACCAAGCAGATTTATTTGAAGGACGCGAGTCTGGAAATCGTGTGGGGAAGTTTGTGGCCGCTACTGGTCATAGCGGCCACCACGGGGTCAGCGGCGTATGCGATGTTCCGCAGAAAAATCGCCTGATCCCCGCCATTGCTCAGGCTGCCTCGGCGTTAGCCTGCCCTTTCTTTGCCCCCGGTCACATAGCTATCTATGCTTCGGGGGGTTCGCGGCGCTGCCGCCCTGATGCAACCCAAACTTAGAGTAGCGGTTTTTATCTTTCGCCAGCAGCGATACCACCGCCGGACCGGCCAGAATAACCAGCCCGGCAAGCGCCAGCAGCAGGTTATTGTGCAGCACCCGCGACAGCAGCCACAGTACGATAACCGCCACGCCAAAGTACCAGGTGGTGGTGAGCTCCTCAAGGAAATCACCGACATCGCGCCAGCGCTCTTCGTGGTGACGCTGTAAAAACAGCATCGACAGTAGCGTCACGCCGTACAGCACGCACAGCCCTAATCCGACGCGAACCAGCGCGCCGCTCATCCAACCCATCACCAGTACTGCCACGACCAGTAGATGCAACATAATCTGCCAGCAACTGAGGCCAGTTGCGACGCGTACACGTTGTTGCCACTTCATGGCTTCTCTCCTGAAGGATCTTTATCTGTAACTCAGAGTACCGCACTTTACGGAAAATTCCGTATCACCGCATCTTTTTGTGACAACTACTACACTATTTCATTCAGGAAAGAGATGTTAACCGGAGAAACATGGCCGAGAAAAATCCTTTATTCTCAGTAAACGTGCTGACAATTAACACCCATAAAGGCTTTACGACGTTTAACCGACGCTTCATTCTGCCCGAACTCCGTGACGCGGTACGCAGCATCGGCGCCGACATTGTTTGCCTCCAGGAGGTGATGGGCGCGCATGAGATTCACCCGTTGCATATCGAAGACTGGCCGGACACCACTCATTATGAGTATCTGGCCGATGCAATGTGGAGCGATTACGCCTATGGACGCAACGCGGTCTACCCGCAGGGGCACCACGGCAACGCCGTGCTCTCCCGCTTCCCCATTGCATATTATGAGAATCTCGATATTTCCGTCGGCGAGAGCGAAAAGCGCGGCCTGCTCTACTGTCGGATCGTGGCGCCGGAAAGCGGCATCAATCTGCATCTGATCTGCGCCCATTTAGGCCTCAGCGCGGGACAGCGGCGAGCCCAGCTGGCGATTTTGGCGGAGCGGGTTAACCGCCTGCCGGAGGGAGAGCCGGTGGTGGTGGCGGGTGATTTTAACGACTGGCGCCAGCAGGCCAACCGTCCGCTCAAGGCGCTGGCCGGGCTGGAGGAGATCTTCACCCGCGCCCACGGTCGCCCGGCACGCACCTTCCCGGCGCGCTTTCCGCTGCTGCGCCTTGACCGCATCTATGTCAAAAACGTCCACGCCGGTCAGCCGCGGGCGCTGGATCTTCAGCAATGGCGTCATCTTTCCGATCACGCCCCGCTCAGCGTGGAGCTTCATCTGTGAAATGCAGCTGGCAAAATGGCAACCGGATCCAGCTTCTGGAGAACGGCGATAGCTACTATCCGGCGCTGTTTCGCGCCGTCGACCGCGCCCGGCGCAAGGTAACCCTTGAAACCTTCATCTGGTTCGAGGATGACGTGGGCTGGCAACTCCACGCGGTGCTGCTGAAAGCCGCGCGCCGCGGCGTCGAGGTGGAGGTGCTGCTCGACGGCTACGGCTCCCCTGACCTCAGCGATGGCTTCGTTAACGAACTCATCTCAGCGGGGGTGATATTTCGCTACTACGATCCGCGCCCGCGCCTGCTGGGGATGCGCACCAATCTGTTTCGCCGCATGCACCGTAAAATTGTCGTCGTCGATGAAACCACCGCGTTTGTCGGCGGGATTAACTACTCCGCGGAGCATATGACCAGCTACGGCCCGGAGGCCAAGCAGGACTATGCCGTGCAGGTGGAGGGGCCGGTGGTGCTGGATATTGCGCAATTTGTCCAGCAAAACCTGCCCGCCAGCGAAAGCGGAGGCCGTCGCTGGCGGCGGCGTCGCCATCAGCCGGAGGTTAACCAGCATCCCGGCGAAGCGCAGGCGCTGTTCGTCTGGCGGGATAATTTCGATCATCGGGACGATATTGAGCGTCATTACCTGAAAATGCTGGCCAACGCGCGCCGGGAGGTCATTATCGCCAACGCCTATTTCTTCCCCGGCTACCGGCTGCTGCACGGCATGCGCAGCGCCGCCCGGCGCGGCGTGCGGGTGAAGCTTATCGTGCAGGGCGAACCCGATATTCCCATCGTCAAGGTTGGCGCTCGCCTGCTCTACAACTATCTGGTGAAGGGCGGCGTGCAGATTTTTGAGTATCACCGCCGCCCGCTGCACGGCAAAGTCGCCCTCGCGGACGACCACTGGGCCACCGTCGGCTCCAGCAACCTCGACCCGCTCAGCCTGTCATTAAACCTCGAGGCCAACCTGATCGTTCACGACCGCGATTTCAACCAGACTCTGCGCGATAATCTTAATACGCTGATCCAGCAGGATTGCAGGCAGGTAGACCGCTCCATGCTGCCCAGGCGCAGCTGGTGGAATCTGGGCCGCAGCGTGCTGGCCTTCCACTTCCTGCGCCACTTCCCGGCGTGGGTAGGCTGGCTGCCCGCCCATACGCCGAAGATGGCGCAGGTCAAACCGCCGGCGCAGCCGGAGATAGAAACCCAGGACCGGACGTCGACGCAGAGCCCGGAGGTAAAATCCTGATGGCCAAATCTCACCCTCGCTGGCGGCTGGCCAAACGCATCCTCAGCGGACTCTTTTTTATCGCCGTGGCCGGGCTGCTGGTGGTCTATGCGCAAAAAATAGACTGGCCGGAAGTGTGGAAAGTGATTCGCGGCTACAACCGCACGGCGCTGCTCGGCGCGTTTGGCCTGGTTATCGTCAGCTATCTGATTTACGGCTGCTACGACCTGCTCGGGCGCGCCTACTGCGGGCACAGGCTGGCTAAGCGCCAGGTGATGCTGGTGTCGTTTATCTGCTACGCCTTCAACCTGACCCTCAGCACCTGGATCGGCGGGATTGGGATGCGCTATCGCCTTTACTCCCGCCTCGGCCTGCGCGGCGGAACCATTACCCGCATCTTTTCGCTGAGCATTACCACCAACTGGCTGGGTTACGTGGTGCTCGGCGGAGTGGTTTTCAGCGCCGGTCTGGTGCGGCTTCCCGCGCGCTGGTATATCAGCGAGGAGTCGCTGCGCATCGTCGGCATCGTAATGCTGCTCGTTTCGGCCCTCTACCTGTGGGCCTGCGCGTTCGCCAGGCGCCGCCATCTGACGATAAAGGGGCAGCGGCTGGTGCTTCCCTCGTGGCGGTTCGCGCTGCTGCAGGCCGCGCTTTCCGGCGCCAACTGGCTGGTGATGGGGGTTATTATCTGGCTGCTGCTGGGCCAGGAGGTCAGCTACTTCCTGGTGCTCGGCGCGCTGCTGGTGAGCAGCATCGTCGGAGTGGTCGTGCATATCCCCGCCGGTATTGGCGTGCTGGAGGCGGTGTTTATCGCGATGCTCTCAGCGGAACCGATCTCCCGGGGAGCGGTGATTGCAGCCCTGCTCGCGTATCGCCTGCTCTATTACTTCCTGCCGCTGGCTATCGCCACGATGGGCTATCTGATTCTGGAAAGTCAGGCCAAAAAGCTGCGCGAGAAAAATCAGCGCAGGCTGGCGGGCGGATAAGAAGAGCGAAGAAAAGAAGAGATAACAAGAAAACCCCGGCGGCGTAAGGCCTGCCGGGGTTTTTAGATCTTAACGGCGGTTGCCGAAAATACGCAGCAGCATCAGGAACAGGTTGATAAAGTCCAGATACAGCGTCAGCGCGCCGAGGATCGAGTATTTGCGCAGCGTCGAGGTATCGCGGGTGTCGATCTGCTCGCCGATATTTTTCAGCTTCTGGGTGTCATAGGCGGTGAGGCCCACGAACACAAGCACCCCGATATAGGTCACCGCCCACATCAGCGCCTCGCTCTTCAGCCAGAAGTTCACCAGCGATGCCAGAACGATACCAATCAGCGCCATAAACAGCATGTTGCCAAAGCCGCTGAGATCGCGTTTGGTGGTGTAGCCGTAGAGGCTCATCGCGCCAAACATCCCGCCGCTGACCACAAAGGTGCTGGCAATCGACGAGTAGGTGTAGACGATGAAGATGCTGGATAGCGTGAGCCCGGTCAGCGCCGAATAGAGCATAAATAGCGTCGTCGCCATGCCCGCGCTCAGACGCTGAACCATGCCGGAGAGCACGAATACCAGCGCCAGCTGGGCAATTATCAGCCCGAAGAAGGTAATTTTGCTGGAAAAAACAAACATCATCACCGCCGGCGTGTTGGCGGCGAACCAGGCGATAAACGCCGTTAGCAGCAGACCGACCGTCATCCAGCCGTACACCTGGGCCATATAGGTTTGCAGGCCGCTGCGCGCCTGAACGATGGAATCGGAACGGGGGAATCTGTCCATGACTATCTCCTGATTAACGAAATTAACCTCTTAAGCGTATCACACTACCAGCGCTCTGCCGCCTGGCGATCGCTGTCGCGCGCGTCAACCCAGCGTTCGCCTTCCGGCGTGGCTTCACGCTTCCAGAACGGCGCGCGGGTTTTCAGATAATCCATGATGAATTCGCCGGCGGCAAAGGCGCTGCTGCGGTGGGCGCTGGTGACCCCGACAAACACAATCTCTTCGCCCGGCCACATTTCACCGATGCGGTGGATCACCGTGACCCGCCCCAGCGGCCAGCGCTCCCGCGCCAGGTCGACAATCTCCGCCAGCGACTTTTCGGTCATGCCCGGGTAGTGTTCGAGGGTCAGCGCCTTCACGCTAGCGCCAAGGTTGTGGTTACGCACTTTGCCGGTGAAGGTGACGACGGCGCCGTCCTCATCGCGCTCGGCAAGCCACGGATATTCGTCGCCCACGCGAAAACGCGCCGGGCTAACGATAATGCGGGTTTGCGTCATCTTAGCCTCCGGTAACCGGCGGGAAAAACGCCACTTCGTCGCCGGCGGCGAGCGGATGGTCAAAGGAGGTCAGCGTCTGGTTCACCGCCGCCAGCAGCTTGCCCTCTTCCAGCGCCAGCGCCCAGCGGTCGCCGCGGGCGATGAGCAGACGGCGAACGGCCTCCACCGTTGAGGCTTCGCTCGCCTCGAGGGTTAACGCATCGGTGCCCACCAGCTCGCGCACCAGGGCAAAAAACAGAACCTTAATCATGAGCCTCGTCCGCCTTAAAGTCGCCGGATTTGCCGCCGCTCTTCGCCAGCAGGCGCAGCGGGCCAATCACCATATCTTTCTGCACGGCTTTGCACATATCGTAAATCGTCAGCGCCGCCACGGAGGCCGCGGTCAGCGCCTCCATCTCAACCCCGGTTTTCCCGGTCAGCCGGCACAGGGATTCGATCCGCACCCGGCTATGTTCAGGCTGCGCCTGCAGGTTAACCTCCACCTTGCTGAGCATCAGCGGATGGCACAGCGGGATCAGCTCCCAGGTGCGCTTCGCCGCCTGGATCCCGGCAATGCGCGCGGTGGCGAAAACGTCACCCTTATGGTGGCTGCAGTCGATAATCATCGCCAGCGTGGTCGCCTGCATCTCGACAAAAACTTCAGCCCGCGCCTCGCGAATCGTTTCGGCCTTCTCCGAGACATCGACCATGTGCGCTTCGCCGGCGGCGTTAATATGGGTCAATTGCGACATAAATTATTTCTTCAAATGGGAGATAAAGTTACACGGGCGAGTGCGGGCATCAAGCTGGGGCGCAATGATGTTTTCCCACGCGGTGCGGCACGCTTTGGTCGAGCCGGGCATCGCAAAAATGAGCGTGCCGTTGGCCACGCCGGCAACGGCGCGGGACTGCAGCGTCGAGGTGCCGATCTCCTCAAAGGAGAGCATGCGGAAAACCTCGCCAAAGCCCGCAACTTCCCGGTCAAACAGAGGCAGCAGCGCCTCCGGGGCCTGATCGCCCTCGGTAAAGCCGGTGCCGCCGGTAATGAGCACTACCTGAACGTCATCGCTGGCGATCCACGCCGATACCCTGGCGCGAATGGCGTAGCGGTTCTCTTTCACAATCGCCTTATCCACAACCGCGTGCCCCGCCTCCTGCACCGCGTCGCGCAGCCAGTGGCCGGAGGTATCATCCTCTTCGCCGCGGCGGCTGGAAACGGTGAGAATAGCAATACGGGTCGGGATAAACTCAGCGCTGGCCTGACTCATCTGTTCGCTCCTTTAGAATCAATTATCCGCCAATATACGACAGGTTTTGCGTAATACCGGTGTTGCCCTGATGCAGGAAATGGGTTTGTTTTTTATGGGTTAACGCTTCGGAGATGCGCGCTTCCAGCACCGCCTGCTGGCAGTCCTCGGCCAGCAGATCGCGCAAATCTACGCCGCCGTCGCCGAACAGGCATAAATGCAGCTTGCCCACGGAGGAGACGCGCAGACGGTTGCAGGTGGCGCAGAAATCTTTTTCATAGGGCATGATCAGGCCGATCTCGCCGGCATAGTCCGGATGGCAGAAGACCTGCGCCGGGCCGTCGCTGCGCTGTCTAATCTGGTGGATCCAGCCGCGTCTGAGCAGCTCGTCGCGCAGCACCAGGCCGGAAATATGATGCCGGCGGAACAGATCGCTGCCCTCTCCGGTCTCCATTAGCTCGATAAAGCGCAGCTGGATGCGGCGCGGTTGGATCCACGCGAGGAAGGTGTCGAGCTGATGGTGGTTTACATCGCGCATCAGCACGGTGTTGACCTTCACCTTCTCAAAGCCGGCGGCGAAGGCGGCATCGATGCCGTCCATCACCTGCTGAAATTTATCCTGCCCGGTGATGGCGTGAAACTGGCGGGCGTCGAGGCTGTCCACGCTGACGTTGATTGCCGTTAGCCCGGCGTCGCGCCAGCGTTCGACGTCCCGCGCCAGGCGATAGCCGTTGGTGGTGACCGCTATCTGCCGAATAGCGCGGTTTTCACGCACGGCGGCAATAATATCGACGAAGTCGCGACGCAGCGAGGGTTCACCGCCGGTGAGGCGCACCTTTTCGGTGCCGAGGGCGGAAAAAGCGCGCGTGACGCGACGAACTTCATCTACGCTAAGAAAGCCTTTGTTGGTCACCGGACCGGGCCTGTAGCCGTCCGGAAGACAGTAGGTGCAACGGAAGTTACACACGTCGGTAATCGACAGGCGCAAGTAATAAAACTTACGCGCAAATGCGTCGGTAAGCTGTGAGGCCATATACACCTTTCCAAATTCGGGAGACGCGGTCATTTCTTTCCGCGCCCTGGTGACTAGCTGGGCTGTCACGGCCAAAGCGCCATATCTTGCGACACAGGCACAGAGGCTAGAGTGTTAACGGGTTTATGCCGATAGTAGCGCGGAAACGATCGTTTCGCCATTTCCTATTTCGCTATATAATTATGTATATATCGGTATGATCGTGCATTTTCGCTACAGAATAGCCAAAATTCATGGTTTTGCATTGATGTCGGTCAGTTTGTCAGGATCGGGGCATCGTCTTTTAGGGGTAGATCGGTTACCGTGAGCCCGTTCATTTGAAATAAGGAATTTGTATGCGCAATCGGACTTTCGCCGATCTCGATCGGGTCGTGGCTCTTGGCGGAGGGCATGGTCTGGGCCGGGTCATGTCGTCCCTCTCATCGCTCGGATCGCGCCTGACCGGCATCGTCACCACCACCGATAACGGCGGATCCACGGGGCGCATTCGCCGCGCTGAAGGCGGCATTGCCTGGGGGGATATGCGCAACTGTATTAACCAGCTGATCGCCGAACCCAGCGTGGCATCCGCCATGTTTGAATACCGTTTTAGCGGTAACGGCGAACTTTCCGGACATAACCTCGGAAATTTGATGTTAAAGGCCCTTGATAACCTGAGCGTCAGGCCCTTAGAGGCGATTAACTTAATCAGAAACCTGCTAAAAGTTGACGCCTTCCTGATACCGATGTCTGAACAACCGGTGGACTTGATGGCGATTGACGACGAAGGCCACGAAGTTTATGGCGAGGTGAATATCGACCAACTCCCCCGCGTGCCGCGCGAGCTGATGCTGAGCCCGCCGGTTCCCGCCACCCGCGAAGCGGTTGCGGCGATCGCCGAAGCCGATCTGATCCTGATCGGCCCCGGCAGCTTTTACACCAGCCTGCTGCCTATTTTGCTCCTCGACGAGATGGCGCAGGCGCTGCGCCGCACGCCGGCGCCGATGGTTTTTATCGATAACCTCGGCAAAGAGCACAGCCCGGCCGCCAGCCTGACGCTGGCAGACCGCATCGCGATTATGGAGCACTACGTGGGCAAGCGGGTAATTGACGCCGTCGTCATCGGTCCGAAGGCCGATGCCAGCGGCCTTGAGGACCGGATGATCATCCAGACGCCGCTGGATGCCAGCGACGTCACCTATCGCCACGACCGCCGGCTGCTGCGCAACGCGCTGGAGAAGGCGATTCAGATACCCGGTTAATTCCGCATTGATGGATAGCGCGGGGAGCATTGGCTCCCCCACATTAAAATCTTAAGGTTGTCTTAAAATAGAAGTGACAGCATAGCGAGCATGTTTTCATCAGGACTTTTGCTATGTCGTTATTTCCCCTGCGTCGGCCGGTAGTGAGCCGCACGGTTTATCTGATTCTTTTTGCCGCCTACGTGGGGCTATTGCTGAATATCGCCTTCTACCGCCAGGTTTTCACCCTGCTGCCGGTCAATAGCCCACATAACTGGCTGGTGTTTCTCAGCATGCCGCTGGTCGCCATCAGCGTCATGAATATCCTCACCACCCTCGCCTCTTTCCTGAAGCTCGATCGCGTCGTTATCAGCCTGTTTATTCTACTCAGCGCCTCGGCGCAGTACTTTATCTGGACCTTCGGGGTCATTATCGACCGGGCGATGATAACCAATATTCTTGATACCACGCCGGCGGAGAGCTTCGCCCTGCTGTCGGGCAGCATGGTGCTGACGCTCGGACTTTCCGGCGTGCTGGCGGTGGCGCTGGCCTGGTGGATTAAGGTGCGTAAGCCGAAAACGTTCGCGCGCGGCGTCGCCGTGCGGCTGCTGAACGTTGCGCTCTCGGCGATCCTTATCATGCTGATTGCCGCCCTGTTTTATAAAGATTACGCCTCGGTGTTCCGCAACAATAAAGAGCTGGTGAAGTCGCTGAGTCCGTCAAACAGCATCGTGGCGATCAACTCGTGGTATGCGCACAACAAGATGGACAACCTGCCACTGGTCAAAATTGGCGAAGATGCGCGGCAGAAGTCGCAAATGCGCGACGGGCCGCGGAAAAACCTGACGATTCTGGTGCTGGGCGAAACCTCGCGGGCGCAAGATTTCTCCCTCGGCGGCTACCCCCGCGACACCAATCCGCGCCTGCAGCAGGATAACGTTATCTATTTCCCCAACACCACCTCCTGCGGCACCGCCACCGCCGTCTCCGTGCCGTGCATGTTCTCCAACATGCCGCGCGAGCGCTATGATGAAGAGCTGGCCCATCACCAGGAGGGCGTGCTGGATATTCTGCAGCGCGCCGGTATTCAGGTGTTGTGGAACGACAACGACGGCGGCTGTAAAGGCGCCTGCGATCGCGTCCCGCATCAGAACGTTACCGATCTCAAGCTGCCGGGTCAGTGCATTGATGGCGAATGCTACGATGAGGTGTTGTTCCATAATCTGGAAAGCTACATCGACAATTTGCAACAGGACGGCATTATCGTTCTGCACACTATCGGCAGCCACGGCCCGACGTACTACAATCGCTACCCGGCTGAATTCAAAAAGTTCACCCCGACCTGCGATACCAATGAAATCCAGGGGTGCACGCCGCAGCAGCTGACCAACACCTACGACAACACCATCTTGTACGTCGATTACGTGGTGGATAAGGCGATAAAGCTGCTGCAGTCAAAGCAGGATAAATTTACCACCAGCCTGGTCTATCTTTCCGACCACGGCGAGTCGCTGGGCGAAGACGGCGTGTATCTGCACGGGCTGCCGTGGTCTATCGCGCCGGATACGCAAAAGCACGTTCCGATGCTGATGTGGCTGTCGCAGGATTACCAGCAGCGCTACGGTATTTCCAGCGGGTGCCTGCAGCAAAAAGCAACAACGGCGACCTATTCGCAGGATAACTTGTTCTCCACCCTGCTCGGCCTGTTCGGGGTCAGAACCCGAGAATACCGGGCGACAGACGATATTTTAACGCCATGCATAAGCGAGGCCGACAGATGAAAATCTTAGTCATTGAAGACGATGCGCTCCTGTTACAGGGATTAATACTGGCCATGCAGAGCGAGGGATACGCCTGCGACGGCGTCGCCAGCGCTCACGAGGCCGCGCTGTCGCTGGCCAGCAACCACTACGGCCTGGTGGTCCTCGACCTCGGACTGCCGGATGAGGACGGCCTGCACTTCCTCGCGCGGATGCGGCGGGAGAAATTCAGTCAGCCGGTGCTGATCCTCACCGCGCGCGATACCGTCGAAGACCGCATTGACGGCCTCGATACCGGCGCCGACGACTATCTGGTGAAGCCCTTTGCGCTGGAAGAGCTTAACGCCCGCATCCGCGCGCTGCTCCGTCGCCACCATAACCAGGGCGATAGCGAAATGGCGGTCGGCAACCTACGCCTCAACATCACCCGCCGTCAGGTGTGGCTGGGCGAGGATTCGCTGGAGCTGACGCCGAAAGAGTACTCCCTGCTGTCGCGCCTGATGATGAAGGCGGGCAGCCCGGTACATCGGGAAATTCTCTACAACGATATCTACAGCTGGGATAACGAACCGGCGACCAATACCCTGGAGGTGCATATTCACAACCTGCGCGATAAGGTCGGCAAGGCGCGGATCCGCACCGTCAGGGGCTTCGGCTATATGCTGGTGAATAATACCGAATCGGAGTCATAGAGATGCCGCTGTTCGCCACCGAAAAATGGACCATGCGCTTTCGCCTGCTGCTGACCATCGGCACCATTCTGGTGGTCTGCCAGATTATCAGCGTGTTCTGGCTGTGGCATGAAAGAAAAGAGCAAATTCAGACTGCTGGTGGCCAGCGCCATTGAGGGCCACAACAACCAGAAGCACGTTGAGCACGAGGTGCGGGAAGCGGTCGCCAGCCTGCTGATCCCAAGCCTGCTGATTATCGGCCTCGCGCTGTATCTCAGCCTGCTGGCAGTGAAAAAGATCACCCGTCCGCTCTCCCGCCTGCAGGGCGAGCTGGAGAACCGCACCCCGGATAACCTCCAGCCCATCGAACTCAGCGAGTCGGTGCCGGAAGTGACCGCCGTCACCACCGCGCTGAACCAGCTGGTATCGCGCCTGAACCTGACGCTCGACCGCGAGCGCCTGTTTACCGCCGACGTGGCCCACGAACTGCGCACGCCGCTGGCCGGGCTGCGCCTGCACCTCGAACTGCTGGCCAAAGTGCACGGGGTCGGCGTCGCTCCGCTTATTCAGCGCCTCGATCAGATGACCAACAGCATCTCCCAGCTCCTGCAGCTGGCCCGCGTAGGGCAGTCGTTTTCCGCCGGGAGCTACCAGCAGGTGCAGCTGATGGAGGATGTCGTTGAGCCGCTTACGGAGGAGCTGGAGGCGATGCTGGCGCCGCGCCAGCAAAAGCTTGAAATCGTCAGCCCGGACGAGAAGGTGATGGTTTCCGGCGACGCCACGCTGCTGCGCGTGGTGCTGCGTAATCTGGTGGAGAACGCGCACCGCTATAGTCCGACGGATTCAACGATCCGGGTCTCAATTCAGGCAGGGTCAACGCCGATTCTGGCGGTGGAGGATGAAGGTCCGGGAATTGATGAAGCGAAAAGCGGCGAGCTGAGCAAAGCGTTTGTCCGCATGGACAGCCGCTACGGCGGCATTGGTCTGGGATTAAGCATCGTCACCCGCATCGCCCAGCTGCACGATACCCAGTTCTTTTTGCATAACCGCCAGCCGGGCCCCGGCGTTCGCGCCTGGGTGCTCTTCCCCAAGCCTTCGCGTCAGAAGGTCAGCACCCACTGATGGAAGAAGGCGACGACGATAATAAAGGCGCAGGTGATGGCCAGATATTGGTGAAAGTGTAATTTTTGCATGACGCTATCCTCATTAGAATGGAGATAGTGTCCCTGAACAAGATTAAGCGGATATTAAGATCCGCCCCGGCGGGCCATTTTATTTGCCATTTTGGCCCGGGCGGCGCGCGCATCCGCAGGCGCCGCCCGTAGGTCGCGAGCGTTCCGCGCGGCCGGGCCCCAGACTGGCGGCGACAGCAACCGCCGGCGCAACGGACGCTGGCCTACGACGCGGCGATAAACAGCTCCCGCAGCGCATGCAGCTGGTCGCGGATCTGCGCCGCCTCTTCGAACTCCAGGTTCTGCGCATGCTGCATCATCTGCCCTTCCAGCTCGTGAATACGCTGCTGCAGCGCTTTTGGCGTCAGCGCTGGCGTATCCGCCTCCACCGGTGAACGCGACTTGCCGCGCCCCTTGGCTTTGGTCTTCGCCAGGCTGCTGCCCAGCGCCAGGATATCGACCACCTTCTTGTTCAGGCCCTGCGGGATGATACCGTGCTCTTCGTTATAGCGCTGCTGCTTCTCGCGACGCCGCTCGGTTTCGCTAATGGCCTTCGCCATCGAGGCGGTGATTCTGTCGCCGTAGAGAATCGCCTTACCGTTGATGTTACGCGCCGCGCGGCCGATGGTCTGGATCAGCGAACGCTCGGAGCGCAGGAAGCCCTCTTTGTCCGCATCAAGGATCGCCACCAGCGAAACCTCCGGCATATCCAGCCCCTCACGCAGCAGGTTGATCCCGACCAGCACGTCGAATTCGCCGAGGCGCAGATCGCGGATAATCTCCATCCGCTCGACGGTATCGATATCCGAATGCAGGTAGCGCACGCGCTCGCCGTGCTCTTCGAGGTACTCGGTCAGGTCTTCGGCCATCCGCTTGGTCAGGGTCGTCACCAGCACGCGCTCGTTGATAGCGGAGCGCTGGCGAATCTCCGAAAGCAGATCGTCGACCTGAGTGCCTACCGGACGCACTTCGATAACCGGGTCAAGCAGGCCGGTCGGACGGACCACCTGATCGACCACCTCATCGCCGGATTTATCCAGCTCATAGGCGCCGGGCGTCGCCGAAACGTAGATAGTCTGCGGCGCCAGCGCCTCAAACTCCTCAAACTTCATCGGACGGTTATCCAGCGCCGACGGCAGGCGGAAGCCGTACTCCACCAGCGTCTCTTTACGCGCCCGGTCGCCGCGATACATCCCGCCGATTTGCGGAATGGTGACGTGGGATTCATCGATAACCAGCAGGCCATCCGCCGGCAGATAGTCGAACAGCGTCGGCGGCGGCTCGCCCGGCCCGCGCCCGGAAAGGTAGCGCGAGTAGTTTTCAATGCCCGAGCAGTAGCCCAGCTCGTTCATCATTTCAAGATCAAACTGGGTACGCTGGCTAAGGCGCTGCTCTTCCAGCAGCTTGTTGTTTTCCAGCAGCACCTTACGCCTGTCCGCCAGCTCGACTTTTATCTCTTCCATCGCCTGAACGATCCGCTCGCGCGGGGTAACGTAGTGCGTTTTCGGGTAGATGGTATAGCGCGGAATGGACGATTCCACCTGTCCGGTAAGCGGGTCAAAGAGCGACAGACGCTCAACCTCTTCGTCGAACAGCTCAATGCGCAGGGCAATATCGTCCGATTCCGCCGGGAAGACGTCGATGACCTCACCGCGAACGCGGAAGGTCCCGCGCTGGAATGCCTGATCGTTGCGGGTGTACTGCAGCTCCGCGAGGCGGCGCAGAATCGCCCGCTGGTCAATCAGCATGCCGGTAGTCAGGTGCAGCATCATTTTCAGGTACAGGTCGGGATCGCCGAGGCCATAAATGGCCGAGACCGAGGCCACCACGATGACGTCGCGGCGCTCCAGCAGCGCCTTGGTTGCCGACAGGCGCATCTGCTCAATATGTTCGTTGACCGAGGCGTCCTTCTCGATGAAGGTGTCCGAACTCGGCACGTAGGCTTCGGGCTGGTAGTAGTCGTAGTAGGAGACGAAGTACTCGACGGCGTTCTCCGGGAAAAACTCCTTCATTTCACCATACAGCTGCGCCGCCAGGGTCTTGTTAGGCGCGAGCACCATCGTCGGACGCTGCAGGTCGGCAACAACGTTAGCGATGGTGAAGGTTTTCCCCGACCCGGTGACTCCCAGCAGCGTTTGGTGCGCCAGGCCATCTTCCAGCCCCTCTTCGAGGCGGCGGATGGCTTCCGGCTGATCGCCAGAGGGACGGAAAGCGGAATGCAGCGTGAACGTTTTACTCATATGTCTGACCCTGAAGGAGGATGAAGCGCCCGGCGCGAAACGGCAGGTGTTTAATTCTACTCGCCGCCGCCGCTTTTGCCAATAAATAACACTGGATATAAAACCAGTATCGTATTATTGTTTGCCCTGTAAACCCCGCGCTATGCGGCTACATTTGGGCAAAAAAAGAGCGTCTTGTGGAATAATCCGCCACTGAGTAAGGTTATCCCCAGAAAATTTTGTCATTTAACATTTGTCAAGCAAGGCGATGAATCTTTTATGGCAGCAGGTGACACTTTCCTTACAGCCATTGATTTTATTCAACCAATTGATATTAAATAGAATTTAATAAAAGACGGGTTTCGCGCCAATTCCGCCGCAGGCCGCGTAATCTCTAGCTTACCGCAAGTTCTCTAACTCTAATACACAAGGTTATCCACAGGAATAGTGGATAACTCGCTGCAGGCCATGACCTCTGCCACCCGGCCGAAATTGTCCGCCGACCAAAAACGCGCGGCTAAAAAATATTATTGAATTATTTTTGATGTTTATCAGCTAAAGACGGCCGCCTTTTTGCTGCTTTCTGCACCACGTTTCACGCCGCTTAGCACCGGGAGAGTGCAGCCGCTTCGCCGATCCCTGCGCGGGGCTGCAGGCGAGACCTGTGCTGGCAGAAAAATGCCGTCACTTCTTTTTCCTGGCAAGAGATTTGCAGAATGTTTGTCCCGCTCGTCGTCGCCAAAAAGGAGAAAACGTCTATGTTGAGTCTACGCGCCGTCAATCAGTACTATGGAAGCCAGCACACGCTGTGGAACGTCGATCTTGAGCTCAGGCCAGGAGAGTGCACCTGCGTGATGGGAAGCCAGGGCATGGGGAAAACCACGCTGGTCAACTGCATTACCGGAAATCTCCCGGTCGCCAGCGGCAGCATCACCTGGCAGGAGCGCGGGGCGCCGCCCTGCGACCTGATGCCGCTCTCCGCTCATTCACGCAGCATCATCGGTATCGGCTACGTGCCGCAGGACCGGCGCATCTTTACCCAGCTCAGCGTAGAAGAGAATCTGCATGTTGCGCTGGCGGCAGGCGGCACGCCCGGCGCCGTGGTGAGCAGCGAGATTTACGATCTGTTTCCGCAGCTCTACGCCCTTCGCCAGAGCAAGGGCGCCGCGCTTATGGAAGACGACAGGTATCAGCTGGCGCTGGCGAGAGCGCTGATCGTCCGACCGCGTCTGCTGATACTCGACGAGCCGTCGCGCGGCAGCGGACAGCACTTTATGCATAAGCTGGGGGATCTGCTGGTACGCCTGAACCGGGATATCGGCTTAACGGTGCTGCTCGCCGAGCAGCACCTGCCGTTTATTCGCCGGGTGGCCGACCGCTTCTGCCTGCTGCACCGCGGGCGCAGCGTGGCGCAGGGCGACGTTATGGAACTGGATGAACCGCTACTGGCGAAGTGGATGACGCCCGATCCAGCGCGCTAAGATCGAGATACCGGCCGAGATCCTCCCGCGGTGACGCCTCCTCCAGCCACGGGATCTCGCCCAGCATGGGTGCGGGCAGCAGCCGTTTGAGGGTCGCGAGGTATTCGCGGTGGCGCTTCCCCGGCGGCTGGACGTCGTTGGCAATCCAGCCCGCCAGCGGCAGCCCTGCCTGGCGCACCGCCTGAGCCGTCAGCAGGGCGTGATTAATGCAGCCCAGCTTTATCCCCACCACCAGAATCACCGGCAGCCGCTCCTCCTGCACCCAGTCGGCAAAGCTCAGGGTTTCAGACAGCGGCGTAAACCAGCCCCCCGCGCCCTCCACCAGCAGCCAGTCAGCCTGCTTCTCCAGCTCGCGCAGCCCGGCGGAGAGGGCCGCGACGGTGATGGGACGCCCCTCATCGGCGCTGATAATATGCGGCGAAGTGGGTTCAGCAAAGGCGAACGGGTTAACCTGCTCATAGCTCAGCGCCACGCGGCTGTGGCGCTGCAGGGCCAGCGCGTCGTCGTTGCGCAGGCCCTGCTCCGTGAGTTCGCTGCCGGAGGCCACCGGCTTATAGCCGGCGCTTTTCCGGCCCCGCAGGTTCGCCGCCTGCAGCAGGGCGCAGCTGCTCACCGTTTTACCGACTTCAGTATCCGTTCCGGTGACAAAATAACGTTCAATCACGCTCAATGACTCCTGTAAAAAGATGGTACGTCAGCGGGCACTGCCCGTGCCGTTTGGGCCATGCCAGCTGAAGCTGGCGCAGCTTGCCGCGGCTAAGGGGCGCCGCGCTGCGCCCCTCGTGTAAATGGGTGGCGCCGATGCCCTTCAGCGAACGCATCGCGCTCAGGGCGTCGGTAAACGGCAGGGTCACGGCATGAACCTGCGCCTCGGCCCGCCGGCCACCCAGCGCGCTACGTACCGCCTGCTCGCTGAGGAAACGATTGGCGTGCGGATGCCGGTCAATCGTCGCCCAGGCCTGGTTGAGCTCGGGGAGCGAGCCGGCCAGCAGGGTGCTGAAGGCCACCCGCCCGCCGGGACGCGCGACCCGATACAGCTCGGCAAGCGCGGCGCTGAGGTCGTCGCACCACTGCACGGCCAAATTACTCCACGCCAGGTCCACGCAGGCCTCCGGCAGCGGCAGGGATTCAATATCGCCCTCCACGTAGCCGTGCGCGGCCTGCTGACGCCGGGCCTCCGCCAGCATCTCGACGGAGATATCCAGCGCGGTGACGCGGCTGCCCGCCTCGCGCCAGAAGCGGCTCATGCCGCCGGGGCCGCAGCCCGCATCCAGCACCTCGGCAAAGCGCTGGCCGTTAAGCTGCCCCAGCAGCAGCTCGGCGCTGCGCCGCTGTAGCTCATCGTGCTGCGTATAGCCGCTCGCCGCCCGACCGAAGGCGGCGGCCACCGCGCGTTTATTCACCGCCGTCATGCAGCACCTCCAGCAGGCGATCGATATCCGCGGGCTCATGCGCCGCGCTCAGGGTCAGCCGCAGCCGGGCGCTGCCGACCGGCACCGTCGGCGGGCGGATCGCCGTCGCCCAGCAGCCCTGCTCGCGCAGGCGGGCCGCCAGGCGCAGGGCGCGCGTATTCTCTCCCACGATCAGCGGCTGAATGGCGCCGATCGATTCGGTGAGCTGCCCGGGATAGTCGCGCATCCCGGCACGGAACTGCGCAATGCGGCAGGCCAGCGCCTCCCGCCGCTGCTGGCCCTCATCGCCGCGGATAATCCGCAGCGCGGCGCTGAGCGCAACGGCCTGGGCCGGCGGCATGGCGGTGCTGTAAATCAGGTGGCGGGCAAACTGCAGCAGGTAGTCCGCCAGCGCGTCGCTGCACAATACCGCCGCGCCGCTAACGCCAAAGGCCTTACCGAAGGTCACCACCAGCAGCTCGGGATGGACGTTTTGCGCATAGCAGCTGCCGCGCCCTTCGTCGCCCAGCACCCCAATACCGTGGGCATCATCGACCAGCAGCCAGCCGCCGGTTTCAGCGGTGACCTGCTGGATCGGGCCGAGGGGCGCGCTATCGCCATCCATGCTGAATACGCCTTCGGTGATCGCCAGCAGACTGGCCCGCCAGCGGCTTCTCCAGCAGCGTTTTCAGTCTGCTGAACGTCGTTATGCTGGAAGCGCCGCAGCTGCGCCGGGCTGAGGCTGGCGGCCTCCAGCAGCGAGGCGTGGCTCAGGCGGTCCGCTACCGCGCGATCGTCCTTGCCGAGCAGGGCGGCAATCAGCGCCTGATTAGCGGCAAAGCCGGAGATAAACAGCAGCGCGCGCGGATAGCCCAGCCAGTCGGCCAGCGCCTCCTCCAGCTGGCGATGCGCGTCGCTGTAGCCGCTGACGTGGCCGGAGCCGCCGGAGCCGACGCCGTAGCGTTCGGCGCCCTGCTGCCAGCCGGCGATAATCTGCGGATGCTGGCTCAGGCCGAGATAATCGTTGCTGGAAAAGTTGAGCCAGCGCTGCCCCTCGCGGATCAGCCAGCGCCCGGCGCCCTGCGCTACCGGCTGGCGAGAGCGAAAGGCATCCGCCTGCCGCCGTGCGCTCAGCGCCTGCTCGATGCGTTGCTGCCAGCTCATAGCACCGCCGCGTTGTAATATTCCTCGGTATCCGGGTTATTCAGCGCGTGCTCCAGGCGCCGCTGCTGCTCGTTATCGCCTTCCAGCACCGCCGTCTGCTGCGGATTCAGCCCCAGCTTGCGGAACAGCTGCAGGTCCTTATCCTCTTCCGGGTTCGGCGTCGTCAGCAGCTTGCAGCCGTAGAAAATGGAGTTGGCCCCGGCCATAAAGCACATCGCCTGGGTCTGTTCGTTCATCTGCTCGCGGCCGGCGGAGAGTCGCACGTAGGAGGTTGGCATCATGATCCGCGCCACCGCGATGGTGCGGATAAACTCAAACGCGTCGACGTCGTCGTTGTCCGCCAGCGGCGTGCCCTTCACCTTCACCAGCATGTTGATGGGCACGCTTTCCGGCGGCGTCGGCAGGTTGGCCAGCTGCAGCAGCAGTCCGGCGCGATCTTTTACCGTTTCGCCCAGCCCGACAATCCCGCCGGAGCACACTTTAATGCCGGCGCCGCGCACTTTGCCAAGGGTATCGAGGCGCTCCTGGTAGGTACGGGTAGTGATGATATTGCCGTAGAACTCCGGGGAGGTATCGAGGTTGTGGTTGTAATAGTCGAGGCCGGCGCCGGCAAGGCGCTGCGCCTGGCTATCGGTAAGGGTGCCGAGGGTCATACAGGACTCCAGCCCCAGCGCCTTCACCCCTTTGACCATCTGCTCCAGATAGGGCATATCGCGGTCGTTCGGGTTCTTCCACGCCGCGCCCATGCAGAAACGGGTCGAACCGGCGTTTTTGGCCTGCCGCGCCGACTCCAGCACCTGTTCAACTTCCATCAGGCGCTCGGACTCCAGACCGGTTTTATAGCGCGCGCTTTGCGGGCAGTATTTGCAGTCTTCCGGGCAGGCGCCGGTCTTAATCGACAGCAGCGTGCTGACCTGAACCTGGCGCGGATCAAAATGCTGGCGATGGATCTGCTGGGCTTCAAACAGCAGATCCAGCAGTGGTCTATTAAATAACTCAGTAACTTGCGACATTGTCCAGCGTGCGTGGTGAGCCATTGGCTTCTCCAAAAGGTTTTGTTAACTGTCGGTTCGGTTTATACTCGTAAACCTAAATGTTTTCAAAATGGTTTACAAGTCGCTTATAAAAATGGACGATCTCGCCTTCGACCGGCGCCACATCTGGCACCCCTATACCTCCATGACCTCCCCCCTGCCGGTTTACCCGGTAGTAGCCGCTCACGGCTGCGAGCTTTCTCTGGCCGGCGGCGAACGGCTGATTGACGGCATGTCGTCATGGTGGGCGGCGATCCACGGCTACAACCACCCGCGGCTGAATGCGGCGATGAAAGCGCAGATCGACGAGATGTCGCACGTGATGTTTGGCGGCATAACCCACCCGTCGGCGGTGGCGCTGTGCCGCCAGCTGGTGGCGATGACGCCGGAATCGCTGGAGTGCGTGTTCCTCGCCGACTCGGGGTCCGTGGCGGTCGAAGTGGCGATGAAAATGGCTCTGCAGTACTGGCAGGCAAAGGGCGAACCGCGCCGACGTTTTCTCACCTTCCGCAACGGCTATCACGGCGACACCTTCGGCGCGATGTCGGTGTGCGACCCGGACAACTCCATGCACAGCCTGTGGCAGGGCTATCTGCCGGACAACCTCTTCGCGCCGGCGCCGCAAAGCCGCTTTGACGGCGAGTGGGACGAACTGGACATGGTGCCCTTTGCGCGCCTGATGGCCGCCCATCGCCATGAAATTGCCGCGGTGATCCTCGAGCCTATCGTGCAGGGCGCCGGCGGGATGCGGATGTACCATCCGGAGTGGTTAAGGCGCATCCGTAAGATGTGCGATCGCGAAGGTATCCTGCTGATTGCCGATGAGATTGCCACCGGCTTTGGCCGTACCGGTAAGCTGTTCGCCTGCGATCACGCGGGCATTGCGGCGGATATACTGTGCCTCGGCAAAGCGCTGACCGGTGGGACCATGACGCTCTCCGCGACGCTGACGACCCGTTGTGTCGCGGAAACCATCAGCAACGGCGAGGCCGGCTGCTTTATGCACGGCCCAACCTTTATGGGCAACCCGCTGGCCTGCGCGGTGGCCGCAGAGAGCCTGAATCTGCTGGCAGGCGGCGAGTGGCAGTCCCAGGTTGCCGCCATAGAAGCGCAGCTGAAAGCCGAGCTGGCTCCCGCCCGCGACTCCGCGCTGGTGGCCGACGTGCGCGTGCTCGGGGCGATTGGCGTGGTGGAAACCCGCCGGCCGGTGAATATGGCCGCCCTGCAGCGCTTTTTCGTCGAGCAAGGGGTGTGGGTGCGCCCGTTCGGCAAGCTTATCTACCTGATGCCGCCATATATCATTAGCGCCGAACAGCTGACGCATCTGACCCGGGCGGTTAACGCGGCGGTGCTGGAAGAAACATTTTTTCGCGATTAAGAGACGGTAATGCCGCGCCTCACGCGCTACACTTCTTTGCGAATCAGTAGATTAACTTGAGGAGAGACGATGAAACTCATTAGCCATGATTTGCAGGATGGGGAAAAGCTGCCCAATCGTCATGTATTCAACGGCATGGGCTACGCGGGGGACAATATTTCACCGCATCTGGCGTGGGATGATGTTCCGGCGGGCAGCAAAAGCTTTGTGGTGACCTGTTACGACCCGGACGCGCCGACCGGCTCCGGCTGGTGGCACTGGATCGTGGCGAACCTCCCGGCCGATACGCGCGTGCTGCCCCAGGGCGCCGGTTCCGGACTCGCGGCGCTGCCGGAAGAGGCGGTTCAGACCCGGACCGATTTCGGCCACGCGGGTTACGGCGGCGCGGCGCCGCCGCAGGGTGAAAGCCATCGCTACATCTTTACGGTGCACGCGCTGGACGTCGACAAAATTGAGGTTGATGAAGGCGCAAGCGGGGCGATGGTCGGTTTTAACGTCCATTTCCACAGCCTCGGCAGCGCCTCAATCACCGCCCTGTTTAGCTAACCGCCGCGCTCCCCGGGCCAGCCCCGGGGAGCGCGGATTACTGCTCCGTCACCGCGACAACCGCGCTTTTACGTACCCGCGCATACCACACCGCGGTCAGCAGGCCCAGCCAGACCAGGCCGGCGATCAGCGCAATACGCGTCTCTTCGACCATCCCCAGCACCGCAATCACCAGCCCCATAAACAGCAGGGTCAGCAGCGGCGCCAGCGGCCAGAACGGCACCGGGAACTCGATATTACGCCGCTCTTGCGCCGACAGGCCGCGGCGCATCGCAAAGTGGGCCAGCAGGATCATCAGCCAGACCCATACCGTGGCAAACGCCGCCAGCGAGGCGATCAGCACGAAGATCTGCTCCGGCATCAGGTAGTTCAGCACCACCGCGACCAGCAGCGCCACGCCCATCACCACTACCGTCATCCACGGCACGCCGTTGCTGGCGATGCGCTGGAAGCTTTTCGGCGCCATCCCCTCTTTCGCCATGCCGTACATCATGCGCCCCGCGCCGAAGATATCGCTGTTGATAGCCGAAATGCTGGCGCTAATGACGATAATATTGAGGATCGTCGCCGCCGCCGGAATCCCCAGCCCGCTGAAGATCAGCACGAACGGGCTGCCCTTCTCGCCAAAGCTGTTCCACGGGAAAATAGCCATCAGGATCGCCAGCGTGCAGACGTAGAACAGCACGATGCGCAGCGGGATGGTATTGATTGCCTGCGGAATAACCTTTTTCGGGTTCTGCGCCTCCGCGGCGGTAACGCCGATAATCTCCACGCCGCCGAAGGCAAACATCACGATCCCCAGCGAAGCGATAATCCCCTGCCAGCCGTTGGGCGCAAAGCCGCCGTGGCTCCACAGGTTTTCCAGCCCCGTCGCCGGGAACGCGTGGCCGAAGCCAAAGAAGATGATGCCGCAGCCGGCCGCGATCATCGCAATAATGGCCACCACCTTAATCAGCGAGAGCCAAAACTCCATCTCGCCAAAAATTCGCACGTGGCACAGATTCATCGCGCCGATGAAAAAGATAATGCTCAGCACCCAGATCCAGCGCGGCACGTCGGGATACCACAGCCCCATATAAATCCCAAACGCGGTCACGTCGGCGAGGGCTACAATCACCATTTCGAAGGTGTAGGTCCAGCCGGTGATAAACCCGGCCAGCGGGCCGAGATACTCCCGCGCGTAGCTGCCGAAGGAGCCGGAGATGGGGTTGCGCACCGCCATTTCTCCCAGCGCGCGCATCACGATAAAGACCGCCGCGCCGCCGATGAGATAGGCCAGCAGCACCGCAGGACCGGCGGCCTTGATGGCGGCGGCCGAGCCGTAGAACAGCCCGGTGCCGATGGCGGAACCGAGCGCGATAAAGCGAATATGGCGAGCGTTCAGCCCGCGCAGCAGATGTGGCTTTTGTGGCGATGGTTGTTGCATATGCAAGTGTCCTGATAATTTTTATACGACGACAAATATGCGTGTAGGACGGCCGGGGGGAAGATATCCCCCCGACGCGGGTACAGAGAACAGCGAATGGTTAGTTGCGATCGGGCAGTACGGCAGGCAGCAGTCGCGTCAGGTGACGCTCAGCCAAAAGCGCAATAGCGTTATCAATATCCGGCGCGAAGAAGCGGTCTTCGGTGTAGTGCGGCACGCGTTCGCGCAGCAGATGACGCGCCTTTTCCAGCAGCGGGCTGCTGGTCAGCCCCTCGCGCATATCCAGCCCCTGGACGGCGGCCAGCCACTCGACGGCCAGCACGCCGCGGGTGTTTTCCGCCATCGCCCACAGGCGGCGGCCGGCGGCCGGCGCCATCGAGACGTGATCCTCCTGGTTTGCGGAAGTCGGCAGGCTGTCAACGCTATGCGGGTGCGACAGCGCTTTGTTCTCGCTGGCTAACGCCGCCGCGGTCACCTGGGCAATCATAAAGCCGGAGTTGACGCCGCCGTTTTTCACGAGGAACGGCGGCAGCTGCGACATATGGCTGTCCATCATCAGCGCGATGCGGCGCTCCGACAGCGAGCCGATTTCGGCTATTGCCAGGGCGATGTTATCCGCCGCCATCGCCACCGGTTCGGCGTGGAAGTTGCCGCCGGAAATCACCTCATTCTCGCTGGCGAACACCAGCGGGTTATCGGAGACCGCGTTGGCCTCAACCAATAACACTTCCGCCGCCTGGCGGATCTGCGTCAGGCAGGCGCCCATCACCTGCGGCTGACAGCGCAGAGAGTACGGGTCCTGCACCTTGGCGCAGCCGTGATGCGACTGAGAAATCGCGCTATCGTCGGTCAGCACGTGGCGATAGAGCGCGGCGGCGTCAATCTGCCCGCGCTGGCCGCGAGCCTCGTGGATGCGCGAGTCAAACGGACGACGCGAGCCCAGCGCCGCTTCGGTGGTTAGCGCACCGCACACCACCGCGGAGGCAAACAGATCTTCGGCTTCAAACAGGCCGCGCAGCGCGAACGCCGTCGAGGCCTGGGTGCCGTTAAGCAGCGCCAGCCCCTCTTTCGCCGCCAGGGTAATCGGCTTGAGGCCGGCTTTTTCCAGCGCCTGCGCTGCCGGCATCCACTCCCCCTGCCAGCGGGCTTTCCCTTCCCCCAGCAGCGTCAGCGACATATGCGCCAGCGGCGCCAGGTCGCCCGACGCCCCCACCGAGCCTTTCGCCGGGATCCACGGCGTAACGCCTTTGTTCACCAGCTCCGTCAGCGCCTGAATCACGCTCAGACGAATGCCGGAGAAGCCGCGAGAGAGACTGTTAATCTTCAGCACCATAATCAGGCGCGCCATGGCGTCATCCAGCGGCTCGCCGATACCGGCGGCATGGGACAGCACCAGCGAACGCTGGAGGTTTTCCAGATCTTCGGTCGAGATGCGGGTTTGCGCCAGCAGGCCAAAACCGGTGTTAATGCCGTAGGCGGTGCGCCCTTCCGCGAGGATCGCGTTGACGCAGGCCACGCTCTCGTCAATCGCCGCAAAGGCGCGCTCATCGAGCGCGACGTTTAGCGGATGGCTGTAAATATCGCGCAGCTGCGTCAGGCTCAGCTGGCCGGGGATAAGCGTTAACGTTTTCATTTCAGCGTTGCTCCTGCGTTGCTGCTACCATAGGAAGATTCAGGCCTTGTTCCGCCGCGCATTCGATCGCAATCTCATAGCCCGCATCCGCATGACGCATTACGCCGGTTGCCGGATCGTTATGCAGAACCCGCGCGATGCGCGCCGCCGCTTCGTCGGTTCCGTCGCAGACGATAACCATCCCGGAGTGCTGGGAGAAGCCCATACCTACGCCGCCGCCGTGGTGCAGCGAAACCCAGGTCGCGCCGCTGGCCGTATTCAGCAAGGCGTTGAGCAGCGGCCAGTCGGACACCGCGTCCGAACCATCGCGCATCGATTCGGTTTCGCGGTTCGGGCTGGCAACCGACCCGGAGTCAAGGTGGTCGCGGCCGATAACGATCGGCGCCGAGACTTCGCCGCTGCGCACCATTTCGTTAAAGGCCAGCCCCAGCTTCTGCCGCCACTCGAGACCAACCCAGCAGATACGCGCCGGCAGGCCCTGGAAGCTGATGCGCTCGCGCGCCATATCCAGCCAGTGGTGCAGATGCTTGTCGTCTTTGACGATCTCTTTCACTTTGGCATCGGTCTTATAAATATCCTGCGGGTCGCCGGAGAGCGCCACCCAGCGGAACGGGCCGATACCGCGGCAGAACAGCGGGCGAATATAGGCGGGAACAAAGCCCGGGAAATCGAACGCCTTATCGACGCCCATCTCCTGCGCCATCTGGCGAATGTTGTTACCGTAGTCGAAGGTCGGGATGCCCATCTCATGGAAGGCCAGCATGGCCTGAACGTGGTCGGCCATCGAGCGTTTGGCTGCCTGAATGGTGCCCTGCGGGTCGGAGACCGCTTTTTCCTGATACTCTTCCCAGCTCCAGCCTTTCGGCAGATAGCCGTGCAGCGGGTCGTGGGCGCTGGTCTGGTCGGTGACCATGTCCGGGCGCACGCCGCGCTTAACCATTTCCGGCACGATGTCGGCGGCGTTTGCGCATAGCGCGATGGAGACGGCGCGGCCTTCGGCGGTATATTTCTTGATGCGGGCCAGCGCGTCATCCAGCGACGTCGCCTGCTCGTCAACGTAGCGGGTACGCAGACGGAAATCGATACGGCTCTGCTGGCACTCAATGTTCAGCGAGCAGGCGCCCGCCAGGGTCGCAGCCAGCGGCTGCGCGCCGCCCATGCCGCCCAGACCGGCGGTGAGGACCCAGCGCCCTTTCAGGCTGCCCTGGTAGTGCTGGCGCCCGGCTTCGACGAAGGTTTCGTAGGTGCCCTGCACGATGCCCTGGCTACCGATGTAGATCCAGCTCCCGGCGGTCATCTGGCCGTACATCGCCAGCCCTTTGGCATCGAGTTCGTTGAAGTGCTCCCAGGTCGCCCAGTGCGGAACCAGGTTAGAGTTGGCGATCAGCACGCGGGGTGAGTTCTCATGAGTTTTAAACACCCCCACCGGCTTGCCGGATTGCACCAGCAGAGTCTCATCGCTCTCCAGATTTTTCAGCGCCTTCACGATAGCGTCATAGCATTCCCAGTTGCGCGCCGCGCGTCCGATACCGCCGTAAACCACCAGCTCATGCGGGTTCTCAGCGACGTCCGGATCGAGGTTATTCATTAACATACGCAGCGGGGCTTCGGTCAACCAGCTCTTCGCATTCAGCGTAGTGCCTCGCGGTGCACGTACGTCCTGCTGGCGGTATTTGCTTTGCGACATCGGGGTTTCTCCTGACTATTAACGTTGTTTACGTAAATACATATACTTGTCTATACAACTATGCGCAAGCCAGGATTTAACAGAAATAATACAATTTTGTTATATTGCGTCAGCAATCACGCTTTTGCCGACGCGCGGAGGGTCAGGAGGCGAAATGCCCCTGCAGGCGATAGCGGCTGCCGGGAAACAGCAGGCGGGCGTGGGAAACAATATGCGTCGTCGACCAGGTGCGGCGGCGAATCATCAGGCAGGGATCGTGGGCATGAATGTGCAGCAGCTCGCACTCCTGCGCGCTCGCCTGCACCGCTTCGACAATATGCTCCCCCTCGGTTAGCGGGGCAATCAGCGACAGGTAGTCGTGCGGCGTGGTGGCGGTATAGTCCTGGCGCAAGTAGTCCGGCACCACGGTGGCGTTGACGCAGCGGTCCTCAATCTGCACCGGCACGTCGTTTTCAAAATGCACCATCAGGGAGTGAAATATCCGCGTGCCTTCGGCGACGTTGAGCGCCGCCGCCTGGATCAGGTCGGCCCGGGTCTCTTCCAGCAGCAGCACCTCACAGCGGTGCTGGTGGTGGCGGGAGACGATTTCATCGGCGATGCTGCGGACCTCAAACAGCGCGGACTGCCCTTTTGGCTCCGCTACGAAGGTCCCCACGCCCTGCAGGCGCACCAGCAGGCCCTCATCGGTGAGCTCACGAAGCGCCCGGTTGATGGTCATCCGGCTAAACCCAAACTGCGCCACCAGCTCCGCCTCCGAAGGGATGCGATCGTGTGGGCGCCAGACGCCGCTCTGGATCTTTTCGCTGATCGCCTGCTTCACCTTTTCATAGAACGGTGCCGGCGCGGAGCGAGATTGCTGTGAAAACATAGCCTGGCTTTCCTTATTCTCAATGGGCGGCGAAACAAGCAGAATATACTGAATCGTCAGCGCCACCAATGGGCGATTTGCCATGCCAGCCGGGCCGCCGTGCGGGCGCCCTGGCTATCGATGTCAAACTGCGGATTAAACTCCACCAGATCCACCGCCTGCAGCTTGCCGCTGCGGCACAGCGGCTCGACGATGCGCAACAGCGTCGTCAGCGGCACGCCCAGCGCCGCCGGGGCCGATACCGCCGGCATTTCGCGGGCCGGCATGACGTCAAGGTCGATGGTCAGGTAGAGGCGATCGTAGAGGGCGATTTGGCGCGCGATTTCAGGCGCCACCCGTTCGTCATAGGCCTGCAGAACGTCCAGATCCTCAACGACCCGCACCTCGCGACGCGCCGCTTCATCCCACAGGGCCTGGGTATTCGCCGCCCGGCTGACGCCGATGCAGGCGTAGTGAAAACCGCGCCCCTGCGCTTCGCACTCCAGCGCCAGCTGGCGGAACGGCGTCCCCGAGCTGGCCCGTTCGGCAAAGCGTAAATCGAGATGGGCGTCGAGGTTGATAATGCCGACCTTTTCGCCGGGAAACGCGTCCAGCACGCCGGCGCCGTGGCCAAAGGCCGTTTCATGGCCGCCGCCCAGCACCAGGGTGCGTTTGCCGGCGCGCTGACAGGCGGCTACCGCCTCGCGCAGCGCCCGCTGCGCCTCCTCCAGCGCCTCGCCCGTCACGCTAATGCTGCCCATATCCACGCAGCGCTCGTGGCCGTCGTGGCTGGCCATATTCGCCAGCGCCCGCCGCAGCGTTTCAGGCCCCTTTGCCGCGCCGGTGCGTCCGAGGTTGCGCCGCACGCCTTCGTCGCAGGCGAACCCCAGCAGCGCAATCTCGCCCGGCTGCTCGTCGGGGGCAAAACGCTCCGCCCGCGCTATCGTTTGAAACAGGCGCAGCGCGTTGGCGGCTTCGCCGCTGTCGTCACGTCCTTGCCACAGCCCGGCGGGCGTCGCTTGCCACAGCTTCATTGCATTTCTCCTCGTACCACGCGATGCCAGAGCGGGCTGCGCCCCGGTTCATAAACCATTTCTACCGGATGTTCGGCGTCCCAGATGGCAAAATCGGCAACGAATCCCGCCGCCAGCTGGCCGTGGCTCGCCTGACGCCCCAGCGCCCTGGCCGCGTGGCGGGTCACGCCGGCCCACGCCTCCTCCGGCGTCAGACCGAACTTGACGCAGGCCATATTCATCGCCAGATGCAGGCTGGCGAACGGGCTGGTGCCCGGATTGTAGTCTGTCGCTACCGCCATCGGGACCCGGTACTGGCGCAGCAGGCTCTACCGGCGGCCGGCGGGTCTCGTTGAGGAAATAAAACGCCCCGGGCAGCAGCACCGCGACCGTCCCGCTGTGGCTCATTGCCGCCACGCCCTCTTCCGTCAGATATTCGATATGGTCGGCAGAGAGCCCGCGGTAGCGGCTGACCAGCTGGGCGCCGCCGAGCGATGAGAGCTGTTCGACGTGACCTTTCACCGGAATTCCGCGGGCCTGCGCAGCCTGGAACACCCGTTCGGTTTGCTGCGGGCTGAAGCCGACGTTTTCGCAGAACACGTCGACGCTTTCAAACAGCCCCTCTTCCCACAGCGTCGGCAGCAGGGTGTCGCAGACCAGGGTGATGTAGCCGTCCGGGTCATCTTTATACTCCGGCGGCGTGGCGTGGGCGGAGAGCAGCGTGGCCGACAGCTCCACCGCGTTGCTTTCGCTCAGCTTTTGCGCCACGAGCAGCATCTTGCGTTCGTTTTCCAGATCCAGCCCGTAGCCGGACTTAATTTCAACCGTGGTCACCCCTTCCCGCAGCAGGCAATCCAGGCGCTGCTGCGCCAGCGCCAGCAGCTGCGCCTCACTGCTTGCGCGAGTGGCGCGCACCGTCGAGTTAATTCCCCCGCCGTTAGCGCTAATCGTCTGGTAAGAGACGCCGTTTAGCCGCTGCTCCCACTCCTGCGCCCGGCTGCCGCCGAAGACCAGATGGGTATGACAGTCAATCAGCCCCGGCGTCAGCAGCCTGCCAGCGAGATCAATACTCCGCCCGGCGGGGGCGTCGCTGTCAGGGATCACGGCCTCAATCCGGCCGTTGCGCACCAGCAGCGCGTGGCGATCCAGCAGGCCATAAGGCCGCGAGTCGTGAGGGTTCAGCGTGGCAAGGCGGGCGTTCCGCCAGATAACGAGATCGGAAGTGGCTTCAGTCATACCGGTTAACTTGTCATGGGTTGTATAGACATTTATTTTCATTCCACCGAAAATGTCAATAAAAGCAGGGAGAATTGTTATTTTTTTGTGACTGCGAGCGGCTCCGCTTCAGGATGCAAAACAGCATAACGCTAACTTTTTAGCGCAGCGTCTTCCCGTTTTGCTCAACTTAGTATAAAAAAGCAGGTTTTAAAGAGCTTATCTATCCACGCACCCCAAATAATTCGGTCGGTATCGCGGTGGCAGGCGCACGCTGCCAGCAAAGAAGCGGCCTGAAGTATGGCGGGTATAGCTAATTGATTCTTGCCCGGAGCAACATGAACACATTCTCAGTTTCCCGACTGACGCTGGCGCTGGCCTTCGGCGTGACGTTATCCGCCTGCAGCTCAACCCCTGCCGATCAGCAACCCTCGACCCAGGCAGCGCCGGGTACCGCCTCGCGCCCGGTTTTAAGCGCCGATGAAGCGAAAAATTTCCTGCCGGAGAGCTATTTCCAGTCGCTGGATCCGAACGCCGCGGCGTGGAAGCCGACGGCTATTACCGTGCCGGCCCAGCCTGACTTCGTCGTCGGGCCTGCGGGCGCCCAGGGCGTGACCCATACCACGATTCAGGCCGCCGTCGATGCGGCAATTACCCGCCACTCCAATCGCCGTCTGTTCATTGCGATTATGCCGGGTGAATATACCGGTACCGTCTATGTTCCGGCCGCCCCCGGCGCGCTGACCCTGTACGGTACAGGCGAGAAGCCGCTGGATGTGAAAATTAGCCAGGCGATCGATTCGGAAATGGACGTCACCAGCTGGCGCCACCTGGTCAATCCGGGCGGAAAATATATGCCGGGCAAACCGGCGTGGTATATGTTCGACAACTGCCAGAGCAAGCGTGCCGCCACCGTGGGCGTGATGTGCTCGGCGGTCTTCTGGTCGCAGAATAACGGTCTGCAGCTGCAGAACCTGACCATCGCGAATAATCTCGGCGATAGCGTTGATGCCGGCACCCACCAGGCCGTTGCGCTGCGCAGCGACGGCGACCAGGTGCAGATGAACAACGTCAACATCTTAGGCCGTCAGAACACCTTCTTCGTCACCAACAGCGGCGTGCAGAACCGCCTGCAGAACGATCGCCAGACCCGTACGCTGGTCAGCAACAGCTACATTGAAGGCGACGTCGATATCGTTGCCGGCCGCGGCGCCGTGGTATTCGATAACACCGATTTCCGCGTCGTGAACTCCCGCACGCAGAAAGAGGGCTACGTCTTTGCGCCGGCGACGCTGAAGAGCGTTACCTACGGCTTCCTCGCCATCAACAGCCGCTTCACCGCTTCCGGCGACGGCTTCGCTCAGCTGGGCCGCTCTCTCGACGTTGACGGCAACACCAACGGTCAGGTGGTTATCCGCGATAGCGTGATTAACGAAGGCTTTAATGTCGCTAAGCCGTGGGCCGACGCGGCGGTCTCCAACCGCGCCTTCAGCGGCGATACCGGCGCGGTAGACGCAAAAGGCGTTGCGCAGCGTAACCTGAACGACAACGGCTTCAACCGCATGTGGGAGTACAACAACCGCGGCGTAGGAAGCTTTATCGTGGCTGAACCTAAGCAGTAACCGTCGCCACGCCAAAGGGGGGAGCCATCCCCCCTTTACTTCCCCCCGTAAAAAAAGACTCTTTGTAGGCGAATAAAAACTCCCGCTGGCGCGTTTACACGATGAAAGACCATAACGACGCTTAACCCTTGCGGTTCGGTCGTACGCCCGGCCGCTCATTCGCCCACTATGGAGACTACAATGAACGTACTTACATCCGCACTACGCCCCGCCTCGCGCCGCATGGCCGTTCCGGCGCTGCTACTTTTTTTATCCGTGCCGCCGGCTTTTGCCATGGGCGATGATAGTACCGAGAGTAAAACGCCGGACTGCCCGAGCGGGCAGGTTTACGACAGCGTCACCAAACAGTGCGTGGCGGAAAAAACCAGTAGCCTCAGCGACCAGGATAAAACCAACTACGCTTACCATCTGGCGAAAAAAGGCGAGTACCAGACGGCGCTGAACCTGCTGGATTCGTTAAAAAACGGTAATACGGCCGAGGCCTGGAACTACCGCGGCTATGCGACCCGCAAGCTCGGCCGCACGGACGAAGGTATTGGCTATTATCAGCGTTCGCTGGCGCTTGAGCCGAATTATGCCAAAGCGCGGGAGTATCTGGGTGAAGCCTGGATGATAAAAGGTCGCCCGGATCTCGCGAAGGCGCAGTTGAAGGTGATTGCCGGGATCTGCGGCCAGGGCTGCGAGGAGTATCGCGATCTGCAGGCGGCCATTAGCGGCCATCCTGAATCCTGAATATCGTCACGAGGATAAGAAAATCACAACCAGTGAAGTTCGCTTACAGCTTGCCGCACATCTGGCCCGCCTTTGGCGCTACGGGCTGGTTCTGTCGCGCAGCCGCGACGTCGCCGAGGAGCTGGTACAGTCCACCTGCGTACGTGCGCTCGAAAAGAGCGCGCAGTATACGCCGGGCACGCGCATCGACAGATGGCTGTTTTCTATTCTCCACTCAATCTGGATTTCAGAGCTGCGCGCGCGCCACGTGCGGATGGGGCAAGGATTCGTCGACAGCGAGGAGCTGGTTGCGCCGGATTCTCGTGAAATGGCGGAAGATAGCCTGCAGTACCGGCAAATTATGCGGCGCGTGGGCGCGCTGGCGGAAGCCCAGCGCAATGCCGTATTTTTGGTGTACGTCGAAGGCTTTACCTATCAGGAGGCGGCTGACACCCTGTCGGTGCCGGTCGGCACCATTATGAGCCGGCTGGCGGCGGCAAGACTGACGCTGGCAAAATCGATAGCCACCCCGCCCTCTGCGAAGGAGAAACGCTCTTGAAATCGTTAAGTTTTACCCCGCCCTATAGCGATGAGGCCATCGTTGCCTGGCTGGATGGCGAGATGAGCGACGCCGACGCCCGCAGCTTCGAGGCCGCGTTGAAGAGCGACGGGCAGCTTGCCGCCCGCACCGCCGGGCTGATGAGCAGCAATCAGAACTATCGCCAGGCCTTTGCGCCGTTACTCGATGAAGCGCCGCTGGAGCGGATGCAGGCGAGGCTGGAAGCGCAGACTGGCGGAGGCCGATGATAGCCGCGCGCCCGCGCCGCGGCCGTCGTTTAGCCGTCGCGCAATGATTGCCGCCTCGCTGAGCTTTTTGCTGATAGGTAGCGGATTAGGCTATCTGGCGCGCCCCGCGGAGCACGAGCCGGACGAAAATGAAAACATTCGCGATCTTGAGGCCCGCTACATGTCGCTCTACAGCGCCGAAACGCTGCTCGATCTCGACAGCTCGCCGCCGCTGCTGCAGCGCGGCCTGGCGCGCACCGCCGAGGATCTTGGCCTGCATCTCAATGCGCATCAGCTCAGTCTGCAGGGCGCGGAGCTTAAAATGGTCCGCATGCTGCGCTACGACAGCACCTCGATAGCGCAGATCGCCTGGATGCACGCCGAGTATGGCCCCATGGCGCTGTGCATCTCCCCGCTGCGCCAGCCGGGCAGCGCGGAGATTAGCCGCGAGCAGCGCCACGGGATGAATCTCGCCTGGTGGCGCGATCGGGGATATCAGTTCGTCTTAATTGGCCGCAACCCCGGCACCCAGCTGCAAAACAGCGCCCGCACGCTGCAGACGGCGCTATCATAAGCGCCCCGCGCAGCGCATAAAAAAACCTCGCCGCAGCGAGGTTTTGTCAGCCGGGCGGCCTAGTGGGCGTGAACCACCACCCACATCGGCCCCTGGCCGACGGCATAGCGCCCTTTCTCCTGCAGCAGGCCCTGCTCGCCGCTAATTTCATACACCGCGACGTGGTGGGACTTCTGCCCGGCGGCAATCAGATATTTGCCGCTGTGATCGAGGTTAAAGCCGCGCGGCTGGGCCTCGGTCGGCTGGTAGCCCTCAATAGCCAGCACGCTGCCGTCTTCGGAGACGCTGAAGATGGTGATAATGCTGGCGGTACGATCGCAGGCGTAGAGATGACGGCCGTCGGCGGTCAGGTGGATATCCGCCGCCCAGCGCACGCCGGTAAAGTCGGCAGGCATCATATCCAGGGTCTGCACGCACTCAATTTTGCCGTGCGGATCCTTCAGCTCCCAGACGTCAACGGAGCTGTTCAGCTCGTTCACGCAGTAGCCGTACTGCTGGTTCGGATGGAACACCATATGACGCGGGCCCGCGCCTTCAACGGTGGTGACTTCCGCCGGCTCCTGCGCCGCCAGGAAGCCGTCATCGCTAAGGGTAAACAGACAAATGCGATCCTGCTTGAGCGCCGGTACCCACAGCGTGCGGTTATCCGGGGCAATATTGGCCGAGTGGCAGCCTTCCAGCCCTTCAACCACCGCCACCGTTTCACCCGGCAGGCCGTCGGTCAGCGGCGTGACGCTAACGCAGCCCGAATTGTAGGAGGCGCTGAACACGAAGCGGCCCAGACGGTCGGTGGAAATATGCGTCGGGCTCCCCGGCAGCGCGGCTTCACCGGCGAAGGTCAGCGCCCCGTTATCTGGCGCAATGCGGTAGGCCAGTACGCGAAACTCCGGACGCACGCCGACGTAGAGATACTCTTTATTCGGGCTAACCACCATCGGCTGCACCTGACCCGGGGCGTCAACAACCTGTACCAGGGTCAAATTTCCCGCAAGATCCAGACTCCAGACGTGAATCTGCTGGCTTTCCGGGCTGGCGGTATAAACGGTTTGTTTCATGACTGCTCCTTTCCTCACTGCACATGGAAAACTTATACATTTCATTCAGCAAGCTGCTTCTTCGATGCAATGTATAGACTCTTTTAACGGTAGATGCTGAAAAATTTGCCCCTGAGGCGCAGCGGTGTACCATCATGGCCTGCTAACTTTTCACCATTAACCGGAAACAACAGATGACCTCACGCGTGATTGCCCTGGATTTAGACGGCACCTTATTGACCTCAAACAAGACCATCCTGCCCGCCTCACTTGAGGCGCTGGCGCGTGCCCGCGCGGCGGGCTACCAGGTGATCGTCGTCACCGGTCGACATCACGTCGCGATCCATCCTTTTTATCAGGCACTGGCTCTGGATACACCTGCAATTTGTTGTAACGGCACTTATTTGTATGATTATCAGGCAAAAAAGGTTCTGCAGGCCGATCCGATGGCGGTCGATAAGGCGCTGAGCCTCACCGACATGCTGGCTGAGCACGACGTGCACGGCCTGATGTACGTCGACGACGCCATGCTCTACGAGCACCCGACCGGGCACGTCATCCGTACCGCCCGCTGGGCAGAGTCGCTGCCGCCGGAACAGCGCCCGGTCTTCACTCAAGTGGACTCCCTGGCGCAGGCGGCGCGCGAGGTGAAGGCGGTGTGGAAGTTTGCCCTCACCGATGAAAACATTCCTAAACTGCAGCAGTTCGCGCAGCACGTCGGCCAGACGCTGGGGCTGGAGTGCGAGTGGTCGTGGCACGATCAGGTCGATATCGCCCGCGCCGGCAACAGCAAAGGCAAGCGCCTGGCGCAGTGGGTTGAATCCCAGGGGCTGTCGATGCAGGACGTGGTGGCCTTCGGCGACAACTATAACGATCTCAGCATGCTGGAAGCCGCCGGTATCGGCGTGGCGATGGGTAACGCGGTCGATGAAGTCAAAGCACGCGCGAACGTGGTGATTGGCGAGAACGAAAGCAGCAGCATTGCCGACTTTATCAACCGCAACCTGTTGTGATCAGGCGCTAATCGACACGCTCTTGATTTGCGCATACAGCCACTGGCCGGGCGTAATCCCAAGGTCATCTCTGGCCCACGGGCTGATGCGCGCCCATAGCGTGCGGCCGCTGACCTCCAGCTGCACCTCAATTTGCCCGTTGGTTTCAATATACTGCACGACCTGCGCGCGCAAAATATTGCGGATGCTGGTCCGCTGCGGGCGCTCCAGCACCAGCGACACGTCGGACGCCTGAACGCGAATGCGCGCCGACTCGCCCGGCGGCCGGTCGAGCTGGTTGACCCACAGCCGCTGCTCGCCGAGGGCCAGCTCGGTCATCGCATACTGCGGATGTCGGGCGGCAACCGCAACCTTCAGGATCGTGCTCTGCTGCTCCTGCGGCAGCCACGGGTGCATCACGCTGCTGCTCCACACCTCTTCGAGATCGCCAAACGCCTTCACGCTGCCGTTTTCCAACACCAGCACCTTATCCGCCAGATGCTGGATCTCATCCAGCGAATGGCTGACGTACAGCATCGGGATATTGATTTCGCGCGCCAGCCGCTGCAGGTAGGGCAGCAGCTCGCGCTTGCGGGGAATATCCAGCGAGGCCAGCGGCTCGTCGAGCAGCAGCAGCTCGGGAGCGGTCAGCAGCGCCCGACCGATGGCCACCCGCTGCTTCTCGCCGCCGGAGAGGCCGCCCGGCAGGCGATCGAGCAGCGGCTCAATCCCCAGCAGCGCCACCAGCTTATCGAACTGGCTGGCCATACTCTTCGCCATGCCGTACTGCAAATTGCCGCGCACTTTGTAGTGCGGGAACAGGCGGGCGTCCTGGAAAACGTAGCCAATGCGCCGCTTTTCCGGCGCCAGGCAGATGCGCTTTTCGACATCATTCAGCACCCGGCCGTTCAGCACGATCCGTCCTTTCTGCGGCCGGGTCAGGCCGCTGATGGCGTTGATAAGCGAGGTTTTACCGGCCCCGGAGACGCCAAATACCGCGGTAATACCGCTGGCGGGCAGCGTCTCCTGAATGCTCAGGCAGTGGGTTCCCAGCGTCTGGGTAAAATCGAGTTCAAGCATCGTTATTTACCCATCCGCGCGCGGCTGAGGCGGGCCAGCCATTCGGAAACCAGCAGCGAGATCAGCGCCAGCACGATGGAAATTAAGCATAAACGCGCGGCGGCGCCCTCGCCGCCCGGCGTTTGAATCAGGGTATACATGGCGGAGGGGATGGTGCGCGTTTCGCCGGGGATATTGGAAACGAAGGTAATGGTCGCGCCAAACTCGCCCAGCGAGCGGGCAAAGGCCAGCACGGTGCCGACGATAATGCCCGGCAGCGTCAGCGGCAGGGTGATGGTAAAGAATACCCGCCAGCGCCCGGCGCCAAGAGTGCGCGCCGCCTGCTCCAGCTTGATATCGACCCCTTCAAGCGCCAGGCGAATCGCCCGCACCATCAGCGGAAACGACATCACCGCCGCCGCCAGCACCGCGCCGCGCCAGCTAAAGGCAAACGTCAGGCCAAACCAGTCGTACAGCCAGTCTGCCGATAAAACCGCGCCTGCCCATTGCCACCAGCAGCAGATAGCCGACCACCACCGGCGGCAGCACCAGCGGCAGGTGGAGAAGGCTGTCGAGCAGCGCTTTTCCGGGGAAGCTGCGCCTGACCAGCAGCCAGGAAAAAAAGATCCCAAAAGGTAAGCTAAACACCACCGCCAGGGATGACACTTTGAGGCTCAGCAGCACCGCCTGCCATTCGGGATCGCTTAAAATCATTAGCGCGTGGTAAATCCGTATTGTTTGAAGATGGCCGACGCCTCAGGCCCTTTCAGGTAGTCATAGAATGCGCTGACGGTCGCATTTTTGTGTCCGTCAACGATGGCCAGCGGATACTCAACCTTCTTATGCGAATCTTCCGGGAAGGTACCCACGACTTTAACGCCTTTGCTGGCGACCGCATCGGAGCCGTAAACGATGCCCAGCGGCGCTTCGTTACGTTCAACCAATGCCAGCGCCCCGCGCACGTCTTCCGCCGGAGCCAGCTTCGCTGACAGAGTGTCCCATGCCCCCAGCTTTTGCAGCGCTTCTTTCGCATAGATCCCGGCCGGCACGTGCTCCGGATCGCCCACCGCCAGACGGCCGCCCTTCAGCAGGCTGGTCCAGTCGGTTTTGCTGCTGATGGTAACGTCGCTCTGCGCGCTGGCCTTCGGTGCAACGACCACCAGGCTGTTTCCCAGCAGCGTTGCGCGGGTGGCGGTATCAATCGTTTTTTTCTCGACCGCGTAATCCATCCACTTCTGGTCCGCGGAGATAAACAGGTCAGCAGGCGCGCCCGCTTCAATTTGCCGCGCCAGCGTTGAAGAGGAGGCAAAGGATGAGACCACGTCCACCTTTTTCTCCTGCTTATAGGCCTTCGCGATATCCTGCATTGCGTTAGTTAATGAAGCCGCCGCGAAGACCGTTATCTTTCCCTCTTCTGCCAGCGCCTGCCCGGCGACGGAGAGCGTTAACGTCGCTCCAACAAAAAAACGTAACCATTGACGTGCCATCTGAAACTCCTTTGCGTGCGTTATGTAGGGGCTAATATAACGACAAGATTGGGGTTTTCCCAGCGCGAATTGGTGGTAACCAGATGAGGATCAAAAGGAAGGGATAAAAAAACGCCCGGAGAAACCGGGCGTCAGGTAATCAGTTTTTTTGCTGGCCGCGATCTTTATGACCGACGCCGGAGAAGATGTTGAACACTTCGCCCAAACCGTAAATCAGACCAAGGATGATGGCCATCACCACCGGGACCATGACCACGGCAAAAACCAGGCTTTTCAATAGCTCTAACATAGTGGGCTCCAGAAAGTACGAATGGTTAATTGTAACCGTTTCAGCAAGAAAAACACGCCCCATTTGTGCGATACCTCGCCGGGCAGGGTCATAGATCTATCTTGCAAGATGCTCGCTATCGGTCACAATACCCTTTTTTGCCAGGATATTATTATGCAGGCCGAAATTCTCCTTACCCTGAAATTACAGCAGCGCCTGTTCGCCGACCCTCGCCGCATCTCCCTGCTGAAACAGATTGACCAGACGGGTTCAATTAGCCAGGGCGCGAAAAATGCCGGCATCAGCTATAAAAGCGCGTGGGATGCCATTAACGAAATGAATCAGCTTAGCGAACAGGCGCTGGTTGACCGCGCCACCGGCGGTAAAGGCGGCGGCGGCGCGGTGCTGACCCGCTACGGCCAGCGGCTGATTCAGCTTTACGATCTGCTGGCGCAGATTCAACAGAAGGCTTTTGACGTCCTTAGCGACGACGACGCGCTGCCCCTCGACAGCCTGCTCGCCGCCATCTCCCGCTTCTCCCTGCAGACCAGCGCCCGCAACCAGTGGTTTGGCACCATCACCGGCCGCGACCATCAGCAGGTGCAGCAGCACGTTGAGGTTTTGCTGGCCGACGCTCAGACCCGTTTTAAAGTCGCGATCACTGCCCAAAGCGCCGAACGACTCGGCCTTGATGAGGGCCAGGAAGTGCTGGTTTTACTCAAAGCGCCGTGGGTCGGTATGACCCTGGACCCGGCGGTGGCCGCCGAAGCGGACAATCAGCTGGCGGGACGGATCGGCCATATCGAATACGGGCCGGAGCAGTGCGAAGTGCTGATGACGCTGCCGGACGGTCAGACCCTGTGCGCGACCCTGCCGCGCGAGCAGACGGATGGGCTGGCTGAAGGCGCCGAGGCGCTCGCCTATTTTAATGCCGATCGCATCATTCTTGCCACCTTGTGCTGACGGGATTGACATTATCCGCCTGAAGACGTATCCCTGAAGCACTTTGCTGCAAAAAGTGGGATACACAATGTCATCATTGCAAACATCGCAAGGCACGTTCCGCCTGAGCGACACAAAAACGTTAAATATTGAACGCCTCACCGTTAGCGCCGGCGAAAGCTGGGCATTCGTCGGTAGCAACGGCAGCGGTAAATCCGCGCTGGCCCGCGCGCTATCCGGCGAACTCACCCTGCTCTCCGGCGAGCGTGAAAGCGATTTTACCCGCATCACCCGCCTCTCCTTTGAACAGCTACAGAAGCTGGTCAGCGACGAGTGGCAGCGCAACAACACCGATCTACTCAGTCCGGGCGAAGAGGATACCGGCCGCTTTACCCATGAGATAATCCAGGAGGAGTACAAAGATGCCGCCCGCTGCGCGCATCTTGCCGAACTGTTTGGCATTTCCGGCCTGCTGCAGCGCCGTTTTAAATATCTCTCCACCGGCGAGACGCGCAAAACGCTGCTGTGCCAGGCGCTGATGGCCAAACCGGATTTACTGATCCTTGATGAGCCTTTCGACGGCCTTGACGTGGCCTCCCGCCACCAGCTGGCCGAACTGCTGGCCGCTCTTAACGGGGAAGGCATCACCCTCGTGCTGGTGCTCAACCGGTTCGACGAGATCCCCGCCTTCGTCCAGTTTGCCGGCGTGCTGGCGGACTGTACGTTAAGCGAAATCGGGGAGACACAGGCGCTACTGCAGCAGGCGCTAATCGCCCAGCTGGCCCACAGCGAGCGGCTTGACGGGATCGCACTGCCGGAGCCGGATGCGCCCGCCGCCCGCCACTCTCTGGTCGCCGATACGCCGCACATTATCCTCAACGACGGAGTGGTGTCATACAACGACCGGCCAATCCTCAATCACCTTAGCTGGCAGGTCAACCCCGGCGAGCACTGGCAGATAGTCGGGCCCAACGGCGCCGGGAAATCGACACTCCTCAGCCTGATAACCGGCGATCATCCCCAGGGATACAGCAACGATCTGACCCTCTTTGGCCGCCGTCGCGGCAGCGGCGAAACCATCTGGGATATCAAAAAGCATATCGGCTACGTCAGCAGCAGCCTGCACCTGGAGTACCGCGTCAGCACCACCGTGCGCAACGTTATTCTGTCGGGCTATTTCGACTCGATCGGCATCTATCAGGCCGTTTCCGATAAGCAGCGTAAGCTGGTACAGACCTGGCTGGATATTCTGGGTATCGACGGCCGCACCGCCGACGCCCCGTTCCACAGCCTGTCGTGGGGCCAGCAGCGTCTGGCGCTGATTGTCCGCGCGCTGGTAAAACACCCGACGCTGCTGATCCTCGACGAGCCGCTGCAGGGGCTCGACCCTCTCAACCGCCAGCTGGTGCGCCGCTTTGTTGACGTGCTGATTAGCGAAGGGGCCACCCAGACTGCTGTTTGTTTCCCACCACGCCGAGGATGCCCCGGACTGCATTACCCACCGCCTGGAATTTATTCCGAGTGGAGACGGTTACACTTATCGGATCGGTCCGCTGGCAAAATAAGCCAATCCAGGGGTCTGCGGATCCCTGTATTTTTTCAGATAAGGTTGACAAATAGCCATTAACAACATGTTTTAACACAGTATTTATTTAACCATCGCGTTTGTGTATTTTAGTGTAACCGATACCACCAATTTGGTCTGTGTCACACTTTTTCGTTCTTTGATATGCTATCGTCTTCACATACGATAAGCCTATTGGAGCGAGTCATGAAAGTATTGGTTACAGGTGGTAGCGGTTACATTGGAAGTCATACCTGCGTACAGTCTGCTGCTGCAGGGACACGAGGTGATTATTCTCGACAACCTCTGCAACAGTAAGCGCAGCGTGCTGCCGGTGATTGAGCGCCTTGGCGGGAAAAAAGCGACCTTTGTCGAAGGCGATATCCGCAATGAAGCGTTGATGACCGAGATCCTGCACGATCACGCCATTGAGGCGGTGATCCACTTTGCCGGATTGAAGGCCGTCGGCGAATCCGTCGCCAAACCGCTGGAATACTACGACAATAATGTGACCGGCACATTAAAATTAGTTTCCGCCATGCGCGCCGCCGGCGTCAAAAACTTTATTTTCAGCTCCTCCGCTACCGTCTACGGCGACCAGCCAAAGATCCCTTACGTTGAAAGCTTCCCGACCGGCACTCCGCAAAGCCCGTACGGCAAAAGCAAACTGATGGTCGAGCAAATTCTTACCGACCTGCAGAAAGCCCAGCCCGAGTGGAGCATTGCGCTGCTGCGCTACTTCAATCCGGTTGGCGCTCACCAGTCCGGCGATATGGGCGAAGACCCGCAGGGCATCCCTAACAACCTGATGCCGTACATTGCGCAGGTGGCGGTGGGTCGTCGCGAATCGCTGGCGGTATTCGGTAACGACTACCCGACCGAAGACGGCACCGGCGTGCGCGACTATATCCACGTCATGGATCTCGCGGACGGTCACGTTGCGGCGATGGAAAAACTGGCCAGCAAGTCGGGCGTGCACGTCTATAACCTTGGCGCAGGCGTTGGCAGCAGCGTCCTTGACGTCATTAACGCCTTCAGCAAAGCCTGCGGCAAACCGATTAACTACCACTTCGCGCCGCGCCGTGAAGGCGATCTCCCGGCCTACTGGGCTGACGCCGAAAAGGCCGACCGTGAACTGAACTGGCGCGTCACGCGCAACCTTGATGAGATGGCGCAGGACACCTGGCACTGGCAGTCCCGTCATCCGCAGGGTTACCCAGACTAAGGAACCGTCATGAGCGTATTTAACCCCGTCGACCATCCGCACCGTCGCTATAACCCGTTAACCGGGCAGTGGATTTTGGTTTCCCCGCATCGCGCGAAGCGCCCCTGGCAAGGGGCGCAGGAGACGCCGGCAAAGCTGACCCTGCCGGCGCACGATCCGGACTGTTTCCTGTGCCCGGGTAACACCCGCGTCACCGGCGATACCAACCCGAACTACACCGGCACGTACGTGTTTACGAACGACTTTGCGGCCTTGATGACCGATACTCCGGACGCGCCGGAAAGCAACGATCCCCTGATGCGCTGTCAAAGCGCGCGCGGGACCAGCCGGGTCATCTGCTTCTCGCCAGACCACAGCAAAACGCTGCCTGAGCTGAGCGTTGAAGCCCTGGACGGCGTGGTTAAAGCGTGGCAGGAACAGACGGCCGACCTCGGCCAGCGCTATCCGTGGGTGCAGGTGTTTGAGAATAAAGGCGCCGCGATGGGCTGCTCCAACCCGCACCCGCACGGCCAGGTCTGGGCCAACAGCTTCCTGCCGAACGAAGCCGAACGCGAAGATCGCCTGCAGAAGGCGTACTACGCCGACCAGGGTTCGCCGATGCTGGTGGATTACGCCCGGCGCGAGCTCGCCGACGGCAGCCGCACGGTGGTCGAAACTGAACACTGGCTGGCGGTCGTTCCCTACTGGGCGGCCTGGCCGTTTGAGACCCTGCTGCTGCCGAAAGCGCACATCCTGCGCCTGACCGATTTAACCGCCGCACAGCGCAGCGACCTTGCGCTGGCGCTGAAAAAGCTGACCAGCCGCTACGACAACCTGTTCCAGTGCTCGTTCCCCTACTCGATGGGCTGGCACGGCGCGCCGTTTAATGGTGAAGAGAATAATCACTGGCAGCTACACGCCCACTTTTATCCGCCGCTGCTGCGTTCCGCTACGGTACGCAAATTTATGGTCGGCTACGAAATGCTGGCCGAAACCCAGCGTGACCTGACGGCCGAGCAGGCCGCCGAGCGTCTGCGCGCGGTCAGCGACGTTCATTTTCGCGAATCCGGAGAATAACAATGAGTCTGAAAGAGAAAACCCAAGCCCTGTTTGCTGAGAAATTTGGCTACCCTGCCAGCCACACCATTCAGGCTCCGGGCCGCGTTAATTTGATCGGCGAACATACCGACTATAACGACGGTTTCGTGCTGCCCTGCGCGATTGATTATCAAACGGTCATCAGCTGCGCGCCGCGCACGGACCGCAGGGTACGCGTAATTGCCGCGGATTATGAAAACCAGTCCGACGAGTTCTCGCTGGATGAGAAAATTGTCAGCCACGATAGCCAGCAGTGGTCCAACTACGTGCGCGGGGTGGTGAAGCATCTGCAGAAGCGCAACAGCCATTTCGGCGGCGCGGATTTGGTTATTAGCGGCGACGTTCCCCAGGGCGCCGGCTTAAGCTCCTCGGCTTCGCTGGAGGTTGCCGTTGGAACCGTATTCCAGCAGCTCTACCATCTGCCGCTGGACGGCGCGCAAATCGCGCTGAACGGTCAGGAGGCGGAAAACCAGTTCGTCGGCTGCAACTGCGGCATTATGGACCAGCTGATCTCCGCGCTGGGCAAAAAGGATCACGCCCTGCTGATTGACTGCCGCACGCTGGGCACCAGGGCCGTCTCGGTGCCGAAAGGCGTGGCGGTAGTAATCATCAACAGTAACTTTAAACGCACCCTGGTCGGCAGCGAATACAATACCCGCCGCGAACAGTGCGAAACCGGCGCGCGCTTCTTCCAGCAGCCGGCGCTGCGTGACGTTACCCTTGCCGAATTCAACGCCGTGGCCGCCGAGCTGGATCCGATCGTTGCGCAGCGCGTTCGCCACGTGCTGACCGAAAACGCCCGCACCGTCGAAGCAGCAACCGCGCTGGAGAAAGGCGACCTGAAGCGGATGGGCGAGCTGATGGCCGAATCCCACGCCTCAATGCGCGATGATTTTGAAATCACCGTTCCGCAAATTGACGCTCTGGTTGAGATCGTCAAAGCTACCATCGGCGACAAAGGCGGCGTGCGCATGACCGGCGGCGGCTTTGGCGGCTGCGTCGTCGCGCTGGTGCCGGAAGAGCTGGTGACGCCGGTTCAGCAG
Source organism: Klebsiella sp. WOUb02 (assembly GCF_050058015.1). Taxonomy (NCBI): domain Bacteria; kingdom Pseudomonadati; phylum Pseudomonadota; class Gammaproteobacteria; order Enterobacterales; family Enterobacteriaceae; genus Klebsiella; species Klebsiella sp. WOUb02. The sequence continues at coordinate 2,101,878 of NZ_CP170110.1, forward strand.
GCCGTTGCCGCGCAGTATGAAGCGAAAACCGGAATCAAAGAGACCTTCTACGTTTGCAAACCTTCCCAGGGAGCCGGCCAGTGCTAAATCAAACGACAGAACGCGCGCCTGATGGCCAGCCGTGGCAGATCATTACCCTGCGCAACGACGCCGGGATGGTGGTGACGCTGATGGACTGGGGCGCAACGCTGCTCTCCGCCCGGGTCACTCTGGCTGACGGCAGCGTCCGCGAAGCCCTGCTCGGCTGCGCTTCGCCGGAACAATATACCCGCCAGGCGGCCTATTTCGGCGCCTCGGTCGGCCGCTACGCCAACCGCATCGCCAACAGCCGGTTTATGCTTGACGGCCATATCGTCAACGTGGCGCCCTCCACTGACGCCGGCCACCAGCTGCACGGCGGACCGGACGGGTTTGATAAGCGCCGCTGGCAGATAGTCAGCGCCGACGAACGCCAGGCGCTGTTTTCCCTCTCTTCCGCCGACGGCGACCAGGGCTTCCCCGGAAATCTACGGGCTACGGCGCACTATCGCCTGACCGACGATAACCGTATTGCCATTGAATATCGCGCCACCGTCGATCGGCCCTGCCCGGTAAATCTGACCAACCACGTCTACTTCAACCTTGATGGCCAGCAGACCGACGTCCGCCAGCATCGGCTGCAGCTCTTCGCCGACCGCTATCTGCCGGTTGAGAGCGACGGAATACCGGGCGGCGATCTGCGCGACGTCGCCGCAACCAGCTTTGACTTCCGCAAGCCTCGGGTGCTGGCGGAGCGCTTCCTCAGCGATGACGATCAGCGCAAGGTGAAAGGCTACGATCATGCGTTCCTGCTGCAGGCGCAGGGCGATGCCGGTCAGCCGGCGGCCCACCTCTGGTCGCAGGATGAAAAGCTGCAGATGACGGTGTATACCTCCGCCCCGGCGCTGCAGTTCTATTCCGGCAACTACCTCGACGGCACGCCGTCGCGCACGGAACAGGACTACGCCGCCTGGCAGGGCCTGGCGCTGGAGAGCGAATTCCTGCCCGACTCGCCAAACCATCCGCACTGGCCGCAGCCGGATTGCGTATTACGCCCGGGCGAGGAGTACGTCAGCCTGACGGAGTACCAGTTCATCGCCAGATAATGCCCCCGCCCTCCCGATGGAGGGCTTTTTTTCGCCACTTTGGCGTAAATTACGCCACCTGCCGACAAAAATATAACCGCGGATTTACAAGCACCTTACACTGAGCCACTATTTTCGCTATGGTTAGGGATAAGCGTTGCCGTGAGGTAAATCACGGCAATATAATGAGAATAGTTATCAATCAATAAACGCATACACCGCAGCATTCGGGTTGTATCGATTCGGTCGCAGAGCGACTCCCGCGAACGTTGTTCACCGGGTAAACGCAGACGGCCGCTGAGCCACAGCGCGAAGGACGGCGTGTTGTATTGAGGAGTGAGAGAATGGCTGTAACTAAGCTGGTACTGGTCCGTCACGGCGAAAGCCAATGGAACAACGAAAACCGTTTCACCGGTTGGTACGATGTCGATCTGTCCGAGAAAGGCGTGGGTGAAGCAAAAGCGGCAGGTAAACTGCTGAAAGAGGAAGGCTTCAGCTTCGATTTTGCTTATACCTCTGTGCTGAAACGTGCCATCCATACCCTGTGGAACGTGCTGGACGAACTGGATCAAGCCTGGCTGCCGGTTGAGAAATCCTGGAAACTGAACGAACGCCACTACGGCGCTCTACAGGGTCTGAACAAAGCCGAAACCGCTGAAAAATACGGTGACGAGCAGGTTAAGCAGTGGCGCCGCGGTTTTGCCATCACGCCGCCGGAGCTGACCAAAGACGACGAACGCTTCCCGGGCCACGATCCGCGCTACGCGAAACTGACCGATGCCGAGCTGCCGGTCACTGAAAGCCTGGCGCTGACCATCGAGCGCGTGGTGCCTTACTGGAACGAAACCATTCTGCCGCGTCTGAAAAGCGGTGAGCGCGTCATTATTGCCGCTCACGGTAACTCCCTGCGCGCGCTGGTGAAGTACCTCGACAATATGGGTGAAGAAGAGATCCTCGAACTGAATATCCCGACCGGCGTACCGCTGGTTTATGAGTTCGACGAAAACTTTAAGCCAATCAAACATTACTATCTGGGCAACGCTGATGAAATCGCGGCCAAAGCGGCGGCGGTAGCGAACCAGGGTAAAGCGAAGTAATTTTCGCCGGTATAAAAAAGCGTGGATTGCTCCACGCTTTTTTTTGTCCTTAATTCCGCCGTCAGCGGCGTACGCTCGGGCAATAAACAGCGCTACCCGCGGCGGGCTTTCACCGCATCCGCCAGCTGGCGCAGGATGGTATCCGTGTCTTCCCAGCCAATGCAGGCATCGGTCACGCTCTTACCATAGGTCAGCGGCTCTCCGCTCTCCAGGCTCTGGTTGCCTTCCACCAGATGGCTTTCAATCATCACGCCCATGATCGCCTGCTCGCCGCCGGCAATCTGTTGGCAAACGTCGCTGCCCACGTCCATTTGTCTTTTGAATTGCTTGCTGGAGTTGGCATGGCTGAAATCAATCATGATCTGCGCCGGCAGACCCGCTTTCGCCAGCCCAACCTTCACTTCAGCAACGTGCTTCGCGCTGTAGTTCGGCTCTTTGCCCCCACGGAGGATGATATGGCAGTCGCTGTTGCCGCTGGTGTTCACAATCGCCGAATGGCCCCACTTGGTCACCGACAGGAAGCAGTGCGGCGCGCCGGCGGCGTTAATCGCATCAATCGCGACTTTAATCGTTCCGTCGGTGCCGTTTTTAAAGCCAACCGGGCAGGAGAGGCCTGAGGAGAGCTCGCGGTGAACCTGAGATTCGGTGGTGCGCGCGCCGATAGCGCCCCAGCTCATCAGGTCAGCCACGTACTGGGGGGTGATCATATCAAGGAATTCGCCCGCCGCCGGCAGCCCGCTGTCGTTAATCTCCAGCAGCAGCTTACGCGCAATGCGCAGGCCGTCGTTGATCCGGAAGCTATTATCCATATGCGGATCGTTGATCAGCCCCTTCCAGCCGACGGTGGTACGCGGTTTCTCAAAATAGACGCGCATTACCACTTCCAGCTCGCCTTTCAGCTCTTCTCGCAGCATCAGCAGGCGCTCAGCGTACTCTTTCGCCGCCGCCGTATCGTGAATTGAGCAGGGCCCAATCACAACCAGCAGGCGATCGTCGTTGCCCTTGAGGATCTGGTGGATCGCTTTACGAGCGTGCGCCACGGTGTTAGCAGCATTTTCGGTCGCGGGGAACTTTTCGAGGAGCGCAACGGGAGGAAGTAATTCGTTGATCTCTTTAATGCGTAAATCGTCGTTCTGATAATTCATTTTCTTTCCAGCCCTGCCATCTTATCTATGTAAATGCAATCCCTCCAATCTATCTCTTCGCTCAAAAAGTGTAAACGTGATTTTACAGTGACAACAGATTAATCCTGAAAATAGGCTAAAATACGCAATAAAGAAGCGAAAAACAGGCCATGAGCTACAATTTTTAACTGTTAAGACCAATCTTCACGCCGCTAATCAGTATTCCATGCTGATGTAACTTATTGATGTGAAGCTTTTAATCATAGAGCGCGGAGCGCGAGCGGGCTCTGGCACATGCACCGTTGGAAGAGGTTATCCGACATATCGACCATAACAGAAGCATCCTATGAAAACGACCATCCTCACCCCACTCTTTTTAGCCGTCACCCTTGGCCTGGCCAGCGCCGCCGCGCTGGCGGCAGATACCGGCGCCCAGTCCAACAACGGACAGGCTAACGCCTCCGCCGATGCCGGGCAGGTGGCGCCTGATGCCCGGACCAACATCGCGCCAAACAAGGTTGATAACGATAAGATCAACTCTGGCGACAAGATGCTTAACTCCGACGGTTCGACCATGAGCCATGACGGGATGACCAGCGACGAAGCGCATAAAAACGCGATGTGCAAGGACGGCCGCTGCCCGGAAAGCACCCCGAGCGATAGCGGAAGCAAAACGGACGGGACAACGCAGTAGTCTCCGCGTCTGAAAACCAGGGGGAGCCGCGGCTCTCCTTTTTTATTTTATTCACCGAAAATCGGTATGATGTCATACAGTAATAATGAGAATAATCAGGGGATGACACCATGGCGCACTCGCATACTCCGCCTCAGCGGCCGCAGGATAATAACGCTCGCCGCCTGCTGTTGGCCTTTATCGTCACCGCCGGCTTTATGGTGGTTGAAGCCGTGGGCGGCGCGCTCTCAGGCTCTCTGGCGCTGCTCGCCGATGCCGGCCATATGCTTACCGACTCCGCCGCCCTGCTCTTCGCCCTGCTGGCCGTTCGTTTCGCCAGCCGACCACCCAACGCCCGCCATACCTTCGGCTGGCTGCGTCTGACCACCCTCGCCGCCTTCGTCAACGCCATCGCGCTGGTGGTGATTACCATTCTTATCGTATGGGAAGCGATTCAGCGTTTTAATCATCCGCAGCCCGTCGCCGGGGCGGCGATGATGGCGATCGCCGTCGCCGGGCTGCTGGCCAATATTCTGGCCTTCTGGATCCTTCACCGCGGCGGCGAGGAGCGCAACCTTAACGTTCGCGCCGCGGCGCTGCACGTGCTGGGGGATTTACTCGGTTCGGTGGGGGCGATTATCGCTGCGATGGTGATTTTAACCACCGGCTGGACGCCGATTGACCCGATTTTGTCGGTGCTGGTTTCCTGCCTGGTGCTGCGCAGCGCCTGGCGCCTGCTGCAGGAGAGCCTGAACGAGCTGCTGGAGGGGGCGCCGCGTTCGCTGGATGTTGACGGCCTGAAGCGTGATCTACGCCGCTCGGTGGCCGAAGTCCGCGACGTGCACCATGTCCACGTCTGGCTGGTTGGGGAAAAAACGGTGATGACGCTGCACGTACAGGTCGTCCCGCCGCACGATCACGACGCCCTGCTGAATCGTATCCAGGCATTTTTGCACCACAAGTACGACGTTGAGCACGCGACCGTACAGATGGAATATCAGCCCTGCAGCGGCCCGGAGTGCCGTCTTAACATGACCCACTCCGGGCACGCCCATCAGCATCATCACTAGCGAGAAAACGCGTGAGAACCCCGCTCACGGGCGCTGTTGATCCACATCCGGCTGCCGTTGACGGCGATAAAGGTCAGCAGCAGGTACTCCAACGACATCGCGTAGACGCCCTGCCGCGCAAAAATGACCACGCTGATAACGTTAATGATCACCCACAGCAGCCAGTTCTCAACGTATTTGCGGGTCATCAGGATCATGGCGGCGATCGACAGCACCATCATGCAGGAGTCCCAGAACGGGAAGGCGTCCGGCTGCAGCGCCGGCATGGTCACCTGTAGCCCCATCCCCTGCATCAGCGTCACCGCCACCCGCGTCAGGAAGGCGAACACCGGATCGATAAATACCGTCATCAGGGCAATCGCCACCACGCACGCCGCCAGCCAGCCCAGCGCTTTTGGCAGCGGCAGCCAGCGGATCTGCAGCGCAGCCTCGTGGCTGCTGGTCTGCCGCGACCAGGCGTACCAGCCGTAGACGTTAGCCACGAAGAAAAACACCTGCAGCAGCAGGCTGGCATAGAGCTGGATCTGAAAGAAAATAATGGCGAACAGGGTGACGTTAATCAGCCCGAAGGCATAGTTGCCGATCTTTTCCAGGCTCGCCAGCCAGATGCATAGCAGCCCGGCAATCGTCCCGACGGCCTCAATCCAGGAGAGATCGTATCCCCCGGCGCCAATGGGTATGTGTACCAAAATATTCTGCGTACTTAAAAAATCCATCTTTTCCCCAGAGCGTATTGCACGCGTTGTTTTTTATCCCCGTAGTGTAGCCGCAAAATCCAGCATTCTGTTAAGCGGAATTAATGCGCCGGCGCGCATCTGCGCGTCAACCTGAATCTCATGCGCCGCCCCGCCGTGCTCCAGACCTTCGGCAATCGCCTTCAGGCCGTTCATCGCCATCCACGGGCAGTGGGCGCAGCTGCGACAGGTAGCGCCTTCACCGGCCGTCGGCGCTTCCAGCAACTCTTTCTCCGGCACCGCCTGCTGCATTTTATAGAAGATGCCGCGGTCGGTGGCGACGATCAGCTGGCGCTGGGGCAGCGTTCTCGCCGCATTGATGAGCTGGCTGGTAGAGCCGACGGCATCGGCCATATCCACAATCGACTGCGGTGATTCCGGATGAACCAGCACCGCGGCGTCGGGGTAGAGCGCCTTCATTCGGGTCAGCGACTGGGTTTTAAACTCATCGTGAACAATACAGGCGCCCTGCCAGCACAGGACGTCTGCGCCCGTCTGTTTCTGCACGTAGTGGCCCAGATGGCGGTCCGGCGCCCAGATGATTTTTTCGCCCTGGCTATCAAGATGCTCAATCAGTTCAACCGCAATGCTGGAGGTCACCACCCAGTCAGCGCGGGCTTTAACCGCCGCGGAGGTATTGGCGTAGACCACCACGGTACGGTCAGGATGCGCATCGCAAAATTGATTGAACTCATCAATGGGACAGCCGAGATCGAGGGAACATTCGGCGTGGAGCGTCGGCATCAGGATGGTTTTTTCCGGACTGAGGATTTTTGCCGTTTCGCCCATGAAACGCACGCCGGCGACCAGCAGCGTGGATGCCGGATGGCGGGCGCCAAAGCGTGCCATTTCAAGAGAGTCTGCGATGCAGCCGCCGGTCTCTTCCGCCAGCTGCTGAATTTCGGGATCGGTATAGTAGTGGGCAACCATGACCGCATCGCGTTCGCGCAGCAGACGCTTGATCTTTTCACGATAAAAGTGCTTTTCATCGCGGCTTAGCGGCATCGGCTTGGGCGGAAAAGGATAAATCGCCGTTTCAGGGTCAAACATTACGCTCATCTTGCAATCTCGTTTTACTGGCTTAACTTAAAGACCGTTAAAATGCCTTCACGCGGCACAGGAACGGCATCAGTGTTTTATATGCTAAACAAGATAGCCGATTATACGGACAATGTCGTGGGGAATTTATCTGCAGACCTGCGGGTTGAGCCTTATCAATCGCAAAGAGTAAACCGGCGTTTTTTTACGCTGGCGGATGGGTCAGGATATCTCGTTATTTCCGAACCGCTTGCCCGTAACGTCCGCTTCCCGTCGCTGAATAACGACGGGTTCATATACAGTTTGGCGGTTCTGTGATGCTTCATTTGAAGTGCATAGCACGGCTATGCCGACGGGGCAGCCCGGAGTCCCCCCGCCGGATGACAACCTTAAACATTCAGCTAGCGGGCGCCGAGGAACTCATCGGCGGCGAATGTCGAAACCGCAAACAGCGCCGCTGATGAGAGGATAAGGATCGAAAGTAACTTTCTGAACACGATGTATTTCTCCGGTGAGATGCAAATAATTAAACAGTCCCTGCTAAACGTGCGTATGGCGAGCCCCGGCCCTGAAGCCGTGCGTACGCGCCGACAGGGCAATCAGGAATCCGACAATCAGCACCAGCGCCAGCGTAATCGGGAAGGACGCGGCCCCCCACGTATTGAGCAAAATGCCGCCGACAAGCCCACCGCCCGCAATAGCGCCGTTCCAGACCACAACGTTCATCGACAGCGCCACATCGGCACCCTCGCCGGCGGCATCCGCCAGTGCGGTTTGCAGCAGAGTTGCCGCACCACCGAACGTGAGCCCCCAAACGGCCACACCGATGTAGATGAAAGCCGGTACGCATGCCAGCCAGATGAACAGCAGAGAGACAATGGCGAAGAGCGCGAGGCTACCCAGCACCGTGCCGCGCAGGTGGTTATCAACAAGGCGACCGGTGATGCCGATAGCAACGAGCGCGGCCACGCCGAATATCAGCAACACCACGTCCACGTGCTCAGCCAGCCCCGCCTGCGCAACAAACGGCGAAATGTAGGTGTAGAGAATGTTGTGCGCCAGCATCCAGGCCACCACCACGCCGAGCACCGGCCGCACTCCGGGCGTCATGAACACCTGACGTAAAGACAAACGCTCGTGGCCGGCCTGCCCCGGATAGTCCGGTACCCGGGCAAGCACCCATACGATTAACACCAGGGTCAGCGCAGACATGATCCCGAATGCGCTGCGCCAGCCGATTGCCGTACCAAGCCATGTTCCCAAAGGCACGCCGAGGGAGAGCGCGACTGGCGTGCCGACCATCGCCACCGCCAGCGCCCTGCCCTGCTGATGGATCGGCACCATGCGGCGGGCGTAGCCGGCCAGCAGGCTCCACGCCAGCCCCGCGGCAACGCCCGCGAAGAAGCGGGCGACAAGCGTCAGCCAGTAGTTTGTTGAGAGCGCCGTGACCGAATTAAAAACAAGGAAGCCGATAATGGCCAGTAGCAGCACGCTACGCCTGCGCCAACCTTGCGTGGCGATGGTTAACGGGATAACGGCCAGCAGTGAACCCAGCGCGTAGACCGTGACGGTTTGCCCCGCCAGAGCGGTGGAAATGCCGAGCCCCGCGGCCATCTGCGGTAGCAAACCGGCCGGTAAGGTTTCGGTAATAATGCAAATAAATCCGGTCATGGCCAGCGCCAGGAGCGCAGCCAGAGGCAAACGCTCATCCCTGGCAGCGGCCGTTGAAAACGAAGTCGTCATGGTGTTCTTTCTCATCAAAGGAAGGGCTGGCAAGGCTGCCGTTGCCGGACAGTCGCCATATATGTAACGATCGGTACATTAATGATCCACAAACAGCCTGTCAACAAATTATGTATCGCTCAGTACACATATAATAAAAGCCTGCGGGGGAAAAATGGCAGAGAAGAACCTTCGATTGGGACAAGGCGCCGGCACGCGCGCGGCATCTCTGCAGGCAAAATGGCAGAGTATGATCTCAGGAGTAACGTCAGATTTACCGTGCGCGATGACCAAAATAAAAGGCCAGCCTGGCGGCTGGTCTTTTATTTACCGGCTTTAATCAGGGCACTACAACCTTAATAGTCTGAACCTCAATAACGCTATGGGCGGCATCGACAAGCTCGATTTTTACCTGATGCTCGCCGTGCTTCAACGGGCCAAAATAAATAGGGTCGGTTATTGCATGTATCCAGTTCCACCCGTTGCCATCAACCATCACGTGCAGATGACCAATCATTGGCCTGAGAGTTGTTGCCTCTTTACCGTGTATTTCCGTATACAGCGGAAGAATTTTCATATTATCAACCTGAAAAGGCAAAAAGACATATCCATCTTTCAGAACATCTTTTTCTGGCTCAAAGAGCGTTAATTTAGGCTTAGCTTCATTGGCCATTTGGGATGCGGATGCGCTGGATAGCTGTGCATCAGGCTGAGAATGGACATGCTGTCCGGCAGCATGCGCGGAAAATATATAGAACAAACCCAAAAAGGATAGAGCTGCATACTTTATAATATTCATGGCTATCTTCCTGTCGGTGATTTTCGTACGTTAAAAGGGACAGATAACGCTTCCCGATACGGGCCTCTTCTGCGCGGCGATTAAAGGCGTCGACGCCACCAGGCCCGCTAAAATTACCGCAGTAAAATATTTTTTCTCCATCAAAGCCTCCCAAAATATAATTAAATTTAAAGTCGCCATTAACTGTCAGAAAAGACATTACGGTAAAACGGATATGCCAGAGAAATTGTCCACAGCGCTATCTGGCCTTAACATCGCTCTCATATCTGACATTTAAATGCTATCGACTCTTTTTCTCTTTTATGTGGAGGTTACATGGAGGCTGGATGGAGAAGTGTTAATAAATAAAATCACATTGCGGCAATATAATAAATTTCCGTATGCGGATGCGCGTTCGTGGTACGGAGACGATCCAAAAGCCCGCTGGGATTCAGCGCTGAGAAACGCTTCATTACAGGCAGGGTATTTTATCATTGCTGCCAGGCGGGCAGGTCTGGATACCAACCCGATGCCGGGACTTGATGAATCGGCGCTAAATAGCACCTTTTCCCGGGAGCAATATCAGGGTTAATACGTTGTCAACGCTCGGATATGGTGAAGCGTCTACACGCTATCCGCGAGCTCCACGCTTCGATTTTGAAGAGCTGAATCAGGTGTTCTAATTCATGCTTCTGCACCAGGCCAGGGCGATGTCAAGCCTGTTATTGCGATGCGCGACGGTCGTAGCGTACGAGTTTAGCGCCGGGAAAAGCGCCTGCGACAGCTGGCGAACGGGCAACGGCTGACGTCACCAGTCGCAGCCGTGGTGAATATTCGGGGCAAGGAGCGCGGCCTATATGCGGAGCCCTTTGCTACGCATTAATTCCACAGTTTCATCAGCTCCGCGATCGAGGCATTAAGGGCCGAATTTGTTACCCCATCCCTGGCTAACAGAGAGACCCCCAGCAGGAAACCGTTAAACGTTATGCCCAAAGACCGGGCATCAGTTTCCGCCGAAAGCTCACCTGCCGCGATGCCGCGTTCGACGCAGTGGACAAACCCTTCGAGCGTTCGCGAACGCGAAGCAGATAGTGGTTTTACAACATGAGCATACTCTGGCGTAGGCGCACTCATGGTGCCCAGTGCCACCATACAGCCCCTGGGATGCCCGGATTCGCACTGCATTTTCGTCGATCGCCGCAAGGCCAGCTCGATCGCCTCCCTGGGCGCAATCGTATCGTCCCAAAGGCAGTCGGTAACCCGGCCATAGCTATTCAGATAGCACTGTACCGCTTCGGTAAACAGCGCCTCCTTAGAACAAAAGGCAGCATAAAAGCTCGGTGCGGAGATCCCTCCCCCGATTTTCGCCTTTAATTGAGCGAGCGAGGTTGATTCGTAGCCCTGTTCCCAGAAAAGAAGCATCGCCTGCTCAACGGCCAGCTGACGATCGAATGTCCTGGGGCGCCCCATTTGTGCCATTAAATCCTCCGGTTATCAGGACTTAAATACTACTCGATACAGAAAGCCTTAACAAGCGACTCCAGAATACGTCCGGATGTATTAGTACCTATCATTTGTATTTTCCTGCGCCTGGCCTGGCGGTAGAGACTATTACCAGAAAACGGCATTAAGTCCCTTCAGTACTGCCATAGCCTGCAGCGATAGCGAAGAGCCTGATGTTCTTCATACGTGCCACAGGAAGCGTCCAGAGCCGTTTCTTCGCATAGCATCACGTCTCGCGTCAGACGCTATCATAACGGCGGCAGGTTCGAATCTTAAATATCGCAGATAGTAAAAAGGCGCCTTTAGGGCGCCTTTTTACATTGGTGGGTCGTGCAGGATATCACTCGTCTCATCCTGAGACTCGCCCTGCGGGTTACGCTGGTGGTAATGCAAAATCGCTCCCGGCGATTTTGTCGAACCTGCGGCAGGTTCGAATCTTAAATATCGCAGATAGCAAAAAGGCGCCTTTAGGGCGCCTTTTTACATTGGTGGGTCGTGCAGGATTCGAACCTGCGACCAATTGATTAAAAGTCAACTGCTCTACCAACTGAGCTAACGACCCCTTGCGGGTTTACTGCTTTAATCATTCAGGCTGCTGAATCGTGCAGGATGACCCGGCTTTGTCTCGCCTTTCGGTCCGTTGCTGTGCAACGTTATCCTTCACTTTCTCTACCAACACCTTAAGCGTTGGTGGGTCGTGCAGGATTCGAACCTGCGACCAATTGATTAAAAGTCAACTGCTCTACCAACTGAGCTAACGACCCGCTCGGGGTACTGCCTGAAATTATTTTTCACTCGCCACCAATAAAATTGGTGGTCGTGCAGGATGACTCGCTTACGCTCGCCCTACGGCGCCATTGCTGCGCAACGTTATCCTTCACGCTTAACATCTGAGTAAGACGTTAAAATTGGTGGGTCGTGCAGGATTCGAACCTGCGACCAATTGATTAAAAGTCAACTGCTCTACCAACTGAGCTAACGACCCGAGTGGTGGGTGATGACGGGATCGAACCGCCGACCCCCTCCTTGTAAGGGAGGTGCTCTCCCAGGCTGAGCTAATCACCCGATACTGCGCTGGATACTGCTGCTAACTAAGTTAGCGGTGGGTCGTGCAGGATTTTCGCCTCGCCCTACGGCGCCGTTGCTAATGCAACGTTATCCTTCACGTTTTACTATCGCGTTCCACCAGAACGATTGGTGGGTCGTGCAGGATTCGAACCTGCGACCAATTGATTAAAAGTCAACTGCTCTACCAACTGAGCTAACGACCCGCTTTTTTATCGCTTCAGGCTTGTTTGATATCCCGTGGCAACGGCGGCATATATTACTGATTTAAGAATTCAGCGCAACAAGTATTTCGATAAAAAACATCTGACTGCTTAGGATTCACGCGACAAGACCAGAAATACTGCAATTTCTGGTCATGGCATAATCATCCGAGCGCGTTAAGACGTTTCTGAGCCTGTTTTGCGCCATCGGTACCAGGAAATTTACCGACCACCTGCTGGTAAACAGCCTTCGCTTTTGCGGTATCACCTTTGTCCTGCATGATCACGCCGACTTTAAACATCGCATCCGGCGCTTTTGGGGATTTAGGGTAATTCTTCACCACCGACGCGAAATAGTAGGCCGCATCGTCCTTTTTCCCCTTGTTGTAATTCAACTGACCGAGCCAGTAGTTGGCGTTCGGTTGATAGGTTGAATCCGGGTACTTTTTAACGAAATTCTGAAACGCAGCCATCGCATCATCCTGGCGGGACGAGTCCTTCACCAGCGCAATAGCGGCGTTGTAATCGGTATTTGCGTCACCGGTCAGCGCCGGAACGCCGGAGTTCGCCGCGGGTGCCGCCGGAGCGCCCTGCGCGTCGCCAGCCGACGCTGTCGGCGCCTGCGCATCCGTCGTCGCTCCACCGCTGCTCATACCGTTAATTTGCAGCAGGATCTGTTTCTGGCGCTCAACAACCTGATTAAGCTGATACTGACTTTCCTGAATCTGACCGCGCAGGGAGTCAATATCGTTCTGGTTATCGGAGAACTGTTGCTGAAGCTGGGTTAAAAGCTGACTGTGAGCGTTAGAAATACGCTCAAGTTGGGTGACGCGGTCTTCGACCGAGCCTGAGCCGACACTACTGATTGGCGCCTGAGCAAAAGCGGCCCAAGGGGCCGCTATGCCAACCAGTAACGACAGACTCAACAGATGATGTCTGAAGTTACTGCTCATGCAATTCTCTTAGTAAACCAGTACGGCGCGACGGTTTTTAGCGTAAGCCGCTTCGTCGTGGCCCAGTACTGCAGGTTTTTCTTTACCGTAAGAAACGATGGAGATCTGGTCAGCAGAAACACCTTTGCCCTGCAGATACATCTTCACGGCGTTAGCACGACGTTCGCCCAGAGCGATGTTGTATTCCGGAGTACCGCGCTCATCCGCGTGACCTTCAACGGTCACTTTGTAGGACGGGTTGCTACGCAGGAAGTTAGCGTGCGCATCCAGCATTGCAGCGAAGTCAGAACGGATATCGTACTTGTCGAGATCGAAGTAAACGATGTTGTTCTGCTGCAGCTGCTGCATCTGCAGACGAGCCTGCTCTTCAGAAGACATGTTGCCGCCGTTAGCGTTAGCATCCATACCAGTGCCGGCACCCAGCATGCCTTCACCGCTCTGGTCGTTGCTGGCGTTCTTGTTGGAAGAACACGCCGCGATTGCCATAACCGGCAGAGCGATCATCAGCCCTTTCAGCACTTTGTTCAGTTGCATTTCTTTGATTCCTTTAATAATCAATTATTTATTATCACAGATACGGAGACCAGGCAGGGGATTTTACCTGTCCATCAGTCGCCGGAAGACGCGCTTTGAAACGCCCATCTGTAGAAACCAGATTCAGCACGGATCCCATCCCCTGAGAAGAGCTGTAGATAACCATAGTGCCGTTAGGTGCCAGACTTGGCGTTTCATCCAGGAACGTTGACGACAGAACCTGTACGCCACCCGCTACCAGATCTTGTTTGGCAATGTGCTGCTGGCCGCTGGCCGAGCTTACCATCACCATAAATTTGCCGTCGGCGCTCACGTCAACATCCTGGTTCTGCGAACCTTCCCAGGAAATACGCTGCGGAGTACCGCCGTTAATGCCAACTTTATAAATCTGCGGACGACCGGCCTGGTCGGAAGTAAAGGCCAGGCTCTGGCTGTCCGGGAACCAGCTTGGTTCGGTGTTGTTGCTGCGGCCGTTGGTCACCTGACGCATCTGACCCGATCCCAGATCCATCACGTACAGCTGCAGGCTACCGGTTTTCGACAGCGCGAAGGCCAGCTTGCTGCCGTCCGGCGAGAATGCCGGCGCGCCGTTATGCTGCGGGAACGAGGCAATCTGACGCACCGCGCCGTTAGCCAGGGTCTGCACCACCAGCGCAGAGCGGCCGCTCTCGAAGGTCACGTACGCCAGCTTAGAGCCGTCCGGAGACCAGGCCGGAGACATCAGCGGCTGCGGCGAACGGTGGACAACAAACTGGTTGTAGCCATCGTAGTCGGATACGCGCAGCTCATACGGGAACTGGCCGCCGTTGGTCTGCACAACGTAAGCGATGCGGGTACGGAACGCGCCCTTAATTGAGGTCAGCTTCTCAAATACCGCGTCGCTGGCGGTGTGGCCCGCATAGCGCAGGTACTGTTTAGTCACCTTATAAGAGTTTTGTGCCAGAATCGTACCCGGCGCACCGCCGGTGTCGACCAGCTGGTAGGCAACGTTGTAAGAACCGTCCGGGTTTGGCGTAACCTGGCCGACGACCACGGCATCAATGCCCAGCGCGGACCATGCGGCAGGCTGAACCTCCTGCGCGCTTCCCGGCTGCTGAGGCAGGCGCGAGCGATCCAGCGGGTTGAATTTACCGCTGTTGCGCAGGTCAGCCGCCACTACGCCACCAATATCTTCAGGTGCAGCACCCGGCCCGGCCCACTGGAACGGTACCACGCCGATCGGGCGCGCCGAGTCCACCCCTTGGGTGATCTCGATACGTACTTCTGCGTGCAGCACAGCCGCCCACAGCATTAAAAAACCAAATGCTACTCGTAATGCCTGCTTCATCATATCTCCCTTATCCGGGCGGAAAGCCCACGATAATTTAGCAGAATGTTAACAAACTCAAATACACAAAACTACCAAAACCCGGCGTCAACCCTGGATTGTGTTCCCCCCGCTCGCGTGGGGAAATACATCACTGTGGTTTGAAGTCCAGTGGTGCATTTTTGAACGTCTCGTACACAGCCTGAGAAGGCGGTTTAGGGAACTTGCTCATCCGGCTGGTTGCCGCCAGCATCTGCTGACAGAAAGCAGGATCGCCTCCCTCAGACTTCACGTTCAATAACGTCCCGTCCTGAGCTATGTTCACGCGTAACGTACATGTTTTACCTTTGTACGTGTCCCAGTCATAAAGATGCCCTTTAATCGCCGCCTGAACCTGCGAAATATAACTGGCAATTTCAGCCTGAGACGCGCCCCCCTGCCCCGGTTTACTTCCTTTAGCAGGAGATGAGCCTCCATTGCTACCGCTGGTGCTACCTTTCGGCGCATTCTTACCTGAACTCAGGTCGCCGAGCAGATCGTCAACGCCGCTCGCTTCTTTCGCCGCTGCGGCTTTTTTCGCTGCGGCAGCTTTCGCCGCTGCGGCTTTTTTCGCTGCGGCAGCTTTCGCCGCGGCGGCCTTAGCAGCCTTATCCGCGGCCGCTTTTTCCGCTGCTGCTGCTTTGGCTGCGGCGGCTTTCTCCGCTTTTTCAGCCGCGGCTTTTTCTGCCGCTGCTGCCTTATCGGCCGCGGCCTTTTCAGCGGCGGCTTTAGCTGCAGCCGCTTTGTCTGCCGCAGCCTTCTCGGCGGCGGCCTGCTTAGCCGCGTCCTGCTGAGCTTTCTTCTCAGCCTGCTGCTGCGCTTTTTTGGCCGCTTCGGCTTCAGCTTTTTTCTGCGCGTCTGCCGCAGCCTTCGCCTCGGCCTTCTTCTGCGCGTCCGCTGCGGCTTTCGCCGCCTCAGCTTCCGCCTGCTTTTTCGCATCGGCGGCGGCCTTGGCCGCGGCAGCTTCCGCGGCTTTAGCCTGGGCATCCGCCTTCGCTTTTGCATCAGCAGCGGCTTTAGCCGCCGCTTCCTGCGCATCTTTAGCCTGAGCGTCAGCTTTCGCTTTCGCCGCTGCAGCCGCTTTCTCTGCGGCCTCTTCGGCCTGCTTTTGCTGCTCTTTCGCTTCTTTAGCCGCTTCCTGAGCCTGCAGGCGATCCTGCTCCAGCTGCTTCAGACGCTCCTGCTCTGCGGCCTGTTTTTCACGCAGACTCTTCGGCCTGCTGCTGAGCCTGCTTTTCGCGTTGCTCCGCGGCGCGGCGCGAGCTGGCCTGCTGCTGCTGCTGGCGGTTGTAGTTGTTAACGACCGCCCCAGGATCGACCATCACCGCATCAATGGAAGAACCTCCTCCTCCACCGGATGAGGTATCCAGATGCTCATCGAACGAACTCCAGATCAGCAGCGCGATCAGAATGATGTGCAGCACGACTGAAACTATGATGGCTCGTTTAAGCTTGTCGTTTTGTTCGGTTGCCTTTGACACTATCGGTTCCCAAAAACTGTTCGCCTGTTCCCGCTTTTCTCGCAGGCGACGAGCCTGTTTCTCTCGTCGCCTGCATCCGGCGGGCGCACATATCTGAAGCGATTAAATAGGCTTGGTCATTAAGCCAACCGATTTAACCCCTGCGCTATGCAACAGGTTAAGCGCTTTAATAATTTCATCGTAAGGTACGTCCTTCGCGCCGCCGATCAGGAACACCGTTTTCTCATTGGCCTCAAGTCGGCGCTTCGCTTCGGCAATAACCTGCTCCGGCGGCAGCTGCGACAGCGTTTCCTGGCCAACTTTCACGCTGTACTGCCCGACGCCGGAAACCTCAACGATAACTGGCGGTTCGTCGTCGCTTTTAACCGCCTGCGATTCGGTCGCATCCGGCAGGTCGACCTCTACGCTCTGCGTAATGATCGGCGCTGTTGCCATAAAGATCAGCAGCAGCACCAACAAGACATCCAGCAGCGGAACGATGTTGATCTCGGACTTCAGTTCGCGACGTCCGCGTCCACGTGCTCTGGCCATGGCTTACCCCTTATTGCTTTCGCTGCTGGTAAAAGCCTGACGGTGCAGAATCGCGGTGAACTCTTCCATAAAGTTGTCGTAGTTCAGTTCAAGTTTGTTCACCCGCTGGTTCAAACGGTTATAGGCCATTACCGCCGGGATTGCCGCAAACAGACCGATTGCCGTGGCGATAAGCGCCTCGGCGATACCCGGCGCAACCATCTGCAGAGTCGCCTGTTTCACCGCCCCGAGGGCGATAAAGGCATGCATGATCCCCCAAACGGTACCAAACAGGCCGATATACGGGCTAATGGAGCCGACGGTTCCGAGGAACGGGATATGCGTTTCCAGGGTTTCCAGCTCACGGTTCATGGAGATGCGCATGGCGCGCGATGCCCCTTCAACCACCGCCTCAGGCGCATGGCTGTTGGCGCGATGCAGGCGGGCAAATTCTTTGAAACCACTGTAAAAAATCTGTTCCGAACCGGCCAGATTATCGCGGCGCCCCTGGCTTTCCTGATACAGGCGAGACAACTCAATACCCGACCAGAACTTATCTTCAAAGGCCTCAGCCTCGCGGGTTGCGCTATTGAGGATACGCGTTCTCTGAATAATGATAGCCCAGGAAGCGATAGAAAAACCAATCAAAATCAACATGATAAGTTTAACCAGAAGGCTGGCCTTCAGGAACAAATCAAGGATATTCATGTCAGTCACTGCTTAAACTCCGCGACAATAGACTTGGGAAGCGCACGAGGCTTCATTAAGAGTGGATCAACGCACACAATGAGAACCTCAGCTTCATTTAACACTGTATTCTCGGCGTTGACGATTCGCTGCGTGAAGACCAAAGCGGTGCCTCGCATCGAAGATATTTCCGTCTGGATTTCGAGCATGTCGTCGAGTCTGGCGGGCGCAAAATATTCAAGCGTCATTTTGCGAACCACGAAGGCAACTCGCTCAGCCAACAAAACCTGCTGACTGAAGTGATGGTGGCGCAGCATCTCCGTACGCGCTCTTTCATAAAAAGCAACGTAGCTGGCGTGGTAAACCACACCACCGGCATCGGTATCTTCGTAGTAGACCCGAACCGGCCATCGAAACATATACTTATTCATTCCTGCTGCCTCTTTGTTGGCTTCGTCCGCTCACGCCAGTCACTTACTCTTGTAAGCTCCCGGTGAGTTGCGTACCTGCCGCCGCGATGCATTGAGAATGCCGTTGTATATCGCGTTGTGTTCACTTTACATCCCGGTAATGCAAAAAAAGATTAGTGCTTTCAAACTTCGCTACTATACGCGCGGGAATCGTGGTTTGGAATGGGAGAAAGTAAACGGCGAGTAAATTTTTATGGGCTTATGCAAGCCCATGAGGTTACCAGACTTCTCTTATACTTTTATCGTTCAAAAGAAGAAAAAGAAAAGCCCTGTAATGAGGACAATATCGGCGATGAGTGGACAGAAAATCCCCTGCCAGAAGACGGCGCGCGGACGAAAGCCCACGCCGTGGATAACGCCGGCGCAAACGGCCCACATCAGCAGGAAACCATGCCAGATTTCCAGCTCGCTGGTTTTCGCCGCAAAGCGCGACGGATCCCAGAAAATGCAGCCTGCCAGCAGCAGCGCCATCAGCAGAGAAAGCGCCCTCAGCGGGCGCTTATCCATTATCGCATAGATATATTTTATCATTCGTGTTGCCTCCTTGTTGGCTACACCCGCTCACCCCAGTCGCTTACCACCGTAAGCTCCCGGGGATTCCCTGGCTTGCCGCCTCGATGCAACCCGACTGATTTCGTATATCGCGTTGCGATAACTATCATCAGTGTTCTTCTTTACCTGCTTTGGTGGCTTCCACGTGCTCAAGCGCCAGCGCGGTGATAACCCCAAAAGCACAGGCAAGAAGCGTTCCCAAAATCCATGCGAAATACCACATATATAGCTCCTTACCTTAGTACAGCGAGTGGGTGTTCTTTTCGATGTCTTCTCTGGTGATGCGGCCAAACATTTTCCAGTAACACCAGCTGGTGTAGCCCAGAATAATCGGCACAAAGACAATCGCCACATAGGTCATCAGATTCAGCGTCATCTGGCTGGAGGTCGCATCCCACATGGTCAGGCTAACGTTCATCATCGTGCTCGACGGCATGATGAACGGGAACATAGCGATACCCGCGGTCAGGATGATACACGCCAGGGTGATGGAGGAAGAGACAAACGCCAGAGCGCCCTTCTCCATACGTGAGGTCAGAATAGTCAACAGCGGCAGCACGACGCCCAGCGCAGGGATCGCCCACAGCGACGGTATGTTATTGAAGTTGACCATCCACGCGCCGGCCTGACGCGCCACTTCTTTCGTCAGCGGGTTAGACGGCGCTGCGCGATCGATAACCGAGGTCACGACGTAACCATCGATACCGTAGACCACCCAAACGCCTGCCAGCAGGAAGCAGACCAGCGTCACCAGCGCCGCAACCTGAGAGGTTGCGCGAGCGCGCAGGTGCAGTTCACCGACGGTACGCATCTGCAGGTAGGTCGCGCCCTGGGTCAGGATCATCGCCACGCTAACAATACCGGCCAGCAGACCAAACGGGTTCAGCAGCTGGAAGAAGTTACCCGTGTAGTACAGACGCATATATTCATCCATGTGGAACGGCACGCCCTGCAGCAGGTTGCCGAACGCCACGCCGATGACCAGCGGCGGCACGAAGCTACCGATGAAAATGCCCCAGTCCCACATGTTACGCCAGCGTGTGTCCTCAATCTTCGAGCGGTAGTCGAAACCCACCGGACGGAAGAACAGAGACGCCAGCACCAGAATCATTGCCATATAGAAACCGGAAAACGCCGCGGCATAGACCGTCGGCCAGGCGGCAAACAGCGCGCCGCCCGCGGTAATCAGCCATACCTGGTTTCCGTCCCAATGCGGGGCAATGGAGTTGATCATGATTCGACGCTCGGTGTCGTTACGACCGAGGAAGCGGGTGAGCATCCCCACCCCCATGTCGAAGCCATCGGTGACGGCAAAACCAATCAGCAGAATGCCGATCAGCAGCCACCAGATTAAACGCAATACTTCATAATCGATCATTTGACGACTCCTGTCTTAGCGTGCCGGCTGAGTAGTCGCGGAAGACTGCTCATAGTGGTAGCGACCGGTTTTCAGGCTGCTTGGGCCACGGCGTGCGAATTTGAACATCAGGTACAGCTCCGCCACCAGGAACAGGGTGTACAGACCGCAAATCAGCAACATCGAGAAGAGCAGGTCAGCGGCGGTCAGCGAGGAGTTCGCCACCGCAGTCGGCAAGACCTCACCTATTGCCCACGGCTGACGGCCATATTCCGCAACGAACCAGCCGGATTCGATGGCGATCCACGGCAGCGGAATCGCGTACAGCGCGATGCGCAGCAGCCATTTTTTCTCGCCGATCTGGTTGCGGATAACCGTCCAGAAGGAGGCGGCAATGATACCCAGCATCAGGATGCCGCAGGCAACCATGATACGGAAAGCAAAGTACAGCGGAGCAACGCGAGGGATGGAGTCCTTCGTTGCCAGCGCAATCTGCGCTTCCGTAGCGTCGGAGACGTTCGGCGTATAGCGTTTCAACAGCAGACCGTAGCCGAGATCTTTTTTGACGCTATTGAATTCATCACGCACGGCCTGATCTTTCGAACCGGCCCGCAGCTCTTCCAGCAGGGCGTAGGCTTTCATGCCGTTGCGGATACGCGCTTCGTGCTGAACTAACAGCTCTTTCAGGCCGGTAACCTGCTTATCCACGGAACGGGTGGCAATGATCCCCAGCGCATACGGGATTTGAATCGCAAAGCGGTTTTTCTGCGCATCCTGATCGGGAATACCAAACAGGGTGAAGGCGGCCGGCGCCGGCTGCGTTTCCCATTCGGCCTCGATAGCCGCGAGTTTAGTCTTCTGCACGTCGCCAATTTCGTAACCGGACTCATCGCCGAGCACGATAACCGAGAGAATAGCGGCCATACCGAAGCTTGCCGCGATGGCAAAGGAGCGTTTAGCGAAGGCGAAGTCGCGACCGCGCAGCATATAGTAGGAGCTGATGCCCAGCACGAACATCGCGCCGCAGACGTAACCGGAGGCGACGGTGTGGACAAACTTGACCTGAGCAACAGGGTTCAACACCAGCTCGGAGAAGCTGACCATCTCCATACGCATGGTTTCGAAGTTGAAGTCCGAGGCGATCGGGTTTTGCATCCAGCCGTTAGCTACAAGGATCCACAATGCGGAGAGGTTGGACCCCAGGGCCACCAGCCAGGTCACCGCCATGTGCTGAACTTTACCCAGACGATCCCAGCCGAAGAAGAACAGACCGACAAAGGTAGATTCGAGGAAGAAGGCCATCAGCCCTTCAATGGCCAGCGGCGCACCGAAGATATCGCCCACGTAGTGCGAGTAATAAGACCAGTTTGTCCCGAACTGGAACTCCATGGTCAAACCGGTTGCGACACCCAGCGCAAAGTTGATACCGAACAACTTGCCCCAGAATTTGGTCATATCTTTATAAATCTGTTTGCCGGAAAGGACGTAAACCGTCTCCATAATGGCCAGCAGGAACGCCATACCGAGCGTCAGCGGCACAAAAAGGAAGTGGTACATCGCGGTCAAGGCAAACTGTAAGCGCGACAGTTCGACTATATCTAACATCATGACTCCTTGCTCATCGCATGAAGACTCCGAGAGTGAACCCCGTTAGAAAGGGTCACACACATGCCCCAATACAAATTTATTTGCGACCTTTCTCCGAACCCTTTCTTCCTGAGAGGAAACGGTAGTGGGGAAAAGTTACAAACATGTTAAAAAAACACCCAAATTGATCCCGTGGTTATATTACGCTGCAAATCCCTTACAATAAATAGGTTTTTATTGAGATAAATTTGCACTTTTCGACGGCGATCAATTTATAGCGAAAATACCGGTTTTCGGCCAATTTGATCGGCAACAATTTAACTCCATTTCTCATTTTTTACCAATAGTTAAACATTGATTTAAATCAATTTTCATTGTGAATGTTAATTATGTTTACTATGTACAACGCTAGTAAACAATAGGTTAAGGATATGTTTTGCGAAGGTATCATCAGTTACCAAAAATGATAGTCGATTTATTTAAAGCCGTATTACCTTTTAAGCGGAAGAAGTGATGTCAGGACCAGATACTATCGGCAAATAATGTCGCGTAGCTCACGGATTTTTTTTATCAAGTTATTACCCGATTAATTTCCACTTATTTTATTTATCATTGTTTTTACTTACAATTAACACCAAGGGGAAACTATCTCCGCATCGACGAAACCGGCCCTCCGCCCATCGTCGTCCCTGCGCTCCAGAAATGCATAGCGTCCCGCCGCCGCTGGCGCAAAAAAATAATGACGCGCGCGATCCCCCTAGCCCCTTCAGGGCCCGGCTAATAAAAATGAATATATAACAAACGCTTCCGCTGTTATTGCCTGCATCTAAAAATGCATCGACAGAGAATTACCGGCAAGTATGGCAATTTTGTCAGGCCGTTAGCGATATAAGTGAAAAACGGATGAGCGCTGCTATTAAATAGCTATTCGCATCAGCGGGATAATAAAAAACGCGTAAAATAGAGAGCCACGCTTATTTAAGACGTTATTATCGACCGCTATCCCGCAAACAAAATTAGAGTAACCCATTGATTACCATTGACTTAATAGGGCTATTGCAAGTTAAAGCCATCTTGTCTGCGATCGTCGGCGCTTTCGCGGGAAGAACGTAAAAAAACCAACCCGAGCTAGTGACATTATTGTCGCGGATCGCCATAGCCGGCGTAATTGAAAAAGATTGGGAATATCGGAGGGAGCGGCATAAAAAAGGCCACCGCAAGGTGGCCAACCATGTCGAAACTGGACCGGCCCCGCGCTATTTCATCTCAACGATTAAATAGCGGGAGCCGTTTTATTACATTTACTTAATAATAGATTTCAGCGCTTCGCCGATGTCTGCCAGGCTACGGACGGTTTTCACGCCGGCCGCTTCCAGGGCCGCGAACTTCTCGTCGGCCGTACCTTTACCGCCGGCGATGATGGCGCCAGCGTGGCCCATACGCTTACCTTTCGGCGCGGTCACACCGGCGATGTAACCGACCACCGGCTTGGTCACGTGCTCTTTGATGTAGGCTGCCGCTTCTTCTTCAGCGCTGCCGCCGATCTCGCCGATCATCACGATCGCTTCGGTCTGCGGGTCTTCCTGGAACAGCTTCAGGATATCGATGAAGTTAGAGCCCGGGATCGGGTCACCGCCGATACCGACGCAGGTAGACTGGCCGAAGCCGTAGTCAGTGGTCTGCTTAACCGCTTCATAGGTCAGCGTACCGGAACGGGAGACGATCCCCACTTTACCCGGCTGATGAATGTGCCCCGGCATGATGCCGATTTTGCAAGCGCCTGGGGTGATAACGCCCGGGCAGTTAGGGCCGATCATGCGTACGCCAGCTTCATCAAGCTTCACTTTCACGGTCAACATATCCAGCGTCGGGATACCTTCGGTGATGGTGATGATCAGTTTAATGCCCGCATCGATAGCTTCCAGGATGGAGTCTTTGCAGAACGGCGCCGGAACGTAGATAACGGTCGCGGTTGCGCCGGTTGCTTCTACGGCTTCGCGCACGGTGTTGAACACCGGCAGGCCCAGATGCGTGGTGCCGCCTTTGCCCGGCGTCACGCCGCCGACCATTTGCGTACCGTAAGCGATCGCCTGTTCAGAGTGGAAGGTCCCCTGGCTACCGGTGAAGCCCTGGCAGATAACCTTGGTGTTTTTATCAATTAAAATGGACATTATTTCCCCTCCACTGCAGCAACAACCTGCTGCGCTGCGTCCGTCAGACTTTTCGCTGCAATAATATTCAGGCCGCTGTCAGCCAATCTTTTCGCGCCGAGTTCGGCGTTGTTACCTTCCAGACGTACGACCACCGGCACGTTGACGCCGACTTCTTCTACTGCACCGATGATGCCATCTGCAATCAGGTCACAACGTACGATGCCGCCGAAGATATTCACCAGCACAGCTTTCACGTTGTCATCAGAGAGGATAATTTTGAACGCTTCGGTGACGCGCTCTTTGGTTGCGCCGCCGCCCACGTCGAGGAAGTTAGCCGGTTCGCCGCCGTGCAGCTTAACGATGTCCATGGTGCCCATCGCCAGGCCTGCGCCGTTAACCATACAGCCAATGTTGCCGTCCAGCGCAACGTAGTTCAGCTCCCACTGCGCCGCCTGCGCTTCACGCGGGTCTTCCTGAGACTGATCGCGCATTTCACGCAGATCCGGCTGACGGAACAGGGCATTGCCATCGGCGCCCAGCTTGCCGTCGAGGCAGATCAGGTCGCCCTGCTTAGTGATTACCAGCGGGTTGATTTCGATCAGCGCCAGGTCGCGCTCCAGGAAAATGGTCGCCAGACCCATGAAGATTTTGGTGAACTGCTGAACCTGTTTACCTTCCAGACCCAGTTTGAACGCCAGCTCACGCCCCTGGTAAGGCATCGGGCCCGCCAGCGGATCGATAGCAATTTTGTGGATCAGGTGCGGGGTTTCTTCCGCCACTTTTTCGATTTCCACGCCGCCTTCGGTGGAAGCCATGAACACTACGCGACGGGAGCTACGGTCAACCACCGCGCCAAGATAGAGCTCTTTGGCGATATCGGTCGCTGCTTCAACCAGGATCTGGTTAACCGGCTGGCCGTGCGCATCCGTTTGGTAGGTCACCAGGCGTTTGCCCAGCCAATGTTCAGCAAATGCGCGAATGTCTTCTTTGCTGTTAACTACTTTCACACCGCCCGCTTTACCGCGGCCACCAGCGTGAACCTGACATTTCACTACCCACGGACCCGCACCGATTTTTGAAGCGGCTTCTTCTGCTTCGCGCGGAGTAGTACAGGCATAACCCACCGGTGCCGGTAAGCCATAGCGGGCAAACAGTTGTTTTGCCTGATATTCATGTAAGTTCATGTGTTCAGTCCATCCTTCAGGTAATCGTTATCACTTAGTCTGTAAGACGATAAATCGTCGTTTTACAGCGCTGATGATGTTTTATTGGCCCGGTGAGCGAAACGCCGCCGGGCCATTATCACTACACGTCCAGCAGCAGACGAGTCGGGTCTTCCAGCAGCTCTTTAATCGCGACCAGGAAGCCTACCGATTCACGTCCATCGATCAGACGGTGGTCGTAGGAGAGCGCGAGGTACATCATCGGCAGAATTTCTACCTTGCCATTGACCGCCATCGGACGATCTTTAATGGCGTGCATACCCAGGATTGCGCTCTGCGGTGGGTTGATGATTGGCGTAGACATCAGAGAACCGAACACGCCGCCGTTGGTAATGGTGAAGTTACCGCCGGTCAGGTCATCTACGGTCAGCTTGCCGTCGCGGCCTTTCACTGCCAGCTCTTTAATATTCTTTTCAATATCCGCCATGCCCAGCAGATCGACATCACGCAGAACCGGCGTTACCAGGCCACGCGGAGTCGATACGGCCATGCTGACGTCGAAGTAGTTGTGATACACCACGTCGTCGCCATCAATGGAGGCGTTCACTTCCGGATAGCGCTTCAGCGCTTCAACCACGGCTTTCACGTAGAAGGACATAAAGCCCAGGCGAATGCCGTGACGTTTTTCGAACGCGTCGCCGTACTGCTTACGCAGATCCATAATCGGCTTCATGTTGACTTCGTTGAAGGTCGTCAGCATGGCGGTAGAGTTTTTCGCTTCCAGCAGACGTTCGGCCACGCGTTTGCGCAGACGGGTCATCGGAACGCGTTTTTCCGAACGATTGCCCAGCTGAGCAACCGGAGCAGCGGCCGCGGCCGGCGCTTTGGTTTCCGCTTTCGCCGGCGCTGCCGCCAGATGTTTCTCAACATCTTCACGGGTCAGACGGCCGCCAACGCCGGAGCCTTTAATCGCGCTCGCATCAAGATTGTGTTCAGCCAGCAGGCGACGGATCGCCGGGCTGAGCGCATCGTTGCTCTGCTCTTCCAGAGAAGCCTGCTGGCGCTGAGCCGGGGTGGACTCTTTCGCATCGGCTTTCGCGTCGGACTCTTTGCCGGCGCTGTTGCCTTCGCGCAGGCGCCCCAGAATTTGACGAGAAAGCACGGTTGCGCCTTCATCTTCCAGCACTGCTTCCAGAATGCCGTCCGCTGATGCCGGTACTTCCAGTACCACTTTGTCAGTTTCGATTTCCACCAGCACTTCATCACGCTGGACGCTATCGCCCGGTTTTTTATGCCAGGTCGCAACGGTCGCGTCAGCTACGGACTCAGGCAGATCGGGAACCAGAATATCTACGCTACTCATTATGTATCCTTTAATTAATCGACGTTCAGCGCGTCATTGACCAGATCTTGTTGCTGTTTCTGGTGAACGGACATATATCCTACCGCCGGAGAGGCGGAGGCCGGGCGGCCTGCATAACGCAGAGAGGCCCCAAACGGAATCACTTCGCGGAAGTGATGCTGGCTGCAGTACCACGCGCCCTGGTTGAGCGGTTCTTCCTGACACCAGACAAAATCATGCACCTGCGCATAAGGCTTCAGCGCTTCCTGTACCGCCTGATGCGGGAACGGATAGAGCTGCTCTACGCGCACGATAGCAACATCTTTTTGGTCGTTCTTACGACGCTGCTCCAGCAGGTCGTAATAAACTTTACCAGAGCACAGCACCACGCGCTTGACGGCTTTCGGGTCGAGATCGTCGATTTCACCGATGGCCGGCAGGAAGGTGCCGTTAGCCAGTTCGTCAAGGCTGGAGACCGCCAGCGGGTGACGCAGCAGCGATTTCGGCGACATCACCACCAGCGGACGGCGCATCCCGCGCAGCGCCTGACGACGCAGCATGTGATAAACCTGAGCCGGGGTCGACGGTACGCAAACCTGCATATTCTGCTCGGCGCAGAGCTGCAGATAGCGCTCCAGGCGCGCGGAGGAGTGCTCCGGACCCTGGCCTTCATAGCCATGCGGCAGCAGCATCACCAGGCCACACATCCGGCCCCATTTCTGCTCGCCGGAGCTGATGAACTGGTCAATAACCACCTGAGCGCCGTTGGCGAAGTCGCCGAACTGGGCTTCCCAGATGGTCAGGGTGCGCGGTTCCGCGGTGGCATAGCCATATTCAAACGCCAGCACCGCTTCTTCAGAGAGCACGGAGTCCCAGACTTTGAAATGCTCCTGGCCGTTGTGCACGTGCTGCAGCGGAATATAGGTTGAGCCGTTCACCTGGTTATGAATAACCGAGTGACGGTGGAAGAAGGTGCCGCGACCGGAGTCTTCGCCGGACAGGCGAATCGGGATCCCTTCATCGACCAGCGTCGCGTAGGCGAGGTTCTCCGCCGCCCCCCAGTCAAACAGCTTCTCGCCGGCGGCCATCGCCTGACGATCGCCGTAGATTTTGGCGACGCGGGACTGCATTTCAATGCTTTCTGGCACGGTGCTGATGCGCTTAGCCAGCTCCTGCAGGCGCTTCATCTCGACCTTGCTCGGGTAGCTCTCATCCCACTCGTGGTTGAGGTACGGCGACCAGGTAAAGGAGTGCAGGTTCATCGGACGCCACTCTTCTACCACGCATTCGCCGGCATCCAGCGCGTCGCGGTAGAGGTTAACCTGCTCGGTGGCGTCTTCCAGCGTCGCCACTTTGTCCTGCTCGAGTTTGTCGGCGTAGATTTTGCGCGGAGTCGGATGCTTTTTGATTTTCTGATACATCAGCGGCTGAGTTGCGCTCGGCTCGTCGGCTTCGTTATGGCCGTGACGGCGGTAGCACACCAGGTCGATCAGAACATCGCGCTTGAAGGTATTGCGGAAATCCAGCGCCAGGCGGGTAACGAAAGCCACGGCTTCCGGGTCATCCGCGTTAACGTGGAAGATCGGCGCCTGAACCATTTTACCGATATCGGTGCAGTACGGCGTAGAGCGCGCGTCCAGCGGGTTCGAGGTGGTGAAGCCGACCTGGTTGTTGATAACAATACGTACGGTACCGCCCACTTCGTAACCGCGGGCTTTCGACATGTTCAGGGTTTCCTGAACCACGCCCTGACCGGTGATGGCGGCGTCGCCGTGAATGGTAATCGGCAGCACTTTATTGCTGCTCGGCTCGTCGAGACGATCCAGACGGGCGCGCACGGAACCGATAACCACCGGGCTGACGATTTCGAGGTGCGACGGGTTAAACGCCAGCGCCAGGTGCACCAGACCGCCTTCGGTTTCCATATCGGAAGAGAAGCCCATGTGGTACTTCACGTCGCCGGTGCCGAGGTGTTCTTTATGCTTGCCGGCGAACTCGTCAAACAGATCCTGCGGCTTTTTACCGAGGACGTTGACCAGCACGTTCAGACGGCCGCGGTGCGCCATGCCCAGCACCACTTCGCGGGTGCCGCTTTTGCCAGCGTGGCGGATAATCTCTTTCAGCATCGGGATCAGCGCATCGCCGCCTTCCAGCGAGAAGCGTTTCGCGCCCGGGAATTTCGCGCCAAGGTAGCGTTCCAGACCTTCAGCGGCGGTCAGTTCGCTTAAGAAGCGTTTTTTCTCATCAGCGGTAAAGCTGGCTTTTCCTGCCACCGATTCAATACGCTGCTGGATCCAGCGCTTCTCTTCGGTAGAGGTGATATGCATGTATTCCGCGCCGATCGCGCCGCAGTAGGTCTGTTTGAGCGCTGACAGCAGCTCGCCCAGCTTCATCGTATCTTTACCGATGGCAAAGGAACCTACGTTATAACTTTCCTGGAAATCGGCCTCGGTCAAATCGTGGTATGCCGGGTCTAAATCCGCCACTCGATCCTGTTTCCACAGTCCCAGCGGATCGAGATTCGCGTGCTGGTGACCGCGGAAGCGGTAGGCGTTGATGAGCTGCAGGACTTTAACCTGCTTCACATTGGTGTCAGGGTCGGAAATCGAAGAAGTGTAACGTGAGGCATCCTTCGCCAATCGACGGAAATAATCACGCGTTTTGGAATGAAATTGATCCGGTTTGACTCCGGTGCCAGGTAACTGCTGGAACATAGAACGCCAGTTGGCGTCAACAGAGTCAGGATCGGTTAAGAAGTCTTCATAGAGTTGTTCTATCCAGCTCTGGTTCGAACCAGAGAGGTAAGAAGAGTCCAGCCAGGCTTTCATTGCGCCGTTCTGCATCGTGATCCCTTAAGCATTTATATGCTTATTTCGCCGTAGAAACTACCACGCACATGGATTGTACGTGCCGGGGTTCACTTGTTGCGGACGAGTTGTGGCTTCTGCATCCGCGAAGGAACCTTTAAAAACTGCCATTAATCTTCGGCGTTCAGGCTGCGGTTGCGTTAGCTGCCTTCACTTACCCCGGTCACATAGTTCACTATGCTCCCGGGGATGCGTTCAGTTGCCGCCTTACCTCGCTCTGAACGCCTTGATTACTGGTACATATTTGGCGGTTTTTAAAGATTTCCTGCCATCCCCTTCATACTTCAAGTTACATGTGCGTTGGCTTTCCTCACTCACCCCAGTCACTTACTTGAGTAAGCTCCTGGGGATTCGCGGCGTCGCCGCCTTCCTGTAACTCGAATTATTTAGGGTATTCATTTCCCGGCGGCACAAACGCTGCCGGGGCTACTGCTTCGGGTAGCCCGGATAAGCGATAGCGCCATCCGGGACAGACCGGGTTACTTACGCACTGCGCTGCAGCAGCATCGACTTGATATGGCCGATGGCGCGCGTCGGGTTCAGCCCCTTAGGACAGACACTGACGCAGTTCATAATGCTATGACAGCGGAATACGCTGAAAGCATCGCTTAACCCTTCCAGACGACTGGCGGTTTCGGTATCGCGGCTGTCGATCAGGAAGCGATACGCCGCCAGTAAGCCTGCCGGGCCGACGAATTTGTCCGGGTTCCACCAGAACGACGGACAGGACGTTGAACAGCATGCGCACAGGATACACTCGTACAGCCCATCGAGTTTCTCACGCTGCGCCGGCGTCTGCAGATGCTCACGAGCCGGAGGATTTTGCCCATTATTCAATAAGTAAGGCTTAATCTTCTCATATTGTGCATAGAATTGCCCCATGTCTACAACCAAATCGCGGATAACCGGCAAACCTGGCAGCGGACGGATAACAATTTTCTTACCCGGCTGACTTAGCGCGGAGATCGGCGTGATGCACGCCAGACCGTTTTTACCATTCATGTTCAGGCCGTCGGAGCCACAGACCCCTTCACGGCAGGAGCGACGAAATGAGAGCGACGGGTCTTTTTCCTTCAGCTGCATCAGCGCGTCCAGCAGCATCATGTCGCGACCCTCTTCCGCTTCCAGGCTGTAATCCTGCATACGCGGAGCATCGTCAACGTCCGGGTTATAACGATAAATTGAAAACTCGAGTTTCATTTTCCTGTCTCCGCATTAATAAGTACGAATCTTCGGCGGGAATGCCGGGCGCAGCTTCGGTTCCATGTTGACGCTACGACGCGTCATGGCTTCCGACTCTGGCAGATACAGGGAATGGCACAGCCAGTTTTCATCGTCACGTTCCGGGAAGTCGAAGCGGCTATGCGCGCCACGGCTTTCGGTACGGAAGTTTGCCGACACCGCGGTGGCGTAAGCAGTTTCCATCAGGTTATCCAGCTCCAGGCACTCGACGCGCTGGGTGTTGAATTCGCTGGAGGTATCGTCCAGACGCGCGTTTTTCAGACGCTCGCGGATCGCCTTCAGCTGCTCAAGCCCTTTCGCCATCGCATCGCCTTCACGGAACACCGAGAAGTTGTGCTGCATGCACTCCTGCAGCGCTTTACGGATTTCGGACGGGTCTTCACCATCACGGTTGCCGTTCCAGCGGTTGAGACGCGCCAGGGAAGCCTCGATCTCTTCTTCCGTGGCGTCACGAAGTACGCCCTGCTCGGCGATAGATTCCTGCAGATGCACGCCAACCGCGCGGCCGAACACCACCAGGTCAAGCAGCGAGTTGCCGCCCAGACGGTTAGCGCCGTGGACCGATACGCAGGCAATTTCGCCGACGGCGAACAGCCCAGGGATAACGACATCTTCGCCCTGCTCGTTAACGGTCAGCGCCTGACCGCTTACTTTGGTCGGAATACCGCCCATCATGTAGTGGCAGGTTGGGATAACCGGAATCGGCTCTTTAACCGGGTCAACGTGCGCAAAGGTGCGGGACAGTTCAAGGATACCCGGCAGGCGGGATTCGAGAACTTCTTTACCCAGATGGTCAAGCTTCAGCTTGGCGTGCGGGCCCCACGGACCGTCGCAGCCGCGGCCTTCGCGGATTTCAATCATGATGGAACGCGCCACCACGTCACGACCCGCCAGGTCCTTCGCATTCGGGGCATAGCGCTCCATAAAGCGCTCGCCGTGTTTATTCAGCAGATAGCCGCCTTCACCGCGGCAGCCTTCGGTGACCAGCACCCCTGCCCCGGCGATGCCGGTCGGGTGGAACTGCCACATTTCCATATCCTGCACCGGCACGCCGGCGCGGATCGCCATCCCAACGCCGTCACCGGTATTGATGTGGGCGTTGGTGGTTGATTGATAAATACGGCCTGCGCCGCCGGTCGCCAGCACGGTTGCGCGGGCCTTGAAGTAGACCACTTCGCCGGTTTCGATACACAGCGCGGTACAGCCAACGATCGCGCCGTCGGCGTTTTTCACCAGATCCAGCGCGTACCATTCGGAGAAAATGGTCGTGTGGTTTTTCAGGTTTTGCTGATACAGCGTGTGCAGCAGGGCGTGGCCGGTACGGTCAGCTGCCGCCGCGGTACGCGCCGCCTGCTCGCCGCCGAAGTTTTTCGACTGGCCGCCAAACGGACGTTGATAAATGGTGCCATCTTCGAGGCGCGAGAACGGCAGGCCCATATGATCCAGTTCGAGAATCGCTTCCGGACCGGTTTTGCACATATATTCAATGGCATCCTGGTCACCAATGTAGTCCGACCCTTTTACGGTGTCGTACATGTGCCATTCCCAGTTATCTTCATGGGTATTACCGAGCGCAACGGTGATGCCACCCTGCGCGGAAACGGTATGGGAACGAGTAGGGAACACTTTGGAGAGCAGCGCACAGGACTGGCCGCTCTGGGAAATTTGCAGCGCCGCGCGCATACCTGCGCCACCGGCACCAATCACAACAGCATCAAATTCTCTGACAGGCAATTTCATTACACACCCCACACCACAACAAATCCATAAAGAACGTAAGCCACCAGCGCAACAACGATAAGCAGCTGCAGAACCAGGCGCACAGCCAGTGGTTTAACGTAGTCCGTCAATACCTGCCACATACCGATCCAGGCGTGGATCAGAATCGAGACGAGGGCCAACAGAGTGAAGACTTTAGTGAATGCGGAGGAGAAAAAACCCGTCCAGACTTCCCAGGAAATTTCACCGGTGGTGGCAAAAAAGCCGACCATATAGATGATGTAGAGGGTCAGAACGATGGCGGTAGCACGAACCAGAATGAAGTCATGTACGCCGTTGCGTCCCAGTGCTGAGGCGTTGCTTACCATACGAGGACTCCTGCGAGAAGTGAAAGCACGACAGTAATAACAAAAGAAATCTTGGCGGAGCGTATCCCTACTTCGAGGGTTTCTTCCAGGTAGCCAAAGTCCATCATCAGGTGGCGGATACCGACCACGGCGTGATAAGCCAATGCAGTCAGAATGCCCCACATAATGAATTTCACAAAGAAGCTATCCATAATGGATGCCGCGGTGAGGAAACCTTCAGGAGAGGAAAGACTGGTGCCCAGCAGCCAAAGCAGGATCCCGACCGCCACAAAGGTGATCACACCGGATACGCGATGGAGAATGGACGCTATCGCCGTGATTGGGAATCGGATCGTTTGCAGATCCAAATTGACAGGTCTTTGTTTTTTCACATTTCTTACCATGAATAACGCCCACATGCTGTTCTTATTGTTTCCTTCCTCCGGTCTGCTTGCGGGTCAGACAGCGTCCTTTCTATAACCTGTAGTCATGAATAAACCCCTTTCCAGGAGCGAAACCGTGACCAAACAACGCTGGGTGGCTCGGGATTGCAGGGTGTTCCGGAGACCTGGCGGCAGTATAGGCCGTTCACAAAATCATTACAATTAACCTACATATAGTTTGTCGGGTTTTGTCCCGAACAGTGATCGAGGTCACGATAACAACATTATTTTAAAATTTAATCACCTGATTTGACAAATATTAAACATTCTTGTTACAACCATCACCAGATAAATGCAATAATGCTCAAAAGTTATGGGGTCACTCTTTCACCTGAGAATAAGTTATGCAACAGTGTGACGGTATTGACCAACGTAATCAGGACGGTTATTAGTGGTATAACGATTTTCAAATTCGGGCTGCTAAAACGCTGATTTGCTGTTATTTCGTCGTAAACTGAAAACGTTCCATCAAGCGCCTTTGCTCTGTACCCTGCCAATTCCGCTGTCGCAGAGCTGTGTGCAACATAACAAACTGGTAACGTAATCAGGCACGAGCCGAAGGCAAATCCCCCCGGCAGTCTTAAGCAATAAAGGCGCTAAGGAGACCATAAATGTCTGATGCAAAAGCAAAAATCACCCTAGGCGGTGATGCTGCTATCGAACTGGATGTGCTAAAAGGCACGCTCGGCCAGGATGTTATTGATATTCGTAGTCTTGGTTCAAAAGGCGTATTTACCTTTGACCCTGGTTTCACTTCAACCGCATCGTGTGAATCTAAAATCACGTTTATCGACGGTGATGAAGGTATCCTGCTCCACCGTGGTTTCCCGATCGATCAGCTGGCGACCGAGTCCAACTACCTCGAAGTCTGCTACATCCTGCTGAACGGCGAAAAGCCGAATCAGGCCCAGTACGAAGAGTTCAAAACCACCGTTACCCGCCACACCATGATCCATGAGCAGATTACCCGTCTGTTCCATGCGTTTCGTCGCGACTCGCACCCGATGGCGGTAATGTGCGGTATTACTGGCGCGCTGGCGGCGTTTTATCACGACTCCCTGGACGTGAATAATCCGCGCCACCGTGATATCGCTGCGTTCCGTCTGCTGTCCAAAATGCCGACAATGGCAGCAATGTGTTACAAATATTCAATCGGCCAGCCTTTTGTTTATCCGCGCAACGACCTCTCCTACGCGGGTAACTTCCTCAACATGATGTTCTCCACGCCGTGCGAAACCTACGAGGTGAACCCGGTACTGGAACGCGCAATGGACCGTATTCTGATCCTCCACGCCGACCATGAACAGAACGCTTCCACCTCCACCGTACGTACCGCAGGCTCCTCAGGCGCGAATCCGTTCGCCTGTATCGCTGCGGGCATCGCCTCCCTGTGGGGACCGGCGCACGGCGGCGCGAACGAAGCGGCGCTGAAGATGCTGGAAGAGATCAGCTCCGTTGAGCACATTCCGGAATTTGTTCGTCGCGCGAAAGATAAAAATGACTCTTTCCGCCTGATGGGCTTCGGCCACCGCGTGTACAAAAACTACGACCCGCGCGCCACCGTAATGCGTGAAACCTGCCATGAAGTGCTGAAAGAGCTGGGCACCAAAGACGATCTGCTGGAAGTGGCGATGGAGCTTGAGCATATTGCGCTCAACGACCCCTACTTCATCGAGAAGAAACTCTATCCGAACGTCGATTTCTACTCCGGTATCATCCTGAAAGCGATGGGGATTCCGTCCTCCATGTTTACCGTTATCTTCGCGATGGCGCGTACCGTAGGCTGGATTGCCCACTGGAACGAAATGCACAGCGACGGCATGAAAATTGCCCGTCCGCGTCAGCTGTACACCGGCTACGACAAACGCGACTTCAAGTGCGACATCAAGCACTAGGCCGAATAGCGGCAACAAAAAACGCGCCTCAGGGCGCGTTTTTTATGGCTGCGCTATCGGAGCCCCACTCAGGGCAGACGAAACGCCAGCTGAACGTCATTGAGGCTATCGAACACCTGAGATGATTGCTGCTGCAGGCGCGGAAGATCGAGCTGATGCAGCAGTTGGGCAACGGGAGAGGAGGAGCGTACCACCAGCACCGCGCTGGAGATCTCTTTGGCCAGCGCCTGGGCGGAAGGATTATCCAGCGGACAAATGTTCAGCCCAACCTTATCCAGCGGAATCAACGATGCTTGCTGATGCCAGACGCCGGTATCAATTTCGCCGAGAAAAACGGAGCGCGGCAGCAGGGTAAAATCCACCTCCACATACTCATAATCCGCTTCCGGGAACTGGGCTCGCGTCAGCCGCTGATGATCGCTGGAAGGTCATGTCCAGCACGTCGGGGCCGACCCGGAGTAAAAAAGGGTGTACCGCCAGCTGCTCCGGGTTCAATATTTCAATATCCGAAGCGCTATAGAGCAGCACCGCCTTCTCCGCCGTCTGCAGCCTGACGCGCAGGATGCGGTTGGTCGACGGCTGCTCGCCTGCCGCCGCTACGCGCCACACGCCGTACAGCTGATTGTGGCTGTAGAGCGTCAGCCCGCCGGAGAAGTGCGTCAGCAGCGCTTTGCCGCGCGTCTCAATATGCGTCACCCGCTGGCCCACCAGCTCAGACTGCCAGGGCTGCAACTGCGGGAAGGCAAACCACACCTCGGTCAGAGGTTTACCTTTAATCGCCAACTCCAGGCTATCCGCCGCGCGGCGGATTTCCGGACCTTCCGGCATAATATCGTCCTTCTGTTAGTGTGTTGCGCCACCGGTAATGCTGAGATCTTCATCGTGGGTCAGGGCCACGGCAATCGCCGTTTCCAGCGCCGCTCGTATCGTTTCCAGCGCCATGCTCGCCTCGCCGGGATGGGCCGCAGCCTGCTCCGGCAGATACGGAATATGAATAAAGCCGCCTTTTGCGCCGACCTGCCCCTGTAGCTTATGCAGCAGACCGTACATCACGTGATTACACACGAAGGTTCCCGCCGTTTGCGATACCGAGGCGGGAATGCCCTGCTGGCGCAGCGCGGCGACGATCGCTTTGATCGGCAGGCTGCTGAACCAGGCTGCGGGGCCGCCGTCAACGATCGGCACGTCGATCGGCTGCTGGCCCTTATTATCCGGGATCCGCGCATCGTCGATGTTGATCGCCACGCGTTCAACGGTAATATCAGCCCGTCCTCCCGCCTGGCCAATAGCCAGGGTTAACGCGGGCCTGAGCTCATCCAGCGCGGCGTGAAGCTCCG
The DNA here is from genome assembly GCF_050058015.1 of Klebsiella sp. WOUb02. Lineage (NCBI taxonomy): Bacteria > Pseudomonadati > Pseudomonadota > Gammaproteobacteria > Enterobacterales > Enterobacteriaceae > Klebsiella > Klebsiella sp. WOUb02. The sequence continues at coordinate 2,137,972 of NZ_CP170110.1, forward strand.
TCAGCGCCTCGTTAAAAACGCAGGGCAGACTGCCGCGCCACGACGCGCTCTCCGGCAATGATAGCGCCATCGAGTCGCTTTACCACTTCCCACGAAGGGTTAACCGTTTCGCCGCCAAACGGCTCGAAACCGGTGATCAATACGCCAGCCATGCTCCCTTCTCTTCTCCCGGTATCTTTATAGTCTGTTGTAACTATCTTCCTACTCTTCCACCGCCGCGCTGACCTGAACGTTGCGTCCGGCAAACGCCGCGCGTAAACGGCGGGCAAACTCCAGCGCGTGCTCCCCGTCGCCGTGCAGACATACGGTTTCCGCCATGACGTGCGCCCACTCGCCGGTCACGCTGCGCACCCGCTGGTGCTGCACCATCTCCAGCGTTTGCGCCAGCGCCTGCTCCTCATCAACGATCAACGCGCCGGGCTGGGAACGCGGCACCAGGCTACCGTCGGCCAGATATCCCCGGTCGGCGAACACCTCCTGGCGGGTGGATAGCCGGTAGTGCTGGGCCGCGCGAATCAGCTCGCTCCCCGCCAGTCCAACCAGCACCAGCTCGGGATTAAAATCACGCACGGCTCTGGCAATCGCATCCGCCAGCGGCGCCTCTTTCGCCGCCTGGTTATACAGCATGCCGTGCGGCTTAACGTGCCGCAGCTCGCCGCCCTCGGCGCGAACTATCGCCGCCAGGGCGCCAATCTGGTATAGCGTCTGGACGTAAACCGTCTCCGGCGGCAGCTGCATCGCGGTGCGGCCGAAGTTTTCCCGGTCCGGGAAGCTGGGGTGCGCCCCGACGGCAACGCCGTATTTTAGCGCCTCGCGCACGCACTGATGCATCAGCAGCGCATCGCCGGCGTGAAAACCGCAGGCGATATTGGCGGAAGAGATCAGCTGCAAAAGCGCGCTATCGTTGGCGCAGCCTTCGCCGAGATCGGCATTTAAATCAATCTTCATCGTTAAGTCTCCACGCCAGCTGGTCAAGGTAGCGCTGCTGGTCGGCGCGCGCTTTCAGCGCCTCCTCCAGCGAACAGGGAACAAAGTGAATCGGCTGGCCCAACGGGATTTGCGCCAGCTGGTACATATCCGCCTCAATGATGCTCGCGATCCGCGGATAGCCGCCGGTGGTTTGCGCATCGTTCATCAACACAATCGGCTGACCGCCATGCGGCACCTGCACCACGCCGGGCAGCAGGCCGTGAGAGAGCATTTCGCGGTCGGTAGTGCGCGTCAGCGGCTGTCCCTGCAGGCGATAACCCATCCGGTTGCTCTGCGCGCTCAGCTGCCACGGCGAACGCCAGAAGGCGCCCTGCGAGGCGCTGTCGAATTCATGATACTCCGGCCCCGGCAGCGCGCGAATGCGGTTGCCGATCGGCAGCTGCCTGACGCCCTGCGGGCCGCTAAAATCACGGGCCGCTGTGCCCAGTTTCAGTCGATCGCCGTCCTGCAGACGTCGCCCTTCCAGCCCGCCAATGCCAACCTTCAGGTCCGTGCTGCGCGATCCCAGCACCAGCGGTACGTCGATGCCTCCCGCCACCGCCAGATAGCTGCGGATCCCATACTGAGGGTTCTTTAACACCAGATGCTGGCCCGCTTGCGCCGCCGTCCGCCAGCCGATCCATACCGGCCTGCCGTCCACCGTCGCCTCACAGGCGGCGCCGGTCAGCGCAAACCAGCAGTCGCGTTCAAACTGAATATCCACCTGCCCAAGGGTGATCTCCAGGGCCGCCGCGTTGGCGTGATTCCCCACCAGCAGGTTAGCGATCGCCAGCGCCGGCTTATCCAGCGCGCCGCAGCGGCTGATGGCCGACTGGCGCTGCCCTTCCCGTCCACCGTCCTGCACCGAGGTGTACATCCCCGCGCGAATCATCTTCAACATAGGCCCTCCTTTTGCGGCACGAAGCGTACCCGGTCGCCGGAGCGCAGCAGCGCCGGCTCCCCGCGCTGCGCATCAAATAGCGCCAGCGGCGTCCGCCCCAGCAGCTGCCAGCCGCCCGGCGTCGCCAGCGGATAGATGCCGGTTTGCGCGCCGCCGATACCGACTGAACCCGCAGCAACCTGCAGACGCGGCTCGGCGCGACGCGGCGTCGCCAGCCGCTCCGGCAGACCGCCGAGATAGGGAAAACCCGGCTGGAAGCCGAGAAACCACACCACGTACTCCACCGACGAGTGCAGCTCCACCACCTGCTTCTCCGTCAGCCCGCAGTGGCGCGCCACCTCGCCGAGGTCGGGCCCCGCCTCTCCGCCGTAGATAACCGGGATCGCAATCTCCCGCGACTCGGGCTCAAGGGCTTCGCTCTCTTCCCACCAGCGCTGCAAACGTTCAATCGCATCCCACGCCATCAGCTGCGGGTGGCGCAGCACCACGGTGATATTGTTCATGCCCGGTATAACATCCACCGCATCTTCATGGTCCGCCAGCCGCTGGGCCAGACGCCAGATGCGCTTTTGACTTTCCAGCGTCACCGGAGGCTCCAGCTCGAGAACCACCGCCGTTTCGCCTAGCAGATAACAACGCGCTCGCTGCACTTTTCTCTCTCCCTCAGGCCGGGTTAGGGATATCAATAAACGTGACGTCCAGATCGGTATTTTCCGTCAGCCATTCGCTGAGGGCGCGAATGCCGCCGCGCTCGGTGGCATGGTGCCCGGCGGCATAAAAATGCAGCGACTGCTCGCGCGCCGAGTGAATGGTTTGTTCCGAGACTTCGCCGGTGATAAAGGCATCGACGCCAAAGCGCGCCGCGCTGTCGATAAAGCCCTGGCCGCCGCCGGTGCACCACGCCACCCGCGAAACTTTTTCCGGCCCGGTATCGCCGCACCACAGCGGTTTACGTCCCAGACGCGCTTCAACCCACGAGGCCAGCTCGAGGCCGGAGACCGGCATCGACAGTTCGCCCCACGGCACCAGGGGCTCAACTTCCCCCATAATGGTGATACCCAGCAGCTGGGCCAGCTGCGCGTTATTGCCCAGTTCAGGATGAGCATCCAGCGGCAGGTGCCAGCCGTAGAGGTTGATATCGTTGGCCAGCAGGGTTTTCAGGCGCTGGCGCTTGATGCCGCGGATAGCCGGCGCCTCGCCCTTCCAGAAATAGCCGTGATGGACAATTACCGCATCCGCCTGCAGGCGCACGGCCTCATCCAGCAGCGCCTGGCTGGCGGTTACGCCGGTAACGATTCTTTGCACCGTCTCGCGACCTTCCACCTGCAGGCCGTTCGGCGCATAGTCGCTGAACGTCGCGCTGTTAAGCTTTTCGTTAATGAGTTGTTCCAGTTCGCTATTTTTCATTACCGCTCCTTCAGGTCGTCAGGTTATCTGCAAAGATAACATAACGATAACCGCGCCGATCGTCGATAGCCCGCTCGCGACGCCCTCTATTTTGACTTTTAACTTAAAACCGCAATTTGTCTACCCTCTCCATCGCGCATTCGTGTATATTTATGCACTATTACAGCATATTAAATAATCAGAAAGCCTTTGAAACCATGAATTCCACTACCTAAGCGCTATTCATACAGGAAGATCGACTTTCGTTTTACGGCAGGAACTGAGCGTTACATGAACACACAATCATCGCAGCCGCGCGCCATCTACTACGTCGTCGCGCTGCAAATCTGGGAATATTTCAGTTTTTACGGTATGCGGGCGCTGCTGATTTTGTATCTCACTAATCAGCTTAAATATGATGATAACCACGCCTACGCCCTCTTCAGCGCCTACTGTTCTTTGGTTTACGTCACGCCGATCCTCGGCGGCTTTCTCGCCGATAAGCTGTTAGGCAACCGCATGGCGGTGATGATCGGCGCGCTGCTGATGGCCATTGGCCACCTGGTGCTCGGCGCCAGCGAAATCGCCCCCACCTTCCTCTACCTGTCGCTGGCGATTATCGTTTGCGGCTACGGACTGTTTAAGTCCAACGTCGAGCTGCCTGCTCGGCGAGCTGTACGAACCGGCCGATCCGCGCCGCGACGGCGGCTTCTCGCTGATGTACGCCGCGGGCAATATCGGCTCGATTATCGCGCCTATCGCCTGCGGATACGTGCAGGAAGAGTACAGCTGGGCGATGGGCTTCGCGCTGGCGGCCATCGGCATGATCGCCGGGCTGGTGATTTTCCTCTGCGGCAGCCGTCATTTTCGCCACACCGCCGGCGTCAATCGCGAGGCGCTGCGCGCCCGCCGCTTTATGCTGCCGAACTGGGGCTGGCTGCTGGTGGTGCTGGTGGCCACCCCGCTGCTGATTACCGTGCTGTTCTGGCAGGAGTGGTCGGTCTATGCGCTGATCGTCGCCACCGTCGTTGGCCTGGCGGTGCTGGCAAGAATCTATCTGCGGGCGGAAACCGCCAGGCAGCGCCGGGATCTGCGGCTGATTATCATCCTGACCGGCTTCAGCCTGCTGTTCTGGGCCTTCGCCCAGCAGGGCGGCAGCTCCATCAGCCTCTACATCGACCGCTTCGTTAACCGCCACGTGATGAACTACGAAGTCCCGACCGCGATGTTCCAGTCGGTGAACGCCTTTGCGGTGATGCTCTGCGGGATGGTTCTGGCGTGGCTGGTTAAAGAGAATATTAGCGGCAACCGCACCGTGCGCATCTGGGGCAAATTTGCGCTGGGCCTTGGCCTGATGAGCGCCGGTTTTTGTATCCTGACGCTGAGCGCCCGCTGGTCGGCAACCTACGGCCACTCCTCAATGCCGCTGATGGTACTGGGGCTGGCGGTTATGGGCTTTGCCGAACTGTTTATCGATCCGGTGGCGATGTCGCAGATTACGCGGATTGAAATACCCGGCGTCACCGGCGTGCTGACCGGCATCTATATGCTGCTCTCCGGCGCCATCGCCAACTATCTGGCGGGGGTTATCGCCGACCAGACGTCCCAGGGTTCGTTCGATGCGGCCGGGGCGGCACACTATGCGATTGAGGCCTATATCGACGTCTTCAGCCAGATTACCTGGGGCTCGCTGGCCTGCGTCGGCCTGATGTTGGCAATCTGGCTCTATCACTCCCTGCGGGTCAGGACCCGCCGCCTGGCGCTGGAGTAGCGCCTTTGCTGGCGGCCTCCCAGGCGGCCAGCGTCTCCAGCCGCGCCTGCTTGTGATCGACCTGCGGGCGCGGATACGCCAGGGTTACGCCCTGCTTATCGGCCCAGACCCACGGCTGGTGCAGGGCCTTTTCCGGCACCGCTGTCAGCTCCGGCAGCCATTGGCGAATAAACCTTCCCGCTTTATCGAACTTCTCGCCCTGGGTCGTGGGGTTGAAAATGCGGAAATAGGGCGCCGCGTCGGTCCCGGTCGACGCCGCCCACTGCCAGCCGCCGTTATTGGCGGCTAAATCGCCGTCGATCAGCTGGCTGATGAAATAGCGCTCGCCGGCGCGCCAGTCGACGCGCAGATCCTTAACCAAAAAGCTGGCGACAATCATCCGCAGGCGGTTGTGCATCCAGCCCGTCGCGTTGAGCTGACGCATCGCGGCATCGACAATCGGAAAGCCGGTGCGCCCCTCCTGCCATGCCTGCAGCCCCGGCTCATCGTCGAGCCACGCCACCCTGTCGGTCCAGGCGATAAACGGCCGCCCCTTGCACAGCGCCGGGTAGTAAACCATCAGGTGGCGATAGAACTCGCGCCAGATAAGCTCGTTGAGCCATACCGCCCCACCCTCGCCGTCCAGCGCGCCGGGCTGCTCCGCCAGCAGACGATGCAGGCACTGGCGCGGCGAGAGCGCGCCAATCGCCAGGCACGGCGAAAGCCGGCTGGTGCCCTCCAGCGCCGGAAAGTCGCGCTGCTGGTCATAATCGGCGGCCTTCTGCTGGCAAAAAGCGCGCAGGCTGGCGATGGCCGCTTTTTCATCGCCGGCAAACAGCAGCGGGTCGAACGCCGTCTGCGGGTAGTCAATCTCCGGCAGGGCAGCGGGCGTCAGCGGCCCGTTTTTACGCACCTTCGGCGCCGCCACGCACTCCGGCAGCATCTCGCGCAGACGGCGGATAAAGGCGTTTTTGAACGGCGTGAACACCTTATACATTTCACGACTGCCGGTCAGCACGCTGCCGGGCGCCAGCAGCAGGCTGTCGTCAAATCCCTGGCACAGCACGCGGCCCAGCGTTTTCTCCACCGCCGCGTCGCGCTGACGCTCGTTGATTTCATACTGATAGTTGTAAAACAGATGGCTGACCTGCTGCTCCTCGCAGAATCTCGCCAGCAGGGCGACGCTGGCGGCAAAATCGGTCGCCTGCGCCACCTGCAGGGCGATACCGCGCTCGGCCAGCGCGGCCTGCAGGCTGCGCAAATGGCTGACCATAAACGCCGCCTGACGCGGCGCCATCCCGTGCTGACGCCACTGTTCGGGCGTGGCGATAAATAGCGCCAGAACCCTGGCGTCGGGATCGTGGCAGGCCGCTGCCAGCGCCAAATTATCGTGAATGCGCAGATCCGCGCGAAACCAGACCAGATGGGTGGCCATAAAACTCCTGCTCTTAATAGCGTCTCGTTAGTCCTGCAACTCGGGCCAGGGATTGAAATAGCGCTGGCCGGCGAGCCAGGGATCGGGGAATTCGTTCATATAGTGTTGGAGGAGGCGCACCGGCGCAAGCAGCGGCTGCTCGCCGCGGCGATACTGGTCAATCAGCGAGGTCAGCTCCTGCTTCTCCTGCGCGGTCAAATGTTCGCGGAAATAGCCCTGAACGTGCATCAGCACGTTGGTGTGATTGGCGCGGGTGGAGGGATGGGCCAGCAGCTTCACCAGCCGCTCGCGGTAGGCAACAAAAAACGCCTCCAGCGACGGCCAGCGGGCGATCTCCGCCACGAAGGGACCAATCTGGCGGTATTCAGGCTGTGAATGGGCCAGCAGTAACAGCTTATAGCGGCTGTGAAAATCCATCAGCCGGCCCCGGGTCAGCCCATCGCGGCGCAGATTATCCAGCTCGCGCAGGGTGTAAAGCCGGGTTTTGTCATCATCCTCTAGCCAGTTATCGCTCATGACGGCTCCTTTATCGTTAAAGAGCTATCAGTGTAGGCCACAACGGGCGAAAAAAACCGCCGGAAAACCGGCGGTTGCTTTGTCAGTCGACGGGATGGCGATCAGTAAAAATCAGCGGCGGCCTTTTCGGCCTGCGCCATCCATACCGGCTGTTCGCTGGTCTTCGTCCATACGCGGTGCAGCCAGACTGTAGTAGCGGGATCTGTCTTTCCACAACAGCATTACCGGCAGTGCCGCAACGCCGGCCACGACGGCGAAAGCGCGACGTAAGAAGACTACGTGAGCAGGATAGGTTTTGTATAACGTCATAATTTCTCTCCCTTATGTCAGGCCGGCAAGCTGCGCCGGTAAAGTATCAATGTTTCTCTGCGCAAAATAATAGCGCTTTGGCTGTAATTTTACTACTCATCCGACCACTAAAAACGGACTATTTAGCCTTTATTTACATTCATCCGGTAATTGAGTTACAGAAAAGTTAAATTAATACTAACCATTAGTTAAATTATGGTCTTTGGTATTTTTATACTTTTTTTACACCGTCCGCGCCGATTTTTGCAAAATCTTTGCGCCGTAATTCCTATCCTGCGGGTAAATCGTAAATACACCCGGAGGTGGATTGTGAGTGCAGGCGTAATCGCTGGCGTGGCGCTGGTGTTCCTGTTGCTGGCTTATTTGGTTTATGCCCTGATCAACGCGGAGGCATTCTGATGGCCGCTCAAGGATTTTTACTTATCGCCAGCTTTATTGGGCTGCTGATGGTTCTGGCGCGCCCGCTGGGAACGGCGCTTGCCAGGATGATCGCCGATACCCCGCCGCCCGGCCTTGCCGGCATCGAGCGCGGGATCTGGCGCATCGCGGGTATTCGTTCGCAGGAGATGAACTGGTATCAGTATCTCTTCGCCATTCTGCTGTTTAACGCCCTCGGACTGGCGGCGCTGTTTGTTCAGCTGCTGCTGCAGGGATCGCTGCCGCTGAACCCTCAGCATCTGCCCGGTCTCTCCTGGGACCTGGCGCTGAACACGGCGGTGAGCTTTGTCAGCAACACCAACTGGCAGGCCTACGCCGGTGAAACCACCATGAGCTATCTCAGCCAGATGGTGGGCCTGGCGGTGCAGAACTTCCTCTCAGCGGCAACCGGTATCGCGGTGATCTTCGCCTTCACCCGCGCCTGGTCACGCCAGCAGGTGAGCACCCTCGGCAACGCCTGGGTCGACCTCACCCGCATCACGCTCTGGCTGCTGCTGCCGATCTCGCTGCTGCTCGCCCTGTTCTTTATTCAACAGGGCGTGCCGCAAAATCTGCTGCCGTACCAGGACTTCACCTCCCTGGAAGGCGTGCGCCAGTCGCTGCCGATGGGGCCGGTGGCGTCGCAGGAAGCCATTAAAATGCTGGGGACTAACGGCGGCGGATTCTTTAACGCCAACTCGGCGCACCCGTTCGAAAACCCGACGGCGCTGAGCAATATGGTGCAGATGCTGGCGATCTTCCTGATCCCGGCGGCGCTGTGCTTTGCCTTCGGCGAGGCGGTGGGCGATCGCCGTCAGGGGCGGGCAATTTTGTGGGCCATGACGCTTATCTTTATCGTCTGCGCGGCGGTGGTGATGTGGGCGGAAACCCACGGCAACCCGCACCTGCTAGCGCTTGGCGCCGATAGCAGCGCGAATATGGAAGGCAAAGAGAGCCGCTTTGGCATTTTAGCCAGCAGCCTGTTTGCGGTGGTGACCACCGCCGCCTCCTGCGGCGCGGTGAACGCCATGCATGACTCCTTTACCGCGCTGGGCGGCATGGTGCCGATGTGGCTGATGCAGATCGGCGAAGTGGTCTTCGGCGGCGTGGGCTCGGGGCTGTACGGCATGCTGCTGTTCGTCATGCTGGCGGTGTTTATCGCCGGACTGATGATCGGCCGAACGCCGGAGTATCTGGGTAAAAAGATCGACGTGCGCGAGATGAAAATGATCGCCCTGGCGATCCTCGTTACCCCGACCCTGGTTCTGCTCGGCACCGCGCTGGCGATGATGACCGATGCCGGACGGGCGGCGATGTTTAACCCCGGCCCGCACGGCTTTAGCGAGGTGCTGTACGCCGTCACTTCGGCGGCCAATAACAACGGCAGCGCCTTCGGCGGCCTGAGCGCGGCCACCCCGTTCTGGAACCTGCTGCTGGCGTTCTGCATGCTGGTCGGTCGTTTTGCGGTCATCGTTCCGGTGATGGCGATTGCCGGCTCGCTGGCCGGCAAGAAAATTCAGCCCGCCAGTACCGGCACGCTCGCCACCCATGATCTGCTGTTTATCGGCCTGCTGATCGGGACCGTGCTGCTGGTTGGCGCCCTGACCTTTATCCCCGCGCTGGCGCTCGGCCCGCTGGCGGAACACTTCTCCTTACTTTAAGCGATGCGGAGCAACCTGTTATGAGTCGCAAACAATTAGCCCTGCTGGAGCCGACGCTGGTGCGCCAGGCGCTGCTGGACGCGGTGAAAAAGCTCAACCCTGCGGTGCAGTGGCGTAACCCGGTGATGTTCATTGTCTGGATCGGCAGCCTGCTCACCACCCTGCTCGCCATCGGCATGGCCAGCGGGCATATTGCCGGCAGCGCCGGTTTTACCGCCGCCGTGAGCATCTGGCTGTGGTTTACCGTGCTGTTCGCTAACTTTGCCGAAGCTATGGCGGAGGGGCGCAGTAAAGCCCAGGCCAACAGCCTGAAAGGCGTCAAAAAGACCTCATTCGCCCGTAAACTGCGCGCCCCGCAGCACGATGCCCGGATCGACCATATTCCGGCCGAGGATCTGCGCAAAGGCGACGTGGTGCTGGTGGAAGCCGGCGATATCATTCCCTGCGATGGCGAAGTGATCGAAGGCGGCGCTTCGGTGGATGAGAGCGCCATCACCGGGGAATCGGCGCCGGTGATCCGCGAATCCGGCGGCGACTTCGCGTCGGTCACCGGCGGGACGCGCATTCTCTCCGACTGGCTGGTGATCCGCTGCAGCGTCAACCCCGGCGAAACCTTCCTTGACCGGATGATCGCGATGGTGGAAGGCGCCCAGCGGCGCAAAACGCCGAACGAGATCGCGCTGACGATCCTGCTGATCGCCCTGACGCTGGTGTTCCTGCTGGCCACCGCCACTATCTGGCCCTTCTCCGCGTGGAGCGGCAATGCGGTCAGCGTAACGGTACTGGTGGCGCTGCTGGTATGCCTGATCCCCACCACCATCGGCGGCCTGCTGTCGGCCATCGGCGTCGCCGGGATGAGCCGCATGCTGGGCGCGAACGTTATCGCCACCAGCGGACGCGCGGTTGAAGCCGCCGGCGACGTTGACGTTCTGCTGCTGGATAAAACCGGCACCATCACCCTCGGCAACCGTCAGGCCTCGGCCTTCCTGCCGGCCCGCGGCGTGGAGGAGCGAATCCTTGCCGATGCGGCGCAGCTCTCCTCCCTGGCGGATGAGACGCCCGAAGGCCGCAGCATCGTGGTGCTGGCTAAACAGCGGTTCAATCTGCGCGAACGCGACCTGCAGTCGCTGCAGGCGACCTTTGTGCCGTTCACCGCCCAAACGCGGATGAGCGGCATCAACATCGACCAGCGCATGATCCGCAAAGGCTCGGTCGATGCCATTCGTCGCCACGTCGAGGCCAACGGCGGCCACTTCCCGGCGGACGTCGACAAACAGGTGGAAGAGGTCGCCCGTCTCGGCGCCACGCCGCTGGTGGTGGCCGAACGCGAGCGCGTGCTCGGGGTTATCTCGCTGAAAGACATCGTCAAAGGCGGGATCAAGGAGCGCTTTGCCCAGCTGCGCAAGATGGGCATCAAAACGGTGATGATCACCGGCGATAACCGCCTGACCGCGGCGGCGATTGCCGCCGAAGCGGGGGTCGATGATTTTCTCGCCGAAGCCACGCCGGAAGCCAAGCTGGCGCTGATTCGCCAGTACCAGTCCGAAGGTCGGCTGGTGGCGATGACCGGCGACGGTACCAACGATGCCCCGGCGCTGGCCCAGGCCGACGTCGCGGTGGCGATGAACTCCGGTACCCAGGCGGCAAAAGAGGCCGGCAACATGGTCGACCTCGACTCCAACCCGACCAAATTAATTGAGGTGGTGCATATCGGTAAGCAGATGCTGATGACCCGGGGTTCGTTAACCACCTTCAGCATCGCCAACGACGTGGCGAAATATTTTGCCATTATTCCGGCCGCTTTCGCCGCCGTCTACCCGCAGCTCGCCATGCTCAACGTGATGCGCCTGCACTCGCCGTCATCGGCGATCCTCAGCGCGGTTATCTTTAACGCGCTGATTATCGTCTTCCTGATCCCGCTGGCGCTGAAAGGCGTGAGCTATCGCCCGCTGTCGGCGTCGGCCATGCTGCGCCGTAACCTATGGGTCTACGGTCTTGGCGGGCTGCTGGTGCCGTTTATCGGCATCAAAATCATCGATCTGCTGCTGACCCTGACCGGGTTGGTGTGAGGAAAATACCATGTCATTCATTCGTCCGGCCGTTGTGCTATTTATTCTGTTAACGCTGCTCACCGGCGGGCTCTATCCGCTGCTCACCACCGCTCTGGGGCAGTGGTGGTTCCCCCGGCAGGCCAACGGCTCGCTGATCCGCATTGATGGCGAGGTGCGCGGTTCTAGCCTGATTGGGCAAAACTTTACCGCCGCAGGCTATTTCCAGGGGCGGCCTTCTGCCATCGCCCAGACGGCGGACAGTCCGCTGGCGTCCGGCGGAAGCAACCTCGCCGCCAGCAACCCGGCGCTGGATAAAGCCATCGGCGAACGGGTCGCGGCGCTGCGCCGCGCCAACCCGGACGCCAGCCCACGGGTGCCGGTGGAGCTGGTCACCGCCTCGGCGAGCGGGCTGGATAACGGCCTGACTCCGGCGGCGGCGCTGTGGCAGGTTCCGCGCATCGCCAAAGCCCGCAGTCTGAGCGCGGAGCAGGTCACCCGGCTGGTGAATGAGGCGACGCAAAAACCGCTGGTCAGTTTTCTCGGCCAACCTGTGGTAAATATACTGCAGCTGAATATGGCGCTGGATGCCCTGAAGGATAACTAAAAATGAGTGACGAGCCGCTGCGCCCGGACCCTGACCGTCTGTTGCAACACGCCGCCGAGCCGCATCGCGGTAAGCTGAAGGTGTTCTTTGGCGCCTGCGCGGGCGTCGGTAAAACCTGGGCGATGCTGGCGGAGGCGCAGCGGCTGCGCGCCCAAGGGCTCGATATTCTGATTGGCGTGGCGGAAACCCACGGCCGTCAAGAGACGGCGGCGATGCTGGAGGGGCTGAGCACCCTCCCCCCGCGCCGTTTCTCCCACCGCGGGCGCTACGTTCACGAATTCGATCTCGACGCAGCCCTGGCCCGCCGTCCGGCGCTGATTCTGGTCGATGAGCTGGCGCACAGCAACGCCCCCGGCTCACGCCACCCCAAACGCTGGCAGGACGTCGAAGAGCTGCTGGAAGCCGGAATCGACGTCTTTACCACCGTTAACGTCCAGCATCTGGAAAGCCTGAACGACGTGGTCAGCGGCATCACCGGCGTGCAGGTCCGCGAAACCGTCCCCGATCCGTTCTTTGATGCCGCCGATGACGTGGTGCTGGTCGACCTCCCGCCCGACGATCTCCGCCAGCGCCTCAACGAGGGCAAGGTGTATATCGGCGGCCAGGCCGAACGCGCCATCGAAAACTTCTTTCGCAAAGGCAACCTGATTGCCCTGCGCGAGCTGGCGCTGCGCCGCACCGCCGACCGGGTCGATGAGCAGATGCGCGCCTGGCGCGACCGCCAGGGTCAGGAGAAGGTTTGGCACACCCGCGACGCCATCCTGCTGTGCATTGGCCACAATACCGGCAGCGAGAAGCTGGTACGCGCCGCCGCCCGCCTGGCGGCCAGGCTCGGCAGCGTCTGGCACGCGGTCTACGTTGAAACCCCCTCGCTGCATCGCCTGCCGGAAGCCAGGCGGCGATCGATCCTTGCGGCGCTGAGGCTCGCCCAGGAGCTGGGCGCGGAGACCGCCACCTTGTCCGATCCTTCGGAAGAGAAAGCGGTTTTGCACTACGCCCGCGAGCATAACCTCGGCAAGATCGTTATTGGCCGTCAGCGGCAGCGCCGCTGGTGGGATCGGCGGGGCTTTGCCGACCGCCTGGCCCGCCACGCGCCGGACCTCGATCTGGTGGTTATTGCCCTTGATGAAAAGAGCCCCCCCCTGCCCGCCCGCGCCGGCGATAGCCGCACCGCGATGGATAAGTGGCGGCTGCAGCTACAGGGCTGCTGCGTCGCGGTGGCCATCTGCGCGGTAATTACGCTCGTCGCCATGCAGTGGCTGGTGGCCTTTGAGGCTGCTAACCTGGTGATGATCTATCTGCTCGGGGTGGTGGTTATCGCCCTGCTGTACGGCCGCTGGCCATCGGTGCTGGCGACGGTTATCAACGTCGTCAGCTTCGATCTGTTCTTTATCGCCCCGCGCGGGACGCTGGCGGTTTCCGACGTCCAGTATCTCCTGACCTTCGGGGTCATGCTCACCGTTGGCCTGGTGATCGGCAACCTTACCGCTGGCGTGCGCTACCAGGCCCGCGTGGCCCGCTACCGCGAGCAGCGCACCCGCCATCTGTATGAGATGTCAAAAGCGCTGGCGGTCGGGCGCAGCCGGGAGGATATCGCCCTGACCAGCGAGCGCTTTATCGCCTCGACTTTCCACGCCCGCGGCCAGCTCCTGCTGCCCGACGATAGCGGGGCTCTACGCCCGCTGACCCGGCAGACGGGGCTCACCTCGTGGGATGATGCGATTGCGCGCTGGAGCTTCGATAAAGGCCAGCCCGCCGGCGCCGGTACCGATACGCTGCCCGGCGTTCCCTATCAGATTCTGCCGCTGAAAAGCGCCGCCCGCAGCTGGGGGCTGCTGGTAGTTGAGCCGGATAACCTGCGCCAGCTGATGATCCCCGAGCAGCAGCGCCTGCTGGAGACCTTTACCCTGCTGGTGGCCAGCGCCCTTGAGCGACTGACGCTCAGCGCCAGCGAAGAGCAGGCCCGGCTTAACAGCGAACGCGAAAGTCTGCGTAACTCCCTACTGGCGGCGCTGTCGCATGATTTACGCACCCCGCTGACGATCCTCTTCGGTCAGGCGGAAATTCTGACCCTCGACCTGGCCAGCGAAGGCTCGAAGCACGCGCCGCAGGCCAACGAAATTCGCCAGCACGTGCTCAACACCACCCGGCTGGTGAATAATCTGCTGGATATGGCGCGGATCCAGTCCGGCGGCTTTAATTTACACAAAGAGTGGCTCACCCTCGAAGAGGTGATCGGCAGCGCGCTGCGGATGCTGGAGCCGGGCCTCGGCTGCCAGCGCATTCAGCTCGGCGCTGCCCGACCCGCTGCTGCTGGTTCACGTTGACGGGCCGCTGTTTGAGCGGGTGCTGATCAATCTGCTGGAGAATGCGCTGAAGTACGCCGGATCGCAGGCGCAAATCGGCATTACGGCGCAGGCCGACGATCGCCGGCTGCTGCTCGACGTGTGGGATAACGGCCCGGGGATCCCGCAGGGTCAGGAGCAGGCTATCTTTGATAAGTTCGCCCGCGGTCATAAGGAGTCCGCGATCCCGGGCGTAGGGCTGGGGCTGGCAATCTGCCAGGCGATCGTCGAGGTCCACGGCGGCACCATCGCCGCGCACACGCGCCCTGAGGGCGGCGCCTGCTTCCGTGTTACACTGCCGCGAGAAGCGCCGCCGGAGCTGGATGAGTGGTGCGGCGACGCCTGACCTGACTGCAAGCACTAGCCGAGGAACCGTGATCAACGTTCTTATTATTGAAGATGAACATGCTATTCGTCGCTTTCTGCGCACCGCGCTGGAAGCCGACGGCATGCGCGTATTTGAAGCCGAAACGCTGCAGCGCGGTCTTCTCGAAGCCGCAACCCGCAAGCCTGATCTGACAATCCTTGACCTTGGCCTTCCCGATGGCGACGGCGGCGATTTTATTCGCGAAGTGCGCCAGTGGAGCCAAATGCCGATTATCGTGCTGTCGGCGCGTACGGAAGAACAGGATAAAATTGCCGCGCTGGATGCCGGCGCCGATGACTACTTGAGTAAGCCGTTTGGCATTGGTGAACTGCAGGCGCGGCTGCGGGTCGCGCTGCGCCGTCACGCCGGCGCCCAGGCCGATGAGCCCATCGTCCGCTTTTCGACTATCCAGGTTGATATCCCGGCGCGGCGCATCCTTCGCGGCGAAGAGGAGATTCATCTGACCCCGATTGAGTTCCGCCTGCTGGCTGTGCTGCTGAATAATGCCGGCAAGGTGCTGACCCAGCGCCATCTGCTGAATCACGTTTGGGGGCCAAACGCGGTGGAACACAGCCACTATCTGCGAATTTATATGGGACATCTGCGGCAAAAGCTGGAGGTTGATCCCGCGCGGCCGCAGCATCTGCTGACCGAGACCGGCATCGGCTATCGGTTTATGCCGTAAATTCTTTTTCATTTATTTTTAATAAAAATAATTTTATTTTCAGGAAAAACTCATTGCTGAGGAAATAATATTTCCCCGGCAATGAATCATTTTTCTTTCATAATGCAACAAAAAACCAACAAAACAAAAACAATAAAGAATATCATAACAATAATGCAACAAAAACCAGTCATATATATTGTCATCGATCTATTTTATTGATCAACTTCACGGAAACTATCAGTTTTGCAAATAGAATGACTGCACTTTCAACAGAAAATGAAAGGAACGTTAAAAATGGAAAACAATAACCGACTAATGCCTCATATAAGGCGTACAACGCATATTATGATGTTCTCTCACCGCAATAGCTTCGATTTTCATTTCTTTAATGCCCGATAGCCTTCTGGCTTCGGGCACTCAGCATACATGTCTTCCCGATCCCTTGTGATATGGGGAAGTTCCTGCATTCCGTGGTGCTCACCCACATAAACCCTGAATTAGCCATGACCGGACACGGTAGGGTTTATTGTATCTAAAAAAAGCAATTTACTGATTTTATTATCAGCGAGATGGTTTTGCTTTTTTTCCGGAGATATCAATTTCTCACACGAGAAATTGAGGGCCAGCCATTACCAAAAATAAAGAGTTGAAAAATGTCAAAATTAAAAGTAGCCGTAAGTCGCCTCTGCCCGGATAGTTTTTCTACGCAGCGCAGCATCATTAATGTTAATGAGACAAACTTTATTGATATTGCTGCAGTGGTACTCTCCATCAGTGATATTGAAGAAGGAAAACTCGACAAAATCGATGCAACAGGCTATGGCATCCCGGTCTTCGTTACGACGCATGGCGAAGAGCGGGTGCCGCCGGAATATCTACCGCGTATATCGGGTGTTTTCGAACACAACGAAGCGCGCTGCGCATTCTACAGCCGCCAGTTGGAAACCGCGGCCAGTCACTATGAAACCCAGCTGCGTCCGCCTTTCTTCCGCGCCCTGGTCGATTATGTCAATCAGGGTAACAGCGCTTTTGATTGTCCCGGCCATCAAGGAGGCGAGTTTTTCCGGCGCCACCCCGCGGGAAATCAGTTCGTTGAGTACTTTGGAGAGACGCTTTTCCGTGCCGACCTGTGCAACGCCGATGTGGCCATGGGGGACCTGCTTATTCATGAAGGCGCGCCCTGCATCGCCCAGCAGCACGCGGCGAAAGTCTTTAACGCTGATAAAACCTATTTTGTCCTCAACGGGACATCATCATCCAACAAGGTTGTACTTAATGCCCTGCTAACCCCGGGTGACCTGGTGCTCTTTGACCGTAATAACCATAAATCCAACCATCACGGCGCCTTGCTGCAGGCCGGCGCCACTCCGGTCTACCTGGAGACAGCGCGTAACCCCTATGGTTTTATCGGCGGGATTGACGCCCATTGCTTTGAAGAGGGCTACCTGCGAGAGCTTATTTGCGAAGTCGCGCCGCAGCGGGCCACGGACGCACGCCCCTTCCGCCTGGCGGTCATTCAGCTTGGAACCTATGACGGTACTGTTTATAACGCCCGTCAGGTCGTTGATAAGATTGGCCATCTATGCGACTACATTCTGTTTGACTCCGCCTGGGTGGGTTATGAACAGTTCATTCCGATGATGGCCGATTGCTCTCCGCTGTTATTAGAACTGAATGAGAACGATCCGGGTATTTTGGTCACCCAGTCCGTGCACAAGCAACAGGCCGGCTTCTCCCAGACCTCACAGATTCATAAAAAAGACAGCCATATCAAAGGACAGCCGCGCTACGTGCCGCATAAACGCATGAATAACGCCTTCATGATGCACGCTTCCACCAGCCCGTTCTATCCGCTCTTCGCGGCACTTGATATCAACGCCAAAATGCATGAGGGGCTCGGCGGACGTAACATGTGGATGAATTGTGTGGCGAACGGCATTGATGCGCGCAAGCTGATCCTCGATAACTGTCAGCATATTCGACCGTTTGTACCGGAAACGGTCGATGGTAAACCCTGGGCATCTTACCCCACCGAGCAAATCGCCAACGACCTGCATTTCTTCCACTTTGTCCCCGGCGAGCAGTGGCATGCATTCGAGGGCTATGCGGAACAACAATATTTCGTTGATCCCTGCAAACTTCTGCTCACCACGCCCGGTATCAATGCGCGCAGCGGCGAATATGATGACTTTGGCGTACCGGCAACCATTCTCGCCAACTTCCTGCGTGAAAACGGCGTTGTCCCGGAGAAATGTGACCTCAACTCGATCCTTTTTCTGCTGACGCCTGCGGAAGATATGGCCAAGCTGCAGCAGCTCGTTGCCCTGTTGGTGCGTTTCGAAAGCCTGCTGGCGTCCGACGTGCCACTGGCCGACGTTCTGCCATCAATCTACCGGCAACATGAAGCGCGTTATGCCGGTTGCACCCTGCGCCAGCTGTGCAAGGAGATGCACAATCTTTATTCCCGCCACAATGTGAAACAGCTGCAAAAAGAGATGTTCCGCAAAACGCACTTTCCCCGCGTCAGCATGAATCCTCAACAGGCCAACTACGCCTATCTGCGCGGAGAGGTTGAACTGGTTCGCCTTGCGGATGCGGAAGGAAGAATTGCGGCGGAAGGCGCGCTTCCTTACCCGCCGGGCGTTCTTTGCGTTGTACCCGGCGAAGTCTGGGGTGGCTCAGCGCTGCGTTATTTCAGCGCGCTGGAAGAAGGGATCAATCTGTTGCCAGGTTTTGCGCCTGAATTGCAGGGTGTGTATATCCAGGAGCAGGACGGCCGTAAGCAGGTATGGTGCTACGTCATTCAGCAATGCGCCCCCCGGCGCGCCCTGCTGAAAGGGGAAAAGCTATGAGCAAGCCTAAGTCTAACAAAATGGGCGTTGTCCAGCTCACCATTCTGACCATCGTGAATATGATGGGCTCCGGGATCATTATGCTGCCGACCAAGCTTGCGGAGGTGGGTACCATCTCGATCATTTCATGGTTGGTGACCGCCGTAGGTTCAATGGCGCTGGCGTGGGCATTCGCTAAGTGCGGGATGTTCAGCCGTAAGTCCGGTGGGATGGGCGGCTACGCCGAGTATGCGTTCGGTAAATCCGGCAACTTTATGGCCAACTATACCTATGGCGTTTCGCTGCTGATTGCCAACGTCGCAATCGCGATCTCCGCCGTCGGCTACGGCACTGAGCTGTTCGGCGCCGCGCTGTCGCCGGTACAGATCGGTCTCACTACTATCGGCGTGCTGTGGTTGTGCACCGTCGCCAATTTTGGCGGCGCGCGCATTACCGGGCAGATCAGTAGTATCACCGTCTGGGGGGTGATCATTCCGGTTGTCGGTCTGTGCGTCATCGGCTGGTTCTGGTTTAGCCCGACGCTCTACGCCAGCTCATGGAATCCTCACCACGTGCCGTTCTTCTCGGCCGTTGGTTCTTCCATTGCGATGACGCTGTGGGCCTTCCTCGGGCTGGAGTCGGCCTGCGCCAACGCCGAAGTCGTGGAAAATCCGGAACGCAACGTGCCGATCGCGGTGCTGGGAGGTACGCTGGGTGCGGCGGTAATTTATATCGTCTCAACCAACGTAATTGCCGGAATTGTGCCAAATATGGATTTAGCTAACTCCACGGCGCCGTTCGGTCTGGCCTTCGCGCAGATGTTTACTCCGGAAGTGGGTAAGGTCATCATGGCCCTGATGGTGATGTCCTGCTGCGGCTCGCTGCTCGGCTGGCAGTTCACTATCGCCCAGGTCTTTAAATCATCGGCCGATGAAGGCTATTTCCCGAAAATCTTCTCTCGGGTCACAAAAGTGGACGCACCGGTTCAGGGTATGCTGACTATCGTGATTATCCAGAGCGGACTCGCGCTGATGACTATCAGTCCGTCGCTGAACAGCCAGTTCAATGTGCTGGTAAACCTGGCGGTAGTGACCAATATCATCCCGTATATTCTATCGATGGCCGCGTTGGTGATTATCCAGAAAATGGCGAACGTCAATCCGGCGAAAGCCAAATCCGCCAACGTTGTGGCCTTTATCGGCGCACTGTATAGCTTTTACGCGCTCTACTCCTCCGGCGAAGAAGCCATGCTGTACGGATCGATCGTCACCTTCCTCGGTTGGACGCTTTATGGTCTGGTATCGCCACGTTTTGAGCTGAAAAACAAACACGGCTGATGACTGGCGAGCCCGGATTATCAGCGATGCGCAGGAGCGGCTGGTGAGGTAATCTCAATACAGTGATATAAAAAAGGAGCCCTGCGGCTTAATGCTTGTCAGTTAAGCTTTTGAAGGTGGCCGTAACGCATAGCGTTGCGGCCTCTTTTTTACTGCCCGCGGATAGTGTCTCTCTCGTCTGCCCGGAAGCACGAACACCGCGGCCATACTCACTATCTATTCTATTACTCGTGGTAACCTTCCCGGTGAGACTCCCGGCAGGATGCGGAGCTGGCTTCTCAGATACAGGGCCGATTGTTTAAAGCCCATCTGATAAGGCTCCACTCCTTTCAGACTGTACGCCATCTGAGCCATCATGTACCGCAGCAGGTTGTATGCCAGTACCACACCCCATAACTCCTGCCGCACCAGTTCCGGTTTTTTGCTTCTCAGCGTCAGTTCATTATTCAGCAGATGCTGCTTCATCTCCCTGAACCCGTGCTCTATTTCCCATCGCTGGCTGTACAGCTCCACGATATCCGCTGTCGGATACCTCAGCGGGTCACACATTGAGGTCAGTATCTGCACCGTTTTACCGTTCACTTCTTTACTTATCAGCCGGGCTGTCAGCGTCGCCGGAGCATCACACCATTTCTTCCTTGCCTGCGGTGACAGCTTCAGCTCAACCAGCGCCTGTCCCGCACCCAGTTTCCTGACAACCTGATACTGTGCTCCCTTACGCAGAGGCAACATCCAGTGTCTTTCCGTTCCCGCTGACTGCCAGTGATGAAGCAGACCCAGGGCATAAAAGCCTTTGTCCATAATGGTCAGGGTACGGTCGGGCGTTTGTGCTGTAAGCTGAGCAGCAAGCTCTGCTTCACCGCTGTCAGTGACGCTGGTGAAAGCGACCGCTGAGAGTAGATGGCTTGTGACTTCCATCTGACAGACCATACGCACCTGTGGCCATTCTGAACAGCTATACGCATTCGCTGTCCTGCCGAAAGCAGCGTCATTTTCCGGTGTATCAGGGGTCCGCCACACTGTGCCGTCTACGGCCATTAGCGTGAGTCCATTCCAGTGTGACAGCGGTAATTTTTCGAACCACAGCTGTTGTGTTTTCTCGAACATCAGGCGGACAACATCCTCCCCGAGCCGCTGACGGGCCTGAACAACGGCACTGGGTGCCACAAAAGGTCTTTTTCCGGGCAGAAGAATATCAAGGTGGGAGACAATCTGATTCATGGAGTGGGAGCGGAACAGGGCCATACCGGTTACTGCCCAGACCATCATTTCCATAGAGAGGCGGCGTTTTCGCAGAGTCACCACGCCAGTATCAGCCAGACACTGGTCAATCAGCTCTGGTGACAGCAGGTCTGAGAGAGCGGCAAACTCCTGAGGAGTAAAATTATGAACGGCATCAAGAGCCTGACTAAGTAGCATAAAAAAATCCGTAATCTTCCATGAGATTACGGATTCTTGCACAGCCACCGGATCGTTCAACCGATCATTTCATGCTTAACTGATCGGCATTAAGCCCTGCGGCTCCTTTTTCGTTTAGGCGTTTTTCAGCACTTCGCTGACAATTTCTACCGCCTCTTTCTCAATCTGCTTGCGATGCTCTTCGCCGAGGAAGCTTTCGCAGTAGATCTTGTAGGCGTCTTCCGTGCCTGACGGACGGGCGGCAAACCAGCCGTTATCGGTCATCACTTTCAGGCCGCCGATCGACGCGCCGTTGCCCGGCGCGGCGGTCAGGCGAGCGGTGATCGGATCGCCCGCCAGCGTGCTTGCGCTGACCATCTCCGGCGACAGCTTCGACAGCGCCGCTTTTTGCGCGGAGGTTGCCGATGCCTGCAGACGGTTATAGCTCGGCGCGCCGAAGCGTGCGGCCAGCTCATCGTAGTGCTGCTGCGGATTTTTGCCGGTGACGGCGGTGATTTCCGCGGCCAGCAGGCACATGATGATACCGTCTTTGTCGGTGGACCACGGCGTGCCGTCAAAACGCAGGAACGAAGCGCCCGCGCTCTCTTCACCGCCGAAGCCAAAGCTGCCGTCAAACAGGCCGTCAACGAACCATTTAAAGCCCACCGGCACTTCCACCAGCTTACGACCGAGGTCGCCGACCACGCGGTCGATCATCGCCGAGGAGACCAGCGTTTTGCCGACGGCAACCTCTTTGCCCCACTGCGGACGGTGCTGGAACAGATAGTTAATCGCCACCGCCAGATAGTGGTTCGGGTTCATCAGCCCGGCCGGGGTCACGATGCCGTGGCGGTCGTAATCCGGATCGTTGGCGAAGGCCAGATCGAACTTATCGCGCAGCGCCAGCAGGCCGGCCATCGCGCACTCGGACGAGCAGTCCATGCGGATGGCGCCGTCTTTATCCAGGTGCATAAAGCGGAAGGTTTGATCGACATGATCGTTAACGATGGTCAGATCCAGCTTGTAGTGCTCGGCGATGCGCTTCCAGTATTCAATCCCGGAGCCGCCCAGCGGATCGACGCCAAGCTTGAGGCCCGCTTTTTGAATCGCCGCCATATCGACGATATCCGCCAGCCCTTCAATAAACGGCTGAACCAGATCTTGCTCTTTGACGTGGCCCGAGGCCAGAGCCGCATCGAGGGAGATGCGCTTCACGCCCTGCAGGCCGGAAGCCAGCAGCTCGTTCGCCCGGTTCTCCACCACTTTGGTGACGTTGGTATCAGCCGGACCGCCGTTCGGCGGGTTGTACTTGATACCGCCATCTTCCGGCGGGTTATGCGACGGCGTAATCACGATGCCATCCGCCAGAGGGCCACCTTTTTTGTTGTGCACCAGAATGGCGTTGGAAATCGCCGGCGTCGGAGTGAAGCCGTTGTTTTCCTGCACGATCACATCAACACCGTTAGCGGCCAGCACTTCCAGGACGGAAATAAAGGCCGGCTCGGAGAGCGCATGAGTATCCTTGCCGACGTAGCAAGGACCGGTAATACCGTTCTTCGCGCGATCTTCCGCAATCGCCTGAGCAATCGCCAGGATATGCTGCTCGTTGAAGTTATGGCGCCCTGCGCTGCCGCGATGGCCAGAGGTCCCGAACTTCACCGCATGCTCCGCGTTGCCTGCTTCCGGCTGCAGTACATAGTACTGGGCAGTCAGCTGGGCGACGTTAATCAAATCACTCTGTTGTGCAGGCTGCCCCGCACGCTTATCGATTGCCATTGCCTGATCCTTCTGATGCAAGGGTGAATAAAGCTAGATCGTGCCGCAAACCTTCTCAATCAACTCCGTGGGGAATTGCATTGACTGCATGATATGTTCAATCATGCTGCATTTACGGCCAGTATTGGTATTGGTAATCACCCACCACGGCGTGCCGGGTACCTGCTTAGGTTTGGTCTGATTGCCGCTTTTCAGCAGAACGCGGGCGTCTTCAGCGAAATAGGTACGCGTACGTCCGTGCAGTGATTCGGTGGCCGCAGCAAACGCTTCGCCGTCCAGCGAGTAGAGCGTCGTTAGCACCAGCATAAAACGATTTACCGCGCGCTTTTGATCGGCGTATTCATCAGATAACAGCAGCTCGCGCATCGCGCGAACCTTATCTTTCGCCGGGTTGGCAGGCTTGACCTCAACGGCAGCGGTCGGAGCCTGCGCCGGGGCGGCTTTCGCAGCGGCGGCGGCGGTCTGGGAAGCGGCGGAAAATTTCAGCATGCGCCGTAAAATGTCGGATGCACTCTCACCAATATGCTGGGTGTGGCTGGCAATATAGCGATAGAGATCATCATCAACTTCAATTGTTTTCATCTTAATCCAGTGCGATATCTTATTCTGAATACAAGTTGTCAGGATTATAAGGACAAATCCTGACCGCGGATAGCGTCAAACCAGGATGGCGGTAAAACTCAGAGAGCTCTGGGTCTTGCAGCCGGATGGCAGAATGTCCAACATAATACCCTAACCCGACGGAGCGAAAAAAAGAACTTTGCCATGAAATTAAATAGCCGCGCGCAATCTGCACAAAATCCGCACAATAATTCCCCTGTGGTCCTCGTTCACGGTCTGTTTGGCAGCCTTGATAACCTGGGGATCCTCGCACGCGACCTGGTTGCCGACTACGATATCCTGCAGGTCGATATGCGCAATCACGGCCTTTCCCCGCGCGATCCGCAGATGACCTACGCCGCTATGGCTGAGGATCTGCTCGACACCCTTGACGATCTGCAGCTGGAAAAAGCGACCTTTATCGGCCACTCGATGGGCGGTAAAGCGGTGATGGCGCTAAGCGCCCTGGCTCCTGACCGCATCGACGGCCTGGTGGCTATCGATATCGCGCCGGTGGATTATCACGTCCGCCGCCATGACGAAATCTTTGCCGCCATCAACGCCGTGACCGCCGCCGGCGCCGCAACCCGTCAGCAGGCGGCGGCAATTATGCGCCAGCATCTACAGGAGGAGGGCGTGATTCAGTTCCTGCTGAAGTCCTTCGTTGACGGCCAGTGGCGGTTTAACGTGCCGGTCCTGTGGGATCAATATAGCCATATCGTTGGCTGGCAGCCGGTTCCCGCCTGGCCGCATCCGGCCCTGTTTATCCCGGGCGGCAACTCACCCTACGTGACCGATGAGTATCGCGACGCGCTGCTGGCTCAGTTCCCTCAGGCCCGCGCGCACGTGATTGCCGGCGCGGGCCATTGGGTCCATGCGGAGAAACCGGAAGCGGTATTGCGCGCCATTCGCCGATATCTCTCCTCTTTAGCGGCATAACTGGCTAAAAACTGCCCGACCGCGCCGCAGAATGCCCGCGGTCGTTGGCGCAGCGGTTCGCCTGATGTATTATGGCGCGCTATCTGTGTCGGCAATGGCCCGACAATTTGTTTCCCCGAAGTCACTCTGAATCATGGCAAAAGAACAAACGGACCGTACGACATTAGATTTGTTCGCAACCGAGCGTCGCCCGGGTAGACCAAAGACCAATCCGCTTTCGCGCGACGAGCAGCTGCGCATCAATAAACGCAACCAGCTTAAACGCGACAAAGTTCGCGGCTTAAGGCGCGTGGAGCTCAAGCTCAACGCTGAAGCGGTTGATGCGCTCAATGAGCTGGCCGATGCCCGCAATATGAACCGCAGCGATCTGATTGAAGAGATGTTGATGAACCAGCTGGCGGCCCTGCATAGCCAGAGTAAAGCCTGAGAAACCGCAAAAACAACACTTTCATGTAGCAGAGTGTGCAGTCGGGCGTGATTGCTGTTTCCGCGCCCTTCCCTGTTCTGCTATGATTGCCGTTATCTGCGGGCATTACGCCACTACCACATCATTAAGTTTCAAGAGGTTATTTTACTCATGGCAATCATCGGCATCTTTTTTGGCAGCGACACCGGCAACACCGAAAATATTGCAAAAATGATCCAAAAGCAGCTTGGTAAAGACGTTGCTGATGTTCACGACATTGCCAAAAGCAGCAAAGAAGACCTGCAGGGTCATGACATTCTGCTGCTGGGCATCCCAACCTGGTACTACGGTGAAGCACAGTGTGACTGGGACGATTTCTTCCCGACGCTGGAAGAGGTCGACTTCAACGGCAAGCTCGTCGCCCTGTTTGGCTGCGGCGACCAGGAAGACTACGCTGAATACTTCTGTGACGCGCTGGGAACCATTCGCGACATCATCGAACCGCGCGGCGCAACCATCGTCGGCCACTGGCCAACGGCGGGCTACCATTTCGAAGCCTCTAAAGGTCTCGCTGATGACGACCATTTCGTCGGTCTGGCTATCGATGAAGACCGTCAGCCTGAGCTGACCAACGAGCGCGTAGAGAAATGGGTTAAGCAGGTTTCTGAAGAACTGCATCTCGAAGAAATCATAAACGCCTGATCGTTAAACGGCGCTATCCTGGGATATCGCCGTATTAATAGGTAAAAGCAATAAAACTAATAGCTACAAGTTTTTAACTTTTAATCACATATCTGTACAATGTCCTCTGATTTAACGAGGAGACGTGACGCAGTTTGTAGCCTGTGCCTCGTTTTTGACAGCATAAAAGGCTCGATGCTTGCGGTTTTCATTTCATCATGGCAGTTCTATAATGAAACGCATTACATCGGGTGATTCTCTGTATTACTTCCGCTAATGGAAGTAGATCGTTTAGCAACAGGACAGATTCCGCATGACTGACAACAATACCGCATTGAAGAAGGCTGGCCTGAAAGTCACACTTCCACGATTAAAAATTCTGGAAGTGCTGCAGGGGCCGGATAACCATCACGTCAGCGCGGAAGATTTATACAAACGCCTGATCGACATGGGTGAAGAGATCGGTCTGGCCACCGTTTACCGCGTACTGAACCAGTTTGATGATGCCGGCATTGTTACCCGCCATAATTTTGAAGGCGGTAAATCCGTTTTCGAACTGACGCAGCAGCATCATCACGATCACCTGATTTGCCTCGATTGCGGCAAAGTGATTGAGTTCAGCGATGACTCCATCGAAGCGCGTCAGCGTGAAATTGCCCACCGTCACGGTATCCGCCTGACCAACCACAGCCTGTACCTGTACGGCCACTGTGCGGAAGGCGATTGCCGCGAAAATGAACACGCGCACGACGCGGTGGAAAAATAGTTTCCCGCCGCGTAAGCAGCAAAAAGCCAACCCGAAGGTTGGCTTTTTTTATGCCCGCAAATAGGAGGTACGAGGGAAATCAGGGCCGGGTATTGTTGCGGCGGATCTCTTTCCAGATCTGGTCGCAGCGGGCTTTCACCGCCTGATCGTTGCCGGTGCGGGTCGCCAGGATACACTGCTGATAATCCAGCACGCGCACGCTTTCCTGCGTGGCGAACTGCTGGTGCTGCTTATCCTCTTTAAGAACGTTCAGCACGCTCTGGCAGGCCTGAACTTTATCCGGATTCCCTTCTGCCGTATTGATGCAGGCGCTGTAGGCGTCCTTCAATTTAGTATCTTCTTTTGGCGCCGGTGACTGCGTACAGGCCACCAGGCCCGATGCCAGCATGGCGATGAGCAATAGCTTTTTCATAATCAACCTCACGGACTGGCGGCAGGCTTACGCCCGCGGCTGCGGCATCAGAAAATAGTGAACGGAGCAATAACCATAAACTTCACGTCGCGCTCATCCTGGAAGATATTGCCGTAGCCGCCGCTCCAGCTAGGAATATCGGAGTGGTTGTCGTACTGGGTGAAGTGGAGCTTGAACAACGTTCCCTTCGCCCGGCCATCCTGCACGGTATACATGGCATCGAGGCTGTAGGCCGACTCTTCCAGACGTTTGTCGGCGTTGTAGTAGGCATCTGGCGTCGCCATTTTGCCCGGCTTCGCATCCCATGCATAAACGTAAGACGCGCCAAACGCCCAGCCCGGCATATTCCAGTTTTTCATGTCATACATGGCGCCGAAGAACACGGCCTTTTCACCGTTGGCGTTGAAGTCGGAGCGGTTATCCCACCACACGTCCAGGCGACCGTTAGAAGATGCGTAGGTTGGGGTCATACGCTGCAGGAAGTAGCCCTGCTGGCCCTCGGCCTTAACCCAGGTGCCTTCCAGACGCAGGTCCAGCACGTCGGCAACCTTGTAGCCAAAGGTCAGCGCCTGCAGCCAGGCGGTGCCGTCGTAAATATCGTTCGCGCCGCCGTTGCTGACCTTATCGCGGGTGCCGTAGAACTGATAGCTGGTGTTTAACGGGGTGCCGGCAACGTCAAATTTATAGCTGGCCTTAGCAAAATACTGGTCGATATAGCCCTGAGCCTGGCCAAACGCGGCCTCCAGCACGAGGTCGTTTTTAAAATCATATTTGGCGCCGATGGAGTGCAGATAATCGACTTTCGTCTTCTTATCGTTCTGGTAGAACTCATCCATCTCAATGTGCCACGGCGCTTTGTATTCGTTGGTCCACATGTAGGAGAAGCTCAGCGCGCCAGAGTCGCCGTAATCAAAGTTGGCCCCGGCTTCAGCGCCCTGATAAGTGCCCGGCATAAAGCTCCAGTGCGGAGCCAGCAGCGTTTGCCCGGTTGGTTGAATGTAGCCAGCACGCGCCCACACCGGGCCATACTTAAATTTCGCCGCCGCTTTATAGAGGCTGATCCCGCTCTTATCGCCGGAGTAATCTTCGTCGTAGGCTTTATTCCTTGAGGAGAAGGCAATTTCGTTCGGGTGGCCGCTTTCGCTGCTTTCCGCCATCTCAATTGCGGTAAAGGCAGCCACGTCAATACCAAACATATCGGCAGCATAGCCGGACTGGAAATCCAGGTTGGCGTTCCAGGTTGAATGCGAAAGGTTGGTTTTGTACTTATCGCCGTCGGTAACATCTTTACGGTCGCGCTCACGCTGCCAGTAATAGATACCGCCGGTTAACGTGGAATCATCGATAAAACCTGCTGCGCTGGCCTGCGGAACAACGATCCAGCTCGACATCGCGGTGACGGCGGCAATAGCCAGCGCCAGCGTACTACGTTTGCCACTAAACGTACGCATGTGCATATCCTCTTTGACGTTTTAAAACGCGGAGCCAAAGGCAAGCCGCGAAAAATAAATAAGACTGCTAAAAAGCGGGGCGGTAAAAGTCCGCATATCCGCTATCGATAGACTATTTTTCGTGACGCGAATTATCAATCTCTTTCGCCGACCAAAGCTTAAGATTATGACAAAGCGCACATAATCTATGTCTGTTTGTTACAGTCTTAAATTTCGTACATTTAGCACCTAATTCTCTGCGAAATAAGGATAAAGAGGGAAATGAAAACGCTTACAGCGATTTTTTACGCGACAATAGCCGGGGAGGCTGGCGGGATATATTACAGGCTGTAAACAAGATTAATTCGCATCGCGAAAATAACCGACCCGGGCGGGTAAATACGGAAGTAAAAAACGCCGCGGGGTGCGGCGTTTTCAATGGCGATGCGGGTTTATGCGCCGATCTTCGCCCAGGTATCGCGCAGGCCGACGGTGCGGTTGAACACCAGATGGTCAGCGCTTGCATAGCGGCTGTCGAGGCAGAAGTAGCCCTCACGCTCGAACTGCAGGGCCTTACCGGCCTGCGCCTGCGCCAGGCTCGGCTCGGCGAAGCCGTGCTTGATAACCAGCGATTCAGGGTTCATGACGGCAAGGAAATCCTCTTCGGCGCCCGGATTCGGCACGCTGAACAGGCGGTCATACAGGCGAATTTCTACCGGCAGCGCGTGCGCCGCGCTCACCCAGTGGATAACGCCCTTCACCTTGCGGCCGTCCGCCGGATCTTTGCTCAGCGTATCGGCATCATAGGTACAGAAGATTGTGGTGATATTGCCTTCCGCATCCTTCTCTACGCGCTCGGCTTTGATCACGTAGGCATTGCGCAGGCGAACCTCTTTGCCCAGCACCAGACGCTTGTACTGCTTGTTGGCTTCCTCACGGAAGTCCGCGCGATCGATCCAGATTTCACCGCTGAACGGCACGTCGCGGCTGCCCATCTCCGGCTTGCTCGGATGATTAGGCATATTCACATTTTCACTGCCGCCCTGCGGATAGTTTTCGATAACCAGTTTTACCGGATCGATAACGGCCATCGCGCGCGGGGCGTTTTCGTTCAGATCTTCGCGAATGCAGGACTCCAGCGACGCCATTTCAATGGTGTTGTCCTGTTTGGTTACGCCGATGCGCTTACAGAACTCGCGAATCGATTCGGCGGTATAGCCGCGGCGACGCAGGCCGGAAATGGTCGGCATACGCGGATCGTCCCAGCCTTCCACGTGCTTCTCGGTCACCAGCTGGTTCAGCTTGCGCTTGGACATCACGGTATATTCGAGATTCAGGCGCGAGAATTCGTACTGGCGCGGGTGAGCCGGGATGCTGATGTTATCCAGCACCCAATCGTACAGGCGACGGTTGTCCTGGAACTCCAGGGTACACAGAGAGTGCGTGATACCTTCCAGCGCATCGCTGATGCAGTGGGTAAAGTCGTACATCGGGTAGATGCACCACTTGCTGCCGGTCTGATGGTGATCGGCGAATTTAATGCGGTACAGCACCGGGTCGCGCATAACGATAAACGGCGAGGCCATATCGATTTTCGCACGCAGGCAGGCTTTACCTTCCACAAAACCGCCGGCGCGCATTTTTTCAAACAGCGCCAGGTTCTCTTCCACGCTGCGATCGCGGTAAGGGCTGTTTTTGCCCGGCGCCTTCAGCGAACCGCGGTATTCGCGAATCTCTTCCGCCGACAGTTCGTCAACGTATGCCAGGCCTTTATTAATCAGCTCAACGGCGTAGCTGTGCAGTTGGTCGAAATAATCAGACGAGTAGCAAACTTTCCCGGACCAGTGAAAACCTAACCACTGCACGTCGTTTTTAATCGACTCAACGTATTCGATATCTTCTTTCACCGGGTTGGTGTCATCGAAGCGCAGGTTGCATTGGCCCTGGTAATCCTGAGCAATGCCGAAGTTCAGGCAAATTGATTTGGCGTGGCCAATGTGCAGATAACCGTTCGGCTCCGGCGGGAAGCGCGTATGAACGGTGGTGTGCTTACCAGTAGCCAGATCTTCATCGATGATCTGACGAATAAAGTTAGTTGGGCGGGCTTCAGCCTCACTCATCATGGGTTCCTCAAAGCGTAAACAACGTATAACGGGACATGATCTTACAAGCAGGACGTAGAGACAACTATTAGTTACTGAAAATACGTATCTGAAGGAGATTATGGGGTCATTTGCGGCAAAAAAAAGCGGCGGAGGTTTCCCCCCGCCGCACAGGCATAAACTCTACTCAGGAGCCTTACTTGCCTTTAATCTCATACAGCGGCGTCTGGCCGGCGACAACTTTACCGGTCGCCTGAATCACCAGCGCGCTGTAATCATCGCTGTTGCTGCAGACTACCGGACTGATCATCGACCGGGCGTTCGCGTTGAGGAAGTCCAGATCCATTTCCAGAATCGGCTGACCGGCCTTCACTTCTGCGCCCTCTTCTACCAGGCGTTTGAAGCCCTGGCCGTCCAGCGCGACGGTATCGATGCCCATATGGACGACGATTTCCGCGCCGTTTTCCGTTTCCAGACAGAACGCGTGGTTGGTATTGAAGATCTTAACGATGGTACCTGCGGCCGGGGAGACCACGATCTTATCGGTCGGTTTCACCGCCACGCCGTCGCCGACGGCCTTGCTGGCGAACGCTTCGTCCGGAACCTGCTCCAGCGCCACAATATCACCGGTAATCGGTGAAACCAGCGCGGCGATAGTTTTCGCGTTAGCCACGGCCTGCGGTTTTACCGCCGCAGCGGCGACAGGTGCGCTATTGGCTGTGGTGGCAGTTGCGGCTACCGGGCCACGCGCGACCACTTTTTTCATCTCATCACCGACGGATTCGGCTTTCGCACCGACGATTACCTGGATGGTTTGCTTGTTCAGTTTAACCACGCCGGAAGCGCCGAGGCGTTTGCAGGCCGCATCGTTAACGCGCGCGGAGTCTACAACGGTCAAACGCAGACGGGTAATACAGGCATCAATCGCCTTCAGGTTGTCAGTCCCGCCGACGGCCGCAATATACTGCGTAGCCAGCTGGGTCAAACCCTCTTCGGTGTTGCTGTTGGCTTCTGAAGTCACCACGTCGTCAGTTTTATCTTCACGACCCGGCGTTTTCAGGTTGAACATGCGGATAACCGCAGTGAACAGCAGGAAGTAGATGAAGAAGAACACCACGCCCATGACAAGCAGCATCCAGACGTTTTTGCTGGCTGCCGGCAGGCTGTACATCAGAACGTAGTCAATGGCCCCTGCGGAGAAGGAGAAGCCCGCATGGATACCCAGCGACGTTGCCACAAACAGGCTGATACCGGTCAGGACGGCGTGCAGGAGGTACAGCAGCGGAGCCAGGAACATGAACAGGAATTCCAGCGGCTCGGTCACACCGGTCAGGAACGCGGTGATAGCGACCGACAGCAGCATACCGCCAACCATCGGACGACGCTCTTTCGGCGCAGCGAAGTACATCGCCAGCGCAGCGCCAGGCAGGCCGAACATCATGATCGGGAAGAAGCCGGACATGAACATCCCCGCGGTGCCGTCGCCGGCGTAGAAGCGGTTGATGTCGCCGTGGAACACCGCGCCTGCGGCGTTGGTGTACTCGCCAATCTGGAACCAGGCGATGGTATTCAGCACCTGATGCAGGCCGGTTGGGATCAGCAGACGGTTGATGAAACCGAAGATACCGGAACCCACCGCGCCCTCGGCCACGATCCACTCACCGCCGGCGTGAATAGCGTGCTGCACCGGAGGCCAGACGTAGCCGAAGATGGCCGCCAGCACCAGACAGAAGAAGCCGGTGGCGATCGGCACAAAACGCTTCCCGCCGAAGAAGCTCAGGAAGTCAGGCAGCTTGATGCCGGCCCAGCGGTTATAAACGGCACCGCCGACCAGACCGGTAATGATACCCGCCAGCACGCCCATGTTGATCTCTGGGTTGATGGTGACCATTGCTTTAGTTAATACGAAATAACCTACCGCGCCGGCCAGCGCCGCGGCGCCGGCGCTGTCTTTAGACCAGCTGGACGCCACGCCGATCGCAAAAATCAGCGCCAGGTTATCAAAGATCGCCCCGCCTGCCTGCGCGATGAACGCCACGTTAAGCAGATCGGGTTGACCGAATCGCAGCAGCAGCGCCGCGACGGGCAGCACTGCGATAGGGAGCTGTAACGCCCTACCGAGACGCTGAAAGAAACCTAAAATATTCATCTTATTCCCCCTATGAGACCCCGATGAGGCTCACTCAAAGCCATTTTTTTATTGTGTAAAAAGGTCAGTTTTTTAACTTACCCGCAAAGTGTGTGAAAATTTAATTCGTATCGCAAATTAAACGCGTATTTTTTGTGACTATAATCACCAAATATCGTATTAACCCCTCCCCTGGACTGGCTAACAACGAAAACTTATTTTATCATTCAAAAAATCAACACGGATTGACCCCGGTCGGCGTAGTTACTGCAATACTCTTCATAGAGTACTGGCGCCAATCCGCCAGGTTCTAATTTAACTATAGAGGTGAAGAATGAGACTGATTCCCCTGGTAACAGCTGAACAAGTAGGTAAATGGGCTGCTCGCCACATCGTTAACCGCATCAACGCGTTCAAACCGACTGCGGACCGTCCGTTTGTACTGGGTCTGCCCACCGGCGGTACACCTCTGACCGCCTACAAAGCTCTGGTTGAGATGCACAAAGCGGGCCAGGTTAGCTTCGAACACGTCGTCACCTTCAACATGGATGAGTACGTTGGCCTGCCGAAAGAGCACCCGGAAAGCTATCATAGCTTTATGCATCGCAACTTCTTTGATCACGTTGATATTCAGGCAGAAAACATTAACCTGCTCAACGGCAATGCGCCAGACATCGATGCAGAATGCCGCCGCTATGAAGAAAAAATCCGCTCCTACGGCAAAATTAACCTGTTTATGGGCGGCGTGGGTAACGATGGCCACATCGCGTTCAACGAGCCGGCTTCTTCCCTGGCTTCCCGTACCCGTATTAAAACTCTGACCCATGACACCCGCGTGGCAAACTCCCGCTTCTTCGACGGCGACGTTGACCTGGTACCGAAATACGCGCTGACCGTGGGCGTGGGTACTCTGCTGGATGCCGAAGAGGTGATGATTCTGGTGCTGGGCCATCAGAAAGCGCTGGCGCTGCAGGCGGCGGTAGAAGGCAACGTCAACCACATGTGGACCATTACCTGTCTGCAGCTGCATCCAAAAGCAGTGATCGTTTGCGACGAGCCGTCCACCATGGAACTGAAAGTGAAGACGCTGAAATACTTCAACGAATTAGAAGCCGAAAACGTCAAAGGGCTGTAATCTGGTCCCGTCCTGCGGCTACCCCCGTGGGACATTTCTTTTTTTCTGATGCACAAAATCATTCTGGCGGCAGTAAACGGTCAATTAATGGTCTGCTAAAGAGGCCGGCTTGAAGGATAGCGTGCGTAAACCGGGGGTCGTATGTATGCATTAACCCAAGGCCGGATCTATACCGGTCATGAAATTCTGGATGACCATGCGATAGTTATCGCTGATGGCCTTATTGAACGGATCTGTCCACTGGCTGATTTGCCGTCCGGGATTGAGCAACGCTCGGTCAATGGCGCTATTCTCGCCCCCGGTTTTATCGACGTCCAGCTGAACGGCTGCGGCGGCGTGCAGTTTAACGACAGCCCTGATGCGGTGACCGTCGAAACGCTGGAAATCATGCAGAAGGCCAACGAGCGCTCCGGCTGCACCAGCTATCTGCCAACGCTGATTACCTCCAGCGACGATCTGATGAAACAGGGCGTGCGCGTCATGCGCGAGTACCTGCAGAAATATCCTAACCAGGCGCTGGGCCTGCATCTTGAAGGCCCGTGGCTGAACATCGTCAAAAAAGGGACCCACAACCCGGACTACGTGCGTAAACCGGACGCCGCGCTGGTGGACTTCCTGTGCGAAAATGCCGATGTCATCACCAAGGTGACCCTTGCTCCGGAGCGCGTCGGGCCAGAAGTGATTCGCCAGCTGGTCAACGCCGGGATTATCGTCTCCGCCGGGCACTCCAACGCCACCCTTAAAGAAGCCAAAATCGGTTTCCGCGCGGGCATCACTTTCGCAACTCATCTCTATAACGCCATGCCGTATATTACCGGACGCGAGCCGGGCCTGGCGGGCGCTATTTTTGACGAGCCGGACGTTTACTGCGGTATTATCGTCGACGGTATGCACGTTGATTATGCTAACGTACGCAATGCGAAGCGCCTGAAGGGCGACAAGCTGTGCCTCGTTACCGATGCCACCGCGCCGGCGGGTGCCAATATTGAGCAGTTCATTTTTGCTGGTAAAACAATATACTACCGTAACGGGCTGTGCGTAGATGAAAACGGAACCCTCAGTGGTTCTTCGCTGACTATGATTGAAGGCGTGCGTAATCTCGTTGAACATTGCGGTATCGCGCTGGAAGAAGCGTTGCGGATGGCAACCCTCTACCCTGCGCGTGCCATTGGCGTGGAAAAGCAGACTCGGCGGCATTGCGCCGGGAATGGTCGCTAACCTGACCGCCTTTACCCGCGACTATAAAATCATCAAGACCATCGTTAATGGTAACGAGGTCGTCACTGAGTAAGTAAAAGTATGACAGCAGGCGGACATGCTCAAATTGGTAACGTTGATCTCGTAAAACAGCTGAACAGCGCGGCCGTATACCGCCTGATTGACCAGCATGGCCCCATCTCGCGCATTCAGATCGCGGAACAAAGCCAGCTTGCCCCTGCCAGCGTGACGAAAATCACGCGTCAACTGATTGAACGCGGGCTGATCAAAGAAGTCGATCAGCAGGCCTCCACCGGAGGCCGCCGCGCCATCTCCATTATTGCCGAGACCCGCAGCTTTCAGGCCATCGGCATACGCCTCGGCCGCTACGACGCCACCCTGACCCTGTACGATTTAAGCAGCAAGACGCTGGAAGAGGAGCACTTCCCGCTGCCGGAACGCACCCAGGAAACCCTCGAGCACGCGCTGCTGAACATCATCGCCGCCTTTACCGAGCGCTGCCAGCGCAAGATCCGTGAGCTCATCGCCATCTCGGTGATTTTACCCGGCCTTGTCGACCCGGAAAGCGGCGTCATCCGCTACATGCCGCACATTCAGGTTGAGAACTGGGGTCTGGTAGAAGCGCTGGAAAAACGCTTTAACGTCACCTGTTTTGTCGGCCATGATATCCGCAGCCTGGCGCTGGCGGAGCACTATTTTGGGGCAAGTCAGGACTGCGAGGACTCTATTCTGGTGCGCGTCCACCGCGGCACCGGCGCGGGGATCATCTCCAACGGACGCATTTTTATCGGCCGCAACGGTAACGTGGGCGAGATCGGCCATATCCAGGTCGACCCGCTCGGCGAGCGCTGCCACTGCGGCAACTTCGGCTGCCTGGAGACGGTTGCCGCCAATGCGGCCATCGAACAGCGGGTGCGTCACCTGCTGGAACAGGGCTATCAGAGTCGCCTTAGCGCGGATGAGTGTAATATTAAAGCCATCTGCAAAGCCGCTAATAAGGGAGATACGCTGGCCTGCGAGGTTATCGAACACGTCGGTCGCCACCTGGGAAAAACCATTGCCATCGCCATTAACCTGTTCAACCCGCAGAAGGTGGTGATCGCCGGTGAAATCACTGAAGCAGAAAAGGTTTTGCTGCCGGCTATCGAAGGCTGTATTAACGCCCAGGCGCTAAAAGCGTTTCGTAAAAATCTGCCGGTGGTGCGTTCCACGCTCGATCATCGTTCGGCGATCGGCGCCTTTGCGCTGGTGAAACGCGCGATGCTCAACGGGAGCCTGCTCCAGCGTTTGCTGGAAAGTTAGCGTATTCTGGTTCACGAATTTCTGCTTTTCTTCAACGATGTCGGACTGTCCATGACCATTCAAAACGTAATTTGTGATATTGACGGCGTGCTGATGCACGACAATGTGGCCGTACCGGGCGCTGCTGAATTTATCAAACGCATTCTCGAAAAAGATATGCCGCTGGTGATGTTGACCAACTATCCCTCCCAGACCGGCCAGGATCTGGCCAACCGCTTCGCTACCGCGGGCATTGACGTCCCGGATAGCGCCTTTTACACCTCAGCCATGGCGACCGCCGATTTTCTGCGCCGTCAGGAGGGTAAAAAAGCCTACGTAGTGGGCGAAGGCGCGCTGATCCACGAGCTTTATAAGGCTGGCTTCACCATCACCGACGTCAACCCGGATTTTGTCATCGTCGGCGAGACCCGCTCCTTTAACTGGGAGATGATGCACAAGGCGGCCTTCTTTGTGGCCAACGGCGCGCGCTTTATCGCCACCAATCCGGATACCCACGGCCGCGGCTTCTACCCGGCCTGCGGAGCGCTGTGCGCGGGCATTGAGAAGATCTCCGGCCGCAAGCCGTTTTACGTCGGCAAGCCGAGCCCGTGGATTATCCGTTCCGCGCTGAACAAGATACAGGCGCACTCCGAACAAACCGTGATTGTCGGCGATAACCTGCGTGCCGATATTCTGGCGGGCTTCCAGGCCGGTTTGGAAACGATCCTCGTGCTGTCCGGCGTCTCGACGCTCGACGATATCGACAGCCTGCCGTTCCGCCCGTCGTGGATCTACCCGTCGGTGGCCGAAATTGACATTTTCTAAGCCAAACCACGTCTCAGGACGTGGTTTTTCATTTATCGCCCGCAATCAGAAAGTCACATCTAATAAAACCGACTATTTTTTGAATATTCATCAATAAAGATGCTCAAAACATACTCATTTTTTAATATTCAACAATCACCATTGCGTTTTTTCCTGTTGCCTCCGTAAATCCCTTGCGCCGCCCTCTCCTTTGCGGCATTTTCTTAAGCACGCACTAAGACCTCGCCACAAGACGACGTCTGCACAACATCAAATACGACAGGGTAACGGAGAAGGCTATGTGTTCAATTTTCGGCGTACTGGATATTAAAACTGACGCGGTAGAACTGCGTAAAAAGGCACTGGAGCTTTCCCGCCTGATGCGCCACCGTGGGCCGGACTGGTCCGGCGTCTACGCCAGCGATAAAGCCATTCTGGTACATGAACGTTTGTCTATCGTTGACGTTAACGCTGGCGCTCAGCCGCTGTATAACCAACAAAAAACTCACGCCCTGGCGGTAAACGGCGAAATTTATAACCACCAGGCGCTGCGCGCGGAGTACGGCGATCGCTATACCTTCCAGACCGGTTCGGACTGCGAAGTCATCCTCGCGCTGTATCAGGAAAAAGGCCCGGCCTTCCTCGACGATCTGCAGGGAATGTTTGCCTTCGCGCTGTACGACAGCGAGAAGGATGCTTATCTGATCGGCCGCGACCATATCGGTATCATTCCGCTGTATATGGGTCACGACGAACACGGTAACTTCTACGTCGCATCAGAAATGAAGGCGCTGGTTCCGGTGTGCCGCACCATTAAAGAGTTCCCGGCCGGCAGCTACCTGTGGAGCAAAGATGGCGAAATCCGCGAATACTACCAGCGCGACTGGTTTGATTACGACGCGGTAAAAGACAACGTTACCGATAAAAACGAACTTCGTCAGGCGCTGGAAGAGTCGGTGAAAAGCCACCTGATGTCCGACGTTCCTTACGGCGTACTGCTTTCCGGCGGCCTGGACTCTTCGGTTATTTCCGCGATCACCAAAAAGTTCGCCGCCCGTCGCGTTGAGGATCAGGAGCGTAGCGAAGCCTGGTGGCCGCAGCTGCACTCATTTGCCGTCGGCCTTGAGGGATCGCCGGACCTGAAAGCCGCGCAAGAAGTGGCCAACCATCTGGGCACCGTCCACCACGAGATCCACTTCACCGTGCAGGAGGGCCTCGACGCCATTCGCGACGTGATCTATCACATCGAAACTTACGACGTGACGACCATCCGCGCGTCAACTCCGATGTACCTGATGTCGCGTAAAATCAAAGCGATGGGCATCAAGATGGTGCTGTCAGGCGAAGGTTCTGATGAGGTTTTTGGCGGCTATCTCTATTTCCACAAAGCGCCGAACGCCAAAGAGCTGCATGAAGAAACCGTGCGCAAGCTGCAGGCGCTGCATATGTTTGACTGCGCCCGTGCCAACAAAGCGATGTCGGCGTGGGGCGTGGAAGCCCGCGTGCCGTTCCTCGACAAGCAGTTCCTCGACGTCGCCATGCGCATCAACCCGCAGGATAAGATGTGCGGCAACGGTAAAATGGAAAAGCATATCCTGCGTGAATGCTTTGAATCCTACCTGCCGGCGAGCGTGGCGTGGCGTCAGAAGGAGCAGTTCTCAGACGGCGTAGGCTACAGCTGGATCGATACGCTGAAAGAAGTGGCGGCCGGGCAGATTTCCGACCAGCAGTTGGAAACCGCCGCCTTCCGCTTCCCGTACAACACGCCGTCGTCGAAAGAGGCGTATCTGTACCGCGAAATCTTCGAAGAGCTGTTCCCGCTGCCGAGCGCCGCGGAGTGTGTCCCCGGCGGCCCGTCGGTTGCCTGCTCTTCGGCTAAAGCGATTGAATGGGATGAAGCGTTCAAAACCATGAACGATCCGTCAGGACGCGCGGTAGGCGTGCACCAGTCGGCCTATAAATAATCGAGTCAGACGACAAACGGACCCCGCGGGGTCCGTTTTTTTATGCCTTTATTTACGGCTTAAAAGCGATAAATAACCAATAATTGCTGATTATTACACCATGCTGGTTGCAACCTAACCAAACAGTCACATTCCGGCGATTTTCCTTGAAAAAGAGGTTGACGCTCGCAGGCCCAATACGCATAATGCGCCCCGCAACGCCGATAAGGTAACGCGAAAAAAAAGATGGCTACGTAGCTCAGCCTGGTTAGAGCACATCACTCATAATGATGGGGTCACAGGTTCGAATCCCGTCGTAGCCACCATCTTTTTTTTGCGGGAGTGGCGAAATTGGTAGACGCACCAGATTTAGGTTCTGGCGCCGCAAGGTGTGCGAGTTCAAGTCTCGCCTCCCGCACCATTCACCGAACGCGTTGCACGGATGGGGTATCGCCAAGCGGTAAGGCACCGGTTTTTGATACCGGCATTCCCTGGTTCGAATCCAGGTACCCCAGCCATATTTCTTCGAGGTTAGCGGTTTGCCGCGACGGTTCTTGGGGTATCGCCAAGCGGTAAGGCACCGGTTTTTGATACCGGCATTCCCTGGTTCGAATCCAGGTACCCCAGCCATCGAAGATGTGATAAGATTTGGCTACGTAGCTCAGCTGGTTAGAGCACATCACTCATAATGATGGGGTCACAGGTTCGAATCCCGTCGTAGCCACCAGATAGGGAATTATTGATTCAGTTCGATAAATCCAAAAAAATTGTTGGGGTATCGCCAAGCGGTAAGGCTCTGGTTTCTGATACCAGCATTCCGAGGTTCGAATCCTCGTACCCCAGCCAATTTAAAAAAGTCGCTCACTCGTGAGCGCACCCGTTGGGGTATCGCCAAGCGGTAAGGCTCTGGTTTCTGATACCAGCATTCCGAGGTTCGAATCCTCGTACCCCAGCCACTTAGTAACAAAAAAGCTCGCTTCGGCGAGCTTTTTTGTTTTTGTCGTCCGCCGCGTTCAGCGCACGATGATAGCAACGCGGCTCCCCGGCTTTGCATCGCGCAGGCCGGGGAGCCTCTTCGCTACAGCCCCAGGGCGTACTTCAGCGCCTGACGCTTTAAAACACCCGCCCGCGCCGCCGCCATCAGGCCGATATTGCGCAGCGCGCGCAACGGCGCCAGATCGTTGCTGAAGCCAACATAAAATAGATCCATCCCCGACTGCATCAGCAAATTATCGGTTCTCCGCCGCGTCTGATAGCGTTTGAGCACCGGCAGGCCGTCCCACTCCTCACCGCGATCCCGCGCGCGCGTTAAGACATCCAGCAGCGCATCGACGTCGCGATAGCCGAGGTTAACCCCCTGCCCCGCCAGCGGATGAATGGTGTGCGCGGCGTCGCCCACCAGCGCCAGCCCCGGCTGCACGTACTGCAGCGCGTGGCGACGGGTCAGCGGAAACGCGCCGGCGCTGAGCGGCGTAACCTCGCCGCAGCGCGACGGGAAATTGCCCACGATCTCCTGCTGGAGCTGCGCCATGCTCATCCCCTGCAGCTGGCGAATGCGCGCGGGAGCGTCATACCAGACCAGCGAGGCCCAGCGATCGAACAGCGGCAGGAACGCGCGCGGCCCGGAAGGCGTAAACTGCTGCCAGGTGCTGTCGCCGGGATCGTCGGCACACCGGACGCTAATCAGCATGCAGGACTGCTGGTACTGCCACGCCTGGATGCCGATACCGGACAGCCGGCGCACCTCGGAGTGTGCGCCGTCGGCGCCGATAACCAGCCGGGCCACGCGCTCGCTGCCGTCGCTCAGGCGCAATAGCGTATGTGCAGACTCGCGCTGCAGCGCCTGCAGGGAAACGCCAACCCGCAGCGTAACCTGCTCATGCGCCTCCAGCGCCTGCCACAGGGCCAGCTGCAATACGTTATTCTCGACCATATAGCCCAGTTCGGACAGCGCCAGCTCCGCGGCGTCGAAGGAGACGTGAGCCGCTTCCCACTCCCAGGTCTCGAGGCGACGATAGGGATGCACGCGCATCGCGCGTATCGCCTCCCAGACGCCGAGGCTTTTCAACAGCCCGACGGAAGATGAACCGATCGCCGAAATACGCACGTCCGGCGGCTGCGTTGGATCGAAGGCCGCCGGCGCGGCCTTCTCGATCACCGTCACCGTAAAACCGTGCTGTGCCAGCCCTAGCGCCAGGGCGCCGCCGACCATTCCGCCGCCAATAATGGCGACATCCGCTGCGTGAATTGTCATGGCAATTATCCTTAAAACCTCAATCCGTTCAGTTTACCGGATTTTCAGGCGCCCTGCGGTGATTACGCTCGCGCTGGTCAGGGCACCACCAAAGCATTACAATATGCCCCCTGCAATCCTGGCTATACTCATCGTTTTTCAAATTGCAGTTGCCCTGGCAGCGCCCCGGTTCCCTGGCGGGCTGCGATTTTGCGGCCTGCCGCCTGCAATTCGAAATTCATAGAGCGTCTGTACCCGTCATTTTGGATATCTATAATTGAGCATGAGCATGTCGATGACAAAAAAACTCCATATTAAAACCTGGGGCTGTCAGATGAATGAATACGATTCATCAAAGATGGCCGATCTGCTGGATGCCACGCACGGGTATCAGCTCACCGAAATCGCGGAAGAAGCGGATGTTCTGCTGCTCAACACCTGCTCAATTCGCGAGAAGGCCCAGGAAAAAGTCTTCCACCAGCTGGGCCGCTGGAAGCTGCTGAAAGAAAAAAATCCCAACCTGATTATCGGCGTCGGCGGCTGCGTCGCCTCGCAGGAAGGCAAGCTTATCCGTCAGCGCGCCCACTATGTCGATATTATTTTTGGCCCGCAGACGCTCCATCGCCTGCCGGAAATGATTAACTCGGTGCGCGGCAACCGCCGGCCGGTGGTCGACGTGAGCTTCCCGGAAATCGAAAAGTTCGACCGCCTGCCGGAACCACGCGCCGACGGCCCAACCGCGTTCGTCTCCATTATGGAAGGCTGTAACAAGTACTGTACCTACTGCGTGGTGCCCTATACCCGCGGCGAAGAGGTCAGCCGTCCTTCTGACGATATCCTGTTCGAGATTGCCCAGCTGGCGGCGCAGGGCGTCCGTGAGGTCAACCTGCTCGGACAGAACGTTAACGCCTGGCGCGGCGAAAATTACGACGGGACCACCGGCAGCTTTGCCGATCTGCTGCGTCTGGTCGCGGCGATCGACGGGATCGATCGCATTCGCTTCACCACCAGCCACCCGATTGAATTTACCGATGACATTATTGACGTCTATCGCGACACCCCGGAGCTGGTAAGCTTCCTGCATCTGCCGGTACAGAGCGGCTCTGACCGCGTGCTGAACCTGATGGGGCGCACCCACACGGCGCTGGAATATAAAGGCATCGTTCGCAAGCTGTACGAAGCGCGGCCAAATATCCAGATCAGCTCCGATTTTATCGTCGGCTTCCCCGGCGAAACCAACGAAGATTTCGAAAAGACCATGAAGCTGATTGCGGACGTAAATCTCGACGTCAGCTACAGCTTTATCTTCTCGGCGCGTCCTGGCACGCCGGCGGCGGATATGGTTGACGACGTCCCGGAAAAAGATAAGAAGCAGCGCCTCTATATTCTTCAGGAGCGCATCAACCAGCAGGCGATGGCCTGGAGCCGTCGGATGCTCGGCACCACCCAGCGTATTCTGGTCGAAGGAACCTCCCGTAAGAGCATCATGGAGCTCACCGGACGCACCGAAAATAACCGGGTCGTCAACTTCGAAGGGACGCCGGATATGGTCGGCAAGTTTGTCGATGTCGAGATCGTCGACGTCTACACCAACTCGCTGCGCGGGAAAATCGTGCGTACCGAAGAGGAAATGGGCCTGCGCATTGTGGAATCACCGCAATCCGTCATCGCGCGGACCCGCAAAGAAAACGATTCGGGCGTCACGCTTTATCAGCCCTAATCCGTTCAGGCCTGCCGGCTCCGGCAGGCCTTGTATTTCCTCTCCCGGACCCAATATTCATAGCAATGCTTGCGCCATATTCCCGTGACGTGAATAATTTCCTTACCCGCCGGGGTATCGTCTGTAAGAAGGCGGCTATACCCGTTTATCGCCCGGCAAAACGCAGATAAGAGGAACAGCTTGAACACAGAAACTCGCGAAATCACCCTGGAACCAGCGGACAACGCACGCCTGCTTGGGCTGTGCGGCCCGTTTGACGACAATATCAAACAGCTTGAGCGCCGGCTGGGCATCGAAATCAACCGCCGTGACAACTACTTTAAGCTGACCGGACGCCCAATATGCGTCAACGCGGCTGCGGATATTCTGCGCAGCCTGTACGTCGATACCGCTCCAATGCGCGGGCAGATTAGCGATATCGAACCGGAGCAGATTCACCTCGCCATCAAAGAGGCCCGCGTGCTGGAGCAGAGCGCCGAGAGCGTTCCGGAGTACGGTAAGGCGATTAACATCAAGACCAAGCGCGGCGTGATTAAGCCCCGTACGCCGAACCAGGCGCAGT
Source organism: Klebsiella sp. WOUb02 (assembly GCF_050058015.1). Lineage (NCBI taxonomy): Bacteria > Pseudomonadati > Pseudomonadota > Gammaproteobacteria > Enterobacterales > Enterobacteriaceae > Klebsiella > Klebsiella sp. WOUb02. Next base: position 2,181,052 of record NZ_CP170110.1, read on the forward strand.
ACGTCGCCAATATCCTCGACCACGATATCACCTTCGGCGTCGGCCCCGCCGGGACCGGGAAAACCTATCTGGCGGTTGCCGCCGCGGTCGATGCGCTTGAACGTCAGGACGTGCGTCGTATTCTGCTGACCCGCCCCGCCGTTGAGGCCGGGGAGAAGCTGGGCTTCCTGCCGGGAGATCTGAGCCAGAAGGTCGATCCCTATCTGCGTCCGCTGTACGATGCGCTGTTCGAAATGATGGGCTTTGAGAAAGTTGAGAAGCTGATCGAGCGCAACGTGATTGAGGTCGCGCCGCTGGCCTATATGCGCGGCCGCACGCTGAACGACGCCTTTATCATTCTCGATGAGAGCCAGAACACCACCATCGAACAGATGAAGATGTTCCTGACCCGCATCGGCTTTAACTCTAAAGCAGTGATCACCGGCGACGTCACCCAGATTGACCTGCCGCGCAATACCAAATCCGGCCTCCGTCACGCCATCGAAGTGCTGGCGGAAGTCGATGAAATCAGCTTCAACTTCTTCAATAGCGAAGACGTGGTGCGCCACCCGGTGGTTGCCCGTATCGTCAATGCCTATGAAGCGTGGGAAGAAGCGGATCAAAAACGAAAAGCAGAACTGGCCGCCGAGCGCAAACGCGAAGCCCAGGAACAGGAGCAGAAATGAGTCAGGTCATTCTCGATTTACAGCCTGGCTTGCGAAGAGAACGGCGGGCTGCCGGATGAAGCTCAGTTTCAGCGCTGGCTGGATGCCGTGATCCCGCAGTTCCAGGAGGAGTCGGAAGTTACCGTTCGCCTGGTAGACGAAGCTGAGAGCCACGAGCTAAATCTGACCTATCGCGGCAAGGATAAGCCGACCAACGTCCTGTCATTCCCCTTCGAAGCGCCGCCGGGCATCGAGCTGCCGCTGCTCGGCGATTTGATCATCTGCCGCCAGGTGGTTGAGCAGGAAGCGAAAGAGCAGGAAAAACCGCTGGAAGCGCACTGGGCGCATATGGTGATTCATGGCAGTCTGCACCTGCTGGGCTATGACCATATCGTTGATGAAGAAGCGGAAGAGATGGAAAGCCTCGAAACAGAGATAATGCTTGCTCTGGGCTATGAGGATCCGTACATTGCCGAGAAGGAATAACCTGCCGCCGGCTTTGCCGGCGACTGGCCGCTATGCCGGGCGCTGAGTATACGCGCGACGTGCGACGATTTAACTAACATGAGAACCCACACGACGCCATGAGCGACGACAACTCACACAGTAGTGACACAGTAAACAGCAAAAAGGGATTCTTCTCCCTGTTACTCAGCCAGCTCTTTCACGGAGAACCCAAAAACCGTGATGAACTGCTGGCGCTGATCCGTGATTCCGGGCAAAACGATCTTATCGACGAAGATACGCGCGATATGCTCGAAGGGGTAATGGACATCGCCGACCAGCGCGTCCGCGATATTATGATCCCCCGCTCGCAGATGATTACCCTGAAACGCAACCAGACCCTGGACGAATGCCTCGATGTCATCATCGAATCCGCCCACTCGCGTTTTCCGGTGATCAGCGAAGACAAAGATCACATCGAAGGGATTCTGATGGCCAAAGACCTGCTGCCGTTTATGCGCAGCGATTCCGAAGCCTTCAGCATGGAAAAAGTGTTGCGCCCGGCGGTTGTCGTGCCTGAAAGCAAGCGGGTCGACCGCATGCTGAAAGAGTTCCGCTCCCAGCGTTATCATATGGCTATCGTTATCGATGAGTTTGGCGGCGTCTCCGGTCTGGTGACCATTGAAGACATCCTTGAGCTTATCGTCGGTGAGATCGAAGACGAATACGATGAAGAAGAAGATATCGATTTTCGTCAGCTGAGCCGCCACACCTGGACGGTCCGCGCGCTGGCCTCTATTGAGGACTTCAACGAAGCCTACGGCACCCACTTCAGCGATGAAGAGGTTGATACCATTGGCGGACTGGTGATGCAGGCCTTTGGCCATCTGCCGGCTCGCGGCGAGTCTATCGACATTGATGGTTACCAATTCAAGGTCGCAATGGCCGATAGCCGACGTATTATCCAGGTACATGTCAAACTTCCTGACGACGCGCCGCAGCCGAAGCTGGAAGACTAATCACACGGGACGATTAACCTAAATGGTATTTGCCTCTCTTCTCGAACGCCAGCGCGTACGTCTGCTGCTGGCGCTACTATTCGGAGCCAGCGGAACGCTGGCTTTTTCTCCTTATGACATCTGGCCCGCGGCGATTATTTCGCTCATCGGCCTGCAGGGCTTAACCCTCAACCGTCGTCCTTTGCAGAGCACCTGGATTGGTTTCTTCTGGGGCATGGGGCTGTTCGGCTCGGGGATTAACTGGGTCTACGTCAGCATCGCGCAGTTTGGCGGCATGCCTGGCCCGGTCAACGTGTTCCTCGTGGTGCTGCTGGCGGCGTATATGTCGCTGTACACCGGGCTGTTCGCCGGCCTGCTCTCCCGCCTGTGGCCGAAAACCGACTGGCTGCGCGTCGCCATCGCCGCGCCGGTAGTCTGGCAAATCACCGAGTTCCTGCGCGGCTGGGTGCTGACCGGCTTCCCGTGGCTGCAGTTCGGCTACAGCCAGATTGACGGCCCGCTGAAGGGCTTAGCTCCGATCGTGGGCGTCGAGGCGATTAACTTCCTGCTGATGGTGGTCAGCGGCCTGCTGGCGCTGGCCGTCTTCCGGCGCAGCTGGAAACCGCTGATTATCGCCGCGCTGCTCTTCGCCCTGCCCTTCCCGCTGCGCTACATCCAGTGGTATCAGCTGCTGCCGGAGCGCGCGACCGAAGTGTCGCTGGTGCAGGGGAATATTCCTCAGGCCCTGAAGTGGGATGAAAAACAGACTGTTCAACACGCTGAAGACCTATCTGGATCTGACCCAGCCGCATATGGGTTCATCCCGACTGATTATCTGGCCCGAATCCGCCATTCCGGATCTGGAGATCAATCAGCAGAATTTCCTCACCATGATGGATGACCTGCTGCGGTCGAAAAACAGTTCGCTGGTCACCGGTATCGTCGATGCACGGCTGAACAAGCAGAATCGGTACGACACCTACAACACCATTATTACGCTGGGCAAAGATAACCCTTACAGCTACGACTCCACCGATCGCTACAACAAGAACCATCTGGTTCCGTTTGGCGAGTTTGTGCCGCTGGAATCGATTTTGCGTCCGCTGGCGCCGTTCTTCGATCTGCCGATGTCCTCCTTCAGCCGCGGCCCGTACGTTCAGCCGCAGCTGGTGGCGCACAACCTGAAGCTGACCGCCGCCATCTGCTACGAGATCATCCTCGGCGAGCAGGTGCGCGATAATTTCCGTCCGGATACCGACTTCCTGCTGACCATCTCCAACGACGCCTGGTTTGGCAAGTCGATAGGCCCGTGGCAGCACTTCCAGATGGCGCGCATGCGCGCGCTGGAGCTGGCGCGTCCGCTGCTGCGCAGCACCAATAACGGCATTACCGCCGTTATCGGCCCGCGGGGTGAAATTCAGGACACGATCCCGCAGTTCACCCGCGCCGTGTTAACCACGAAGGTGACTCCGACGACGGGCCTGACCCCCTACGCCCGTACCGGCAACTGGCCGCTGTGGGCGCTGACCGCGCTGTTTGGTTTTGGCGCTCTGCTGATGAGCCTGCGCCAGCGCCGTCGCTAATCTCCGCTTAGAGAGCCCTCTCCGCTGTGCCCCGGTGATGCCTGTCACCGGGGAATACTCTCTTTCCTGTCCTACCTGGCACGTTCATTGCTTAATACATTAACGTCGCGCCGCTATGGCTGCTGGTACAACCGGGTTGCACCACAAGCAGACCTTTCGCGCGTCATTTTGGTGCAATGGATGATTTTTGCCTTTAAATGGTGCGGAGCACTTCGCAAAAATAAACAATATCACAGCAAAATCTTTACATTAAGCCAAACTAAATGCTAACAAACACATACAAACGCTGCACTTAAAGGCGGCAGCGATAATAAAGCACACACACCACCACAATGGGCATCAATGGCGTCCCTGGCGCTGCGGATAAGGAGTTGGATATGCAATTACGTAAACTGGCCACAGCAATGCTGGTCATGGGTATGACCGCTGGCCTGGCGCACGCGGAAGATGCCGCACCGGCTACAGGCCAGAGCACTCTGGATAAAATTGCCAAAAACGGCGTGATCGTCGTTGGCCATCGCGAATCATCCGTACCGTTCTCCTACTACGATAACCAGCAGCAGGTCGTCGGCTACTCGCAGGATTACTCCAACGCCATTGTCGATGCGATCAAGAAGAAGCTGAACAAGCCTGACCTGCAGGTAAAACTGATTCCGGTCACCTCGCAGAACCGTATTCCGCTGCTGCAAAACGGGACCTACGATTTCGAATGCGGCTCCACCACCAACAACCTGGAGCGGCAGAAACAGGCGGCTTTCTCTGACACCATTTTTGTCGTCGGCACCCGTCTGCTGGCGAAAAAAGGCGGCGCGATCAAAGACTTTGCCGACCTGAAAGATAAAGCGGTTGTCGTTACCTCCGGGACCACCTCAGAAATTCTGCTGCATAAGCTGAACGATGAGAAAAAAATGAATATGCGCATCATCAGCGCCAAGGATCACGGCGACTCCTTCCGTACTCTGGAAAGCGGCCGCGCGGTGGCCTTTATGATGGATGACGCGCTGCTGGCCGGCGAACGTGCCAAGGCCAAGAAACCGGATAACTGGGAAATCATCGGCACGCCGCAGTCCAAAGAAGCCTACGGCTGTATGCTGCGTAAAGACGACCCGCAGTTCAAAACCCTGATAGACGATACCGTCGCCAAGGCGCAGACCTCTGGCGAAGCGGAAAAATGGTTCGACAAGTGGTTCAAAAACCCAATCCCGCCGAAGAACCTGAACATGAACTTCGAACTCTCTGAAGATATGAAGGCGCTGTTCAAATCACCGAATGACAAGGCTCTTAACTAATTAAAACAACAAGGGGCAGGATAGCCTGCCCTCCCGATTGTTGTCGCAGCACGGACAGACTATACGCTGGCTGGTCGTTCCCCAGCCGCCGTGAATACCGAAGTACGCTGGGCAAGGATCTTCGAGGGTAGCGCTGCTACCCTTTTTTTTCCAGGAGTCATTTATGTCAATAGACTGGAACTGGGGGATATTCCTGCAACAGGCCCCGTTCGGCAATACCACCTATCTGGGCTGGCTATGGAGCGGCTTCCAGGTCACCGTCGCCCTGTCAGTTACCGCCTGGGTTATCGCTTTTCTCGTCGGCTCGCTGTTCGGTATTTTACGTACCGCCCCGAATCGGCTGCTATCCGGCATCGGCACCTGCTACGTCGAACTGTTCCGTAACGTTCCGCTGATCGTGCAGTTCTTTACCTGGTACCTGGTGGTACCGGAGCTGCTGCCGGAAAATATCGGCATGTGGTTTAAATCCGAGCTGGATCCCAATATTCAGTTCTTTCTCTCCTCGATGATGTGCCTGGGACTGTTCACCGCCGCGCGCGTATGTGAACAGGTGCGGGCGGCGATCCAGTCGCTGCCGCGCGGGCAGAAAAACGCCGGGCTGGCAATGGGCCTCACCCTGCCGCAAACCTACCGCTACGTGCTGCTGCCCAACGCCTATCGGGTTATCGTCCCGCCGATGACGTCGGAAATGATGAACCTGGTAAAAAACTCGGCCATCGCCTCCACCATCGGTCTGGCGGATATGGCGGCGCAGGCGGGCAAGCTGCTGGATTACTCCGCCCACGCCTGGGAGTCGTTTACCGCCATTACCCTCGCCTATGTGTTCATTAACGCGGTGATTATGCTGATTATGTATGTGGTTGAGCGCAAAGTTCGCCTGCCGGGCAATATGGGAGGCAAATAACAATGTACGATTTTGACTGGAGTTCCATCTTACCATCCATGCCGTATCTGCTGGCGGGACTGGTTATCACCCTGAAAATCACCGTTATCGCCATCGTTATCGGTATTGTCTGGGGCACCCTGCTGGCGGTCATGCGTCTGTCGAGCTTTTTACCGCTGGCGTGGTTTGCCAAAACCTACGTCAACGTCTTCCGCTCTATTCCGCTGGTGATGGTGCTGCTGTGGTTTTATCTGATTGTTCCCGGCTTTTTACAGAACGTGCTTGGTCTGTCGCCGAAGACCGATATCCGACTCATCTCGGCGATGATTGCGTTCTCTATGTTTGAAGCGGCGTACTACTCGGAAATTATCCGCGCGGGCATCCAGAGTATCTCCCGCGGACAGTCCAGCGCCGCGCTGGCGCTGGGGATGACCCACTGGCAGTCGATGAAGCTAATTATCCTGCCGCAGGCCTTTCGCGCGATGGTGCCGCTGCTGTTGACCCAGGGGATCGTCCTGTTCCAGGATACCTCGCTGGTCTATGTTCTGAGCCTGGCAGATTTCTTCCGCACCGCCTCGACGATCGGCGAGCGTGACGGAACCCAGGTCGAAATGGTCCTGTTCGCAGGCGCCGTTTATTTTGTCATTAGTCTCAGCGCATCGCTGTTGGTCAGCTGGTTGAAGAAAAGGACTGTGTAATGATTACCCTGAAAAACGTTTCAAAATGGTATGGTCACTTTCAGGTGCTGACCGACTGCTCCACGGAAGTGAAAAAAGGTGAAGTGGTCGTGGTTTGCGGGCCGTCCGGCTCGGGAAAATCCACGCTGATTAAAACCGTTAACGGCCTGGAGCCGATTCAACAGGGCGAGATAACCGTTGATGGCACTCAGGTAAACGATAAAAAAACCAACCTTGCGAAGCTGCGCTCCCGGGTCGGGATGGTATTCCAGCACTTCGAGTCTGTTTCCACATCTGTCGATTATCGACAACCTGACGCTGGCGCAGGTCAAAGTGCTCAACCGCGATAAAGCCGCTTCCCGCGCTAAGGGCCTGAAGCTGCTGGAGCGCGTGGGCCTGTCCGCCCATGCGGAAAAATATCCGGCACAGCTTTCAGGCGGCCAGCAGCAGCGCGTCGCTATCGCCCGCGCGCTGTGCATGGATCCGATTGCCATGTTGTTTGACGAACCGACGTCGGCGCTGGATCCGGAGATGATCAACGAAGTGCTGGACGTCATGGTCGAACTGGCAAACGAAGGGATGACCATGATGGTGGTGACCCACGAAATGGGCTTCGCGCGCAAGGTCGCCAACCGGGTGATCTTTATGGATGAAGGGAAGATCGTCGAAGATGCCGATAAAGAAGCATTTTTCGCCAACCCGCAGTCCGAGCGCGCAAAAGACTTCCTCGCCAAAATCCTCCACTAACGCTCAGGCGCGCACGGGTTCGTGCGCGCGCTGTTCACCGCCATGCTCAACGCGGAATATTAAGGTTCAAACGGCCGGCGCTGGAACTGATCGTGGCCGCACTTCGGGCAGCGCGGCAGCACGTCCGGGGTGTAAACCGCCAGATGGTGGTGGCACTTCTCGCACACCAGATTGCCCAGCCCAACCACCTCGCCGCTGTGGTACACGCCGTGGTGATTGAGGTCCTGAAACACCTCGCGCCACTCGAGCTGGGTTTTATCGGTAATATCGGCCAGCTCCTGCCACAGGCTCTCCTTTATGACCCGCATAAATACGCTATCCGTCAGCTCATCCTGGCTCTCTTCATAGCTGCGGGCAAACTCTTCCAGATCGCGCCTTACCGCCTGAGTCAGCGTCTCAACTTCACGATGCGTTAACTCACCGGACTGGCTGATTTTCACCCGCGCCTGCTCCACCAGCGCGTCTATATCACGCTCTCCGCTGCGTAACCGCTCGCTGAGCGTTGACACCAGCTCGCGGTAGAATTGAGCAACCTTGTTCATCATTTCGCCTCCAGTGTGGTTAACTTATTCTAATAATAGACGTTATCTGCCGGCTGCTTTGCCATTCAGGCCACAGAGTCGCTAAATATTCTCCGCCGCTTTTGCCGATGTTAATGTGCGAAAGGCTGTTTTGACGTGGGCGTTTGGGCTATGCTATGCCGATCTGAAATAACACATCCATTGGCTACATTTGTAGCTGTATTGAAAACAGGACCACTGGCTGCCATGCAAGAGCAATACCGCCCGGAAGAGATAGAATCGAAAGTCCAGCTTCACTGGGACGATAATCGTACATTTGAAGTCACTGAAGACGAGAGCAAAGAGAAATATTACTGCCTGTCGATGCTACCTTATCCTTCTGGCCGACTACACATGGGCCACGTGCGTAACTACACCATCGGCGATGTGATCGCCCGCTACCAGCGCATGCTCGGCAAAAACGTCCTGCAGCCCATCGGCTGGGATGCGTTCGGCCTGCCTGCAGAAGGCGCGGCGGTGAAAAACAATACGGCGCCGGCGCCGTGGACCTATGACAACATCGCCTACATGAAAAACCAGCTGAAAAAGCTGGGCTTCGGCTACGACTGGAGCCGTGAGGTGGCGACCTGCACCCCGGAATACTATCGCTGGGAGCAGAAGTTCTTCACCGAACTGTATAAAAAAGGCCTGGTGTACAAGAAAACCTCCGCGGTGAACTGGTGCCCTAACGACCAGACCGTTCTCGCCAACGAACAGGTTATCGACGGCTGCTGCTGGCGCTGCGATACCAAAGTTGAGCGCAAAGAGATACCGCAGTGGTTTATCAAAATTACCGCCTACGCCGACGAACTGCTGAGAGATCTGGATAACCTGGATCACTGGCCGGATACCGTTAAGACTATGCAGCGCAACTGGATCGGTCGTTCTGAAGGGGTAGAGATCTCCTTCAACGTCAACGACTACGCCGACAAGCTGACGGTCTACACCACCCGTCCCGATACCTTTATGGGCTGCACCTACCTGGCCGTAGCCGCGGGCCACCCGCTGGCGCAGCAGGCGGCGGCCAGTAACCCGGCGCTGGCCGCGTTTATCGACGAATGCCGCAACACCAAAGTCGCAGAAGCTGAAATGGCGACGATGGAGAAAAAAGGCGTCGATACCGGCTTTAAAGCGATTCACCCGCTGACCGGCGAAGAAATTCCGGTATGGGCGGCCAACTTCGTGCTGATGGAGTACGGTACCGGCGCGGTGATGGCGGTTCCAGGCCACGACCAGCGCGACTACGAGTTTGCCAGCAAATATGGCCTCAACATCAAGCCGGTTATCCTCGCGGCAGACGGCTCAGAGCCCGATCTGTCCGAACAGGCAATGACGGAAAAAGGCGTACTGTTCAACTCCGGCGAATTCAGCGGGCTGAGCTTTGAAGCGGGCTTCAACGCCATCGCCGACAAGCTGGCGGCGATGGGCGTCGGCGAGCGTAAAGTGAACTACCGTCTGCGCGACTGGGGCGTTTCCCGTCAGCGCTACTGGGGCGCGCCGATCCCGATGGTCACCCTCGAAGACGGCACCGTTATGCCGACCACGGAAGATCAGCTGCCGGTTATTCTGCCGGAAGACGTGGTCATGGACGGCATCACCAGCCCGATTAAGGCCGACCCGGAGTGGGCTAAAACCACCGTTAACGGCCAGCCTGCGCTGCGTGAAACCGATACCTTTGATACCTTTATGGAATCCTCCTGGTACTACGCGCGCTACACCTGCCCGCAGTACGACCAGGGCATGCTGGATCCGGAAGCGGCAAACTACTGGCTGCCGGTTGATATTTATATCGGCGGCATCGAACATGCGATCATGCACCTGCTCTACTTCCGCTTCTTCCACAAGCTGATGCGCGACGCGGGCATGGTGAACTCTGACGAACCGGCTAAGCAGCTGCTGTGTCAGGGTATGGTGCTGGCGGACGCGTTTTACTACGTCGGCGACAACGGCGAGCGTAACTGGGTCTCCCCGGTTGACGCCACCGTCGAGCGCGATGAGAAAGGCCGTATCGTCAAAGCCTTCGACCCACAGGGCCGCGAGCTGGTGTATACCGGCATGAGCAAAATGTCCAAGTCGAAGAACAACGGCATCGACCCGCAGGTGATGGTTGAGCGCTACGGCGCGGACACCGTGCGTCTGTTCATGATGTTCGCCTCTCCGGCGGATATGACCCTCGAATGGCAGGAGTCCGGCGTTGAAGGGGCAAACCGCTTCCTGAAGCGCGTCTGGAAGCTGGTGTACGAGCACACGACTCAGGGGCCGGCCATCGCCCTCGACGCTGCCAGCCTGAGCGAAGATCAGCAGGCGCTGCGCCGCGACGTGCACAAAACCATTGCAAAAGTCACCGATGATATCGGCCGTCGTCAGACCTTCAACACCGCGATCGCGGCGATCATGGAGCTGATGAACAAGCTGGCGAAAGCGCCGCAGGAAGGCGAGCAGGATCGCGCGCTGATGCGTGAAGCGCTGCTGGCGGTGGTGCGTATGCTCAACCCGTTCACCCCGCACGCGAGCTTCACCTTATGGCAGGAGCTGGGCGGCGAAGGCGATATCGACAGCGCGCCGTGGCCGGTCGCCGACGACAGCGCAATGGTGGAAAATACCACTCTGGTCGTCGTCCAGGTTAATGGTAAGGTTCGTGGTAAAATTACCGTACCGGTCGATGCCACCGAAGATCAGGTCCGCGCCCGCGCGGGTCAGGAACATCTGGTCGCGAAGTATCTTGACGGCGTCACCGTACGTAAAGTGATCTACGTTCCGGGCAAACTGCTCAATCTGGTCGTTGGCTAAGCGCAGGAGGAAGCGTGCGATATCTGGCAACATTGTTGTTATCTCTGGCGGTGTTAATCACCGCCGGATGCGGCTGGCACCTGCGCAGTACTACCCAGGTCCCGACCGCAATGAAAACCATGATCTTCCAGTCGGGCGATCCAAACGGTCCGCTGAGCCGCTCGGTGCGTAACCAGCTGCGCCTGAACGGGGTTGAACTGATCGATGGCAGCACGCTGCGTAAGGATGTTCCTTCTCTGCGTCTGGAATCATCGTCTATTCAGAAAGATACGGCCTCCATTTTCCAGGACGGACGTACCGCTGAGTACCAGATGGTGATGACGGTTCATGCCAGCGTGCTGATCCCGGGCCATGATATCTATCCGATCACGACGAAAGTCTACCGCTCCTTCTTCGATAACCCGCAGGCGGCGTTAGCGAAGGATGCCGAGCAGGATATGATAATTCAGGAGATGTACGACAAAGCGGCGGAGCAGCTGATTCGTAAGCTGCCAAGCGTCCACGTTGCGGATGTCGAAGCCACCAAAGGCGAGGAGAAGCCGGTCACCACGGCCCCAGCCTCCTCCACCTCCGGCAACCGCGTCTCCACCACGCTGGGTAACTGATGATTCGGCTGTACCCTGAACAACTCCGCGCGCAGCTTACCGAAGGGCTGCGCGCGGCCTATTTACTGCTGGGCAGCGACCCTCTGCTGCTGCAGGAAAGCCAGGATTCTATTCGCGAAGCCGCTACGCCCCAGGGCTTTACCGAACACCACACCGCGACCCTCGATGCCAGCACCGACTGGCCCGCCCTCTTCTCGCTGAGCCAGGCCATGAGCCTGTTCGCCAGCCGTCAAACGCTGCTTCTCGTCCTGCCGGAAAACGGCCCCAATGCGGCCATTAACGAACAGCTGGCGACGCTTATCGGTATGCTGCATGACGATTTGCTGCTGATAGTGCGCGGCAATAAGCTGACCAAAGCCCAGGAGAACGCCGCGTGGGTCACCGCCCTCGCCAGCCGCGCGGTGCAGGTAAGCTGTCAGACGCCGGAACATGCGCAGCTCCCACGCTGGCTGGCGGCGCGGGCCAAACAGCATAATCTGCAGCTTGACGACGCCGCCAGCCAGTCTGCTGTGCTACTGTTACGAAGGCAACCTGCTGGCGCTGTCGCAGGCGCTGGAGCGTTTGTCCCTGCTGTGGCCAGACGGCAAGCTCACGCTGCCGCGCGTAGAGCAGGCGGTAAACGATGCCGCCCACTTTACGCCGTATCACTGGGTCGATGCGCTACTGGCGGGCAAAAGCAAGCGCGTGCTGCATATTCTGCAGCAGCTCAGGCTCGAGGGCAGCGAACCCGCAATCCTGCTGCGCACGCTGCAGCGAGAACTGCTGCTGCTGGTAAACCTGAAGCGCCAGTCGGCCCATACGCCGCTGCGCGCGCTGTTCGATAAGCATCGCGTGTGGCAAAACCGCCGACCGCTGTTAACCGACGCGCTCACCCGCCTCGGTAGCGACCAGCTGCGGCAGGCCGTCACCCTGCTTACCCGCACGGAGCTCACCTTCAAGCAGGATTACGGAACCAGCGTCTGGCCCGAATTAGAGAGCCTTTCTTTATTGCTCTGCCACAAAGCGCTGGCGGACGTGTTTATCGATGGTTGATATGACTCAGCTGCAGGCAATGTACGGTGGCACCTTCGATCCGGTGCATTACGGTCACCTCAAACCGGTCGAGATTCTGGCCAATCAGATAGGCCTGGCGAAGGTGATTATTGTGCCTAACAACGTGCCGCCGCATCGCCCCCAGCCGGAAGCAACCAGCGCCCAGCGCAGGCATATGCTCGAACTGGCTATCGCCGATAAGCCGCTGTTCGTGCTGGATGAGCGCGAGCTGCAGCGCCAGACGCCCTCCTGGTCGGCGCAAACGCTGCAGGAGTGGCGCCAGGAGCAGGGGCCAAAGCCGTCGCTGTCATTTATCATCGGCCAGGACTCTTTGCTCACCTTCCCGACCTGGCACAACTACGCCAGCATTCTGGATAACGTGCATCTGATCGTCTGCCGTCGTCCGGGCTACCCGCTGCTCATGCAGCGCCCGGAGGACCAGCGGTGGCTCGATAAACACTTAACGCACGATGTCGAGCAGCTGCGCCGCCGCCCCGCCGGGGCTATCTATCTGGCGGAAACGCCGTGGTTTGATATTTCAGCCACCCTCATTCGCCAGCGGCTTGAGCGCGGCGAATCCTGTGCCAATATGCTGCCGGCCGCCGTTCTGGACTATATTCATCAGCAAAAGCTCTATTGCTAACCCTCCGCGCGGGCGCCCGAGCGGCGCTCCCCTTTCGGCTCAGCGAGGATAATCATGAGATTATGGTTAGTTCGTCATGGCGAAACCCAGGCTAACGCCGCCGGTCTGTACAGCGGACGGGCCCCCACGCCCCTGACCGAACGCGGCGAGGCCCAGGCCGCCCGGCTTGGCCAACGCCTGCGGGCGGTGGCGTTCGACCGCGTTCTTTGCAGCGAGCTTGAGCGCACCCGGCGCACCGCCGATCTGCTGCTCGGCGACAGGCCGATCCCCCGCGAGATTGTTCCCAACCTCAACGAGATGTTCTTCGGCGACTGGGAAATGCGCCACCATCGCGATTTGCAGCATGAAGATGCGGAAAACTATGCCGCCTGGTGCGCGGACTGGCAGCACGCGGCGCCCACCAACGGCGAAAGTTTTCAGAATTTTGCCCGGCGGGTCGCGGCATTTCGCGAGGAGCTGACGCAGTATCAGCATCTTGACCATCTGCTTATCGTCGGCCATCAGGGCGTGCTTAGCCTGTTAACCGCCCTGCTGCTGGAAATGCCGGCGGCGGCTATGTGGCGCTTTCCCATCGCGCAAGGCGCGTGGAGCATGCTCGATCTGCGTGCAGATTTCGCCACCCTGCGGGTACTAAATAGCCGGGCCGTCTGGCGGGCGGAAGAAGAATTCAGCCCAGACCATTGACAGGTCGGAGCAGGCTGCTATTCTCCGCAGCCTGAAGGTATCCGCCATACAGATGTTTTACAAAAATGGCGATGCAATCGGCGGCGATGGATGGGATGATAGCCGCCTCCAACGCCCGCTGGCAGACATTTATCCCGACTTTTTTATGAGTTCAGGTATACTGCCGGGCTGTTTGTTATTATCACTCTTCACTCACCCAGGGGGAACTCTTGCAGGGTAAAGCACTCCAGGATTTTGTTATCGACAAAATTGATGACCTGAAAGGTCAGGACATCGTAGCCATTGACGTTCATGGCAAATCCAGCATTACAGATTGCATGATTATTTGCACCGGCACGTCTACGCGCCACGTCATGTCCATCGCCGACCATGTGGTGCAAGAGTCCCGCGCCGCCGGCATGCTGCCGCTGGGCGTAGAAGGCGAAAGCGCCGCCGACTGGATTGTTGTTGACCTTGGCGACGTCATGGTTCACGTCATGCAGGAAGAGAGCCGTCGTCTGTACGAGCTGGAAAAACTCTGGAGTTAATGCGTGAAGCTGCAGCTGGTGGCCGTTGGCACCAAAATGCCGGACTGGGTTCAGACCGGCTTTAGTGAATATCTGCGTCGTTTTCCAAAAGATATGCCGTTCGAGCTGTTGGAAATCCCCGCCGGTAAGCGCGGTAAAAACGCCGATATCAAGCGCATCCTCGAAAAAGAAGGGGAGATGATGCTGGCGGCGGCGGGTAAAAACCGCATCGTGACCCTGGATATTCCGGGGAAGCCGTGGGATACGCCGCAGGTGGCGCGCGAGCTGGAGCGCTGGAAGCAGGATGGCCGCGACGTCAGCCTGCTGATCGGCGGCCCGGAGGGGCTTTCTCCGGCGTGTAAAGCCGCGGCGGAACAGAGCTGGTCGCTCTCTACCCTGACTCTGCCTCACCCGCTGGTGCGCGTACTGGTTGCGGAGAGTCTGTATCGGGCGTGGAGTATTACAACCAACCACCCTTACCACCGTGAATAATGATGACCAGGGTAGACTAAGCAGCGAATGAAATTACAGAATTCTTTCCGCGACTATACGGCTGAATCCTCGCTGTTTGTGCGCCGGGCGCTGGTCGCTTTTTTGGGGATTTTGCTGCTTTCCGGCATACTGGTTGCCAATCTTTATAACGTACAGATAGTCCGCTACACGGACTATCAGACGCGCTCGAACGAAAACCGCATCAAGCTGGTTCCCATCCCGCCAAGCCGCGGCATTATCTATGACCGTAACGGCACGCCGCTGGCGCTGAACCGCACCATCTATCAGCTGGAAATGATGCCGGAAAAAGTCGATAACGTGCAGCAGACGCTGGACGGGCTGCGTGACGTCATTGACCTGACGGATGACGACATCGCCGGCTTTAAAAAGGAGCGCGCGCGTTCCCATCGCTTCACCTCTATTCCGGTCAAGGTTAACCTGACGGAAGTGCAGGTGGCCCGTTTCGCGGTCAACCAGTACCGCTTTCCCGGCGTCGAAGTTAAAGGCTATAAGCGCCGCTATTATCCCTACAACTCCGCCCTCACCCACGTCATCGGCTATGTCTCGAAAATTAACGATAAAGACGTCGATCGCCTGGATAAAGAAGGCAAGCTGGCGAACTACGCCTCAACCCACGATATCGGCAAACTGGGTATCGAACGCTACTATGAAGACGTCCTGCACGGGCAGACCGGCTACGAAGAGGTCGAGGTCAACAACCGCGGCCGCGTCATTCGCCAGCTCAAAGAGGTGCCGCCGCAGGCCGGGCGCGATATCTATTTAACCCTCGATCTCAAGCTGCAGCAGTATATTGAAACGCTGCTGGCCGGCAGCCGCGCCGCGGTGGTGGTCACCGACCCGCGCACCGGTAGCGTTCTGGCGCTGGTTTCCACCCCGAGCTACGATCCGAACCTGTTCGTGGACGGGATCTCCAGCAAGGACTACTCCGGGCTGCTCAACGATCCGAATACGCCGCTGGTCAACCGCGCCACCCAGGGGGTCTACCCGCCTGCCTCAACGGTGAAACCTTACGTTGCCGTCTCGGCGCTGAGCGCCAACGTCATCACCCGCAATACCAGCCTGTTCGATCCCGGCTGGTGGCAGCTTGCCCGGCTCCGATAAACGCTATCGCGACTGGAAAAAGTGGGGCCACGGGCACCTGAACGTGACCAAAGCGCTGGAAGAGTCTGCGGATACCTATTTCTACCAGGTTGCCTATGATATGGGCATCGACCGCCTGTCGGAATGGATGAATAAATTCGGCTACGGCCACTATACCGGTATCGACCTGGCGGAAGAGCGCTCCGGGAATATGCCCACCCGCGAATGGAAGCTGAAGCGCTTTAAAAAGCCCTGGTATCAGGGGGACACCATTCCGGTCGGTATCGGCCAGGGCTACTGGACCGCAACGCCGATTCAGATGAACAAGGCGCTGATGATCCTGATTAACGATGGCGTGGTAAAAGTGCCGCATCTGCTGCAAAGCACCGTCGAAGACGGCAAGCAGGTGCCGTGGGTTCAGCCGCACGAGCCGCCGGTCGGCGATATTCACTCCGGCTTTTGGGAGATAGCCAAAGACGGCATGTTCGGCGTTGCCAACCGCGGCAACGGCACCGCGCATAAGTACTTCGCCAGCGCGCCTTATAAAATCGCGGCGAAATCCGGTACGGCGCAGGTATTCGGCCTGAAGGCCAATGAAACCTATAACGCGCACAGAATCGCTGAGCGCCTGCGTGACCATAAACTCATGACGGCGTTCGCGCCTTACAACAACCCCCAGGTTGCCGTGGCGATCATTCTCGAGAACGGCGGCGCGGGTCCGGCGGTCGGGACGATTATGCGCCAGATTCTCGATCACATTATGCTGGGCGATAACAACACGAATCTGCCGAGTGAAAATCCGGCGGTGACGGCGGGGGAGGATCAATAATGACCGATAATCCAAACAAAAGATCGCTATGGGATAAAATCCATCTCGATCCCACCATGGTGCTGATACTGCTGGCGCTGCTGACCTACAGCGCGCTGGTTATCTGGAGCGCGAGCGGCCAGGATATCGGGATGATGGAGCGTAAAATTGGCCAGATCGCGATGGGCATCGTGATTATGATCGTTATGGCGCAAATCCCGCCGCGCGTGTATGAAGGCTGGGCGCCCTATCTCTATATCTTCTGTATTATCTTGCTGGTGGCGGTAGATGCCTTCGGCGCCATCTCGAAAGGCGCCCAGCGCTGGCTGGATCTCGGCGTCGTGCGCTTTCAGCCCTCGGAAATCGCCAAAATCGCCGTTCCGCTGATGGTGGCGCGCTTTATTAACCGCGACGTCTGCCCGCCCTCGCTGAAAAATACCGCCATTGCGCTGGTGCTGATTTTCCTGCCGACCCTGCTGGTTGCGGCGCAGCCTGACCTCGGGACCTCTATTCTTATCGCCCTCTCCGGCCTGTTTGTGCTGTTCCTTTCCGGGCTGAGCTGGCGTCTGATCGGCGTCGCGGTGGTGCTGGTCGCCGCCTTTATCCCTATTCTGTGGTTCTTCCTGATGCACGACTACCAGCGTCAGCGCGTTATGATGCTGCTCGATCCGGAAACCGACCCGCTGGGCGCCGGCTATCACATTATTCAGTCTAAAATTGCTATTGGCTCCGGCGGATTGCGCGGCAAAGGCTGGCTGCACGGCACCCAGTCGCAGGCTGGAGTTTCTGCCGGAACGCCATACCGACTTTATCTTCGCGGTCCTGGCCGAAGAGCTTGGGCTGATTGGCGTGCTGGTTCTGCTGGCGCTCTATATTCTGCTCATTATGCGCGGGCTGTGGGTTGCCGCCCAGGCGCAAACCACCTTCGGTCGGGTCATGGCCGGTGGTTTAATGTTGATTTTATTCGTTTATGTCTTCGTAAATATTGGTATGGTGAGTGGTATTTTGCCAGTGGTGGGGGTACCGTTGCCGCTGGTCAGCTACGGGGGCTCAGCCCTGATCGTCTTGATGGCCGGGTTTGGTATCGTAATGTCGATCCACACCCACAGAAAAATGTTGTCGAAAAGCGTTTAAAGGGGTTCGCAATGCGTAAGCAATGGCTGGGGATCTGCATAGCAGCGGGGCTGCTGGCGGCATGTTCGGGTGAAGACGTTCAACAAAAAACCGTCAGCACGCCGCAGCCGGCGGTTTGTAATGGCCCAAGCGTCGAAATCAGCGGCGCCGATCCGCATTATGAAGCGCCGAATCCGACGGCGAATCAGGATTACGAACGCGACGGTAAAAGCTATAAAATCGTGCAGGACCCGTCTAATTTTACCCAGACTGGCCTGGCGGCGATTTATGATGCAGAGCCTAACAGCAACCTGACCGCATCCGGTGAAGCCTTCGATCCTACCCAGCTCACCGCGGCGCATCCGACGCTGCCCATTCCCAGCTACGCGCGTATTACTAACGTCGCCAACGGCCGGATGATCGTGGTGCGTATTAACGATCGCGGCCCGTACGGCAACGATCGCGTGATCTCGCTTTCGCGCGCCTCCGCCGATCGCCTGAACACCTCGAACAATACCAAAGTGCGCATCGACCCGATCGTCATCGCGCCGGACGGCTCGCTCTCGGGCCCGGGAATGGCCTGTACCACCGTCGCCAAACAAACCTATGCGCTACCGGCGCGTCCGGATCTCGACGGCGGCGCCGGCGTCTCGACCGATCAGCCGGCGCAAACCGACGTGCGCGCCATCAGCAACTCAACGCTGAAATCCGACGATAGCATCGGCGCACCGGTCAACAGCAGCGGCTTCCTTGGCGCCCCCACGCCGCTGAATAACGGCGTGCTGGAAGGCAGTGAACCCGTCGCTCAGCCCGCGGCCGCAACCGCGCCGGTCACCGCTCCGGGTTCCATCCAGGGCAGCGTTGCGCCAGCTGCCGCCGCAGCGACGGCGACGACGGCTGTCGCCGCCTCCACCAGTTCCAGCGCTGCCGCCAGCGGCGATTATGTGGTGCAGGTTGGTGCCGTGAGCGACCAGGCCCGCGCCCGGCAGTACCAGCAGCGCCTGAGCCAGCAGTTCTCCGTTCCCGGCCGCGTGGTGCAAAACGGCGCGGTGTGGCGCATTCAGCTGGGCCCGTTCGCCAGCAAACCGCAGGCCAGCACCGTTCAGCAGCGTCTGCAAAGCGAAGCTCAGCTGCAGTCATTTATTACTCACGCCAACTAAACGCGTCGGACCGCCGTCCGTAGCGCATTGCGCATGACAAAATCGTTAACAAAGTCATGCGCAATGTCGGATGCCGGTCCGCAGAGCATTTGTTATAGTAAGGCACTTTTTTTAACTCCATCACGGATGCCGTTGTTCAGACCATGAAGATCTCTTTCACCGCACGTTTACTCGTTACGGCCCTCTCCGTTGCCGCGCTCACCTCCGCAGCCCACGCCGATGACCTGAATCTCAAAACCATGATCCCAGGCGCGCCGCAGATTGACGCCGAATCCTGGATACTTATCGATTACAATTCAGGCAAAGTGCTGGCGGAAAATAACGCCGATTCCCGCCGCGATCCGGCGAGTCTGACCAAAATGATGACCAGCTACGTGATTGGTCAGGCCATGAAGGCGGGTAAGTTCAAAGAGTCTGATTTGGTCACCGTGGGCAACGACGCATGGGCCACCGGTAACCCGGTATTTAAAGGCTCCTCCCTGATGTTCCTCAAGCCGGGAATGCAGGTGCCGGTTTCTCAGCTGATTCGCGGCATCAACCTGCAGTCAGGTAACGACGCCTGCGTGGCGATGGCGGACTTCGTTGCCGGCAGCCAGGACGCCTTCGTCAGCCTGATGAACAGCTACGTCAACGCCCTCGGCCTGAAAAACAGTCATTTCCAGACCGTGCACGGCCTGGATGCCGAAGGTCAGTTCAGCTCCGCGCGCGATATGGCGCTGATTGGCCAGGCGCTGATCCGCGACGTGCCGAACGAATACACCATCTACAAAGAAAAAGAGTTCACCTTTAACGGCATCCGCCAGCTCAACCGTAACGGGCTGCTGTGGGACAACAGCCTCAACGTCGACGGCATCAAAACCGGCCACACCGATAAAGCGGGCTATAACCTCGTCGCCTCGGCGACCGAAGGCCAGATGCGCCTGATCTCCGCCGTGATGGGAGGCCGCACCTATAAAGGTCGCGAGTCCGAGAGCAAAAAACTGCTGACCTGGGGCTTCCGCTTCTTTGAAACCGTCAATCCGCTGAAGGCGGGCAAAGAGTTCTCTTCCGAGCCGGCTTGGTTTGGCGATAGCGATCGCGCATCGCTGGGCGTCGATAAAGACGTGTACCTGACCATTCCGCGCGGCCGCATGAAGGACCTGAAGGCCAGCTACGTGCTGAGTAATACCGAGCTGCACGCGCCGCTGCAGAAAAACCAGGTTGTCGGCACCATTAACTTCCAGCTGGACGGCAAAACTATCGACCAGCGCCCGCTGGTGGTGCTGCAGGAGATCCCGGAAGGTAATTTCTTCGGCAAAATGATTGATTACATTAAATTAATGTTCCATCACTGGTTTGGTTAAAAATCGAACGCTTGAAAGTGTGATTTACATCCCCATATACTAACTATCAAAGTAACCTGATAACTCCCGCATCTTGTGGGAGTTATTATTTTTTGTCGTAACACCGGAGCTGACATGAAAACCAAACTTAACGAACTGCTTGAATTCCCTACTCCATTTACTTACAAAGTAATGGGGCAGGCGTTGCCTGAGCTGGTTGATCAGGTGGTGGAAGTGGTACAGCGCCATGCGCCTGGTGATTACTCTCCGCAGGTAAAGCCGAGCAGCAAAGGTAACTACCACTCGGTTTCTATCACCATCAACGCCACCCACATCGAACAGGTCGAAACCCTGTACGAAGAGCTGGGTAATATCGAGATCGTCCGGATGGTGCTGTAACCATCCCCTTGCCCGGCCCCGCGCCGGGCAATCCCCCTCCCCGCTGTGATATACTCGCTGATCTAAATCACTTCTCTGTGCGGAGACGTTGTTTTGCAGCACAATAAAATCCTCATTCGTCAACTCGGCCTGCAGCCTTACGCCCCCGTCTCGCAGGCAATGCACGACTTTACCGACGCGCGCGATGAGACCACTCTCGATGAAATCTGGCTGGTTGAGCATCATCCGGTCTTTACCCAGGGCCAGGCGGGGAAAGCGGAACACGTTCTGGTGGCGGGGGATATTCCGGTCATTCAAAGCGATCGCGGCGGCCAGGTGACCTATCACGGGCCAGGCCAGCAGGTGATGTACGTGTTGCTCAATCTCAAACGCCGCAAGCTTGGCGTACGCGAACTGGTGACGCTGCTCGAGCAGACCGTGGTTAATACGCTAGCGGAGTACGGCATTGAGTCGCACCCGCGCGCCGATGCGCCCGGGGTTTACGTCGGCGAGCAAAAGATCTGCTCGCTGGGCCTGCGCATTCGCAAAGGGTGCTCGTTCCATGGCCTGGCGCTCAATATCGCGATGGACCTCTCGCCGTTCCTGCGGATTAACCCCTGCGGCTATGCCGGCATGGAGATGGCGCAAATGCGCCAGTGGCAGCCCGAAGCGATGCCGCAAATCGTGGCGCCGCGCCTGGTTGCCAACCTGCTGGCGCTGCTCGACAACCCGCCGCACGAGTACATTTCCGTAGAATAAATCCCGGCGGTCCCGGCTTTCCGGGGCCCGCTTTTAGGTCGGACCTTCGTTAAGCCATTATATTTGCAATTAATTGCCGCCAGGCGGCGACGCTGCCCGAGGGCCAGCGCTATCCGGCGCCGCTGAGCGCGAGCGATATGCCGGGGCTGATGCCGAAGCGAATGTTTTCGCTATTGGCTAAAACCTGGACTCTGGCAGCGCTGGACTACCCGCCGATCGCGGATGAAACTATCGATATTTCACTGTATTACAACAAGCTCAGCGCCCGGGAACCGCTGCTAAATGAGGTTATCGAGGCGGTTCGTCAGGCTTTTTAAGCTATACCGCACGTGAGGGAAAGCATAAAACAACAACTATTTTACAATTTGCCGAACAGGTAGGCTGCTTTCTGTCCCATATCAATGGTATACTGCCTCTCCCTAATTCAAAAATAGTTGATAAATACAACATTTACTTGAATTAATTCGCTTTCCTTCGTACTCGCAACTGGAACACGCACGCTATGAGTAAACCCATTGTGATGGAACGCGGTGTTAAGTACCGCGACGCCGATAAAATGGCCCTTATCCCGGTGAAAAACGTGGCAACTGAGCGTGAAGCTCTGCTCAGAAAACCGGAATGGATGAAAATCAAACTTCCGGCTGACTCGTCCCGTATCCAGGGTATCAAAGCAGCGATGCGTAAGAACGGTTTGCACTCCGTGTGCGAAGAAGCTTCTTGCCCAAATCTTGCGGAATGCTTCAACCACGGAACGGCAACCTTTATGATCCTCGGTGCTATCTGCACCCGCCGCTGCCCGTTCTGCGACGTCGCGCACGGTCGTCCGGTGACCCCGGATGCCAATGAACCGCAGAAGCTCGCGCAAACCATCGCCGACATGGGCCTGAAGTACGTCGTCGTCACCTCCGTCGACCGCGATGACCTTCGCGACGGCGGCGCTCAGCATTTCGCCGATTGCATCAGCGCCATCCGGGAGAAAAACCCGTCGATTAAGATTGAAACCCTGGTTCCGGACTTCCGCGGCCGTATGGATCGCGCGCTGGACATCCTCAAGGTTACGCCGCCGGACGTCTTTAACCACAACCTGGAAAACGTGCCGCGTCTCTATCGCCAGGTACGCCCGGGCGCCGATTACAACTGGTCGTTAAAGCTGCTGGAAAGCTTCAAAGAAGCGCATCCGGAGATTCCAACCAAATCGGGTCTGATGGTCGGCCTTGGCGAAACCAACGCTGAAATCGTCGAAGTTATGCGCGACCTGCGTCGCCACGGCGTCACCATGCTGACCTTAGGCCAATATCTGCAGCCGAGCCGTCACCACCTGCCGGTACAACGCTACGTTAGCCCGGACGAGTTCGAAGAGATGAAAGCCGAAGCGATGGCCATGGGCTTCACCCACGCCGCCTGCGGCCCGTTCGTCCGTTCGTCCTATCACGCCGATCTGCAGGCCAAAGGGATGGAAGTGAAGTAATTCTCCCCTCGACCGCCGCGCGTTTCCCGCATGCGGCGGTCAGCTCTCCTTGCGTTATGCCATCTTTTCGCCAACAGCGAATCCGCCGGCGCGGTTACAGTCGGTTGCATTTTTTCTGTCAATGACCTTGCAGGATACAAAAAGAGGCCGCAACGATAATCGCTGCGGCCTCTTATCCGTGCAGGCTGACGCCTGGCGGTAACCTGTTCCCGCTGTCGGGGAGCAGGCGTTTAATTACTCTTTATGAGAGAGCTTCTGTGCCGGAGTTTCTTCTTCCGCACTGGTTTTCTTCGCACTATCGTCATCGTCGTTCATGGCTTTCTTAAAGCCTTTGATAGCCGAACCCAGGTCTCCACCCAGCGTACGTAGTTTTTTGGTACCAAACACTAAAATAATCAGTGCTGCGACAACCAGCAGTTTGGTAATACTAATCTCACCCATAGCTAACCTTCTTCTCTAAAACAATCTGCGAATACGCCATCATACACGCGAACAATTAACGGCTATTTGACGCGCGGACACAATAGCAATCTGTAACAAGGTGAATCAAGCTCTGTTTAAAAAAACGTCACAATAATTGCGGTGGCGCAAAGCGGCGGTTCTGCAGCACCGGCAGGCGCTCGCGCACCTGACGAAGATAATCCACGGAAACGTCGGCAAAAATCATCTGCGGCCGCTCCCCCGCGCCGGCCAGCGTCGTGCCGAGCGGATCGATAATCCGGCTTTGGCCAATATTACGGTTGCCGCACTCGCCCGCCGCCACGATATAGCAGGTCGTATCCAGAGCGCGAGCGGCCAGCAGCGTCGCCCAGTGATGCTCCTTCATTGGCCCTCTCACCCACGCGGTGGGGAGAACGAGGATCCCGGCGCCGCTCAGCGCGAGGCTTAACGCCAGCTCCGGGAAACGCAAATCATAGCAGGTCATCAGGCCAACCCGAACCCCGTCGACGTCAATCAGCGCCGGGATCTGCCGGCCGGCATCAACCCGCCGCGACTCCTGTATAGTAAACGCATCGTATAAGTGTAGCTTCTGATATTGCGCGATAACCTCGCCGCGGCGTATCGCCACCAGCGTATTAGCCGCGCGTCCCTCGCCAGAAGGCACGTGAATCGTCAGAATGGTGGTTAAGCCGTTATTACGGCTCTCCTCGCGCAGCAGCCGCAAGAAGCCGCCATCCACCTCCTGCGCCGATTTAACCGATAGATCCGGGTCGTTATCGTCACGCGCCAGCAGCGCCTCGGGCAGCACCAGTAGCGACGCGCCCCGTTCAGCGGCTTCGGCCATCAGCGCTACGCAGGTTTGCGCATTCACCCGCCACTCCGGGGTGACGGCAAATTGTCCAGCAGCAACCAGCATCTTAGTCTCCCGTTTGCGAATTCATAGCCAGCGACGCATTCTGCGCGCTACACTCACTCCCCATTATTAACCAAATAGCAGGGAACACGCGTGTCACAACTACTTTTAGCCGTTTTTCTTGGCGGCGGCACCGGCAGCGCACTGCGCTGGTGGTTAGGAATGAAGTTTAACCCCATGCATCACGCCATTCCCGTCGGTACGCTAACGGCCAACCTGCTGGGCGCATTTATCATCGGCGCCGGTCTGGCCTGGTTTAACCGGCTGACCGATATTGACCCGATGTGGAAACTGCTCATCACCACCGGCTTCTGCGGCGGATTGACGACCTTCTCCACCTTCTCAGCGGAAGTGGTGTTTCTGCTGCAGCAGGGGCGCTTCAGCTGGGCCCTGCTCAATATTCTGGTCAACCTGCTGGGCTCTTTCGCCATGACGGCAGCGGCATTCTGGCTGTTTTCTCACGCCGCCAGCCGTTAAAAGCGAGCAAAAAAAAACCCGCTAAGCGCGGGTTTTTATATTCTGCTGACGCGTTGCTTAGATAGCGTTTACGTTTGCAGCAGAAGGGCCTTTGGCACCGTTAGTGATTTCGAACTCTACGCGCTGACCTTCAGCCAGAGTTTTGAAACCGTTGGACTGGATTGCAGAGAAATGTACGAATACATCTTTGCTGCCATCTTCCGGAGTAATGAAACCGAATCCTTTGGACTCATTAAACCACTTAACGTTACCTTTAATCTTAGACATCAAAATTACCTTTATATGAAAAAAAGACACTGATACTGTGTCGCGGTCCAGTACATCAATTGTGGTGCCTTTTGTCCAGTCGAACTTTGCTAAAAAGTGACAAAAGTCGCTATCTTTTTTAGTGGTTGCGCTTTAGTTATTGTTTTTCCACATAAGATAACGCTCAGCTCTTTTATCGCTAAGCTATTGCGGATTTAAAACTGAAAGCGGGCCCAGGCAAAATAAACGTTACCGTTGTTATAGGTGCCGGGGATATAGGTCATCTGGAACGTCGCCGGGCCGTAGCCGATAGACGCCAGCGGCAATACCAGCGGCAGCGGAATATAGTGCCAGTTGTCGCGCGCGGTCACCCCAAGCGTATAGCCGAGCCCAAGGTGAAAGTTATCGTCGGCGAGCGGACGCCAGGTTTTCTCCCAGCCGTAGCCTGCGATGGGTTCCCATTTGTTATATGAGTCCTTAAACGCCATCGCATACAGGCCGTGCCAGTTGCCTTTATCATCCCAGCGCGACACGCCGAAACCCGCTCCCCAGGGACGCTCGTTGTAGCGGTCGGTTTTCTCTTTGTCATAGGCAAAGCGGGCGTGCCAGGTGATCGCGGGAACATACAGGTCGTAGTGTTCCGGCTCCTGCCAGGTCTCTGCAACGTTATCGCTTAAGGTGTTATAGCCGTCGCGAAGCGTCGAGTCTGAATGAGGCATTTGCCACCCCGCCAGAGAGTAGCAGGCCGGAAAAACTGAGCAAAAACAGTACAACACAACGTAGTCTTAACACTTATCTGTTACCAATATCGATTTTAAAGCGGAATAAAGTAGCAAATATAATCTTAATATAACCTTAACGAAATAAGGCAAAGTCTTGATTTACCGCCCACGAAATCGCAACAAGCCCGCCCACTGACTTTGTGATAGCGCCCTCGCGCCGGCTGATGATTAGATAATTCTCATCGGTTTATTGATTTGCATCAGCATGTTTCGCCGATTTATTCGGCACATTCCCTCACTTAATTTTTCACTACTTTATTTATCAGCAGATTCTTTGGGTTAATGCCTCAGGGGTAAAATAATGCTTACGCTAGTTGAGATCCTTATCGGGATTGTGGTCATTGTGGGCGTCGCCCGCTATATCATCAAAGGGTATTCCGCCACCGGCGTGCTCTTTGTTGGCGGTCTGACGCTGCTTATCATCAGCGCGCTGATGGGACATAAAATTTTGCCCGGCGATGCGAAAAGCACGGGATACTCAGCAACCGACATCATCGAATACATCAAAATTCTGCTGATGAGCCGCGGCGGCGACCTCGGCATGATGATCATGATGCTCTGCGGATTTGCCACCTATATGACGCATATTGGCGCCAACGATATGGTGGTCAAGCTGGCCTCAAAGCCGCTGCGCTACATTAACTCCCCCTACCTGCTGATGATCGCCGCCTACTTTGTCGCCTGCCTGATGTCGCTGGCCGTCTCTTCGGCGACCGGCCTCGGCGTTCTGCTGATGGCAACGCTGTTCCCGGTGATGGTCAACGTCGGGATCAGCCGCGGCGCGGCGGCGGCTATTTGCGCCTCCCCGGCGGCCATTATCCTCTCCCCGACCTCCGGCGACGTCGTCCTCGCCGCGAAGGCCGCCGAAATGCCGCTCATCGATTTTGCCTTTAAGACCACGCTGCCGATCTCCATCGTGGCGATTGTCAGCATGGCGATTGCCCACTTTTTCTGGCAGCGCTATCTGGATAAGAAAGAGAACGCCTCCCACGAAATGCTCGACGTCAACGAGATCACCACAACCGCCCCCGCCTTCTACGCCATTCTGCCCTTCACGCCCATTATCGGCGTACTGATCTTCGACGGAAAATGGGGCCCGGAGCTGCATATTATTGCCATCCTGGTTATCTGCATGCTGCTGGCGGCGGTGCTGGAATTCTGCCGCGGCTTTAACACCAAAAACGTCTTTAACGGACTGGAAGCCGCCTATCGCGGCATGGCCGACGCCTTTGCCGGCGTGGTTATGCTGCTGGTCGCCGCCGGCGTTTTTGCCCAGGGCCTGAGCACCATCGGCTTTATCAATAGCCTGATTTCGATTGCCACCTCGTTTGGCTCCGCCAGCATTATTCTGATGCTGGTGCTGGTGGTGCTGACGATGCTGGCAGCCATGACAACCGGCTCGGGCAACGCCCCGTTTTACGCCTTCGTGGAGATGATCCCGAAGCTGGCGCACTCATCGGGCATTAATCCGGCCTATCTGTCAATCCCGATGCTGCAGGCCTCCAACCTCGGACGCACCATTTCCCCGGTATCGGGCGTGGTGGTTGCCGTCGCCGGGATGGCAAAAATCTCGCCATTTGAGGTGGTGAAGCGGACCTCGGTACCGGTTCTTGTGGGCCTGCTGGTGGTAATTATCGCCACCGAAATTCTGGTGCCCGGAACCACCGTTCAATAAACGTGAAAAGGCGCCAGCAGGCGCCTTTTTTATGCTTTAATAATTCGAGGAACTCATTACTATCCACTATCAGGAATAAAAATGTTCAGGAAGGATTTCGTCGCCATTGCCCTCTTGCTAACGGCAACTCAGGTCGGCGCTGAACCGCTCACCGCAACACAATACGGCGATTTCGACCGCTATGTACTGGCCCTCTCCTGGCAAACCGGCTTCTGCCAGAGCATGCATGACCGAAACCGCAGCGAACCGGAAGAGTGCCGCCTGCAGCAGGAAACGGCCAACAAAACCGATTACCTCACCGTACACGGCCTGTGGCCGGGTCTGCCGAAATCCATCGCCGCTCGCGGCGTGGACGATCGCCGCTGGATGCGTTTTGGCTGCGCCACGCGCCCGGTGCCCAATATGCCGGAGGTCAAAGCCGGGCGGAAATGCCAGGCGGCGGAAACCGGCCTGTCGCTGGAGATGGCCAATAAGCTCAATAGCGTGATGCCCGGCTCCGGCGGCAACTCCTGCCTTGAGCGCTACGAATACGCGAAGCACGGCGTCTGTTTTGGCTTCGATCCCGACAGCTACTTCGGCACCATGGTCCGCCTCGGCGGCGAAGTGAAGCGCAGCGCCCTCGGGGCGTTGCTGGCGAAGCGCTACGGGCAGAGCGTCAGCCGCGACGACTTCGATGCGGCCATCGCCGAGGCCTACGGCAAACAGAGCGTTAAGGCCTTCAAGCTGACCTGCAGCGGCAATCCGGCCTATCTAACCGAAATCCAGATCGCCATCAAGGCCTCGGCCATCAATGCGCCGCTCTCCGCCGATGCCTTCCTGCCCCAGCCCCATCCGGGCAACTGCGGCAAGCAGTTCGTTCTGGATAAGGTCGGTAATTAAAATAGAGATAGCAGCCGTCATCGCGAGTGAATTTATCAAAAGCGCTCACCGGCGCTCCTGCATGTACCGGAAGGGGCGAGCCGACGATTTTTCCCGCGATGACGGCTGCGGCATAAATTTCACATCCCCCTTTCGCGATCGTTGCTTAATGTGCGTTTAATCACTTCAAACCGCCGACAAGTCTCAGTATGATGGGAAGACATTAACCCTTGCCATTTTCGGTAAGGGTTTTCTTTTACGGACAGGTTCCTGGATAACATGGAGTATGCAATGACCAGACCCGCAATCATCATTAATGAGTTCGATGCCGAACGCATCGACAGGCTGCTCGAGCAGCCGGCGTTCGCCAGTTCCCCGGTCGCCGATGCGCTGAACGATGAGCTGGACCGCGCGCAGATGCTGGCACCGGAAGCGATGCCGCATGATGTTGTCAGCATGAACAGCACCGTCAGATTCCGCGATTTGTCCAGCGGCGAAGAGCGCGTGCGGACGCTGGTTTTTCCCTCTCAGGTCACCGATAGCGCCACCCAGCTTTCGGTACTCGCCCCCGTCGGTGCCGCGCTGCTGGGCCTGAAGGTCGGCAGCGCCATTCACTGGCAATTACCCGGCGGCGCCTCCGCGCACCTCGAAGTCCTGGAGCTGCTGTACCAGCCGGAAGCCGCGGGCGAGTTTCACCGCTAACCCTCCCGTCGCCTGAGGCGTTCCGCGCCTTATCCAGAGGATGTCTTCGCATCCTCTTTCTGTCCCTCCCCGCCCTGACAAACCTTTACGCCTCCCTGAAGCGGATCTGACAGTTTTGCGACCTGAATGGCACAATATCTTCATATAATATGTTGATATAGAAACAGTCAAACAAGGAGGAATGCATATGTATAAAACAATCATTATGCCGGTTGACGTTTTCGAGATGGAGTTAAGCGACAAGGCCATCCGCCATGCGGAGTTTTTGGCCCAGCAGGACGGAATTATTCACCTGCTCCACGTATTGCCGGGCTCATCCAGCTTCACCATGAGCCGATTCACCGCCGACCTGCGCCGCTTTGAAGAGCATCTACAGCATGAAGCGGAAACCCGGCTAACCACCATGGCCGGGCACTTCAGCATCGATCCCTCGCGAATTAAAAAGCACGTTCGCTTCGGTAACGTGCGGGATATGGTGAACGAGCTGGGCGATGAAATTAACGCCGACGTGGTCGTCATTGGCTCACGCAATCCGTCTATCAGCACCCATTTGCTTGGTTCTAATGCCTCGAGCGTCATTCGCCACGCGCATATTCCGGTAATGGTGGTCAGATAAGCGAAAGGCGTGTAGAAAGGCGATAAAAAAAGAGGCTACCGTCGGGTAGCCTCTTTACTGTGCAGGTTAGTCTTACTTGCTTTTATTATGCGGTTTTAGTCCGAATCAGATAATCGAACGAGCTCAGGGAGGCTTTTGCCCCTTCGCCGGCGGCGATAATAATCTGCTTGTACGGTACGGTGGTGCAGTCGCCCGCGGCGAACACGCCCTTGACGTTAGTTTCGCACTTCGCATCGATGATAATTTCACCCATCCGATTACGTTCAAGCGCGCCTTCCAGCCAGGTGGTATTAGGCAGCAGGCCAATTTGAACGAAGATCCCCGCCAGCTCGACGTGATGCTCATCACCGCTCAGCCGATCGCGATACTGCAATCCGGTCACTTTACTACCATCGCCGACCACTTCCGTGGTCTGCGCGCTAAGAATGATATCGACGTTTTTCAGGCTGCGAACTTTGTCCTGCAGCACCTGGTCCGCCTTCATCTCAGGGGCGAACTCCAGCAGCGTCACGTGTTCAACCACGCCCGCCAGATCGATTGCCGCCTCAACGCCCGAGTTCCCGCCGCCGATCACCGCCACGCGCTTGCCTTTAAACAGCGGGCCGTCGCAGTGCGGGCAGTAGGTCACCCCTTTCGTCCGGTACTGATCTTCCCCCGGCACGTTCATGTTACGCCATTTAGCGCCGGTGGCGATGATCACGCTGCGCGCTTTCAGCACCGCGCCGGAGGCGGTTTCAACCTGATGCAGGCCGCCTTCTACCGCCGCCGGGATCAGTTTCGACGCGCTCTGCGAGTCAATGACGTCCACATTATAGTCATTGACGTGAACCTTCAGCGCCGCGGCCAGCTTCTGGCCTTCGGTTTTAGGTACCGAAATGTAGTTTTCGATATCCACGGTATCCAGCACCTGGCCGCCGAAACGTTCGCCCATCAGGCCGGTACGAATGCCTTTACGCGCCGAGTAAACCGCCGCCGCCGCGCCGGACGGACCGGAGCCGACGATCAGCACATCGTAAGCATCGCGCTTGTTCAGCTCTTCCGCCGCGCGTTTCTCTGCGCCGGTGTCAACTTTCGCGACGATCTCCGCCAGCGTCATGCGCCCCTGGCCAAACTCCTGGCCGTTGACAAAGACCGCCGGAACGCCCATCACGTTACGATCGGTAATCTCATTCTGGAAGGTCCCGCCGTCAATCGCCGTATGCTTAATGCGCGGGTTCAGCACCGCCATCAGGTTCAGCGCCTGCACCACGTCCGGGCAGTTATGGCAGGTGAGCGAGTAGTAGGTTTCAAACTCAAAATCACCGTCAAGGTCGCGGACCTGTTCCAGCAGCGCCTGGGCCTCTTTCGACGGATGACCGCCGGTCCATAGCAGCGCCAGAACCAGAGAGGTAAACTCGTGCCCCAGCGGCGAGCCGGCAAAGCGCGGCCCCTGGGTAGAACCTGGATTAGTAATCAAGAAAGACGGTTTGCGCACGGCGAGCGCGTTGTCTTCTTTAAACGTCACTTTCTCAGACAGCTCGGCGATTTCCGCCAGCAGTTCTTTGATTTCTGCCGATTTAGCGCTGTCGTCCAGCGTGGCAATCAGCTCAACAGGCTTAGTCAGTTTCTCAAGGTAGGCCCTGAGCTGGGTTTTCATATTTGCATCGAGCATCTCGTGTCCCTCTCTTAAAACGTCATCATGCAAGCGGCCTCGCGGCTGCCTGAATGCGGCTTGCATTATGATTTTTTGAATTAAAACGGGCGTAATAAAACACCCGTTATTCGTTATCAATTTCCGGCGGATTTCGCGTCAGGGCAAGGCGGCTAGCCTGGGAATCCCCGGGAGCTTACTCAAGTAAGTGACCGGGGTGAGCAGGTGACGCCAGCGCCGCCATGGCGTGAAAGACATGGAAATTTTAGATTTTGCCGACCAGGTCCAGGGACGGAGCCAGAGTCGCATCGCCTTCTTTCCATTTAGCCGGGCAAACTTCGCCTGGGTGGGAAGCAACGTACTGCGCGGCTTTGATTTTACGCAGCAGGTCAGACGCATCGCGGCCGATACCTTCAGCGGTAACTTCGATCGCCTGAATGATGCCCTGCGGGTCAACGATAAAGGTGCCGCGGTCAGCCAGGCCCTGGTCTTCACGCATGTTTTCGAAGTTACGGGTCAGGGCGCCAGTCGGGTCACCAATCATCGCATACTTGATTTTAGCGATGGTGTCAGAGTCTGCTGTGCCATGCTTTGTGAGTAAAGTGGGTATCGGTGGAGACAGAGTAGACGTCTACGCCCAGTTTCTGCAGCTCTTCGTGATGGTCAGCAACGTCGCCCAGTTCAGTCGGGCATACGAAGGTGAAGTCAGCCGGATAGAAGAAGAAAACGCTCCAGCGGCCTTCGGTATCTTTCTCGGTAACTTCGATGAATTCACCGTTTTTGAACGCCTGGTTTTTGAAAGGTTTGATTTTAGTGTTAATTAAGGACATCTATACTTCCTCCGTGTTTTCGTTGAGGTCTAAGGTAACTAATTTTTCCTGACCCGACCAATGCGTTTGCATTATCAAATCAATAAGCAATATCTAACAACCGCAACAAGACAACTTTGTGAACCCGTCGGGACAAGTCGCGCCGCCGATAACGTAAAAAGGCCGCCCTCTCAGGCGGCCCTATTACCTGAAATACCCGCAGGTAGCTTCAGCGCCAGGCAGGCTGGCTATGCGTTGCGCTCTACATTACCTTAATGTAACAGCATGGGCGATTACACCATTCGCCTCCGCAAAGGGCAATCCGCCCGGATGCAGGTCTTGCCTATAGCTGCGATAGGTTCCATCATCTGCCGTACCTTCTATATTGATTTTACAAGGAATAATCATGTTAAAACGTCTGCTTTTCCTGAGCCTCTTCCCCTTATGCAGCTATGCAGAAGATCTCCCGGCTCCCGTAAAAGCGATTGAAAAACAGGGTATTACTATCATTAAACCCTTCGAAGCGCCGGGCGGAGTGAAAGGCTGGCTGGGTAAATATCAGGATATGGGCGTCGCTATCTATCTGACGCCCGACGGCAAGCACGCCATCTCCGGCTACATGTATGACGAAAACGGCACCAATCTTAGCGAACAGCTGTTCCAGAAAGAGCTCTATACTCCGGCAGGCCAGCAGATGTGGCAGCAGATGGAGGCCGCCAGCTGGCTGCTCGACGGCAAAAAAGAGGCGCCGATTATTCTCTACGTCTTCGCCGATCCCTTCTGCCCGTACTGCAAGCAGTTCTGGCAGCAGGCCCGGCCCTGGGTAGAGTCGGGGAAAGTGCAGATCCGCACGCTGCTGGTCGGCGTTATCAAACCGGAGAGCACGCCGACAGCCGCCGCCATTCTCGCCAGCGGCGATCCGGCAAAAACCTGGCACGATTACGAAAAATCGGCCGGGAAAATGAAAATTGAGATCCCGGCAAACATCCCGGCGGAAAAAATGCGCATCCTCAACCAAAACCAGCAGCTGATGGATCGACTGGGGGCTAACGCCACGCCGGCTATTTACTATATGAATAAAGAAAATATGCTGCAGCAGGTTGTCGGCCTGCCGGAGGCGGATAAGCTGCAGGTGATGATGGGCGAAAAATAAAGCGTCCCGCTATATTTCGTTTAGCCAGACTATTCACCCGAAAAGGGTCTGGCTAAATCACTTTTGGTCGTATACATTCAGAGCTATTAATAAAACCGGCCTTAAATAATTCAGCCCACCAATTGCCACGCAAATTAAATACAATAAACAAATAGAATAACAAGATAATAATTCACACCGGACACAGCAACGGACAGGATGCTAGCAATGGCTAAACTTTACGAACTTAAAAAGTTCGATCTTAACCTACTGGTTATTTTTGAATGTATCTATCAGCATTTAAGTATAAGCCAGGCCGCGGGAACCTTATTTATTACCCCTTCCGCCGTCAGCCAGTCGCTGCAGCGCCTGCGCAATCAGCTCAACGATCCGCTGTTTATCCGCACCGGTAAAGGGATGAGCCCCACCACCCTGGCGGTTAACCTTCATCACCATCTGGAAAAAAACCTCAACCAGCTGGAGCAGACGATTAATATCGTCCACGGCGCCGAGCTGAGAAAACGCTTTGTTATCTACAGCCCGCAGTTTTTCCTCTCGCCCTCCTCCGCAACGCTCATCAGCGCGCTCTACCGTGACCCCAACCTGCAGGTGGAGCACCACGACCTGCAGCTCGCCGCGGAGTCGGCGGAGAGCCTGCTCGCCTACCGCAAAGCCGATCTGATTTTTAGCCTCTCGCCGCTCGTCAGCCCGACCACCGTGTGCCTGCCGTTTCAGGAAATAGAGATGGTGCTGGTCTGCCGGCAGAATCATCCACGAATAGCCGAATTCACTTCCACAGAAGCCATTGCGCGGGAGAGCTTTACTGACTATCTGCCCAAAGAGGCGGGAATGCAGGCGGTTGACTACTGGCTTGAAAAACGGTTCCCCGAACGAAATATTGCCTTCAGCAGCGACTCACACATTGCCATCCTCAATATTATTAGTCAGACTGATTTTATCGGCTTAATGCCCAAAATTGCGTCAACGCCGCAACTCTTCGATCTCAGGCTGAGAATAATATCGCTTCCGGCGGATATTCCCCGGGCGATGATTCATATGATTTATAATCGGGTGCAGATGGACCATCCTGCTTTAGCCTCTCTGATTAAAGAGGCGGCATTATAATAAAAGTAGCCGCCGTTAATTATCGACCACGTGAATATCCGCACATAAATCAGAAAATAAAATAGCGAAAACAGCCAGCGGAGAAAATTAATGGTCGGCTTAAAACGTCCGGCGACCATCAATTCTCTCAGCGACCCGACGCCGGCGCGCTACAGCTGGCGCAGACGCTCCGCGGCGGCCAGCAGGGTTGCCGGCTGCTTGGCAAAGCACAGCCGAATCAGCCGATGCGGGAACGGATCGGCGCAGAACACCGACAGCGGGATCGCCGCCACGCCGATTTCCGTGGTCAGCCAGCGGCAAAAGCTGACGTCGTCGAGATCGGAAACCGCGCTGTAGTCCGCCAGCAGGAAGTAGGTACCCTCGCAGGGAAGTATCTCCAGACGGGTGGCGCGCAGGGCCTCGATAAACAGGTCGCGGCGCTGCTGGTAAAACTCGGGAAGCTGACGATAGTGCTCCGGCTCATGGCGCAGCATATCGGCGATGGCCAGCTGCGCCGGCGTGTTCACCGAAAACGTCAGATACTGATGCACCTTACGCAGCTCGGCGCTGATTGCCGCAGGGGCGACGCAGTAGCCGACCTTCCAGCCGGTCATATGGAAAGTTTTACCAAACGACGAGACCGCCACCGCCCGCTCGCGCAGCTGCGGATGGGCCAGCACGCTGGCGTGTCCCTGCGCCGCAAAGCAGATATGTTCGTAGACTTCGTCGCTGATCACGTAAATCTCACGCTCGGCAATCGCCTGCCACAGCGCGGCGAAATCCTCGCGCTGCCAGACCGTCGCCGACGGGTTGTGCGGGGTATTGAGGATCACCAGCCGGGTACGCTCGCTCAGCGCGGCGGCAAACTGCTGCCAGTCAACGCGAAAATGCGGCGGCTGCAGGGCAATGCGCTTCAGCACGCCGCCGGAGAGCTCAACCGCCGGGGCATAGCTGTCGTAGCTCGGGTCAAAGCAGATCACCTCATCCCTGCTACGCACCAGGGCGGTAATGGCCGCATACAGGGCCTCGGTTGCGCCCGCCGTCACGGTCACATCGCTGTCGGCGTCCGGTCGGTAGCCGTAAAGCTCGGCGGTTTTATCGGCGATGGCTTCGCGCAGCGCCGGCACGCCGGTCATCGGGGCGTACTGGTTGGCGCCCTGGGCGACATGAAAAGCCAGTCGCTCCTGCAGGTAGCGCGGCCCGTCAAAATCCGGGAAGCCTTGCGAAAGGTTTATCGCCTGATGCTGCTGCGCAAGCGCGCTCATCTGGCTAAAAATAGTGGTGCCCAGTGAAGGGAGTTTACTCTCAGGAATCAGTCGCTTATTGCTCATTTTGTTATTACCGATTGTAATGCCGTTGTTGAAGCCACTATAACACGATGTTAATATTTGGCAATCGAGACGCTTAGACGTCTATATGCGCCGTTATGCAAAAAAGCCGCAGCGCGCTTTGCGCAATGGCGTGTATAAATGATGATGTCAGGCCGGCTAAGGTCTGCCGCCACCATCAATGCGGCGTAACGCCCACTCTGGAGAAACCATGATCCGCGCCATCGTGACCGATATTGAAGGTACCACCAGCGACATTCGCTTCGTACATAACATTCTGTTTCCGTACGCCCGTGAGCGATTAGCGAGCTTCGTGACCGCCCGGCAGTACGCTGAGCCGGTCAAAACGATCCTTGATAACCTGCGCCAGGAGATCGCCGCTCCCGCCGCCGGCACCGCCGAGCTTATCGATACCCTATTTGCCTTTATGCAGGAGGATCGCAAATCCACCGCGCTGAAGGCGCTGCAGGGGATGATCTGGCGCGATGGCTACCTTAACGGCGACTTTACCGGCCATCTGTATCCCGATGTTCTGCCGGCTCTGGAAAAGTGGAAGTCGCAGGGGATTGATTTATATGTATATTCCTCGGGCTCGGTCGCCGCGCAGAAATTGTTATTTGGCTACAGCGACGAAGGTGATATTACTCATCTGTTCAGCGGCTATTTCGACACCCTGGTAGGGGCGAAGCGCGAAACGCAGTCCTACCGCAACATTGCTGAACAGCTGGGTCATCACCCCGCCGCCATCCTGTTCCTTTCCGATATCCATCAGGAGCTGGATGCCGCCGAGGAGGCCGGTTTTCGCACCTTGCAGCTGGTGCGCGGCGATCGCGACCCCGCCAGCCATCATCCGCAGATTCAGCGTTTTGACGACATTCATCCGGAGCAAATACCTGCATGAGCGCATTAACGATTTTTTCTGACCACGACGCCGCAACCGCCATCTGGCACAGCACCGACGCCGACGAAATTCAGCAGCAGCTAAAAGCGAAAGGCGTCCGCTTTGAGCGCTGGCAGGCCGACCGCGATTTAGGCGTCGCGCCAACGCCGGAAACGGTGCTTGAGGCCTACCAGCACGCGATTGATAAGCTGGTTGCCGAAAAGGGCTACCAGAGCTGGGACGTTATCAGCCTGCGCGCGGACAACCCGCAGAAAGAGGCGCTGCGCGCGAAGTTCCTCAACGAGCACACCCACGGCGAGGACGAGGTGCGTTTCTTCGTCGAGGGCGCCGGGCTGTTCTGCCTGCATATCGGCAATGAGGTGTTCCAGGTGCTGTGCGAGAAGAACGATTTAATCTCCGTCCCCGCCGACACGCCGCACTGGTTTGATATGGGCTCGGAACCGAACTTCACCGCCATCCGTATTTTCGATAACCCGGAAGGCTGGGTGGCGAAGTTTACCGGGGATGATATTGCCGACGCCTATCCGCGGCTGGCGTAATCTCCTTCATCCAGCCCGGCGGCCCTGCGCCGCCGGGCTGCCGTTCAGGACAACGCGTCCGCGCTGATAAACGCCGGCGGATCGAACGCGGTAATGGGCGGCAGCGCCTCGCGCCACGGGACAATCTCAACCCAGCAGCTCTGCGCGCTACAGCCCTGGCCCAGCCGCGAGCTGCCGCGATCTTCGGTCAGCACGTTCGGATTACCGTGCTTATCCAGGGAGCCTTTTTCGCTGGGGTCCAGCGGATCGTACCAGGCGCCGGTGGCCATCTGCACGACCCCCTGGCGGATCCCTTCGCTGAGATGCACCCCGGCCAGAATCGCTCCGCGGGCGTTATGTACCTTCACCACGCTGCCTTCGGTTACTCCCCGCGCCTGCGCATCCTGCGGATGCATCCACAGCGGCTCGCGCCCCTGAATTTTGGTCGCCCGGCTGACGCTGCCATGATCGTACTGGCTGTGCAGACGCGTGCGCGGCTGGCTGGACAGCAGATGCAGCGGCCAGCGGCTGGCCTCTTCCCGCTGCCAGCTCGCTTCCTCTTCATCCCACCACGGATGGCCCGGACACTCGCGGTAGCCGAAGTCGGCGACGGTTTGCGAGAAGAGCTCAATCTTGCCGGACGGCGTGGAGAGCGGAGCGCCCAGCGGGTCGGCGCGGAAATCGGCCAGGAAGACCTGCGGCTGCTCCGGCGCGCTGTACTCCAGCACCCCCTGCTGCCAGAAATCCTCAAACGACGGCAGCTCAATGCCCTCTTCCCGGGCCCGCGGGCGCGACTCATCATAAATATGCCGCAGCCACTGCCCGACGCTGCGCCCTTCGCTGAAACGCTCGCCGCAGCCCAGCCGGGCGGCAAGATCGCAGAAAATCGCGTAGTCGTCGCGGGCTTCGGCCACCGGCGGGATCTGCGCGCTCATGGCAATCATAAATCCGTCATGCCCGCCGCTGCCGATATCCTCCCGCTCGAGGGAGGTGGTCACCGGCAGCACGATGTCGGAAAACTTGGCCTGCGCGGTCCAGTACTGCTCATGCACCACCACCGTTTCCGGCCGTCTCCACGCCTCGCAGAGCTGGTTAAGGTCCTGATGGTGGTGAAAGGCATTGCCCCCCGCCCAGTAGACCAGGCGGATATCGGGATAGCGCAGATGCTGGCCATCAAACTCATATTCGCCGCCGGGGTGCAGCAGCATGTCCGCCAGCCGGGCCACCGGGATCGCACTGTTAACCGCATTTTTTCCCGCCGGCAGACGGGGGCCGGAAAAGGCTTTGCGCGCCGCGCCCGCCAGGTTGGTACAGGCGTAGCCGAAGCCCAGCCCTCCGCCCGGGGTGCCAATCTGCCCCAGCAGCGCGGTCAGGGCCACCGTTGCCCAGTAGGCCTGCTCCCCCTGGCGGGCGCGCTGAATGGACCAGGAGATATTAACCATCGTGCGCTGGCTGGCCATGTCGCGCGCCAGGGAGACAATCTGCTCCGCGGAAATCCCCACGATCGCCGCCGCCCAGCGCGGCGTTTTTGCCACCCCGTCACGCTCTCCCAGCAAATAGGCGCGATAGGGCGCAAAGCCCACCGTGTGGCTGGCCACAAAGTCGCTGTCGTACAGGGATTCGGTAATCAGGACGTAGCACAGCGCCAGCAGCAGCGCGGTATCGGTCCCCGGACGCACCGGCAGCCACTGCGCGGAGTCGACGGCGCTTAGATCGTTGCTGACCGGGCTGATATTGATAAAGCGCGTGCCGTTGGCCTGCATCTTCTCCAGCCAGTGCTTCAGCATATGGTCGTTGGCGCCGCCGCCGTTAACCTGAGAGTTACGCAGCGGCAGGCCGCCAATCGCCACGAACAGTCTGACACTCCCGCGCCAGCTCAGAGAAGTGCGTATGCTGACGATGCAGCGGACTCAGCGGCCCCAGCACATGCGGCAAAATACGCTCGCCGGCGGCGCTGCTGTAGGTATTGGTACTGGCGGTGTAGCCGCCGAAAGACTTCAGGAAACGATGCAGCTGGCTCTGGGCGTGATGAAAACGCCCGGCGCTGGCCCAGCCGTAGGAGCCGCCGTATATGGCTTCGTTGCCGCAGCGCGCCTTCACCGAAGTGAGTTCACGGGCCAGCAGGTCGAGGGCCACCTCCCAGCTCACCTCGACAAAGGGCTCTTTGCCGCGACCTTCCCGCGACGCGGGACCATTTTTCAGATAGCCGGCCCGTACCGCCGGACGACGAATGCGCGTTTTGCTGGTGACCGCATCGGTGAGGGACTGACCGATGCGCGAGGGATTTTTATCCCAGGCGACCGGTACGACGGCATCAATGGCGCCATCGCGGGTTTGCACCTGCCAGGTTCCCCAGTGCATCACCGCCAGATTATGTTGTTTATTCATGTTGCCCGTTTTTTTGTCACCCGATAAAGGCCGCTATAATAAGTCGGGAGCTGGCTGAAGATAAAATGCCGATGACACTATAATATCCTGTCGCTTTAGCCAATAACCATCCGCATGACGCGAGCCCTGGGTTATATTCACCATATCCCACCATAAATATAGTCATCATTAAGCAGCAATTACCGTTTGCAATAAAAGGCGGCGTTTTTATCCTATACCCACAATATAAATATGGCTTAATTCCGGCATCATGAAATAATTTCAGGTTACCGCGAGTAAAATTAATTTTCCCGGCCCTATTCCGTCGATATACCATTATTGGTATAACTTAGACATATTTTGTATTTGAGGTTGCGTGGTCGTTATTGTCATGCTACGAATCCGCAAACACCTTTATCACAGGACTATAATAAGAATGTCGCAGAGAATAAAATTACTGCCCGCCGCGCTGGGACTGATGACGCTCGTCTCCGTCGGCGCCTCCGCCGCAGAACCCCTGTCGCTGCAGGGGAAAACCATCGGCGTCGCCGTTGTCGGCACCCAGCACTTCTGGGATCGCGAAGCCTATAAAGGCGCCACCGAAGAGGTTGAAAAGCTGGGTGGTAAAGTCATCGGCGTCGACGGCGGTCGTGATAATCAGGTACACGCCAATAACCACGATATTTTATTATCCCGTAAGGTCGATGCCGTAATTAGTATTCTCGGCGACAGCGCCGTTGAACCTAAATTTAAAGCGCTGCGCGATGCCGGCATCCCGGTATTTACCGTGGACCACGTCTCTAAATACTCCGTCAATAACACGACCTCCGACAACTACACCCTGGGTTCAACCATTGGCCGCTATATGGCCGATGAATTAGGCGGCAAAGGTAACGTTGCGGTATTTAATGCGTTCTCCAGCTCACTGCGAATTTGCGGCATCCGCTACGACCAGTGGAAATATGTCCTTAAGGATTACCCGGATATTCATATTATTCAGCCGGAGCTGGCCGAACAGTTTGCCAACTCTCCGGAAGATGCGCGTAAGAAAACCCTCGAACTGCTCAGCCAGTATCCGAAAGGCAAACTCGATGCCATCCACGTCGCCTGCTGGGATCAGCCGGCCATCGGGATCGTGCAGGCGCTGGAAGAGACCGGACGCGATAAAGACGTGAAGGTCACCGCCATCGATGCCGGCCCGGAAACGCTGGAGATTATGGCCGAACCCGGCAGCCCGTTCGTCGCTAACGTCGCTCAGCAGCCGCACCTGATTGGCCAGACGTCGGCCGACAACGTGGCGCACTACTTCGCTAAACAGGCTCTGCCGCTGCAAACCTTTATTCCGGTGGTGCCGGTGAAGGGCCCGCAGGAAGCGAAAGCGGTCTACAAAC
Source organism: Klebsiella sp. WOUb02 (assembly GCF_050058015.1). Taxonomy (NCBI): domain Bacteria; kingdom Pseudomonadati; phylum Pseudomonadota; class Gammaproteobacteria; order Enterobacterales; family Enterobacteriaceae; genus Klebsiella; species Klebsiella sp. WOUb02. The sequence continues at coordinate 2,221,628 of NZ_CP170110.1, forward strand.
AGCTGGGATATGGCGAACTGCAGTGATTAATCAACCCCTCGGCGGGGAGCGCCCCGCCGCTGGTCTGGTCATGAGCCAGATCGGCAAAAGCTTTGCCAACGTGACTGCATTAAATGCGGTCACGCTGCTTCTTAACCCCGGTGAAATTCACGGTCTGATCGGCGAAAACGGGGCGGGAAAATCCACCCTGATCAAGATCCTTGCCGGCGTGTACCAGGCCGATAGCGGCAGCGCCACCCTCGACGGCGCGGCGATCCCGTTCGGCAACCCTGCGGCCATTGAAGCAATGGGCATCCGCGTGATCCACCAGGAACTCAACCTGATTGCCCACTTCACGGTGGCGGAATCCGTTTTTCTCGGCCAGGAGTATCGCCACCGCTGGGGCGCGCTGGACAGAAAGCGCATGAACGCCGCCACCGAGGCCTTTTTCCGCGAGAGCTGGCAGCTGAGCATTAACCCGCGGCGGCTGATTCGCGATCTCAGCCTTGCCGAGCGCAAGCTGGTGCAAATCGCCCGGGCGCTGATCGACGGCGCCGCGAAGCTGGTGGTCTTTGATGAACCCACCGCGCCGCTGGAAGCGCAGGAGGCCAGCCTGGTCTCCTCGGCGATCCTGCGCCTGCGCGAGCAGGGGATCGCCATTCTCTATATTTCCCACTATCTGAACGAAATCGCCGCCCTCTGCGATCGCGGAACCGTGCTGCGCAACGGCGAGGTGGTGGGCTACCCTGACCGCTCGCTGCTGCAGGATACCGATGCGCTGATCAAAATGATGGTCGGCCGGGAAATAGAGCAGCTCTATACCCCGCGCCAGTCCGCGCCGCCTGAAGCCGACGCCAGCGCGCCGCTGCTGTCGGTGCGCGCGCTCGGCGACGGCCATCAGCTGCGCGACATTACCTTTGATATTCAGCCCGGAGAAATCGTCGGCGTCGCCGGCCTGCTGGGCGCCGGGCGGGACGTGCTGGTCGACCTTCTCTACGGCCTCAAGCGCGTGGATAGCGGCGTGATTAGCATCGACGGCCAGCCGAAGCGCATACGCACGCCGAAGCAGGCGATTCGCGCCGGCATGGCGCTGGTGCCCCGCGACCGCCGTCATCAGGGGCTAATCCTCCCCTTCACCACCGCCGATAACATTAATCTGGCCTCCCTGGCGGACACCGCCACCTTCGGCTGGGAACATCGAGGCCGGGCGCTGGAGAAAGCCCGCAGCTGGATTGAGCAGCTCTCTATCCGCCCCGGCCGCCCGGAGTTGCCGGTGCGGCTGATGAGCGGCGGCAACCAGCAAAAGGCGATTCTGGCCCGCTGGCTCGGCACCGATGCGCGGCTCTTTATTCTCGATGAACCGACCCTCGGGGTCGATATCGGCGCCCGCAGCGACATCTATCAGCGCACCCGTCAGCTGGCGGATCGCGGACGCGCGGTGCTGGTCTCCTCCAGCGATGCGCCGGAGCTGCTGGGACTATGCGATCGGATCCTCGTGATGTGGCGCGGCGAGCTGGTGGCCAATCTCACCACCCGTGGACTGACGCTCGACGCCCTGCTGGCAACGATTAACGGTGGACAGGAACAACAGCTATGAGTACGGATATCCAGCGCCGCGGCCTGCCGGGCATAACGACGCTTATCGAAAAATTTCCGCTGATTCTTTTCTTTGCCCTGCTGGTCTGGCTTAGCCTCCAGTCGCCCTTCTTTTTAAGCTGGCAGAATATCAGCATGATGCTGGTGCAGAGCGTGCCGCTGGCCATTCTCTGCTTCGGACTGGTTTGCGTGATTGCCGTCGGCGGCGATGACGTGGTCACCGGCGGGATCGACCTCTCGCTTCCCGCCATCGCGGTGCTCGGGGTCGCGCTTTTGAGCCTCGGCATGGTGGAGTGGCAGATGTCCTATCTGTGGCTGCTGCTCCTGCCGCTGGTGGTCTGCCTCGCCTGCGGGGCGATCAACGCCGGGCTGGTGCTGGTCGCCGGGCTGCCGCCGCTGCTGGCAACGCTCTCAACCTCCGTGGCCTTTACCGGCCTGACCGATTTGCTCACCGGCCAGCGGCGTATTGCGGTCAGCGATCCGCTGATGGTGGCTTTTCGCGACCAAGCGCTGCTCGGCATCCCCTGGCCGCTGATCTATCTGCTGGCGGTCTTCGTCCTGTTCCAGCTGCTGGTGCACCACTCGCGCTTCGGCCAGCATCTGCAGGCGGTCGGCGGCAACCGCGATATGGCGCAAATGAGCGGGCTTAACGTGCGCCGGCTGACGGTTTACGTCTGGCTGCTGGCCGGCATCGCCGCCGGTCTGGCGATCCTGCCGCTCTTAAGCCAGGGCTCGGGCAGCTCCAGCGGCACCGCCACGCCGCTGCTGCTGGAGACCGTGCTGGCGACCTTTATCGGCGCCGCCTTCTCGCGCCGGCGCGTCGTCACCATCTGGGGCGCGCTGCTTGGCGCGGTGCTGGTCAACGCCCTCTCCAACGGCCTTGGGCTGCTGGGGGTCAATATTTTCTGGATGGGCGCCATCAAAGGCATCCTGATCCTTATCGTGCTGGCGGCTTCTGCGGTCAGACATCACGGAGGCAATCAATGAGCCAGCTGACGCTCAAATCCTCATCGCCGCAGCAGACCGCCGGCGGCCCGCTGGCCTATCTGTCGCGGGCGGGCTTCGGCATTATCACTCTGCTGGCCATTGCTCTGTTCGGCTGGGCTAACCCGGTATTTCTCACCGTTGATAACTGGGCAAACCTGCTGCAGGGCAGCGCGATTCTGCTGATTGTGGCGATGGCGATGACCCTTATCGTCAGCGCCGGGGCCATCGATCTCTCGGTTGGCGTCGCCCTCGACTTTGGCGCCGCCTTTGCGCTGGTGGCCCTGAAAACCTGGCACCTGCCGTGGCAGGCCGCGGTGGGCTATGCCCTGCTCGGCGGGGCGATCATCGGTCTGCTGAACGCCTTTCTGATCCTGATTTGCCGGATCCGTCCGTTCCTTGCCACCCTCGGGACCTGGTTTATTGCCAGCAGCGTGGAGCGGATCTATACCGACGGCGGCGGCTCGATCGCCTATCGCCGGATGGCGCCGGAGTACCACGATCTGGCGGTGGGGAATATCGCCGGTATTCCGACGCCGGTGGTTATCGTGCTGGCGCTGTGGCTGGTTGCCTGGCTGATTACCGAGCGCACGATCTTCGGCAAGTACGTTCGCGCCATTGGCCAAAACGGGGAAGCGGCGCGGATCGCCGGGATCCGCGATCGGCTGACCATGCTGTGGGTGCTGGTCGCGGCCTCAGCGCTGTGCGCCATCGGCGGCGTGATCCTCTCCGCTAACCTGCGGCAGTTTACGCCGCTGGCCGGCCAGTCCTATCTGATGGATGCGATTGCCGCCGTCTTCATCGGCACCGCCTTTAACCGCCAGGGGCGGGCCAGCATCGCCGGTACCCTCGGCGGGGTGCTGTTCCTCGCCATCATTGATAACGGCCTGAACCTGATGGGTCTTAACTACCTGGTTAAAGACGCGCTGGTCGGCGTCATTCTGGTGGTCGCGCTGGCCCTCTCTTTCTGGCAGGCGCGTCTGCGTCAGCAGCATCGTTAACGGAGTATCTATGGCAGCCTTTGACGCCGTTTTTGTCGGCCTGACGATCCTTGATATCGCCGGTTGCCCGGTTCTCGACATCCCGCCCCGCGGCGGGGTGGCCTTTATCGAACAAATTCGCCTGAACCCCGCGGGCACCGCCGCCGGAGCGAATATCAACGCCGCGAAGCTCGGCGTTCGCACCGCCGCCGTCGCCTGTCTTGGCCACGATGAAAAAGCCGATTTTATTCTCGCCAGCTACGCGCGCCTGGGGATCGACTGCTCGCTGATCCAGCGCACGACGCAAAAGGAGACTTCGGCAACGATCCTGCCTATCCGCCCGAACGGCGAGCGGCCCGCGCTGCACTGCCGCGGCGCCTCGGATGCGCTGTTTGTCAGCGAAGAGGCCTTTGCCTCGATTCTCGACTGTCGCTTCCTGCATCACGGCGGCACGGGTCTGCTGGCGGCGATGGATCAGGGTCAGAGCGCGCGGCTGCTGACGGCGGCCAGGGCGCGCGGCGTCACCACCAGCTTCGACCTGATCGCCCCTGACGAACGAACCCTGGAGCTGCTGCGCCCGCTGCTGCCGTCGGTAGACTACTTTATGCCCTCGCTGGAGGAGGCCGCCTATCTGTCGGGACGCAGCGAGCCCGCCGAAATCGCCCGTTTCTTCTTCGACCTCGGCGTGGGCACCTGTATTTTGAAAGACGGCGCCAACGGCTCCTGGCTGCTGACTCGTGACGGTCGCGTCGAGCATATCGCCCCGTGGCGCGTAGAGGCGGTGGATACCACCGGCTGCGGCGATAGCTACTGCGGCGGCTTTATTGCCGCGCTGGCCCGCGGGTTGAACGAAAAAGAGGCCTGCGAAGTGGCGTCGGCCGTGGCGGCGCTGGTCGCCACCGGCCTGGGATCGGATGCGGGCGTGATCGACTGGGATCACACCCTGGCGTTTATGGCCGCGAATCGGGCCGGATAGCCCGCGGCCCCGCGCTTAGCGCCACTGGTATAGCAGCGGCTCGCCGGCGACGTAGCGCTGGAGATCGGCGGCAATCATCGCCGTATGCTTGCTGATGCTTTCGCGGGTCGCGCCGGCAATATGCGGCGTAATAATCACGTTAGCAAACTCGGTGACAAACGGGTGATCGCGCCACAGGGGTTCGCGATGATAAACGTCCAGCGCCGCGCCGCCCAGCGGTCCGTGGCGCAGAGCGTGAATAAGCGCCTCCTCGTCAACCACCGCCGCGCGGGAAGTATTAATCAGCAGCGCGCCGGGCTTCATGCTGTTCAGCAGCGGCGCGTTTACCAGGCCGTCGCTGCCGGCGCCGCTGCTCAGATGCAGGCTGACGATATCCGCCTCGCGGAACAGCGCTTCGAGCGTGGTTTTCCGCAGCCCCGGCTCGTTGATATCCTCGCCCGCCACGAACGGGTCCACCACCAGCACCGCCATACCGAACGCGCGGGCGATACGCGCCACCCGGCGACCAATATTACCGTAGCCAATCAGCCCCAGCGTTTTATTGCGCAGCTCGCTGCCTTTAAACACTTCGTAAGGGCTCTGCGGGCTCACGTCCCACACCACGTCGCGGCGCAGCCCGGCCTGAGTGACCGCCGCCGCATTGTCGGCGTTGGTAAACTCGCCGCGCTTCAGCGCCGCGTGCGCCTGCGGGATATGCCGCGCCAGGCTCAGCATCAGCCCAAGCGTCAACTCCGCCGCGGCGTCGGCGTTGCGGCCCGGCGTGTAGAGCACGCGAATGTCGCGCGCCGCGGCGGCTTTAACGTCGATATTCACCGGATTGGCGCGGGTACAGGCAATCACCTTCAGACGCGGGCAGGCGGCGATCACCTCTTCCGTCACGTCATCGTAGCTGGTCACCAGCACTTCGGCATCGTGGGCCAGATCGATCAGCTGGCCGGCGCTGAGCTTCGGTTTACCCAGCGCCCATCCCTCCACCCGCAGCTCGCCCAGTTGCTGGAACGCGGTGAGATCGCCGGAGTGTTCGGCGGTAAATACAATTTTCATTGGTCTGATTCCTGAGAAATACGTTGAAGCGCCTCCTGCCGGGCCTGCCAGACGAGCAACAGACTGTTCGCGCAGCAGGCGATAAACCGGATAGAGCGCGGCGTAGCGGGCGTGCGCCCGCGGATCTGGCTGATAGCGCGTCTGCTCCAGTGCGGGTCGTGCGAGAGTCCGTTAACGCTACGGGCAGCCAGAATCGCCGCCCCGCGGGCGCTGAGTTCGTTAAAAGTGCTGGAGACCACCGTTCTGCCGCTGCAGTCGGCAATAATCTGTAACCAGGTCGCGGAGGCCGCGCCGCCGCCGGTCAGATACAGTTCGCCGCCCTGCGGATAGCCCTGCAGCGAGTCGACGATGGCGTATGCCAGCCCTTCAAACACCGCCCGCTGCAGCTCGGCGCGGGTGGTATGCTGGCTGATGCCAAAATAGCCGGCTCGCGCATCCGGGCTATAGAACGGCGCGCGTTCGCCGTTCAGATAGGGCTGCCAGAACACGCCCCCGCTGCCCGGCTCGACGTCGGCAATCGCCCGCTCAAGCTGCTGGAGATCCGGGCTCAGGGAGATATGCTGCTGCAGCCAGTCGATATTCGGCGTTCCGGCCTGCATCGGGAAGAGGTTAATAAAGCTCCCCGCTTCGGTATGGGTGACGTAGCGCGTTCCTTCGTTCACCGTCTGACGACCGTGACAGACGATGCCGGTACAGCAGGTGGTGCCGAGGATCGTATAGATATCGCCGTCATTCACCGCGCCGCAGCCGAGCGCCGCGCTGCACACGTCGAGCGCGCCGGCGGCCACCGGCGTACCGGCCGCCAGCCCGGTCAGCTCCGCCACCTCGTCGCGCAGAACGCCGGCCTGCGCATCCGGCGCCAGCAGCGGCGGGAAGAGATGCTGCAGATCGGCAAGCCCCATTTCATTCAGCACCACCGCCGACAGCTCCCCGCTCTGCTGATTGAGCAGCGAGGTGCTGGCATCGGTGATATCCAGCGCCGCGACGCCGGTGAGACGAAAACGGATCCAGTCTTTAGCAAAAAACAGATAGCGCGCCGCCGCCAGCCGCTCCGGCTGATAATGCCGGAGCCAGCATAGCTGCATGCTGGTATTGCACGGCTGCAGATGGGTGCCGGTCTCGGCAAAAAAGCGGCGATCGAAGCCCGGGCGGCGCAGCAGATCGCTCATCAGCTCCCGGCTGCGGGTATCGCTCCACAGGATCCCCGGCCCGACCGGCTCGCCTTCGGCATCGCTTAGCCACACCCCTTCGCCCTGCCCGGCAAGGCCAATGGCTCTTAAGCGCCCGCCCTGCAGCTCCGGGCGTTGCGCAATCTGGCGCAAAATAGCGATGACCGACTGCCACAGCTGCGCCATATCCTGCTCGGCGTAGCCGTTAGCCGACAGACGCGGCCCGGTACTCTCCGCCGCGCTGGCCCGCGCCTGAAAATGCTCATCAAACAGCACCGCCTTGACCCGCGAGGTGCCGATATCGATACCCAGATAAAAATCCATGCCTGATCCGATCGCTTAGTGAAAATTAGTCGCGCTCGTAGCGGCGACGCATCAGCTCGCACTCGAACAGGAATTCCAGACCTTCCAGCTGACGACGCGCCTCGTTAATATCTTTCCCCCAGCAGGTCAGACCGTGGCCGCGCAGCAGGAAGCCGTAGCGCAGCGGGCGGGTTTGCGCATAGTCTTCGATGCGCGCCGCCAGGGCGTCGATATCCTGATCGTTATCGAAAATCGCTACCGGGACGGTGTCGAGATGGCTGTGCTGGCCGGTCAGCGTTTTCTGCATTTCGTAGCCCTGCAGCGCCAGCGTCCCGCTCTTCTCGATGCGCGACAGCACCGTCGCGTTGACGGTATGGACGTGCAGCACGACGTTAGCTTCGGGGAACAGGCGATAGACCAGGGTATGCAGCCCGGTTTCCGCCGAGGGCTTGCGCCCGGAAGGCGCGGTATTGCTGGCAATATCCACCTGCAGAAAATCGTCGCTGGTCAAGCTGCCCTTATCGCGTCCCGACTCGCTGAGCCAGCACCAGGTCTCATCCTGGCGCACGGACATATTGCCGCCGGTCGCCGGCGCCCAGCCCTTCGCGCCGATCCAATGACAGGTGGTGACCAGTTGCGCGAGTCTCTCTTGCCACATAGCAGTTCCTTAGTTTAGCGATGGTATTTGGCCCGAGCGCCGCGGAGGCGGCTGTGACGCAAAATGGCAGACAGACTCGCCCGGGACAAGATTATTTAGCCGTCTAAATGGCTATTTATCCGATACTAACACCGCCTGCCCGGCTGAACAATATTTCAGGAAAGGCTTACATTAAGAATGGTTATATCAGAAACGAATATGAAATTACCGTTTTTAACAGCGATACAACTGAACGTTTTCATGACGCCAATATTACCCGCTGCCGGTCGCTAAAAAGACGGGGGATCGTTCTGCGTTCAGCTTGCGTAAATTTCAGCGCCGGCGATAGCGACCGCCCGCGATGGCAAAGACCGAACGGCTGCCCCACGCTGGTGCAAAACTTTGCACCATGCACACCATTCTGGCAAAACGGCGCCGTTTAACGCCTTTTTATGTGCATACTGCCCACCCCAATATGTTCCCGTTGCCCCGCTTTTTTTGGCACACCTCTTGCTACCCCTCTGCCATCGCCATTCGGGTGACCACTCAGAGGTTCCACTATGTCAAACAGCAACGATTTCCCGCTCGTCGAAGCGCCGGCCTCAGGGCGCAAGGGCCTGTTTTCAATCTCCATGGTTCTGTTCAGCTTTACCTTTTTTACCGGCACGATGTTCGCAGGCGGTAAGCTCGGCGTCTCCTTTTCCATCGTTAACCTGCTGTGGATTGCGGTTATCGGAAACTTTTTGCTGGCCCTGTACGCGGCGTCGCTCGGCTGGATTGCCGCCCGCAGCGGGCTGAACACCGTACTGATGGGGCGTTTTTGCTTCGGCGAGATCGGCAGCAGGCTCGCCGATTTTATTCTCGGTTTCGCCGAGCTGGGCTGGTACGCCTGGGGTACCGCCACGGTGGCTATTTCGCTGGTCAAAATACTCGCCCTGCCCGAGGCGATGACCATTCCGCTGATGGTGCTGTTCGGCATCCTGTTCTGCGTCACCGCGCTGGTGGGCTATAAGGGGCTGGATGCGCTATCAAGGGTTTCGGTCCCGCTGATGTTTATCCTGCTGGTGCTCTCGATGTACCTTGCCGCCCACCACGCCGGCGGCTGGCAGGCGATGACCAAAATCGAACCGGGCGAAACCATGACCTGGTCGGCGGCCATCACCATGGTATTTGGCACCTTCGCCAGCGGCGCGACCCAGGCGACGAACTGGACGCGGCTGGCTAACTCCAGCCGCACCGCCATCCTCGCCAGCATGGGCAGCTTCCTTATCGGTAACGGGTTGATGATTGTGGCCGGGGCCTGGTGCGCCATCGTTTATCAGCAGGCCGATATCGTGGAAGTGCTGATTTTGCAGGGGCTCTCCGTCGCCGCGGTGGTGATGCTGTGCCTCAATCTGCTGACGATTCAGGGGCCGACGATCTATAACGTTTCGGCCGCCGCCTGCCACCTGCTGCGCAGCGAACGCCGCCGGACCCTGACCGTTGTCGCCGCCGGCGTCGGCATTCTGCTGGCCATTGGCGGGATGTACGAAATGCTGATCCCGTTCCTGGTTCTGCTGGGCAGCATCATCCCGCCCATCGGCGGCGTGATCCTCGCCGACTACTGGTTTTATCGCGGCGGGAGCGATCCTCTGCTGCACACCGCGCGCTTACCGCGCTTCAACTGGCTGGGCCTGGGCGCCTATGCCGTCGGCGCGCTGGTGGCCTACCTGTCGCCGTGGGTTGCGCCGCTGGTCGGTATCTCCGTCTCCGCGCTGGTCTATATCGTCCTGACCCGCCTGAGCAAACGCCAGCCCGCGGCTGACGCGGCCGCGGAGCAGTAGCCATGAGCCTGACGGTCAGCGAAATCCTCGCGCTGGAGGGACTCTCGGCGATGCGGCTACGCGCGGGGCGGCAGGGGCTCCAGCTGGCGGTGCGCTGGTACTACGTCGCGGAAAATGAAAATATCGCCGAGTGGATCATGGGCGGTGAGCTGGTGTTTATCACCGGGATCAACCATCCCCGCAATGAAGAGAACCTGATCCATCTGCTGATGGAGGGCAAGCAGCGCGGGATCGCCGGCATGGTGATCCTCACCGGCGACGCCTATATCCAGACGATCCCGCCGCGGTTGATCGCCCTGGCCGACGAGCTGGGCATTCCGCTGATCGAACAGCCCTATCTGCTCAAAATGGTGATCGTCACCGAGCGCATCGGTACCGCGCTGGTGCGCAGCGAAAACGCGCTGCAGTCGCAGCGCGATATTCTGCTGCAGCTGTTAACCGGCGACTATCCCGACCTGCAAATCCTGCATCAACGCGCGCTTCATCAGCAGCTGGATTTTACCCGCCCGCTGCGGGTGGCGGCGCTGCGCCTTGAGGGTATTCAGCGCCTGTTTCGCCAGTTTCCGCCGGAGCAGGCCGAAGCCTGGCTGCAGCAGGCCCGTCGCACCGTGCGCCAGCGGTTGCAGCAGCAGCTTAACCAGCAGGACAACCCTTTCCCGCTGGTCGAGCGCAGCAATATGTTGCTGTTCCTGCTCCCGGGTGAGGAAGGCGAATTTTATCAGCAGAAAAAGTGGCTACAGCAGTGGCTGCTCCAGCTGGCGGAGGGCGATGACGGGCTGTCGCTGCTGTGCGGCCTCTCCGCGCCGGTGCAGGAGCTGCAGGGCTATCAGCGGGCGCTGTCGCAGGCGCGCCAGGCGCTGGATCTCAGCGATACCCTGCGCCCGGCTCAGCGCATCAGCGACTATCAGCAGCTGGGCTTTATCAAGCTGCTCTCCGCCGTCGGCGATCCGACGCTGCTGAGCGATTTTATGCACGACACCCTTGGCTGCCTGATCGAACCCGATCGCAAAAGCCCGTGGCTGCTGATGGAGACCCTGGAAACCCTGCTCCAGGAGAACGGCAACGTGATGAGGGCCGCCGAGCGGCTGGGCATTCACCGCAACACCCTGCATCAGCGTATCCAACGTATTGAAAAGCTGACCCGCTATCCGGTCAGCCATCCGCAGTTTCATCTCAACGCCTCGGTCGCCTTAGCGATCTGGCGTATGTCGCAAAACCATTTACGGGAACAACCATGAAAATTATCAACGCGCGCCTGCGCCATAAAGAAGCGCTCTATACCCTTGAGTTACAGGACGGCGTGATTAAAAGCATCGCCCCGCAGGCCGCCGTGCGGGCGGCTGACGCCAGCGATATCGACGCGCAGCAAAAGCTGGTTATCCCGCCGTTCGTCGAGCCGCATATCCATCTGGACGCCACCCTCACGGCGGGCGAGCCGGAGTGGAATATGAGCGGCACGCTGTTTGAGGGCATCACCCGCTGGAGCCAGCGTAAAGAGAGCGTCACGGTAGAAGATACCCGTCAGCGCGCGCTGAAGACCATCGGCATGCTGCGCGATAACGGCGTGCAGCACGTGCGCACCCACATTGATGTCACCGACCCTTCCCTGACGGCGCTGGAGGCGATGCTGGAGGTGAAAAAAGAGGCTGCCGATCTTATCGACCTGCAAATCGTCGCCTTCCCGCAGGAGGGGATCGAGTCGTTCCCCGGCGGACGAGAGCTGATGATCCGCGCCATTGAAATGGGCGCCGACGTGGTGGGCGGCATTCCGCACTACGAGAACACCCGCGACAAGGGCGTCAGCTCGCTGGTCTTTCTGATGGACCTGGCCCAGCGCCACGGCTGCCTGGTGGACGTGCACTGCGATGAAATCGATGACCCGCAGTCGCGCTTTCTCGAAGTGCTGGCGGAGGAAGCCCGGGTTCGCGGCATGGGCGCGCAGGTCACCGCCAGCCATACCTGCGCGATGGGTTCCTACGATAACGCCTATTGCTCGAAGCTGTTCCGCCTGCTCAAGGCCTCGGGCATCAACTTTATCTCCTGCCCCACCGAAAGCATTCACCTGCAGGGGCGCTTCGACGGCTGGCCGAAACGCCGCGGCGTGACGCGGGTAGCGGAGCTGGACCGCGCCGGGATTAACGTCTGCTTTGCCCAGGACTCCATTCAGGATCCGTGGTACCCGCTGGGCAACGGCAACATCATGCGCATCCTCGATGCCGGGCTGCACATCTGCCATATGCTGGGATATGAAGATTTGCAGCGCTGTCTCGATTTGATTACCGATAACAGCGCCCGGGCCCTGTGCCTCGGCGATAATTACGGTATCGCCGAAGGCCGCCCGGCGAACCTGCTGATCCTCGATGCGCAAAATGACTATGACGCCGTGCGGCGTCAGGCCAAAGTGCTGACCTCCATTCGCGGCGGCAAAATCATTCTGCAGCGCCAGCCGGAGCAGATCCGCTATCCGGCGCCAGACCCGCGCCGTTAGCCAATATTTGGCGCAAATGCCCCGGCCGCCACCTGCTCGCGGGTAACGACGCCGCTGTCCAGCACCCAGCCGCTGATTAATGCCGCCGGGGTGACGTCAAACGCCGGGTTATAAACCGAGGCATCCGCCGGCGCCCACTGCACCGCGCCGAAGCTGCCGGCCACGCCGGTTACTTCCGCCGCCGCGCGCTGTTCAATAGGAATGGCCTCGCCGTCCGGGCAGCCGCGGTCGAGCGTGGTTTGCGGCGCGGCGACATAGAACGGAATGCCGTGATATTTCGCCAGCACCGCCAGCGAATAGGTACCGATTTTGTTGGCCACGTCGCCGTTGGCGGCAATGCGATCGGCGCCAACCCACACCGCATCAACCTGCCCTTTAGCCATCAGGCTGGCGGCCATCGAATCAGTAATCAGCTGATAGGGCACCCCCAGCTCACCCAGCTCCCAGGCGGTCAGACGGCCGCCCTGCAGCAGCGGGCGGGTCTCGTCGACCCACACGTTCGCCACCAGGCCGCGCTGATGGGCCAGCGCGATCACCCCTAACGCCGTGCCCACCCCTGCGGTCGCCAGCCCGCCGGTGTTGCAGTGGGTCAGCAGGCGACTGCCCGCTTTAACCAGGCTGACGCCGGTTTCCGCGATGCTGGCGCACAGCTGCTTATCTTCAGCGATCAGGCGTAACGCTTCTTCTTCAAGAGCCGGAATATAGTTTTCTTTCGCCAGCGCCAGCTTCATGCGGTCGAGGTTATTCATCAGGTTGACCGCCGTCGGACGCGCGGCGCGCAGCGTATCCAGCGCCTGCGATAGCTCATCGCGGGTCAGGCCGCGCTGCGCCAGAAGGGCTAACAGCAGACTGGCAGAGAGACCGATTAACGGCGCGCCGCGCACCCGCAGAGCGTGAATATGGTCAACCAGTAACGAAACGTTATCTGCCGCCAGCCAGCGTTTTTCCTGCGGCAATGCCTGCTGGTCAAGAATAAAAAGCTGATTTTCGCTTACCCGCAGGCTGGTGGTCTGTAGTGTCTGCATGTCGTTAAATCCCTGTTGCGTTGTTGTATCACATTGTGTCAGGATGGAATCCAGAAGTATAGACGTCTGAACGGCTTAATCAGAACTTTGAGGATCGAGGCAATGTCGCAATACCATACCTTCACGGCCAGCGATGCGGTGGCTTATGCACAACAATTTGGCGGTCTCGACGACCCGTCGGAACTGGTGTCCGCGCAGGAAGTGGGTGACGGTAACCTCAACCTGGTATTTAAAATTTTTGATGCCGAGGGCGTGAGCCGCATTGTGGTGAAGCAGGCGCTGCCCTATGTCCGCTGCGTCGGAGAGTCCTGGCCGCTGACTCTCGATCGCGCCCGGCTCGAGGCGCAGACGCTGGTCAGCCACTATCAGCACTGCCCGCAGTACACGGTGAAAATTCACCATTTCGATCCCGAGCTGGCGGTGATGGTGATGGAAGATCTTTCCGATCACCGCATCTGGCGCGGCGAGCTTATCGCCAACGTTTACTATCCGCAGGCGGCGAGCCAGCTGGGCGAATACCTGGCCCAGGCGCTGTTCCATACCAGCGATTTTTATCTCCATCCCCACGATAAAAAAGCCCAGGTCGCGCGCTTTATTAACCCGGAGATGTGTGAAATAACCGAGGATCTGTTCTTCAACGACCCCTATCAGGTGCATGAACGCAACAGCTATCCGCCGGAGGCTGGAGGAGGATGTTGCCGCCCTGCGCCACGATAGCCAGCTCAGGCTGGCGGTGGCCTCGCTCAAGCACCGCTTCTTCTCGCAGGCGGAAGCGCTGCTGCACGGCGATATCCACAGCGGCTCCATTTTCGTTGCCGAAGGCAGCTTTAAAGCCATCGACGCCGAGTTCGGCTATTTCGGCCCGATTGGCTTTGATGTCGGCACCGCCATCGGCAACCTGCTGCTCAACTACTGCGGCCTGCCGGGCCATCTGGGCATTCGCGACGCCGCCGCCGCGCGCGAACAGCGCCTGAACGATATTCAGGCGCTGTGGACGACCTTTGCCGAACGCTTCCAGGCGCTGGCGGCGGAGAAGAGCCGCGATGCGGCGCTGGCGTACCCCGGCTATGCCTCGGCGTTCCTGAAAAAAGTGTGGGCGGATGCGATTGGCTTCTGCGGAACCGAGCTGATTCGCCGCAGCGTCGGCCTGTCGCACGTTGCCGATATCGACAGCATTGAGGATGAGGCCATGCGCCACGAGTGCCTGCGCCACGCGATTTCGCTCGGCAAAGCGCTGATCGTGATTGCCGAACGTATCGACAGCGTCGAGGATCTGATCGCCCGCATTCGCCAGTACGGCTAAGCCGTTCCCCGTCTGTTCCCGGGCAGCGCGCTGCCCGCACTTCCTTAGCCCAAATACTCAATCACCGACAGCCCGCCGTTATAGTCGGTGCTGTAGATAATCCCCTGCGCATCAACGAACACGTCGCAGGACTGGATCACCCGCGGACGACCCGGGCGAGTGTCCATCATCTTCGCCGGCGCCGCGGGCACCAGCGCCCCGGTTTCTACCGGCCGGTACGGGTCGGAGATGTCGTAGGCCCGCACGCCCGCGTTTTGGTAAGTGGCGAAAATCAGCGTCGAGCTCGACAAAACTCCCGGGGCGATTCTCATGCAGATTATGCGGGCCAAAATGCGCCCCTTTCGCCACGTAGTCGCTCTCCCGCGGCTGCGGGAAGGTCGAGATGCTGACCGGATTCGCCGGGTCGCGGATATCGAACAGCCAGATCAGCTTCTCGCCATCCTGCTGGTTGTCGAGCACCGCCTCGTCCAGCACCACCAGTAAATCGCGATCCGGCAGCGGCAGCGCGGTATGGGTGCCGCCGCCAAACGGCGGACTCCAGTTGCGGTGGCTAATCAGCTTCGGCTGGGCGCGGTCCTTGACGTCGAGCAGGGTCAGACCGCCGTCGCGCCAGCTGCCGTAGGCGGTATCCCCGGCGATAATGGCGTGATGCAGGGCGTAGCGTTTACCCTGCGGCCAGCTCGCCGTCTCCCCTGCCGCCTGGTTCATCCCCGGCAGCCACCAGCGCCCGGCGACCTGCGGCTTGCGCGGATCGGCGAGATCGATGGTCAGGAAAATATAGTCGCTAAAACCGTCGATCAGCGCGGAAACGTAGGCCCAGCGGCCGCCGACGAACCAGATCCGATGAATGCCGATCCCGTCGAGCGACAGAAAGCTGATTTCACGCGGTTTATCCGCAACGGAGATATCAAAAATACGCAGCCCGGCGCTCCAGCCCTTCTCCCGCACGTCGCTGACCGTCTCCCCCACCGAACGGGTGTAGTAGACCTTCTCGTCGGCAAAGCGGGCGTCGGCAAACAGATCCCGGGCGTTAATCACCAGCAGCAGGTCGTCGTGCGCCTGCAGGTGGACGTTCCAGGTGCCGGGCGGGGCGGCGACGTAGTTCACCGCTTTGGGGTTTTTCGGGTCGCGAACGTCCACCACCGAAAAACCCCGGGACACCATGTGGCCGATATAGGCGAAACCACGATGCACCATCAGCTGGACGCCATCCGGGCGTCCGCCCTGATCGCTATGCCCAATCAGCCGCATATTGCGGCTGTAATCGGGACGCGGGAGTTCCGTCGCCATACCTGCTCCTTACTTGTTTTTAGCTTCCAGGGTGGCGAACCACGGGGCGATAAAGTCTTCGGTCTGGCCCCAGCCCGGAATGATTTTACCCAGCGACGCCACGTTTACCGTTCCCGGCTGCGCGGCCAAAAGCGCCTGAGGGATTGCCGCGGCTTTAAAATCGTAGGTTGCAGGCGTCGGCTCCCCGGCAATCTTGTTGGCCACCAGGCGTACGTTGGTCGCCCCGATAAGCTTCGGATCGACGGCCACGCTCACCTTCCACGGGCTGCCGGATTCGCGCATCAGCTGCAGATCCTGGTTAGAGATATCAATGCTGTAGAGCTTAATTTCGGTACGGCCGTTCTCTTTCAGCGCCTTATAAGCTCCCTGGCTGAAGGCGTCCCAGGTGCCCCAAATCGCGTCAATTTTGCCTTTCGGGTATTTCGCTAAGATCGCCCCGACTTTGTTGGCGGTATCGCCCTGCACGTCGGAGGAGACGGCGCCGATCGACTCCAGCTCTTTGATGCCGGGGTTCTGCTTGAGCAGCGCCTGGTAAGCCACCTGACGGCGCTCCATCGGCGGGAAGCCGGCGACCCACAGCTTGATAATGTTGGCTTTGCCGTTGAAATCTTTCACCAGCTGACCAAAGGAGAGATCGGTCAGGGAGGCGTCATCCTGCTGGGTCACGGTCACGCCCGGGATCTCGCCGCTGACCGCGGTGTCGAATACCGCGACCTTAATCCCGGCGTCCACCGCCTTCTTCACCAGCGCGGTTGAGTAGGGATCGCGCCCCTGGGAGAGAATAATGCCGTCATATTTCTGGCTAATGGCCTGATTGACGAAGTCCTGGAATTTCGCGTCGTCGCCGTTGCTCAGAAAGGTGCTCATTTTAAAGCCGAGCTTCTTGCCTTCCTGGATCGCCCCGGCCACAAACTGGGTGGTGTTATCATCGGAACCCAGGTTGCGGATCACCGCAATGCGGATCGGCCCGCTGTGTTCAGCGATAGCGGCCGGCACCGGCGTTGGGGTCTGAGCATAGGCGGCTACGGAGTTGAGCAGCCCCAGCGCAATAAGAGAAAGCGTTATTTTTTTCATCATGTTTACCCTGTTTATAATTAGGTACGGCGCTGAAAATAGGTCAGTGCTAACGCGCCAGCCAGCACCAGCCCTTTAATAATGTCCATTGCGTAGTACGGCACCGAGAGCATCACCAGGCCGTTGGAGAGTACCCCGAGGATCACCGCCCCCACCAGCGTGCCCAGCGCGTTCGGTTTGCCCGAGCCCGCCAGTGAGAAGCCGATCCACGCCGCCGCCACCGCGTCCATCAGGTAGCCCCCGCCGGCGTTAACCTGGGAGGAGCCGATGCGCGACGCCAGCAGGATGCCGCCGAGGCCCGCCAGCAGCGAGGCGATAACGTACGCCGCCACCTTATAGCGCGTGATGCGCAGGCCGGAGAGGCGCGCGGCCTCCGGGTTGCCGCCGATGGCGTACATCCGCCGTCCGTGGGTGGTGAAAGAGAGCGCCAGCTGCGCGATAACCGTCACCACCAGCATTACGATAACGATGGTTGGCACCTGGCCCAGCGCGCCAAAGGCCGCCGGAATGGTCCCTTCCGCCATCTCGCCGCTCGGCAGCACCATGTTCTCGGTAATCGAGCCGCCGTAGCTGTAGGTCATCGCCACGCCCTGAATCACGAACAGGCTGGCGAGGGTCGCAAGCATGTCGGGAATGCGCAGCACCACGATCAGAAAGGCGTTAAACAGCCCCACCAGCGTACACAGCGCCAGGGTGATCAGAATCGCCTCTGTGGTGCCAAATCCGTGCCAGACGAACAGCGAAATCACCAGCGCGTTCGCCAGCGAGGCGGTTGAGCCGACCGACAGGTCGAATCCGCCGATGGTGAGCGAAATCGACACCCCGATGGCGATCACCGTCACGATGGCAATCGAGCGCAGGATGTTGATGATGTTGAACGGGTCGAGGAAGTTATCCGATGCGAGGCCAAAAACGGCGATCAGCAGCACAACGGTCAGCAACATGCCCCATTTGTAGAGAAAATCGAAAAATCGCTGACGGCTCGATGCCGTCGCGGTAGCGGTCAGGGCCTTGCTCACGCTGCTGCTCCTCCGGTGGAGTAATAAAGTAGGGTCTCTTCGCGGGCCTCTGCGCCCGCTATTTCTGCCACAATGCGGCCATCCCACAGCACGCAAATGCGGTCGCACAATCCAACCAGCTCCGAGAATTCGCCCGAGGCGTAGATCACCCCTTTGCCTTCTCGCGCCAGGCCGTCGATTAAATTGAACAGGTCGGTCTTTGCCTTCACGTCGACGCCTTTGGTCGGCTCATCAAAAATCAGCACGTTGGCGCTGCCGCGCAGCCATTTACCGATCGCCACCTTCTGCTGATTGCCGCCGGAAAGACGACGCAGCGTCTGGCCTGGACCGGTGGTGCGAATACCGATCCGGGCCACCACCTCCTCCGCCCAGCGCCACGCCTGGCGATGGCCAAACAGGCTCCAGCGAGAAAAGCTGCGATCGGCGCTCACAGCGAGGTTCATGGCGATAGGCTCTTCGATAAAAATCCCCTCCTTGCGCCGCTCCTCTGGCACCAGCGCCAGCCCGCGAGTGACGGAGTCCGCCGGGTCGCGCGGGCGCCACGGCTGGCTGTTCAGCTCGCCGCGCGTCAGACGGCTTTTACTGGCGCCGAACAGCGCCTTGCACAGCTCGGTTTTACCGGCTCCCGCCAGCCCGGCGATGCCGAGAATTTCGCCTTTGCGCAGGCGCAGCGAGATATCCTGCAGCAGCCCCTCGTCGTGCAGCCCTTCCACCTGGAGCAGCACCTCTTCACCGTGCGGCGGGCGCTTCGGCGGAAAAATATCGCTAAGCTCATGGCCAAGCATCTTTTCCACGATCTGCTCGCCGCTAAGCTCCGCCATCGGGCCGCTTTCGATCAGCCGTCCGTCGCGCAGCACCGTTAAGGTGTCGCAAATGGCCTTCAGCTCGTGAATGCGGTGCGAGATAAACACCACCCCGATCCCCTGCAGCTGCAGGCGGCGCACCACGGTAAACAAGCGTTCGCTTTCGTGGCAATCCAGCGGCGCCGTCGGTTCATCAAGGATCAGGAAGCGGCAGTGGTGCGACAGGGCGCGGGCCAGCAGGATTTGCTGCTTCTCAGCCAGAGAGCAGCTATCGATAGCGCGCCGCACGTCAAGAACGATATCCAGGCTGGGCCAGCGCGGCCCGTGCCTGCTCGCGGACCCGCCGCCAGCTAAAGCCCTGGCCCGGCAGCGCCAGCCGGTCCAGCATGATGTTCTCGGCAATGCTCAGGCCCGGCACCAGCGCCACGTCGACTTCCTGCTGCACCAGATGAATGCCAAGCTGCTTTGCATCGCGGGGAGAACGAATATTGACCGGCTGATTATTGATGACAATCTCGCCCTCATAGTGCGCATGCGTCCCGCAGAGCACCGCCATCAGCGTCGATTTTCCCGCGCCGTTGGCGCCGGTCAGCGCGTGCACGGTTCCCCCCATCAGGGAAAATGCCACGTTGCTCAGCGCCCGAAAGCCGGAAAAGGCCAGGTTAATGTTGTGCATCTCGAGGCGATTGGCTGTCATCCCCTGCTACCCTTTACGATTAATATTTTGATTTAATGAATTTTTCACAGCCGCCCTTGACTGACAACTGCGTAAAAGGCATAAGATAAAACGAAATAATATTAGCCATCCGGATGTCCAGACATAACATCAGGTTAGCGAAACGACAATAAGGTCAGCTTCTATGAGCAACAGCGATATCCGCGTGGTCCCCGGCCCCGCCAACTACTTCTCCCATCCCGACAGCCTCTCGCGGCTGCATGATTTTTACAGCGCAGAGCAGCTTTCCCGGGCACTGTGGATCTACGGCGAGCGGGCCATCGCGGGCGCCGAACCCTTTTTACCCGCGGCCTTCAATGCGCCCGGCGCCAAAAAAATCCTCTTTAAGGGCCACTGCAGCGAAAGCGACGTCGCCCGGCTGGTTCGCGAGGCCGGTGACGACCGCTCGGTGGTGATTGGCGTCGGCGGCGGCGCGCTGCTGGATACCGCCAAAGCGCTGGCCAGACGGCTTGCGCTACCGGTGGTGGCGATCCCGACCATCGCCGCCACCTGCGCGGCGTGGACTCCGCTATCGGTGTGGTACAACGACGCCGGCCAGGCGCTGCATTTTGAAATTTTCGACGACGCCAACTTCCTGGTGCTGGTGGAGCCGAGGATCATCCTCAACGCGCCGCAGGAGTATCTGCTGGCGGGGATCGGCGATACGCTGGCGAAATGGTATGAGGCGGTGGTGCTGGCGCCGCGGCCGGAAGCCCTGCCGCTGACCGTACGCCTGGGGATTAACGGCGCGCTGGCGATCCGCGACGTCCTGCTGGAGAGCAGCGAAACGGCGCTCGCCGACCGGCAGCGCGGCGAGCTGAGCCAGCCGCTACGGGACGTTATCGATGCGATTATCGCCGGCGGCGGAATGGTCGGCGGCCTCGGCGAGCGCTACACCCGGGTTGCGGCCGCCCACGCGGTGCACAACGGTCTGACGGTGCTACCGCAGACGGAGAAATTTCTCCACGGCACCAAGGTCGCCTACGGCATCCTGGTACAGAGCGCCCTGCTCGGCCAGGACGATGTATTAGCCCAGCTGGTGAGCGCATATCAGCGCTTTAACCTGCCGACCACCCTCGCGGAGCTCGACGTGGATATCCACAACCAGGCCGAGCTGGAGAAGGTGATAGCCCATACGCTGCGCCCGGTGGAATCGATCCACTTCCTGCCGGTGGAGCTGACCCCGCAGACCCTGATGGCCGCCTTTGAGAAAGTGGAAAATTTCCGCCGACAGGTGCACTGAGCGCGGGAAAGCGTGAGAAATGACCGGCCGCCGGGAAGATTTCCGGCGCCGGTCTGGACGTAGATGGCGGGTTTAACGCCTCAGGGAGCGGCCTAGCAGCACTTAGCGCCGCCCTTGCCGCCGTAGCGCGCGTCCTGGCGCTCGCGGAAGAACTCTTCGTAGGTCATCGGCGTCTGCTCAGGGTGAGTCTGGCGAATATGCTCGACGTAGTTATCGTAATCAGGCACGCCAATCATCATTTTTGCCGCCTGGCCTAAGTATTTTCCCGCTTTCGAAAGGCTATCGAACATTTTCATCTCTCACATCATCCTCTCCCTTGCGGGAGAGGATTGGGCTAACAAAAAGCGGCTGGCTAATGCGCGCGTTTCGCCTGGCCGACCAGGCGCTCGGCGCCGGCGGGCATCGCTTCGTAGGGCGTCTCTTTGGCCGTTGGCCGGTCCTCTTTCAGCGCCGCCAGCGCGGTTTTGATTGAGAACAGCGCCAGCACCACTACCACCACCATAAAGAAGATGGTCAGACCGGCATCCAGACGGTTGTTAAAGACCAGTTGCGCCAGCTGGGATTCGCTGTACTGCGGCGGGATAGCGCCGCTGTCGATCATCGCCTGGAACTTATTGGCGATGGCCAGGAAACCGACTTTGGTATCCGGGCTGAACGACTTCTGCCAGCCGGCGGTCAGGGTACAAATCAGCAGCCACGACGTGGGCAGCAGCGCGACCCACGCATAGCGCTGACGCTTCATTTTAAACAGTACCACCGCACAGAGCATCAGCGCCATCCCTGCCAGCATCTGGTTGGCGATGCCGAACAGCGGCCACAGGGTGTTGATCCCGCCTAGCGGGTCCACCACCCCCTGGTGCAGGAAGTAGCCCCACGCCAGTACGCACAGCGCCGTCGCCAGCAGGTTCGCCGGCAGCGAGCTGGTTCTCTTCAGCCCCGGGCTTATCACGCCGAGCAGATCCTGCAGCATAAAGCGCGCCGCGCGGGTGCCGGCATCCACCGCCGTCAGAATAAACAGCGCTTCAAACAGAATGGCGAAGTGGTACCAGAAGGCGACATCCATCAAGCCGCCCAGCGAACCGTGCAGGATGTAGGCCATCCCGACCGCCAGCGTCGGCGCGCCGCCGGCGCGCGAGATGATCGACTGTTCGCCGACCTCGCTGGCTATCTGGCGCAGCGTATCCGGGGTGATGCTAAAGCCCCAGCCGCTGACCACTTGCGCGGCGGACGCCACCACGTCGGTGGTTCCGGCCGGCGCCAGCACCGCCATCGGGCTGTTCATCGCGAAGTAGACGCCGGGGTCGATCACGCAGGCCGCCACCAGCGCCATAATGGCGACAAATGATTCCATCAGCATGCCGCCATAGCCGATAAAGCAAGCCTGGCCTTCGTTGGCCAGCATTTTCGGCGTGGTGCCGGAGGCGATCAGCGCGTGGAAGCCCGACACGGCGCCGCAGGCGATAGTGATAAACAGGAACGGGAACAGGCTGCCGCTCCACACCGGGCCGGTGCCGTCAATAAATTTGGTCAGCGCCGGCATGGTTAGCGTCGGGCGCATAATCAGAATACCGATCGCCAGCCCGACGATGGTGCCGATTTTCAGGAAGGTCGAGAGGTAGTCGCGCGGGGCCAGCAGCAGCCAGACCGGCAGCACCGAGGCGATAAAGCCGTAGCCCACCAGAATCCAGGTCAGCTGTACGCCGGTGTAGTCAAACCACGGCGCCCAGGTCGGGCTTTCGGCGACCCATCCGCCGGAGACGATGGCAAACACCAGCAGCACCAGGCCAATCACCGACACTTCGCCAATGCGCCCAGGACGCAGATAGCGAATGTAGATCCCCATAAAAATCGCCAGCGGGATGGTGAAGGCGACGGTATAGGTTCCCCACGGGCTGTGGGTCAGCGCTTTCACCACGATCATCGCCAGCACCGCGAGGATGATCACCATGATCATAAAGCAGGCCACCAGCGCCAGCACCCCGGCGGTAGGCCCCATCTCCTCTTTCACCAGCTCGCCGAGCGAGCGGCCGTCGCGGCGGGTCGAGACGAACAGCACCATAAAGTCCTGCACCGCGCCGGCCAGCACCACGCCGGCGAGGAGCCAGATCATCCCCGGCAGGTAGCCCATCTGCGCCGCCAGCACCGGACCGACCAGCGGCCCCGCGCCGGCAATAGCCGCAAAATGGTGACCGAACAGCACTTTTTTATCGGTCGGAACGTAGTCGAGGCCGTCGTTGTGCCGCACCGCGGGCGTCATCCGCGTCGGGTCAACCGCCAGCACGTTTTTGGCGATATAGAGGCCATAGAAGCGATAGGCAATCAGATAGATACAGACCGCCGCCACGACAATCCATAGCGCATTAATCTGTTCGCCGCGGTTTAAGGCTATGTAGCCGAGGGCAAAGGCTCCGATGACGGAGAGCAGTGTCCAGATGAGGTATTTCCCTGAATTATTCATTATCGGGTTCCACGGGTAGGGTAATCAATCTGTTACATTTTGTTTCTAGAACACAACGCAGATTTTAACAACTTCGAAACCCTGGAGATGTCGCCCGAAGGCAGGGATTTATCTCACATTGCTAGCGAGATCACTTCTGGCAGGAAAATGGATGAAAATCGCGGCGTCAGAAAGACGCTCGTCCGGGCGACAGAAATAAAACCGTAGCCCGGACGGGACCCGGCGCGAGCCGGAGAAAGGCAGAGAGCTAGCCGAGCACCGCGGTGCCCAGGCGGCAGGTGCAGCAGCGCCGTCCGCGGGCGTCGAAAACGGCAATTTCCCAGCTTTGCCCCTGGCGGCCGAGGTGCAGAGGACGGCACTCGCCGCGGACTTTACCGCTGGAGACCGCCCGATGATGGCTGGCGTTCAGCTCGGTCCCGACCACGCACTGCCCCTCTTCGGTCATCAGCCAGCCGGCCATCGAACCCAGCGTCTCCGCCAGCGCCGCCGAGGCGCCGCCGTGCAGCAGGCCAAAGGGCTGATGGGTGCGGGTATCGACCGGCATTTCGGCCTCCAATAGCCCCTCTTCCAGCCGGGTATAGACAATCCCCAGATGGGCCACCATCGTATTCGCGCTGGTGGCGTTAAGCTCCTCCAGCGTCAGCTGACGTTTCCAGGCCATTTATGCCCCCAGCGTCGAGCCGCCGTCAACCACGATATCCTGCAGCGTGATATGGCTGGCGTGATGGGAGGCGAGGAACAAGATGGTGCTGGCAATCTCCTGCGGCCGGGCGATCTTACCCAGCGGAATGCCGAGCTTGAACTGCTCGCCAAAACCGCGAATGCGCTGCTGCTCGGCGTCATCGCTAACCCACAGCGTGCGCTGCATATCGGTGTCGGTGGAACCCGGCGAGACGAGGTTACAGCGCACCCCGCTGCCCGCCAGCTCAAGTCCGACGGTCAGCGCCAGGCTCTTCAGCGCGGCCTTCGACGCGCCGTAGGCGCTCATGCCGATGCGCGGCGTATGCGCGGCGTCGGACGCCACGGTGACAATCGCCCCGCCCCGCTGGCGGCGGAACTGGGCCATCGTCTGCTGAAACAGGTTAAACGCGCCGCCGACGTTAACGGCGAAGGTCTGCTGCCACTCTTCAACGCTCAGCGCATCGGTCGCGCCCATGCGTAAAATACCGGCCGCATTAACCAGCACGTCGAGACGCTCAATACCGTTCAGCAGGCGCCCGCACACCTCGGCCACCTGCGGCGCGTCGGCCACGTCCAGCGTCTCGGTGGCGAACGGATAGCTTTCGCCCGCGAACGCGAGGTCAAAGCCGGTTACCTGCGCCCCGGCCTCGACGAAGGCCAGCGCGGTGGCGTAGCCGATGCCCTTCCCCGCTCCGGTAACCCATACGGTCTGGCCCTGAAAATCGAGAGCGGCCATTATTTCACCTCGCGGGAGAGCAGCGCCCACCAGGCGTCAATCGACGGATTTTTCGCCAGCATCACGAAGTCGATATCGCCGTGCACTTTGCGCCAGCGCGCGGCCAGCGCCATCATGCGCACCGAATCCAGGCCGTAGTCGATCAGATTTTCATCATCCATCGGCTCGTCCGACTCATCGAGCAGCGGCAGGATCAGCGCGCGCAGCGCCGCCTTTGACGCCGGCAGCGGCAGCAGCTCTTCGGTCATGACCACCCGACCGCAGCGTCCGGCGACATATTTCAGCGCCATCAGATGATCTTCGCGGTTAAAGTCCGCCAGCGCGTCGGCCACGAAGAACGGCTTGATGTCGCGCATAAACGCGTCGGTCGCGGTCGTCATGCAGCCGATATGGGCATACACACCGGTGACGATCAGCTGGTCGCGTCCGCTCTCTTTCAGCATCTCTTCCAGCGGCGAACGGTGGAACGCGCTGTAGCGCCACTTCACCAGCACGGTGTCGTTTTCGTCCGGCGCCAGGGCGGCAATCACCCGCTGCTGCTCCGGCGAGCGGGTCAGGCCCGGTCCCCACATATCGTTCAGCAGGGCGCGGTCTTCATCGCTCTGCTCTTTCGGCTGCGCGGTGTAGAACACCGGAATACCGTGCTGCTTGCAGAAATCGCGCAGCGCGGCAATGTTGGCGACCACTTTCGCCATCATCGCGCTGTCTTCACCCCAGAAGTTGAGGAAATACTCCTGCATATCGTGGATAAGCAGCGCGGCGCGGGACGGCTCAAAGGCCCAGCTCACTTTGTTCGCCGGGATATCGCTGGCTTCCGGCAGCGCGTAAGCCTGTAATTGAGGAATGGCCATTCTGTCTTCTCCTTCAGCCCAGCTTGCGTTCAGCCAGCCACTGACGTAATTGTTTTTTATCGACTTTGCCCACCGGCGTCAGCGGCAGCGCGTCCACGCACTCCACGCGATCCGGCAGCTTAAATTCAGCCACGCCCTGCTCGCGCAGAAAGCGGCGGACCGCGACCGCGCGCAGCGGCTCTTTGACCACCAGATACGCACAGCTTTTCTCGCCCAGCAGGCTATCCTCCATGCTCACCAGCGCGGCATGGATCGTCGCCGGGTGGCGCAGCAGCAGATTTTCAATCTCTTCCGCGGCGATCTTCTCCCCGCCGCGGTTGATCTGATCTTTCTCACGCCCCTGCACGGTGATATAGCCGTCTTCGTCGATCGAGATCAGATCGCCGGAGCAGTAGAACCCGTCGGCGTCAAACGCCTCCAGATTATGCTGCGGGCTTTTATAGTAGCCGCGGAAGGTGTAGGGCCCGCGGGTCATCAGGCGGCCGACTTCGCCGCGCGGCAGCGGGTTGCCTTCGGCATCGGCGACCCACACTTCGTCGTCGGGGCTCATCGGGCAGCCCTGGGTATTGATAATGCGTTCCGGGCTATCGTTGAGGCGGGTGTAGTTCACCAGCCCTTCCGCCATGCCGAAGACCTGCTGCAGCTGGCAGCCAATCTCCGCCGGAATGCGCGCGGCGAGCGTCGCGGACAGGCGCGCTCCGCCAACCTGCAGCAGCCGCAGCGACCGCAGCTGCGCATTGCTGCCCCATTCGTGGATCGCCTGCAGCCACAGGCTGACCGCCGGCGGCACCAGCGCGGCAACGTTAATCTGATGCTTTTCAATCAGCGGGAAGCACAGCGTGGCGCTCGGGTCGGCGGCAAGGATCACCCGGCCTCCGGCCAGAAACACCCCCAGCGATCCCGGCGAGCTCAGCGCATAGTTGTGCGCCGCGGGCAGCGCGTTGAGATAGCACGTATTGGCGCTAATCGCACAAATTTCATTGCTGCGGCGAATGCTGTATTCGTAATCGTTGTGGGTACGCGGGATCAGCTTAGGCGTGCCGGTGCTGCCGCCGGAGAGCTGGAAAAAAGCCACCTCATCGGCAGGCGTCGGGTTCGCAATGAAGCCATTGGCCGGCTGGGCGATCGCCGCGGCCAGGTCATACTCGCCGCTATCGCCGCGCAGCAGCGCCACCCGCACCGACGGATGCTGATCGATAAATCCGTTGAGGAAGCTATCGTCGGCAAACAGCGCGTGCTGGCGATCGGCAATCAGCAGCGCGGGTTCAATTTGCGTAGCGTAGGCGTTGAGCTCGCTGCGCTGATGGCTGAACAGCGCGTTGACCGGCGCCACGCCGATGCGCAGCAGCGCAAAGAAGGTGATATAGAATTCGGCGACGTTGCCCAGCTGCACCAGCGCGGTTTCCCCGCGTTTGAGCCCCATGCCCTGCAGGGAGCAGGCGAGATTATCCACCCGCTGGTTGAACTGGCGATAGCTGTACTGAACTTCGCCGTCGATAATCGCCACGGCATCGCTCGCCGCGTGACGGGTAATCAGCTCGGTTAACGGCCGATCCTGCCAGTAGCCTTTTTCACGGTAGCGGGCGGCAAAACTTTCCGGCCAGCGGTTAAATGCAATCATCATCGCCTCTTAATACAAGCCAAATACGTTCAGCATAGTGGTCAGTTTGACGCCGGTTTCGCGCCACTCTCCCAGCGGGGAGGAGGCCGGAACGATCCCCGCGCCGGCAAACAGGCGCAGCGTGTTCTGCTGCAGGCGGGCGCAGCGGATGGTCACAACCCACTCGCCGTTGCCTTCGTCATCACACCAGCCGACGATGCCGCCGAACAGCTGGCGATCGAACGGTTCCAGTTCGCGGATCAGGCGCGTGGCGGCCTGATGCGGGAAACCGCTGAGGGCCGGCGTCGGATGCAGCAGGCACGCCAGCGACATGGCGTTCTCCCCGGCCGCGGCGGTCCCGGCGATGGGCGTCGCCAGATGCCATAAAGTTGGGGTGGTGATCAGCTGCGGAGAGTCCGGCAGCGACAGCTCGCGGCAGCGCGGCGCGAGCACCGCTTTCATCGCCTGGGTCACCAGACTCGTGCTCGTGGCGATCTTTGCCGGAGGCCAGCAGCTTATTGCCGGCTTCGCGATCCAGCACATCGTCCGGCTGGCGCCGGGCCGATCCCGCCAGCGGCAGAGAGCTAAAGCTATCGCCCTCTTTGCGCAGCAGCAGACTCCGGGCTGGCGCCGAGCAGCACGCCGCCGTCCGAGAGCGGCACGTGGAAGTTATAGCTGGCGGGGTTTTGCGCAATCAGGCGCTCCAGCAGCGCACCGCTGTCCACGCGATCGCGGGTGGTGATATCGATCAGGCGCGACAGTACGACCTTATCGACTTCCGGCGTCGCGGTCAGCGCGGCGGCGCGCTCGACCATCGCCATAAATGCGTCCTGCTCGGGGATCTCCCGGCGGGCCACCACGTCCATCGCCGCCTGGCCCGACGCGTAGCGCGCAGAGCGCTGCTTGCCGGTGCGGGAGAAGGTTTCCCAGCGCTCGGGAATAAACAGTTCGGACGGCTGGCGGGTATCAAAGGGGATCGCGCCGACCATCACCGGCTTGTCGATCCCGGCGGCCTTCGCCTCCCGGAACGCGGCGGCCATTTGCTGCTGGAACTCGCCGGTCAGGGCCTCGCCGTCGGCGGCGGAATGAGAGAAGCGCCTGAAACAGCCCGAAGTGCTAAAACTGCGGTACGGCGACATAAAGAAGAAGCTTTCTGCTGCCAGGGTCATGTTTTGCTCCCGTGCATCCTCGGCTATTGACGTTTCCATATCATCCTCCAAAAAAACGATAAAGATATTAAGAATAATTATCATTTATATTTTGGTTGGCTAACCTAAAAGGTATTGCTCTGCATGTCAACCGTACAAACAGCATGTTGTGCTACTTAGGCTTGCATCCCTGTGGCACAAAGCTGAAAATGAGACGCATTTATTCCAACTCAATCAGGATGCGAATTCGTGAATTTCTCCACTTTGTGCCGCCGTACTCTGCTGGCCTGCGGGCTGGCCTGTTTAGGAATGACCTCAGCGTTCGCCGCCGACTGGCCGCGTCAGATCGCCGACAGCCGCGGCGCGCATACCCTCGAGCACCGGCCGCTGCGCATCGTCTCCACCAGCGTCACCCTCACCGGCTCGCTGCTGGCGATTGACGCCCCGGTGGTAGCCAGCGGGGCCACTACGCCGAATAACCGCGTGGCCGATGCGCAGGGATTCCTGCGCCAGTGGAGCGGCGTCGCCCGGGAGCGTAAGCTGGCGCGGCTCTATATCGGCGAGCCGAGCGCCGAAGCCGTGGCCGCGCAGATGCCGGACCTGATCCTGATTAGCGCCACCGGCGGCGACTCCGCGCTGCCGCTCTACGATCAGCTTTCTACTATTGCGCCGACGCTTATCATCAACTACGACGATAAGAGCTGGCAGGCGCTGCTCACCCAGCTCGGGGAGATCACCGGCCAGGAGAAGCAGGCCGCGGTGCGCATTGCCGAATTTGATAAACAGCTGGCGGCGCTGAAGCAGCAGATGAAGCTGCCGCCGCAGCCGGTCAGCGCGCTGGTGTATACCGCCGCAGCCCATAGCGCCAATCTGTGGACGCCTGAATCGGCCCAGGGCCAGATGCTCGAACAGCTGGGCTTTACGCTGGCCACCCTGCCCGCCGGGCTGCACGCCAGCCAGAGCCAGGGTAAACGCCACGATATCATCCAGCTGGGCGGGGAGAATTTAGCCGCCGGCCTCAATGGCCAAAGCCTGTTCCTGTTCGCCGGCGACGAGAAGGACGCTAAGGCGATTTACGCCAATCCGCTGCTCGCCCACCTGCCGGCGGTCGCAGCCAAACGCGTCTATCCGCTGGGCACCGAAACCTTCCGTCTCGACTACTACAGCGCCATGCTGGTGCTGCAGCGCCTCTCAGCCTTATTCGGCTAAACCCCGTTCCCGGCCGGCGCCATGCCCGGCCGGGAAGCCAATCAACTTTCGCTCACCGTCTCCGGGCGCTGAAAACGGCGTAGTTCGCTCAGCAGCCCGATCAGGATCGCACCAACGATAACCAGCACCCAGCCGCTGGCGCTTGCCGACGCGACCGGGGTCATCATCACGCCGAGGCCGCCCAACAGCGCGGCGCCAATGGCATCGCCGGTAACGTTCTGCGCGGTCCACAGGCCGTTAATGCGCCCGAGCATCGCCTCCGGCGTCTGGGTTTGGATCAGGGTGTACTGCAGCAGCGAGTCTGATGGCGCTCAGCCAGCCAAACAGCGCCAGACACAGCGCGCCCAGCTGCCACAGCGGCATCAGGCTAAACAGCGCGATGGCAATAAAGGAGCCGACGGTGGTGGCCAGCATCAGCGCGCCCGGCCTGGCGGTCTGCGCCAGCCGGCCGCTGGTGAGCGCCCCGAGCGCTGCGCCCAGCGGGATCGCGGCGTACAGCAGGCCAATCTGCGAGGCCGACATCCGCCAGCCTTCAGCCAGCGCCGGGTAGAGCACGCGCACCGCGCTCGCCATCGTCAGCAGGCCGCCGAGCAGCGCGATACCGCCAATCAGCGGGCTATTAAAGAGGAACTTAAGCCCCGCCAGCAGCGACCTCAGCGGATGCTCGCGCGGCTGCGGCGGCGGCGGTAGCTGCGGTAAGCGCAGCAGGGTCAAGGTGGTGATAAAGGTTCCGGCCGCCGCCAGGCCGTAGTTCCAGGCCACGCCGCCGGTCGCCAGCAGCAGGCCGCCGATCATCGGCGAAATCACCGAGCCCAGGCGTACCGTCAGCATGGTAATCGCCCCGGCCTGCATCAGATTTTCCCGCCCGACCAGCGCGGGGGTTGCCGCCAGCAGCGCCGTCACGCCCAGCGAGGCAAAGAAGCCGTCCCAGATGCCCAGCAGATAGATGGCGATCAGCGAAGGCTCGGGCAGCAGCGCGTTCAGGCACAGGCCGACAAAACCGATTCCGCAGGTACCGCGCGCCAGCAGGATCAGACGCTTGCGCTCGTAGCGATCCGCCAGCACGCCCCCCACCATCAGGCCGACAAACATCGAACCGCCGGTCAGAGTGACCGAGAGGCCGACCTGCAGGGTGGAGTGGGTCATCAGCTGGATTTGTAGCGGGATGGCAACGCCCAGCAGGCCAAGCGAGAGAATAGAGATAAAGCGGGCGATAAAGACGGCGCGAAACGCCGGATGCGTTTTCAGCAGGCTCAGGTCCAGCAGACGGGATTGTCGGTTCATTACAACACCTTGTTATTATTTTCCATCGATACTCGTCATACGGCGGGCTACCAATGAGCCGGCGGCGACCGAACGACCCGCCTGGCGACGCCCTGGGCCATGACGGGTGAATTGACTCTGCGCCCGCAGACTTACGCCCCGGCCGTCGCGACGCATCCCGAATGATTTGCGTATACCACTCTTAGGGGCCGCCATGCTAACATAACTGAATAGAATCGATAACGATAATTACTATCGTTATCATGTCAGGGATGTGAACTATGTCGTTTTCTACGACCACGGTGCGCGCCGTTGCCGTGCCTGGTCTGCTGCTGGTTTTAGCCGTTGCGATTGCGCTCAGCCTGCTGGTCGGCGCCAAACCTCTGCCACTCAACGTCGTTGTGGATGCCTTTAGCGGCGCCTGTCAGAGCGCTGACTGCACCATCGTGCTCGATGCCCGCCTGCCGCGCACCCTTGCCGGGCTGCTCGCCGGCGTCGCGCTGGGCCTGGCGGGGGCGCTGATGCAGACCCTCACCCGCAATCCGCTGGCCGACCCCGGCATTCTGGGCGTCAACTCCGGCGCCAGCTTCGCAATCGTGCTGGGCGCCGCGCTGTTCGGCATTCATTCTCCGCAGGAACAGCTGCTGATGGCCTTTTGCGGCGCCTTTGCCGCCTCGCTGCTGGTGGCCTTCACCGGCAGCCAGGGCGGAGGTCGAGCTGAGCCCGGTGCGCCTGACGCTGGCCGGCGTCGCGCTGGCGGCGGTGCTCGAAGGCCTCTCGAACGGCATTGCGCTGCTTAACCCCGATGTATACGACCAGCTGCGCTTCTGGCAGGCCGGCTCGCTGGATATCCGTACCCTACAAACGCTTAAAATCGTCCTGATCCCGGTGCTGATCGCCGGCGCCGTCACGCTGCTGCTCAGCCGGGCGCTGAACAGCCTGAGCCTCGGCAGCGATACCGCCACCGCGCTCGGCAGCCGGGTGGCGCGCACGCAGTTTATCGGCCTGCTGGCGATCACCGTCCTGTGCGGCAGCGCCACGGCGGTGGTCGGCCCCATCGCCTTTATCGGCCTGATGATGCCGCACATGGCGCGCTGGCTGGTGGGCACCGACCACCGCTGGTCGCTGCCGGTCACCCTGCTGGCCACCCCGGCGCTGCTGCTGTTTGCCGATGTTCTTGGCCGCCTGCTGGTGCCCGGAGAGCTGCGGGTCTCGGTGGTCAGCGCCTTTATCGGCGCCCCGGTGCTGATCTGGCTGGTGCGTCGTCAGCCGCGCGGAGGTGCAATGTGATCGCCCCTGCCCGTCGTTTGCTGCTCAGCTGTTTTATCCTGATCGTCGCCAGCGTGCTGGTTTCCCTTTGGGGGCTCGGCAGCGGCCTGGTGCCGCTGCGGGTGGAGCAGGTTATCTCCGCGCTGCTGGGCGATGCGCCGCGGAATATCACCATGGTCGTTACCGAATGGCGGCTGCCGCGGGTGCTGATGGCGCTGCTGATCGGCGCCGGGCTGGGCGTCAGCGGCGCGATTTTTCAGTCGCTGATGCGCAACCCGCTGGGCAGCCCGGACGTCATGGGCTTCAACACCGGCGCGTGGAGCGGCGTGCTGGTGGCGATGGTGATCTTTGGCCAGAACCTGACGGCTATCGCGCTGGCGGCGATGGCCGGCGGCGTGCTGACCGCCCTGCTGGTCTGGCTGCTGGCCTGGCGTAACGGGATTGAAACCTTCCGGCTGATTATTATCGGCATCGGCATCCGCGCGATGCTGGTGGCGTTCAATACCTGGCTGCTGCTGCGCGCGTCGCTGGAGACCGCGCTCTCCGCCGGGCTATGGAACGCCGGCTCGCTCAACGGGCTGACGTGGAGTAAAACCTGGCCGTCGGCGCCGCTTATTGTGCTGATGCTGGTCTGCAGCGCGCTGCTGGCGCGGCGCATGCGCCTGCTGGAAATGGGCGACGACACCGCCTGCGCGCTGGGCGTACGCGTTGAACGCTCTCGCCTGCTGCTGATGCTGGTGGGGGTGGTGCTGACCGCCGCCGCCACCGCGCTGGCGGGCCCGATCTCCTTTATTGCGCTGGTGGCTCCGCATATCGCCCGCCGCCTCAGCGGCACCGCGCGCTGGGGCCTGACCCAGTCGGCGCTGTGCGGCGCGCTGCTGCTGGCGCTGGCTGACTATAGCGCCCAGCGCCTGTTTATGCCCTATCAGCTGCCGGTGGGGGTCGTCACCGTCAGCCTCGGCGGCATCTATCTCATCGCACTGTTAATTCAGGAGTCCCGCAAAAAATGACCGCTGTAACCCCCCGTTTGCGCGGCGACCAGTTGACCCTCGCATACGGTAAAAAGATCATCGCCGAATCGCTGAACGTGACCATTCCCGACGGCCACTTCACCGCCATCATTGGCCCCAACGGCTGCGGAAAATCGACGCTGCTGCGCACCCTCAGCCGCCTGATGACCCCGACCAGCGGCCATGTTTATCTCGACGGCGAGCAGATCCAGCGTTACGCCAGCAAGGACGTGGCCAGGCGCATCGGCCTGCTGGCGCAAAACGCCACCACCCCGGGCGATATTACCGTCCAGGAGCTGGTCGCCCGCGGCCGCTATCCGCATCAGCCGCTGTTCACCCGCTGGCGTAAAGAAGATGAGGACGCGGTCAATCGGGCGATGGAGGCCACCGGCATCACCAATCTTGCGCAGCAGAGCGTCGATACGCTCTCCGGCGGCCAGCGGCAGCGCGCGTGGATTGCGATGGTGCTGGCGCAGGAAACCGCCATCATGCTGCTCGACGAGCCGACGACCTGGCTGGATATCAGCCATCAGATCGATCTGCTGGAACTGCTGAGCGAGCTAAATCGCGAGAAGGGTTATACCCTGGCGGCGGTGCTGCACGATCTCAACCAGGCCTGCCGCTACGCCAGCCATCTGATCGCCCTGCGCGACGGCAAAATTATCGCCGAAGGGGCGCCGAAAGAGATCGTTACCGCCGAGCTTATCGAGCGGATTTACGGCCTGCGCTGCACCATCATCGACGATCCGATCGCCCATACGCCGCTGGTGGTGCCGCTGGGCCGCCGCTAGCCGCCCCTTTTCTCCCTGGCCAGAGCATAAAAAAACCCCGGTACGCGCGACGCCTACCGGGGGCTGCCGGGCTATACGCCGGGGGCCGGGGTCGCCCGGAAAGCCCGGACGACGCTCGGCCTATCCCAGAATCTCCCGTACCACCGGACCTATCGACTCAAAGGCCTGGGGCGAGATGATCTCGACGTGCGCGCACGCCTGGCTGAAGATCTCCAGCTCGCCGACCCACGGCCCCCACAGCGCCTGCGGGTCCATCCCCGGCTGGCGCGTTTTTTCCGCCACGAACAGGGTCGCCTTGCCGTCGAACTTCGCGCTGTGCGCGGTGGTCAGCAGGCGCACCGCGTCGGCGTAGTTGCCCTCGATGGTGCTAAACAGCTCGCCGGACGGCTGCCCCTGCTGGGCGGCGAGGAACGCTTCCCGCTCGCGGTCGATTTCGGCCAGCACCTGCGGGTCGAGGCCGTTGGCCTCTTTTTCCGCCCAGTTTTGCGACTCCGGCGGCCAGGTATCCAGCAGCCCGAGGAACGCTACCGCTTCGCCGCGCTGGCGTAAGCGCGCGGCAATTCCCTGCGCCAGGGTGCCGCCGAGGGAGTAACCGAACAGGTAATATGGCCCGTGCGGCTGCTGCGCCAGTAAAGTTTGCAGATGAGACTCGCAGACTTCATCCAGGGCAGCGGCGCTCGCCATCGGCCCCTGCGGGCGCGGCGACTGAATGCCGGTAATTGACCAGCGCGGGTTGAGATAGCGCGCCAGCACGCTGAACTGCCAGGCAAAACCGGAGGCCGGATGGAAGCAGAACAGCGTCGGGCCGTCGCTTTTACGCAGGGGTAAAAGCGTATCAAAGCCCAGACGCTGCGCCTGCTCGTCGCTCAGATCGGAAGCCAGCAGCGCGCTCAGCTGGCCGACCGTCGAGGCGACCATCACCTGGCCCGGCGTCACCTGGCGCGCAAAGCGGCGGCTCAGCTGCGCCGCCAGGCGCATCGCGAGCAGCGAGTGGCCGCCAAGGGCAAAGAAATCGGCTTCGATGTCGTTCACTTCGCAGCCCAGCAGCTGGCTGAACGCCTCGGCAACCGCGCGCTCGCTCTCTGACGCCGGCGGCCGGCCGCGACGCTCCTGGCTCAGCGTGGGCAGCGGCAGCGCTTTACGATCCAGCTTGCCGTTAGCGCTCAGCGGCAGCGCCGGCAGCGGGATCAGCACCACCGGCACCATATGCGGCGGCAGCTGCTCGCCGAGACGCGCTTTCAGCGCCGCGGTATCCAGCGGCAGCCCGGACTCAGACACCAGGTAACCGACCAGCTGGCGGGCATCGCCGCCGGTCGCCGCCGCCTGATTAAAGACGCAGGCGTGGGCGACCGCCTGGGCCACGCCCGGCAGCGCCGCCATGACGCGATCTATTTCCCCCACTCGATGCGCTGACCGCGAATTTTCAGCTGATCGTCGCTGCGCCCCAGATACTCCACCGCCCCGTTATCGAGCCAGCGCGCCACGTCCCCGGTACGGTACATGCGCTCGCCGGCGCTAAACGGATCGGCAATAAAGCGGCTGGCTGTCAGGTCCGGTCGTCCGAGATAGCCCTGCGCCAGCTGGATGCCGGTGAGATACAGATCCCCCGCGACGCCGGGCGGTACCGGGCGCATCGCGGCATCAAGAATGCGTAATCCGGTGTTCCACACCGGCCAGCCGATCGGCACGCTGCTGCCGGTCACCGCCGCCAGCCTCCGCGCCGCAGGCCGGGTACCAGCTGACGTCTACCGCCGCTTCGGTCGGACCGTAGAGGTTATGCAGCGCCACGCCGGTCAGCTCTTGCCATTCGCGGCACAGCCCGGTCGGCAGCGCTTCGCCGCTGCAGAATACCCGCCGTAGCGTGTGGCAGGCGGCGACGTTTTCCGCGTCGAGCGAAGCGACGAACGCCGCCAGCATCGACGGCACAAAGTGGGTCGTGGTCACGCCGTAGCGGGCGAAGAACTGCTGCATCGCCAGCGGATCGCGATGCGCTTCGGGTTCCGCCATCACCAGCCGGGCGCCGGCGATAAACGGCCACCAGAACTCCCATACCGAGACGTCAAAGCTGCACGGCGTTTTCTGCGCCACCACGTCATCGGCGCCGAGCGGATAGTGATTTTGCATCCACAGCAGGCGGTTGACGATCGCGGTCTGCCCCACCATCACCCCTTTCGGGCGTCCGGTGGAGCCGGAGGTAAAGATGATATAGGCGGTATGCTCCGGCGCGGAGAGCGCCAGCGGCGCGTCATCCCCCGCCGCCAGCGGCTGCTGATAGCACAGGCTGGCAAGCCCGGGGATATCGCTAAAGCGCGCCAGCTGATCGTCGGAAGTCAGCAGTAGCGTCGGACGCGCGTCTTCGAGCATCATACGCAGGCGATCGTCAGGATAGCCGGTATCGAGCGGCAGCCAGGCGGCGCCCGCTTCAACGATGGCGTGCAGCGCCAGGGTGAGGAAAACCGAACGCGGCAGCGCCACCGCTACGCTATCGCCGGGCTTAACCCCGCGCGCGCGCAGCACCTCTGCCAGCGCCACCACCTGCTGGCGCATTTCGCGGTAGCTGAACTGCCAGCTGGCGTCCGCCAGCGCGGGCGCATCCGGGGTCTTCATCGCCTGCTCCGCGACCAGCGCGCTCAGCGTGGTAGCGGGCAGCGCGATGCCGGTATTATTGATTTCCGCCAGCCGCTGCGTTTCCCGCGCGGACAGCATGTCCGCTTCGCCGCAGCGCAGCGCCGGGTCGGCGGCAAACTGGGCCAGCAGCGCGGAGAGGCGCTCAACGTGCGCGCGCAGCGTGGCCTCATCGTAGCGCTGCTTATTGGCCAGCACTTCCAGCGACAGGCCGCCGGCTTCGTCCGGGAACAGCGCCAGCTCAAGATCGTTAACCGGGCCGGTCGCCAGGGTGTGCGTTACCGCCTGCACGCCGTCAATATCGAGAACGTAATCGAAGACTTTAATATTTAATACCGGGCCAAACAGCGGCTCATCGCCCGCGGCCTTGCCGCTATCGCGGACGATTTGCTCCGCATCATAGCGCTGGTGGCGACGTATTTTTTTCAGCCTGTCCGGCGAGGCGCAGCGCCAGCTCGGCCAGGGTTTCCTGGGCATCGATGTTGATCGCCAGCGGCAGGACGTTAAGTACCGGGCCGGTCGCGGTCAGCGCCGCCGAGCCCATGCGGCGCATAAAGATAAAGCCGGCGGCATAGTCCATCCGCCCGCACAGGCGTCCCAGCCACAGGGCGGTAAGCGCCAGCGCCAGGTCGGCGCGCTGGCACTGCGGGGCGCCGGCGGCCAGACGGCTGAAGGTCGCGGCGTCAGCGTCAAGCTTCAGGCGCCAGATCTCCGTGCCCGTTGCTCGTCCCGCCAGCGGCGCGGCGGAGAGCGAAACCGGCGCCGGCAGCGCCCTGCGCTGCTCCTGCCAGAACTGCTTGTCCCGCTGCCAGCCATCGCTGCCGTAGTAGCGCTGATACTCTTCCACCACCTCGGCGAACGGCGTAAACGGCGACTCCGGCGTCGCCTCTCCGCGCTGCCAGGCGCGATAAATGGCGGCGATCTGGCGGGTAATGGCGGGGAAACTAAAGCCATCGACGAGTAAATGATGATAGCGCTGATACCAGTACCAGCGATTATCCGCCGTGCGCAGCAGACTGGTGGCAGACCAGCGGATTTCCGCTATCGACGCGCAGGTTCTGTCCGAGGTCGGCCTGCATAATGGCCAGCGCCGCCGCGTGCGGATCGTCCGCCGCGCGCAGGTCGCGGTACTGCGGTTCGTCGAAGGCGCGGTCCTCATCGACCCACTGCCAGGCTTCGCCGTTGTCTTCGCAAAAGCGCATGCTTAGCGTATCGGCCTGGCGCAGGCCGGCGACGATCGCCCGACCGAGCAGCGCCGGATCGAGGCTGCCGCTGAGCTCGACGTAGTGAGCAACGCTCCAGGCCCCGGGCAGCGTAGACAGCCGCTCCGCCATCCAGATCCCCGGCTGCGCGGCAACCAGCGGTAAACGAGTGGTCATCATCGGCTCCTTAGGACGCGTAGTGCGCGGGGGTGAGGGTTGACCAGTTCGCCGCCAGCCAGGCATTGCACGCTTCCAGCGACTGCGGCGGACACTCTACCGCCCAGCCCTCCGGCAGCGCGCAGTGATGAGGCCACAGACTGTACTGCTGCAGCTCGTTACGTAGAATGTAAAACTGCCCTTGCGGATTATCGAAGGGGTTACTGAATTGCATTTCAAACTCCTGTTAATACTCGCTATCCTGCTGGCCGCCTCGGCAGCCCTCGCGCATGATCAATGATTGGGTTCCGAAGGGGCGGATTCGGTAGATTGCCACAGCTGAATCAGTCCCGCCGTCAGCCCGCCGCGCCAGCACAGCGCATCGTGCCCGCCGTCAATCTGACGCCAGAACACCGTCCCTTCCGACCGCCGCAGCAGGGCTAAAAGCGCCTGATTCGCGCGGAAAATAAGGGGCTCCCGCTCGCCGGCTTCGAGCCACACCCGCAGCCCGTCGGCGCGCAGCTCGCCCGATCTCAGGCCTTCAATCAGCACGCCATCCTGCGCGCCGCCGCGGTGCGGCCACCAGTAGGAGCCGGACTGGCTGAGCGCGCAGCCAAAACGCTGCGGCCAGTTCAGGGCGGCGAACAGCGCCGCCAGGCCGCCAAAGCTTTGCCCGGCGACGACGGTACGCTCGGCCCGCTCGCTAAAGGCTGCGATTTGACGCACCTGCGGCAGCAGCTCCTCCTGTACCGCCAGCCAAAAATCGCGGTTGCACGGCAGCTCGCGGCCGCGGTGCGCGTTATCAATCACGTCGATCAGCAGATATACCGCCGCCGGCAGCCGGCCCTCGCGGGTGAGTCCGGCCAGCGGCGACCACACCGGCATGCTCTCGGCCCAGAACTGGCCGTCCAGCAGCACCGCCAGCGGGCGCTCTTCCGCCGCGCCGTCGCCGGTGGCATAAATCCATACCCGACGGCTGTTGCCAAGCCGCGCGCTGCGCCACTGGATGCAGACCGGCGGGGCATAGTTTTCATCGCGCAGCGCCCAGCCGGGCTGCTCCGGCGCCTGCGCAAGCTCCAGCGCCGAGACCGCGTGGCCGCGCCCGCCCTTCCAGCTTTGCGGGTTGAGCGGGTCGGCTACCGCGCGCGGCAGCAGGCGTCGCCAGCCCTCGCGCAGCAGGGTGCGGTCTGGAGCGTCGCCGTTAAAAATCTCAGGAGCAAAATCGTCATCGCGTTCGGAGGGGATAAAACAGTAGCTGCCGCGCCAGGTCGACGAGAGCGTGGTCTGCCATTGCCAGGCATCGGTGCCCAGGACGCGCCGCAGGGTTTGCGGGACGGCATTTTTGTGGTGGTCGGTGACGCCGGTGATGTAAATCCACACCCGCCGCGTCGCCGAAGTGGCCTCGCTGCCCGCCGGATCCCGCCACCAGAACGTTACCCGGTACGCCTCGCCAGACGCCTCCGACTGCGGGCCGCTCAGGCTTTGCCACCACTCATCGCTTCCTGTCTCGAGCATTAAATAACCCTATGTTTATCATGATATTTATCAATAAACGTAATGTTTTGTTGATAATATTATTGATAACTATTTGTATTTGCAATAGCGTACTACCGCGCGTTGGTATGAGTAACTTCTAAAAACATGTCAGAGATGGCGGGCATTTGTCCTCTACTGGCAACATTTGTGTATGCCGTCACCTCTCCCGGTGGGAAGAGGCCTTTGGGGAAAGCGGCAACAGACAGCAGGATTTAATAAAATGAATAACAGGATCAAATCCCTGGCCTTGCTGGTCAATCTGGGTATTTATGGTGTTGCCCTCCCGCTGTGCGCGGAAGAGACCACAAACAGCAAAAAAACGGCCGCCGAAGAGACCATGGTCGTTACCGCAGCGGAGCAGAACCTACAGGCTCCCGGCGTCTCCACCATCACCGCCGATGAAATTCGTAAACGTCCACCGGCCCGCGATGTCTCAGAAATCATCCGCACCATGCCGGGCGTTAACCTGACCGGCAACTCCACCAGCGGCCAGCGCGGCAACAACCGCCAGATTGATATTCGCGGCATGGGCCCGGAAAATACCCTGATCCTGATTGACGGTAAGCCGGTCACCAGCCGTAACTCCATTCGTCTCGGCTGGCGCGGCGAGCGCGATACCCGCGGCGATACCAGCTGGGTGCCGCCAGAGCTTATTGAGCGCATTGAGGTCATTCGCGGCCCGGCGGCGGTACGCTACGGCAACGGCGCGGCGGGCGGCGTGGTCAATATCATCACCAAAAAAGGCGATAGCGAGTGGCACGGTTCATGGAATACCTACATGAACGCCCCGGAGCATAAAGACGAAGGCTCGACCAAACGTACCAACTTCAGCCTTAACGGCCCGCTGGGCGGCGATTTCAGCTTCCGCCTGTTGGGTAACCTCGATAAAACGCAGGCCGACGCCTGGGATATTAACCAGGGACATCAGTCCGAGCGTACCGATACCTACTCCGATACCCTGCCGGCCGGGCGCGAAGGGGTCGAGAACAAAAACATCAACGGCGTCGTGCGCTGGGACTTTGCGCCGATGAACTCGCTGGAGTTTGAAGCAGGCTACAGCCGCCAGGGCAACCTGTACGCCGGGGATACGCAGAACACCAACAATGATAACAGCAGCAGCGGCCTGGTGAAGAAAAACTACGGCAAAGAGACTAACCG
This sequence comes from Klebsiella sp. WOUb02, assembly GCF_050058015.1. Taxonomy (NCBI): domain Bacteria; kingdom Pseudomonadati; phylum Pseudomonadota; class Gammaproteobacteria; order Enterobacterales; family Enterobacteriaceae; genus Klebsiella; species Klebsiella sp. WOUb02. Next base: position 2,261,772 of record NZ_CP170110.1, read on the forward strand.
TCTCTATCGCCAGAACTATGCGATCACGTGGAACGGCGGCTGGGATAACGGCATTACCACCAGCAACTGGGCGCAGTACGAACACACCCGCAACTCGCGCCTCGGCGAGGGGCTGGCGGGCGGCCTGGAAGGCCTGTTTAACAGCGATAAGTTTAGCGATATCGACCTCTCCGACGTGATGCTGCACAGCGAAATCAGCATTCCGTTTGACCTGCTGGTCAATCAGAACCTGACCCTGGGCACCGAGTGGAACCAGCAGCGGATGAAGGACATGTCCTCTAACGGCCAGGCCCTACAGGGCGGCCCAATTGGAGACATGAGCAACGATCGTAGCCCGTACTCGCAGGCGGAGATCTTCTCGCTGTTTGCCGAAGATAACCTTGAGCTCACCGATTCCACCATGCTCACCCCGGCATTGCGCTTCGATCATCACTCTATCGTCGGCAATAACTGGAGCCCGTCGCTGAACCTGTCCCAGGGCCTGGGCGACGACTTTACCCTGAAGATGGGCATTGGCCGCGCCTATAAGGCGCCAAGCCTCTACCAGACCAACCCGAACTATCTCCTGTACAGCAAAGGCCAGGGCTGCTACGCCAGCGCCGATAACGTCGGGTGCTACATGCTGGGTAACGATAACCTGAAGGCAGAAACCAGCATTAACAAGGAGATTGGCCTCGAATTTAAACGCGACGGCTGGCTGGCGGGCGTGACCTGGTTCCGTAACGACTACCGCAACAAGATTGAAGCCGGCTATGCGCCAATTGGTCAGACCGGAACGGGTAAAGTCGTCACCGATATTTACCAGTGGGAAAACGTGCCGAAAGCGGTGGTTGAAGGACTGGAAGGTACGTTAAACGTTCCGGTTAGCGAAACCGTTAACTGGACCAATAACATCACCTGGATGCTGCAGAGTAAGAATAAGGAGACCGGCGATCGCCTGTCGATTATCCCGGAATATACCCTCAACTCGACCCTCAGCTGGCAGGTATACGACGATGTTTCCGTGCAGTCGACCTTTACCTGGTACGGTAAGCAGCAGCCGAAAAAGTATAACTACAAGGGTCAGCCGGTCACCGGCAGCGAGAAGAACGAGGTTAGCCCATACAGTATCCTCGGCCTGAGCGCGACCTGGGACGTGACCAAAAACGTCAGCCTGACCGGCGGCGTGGATAACGTCTTCGATAAGCGCCACTGGCGTGCGGGTAACGCCCAGACAACGGGTAACGCAACGACCGGCGCTTATATGTACGGCGCAGGTGCCGAAACCTATAACGAGTCGGGCCGTACCTGGTATCTGGGCGTCAACACTCACTTCTGATTGCTCGTCTGAATCCCGCCGCCCTCTTGCCATAGAGGGCGGCGGGCAAATCGGTTAACATCCCTTCATGCAGACACGTCACAGCACCCTTTTACTTGCCGGGCATCTTATCCAGCGGATTGATTTCGACCCTGCCAGCTTCCAGCCAGCGGATCTGCTGTGGCTGCCACATCACGCCCTGCTCGCCGCAAGCGGCCGTAAGCGTCAGGCTGAACATCTTGCCGGACGCATCGCCGCCGTTCACGCCCTGCGCGAAGTTGGCGAAAAAACGCCCCCGCCGCCCGGCGAGCGGCGCCAGCCACAGTGGCCCGCGCCGTGGTTCGGCAGCATCAGCCACTGTGAAAATAGCGCCCTGGCGGTGGTCTCTTCTCAGCCGGTGGGGATTGATATTGAGCGCTGCTTTACGCCGGCGCTGGCGACGGAGCTCGAAAGCAGCATTATCAGCGCCGCGGAAAAAACGCGGCTGGCGGCCAGCGGCCTGCCCTTTGCGTTGGCGCTGACGCTGGCGTTCTCGGCGAAAGAGAGTGGGTTTAAGGCGCTCCCTCTTCCCCGTCAGCCTCGGGATGGATTTTCTGCGCATGCGAGTGACGTATATAAAGGAAGGAACGCTGCGGATGCAAATTGATGATGAGATAGTTCAGGTGCACTGGCTGCAAAGCGACGCGCGGGTCATCACCCTCTGCGGGACGGCAAAATAGCGCCACCCGCGCGGCTGCCCGCACGGGTTTTCGCCAGGGTTAGCGCAGCGTGCGGGCCAGCGCCGCGATCGCCGGCGCGTCGAAACCGTGATGCTGACGAAGCCAGCCGCGATCCGCCGCCGCCGCATACTCGCCGTCAGGGATCCCTAGGCGCTTCAGAGGGATACCGGCGCCGCCTTCGGCCAGCACTTCGGCAACCAGGCTGCCAAGCCCGCCGTTGACGTTGTGCTCTTCAACCGTGATGACCGCGCTACAGCCCTTCAGCGCCGCCAGCAGCGCTGCGGTGTCGCAAGGGCGAATCGACGGTACGCTCACCACCTTCGCGTCAACGCCCTGTTCCGCCAACAGTTGCGCAGCGTCAACGATCTCATGCACCGTCGAGCCCGTCGCAACCAGCGCAATATCCCGGCCTTCGCGCAGGGTAACCACCACCCCCGGCACAAAGCGATAGCTCTCGTCGAGCAGTTCCGGCAGCGCCTTGCCGTCAAGGCGGATATAGACCGGCCCCTGATACTGAATGGCGTAGTCGATTATCTGCCGACATTCGCGCGGCGTAGAGGGGGCAAAGATTTGGATATTGCCGAACCCGCGCATCACGGCCAGGTCGTCAATGGAGTGATGGGTGCTCGCCAGCGGGCCGTAGCTGGCTCCGGCGTTCAGGCCAAACAGCTTAACGTTGGTGTTGTTGTAGCAGACGTCGACTTTGATCTGCTCATTGGCGCGAGAAATCAGGAAGGGCGCGGCGTTACAGGTCACCGCAACTTTCCCCCCCAGCGCCAGCCCGGCCGCCATGCCGACCATACTTTGTTCGGCAATCCCGACGTTAACCAGACGACCGGGGAATTGTTTAATAAAAGGCGCAATTTTCGCCGTCGAGGTGGAATCAGCAACGACCGGCACCAGATCAACGCCGCTTTCTACCGCGTCAATAAACGCTTGCACCATTACGCTTGCCAGGTGTTCTGCATTACTCATCTTTCAGTTCCTCCAGTGCCAGTTCAATCTCTTCGCCTTTCGGTACCCGGTGGTGCCATTCCGGACGCCCCTGGATAAAGGAAATACCGGCGCCTTTTGTCGTATTCGCGATAATAACGTTAGGTTTACCCGCCTGCTGCAGCCCTTCCAGAGCGGCCACCACTGAGGCCATATCGTTTCCCTGACACTCGGTCACGGCCATGCCAAACGCTTTCCATTTATCGGCAAGCGGGTCGGTATTCATAATCTCGCGGGTCGGCCCGGCAAGCTGGAGATTGTTTTTATCGTTGATAATAATCAGGTTATCGAGCCCGTAGTGCGCCGCGGCCAGCGCCGCTTCCCAGTTGCTGCCCTCCGCCAGTTCGCCATCGCCGGTAATTAAAAAGATGCGCCGGGCGCTGTTGCTCTTTTTCGCCGCCAGCGCCAGCCCCACCGCAACCGGCAAACCGTGGCCCAGCGCCCCGGTATTCAGCTCAATGCCGGGAGTTTTTTGACGAACCGGGTGGCCAGGAAGGTGCGAGTTGGCATGCTGATAGGTCGCCAGCCACTCGACCGGGAAAAAACCGGCTTCCGCCAGCACGCAGTAATAGCACCCCACCGCATGGCCTTTAGACTGGATGTAAATATCCCGCTCAGGGTCGGCAATCTGCTCCGGGGAGACGTTTAGCACGCGGAAATAGAGGGCGGTTAAAAGTTCTACCTGCGACAGATCGGCGCCGGTGTGGCCCCCGGCCGGGCTGTTGGCGTTCAATCTGATAATATGGCGGCGCACCGCGCGAGCTTGACGCTCAAGAGCCTGGACATCGTAGCTATAGGGATTCATTTAATACCTCTGAATTTAATTTCAACTTGGAATATTTATTCCGTCAGGGACTAAAAAAACCAGACATCCCCAGGCAGCGCATCATCAGGCTTCCGCCGCTGCATCATACTCAGGAACATTCTGCCTCCTTACTATCAGGCCTGTCTGCGCCTGGATAAGTTTTCAGTTGACTTGATATCACCATGAATATATATTCAATGATGATTCTTTATTCAATTATGCGACAGATGTTCTGTTTTTGTCCATAGCTGATTTTGAGGATTGATAAAAGTTAGAGTTTCATCACACTTAGTTCTCTTTCTTTTTCACGTATGATAAAAGCCTCTATACCCTGAATTATTCGCACTGCAGTCTGCTCAGGCAGAGGGCCGGCGCGGTAGATGCGCAACGCCAGCGGACGGGCAATTTTCGGCCTGACGGGTATAGCATAATGGATAGACGTTAATGATTTTCGGGGATATATATGGCTAAGCAGGATGAACAAAGGCTGTTAGTTAAGATTGCCACGCTTTACTATCTTGAAGGACGAAAGCAGTCCGACATCGCACAACTTCTGTCGCTCTCCCAGTCATTTGTCTCCCGCGCCATCACCCGCTGCCAGAAGGAAGGGGTGGTAAAAATTAGCGTCGTTCAGCCCTCGAATATTTTTCTTAACCTCGAAAAAGGCATCGAAGATCGCTACGGAATTAAGCAGGCTATCGTCGTCGATACCGAAGAGGATGCCAGCGATCATACCCTCAAGCGCGCAATTGGCTCCGCTGCGGCCCACTATCTGGAAACCCGCCTGCGGCCAAAAGATCTGATCGGCGTCTCCTCATGGAGTTCGACCATCAGGGCGATGGTCGATGAGGTCCACGCGCAGAACCTGAAGGCCAGCGGCGTCATCCAACTGCTTGGCGGCGTGGGGCCAAACGGCAACGTGCAGGCCACCATCCTGACCCAGACGCTCGCCCAGCATCTTAACTGCCAGGCCTGGCTGCTGCCTTCGCAAAGCATTGAAGGTTCGATGGCCGAGAAAAACCGCCTCATTGCCAGTCAGGACGTCGCCGACGTGGTTTCGCGCTTCGATGAGGTCGATATTGCCATCGTCGGGATCGGGATCCTCGAACCTTCACAGCTGCTGAAAACATCAGGTAACTATTACCACGAAGATATGCTGCAGGTGCTGGCCGAACGCGGAGCGGTGGGGGATATCTGCCTGCACTATTACGACAAAAAGGGCCAGGCCGTGTTACGCGATGATGAAGATCCTGTTATTGGCATGGCGCTGGAAAAAGTAAAAAAATGCCCCAACGTCGTGGCGCTGGCCGGCGGTAGCGATAAGGTAGCGGCGATCAAAGGCGCCCTCTCCGGCGGCTATATCGACGTTTTAATCACCGATTACCCGACCGCAAGGCTGCTGATCGCCGGCTAATTTTCCCGCAGATATTTTTTGCATGCCTCTGCGCCGCCCTTTCCGATGCCGAGGCGTGCAAAATAAACATATATATTTCAATGGACTGATAAAATAGCGCCGCGCTTAGCCCGCCAGCCCTCCGCGCATTTATCCATGCAGATAAGTGTGATTGCCAGCACAATTGATAACTTTCCCTCTAGCCCCGGGGAAAGTTTCTGGCTAAGGTATTTAAATAAATAATCACTATCGAATATATATTCAGTGATTACAAAAGTGATAACGAAATGTCACATCATGCCCTGCTAAATCGCAACGCGATAGCGAGGAATGTTCGCCCCTCAGCGCCAGGACGAAATGTGACTCAGGAGACTATCTCATGTCGGCAACACAGCAAGAGTTCATTATTGCACTCGACGAGGGAACGACCAATGCCAAAGCGGTCGTGCTCGACGGCCGTGGCAACGTTATTGTGAAATTTTCACAGCCCCTGGCGATTCAAACCCCGCGCGATGGCTGGGTCGAGCAATCCGGCGAGACGCTGATCGAAGCCTCGCTTGCGGTGATTGCCAAAGCGGTTGCGCACGTTGGCGCGGATAACGTGGCCGCATTAGCCATCAGCAACCAGCGGGAAACCGCCATCGGCTGGTATCGCCACAGCGGAAAGCCGGTTAACGCCGCCATCACCTGGCAATGCACCCGCAGCGCCGCGTTTTGCGACGAGCTGCGCCATGCGGGCAAAGAGCAGCAGATTAAAACCACCACCGGCCTACCGATTGCGCCGCTGTTCTCCGCCTCCAAAATGCGCTGGCTGCTGGAGTCCATCCCCGAGGGTCACCTTCTCGCCGAACGCGGCGAGATCTGCCTCGGCACCATCGATAGCTGGCTGCTGTGGAACTTAACCCACGGCGACGCCTTCTGCTGCGACTACTCCAACGCCGCGCGCACCCAGCTGCTCAATTTGCAAAGCGGGCAGTGGGATGACGACATGCTGGCCCTGTTCCAGATCCCCCGCGCCGCGCTGGCGGAAATTAAGCCATCCAGTGGATTATTTGGCTACACCCGCGGACTCGCGGCGATACCTGACGGCATTCCGATCATGTCAATGGTCGGCGACTCCCACGCCGCGCTTTTTGGCCATGCGCTGGGGGAACTCGGGTGCGTGAAAGCCACCTACGGCACAGGCTCGTCGGTGATGGCGCCGGTTAAATCAGCCCAGTGCGATATTGACGCGCTGGCCACCACCATTGCCTGGCATGACGGCGAGCGCATCACCTACGGGCTGGAAGGCAACATTCCCCACACCGGCGATGCCGTAGCGTGGATGGCTGACAGCACCGGCCTGAGCGAACTCACCGCCGACGAACTGGGCCACGAGCTGAACACCCTGCCCGCCTCGGTTGAGTCGACGATGGGGGTCTATTTTGTGCCGGCGCTGACCGGGCTCGGCGCGCCGTGGTGGGACGATAGCGCCCGCGGCGTGATTTGCGGGCTGAGCCGCGGCGTTAAGCGGGCGCACCTGATCCGCGCCGCGCTGGAATCTATCACCTACCAGATTGCCGACGTGGTTGTCGCCATGCGCCAGCATGATGATTTCAGCCTCTCGGCGCTGATGGTCGACGGCGGACCGACCAAAAACGACTGGCTCATGCAGTACCAGGCCGATCTGCTGGGCTGCCCGGTTATGCGCAGCGATGTGCCCGAGCTCTCGGCCATTGGCGCGGCCCTGCTGGCCCGCAAGGCGCTCAATCCCAATGCGCCGGTCGATTTGACGAGCTTTTTAACCGCACACGGTACATTTAATCCCGACATGGCCCGCCACCAGCGCCTGCAGGCACGATGGCAGGAGTGGCGCCATGCGGTGGAGAGAACATTATGGAAACCGGCGACGTGCGCCTGACGCCCACCAGGGAATCCGCGGGTGACGAACCTTAATCATTAACAGAAGGAGAATTCCGGCCCATACAACCGCCTTTCCGGACTTACGTTGTTTCACCGTACCCGACAATAACAACACAGAGAGAACATTGTCATGAAATTACGTTTAACGCTTTTAACCGCTGCAACCCTGACCGCGCTTTCTTTTACTGCCCAGGCAGTAGAAAAGGGCACCATCATGATCATGGTTAACTCGCTGGATAACCCCTATTACGCTTCTGAAGCCAAAGGGGCCAGCGAGAAAGCAAAAGCACTCGGATATAACACCACCATCCTGTCTCATGGCGAAGATGTAAAAAAACAGAACGAATTGATTGATACCGCTATCGGTAAAAAAGTTCAGGGCATTATTCTGGATAACGCCGACTCCACCGCCAGCGTCGCGGCGATTAAAAAAGCTAAAGATGCGGGTATTCCGATTATATTAATTAACCGGGAAATTCCTGTCGATGACGTAGCTCTGGAGCAGATTACGCATAATAACTTCCAGGCTGGTTCGGAAGTCGCCAACGTCTTTGTTGAGAAAATGGCGGAAAAAGGGAAATACGCCGAACTCACCTGCAACCTTGCGGATAATAACTGCGTTACGCGTTCTAAATCATTCCACCAGGTGATTGACCAATATCCGGATATGGTCAGCGTCGCTAAACAGGATGCTAAAGGTACGCTAATTGACGGTAAGCGCATTATGGACAGCATCCTGCAGGCCCACCCTGACGTCAAAGGCGTGATCTGCGGCAACGGTCCGGTAGCGCTTGGCGCCATCGCCGCCCTCAAGGCGGCAAACCGGACTGACGTCGTAGTGGTCGGCATCGACGGCAGCAACGACGAGCGTGATGCGGTCAAGGCCGGCACGCTGCAGGCAACCGTTATGCTGCAGGCCCAGTCGATTGCGGCGCAGGGCGTTACCGACCTCGATAACTACCTGCAAAAAGGCGTCAAACCCGCGAAGCAACGCGTCATGTTCCGCGGCATTCTGATAACCAAAGATAACGCAGATAAAGTTCAGGACTTCAACATCAAATCCTGAGTTCGGGTTGTTGCGCCCCTTCGGGGGCGCGTAGGAGAGTAATATGTACAAAAAAACCTGGCTGGCACTGGCCGTACTTGCTCTCGGAGGCTGTCGTATCGTCTCCCAGCAGGAGCTGGCCGATCTTAAATCCCCGCCCAATCCGCATATGGCAAATATCGATCAAACGTGGCAGAACAAAATCGTACCGCAGGTTGTGGCTCAGGCCCGCCCGGTCAGCGAACTGATGGCCGCGCTGCGCGCCGCTAAGGATTTCGATAGCGCCTGTCAGGCTCTGGGCTATCGCGCCCAGGAGGAGAATCCCTGCATTTTTTACGTCAAGGTCGCAGGTAAAATCGACAAGATCGACTCTACCTCCCGCAGCGGAAAAATGACGGTTGCAGATAGCGCCGGCGGCCCGGTAGTGGTGCAAATTGGCCCGACGCTTCGCGGCACCCAGCTGCGGGATGGCGATAAAGGCACCAGCTATCAGGACTTTAATGACCAGGTGCTGTTTGGCGAATACGGCCGGGCCATTAATGAACAGGCGGTGAAAATGATTCAGACTGCGCAGGTAAAAAGCGGTGAAACCGTCGAGATATACGGCGTCTTCTCCGCCTGGGATATTCCACAAGCGGTTCCCGATATTACGCCAGCGAAAATCGTACGCTCCGGAGGACAATAAGATGCCGTCGCAATCCCTCGTCGCTCCCCAACCAGTCGAATCTGAAGTTATTATCGAAACGCGCGCCCTGTCCCGCGTTTATCCGGGCGTTATTGCCTTAGATAACGTTAATTACCGGGTATATCGAAATAAAGTAAACGTTCTGATCGGAGAAAATGGTGCGGGTAAATCCACCATGATGAAAATGCTTGCCGGTGTCGAAACGCCCTCCTCCGGACAGATTATTCTCGACGGTGCCGAAGTGTCATTAAGCTCAACTCACCAGGCCGAAAGCCAGGGAATTAGCATTATTTTCCAGGAGCTCAATTTATTCCCCAATATGAACGTCATGGATAATATTTTCATGGCGAACGAATTTTTCCAGAAAGGCCGGATTAACGAAAAATATCAGTACGAACTGGCGAAATCGCTGCTGGAAAGGCTCGAACTTAATGTCGACCCCTACACCCCGCTGGGCGAGCTGGGGATCGGCCATCAGCAGCTGGTGGAGATCGCCCGCGCGCTCTCAAAGGACACCCGGGTGCTGATCATGGATGAGCCCACGTCGGCGCTCAGCCAGTCGGAAGTTAAGGTCCTGTTTAACGTTATTGAGCAGCTAAAACGACGCGGCGTCACCATCATTTATATCTCCCATCGCCTGGAAGAGCTGATGGAGATTGGCGACCACATCACGATTTTCCGCGACGGCCGCTTTATCAGCGAACGTACCGTTAGCGAGGCCAGCATTCCCTGGATCATTGAGCAGATGGTCGGGGATAAGAAAAAGCACTTCGACTATCAGCCGGCGCCGCAGGGCGAAGCGGTGCTTGCCGTGGAGGGCCTGACCGCGCTGCATCACAGCGGCGGCTACAAGCTTAATGACGTGACCTTCACGCTGAATAAAGGCGAAGTCATCGGCATCTATGGCCTGCTGGGCGCCGGGCGCACCGAACTGTTTAAGGGGCTGATCGGCCTGATGACCTGCCAGACCGGTAGCGTCCATCTTAACGGAGAAAATATCGCTAAAGCTCCGTTTCAAACCCGGCTAAAAAAGGGGCTGGCGCTGGTACCGGAAGACCGCCAGGGCGAAGGCGTGGTGCAGATGATGTCCATTCAATCCAATATGACGCTCTCTGACTTTAGCCTGCAGGGCTTTCGCCGGGCGTGGAAATGGCTGAATCCGCATAAAGAGAACGCCAGCGTGAAGGAGATGATCCGCCAGCTCGCCATCAAGGTCAGCGATCCCGAGCTGCCTATTACCTCCCTGAGCGGCGGCAACCAGCAGAAGGTTGTGCTGGGTAAAGCGCTGATGACGCAGCCGCAGGTGGTACTTCTCGATGAGCCCACCCGCGGGATTGACGTCGGCGCCAAAACGGACGTCTATCACCTGATTGGCAAAATGGCGCATCAGGGGCTGGCCGTCATGTTCTCCTCCTCGGAGCTGGACGAAGTGATGGCCCTGGCCGATCGCATTCTGGTGATGGCCGATGGCCGTATTACCGCCGATTTACCGCGCCATGCGGTTACCCGCGAAAAGCTTATCGCGGCTTCAACACCCCAAGATTAATCAGGCTGGAAACCATCATGAACCAGAAATATATGATTTATATGTACCTGCTGAAGGCCAGAACGTTTATCGCTCTGCTGCTGGTCATTGCATTCTTCAGCGTGATGGTACCGAATTTCCTGACCGCTTCTAACCTGCTGATTATGACCCAGCACGTGGCGATCACCGGCCTGCTGGCCATTGGGATGACGCTGGTGATCCTCACCGGCGGTATCGACCTCTCGGTCGGGGCCGTCGCCGGGATCTGCGGCATGGTCGCCGGGGCGCTGTTGACCAACGGGCTGCCCCTGTGGAACGGCAGCATTATTTTCTTCAACGTGCCCGAAGTGATCCTCTGCGTGGCCATTTTTGGCATCCTGATCGGCTTTATTAACGGCGCCGTGATCACCCGCTTTGGCGTGGCGCCCTTTATCTGCACGCTCGGCATGATGTACGTCGCCAGGGGCTCTGCGCTGCTGTTCAACGACGGCAGCACCTACCCTAACCTCAACGGTATGGAAGCGCTGGGGAATACCGGCTTCTCAATCCTCGGTTCCGGTACCGTGCTCGGCATTTACCTGCCCATCTGGCTGATGATCGCCTTCCTCGTGCTCGGCTACTGGCTGACGACCAAAACGCCCCTCGGTCGCTACATCTACGCGATCGGCGGCAACGAATCCGCCGCCCGCCTCGCCGGGGTGCCTATCGTGAAGGCGAAGATCTTCGTCTACGCCTTCTCCGGCCTCTGCGCGGCATTCGTTGGGCTGATCGTCGCATCCCAGCTGCAAACCGCCCACCCGATGACCGGCAATATGTTTGAAATGGACGCCATCGGCGCCACCGTGCTCGGCGGCACGGCGCTGGCGGGCGGCCGGGGTCGGGTCACCGGCTCTATTATTGGCGCCTTCGTTATCGTATTCCTCGCCGACGGCATGGTCATGATGGGGGTCAGCGATTTCTGGCAGATGGTCATAAAAGGCGTGGTGATTGTGACCGCCGTCGTCGTTGACCAGTTCCAGCAAAAGCTGCAGAACAAAGTCATCCTGATGCGTCGTCACGAAGAGAAGCAGGCCGACGCGCTGCCCGGCGGCGCCGCCTCCAGCTAACATTGCGCCGGGCGTCGCCCGCCCGGCCTCGCTAAAGGGAAAATAATATGAACAGAAATTTTCACAACAAAACGATTGTTATTACCGGAGCCTGTCGCGGTATTGGCGCGGGAATCGCCGAGCGCTTTGCGCGCGATGGCGCCAGGCTGGTGATGGTCTCTAACGCCGACCGCGTTCATGAAACCGCGGAAACCCTGCGCCAGCGCTACCAGGCGGACATTTTGTCACTGGTGGTCGACGTGACCAACGAAGCCCAGGTTCAGTCTCTTTATGAACAGGCCGCCGCGCGCTTTGGCACCATTGACGTCTCCATTCAAAATGCCGGGGTGATCACTATCGACTACTTCGATCGTATGCCAAAGGCTGATTTTGAGAAGGTGCTGGCGGTGAACACCACCGGCGTCTGGCTGTGCTGCCGCGAAGCGGCTAAGTACATGGTCAAGCAAAACCACGGCAGCCTGATTAATACCTCCTCCGGTCAGGGCCGTCAGGGCTTTATCTATACCCCGCACTACGCCGCCAGCAAGATGGGCGTTATCGGGATTACCCAAAGCCTGGCCCATGAGCTGGCGCCGTGGAATATCACCGTCAACGCCTTCTGCCCCGGGATTATCGAGAGCGAAATGTGGGACTACAACGACCGCGTGTGGGGGGAAATCCTCAGCAGCGATCGCAAACGCTACGCCAAAGGCGAGCTGATGGCCGAGTGGGTTGAAGGTATTCCGATGAAGCGCGCGGGGAAACCGGAGGATGTCGCCGGGCTGGTGGCGTTTCTCGCCTCCGACGACGCGCGCTACCTCACCGGACAAACGATTAACATCGACGGCGGCCTGATTATGTCCTGATGCCCACAGGGGATTGTCGGGCAGCGCCGTTACGCGATGGTTCACAACGGATAGCCCGGAAAGCGCGCACTGCGCCGCTCCGGGCAACGGGATATTCATTAAAAGAGTAATTACTATGATCGCCAAAGATTTTGCTCAGCAGCTGTTTAATCTGCAGGGACGCGTCGCCTTCGTCACCGGCGCGGGCAGCGGGATCGGTCAGACCATTGCTTACGCGCTTGCCAGCGCGGGCGCGCGGGTCCTGTGCTTCGATCTGCGGGAAGACGGCGGGCTCACCGAGACCGTGAATAACATCGAAGCCATCGGCGGCCAGGCCTGCCTGTACACCGGGGACGTGCGCCAGCTCGGCGATCTCCGCGCCGCCGTCGCGCTGGCGAAAAGCCGCTTCGGCCGCCTCGATATCGCCGTTAACGCCGCCGGTATCGCCAACGCCAACCCGGCGCTGGAGATGGAGACCGAACAGTGGCAACGGGTGATTGATATCAACCTCACCGGGGTGTGGAACTCCTGTAAAGCCGAGGCGGAGATGATGCTGGAATCCGGCGGCGGCTCGATCATTAATATCGCCTCCATGTCCGGCATTATCGTTAACCGCGGCCTTGAGCAGGCGCACTACAACAGCTCTAAAGCGGGCGTCATCCACCTGTCAAAAAGCCTGGCGATGGAGTGGGTCGATAAAGGGATCCGCGTCAACTCCATCAGTCCCGGCTATACCGCCACGCCGATGAACACCCGCCCGGAAATGGTCCACCAGACCCGCGAGTTCGAAAGCCAGACGCCGATTCAGCGGATGGCGAGAGTTGAGGAGATGGCGGGCCCGGCGCTATTCCTCGCCAGCGACGCCGCGTCATTCTGCACCGGCGTCGACCTGGTGGTCGATGGCGGATTTATCTGCTGGTAAACAGCGCCTCCCCCTCCGTCCTGTTCAGGAGGGGGACATCGCTGACCTGAACTCCTCCAGCCGCTTTATCTGCCGCCCCTGGGCATCAAAATTGTCCGCCGCCAGCCACGCCCGCAGCGCCGCCTACCACCCTGGTCGTTGCCCAGGGCCTCGACGACATCGTCAGCCTCGACCCGGCGGAAGCCAACGAACTCTCCAGCATCCAGACGGTCCCAAGCCTCTACCAGCGTCTGGTGCAGCCGGACCGCGACAACCCTGAAAAAATCACCCCTATTCTGGCAGAGAGCTGGCAGGCGGACCCGGCGGCGAAAACGCTGACCATTAAGCTCAAGCCCGAGGCGAAGTTCGCCTCCGGTAACCCGGTACGTCCGGAAGATGTTATTTTCTCCTACACCCGCGCGGTGACCCTGAATAAATCACCGGCCTTTATCCTCAACGTCCTCGGCTGGCAGGCGGACAACATTGCCGGCCAGCTGAAAAAGGTCGATGACCACACGCTGACGCTGCACTGGACCGCCGAGGTGAGCCCGGCGGTGGCGCTGAATATTCTCTCCACGCCTATCGCCTCTATCGTCGATGAGAAGCTGGTGGCGCCGAATGCCAAAGATAACGATTTCGGCAACGGCTGGCTGAAGATGCACTCGGCGGGCAGCGGGGCCTTTAAAATGCGCGGTTACCAGCCGCATCAGGCCATCGTGCTGGAGGCTAACGACAGCTCGCCCACCGGCGCGCCGAAGCTGAAAAGCATCATCATCAAAAACGTTCCCGATCCGGCCTCCCGCCGCCTGCTGATCCAGCAGGGCGACGCCGACGTGGCCCGCGATCTGGGCGCCGACCAGATTGCCGCCCTGCAGGGCAAGCCCGGCGTGAAGGTGCTGAGCATCCCGTCGGCGGAACAAAACTATCTGGCGTTTAACACCGGCAACGCCGCCAACCCGCTGCTGAAAAACCCGGCGCTGTGGGAGGCCGCGCGCTGGCTGGTGGATTACGACGGCATCACGAAGGACCTGCTCAAAGGCCAGTATTTCGTCCATCAGAGCTTCCTGCCGGTCGGTCTGCCGGGGGCGCTGGACAACAATCCGTTTAAATTCGACCCGGCGAAAGCCAAAGCGATCCTCGCCAAAGCCGGAATTAAAGACGCCCACTTCACCCTTGATGTCGAAAACAAACCGCCGTTTATCACTATCGCCCAGTCCATGCAGGCCAGCTTCGCCCAGGGCGGCGTGAAGATCGACCTGCTGCCGGCGGCCGGTAGCCAGGTGTACGCCCGGGTGCGGGCGAAACAGCATCAGGCGGCGATTCGGCTGTGGATCCCCGACTACTTCGACGCCCACTCCAACGCCAGCGCCTTTGCTTACAACGACGGTAAGTCGAGCACCGTGGCCGGTCTTAACGGCTGGCAAATCCCGGAGCTGAATAAAGCCACCCTCGCGGCGGTGGCCGAGCCGGATGCCGTCAAACGCCTCGGACTCTATAAACAGATGCAGGAGGAGCTGCAGCGCAGCTCGCCGTACGTGTTTGTCGATCAGGGGAAAACGCAGATCGTGGTCCGCGACAACGTCAAGGGCTATCAGCAGGGGCTGAACGCTGATATGGTCTGGTACGATCGGGTCAGCAAATAGCGGTGCTGTAGCTACCCGGAGGCGGGGTTACGCCGCGCTCCGGGGAGTTTATCCGCAACGGCCACACGACACTCTTTATCTACGGAATAACCATGTCTGCTGCTTCACCCACCGGAGCGGAGCGGCGCGTAAAGCGCCCTCTGCTCGCGCTATTTCAGGGGCTTCTCACCCTGGCGCTGACTCTGCTCGGCCTGCTGCTGGTGACCTTCGCGCTCTCGGCGCTGTCGCCGGTTGACCGGGTTCTGCAAATCGTCGGCGACCACGCCAGCCAGTCCACCTACGATCAGGTACGCCATCAGCTCGGCCTTGACCGGCCGCTGCCGGTGCAGTTCTGGCACTATCTCACCCGGCTCGCCCACGGCGATCTCGGCACCGCCAGCGCCACCGGCCAGCCGGTGCTTCACGACCTGCTCTCCACCTTCCCGGCAACGCTCGAACTGGCGACGCTGGCGCTGATTATTGGCGCCCTGCTTGGCGTCATTGCCGGCGTGCTCTGCGCCCGCTACGTCGGCTCGCCGTGGGACCTGGCGGTACGCACCTTTACCCTGCTCGGCAACTCGGTGCCGATTTTTTGGCTCGGCCTGCTGATGCTGGCGCTGTTCTACGCCAGGCTGCAGTGGACGCCGGGTCCGGGGCGGCTGGACGATATCTATCAGTACAGCGTCGAGCCGCGCACCGGGTTTGCGCTGATTGACACCTGGCTTTCTGGCGATAAAGAGGCGTTTAAAAATGCCGTCGGCCACCTGCTGCTGCCGGTGCTGCTGCTGGCCTACTACTCGCTGGCCAGCATCACCCGCCTGACGCGATCCGCTTGCCTGAGCGAGATGAACAAAGAGTACATCCTGCTGGCGCGCGCCAAAGGGGCCGGCGAAATGACGATCCTGGTGCGCCACGTGCTGCCCAATATTCGCGGCACCCTGCTGACGGTGATCGCGCTGGCCTGGACCGCCATGCTGGAAGGCGCGGTGCTCACCGAAACCGTCTTCTCATGGCCGGGAATCGGCCGCTATCTGACCACCGCGCTGTTTGCCGGCGACACCACGGCGATCATGGGCGGCACGCTGCTGATTGGCGTCAGCTTCGTCCTGATTAATAACCTCACCGACCTGCTGGTGCGGTTAACCGACCCGAGGGTACGCTGATGCCAACCTGGCTGTTTTTGCGCCGCCTGTGCCGCTCCCCCGCCGCCTTCTGCGGGCTGGTGATTATTCTGCTGCTGGTGCTGGTGGCGCTGTTCGCGCCGTGGCTGGCGCCGCTGGATCCCAACTGGCAGGATGCCGCCGCCCGCCTGCAGGGGCCGGGAGCCCGGCACTGGCTCGGCACCGATAGCTACGGCCGCGACCTGCTTTCGCGCCTGATCTATGGCGCCCGCCCGCCGATGGCGGAATGGGGGGCGATGATCGCCGATGGAATGCAGGTGATTTTCGATCAGTGGTGGATTGCCGCCGCGCCCGGGGCGGCGATCCTGATCGCCAGCCTGGCGTTTAACCTGCTGGGCGACGGCCTGCGCGACGTACTGGAGCCGCAACATGACTGATATCCGACTCAACGTCCAGGGGCTCTCCATTGATTACCCCGGCGCCCGGGTGGTGAACGATTTAAGCTTTACGCTCGGCAACGAACGCCTGGCGCTGGTGGGCGAATCGGGTTCCGGGAAATCGATGACCGCCCGCGCCCTGATGGGGCTGGTGCGCAGGCCGGGGGTGGTCAGCGCCGGCGCGCTCAACGTGCTGGGCCGCGACGCGCTAACCCTCAACAACCGCGGCTGGCGCGCGCTGCGCGGCAACGATATGGCGATGGTGCTGCAGGACCCGCGCTATGCGCTAAATCCGGTGCTCAGCATCCAGGCGCAGGCTGGAGGAGGCGCTAACGCTGCACCAGCGTCTGAACCGCCGCCAGCGGCTGGAGGCGGTAAAGGCCGCCGTTGCCGCCGTGGGCCTAGATTTACCGGTGCTCGGCCGCTATCCAGGGGAACTCTCCGGCGGCATGGGCCAGCGGGTGATGATCGCCCTGGCGCTGCTCAACAACCCGCAGGTGCTGATTGCCGATGAGCCCACCTCGGCCCTCGACGCCCGCCTGCGCAGCCAGATCCTCGAACTGCTGGTCGAACAGTGCGAGCAGCGGCAGATGGCGATGCTGCTGATCAGCCACGACCTGCCGCTGGTGGCCGAACACTGCCATCGGGTGCTGGTGATGTATCGGGGATCGCAGGTCGACGGGATGGCGGCGCGCGATCTGCCGGCGGCCGGCCACCCCTATACCCGCACGCTGTGGACCTGCCGTCCCGACGCGCGGACCTACGGCCGGATGCTGCCGACCCTCGACAGAAATCAATCCTTTACGGAGGCGGCGCATGACGATCGTTAATCTCGCGGGGTTACGGGTTACTTTCGCCGCTAAAACGGCGGTTTCTGCCGCCAGCTTCAGCGTTGACGCCGGGGAGACCTTCAGCCTGATCGGCGCTTCCGGCTGCGGAAAATCGACCATTTTGCGGGTACTCGCCGGCCTGCAGCGCGACTGGAGCGGCGACGTGGCGCTGTTCGGCAAGGCCATTGCGCCGGGCGTGCGCTTTCAGGGCCAGCTGCGGCGCAACGTGCAGATGGTGTTTCAGGACCCGTACGCCTCGCTGCATCCAAACCATACCCTGTGGCGCACCCTCGCCGAGGCGCTGAAAATTCATGGCATCAGCGATATTGCGCAGCGGGTTACCACCGCCCTGGAGCAGGTAGGGCTGCCCGCCGACGCCGCGCGCCGCTATCCGCACCAGCTTTCCGGCGGCCAGCGCCAGCGAGTGGCGATTGCCCGCGCGCTGCTGCTGCGCCCGCAGATTCTGCTGCTGGATGAGCCGACGTCGGCGCTGGATATGTCGGTACAGGCGGAGATCCTCAACCTGCTGAACCGGCTGAAGCAGGAGCACGGTATGACCTACCTGCTGGTCAGTCACGACGCCGATGTGGTGGCCCATATGTCGGACCGGGCGGCGTTTATGGCTGAAGGGGCGATCCAGCGCTTCTTCGATCGCGAAGCGCTGGTCAACGGCGAGCATCGGATGAGCTGAGGCTGTCGATCCGCAGACCGCTCCCGGCGTAAATGCCCTGGCCGGGAGGTGGCCGCGGCGCGTGTTCTACTGCGCCAGATCGGCAAAGCGGGCGAACACCGCGTCAAAAATAGCCAGCCCTTTGGCGACCTGCTCGGCGCTGATGGTGCACGGCGGCACCACGTGAATGCGGTTTTCCACCACGAAGGCCAGCAGGCCGGCCTCGGTCAATGCACCCTTGATCGCCGCCATATCGGAGGCCGCCAGCGGCGTTTTCCGCGCGCGGCTGCTGACCAGCTCCAGCGCCTGGAACAGCCCGCGCCCGCGCACCTCGCCGATAATAGCGTGCTTTTGCGCCAGCGCCTCCAGCCCCTGACGCAGCACGCCGTTGCCAATCGTCGCCGCGTTTTCGACGATCTTTTCCTCTTTCATCGCGTCGATAGTGGCCACAATGGCCGCCATCGCCAGCGGGTGGCCGGAGTAGGTCAGGCCGCCGGCGAAGAAGTGGTCGTCAAAGTGACGGGCGATCGGCTCGCTAATCAGCACCCCACCCGCAGGCGCGTAGCCGGCGTTAACCCCTTTGGCGAAGGTCACCAGATCCGGCACAACGCCATCCTGCTCAAAGGCGAACCAGCTGCCGGTACGGCCAAAGCCGGCCATCACCTCATCAAGGATCAGCACGATGCCGAACTCGTCGGCCAGCGCCCGCACGCCCTGCATATAGCCATCCGGCGGCACGAGGATCCCGGCGGTGCCCGGAATGGACTCCAGCAGGATCGCGGCGATAGCGCCAGGGCCTTCGCACTCGATCATTCTGCGCAGGTGCGCCAGCGCGCGCCGGCACTCCTCCTCTTCGCTGACGGCATTAAATTCGCTGCGGTAGAGGTACGGGTTGAAGAAGTGAACGTGGCCGCGCGAATACTCGTTCGGCACCCGGCGCCAGTCGCCGGTGGCGGCAATCGCGCTGCCGGTATTGCCGTGATAGGAGCGGTAGGCGGAGAGAACCTTATCGCGCCCGGTATACAGCCGCGCCATGCGGATCGCATTTTCGTTGGCGTCCGCGCCGGCGTTGGTGAAGAACACCTTGCTAAAGCCCTCCGGCGCCAGCTCGACGATGCGCTTCGCCGCTTCGCCGCGGGCGAGGTTGGCGGTAGCCGGCGCGATGGTCACCAGCTCCTCCAGCCTGCGCCTTCATCGCCGCCAGCACCCGGGGATGCTGATAGCCGATATTGACGTTGACCAGCTGGCTGCTGAAATCAAGGTACGTTTTACCTGCGTAATCCCACAGCTCGCAGCCTTTGGCTCCGGCAATCACCAGCGGGTTTAAATTGCCCTGCATCGACCATGAGTGAAATACATAAGCGCGATCCAGTTGGCGTACGTCATCGTTGCTTACCGATACATCGTCTTGTAGTGCCAGCTTCATACCCTGCCCCTCTGATGGCGTTGTTGTTGTCCCTATCATTGGGCGCATTGCCGAAAAAGGGATAGAGCCAGTGCGCGGCAGGCGATGTGACACGGTGTCACAACGTCGCATGACGACTGGCCCTGTGCGCGCCCGTCGCCGGTTTTTATAGTGGATGAACCAGGCACACAGGAGAATGAAATGACGACCAACAACGTGGTATTTATTACCGGGGCAACCTCGGGTTTTGGCGAAGCGGCGGCGCAGGTGTTTGCCGAGGCGGGCTGGTCGCTGGTGCTCAGCGGCCGCCGTCTGGCGCGGCTGGAGAAGCTGAAGGATGCGCTGAGCCAAAAGGTGCCGGTGCATATTATCGAGCTCGACGTGCGCGACGGCTACGCGGTGGAGGCGGCGGTGGCCGCGCTGCCGGCGGCCTTCGCCGATATCAAAACCTTGATAAACAACGCCGGGCTGGCGCTGGCGCCGCAGCCGGCGCAAAAGGTTGACCTGCAGGACTGGAAAACGATGATCGATACCAACGTTACCGGGCTGGTCACCGTCACCCATGCGCTGCTGCCGACGCTGATTAAGCACGGCGCCGGGGCCTCGATTATCAACATCGGCTCGATCGCCGGCCAGTGGCCCTATCCGGGCAGCCACGTCTACGGCGCGAGCAAAGCGTTCGTCAAGCAGTTCAGCTACAACCTGCGCTGCGACCTGCTGGGGACCGGGGTGCGGGTCACCGACCTCGCGCCGGGGATCGCCGAGACCGAATTCACCCTGGTACGCACCAAAGGCGACCAGGCGGCATCCGATAACCTCTATCGCGGCACCACGCCGCTGAGCGCGCAGGATATTGCCGGGCAGATGTTCTACATCGCCACCCTGCCGGATCATATGAATATCAACCGCGTGGAGGTGATGCCGGTGCGTCAGGCCTGGCAGCCGTTCGCCATCGATCGCGATTAAAACAGCGTATTGAGAAAGCCCGGTCGGCCAGCCGAGCGGGCTTTTTAGCGCTAGCGGCTGCTCTGCAAAAACTGCCGCACCCGCTCGGAGTCCGGGTTAGTGAAGAACTTCTCCGGCGGCGCTTTCTCAATCAGCAGCCCCTTTTCCAGAAACACCACCTCGTCGGAGACCTGACGAGCAAAGTCCATCTCGTGGGTCACCACCACCATGGTGTAGCCCTCGGCCGCCAGCGCTTTCATCACCCCCAACACCTCATTGACCAGCTCAGGATCCAGCGCCGAGGTGGGCTCATCGAAGAGAATCACCTCCGGCGACATGGCCAGCGAGCGGGCAATCGCCACCCGCTGCTTCTGCCCGCCGGAGAGGGTGATCGGCCAGACGTCCGCTTTGTGCGCCATGCCGACTTTCTCCAGCTGACGCAGGGCTATCTCATTGGCTTCGCCGCGCTTCATCCCCTTCACGTGCAGCAGCGCTTCGCTGACGTTCTGCTGCACGGTCAGGTGCGGCCACAGGTTAAAGCTCTGGAAGACCATGCCCACCCGCTCTCGTACCTTCGACAGCTGGCGGTGGGACATCGCCCGGCCGCTGCGCTCATCAACTCCGAGGCGCAGGCCGCCGATATGGATCTCGCCGCGATCCGGCTGCTCCAGCCAGTTCATGCAGCGCAGCAGCGTCGATTTTCCGGACCCCGACGACCCCAGGATGCTGACCACCGTGCCTTTTTCAACCGTCAGGTTGATGTCGCGGAGCACTTCAATATTATCGAACTGTTTGGAGACGTTTTTAATGCTGACAGCGGTTGAATCAGGCATGGCTCATTCCTCTTTTCGCTCCCCAGGCGCTCAGCCGCTTAATCAGCAGCTCCAGCAGAATGCCGATCGCCCAGTAGAGCGCAATGGCGACGATAAACGCGTTGAACGGGATAAAATAAGTCGCCTGGACGCTGTTGGCGGCGGCGGTAATTTCCTGGACGGTGATAATGCTCAGAAAGGCGGTATCTTTCAGGCAAATGATCAGCTGGTTGCCGAGCAGCGGCAGCGCCGACGAGACGATATTGGGCAGAATAATGCGGGTAAATATTTTGTAGCGCGAAAAGCCCTGGGCCACCGCCGCCTCAATATAGCCGCTGGAGAAGACCCGCCGCTGGCTGCGCAGTATTTCAAAGAAGTAGGCGCCGTGATAAATAATCAGCGCTACCAGCCCTGCGGTCCAGGCCTCAAGGCTGATACCGACTTCAGGCAGCCCGTAATAGAGCAGGTAGGCGAGAATTAAAAAAGGGATCGCCCGCATCAGGCTGACGAAGCCAATAATGAGCCGGTTAAGACACTTCTTCTGATATTCGCTGAGATAGCACAGCGCAATCCCGATAAATAGACCGGCCAGCGCCGCGATGATAAATAGCTCAAGGGTGGCGAGCAAACCGGCAATAAAGCTGTCGCGCACCGACCAGATAACGGCCCACTGATTCATAGGATCTCCTGTTTTAGCGCGCCAGGCGTTTAGCTTTGCGTTCCGCCATACTCTGCAGCTTCAGCAGCAGCCCGATAATGACCACATACAGCAGCCCCGCGGCGAGGATCGGCGATAGCGGTTCGTAGGTCACCGAGGAGATGCGGTTAGTGACGCGGGTTAAGTCCACCACCCCAATCACCGCAATCGCCGGGCTGCCCTTGATCAGAAAGGACATCTCGTTAACCAGCGCCGGCAGGCTCTCGATCCACATTTGCGGCAGCATAATGTAGCGGAAGTAGGTCCAGCGCCGCATGCCGACGGACTCCGCGGCCTCGCGCTGCTCGCGGGGAAAGGTGCGAAACGCGTTGCGCCAGATCTCGGCGTTAAAGGCCGAGGTATTCAGCGTCAGCGCGGCGATTGCCGCCAGGTTTTTATCGAGGTTAATCCCTATCGTCGGCAGCGAAAGGAACAGAAACAGCACCAGCGTTACCAGCGGCGTGGCGCGGGCGAGGCTGATATAGACGACCAGCAGTTGATCGACAAGCGGAATTCGCAGCATCCGCACCAGGGCGATCAGCAGGCCAATCACCACCCCGAGAGCGATGGCGATGGCCGATATCCAGAGGGTCGTCCACGCGCCTTCAATCAGTAACTGCCAGGAAATTGCGTCCATGTGGCCCTCCTTCGCATCAACAGGCGGCGGTTGCCCGCCGCGACGTGTTACAGACCCGCCAGCTTATGGAACTGCTCGGGGCTGGTTATCGCCTCCGTCGGGAGGTTGTCGTAGGTTTCGCCGAACCACTTTTTCTGCAGCTCCGCCAGGCGACCCGTTTCTCGCATATGGTTGATAAACTTGGTCATATAGGCCAAAAGCTGCGGCGAGCTTTTAGGAATCGGCCACGCCATATAGCCCGGACCGGACACCGCCAGCCCTTTGGCGAATACCTTGGGCTTCGACTTCGCCAGGTCGTTGACCGAAATCACCACGTTAATCACGTAGTCGAGGCGCTTGTTGGCAAGATCCGCGTAGGCTTCCGGATAGGAGGGATACTCCACCACCGGCCCGAGCTTGCCGCCGGTTTTCTCCAGCATCGCTTTCAGCTCCGGCAGCCGCGCCAGCAGCGCGCTCCCGGCCTGCAGGCCAACCTTTTTGCCGCTTAGGGCGGCGATGGTATCGAGGGAGTTATCCCCGGCGCGTTTCACGAAATAGTGCTGGGCCGACGCCCACGGCGGAGTGAAGTCAAACACCTTCAGCCGGTCGTCGGTAATCACCGCGCCGGTGAGGGCCATATCGTACTGGCCGGTTGAGACCGCCGCCAGCAGTCCGGTCCACGGCAGAATGCTCTGGTCGACGTTGAATTTCGCGTATTTGCGTAATTCATCGAGCATATCTTTGTTAAAACCATCCGCCTGGCCGTTATTCATAAAGTTAAAAGGCGCGTAGTCATCCTCGGTCGCGACCTTCAGGGTGCCCGCTTTTTCGATTGCCGGCAGATCGGCAGCGGCGGCGTGATAAGAAAAAGCCATTGCCATAACGGCGCCCAGACATACTGAACCCAATGATTTGTTCATCAATCTACCCCTTATTAATTCGCCAGACTGGTTCACTCCGGAACACGGAAAGGTTTTGCAAAATATGTGCCGACGGACGTTCCGATCCGCGACCGATAGACGGTTTCTTACTGTATGGAGCATTTTCAATTTCTCCATAGAGCCAGATTCACCGCGCAGATGTGTCAGTCATTTTCAGGGTGGTATGGAGATTGCAACATGACCGATATCGTTTTTTGCGTAAGGAGCCGAGCATGATCCGTCACCTTTTACACGTTGATTTCGACCCGCATCGCGGGCTGCAGGAACAGGTGCGAGAGACGCTGATTAACGCCATTCTGGGCGGCATCTTCGCCGCCGATACGCCGCTCCCCTCCTGCCGCCAGCTGGCCAGCCAGCTGCGGGTCTCGCGCAATACCACGGCCCTGGTTTTTGAAAGCCTGGTCAACGAAGGCTATCTCATCAGCCGGCCGCGCAGCGGCTTCTATCTGCACCCGGATTATCCCCCGCCCGTCGCCGTGCAAAGTGCACCGCTGGACGAGGCCGCTGCACCACGCTGGGGCGCCCGGCTGCGCATCACGCCCAGCCAGCAGGAGTCGATCCTCAAACCCGCCGGCTGGATGAACTACCGCTATCCGTTTATCTACGGCCAGCCGGATACCCGCCAGTTCCCGCTGGCCACCTGGCGCTCGGCGGCCAACTGGCTGCACGGCGGCGTGCGCGACCCGGCGTGGGTAGTCGATCACGTTGACCAGGACGTGCCGATGCTGATTGAGCAGATCCGCACCCGGGTGCTGCCGAAGCGCGGAATTGTGGCCGCCGCGGATGAAATCCTGATCACCCTCGGTTCGCAAAATGCGCTGTACCTGCTCACCCGCCTGCTGATGTCCTCCGCCACCCGGGTGGGCGTGGAGAATCCCTGCTTTCGCGAGGCGATTAATACCTTCCTGCTGGCGGATGCCGATATCGTGCCGCATCCGGTGGATGACGAAGGGATCGTGCTCAACGACGCCCCCTGCGATTACTACTACGTGACCCCCGGCCATCAGGTCCCCACCGGCGTGGCGATGAGTAAGGCCCGGCGTAGTCAGTTGCTGGAGTACGCCGCGCGCCATGACGCGGTGATCGTTGAGGATGATTACGATTCGGAGAGTAACTTTATGCTCAACCCGCTGCCGGCGCTGAAGGCCAGCGATCGTAGCGGGCGCGTGGTCTACATCAGCAGCCTGTCAAAGGCGCTGTCGCCGGGGCTGCGCCTGGGCTTTATGGTGGCCGATCCGGATCTTATCGACGAGGCGCGGGCGCTGCGGCGCCTGATCTATCGCCATCCGCCTACCAATATCCAGTATCAAATGGCGCATTTCCTCGCCCAGGGACACTATGAAACGCACCTGCGGCGCTACCATTACGATTCGGCCCAGCGCTGGGAGCGGCTCAATGGCGCCCTGCAGAACTATCTCCCGGAGTGCCGGATCATTCCCGGCAGCGAGTACGCCAACGCCTTTTGGCTGGCGACGCCGGAGCATATCAATACCCAGCAGCTCACCTGGCGCGCCGCCCATGCGGGAGTGCTGATTGAGCCCGGCGCGCGCCATTTTCTCAGCGACGATCCGCCGGATAACTTCTTTCGTATGGGCTTTCACGCCATCAACCCCGACGCCATCGAGCAGGGAGTCGAGGTGCTGTGCGGCCAGCTGGAGCAGATGGGGTAGCCCGGGGCCGGGCTACCGTTACGCAGGACTATACCGCCCGGGCGTACTGCAGCATCACCTGCAGCAGCACGTTAGCGCCGGCGGTGACGTGTTCCGGCGAGGCGTACTCAATTTCGTTATGGCTGATGCCGTCCTTGCAGGGGATAAAAATCATGCCGGTGGGCGCCAGATAGCTCATGTACACCGCGTCATGACCGGCGCCGGAGACGATCGCCCGGGCCGGATAGCCCAGCCGCTGCGCCGCGGCGGCAATCGCCGCCTGGCAATCAGGGTGGAACGGCGCGGCCGGATAGTGGCTGACCTCCTTCAGCGCTACCGCGAGGCCGCTCTCCTGCTCGATTTTGCCGATAAACGCCCGCAGACTGGCGGTCCATCTCATCCACCAGTTCGTCGCTGAGATTGCGCATATCAATAGAGAAGCTCACTTCGCCCGGCACCACGTTGCGGCTGTTCGGATACACCTGCACCCGGCCAACGGTGCCGCGCCCCTCTTCGCTGCGCCCGGCGATCGCCACCACCTCCTGCATAATGTGGGTGGCCACCTGCAGGGCGTCTTTGCGCAGGCGCATTGGCGTCGGCCCGGCGTGAGACTCCTGGCCGCTGACCACGCAGTCGTACCAGCGAATGCCCAGCACGCCCTGCACCACGCCAATCACCTTCTCTTCGGCTTCGAGGATCGGGCCCTGCTCAATATGCGCTTCAAAGTAGGCGCCGATCGGCCGCTCCCCCGGCGTCTGGCTGCCGATATAGCCGATTCGCGCCAGCTCTTCGCCCACCGTTTTCCCTTCCGCGTCCCGCACGGCATAGATATCTTCCAGCGCAAACACGCCGGCAAACACCCCGGAGCCCATCATCACCGGGACAAAGCGCGATCCCTCCTCGTTGGTCCAGAACACCACCTCAATCGGCGCTTCGGTTTCGATATCGAGGTCGTTGAGCGTACGCACCACCTCCAGCGCCGCCAGCACGCCGTAGTTGCCGTCAAACTTGCCGCCGGTGGGCTGGGTATCGATATGGCTGCCGGAAACGATCGGCGGCAGCTGCGCGTTGCGTCCTTCCCGGCGCATAAACACGTTGCCGATTTTATCCACGCTGACGCTCAGCCCGGCCTCTTTCGCCCAGCCGATCACCAAATCCCGCCCCTGCCTGTCGAGATCGGTTAAGGTCAGACGGCAGCAGCCGCCTTTCGGCGTGGCGCCAATCTCCGCCAGCGCCATTAGCGAATCCCACAGCCGTTCGCCGTTGACCCGACCGGCATCAATCCCGGCGGCCGGGGTAAAAAGGACATCACTGCTCATGATCTTCTCCTTGCATAAAAGCGGCGGCCAGCTCCACCAGCAGACGATCGCTGCCGCGCGGCCCCAGGAATGAAATACCCAGCGGCAGGCCGCCCACCTGGGCGACCGGCAGCGTCACCTGCGGGCGCCGGGTCATTACGGAAATCAGCAGCAGATCGTGCGACAGGCGGCGTACCGCCTCAATTTCATCGGCCTGCGCCGTTAGCAGCGGCGCGCCGTCGGGCACCGTCGGCAGCACCAGAATGGCCTCGCCCAGCTGCCGATCCCACCAGGCGCTGAAGCTGGCCCGCTGCTGGCAGGCGCCGTCGAACTGCGCCGCCGTCACCGCTTTCCCCCACAGGAAACGCTCGCGCACGTCCGGCCCCAGCTGCAGCCCGTAGCGCTCAATCGTCTCGCCCTGCGCCTGCCAGGCTTCATAGCCCTGAATCTGGCGGAAGGCGAGATAGATCTCGTCGACGTCCGGCAGCGGTTCGCTGAGCGATTCTATTTCGCCAAAAGCGCGGCTCAGGCGCTGGCGCACCGGCAGCAGCGCCTGCTGGCTGCGCAGCGGCAGGCGGGAAAACAGCGCCTCGTGACAGGCCAGCCTGACGTCATCTAGCGCCGGGCGCTCGCCGCCGAGCAGGCATCCGGCGACGGCGCGAAAGACCTCCGCCGAACGGGCAAAGAAGCCGCAGGTATCCATCGTGGCGCACAGCGGCTGGCAGCCGTCGAGGGAGATCCCCCCGTGGCTTGGCCGCAGGCCGAACAGCCCGCAGTAGCTCGCCGGCGTGCGCACCGAGCCGCCGGTGTCGGTGCCGAGGGCAAAATCACAGACCGCGCTGGAGACCGCCGAGGCCGAGCCCGAGGAGGAGCCGCCGGGGATATGGTTCGGCGCCGCGCCGTTGCGCGGGGTGCCGTAATGCACGTTGTGGCCGCTCATCGAATAGGCCAGCTCGCTGGTGTGGGTTTTGCCCATAAACCGCGCGCCGCTGTCCAGCAGCGTTTGTACGACCGGCGCGGTGCGGCTTTTAATCCCCGAGAGCGCCAGCAGATGCGGATTACCGCCGCCGGTCGGGTAGCCCGCCACGTCGAATAGATCTTTGACCGCAAAGGTCATGCCGCTCAGCGGCCCGCCCTGGGCGTGCGGCACCGGGTGGGCCGGATAGGGCATAAACGCGCGAATATCATCCTGCATATTTTTGTCTCCTTATTGCTTCAGGCGTACTGCGCCTGGTTCTCGACGTCGGCGGCCAGCCTCCGCCAGCGATGGCAGACTCACTACGTGACGCTGGCCAACCTGCTCCGTCGGCGGCTGGCTTTGCCCGCAGGCCGCCCGCGCATGGGGGCAGCGCTCGGCAAACGCGCAGCCCGCCGGCAGGCGCGCTAAGTCCGGCGGCGCGCCGGGAATGCAGCGCAGGGCATCGCCTTTTTTAAGCCCCTCTTTCGGGCGGCTGCCCAGCAGAACCTGGGTATAGGGGTGGCGCGGACGGTAGAGAATATCCGCCATCGATGCCTCTTCGACGATGCGCCCGGCGTACATCACCGCCACGCGGTCGGCAATTTCCACCGCGGCGCCGATATCGTGGGTAACAAAGATAATCGACAGCCCGCGCTCCTTTTGCTGCTCGCGCAGCAGGATCAGGATCTGGATCTGCACCGTCGCGTCGAGGGCGGTGGTCGGTTCATCCGCCAGCAGCAGGCTGCGGGTTGCACGACAGCGCGAGGGCGATCATCGCCCGCTGGCGCATCCCGCCGGACATCTCGTGCGGATAGGCGTCCAGCCGCCGCTCTGGGCTCGGAATGCGCACCTGACGCAGCGCCTCCAGCGCCCGCGCCCTTGCCGCCGGGCGCGAAAGCCCTTCATGGCGGCGCAGGCCTTCGGCGATCTGCTGGCCGACGGTGTAGACCGGATCGAAGGCCAGCAGCGGCTCCTGGAAGATCATGGCGCAGCGCGCGCCGCGGTAGCGCCGCAGTCGGGAAGCGTTCATCTCCAGCACCGCTTCGCCATCCACCCGCAGGGTTCCGGAAAGGACGCTGCTTTTGGGCGGATGCAGGCGCATCAGCGCTCTGAGGGTCACGCTTTTTCCGGAGCCGGACTCGCCAATCAGCGCCAGCACCTCGCCCTTTTGCACGTCAAAAGAGACGCCGTTTACCGCATTGATGGTCTGACCGTCGCGGCGGAACTCAACCCGCAGATCGCGGATATGGACAAAGGCTTCATGCGACATGGCGCACCTCCCGGACGGCAATAGCCCGATGCCAGGGCGACGCCGGCTGCGCCATCAGGCAGGCGCTTTGATGCCCCTCCCCCACGCTTTCGAGGATGGGTTTCACCTCGGCGCAGACCGTTCTGGCGTGCGGGCAGCGGGTATGGAAGCGGCAGCCCGCCGGCGGTGAAATCGGGCTGGGCGGATCGCCGCTAAGCGGCGAGGTCAGGGTGCGGTTTTGCGGGTCCATTGACGGCATCGAGCTCAGCAGCGCCCGGGTATAGGGATGGGCCGAGGCGCTAAACAGCTGCTCCGCGGGCCCGATCTCCACCACCTCGCCGAGATACATCACCAGGATCCGGTCCGACAGCCAGCGCACCACGTGCAGGTCGTGGCTGATAAATACGTAGGTCAGCTCCAGCGTGCGCTTGAGCTCCTGCAAAAGCTGCAGCACCTGCGCCTCCACCGATTTATCCAGCGCCGAGACCGCTTCGTCGAGGATCACCAGCCGCGGCTTCATCGCCAGCGCGCGGGCGATATTCACCCGCTGGCGCTGGCCGCCGGAAAGCTCGTGCGGATAGCGGTGGGCGAAGCGCCCCGGCTCAAGGCCAACGTGCGCCAGCAGATAGCGCGCGTACTCGCCGGCCTCCTTTGCGCTGACCCCGTGCACGCGCTGGCCGAAGGCGATGCTCTCCTCCATAGTCATCCGCGGGTTGAGCGAGGCGTAGCTATCCTGAAACACCATCTGCACCTGGCGACGGTACTCTTTCATCGGCAGGCGGGACGATCCCACCGCCAGCCCGTCGAAAACCAGACTCCCCGCGATCCTGGTTCAGGAGCTGCATCAGCAGCCGCGCGGTGGTGGATTTCCCGCAGCCCGACTCCCCGACGACGCCCAGCGTTTCGCCTTTAACCACCGTAAAGCTGACGTCATCCACCGCCTGCACCACTTCATGTCCCTTCCCGCCGCCGGCGCGAAAGTACTTCAACAGATTGTTGACCTGCAGCAGCGGCTGGGCCGGGCCGCCGAGGTCAATATTGACAAAAGGCTGCATCGTTTACTCCTTGATCGCCATCGCCGCGCGCAGGCGGTCGGCGAGGATATTGAACGAAATGGAGGTGATAAAAATCATCAATCCCGGCAGGGCCGCCACCCACGGCTGGGTGTAAATCGCCGTGCGCAGCGTGTTGAGCATCAATCCCCACTCCGGCTCGGGCGGACGCACGCCGAGCCCAAGGAACGAGAGCCCGGAGGCGAGGATCATGCAGACCGAAATTAAACCGGTTGAGAAGACGAAGATCGGTCCCAGCACGTTGCCCAACACCTGAACCCGGATAATGGTCAGCGCGCTGGCCCCGGTTGCCCGGGCGGCATCGATATAGTCCATGTGCCGCACCTGGGCGGTGACGCTTTCGGCGATGCGCGCCACCTGCGGGACGAACACCAGCGTTAACGACAGCAGCGCGTTGCCGATGCCCGCCCCCAGTGCGCCGGAGAGCGCAATCGCCAGCAGGACCGAGGGAAAGGCGTAAAACACATCGACGGTGCGCATGATGAGGGTGTTGGTTTTACCGCCCGCGTAGCCGGCCACGATGCCGATCGCGCCGCCGATGAAAAAGGCGAAGACCACCGGGACAATCCCCATAAACAGCGACAGCCGGGTGCCGAGAATCAGCCGCGACAGCATATCCCGGCCC
This sequence comes from Klebsiella sp. WOUb02, assembly GCF_050058015.1. NCBI lineage: Bacteria > Pseudomonadati > Pseudomonadota > Gammaproteobacteria > Enterobacterales > Enterobacteriaceae > Klebsiella > Klebsiella sp. WOUb02. The sequence goes on from NZ_CP170110.1 coordinate 2,291,915, forward strand.
AGCTCGTCGGAGCCCAGCGGAAAGCCGTCGCTGCCAATCGGCTTCAGGCGCAGAAACATCGACGTCTGGTAAGGATCTTTCGCTATCAGCCACGGGCCAAACAGCGCCAGAATCAGCAGCAGCAGAATGATTGACCCGACCGCCACGCCGCCGGGATCGCGCAGCAGGCGGCGGAGTACGCCGCGCCAGTAGCCCTGGCGGGCGGGGATGGCCACAGACGCGGGTCGCGCTTTTGTCGTCAAAGTATCCGCCATGGTCAGCTCCTCTTAATACGCGGGTCGAGGGCGGTTTGCAGCATATCCACCAGCAGATTGAGCAGCACAAAGAACAGCGCCAGCACCCAGATGGTGCCCTGCAGCAGCGGCAGATCGCGCTGGAAGATGGCGGTGTTGAGCAACAGCCCGGTGCCGGGCCACGAGAACACCGTTTCCACCAGAATCGAGCCGCCCATCAGATAGCCCACCTGCAGCCCCATCACCGCCAGCGCGGTGGGGGCGGCATTTTTCACCACGTGGAGGAAAATGCGCGATTCGCCCAGACCGCGGGCGCGCAGTCCGACGATAAACTCCTGGCTCAGAATGTCGGCGACCTGCGAGCGCACGGTGCGGGCGATGATCCCGGTCGGGATCACCGACAGGGTTACCGCCGGCAGCAGCATAAACTGCAGATGATCCCAGTCCCACTGCCAGCCGGTTTCGCCGATCGGCCCGCCGCCGGTGGCGGGTAAGACCGCCAGCTTGACGCTAAAGGCGATCACCAGCAGCATTCCCAGCCAGTAGTGCGGCACGCTGACGCCAAACACCGATAGCACCGATGCCAGACGATCGATGATGCTGTTGCGAAAGTAACCGGCGACAAAGCCAAACAGGCTGCCGAGCACGAAGCCGATAATCGTCGCCAGCAGCGCCAGGCGCAGGGAGTAGCTGACGGCGGTCATCACTTCGCCGATCACCGGTCGTCCGGTGGCTACCGACATCCCTAAGTCGCCGTGCAGCGCCCGCCACAGCCAGTGAACGAACTGCAGCGGCAGCGGTTTATCAAAACCATAGGCCTGCATCAGCGTCTGGCGCAGCGCCTCCGAGGCGTCCGGCGGCATCACCGACACCAGCGGATCCCCCGGCGCAATCTGCACCAGCATGAAACAGATTACCGCCACGCCGAGCATGGTTGGCACGGCCAGCAGAACCCGGTACAGCAGCGTCTTGATCATCTTTGGCTCCCGTCACTATTACTCTTTCTTACTCACCAGGCTGAGATCGATAAACCAGCCTCTGCGGCTGCACCACGCCGCTCACCGCCGGCGAGATAGCCCGCGGCCCCACGTCGTGAGCGACAAACAGGAACGGGACCTGGTCCACCAGCGCGGCGTGGAGTTCGCCGGCCGCTTTGTTCATCTCTTCGGGAGTAAAGGCGTGCTTCACCGCCGTCGCCAGCTTTTCGGTTTCCGGGGTGGAGAAGTAGCCCCAGTTGGTCGCCACCGGCGGGAAGGCTTTGGCGGTTGAGAAGCGGATCATGCCGAAGTAAGGGTCGTTAACCGCCGCGCTAACGTTAATGGCATCAATACCTTTTGCCGAAGGATCTTTTGCCCCAAGGCGCCAGTTGGTGAACAGGGTGTTCCATTCGGTCACCTTGATGTCGACGTTAAAGAAGCAGCTTTTCAGGCTCTGCTGAATGTACTCATTCATCGGCAGCGGCTGCATCTGTCCGGAGCCGGAGGCCGAGGTGGCGACGGTAACGTGCAGCGGTTTACCGGCGCTGTACCCCGCTTCGGTCATCAGCTTACGGGCGGCTTCCGGGTCATATTTGATCTGGAAGGTGGGCTTGCCGCGCCACGGGCTATCGGCCTCATAGACGCCGGTCGCTTCGCTCATATAGCCGCCGAGGTAGCTCTTCAGCTCCGCGCGGTTAAGGCACAGGTTGGCCGCCTTGCGCACGCGAATATCCTTCCACGGCGAGCCCTCTTCGAATGAGAACTGCCACGGCCACAGGTGCGGCTGGGTATTGGCATAGATTTTAAAGCCCTGGGCTTTGATTTGATCCACCGCATCCGGGGCCGGGGCCTCAATCCAGTCCACCTGCTTCGACAGCAGCGCCGCGGTGCGGGCATTGGCCTCCGGCAGCGGGATCAGCACCACCTTATCGACCCGCGGAATGCGCTCTTTATTCCAGTAGTCCGGGTTTTTATCGAGGATCAGCTGCTGGCGGGGAACCAGTTTTTCCATTTTGAACGGGCCGCTGCCCACCGCGTGGGCGGCGAACTCCGTCCACGCCAGCTTGCCGCGCGCGGCGGTATCGCCGGCGCTGGCCGGCACCGCGTCATACAGCTTCTGCCATGCGGTCGGCGAGACGATAAACAGGTTGGTAATGTTGTACGGCAGCAGGGCGTCGGCTTCGGAAGTGGTAAGCGCCACGGTGCGATCGTCAATTTTTTCCGCCCCGGTCAGCGTCGGCATGCGGGACAGCGTATTGCCGATCTGCCCCGGGGCATACTGTGGCGCATTTTTGTTTAAGACCTTATCGACGTTCCAGACGATGGCGTCGGCGTTAACCTCGGTGCCGTCATGAAACTTCACCCCAGGGCGCAGGGTAAAGATCCAGCGGGTCTGATTTTGCGGGTCAACGTGCCACTCCGTCGCCAGGCCCGGCACCAGCCCGCTCGGTTTCTCCCCCTGCGAGAGGTCCCACTCCACCAGCGCATCGTACAGCGGAATGCCGGTGAAGCGGTTGCCCTCATAGCCCTGGTCCGGCTGGCCGAGGGTTAACGGGATGTCGGCGGCGGTCATCGCAATTCGCAGCGTTGAGGCGCTCGCCTGCAGGGAGGCCAGCAGCGCCAGCGCCCCAACCGCCGCGGCCACGGGGCGGCGTTTACGCAAGGATAAGGTATTTTTGAGCATCACAATGTCCCTGTTAAATAAAAGTCGTTATTTAACAGGCAAGATGCATACCACATCTGAAAGCAAGAAAAATAAGTGTGAAAGCGCTTATAAAATAAGAATAAATTATACTATCTATATGATATGTATTGATAAAATAATATCACCTTATTCTCCCGCACCGTCAGCGGGAAATCTGTTGCAGAACTGCACCAGATTATTTTTTCGCGGCAGGTAATAATAACGCTGCGGAAGTTTATATAAAATAAATTCATAATCCCCCTCAGTTTATAAGAGTTTGTGCCATTCGCCCGACGGGACAGGCGCTAAGCCGGAGAAATTTTACCTATACTTTTGGCATATCCGTACGCAAGGAATCGCCATGTCATTACCTGATTTTCACGTTTCGGAGCCTTTTACGCTCGGTATCGAGCTGGAGCTGCAGGTAGTCAACCCGCCGGGATACGATCTGAGCCAGGACTCCTCGGCGCTGATTGCCGCCGTGGAGGACGCCATTTCCGCCGGGGAGGTGAAGCACGATATCACCGAGAGCATGCTGGAAGTGGCGACGGGGATTTGCCACGACATTCACCAGGCGATGGCGCAGGCTGACTACTATTCAGCAGGAGATACTGCGCGCCGGCGCGCAGCAGCATTTGCAGATATGCGGCGGCGGCACCCATCCGTTTCAGGCCTGGCAGCGCCAGCAGATCAGCAGCAACCCGCGCTACCTGAAGACCGTCGAGCACTTTGGCTACCTCGCGCAGCAGTCAACGGTGTTCGGCCAGCACGTCCACGTCGGCTGCCAAAACGGCGACGATGCGATCTATCTTGTCCACGGATTATCGCGCTACGTGCCGCATTTTATTGCGCTTAACGCGGCATCGCCGTGGCTCGATGGCGCCGACAGCGGCTTCGCCACCGCCCGCCTGAACCTCTTTTCCGCCTATCCTGACAACGGTCCGATGCCGTGGGTCACCGGCTGGCAGGCGTTTAACGGGCTGTTCCGGCGCCTCAGCTATACCAGCATGATCGACAGCATGAAGGATCTGCACTGGGATATTCGTCCCAGCCCGCGCTTCGGCACCGTCGAGGTGCGGGTGATGGATACCCCGCTGACCGTAGCGCAGGCGGTCAATATTGCCGGCTATATTCAGATCCTTGCCTGCTGGCTGCTGACGGAAAGGCCGTTTAAGCCGCAGCCCGAGGACTATCTGCTCTACCCTTTCAACCGCTATCAGGCCTGCCGCTACGGCCTCGCGGGGATCGTCACCGACGTCCACTCCGGCGAGCGGCGCAGCGTCCGGGAGGAGATTTTACGTCTGGCGGATCGCCTGACCCCCTTCGCCCACCGGCTCAACGCCGCCAGCGCCCTCGACGCCATCGTCCGCCAGGCGCAGCAGGATCGCAGCGAAGCCCGGCGGATGCGCGAATTTGTCGCCAACGGCGGCTCGCTGATCGGCCTGGTGCAAAAGCACTGCGAGATCTGGGCGGCGTAGCGCCGGCAAAAAGGTATACTGCCCGCCTTAGCCGCTTCAAGGAATGCCCATGCTCCCGCGCCTCTCTCCGCGACTCGTCGCGCTGATGCTGTTACCGTTTTCCGCCTTTGCCGCCGGAAAATGTACCCTCACCGACCCGTCGCTGACGCTGCAAAGCTACGCCGTCAATCCGCAGCAGGAGCGGATCGCCATGTACTGGAAAAACGGCGACGGTAGCGCCTGGGGCTCCCTGCGATCGCTGCTGGCGGATATCAACCGCGACGGTCGGGTGCGGATGGCGATGAACGGCGGGATTTACGATAAAGCCTATGCGCCGCTGGGGCTGTATATCGAAAAGGGCAAACGGCTGACCGCGCTCAACCGCGCCTCCGGCGGCGGCAACTTTTTCATTCGTCCCGGCGGGGTCTTTTTTGTTAAAGGCCAGCGGGCGGGGATTGTCAGCATCGATAAATACCGGCCGTCGCCGGCCATCGATTACGCCGTGCAGTCCGGCCCGATGCTGATCGAAAACGGCAGGATAAACTGGCGGCTGAAGCCGTCGGCCGCCTCGCGCAAGCTGCGCAACGGCGTCGGCCTCACCCGCGAGGGCCAGGTAATATTCATGCTCAGCGAGCGGGAAACCAATTTCTACGATTTCGCCTGCTACGCGCAGTCAAAGCTCAACGTCCGGCAGATGCTCTACCTCGACGGCACCATTTCGAAAATGTACCAGCGGGGCGGCGGCGTACCCTGGCAGTACCATCCGTTCGTCAGCATGATTACGGTGGAAGCCCGCTAGCGCCGGACCTACATCCGGCGGTGCCCCCACTCGCGCAGGCGCTGAAAGAGCACGAACAGCGAGGGAATAAACAGAATGCCGATCAGCGTCGCCACCAGCATGCCGCTGAACACGGTGGTGCCGATAATCCGCCGACTCTGCGCCCCGGCGCCGGTGGCGAACATCATCGGCAAAATCCCGATAATAAACGAGACCGCGGTCATCAGCACCGCGCGAAAGCGGCGGATAGCCCCTTCCCGGGCGGCGTCGGCTATCGACATCCCCTCTTCGCGCTTCGCCCGGGCGAACTCGACGATCAGGATCGCGTTCTTCGCCGCAAGGGCGATGAGCAGCACCAGGCCAATCTGCACGTACACGTCGTTGGCGTAGCCGGCTACCCACAGCCACAGCAGCGCCCCGCCGATGGCGAACAGCACCGACAGCATCACGCTCGCCGGCAGCGTCCAGCTTTCATACTGCGCGACGAGGAACAGCCACGCCATCGCCACCGCCGCCAGCACGATCCAGATGGCCTGATTACCGGTCTGCTGCTCCTGCCACGAGATCCCGCTCCAGGCGTAGTCGTAACCTTGCGGCAGATTGGCCTGCAGAATAGCCGCCATCGCGGACATCGCCGCGCGGCTGCTGACCCCTTCAGCCGCCGAGCCGCTTATCGATACCGACGGGGACTGATTGTACTGCTGGATAAACGGCGCCCCCACCGCCGGGGTGACGGCGACCAGATTGCTCAGGCGCACCCGATCGCCGTGGTTGCTGCGCACGTAGAGCTCGCTTATCTGTTCCGCCCGCTCGCGCCACTGCATCTCGTTTTGTATTACCACGTGGTAGACCCGATTATTGAGGCTAAAGTCCCCGGCGCGGGTGCCGCCAAATGCCGTTTGCAGGCTGCTGAAGATCCGCGAAACCGGGACATCCAGCCGGGCGGCGCGATCGCGATCGACGCTCAGCGTCAGCTGCGGCACGTTGCTGCTCCAGGTGGTAAAGACCCGGTTCAGCCTGCGGATGCTGATTGGCAATTTGCAGCACCTGCAGCGCCACGCGCTCCAGCTCCGCCGACGATTGTCCGGCCTGGGCCAGAATGCGCAGGTTAAAGCCCGAGGCGTTGCCCAACCCCGGCAGCGTCGGCGGCGCAAAGGCCATAATCGTCGCCTCCGGCAGAGCCAGCAGCTGCCCCTGCAGCTTTCTCATCACCTGCTCCAGCGGCGGCCGCAGGTGCCAATCTTTCAACATCACCGAGATAAACCCGCCGTTTGAGGCGCTGGTGCCGTTCAAAATATTGAAGCCCGACACCTGAATCACATCCTCCACCGCCGGGTTGGCCAGCAGCAGCTCCCGCGCCTGGGCCATCACCGCTTCGGTACGCTCCAGGGAAGCCGCCTCCGGCAGCTGAACGCTGGCGAAGAAGTAGCCCTGATCTTCCTCAGGCAGAAAGCCCTTCGGCATGGTGCTGAAGCTGAACGCCACCGCCCCGGCGGCCAGCGCGACCGCCGTCAGCGCCAGCCACGGGCGGCGGTTCATGCGCACAACGATCGCTCCGTAACCGTCGCGCAGGCGATCGAGGCCGCGGTTGAATAGCCGCCAGACGGCCGCGGGCTGCGCCGGACGCGGGCGCAGCAGCAGCGCGCAGAGGGCCGGCGTCAGGGTCAGCGCCACGATGCTCGACAGCGTGACCGCCGTGGAGAGGGTGACCGCAAACTGGCGATAGAGCTCGCCGACAATGCCCGGCAGCAGCGCCACCGGCACAAATACCGCCAGCAGCACCAGGGTGGTGGCGATAACCGGCCCGGCGATTTGGCGCAGCGCCTGGGCGGTGGCCTCCAGGCGGCCCGCGCCTTCCGCCATCTGGCTCTCGACGCTCTCCACCACCACGATGGCGTCGTCCACCACCATCGTCAGGGCGAGGATAACGGCAAACAGGCTGAGGGTATTGGCGCTGTAGCCCAGCAGGTAGAGCACCGCGAAGGTGCCGATCAGCGATACCGGGATCGCCAGGGCGACAATCAGCGTCGCCCGCCAGCTTTGCAGGAACAGCGACACCACCGCCACTACCGCCAGCAGGGTGAGCGCCAGCGAAACGCCAATCTCTTTGATGGTCGCCGCCACAAAGCGCGTGGTATCGAATTTCACCTCCCAGGTGAGATCCGGCGGGAAGCGCGCGTGTAGCCGCGTGAGCTCGGCGCGCACCGCGCTGGCAACCTGCAGCGCGTTGGCGGTCGGCGTGGGATAAACCCCGAGATAGGCCGAGTCGCGACCGTTGAGCTGCGCGCCGGAGCTGTAGCTGCGCGCGCCGAGCTCGATAGTCGCCACCTCGGAAAGGCGCACCAGCTGCCCCTGCTCGCCGCTGCGGATCGCTATCTGTCCGAAGCTTGCCGCATCGCTCAGGCGCCCGATACCGTTGATGGTCAGCGTTTGCTGCTGACCGTTAAACACCGGCGGCGTCCCCACCTGCCCGGCGGCGCCCTGCACGTTCTGCTCGCGCAGCGCCTGGGCGATATCTTCGCTGGTGACGTTGAGCGCATTCATGCGATCCGGACGCAGCCAGACGCGCATGCTGTAGTCGCGGGCGCCGAACATCTGCACCTCGCCGACGCCCGGCAGCCGGGCCAGCGCCTCGCGCACCTGGGTACTGGCGTAGTTGCTGACAAACAGCGGCGAGAGCGTTTCCGTCGGCGAATAGAGGCTGATCCCCAACAGCAGATTGGTCGCCCGCTTGCGTACCTGCACCCCGTTCTGCTGCACCTCGGCGGGCAGCTGCGCCACCGCCTGCGAGACGCGGTTTTGCACGTCAATTGCCGCCAGGTCGGGGTCGGTGCCGGCCGCAAAGGTCAGGCTTAGGCTGTAGGTTCCCTCATCGGAGCTGGTGGACTCCATGTACAGCATATGGTCAACGCCGTTGAGCTGGGTTTCCAGCGGCGCGGCGATGGCCTCGGCCACGTCTCCCGCGCTGGCGCCCGGCCAGCTGGCGCTGACGTTGATCACCGGCGGCGTAATTTGTGGATATTGCTCAACCGGAATCAGCTTCAGCGCTACCGCGCCGATAAAGGTTATCAGCAGCGCAATCACCATCGCAAAGCGCGGGCGGCGGATAAAAAACGTCAGCATCCCTTCTCCTTCCTTATTTCAGTAGCCGCACGGCAGTACCGTCACGCAGGCGCTGTACGCCTTCCGTCACCACCCGCTCGCCGACGTCCAGCCCCTGCGCGACCGCGTAGCGCTGCCCCTGCTGCTCGCCGAGGGTCAGCCGACGCAGCGCGACGGTGTCATTTGCCGTCAGCACCCAGCAGTAGAAGCCCTCCACGTCCTGCTGCACGGCCGCCAGCGGGATGGTCAGGCTTTCCTGCTGCTGGCGCGGGCGCAAAATCACCGTCACGCTGCCGCCCGGCAGCAGGCGATGCTGCGGATTGGCAAACTCGGCGCGCATCACCACGCTGGCGGTGCGGCTGTCGATGCGGTTATCAACCGAGGTCAGTACGCCCTCTTCGCGCTCGCCGCCCGGGGCAATCAATGCCTGCCACGCCTGCTTCAGCGCGCCAATATCGTCGTGCTGCCCCGCTTTACGATAAAAAGCGTTTTCATCTAAGGCGAAAGAGACGCGGATCGGGTCGAGCTGGACGATATCCACCAGCGTGCCGCTGGCCGGATTGACCAGGCTGCCGACGTGAAAGAGGCTGTGGCCCACGCGCCCGGTCACCGGCGAGTCAATGCGCGTATAGCCGAGCGTAATCTGCTGCGCGGCAACGCGCGCCTGCGCCTGCTCCACGGCGGCGGCGGCGACATCGCGCTACATCTGCGCGTTATCGACATCGTTGCGGCTAATCGAGTGGTTGTTTTTCAGGCGCTGATAGCGGCTCAGCAGCTGTTCGGCCTGGCGCAGCGAAGCCCGGGCGCTTTTCAGCTCGGCCTGGGCCAGCGCCAGCGCGGCGCGGGGCTGGGCGTCGTCAAGGGTAAACAGGCGCTCGCCCTGCCTGACGTACTGTCCGTCCGCAAAATGGCGCTGGACGATGGCGCCTTCGGTACGGGCGCGGATCGCGACCGCGTGAATCGCCTCGACCCGTCCGGGAAGCTGACGTTCATCGACGTGGGCGGCGCGTTCGACGGTCGCCACGCGGACCGGGATCGCCGGCGCGGCGGCGGCGGCGCTGAGGGTGCTGCCGGCCAGGCCGCAGGCCAGTAAGGCGCAGCGGAGTATTTTTTTCATGAGGGGAATTCCTTGCTGACGTTATCGCGCCCCTCCCGAACGGGGAGAGGCGCGAAGGTTCAGGCGGTTTTACGCCAACGGCGGGTCAGACGCTTCTCAACCTCCACCACCAGGAACATCGCCACGCCGATGGCGAGAGTGACAAACCAGTAGCGCGGCGGCAGCCCTTCGGTGCCGAACATCGTCTGCATCAGCGGGACGTAGATGATGACCAGCTGCATCAGCAGCAGCACGCCGCTCACCAGCCAAATGCCTTTATTACGCAGCAGGCCCATGTTCAGCGAGAAGCTGTCGCTGCTGCGGCAGTTAATCATATACACCCACTGGGCGGTCACCAGCATCTGCAGCAGCACGGTGCGGATAAACTCCGGGCTGTGGCCGCGCGGCGCCAGCCAGGCCTCAAGGATAAAGGCGGCGACGGCGATCATCGTGCCGACGAACGCCACCCGCCAGACGGCAAAGGCGTCCATCACGTGCTGGCCGGTTTTACGCGGCGGACGGTTCATGGCGTTGCGCTCGGCGGCTTCAAAGGCGAGGCCGAAGGAGAGCGTGGTGGAGGTCGCCATGTTCATCCACAGGATCAGCACCGGCGTCAGCGGAATAATGTTTCCCGCCAGCAGGGCGATGATAATCAGCAGCCCCTGCGCCAGGTTGGTGGGCATGATAAACAGGATGGTTTTTTTCAGGTTGTCGTAGACCCGACGCCCCTCTTTTACCGCGCTGGCGATGGTGGCAAAGTTGTCGTCGGTCAGAACCATGTCGGCGGCTTCTTTGGTGACTTCCGTCCCTTTAATCCCCATCGCAATACCAACGTCGGCCTGGCGCAGCGCCGGCGCGTCGTTGACGCCGTCGCCGGTCATCCCGACCACTTCGCCGCTCTCCTGGAGAGCCTTCACCAGCCGCAGCTTATGCTCCGGGCTGGTGCGGGCGAAAATATCGTACTCGACGGCGGCTTTTGCCAGCTCGGCATCATCCATATGCTCCAGGCGGTAGCCGGTCATCGCTTCGCTGCTGTTGGCGATTCCCAGCATCTGGCCGATGCTCATCGCCGTCTGCGGGTGATCGCCGGTGATCATCTTCACGCGGATCCCCGCGTTCTGGCAGGCGTGAATGGCGTCGATGGCTTCCGGACGCGGCGGATCCATCATCCCGGCAATGCCGAGGAACACCATGCCTTCGCGCAGATCATCGTGGGTCAGCGTCGCGCTGCCGGCGGCGGCTGGCTTGCCGGCGGCGGCGACCATGCGCAGGCCCTGACGGGCGAAGCGCGCCATCTCATCTTCCCAGTACTGCAGGTCGAACGGCACCGCGCCCTGCTTACTCATCTGCTGGCGGCACATGGCGAAAATAACGTCCGGCGCGCCGGTCATCAGCACCCGCGTCTCATCGCCAATCTGCTGCAGGGTAGCCATATATTTGTACTGCGAATCGAACGGAATTTTGGCAATCAGATGCGTGTCAACCGGCGCCAGCACCTTCAGCGCGCCTTCGGTTGGCCCGCCGGTGATGCCCCACAGCCCGCGCTCGTCCTGAATAATCTGGCTGTCGTTGCACAGGTCGATGGTCCGCAGCCAGCTTTCCAGCACGCTGCCCGGCTGAATCTGCACCGGCTCGTCGCTGCCTTCGAGGCAGATATCGCCCCGCGGCTCGTAGCTGTCGCCTTCGACGCGGTAGCAGCAGTCGGCGGTCACGATCGCTTTGACGGTCATTTCGTTCATCGTCAGGGTGCCGGTTTTATCCGAGCACACCACGGTCATCGCCCCGAGAGTTTCGACGGTCGGCAGCTTGCGGATAATCGCCCGCTGCCGCGCCATCGCCTGCACGCCGAGGGATAAAATAATCGAGATGATGGCCGGTAAACCTTCCGGTACCGCCGCCACCGCCAGGCTAATCAGCGACAGCAGCAGTTCGCCGATCGGGATGTCGCGCAGCGCCAGGCTAAAGATGAATAGCGCGGCCATCATCGCGAGGATGATGACGAAAATCGCTTTGCCGAGCTTGTCCATCTGCACCAGCAGCGGCGTGCGGTGCTTCTCAATTCCCGCCATCATCTGGTTAATATGGCCGAGTTCGGTCTGCTGGCCGGTGGCGGTCACCACGCCAACGCCGGCGCCGGCGCTGATGGTGGTGCCGGAGAACAGCATATTGGTGCGATCGCCCAGCGGCAGCTCGCCCTGCAGCGCGTCGGTGGTTTTATCCACCACCGTCGATTCGCCGGTCAGGATCGCCTCCTCCACCCGCAGGCTGTGGGTTTCAATCAGGCGCATGTCCGCCGGGACGCGGTCGCCGGCGCGCAGAAGGACGATATCGCCCGGCACCAGCTCGCGGGTCGCCACCGTTTCATGCCTGCCGCCGCGCTGCACCCGCGCATCGCTGGAGAGCATATTGCGAATGCCCTGCAGGGATTTTTCGGCGTTGCTCTCCTGCACGTGGCCAATCAGGGCGTTGATAACGGTGACGCCAAGAATAACCAGCGTATCCACCCAGTGGCCCATCACCGCGGTGAGCGCGGCGGCGGCCAGCAGGACAAAAATCAGGACGTCGTTAAAGTGCGCGAGAAAGCGCAGCCAGCCCGGCTTGCCTTTCTTTTCCGGCAGCGCGTTAGGGCCCCAGGTTTTCAGGCGCTCTGCGGCCTCTCCTGAAGGGGGCGCGCTGCGGGGATTTATCATTCTGCTCAAATTAAATTTTCCTTATAAACGCCGTGAAGCGGAAAACCTGAAATCATTTCTGGCCAATGAAAGATTATAATTTCACGGGGCGAGAGAAATGACTCAGGGGAAATCTTTAATCTCTCGCAAAATTTAAAAAATGTGTTAAGTTGTTTCTCACAGCAACTATTACAGAAGATTAATAAACCTATATTAAACGAGGCCCATTATGTCTAAAATCTACCGCGGACGCCGACTGGCGCTGTACGTCCTGCTGGCCATCCTGATCGCCACGCTGGTGGGCTACAGCACCTATAGTTTTGTAAAAGCGACGATCTAATAATGACTTTAATTTACATTAAAGTGTTATTAACTTAATCACAAAAATTTCGATTTAAATTAACAGAAATATTAAAAATGGAGCATCAGAGATAATACAAAGAGGCGAGAATAATAGCCGGCGAAAGAATATTGCGTTAAATAATATTTTGCCCGACAATATGTTTTTTAACTGACGATTAACAAGTAATGAAACATCCGCTTGAAACGCTGATCTCTGCCGCCGGTATCCTGCTGCTGGCGCTGCTCTCCTGCCTGCTGCTGCCGGCCCCCTCCCTTGGGCTAACGCTGGCGCAGAAGCTGGTTGCGACCTTTCATCTGCTCGATCTCAACCAGTTCTACACCCTGCTGTTTTGCCTGTGGTTTTTAGCGCTGGGCGCGATTGAATACGTGGTGCTGCGCTGGATCTGGCGCCGCTGGTTTTCCCTTGAGCGTTAGGCCGGTAAAATCGCGCATCCCCGCCACCAGCGCCTCACACCACGCGGCGTAATCGTGGCCGCTGGAGAAGGGGTGGAAGCTGACGCGATAGCCTTTGTCGCGCAGCACCCGCTCAAACTCCAGCGTATTGGCATAAATCCCGCCGTCCGGTCCCGCGGTCTCAAACCTGCCCGCCTGCAGCCAGAAGCGCACCGGATAGCGCGGCGACTGCTGATACTGCCGCGTCAGCCAGCTCGCCTCCTCCCCCTTCGGCGCCCACCAGTACGACCCCGACAGGCTGATCACGTTGGCGAACTGGCGCGGATAGCGCAGCGCCACCCATGAAGCGGCCAGGCCGCCGTAGCTCGAACCGGCGACCACGGTCTTTTGCCGCGTCGGGTTCAGCCCCTGCTGGCGCAGCCACGGCAGCAGCTCGTGGGCCATAAAGTCGGCGAAGAAGGGGTTGGGCGGCAGCTCTTTGGCCCGCCGCGGGTGATCGAGGCTATCGATAAACACCACGTTCACCGGCGGCAGCGCGTGGCTGGCGATCAGGCTATCGAGGACGTTGGCGAAGCGGTATTCATCCTGGTAGGTTTTGCCGTCGAACAGCATCAGGGTCCAGCGCGCCGGCTGCGGCAGGCGCGGGCGATAGATCGACACCTCCCGGCTATTTTGCAAAAAGTCGCTGTACAGCTGATGGCGGGTCAGGGTGCCGTAGCGCAGCGGCTGCGCCATCCGCTGCGGGGTGCAGAAACGCGCCGGGTTGAGGGCCAGCAGCGAATAGCGGTTCCAGCGATCGCTGGCGGCGTTGACGCTGTGCGGATTCAGCGGATCGGCCTGGGCGCTGACCAGAATCGCCCGCCGCTGGTCGCGCGCGCTGCCGTCAATCACCGGCACGTCCGGCGCCAGCTTGTACTGCATCAGCGTGTCCGCCGGGACCACGTAGCTGCGGAACCAGACGTCGGAGCTGCCGAGACGAAACAGCGGATCGTGATCGCCCGCCGGCGATCCCAGGATAAACACGTTGCGGCTCGCCCCGCGCCACAGGAAGGTGACGCGCTTATGGCCCGCGTCCAACGCCTCAACCATCGGCGTCCCCTCCTGCTCGCGCTCCAGCCAGAAGCCCGCCGTTGAGCCTCCCGCCGCCAGCTCCCGCATCAGCCGCTGCAGACGCGGGCTAACGGGGTCCAGAGGCTGATTTTTCGCCAGCGCGGTCGTCTCCTTCATCCGCCACTGAAAGCGCCAGCGGGTGCCCTCTTCGCCGTGCAGCAACAGCGCCGAAGGGCGGTTTACCGGCAGCGAGAACAGCAGCGTCTGTTCGCCGTCCGCCGGTCCGCCCGCCAGCAGCGTGCGCAGGCGGCGGCTGTGCTCATCCAGCAGGCGGGCATCCGTCACCCCGGAGAGGGTCGCGGTGACGTAGTTTTCACCCAACGTCGGCAGGTCAAAACAGACCTCACCGCTGGCATCGAATTTTCCCTGCAACTCCCCCTGCAGCGAGGGAGACTCGCAGTTCATTGCCGCCGCCGGTAGCGCGCTCATCCCCACCAGCAGACCACTCCATGCCATCTTCATTGCCCGATTATCCCTGTAAGAATTTGTTGCCAACGCTAATGCAAATGGGAATGATTTGCAATAACATCTATCCGGTTAGTGATGACCGTTAGATTTCCTCTTAACGGAAGAACGGCTTTCTATGGCAATTAAAATCAAGGATGTAGCTAAAAATATGTTTAAAAATAATAAAATAACAAAACTCTGGGTCACGGGTCTGGCGCTGGCCTCATGCGCGGGGCAGGTACGGGCAGCGGAGGAGACGCTGGTGGTCACGGCGGGCAGCGGCGAAGATCCTACCGCGCCGCTCAGCGGCATCGTGGCGACAAAAACGCTGTCGGCCACCAAAACCGCCGCCGAGCTGATCAAAACGCCGCAGTCGGTCTCGGTGGTCACCCGCGATCAGATGAAGGCCCTCGACGTCACCTCGGTATCCCAGGCGCTGCGCTACAGCGCCGGCGTCTTTACCGAGTATCGCGGGTCCTCCAATCGCAATGACGAAGTCTTCGTGCGCGGCTTCAGCTACGTGCCGAAGTATCTCGATGGCCTGAGCTACGGCGCCACCGCCTCCTCGCAAACCGGCACCTTCGATCCGTGGCTGCTGGAGCGCGTGGAGCTGGTGCGCGGCCCGGCCTCGGTGCTGTTTGGTCAGGTCAATCCCGGCGGACTTATCAGCATGACCAGCAAACGCCCCACCAGTCAGCCGGTTCACGAAGTGCAGTTCCGCACCGGCAATAACAATCTGGCCGAAGGAGCCTTCGATTTTGGCGGCCCGCTGAACGATGACGGCAGCCTGCTGTATCGCCTGAACGGTATCGCCCGCAGCCAGAATAACCAGGTCGACGACTACAAAGAGACGCGGATGGCGATTGCGCCGGCGCTGACCTGGTATCCCAACCAGGCCACCCGCTTCACGCTGCTCACCAGCTATCAAAAAGATCCCGATGCCGGCTACCGTAACTTCCTGCCGCGCTACGGCACCGTCAGCAGCGTCGACGGCAGCTATATTCCACGCGATTTTAACGTCAGCGACCCTAACTATAATCAGTCGTGGCGCGAGCAAACGATGATCGGCTATGAGTTTGAGCATCAGCTTAACGACACCTTCACCCTGCGCCAGAACGCGCGCTACGCCACCATCAAGCAGAAGTATCGTTATCTGGTGTACACCACCAGCGACGCCAACAGTTCGGTTCTGTCGCGCCGCGCCCAGCGCGAGGAGCGCCAGACCGACGAGTTCGGCATTGATAATCAGCTTGAGGCGCAGTTTACCAGCGGCCAGCTGACGCATACCGCCATCGGCGGGCTGGACTATAAAACCAGCAAGGATAAACAGTACCTCGGCCGCGCCGGCGGATCGCAGTACGATCTCGACTGGCGCCATCCGGCGTACGGCGTTAACGTCGACGAAAGTACCTTCAGCACCGCCAGCGACGAGCAGCAGAATCTCGACCAGCTGGGCGTCTATCTGCAGGATCAGCTGAACTGGGAGAACTGGGAGCTGCTGCTTTCCGGCCGCTATGACTGGGCGGAAGTGCGGACTACCGATTTTACCAACGCCGGCCGTAGCCAGAAAAACGACAGCAAGTTCACCTGGCGTACCGGCCTGCTGTACGCCTTTGATTTCGGCCTCTCTCCGTATATCAGCTACAGCACCTCCTTTGAACCGAACCTGCAAACCAACCGGGCGCCGGGAGTCGGTCCGTTCGATCCCAGCGTAGGCAAGCAGCTGGAGGTGGGCCTGAAGTATCAGCCAAACCAGAATGCGCTGATGACCCTGGCGATGTACGACCTGACCCAGAGCAACGTCGCCACCTACAACAGCGCGGCGGGATGGTTTGAAAACAGCGGCAAAGTGCGCTCGAAAGGGATTGAGGCCGAGGCGCACGCCACGGTGTTCGACAATCTGAACCTGATTGCGTCCTACACCTGGACCGACGCCGAAACCGTCAGCACCACCGTGGCGGGAACCGAAGGGAAAACGCCGGCACGTATCCCGACGCATATGGCGTCGGCCTTCACCAGCTATACGCTGCCGAGCGGCGTGCTGAAAAGCCTGACCGCCGGGGTCGGCATGCGCTATATCGGCACCAGCTACGGTGACGCCAAAAACACCTTCAAGGTGCCGGCGGTGGATCTGTATGACGCGATGGTGAGCTATGAGCTAGGCGAGCTGAGCCCGCGCCTGCAGGGGGCGAAGGTGCAGTTCAACGTGAATAATATCGCCGATACCAAATACGTCGCATCGTGCGCCAGCGATAGCGCCTGTTTCTACGGTATTGGCAGAACGGTAACGGCGACGGTGAACTACGCCTGGTAAGAAAAGCATCCGCCGGTCTCCCCCGGCGGATGCGTCTCAATGGGCGCGATGGTGGTTCTCTTTGCGGTAGGCGCCCGGCGGCTGGTTAAACGTCCGGGTAAAGATGCGGGTAAAGGTCTGCTGCGAATCAAAGCCGTATTTCAGGCAGATATCGTAAACCCGCTGGTCGGTATCGCGCAGATCGCGCGCCGCCAGCCGTAGCTTACGTTCACGAATATAGCGCCCCAGACTCTCCCCTTTATATTGTAAAAACAGTCGTTGCAGATGCCATTTTGAGTAACCGGAGTGGCGAGCAATATCATCAATACGCAGCGGCTGATGCAAATTGTCATCAATCCACCCGACGATAGTCTCAATCACCTGAGCGGAAATAGTCATAAGTCCTCTCTCCTCTTAAAGCACACTGGCGATTACCGCCACCAGGCATTAAATGATTGTGTCTTATCGGCGACCCAAACCGGCTCGCCCAGCATGGGCGTCAGTAAACGCCATGCCCGTTTTTCGCTGGCCGCAGCCAGCCGTTTGTAGGGATCGTCCCAGCTGTGTCTGGCCAGCACGAAACGCCCGGCATGTCCCGGTAAAACCGCGCGAGCGCCGATATCATCGGCAGCCTGCGCCGTCTCATCCGGCATCATATGAATATATTTCCAGTCCTGGTCATACTGGCCGTTTTCCATAATCGCCAGATCTACCCCGCCGAACCGCTCGCCGATGGCCTTGAAATGCGGGCCGTAGCCGCTATCGCCGCTGTAGTAAATTTTCTGCTGCGGCGTCACCAGCATAAAGCTGGCCCACAGCGTCTGGTTGCGCTTGAGGCCGCGCCCGGAGAAGTGGCGCGCCGGCAGGACGTGCACGGTGAGCTCATCGCTGACCTTCACCGACTCGTTCCAGTCCGCCTCGCTGATAATCGCCCCGTCCATTCCCCAGTAGCGCAGGTGCGAGCCGACGCCCAGCGGCGTGACCACGCGCTTAATTTTCGGCATCAGCGCTCTGATGGTGGCGTAATCGAGATGGTCGTAGTGGTCGTGCGAGATAATCAGCAGATCGATTTCCGGCATCTGCTCGGCGCGCCACGGGTAGTCGCCGGGGAAGGCTTTGTTGATAAACGAAAACGGCGCGGCATAGCTGCTGAAGACCGGGTCAATCAGGATGCGTTTGCCCGCCAGCTGCAAAAACCAGGAGGAGTGGCCGAGCCAGACCATCGCGTCCTCCCCCGCCGGCAGGCCGGCAAGATCGGTATTAACCAGCGGCAGCGGCTGCTGCGGCCTGGCGTTTTCGCGTTTGGTCATCAGGAAATCCCACATCGCGACCAGCATATTTTTCTCTTCGTTAAAGCTCGGAGTGGGCAGACTGGTTATGAAACTGGCCGTCGCGATAGTGCGGCGACTGTTCAACGAGGCTAAGCTGTGCGCCCTGCGGCGCCTTACCAAACCCGGCATTTAACACAAACGGTAAAGCTGTTGCTGAGGCTAATAACATGATGGCGACCACGCTGACGATGACAGGATTCATATTCGGACCAGGCGAAACCCTCTGACTGACCCAAAGGTTTTGCTATAAGACTTGATTATGAGTGAGTAAGCACTCATTATTAGGAAGAAGACGAAAGTCGTCAAGACGATTTTCAATTTTTGACATACACCGTTGCAGTGCCATGACCTGGCATGCTTAGATCCGGGTTTAATTACGTGCGAGGTAAAATGCAGTGGCTCGTCCTAAGAGTGAAGATAAAAAGCAGGCGTTACTGGAGGCCGCAACCGCCGCCTTCGCCCAGTCAGGTATTGCCGCCTCAACGTCGGCCATAGCCCGCAGCGCGGGGGTTGCCGAAGGGACGCTGTTCCGCTATTTCGCCACCAAAGACGATCTGCTCAACGAGCTGTACCTCTCTATCAAAACGGGTCTGGTCGCCTCGATGGTGGCCGGGCTGACGCCGAACGAGAAGCGGCCAAAAGAGAACGCGCGCAACATCTGGAACGGCTATATCGATTGGGGTATTCGCCACCCGACGGAGAACAAGGCCATCCGCCGGATGGCGCTTAGCGAAAGGATCACCGACGAAACGCGAACTCGCGTTAAAGAGATGTTCCCCGAACTCAACGAGATGTGCCAGTCTGTCGATCAAGGCTATCTTCCAGAGCGACGCCAATCGCGCCTTCTGCGACGCGCTGTTTCTGTCGCTGGCGGAAACGACTATCGAATTTGCCAGCCACGACCCGCAGCGCGCCCGGGAGCTGATCGCGCTCGGATTTGAGGCCATGTGGCAGGCGCTGCATGAGGACGCCGCCTGATGACCCCCGCAGCGCTGCACGCCAGCGCCCACCGCATCGCGCTGGCCTACCCCTTCACCGAGCACTGCTGGCCGTTCGGCCCGGAGTACGACGTGTTTAAAGTGGGCGGACGCATTTTCATGCTGACCATGAACATTCGCGGCCGGGCGCTGGTGAACCTGAAGGCCGAGCCGCAAAAATCGCTGCTGAATCAGGAGATTTATCGCAGCATTGAGCCGGGCTACCACATGAACAAGAAGCACTGGATTACCGTGGTTCCCGGCGCCGACATCAGCGAAGATCTGCTGGCGGAGCTGGTTGACGACTCGTGGAACCAGGTGGTGAACAAGCTGCCGAAAAAAGTGCGGCAGCGGCTGCGCCCCGAGTGATTTTCAGCGCAGCGCGATAAGTGTTATCGCATTTTTGTCTCTTATCATTTCCCCGACATCGCTGTACTCTTCCTGCACCGAACGCTCCGTAAGGGGCTGTAAACTCAAATTATCTTGAGATTAAACCTGAGGAAGAGTTATGGATATCGTTTCCGTCGCCCTAAAGCGCCACTCCACCAAGGCATTTGATGCCAGCAAAAAACTGACCGCAGAACAGGCGGAAAACCTGAAAACGCTGCTGCAGTTCAGCCCGTCGAGCACCAACTCCCAGCCGTGGCACTTTATCGTTGCCAGCAGCGATGAAGGCAAAGCGCGGGTGGCTAAAGCGGCCAGCGGCACCTACGTGTTCAACGAACGTAAAATTCTCGATGCTTCTCACGTGGTGGTTTTCTGCGCAAAAACCGAGCTGGACGATGCCTGGCTGGAGCGCGTGGTCGACCAGGAAGAAGCCGACGGCCGTTTCGCGACGCCGGAAGCCAAAGCGGGTAACCACAAGGGCCGCACCTTCTTTGCCGATATGCACCGCAAAGATCTTAACGACGCCAACCACTGGATGGCCAAACAGGTCTATCTGAACGTCGGTAATTTCCTGCTCGGCGTGGCCGCGATGGGCCTCGATGCGGTGCCGATCGAAGGCGTCGACCTGGCGATTATGGATGCGGAATTTGATCTCAAAGCGCAGGGCTACACCAGCCTGGTGGTGGTACCGGTTGGCCATCATAGCGTCGAAGATTTCAACGCCGCGCTGCCAAAATCACGCCTGCCGCAGGCGACCACCATCACCGAGATTTAATCGTCCCCGGCACGCCGCTCGCCGGCGTGCCAGATTCTTTCCGCGTAGCGGCCGAGCGCGGCCAGCGACGCCGCCAGAATCAGGAAGAACGCCACCTTGTGCATGCTCCCCCAGAAGTACTCGAAAAAGCGGGTATAGAGATTAATGGCGAGGAACGTCAGGCCAAACCCTCGCAGCATGCCGTCATCGGTTTTCAGGCTGATATAGAGACAGATACCCGCCGCCGCGCCAAACAGCAGCGCCCACGGCAGCAGCCGCGTCGGCGAAAGGTCGTACCAGCTTTCCAGATCGTGATTGCCAAAAATCGACAGGATCCATAGCGCAATAAACAGGTAGGTCAGGCCCATAGCCTTGCTGACGCTAAACAGCCGACGCTGGCGCAACCGCTTTTGCAGCACAAAACAGAGCGCCAGCAGCGCGCCGCCAAACAGCACAAAGCGAATCGGGTAGCTCATCCCCAGCCAGTAGGCGCCCCATCCTGATACATAGCCGGTTTCCGCACCGAACCAGTTGCCGAGCGCCAGCAGGAAAAACAGCCATACCAGCCCGGATCGGCCGACGTAGCCAATGGCGCCGTAAATCGCACAGCCGACGAGGAACAGCGGGGCGATATGGCCGCTGCCGTCATCCAGCCGCAAGCCGAGCTGCCAGAGCGCCACCGCGGTAAACACAACGCCGGTAAACAGAATCGCCTCGGTGCTGTAGTGCCACCGTGCTTCTCGCCGCTGGCGGCGAAAGCCCCAGGCGTAACACGCCACGGCGATCATCGTCGGCAGGGCAATACGCGCCAGCGCCGAGTCGCTGAACAGGCTCACCAGCCAGTCGATCATGGCGCTATCGGCGAACAGGCTGCCCAGAGCAATAAGCAGGCAGGCCAGCGCCGTCCAGAAGGCGTAGCGGCTCAGGCGCTGCCAGTCGAAGGAAGAACGAACTAAATGCGCGTTTAAGTGCTGCTGCATCCGTTCATCGATAACGTGATCTTGCTGCCAGCGGCTCAGGGCCTCGCGGATAATCTTTTCCTGCCTGCGCGTCACTTTCATTGATAGTCATATCCCTACGGCAATATCGCGTAAGTATGACACGGAAAGCGCGCCGCGGCATGCCGGGACGGAACGGCGACGACGCGAAACTGGCTCATGGATACCCCGCCCGCACGACCGGCGCCAGGATCGACGCCCTCTTAGCCCTGGTTATCCAGCCACGCCAGCGCCCGCTCGCCGGCCTCATCCGTCGGCAGATAGACCAGCAGCCGCGAGCCGTTGCGCGGCGCCGAGTACCAGTACATCTGCTGCAGGCTGAAGCGCCCCAGCTGCGGGTGGTTGAAGTTTTTCACCTGATTTTCCACGCCGCGCACCTCGTAGCGCTGGTGCCAGAGCGCCTCAAACTCCGCCGAGGCGGCGAAAAAGCGCGCCAGCTTATTTTCCCACAGCGGATCGCCCCGATGCTCGGCCATCGCCGCGCGAAAATAGGAGACAAAGGTCGGCAGCACGTCGCGGTTTTCGATCCGGCTGCGCCAGGTCGCGTTGGTCAGATAGAGATAGATACAGTTGCGATCCTCCTCGGGGAGGGTGGCGAAATCGAGACCCATCAGCCGACAAAAGCTCTCGTTCCACGCCACGATATCAAAGTTCGGCTTCTGGATGCTGGCCGGCTGCGGCATCAGGCTATCGAGCATCCGCCGGGTGCCGGGGCTGATCCCTTCGCATACCGGCACCTGGGCGGCTTCCGGCGGCGTCACTCCCGCCAGCACAAACAGGTGCCGGGTCTCCAGCGGGCTGCACTGCAGCGCATTCGCCACCGCGGCCAGCACCGATTCCGAGGGATTAACGTCCCGCCCCTGCTCCAGCCAGGTGTACCAGGTGACGCCGACGTCGGCGAGCATCGCCACCTCTTCGCGACGCAGGCCGGGCGTCCGCCGCCGCCCGACGCGCGGCAGGCCGAGACGCTGCGGATCGAGGCTCTCACGGCGGGCGCGCAGAAAGGCGCCCAGCTGCTTACGGCTATCGTCGGGCGCAACCGGTAGCGGCGCGCGTTGCGGCATTACGGTCATATGACCTCCAGCATGGTAGTGTCAATACCAGTATAAGCAGGAACTGGTACCCGTTTAATTTATCGTTGATGCTACGTCCATCCGCTGAATGACGCAATGGAGAGATCCAATGAATTCGTCTGCTGTTTCACCCGGCCGTGCCGGTTTATTTCTGCTGTTGACCGGTCAGATGCTGCCGCTGATTGATACTTCAATCACCAACGTCGCGCTGGATTCAATTACCCGCTCGCTGGACGCCAGCGCCACCCAGCTGGAGCTGATCGTCGCGCTCTACGGCGTCGCCTTTGCCGTGTGCCTGGCGATGGGCAGCAAGCTCGGCGATAACTACGGTCGCCGGCGCCTGTTTATGTGGGGCGTGACGCTATTCGGCGTCGCTTCTCTGCTTTGCGGGATGGCCAGCTCCATCGGCGAACTGCTGGCGGCCCGCACGCTGCAGGGCGCCGGGGCGGCGCTGATCGTCCCGCAGATCCTCGCCACCCTGCACGTCACCCTCAAGGGCAGCGCCCACGCGCGCGCCATCAGCCTCTACGGCGGCATCGGCGGGATCGCGTTTATCGTCGGCCAGATGGGCGGCGGCTGGCTGGTGTCGGCGGATATTGCCGGGCTGGGCTGGCGCAACGCCTTCTTTATCAACGTGCCGATCTGCCTGCTGGTGCTGGCCTTTAGCCAGCGCTACGTGCCGGAAACGCGCCGCGAAGGCCACTCGACAATCGACTGGCAGGGCACCTTCAGCCTGGCGCTGATCCTCTGCTGCCTGCTGTTCCCGATGGCGCTGGGGCCGGAGCTGCACTGGCCGTGGACGCTGCAGCTGATGCTGGCGGCGGTGCTGCCGCTGCTGGCATGGATGCGCGTAAGCGCGCTGCGCAAACAGCGTCGCGGCGAGCAGCCGCTGCTGCCTCCGCGCCTGCTCAGGCTCACCAGCATTCGCTTCGGCATGGCCACCGCCCTGCTGTTTTTCAGCGCCTGGTCCGGCTTTATGTTCTGCATGGCGCTGACCATGCAGGCCGGAATGGGGATGGCGCCATGGCAGTCGGGCAACAGCTTTATCGCCCTTGGGATTGCCTATTTTGTCTCCGCGCTGTACGCGCCGAAGCTGATTGCCCGCTACAGCATGGGCCGCATTTTGCTGATCGGCCTGACGGTGCAGATTATCGGCCTGCTGCTGCTGATGGCGACCTTTTATCACTTCGGCATCCGCACCTCGCCCCTGGCGCTGGTGCCCGCTACCGCGCTGGTCGGCTATGGCCAGGCGCTGATCGTCAACAGCTTTTACCGTATCGGGATGCGCGACATCAGCGCCAGCGACGCCGGGGCCGGCAGCGCGATCCTCAGCACCCTGCAGCAGGCCTCGCTGGGGTTGGGTCCGGCGCTGCTCGGTTCGCTGTTTTTAGCCCTCGCCCGGCGCAGCGGCGGCGACTACGCGCTGGCGCTGATCGACTTTCTGGCGGTTGAGGTGGGGATGATGCTGCTACTCGGCGCCATCGCCCTGCGCCTGCGTCATCATCTGAATATTCGCTCGCTGGCCGCCGCCTCATAATTCACCGGCGCGCGGCGGAGATTTGCATAATAGACATCCAACGGTCATCATAACCGCTGGATGTAAAGGAGACGTTATGCAGGAATTAATATCGCAAATCGCCGCAGCAGGCATCAAAATTACCCCTACGACCTCGCTCATTATTATCTTCGGCATTATTTTTCTGACCGCCATTGTTGTCCATTTAATATTGCACAAGGTGGTACTGCGGACCTTCGAAAAGCGCGCGCAGGCCAGCAGCCACCTGTGGCTGCAGATCATTACCCAGAACAAGCTGTTTCACCGGCTGGCCTTTACCCTCCAGGGTATTATCGTCAACGTGCAGGCGGTGCTGTGGCTGCAAAAAGGCAGCGAAGCCGCCGGGATATTAACCACCGGCGCTCAGCTGTGGGTGATGATATATGCCCTGCTGTCCTTCTTTTCGCTGCTGGACGTGGTATTCAATCTCTCGCAGAAATTCGCCACCGCGTCGCAGCTGCCGCTGAAGGGCATATTCCAGGGCATTAAGCTGGTCAGCGCCATTATTATCGGGATTCTGGTGATTTCGCTGCTGATTGGCCAGTCGCCGGCTATTCTGATTAGCGGCCTTGGCGCGATGGCCGCGGTGCTGATGCTGGTGTTTAAGGACCCGATTCTCGGCCTGGTCGCCGGTATCCAGCTCTCCGCCAACGACATGCTCAAGCTCGGCGACTGGCTGGAAATGCCGAAATACGGCGCCGACGGCGCGGTTATCGATATCGGCCTGACGACGGTAAAGGTCCGCAACTGGGATAACACCATCACCACCGTGCCGACCTGGTCGCTGGTTTCTGACTCCTTTAAGAACTGGAGCGGCATGTCGGCTTCCGGCGGCCGCCGAATTAAGCGCAGCCTGAATATTGACACCACCAGCATCCATTTTCTCGATGAGCAGGAGCAGCAGCGGTTAATTCAGGCGAAACTGCTGAAACCCTATATGAACTCGCGGCACGAGGAGATCAGCCTGTGGAATCAGCAAAACGCCGCCGACCTCTCGGTGCTCAACCTGCGCAAGATGACCAATATCGGCACCTTCCGCGCCTATTTGCAGGAGTATCTACGCAATCATCCGCGGCTGCGTAAGGATATGACGATGATGGTGCGCCAGCTGGCCCCGGACGCCAACGGCCTGCCGATTGAGATCTACTGCTTCACCAGCACCGTGGTGTGGGCGGAATATGAGAGCATTCAGGCCGATATTTTCGACCACATCTTCGCCGTGGTCGATGAGTTTGGCCTGCGCATTCACCAGTCGCCCACCGGCAACGACATTCGCTCGCTGGCCGGGAGTATCGGCGCCTGACCTCAGGTACTGGCGCGGGTAATCACGCGCCAGTCAATCATCACCCGCTCGGCTTGCGCCGTCGGGTTATCGATTTTCTTCAGCAGCAGAGTCACCGCCGTACGGCCAATATCGCGCGACGGCTGCTCAACGGTGGTCAGCTGCGGCGAGACCATCTCCGCCAGCTCGGTACCATCAAAACCGATCACCGCAATATCTTCCGGCACCCGCAGCCCGGCCAGGGCAATAGCCCGCAGCGCGCCGGCGGCCAGTGAATCCGCCACCGCGAAAACCGCATCGGGCCGCTCTTTCGCCGCCAGCAGGGTTTCCATCGCCGCTTTGCCGGCCGCCGCGCTGAGATCGCTGGCGTAGGCCACCTGCTGGTAGCTGAGATCCCGCACGTGCAGCACGCTTTTATAGCCGCGCTCGCGCAGGCGGGCGTAGCGATAGCTCAGGTCGTGGTTAATCAGGGCGATACGCTGACGACCGCTCTGCGCCAGGCGCAGCACCGCCCCCTGGGCCGCATCAAGATCGTTAATCCCCACGCAGGAGATATTGCCGGCGTCGGCGTATTCGGCGCACTGCACCCAGGGCGCGTCGCCGATAAGCGTGGTCAGCTCCGGCAGGCTGGCGAGCGCGTTCATCGTAATCACGCCATCGACCATTTTCCCGGAGAGCAGCCGCAGCCCGGAAGTCGAGCGCGCCAAATCGGAGCCGGAGTGGCAGAGTAAAATACGATAACCGTGCTTTTCGGCCTCCTCTTCTATCCCCTTCACCACCTCGGCGCAAAAAGGATTGGCAATATTTGAGACCATCACCAGGATCATGTAGCTGCGGGCGGTGCGCAGCTGGCGGGCCAGCAGATTGGGCTGATAGTTACTTTCCGCAATTGCCTGCAGCACGCGCTCGCGGTTTTTCTCTTTAACGCTCTCGCTGTTGTTGAGCACGCGCGATACCGTCGCCACCGAGACGCCCGCCAGACGAGCAATTTTCTGAATTGACATAGGGGCTGCACTTCCTGCGATAAGCGTAATATGACGCAGGCTATCATAAATGAGCGTGCCGCAGGCATCCAGCATCCGTCGGCGGCGGCGCGATGGCCCGCCCGGGCCGTAAAATTGTTCGCGAATATGGCGGCGGCAAAAACTATCAATTATCAGGGCTATTCTCTTCTGCCGTTTACGCTGTCTTTTTTTTATGCAAAATAGGCCTGCAGGAAGACGCAAACGGAGCGTTTTTTGCGCCGCTTATTAATAAATAATAATTAAATTTCAATTAGTTAAATATCAACAATTAGGGATGATGTTACCATGAAATTAAAATCAACGATTATCGCCATCGCCTGCGCGGCGGCCGTTCTTTCCGGCTGCAGCGCCTCAAAGCCTTCCCCCGAGCGCCACGCCTACTATTTTGTCTCCCATCGCTCTGATTTTGTCGGCGGTAATTTTGCCGTCAATGTTCAGGATAATTACCGTTTAAATCTGCCGACGTTCAGCAAAATCTATCAGCTCGGCAAAGCGGATCGCGCGGCGGGAATGAGTGAAAGCGACGCCAGAAGCCGGGCCGAGCAGATTAAGCAGCAGGCCAGCCAGGGGACGAAGACTGAGCACTCTTTTGACCGTAAGTCTGACGATAAGTGGACCTCATCGATGGAGGATAAAGACGCGCAGCTGTTTGGCCGCGAGCTTTCCGCCGCCTATCTCGATGGCTACCTCGGCGTGAAATAGCCCGTCAATGCGCCGCCTCAGGCGGCGCATAATCCCCGCGCTACCTCTCGACGCTGACCCAGCGCTGCTGCTGATGGCTGCGCAAAATAGCCTCAACGATATACATCACGTCCGCCCCTTCATAAAACGAGGCGAACCGCCGGGAGCGCGCATCCGGCATTGCCCCGGCGCGTATCGCCTGGTAGAAGCTCAGCATCATGTTTTTGAAGGCGTCGGGCCAGCCTTCGATATGACCGGCGGGGAAGTGCGCGCTGCCGGCAACGTCCCGCAGCATCAGGGAAGGATCATCGCTTAGGATCTGGTTTGGCTGACCGCGCTGGCCGACCCACAGCCGCTGGGGGATCTCCTGATCCCACGCCAGGGAGCCGGCGCTGCCGCTGATTTCAACCGTCAGCTGATTCTTCCTGCCGGCGCTCACCTGCGAGACGCTGAAGCAGCCTTTGCTGCCGTCATCAAAGCGCACCAGCACCGATCCCCGATCTTCGGTATCTACCGCCCGTCCCTCGTCGCCCCGGCCGCCATCCTGCTGGCCGAAGGTAGCATCTCCCTGCGAAGCCGCCCGGCGGGTCGGCCATACCGTGGAGAGGTCGGCCATCACCTCGGTGATGCGGCGTCCGGTCATAAACTGCACCGTATCGCACCAGTGCGAGCCGATATCCGCCATCGCCCGCGACGCCCCGCCCAGCGCCGACTCCACCCGCCAGTTGTAGTCCGTTTGCAGCAGCATCCAGTCCTGTAAATAGCCGCCGTGCGCCGAAAACAGCCGCCCGACCTGGCCCTCGCGGATCATACTGGCCGCCTGCTGAACCATCGCAAACTGGCGGTAGACAAAGCTCACGCCGTGCACCACCCCGGCCTTTTCCGCCAGCGCCACCAGCTCGCGCGCCTCTTCCGGCAGCATGCACAGCGGCTTTTCCGAGAATACGTGCAGCCCGGCGCGCAGGATCTGGCGATTAATCTCAGCATGCAGATGGTTCGGCGTACAGTTATGCACCACCTGCAGGCCCGGATGAGCCAGCAGGCTTTCGACGCTGCCGTAAGCATGGGCTACGTTCAGCTGGCGGGCCTTTTGCTCCGCCTGCGCCAGACTGTGGTCGCCCAGCGCCACCACCTCAATATCGCCCACCCGCCGCAGCGCCTCAATATGCGCCGGGCCGATAAACCCGCTGCCGATAATGCCGACCTGAATCATCCCCGCACCTCGCTTCCGGCGGCGAAATCGTCAAACGCCCGCCCGGAGACCGGAATGATATGGCGGCGGATAAATTCGCTGCCCTCGCGGGCGCCGGCTTCCGCCTCTTTCAGACAGCACTCCCACTCCAGCACCGCCCAGCCCGCATAGTCATACTCGGCGAGCTTGCTAAAAATACGCTGAAAATCGATCTCCCCGTCCCCCGGCGAACGGAAGCGCCCCGCCCGCTGGAGCCAGTTCTGATAGCCGCCGTAAACGCCGCAGCGGCCGTCGCGGCGGAACTCCGCGTCCTTGACGTGGAAGGCTTTTATCCGCTGATGATAGATGTCGATGTAGGCCAGGTAGTCCATCTGCTGCAGATGCAGATGGCTGGGGTCATAGAGCATATTGCAGCGCGGGTGGTTATCCACCAGCTGCAGAAAACGCTCAAAGGTCACGCCATCGTGCAGATCTTCGCCGGGATGAATTTCGTAACACAGATCCACCCCCTGCTCGTCAAAGGAATCGAGGATCGGCCGCCAGCGGCGGGCCAGTTCGCTAAACGCGTCCTCGAGCAGCTGCGGGTTGTGCGGCGGCCAGGGATAAAAATAGGGCCACGCCAGCGCCCCGGAAAAGGTGGCGTGCGCCGCCAGGCCTAACCGCCCGGAAGCGATCGCCGCCTGTTTCAGCTTTTCGCCGGCCCAGCGCTGCCGCGCCTGCGGATTTCCGCGCAGCGCGGCGGGCGCAAAGCCATCAAACGCCGCGTCGTAGGCCGGATGCACCGCCACCAGCTGCCCCTCCAGGTGCGTGGAGAGCTCGCTAATCACCAGCCCGCGATCCGCCAGCCGCCCCTTAACGTCGTCGCAGTAGGTCTGGCTGGCGGCCGCCTGCTCAAGGTCAAAGATCGCCGGATGATTGCACGGGATCTGCAGCGCGCGATAGCCCAGGCCCGCGGCCCACTCCGCCAGCCCGTCGAGGGTGTTAAACGGCGGCTGCGCGCCGATAAACTGCGCCAGGAAAATGCCCGGCCCCTTGATAGTTCTCATCACCACCTCCGAAATAATTAGCGCTGCTCTTGCTCGCGATACTGGAAAGAGAAAAGGAAAATCAGTGCGATAACCGCCGCCGCAACCGCCGGGATCCACCAGAAGGTGACCCACGCCTGCGGTACGGCCTGCCCGGCAACCAGCCGGTTATACAGGGCGCCGGAAATTTGTGAACCGAGCAGCATGCCGATGCCGTAGGTGAACATCACGATCATGCTCTGCGCCTGGCCTTTTACCTTCTCCCCCGCCACCCGGTCGGTGTAGATAAAGCCGACGACAAAGAAAAAGTCGTAGCACACGCCGTGCAGCAGAATGCCGAGATAAAGCAGGAAGCGCCCCTCTTCGCTGACGCCGAGGGCAAAGAAGGCGTAGCGTACGAACCACGCGATCATCCCCACCAGCAGCATATATTTTACCCCGAGGCGGCGGAACAGCAGCGGGATCACCAGCATAAAGAAAATTTCCGACATCTGGCCGAACGACATCGCGGTGCTGACATCGGCTACCCCCGCGTCCGCCAGGTAAGAAGCGGTGTAGGCATAATAGGTGCCCAGCGGAATGGAGATCAGCGTGGCGCACAGGGAGAAGATAAAGAAGTGGCGCGTTTTCAGCAGCGCAAAGGCGTCGGCGCACAGCAGATCGCGCAGCTGCACCGGGAGCCCTTTCGCCGGCGCCGGGGTATGCGGCAGGGTCAGGCTGTAGATCGCCAGCGCCACCGAGCACAGCGCCGCCAGCGTGAAGATCGCCGTGGTATCGGAAATGCCGGTGACGCCAATACAGATCCCGGCGATAATCCAGCCGATGGTGCCGAAGACGCGCACCACCGGAAAGGTTTTATCGACGTTCGCCAGGCTGTGGAAAGCGATATTATTGGTCAGCGCCAGCGTCGGCATATAGCACAGCGTATAGCCAAACAGCAGGCCGATCAGCAGCGCGCCGTTTTGCGCAACCAGCGCCTGCGGAACAAACCAGAGGATCGCCGCCCCCGCCAGGTGCATCACCGCCATCACCTTCTGCGACGGGAAGAAGCGATCGACCAGCATCCCCAGCACAAACGGCGATAAAATGGAGGCAATCGGCCCGGCGGAGAACGCATCGCCGATCAGCAGCGCCATATCGTAGCGCGTCATCACCAGGCCGAGGGTCACCGACCAGCTCCCCCAGATAAAGAACTGCATAAACATCATTAACGACAGGCGCGGCACCAGAAACCGGTGCTGTACGCGGGCACTTTCACGACCTTCTGCTGTTGCTACCATTTTGACCGCCCTCAAAAAGTAATCGATTACAAAACCGCTCGACAAACAAAGTAATCGATTACAAGAAGAAGATCCTTAAGCAAATGCGCTAAGCGCGAAGAAGATCACAATAAAGGATAACGGCTCCGCCGGACGACGGAGCCGCGGGCGTTACGCCGGGCGGCGCAGCACCTTGAAGACGATAAACAGCAACAGGATCCACGCCGGCAGCAGAATGGCCGACAGCCGCATTCCGTCGATAGTGCACATCAGCGCCAGAATCAGCGCCAGGAAGGCGATGCAGAGGTAGTTTCCGCCCGGCGCCAGCAGCGCCTTAAACTTCGACTCGCGCCCCCTGCGGCGCTGCGCGGCGCGGAATTTCAGATGCGCCATGCAGATCATGATCCAGTTCAGCAGCAGTGTCGCCACCACCAGCGCCATCAGCAGGCCCAGCGCCTTTTGCGGCAGAAGGTAGTTGAGCACCACCACCAGGGAGGTGATCGCCCCGGAGAGGATCAGGGAGTTGACCGGCACGCCGCGCCTGCTGACCCGGGCGAGAAACTTCGGCGCGTTGCCCTGCACCGACAGGCCGAACAGCATCCGGCTGTTGGAATACACGCCGCTGTTATAGACCGACAGCGAGGCCACCAGGATGACGAAATTGAGCGCAGAAGCCACCACGTTGCTGTCGAGATTATGAAAAATCATCACGAACGGGCTGCTGTCAGATTTGATATCCACCCACGGGTAGAGCGCCAGCAGCACCACCAGCGAACCGATATAGAACAGCAGAA
This sequence comes from Klebsiella sp. WOUb02, assembly GCF_050058015.1. Taxonomy (NCBI): domain Bacteria; kingdom Pseudomonadati; phylum Pseudomonadota; class Gammaproteobacteria; order Enterobacterales; family Enterobacteriaceae; genus Klebsiella; species Klebsiella sp. WOUb02. The sequence continues at coordinate 2,322,850 of NZ_CP170110.1, forward strand.
TACGGTAGACTACCTGGTTCACCGCCTTGGGGATGCTCTTTTCCGAGTTCTGCGCTTCCGCCGCGGTAATGCCGATCAGCTCGAGGCCGCCAAAGGAGAACATAATCACCGCCAGCGACATCACCAGGCCGTGCCAGCCGGTGGCCAGAAAGCCGCCGTGACGCCACAGGTTATCGAATCCCGCCTTGCTGCCGCCGTGGCTGCCAAACAGCATCCACAGGCCGAAGCCGATCATTCCGACAATCGCCAGCACTTTAATCAACGCGAACCAGAACTCCGCCTCGCCGTACAGGCGCACGTTCACGAGGTTGACGGCGTTGATGATAATAAAGAAGACTGCGGCCCACACCCAGGTCGGCACGTCCGGCAGCCAGTACTGCATGTAGATGCCGGCGGCGGTCAGCTCCGCCATGCCCACCAGCACGAACATCACCCAGTAGTTCCAGCCGGAAAGAAAGCCGGCAAACGGGCCCCAGTATTTATAGGCAAAGTGGGCAAACGAGCCGGAGACGGGCTCTTCCACGACCATTTCGCCAAGCTGGCGCATGATCAGAAAGGCGATGATCCCGGCGACGGCGTAGCCGATAAGAACCGCCGGTCCCGCCATTTGAATCGCCGGACCAATGCCGAGAAACAGGCCGGTGCCGATAGCGCCGCCGAGGGCGATGAGTTGGATATGTCGGTTCTGTAAACCGCGATGAAGCATCGGGCCGCTCTGCTCTGCGGCGTCCGACTGCGTTGACGCGTCTTTCACGTCGATCCCCTGTCAGTTTTAGTGAAGGGGCACCTTTTACACTTATGCTCGTCCGACTTCAAGCCGCAGATGCGTTTGTTGCCGGCGATGCGGGGCGAGCCGTTCGGGCCCGCCCCGCGGTTTGGGCTTAGAAATCGTAGCTCATTGATACGCGAAGGGTACGCGGATCGCCCACCGACAGATAGGTGCCGGAATCATCGACGCCGGACCAGTACTTCTCGTTGGTGACGTTGGTGACACCCGCGCGCAGGACCATCTCGTTACGATCGGCGTTGAGGCGCATGCGGTAGCGAACTCCCAGATCGAGGGTGGTATAGCTGTCGAGCTTTTTGGTATTCGCCGCATCGGCGTACTGCGAACCGGTGTGGTTAACCCGGGCAGTCGCCGTCAGGCCCTCGACCGGCTTGATGTCATATTCGGCCCCCAGCACCGCGTAGAAGCGCGAGACCCCCACCGCGTCTTTACCGTCGTTGGCGCCCTGAGCCGTTTTGCTCTGCTCAGGGTCGAGCCACTGCATGCTGCCGTTGAGGCGCAGCCCCAGCATCGGCTCGCCGAAGACGTTCAGCTCGGCGCCGCGGTTGCGCTGCTCGCCGTCCAGACCGTAGTAGCCGTTGGCATCGGAAATCGCGTTCGGCTTTTTGATTTCAAACAGCGCCAGCGAGCCGCCGACGGTGCCGTAATCAATTTTTACCCCCACCTCATTCTGCTTCGAGTGTGCGATCCCGGTACTCTGTCCGGCGTTGGCGGCGGTATTCGGCGCCACGCTCCCCGGCTGCAGCGCTTCGGTGTGGTTGGCGTAGAGCGAAATCTCGTCCCATGGCTTGTAGACGAGGCCAACGGTCGGCGTCCAGCGGCTTTGGGTGTAAAGCGAAGTGGGGTCTTCCACGCCGGTTTTATTGCTGTAGTTGCGCACCACCACCTTCTGATGACGGGCGGCGGCGGTCAGCAGCACCTTATCGTTAAAGAAGCCCAGCGTATCGCTCAGCAACCAACCCTGGGTGCGGCTGCGCGAGGTGGTCAGCGGGTCGAAGTAGTTGCCGCCAAAAAGGGTGTTATCCGGCATCGGCACGTCATGGCCGTCATAAATATTGATCGCCGGGTTTTTCGTCGACATCCGCCACGCGGTTTTATCGCGCTTGATCTGCGCCGAGTAGCCGACGTTGATCTGATGGGAAATTGCGCCAGTGTTGAAATTGCCGCGCACGCCGCCCATGCCGCTGAAGGCGTCGATAATCCGGTTGGTATCCAGGCGCCCGGCGGTGGCGTCGCCGTTTTTATTCAGCAGCTTCGCCGTGCTGTAGGTGCCGGTCTCGTGCGAATGCTGGCCGCCGAGGGCGCCGTACAGCGTCCAGCTGTCGCTGAGATCGTACTCCGCCTTCGCCATCCCGAATTCGTTTTCGATATCGCTATAGCCCCACTTCTGGCCGTAGTTTTTGCGGTTATCCGGCACCGCGGGCACGAAGTCGACGCCGCTGACGTTAACCCCCATCTCCCCGCCGTGGAAGGTCTTTTTCTGGTAGCCAAAATCGAGCGAGGAGCGCAAGCGGTCGCTGCGATAGTCCAGCCCCAGAGAGGCCAGCGTCGTACGGCGGCGGTCGTTTTCCACCGCCGCCTCGCCTTCGCGATGCACCAGGTTTACGCGCGCGCCGAACTGGTTATCGTCGCCAAAACGACGGCCGAGGTCGAGGCTGCCGCCAACCTGAGAATCGGAGGTGTAGTCGACGCCCACCCGGGCGGTGGGAATATCCTCAGCCCGCTTCGGTTCAAGGTTAATCATCCCGCCGACGCCGCTGCTGGCGGCGCCGTTGAGCAGGCCATTGGCGCCCTTAAAGATCTCCACGCGCTCCAGCATCTGGGTATCCATCACCTGACGCGGCACCACCCCGGCGAGGCCGCCCATGGTCATATCGTCGCCGTCGAGCTTAAAGCCGCGAATGCGGTAGGTTTCGGCAAAGTTGCCGTAGCCCTGGACCAGCTGGATCCCGGCATCGTTGCTGACCACGTCGGCAATGGTGTGCGCCTGCTGGTCCTGAATCAGTTTGGCGGTGTAGCCGATGACGTTAAAGGGGACGTCCATCGCCTTTTGTTCGCCGAGCATGCCGAGGCGGCCGCCGTGAGCAATCTGTCCATCGAGGAAGGCCGGAACCACCAGATCGCCGCCGGCTTTAAAGTCGCCGCCTTCGCTCGCCTGGACGACCATAACCTCTTCGCTTTTTTTGCTGCCGGCCGCGTCGTCCGCCGCCGCGCCCTGGGCGACGGCGCCAATCGTTAGCGCCAGCAGCGTTTTACGCAGTGGGAAGGATGAAGAATGAGTGACGTGCATAATTTGTCCCTGGAGGAGAATAAAGTGCAACAAAAGGCCCGCTGGCGGGCCAATTTTATTTATTAATTCGTCAGGTCGATGCGGACAACGCTGTCCGGACCTTTGGTCGAATGATCTTTATTAAACGGCTGCTTGACGGTAACAAACAGCGTTTGACCGTCGGCTGAGAGCAGCAGGCTGTTGGGGTTAGCCGGAATATCCCACTCGCGCTTCTGCGCGTAGCTGGTGCCGTCGAGGCTGATGACCTTGCCGGATTCGCGCTGGGAGATGTAAATCTCGTTGCGTTTCGGGTTGAACAGCACCGACAGCGAGTCGCCCACGTCGAGCTGCTTAATCACCTTGCCGCTGTGAATATCCAGCACCAGGGTGGTTTTCGCTTTTGAGTTATCGGTGACGAACAGACGGCCGGTCTCGCTATCTTCGGCGATATTCAGCAGCAGCGCCGGCTTGTCGCCCAGCGGCTTCCAGCGCTGTTCAATGCGGTTATTGCGCGGGTTGATCACGAGGATTTCTCCGCCGCCGTTGGCCGCGTACAGGCGCCCGGTTTGCGCGGAATAGTGCAGGCCGGTCATCCATTTGCCGGTGTTTTTAATCCGCGTTTTCAGCTTCAGGGTGTTGGCATCGACCACCCAGATTTGCGCCGGATCGGCAACGGCGCCGACGTAGAGGGTATTGTCCAGCAGCAGGATCTGACGCGCGCCGTACGGCAGGCCTTTATCGTTGCGCTCGCTAAACAGCAGGCGCTTTTTGACCTTGCCGGTGGCGGTGTCAATGGCGCTGATGCCGCCGTCAAGCGAGTTGGTGACGAACAGCGTTTCGCCATCCGGGGTTATCTGGACGGCAAAGTTTTTCAGGTCGGTGTGGCTCAGGCCGATGGTTTTCAGCGTTTTCGGGTCGAGCTTATAGACCGCTCCGCCCTGCACGTCTTTAAAACCTTCCGCGCTGGCAACGTACAGCGCATCGCCTTTCGGGCTCAGCGCCATTTCGTAGAGACCTTCGGCCAGCTCGCGCTTCAGCGACTGCGCCGCGGTGGCGGCGGCGGTGGTTTCGACAGCCGGTTGAGCAGCGGGAGGGGTATGGGTAGCGGCGCAGCCGCTCAGAACCGCGGAGATAGCCAGCGCGAGGGCCGGGATAGCGTATTTCACAGGAGGTATCCTTTACAAAATCAATGACCTGATGGAAGCTCCTGGCCGATATTGTTTTCTTCAGCCTTATCGTACCGAGCCCCACCCTACGCCTTCGCTGTTTCCCTGTGAGCAACTCACTAACGCAGGTCATTCCCTACTTAGCCTGCAAACCAAAAGAAGAATGAGAACTATACTCATTATCGACACTCAGGCAAGCGTAATCGCCTCCGCTGAGGGGAAAAACAATAATCTGCTGATTTTAGAGCATGATACGTGGAGGGTTTTGTCTCCGGATTTAACGCCTCCCGGACCGCCGCCGTCCGGGAGGTTATCTCATCGTTAGTGCAGCTTGAGGCGCGGACGAATGATGCGGTTGATCCCGCCGGAGAGCATCAGCAGGCCGGTTTTCGCATAGCCGTGCAGCGTCACCTGGTGCATACGGTACAGCGAATCGTAGACAAAGCGCGCCAGACGCCCCTCCACCATCATCGGCCCCGGCAGCAGATGGCCCATAATGCTCCCGAGGGTGGTATAGCCGGAGAGCGAGACCAGCGAGCCGCGGTCGCGATAGACGAAGGATTTCAGCGGTCGGCCTTTCATCCGGGCAATAATGTTATTTGCCGTGAAGAGAGCCATCTGGTGCGCCGCCTGGCCGCGCGGGGGAATAAATCCGCCCTCCGGACGCGGGCAGGCGGCGCAGTCGCCGAAGGCAAAAATATTGGCATCGCGCGTGGTCTGCAGCGTCGGCTCAACCACCAGCTGATTGATTCGGTTGGTCTCCAGGCCCGCAATCTCGCGCATAAAGTCCGGCGCCTTGATGCCGGCCGCCCACACCATCAGGTCCGCGCTAATCAGCTTGCCCTCTTTGGTATGCAGGCCCTGCGCGTCGGCGCGGGTAATCAGGGTTTGGGTCAGTACCTTGACGCCCAGCTTCGTCAGCTCGTCGCGCGCCGCCAGGGAGATGCGCTCCGGCAGCGCCGGCAGAATACGCTCCCCGGCTTCAACCAGGCTGACGTTCAGCGCCTCGTTGCTCAGGCGCTTATAGCCGTAGCGCCGCAGCTCTTTCACCGCATTGTGCAGCTCCGCCGACAGTTCGACGCCGGTCGCCCCGCCGCCGACAATCGCAATGTTCACCTTGCCGGGATCCTGCGGGTTAGCCGAATGCCTGAGGAACAGATTAAGCATCTGCTGATGGAAGCGCTTTGCCTGTTCGGCGCTATCGAGGAAAATACAGTTCTCCTTCACGCCCGGGGTATTAAAGTCGTTAGAGGTGCTGCCCAGCGCCATCACTAAGGTGTCCCAGCCAAGCGTGCGTTCGGCAACCAGCAGCTCGCCGCTTTCATCGCGCAGCTCCGCCAGCACGATGGTTTTCGCGTCGCGATTAATATCGATAACGGAACCATGCTGGAACTCAAAATAGTTCTTACTGGCATGCGCCATAAAGCTCAGGGCGTCCACGCCGGCATCCAGCGATCCGGTCGCCACCTCATGCAGCAGCGGCTTCCACAGGTGGCTCTGGCTGCGATCGACGAGGATAATCTTAGGCTGTGTCCCTTAATTACATAACCTCTTGTAAAACAATCGGATGCAACCCAGTTTCACCATCGCCAGATAATTCCTCGCCGTTTTGTCGTAACGTGTGGCAATGCGGCGGTATTCTTTCAGGCGACCAAAGCACCTCTCAACAACATTGCGATTGCGGTAGGCTTCACGATCGAGTGGTGAACGACCATCTGTGGCCATTTTTTCATTGGATTTACGCGGGATGACAACTTTTATCCCTCTTCTTTTCAGTTCGTTACGTAACGCATGTCCGGAGTAGGCTTTATCAGCCAGTACTGCATGACCACGGCGCTTGATACTTCCGTTCTGGCGCTGAACACCGATACCGTCCAGAAGACGTTGTGCAAACTGGCTTTCGTGAGCCTGACCGGGACTCAGTACGATGTTTAACGGCAGACCACTTCCGTCTGTCGCCAGATGAATTTTGGTGCCAAAACCACCGCGAGAGCGACCCAGCCCATTATCTCCGGTGATATCGGGTTGTTTTTTTGCGCACCGGCAGCACATTTCAGCGCCCGGATATTGCTGCCATCCAGTGCAGTGGCCGACCAGTCCACGAGGCCATGTGCATCCAGAGTCTGAAAGTAACTTGTTGAAAATAATGTTAATCACACCCGATTTTGACCATCGGTTAAAGCGGTTATAAACGGTCTTCCATGGGCCGTACCGTTCAGGTAAATCACGCCATGGTGCACCTGAACACAGCACCCAGAACATGCCGTTGATGATCATACGATGCTCCGCCCACGGACGCCCGGCCTGTGGAGAGGCAGACGCTGCTGGCAGAAAGGGTTGGATGATAGTCCATGCTTCATCGGGAATGTCGTAGCGAGCCATAGTTTAATATGTTGTGGAAACAGACAGTTACTATAGCTCAGGTGATTACGGGACACAGCCTAATCCCCGCTTACCTGACTTGAGTTCCGGGGACTCGCCGCGCTGGCGCCTTGATGCCGCGCAAAATCTATGGGGTGAAAGTATCGACATAATTCACGGTCCAGAGGCGCTGAAACCTGATGGACGAAGAATATATGCAGAGTAAATAACTTATCTGGATAAGCGTTTAATGCAAGCAGCATTTCTAATTCCTGAGGGCGTCATCATCTTATTTACTAATAATTATTCAGCGCCTTAACAACCGGCCTGCAAACATTGCCGCGGCGCCCGGCGCATTAAAAAACACGCCGCCAGGCAGGCTATTTCCGCGCACAGCAAGCAGCCGCTGCCATCGTGACCTTCTATGACAAAACGGCGCGCGGAAATTTTATCAGCGGCGGGCGAGGATTAACGGCGACGGCGCGGGCCGGGTGACAAGCTAAGTAAAGGTGCCTGAGATCGTGCGGATTGGGGATGGGGAGCGCGCGCCGACCGCGGCGCGCAGTGGGCGCACCCGGAGACGCTAAGGCATAGCGCTCCGGGATATCGCCCGTTAGTTGCTGAGAAGACCATTCACCAGAATTGAGGTGATGATCCCGGTCGCCGCCGCAATCAGGACGTAGTTACCGTCAATATAGGACCAGTGCTGCCCCTGAGGAGGCGCCGGCAGGCCGCGATCGTTCCAGTCATTAATCCGATACGCATTGCCGCGGAAGCGCTCAGGCGCGGGCTGGCCTTTGCGGAAGTCATGACCGTTCCAGGCAAAATGATCCTGCTCGTGGCGCTCCTGACGATGCTGCGACTGCTCGCCGCCATTCGGCCCGCGATGATTGCCACTATCCTGACGGCCGTTCGCCTGGTTACCCTGCGGCCCGCCGCCGGGACCCTGCTGACGATTGCCGTCGCTTCTTCCGTGCCCGGACTCATTTTGCCATACCTGCTGCTGGCCGGGGCCTTTGTTGCCGTTCGGGCCGTCGGCGTAGGCCAGCGACGTTAACGTGCAGGATAATATAACCGCCAGAGTAATAATCTTTTTCATTGTCCACCTCCTGATGTATTTCCTTTTTACCGCCAGAATGTGGAGAAACGGTGAGTATTAGGATAACCAGGAGTATTCCTGGCATATTATCCAGGGGAGCTAACCTTAATGACCCGGTGAGTTTGCGGCTGCAATAGCGCAATAAAAAAAGGCCGCTTACGCGGCCTTTTTATGCGGAACAGTCAGAAATTACTCAGTGACTTTCTTTTTTAAATCTTCAGCACCCTGCTTGGTTTTATCCCAGCCTTTTTCGGTGGCGGCTTTGGTTTTATTCCAGCCTTTTTCAGTCCCTTCTTTGGTCTTATCCCAACCCTTCTCAGTACCCTCTTTGGTCTTGTTCCAGGTTTTCTGCGTGCCTTCGCTGACCTTGCTGCTCAGGCTATCGCTTTTGCCTTCCGCCGCGTGTTTGGACTTAAGCTTCAGCTCATCGCCTTCGTTCTGGGCCTTATGCAGTTTTTCCTTCGCCGTGTTCGCCCCTTCATGGGCCGCCGCGACGGTTTCATCAGTAGCGTGTGTGGTGGTTGCAGCAAAAACGGGGGCTGCTACCAGAATCGCAGATAACGCAATCATTGCCTTTTTCATAATTTCCTCTCTAACGTGCTTAATGTTATGAGTCGCATTCAGCATGGCACAAGATTCTGCCGTTTGGCTTTAGGGATAGTTCTTAAAACTTAATCTGCCGCTGATTGCCTGTTTTTTAGGCAATCAGCAGCCAATGGCGGTCGCTTTTATAAATTCCAGCAAAGTTGTTACATTTTATGAAATCGACGTTTCATATAGCTGCCGTTTATTTTCACACGAGAATAATTATCAAAATCATTATATTTATAATTAGCAAACGGAACTCACATTATGGCAATAAAATCAGTAGGTTCGCTTATTTTCACTGCGCTAATCGCCGCTCCGCTGTACGGCTATGCCACCCAGTACCCGCTCACCGTGACCGACCTCGACGGCCGCAGCATTACCCTCCAGCACGAGCCGCAGCACATTATCCTGCAGGACGGGCGGGATATCATGGCGCTGGCGCTTCTCGACCGGGACAATCCCTTCAAGCGGCTGGTTGCCTGGAATAATCTGGCGAAAAAACAGGATGTTGAAACCTGGAAGATGCTGCAGCAAAAGTGGCCGCAGGCGGCGAGCATTCTGGATATGGGCTTCAGCGACAAGGGCAATATCGACCTTGAAAGCGTGATTTCCCGCCAGCCGGACCTGATGATTGCCCAGCTGCGCGCGAAGCCGGCGCTGGAGGAGAGCGGCGTGATCGGCAAGCTCAGCGCGCTCAATATTCCGGTGCTGTTTGTCGATTACGAAGTGAACCCGGCGAAGGATACCGCCCCGAGCATCGACCTGCTGGGCCAGGTGCTCAACCGCGAAAGCAACGCCAAAGCCTATACCGACTACTATCGTCAGCAGCTGCAGACCATTCGCCAGAAAACCGCGGCCATCGCGCCAAAGGCCAACGTCTTCGTCGAGGCGCTGGCGGGCAATAGCGACGCCTGCTGCTTTACCCACGGACACAGCGGCTGGGGCGGGCTGGTTGAAGCGGTCGGGGCCAACAACATCGGCGCGCAGGTGCTGCCAGGCGCCTCCGGCTTTGTGGCGCTGGAGAAGGTGATTAGCATGAAGCCCGACGCCTACATCATGACCGGCTCAAAACGCGGCAACAGCCAGGTTCTGCCGCTGGGCTACCGGGTTAACCAGCAGGAGGTGAACGCCCAGGCTCAGGTCCTGCTGTCGCGAACCGGCGTCAGCGACATTCCGCCGGTGAAGGCCGGACGGGCCTACGGGATTTATCACCACTTCTACAACCATCCGTGGAATATCGTCGGCATGGAGTATCTGGCGAAAGATATCTATCCGCAGGCGTTTAGCAGCCTCAACCCGGATGACAGCTACCGCTATATCGTGCGCCACTTCACCTCTCTGCCCGATCTGCCCTTCGTCTTTTCCTGGAAACAAGGTGAGTAAGCGCCCATGAGTTCGACGACTGAATCCGCCCTCGGCGCTCTCGGAACCGGGGAGGAGGTGACGGCCAGCTACCGCCGGATCGTGCGCCGCCGCATCGGTTTTATACTGCTGCTGGCGGCGCTGATTATCGCCTCTCTGCTGCTCGATTTTACGATGGGTCCGTCCGGGATGCCGCTGCATACGCTGTGGCAAACCCTGCTCGATCCTGCCGGCGCCAGCGCCGGAACGCGGGTCATCGTCTGGGATATCCGCATGCCGTACGCCCTGATGGCGATTATTGTCGGCCTCGCGCTCGGCCTCGCCGGCGCGGAGATGCAGACTATCCTCAACAATCCGCTGGCCAGCCCCTTTACCCTTGGCGTCTCCTCGGCGGCGGCCTTCGGCGCCGCGCTGGCCATCGTGCTGGGGATCGGCATTCCCGGGATCCCCAGCCAGTGGTTTATCTCGGCCAACGCCTTTATCTTCGCGCTGCTGGCCGCGCTGCTGCTCGACGGCATTACCCGCTGGACCCAGGTGGCCTCCTCCGGGGTGATCCTGTTCGGCATCGCGCTGGTCTTTACCTTCAACGCGCTGGTCTCGATGCTGCAGTTTGTCGCCAACGAAGATACGCTGCAGGGGCTGGTGTTCTGGACCATGGGCAGTATTGACCGCGCCTCGTGGCAGAAGGTCGGCATTTTACTCGCGGTGCTGGCGGTGGTGATGCCGCTATCGATGCTGAGCTCATGGAAGCTGACGGCGCTGCGTCTCGGCGAAGATCGGGCCATGAGCTTCGGGATCAACGTGCGTCGCCTGCGCTTAACCACCCTGCTGCGGATCAGCATTTTGTCGGCGATTTCGGTGGCCTTCGTCGGCCCGATTGGCTTTATCGGCCTGGTGGCTCCGCACATCGCGCGCCTGATTTTCGGCGAAGATCACCGCTTTTACCTCCCCGCCAGCGCCCTGATCGGCGCCCTGGTGCTGTCGTTGGCCTCCGTGGCGTCGAAGAATCTGATCCCCGGCGCCATTATTCCGGTCGGGATCGTCACCTCGCTGGTGGGCGTCCCGTTCTTTCTGAGCATCATTTTGCGCCATCGGGGGAACGTATGAATTCACGCATCTCGAGCGGGCTGGCGCTGGCGCGCTTTAGCGCCGGCTATCCGAAGCGCCAGGTTATCCGCGACCTGACGGTGCCGCAGCTGCCGCGCGGTGAAATTACCGCCCTGCTGGGCCCCAACGGCAGCGGTAAATCGACCCTGATGCGGGCGATGGCCGGCCTTGGTCCTTCGACCGGCGAGTCTGTCGCTCGACGGGGAGAATCTGCTGACGCTGCCGTTTGCCCGGCGGGCGGAAAAGGTGGTCTATCTGCCGCAAACGCTGCCGGCGGGCGTCCATCTGCACGTGCTGGAATCGATTATCGTCGCCCAGCGCGCGGCCGGCGGCGTGCACGATGCCCAAAGCCAGCAGCAGGTGATGTCCCTGCTGCGCCAGCTCGGCATTGAGCATCTGGCGCTAAGCTATCTCGACCGGCTTTCCGGCGGGCAGAAGCAGCTCGTCGGCCTGGCCCAGTCGCTTATCCGCCAGCCGGCGCTGCTGCTGCTCGACGAGCCGCTCAGCGCGCTGGATTTGAACTATCAGTTCCACGTGATGGATCTGGTGCGCAGAGAGACCCAAAGACGCAACATCGTCACCCTGGTGGTGGTGCATGACATTAATATCGCCCTGCGCCATGCCGACCGCGTGCTGATGTTAAAAGAGGGGCGCCTGCTGGCCGAGGGGCCGCCGTCGCAGGTTATCACGCCGCAGATATTAGCCGAGGTATACGGCGTGCGCGGACGCATTGAGCCCTGCTCTCAGGGGGTTATGCAGGTGATAATTGACGGCCTGGTCGGTAGCGCGGCGTAGGCGACAACGACGCCGGGCAGCGTCGCCTTCTCCCCTGACTGCAGGCATGGCAAAGCGTTCTGGCAAAACGCCGCGACGTATTCGCGGAACCGATTCCCCGTAACCGGCACAAAGGTCATGACCGCCCGCCAAACGAGCCTGTTCCCGCCCGGCCAGGACGCGCCCGGCGGCCATTTTGCGGCGTCCATCCCGGCGCCGCGGTTTTTTGCCCCGTCTCCCACTTTAGGCATCCCGGCGTTTCGCTCTGCGCCGGGCTATGCTTTAATAAAAGCTAAACCGGTTTAATATAGTTTAGCAACGAGGTAAAAAGAGCATGAGCGCAAAAGTTTGGGTGGTCGGAGATGCGGTGGTGGATCTGCTGCCGGAGAGCGGAGGACGGCTGCTGCAGTGTCCCGGCGGCGCGCCGGCCAACGTCGCGGTGGGCGTTGCCCGGCTCGGCGGAGAGAGCGGATTTATCGGCCGCGTCGGCGACGATCCCTTCGGCCGCTTTATGCACCAGACGCTGGAGCAGGAACGGGTCGACGTGAGCCATATGCGTCTCGACCCGCAGCAGCGAACCTCAACCGTGGTGGTCGACCTCGACAGCCACGGCGAGCGAACCTTTACCTTTATGGTGCGCCCCAGCGCCGATCTTTTCCTGCAGCCGGAGGACTTACCGACCTTCGCCCCCCGCCAGTGGCTCCACGTCTGCTCTATTTCCCTCAGCGCTGAGCCGAGCCGGGGCACCACCTTCGCGGCGATGGAGCAGATAAAAAGCGTCGGCGGCCGGGTGAGCTTCGACCCCAATATTCGCGAGGAGCTGTGGCAGGACCCGGCGCTGCTGCAGGCCTGCCTCGACAGGGCGCTGTCGCTTGCCAACGTGGTGAAGCTCTCTGAGGAGGAGCTGGTCCTTATCAGCGGCAGCAGCGATCTGGCGCAGGGTATCGCCATCTTAACCCAGCGCTACCGCCCGGATCTGCTGCTGGTCACTCAGGGCAAAGCCGGCGTGCTGGCGGCCTTCCAGCAGCGGACGATCCACTTTGCGGCAAAACCGGTGGTCAGCGTCGACACCACCGGCGCTGGCGATGCCTTCGTCGCCGGACTGCTCGCCAGCCTCGCCGCTAACGGCATACCCACCGACCTGGCGTCGCTGGAGGCGGCGCTACTGCTGGCGCAGACCTGCGGCGCGCTGGCGACCACCGCCAAAGGCGCCATGACCGCCCTCCCCCGGCTGCACGATCTCGATCGCTCGTTTTGATCCCCCGCGGGCCGTTGCCGACGGCCCGCTTTGTCGCCTCCGTCACAATTATTAAATCGGTTTAGCAAAATTAATTTCATGATGCCTGCTGTCGTGTTTAACATATAACTTAAACCGGTTTAGCAAAAAAAACACATTACTCAATTTCACCTTTGGGATGCGAACAGCATGTACAGAAAACGCACACTTGCCGTCCTTATTGCTTTGCTAACCGGAGCCGGTTCGGCCCACGCGCAAACGGATTTAAGCACCATCGAAGCCCGTCTGATCGCCCTGGAAAAACGCCTCCAGGAGGCGGAAAAACGGGCACAGACCGCGGAAAACCGCGCCGACTCGGCCGAGAAGAAGGTTGAGCGGCTCACTACGCAGCAGCAGAAAACCCAGGACAACACCCAGCAGGTGGCCCAGCGCACCGCCCGGCTGGAGAAGAAGGCCGATGAAAAAAGCGGCTTTGAGTTCCACGGCTACGCCCGCTCCGGCGTAATCATGAACGACTCAGCCTCCAGTACTAAATCCGGCGCATATATGACGCCGGCGGGGGAAACCGGCGGGGCTATCGGCCGCCTGGGGAACCAGGCCGACACCTATGTTGAAATGAATCTTGAACATAAGCAGACCCTGGATAACGGCGCGACGACCCGCTTCAAAGTGATGGTGGCCGACGGACAAACCACCTACAACGACTGGACGGCAAGCACCAGCGATTTGAACGTTCGCCAGGCCTTCGTAGAGCTGGGCAACCTGCCGACCTTCGAAGGACCGTTCAAAGGTTCAACCCTGTGGGCCGGTAAGCGCTTCGACCGCGACAACTTCGATATTCACTGGGTCGATTCCGACGTGGTATTCCTCGCGGGTACCGGCGGCGGTATTTACGACGTGAAGTGGAACGACAGCCTGCGGAGTAACTTCTCTCTTTACGGACGCAACTTCGGCGATATTGATGATTCGAGCAATAGCGTGCAGAACTACATCCTCAGCATGAACCACTTCATCGGCCCGGTGCAGGTGATGGTCAGCGGGATGCGGGCGAAAGATAATGACCAGCGGAAAGATACCAACGGCAATCTGGTCAAAGGCGATGCGGCAAATACCGGGGTACATACGCTACTCGGTTTGCACAACGACAGTTTTTACGGCCTACGGGAAGGGAGCAGCAAAACGGCCCTGCTCTACGGGCACGGTCTGGGCGCAGAAGTAAAAGGCGTCGGCTCCGACGGCGCGCTGCGTCCGGGCGCCAATACCTGGCGCTTCGCCAGCTACGGCACCACGCCGCTTAGCGAGAACTGGTTTATCGCCCCGGCGGTACTGGCGCAGAGCAGTAAAGACCGTTATGTCGATGGCGACAGCTACCAGTGGGCAACCCTCAACATGCGTCTGATTCAGGAGATCAACCAGAACTTCGCCCTCGCTTACGAAGGCAGCTACCAATATATGGATCTTAAACCCGAGGGCTATAACGACCGTCATGCGGTGAACGGCAGCTTCTATAAACTCACCTTCGCGCCGACCTTTAAGGTCGGCAGCATCGGTGATTTCTTCAGTCGTCCGGAGATCCGTCTCTACACCTCCTGGATGGACTGGAGCAAAAAACTGGATAATTACGCCAGCGATGACGCTTTAGGCAGCAGCGGTTTTAAATCGGGCGGCGAATGGTCGTTCGGTATGCAAATGGAGACCTGGTTCTGACGGCAAGGGCCTGAAACCAGCTTAAAACCGCGGCATCAGTCCTCTGCTGCCGCGGAAATAAAACCAACAAATAATAATGCATTCAGAGGGTACTATGGATTTCGAACACATTTCCCGCTCGCTGCTTCCGCTGTTGGGAGGTAAGGAAAATATCGCCAGCGCCGCGCACTGCGCCACTCGCCTGCGCCTGGTGCTGGTCGATGATTCGCTGGCCGACAAGAAGGCCATCGGCGAAATTGAAGGGGTGAAGGGCTGCTTTAATAACGCCGGTCAGATGCAGATTATCTTTGGCACCGGCATCGTCAACAAAGTCTACGCCGCGTTTATCCAGGTCGCCGGGATCGGCGAGTCCAGCAAGTCGGAAGCCGCCAATATTGCGGCGAGAAAGCTCAACCCCTTCCAGCGTATTGCGCGCCTGCTATCGAACATCTTCGTTCCGATTATCCCGGCTATCGTCGCCTCCGGCCTGCTGATGGGCCTGCTGGGGATGGTAAAAACCTACGGCTGGGTCGATCCAAGCAACGCCATCTATATCATTCTCGATATGTGCAGCTCGGCGGCCTTTATCATTCTGCCGATCCTGATTGGCTTCACCGCCGCGCGCGAATTTGGCGGCAACCCTTACCTCGGCGCAACCCTCGGCGGCATCTTAACCCACCCGGCGCTGACCAACGCCTGGGGCGTGGCCGCCGGTTTCCATTCGATGAACTTTTTCGGTCTGGAAATCGCCATGATCGGCTACCAGGGCACGGTATTCCCGGTGCTGCTGGCGGTATGGTTTATGAGCATCGTCGAGAAACAGCTGCGTCGGGTCATTCCTGACGCCCTCGACCTGATCCTGACGCCGTTCCTGACGGTTATCATTTCCGGTTTTATCGCTCTGCTGATTATCGGCCCCGCCGGCCGCGCGCTGGGCGATGGCATCTCGTTTATTCTTAGCACCCTGATCGCCCACGCCGGCTGGCTGGCCGGGCTGCTGTTCGGCGGCCTCTACTCGGTTATCGTCATCACCGGCATTCACCACAGCTTCCACGCCATTGAGGCCGGACTGCTGGGCAACCCGTCGATCGGCGTCAATTTCCTGCTGCCGATTTGGGCCATGGCCAACGTCGCCCAGGGCGGCGCCTGTCTGGCGGTATGGTTTAAAACCAAAGATGCCAAAATCAAAGCCATCACCCTGCCCTCGGCCTTTTCCGCGATGCTCGGGATCACCGAAGCGGCGATATTCGGTATTAACCTGCGCTTCGTGAAGCCGTTTATCGCGGCCCTTATCGGCGGCGCGGCGGGCGGCGCATGGGTGGTGTCGATGCACGTCTACATGACCGCGGTCGGGCTAACGGCGATCCCGGGAATGGCTATCGTGCAGGCCAGCTCGCTGCTGAACTATATTATCGGGATGGTTATCGCCTTCGGCGTGGCCTTCACCGTTTCCCTGCTGCTGAAATACAAAACGGACGCTGAATAATGTCACTTCCTTCACGTTTGCCGGCAATTTTACGCGCCGTAATGCAGGGCCAGCCGCGCGCGCTGCGCGATCGCCACTATCCGCAGTGGCACCTGGCCCCTACCACCGGCCTGATGAACGATCCTAACGGCTTTATCGAATTTGCCGGGCGCTATCATCTGTTTTATCAGTGGAACCCGCTGGCCTGCGATCATAAGTTCAAGTGCTGGGGGCACTGGAGCTCCGCAGACCTGCTGCGCTGGCAGCATGAGCCGATCGCGCTGATGCCGGACGAAGAGTACGACCGCAGCGGCTGCTACTCGGGGAGCGCCGTCGATAACGCCGGAAAATTGACCCTGTGCTACACCGGCAACGTGAAGTTTGACGACGGCAGCAGAACCGCGTGGCAGTGCCTGGCGACGGAAAACAGCGACGGCACCTTTAGCAAAAGCGGCCCGGTGCTGGCGCTGCCGAAGGGCTATACCGGCCACGTCCGCGACCCGAAGGTCTGGCAGCATGAGGGCCGCTGGTACATGGTCCTCGGCGCTCAGGATCTGCAAAAGCGCGGTAAGGTGCTGCTGTTCAGCTCCGCGGATTTACGCCAGTGGGAGGCGGAAGGCGAAATTGCCGGCTGCGACGTCAACGGCCTGCACGATGCCGGCTATATGTGGGAGTGTCCGGATCTGTTCCCGCTCGCCGACCAGCATATCCTGATCTGCTGCCCCCAGGGCATCGCCCGCGAGGCCGACCGCTACCTCAACACCTACCCCGCCGTATGGATGGCGGGCCGCTTCGACTACGCCAGCGCCGGCTTTGACCACGGCGCGCTTAATGAGCTGGATGCCGGGTTCGAATTTTACGCCCCGCAGACCATGCTGGCAGCCGACGGCCGGCGGCTGCTGGTCGGCTGGATGGGGGTTCCGGACGGCGAAGAGATGCGCCAGCCGACCCTCGCCCACGGCTGGATCCACCAGATGACCTGCCTGCGGGAGCTGGAGCTACGCGACGGAAAACTCTACCAGCATCCGCTGCGCGAACTGGCGGACCTGCGCGGCGCGGCCCGCGGCTGGCAGGGGCCAGTCCTGCCGCTGGCGCCAATGGACATCATCTTTGAGGTGCCCCCCGGCGACGAGCTGGCGATGGATTTCGGCGGCGCCCTCAGGCTCATCCTCGACGCCGACGGCATTCGCCTCGAACGACGCAGCCTGGCCTCCGACGAAGCGCTCTACCGCTACTGGCGGGGAGAGGTGCGCACGCTGCGGATTTTGGGCGATAGCTCAAGCATTGAAGTGTTCATCAACGATGGCGAAGGCGTGATGAGCAGCCGCTACTTCCCGCCCTATCCTGGAGAACTGATTTTCAGCGGTGCGACGCCGGCCGCATTCTGCTACTGGCCGCTGCGGCCATGCATGGTAGAATCAGCGTTTTAATTTCTGGCGCATGCTGTCGTAATGAAAACCAAACGCGTTACCATTAAAGATATCGCCGAGCTGGCTGGCGTTTCGAAGGCGACCGCCAGCCTCGTGCTGAACGGCCGCGGCAAAGAGCTGCGCGTGGCGCAGGAGACCCGCGAACGCGTTCAGGCCATCGCCCGCGAGCAGCACTATCAGCCGAGCATTCACGCCCGCTCGCTGCGCGATAACCGCAGCCATGCCATCGGGCTGGTGGTGCCGGAAATCACCAACTACGGCTTCGCGGTCTTCTCCCACGAGCTGGAAATGCTGTGCCGCGAGGCGGGCGTTCAGCTGTTGATCTCCTGCACCGACGAAAACCCGGCCCAGGAAAGCATGGTGGTCAATAATATGATTGCCCGCCAGGTTGACGGCCTGATCGTCGCTTCCTGCATGCACAACGACGCGGATTACCTCAAGCTCAGCGAACAGCTGCCGGTAGTATTATTTGACCGCAGCCCCAGCGGCAGCAGCCTGCCGCTGGTGATGACCGACTCCATCGCCCCCACCGCCGAGCTAATCTCGCGGATCGCCCCCCGGCACGCCGACGAGTTCTGGTTTCTCGGCGGCCAGCCGCGGCTCTCCCCTTCGCGGGACCGGCTGGCCGGCTTTACCCAGGGGCTGGCGCAGGCGGGGGTTGAGCTCCGCCCGGAATGGGTGATCAACGGCAACTACCATCCCAGCTCCGGCTACGAGATGTTTGCCGCGCTCTGCGCGCGGCTGGGGCGACCGCCTCAGGCGCTGTTCACCGCCGCCTGCGGCCTGCTGGAAGGGGTGCTGCGCTATATAAGCCAGCATAATTTACTGGATTCCGGCATCCACCTCGCCAGCTTTGACGATCACTATCTGTATGACTCGCTGTCGCTGCGCATTGATACCGTCCAGCAGGATAATCGCCAGCTGGCCTGGCACTGCTATGACCTCATCAGCCAGCTGATCGACGGCGGCACCCCGGAGCCGCTGCAGCGCTATCTGCCGGCGACGCTGCAAATTCGTCACCGCCAGCCTTCCCAGGGCGCTTAATTCAGCGCCTCGCCGCGCAGCCAGCTCTGCAGCAGCCGGCCGTTAGGCGTCATTTCGCTGTCCTGGCGCACGCACAGATAGTAATCCCGGCCGTCATCGATCGCCGCGTCGAAGATTTTCACCAGCTCGCCGCTGTTGAGATACGGCGCGATCAGCGGCTCGCGCATCAGCGCGCAGCCCAGCCCGGCCTGCACGCCGGCGAGGGTTAACAGTCCGTCCTCGAACAGCGGCCCCGTCGATCGCGGCGGGCGCTTCACCCCCTGCTGCACAAACCACTGGTTCCAGGTGCTGCGCTCCTCGTCATGCAGCAGCGGCATCTGCAGCAGCTGCTCCGGGGTATCAATATGCCCGTGCAGGCGGATAAACGCCCGGCTGCACACCGCCACCATTCGGCCGGAAATCAGCTTTTCGCTCTGATATCCCGCCCACTGCCCGTTGCCGAAGCGAATCGACATATCCGAGGCGTCGCTGAGGTAGTTACGGTGGTTGGCGTAAACCACGTTGATTTCGGTCTGCAGGTTGGCGTGGACAAATGACGGCAGGCGTGGAATAAACCAGCCCATGCCAAACAGCGGGATCAGGCTGATCGTCACCTGCTGGCTCTGGACCTGATCGACCAGATGCTCGGTGGCCTGGCGCAGAACGTTAAACGCCGCGCGAATCGAGCGGTAGTATTCGCGCCCCTGCAGGCTGAGGGTCAGCCGTCGCCCCTGCCGCTCGGTGAGCGGGATCTGCAGGTATCCTTCCAGCACCTTCAGCTGATGACTGACCGCCGACGGCGATATCGCCAGTTCCCGGGCGGCGAGGGTGATGCTGCCGAGGCGGGCGATAGCTTCAAAAGCGCGCACCGCCCGCAGCGGCGGATCGTTGACCAGGCCGCTTTCCGTCCACTCTTCCCGCCCCATCGACTGCTCTGTTTTTTTCATATATTGATTTTCTTAGCGCTAAATGAGATCCGATACGTTATTTAATTATATTAAATATCATAAAGATAGATAAATTCGCGATCATAATAAGAAAGAATATATCCGTATTTTACAATTTAATTCATTTATTGGATGGTAGCCGTAATTTGAGCACATTGTCGGGTAATTCGGTTGGACACTCTCATACAACAACTCATCAACGGCATCATGCTGGGAAGCATCTATGCCCTTATCGCGCTCGGCTACACCATGGTGTACGGCATCCTGCGCATCATTAACTTTGCCCACGGCGATATTCTGATGGTCGGCGCGCTGACGACCCTGTCGGCCATGAACGCGCTGCACGCCCATTTTCCCGGCCTGCCGCCGCTGGCCCAGCTGAGCCTGGCGCTGATGCTGGCGATGATCGTATGCGCGCTGCTGGCGATGGCGGTTGAGCGCTTTGCCTACCGCCGTCTGCGCCACGCTCCGCGCCTGGCGCCGCTGATCTCGGGGATCGGCGTATCGGTGCTGCTGCAAACCGCGGCGATGATTATCTGGACCCGCAACCCGCAGATGTTCCCGCAGATCCTGCCGATGGATCCGATCGCCGTTACCCACGGCAGCGCGGCGCATCCGCCGGCGATCGTCACCGTGACCGGCATCGTCACCGTTGCGCTGGCCTTTGCGGTCATGCTCGGCCTGTGGCTGCTGGTGGAATTTACCCGCTTAGGCCGCGGCATGCGCGCGGTGGCGGAGAACCCGCGCATCGCCACGCTGATGGGGGTGAACCCCAACGCCATTATCACCCTCACCTTCGCGATTGGCGGCGCTTTTGCGGCGCTGGCGGGCGTCATGATGGCCAGCAACTACGGCAGCGCCAGCTTCTCAATGGGTTTTCTCCCCGGCATTAAGGCCTTCACCGCGGCGGTACTCGGCGGCATCGGCAATATTCGCGGCGCGATGCTCGGCGGCCTGCTGCTGGGGATCATCGAATCGCTGGGCGCCGGCTATCTCGGCGACCTGACCCACGGCGTCTTCGGCAGCAACTACCAGGATATCTTCGCCTTTATGGTGCTGATTGTGGTGCTGGTGTTCCGTCCTGCCGGTTTACTCGGCGAGCGCGTCGCGCATCGGGCATAGGAAAAAATATGACAACGGCACAACTCGTCGCGGCCCCCGCCGCCTCCCGTCGCTTCTGGTCCGGCATGGCCCTGTTTATCTGCGCGCTGCTGGTGGCGCCGATGGTCGCCAGCCAGCTCGGCGGCAACTACTGGGTGCGGGTCATCGACTTCGCCCTGCTGTACATCATGCTGGCGCTGGGGCTCAACATCGTGGTCGGCTACACCGGCCTGCTGGATATGGGCTTTATCGCCTTTTACGCCGTCGGCGCCTACCTCGCGGCGCTGCTGGCCTCCCCGCATCTGCTGGAGGCGTTTCCGCAGCTGCTGGCCTGGTTCCCGGACGGCCTGCACGCCTCCTGGCTGCTGATTATTCCGTTCGCCGCGCTGGCGGCGGCGGGCTGCGGCATCGTGCTGGGCGCGCCGACCCTCAAACTGCGCGGCGACTACCTGGCCATCGTCACCCTCGGCTTTGGCGAGATTATCCGTATTCTGATGCGCAACCTCGATCGCCCGGTGAATATTACCAACGGCGCAAAGGGCATTTCCGGCATCAATACGCTCAGCCTGTTTGGGCTGAAATTCAGCGGCGTCTATCACTGGTTCGGCGTTAAGGTTCCGGCGCTGTGGCTGTGGTACTACCTGCTGATGCTGGCGATCGTGGCGATTATTTTCGTCTGCCTGCGCCTGCAGAACTCGCGGATCGGCCGCGCCTGGCACGCCATCCGTGAGGATGAGGACGTTGCCCGGGCGATGGGCATTAATCTGCGTAACTATAAGCTGCTGGCGTTCGCCATCGGCGCGTCGTTCGGCGGCGTCGCCGGGGCGCTGTTCGGCGCCTTCCAGGGCTTTGTCTCCCCGGAATCCTTCACCCTGCAGGAGTCGATTGCGGTGCTGGCGATGGTGGTGCTCGGCGGCATGGGGCATATCCCGGGCGTGATCCTCGGCGCCGTGCTGCTGACCGCCCTGCCCGAGCTGCTGCGCAGCCAGGCCGCCCCGCTGCAGCAGGCGCTGTTTGGCGAAGTGCTGATTGACCCGGAAATTCTGCGCCAGCCTCTTTTACGGCCTGGCGCTGGTGCTGGTGATGCTGCTGCGCCCGCAGGGCATCTGGCCCACCGGACATAAAGGAGGCAAAGCATGAGCCTGCTCAGCGTCAGCCATATGTCCAAGCGCTTCGGCGGCCTGACGGCGGTCGATAACGTCTCGCTCACCATCAACGAGGGCGAAATCTACGGTCTTATCGGCCCCAACGGCGCGGGTAAAACCACCTGCTTTAACCTGATAACCGGGCTCTATCCGGCGGACAGCGGCAAGTTCGCTATTGCCGGTGAGCCCTACTTCCCGAAGAACATTGAGAAAGTCACCGCCGCCGGTATCGCCCGCACCTTCCAGAACGTGCGGCTGTTTAACCAGATGTCGGTGCTGGAAAACGTGATGGTCGGCCGCCACGTACGTACCCGCAACGGCCTGTGGGCGGCGCTGAGCCGTCACCGCCGCGCCCGCGCCGAAGAGGCGAAAACCCGCGAGCTGGCGTGGCACTGGCTGGAGTATACCGGCATCGCGCAGTTCGCCCACTACCGCGCCTGCGACCTCGCCTACGGCCACCAGCGGCGGCTGGAGATTGCCCGCGCGCTGGCCACCGATCCGCGCCTGCTGGCGCTCGATGAGCCGGCCGCCGGGATGAATGCCGCGGAAAAAGTGGCGCTCGGCGAGCTGCTGCTGCGCATCCGTAACGACGGCAAAACGCTGCTGATGATTGAGCACGACGTCAAGCTGGTGATGGGGATCTGCGATCGCCTGATGGTGCTGGACTATGGCAAAACGCTGGCCAGCGGCACCCCTGAAACCGTACGTCGCGACCCGGCGGTGATCGCCGCCTGGCTGGGAGGAAGCGCGCATGTCTGATCTATTAACCGTCAGCGATCTGGGGGTGCACTACGGCGGCATCCAGGCGGTACGCGAGGTGTCGTTTAGCGTTAAAGAGGGTGAGCAGACCACGCTTATCGGCGCCAACGGCGCGGGCAAAAGCTCCACCGTCCGCGCCGTTACCGGCCTGGAGCCGTTTAGCGGCGACATCTTCTTCAACGGCAGGCCGGTACGCAAACGCCGGGCCGAAACGCTGCTGCGCGAAGGGCTGGTGATGGTGCCGGAAGGCCGCGGCATTTTCGCCCGCATGACGGTGCTGGAAAATCTGCAGATGGGCGCCTGGCTGCGCCGCGACGGCGCGGCGGTTAAGCGGGAGATGGACGACATCTTCAGCCAGTTTCCCCGCCTCGGCGAGCGCCAGCATCAGCTGGCCGGGCTGCTCTCCGGCGGCGAACAGCAGCTGCTGGCGCTGAACCGCGCCCTGCTCAGCCGGCCGCGGCTGCTGATCCTCGACGAGCCGTCGATGGGGCTGGCGCCGCTGATGGTAGAGAACGTTTTTCGCGTGATTGCCACCCTGCGCCAGCGCGGCGTGGCGCTGCTGCTAATCGAGCAGAACGCGCGCCTGGCGCTGGAGGCCACTGACAGCGCGTGGGTGATGGACAGCGGCAGCATCGTTGAGCGCGGCGCGTCTCAGGCGCTGCTGGCCGACGACCGCATTGCACAGATTTATTTGGGCGAAATGCCCGTCTAACACACCAACCAACAGCAGGGAAAAACAATGAAAACAGCAAAAATCAGTGCGCTCAGCGCCGCTATTGTGCTCAGCGGTTTTGCCTCTTCCGCCGCGTGGTCCGCCGCCGACGAAACCGTCACTATCGGCCTTGCCGGCCCGCTAACCGGCCCTTCCGCGCGTATCGGCAAGGACCTGGAAAACGGCGCGCAGCTGGCCATCGACGATATCAACAAGCAGCACCCGACGATCGGCGGCAAGGCGGTAACCTTTAAGCTGCAGTCGGAGGATGACCAGTCCGACCCGCGCACCGCGGTCGCCGTGGCTCAGCGCCTGGTGGATAGCGGCGTGGCGGGAGTAGTCGGCCACTGGAATACCGGCACCAGCATTCCGGCGGCGCGGGTCTATCACGATGCCGGAATCGCCCAGGTTGCGCCGGTGGCGACCGGTCATGCGTATACCAAACAGAGCTTCGATACCAGCTTCCGGGTGATGGGCCATGACGATGACGGCGGCCAGTTTGCCGGCCAGTACGCGGTACAGACCCTGAAGGCCAAACGCATTGCGGTGATCGACGATCGCACCGCCTTCGGCCAGGGCCTGGCGGATGAGTTTATTAAGTCGCTGAAGGCCCAGGGGATCGATATCGTCGATCGCCAGTACGTCGATGACAAAACGGTGGACTTCAGCGCCGTGCTGACGGCGATTCGCAGCAAAAACGCCGATCTGATCTTCTTCGGCGGCGTCGATAGCCAGGCCGCACCGCTGGCGCGCCGCATCAAGCAGCTGGGGCTCAGCGCCACCCTGATGGGCGCAGGCGGCTTCGTCAGCCAGACCTTCCTGCAGGCTGGCGCAAAAAGAGGGCAACGGCGTGGTGGCG
The DNA here is from genome assembly GCF_050058015.1 of Klebsiella sp. WOUb02. Classification (NCBI taxonomy): domain Bacteria; kingdom Pseudomonadati; phylum Pseudomonadota; class Gammaproteobacteria; order Enterobacterales; family Enterobacteriaceae; genus Klebsiella; species Klebsiella sp. WOUb02. Next base: position 2,346,727 of record NZ_CP170110.1, read on the forward strand.
CTGGAGCCGGGGCTGCCGGTGGAGCAGATGCCGGGCGGCAAGGCCTTTGAGCAGGCCTATCAGTCGCGCTATCACACCCATATCGAGCTGCACGCGCCGTTCGCCTACGACGCTACGCGCGTGCTGGTCGCGGCGATGGAAAAAGCCGACTCCGTCGATCCGGCCGTCTACCTGCCCGCCCTGCGCGCCATCAGCTACTCCGGCGTCACCGGACAGATCGCCTTTGATAAAGAGGGCAACCTGAAGTCGCCAACCTTTACCGTCTACAAAGTCGTCGACGGTAAATGGCAGCCGCAAACCGTACTAGGCGGCGCCACGAAGTAACGCAGTGAGGCAACGTGATGAGTGATAATAATGAGCTGGGCATTCTCGCCCGCCGCAAAATTGAAGCCGAGATTATTAAGCCGATTTACGACATCCTGGTCCGCGAGATAGGCAAAGCTCGCGCCCAGGCGGTCATCGGCGAGGCGATTGAAAACGCCGCCATTGAGGCGGGGAAATCCTTCGCCGCCAAAGAGCCCAACGGCGCGGATATCCAGAGCTTTGTCGCCCTGCAGTATCTGTGGGAAAAGGACAACGCGCTGGAGGTCACCGTGCTGGATGCCGACGATCGGCAGTACAACTACAACGTTAACCGCTGCCGCTATGCCGAAATGTATCACCAGATGGGCCTCGGCGAGATTGGCCACCTGCTCTCCTGCGCCCGCGATGACAAGTTTATCGTCGGCTATGCGCCGGAGGTTGAGCTGACCCGCACGACGACCATTATGCAGGGCGCGCCGTGCTGTGATTTCCGCTATCGCGTAAAAAAGGACCCATCATGATAACCGTCAACGGCGAGCGCCTGTGGGCGACGCTTAACGCAATGGCGACCATCGGCGCGACGCCCGCCGGCGGCGTCACCCGGCTGACGCTGAGCGAAGAGGACCGCCAGGCCCGGGATCTGCTGCGCGACTGGGCGCTGGAGGCGGGATTTGGCTACCGGGTCGATAGCATGGGCAATATGTTTATCCGCCGGGCGGGTAAAAACCCGGCGCTGGCGCCGGTGCTGACCGGTTCGCACGTCGACTCCCAGCCGCTGGGCGGCCGCTATGACGGTATCTACGGCGTGCTGGCGGGGCTGGAGGCGCTGCGGGCGCTTAACGAACGCGGCAGCGAAACCGAGCGCGATATCGTGCTGGTGAACTGGACCAACGAAGAGGGCGCGCGCTTTGCCCCGGCGATGCTCGCCTCCGGCGTGTGGGCCGGGCAGTTCAGCGAAGAGTGGGCCCTCGCCCGCGAAGATCGCGCCGGCGTCAGCGTCGGCGCGGCGCTGGAGGCTATCGGCTATCGCGGCCAGCACCCGACGGCGGCGTTTCCCCTGCACGCCTGCTACGAGGTGCATATCGAACAGGGGCCGATTCTGGAAGACGAAGGGATTGATATCGGCCTGGTGCACGCGGCGATGGGCCAGCGCTGGTTCAACGTCAGCCTGACCGGCTTCGCCGCGCACGCCGGCACCACGCCGATGGGCAGCCGCCGCGATGCGCTAACCGCTTTTGCCGAGCTGGCGCTGGCGGTGGAAGAGATCGGTATTGCCCACCAGCCCGACGGCCGCGCGACGGTCGGCAGCGTGCAGGTGACGCCGGGGTCGCGCAACGTGGTGCCCGGCCGCGTTGAATGCAGCGTTGAGTTTCGCCATCCGCAAAGCGACGCCCTGCAAGCGATGGAGCGCGCGCTGCGTCACGCCGCCGCGGCGCTGGGCCAACGCGGCGTGACGGCAGAGGTCGAGCGCATTTTTGACTACGCGCCCATCGCCTTCGATCCCGAGTGCCTGGCGCGCAGCGAACGGGCCGCGCTGGCGCTCGGCTATAGCGCTAAACGGATGGTTTCCGGCGCCGGACACGATACCTGCTATATCAGCAAGGTGGCGCCCGCCAGCATGATATTTATCCCCTGCGAGAGGGGGATTAGCCATAATGAGGCGGAGAATATTCTGCCCGCCTGGGCCGAAAAAGGGGCTAACGTCCTGCTGCACAGCCTGCTGCTGGCGGCAAACGAGGCATAGCCCCGCGCGCATAAAAACCAATGGCCCGCGGCGGGCCATTTTTACAAGCTAGTGTTTTTTACGGTTGCGGCGCATATCGATGGTCACCGCGGCGACGATAATGATGCCTTTAATAATATCCTGCACGTAGGCATCGACGCCGACGAAGGTGAAGCCGCTTTTAATCAGCCCGAGGATCACCGCCCCTATCAGCGTTCCGGTAATCCGCCCAACGCCGCCCATCAGGCTGCTGCCGCCGATCACCGCGGCGGCGATGGCGTCCAGCTCATAGGACATCCCCATGCTCGACTGGCCGCTGCTGACGCGCGCCGCCAGCACCACGCCGGCGAGGCCGGAGAGCGCGCCGGCAATGGTATAAACGATAACCAGATACTTGTTGACGTTGATGCCGGAAACTTTCGCCGAGGTCATGTTGCCGCCGATGGCGTAGACGTATTTACCGTAGCGGGTATGCTTTAGCGCGACATGGAACAGCGCGGCGATGACGAAGAAAATAATGACCGGCATCGCCCCCTGCCCCACGGCGGTAAAGCTGTCGGACAGGAAGCTAATCGGGTTGCCCTGGGTGTAATACTGCGCGAGGCCGCGGGCGGAGACCATCATCCCGAGGGTGGCGATAAACGGTGGGATCCCGGTGCGGGTCACCAGAAAGCCGTTGGTCAATCCGCAGAGCAGGCCGACGCCGATCCCGGCCAAAACGGGGATCGCCGCCGGCAGGTTGACCAGCGACGGAAACATCGGCGTCAGGCTGTCCGAGGTCTGCGCCAGGCTCGCCGCCACCACCGCCGCGAGGGCAATAACCGAACCGGAGGAGAGGTCAATCCCGGTGGTAATAATCACCTGGGTCACCCCCACGGCGATAATACCGATGATCGCCACCTGTAAAACGATCAGCACCAGGCGGTTGCTATTCATTAAAAATGATTGGTCGCGAACGAACCAGCCGGCAATTTCAAACGTCAGGGCAATCGCCACCATGACGATAAATATCCCGGTATCTTTCGGCATTTTATGCCGTAGCTGACTCAAGAAAGAGGATTTCTCATTTACGGGAGCTGCGGTCAGTTTCATATTGCTCATTCTCTACGCCTCAATTGGATGCCAACGACAAAATGGTTTCCTGATCGGCCTCGTCTTTTTCAAGGATGCCGGTAATCCGCCCTTCGTGCATGACCATCACGCGGTCGCTCATCCCGAGGATTTCCGGTAGTTCAGAAGAAACCATAATCACCGCGACGCCACGGTTCGCCAGTTCGCTAATCAGATGGTAAATTTCAGCCTTCGCCCCCACGTCAATACCGCGGGTCGGCTCATCGAGAATTAATATTTTGGGCTGGGCTAAGAGCCAGCGGGCAATCAATACTTTCTGCTGATTACCGCCGCTGAGGTTATTAATAATTTGATCCATCGTCGGGGTTTTAATATTCAGACGGCGGATCTGCTCCATGCAGTCTTCCGCCATCTTCATATGCTTAACAAACCCGCTTTTGCCGACATATTCCGGCATATTGACGATGCTCATATTCTCCAGCACCGACAGGACGAGGAACAGGCCGGACTTTTTGCGATCCTCGGTCAGCAGCGCCATCCCCTTTTCAATGGCCATGGAGGGAGAATCGATCTTCACCGGGACGCCATCAATCAGCACCTCTCCGGCGTCAAAGCTCTCCATGCCGAACAGACACTCCATCACCTCGCTGCGCCCGGCCCCAACCAGTCCGGCAACGCCGAGGATTTCGCCGCGGCGCACGCTGAAGCTGACGTCGTCGAAGTAGCCCCTGCGCGACAGATTGCGCACGCTCAGCACATCCTCGCCGATCGTATTATTGAATTTAGGGAACAGCTGGGTTAATTCCCGCCCAACCATCTGGGTAATCAGCGACTGGCGGGTGTACTCCGCCGTCTGTTTACTGGCCACCCAGCTGCCGTCGCGAAAGACGCTGACTTCATCGGTAATCGCAAAGATCTCATCCATCTTATGGCTGATATAGATGATCGCTTTGCCCTGCGCGCGGAGGTCGCGAATAATCGTAAACAGGTGCGCCACCTCCCCTTCGGTTAACGCCGAGGTCGGCTCATCCATGATCACGATATCGGCGTTCCACGAGACCGCTTTGGCAATTTCGACCATCTGCTGGGCGGCGATACTAAGATCGCCCACCAGCCGATCGGCAGCGAGACGAATATTGAGCTTATTCAGCAGCGCCTGGGTCTGGCTAAGCAGACTGGCGATGATCGACAAAGCCATACTTCATCGGCTCGCGGCCGAGCCAGATATTTTCCGCCACCGTCATATGCGGCACCAGATTCAGCTCCTGGTGGATCATCGAGATCCCCGAACGCAGCGCGTCCATCGTGTCCTGAAACTGCACCGGCTGGCCTTTCACTTTTATCGCGCCCTTATCGGGACGGTAAATCCCGATAAGGCACTTCATTAGCGTCGATTTACCGGCCCCATTTTCGCCCATCAGCGCGTGCACCGTTCCCGGGCGCACGCGCAATGAGACATTATCGAGCGCTTTCACGCCGGGAAAAAACTTGCTGATACCTTCGGCTTCTAGGGCAAAAGCGTTCATACATCAACCTCCGTACCGCTGGGCCTGGAATGGTTATTTTTGGTTGCGGCTGACGAAGTCAGACATGTTTTCTTTGGTAATCAGCTGGTAGGGAACGTCGATGAATTTTTCTACTTTCTCACCGTTAGCCAGCTTGATGGCGGCGTTGACCGCGCCTTCCCCCTGCCCCTTCGCGTCCTGGAAAATCGTGGCGATCATCTTGCCGTTTTTGAGCATCTGCAGCGCGTCGGGGGTGCCGTCAACGCCGGCGATCAGAATATGGTTCGGATTGCTGCCCAGCGCCTGCAGCGCGCCGATGGCCATTTCATCATTGTTTGAGGCAATGGCCTGGATATCTTCCCCGCTGGTCATCCAGTTGCTCACCACGTCCACCGCGTCGTTACGCATAAATTTGGCGGTCTGCTTCTGCACGATTTTGATATTCGGGTATTTTGCCACCACCTCTTCCACGCCCTTCGTCCGGTCGCGGGTTGATTCATTCGCCAAATCGCCCAGCAGAATCGCGACGTTTCCTTTACCGTTCATCGCCTTCGCCAGCGCTTCCATCTGCAGGCGCCCGGCGAGGACGGAATCCGAGCCGACGTAGGCCATTTTGTCCGTCAGCGGCAGCTGCGGGCGGCGGTTAACGAACACCAGCGGGATACCGGCTTTGGTTGCCTGATCTATAATCGGTTTCACCGCGTTGGTGTCGACCGGGGCAACGATGATGGCATCAACGCCCTGGCCGATGAAGTTCTGAACCTGCTGCAGCTGCTGCGCCACGTCGCCCTTGGCATCTTCAACCTGCGACTTAACGCCATCTTTTTGCATCTCTTTTTGCATGGCGGTACGCAGGATCGTCAGAAAGTTATCGTCAAAAAGCGCCATCGAAACGCCGACGGAGATATCTTTTGCCATTACAACCGCAGGCAACATACAGGCTAACAAAGAGGCAACAATCGTTTTCTTGATATTCACAGTTGATCCTTGAGCGTTGTTGATACGCCAGTTTATTGAGATAAATGAAAAATTCATTTCATAAAAAACGGGTCAAGCACCTGTCTGTCCTTCGGCCGGAGCACGCGTCTCCGTCAGCGCCGTCGGCTCACTTTTCGCCAAAAACCACCAGAATCGGTTGATTTATAATTAATTATTAAAAAAGCAGTTCATTAACCATCTATGCCTGGGGCCACCACATTTCAGTCAGTTTGTTTCATTAACAGCTCATTTGAAACTTTTATAATTAAATAACTGAAATGAAAATTTTAAAACCACGCAGTCACAGAACTTTGACAGATATCTAACATTGCTACATAAACGAGCGAAAAATGAGAGGCAACCAGCAGTTTGCTCACCTGCCGGAGGGACGGGACTGGCATTCAGCAGGAGATGATTTCATTGGGGGAATCATTCATGAATGGACATGCTTTATCATGGATAGACGCTGGAAAGATGCGGCGCCGGGCTCAAACAGGCGGATATAAAAAAGCCCCGGGACGCTAACGCGCCTCGGGGCTTTGCTTTTTGCGGCCTGTTATTTCTGCGGACGCATCGCCGGGAACAGGATCACGTCGCGGATGGTGTGGCTGTTGGTAAACAGCATCACCATCCGGTCGATCCCAATGCCCAGACCGGCGGTCGGCGGCAGACCATACTCCAGCGCGGTCACGTAGTCTTCGTCGTAGAACATCGCTTCGTCGTCGCCGGCGGCTTTGGCGTTCACCTGGTCGAGGAAACGCTGCGCCTGGTCTTCGGCATCGTTCAGCTCGCTGAAGCCGTTGCCGATTTCACGGCCGCCGATAAAGAACTCAAAGCGGTCGGTGATTTCCGGATTAACGTCGTTACGCCGCGCCAGAGGCGAAACTTCTGCCGGATACTCGGTGATGAAGGTCGGCTGGATCAGGTGCGCTTCCGCCACTTCGTCAAAGATTTCGGTGACGATGCGGCCCAGGCCCCAGCTCTTCTCAACCTTGATGCCAATAGATTCGGCGATCGCTTTCGCCGCGTCGAAGCTATCAAGATCCGCCATTTCGGTCTGCGGACGGTATTTCTTGATCGCCTCGCGCATGGTCAGCTTTTCAAACGGCTTGCCGAAGTCGAAAACCTGGTCGCCGTACGGCACTGCGGTTTTACCCAGCACGGTCTGCGCCAGGGTGCGGAACAGCGACTCGGTGAGTTCGATCAGATCTTTGTAATCCGCGTACGCCATATAGAGTTCCATCATGGTGAACTCGGGGTTATGGCGCACGGAGATGCCTTCGTTACGGAAATTACGGTTGATCTCGAACACGCGCTCGAAGCCGCCAACGACCAGCCGTTTCAGGTACAGTTCCGGCGCGATACGCAGGTACATGTCCAGATCCAGCGCATTGTGGTGGGTGATAAACGGACGGGCGGAGGCGCCGCCGGGGATCACCTGCATCATCGGGGTTTCGACCTCCATAAAGCCGCGAGCCACCATGAACTGACGCATCGTCGCGAGGATCTGCGAGCGCACTTTAAAGGTGTGACGCGAGGCGTCGTTGGAAATCAGATCCAGATAGCGCTGGCGATAGCGCGCTTCCTGATCCTGCAGGCCGTGGAACTTGTCCGGCAGCGGGCGCAGCGCCTTGGTCAGCAGGCGCAGCTCGCTGCAGTGGATCGACAGTTCGCCGGTTTGGGTTTTGAACAGCCTGCCGCGGGCGGCGATGATGTCGCCGAGATCCCACTTTTTAAACTGCTCGTTGTAGACGCCTGCCGGCAGATCGTCGCGCGCCACGTACAGCTGGATACGGCCGCCGACGTCCTGCAGGGTGACGAAGGAGGCTTTCCCCATGATACGGCGGGTCATCATGCGGCCGGCCACGGAAACTTCAACGTTCAAGGAGGTGAGTTCTTCGTGGTCCTTGCCGTCAAATTCAGCGTGCAGCTGGTCAGAGGTATGGTCCCGGCGAAAATCGTTCGGGAACGGAATGCCCTGCTCGCGCAGCGCAGCCAGCTTTTCACGACGGCTTTTCAGTTCATTATTAAGGTCAATTGCCTCATCGGCACTTTGTGCTTGTTGTTCAGACATGTTGGTTCCTCATAACCCTGCTTTCAAACTTGCTTCTATAATTGAACCAGGTCACCATCCAGCGCGGCCCGTCTCGGGCGATATCGCCGGAGAACAATCTTAACGAACCTGGCTTCACTCCCGGCTGATTTCACTCAGCCATCGCTTCACTAACGATTTTTAGTCTTAGGCTTCCGCGCCCGCCAGAATATCCTCCTCCTGATTATCGATCGGTGCAAGGAGCGCATTTGCGTTAACCTCCCCCTCAGGCGCCGCCGCCGGGAACTTCGCCGGCGGCGCGACGCCTGCCGAGGCTGAAGGTGGCGGCAAACGCCAGCAGCACAATTACCGCCACGCAGCCGAGCGTCCATGCGCCCATTTGCGAGAAAAAGTGCTGATAAGCGGCAATGGCCGTTTCGCTGATTTGTGATTCGGTGGTCCGCTGCGCCACTATCCCCGCCAGCCAGTTGGCGACCGCGCCGGTGGCGAGCATGTAAATACCGGTCAGCACCCCGGTCACGCCGGGCATGTTGAGGCGGGTGATCTGCGCCATCGCCACCGGGTCGATAAACAGCTCGGCAAACCCCATCAGCGCCAGCCCGCCGACCATCAGCCCCATTGAGGCCTGGCCGTCGATGCTCGCGTGGCGGACGTTAAGCGCCAGCAGCATAAACCCGCAGCCCATCAGCACCAGACCAAAGGCAAATTTCAGCCATACCCGCAGCGCGGAGCGGGCTGCGCCTTCCGGGCGCATCAGCCACGCCAGCACTACCCCTGCCGCCATCACCGCCACCGCGTTGACCGACTGGAACAGCGCCGTCGGCACTTCGATATTCAGCAGCCGCCGGTTAACGAAGTGGTCGATAAACAGGCTGATCGAGCTGCCGCCCTGCTGCGCCAGCACCCAGAACAGCGTACCCGTCAGCATCAGCAGTACGATTTGCCACAGCGCGCGGCGGTGCTGCGGAGAGGCGATCATGATCCGCGCCACCATCTGGGCGGCAAACACGCAGACGATCGCCAGCAGATAGCCGGACCAGTTATTTTCCAGCAGCAGGGTAAAGAACAGCGGCGCCACGCCCAGCATCACCGCCAGCCAGCCCCAGGCCGGCAGCACGAACTTCACCGCCCGCAGCGCCTGCCTGTCGACGCCGCGGGTGTGCCTGAAGTAGCGGCTGCCGCTTAAGAAAATCAGCAGCCCGATAAACATGCCGATCCCCGCCAGCGCAAAGCCAATGTGCCAGCCATACCGCTGGGCGGTCAGCCCGCAGGCAATCGGCGCGGCGATTGAGCCGACGTTCCCCGCCGCGTAGAGCAGCGAAAAACCGCCGTCGCGACGACGATCGTCAACGGCATACAGTTCGCCGAGCAGGCAGCTCGATGTTGGATTTGAACAGGCCATAGCCGCAGATAATGATCGCCAGCGCGAGATACAGGCTCCAGGTTGCGTCGGATTCGACGCCGAGCACCACGTGGCCGAGCGTCATCAGCAGCGCGCCGGCAATGACCGCCGTGCGATTGCCAAGCAGGCGGTCGGCAAGCCAGCCGCCAAGAATGGGGGTAACGTAAACCAGAGAGGCGTAGGCGCTAAACAGGCTAATGGCGTGGCTGTCATCAAAGCCAAGCTGATGGGTGAGATAGAGGATAAGTAGGGCACGCATGCCGTAAAAGCTGAAGTATTCCCAGATTTGAATCGCCACGATGTAATAGATCGCGCGCGGCTGTGAGGGTGTTTTCATGAGGTCTCCTTGCAGCGTGAAAAAGGGAAGCGGCAGGCCACTTCCCTTCGGTGCTTCAGTTACTTGGTGTTTTCGTCTTTCAGCACCTTAACGGTGTAGCGACCATCCGCCTGACGGTATGCGCCGTGGATATCGGTTTCGAAGCCCGGGTAGTGGGCGCCGATTTCGCACAGCATCTGCAGGAATTCCAGCACCGGACGGCTCTCTTCGGCGATCATTTCCCCCGGCATAACCAGCGGAACTCCCGGAGGATACGGCAGGATCATGTTGGCATTGACGCGACCGACCATCTCGTCGAGATAGACCTCTTCCGTCTGACCGTGCAGCACTCTTTCTGGAACGCGGCGTACGGCGTGACCACCATTTTTGGCAGCACTTCGAACGCGCGGAACATCAGGTCTGGCAGGTTGTGATGCTCAACCAGTTTGTGAATGTTCTGCGCCAGCTCCTGAACGCGCATGTTTTCATAGAATTCAGGATCTTCACGGTACAGCGACGGCAGCATGTTTTTCACGCGCAGGTTGAGGTCGAACGCGCGTTTGAAGTCGGTCAGCGCGCGCAGCAGGCTCAGGGCCTTGGTTTTGTCGATCCCAATGCTGAACAGGAACAGCAGGTTGTACGGCCCGGTTTTCTCTACCACGATGCCGTGTTCGTCGAGGTATTTCGCCACGATGCTGGCCGGAATACCGAACTCATCCATGGTGCCGTCTTTTTTCATCCCCGGAGTCAGCAGAGTGACCTTAATCGGGTCGAGGTACATGTGCTCGTTATCGATGTTTTTGAAACCGTGCCATGCGCTGTCGGAGCGCAGCGGCCAGCATTCGGCCCCGTCGATGTGCTCCGGCTGCCATACGTCGAAGAACCAGCCTTCAGACTCGCTTTTCAGGCGTTTGATCTCTTTACGGAACTTGATAGAACGTTCAATTGAGCCGTCGATCAGGCGCTTGCCGGCGTTGCCTTTCATCATCGCCGCGGCGGTTTCGGTGGAGGCCACGATCCCGTAGTGCGGGGAGGTGGTGGTGTGCATCATGTAGGCTTCGTTAAAGGTCTCTTCGTTGATATCGCCTTTCACGTGGATCATTGAAGCCTGGGAGAACGCCGCCAGCAGCTTGTGGGTGGACTGGGTTTCGTAGATGATTTTCCCTTCCACCCGGCCGCCGCTCATCCCGCATTTGCCGGCATATATTGGCGAGAAGTTGGTGTAAGGCACCCACGCCGAGTCAAAGTGGATAGATTTGACGTCGAGGTTTTTCTTGATGAAGTCGGTGTTGTACAGCAGGCCGTCGTAGGTGGAGTTGGTGATCACCGCGTGCACCGGCCATGTGGCGTTCGGGGTCTCTTTCACGCGCTTCGCGATGGTCGCGTGCTGGAATTCGCTCTGCGGGATCACGCCGAGGATGCCGTAGGCGTTACGGGTCGGGCGGAAGTAGATTGGCGTAATGTCGCTCATCATCATCAGATGAGTCAGCGATTTGTGGCAGTTACGGTCAATCAGCACGGTGCTGCCGGCCGGGGCGGAGTACATGCCGACGATTTTGTTGGCGGTAGAGGTGCCGTTGGTCACCATGTAGCTACGTTCGGCGTTGAATACGCGGGCGATATACTCTTCCGCCTCTTTATGCGGGCCGCTGTGATCGAGCAGGGAGCCGAGCTCGGAAACCGAGATCGAGATATCCGATTTCATAGTGTTCGGGCCAAAGAAATCGTAGAAGATGCTGCCGACCGGGCTTTTCTGGAAGGCGGTACCGCCCATGTGGCCCGGAGTACAGAAAGTGTATTTGCCTTCACGCACGTATTTGAACAGCGCTTTGGTCAGCGGCGGCAGAATCGCATCGATATATTCATCGGTGTTCTGTTTGATTTTGTCGGCGATGTCGTCAGCCGCGCCCAGCGCATATTCGAAGAAGCGAACCTGCATGCGCAGATCGTTGAGGCTGACGTCCAGCGTGGAGTAGGTGTTGGCGAAAGCGTACAGCGGCATATATTCGTTGAGCTTGCTGATCTCTTCGCACAGTTCGAGATTGTATTTATCCCAGTCGAAGATAACGCCGCACAGGCGGGAGTTATTTTCGATAAGTTTCAGTAAATCTTCGCGGTCGTTCGGATAGACAATGCGGAAGTCCAGGCGTTCAAGGGCGCGATGCAGTTCACGGATAGGCTCTTCTTTGAAGTAGACGCCCATGTGATTCATGATTGCGATAACGTTCATAGTCAAATCTCCAGATATAGAAAGCCCCTCCCGTCGCGTGGTGACAGGTGCAGGAAGGAGCTCCAGGAAAAGGGGTTACTGATTAATGCGCGCCGGCGGTAGAGTTGTCAGCAGGGTCGTTTTCATGCTGGCGCTGGTGCATTTTGCGGCCGTAGAACATCAGGATAATCAGGCTGACGATAAAGGTACCGGCCAGTTCGAAGGAGCTTGCCCCCATCAGGGCGATAAAGCAGAAGCCGCAGCCCAGAATCGAACAGATCAGGCTCACCAGGTTGCGAATGTTGATGCCTTCGAAGCGAATCAGGTCCACGCAGGAGTAGAAGTAAGGCAGCATGGTCAGCAGGACGGCGATACCGGTCAGCTCGCCGAACAGGTCGGAGGCTTTACCGCCGCTGGAGTTCATCAGGGTAATCAGCACCATCAGCACGGTCATTTTCACCGCCGCCAGCAGCAGGCCTTTTTTCGGGTTACCGTTGCTATCAAGCTCGCCGTAGATTTTCGGGAAGTTGCCGTCGTTGGCGGCGCGCACGCCGGCCTGGCCAACCAGCATCATCCAGGAGCCGAGAGAGGTCAGGCAGGCAAAGGCGGTGAAGGCGGACACCATCGGAGCGGCCCAGCCGCCGAGCATAGTTGAAGCGCTAATGGCGAACGGCGCGCCCGATGCGGCCATCTGGGCTGCGGGGTACATCCCGGCAATCACCTGCGTTGCGGCGATATAAACGATACCCGCCAGCGCGGTCCCCAGCATGGTGGCCAGAGGCACGGTACGTTTCGGGTTGTTCACCATCCCGGTACTGACGGCGGCGGATTCGACGCCGACGAAGGCCCACAGGCACAGCAGGATACTTTTAATGACCGCGTGGCTGTCGGTAGTGGCGGAGGTGTTCCAGTTGGCCTGATAGGTGGCGGCGTCAAACCAGTGCCAGCCGACTACCGCCGTCATTACCACCGGAATTAATACCAGCACCAGCCCAATAGTCGTCAGGCGGCTGACCCAGGTTCCCCCGAGCATATTAACGAAGGTAAATACCCAGACGATTGCAATACAGGCGATACCGGCCGGAATCGGGTTATTTAATATAGGGAAAAATGTCGACAGATAAGAGACGGCGGTAATCCCGATCGCCAGGTTACCAATCCAGTTAGCATGATAATAAAGGACGCCGGTCTGGAAGCCGAACGCCGGAGATATTTCACCGGCGTACGCAATAGGGCCGCCCTGCTGTGGATTTTTGGTCGCCAGTCGGGCATAAACATAAGCCAGAGACATTGCGCCAATAATAGAAATCACCCATCCCCAGATAGCAATTGAACCAATACTGGCGAGGTTCGCGGGTAATAGTGCAATACCGCTCCCCATCATATTACCGGCGACCACGCCGGTACAGGCAAATAGCCCGATCTTTTTGGCAGAACTCATGTTTGCTTTTCTCCTAAGTTTATTTTGGAGGTACAGATCATGATCGTGAACCTTTTACTGACCCGACCAACTGCCAACCAGATTACTGACTCAAAGGAGATAAGTCCTAAAGATAAAGTGAAATAACGGCAAACGTCAGACAAATGATATTTTGACCTTTTTGGATTAACATATCAGGATGACATATTGATATCATAAAAAGATAAACATCATTAAATTACAGTAGGTTATGAGAGATGCACGGTGTTGGAAAAGTGTTATAATTAACGCTTAAACCACTCCATAAATATAACAATCAGCGGCCGCATGAGAAACATAAGTTTAACCTCACCATGCCCAAAACCATTCGCGCGGTGAGGGTTTACTTATTCTGAAGAGAGGAAGTTATCGAGATATGGCACAACCCGGGTAACCGCGGTCTGGAATACCGCGTTTTCAATCCAGTAAAAGGTGTTTTCGCCCGGACGTAAATTAAAGGCGGTCAGATAAGCATCGGCGGCTTCCCGGTTCTCCCCTTTCATTTCGTAGACTTTACCCAGCAGCACATAATTCATCCACGACATTTCCAGGTCGATGCCGGTATTAATCGCATGATACGCTTCGTCGACTTTCCCCTGCCCCAGCATATCGACAGTTTTAATTTGGTAAAATACCGCCAGATCTTTAATACCCGGCATATCGCCAACCCGGTTTATTTCCGCATACAGCGCCGCAAGCTGCTGTTCATCCAGCGGCTGTTGCGAATGGCGTAATACATCCACCAGCGCCTTTTCCGCATACGCATAGGAAAAGTCAGGGGCCTGCTTAATCACGTCATCGAGCAGCGCGCTGGCTTTGCCTAATGAATCGACATCCCCGTTCATTAATAGCTGATGCGCCTGGTAAAAGTGGGTCAGCGCGATGCTTTGCGACGGCTGGTACTGCTTAAGCATGGTCTGCATGCGTTCCGGCCACGGCTGCTTCAGCGCTTCCGACAGGCTATTCAGCAGGTCGCTTTGAATCGACAAGCTGGTTGTCGCTGGTGATGAAGTAGCGCTTGTCCATCATGGTGGAACCGTCGGCGTTATCCACCATCTGCACCGACATAAAGCACTGCTGGGCGCGATAGTGGCGCTGGTTGACGAACTCAATGGTCAGGGTTTTACCCGAGCTGCTCGGCTCGTTGATGTTGTAGTTGGTTTTGTCATGCACCATGAAGGTGGAAAAAGTATTCAGCGAGGTGGTGACCAGGCTGCCAAGCCCTACCGCGTAGGAGTGCTGGGACGCCCAGTTGGTGCAGGAGTTGCCGTTAAGCAGGTGGATATCGATGTCTCGCGGGTTTAGCAGCAGGCGGGCTTTATTGACCGGCGGGCGCGATTCGATGCTCGACAGCGCCACCAGCGCGACGCAGGTTGCCAGCGCCAGCAGGAACAGACCCCAGACGATAAAGGTGCTGAGCCGCTTACGTTTCTCGGTTCTGGTTAGCGGCTGAACGTCGGGCTCGGCGGGCGAAGATGGCGCAGCGGCTTCCGGCGGCGGCGCCTGCGGAGACAGAAGCGGCGTCAGCTCCTCCCCCTCCTCCGTACACCAGATTACCGGCACCGTTAGCTTATAGCCGCGCTTCGGTACCGTTGCGATATATTCGAGGCTGCCGTCGTCGCCGTCCTTCAACGACTTGCGCAGTTCCGAAATGCTCTGGGTGACGACGTGGCTGGTTACAACGTTGCGCGTCCAGACGTTATCAATAAGCTCGTCTCTGCTGAGCACTTCGCCAGGATGGCGGGCAAAGAAAACCAGAAGATCGATCAAGCGCGGTTCAAGAGTGAGCTGGCGTCCCTTCCGGCTAATTTGGTTAACAGAGGGGGCAACCAGCCATTCTCCAACGCGAACAGCGGGTTGTTGCATAAAAAGGGCCCAAACGAAAAGGGAAAGGCGCGATGATACCACATTTACCCTGGCGATTTATGATAGGGGTCATGACCTTGAACACGTTATATCGCTCTGCGTTTATTAAATTTAGCCATTTTTTGTTTTTAGACAAAGTCAGCAATGGCTCATTAACACTTTTGTCATTTCATTAAAAACAGGTGCAAACTACTCTGCCTCCACCATTGATTTCACGTCCGTTCCGCGAGGCGCGATGGCAAACGGGCAGATGACGGGTTAGCGGCAGGGATCCGGCGCCGGCGCCGTCATATCCTCCCCGAACGGCCACCTCTTGCGGCAAACATAGCGGTTCAGCACCAGCTGACGAAAGCCGTTGCATCGCCTAAATCGTCGGTCCCTCGCGCAGCGATCTCCGCCGAATCGGCAAAGCCCCGTATTTACTGTGACCGAGACAACGTCCTGAGAAATGACTGCGGGCCGCGGGGTGTACAAATATCGTGAACCGTTCATACTTAACTGCATAGATGAGTCATTGATTTTAATATTAAATTAGCATTAGCACTGTCGTGTAGCACAATAAATAAAAAGGAACACCGGCCAATGAAATACAAATTAGTCAAACAGGTTATGGATAATGATGCCTTAAGAAATAGCTTCATTGACCTGGCTATTAAGACCTTTGATCT
This sequence comes from Klebsiella sp. WOUb02, assembly GCF_050058015.1. Classification (NCBI taxonomy): domain Bacteria; kingdom Pseudomonadati; phylum Pseudomonadota; class Gammaproteobacteria; order Enterobacterales; family Enterobacteriaceae; genus Klebsiella; species Klebsiella sp. WOUb02. Next base: position 2,362,280 of record NZ_CP170110.1, read on the forward strand.
CTCATTTAAGGACTGGTACAAAAAGGGCTACTGGACCGGGTCATACATTCCCTACGCTTTCGTTGATAATAATAAAGTGATTGCTAACGCCTCCGCCAACGTCATCGACCTCAAGTGGCAAGGGAAGATGGTTCATTATATCCAGATCGGTACCGTAATGACCGATACCGACCATCGCGATAAAGGCCTCGCGACGCAGCTGATTAACCATATTCTCGATGACTGGAAAGAGAAAGCCGATGCGATTTTTCTGTTTGCTAACTCCACGACCGTCGATTTCTACCCACGATTTGGTTTCGCGCAGTACGATGAATATCAATATACCCTGCCGGTGACGCCGACCCCGGGCGACTTCCGCCGGCTTGATATGGATAAAGAGAGCGATGTGGCGATCCTCAAGCACTATTATGAGAAATCCAATCCCTTCTCTCAGCCTCTCGGCACATAATAACTTCGGCCTGCTGATGTTCTACTGCTCGGCGTTTATGAAGCACTTCGTCTACTATTCGGAAAAAAATCGCGCCGTGGCCATCGCGATGCAAAACGACCGCGCGCTGATCTGCTTTGATATTTTCTGCGACGCCGGCGGTTCGATGTCAGCCATCATCAATGAACTCGCCGACCAGCGAACCCTGCTGGCGATTTTAGGCTTCACCCCCGTTGAAGGTCGTATCGGCGAGTATGAAAAAATCGAGGGCGACGACTTTTTATTTATCTATACGGCCAAAGAGAACATTTTTAAGGACAACAGGCTGATGTTTCCGACGCTATCGCACGCCTGAGCCGAGTTATTGTCAAATCTGGTGTACGAAGACATCAGGCGACGCTCCGATCTGATGCTTCATCTTCCACCTGTTCGCCGTCTTTAAACGGCACGTTGTTGACCACCAAAGTCAACAGCTCGAATCCCTTAAGTCGATTCCAGTTTTTCTGCGCTGACTGGAGCAACTTGAATACCATCGCCAACGTCGTCGCTCTCGAGCCACAGTTCTTAGCTCGTTTGCTGCGTAACCGAACTGTCGCAAATGCCGATTCGATGGGGTTAGTCGTCCTTATTGACGCCCAGTGTGCCGCCGGGAAATCGTAGAAGGCGAGCAGCTCTTCTCGATCCTTCGTCAGCTTCTTCATCGCTGCCGGATATTTGTCGCCATACTTCACCAGCATCGCATCCAGCGCCGTGTCTGCTGACACACGGTTCTCTGCCAGCCAAATATCCCTCAATTCACTTTTTATCTTCGGCTGCACCGACTTCGGCAACGAGGTCAGTATGTTAGCGGTTTTATGTACCAGACAGCGTTGGTGCCGGGTGTCAGGAAACACTTTCGACAGTGCATTCCAGAAGCCCATTGCGCCATCACCGGTTGCCAGCTTCGGTGATATCGTCAGGCCACGTGTGCGCAGCCCGCTCAGGAGCTCGTACCAACTCGCCTCCGACTCCCTGTAACCATCTTCAACAGCAATCAGCTCCTTACGACCGTGTTCCGTGACCCCGATGACAACCAGCAGGCACAGCCGATCGTCCTGCCGTACGTTGCTGTAAATACCATCAGCCCAAAGATAGGCATACCGCGTATCGCTCAGGTCGCGTTGTGCCCAGATATGGTGCTCATCCAGCCACTGAGCCTTAAGACGACTGATGGTGCTGGCCGAGAGGCCGGAAGCCCCTTCGCCGAGCAGAGCCGACAGGGCTTCGTGGAAATCGCCGGTAGAAATCCCACGAAGGTACAGCCAGGGTAGCAACTCGTCTACGGATTTAGCCCGCTTCAGGTAGGGCGGTAACAAGGCACTGTTGAAGCGTATGCCGTTGCCACTGCGATCCCTGACCTTCGGGACTTTGACGCTGACATCGCCGATACTGGTCTGAATGCGTCGCTCAGGTAGAAAACCGTTACGCACCACCGCCTGGCGGCCATCATCGAGTCGGCGCCCGGCAAACCGGGCGAGCATAACTGCCAGTTCTGCTTCAACGGCACTGGCGATCAACTGCTGTGCGCCGGTTCGAAGTAAATCATGGAGTGGGTCGGTGGCCTCAAGTAGCTCAGGCAACACCTGTAGGGTAGACTTGGTCATGGCGTATCATCTCTCTGTTGTTGAAATCCGGGAAGAAATCAATCAGCAGGATACGCCACCCTCTTCGGATCCCCATACACCACAAATGAACATAACTCGCCTGAGCCGCCGCGGCCCACGGGCTTGCGCGGCGGAAAATCCCCTCATGAGGGTTCATGAGGGAACAAAATCGGGACCACGCGGGGAGAAAGCGGCGAGTGAACGCCCCCCGCAGCCCTTGATGATTTATTGTTATACCCGTGATCATTGAAACTGCTTGATTTCATGCAGTCAGGGGATCATGCTTAATTCATGAACATCAGACTCTCACCCGAACAGATTGCAGCCCTTGAGGCTCAGCACCGCCTAAGCCGTGACCGCCGTGTCTGCGACAGAATTCGCTGCGTACTCCTCTCTGCTCAGGGCTGGTCAACGACCATGATTGCGCAGTCCCAGCTTATCCATGAGACCACCGTCCTGCGCCATATCGCGGATTATCTTGATGAGGGTAAGCTGACCTCTGAAAACGGTGGTTCTCAGGAGCATCTCAGTTCTGCGCACTCAGCAGAGTTAATCTGTTTGCTGACCGATGACGTACATGTGAGTACAGCCAGTATTGTTGCCCTCGTCAGCGAGCGTTTCGGTGTGTCTTACTCCATTCCGGGGATGAACAAGTGGCTTCACCGCAATGGTTTTTCATGGAAAAAGCCGACGGGCGTCCCGCATAAGTTCAGCGAAGAAAAACAGCAGCAGTTCATGGCTGAATATGAGGCTCTGAAGCTGACGGCGGGTGACAGCGAACCCATCCTGTTTATGGATGCGGTGCATCCCACGCAGTCAACGAAACTGAGTGGTGGCTGGATACGCCGGGGTGAGCGCAAAGCGGTTAAAACCACCGGCAGCCGTACCCGGATGAATATCATCGGGGCACTCAGCCTGAACGACATCGCCCGGACAGTGACCTGCGATTATGCGCAGATTAATGCCAGAACCATTTGTGAGTTTTTCATCGCTATCCGGCAGACTTACCCGGTCAGGCAGAAAGTGCATCTTATACTGGATGGTGCACCGTATCACCGTGCCTCACTGGTGCAGGACTGGGCGGTGGTGATGAATATTGAACTGCACTACCTGCCTCCTTACAGCCCGAATCTGAATCCGATTGAGCGGTTGTGGAAGGTCATGAATGAGCATGCCCGGAACAACCGGTATTTTGCCACGGCGAAGGCCTTCCGGGCGGCAATAAACGGATTTTTCAGCGATACCCTGCCAGTGATAGCCGGGCAACTGACCTGTCGGATTAACGATAATTTCCAGACACTCAGACCAGCATCTTCGGTATGATTGGGTAAATGAAATTGTATTCACGCTCAGGCGCTGTTTAATTTGTCCTTTCACCAAAACCAGAGGACTGATCAATGATAGAAACCGAAGCCTTTCTGTGGAAAAAACAAGTATCTCCACTCCTGCTTGTTCGCCACGAAAAAGTCTTACAGGAACCTGGCGATGATCAGGTGCTGATTGAGAATCGGGCTATTGGCATCAATCCTGTAGACTGGAAGTAAGTATCCTCCGGCAGAGCCGGAGGCTTTAGGGGGAGCGCCTCAAAGGCGCCGACAAACCATGAGCCGCCCAAGGCGGCTGCTATACGTTCAGTTTCATTTGATCGTATCGTTCGTCTCTCTCTCCTGGTTGCGTATGTATGCCCTGACCGTGGCTTCATCCAAACCAACGGTTGAAACGAAATATCCTCGTGCCCAGAAAACTTCTCCGGTGAAGTTTTTACCTCTGCCGAAGTGTCGTGCTATCGCTATCGCGCTTTTTCCCTTCAGATAGCCGACGACTGTCGATACCGAGTACTTTGGCGGTATGCTGATGCACATGTGGACATGATCACGCATCAGATGCCCCTCCAAAATCTGACAGCCCTTCTGGCTCGCAAGCTCGTGGAATATTTTTCCCAACTCATGCCGCAGCGCACCATATAACCGCTGTTTCCGGCGTTTAGGGATATAAACCACGTGATATTTACAGTCCCATTTCGTATGGCTTAAGCTCTGATAGTCTCTCATCACGAATCCTCATCTCTTGGCGGAGATTTCAGATTCGCGCGACTGACTTAAAGGTCAAACCTTTCGGAGTCCCCCGGCAATGCCGGGGGTTTACCGGATTTAATTACTGAATGGTCTATCAGATATCTGGCAAATTGACCAAATCCCAGGTGTAGATGGTATGGGTGTCATAGCCGCCACAGGCCGAAACGCCACGCATCTGCGCCTTGGTTCTCGGGTAATGTACCATACCGATCTTCGATTCGACGGCAGTTTTTCCCGCCATACAATAGTCAACGCTCATGCAGTTATTTCTGTTCCCGAGCATATCAGTGATATCAGCGCGGCAGCGTTACCCTGCCCGGGTCTGACGGCCTGGCAGGCAGTGCAAAAAGTCCCTCATCTCTCTGGTGAGAACGTGCTTGTCAGCGGTGCCGGTGGTAGTGCTGGCAGCCTGTTAACACAGATGCTTATTCAGGCAGGCGCTAATGTTTATGTCACCGCCAGCGGCAGGCATCATCAAAAATTGCTCAACCATGGGGTCATCCAGTGCTTTGACTATGGCCATAGGTCATGGACAGATGAGTTGAATCGCGCACTGGGCGAAAAACCGCTGTACGCTGCTTTCGATACCGTCAATCAGCAAAATGCACTATCTCTGGCGGGATTACTGGGTTATTACGGCCATCTTGTATGTATTCAGGACAGATTGGAAAAAGCGCCATTACCACCGTTCACGACCAGTATCTCGCTTCATGAAATTGCTCTGGCAGCCATTCATGCATACGGTAGCAATGTACAGTGGAGTCGGTTACGTCAAGCCGGCGAAAACATGCTGCAACAGATCGGTCGCTGCGAGTTGATTATGCCGTTTATTCAAACCGTTGCGTTTGATGACATTCCACAGACGCTTGAAACGTTAAAAGAGAATAACAATGGCATAAAATATGTTGCGGTAGTGTAGCGGGTTGAGGTGGATTTGGTTTTATTGAATAAAGAAATCCAAAAATCTGCTTTGCTAAAAGGCGGCCATGCACCAAATCCTTAATCAGTTACAGAGTGAATGATTAATATAAGGGAATGAACTTAACAAACTGCAACTTGAAGTATCATGTGTATATCATTAATCACCGCGCGTTATTTTAATTAATAGCGGCGGATCGTTTTAAGTGAGCGCGCAATAAGGCGTAAATAGTGTTGACTTCATCTCAGGACTCTTAGAGGATCGCCTAATTATAAGCCATCTTTACGGCGACGACGAAAATGAACGGTTTACTCCGCTGCATCACCGCTCAAAACGGGGGGCGTCAGTCCTTAAGACCGCCTGCAAACATAACCCGCATTAAATACAATTAAAAATGTCAATGATGTAAGTCAGCATCTAAAGAAAAAATAAGAAATAAAAAGATTTTAGTTTCCATGATTCAAATAACCGCCACCTTCACTAAAGATTACTTAAGATAAATTAACTACCCAAAATAATAGCCCCCGCCTTATCATTTTTATCCATGAGTTCAGACGCGCTCTGATAACAATTAAAATTGCGGGCATTTTCTATGCATGAACAAATAATTGCACCCGGTCTGCGGAGTAAGATAATCAAAGCCGATACGGAACACTACGCTTACTTAGATCTTGAACTATTGTTAAAAAATTATAGCGGCGGCGGCCTTACGGATATTCCGCCGGCAACCGCCGTCTCTTCATATTCCTATATGGCAAATCAGTACCTAAGCGACGGCCTCGAGACGCTAAAATCCGCGATAAGGCCCAGCGGCGCTGAGGATCTCTTTGTGCTTGAAGAAAGCTACTTTCCTAATATCTGCGCGCTCCTCGCGGTTATTCAGGTACTGATCATTCGCGGTAACGCTTCGATTTTAATTATCAGCGACCGCAAAATAAAAGACGGCATGGGCGATTTCTTCATCTCTAAGCAGGCCGGATTACGCGAATGGCGCAGAAAGCTCAAGAGCAACAACGTCGCCAGCATTGGTAAGCTGCTGAGATATTATGCTGAATTACGCAGCGGCGGTCATTTAACTAAAAGAGAGTATGACGTTCTCCGCGCCGCATATACTTCACCGACCCGCGGCGGCGTCGAACGCATGCTCTCCATGAGTAATAAACAGGTATCCCATTACTACCTGAAGATCAAAGATAAGCTGGGCGTAAATAATAAACTCGCGATGCTCAATTATATTGGCTGGCTATTTCCTTAGCCTGCATGAAGCCTGAATTTATAAACATGAGTTTAAAGCCGGGAGGACGGATGAAGAAAATAAATCTCGACATGGACGTTTTTGACGCGACGCTGCTCCGCCTGGACTGGGTGTTTGAATCATTTGAGCAGGTTTGCCTGTCGTTCTCCGGGGGCAAGGACTCAACCGTCTTATTGCATCTGGCGGCAACCGTTGCGCGCGCGAAGCGCAAAAAGTTCGTGGTGCTGTTTATTGACTGGGAGGCGCAGTATTTATTAACGATTGAGCATGTCGAAAGAATGCGGACGCGCTATCAGGACGTTATCAGCCGGTTTTACTGGATCGCCCTGCCGCTGACCACGGTAAGCGGCGTATCGCAGCACCAGCCGGAATGGATCTGCTGGGAACCCGGCGCAGAATGGGTGCGCCAGCCGCCGGAGGGGGCCGTCACCCGAGGCGCCGAGCTCCCCTTCTATCAGTATCCGATGACCTTTGAATCCTTTGTGCCGGCATTTGTTCAATGGCTGGCCGCCGGACGCAGCCTCGCCTCGCTGATCGGCATTCGTACCGATGAGTCGCTACACCGCTACATGGCGCTGACCTCGCAGACAAAATCGCGCTTTGATAATGAAAAGCCCTGGACGACCGCGCTGCCGGGGAGCAAAAGCTATACCTGCTACCCTCTATACGACTGGCGTACCCAGGATATCTGGATCTTCAACGCTAAATCAAAGCTCCCCTACAACCCGCTGTATGATTTGATGTACCGCGCCGGCGTGACGCTAAAAAACATGCGCGTTTGCGAACCCTTTGGCCCGGAGCAGCGCCGCGGATTGTGGCTTTACCACACGCTCGAACCTGACACATGGGAGAAGATGTGTCGCCGGGTGTGCGGCGCGCACGGCGCGGCGAAATATGCCAACGAAAGCGGCGATTATTTCGCCCTCAGAACGCAAATGCGCAAGCCGGAGCAGCATACCTGGCGCAGCTACGCGCTGTTCCTGCTTGAAAGCATGCCGGATAAAACCGCCGAGCATTACCGCAACAAGATAGCCATCTACCTGCGCTGGTATCAGACGCGCGGCTTCCCGCAGGATATTCCCGATGCCCAGGAGAAGGATCTTGGCTTTCGCGATATTCCCTCCTGGCGCAGGATCTGCAAAACAATTCTTAAGAATGATTACTGGTGCCGGACGCTCTCATTCAGCCCGACCCAGCCCGTGCATTACAAAAGATACTGCAACAATATCAGCAACAAACGAAAGACATGGGGGACGCTGTAATGTCGACGGATATCAGCAAGGTTGTGGCCGACTACCTTGAATCTTTCTCAGATATGAAAAGTAAGATTGACGCCATTAACCAACTCAAGATGCTTATCCACCGGCACAGCCCCTTCTGCGACGAGCCCGTGGATTGCGTATTATGGATTGACGCCGGGTCGGTCACGGCAAATGACTATAATCCCAATAGCATGAGCGCAACGGAAAAAAAGCTGCTGGAGCGCTCGGTAGAAATGGACGGCTTCACCCAGCCGGTGGTGGTCGCGCGCCAGCAGGAGCTGTATCTGGTTGTCGATGGCTTTCATCGACATCTGATAAGCGCTGCCAACCCGCAGATTCACCAGCGCCTGCGCGGCTATCTGCCGGTTACGCTGATCAACTCATCGCGTCAGGGGAAGAAAGAGCGTATCGCCGCAACCATTCGCCACAACCGCGCCAGAGGCAAACACCAGATCGCGGCCATGTCGGATATTGTGCGCGACCTTTACCGCCTGGGCTGGGACGATCGACGCATCGGCCAGGAGCTGGGAATGGACCAGGACGAAGTTTTGCGCCTGAAGCAGATTAGCGGGCTGGCGGAGATTTTTATCAATGATAGCTTCAGCCAGGCCTGGACGGTTGAATAGCCCGACGGCCTGAATCCGTCATGACGATGCGCTCCCTACTCTTCGGTGGGGATAACCGATATATGGCCGTTACGCTCCAGAATGGCATATTTTATTTTGCGAAATTCCGTGATGCCCTGATTTTGACGGGCGGCGACCAGGATATCGTCGCAGGAGACATCGACCTTTTGCAGGTTATCGGTTAACGGCACCCCGTCGGCCACCAGCACAACGGGAGAGCCGTCGAGCGCCGACTCCGCGCCAGAGATATACTTTTTCATTAGCCCAAACAGGATATCGACCACTACCAGGGTAATAATCGTCAGCATCGCCCCGGTAACCGAAAAATCGTTGCCCAGCAGCGCCTGCTGCGTCGCCTCGCTGATAATCAGCAGCAGGATCAGGTCGAAGCTGGTCATTTGTAATAATGCGCGGCGTCCGGCAATTTTAAATACCACCAGCAGGATTAAATAAATGGCTAACGCCCGGAAAACCATCTCCATACCAGCCCCCTAAGGATAAATAAACTGCCAATAGCGGATTTCAGGCTCGGCGTTCACCTGGATGGAATTCTCCGATTTACCCGGTTTCGCCGGCGTGACGTACAGCCAGAGGGAGAAATCACCTTTATTTTTAACATTGTTATAAATCAGATACAGCGTCTTTCCCTGGCTATACATACCGTCCGGCTGCGGCCAGATGCCGCCCGGCTCATAGTTTTCAATAAAATCGCCGCCGAGGCTGAAGACATATTTATCGGCCGGGAGCGGATGCGCCGTGATTTTGAGGCGAAACTCTTTTTGCAACCGACCAAAATATTCATAGTCGACTTTTACCGTTCGCGGCTGATTGGTTTTTTCAGCCTCGCTAAAATAGCCGACAGAAAATCCGCCGGCCAGCGCGGCGCAGATAATAGCCAGCAGAATAGCCAGACCCACCTTCCTTACGGCTGCCTCAAAATTCAGCAGGCGCCGGCTCTCTTTGATACCGGGCAACTTCACCTTATGACCTGCCATTCACCCCTCGCCGCCGCGCCATAAACCATAAATACGATATTTTACAAGGAGATAATTATTTAAGGCGCATCGTCTTTGCCTGATTAAGCAATAGCAAGCACGCTTAATATGTCAAGCCGATAGCGGCATAAAGGCAGCGTGAGGTTATTCACCGCCGCTCGATGGTGGCCGCTTTTCATTCCGGCGCATGCGGAGGGCTGGGTAAAGGCGCCGCGCCCCCTAAGAAATAACGGGCAGCGGCGCAAACGAGTTTTAACTATAATCATCCGGCTCCCACATTTTCAGCGAGGCCTGCCGTGTTAGCCAATATCCTTATCGCCCTGGTGGCCGCCATCCACCTCTACATCCTGATCCTCGAAATGTTTCTATGGGATACCAAAACGGGCCACAAGGCATTTAACCTGAGCGCTGATTTTGCTCGCGACAGCCGGGTGCTGGCCGCTAACCAGGGACTGTACAACGGCTTTCTAGCGGCGGGCCTGCTGTGGGGATTGTGGGCGGGAGAGAGCGGCTTGCAGTTTAAAATCTTTTTCCTGTGCTGCGTTCTGCTTGCCGGGATATACGGTTCGGTGACGGCAAGCAGGAAAATACTCTATATTCAGGCGCTCCCGGCCTTAGCGGCGCTGGCCGCTCTGCTGATCGGCTGACGGCGGATAAAATAAGCCGGCATAAGAAGCCGATCGCGCTCAGCGACTTAATAATCAGCCGCGCCTTAATCATGGCCGGCTTTTTCTACTCTTCGCGGAGGTTACTCTGAACACGTTCAGCATTATTGCCATCCCCTTTTTTACCCTTGCCGTTGTTCTCTTAGCCCTCGGCGCGACCAGAAAGAACCGGGCGTGCTTTATCGTTGGCGGCGTGCTGATGTCCTCCGCCGTTGTCAACGCGGTGATTGGCATGTCGCTTTAGCGGGTTGCCGGAAAAACGCCCCGGCCAGCGGCTAAAACGAGCGCGCCGTCCGCCATGTGATGCGCGCTCCCCCGCCTGAGCGGAAAAGGTCCGCGCTTATCAGAAGCGCCATGCGGCAAACAGGACGCCGTTCACCTGCCCTGACTTTTGCGTAATGGGGCTGTCGGCGGCATCGTTCTGCAGACGCTGCGCGCTCACCCGGGCGCCGATCAGCCACGCCGACGTCATCGAGTAGTCCATACCCAGTCTGCCAGCCCACTTTTTCCAGCCCGGCCCCGCTATCGTAGCGTGCGAGGCCGCTGCGCGCCGACTGCGCGGCAGTGACGCCGTACTGCGTCTGCATATAATCGCTATCCCCCCAGCTCAGGCTGGGTCCGGTATAAAAGCGCAGGCTCTCCAGCGGCCGCCACTGCAGATGCGCCCAGGAGATGAGCTTAAAGCCCTGCTGATTTCCCCCGATATCCTGGGTCAAAATCACGCCGCCGCTGAAGAGCTGATTTTCATAAACCGCCGAACTAAAGGCCCGCGGCGAGAAGTGAATATCGCCCAGCCCTCTGAGGTGTTCATCATCGGACTGCTGGCGGGGGGAGATATCCGCGCCCACGCCGAGCGAAAAGGTCCAGCGTTCGGTGCGGGCAAACTCCCAGCCCAGCGCCGTAAGATCGTCCACTCCGCCGAAAAAAAACGGCCCGTAAGCCAGTTTCAACGCGGGAACGAACGTCGTTTTGGACTCTTTGGCGCCGGAATATTTCGGCTTTACGCCCACGCCGCCGCCGATAAAGCCAGAAAAGCCGTTTGCAGAAGGCTCGGCTACGGCGGGAAAGGTTGCCGCAGAGAGCAGGCACAGGAGCGTAAAGGGTTTAGCCAGGGTGGGTAGCATGCAGATAATCCTTACCGTTACAGGAAGCCGACAATCAGGTTGGCTTATTAAAACAGGCTCCTGTAACCCCTCTTTTTACCTCAGGTAAAGTTATGTAACTGCGACAGGTATACGCACCTGAAAACAGGCTCCCCCGCCGCGACGGTTGCGCACCGAAAGGCTGCCCCGGTGATATTCGGTGATTGAACGGACCAGCGCCAGGCCGAGACCGCAGCCCTTTCCGCCGCTGCTGAGCCGATAAAACGGCTCAAAGATACGCTCGATCTCCGCAGCCGGAATGCCGGGGCCGCGGTCTTTCACCTCAAGGATAAAGTGCTGCCGGTCGGTAAGCTTCAGCACGACTGAAATCTCTTTCCCCGCATAGCGCTGCGCGTTTTCAATCAGGTTGCGCAGCAGGCGCCGTATTAGCCGCGCATCCACCTCGGCGAGCACGTGGCCGGCGCACAGCTCAACCTGCGCGCTGGCGCACTCCTCCGCCGCGATAGCGGTTATATCTGCCGATCGGAAATCGCCGCTTATCACGCCGGTGGTCATCGTCAGGCGGCTCAGCGTCAAAATCTCCTCCACCAGCTCATCGAGCTCGCCGACGCTGCGCCGCAGCTCGCGGGAGGCGGGCGACTCCTTCTGCACCAAGAGCGCCGCCGCCATTTGAATACGCATCAGCGGCGAACGCAGCTCGTGCGAGGCATTAGCCAGCATCGTTTTTTGTGCTTGAACCAGCTGCTCGATTTGCCCGGCGGCGCGGTTAAAGCTGGCCGCGAGCTGCGCCACTTCATCGCGCCCGCTAACCTGCACGCGCGCCCCGAGGTTGCCTTTGCCGAGCGACTCGACGCTCTGCTGTAGCGACTCCAGGCGAGCGGTTAAGCGACGGATCACCGGAAACGACACCAGCACCACGCTGGCGGTCATGGCCAACAGCATCAGGATAAACAGCCACGGACGCTTTTGTCGGTCGTTGCTTAGCTGAATAACCAGCACGCGCCCGTCTTTGAGCTGCCAGACAAAACGCGTGCCGTACCAGTCATCAAATCCCCCTCCGGGCGCCACGCGCTGCGGGAAAGAGAGCGGCGGATTGAGCGGGCGGCTAAGCGGAGAGCCGTCGGCGGCGTACAGAGAGAAGCGGGTATGGGTGCGCTGGATCCAACTATCGATGGCCTGGAACTGCACGGCGCGCGGAGCGGAAGCCGGCGGAAGGTTTTGTTCTACCAGCTCGGAGAAGGTGGCGAAGGCTTTCAAATGACGGTTGTTATCGTTGTTCCATAGCCACAGCGCGATAGTGCAGATCACCACCAGCGCAAGCGCGCAGCTAAAGGCGAAAAAGATCTGCAGGTGCATGGGAAAACAGGCGAGCCGCTTCATGCGTAGGGTAATGCCGAGAAGACGTAGCCGACGCCGCGCACGGTAATGATGCGCTTCGGCACCTGCGGGTCGTCCTCGATAGCCTGACGAATGCGCCCGATGTGGACATCGATGGCGCGATCGAAACTGTCATAGCTTTCGCCGCGCACTGACTGCCAGATCTGTTCGCGGTTAAGCACGCGACCCGCATTGCGCGCCAGCGAGACCAGCAGGTCAAACTGTAGGGAGGTCAGGCTGCAGGGGCGCTGGTTAAGCGTGACGCTGCGCGCGGCGGTATCAATCTCCAGCGCGCCGGAACGAATAACGCCGTCGCCGCCCGACGCCGCTCCGGGCTTCATGCGCCGCAGTACCGCGCGCATGCGCGCCAGCAGCTCGCGCGGCTCAAAGGGTTTTGCCAGATAGTCGTCGGCCCCCACTTCGAGCCCGATAATACGATCCGCCGGGTCTCCTCGTCCCGTCACCATAATAATCGCCGGGTCGTACTGGAACCGGGTGCGAATCTGCCGACACAGCGCCAGACCGTCGGCGTCGCCCAGCATCAAATCCAGCAGTACGACATCGAACTTGCGTTGCTTCATCTTATTTTGCGCGTCCTGCGCGCTGGCGCTGTGCACCACGCTAAATTCATACTGGGCAAGGTAGGGCATCAGCATGCCGGCCAGCCGGTTATCATCCTCAATCAACAAAACGGACGTCATCGTTATCTTCCAGACAAAAAGCATTGCGCCAATGAATTAAAGACAGCGCCGCCTGGCAGTTAGTTTCAGGCTGCGGCGCGGCTGCCGATAATTACTTTGTCCGGGTCCTTTTTTTGCGCCTCAGCAGGCTCAGGGAACCCTCCTCCACCGCGATAAGCCGTGGCATTTAGAGTCGAGCGGCGAACAATAAACGGCATTGAACCAAGGATTATGAGCCTGTATCTTTAATCAACATGGACAGTAAGCCAGCTAACGTTGCTGGCGCTTAAAGGGGCTGGCCGCCCTGGCCGGCGTTGTGGATAACGGGAATAATTCCGTTGCTATGGACGAAATAAATGGAGTTAGCCTGTGAGTGACGTCACTTCAGCAGCAAATAACCTCTCCGCCTTTATTAGCGATGAATCATTAAAGCTTTTTTTGGGGGGTGCTTGTCCCGGGCATCATGAAGTACGCCTTCATTGGGCTACGAAAATTTTTTGATATTCAGCCCGCAGAAAAAATGGCGGTGACTGAAAAACGGTCAAAAACCCTTGCTAATATAGCGGGCATGGTTAATGAGAAATTAACCGATGCCAGCCAAAACACCATAAAAGCGCTCTATGAAACTATCGGGATGTACTATCCCATCTCAATCAATGAGCGCCTGCTGACATTTTTGCGAGAAAATAGCATCTCTTATGATGACCGGGACTTCCGGGCTTTTATCAAGACACCGCTCTCCCCTGGCGTTCAAAGTGCCTCAGTGAGTCTTTACAACGTCAGATATAGAAAAGAGAGGAAACAACGAATCGTATTTTCCGTGATTTGTTTTTTGATATTATTTGTCACTTTCATGCTCTTTGCTGGCATGGCCAAAAGCAGCGCAGGCCCGGATAAAACATTCTTCACCGTCATGGCCATAGTCTTTTATCTGCTTAACTTCATCTTTGTTTTTTTCATTATGAATGAATTTGAACGCTTCCGGAGGGCACGGCAGTTTTATAAAAAGTTTGCCCCCTGGCTTAAGCAAAAAATCCATCAAGAGGATGCCGACGCGGCAGCGCCATCGCAGCAAGGGATCAGGATCGCCGCCGGAACTGCACCATCCGGTCAATAACGATCGCGCAGATCAGGATCGCCAGCCCCGCCAGAATGCCTTTCCCCTGGGCGGCGTACTGCAGCGCGGAAAGGACATCCTCACCTAACCCTTTTGCGCCGATCAGCGCGGCAATCACCACCATCGACAGGCTCATCAGCACCGTCTGGCTGACGCCCGCCAGAATCGCCGGGCGGGCAATCGGCAAATCGACTTTAAATAGCATAAACCCTCGCCCGGCGCCAAAAGCCAGGGCCGCCTCCCGCACCGAGGGCGGAACGTTGGCAATTCCAAAGGCCGTCTGGCGAATCACTGGAGCAATGCCGAAGATGATGGTGGCAATAATCCCGGCGGTCTTGCCGATACCAAACAGGGCAATGATCGGGATCAGGTAGACGAAAGCGGGCGTGGTTTGCATAAAATCGAGGATCGGTCGGATAACGGAGGCCACGCGCCGGCGATAGCCGCTCCAGGGCTGTCCGGCAAAATGCTGTCTGACTTCGGCCCCCTGGTAAATACCGTTTTGTTGCCAAAATGCTAGTGTCGATTGTTGCGGGTTGAATGAGTTACTTTCCTGCCTAAATTCAGTAATCAGCACTTTCATTAGTGTTCACCATTCAGTTGATTATAAATATCTTTCAACGCCGGATAGAGCTGCATATAGATAGCGTAATTTTTTTGATAAACATCCCGCCAGGCAGGATTGGGCGTAAATATTTGCCGGGAAGAGCTCCGTTGGGCGAGCGTCGCGACCTCTTCATGCCAGCCCAAGGCTTGAGCTGCGCAGTAATAGGCGCCCAGGGTGCCGCTATAGCGAGGAGAGGCCGGGACTTCTACGCGAATTTGCAGGATATCGGCAAGCATTTGCATCCAGACCGCGCTCATTGCCCCGCCGCCGACAACGCGAATACTTTCGCGAGATTGACCGGTCAGCTTTTCTAATGTCGCCATATTATGGCGGTGGGTGAAGCAGACGCTTTCCATCATGGCGCGGACCATATGACGGCGATCGTGGCGCGTCGTAAGATTGAGAAATAAGCCTTTGGCATTTTTGGCAAAAGGAGTGAGCTCTCCGGTGAGCCAATGGGCCGCGATAAGCCCTTCACAGCCCGGAGGGATTTGGCTCACCTCTTGCTGAATAAACCGGTAGATGTCATGACCCATCTGCTCACGTTCGACGCGGTAAACCTGCTCAATAATCCACTCCAGCGCTAAGCACCCGGTTTGTAGCGGATAGACGGCGCCTTCCTGCTGCGCATTGATCGAAAAATAGAGTGGCGCGGCAAGCTGCGAACGCTGCCGGATGACGTTTACCAGCCATGATGATGTGCCAAAATAGACATGGGCGTCATTCAGCTGTGATTTGTCCGCTCCCCAGGTGATGGCCACCAGATCGCCAAAACCGCTGATAACCGGAATACCGCTGGCGATACCCAGCTGCCGCGCCGCGCGGGGGGTCAGAGAGCCAACGGTGTCGGTTGCCGCGCGGGCCGGGGGAAATTTATCGATATCCCCTGTTAGGTTCGCCGCCTCAAGAATCGATTGATACCAGGCGTGTAGTTGCGGATTCTCAGAACGAATAAAGTCATCCGAAGGTTCGGTATACAGTTTGCCGGTCGCGCGAAATTTAAAGTAGGTATTTAGGCCGACGATATGCGCCGTACGCTGCCATAGCGCGGGGTGCCGCTCTTTTAGCCACATCAACCGCGGCCAGTACTCCTGGCCGCTACCGACAACCTGACCGAGAGTATGATTCAGCCGCTCAGACTGCTCATGGGCACGAGCATCCATCCAGATAATGCTGTTATGCAGCAGGCGCCCCTGGGAATCGAGCGCGATAATGTTTTTCCACGGCGCAACAAAAATCAGCGCGCTGATTTCACTGCTGCTCACTCCGCTACGATCGATCACCTGCCGGCTGGCAACGCAAATTTGTTGCCAGATTTCATCAGGATCCTGTTCAGCCCACCCTGGCTGCGGGTGCGAAACGCGATAGCTCGCACTGCCTTCGGCCACGATGTCACCCGCCCGATTTATCAAGGCTGCTTTCAGGGAGGTCGTTCCAATATCAAATGTCATGATGTGGTTATGCATCAGGCCTCCGCTAATCAATGGGCTGTTTTGGATACACGCTTCTCTTACCTCACCTTTCCGGCCGGTGACTATCTCTACGCTAAATTCGCCTTAGCCCTCTTTTGCTCCCTGTACCGCGGCGTTAAAGATTTCAACGCCCGCATCGCTCAGGGCGGCCTGTAAGCCGGGCTCAGGATCCCCGCTGGTGATAATGCGATCGACCTTATCCAGAGGACACACGGTGAACAGCGCCGTGCGCCCAAGCTTACTGCTATCCGCCAGAACCGTGACCTGATCGGCTTTGGCAACCATGGTCCTGGCGATTTCAGTCTCCTCCAGGTCATAGTCCATTACGCCATGAGTATCCAGAGCACCAACGGTTATGACGGCGTGCGTGGCCTGGAACTGCTTGATTTGCTCCACGGCGATGGGCCCGATGTTTTCTGCTTCTTCTTCGCGGTACTGACCGCCAATCAGGAAAACGCGGTGATTGCGATCGCTGCCGGCAAATATCTGGGTAATAGATACCGAATTGGTCAGAACGGTGAGTTCGGTGGTGCTGATGGCCAGTTCACGGGCAAATGCCAGGGTCGTGGTACCCGTATCAATAAAGAGCGACTCTCCCTGGTGAAATAAGGTTGCCGCAAACTGAGCAATCATCTTTTTTTCATGGGCGCTTTCCGTCAGTCGGGTGCTAAATTTGCCCTCGTGCAGGGTATCGAGAGAGGTTGCGCCGCCATGAAATTTACGCAGTTGTCCGCTAATGGCTAAATCCGTTAAATCCCGGCGGATCGTTTCTCGCGAAGTGCTGAATTTTTCCGACAGAAAATCTACGGTGACTTTTCGCTTTTCATTCACCAGCGCGAGGATTTCGGTGCGTCGCTGCTCAGGCCGCATAATCAATAACTCCTGGAAAATAGTGCAATAAAAATGAGCAAGTCCCATCGCGCCTGCCATCCGTTTTCGTGATGGCCGCGCGTATGTGCAGAGCAGAACTCTGGGCCACGGTGTTTAATATCATATTTGCTTCAGCTTAATAAGCGTGGCCATTATTTTCATAAGCTAAGCCGGTTACTCTTTATTTTTTAGGGCAATCGTAATCGGTTCAGCAGAGTGCAAATTTTTCAGCTGCGATAGTGGAATAAGGATCCGTCTCTCCGGCAACAGGCTCCTTTTTTTCTGCCAAAGAATCTGCCCCTGCTGAATCAGCTGCAGTTCACCCTGTACGGGCTTCCGGACGCGAAGCTGGAGCCTGTCGATCCCCTGACCAATATCCCTGCTGACGATACGCTGTGGTAGCAGCCATTTGATCGCCTCATCGCCGCTCTGCAGTGCGATATCCGCGGGTGGAGCCGCGTTTTCCGCAGCGAGATCGCTGGCGACCATTTCGCCGACCAGTTTTCCTTCACGGAAAGACCAGCCTGCGGTTTCCAGGGCTCTTAACATATTGCCTGTCGCATAGTAGGTAGGGTCGCTGCAGCGGCCGAACTGATCGATCTCAGGACCGCCGGTCGCGGGATCCAGGCGCAGATGGCTGGCGCGAATGAGGGCCGAATCAGGAATAAATTGTCCGGTAAATAACACGCCGTCACAGGAGATATCGCGCTCAACGCCTCGCTGGCGTATACGGACCGACTCTACCCGTTTTACCCCGTCGATATGCACAATCTCACATTGATAATTTACCGGTACCCCCAGCAGGCGGGGTAGCAGCATAAAGGGACGCCGGGTGGTAGGACGGCCGTGGCTCTCGACCATGGCGACCGGTTTAATTCCCGCGTGGCGACAGGTCAGCAGCGCGGAGAGCGACACCAGCTCCGTCCCGACAATTAAGGGCCGTTTAAACGGCTGTAGCCCCCGGAGATAGACCCAGGATTGTAATGCTCCGGTATTCATTATGCCCGTTGGGCGATCGCCGGAGACCAATAGTGCGGAACGCGGCGATTCACGTACGCCGGTAGCCATAATGATGCGCCGGGCCTGGAGTTGCTGCATCCCCTCCGCGGTACTGACCACCAGCGTCGCGTTGGGTTCAATACTGACAACCGTGGTATTGGCCATCACCTCAACGTTGTGAGCTTTCGCCAGCTGGGCTAAACGTCGCGCATATTCACTTCCCTGCAACACACGGCCGAACTCGCGCATACCGAAAGGCGAGTGGCCGCAATGGCGAGGTATGCCGCCGACTTCAGGTTCCCGTTCAAGAACAATGACCCGGCCAACGTTCTGGCGTTTCAGCGCCACCGCAGCCGCAATACCGGCTGGACCGCCGCCAATAACGAATACATCGGCAACTATATTATTCTTCATCGACGTCCCCTGTTATCAATAAATCGCCCCACTTTTCGCGACTCAATTCAGCGACGCGGCTACTGCAGTAAAAACCCTGGCAGCGCCCCATACAGGCCCGCGTTCTTCTTTTTAATCCCCCAAGATCTCTTGCCGGAAGCTGGCCGCTTAATGCCGCGTCGATTTCACGACGCGTGACTCGTTCACAGTGACAAACCATCTCGTCGTTGCCGGGTTGCTGCCAGTCGCGTGGTAAATGTTCGGCGAGGTTAGGAACGGGATGACAAACGGGCTCAGCTAAAGGCGTCAGGTTTTTGCCTGGACGATCGCTATACAGGTCAAATAAGTGTGCGGCGAGACCCAGCGCGGCGGTCAGACCGGTCGAGCGAATCCCTCCCGCCGCAAGGTAACCCTTTTCCGCATCATGATAGAGGCGATATTCTTTGCGCTCTGTGGCCGGACGAAGCCCGGCATAAACTGCGGTGACGGGCACATCAGACAAGGCAGGGATAAGCGAAACGGCTTTCGCAATCAGCTGTTCTAGCGTCTCTTTTTCAACCGTCGCGTGCTGCCGGTCATCCTGCTCTTCCGCGGTCGGGCCCACCAGCAGATTGCCAAAAATGGTTCTGACCAGCACAATCCCTTTCGTGCGTTCACTCGGTACCGGCAGCAGTATGGTGCTTAGCAGGCGCGAAGCCACTTTATCAAAGACCACGAACTGCCCCTTGCGGGGTTTGATGGTAAAGCGCGATTGGCCCAGCAGCAGGGTTTCGACTTTATCGCCCCACACCCCGGCGCAGTTGATCGCGGTCGCGGCGCGAAACTCACCCTGATTGGTGGTTAACAGCCAGCAATTTTCCTGGCGTACTGCCGATAGCAATTCCGTATTGCACATCACCACGGCGCCGTTATCAACCGCCTGGCGTAGATAGGCAAGGGGCGCGCTCCAGGGATCGATCACATGCTCCCCGGGAACTAAGAGCCCGCCTAAAACATGCGGCGCGAGCTGAGGCTCTCGTTCCAGTAGCTGCTTGCGATCGAGCATTTCTACGTCGTTGACGCCGTTTTGTTTAGCTTGCGCCATGATGTCAGGCAGGCGGCGAAATTCATCTTCATCCCAGGCGGCAACCACGGCTCCGGTATGTAATATCGGCAGGTTAAGCCGTTCCCGGATAGCCTGATATTCGCGATACCCCCTTTGCATACAGGCGAGTTCGTCGCTGTTAACCGGGGCATCGAATCCGGTATGTAAGATAGCGCTGTTGGCTTTGCTGGCGCCGGAGAGAATATCGCTACCCTTTTCAATCAGGAGAACGGTGGCGCCTTCGAGGACAAAGCGGCGCGCGACCGCGCAGCCGACCACGCCTGCACCGACAACCACGACATCAAAGTTTATCCCTTTCATTGAGTTACCTGCTTACGCTGCAAACGGAAATAGTTGATGCACCGATCGAGAAGGAGAATGCCGATGATGATTGCCCCTTTATAGAGATCGAGACTTGAGGGGTCGACGCCGAGGATACGCAGCGCGCCGGTGAGTAAACTGATGATCAACGCTCCGCAAACCACCCCGCTAACGTAGCCGCGACCGCCAAACAGGCTGGTCCCCCCAATCACCGCCGCCGCGATGGCATCCAGCAGGAGGTTTACACCGCCAACGTTAGGATTCACCACCGGGACGCGGGAAATAAACACCACGGCCGTCATAAAAACAAACACCGATGAAAGCGCAAATACCCCAATTTTCTGTTTTACGACGGAGATGCCGGCGAGTTCCGCTCGTTCCAGCGACGATCCGACCGCATAGGTTTTCAGACCAAATGCCGTGCGGCGGGAAATCCAGGCACATAGCAAAGCGGTGATGCCAACAAAGATGACGGTGGGCGGTAGCCCCCATGAAGAGGTAAAGGCGCCGAAGCGACGTAGCACGGGATTCATCACCAGGATGGTGCCGGTTTTCGCCACCATTAAGGTGGCCCCCTGCAGAATCAGCATCGTGGCTAAAGTGGCAATAAAAGAGGGTAACTTTAAAACAGCGACCATTACCCCGTTAAAGACTCCAAATGCCAGGCACGCCAGCAGCCCAATCAGCAGGGTTGGAATTAATTCCGTCCCCGATGACAGCAATGTTCCCATGGTCACCGCGCAAAATGAGACTAAGTGACCGGCAGATAAATCAATTTCGCCGGTAAGCAGGATCCAAAACAGGCCTAATCCCATCAGCGCAATGGTGGTTGCCTGTAACATCACGATGACGAGATTGTTTAATGAAACGATCCTGTTATCTACCGCCGCGAAGAGCAGCAGTAAAACGATCAGCAGCAGTATCGGTGCCAGGTTCAACACCATGCCTATCCATGAATGCGATGATTTCATGATGATTTCTTCCTGTTTAAACGTATTTAAAGGCCAGGCTCATCACCTGCTCTTCCGTGGCGCCCCGGGGAAGTTCCCCGGCAATCCGTCCTTTACTGAGGACAATGATTCTGTCAGCCACGCCAAGCGCTTCGGGAAGCTCGCTGGAAACCATCAAAATGCCCATTCCCTGCTGTTTTAATTGCGCAATGAGATTGTGAATTTCAAATTTAGCGCCGACATCAACCCCGTTAGTGGGTTCATCCAGCAACAACAAACGTGAGTTGGTTGCCAGCCATTTACCAATGACGATTTTTTGCTGATTACCGCCCGATAAACTGCTCACCGGATTCTCGGGATCCGCAGGACGGACGCCGAGTTGGGCAATCAGCTGCTTCGCTAATTTATCGATGGCTGACCGGCGCAGGATGCCAACGAAGCTGTTATGCAAAATCCAGCGAAGAGAAAGGTTATCCTTCAGAGACATACAGCCGATGAAACCTTCTTTATGGCGATCTTCAGGAACATAGGCGACGCCTAATTGGCTGGCTCTGCGGGCATGTCCAGAAGTGATTTGCGATTGATCAACGCGTATCGTCCCGTGATGAAAATGGTCTAAGCCCGCGATGCAGCGCATTAACTCTGTACGACCGCTGCCCATCAGTCCTGTCAACGCCACCAGCTCGCCTCGTTTGACGGAGATATTGATATTCTGTAGCAGACTGCCCATTGAGAGATCTTCAATACTGAGCAAGGTGTCGCCAGGTTCTGCCTGACGCCAGGGGAAAACGTTGCCGATATCACGGCCCACCATCATGTTGATTAACGCAGCCTCTGTTGTTTCAGGTAGCGTGGCCTCGCCCACTTTTTGTCCATCCCGCAGCACCACGGCGCGACTGGCGAGGGTATAGATCTCCTGCATTTTGTGTGAGATATAGAGAACGCAGCAGCGTCTTTTCAACAGGCGTGCAGTAAGTATCCTCCGGCAGAGCCGGAGGCTTTAGGGTGAGCGCCTCAAAGGCGCCGACAAACCATGAGCCGCCCAGGGCGGCTGCTATACGTTCAGTTTCATTTGATCGTATCGTTCGTCTTCTCTCTCCTGGTTGCGTATGTACGCCCTGACCGTGGCTTCATCCAAACCAACGGTTGAAACGAAATAACCTCGAGCCCAGAAAACTTCACCGGTGAAGTTTTTACCTCTGCCGAAGTGTCGTGCTATCGCTATCGCACTTTTTCCCTTCAGATAGCCGACTACTGTCGATACCGAGTACTTTGGCGGTATGCTGATGCACATGTGGACATGATCGCGCATCAGATGCCCCTCCAGAATCTGACAGCCCTTCTGGCTCGCAAGCTCGTGGAATATTTTTCCCAACTCATGCCGCAGCGCACCATATAACCGCTGCTTCCGGCGTTTAGGGATATAAACCACGTGATATTTACAGTCCCATTTCGTATGGCTTAAGCTCTGATAGTCTCTCATCACGAATCCTCATCTCTTGGCGGAGATTTCAGATTCGCGCGACTGACTTAAAGGTCAAACCTTTCGGAGTCCCCCGGCAAAGCCGGGGGTTTACCGGATTTAATTAATAAATAGAGCTGATCGCGTTCAGGATTCGTTAGCGCGCTGGTCGGTTCGTCCATCACAATCAGCCAGGCATCTGCCATCATGGCTTTTGCCACTTCGACCATCTGGCATTGCCCAATAGTGAGATCGGCAATTTTGGCATCAGGATTGATTTCCAGCTGTAGCTCAGCGAGCAAGGCGCGGGCCTGTTGCCGCATTGCGCGACGATTAAGCGAAATGCCGAAATATCGCGGCAGCGTCGATTGCGCGAGGGCTAAGTTTTCCGCTACGGTTAATTCAGGAAT
Source organism: Klebsiella sp. WOUb02 (assembly GCF_050058015.1). Classification (NCBI taxonomy): domain Bacteria; kingdom Pseudomonadati; phylum Pseudomonadota; class Gammaproteobacteria; order Enterobacterales; family Enterobacteriaceae; genus Klebsiella; species Klebsiella sp. WOUb02. The sequence goes on from NZ_CP170110.1 coordinate 2,384,992, forward strand.
CAGGCTGAAATGCTGGTGGATGACCGAAATACCCGCCTGGCGGCTATCGGCAGGAGATTTTAAATTGATCCGGGTATTATCCAGCCATATTTCCCCCTCTTCCGGGTGATAGATCCCGGAGAGTATTTTAACCAACGTTGATTTACCGGCCCCATTTTCCCCCATCAAGGCTACAACCTCCCCACGATTGAGCCGCAGCGACACATTGGACAGCGCTTTAACGCCGGGGAAAATCTTTGAGATGCCTTTTAATTCAAAACTGTGTGCCGACTGGACGCTCGCCGCCGCATCAGGATGGGCCGAGCGTTTAGCCGACAGTAAGGATTTAATATTGATATTTTTCAAAAGACTACGCTGACTAAGCAACACCGCAATCAGCACGAAGCCACCGGTGACAAAGTAATTGACCTGCTGGGAGACCTGTAGAAAGGATAGGCCGGTGTTGATCACCCCGAGTAATAAGGCGCCTAAGGCTGTTCCTAATATGGACCCCTGGCCGCCGGCAAGTCTCGCACCGCCAATAATCGCGGCGGTAATCGCGGCAAATTCGAGTCCTAATCCTGCCAAAGGTTGCGCCGATCCCACCCGGCCGGTCGTTAATAGCGCGCCAACGCCCGCGCTGGCGCCCGCAAAGACGTAAATCAGCGTGGTGGTCACGCGCACCGGGATTAATGAAGCATGGGCGGCTTCTGTATTGCCGCCGGTCGCATAGATCCAGCGACCAAATATGGTGCGGCTAAGTAAAAACATCCAAAGTACGGCGAAGAGCGCGGCGATTAATAAGCTGACCGGAATACCGGCGATAGTTGTCTGGCCAAACCAGAGATACAATGCCGAGTCGACGGCAATAGATTGTGAGCCTGAGAAACTGAGGGCGACGCCTCTGGCAAAAGCATAAACCGCCAGCGTGGTCACAAAAGGGCTGATACCAATCAGGCTAATCAGCGTGCCATTTAGCAGGCCAAAACCCGCGCCGATGGCAATCACCACAATAATACCTAACCAGCCAGGAATACCGCTCGACTGCATAATCAAGGCCGTCAAAATGCCGCTCGCAGCCAGGACGCTGCCGACGGAAATATCAATCCCCTTACAAATAATCACCGCCGTCATCGCATACGCGACGATAGCGATAACTGAAGTTTGCTGGCCAATATTTAACAAATTACCCGGCGATAAATAACCCGGCGTCACTATGCCAAAGATAGCAATAGCCATAACAATCAGCATAAATAAAATAATTTCCTGGTTTAATTTTTTACCGTTTAAGCCAGAAAAAAAAGGCAGCGACTTACGATTTTGCAACATAACGGAATACTCCAAAGCTCGGCTATGCACCGAGCTACGGTTTATTTTATTTTTCAGAGACCGTCATGGCAGAATCAGGCTTCGACGGCGCCATTTCAGCACGATAATCTTTCGCGACGATTGCGGCTTTTTCTGGCGTGATATAAGGGAAAGTCAAACCTTTAGCTTTTAATTCTCCGGCCGTTTTATCCGTGGTGACAAAATAGGTTGGCATGTATAAATCAACCGGATACTTCGCGCCTTTGACGAGACGCGCCGCCACGGCAATATTCCAGTACCCGACACGAGATGCCCCGTTTAATACATCAACGACGTTCGAACCATCGCTGACATAAGGGAACATTTCGGGGTCGCCTTCATAGCTGACAAAGGAGATCTGGCGACCGTTTGAATCAGCAATCGTTTTTGCCGCGACGCAAATCGAATCAGCAAAACAACCGACGCCTTTCAGGTTCGGGTAGGTTGAGAGCCAGGTTTGCATAGCATCCGCGGAACGCGAGCTGTCCCAGTTTGTGGCCTCGACACCGACCAGTTTAATGCCCGGAAATTCTTTACTCATCACATCGCGAAAGGCTTTTTCCCGCGTATCGGAGACATATACCCATGATACTTCAAGTTGCAGGATGGTAGCACTCCAACAACTTACCTCCTACTTCGACCTTGGGTTCAGGCTCCAGCAACTTGAAGTATCATGGGTATAGTTGCCTTTGCCGCCAATCAGTAATGCGACTTCACCCTGACCGCCAAGTTTTTGACCCAATGCGCGGGCAACGGTACTCATGTTTGAATAATCGGGATACAGCGTATTGTAATTCCAGTTACCGTCGACTTTATTACCCATCGCAATAACCGGAATATTTTTTGCTTTTGCCTTTTGCACCGCGGTGGCAATAGCGGCGCGGTCCAGCGGATCGACCAAAATGATATCAACGCCCTGATTGACAAAGTTTTCAATATTGGAGATTTCTTTTTCAAGGCTCCCTTCGGAGCCTTGCCAAATAACTTTAACGCCATAATCTTTCGCCGCTTCATCACCTGCTTGCCTCATACGGACAAAAAATGAGTTTTGCAGATCAATGGCAACTACACCGACAACGGGTTCTTTCTCAGCCGCGAAGGCCGGTGTTGATGCTAATAAGGCCAACATTACAGCGCCGGCAATACCTGTTTTCTTCACAAACATGTTTACCCCTTGCTTGAAATTACGACATCACTGAAATGAAAAACTCATACCTGGTCGGGTAATGAGTGGCGATAAAAAAACACAGCTAACGACCGAAAGGTAATTCACCACCAACCGAACAGTCAATTTAAATGTAGCAAAACAGTGATCCAAACGTTGATTTTTTGGATTTATCAAGATTCGATTAATTTTAACCAATTGAAATTAATCATTAAAAAATAAAAACCAGGACGCCATATGATTTTTGACTGAATGGTCATAACCTAACGCAATGGTTAGCGTAAATCGCTCAACGCGCATGAAGCAGGTATTGAAGGCTTGCGTTTTTATGGCCTGAGACACACCAGAGCCGGCAGGTTAATTCAGTCCGGCGTTCCGCTTTCATTACTGCAGGAAATGGGTGGCTGGGAAAACATTGCGATGGTACGCCGCTATGCTCGTCTTGCGGCGAATCATTTAACGGAGCATGCGCGGAAGATTGAGGTAATTTTTGGCGCCTGCAGGATTCGAATAGATACCTTTCCCCTTTGTTATTGCTGGTTTTTTCTTCGTTCGAAAAACGTCGGCGCCCCCAATTAGCCTCCCACGCATTTCGCTGAAAACTTAAGCGATTTCGAATCGGTAGAGTGTTAGCAATACATTAGCTAAGCGGTGATTTTGAACAATCCGTCGGCCAGCTGACGCAGTTTTGTACGTCAACATAGCGAGTTGATGACAATATTGGGCTGGCGTTTCTGCCGGGTGGCGGCCAGAACCGCCCCCGGAATGAAACTCTACAATATCATTGTGTTACGTTTCTCCATGCCCGTTCAGGCAACTTAAGGCAGCATTTTACCGCGCACAACCACTTTACCCGGCTTGCTCTCCGGGTCCGTCACCCGACGAATCGCCAGATTCAGAGCCTGCCAGGCGATCTCCTGCAGATCGTGAGAAACGCAGGGGAAATGGAAGCCGTAGCTCCCGGCGTGGGAGACTTCATCAATGCTGAACAGAGAGAGCTGTTGCTTAAGATCTAATTGATGCTCAAGACAGGCTTTGATAATCCCCAGCGAAATCTGGTTATTACAGCCGACGAAAAAATCCGGCGCCGGGTTGTTCGCCAACCAACGGCTGGTCTCCTGCCACGCGATATCCATAAAGAAATCCGCATACAGAACTTCGAAATATTCGACTTTCCCCAGCAGCGCCGCCTGTAGACCCGTCACCCTCTCCCGGGCGACATTGGAGTTTTCCGGCCCGGAGACCACCACCACGCGCTGCGCTTTCTGCTCCAGCAGCCAGCGCCCGGCCTGCAGCCCGCAGTCGAGGTTATCAATATAGACCCCGCTACAGTGGCGATCGTCCACTCCCTGTCCACCAGCACCACCGGAATATTGAGCATTTCCAGCCGCTTGAGATAGGACGGACGATACTGATGATCGTTGGAGATCACCGACAAAATGATGGCATCGACGTTATAGCCGATCAGCTTTTCGATAATCCGATCTTCGCTCTCCTGAGACTCATAGGAGTCGAACACCAGCGTGTCGTAGCCCATCTTTTGCGCTTCAAGGGTGATAAGCCGCGTCAGGCCGCCAAAGAACGGGTTAGCCATATCCGGGTTGACGATCCCGATGGTTTTGCTGGTTTTCGCCCGCAGATTACGCGCGGCAGCATTGACCACATAGCCAAGGCTGGCCGCCGTTTCGCGAATGCGCTGCAGCGTTTCCGGATGCACTTTGTCCGGCTGAGAAAATGCCCGCGAGGCAGTAATTTTACTGACGTTTGCCTGCGCGGCGACGCTAGCCAGCGTCGCCTTCCGTCCACGACCGACTGCCAAATGCAGCTCCTTAGTTAAAACATATCATTTTGTATCATTACGTCATCATGACAGAACTCTCATGCGGATGCTAACACTTTACGCCGGCCAGACGATTTACCCGCGGATCGGTAAAGATATCCAGCTCATCGCGGCTTTCAGAGGAAAACTCCGACACCACCGCCCCCTGCTCTCCGGCCTGGAACCAGTGGCGGGTGTTGGGCGCGATCGTATACTGCTCGCCCGGACGCAGCCGGATGTAGCGATCGCAGGTATACCAGGCCTCGCTGCCTTCCGGAACCCGACAGACCGGCTCGCCGTCGGCGTCATTTAGCGTCAGACTGGGGTCATCGACAAACAGATACACTTCACCCCAACGGCAGCGGAAGGTCTCCTGCTTTCCGGGCGTGCCGGCAAACGGCGGATGCAGATGCTCCGGGCAGGTCTGGCGTGGAAACAGCACCAGCTCTTTCGCACAGTAGCGCGAGGAGTTGATGTAGGTTAGAAGCTGCAGGCCGGAAAGCGGGTAATCCGGCAAGCCAAATGTCGCAATTTCAATACGTTGCTTTTCCTCCTCCGTCAAAACGATCTCAGCTAATTGCAGGAAATGAAGCGTGCGTTGGACGGCATCAGTCGGTGTATTCATCGTATCCTCTGCATTAAAAACGGTATCGGTAACACTGTCGTCAGCATTAAACCCGTCATTAAGGTTTCATTTCCGTGATGTGAATCGCTTCAGTGCGTTACATGCACTCATGATGATTAACATATTTTGAGTATTTTTAACTTCAGTCACAGTTTTCACTTCATATTTACTCCAGGATCGTCGCAACTGAATGATATCGATACCATTAAAATGATTGCAAAGAGAGGTCACATGAAAGCATTAGTGTTGGCAGAAGCCGGTAAAATCGCTATCGAAGATCGCAGCTTTGACGAAGTGCTCGGCGACAACGATGTGCAAATCAAAATTCACTCCGTCGGCATTTGCGGTAGCGACGTGCATTACTATCAGCATGGCCGTATTGGTCCCTTTGTGGTTGAAGCGCCGATGGTACTCGGTCACGAAGCTGCAGGCGTGGTGCTGGCGACGGGTAAAAACGTCACCCACGTTAAAACGGGCGATCGCGTTTGCATGGAACCGGGGATCCCGGATTTTAACTCTGCGCAAACCCGCGCCGGGATCTACAACCTCGATCCGGCGGTTCGCTTCTGGGCTACCCCGCCGATCCACGGCTGCCTGCGTGAAACCGTGATTCACCCGGGCGCATTCACCTTTAAATTACCGGATAACGTCAGCTTTGCCGAAGGCGCCATGGTAGAGCCGCTGGCGATCGGGATGCATGCCGCCACCAAAGCGGGGATCAAGCCCGGCGATATCGCGCTGGTGATCGGCGCAGGACCGATTGGCGTTGTGACCGCGCTGGCGGCGCTCGCAGGGGGCTGTTCCGATGTAATCATCTGCGATCTGTTCGATGAGAAGCTGGCGGTGGCCGCCAACTACGAAGGCCTGCACGCGGTGAATATCAAAACCGGCGATCTGGCAGGCAAAGTGGCCACGCTGACCAGCGGTAACGGCGCGGATATCGTCTTCGAGTGCAGTGGCGCAAAACCGGCAATTGCCACCCTGGCTGAACACGCCGCGCCGGGCGCGACCGCCGTTCTGGTGGGGATGCCGATCGATGCTGCGCCGATGGATATCGTCGCCGCCCAGGCCAAAGAGATCACCTTCAAAACCATTTTCCGCTACGCCAACATGTATCCGCGCACCCTGCGCCTGCTGAGCAGCGGCAAACTGCAGGTACAGCCGCTGATTAGCCAGACCTATAAGTTTGTCGACAGCGTTACCGCCTTCGAACGCGCCGCCGCCGGCCATGCGTCTGATATCAAAATCATGCTGGAAATGGAGTGATCCCATGGCGCTCTATGCTGGCATAGACTGCGGTACGCAGGGGACAAAAGTGGTGATTGTCGACAGCCAACAGGGCGCGATCCTCGGTGAGGGCAGCGCGCCTCACCGCCTTATCAGCGACTCTAACGGACGTCGCGAGCAGGAAGCCGACTGGTGGGTCGAGGCGCTAATCGTGGCCTTCCGCCAGGCGGTTATCCAGGCTCAGGTCGATCCTCTGGATATTCAGGCGCTGGGCGTTTCCGGCCAACAGCATGGTTTCGTGCCGCTGGACGAACAGGGCCACGTATTGCACAGCGTCAAGCTGTGGTGCGACACCGAAACGGCGGAAGAGAACGCCCTGCTGCTGCAACAGCTCGGCGGCGTTGAGGGGTCGCTGGCAAAGCTCGGCCTGATGGTCGCCACCGGCTACACCGCCTCAAAAATTCTCTGGTTTAAGAGCCACCATCCGGCGCTGTGGGCGCGGCTGCATACCGTGCTGCTGCCCCATGACTATCTGAACTTCTGGCTTACCGGCGAGCGGGTTGCCGAGTATGGCGATGCCTCCGGTACTGGCCTGCTTAACGTCCGCACCCGCCAATGGGACAAAGCCACGGTCGACCTTATCGATGACAGCGGCCGTTTGTGGCAAGCGCTGCCGCCGCTGAAAAGCGCAGAGAGCTGCATCGGCACCCTGCGCCCGGAAGCCGCAGCAAAGCTCGGCCTTAGCCCGGCAACCCGAGTCTCTACCGGCGGCGGCGATAATATGATGGCGGCCATCGGCTGCGGCAATATCGCGGCGGGCACGGTCACCATGAGCCTCGGCACCTCAGGTACGCTGTTCGCGTGGTCTGGCGAACCGGTCAGCGCGGAATCCGAAATGATTGCCGGCTTCTGCTCCAGCACCAACGGCTGGCTGCCGCTGATTTGTACCATGAACGTCACTTCGGCCACTACCGCTGTCCAGACGTTGCTGAACGAGGATATCGCCGGTTTCAACGCCCTGCTGGCCCAGGCCACGCCGGGCGCGGGCGGCGTCGAGATGCTGCCGTTCTTCAACGGCGAACGGGTTCCGCAGCTGCCGCACGCTCGCGCCAGCCTGCATAACCTCGATAGCGATAACTTTACCCGCGCCAACCTTTGCATGGCGGTGGTGGAGAGCGCCACCTACGGCCTGCGCTGCGGCATCGAACTGTTCCGCCGTCAGGGCATTGACCCGCGCGAAATCCGTCTTACCGGCGGCGGCGCGCGCAGCGCCGGCTGGCGGCAGATTGTTGCCGATGTGATGGGCTGCCCGGTGGTCTGTTTAAGCGTCAAAGAGGCCGCAGCTCTCGGCGGAGCGATTCAGGCAATCTGGGCCACCAGCCTGGCGGATCGTCCCGGACAGGATGCCCGCGCCCTGCTGGCCGAACTGTGCCAGCGCTTTGTCGCGCTGGACCCGGCAACCTACACCCGACCTGACGCCAGCCGTCAGGAACAGTACGAAGCACTTTATCAACGGTATCTACAACGCCTGCAGCGGACTTATCCGGAGGTACAACTGTGACGCGCGATCCGCATACCCAACAGCCCGCTTATCTGCTGGAAGTCACCGGGGTCAGGAAAGCTTTTGGCCCGGTAGTGGCGTTGAAGAATGCCGAATTCTGCCTGCGCCGCGGTTCCATTCACGCGCTGTGCGGCGGCAACGGCGCGGGCAAATCGACGTTTCTCAGCATTCTGATGGGCTTTATTCAGCCCGACGGCGGCGACATCTTTATTAACGGCCAGCGGCGCGAGTTTCATCATCCTCGCGAAGCGTTGGAGGCCGGGGTGGCCATCGTTCAGCAGGAGCTGAGCGCCATTCCGGACCTGACGGTGGCGGAGAACATCTGGCTGGGCCGCGAGCCGAAGCGCTTTGGTTTTGTCGATTTCACAACCCTCAATCAGCGCACCACCGCCCTGCTGAAGGAGCTGGAATTCAATATCAGCGCCACGGAGAAGATGCGCAACCTGAGCGTCGCCGAGCAGCAGCTGGTGGAGATCGCCAAGGCGCTGTCCCATGCCAATGCCGACATCATCATCATGGATGAGCCAACCTCAGCGATTGGCGAAGAGGACGCGCAGAAAATCTTCCAGACCATTAAGCGTCTGGCCGCCAAAGGGAAAGGGATCATTTACGTCTCGCATCGCCTGTCGGAGATTTTTCAGATTGCCGACAGCTACACCATCTTCCGCGACGGCACCTATATCCATGAGGGCTATATCGCGGACATCACTCGCGAGCAGCTGATTGAGCACATCATCGGCGGCGAGTACGACAGCGAATTCGCCAAGTTCAACCAGCCTGGCGATGAAGTGATGATGGAGGTGAAGAACCTGCGCTGGCGCAACAAGATCAAGGACATCAGCCTGCAGCTTAAGCGCGGAGAGATCCTCGGCATCTACGGCCTGGTCGGCTCGGGACGCAGCGAGTTTCTCGACCTGGTGTTCGGCATTCAGCACGCCGACAGCGGCACCATCCGGCTGGGAGAGAAAACCCTGGCCCGCCACTCGCCGAAAGAGGCGATCGGCTGTGGTATCGCCTACGTCACCGAGGATCGCAAAGAGACCGGCCTGGTGCTGTGCCGCTCGGTCAGCGAGAACATCAATATTTCATCCTTCGCCGCCATCAGTCGCTCCGGTTTTGTTAACGAAAAACAGGAGCAGGCGCGCACCGAAGAAATGATTAAACGCTTCAACGTCAAAACCCATGATGGCGAGCAGCCGGTAGGCAACCTCAGCGGCGGTAACCAGCAGAAGGTGGTGCTGGGACGCTGGGCGCTGCTCGACCCGGAAGTGCTGCTGCTGGATGAGCCGACCCGCGGGATCGACGTCGGCGCCAAAAAAGAGATCTACCGCTTTATGTCGGAATTCGCCCTGAAAAATAAGGGGATCATCATGGTCTCGTCTGAGCTATCGGAAATTATCGGCATGAGCGATCGCATTTTAGTGTTTCGCGACGGCCAGCTGGCCGGCGAGCTTACCGCCGCCGACGCAACCCAGACCGAATTGATGAAACTCGCGGTTTAACAGAGAGATAAAACATGAACAGTACCCACTCCTTAACACCCGGGATTTCGTTTTTTACCCGTAATAAGCGTCGTATGCACAAGTACGGCATTATCATCGCCTTCTTCGTTCTGTGCCTGATCGTGGCGCTGATTGGCGAATATCAGGTCACCCAGGGAGCCTGGAGCAGCAACTATTTTCTTAGCGATGAAAACATGCTGATCGTTCTGCGTCAGGTGTCGATCAACGGCATCCTGGCGATCGGTATGACCTTTGTCATTATCACCGCCGGGGTGGATCTGTCGGTCGGGTCGGTGCTGGCGCTCAGCGGCATTGTCGCCGCCCGTTTCGCCACCAATAACAGCGGACTGGCGATCGGCGATACCGCCACCGCGGTGATGATGCCGCTGATCGTCGCGCTGGCTATCGGTATCGTCTGCGGGCTGATCAACGGCACCGTCTTATCCCGCTATCGCCTGCAGCCGTTCATCGTCACCATGGGGATGCTGTCTGCCGCCCGCGGTTTGACCATGCTGACCACCAACGGCAACCCGGTTTCGCAGCTCAATAGCGATTTCCGCTGGCTGGGCAACGGCTATGTCGGCGGCATCCCGGTGCCGGTGATCATCTTTATTTTGCTGTTCGCCCTCGCCTGGCTGCTGCTGAATAAAACCATTTTTGGCCGCTACGTTTATGCCGTCGGCGGCAACCCGAAAAGCGCCCGCACCTCCGGAATTAGCGTTATCCGCATCAAGGTGCTGGTGTATACCCTGTGCGGCGCCCTGGCAGGCATCGCGGGGCTGATCCTCACCGCCCGTACCGGTTCGGCGCAGACCAACGCCGGCGCGGGCTATGAGCTCGACGCCATCGCCGCGGTGGTCATTGGCGGCACCAGCATGGCCGGCGGCGTCGGCACCCTGGTGGGGACCTTTTTTGGCGTGCTGATTATCGGGGTGATGAATAACGGCCTCGACCTGCTCGGCGTGCAATCGTACTACCAACAGATTATCAAAGGCGCGCTGATCGTAGTCGCCGTCTTGCTCGACCCATCGCGTAAGCAACAGCGCGATTAATTAAACTGCAACCCCCCTACAGGAGAAGAATAATGAATAAGACCAAAATTGCGTTGTTTGCTTCAGCAATGATGATGGGAAGTCTGGCGGCGGCTCAGGCGGCGCCAGTGAAAATTGCGGTGCTGATGTACGGCAACAAAGCCGAGTTCGTGCAGCTGATGGAGCGCTACGCGAAGGAGCATCCGGCGGTGAAAAGCGGCGAAGCGGTGCTGACGTTCTATGACGGACGTTACGACGCCTCGGTGCAGAACGACCAGGCTGCCACGGCGATTCAGACCCGCGCCGACGCAATTATCGTTAACCCGATGGATTATGAAGCCAACATCGATATCGTCACCAACGCCAATGAGGCGAAAATCCCGGTGGTGGTTACCAACGCGCGCCTGCACACCGACGATATGACCTCGGAAGTGGTCTCTAACGATGAGCTCGGCGGCTATCTGGAAGCCAAAGCGGTGCTGGATAAGCTCGACTGTAAGAACCATAAAGTGAACGTGGTGATTATCGAAGGGCCGAAAGGCGGCAGCGGCGAGATTCAGCGCGGTAAAGGCAACGATAAGGCCATCGCGGAGTGCGGCGCAGGCCAGGTGACGGTGCTGGAGCGTAAGACCGCTAACTGGTCGCGCGCCGAAGCCCAGCCGCTGATGGAGAACTGGCTGCAAAAACATCGCGGCAAAATCAACGGCGTGATTGGTCAGAACGATGAGATGGCGCTGGGGGCGATTGAAGCGATTAAGGGCGCAGGCCTAAACGTCAAAGACTTTGCCATCGCGGGCGTTGACGGCGTCTCCGATGCCATCCACGCGGTACAGGCCGGAGAGATGGTCTCCATCCTCCAGGATGCGAAGGGCCAGATGCAGGGTTCTATCGACGTGGCGCTGCGGGCGGTGAAGGGCGAGAGCTACCAGCCGCAGTCCGAGATCTGGAAGCAGTACGCCAAAGACCTGAAATGGGATGGCGGTACGCAGAAGCACTACTATATTCCGTGGACCGTGGTAACCGCCGACAACGCGCAGCAGTTGCTGGACGCGCGTAAGTAATCACTTTCCCCCGATCTCCCCCCAGCACTTGCCCTGGTAGATGCTGGGGGGAGATATTTTTTCTTTTCATTTCACCTGGTTAATTTATATTCTTAACATCCGCCATCCAGGTGGGTAAATCCCAGGCCTCCCCGGACGCCAATACCGACACATGCCGGTCGTCGTCTCGCGGCTTTTGCACAACGTCGTGTCATCCCAGCCCCGGCAATCGACCGGATAGTTCATTTACACCCGCGGTAAGGTGATGATAACCGTGCATGGAACCCGGCATGTAAGCGGGCCGGCACTGAACACTTCCGTTTTCATTACTGCAGGAAATGGGTGGTGGGAGAGCGTTGAGATGATACGTCGCTATGCGCACCTTGCGCCGAATCATTTAACGGAACATGCGCGGAAGATTGACTGGATTTTTGAGGAAGTTGTCCCAAATATGTCCCACAAGGGAAAATCAGCGGCTGGAGGAAATGGATAACTCATTGAGTTTAAATGGTACGCCCTACAGGGCTCGAACCTGTGACCTACGGCTTAGAAGGCCGTTGCTCTATCCAACTGAGCTAAGGGCGCACTGAGAAGCGGGAGCTTCATGATGTGCAATCGCCGGGAATTATACGGTGCACGCCTGATGAGTCAATGCATTTTGCCACCAAACTGTTTTCTGCAGCCCACTTGCCTACTTATGCGCCAGCCGGCGCATAAGGATTATCCAATCCTCTTCGTCATTTCCCGGCATAACATCGGCTTAAATGCGTACTGGTCCGCCATTTATTGCGCTTAAATCCGCCTCAACGATATGGTTTATCGTCTCCCCTCGCGCCGAAAAGCGATAAAAAATCAAACGAGGACTGACAGGGAGGCTGGCTTCTGACAAAATATCCGCATCCCCCTTTCGTTAAGATACAGATGGAATCCTCTCTCTGATGGCAGCAAAAATTATTGACGGTAAAACGATTGCGCAGCAGGTGCGCTCTGAAGTCGCGGAAAAAGTGAAGGCGCGCACTGCGGCCGGAAAACGCGCTCCAGGGTTGGCCGTCGTGCTGGTTGGCAGCAACCCGGCATCGCAGATTTATGTCGGCAGCAAGCGCAAAGCGTGTGAAGAGGTGGGGTTCATCTCCCGCTCATACGATCTCCCGGAAACCACCAGCGAAGCGGAGCTGCTGGAGCTTATCGATACGCTGAATGCCGATTCGACGATCGACGGTATCCTGGTGCAGCTGCCGCTGCCTGCCGGGATCGATAATGTGAAAGTGCTGGAACGCATTGCGCCGGATAAAGACGTCGATGGTTTCCATCCCTACAACGTCGGCCGCCTGTGCCAGCGCGCTCCGCGTCTGCGCCCGTGTACGCCGCGCGGTATTGTAACGCTGCTTGAGCGCTACAACATTGATACCTACGGCCTGAACGCGGTGGTGATCGGCGCCTCTAACATCGTCGGCCGCCCGATGAGCATGGAGCTGCTGCTGGCAGGCTGCACCACCACCGTGACCCACCGCTTCACCAAAAACCTGCGCCAGCACGTCGAAAATGCCGATCTGCTGATCGTCGCGGTCGGTAAACCGGGCTTTATTCCGGGCGAATGGATTAAAGAAGGGGCGATTGTGGTCGATGTCGGGATTAACCGCCTGGAAAGCGGCAAAGTTGTTGGCGACGTGGTCTACGAAGATGCCGCCGCACGCGCGTCATACATCACGCCGGTCCCCGGCGGCGTCGGCCCAATGACCGTTGCCACCCTCATTCAGAACACGCTGCAGGCGTGCGAAGAGTATCACGACATTCAGGAGGCCTAAGATGGCGACCTTTTCTCTGGGTAAACACCCGCACGTTGAGCTGTGCGATCTGCTGAAGCTGGAAGGCTGGAGCGAAAGCGGCGCGCAGGCAAAAATCGTCATTGCCGACGGTCTGGTTAAAGTCGACGGCGCGGTTGAAACCCGCAAACGCTGCAAGATCGTTGCCGGCCAGACGGTGAGCTTTGAAGGCCAGAGCGTAACCATCACCGCCTGATTGCCGTCGCTGAATAAAAAAATGCCGGGCCCCTGAAGGTCCGGCATTTTTATTTCGCTTAATTTATTTCGCGAAAGGCTCCGATCTCCCCGGACTCCCCGTCCGGGGTACGGCTCCAGCCTACTTGCGGCGCCAGGTGGTGCCCTGAGCGCCATCTTCCAGCACGATCCCCATCTCGTTGAGACGGTCACGCGCGGCATCCGCAGCGGCCCAGTCCTTCGCTTTACGCGCATCGAGACGCTGCTGAATCAGCGCTTCAATCTCAGCCACTTCGCCGTCGTCCGCCTGCGCCCCGCTCTGCAGGAACGCATCCGGCTCCTGTTCCAGCAGGCCCAGCACGCCGGAGAGCTTACGCATATGCGCAGCCAGCGCGTTCGCCGCCTGCGCATCTTCGGTTTTCAGACGGTTCACTTCGCGCGCCATATCGAACAGCACCGAATAGGCTTCCGGGGTGTTGAAATCGTCGTCCATCGCTTCCACAAAGCGCGCTTCAAACGCCTCGCCGCCAGCCGCGGCTACGCCGCTGTCGGTACCGCGCAGCGCGGTGTACAGCCGCTCCAGCGCGGAACGCGCCTGCTTCAGGTTCTCTTCGCTGTAGTTCAGCTGGCTACGATAGTGGCCGGACATCAGGAAGTAGCGGATGGTTTCAGCATCGTAGAACTTCAGCACATCGCGCACGGTAAAGAAGTTGCCCAGCGATTTCGACATCTTTTCGCGGTCAATCATCACCATGCCGGAGTGCATCCAGTAGTTCACGTATTCACCGTCGTGCGCGCAGGTGGACTGCGCGATTTCGTTTTCGTGATGCGGGAACATCAGATCCGAACCGCCGCCGTGAATATCAAAATGGTTGCCCAGCTGCTTGCAGTTCATCGCCGAACATTCGATGTGCCAGCCCGGACGCCCGGCGCCCCACGGCGACGGCCAGCTCGGCTCGCCCTCTTTCGACATCTTCCACAGCACGAAGTCCATCGGGTTACGCTTGACGTCAACCACGTCAACGCGAGCGCCCGCCTGCAGCTGCTCCAGATCCTGGCGCGACAGCTGACCGTAGTTCGGATCGGTCGGAACCGAGAACATCACGTCGCCGTTGTCCGCCACGTAGGCGTGCTCGCGGGCGATCAGCTGCCCGGTGATTTCAATAATTTCCGCAATATGATGCGTCGCGCGCGGCTCGAGGTCCGGGCGCAGAATATTCAGCGCATCAAAATCTTGGTGCATTTCGCCAATCATGCGATCGACCAGCGTCACGAAGCTTTCGCCGTTCTCATTTGCACGCTTAATGATTTTGTCGTCAATATCGGTAATGTTGCGCACATACTTCAGCTTATAGCCGAGAAAGCGCAGGTAGCGCGCCACCACGTCAAAAGAGACAAAAGTACGGCCGTGGCCGATGTGACAGAGATCGTAAACGGTGATACCACACACGTACATGCCAACTTCCCCGGCATGAATAGGTTTAAACTCTTCTTTTTGGCGCGTCAGTGTATTAAAAATTTTTAACATCGAAGATTCCGTGTAAACGTGCGTAGTGATAAGCCGCGTATTCTAACCTGAATTCAACCCCGAAGCAGCACACAATGCAAGGTGATCCAACCCCGCGGTTATGCTATAACAGCCCCCTATGTCACGCCCAACCTTGGGTTCAAGCACCACAATCATCGGAACAGGATGCAAAAATGGTTACTTTCCACACTAATCATGGCGATATCGTAATCAAAACCTTTGACGAAAAAGCGCCGGAAACAGTTAAAAACTTCCTGGACTACTGCCGCGAAGGTTTCTACAACAACACCATTTTCCACCGTGTTATCAACGGCTTTATGATCCAGGGCGGCGGTTTTGAGCCGGGCATGGAGCAGAAAACAACCAAGTCTCCGATCCAGAACGAAGCTAACAACGGTCTGAAAAACACCCGCGGTACGCTGGCGATGGCCCGTACTCAGGCGCCGCACTCCGCCACCGCGCAGTTCTTCATCAACGTAGCCGATAACGACTTCCTGAACTTCTCCGGTGAAAACCTGCAGGGCTGGGGCTACTGCGTATTTGCTGAAGTCGTTGAAGGCATGGACGTAGTCGACAAAATCAAAGCGGTCTCTACCGGACGCAGCGGCATGCATCAGGATGTGCCGAAAGAAGATGTGGTGATCAAAAGCGTCAGCGTCAGCGAATAATTCGTGGCGACACTTTTTATTGCCGATCTGCATCTGCAAACCGAAGAACCGGCGATTACCGCCGGTTTTCTCCGCTTTTTACGCGGCCAGGCCCGCGAGGCCGACGCGCTCTATATCCTCGGCGACCTATTTGAAGCCTGGATGGGCGATGACGATCCTAACCCGCTGCATCAGGAAATCGCCGCCGCGCTCAGCGCATTGACCCACTCCGGCGTCCCCTGCTTTTTTGTCCACGGCAACCGCGATTTTCTTATCGGCCAGCGCTTTGCCCGCGCCTGCGGTATGACGCTGCTGACGGAAGAGAACGTGCTCGATCTCTACGGCCGCCGCGTTTTAATTATGCACGGCGATACCCTGTGCACCGACGATGCCGGCTACCTGGCGTTTCGCGCTAAGGTGCATACGCCGTGGGTCCAACGCCTTTTCCTCGCCCTGCCGCTGTTTATTCGCCGCCGTATCGCCGCGAAAATGCGCGCCAGCAGCAGCGCGGCCAACAGCAGTAAGTCGATGGAGATAATGGACGTTAACCCGCAGGCGGTAACGGCGGTCCTCGAAAAGCATCGCGTCCAGTGGCTGATCCACGGTCATACCCATCGCCCGGCCATCCATCAAATGGAGGCTAACGGCATGCCGGCTTTTCGCGTGGTCCTCGGCGCGTGGCACAGCGAAGGCTCGATGGTTAAGGTCACCAAAGACGACGTTGAGCTGATCCCTTTTCCGTTTTAATTATCGCGCTATTTTCCGCCGCCATCAGCCTACGCAACCGTTTTCCTCTCCCGTATATCGTGTTATTCTCTGTGGCCTCTAAAGCAGTGTGAAGCACACCCACAGGAGTTTTAAGACGCATGTCTTCCCGCAATAATTCGGCGCGTATCGCCATCGTGATGGGGTCCAAAAGCGACTGGGCTACCATGCAGTTTGCCGCAGAAATCCTTGATGCCCTGAACGTTCCGCACCACGTTGAAGTGGTCTCCGCGCACCGTACTCCCGATAAGCTGTTCAGCTTCGCCGAAGGCGCGGAGAGCAACGGCTATCAGGTGATTATTGCCGGTGCGGGCGGCGCGGCGCATCTGCCGGGCATGATTGCGGCGAAAACGCTAGTCCCGGTCTTAGGCGTGCCGGTACAGAGCGCGGCGCTGAGCGGCGTTGACAGCCTCTACTCCATCGTCCAGATGCCGCGCGGGATCCCGGTCGGCACCCTGGCTATCGGCAAAGCCGGCGCCGCCAACGCCGCCCTGCTGGCGGCGCAGATTCTGGCGCAGCACGACGCCGAACTGCACCAGCGCCTGAGCGCATGGCGTCAGGCGCAAACCGATGAAGTGCTGGAGAATCCGGACCCACGGGGTGCGGCATGAAGCAGGTTTGCATCCTCGGCAACGGCCAGCTCGGCCGCATGCTGCGCCAGGCCGGAGAACCGCTGGGTATCGCGGTGTGGCCGGTTGGCCTTGAGGCCGATCCTGAAGCGGTGCCGTTTCAGCAAAGCGTCATCACCGCGGAAATCGAACGCTGGCCGGAAACGGCCCTCACCCGCGAACTGGCGCGTCACCCGGCGTTTGTTAACCGCGATGTGTTTCCCATCATTGCCGATCGCCTGACGCAAAAGCAGCTATTCGACCGGCTGGGCCTCGCCACCGCGCCGTGGCAGACTGCTGGCGGATAAAAACCAGTGGCCGGAGATTTTCGCGACCCTCGGCGAGCTGGCTATCGTTAAACGCCGCGTCGGCGGCTACGACGGCCGCGGCCAGTGGCGTCTGCGTGAAGACGACTGCGCGCAGCTGCCTGACGATAACTACGGCGAATGTATCGTCGAACGGGGCATTAACTTTTCTGGCGAAGTGTCGTTGGTTGGCGCCCGCGCTCAGGACGGCAGTACGGTGTTCTATCCGCTGACCCGCAACCTGCATCAGGACGGGATCCTGCGCACCAGCGTGGCCTTCCCGCAGGCCAACGCCCGCCAGCAGGATCAGGCCGAAGGTATGCTCTCCGCCATTATGGACGAACTGCAATACGTCGGCGTGATGGCGATGGAGTGCTTCGTCACCGCCGACGGTCTGCTGATCAACGAACTGGCCCCGCGCGTGCACAATAGCGGCCACTGGACGCAGAATGGCGCCTCCATCAGCCAGTTTGAGCTGCATCTGCGGGCCATTACCGACCTGCCGCTGCCGCCGCCGGTGGTCAACAGCCCGTCGGTGATGATCAACCTGATTGGCACCGATCTTAACTACGACTGGCTGAAGCTGCCGCTGGTGCATCTGCACTGGTATGACAAAGAGGTTCGTCCGGGCCGCAAGGTGGGCCACCTGAACCTCACCGACAGCGATACCGACCGCCTGAGCGCCACGCTCGAGGCGTTAAAACCGCTGCTGCCGCCGGAGTACGCCAGCGGTATTTTCTGGGCGCAGTCGCAGCTCAGCTAAGCCTTTCGTGCCGGGGGAAGCGCGTTATTCCTTCCCCGGCACGCCTTCAGGCGCGTAGAATCCCTCCTTCGCTTGACAGAAAATCTCGGTTTCACTGTAAAAGGAAGACCCATGAATAATGGGACGGATTACCGCGCCATTCTCGCCGCGGAGACCCCGCTGATTGACGTGCGCGCCCCGGTTGAATTCAGCCAAAGCGCTCTCCCCGCGGCGATCAACCTGCCGCTGATGGACGATAAAGAGCGCGCCGCCGTCGGCACCTGCTATAAACGTCAGGGGGCAGAGGCCGCCCTGGCGCTCGGCCATCGTCTGGTCAATGGCGACCTTCGCGCCCAACGTCTGCAGGCGTGGCGTGAAGCCTGCCTGCGCAATCCTCAGGGCTATCTTTGCTGCGCCCGCGGCGGCCAGCGCTCGCACATTGTTCAGCAGTGGCTGCGCGAAGCGGGCATCGATTACCCGCTAATCGTCGGCGGCTATAAGGCGCTGCGTCAGGCCGCCATCCAGGCTGACGCAGGAGCTGGTCCAGCGCCCGATAGTGCTGATCGGCGGCTGCACCGGCAACGGGAAAACCCAGTTGGTCAGCGCGCGGCCCGACGGAATCGACCTCGAAGGGCTCGCCCACCATCGCGGCTCTTCGTTCGGGCGCACGCTGCGCGACCAGCATGCTCAGGCAACGTTTGAAAACCACCTCGCGGTAGCCATGCTGAAAAAAGCGGCCAGCCAGCGCCGCTGGGTGCTGGAAGATGAGGGGCATATGATAGGCGCCAACCACCTGCCGGAATGCCTGCGCGAGCGCATGGCGCAGTCGCCGCTGGCGGTGGTGGAGGACCCGTTTGACCTCCGCCTGGCACGCCTGCGGGAGGAGTATTTTGACCGGATGCACCGTGACTTTATCGCCGCGTACGGGGAAGATCGGGGCTGGCAGGAGTACGGCGCCTATCTGCACCACGGCCTGTTCGCTATCCGCCGTCGCCTGGGGCTCCAGCGTTTTGCCCAGCTCAGCGCCCTGCTTGATGACGCGCTGGCCGAACAGCTGCGTACGGCGAGCACCGACGCGCATTTTGCGTGGCTCGTTCCGCTATTGAAAGAGTACTACGACCCGATGTATCGCTATCAGCTGGGTAAAAAGGCAGAGAAGATTATCTTTCGCGGAACCTGGCAGGACGTTGCCTGCTGGCTGGCACGCTAGCCCGGGAAAACGCAGCGCAATCCGGGATTTGCCGCATCGCGCTGCGCGGGAGATCGCGGTTTAGAAGTCGTAGCGCAGACGCACCAGGTTCATATCGCCCAGGTTGTCGGTGCTCGACGTAAAGACGTGCTCGTAATCAACGCTGAAGCCATAATCCAGCTGGAAGCTAACCCCGAGACCGTTATCAATGCGCTGGTAGTTACGTCCGTTCACGTATTCCAGGCGGTCGCCCATAAAGTACGGCTGAACGGATTTAAGCGCGTACTGGCCAACCGGGATTTTATACCCCGCGAAGTACTCAATACCCCAGGCATCGCCGGCGAAGTAGTTATTCACATCGACTTTTTTGGTGGTCAGGAAGTTCTGATACCAGCCGCGGCCGAAGGAGAAGGTCCAGCGATCCGGCGTCCAGCTTAGGGCGGTACCGAGGATATTCTGGTCATAGGTTTTATTCTCAGCGCTGGACGGATCGCGCATTTCAGCGCGCGTATAGTTCCACGCCGTCCCCCAGCTCAGGTCCTTCATGATGTGGTAATCCACGCCCACGGAGCCTCCGCCTTTACGCTTATAGCGCAGACCGTTCCCCGGTAGATACTCATTATCGTCAAACAGATAAGAAGCATACAGATCGACGTCGCCGGCGGATTTCTTATACTTGAGCATATTGCGCGAGCGATAAGAACCGTCGTAATCGCCATTGATGCCGTTACCCGGCGCCTGGGCGACCATGTCGTAATCCCAGATATCGGTCTTAGCGCCGACCACATCGTAATAAATACTGTTTTGCTGACCGTAGGTTAACGTCCCCCAGGTGTCGCTCTTCAGCCCGGTATAGAGCATACGGCGGGAGGTGTTATTGGCGCCTTCCGCATAGTGATTATCCCAGTCGAACAGCGCCGGAATATTAACCCCCAGCTCGTAATAGCTTATCCAGCTAGGCTGTGTCCCGTAATCACCTGAGCTATAGTAACTGTCTGTTTCCACAACATATTAAACTATGGCTCGCTACGACATTCCCGATGAAGCATGGACTATCATCCAACCCTTTCTGCCAGCAGCGTCTGCCTCTCCACAGGCCGGGCGTCCGTGGGCGGAGCATCGTATGATCATCAACGGCATGTTCTGGGTGCTGTGTTCAGGTGCACCATGGCGTGATTTACCTGAACGGTACGGCCCATGGAAGACCGTTTATAACCGCTTTAACCGATGGTCAAAATCGGGTGTGATTAACATTATTTTCAACAAGTTACTTTCAGACTCTGGATGCACATGGCCTCGTGGACTGGTCGGCCACTGCACTGGATGGCAGCAATATCCGGGCGCTGAAATGTGCTGCCGGTGCGCAAAAAAACAACCCGATATCACCGGAGATAATGGGCTGGGTCGCTCTCGCGGTGGTTTTGGCACCAAAATTCATCTGGCGACAGACGGAAGTGGTCTGCCGTTAAACATCGTACTGAGTCCCGGTCAGGCTCACGAAAGCCAGTTTGCACAACGTCTTCTGGACGGTATCGGTGTTCAGCGCCAGAACGGAAGTATCAAGCGCCGTGGTCATGCAGTACTGGCTGATAAAGCCTACTCCGGACATGCGTTACGTAACGAACTGAAAAGAAGAGGGATAAAAGTTGTCATCCCGCGTAAATCCAATGAAAAAATGGCCACAGATGGTCGTTCACCACTCGATCGTGAAGCCTACCGCAATCGCAATGTTGTTGAGAGGTGCTTTGGTCGCCTGAAAGAATACCGCCGCATTGCCACACGTTACGACAAAACGGCGAGGAATTATCTGGCGATGGTGAAACTGGGTTGCATCCGATTGTTTTACAAGAGGTTATGTAATTAAGGGACACAGCCTAATATCGTCGAAGAGGTAATAATCAGCGGCGAAGCGGAAACGGGTCCCGCCATCAAAGCCGTTACGCTTATAGGAGCCTTTATCGCCATCGCCGGACATCATGTTGAACTGTGGACGAATGCTCCCGCCGACGGTGAAGTTCAGGCGGCTTAACGGGTCGCCGGCCTGCGGATCTTGTTTCAGCAGCGTAATCTCAGCCCGGGAAGCAAACGACGTCACTGTCAGTACTGCGCCGATCGTCATCGCCAGCGCTTTTATTTTATGTGCCATGCTTTTTCCTTAAGTAATAAGCAACCTTATATTTGCAATATGAATATTACCCAGGATTATTAACGACGTGTTGTCGCGTTTTTATGCTTTAGTGCTCTTAAAAATCAGTCACTTAACATTTCGTGCCGTTAACAGAAAGCCGCCGAGGATTTCATCAAACAGTCATTAACCTGCGCTATTTTCCGCCGCGCTTTGCGGTCGCTGAACAATAAATGAACCGCTAACCGCGCGTCAGGCTGAAACGGAACGCAGTAAAAAGCCCGGAGCGTTGAGACTCAACCCCGGGCCTGCAGATGCGAAGCGCGCTGAATTACTGGCTAAACTGGCGGAACAGCGCTTTGCCCTTTAATAAACGCAGCCCCAGCCAGCCGCCGCACAGGGAGAGCAGTAGCGCCCCGCAGAGCGGCAGCATCACCCACAGCCGCCAGTCCGGAGACCAGGGGAAATCAAAGACTTTGCTCTGCAGCATCGCCAGCGCCACCTCAGCCCCTATCGCCGCCACGATCCCGGACACCACGCCCAGCAGGGCAAACTCCGCCCATAGCGTGGCGCGCAGCAGCGACTTTCCGGCTCCCAGCGTGCGCCAGACCACCAGTTCCTGATAGCGCTGGCGCATCCCGACCTGAACCTGCGCCAGCAGCAGTAAAATACCGCAGGCGGTCACCAGCACCACCATCACTTCCAGCGCGCGGCTGACCTGCGTCAGCACCTGACCCACCTGACGCAGAATAGCGCCAATGTCCAGCAGGCTGACGGTCGGGAATTCACGGTTCAGCTGCGTCAACATGCCGCTGCCGTTATCCCAGCGGAAGCTGGTCAGCCAGCTCTGCGGCTGTCCGTCGAGCGCGCCCGGCGGGAAGATAAAGAAGAAGTTGGGCCGCAGGCTCTCCCAGTCAACTTTGCGCACGCTGGTCACCTTAGCGCTGAACTCCTGGGTATCGCCGGTAAAGGTGACGCTATCGCCGGGCTTAATCCCCAGCCGCTGCGCCAGCCCTTCTTCGATCGACACCTCGCCCGCTTTTGGCGGCCAGCTGCCGGCAACCAACGGATTATGATCCGGCCGGTCGTTACTCCAGGTCAGGTTCAGCTCGCGATTCAGCGCTTCGTCCTTATTGCCCTCCGTCGCCTGACCGTTAATCTGCGTCAGGCGCGCGCGGACGATCGGGTAAAACTCCGTCGCCGCCGTCTGCTGCCCGGCGAGGAAGACTTTAACCGGCGCGACCTGATCCGGGGCGATATTAATCAGGAAGTAGTTGGGGCTTTCCGGCGGCAGTCTGCTGCTGCCAGCGATCCAGCAGATCGCCGCGCAGCACCAGCAGCAGGGCGAGCAGCATAAACGATAGCGAGAACGCCGCCAGCTGGCTGAGGGTCGACAACGGCTGGCGTAGCAGCCGGTTGACCGCCAGGCGCAGCGGCAGCGCCTTTAGCGTCACGCGCTTCAGCAGCCACAGCAGCCCCCATCCCAGCAGGCCGCACAGCAGCGCCAGCACCACCGCGCCGGCCAGCACCGCCCACAGCAGCGGGCTGCCGCCCAGCAGCCAGGCCAGCAGAACCACCACCACCGCGCAGACCAGCGGAATATAGACCTTCAGCGGCCAGACGTTAGCCACCACGTCCTGACGAAGGACCCGCAGCGGCAGCGTCGCCAGCAGTAGCCGGTAGGGCCGCAGGCCCACCAGCAGCGAAATCACCGCCATCGCGCCAATCGCCCACAGCCACGGCCAGAGGCTGGCGGCCGGCAGCGCGCCCGGGAGAACCGGTTTCAGCATCACCAGCAGGATCTTTTCCAGCCCCATCCCCATCGCGCCGCCGGTAATCGCCGCCAGCGCCAGCAGCAGCAGCCACTGCCCGACGATCAGCTTGCGCAGCTGCGCCCGCCCGGCGCCTAAGGTTTTAAGGATCGCCACCAGATCGTAACGGCTGCGGCAGTAGTGGCTCATGGCCACCGCCACCGCTGCTACCGCCAGCAGGAGGGTGAGCAGCGCCGAGAGCAGTAAGAACTGCTGCGAGCGTTCGAGCGATTTACCCAGCGCGCTATCATCCTGCTGCAGGCCGATCCAGCGATGTTCCGTGCCCAGCTTTGGCAGCAGCCACTGCTCATACTCCGCCAACTGGGGCGCGGTTCCGGCGAACTTATAGCGCCAGGAGACGCGGCTGCCGGGCTGCACCGCCCCGGTCTTTGCCACATCGGCAGTGTTCATCATCAGCCGCGGCGCCATCTGGAAAGGGTTGAACCCGGCGTCCGGCTCCTGAATCACTTCGCCGGCAATGCGCAGCGTGGCGTCGCCGACATCAATGGTATCGCCGGTTTTTAAATTCAGCAGCGCCATTAAGCGCGGGGCCAGCAGCACGCTGCCCGCCTGCGGCTTTAAGCCCGGCGGCTGGGTTTCCAGCTGACCGTAAAGGGGATAGGTGTCGTCAACCGCCTTGACGTCGGCCAGCTGCGGCGTATCGCCGGCAAAGGTCATGGTGGCGAAGCTGAGCTGCTCGCCAACCGTTAATCCCAGCCGACGCGCCTGCGCCAGCCAGTCGGCGGGAACCTCGCGCGAGCTGCGCAGCGTCCGGTCCCCGGCCATAAATTCACGGCTCTGCTGGCTGAGCCCCTTTTCCATGCGATCGCTTATCGACCCCAGCGCCAGCACGCAGGCCACCGCCAGGCTCAGCGCCAGCCAGACGATCAGCAGCGATGGCGATCGCCATTCGCGCCAGAACCAGCGGGCAATCATGCTTCCTCCCGCAGCTGGCCATCAACCAGCCGCAGCCGCCGGTCGCAGCGCGCCGCCAGCAGCGGATCGTGCGTCACCAGGATCAGCGTCGTACCGTGCTCGCGATTGAGCGAAAACAGCAGGTCGGCAATTTTGTCCCCGGTCTGCCGATCGAGGTTGCCGGTCGGTTCATCGGCAAACAGCAGCTCCGGACGCCCGTTGAAGGCGCGGGCCAGCGCCACCCGCTGCTGCTCGCCGCCGGAAAGCTGCGCCGGCAGGTGGTTCAGGCGTTTACCCAGCCCCAGCTGCTCCAGCAGCGCCCTGGCGCTGCCCCGGCTCTGGCTGTCGCTCTCGCCGCGCAGCAGCGCCGGAAGCTCGACGTTTTCCAGCGCGTTGAGGGTCGGGATCAGCATAAAGGACTGAAAGACAAAGCCGATGTGCTTCGCGCGCAGCTGCGCCCTCGCCTCTTCGTCCATGCGGTGCAGCGGCTGCCCGAGTAAAGAGACCTCACCGCCGCTGCCGTCATCCAGCCCGGCAAGGATCGCCAGCAGCGTGGATTTGCCGGAACCCGACTCGCCAATCAGGGCGATGGTCTGCGCCGGTTTGACAACCAGCTCAACTCCGGTGAGGATGGAAAGCTGATGCTCTCCCTGACCGACGGACTTCTTAAGATGATGAACTTCAAGTATGTTTTCCGCTGGCATTTGCCTTTCCTGTTTCTGGTCCTGTTTACCTGCCGCGCGATAGCGGCGGATACGCTGTTAGTTCTCGGCGACAGTCTGAGCGCAGGCTATCGCATGGCGGCCAACGTCGCGTGGCCTGCGCTACTTAACGATAAGTGGCAGACCAAAACGCCGGTGGTCAACGCCAGCATCAGCGGCGACACGTCGCAGCAGGGGCTGGCGCGTCTGCCGGCGCTGCTTAAGCAGCATCAGCCGCGCTGGGTGCTGGTCGAACTGGGCGGCAACGACGGGCTGCGCGGCTTTCCGCCGCAGCAAACGGAGCAGACGTTGCGCACCGTTTTGCAGGATATCAAAGCGGCGAATGCCCAGCCGCTGCTGATGCAAATTCGCCTGCCCGCCAACTACGGCCGTCGTTATAATGAAGCCTTTAGCGCAATGTATCCCGCACTGGCCAAAGAGTTTGATATTCCTCTGTTACCCTTTTTTATGGAAGAGGTCTACCTGAAGCCGCAGTGGATGCAGGATGATGGCATCCATCCCAACCGCGACGCCCAGCCGTTTATTGCCGACTGGATGGCGACGCGGTTGGCTCCCTTAGTTAATCATGACTCCTGATCCGCAGGGGTTGTTTGCAGGTAAAGTTATGCAAAAAACGGTTTTAGTTACAGGATGTTCCAGCGGTATTGGCCTTGAAAGCGCGCTCGATCTGCAACGTCAGGGCTTTAAGGTTCTGGCCGCCTGCCGCAAGGCCGAGGACGTGGCGCGGATGCGGGAGCTCGGACTGACCGGTATTTTGCTGGATCTCGACGATCCGCTGAGCGTGGAGCGCGCGGCGGCGGAGGTTATCGCCCTGACCGATAACCGCCTGTACGGCCTGTTTAATAACGCCGGCTACGGCGTCTATGGCCCGCTGATCACCATCAGCCGCCGGCAGATGGAGCAGCAGTTTGGCGCCAACTTTTTTGGCGCTCATCAGCTCACCATGCTGCTGCTTCCGGCGATGGAGCCGCACGGCGAGGGCCGTATCGTGATGACCTCCTCGGTGATGGGGATCATCTCCAGCCCCGGACGCGGCGCCTATGCCGCCAGCAAATACGCGCTGGAGGCCTGGTCCGACGCCCTGCGCATGGAGCTGCGCTACAGCGGCATTAAGGTCAGCCTGATTGAGCCGGGGCCGATTCGCACCCGCTTTACGACCAACGTTAACCAAACCCAGCGCGACAAGCCGGTGGAAAATCCCGGCATCGCCGCGCGCTTTACCCTCGGGCCGGAGGCGGTGGTGGAAAAAGTGCGCCATGCTTTCGTTAGCGATAAACCCAGGCTGCGCTACCCGGTGACCTTCGTCACGCACGCGGTCGCCCTGCTCAAGCGCCTGTTGCCCACGCGGATGATGGACAAAATTATCCAGGGCTGAGTTGAAGCTCCGGCCTCCGCCCCCATGTATACAAAAAATTGATTAAAGAGATGCGCCTATGTCAGTACAGAATATTATCAACATTACCGAAGCTAACCTGCATCAGACGCTGGAGCAATCCGTTACCGCGCCGGTGCTGTTCTATTTCTGGTCCGCGCGCAGCCAGCACTGCGAGCAGCTGACGCCGGTTCTGGAGAGCCTGGCGGCGCAGTACAACGGTCAGTTTATCCTGGCGAAGGTGGACTGCGATGCCGAGCAGATGCTGGCTTCGCAGTTTGGCCTGCGCTCGATCCCAACGGTTTACCTGTTCCAGAACGGCCAGCCGGTGGACGGCTTTGAAGGCCCGCAGCCGGAGGCCGCCGTGCGCGCGCTGCTGGATAAGGTGCTGCCGCGCGAAGAGGAGCTAAAGGCCCAGCAGGCGCTGGCGCTGATGCAGGAAGAGAAGTACGCCGAAGCGCTGCCGCTGCTGAAAGAGGCGTGGCAGCTCTCCGCGCAGGAGAGCCAGATTGGACTGCTGCTGGCGGAAACGCTGATCGCCCTGCAGCGTTCCGACGAGGCCGAGGCGGTGCTGAAAAAGGTTCCGCTGCAGGATCAGGACACCCGTTTCCAGGGGCTGGTGGCGCAGATTGAGCTGCTCAAGCAGGCGGCCGATACCCCGGAAATTCAGCAGCTCCAGCAGCAGGTTGAACAAAACCCGCAGGACGCGGCGCTGGCGGCCCAGCTGGCCCTGCAGCTGCATCAGGTTGGCCGCAACGAAGAGGCGCTGGCGCTGCTGTTCAGCCATCTGCAGCTAGATTTAGACGCCGGCGACGGCCAGGTGCGCAAGATGCTGCAGGAAATTCTGGCCGCCCTCGGCACCGGCGACGCGCTGGCCGCCAAATACCGCCGCCAGCTCTACTCCCTGCTGTACTGATCGTTAAACATCCCCGGCGGCGCCTCGCCGACCGGGGCTACGCGATCAGGCGCTCTTTTTCAGTCTGCGTCACCACCAGCTGGTGGCGCGGGTTAAAGAATTTCCGGTAGGTCAGATAGCCGGCGATGATGGTTGACAGGCTGGCGGTCGACAGCAGCATAAACGTGACCATTATCTGATATTTAATCGCTTTCACCGGATCTATCCCGGCAAAAATCAGCCCCGACATCATCCCCGGCAGGCTCACCAGCCCCACCGTTTTCGCCGAATCAATGGTCGGAATCAGCGCGGCGCGAATGCTGCCGCGAATCAGTCCGGCAGAGGCCATTTTCGGCGTCGCGCCGAGGCTCAGCTTCTCCTGGATCTGCTGCTGTTCGCTGCTGAAGCGCTGGCCCATATTGTTGTAGCACAGCCCCACCGCCACCATCGCATTGCCGGCGACCATGCCGGCAATCGGGATCACCTGCATCGGCACGAAGGAGATCGAGCCGGAGAAGACCAGCACCGCCAGGGTCAGCCCTGCGCCGGTGGTAATGGCGATAAACGATGAGATGAAGGCCTTATCGATATATTTGCTGCGCTTTTGCGCATTCCACGCGGCGTTAAAACAGATAAACAGCACCATAAACAGCGTCAGCAGGACGTGATTGACGTTGAAGATATATTTCAGCACGTAGCCGACGATAACCAGTCTGCACCACCGCCCGGCAAATGCTCCAGACGATATCCTTCTCCAGCGCCAGCTTCTCGCGATAGCTCACCACGATGGCCACCAGCACCAGCACCATCGACAGGGCCAGCGATTCGTTAGTGATATTATGCCCGTTCATTGCTAACCTCCTGCCCCTCTACGCTCGCCGGCTGCAGCGTAATCACCTCATCGGCGTGGTCGATTTCATTCCGGTCGTGCGTCACCCACAGCACCGCAATATTCTTTTCCGTCACATAGCGATGAATAATATCGTTAACGTTGCGCTTATTGCTGTCATCGAGGGCGCTGGTAATTTCATCGAGCAGCAGCACCTGCGGCAAAAACTGCAAATTGCGAATAAGCGAAACGCGCTGCTTTTCTCCCCCGGAGAGTTCGTTGATCGATTTGCCCAGCGTACTTTCCGCCAGCCCAAAGCGGCGTAAATCGGCAATCAGCGCCTGCGGATCCGGCTGCTGACGGCGAATTTGCCAGGGAAAAATAAGGTTGTCATAGACCGAATCGCCGAACAGCGCCGGGGTTTGCGCGCAGTATGAGACCTGCTGGCGGTAGGTTTCCGGCGATAGCGTATTGATATCCTTGCCGGAATAAAAAATCTGCCCGCTGGTCGGACTGAGCAGCGAGGCGATAATTTTAAGCAACGTGCTTTTACCGCAGCCGGAGGGCCCGGTAATTAGCTTAAATTCTCCGGCGCCCAGCTCAAGATTAATATTATGCAAAATGACCGACTTATCGATCTGAAAACCAACGTTCTCAAGGCGCAAGATAGCGTTATTTTCCTTCATTATCGTTCCATATATTTCCCAAAACCCGACTAGTTTACTCCACTTTTCTTTCGCCAGGATGAGGAGAAAGATATACTCGATTTAAACATGCGTCGCTTTGCTGACGTTTGGCAGGCAATTAAACAGGAGGTTTTTTGATGCTAATTTTTATCCCCGTTCTTATTTTTGTCGCCCTGGTGATCGTTATTGCCGGGGTGAAAATTGTCCCGCAGGGCTACCAGTGGACCGTCGAGCGCTTTGGCCGCTATACCATGACGCTCCAGCCGGGCCTGAGTCTGGTGGTGCCGTTTATGGACCGCATCGGGCGGAAAATTAATTAAATCCGGTAAACCCCCGGCATTGCCGGGGGACTCCGAAAGGTTTGACCTTTAAGTCAGTCGCGCGAATCTGAAATCTCCGCCAAGAGATGAGGATTCGTGATGAGAGACTATCAGAGCTTAAGCCATACGAAATGGGACTGTAAATATCACGTGGTTTATATCCCTAAACGCCGGAAACAGCGGTTATATGGTGCGCTGCGGCATGAGTTGGGAAAAATATTCCACGAGCTTGCGAGCCAGAAGGGCTGTCAGATTTTGGAGGGGCATCTGATGCGTGATCATGTCCACATGTGCATCAGCATACCGCCAAAGTACTCGGTATCGACAGTCGTCGGCTATCTGAAGGGAAAAAGCGCGATAGCGATAGCACGACACTTCGGCAGAGGTAAAAACTTCACCGGAGAAGTTTTCTGGGCACGAGGATATTTCGTTTCAACCGTTGGTTTGGATGAAGCCACGGTCAGGGCATACATACGCAACCAGGAGAGAGAGACGAACGATACGATCAAATGAAACTGAACGTATAGCAGCCGCCCTGGGCGGCTCATGGTTTGTCGGCGCCTTTGAGGCGCTCCCCCTAAAGCCTCCGGCTCTGCCGGAGGATACTTACATGATGGAGCAGGTGCTGGATATTCCCTCGCAGGAGGTTATTTCGCGCGATAACGCCAACGTCACCATCGATGCGGTGTGCTTTATTCAGGTTATTGATGCGCCGAAAGCGGCCTATGAGGTCAGCAACCTCGAGCTGGCGATTATCAACCTGACGATGACCAACATCCGTACCGTACTCGGCTCGATGGAGCTCGACGAAATGCTCTCCCAGCGCGACAGCATCAACACCCGCCTGCTGCATATCGTCGATGAGGCAACCAACCCGTGGGGGATCAAAATCACCCGCGTGGAAATTCGCGACGTGCGCCCGCCGGCGGAGCTTATCGCCTCGATGAACGCCCAGATGAAGGCCGAGCGTACCAAGCGCGCCTATATTCTCGAGGCCGAAGGGGTACGTCAGGCGGAGATCCTGAAAGCCGAAGGCGAAAAGCAGTCGCAAATCCTCAAAGCCGAAGGCGAGCGCCAGTCGGCGTTCCTGCAGGCGGAAGCGCGTGAACGTTCGGCGGAAGCGGAGGCCCGCGCCACCCAAATGGTCTCTTCCGCTATTGCCTCCGGGGATATTCAGGCGATTAACTACTTCGTTGCGCAGAAATATACCGACGCGCTGCAGCAAATCGGCGCAGCAAATAACAGCAAAGTTGTGCTGATGCCGCTCGACGCGACCAGCCTGATGGGCTCTATCGCCGGAATTAGCGAACTGCTTAAAGAAGGCGCCGGCGAACGGAAAAAACTATGATCGCGATGATACTGGTTCATCCGCACCTCTTCTGGCTGAGCCTCGGCGGGCTGCTGCTGGCGGCGGAGATGCTCGGCGGCAACGGCTATCTGCTGTGGAGCGGCGTTGCCGGGGTGATCACCGGGGCGCTGACCTGGATGCTGCCGCTGGGCTGGGAGTGGCAGGGCACGCTGTTTGCCGCGCTGACCCTGCTGGCGGCCTGGCTATGGTCGCGCTGGCTGCGCGGCCAGCTGAAGCGGCAGAAGCCGGCAGACGCCCGGCTTAACCAGCGCGGAAATCAGCTGATCGGCCGCGTCTTCTCGCTGGAAACGGCGCTGGTCAACGGCCGCGGCCACGTGCGCGTTGGCGATAGCTCATGGCCGGTGGTCGCCGATGAGGACCTCGCCGCCGGCAGTAAGGTCGAGGTGCTGGCCGTTGAGGGCATCACGCTGCGGATCAGGCTCGCCCCTCCCCATCGCTAAATCTGCGCCTTGCGATGGCAGCAGCCGGAGAGATTGTCGATAATCGGGCAATCCGCACCGTCATCGCCGGGACAGGACTCCGCCAGCGCCAGCAGGTGGCTACGCATGCTCTGCAGCTCGCTGATATGGCGCTCAATATCAGCGACTTTATCCAGGGTTCTGCGCTTAACATCGGCGCTATGCCGCGACGGATCGTTAAACAGACCGACCAGCTCGCGGCACTCCTCCAGATTAAATCCGACCTGCCGCGCCTGGCGCAGCAGGGTCAGCTCGTCCAGGTGCCGCTGGCTGTAGCTGCGGTAGCCATTGTCGCTCCGCAGCGGCGGCGTCACCAGCCCCTTCTCTTCGTAGAAGCGAATCGCTTTACTGGTTAAGCCGGTCCTTTTTGCCACATCGCTGATATTCATCGCCTCTGCACCTCGCTGCCTCTCGCACTGCCCCTATTGTAGGACCATTCGCGCAATAACCAACCCTGCACGGGAAGGAAAAAATATAAGCCATATTTTTTATCAGGTTAACCGCGCCCGCGATATTGCATAACGTGATAAGCCTCGCAAAAAGCTATTTACGCAGCGGTAGAAATTGACCCATATCAAAGGTGCATTCCATTTACCTCTTCGCGTCTGGACGAGCCCTTTAGAAACCAATATAAATGCGAATGATAGTAGTTATCATTATAATAAAGGTTAATCTAATGGTGGAAAGGACAAAACGGGGGAGCCTGTTGCTCTCCAGCCTGTCGCTGTTTGTTGCCGCTAACGTTTCTGCGGCAACCCCGACCAGCACAGCTAAAACGACCGGCGACGAGACGCTGATCGTCACGGCCAATCGAACAGAATCAAGCCTCTGGGAAAGCCCGGCGACCGTGCAGGTTATCGACCGGGACACGCTCAACAACTCAACCAGCGTCTCTATCGCCGACGATCTGCAGGATATTCCCGGCGTTGAGGTGACCGATAACTCTCTGGCCGGGCGCAAGCAAATCCGCATCCGCGGCGAGGCCTCTTCGCGGGTGCTGATTTTGATTGACGGCCAGGTGGTCAGCTACCAGCGCGCCGGGCAGAACTACGGCGTCGGGCTGCTGATCGATGAATCCGCGCTGGAGCGAATCGAGGTGGTAAAAGGCCCCTACTCGGTACTGTACGGATCGCAGGCCATCGGCGGCGTGATCAACTTTATCACGAAGAAAGGCGGGACCAGGCCCCTCGCCGGCACGGTGAAAGCGGTGTATAACTCGGCGACCGCGGGCTGGGATGAGTCCGCTGCGGCCTGGGGCAGCATCGGCCAGTTCGACTATCGTATCAACGGCAGCTACTCCGATCAGGGCAACCGCGATACGCCGGACGGCAGATTGCAGAACACCAACTTCCGCAACAACAGCCAGGGCGTGTGGCTTGGCTACACTCTCGACCGGCATAAATTCGGCCTGTCGCTCGACCGCTACAAAACCTCCACGCAAACCTGGTTTGACGATCCGGACGGCCAATATGAAGACTTCAGCGTCCGTATTCCGAAGCTGGAACGTGAAAAAGTCGGCGTGTTCTATGATTACGACGCCGGCGGCGATTATCTGAAAAAAATTCACCTCGACGCCTACAGCCAGACCATTGCGCGTGAATTTGAAAACCGGATTAAGACCACCCAGACGATCCCCAGCCCGGCGATCCAGGCGCTGACGGTCAGCAACCAGACCAATACCAACGATAAGCAATATACCCAGGGCGTAACGCTGCAGGGCAACTTCTCCCTGCCGGCGAACAATGAGCTGGTTATCGGCACCCAGTATCAGCATGACAAAGTGAAGCAGGATACCCGCAGCAGCACGCGGCAGACGGCGGCCACCGGCGCCTTCGATATCCAGACCCTCACGCTATCGCATATTGAGGCGCAGCAAAGCAACGCCTCGGTGTTTGCTCAAAACGACTGGCGCTTCGCCGATGACTGGACCTGGACCGTTGGCGCGCGTCAGTACTGGCTCTCCTCGGAGCTTAACCGCAGCGACAGCCAGAGCGGCGCGGTCAGCCAGTCAATGGGCGGAAAATCGGCCCATGACGATAAGCTGGTCACCTCGACCAGCCTGCGCTATTCCGGCTTTAAAGATATAGAACTGCGCGCGGCGTACGCCCAGGGCTACGTCTTCCCGACGCTGACCCAGCTGTTTATGCAGACCTCGGCCGGCGGCGGCGTCACCTATGGCAACGCCGGACTGAAAGCGGAACACTCCAACAACTACGAGCTGGGCGCCCGTTACAAAGGCAATATGTGGCTGGTTGACGGCGCGATTTACTACTCCGAAGCCAAAGACTATATCGCCAGCCTCGCCTGTTCGGGGCAGACGATTTGCAACGGCAACAGCACCTCTTCCCGCGGCGAGTACTTCTATTACGACAATATCGATCGCGCTAAAACCTGGGGGATGGAGCTGACGGCGGAGTACAACGGCTGGGCCGTTTCACCCTATCTGAGCGGCAATCTTATCCGCCGGCAGTATGAAGGCGAAACCATTAAAACCTGGGATACCGGCGAACCCACCGTGACCGGAAGGGCCGGCCTGAAGCATACGCTGCTGCTGAATAGCGCCAACGTCACCTCCGATCTCTTCGTGCGCGCCGCCGCCAGCGCCAATGATAAAACCGGCAGCAGGGAGATTCGCTATCCGGGATGGGCAACGCTTAACCTCGCGTTCAATACCGAGTTTGGCCCGCAGGATCAGTATCAGGTCAACCTGGCGCTTAACAACCTGACCAACAAACGCTATCAAACCGCCCATGAAACCATTCCGGCGGCCGGATTTAACGCAGCGGTCGGTTTTGCGTGGAACTTCTGATGATGAAAAAAGTGTTGTTCGTCCTGCTGACGCTTTGTGCCGCCTGCGCAACCTCTGCCAGCGAACGTATCGTCGTTGCCGGCGGCTCGCTTAGCGAACTGATCTACGCCCTTGAAGCCGGAAATCAGCTGGTCGGCGTCGATGAAACCACCTCCTGGCCGCCGGAAACGGCCAGGCTGCCGCATATCGGCTACTGGAAGCAGCTCAGCAGCGAAGGCATTTTATCCCTCAGGCCGGACGTTTTTATCACCTGGCGGGATGCCGGGCCGCAGATCGTTCTGGATCAGCTGCGGACGCAAAAAGTTAACATTGTCACCCTGCCGCGCGTGCCGGCCACGGTTGAACAGATGTACGCCAACATTCGCCAGTTGGCGAAGACGCTGCGGGTTCCCGAGCGAGGAGATGCGCTGGTAAACCAGATTCATCAGCGTCTGGCGCGCGTTCAGCACAGCGTTGCGGCGCACAAGGCGCCGGTCAGGGCGATGTTTATTCTCTCCGCGGGCAGCAGCGCGCCGCAGGTGGCCGGTAAGGGCAGCGTTGCCGACGCCATTCTGACCCTCGCGGGCGCACGGAATGTGGCGTCGCACGAGCAATATAAAAGCTACAGCGCGGAATCGCTGATTGCGGCAAACCCGGAGGTTATTGTCGTGACCTCGCAGATGGTGGATGGCGATATTAACCGGCTGCGCGCCGTCGCCGGCATAACCCACACCGCCGCATGGAAAAATCAGCGCATTGTTACCGTCGATCAGGCGCTGATCCTTGGTATGGGCCCTCGGGTTGCCGACGCGGTTGAGTCCCTGCACCAGCAGTTTTGGCCCCAATAACTGGATTTGATGTTGACGCTATGAAGACTAACAACGCCCTGGATCTCTCTGCGCATTTCGCGCTGGAGGGAAACCAGCCCTTTAAAGATCGTCGGGCCACCATGCCGTGGCGCGGCGCGATCCCGGTGGCGAAAGAGCAGCTGGCACAAACCTGGCAGGAGGTCATCAGCCACAGCGCGCCGCCGCGTAAAAGACTGCTGTACCTGCATATTCCCTTTTGCGCCACCCACTGTACTTTTTGCGGTTTTTATCAGAACCGTTACGAAGATGACCACTGCGCCCGCTATACCGACGCGCTGCTGCGCGAAATCGAGATGGAGGCCGATAGCGTCCTGCACCAGTCGGCGCCGATCCACGCGGTTTACTTTGGCGGTGGTACGCCCTCGGCGCTGGCGGCGCGGGATCTGGCGCGAATTATCACCACCCTGCGGCAAAAGCTGCCCCTCGCGCCGGACTGCGAAATCACCATCGAAGGACGGGTGCTTAACTTTGATGACAACCGCATCGACGCCTGCCTGGATGCCGGAGCCAATCGCTTCTCCATCGGCATTCAGTCCTTCAACAGCAAGGTGCGCAAGAAAATGGCCCGCACCTCCGACGGCCCCACCGCCGCCG
Source organism: Klebsiella sp. WOUb02 (assembly GCF_050058015.1). NCBI lineage: Bacteria > Pseudomonadati > Pseudomonadota > Gammaproteobacteria > Enterobacterales > Enterobacteriaceae > Klebsiella > Klebsiella sp. WOUb02. The sequence goes on from NZ_CP170110.1 coordinate 2,419,822, forward strand.
CCTTTATGCGGGGACTGGTGCGGCGGGATCGCGCGGCCGTGGTGTGCGATCTGCTGTTCGGCCTCCCCGGCCAGGACGCAAAGCTGTGGGGGGAAGATCTCAACATCGCCCGCGATATCGGGCTCGACGGCGTCGATCTCTACGCCCTTAATCTGCTGCCCAACACGCCGCTGGGTAAAGCCGTGGAAAACGGGCGCACCGCCGTCCCCACGCCGGCAGAGCGCCGCGATCTCTACCTTCAGGGCTGCGACTTCATGGACGACGCGGGCTGGCGCTGTATCAGCAACAGCCACTGGGCCCGCACAACCCGCGAACGCAATCTCTACAACCTGCTGATTAAGCAGGGGGCCGACTGCCTGGCCCTCGGCTCCGGCGCCGGCGGCTCGGTCAACGGCTATTCGTGGATGGTGGAACGTAACCTGACGACCTGGCACGAAGCGATCGCCGCCGGGAAAAAGCCGCTGATGATGATGATGCGCGCCGCCGAGCGCGGTTTTCAGTGGCGGCATACGCTGCAGTCGGGCGTGGAGACAGCGCGCGTGCCGCTGGATGAGCTGACGCCGCGCGCCGGGGAGCTGACCCCTTTACTGGCCCAGTGGCATAATGCAGGGCTCACCCGCGACGCCTCAACCTGCCTGCGCCTGACCAATGAAGGACGCTTCTGGGCCAGCAACATTTTGCAGTCTCTTGATGATCTGATTCAACAACTTAACGCGCCGCACATTGCGGTAGAGCAACCCTAACAGGAGTGATTTATGAGCCATGTTTCTTTAGCGGAATTTTTGCTAACCGAGCCGGACGGCACCCTGGAGGCGATCGCCGATCGCTACCAAACTTCCCTTCTGGAGGTGGTGCGAAACCTTCCCTCGCCGACGGTCGTGTCGGGTGAAAGGTTTGACGCCGTCTGGGAAACCGTCAGCGAATGGGGCAAAGTCACGACGCTGGTCCATACCGCCGACGTTATCCTTGAGTTTACCGGCGAGCTGCCTTCCGGATTCCATCGCCACGGCTATTTCAATCTGCGCGGCAAAAAGGGCATGACGGGCCATATCAAAGCGGAAAACTGCCGCCATATCGCGCTGATTGAACGTAAATTTATGGGCATGGATACCGCGTCGATCCTCTTCTTTAACCAGGCAGGTAGCGCGATGTTCAAGATTTTCCTCGGTCGCGATGAGCACCGCCAGCTGCTCGCTGAGCAGGTTAGCGCCTTCCGGGCCCTCGCCGCGTCACTCAAGGAAACCGCCTGATGAGGCCGTGGTTAATTTTTGGTGCCGGCGGCAGCGGCACCGGCGCAAAGGTGCTTGAGCTGGCGCTGGCGGAGCGGCGTCCGCTGCTGGCGGTGGTGCGCAATCCGCAATCCGCTGCCGCCCTTGAGGCGAAAGGCGTGCGGGTTTTCGCCGGCGACGCCTGCGATGCCGCCACGGTGGCTGACGCCTGTCACGCCGCCGGTCCCGATGCGCTGATCGTCTCCTCCATGGGCGGCGCCGAGGACTACCTGGCGCACAGGACCGTTATTGATGCGGCAGAAAAAGCGGGTATCGGGCGGATGATTCTGGTGACCTCGCTGGGCTGCGGCGATAGCTGGCCCTTTTTATCCCCCCGAGCCAAAGCCGCGTTTGGCCAGGCGGTGCGCGAAAAGACCCTGGCGGAAAGCTGGCTGCAAACCAGCGGCCTCGATTATGCCATCCTGCGCCCCGGCGGCCTGCTCAACGGCGAGGCCACCGGTAAAGCGCAGCGCTTGCAGAATCAGGAGTGCCACGGTTTCGTGAGGCGCGCGGACGTTGCCGCGCATATTCACGAGCTGGCCGCCGCGCCGGCGCTCAACAATCAGATCTACAGCCTGATTGAGCCGGACCTGAAGCCGGCGTAATCCCCTCGCGGCGCGGCATATCCGCGCCGCAAAGACGTTATGGAGTTTTGCGTGCTCAAGGATTCACTCTCTTCCGTCAGCGTACTGACGGGCCTTTCACTGCTGCTGGCCGCGCTGGTGCTGGTTGGTGCCAGCCAGGGCGCGCTGAACATCAGCTTCAGCGCGCTGTTTGACGAGGAATACCGTGATATCTGGCTGAACATTCGTCTGCCCCGCGTGCTGCTGGCGGTGCTGGTGGGCTCGGCGCTGGCGACGGCGGGGGTCATTATGCAGGGGCTGTTTCGTAACCCGATGGCCGACCCCGGCCTGCTTGGCGTCAGCAGCGGCTCCGCGCTGATGGTGGGAGTGGCGATCGTTCTGCCCTTCTCATTTCCGGTGGTTCTGGCGCTATACGAGCAGATGATTTTTGCCGTCGCCGGCAGCATGGCGGTCTGCGCGGTGATTTTTCTCATCAGCCGGCGCCACGCTCACGGCGGCATGATGCAGCTCCTGTTAGCCGGCATCGCTATCAACGCGCTGTGCGGAGCGGCGATCGGCGTGCTGAGCTACATCGGCGACGAGCAGCAGCTGCGCCAGCTCACGCTGTGGATGATGGGCAACCTTGGCCAGGCGCAGTGGCCTACGCTGCTGGTCGCCAGCTCGTTTGTCTTGCCGGCGATTGTCGCCACGCTGTTTCTTGCCGGGACGCTCAACCTGCTGCAGACTGGGAGATGAAGAGGCGCACTATCTCGGCGTTAACGTTAAGCGTAAACGTCAGCAGCTGCTGTTGCTCAGCCTCGCTGCTGGTCGGCGCGGCCGTTTCGGTGAGCGGCGTGATCGGCTTTATTGGCCTGGTGATCCCACACCTGATCCGCATGACCACCGGGGCCGATCATCGCTGGCTTATCCCCTGCTCGACGCTGGCCGGAGCCTGCCTGCTGCTGGTGGCCGATACACTCGCCCGCACGCTGGTGCAGCCGGCGGAAATGCCCGTCGGCCTGCTGACCAGCCTGATCGGCGGCCCCTATTTTCTGTGGCTGATCCTGCGCAGCCGGAGGGCAGCATGATTCTGGCCGAAAATCTGGTGTATACCCTGCAGGGACGGCGTCTGACCGATAACGTCTCCCTGACGCTGCCCGGCGGGGAGATCGTCGCCATTCTGGGTCCGAACGGCGCCGGAAAGTCCACGCTGCTGCGCCAGCTCACGGGCTATCTACGGCCGCACGGCGGGCGATGTTCCCTGCTGGGTACGCCGCTGGAGGCGTGGTCGATAGCCGAGCTGGCGAAAACCCGCGCCGTGATGCGGCAGAACGGCCATCTGGCGTTTCCGTTCAGCGTACAGGAAGTGATCCGCATGGGCAGACATCCCTGGCGGACATGCAGCTCGCGTGATGAAACGGATCGCATCATGGCGCTGTGCGACTGCCGCGAGCTGGCCGCCCGCGACTATCGGCAACTCTCCGGCGGCGAACAGCAGCGGGTACAGCTGGCGCGCCTGCTGGTGCAGCTCTGGGAGCCGGTCCCGTCGCCCAAATGGCTGTTTCTGGATGAGCCCACTTCCGCCCTCGATATTCACCACCAGCAGCATCTTTTTCGCCTGCTGCGCCGGCTGGTGCGCGAGCGGCAGTTCAACGTCTGCTGCGTCCTGCACGACCTTAACCTTGCCGCGCGCTATGCCGATCGCGTGGTGCTGATGGATAAAGGGCGCGTCGTCGATAGCGGCAGCCCGCAGGAGGTTATGCAGCAGCGGGCGCTGAAAGACCTCTACGGCGCGGATATCACGGTAATTAAAGAGTCTGAAAATCAAACGCCGCTGATCGTTCTTGATTATTAAGTTCAGGGTTCCCCGGTCGAAGCGCCCCCCTGGCCGGCGTCTTTTTGCCGCATTGACGAAAACCGCCTTGACCTTCCCCTTGCTGGAAGGTTTAACCTTTATCACCGTCAGCTCATCCACGTAATAAAGGAGTTTGTTATGTCACAAACCATCGACCTGACGCTCGATGGCCTCACCTGCGGCCACTGCGTCAAACGCGTAAAAGAGAGCCTGGAGCAGCGTCCTGACGTTGAACTGGCGGACGTCACCACTACCGAAGCGCACGTCACCGGTAGCGCCAGCGCCGAAGCGCTGATCGACACGATTCAGAAAGCCGGATACGGCGCGGAGCTCAGCCGCCCAAAGGCTAAACCGCTGGCGGAATCAACACTCCCGTCGGAAGCACCGACAGCGGCCTCTCCCGAGCTTCCGGCAGCCCATGATACCGATGACAGCCAACAGTTGCTGATCAACGGCATGAGCTGTGCCAGCTGCGTTTCCCGGGTACAGAAGGCGCTTGCCGCGGTACCGGGCGTCGCGCAGGCGCGGGTAAACCTGGCGGAACGCACTGCGCTGGTCATGGGCAGCGCGTCCGCCGCAGAATTAGTGCTGGCGGTGGAGAAGGCAGGCTATGGCGCCGAGGCTATCGAAGACGATCTGCAGCGCCGCGAGCGCCAGCAGGAAACCGCCATCGCCACCATGAAACGCTTCCGCTGGCAGGCGATCGTCGCCCTGCTGGTGGGCGTTCCGCTGATGGTGTGGGGAATGCTCGGTGACAACATGATGGTCACCGACGACAACCGCTCGCTGTGGCTGGCTATCGGACTGGTCACCCTGGCGGTGATGGTCTTTGCCGGCGGCCACTTCTACCGCAGCGCCTGGAAAAGCCTGAGAAACGGCACCGCCACTATGGATACGCTGGTGGCGCTGGGCACCGGGGTCGCCTGGCTCTACTCAATGAGCGTCAACCTGTGGCCGCAGTGGTTCCCGATGGAAGCTCGCCACCTCTATTATGAAGCCAGCGCCATGATTATCGGTCTGATTAACCTCGGCCATATGCTGGAAGCCCGCGCCCGGCAGCGATCTTCTCGGGCGCTGGAAAAACTGCTCGACCTGACGCCGCCGTCGGCGCGGGTGGTCACGCCTGAGGGTGAAAAAAGCGTACCGCTGGCGCAAGTTCTGCCCGGTATGACCCTGCGCCTGACCACCGGCGACCGGGTGCCAGTTGACGGCACCATCACCCAGGGCGAGGCCTGGCTGGATGAAGCCATGCTGACCGGCGAACCGATCCCGCAGCAGAAAAGCGACGGAGATCCCCTGCATGCCGGTACGGTGGTGCAGGATGGCAGCGTCCTGTTTACCGCCAGCGCCGTAGGGAGTCAGACCACGCTGGCGCGAATTATCCGTATGGTGCGCCAGGCGCAGAGCAGTAAACCAGAAATCGGCCAGCTAGCGGATAAAATTTCCGCCGTCTTCGTCCCGACGGTGGTGGTCATTGCGCTGTTCAGCGCGGCAATCTGGTACTTCTTCGGCCCGGCGCCGCAAATCGTCTATACCCTGATCATCGCCACCACGGTGCTGATTATCGCCTGCCCCTGCGCGCTGGGCCTGGCAACGCCGATGTCGATTATTTCCGGCGTCGGCCGGGCGGCGGAGTACGGCGTGCTGGTGCGCGACGCCGATGCGCTGCAGCGCGCCAGCCAGCTGGATACCGTCGTATTCGATAAAACTGGAACCCTGACCGAAGGGAAACCGCAGGTTGTGGCGGTGAAAACCTTTACCGCTATCGATGAGGCGGCCGCTTTACGCCTGGCCGCCGCGCTGGAACAGGGCTCCAGCCATCCTCTGGCGCGGGCGATCCTCGACAAAGCGGCGGATAACGCGCTGCCGGAAGTTGGGAACTTCCGTACCCTACGCGGGCTGGGGGTGAGCGGCGAGGCCGACGGCCATCGTCTCCTGCTCGGTAATCAGGCGCTGCTCAACGAGCAGAATATTGCCACCGACGCGGCGGAAAGCGACCTCAACGCTCAGGCCGCGCAGGGCGCCACGCCGGTGCTGCTGGCGGTAGACGGCGAGGTTGCCGCGCTGATCGCCATTCGCGATCCGCTGCGCGGCGACAGCGTGGCGGCGCTGGCCCGCCTGCATCGCCTGGGCTACCGTCTGGTGATGCTCACCGGCGATAACCCGGTCACCGCCAACGCTATCGCCAAAGAAGCGGGTATCGACGAGGTGATTGCCGGCGTCCTGCCGGACGGTAAAGCCGATGCCATCAAGCGCCTGCAAAGCCAGGGGCATCAGGTCGCGATGGTCGGCGATGGCATTAACGACGCCCCGGCGCTGGCACAGGCCGATGTCGGCATTGCGATGGGCGGCGGCAGCGACGTCGCCATTGAAACGGCGGCGATTACCCTGATGCGCCATAGCCTGAACGGCGTCGCCGACGCGCTGGCCATTGCCAAAGCCACGCTGCGTAATATGAAGCAGAACCTGCTGGGCGCCTTTGTCTATAACTCGCTGGGCATTCCGATTGCCGCCGGGATCCTCTGGCCGCTCACCGGTACGCTGCTCAACCCGGTGGTTGCCGGGGCGGCGATGGCGCTCTCCTCGATTACCGTAGTGAGCAACGCCAACCGGCTGCTGCGCTTTAAACCAAAAGAGTAAACTCTCACGCGGACCCGAACCTGGAGCCATCCTGGATAGCGGCATCACGCCCTGTCCGGGCTACCGCACGCTTATCCCCCCGCCCACGCTTGCGCCTCCCGGCCGCGCGCGCTAGCATGAGTTCTTCACATTGCGGAGCGCGTATGGGCCTGTTAAACCGAATAAAAATGCTGTGGCGAGCCGCCGTTGGCTCGTCTTATTCCTGGCCGGCGTTGGATGTTACCCTCCCCGGCGGACGCTATCTGCATCTCGTCGGCAGCATTCATATGGGCACCCGCGATATGTCGCCGCCGCCGGCGAGGCTGCTGAAAAAAATTCGCCAGGCCGATGCGCTGATTGTCGAAGCCGACATTACCGGTAACGAGACGCCCTTCAGCAACCTCCCCGCCTATCCGCCGCTGGCCGAGCGCCTGAGCGCCGAACGGATCGTTGAGCTGGAAGCCCGCGCCGCGGAGCTGGGGCTGGCAACCGCCATTTTCGACAGCCAGCCGCTGTGGCAGGTTGCCATGGCGCTGCAGGCAACCCAGGCGCAAAAGCTGGGGCTTCGTCCGGATTACGGGATCGACTATCAGTCTGCTGATGGCGGCGCGCGAAAACCGCGTGCGGGTGATGGAGCTGGAGGGAACCGATAGCCAGATAGCGCTGCTTCGCGATTTGCCCGACGGCGGGCTGGCGCTGCTGGAAGATACGCTGACCCACTGGCGAACCAACGCCCGTCTTCTGCAGGTGATGATCGGCTGGTGGCTGGAGCAGCCGCCGGCAAAAGGGGCGACCTCGCTGCCCACGACCTTTAGCCAGTCGCTGTACGATGTTCTGATGCATCAGCGCAACCTCGCCTGGCGCGAAACGCTGCTGGCTCTGCCTCCGGGGCGCTACGTTGTCGCCGTCGGCGCGCTGCATTTATACGGTGAAGGGAACCTGCCTGATATGCTGACGTAAAAAAATGGCCAATATTTCTATTGGCCCGTCAAAGAGGAATTTCATCATTATTATTATCCCGAGATTTGCACCTCGGATCGTTCGATTGTCGCTCAAAGTGACCATCACTGCCAATACTATTGCGCAAGATGGTACTATTTTTTACACAATCATCAGGCGTATGCTTAACGTACATTAGATCGGTTGGTAAGAAGGATAACGATGACTCCCGCCGTTAAATTACTCGAAAAAAACAAAATTGCTTTTACGATCCACAGCTACGATCACGATCCCGGCGAAACCAATTTCGGCGACGAAGTGGTGCGCAAACTCGGCCTGAACGCCGATCGGGTTTATAAAACGCTGCTGGTGGCGCTCAACGGGGATATGAAGCATCTGGCCGTGGCGGTCACCCCGGTTGCCGGTCAGCTGGATTTGAAAAAAGTGGCCAAAGCGCTGGGCGCGAAGAAAGTGGATATGGCCGACCCGATGGTGGCGCAGCGGGTAACCGGCTATCTGGTCGGCGGTATCAGCCCGCTTGGGCAGAAAAAGCGTCTGCCGACGGTGATTGACGCCCCGGCACAGGAGTTTGCCACCATGTATATCTCAGGCGGCAAGCGCGGGCTGGATATCGAGCTGGCGGCCAGCGATCTGGCGAAAATCCTGGATGCGAAGTTCGCCGATATCGCCCGCCGCGATTAATCTCTCCAGCCGCCTCGCGCCGCTGGCCGGGTCAAAGCCACAACCCGGCGAGCGGCGCGGCTCCGTTACTGCCAGACTCACCTCGCCTTTCGGCTCAAACGCCGCCGCGTCCAGCGGGGAGTTCTTCTGGATATACTCCTTCAGCACTTCGGCGTCGATGAAGCCGGTATTGACGTAGCCTGGCTTAGTGTCGATATGCGGATAGCCGTCGCCGCCGGTGCCGTTAAAGCTCAGGGTCGCCATGCGGTAGGTTTTCGTCGGATCGACCGGCTGGCCTTTGATTTTCAAATCATTCAGCTTGCCGTCTTTCGCCACAAAGCTGACGTTGGCGAACTGCGGATAGGCCCCGGAATCGGGCTTCATCTGCGCCACGGCGGTGAGATACTCCGTCACCTCCTGACCGTTCATATCGACGTACACCAGCACGTTGCCGAACGGCTGCACCTTCATCACGTCTTTATAGGTAATATCTCCGGCTTCGATAGAGTCGCGAATACCGCCGCCGCTCATCACCGCAAAATCGGCGCCGCTGCGCGCCATCTGCGCCGCCAGCAGCAGCTGCCCCATGTTGGTCTGCACGAAGCGCACCTTGCTGCGATCGCCCTCAAGATGAGCGTTGACGCTGCCGATTTTCACCTGCAGACTGCGCTTTGCCCTTATTCTGGAACGGCGTCAGCAGCGATAGCATCTGCGCGTTTTCCGGGATCTGCGGCGTATAGAGCACGCGTTCGCTCTGGCCGTTGTCGTAGGTCACCTTTTTCTTCAGGTTGACCGGGATCAGCTGATAGTGCACCAGCTTCATTTCGCCGTTGCGGAATTCAAAATCCGCGCGGCCCACGTATTTGCCCCATTCGTGCGCCTGGACGATCCAGATACCGTTTTGCTTGTCCGGCGCGCACGGCGTACCGGGAACATAATCCACCTGCTTTTTATTCTCCGCCGCCATGCATACCGGGTCCTGCGAATGGCCGCCGACGATCATCGCCAGCGCGCCGGCAGGCAGGCTGCGCGCCATCTCCACGTCACCCGGCGCATTCGAACCGTGCTCGCCGTTGTCATAGTGGCCCATATGGGTGGTGGCCAGAATCACGTCCGGCTTTTCATTCTGCTGCAGCTCCTGAATCACCAGCTTCGCTTCTTCCGCCGGCTTGCGGAATTCAATATCGGTGAAGTACTCCGGGTTGCCAATTTTGGCGGTGTCGTCCGTCGTCAGGCCAATCACCGCGATATTCAGTCCGCCGCGCTTAAACAGGGCCCAGGGCTTAAACAGGCGCTCACCGGTGCTTTTCTGGTAAATATTGGCCGACAGGAACGGGAATTTAGCCCACTTCTCCTGCTGGCGCAGCACGCTGAGGGGATTATCAAACTCATGGTTACCCACCGCCATAGCGTCGTAGCCAACCAGGTTCATGCCGCGAAAATCGGGTTCCGCATCCTGTAAATCAGACTCCGGAACCCCGGTATTAATATCGCCGCCGGACAGCAATAGTACGCTGCCGCCCTCGGCGGCGACCTCTTTACGAATACCGTCCACCAGCGTTTTTTGCGCCGAGAGGCCATATTCGCCGTAATCGCTACGCCAGAAATGCCCGTGATGATCGTTGGTATGCAGAATGGTGATTTTGTAGGTTTTATCCTGCTCATAGGCCTGCGCTGACAGGCTTCCCAGCGATAGCGCCGCCAATAGCGCCAGCGCCACGCCGCGTTTCACAAATTGCATGTTTCTCTCCCTGATTTAATAACAAGTGCCGAAAGTATAGCGAGTTAAGCGATTAGACAAATATGTTTTCAGAATTGCGGCTTCCTTCAAACCTTAGGCGCGGGTATGTTAGTCGGATAATAATTCTACCTGCATCCTCTAATAAGAACCTTTAAGTGAATCTATGGCAATGAATCAGACCGCTCAACCCCTATCCGGCTCCGCTGCGCCGCCGCAAAAAGCGCGCACCTCGTTTGGTATTCTGGGGGCCATCAGCCTTTCCCACCTGCTGAACGACATGATCCAGTCGCTGATCCTGGCGATCTACCCGCTGCTGCAATCGGAGTTTTCCCTCACCTTCGTGCAGATCGGCATGATCACCCTCACCTTCCAGCTCGCCTCTTCGCTCCTGCAGCCGGTGGTGGGCTATCTGACCGATAAGCATCCGATGCCGTGGTCGCTACCCGTCGGCATGTGCTTTACCCTCTGCGGGCTGGTGCTGCTGGCGCTGGCGGGAAGCTTTGGCACGGTGCTGCTGGCCGCCGCGCTGGTCGGTACCGGCTCCTCGGTCTTCCATCCGGAATCCTCGCGGGTGGCGCGCATGGCCTCCGGCGGACGCCACGGTCTTGCCCAGTCGCTATTCCAGGTTGGCGGAAACTTTGGCAGCTCTCTGGGCCCGCTGCTGGCGGCGGTTATCATTGCCCCTTACGGTAAAGGCAACGTCGCCTGGTTCGTGCTCGCCGCGCTGCTGGCCATCGTCGTGCTGTCGCAAATTAGCCGCTGGTACGCCGCGCAGCATCGGATGAACAAGGGTAAACCTAAGGCCGTCATCACCAATCCGCTGCCCAAAAATAAGGTTATTCTGGCGGTAAGCATCTTGCTGATGCTTATTTTCTCGAAATACTTCTATATGGCGAGCATTAGCAGCTATTACACCTTTTATCTGATGGATAAGTTTGGCTTATCGGTGCAAAACGCGCAGATTCACCTGTTTATCTTCCTGTTCGCGGTTGCCGCAGGAACAGTGATTGGCGGGCCTGTCGGCGATAAAATTGGGCGGAAATACGTAATTTGGGGCTCAATCCTCGGCGTAGCGCCGTTTACCCTTATTTTACCGTATGCCAGCCTCGAATGGACGGGGATTTTGACCATGATTATTGGTTTTATCCTCGCATCGGCGTTTTCTGCGATTCTGGTTTACGCTCAGGAGCTATTACCGGGTCGAATTGGCATGGTTTCCGGCCTGTTCTTCGGTTTTGCATTCGGGATGGGCGGCCTGGGAGCCGCGGTGCTGGGGCTGTTGGCCGACCATACCAGCATCGAGCTGGTCTATAAAATCTGCGCTTTCCTGCCTCTGCTGGGTATATTGACGATATTCCTCCCTAACAATCACCAAAAAGCGTGATTATACGGCGACCAAAGTGAAAATTTGACCGCCGTAATCCCTTAGCCCATCGGGATCGCCCCAACATTACCTGCCCTGTTTTCCGATCTGTGCTTTTTTGCGGGATAATTCCAGTTTTTAGAAGAATTCAATAATTATTCATAAACAAATCCGCTAAAAGTGTCATAAACTATTACTCAGTTTTTTAGGTTTATGCGCAATATCATTCGAGTTGCATCAAGGCCGCGGGCTAAGCAAACGCGCGAAGCCAGGCCGAAACGGCCAGCAGGATGGTGTGCTTTAGACCGAAAATGGATTGGCTCACCACATGCAAGGAGACGGAATGCACCACGCAACACCGCTTATCACCACCATTGTCGGCGGGCTGGTCCTCGCTTTTATCTTTGGCATGATTGCCAATAAGCTACGTATTTCTCCACTGGTGGGCTATTTATTAGCGGGCGTACTCTCCGGCCCCTTTACCCCGGGTTTTGTTGCGGACACCAAACTGGCGCCAGAGCTGGCCGAGCTTGGGGTCATTTTGCTGATGTTCGGCGTCGGTCTGCATTTCTCTTTAAAAGATTTAATGGCGGTAAAGTCGATCGCCATTCCCGGCGCGATTGCCCAGATAGGCGTGGCAACGCTGCTAGGTATGGCGCTTTCCGCAATGCTCGGCTGGTCGCTGATGACCGGTATCGTTTTTGGTTTGTGTCTTTCTACCGCCAGTACCGTGGTGCTGCTGCGCGCGCTGGAGGAACGCCAGCTTATTGATAGTCAGCGAGGGCAAATCGCCATCGGCTGGCTAATCGTCGAAGATTTAGTGATGGTGCTAACGCTGGTCCTGCTGCCCGCCGTCGCCGGAATGACGGAAAAAGGCGACGTCGGCCTGGCGTCGCTGGCCGTGGATATGGGCATCACCATCGGCAAAGTTATCGCCTTTATCGCCATTATGATGCTGGTTGGCCGCCGCCTGGTGCCGTGGATTATGTCGCGCAGCGCCGCCACCGGTTCGCGCGAGCTGTTCACGCTTTCGGTGCTGGCGCTGGCGCTGGGGATTGCCTTCGGCGCGGTTGAACTGTTTGATGTCTCCTTCGCCCTCGGCGCATTTTTCGCCGGCATGGTGCTGAACGAATCCGAGCTCAGCCACCGCGCCGCTCACGATACGCTGCCGCTTCGCGACGCGTTCGCGGTGCTGTTCTTTGTTTCCGTTGGCATGCTGTTCGACCCGATGATCCTGCTGGAGCAGCCGCTGGCGGTGCTGGCAACGCTGGCGATTATCATCTTCGGTAAGTCGGTAGTGGCCTTCTTCCTCGTGCGGATGTTCGGCCACTCCCCGCGCACCGCGCTGACCATCGCCGCCAGCCTGGCGCAAATCGGCGAGTTCGCCTTTATCCTCGCCGGCCTCGGCATGGCGCTGGATCTGCTGCCGCAGGCCGGGCAAAACCTGGTGCTGGCCGGGGCGATTATCTCCATTATGCTCAACCCGGTGCTGTTCGCGCTGCTGGAAAAATACCTCGATAAAACCGAAACCCTCGACGAGCAAACACTCGAAGAGGTGCTGGAAGAAGAGAAGCAAATTCCGGTCGATATCTGCAACCACGCGCTGCTGGTGGGCTTCGGCCGCGTCGGCAGCCTGCTCGGCGAGAAGCTGATGGCCCAGGGGATTCCGCTGGTGGTTATCGAAACCTCGCGCACCCGCGTGGACGAGCTGCGCGAGCGCGGCATCCGCGCGGTGCTAGGCAATGCGGCAAACGAAGAGATTATGAATCTGGCGCATCTGGACTGCGCCCGCTGGCTGCTGCTGACCATCCCCAACGGCTACGAGGCGGGAGAAATCGTCGCCTCAGCGCGTGAGAAATGCCCGAATATCGAGATTATCGCCCGCGCGCACTACGATGACGAAGTGGACTATATTATCGAACGCGGCGCGAACCAGGTGGTGATGGGCGAGCGGGAAATCGCCCGCGCCATGCTGCTGCTGCTGGAAACGCCGCCGGCGGGGGAAGTGGTTACCGGCTAAACTCTGCCGCCCTCTCGCCTCGGCGGAGGGCGCACTCCTGTCAAACGATTTCCCTCCCCCTGCGGCGAGGGAAACGCGCCTAGCGGTCCCAGTACGCCTCTTCGAGGCTGTCTTCACGCTCCGGCAGTCCGCGGGTTAAACGCGGCGAGTGCTGATTCAGCACCTGATAGCTGACGCGGTTCGCGTATTTGCACACCTGCGCCAGCGAGGAGTAGGTCAGCCACCTGCACCTGTGCTTGCTGGAGTTGGGGACGTTGTTACGATGGTAGTTATTCGCCGTAATATCGTGCAGCAGCGCCGCCAGCGCGCCGTCGCCGGCGCCGTTGGTATTCATGATTTTCTCCGGCCCGCCCATGTACGGGGCAATGTGCGAGTAGATACGCAGCGGGTTTTGACAATCCTGATGGCGCATCGCGCGGCTGAACTCATACTGATTAAATTCGGCAATGGCCCCCGGCAGCAGCGGATGCTGGGTTTTACGTTTCGCCTCGTCTTCGGTGAAGCCGGCCATATACAGGCCCGCAGGCCCGGCGGTGCATAGCACCAGATCCACCCACTCCAGCGCCTTATCCGAAGCCAGCAGCGGATCGGCAAACCCGGTCAGCGCCTCGGCCTCTTCTTCGTTCATCGCCAGGATCGAGACATTGTCCTTCAGAAAGGTTTGCCACCACTGCGGGTTATCGGCAATCACGTATTTGGTGCCCAGCGTCAGCACCACCGGCACGTCGTGTTTTTTCGCGTACTCAATCGCTTTCATCGTGGCGTCCGGCATCGGTTCGCCGGGCTTGCAGCGCACCAGATAGGAGGTCAGGACCAGCGCTGAAGCGCCGGCAATCACCTCTTCCGGAATACTTTCCGGACGCAGCTTATTCATGTGCCCCGGGCTGATGGCGAAGGTGCGTTCGCCGGAGTCGCCGATCAGGGTGAAGCAGCGGCCGATCGCCCCGTCCACGCCCTGAAGATAGTTAAGATCGGTACGGCTGGAGGTATTACAAAGATAGCGATAGGCGTAGCCGCCGATGTCGATATTGCTGCACATCACGCCGAGCAGCACCGAGCGATCGTCCGCCAGCACCGAATAGTTGTGCATGGTATTGCCGATGGTGCCGCCGGCAAACTGATGGGTGATCAGCTCGTTGCGCAGCAGATCCTGATAAAGCGCCTCGGCGATATCATCTTCAATCACCAGCGAATGGCCGGCGCTGAGGCCGTAGCGCGCAATAAACGCCTCATCCACTTTCGCTTCGATATCCACCAGCGTCTGATCGATGCCGACCACCCAGGAAATAGCGGCTTCATTTTCCGGCTGAATTTGCTGCAGCAGCGGATCGCGGGCATTGACGGGAAAGTAGTGTTTAGATTTGCGTTTACCGGGAAATTTCATAGTGGTGATTTAGTGGCAGTGGACAGGCTGGGAATAGTAGCATATTCCCCGTGCCGCACGCGATTAGCGATACGCTGCCGTCAGATTAACCATCACCTCAATATGCGCGGCCTCGGCGTTGAGAGCCGGAATATACTCATACTTCCGCCCGCCGGCCTCGAGGAAGAACTCGCGGTTCTGCACGGCGATTTCCTCCAGCGTCTCCAGGCAATCGGCGGAAAAACCGGGGCAGAGAACCTGGACGTGCTTCACGCCCTTCTCGCCCAGCATTTTCAGCGTCTCGTCGGTGTACGGAGTCAGCCACGGTTCGCGGCCAAAGCGCGACTGGTAGGTCATCATCACCCGCTCGGGAGGGAGATCCAGCGCGGAAACCAGCTCCCGGGTGGTGTCGCGGCAGCGCTGCGGATAGTCGTCCCCTTCGCGGGCGTAACGCTGCGGAATGCCGTGATAGGAGAGCAGCAGCACGTCCGGCTCGCCGTGTTCGGCAAACGAGGCGCGAACGCTGGCGGCGAGCGCGGCAATATAGCCCGCGTCGTCGGCATAATCGCGGATAAAGGAGATCCCGGGGATCGCCCGTTTTTTGCCGAGGATCCGCGCCAGCTCATCCCATACCGCCGCAACGGTGGAGCAGGAGTACTGGGGATAAAGCGACAGCACGATGATATGGTCAACGCCCTGGCTCAGCAGCTCATCCACCGCGCTTGCCAGCGACGGCGAACCGTAGCTCATCCCCAGCGCCACCGGCGTTCCCGGCAGTCTGGCGGCCAGCGACTGCTGCTGCTGACGGCTGTAGACCATCAGCGGCGACCCCTCTTCCATCCATACCGACTGGTAAAGCTTCGCCACCCTTGGTGAGCGCAGGGGGAGGATGACGCCGCGCAGCAGCGGCCACCACAGCAGACGAGGCGTATCCACGACCCGCTTATCGCTCAGAAATTGTCGCAGATAGCGCTTCACCGCGTCGGGGGTGGGCGCATCGGGAGTGCCTAAATTGGCCAGCAAGATACCTGTTTTCGTCTGATGCATTACCGCCTCTTAACCATTTGAATCGCAGCCAATTGTAGCTGAAATGGCGCTAAACGGAACCAATCATAGAAAAAGGTAGAATGAGAGGTGTTCTCATCCCGCCAAAACGGGATGAGAACGGACGGGATTAACCGAGGATTTTTTCCAGCTCAACGCGGACTTCAGCCACGGCTTTGGTGCCATCAACTTTGGCGTAGCGGGTGTTGCCCGCCTGCGCTTCTTTCTGGTAGTAGCCGATCAGCGGCGCGGTCATCTGATGATATTCCACCAGGCGCTTACGCACGGTCTCTTCCTGATCGTCTTTACGAGTGGTCAGCTCTTCGCCGGTCACGTCGTCTTTACCTTCAACCTTCGGCGGGTTGAATTTGATGTGGTAAACGCGGCCGGAAGCGGCGTGGACGCGGCGGCCGATGATGCGATCGACGATCAGTTCGTCCGGCACGTCAAACTCAAGAACGTAGTCAACGGCGATGCCCGCTTCTTTCATGGCGTCAGCCTGGGGAATGGTGCGCGGGAAGCCGTCGAGCAGGAAACCGTTGCGGCAATCTTCCTGAGTAATACGCTCTTTCACCAGCGCAATCACCAGCTCATCGGTCACCAGCTTGCCGGCGTCCATAATGTCTTTAGCTTGCTTACCCAGCTCAGAGCCAGATTTCACAGCCGCGCGCAGCATGTCACCGGTAGAGATTTGCGGAATACCGTATTTCTCCATGATGAACTGAGCCTGAGTTCCTTTACCCGCGCCCGGAGCGCCAAGCAGAATAATACGCATTACGAAAATCCCCTCAAAAGTCGATTCTATTTTTCAAAAACGCTAAACCATACCACCAGAACGCAGATGGCTCAAGGAAGGCGGAGCGGCTGAAACGGTTAATGGGCAGTTTATTTTGGCTGAAGAGGGTATTTCACAAGGTTGGGGCAAATCCCCTCCCCCGTATCGGGAGAGAGGATGGAGGGAGATAATTACGACGCCAGCAGACTGGTTCATGCGACGGATAAACTGGTTAGGATCTTCCAGCGTACCGCGCTCGGCCAGCAGCGCCTGATCGAGCAGCAGCTCAACCCATTCGCCAAACTGCGCCTCATCCTGGGTATCCGCAGCGCGTTTAACCAGCTGATGAGCCGGGTTCAGCTCGAAGATATACTTCACTTCCGGCGCCGACTGGCCCGCAGCGGCGAACAGCTTCGCCATCTGGGTGCTCATTTCGTCCGCATCGGTGGTGACGATGGCCGGCGTATCGGTCAGGCGATGGGTCAGGCGGACCTCTTTCACCCGCTCGCCCAGCAGCGTTTTCACGCGGTCAACGAACGGCTCCAGCGCCTTTTCGGCCTCTTTGGTGCTTTCATCGACTTCGTCCGCCAGCTTATCCAGCGACTCGTCGGTTTTGGCCACCGACTGGAACGCCTTGCCGTCGAACTCGGTCAGGTAGCTCATCATCCACTCATCGATGCGGTCAGAGAGCAGCAGCACTTCGATGCCCTTCTTACGCAGCAGCTCGAGGTGCGGGCTGCTCTTCGCGGCGGCATAGCTGTCGGCGGTGATGTAGTAAATCTTCTCCTGCCCTTCTTTCATGCGCGAGACATACTCTTCCAGCGACACGGTCTGCGCGGCGGAGTCGGTATGCGTACTGGCGAAGCGCAGCAGCTTAGCGATGGTCTGCTGGTTCGCGGCGTCTTCCGCCGGTCCCTCTTTCAGCGCCAGGCCGAACTGCTGCCAGAAGGTCTGATATTTTTCGCCATCGTCTTTCGCCAGCTTTTCCAGCATCTGCAGCACGCGCTTGCTCAGCGCGCTGCGCAGGTTGCGAGTGACGCTGCTGTCCTGCAGGATTTCGCGCGATACGTTCAGCGGCAGGTCGTTGGAATCAACGAGGCCGCGGACAAAGCGCAGGTAGTTAGGCATGAACTGCTCGGCGTCGTCCATGATGAAGACGCGCTGAACGTACAGCTTCAGGCCGTGTTTATGATCGCGGTTCCACATATCCCACGGCGCCTGGGACGGGATGTACAGCAGGCTGGTGTACTCCTGCTTGCCTTCGACGCGGTTGTGGCTCCAGGTCAGCGGATCGCTATAGTCGTGGGCAATGTGCTTATAGAATTCGTGGTATTCGTCGTCTTTAATTTCCGACTTATTGCGGGTCCACAGCGCCTGCGCCTTGTTGATTTTCTCCCAGGAGATAACGGTTTCGCCGTCAACTTCTTCCTGTTTTTCAATCTCTACCGGCAGCGCGATATGGTCGGAGTATTTGCTGATGATTGAGCGTACGCGCCAGTCGTTGAGGAAATCATCCTCGCCTTCGCGCAGATGCAGGGTGATCTCAGTCCCGCGATCGGCTTTGGTGATATCGGCGACGGTGTAGTCGCCTTCGCCGACGGACTCCCAGAATACGCCGTTGTCGGCGCTATCGCCCGCGGCGCGCGTGCGTACCGTCACCTTATCGGCAACGATAAACGCGGAGTAGAAGCCGACGCCAAACTGACCGATCAGCTGGCTATCTTTGGCCTGATCGGAACCCATCGATTCGAGGAACGATTTAGTGCCGGATTTGGCAATCGTCCCAAGATGATCGATAACCTCGTCACGATTCATACCGATGCCGTTGTCGGCGATGGTCAGGGTGCGGTCGTCTTTGTTAAAAGAGACCCGCACGCGCAGCTCACCGTCGCCCTCGTAGAGATCCGGCTGAGACAGCGCGCGAAAGCGCAGCTTGTCGGCCGCATCGGAGGCGTTGGAAATAAGCTCGCGCAGGAAGATTTCTTTATTGGAATAGAGGGAATGGATCATCAGGTGCAGAAGCTGTTTTACTTCTGACTGAAAACCGCGAGTTTCTTGTCCTTTCATCTAGCTTAACCTCAACAATGCCATGTTTAATGGTAAAAAAACCGTTGAGTGTGAGATGGGGACGGGAGGAAAATTTTTCAAGCAACGGCCGCGAAAAATGCCCTGATACTCTAAATAATTCAGGCTGCAGGCAGCTCGCGCGCCCGCAGCCTGAACGTCGGGCTACAGCCGAATCTTATGCCGTCCGGCGAGGGAGTGCGACAGCGTGGTGCCGTCAACCATCTCCAACTCGCCGCCGACCGGCACGCCGTGGGCGATGCGGCTGGCCTCTACGCCGTACTGCGCGCAGAGTTCGGCAATGTAGTTGGCGGTCGCTTCGCCTTCCACCGTGGGGTTGGTGGCAAGGATCACTTCCTGCAGCGATTCGTCACGCAGCCGCTGCTCCAGGCGGTCAAGCCCGATGTCATCCGGTCCGATGCCGTCAAGCGGCGACAGGTGGCCCATCAGGACGAAGTAGCGGCCGGAGAACTGCCCGGTCTGCTCAATAGCGTAGATGTCCGCAGGACTCTCCACCACGCAGATCTGCCCGTTCTCCCGGCGGCGCGGGTTGCTGCAAATATTGCACACCTCCTGCTCGGTGAAGGTGCGGCAATCGGCACAGTGGCCGATTTCCGACATCGCGCGCGTCAATGACTGCGCCAGACGCATCCCGCCGCTGCGATCGCGCTGAAGTAGCGTAAACGCCATGCGCTGCGCCGACTTCGGGCCAACGCCCGGCAGGCAGCGCAGCGCTTCCATAAGCTGAGTTAACAGCGGGCTGGTTTGCATCAGAACGGCATCTTAAAGCCAGGCGGCAGCTGCATACCGGAAGAGACGGAGGCCATCTTCTCTTTCTGGGTCTCTTCGATGCGGCGCGCCGCGTCGTTGAAGGCCGCAGCCACGAGGTCTTCCAGCATCTCTTTGTCATCTTCCAGCAGGCTTGGATCGATCTCCACGCGACGGCAGTTGTGCGCGCCGTTGATGGTGACCTTAACCAGCCCCGCGCCGGATTCACCGGTCACTTCCAGCTGCGCGATCTCTTCCTGCATTTTCTGCATTTTGTCCTGCATCTGCTGGGCCTGCTTCATCAGGTTACCCAGGCCGCCTTTTCCACCAAACATAGGCTTCTCTCTCAGTAGGTCATCGTTAAGGATGATGATGGCAAGTCGAACTTGTCATCAAATGGGGCGAATACTCTCTTCATCCAGGTCCGCATCGAAGAATCGGCGCAGCGTCTGAATGTTGTTATCCGCAATAATCGCTTCACGCGCCTGCGTGAGCTTCTCTTCATAAATTGCCTGCCGCCACTCCAGCGGCGTGCGCATCGCGGGATTATCGTCTTCCACGATGGTCAGTTCAACCGGCGCGCCGTATAAAACGCCGAGCGCTTCCGCCAGCTTTTGCTGCGCACCCGCGGAGTTGAGATGCCGCTGGCTCGGGCGCAGATGCAGGCAGATACGGCTGCCATCCTGCTCTTTCCACGCGTTGAGCGCCACCTGCTCAACCAGTTTCGGCACCGCAAGCTGGTTAACTTCCGCCGCCCAGCTATCGCGGTCAACCGCCTCAACGGCAAGTTTTGCCGCCAGCTCCGGGGTTTTCTCATGCTCCAGCGCTTTCTTCAGCGCCTTCGGCGTGGCGACTTCTTCCTTCACCGTTTCGACGATAGTCGTCGATTTCCAGCGATAGGCTTCTTTCCTGGCCGGGGCCTGCTCCAGCGCCGCTGCAGCAGGACGTGCCTGCACGCGCTCGGTAATCGAACTCAGACGCTCCAGCGCAGAGTTATTCACCGGCCGCGCGCGGGATGCGGCTGCCGGCTCACTCTTTTTTGGGCTGGGTGCTCCCTGATTACGCTGCAGACTGGCTGCGCGCCGCCAGAACCTGGCTGGTATTCTGCGGCAAATTCTGCGGCGGCGGCGGCTGAACCGGCGCCGCCGCCACGGCCTGCGTTGGCGCGGCGGCTACCGCCGGCACTGGCCGGGTCTCCGGCTCGGGCAGCGGCTTATGCGGATGGAAAGCGAGCGCACGCAGCAGGGTCATCTCGACGCCCATGCGCCGGTCCGGGGCATAGGGCAGCTCTTTACGGCCAATCAGCAGCGTCTGATAGTATAACTGTACATCGGCAGGCGGCACGGTGCGCGCAAGCTCGCGCATCCGCTGCTCTATCGCGGCCATTTCGGCGCCGAGCGCCGAGGGCGACAGCTGTACCATCGCGATGCGGTGCAGCAGGCTCTGCATCTCGACCAGCAGCGCCTCCCACTCAACGCCGCGCGACGCGGCCTCGTTAACGCCGGCCATCACCCGCTCGCCGTCGGCCGCCACCAGCGCCTCAATTAAAGAGAGCGCCTGGTCATCATCCAGCGTGCCGAGCATCGCGCTAACCGACTCCGTCGTCAGGCGACCATCGCCGCTGGCAATGGCCTGATCGGTGAGGCTCAGGGCATCACGCAGGCTGCCGTCCGCCGCACGCGACAGCAGCTGCAGCGCGCGGGGTTCAAAGGCAATCTGCTCTTCGCCGAGGATATGCTCAAGCTGATGGCGGATCTGCTCGACGTCCAGCGCCTTCAGATGGAACTGAAGGCAGCGCGACAGGATCGTCACCGGCAGCTTTTGCGGATCGGTGGTGGCCAGCAGGAATTTGACGTGCGCGGGCGGCTCCTCCAGCGTTTTTAACAACGCGTTGAAGCTGTGGCGCGACAGCATGTGGACTTCATCGATCAGGTAGACTTTGAAGCGGCCGCGGGCCGGCGCGTACTGAACGTTGTCCAGCAGATCGCGGGTATCCTCGACTTTCGTCCGCGAGGCGGCATCGATCTCGATCAAATCGACGAAGCGCCCCTGCTCTATTTCACGACAGTTGTCGCACACGCCGCACGGCGTGGCGGTAATGCCGGTTTCACAGTTCAACCCTTTTGCCAGCAGGCGCGCAATGGAGGTTTTACCTACCCCGCGGGTGCCGGAAAAGAGATAAGCGTGATGGATGCGCCCTAACGACAAGCCGTTCGCCAGTGCGGTCAGCACATGTTCCTGGCCGACGACGTCAGCAAAGGTTTGTGGGCGCCATTTACGGGCTAAGACCTGATAACTCATGGGCTGGCTCTGAAACGCTGGAAGGTGAAATCACGAAGGGGCCATGCTATCACAGCCCCGCCGGATCGGCGAGGCCATGTATCGGGAAATGCTTAGTGACCCGGGAACGGAACCAGGCTATAGCTGCTGATGCCCAGCTTATCCAGACGCTGCTCGCCGCCCAGATCGAACAGATTGATGACAAAAGCGGCATCCTGCACCTCACCGCCCAGACGGCGGATCAGCTTGACGGTCGCATCGATGGTGCCGCCGGTCGCCAGCAGATCGTCAACCACCAGCACCTTGTCGCCTGCTTTGATGGCGTCAACGTGGATTTCCAGGCTGTCGGTGCCGTACTCCAGCTCGTAGCTCTCCGCGATAGTTTCCCGCGGCAGCTTGCCCGGTTTACGTACCGGAACGAAGCCAACTCCCAGCGCCAGCGCAACCGGTGCGCCGAACAGGAAACCGCGCGCTTCGGTGCCCACCACCTTGGTGATGCCGGCATTTTTGTAACGCTCGGTCAGCAGCTCGATGCTCAGAGCATAGGCCTGCGGATCTTCCAGCAGGCTGGTGACATCACGGAAAAGAATACCCGGTTTCGGGTAGTCCTGAATGCTTTGGATGCTGTTCTTCAGATATTCAAGCTGCTGTGCAGTTGCGGTCATAGGTTTATGCCTGATCAAAACGGTGTTACTCACGGACGCGCCAAACGGGCCAGGGAAACATTTGCTTAACCTTTGACCAGGCGTATCCGCGCTCGAAAACGCTCGAATTTACTGGCTGTCAGCGACAATTGCAACAGGCATTATGGCGCATCAGCGCTTTTGTTGCTTTGCATCAACCACCGGAATACGCCACATAAATAGCAGCAGGCAGGCCAGAATCACCAGCAGCATGATGCGTACCCACGTAAGCTTAACCAGCCACAGGGAAATGGCAAAGGTCAGTACGATCATCGCTATCGCCCGCGGCTTGGCGCCGGGCGGCATGGCGCGATACTGCTGCCAGTGGCGCAAATAGCCGCCAAACCACGATCGGTACAGCAGCCAGTGGTGAAAACGCGGCGACGAGCGGGCAAAGCACCAGGCTGCCAGCAGAATAAACGGCGTCGTCGGCAATAAAGGCAGGAAGACGCCCAGCGTTCCCAGCACTACCGCCAGCCAGCCAATGATGATTAAAATAATACGTGACATAATGCGAATCGTTATCAAGCAGAGAAGGCTACTGTAGCACAGTTGCTTATCAGACCAGGGAGGAGTTATTTGAAAACAACCCGGCTTTTACACTCGCTGGAAGAGCAGCTTGCCCGGCTGGCCGCGGAGGTCGCACCGCTGGCCAACCATGCAACGCTGAGCGCCCGCTTCGATCGCCAACTGTTCCGTACCCGCAGCACGCTGATGCGGGCCTACCTGGATGAAGCCCGGGATAATTTTGCCAAATTACAGCAGGCCGTTGCGCACCAGCAGCTGCCGCAGGTTGCCTGGCTGGCGGAGCGCCTGAGCGCGCAAATTGCCGCCATCAGCCGCGAGACGGCGACCTGGCCGCTGCGCAGGCTGGGACAGCGCGTCATCCGGGCTGGGGCGCTGGCAGCGGCGTCGGCTGAAGCACCAGGAGTATGAACGCCGCCTGCTGGCTATGCGCAACGACCGCCAGCGGCAGTGGCGGCAGGCAACGACGCTGGATGAACAGCAGCGCCTGGCAAAAGAGGTTGATGCCTATGCCGGACGGCTGGCCCGCTGCCGCGATGCGCTGGAAAAAATAGAGAGCGTGCTGGCCCGCCTGACGCGCTAACAGAAGGAATGAGAATGTCGCTAGAAAACGCCCCGGATGAAGTCAAACTGGCCGTCGATTTAATCATGCTGCTGGAAGAAAACCAGGTCTCCGCGCAAACGGTGCTCGGCGCGCTGGAAATCATTCGCCGTGATTATGAAAACAAGCTAAAGAACGCGCCGGAATCGGCGCAGGACGAGGAACCGTAGCGGGCTACGGGGCGGCGCATCGGCCGCCCCGGGGCGCCGTTAGCCAAGCATCGGGGAAGGATCGTCCCCTTTCACTTCACGCTTCAGCTCCGTGACTTCATCACCCTTTTCATTACGCAGATGCACTTCCAGCTGGTTGAAGGCGATGTTGATATTGTTCTCGCGGCACAGACGATCGATGGTGCGGTTCAGCTCGTCCACCGTGTAGCTGCGATCGCGCAGTTCGCGAACGTAGAGACGCAGTTCGTGATCCAGCGTGCTGGCGCCAAAGGTGGTGAAGAATACCGACGGCGCAGGTTCAGGCATCACCTTCGGATGCTCATGCGCGGCCTGCAGCAGAACCTCCTTCACCTTATCCAGATCCGAGCCGTACGCCACGCCGAGGCGGATGACGACGCGGGTAACGGTGTCGGACAGCGACCAGTTGATCAGACGCTCCGTCACGAACGCTTTGTTTGGAATAATCACCTCTTTACGGTCAAAGTCGGTGATCGTGGTCGCACGGATGCGGATCTTGCTGACTGTGCCGGAGAAGGTCCCGATGGTGACCGTATCGCCGATGCGGACCGGGCGTTCAAACAGGATAATCAGGCCGGAGACGAAGTTACCGAAAATTTCCTGCAGGCCAAAGCCGAGACCCACCGACAGCGCGGCCGCCAGCCACTGCAGCTTGTCCCACGAGACCCCCAGCGAGCCGAACACCGTCATCGCGCCAATCGCGATAATGGCGTA
The DNA here is from genome assembly GCF_050058015.1 of Klebsiella sp. WOUb02. Classification (NCBI taxonomy): domain Bacteria; kingdom Pseudomonadati; phylum Pseudomonadota; class Gammaproteobacteria; order Enterobacterales; family Enterobacteriaceae; genus Klebsiella; species Klebsiella sp. WOUb02. The sequence continues at coordinate 2,443,876 of NZ_CP170110.1, forward strand.
GTTCAGAATTGAGGTGATCGCATACGACGTCCCCTGGCGCATGTTGAGCCTTGAGAGAATCAGTACCTCCAGCAGACCCGGCAGGTTGCGGATTAGCGCCCAGGCCACCATCGAGGCCACTATCGCAAACAGCAGGCTGCCCATGGTGACGCTTTTGACCACGCTGACGCCCGCTTCGGTGCCGTTGTAGTGCCACAGGGTGATGCTATCGAGGTAGGCGAATACGGTGATCAGATCCGACCAAATCGCCCAGAACAGGATGCCGAACAGGGCGATCATCACCAGCATGGTGATACGCAGCGTTTGCTGGTTGACCTGCTCCAGGGCAATCGTCGGCTCCTCCTGCGGCTCGGCACCCTCGGCGCCCTCTTTCACCAGGTGCTGACGGCGGGCCAGCGCGCGACGCCAGGCAATACGGCGGGCCGCCACGCTCAGGCCGCGCAGCACGGTCTGGTAGAGCAGATTCCACAGCATCACCAGATAGACGGTTTCAATCCAGCGGCCGGCCAGGCGCAGCGTGGTATAGAAGTAGCCGGTCGCCGTCAGCGCCATCAGCGCAACGGGGACGATCGACAGCACGGTGACGGTCACCAGACGCAGGCTGTGCGACTCCTTATCGCGCCAGCTTTCGCGGCACATCGGCCACATCAGCACAGCGATCAGCAGCAGGTTGATAAAGATAACGAACTGCCCCAGCACGTCGTCCATCAGACGCAGCGGAGAGAGCTCGGAGATGACCGACCACAGATTCAGCGGCAGCAGCGCCAGGCTGACGCGGACAATCTGTCGCCGCCAGTGGCGGGTCAGCCTGAGGCGGCATATTAAAGTGGCTCACCGCCACGCCGTCTTTTTCCAGAACCTTCCAGCACAGGCCAAACACCAGCCAGAACAGCGCCAGCTTCTTGCTGTAGGCCCACAGCAGATCGCTGATATTGAGCTGCATGGTCAGCAGGATCAGGCCGACGGCGAGGATCAGCAGAACCACCGGCAGGGCTCTGATCAGATCGATGAAAATCGCTTTTGGCGTATGCAGACTGGGTATCGTTACGCAGTTGCCCAACCTGTGAAGCCAGTTTCGCCTGGTAGCCGCGCAGCCACTGCAGGCGCCAGCGGATAAGGCCGGCAATCAGCAGCAGCGGCAGGCCGGCGAGGAAGGCCACAAATACGGCGGGCCAGGCTTTCTCCCAGTTTACGGTGATTTTCATCGCCTTAAACTGTCCTTGTAGCGCTTCAGGGAAGGATTTTACCCACTCCCAGTCCATAGGCTTGTTGCTGTTAACCCAGAAAATTTGCTGCGTCAGGATGGCCTTCAGGGCGCTGGAGACGCTCATCAGCTGCTGCTGGTTAATCTGCAGGTTAATCGCCATCATCAGCTGATTGCCCAGCTGCTTGTTGAACTGATCGAGCAGCTCGCGGCGCATATCCACGATGTCCAGCAGGGCGTCGTGGACTTCCGGATTCACGTCGCTGCTGTGCCCCTCTTCCAGTTTTGCGACGTAGGTATCGCTCTGGAACAGGGCGTCGCGCTGCTGGTTTACCTCAAATTGTTCGAGGCGCAGGTCGGCGATGCGGTTGGTCATATCCTCCAGCTCGTCGGCTGACGGCAGCGTCTGCTGCTGCTGGTAAAGGATACGCGACAGCAGCAGGCTGCCCTTCAGGACCGAAATCTGTTCTTTGATATCGCGTTCCGACTGCAGCGCGCGATCGAGCCAGTTTTTGACCTTAATATTGCGCTGCACCAGCTGGTTGCCGTTTTCAGTCGCCGAGATCAGCCGCTGGCTAAGCTGGTGGTTAATCTCCAGCTCCTGCTGCACCAGCGGATTGGCCTGAATGCGCGCGGTCTCATCGGGCGTCATCGCTTCCTGGGCCGTTTTTTCCGTCAGCGTCAGCCGCTTGCTGTTAACGGCTTCCTGCAGCAGCTGCAGCTGATGCTCCAGACGGTTGCTGTTGGCGCTGACGTAATCCCGCTGCTTCTGCAGCGTGTCCTGCAGGACGGTATTACCTTCCAGGCTTTTACGCTGCTGATCGATCTGCGCGTTCAGCAGCGCCTGCTGCGCCAGCAGCAGCTCCTGCTGGGTTGGGCGCAGGGTCTCTTCCCCCGCCGAGGTGCCGTTCAGCCGGTTACGGATCTGCTGCAGCTGCTGGGAGGCCGAATACATCGCGTTCTGCACGCGCTCCGGCTGCGTTTGCAAAGAGACCAGCTGGCTGTTGTACGTCGCCAGGTCATTCTGCGCGTTTTGCAATTCGTCCAGATTCTGGGTCACGCGGGCTTCCAGCTGACGAAGCGACAGCGAGCCCAGCGTTTTACGCGTGGCCTCATCGTCGGGCGCGTCGCCGAGCGCGTTCAGGCCATCGACCGCCTGGCGCATTTTCGCCGGGGCCTGCTCGACCTGCTGGCGCAGCTGGGCCGCCTCAGACTTTATGCGCTCAATTTTATCGAGCGTTTCGAGGGTTTGCGTCAGGTCCTGCTGAATAAGCTTATCCAGAGGGGAGAGATCTTTCTGTTTATTCAGCGTATTGAGCTGGCTCTGCACTTCAGAGCGATCGGGCAGATCCGCCGCGAAGGCCCGGGTTGCGCCGAGGCTGCCGACGAAAAATATCAGTACAATTACAAAAGCGGAAATGGCATTTCGCCAACGGATAGTATGCAGCATAGTGTTAACATGAATGATTGCAAAAGCCGGAGAATACCGGGGGTCGTCGCAGCGCGCAGAATAGCACTTCTACCCGCGCGCGAATAGCGGCGGATAGCGGCATTTTTTCGCGCTGCTTAAGGCCGGAAATATGAACTCAGCGTCAGGGCGCGGCCTCGGCTGGCGCCCGCAGCGAAGGGCAAAACTGATACATTTCCAGCAGCGTCTCGACAAATTCGCGCGCGTCTTTTTGCAGATCGAAAGAATCCGGCGCAAACAGCCAGTTTTCCATCAGGCCGGAAAGGTAGCTGCGCATTAAAATCGCCGCCCGCCGGGTGAGTAGATTGGCCGGCAGCATCTTCGCCGCAATACATTCGTTAAGTGTGAGTTCAATGCGATCGTAGCTTTCGAGACACAGGCTGCGCTGCGCCTCCTGAACCACCGTCATCTCGCCAACAAACTCGCATTTATGGAAGATGATTTCCATCATCAGCCGACGACGCTCTTCTGTCACCGTGGCTTCAAGAATATAGACTAAGATCTCACGGACAACTGACAGTGGATCGTTGGGGAATTTTGCCCGATACTCAACTTCGAGGTCACTAATACTGGCCTCTGAAAGCACCCATATTTCATTAAATAAATCTGATTTATTCTTGAAATGCCAGTAGATAGCCCCCCTCGTCACCCCTGCAGCTTTTGCAATTGCTGCCAACGAGGTAGATGATACGCCTTGCTGCGAAAACAAACGCAGAGCAACGTCCAGAATGTGTTGCCGGGTTTCAAGTGCCTGTTGTTTGGTTTTTCGTGCCATAGGTCGATGAGTTTACAGAGGTTACGTTTACATACATTTATGAATGTATGTACCATAGCATGACCATAATAGAAACACAGTAGTGGGTTTGTGGTCGTTTGAGCCACTGAACAATTTGAAATTGGACACTCGAGGTTTACATATGAACAAAAACAGAGGGTTAACGCCTCTGGCGGTCGTTCTGATGCTCTCAGGCAGCTTAGCGCTAACAGGATGTGACGACAAACCGGCTCAACAAGGGGCCCAGCAAATGCCGGAAGTCGGCATTGTGACGCTCAAATCCGCACCGCTACAAATCACCACCGAGCTGCCTGGCCGCACCAGCGCATACCGCGTTGCTGAAGTTCGCCCTCAGGTGAGTGGTATTATTCTGAAACGTAACTTCACTGAAGGCAGCGATATCCAGGCAGGCGTGTCCCTTTATCAAATCGATCCAGCTACCTATCAGGCCAGCTATGAAAGCGCGAAAGGCGACTTAGCCAAAGCGCAGGCGGCCGCAAACATCTCCCAGCTGACGGTCAAACGCTACCAGAAACTGTTAGGCACCAAATACATCAGCCAACAGGACTACGACACCGCGGTTGCTGACGCGCAGCAGAACAATGCTGCCGTCGTGGCGGCAAAAGCCGCCGTCGAAACCGCGCGTATTAACCTGGCCTATACCAAAGTGACTTCGCCTATCAGCGGTCGTATTGGTAAATCGGCGGTGACGGAAGGTGCGCTGGTGCAGAACGGCCAAACCACCGCGCTGGCAACCGTTCAGCAGCTGGATCCGATCTATGTTGACGTTACCCAGTCGAGCAACGATTTCCTGCGTCTGAAACAGGAGCTGGCAAACGGTACGCTGAAACAGGAAAACGGCAAAGCCAAGGTCGAACTGGTCACCAGCGATGGTCTGAAGTATCCGCAGGGCGGCACGCTGGAGTTTTCCGACGTGACCGTCGATCAGACCACCGGTTCCATCACTTTGCGCGCTATCTTCCCGAACCCGGACAACTCCCTGCTGCCAGGTATGTTCGTCCGCGCGCGTCTGGAAGAAGGCACCAATCCTGACGCGCTGCTGGTTCCGCAGCAGGGCGTCACCCGCACTCCGCGCGGTGATGCCAGCGTCATGGTCGTGGGCGAAGGCGATAAGGTCGAAGTTCGTCAGGTTACCGCCACCCAGGCGATTGGCGACAAATGGCTGGTCACCAGCGGGGTGAAATCGGGCGATCGCGTCATCGTCGCCGGACTGCAAAAAGTAAAACCAGGCGTGCAGGTGAAAGCGCAGGAAGTAGCCTCTGATGATAAGCAGCAAGCCGCAAGCAAAGCTCAGTCAGAGTAAACCAGGTCTTAACTTAAACAGGAGCCGTTAAGACATGCCTAATTTCTTTATCGATCGCCCCATATTCGCATGGGTGATCGCCATAATAATCATGCTAGCTGGGGGACTTGCGATCCTGAAGCTGCCCGTCGCGCAATACCCAACGATTGCGCCGCCGGCAGTGACGATCTCCGCGACCTACCCCGGCGCTGATGCGAAAACGGTGCAGGATACCGTCACGCAGGTTATCGAACAGAACATGAACGGTATCGATAACCTGATGTACATGTCCTCCAACAGTGATTCAACCGGTACGGTTCAGATCACGCTGACCTTCCAGTCCGGTACCGATGCGGATATCGCGCAGGTGCAGGTGCAGAACAAACTGCAGCTCGCTATGCCGCTGCTGCCGCAGGAAGTACAGCAACAGGGCGTGAGCGTGGAGAAATCCTCCAGCAGCTTCCTGATGGTTGTCGGCGTTATCAACACCAACGGCACTATGACGCAGGAGGATATTTCCGACTACGTTGGCGCCAACATGAAAGATGCGATCAGCCGTACGTCAGGCGTGGGCGACGTTCAGCTGTTTGGTTCCCAGTACGCGATGCGTATCTGGATGGATCCGAACAAGCTGAACAACTTCCAGCTGACGCCGGTGGATGTCATTAGCGCCATTAAAGCGCAGAACGCCCAGGTTGCAGCCGGTCAGCTAGGCGGTACGCCGCCGGTGAAAGGCCAGCAGACTGAACGCCTCGATCATTGCGCAAACGCGTCTGAAATCTGCGGACGAATTTAGCAACATCCTGCTGAAAGTGAACCAGGACGGTTCGCAGGTTCGCCTGCGCGATGTGGCAAAAGTGGAGCTCGGCGGCGAAAACTACGACATCATCGCTAAGTATAACAACCAGCCGGCTTCCGGCCTGGGTATCAAGCTGGCGACCGGCGCTAACGCGCTGGATACCGCAAACGCCATTCGCGCTGAACTGGCGAAAATGGAGCCGTACTTCCCGTCAGGCCTGAAGATTGTTTACCCGTATGACACCACGCCGTTCGTGAAAATCTCCATTCATGAAGTGGTTAAAACGCTGGCTGAAGCCATTATTCTGGTCTTCCTGGTCATGTACCTGTTCCTGCAGAACTTCCGCGCCACGCTGATTCCAACCATCGCGGTTCCGGTGGTCCTCTTAGGGACATTCGCCATCCTCGCCGTCTTTGGCTTCTCGATAAACACCTTAACCATGTTTGGTATGGTGCTGGCGATAGGCCTGTTGGTGGATGACGCCATCGTGGTGGTAGAAAACGTCGAGCGCGTGATGGCCGAGGAGGGGCTTCCGCCGAAGGAAGCAACCCGTAAATCCATGGGCCAGATTCAGGGCGCGCTGGTCGGTATCGCGATGGTGCTGTCGGCGGTATTCGTCCCGATGGCCTTCTTCGGCGGCTCAACCGGGGCAATTTATCGTCAGTTCTCCATCACTATCGTTTCGGCGATGGCGCTATCGGTACTGGTTGCATTGATCCTGACGCCGGCGCTGTGCGCCACGATGCTGAAACCTATCGCTAAAGGCGGTCACGGCGAGCACAAAGGCTTCTTTGGCTGGTTTAACCGCATGTTCGATAAGAGCACCCACCACTACACCGATAGCGTAGGCAACATCCTGCGCAGTACCGGCCGTTATCTGGTGCTGTATCTGATCATCGTCGTCGGGATGGCATTCCTGTTCGTTCGTCTGCCGAGCTCGTTCCTGCCGGATGAAGACCAGGGCGTATTCCTCAGCATGGCGCAGCTGCCCGCAGGCGCCAGCCAGGAGCGTACGCAGAAAGTGCTGGATGAGATGACGGACTACTACCTCACGAAAGAGAAAGCCAACGTTGAATCCGTGTTCGCGGTTAACGGCTTTGGCTTCTCAGGCCGCGGTCAGAACACCGGTATCGCGTTCGTGTCGCTGAAGGACTGGAGCGAACGTCCGGGCAGCGAGAACAAGGTTGAAGCGATTACCGGCCGTGCGATGGCGCGTTTCTCGCAGATTAAAGATGCGATGGTCTTTGCCTTTAACCTGCCGGCTATCGTCGAGCTGGGTACCGCTACCGGCTTTGACTTCCAGCTGATTGACCAGGGCGGTCTGGGCCATGAAAAACTGACTCAGGCGCGTAACCAGCTGTTTGGCGAGGTTGCGAAACACCCCGATCTGCTGGTCGCCGTGCGTCCGAACGGCCTGGAAGATACTCCGCAGTTCAAGGTTGATATCGATCAGGAGAAAGCGCAGGCGCTGGGCGTATCCATCAGCGACATCAATACCACGCTGGGCGCAGCCTGGGGCGGTAGCTACGTCAACGACTTTATCGACCGCGGTCGCGTGAAGAAAGTGTACGTGATGTCCGAAGCAAAATACCGCATGCTGCCGGAAGACATTGGCAACTGGTACGTTCGCGGTAGCAACGGGCAGATGGTGCCGTTCTCGGCCTTCTCAACGTCGCACTGGGAGTACGGTTCACCGCGTCTGGAACGCTATAACGGTCTGCCGTCGATGGAAATCCTCGGCCAGGCGACGCCGGGTAGAAGTACCGGTGAAGCCATGAACCTGATGGAAGAACTGGCGGGCAAGCTGCCGGCTGGCATTGGCTATGACTGGACCGGTATGTCCTATCAGGAACGTCTGTCCGGTAACCAGGCTCCGGCGCTGTATGCCATCTCGCTGATTGTGGTATTCCTCTGTCTGGCAGCGCTGTATGAAAGCTGGTCGATTCCGTTCTCGGTTATGCTGGTTGTACCGCTCGGGGTTATCGGCGCGCTGCTGGCGGCAACGTTCCGCGGGCTGACTAACGACGTCTACTTCCAGGTGGGCCTGCTGACCACCATCGGCCTGTCGGCGAAGAACGCGATACTTATCGTCGAATTCGCCAAAGATCTGATGGATAAAGAAGGCAAAGGCCTGATTGAAGCGACGCTGGAAGCGGTACGTATGCGTCTGCGTCCCATCCTGATGACCTCGCTGGCCTTTATCCTCGGGGTTATGCCGCTGGTTATCAGTTCCGGCGCAGGCTCCGGCGCGCAGAACGCCGTAGGTACCGGCGTAATGGGCGGGATGGTCACCGCGACGGTTCTGGCAATCTTCTTTGTGCCGGTATTCTTCGTGGTCGTTCGTCGCCGTTTCAGCAAAAAAACGGAAGATATTGAGCACAGTCATCCGACCGGGCATCATTAATCTCTGAAATCAGGGCCGCATTTGCGGCCCTTTTTTTATCGATGAAAACGCACACAATGTGATTGTTTAGCGGATGTTCTGCTATATAATCAGCGAAGATGTAAGCTAGCCTATTTTTAGCAGATTATTCTTCACGGTTTAACTCTTCGGCCTCACTCAGAATATTCTTAATATCAGCATTATCCGTGGCTGCCGGCGGGCGCATAACAAAATATCCTGCTAAACCAATGATCCATAAGGTGTGTTTTACCATAGTCATCACCTTGATTTGTTTCGGTGTAATAGAGTCCGCTGCTTTAAGATAAATAAACGCCGATAATTGTAATTTTTCGTAATAGCACGGTGAAATCTGTTTAAGAGTGGATTATAGTTAAATCAACAGGATTACAATGTATGTACCAGGTCTGTTAGTCGTGTTCATCCCATAACGGTGCTTGTTAGTCGTCGTTTAAACCACGCAAAAGGGGATGTGTTATGGACGAATACTCGCCAAAAAGACATGATATCGCACAGCTTCGATTTCTCTGCGAAACCCTGTATCATGATTGCCTTGCAAACCTGGAAGAAAGCAACCACGGCTGGGTGAATGACCCAACGTCGGCTGTCAATCTTCAGCTTAATGAATTGATCGATCACATTGCGACCTTCGCGCTTAATTATAAAATTAAGTACGCAGAGGATAATAAACTGATTGCTCAGCTTGATGAATATCTGGATGACACTTTCATGTTGTTTAGCAGCTACGGCATTAACAGCGTAGATCTGCAGAAATGGCGTAAATCGGGAAATCGGTTATTCCGTTGTTTTGTTAACGCCAGCCGGGAAAATCCGGCCAGTCTTTCTTGTTAGTATTATTACAATTTAAAGGTGAATTTATGTCTGGTGAACCATTAACCAAAACGGACTATTTGATGCGCTTACGCCGCTGTCAGACAATTGATACGCTGGAACGCGTAATTGAAAAAAATAAATACGAACTTCCGGACAACGAACTGGCTGTATTTTACTCAGCGGCCGATCATCGTCTTGCTGAATTGACCATGAATAAGCTGTACGACAAAATCCCTACCTCGGTGTGGAAATTCATTCGCTAATTCACTTCAGGTAACTACCAGGCGGTAATCGGCTCTCTCCCCTCACTATGGGTACATTTGTGATATTACTCGCATAAATAGCCACGCGGCGCATCTGAAACCGGTTTCTTTTTTATACTGTGGCCACCGCTATTTGAGGAAAGCCCCATGAGTGAAGAGAAACTTAAGATGATCGCCGGAGAGCTGTATCAGCCCGGAGACGCGACGCTACGCGCGGACCGCCAGCACGCCAGGCAGGAGCTACATCGCTACAACCATTCGGCGCCGGACGAACGTGAGCTACGCAAAAACTGTCTGACAGCGTTATTGGGTCAGGCGGGCGATGCCTGGATTGAGCCCACCTTCCGCTGTGATTATGGTTACAATATTTTTCTCGGCAGTAATTTCTACGCGAATTTTGACTGCGTCATGCTCGACGTCTGCCCGATACGAATCGGCGATAACTGCATGTTGGCGCCCGGCGTACATATCTATACCGCCACTCACCCTCTGGATGCGGCCGAGCGCAATAGCGGTAGAGAGTACGGCAAACCGGTCACTATCGGTAATAACGTCTGGATTGGCGGCCGCGCGGTGATTAACCCCGGCGTGACGATTGGCGACAACGCCGTTATTGCCTCCGGGGCCGTGGTAGTAAAAGACGTTCCGCCGAATGCGGTCGTTGGCGGCAATCCCGCGCAAATCATCCGGATGCTGGAAGCTAAAAAAGAGTAACTGTTATGCTTTTCCGCAACTGATCTGTTACTTTTCCATCTGATTCCCGCAACCTAAAATAGCCTTCAGGCTGGGCCTTAGCAGAATTCGGGGACAAAATGACAGAAATACAGCAACTGCTGACCAACACTATTGATGAGCTCAATGTGAAAGAGAAGCGCGACAACCGCCCGCGCTTCAGCATCAGTTTTATTCGCAATCATCCGTGGCTGTTCGTCGCGATGTACGCCGCTTTTGCTGCCACCTTCGTCGTCATGTTCACTTCAGAGACGCTGGTGGATTCGGTATGGCTGCTGGTGGTGCTGTTTGCCCTGCTGAACGGCTTCTTTTTCTTTGACGTCTATCCGCGCTATCGCTACGAAGATATCGACGTCCTCGACTTTCGCGTCTGCTACAACGGCGAATGGTACAACACCCGCTTCGTACCGCCTCAACTGATCGAGAAGATCCTGCAGTCGCCGCGCGTCGCGGGCGAGCAGAAAACGCAGCTGCAAAAAATGATTGCTACCAAAGGCGAGCTGTCGTTCTACGATGTTTTTAGCCTTACCCGCGTCGGCACTGCCTGATAAGACGATTTAACGTCCGCAGCGCAGGAACAAAATGCGAAGCGGACGTATTGCCATATCCCAGCACCAGCCCGCTTCGCGCGCGCCGTGCATCGAGATAGAAGCGGCTTAATGCCGCTGGGGCCTGCTGATAGCGGCGGGCCTGCTCAACCACCTCCGCATCATCAATACCCTCAATCGCCACCGTCAGATGTAGCCCGCCTTCGCCGCCGAGAATATCGCAAGTCTGCGTTAGTTCCCTGGCCAGGGCGTCGCGTAGCTGCAGCCGGCGCTTACGGTACAAACGGCGCATTGCGGCCAGATGACGGGCATAGTGGCCCTCTTCGATAAAGAGCGCCAGCGCCCGCTGCTCCGCGCGATGGCCGCCCCGCAGCAGCGCGCCAACCGCGCCCTGGGCCGCAGCGGCCAGCGCCGGCGGCATGACGACAAAACCAATGCGCAGCGCCGGAAACAGCGTTTTACTAAACGTACCGAGATAGACCACCGGCGCATTTTTTATCATCCCCAGCATCGCCGGGATCGGCTCGCCGCTGTAGCGAAACTCGCTATCGTAATCATCTTCCACGATCCAGGCATTATGCTGGCGCGCATACTCCAGCTGCGCCAGGCGTCGCCCGGCGCTCATCACCGCTCCGCACGGATACTGGTGCGAAGGCGAAGTGAAAATCAGCCGCGGCGTTTCACCCTCGTCAATCTCCGGACGCATTCCTTCGCTATCGACCGCCATCCCCTTCACCCGTAGCCCGGCCTTGAGAAACACGCTTTTTGCGCCTAAATATCCCGGCTCCTCCACCCAGGCGATATCGCCGGCCACGCTCAGCAGGTGGGTACATAGATTGACCCCCTCAAGCGCGCCTTCGGTAATAACAATCTGTCGGGCATCGCAGCGAATACCGCGCGACAGCGCCAGATGGCGAACGATAGCCTGCCGCAGCGCCAGCTCCCCCGCCGCATCGCCGTAGCCCAGCAGCATACTGCCCTCCTCGCGCAGGACGCGATCGAGCAGGCGTCGCCAGATGGAGAGAGGGAAGTAGTTAATCGCCGGCGTGCCGGGAGTAAAGGCCAGCGCCGGAGAATCGCGCCGGGCGCCCGCCGGAAGCGCCAGCAGAGCTTCCGGCAGAGCAATAGCGGGTATCGCGGCTTCGCTCTCCGGCGAAGACTTGAGCGCCGCGACGTGCGTTCCCTGGCGGCTGCGTAGCAAATAGCCTTCCATCGCCAGCTGTTCCAGCGCCGCGTTAATCGTATTGCGCGAGAGATTGAGCCACGTAGCGATCGCACGTGAACCCGGCAGACGGCTGCCGCCAGCCAGAGTCCCCTGCAAAATAGCGCCGCGCAGGGCGTGGTACAGCGTCCGCTGCAGCGTCTCATCGCCCCTGTCGCGCAGGGCGTGTTCCAGTAAAGTGAAAAAGGCGTGGTCAGGGATATTCATTGCGGCTCCTCGTGGCACCATGAAAATATAATTCAATGGCACTTTTTATGGAACCAGTAAGGCCTTAGTCTCACCGCATCCGTCCATACAAGGAAAGCGAAATGAATCAGCATAACCACTTCGGCCAACCCGTTGGCGATGCCCTGCCCGACTGGCAGCCGCGCCCCTCCCCGCAGCGGCAAACCCTGCAAGGCCGTCTCTGTTACCTGGAGCCGCTGGCCGGGAAGCACGCGGAGGCGCTCTTTGCTGCGCATCAGCTGGCCCCGGATACGCGCAGCTGGACCTGGCTGCTGCGTGAGCCTGATAGCAGCGTCGAAGAGTTTAGCGCATGGGTAAATGGCCTGGCCGAGCTTAGCGACCCGATTCATTTTGCGGTCGTTGACCGCCAGACCCTACGGCCCGTCGGCTCGCTGGCGCTGATGAGAATTGATGCCAATAATGGCGTTGTTGAGGTCGGGCACGTGCATTTTTCGCCGCTGCTTAGCCGAACGGCAATGGCCACCGAGGCGCACTGGCTGCTGATGCGCTACGTGTTTGATACCCTTGGCTATCGCCGCTATGAATGGAAATGCAACAGTCTGAACGAACCTTCCCGTCGGGCGGCGCGGCGGCTAGGTTTTCATTATGAGGGGCGCTTTCGTCAGGCGCTGGTGATAAAGGGCCACAACCGGGATACCGACTGGTTTTCGATTATCGATAGCGAGTGGCCGCAGATTGATAGCGCCATGCAGAAATGGCTGGCCAGCGACAATTTCAGCGCCGATGGCCAGCAGCTCCCGTACCCTGGAGAGCCTTCGCCCGCAGTCGGACTAGCGTCTTTTTTTGCGCCCCTGCACGGCCTTAAAGCGGGGGTTGCTTTTGCAGATGACGTACAGCCGCCCTTTGCGTTTGACTATCTGGCAATCCGGATGGCGCTGTTTGGCGCTGCGTAATGAGTTAAGCACCTGCATTATTCGCTCCTTTTCGCATCAATAAAGCCGCCGAAACGCTTGCGGAAACGAGCGGTGCTCCCCTCATTGGAGAAGGTTTTCTGCTTACCGGTGTAGTACGGGTGCGATTTGGAGGAGACGTCAATCGCCACGTAGGGATAGGTCACCCCTTCCAGATCGATCTCACGCTCGGTTTTTATCGTCGAACCCACTTTAAAATATTCATTAGCGCTGGTGTCGTGAAACACCACGGTGCGGTAATGCGGATGAATATTCGCTTTCATGATGACCCCATAAGAGATGTTATAACATAACAATAAGGTTACGCCGCTTAAGAGTAAAGATCAACCATGAACAGAAAGGGGATTTAGGCGGCGGGCTGACGCGCCCGTTCGTGGCAGCCAACCGATGCCGCTTTCGACGATAGCTTCTGCAGAGTCTCTGCTGAAAATAACCAGCGCATCAGCGCCGATAATGCCGCTGCGGACGCCCGCTGATAGTTCACAATGCGCAACATCTTGCTGTCACGATCGTTAATTAAGCTGTTACCGGATGCCGAACGCTAGCGCGGAAGGCATTCCGGCCCTCGTTTTCTCCGCGCGTTCAATGCCTGAACGCTGTGGATCGTCCAGCTTAGCCCGATATCGGCGGCATCTGCCGGCTCGGGCATTTTTTACATCTCATCATAATCCCTCTCCGCCGTGACCTTTTTACGCTGTCGGGCATACTCATCGAGCCTCCTCTGACATAAGGATATTCTCATGGCAACCCGATATCTGGTGAGTCTGGTTACGAGAATGGTGATTCTCGCCAATATTTTACCCGCCAGGCGCTGCCGAAGGACGCGTGTATTCTGTGGGCGGAAAATAATCTCAGGGCATCGTGAACGGCGCCATGGGATAAGGGCTACTTCAGATAGGATTTGATCACCTGCATCACCACCTCAAGATCGGCCTCGCGCTGCAGCTCTTCCGGCTCTTTAACCACGTGATCGGTCAGATGCCCCTGAATCACCTGCAGCATCATGCCGTTCACCGCCCCGCGGATTGCCGCCAGCTGCTGCAGCACTTCCCCGCACTCGTGCTCGCGATTAAGCATTTTTTCCAGGGCTCCGCTCTGCCCCTGAATTTTCTTCAGCCGGGTTAATAACATCTTCTTGTGTCGAACCGTGTGTGACATGAGGCAATCCACCATTTAAGTCTGTCTGCTGCGGCGCCAGGGCCGGCATACGTAATGCGACCAGCATAGCACGCTCTCCCCTTTGGGCGTATTTATCTACTGAGGGGTAGTATTAGTATACTGGAGGGGAGTAGTATGCGATCACTTTATACAAGGATCGCGACATGAACGATTTCAGCTCTCTTCTGCACCAGGGCAATGCCTGGCTCTTTATTCCCAGCGCGATTCTGCTGGGCGCTCTGCATGGCCTCGAGCCGGGACACTCTAAAACGATGATGGCCGCCTTTATCGTAGCGGTGCGCGGTACGCTAAAGCAGGCGATCCTGCTGGGGCTCGCGGCGACGGTATCACATACGGCGGTAGTCTGGCTGGTGGCGATGGCCGGGCTTTGGTTTGGCCGCGGCTGGGACGTGCGGACCTCGGAGCCCTGGTTTCAGCTGATCTCGGGGATCGTTATTGTGCTCATCGCCTGCTGGATGCTGCGGCGTACCTGGCATGAATCGCGGGCGCATCACCATCATGAGCATCAGCACGAACATGAACATGAACATGAACATGAACATGAACACGAGCATCAGCACGCGCATAGTCACGACGATCGCCATCGCCGCCATCAGTCGGTGGACGGCGGCTGGCAGGATGCCCACCAGCGGGCGCACGCGCGGGAGATCAACCGTCGCTTTGACGGCCAGCGGGTAACAACCGGGCAGATAATTCTCTTTGGCCTGACCGGAGGGCTTATCCCGTGTCCGGCATCAATAACCGTGCTGCTAATTTGCCTGCAGCTGAAGCAGTTTTCGCTGGGCGCCACGCTGGTACTGGGCTTTAGCGTTGGGCTGGCTCTGACGCTGGTGATATCCGGCGCTATCGCGGCGCTCAGCCTGAAGCATGTTACCCAGCGCTGGCCCGCCCTCAACGACCTGTCGCGCAAGGCGCCGTGGATCTCCGGCACGCTGATTATCGCGGTAGGGCTGTATATGATGCTGCACGGCTGGAACAGCCTGTAGACCGGCTATCGCCATCCCCTGAACCGACGCGGGGAGATGGCGCTGCCGGCGGGCTATTCGTCGAGAAGCGGCGCCAAGCCGCCAAAGATAGTGAACGGCGCCGCCGGCGATGACATAAATCAGGATGCGGCTTCGCGGCTATCGGCAATAGACTGCGGAACGACGGGCTGGCGGAACCAGGGCAAACAGAGCTGAATAAGCGGCCCGATGGTCAGCGCATACAGCACGGTGCCGACGCCAAAGGTGCCGCCGGCCATCCAGCCAATCAGCAGGACCGATACCTCGATGGCGGTGCGGATCCCGCGCAGCGACCAGCCGGTACGGGCATGGAGTCCGGTCATCAGGCCGTCGCGCGGCCCGGGGCCAAATCCGGCGCCAATATACATACCGGTTGCGAGGGCGTTGAGGACCACCGCCCCGACCAGCAGCAGGCTGCGCGCCACCACCGATTCAAGCGGCGGCAAAACCGCCAGGGTCGCATTTGCCGCCAGGCCCAGCACGATCACATTGCTGATAGTGCCCAGCCCGGGCATCTGGCGCAGAGGGATCCACAGCAGCAGGACCGCCGCGCCGGTCAGGATCATCACCGTGCCAAAATCCAGAGCAAACTGTTTACCCATGCCGAGATGAAAAACATCCCACGGGTCGGCTCCGAGGTTAGCGTGCACAAAGAGCGCGGTCGACACGCCGTACAGAACAAGGCCGATATAGAGCTGCAGTAGACGACGTAACATTTTTTACCTCTGGATGATTGCGGACCTCGCCATCATCGGCAAAAATGGATTGATAATTAATGGCCAGTTTTACAAAAGTGGATCGCTATGGCTTCTCGTCGCTTTGGTACGCAATCGTTGGTTCGCCTGCTGGGAAACTGGCAGGAGTCCGCCTCCCGCACGCCGCTCTGGCGCCAGCTGGCGGAAGCCCTGAGGCTATTGATTCTCGATGGCCGCCTGACCCTGGAGACGCGCCTGCCCGGCGAACGCGAGCTGGCGGCGGCGCTGAGCGTTAGCCGCACGACTATCGCCAGCGCACTCGGCCAACTGCGGGAAGAGGGGTATCTTTACAGCCGCCAGGGCAGCGGATCGCGCATCGCCCTGCCCCAGCGCCAGGCCGGAGCCACGGAACAGGCCATCAGCGCAGCCTCGGTGAACCTGGCCACCGCCGCCCTCAGCGCCGGGCCGGAAATCCATCAGGCCTACCATCACGCGCTGGGCGTGATGCCCCAGCATCTGACCGGCACCGGCTACGATCAGCAGGGACTGCCGGCGCTGCGCGAAGCGATAGCCCGCCGCTACTGCGAGCGCGGTTTACCGACCCAGGCTGATGAAGTGATGATTGTTAACGGCGCGCTTAGCGGCCTGGCGCTGGTTCTGCGCTTAATGACCGGACCCGGCGACCGCGTGGTGGTCGACGCCCCAACCTATCCCATGGCCATCAGCGCGATTCAGGGGGCCTCCTGTCGACCGGTTGGCGTGGCGCTGCCCTCACAGGGCTGGGACTGCGACGGGCTGGCGGCAACCATTGCACAAACCGCCCCGCGCCTGGCCTGGCTGATGCCGGACTTTCACAATCCCACCGGCCGCTGCATGGATAGCGCGACCCGCCAGCGGGTGGCCGATATTGCGGCCCAGACGCGCACCACGCTGGTAGTCGATGAGACCATGGTTGATTTATGGTACAACGTCCCGCCGCCTCCGCCGCTGGCGGCTTTCAATCCCGAGGCGCCGGTGATTACCATCGGATCCGCCGGCAAAAGCTTCTGGGGCGGGCTGCGCATTGGCTGGATCCGCGCGTCGTCCCGCACCATCGCCTCTCTCGTCCAGGCCCGCGACTCTCTTGACCTGGGCTCGCCTCTGCTCGAGCAGCTGGCCTGCTGCTGGCTGCTGGAAAATGAAAAGCAGACTGCTCCCGCCGCGCCGGGCGATGCTGACCGCCCGCCGGGACATGTGCGGTAAATTAATGGCTGAATATTTTCCCCACTGGCATTTTACGCCGCCGGAGGGCGGGCTCTCTTTTTGGGTTGAACTACCGGGCATGCTGGCGACGATTTTTTCCGCGCGGGCGGAAAGCCGGGGCATTCATATTGGTACCGGGACGCGCTTTGGCCTCGCAGGAGCTTTTGATCGCTATCTGCGGCTACCGTTTACGCTGGAGGATGAGGCGTTGCGCAGCGCCTTCACGACGCTACAGCCGCTGTGGCACAGTCTCGCACAGCAGAGTGAAAATACGCGGACGCGTAAAATAATATAATAAAATATCGACGGGCTGGGTTCAGCCCGTCAAAAATCATCATCCATGACCGATATGAGATGTTTTTATAAAATTGCAGTTCATCTTGTCATCGCACTATGTCAGCCTGATGACAACGTTAACCGCATTTCATTAATGCTGGCGCGGAATGGGAAAACTTTTTAGTGAGATAATAAAGCCATCGTCATCTTTTTTTATTTTTGCCCCGGTTTCGCACCAGTCGGAAGCAATGCGAAAGAACTCATCGCTGCCGATATTCCAGTTCAGACGCACGTGCTTCACATATCCTGAACGTAGCATGTCGCAGGCTTCGCTGTAGCTGCTGGCTGTAGAGAGTTGTTGTTTCATTTTCTCTTCTTCAGAATCTTTCTTAATGCTTTGATTTCTTTAGGGGTTAATGGGGTAGCTTCCTCTTCGGTATGCTGGCTGTCAATATCCTCTTCCGAAACCCCCGCCTCGTCCGCTGAATCCGCTATTTGAAAAGCGAGTCGCAGCAGTTTCTCCGTCGCAGTACCCAGATTTTCGTTGTTTACTTCCGCATAGTGACGCAGCTTCTCTTTTAATTCCGCATCAATTTTTACGTTCAAAACCACAGTGGTCATAGTCACGCTTCCCGTGCAATAAATTCATCATAATTAATACACGAAGTTAACATGTTGATCCAGACATATATTTACGGCTTGTAACCTGGCAACAAATTCCCATTGCTAATCTGCCAGTTATTTATGACACCTTAATGACGAATATATTTCATTATTATTTCAAAATTATGACAGCTCGTTTTTCGGCATAGCAGAAGAATCGCCATTCTGCAAAATAAATTATTTTCCGCTGCCGGGCAGCGTCGAAGCAGATAAAGAGCGGCTCCAGAGTGACCGGCAATCGGCCGGTAGGTCACACGCAATGGCTTCACGCGATGAAACACGACTGCCGATCCTGAGCCACAAGGCGCAAGGATATGGGCATGTACATAAATGACGGATGAGGGTTGACGGTATCTGTTTTAACCCGGCAGCGCCGATCGCCGCGGCAACCTAATTTTAACTACCGGCTACGGTGGTCGTGGGTTCCATTTCCCGCGCCAGCACCGTTAGCGCTTTTTTATTATTAATCGCATAGCCGGTATTAAGCTTTAGCAGTATTCCCTGCGTGCACAACTGCGCAATGACATACAGCAGATGGCGATAGGTTACGCCAAGATACTCGGCAACCTGGGTATGTTTTTCTTTGTACAGCGCATCATGCTCGGTCAGCAAAATAAAAGCCGCGAGGCGGTTAATCAACGGATAAGCCTGGTTACGCGTCGAGGTGACAATATTGCGGAAATTCTTTTCAACAAGGCCGAGACAAACGTTGCGTAGAAATAGCGTATCGTTGAGCAATGACGCCCGTAAGGTTTTTACCGGCAATGCCAGACACCAGCACTCTTCAATAGCCTGCACTCCGCGAGATTGATGCTGCTCATCTAAAACTTCTATTTCCCCAATAAAACAAGGGGCGCTGAAAAAATCGACCAAAGATATTCGACCATTAGCTAATGTGACATAAAGCTTGGTCCGTCCGCGCACTAAATAAAAAAGACAGGTCGGTAAAGTACCTTCCCGCACGATGTAGTCGCCGGCCTGAGCATGGAATAAATGTGTGTGACGGATCACATCCATCGAAAATTTATCAACGTAGCCAGACTCCTTTATCAATTGATTTTTAAAGGATTCATTTTGTACCTCTTTCATCATCCGCTCGCTCATATGAGATTTCTCATGCCTGGTGTAGTTTGCCGCTGACAAGGTGAGCACGTCAACCCTACCTCACCTGATTATTTTTTTAAAATTATATTAAGGTGACCCCCAAAAAAGATGAGGAATAAAAATGGCAACGCGTAAAATAATTCTGGACTGCGACCCGGGTCATGATGACGCAATCGCAATTATGCTGGCAGCAAAACATCCTGCAATTGAATTACTGGGCATCAGCATCGTTGCGGGAAACCAAACTCTCGATAAAACTTTGCTTAACGGCCTGAACGTTTGTCAAACTCTGAATATTGATACCCCGGTACACGCCGGCATGCCGCAGCCGATTATGCGTAAGCAAATTGTCGCCGATAACATTCATGGCGAAACCGGACTGGACGGCCCGGTATTCGGTCCGCTCACTCGCGAAGCTGAAAAAAAGCACGCGGTTAACTTTATTATTGATACGTTAATGGCGAGCGCAGGAGATATTACGCTGGTTCCGGTGGGGCCGTTAACTAATATCGCGGTAGCGATGCGTATGCAGCCAGCGATTATTCCCAAAATACGTGAAATCGTGCTGATGGGCGGCGCTTATGGTACCGGGAACTTCACCCCTTCCGCCGAGTTTAATATTTTTGCCGACCCGGAGGCCGCTCGCGTGGTCTTTACCTCTGGCGCACCGCTGGTGATGATGGGGCTCGATTTGACCCACCAAACGGTTTGTACCCCGGATATTATCGCGCGCATGGAAAATGCCGGCGGCCCGGCGGGCAAGCTCTTCAGTGACATGATGAACTTCACGCTGAAGACGCAACACGATAACTATGGCCTGGAAGGCGGCCCGGTACATGACGCCACCTGCGTCGCTTATCTGATCAATCCTGACGCTTTCAAAGTGCAGGAGATGTACGTCGAGATCGACGTTAACAGCGGGCCATGCTACGGCCGTACGGTCTGCGATGAGCTGGGCGTACTCGGCAAAAGCGCAAATACCAAAGTTGGCATTACGTTAGATACCGCGTGGTTCTGGGACCTGGTAGAAGAGTGCGTGCGTAAATATCACTAAATAAACCACCATGGGCAGAATGCAGTCGCCCATACCGCTATGAAACATCCCCAGGATGACATAAAGAGAGATCATTATGGATATACTAAGAAGCGTTCCTGGTATGGTGGTACTGTTGGCGATTGCATTGCTGCTATCAGTAAATAAAAAAAGTATTAGCCTACGCACTACCAGCGCGGCGCTTTTAATACAGATTATTATTGGCGGCGCCATGCTATATCTGCCGCCGGGGAAATGGCTGGCCGAGAAAGCGGCCAACGGAATTCATCATGTATTATCCTATAGCGATGCCGGCAGCGCTTTTATCTTTGGCGCCCTCGCCGGGCCGCAAATGGATAAGGTATTTGACGGCGCAGGCTTTGTTTTTGCCTTCCGCGTCCTGCCTGCCATTATATTCATCACTGCGCTGGTAAGTATCCTGTATTACATCGGAGTCATGGGGTTTTTAATTCGGATACTAGGCGGCTTATTTCAGAAGGCCCTGAAGATCAGTAAGATCGAATCTTTTGTCGCGGTGACAACGATATTTCTTGGGCAGAATGAAATCCCGGCGATCGTTAAACCTTTTATTCATCGTCTCAATCGTAATGAACTCTTTACCGCAATTTGCAGCGGGATGGCGTCGATTGCCGGCTCAACGATGGTGGGATACGCGGGGCTCGGCGTGGCGATCGAGTATCTGTTGGCGGCCTCACTGATGGCTATTCCCGGCGGGATCCTGTTTGCCCGTTTACTCAACCCCGCGACGGAAGAGTCGAAGGTCGATTTTGATAATCTGTCATTCAATGAAACGCCCGCGCGCAGCTTCATAGAAGCCGCGGCATCCGGCGCCATCATTGGCCTGAAGATCGCCGCCGGGCTGGCAACGGTGGTAATGGCATTCGTTGGCATCATCGCGTTGATCAATGGGATCCTGGCCGGCATCGGCGGCTGGTTTGGCTACGGTCATGCAAGCCTGCAGGCTATTTTAGGCGTAGTGCTGGCGCCGCTGGCATGGCTGATGGGCGTTGACTGGAGCGATGCTGCGCTGGCAGGCAGCCTGATCGGCCAGAAGCTGATGGTTAATGAGTTTGTTGCCTACCTTAGCTTCTCACCCTACCTGCACGATCCCGGCCTGTTGGACAGTAAAACTATCGCCATTGTGTCGTTCGCCCTGTGCGGCTTCGCCAATTTCGGCTCCATCGGCGTGGTGGTGGGGGCTTTCTCCGCCGTGGCGCCGGAGCGCACCTCGGAAATCGCCCGCCTGGGCATGCGGGCCCTGCTCGCAGCGACATTATCGAATCTGATGAGCGCCACTATCGCCGGTTTCTTTATCGGTATTGGCTAAACGTTACGCCGGCGCGCTTAAAATGCGCGCAGCTCTTAGACGCCCTGCAGGCCAGGTATCGCTCCAGGCCGTAGACTAGGCTGTGTCCCTTAATTACATAACCTCTTGTAAAACAATCGGATGCAACCCAGTTTCACCATCGCCAGATAATTCCTCGCCGTTTTGTCGTAACGTGTGGCAATGCGGCGGTATTCTTTCAGGCGACCAAAGCACCTCTCAACAACATTGCGATTGCGGTAGGCTTCACGATCGAGTGGTGAACGACCATCTGTGGCCATTTTTTCATTGGATTTACGCGGGATGACAACTTTTATCCCTCTTCTTTTCAGTTCGTTACGTAACGCATGTCCGGAGTAGGCTTTATCAGCCAGTACTGCATGACCACGGCGCTTGATACTTCCGTTCTGGCGCTGAACACCGATACCGTCCAGAAGACGTTGTGCAAACTGGCTTTCGTGAGCCTGACCGGGACTCAGTACGATGTTTAACGGCAGACCACTTCCGTCTGTCGCCAGATGAATTTTGGTGCCAAAACCACCGCGAGAGCGACCCAGCCCATTATCTCCGGTGATATCGGGTTGTTTTTTTGCGCACCGGCAGCACATTTCAGCGCCCGGATATTGCTGCCATCCAGTGCAGTGGCCGACCAGTCCACGAGGCCATGTGCATCCAGAGTCTGAAAGTAACTTGTTGAAAATAATGTTAATCACACCCGATTTTGACCATCGGTTAAAGCGGTTATAAACGGTCTTCCATGGGCCGTACCGTTCAGGTAAATCACGCCATGGTGCACCTGAACACAGCACCCAGAACATGCCGTTGATGATCATACGATGCTCCGCCCACGGACGCCCGGCCTGTGGAGAGGCAGACGCTGCTGGCAGAAAGGGTTGGATGATAGTCCATGCTTCATCGGGAATGTCGTAGCGAGCCATAGTTTAATATGTTGTGGAAACAGACAGTTACTATAGCTCAGGTGATTACGGGACACAGCCTAGCGACCATACTCACGAAATAATTTCCGCATGAAGGAAAATGCAATGACGGCGTTGGAAAAACAATTACTGTTTCTGCGAGAAATCGACAAACTTAAAACGGTTATACGGCAATCGCCGCTGCTTGATAAAAGCCGTAAGGAAAACTCCGCCGAGCACTCATGGCATCTGGCGATGTACGCCTTAATCCTGAGTGAATATGCCCATGACGCGGTTAATCCCTGTCGGGTGATAAAAATGCTCCTGCTGCATGACATTGTCGAAATAGACGTTGGCGATCACCCCATTCATGGCTCTTATTCTGGCGATCTGTTTCAGGAGGAGTCGGCCGCCGCGACGCGGCTGTTTGGTTTACTGCCGCAGCCGCAGAGCGGCGAGTTGCTTAATTTGTGGCAGGAATTTGAGCGGGCAGAAACCGCAGATGCGCAATTTGCTAAGGCCCTCGACCGCTTTCAGCCCCTGCTGGTGAATATATTTACCGATGGGGGAACCTGGAAAGAAAACGGCGTATCGCTTGAACAGGTATTATCTCGCTATGGACCGACGATAAAAAGAGGTTCACCCGCGCTATGGGCAACCTGCGAGAATTTGCTAATGAAGCATTTTTGCTAGCATTCAGCCGCCGTTGCATGGTCAGAACGTAGACAAATAGCGGCTCAGCGGAACAGGCGACGGCTGGCTTGCCAGAGCTTAGTAGCGGTTTTGTACGGAGAAGATAAGCTTGCGGCTGTCTGGCGCAGAATTGGGTGGGGGCCCTGCCAGCTGCATCCCGGCACACACGTCGTCTGCTCTGGCTGCTTCCTTCCGGATCTGACCTGGTAAACAGAGTAGCGTTGCGGGAGAACCAACAGAGCCCCCATTGAGAGCGTTGTTAACCAACGCGCCGGCGCATTATCCCCACTGCGGCGCTGAATTGCAAGCCGACGTCGCTCGGATGCTGGTTTATTGCGCAAAGCCGCCAATAAGCCCGTCGCGGGCCGGACTGTTAAATTTCGATACAATCCTTTCAGAGCAATACAGGGGATTGCGAGCGCCGTCGCGGCGCGATGCCTGATGCTCATCCATACTTCAGCGAATATCGAAGCCCTCTTTCTAATCAACATCTTATCCTGATGGGGCAGCAATGAGTGAATCACCGCGTTTGACGTCAACCCTGGCGATGCCGGCGATCGACGGCGTGACCGTGTCCTTCAAGGGCTTGCACTACCTGCGCCCGGAGCTGGTGCTGGATTTTGTCTCTATCAGCAGCGGCACGATGCTGGCGGTAACGCCGGTGGCGCTGCTCTACTCCACCGTAGGCGTGCTGCAGAGCGTCGAGCTACGCAAACTGCCCATCGCGGTTTGTGGGCGCGTGGTTTACCCCATCACCTCGCAAAAGCTTCCTGCCCTGCGCGCAAAGCTGATTATCAACGCGCAGGCCCGGCGGCTGAAATTTCTCGAAAGTCTGATGGCTCTCACCCCGCATGACAACATACACGGGATGCAAACCCTTGGCCTGGCGCTGGAATTTACCCTCGCCCACCCGGCCTGAGCGGCGGGCTGTACAGCCCGTTATCCAGCGCTTATCCTGAACCTTTTCCGGTAACAGGACGCCTTATGGATCCTCAAGACACATTTCCTCAGCGGGTATGGCAGATTATCGCCTCGATTCCGGAAGGCTGCGTCGCCACCTACGGCGATGTCGCGCTGCTGGCAGGCTCGCCGCGCGCCGCGCGCCAGGTCGGCGGCGTGCTCAAGCGTCTGCCGGAGGGCTCGGCTCTGCCGTGGCATCGGGTGGTTAATCGACACGGCGATATTTCTCTGACCGGTCCGGATCTACAGCGTCAGCGTCAGGCGCTGCTGGAGGAGGGAGTCCAGGTCTCCGGCGGCGGGCATATCGACCTGCAGCGCTATCGATGGATTTATTAAAAAAATGCCCCTGAACAGGGGCATCTGGGGTCTTATTGCGCGGCGGCCGGGCTGTTCGCCGCTGCGCCATCGCTGGGGACAGGCACCGCCGTTCGCTGCACCGGTACCAGCAGCAGATCGGCACGATTGCCGCCACCGTTCACCGCCGTCTGGACCGTATCGGTGATAAACATCAGCTGACCATTTACCGTAATGGCCGAACTCAGCAGGATACGCGCGTTTGGCTGAATATCCGCCTGGTTGTACGGCAGAACAAAGTCATACGGCGGCTGCTTACCTTCGGTACGTACGGCTTTCTGCGCCAGCACGCGCGACGGCGCGTCGGCCAGTGAAGCATCAGACAAGGTCACGGTCAGTACCGCATCCGGCGGCAGGGCAACTTTTTGCCGAATAGAGATTGTCCCGGAAACGTTAGGCTGTTGCTGCGACGACGTCAGTGACGCGATACCGTAAGGATCGGCGGCAGCCGCGTTATTTTTCGCACTGTCGCTGTGATTATTGGCACAGGCGGTCAGTGCGGTGGCAACGGCTAAAGCACTTAACATATAGGCAAATTTCATGTTGTTCTCCTTTTCATCCCTATATACGCAGGAGCATGTCCTACCGACTGGATGGCATGAACATTTGTATCGGCATAAGTGTGGCACAGATCTCAGATCTCTTCCTGCAAGCGAAGCGTTATTCAGATTATTACACCCATCGGACCACTTGCGATTCCAGGTTATACTTTGCCTCAATACGCGCCGCGAGAAGCGGCTATCACCGATTGAGGGTCAATATGAGTCAGGCACTAACCAATCTGCTGGCATTGTTAAATCTGGAAAAAATTGAAGAAGGGCTGTTCCGCGGGCAGAGCGAAGATCTGGGACTGCGTCAGGTTTTCGGCGGCCAGGTCGTCGGCCAGGCGCTGTACGCGGCGAAAGAAACCGTGCCTGCCGAGCGTCTGGTCCACTCTTTCCACAGCTACTTCCTGCGCCCTGGCGATAGCCAAAAGCCGATTATTTATGATGTCGAAGTCCTGCGCGACGGCAACAGCTTCAGCGCGCGCCGGGTGGCCGCGATTCAAAACGGCAAGCCCATCTTTTATATGACCGCCTCTTTCCAGGCCCCGGAGCCGGGCTACGAGCACCAAAAAACGATGCCAGCGGCTCCGACGCCGGACTCTCTGCCTTCCGAGACCGATATTGCCCGTAAGCTGGCGCACCTGCTGCCGCCGCTGGTCAAAGATAAGTTCCTCTGCGATAAGCCCCTCGAGATCCGCCCGGTTGAATTCCATAACCCGCTAAAGGGCCACGCGGCAGAACCGACCCGCCAGGTATGGATCCGCGCCAACGGCGACGTTCCTCAGGACATCCGCATCCACCAATACCTGCTGGGCTACGCCTCGGACTTTAACTTCCTGCCGGTCGCGCTGCAGCCGTACGGCGTGGGCTTTCTTGAGCCCGGAATGCAGGTTGCCACGATCGATCACTCGATGTGGTTCCATCGCCCGTTCAACGTTAATGAGTGGCTGCTGTATAGCGTTGAGAGCACCTCAGCCTCCAGCGCAAGGGGATTCGTGCGCGGCGAGTTCTACACCCAGGACGGCATCCTGGTGGCCTCGACGGTGCAGGAAGGCGTTATGCGCAACCGCAATGCATAATACATAGAGCGTAACGGCATAAAAAAAGCCTCCCGAGGGAGGCTTTGCTACTACTGGAGATAACACAAAGATCAGGCGTTGTAGGCGTTTTCGCCGTGGCTGTTGACGTCCAAACCTTCGCGCTCCTGCTCCTCAGGTACGCGCAGACCGACCGTCATATCCGCAACTTTATAGCCGATCCAGGCGACGATGCCGGACCAGACGATGGTGATGGCGACGCTTTCCAGCTGAACCAGCAGCTGATGGCCCATAGTCACCCCTTCTGCGTAACCGACGCCGCCCAGCGAGGTAGCGGCAAAGATACCGGTCAGAATACAGCCGATGATGCCGCAGACGCCATGCACGCCGAACACATCGCACGGGTCGTCAACGCGCAGCCAGCGTTTCAGTACAGTTACGCCCCACAGACCCGCAAGACCGGACGCCAGACCGACAATCAGCGCACCGCCAATCCCGACGTAGCCGCATGCCGGCGTAATGCCAACCAGGCCGGCAATCGCCCCGGAACAAGCGCCTAACAGCGACGGTTTACCACGGGTCGTCCACTCGCCGAAGGTCCAGGCCAGAATCGCGGCGGCTGTCGCCACAACGGTGTTCACAAAGGCCAGGGCAGAAATTTCGTTTGCCGCGCTCGCGGAGCCGGCGTTGAAGCCAAACCAGCCGACATACAGAATCGCGGTACCGGTGAAGACCATCGGCAGGTTATGCGGTTTGAACGCTTCTTTGCCAAAGCCGACGCGTTTGCCCATCATATAGGCGCCCACCAGCCCGGCAACGGCC
This sequence comes from Klebsiella sp. WOUb02, assembly GCF_050058015.1. NCBI lineage: Bacteria > Pseudomonadati > Pseudomonadota > Gammaproteobacteria > Enterobacterales > Enterobacteriaceae > Klebsiella > Klebsiella sp. WOUb02. Next base: position 2,470,451 of record NZ_CP170110.1, read on the forward strand.
GCGTTGATGTGCACAACGGTGCCGCCGGCAAAATCCAGCGCGCCGTGCGTCGCCAGCAGACCGCCGCCCCACACCATATGCGCAATCGGCACGTAGGAGAGCGTCATCCACACCACCACAAAAATCAGCACCGCGGAGAAGCGAATACGCTCCGCCAGCGCGCCGACGATCAGCGCCACGGTGATACAGGCGAACGAGCCCTGGAAAGCGACATGGATGTACTGATAGAAGGAGCCCATCAGCGCTTTCAGCTCAATATTTTTCAGCATGACCCAGTTGAAGTCACCGAAGAAGCTGCCGCCGGTGCTGAACGCCAGGGTATAGCCATAAACCACCCACAGAATGCACACCAGCGCAAAGGTGACAATCACCTGAGTCAGCATGGAGAGCACGTTTTTGCCGCGAATCAGGCCGCCGTAAAACAGCGCGACGCCCGGAATCGTCATAAACAGCACCAGCGCGGTGCAGATCATCATAAAGGCGTTATCGGCTTTATCCGCCACCGCCGGTGCGGCCATGGCCAATCCCGGGAGTAGCGCCAGCGCACCCAGACCTGTTTTCATTGTTGTTGCTATTTTCATCTTCTCAATCCCCATCACTGTGTGGTCTGGACGTTACAGTGCCGCTTCGTCGGCTTCGCCGGTGCGGATGCGAATAACGCGCTGCAGCTCGGCGACGAAAATTTTGCCATCGCCAATTTTTCCGGTGTATGCCGCTTTACTGATGACGTCGACGACCTCATCAAGCTGATCGTCGGCAATCGCGACGTCAATTTTTACCTTCGGCAAAAAGTTAACGCTATATTCGGCGCCACGGTACAGCTCAGCATGGCCTTTCTGGCGGCCAAACCCCTTCACTTCAGTGACCGTAAGGCCCTGAATGCCGATGGAAGATAACGCTTCGCGAACGTCTTCCAGTTTAAACGGTTTGATTACCACGGTAACCAGCTTCATAAGTCCCCTCCGATCAGAATTCGTAATGGCAGCAGCTAACACACAGGGAATAAAGCAAAGGCTATGCCAGAAATGAAAAAGGACCGCGAAGCGGCCCTTTTGATGAGGAAAAGAGAGAAACGGCCCGGGAGCGAGGGAGAAAGCGCCCGGCGACGCCTAAAAACGCACCATTTCAGTGCATAAAAGGTTACATTTTTGCACCATGCGATATCGCCGCGGGATCGCTGCCTGCTTATAGTGCATCAGGCAATAAGAGACTCTTCCTGCGAGCTTGCCGCCAGCTCTTCGCCGGCCAGCTGCAGCTGATACATCTGCCAGTAGCGCCCTTTTTCCGCCAGCAGCTGCTGATGGTTTCCGCGCTCAACGGCCTGGCCGCGATGCAGGACCAGAATCGTATCCGCTTCGACTATCGTCGACAGGCGGTGGGCAATCACAACCAGCGTGGTGTTCTGGCGAACCCTTGCCAGCGCCTGCTGGATAGCCTGCTCGGTGCCGGAGTCGATATTCGCAGTAGCCTCGTCAAGAATCAGTATCTGCGGCGTATCAACCAGCACCCTCGCCAGCGCCAGCAGCTGCTTCTGTCCCACCGAGAGATTGTTGCCCTGTTCGCCCAGCTGGGTATAGAGCCCACCCTCCATGCCGCGCGCCAGCTCCGCCAGCCTGCACGGCTTCCAGCGCGTCCCAGACCTGCGCCTCGCTGATATCGCGACCGAGAGTAACGTTGGCGTAGAAGGTATCGGCCAGCACCACCGGATCCTGCTGCACCATCGCGACGCCCTGGCGTAATGCGCCGTGGCTTAAAGAGGAGAGCGGGCGGCCGTCAATACGGATCTCGCCTTTGCTCAGCGGGTAGTAGCCCATCATCAGGCTGGCGAGCGTACTTTTACCGCTGCCGGTGTGGCCCACCAGCGCCACAAAGCTGCGGGACGGAATCTCCAGATTAATATCCTGCAGCACCAGCCGATCGCCGCGGTAGGCGAATGAGAGATCCTCAATCGATACCGTCCCGCTGCGCAGCGGCGCATCGTCCTGTCCCCACGTCTGGCGCGGCCGATCCATCAGCTCGAAGACCCGCTCGCCGGCCACCACCGCCTGCTGCAGCATCGACTGCTGCGTGGTCAGCTCAATCAGCGGCTCGTTCAGCCGACCGAGATAGCTGATAAAGGCATACAGCACCCCAACCTCAATGGTTCCCGTGGCGCTGAAGCCAAAGAGCATCAGCAGCCCGCACAGCACCAGCGTCGAGAACAGGCTGAGCAGCGGGCGCAGCAGGAAGCCGTCGAGACGCAGCGTTTGCATGCGCGCCAGATAGTGAGCATAGCTGGCCTCGCGCATCCGCTCGCCGAACCGCGCCTGCTGGCGGAACTGCTGGATAACGCCCATGCCGTTAATCACTTCATTAAAGCCGTCGTTGATATCCGCCAGCCAGGCGCGCACCCGCCGGACGATAGGCGTGCTGTAGCGCTGATAGATCATCATGACGATCAGCACCGCCGGGAAAATCGCCAACGCCACCAGCGCCATGCGCCAGTCGAGGCTGAACATCGCCACCAGCATTGCGCCAATCAGCGCCGCGCTGCGCAGCACCGTCGCCACCACGGTGACGTAGAGATCGCGGATCACCTCGGTATCGTTGGTCACCCGGGAGATAAGCTGCCCGACCGGCTGAGTATCGAATTCGCTGAGCGGCTGGCGCAGCGCCGCGTCCATCACGTCGCTACGCAGCTGCTGAACGACGCCGACGGCGGCGCGGTTAAACAGCAGCGACTGGTTGTAGTGCAGCGTCGCCGCGAGGATCTGCAGGCCGATATAGGCCACCGCGAGGCCGCTAACCAGCTTCAGCGGCAGCGAATTCTTCGCCACCATATTGTCGATGAAGTAGCTGATCAGCAGCGGGCCGCTGACTTCAGCCGCCGCCGCAACCCACATCATTCCTACCGCGATCAGCAGCGGCCTGCGCCACGGCGAGCCGTAGGTCAGCAGGCGTTTTAGGGTCGGCCAGAGTTCGGTAAAACTACGCATCGGCAGCCTCCTCAAGTTCATGAGGGGCGTCATCCAGCGCCGCCTCCAGCTGCTGATAGCGGTACATATCGCGATACCAGCCCGGCTGCGCTGCCAGCACCTCATGGCGGCCGCGCTGGGCAATATGGCCGTGCTGCAGGACCAGAATTTCGCTGGCTTCCGTCAATGCCGATAACCGATGGGCGCTGATAATCACCGTCCGGCCCTCTCCCCACTGCCGCAGGTTATACAGTATCTGGTGCTCCGTACGGCCATCGACCGCCGACAGGGCATCGTCAAGAATCAGAATTTCCGCCTCCAGCAGCAGCGCGCGGGCAATGGAAATGCGCTGTTTCTGCCCGCCGGAGAGCATCACGCCGCGTTCGCCCACCTCGGTCTCGTAGCCCTGAGGCAGGCGCAGAATATCCTCGTGGACGCTGGCAAGGCGCGCCACGCGCTCAATTTGCTCGGCCGTCGCCTCGGGCCTGCCGAGCGCGATGTTATTTGCCACGGTGTCGGAAAACAGGAACGGCGTCTGATTGACCACCGCCAGCCGACCGCGCCAGCCGTCCAGCTGGAGCCGGGTTAAAGGAATATCGTGAAAGCGGATATCTCCCTGGGTGACGTCGAAGTGGCGCTGTATCAGCGCCAGAATCGTGCTTTTCCCCGAGCCGGTTGGCCCGCAAATACCGAGCATTTGCCCCGGCTGCAGCACAAAATTGACCTTTTCCAGAGATGCTTTACTGGCCTGCGGATAGATAAACTCGCGCACGGCGACGCTCAGCGTTCCGCGTCCTTCCGGCGCCGTTTCGCTACCGTCGTTGACTGCCGGCGCTTCCTCCAGCATGGTGCGAATTCGGCTATAGGCCGCGCTGCCGCGCTCGACGATATTAAACATCCACGCCAGCGCCAGCATCGGCCAAATCATCAGCCCCAGATACATAACAAAGCTGGTGAGCTGACCCAGGGTCATGCTGCCCTGCAGCACCATCCAACTCCCGCCACCGATCGCCAGCAGATTGGCGGTCCCGATGGCGATATAGATCGTCGGATCAAAGCGCGCATCGATACGCGCCACGCGCATATTTTTCTTACCGGTATCCTCCGCGTCGGCCGCGAACTGCGCCGACTGCCGATCTTCCAGGCCAAAGGCTTTAATCATGCGGATGCTGGTCAGGCTTTCCTGGGTTCGATCGTTGAGGCTTGAGAACGCCGCCTGCGCCACGCGAAAACGCTCGTGCAGCGCATCGCCGTTGCGCTTAATCACCAGCGCCATCACCGGCATCGGCAGCAGCGCCAGCAGCGTCAGCTGCCAGTCTGATTTGCGTCGACATCACGATCAGCACCGCGCAGCCCATCACCAGCGAATCCACCAGCGTCAGCACGCCCTCCCCCGCCGCGAAGACCACCCGGTCAACGTCGTTGGTGGCGCGGGCGATCAGGTCGCCGGTGCGATGGCGCAGGTAGAAGGCCGGATGCTGGCGGCTCAGCTGGCGATAGAAATCTTCCCGCAGCTCGACGGCCAGCTGATAGGAGGCGCCAAACAACAGCACGCGCCAGACGTAGCGCAGCAGGTAAACCATTATCGCGATCAGTACCAGCACGCCAATCCACATCCACACCTTTTCCGCGGTGTAATGTTCTTTGGTGACGCCGTCAACCACAACCCCCACCACCTTAGGCGGGATCAGCTGTAGGACGGCGATAATGGCCAGTAGAGCAATAGCGCCGAGATAACGGCGCCACTCCCGGCGGAAGTACCAGCTAAGTTGAGCAAATAATCGCAAGCAGTTAAATCCTGAGTGTATAAATCGTCGCGGCAAACGCCGTTAATCAATCGGTAAGGCCGTGGTGTATTTTATCTGTTCCATGGCGAAACTCGAAGTCACATCGGAGAGCCCCGGAACGCTGTTCACCAGTCGTTTATAAAAATCGTCGTAGCGTTTCATATCCGCGACCTGCACCCGCAGCAGGTAATCATACTCCCCCGCCATGCGCCAGAAGCCGAGAACTTCCGCCATTTGCGTCACCTCGCTCACGAAGCGGCAGTACCAGTCGCTGCTGTGGTGCTGGGTCTTGATCAGCACGAAGGCCGTCAGGCCGAGACCGAGTTTTTCTGCATCGAGCAGCGCGACCCGCTCGCGCAGGATACCTTCATCTTCCAGCCGCTTCAGCCGTTTCCAGCAGGGCGTGGTGGTCAGATTAACGGCATCAGCCAGCGCCTGCAAAGAAAGGGTGCAGTCCGTTTGCAGTAAAGAAAGCAGCTTACGGTCAATTTTATCTAACATAGCTCACCACGAGAGAAAAATTTACTCCTTTCATTGTAATTCAAAGGCTAAATAGCAACAATTTTTCCTTCGACTTCCTTTAAGCTGGGCACAAAATGATAAACAGGAAATGAAGATGAACAGCGCCTGGGTAAAACACGCCATTAGCGAAATCAACGCCGACTATCAGCGATCCGCCGACACGCACCTCATTCGCCTTGCGCTGCCCGGCTTCCCGGGGATCCAGATCTATCTGAAGGATGAAAGTACCCATCCCACCGGCAGCCTGAAGCACCGCCTGGCGCGCTCGCTCTTCCTGTATGGTCTGTGCAACGGCTGGATCAAAGAGGGGACGACGATTATCGAGTCCTCTTCCGGCTCAACCGCGGTATCCGAAGCCTACTTCGCCCGCCTGCTGGGCCTGCCGTTCATTGCCGTGATGCCCTCCTGTACGGCGAAGCGCAAAATCGAACAGATCGAGTTTTACGGCGGCCGCTGCCATTTCGTGAACAGCGCCTGCGAAATCTACGCCGCGTCCGAAACCCTGGCCCGCGAGCTGAACGGCCACTATATGGACCAGTTTACCTTTGCCGAGCGGGCGACCGACTGGCGAGGAAACAATAATATTGCCGACAGCATCTTCCGCCAGATGACCCATGAGCCGCATCCGCAGCCGTCGTATATCGTGATGAGCGCGGGAACCGGCGGGACCTCGGCCACGATCGGCCGCTATATTCGCAGCCAGGGCTACGATACCCAGCTGATGGTGGTTGACCCGCAAAACTCGGTATTTCTCGACTACTGGCAGAGCCGCGACGCCAACCTGCGCAGCCCGATCGGCAGCAAAATAGAAGGCATCGGCCGCCCGCGCGTCGAACCGTCATTTATTCCGGATGTGGTTGATGAAATGCTGCGCGTGCCGGATGCTGCCAGCGTCGCAACCGCCCTGTGGCTGGAAACGCTGCTGGGCCGTAAGGTTGGGGCTTCCACCGGCACCAATATGTGGGGCGTGCTGGAGCTTGCCGTCCGCATGCGCGCCGAAGGACGGACCGGCTCGATTGTGACCCTGCTCTGCGATAGCGGCGAGCGCTACCTCGAAAGCTACTACAATCCGCAGTGGGTGGCGGCCAATATCGGCGACATCGCGCCGTGGCAGGCGAAAATTGCGGCAAGAGTGGCAGCGCAATAAAAAAAGCCAGGCTTAATGCATCGTCACGATGCCCGGGCCTGGCTTGCTGGAATGGTCTGATTATTCGGGGGAATAAGGAAGATCGGGATTATCCAGCCAATGCGTTAAAAAGTGGGAAACGGCCTGGTTGCGGCAGTCTCCAATAACCGGTAAATGCGGCAGCTCAGCCTTGAGCTGCGCCATAGCGTTGCCCATTATCACCCCACGCCCGACGCAGCCCAGCATCTCGCGGTCGTTCATCGCGTCACCAAACGCCATACAATCCTGCAGCGTCAGGCCAAGATGCTGGCTAAGCACCGCCAGCGCCGCGCCCTTATTACAGCCGTTCGGCAGCACTTCCAGGCACTCAATGGCCGAGAAGCATATATGCGCGCGATCGCCCAAAGCTTCAGTCAGCTGGACTTTCAGCCGCTGGAGATCCTGATGATCGCCGCAGAAGCACACTTTGGTAACCTCGTGCGCCGACATGCGTTTTAAATCACGGATGTGGTAGCGGAAGCCGCTAAAGATATGCGCCTGCAGCAGCTCGGGGATCGCCTGCCCGGTAAACCAACCGCCGTCGTTAAATACGTGCATGCTGGCCGCCGTATCCCAGGCGCCGTGCAGGACGAGTTCAGCAACCCCCGGATCAAGATCGCACTGATGCAGTACCTCTCCCTCCAGGGAGTGGATGCGCGTGCCGTTGCCGGTGATCAGGAACGCGTCGAGCGCGAACTCGCCGATCACGTGGCGCATTTCCAGAGCATGGCGCCCGGTGGCAAAGGTCAGGGTTATATCGCGCTCGCGCAGACGTTTCAGGGCCGAAAGCGTGCGCTCTCCCAGACGATGGTCCGGCATTAACAGCGTACCGTCCATATCAAATGCAGCGAGTCTGGCCATGTTTTGCTCCCGGAGGTGAGGTGGGTTTTGCTTGTGCTCCAGTATTGCCTGAGATATACGGAAGTAATAGTGAATAGATATTTTTTATTGTTCCGGGTTTATTAACCGCGCTCTCACAGACCTTAAATGGACGAGGCCAAAGGAAGGGGCGGATAATCTCCGCAAGCAGCACAAGCAACACGACCAACACAGAGGCAGTCTTGTCAGGTGAGGTGAATATACACAAAATCATTCGGCCTGCATCAAGGCGGCAAGCGCGCGAATTCCTGGGGGCTTACGCCAGTAAGTGACCGGGGTGAGCAAGCGTAGCCAACGCAGAGGCAGGTTGAAGGATGAAGTGTATATGAGATTACTGAACAGGCTGAACCAGTACCAGCGCCTCTGGCTGCCCTCTTCCGGCGCCCCGCAGCAGGTTACCGTGGGTGAGCTGGCTGAACGCTGTTTTTGCAGCGAACGTCATATCCGCACGTTGTTGCGCCAGGCGCAGGAGGCCGGCTGGCTGAGCTGGCAGGCCAGCTCCGGCCGTGGAAAGCGCGGCACCCTTCTTTTTCACACCTCGCCGGAGATGCTGCGTAACGAGATGATGGAGCTGGCGCTCAATAGCGGGCAGCAGAAAAACGCGCTGGAGCTGGCCCAGCTGGCGCCGGTCGATCTTAAAGCGCTGCTGTCGCCTTTCCTCGGCGGCCAGTGGCAGAACAATACGCCGACCCTGCGTATCCCCTACTATCGCCCGCTCGAACCGCTGCGGCCCGGCTTTTTGCCCGGCCGGGCGGAACAGCACCTCGCCGGGCAGATATTTTCCGGCCTGCTGCGTTTTGATGCGCAAAGTACCTGCCCGATGGGGGACCTGGCTCATCATTGGCAAGTCTCGGCGGACGGATTGCGTTGGCATTTTTACATCCGCTCGACGCTGTTCTGGCATAACGGCGACCCGATAGAGACGCCCCAACTGCGGCAACGTCTGCTGATGCTGCTCACGATCCCGGCATTGCGTACGCTCTTCGCCAGCATCAGCCGGATTGATGTTACCCACGCCTAGCGTCTGACCATTACGCTGCATCGTCCGGACTACTGGCTGCCGTTTCGCCTTGCCAGCTATTGCAGCGTCCTCGCGCATCCCGACGACCAGACAGTCGGCAGCGGCCCGTTTATCCTCAAGCTGTTGAGCCCCGAGCTGGTGCGGCTGGAGAATCATCCCCGATATCATCTAAATCATCCGCTAATCCAGGCCGTCGAATATTGGATCACCCCGCAGCTTTTTGAGCAGGATTTAGGCACCAGCTGCCGTCATCCGGTGCAGATAACGATTGGCGATGCCGATGAGCTGGCCGATCTTCGTCAGGTCAGCAACAGCATTAGCCTGGGCTTTTGCTACCTGACGCTGCGCCAAAGCCCTCGCCTGAGCAAAGCCCAGGCCCAGCGGCTGGTGGCGCTTATTCATCGCTCCTCGCTGCTGGAAACGCTGCCGCTGGACGAAGATCTGATTACCCCCAGCAACGAGGTGCTGCCCGGATGGTCAATTCCGCAGGAGCCTGAAAACCGCCAGGTCGCGCTGCCCGAACGGCTTACCCTGCTCTACCATCTGCCGGTTGAGCTGCATACGATGGCCGAACAGCTACGGCGGCGGCTGAGCGAGCTCGGCTGTGACCTGACGCTTATTTTTCACGATGCCAAAAACTGGGACGGCTGCCAGGAACTGGCGCAGGCGGATTTGATCATGGGCGATCGCCTGATCGGTGAAGCGCCGGAATATACCCTTGAGCAGTGGCTACGCTGCGACAGCATGTGGCCCAACCTGCTGACCGGGGCACAGTATGCTCATCTGCAGGCAACGCTTGATGCGGTACAGATGCAGCCGGATGAGCGCAGCCGTAACGATGCCCTGCGTAACGTATTCAACCGGCTGATGGACGACGCCGTCATGACGCCGCTGTTCAATTATAATTATCGCATTAGCGCACCGCCGGGGGTTAACGGCCTGCGCCTTAACGCGCGCGGCTGGTTCGATTTCGCCAGCGCCTGGCTGCCGGCCTCATCGCCGCGATGAAGCTGGTCGCCGCGCTCATCAAGCGCTACCATACCGCTTTCATTTTAATAGCCAGGAATGACCATGAAACGCGCCGTAGTTGTCTTCAGCGGAGGACAAGATTCAACGACCTGTCTGGTGCAGGCTCTGAAACAGTATGATGAAGTGCACTGCGTCACTTTTGACTATGGGCAGCGCCACCGCGCAGAAATCGACGTCGCTCGCGAGCTGGCGCTAAAGCTGGGCGCCGTGGCCCACAAGGTACTGGATGTGACCCTGCTCAATGAACTTGCCGTGAGCAGCCTGACCCGCGACAGTATCCCGGTTCCGGACTACGAACCGGATGCCAGCGGGATTCCGAACACCTTCGTTCCCGGGCGTAATATCCTCTTTTTAACCCTGACGGCGATCTACGCATACCAGGTTAAAGCAGAGGCGATCATCACCGGCGTTTGCGAGACCGACTTCTCCGGCTATCCCGACTGCCGGGACGAGTTCGTGAAGGCGCTCAACCACGCCGTTAATCTGGGCATGGCAAAAGATATCCGTTTTGAAACGCCGCTGATGTGGCTCAACAAGGCTGAGACCTGGGCGCTGGCCGACTACTGGGGCCAGCTGGAGTTGATTCGTAGCGAAACCCTGACCTGCTATAACGGAATTAAGGGTGACGGCTGCGGGCAGTGCGCCTCCTGTAACCTGCGCGCCAATGGCCTGAATCAGTACCTTGCCGATAGAGTCGGCGTCATGGCGCTGATGAAGCAAAAAACAGGGTTGCAGTAAGCATCACCAGACGCTTCCCCCGCTCGCGCTTCGCTTAGCGGGGGAAGCGCGATATCCTGGCCAGAGCGCGGCGGAAACATGCGCGCCGGCCCTTTCCGCTACAGCTCCATCTGCTCAAGCTTCTCACGTAGCTCGCCGTCCAGCGGCAGCGCCTTCTGAGTTTTCAAATCAATACAGACAAAGGTAATCATCGCATCGGCGACCACTTCGCCTTCCGGATTGAGGGTTACCGTCTGGCTTAATGTGCCACTTTTGCCGTTCAGCTGCTGCAGGCGGCTGGTGACGGTTAACACATCTCCGAGAACCGCCGGACGTCGGTAGTTAATATTGATATTCACCACCACGAACGCGATATTGCGCGCGGTGAGCCAGTGGAACGCCGCGCTGTTTTCCAGGCCATCCCAGCGCGCTTCCTCGAGGAACTCAAGATAGCGGGCATTATTAACGTGCTGGTAAACGTCCAGATGATAGCCGCGAACTTTAATTTGTGTCTGCATAGCGCAAGTGCCTTTGTCTTATTATCGTTAATGAGGTAGGAGGTCACACCACTTGAGTGACCTCTTTAGTCTGGCAAAGATTTGCGCTGCTGCAAACCCCCGATGCAAAATTACAGGGTGAGATGCGCCAGGTTGCGCTCTACCAGCGCGTGACCCATTCCGGGAACCTGCTTGAGATCGTCGATAGTCTTAAACGGCCCGAACTCTTCGCGATAGCTCACAATCCCCTGCGCTTTCTTCAGACCGACGCCGTTCAGCGCCTCCATCAGGTCCTGCGCGCTGGCGCTATTGATGCTGACCTTTCCCGACCCCGACTCCCCCGCTTTGGCCGAGTCGGGCGCTTTAGCCCGCGGGCTCTCCTTACCTGTCGCTACCGACGCCTTACCGTCGGCAGGCGCCCCCAGCGCTACCGGGCTTCCCGCAGCGCAAAGTAATGCGGCGGCAACAACGAACGCTTTAACTTTTGGTTTCATGCTGTGTTCTCCTTTTTTGTAGACAGCAAGGCCACGATAGCGAGCGGAAAAAAGAAGGACAAAAGGCGAATGCCAGAAATGGAAAAGGCCGCGAAAGCGGCCTTTGGGGATTGCATTACGTTACTTGCTTTTGCGAGTGCTCGCGAAATTATTGCTGCTGGTCGACGATGTCACCGAGCTTAATTTTCGCTGATTTACGCAGGCTGCTCATCAGCGCTTCGAAAGCAATCTGGGCATTGTTTTGCGTAATACCCTGCACCATCGCTTGTTTCTGCTCAGCCGGCATGTCGCCTGCTTTAACGGCATCCAGAGCCAGCAGGACCACGTTACCGTTCACATCGCTGCCCACGCCATAGCTTGCTTTACCTTCCTGCGGCAGCGGCAGGGCGAACGCGGCCTGGCTCAGCGGATCCTGACCGGTACGCGCCAGCGTCTGCGCCGCGCCGAAGCTTAAGCCCGCAGCCTTCATCGCGTCATCGCCTTTGCCATCTTTGAGGGCAGCCAGCAGTTTGTCCGCATCGAGCTTAGCCTGCTGCTCAGCTTTAGTGTGCTTAACGATATCGGTAACCTGCGTTTTGACTTCCGCCAGCGGTTTAACGGCTTCCGCTTTATGCTCGCTGATGCGCAGCACAAAGGCGCGGTCGCCATCAACGGTGATGATATCGGAGTTGCTGCCCGGCGCGCCGTTTTCGCCCACCAGGCCACCGTTAAAGATAGCGTCGGAGACCGGCTTAAAGTTCAGCTCCTCCGGCAGATTGTCGCGTCCGAACCAGCCCGTTTCAGCAACCTTAACGTCTGCGGCCTGCGCTGCGCCGGCCAGAGATTCATTATCGTTGCTGGCGGCATCGCTCACCTTCTGCTGCAGCGCGTAGTACGCATCAAGCGCTTTTTCCTGCTTAACTTTCGCTGCGATATCCGCACGAACGTCGGCCAGCGGTTTAACCTGCGCAGGCTGAACGTCAACCAGGCGCACGACCAGGAAACCGACGGAAGATTTGATCACGCCGGAGAGTTGGCCTTTTTCTTTCAGCCCGGCCTCTTTCAGCTCGGGAACCGTTGCCGCATCTTCCAGCCAGCCCATATCGCCGCCGTTGCGGGCAGAGATAATGTCGGTAGATTTTTCTTTCGCCAGCGTCGCGAAATCGGCGCCTTTTTTCAGTTCGTCCAGCACGGCCTGCGCATCCGCTTCGGTCTTCGTCTGAATCACGCTGTAGCGGTTACGCTGCGGCTGAGTGAACTGATCCTGATGCTGGTCGTACCAGGACTGAATTTCCGCGTCAGAAGCGTTCTCCTGCATGCTCGCTGCATCCATTTTGATGTAGCTCACGCGGAACTGCTCCGGCGCCATGAAGCGCGCCTGGTTCTGCTGATAGTAGGCCTCAACTTCCGCATCGGTCGCCGTCTGCTTCGCCGCCAGCGCGTTGACGTCAATCGTTGCTTCACGCACCACGCGCTGCTGAGAAACCAGCGCCGCCAGCTGATCGGATTCGCCCGGCAGCATGAAGTCGGTACCGGCAACGGCGTTGATCAGCTGCTGAGTCGTCAGCTGGTTGCGCAATGCCTGGGCGTACTGGTCGGTGGTCATGCCCATCTGACTAACGATGCCGCCAAAACGTTCGTTATCAAATTTACCGTTAGACTGGAAGGCCTGGGTCTGGAAGATGGCCTGCTTCACCTGGGCATCGCTGACACTCAGGCCGAGTTCACGCGCGTATTGGTCAAGCAGCGATTCGTCGATCAGGCGGTTCAGCACCTGCTGACGCATGGTTTTCATGTAGTTTTCGTTGGCCGCCAGTTCAGAGAACTGGTCACCGAGCTGCTGCTGCATGCGATTACGTTCGCTGGCAACGGCATTTTCAAACTGTGAGCGACCAATCTCCTGGTCATTAACTTTCGCGGCATAGTTGCTGTTGCCGCCAATCAGGTAACCACTCACCCCGGTCAAAATGAACGAGACAATGATGATACCGAAAATAATCTTGAGCACGACGCTGTTGGCGGCCGTGCGTAGGTTGTCCATCATGGTGTAACAACGCTCCGCTGTAGATGACTTTAGCTCGCGCAGCATAGCACGTGATGGCCGCCGCGCGTGAGGACCTATTTTGACAAGAAAATGGGGTGATTGTCAGCCCACAAGTGTCCGCAAACACAGATAAAGTCGCGTTCTGGACAAATAAAAAAGGCACATCTCGCGATGCGCCCTTGTACTTCGTCAAATTCCCTGACGGGAAGCCGATCAGTTAACCGCGTCTTTCAGCGCTTTACCAGCACGGAAACCCGGAACTTTAGCAGCGGCAATAGTAATTTCTTTACCTGTTTGCGGGTTGCGACCGGTACGGGCAGCACGCTCTTTAACAGCAAAAGTACCAAAACCTACCAGCGCGACGTCATCCCCAGCCTGCAGAGATTCAGTAACAGAAGCAATTAAAGCATCTAACGCACGTCCGGCTGCAGCTTTAGAAATGTCCGCACCCGCAGCAATTTTGTCAATCAGTTGAGATTTATTCACTGTTCTCTTCCTCTCTTTATAATTTATATCGCACCAGAATCCTTCGTGGTACGACCGCGCAGCAGTTATATCAGGACTGTCATGCCCTTACAACAGAGTTGTAGATGACCCCCTGCCAGCGATCTAACTTAGCTACACAAAAAAAGGCTGGCAAGCACGAATTTGCTTACCAGCCCTATTTTTCTTAGAGCAATTTGCGCAACATCACTATTTCGCCGTGACAACCTCGATGCCAAACGGCTCATTCTGCAGCGCAAGTGCCAGAACTTCTTCGATTCGTTTCACCGGATGGATAGCTAAATCGGCGATAACGTTATCTGGAATTTCTTCAAGGTCACGTTTGTTTTCGTCAGGAATCAGAACAGTCTTAATGCCGCCGCGGTGCGCCGCCAGCAGTTTTTCCTTCAGACCACCGATTGGCAGCACCTGGCCACGCAGGGTAATTTCCCCGGTCATCGCGACATCGGCGCGAACCGGATTGCCCGTCAGACAGGAAACCAGCGCGGTACACATCGCAATACCGGCGCTTGGACCATCTTTTGGCGTTGCCCCTTCCGGAACGTGGACGTGGATATCACGTTTTTCGTAGAAATCTGAGTTAATACCCAGCTTATCCGCGCGAGAACGCACCACGGTCAGCGCCGCCTGAATGGACTCCTGCATCACTTCGCCGAGCGAACCGGTATAGGTGAGCTTGCCTTTACCCGGGACGCAGGCGGTTTCGATGGTCAGCAGATCGCCGCCCACTTCCGTCCACGCCAGTCCGGTAACCTGACCTACGCGGTTTTCGCTATCCGCACGACCGTAGTCAAAGCGCTGAACTCCGAGGAAGTCGTGCAGGTTATCGCCGTTGATGGTGATGTGCTTGAGCGATTTATCCAGCAGCAGTCTGTTTAACCGCCTTGCGGCACAGTTTGGAGATTTCACGCTCCAGAGCACGCACGCCCGCTTCACGGGTGTAATAGCGAATGATGCCGACGATCGCGCTGTCTTCAACGGTCAATTCGCCTTTTTTCAACGCGTTACGCTCAATTTGCTTCGACAGCAGATGCTGTTTAGCAATGTTCAGTTTTTCATCTTCGGTATAGCCGGAGAGACGAATCACCTCCATACGGTCAAGCAGCGGCGCCGGTATATTCATGGAGTTAGAGGTCGCCACGAACATCACGTCGCTCAGATCGTAGTCCACTTCCAGATAGTGATCGTTAAAGGCCACGTTCTGTTCAGGATCCAGCACTTCCAGCAGCGCTGACGCCGGATCGCCGCGCATGTCGGAGGACATTTTGTCGATCTCATCGAGCAGGAACAGCGGGTTCTTCACCCCCACTTTCGCCATTTTCTGGATCAGTTTACCCGGCATTGAACCGATGTAGGTTCGGCGGTGACCACGGATTTCCGCTTCATCACGCACGCCGCCCAGCGCCATACGCACGTATTTACGTCCGGTGGCTTTGGCGATGGATTGACCCAGAGAGGTTTTACCTACCCCCGGCGGCCCAACCAGGCACAGAATCGGCCCTTTGAGCTTGTTCACGCGGCTCTGCACTGCGAGATACTCAAGAATACGATCCTTCACGCGTTCCAGACCGTAGTGGTCGGTATCGAGGATCTCCTGCGCCTGGCGCAGATCTTTTTTGACCTTGCTGCGGGCGTTCCACGGCACCTGCACCATCCAGTCGATGTAGCCGCGTACGACGGTGGCTTCCGCCGACATCGGCGACATCATCTTCAGCTTTTGCAGTTCCGCTTCGGTTTTTTCTTTCGCCTCTTTCGGCATTTTCGCCGCGTCGATTTTACGCTTCAACGCTTCGTTTTCGTCCGGGGCATCGTCCATCTCGCCGAGCTCTTTCTGGATGGCCTTCATCTGCTCATTCAGATAGTACTCACGCTGGGACTTTTCCATCTGCTTTTTAACGCGGTTGCGAATGCGTTTCTCAACCTGCAGCAGATCGATTTCTGATTCCATCATCGCCATCAGATACTCCAGACGTTCGTTAACGTCGGACATCTCCAGCACGGACTGTTTGTCCGCCAGCTTCAGCGGCATGTGCGCCGCGATGGTGTCCGCCAGACGCGCGGGATCGTCGATGCTATTCAGCGACGTCAGCACTTCCGGGGGGATTTTTTTGTTCAGCTTGATGTAGCCTTCAAACTGACCGATAGCCGTGCGAACCAGCACTTCCTGCTCGCGCTCTTCAATAGCAGGCGATTCAAGGTATTCCGCTTTCGCTGAAAAATGCTCGCCGTCATCGGATAATGCGGAAATACGCGCCCGCTGCAGGCCTTCAACCAGCACTTTTACCGTGCCATCAGGCAGCTTCAGCATCTGTAAAATTGACGCCACGGTCCCGACGGTGAAAAGATCATTTACACCCGGCTCATCCGTTGAAGCTTCTTTCTGCGCAACCAGCATGATTTTTTTATCATGGTCCATAGCCGCTTCAAGACAACGGATAGATTTTTCCCGCCCTACAAACAGGGGTATGACCATGTGCGGATAAACCACCACATCGCGCAACGGCAATACGGGGATTTCAATGCGTTCAGAACGCTCAGGATTCATAGAAGCTCTCTCTTAGTTTAAAGTCCGCCTGGTAGCCGGCGGCACGACTCTCGATCGCGTCGCCGTTAATATGTAATCCAGTATATGGGGATGTAATCCACACATTCAACGGCAGGAATGCAGGAAAAACAAAAGGGGAGATAAAATCTCCCCTTTTTGGTTAACTACTTGAGTGACCTGGCTAATTATTCACCAGATGCCTGCTGCGCTTCCGGTTTCCCGTAAATCAGCAGCGGCTTGCTTTGTCCGTCGATAACCGAAGCGTCGATGACCACTTTATCGACATCTTCCATCGACGGGAGGTCGTACATGGTATCGAGCAGCGCCGCTTCTACGATAGAACGCAGGCCGCGAGCGCCGGTTTTACGCGCCATCGCTTTCTTGGCGATAGCGTCCAGCGCTTCATCGCGGAACTCCAGCTCAGCGCCTTCAAGATTGAACAGCGCCTGATACTGCTTGGTCAGGGCGTTTTTCGGCTCTTTCAGGATCTGAATCAGCGCTTCTTCGCTCAGCTCGTTCAGCGTTGCGACCACCGGCAGACGGCCGATAAACTCCGGGATCAGACCAAATTTGATCAGATCTTCCGGCTCAACCTGAGACAGCAGTTCGCCTTCGCTCGCTTTGTCCGATTTGGCTTTTACCGTCGCGCCGAAACCAATACCCGATCCGGTTTCTACACGATGGGAAATCACCTTATCCAGGCCGGCAAACGCGCCGCCGCAGATAAACAGAATTTTGGAGGTGTCGACCTGCAAGAACTCCTGCTGCGGGTGCTTGCGCCCGCCCTGAGGCGGAACGGCGGCAACGGTGCCTTCGATCAGCTTCAGCAGCGCCTGCTGCACGCCTTCACCAGAAACATCGCGGGTAATCGACGGGTTATCCGACTTACGGGAAATTTTGTCGATTTCATCGATATACACGATGCCGCGCTGCGCTTTCTGCACGTCGTAATCGCATTTCTGCAGCAGTTTCTGAATGATGTTTTCAACGTCCTCACCCACGTAGCCGGCTTCGGTCAGGGTGGTGGCGTCAGCCATGGTGAACGGTACATCCAGCAGGCGAGCCAGCGTTTCCGCTAGCAGAGTCTTACCGGAGCCCGTTGGCCCAATCAGCAGAATGTTGCTTTTCCCCAGCTCCACGCCGTTGCTGGTATCGCCATTGCGCAGGCGCTTGTAGTGGTTGTATACCGCCACTGCCAGCACTTTTTTCGCCGGCTCCTGGCCGATAACGTAATCGTCAAGATGGTGGCGAATCTCGTGTGGAGTCGGCAGTGCACTGCGCTCGCGATGCGGCGCGACTTCTTTAATCTCTTCGCGAATGATGTCGTTACATAAATCAACGCATTCGTCGCAGATATACACGGATGGCCCGGCGATCAGCTTACGCACTTCATGCTGGCTTTTGCCGCAAAAAGAGCAGTACAACAATTTGCCCGATCCATCTTTGCGTTTATCTGTCATGAGTCCAAACCTCTTATTAAGTTCTTTGTGCCGCACACGACGACGCAAATGCCATTCTCAGGCGCAAGCCGCTGGTAAACGTTGTGCCGCCCTACTTCAGACAAGTATAGCGGCACCCTTGCGCCACGGGCATCAATTACGATGGGTCAAAATGGAATCGACCAGGCCGTATTCCACCGCTTCAACTGCAGACAGGAAGCGGTCACGCTCGGTGTCGCGCTCGATCTGCTCAAGGGATTGACCCGTATGGTGCGCCATCAGTTCATTCATGCGCCCCTTCACCTTCAGGATTTCACGGGCGTGAATTTCGATATCCGTTGCCTGACCCTGATAGCCGCCCAGCGGCTGGTGGATCATCACGCGGGAGTTCGGCAGGCAGAAACGCTTCCCTTTCGCCCCTGCGGTCAGCAGGAACGCGCCCATTGACGCCGCCTGGCCCATACAGATGGTGCTCACGTCAGGCTTGATGAACTGCATGGTGTCGTAAATCGACATCCCGGCGGTAATCACCCCGCCCGGAGAGTTAATGTACAGGTAAATGTCTTTTTCCGGGTTTTCTGCTTCCAGAAAAAGCATCTGCGCCACGATCAGGTTCGCCATGTGGTCTTCCACCTGGCCGGTCAGAAAAATGACGCGCTCCTTGAGCAGACGGGAATAGATATCAAAAGAACGTTCACCGCGCGAGGTCTGTTCAATGACCATCGGCACCAGGGCCATATGGGGTGCAAAGTTATCTCGTTCGCCACTGTATGACATTTCCGTCTCCTGGATTAATTTTGAATAAACCTGCTGCACTGATTGTAACCTTATGGACGGATTATCAGCCAGAGTCTTCTGCCCGTCATCGTTCGAATTACCGCTGCTTAAGCTGAATTCCTGCGTCCTCAATGATGGCGGCCAGACACGCTTCGTCATTATGCATGATTTCACGCGTGCAGTTACGTTCCCCGGTAATGGGGGCGACGTCGCCATAATTCAAGCATAACAATCTTTTGTCGTAACGCTATCACTGAAATCGGCTTTTCGCACTCACCCTAACGCTATCATTGTTCTAAAAAAAAACCCGCAGCCTCTCGGCAACGGGTTTTGCTCGAACCTTAAACCGCCGGGCGAAATTACGCCTGCTGGTTCATCAGTTCGCTGAAAGAGGTCGCTTTCTCGGATACTTTAGCTTTCGCCAGTACCGCTTCAACAGCCTGCTCTTCCAGAGCGACGTTACGCATGTTGTCCATCAGTTCGTTGTTTTTGCTGTAGAACTCAACAACTTCTTTCGGATCTTCGTAAGCGGAAGCCATCTCTTCAATCAGGCCCTTCACGCGGTCTTCTTCAGCTTTCAGCTCGTTGGTACGAATCACTTCGCCCAGCAGCAGGCCAACAACAACGCGGCGTTTAGCCTGCTCTTCGAACAGCTCACGCGGCAGTTCCAGAGCCTGTTTTTCGTTACCGCCAAAGCGCTGAGCAGCCTGACGACGCAGAACGTCGATTTCGCTGTCGATCAGTGCCGCAGGAACGTCGATTTCGTTAGCCTTCACCAGACCTTCGATAGCCTGAGTCTTCACGCGGTTACGCACGGCGCCTTTCAGACTCACGATCCATGTTTTTACGCACTTCAGCGCGCAGACCTTCTACGGAACCATCTTCAACGCCGAAACGCTTGATGAATTCTGCAGTCAGTTCCGGCAGCTCACGCTCTTCCACTTTCTTCAGGTTAATAACGAACTTAGCCGCTTTACCTTTCAGAGTTTCCGCGTGGTATTCTTCCGGGAAGGTCACGTCGATAGTGAACTCTTCGCCAGCTTTGTGGCCTTTGATACCGTCTTCAAAGCCCGGGATCATACGACCCTGGCCCATCGCCAGTACGAAGTCAGAGGCTTTGCCGCCTTCGAACTCTTCGCCGTCAACGGAACCGCTGAAGTCGATGGTTACGCGGTCTTCTGCATCAACAGCGCCGTCTTTGTCTTTCCAGTTCGCCTGCTGCTTACGCAGGGTGTCCAGCATGGTGTCGACGTCAGCGTCGGTCACTTCAACAACCGGTTTTTCAACTTCGATCGCGTCCAGACCCTGCAGCTCAACTTCCGGATAAACTTCGAACTCTACCGCGTAGGTGAAGTCTTCACCCAGCTTGTATTCGCCCGGAACGTAGTTCGGCGCGCCAGCCGGATTGATTTTCTCTTTGATGATCGCGTCAACGAAGTGACGGCTCATCAGGTCACCCAGCACGTCCTGGCGAACGGATGCGCCATAACGCTGAGCGACAACATTCATCGGCACTTTACCCTTGCGGAAGCCGTCAATGCGAACTTTTTTCGCTACGTTGACCAGCTCACTTTTGACAGCATTCTCGATGCTGTCAGCAGCGATAGTAATCGTTACACGGCGCCCAAGGCCCTGAGTGGTTTCAACTGAAACTTGCATCTTGTTACCTCAAAAAAATCACAGTGCTCGGTCAACTCTGGAAGCGCGTGTAGGTTGCTTCGCAGAACCGGGATGCCCTCTTCACTTCAGAAACACATTCCCTGTCGTCAGAATCATCCCGAAGACATTCATATAAGACGCGGCATTATAGCGGCATCACTTTTGCGAGTCGAGAACGGTTGTCGCCCACTGCTGCGGCATTTTTCACATTTCTCGCGCAAATTGACCTGGAAAAGTGACCATAGCGCACATTTTCCAGGCAAAATAAAACGGCCCGTAGGCCGTTTTCTGATAAATCTTCACGCAACATACTGGAAAAGCTCCGTCGGTTGCAAATGGGATTTCTACGCGATGCTTCCGGCGCCGCGACAGGCAGGGGAAGCAAAGACGGTGTCCTGGAGTCCTTCCCACTCTTTAATCGTATAGGTATGCAGCGCCAGCGCGTGCACGGGGCCTGACAACTCCTCGGTCAATGTACCGTAAATCATACGGTGACGGCTGAGAAAACGCTCGCCGGTGAAACGATCGCTCACCAATACCACTTTAAAATGACTCTCGGAGCCCGCAGGAACATTGTGGCGATAACTTTCATCCACGACTTCGAGATACACGGGGTCGAACGCTGCCCTAAGTTTTGCTTCGATCTGTTCACGTATCATCATGAATTTTCTCCTCCGACAACGCTGGGATGCCGCCATTCCTTTTAAATGTTAGCCGCTTTTACCGTTTCCATTACCGGAAAACAACAAAAAATTAGCATTTCTCTTATATTTTCATTCAAAAGTATCAAGTTTACTGGCTCTGTATGCCGTAATGTCCGTCCGGATCGCCATAAAAATGGGAAGAAGGCCAGAAAACGCACAGCGCGATGAATTTACATACGTTGCCACTTCCCCTCGCCGTTGGCGATGTTATGATGACGGCAATTTCCTCATCACAACACCATGCCTTGAGACCCCTGAACATGTTTAAGAAAATTCTTTTCCCGCTGGTCGCAATGTTTATGCTGGCAGGATGCGCCACACCGCCGACCACTATTGACGTATCGCCGAAAATGTCCCTGCCGCAGCAGGACCCGAGCCTGATGGGCGTTACCGTTAGCATTAACGGCGCCGATCAGCGTCCGGACCAGGCCCTGGCCAAAGTGACCCGCGATAATCAGCAGGTGACGCTGACCGCTTCCCGCGATCTCCGCTTCCTGCTGCAGGAAGTGCTGGAGAAACAGATGACCGCCCGTGGCTATATGATTGGGCCGAACGGCGCCGTCGACCTGCAAATCATCGTGAATAAGCTGTACGCCGACGTTTCCCAGGGCAACGTGCGTTACAACATCGCCACGAAAGCGGATATCGCCATCATCGCCACCGCGGCGAACGGCACGAAGATGACCAAAAACTACCGCGCCAGCTACTCCGTGGAAGGCGCATTCCAGGCCTCCAACCAGAATATTGCCAATGCGGTGAACAGCGTTCTGACCGACACGATCGCCGATATGGCGCAGGACACCAGCATCCACGACTTCATCAAGCAAAACGCGCGTTAATAACATCACGGACCCGGCCGACGGTCGGGTCCGTGCTACAGGCCCATGTCCAGTCACTACTTACGTATCTTTCAGCAGCCTAAATCAGCTATTTTGCTGATCCTTGGCTTTGCTTCCGGTTTGCCGCTCGCCCTCACCTCCGGCACGCTGCAGGCGTGGATGACCGTCGAGAATATCGATCTGAAAACCATCGGTTTCTTTTCGCTCGTCGGCCAGGCCTACGTCTTTAAGTTCCTGTGGTCGCCGGTGATGGACCGCTACACGCCGCCGTTTCTCGGCAGGCGCCGCGGCTGGCTGCTGACGACGCAGTTTCTGCTGCTTATCGCCATCGCGGCTATGGGCTTCCTTGAGCCGTCGACGCAGCTGCGCTGGATGGCGGCGCTGGCGGTGGTTATCGCCTTCTGTTCCGCCTCGCAGGACATCGTCTTCGACGCGTGGAAAACCGACATTCTGGCCGCCGAGGAGCGCGGAGCCGGCGCCGCGGTTAGCGTGCTGGGCTACCGCCTGGGCATGCTGGTTTCCGGCGGCCTGGCGCTGTGGCTGGCCGACCGCTGGCTGGGCTGGCAGGGCATGTACTGGCTGATGGCCGCGCTGCTGGTCCCGTGCATCATCGCCACTCTGCTGGCGCCGGAGCCCAGCGACGCGATCCCGGTACCGAAAAGCCTTGAGCAGGCCGTCGCGGAACCGCTCCGCGATTTCTTCAGCCGCAACAACGCCTGGCTGATCCTGCTGTTAATCGTCCTTTATAAGCTCGGCGACGCTTTCGCGATGAGCCTGACGACCACTTTTCTGATCCGCGGCGTTGGTTTTGACGCCGGTGAAGTTGGAATGGTGAATAAAACGCTGGGGCTGTTTGCCACGATTATTGGCGCCCTGTACGGCGGTGCGTTAATGCAGCGCCTGACCCTGTTCCGCGCCCTGCTGATTTTCGGCCTGCTGCAGGGGGTCTCCAACGCCGGCTACTGGCTGCTGTCGATTACCGATAAGCATATTTACTCGATGGCCACGGCGGTATTTTTCGAAAACCTGTGCGGCGGGATGGGGACCGCGGCGTTTGTCGCGCTGCTGATGACGCTGTGCAATAAATCATTCTCCGCCACCCAGTTTGCGCTGCTGTCGGCGCTCTCCGCCGTCGGTCGCGTGTACGTCGGGCCGATTGCCGGCTGGTTTGTTGAAGCCCACGGCTGGCCGACGTTTTATCTCTTCTCGGTGGCGGCGGCCGTTCCCGGCATCGTACTGCTGCTTATCTGCCGGCGCACGCTGGAACATACCCAGCGCACGGAGGCGTTTATGCCGCGCACGCACTATCCGCGGGCCTATTCGCTGGCCCTGATGGTGCTGGCTATCGGCTGCGTCATGCTGGCGGTATGGCTGCTGCTGCTGGTGCTGAACGCCCTTGATTACACTTCGTTTTCCTTCTTATCCGGCCTGCTGGAGATTGCGGCGCTGACCGCCGTTGCCGGTATTTTGCTCGGCAGCCTTCTCGACTACCTGGCGCTGAGCAAAACGGAGCTGGCTTAGGGAAGCCCGCAGCGCCAGAGGTCCGGCGTCTTCGCGAAAAGTTAATAAGCCGCTTTAATCACTAAACGTAATTATAACGGTTTATTAACGATTTTATATTTTCCTTTTTTCATTTGTTGTTTTGTGCGTTTTACATTTTGGGAAATTATTGACAACTTTTATTCAATTCATTAAATAATTTAAACGATTCAGCAAAGGCCATTTATTTTGCCACTTTGGCGATGTCTTTTATTTGATAATTAAATGTTAATTAGTTGTGTTATTTTCTCGATGGTTATACCCATTACCCCATAAGCAACTTCATTCTTATCCCTTTCGTTATAGATCCGGCGCGAATCGGGCTTTGCAAGCGGGCAGAGTCATACTCGGTTACATATGTGACAAAGCAAGCAGAACCCACTAACACGGAACTGACACAGCTCCAATCATGTTTACAGTAATGCAACCTTCCCGTAAAATGCCCGCACACTTTAAGCGCCACCAGATTCCGTGGAATTGAGGTCGTTCAATGAGACTTAGGAAATACAATAAAAGTTTGGGATGGATGTCATTAATCGCAGGTACTGTATTACTCAGTGGTTGTGATTCTGCGCTCCTTGACCCAAAAGGACAGATTGGACTGGAGCAACGTTCTTTGATACTGACGGCCTTTGGCCTGATGATGATTGTCGTTATTCCCGCCGTCTTAATGGCTGTAGGATTTGCCTGGAAGTATCGCGCGAGCAATAAAGATGCGAAGTATAGCCCGAACTGGTCACACTCCAACAAAGTTGAAGCTGTGGTCTGGACGGTTCCTATCCTGATCATTCTGTTCCTGGCCGTTCTGACCTGGAAAACCACTCACGCACTCGAGCCAAGCAAACCGCTTGCTCACGAAGAGAACCCGATCGTCATCGAAGTTGTATCGATGGACTGGAAATGGTTCTTTATCTATCCGGAACAGGGTATTGCTACCGTCAACGAAATCGCCTTCCCGGCGAACGTACCGGTACACTTCAAAGTGACCTCTAACTCCGTGATGAACTCGTTCTTTATCCCACGTTTAGGCAGCCAGATCTACGCAATGGCCGGGATGCAGACTCAACTGCACCTCATCGCGAACGAAACTGGCACTTATGACGGTATCTCCGCCAGCTACAGCGGCCCGGGCTTCTCAGGAATGAAGTTCAAAGCTTTCGCCACGCCGGATCGTGCATCTTTCGATCAGTGGGTAGCGAAAGTTAAACAGTCTTCGAACACCATGGATTCCATGGCTGCCTTCGAAAAAGTGGCTGCGCCTAGCGAATACAACAAAGTGGAATACTTCTCTAACGTGAAGCCAGATTTGTTTAAAGACGTTATCGGCAAATTCATGTCTCACGGCAAGAGCATGGACATGTCCCAACCTGAAGGCGAGCACGCAGCGCACGAAGGAATGGAAGGCATGGACATGAGCCACGCGGAAACCGCTCACTAAGGGACCGAGGAAGAAAACGATGTTCGGAAAACTTACACTGGATGCAGTGCCCTATCACGAACCTATTATCGTGATTACGGTAGCTGCAATCATCATCGGGGGACTGGCGCTTCTGGCGGCAATCACTTACTTCGGTAAGTGGTCCTACCTTTGGAAAGAGTGGCTGACTTCGGTCGACCACAAACGACTCGGTATCATGTACGTCATTGTAGCAATCGTTATGCTGCTGCGTGGCTTTGCTGATGCCGTCATGATGCGTAGCCAGCAGGTACTGGCCTCGGCCGGAGATGCGGGCTTCCTGCCGCCTCACCACTACGATCAGATCTTTACCGCCCACGGCGTTATCATGATCTTCTTCGTAGCAATGCCGTTTGTTATCGGTCTGATGAACCTCGTTGTTCCGCTGCAGCTCGGCGCGCGCGACGTGGCGTTCCCGTTCCTTAACAACCTGAGCTTCTGGTTCACCGTTGTGGGCGTAATTCTGGTTAACCTCTCTCTGGGCGTCGGTGAGTTCGCGCAGACCGGTTGGCTGGCCTACCCGCCGCTATCGGGAATCGAATACAGTCCGGGCGTTGGGGTCGATTACTGGATTTGGGCGCTTCAGACTCTCCGGTATCGGGACAACCTTAACCGGTATTAACTTCTTTGTGACCATTATCAAGATGCGTGCCCCTGGCATGACGATGTTCAAGATGCCGGTATTCGCCTGGGCATCTCTGTGCGCCAACATCCTGATTATTGCTTCCTTCCCAATTCTGACCGTCACCGTCGCGCTGCTGACCCTGGACCGCTACCTGGGCACCCATTTCTTTACCAACGATATGGGTGGCAACATGATGATGTACATCAACCTGATTTGGGCCTGGGGCCACCCGGAAGTGTACATTCTGGTTCTGCCGGTATTCGGCGTGTTCTCCGAAATCGCAGCGACCTTCTCGCGTAAGCGTCTGTTCGGCTATACCTCGCTGGTATGGGCAACCATTTGTATTACCGTTCTGTCGTTCATCGTTTGGCTGCACCACTTTTTCACTATGGGTGCCGGCGCGAACGTCAACGCCTTCTTCGGTATTACGACCATGATTATCGCCATCCCGACCGGGGTGAAGATCTTCAACTGGCTGTTCACCATGTACCAGGGCCGTATCGTCCTGAACTCTGCCATGCTGTGGACTATCGGCTTCATCGTCACTTTCTCCGTAGGCGGCATGACCGGTGTACTGCTGGCGGTACCGGGCGCGGACTTCGTTCTGCACAACAGCCTGTTCCTGATTGCCCACTTCCATAACGTGATTATCGGCGGCGTGGTCTTCGGCTGCTTCGCAGGTCTGACCTACTGGTGGCCAAAAGCCTTCGGCTTCACGCTGAACGAAACCTGGGGCGTACGCGCGTTCTGGTTCTGGATCATCGGTTTCTTCGTGGCGTTTATGCCGCTGTACGTGCTGGGCTTCATGGGGATGACCCGTCGTCTGAGCCAGCAAATCGATCCGCAGTTCCACCCGATGCTGGTTGTTGCAGCCTGCGGCGCGGCGCTGATCGCTTGCGGTATCATCTGCCAGCTAACTCAGTTCTACGTCTCCATCCGCGATCGCGAGCAGAACCGCGACCTGACCGGTGACCCGTGGGGCGGCCGTACGCTGGAGTGGGCAACCTCTTCACCTCCGCCGTTCTATAACTTTGCTATCGTTCCGCAGATCCACGAGCGCGATGCGTTCTGGGAAATGAAAGAAAAAGGCGAAGCGTACAAGAAACCTGCTGGCTATGAAGAGATTCATATGCCGAAAAACAGCGGCGCCGGCATCGTTATTGCTGCCTTCGCTACGGTGTTTGGTTTCGCGATGATCTGGCATATCTGGTGGATGGCGATTGCTAGCTTTATCGGCATCGTTGCGACCTGGATTATTAAGAGCTTTGACGAAGACGTGGATTACTACGTGCCGGTTGCAGAAGTCGAAAAACTGGAAGGTCAGCATTTCGATGAAATTAACAAAGCGGGGCTGAAAAATGGCAACTGATACTCTTGCGCATAACGCCCACGGACACGACCACGGGCATCACGATACAGGGCCGATGAAGGTATTCGGCTTCTGGATCTACCTGATGAGCGACTGCATTATCTTCGCTAGCCTGTTCGCCACCTATGCCGTTCTGGTGAACGGCACCGCGGGCGGACCGAGCGGTAAAGATATTTTCGAACTGCCGTTCGTTCTGGTTGAAACTGCTCTGCTGCTGTTCAGCTCCATCACCTACGGCATGGCGGCTATCGCCATGTACAAAAACAACAAGAGCCAGGTCGTTTCCTGGCTGGCGCTGACCTTCCTCTTCGGGGCAGGGTTCATCGCGATGGAACTCTATGAATTCCATCACCTGATTGTTGAAGGTATGGGTCCGGATCGCAGCGGCTTCCTGTCAGCGTTCTTCGCGCTGGTCGGCACGCACGGTCTGCACGTCACCTCCGGTCTTATCTGGATGGCGGTGCTGATGTTCCAGGTTTCGCGTCGCGGCCTGACCCCAACTAACCGTACCCGTATCATGTGCCTGAGCCTGTTCTGGCACTTCCTGGACGTGGTGTGGATCTGCGTGTTCTCTGTTGTTTATCTGATGGGGGCAATGTAATGAGTCATTCTACCGATCATAACGGCGCTTCTCACGGCAGCGTTAAGAGCTACATGACAGGTTTTATCCTGTCGATCATTCTGACGGTCATTCCGTTTGCGATGGTTATGAGTGGCTCCGCATCGCATGCGGCTATTCTGGGGACTATCCTGGTCACTGCTGTTGTGCAGATCGTGGTACACCTGGTGTACTTCCTGCACATGAACAGCAAATCTGACGAAGGTTGGAACCTGACCGCGTTTATCTTCACCGTAATCATCATTGCTATCGTTGTTGTCGGCTCCATCTGGATTATGTGGAACCTGAACTACAACATGATGATGCACTAAGAGCGGCGAGTATGTTTAAGCAATACCTGCAAGTAACGAAACCTGGCATCATTTTCGGTAACCTGATCTCGGTGATCGGCGGTTTCCTGCTGGCCTCTAAGGGCCACATCGACTATCCACTGTTCGCCTGGACGCTCCTCGGCGTGTCCCTGGTGGTCGCCTCGGGTTGTGTATTCAACAACTACATCGACCGTGATATCGATCGTAAGATGGAACGGACGAAAAACCGGGTGCTGGTCAAAGGGCTGATCTCGCCAGGAGCTTCGCTGGTATACGCCACCTTGCTGGGTATTGCTGGCTTCATGCTCCTGTGGTTTGGCGCTAACCCCCTCGCCTGCTGGCTGGGGGTGATGGGGTTCGTGGTTTATGTCGGCGTCTACAGCCTGTACATGAAACGCCACTCCGTCTACGGCACGCTGATTGGTTCTCTCTCCGGCGCTGCGCCGCCGGTGATTGGCTACTGTGCGGTTACCGGTGATTTTGATAGCGGTGCCGCCATTCTGCTGGCTATCTTTAGCCTGTGGCAGATGCCTCACTCCTATGCCATCGCGATTTTCCGCTTCAAGGATTATCAGGCGGCGAACATTCCGGTTCTGCCGGTAGTGAAAGGTATCTCGGTTGCCAAAAACCATATCACCGTCTACATCATTGCCTTCGCCGTAGCGACGCTGATGCTCTCTCTGGGCGGTTATGCCGGGTACAAATACCTGGTAGTGGCGGCCGCGGTGAGCGTCTGGTGGCTGGGTATGGCGCTGCGCGGTTACAAAGTGGCCGATGATAAAGTCTGGGCGCGTAAGCTGTTCGTCTTTTCCATCGTCGCCATTACCGCGCTGTCGGTAATGATGTCCGTCGACTTTATGGTGCCGAATTCGCACAATCTGCTGGCCTACGTCGGATAAGATTGTCGCTCGCTGACAAACCCCGCTCCGGCGGGGTTTTTTATTTGTCTCGCTTAGCTAATCAGCATCGCCTGCCCGCCGGACATGCCGCCCTGTTACCCGGCGAACAACCTCCCCTCCCCTGCGCTTTTCTTTCTCTCCGGCCCTCTCCGGCTATGGCCATTTTTCGATCGCTCTCGCACAAACGAAAAATAAATTTCAAATAAATAATAAAATGAAATAAACCATTCCATAATGTGGATGCCGAAATCTGCCCCGTCGACGGCGCAGGCGGCAGGATTCACTCAACGTCCCCTCAGACACCCGTGTTTTTTAAAAGGAGAGCTCCATGTTAAACGGCATGAAACCCCTGCCCCGTTCCCTGCGCTGGGGGATGGTCGGCGGCGGCGGCACCAGCCAGATTGGCTACAGCCACCGCTCTGCGGCGCTGCGCGACGGCGTCTTTACCCTGCTGGCGGGGGCGCTCGATATCGATGCCGAACGCGGACGCCGGTTTGGCCAGCAGCTCGGCATCGCGCCAGAGCGCTGCTACGCCGATTATCAAACCCTGTTCCGCGAGGAGGCGCTGCGTCCCGACGGCGTTGAGGCGGTGTCGGTCACCACGCCAAATAATACCCACTTTGCGATCGCCAAAGCCGCGCTGGAGGCCGGGCTGCACGTTATCTGCGAAAAGCCGCTGTGCTTCACCGCCGCCGAAGCCAACGAGCTGCTGGCCCTGAGCCGCCGACAGAACAAAATCGTCGGCGTCACCTACGGCTATGCCGGATATCAGATGGTCCAGCAGGCGCGGCAGATGATCGCCGAAGGGCTGCTCGGTCAGATTCGGGTGATCACCATGCAGTTCGCCCACGGCTTTCATAACGAGGCGGTCGAGCTGCAGGCGGAATCGACCCGCTGGCGGGTGACGCCGGAGTACGCGGGCCCGAGCTACGTGCTGGGCGACCTCGCCACGCACCCGCTGTTTATCGCTGAAACCATGGTTCCGCAGCTCAACATTAAGCGCCTGATGTGCTCCCGCCAGAGCTTCGTTAAATCGCGGGCGCCGCTGGAGGATAACGCCTTCGTGCTGATGGAGTACGACAACGGCGCCGTCGCTTCGATGTGGACCAGCGCGATCAACAGCGGCGCCATGCATTCGCAAAAGGTGCGCGTGGTCGGTGAAAAGGCGAGTATCGAATGGTGGGATGAGCGCCCCAATCAGCTCAGCTACGAGGTGCAGGGCGAACCGGCGCGGATCCTCGAGCGCGGAATGCCCTATCTCAGCCGCGAGGCGCTGGCGGACGATCGCATCGGCGGCGGCCATCCGGAGGGGCTGTTCGAAGCCTGGGCAAACCTCTACCGCCGCTTCGCTATCGCGATGGATGCGACGGATCGCGGCGACGCTGAACTGCTGGCAGACTTCTGGTATCCGAACGTCGAAGCCGGCCTGCACGGCGTCTACTGGGTTGAACAGTGCGTGAAGTCCGCCGACGCCGGCGGCCAGTGGGTTGACTTCAATTTACAATAAATGCTGTATCCCGGTGGGGGTTCCTCCACCGGTTTCTTTATTTCTGCCGTACTTACCTCACCGCGCTACACACCGGTAATATCTGTTAAACAAACATTTATTTACGCTTTCAGCTCCCCCCACTACACTAGGCGCAGTTTTTCGATTGAGGTGGTAATGAACGATAACAAAATGACGCCAGGTGAACTGCGCGCGACCTGGGGTTTAGGGACCGTATTCTCGCTGCGTATGCTCGGCATGTTTATGGTTCTGCCGGTTCTGACCACCTATGGTATGGCATTACAGGGCGCCAGCGAGGCGCTTATTGGCCTGGCGATTGGTATTTATGGACTGGCCCAGGCCCTGTTTCAGATCCCGTTCGGCCTGCTTTCCGATCGTATCGGCCGTAAGCCGCTGATCGTCGGCGGCCTGCTGATCTTCGTTATCGGCAGCGTTATCGCCGCGCTCAGCAACTCCATCTGGGGCATTATTCTCGGCCGGGCGCTGCAGGGCTCCGGGGCGATAGCCGCCGCGGTCATGGCGCTCCTTTCCGATTTAACCCGCGAGCAGAACCGCACGAAAGCGATGGCTTTTATTGGCGTCAGCTTCGGCGTGACCTTTGCTATCGCCATGGTGCTGGGGCCGATAGTCACCCACCAGCTGGGCCTGCACGCCCTGTTCTGGATGATCGCCGGACTGGCGTCAATCGGCATTCTGCTCACCCTGTGGGTGGTGCCCAACAGCCATAATCACGTTCTGAACCGCGAATCAGGCATGGTAAAAGACTGTTTTCGCAAAGTCCTCGTCGAGCCAAAGCTGCTGAAGCTCAATTTCGGCATTATGTGCCTGCATATCATGCTGATGTCGACGTTCGTCGCCCTTCCCGGCCAGCTGGAGGCCGCGGGTTTCCCCGCCGCCGAGCACTGGAAGATTTATCTGGTGACCATGCTTATCTCTTTTGTCTCGGTCGTGCCGTTTATCATCTATGCCGAAGTGAAGCGCAAGATGAAGCACGTCTTTCTGTTCTGCGTCGCGCTGCTGCTGGTGGCCGAAATCGTTCTGTGGGGCGCGGGCGGATACTTCTGGGAGCTGGTGGCAGGGGTTCAGCTGTTCTTCCTTGCCTTTAACCTGCTGGAAGCGCTGCTGCCGTCGTTGATTAGCAAGGAGTCGCCGGCCGGATACAAAGGCACCGCGATGGGCATCTACTCCACCAGCCAGTTTCTCGGCGTAGCGATTGGCGGCGCGCTCGGCGGCTGGGTTGACGGCTTCTTCGATTCGCAAACCGTGTTCCTGCTCGGCGCGCTGCTGGCGATGCTGTGGCTGCTGGTTGCCGGAACGATGAGCGAACCGCCGTACGTCAGCAGTCTGAGGATTGAAATTCCGGGCGACGTGGGCGTGGATGATACCCTACAGACGCGTCTGCTGACCCTCGACGGGGTAAAACAGGCGCTGGTGGTGGCCGAAGAGCGTTCGGTCTACGTCAAAATCGACAGCAAGCTGACCAATCGCTTCGAGGTTGAGCAGGCGATAAAAGGCAGTTAAAAAAAGCGGGGATAACCCGCTTTTTTATTAGTCGCGGAAGTTCTTGAACTGGAACGGCTGGCCCAAATCGCCGCCGCGCACCAGCGCCATTACCGCCTGCAGATCGTCACGCGCCTTGCCGGTCACGCGGATCTCTTCGCCCTGAATCTGCGCCTGCACCTTCAGCTTGCTGTCTTTGATGAGCTTAACGATTTTTTTCTGCATCGTGCTCTCAATGCCCTGCTTCAGTTTGGCATCGACAAACCAGGTTTTGCCGCTGTGCACAAACTCTTCCGGCACCTCGAGAGAGCTGCCCTCGATGCCGCGCTTCAGCAGCTTAGCGCGCAGAATATCCAGCAGCTGGTTAATCTGGAAATCAGACTCGCTGAGAACCTTGATGGTCTCATTTTTTTCGTTCAGCTCAAAGCTGGCTTCCACGTTGCGAAAATCAAAACGCGATTCAACTTCACGGGTCGCGTTCTCTACGGCGTTTCGAACTTCCTGAAGATCGACTTCAGAGACAATATCGAAAGATGGCATCTTTTCCTCTCCTTTCGTTTCTTTTGCGTTGCATAATACCTGCAACACGGCATAACTCAACTGGTTATCCCGCAAGCATAGCTGACGGCGCTATGCTCCAGGTTTTTCCCGCCGCGGCGGCATTGGCTGCAGCCGGAAGGACAACGAGTATATACTTTAGCTATGAGTGCCTGGGATTGTCGCAGGTGAGGAGGATTAATGAAGGTAACCGTACTCGGATGCGGTGCGCTTGGGCAGCTGTGGCTGACCGCGCTGTGTAAACAGGGACATGAAGTCCAGGGGTGGCTACGCGTCCCACAGCCTTTCTGCAGCGTCAATCTGCTTGAGACTGACGGCAGCATTTTCAACGAGTCGTTAACCGCCAACGATCCCGATTTTCTCGCCAGCAGCGACCTGCTGCTGGTCACCCTGAAGGCCTGGCAGGTCTCTACGGCGGTAAAAAACCTCGCCGATCGTCTGCCCGCCTCTTCCCCGATACTGCTTATCCATAACGGAATGGGCACCGTCGATGAGCTGAAAGGCGTCAGGCAGCCCCTGCTGCTGGCTTCAACCACTCAGGCCGCGCGGCGCGATGGCAACGTTATCGTCCACGTGGCTAACGGCACCACCCATATTGGCCCGGCAAAGACCTATCCGCAGGACTACAGCGCGCTTGCCGATACGCTGCAAAACGTCCTGCCGGACGTGGCCTGGCACAATAATATCCAGCCGGCGCTCTGGAGCAAGCTGGCGGTCAACTGCGTGATTAATCCGCTGACGGCGCTACGCAACTGCAAAAACGGCGATTTGCGCGACGCGGCGGCGGAAGTGGAGACTATCTGCCGGGAGGTCGCCGCGGTGATGGAGCGCGAAGGATTACATACATCGCCGGAAAACCTGCTATTTTATGTCCACCAGGTAATTGAAAGTACGGCAGAAAATATCTCTTCGATGCTGCAGGATATCCGCGCTCAGCGTCACACGGAAATCGACTATATCACCGGTTTTCTGCTTAAGCGCGCCCGCGCCCACGGCCTTGCCGTACCGGAAAACGCCCGCATGTATGAACTGGTAAAGCGGAAGGAGAATGAATATGAGCGCGTCGGCACTGATTTGCCTCGCCCCTGGTAGCGAAGAGACGGAAGCGGTCACCGCTATCGATTTACTCGTACGCGGCGGGGTGCAGGTCACCACCGCCAGCGTCGCCGGCGACGGCAGCCTGACGATTGTCTGCTCGCGCGGCGTGAAGCTGCTGGCCGATGCGCCGCTGGTGGAAGTTGCCGACGGCGATTATGACATTATCGTCCTGCCCGGCGGTATCAAGGGCGCGGAATACTTCCGCGACAGCCCGCTGCTGGTGGAAACGGTCCGGCAGTTCCATCTCTCCGGGCGGATCGTCGCCGCCATCTGCGCCGCTGCAGCCACGGTGCTGGTCCCGCATAATCTGTTCCCCATCGGCAACATGACCGGCTTTCCGGCGCTGAAGGAGCAGATCCCCGCGGAGCAGTGGCAG
Organism: Klebsiella sp. WOUb02; assembly: GCF_050058015.1. Taxonomy (NCBI): domain Bacteria; kingdom Pseudomonadati; phylum Pseudomonadota; class Gammaproteobacteria; order Enterobacterales; family Enterobacteriaceae; genus Klebsiella; species Klebsiella sp. WOUb02. The sequence goes on from NZ_CP170110.1 coordinate 2,503,863, forward strand.
GATAAGCGCGTGGTCTGGGATCCGCGGGTTAACCTGCTCACCAGCCAGGGGCCGGGAACGGCGATTGATTTTGCGCTCAAAATGATCGATCTGCTGGTCAGTCGTGAAAAAGCCCACGAGGTCGCTTCACAGCTGGTGATGGCGGCGGGAATCTATAACTTCTACGAAGCCTGATCCGATATGGGCCAGGATCGGTCGCCCGGATAAGGCACGATTGCCGCTATCCGGGACTTCCCCCGCTCGCGCCGGGCGGCGCTTCACGGGGTGACCGTCGCGATCCGCAGGTTACGGGCGATAGACCTTCACGTTCTCAAAGCCCTGCTCGCGCAGATAGAGCGCCTGCAGGCGGCTCATTACCCCGCGCTCGCACCACAGCAGCCAGGTTTTGCTCTGGTCGAGGTTGCCGAACTGGGTGCTCAGCTTGTAGAACGGCAGCGAAACCACGTCAATGCCTTCCACCTTCAGCGGCCTGTCATCCTGCTCGTCAACCGAGCGAATATCCAGAATCACGTCGTTCGGGCCAAAGCCGCTGACGGTTTCAACCTCAACCACTTCCTGCTGAGTCTGCTGGGCGATCTCGCGAATATCGACGTTATTGGCTTCCGCCACCACCTTATCGAGGATGCTGAAATCGAAGTTCTGCTCTTCCGCTTCGATCTTCGCCTTCACCGCCTTCACGGTCGGGCTTTTCGAGATCACGCCGCAGTATTCCGGCATGGTGCGGGCAAAGTCTTCGGTACCGATCTCGCGCGCCAGGTTGATGATGTGCTCTTTATCGTGAGAGATCAGCGGACGCAGGATCAGCGTATCGGAGACGTTATCGATCAGCCGCAGGTTGGTCAGAGTCTGGCTGGATACCTGGCCCAGCGCTTCGCCGGTCACCAGCGCCTGCACGCCGTAGCGCTCGGCTACCTGAGAGGCCGCGCGAACCATCATGCGCTTAAGCACGACGCCCATCTGGCCATCGTCGACTTTTTCGAGGATCTCACCGACCACCGGCTCGAAGTTAATCGCCACAAAACGCACGCGGTGGGAGCTGCCGAAGCGGTTCCACAGATAGTGCGCGACCTGACGAACGCCGATTTCGTGCGCCGCGCCGCCGAGGTTAAAGAAGCAGTAGTGTACGCGGCAGCCGCGACGCATCAGCATGTAGCTGGAGACGCCGGAATCGAAGCCGCCGGAGATCAGCGACAGCACGTCTTCCTGGGTGCCGATTGGGAAACCGCCGATGCCTTCATAGCGCCCTTTCACCAGCAGCAGGCGATCGTTTTCGATCTCCAGATTGACGGTAATATCCGGGTTGGTCAGCTTAACGCGGGCCGTCTCGATATGCTGGTTCAGACCGCCGCCGACGTAGCGTTCCGCTTCGATAGAGGTAAACTCATGTTTACCGCGACGCTTGACGCGCACGCAGAAGGTTTTACCTTCCAGCGTCTCACGCCATAGCGGCAGCGTTTGCTCGAAAATATCGTGCAGCGAAGTGAAAGGGACGTCTTCAACTTCGAGGATATGGTGAATGCCGGGAATTCGGGTCAGCGCATCGCGAATAGCCGGACGTTGATTTTCGTCTTTCGCGCGAACTTCGATATGATCCCAATGACGAACGACGGCGAGCGTCTCATCATAGTTTTTGAGAACGTTACGAATGTTCCCGGTTAAGATTTTAATGAAGCGCAATCGCACAGATTGGCTTTTGATGGTGATTTCCGGGAACAATTTAATGATAAACTTCATGGCGACAATAGTTCGTTGGCAAGCCCAACAGGGCTTTAAGCAAAAGATGTACTGCAGCGCACCGCGGTGCCTGCATCCAGGGCGCGAAGTATACCACTAATGGAAGCTTTTCACCTGGCATTGCGTGTTTTACGCTAAATCATCTGCCGCAGCCGGGGCGAAACGTTCGCCGGGAGCGCATCAGGCTTAGGCCGGGGCCGCTTGCCGGACAAGGCGCATATTTGCTTAACCACGTGACTTCGTTACCATACTGCTGTCGCGACATAACAAGAGTCTATATTCACTATGCCAAAGAAAAATGAGGCCTCGGCCAGCTTTGAAACTGCCCTCAGCGAGCTGGAGCAGATCGTCAATCGTCTGGAAAGCGGCGCGCTGCCGTTAGAGGAAGCGCTCGGCGAGTTTGAGCGCGGCGTGCAGCTGGCGCGTCAGGGACAGGCCAGGCTGCAGCAGGCCGAGCAGCGCGTACAAATTCTGCTGGCAGAGAGCGAAGATACGCCGCTGACGCCCTTTACGCCGGACGCTGAATAGATGGATTTCCCGCAACAGCTACAGGCCTGCGTTGTGCAGGCTAACGACGCGCTGCGCCGTTTTCTCGCGCCGCTGCCGTTTCAGAACACTCCGCTGGTTGAAGCCATGCAGTACGGCGCATTATTAGGCGGCAAGCGCCTGCGCCCCTTCCTGGTGTACGCCACCGGCGATATGTTTGGCGTCAGCCGCGCCACCCTCGACGCGCCGGCCGCAGCCGTCGAGTGCATCCACGCCTATTCGCTGATGCATGACGATCTGCCGGCCATGGACGATGACGATCTGCGCCGCGGTCTGCCTACCTGCCATATTAAATTTGGCGAAGCAAACGCAATTCTTGCCGGAGACGCCCTACAAACGCTGGCGTTTTCTATACTAAGTGATGCGGCGATGCCGGAAGTCCCGGATCGCGACCGGCTGGCTATGGTTTCCGAGCTGGCGCAGGCCAGCGGCGTCGCCGGAATGTGCGGCGGCCAGGCGCTGGATCTCGAAGCCGAAGGCCGTCAGGTTGACCTCGAGGCGCTCAAGCGCATTCATCGCCATAAAACCGGGGCGCTGATTCGCGCGGCGGTGCGCATGGGCGCCCTGAGCGCCGGCGAACGCGGCCGCGCGGCGCTGCCGGCGCTCGATCGCTACGCGGAAAATATCGGCCTCGCCTTCCAGGTCCAGGATGACATTCTTGACGTGGTAGGGGATACTGCGACCCTCGGCAAACGTCAGGGCGCCGATCAGCAGCTGGGCAAAAGCACCTACCCCGCGCTTCTGGGACTTGAGCAAGCCCGGAACAAAGCGCATGACCTGATTGCAGACGCCCGCCGGTCGCTCAATGAGCTGGCCGCGCAATCTCTGGATACAACGGCACTGGAAGCGCTCGCGAATTACATAATTCAGCGCGATAAATAAACAATAAATGAGTCTCTGATGAGTTTTGATATTGCCAAATACCCGACCCTGGCGCTGGTAGATTCCACCCAGGAGCTGCGTTTGCTGCCGAAAGATAGCCTGCCGAAGCTGTGCGACGAACTGCGGCGCTACCTGCTGGACAGCGTCAGCCGTTCCAGCGGGCATTTTGCCTCCGGCCTCGGCACGGTCGAACTGACCGTGGCGCTTCACTACGTCTATAACACCCCTTTCGATCGCCTGATCTGGGACGTCGGCCACCAGGCCTACCCGCATAAAATTCTGACCGGCCGCCGTGACAAAATCGGCACCATTCGGCAGAAAGGCGGCCTGCACCCGTTCCCGTGGCGCGGCGAAAGCGAATATGACGTGCTGAGCGTCGGACACTCATCGACCTCCATTTCTGCGGGCATCGGGGTCGCCATTGCCGCCGCGAAGGAAGATAAGCAGCGGCGCGCGGTCTGCGTTATTGGCGACGGAGCGATCACCGCCGGTATGGCGTTTGAGGCCATGAACCACGCGGGCGATATCAAACCCGATCTGCTGGTCGTACTCAACGACAACGAAATGTCGATTTCGGAGAACGTCGGCGCGCTGAATAATCATCTCGCGCAGTCTGCTTTCCGGCAAGCTCTACTCAACCCTGCGCGAAGGCGGCAAGAAGGTCTTCTCAGGCGTGCCGCCGATTAAAGAGCTGCTCAAACGCACCGAAGAACATATTAAAGGCATGGTGGTTCCCGGGACCCTGTTTGAAGAGCTGGGCTTTAACTACATCGGCCCGGTGGACGGCCACGACGTACTCGGGCTGGTCAATACGCTGAAGAACATGCGCGATCTGAAAGGGCCGCAGTTCCTGCATATTATGACCAAAAAAGGCCGCGGCTATGAGCCGGCGGAAAAGGACCCGATCACTTTCCACGCGGTGCCTAAGTTTGATCATACCAGCGGGGTGCTGCCGAAAAGCAGCGGCGGCCTGCCCTCTTATTCGAAGATTTTCGGCGACTGGCTGTGCGAAACCGCGGCGAAAGATAGCAAGCTGATGGCCGTGACCCCGGCGATGCGCGAAGGCTCGGGGATGGTCGAGTTCTCGAAAAAATTCCCGGACCAGTATTTCGACGTGGCTATCGCCGAGCAGCACGCGGTGACCTTTGCCGCCGGACTGGCGATCGGCGACTATAAGCCGGTGGTGGCCATTTACTCCACCTTCCTGCAGCGCGCTTACGATCAGGTGATTCACGACGTCGCAATCCAGAAGCTGCCGGTGCTGTTTGCCATCGACCGGGCCGGCATCGTCGGCGCCGACGGTCAGACGCACCAGGGCGCCTTCGACCTCTCCTTCCTGCGCTGCATTCCGGAGATGGTGATCATGACGCCGAGCGACGAGAACGAGTGCCGCCAGATGCTCTATACCGGCTATCACTACGGCGATGGCCCTAGCGCGGTGCGCTATCCGCGCGGAACCGGGACCGGCGCGAAGCTGGAGCCGCTGGCCCTGCTGCCGATCGGCAAGGGCGTCGTTAAGCGCGAAGGTGAGAAAATTGCGATCCTGAACTTCGGCACCATGCTGCCGGAAGCCGCTCAGGTGGCGGAAAAGCTCAACGCCACGCTGGTGGATATGCGCTTTGTGAAACCGCTTGATAACGCACTGATTTTGCAGCTGGCCGCCGGACACGAGGCGCTGGTCACCCTGGAAGAGAACGCGATCATGGGCGGCGCGGGCAGCGGCGTTAATGAACTGCTGATGGCGCACCGTCGCCCGGTGCCGGTGCTGAATATCGGCCTGCCGGACTTCTTTATTCCGCAGGGAACCCAGGAAGAAGTGCACGTCGACCTCGGTCTTGATGCCGCAGGTATCGAAGCCAAAATCACGGACTGGCTCGCATAACCCTCGCAACGGCTCCTGCTATGCTTAAAAGAAACCCTTTTTAGCGCATAGCAGGAGCATATCAATGCAATACATCACGCCTCAAGCAACCAACCTGCGGGTTTCCCGACTCTGTCTCGGCTGTATGACCTTCGGCGAGCCGGATGGGGCAAACACGCCTGGACGCTACCGGAAGAGAGCAGCCGCCCGCTGATCCAGCGCGCGCTGGAAGGCGGTATCAACTTCTTCGATACGGCAAACAGCTACTCTGACGGCAGCAGCGAAGAGATCGTCGGCCGCGCGCTGCGCGACTTCGCCCGCCGCGACGAGGTGGTGGTCGCCACCAAGGTGTACCACCAGGTCGGCGATCTGCCGGAAGGCCTCTCCCGCGCGCAGATCCTGCGCTCTATCGACGACAGCCTGCGGCGCCTGGGAATGGAGTATATCGACCTCCTGCAGATCCACCGCTGGGACTACACCACGCCGATTGAAGAGACCCTTGAAGCGTTGAACGAGGTGGTGAAGGCGGGTAAAGCGCGCTATATCGGCGCCTCGTCGATGCACGCCCGCCAGTTTGCCCAGGCGCTGGAGCTGCAGGAGCGTAACGGCTGGGCGCGCTTCGTCACCATGCAGGATCATTACAACCTGATTTACCGCGAAGAAGAGAACGAAATGCTGCCGCTGTGCAACCGCGCAGGGGTATCGATCATTCCCTGGAGCCCGCTGGCGCGCGGCCGTCTGACTCGCCCGTGGGGGGAAACCACCGCGCGGCTGGTCTCCGACGAGTTTGGCCAGTCGCTGTACAGCGCCACCGATAGCAACGATGAGCTGATCGCGGCGAATCTCGCCGAAGTTGCAGAGGAGCTGGGGGTCGGGCGGGCGCAGGTAGCTCTGGCGTGGCTGCTGAGCAAGCCCGGCGTGGCGGCGCCGATTATCGGCGCCTCGCGTCAGGAGCAGCTGGATGAGCTGCTGAACGCGGTTGATTTAACCCTGACGCCGGAGCAGGTAGAAAAGCTGGAGGCGCCGTATCAGCCGCATCCGGTAGTCGGATTCAAATAACCCGTCGACGGCGCTAAGTCAAAACCCCGGCAGGCAGGGCGCTGCCGGGGTTTTGGCGTCAGATAAGGCCGATCGGCCAGTGATGGCCGATGACGTACAGCACGCCCGCCGAAATCACGCCGGCGACGATATCATCGACCATGATCCCCATTCCGCCGTGAATATTACGGTCGAACCAGCGAATCGGCCACGGCTTCCACATATCGAAAATGCGGAAAATGACGAATCCGGCGGCGACCCACTGCCAGTCGAGCGTCGGCAGCGCCATCAGGGTTATCCACATTCCGACAAACTCGTCCCAGACGATGCTGCCGTGATCGTGGGTGCCCATATCTTTCGCCGTGCGGTGGCAGATATAGACCCCAATACAGATGCTCATCATCACCAGCAGCGAATAGAGCTGCCAGGGCAGAAACGTCATCAGATACCAGAACGGAATCGCCGCCAGCGAGCCCATTGTGCCGGGCACCACGGGGCTTAACCCGCTGCCAAAACCGGTCGCCAGCAAATGCCAGGGATTCAGCATATTGAGGCGGCTTTTTGCGATATCTTTACTGCGCACCAAAGTGATCGTACCCCTTTAAATCAAGCTTCACCGGCTTACCCTCCTGCAAAAACTGTAGGCCGTCGGCTTCGGCGCCAACCTGACCAATACAGGTAAATCGCGCCCCTAGCTGGCCGATAGCCACCTCAAGCGCGCCGCGGTTGAGCTCAGGTACGGTAAAGCACAGCTCATAATCTTCGCCGCCGGAAAGCGCCCAGCGCAGGGCCGTCTCCGACGCAACCTGGCGCTGCAGCGCCTCGGATAGCGGCATCGCGTCGAGGTCGATGCGCGCCCCGCAGCCGCTGGCTTTAAGGATATGGCCCAGATCGGAGACCAGACCGTCGGAAAGGTCGATAGCAGAGCTCGCCAGATCGCGCAGCGCCTGGCCCTGCAGCACGCGCGGCATCGGGCGCAGATGGCGCGCCAGCAGATAGTCGGCGTCGGCGGCGTCATCCACCGCCAGCCGCTCCTGCAGTATTGCCAGCCCGGCGGCGCTGTCGCCGGGCGTCCCGGTCACGTAAATCCAGTCGCCGGGCTTCGCCCCGGAGCGCTTGAGGGCGCGTCCCGGCGGCACAAAGCCGTGGATACCCAGCGTCATCGACAGCGGACCGCGGGTGGTATCGCCGCCGATCAGCTGCATATCGTAGTAGTTGAGCAGCATAAACAGGCTATCGCTAAAGGACTCCAGCCACGCTTCGTCCACCTCCGGCAGCGTCAGCGCCAGCGTCAGCCACGCCGGCTCCGCGCCCATCGCCGCAAGGTCGCTCAGATTTACGGCCAGCGCTTTATAGGCCAGATCGGCAGGATCGATATCCGGTAAGAAATGGTTGCCCGCCACCAGGGTGTCGGTGCTGATTGCCAGCGTTTTTTTATCGGGAATATTCAGGAGCGCGCAGTCGTCACCAATGCCGGTTTCCACATCGAGACGCATGCTTTTTACGCGATCAAAATAACGGGCAATCAGGGAGAATTCGCCGCATGCCATACGTTATGCCTCAGCAGAAGAAAAAATGAGAGCCTACCGGGATAGGCTCTAAGGCCGGGTTCACGAGGATGAGTCCTGCAAAGCCCGGCCTGGAGTTTACTTTTTGTTAGGACGAATTGCCGGAGCTGCTTTATCCAGCACGCCGTTGACAAACTTGTGACTATCTTCAGCGCCGAAGGTTTTCGCCAGCTCAATGGCTTCATTGATGGCGACCTTGTACGGCACATCGTCACGTTTTGACAGTTCGAACAGCGCGATACGCAGTACCGCCTTCTCAACCTGGCCCAGCTCTTCAAGCAGGCGAGACAGGTACGGCTTCATCAGCCCGTCGAGGTATGCGCTGTTAGTCGCCACTCCGGACAGCAGTTCGCGAAAATACAGAACGTCGACATCTTTAACGTCCTGTTCCGCCAGGAACTGGTATTCAACATCAGAGATGTCGTTTTTCGATAACTGCCAGGAGTAAAGCGCCTGGACAGCACACTCACGGGCGCGGCGACGAGCAGCAGGTTTCACGGAATTCCCCTTACAAAAAAATTCAGGCCTTGATGGCTTTCAATACGTTAATCATTTCCAGCGCGGTCAGCGCAGCTTCTGCGCCCTTGTTACCGGCCTTGGTGCCAGCGCGTTCGATGGCTTGCTCAATGCTTTCGGTGGTCAGAACACCAAAGGCTACCGGAATGTCGCTTTCCTGGGCAACGTGCGCCAGGCCATTGCTTGCTCCGCCAGCCACATATTCAAAGTGCGCGGTACCCCCACGGATCACCGTACCCAGCGCAATTATCGCGTCATATTTACCGGTTTTTGCCAGTGCGCCAGCCGCCAGCGGCAGCTCGTACGCGCCTGGAACCCAAACAACGGTAATATTGTCATCTTTTACCTGACCGATGCGCTTCAGGGCGTCGATAGCACCTTCCAGCAGGCTGTCATTGATAAAGTTGTTGAAACGCGCAATGGTGATGGCGACGCGAGCGTCCGGGGTAGCAACGTTAGCTTCAATAATGTTCATACTCTTCCTTCGGGTTCATTTAGCCCCGCAAGGGGGGCGGATTCTACCATAATATTTTATACACTTCATCCTGCAAACTGCTCTGGCGTGAGCGGCGGCCGGCCCGGCCTCTCTTCAGGCTTCGTCCCTCGCTGAGCCTCTCGTCGCATGCTGAACAATCAGGCGTACTGGCGCGGTTTCCCCGTCTGGCAGGAAGATCATGCGCTCGCTAAATGCAGGCACACGTCCGGGCCAACGTGGCGTATCTCGGTGAATGTGAAATGGGGGGCATCGGCCAGCTTCTCAAGCCCCGGCAGCGCGCAGAGCCCGCGCGCATCGCTTCCTAAGAGTTTAGGCGCAATGTAGACGATAAGCTCGTCCACCAGCCCCGCCTGCAGCAGCGCGCCGGCGAGAGCAGGACCGGCCTCCACCCAGATGCTGTTAACCTGCTGCTTGCCCAGCTGCATCATCAGCACCACCAGATCGAGATGGCCTTTATGCTCCGGGATCTGCAGAGTCCGCACGTTCTCAGGCCACTCGCGGGCATCCTCACGGGTGCGGGCAAACAGCGTTTCTCCCGCCTGCTGCACGATGCGGTGCTGCGGCGTCACGCGGTTTTGGCTATCGATGACAATGCGCAGCGGCTGGCGCAGATTCTCCTGCGGATAGCGCGCCTGAATATCAGGCGCGAGCTCGTCCCAGCGCACGGTCAGCGCCGGGTCATCCGCAAGGACGGTGGCGCTGCTGGTGAGGATCGCATGGCTTTGCGCACGCAGGCGCTGCACGTCGCGTCGCGCCTGCGGCGAGGTGATCCACTGGCTTTCGCCGCTGGCCATTGCCGTACGGCCGTCAAGCGAGGCGCCCATTTTTAGCTGGATATAGGGGAAGCCGGTACGCATCCGCTTCAGGAAGCCTTTATTTAGCGCTTCGGCCTCGCCCATCATCAGGCCGTGGCTTACGTCGATGCCCTCCTGCTGCAGGCGATACAGGCCGCGCCCGGCCACCTGCGGGTTGGGGTCCTGCATCGCGGCCACCACCCGCGCAACGCCTGCGGCGATCAGCGCCTCGCAGCACGGCGGCGTGCGCCCGTGATGGCTGCAGGGTTCCAGGGTAACGTAGGCGGTGGCGCCTTTGGCCCTTTCGCCGGCCATGCGCAGCGCGTGCACTTCGGCATGCGGCTCGCCGGCGCGGTAGTGGAAACCTTCGCCGACAATTTCGCCGTCTTTGACAATAACGCAGCCGACGTTGGGGTTCGGGTGGGTGGTAAAGCGACCGCGCGCGGCGAGCCTGAGCGCGCGTGCCATGTATATTTCGTCATGCATGGCTTAATCCTGTAAGCGGGCGATCTCTTCGCCGAACTCTTTGATGTCTTCAAAACTGCGATAGACGGAAGCAAAGCGGATGTAGGCGACTTTATCCAGCTTCTTCAGCTGTTCCATCACCAGGTTACCGATCATTTTGCTGGGAACTTCGCGTTCGCCGGTGCCGCGCAGATGCGTTTTGATGTGGTTGAGCGCCATTTCTACATCGTCGGCGCTGACCGGGCGCTTTTCTAACGCTTTAAGCATCCCGCTGCGCAGCTTATCTTCGTTGAAGGGCTCGCGCACGTCGTTGCTTTTTACCACTCGCGGCATCACCAGCTCGGCCACTTCGAAGGTGGTGAAGCGTTCATTGCAGACCAGGCACTGCCGACGACGACGCACAGAAGAGCCCTCCCCCACCAGGCGAGAGTCGATCACTTTAGTATCTACGGCGAAACAGAAAGGGCAATGCATAGCGCGTCCTGGCATCAAGTTAAACTGGCAGATAGTTTACCGCGAAGTGACCCGACTACAAAGAAAGAGCTTTTGAGACAAAGGATCTATAGTGCGCTTATGCAAACGATCTACCATTAAGCATCCCTCTGTTAACGGAATCCCGACCATGACAAGACGTTATTTGAAGCTGGCGATTGTGGGTAGCCTTTTTACGCTCAGCGCCTGCGCTCAGCAAAGCGAAGTTCGCCAGATGCATCAGAGCGTAAGCACCTTGAGCAAGGAGATGACCGAGCTCAGTCAGCAAACGGTGAAAATTACCCAGCAAAACGCCCTTAACGCGAAGTCCAGCAGCGGCGTATACCTGCTGCCCGCCGCGAAAACACCCGCCCGGCTGAACAGCCAGATAGGCACCCTGCGCATGTCGCTGCGCGATATTACCCCTGACGGCGACGGCACCCGCCTGACGCTGCGTATTCAGGGCGAATCAAACGATCCGCTGCCGGCGTTTAGCGCAACCGTCGCCTCCGGGGAAATCAGCGGCACCACCGAGAGCTACCGGGAGGTCAACGTCCACGACCAGCTGATTAGCGCGCCCGCCAGCGTTCTGGCGCCGAGCGACGTCGACATTCCACTACGCCTCAGCGGCGTCACGCCGGAACGGTTAGGCTTCGTACGCATCCACGATATTCAGCCCGCAGACGCGCAGTAAGCTCCCCGCCGGGCGTTTCTGACGTCCGGCTTCCCCCGCCAAAAATCCATTTACAATTTTTCGTAACAGTTCAGAAAAAATAGGCATCAGTGATGAATTTCAGTGGCATTCTGTCAAGAAATGCATAGAATCGTGAACGCAATCGATTACGCATGTTTTCGTTATGTGAAACAACACGTATTTTTGTGAGCAATGATTCCTATAATAGACGCCACAGAAATACGAAATATTTAGATACGCTTCGGCAAATTTCTTCACGCCTTTCGGCTCAATTTAAACAGTGGCATCAATATGAAAAAAACATTACTGGCAGCAAGCGCCGTCGTGGCGCTCTCCGCATCTTTCACTGCCGGCGCGGCAGAAAACGACAAACCGCAGTACCTGTCTGATTGGTGGCACCAGAGTGTAAACGTGGTGGGTAGCTACCACACCCGTTTTGGGCCGCAAATCCGCAACGATACCTACCTCGAATACGAAGCGTTTGCCAAGAAAGACTGGTTTGATTTCTACGGTTATATGGATGCACCGGTATTCTTCGGCGGTAACACCAATGCGAAAGGTATCTGGAACCACGGTTCCCCGCTGTTTATGGAAATTGAGCCGCGTTTCTCCATCGACAAGCTGACCAATACCGATCTGAGCTTCGGTCCGTTCAAAGAGTGGTATTTCGCTAACAACTACATCTACGATATGGGCCGCAACGCGTCCGGTCGTCAGAGCACCTGGTATATGGGTCTGGGTACCGACATCGATACCGGCCTGCCAATGAGCCTCTCCCTGAACGTCTACGCTAAATACCAGTGGCAGAACTACGGCGCATCCAACGAAAACGAGTGGGATGGCTACCGCTTCAAGGTGAAATACTTTGTTCCGCTGACCGACCTGTGGGGCGGCTCGCTGAGCTATATCGGCTTCACCAACTTTGACTGGGGCTCCGATCTGGGCGATGACAACTTCTACGACCAGAACGGCAAACACGCGCGCACCAGCAACTCCATCGCTTCCAGCCACATCCTGTCGCTGAACTACGCGCACTGGCACTACTCGGTCGTGGCGCGTTACTTCCATAACGGCGGCCAGTGGGCGAATGACGCGAATCTGAACTTCGGCGACGGCGACTTCAACGTTCGCTCGACCGGCTGGGGTGGATACTTCGTGGTGGGCTACAACTTCTAATCCTGCCTGGATGCTCCCCGGCCTCTGCGCCGGGGAGATCGATTGACCCGCTTTATGCTTGACGATCTTCGCACCTCACCTTACGCAGAAAATCACTCAATGAACGGTCGGCCCGCTCGCTGAAAAGGCGCCCGGTGGCAGCCACTTCCAGACAACGGTCGAGACGAAAGCAGCGGTAATCATCGCGGAGCTCGCACCAGCTCACCAGCAGCCAGCGCTCGCCCCAGAAAAAGAGTCCCAGCGGCAGCACTTCGCGCTGCGATACCTTTCCCGCTTCGTCGCGATAGCGCAGCGCCAGCACCCGCTGACCGGAAACCGCTCGATGCACCAGATCGAACTGCGCCTTGCTATAGCCCTGAACGCCAAAGTCCGGCGCAAACAGCCGCGATTGCTCGGCCTTGCGCCGGCTCTCCTCAGGTAAAATCGCGAGCACCTTTTCCTGAGCCGACTCCAGCGCCCGGGATAGCGATTCGCCTCCCCAGGTTTGCAGCAGCCGAATGGCGGCCACCAGCGCTTCCGACTCCTGGGTCGTCAGCATCAGGGGCGGTAAACTGTAGCCTGCCAGCAGGCGATATCCGCTGCCGGTCTCGCCCTCCACCGGCACGCCGGAAAGCGACAGGTCGCGGATATCCCGATAGATGGTGCGCTCCGATACGCCGAGCCGCTCCGCCAGCAGCCCGGCGGTGGTTAGCCTTCTCCCCCGTAGGATCTGCACGATTTGAAAAAGGCGGTCGGCGCGTCGGCTCATTTTCGTTTCTCTTATTGTCCATGGGCTGTCCCACAGGCGTCATTGAGCATTACTGGGGCAGGTTCTTCGGCTGATGCAGGCCAAGCCGGTTACCTTCGCTATCAATAAACAGCGCGATGGCGCCTATATCGTTCGCCAGCTCAAGCGGGCCAAAGACGCAGCTCCCGCCGGCGGAATTTACGCGGTCAAGGGTGGCGGCCAGATTGTCAGTATGCAGATAGATAACGCATCCCTGGTCGGCAGGTTGAATCCCATCAAACTTGGCCAGCGCGCCGCCGGGCGCCGGATCCTGATACGGGAAAACGGCCATTTCTGCGCCATCCATATTTTCCCGCCGCAGCGCCACCTGCAGCACCGGCTCATAAAACGCCACCGCGCGATCCATATCGGCGACCGGAATTTCAAACCAGTTAATTACGTTGTTCATACATCCTCCTGTCCACTGTTTGGGTTCAGGAGGAGTCTACGGCAGGACTCCTGACAGCGTACTGTCAGGAGCGATCGCCGTCTGCGATTAACCCGCCGAGCAAACCAGGGCCCGCTGCTTATCCAGCAGCCAGGGACGGAGATAGCCCACGGTGTTGGAAAACGGCAGCACTTCCTCCGGCAGCGCAATCCCCAGCTGCTCCCGAATGTAGCGACGCCGGGCGACGATACGCTGCCAGAGCTCCGGATAGGCCTGCGCCAGCTCGTGGCGCAGAGAGTCGTCCGCCAGCGCCACGGTGTCTTCAATACTGGCGCCGGCGTAGCCCGCCCGCGAAGGAATAATGTCGATTTGCAGGATCATCCCGCTCTGCAGGCGGGCGTCGGAGTTCGGCCCGATGGGCGAACAGAGCCACTCTTCATCGGCCACCAGATGCCCCGGATTCAGATGCCAGCGGTACTCCGCCTTCGGCAGGACCCGCTCGATAAGGTCATACATGTCGCCGCCGCGCATGCCGATACGCAGATTCTCCAGCCAGCTGACCACCGCGCAAAAATAGGGTTTCGCCACCACCTGCAGATAGTCCGCCACCTCCGGCGCCAGCTCGGAGTCGTCGCGCACCACGTACGCCGCCCGGCTGCTCAGCCCCCCTTTAAAGCCGGTGGTCAGCGAGAATTTATCCCCGACCTGAATGACTTTATCGCCGGGATAAAGGTTCGCGTAGGCGAAGCGATCCCCGGTGGCGGCTATCATCACCACGTTGTTGGGCTGGCCTTCCGCCGCCAGCAGCGCGCCGATCTGTTTTTCCGTTTTTCCCGGCTCGATGGCGTTCAACGCCGTGAGGATCGCCGTCGACGCGAGGTTAGCGCCATATTCGTAATGCGCCAGCTCGTTGGCGGTGTTGAGCGTTCTCGCTCCACCGTCCGGGGCGATAAATATCCCCGTGGCGTTGCGTAGCGTCGCCTGCGGCCCGGCGGCGAGGCGCAGCGCATCGACGATAAAGGCCGGGATATCGAACATCTGCGCCGTATCGTCAGCGCTGCCGGTAAACAGCTTCCAGCCCGCCAGGCCGATGTTTTTCCCGGCCTCCACGCCGGCCTCCTGCAGCAGCTGCGCCAGCGTTTTATCACCGTCCATCGGCTGATTTGGCAACGAGAACCACGGCGCATGGAGCGCCCGGTTCGCCAGACGGGCGCTGGCCGCCAGCTTGAGGTTTTCATTGCCCAGCACCAGCACCGCTTCGCCATCGCCGTGCAGCACCAGCAGCGCCTCTTCAAAACGCGGAATAAACCCGGTGAGATACTCAAAGTTGCCGCCGTGCTCTTTATCGGCATACACAACCAGCGTATCAACGCCGCACCGGCGCATCTGCGTCAGCACCTTTGCTTTGCGCTGGCGTAAGGTTTCATCGCTGAGCGTCACGCTGGGCACGTCGTGCCAGAGGGTCGGTTGCGGTACTGCGGAGAGGGTTACGACGGCCATTGGCGTTACTCCATGTCATAAAATGCGGATAATGGAGAGTAACCAAAATTGGCGAAGCTGTAATAAAAAAATCCCGGCCTTGCGACCGGGATTGCGTTATCAGAACGGGACTGCCTTACGGCAGAATTGACGGCTGATCCGCCCCTTCTTTCTCGACTTTCTGCTGCAGCATATGCTCGCGCTTCATGCCCAGCTTCAGCGCCAGCGCGGACGCCACGTAGATAGAAGAGGCCGTACCGATGGAGACACCGATCAGCATCGTCAGCGAGAAGCCTTCGAGAACCGGACCACCAAAGAGGTACAGCATCAGGATCACCACCAACGTGGTCCCGGAAGTGATCAACGTACGATGCAGCGTCTGGGTCAACGACACGTTGAAGATCTCGTACGGCGTACCGCGGCGGATCTTACGGAAGTTTTCACGAATACGGTCAGATACCACGATGCTGTCGTTCAGCGAGTAGCCGATAACCGACATCAGCGAGGCGACGATGGTCAGGTCAATCTCGATATGGAACAGCGAGAGGATGCCCATCGTAATGACCACATCGTGCGCCAGGGCGATAACCACCCCGGCGGCAAGACGCCACTCGAAGCGGAAACCGACGTACACCAGGATACAGATCAGCGCCGCCAGCAGCGCCATCGCGCCGCTTTGTGCAAGATCGGCCCCGACGCTCGGCCCCACGAATTCGATTCGTTTAACCGTCGCGTCCTGGCTGGTCGCCGCGTTAATCACGCTCACGACCTTGCTGCCCAGCTCCTGGCTGACGTTGGTATCATGTACCGGCGGCATACGCACCATGATGTCGCGGCTGCTGCCGAAGTTCTGCAGCCTGCGGCTCTTCAAAGCCCGCCTTCTGCAGCGCTTCGCGCATCTGGTCCAGTTCGGCTGGTTTTTCGAGAGTAATTTCAATCACCGTACCGCCGGTGAAATCCAGACCCCAGTTAAACCCGCGCACGCCCATCACCACGATGGCGGCGATCAGCAGAAAACCGGAAATGCCGAAAGCCCAGTAGTCCCAGCGCATAAAGTCATAGACTTTACGGCCGTGGTTCAATTGTTCAACAGTATATTCCTGTGCCACAACGCACTCCTCAGATAGACAGCTTTTTAACGCGCTTGCCGCCGTACAGCAGGTTCACGATGGCACGGGTGCCGACGATAGCGGTAAACATCGAGGTCGCTACGCCGATACCGGTGGTAATAGCAAACCCTTTAATGGCACCGGTACCGACCGCGTACAGGATGATAACTTTGATCAACGTCGTAATGTTCGCATCGAAGATCGAGCTGAATGCGCCCCGGTAACCTTCATCAATCGCCTGCTGAACGGAACGTCCGTTGCTCAACTCTTCTTTAATACGCTCGTTGATCAGTACGTTAGCATCGACCGCCACCGCAAGGGTGAGCACGATACCCGCGATCCCCGGCATACTCAGCGTCGCCCCCGGCAGCAGGGACATGATACCGACGATCAGCACCAGGTTCGCCACCAGCGCAGAGGTCGCGATCAGGCCGAATTTCTTATAGAAGAAAATCATGAACAGGATCGACACCACCAGACCGGCGAGACACGCTTCCAGGCCCTGCTTGATGTTCTGCATCCCCAGGGTTGGACCGATAGTACGTTCTTCAACGATCTGAATCGGCGCAATCAGCGCACCGGCACGCAGCAGCAGAGAGAGCTGACGCGCTTCGTTCGGGTTGCTGATACCGGTGATACGGAAGCTGTTGCCCAGGCGAGACTGGATGTTGGCGATGTTAATCACCTCTTCCTCTTTCGCCAGAATGGCGCGACCGTTGGCGTCTTTCTTACCGCTGTCTTTGTACTCCACAAACAGGGTCGCCATCGGCTTACCGATGTTGTCCTTGGTGAAGTTAGACATGATGTTGCCGCCGGCGCTGTCCAGGGAGATGTTAACCTGCGGCTGGTTGAACTCGTCCATGCTGGAAGTGGAGTCGGTAATGTGGTCACCGGTCAGAATCACGCGCTTGTACAGCACAACCGGCCGACCTTCACGCGTATCTTTGACTTCAGAGTCGCCCGGGACGCGGCCGGAAGCGGCTGCGGCGCTGTCAACGTTGCTGTTGACCAGACGGAACTCCAGGGTGGCGGTGGCGCCAAGAATTTCTTTCGCGCGCGCGGTGTCCTGAATACCCGGCAGCTCAACCACGATGCGGTCGGCGCCCTGACGCTGCACCAGCGGTTCGGCAACGCCGAGCTGGTTTACACGGTTACGCAGAATGTTGATGTTCTGCTGCACGGCGTATTCGCGAGCCTCTTTCAGGCGCTCGTCGGTCATTACGGCTTTCAGGCCGGTGCTGCCCTGAGTGGAGATAACCAGGTCGCGGTGGCGCGGGCTAAGATAAGAGATAGCCTGATCGCGCGCGGTACCGTCGCGGAAAGCGATGCTCAGACCAAAATTGTCTTCTTTACGCACGGTGGAGTAAGGAATGCCTTTATCGCGCAGCTCGCTGCGCAGGCTATCGATATTTTGTTCCTGCAGTTTGCCCAGCGCGGTGTCCATGTCGACTTCCATCAGGAAGTGCACGCCGCCACGCAGATCAAGCCCGAGCTTCATCGGCTCAGCGTAAATGGCGGCCAGCCAGCGCGGGGTTGCCGGCGCAAGGTTCAGCGCCACGACGTACTTATCGCCTAACACCTCTACCAGCGCTTCGCGCGCGCGCAGCTGGACATCGGTGGTGTCGAAGCGCGCAAGGATTGCGCCCTCTTCCAGTGCCACAGACTTAGCGGTAATTTTTTCTTCTTGTAACGTTTTCTGGACCTGGATCAGCGTTTGCTCACTGGCGGCGACGCCGCGCGCGCCAGTGATTTGAACGGCCGGATCCTCACCATACAGGTTGGGGAGCGCGTACAGCAGGCCGACGACAATGACGACGACCAGCATGACGTACTTCCACAAAGGATAACGGTTTAACACGGCAGTTCCCTTAGGGAAAAGTGGATTACAGCGCCTTCATGGTGCCTTTCGGCAGAACGGCGGCTACGAAGTCACGTTTGATAACCACTTCAGTGGTGTCGTTCAGTGCGATAGCAATATATCCGCTTTCGGCAACTTTAGTGACGCGACCCACCAGGCCACCATTCGTCAGCACTTCATCACCCTTGGCGATGGAGCTCATCAGATTTTTATGTTCTTTGGTGCGTTTCTGCTGTGGGCGCAGGATCATGAAGTAAAAAATCAGACCAAACACCACCAGCATCAGGATCAGAGACATCGGGCTGCTCTGCGCTGCGCCACCGGTTGCTGCTGCCGCATCAGAAATGAAAAAGCTCATTGAAATTCCCTCATTATTAAAATTAATCAACGTTCAAAGGCGGAACGGTTCGTCCCTGACGTTGGTAAAAATCGGCCACGAAGCTCTCTAATTTACCCTCTTCAATAGCCTTGCGTAAACCAGCCATTAAGCGCTGATAGTAGCGAAGGTTATGAATGGTATTGAGGCGCGCGCCCAATATTTCGTTGCAACGATCGAGATGATGCAAGTAAGCGCGTGAATAATTGCGACACGTATAGCAATCACACTCGGCATCCAGCGGCGCGGTGTCGCTTTTATGCTTCGCATTACGAATCTTCACCACGCCATCGGTGACGAAAAGGTGACCGTTACGCGCGTTACGCGTAGGCATAACGCAGTCGAACATATCGATACCGCGACGTACCCCTTCAACCAGATCTTCAGGTTTGCCGACGCCCATCAGATAGCGCGGTTTATCCGCCGGGATCTGCGGGCAGACGTGCTCGAGGATACGGTGCATGTCTTCCTTCGGCTCGCCGACAGCCAAACCGCCGACAGCGTAGCCATCAAAACCGATATCTACCAGACCTTTAACGGAGATATCACGTAAATCTTCGTAAACGCTGCCCTGAATGATACCGAAGAGCGCGTTTTTGTTGCCCAGGCCGTCAAAGCGGTCGCGGCTGCGCTGCGCCCAGCGCAGAGACATTTCCATCGAACGTTTCGCGTAATCCCACTCCGCCGGATACGGCGTACATTCGTCGAAGATCATCACGATATCGGAGCCGAGATCGAACTGAATCTCCATCGATTTTTCCGGATCGAGGAAGATAGGATCGCCGTTGATCGGGTTGCGGAAGTGTACGCCCTGCTCGGTTATCTTGCGGATATCGCCGAGACTGAAGACCTGAAAGCCGCCGGAATCGGTAAGAATCGGCCCTTTCCACTGCATAAAGTCGTGCAGATCGCCGTGCAGCTTCATGATCTCCTGACCAGGACGCAGCCACAGGTGGAACGTGTTGCCCAGAATGATCTGCGCGCCGGTGGCTTCAACTTCTTCCGGCGTCATCCCTTTAACGGTACCGTAGGTCCCGACGGGCATAAAGGCAGGCGTTTCAACCACGCCGCGCTCAAACACCAGGCGACCGCGGCGGGCGCGACCGTCGGTGGTATCCAGTTCAAATTTCATTTTAACTCCTGCGTCAGAAAAACAGTCTGACGTTAAACACTCATGTCGCGGAGTTATTCCCCGACACGCTCAAAAATAGCCCGCGGATTGTACGTGATAAACATCGCGTCCCCGTAGCTAAAAAAGCGATATTTTTGTTCTACCGCAGCCTTATAGGCGTTCATGGTGTGCTGATAGCCGGCAAACGCCGAAACCAGCATAATCAGAGTGGATTCAGGCAGATGGAAGTTGGTGACCAGCGCATCTACCGCTTTGTACTGATATCCCGGATAGATAAAAATCTTCGTGTCGCCGAAGAAGGGCTCGATGAGATCGTTTTTTGCCGCCTGGGCCGCGCTCTCCAGCGAACGTACCGAGGTCGTTCCCACGGCGATAACGCGGCTGCCGCGCGCTTTGGCGGCCAGCACCGCATCAACCACATCCTGCGGGACTTCGGCGTATTCGGCGTGCATGATGTGATCTTCAATGCTGTCCACGCGCACCGGCTGGAACGTCCCCGCGCCGACGTGCAGCGTCACGAACGCCATCTCAACGCCCTTCTCGCGCAGCTTCTCCAGCAGCGGTTCGTCAAAGTGCAGGCCCGCGGTCGGCGCGGCTACCGCGCCCGGTCTGGCGCTATAAACGGTCTGGTACAGCTCGCGGTCGGCATCTTCATCCGGGCGGTCGATATAGGGCGGCAGCGGCATATGGCCGATGCTGTTGAGAATATCCAGCACCGGACGTGGGTCGTTAAACTCGACTTCAAACAGCGCGTCGTGGCGCGCCACCATCGTGGCCTGGATGCTTTCATCATCGCCCAGCAGCAGATCGGCGCCCGGCTTCGGCGCCTTCGAGGCGCGGATGTGCGCCAGAATACGTTTGTCATCAAGCATGCGCTCGACCAGCACTTCAATCTTGCCGCCGCTGGCCTTACGCCCGAACAGGCGCGCCGGGATCACCCGGGTATTGTTAAAGACCAGCAGATCGCCGGGGTTGAGCTTATCGAGCAGATCGGTGAAAGTGCCGTGCGTCAGCGCGCCCGTCGGCCCCTCTAACGACAGCAAGCGGCAGCTACTGCGCTCGGGCTGCGGATAGTGGGCGATCAGGGATTCGGGTAGTTCAAAGGAAAAATCGGTAACGCGCATGACGGTGGCTCAGACTAAATAAAGAGGCGGGTAGTCTAGTGCCGGGGCGTTCTCCCTGCAACCTTTACCCCTCTGGATGAATAACATAATCTATCCACAAAACCATTCAAGATGCATCGACGCGGCAGCTGAATGACAAATTCGTCAGGAACGAATTTTAACAGCCGCGGGCTGCCTTCGGTGAGGGACAGGAATGTCCCTCATTAATTCCCGGGGCTTACATGAGTATATGGCCGGGCGAGCGACAAATCTGTCAGGAACGGATTTGAACGCCGCGGAGTGGCGGCCCGGAAGGGCGAGGCTCAAAGATGAGCCGGGTAGCCGAAGCCAACAAAGAGGCAGTTTGAAGGATAAAAGGTATATGAATTTTCTTGCGCACCTGCACTTAGCCCATCTCGCCGACAGCTCGCTGCCCGGCAATCTTCTGGCCGATTTCGTTCGCGGCAATCCCCAGGCAGACTTCCCGGTCGACATTGTCGACGGCATTTTTATGCATCGGCGCATCGACGTCATGACCGACAATCTGGCGGAAGTTAAGGCCGCCCGGCAGTGGTTTCGTCCGCAAACCCGGCGCGTGGCGCCAATTACGCTCGACGTCATGTGGGATCACTTCCTCTCCCGCCACTGGGACCGCGTCTCGCCCGATATGCCGCTCAGCGAGTTCGTCCGCTATGCCCATTCTCAGGTGGCGACCATATTGCCGGACTCGCCGCCGCGCTTCGTCAATCTCAATGCCTATTTGTGGTCGGAGCGCTGGCTTGAACGCTACGAAGATATGGACTTTATTCAGAGCGTTCTCAACGGCATGGCCAGCCGTCGCCCGCGCCTCGACGCCCTGCGCGACTCGTGGCAGGACCTCGATACCCACTATGACAAACTGGAGCGGCAGTTCTGGCTTTTTTACCCGCGCATGATGGCGCAGGCCACCAGGCGCGAACTATAAAGATTGCGCTTTCTCACAGAAAGACTATTCTGAACACCGTTTTCCGATATAAATTGATAGGCAAAACCTATCTCATTGATTGTCAACGTCACGTTGAGTTCGCATGAACCTGTCCCTATACTTGCCCGCGTTGCGTTTCAATTAACCTTAGTATTAACAGGAGAATCATATGGTTCTGGTAACTCGTCAGGCTCCGGATTTTACCGCGGCAGCAGTTTTAGGTAACGGCGAAATCGTTGAGAAGTTCAACTTCAAACAGCACACCAACGGTAAAGCAACCGTACTGTTCTTCTGGCCGATGGACTTCACCTTCGTATGCCCGTCTGAGCTGATCGCTTTTGACAAACGCTATGAAGAATTCCAGAAGCGCGGCGTAGAAGTTGTTGGCGTTTCCTTCGATTCCGAATTCGTTCACAACGCATGGCGTAACACCCCGGTAGACCAGGGCGGCATCGGTCCGGTTAAATACGCGATGGTTGCTGACATCAAGCGTGAAATCCAGAAAGCCTACGGTATCGAACATCCGGACGAAGGCGTTGCGCTGCGCGGCTCCTTCCTGATCGACGCCAACGGAGTTGTTCGTCACCAGGTGGTTAACGACCTGCCGCTGGGCCGTAACATCGACGAAATGCTGCGTATGGTTGACGCGCTGCAGTTCCACGAAGAGCACGGCGAAGTGTGCCCGGCACAGTGGGAAAAAGGTAAAGAAGGGATGGCCGCTTCTCCGGAAGGCGTGGCTAAATACCTGACCGAGAACGTTTCCAGCCTGTAATCGGCTGCCGTTCATAAAAAGGCTCGCCGCGGCGAGCCTTTTTTGTTGCTTTACGCCCGGCCTGGCGGCTGCTGGAAATAGGCGGCGGATACCCTAAAGGGGTAAAAGCCCCCTCTGCACGGCTTTTTTTGCAACCCCGTTCAAACTTTGCTGAAAAAGCGCCCTGATATTTGTGATAAGCGCTGCATTTTTTCATTTTAAATTAAGACGCAGGCCCATTCTCTCCCTCCGGCGGTTCCTCCCCCGGAAAAATAAAAAATTATAAGCAGTTGATATATAACGACATAATAAAATTTATCCGTTCGAGAAAAATATTTCCCCAATCTCTTCGATGTGATCGGCTTCAATATTTAAAAATCCATATGTGATCTGCACCATAATTTTTGTTGATATCTTTGTTCATGATCTGATTCAGGAATATGAAGGTATTAAGGATCGGATGATGGACATTATTTTTAACCCTACATTAATTGCGCTTCAGCAGAATATTTCCACAGCCGAGCAGGCGATCGAATGCGCCGGAACGCTGCTTGTCCGGCAAAATATTTGCCGCCCGGAATATATTAATGCGATGGTCGAGGTGTATCGGGATTTTGGTCCGGCGATAGTTATCGACCACGGCCTGGCGATGCCTCACGCCCGGCCGGAAAAAGGCGCATGGCGAACGGGTTTCTCCTTAATCACCACCCAACAGCCGATCGCGTTTGGCCATGAAGAGTTTGATCCGGTGAACGTCATCATCTCCATCGCCGGGGCGGATGCGAATAGTCATATAAAAATGATCCAGCTGATCGCCTCGCTGATTGAGTCAGATATTGTCACGTTTCTTCAGCAGGAGCATGACATCCATTCAGTATTACATTTCATCCAAAAGCAAATGGAGTAGTCATTATGTTAGTTATCAGAACGGTTTGTGGTAACGGTATTGGCAGTTCATTAATGGCTGCGAATAATGTCAAAAAAATATGCGATGAATTAGGAATTAAAGCCGACGTCGCTTCCGTTGATTTTGCCAACGCGGTAGGAGAAAAGGCCGACCTCTACGTCACAATAAAAGAGCTGGCAAGCCAGTTTCCTGCACGCTGCAACGTCGCCATTATTCGCAGCTATGTGCACAAAGCAAAAATTGCTGAAGATATTACTGAAGCGCTCACCAAAATTGCTGCGACTCACTCTTAATCATTATTGAGGGAACGACCATGCAGGCTATTCTTAGCTTCTTAGCGGAAATATTTAGTCAACCCGCGTTTCTGATGGGCATTATCGCATTCGTCGGTTTAGTGGCGCTGCGCTCTCCGGGCAATAAATTACTTACCGGAACCTTAAAGCCAATATTAGGCTATTTGATGTTAAGCGCCGGCGCAGGGGTTATTGTGGCAAACCTCAACCCCCTCGGCGGTATTATTGAAGCCGGTTTTAATATTCGCGGAGTAATCCCTAATAACGAAGCCATCGTTTCCGTCGCGCAAAAAATGCTGGGCGTGGAAACCATGAGCATTTTGCTATTAGGTTTTATTTTCAATCTGCTGATTGCCCGCTGCACCAAGTACAAATATATTTTTCTTACCGGACACCACTCTTTCTTCCTGGCATGCCTGTTCTCCGCGGTGCTGCAGGCGGCAGAATTCCACGGCTGGATGCTGGTGTTAATCGGCGGGTTCCTGCTGGGCTCATGGTCAGCGATTTCTCCGGCAATCGGTCAACGCTATACCAAACAGGTTACCGAAGATGGCGGTATTGCGATGGGGCACTTCGGCTCCCTGGGCTACTACATCTCGGCCTGGATCGCGACGAAAACCGGCAATCCGGCAAATTCATTTGCCGATACCGAAATCTCAGAGAAATGGGGCTTTCTGCGCGACACCACGGTCACCACCGGGATCGTGATGTTTGTTATCTACTTTGTCTGCAGCGCCGTCGCGGGCACGACGTACCTGCGTACGATAACCGATCAGAATATGCTGATCTTCTCTATCCTTACCGGCCTGCAGTTCGCGGTCGGCGTCGCCATCGTTTACAACGGCGTACGACTGATCCTCGGCGATCTCGTCCCGGCGTTCCAGGGGATCAGCCAGAAGCTGATACCAAACTCCATCCCCGCCGTCGACTGTGCGGTATTTTTTACCTTCAGCCCAACCGCCGTCGTCGTAGGGTTTATCAGCTCGTTCGTTGGCGGCCTGGTCGGCATGCTGTTCCTCGGCGCGTTTGGCATGGCGCTGATTATCCCGGGCATGGTGCCGCACTTCTTCTGCGGCGGAACGTCCGGGGTCTTTGCCGATAAGCTGGGCGGCAAACGCGGCTGCGTCATCGCCTCATTTATCGGCGGCATATTCCTTGCGTTCCTGCCGGCGATGCTGCTTCCGGCTTTGGGTGGCCTCGGCTTTGAGAATAGCACCTTCGCCGACTTCGACTTCGCGGTCTGGGGCATCATCATCGGTAATGCATTCACCCACTTTGGGCAGATAACGATTTATCTCATCTGCCTGGCGCTTCTGGTGGCGCTGCTGGTGCCATTCTGCTTCCGTTCAGTTCGCGTAGTCGGTGACACCCTCAGCTATGAGGAGCTCACTGCGGATAAGAAAAATGAATAAACGGTTTCATTTTTCCCTGCGGGAAGGGATTACCTCCCGCAGCTGACAAAATAATCAGGAGTTGTTATGGCTATCTTGTCCATTGGGTTTTCATGTTTCGATCAGTTCTTTTTTCTTAACGAATGGCCGCAGGAGAATACCAAAAATTTCTGCCACGATTTTATCGAGAGCGGCGGCGGCCCGGCAGCAAATGCAGCGTGGCTGCTGGGCCTGTGGGGTGAAGATGTTTACTACATTGGCCACTTGAATAAGGATCTCTACGGCCAGCGTATTATCGATGAGTTTGCCGAGGCCGGAGTCGATACCAGCCAGGTCGTCTTCTCCGATGAAATGATCACCCCGCTGGCATCGGTGCTGGTGAATCGCTTAACGGGCTCAAGGACGATTATTACCCGCAAAATGCAGACGCCGCCTTCGCTGACCTACGACCAGAAGCTGAAAATTGATGATTTGGCCACGCGGCTCATTGAGTCAGAGGAACCGGTAACGCTATTAATTGATGGGCACGAAGCGGAACTCAGTGAATATATTATAAAGAAACTGCCAGCGGCCAGGGTGGTTATGGACGGTGGTTCGCTGCGCGCCAGCAATATTAAGCTGGCGGCCTGGACCGATTACTTTGTGGTTAGCGAACATTTTGCCCGCGACTATATGGGGTATCGCGCGCTGGATACCGAAGTTGAAATTAAAGCGGCGCTGATCGATCTAAATAATATTTGTCGCGGCGACGCCTTTATTACTCTGGGGGAAAAAGGCTGCGCATTTTTAAAAAACGGCATGCTGCAAATTGTTCCTGCCTGGCTGTGCAACGTTGTCGATACCACCGGCGCCGGGGACGTATTCCACGGAGCGTTTACCTATGGCGTGCACTACTCGTGGCATATCGACAATATTATTTTGTTTGCCAGCCTGACCGCCGCAATCTCTATTGAGAAAAAGGGCGTACGCGAATCAATGCCCGACCTTGCCGTCGTCCATAACTCGTTAAATAACTACGAAAGAAACTTAACGCAATATTTTGGTGAATAATTTTCGTTAATCAATATCGAGAGGTGATCATGTTAGTTTCTATGAAGGACATGCTTCAGCATGCCCTGCGGAACGGTTACGCCGTAGGGCAGTTCAATATTAATAATCTGGAATGGGTCGGCGCGGTATTAAGCACCGGACAACAGCTACGCTCTCCGGTTATTTTAGGCGTCTCCGGCGGCACCGTTAAGCATATGCTGGGATTGAAATGTATTCATGACATCGTGGTTAACGCGATCGATTATTTAGGCATTGATATTCCGGTCGCCCTGCATCTCGATCACGGAACCACCCAAGAGGCCTGCGAAGCGGCTATTGAGGCCGGATTCAGGCTCTATCATGTTTGATGGTTCGCACCTGCCGTTCAGCGAAAACCTGGCCATCACCCGCCATCTGGTCGAGCTGGCGCACAGTCGAGGCATTTCGGTTGAGGCCGAGCTGGGAACCATCGCCGGGAGCGAAGACGGGATCGTCAACTCGACGGTGATTTATGCCGACCCGCAGGAGTGCTACACCCTGGTCAGCGAAACTCAGGTCGATTGTCTGGCGGCGGCGTTAGGCTCGACCCACGGGCTGTACAAAGGCAAGGCAAAGCTCGGGTTTACGGAGATGAAGGCCATCGCGGAGCGGGTTAAGGTTCCGCTGGTGCTGCACGGCGGCACCGGCATTGCCGACGACGACATGCGTAAGGCCATTGCCTGCGGTACGGCCAAAATTAACGTCAATACCGAAAATATGTACGCCTGGTGCCAGGAGGTGAAGGCCCTGTTTTCTGCCGATACCGGTCACGATGTGAACGACCCGCGTAAGGTGATCAATCAGGGGCTGAAGCCGGTGCGCGAGATGATTGCGCGGCGCATCGAGCTGTTTGGCTCACAGAACCGCTATTAGGTCGACGACGCCATTGCAGGGCACAGCGCCGGAGGCTGGTTAACGTATTTGCTGTCGCCCCCGGCCATCCGCTGGCGGAAACAACGCAGTCGCTCAACGGCAATCACCCAGTCGAGCAGCCGCAAATTCACGTCGATGATTTTGCCAGCAAGGCGGCCCAGCGCGGGCCGCCTCTACATCAGCTTTATCCCTGACGGCTAAACCACACGCTGGCGGAGATGGCCGGAAGCGTCAGCACGCCGTCATACAGCGCCCCGCCGCCCTCTTTGAGCTGCCATTCGCCGACGTCCAGCAGCGGGGAATCCTCCACCACCACTTCACAGGCTTCACCGCGGTTGATAGCCACCAGCACGCGCTGATTTTTATACACCCGGGCAAACACCACCACGTTTTCTTCGGCGTAAATCACCTGACAGCCGCCGTAGCGCAGCGCCTGGTTCGCCCTGCGCAGCTTCGCCATGCGTTTATACAGGCCCAGCAGCGTCGCATCCTGCAAAGCCGGGTCCCACGGGAAGGGCTTACGGCAGAAAGGATCGTTATTGCCGTCAACGCCCACTTCGTCGCCGTAGTAAATGCACGGCACCCCCGGCCAGCAGAACAGCCAGACCACCGCCAGCGGCAGACGCGCGACGTCCTTACCCAGCAGCGACTTAAAGCGCGCCGTATCGTGGCTATCCAGCTGGTTAAACATCCGCAGCTGCTGCTGGTGCGACAGCCCGGCGCGGTAGTTATCCATCCATGCCACGCAGGTTTGCGCATCTATTTTCTGCGGATCGTAAGAGATATCGGTATTCGCCAGGAAGCCCCACAGCGGGAAGGTAAACCCGCGATAGTTCATCGCCGCATCTTCGACATCGGCCTGCAGCCACTGGCGCGCGTCGCCAAAATGTTCTCCAAAAACAAAGGATTCCGGCTGTGTCTCCTTCGCCGCCTGGGTTATACCGGCAATATGGCGCAGATTATTGCGCGCCCCGCCGCCCTCACCCAGCATATGCACCACGTCCAGGCGCCAGCCGTCCATGCTCCACGGCGCTTTCAGCCAGTGGCGCACGATGCTGTCTTCACCGGCGTAGATTTCGTTAATCAGGCTGGTCGACCGGTAGTCCAGCTTCGGTAGGCTGGCGTAGCCCAGCCAGTTGTGCGCCTCGCCCTCGGGGGAAAAGGTGAACCAGTCGCGCCACGGTGAATCCGCGTTGTGGCAGGCGCCGCCGCTGCCGCGCTGGTGGCGGTCAAACCAGACGTGCGAATCTCCGGTGTGGTTGAACACGCCGTCGAGGATCAGACGCATCCCTTCCCGCTGCGTATTGTGCCGCAGGCGCAGCAGCGCGGCGTCGCCGCCGAACTGCGGATCAACGCGACGATAATCTTCGGTATCGTATTTATGCACGCTCGGCGCGACAAACACCGGATTCAGGTACAGCGCCGTGACGCCGAGCTGCTTGAGATACGGCAGCTTCTCGCTGATACCGTCCAGATCGCCGCCGTAAAAGGTTGAGCCACCCGCCTCGCCGGTTAACGGTTCATCCCACTGTTTCTGTACGATATCCTGTCCGGCAGCGTGGTGATGGTAGGGCCGATCCTGATCGGCGGCGCGCGGTTCGCTGCGCGCAAAGCGGTCAGGAAAGATTTGATAAAAGACCTGATCGGCAACCCACTGCGGGCCGCTGTCCGGCAGATCGACCGCAAACTGCTCCAGCCGCGCCGGCGGGAAGCGGTTAAAGCCCTGCGGGGTAAACCAGCGCTGCCGGTCGGCCCACAGCAGCTTGAAGCTATAGCGCCGACGCGGCTGGCCGCTGGCAAGATTAATCTCTCCGCGCCACGCGACGACGCCCGGCCGCGGCTCCTGACGCAGACGGTGCATCGGCAGCGAAAGTTCTTCGTTGTCCTCTTCCGCACGCAGCGTAACGCGCTGCGGCAGCTCATCGCCGCTAACCCACAGGGTGATAAAGAGTCGTCCCTGCTGCTCCTTGATAAACGGGGCAACAGGCAGGTGCCATGCCTTCAACATCGTTATTCCTCTCTTTACAGAATGGGCACACCTTGCCACAGCGCGTATGCGTATGACTCATCATCGGCAGAATTATTGGGGGAGGAGAGCGGAGGAGGATATCGCTCAGGCGAAAATATCCCGCCGGCTAGCGCGAACATAGCCGGCGGGAGAGCGGCCCGCTTAGCGCGCCTGCGCCAGCTGACGCTCACGACGGGTTTTCAGCTTCCAGCCAACCAGCAGCAGCGCTATCCACGCAAAGCCGACGTACAGGGAAATACGCGTATCCGGATGGTAGCCAATCAGCGCAATGATAAAGACGAGGAACGCCAGGCCTACCGCCGTGGTCGCCACGCCGCCAGGCACTTTAAACTTCAGCGCTTGCGCCTCTTCCGGCGGCAGACGACGGCGGAAGGCAATCTGCGACAGCAGGATCATAATCCACACCCACACCGTCGCAAAGGTCGCCAGGGAGGCGATCACCAGGAAGACGTTTTCCGGCATGATGTAGTTCAGGTAGACCGCGAACAGCAGCGCGATGGTCATCACAATCACCGTCACCCACGGCACGCCGCGGCGCGACGTTTTGGCGAACATTTTGGGCGCGCTGCCCTGCTCCGCCATACCGTGCAGCATGCGCCCGACGCCGAATACGTCGCTGTTGATGGCCGAAAGCGAGGCGGTCAGCACCACGAAGTTAAGGATGCTGGCGGCAAAAGCGATGCCCATATGCTGGAAGGTTAAGACGAACGGGCTACCGTTAGTCCCGACCTGGTTCCACGGATAAATGGCCATAATCACGAACAGCGTGCCCACGTAGAACACCAGAATACGCATCGGGACCGAGTTAATGGCGCGCGGGATGGATTTTTCCGGGTCTTTCGCTTCCCCGGCGGTGATACCGATGATCTCAATCCCGCCGTAGGCGAACATCACCATCTGCAGCGACATCACCATTCCCAGCCAGCCGTTGCTGAAGAAGCCGCCGTTGCTCCACAGATTATGGATGCCGGTCGGCTGACCGCCGTTGCCGATGCCCCAGATAATGATGCCGAAGCCGGCCAAAATCATGATGATAATGGTGGCGACTTTAAAGAAGGAGAACCAGAACTCCAGTTCGCCAAACACCTTCACGCTCATCAGGTTGACGGCGCAGATAATCAGCACCACGCTGAGCACCCAGATCCAGTGCGGAACCGTCGGGAACCAGACGCCCATATAGATGCCGAAGGCCGTCACGTCGGCGATGGCGACAATCAGGATTTCAAAGCAGTAGGTCCAGCCGGTGATATAGCCCGCCAGCGGGCCGAGGTAGTCCTGCGCATAGCGCGAAAATGAGCTGGCGGCGGGGTTATGCACCGACATCTCGCCCAGCGCGCGCATAATAATGTACGCCGCCGCGCCGCCGATAATATAGGCCAGCAGCACGCTCGGGCCGGCCATTTTAATCGCATCGGCCGAACCATAGAACAGGCCGGTGCCAATTGCCGAACCCAGCGCCATAAAGCGGATATGCCGGGTACTTAGCCCGCGCTTAAGTTTGTTACTACTTTCCATCGTATTCCATGCCGTTTTTCTCCTTTAGCCTTCAATGGGCGAAGATCAAAAGAGGATTACCTGAAAAACAAAAAACCACGGGACCTGAAGTCCCGTGGTTTAACACTGATTTTAAACGCCGGCTAGTGCGCGCTGGATGTCACCTGACGTCCTACGGCGCGATCCCAGACCACCGCCAGAACCACCATCACGGCGGTCGGCATCAGCCAGGCCAGCCCCTGCTCCGCCAACGGCAGACGCGCGGTCCACGCCGGCAGCAAATCGGCAAACGCCGACGTTTTAATGCCGTCAATGATACCAAACATCAGGCTGATAAACATGGCCGGCGCAATAACGCGGGACGAATTATGCCACCAGTTGCGGGTAAAGCTTAATACCACCAGTGCGATACACGGCGGATAGATAGCCGTCAGCACCGGGATCGAAATCTGAATCAGGTGGCTCAGCCCGAGGTTAGAGACCGCCATCGAGAAGATGCCGAGAATAAACACCAGCGAGCGGTAGGAGAGCGGCAGGTACTGGGCGAAAAACTCCGCGCAGGCGCAGGTCAGGCCAACCGCGGTAACCAGGCAGGCGATGAAAATCAGCGCCGCCAGCATAAAGCTCCCCGCGCCGCCGAAGGTGTGCTGGACGTACGAGTGCAGAATCGCCGCGCCGTTGGCCGACTGATCGACCAGGGTCGCGCTGTCGGAGCCGAGGCGGAACAGGGCCAGGTACAGCAGCGTCAGGCCGACGCCCGCCATCAGGCCGGCCCACACGGTATAGCGGGTCAGCAGGCGCGCTTCCGTGACGCCGCGAGAGCGGGCGGCGTTAACAATGACGATCCCGAAGACCATCGCGCCGAGGGTGTCCATCGTCAGATAGCCGTTGACGAAACCGTTTGAGAACGGCGCGGTACGGTAGGCTTCCAGCGCGTTGCTGATCGGCCCCGCCGGCCAAATAATCGCCGCGACGGAGAGAATAATCAGCGCAATGATTTTCAGCGGCGCGAGGAAATTGCCGACGGTATCCAGCAGCTTGCCGGGATATAACGAAACGAGGATCACCAGGGCAAAATAGATAACGCTGTAAATCAGCAGCGGCATCGCGCCTTCGCCGGTCAGCGGAGCAATGCCCACCTCAAAGGAGACCGTCGCGGTACGCGGAGTCGCGAACAGCGGACCCACCGCCAAATAGCAGACCACGGCCAGCAGGATCCCCGCCACTTTACCAATCGGGGTGCTCAGGCTTTCAACGCCGCCGCCGACTTTCGCCAGCGCCACGACCGTCAGCACCGGTAAACCCACGGCGGTGATCAGAAAGCCGATAGCGGCGGTCCAGACGTGTTCACCAGCCTGTAAACCAACCATGGGAGGGAAGATGATGTTGCCTGCGCCGACGAACAGCGCGAAGGTCATAAAGCCCAGCGCGATGATGTCGCGAGATTTTAACTGATGGGTCATAAATTCATACTGCCTGTGGATGTGGTGGTGTTAAACGGAAAAATACCGTGCCTTCCCTTAGGGATGATACAGCGGCTATTGCCGGAAACTCAGCGAGATATGCTCCCGAAGCGGCGTGGGAAAGAATTGTTTTTTGAATTACCACGCAAAAGCAGTCTGTCTACGACTGCTGGGGCGCAATTTAAACGCTTATAACGTTTTAAAGCAAGGCGGGATCGCAAAAGCAGATGATTATGCTAAGTCTTAATTTATATCCAGCTCTATTGACCATAATGAAGGAAAACATATGGCTAATCATGCGAACAAAAAAGCAGCGGACGTTCGTTAATTACGCAGCGGAAAATTGACTGCAAACGAAAATGACCAGCCGAAGCTGGTCATTGACAAGTTATGTTGACAGCGCGGCGGCTAGCCGCTTTTTTTGGCAATTAAACGTTCCGGCAGCAGGAAGCTAAACCGCGTGCCTTTGCCGGGCGTACTCTCAATATCCAGCCGGCTATCGTGATGATTGACCGCATGCTTGACGATCGCCAGCCCCAGGCCGCTGCCTCCGGTTTGCCGCGAGCGCGCTTTATCCACGCGATAGAAGCGCTCGGTGAGCCGCGGAATATGCTCGGGCGCAATCCCCGGGCCGTTATCCTCGACGCTAAACAGGGCGCCGTGCGGCGCTTTCTGCCAGCTGACGGTAACCTCCGTGCCCTCCGGAGTATGACTAATCGCGTTATACACCAGATTTGAGATCGCGCTGCGCAGTTGCTCTTCATTGCCGAGAACCTGCAAAGACTCGTCGACCACAAAGTGCAGGATATGCTTTTTCTGGCTAAGGGTTTGCGCCTCGCGCTCGACAACCCGCAGCATCGTCGGCACGTCGATTTTGTCGTTCATCGCCAGAACCGGGGCCGCTTCAATACGCGACAGCGTCAGCAGTTGTTTAACCAGCCCCTCCATGCGCTGGGTCTGCTCGCGCATGGTATGCAGAGCCTTTTCCCGCGTCACCCCTTCCAGCACCTGCTCCTGCATCATCTCCAGATACCCCTGCAGCACCGTTAGCGGCGTGCGCAGACTCGTGGCTGACGTTGGCAAAAAAGTTGCGCCGCGCCCCTTCAAGCTGGTGCATCTGCGTCACGTCGCGCGCCACCATCAGCATCTGCTTGTCGCTGTAGGGCATCACGCGGATTTCCAGATGGCGCGAGTTATTAAGGACCAGATTGA
The DNA here is from genome assembly GCF_050058015.1 of Klebsiella sp. WOUb02. Classification (NCBI taxonomy): domain Bacteria; kingdom Pseudomonadati; phylum Pseudomonadota; class Gammaproteobacteria; order Enterobacterales; family Enterobacteriaceae; genus Klebsiella; species Klebsiella sp. WOUb02. The sequence goes on from NZ_CP170110.1 coordinate 2,536,760, forward strand.
GCGGTTTGCTGAAGTCCTTGCTTTTTAGGTAGCTGGCGAATTCAGGGTAGCGCAGGAGGTTAAGGATGTTTTGTCCGCTGTCGTCCGGCCAGCGCAGATTGAGGATCTGCTGTGCGAGGCCGTTACACCAGAAGATCGCCCCCTCCTCCGTGGTTAGCACCACCGCGTCGGGCAACGACTCCGCTCCGCTGCGAAAGCGTTTGATCAGGCTGCCCAGCTCGCGCCGGCGCTTTTTATTACGCATCTGCATCTGATGGAGGCCGTACAGCAGCGGTTCCCAGCTGCCGCTTCCCGGCGGTGGCGTCATGCTGCGGTCTACCCACAGCCACCACGAAAGACGCAGTAAATTCCAGAAATGCCAGATAAGAAGTCCGGTCACCGCCGCCAGTAAAAACCACGGTAAATGACCAAATACCGCCCCGAGAATCAGGGCCGGGATACAACATAAGAAAAGCTCAAGCGCCAGCCTTTTCCATGACAGCCGTTCCAGCACGGTTCACACTCCTGTCGACATTCAGAAACGGGCGGAGAAACGATATCCCGTGCCGCGAACCGTTTGTACCATCCGGTCATGGCCACTCTGTTCCAGCGCTTTACGCAGACGGCGAATATGCACGTCTACCGTTCGGTCTTCTACATACACGTTAGTCCCCCAGACGTGATTCAGCAGCTGCTCGCGGCTGTATACGCGTTCCGGGTGGGTCATAAAGAAGTGCAATAGCTTAAACTCGGTCGGCCCCATATCCAGCGGGTTTTCGCCGGTCATCACGCGATGGGAGGAAGGATCGAGGCTCAGCCCCTGCATTTCAATCACCTCTTCCACCGCCATCGGGGAGATTCGCCGCATCACGGCTTTGATTCGCGCCACCAGCTCTTTCGGCGAGAAAGGCTTGGTGATGTAATCATCGGCGCCGGTCTCCAGGCCGCGAACGCGATCTTCCTCTTCACCGCGCGCGGTCAGCATCACGACCGGAATATCGCGGGTCATCGCCTCACGCTTAAGCTGCTTAATAAACTGCAGACCCGACCCGCCCGGCAGCATCCAGTCAAGGAGAATCAGATCGGGCCAGGGTTCATTGAGTTGGTTCACCGCGCTGTCAAAATCTTCCGCCTCGACGGGCTGAAAGCCGTTTTGCTCCAGAACAAAACAGACCATTTCGCGAATTGGAGCTTCATCTTCAACGACCAGAATTCTTCTCGCCATTATTTACCCTGTGTTTTTTAGCCATCAGTATAGAGTGCGGCGCCATTATGCGTCAGTTTTGTGACAGATTTATGAAAAAAAGGGGCGTATGACGATCGAGGATTTTGCATTGTGACACGCACTTAACTCCCTTTCCGTCAATGGTATACTGGCGGCAACGCTCTCAGGCTACGGAATATCTATGCGCATCATTCACACCTCTGACTGGCATCTCGGACAAAACTTTTACAGCAAAAGCCGCGCCGCTGAGCATGCGGCCTTTCTCGACTGGCTGCTGGCCAGCGCGCAGGAGCACGAGGTCGATGCCATTATCGTCGCCGGCGATATCTTTGATACCGGCTCGCCGCCGAGCTACGCCCGCGAGCTGTATAACCACTTCGTGGTTCAGCTTCAGCAAACCGGCTGTCGGCTGGTGGTGCTGGCGGGCAATCATGACTCGGTCGCCACGCTGAATGAATCGCGCGACATCCTGGCCTTTTTAAAAACCACGGTCGTGGCTAACGCCGGCCACGCCCCCTTCGTTCTGCCGCTGCGCGACGGCGCGCCGGGGGCGATATTCTGTCCGGTCCCGTTCCTGCGCCCCCGCGAGCTGGTCACCAGCCAGGCCGGGCACTCCAGCGGTGAAAAGCAGCAGCTGCTGCTCACCGCCATCAGCGACTACTATCAGCAGCAGTACCAGCAGGCCTGCGCCCTGCGCGGCGACCGATCGCTGCCGATTATCGCCAGCGGCCACCTGACCACCGTCGGCGCCAGCAAAAGCGACGCGGTGCGCGAGATCTATATCGGCACCCTCGACGCCTTCCCGGCCAGCCATTTTCCCCCTGCCGACTATATTGCGCTGGGCCATATCCACCGGGCGCAGATCGTCGGCGGCTGCGAGCATATCCGCTACAGCGGCTCGCCGATCTCCCTGAGCTTCGATGAGACCGGGAAAAATAAAAGCGTCAATCTGGTGACCTTTACCGACGGCCGTCTGACGGACGTAAGTCCGCTGGCGGTGCCGGTTGTCCAGCCGCTGGCGGTGCTAAAGGGCGATTTTGCCAGCATCTGCGAACAGCTTGACCGCTGGCAGGATAGCGCGGATCTGCCCGCCGCCTGGCTGGATATTGAAATCACCAGCGACGAATATCTGCACGATATCCAGCGCCAGATTCAGACCCGCTGCGAAACGCTGCCGGTGGAAGTGCTGCTGGTGCGCCGCAGCCGCGCCCAGCGCGAGCGCATCCTCGCCGGCGAACGGCGGGAAACCCTCAGCGAACTGCGGGTTGAGGAGGTTTTTGCCCGTCGCCTGGCGCTGGAGAGCCTCGAAGAGCCGCAGCAGCAGCGCCTCGAGCAGCTGTTTAACGAAACGCTGCACAGCCTGAACGGTGAGGAGCGCCTGTGAAAATTCTGAGCCTGCGCCTGAAAAACCTTAACTCGCTGAAAGGCGAGTGGAAAATCGATTTCACCGCCGAACCGTTCGCCAGCAACGGGCTGTTTGCAATCGTCGGGCCGACGGGGGCCGGGAAAACGACCCTGCTGGACGCCATTTGCCTCGCGCTGTACCACGAAACGCCGCGCCTGAGCAGCGTGTCGCAATCGCAAAACGATCTGATGACCCGCAATACCGCCGAATGCCTGGCTGAAGTTGAATTTGAGGTCAAAGGTATCGCCTACCGCGCCTTCTGGAGCCAGAACCGCGCGCGCAACCAGCCCGACGGCAACCTGCAGGCGCCCCGCGTCGAGCTGGCCCGCTGCGACGATGGGCAAATCCTCGCCGACAAAGTCAAAGACAAGCTGGAGATGACCGCCTCGCTCACCGGCCTCGATTACGGCCGCTTTACCCGCTCGATGCTCCTCTCCCAGGGCCAGTTCGCCGCCTTTCTTAACGCCAAACCCAAAGAGCGCGCCGAGCTGCTGGAGGAGCTCACCGGCACCGAAATTTACGGTCAGATCTCCGCCCAGGTGTTTGAAAAGCATAAACTCGCCCACAGCGAGCTGGAAAAACTGCAGGCCCAGGCCTCCGGCGTTGTGCTGTTAAGCGATGAGCAGCAGCAGGCGCTGGAACAAAGTTTGCAAGCACTTACTGCTGAAGAACAGCAGCGGCTCGCCGAGCAGGCACGCGAGCAAAATGCCCGACAATGGCTGCTGCGTCAGCAGGAGCTTAGCCGCGACGAGAGCCAGACCCAGGCGCGATTGCGCGAGGCGCAGCAGGCGCTGGAGCAGGCCCGACCGCAGCTTGCGGCGCTGCAGCAGGCGCTACCTGCCGATCGGTTGCGTCCGCTGTGGACCCGACAGCAGGAGCAGGACGCCGCGCTGGCGCAGACCCGCCGCCAGGTGGAAGAAGTAAATACTCGCTTACACGAACGGCTGCGTCTGCGGGCGGGCATTCGGCTCGCGGCGCAGCAGCAAACGAGCCAGCTGCAGCAGGCGCAGCAATCGCTCGCCGAATGGCTGAAGACCAACGACCGCTATCGTCAGTGGAGCAATGCCCTGGCAGGCTGGCGGGCGGCGTTCCAGCAGCAGGCGCGCGACGCACAGCAGCAGGCTACGCTTGAGCAGCGGCTGGCGGAAACCCGCCGTCGGCTCGGCGAACTGCCGCCGGCGGCGCTGGCGCTGGATGCCGATCGGCTGCGCGACGACCTTGCCCGCCACGCCGCCGCCCGCCCACAGCGTCAGCAGCTGGCAGCCCTGCATAGCGGCCTGCTGCCCCTGCGCCAGCGCCTCAATCAGCTGCAGACGGCGGAGCAGACCGGCCGCCAGGAGCAGGAGAAGCTCGAAACGACGCTGACCCAGCGCCGCCAGGCTTATAAAGATAAAAACCAGCAGCTCAGCGATGTAAAAGCCATTTGTGAGCTGGAGGCGCGGATTGCCGGACTGGAAGAGGAGCGCGCGCGCCTGCAGCCCGGTGCGCCCTGCCCGCTATGCGGCTCCTGCGAACACCCGGCGGTCGCCGAATATCGGGCGCTGACGCCCGGCGTTAATCAGGCCCGCCGCGAGGCGCTGGAGAGCGAGGTGAAACAGCTGGCGGAAGAAGGCGCTCAGCTGCGCGGCGAGCTGGATGCGCTGTTGAAACAAAAGCTTAAACAAAAAGAGGAGCAAGAATCGCTGTTCCAGCAGGAGCAAGCGCTTACCTCTCAGTGGCAGGCCGTCATCGGCGAACTGCGCATTGACCTGCAGCCGGAGGATGATATCCCCGGCTGGCTGGAGGCCCAGCAGGAGCGGGAGCAGCAGCTGTATCAGCATCAGCAGCGGCTGGCCTGGCAGACCCAGCAGCAGGAGTGCGAACTGCAGCTACAGCAGCTGCGGCAGGAGCTGGCGCAGCGTCATAGCGCCCTCAGCGACGAACTCGCGGTCTTTACCCTCAGCATGCCCGAAGCTGAACGGGCGGCGGCCTGGCTGGCCGAGCGCGAGGAGGAAACCCGCGGCTGGCAGGCCAAAAGTGACGAATCCGCCGCTCTGCAGGAGCGTCTGCAGCAGCTGATTCCCCTGCTGGAGACGCTGCCGGAGGCGCAAGAGGCGGTCCCGCCCGCGCCGCTTGAGGGCTGGCGTCAGGTGCACGACGACTGCCTGGCGCTACAGAGCCAGTGGCGCACCCTTGGCCAGCAGGAGAGCCAGCAGCAGCGGCTGCTGACAGAGAGCCAGGGCCGGTTCGCCGCCGCCCTCGCCGCCAGCCCGTTTGCCGACCAGCAGGCGTTTCTCGACGCCCTGCTCGATGAGGAGACCCGTCAGCGCCTGGAGCAGTTGAGGCAAACGCTGGAAAATACGCTCCAGCAAAATAGCGCGCTCGCCCTGCGGGCCGGCGAAGCGCTGGCGCAGCATCGACAGCAGCCGCCGGCGGAGGGCGACATCACCCGGCCGGTTGAAGAGATTGAGGCCCGTTTACGGCAGTTGGCCCTGCTGCTGCGGGAAAATAGCGCCCGCCAGGGGGAGATCCGCCAGCAGCTGAAGCAGAATGCCGAGAATCAGCAGCGCCAGCAGGCGCTGCAGCAGGAGATCGCGCTCGCCGCGCGGCAGCTGGAGGACTGGGCGTGGCTCAATTCGCTGATCGGCTCCAAAGAGGGCGATAAATTCCGTAAATTTGCCCAGGGGCTGACGCTGGATAACCTTGTCTGGCTGGCGAACCATCAGCTTAACCGCCTGCATGGCCGCTATCAGCTGCAGCGCAAGGCCAGCGAAGCGCTGGAGCTGGAGGTGGTTGATACCTGGCAGGCGGATGCGGTGCGCGATACCCGCACCCTCTCCGGCGGCGAAAGCTTCCTCGTCAGCCTTGCGCTGGCGCTGGCGCTATCCGATCTGGTGAGTCATAAAACGCGCATTGATTCGCTGTTCCTTGACGAAGGGTTCGGCACGCTCGACAGCGAAACGCTGGATACCGCGCTGGACGCGCTGGATGCCCTCAACGCCAGCGGCAAGGCGATCGGCGTGATTAGCCACGTCGAAGCGATGAAGGAGCGCATCCCCGTGCAGATCAAGGTGAAGAAAATCAACGGGCTGGGATACAGCCGTCTCGATAAGGCCTACGCGGTGGAGTAAGGGTCCGTCCGGCCTCCCGGCAGCGCGGCGCCGCCGGGAGGCCGGAATCGAGAGCCTCTCCTCAGCCGCCTACAGCGGCCACAGCCAGGCCGCGCCGCGCACGCCGCTGGAATCACCGTGCAGCGCTTTGCGGATCGGCGTTTCGCACTCGCCGCCAAACACCCACGGTTTCACCAGTGCGGGCACCGTCTGGTACAGGCGCTCGACGTTGCTCATGCCGCCGCCGAGCACGATCACGTCCGGGTCGAGGATATTCACCACATGAGCCAGCGACTTCGCCAGCCGCATCTCGTAGCGGCTCAGCGCCAGTTCCGCCAGCGGGTCCTGCTCGCTAACGCGCTGCACAATCTCACTGCCTTTTAGCGGCTGGCCGCCCAGTCGCCGGTAGTCGGTGGCAAAGCCGGTGCCGGAGATAAAGGTTTCGATACACCCCTGCTTTCCGCAGTAGCACGGGACCTCCGCGCGATAGCGCAGCTCGTCCTCGTCCATCCACGGCAGCGGGTTATGCCCCCACTCGCCGGCGGCGCCGTTGCCGCCAATGTGCGAACGACCGTTAAACGCGACTCCGGCGCCGCAGCCGGTACCGATAATCACCGCGAATACGGTCTGCGCGCCCGCCGCGGCACCGTCCACCGCTTCCGAAACCGCCAGGCAGTTGGCATCGTTCGCCAGCCGCACTTCGCGATTCAGCCTCTGACTCAGGTCTTTATCAAACGGCTGGCCGTTGAGCCAGGTGGAATTGGCATTTTTTACCACGCCGGTATATGGCGAAATCGAACCGGGGATCCCCATTCCAACGCTGCCGCGCTCTCCGGTCGCCTGCTCTGCCATATCGACCAGGGTGGCAATATTCTCTATCGTTTGCCGGTAATCATCCCGCGGAGTCGGCAAACGGTGGCGAAACAGCTGCTCTCCCTTATCGCTCAGGGCGATGACTTCCGTTTTCGTGCCGCCTAAATCAATACCAATACGCACTGTAAGCTCCTCTCCCCGATTAACAATGCAAGCATAGCGACAATTCGCTATCATGCCCGCTGGATTTAACGATAAAGCCGTGGAAATTATCATGCTGTGGTTCAAAAATTTAATGGTTTACCGTCTCAGCCGCGACATTTCCCTGCGCGCCGAGGAGATGGAAAAACAGCTGGCCGAGCTGACGTTTACGCCCTGTGGTAGCCAGGATATGGCAAAAACCGGTTGGGTGTCGCCGATGGGATCGCACAGCGACGCGCTGACGCACACGACAAACGGCCAGATCGTTATCTGCGCGCGCAAAGAAGAAAAGATCCTGCCGTCGCCGGTGATCAAACAGGCGCTGGAAGCGAAGATCTTCAAGCTGGAAGCCGAACAGGGCCGTAAGCTGAAGAAAACCGAAAAAGATTCGCTAAAAGACGAAGTGCTGCACTCGCTGCTGCCGCGCGCTTTCAGCCGCTTCAGCCAGACCATGATGTGGATCGACACCGTCAACGGCCTGATCATGGTGGACTGCGCCAGCGCCAAAAAAGCGGAAGATACGCTGGCTCTGCTGCGCAAAACCTTAGGATCGCTGCCGGTTGTCCCGCTGGCGCTGGAAAACCCGATCGAGCTGACGCTCACCGAATGGGTACGCTCCGGCACCGTGGCGCAGGGCTTCCAGTCTGCTGGATGAAGCCGAGCTGAAGGCCATGCTGGAAGACGGCGGCGTGATCCGCGCGAAGAAGCAGGATCTGGTCAGCGACGAAATCGCCGTGCACATTGAAGCCGGGAAGGTCGTCACCAAGCTGGCCCTCGACTGGCAGCAGCGCATTCAGTTCCTGATGTGCGACGATGGCTCAATCAAGCGCCTGAAGTTCTGTGACGAACTGCGCGATCAGAACGAAGATATCGATCGGGAAGATTTTGCCCAGCGCTTTGACGCCGACTTTATTCTGATGACCGGCGAACTGGCCGCGCTGATTCAGAATCTGGTGGAAGGCTTGGGCGGAGAAGCCCAGCGCTAATCAGCTGAATGAGATCCGCAAAATCAATCGATTACACGGATCGTCATCCTGCCGCGCGGCGGCAGGATGGCAGAATCTGAATTACAGATAGCGGCACAGATAGGACGTTGGCTCAGCAACCTGCAGATGGAACTCGCTGCTGCCAGGAACGTTGAATACTTCACCGGCGGCATACACTTTCCACTCGGTTTCCCCAGGCAGCAGAACGTTCAGCGCCCCGCTGACCACGGTCATCTCTTCCGGCTGTGCGGTTCCAAAGGTATATTCCCCTTCCGCCATCACGCCCACGCTCGCGCGGCCAGTACTGCTGCTGGTGAAACCGATCGATTTCACTTTTCCATCGAAGTATTCATTACTTTGAAGCATAAACAAGCCCTTATGATCTTTTGTTGAAACCTCAATATAGGGGGCGCTCCTCGTTTCTGTCACGTAAAATTAACGCGTAATGCCTGGCCTGTGACGCGGGACGACCGCGCCGGTGGCGTTTGCCCGCCGGTCAGGACTCATCGAAATACCCGCGGCCGCAAAGCGGCTTAAACCAAAAGCTCTGCCGCCAGCCGCGAAACCAGCACGTTAGACAGCAGAACCGGCACGTCCAGCGCTTTTTGCAGCACGTCCCGATGGTGCTGATGGTAGCCGAGGCAATCCAGCACCAGCACGTCGGCGCCCTGTTCCAGCAGCGCCCTTCCGGCATCGAGCAAATCGCTATCGCTGCCGCTAACCGGATTCGCCAGCGCGTAGTACGGCGCGCTGTTCAGCGAGAGCCATTTTTGCTGCTGCAATGGCAGCGCGTCCGCGACGGGAACGATGACTCCCACCTGATGACCGTCGACAATCGACGCCACCAGCGGCGGGATAATCCGCTGCGGCTCCAGCAGAATGGCGTTGCGCGCCGTAAAGCCGCTGAGCATATCGGAGCTCAACAGCAGGATGACGTCATACTCCTGCCGGTCGAGCAGCGCGATAAGGTGCTTTAAATCACGTTCAATCTTCCACCGCGAGACCTCGGCCATCCGGTTGTCATTCAGTAAGGTAAGCAGGCGCTCGTCGTCGGGGTCAACGGCATAATCCTCCATCACCTCTTCGCGCGTCATTTTACCTAACAGGCTAATATGCGTGATCTGCTCTTCCCTGATATGTTCGGTTAAAAGCGGCAGAACTTCCGCCACCGGCACCACGCCAACGGTTAAAATGGCCATCGTTGTACTCATATCATCTACCTTTTCACTTCCACGCCTTCAGCACAGGCTTACCGCATAATATCCGCCCCCTCGCTGGCTAAAAATCAACCGTCCAGAAGCGTAGCAGCTCAGCGCGCCAGTAGAGTGTAAAGATTGCCGATGCTTCAGGGACCCTCCTGAAAAATCCGCACCTTAGATATTCATTAGTATGCGTGATGAATTAAAAATGTGACGGACATCCTGTTTTATCCTCCGGCTGAGAAAAACAGATCGGCGCGCGGGGGCGTAAATCAGCGGGGGATCGCAATCCTGAGCGGGGGCAAAAATACCTGCCAGCGGTTGCGCTGACAGGCGATAGCGCAGAAGAAGGGTTACGATTTGTCAGGATCCTCATAGCGCCGTTTGGCATCCAGCGCTTCGCTCTCGACGGGATGTTCGCTAATCAGTGAATCGGGAGTGGGATAATCGGCGCGGAGTTGGTACCAAGTCTCGGTCTGGCCCTTTTGGCCTTTCTCAACGGCGACAACGCGCGCTTTTCGCGGATATGGCGGTCGGTCTGGCATAGCTCTTCCCTCTTTTACCGTACGAACCACAAAGTATAGAGAGCCGCGCTCTGTTTACCCCAGGTAAAGTCCTAACTCGCTTCGCTACTCGCCGCTTTCGCCACTCCGGCAGGATTAGTAAGTATCCTCCGGCAGAGCCGGAGGCTTTAGGGTGAGCGCCTCAAAGGCGCCGACAAACCATGAGCCGCCCAGGGCGGCTGCTATACGTTCAGTTTCATTTGATCGTATCGTTCGTCTTCTCTCTCCTGGTTGCGTATGTACGCCCTGACCGTGGCTTCATCCAAACCAACGGTTGAAACGAAATAACCTCGAGCCCAGAAAACTTCACCGGTGAAGTTTTTACCTCTGCCGAAGTGTCGTGCTATCGCTATCGCACTTTTTCCCTTCAGATAGCCGACTACTGTCGATACCGAGTACTTTGGCGGTATGCTGATGCACATGTGGACATGATCGCGCATCAGATGCCCCTCCAGAATCTGACAGCCCTTCTGGCTCGCAAGCTCGTGGAATATTTTTCCCAACTCATGCCGCAGCGCACCATATAACCGCTGCTTCCGGCGTTTAGGGATATAAACCACGTGATATTTACAGTCCCATTTCGTATGGCTTAAGCTCTGATAGTCTCTCATCACGAATCCTCATCTCTTGGCGGAGATTTCAGATTCGCGCGACTGACTTAAAGGTCAAACCTTTCGGAGTCCCCCGGCAAAGCCGGGGGTTTACCGGATTTAATTATCGACCGTACAGGCGCTCTGCAGCGCCGCCACGATCTGTCCGACGACCTCATCCGGCCCGGCGCTCGCATCGATAATATGGTGCGCGGTATCCCGGTACAACGCCTCTCTTTGCGCCAGCACTTCACCCACTTCATCGCGAATCGGTTTGCCGGTCAGCGTCGGACGCTGTTCGGTTTTTGGATAGGCTTCCAGGCGGTCAATCAGCGCGGATACCGAGGCCTGGAGATAGAAAACCACGCCGTTTGCCCGCATAAACTGACGGTTCTCTTCGACGAGCACGATGCCGCCGCCGGTCGCAATAACCGTTCCCGGCTGGGTGACCGCTTTTAGTGCCTGCGACTCCAGCTCACGAAAGCGATCCCAGCCCTCCTGCGCGACGATCGTCGCGACCGTGCGCTGCTCATGCGCCTGCAGGGCATGATCGGTATCGGTAAACTGGTAATTACGCGCCCGCGCCAGCGCGTGGCCGATCGTCGTTTTACCGCAGCCGCGTGGACCGATGAGATAGATTGGCTGTGTCATTACCGAAGACCCTCTGGTTCCGCATTTTGCGGGAAAATGAATACGAAAAATGAGCAATGATACCTGCGAAGCGGTGCCACGATAACCGTAAAATAAACGTTACAAATCATCAGGCACTCCCTTTCATCACAGAGAACAAAGGGATTTTGCATGTAAACTTATCATTGCATTAAATGTTGTGCCAGATTTACCTCGGCTCAGGGATTATTTTTTAGCCGCTGGCTGGCGTAAACGGTAACACATTTATGCAAAGCTTTACGCTGCAACATATTTACAACATGGGCGCGCCGGACGCACTCTGACCGTAATTTATCAGTGTGACAGAGGAATGTACCATGCAATCTGAAGAACAACGCCTTATTGATGGGCTGTTTTCCCGACTCAAAGAGGCCGGGACGCAGAGCGCCTCGCGCGATGCCAGCGCCGAGGAGCGGATTGCGCAGCACATCAAGGAGCAGCCGGCCGCCCCCTACTACATGGCGCAAACGATCCTGATTCAGGAAGCGGCGATTAAGCAGCTCAACGATCGTATCCAGGCGCTGGAAGGCCAGGTAACGCAGACTGCAGGCGGCAAAACCGAGCAGCGGCGGATTTCTCGCCGGCCTGTTCGGCGGCGGCCAGCCGCAGCCGCAGTCGCGCGGCTCCGACCCTATTCCGGGCGCGGAGCAGTACGGTCGCGGGCAGCCGCAGTATGCCCCGCCAACGCAGCAGCAGAGCTACGCGCCTCAGGCGGCTCGCGGCGGCGGCTTTATGGCCGGCGCGCTCCAGACCGCCGCTGGCGTGGCGGGAGGCGTGGTGCTCGGCAACATGCTGACCAATATGTTCAGCGGTTCGCATCCGCAGGAGATCGTCAATATCATCGAAGAGCAGCCGCAGGCTGACTTCGCGCAGGCGACGAACAGCGGCGCGTCGGACGATCCCTTCCGCCAGGACGACAATCAGTTCTTTGCGGATAACACCTACAGCTCCGACTTCGACGCCGGCTTCGGCGATGACGACATCGGCAGCGACGACGATAGCTGGGTTTAGGCTACCGACCCTTCGTCTCCGTCAGCCACTTCTCCAGCGCGGCGGCAAACTGCTGCCGGTCGCGCTGCGACAGGGAATCCGGGCCGCCGGTTTGCACGCCGCTGGCCCGCATCGTCTCCATAAAATCACGCATCGTCAGGCGCTCGCGAATGGTGGCCTCGCTGTAGCGTTCGCCGCGCGGATTGAGCGCCGCGCCGCCTTTGGCCAGCACTTCGGCGGCCAGCGGAATATCGGCGGTAATGACCAGATCGCCCGGCTCGCACAGGCGCACGATTTCGTTATCGGCAACATCAAAGCCCTGCGGCACGCGCAGGGTACGAATAACGCGCGACGGCGGCACCCGCAGCGCCTGGTTCGCCACCAGCGTCATCGGCGTTTGCGTGCGCTCGGCGGCGCGAAACAAAATCTCTTTAATCACGTTTGGACAGGCGTCCGCATCAACCCAAATGGCCATTCCAGCTCCTGTTGACGAAAAAGGGGCTATTATTGTCACCTGCTTTTGTCCCCCGGGAAAGCTCCGGAGTGATAAGCTAGATAGCTCACGACAAAACAGGCACAGGAGAAGGGTGATGGAGAAGAAAATTGGCTTTATCGGCTGCGGTAATATGGGAAAGGCCATTCTCGGCGGCCTGATCGCCAGCGGACAGGTTCAGCCGGGTCAAATTTGGGTCTACACCCCGTCGCCGGATAAAGTGGCGGCCCTACGCGACCAGTACGGTATCAACGCGGCGCAGAGCGCCCAGGACGTTGCGCAGATCGCGGATATTGTGTTCGGCGCCGTGAAGCCGGGGATCATGGTTAAAGTGCTGAGCGACGTCGCCTCCAGCCTGAATAAAGATTCTCTGGTGGTCTCCATCGCGGCGGGCGTCACCCTCGATCAGCTCGCGCGCGCGCTGGGACACGATCGCAAGATCGTCCGCGCCATGCCCAACACCCCCTCACTGGTCAACGCGGGCATGACCTCGGTCACGCCGAACGCGCTGGTTACCAGCGAAGAGACCGCTGAAATTCTGACCATTTTCCGCTGCTTTGGGCAGGCTGAGATTATCGCTGAGGCGATGATCCATCCGGTAGTCGGCGTCAGCGGCTCGGCGCCGGCCTACGTATTTATGTTTATTGAAGCGATGGCTGACGCCGCCGTACTCGGCGGAATGCCGCGCGCTCAGGCCTATAAGTTTGCCGCCCAGGCGGTAATGGGCTCGGCTAAAATGGTGCTGGAAAGCGGAGAGCATCCGGGCGCGCTGAAGGATATGGTGTGCTCGCCGGGCGGAACCACTATCGAGGCGGTTCGGGTACTGGAAGAGAAAGGTTTCCGTTCAGCGGTGATCGAAGCGATGGTGAAATGCATGGAAAAATCAGAGAAGCTCAGCCGCTCCTGAAACCCGGCATAATCGCGGGTGAGGCCAGGCCTCACCCGTTTCCACTATCCCTGTTTTTTCAGGCAGGCGCTCATAAATTTCTTACGATCGTCCCCTTTCAGCGACTGCTGGGTCGCCTGGCCGTTACACTCGCCCATTTTCTGCTGCTGAGGCGTTAATCCTTTGCTCTCCGAAGCCGGAGCACCTTTCTTCAAACAGCTGCTCATGAACGCTTTGCGCTCGTCCCCTTTCAGCGCTTTCGCCGATGCGTCTTTGTTACAGACCGTCATTTTTTGCTGCTGGGGGGTCGGCGTTTTTTCCGCGGCACTCGCCGCCGTGACAAAGACCAAACCAAACAATAGGGCTACAGGTAATATTATTTTCATTGCACCATCCTTTTGTGAGTCAATCCCTGTAAGTCTGGTCGCTGCCGACAAAAAAACCAGCCGGCGGCAGAAATTCGCCACCGGCACAGGCTTATTTCAGACCCAGGGCATCTTTCATGGTATAGAACAGATCGGTCTGATCGGTTAAACCTACCACGTTGGCGGCGTGCGGGCCATAGGCGGCGATGCGCAGCTGCGTACCGGTATGCTCCATCGACTCGCCCTCGGAGTTACCGTAGCTCATCACCATCACCGAACCGTCTTTCGTGGTCAGCGCCTGAGTCAGGCCCGGGGCTTTAGAATCAGCGGGGATAATCTGGCTGGAGTGCGCGTGGTCGGCGGTCACCACCACCAGGGTGTTGCCGTCTTTTTTGGCGAACTCCAGCGCTTTTTGCACCGCTTCGTCAAGATCGACGGTTTCGCCAATCTGGCCGCACGGGTTCGCCGCGTGATCCTGTTTGTCGATGGAGGCCCCTTCAACCTGCAGGAAGAAGCCCTTCTCATTGCTGCTCAGCAGGCTGATGGCTTTATCCGTCATCTGCGCCAGCGTCGGCACCGAGGCGTCGCGCTTCGCGTTCACCGTGCAGGTCACCGCCGGCTGGTCGATATTGCCATGCAGGGAAGCTTTAGGCCCTTCCCAGCGTACCGGCATATTACCGTCAGAAAAGAGCCCCAGCAGCGGTTTGCCCTGGTTGGCTTCGCCGACCGCGGCCAGCGAAGCGGCGTCGGTGACAATCTGGTAGCCGCGGGCGAGCGCCTGCTCATGCAGCGTTTTGCCCTGCCATTCGCCGGCGGTGGCGGTTTCGGCGAAGGTTTTTGCCCCGCCGCCAAGAGTTACGTCGGCGCGGGCGTTCAGCAGCTGCTCGGTAATTGAACCCTTGCCGCCTTTTTCCAGCGCGTTGCCCGGACATTTTTCGCTGGTGACGCTGGGGCCGTAGCATTTACGTGAAGTCACGTGCGCCACCAGCGCGGCGGGCGTGGCGTCCTGCAGTTCGGCGGTAGAGACGTTGCCGGTAGCAAAGCCGGCGGCTTTCGCCAGCTCAAGAATGGTCTGATGATCTTTTTCGTGGATATCGACGCCCAGCGCGCCGTTATAGCTTTTGACGCCGGTGGTCCACGCCGTCGCGGAGGCGGCGGAGTCGGTCACATAATCCGGTTTGCCGGTTTTCTTATCCAGAGAATAATGGGTGTACTGACCGGTTAGCGGCAGCGCATCAATACCTTTGAAGAAGCCGCCCGCGCCTTCGGCATAATTGCGCGCGGCGGTAATTTCTGAATCCCCCATTCCGTCACCAATCAGCAAAATAATATTCTTCGCTGGCTTGTTGATTAATGAGGCCTGTAATGCGGCAGTTTGGTCGCCGCTTAAACGACGCGCGCCGCCGGGAACGGTGATATCTCCCTGAGCGGCACGATTATCCAGAGCCGGGGCGGACGGGGTATCAGCATGAATAACCGGGGATGCCAGCAGAGGCAGCAGGGCAATAAAGAGGGCGCTTAATTTCACTTTTGTCGTCTCCATGTAAAAATACTTAAAAAACAAAACGAGGGAGACTTTATAAAAGCGATGTGACAGTAAAATGACAGCATCCATGCCTTGTCACTGGCGTTAGCTACGAGGATGCCGCAACAGCTTTTTTATATATTGCTGCAGCCGCCGGGCATCGCGCTCATCGACCAGCGGACCCGGGCTGGCCTGCTCGATAGCCTGTTCAATATCGTGAATTAACGCCTGCTGCGCGTCCTGCGCCATATGCCTCAGCAGCGCCGTGACCACCACTTCCAGCGCCTCAACCTGCACCGTCAGCTCCTTTGTTTCCTCTTCCTTTTGCGCCAGATTGACCAGCAGCTCGGCAATGAGATTCTTCACAACGCTTTATCCTTAGGCGAGGTCAGTGAGTTATTCTTTATGTCATAGATTCATCAACAGATACCAGACTTATTTTCTAAAAATGCCGGCTGATTATCATCGATAATAAGCGAAACGTCTGCGCGATTAAAAAACAAACAGCAAAAGCAACCACCATAAATAACGGGCAAAGAGAATTCTATAACCAATTTTAATAGTAAATAATAAAATGATATAGCCATCGTATTTCCGTAATAAGCAAAACGCATCACGCTAATAGAATTGACGAGCTGGCTAATACGCGGTTTTACGTCGATACGCAAAGTAATAATACCCGGCGCCGCTGGGCCGGCATCATAACAAAGAGTCATGAAAGCAGCGCGGCGAGGAGTCAATACGGCGATATGCGCGCGCATACCGCCCGGGTGGCAATCAGGTCGAAGCCCGGCTGCGCCGCAGCATAACGGCCAGTTGCCAAAGGTTAATCAGCACGATAATCGCCGTGGCGATGAACACCCAGCGGAAACCGGCCATTGCCGATACCGAGGCGCCAATCAGCGGCCCGACCACGTTCCCCAGATACATAAACGACTGGTTATAGCCGAAGATGCGTCCGGTAACGCTATCGCTGCAGTATTTGAGCAGCAGAGTTTGCACCGCCGGCAACATCGCGCCGTCGGCAAATCCGAGCAAAAAGCGCAGCACGCCCAGTTGCAGCGGCGTGGTCACGAAGGACATCGCAAAGAACATCACCACCGCGCAGCACAGGGTCGCCAGCAGGATCCGCGAAGTTCCGATCCGATCGCCAAGCTTGCCTAAACGCGGGGCCGAGAGCAGCGCCGAAACGCCCGGCACGGCGGCAATCATTCCGGCAAGGAAGGCGATATTATTACTCTCCGGGGCCATCGATTTGATAAACAGCGCCAGAATCGGACCGATTGAACCATTGCATAGCTGAATCACCAGGGTTGTGAAAAACAGGCTAATCACCAGGCCCGGGTACGGCAGCGAAGCAAACACCTCTCTGCCGCTCAGGCGATCCTCTTTGTTGACCTGCGGGCGCACGCCCTCTTTAATCAGGAATAGCGTCACCAGGAAGCTCACCGTCAGCAAAATAGCGGTAATGATAAACACCATCCGCAGCCCAACGTGGTCGGCCAGGAAGCCCCCCAGCAGCGGTCCGCCGATTACGCCGCTGATTTGCGCCGTCGATAGCGTACTGAGCGCCCAGCCGCTGCGCTCTCGCGGCACCTGAGAGGCCACCAGCGCCATCGCATTGGGAATATAGCCGGACGTCAGCCCCATCACCGCACGCAGGATAAACAGCTGCCAGACGTTGGTCGCAAAGGCCTGAAGCAGGATGGCAATCGCCATTCCCAGGGAGGCGCGCAGCAGCATCAGCTTGCGCCCTTTGCGATCCGCAAGGCTGCCCCACATCGGCGAAACGATGGCTGATATCAGGAAGGTGACGCTAAAGGTCAGGCCCGACCACATCGACAGCGCCTCATGAGAGGTGACGCCGAGCTGGGAAACATAGAGCGGCAAAAAGGGGAGAATTTGGCTGATTGCCAGGCCGGTAAAAAAGCAGCCGAACCAGACGGAGATTAGGTTAACCTTCCAGGATTCCATAACTACGCGTATTCATTAGTTTTTGTGAATTATTATCTAGCTTAGCAATTTCCCCCGGCGGGCGTATTACCAGAGATGCGCTCACGATCAGTTTGGTATTTTATCGCTCCATATCCCGATTTATAAAATATTATCAGAGCTAATCGCCGGAGCCCCAGCGCGTTGTGCTAAGTCTCCGCCACCGGCGCGCATCGTCTCGCGCCCTCGCCTGCCGATCCGCAGCGGCGGTTGAACAGCTTTTAACCCCCTGCGGCGTGGCGCAGAGATTCTGGCAGCCACGCCGTCATCGCGCATGCTATGTTATGTGCTTTGATGTAATCAGGATGGAAGTTGAAATGGCTAAGATGAGGGTTGGGATCGTTTTTGGCGGCAAGTCGGCAGAACATGAGGTGTCGCTGCAGTCGGCGAAGAACATCGTGGAAGCAATTGATAAATCGCGCTTCGACGTCGTTCTGCTGGGGATTGATAAACAGGGTCTCTGGCATATTAACGATGCCGGTAACTATCTGCTGAATCCGCAGGATCCCGCCCGTATTGCGCTACGCCCTTCCGATGTCACGCTGGCGCAAATTCCCGGCCGCGAATCCCGGCAGCTGATTAATGCCGACAGCGGTCAACCGCTGGCCGCCATCGACGTCATTTTCCCGATTGTCCACGGCACCCTTGGAGAAGACGGCTCGCTGCAGGGTATGCTGCGGATGGCAAACCTGCCCTTCGTCGGCTCCGACGTGCTCGGCTCCGCCGCCTGTATGGATAAAGACGTCACCAAGCGCCTGCTGCGTGACGCCGGCCTGTCTATCGCGCCGTTTATTACCCTGACCCGCGCTAACCGCCAGCGTTTTAGCTTCGCGGAAGTGCAAAACACCCTCGGTCTGCCGCTGTTTGTCAAACCGGCCAATCAGGGATCGTCGGTGGGCGTGAGCAAGGTGAACAACGAAGCGCAGTACCAGCAGGCGGTCGCGCTGGCCTTTGAATTTGACCATAAGGTTGTGGTTGAACAAGGGATTAAGGGGCGGGAGATCGAGTGTGCGGTATTGGGTAACGACGAACCCGAGGCCAGCACCTGCGGCGAAATCGTCCTCAACAGCGAGTTCTACGCCTACGACACCAAATACATTGACGATCAGGGGGCGAAAGTCGTCGTTCCGGCGGCTATTGACGGTGAAGTGAACGATAAAATTCGGGATATCGCCGTTCGAGCCTATCAGACGCTCGGCTGCAGCGGCATGGCTCGCGTCGACGTGTTCCTGACGGCAGATAATGAAGTTGTTATCAATGAAATCAACACCCTGCCGGGCTTTACCAATATCAGCATGTATCCCAAGCTGTGGCAGGCCAGCGGGCTGGATTATACCAGCCTGATCACCCGCCTGATTGAGCTGGCGCTGGAGCGTCACGCCGCCGATCGCGCGCTGAAAACCTCGATGAACTGATAATACTGCCCCGGCGGCGCGACGCCTGCCGGGGCGACAGGTTTACGGCCCGTTCGGCCACAAACCTGTCAGCGCCCTAGGCTTTCTCTGCCGGACGACGGCGAATAATAAATCCCGCCAGCCAGAAGCTTATGACCCAGGTCACCAGCCCGACGGCATAGGATTGCCAGCCCTGAGTTTCAAATCCCAGCAGCCCCACCACGCCATTCAAAATAAAAATTAACCCCAGCGCAATAGCGTAATAGTGCCAGTCGCGGCGAATTTTCTCAGTGAGCTTCATGACAACTCCAACGGCAAAAAAAAGCATCTTCGCACAGGCGCCATCCGCGGTCTGTAGCGGCGTTGATAATTATTTCACGGTGGGAGATGGCTCTCCATTTCACAAATTTTTAACGCGCTCGCAAAGCGGCAAGTTCAGGAATATTCCTGGCCG
Source organism: Klebsiella sp. WOUb02 (assembly GCF_050058015.1). Classification (NCBI taxonomy): domain Bacteria; kingdom Pseudomonadati; phylum Pseudomonadota; class Gammaproteobacteria; order Enterobacterales; family Enterobacteriaceae; genus Klebsiella; species Klebsiella sp. WOUb02. The sequence goes on from NZ_CP170110.1 coordinate 2,555,578, forward strand.
GAATTACCAGCAATCTGATACTGGATAGCACCCTCCGCTGCCAGAATAATCGCCGTATAGCCGGTGTAATGCGGCAGAGAAGTGGAGTACGGAGGTTATATGGCAGAGTTTGCCTTTTCAAAAACGCTCTTTGGCAAAAAAAGCAGGAGCCCGCTGACCAGCAGCAATATCGCCTACGGACTGTTTGTGCTGTTCTGCTTCTGGGCCGGCGCGCAAATGCTGAGCATGCTGGTGCACGCCCCCGGCGTTTTTGAACGCTTAATGCAGGTCCAGAATAGCCACCATCCGCGCGTCGAAATAGGCCTCGCGGTGGGGACAATTTTTGGCCTGGTCCCCTTTCTGTTTGGCTGTCTGCTGGTCGCGCTTCTGGGGCTGTTCCTGCGCTGGCGCAATAATCGCTAACGACGCGCCATGCAGCTGGCGCGCCGGTCATCGACCCGCTTCGCGAACCAGGCGGTTGTCAAATTTCGCGTAATTTTAGGACTTTCGAGCTGGATCCCGGGGAGGATTTCCCGCGGTACGGCCTTGCCCGCTTGCCGATCGGCAAGACGGAAAATCTGCTGATAGAGGTCGGTTTTTTCAAACGCCAGGCTATCGCCTTTTTTCAGCTGCCGGTGAATATCGTCATCGCTCATCTTCAGCTGTCCGGCTACCCGCCGCACCGCCAGCTCCCGTGCTTCCCGGCTCATCGCTGTCGTAGCGAATCAAATCTCCGTCCAGCGCCAGCTTCACGCCGCTAACTTTGCTGACCGCATGCTGAAACGCGGCGTTGCGGCTGGCGTACCAGCCGGCGTTGAAGTCAGCAAAACGATACAGCGGCACGCTATAGTTCGCCGGATAGTTCAGCAAATGCCGGGTGCCAAACCACAGGCCGCCGCGCAGGCTAAAGACCTCCTTGCGCACGGTGCCCTCCATTTTCCACGGATAACCGTCGGTATGCTGCTGGGCGAAGGCGATGCTGACCTGCATCGGGCCGCCGGTATGCACCGGATTGAGGGAGCCAAACAGGGTCTGGCCCATCGGCACCATATCGATAAAATCGTCAAAAACGGCGCTTAGCTGCTTCTCCGTTTTCACGCTATCCAGGCGCTCGCTGTAGCTTTTGCCGTTCGGTGAAGGGATTTTTAGCGCGGTATGCACGACGAACAGCGGAATGTGCATTTTCTCCGCCCGGCGGTCAATCTCCTGCCAGGCGATTTTATTCAGCCCCGGCACCACCGGGTCCGACTGATAGTTGGACTCCTGCTGGGCCACCGCCAGCACCGAACAGACGTTTTCTTCCGTCGGCGCCAGCTTCTGGCTTTCGAAGGCTTTGGCTATCGCCTGCGCCCATTGATCACGGTCCTTCACGCTAGCCGGCATTTTTTGCCGTACCACGGCGGCAACGTCCACGGGCTTTTCACCTTTGTTTAGCGCCGGTCCCTGATTGCTGGTACAGGCGCTGAGCACCATCCCCGCCAGGAGCGTCAGGGAGAGCGAAACGATACGGGTAGAGGCTGCTGCCGCCATAATCCTTCCTTGAGATAATTAACCGAGCGTTTGCGTCACTTCGCTCAGCTCTTTGCCATCGAGTTCACGTTCAAAGCTGCGCAGACGTTTGTAGATGGACATCAGCTCCACCAGCGTCGTCCAGGAGCTGATCAGGTACTGGAACGAACCGCGCACCTGGCCAAAGACGTTGGTTATCTGCGTCATCAGGCCCAGCGTAATAGTACCGGCCACGATCGACGGAAACAGCAGGAACAAACCGAAAACGTTATCGACCTGCAGATAGAGAATGCGCGCGATGTTGAAGTACATATAGTGGAAATAGAGGCGGAAATAGTTGCGGCGTACGGCGCCAAACAGCTCGCGTACGGTCGGCGGCGTCGCGCGAGCGGCATCGTCTTCGCCATACACCAGCTCTTTGCGATAGGCCGCCTCAACGCGCTGGTTTTTAAACTCGAGGCCCGGCAGCTTAATCCCCACCACCGCCAGCATACCGGTTCCCATCAGCGACCAGACGATCGCCGCAATCACCAGGCCATACGGCAGGTGGCCGACAATCGGCAGATCCGGCTCGTGCTCGGAGAGGGTCACCAGCACCGGCAGGAAGGCAATCAGGGTCATCACCGCGTTGATAAAGCTAACGCCCATATCCTCAAGGGTAGAGGCAAAGCGCATGGTATCTTCCTGCACACGCTGGGCCGCGCCTTCGATATGGCGTAAGTGATGCCAGTGCGCCATGTAGTGTTCGTTCATCGCGGTGCGCCAGCGGAAGACGTAGTGGCTGACGAAAAAGTTGTTCATCACGCCGATAATGACCGCAATGAGCGCGATGCCGAGGAATACGCCGATCTCCTGATAAAACTGGTTAATGCTGACCTTATGCGGGGTGGCCAGCGCGGACTGAATCAGATCGTAGAACGGCGCGTACCAGGCGTTGATCGCCACCCCGACTTCGACCATAAACCAGGTGACGAAGATAATCAGCGCGGTGCCGAGGATCGACCAGTACTGCCAGCGATGCGGACTGTAGATAAACCAAAACAGAGCAAACGCGCCGACGCAGAACATATAGTAAACGTAGAACAGCAGATAGTTCAGCGACCAGAAGCGCGCGGCGCTGATGGCCACGTTTTGCGAGGCCCCGGTTAAGCGCAGCAGCCAGTCGCCGCCGCCCGCCTGCCAAAAGATCACCGCCAGCAGTGACCAGATAAAGGCAGAGATAAAAAACGGCCCCGGTTTGGGGAAAAAAGATTTAAACATCATGCTCTCCTGCTAACTTCTTCTCATTCTGATTATGCTGTGTACCACGACAATGCCCGCCGCAGAGGGGCGGCGGCAAAGAAAGGCAACCGGATGATGAGACCGGATATCAGCAGCTTAGTTCGTCTGCCAGGCGCTAAGAATTGTTTCTGTGGGTTTCACGCGTAGCGGATTGCCGGGGACGGTCAGCGTGCGCCAGACCTCGTTATAGTGGGCAATCAGCGTTTGCGCCTGCGCCGCGGCGCGGTTGGCGGTAGTGTGCGCATCTTCGGCAACGGTAATGGCATAGCCGCGGCTGGCGCCGTTTTTGATAGTGGTATCGACGCAATAATCGGTTGCGCAGCCGCAAATGACGAACTCTTCGATGTTCAGGTCGCTCAATAGCTGCGCAAGGCGGGTTTGATAGAACGCATCGCAGGCGGTTTTGGTGACATACAGCGATCCCGCCGGCTGCTCCAGTTCCGCCAGCAGGGCGAAACCGTCGCTGCCCTCTTCCAGCCCGCCGTCTTCGGCGTGTTGAATGAAAATAACGCGATCCGCGGCGCGTGTCAGGCGGTTAATATGCACGACGCAGCGCGCGCGCTCAACCCGCGGCGTCGCAAAGACGCCATTTTGCATATCGACTACCATTACCACCCGCAGAGTCGCCATCTCTCTCATCTCCCGATTAATCAAACGCTCATCATACCCGCCCGCCGGAGAAAGCGGATATGCCCATGCGCAAAAAAGTCCTTTTTACGCACCGTTACGTTTTTCCGCACAATATTGACGTTATTCCCGCCTTGCTCTGCCTCGGTTCGTAGTATAAATACGCTCTATATTTCTTTTCATCATATGGATACCCAGTTGAAACGTAGTCTGCTCATTTTTGCTGCGCTGTGCGCGGCGTCGTGGACATCGGTCCAGGCTGCTCAACCAAGCGTCGATCCGGAATTTGCCTCCGATGTTGTCGACCGTTACGCCAACCATATCTACTACGGCAGCGGCGCCACCGGTATGGCGCTGGTCGTCATCGACGGCAACCAGCGCGTTTTTCGCAGCTTTGGCGAGACGCGTCCGGGCAATAATGAACATCCTCAGCTGGACTCCGTCATCCGCATCGCCTCATTGAGTAAGCTGATGACCAGCGAAATGCTGGTGAAAATGCTCGATCAGGGGGTGGTTAAGCTTAACGATCCGCTGAGCAAATACGCTCCTCCGGGCGCTCGGGTACCGAGCTATCAGGGCACGCCGATTACGCTGGTTAACCTGGCGACGCATACCAGCGCCCTGCCGCGCGAACAGCCCGGCGGCGCGGCGCACCGCGCGGTCTTCGTCTGGCCAACCCGCCAGCAGCGCTGGGCATGGCTGTCGACGACGTCGCTGAAGGCCGCGCCCGGCTCCCAGGCCGCTTACTCCAACCTCGCTTTCGATCTGCTGGCGGACGCCCTGTCGAACGCCGCGGGCAAGCCTTATCCGCAGCTGTTTGAAGAGCAAATTACCCGCCCGCTGGGCATGAAGGACACGACCTTTACGCCATCGCCGGATCAGTGCGGCCGCCTGATGGTCGCCGAGAAGGGCGCCAGCCCGTGCAACAACACCCTGGCGGCGATCGGCAGCGGCGGCGTTTACTCCACGCCGGGCGATATGATGCGCTGGATGCAGCAGTTCCTCTCTTCTGATTTTTACACCCGCGGCCGGCAGGCCGACCGCATGCAGACGCTGATCTATCAGCGCAGCCAGTCTGACTCGCGTTATCGGTATGGACGTGCCGGGGAAAGCCGATGCGCTGGGCCTTGGCTGGGTTTATATGAAGCCGAAGAATGGGCACCCGGGCATTATTCAGAAGACCGGCGGCGGCGGCGGATTTATTACCTATATGGCGATGAACCCGCAGGCTAATGTGGGCGCCTTCGTGGTGGTCACTCGTTCCTCGCTGACGCGCTTTAGCAATATGAGTAATGGCATCAATGACCTGGTCAGCGAATTGAGCGGGGAAAAACCGCTGCCCGTTCCCGAATCCTGATTAATATTCTGAAGGCAAATGGTTGATGCTGACCAGTTTGCCTTTATTCATTTCGATATAACCGCCTTTACGCAAAGCGGCAAGCACTTCGGCCACCACGGAGCGCGAAATACGCGTTTTTTGATGGATATAATTCATCACGCCAATACGAATACGTAACGATTCGTCCCAGCCAATCATCGACAGCAGCGTTGCGCGAATTTGCTCATAGGAGTTATTCCCGATAAGCTGCAGATCGCGCAGCTCCATTATGCGGTGTCAGCGAGGAAAGGTTCAATGATTCTTTAGCCAAAGTCCGAAACCGGACAATAATTTAATCAGCACACCTACCGAAAATAATAAAACAAATACTCTGATTTCAGTTAATTAGATGATTAACAATCATCAAATATAAAATAAAAAAATACATTGGCAAACAAAATAACAGTGAATAAAAATACCAAAACCTCCACCGAATTAAATATACAAATTCAATTAATTCCCAAAATACCCAATAAAATAATTATCACCTGAAAATATAAATATCCCCATGCGTATTTCATTAAGGATCTCGTTTTTATTGCCAGCGCCGTCCGGCCGAAGGGAGATTTTAAGCCACTTTCGTAAAACGTCGGCCCTCAGGTTCAGGTATACTGCGGTCTTTCATTTCACAAAATCAGGCAAACCATGACAGATTTAATCACTCGCCCGCGCCGCTTGCGTCAGTCCGCTTCGCTACGAGCCATGTTTGAAGAGACAACACTGAGTTTGAATGACCTGGTGTTGCCGATCTTTGTTGAAGAAGAAATCGACGATTACAAAGCCATCGAAGCCATGCCCGGCGTGATGCGCATCCCGGAGAAACACCTGGCGCGTGAAATCGAGCGTATCGCCAACGCCGGTATCCGTTCGGTGATGACCTTCGGTATTTCCCATCACACCGATGCCAACGGCAGCGATGCCTGGAACGAAAACGGCCTGGTCGCGCGGATGTCGCGTATCAGTAAGGATGCGGTACCGGAGATGATCGTGATGTCCGATACCTGCTTCTGCGAATATACCTCCCACGGCCACTGCGGCGTGCTCTGCGAGCACGGCGTAGATAACGATGCGACCCTGGTGAACCTCGGCAAGCAGGCAGTTGTTGCGGCAGCGGCCGGCGCTGATTTTATCGCGCCATCCGCCGCGATGGACGGTCAGGTGCAGGCTATTCGCCAGGCGCTGGACGCCGCAGGCTTTACCCGCACGGCCATCATGTCCTACTCCACCAAGTTTGCCTCATCGTTCTACGGCCCGTTCCGCGAAGCGGCGGGTACCGCGCTGAAGGGCGATCGTAAAACCTACCAGATGAGCCCGATGAACCGCCGGGAAGCGATTCGCGAGTCGCTGCTGGATGAAGCCCAGGGCGCTGATTGCCTGATGGTGAAACCGGCCGGCGCCTATCTCGATATCCTGCGCGATATCCGCGAGCGCAGCAATCTGCCGCTCGGCGCCTACCAGGTCAGCGGCGAGTACGCGATGATCAAATTTGCCGCTCAGGCGGGCGCCATCGATGAAGAAAAAGTGGTTCTGGAAAGTCTTGGCGCCATTAAGCGCGCCGGCGCGGATCTGATCTTCAGCTATTTCGCCCTTGACCTGGCCGAAAAGAAAATCCTGCGCTAAACCTGCAGCCTCCGCACGCAGGCCGGAAATTCTCCTGGCCTGCGTCGCGCTTTTAGGCCCGCCAATGCCGAATATTCACCCAACTGCAATATAAGCGACATTTCCGCCTTCTACTGTCTCGGCAGGACGGAGGAGGAAGCGTTATGTTTAGTCTCGATCATGTACTCGACGACCTGTGGCCTGAGGCCAGGCCCGCCGCCTGGCAAAAGAAGCTGCTAAAAAAACTGCTCCATGAGGAAGAGTTTCAACAATTTGCCGCCCGCCATCGCCACCTGAAGGGGCTCGATACGGTCGAACAGGTGCTGGAACACCTTAATATTCGCTGCGCTATTCCGGCGCACGATCTGGAACAAATTCCTGAACACGGCCCGCTGGTGATCGTCGCCAATCATCCTACCGGTACCCTGGACGGCCTGGCGCTGCTCTACGCCGTCTCCCGCGTGCGCCGCGATGTCAAAGTCGTGACCAACCGCCTGTTGACCCACCTTGAGCCGCTCAGCTCGCTGTTTATTCCGGTCGATAACATCAACGGTCGTACCGCTAAAGCCGCGCTGCAGCAAATGGATCGCCAGCTACAAAACGGCGGCGTGCTGATCTTTTTCCCGGCAGGTGAGGTCTCGCGCCCGACGCGCCGGGGGATCCGCGATAAGAAATGGCACCCCGGCTTTATCAAGCTGGCGACCAAATATCGCGCCCCGCTGCTGCCGGTGTGGATCCGCGCGCACAACAGCGCCCTGTTCTACGCCAGCACCCTGCTGTCAGAAAACCTGCCGCTGCTGCTGCTCATGCAGCAAATGTTCCGTCGCCGCAACGGCAGCCTGCCGATCGGCATCGGCCAGCAGATTGCCTGGTCCAGCTGGTATAGCCCGCAGATGTCGCCGCGCGAGCTGGCGGATCGCTGCTACCGCCACGTCGAACTGATGGGCAAAGGTCAAGCGGGCCTATTCAAAACGGAAAGCGCCATCGCCCGCCCTGAAGATCGGGCGCTGATAAAACGCGAGCTACACCGCGCGGAGCGTCTGGGACAAACCGCTGACGGCAAAACCATCTACCTGTGGCAGCGCAACGGTCAGGACGACGCCCCGCTGCTACGCGAGCTCGGCCGCCTGCGGGAGATCGCCTTCCGCGCGGTGGGCGAAGGTAGCGGCAAACGGCGCGACGTCGATGGCTACGACGATGATTATCTGCACCTGATTCTGTGGGATGAGGAGGATCTGGAAATCGTCGGCGCCTATCGCTTTATGCCCACCGCAATGCAGCTGGAAAAACGCGGGCTGGAGGGCATTTACAGCTACAGCCTGTTCCATTACGACCAGCGGATGGACGACATTCTCCGCCACGGTATTGAGCTGGGGCGCAGCTTTATCCAGCCGCGCTACTGGGGACGCCGCGGGCTGGATTATCTGTGGTCGGGCATCGGCGCGTACCTCGCACGCTACCCGCACTACCGCTATCTGTTCGGCCCGGTGTCGATTTCCGGCGGCCTGCCGCCGGCGGCCCGCGATCTGCTGGTGGCCTTCTATCGTCTGTGGTTCCCGGCGACTCACCCGCTGGCGGAGTCGCGTCGCCCCTATCCCGCTTCGCTGCCCGACGTGCTGGCGCAGTTCAGCGGCGAGGATTATGCCGAAGATCTCACCCGGCTGAAGTCGCTGCTCGGTAATCTCGGCTGCGCCATTCCGCCGCTATATAAGCAATATTCCGAGGTATGTGAACCGGGCGGCGTGCAGTTTATCGACTTCGGCAGCGACCCTGATTTTAACAACTGCGTAGACGGGCTGGTGCTGGTGGATCTGACCTACCTGAAGGCCAACCGCTATCAGCGCTATATCGGCGCGCATCTGTAATCGGCCCGGCCTGCGGCGCGCTGCCGCAGGTGTTAACCGGCGCGATAGTACGGCTTATCGCCGAGGATCGTCGCCCGGTGCATAATGCGCCGCTGCGGCAGATAATCGGCGTTGGCGTAGTGCTGGGTGACGCGGTTATCCCAAATCGCCACATCGTTCGGCTGCCAGCGCCAGCGTACCTGAAACTCCGGTTTCGTTACGTGAGTAAACAGGAAGCTCAGCAGCGCCTCGCTCTCTTTCTCCGTCACGTCAACGATGCGCGTGGTAAAGCCTTCGTTAACAAACAGCGCCTGCCTGCCGGTCACCGGATGCGTGCGCACCACCGGATGCAGCAGCGGCGGGTTCTTCGCCACCGCCTCCAGCCAGCGCCGGTGCTCCTCTTCGCTGCCGCGGTATTTATACTCCGGGAACGATTTACGGAAATCATGCTCCGCCCGCAGGCCGTTCAACAGCTGGCGAAAAGGTGCGGAAAGCGCGTCGTACGCCGCGACGCCGCTGCTCCACAAGGTGTCACCGCCGGTGGAGGGCAGCTCTTTTGCCGCCAGGATCGCGCCGGCAGGCGGCGTCTCGATGAAGGTGACGTCGGTATGCCAGTTGTCGTTATCCGGCGGATTATCATCATGAGTATCGAGCACGATAATTTCGTCGACGCCCGGCGCGTGGGGATAGACCGGATGAATATGCAGATCGCCGAAGCGCAGAGCAAAATCACGCTGCTGCTGCGGGGTAATATTCTGCCCGCGCAGGAACACCACCTGATGGCGCAGCACCGCGTGATACAGCTGCTCAAACTGGTTATCGCTCAGCGGACGCGTGAGGTCCACGCCGGCTACCTGCGCGCCGATATAGGGCCCCAGCGGGGTAATGCTCAGACGTTCACTCATTGTACTTCTCCATGCCAGGGCGTCAGGCGGCGCTGCAGCGCGCGCAGCCCCAGTTCCAACAGAAACGCAATTATCGCAATCACCGCAATCCCGGCCAGCACCACGTCGGTTGCCAGAAATTCGCCGGCGGATTGCACCATAAAGCCTAACCCGCGGGTGGCGGCGATCAGCTCCGCGGCCACCAGCGTTGACCAGCCCACGCCAAGACCAATGCGCAGGCCGGTGAGGATCTCCGGTAAAGCGCCGGGTAAAATAACCAGCCACAGCACCTGCGCGCGGCTGGCGCCTAACGACTGCGCGGCGCGAATGCGCACCTGCTGGGCGCTTTTCACCCCCGCCAGCGCCGACATCGCCACCGGGGCGAAGATCGCCAGATAGATCAATAAGATCTTCGACGTCTCGCCGATACCGAACCAGATAACCATCAGCGGGAGATAGGCCAGCGGCGGCACCGGGCGGTACAGCTCAATTAAAGGATCGAGAATGCCGCGCACCGTCGGGCTGAGCCCCATGGCGATCCCCACCGGAACGCCGAGCAGCACCGCCGCCAGCAGCGCGATGACGATCCGCGTCAGGCTCGCCGCCAGATGCTGCCAAAGGGTGGCATCCATAAAGCCCTGCGGGCCGGCAATGGTTATCAGCTTGTGCAGCACCTGGCCCGGCGGCGGCAGAAACAGCGGGCTAATCAGCTGTAGCGCCGCGACTGCCCACCAGATAGCCAGCAGCACCGCCAGCGTCGCCACGCTTAGCGTCAGCTGCCGGGAAACGGGCCAGCGCCACTTCAGCGGCCGCCGACGCGGTTTATCGTTGATGACCACGCTCATGAGAAGGCCTCCCGTTGTTCAAATACCCGGCTCAGCACGTATTCACGCTGCTCGATAAAGCGCGGATCGGATTTAATGCTGCGGCAGGACTCGCCGGCGACGAAGCGGCGGCCAAAGTCGAGCGGCAGCCGCTCCAGCACCCGCCCCGGGCCAGGCGACAGCAGCACCAGCTCGGTGGCCATAAACACGGCCTCTTCAATATCATGGGTGATAAGTAGCACCTGCTTGCCGGTCTCGTGCCACAGGCCGAGCAGCAGGGTTTGCATCTGTTCACGGGTAAAGGCGTCCAGCGCGCCGAACGGCTCATCAAGGAGCAGCAGCTGCGGGTTGGCCGCCAGCGCTCTGGCGATCCCCACCCGCTGGCGCTGCCCGCCGGAGAGCCTGCCAGATAAAGCGTTTTTCCGCCCCTTCGAGCCCCACCTTCTTCAGCATCTGCGCCGCCGTTTTCCGACGAATCGCTTTGTCCACGCCCGCCAGCTGTAGCCCCAGCGCAACGTTATCCTGCACGTTACGCCACGGCAGCAGGCCTTCATGCTGAAAGACCACGCCGCGTTCGGCGCCCGGCCCCGTTACGCGCTGCCCTTCGAGGACGATGCTGCCGTGCTGATAAGGCACGAATCCGGCAATCAGATTCAGCAGCGTGGTTTTACCGCAGCCCGACGGCCCAAGGACCACCAGCAGTTCACCGCTGTCCAGCGTCAGGTTGATATCCGCCAGCGCCGGTTTGCCGCCGTAGTCGGCAAAGAGATGCGAGATTTGCAGCATCGTGACCTCCTCTATTTTACAAAACGGTCGGTAACGTACTGACTGTAATCGGCGCCGGCATCGGGTACTTTGCCCTGCTCTTTGAGGAACTTAGCCGTATCGATAATCGCTTTGTTTACCGGTCCGCTCAGCTCCTGCGCCTGCTGCGCCGCGGTCAGGTAGGTATTGCCCTTCACCAGCCCCGGGACGTCGACATCCGGCACGCCGCTCAGGCGCGACAGTTTGCTGATATTTTCCGGCTGCTTCAGCCATACATCCGGATTAGCGATGTAGGGCTGCTGGGCGTCGATAGCGCTCTTCGCAAAAGCTTTCACAACCTCGGGGTGCTTCTCGGCGAAGTCTTTACGCACCACCCAGACGTCCAGCGTTGGCGCGCCCCACTCGCCAACCTGCGACGAATCGGTCAGCACCTTGCCCTCTTTTTCCAGGGCGTTAACCGCAGGGGCCCAGACGTAGGCGCCGTCAATATCCCCGCGCTGCCAGGCGGCAATAATCGCCGGCGGCTGCAGGTTGATAATCTGCACCTGACCCGGCTTAATGCCCCAGTGCTTCAGCGCCGATAGCAGGCTGTAGTGGGTGGTGGAGATAAACGGCACCGCGATGCGCTTGCCGATCAGATCTTCGGGTTTGGTTATGCTCTTTTTCACCACCAGCGCTTCGGAGTTACCGAGCTTTGAGGCCAGCAGGAAGACTTCAATCGGCACCTGCTGACTGGCGGCGACCGCCAGCGGGCTGGAGCCGAGGTTGCCAATCTGGACATCGCCGGAAGCCAGCGCGCGTACGATGCTCGCCCCGCTGTCAAACTTGCGCCAGTCAACGGTTGCCCCGCTCTCTTTGGCAAAGGTATTGTCAGCCTGAGCGACTTTCGCCGGCTCGGCAGAGGTTTGATACGCCACCGTGACGTTGACCGCCTGGGCCTGAAACGCGGCGAATGCCAGAGCGGCGAAAAGTGTAATACGCGATGCGTGTGCCATAGAATCTGCTCCCCTTTGTTGTTATGGGTGCAGTATTTCCGCCCCGATGCGTTTGATGAAGTAATTAAAAATTCTGGCTAATAGCCAATCGTCATTAGAAAAAAAGCGGCAAAAGATAGTTAAAAACGGGAATTGGACCGCGAAGCGATAGCCCCGGCAGGTATCGCGGGGCGCACAGGAAGAGCGACGCATTTGCGGGCAGCTGCGCCATCTGCTGGATGTCGCTCGCCGCCGGTATCGTCACGATGTCGGCATTTGACGCTATTGTTATCTATATCACCTTGATGGCGGCGCCGTTCAGGCCGCGCCGCATAATGCCCGGCGGCTGGCTGTGATTGCGTAAAACCGCGCGGCCTGCGAGCGCGCGTCGGTGAACCCGCAGCGGCATATAGTCTCCTGAGGAGGCGGCATGTATAAAACAACGCTATCAGGCCAGGTCTGGCGCTTTGATAGTCTGCAGACGTTACTGGCGAAGGCCTCTCCGGCGCGATCCGGCGATGCCCTCGCCGGCATTATCGCCGATAGCGCCGAAGAGCGGATGGCGGCGAAAATGGCGCTGGCGGAGGTGCCGCTAAAGGCGATCCTCGATAACCCGCCGATCCCCTACGAGCAGGACGAAGTCACCCGGCTGATTATCGACACCCACGATAGCCGCGCCTTCGCGGCGTTTAGCCACCTGACGGTGGGCGACTTTCGCGACTGGCTGCTTGACGACGCCACCGATACCGCCACTCTCCAGCAGGTGGCGCGGGCGATAACCCCGGAGATGGCGGCCGCGGTCAGCAAGCTGATGCGCAACCAGGACCTGATCCTCGCCGCCAGCAAATGCCGGGTAACCACCCGCTTTCGCAATACGATTGGCCTGCCGGGGCATCTTAGCGTGCGCCTGCAGCCCAACCACCCGACCGACGATCTGAAGGGCATTGCCGCCAGCGTGCTCGACGGCCTGCTGTACGGCGCGGGCGATGCGGTTATCGGTATCAACCCGGCCAGCGACAGCCTGCCGGTGCTGGCGCAGCTCAACCATATGCTCGACGATATTATTCAGCGCTTTGCGATCCCCACCCAGTCCTGCGTTCTGACCCACGTCACCAACACCCTGCGGCTGATTGAGCGCGGCGCGCCGGTGGACCTGGTGTTCCAGTCGGTGGCGGGTACCGAAGCGGCCAATGGCGGCTTCGGTATCAATCTGGCGCTGCTGCAGGAGGCCAGGGAGGCCGCGCTGAGCCTCAACCGCGGCACCCTCGGCAGCAACGTGATGTATTTTGAAACCGGCCAGGGAAGCTGTCTTTCGGCTAACGCCCACCACGGCGTCGATCAGCAAACCTGCGAAGCCCGCGCCTACGCCGTCGCCCGCCATTTCGATCCGCTGCTGATCAATACCGTAGTGGGCTTTATCGGCCCGGAATATCTCTATGACGGGAAGCAGATTATTCGCGCCGGCCTGGAAGATCATTTCTGCGGTAAGATCATGGGACTGCCGATCGGCTGCGACGTTTGCTATACCAACCACGCCGAGGCGGATCAGGATGATATGGATACCCTGCTGACCCTGCTGTGCGCCGCCGGGCTGACCTTTTTAATCGGCGTTCCCGGCGCGGACGATATCATGCTCAACTACCAAAGCACCTCGTTCCATGACGCCCTGTACGCCCGCCGCCTGCTGGGCCTCAGGCACGCGCCGGAGTTCGCCGCCTGGCTGACGAAAATGCAGATAATCGACCCGGACGGCGCGCTGCGCCTGACCGACGCCCGCCATCCGCTACTTTCCGTGATGGCGTAAGGAGAACCGGTATGAGTCGCCCCGACGCCTGGAACCCGCTACGTGAATTTACCGCTGCGCGCATCGCGCTGGGCCGCAGCGGCGCGAGCCTGCCAACCCGCGAGGTGCTGAATTTTGGCCTCGCTCACGCCCGGGCGCGCGACGCCATCCATCAGCCCTTCGACAGCGAAGCGCTGGTATCCCCGCTGGCGCAGCTGGGCCTCTCGTCGCTGACGGTGCATAGCGCCGCCGCCGATCGACATATCTATCTTAACCGCCCCGATCTGGGGCGACGGCTGAACGATGGGAGTCGCGCAACTCTGGCCGTCAGCGGCGCGCGTCCCGCCGACCTGCTGCTGGTGATTGGCGACGGACTCTCCTCTTACGCCGTGCAGCGTCAGGCCCTGCCGCTGATCCGCGCCCTGCTGCCCTATCTGCAGACGCTGGGGCTGAGCCTCGCGCCGGTGGTGCTGGCCCATCAGTCTCGGGTCGCGCTGGGGGATGATATTGGCGAAACGCTGCGGGCTCGCGCGGTGGCGATACTGATTGGCGAACGGCCGGGGCTCTCTTCCCCGGACAGCCTGGGAGTTTATCTGACCTGGCAACCGCATCGTCAGCGGCAGGAGTCGGAGCGCAACTGTATTTCGAATATTCGCCCGCAGGGGCTGAGCTATGATGCCGCCGCCTTTAAGCTGGCGTGGCTGCTGGAGCAGGCTTTTCGGCGCCGGCTGACCGGCGTACGTCTGAAGGATGAAAGCGATAATCCGCTACTGCATGGCAGGGTGAAACCCCGGGTCATCGGGGCTGATTAAAGCTGCTCGGGGCTGCGGCAGATAACTCCGATCGCCGCAACCGCAAGCAGCCTTGCGCTACACAAAGCACACCTCGTTCCAGTAGGCTTCACGCGTCCTGCGCCGCTCAGTATGTTTTATCATGACGAAACCACCGTGTTTCAACATTTCCCATATCGATGCCGTACAGGCTGGCGACCGGTAATATTGCCTCCATCATTCGCTGGGTATCCTGCTGTCCGGCTTCAGCCTGAGATAACGAAGCCAGCCAGCGCGTCACTCGTTGCCATAATGCGACTCTCATTTTTTCCTCCGTCGGAAAGCGTTTTCCTGGGTCTATTTCAACCACAGCTCGCGGCGCTCGGGAAATATCAATTCCGTCTTTTCAATCCCGGAAGATGCATATTACGCCTCTGCTCCAGAGCCTTCGCCGGAGCGCCGTCCGGCGTTAATACCCACGGACTTGCTAAGTTCGTTTTCGCTATAGATAAGAACTTTTTCTTCTTTGCCGTCAGCGGCCAATTTGTGGGAGCGTAATAACCACAAAACATATACAGGGACTCAGGGGATATAATAATGCGTACGACAAAAACAAAAATTGCGCTGGCGCTGGGCATGCTGGTACTTGCCGCGCAGGCTCAGGCCGACCAGTTGGCGGATATCAAAGCCGCCGGGGTGGTGAAAGTCGCCACCTTCGACGCCAACCCGCCGTTTGGCTCGGTTGACCCGAAAACGCACCAGATCGTCGGCTATGACGTTGATTTCGCCCAGGCGCTGGCTAAATCCCTCGGCGTTAAGCTGGAGCTGGTCGCTACCAACCCGGCCAACCGCATCCCGCTGCTGCAATCCGGTAAGGCCGACCTGATCGTCGCCGATATCACCATTACCCCGGAACGCGCGCAGGTTATTGATTTCTCAACGCCGTACTTTGTCACCGGCCAGCAGTTCCTCGTGCCGGCTAAATCGGCGGATAAGCTCGACGATTACAGCAAAGCGCGCATCGGGGCGGTAAAAGGCACCACCGGCGAGCAGACGCTGCACCAGCGCTTCCCGCAGTCGCGCGTGCTCTCCTATGACGATATTCCGCTGGCGCTGACCGCGCTGCGCAACGGCAACGTGCAGGCGATTACCCAGGACAGCACCATTCTCGCCGGCCTGCTGGCGGAAGCGCCGGATAAGGCCAACTTTAAAATCATCCCCGACCTGCTGAGCAAAGAAGAGATCGGCGTCGGCGTGAAGAAAGGCGAGCCGGCGCTGCTGAAGGCGGTGAACGACGAGCTGGTGAACCTCGAGAAATCCGGCCAGGCGGCGAAAATTTACGACGTCTGGTTCGGCCCGGCGACCAAAACCCCACAGCCGCGCGCGTTTACCATAGAAGCTAAATAATATGTTATCGGGTTTATTTTCACGCTCCGCGGCCTCGTCCGCGGATTTTTCACATCTGCAGAACGCCAGTATCGAACTGCGCAAAGCGGCAAAAAGCTACGGCGACCATCGGGTGCTTAACGGCGTCGATCTGCAGATAAATCCCGGAGAAGTAGTGGCGATCCTGGGTCCTTCCGGATCGGGAAAATCAACGCTGATCCGTCTGATCAACCAGCTCGAAACCCTGAGCGACGGCGAGATCCTGATCGACGGCAGGCCAACGCGTCAGCTTACCGCCGCCGCGCTGCGCCAGCTGCGCAGCCGCGTCGGGTTCGTGTTTCAGCAGTTTAATCTCTACGCCCACCTGACGGCGCAGGAAAATATCACCCTGGCGCTGGAGCGCGTGCACGGCTGGACGAAAAACGCCGCCCGCCAGCGGGCGCTGGAATTGCTGCGGCAGGTAGGGCTGGAGGATAAGGCCAGCCAGATGCCGGCCCAGCTCTCAGGCGGCCAGCAGCAGCGCGTGGCCATCGCCCGCGCCCTCGCCTCTTCGCCGCAAATTATTCTGTTTGACGAACCGACCTCGGCGCTCGATCCGGAGATGATCGGCGAAGTGCTGCAGGTGATGAAATCCCTCGCGCACAGCGGCATCACCATGGTGGTGGTCACCCACGAGATGCAGTTTGCCCGCGAGATTGCCGACCGGGTGGTGTTTATCGACGGCGGCGATATCCTCGAAGTGGCGCCGCCGGCGGAATTTTTCGCCCGCCCGCAGCACGCCCGCAGCCGCCGTTTTCTGCAAAAGGTGCTGAATCCGCTGCACCAGGAGGGCCTCGAGTGACGCCGATTCTCGACTGGCACGGCGTACTCAGCGGCCAGCCGCTGCAGTGGATCGTCTCCGGCTTTCTCACCACCCTGTGGGTCAGCGTTGCCGGGATGGCGCTGGCGACCGTGCTGGCTGTTCTGCTGCTGGCGCTGCGCCTCGGCGGCGGCAGGCCCGGGCGCTGGCTGGTGGCCTGCTGGGTTTCGCTGTTTCGCAACACCCCGCTGCTGGTGCAGCTGCTGTTCTGGTACTTTGCCGCCTGGAACCTGCTGCCCCTCGGCGCCCGCGATTTTATCAACGCCGACCACGCCTGGTCGATTCTGCCGGGTAACGTCTGGTGGCTGACGCCGGAGTTTATCTGCTCGATGTGGGGGCTGGGGGTATTTACCTCGGCGTTCCTGATCGAAGAGATCGCCTCCGGGCTGCGCGCCGTCGGTAGCGGCCAGCGGGAAGCGGCCGTCTCGCAGGGATTTACCCCGTGGGGCGAGCTGCGCCATATTCTGCTGCCGCAGGGGTTGGCTAACGCCTGGCAGCCGATTGTCGGCCAGTATCTGAACCTGATGAAGCTCTCCTCGCTGGCGAGCGGCATTGGCTTTGCCGAACTGACCTATCAGGTGCGGCAAATTGAGAGCTATAACGCCCACGCGCTGGAGGCCTTTGCCGTCGGCACCGCGCTGTATCTGGCGCTCGGCGTAGCGCTGGGTCTGCTGCTGACGCGCCTCGGCCCGGGTAAGCATTCGCACGGGAGAGTCCAGCATGAACGCTAATCTGGCGGTTATCGCCGATAATCTCGACTACCTGCTGTGGGGTCGCCTGGCGGAGGGGATCCCCGGCGGCGTGGCGCTGACGCTGATGATGGCGGTTGGCGCAGCGGCGCTGGCGCTACCCGGCGGCATTTTACTGGCCGCCGCCGCCTGGCGCTATGGCGGAGCCGTTCGTCGGCTGCTGTTTTTGTGGGCCGAAATCATTCGCGGCATTCCGCTGATTTTCGTCATTTTTTGGCTCTGGTATCTGCTGCCGATGCTCACCGGCAGCGATCTGCCGGGCGCGGTAACGGTGACCCTGGCGCTGGCGTGGTTTACCGCCGCCTCGGTGATGCACTCGGTGCTGGCCGGCCTGCAGTCGCTTCCCGCCGGCCAGTATGAGGCGGCGCGGACGCAGGGCTTTTCCGCCGGACAGGCGCTGCGCCTGATCCTGCTGCCGCAGGCGCTGCGCAACGTGCAGCCTTCGCTGGTGGGGATTTTTATCGGCCTGCTGAAGGATACGTCGCTGGCGTTTATCGTCAACGTCCCGGAGCTCACCACCGTCGCCGGCCAGGTGAACAACCGCGTGCAGATCTACCCGCTGGCAATTTTTGTCTTCACCGGCGCGGTCTACTATCTGCTGTGCTGCGGCCTAAGCCTGCTGGCAAGCCGCCGCTTTCGCCGGCGGCAGCGGCTGAAGCCGGCATAAAAATCGCCGCCGCTCCCGTCACGCCCTTCGTTATCGGAGGGCGCTATTTCCCCCATCCCCCCGGCGATAAATCGCCACCGTTCACTATTTGTTCGCCTTAGCGTCATATAACGATCATATAAAACGCCATTAATAGTGCCCAGTTTACTGACGAACCTGGACGCCGTTATGAATAGTTCTCTCGCTGCGGTAACCGATACCGATTACCCACAATTTAGTCAGCCAGATACCGATCGGCAGCGGAAAGTCTTAAGCGTGCGCGGCCTGAGCAAGTCCTACAGCGCGCAGCAAACCGTGCTGGATGACATCAGCTTCGATCTCCACGCCGGCGAGCTGGTGGGCGTTATCGGCCGCTCCGGCGCGGGCAAATCAACCCTGCTGCACGTGCTTAACGGCACCCACAGCGCCACCGGCGGCGAGATCCTCAGCTACCCGGAAGTCGGCACGCCGCGCGATGTCGCCAGGCTCAAGGGTCGGGCGCTGAACGCCTGGCGTAGCGAATGCGGCATGATTTTCCAGGACTTCTGCCTGGTGCCGCGCCTGGATGTGCTGACAAACGTCCTGCTCGGTCGTCTGAGTCAGACCTCGACGCTGAAGTCGCTGTTCAAAGTCTTCCCCGATGCCGACCGGGCGCGCGCCATCGCGCTGCTCGAATGGATGAACATGCTGCCGCATGCGCTGCAGCGGGCGGAAAATCTCTCCGGCGGACAGATGCAGCGCGTGGCTATCTGTCGGGCGCTGATGCAGAACCCCGGCATTTTGCTGGCCGACGAGCCGGTCGCCTCTCTCGATCCGAAAAATACGCAGCGCATCATGAACGTGCTGCGCGAAATTAGCGAACAGGGCATCAGCGTGATGGTCAACCTGCACTCGGTCGAGCTGGTTAAGGAGTACTGCACGCGGGTTATCGGCGTAGCGCGGGGCAACATTATTTTTGACGACCATCCCTCTCAGCCTGAATCAGGATATTCTGCATCGGCTGTACGGGGATGAAATTAGCCAATTGCATTAATTTCCACTCACACGGGCAAAATAATGAAACAATATATCACTGGCGCAGTTCGTTTATCCGCAGCGGTCGCGGGCATTATGATGGCATGGCAGGCAAGCGCTGCCGGGCAGCCGAAAGAGTTAAACCTGGGGATCCTCGGCGGCCAGAACGCCACCCAGCAAATTGGTGATAACCAGTGTGTGAAAGACTTTTTCGATAAAGAGCTGAACGTCGATACCAAATTACGCAACTCTTCCGACTACTCCGGCGTCATCCAGGGTCTGCTGGGCGGCAAGGTTGACCTGGTATTAAGCATGTCGCCCTCCTCTTACGCCTCGGTTTATATTAATAACCCGAAAGCGGTCGATATTGTCGGCATCGCGGTTGACGATAAAGATCAGTCCCGCGGCTACCACTCGGTGGTTATCGTTAAGGCCGACAGCCCATATCAGAAGTTAGAAGATCTGAAAGGTAAAGCGTTTGGCTTCGCCGATCCGGACTCCACCTCCGGCTTTTTGATTCCGAACCAAACCTTTAAACAGCAGTTCGGCGGCACCACGGATAATAAATATAACAACTTCTTCTCCAGCGTGACCTTCTCCGGCGGCCACGAACAGGACATTCTCGGCGTGCTGAACGGCCAGTTTGCCGGCGCGGTAACCTGGGCCTCTCTGGTTGGCGACTACAACAGCGGCTACAGCGCGGGCGCGTTCAACCGACTGATTCGTATGGATCATCCGGATCTGATGAAGCAGATCCGCATCATCTGGCAATCGCCGCTGATCCCCAACGGCCCGATCCTGGTGAGCAACGCGCTGCCGGCTGATTTTAAAGCTAAAGTCATCACCGCGATCAAGAAGCTGGATACCGATAACCACGCCTGCTTTATCAAGGCGATGGGCGGCACCCAGCATATCGGCCCAAGCAGCGTCGCCGATTTCCAGCAGATCATCGATATGAAGCGCGAGCTGGTTAGCGCCCGTTAATCCCGCCTCCACGCCGCCTCCCGGCCAGTTGCGCGCGAGGCGGCGGCATGCTGAAGACCCGTCGACGTATGAATACTTCGAATACCGAATTTGAACGCTATTACCAGCAGGTGCGCGCGCGGCAAAAGCGCGACACCTTTAGCTGGTCGCTGCTGCTGCTGGTGCTTTACTTCGCCGCGGGCAGCGCGGCCGAATTTAATCTCTTCACCATCTGGCACTCCCTGCCAAACTTTCTCGACTACATGTTTGAGACGCTGCCGACGCTTCACCTTAGCGATCTGTTCGCCGATTCGCATACCAAAGGGTCGTTCGCCTACTGGGGCTATCGCCTGCCGATCCAGCTGCCGCTGATTTGGGAAACCCTGCAGCTGGCGCTGGCTTCCACCCTGGTCGCCGTGGTCATCGCCACCCTGCTGGCCTTTCTCGCCGCCAACAACGCCTGGTCGCCGCCGCCGCTGCGTTTCGCCATCCGCGTGCTGGTCGCCTTCTTGCGCACCATGCCGGAACTGGCGTGGGCGGTCATTTTCGTGATGGCCTTCGGCATCGGCGCGATCCCCGGCTTTCTGGCGCTGATGCTGCACACCATCGGCAGCCTGACCAAGCTATTTTATGAAGCGGTGGAAAGCGCCCAGGACAAGCCGGTTCGCGGGCTGATGGCCTGCGGCGCCTCGCCGCTGCAGCGGGTTCGCTTCGCTCTGTGGCCGCAGGTCAAACCGATTTTTCTCTCCTACGGCTTTATGCGCCTGGAGATCAACTTCCGCTCCTCAACCATTCTTGGGCTGGTGGGCGCCGGCGGGATCGGCCAGGAGCTGATGACCAACATTAAGCTCGATCGTTACGATCAGGTCAGTATCACGCTGCTGCTGATCATCATCGTGGTCTCGCTGCTGGATATGCTGTCCGGCCGCCTGCGACAGTGGGTTCTCGAGGGTAAAAAATGAGTCAGTGGCAAAACCAACCGGATATCGCCGCCAGCCGCCGCCAGCATAAGGCGCTGTATCAGGCCCAGGGGCGCTATTTGCGCTACGTCGGCCTGCTGGCGCTGCTGAGCGTGCTCTACTACGTCTGGTTCTTTATGCAGTTTGGCATCAGCGGGGAGCAGCTCGCCAGCGGGCTGCAGCAAATCAGCCGCTACCTGCTGCGCATGTTCGTGTGGCACGACTTTTTTAACTGGCCGTTCCGCTACTATTTCACGCAGATCGGGATTACCCTGGCGATCGTCTTCGTCGGGACGATCACCGCCACGGTTATCGCCCTGCTGCTCTCCTTCCTCGCGGCGCGCAATATTATGCGCGGCTTTATTCCGGGGATCATCGCCCTGCTGATGCGCCGGATATTTGACATCCTGCGCGGAATTGATATGGCGATTTGGGGGCTGATTTTCGTGCGCGCCGTCGGCCTCGGGCCGCTGGCCGGGGTGCTGGCGATTATCATGCAGGATACCGGCCTGCTCGGCCGCCTGTATGCCGAAGGCCACGAGGCGGTAGACCGTTCGCCGGGGCGCGGATTGACCGCCGTCGGCGCCAACGGCCTGCAGAAACACCGCTTCGGCATTTTCACCCAATCCTTCCCGACGTTTCTGGCCCTCAGCCTCTATCAAATCGAGTCCAACACCCGCTCGGCGGCGGTGCTGGGCTTCGTCGGCGCCGGCGGTATCGGCCTGATTTACGCGGAAAATATGCGCCTGTGGAACTGGGACGTGGTGATGTTTATCACCCTCCTGCTGGTGGTGGTGGTGATGGCGATGGATACGCTCTCCGCCTGGCTCCGTCGGCGCTATATCGGCGGCAGCGTGGTGCCGCTATTTAAATCCTGATAGCGCCAACTTCCCCGGGGGGCGCGGCGCGCTCGCCCGGGGAGATTAGAGCTGCCAGCTGAGCACCGGCCACCGGTACTCCTCATTCGCCGCCGCCAGCTGCGGGCAAGGGTTGACCAGCCGCACGCGGTCGACGTGCAGGCACAGCGGCAGGTCGTTAATTGAATCGGTATAAAACGTCACCTCTCCGCCGAACTGCGGATAGGCCTGCCGCCACTCCGCCAGCCGAATCACCTTCCCCTGCTGATAGCTCGGCGTCCCGGCAATCACGCCGGTATAGCCGCCGTCGGCCATCTCCACGTCGATGCCTAGCGCCTGGTCGATGCCCAGCTCATCGGACACCGCCTGTACCAGCAGGCTGACCGACGCCGAGATCACCAGCATCTGTTCGCCGCGCGCCCGCAGCGTGCGGATAGCCTCCCACGCCTGCGGATAGACCCGGGGCAGGATCTCCTCGCGCACGCAGCGGGCGGCCAGCTGATCGACTTCCGCACGCGGGACGCCGATCAGCGGGGCCTGGGTCAGCGCCACGTAGTCGGCGATATTCATCTCCCCGCGATCGTAATCCGCCATCAGCATCGCTTCTCGCGCCAGATAGTCCGGGTCGACGATCCATCCTTCCCTCACCAGAAAACGGCTCCATACCGTACTGCTGTCGCCCTTAATCAAGGTGTTATCCAGATCGAAGATCGTGAGAGTTTTGGACATCGTTAATTTTCCCTAATAAGTAAACAGGCTCGCCAGAGCATGCTTCAGAAAGATGACAGCAGAATGATCCGCCCGGCCTGTCCGCCGTCACGCCAGCGCCTCAAGGTAGCAAACGAAATATCCGCCCGGCAACCCGGGCCTGTGCCGCAGTGCCGAAATGATGAGGAGCTTGCACCTTGCCATCAGGCGGAATAAGCGCGCCCGCTTCGTTTTCCGTGAAATATTGTTTAATAGTGAAATTATTTATTAATAAATGAGCTTAAAAATGTTAACACCAATATTCTCTGCGCCGCCGGCGGGAGCAATTATGTCTGACCCTAACGTAAGGTTTCGTAAATATCGCCCTATCCCATTCTGACAATATGGTGAATACGCTATAAATAATTCCGTTCTATAGCTCACGATGAAAATAATGATATGAAGCCAAAGCTTGCGCACGCCTTATTATTTGTTCCTTTTTTGATTTTGGCAGGATGTTCATCCCCGGCTAAGCACCCGAAAACCGCGGCCCACCATGAATATGCCCCCATCGACGGCGGTTCAGATGACCTGATCCCGGTCCTCGCCGCGCTGCACGATCAGATGCATACCTGGCACGGTACGCCCTATGAATGGGGCGGCACCGATGAAAGCGGGGTCGACTGTTCCGGCTTCGTCTGGCGCACGCTGAAGGACCGCTTCAACCTGCCGATGGATAGGGTCACCACCAAAGAGCTGCTGCGGATGGGCGAGCGGGTCAAGCCTCAGCAGCTGCGCCCTGGCGATCTGGTGTTCTTCCGCATTAACGGCGGCATGCACGTCGGCTTCTACGACACCAACCATGATTTTCTCCACGCCTCGGCCAGCCAGGGCGTAATGCGCTCCTCGCTGGACAATCCGTACTGGAAGTGGGCTTTCTACCAGGCGCGGCGTCTGCCGAAAGAGTATAACGCCCAGATAACGATGAACGACGATCGCCAACATCTGGCTAAAAACCGCTAATTCACCATAAGAAAAAGCCGCTGCGTAAACCGCAGCGGCTTTTTTACTGTATCCCCGGCATCGCCGGGCGTCAGGATAATCAGAACTGGTAGGTCATGCCCACGGCAACGATATCGTCGTCGCTCAGACCCAGCTTATTATCGCTCTTCAGGCTGGTTGATTTTATAATCAACAAAGGCGTTCATGTTTTTGTTGAAGTAGTAGGTCAGGCCAACGTCGATATAGTTGACCAGGTCTTCGTTACCCACGCCTTCGATATCCTTACCTTTCGACAGCACGTAGCCCAGGGACGGACGCAGGCCGAAGTCGAACTGGTACTGCGCCACCGCTTCAAAGTTCTGCGCTTTCGTCGCGAAGCCGCCGCTGATCGGGGTCATTTTGCGGGTTTCAGAATACATGGTCGCCAGGTAGATATTGTTGGCGTCATATTTCAGACCGGTTGCCCAGGCTTCCGCTTTTTTACCCACGCCGCGCGCCAGCTGGTTCTGGGCGTCGGTACGGTCAGAGCTGGTGTAGGCTGCGCTGATGGCGAAATCGCTGCCGCCGAAGTCATAGCTTAAAGATGTACCGAAGCCGTCGCCGTTCTGTTTTTTGGCATCGCGGCTTTCGTTTTTGCCCTGATACTGCAAGGTCAGATCCAGGCCATCCACCACGCCGAAGAAGTCGGTATTGCGGTAGGTTGCCAGGCCGCTGGAGCGTTTGGTCATGAAGTTATCGGTCTGCGCGGAAGAGTCGCCGCCGAATTCCGGGAACATATCGGTCCAGGCTTCAACGTCGTACAGCGCGCCGAGGTTACGACCGTAGTCGAAGGAGCCGAAGTTCTTCAGCTTCACGCCGGCGAACGCCAGACGCGTTTTCTGAGTAGAGTCGCTTTCGGTTTTGTTGCCGGAGAATTCTGACTCCCAGCGACCGTAACCGGTCAGCTGGTCGTTAATCTGGGTTTCGCCTTTGATGCCGAAACGAACGTAGGTCTGGTCGCCATCCTTGCTGTCATCGTCGCTTAAATAGTGCATCGCTCTGACTTTGCCGTACACGTCCAGCTTATTGCCGTCTTTGTTGAAAACTTCAGCTGCCTGGGTCGCCGAAGAAGCAATAAGACCCATCATTATTAATGCCAGTGAGCTCTTTTTCATTATTCAGTCCTGGTGATTTATTTATACGCGCTAATCAATTCCGGGCGAAGGCCCCGTGAAAACAGGAGGTTTTTTAACGCTCCAGCATTAAAAATTTATGACAATGTGGAACTTTTTATAAAAAAGAGTATTTAAATATTTCCATCATAAAATTGTCATCATCCCTCTCCAGAATGCCCGATCCCGCGCAGTAAAACGGCGCGCTAAAAACGCCGCTGTTGGCAAGCGGCCTGAGTCCTGTTACAACATCACCTCGATATCGATATTCCTTTTGAACGGCAGAGAATCATGAGTGATAGCCAGACGCTGGTGGTAAAACTGGGCACCAGTGTTTTAACGGGCGGATCCCGCCGCCTGAACCGCGCCCATATCGTCGAATTAGTGCGCCAGTGCGCGCAGCTGCACGCCATGGGCCACCGCATTGTTATTGTGACCTCCGGGGCCATCGCCGCCGGTCGTGAGCACCTCGGCTACCCGGAACTTCCCGCGACTATCGCGTCGAAACAGCTGCTGGCGGCGGTAGGACAGAGCCGGCTGATCCAGCTGTGGGAACAGCTGTTTTCCATTTACGGTATTCACGTCGGCCAGATGCTGCTGACCCGCGCGGATATGGAAGACCGCGAGCGTTTCCTTAACGCCCGCGACACCCTGCGCGCCCTGCTGGATAACAACATCGTGCCGGTCATTAATGAAAATGACGCCGTGGCCACCGCCGAGATTAAAGTCGGCGATAACGACAACCTTTCGGCGCTGGCCGCGATTCTTGCCGGCGCCGATAAGCTGCTGCTGCTGACCGATCAGCAGGGCCTGTTCACCGCCGACCCGCGCAATAATCCGCAGGCTGAGCTCATTACCGACGTGCACGGTATTGATGACGCCCTGCGCGCGATAGCCGGCGACAGCGTTTCCGGCCTCGGTACCGGCGGGATGGGCACCAAGCTGCAGGCCGCCGACGTCGCCTGCCGTGCGGGCATCGATACCATCATTGCCGCAGGCAGCCGGCCAGGGGTGATTGGCGACGTGATGCAGGGCCTTTCGGTCGGTACGCGTTTTCACGCGCAGGAGTCCCCGCTGGAGAACCGCAAGCGCTGGATTTTCGGCGCCCCGCCGGCGGGAGAACTCACCGTCGATGCCGGTGCGGTGCAGGCGATTGTGGAACGAGGCAGCTCGCTGCTGCCGAAAGGCATCAAGGTCGTGACCGGCAACTTCTCGCGCGGCGAAGTTATCCGCATCCGCAATAGCGACGGCCGCGATATTGCTCACGGCGTTAGCCGCTACAACAGCGATGCGCTGCGCCTGATTGCCGGCCAGCACTCGCAGCAGATTGATGCGATCCTCGGCTATGAGTATGGCCCGGTCGCCGTCCATCGTGACGATATGATAATCCGTTAAGGAGCTGAAAATGCTGGAACAAATGGGCATAGCTGCCAAAGCGGCCTCTTACAAACTCGCGCTGCTTTCCAGCCGCGAAAAGAACCGGGTGCTGGAGAAGATTGCCGACTATCTGCAGGCCGGGACCGAGACTATTCTGCGGGCTAACGCCGAGGATCTGGCAGAAGCTCGCGCCAACGGCCTGAGCGAAGCCATGCTCGATCGCCTGGCGCTCACTCCGGCGCGCCTCGACGGAATAGCCAACGACGTTCGCCAGGTGTGCAGCCTGGCCGATCCGGTGGGCCAGGTTATTGACGGCGGGCTGCTCGACAGCGGCCTGCGTATTGAGCGCCGTCGCGTCCCGCTGGGCGTTATCGGCGTGATCTACGAAGCGCGGCCAAACGTCACCGTCGACGTCGCCTCCCTGTGCCTGAAAACCGGCAACGCGGCCATTCTGCGCGGCGGGAAAGAGACCTGGCGCACCAACGCCGCGACGGTGAAGGTGATCCAGCAGGCGCTGGAAGAGTGCGGCCTGCCGGCCGCTGCGGTCCAGGCGATTGAGAGTCCCGATCGGGCGCTGGTCGGCGAGATGCTGAAGATGGATAAGTATATCGATATGCTGATCCCGCGCGGCGGCGCGGGCCTGCATAAACTGTGCCGCGAGCAGTCAACGATCCCGGTGATCACCGGCGGTATTGGCGTGTGCCATATCTTTGTCGATGAGTCCGCCGAGATTGAACCGGCGCTGAAGATCCTCGTCAACGCCAAGACCCAGCGTCCGAGTACCTGTAACACCGTCGAGACTCTGCTGGTGCATGAGAACATCGCCGGGCGTTTCCTGCCTGCGCTGAGCAAACAGATGGCGGAAAGCGGCGTGACGCTGCACGCTGACGCGCGGTCGCTGCCGGTGTTGCAAAACGGCCCGGCGAGCGTAGAGCCGGTGAAGGCCGAGCAGTACGATGACGAGTTTCTGTCGCTGGATCTGAATGTCAAAGTCGTTGCCGACCTCGATGACGCCATCGCGCATATCCGCCAGCACGGTACCCAGCACTCGGATGCCATCCTCACCCGCACCCTGAGCCATGCGAATCGTTTTATCAACGAGGTGGACTCTTCGGCGGTGTATGTGAATGCCTCCACCCGCTTCACCGACGGCGGCCAGTTTGGTCTAGGCGCGGAGGTGGCGGTCAGCACCCAGAAGCTGCACGCGCGCGGCCCGATGGGGCTTGAAGCGTTGACGACCTATAAGTGGATTGGTTTCGGCGACGATACCATTCGTGCTTAAAGCCAGACGGGTGATGCAAAAGTAGCCGGTTGATTCATAAGGCCATTGACGCATCACCCACTTAGTTTTAACCTTTTACCCCGTGATTCACGCTCGTGGACATGTCCTTTCAGGGCCGATATAGCTCAGTTGGTAGAGCAGCGCATTCGTAATGCGAAGGTCGTAGGTTCGATTCCTATTATCGGCACCATTAAATCAATGAGTTACGAGATCCTCTTTCATAAAATCTTCCCGTTTTTTCTCTCGCGTACTTACTGGCGTACTTATTTAGCACGGTATAGCTCCTTATCATAACCTCCCCTCCTGAAAGCGTTAGCCTTTTGACCCTTGGCTGAAATCCGGTTGTTGCATATAGTGGTGTAACGACATAAAGACCGGGCAACATAATGACAAAAACAGAAAAAATGCTGGCGTTGCGAAAGTGGTTCAACCCAGATAACTATGACGCCTTGTTGGATCTTACCGTGGAAGAGTTACGCCAGGAGTTCAGGTACAGGCAGAACATGTTTTACTCTCTGGAAACGGCTATCGAGAGGCAACGCGAGAATCTCAACTATAAAGAGGAAGAACTGATTTTCTCTGGTCAGCCTGTCCTTACCGCTTCGCTAGGTGAAAATAAACTCTCTGTTGGCGAACATAACCTTGAAAGCGATCAACATGTCAGACTTTTCCCTGTCGGGTGGCTTTACCAGCTTATGGGTGTGATACGCAGAAGCAAAATCGTTCCTTTGGATGAGTTCGGGCGTCCTGAATCTGATTCACTCTATAACCGCTATCCGGCCTCGTGGTTCTGGGGAAAACTGCACGAATCCCAGAAAGGACGAATGATATTGCATATCAACCTGCGAGGTTCAACGGATGATGAAATCCTTGAATCCATGCGTTACCTGTTACCAAAGTGGCGTAAAGCAACCGGGGTGAAGCTAATCGACGGAAAGCTGGCGCTTAATTTTGGTGAGGTGATGATTAAGAAGCTGGTGGATTTTCGCATAATCCCCTTACTTGATTTGCTGTATTGGTCGGGGCGTAACGAGATAAAATTGAGTGATGCCGAGCTATCGGCGCTCATATACCGGGTAGGGATCGATGCGGTTCGTGGTGACTCCCAGATCAAGGAAACGGATAAACCGATGGCCCTTAAAGCCAAAACATACCATTTTGATAATCAGTTTATGGCTTTTTTGTATAAAAACAGATACATGATGGATATGAAAGTATCCGCTATCGTAGATAAGCTCAATCAGGAACAGGAAGAAAGAGAAGAAAAGAGAAAGTCAAGGGGTAAGGTATAAAAAATATTTCCTGGTAAAACTTGAAGGAGAGCGTTTCAGACGCCCTCTTTTTTTTTGGTCCATTTTTTAGCATGGCTATTCGCAATATCATTCTTCACATCAAAACAACAAAGGAGAAAAATATGAACCAAAATTATGAAAGTTTTATTCGCTTGTCAGAAGTAATAAAAAGAACAGGTATAAGCCGATCAAGCATTTATCGTCTGGTAAATAAAAATAAGTTTCCTGCACCAGTAAAAATAAGTGAAAAGACTATTGCCTTCATCGAGAGAGAAGTAAATGATTGGATTGAAAACCTGATCAATTCCTCACGCAATAAAGCAGCATGATTTAAATTAACATAAAAATAAAAGAGGTATCTATGAGTACACTAGTAAGTATCCTCCGGCAGAGCCGGAGGCTTTAGGGTGAGCGCCTCAAAGGCGCCGACAAACCATGAGCCGCCCAGGGCGGCTGCTATACGTTCAGTTTCATTTGATCGTATCGTTCGTCTTCTCTCTCCTGGTTGCGTATGTACGCCCTGACCGTGGCTTCATCCAAACCAACGGTTGAAACGAAATAACCTCGAGCCCAGAAAACTTCACCGGTGAAGTTTTTACCTCTGCCGAAGTGTCGTGCTATCGCTATCGCACTTTTTCCCTTCAGATAGCCGACTACTGTCGATACCGAGTACTTTGGCGGTATGCTGATGCACATGTGGACATGATCGCGCATCAGATGCCCCTCCAGAATCTGACAGCCCTTCTGGCTCGCAAGCTCGTGGAATATTTTTCCCAACTCATGCCGCAGCGCACCATATAACCGCTGCTTCCGGCGTTTAGGGATATAAACCACGTGATATTTACAGTCCCATTTCGTATGGCTTAAGCTCTGATAGTCTCTCATCACGAATCCTCATCTCTTGGCGGAGATTTCAGATTCGCGCGACTGACTTAAAGGTCAAACCTTTCGGAGTCCCCCGGCAAAGCCGGGGGTTTACCGGATTTAATTAAAAAAGCAACAAGAGAAATGGATAAACTGGACTGGGGTTATTTGGATATACTAGCAGAGTACTTATACACTCCGCACTGGATTGCCGATTTCGACGATAAAAAGAGCAAATTTTACAATATAATCATAATCTATCGTGATCTTGATCGCTTTGGTCAGGAATCACTGAAAAGTTATCTGGCGTATAGAAAAAATAAAATCATTTCAGAACGTTAATAATATAACAGCAGATTTTAAAAATGGTGAGTAAACGCCATATGGCTGGCGTTTGCCTGAAATAAACAATGGGAGAAATAAAAATGAAAACGTTTTATATAAGAAGCCCGTGCTTTAAAATTGATGTTAATATTTTTGATGAGTTTTATGAAGATGAACTAAGACGTGCAGTAAAACAAGGTTTGGATAAATGGATTACGGATACAGGGATCTTGAAACGGACAAACAAACAGAAAAAAGCGTCTGACAAGATAGCTTTGCAAGATTATTTAAATAAATATGCAATCAAGGAGTCGCATGTTAATGCAGTAGAGGTTAAAGTAAAGATCTTGTGGGATATGCCGTGGGTTAGGCAATAGTCCGGAAACGGGCTTCCTTAATAAAGCATAATTTAAAAGTTTTTCCTTTACCAGAAATACATCCAGGGGACAAAAATGAGCGATGAATTTCATATCCTGTACCAGTACAGAAAAATACAACAAGCCGCTGCCACAACGGATATCAAAACACTTGAACAGATTTTGGTTAAGTTTAGAAAGGTAGTGGCTGAACGGCGGGCTGAGCACTATGCAGAGATTGGGGAAGAGGCTGTACGGCAGATAAGAATGGAGAAGATCCTTGAGCAGATGAGAAAGGATGGGATTTGTATGGAGGATCTGTTGCGTCAGCCTCATGGAACTGGGTAGTATCAAGGAAAGGGCTGTTGTGTGCCAAAATCGGACTGATACTTTCCTATTCGACCGCATTCGGCAAAACCCGCAGTTTACCGACAATCAAAACCTTACCAGTACCTGGATTTGATATCTACCGGCTATAAGCGAGATCACTTAATTGAATTATAGTGATCTATAACTTTTTCTATGCGCTCTAAAAGATGAGTAAACCGTGAAAAATCAATAATACCTTTCTGCGCCTTAATAATATGCGTCGCAAATGCTTCTTTACTTAGGTCATTAACTTTGTCACGGTTGGCGACCGTATTAAAACGCTTTCCTTTATGTACCCTTAGCCGATCAACATCACTAAAAAAATACTCAATATCAGTCTCAGAGCCTCCCATCCCCTGAGGTGTGAGCACCAGATAAAGATTGCAAAAAATATGAACAAATTCAGACTGACGGATGTCGGACACACCTATGCCCGCGGGAAAAATATCAATACCCTTAGTTTTTTTAACTTCATTGATCAGGTTACTTGGGCCAGAGTCATTATCTACGAATAAGATTACGGGATGCGACGGTTTAGGTGCTTTATAAGCATTAAACAATTTTTGGTAATTGACTACAAAATTCTTTAGATAATCACCACCACCAAAAAGCTCCAATAAGTATCGGGTTCGCTCATTATATTTAAAAAACTGAGTCAAAGTCTTATAAGGCTCTGCGGCGCTTTTCCCAGTTGCCAGTTTAGGGAATTGGGCTGCGAGACTCCATATTGCTGACTTTAAATAAATATTATCAGTCTGACCTTCAGTAAGAATCGTAGGTCTGGTGTTACCATAGAACCAGCGATAAAAAAGAAACTTACTAAATGTTATCTCCCTAGATGTGTGTAAATAACGCCTGATTGAAGGGGTACTTTTTCTGATGGCGTCTTTTTTTAAATGATACTTAGGATTTAATTTTTCGCCTTGACGAAGCCGGTTATAATGATCAACTTGGTCAATGAAAGTCAGTTTCCCTTCGAGCCTGTGAATGTTGCCAGTCACCTCATCGCCATTTATCGTCTCTTTAAACTCACCCGTGTTAAACAGATGATTGCACTGAGCGCGCACAAGCCGCCAGTATTCTTTTTTAGTATTTGGTTTTTTATTTACGACTAACCCCGTAACTTCCTGCCGGGAGTCTTTGTATTGATCCCTCGTTTTAGATTCATTAATCGAAAATCCTGAACGGGCAATCTCTCTTCTGATGGCCTTCCCTGCAACAAAAGTATGATTATCTGATTTCGCTATAGAAGAGGGCAAACTTTCCTTTCTGGTTGAAAAAGTTATATCGTCTGCATATCTCGTATACGTACATGAATATTTTGCGGCGACCGCTGCTAATTTAATATCTAAAGCATGAGTAATTAAATTAGAAATGACGGGTGAGCACGGACTACCCTGAGGCAGTTCGTTATTATAACAGGCTATTTTTGCAATCACCGTAGATATTTCTGGTTCAAGCAAAAAGTTCCCGTTTTTAATGAAAAAACCTCTTACCCTTCCGAAATTAAAACTACCAAAGAAGTTTTCTAAGTCAATATTGAAGACGTGCTTTTTCCCTAAGTGCATCATTGCGTTGGTAATAATTGAACGTTTTCTTTCAAATCCATGCGAAAGCGAAGGCTGTTTTGTTCCTGAGCCTGAACACTTCACTTTTAAAACAAGAGAGTTTTTTGCTTTTTGACTCGCTATCTGAGTTGGGGAATTTCAGAGAGATAATTTCATCTAGGCAGTCAAGTAATAAATCTGAAAGCGAGGATTGCAATTTTTTTAGCATTCCTGACGGGGCGCTGATAAATCTTTTACCCCCGTTCCTCTTGGGGATCTCGAATTGTACGTATTGATTTTCAGGCTTAACGATATACAAGCAATACGTTAATGCAGAAGGTTTTATGCCTAAAACTCTTGCTAAATCCGGCTTTGTCTTTGCCGATTTTAATAATAAAAGTCTACTCACTATACGTCCCCATTTAAAAAGGTTTATGGGCACTCTTACGCAAACTTGACAAGAACCTAAGAATCGCCAAGACAGTGAGTCCCTGAGGGGGCAAACTTACCGGACATTTTTTTCACTGATCGCGAAACGCGACCCAAAATCTGCCCATAAACCATCTTCAATATATCAAAAATCGGACAGCTTGCAATTTATCTGTTCCTGCCAGACTGACATTTTGTTATTTCAGCAGCATCTGCTTCTTGCACAGAGGGACGTTGTTCTCATTTCATGGCCTGACCGCCCCTGATGTTTTTTCTTTCCTTTTGGTAAAATGCCAATTCTATCGAATCTCCCTGACCAGCTACAGCGCTGAATGCTGCATGTTGTGCCTCTCTCAGTCAGGAGACATACCAGGTATAGGGGCTGGCGGTCAGCACCGGGCAAGAACACGCCGGTATGCCTGCTACTCCATTCGATAAAACTCCGGCAGCGGAGGCTTTAACCGAGTACGATTTTCCGCCAGCGGAGCTTTTCTCCTTGCTTTTTTACAGACTTCACAATGGTTAGGTGGAGTTAGAAAATGTAATTGCTGACATTAATCAAATGTCCGCTAATCACTTGGAATATACGTTCACCGTTCTTAAACTGAACACAGACATCGTGTTTTTTATCTGCCCAGTCCAGACCAACGTGTGCAGCAAATTGAGTAGTCGCAGCCATCACCAACTCCTTTCATCGGGGATTGGTATGCATTCCACGCTCTTCGAAAGAAATATAGCCAGCAGTTATCTGCATGCCCTGAGTATTCGTTAGCGAACGTGGAGCACCTACTGGCTCGAAAGAAAAGCGGCGATCATCACGTGATTCTCGCTCAATATTCGTAACCAGTAAGCGCATACCCTGAATCACTTAAAAGTGTAATTCTCAGGGTGCGAATGACTATATCTCGCTCATAGCGGACCAACAGCAAGTCCTGGGGGTGAAGGTGTATGGCTGCTCCGTAGCGCGTCAGTGGCTGATTATAGTTAGAATATGCCTATTATCAAAAAGCTCAACCAGAACCGCTTCCAGTGCTTCTGGTTGCCACATACTGGACAGGTAAAGCTCCTCCGTTCCTGTTTTGCCTATCAGGTCTTCTCGAACTGCTACCATGACAGTGCTAAGGATCTGGTCTTTACATGACAGTAGTTTTTCTTTGTCTAAAAAGTGAAACCGACGACCGGAGAAAATCATTCTCAGGTAGTTCAGATAATTATCCTGGAACTGGTCATGGCTGATGCCATTAACCGAGTAATACCGAATAAGTGATTTTGTTATGACGTTGGCTATACCGTATTCATCATTATGAATGTTTAGTATTTCGTTTATTTCATTTTTTAGCATTTTTATCTCCATTTTTTATTTTTATTTCTTCGATAAATCTGGCTCTGTCGCCATTAAATACCACCGCAGGATTGATATAGTAAATGTACTTGGATTTGCTTGGTGCTATGATCTGCTTATCTATAAGCTCTTTTATTCCTCGATAAAATACAGGATTGGATAAGTTGAAATCACACTGACTTGCTATATCTTTTGCTGTTTCAAAATTCATATAAATCTGATCTTTACCAATCGCGTCAGAAATTGAAAAGAGAAATATGTAAAATAGCTTATTACCTGTCAGGGACAGATCAAAGAGAACACGGATTTTGGAAATGAAAAGCTTAACGAACTTCTCTTTATCAACTTCCTGTATAGAGTGAATGACACTTTCGTATCGTTGTCCCTCTGGTGATTCAAATTTCCGTCCACGGGCCACTGTTCTTCTTTTATCTTTCGTGTGGGTCTCAATACCGTTTTGCAATATAAATGGATTCTTATCATAGGTGTTGTTGTTCATTACATTTCCTTTTTTCTTATTATTATAGACATATATAACTATGACTTTCACAGTGTCAAATATATTTTGAAGTGTTTTCTTCATTTTTATTTTAAATATTGAAGTAAAATACAACAAACCCGAAGAGAAAAAGAACAAACCCAAAGAAAGATCTACAAACCCGAAGAAAAATCAACAAACATGAATAAAATGAGATTTTAATTCATTGTTTTATATGATTATTTTTCTATTAAGAAGTATAAGAAATATAAGATCTAAGAGGACAGCAGGAACACTGTGCGATCTTAATATCGCCCCAATGGGTTTCGACTGGAAAATGTTTACTTAAACTGGACGTTCCGCCAGTTTTCATAACGATGTAAAACGTTTTTCTTAATTGTGTTATTAAACCCCTGCACAACATAAGGTTGTGCCTGTGGGGTTCATGGTGGTTGAAGAGCTTCTTTTATACAGTAACAAACACTATAACAGTGCATTTGCTTCTTTGCCTATAAGGGGCAACCAGCAATGCCTGTATGGGCTGATAGTTATAGTGGTAACGTTTTTCATAGCTATATGCTCGCTTACTCGCATTACGCAAAATTTAAAAACCTTGGATAAATGGCTTGTCTTGATTGAGCTAACGCGCTCAATCGCTAAAACCCTGGCTCTCGCCCTTTAGATTTAAATTTTTAAAACGTTTTACTTCACCTGATGAAGTGATTTACTTCATTTTTCACCCCTAAAATGAAGAAAAGTCTTCACGCGATGTAGAAAATGGTTTTAACAGAAAATCTATGCTATTTAAGTCATCAGTGCGCGTGAGCGCATAGCGATTGAGCGAACAGCGAAATCAAGACAGCTTCCTTTATCAAAGGGTTTTAATTTTAAAGCAGCATATGAGCAAGCGAATGTGCTGCACAGAAAAACTAATTAAATAACAAACCATCAGTCCCTGGCCTGCTGGTTGCCATAAAAGGCAAAGAAGCAGAGGCCAAAGGTTTTGTGTTCTGATTATAAAAGAAAGAAGAAGCAAGAAATATGAACCCCAATGACACGGCACAACAGCCGTGTAGGGTTACTTAAAAAAAAAGAAAATCGTTAGATATTTTTTACCTCATAGAAACAATACAGATCATCTCTTGCTTCGCTCTATATGAATAATGAAGAAGAAAACTGCCCTCAGACCGCTTTAAATAAGGATCGTTACTGTCAGATCCTGCATATTGAACTGTCAGGATCGGTAATGTAAGCTGTCATTATTTTACTGTTTTCTGATAGTTAAAAATAAACTGTCAAGATTACTATTCGCATTGGAACTTTAAGTATCGACAAATAAAACTTGAAATGTCAAAATAAATTTGATTTTGACACTTGACATATTTTATTCTGATGTTAAGACGTAACTTATCAATCAAATAAAAATAATAAAGGAGATAAATATGGAAGATTGTGATAACAATGTTGCTATTGCCAAAGTTAACGAGAAATCGAGTTTAAGAAAATCAAGGCGAGGATTACCACGATATAAAACTAATCCTTTCTTGCAAACAACAAGTAATAATACAAAGAGTGGATCTCGCAGGATTACAACAGGAAGAGATCGTTTGTTGGTTATTAATGAAGATACAGGAGAACAGTTAGCAGGTGCTGGTTTTTTTCAGTGGCAGGAGGTTGATAAAACACAGTTTTTAAAACTCTATATAAACGGAGTAAAAGCGTTAACGGAACTCACGGGTGCGGGAACAAAGGTTTTTGAAATTCTATACAGAACAGTACAGGATTTTAAGGACACGGACAGAGTTTTTCTTGCGTATGAGCTTATAGATCAAGAAATAGTGAAGATCTCGGAGTCAACATACTATCGAGGCATGAAAGAACTTGCTAACAAAGGTTTTATTGCTGAAACGACAGTACAGAATTCATATTTCATTAATCCTGATTATATGTTCAACGGTGATCGTTTATCTTTTGTTAAGTCTTATATTCTGACAGAATCGAAATCTAATGTGAAAAAGACGCAAAAACACGCCATACAAGGAGAGAAACATTTAACCTGATGTTATCCCTTTTGTGCAATAGTAAAAGGCTTAAAATGGCTTGTAGAGCGTTAGACTGCTATCAAAAGATATGGCAATGAATTAATAATGAGGGATATAGGGTATTAAAGTTTACGACAGTCGGTCGTGACGCAGACTTAGGCTGTGTCCCGTAATCACCTGAGCTATAGTAACTGTCTGTTTCCACAACATATTAAACTATGGCTCGCTACGACATTCCCGATGAAGCATGGACTATCATCCAACCCTTTCTGCCAGCAGCGTCTGCCTCTCCACAGGCCGGGCGTCCGTGGGCGGAGCATCGTATGATCATCAACGGCATGTTCTGGGTGCTGTGTTCAGGTGCACCATGGCGTGATTTACCTGAACGGTACGGCCCATGGAAGACCGTTTATAACCGCTTTAACCGATGGTCAAAATCGGGTGTGATTAACATTATTTTCAACAAGTTACTTTCAGACTCTGGATGCACATGGCCTCGTGGACTGGTCGGCCACTGCACTGGATGGCAGCAATATCCGGGCGCTGAAATGTGCTGCCGGTGCGCAAAAAAACAACCCGATATCACCGGAGATAATGGGCTGGGTCGCTCTCGCGGTGGTTTTGGCACCAAAATTCATCTGGCGACAGACGGAAGTGGTCTGCCGTTAAACATCGTACTGAGTCCCGGTCAGGCTCACGAAAGCCAGTTTGCACAACGTCTTCTGGACGGTATCGGTGTTCAGCGCCAGAACGGAAGTATCAAGCGCCGTGGTCATGCAGTACTGGCTGATAAAGCCTACTCCGGACATACGTTACGTAACGAACTGAAAAGAAGAGGGATAAAAGTTGTCATCCCGCGTAAATCCAATGAAAAAATGGCCACAGATGGTCGTTCACCACTCGATCGTGAAGCCTACCGCAATCGCAATGTTGTTGAGAGGTGCTTTGGTCGCCTGAAAGAATACCGCCGCATTGCCACACGTTACGACAAAACGGCGAGGAATTATCTGGCGATGGTGAAACTGGGTTGCATCCGATTGTTTTACAAGAGGTTATGTAATTAAGGGACACAGCCTAGTGTTGTTGTACTCTTTGCTCTTTGGATGATTGATGGCAAAGATTGATGTGGTTTGTCCCCGTTGCTCTGAAACTCAGGGGGTTATCCGGAACGGCCATTCCAGTTCAGGGGCGCAGGCTCTATCGCTGTAAGCAGTGCCTGAAGACCTTTCAGCTCGACTACCGCTACAACGGGGCGAAACCCGAAACTCATCAAACTATTGTTGATATGGCGATGAATGGCTCTGGATGCCGCGATACGTCCAGAGTGCTGCGGATAAGTCTTAACACCGTTCTCCGTCATCTAAAAAACTGGCACCGCATCAGGTAGCACAAAACGTTGAGCCAGGAGCAGAAGTCGTTATCTGCTGTGAAGCCGATGAACAGTGGTCATATGTCCGCTGTAAAGGCAATCAACGCTGGCTGTTTTATGCCTATGACCGCATCCGAAAGCGCGTCATCGCCCATGTATTTGGCCCACGAAATGCGCTGACATTAAAGCGTCTTCTGGTTTTGCTGAGCCAGTTTAGCATTGCCTTCTACATGACCGATGCCTGGCCGGTATACCGAACTTTATTGTCCTCAACCAGTCATGTTATCAGCAAGAAATACACCCAGCGGATAGAGCGACATAATCTGAACCTGCGGACACATCTTAAGCGGCTTACCCGCAAAACCATATGTTTCTCAAAGTCTGAAGAGATGCACGACAAGATCAACGTCAAGCCGACAACAGGCAATTACGTTCACATATCATGTCATTTCAACTGTATCCGTATAATATTTAAACACCATATCAACATTTCCGCTCTGCTAGTTCCTGCAAACCGTTGAAAATCATTTGGATAAACGATCTGTACTATCGATCAATATATAGATAACAATAGGTACAGGCTATCATATGTGCCTAGATTGATCGGTTATCCAATTGATTAAAACGATCGATAAATGATTTATAATAGCTAAGGGCTATCATAAATCCATTTTTGATCGTTACAAACGATATGACACTCTCTCAGTTCTAGATCAATTATATCAATTGGTTACGTCCTCTCTTTAAGGTGAGAATCATGTCTGAATGCCCGTTTTGCAGAACAGAAGTCCAGCAGGGTGCTTCTGTTTGTCGTGGTTGTGGCGCGGAAGAAGTAAAAGGCTACGTCAGTCAGCAAACGATGAAGTTTTTAGCCGTAGTTGGAACAATCCTTGGCATTCCCACTGCCTTCATTGTCGCTTTCGCAACGCATTCAACACCATTAATGGTTATCGTTCTTCTGGCGATGATGCTTGGCCCGATACTGATTTTAAAAATAAAGAACAGAAACAAGATTAGCTGGATCAGGCCAACGGCCCGGTAAGTACGCCAGCACTAGGGAAAACAATCATTTTAATGGCTCACTGCTTCTAGGAAGTGAGCTTTTTTTAAAACAATAATCAGGTGAGTAACAATGAAAAGAACAATCACAGCATTATGTGTTCCCGTGCTGCTGGCATTAACGGGTTGCCAGCAGTTAAACGAAGCAACAGGGAAAGTAGGAGAAACGATCAACTCGTCCTTATCTTCGCTGGGTAATGCTTTAAGTACTTCCGGTAGTAAAGGTAATACAACAGCAGCAGATAATCTCCCTGTGAACACCGTTAACGCTTTAGGCGTTATTTGCCGTGATTATGAAGCAAACGCTATGGCAGGTAAAAAGAACTGGATTGGTAAGAAAATCAGCATCAGCAACGCCACTGTTCTGGAAGCTCAGGAAGCCTATGACACAATGAAGTATCTTGGTGCACAACGAGACCATAAAACCTACGCTATTATTTTCCAGACGGCTGATACGAAATATTGTGGTGGGGCTGTGCTGTTGTCTTACTATCCGGGTCAGGATGACGATATTTTAAAATTTAAGAAAGGACAGAAAGTGAATATTACTGGTGTTGTTTATGATATCGGAGATCGGACTTTCAACACCCATAACAATGGCAATATGGCAGAAAAGGTGATAAAGTTGCGTGATGGTGTCGTAAACTGATTATTGATTTATAAGTGATTTATTTTAGTTTTGAACTTATCTGACAATTCCAGAATCAGAATTGTCAGATTGGTACGTAACTTTTAATGTGACTTCTTGGATTTGTTTTTAAATTTGTTAATGTCTACCACATTAATATCATCCGGTATTGATTTGTTATTAAGAATATTATTCAAAATATTCATGTCTGTATCAGGAATATTATCAGTGGAGTCAAAAGCTAATCTGTTCGCAGATATAACCTGCTCGATGAGTCTCATTGCTTTTACAAAAGACAGCTTATTATAATGAACCAGCCAGATTAACAACATTTTTTCCTGCGCTTTAAGAATGTCGTTTTCGCCTTTAATGCAACGCCACTCGTCATTCAGTCTCAAATCAAAATGAAGTGCTATTTCTTCATCTTCGGGAAACGCACCGACTTTATCATATGTATATTGAAATTGATAACTTACCTGAGAAATATGTGCCATGACGCTGCGATCTGTTTGTTGGTAAAAACGAATTTCTTTGTGTTGTTTGAAATACCTGTCTATGGATTTTTCCATAGCAGCAGTAGTAAACAGTGAATAATCAGCGCCCAGCCATCCCATGCCGTTGACCAGTCGGGTATTAAGGCGTTCTACAAACCCCTGAACATCGCCTTTGCGAACCTGATGAATAACATGCACCCAACGGCTTTCATATTCCATCGCAATCAGACAGGTAGAACGACCTATCTTGACCGCATGAACTACCCACTGAATGATTTCCTTATTCTTTACGTCTGACTGACGTTCCATGATGGTCTGCTGTACAGATGAAGCAGGCTCAAAGAAACCTTCATCAACATTTTTTTTGTATCTACCGTAAAGGTGTGTCGCCGCTGCTGCGGAGCAGTTGATAACCATCATATCGATAATCCCTCATCATTAGGGTTAGAGAAAAATTTATTTTTCATTACAAATCTCCATGATTGAGGAAAATCAGTCCTGGTAGAACATGCTTGAACTCGGCAGCATCAATGTTCTTACGTAGCTTGTCAGCCGCTTTCCACAGGATGACCTCTAACGGGTCTGTTTTGATTTCTTTGGGTTTTCTAGCCATTACGGTCATTTTCCAGATACGGACGATTGACCTATTTTGCCTTAAAGTTCCTGTTGTTACGAGTTTATCAGTTGATTTTTAATCCCTGAATTTTGACTGCTTGAATAAAAATCACCCATCTTTGCGCTTACCCGAACCAAAGCGAAATTTTGGGAAGGTGAAACCTTTTGATTTTGTAGCAACTTTCTTTTCCTTTGGTAAAGGTGGAAAGGCAACTGGTCGGTTTGTTTTGTCTGGCTCTTGTTTTTTCTCATGCTCGTGGTTGTAGTTCGCGTCCGGAGGTACGGAAACGTTTGCTGATTTACTGGTAGTCCCCATAGCATCCCACTGCCTGCGGGTGATCTTCAATTTAGTAACGGGGTCAATCATGATCTCATCCGGCGAAATATCCGTTAGGATTTCTGCGTCTTGTAGAGAATTGATAACAGGTGGTGTGGCTACGGTAGCAGTAGCGAGTTCTGGTTCGGCTTTCTGAACAGGGTGCTTAACCAACACACTCATAAAAGATTTAATAAAATCATACAGCTTGTGCAAATTGATCTTACGCTTACGCCTTAACAGCGTTGGTTTTTCTGTTTTTGGTGCAACACCATAGTAAAGGGACATATCCTTTTGCTTAGCCTCGACAGGCTTAAAGCGGCGCTTTCTTTCGGGAACAACCAGTACAGGCTGACGAACGGGTTCTGGCGAACGTTGCATCGGGTGATGTGGTGCTGGATTTGCTTTAACGGTTTCGATGCGGAAAGTGTTGAGGTTGACGGTAATGAGATGGCTCACATCACTGTTAAACAACTGCCTGAAATCGTTAGCAGCTTGTTTCTTCTGCGCTGCCTGAACCTGCTCTGCGGCGCGTAGGGCTTTGGCTCTTTTGGTATGCCATGATTTACGGTCTATCCTTGTAAGCGCAGGACGGTTAAGTTCAACAGCCTTTGCCAGTTGTTCATTAGCGATATCCTGTCTTCCCGCTTCCTGTGCAGCATTAGCCAAAGCAATCGCTTCTTCACGCTGCGCTGAAAGGGAACGGTGATCCATGCGATTCGCAGAACCAGTACGTTCCAGTGCACGGTTAGACATTCTGGACCATGACGCACGCCATTCATCCATTAAATCATGCTCGTTCCAGCTTCTGTTCTTGTTGCCGAAACCTTGTGGTGTTATCTCGCGTAGTGTAAGCATAACGTGAGCATGAGGATTATGACCGTCAAGGTCATGGAAAGAGATATCGGCAATCATGCCCTTACTGACAAAATTACGTTTGCAGTAGTTTTTCACTAACGCGATTTTGGCATCGTTATCCAGTTCAACAGGAATAGCGATATCAAAATAACGTGAGAGTTGCGCATCTTTTCTCTTTTCTATTTGTTCTATTTCGTTCCACAACACAGCAGAGTTTTCCACAATATTATAAGGCGTGTGTTCTGGTGCAAGAATGCAATGGTGGAACAGGTCAGAACGATATGAATAATCGTACACGTCTCCTGTTCTCAGATCTTCTATTTTTTCTCTTGCGTTATATGCGGCAAGATAACAGGACGATTTTCCTGCGGATCTTTTTAGCATGCTAAACGATAAATGAAATATTGCCATACTACAAAAACACTCCTGTTGGTTTTAATTTGTTTTAAAGGTGTTGACCTTTGCTGCTTTTAGTTTTTCGCAAGAAAAACTTATGTTTTGACTTTAAGGCCCCCGCCAGGCCCACACGTTGCGAAGCAATGTATAAGTGGGCATTGTATTTATTTTTTATTCAGCTTGCGCCGAATAACAATAAAACAATGGTAAGGATTTACTCTGGTGTAAGCGCCGAATGAAGAGGCGCGTAAGCTTTGGGGTAAAGGGATATAAGTTGAACGCGGAATGTTTTTCCTTTTGCTTATATTAATAATATAACTCGGAATTTAAATCTTGTAAAATTTGCAAAACAAAAAATATATGTTAATTCATATTTAGCGTCGAATGAAGAGACGCTTTAATGTTAAATTAATCACAGGGAAAGGGAATGAGTAAAATAATAGACATAAAGAACAGTAAAAATGGAATGTATGATATCGAATCGAAATGGTTTTTTATTAACTGCAATGGAAATGACGCAGAAATTAACATCCAGTTGAACGATATTAAAGTTGATAGCGAATTCAGAACCATCAGAGAAAAACATCAGTTAGGATCTTACGCAGAAAGTGAAAACACATCAACCAGAACCCTTGCCGGAAGGTACGGTAACGCCATATCTTCGCTTAAAAGAAGCATTATGCAGGAGTTAGTGATCGTCGTAACAGGGTTGTTTCTGCATTATTTCGAGATAGATTCAACCTATACGACAGCAAGAACAGTGATTAAGGGATTATTTGGCTTTTCAGTTAAGCGGGAAGTGATTTTATCCTCATTTTCAACAAAAGGAAGACTGGCGAATAATAAAAGTCAATGGTTTTATATGGAACAAGAAGAAAAACAGATCCTGTTTACGGTATTCATGGCTGTTCTTGATGCAGGCAGAGTTTATGAAAGTATTAAAAATCACCTTGATATACTGGTATCGGCAACGAAATAACAAAGAGATATATCTCTTTGCTTATA
Organism: Klebsiella sp. WOUb02; assembly: GCF_050058015.1. Taxonomy (NCBI): domain Bacteria; kingdom Pseudomonadati; phylum Pseudomonadota; class Gammaproteobacteria; order Enterobacterales; family Enterobacteriaceae; genus Klebsiella; species Klebsiella sp. WOUb02. Next base: position 2,598,510 of record NZ_CP170110.1, read on the forward strand.
TGAACCATTTAATTTAAAACATAACAGGAGAAACATATGAAGCAAAAAGATTTAAGTCAGTTGCTGGCATCAGCACAACAGGAACTGAACAGATTGACAACGGCTCAAAAAGTATTAACGAGAAAAGAAAAAACACACCGTAAAATTGTCTTAGGTGGTGAGGTTGCAAAGTACCTGGGGCTGGATATTGAACAGGATATTTTGGTTGGATTTCTTATGACTTTCGCCACGGCAACGAAAACAGATTTAGAACGCTACATAAGTAACGGGGCCAGAGCCAGACAAAATGAAAATCTTCGAAAAGAACAGGAAAATAAAAATTCAGTTAAAAAGTCTGAGCCAGAAAAAAAGGATGACCAACAGCAATCTACCGAAGATCTCTCAGAAATCGAGTTGTCAGAAAAATGTGATCATTTAGAAAGGAAAACGACTGTGAAGGTTAATAATTTTAACTTGATGTTGGAGCGCAGACTTGGTAAGAAAAAGGAATGATATTAATAATCTGTCTATAAGTAATAACGCCAGTGATAATGAGGTGATAGCGTCAGCAATAGAAAGTGTATCATTCTTTCTGTATACCATACTCGCCGATTGTTTTCCTGAAATGGCGACACCAGAATGTGAAGGTGTTTTTTATGAAGAGTTAAAAACAGATATTATTGCTTTTGTGATGGATTACAGACAGGATCTGAACAGAAGAAATGGATTGAGCATAGATCAAAGGAATGTTATCCGGGCTTTTACAGAACAACGATTTTTTGAAAAGTTATCGAAAGCACTGGAAAGATGTAAGGCAGATAAGATGGTTAACGGAATTAAGAAAAAAAATAGAAAAGACAGACCATAAATTGTAGATCTGTCTTTAAGCAGGTTTACAACGTGTTATCTTTGGTAATGCCAGAAACACCATTACTTTTTACTGATGCAATACCTGTTTCACGTGATTGAGTACTGGCATACATCTGACTTGTGCCAATAACCTGATGATTAGCAGCTTTGAGATTAAAAAAGCATTTGCCATTTGAGGAAACTTTTTTCTCATAGCGTTCATCGAGAGGGCTGTTTGCCTGAACTGATGCAATGCCGTTTTCTGCTGCACCTTTGGTTGTGTAAAGTTCACTGGTAAGAATGGTCTCCCCATTACCGGCTTTGAGAACAAACCTGAACTGCCCATCACTGCTTTTGTTTAACTCGAACCATCCTGACATGATAACTCCTTGTTTATATGATAAATAAACATGTTCTATGTATGTGCACATTTCACTTAAAGTATGAACACAAATCCGTATATTTCAAACTTTTGTTTAAAATAAAATAAACGGAATTATCCTATGGACTTATTCAAGTGAATCATAATTAACGCATTTGACAGGTGTATATCAAAAGAAAAGAAACCTCGTATATTTTAAAACTTGTTTTACAATATACGAGGTTGACCAAACCCACCGGGTGCGGTAGTGATTTTTTAAATTGTTATATTATTTAATCACAACGCTTGACTTTGCCTCCTTATGTGTTAATTAAAAATATGTTGTTATACAACCCTTGATTGTTATTTTTTAGCCCTGTTTATTCAGCGTAATATCTGTCAGGATTTTTGTTGGTTTTCAGGGCTTCTTTATTGACTTTTTATTTATATCGATTACTACATAATTAAAATAACTTAACAAAGGGATATATCAATGAGAATAAAAAAGAAAGGTTTTTCTTTACTGGAATTGATTCTGGTATTAGCGATTGCATCAGCAGTTTCATTTATGCGTTTTCAGGATCTGAAACAGGAACAGGAAAATATACAGGCCAAAATAGCAGGAGAACAAATCAGGCAGCTTGGCGAGGCGGTAAACAGTTATATCAGTATCCGCTACGATAAACTATCCACGCTGACGGCATCAACAGGAACAAGCACCGATCCGGGACCTCGAACCTGTTCGGGGTCTGTCTGTACCATTACCTACCAGACACTGATCAATGAAGGATTATTGCCTTCCTCTTTTACTGGCGTAAATATTAGCAAATCAGCCTATACGATTTTACTGAAAAGGAACGGAACGGCTCCCAACTATGTTATCAACGGATTAATCACCACGAACGCTGCCTGGACAGAAGGAAACAAGGTTCGTTACGATCTGCTTGGAAAGGCCATGCAGACAGCAGGTATTGACAGTGGCATGAGCAAACTTACTAACCAGATCTCAGGTTATAGCGGTTTGTGGTCTGAAACAACTTCGGGATTTTCCAGCATCAATAAAGTGGGTCTGCTTGGCTATCGTGTGGGTTATGATTCTTCCATGTATTCGGTTTACTTGCGTCGTGACGGTACTCTGCCAATGACAGGCGATCTGAACATGGGCGGAAATGATATAAACAATGTCAAAGATATTACCGCGTCGGGCGATATCAGTGCTGTATCGTTCAATGGTTCCTATGGACGCTTTGCAAAGAACGTGAATGTTTCCGCAGATTTATACGTTGCGGGTTTTTCGTCTTTTGGTAAAAATGTGAACATGAGCAGTTATCTCACGGTTAAAAGCGGAATAAACTCTGAAAGTTATGTCTCAGCCAAAACCAATAACAGCCGCCTTCAAATCGGTGGAGGCGGTTCGAGTAATCAGAATGCGGTGCTGATTAACGTGGCAGGCGGGGCGGGTGATGGTTACCTCTCCCTTAACGGCGATAACAACTCATCGGTTAAGCTTGATATATTGGGAAGTCAAAAGATACGTGGCGATCTTATTTTGTCAGCGTCAAATGACGTTAAAACCACGGGTGCTGTCTCTGCGTCAGGTAATATCACCGCTTCGGGAACGGTTTCAGGGCAGTATTTGCAGCCCACGTCTACTGTTGAAGCAGGTACGGTTTGCAATGCAGATGGCCTGATAAGCAAAGATACTTCTGGCAGAACATTGTCCTGCGTGAGCGGCAAGTGGCAGTCCGGAGCGGGGATAACTGAATATACTACCAGTATCTCTTACGTCTCTGGATATGGAAATAATTACTGTCCTTCTGACACGGCAATTTTCGCCTATTATGGAACGGTCGGATATAAAGCGGGTTGCAGGGCAGACAGGAGATATTCTAGTGGGTGGGTAACGCCACACCAGCTATCGCTTACTGAAAGCGATAGCTGGGGGGAATAATGGTGGATGCGATTTTCAGGTATATACGGTAAGTAATGTTTCAAAGGTGAAGTGTGGTTGATTACTATCAGGATTTAATATTAGCCATATAAATCTTTATATTTACATAGTGGTTTATATGGCTTGCTTCAAGTTAATTTGGCTTCTCAGGCATAACAGATGAGTGATGAGATGATATTGGGTATCCAAAATCATACCATTTTAATGGCTGGTTGATTTTTAATAATTACCTAAGCGCTTATATATGCACTCTTAACATATTTTACCACTCGCATGTGAGCGGTTAGATTATAAAGTTTATTGTTTATGTTCTGACTGGAAAAATTGACAATGACCATCCGTGGCCTTTGTTCGATTTATCCCTTCTGCGCAAACTCAAACGGTCTGACCATACCTCCCCGATAAGAATCAAGAAAATCAACCCACCATTGCAACATAAGGAGGCGCTGTTCAAAATATCTAGCTGCACGAATGTTGTATTCACCATTTGGCTCATTAGCCGTTCAACAACGTCTTCTGAGCAGTGTCCGGATTCAATTCAGGTACTGCACATAAGGGTACGGAAACCACGACCGCACGGGCCGTTTCGGGTGTCATATACCATTTTAGGCAGTGCTTTGTAAGAAGATAGTAAGGATATCTTGGAGGTTACGGCTGTTTTGTCTCTACCTTGTAGTGTTAATATCCATTATAATTTGTTTTTATGATTTTATATTCCATTATAATATCAAATTATAGTTTTATTCACCAAGAAATTTTTAGTGGTGTAGTGTATGATTTTGCAGGAAATTAGGGTGCCTAGTGGCTGTTTTTTGTGAAAGTTGCGGATATACATGCAGGAGTAATTTAGTGTCAGATGTATTAGTATTTTTTTCCATTTTCGTATCAAAGACAATGTTTGTCATATCTGGACTTTTTCCTATATTGAATCCACCGGGGCATGCGCCACTTTTTTTATCCGTCACAAATGGGATTAAGAAAACAGAAAGACGGTTTATTGCAAAGAAAACGGCAATCTATTGCTTTATTCTTATTGTTTTTACTATGTGTTTTGGCGTTTATGCATTATCTCTATTTGACCTTTCTATTGATATTGTAGAAGTTTCAGGCGGTATCCTTGTTGCAAAACTTGGCTGGGAGATGTTGGGAGGAGAAAAAAATGAAATCTCAGAACGAAAGGGTGAAGAAATAATAGAAAATACACAATCAAATATTTTAGAAAATGCATTTTATCCTATAACATTCCCCTTAACAGTAGGTCCCGGAACCATATCCGTAGCAATAGCACTTTCCGCTAACTTACAAACAGTATCTACAGAAGTAAAAGAAATATCAGCCAGTATATTGGGCGCGGTCGTTGCAACAGGTATTGTGTGCTTTATTATCTATATATGCTACGCATATGCTGAATCAATATCAGATAAGTTAGGTGAGAATGGGAAAAATGTATTGTTAAAGTTATCCGCGTTTCTACTTTTTTGTGTTGGCATTCAGATACTATGGAACGGAAGCGTTAACCTACTACAATCCATAAAGTAGAATGCAACAAATTACTGTAATATAAGCGTGTTGTTCAATGCACGCTTATATTTAGAGCTTATCCCAATTGGTATTTATTCCAGATAGTGACACCGCAGGCCAGGGTAATCCCCCCATCAAAAGTAAGTATTCTTAATTCTCGCTTTTCTCTCTCAGGGCATCAGTATCCGCCCAACCAGCTCAGCCAGCTACGCCTTCTCTTTACTACACAGCGCTACGCGCTAAAATCAATCGTCTTAGTGATTCTGAATCCTCTTTCCTGAGCATTATCACTCATACTTTCAATGGTTTGGCATGAAGAGCAAACGGCAGCGCATGAAGTCAGAGAAATACCTGAAAACCATACAGTACACTAAATCAGAAAATCGGCATCGCTATCTCTTGACAAAATCAATAGTCAGATATAATTTCATCACATGATGAAATTTAGGGTAACTATATGAACAAAAGAGGCCCACGCGAAAATAGTTCCTCATCTACTAAAAGCTTAATTTTAAGAGCAGCATTACATTGTTTCTCTCAAAATGGGTTCGACAGAACTACAACACGCATGATCGCAAAAAGCGCGGGAGTTGATATTGCATTGATAGGTTATCACTTCGGTTCTAAGGAACACCTATGGTTAGCTGTGATTGATAAGTTGTGTGAGAAACAAAAAAATCTAATCATACAGATTCAAAATATAATAAAAAATAATAACGATGTAAGAGATTCTCTCTCTTCTGTTGTGGATATACTGACCAATATTGCAAAAGAAGCACCAGAACTTTTAATGATGATTTGTAATGAAATGACATCTAATGCTGATAAGTCAGAGGTCATTCAGACCAAAGTTATTGATCCATTAATAAACGAAATGTCTCCTATATTCGAAAAGGCAATGCAAAGTGGTCATTTCCCTATTGGAGAATCAAGGGTTGTAATTTTTTTCTTACTTGGAGGGTTGTCACAGGTTTATTTAACAAAAAACAAAATAAACATTGAAAACTTGCTTGTTTTTATCAGAAACATGATCAAGTAGTTACTACCTGGAGCGTTTATTATGAAAAGCACACATGTTACCTACTTTCCACCAAAACAACAGAAACAGTTTGATATTAATTATCAGAGTATTAAGGATACTTCATATGCGGCTTTTTTTAAATCAGAGCTTAACTTACCTGATGAATTGTTAAAGCTTATAAATAATGGACCTGTTAAAATAGAGCAGACCTTTTCGCCTACAATAGATAATATTAATACTCTTTATGAAAATTTAGATGATTTTCCGTATGCTGTGTATGGTGCAGTAGACGACGGGCAGGAAGGGTTGGTTACATTTAATCTTCATCGGCATTATATGGAGGGTGTTTCTGTTGAAATGATGCAGTGGTGGTTTACCTGGCATGTTCAGTCGAAGGAAAGATATAGTCTTTGGTTCCCACATGCTCACATAGATAATTCTGTAAAATATCCTGAGAGGTTAAATGACAACAACTTATCCTATGCGGAAAAAATGTATGGTAACCCTAATAGGATAAAAGAATATATAGGTGGTATTTATCTTGATGGTGTCATCCACTTTATGGATCCGGTTGATATAGGTTTAAGCCCTACCATATTAGAGAAAAATAATCTCAAATTCTCTGCAAGTGGATGGTCCCATCCTTTTGATCATCCAGACTCAGCAAGTACGCTGATGTTACATATTGGGCGTGATGTCGAAAATGGCTTTGAACTTTTTACATGCTATTTTATTGGCGGGCATAAAGAGTTTAGTCGAATATCTAAAATTCCAGGTTCAGGTGAAAATGCTTTGCTAGGATTAATTAACTCTGGTGTAAATAAAGATACCATCATAGACATGTCATATGAAATGGCAATGCATGATCTAACAGAATTCACAAATCTGGCAAGTATTCTTCCCGAACTATACTCAAAATTTGGACGTGGCAGTTAAAAATATATTTCATTTTAAATGTATGAATTCAGTATTAAATGCTGCATTCAAAATGCAGCATTAACAACTCACGCATCAACTTTTGGGACGAACTCTTGAAGTTGCTAACATCTCTGTCTGATTTTGTGGCGAATTTTACTACCAATTTACACCCTGCTCTATATATTCTATTTCATTTGTTACTGGATTCCGCTTCTCCCGGTAGTATGTACTAAAATTACTACCAGAGGGCAACTCTGGTTCACTGATATTTTTCTTTTTGAGATTTTTTTTACATTCCTGTATTAATTCTGAAAAGTTCTGTTTGCTAAAACCCTCATTACATGCCTTGGTTTTTTCTATATCAGAAATATCTGGGTTTATATAGTGCCATTTTCCTTTGAATTCTTCTTCTGAGTAGGAAATATTTGATATGAAAAGACAGTAGGCAAGAAATAAATATTTTATATGCATCGCTTAATTCTTTTTGTATATACCGCTATTGATTTTAAACCGTTAATTATACAGCAATCAACGGTCTATTTCAAGTTGAGTGGTTTTTGTACGCGTCAATGTTGTGGTCCACCTGTCTTTAATTGTCAATGTTACAACCTGCTAACTTGCTGGTTTTCGTTTTAAGAATAATCCTAATGATAAATTATATTAATTCCCTTGTACTGTTAACTACGTTTAAATCCTGATCTGAATGATTTTCACGTGTTATAAAAATTATACTACTTATATGTCTCAGGAGTGTGAAAGAATGGGTATTTTATCATGGGTTGTTTTTGGACTTTTTGCGGGTATTATAGCTAAGTGGATAATGCCTGGTAAGGATGGCGGTGGTTTTATCATAACAGTTATCCTTGGTATTATCGGTGCGCTGGTCGGTGGTTGGATAAGCACCTTATTCGGATACGGCAAAGTTGATGGATTTAATATTGGAAGCTTTGTTGTTGCTGTAATTGGTGCCTTAGTTGTCCTGTTTATATACAGAAAAATAAAAAGCTAGCTTATTGGTGTATTAGTATAGCCGTCGCTTTATCAGTGACGGCCTTATTACATTAACAATAGATTAAATGTAAAATTATTTATTTTCTTTGGATGAAGCCTTCTCAAGAGCAATTGGCAATAATTTATCTAATTGACTCTCTACTTTTTTATATGCATCTAATGGTTTACCATATGGATCAACTAAGTCTTCATTTTTACCCGTTGCGTACTCGGAAAGCGTAAAAACTTTATTTTTTGCTTGTGGGTATTGTAATAATATTTTTTCTTTGTGTTTTTCTGTCATTGTTAATAAAAGACTAGATTTTTGTATATCTGTCTCTGTTAGTTGAGTGGCCTTATGCTCTGATATGTCAATTCTTCTTTCTTTTAATACGGTCATCGTACCTTTTTCTGGTGTTAATTCTTTTGGGTCAACATTTACGCCTCTTGATGCAACAAGAATATTCAGTTTTTTTGTCTTTATTATTTCTTTGCTCAGTGCCTCTGCCATAGGACTACGACCAGTATTTCCTGTGCAAACGAATGTTACTATATTATCAGAAGCATTAGTTACACAACTTATTGAAAGCAAAACCAATCCAAAAAAAACTATTGCTTTTTTCATTTAATTCCTTAAGTATCATGTGAATACACCATGAAAATGGTGTTTTTATTAAAAGCATATCTTACATTTATTCAACTGCATTTAAACTACGAATATTGATATTTTATCCTCTTGATGATGTATACCGCACAATAAGTAATTTCAAAAATATGATTTACTTATAGCAAGATTTTTCATTTTATTGTTATATGGATGTTTTATGAAAGTGCACAATTAACCTACGCTATTTTTGCGTCTTACACTGCTATATAATATCTTCAATTTTTTTATATGTTTTATATGATGATAATGGCGCAATTGTTATTTGTTCACAAAATCAATGTTGATGACATTATCTGGAATGTCATTGCCGGATTGAATGATCTCATACTCAATAAAATCCCCCCATTTCAGAAACAGATTTCGTAGCTTCTCTGCTTGCTGACCGACTTGATAGGTTCTGATCAAACGATCTTTGGGGACATGGTTCAGCAGTAGCTCAATCAACCGTTCAGGTGCGTCCAGATACTCAGAACAACCCGTTGCAACGCTACGGCGCAGGTCGTGTGGTGAGAAGGCTGCGACTTCTGCCATATGCTTTGTTCTTAAACGTTCAAGAGCACGAGTTATGGCATCACCAGTGACGGGAAAACCCGGTTTGCTGAGGGACTCGAATACCCAACCTCCTTCTGAAATGATGCGCTGTGTTTTCAGTATGGATAGGGCAAGAGGGTGCAGGGTCAAAATATGACTTTTACCGTTTTTGGTTTCCGGTATCGTCCAGCGGTCACCATTAATTTGTTCCCAACGCATATTCACTGCTTCTGAACGCCGTACACCCGTCAGAATAATGATGCGTAGTGCATTGGCGATAGCTTGGGAAAGGATAACGCTGGATGCGATACCTCGTCCTCCGCTGGCGATAGCACCACCACCAAATCCAGCTTCGTCCAGTGCTTTCCATAACATTTGCAACTCGTCTTGTGGTAGCCACCGTTCACGTGGTTTACCCATTGAGGCACCAAACATGGCAGGTTTAAGCAAACGAGCAGGATTATGGTCGATCAATCCCTGTAATGCGGCGTGGTCAAGCGTCATATTGAGAAGGATAAGCCCTTTGCGAACACCTTCGACACTGGTCTTTCTTACGCGGATCAGATGTTCGTAAATAACGGCTCTGGATAAATCATAGACCCGTACAGTACCTAATCCTTTTTCCAGATGGCGACGATATGTCCCCAGATAATCTGCCAGTGTGCGTGCACCAATGGGTTTACTTGTTGCTCTGAATGCCAGCCAGCTTTCCCACAATTTTGAAAAAATAGGCATTTGCTCATTTTGCTGTTTTTCCGTTTTACGGGCATAGCGTGGATCAATACCTTGCTTGACCAGTTCTACCGCTTCTGCATGCGCTTCACGCGCCTGAGCCAACGTCATCGCTGGGTAAGCACCCAAGGTGATTTTGATTTGTTTCCCGTTGAGGTAAGGGCGGTACAGCCAGCTCTTCGTTCGACTCCCAGAGCGGGATTCGATTGATAAACCAGAACCTGCTTTTGATTTAACGCTGACGACAATACGGGTTTTGCCCTCTTCTGGCGTCAGGTTTGCTACCTGTCTGTCCTGGGTGATCATGGTTCCCATTTTGACCTCATCTCGCGTACTTACTGGCGTACTTATTTAGCATTGTATAGAGTGAAATCTGATGGAACAATATGAGACGGTATTTTAAATTAAATATATGATTTTAATGTTTTTATTGGTATGGTATGGGATGTAGTGAAACTTGCTGAAATCGACCTTTTTTATTTTCGTAATGCGAAGGTCGTAGGTTCGACTCCTATTATCGGCACCAGTCATTTCTATCTTATTGATTTAGTTAACATTAAATCCATTCAGAGTGAAATCGCGTAGCCTCTCCTACATAGAGGCCCTACAGCCGATGGCTCAACGTGATAATCTGTATCGCCGTAGCAGCGGTATTTATGTTGTCCGTATTGCAGTTCCCGCCCGATACCGTCTCTACACGGGACAGCGTGAGATTCACGCTTCAACAGAAACAAACGACATCAGAAAAGCGCGAGCGATTGCCGCAGGTCTATTGGTTGTCTGGCAGCGATGTCTGGGTGAGTATCAAAAATTGGATAGAGAAAAGTTGGTAAGCAGTGCGCCTGCTTTGGCTGGAGAAGGAATGATCAGCCTCACTGAATTTTGCGGTTTAACGAGCGCTTCCCTGCAACAAGTGGCGCAGCGTCTACTTGATACGAATATCCCACTTTTTTGGCTTGCTGGGCGGTTGAGGTTCTGCGGCATGAGCCCGGAATACTGAGGCGGCTGAATGTCGTTAATGCACTGAAAACGTTAGGTAAAGAGTACAGTAATATGGTCATGGGAAACTGACCATATTACCGGGGATCTCTCAGCCCTGAGGGAGAGGGAGAAAAAGCGCTGCCGCATCAGGCACCGAAACCCGCTGGCGCGTCGGTACGATGCGTAGCCCGGATAAGGCGTTTACGATGCATCCGGGAAAATCAGGTCACATTCAAACGATCGTATTCGTTGCATAACAACCAATTCACGGGCACATCCTCCTCGATGGCCGGGAAACGCCCGCCGGGTTCGAGGAAATGGTTATCGCGCGTATCGTCATTGACCATCGAAATCTCCCAGCCGAGCACAAACGCTTTCTCGGCCCAGAAACGGTGATACAAACGCGGCGGCAGGCACACACCCTGCCCCGGTTTTAACACCAGCGTCTCGCCGGGCTTAAAGGTACGTCGCCGCCCGTCCACGCTCACTTCAACCGTGCGCCGCTCATCAAACAACGCCTCATCCGTCGCCCAGCCGAGCTGCATACACAAATCGCCGCCGCCCCGGTTCAGAATGTCTTCCATCTTATGAGTATGAAAATGCCACGGCGTCTGCTGCTCCTGCTGAATTTGCAGCATCTTTTCGGCATACGGCTTCGAGTACGCGCTCGAATTCAGCGCGCCGTTACGCAACGTCAGCAGCGTCAGGCCAATCTTGCCGAAATCACCCCGGCCAAAATCGGTGATGTCCCAGCCCAGTTGCAGATCCAGCACCTCACACCACTCCTCCAGCGACTGCTTTCGCCAGGCATCGGCGGTAAAAAACGCAAACTCCGGCAGGCACACCCGGAACGTCTCGGCGATGGCATGGGCTTTATCAATGGTATAGTTAATCTGTGAACGTTTCATTCTGTTCTCCCGGTTCGAATGGCGAGCCAGGCAGCGCCGCGCATACCGCTGCTGTCGCCGTGATGAGCTTTCACGATAGGGGTGGAGAAATGATCGGTAAAAACGAAGGGGGCCACGTCAGCGTCCAGGTTCGCGATAAGCAACGCCGCATTCGACAGCCCGCCGCCAATCACAATCACGCCAGGGTCGAGCAGGTTCACCACCGTTGCCAGCGTGCGGGCAAGCTGCTGGCGAAACCGCGCCACCTGCCGTACGGCATTAGGTTCCCCCTGCTGTGCCAGCGCCACAATCACATCGCCCGACAGATGTTGCCCGCTAAGAAGCTGATAGCGCTTACTGATGCCCGTTCCCGAGACAAACGACTCCACGCAGTTGTCTTTGCCGCAGTAACAGCGTGCTGGCGGCCCGTCGTGCCGCTCGCTGTAGCCCGGCAGGGCGATATGCCCGCACTCGGCGGCATTCCCCCACGAGCCAACGAACGGCTGGCGATTGATGGCTATTCCGCCGCCGCAGCCGGTACCGAGCGTAATGCCAAATACTACCTCATGCTGCAGCCCCGCACCGTCGCAGGCTTCCGACAAGGCAAAGCAGTTGCCGTCGTTCGCCATCACCACCGTCTGCCCCAGTAACTGCTGGAGATCCGTCTGCAACGCGCGGCCATTAATCACCTGAATATTCGAGTTCTTAATCAGCCCGCTCAGCGGCGAGACGCTGCCCGGCAGGGCAATCCCCGTCATCATCGACTGTTGCCTGTCATGGCGAATCTGGTCGATAAAGGCGACCACCGATTCCACAAACTGCGAATAGCTCGCTTTTATCGTCGGGCAGCGATAACGGGCCATTTCCCGCCCCTGCGCATCCATCACCACCGCCGCGATTTTTGTGCCGCCGATATCCAACCCCAGGTAGTCCATATCCCTTTCCTTGTTGCGAAAGAGGCGGGCGAACCCGCCTCGATGGCCTTAGTAGAGTGACGCTTTCCCGGTCGATCCAAACAGCTTCATTTTGTGGCGGATCACATCCCGTGCGGCGTTGATCGCATCCGGGTAGATCACGTTCGGATCCCACCAGCTTTCTCTGGCGAGGATCTCACGCACTTTCTGGAAGTAGGCGTGTTTCATGTCGCTGGAAATGTTGATTTTGCCCACGCCCAGAGTCACCGATTCAGCGATTTCCGCATCCGGGTTGGCCGAACCACCGTGCAGCACCAGCGGAATATCCAGACGCCCGGCTATATCGCGAAGAATGTTCATTTGCAGCTCCGGCTGCATCCCTTTCGGGTAAATGCCGTGCGCCGTACCGATCGCCACCGCCAGGGTGTCTGCCCCGGTGCGAGCAATAAAATCTTCCGCCTGAGCCGGGTCGGTATAGGTTACTTTCGACACACCGCCTTCCACGGAGGTGCCCGTCTGGCCGATAGTGCCCAGCTCCCCTTCCACCGAAACACCCACCGCATGCGCCAGGCGCACCACCTCTTTGGTCAGCGCCACGTTCTCTTCATAGGGCAGCAGCGAGCCGTCGATCATCACCGAGGTGAACCCGCACTGGATTGCCCGCAGCACATGCTCGACGGACGCGCCGTGGTCCAGGTGCAGGGTGAACGGTACCGGGCTGCGCATCGTGATATCGCGGACATAGCTGAAAAAGGTATCCCCGACAAAATCGTGCTCGCTGGGGTGGATGGAGATAATGGCAGGCGTGTTGGTGGCTTCCGCTTCTTCCACCACCGCACGGATAAAGCAGCTGTCCGCCACGTTGAACGCTCCAATGGCGAAGCCGTGTTGGCGGGTGGGTTTCAGTAACTCTTTCATTGAAATTAACATGTTAACTCTCCAGTTTCAGGGTGTAGCAAGCCCTGCCGGTGCGTCGTTGCAGAGGCATAGAAGGCGTGACAGAAAAAATGAATCAGGCTTTGCCGATGGCGCCGCTGGCCTGCAGATACGGAATAATGGCTTCCTCGCTGGCCTGCTCCATGGCCATCAGCACATCCACCAGTTCGCGAGAATTGTCATGACACAGGGTATGCAGCAGCGCGGCTTTCCCGGCTTCAAACACCGCGGCACCGACGTTAATCTTGGCTACGCCAAAGGACGGGCAACGATGCATCTGGTCAAACGGGGTACCGCTGCCGCCGTGCAATGCCAGGGGCACCGTTGATTTGCGGGCCACTTCTTCCAGGCGCTGAAAATCGATAGCAGGCGTGATGCCGGGGGCGTACATGCCGTGCGCGGTGCCGACCGACACCGCCAGCAGGTCAATCCCGGTCTGCTGGATAAACGGCTCAACGTCGGCGGCCTGGGTCATCAGATCCGCATTGGTGGCGTGGTCGTAGCGCGGCGCATCGGCCAGATGGCCCAGTTCCCCTTCCACACACAGCCCGGCACTGGCAGCCAGTTCAACCACTGCGCGAGTCTGGCGAACGTTCTCTTCCAGCGGGAAGGCGGACGCATCAATCATCAGCCCGCTGAACCCGGCGCGAAACGCCTGGCGAATGCGCACCGGATCTTTTCCGTGGTCCAGTGCCAGCGTGACCGGCACCGTGGCCTCGTCGGCCAGCGCTTTCACCAACGCCACGGCCACCGGGGCCGGGAAATGGGCCAGATGCCCTTGATACAGGTTCAGGATGATCGGCGCACGGTGTTTCTCGGCAACCTGCACCGCAGCACGGGCGCTTTCGAGATTCATACAGTTGATGGCGAGCAGCGCATAGTGTTCACGCCAGGCTTTGGTCACCATGCTTTTCATGTCGGCAAACATAGGGTCTCCGTTTATTCCAGGGTGAAGGTGATCTCTTCGTCTTTCAGCTTTTTCTCGCTGAGTTCGTCAAACTCTTCGTCACGTTCGGTCACCGATTTCTTCCACAGCGACAGCATCACGCCGCAGATAACCGTGCCGATCCCCAGCGCCAGGCAGAACAGCAGCGGATGGGTAAACAGCGGGACCACGAACATGCCACCGTGCGGCACCGGGCTTTCCACGCCCCACACCATGATCAGGCCACCCGCAACCGCCGAGGCCACCACACAGGAGCCGACCACGCGCAGCAGGTCGCGCGCTGCAATCGGGATAACCCCTTCGGTAATCATGCAGATCCCCATCGGGAAGGCGGCTTTCAGCGCTTCGCGTTCAGCGCGGGTGTATTTGTGGCGCGTCAGCAGGAACGAGAGGGTGATGCCGAACGGCGGAATAATGGAGCCGACAAACTTCACCGCTTCCGGCCCGTATACACCGCTCACCAGCAGCCCATCGGCGAACAGCGACATGGTTTTGTTCACCGGGCCGCCGAAGTCGAACGTTGCCATCGCCCCGAGGATGGCCCCCATCAGGAAGCGTGAACCGCCCTGCATCGACTCCAGCATGTGGATCAGCGCTTCCTGTAGCCAGCCGATGGGCTTGCCGATCAGGGTCATCATCAGCAGGCCGCCGATAATGGTGCTCAGCACCGGCAGCACCATGATGGGCATCAGACCCTGCATCGATTTCGGCAGACGAATATAGTGCTTAAGCAGCAGGACGGTGTAGCCTACCAGGAAACCACCCAGCATCCCGCCGATAAACCCGGTATGAATTTGCCCGCAGACAAAGCCGACAATCAGGCCCGGCGCGAATCCGGGACGGTCAGCAATGGAATAGGCAATCGCGGCGCTGATCAGGGGGACAATCAACCCCATTCCCCAGCCGCCAATCTGATTGAGCATCCAGGGGATGGTGCCCGTTTTTTCGCCAACGTTTGTGCCGCCGAGTACCTGGCCGAGGGCAATACAGATCCCTGCCGCCACAATTAACGGAATCATCCACGAGATGCCCGTCAAAAGATGTCTTTTAATTTCCTGCGAAACAGGAACTTTATTTCCACTCATGTGAGATCCCTCCGAATAAGGATCATGCATTAGCTAATGATTTTTCGACCTTTTCAAGAAACTGAACGGGTGATTTTATTACAATTTCGGTCTTAACTCGCACGATGCGTTTATTAATGAAGCGCTCTTCTCCTTTTATTTTGACATCGACCGCAAGAATAACGACGTCGGCTGCGGAAATATCTTCCGCCAGTAACTCATTTTCAGTACCGATAGTGCCCTGAGTTTCCACTTTAATATTATGCCCGAGCGCTTTTGCGCCTTTAACTAACTTCTCGCGGGCAATATACGTATGTGCAATTCCCGCTGTACAGGCGGCGACACAAACAATATTCATAACATGCTCCACTTTTTATTTAGCAAACATCGGATTCAGCATATTGACTGAACAAGTCAATAATCTTTTGTGGACTGCTCTCTTCCAGTAATTGCTCGATAATCTCCTCATCCGCCAGAGCACCCGCCACCTGAGACAGCAGACGGATATGCGTGGTATTTTGATCTTCAAGCCGTACAGCAAACAAAATAATGCAGCGCACGTTACTGCCATCGAGGGTTTGCCAGGGAATATCGTGGCGTGTGCGCCCAATCGCCAGAGTGGTATTGACCACCGCCGACGATTTTCCATGGGGTATTGCGATATGGTTTTCGAAGCCGGTCGACCCTTCCGACTCACGCTGCCAGACATCCTGAATAAACGTTTCCCGGCAATTAATCGCACCGTCTTTTTGCAACAGATCGGTTAGCTCTTCAATTGCCTCAGCTTTATTCGTGGCCTTCATATCTAAAATAACGCGATTCGTATTCAGGATTTTCGTTATGTCCATTAATCATACCTCATGGAATTCAGACATTAATGTTCGACGACCAGAGACGTCGCACGATGCAATTTTTCCGTGATGACCGTTTCCGTCACGCGTTTAATATCGGCATCATTAAAGAAGGCGGTGACATACACCACCGACCGGGCAATGGCGGGCAGATTGATCGTCGAGACCACCAGACTCAATATCCTCCGTCAGCATTGACGGCAGGCTCCCTGCGGAAACCACGCCTACGATGGTCCAGTCCGGGAAGGCTCGCAGGATGCGGCTTTTCAGCAGGTGTGACGTGCCGATGCCCGTCGAACAGACCAGCAGCACACGCTTGCGGGCAATCTGCCGCTCCATCGCCGCCTGGAAATGCACGGTCAAATAGCCAACTTCATCTTCCGACACCGCCTGTTCGCCCCAGCCGCTGAACACCCGGTTCACCGCGCACTGGGTCAGCCGCCAGACGTCCTGCAGCTCACCTTTGATATCGTCCAACAGCGGGTTACGAATGCGAATCTGGTAATTAAGGCGGTTAATCAATGGCTTAATATGAATCAGCAGCCCGTCGTACAGTGCAATGTCCTGGCTAAAGTCGCTGTCGACCATATCGGCGAAGGTCGCGATAAGCCGGTGGGTAATCAGCCGGGCCTCGTCGCTGGAGTGCATATGGCCAATCACGCTGACGTCGTTATGCTCTTCGATGACCACACCGGAAGAGATAATGTATTGATAAATAAACCAGACTTCGTCTTCCGGCAGCGGATGGACAATGCGTGTCTCGATACGCTGAATCATGCGGCTGGCAACGGAAAAGATGTTTTCATCGAAGGCGCTCGCGTTGTCGTCCTTTTTCGGCAGCGCGTTGCCGCGCGTAATGCGGTACATCATGATCAGAATATGGGTGAAAATATTGACGTAATACGGCTCGCCCAGCGACCAGCAGAGATCGTTTTCCATCTCCTGTAATAATGACTGAACGAATAAAACATCTTCTTCGCCAAAATAATGAACCAGCGCGTTATAACTGCCCGGGTCAAGACGAGAATAGATCATGCCACCCGGTTCATTATGGTTAATGACGCCGTTAATCAGCGCTGCCATTGCCTGGCGTACGCTACTTTCGCTGCCTTCGATATGCGTTCCGCTCTGGCTGCGAATCAACGTCAGCCCTAGCGGGGTAATCCAGGACTCAATCACTTTCAGGTCATTAACGATGGAAGCGCTGCTGATAAAATAGCGTTCCGACAATTTGCTGATTGACGTTTCATGTGGCGTTTCGCTTAATAATTGTGAGGCTATTTTCACGCGCCGGGAATTGTTCATCATACCATCGGTATCGTCACCTTCTGCACCCAGCAGCTGTTCGAGGTGTAACAGGTCCGTTATATTATCTGCGCTTAACATTACCCCGGCACCGGCACGTTTATTTATGCCGATACTCCATTCTGCTAACCACGGTTCCAGTATGCGTAAATCGCGTTGAATGGTTTTTTCTGAAACATTTAAGTATTCAGCGATTTTTAACAAGGTAATAAATTCCCTTCGAGGGAGAAGGAATTTCAATAATCTGTTTTGTCGCGAGGTAATCATTTGCATTATTTACCCTTACACAGATTAAAAATAATTAAGAAGCTCTGTACAGATAAGCTCCACTTGCAATCCGTGATGATAAATATAAAAGGGCATTGAAATAACGACAATACTAAATCGTGTCCTGCCTTCCGGACAGAGAATAAGACAAGATGAGGGTTCTCAGAGATATTTGCAGCGCAGATCACACTTTTTTCGCTAATTAACGTGATAGCGCTCGCAAATATGGGGAGGATAAAATTTTAAATCAGATAATTATTTTGTAGATGTCTGGAGTGGGCACCCAAACTCCGGTAGCGCAACGGTTTATCACCCGCCATGGGCACGGATCGTAGCCCGGATAAGGCGTTCGCGCCGCATCCGGGGTTCAGCGCCGTTGCAGAGCGCAACAGCAATGGAAGTGAGGACGTTAATGAGGAAAGAATGAATCCCGCGTAAAAACGGGGAAAAGAATTTCTGGCACACTGTGCGTAAAGGCACGATGAGATCTCTTCTGATTTGTTACGGTGCGTGTCAAGGTAGTTGTCGCCTCAGTTGATTCATGCGGCCCGCGTTTCCCGCTCCGGATTTAGCCACACTTCTTCCTGCCGCCTCCAGTTTCGCGTTGCCCCTGACCAGCGGTGCGGATGCTGCTTTTTCGCGGCCTCGTACACCGATTTTCGCTGTGACAGAAGTTGACGGTCTTCGCCTCTGTGCCGCTGACCCGGCGTCACATAGCGGATACCGCTGTGCCGGTGCTCTTCGTTGTACCAGCCGACGAAGCCTTCCACCCAGGCACGGGCCTCTTCCAGCGACGCGAAGCCCTTCTCAGGCCACGCCGGGACGTATTTCAGCGTCCTGAACAGCGACTCCACGTGGGCGTTGTCGTTGCTTACCCGTGGCCGGCTGTGCGACGCGGTTATCTTCAGTTCCGCAAGCTTCACCTGCAGCACCTGTGACTTCATGGGGGCCCCGTTATCCGCATGCAGCACCAGTGGCTCCTGCCAGCAACGCTCGCTCAGCACTGTCCGCTTTACCAGCTCTGCCGCATATTCCCCGCTTTCTACCGGATGCACTTCATAGCCCACGATTTTGCGGCTGAACACGTCTTCTGTCAGATACAGGTAGAACCAGTGGCCCGCCGTCAGCGACTTCAGCCACGTGATGTCCCACGACCAGACCTGGTTCGGCGCTGTTGCCTTCCAGGTCGACAGCGGCCTGCTTTGTGGAGCCTGCTGACGTCCCCGGTGACTGACTTCGCCGTAACGCCGCAGTACCCGGTAAAACGTCGATTCACTGGCGATGTAACGACCTTCATCGGCCAGCACCGGGACGATTTGTGCCGGTGGCAGACTGGCGAACCGGGGTTCATGACAGACAGCCAGCACCAGCTGCTCCTCTTCAGCGCTGAGCCTGTTCTTCGGCACCGGCCGGGGGGCAGCGGGACGCCGGTCATCAGAGCTGCGTTGCCAGCGCTGGCGAGTCCGTTCGCTGATACCCACACACTGACAGGCTGCGTGCTGCCGGGCGCCGGCATCAAGGGCTTCCTGCACCATGGACATCAGCTGTAATCTGTCGGCCGCGGGTGTCATTCGTCCTCGCGTTCTTCGGCGAAGAACGCCTTCAGCTTTTTTTCCAGAATGAGCAGCGCCGCGGCTTCAGCCAGCGCCTTGTCCTTGCGGGCTATTTCACGGTTAAGTTGCTGAATTTCTTTTTTCTGCTTTTTAATCAAGGCTCTTTCTTCACGCTGACCGGGCTGCATAAATTCGTCCCTCCACTGCTGAATTTGCTCAGGATAAAGACCTTTACGGCGACAGTATTCAGCCACAGCATGAGCAGAAAGCGGTGCGGTTTCAACGAGAACGGCAAAGCGGGCGTCCTGCGACCATTCTGGCGTTGACTGACTTTCCGCTACACGAACGCCAGCCTGAGTACGCCAGGCATAAAGCGTATTGGCCGGGATCCCCTCAGAACGGGCTAACTGAACGACCGGTTGATTATGTGGCGGCATCATTCTGGCGATCAGAGCGGCTTTACGCTCAGGTGAATAAGTGTTCATTATTGTCCTCTCCGGCCCCCGGAAATTTTTCTGTCAGAGGCGACAACTACCCTGACATGGGGGGGTTAGCGCCACCAGTAGATCACACTGCATCGTGCCTTTCACTTTTTCTGGAGATTCCTCAGGCCGGAGGGGGAAGAGTGGGCTAGCGGGCAATATCGCTCAAACCATAGCCGTGGAATTTTTGCAGCACTTCATCGATCGCGGCATCGCTTAATACCGGCACCTCCGGAGTGACCGCCAGCGTCAGCAGATAGAGCCTCGCCAGCACCTCCACCTCCTGCGCCAGCCACAGCGCTTTCTCCAGCGTTTTGCCACAGACGATCATCCCGTGATGCTGCAGGAGCGTGGCTTTATAGCCGGTCATGGCGGTGACCGCATAGTCGGACAGCGCCTGGGTGCCGTAGGTGGCGTAGCCCGCGCAGGGGATTTTTTTCCCGCCCGCCGCCGCGACCATGTAGTGAATGGCCGGGATCTCTCTATTCAAAATGGCCACCGCCGTCGCATGAACCGCATGATTATGCAGAACCACGTTCTCCTCCGGCTTCGCCTGCAAAATAGCCTGGTGGAAACGCCATTCGGTGGACGGCGTTTTGCCCGCCTCGGCGCGTCCCTGCCCGTCGACAAAAACGATATCGTCTTCGCTCAGCTGCTCATAGGGGACGCTGGTCGGCGTAATAAGCATCCCGTCGCCAAAGCGGACGCTGATATTGCCCGATGTCCCCTGATTAAGCCCCATACGGCTCATTTCCAGACAGGTGTCGATGATCTGGCGTGCAATAGCGGTTCTTTCCATTGTGTTTTCCTCGGCGCAACAAACTAGGGTGGATGACGTTGGCGATATCTTCTGGCGGCGTCCCGGATGGCAATAGTCAGCCATGTAGATGTGTGATGATTGTCAAAATAATGGGCCCAAAAGGAGAAAACTTGCCGCTGAAAACCGTCCGCGCAGCGCCCGTTTGCCGTCGAGGGAGGGCAAACGGGCAATTGGCCGCATCGCCCTCCTGCAACCCGAATGATTTAGGGTATAGTGCGCAAGATTGCGCGGCGAACGAGGAGTGAAAAGATGAACAGGCAGGCCCGTCTGGCTGAGATTATTGCCCTGCTCAACAGCAATGCGTCTTTACGCGTCAGCGAGCTTGCGGCCGGGCTGAACGTCAGCAAGGAGACGCTGCGCCGCGATTTGCAGTATCTGCAGTTCAAGGGGCTGCTGGTCAGGGAGTACGGCAGAGCCAGGAAGCTGGAAGGCGCATCGAAGGGGCCGGGCATGGCCTTTGACTCGCGATCGAAAAGCCACGCCCAGCGAAAAACCGCGCTGGCGGAGACCGCCATCGAGTGGATAACGCCGGGGATGTGCATCGCGCTGGACGCCAGTTCGACCTGCTGGCATCTGGCGAAGCGGCTGGCGGACCAGGATCTGACGGTGTACACCAACAGCTACCGCATTTGCGCCGAACTGGAAAAGAAAACCCGCATCCGGGTACTCTGCTCCGGCGGCACGCTGGACAGAAAGTACGCCAGCTACATCAACGACTCGCCGCTGCATATAGTGCGCCATCTTGATATCGACCTGTTCATCTTCTCCTGCGACGGTATCGATGCCGACGGCAATATCTGGGATACCGATAACGGCAACGCGCTGTTCAAAAAATTCATGCTGAAAAAGAGTTTGCAAAGTATTTTGCTGGTGGATTCCAGCAAAATAGCCCGCAGCAGCGAAGTGGTTATCGGCAACGTGGCGGCGGTCACCGCGGTTATCCGCCGCTAGGCTGGCCGGGGAACCAGGTCTGATAATCAAAGCTCACCTGCGCCCGCGCCTCATCCGCGCTGCGGTATACCCCGCAGCCGGCCCAGGCAAACATCGCGGCTCCCGCGACGGTGGTTTCGGCCTTCGCCAGCACCTTCACCGGCAGCTGTAGGGTATCGGCCTTAATTTGATTCCACAGCGCGTTGCGGCTGCCGCCGCCGACCAGCACCAGTTCCCTGGCTTTGAATCCGGCTACCGCCTCCAGCATCGTCAACTGTTCGCGCAGGCGGAGCGACAGCGCCTCCAGCGCCGCGCGGTACAGATGTCCGCGCCGGGTGGACAGCGTCACCCCCTGCCAGCCGGCCTGCTTATCGCCCATCAGATCGCTGCGCATCGTTACCCCTTCGCAGCCTGCCGGCACGCGCCCGGCCTCCTGCAGCATCTGCTGATAAACCTGCGGAGCGGGCGCCCCCGGCCAGTAGAGTTCGCGGACCCACTCCAGGACCCCGGAGGCCAGATATTGGCAGCCGGGGTTAAAGTAGCCGCCAATGCTATCCAGCTCGCAGGTCGCCGCGCGGTGCGACTGCAGCAGATCGGTATTGATGCTGGCCGAGCGCACCATCAGGATCTCCCAGGTACCCGAGGAGAGCACCGGCTGATTAAGCCCCACGCCCGAACCGTAAAGCGCAAACTGAGTATCGTGGCCGCCGGCAATCACCGGAATGCCCGGTTTAAGCCCGAAGCGGGCCGCCGCCGCCGGCTGCAGCTCGCCGATCGGCTCGCCGGAGTTCACCATGCGCGGGAACAGCGATCGCGTAATGCCGATCGCCTCAAGCAGCCGCTCGCTAAAGGTCTCTTTGGCGACGTCCAGCAACTGGCTGGTCCCCGCCATGGTTCTTTCCGTGGTCATTTCACCGGTCAGCTGAAAGCCGATCAGCGACGACATAAACAGCCACGCGTGGGCGCGTTCGAATACATCGGGGACGTTCTCCCGCAGCCATATCAGCTTATACAGGGTGTTAAAGCTGTACGGCGCCACGCCGGTAATAGCCTTCAGCTCGGCCGGAGCCAGGTACTTGTGGATATTATTCATCACCGCTTCAGTACGCGGGCATTTCCAGCTGATCACCGGATACAGCGGCGCCCCGCGGCTATCCACGAGCGCGCCGTCGACGCCAAAGGCGGTAATGGTCAGGGCGCGCACCGGATATTGCGGAAGTTTCCCGACCAGCGTCCGGCAGCAGTGTTCAAGACTTTCCATGATGTTTGCCAGCGGCCAGATGTGCCACTGCGGGTTTTCCGGCGGGTTGAGCGTAAAGTTTTGCCGGTGGGCGCTGGCCAACACGTTACCCCGATCATCAATGGCCATAGCGCGAATATTGGTTGCGCCGCAGTCCAGCACGATCACCATCTCTTTCTGCATTTTATCCCCTCCCCGCCAGGCCGGCCCCTCGCCGGGGCGCGGTATATTTTCTGTAGGGGATGGTTATCACTTCGCGAGTGATTGAAAAGGGGCATCGCTATCAGGGGCGAGACTATGCGGCTGAACTGTGAAAAGGATCACTAAAAACCGCCACTTAACGGCAATACGGCGCGCACGGTTCTGCCCGTTTTCATCCAGCAGAGAGCAAGCGGGCAGTCGGGCGGGCTCCCTGCCGACAGATGCAGCCATAGCCGGGCGTTGTCCAGGACCGCGCCGTGAGCGTAATATTCCCTGCAGTCAACTTTCATTATGCAACCAGCGATATTCGCTCAGGGTTTCATGAGATCGGTTAACGGAATTTTTATCACGATCTTACGAATTGCCTCGGGCACCGTTGTCGCACAGTTAGGACGATGCAGATCCTGGGTAAACAGCACCGCAAAGGTGCCTGTCAGCATCCTGATTCGGGTTTCATCGGCTACCGGCTTATAAAAAATAATATCCCTGACGGCGTCATAGGGCTCGTGAATCTCAAGATCGACGGGTTGGGTTTTAACATAAATAGTTTCATGACCGGTGACTAAAAAATGCAGGTCAATATAGCGGCGATGAGCTTCAGGATAATTCTCCTGTTCCTGTTTTGTTTGCAAATCCTGAACCTGAACCTGCCACCCGGTTTGCTCATCGGTATGCACTCCCGATGGTAAAGCCGGTAAGTCCTGTTTAGCAAGGTACGCCAGCGCGTACCTTACCGCAGGAGAATAATATTGCAGGTCGGTGTTATCTATATGCCCGGTGATCATAATACTCTCCATTGCAGAAATTTTTGATTTACAGCCTCATAGACATAAATAATCCTGCCAGGAAACCCGTCCACCGCCAAAGGACGAAATTAGCATATTGCGAAAAAATATGAACGCTGCTCCAGGGCAGGACTATTCAACATATTACTTTAAATATAAAAACGTTTAATCTCGCCGTAATCATTTATGAAATGACCGATGGTTGCCGGTTTTATATCATCCTCGCAGGTTAACGTATTCGTATACAGTATAAAGAGGTCGTGGCCGTGATATATAGCTCATTATTATCCGGGCCGCCAATCGTACAATTCGACACGGTCTCCGGCACGTCAATTTTACCAATTTTGTTGCCCATCTTGTCGAAAATGATAACGCCATCCAGGGTCCGATCCGGGAATTCTAAACCCAGCTCGCCCCCCCCCCTGATAGCTCAAGGATAGAGTCGGTATAACGCCGCCAGCGCCGCGATATTCAGCATCACGCTGAGCAAAAAATAGCGCCTGAAGGGCTGCTTTTGCGTCTTATGGCGAAAGAGCTGCTGGCCCATAATCGCCCCAGGCCATCCGCCCACCAGCCCAAAAATCAGCAACGTCAGTTCAGGGATTCTGCGCCAGGCTTTGCGGGCCGCCATTTTATCGACGCCATAAATCACCAGCGTCAGCGCGTTAACAAGTAAGAACCACATGGCCAAAACGTGAGGAAGGAATAGACAGCCCAGGGCCGCCAGGCCGAGAAGAAGATAACAAAAGCGATTGAGGTTCATTGATCCGAGGTAACGTTTATAAGCCGAAACAGGGGGGCCACTATACCTCTTCCTGCTCAGAA
Organism: Klebsiella sp. WOUb02; assembly: GCF_050058015.1. Classification (NCBI taxonomy): domain Bacteria; kingdom Pseudomonadati; phylum Pseudomonadota; class Gammaproteobacteria; order Enterobacterales; family Enterobacteriaceae; genus Klebsiella; species Klebsiella sp. WOUb02. The sequence goes on from NZ_CP170110.1 coordinate 2,623,017, forward strand.
GCGGTAAGACGCAATATTCGACACGCGACTTTCGAGCTGTGGTTAATCGATTTTTACTGACGATACAGGCTTCCTTTACCCGAGCGCGCCCTGCTCCACAGCTCTTCGTCAGAGAGCGTGGTTTGAATAAGCTCTATCGGCACGCCGCTATCGTTAATAACCGCCACAAAATAGTCATCAACGGGCTCATACGGCCCGAGAATCACCTCCTCTCCCCGTATGGCGGCAGCCAGATCATCAACCTTAAACGCCACGTGCGGGACCGTTTTAAGCAAGATATGCAGCGGGGAATCCGGCGTAAACCGGTGCCACTGGACGCGGAACTTCCCCGGGTTATCGTGGGTATACATTCCCGCTTTTTCGCTGAATACGCCCTCCTGCCTCCCGTCCTGAAGAGGAATGCCAAAGTGATGAAATACGTAGTCAATGTCTGGCTTCATGAACAATAATCTCTTGATTTAAAAACGTAATATACAAAAAAATCCCGGTCATATAACCGCATAGCCCAGCGCGGGTGACGCTCTACCCGCGGCTGCCTAAATCGCGATCCTCCGGCTCCCCAACGAGAAGGCGAGTAAGCTCATCGCAGCGCACAATACGCCCGGACGCCAGGGTAAAGCGCGCCATCACCGCAATTTCGCTCTGCTGGCCGCTCTTTTTATCCACGTTGACATGGTGATGGGTAAACACCGTATCGCCATCGCCGGCAACGGCCAAAACCGTAAGGCTCATTTTTGCAGTCAGCGACTTAAGTAACGCCATATGCCCGACGAATCCTCGATAGTCGAGGCTCTTTCCATCCACCTGCTGCTGGTAGTCAGGAGAGAAATAGAGGGCGATCTTATCCTCCTCATGCCGCGGGTTCGTAATGATTTCCCGCAGGGCGTCGATAACGATCTGACTTTGTTTGTGCATTTTATTCCTTAATTCATCGATGCGGCGCGCGACGCCGGGCTGAATTAAGGTTAGAAGATCGCGGCCGTGGTACGATAGCCGTATCTGGACATTATATACGGTCAATCAGCCATGATGATGCGCACCGAAACCTTTGATTACCAGCGCGGCCACGTCACGGAGTGGCATGAGCATGACGAGGGTCAGATCTACTGGCTTAAAACCGGCATCATGGTCGTCGAGACCGAACAGGCGCAGTGGACGGTGACGCCGGGCTCCGTGGGATGGTTTCCCGCCGGCATTCGCCACCGGGCTCAGGTGCCGGGCCAGCTCGGCGGGACCAGCCTCTATCTGCACCTGGCGACCTGCGCGAGGCTCCCGCCAGCGCCCGGGATCTATGGTAGCGATAGCTTTATTCAGGCCCTGCTGGAGCGCCTGTGCGCCGGCCCCTGGCCGGGCTTTCCCGCGGATTACGCCTCCAGCCTGCTGTCGCTGCTGACGGCTGAAATCGCCCACGCGGCCGAACTTCCGCTGCAGCCTGCTGTTGCCGACCGATCGCCGCGCGCGCAACGTTGCCGACCAGCTGCTCGCCCACCCGGACAGCCCGCTGAGCCAGGCGCAGCTGGCCCAGCGCTGGGGTCTCAGCGTTCGCTCTCTCAGCCGCCTGTTCCGCGAACAGACCGGCCTGAGCTTTTGCCAGTGGCGACAGCAGGCTAAGGTGGTGACATCGCTCCAGTGGGTGCTGGCAGGGGATCCGATCGCCGAAGTTGCCGCGCGCAGCGGCTACGCCAACGTCAGCGCCTTTATCGAAGTATTTCGTGAACGGTTTGGCAATACGCCCGGTCAGCTTCAGCTCGGTATCGCTAAATAACCCCCTTGTTGGCGCATCGCGCCCGTTCGCCCCGGCGGGGATCGCGGACGAACAAACCGCCAGCTTGCGCTCAGCATTACGCCATTGACAGCGCGAACTGTAACGTTACACTAAACCGTTGTAGTTTATGAATCCCAGTAAAAAAGCGATGCTGAATGCGATAAAGACTCTGCCATTCACAAATTGCTGCAAAGGAGATGTATGGCAAACATTCGCGATGTCGCAAAGCACGCCGGCGTGTCGGTGAGTACCGTATCCAACGTGCTTAACGGGCGCACCGATCAGATGCGCGTTGAAACCCTGGCGCGTATTCAGCACAGCATGCAGGCGCTGAACTACCTGCCGAATCGGGTAGCCCAGCAGCTAAAAACGGGGCAGGCAAAAATGATTGGCCTGCTGGTGCCCTCGATCGTCAACCCCAGCTTTGCCTCGCTGGTCCGCGAAGTGGATCTGGCCGCGAAAAAGCGCTTTTACCGGGTGCTGATCGGCAACACCTATCGGCAGATCGAAGAAGAAGAGGCCTTTATTGCCGATATGTTTGCCCACGGCGTACGCGGGATTATCGTTGCCGCCTGCGATATTGAAAAGCCGCATTTTGCCCAGGCCGCCGCGCAGGGCATGATGATGGTCAACTACGACAGCCGCATGCCCACCTGTGCTGAATCCGGCGGCCTGACGCTCGACAGCGTCTCGATGGATAACATCGCAGCAGGACGTATGGCCGCGGAGCATCTTATTGCCTGCGGATGTCGGCGCCTGATCTTCACCACCGTCGCCGGCATGACCTCCAGCCGGGCGCACAAAATTGAAGGTTTTCTTAGCGCGGTGCGCCGCCACGGCCTTTTTTACGACGGGATGATTGTCGAAGAGAAAACGATGGCGGCCTACGGCGACACCGAAATGACCGAGCTTGGCCGCTCGCTGGCGAAAAAGATCTGCCAGCAGGCGCAGCGTCCTGACGGGGTTGTCGCCATAAACGATGCGCTGGGCATTGGGCTGATGGCCGGCCTGCACGAGGCCGGCATTAGCGTGCCGGGGGAAATTTCGATTATTGGCATCGATAATATCCCGCTCTCCGGGCTGGTTTATCCCGGGCTGTCCTCCATCATGCCGCCGCTGGCAAAGATGGCCGAAGTGATGGTCGAGCGGTTAATTGAACGAATAGAGAACCCGACGCTTGCGCCGGCAGAGTTTCTCTTCCCTCCCACGCTGGTCCGTCGGCAATCGGTACGCAAGGCGCCCGCGTCCTGAAGCTGACGCCTTCCGTTGCGAGGTACGGAGAAGCCCGCAGGGCGCTTCTCTTTTTCACACCAGCGTCGGCCCGACGGTGAGCAGAATATTGGCAAAACGTCGGGTTTCGCCAGAAGCAATGACCAACAGCGTATCCGATGATTTTGCCCGCGCGTAAAAGGCGTTGCGCTCAATATACTCAAGCGCGACCGCTTCGGTCAGAACGCGACGATATTCGCCCGCGATAGTATTATCAAACTCAGGCGGGCTGGCCATCAGCGTCGCTTTTTCAACGTTAATATAGCCAAGCACTTTTTGCAGGATCGTCACGCTGCCAATTAAGCCGGGAGAAAAGTTCAGGTACACAACCCGCGCCTGCGCTGCGCTATTGGTCAAAATAGAATAATTCGCATCGGCAATAAGAATATTGGCCTTATGCCCGCACAGCGCCAGCGCCTGGAGTAAATCAGGATGGATAATATCGGACTTAATCATTAATACGCTCTCTTAATACGGGCGACGTTAGCCGCCCGTCTTCCCGCTATGCCCGGTAAATCCCGCCGTTAATGTCAATTGTCGCCCCGGAAATAAAGCCATCGTACTCGGAGGCGAGGAAACAGATGGCTCTTGAGACATCCTCTGGCGTGCCCGCCCGTCCCAGAGGGATCTCCTGGACCGTGCGGTCGGCAGATTCCTGGGTGGTGTGCTGGTTATGGAAACGCGTTCCCAGAATCAGGCCCGGAGCGACCGCATTGACCCGAATGCCAAACGCCCCCAGCTCCGCGGCAAGCGATCGCGTCCACGTCAGCACCGCGCCTTTGGTGGTGGAGTAAACCAGCGACCCCGAATGGCCGCCGGAGCGTCCGGCGAGCGAGGCCAGATTCACGATGCTGGCGCCATCCGGGGCGGACTTCAGCCACGGTAGCGCCTGCTGGGTCACGTTGAGCATAGTGGTCATATTGACGTCAATCACGGTCTGCCAGAAGTGGGCGTCAATTTCGCCGAGCCACTTGCGGCCGATGATGCCGCCGACGTTGTTGATCACAATATCGATACCGCCCAAAAACTCCGCCGCTGCCGCCACGCAGCGGGCGGCATCCGCTTCATTAGTTAAATCAGCGTAGCCGCAGGCCGCTTTGCGCCCTTTTTGTTCGGCAATCGCCATCAGCTCTTTGGGCCCCTCTTCGCCGCTGAAATAGTGAATATAAATATCACATCCCGCCTCAATTAACTTTCTGGCGGTCTCTTTTCCAATACCTTGTTCAGCACCGGTAATAAATACTTTTTTTGCCGTTAACGATCCCATTTTCAGACTCCTGTTATTCAGACTCAACGCCGCCAGAAAATAATATTTATCGCCAGGGCCAATTTTGGAACGTGGACGCCCCTGCCCCCTGGCATAGTAAATTTCAGCTTCCGGGCAATTATTTCGGCGGCATAGCAATGGTGCCGCCGGCTTGTACTGCGATTAATACAACGCTTAGTAACCCGCGAGGGCCGGCAGCCAGGTGGTTAGCGGCGGCACCATCGCCACGATAATGATGCCAACCAGCACCACCGTCAGGTATTTCGCCATCGGTCGAATCACGTACTTCATCTCCACGCCGCAAATCGCGCAGGTGGTATATAAGCCCAGGCCGATGGGCGGTGAAAATAGCCCGAAGCCCATTGCCATAATCATGATGATGCCGAAATGCAGCGGATTAAATCCAAGCTGAACGGCAATCGGAACCAGAATCGGGGCAAAGATAATCAGGGCCGGCGCGCCTTCCAGCACCGCGCCGAAAATAATTAGAATAAGGATGGTGAGCAGCAGGAATAGCCATGCCCCCTGCTCTACGCCAATACTGACCAGCAGCCCGGCGATTTGCTGCGGGATCATCTGTATCGTCAACGCATAGGAGAGGCTGGTGGCGCAGGCGACGATAAACAGCAGCACTCCGGACATCGCGGCGATATCAATAAACATCTTCACCGTGGCTTTGAACGTCAGCTCGCGAAAGGCCAGCCGCCCGACTACGATGGCGTAGATCACCGCAAAGGCGGAGATCTCGGTCGAGGTGGCGATCCCCATCATCACCCCGCGGCCGATCATAAAGATCATCACCAGCCCGACGGCGGCGCCAAGATAGAGCTGGGCGCGCGGACGCAGCACGGGATAGGCCTCGCTGACGTTAATTTTGCCGCCAAAGCGGTTGGCGGCAATCAGCAGCAGCACCAGCAGACAGGCCGCCGGCACCAGGCCGGCAATAAACAGCGCCCCGATCGAGATATTGGCCACAAATCCCATCACGATCAGGTTTACGCACGGTGGGATGGTTTCGGCCATCACCGCCGAGGCGGCGAAAACGCCGGCCGCCTCCTCGCCATCCTGCTTCGCCCGCCGTACCGCCGGCATCAGCACGCCGCCAACCGCGGCGACGTCCGCCAGCTTGGAGCCTGAAATGCCCGAGAAGAAGGCCATCGACAGGACGGTGGTCATGTTTAAACCGCCGCGAAAGCGCCCCATTCCCCGCACGATAAGCTCAACGAGGCGCGTGGACATGCCGTTGATCTCCATCGCCGCGCCAGCGAGCAAAAAGAAGGGGATCGCCAGCAGGACAAAGTGATCGACCCCGGCCGCCACCTGCTGGGAGAAGAAGACAAACGGCAGCGACGGATCGCAGATAAAGAACACCATCGCCGACATGCCAAGGGTAAACGCAATCGGCACGCCGGCGAGAATTCCGAGGACGAAGCAGATCAGCATCAGCCCGGCCGCCGCGCTGGCCGGATCGGCCATCAGCGACAGCTTTACGTAGCCCAGCGCGGCGAGCGCGAGGATCCCGGCGCCGCTGAGCAGCACAACCCTGGCACGCTCACGTAGGGCAAGCTCCAGGGCGGCGACCATCATCACCAGCGAGCCAATCAGCACCGGAATAACGTAGATGATCTGCGGCAAACCGGTTTCGGTAGTCTGCACCCGCGCGGCCTGCACCAGGTCATAGCTGGAGACCACCAGCCCGACGGAAACCAGAAACAGGATCCAGCGGCTAGCGTGCACCACATACGGCCGGACGTGCTGTGGCAGAAAGCGTAGGAACAGATCGACGCCAATATGCCCCCCTTTTGCCGTCGACGTTGCGACGCCAAAAAAGACCAGCGCAATCATCAGCGCGCGCGCCACCTCTTCCGCCCAGTGAATGGGAGAGTGCAGCGCGTAGCGCCAGATAACCGAGGCGAATACCACCAGCACGTTGATAAACAGCACCAGCGCTCCGGCCCAGGCGGTCAGGGTCGTCAAAAATCGACTTAGCCTGCCGAGTAGCGCCAGCGCGACGCACCCATCCTTTGCTTTAATAGAGATATCAGCCATCTTGAACTCTCTGTGTAAGGTCATGGATATCAGCGCCGGTTCACCGCGAAGGGCGGCAGGCCGGCGCTCCCTCGCTACTGCTGGCCGTCCGGCGCCGCGGCGGTAATCTCATCAACGATAGGTTTCATATCCGGATACTGGTCAAGGAACGCCTGCCAAACCGGCTGCACCTGCTGGTAGAAATAGCGGCGATCGGTTTCGCGGAAGACGACCCCCTTCGCCTCGAGGTTCTTAATCGCCTCCTGCTCTTTTTTAGCGGCCTGCTGGCGTTCATAATCGGTTGCCTCTTTTGCCGCGGCCAGCACCTCGCCGCGCAGCTCCGCCGGGATCTGCTCGAAGCTTTTCTTATTCATGGCGATCATCAGCGGGTTGTAGCTATGGCGGGTCAGGGTGCCATTTTTGACAATTTCATAATATTTACTCGAGTAGATCGTCGGGGCGTCATGCTCTACGCCGTCGATCACCCCCATCTGCAGGCTCGAATAGACCTCCCCGCCCGGCATGGGAATCGCCACCGCCCCCATATGGTTCAGAGTGGCGATGAAGTTAGGTACCGGCAAAACGCGAATTTTCAAATTCTTTAAATCTTCCGGTTTTTCAATAGCCTTCTTGGTATAAATATTGCGCGAGCCGAGGTTATAGCCGTAGCCCAGCACGATCACGTTGGCCTTCTCCATCATTAAAGCCGACAGCTTTTCACCCGCCTTACCGTCGAGGGTTTTGCCGACCTGATCGTAATCTTTAAACAGGTAGCCGAGATCCAGCACGCCAATTTCCGGCACCAGCGTGGCCCAGATCGATGTCCCGGAGATCATCATATTAATTGCGCCAATACGCACCTGCTGGGTGGCGTCGGCCTCTTTCCCCAGCATGCCATTGGCGAAATAGTTGAGCTTGATCTGCCCCTTCAGCTTCGGGTTGTTGTTGAGGTTTTCCTGAAAACGGCTGTACCAAATGTAGTGGGCGGAGGAGTCGTCCCCCGGCAGAGAGGAGTAAACGCGGAAATTCAGCGCCGCGTGGGCCACCGCGTTCACCGCGCTCCCCGCCAGCAGGGCCGTGCTTAAACAGGCGCACGCTAAAATACGTCTGGCCGAACAAAACTGTTTCATTTTCATCATCATGATCCTTTCACGTACCGTTGAGGTGTCTGTAGCACCTTTGGGCCTCGCTAAATCGCCAGGGACTTCACTCATAATCGGATGGTCAACGTTTTCTGTAACGTTTTAGTGTAACGTTACAGAACGTATCCGCCTCCCCGAATAAAAGCAAGTTGCTTCCCGGGTCCATGGCCTGCGATGTGTTAATTTTGTGGCTGATATCGCGAAATGAACGCGAGGGATTACACCATCACAACGAGGCATCGCTGTTTAGTCACTGTTTAGCCGCCACAGCCATGCGGCTTTGGCGTCTACACTTAACGGCTAAGGAGTGCAAGGCCAGCGCGGACCGCTCGGGTAATCCGTATCAACCCTCGCACAGCGATCGCCGGTAAACGTGAAGGCTATCGCAAACGCGACTTTTCATTCTCCGCTACGCTGGGGCACTTCGTTCACCCGTTAAACGTTCTGAGACAGGAAATGACCATGCAACTTACTGATTTAGCCTTGTTCCGCCAGCAGGCATTTATCGACGGCCAGTGGCGCGATGCCCTCAGCGGCGAGGTGATTACGGTCACCAACCCGGCCAACGGCCAGCGGCTGGGTTCAGTGCCGAAAATGGGCGCCGATGAGACCCACGAGGCCATTGATGCCGCCAACCGGGCGCTCCCGGCCTGGCGGGCGCTTACGGCTAAAGAGCGGGCCACGATCCTGCGCCGCTGGTTCGATCTGATGGTGGCGAACCAGGACGACCTCGCGCGCCTGATGACGCTGGAGCAGGGGAAACCGCTGGCGGAAGCCAGGGGCGAAATCAGCTACGCCGCCTCGTTTATCGAATGGTTTGCCGAAGAGGGTAAGCGAGTCTACGGCGATACCATTCCCGGCCATCAGGCGGATAAGCGCCTGATCGTTATCAAACAGCCGATTGGCGTCACCGCGGCCATCACGCCGTGGAACTTCCCTGCCGCCATGATCACCCGTAAGGCCGGCCCGGCGCTGGCCGCAGGCTGTACCATGGTGCTCAAACCTGCCAGCCAGACCCCCTTCTCCGCCCTGGCGCTGGCCGAGCTGGCCCGCCGCGCCGGCATTCCTGACGGCGTCTTCAGCGTGGTGACCGGTTCCGCCGGAGAGGTCGGCAGCGCGCTGACCGGCAACCCGCTGGTGCGCAAGCTGTCGTTTACCGGTTCGACGGAAATTGGCCGTCAGCTGATGGCGCAGTGTGCCCAGGATATTAAGAAAGTCTCCCTCGAGCTCGGCGGCAACGCGCCGTTTATCGTATTTGACGATGCCGATCTCGATAAAGCGGTTGAGGGCGCGCTGGCCTCCAAGTTCCGCAACGCCGGGCAGACCTGCGTTTGCGCCAATCGCCTGTACGTGCAGGAGGGCGTTTACGAACGCTTTGCCGCGAAGCTACAGCAGGCGGTGGAAAAGCTGCAGCTCGGCGATGGCCTGCAAAGCGGCGTCACCACCGGGCCGCTGATTGATGACAAGGCGGTCGCTAAAGTGCAGGAGCATATTGCCGACGCCGTCGCCAAAGGCGCGCGGATCGCGACCGGCGGCAAGGTGCACGAGCTTGGCGGTAACTTCTTCCAGCCGACGATCCTGCTGGACGTTCCCGATAGCGCGAAGGTTGCCAAAGAGGAGACCTTTGGCCCGCTGGCCCCGCTGTTCCGCTTTAAAGACGAGGCGGACGTTATCCGTCAGGCCAACGATACCGAATTCGGCCTGGCGGCCTATTTCTACGCCCGCGATATGAGCCGCGTCTTCCGCGTCGGCGAGGCGCTGGAGTACGGGATCGTCGGGATCAATACCGGCCTTATCTCCAATGAAGTCGCGCCTTTTGGCGGCGTTAAGGCCTCCGGGCTCGGCCGCGAAGGCTCGAAGTATGGCATAGATGATTACTTAGAAATCAAATATATGTGCATTAGCCTGTAGGGTCGTACCGGCGGCGATGCCGGTTGCCATGCCGGAAGATAAGCGGCGCCAGCATCTGCTGACGCCAATTCCGCTGATTCAGCGGGCGATGGAGGGAAAACTGCAGCAAACAGGGGAACAGAGTAAGCCTGCGGAATTTAGCATTAGGCTGTGTCCCTTAATTACATAACCTCTTGTAAAACAATCGGATGCAACCCAGTTTCACCATCGCCAGATAATTCCTCGCCGTTTTGTCGTAACGTGTGGCAATGCGGCGGTATTCTTTCAGGCGACCAAAGCACCTCTCAACAACATTGCGATTGCGGTAGGCTTCACGATCGAGTGGTGAACGACCATCTGTGGCCATTTTTTCATTGGATTTACGCGGGATGACAACTTTTATCCCTCTTCTTTTCAGTTCGTTACGTAACGCATGTCCGGAGTAGGCTTTATCAGCCAGTACTGCATGACCACGGCGCTTGATACTTCCGTTCTGGCGCTGAACACCGATACCGTCCAGAAGACGTTGTGCAAACTGGCTTTCGTGAGCCTGACCGGGACTCAGTACGATGTTTAACGGCAGACCACTTCCGTCTGTCGCCAGATGAATTTTGGTGCCAAAACCACCGCGAGAGCGACCCAGCCCATTATCTCCGGTGATATCGGGTTGTTTTTTTGCGCACCGGCAGCACATTTCAGCGCCCGGATATTGCTGCCATCCAGTGCAGTGGCCGACCAGTCCACGAGGCCATGTGCATCCAGAGCTGAAAGTAACTTGTTGAAAATAATGTTAATCACACCCGATTTTGACCATCGGTTAAAGCGGTTATAAACGGTCTTCCATGGGCCGTACCGTTCAGGTAAATCACGCCATGGTGCACCTGAACACAGCACCCAGAACATGCCGTTGATGATCATACGATGCTCCGCCCACGGACGCCCGGCCTGTGGAGAGGCAGACGCTGCTGGCAGAAAGGGTTGGATGATAGTCCATGCTTCATCGGGAATGTCGTAGCGAGCCATAGTTTAATATGTTGTGGAAACAGACAGTTACTATAGCTCAGGTGATTACGGGACACAGCCTAGTAAAAGATTTTCCAGGCAAAAAAAATCCATGCCGTAGGGCATGGACATTTTCGCTCGGTGTGGACTACGGACGAGGCGTCAGGCTCTCAGCCTGACGGGCTCGCTAAAATCATCAGCCGGTTCAAGCTTCAGGCTGAACGTCGCCAGCAGCGCGTTGGCCCTGGTGTGGAAATCACGTAGCGTTTTTTCAAGCCGCTCGCTAACTTCAGGATCGTCGATAGCCACCGGCCGCCACACCCCTTCTTTATCGAACAAACCAAACTGATAGCTGTACGTGAAGCGCGACGCCTGCGCTTCCATCTCCATCCACCATCCCCAAAACTCTCGTTTTTCCGGCGCCGGTTTAACGTTGACGCAAACTGCCAGGCAATCGAAAAAGAAGCGGTTATCTTCACACTGCTCTTCGCGGATATAGGGGCCAAGAGCCGTGAATTTCTTAATCAGCTTACTCTTCAGGTGTCCACTCGGTAACGTCATTGCGATCTCCTTTAGTGATGCAACTGTTTTACCAAATCAATAAAATTTAGCAATATGTTAACTAAATCTATGATTGATCCATCGGCTAATCTGTCGCAATGCGTGATCAAAGCTGCGGTAAATCGGCTTCGATGGGATCTCGAGCAGCTTGCCATCGGCAGATGACGAGGCAATTAAACGCGACTCCTCTTCCGGGCTGAAAGGATCGTTTTTCCAGTAGCCTGAGAACATCGGCGTCGGGCAGCGGCGTCCCAGCAGTCCCTGCGTTTTTAATGAATAACGGTTCAGCTCAATGCGCAGCGCTTCGTCAGAGGCATCGTGCATCCCCAGGCGCGACGCCAGCACGTCAAGATACATTTCAGGGACTCGTCCCTGATGCAACGGGTCAACCAGCAGGTTATGCACCACCGGCCCCAGACAGGCAATGGCCTTCAGGCGCTGCGACTCAAGGTAGCCGAGCCGGACGGCAATATTGGCGCCAAAGCGGAAGCCGAACGCCGCAACCCGGGTATGGTCGACCCACGGAACGTTTTGCAGATGCCGCAGCGCGTGCTGGTGCAGCAGGCTGGTGTCCTGGGTCAGCTTCCATTTCGATGAAAAGCCGATGGAAGGCAGATCGAGGGTCAGCATCGCTATTCCCAGCGGGGCAAAATAGTCTTCATACAGGCTGTAGTAATCGGTCTGCAGCGAGTCCAGGCCGCCGCACATCATGACCACCGGGAACGGGCCTTCGCCTTTTGGCAGATGTAAAAAACCGCTTACCGGCAGACCGCCGGGGACCGGGAATTCGATCTCGCGCAGCTCGCCGGGCAGGCGCTGCGCGGCCTCTTCATAGGCCCGGTTGGCCAGCGCCTGCGCCTGATCGGCAAGCTCATCGCCTTTAATATGCGGATAGGCGGCAATACTGTAGAGGTTGGACGCGTGCAGCCAGCGACGGCCGCTGAGCTCAAGGTCCATTTCCTGGCCCGCCATTTGCTGCCAAATCATAGCCTGTTTAGACCATTCGAAAATCCAGTTGCCGCCGCGATAGCCCACGACGGTGTCGTACAGCTCCGGGTTGGTGCGCTCCGCATCGCTCATGACGATGCGCGCCTGCACGTCAAGGATCTCCTGCGGCGTCACGCCGCGGCGGATCCACATCAGCCGATTAATCAGGCGATACCAGCGATCGACGTTGCTGCCATCAAGCGCGGAGTGGATCGGCTGCTGCGAGCCGGAGGCAAACCGACGCACCAGCGTAGAGGTTTCTGGATGTTTGAATCGAGGTTTAAACAGCGTTTCGCTGAGGTTAGCCTGTGACATGTGCAGTCTCCATCGTGTCGCCACCGCGGCTATTGTAACCTGCTAACAGGCAAAAAAAACCACGCCCGGCAAAACCGGGCGTGGTAAATAGCACTTGCCTTGAAAATTAACGGCCTGAGATAGGCGGTACGAAGACCACGCCCATATCCCACGGCTGTTCAATCCAGGTTTCCTGAGGAATATCAACTACGTAATCGTCAACCAGCGGACGACCGGCCGGCTTGGCGAAAATAGTAACGAAGTGTGCTTTTGGGTACATTTCGCGGATGGCGACCGCGGTGCCGCCGGTATCAACCAGGTCATCAATCACGATGAATCCCTCACCATCACCTTCAGCACGCTTAAGGACGGTCAGCTCACGCTGGTTATCGTGGTCATAGCTGGAGATACAAACGGTATCAACATGACGAATACCCAGCTCACGCGCCAGCAGCGCGCCCGGCACCAGACCACCGCGGCTAACGGCAATAATGCCTTTCCATTGTTCAGAAGGCATCAGGCGACTTGCCAGCTTGCGGGCGTGAATCTGCAACATGTCCCAGGTGACGACGTATTTTTCGCTCATGTGAAGTGTCCCAGCCTGTGTTATACGGCTTAAATAATGTTCGAGGGGGAAAATGGTTGCGCGAGATTATAGAGATCTGAAGCGCTAAAAACCAGTATTAAGCGGCCCTGGCGACGCTTTTTGCGCTGTTTCCACTACCCGTTAGCGTGGAAAGTGGTATTCTCAACCCCACCGCGCAAGCTCCCGCTTGTCGTGTATTCTATTGCTAACCCTCGACCTGCAAAAGAATTTTGCAGACGATCGTAAGGAGACTCATCGTGTCTGAACTGTCTCAATTATCCCCGCAGCCGCTGTGGGATATTTTTGCCAAAATCTGCTCCATTCCCCACCCTTCCTATCACGAAGAACAACTCGCTGAACACATCATGGGCTGGGCAAAAGAAAAAGGCTTACATGCAGAACGCGACCAGGTTGGCAACATTCTGATTCGTAAGGCCGCTACCGCCGGAATGGAAAACCGTAAACCGGTCGTGCTGCAGGCGCACCTCGATATGGTGCCGCAGAAAAACAACGATACCGTTCACGACTTTACTAAAGATCCGATTCAGCCGTATATCGACGGCGAGTGGGTCAAAGCCCGCGGGACCACCCTGGGCGCGGATAACGGCATCGGCATGGCTTCCGCTCTGGCGGTGCTGGCCGATGACTCCGTCGAACACGGTCCGCTGGAAGTGCTGCTGACCATGACCGAAGAAGCCGGTATGGACGGCGCGTTTGGCCTACAGGCCAACTGGCTGCAGGCCGATATCCTGATTAATACCGACTCGGAAGAAGAAGGCGAAATCTATATGGGTTGCGCCGGCGGTATCGACTTCACCTCCAACCTGCCGCTGGCGCGCGAAGCGATCCCGGCCGGTTTCCACAGCTTTAAGCTGACGTTAAAAGGGCTGAAAGGCGGCCACTCCGGCGGTGAAATTCACGTCGGCCTGGGGAATGCCAACAAGCTGCTGGCCCGCTTCCTCGCCGCTCACGCCGCCGAGCTGGACCTGCGCCTGGTTGATTTCAACGGCGGCACCCTGCGCAACGCCATTCCGCGTGAAGCCTTCGCCACCGTTGCGGTAGCGGCCGACAAGAGCGACGCCCTGGCGGCCCTGGTCAACGGCTACCAGGAGATCCTCAAAAACGAGCTGGCGGCCAAAGAGAAGAATCTGGTCCTGCTGCTGGACGCCGTTACGACGGATAAAGCCGCGCTGACGGCGCAGTCTCGCGACGGCTTCGTTCGTCTGCTGAACGCCACGCCAAACGGCGTGATCCGTAACTCCGACGTGGCGAAGGGCGTGGTCGAAACCTCCCTCAACGTCGGCGTAGTCACCATGACCGATGATAACGTTGAAATCCACTGCCTGATCCGCTCCCTGATCGACAGCGGCAAAGACTACGTCGTCAGCATGCTGGATTCGTTAGGCAAACTGGCGGGCGCTAAAACCGAAGCCAGGGGCGCTTACCCGGGCTGGCAGCCGGATGCAAACTCACCGGTGATGCATCTGGTGCGTGAAACCTATCAGCGTCTGTTCAACAAGACGCCGAATATCCAGATTATTCACGCCGGCCTGGAGTGCGGTCTGTTCAAGAAGCCGTACCCGGATATGGATATGGTTTCCATTGGGCCGACCATTACCGGGCCGCACTCTCCGGATGAGCAGGTTCATATCGAAAGCGTTGGCCAGTACTGGACGCTGCTGACTGAACTGCTAAAAGCGATTCCGGCGAAATAAATTCCGCCGCGCAAAGAGCTCGGGTACGGCGCGTTGCGCCCTATTCGGGCTCCCTCACCTTCTCCATGCGATAATTGATAAACCTCTCGCCGCGGACTTCCACCCGCTGTTCTTCCACCACTCTGAAGCCATGACGCGCAAAGCACGGTTTCGCCGTGATGCTGGCCGCAACCGTCAGCGTCCCCTGCGGAATTTGCCTGCACAACTCCGCGAGCAGCGCCCCGGCAATCCCCTGACGGGAGCGTTCGGGAGCGACAAACAGGAGATCGATATAGCCGTCGATGGCGCTAATAAAGCCGACCGGCTGCCGCTCAATCACCGCCACCAGTACCCGGGAGTCGCGCATTTTTTGCCGCCAGCGGGCCTCATCGACCTGCGCCCAGGCGGCAATTTGCCGCGGCGAATAGTCGCCGCTGGCGGTCTCACGAATCGCGCGCAGAAAAATGGCGCCCAGCGCGGAAAAATCGTCATCCTGATAATCTCTTATCTGCAGCATAGCTATAGTCCCAGAACCAGCTGCCGCTCCAGCTGGGGATCGAGTAACGTAACGTGCAGCCCCACCAGCCGCACCCCGCGGCCGCCGCGCCGCTCATGCCAGGCTTTGTAGGCCGTGGCGAGCAAATCGTCTTTACTCAGCCGCGGCCAGACGTGCTCCTGGGTGGTTTGCTGAAAATCATTAAATTTGAGCTTTACCCCCTGGCGGGCAATCAGCAGATCCGGCTTAACCTTGATCAGCCGCCGCTCCAGCTCCTGGTAGAGGTTCTCGATAATCACCTCACAGTCGCCCCACCGGTGAATATCCTCCGCCAGCGTACGCTCGACGCCCACCGATTTACGCTGCCGCGTATTGTTGATTTCCCGCTCGTCGATGCCCTGGCTCCTCTCCCACAGGATGCGGCCGAATTTACCAAAGCGCTTGAGCAGCATCGCCAGATCGCTTTTCTGCACATCTTCGCAGGTGCGCAGCCCCATATTTTCCAGCTTTGCCGCGGAGACTTTCCCCACGCCGGGTATTTTCGCCAGCGGCAGGGTTCTGACGAACTCTGCGACCTGATGCGGCGCAATCACAAACTGGCCGTTGGGTTTATTCAGATCGGAGGCGATTTTGGCGAGAAATTTCACCGGTGCGATGCCGGCGGAGGCGGTGAGTCTGCAGCTCACGCTGAATGGTTTGGCGGATCTCCTCCGCCATCAGCGTCGCCGAGCCCTGGCACTGGAGGCTGTCGCTGACGTCAAGAAACGCCTCATCGAGCGAGAGGGGTTCAATAAGCGAGGTGTAGCGCGAGAAAATTTCCCGGATATGGGCCGATGCCTCTTTGTAGGCGTCAAAGCGCCCCGGAAGCAGCGTCAGGTGCGGGCAAAGCTTCAGCGCCATCGCCGTTGGCATGGCGCTACGCACGCCAAACTTACGCGCCGGATAGTTGGCGGTACTGATGACCCCCCGCTGGACCCGGCTGCCGCCGATGGCGATGGGAATATCCCGCAACGCCGGGTTATCGCGCATTTCGACCGCGGCAAAGAAGCAGTCCATATCAACATGGATGATTTTGCGCATAGCTAGCCCTCACTGACCACTGGACAAGTATACAGCACAATTCCGTTCAATGAGAAGAGAGGGGAGCCAAAATGCGCCGACGTTAAATCCCGGCGTCGCTGAGTGCGGCCGGAACGTTAATCAGGCCAGCCAGAGGTGATTACAGGATCCGGTCCCGCTGCCGCTGCGCTGCCCGCGCCAGGCGTTTTTTCCGCGCAGCGCACGGCTCCGGACAGTCGCAGACCTTTTCCAGCCCCAGCGAAGCGATCCCGCCGCAGCTCCCCTGCAGGCTTTTGCGCTTCACCAGATAGCCCACCGACATCCCCAGAATCACCAGGGCGAAAATCACAAAGGTGGCGAAAAACAGGGTCCACATCGATCAACCTCCAAAGTCATCCAGCAGGATGTTTTCATCCTCAACGCCGAGATCTTTCAGCATCTTAATGACCGCCGCATTCATCACCGGCGGCCCGCACATATAAAACTCGCACTCCTCCGGCGCCGGATGATCGCGCAGGTAGTTCTCATAGAGCACGTTGTGGATGAAGCCGGTGTGCCCATTCCAGCTATCTTCCGGCAGCGGATCGGACAGCGCTACGTGGAAGGTAAAGTTAGGATTTTCCCGCGCCAACTGGGCGAATTCATCGTCGTAGAACATTTCGCGCAGCGAGCGCGCGCCGTACCAGAAGCTGATTTTACGCCCGCTGTACAGCCGCTTGAGCTGGTCGAAAATATGCGAACGCATCGGCGCCATGCCGGCCCCGCCGCCGATAAAGACCATTTCAGCGTCGGTATCTTTGGCAAAAAATTCGCCGAACGGTCCGGAAATGGTCACCTCATCACCGGGCTTCAGCGACCAGATATAGGAAGACATCATGCCCGGCGGCGCGTCCGGCACCTTCGGCGGCGGCGTGGCAATACGCACGTTGAGCATGATGATGCCCTTCTCGTCCGGGTAGTTAGCCATCGAGTATGCACGCAGGGTTGGCTCTTTTACCTCGGAGACGTAGCGGAACAGGTTAAACTTATCCCAGTCGGCGCGGTACTCGTCCGGCACGTCGAAGTCAGCATACGCCACCTTGTGCGACGGACACTCGATCTGGATATATCCCCCGGCGCGGAACGGCACAACTTCGCCATCCGGCACGCGCAGCTTCAGCTCTTTGATAAACGTCGCTTTGTTATCATTGGAGATCACTTCGCATTGCCATTTTTTGACCCCGAAGATCTCTTCCGGAAGCTCGATCTTCATGTTTTGCTTCACCGCCACCTGACAGGCCAGCCGGCAGCCCTCTTTCGCCTCCCTCCTGGTGATATGGGAAAGCTCGGTCGGCAGGATATCGCCGCCGCCCTCTTTCACCGTCACCCGACACTGGCCGCAGGAACCGCCGCCGCCGCAGGCGGAGGAGACAAAGATTCCGTTGCTGGACAGCGTATTCAGCAGCTTATCGCCCGCCGATGTGCGGATTTGCCTGTCCGCCTCGTTATTAATTTCAATAACCACGTCACCGGCGTTGACCAGCTTTGAACGCGCGGCGAGGATCAGCCCCGAAAGCACCAGCACGATCAGGGTGAACATCACGACGCCAAGAATAATTTCCATACTTTCCGCCCTTATAGCTGCACGCCGGAGAATGACATAAAGCCCAGCGCCATCAGACCGGTGGTAATAAAGGTGATCCCTAACCCGCGCAGGCCGGCGGGTACGTTGGCATATTTCATTCTTTCCCGGATGCCCGCCAGGGCGACAATCGCCAGCGTCCAGCCGATACCGGAACCGAAGCCATAAACAATGGATTCCGGGAAATTGTAGTCACGCTGCACCATGAAGGAGACGCCGCCAAAGATCGCACAGTGCACGGCGATCAGCGGCAGGAAGATCCCCAGCGCGTGGTATAACGCCGGGAAATACTTATCGAGGATCATCTCGAGGATCTGCACCAGCGCGGCGATCACGCCGATAAAGGTAATAAAGTTGAGAAAACTTAAATCGACGCCCTCCGCCAGCGCCCCGTCGCGCAGCACCAGGTTATAGATCAGGTTATTGATCGGTACAGCCAGCCCAAGCACGATGGTGACCGTCAGGCCAAGACCAAAGGCGGTGGAGACCTTTTTCGACACCGCGAGGAAGGTACACATCCCGAGGAAGAAGGCCAGCGCCATGTTCTCTACAAATACGGCGCGGACAAACAGGCTGATATAGTGAGCCGTCATCGTTTACTCCTTTTCCTGCTGTTCCGGCTTCCAGCTGCGCAGCGCCCAAATCAGCAAACCGATAATAAAGAAGGCGCTCGGCGCCAGCAGGAACAGGCCGTTCGGCTGATACCAGCCGCCGTTCTGCACCGTCTCCAGCACGGTGACGCCGAACAGCTTGCCGCTGCCGATAAGCTCGCGCAGGAAACCGACCACAATCAGAATGGCGCCATAGCCCAGTCCGTTGCCGATACCGTCCATAAAGCTGGCCAGCGGCGGCGACTTCATGGCGTACCCTTCCGCCCGGCCCATCACGATGCAGTTGGTGATGATCAGCCCGACAAATACCGACAGCTGCCGGGAGGTCTCATAGGCAAAGGCGCGCAGCAGCTGGTCCACCACAATCACCAGCGAGGCGACGATCGTCATCTGCACGATAATGCGCACGCTGTTGGGAATATGGTGGCGGATCATCGAGATAAACATGCTGGAGAATGCCGTCACCAGCGTGACCGCGAGGGTCATCACCAGCGCGGTTTCCAGCTTAGTGGTCACCGCCAGCGCCGAACAGACCCCCAGCACCTGCAGCGTAATGGGGTTATTGGCCAGCAGCGGCCCCACCAGTACGCGCTTCATCTCTTGCGTATCGCCTGTTTCAGCCATTATTCAGCTCTCCGTCACGCACTCTTTGCAAAAACGGGCCGAAGCCCAGCTCGCCCATCCAGAAATCAAAACTATGCTGCACGCCGTTGGAGGTCAGCGTCGCTCCGGACAGGCCGTCAACGGCGTGGATATCTCCCGGATGCGCCCCGCCCTTCACCACCTTCAGCGCCGGATGGCCGCTATCGTCAAGCACCTGCTTGCCGATAAACTGCTGCCGCCAGATGGGGTTTTCCACCTCACCGCCCAGCCCCGGCGTTTCGCCATGATCGTAATAGGTCAGGCCCTTAATCGTACGACCATCGGTAGCCAGCGCCACGAAGGCGTACATCATCGACCACAGACCGTTGCCGTAAATCGGCAGGATCACTTCCTGAATCTGCTGCTGCTCATCGCGCACCAGGTAAATTTCGACAATATTGCTCCGATGTTTGATGCCCGCAGGGTCCTGGCTGACGTCCAGCGAGATGCTTTGCTCAGGATCCTTCAGCGCCCGCGCCTGATTGAACTTGCCCGGATCTTTATCCAGCAGCTCGCCGCTGGCTAAATCCACCAGCCGCGGCGAGATACGGGCGGCAAAAACGCGCTCCACCTCCTCGGCGCTCATCTTCGGCGTTCTCAGCCCGGATACGGCGAGGATATTGCGCTGTTTATCCAGCTCGCGCTGCTCCTGCTGGCGTGACTTCAGGCCCACGGCGGAGCCGGCAACCACGATAGAGCAGACCAGGCAAAGCACCAGCACCACCAGCAGCGTTTTGCCGATGCTATCGTTACCTTTATTCTCAGCCACGCGACCTCCTCCGCTTAATATTGGCCTGCACCACCAGGTAATCGAATAGCGGCGCAAAGAGGTTGGCGAAAAGGATCGCCAGCATCATCCCTTCCGGATAGGCCGGGTTGGCCACCCGAATCAGCACGCACATCACGCCGATCAGCAGGCCGTAGCTCCATTTGCCTTTATCGGTAAACGACGCCGATACCGGGTCCGTCGCCATAAACATCATGCCGAAGGCAAAACCGCCGAGCACCAGATGCCAGTACCACGGCATGGCAAATAGCGGGTTAGTATCCGAGCCGATGAAATTAAACAGCGTCGCGGTCGCCACCATGCCGATCATCACGCCGGCAACGATGCGCCACGAGGCAATGCGCCCGAAGATAATGAGCGCGCCGCCAATCAGGATCATCAGCGTTGAAACTTCGCCGATGGAGCCGGGAATGTTGCCGAGGAAGGCGTCCATCCAGCTAACCGGCTGGCCGCTGGTCACGTTCACCAGCGCTTCACCGCCGCCGCTCGCCCACTGGGACAGCGGCGTCGCGCCGGAAAAACCGTCCGCAGCGGTCCATACCAGGTCGCCGGAGATTTGTGCCGGCCAGGCAAAAAACAGGAACGCGCGCCCCGCCAGCGCCGGGTTCAGGAAATTACGCCCGGTGCCGCCAAAAATCTCTTTAGCGATAACCACGCCGAAGGAGATGCCCAGCGCGGCCTGCCACAGCGGCAGCGTGGGAGGAACGATCAGCGCGAAGAGGATCGAGGTGACGAAAAATCCTTCGTTGATCTCGTGCTTGCGCACGATAGCAAACAGCACTTCCCAGAAGCCGCCGACGATAAACACCGTCATATAGATAGGCAGGAAAAACGCCGCGCCGAGGGTCATCATGCTTAGCCAGCCCGCATCCGCGGCGAAGCTCGCCCCCAGCCACTGCGCCAGGCCATAGTGCCAGTCGCCGGCAATAATCTGCGGCAGCTGCTCCGCGCCGTACAGCTTGTGCAGCGCGGAGAGCGTTTGCAGGCCCACGTTATACATGCCCCAGAACATGGCCGGGAATACGGCGAGCCACACCAGGATCATCATGCGCTTCAGATCGATGGCGTCGCGTACGTGAGCGGCGCCGCGCGTCACCTGACCGGGAGTGTAGAGTATCGTCGCCGTCGCTTCGAACAGCGGGTAGTATTTTTCCAGCCTGCCGCCGTGCGTAAAGTGCGGCTCAAGTTTGTCAAACAGCTGCTTTAAGCCCATCACCTATCCTTCCTGCTCAATCCGGGTTAACACGCTGCGCAGCGCCGGGCCATATTCATACTTGCCGGGACACACGTACGTACAAAGCGCGAGATCTTCCTCATCCAGCTCGAGGCAGCCCAGCGCCTGGGCGCTGTCGCTATCGCCCGCCAGCAGATCGCGCAGCAGTAAGGTGGGGAGAATATCCAGCGGCATCACTCTTTCGTAGTTGCCAATCGGCACCATCGCCCGCTCGCCGCCGTGGGTATCGGTCGAAAAGTTGAATAACTTATGCTTCAGGAAGTGCCCCAGGGTGGTTCGGGTGATGGAGAATTTATCTTTCCCCGGCATCACCCAGCCCAGCAGACTCTTTGTCGCGCCCCTCTTTAACCACGCTCACCTGCAGGTGAAAGCGGCCGAGAAAAGCGCGCGGGCCAAAGGCGCGGGAACCGCTCAGCACCGAGCCGGAAATGACCCGGTTTTCGCCTTCGCGTAGCTCCCCCGCCAGCAGCTCGTCCAGGCTGGCGCCGCAGCAGGTTTGCACCAGCCGCGGCGCCTTAAGCTGCGGGCCGCCAAGCGCAACAACGCGCTCGCTGTAGAGTTCCCCGTCGAGGAACAGCCGGCCGATGGCGATAACCTCCTGATAGTTCAGGTGCCAGACCTGTTTCGTCAGGCTCACCGGTTCGAGGAAGTGGATGTGGGTTCCCGCCAGCCCCGCCGGGTGCGGACCGGCAAACTGGTTGAAGGTCACCTGTCCTGAACGATGGCCGCCCAGCTTGCCGCCGCTGGCCTGGCAGACGTGGATTTTACCGTCGGTGAGGCGGGTCAGCAGCGTAAGACCGGCGTCAAAGGCCTCGCGCCGGGCGAGAATAATGGGCTGAGGATCGGCGGCCAGCGGGTTGGTATCCATTGCGGTGACGAAGATCGCCGCCGGCACGCTGCCCGGCGCCGGCGTTTTGCTGAAAGGTCGGGTGCGTAGCGCCGTCCACTGGCCGGACGCCAGCAGCTGACGCTGGACGGTTTCGCGCGACAGCCCGGCAAGGTCGTCCGGCGTGTAGCGGGGAAACTGCACGGCGTCATCGCCGTCGACATCAATCACCACCGACTGCAGCACCCGGCGTTCGCCGCGGTGAATCGCGCCGATCACGCCGCTCGCCGGCGCGGTAAAATAGACGCCAGGGTTCTTTTTATCTTCGAACAGCGGCTGGCCTTTCTGCACCCGGTCGCCTTCCTGAACCGCCATTGCGGGACGCATCCCGACGTACTCCTCGCCCAACAGCGCAACGCGTTTGACTGCCATCGGAGAAATCGTCTGCTGTGTTGGCATGCCAGCTATGGGTAGATCCAGCCCTTTTTTAATTTTAATCATATCGTTAGCAGGTATCCGTAACCGAAACCCCGGCATCAGGCCGCGGCCAGCAACATTGATGGAAATATCAGAGAAAGAAAGGAAAAGCGAAGGCCCTGCTCATTCACGAGACGGGAGAGAAGCATCCTTTCTTACCCTGGTCACTAAGCGGGGTAAGTGTAACATTTTGTGAGCGGCGGCTGTAGGTAAACCCCGTTAAGCGGTTCTAAAATGCGAGCTATTGCGCAAAGTTCTCACTGCGCTTTGCCGTCAGATTCGTTATAAAGGACAACTAAATTGTAAACGCGCGACGCCGCGCTTGCGAAAAATTGCCGTGATGCTAATGTGAGCGCTCTAAATCCAGAAAACTCTGATTTTGGGTCTCTCTTGCCGTCCTGGCAATGTGGTTTTAGTTTTATCAAGGAACAAGCAGTATGCGCAAAATCGCATTATTTATTGCGATGCTTCTGTTGCCGTGCGTTTCATTTGCTGGGCTTCTCAGCAATAACAGCTCGACGACGCCGGTTAGCAAAGAATATAAACAGCAATTAATGGGTTCCCCGGTCTACATTGAGATCTTTAAAGAGGAGCGTACGCTCGATCTTTACGTCAAAATGGGCGAAACCTGGCAGCTCCTCGACAGCTACCGAATCTGCAACTACTCCGGCGGGCTGGGGCCGAAGCAGCGTCAGGGCGACTTCAAGAGTCCGGAAGGGTTCTACAGCGTGACGCGTAATCAGCTAAAACCGGATAGCCGCTTCTATAAAGCCATTAATATCGGCTTCCCGAACGCCTACGACCGCGCGCACGGCTATGAAGGTAAATACCTGATGATCCACGGCGCCTGCGTCTCTATCGGCTGCTATGCCATGACCGATACCGGGATTGATGAGATCTTCCAGTTCGTTACCGGCGCGCTGGTGTTCGGCCAGCCAAACGTGCAGGTCAGCATTTATCCTTTCCGCATGACCAACGCCAATATGGAGCGCCACAAGTACTCCTACTACGCGGACTTCTGGAAACAGCTGAAGCCAGGCTACGACTATTTCCAGCAAACCCACAAGCCACCGGTTATCTCGGTAGCGGACGGCCGCTACGTGGTCAGCAAGCCGCTGAGTCATGAACTTATTCAGCCGCAGCTGGCGTCAAACTACACGCTCCCCCAGGCAAAATAGCGCCCACTCGCCCGGCATGATTTTATGCCAGGTCTCATTGCCGGTTAAAGGCTGAGTGGCGATAACGGAGACCACATCGTTCGGTGTGGTCTCGCGTTGAAAGTCGATCTCCACATCCTGATCCAGCAGCGTCGCGACGCCAAACGGCGCCCTTCGCGTAATCCAGTACAAATTCGTCGAGCAGTACGCCATCACGTAGCGCCCGTCCGACAGCAGCATGTTGAAGACGCCCTTCTCCCGCAGCTCGCCCGCCAGCTCAGCGACATAGCCGAAGATTTCAGGTATCGAGTCAGGGGTGCCGGGATAGCGCTCGGTCAGGCGATGCAGCAGCCAGCAGAAGGCCTTTTCGCTGTCGGTTTCGCCGATCGGATGAAGATTCCCGGTGTCGAGAGACTCATATCCTTCCAGCTGGCCGTTATGCGCGTAGGTCCAGTTGCGTCCCCACAGCTCACGGGTAAAGGGGTGGGTATTTTCCAGCGCCACTATGCCGCGGTTAGCCTGGCGAATATGGGCGACGACCGAGCAGGATTTGATGGGATAATCCTGCACCAGCTTAGCGATGGGCGACTGAAAGCTGGGCTGCGGATCTTTAAATGTGCGACAGCCTTTACCTTCATAGAAGGTGATACCCCAGCCGTCTTTATGCGGCCCGGTGCCGCCACCGCGCTGAACCAGCCCGGTAAAGCTAAAGCAAATATCTGTTGGCACATTCGCGCTCATCCCGAGCAGTTCGCACATATCTCACCTCATACCACGCGGCTTAAATACCAAAGGCGTTATTGCGCCAGCCGGCCTGAACGCGGCCAGCGCGCAAAAACCGAATCGTACCTGATGTACGTCAGGAGATTGAGCGCTGCCCTGGCTCAACGCAGCCGGCAAAACGGCCCGTTAAGCTTTAACCATCTCTTTTTCGATCAGCATAATCAGAATATGAATCACTTTGATGTGAATTTCCTGAATACGGTCGGCATAGCCAAAATGCGGCACGCGGATTTCAACATCGGCGGAGCCGGCCATTTTACCGCCGTCTTTACCGGTGAGGGTGATCACCTTCATCCCCTGCGCGCGGGCGGCGTCGATCGCTTTGATAACGTTACCTGAATTACCAGAGGTGGAGATCCCCAGCAGCACGTCACCGGCGCGGCCAACCGATTCAACGTAGCGGGAGAAAACGTACTCGTAGCCAAAATCATTACTAACGCAGGAAAGGTGGCTGACGTCTGAAATCGCAATCGCCGGGTAGCCCGGACGGTTTTCACGATAGCGCCCGGTCAGTTCTTCGGCAAAATGCATCGCATCGCAGTGGGAACCGCCGTTACCGCAGGAGAGGACTTTACCGCCCGCCTTAAAGCTATCTGCCAGCAGCACCGCGGCACGCTGGATAGCGTGAATATTGGCTTCGTCCTGCAGAAAGTTAGCCAGCGTTTCCGCTGCTTCGTTCAGTTCGTTACGAATAAGATCCTGGTACATGAGGATAATCCTTCAGTATTGGTGGAATAACCCTGGCAGTGTACCGGATAGCCGCTAAAGCGAGAAGCAGCAGGCGCGGTTATCCCCTGAGGTTTTGCTTTTACGTGCCGCATTTGCGTACAACAATGTGAGCAAGGTTGTAATTATTTTGTAAACACATTGCTAAAACAAATTACATCCACTACAACCATATCATCACAAGTGGTCAGACCTCCTACAAGACAGGGAGCATTTCGTTATGATGATTTTGAGTATTGTTGCAACCGTTGTTTTACTCGGCGCGCTCTTCTATCACCGAATCAATCTCCTGCTCAGCAGCGTGATTTTGCTCGCCTGGACCGCCGCGCTTAGCATCGCCGGGCTGTGGAATATCTGGCTGCTGCTGCCGTTAGCGATCGTTCTGCTGCCGTTTAACTTTGCGCCGATGCGTAAATCTATTTTTTCCGCGCCCGCTTTCCGCGCGTTCCGCAAGGTGATGCCGCCGATGTCGCGGACGGAAAAAGAAGCTATCGATGCGGGAACCACCTGGTGGGAAGGCGATCTGTTTCGCGGCAACCCGGACTGGCAAAAGCTGCATAACTATCCGCAGCCGCGCCTGACCGCCGAAGAGCAGGCGTTTCTCGACGGCCCGGTAGAAGAAGCCTGCCGCATGGCGAACGATTTTGAAATTACCCACGAAATGGCCGACCTGCCTCCACAGCTGTGGGATTACCTGAAAGAGCATCGCTTCTTTGCGATGATTATTAAGAAAGAGTACGGCGGTCTGGAGTTCTCCGCCTACGCTCAGTCCCGCGTGCTGCAAAAAATGTCCGGCGTTTCCGGGATCCTGGCGATTACCGTGGGCGTACCCAACTCTTTAGGCCCGGGCGAGTTGCTGCAGCATTACGGTACCGATGAACAGAAAAATCACTATCTGCCGCGCCTCGCGCGTGGTCAGGAGATCCCCTGCTTTGCGCTGACCAGCCCGGAAGCGGGTTCCGACGCCGGTGCCATTCCGGATACCGGCGTGGTGTGCATGGGCGAATGGCAGGGCGAGCAGGTTCTGGGCATGCGCCTGACCTGGAACAAGCGCTACATTACCCTGGCGCCAATCGCCACCGTCCTGGGGCTGGCATTTAAACTCTCCGACCCTGACCGCCTGCTGGGGGGAGAAGAGGAGCTGGGCATCACCTGTGCGCTGATCCCGACCTCGACGCCTGGGGTTGAAATCGGCCGCCGCCACTTCCCGCTTAACGTACCGTTCCAGAACGGCCCGACCCAGGGTAAAGATATCTTTGTCCCTATCGACTACATCATCGGCGGCCCAACGATGGCCGGCCAGGGCTGGCGGATGCTGGTGGAGTGCCTGTCCGTCGGCCGCGGGATCACCCTGCCGTCAAACGCTACCGGCGGCCTGAAGTCCGTGGCGATGGCCACCGGCGCCTACGCCCATATCCGCCGCCAGTTCAAGATCTCCATCGGTAAAATGGAAGGCATCGAAGAGCCGCTGGCGCGTATTGCCGGTAACGCCTACGTGATGGACGCCGCCGCGTCGCTGATTACTTACGGCATCATGCTCGGTGAGAAGCCGGCGGTTCTGTCAGCTATCGTGAAGTATCACTGCACCCACCGCGGCCAGCGTTCAATCATCGACGCCATGGATATCACCGGCGGGAAAGGCATCATGCTGGGTGAAAGCAACTTCCTCGCCCGCGCCTATCAAGGAGCGCCGATCGCCATCACCGTCGAAGGCGCCAACATCCTGACCCGCAGCATGATGATCTTCGGCCAGGGCGCAATCCGCTGCCATCCGTACGTGCTGGACGAAATGGCCGCCGCGCAGAACAACGACGTTAACGCTTTCGACAAGCTGCTGTTCAAACACATCGGTCACGTCGGCAGCAATAAGGTCCGCAGCTTCTGGCTGGGCCTGACCCGTGGGCTGACCAGCAGCACGCCAACCCGCGACGCGACCCGCCGCTACTATCAGCATATGAACCGCCTGAGCGCCAACCTGGCGTTGCTGTCCGACGTCTCAATGGCGGTGCTTGGCGGCAGCCTGAAGCGTCGCGAGCGTATTTCCGCGCGACTGGGCGACGTTTTAAGCCAGCTGTACCTCGCCTCGGCGGTGCTGAAACGCTATGACGATGAGGGGCGTAACGAAGCCGATCTGCCGCTGGTTCACTGGGGCGTTCAGGATGCGCTGTATCAGGCCGAGCAGGCCATTGACGACCTGCTGAAAAACTTCCCCAACCGCTTTGTCGCGGGCGTCCTGCGCGTTGCCATCTTCCCGACCGGCCGCCACTACGACGCGCCGTCCGATAAGCTGGACCATAAGGTCGCCAAAATCCTGCAGATCCCGAGCGCAACGCGTTCGCGTATTGGCCGCGGCCTGTACCTGACCCCGAGCGAGCACAACCCGGTCGGTCTGCTGGAAGAGGCGCTGCTGGACGTTATGGCCGCCGACCCGATTCACCAGCGTATCTGTAAAGAGCTGGGCAAAAACCTGCCGTTCACGCGCCTTGATGAACTGGCCCGCAACGCGCTGGCTAAAGGGTTAATCAATGAGGAAGAAGCCACGCTTCTTACCCGGGCTGAAACCAGCCGCTTGCGCAGTATCAACGTTGACGACTTCGCTCCGGATGAGCTGGCTACCCGGCCGGTAAAGCTGCCGGAGAAAGTCCGCAAGATTGAAGCGGCCTGAAGAGTAAATTAATCACATCACGATCGGGGCGGGGGTTTTCCTCCGCCTCTTTTTTTACCCCGCTTTGCCCTCCGGCTGCGCACAAATCATTTCCCGCATTAGCGCCATAGGCTGCCTATCGGCCAGCGCCACGCGCAGCAAATTCCCGCTCAATAATTAAAATACCTACGTGGATCACGTTTCCCCCCTGTAACTCGGTTCAGCCTGCTGAACAAGGCGTATTTTCCGCTTTCCAGAGTGGATAGGCTTTATATCAACGAGAAACGGGAGCCGTTATGGGCGGTAAAGGATGTAATTCATTAATCCGGGCAGAAAAAATTCTGACCTACATTGCATATGTCGGAGCGGCCAGCTTTATGGAGCTGCTAAAAGAATTTCAGTACCCGAAAAGTAGCCTGCTGAATTTATTAAATGCCATGGTCGATTGCGGATTTTTAATAAAAAGCGAGCGTAATCAATACTCTCTTGGCATAAAAAATTACGAGCTTGGATGCCAGTCGCTGCACCGGAAAAACATATTCGAGGTGACGAAGCGCCCGATGCAGGAGCTTTCGTTGAAAAGCGGACTGGTCTGCCATTTAGGGGCTATGGAGAGTTACTCCGCCATTTACCTGGATAAAGTCGAGAGCCCGGATTCCGTACCGACTAAAAAAAGCTGGATCGGTAAAAAATTAGAATTGCATATCACCGCGCTCGGTAAGGCGCTGCTGGCCTGGAAGCCGCGAGAAGAGATGGATTATTTTCTCGATGCCTTAATTCTGAAAAAGCACACGCAAAATACCTTCACCGATAAAAAGTTATTTCGTGAAGAGCTACAGAAAACGCGCCTCAGGGGATGGGCGATAGATAATGAAGAATCAACCTACGGAGCGGTATGCCTGAGCATGCCTATTTTCGATATGTATCATCGCGTGAATTATGCAATTTCATTATCGGGAAACCCGATAGTTTATTCGGGAAAGAGGATCGATGGTTATCTCGAACTGCTCAGGCAATGCGCCGATCAGATCTCGCATGGTTTAGGTTATAGAAACGAAAATGAATATTTAAGAAAAGGAAATTGATCTAATGAAAAAATTCAGGGGAATTATTCCACCGGTATCCACGACGCTCGATGGCGACGGCAACATTGATAAAACGGCCTTAACGCAAGTCGCCGATTTTCTTATTAAGAAAGGCGTCGACGGCTTGTTTTATCTTGGAACCGGCGGTGAATTTAGTCAGATGAACGCCGGGCAAAGGATGGAATTCGCCGAAGCGGCAATCACGGCGGTTGACGGACGCGTTCCGGTATTAATTGGCGTTGGCTCCCCCTCCACTGACGAAGCGGTCAAACTGGCAAAACACGCCGAAGCCTGCGGCGCGGACGGCATCGTTATTATTAACCCCTATTACTGGAAAGTTGCCGCCAGCAATCTGGACGACTATTACCATCGCATCGCCAGCAGCGTTCGCCTGCCGGCGATCGTTTATAACTTCCCGGACCTCACCGGCCAGGATCTCACCCCTGATATCGTCAAACGGCTGGTGCTGCAAAATGAAAACATCGTCGGTATTAAAGACACTATCGACAGCGTCG
This sequence comes from Klebsiella sp. WOUb02, assembly GCF_050058015.1. Classification (NCBI taxonomy): domain Bacteria; kingdom Pseudomonadati; phylum Pseudomonadota; class Gammaproteobacteria; order Enterobacterales; family Enterobacteriaceae; genus Klebsiella; species Klebsiella sp. WOUb02. Next base: position 2,652,165 of record NZ_CP170110.1, read on the forward strand.
GCCACCTGCGGGCGATGATCAACACCGTCAAAGCCGTGCGCCCCGAGTTCTCCGTGTTCTGCGGCTTCGACGACCATTTACTCAATAACCTGCTGCTGGGCGGGGATGGCGCTATTACCGCCAGCGCAAACTTCGCGCCGGAACTGTCCGTAGGCATTTTTAGCGCCTGGCAAGATGGTGATCTCGCGACAGCGGCGACGCTCAATAAAAAATTGCTGCAGCTACCGGCTATTTACGCCCTGGAAACACCGTTTGTCTCACTCATCAAATATGCCATGCAGCGTGTGGGACTGCCGGTAAATACCTATTGCCTGCCGCCGATTCTGGATGCGTCGGAAGAGTCAAAGGCGCGGGTACGCGAGCTGCTGGTCTCGCAGGGCATTTTAAAATCATGAGGAGGCATTCGATGTCCATTGACGATATTTTTGCTAGCGATAACCCGGATATCTACCGCGTCAGAACCCACGCGCCGGGTCCGCAGGGCGAGCTGCCGCTGACCCCGGATATGCTAATCAACCGCCCTAGCGGCGATATTTTTGGCATGACCATGAATGCCGGGATGGGCTGGTCGCCGGATGAGCTGAATCAGGACGGTATTCTGCTGCTTAGCACGCTGGGCGGGCTGCGCGGGCCGGACGGCAAACCCGTCGCTCTGGCTCTTCATCAGGGACATTACGAGCTGGATATCCAGATGAAAGCAGCGGCGGAGGTCATCAAAAACCATCACGCGCTGCCTTACGCGGTGTATGTCTCCGATCCCTGCGACGGACGCACGCAGGGTACCACCGGCATGTTCGATTCATTACCTTATCGCAATGATGCCTCTATGGTAATGCGCCGCCTGATCCGTTCCCTGCCGGGAGTTAAAGCGGTGATCGGCGTGGCAACCTGCGATAAAGGGCTGCCCGCCACCATGATGGCGCTGGCATCGCAGCATGATAAAGCGACGGTATTGATCCCCGGCGGGGCCACCCTGCCTGCTTTACATGGCGAAGATAACGGCAAGGTGCAGACTATCGGCGCGCGTTTTGCCAACGGCGAATTATCGCTGCAGGACGCTCGTCGGGCGGGCTGTCAGGCCTGCGCTTCGTCGGGTGGCGGCTGCCAGTTCCTCGGAACCGCAGGCACCTCGCAGGTCGTCGCTGAAGGCCTCGGCCTCGCTATTCCGCATTCTGCGCTGGCGCCTTCGGGCGAACCAGTCTGGACGGAGATCGCCAGGGCATCAGCGCGGGCCGCGCTGCTGCTGAGCCAGAAGGGCATCACGACTAAGGATATCCTCACCGATCGCGCTATTGAAAACGCCATGATGGTCCATGCGGCATTTGGCGGCTCCACCAATCTCCTGCTGCACATCCCGGCGATTGCCCATCAGGCGGGCTGCCATATTCCGACGGTGGAGGACTGGATACGCATTAATAAACAGGTGCCGCGCCTGGTCAGCGTACTGCCCAATGGCCCGGTTTATCACCCAACCGTACGGGCCTTTATGGCTGGCGGCGTACCTGAAGTGATGCTGCATCTGCGCCAGCTGGGTCTTCTGCATGAGGATGTCATTACCGTAACGGGCAAGACGCTAGGGGAAAATCTCGACTGGTGGGAGCGCTCCGAGCGTCGGCAGATATTTAAAAATCTGCTGCTCAGTCAGGAGCAGGTTGATCCCCAGGAGGTCATCATGTCTCCGCAGCAGGCGCAAAAACGCGGGTTAACCTCCACGATTACCTTCCCGGTCGGAAATATCGCTCCAGAGGGCTCGGTCATAAAATCCACGGCCATCGATCCTTCGGTCATTAATGAAGAGGGTATTTATTATCATCAGGGCGTGGCGAAAGTGTACCTCTCGGAAAAAACCGCCATTTATGATATCAAACACGACAAAATTAAAGCGGGCGATATTCTGGTTATTATCGGCGTAGGGCCATCCGGTACCGGGATGGAGGAAACGTATCAGGTTACCAGCGCGCTGAAGCATTTATCCTATGGGAAGCATGTTTCACTTATTACCGACGCCCGATTCTCCGGCGTTTCCACCGGCGCCTGTATTGGCCACGTTGGGCCGGAGGCACTGGCAGGCGGCGCCATCGGGAAATTACGCACCGGGGATCTCATTGAAATTAAAATTGACTGCAAACAGCTCCAGGGAGAGGTCAATTTCCTGGGTCCCGCTAACGCTCAGGAACGCCCCTCACGAGAGGAGGCCAGCGTTATATTAAACGGCAGAAGCAGCCACCCTGATTTAATGCCCGATCCTGATTTACCAGATGATACCCAACTCTGGGCGATGCTCCAGGCGGTGAGCGGCGGAACCTGGCGCGGCTGCATCTACGACGTTAATAAAATAAGAGCTGCATTGCACCAGCAGATGAATAAATCCTGAAGAAATAATTAAAACCATTATTACATTATTAATGAGAGGACGTTATGCCACTATTAATTGTTGTGGCAGGTATCGCTGTACTCCTGCTTTTAACCATAAAAATAAAACTCAATACTTTTGTTTCATTAATTATTGTCTCGCTGGCCGTGGCTATTGCCAGCGGCATGGACCTGAATAAGGTCGTCGCTTCTGTCGAATCCGGACTGGGCGGCACCCTGGGTCATATCGGCTTGATATTCGGTTTTGGCGTAATGCTGGGACGGTTATTATCCGATGCCGGCGGTGCTCAGCGTATTGCATTGACCATGCTGAACTATTTTGGTGTCAAAAGGCTGGACTGGGCGGTAGTAACTTCGGCATTTATTGTCGGTATCGCGCTATTTTTCGAAGTTGGTTTAATTCTGCTGGTACCGATTTTATTCGCCATCGCCAGGGAAGCTAAAATATCACCGATGTATATGTGCGTACCGATGCTGTCGGGTTTGTTAGTGGCGCACGGTTTTCTGCCGCCGCATCCCGGCCCTACCGTCATCGCCAGAGAATATGGCGCAGATGTTGGTGTCGTGCTGATTTATGGCATCATCGTGGGCATTCCAACCTTTATACTCTGTGGCCCGCTGCTAAATAAAGTATGTCAACGACTGATCCCGGAGGCATTTACCAAAGAAGGCAACATTGCTTCCCTTGGGGCGACAAAGAGCTTTACCGAAAGCGAAATGCCGGGGTTTGGGATAAGTTTTCTGACCGCCATGCTGCCGGTGATCCTGATGGCTCTGGTCACTATTATGCAAATGGTCCGGCCAAAAGACGCAGGCGACCCCGGTATGCTCTATTCCGTGTTCCTGTTTTTGGGAAACTCGACGATCGCGATGCTGATTTCGCTGCTGTTCGCCATTTGGGCGATGGGTCTCGGGAGAGGAAAAACGATTCCGGAACTGATGGACTCCTGCGGGAAAGCAATTGCAGGCATTGCCGGTCTGTTATTGATTATCGGCGGTGGCGGCGCATTCAAACAGGTGCTGATTGATTCGGGCGTCGGCCAGTATATCTCGACGCTGGTAGCAGGCACGGATATCAACCCCATTCTGATGGCCTGGGGAGTGGCGGCCTTTCTGAGGATTTGTCTGGGCTCCGCAACGGTTGCCGCCATCTCCACCGCCGGCCTGGTGATCCCTTTGCTGTCTGCACACCCAAACACAAACCTGGCCTTGATTACTCTTGCGACGGGCGCAGGCTCCTGCATTTGCTCCCATGTCAATGACGCAAGCTTCTGGATGATAAAGGATTTCTTCGGCCTGACCATCAAGGAAACCCTACTGTCCTGGACGCTAATGTCAACAATGCTATCCCTTTTCGGCCTGATCTTTATTCTGCTGGCCAGCATGGCGATTTAGGCCACGCGGCCATGCTTCACGCAGTGCCTCTTAAACTCCCCCTCGCGGGCCAGGGTTTGCGGGGCACCACCGTATAGCCGCCCCTGAAGTAAAAAAGCCGCGTGCATAAATCCGTACCGGCCCGTCTTTGCGGCTCTCAGCTTCCTGCGCCCCTTTCCCGCACAAATCGTTTCCAGCATTAGCATTTTTTTAACAAAATATTCCGCTGACTATCCAGAGACTGATATGGTGTTAAAGTGACTATAACAGCCTAATGATAATGGAGTTCACCACCGTGCCTGGCCTGAAAATTACGCTATTGCAACAACCGCTGGTGTGGATGGACGGTCCCGCCAACCTACGCCATTTCGATCGCCAGCTGGAAGGCATCGGCGGGCGTGACCTGATTGTTTTGCCGGAAATGTTTACCACCGGCTTCGCCATGGAAGCCGCGAAACAGTCGCTGCCGCAGGAAGAGGTCATCGACTGGATGCAGGCGAAAGCGGCGCAGACCAATGCCCTTATTGCGGGTAGCGCTGCGCTACAAACCGAACGCGGCCCGGTTAACCGCTTCCTGCTGGTGGAGCCCGGCGGTAAAGCCCACTTTTATGATAAGCGGCACCTGTTCCGCATGGCAGAAGAGCATCATCACTATACGGCGGGCAGCGAGCGGGTTGTTTTCGAGTGGCGCGGCTGGCGGATCCTGCCGATGGTTTGCTACGACCTGCGCTTCCCGGTGTGGTCACGCAACCATAACGACTACGATTTAGCGCTGTACGTAGCCAACTGGCCGGCGCCGCGCTCGCTACACTGGCAGTCGCTGCTGGTCGCCCGGGCCATTGAAAACCAAGCCTACGTTGCCGGCTGCAATCGGGTCGGTACCGACGGTAACGGCCACCACTATCGGGGCGATAGCCGCATTATCAGCCCGCAGGGAGAGATTCTGGCAACGGCGGAGCCTCATCAGGCCACGCGCCTGGATGCGGAGCTGTCGCTCAGCGCGCTCAACGAATATCGCGAGAAATTCCCCGCCTGGCAGGATGCCGATCCGTTTAGCCTGGATTAATCTCCCCTCCCCCTAGTCATCGGGGGGAACGCTTCCGCCCTGAGTCCTCCGTCATTGACCGATGCTTCATATTCAGGGGACTGCGGCGTCAATAAACCGGCATTCGGCTTTGCCAACGATAAAGAGCGAAACAAACGAGTGTGGACCGTCCGGGCATGCATGCTGGCGGCCACGCAGCATCATATTCGTAGGCGATTGAAATAGATGAAATGAGTAAGGTGGCGTCGCTAAAACAACGAAAGCCTGAATCATTGCTGATTCAGGCTTTCTGAATAGTGGCGGAACGGACGGGACTCGAACCCGCGACCCCCTGCGTGACAGGCAGGTATTCTAACCGACTGAACTACCGCTCCACTTTCACTGTTCCCTTGGGAACGAGGCGAATATTACGGACTACCGCTAACTCCGTCAACGCTTTTTCTTCACTTTTGAACCATTTGCTGTAAAAATCGCCCACTCGCCTATTTTTACAGCGCATTGCGGCGTATCAGCTCCGCCACAGGCAGCTTCCGCCTTTCTTTTGAACCAGGTCGAGCCGCGATTCATGGTTTAGCAGCTCGTCATCAGAGGCATAAACGACGCGCAGCCTGCTGGCAGCCCGGACAACGCGCTGTATTCCTATCTCTCCTGCCTGCATCTGCCCTTCGCCTTCCGTCGAAAACGCCAGCGTCGTCTGGCCGCCGGTCATCATCAGATAGACGTCGGCAAGAATCTGGGCATCGAGCAGCGCCCCGTGCAGCGTTCGCTTGCTGTTATCTATTTCATAACGCGAGCACAGCGCATCGAGGCTGTTACGCTTGCCGGGGAACATTTTCCGCGCCAGCGCCAGGCTATCGGTAACCTTACAGAAGGTATTGGTTTTGGGAATATCGCGCTTTAGCTTGCCAAACTCATAATCCATAAAGCCGATATCGAACGATGCGTTATGGATGACCAGCTCCGCCCCGCGGATATAGTCCATGAACTCATCGACTACGTCAGCAAACACCGGCTTGTCCATCAAAAACTCATCGGCAATCCCGTGAACGCCAAAGGCTTCAGGGTCCACCAGCCGGTCCGGCTTGAGATAGACGTGGAAGTTATTCCCGGTAAGACGGCGGTTGATCACCTCCACCGCACCAATCTCGATGATTTTATGTCCTTCGTAATGCGCGCCGATCTGGTTCATACCGGTGGTTTCAGTATCGAGAACAATCTGTCGCGTAATTGCAGTGCTCATATCAGTCATTTATGTCAGACTTGCCGTTTATCTATCGATGTCAGTAAGTATCCTCCGGCAGAGCCGGAGGCTTTAGGGTGAGCGCCTCAAAGGCGCCGACAAACCATGAGCCGCCCAGGGCGGCTGCTATACGTTCAGTTTCATTTGATCGTATCGTTCGTCTTCTCTCTCCTGGTTGCGTATGTACGCCCTGACCGTGGCTTCATCCAAACCAACGGTTGAAACGAAATAACCTCGAGCCCAGAAAACTTCACCGGTGAAGTTTTTACCTCTGCCGAAGTGTCGTGCTATCGCTATCGCACTTTTTCCCTTCAGATAGCCGACTACTGTCGATACCGAGTACTTTGGCGGTATGCTGATGCACATGTGGACATGATCGCGCATCAGATGCCCCTCCAGAATCTGACAGCCCTTCTGGCTCGCAAGCTCGTGGAATATTTTTCCCAACTCATGCCGCAGCGCACCATATAACCGCTGCTTCCGGCGTTTAGGGATATAAACCACGTGATATTTACAGTCCCATTTCGTATGGCTTAAGCTCTGATAGTCTCTCATCACGAATCCTCATCTCTTGGCGGAGATTTCAGATTCGCGCGACTGACTTAAAGGTCAAACCTTTCGGAGTCCCCCGGCAAAGCCGGGGGTTTACCGGATTTAATTACAGGAAGTCTACCAGAGATGCTTAAACAGGTAGAAATTTTCACCGACGGTTCATGCCTGGGAAATCCAGGACCCGGCGGCTACGGCGCTATTTTACGCTATCGTGGCAAGGAAAAAATCTTTAGCGAAGGCTATAACCTCACGACCAACAACCGCATGGAGATGATGGCGGCCATCGTTGCGCTGGAAGCGCTGAAGGAGCAGTGCGAAGTCATACTGAGCACCGACAGCCAGTACGTGCGTCAGGGGATCACCCAGTGGATCCACAACTGGAAAAAGCGCGGCTGGAAAACGGCGGATAAAAAGCCGGTCAAAAATGTCGACCTGTGGCAGCGCCTGGATATCGCGCTTGGCCAGCACCGGATCAGGTGGGAGTGGGTTAAAGGTCACGCCGGCCATCCGGAAAACGAACGCTGCGACGAGCTGGCGCGCGCTGCCGCCGCCAACCCTACCCAGGACGATATCGGCTATCAGCCGGAGCGTTAATTATGCCCGTTTCGCGACTGTCGCGTGGCCCCTACCGCCTGGCGCAGCCGCGTCTTCGCTTTTCCCGACCTCAGCGGATTTAGCGTTAACGGGATCGTGCGCTTGCGGGCCACAATCATCTGCAGACAGCCCAGCGCCGGCAGATGGGTACTGAGCATCTTACCGCCGTGTCGGGACCAGGGCAGCACCTGATAGCGGCCGTAGTGCAGAACCTCAAAATTGAGCAGCGCCAGCCAGTCCAGCTGGCGCGTTAGCGTAAACATCCGGCTGCTGTACGGCGTCGTTTTACGCAAGACCGGCATCAGCTTACGCAGCCCCATCAGGCTCACCGGGTTAAAGCCGGTCATAATTATCCAGCCGTCATCAATCAGCACCCTGTCGGCCTCGCGCAGCAGGCGATGAGGATCGCTGCACCAGGGTAAGGTATGCGCCAGCAGGCAGGCGTCAACCGACTTTTCGGCAAACGGCAGATGGAGGGGATCGGCCTTAACCTGAACCGGCGTTCCCTGCAGCGAGACGTTCACCTGATGCGAGATAGCGCAGGATTCGGTATTGATTTCCGCGCTCAAATTGCCAATCTTAAGTAAATGAAAGCCATAGAGCTTGGCCAGCCACGGTTTCATATGCCGCTCCAGCGATTCGCGATAGTATTCGCCCCAGGGCATACTGGCCCAATGCTCTGGCGCTGTAACTATCTGAGATATCCTTGCCGGCTTCATCGCAACCTTCCGCTACGCTTTTAGAGGTAATAAATGAATCTTATCAGCATTCCCGCCTTTCAGGACAACTACATCTGGGTTCTTCGCGCGGATAACGGCCGCTGCCTGATCGTCGACCCAGGCGAAGCGGCGCCCGTATTGACCGCTATCGCGGAACGCGGCTGGCAGCCGGAGGCCATTTTTCTTACGCACCACCACCACGATCACGTTGGCGGGGTAAAACAACTGCGCGAAAAATTCCCCGACATCGTGGTTTACGGACCGGCAGAAACCCAGGATAAGGGAACCACCCACCTCGTTGCCGACGGCGATCGGGTCGTTGTTTTAGGTCACGAATTTTCTATTTTCTCTACGCCAGGTCACACTTTAGGACACGTCTGTTTCTACAGCGAACCTTATCTATTTTGTGGCGATACAATGTTTTCCGGCGGCTGCGGCAGACTCTTTGAAGGAACCGCAGAGCAGATGTATCAATCATTTAAGAAAATAGCCGCGCTCCCCGACGATACGCTGGTATGTTGTGCCCACGAGTATACTTTAGCAAATATGAAGTTTGCCCGGAGTATCCTGCCGCAGGATATGGCTATAAATGATTATTACCATAAAGTTAATGAGTTACGTGCAAAAAAACAAATGACACTCCCGGTAATTCTGAAAAATGAGCGCCGTATAAATTTATTTTTACGCACGGATGACGATGATTTAATTAAAGAAATATCCAAAGAAACAAATTTGCAACACTCTGCACAGCGATTTGCCTGGTTAAGGTCGAAGAAAGATGACTTCTGACATTTAACTCTTGTCATTCGCTAACTTCACCGTTATTCTTGCTCGTCTTTTAAGCAACTATTGACACACACATGAAGGCACGAGCGATTTTACTCGTCTCTGTCCTGCTGGTGGGGTGCCAGTCGTCTAAGCACGATGGCAACGTTCAGCAGCACGCACAGAGCCTTTCTGCAGCTGGTCAAGGGGAAGCAGGTAAGTTCACAAGTCAAGCGCGCTGGTTAGATGATGGAACCTTCTACGCGCAAGACCAGGATCTGTGGACTTCCATAGGCGACGAGCTAAAGATGGGAATTCCGGAAAATACCCGGATTCGCGAACAGAAACAGAAGTACTTACGTAATAAGAGCTATCTCCACGATGTAACTTTACGGGCAGAGCCGTATATGTACTGGATAGCCGGGCAAGTTAAGAAACGTAACATGCCAATGGAACTGGTATTACTACCCATAGTGGAGAGCGCTTTTAACCCGCATGCAACGTCTGGCGCCAATGCCGCAGGCATCTGGCAGATCATTCCGAGCACCGGGCGCAATTATGGTCTGAAGCAGACCCGCAGCTACGACGCGCGTCGTGACGTCGTCGCCTCGACGACGGCGGCGCTGGATATGATGCAGCGTCTGAATAAGATGTTTGACGGCGACTGGCTGTTGACCGTCGCGGCCTATAACAGCGGTGAAGGCCGGGTGCTGAAGGCAATGAAAGCGAATAAATCACGCGGCAAGCCCACTGATTTTTGGTCGCTTTCATTACCACAGGAAACCAGGATTTACGTACCTAAGATGCTGGCTTTGAGCGATATTCTCAAAAACAGCAAGCGCTATGGCGTGAAGCTGCCGACGGCAGACGAAAGCCGTGCGCTGGCGCGAGTTCGCCTCGATAATCCGGTTGATATTAGCCAGCTGGCCGATATGGCAGGAATACCCGTCGGCAAGCTGAAGGCATTCAACGCCGGAGTAAAGGGATCAACCCTGGGTGCGAACGGGCCAAAGTACGTGATGGTGCCACAGAAACATGCGGCTCAGCTGCGTGAGTCTCTGGCCTCTGGCGATATCGCAGCCGTACAGCCAACGCAGCTCGCGGCCAACGCGCCGTTGACCAGCCGCAGCTATAAGGTTCGCTCAGGCGATACGATTTCCGGGATCGCCTCGCGTCTCGGCGTATCGACGAAAGATTTGCAGCAGTGGAATAGCCTGCGCGGATCGGGGCTGAAAGTGGGCCAGGACCTGGTCGTTGGCGCCGGCAGCAGCGCGACGCGTCTTGCGAACAACAGCGATAGCATCACCTATCGCGTGCGCAAAGGCGACTCGCTGTCGAGCATCGCAAAACGTCATGGCGTGAATACTCGTGATGTGATGCGCTGGAACAGCGGCACCAATGTTCTGAAACCGGGCGATCAGCTCACGTTGTTTGTAAAAAATAGCGACAGGCCAGACTCCTGATATAGCCTAAAAAAGGCACCGTCTCCCGGTGCCTTTTTCTTTTATATCGCTTTATGCGCTTCAAACATGATGGTATCGCTGATAAAGGAGCCGTCTTCCTGTAAGGCAAAGTAGGCTTTTACCTCTGCCGATGCGCTATCCTGATAGAGACGAATCGCCGCCACCAGCGCCTCCGGCGTACGCATGCGCGCCACCCATGAGCTGAACTCCAGCGACAGGCGGTCGGTCGATAAATTATTCGTGATCAGCCCGGCATCGTTCGTCAGCGCCAGCCACTCTCCGCTGGAATAGTTGCGAACGTGGGAGGTATCGCGCAGCGCTTCAACCGTTTGCAGCCACACGTCGCGAACCGGATGGCCCGGCGACATGACGTCCATAATAATCAGCACCCCGCCCGGCTTAAGAACGCGTTTGACCTCCCGCAGCGCCTGGCCGACATCATGCCAGTGATGGGCGGAATAGCGGCTAATCACCACGTCGAAGCTATCCGCCGCAAAGGGCAAGGTTTCCGCATAACCCTGCTGGGTCTTTATATTCGCAAACCCCTTATCCTGAGCAGCCTGAGCCACAACGTCCAGCATCTGGCTGGATAAATCATATGCCGTGACCTCTGCCACCTGCCCGGCCGCAGCAAAACTGGCATGCCCGGCGCCGCAGCCCATATCGAGGACCCGCGCGGCAGGGAAATCGGCCAGCCGCTCGGCCAGCCGCTGCAGATCGCGTCCGGAAGCGTGTACGGCGCTGGTCAGGTAGGCGCTGGCCTGTGAGCCAAACTGTTTTTCGACGTTGTCATGGTGAGAGCGTGTTGTCATTGTGTTGTCCTTCGGTTGTTTGAATAATAAAGGCAGCACCTTGCTTGCGCAGGCCCGCCCCATGGCAGGCCTGACGTACCTTAATTAATCAGGCTTGCCGGGACTGAATTCGACTAGTAGCGGGTTGTGATCGGAGGCGCGGGTGACCAGTACGGAGGCATCGTGTACGCTTAACCCCCGGTAGAACACAAAATCGAGCGGACGACCAAAAGCGCGGCGGCGCTGATCGTCAGAAAAACGCACCTCGCGCAGCGACATTTCGCGGGCAAAGCGATAAAGCGCATTCATGCGCGGTCGGCTCCAGGCATTAAAATCACCGGCCATAATAACCGGGCCGCTGTGGTGAGCTATCTGATCGCCAATAGGTAACAGCTGCTTGCTGTAGACATCAACCCCCAGGCTGAAGTTGACCGCATGGATGTTCACCACCATCAGCAAACGCATATCTGGCAGCGGATAGACGGTCACCAACGCCGATTTAGCCAGGCGTAAAATGGGTTCGCGTTCGCGCAGAGGGCAGCAGTAGACCGGATGAGTCGAGGCCAGAGTCATGACGCCAGAGGGGTGCTGAGGCAGAACTAAGGCAGGAACCTGATCGGCGGCCAGATAGTTGGTCGTGGCGAATCTGACCAGCTCGGGCGTCGTTTGCGCTTCCTGTAACAGCACCAGATGGGCGTCTTTACCGAAATTATTCAGCACTGACTTCCACTCGGCCCGCTGCTGTTTAAAAATATTCCACACCAGCACGCGGATCTTCTCATCGCTGCTTAAAGGGACGCCTGCCGGGAATCCATGGCTAATGCCTGCAAACGAGCCTGGAGGCATAATTCTCTCCACAGGCTGTCCGGCGACATAGCGCATAGCATAAGTATTCTTTCGCAATTTAGGCATCAAACCTCGATAACATGAAACCGGCCTGACTGCGGCCGGTTATTCTGTTATAGGGATTTTCGTATGCACTTTCAATGCAATTCGCGAGAAACCTTTATCCTGCGACGGAAAGCGCCTTTGCCGGATGAGATTTATCCAGACGACCGCTCAGCACAACCAGCAGCAGCGCAGCAAACACAATCACCGCGCCAATCCACGGCGTCTCGGCCAGGCCATAGCGCTCTACGGTTTGTCCGCCAATCACAGAGCCCAACGCAATGCCGACGTTAAAAGCGGCGATGTTAAGGCCGGAGGCAACGTCTACGGCGCCGGGCGTATATTGCTCCGCTTTCTGTACAACATAGACCTGCAGACCCGGCACGTTGCCGAAGGCGAAAATCCCCATCACCAGCACCGTTGCCAGCGCGGCATACTGGATGCTGGCGGTAAGCTGGAATACCAGCAGCAGCACGACCAGCGCGGCAAAGATAATCTTCAGCGCGGGCACCGCCCCGCGTCTGTCGGCCAGTTTGCCGCCCCAGACGTTACCGATCGCCACAGAGACACCGTAGCCCAGTAAAATCCAGCTCACCGCTGACGGGCTAAACCCGGCCAGGTCCTGCATCATTGGCGCGAGGAAGGTAAACGCCGTGAAGACGCCGCCGTATCCCAGGGCGGTAATCGCATAGATGATCAGCAGGCGCGGATGGGTTAATACCTTCACCTGATCGCGCAGGCTGGCGCTGGCGCGTCCCGGAATATTGTTCGGCACCAGAATCAGGCTGCTCACCAGCGCAATTACGCCGAGAATGGAAACCGCAAGGAAGGTTTCGCGCCAGCCGAAATGCTGGCCGATAAAGGTACCGATCGGCACCCCGGTGACCAGCGCCACGGTCAGACCGCCAAACATGATGGCAATCGCCGACGCGGCTTTCTCTTTAGGCACCAGGCTGGTTGCAATGGTAGAACCAATCGAGAAGAACACGCCGTGCGCCAGACCGGTAAGCAGGCGGGCGAAAATTAGCGTTTCATAACCCGGCGCCTGCCAGGCGAGCAGGTTGCCGGCAGTGAACAGCACCATCAGCGCCAGCAGCAGCTGTTTGCGCGGCATGCGGCCGGTCAGCGCCGTCAGCACCGGGGCGCCGATCGCCACGCCCAGCGCGTAGATAGAAACCAACAGACCCGCTGAAGGCAGTGAGATGGCCAACTGTTCGGCGATCGTCGGCACCAGGCCGACGATCACAAACTCGGTGGTACCAATCGCAAAGGCACCGATAGTTAAGGCAAGTAGCGCCAGTGGCATAATTTACTCCGTATCATCAGGATTAAGATGACACGTAGTATGCAAGGATGCTTAAATAACAAAAACTATCAAAGTCTCAATAGAATTTTGCTACAGGTGCAATAATGAGAGCGACATCAGAAGAGATTGCCATCTTTGTCGCCGTGGTCGAAAGCGGAAGCTTTAGCCGGGCGGCAGAGCAGCTGGGGCAGGCAAACTCCGCCGTCAGCCGGGCGTTGAAAAAGCTGGAATCAAAGCTTAGCGTCAGCCTGCTTAACCGGACAACTCGCCAGCTAAGCCTGACCGAGGAGGGAGAACGCTACTTTCGCCGTATGCAGGTGGTGCTTCAGGAGATGGCGGCGGCGGAAAATGAGCTTCTGGAAACGCGGACGACGCCAAGGGGCTTGCTGCGGATAGATGCCGCTACGCCGGTGATGCTGCACTTCCTGATGCCGCTAGTAAAGCCTTTTCGCGAACGCTATCCAGAAATGACCCTCGCGCTGGTTTCGTCAGAAACCTTCATCAACCTGATTGAGCGTAAGGTTGACGTTGCGATCCGCGCCGGGACGTTGACGGATTCCAGCCTGCGCGCCAGGCCGCTATTTAACAGCTACCGCAAAATCATCGCCTCACCTGACTACCTCGCTCGCCACGGCACGCCGCAGGATGTCGCCAGCCTTAAAGATCACCAGTGTTTGGGTTTTACTGAGCCTCTTTCATTAAATACCTGGCCTGTCTCCTGCTGCGATGGACAGACTGCTGGAAGTCGAGCTGTGAGCTATCCTCAAATAGTGGGGAAACCATAAAGCAGCTGTGCCTTGCCGGTAACGGTATCGCCTGTTTATCGGATTATATGGTAGATCAGGAAATTGCGAGCGGGGAGTTTGTCGAGCTTCTTGCCGACAAGCGGCTGCCGGTAGAGATGCCGTTTAGCGCCGTTTACTATAGTGACAGAGCGGTCAGCACCCGGATTAGGGCGTTTATTGATTTTCTCAGCGAGCACGTGAAACAGCTCCCGAAGGAGCTGTAGAGGGTTAAATAAGGGCGACAGAGGGTTGTTTATTTTAATCCCACTCAGGGGCAAGACCTTCCGGGCTAACCAGACGATCGTTGCAATCCAGCGCGGCGATCGCTTTACGATCTTCCTCATCCAGATGCAGATCCTGAGATTTCAGGTTGCTCGCCAGGTTTTCACGCTTCGTTGAAGACGGGATCACCGCGTAGCCTTCTCCCAAAGCCCAGGCCAGAATCACCTGTGCAGGGGTTGCGTTATGCTTAGCGGCAATACCCGAAATCACTTCATCTTTCAGCGCTTTACCATAGGCTAACGTCATATATGACGTGATATGGATACCGTGCGCTTTCGCCCAATCCACGACTTTGCGGTTCTGCAGGTACGGAGACAGCTCGATCTGATTGGTAGCGATATTTTCAGCGCCAACGGCAGCGATAGCGCGTTCCATCAGCGGAATAGTGAAGTTTGAGATCCCGATCTGGCGAGTCAGCCCCAGCGCCTTCGCTTCCAGCAGCGCCGGCATGAACTCTTCAACGGCAACGGCATCGCCCGGAGAAGGCCAGTGGATCAGCGTCAGATCGACATAATCAGTACGTAGCTTTTTCAGACTCTCTTTCAGGCTGGCGATGAGCGAGCCCTTGCTCAGGTTTTCGATCCAGATCTTGGTGGTGATAAACAGACTCATCACGCGCCACGCCGCTTTCGGCGATGGCCTGGCCAACGGCCGCTTCATTATCATAGATCTGAGCGGTATCAATCGTACGGTAGCCCAGTTCCAGCGCGGTTTTTACCGATGCGATAACCACATCATCTTTCAGGCGGAAGGTTCCAAGACCAAATGCAGGGATTGCCATAAATTCCTCGTTTTTACTTAGTGTTAACTCATTGGGAACATTATGGCTGATGCGATGGAGGGGAAAAAGATCGATAAATGCAGAGGCTTTTTGCTAAAACAGCAATAATGTAAGCGCCCCATAATGAACGTGGCGTAAGGATTATTTTACGGAGGATAGGTTCCAGGGCAGCAGCTCATGTACCCGGTTTGAAGGCCAGTCGTTGATCTTGCTTATCACCTCGCACAACCAACCTTCCGGCTCCACACCGTTCAGTTTGCAGGTGCCAAGCAGGCTGTAGATGATGGCTGCTGCCTCACCCCCGTTGTCAGAGCCGAAGAACAGGTAGTTCTTTCTGCCAACCGCCACCGCGCGCAGCGCGTTTTCTCCGATGTTATTGTCGATTTCCACCTGACCGTTACGGCAGTACTCATTCAGGGCGTGCCACTGTTTCAGTATGTACGCGAACGCCTTCGCCGTCTCCGCGTGAACCGACAGCGTCGTCATTTGCGCCTCTATCCACTCGTGCAGCGATGTCATCAGCGGAACCGACCGTGCTTTTCTTATCTGCAGCCGTTTCCCGGCCGGGCTGCCGCGTATTTCCGCCTCGATGGCATACAACGCACCTATACGGTTCAGCGCTTCATTCGTCATTTCTGTCGGGCGTCGAACATGCTCATCGTGGATTTTCCTTCTGGCATGCGCCATGCACGCTGCTTCTCTGATGTGCCCGGACTCATACAGCGTGTCGTAAGCACCGTACGCATCTGCCTGAAGCACGCCTCTGTACCCTGAGAGATGTCGCTGAGGATGTTCCCCCTTACGGTCCGCTGAGTACGAGAACCAGACTGCCGGCGGTTCTGGCACCCCGGCGTTACGGTCATCCCGGACGTAGACCCACAGCCGACCGGTTCGCGTTTTACCACTCCCGGGCTCCAGCACCCTGACCGGCGTGTCATCAGTGTGCACCTTGCCAGCCTGCATAACGTACTGGTTGAGCGCCTCATGCAGCGGACGAAGCCGGTTGCCCATCATCGCGACCCAGCGGACCATCGTGTTACGGCTCAGCGCCAGTCCATGACGGGCGTAGATTTCTGTCTGCCGGTACAGCGGCGTATGCTCCACATATTTTCCGACCAGGATGCGGGCCAGCAGGCTGCTGCCCACACGACTGCCTTCTACCGGCTTTGCCGGGAGCGGGGCCTGCACGATAACGTCGCACCGGCTGCACGCCAGCTTCGGTCGGACCGTTTCGATGATTTTAAAGGCGGTTTTGATGATCTCCAGTTGCTCAGAGAGAGTTTCTCCCATCACCTTCAGCTCTCCACCACATGACAGGCAGACGCTGGTCGCTGGCAGTAAGGTCTGTGTTTCCCGAGGCAGGTCGGCTGGCAGCGGTTTTCGGGCGGTGTGGCGGGTGGGTTTTTCTGGCGTCGTTTGCGACACGACAACACTATCTGCTGGTATATCCGGTACCGGCTCGTTGCCATTCAGGCAGGTTTTTGCCGCCTCCAGTCGGCTTTCCAGCTCTGACAACCGTTTCTCTGCCTGGCGGATTTTGTTTTCCAGCTTATTACGGCTCTTTTCCGAACTCTGACCGAACAGCATTCGCCGTAGTTTATCCAGCTGTGCTTTCAGGCGGTTGATTTCCTGCTCATAACCCGCCACCTGGCCTGCATACTGGCGCAACCGGGTCTGCTGGTCGTTCAGCATCGCCCGCTGTTTACGCAGCATGGCTTTTAACTGGTCGATATCGTCAGGGAGTTCATTTTTCATACACCCGACATTACAACAGGTTACACCCGCAGGCCAGGACGTTGTGATGACTGTGGATGTTTCCAGTTGAGGCCTTCCAGCAGCATAGCCAGTTGCGCCGGGGTCAGATGGATCTTCCCGTCGCTGACAGCGGGCCAGACGAAGTGTCCACGCTCAAGACGTTTGATGAACAGGCACAGACCATCCTCATCGGACCACAGTAGCTTTACCATATCACCACGGCGCCCCCGGAAGATGAACAGGTGGCCGCTGAATGGGTCCTCGTTGAGGACATTCTGCACGCGGGAGGCCAGGCCGTTGAAGCCGTTTCTCATGTCGGTAACGCCCGTCACCAGCCAGATGCGGGAACCCGCAGGAAGGGATATCATCAGCCACCTCTCTTCAGTTCGCGAACCAGAGCCGACAGCATGGCCGGGGTGAGGTTGCCGGACAGCTTCAGGCGTGCACGGCCGATACTGACCTCACAGCATTGCCCGGCATCCGGTGGCAGGCTTTGCGCTGATGCTGCCGGGAGCTCGGGCAGCGCGGGTCGTGAGTATTCGGTGGTCACAACAGGAACGATATCGTCACTGATAATGGCCGGTGCTGGGGGTGTATCAGATGGCTCATCAACCAGATGACGATAGCGCTGACGCCAGGTGAACAGCAGGTTGTCATTAATCCCGTTCTGGCGGGCAAGCCGTGCCACGCAGGCACCGGGTTGCAGTGATCGCTGAACCAGGTCGAGTTTGAACGGCATGGAGTAGGTAGCCCGCTGGCGTGGGACTGTCGGTTGGGTCATTTGTGATAGAGTCCATTTAAAAATTAAGTGGACTCTATCATCACCGGATTAAAGGTACGTCGACAGACGTCGTTGCCGGGGCGCTTACGCAATAATAGCTGGCCGGAAAAAGAAAAAGCCCTGAGCAAATGCTCAGGGCTTTTAATAAGTGGCGGAACGGACGGGACTCGAACCCGCGACCCCCTGCGTGACAGGCAGGTATTCTAACCGACTGAACTACCGCTCCACCGAATTTCTCTACAACAACCGGTTTATTGCCCCGGTTTACTGCTAATTTGATGCCTGGCAGTTCCCTACTCTCACATGGGGAGACCCCACACTACCATCGGCGCTACGGCGTTTCACTTCTGAGTTCGGCATGGGGTCAGGTGGGACCACCGCGCTAGTGCCGCCAGGCAAATTCTGTTTGCCAACACGCCATAAGGCCTGTCAGCTAATCTGTATCAAGCTGATTATTCGTCTCACGCCAAAACAGCTTCGGCGTTGTAAGGTTAAGCCTCACGGTTCATTAGTATCGGTTAGCTCAACGTATCGCTACGCTTACACACCCGACCTATCAACGTCGTCGTCTTCAACGTTCCTTCAGGACTCTTAGGGAGTCAGGGAGAACTCATCTCGGGGCAAGTTTCGTGCTTAGATGCTTTCAGCACTTATCTTTTCCGCATTTAGCTACCGGGCAATGCCATTGGCATGACAACCCGAACACCAGTGATGCGTCCACTCCGGTCCTCTCGTACTAGGAGCAGCCCCCCTCAATTCTCCAGCGCCCACGGCAGATAGGGACCGAACTGTCTCACGACGTTCTAAACCCAGCTCGCGTACCACTTTAAACGGCGAACAGCCGTACCCTTGGGACCTACTTCAGCCCCAGGATGTGATGAGCCGACATCGAGGTGCCAAACACCGCCGTCGATATGAACTCTTGGGCGGTATCAGCCTGTTATCCCCGGAGTACCTTTTATCCGTTGAGCGATGGCCCTTCCATTCAGAACCACCGGATCACTATGACCTGCTTTCGCACCTGCTCGCGCCGTCACGCTCGCAGTCAAGCTAGCTTATGCCATTGCACTAACCTCCTGATGTCCGACCAGGATTAGCTAACCTTCGTGCTCCTCCGTTACTCTTTGGGAGGAGACCGCCCCAGTCAAACTACCCACCAGACACTGTCCGCAACCCGGATCACGGGCCCACGTTAGAACACCAGCCATTAAAGGGTGGTATTTCAAGGATGGCTCCACGCAGACTGGCGTCCACGCTTCAAAGCCTCCCACCTATCCTACACATCAAGGACCAGTGTTCAGTGTCAAGCTATAGTAAAGGTTCACGGGGTCTTTCCGTCTTGCCGCGGGTACACTGCATCTTCACAGCGAGTTCAATTTCACTGAGTCTCGGGTGGAGACAGCCTGGCCATCATTACGCCATTCGTGCAGGTCGGAACTTACCCGACAAGGAATTTCGCTACCTTAGGACCGTTATAGTTACGGCCGCCGTTTACCGGGGCTTCGATCAAGAGCTTCTCCCTAAGGATAACCCCATCAATTAACCTTCCGGCACCGGGCAGGCGTCACACCGTATACGTCCACTTTCGTGTTTGCACAGTGCTGTGTTTTTAATAAACAGTTGCAGCCAGCTGGTATCTTCGACTGACTTCAGCTCCACGAGCACGTCGCTTCACTTACCATCAGCGTGCCTTCTCCCGAAGTTACGGCACCATTTTGCCTAGTTCCTTCACCCGAGTTCTCTCAAGCGCCTTGGTATTCTCTACCTGACCACCTGTGTCGGTTTGGGGTACGATTCGTTGTTACCTGATGCTTAGAGGCTTTTCCTGGAAGCAGGGCATTTGTTACTTCAGCACCGTAGTGCCTCGTCATCACACCTCAGCGTTAAAAGGTTCCGGATTTACCTGGAGCCTCCGCCTACATGCTTAAACCGGGACAACCGTCGCCCGGCTAACATAGCCTTCTCCGTCCCCCCTTCGCAGTAACACCGAGTACAGGAATATTAACCTGTTTCCCATCGACTACGCCTTTCGGCCTCGCCTTAGGGGTCGACTCACCCTGCCCCGATTAACGTTGGACAGGAACCCTTGGTCTTCCGGCGAGCGGGCTTTTCACCCGCTTTATCGTTACTTATGTCAGCATTCGCACTTCTGATACCTCCAGCAACCCTCACAGGCCACCTTCAACGGCTTACAGAACGCTCCCCTACCCAACAACGCATAAGCGTCGCTGCCGCAGCTTCGGTGCATGGTTTAGCCCCGTTACATCTTCCGCGCAGGCCGACTCGACCAGTGAGCTATTACGCTTTCTTTAAATGATGGCTGCTTCTAAGCCAACATCCTGGCTGTCTGGGCCTTCCCACATCGTTTCCCACTTAACCATGACTTTGGGACCTTAGCTGGCGGTCTGGGTTGTTTCCCTCTTCACGACGGACGTTAGCACCCGCCGTGTGTCTCCCGTGATAACATTCTTCGGTATTCGTAGTTTGCATCGGGTTGGTAAGTCGGGATGACCCCCTAGCCGAAACAGTGCTCTACCCCCGAAGATGAATTCACGAGGCGCTACCTAAATAGCTTTCGGGGAGAACCAGCTATCTCCCGGTTTGATTGGCCTTTCACCCCCAGCCACAAGTCATCCGCTAATTTTTCAACATTAGTCGGTTCGGTCCTCCAGTTAGTGTTACCCAACCTTCAACCTGCCCATGGCTAGATCACCGGGTTTCGGGTCTATACCCTGCAACTTAACGCCCAGTTAAGACTCGGTTTCCCTGCGGCTCCCCTATTCGGTTAACCTTGCTACAGAATATAAGTCGCTGACCCATTATACAAAAGGTACGCAGTCACACCCCGAAGGATGCTCCCACTGCTTGTACGTACACGGTTTCAGGTTCTTTTTCACTCCCCTCGCCGGGGTTCTTTTCGCCTTTCCCTCACGGTACTGGTTTACTATCGGTCAGTCAGGAGTATTTAGCCTTGGAGGATGGTCCCCCCATATTCAGACAGGATACCACGTGTCCCGCCCTACTCTTCGAGTTCACAGTATGTGTGATTTTGTGTACGGGACTATCACCCTGTACCGCCGGACTTTCCAGACCGTTCCACTACCACACATGCTGATTCAGACTCTGGGCTGCTCCCCGTTCGCTCGCCGCTACTGGGGGAATCTCGGTTGATTTCTTTTCCTCGGGGTACTTAGATGTTTCAGTTCCCCCGGTTCGCTTCGTTAAGCTATGTATTCACTTAACGATAGTGTGTCGAAACACACTGGGTTTCCCCATTCGGAAATCGCCGGTTATAACGGTTCATATCACCTTACCGACGCTTATCGCAGATTAGCACGTCCTTCATCGCCTCTGACTGCCAGGGCATCCACCGTGTACGCTTAGTCGCTTAACCTCACAACCCGAAGCTGTTTCGTAAAACAGTCGCGTTGCGAAAATTTGAGAGACTCGAACACACTTGAAAGTGTGTCGTTTCAATTTTCAGCTTGATCCAGATTTTTAAAGAGCAAAACTTCGCAGTGCACCTTTTCAGGAACACTCGGAAGTTTTCTTGTTTCGGGCAGTAAAAGGATGGTGGAGCTATGCGGGATCGAACCGCAGACCTCCTGCGTGCAAGGCAGGCGCTCTCCCAGCTGAGCTATAACCCCATCGTAATTGCTAATCTCCTGTACCGGTAATTCAGACTGAGACAAGGCGTGGAAGGACGAAGCATACTGAAGTATGCGAGTCGTTTCACAACGCAGTATTCAGGATGAATTTGGTAGGCCTGAGTGGACTTGAACCACCGACCTCACCCTTATCAGGGGTGCGCTCTAACCACCTGAGCTACAAGCCTGCAGAGATTTTTTACTGCTTATTTTTCATCAGACAATCTGTGTGAGCACTACAAAGGCAGGTTCTTTCAGGTAAGGAGGTGATCCAACCGCAGGTTCCCCTACGGTTACCTTGTTACGACTTCACCCCAGTCATGAATCACAAAGTGGTAAGCGCCCTCCCGAAGGTTAAGCTACCTACTTCTTTTGCAACCCACTCCCATGGTGTGACGGGCGGTGTGTACAAGGCCCGGGAACGTATTCACCGTGGCATTCTGATCCACGATTACTAGCGATTCCGACTTCACGGAGTCGAGTTGCAGACTCCGATCCGGACTACGACATACTTTATGAGGTCCGCTTGCTCTCGCGAGGTCGCTTCTCTTTGTATATGCCATTGTAGCACGTGTGTAGCCCTGGTCGTAAGGGCCATGATGACTTGACGTCATCCCCACCTTCCTCCAGTTTATCACTGGCAGTCTCCTTTGAGTTCCCGACCGAATCGCTGGCAACAAAGGATAAGGGTTGCGCTCGTTGCGGGACTTAACCCAACATTTCACAACACGAGCTGACGACAGCCATGCAGCACCTGTCTCACGGTTCCCGAAGGCACTAAAGCATCTCTGCTGAATTCCGTGGATGTCAAGACCAGGTAAGGTTCTTCGCGTTGCATCGAATTAAACCACATGCTCCACCGCTTGTGCGGGCCCCCGTCAATTCATTTGAGTTTTAACCTTGCGGCCGTACTCCCCAGGCGGTCGACTTAACGCGTTAGCTCCGGAAGCCACTCCTCAAGGGAACAACCTCCAAGTCGACATCGTTTACAGCGTGGACTACCAGGGTATCTAATCCTGTTTGCTCCCCACGCTTTCGCACCTGAGCGTCAGTCTTTGTCCAGGGGGCCGCCTTCGCCACCGGTATTCCTCCAGATCTCTACGCATTTCACCGCTACACCTGGAATTCTACCCCCCTCTACAAGACTCAAGCCTGCCAGTTTCAAATGCAGTTCCCAGGTTGAGCCCGGGGATTTCACATCTGACTTAACAGACCGCCTGCGTGCGCTTTACGCCCAGTAATTCCGATTAACGCTTGCACCCTCCGTATTACCGCGGCTGCTGGCACGGAGTTAGCCGGTGCTTCTTCTGCGAGTAACGTCAATTGCTGAGGTTATTAACCTCAACACCTTCCTCCTCGCTGAAAGTACTTTACAACCCGAAGGCCTTCTTCATACACGCGGCATGGCTGCATCAGGCTTGCGCCCATTGTGCAATATTCCCCACTGCTGCCTCCCGTAGGAGTCTGGACCGTGTCTCAGTTCCAGTGTGGCTGGTCATCCTCTCAGACCAGCTAGGGATCGTCGCCTAGGTGAGCCATTACCTCACCTACAAGCTAATCCCATCTGGGCACATCTGATGGCATGAGGCCCGAAGGTCCCCCACTTTGGTCTTGCGACGTTATGCGGTATTAGCTACCGTTTCCAGTAGTTATCCCCCTCCATCAGGCAGTTTCCCAGACATTACTCACCCGTCCGCCACTCGTCACCCGAGAGCAAGCTCTCTGTGCTACCGTTCGACTTGCATGTGTTAGGCCTGCCGCCAGCGTTCAATCTGAGCCATGATCAAACTCTTCAATTTAAGTTTGATGCTCATGAATTAAACTTCGTAATGAATTACGTATGTTCACTCAGAGACTTGGTATTCATTTTTCGTCCGAAGACGTTAAGAATCCATGTCACTTTGAGTGCCCACACAGATTGTCTGATAAATTGTTAAAGAGCAGTGCAACGCGGCTTTCGCTCACCGTTGCGAGGTGGCGTATAATACGCTTTCCTCTTGCAGAGTCAACCCTTTAATTCAGGATTTTTCTCTTCCGACCCGGCTATCTGCTGTGAAGTGATTCACATCCGCCGTGTCGATGGAGGCGCATTATAGGGAGCCCGCCGGGAATGACAAGCGGAAAAATACAATTTTATTTCAACCGCTCATCTTTTATACGCAACGCCTATTTTTGCCGCTTTTTGATGGCTGCCGGCAGGTCTGCGAGGCTATTAAGCACCCAGTCCGCGGCATTTTCCGCATCCGCCGTGACCGGCTTGCCGGTGCGCACCAGCACTTTGGTGCCAATATCCGCCGCCAGCGCAGCCTGCATATCTTCCACTTTGTCGCCGACCATATAAGAAGCGGCCATATCTATATTAAGGTAATCGCGCGCGGAGATGAGCATCCCCGGATGCGGCTTACGGCAATCGCAGGCCTGACGGTACTCTTCAACGGTACCCTGCGGGTGATGCGGACAATAGTAGATACCGTCCAGATCGACGCCGCGGTCGGCCAGCGACCAGTCCATCCATTCGGTCAGCGTTTCAAACTGCGCTTCGCTAAACTTACCGCGAGCGATACCGGACTGGTTGGTGACCACCACCAGCGCGAAGCCCATCTCCTTTAATTGACGCATCGCATCAATTACGCCAGCGATAAACTCAAAATTATCGATTTCGTGGACATAGCCGTGATCGACATTAATCGTGCCATCACGGTCGAGAAAAATTGCGGGTACTGACTGTGCCACCGGTTCACTCCTGATAAAGGCTAGTCTGATTAGTATCGCATGTTTCCTGATGCAAGAAAGTGCTCATTATACAGAGTCAGATTGATTTAGACGTCTGGATGCCTTAACATCCATTTCATTGACAGGCATCGCCTGCACACGGCAGAAGAAAATGCCACGGCAAACGGCTAAACGATAATAAATAACTGATGATTAAACTTTCGCATATCACCAAAGTGTTCCAGCAGGGAAACCACACCATACAGGCGCTGAACGATGTCAGCCTGCATGTTCCTGCCGGGCAGATTTACGGCGTTATCGGCGCATCCGGCGCCGGTAAGAGTACGCTGATTCGCTGCGTAAACCTCCTTGAACGTCCGACTCAGGGCAGCGTACAGGTTGGCGGGCAGGAGCTTACCGCGCTTTCTGAAAAGGAGCTGACCCGCGCACGCCGCCAGATAGGCATGATTTTCCAGCACTTTAATCTGCTGTCATCGCGTACCGTTTTCGGCAACGTGGCGCTCCCCCTCGAACTGGACAATACCCCGCCGGCAGAGATTAAGCGCCGCGTGACCGAGCTGCTGGATCTCGTCGGCCTGGCCGATAAGCATGATAGCTACCCGGCTAACCTCTCGGGCGGACAGAAGCAGCGCGTGGCGATTGCACGCGCGCTGGCCAGTAACCCGAAGGTTCTGCTGTGTGACGAAGCCACCAGCGCCCTTGATCCGGCGACCACCCGCTCCATTCTGGAGCTGCTGAAGGATATCAACCGCCGCCTCGGCCTGACGATCCTGCTGATCACCCACGAGATGGACGTCGTCAAACGTATCTGCGACTGCGTCGCGGTCATCAGCAACGGGCAGCTAATCGAGCAGGATACGGTGAGCGAAGTCTTCTCTCATCCGAAAACCCCGCTGGCGCAGCAGTTTATTCAATCCACGCTGCATCTGGATATTCCGGATGACTATCAGGCGCGCCTGAAGCCAACCGCGCTCCCGGATAGCGTACCGATGCTGCGCATGGAGTTTACCGGCCACTCCGTCGATGCTCCGCTGCTCTCAGAAACCGCCCGTCGCTTTAATGTGAATAACAACATTATCAGCGCGCAGATGGATTACGCCGGCGGCGTGAAGTTCGGCATTATGCTGACCGAGATGCACGGCACGCAGGAAGACACCCGGGCGGCAATCGCCTGGCTGCAGGAAAATCATGTAAAAATAGAGGTACTGGGATATGTCTGAGGCAATGATCTGGCTGCTGTTGCGCGGCGTGTGGGAAACGCTGGCAATGACCTTTGTCTCCGGCTTTTTCGGTTTTGTCCTCGGCCTGCCGGTAGGCGTGCTGCTGTACGTCACCCGCCCGGGACAGATTGCCGCCAGCGCCAAACTCTACCGAACCTTGTCGGCGCTGGTGAACATCTTCCGCTCGATACCGTTTATTATCCTGCTGGTGTGGATGATTCCCTTTACCCGCGTGATTGTCGGCACCTCCATCGGCCTGCAGGCGGCCATTGTGCCGCTGACCGTTGGCGCCGCGCCGTTTATCGCCCGCATGGTGGAGAACGCGCTGCTTGAGATCCCAACGGGTCTGATCGAAGCCTCCCGCGCAATGGGCGCCACGCCGATGCAGATCGTGCGCAAGGTCCTGCTGCCTGAAGCGCTGCCGGGTCTGGTAAACGCCGCGACGATTACGCTCATTACCCTGGTCGGCTATTCCGCCATGGGCGGCGCGGTCGGCGCCGGTGGTCTGGGGCAGATTGGCTATCAGTACGGCTATATCGGCTACAACGCCACGGTAATGAATACCGTGCTGGTATTACTGGTTATTCTGGTTTATTTAATTCAATTCTCTGGCGACCGTATCGTCCGGGCTGTGACTCACAAATAACATTATCAACACAACATCGTGCGGGGCGACCCGAACGACGCGTGTACACACAGACTCTTACAGGAAGGAAATAGCATGGCCTTTAATTTTAAAACCTTTGCGGCAGTAGGTGCGTTGATCGGTTCTCTGGCTCTGGTGGGCTGCGGTCAGGATGAAAAAGATCCGAACCATATTAAGGTTGGCGTCATTGTGGGCGCTGAACAGCAGGTTGCTGAAGTGGCGCAGAAAGTCGCGAAAGAGAAATATGGTCTCGACGTTGAGCTGGTGACTTTCAACGACTACGTTCTGCCGAACGAAGCGCTGAGCAAAGGCGACATCGACGTTAACGCCTTCCAGCACAAACCTTACCTCGACCAGCAAATTAAAGACCGCGGCTACAAGCTGGTTGCCGTCGGCAACTCCTTCGTTTATCCAATTGCCGGCTACTCCAAGAAAATTAAAACCCTCGACGAACTGCAGCCGGGTTCCCAGATTGCCATTCCTAACGACCCGACTAACCTCGGCCGTTCCCTGCTGCTGCTGCAGCAGGTGGGCCTGATCAAGCTGAAAGAAGGCGTTGGCCTGCTGCCGACCGCTCTGGATATTACTGAGAACCCGAAAAACCTGAAGATTGTTGAGCTGGAAGCACCGCAGCTGCCACGCTCCCTCGACGATGCGCAGATTGCCCTGGCGGTTATCAATACCACCTATGCGAGCCAGATTGGCCTGACTCCGGCAAAAGACGGTATTTTTGTCGAAGATAAAGATTCTCCGTACGTCAACCTGATTGTTGCTCGCGAAGACAACAAGGACGCGGAAAATGTTAAGAAATTCGTTCAGGCTTACCAGAGCGATGAAGTTAACGAAGCCGCGAATAAAATCTTTAACGGCGGCGCGGTGAAAGGCTGGTAATCTTTTTTCACCGTAATATCATTCAGGACGGGCTTTATGCCCGTCTTGTCATTTATGCAAGCACCTGATTCAATAGCGCCCTGTTTTATTATTCATTGAGGAAATACTATGCGTGCTTTACCGGTCTGTTTGTTAGCACTCATGTTAAGCGGTTGCTCTATGCTAAGCAGATCTCCCGTCGAACCTGTACAAAGCACGGCAACTGCCCCAGTCAAATCGGAACCGGTAAAACCCAAAGCCGTGCGCCCGGCGCCGGTAAGGATCTATACCGATGCGTCAGCGCTGGTCGGCAAGCCTTTCCGCGATCTGGGTGAAGTCACCGGTGAGTCATGCCAGGCCTCAAATCAGGATTCACCGCCGAACATCCCTACCGCCCGTAAGCGTCTGCAAATTAATGCCGCGAAAATGAAAGCTAACGCGGTCCTGCTGCACAGCTGCGAAGTCACCAGCGGCACGCCAGGATGCTATCGCCAGGCCGTTTGCCTTGGCTCCGCGCTTAACGTTTCGGCGCAATGAGTGCTTTTCAGTTTGCGCAGATAGGCGTTATTCGCTCGCCGTATAAAGAAAAATTTGCCGTACCCCGCCAGCCCGGGCTGGTCAAAAACGGCGGCGGCGAACTGCATCTGCTGCCCCCCTATAACCAGGCTGACGCCGTGCGCGGCCTGGAAAGCTTCAGCCATCTGTGGATCTTGTTTGTTTTTCATCAAACCATGGACGGCGGCTGGCGGCCTACCGTGCGCCCTCCCCGCCTTGGCGGCAACGCGCGAATGGGCGTTTTCGCCACCCGCTCCACCTTTCGGCCAAATCCAATCGGCATGTCGCTGGTCGAGCTCAAGGGCATTAGCAGCCAGAAAGATCGGCTGATACTCCAGCTCGGCAGCCTCGACCTGGTCGACGGTACGCCGGTCGTTGATATCAAACCCTATCTGCCGTTTGCCGAAGCGCTGCCGGATGCCCGCGCCAGCTACGCCCAGCAGGCGCCGCTGGCTGAAATGACGGTTAGCTTTACGCCTGAAATAGACGCGCAGCTTGCGCTGCTGGAAAAGCGTTATCCGCGGCTGAAGGCGTTTATTGGCGAAGTTCTGGCGCAGGACCCGCGCCCGGCCTATCGTAAGGAAGAAGAAGCAGGAAAAACTTACGCCGTCTGGCTGCTCGATTTTAACGTGCGCTGGCGCGTAATAGCGTCCGGTTTTGAAGTCTTTTCTCTGGAACCGCGCTAATTTTATTTTCCTCTCTTTTGGCATCTTTGCCACACTGGTAAACTAAACCACTTTTTTTGTGTCAGGCTGGCCCGCCAGCCTGTTCCGATCGTCCAAATGGAACCGTAACAACATGCGTACTAGCCAATATCTGCTCTCCACCCAAAAGGAGACACCTGCCGACGCCGAAGTCATCAGCCATCAGCTGATGCTGCGCGCCGGGATGATCCGCAAGCTGGCCTCCGGATTATACATCTGGCTGCCAACCGGCCTGCGCGTTCTGAAAAAAGTCGAAAACATCGTGCGTGAAGAGATGAACAACGCCGGTGCTATCGAGGTGTCTATGCCGGTCGTTCAGCCGGCAGACCTGTGGCAGGAGAGCGGCCGCTGGGAGCAATACGGTCCGGAACTGCTGCGCTTCGTCGATCGCGGCGATCGCCCGTTCGTCCTCGGCCCAACGCATGAAGAGGTGATCACCGATCTGATCCGCAACGAGCTGAACTCTTATAAGCAGCTGCCGCTGAACTTCTTCCAGATTCAGACCAAGTTCCGCGACGAAGTTCGCCCGCGCTTTGGCGTGATGCGTTCGCGCGAGTTCCTGATGAAAGATGCCTACTCTTTCCATACGACTCAGGAATCGCTGCAGGAAACCTACGACGCGATGTATGCCGCCTACAGCAAAATCTTCTCCCGCATGGGTCTCGATTTCCGCGCGGTACAGGCTGACACCGGCTCTATCGGCGGTAGCGCATCGCACGAGTTCCAGGTTCTGGCGCAGAGCGGCGAAGATGACGTGATCTTCTCCGACAGCTCCGACTTTGCCGCCAATATCGAATTTGCCGAAGCCATCGCGCCGAAAGAGCCGCGCGCTGCCGCCGCTCAGGAAATGACGCTGGTCGATACGCCGAATGCCAAAACCATCGCCGAGCTGGTTGAACAGTTCAATCTGCCGGTTGAGAAGACCGTGAAAACGCTGCTGGTTAAAGCGGTGGAAGGCAGCGCTTATCCGCTGGTTGCCCTGCTGGTGCGCGGCGACCACGAGCTGAACGAAGTCAAAGCTGAGAAACTGCCGCAGGTTGCCAGCCCGCTGACTTTCGCCAGCGAAGAAGAGATCCGCGCGATCGTGCAAGCGGGCCCAGGCTCTCTGGGTCCGGTCAACATGCCGGTTCCGGTCGTTATCGACCGCACCGTTGCGGCGATGAGCGATTTCGCCGCTGGCGCTAACGTTGACGGCAAACACTACTTCGGTATCAACTGGGATCGCGACGTTGCCACCCCGGAAGTGGCCGACATCCGTAACGTTGTCGCCGGCGACCCGAGCCCGGACGGTCAGGGTACGCTGCTGATCAAACGCGGCATCGAAGTCGGCCACATCTTCCAGCTGGGCACCAAGTACTCCCAGGCGCTGAACGCGTCGGTGCAGGGCGAAGATGGCCGCAATCAGGTGCTGACGATGGGCTGTTACGGCATCGGGGTAACCCGCGTGGTGGCCGCGGCTATCGAGCAGAACTTTGACGATCGCGGCATCATCTGGCCGGAAGCTATCGCGCCTTTCCAGGTGGCGATTCTGCCGATGAACATGCACAAATCCTACCGCGTGCAGGAGCTGGCCGAGAAGCTGTATAGCGAACTGCGCGCCCACGGCATTGACGTCCTGATGGACGACCGTAAAGAGCGTCCGGGCGTGATGTTTGCCGATATGGAGCTGATCGGTATTCCGCACACCATCGTGCTGGGCGACCGCAACCTCGATAACGACGATATCGAATATAAGCATCGCCGCGTCGGTGAAAAACAGCTGATTAAAACGGGCGATATCGTGAATTACCTGGTTAACGCCATTAAAGGTTAATTCCGCGCCTGAATGCAAAAAGGCCTCGCATCTGCGAGGCCTTTTTTATCGGAGCGATTCTTTTACTGGCTGCAATCTTTGCCGGGAATAAATTTCACGTCCTTATCCGCCATCAGCGTTTTCACCATTTCACCGCTGTCAGGGTTAGGCTCGAGGGTAAAGTGCCCTTCCACCACCAGCAGCACCGGACGGGTATCCGTTCCGCGCGCGGCGGCATAGTCACGCTCAAGCTGGGCGTTATTGGCAACCGCGATGCGTTTGCCGGTGGCGCAATCGGTAAAGGTCGCCGCATCCGCCATATAGAAATACATCCCGCGCATCGCCATCGGCGTTGTCGGCAGGCTGGCCTTCACCGACTCGAGGGTATAGTTCAGCGTTGACTCAATCGGGTTGCCTTCGCGATCGAGCATCTCCAGCTTGTCCCCTTTCGCCCGATAGTAGGATTTCTCCCCTTTGCTATCGGTCAATACCAGCTTATCCGCGGTTCGGGCCCAGGTACCGTACGACGCGAACGATGACGGCTCGCGGGTCACGCCCTGGTAGCGCTCATTCATCACCCAGCTGCCGTCTTTTTCAAGAAACAGCGAGGTTTCGATACCTTCGCAATCGGCGCACGGCAGTATCCCGCGCCAGCTCTGCTGCATCGGCTTCAGCTCCGCCATCGGCGCCGGCTGTAGCGTCTCAACTTCTGCCCGATGATTGCAGCCAAACAGCGCAAAGAGCGAACAGGCCGCCGCTACTGAGAATATGATTTTCTTCACTGTAAATTCCTTATAATCCATGCCGCCCGTTCGCCGCATCGTCTACTGACGAACTTTCCCACGCAGCGCTTTGACCGATGACTTTTGCGACTTAGAAGCCAGCCGACGCTCTTTTGATGCTCGGGTCGGTCGCGTTTCCCGGCGACTTTTTTGCGCTACGGTTAATTCTTTTATAAGCGCAATCAGGCGGGCAATCGCGGCTTCGCGATTCATCTCCTGGCTGCGGTATTCCTGAGCCTTAATGATAACCACACCGTCGGCAGAAATTAAGTGGTGACTAGCAGCGAGCAAACGCTCCTTGTAGTGCTCAGGCAGGCTCGACGCCTTAATATCAAAGCGCAGGTGGATCGCGGTTGACGCTTTGTTCACGTGCTGCCCGCCCGCGCCCTGCGCGCGGATCCCGGTGAGGGAGATTTCATCGTCCGCAATAGAGACGCTGCGGCTAAGGGTAATCATGCCGCCGGCTGCCAGGCCGTTAAATGAATTTCCAGATTATTCTTAGCGTCGGATAACCAGATGCTGCCGTCCTGAATAGTCGCCTGCAGGATCATCGTGCGATCGGCAAAAGCGCTGAGCTGTTCCAGCTGCGCATCGTCCAGATACCAGACCGTCAGCTTGCTGAACTGCGCCATTTTACTCTTATTCTGCTGCCACCAAACCTCGGCCGCCCGGCTATTGTAGGCAAATAGCGCCACTTCCTGCGCGCGCGAGCAGGCTTTTTTTATCCGCTTGTCGTCCGGCAGCCCGAGCTCAATCCACAGATCGACGCCCAGATGATCGTTGAGCAGCCACAGCTCGGCCTCATCATCCGAGGAGAGGCCGCGGGTAAACTGCAGCCGCTCATCGGCATACTTAATCCACGCCAGCAGGCGCAGCATCATGCGCTCCTGGGTTTCAGACGGATGCTGCGCCAGCGTCAGGCTGGCGTCAATAAACCGGTTGCGATCCAAATCGGCTACATTTACCGTCGCTTTATAAATTGTCGCTTTCAGCGCCATGAAAAAACTCCTGAAAAAAATGGCGTACATTGTAGCGAAACTGGCGACAAAAGGCTGTCGACAATCGAGGGATCCCGTTTCATCCTGCTGATATTGCTTAAATGACTATGGTATAGTCACCTTGCTAAACAGAGTTTATCTTCGTAGGCTTAAACTTGCATCCCACGGTTGAGTCAGAATACTGACAGGAGGGCATGTGGACCAATATTGTGAGTTAATACGCAAGCGGTATGCGGAAATAGCCAGCGGAGACCTGGGGTATATCCCGAATGCGCTGGGTTGCGTGTTGAAAGTATTGAATGAAATTGCGGCGGATGAGGCCCTTTCGGAGTCAGTCAGGGAAAAGGCCGCCTGTGCGGCAGCAAACTTACTGGTGAGCGATTATGTCAATGAATGATACTTATCAACCCATCAACTGCGATGATTATGACAATCTCGAACTTGCCTGCCAGCATCATCTGGTGCTGGCGCTGGCGCTCAAAGATGGTGAGCAGCTGCAGGCGAAGGCAAACGATCTTATCTCGCGCAAAAACATCGAGTATCTGGTAGTGGAGCTTGGCGGAAATAGTCGCGAGCTACGCCTGGATACCATCGCCAGCTTCAGCCATCCGGAAATTGGTACCGTGGTAGTGAGTGAGTCCTGAATAAAAACGGGTGGCTCAGCCGCCCGTTTTCCTCCATGCCAGCCTTACGCCCTCGCCATCCTGCGCTTCTCCGTCACGGGTAATAAACAGCAAATCCGCGGCGGCAATAAGCGTTTCGCCGTAAAACAGCAGCGGCGTCGTATCGCGGCGCCAGGGCGCAACCCCCAGCTCCTGCCAGATTTTCTTCAGCTTGCGCCCGCCGTGGCGCCCGACGATATGCAGATTGCCGCTGGCGCGAAAGCGCACCGTCACCGCTTCGCCGGCGAGAGGAGCGCGCAGCGGCCCTCCGGCAAGCAGCGCCAGCTCGCCCAGCCCCTCCGGCAGCCGCAGCGGCTGGCGGCTATCGGGCCATGACAGCACCGCCTCCGCCTGGCCGGGAAGATATTTCACCCACCACAGCCGCTGCCGGTAGCGGCGCACGGTAAAATCGCCGAGACGCAGGCAGGGAAACGCATCCTCCCGCGCCAGGGCAACTTCGCGCCAGATCCGTTCCGGCGTCTCGCGGGAGGGCATCGGCGCGTTGTGCCATGCCAGCCAGCGGCGCAGCAGAGCGGCGCGTCGCGCGGCGCTCACTTCAGCCAGAGGGTCAATCGCTAAGGTACCGTCATCCGCCATCAGCGCCGTCAGCTCTTCCGCCAGCATCTCATCCAGCAGGCTCTCCTGCTCGGCGCAGAGATCCGCGCTGCGGGCTACCGCCTCGGCGAAGTGCGGCCAGCGGGCGCTAAGCCGAGGAATAATCTGCAAGCGCAGAAAGTTGCGATCGTAGGCATCGTCCTGGTTGCTCTCATCTTCAATCCAGCTGAGCTGATGATGAAGCGCCCACTGGCGTAACGCTTCCCGGGTGGCGTTGAGCAGCGGGCGCAGCAGCAGAGTGTCCGCAAAGGCGGAACGGGCGGCCATCGCCGACAGCCCGGTAGGGCCGCTGCCGCGCTTGAGCGCCAGCAGGAAGGTTTCACACTGATCGTCGAGATGCTGGGCCGTCACCAGCACCTCCCCCGGCTCAAGCGCCGTGCGAAAGGCCTGGTAGCGTGCCTCCCTGGCGTGCGCCTCAACCCCCAGGCCGGCATCCGCCAGCACCACGCGCTCGACCACCAGCGGAACCTGCCACTGCTGGCACAGCTGCCGGCAGTGCGCGACCCACTGGTCGGCGTTGGCGCTCAGGCCATGATGAATATGAATAGCTCGCAGCCCTAACGTCGGGTCGCGCTCACGCCAGCAGACCAGCTGGTGTAGCAGAACCGTTGAATCGAGGCCGCCGCTGAAGGCCACTAAAAACTGGCGGTGCGGCTGAAGGTTTTGCGCAATATCTGGGGTCATCGTCATGATAATGCTGGCTGAGGAGAGATAGCCCGGCACGTTACCGGCCAGGGCCATCTCTGGCAAGCGCTACTGCTGATAAATTTCCAGCGGCAGGCCGTCCGGATCGTTAAAGAAGGTAAAACGCTTATCGGTGAAGGGATCGATGCGGATCGCTTCACACTTCACGCCGTGGGCTTCGAGGTGGGCCACCGACGCGTCAATATCATCCACGCTGAAGGCCAGGTGACGAAGGCCGCAGGCCTCGGGGCGCGACGGGCGGGCCGGAGGGAAAGGAAAGGAGAAGAGTTCAATAACATACTCCCCGTTCAGCGCCAGATCCCCCTTCCACGAGTCGCGCTCTTCGCGGTAGAACTCGCTCTGCAGCGTAAACCCGAGAATATCGCAGTAGAAGGCTTTGCTCTGCGCGTAGCTGCTCGCAATGATAGCAATATGGTGAACCCGTTTTAGACCCAGCATGGTAAATATCCTCGTTTTGATATCAGCCAGGTTACCCGCACCGCCCACCGCGGCGCAAGCACCTAATCGTTTTTTAAGACCCGTACCCGATATACGCCATCTTCGTCGCGCTTCGCTCCGTGAATGTCGGTTTCAAAGCCCGGATAATGGCGCCCGATGGAGCACAGCATCAGCAGGAAATCGAGCACCGCCCGGCTCTCTTCGGTAATCATCTCGCCGGGCATCAGCAGCGGTACGCCCGGCGGATACGGCAGGATCATGTTGGCGGATATGCGGCCAACCAGATTTTCCAGCTCAATGGTCTCGACCTCGCCTTTGATCTGCCGCTGCCAGGCCTGGTGCGGCGTCATCTTCATTTCCGGCAGGACGTCGAAGGCGCTCAGCATCAGCTGCGAAAGCTGGTGCTGACGGATCAGGCGATGGATCCCCTGAGCCAGATCCTGAATCCGCATATTGCGGTAGAAATCCGGATCTTCCGCATAGAGATCCGGCAGCATGTTTTTCACCCGCAGATTGAGATCGTAGGCGCGCTTGAATTCCGTCAGGCCGCGCAGCAGCCCCATCGCCCGGGTCTTGTCGATGCCGATGCTGAAGAGAAACAGCAGGTTATAGGGCCCGGTTTTTTCCACCACCACGCCGCGCTCATCGAGGAATTTCGCCACCAGCGCGGCCGGGATCCCTTCGTCATCCATATTGCCCTGTTCATCCATACCCGGCGTCAGGATCGTCACCTTAACCGGATCGAGGAACATATGGTCGTCATCGGCATCCTGAAAACCGTGCCACTGCTCGCCGGCGGCGACCGGCCAGCAGCGGGTCTCGGCGATATCTTCCGGCTGCCAGATATCGAAGAACCATCCGTCGGCCTCTTCGCGCAGGCGCTGCACCTCCTTGCGGAAATCCAGCGCCCGCTCTATCGAGCGCTGGATCAGGCGCCTGCCTGAGTTCCCCCGCAGCATCGCCGCGGCGGTTTCAATCGAGGCGACGATGGGATAGCTCGGCGAGGTAGAGGTATGCATCATAAAGGCTTCATTAAAGGTCTCTTCGTCGTAGCTGCCTTTAATATGGATCAGCGAAGCCTGCGACAGCGCCGCCAGCATCTTGTGCGTTGACTGGGTCTCAAAGATAACCTTGCCCGGGAGGCGATCGCCGCTCATCCCGCTCTTCCCCTGATAAATCGGGTGGAAATGGGTATAGGGCACCCACGCGGAATCAAAGTGGATAGAGGGGACGTCGAGCGTCTCTTTTATCCAGGTGGTGTTATACAGCAGGCCGTCGTAGGTGGAGTTGGTGATCACCGCGTGTACCGGCCACTGCGCCCCGCCCGTGGTGCTCACCTTGTGCTGAATGCTGTCGCGGGTAAACTCGCGCTTCGGGATGCCGCCGAGGATCCCCAGCGCATTGCGCGTCGGCTTCAGCCACAGCGGCACGACGTCGCTCATCATCAGCAGATGCGCCAGCGACTTATGGCAGTTGCGATCGATAAGCAGCGTGCTCCCCGCCGGCGCGGAGTACATGCCGACAATTTTGTTCGACGTTGAGGTGCCGTTAGTCACCATGTAGCTCTGCTCCGCCCCGAAGGCGCGGGCGATATACTCCTCGGCCTCGAGGTGTGGGCCGGAGTGATCGAGCAGCGAACCCAGCTCAGTCACGGAAATAGAGACGTCGGCCTTGAGCGTATTGCCGCCAAAAAAATCATAAAACAGGCAGCCTACCGGGCTTTTCTGGTAGGCGCTGCCGCCCATATGCCCCGGCGTACAGAAGGTATATTTTCCCTCCTGCACGTAGTTGAACAGGGCTTTGGTAAACGGCGGCGTAATGTTATCCAGATACTCGCGGGTGTACTGGCCGATGCGGGTGGCAATCTCCTGCGCCAGGCCAAGGGCATACTCGAAGAACCACAGCGTCATTCGCAGATCCTGGCTGCTGACATCCATCGTCGAGTGCGCGTTGATAAACGCGTACAGCGGCAGATACTCATTGAGCTGATTGATATCGCTGCACAGCTCGACGTTGTACTCATCCCAGTCAAAAATGACGCCGCAGATGCGCGGATTGTGTTCGATAAACTGCAGCAGGTCGGCGCTATTTTGCGGCCAGATGGTCTGAAAGCCTTGCTGTCGCAGGGCGGCTTCCAGTTCTTTAATCGGTTCGTCTTTATGATAGACGCCGTGGGGGCCCATGATGGCAATGATATTCACGCTTTCCTCCTGGAACTAACCTAAGGCAGGCATCATAGCAATCGCGCCAGCGTATCGCACATAAAAAAGGGCCGGAAAATCCGGCCCTTTTTACGGCATAACGCAAGGAATGATCAGGCGTAGCCGTAGTTCATCAGACGCTGATAGCGACGGTTCAGCAGACTCTTCTTCGCTCAGGATCTCGAGGTCTGCCAGATCGGCCAGCAGCTGCGCTTTCAGGCTTGCGGCGATGGCTTCCGGATTGCGATGCGCGCCGCCTAGCGGCTCCGGAATAATGGAGTCGATAAGCTTCAGCTCTTTCAGGCGCGGGGCAACGATCCCCATGGCTTCAGCGGCCAGCGGGGCTTTGTCCGCGCTTTTCCACAGAATGGAGGCACAGCCTTCCGGCGAAATAACGGAATAGGTGCTGTACTGCAGCATATTCACTTTGTCACCGACGCCAATCGCCAGCGCGCCGCCGGAGCCGCCTTCGCCGATCACGGTACAGATGACCGGTACGCTCAGGCGCGACATTTCGCGCAGGTTACGGGCAATCGCTTCCGACTGGCCGCGCTCTTCTGCGCCGACGCCCGGATAGGCTCCCGGGGTGTCGATAAAGGTGATGATCGGCATTTTAAAGCGCTCGGCCATCTCCATCAGACGCAGCGCCTTACGGTAGCCTTCCGGGGCCGGCATGCCAAAGTTGCGACGAATTTTCTCCTTCGTCTCGCGCCCTTTCTGGTGGCCGATAATCATCACCGGACGCCCGTCCAGACGCGCAATACCGCCGACGATAGCTTTATCATCAGCGTAGGCGCGGTCGCCGGCCAGTTCGTCAAACTCGTCGAACGCCAGGCGGACATAATCCAGGGTGTATGGGCGACGTGGATGGCGTGCCAGCTGAGCAACCTGCCATGCGCCGAGATCGGCGAAGATTTTACGCGTCAGACTCTACGCTTTTTTCACGCAGACGATGCACTTCTTCATCGATGTTAATATCGAGTTTCTCATCCTGACGGCTTACTGCAGTCAGGGAATCGATTTTCGCTTCCAGCTCTGCAATCGGCTGTTCAAAATCAAGGAAATTCAGACTCATAGTATTCCTGTATTAGTCAAACTCCAGTTCCACCTGCTCCGAGCCGATAAGGCCACGCAGATCGTTGAGTAAACGATCGCTCGGAGAGACGCGCCATGTTGCGCCAAAGCGCAGCCGCGCGCGCGCATCCGACCTCTGATAATAGAGGTGCACTGGAATAGTTCCCGAACGGTGGGGTTCCAGAGACTGACGGAGTCGGTTTAAAAGCTGGTCATCAATTTGCCTGTCCGTCAGCGAGATAGCAAGCCCGCGAGCATATTTTTCCCGGGCTTCGTCAATGTCCATCACTTCGCGGGCGGTCATTTTAAGCCCCCCGCTGAAGTCATCAAAGCTGACCTGTCCGCTGACGATAAGTATGCGGTCTTTTTCCAGCAATTGCTGATATTTATCCAGGGCGTCGGTGAATAACATCACCTCCAGGCGCCCGGAACGGTCATCCAGCGTACAGATGCCGATACGATTGCCGCGCTTGGTGACCATTACCCGCGCGGCAATAACGAGCCCCGCCGCCGTGGTCACTTTACCACGATCGGTCGGATGCATGTCTTTGAGCCTTACGCCGCCTACGTAGCGCTCGATCTCTTTCAAATACTGGTTAATCGGGTGACCGGTCAGATAGAGCCCCAGGGTCTCCCTTTCGCCATCAAGCACCACCTGCTCCGGCCACGGCTGGCAGTTGGCGTAGGATTGCTCGATTTGCTCCGGCTCTTCCGCCAGCACGCCGAACATATCGGCCTGGCCGATGGCCTCGGCCTTAGCGTGCTGGTCGGCGGCCTTCAGCGCGTCGCCAAGCGAATTCATCAGCGCCGCGCGATGCGGCCCGAGACGGTCAAACGCCCCGGACATAATCAGTTTTTCCAGCACCCGACGGTTAAGCTTTTTGGTGTCAGTGCGGGCGCACAGGTCGAAGAGTTCGCGGAAATAGCCGCCCTCGTTACGCGCTTCAATAATCGCTTCGATTGGGCCTTCGCCGACGCCTTTAATTGCCCCGATGCCGTAGACGATTTCGCCATCGTCATTGACGTGGAAATGGTACAGGCCGGAGTTAATATCAGGCGGCAGGATTTTCAGCCCCATCCGCCAGCACTCGTCCACCAGGCCGACAACCTTCTCGGTGTTGTCCATATCCGCCGTCATCACCGCGGCCATAAACTCTGCCGGATAGTGCGCCTTCAGCCACAGCGTCTGATAGGAGACCAGCGCATAGGCCGCGGAGTGCGATTTGTTAAATCCGTAACCGGCGAATTTCTCCACCAGGTCGAAGATTTTCATCGCCAGCTCGCCGTCAACGCCGTTTTTCTTAGCCCCTTCCTCGAAGGTGCCGCGCTGCTTGGCCATCTCCTCCGGCTTCTTCTTACCCATCGCACGACGCAGCATATCCGCGCCGCCGAGGGTATAGCCGGAAAGCTCCTGGGCGATCTGCATGACCTGTTCCTGGTACAGGATGATGCCGTAGGTCGGTTCAAGCACCGGCTTCAGACACTCATGCTGCCACTGCACGTCCGGATAGGAGATCTCCTCCCGACCGTGCTTACGGTCGATAAAGTTATCCACCATCCCTGACTGCAGCGGGCCCGGGCGGAACAGCGCCACGAGGGCGATCATATCTTCGAAGCAGTCCGGCTGCAGGCGTTTAATCAGGTCTTTCATGCCGCGCGATTCAAGCTGGAAAACCGCGGTGGTTTCCGAGCGCTGCAGCATATCAAAGCTTTTCTTATCGTCCAGCGGAATGGCGGCGATATCCAGCGGCGCTTCGCCGTTCTTCTCGCGCCGCTTATTGATCATCTCCAACGCCCAGTTGATGATCGTCAGCGTACGCAGGCCGAGGAAGTCAAACTTCACCAGCCCGGCGTATTCCACGTCGTTCTTATCAAACTGGGTCACCGGATGCTGCCCGGCCTCATCGCAGTAGAGCGGGGCAAAATCGGTGATTTTGGTCGGGGCGATAACCACCCCGCCCGCGTGCTTGCCGGCGTTACGCGTGACGCCTTCCAGCTTGCGCGCCATATCGATCAGCGCTTTGACCTCTTCGTCGGCCTCGTAGATCTCCGGCAGCTGCGGTTCGGCTTCGAACGCTTTCGCCAGGGTCATCCCCGGATCCGGCGGCACCAGTTTTGAGATGCGATCGACGAAGCCATACGGATGGCCCAGCACGCGGCCGACGTCGCGGATAACCGCTTTCGCCGCCATCGTACCGAAGGTAATAATCTGCGATACCGCGTCGCGGCCGTACATGTCCGCAACGTGTTCGATAACCTGGTCGCGCTTCTCCATACAGAAGTCGACGTCAAAGTCGGGCATCGACACGCGCTCCGGGTTCAGGAAGCGTTCGAACAGCAGGTCGAACTCCAGCGGATCGAGGTCGGTAATTTTCAGCGCATACGCAACCAGCGAGCCGGCGCCGGAACCGCGGCCCGGCCCTACCGGCACGCCGTTATCCTTCGACCACTGGATAAATTCCATTACGATCAGGAAGTAGCCCGGGAACCCCATCTGGTTGATAACCTGAAGTTCGATATCCAGACGTTCGTCATATTCCGGGCGCTTCTCCGCGCGAACAGCCGGATCCGGGAATAAGAACTCAAGACGTTCTTCCAGCCCTTCCTTCGATTTCACGACGAGGAAATCTTCGGTGGTCATATCGCCGGTCGGGAACTGCGGCAGGAAGTATTCACCAAGGCGCACGGTGACGTTACAGCGTTTGGCAATTTCTACGCTATTTTCCAGCGCCTCGGGGAGATCGGAGAACAGCTCGCACATCTCATCTTCGCTGCGCATATACTGCTGCGGCGAATAGTTACGCGGACGTTTGGGATCGTCGAGGGTAAAACCGTCATGGATCGCCACGCGGATTTCATGCGCGTCGAAGTCGCCGGTCTCCAGGAAGCGCACGTCGTTCGTTGCCACCACCGGCAGCCCGCGCTCCTCCGCCAGCCGTACGGCGGCGTGCAGATAGGTCTCTTCGTCCGCCCGGCCGGTGCGGATCAGTTCCAGATAGTAGCGATTGGGAAAGTGTTCTTCGTAGAAGGCGACGCACTGTTCAACCAGCGCCGCATTGCCGCGCGTCATGCAGACGCCGACGTCGCCTTTGCGCGCGCCGGAGAGCAGAATCAGCCCTTCCTGATGCTCAGCCAGCCACTCTCTGTCGATCCACGGCCCGAGGGCGCCGTAGCCGCGCTGGTAGGCGCGGGAAATGAGCAGGGTGAGGTTTTGATAGCCGGCGTTATCGGCCGCCAGAACGGTAATCTCGGTCAGCTCATCGCCGAGCAGATCGCACTGGACGTGAAAATCCGCGCCGACGATCGGTTTGATCCCGGATCCGTGTCCCGCTCCGTAGAACTTCACCAGCCCGCACAGGTTGGTAAAATCGGTGATCGCCAGCGCCGGCATGCCTAACGCGGCCGCCTTTTTCACCAGCGGCCCGGTTTTCGCCAGCCCGTCGATCATGGAATAGTCGCTGTGCACCCTGAGGTGTACGAAACGTGGTTCAGCCATCTTCAGATTCCGCGTTACTTGATTGCGTATTGATTCAGGACGCAAGGCCCAGCACGCGTTTTACCGGGCCGAAGCTGCGCCGATGATGCTCCGTTGCGCCATGCTCTATCAGCTTTTCCAGATGGAAAGCGGTGGGATAGCCTTTATGCTGCGCAAAGCCGTATTGAGGAAATTGCCGATCCAGCGTCACCATCTCGGCATCGCGCGTGACTTTAGCCAGAATAGACGCTGCGCTGATTTCCGCCACCCGGCTATCGCCTTTAACAACCGCCAGCGAGGGAACCGGCAGCGACGGGCAGCGGTTGCCGTCAATCAGCACGAACTCCGGCGCAATGTGTAAGCCGGCGACGGCGCGCTGCATGGCCAGCATCGTGGCGTGCAGGATATTCAGCTCGTCAATCTCGTGCGGCTCCGCGCGGCCAAGGCTCCAGGACAGGGCCTTCTCTTTGATTTCATCAAACAGCGCCAGGCGACGCTTTTCGCTTAATTTTTTGGAGTCATTCAGGCCAATAATCGGCCTTGCCGGATCGAGGATCACCGCCGCGGTGACGACCGCGCCAACCAGCGGCCCGCGTCCAACTTCATCAACGCCGGCAACGAGGTGGGTATGCGGATAGACAAACTCAATCATTTTACTAACTCCAGTACCGCGTCCGCCGCCTGTTCATCAGCATTACAGCGAATTTGTTGATGCAGCGCGCGGAAGGTGTCGTGCATTTCATGGCTGGTTTTGCCGTCGGCCAGCAGCGGCCGCAGCGCATCGGCAAGCAGCGGCGGCTGACACTCATCCTGCAGCAGCTCTTTAACCAGCTCGCGCCCGGCCAGCAGATTGGGGAGCGAAACGTAATCGGTTTTCACCAGCCGCTTCGCCAGCCAGAAGGTAAACGGCTTCATGCGGTAGCCGACGACCATCGGACACTTGGCCAGCATGCACTCCAGCGCCGCCGTCCCGGAGGCGAGCAGCGCGGCATCGCTGGCAATCATCGCATCACGCGCCTGACCGTCCAGCAGGTGAACCGGGAGATCCGGAGCCGTTTCGGCTTTAATACGTTCAAACTGCTCACGCCGTTTAGCGTTAACCAGCGGGACCAGCACCTGCAGATCGGGATAGTTTTGACGCAAAATCTGCGCGGTTTTGAGGAAGTCGGCGCTGAGCATTTCAACCTCTGCCCCGCGGCTCCCCGGCAGCAGCGCCAGGCAGTGCGCGTCCCGGGCGATGCCCAGACGCTCGCGCGCGGCGCCTTTATCCGGATCCAGCGGCATCGCATCCGCCATGGTGTGGCCGATAAAACGGCAGGGAACGTTAAATTTGTCGTAAAACGCTTTTTCGAAAGGCAGGAATGCCAGCACCAGATCGGTCGATCTGCCAATTTTGAAAACGCGTTTTTGTCGCCACGCCCAAACGGATGGGCTGACGTAATGAATCGTCCTGATGCCCTGCTTTTTCAGGTTGCCTTCCAGGGTGATATTGAAGTCCGGCGCGTCGATGCCGACAAAAACGTCGGGACGCAGCTCGCCGAAGCGGCGGGTGAGATCGGCGCGAATATGCAGCAGCCGACGCAGGCGACCGAGCACTTCAACAATGCCCATCACCGCCAGCTCTTCCATTTCATACCAGGCTTCGCAGCCCTCTGCCTGCATTAGCGGCCCCGCTACCCCCACAAAGCGCGCATCGGGAATACGAGCTTTGAGCGCGCGGATCAGACCTGCACCAAGAATATCGCCGGAGGTTTCTCCGGCGACCAGGGCAATCGTCAGGGGACGCTGTGTAGCCATTAACGAATCAGGCCGCGGGTTGAGCGGGCAAAGAAGTCGAAAAATGGCTGAACTTCAGGATACTGAACCGCCAGTTCGGCGATTTCCGGCTTGGCTTCGTCCAGCGTTTTGCCGCTGCGGTACAGCAGCTTATACGCGTTACGAATTGCGGTAATCGCTTCGCGGCTGAAGCCGCGGCGTTTCAGCCCTTCGATATTGACGCCAAACGGCGTCGCGTGGTTGCCCTGGGCAATAACGAACGGCGGAACGTCCTGCGCAACGCCGGAGCAGCCGCCAACCATCACGTGGGCACCGATGATGCAGAACTGATGCACCGCGGTCATGCCGCCGATGATAACGTAATCGTCCAGCGAGACGTGTCCGGCAAGGGTCGCGTTATTGGCCAGAATACAGCGGTCGCCGACCGTACAATCATGCGCCACGTGGGCGTTGATCATCAGCAGGTTATCGCTGCCCACCTTCGTTAATCCACCGCCCTGTACTGTGCCGCGATGAATGGTGACGCTTTCGCGGATGCGGTTGCGATCGCCAATTTCCACGCGGGTCGGTTCACCAGCATATTTCAGATCCTGGTTAACTTCGCCGATGGAAGCGAACTGATAGATCTCATTATCGCGGCCAATCGTAGTATGACCGTTAACCACAACATGAGATTTCAGTACGGTGCCTTCACCAATCTTGACGTTAGCACCAACAATACAAAACGGACCAATGTGAGCGTTAGCACCGATAACGGCGCCTTCTTCTACAATGGCTGAAGGATGAATAAAGGCGGTTTTATCAATCACGTATCAGGCCTCCCGGCTACGCGCACACATCATCGTTGCTTCGCACACCACTTTCCCGTCAACCAGCGCAACGCCTTTAAAACGCGTCAGGCCGCGGCGGGTTTTCTCAAAAGTAACTTCCATAATCATCTGGTCGCCTGGCACTACCGGACGTTTGAAACGCGCTTCATCAATCCCGGCAAAGTAGTACAGTTCGCCCGGTTCGAGCTTGCCCACGCTTTTGAATGCCAGAATGCCGGTGGCCTGCGCCATGGCTTCCAGAATCAGTACGCCGGGTAAAATCGGTTTACCAGGGAAATGCCCCTGGAAAAACGGCTCGTTAACAGAAACATTTTTTACTGCGCGCAGAAAACGACCTTCTTCAAAATCCAGCACGCGATCTACCAGCAGGAACGGGTAACGGTGAGGCAGAAGTTCCAGAATCTCTTCAATGTGCAGAGTATGAGTGTCAGTAGTCAAAATACTCTTCCTGTCTAAATATACTAAAAGGCAATAATAACACGGCCTGCGGCAATCTTATGAATGCAACAGGCCGAAAATTTTAACGCGCTCCCCTCCAGGCAGCCGCTTTATCGGCTGCGTGGCAGATATCACGTCTGGCTGGGTGTGCTAATCTTGCTGATTAACCTTGCGTTCAACTGCTTTGAGGCGCTTGCTCATATCATCAATATTCATCACCAGCGCGGCTGTTTTACGCCAAACCTTATTCGGCTGCAGCGGGATACCTGACGAGTAAACGCCGGGTTCGGTGATAGGACGCATAACCATTCCCATCCCGGTGACGGTCACTTTGTCGCAGATCTCCATGTGACCGTTGATCACGCTGGCGCCGCCAATCATACAGTAGCGGCCGATTTTCAGGCTACCCGCCATGATCACGCCGCCAGCAACGGCGGTATTGTCGCCAATCACGACGTTGTGCGCAATCTGGCACTGGTTGTCGATAATGACGCCGTTGCCGATCGAGGTGTCATCCAGCGCCCCGCGGTCGATAGTGGTACAGGCGCCGATCTCCACGCGATCGCCAATAATGACGCGACCCAGCTGCGGGATCTTCACCCAGTTACCGCGATCGTTGGCGTAGCCGAAACCGTCGGCACCAATAACGGTACCGGACTGGATCAGGCAATTGTCACCGATCTCAATCTCGTGATAAACGGTGACGTTGGCCCATAAACGCGAACCTGCGCCAATTTTGGTCTTTTTACCGACGAAGCATCCGGCGCCGATAACCACGTTATCGCCGAGCTCTACGTCGGATTCGATAACGGCGTTAGGGCCGATCGCTACGTTCTTACCCAGCTTCGCCGTGGCATCGATGACCGCGCTGGGCGCGACATTCTGCGCCGGCTGCGGCGTGGTATCAAGTATTTGGGCCATGCGCGCGTAGGTCAGGTAGGGATTACCCACTACCAGCGCGGCGCCGTGGGCAAAAGGTACATCATCCTGCGTCATGACAACGGCAGAAGCCTGACAATCAGCCAGGCGATCACGGTA
The DNA here is from genome assembly GCF_050058015.1 of Klebsiella sp. WOUb02. NCBI lineage: Bacteria > Pseudomonadati > Pseudomonadota > Gammaproteobacteria > Enterobacterales > Enterobacteriaceae > Klebsiella > Klebsiella sp. WOUb02. Next base: position 2,696,858 of record NZ_CP170110.1, read on the forward strand.
TTTAGGATTTACCATGAACGTAATTTGGCCCGCTTTTGCAGATTGCATGGATGCAACGCCGGTGATGACGATATCGCCATCACCGTGTAATTCTGCATCCAACTGCTGCGCAAGATCAGCCAGTCGAATTGAAGGCATTACTTAGTTAACCTGTTTCAGCACATCAGCGGTGATGTCTTTTACATCGCTGCTGTTGTATGCAACGGCATTAGAATCTACAACCAGATCGATGCTCTGGCTGTTCGCGACGCTTTTCACAGCGGTCTGGATACGGGTAACCAGCTTGCCACGTTCTTCGTTAGAACGACGTGAACGATCCTGCTCAAAAGACTGCGCCTTCTGAGAGAAGGTCTGGCGCTGAGCCATGACGTCTTTTTCCAGCCTGGTACGATCGGCGCCCGGCTTCATGGACTGCAGACGCTGCATTTTAGACTGCAGGTCACCTTCCATACGCTGCAGCTCGCTCGCACGGCCTTTGAACTCGTTTTCCAGCGTATTAGAAACGCCTGTTTTCTGGGCAACCTGTTGGAACAGGCTGTTCATGTTTACCATTGCAATTTTATCTGCCGCCTGTGCGGAAGTTACCATTGCTAAACCCAGACCTGCAGCTAATAACCACTTTTTCACAATTAACTCCTTACCATCCCATGAGTACCCAGGGGTACCGTTATTTGCGTGGCCAGGCGACAACCGAGGTTATCGCCTAAAGTCAGCGCGATACTGCACTTACATTCCTTTGTCGCCCTACAGTTACCAGGTTTTACCAATGTTAAACTGGAACTGCTCGGCCTTGTCTCCCTCGTACTTTTTAAACGGTTGGGCGTAGGAGAATACCAACGGCCCCAACGGCGACATCCACTGTATCGCAATACCTGCGGACATGCGGATGTTGCTCGGATCGCCATAATCCGGATAACCTGCGTAGGCGCTCGAATCCCAGTGCGTATCCCACACGGTACCCATATCCCAGAAGAAGGAAGTACGGACCGAGTTCGCATACTTATCGCTGATAAACGGCGTCGGCGTAATCATCTCCAGGCTGGCGACCGCCATGGCGTTACCGCCCACGGCATCATCTGATTCACATGGCGCAGATGCGGTGCTCTTACAGTCATTAGTGTAGCCGCTGTCATCATCATGACGGCTGCTGGCCGGGAAATAGACCGCTTTCGGACCAATGGTGTTCGACTGGAACCCGCGCACGGTGCTTGAACCACCGGCGTAGAAGTTCTCGTAGAACGGCATCTCTTTACCACCCAGGCCGTCACCGTAGCCAAAGCGGGTACGTCCCAGAACCACCCACTTGTGATCGTCATCGATCGGTACGTAGGTCGCCGTATCCAGCGTGGCTTTGTAATATTCGTTATCTGAACCTGGAATGGTCACTTTACCATTCAGGTTAACGCGCGAACCTTCCGTCGGGAAGAAACCGCGGTCCAGCTTGTTATACGTCCAACCGTAGTTGAAAGTGAAGTCGTTAGCGCTGAAGCCGTTGCTATCGTTCGTCGTACTTGGGTATTGCCCAAGAGAGTTCAGATAGCGCCACATCGCTACCTGCGGCTTCATGTTGGACAAGGAGTTATGAACATACCCCAGTCCCGCTCGCAGGGTGTTGTATTCGTTAACCGGGAAGCCCAGCGTCACGTCCGTACCATAGCTTTTGTTGGTATAGTCGGACAGATCCGCATCGCTTGCGTCAAAGTCGTTATAGAAGATACGACCACCGAGGCTGACGCCATCCACGGTGAAATACGGGTTAGTGACCGACAGTTCAGTATAGGTCTGGTAATCGTTTTTGGTACCGTTAATGCCAACGGAATAGCCGGTACCTAACCAGTTGTCCTGCTGAACGCCCGCCTGGAAGCTCACACCGCTCTCAGTACCGTAGCCGACGCCGAAGTTGAAGCTGCCGGTATTACGCTCTTTGACCTTATAAACCACGTCGACCTGATCCGGACTGCCCGGCACGCGCTGGGTATCGGTATCAACGGTTTCGAAATAGCCTAAACGGTTCAGACGGTCTTTACCCTGGTCAACCAGGTCGCTGCCCAGCCACGCCCCTTCCATCTGGCGCATTTCGCGACGCAGAACGGAATCTTTAGAGGTATCGTTGCCTTCAAAGCGAATTTTACGTACGTAGTAGCGGTTCCCGGCATCGACATTGACGTGGAGCTTCACGGTCTTGTCGGCGTCGTTGATTTCCGGCTGCGACTGAACGCGCGGATAGGCGTAACCGTAGCGACCGAGGAGTTTCTTAATGTCATTCTCCATTTTGGTCACTTTTGCGCCGTTATACAGCTCGCCCGGCTCGACTTTGGTCAACGCTTCGATTTCCGCCGAATGTCCCGCCAGATCGCCCGTCACCTGCACACCCGACAGCTTGTACTGATCGCCTTCGGTAATGTTCACGGTGATATAGATGCCTTTTTTATCCGGCGTCAGGCTCACCTGGGTGGAGTCGATGTTGAAACGCGCGTAGCCGCGATCCAGGTAATAGCTGCGCAGCGTTTCGAGATCCCCTGCCAGCTTCTGCTTCTGGTATTTGCGATCGCCGACCACGTTCCACCACGGCACTTCGTCGCGCAGGCTGGAAGGTTGAAATCAGTTCATCGGTGCTGAATGCATGGTTACCGACAATGTTGATCTGCTGGATTTTCGCCGAGACGCCTTCCTGGAACACCAGCTTCAGGTCGACGCGGTTACGCGGCAGCGGCGTGACGACAGCTTTTACGCTGGCGCTGTACTTACCGACGCTATAGTAGAAATCTTCCAGCCCTTTCTCGATATCAGCGAGCGTTGTGCGGTCGAGGGACTCGCCCACGCGCACGCCGGATGCCTCAAGGTTTTGCTTGAGCATGTCATCCTTCACCGACTTGTTGCCGGAGAAAGTGATGCTGGCAATCGTTGGGCGCTCTTTCACCTGCACCAGCAGGGTATCACCATCGCGCAGGACGCGGACGTCCTCAAAGTTGCCGGTGGCAAACAGAGCGCGAATGGTGTTACTGATATCATCATCGGTCACCGTATCGCCAGGACGCACTGGCATACTGAGGAGGGCCGCACCAACAGCGACACGCTGCAAGCCTTCGAAATGAATGTCCTTCACCACGAACCCTTCAGCACCGTATACGGTTGCGCTGCTAAACAGCAGCGACGCTATGAGCAACTTTTTCATCGCCATCGTTATTATGCGTTCTTCCTAACAAACTCTCTTACAACCGAGAGAAATCATTGAAAAGTGCAAGCCCCATTAACAACACCAGCAGTATTGAGCCAATGCGATAACTAAAGTCTTGAACTCGCTCGGATACCGGCCCGCCTTTTAGCTTTTCAATCGCTAAAAACAGCAGGTGCCCCCCGTCCAGGACGGGAAGCGGGAACAGGTTGATTATTCCGAGGTTCACGCTTATCAGCGCAAGGAACATCAGATAGTAAATCAACCCAAACTCCGCTGACATTCCAGCCCCCTGGGCGATAGAAATCGGCCCGCTGAGGTTGTTCAGTTTGACATCACCGGTTATCAATTTACCCAGCATCCTGACCGTTAGCGACATCAGTTGCCAGGTTTTATCCGTGGCTTCAGCGATGGCGGCAAACGGCCCGTACTGACGAACTGTCTTATATTCATCGGGCAGCGGGATGACCTTAGGCACAACCCCTGCAAATCCCTCAGCCTGACCTTTACTACCGGACTTCGAATCTGGTGTCAGCGTCACTGACAGAGGACTCCCCTGCCGTTCGATGTCCAAAACCAGCGCCTTGCCGGGGTTATCACGCACCAGATTAACAAACGTCATCCACTGCGTTAACGGTTGACCATCGACTTTAACGATCCTGTCGCCCGCTTGCAAACCCGCCTTCTGCGCTGCCGAATTCGATTGTACTTCTGCCAGAGCCGTATCAACCTGCGCGCTCCGGGGCTGAATGCCCAGCGATGTCACCGGATCCTGTTTGTCCGGCTCGAACGCCCAGTGGCGTAAATCGAGGATTTTATCCTGGCGTTGGCTTGTCCCGAAAGGGGCGACCGAAACTATTGTTTGCGGGTCGCCGATCTTCGTTACCAGCGCCATACGCACAGCATCCCAATCAGGCGTTTCGATGCCATCTATCGCTTTAAGTTCCGTTCCTTTTGCAATTTGTGCGTGTGCGGCAATCGAATCGGGTACTATTTCGCCAACAACCGGACGAACGCCAGGGACACCGATGATAAACACCAGCCAGTAGGCAAAGATGGCAAAAATGAAGTTCGCGATCGGTCCGGCGGCGATTATCGCGGCGCGCTGACCGACGGTTTTGTTATTGAAAGCGCAGTGGCGTATCTCAGGCGCCACCGGCTCGACGCGCTCGTCGAGCATCTTGACGTAACCGCCGAGTGGGATAAGGGCGATAACGAATTCCGTTCCCTGCTTGTCAAAGCGCCGCCATAGCGCTTTGCCAAAACCGATGGAGAAGCGTTCTACGCGAACGCCGCAGCGACGAGCCACCCAGAAATGGCCAAACTCATGCACGGTGATCAATACGCCCAGCGCAATGATAAAGGCGGCCAAATTCCAGAGAACGCTTAGCATAAAACCTTCCGTCAAATCGTCCTGAAGACCAACAATAGCAGACACGCGAATACCGGAACCGCCGCCGTCAGGCTATCGATACGATCCAGAATTCCGCCGTGTCCGGGAATCAGATGCCCGCTATCCTTGATGCCGGCCTCTCGCTTAAACATACTTTCCGTCAGGTCGCCGAGCACCGAAGCCAGCGCCGCAACAATAGAGCAAGTGAGCAGTACAGCCGGCGTAACTTCGAGATTCGCCCACAGGCCGTATGCCCAGGAAATAACCGCGGCGGTAACCAGCCCGCCAAAAAAACCCTGCCAGGTTTTGCCCGGTGAAACCTTCGGCGCCAGCTTGTGCTTACCGAACATTTTGCCAAACATGTAGGCGCCGGAGTCCGCGCCCCAAACCAGAATCATCACATACAGTAGCCACAGCGCGCCGCTGTAATGGTTATCCGCGTAGTGCCATGCGCGCAGCGTCAGCATGCCCCAGAAAAAAGGAACAATGGTCAGGATGCCAAAAACCAGGCGCAGGGTTTTAGAGTTCCGCCAAAAGGCGGCGGAAGCCGGGTAGGAAAGTACCAGCAGCAGGGCCGCAACCCACCAGCCCAGCGATGCCCACAGCGCCCCTTCAACCACCGGTTGATGGACGTCATAGTGATATTCAGGCATAAGGAAAAGCATCAGCGCCAACAGCAGGCCGCAGAGCAGCGCCAGCCAGACGCGTTGGGTCGTTGAGGTGAAGCCGCTCAGCTGCCCCCACTCCCACGCGGCGAGCATACAAACGACCAGCGTGACGATGGCGAAACCCGCAGGCGGCAACAGGAACAGCGCCGCAATCACCACGGGGATCAAAACAAAAGCCGATATCAGGCGATACTTCAGCAAAAGCGACCCCCATCAGGCATTGCTGCCACCCGGCTCAGTGCCGCCGAAACGACGCTCACGATTAACAAAGGCATGGAGTGCACCTTCAAAGTCCTGTTCAGCAAAATCGGGCCAAAGAACATCGGTAAAGTAAAGTTCGGCATAGGCAATTTGCCAAATCAAAAAATTACTGATGCGATGCTCTCCCCCGGTCCTAATAACTAAATCTACAGGTGCCAGTTCATGCATACAGACCTGCTGACTCAGCATGTCTTCCGTGATCTGTTCGGGCTGAAGTAACCCGTTTTTTACCTGTTCGGCCAGATTGCGGACGCCCTGAACGATATCCCAGCGTCCACCGTAGTTCGCCGCAATATTCAGCGTTAAGCCAGTGTTGTTCTCAGTAAGCGCTTCCGCTTTGCGGATCCGCTCCTGCAGGCGAGCGTTAAAACGCGTGGTTTCGCCGATGATACGCAGACGAACGTTATGCCGGTGCAGGCTTTTGACTTCGCTATCCAGCGCCCAGACGAACAGCTCCATCAGCGCGCTGACTTCCTGCGCCGGACGGTTCCAGTTCTCACTGCTGAATGCGTATAGCGTCAACGCTTCAATACCATTGTTCGCCGCGAAGGAAACTGCGCGACGGACTGACTTCGCTCCGGCTTTATGGCCGAATGCGCGAATTTTCCCTTGCTGTTTCGCCCAGCGTCCGTTGCCATCCATAATGATGGCGACATGACGGCAGCCATGTACAGGTGATATTTCGCTGACAGTTTGATTAGCAGACAACATAACGCGTTTTAAGTCCATAATAAGGATTAGCCACGCCGCTAAACGCAAGCAACCGGTCAGCGCTATATACGCATTTTTATCCAGTGCCGAGGCCGCGGCTAATCGCAGAGAACAACCAAAAGCTTTACGCAAAAAAGCCGTGTCATGCCACGGCCACCGCAATCTTAGACAACGATCGGGTGGCGCAGACTATATCACTGAAGCCCAGCGCCCACAAATATCACAACGTATTGCGTCGGTCAGCCCCGCGCCGCCAGATGTTTCAGCTGCTGGCGAGCAGCCGCTCTCGCCCGGGCATCGACAATCAGAACTTCTTCAATACTTTGCGGCTCATCCAGCGCCAGCCGATCCAGCACCGCCAGGTTAACCGCCGCAATATCGGTGAAGCGAATCTCCGTAGCGAGGAACGCGGCTACCGAAATTTCATTGGCGGCATTCAGCGCCGTCGTCGCCGCCTGGCCGACATCAAACGCTTCCATCGCCAGCTTCAGGCACGGATAACGTTCATAATCCGGCGCGGCAAAGCTCAGATTGCTCAGACGGCAGAAATCCAGCGCTTCAGCCCCGGAGTTCAGACGCTGCGGCCATCCCATGGTGTGGGCGATCGGCGTACGCATATCCGGCTCACCGAGCTGCGCGAGAACGCTGCCATCACGATAGCGCACCATTGAATGGATAACGGATTGCGGGTGGATCAGCACTTCCATCTGCCGGGCCGAAGCGTTGAACAGCCAGCGGGCTTCGATATACTCCAGCCCCTTATTCATCATCGTGGCAGAATCGACGGAAATTTTACGTCCCATTGCCCAGTTAGGGTGGCGGCAGGCCTGATCCGGCGTCATTGCCGCCAGCTCAGAGAGTGCTGTTTCCCGGAAAGGACCACCAGAACCGGTAAGCAGAATCGACGAGACGCCGTTCTGCGTTAAGTCAGCGTATCCCAGATTGTGTTGAATTGTTTCCGGCATACTCTGAAAAATAGCGTTATGTTCGCTATCGACGGGTAACAAGCGCGCGCCGGACTGCTGCACTGCGTCCATAAACAGACGACCGCAGGTCACCAGCGCCTCTTTGTTGGCTAGCAACACCGTTTTGCCGGCGCGAATGGCCGCGAGCGTCGGAACCAGGCCTGCGGCGCCGACAATCGCCGCCATCACCTGGTCAACGTCATCCAGTGCGGCAATTTCCGCCGCGGCGTGCTGGCCGCTCAGGACTTCGGTACGGCTGGCGCGTTCGCGCAGCGCGATACGCAAAGATTCGGCGCTTTTCGCATCATCCATGACCGCGTAGCGGGGGGCGAATTCCAGACATTGTTCAACCATGCGGTCGACATTTTTCCCCGCGACCAGCGCGGCGACGGAAAAGCGATCGGGGTTATGGCGCACGACATCCAGCGTGCTGCAGCCAATTGAACCGGTCGAACCGAGAACGGTTAAGAGCTTCATGAGGCGTCCAGAAGAAGTAAGACAGGATAAAAGAAAAACGCCGCCAGCAGACCTTTGCACATCAACAATCAGGAGGCAATCAGGCGGTATATAGCCTTCAACAAGAGAGCTAAAGGCTACAGGGCCGACCTTTCGACGCACTCCCTGGAGCTGAACGTTCGGTCTTCTGTACGGCGTTTCAGACTGTACGCCCGTCCCGTTTATCAAACGGCAATGAGGACGGGCATAACGGCAGGAAATCAGAACTGCATCAGTTCCGCTTCTTTATCTGCCAGCGCCGCATCCACTTTCTTAATCGCGGCATCAGTCATTTTCTGCACGTCGTCCTGAGAACGGCGATCGTCATCTTCGCTGATCTCTTTGTCTTTCAGCAGCGCTTTCACTTTATCGTTAGCATCGCGACGAACGTTACGTACCGACACGCGGGCCTGTTCGGCTTCGGCGCGTACGATCTTAGTCAGATCTTTACGACGCTCTTCGGTCAGCGGAGGCAGCGGAACGCGGATATCGCTGCCCGCAGAGCTTGGGTTCAGACCGAGGTCGGAAGCCATGATCGCTTTTTCAACGGCCGCGCTCAGGGAGCGGTCGAATACGTTGATTTTCAGCGTACGGGAGTCTTCTACCGTTACGCTTGCCAGCTGACGCAGCGGAGTAGGCGTGCCGTAATATGGTACGACGATGCCGTCCAGCAGGCTGGGGGAAGCGCGACCCGTGCGGATTTTGCTGATTTGGTTTTTGAACGCTTCAACGCATTTTTCCATGCGCACTTCAGCATCTTTTCTGATGTCGTTAATCACGTTACTAATCCTTGGAAACTTGTCTCAGGCAGACTAAACGCCGCACAGCTGCTATCAGGTGAGCTAAGTATAGTCTCGTTTAATTCATGACGACGCCCCGGGCGCGTCTGACTAAAAACCGCTACTAACTAAGGTAGAGCGGAATCTTACCTTCATTTCTACACAAAATCATTCACGTTGTATCAAGGCGGACAGCGGAGCGACAAATCCGTCAGCAACGAATCTGCACGGCCGAAGGCTGCCTTAGGTGAGGAACCGAAATATCCCTTACTCATTCCCGGCGGCTTACTGAAGCCAGCGACCGGGGTTCAAAAGCAGCCAACGCAGAGACAGCCTGAACGATGAAACGTATTACGGAAATTATTCCGTAATTAACGTCCCTTCTTTTTCGCCCATCACCACGCGGCGCAGCGCGCCGGGTTTGTTCATATTGAACACGCGAATCGGTAATTTATGGTCACGCGCCAGGGTAAAGGCCGCCAGATCCATAACCTTCAGCTCTTTATCGAGCACTTCGCTGTAGCTCAGCTGATCGTACATGGTCGCAGACGGATCTTTAGCCGGGTCGGCGGTAAATACGCCGTCGACTTTGGTCGCTTTCAGCACCACGTCGGCTTCAATTTCAATACCGCGCAGGCAGGCTGCGGAGTCGGTGGTGAAGAACGGGTTGCCGGTACCCGCGGAAAGGATCACCACGCGGTTAGCCCGCAGCAGGCTGATCGCCTCTGCCCAGCTGTAGTTATCGCAAACGCCGTTCAGCGGAATCGCTGACATCAAGCGAGCGTTCACATAGGCGCGATGGAGAGAGTCACGCATTGCCAGGCCGTTCATAACCGTTGCCAGCATGCCCATGTGGTCGCCCACAACGCGGTTCATACCCGCTTTCGCCAGACCAGCACCACGGAACAGGTTACCGCCACCAATCACTACGCCAACCTGAATACCCAGTTCAACCAGTTCTTTGATCTCCTGAGCCATACGGTCAAGTATGCTTGCATCAATACCGAAACCTTCCGATCCCTGCAGAGCTTCGCCACTTAACTTAAGCAGAATACGTTTGTAGACGGGTTTTGCATTGGTAGCCATGTTTCTTTCCTGAGACTGTCAACGAGTGAGATGAATTAATTCTGGCGACATTGTATGTCGCTTTTCAGCGCAGCCACTATAAGCGGTTGGCTGAATTTACAAAATGGGCGCAAAAAGAAGCCGCCCTCAGGCGGCTCCTTTTAAAAAATTAAGACTGCTTGGACATCGCAGCAACTTCTGCTGCAAAGTCAGTCTCAACTTTTTCGATGCCTTCGCCCACTTCAAAGCGGATGAAGCCAGTCACGTCTGCATTGTGCTCTTTCAGCAGTTGAGCAACAGATTTGCTTGGGTCCATAACGAAAGGCTGGCCGGTCAGAGAAACTTCGCCGGTGAATTTCTTCATGCGGCCTTCAACCATTTTCTCTGCGATCTCTTTCGGCTTACCGGACTGCATCGCGATGTCCAGCTGAACCTGGTACTCTTTCTCTACCACTTCAGCAGAAACGTCTTCCGGCTTAACGAATTCCGGCTTGCTTGCAGCGATGTGCATAGCCAGTCTGTTTAACCAGCTCCTGGTCTGCGCCTTTAGCGGCAACCAGAACGCCGATACGCGCGCCGTGCTGGTATGAACCCAGAACTTCGCCTTCCAGGGCAGAAACGCGACGGATGTTGATGTTCTCACCGATTTTAGCAACCAGCGCAACGCGCTCTTCTTCGAACTGCGCTTTCAGAACTTCAACGTCGGTGATTTTACCGGCAACGGCTGCATCCAGAACTTTGTTAGCAAATGCCTGGAAACCGCCGTCTTTCGCTACGAAGTCAGTCTGGCAGTTAACTTCCAGGATGATGCCGTAGGTGCCGTCGATTTTGGTGATGATCACGCCGTCAGCAGCAACGTTGCCTGCTTTTTTCGCCGCTTTGATCGCGCCGGATTTACGCATGTTTTCGATTGCCAGCTCGATGTCGCCGTTCGCTTCAGTCAGCGCTTTTTTGCAATCCATCATGCCTGCGCCAGTACGTTCGCGCAGCTCTTTTACCAGGGATGCGGTAATTTCAGCCATTCTTTAATCCTCGGGAGAGATATGACCTGCCCGGTTCCAGGAACCAGGCAGGTTTAAAAGTGAAAAAGGGGCCAAATATAGGCCCCTATTTATACACGGTACTAAATAAGGGCTAGACCTTATTATTCAGCTTCTACGAAGCTTTCTTCCGCTTGAGAAGCCAGATCCTGAGAACGACCTTCACGCACGGTTGCAGCTACTGCGCCCAGGTACAGGCTAACAGCGCGGATTGCATCGTCGTTACCCGGGATAACGAAATCTACGCCGTCCGGATCGGAGTTGGTATCAACGATAGCAAATACCGGGATACCCAGGTTGTTTGCTTCTTTGATAGCGATGTGTTCGTGGTCTGCATCGATAACAAACAGTGCGTCCGGCAGGCCGCCCATGTCTTTGATACCGCCCAGGCTGTTTTCCAGCTTGGCCAGTTCACGAGTACGCATCAGCGCTTCTTTCTTGGTCAGCTTCTCGAAGGTACCGTCCTGGGACTGAGTTTCCAGGTCTTTCAGACGTTTGATGGACTGACGAACGGTTTTCCAGTTAGTCAGCATACCGCCCAACCAGCGATGGTTCACGAAGAACTGATCGCAGCTGTTAGCAGCGTCTTTTACCGCTTCGCTTGCAGCGCGTTTAGTACCAACGAAAAGGATTTTACCTTTACGAGCAGAGATCTTGTTCAGTTCAGCCAGAGCTTCGTTGAACATCGGTACAGTTTTCTCAAGGTTGATGATGTGAACTTTGTTACGCGCGCCGAAGATGAAAGGCTTCATTTTCGGGTTCCAGTAACGGGTCTGGTGACCAAAGTGAACACCAGCCTTGAGCATGTCGCGCATGGAAACAGTTGCCATGTTTAAAACCTCTATAGATAAAGTTGGGGTTATGCCTCCACGTATCCCATATTACCGACCCCAAAGGGCACCCCGGAATATGTGTCGATACGTGTGTGTTATATACACAAAGTGAGATTTGTCGCTTCAGTCCATCCTGTGTAGTACGAAATGGAACGGAAGTCCGGCGCGCTTTATATCACAAAACAGGATTGGACACCAACTCTTGTTGACGCAGAGTGCTGTTAATGATTCTCAATTTGGCACCAGGTCGCCCGGACTGTTAACATTGGCGGGACTTACTCTATTATTGTCGAAAAAACCGACACAGCTGGACACAATCCATGGCTATTTCTATCAAGACATCTGCAGACATCGAAAAAATGCGCGTCGCTGGCCGCCTGGCCGCCGAAGTGCTCGAAATGATTGAACCCTATGTAAAACCGGGCGTCAGCACCGGCGAGCTGGACCGCATCTGTAACGATTACATCGTCAATGAGCAGAAAGCGATCTCCGCCTGCCTCGGCTACCATGGTTTCCCGAAATCGGTGTGTATCTCGATTAACGAAGTGGTGTGCCACGGTATCCCGGACGATGAAAAACTGCTGAAAGACGGCGATATCGTCAACGTTGACGTCACAGTCATTAAGGATGAGTTCCACGGCGACACCTCCAAAATGTTTATCGTCGGCAAGCCGACAATTCTCGGCGAACGCCTGTGCCGCGTCACTCAGGAGAGCCTCTATCTGGCCCTGAAGATGGTCAAGCCCGGCATCAACCTGCGGGCAATCGGTGCGGCCATTCAGAAATTTGTCGAAGCGGAAGGTTTTTCCGTGGTGCGTGAATACTGCGGACACGGCATTGGCCGCGGCTTCCATGAAGAGCCGCAGGTGCTGCACTACGACTCCCCGGAGACCAACGTGGTGCTCAAGCCGGGAATGACCTTTACCATCGAGCCGATGGTCAACGCCGGTAAAAAAGAGATCCGCAGCATGAAAGACGGCTGGACGGTGAAAACTAAAGATCGGAGCTTGTCTGCCCAGTACGAGCATACTATTGTGGTGACGGATAACGGCTGCGAAATTCTGACGTTACGCCCGGATGACACTATCCTGGCGATAATCTCGCACGAAGCATAACGAAAAGCCGGCGCCAGCCGGCTTTTTTATGACGGGCTTCCTGTGGGCCGTCGCGGGCGACGTTAAAAATCGCTCCCGGCGATTTTGTATGGGCGATAGTTTTTTATTATGGTGACGCGATGAGCAACTCTTTACCTGACACTGTCTCCCCTGCCCTCTCAGGCCAACCTGAGAATCCGGGCGCCTGGCCGCAGGATGATTTAACCTGCGCAACGATTAAGTCCCATCTCGAACTTTTCCAGCGCTGGCTGGGCGAGGCTTTCGATGCCGGCACCGCCGCGGAGCGGCTGATTGAGGCCCGCACCGAGTTTATCGACCAGCTGCTGCAGCGCCTGTGGGTGGAGTACGGCTTCGGGTCAGTTTGCGACATCGCCCTGGTAGCGGTAGGCGGCTACGGGCGCGGTGAACTGCACCCGCTCTCCGACGTCGACCTGCTAATATTAAGCCGCAAAAAGCTCTCCGATGAGCGCGCGCAGAAGGTCGGCGAGCTGCTGACGCTGCTGTGGGACGTCAAACTGGAGGTCGGGCACAGCGTGCGCACCCTCGAAGAGTGCCTGCTGGAAGGTCTATCCGACCTGACCGTCGCCACCAACCTGATTGAATCGCGCCTGCTAATCGGCGACGTCGCGCTATTTCTTGAGCTGCAAAAGCACATTTTTAGCGACGGCTTCTGGCCGTCAGAGAAGTTCTTCGCCGCCAAGGTAGAGGAGCAGAACGAACGCCATCAGCGCTATCACGGCACCAGCTATAACCTTGAGCCGGATGTGAAAAGCAGCCCCGGCGGCCTGCGGGATATTCATACCCTGCAGTGGGTCGCGCGCCGCCACTTCGGCGCCACCTCGATGGATGAAATGGTGGGCTTCGGCTTCCTGACGGAGGCGGAACGCAACGAGCTCAACGAATGCCTGCATCAGCTGTGGCGAATTCGATTCGCCCTACACCTGGAGCTAACCCGCTACGATAACCGATTACTCTTCGACCGCCAGCTCAGCGTCGCCCGTCGCTTAGGCTATGAAGGCGAAAGGAACCAGCCCATCGAGCATATGATGAAGGATTTCTTCCGCGTTACCCGCCGGGTAAGCGAGCTGAACCATATGCTGCTGCAGCTGTTTGATGAAGCCATCCTTGCGCTGACCGAAGATGAAAAGCCGCGGCCGATTGACGATGATTTTCAGTCTGCGCGGCTCGCTGATCGATCTGCGCGACGATACGCTGTTCATCCGCGAGCCGCAGGCGATTCTGCGCATGTTCTATATTATGGTGCGCAACAGCAGCATCACCGGCATCTACTCCACGACGCTGCGCCATCTGCGCCACGCGCGCCGCCATCTGACGCAGCCGCTGTGCTATATCCCGGAAGCGCGAACCATTTTTCTCAGCATGCTGCGCCACCAGGGCGCGGTCAGCCGCGGGCTGCTGCCGATGCATCGCCACAGCGTACTGTGGGCATACATGCCGCAGTGGTCGCATATCGTCGGCCAGATGCAGTTCGATCTGTTCCACGCCTACACCGTGGACGAACACACGATCCGCGTCCTGCTGAAGCTGGAGAGCTTTGCCAAAGAGGAGACCCGCAGCCGCCATCCGCTGTGCGTTGAACTGTGGCCGCGCCTGACCCATCCGGAGCTAATCCTGATTGCCGCCCTGTTCCACGACATTGCTAAAGGCCGCGGCGGCGACCACTCGGTGCTCGGCGCCCAGGACGTCCTGAAGTTTGCCGAGCTGCACGGCCTGAACTCGCGGGAAACCCAGCTGGTCGCCTGGCTGGTTCGCCATCATCTGCTAATGTCCGTCACCGCCCAGCGTCGTGATATTCAGGATCCCGAGGTCATCAAGCAGTTCGCCGAAGAAGTGCAAACCGAAAACCGCCTGCGCTACCTGGTGTGCCTGACCGTCGCCGACATCTGCGCCACCAACGAAACCCTGTGGAACAGCTGGAAGCAGAGCCTGCTGCGCGAGCTCTATTTCGCCACCGAAAAACAGACTGCGCCGCGGTATGCAAAGCACGCCGGATATGCGCGAACGGGTTCGCCATCATCAGCTGCAGGCGCTGGCGCTGCTGCGGATGGAAAACATTAATGAAGAGGCCCTGCATCAAATCTGGAGCCGCTGCCGGGCTAACTACTTCGTGCGCCACACGCCAAATCAGCTCGCCTGGCATGCGCGTAATTTGCTCCAACACGACCTCAATAAGCCGATGATTCTGCTCAGTTCGCAGGCCACGCGCGGCGGTACCGAAATTTTTATCTGGAGTCCGGATCGACCGTATCTGTTCGCCGCCGTCTGCGGCGAGCTTGACCGCCGAAATCTGAGCGTTCACGACGCCCAGGTCTTTACCACCCGCGACGGCATGGCGATGGACACCTTTATTGTGCTCGAACCGGACGGCAGCCCGCTCTCCGCCGATCGCCACGAGATGATCCGCCTTGGTCTGGAGCAGACCATTACCCAGCGCAGTCTGGCAGCCGCCGGCTCCGCGCCGACAGGCGGCAAAACTGCGCCATTTCTCCGTCGCCACCGAGGTCAATTTCCTGCCCACGCATACCGATCGAAAATCGTTCCTTGAGCTGATTGCGCTCGATCAGCCCGGCCTGCTGGCCCGGGTCGGCCAGGTCTTCGCCGACCTCAATATTTCCCTTCACGGGGCCAGAATTACGACAATTGGGGAGCGAGTAGAAGATTTATTTATAATCGCTACAGCAGACCGGCGTGCGCTTAATAACGAGCTGCAACAAGAAGTACAACAACGGTTGACAGAGGCCCTCAATCCAAACGATAAAGGGTAACGAACTTTTATGTGTAATAGAGAAAGAGTAAACAATGCAGCAATTACAGAATGTTATTGAGTCCGCCTTTGAGCGTCGCGCCGACATCACGCCGGCAAATGTGGATACCGTAACCCGCGAAGCGGTTAACCAGGTTATTTCCCTGCTTGATTCCGGCGCTCTGCGTGTCGCTGAAAAGATCGATGGCCAGTGGGTTACCCACCAGTGGCTGAAGAAAGCGGTTCTGCTCTCTTTCCGTATTAACGATAACCAGGTTATCGACGGTGCGGAAAGCCGCTACTTCGATAAAGTACCGATGAAATTCGCCGACTACGATGAAGCGCGTTTCCAGAAAGAGGGCTTCCGCGTGGTTCCGCCGGCGGCCGTTCGTCAGGGCGCATTCATTGCCCGCAACACCGTGCTGATGCCGTCCTACGTCAACATCGGCGCCTACGTTGATGAAGGCAGCATGGTTGATACCTGGGCTACCGTCGGCTCCTGCGCGCAGATCGGTAAAAACGTGCACCTCTCCGGCGGCGTGGGTATCGGCGGCGTGCTGGAACCGCTGCAGGCTAACCCAACCATCATCGAAGATAACTGCTTTATCGGCGCGCGTTCTGAAGTTGTCGAAGGCGTTATCGTCGAAGCGGGCTCCGTTATCTCCATGGGCGTGTACCTCGGCCAGAGCACCAAGATCTACGACCGCGAAACCGGCGAAGTCTTCTACGGTCGCGTACCGGCCGGCTCGGTGGTGGTTTCCGGCAACCTGCCGTCGAAAGATGGCAAGTACAGCCTGTACTGCGCGGTGATCGTGAAGAAGGTTGATGCGAAAACTCGCGGCAAGGTCGGCATTAACGAACTGCTGCGTACCATCGACTAAGCAGTATAAAAAGCGGGAGATACCCCGCTTTTTTTATATTTGACGCTGGCGAAGATTGGTTTTTTCGTTAATTATTCAAAGGTTATGATGATATCAAAGGTACCGTTATGTACGATAATCTGAAAAGTCTTGGCATTACCAATCCTGATGAAATCGATCGCTATAGCCTGCGGCAGGAAGCTAACAACGACATTCTGAAAATCTATTTTCAGAAGGATAAGGGCGAGTTTTTCGCCAAAAGCGTTAAGTTTAAATATCCGCGTCAGCGTAAGACCGTTGTCGCCGATGGCGTAGGCCAGGGCTATAAAGAAGTGCAGGAGATCAGTCCCAACCTGCGCTACGTTATTGATGAGCTCGATCAGATCTGTCAGCGCGATCGCACTGAAGTCGATCTGAAACGTAAGATCCTTGACGATCTGCGTCATCTGGAAAGCGTCGTCACCCATAAGATCAGCGAAATTGAAGCCGATCTGGAAAAACTGACCCGCAACAAGTAAGCCTGCTCCCCTTCCCTGACCGGCGACGCCCGTCGGGGCTATGGATACAGCCGCCCGGATAAGGCGTTCGCGCCCTTGTCCGGGATTATTCCCTATCTCTGTTCATCCAGCTGTAGCGCAATATATAGCAGCAGCCGATCGTCAAAACTGCCCAGATCCAGCCCCGTTAGCTCTGAAATACGATTCAGCCGATACTCCAGCGTATTCCGATGAATAAACAGCGCCTTCGAGGTCGCCAGCGGCTGAACGTTATGGCGAAACCAGGCCTGCAGCGTGCGGCGCAGCAGGCCGTTATTGTCCATCGCCTTCAGGCGAACCAGCGGGCGGGCAAGCTCGTTGGCCTGCCAGCCGCCGCGCAGACTATCAAGCAGCACCGGCAGCATCAAATCCTGATAAAAATAGCTCCGGCTCTCCGGCATGCGCTCCTTGCCAACCATCATGGTGGTGCGAGCGGTACGATACGAACGCGCAATGCTGCCGGGCCCGGTAAAGAAGTTGCCTAACGCCACGCGAAACCGCAGCTGGCCGTTTTCTTTCATCCTGGCAATAAGCTGGTCGACCCGTTTGCGGTGATCCTCGGCGTCCCAGCGGCCAAAGGCGTTCAGCGCGGGCTTAAGAACCACCATCTCAGTTAATGAGACAATCGCCACCAGGTTATTACGGTCGGGAGTGGTCAGAGCGGTCTGCAGCTGCTGCAGCTCCGCCATGGCGCTATCCACGCCCAGCTGGCCGCTGTCAACCTCAATCATGGCCACCACCCGCGGCTGATTCAGGTCGATTCCCAGGCGCTGCGCCCATTCGGTGAGCGCCGGGGTGTTCTCTTCTGCCTGAATCAGGTTCATCACCAGCTCTTCACGCAGGCGGCTATCCTGCGCCAACAGGTGCATCAGCCGGGACTGTTCCAGCATCATTTCCGCGGTCATGCATACCAGTTCGCCGTACTTGCGCAGCGTTTCTGGCTCCCCGGTGAGGCCGATGACGCCGACAATTTCCCCTTCCAGGCGCAGGGGCAGGTTGATCCCCTGACGTACGCCGTGCAGGTGACGGGCCACCGCATCATCGATATCGACAATACGCCCCTGGGAGAGAACCAGCAGCGCGCCTTCGTGCAATTCACCAATACGCTCGCGATCGCCGCTGCCGATAATGCGCCCACGGGCATCCATTACGTTGATATTGGTATCAATAATGCGCATGGTACGCGCCACGATATCCTGCGCCATTTTGGTATCAAGATGCCAGCCAGCCATGTAACCCTCCCCTGAGCAGGGCATCAGCATAAAAGAGTTAGGTTAGCGGTGCATTGTGCGTATGCACAAAGCACGGGAGAGAAGTATGGAGTTGTGGAAGGAATCACAGAATGAAAGATCGGCGTCGTGCGGGGTAAAAAAAACCCCTTCCCTCGGGCGAGGAGAAGGGGCTGACTTAGCCGACAGAGATTACTGCATCAGCAGGTAGATAGTGCTATCACCGCGCTGAATATTCAGCGCCAGAACCGACGGTTTAGCGTCAAAGATTTTGCGCAGGTCGGCAATATTTTTCACCGGCTGCTGGTTAGCGCCGACGATAATATCGCCTTTCTTCAGGCCAATCTGCGCCGCAGGCGTCCCGGCCTTAACGTTATTAACCGTCACGCCTTTATCCTGGCCCTTGTTGCTCATTTCAGCCCCTTCGATACCGTTGAAGATAGTGCTGGAGTCAACCTGGGTCTGGCTGCTCTGCTGCAGCTCGACGGTCGCGGTTACCGGTTTGCCATCGCGCACCAGGCCAAGCTCGACCTTGCTGCCGATAGGCATCGTGCCGACCTGCGCGCGCAGTGCGGCAAAGCTGCTGATCGGTTTACCGTTCAGCGAGGTGATCACGTCCCCGGCTTTGATTCCGGCTTTCGCCGCGGCGGAACCCGGCATCACCTGGCTAACGAAGGCCCCGCGCTGGGCATCGACCTTCATCGCTTTTGCCAGCTCGGAGTTCAGCTCGGTCCCCATGATCCCCAGCTCACCGCGTTTCACCTGGCCATATTTGACCATCTGCTCGCTCAGGTTTTTCACCATGTTGCTCGGGATGGCGAAGCCGATACCGATGTTGCCGCCGTCCGGCGCGAGGATCGCGGTATTGATCCCAATCAGCTCGCCGTTCAGGTTCACCAGCGCGCCGCCGGAGTTACCGCGGTTAATCGCGGCATCCGTCTGGATAAAGTTTTCGTAGTTTTCTACGTTCAGGCCGCTGCGGCCGAGAGCGGAAACAATACCGGAGGTCACGGTTTCGCCCAGGCCAAACGGGTTACCAATCGCCACGGTGTAGTCGCCGACGCGCAGGGCGTCAGAATCAGCCAGCTTGATTGCCGACAGGTTTTTCGGATCCTGAATCTGAATCAGCGCAATATCGGAACGCGGGTCTTTCCCCACCACTTTGGCGTCAAACTTGCGCCCGTCGCTGAGCTGAACTTTGATGGTCGTCGCATTGTCCACCACGTGGTTGTTGGTGACGACATAGCCTTTCGCCGCATCAATAATCACCCCGGAGCCGAGCGCCATAAATTTCTGCTGCTGGCCGCCGTCAGCCGGCGCGCCGCCGCCCTGGCCACCGCCTTGCCCGCCGCCCTGACAGAACGGAGAACTCTGGAACGGAGAACCGTCCTGGCAGAACGGCGAGTTGTCGCCGAAGAACTGCTGGAAGTTGCGCGGCATCCGCGGCGTGTTCACGGTGGTGCTGCCTTCAACGTTAATGCTGACGACCGATGGCATGACTTTTTCCAGCATCGGGGCCAGACTCGGCATCTGCTGCGCATTGGTCGCCGAAGAAGCTGTTTCTGCCGCGCTCGCAGAGAGCGGGGATAACGCCAGACCTAAACTCAGAGCCAGTGCACTCATTGCTAACGTGGTTTTTTTCATATGTCTCAATCTCGATTTTAGATAACGCAGAATTGCTATGTAAGTGACTATCAGAGTCATTTTATCGCGCTAAGTTCCGGAATTAAGCACTACCAAAAAGTAAAAAATTATTGTCCGTCTTTACAAAACCTGCAGCTATTCTACCGCCATCAGCCGCCGATATTCATCCCATGCATACAGGTCCGTCATCCCGCTAATATAGTCCTGGATCAGACGGCAGCGATAATAGTATTCCATCAGCGGAAATTCGGCGGTATCTGCCGGAATTTTGTTTACCGCCTCCACGTAGGCCAGCCGATGTCGCGTTGAAAGTTTCTGAAATAGTCGCGAAGCGATAGGCAGACTTCTCACTCTCTCTTTTTCGACTAATAACCTGAACTCCTCCAGCGACAATTTCAGCAGCGGCTGATAGATATCTAACAGGCCGCTAATAACACGATAGCCCTGCAATTCCAGCTGCTCTACATCCGGATGGCTAAACACATGTTTTATTGCCACATTTTTATATAACTCAAGCAACTGGCTGCAGTCGCTATCATCCTCAAGCAGCGCGTGATTAAAGTCACCGGTAAAAATCTTCGCGATATTATCTATAAAACGTCGGGCCGCATACGGCACCAGTTTATTCAGCGTATTGACCCGTAAATACATAAAGAACTGATCTTCTGTACTCCGGCTTAGGGAATTAGAACGTGATTTATCCCACGCATTTTCTACCACCTGAGAAAATAACGAACCTTTTTCATGCTGCCCCCACGCATCGTAAAGATGCTGATAGAGTTGCTCCACGCTGAAAATTCGCTTTTCTACCGCATCTTCCAGATCGGCGACGCAATATGAGATATCATCCGCCGCTTCCATAATCCACGTTAATGGGAAGCGATTGTAAGGCGCCAGATCCAGTTCTTTACGTAACCTCGCAATATAGCCTTCTTCGGCTAAATAATAACCAGGCTTCTTCATTAAATAGCTGTGGCTGGCGGGCGTTTCACCGCGCCACCAGGCCGGGCGGGTATATTTCAGAATACAGCCAACCTGCGCCCAGGTAAGATTCATTCGCATTAGCGTATGGACTAACCGAATCCCCTGAGCGTTGCCCTCAAACCAGCACAGATCCTGGCGGATCTTGCCGCGCAGCGCGTTCAGCGACGCCTCGCCCGGCCGCAGGCGCAGCACGTCAACCGTGCAGCGATCGTTGGGCAGCGCTTCATCATCCGCATCGTCCGGGGCCAGGCGCTGGCTGAACCAGTCATTAATTGCCGCCTCGCCAAAATGGCCGAACGGCGGGTTGCCGATGTCGTGCATCAGGCACGCCATTTCGACGATGCTCTCAAACGGCCCGCCGAGCGTATCCAGGCCATAGGCCTCCAGCAGCTGTTGCTCTTTCAGCCGGCTGAGGACCTCTTTGGCAATGTAGCGCCCGACCTGCTGCACTTCGAGGGAATGGGTTAGCCGGGTGCGCACCGCCGCGTTGCGCTCCAGCGGAAAGACCTGGGTTTTCTGCTGTAAACGACGAATGGCCGGAGAGTTAATAATGCGCCCGCGGTCGCTTTCGAAAATGCGCAGTATTTCACGTTCCGTTTCGACGCCCTGCGGCGAGCGATAGCGTCGGTGCCAGTTAATCTTGTTGCGAAAATCAATCTTTGCCATAGCCTCTCCCGCTCGCGAGCAATAACGTTTCCCTTTGAGTGCATGATAGACTATGCAACTAAACCTGACACATCGCGAGTAAATCTATGAAAATCGGCATTATTGGCGCTATGGAAGAAGAAGTTACCCTTCTGCGCGACAAAATCGAAAACCGCCAGACGCTCACCCTCGGCGGCAGCGAAATCTACACCGGCCAGCTTCACGGTACCGACATCGCCCTGTTGAAATCGGGGATCGGCAAAGTTGCCGCGGCGATGGGCGCGGCGCTGCTGCTGGAAGTCTGCAAGCCGGACGTGATTATCAACACCGGCTCCGCCGGCGGCCTTGAGCCAACGCTGAAAGTCGGCGATATCGTGATCTCCGACGAAACGCGCTATCACGACGCCGACGTGACCGCCTTCGGCTACGAATATGGCCAGCTGCCGGGCTGCCCGGCAGGCTTCAAAGCCGACGACAAGCTGATTGCCGCCGCGCAGCGCAGCATCGAAGCGCTGAATCTTAACGCGGTACGCGGCCTGATCGTCAGCGGCGACGCCTTCATCAACGGCTCCGTCGGGCTGGCGAAAATCCGCCATAACTTCCCGCAGGCCGTCGCGGTCGAAATGGAAGCCACCGCCATCGCCCACGTCTGCCATAACTTCGGCGTCCCGTTCGTGGTGGTTCGCGCCATCTCCGACGTTGCCGATCAGCAGTCCCACCTGAGCTTCGACGAGTTCCTCGCCGTCGCCGCCAGACAATCCACCCTGATGGTGGAGAATCTGGTGCAGAACCTGTCGCGTGGCTAAACCGCTAACACGGGCGCTTGCCGCCCTGCTGCTGCTGGCCCCGGCGTGGCTCTTCGCCGCGCCGCGGGTGATTACGCTCTCCCCGTCTAATACCGAGCTGGCGTTTGCGGCCGGCATCACGCCGGTGGGCGTCAGCAGCTATTCCGACTACCCGCCGGAGGCCGCCGGTATCGAGCAGGTTGCCAGCTGGCAGGGGATGAATCTGGAGCGCATTGTCGCCCTCAGGCCCGACCTGGTCCTGGCGTGGCGCGGAGGCAACGCCGAGCGGCAGGTTAATCAGTTGAGCGCCCTGGGTATCAAGGTCATCTGGGTCGATACCGCCACCATCGAAGAGATTATCGCCACCCTGCGGCAGCTGGCGCAGTGGAGTCCTCAGCCGGAAAAGGCCCGTCAGGCGGCGCAGCAGATGCAGGACGACTATAGCGCGCTGAAGGCCCGCTACGCTCACCTCCCGAAGAAGCGCGTCTTTCTCCAGTTTGGCAGCAACCCTCTTTTTACCAGCAGTCAGGGATCGATTCAGGATCAGGTGCTGACGCTGTGCGGCGGTGAGAATATTTTCGCTGCCAGTAAAGCGCCCTGGCCCCAGGTCAGCCGCGAGCAGGTTCTCGCCAGGCAGCCGCAGGCCATTGTTATTACCGGCGATGCGCGCAAAATCCCTGAAGTCGAACGCTACTGGCATAATCAGTTAAAAATTTCGCTGATTGCGTTGCATAGCGACTGGTTTGAACGCGCGAGCCCGCGTATTATCCTCGCCGCAAAACAACTCTGTACTGCGCTCGAGCAGGTAAAATAATCGCCTGTTAAGCAGGCGCTAAGCGGGAACTGACGATGCTTGTCTATTGGCTGGATATTATTGGCACCGCCGTATTTGCGATCTCCGGCGTATTGCTGGCCGGCAAACTGCGGATGGACCCTTTCGGCGTGCTGGTGCTGGGGGTGGTTACCGCCGTGGGCGGCGGGACGATCCGCGATATGGCGCTCGCCAACGGCCCGGTGTTCTGGGTTAAAGACCCTACGGACCTGGTGGTGGCAATGGTGACCAGCATGCTGACGATCCTGCTGGTGCGCCAGCCGCGCCGGCTGCCGAAATGGATACTGCCGGTGCTCGACGCCGTCGGCCTGGCGGTCTTTGTCGGCATCGGCGTCAATAAGGCCTTTATTGCCCACAGCGGTCCGCTGGTTGCGGTCTGCATGGGGGTCGTTACCGGCGTCGGCGGCGGTATTATTCGCGACGTGCTGGCGCGCGAAATTCCGATGATTTTACGGACCGAAATTTACGCCACGGCCTGTATTGTCGGCGGTATCGTGCACGCGACGGCCCACGACACTTTTCAGGTGTCGCTGCAAAATTCGGCGATGATGGGGATGGTCGTGACGCTGGTCATTCGGCTGGCGGCAATCCGCTGGCACCTGAAGCTGCCGACGTTTGCGCTGGATGATAACGGGCGGTAGATGCCGTAAATCGGCGTCCCACAGGCCGCGGTCGGGCAAAGGGTTCCTGCTGCGCGGCCCGTCCGTGGGCCTTGCTTCAGCGGGATAAATCAGACGCTAAACGAAGATCCGCAGCCGCAGGTGCTTTTCGCATTCGGGTTGGTCACGATAAAACGTGAGCCTTCGAGACCTTCAGTGTAATCGACGGCGCCGCCGACCAGATACTGCAGGCTCATAGGGTCAACCACCAGGCCTACGCCCTGTTTCTCGATGGTCATATCCCCTTCGTTAACCTGATCGTCGAAGGTGAAGCCGTACTGGAAACCGCTGCAGCCGCCGCCGGTGATATAAACGCGCAGCTTCAGGTTCGGATTGTCTTCATCAGAAATCAGGAATTTTACTTTCTTGGCTGCGGCTTCGGTAAACTCCAGCGGCAACGCGACATCATCACTCATTTTATGCTCCCATTGATACTTCCGATCCGCTTAAAGAATAACCGGACCTTTTGAGCCATTATCTAATACCCTGGTAAATCGTTCAAGTATTCTCCCCGGCAACCGCACGCGCTTTTGCCTCCTGTTCAGCGGCCTGTTTCGCCAGCGTTCTTTCAAGGATAGTTGAATACAGGGGTTTACCGCCGAGAAATTGAGCCAGTAGTGTTGCGCCGAGGCAGGTAATAATCATTGGCAAAATGAGCTGATAGTTATCGGTCATCTCCAGCACCAGCACAATTCCGGTCAGCGGCGCGCGCACCGACGCGGCGAGGAGCGCCCCCATTCCGGCGATGGCGAAGGTGCCGGGATCGAGATGATAGGCCGGAAACAGCGGCGTTGCCGCCATACCAAACGCCGTTCCCAGCAGGGTTCCCAGCGCCAGCATGGGCGCGAAAATCCCGCCGGGCGCGCCGGAGGAAAAACAGAGCAGCGTGGTCATCACCCTGGCGATAAAAATAAACAGCAGCAGGCCAACGGAGAAGTTACCCGCCGCGGCGATTGGAATGAGGTTAAACCCGCCTCCCGCCGCCGCGGGCTGGAGCAGCCCGAGAATACCGCAGCCGCCGCCGATTAGGCCGCCAATCAGCACCCATTTTTTGAGATCGCCGCCGTGGAGACGCTGGAACATATCCTGGGTACGCAGCACCAGGGTGTTAAACAGCGGGCCAACGGCGCCGAAAATCATCCCCAGAATCAGATACAGCCACAGGGTGTTGACCGGCGCGTTGCTCAGCTTACCGACCTCGATAATCGCCCCTTCGCCGTTAAATATGCGAAATACGATGCTCGACATAATCACGCCAGTAAACACGGCCTTAATGGAGATCAGGTTGTAGCGAAACTGCGGGCGCATCTCTTCAATAATAAACAGGATCCCCGCCAGCGGCGCGTTGAAGGCGGCGGAGAGGCCCGCGGCGGCGCCGGTTGCCAGCAGCGTATGGCGCGCTTCGGGGCTGCGCATGCGGAAAACATCCACCACCATGCGCCCAAGATTGCCGCCGAGCTGCACCATCGGCCCTTCCCGGCCCAGCACCATGCCGGCGCCCAGCGTCCCCATCCCGCCGATAAACTTCACCGGCAGCACCCGCCACCAGCGAACCGGGCGCAGCTCTTCCAGCGCCCCTTCTATTTCCGGGATCCCTGAGCCGCCCGCCTCAGGCGCAAAGCGCCGCACCAGAAAGTAGCCGACCATCGCCAGCAGCGCGGATAAAATAAAGGCCAGTGGCCAGATCAGGAATCCGTAGTCCGCCACATGCAGCAGGGTGGCGATGCGCAGGTTCTGCACCCAATTGACGCTCTTTTCAAAAGCAACGCCTATCAGCCCCGCCAGGGTCCCGACGACGGCGGCCATTAGCAGCACCGCCAGCGGCGTTTTGTCTCGCTGAACCAGCCGACGAACCACGTCGCCGCGGCGCAGACGCAGGATCTGTTTTGCTTCAAAAGAGGAGGCTTGTGCTTTCATACTCTCGTCGGTTAATAGTCATACAAATAGTGCGGAGGGCATTTTAACTGCCGGGACGCCCGCCGTCGCGGAAAAAATTCACCGTTCGCGCTTTGTTTCAATTGGGCAAAACTTTCATAACTATCCTGGAATAACTTAGAATAACCGGCAAAACATTTTTCACGAACCAGGAACCAGGCAATGAGCAAATCTGAAACTCTCTTTAGCGCCGCGCGTGAACTTATCCCCGGCGGCGTTAACTCGCCGGTACGAGCCTTCAGCGGCGTTGGCGGTACGCCGCTGTTTATCGAACGTGCGGACGGAGCCTATCTGTACGACGTCGATGGTAAAGCCTATATCGATTATGTCGGTTCCTGGGGCCCTATGGTACTCGGTCATAACCATCCGGCCATTCGTAATGCGGTGATTGAAGCGGCGCAGCGCGGCCTGAGCTTTGGCGCGCCGACGGAAATGGAAGTGAAAATGGCGGCGCTGGTAACGGAGCTGGTACCGACGATGGATATGGTGCGGATGGTTAACTCCGGCACCGAGGCCACCATGAGCGCCATTCGTCTGGCGCGCGGTTTTACCGGCCGCGATAAAATCATCAAATTTGAAGGCTGCTATCACGGCCACGCCGACTGCCTGCTGGTCAAAGCGGGCTCCGGCGCCCTGACCCTCGGCCAGCCGAACTCTCCGGGCGTACCGGCCGATTTCGCCAAACACACCCTGACCTGCACCTATAACGACCTGGCTTCGGTCCGCGCCGCCTTCGAGCAGTATCCGCAGGAAATTGCCTGCATTATCGTTGAACCGGTAGCCGGCAATATGAACTGCATCCCGCCGCAGCCGGAGTTCCTGCCGGGCCTGCGCGCGCTGTGCGACGAATTTGGCGCCCTGCTGATTATTGATGAAGTGATGACCGGCTTCCGCGTTGCCCTGGCCGGCGCCCAGTCCTACTACGATGTGGTCCCTGACCTGACCTGTCTGGGCAAAATCATCGGCGGCGGTATGCCGGTGGGCGCCTTCGGCGGCCGTCGCGAAGTGATGGATGCGCTGGCGCCGACCGGCCCGGTCTATCAGGCGGGCACCCTGTCCGGTAACCCGATCGCCATGGCGGCGGGCTTCGCCTGCTTAAGCGAAGTGGCGCAGCCGGGAGTTCACGAGACGCTGACGGATTTAACCAACCAGCTGGCCCAGGGGCTGCTGGACGCCGCGCGCGACGCGGACGTTCCGCTGGTGGTGAATAACGTTGGCGGCATGTTCGGCATCTTCTTTACCGACGCCGAAACCGTCACCTGCTACCAGGACGTGGTGAAGTGCGACGTTGAGCGCTTTAAGCGCTTCTTCCACCTGATGCTGGAAGAGGGCGTGTATTTGGCGCCTTCCGCGTTTGAAGCCGGGTTTATGTCCGTTGCCCACAGCAAAGAAGATATCAACCATACCATCGCCGCCGCGCGTAAAGCGTTCGCCAAACTGTAGCCCCGCGCTCCCGGGCGGGCATCGCGCCTCGCCCGGGCTCGCGCCGCGGTAAGCTAGCGGCTCTGCTTCCTCAGCAAATAGATAAAGTACGGCGCGCCGATAAAGGTCGACAGCAGGCCCGCCGGGATCTGATACGGGAACATAATCATTCGCCCGCACCAGTCGGCAAACACCAGCAGCAGGCCGCCAATCAGCCCGGACATCACCATATGCGGTATCGTGCGACGGAAGCCCATCATGCGCGCAATATGCGGCGCCATCAGGCCGACGAAGCTTAACGGGCCGATGGTCAGCGTTGCCGTGGCCGTCAGGCAGGCGGCCAGCAGCAGCAGGCCGATGCGCGACGGCGTCAGCGCAACGCCTACCGCGCGCGCCGCCTCGCCGCCGAGCGGCAGGATCGTCAGCCAGCGGCGGCACAGCGGCGCCAGGGCCAACAGCACCAGCATCATGCTGCCGCTGTACGCCACCATCTCCGGCGTCGCGCCGTAGGTCGACCCGGAGATCCACGTCAGAATCTGCGCCATCCGCGGATCGCCGCTGGCCTGCAGCATCATCAGCAGCATGGTAAACGCGGTACTCAGCGCCATGCCCGCCAGCAGCATCCGGTGCGGTGAAAAGCCGCCGCGTCCGGCGGCAACCAGGATCACCAGCAGCGTCGCCGCCGCGCCCAGGCTGCCGGCTGGCAGCAGCCAGCCAAAGGCGTTGCCGGGGACGAAGAACAGCATCACGACCACGCCAAACGCCGCGCCGGAGCTGATCCCCAGCACTTCCGGGCTGGCCATCGGGTTGCCGGTCAGGCGCTGAATAATACAGCCCGCCACCGCCAGCATCACCCCGGCGAACAGCGCCGCCAGAATCCGCGGCCAGCGCCACGGCATCAGCTGATCGAGCAGCGTACCGCTGGCCCAGTGCCAGCTCTCGGCATCGCGGCCAAAGGCCAGCGCCGCAATAGCCGCCAGCAGCATAATCGCCAGCCCGCCGAGGGCAAACCACAACACATTGTGCCGTTCAGCCGGCACCTTATCGCCGGCGTTCATCACCGGGGCGCTAATACTGCGCAGGCGCGGCAGCAGCCACAGCAGCAGCGGCGCGCCAACCAGCGCGGTCACCGTTCCGGTTGACACCTCCATCCAGACGCGGGCAAGCCACAGAATGATTTGATCGGAGAGCCAGAGGATCAGCGCGCCAATCAGCGCCGCCAGCAGCAGGCGCGAGAGCAGGCGACGGGCGCCGAGCATTTTTGCCAGCAGCGGGGCAAACAGGCCGATAAAGCCGATAATCCCCACCGCATTCACCAGCATCGCGCTAAGAACAATCGCCAACGTCAGCGCCCCTAGCCGCGCCAGGGAGAGCGCCAGGCCGAGGTTGCGCGCAACGCCGTCGTCCAGCCCCATCAGGGTGAGAGGTCGCAGCAGCAGCAGCGTCAGCATCACCCCGCCAAGCAGCTGCGGCCACAGCCGCTGCACCACGCTCCAGTCGGTTTGCGTCAGGGTGCCGGTGCTCCACAGGAACATGCTCTGCAGCTGGTCGTGATGGAAAATGACCATCAGCTGATTAAGCGCCCCGCAGTAAAGGCTGACCACCAGACCGGCGAGAATCAGGGTTACCGGCGAAAGCCGTTTGCCCCAAGAGACGCCAAACACCAGCGCGCCCACCAGGCACGCGCCCGCCAGGGCGGCAAACTGCGAGGCCAGCACGCCGGGGATCGCCCACAGCGCGGTGACCGTCATTCCCAGCTGGGCGCCGGTCGCGACGCCAAGGGTCGTCGGTTCCGCCAGCGGGTTGCGCAGCACCTGCTGAAACAGCACGCCGACCAGCCCCAGGCCAGCGCCCACCAGCAGCGACACAGCCAGCCTCGGCAGCAGGCTGTAGTGAAACAACATCTGGGCGATATTATCGATATCCGGCTGCCACAACGCCTCGCGCCACTCGTTCTGCGGCAGCGCGATGCGGAGATTAAAGAAGCTCAGCGCGAAGGCGGCCATCAGCAGTACGGCCAGCAGCAGAGCCGCCAGAGGAGAAATTCGCGATCTCACGCCGGACCTCCCTGTGCGTCCGCCAGCACGCGGGCAAAGTGCATCGCCGATAGCGTGGCGCCGTAAAACCACACCGCCGGCACGCGCTGGAAGCGCCCTTCGCGGACAAACGGCATCGCCCGCCACAGCGGGGTGTTCATCAGCTGCGCCATTTCGCTATCGTTGCCGTGGTCAAAGCAGATCACGTCCACATCTCTGTAGGCCGCCAGCCGATCGATACCGACGGTCACGCTGCCCCAGAAGGTGCTCTCCCCGCGCCAGGCATTTTTGATATCAAAGCGTTCGAGGATTTCCTGAAACAGGCAGTTATTACCAAAAACCAGGACATGACGCGGATCGAGCAGGGTAATCAGCAGCAGCGGCCGATCGCCACGGCGGGCGAAACGCGGGCGCAGAGTGTCCATTAGCGCATCGAACTCCGCCAGATGGCGCTTCGCCGCCTGCTGCTTGCCGATAAGCTCGGCCATCTCGCTGAGCGACTGCTGAGCCATCATCAGCGGCCGCTTGCCGTCGCTGAAGGTAAATCCGCGCCCCGGAGCGATGCGCGCCAGCTTCTCAGACGACGGGCCGTAGCCTGCCGACCAGAAGATATACGATGGTTTCATCTGCGTCAGCAGTTCGAGATTGGGTTCGGTGCGCAGCCCAACGTCAATGACCGAGTCCGGCAGCGCCGGTTCATTCACCCACAGGCGATAGTTCGGGATATCGGCGACACCGTAGGGCACGACGCCCAGCGCCAGCAGCAGGCTCTACCGGCAGCCACTCCAGCGCCACGATGCGCTGCGGATCGATAGCCGCCGCCCGCGCGCCGCGCATCTGCCACAGCAGCGGCGATAGCGCCATCGCCGTCAGTAAACGTCGACGGGTGATCACATTGTTTTTTTCCATTATTAATAGACGAAGCTTACCGGCGCGCTGCCCGCCGGGTGCGGCAGAATTCCCATCGGGATACCGTAAATTTGTTCCAGCGTTTCGCTACGCATCAGCTCAGACGACGTACCCTGAGCAATCATCTCGCCGCCGCGCAGGGCCACCAGATAGTCGCAGTAGCGGGCCGCCATATTGATATCATGCAGCACGGCAACCACCGTCAGGCCGCGCTGCTGGCTCAGGCGATGCACCAGCGCCAGCACGTCAACCTGGTGGGCAATATCCAGCGCCGAGGTGGGCTCATCCAGCAGCAGACAGCGGCTGTCCTGGGCTACCAGCATGGCAATCCACGCTCGCTGGCGCTCGCCGCCGGAGAGGCTATCGACCAGCCGATGCGCCAGCGGTTTCAGCCCGACCAGCGCAATGGCCTCCTCAACCTTCTGCCGATCCGTCGCGCCAAAGCGCCCCAGCGCCCCGTGCCACGGATAGCGGCCAATCGCCACCAGCTCACGCACCGTCATCCCCTCCGCCGCGGGCAGCTGCTGCGGCAGATAGGCCACCTTGCGGGCAAACGCCTTGCTGTTCCAGCTATCGAGAGGCTGACCGTCGAGCAGCACTTCTCCCTCTGACGGCGGCTGATGACGGCCGAGCATTTTCAACAGCGTCGATTTGCCGGAGCCGTTATGACCAATCAGGCCTGTCACTTTTCCTGCCGGGAAGGTTAACGAAAGGGGGTGCAGCAGCGTGCGGCTAGGCACGCGAAAGGTAACGCGATTCAACGAAAACGTAGTATCGGATTGCGGAGTGTTTTCCTGCATAGCAGCCAACTTGTTTAACGGCGCGGCGAACCGCGCCCATTGAGTGATTAGAAACGGAAGGTTGCTGTTGCAACGACCTGACGCTCTGCGCCCCAGAAGCAGCCATAGGTGTTAAAGCAGCTTGCGACGTATTCACGGTCAAACAGGTTGTTCACATGAAGCGCTACGTTGGAACCCGCCATACCAACGCGAGCCAGATCGTAACGGACTAACGCATCCACCACCGTGTAGCTGCCAACCTTGAAGGAGTTCGCCGGATCGCCATAGCTGGAGCCGGTGAAACGACCGCCGGTGCCCAGGGTCAGGCCAGACAGCGGGCCGTCAAAGATGGTGTAATCGCCCCACAGTGCCGCCATATGTTTTGGCACCTGAGCCGGCGTATTGCCTTTGTAGTTGGTGTCCGTGGTGTATTGCGCATCGGTGTAGGTGTATGAGCCGACCACGTTAATGCTCGCAGAGAGCGCCGCTTTCGCTTCGATTTCGACGCCGCGAGAACGAACTTCCCCCCCTTCAACCGAGAAGAACGAACCCGCAGGATCGGCCATCAGGTTGTTGGTTTTGGTCAACTGATAGACGGCACCGGTAATCACGATTGGGCGATCGTTCGGTACATATTTCACGCCGGCTTCGTACTGTTTGCCTTTAGACGGGGCGAAAATATTGCCGCTTGCGCCCGTTTGTGAAGCCGGTTCAAACGATTCACTATAGCTGAAGTAAGGCGTTACGCCGTTATCGAACAGATAGTTAACGCCGCCACGCCAGGTAAACTCTTTATCATTTCTGGAGTCCTGGGTGGAGGAAACGCGGTTCAGGGAGTCCTGTTTAGCCCAATCGTAACGGCCGCCCAGGGTCACCAGCACCTTGTCCCACTGTATCTGATCCTGCGCGTACAGGCCGGTTTGTTTCTGTTTGTTCAGCACCTGGTAGGCGCCGGACGGGCCAGGGTGCGAACCAAAATCAAAGTCGCTGCGGTCGAGATTATAGATGTCGGACGGAGCAACGGAGCCGGCATAGCCGAACCAGGAGTCGATATCGTTACGCATGCGCATAAAATCAACGCCGGTCAGCAGGGTATGCTCTACGGAACCCGTATCAAACTTGCTCTGCAGCTGGGTATCGACGGAGAAGTTCTGCAGCTTCTCGTTATCGATAACGTACTGACGGGTCAGGTAGTGGCCCCATTCAGATGGCGCGACGCTGGCGCAAGGGCTGCTGCTCGGGTTGCTCGAGTAGAGCGGATCGGAGCACATGCCGTAGCCGTAGACGCTGTTCTGCGAGACTTTATTTTGCGCGTAGCGCAGGTTCTGACGCACGGTAAAGGTATCGTTGAACGCGTGGTCGAAGCTGTAGCCAACCATTTTCTCGTTACGAGAATAGGTATTATTGTTAGCGCCTTCATTGAAATCGGTAGAAAGACGTTTGCCGTTCGGCAACGTCGTCACCGTCCCCTCCTTCGGCAGCCAGCCGTAGTAACCGGTCTCCGGCTCATTCTGGAAGTAGGACAGGAACGTAAAGTTGGTTTTGTCATCCGGACGCCAAGTGAAAGCGGGAGCAATCGCGTAACG
Organism: Klebsiella sp. WOUb02; assembly: GCF_050058015.1. NCBI lineage: Bacteria > Pseudomonadati > Pseudomonadota > Gammaproteobacteria > Enterobacterales > Enterobacteriaceae > Klebsiella > Klebsiella sp. WOUb02. The sequence continues at coordinate 2,728,963 of NZ_CP170110.1, forward strand.
CTGCTCCTCGGCCCCTTTCTGCTGGGCATTCGCAGAACGCGCCAGGCCGGTTAAGCGATAAGAGTAAACGCCGTCATCATCCAGCGAATCGCTGAAGTCAAAGCCAGTCTGGAACAGGCTGTCGGTGCCCATTTTGAACTGAATCTCTTTCAGCGGTTCCGTCGTCGGACGTTTGCTGACCATATTCAGCAGGCCACCCGGGTTACTCTTTCCGTAGAGAACGGAAATCGGACCGCGCATCAACTCCGCGCGCTCCAGCATATAGGGATCGATCACCGCGTCATTGTAGAAGTTGCCCTGCATTTTCAGGCCATTCAGATAGTTATTCTGGCTTTGGCCATCAGCAGCGAAACCGCGGATGATCAGATAGTCGTACGTGTTAGACGCGCCGCGAGTCCCGACGGCGACGCCCGGAGTATAGCTCAGCGCTTCTTTCACCGATTTCGGCTGATGCAGCGCCATCTCCTCGGCGGTCACCACGGAAATAGACTGTGGCACCTTTTGAATAGGCGTATCCGTTTTGGTCGCCGTGGCGGACTGTCTGGCTGCAATCGTCGCCGCCGGCCCCCATGCGCTCTCCAGCGGGGCAGCCGCTGCGGTTACGGTAATGGTTTCTTCTTTTTTCGGTTCAACTGCCGCCTGTGCGTAGACAGACATGCCGCTAACCGCCGTGGCTACTACGACTGCGATTTTACGCAGCGAGTGATTTGGCTGAGCAGTTTTTAGACGCGCCATTAGTCGTTCTCTAATAAAGGTGAATGATAACGTAAACGAGAATTATTATTATAACGGCTGACATATACCCAATTAACTTCAAGTTGCAGGATGGTAGTGCGTAAACAACTTATCTCTATATCTCTACTATTGGCTTGGTTTCACAGGTTCCTGCAACTTGTAGTATTCTGTGTATATTTATTGGTTTATAAAATAGTTACAAATTTTTTACATAGTTCAGTGGGGAAATATCCTGGCTCTCCAAAATCGGCTGGTGGAGAAAAAGCCAGACTGGCATTAACAAATCCCAAAACTACGGATTGTGGCAGCCCTTTTATTTTTCCATTGCTGTCAGAAAAATCTTTTAGTTTGTCAATGTCAAATGCTGCGATTTTTTCCAATGCTATTATTGCATGACGAAACTCATTATAAGACAACCTTTTTTCAGCGAAAGCAATGAACAACTTCGCTGCTATTTCTGGCTTTTTCTCAAAATCTAATTTCTCAATAATATCAAGTATATGCTCACCAGTTCTTCCAGCAAATTTATCATCTTCATTAAGTTTTTTTATCATTTCGATTCTTTCTTTCTCAGGGGTATTTGAAAGCTCAGACAAAAAACGTATTAATTTTTCTCTGAAAAAATTCTCTCGAACTGATGAGCTTACTTTGAAAAGGGTAAAGAAAGTATTTACCAAAGGAATATTATTAACTACCCCTGAGCGATCAAGAATATGCACACCGATTTCAGCATATTCTTTGAATAAGTCTATTACTTCGCCTGATATTATATTTGTAACAACATCGCCCTTTTCTTTCATGCTATTACCCTCATTGTATACCACTTTTTGGTAAAATTATGGTTTGTTTTGTCAATGTTTTCTTACTGGGATGCCCCCTCAAGATGCGTGTTTGAGTTTCTGAAAATTATCGTTAATGCGACAACTCAGCTTCTCCGCTATCTGTGGCAGGGTATTGCTGAAAAATCCGTTTATTGCCTCCCGGAAGGCCTTCGCTGTGGCAAAATACCGGTTGTTCCGGGCATGTTCATTCATCACCTTCCACAACCGCTCTATCGGATTCAGATTCGGGCTGTAAGGGGGCAGGTAGTGCAGGTCAATATTCATAACCACCGCCCAGTCCTGCACCAGTGAGGCCCGGTGGTAGGGGGCACCATCCAGAATCAGATGCACTTTCTGCATGACCGGATAAGTCTGCCGGATGGCGATGAAGAACTCACAAATGGTTCTGGCATTAATCTGCGCATAATCGCCGGTCACCGTCCGGGCGATATCGTTCAGGCTGAGTGCCCCGATGATATTCATCCGGGTACGGCTGCCGGTGGTTTTAACCGGTTTGCGCTCACCCCGGCGTATCCAGCCACCACTCAGTTTCGTTGACTGCGTGGGATGCACCGCATCCATAAACAGGATGGGTACCTTATCACCCGCAGCGAGCTTAAGAGCCTCATATTCAGCCATGAACTGCTGCTGTTTTTCTTCGCTGAACTTATGCGGGACGCCGGTCGGCTTTTTCCACGAAAAACCATTGCGGTGAAGCCACTTGTTCATACCGGGAATGGAGTAAGACACACCAAAGCGTTCCCTGACAAGGGCAACGATACTGGCTGTGCTCACGTGGACATCTTCGGTCAGCAAACAAATCAGTTCTGCTGAGTGCGCAGAACAGAGGTGCTCCTGTGAGCCGCCGTTGTCAGAGGTCAGCTTGTCTTCATCAAGATAATCCACGATATGGCGCAGGACGGTGGTCTCATGAATCAGCTGGGACTGCGCAATCATGGCAGTTGACCAGCCCTGAGCAGAAAGAAGCACGCAGCGAATCCTGTCGCAGACACGGCGGTCACGACTTTGTCGATGCTGCGCCTCAAGGGCGGCAATCTGTTCGGGTGAGAGTCTTATGTTCATGATTTGAGCATGATCCCCTGACGGCATGAAATCAAGCAGTTTCAATGATCACGGGTATAATAGGCGAAACGAGAAACGCAAGGCAAGCAATATGCCACCGCGAAGATATCAAAGGCTGAATAAATAACCAGACGGTAATTGTGGGGTTAAGTGACTGTTAAGTCATCGACAGAAATGAAAAAGCCCTCGAATACTGAAGTATCAGAGGGCTAATGTTGTAACAACCTATTCGCATCGTCTTTCAGGCCCCAGCGCAACGGCCTGAAAAAGCTCGCGGATCGCTAATTACCGCCGAACATATCCTTAATCCAGCCCGCTACGCCATCGCTTTTTTCCTGCTTCGGCGGCTGCTGGGTCGCCGGCTGCTGCTGAGGCTGCTGGCCGGACTGATTAAACGGATTGTTCTGCTGCTGCTGCTCAAGCTGCTGCTGCTGCATCTGCTCGCCCTGGCGACAGAGCGCATCCGGCGCGGTGGTCCATACCGGCAGAGTACGCACCCCGCCGCTGCAGACGAAGTTACCGCTGACGTCGACGCCCATATCCACCACGTCTTCCGGCGCCGTCAGCGCCAGCGGCGTTGGCGTCTGGTTGGCCAGATAGCGCTGATAAATCGACATCGCGCCGCTGGCGCCGTACAGCTTCGTCGGCTGGTTGTTATCGCGACCAACCCAGGTAATCGTCACCTGGCTTCCGTCGATACCGGCGAACCACGTATCGACGTTATTGTTGGTGGTCCCGGTTTTACCCGCCAGATGCAGGCCCGGATATTTCGCCCCAAGCTGGCGACCGGTACCGCGCTGCACAACCTGCTGCATGGTCCACAGCGTCATGTAGGCAGCCTGCGCAGGAACCGCCCGCTCCGCCTGCGGATAGCTCTGGTACAGAACGGTGCCATCTTCGGCGATCACCGAACGCAACGCCGACAGCGTCGCGCGGTTACCGCCGCTGGCGATGGTCTGGAACGCCTGCGCCACTTCAATCGGCGTCAGGTTCAGCGCCCCGAGGATCATCGCCGGTACCGGGCTGAGCTGGCCCTTCGGCGCGCCCAGTTTAACCCAGGTATCGATGACCGCCGGCAGGCCCAGCGCCATCCCGAGGTTGACGGTCGGCACGTTCATTGAACGCGTGAGCGCGTCAACCAGCATCACCTGGCCGCTAAAGCGACGGTCGTCGTTCTGCGGGGACCAGGTCTGGCCGTTGGAGAGACGAAGCGTCACCGGCGCATCGGCAATCGAAGTATTCAGGCGGTACTTATTCGGCTGGCTTAACGCGGTCAGATAGGTCGCCGGCTTGGCCAGAGAACCAATCGAACGGCGGGCCTGCATCGCGCGGTTGTAGCCGGCAAACTGCGGCTCCGCGCCGCCGACCATCGCCCGCACCTCGCCGGTATAGCGGTCAACCACCACCATCGCGGTTTCCAGATCCGCCAGCTTACGCTGTTTCTTGAGCGCCGGGATCCCTTCGATGGCCGCCTTTTCCGCCGCGTCCTGGGCCACGGAATCGAAGGTTGTAAAGATCTTCACGCCGGAGAGATCTTTCACCTTATCGCCCAGCTTCGCCTGCAGCTCCTGACGCACCATCTGCATAAATGCCGGCTGCGGAGAAATCACCCCGCCGCGCGGCTGCACGCCCAGAGGACGAGCGCTCAGCATGTCGTACAGCTCCTGGTCGATGACGTTCTGCTGCTGCAGCAGACGCAGAACCAGGTTACGCCGCTCCAGCGACAGCTTCGGATTGCGCCACGGGTTGTAAATCGAGGCGCCTTTTACCATCCCCACCAGCAGAGCCTGCTGATCAAGGCTCAGCTCCTCCACCGGGCGGCCAAAGTAGTAAAGGCTGGCCAGCGGGAAGCCGCGAATTTCGTTATCGCCGCTCTGGCCGAGGTACACCTCGTTCATATACAGCTCGAGGATGCGATCCTTGCTGTAGCGAGCGTCAACGATCAGCGCCATATAGGCTTCGTTGGCTTTACGCCAGTAGGAGCGCTCGCTGGAGAGGAACAGGTTTTTCACCAGCTGCTGGGTCAGGGTACTGGCGCCCTGCACCGTGCGCCCCGCCGTCAGGTTGGCCAGCACCGCACGACCAATCGAGTAGAGGCTGATACCGTCATGCTCGTAGAAGTGGCGGTCTTCGGTGGCCAGCAGGGTATCAACCAGCAGGTCCGGGAAGCCGCTGCGCTTAACAAACAGGCGCTGCTCGCCGTTGGCCGACTGCAGCATGGTGATCAGCCGCGGATCGAGGCGGAAGAAGCCAAACTGGCGGTTATTCTCCATGTTCTCGATCGTTTCCAGGCGATCGCCATCAAAGGTCAGGCGCGCGCGCACCTGCCCTTCTTTACTGTCCGGGAAATCAAACGGACGGCGAATCATCTCGATGCTGTTGGCCTGCACGGTGTATTCGCCCGGGCGCGTCATCGCGCTCACCTGACGATACTGCGTAGCGTTCAGCAGGCGCACCATCTCGTTTTTGCTGATCTGCATATCGGGTTCGAGGTTGACCATCCGGCCATATACCGCCGCCGGAAGTTCCCAAACCTTGCCGTCAATGCGGCTGCGGATCTTCTGATCGAGATAGACGCCGTAGGCGGCAACCAGAACCGCGACAACAATACCCAGCTTGACCAGCAGCCACAGCCAGGTACGTTTACGCCGAGGCTTGCTACCTTTGCCTTTCGCTTTCTTCGGCATCGGCTCTTCGTCCTCATAATCGTCGTCGTAATCATCGTCGTAGTCCTCGTCCCGAACCCGACGACGAGTCACTTTTTGTTTTGCCGGACGCGAGGGTTTACCCTTACGTCCGATAGGCTCGCGGTCATCTCCCGCCATGCTTTTTCTCCGCAACTTTCAGGCGTAAAAGCCTGATTCTCAATGCTTCCCCCTGCCAGAGGAAGAAGATATCTCTCAAATTCACGCCCGTGGGGTCTTATTCCTGCAGGCGGCCATCTATTGACTGTACTTCGCGCGCTTAGCGTCTCAGGGCGCAGCCATGATCGGTTTTCATGAGTTTAGTTAAAAAAATCATAAAACAAATCATTATCTTACATACTTTACCTGCAGAGAATTTGGGGACATAGCACTAATAGTCCAGGGAGCACAGGATAGCACTAAACCAGGATATGCTTAACCAGCATTTTACACCGCCAGGACGTAACAAAAGGGAAAATATTATGTTTTTTAATAACATAAAAAATGTTCCCCGCGTCTCCGTGCGCTTCAGAATTTTCGCCCCCCGCGCCGACGATAAAAACTAAAACCTCCCGGCGCATGAAATATTATATTCGGACTGTGACAATAAATATTTTTCCGGAAGTAAAGATAAACCTTAAACCATCCGCGGATAAAAGTGGGAGCCGCTTAACAATTATATATAATAATATTTACTGATGACACCGGGGAAATATTTGTTAAACTACCCTTCAGTTAACCATTCAAGCTTAATATTATGCGAACTTTCGTTATATTTCCGCTTATCATGATTGCCGCTCTTGCGGGGTGCCAGCAGAATCGCTCCTCAACCTTAAGTCCTGCCGTCAGCAGCGAGGCGCAGCTTGAGCAGCTCTCATCCGTGGCCGCAGGCGCCCGCTATCTGAAGAACAGTTGCAATCGCAGCGATCTGCCCGCAGACGAAGCCCTTACCCAGGCCGCGTGGAATGTCGGGAAAAAAAGAGGATGGGGAAATATCGATTACGCGACCCTGGCTCAGCGCAGCGCGCAGATGTATCAACAGCTGCAGCAGGATAGCACTCCGGAAAAAACCAAATGCAGTCAATTTAATCGCCAGCTGGCGCCATTTATTGCTGGCTTAGGTCGTGAATAAAGTGTCGCAGCTGGTTATTTTGCGTTTTATTTCCGCGCAATTTATTGCCCCTGCGGACTATCCGCAATAATACCTCCCGGCCAGTCATCCAGCGCCGCCAGAGTAAACGTATTGCCCTTAAAGCTATACCCGTGATCATTGAAACTGCTTGATTTCATGCAGTCAGGGGATCATGCTTAATTCATGAACATCAGACTCTCACCCGAACAGATTGCAGCCCTTGAGGCTCAGCACCGCCTAAGCCGTGACCGCCGTGTCTGCGACAGAATTCGCTGCGTACTCCTCTCTGCTCAGGGCTGGTCAACGACCATGATTGCGCAGTCCCAGCTTATCCATGAGACCACCGTCCTGCGCCATATCGCGGATTATCTTGATGAGGGTAAGCTGACCTCTGAAAACGGTGGTTCTCAGGAGCATCTCAGTTCTGCGCACTCAGCAGAGTTAATCTGTTTGCTGACCGATGACGTACATGTGAGTACAGCCAGTATTGTTGCCCTCGTCAGCGAGCGTTTCGGTGTGTCTTACTCCATTCCGGGGATGAACAAGTGGCTTCACCGCAATGGTTTTTCATGGAAAAAGCCGACGGGCGTCCCGCATAAGTTCAGCGAAGAAAAACAGCAGCAGTTCATGGCTGAATATGAGGCTCTGAAGCTGACGGCGGGTGACAGCGAACCCATCCTGTTTATGGATGCGGTGCATCCCACGCAGTCAACGAAACTGAGTGGTGGCTGGATACGCCGGGGTGAGCGCAAAGCGGTTAAAACCACCGGCAGCCGTACCCGGATGAATATCATCGGGGCACTCAGCCTGAACGACATCGCCCGGACAGTGACCTGCGATTATGCGCAGATTAATGCCAGAACCATTTGTGAGTTTTTCATCGCTATCCGGCAGACTTACCCGGTCAGGCAGAAAGTGCATCTTATACTGGATGGTGCACCGTATCACCGTGCCTCACTGGTGCAGGACTGGGCGGTGGTGATGAATATTGAACTGCACTACCTGCCTCCTTACAGCCCGAATCTGAATCCGATTGAGCGGTTGTGGAAGGTCATGAATGAGCATGCCCGGAACAACCGGTATTTTGCCACGGCGAAGGCCTTCCGGGCGGCAATAAACGGATTTTTCAGCGATACCCTGCCAGTGATAGCCGGGCAACTGACCTGTCGGATTAACGATAATTTCCAGACACTCAGACCAGCATCTTCGGTATGATTGGGTAAATGAAATTGTATTCACGCTCAGGCGCTGTTTAATTTGTCCTTTCACCAAAACCAGAGGACTGATCAATGATAGAAACCGAAGCCTTTCTGTGGAAAAAACAAGTATCTCCACTCCTGCTTGTTCGCCACGAAAAAGTCTTACAGGAACCTGGCGATGATCAGGTGCTGATTGAGAATCGGGCTATTGGCATCAATCCTGTAGACTGGAAGTAAGTATCCTCCGGCAGAGCCGGAGGCTTTAGGGGGAGCGCCTCAAAGGCGCCGACAAACCATGAGCCGCCCAAGGCGGCTGCTATACGTTCAGTTTCATTTGATCGTATCGTTCGTCTCTCTCTCCTGGTTGCGTATGTATGCCCTGACCGTGGCTTCATCCAAACCAACGGTTGAAACGAAATATCCTCGTGCCCAGAAAACTTCTCCGGTGAAGTTTTTACCTCTGCCGAAGTGTCGTGCTATCGCTATCGCGCTTTTTCCCTTCAGATAGCCGACGACTGTCGATACCGAGTACTTTGGCGGTATGCTGATGCACATGTGGACATGATCACGCATCAGATGCCCCTCCAAAATCTGACAGCCCTTCTGGCTCGCAAGCTCGTGGAATATTTTTCCCAACTCATGCCGCAGCGCACCATATAACCGCTGTTTCCGGCGTTTAGGGATATAAACCACGTGATATTTACAGTCCCATTTCGTATGGCTTAAGCTCTGATAGTCTCTCATCACGAATCCTCATCTCTTGGCGGAGATTTCAGATTCGCGCGACTGACTTAAAGGTCAAACCTTTCGGAGTCCCCCGGCAATGCCGGGGGTTTACCGGATTTAATTACTGAATGGTCTATCAGATATCTGGCAAATTGACCAAATCCCAGGTGTAGATGGTATGGGTGTCATAGCCGCCACAGGCCGAAACGCCACGCATCTGCGCCTTGGTTCTCGGGTAATGTACCATACCGATCTTCGATTCGACGGCAGTTTTTCCCGCCATACAATAGTCAACGCTCATGCAGTTATTTCTGTTCCCGAGCATATCAGTGATATCAGCGCGGCAGCGTTACCCTGCCCGGGTCTGACGGCCTGGCAGGCAGTGCAAAAAGTCCCTCATCTCTCTGGTGAGAACGTGCTTGTCAGCGGTGCCGGTGGTAGTGCTGGCAGCCTGTTAACACAGATGCTTATTCAGGCAGGCGCTAATGTTTATGTCACCGCCAGCGGCAGGCATCATCAAAAATTGCTCAACCATGGGGTCATCCAGTGCTTTGACTATGGCCATAGGTCATGGACAGATGAGTTGAATCGCGCACTGGGCGAAAAACCGCTGTACGCTGCTTTCGATACCGTCAATCAGCAAAATGCACTATCTCTGGCGGGATTACTGGGTTATTACGGCCATCTTGTATGTATTCAGGACAGATTGGAAAAAGCGCCATTACCACCGTTCACGACCAGTATCTCGCTTCATGAAATTGCTCTGGCAGCCATTCATGCATACGGTAGCAATGTACAGTGGAGTCGGTTACGTCAAGCCGGCGAAAACATGCTGCAACAGATCGGTCGCTGCGAGTTGATTATGCCGTTTATTCAAACCGTTGCGTTTGATGACATTCCACAGACGCTTGAAACGTTAAAAGAGAATAACAATGGCATAAAATATGTTGCGGTAGTGTAGCGGGTTGAGGTGGATTTGGTTTTATTGAATAAAGAAATCCAAAAATCTGCTTTGCTAAAAGGCGGCCATGCACCAAATCCTTAATCAGTTACAGAGTGAATGATTAATATAAGGGAATGAACTTAACAAACTGCAACTTGAAGTATCATGTGTATAAACACGGTTAAATCCTGCTGAATCTGCTCAATCACCAGATTCGGCAGCGGTGATTGCCCTTCCTGCCAGGACTGTCCGTTGATAACGGGCGGGCTACGTGTCGCTCTGGGCGGTGTACTGGGTATTTCGGCGACTGACCCGCCAGGCGCTGGATCAGCCGCTGGCCTTCGGCCCCTGGCTGGCGCTGGCCGGCGGCGACCTGTTTTTGTGGGCTCAGGCGACCTAGCCCGGACTCAGTTCGACCCCGGCGACGCATACTTTTTGGTGCGCCGGGTCGCCGCGGCGTTTGCCGGATCGTCCGGCCAGACGTGTTTGGGGTAGCGCCCCTTCATCTCCTTTTGCACTTCCCGATAGGCGCCCTGCCAGAATGCGCTGAGATCGCGGGTAATTTGCAGCGGGCGCTGGGCGGGCGACAGCAGCTCCAGCACCAGCGCCATGCGGCCCTGAGCAATCGTCGGGGTCGTCGCTTCGCCAAACATCTCCTGCATGCGTACCGCCAGCGCCGGCGGGTTTTCCTCATGGTAACGAATGGCGATCCTGCTGCCCGTCGGCACCACGTAGTGGGTTGGCAGCTCGCTATCGAGCTTCTGGCGCAGCGGCCACGGCAGCCAGTTTTGCAGCGCCTGGCGAATATCCAGCGCCCTGAGCGCGCGCAGCGAGTGCACTCCGCTCATTTGCGGCAGCAGCCACTCCTCCAGCGTAGCCAGCAGCGAAGCCTCGTCCACCGCCGGCCACGCCTCTTCCGGCAGCCACAGCGCCGCGCAGTGCAGGCGCAGACGGAGTCTGCTCCGCCTCCACCGTCCAGTTCAGCACGCCGAGGCCTTTATCGCGAATGCCGTTGAGCATCGCCCGGTGCAGCTCCTCTTCCGACGGTTTTGCCAGCGGCTGAGTTTTGATCACCAGCTGGCCGATACAGGTGCGGCGCCAGGCCTTCAGCGTTCCCTGCGCCTCATCCCACTCCACGGTATCGGAGCGCTGCGCCAGATCCGGCAACTGCTCCAGCAGCGTGGTAATATCCAGCGGTTGCGCAAGTAAAATGCGCGCATCCGGCGACGCGCTCCCCTGCAGCAGCAGCGGCGCGATCAGCCATTCGTGGCGTCCGAGCGCGTCATCGGCGTTAAGCATCGCCCCCATGCCGTTGGCCAGCTGATAGCGCCCCTCCTGGCCGCGGCGACGGGCAATCCGGTCGGCAAAGGCCGGCGCCAGCAGCGCCGCCGCGCGCTGCGCGTCCGGATAGCCTCCGCGGCTGCCGAGGCGCTTCAGCAGCTGCTGCGCCCGCTGCTGCCAGCCGGGCTGCTGGCGGGCAAACGCCGAGCCAAGATCGCTATTAGCGCCGCGCGGCGGTTCTTCGAGGATCGCCGCCAGCTTCGCCGCCGTTGCCGCCGCATCGGGAGAGTCCGCTGCGATCAGCATGGCCGCCAGGCGCGGATCGTTGCCCAGCGCGGCCATTTTCCGCCCGCGCGCCGACAGCCTGCCGCCCTCCAGCGCCGAGAGCGCCGTCAGCAGGCGCCGGGCCGCCGCCAGGTTGGCCTCCGGCGGCAGATCCAGCCAGCGGAGTTCGGCGGGATCGTGACATCCCCACTGCATCAGCTCCAGCAGCAGCGACGACAGATCGCTTTGCAGGATCTCCGGGTCGCTCTGCGCCGCCGCGCGCTCCGCCTGCTCTTTGGCGATCAGATGCAGGCAAATACCGGGCTCCAGACGCCCGGCGCGGCCGGCGCGCTGGGTCATGGAGGCCTGGCTGATACGCTGAGTTAGCAGACGGGTTAGGCCGGTGCGGGGGTCAAAGCGGGCCACCCGCTCCTGGGCGCTATCCACCACCAGACGAATCCCCTCAATGGTCAGGCTGGTTTCGGCGATATTGGTCGCCAGCACCACCTTGCGCGTCCCCTTCGCCGCCGGCAGAATCGCCCTACGCTGCTCGCTCAGCGGCAGCGCTCCGTACAAGGGGCAGATCGCCACATCGTCGGCCACCCGCCCGGCCAGCTGCTCCTGCACCCGCTGAATTTCGCCGACGCCGGGGAGAAACAGCAGCATCGACCCGCTCTCCTGGCGCAGCAGCTCGGCGGCGGCTATCGCCACCGCCTCATCAAAGCGCTGGTGCGCGGCGAGCGCCTGATAGCGCTTCTCCACCGGGAAAGCCCGACCTGCGGAGGTTATCACCGGCGCCTGCGGCAGCAGCCGCTGCAGGCGATCGTTGTCCAGCGTCGCCGACATAATCAGCAGCTTAAGATCGTCGCGCAGGCCCTGCTGCACGTCGAGCAGCAGGGCGAGGGCCAGATCCGCCTGCAGGCTGCGTTCGTGGAACTCATCGAGGATCACCAGCCCCACGCCCGTCAGCTCGGGATCGTGCTGAAGCGTGCGCGTCAGGATCCCCTCGGTGACCACTTCGATGCGGGTATTCGGACCGACGCAGGTCTCCGCACGCATCCGGTAGCCCACGGTCTCGCCCGGCTTCTCGCCCAGCAGTTCGGCCAGCCTCTGCGCCACGTTGCGCGCCGCCAGCCGGCGCGGTTCCAGCAGAATAATCCGCCCGTCGATATGGCCCGCCGCGAGGATTTGCAGCGGCAGCCAGGTCGATTTACCGGCGCCGGTTGGCGCATTGAGCAGCACCTGCGGCGCCTGCTGCAGAGCGGAGAGAAGTTCGGGGAGGACGGCGGCAACCGGCAATGAGGACACGAAAGGCTCCAGGGCTTAACATTCAGGGGCAGGCATTGTAGCATCACGCCAGACTTGTCGTCTTTCGCGTTGCAGATCCGCTGCAGGTTGACATTCATCGCACTGAAATGATTAGCGGGTATTTATCATGTCCGAGCCGAAAAGGCTGTTTTTCGCCCTTGAACTGCCTGAAGAGGTGCAGCGGCAGATCGTCGACTGGCGCGCCCTGAGCTTCCCGGATGACGCCGGCAGGCCGGTGGCAAAGGACAATCTGCACCTGACGCTGGCATTTCTTGGCGAGGTCAGCGCGGATAAGCAGCGCGCGCTGGCGGCGCTGGCGGGACGCATTCGCCAGCCCGGCTTTACGCTGACCCTCGACGATGCCGGACAGTGGCTGCGTTCGCGGGTGGTGTGGCTCGGGACCCGCCAGCCGCCGCGCGGCGTGCTGCAGCTGGCCGGTATGCTGCGCGCGCAGGCGGCCCGTAGCGGCTGCTATCAGAGCCCGCAGCCGTTCCACCCGCATATCACCCTGCTGCGCGACGCCCGTAGCGCGGTACCCATTCCGCCGCCCGGCTTCAGCTGGACGTTTGCGGTGCGCGAATTTGTACTTTATGAATCCAGCTTTGCCCGCGGACGCACCCGCTATACCGCGCTGGAACGTTACCCCTTCAACAAGGAAAGCTGATGCAGTTCAACCCACCGCTCCAGTCCGCCATCCTGATTAAACGTTACAAACGATTTCTGGCCGACGTGGTGACCCCCGACGGACGGGAGCTGACCCTGCACTGCCCGAACACCGGGGCGATGACAGGCTGCGCGACGCCCGGCGATACCGTCTGGTATTCGACCTCTGACAACCTGAAGCGCAAGTATGCCCATACCTGGGAATTAACCGAAACCCAGCAGGGCGCGACAATTTGCGTGAATACTTTACGCGCCAATACGCTGGCGAAAGAGGCGATACTGGCGGGAGATATTCTCGAACTTTCTGGCTATAACACGCTGAAAAGTGAAGTGAAATATGGGGATGAGAGTAGCCGCATCGATATTATGTTACAGGCAGAAGAACGACAAAACTGCTATATTGAAGTGAAATCGGTTACCTTAGCGGAAAAAGAGAGCGGTTATTTTCCCGATGCGGTCACCGAGCGCGGCCAGAAGCACCTGCGGGAGCTGATGGGCGTAGCGGCGGCGGGCGATCGGGCGGTTATTTTGTTCGCCGTGCTGCATTCGGCGATCGACCGTTTTTCTCCCGCTCACCACATTGATGCCAGATACGCACAGCTATTGATTGAAGCGCAAACCAAGGGGGTTGAAATTCTCGCCTATAAAGCGGAACTTTCTACCGAGATGATGACTCTGAATAAGCCGATTACCGTGGTGTTAACCCCCGGTAAACAAACGGCTAAATAGTGTCCGGGTCGCGAGCGCAAATACGCTTTTCTTCACAGGGTTGTCAAGTGTAACGTTTAGATAATTGCTATCCGGAAAAGCATCTGCTATTTATAGCGGCCTGATTTTTCCCCCACCATGGGGATCGATAGTGCGTGTTAAGGAGAAGCAACATGCAAGAAGGGCAAAACCGTAAAACATCGTCCCTGAGTATTCTCGCCATCGCTGGGGTGGAGCCGTACCAAGAGAAACCGGGCGAAGAGTATATGAACGAAGCCCAGCTAGCGCACTTCAAGCGTATTCTTGAAGCATGGCGTAATCAACTCAGGGATGAAGTGGATCGCACCGTATCACACATGCAGGATGAAGCCGCTAACTTCCCGGATCCGGTAGATCGTGCCGCTCAGGAAGAAGAGTTCAGCCTCGAGCTGCGTAACCGCGATCGCGAACGTAAACTGATCAAAAAGATCGAAAAAACGCTGAAGAAAGTCGAAGACGAAGATTTCGGCTTTTGTGAATCCTGTGGCGTTGAGATCGGCATTCGCCGTCTGGAAGCGCGTCCGACCGCAGATCTGTGCATCGATTGCAAAACTCTGGCGGAAATTCGCGAAAAACAGATGGCTGGCTAATCCACTTCGCTATCGTATCTCCGGCGGGAGTCTCTCCCGCCTACATGCTCTATAGACCATGAATGACTCACCCTACATCGGCCGCTTTGCCCCCTCCCCCTCCGGCGAACTCCATTTCGGCTCCCTGATTGCCGCACTCGGAAGCTATCTGCAGGCGCGGGCAAAAAACGGCATCTGGCGCGTACGCATTGAGGATATCGACCCACCGCGGGAGATCCCCGGCGCCGCCGATACCATTCTGCGCCAGCTTGAGCGCTACGGCCTGCACTGGGATGGCGAAGTGCTGTGGCAGTCGCAGCGTCATGAAGCCTACCGCGAGCGCCTTGCCTGGCTGCATGAGCAGGGGCTGTGCTATTACTGCACCTGCACCCGCGCGCGTATTCACGCCGTCGGCGGCGTCTATGACGGCCACTGCCGCGACCTGCGGCTGCCGGCTCAGAACGCCGCTCTGCGCATACGCCAGACGCGACCGGTACTTGAGTTTTATGACCAGCTGCGCGGCACCCTTGTTGCCGACGAGCCGCTGGCGCGCGAAGATTTTATTATCCACCGCCGCGACGGCCTGTTCGCCTATAATCTTGCGGTAGTGGTGGACGATCGTTTCCAGGGCGTGACTGAGATAGTCCGCGGCGCCGATCTTATTGAGCCCACGGTGCGGCAGATTTCGCTCTACCGGCACTTCGGCTGGCAGGCGCCGGATTATCTGCATCTGCCGCTGGCGCTGAACGCCGAGGGGAATAAACTCTCCAAACAAAATCACGCCCCGGCGCTGCCGGAGGGCGATCCGCGTCCCGAAATTATACGGGCGCTAATGTTTCTTAATCAGGATGTTGAGCAGGAGTGGCGAGCGCTGAGTATCGATGATTTACTCAAGAATGCGGTGGCGAACTGGAAAGCGGAAAAAATCCAGCATTCTCAAATCACTCTTGCTGAGCTATGATTAGCCGCTATTTTTCTCGTCGCCTTTCAAGTTGCTCCTGCGTTGGCTGCACTTGTTCACTCCGGTCACATAGTTATCTATGCTGCCGGGACTCACAAGTTTGCCGCCTTGCTGTAACCCGAAATGCATAGAGTAATATTTTGATCTGAAGTCCGTCTGACACTACGAGGTGCAACATTTTTACCCGAGTCGCTAATTTTTGCCGTAAGGTGCTAAGCCGTGAGGAGCGCGAGGCAGAAGCCGCCGTCGAACAAACGCATATGACGGTTATCCCGCGTGAACAGCATGCAATTTCCCGCAAAGATATCAGTGATAATGCCCTCAAGGTGCTCTATCGACTGAACAAGGCGGGCTACGAAGCCTATCTCGTCGGCGGTGGCGTACGCGACCTCCTGCTCGGCAAGAAACCGAAAGATTTCGACGTCACCACCAGCGCGACCCCGGATCAGGTACGTAAACTGTTCCGCAACTGCCGCCTGGTCGGCCGCCGTTTCCGCCTGGCTCACGTCATGTTCGGGCCGGAGATTATCGAAGTCGCCACCTTCCGCGGCCACCACGAAGGGCATACTACCGATCGCGTAACCTCGCAGCTCGGCCAGAACGGCATGCTGCTGCGCGATAACATCTTCGGCTCCATCGAAGAGGATGCCCAGCGCCGCGACTTCACCATTAACAGCCTTTATTACAGCGTTGCCGACTTTACCGTGCGCGATTACGTTGGCGGCATGAAGGATCTGCAGGAAGGCGTCATCCGCCTGATTGGCGATCCGGAAACCCGCTACCGCGAAGATCCGGTACGCATGCTGCGCGCGGTGCGCTTTGCCGCCAAGCTCAATATGAGCATCAGCGCAGAAAGCGCCGAGCCGATCCCGCGCCTGGCGGCGCTGCTGCACGACGTCCCTCCGGCGCGTCTGTTTGAAGAAGTGCTCAAGCTGCTGCAGGCGGGCTACGGTTTTGATACCTATATGCTGCTGCGCGAATACAACCTGTTCCAGCCGCTGTTCCCGACCATCACCCGCTACTTTACCGAGCGCGGCGATAGCCCGATGGAGCACATCATCACCCAGGTTCTGAAGAACACCGATAACCGCATCCATAACGATATGCGCGTTAACCCGGCGTTCCTGTTCGCGGTGATGTTCTGGTATCCGCTGCTGGAAATGGCGCAGAAAATTGCCCAGGAGAGCGGTCTGGCGTACAACGACGCCTTCCTGCTGGCGATGAACGACGTGCTGGACGAAGCCTGCCGTACGCTGGCGATTCCGAAACGCATCACCACCCTGGTTCGCGATATCTGGCAGCTGCAGATTGCGGATGTCCCGCCGCCAGGGCAAACGCGCGTGGAAGCTGATGGAGCATCCAAAATTCCGCGCCGCGTACGATCTGCTTGAGCTGCGCGCCGGCGCCGAAAAGAACGGCGAACTGCTGCGCCTGAGCAAATGGTGGGGCGAGTTCCAGGTTGCCCCGCCGCCAGATCAAAAAGATATGCTGAACGAACTCGATGAAGAGCCGGCGCCGCGCCGCCGCCATCGTCGTCCACGCAAACGCGCCCCGCGCCCGGGCGGCGCATGACGCTCGCCTTTATCGCCCTCGGCAGCAATCTGGCCGCTCCTCTGGAGCAGGTTAAGGCTGCCGTCGCCGCGCTGGCGGAGATCCCCAACAGCCGGATCGTCGCCGTCTCCTCTTTCTACCGCACGCCGCCGCTGGGGCCGCAGGATCAGCCTGACTACCTTAACGCCGCCGTGGCGCTGGAGACCGGGCTTGCCGCAGAAGAGCTGCTGAATCATACCCAGCGCATCGAGCTGCAGCAGGGTCGCGAACGCAAGGCCGAACGCTGGGGCCCGCGCACGCTCGATCTTGATATCATGCTGTTTGGCGAGCAGGTGATTGACAGCAAGCACCTGACGGTGCCGCATTACGACATGAAAAACCGCGGCTTTATGCTGTGGCCGCTGTTTGAGATTGCCCCCGAGCTCCATTTTCCTGACGGCGTCGCGTTACGCAGCGTACTGACCCGACTCGCCGCCGATAAACCCGCTCTCTGGTAGGCCCCGCGCCCTTTAACAATTACGGCGATCGTCGTTATCGGTTGCCTAAAACCGTTGCCCCCTCCAGTGCTGCTGTTAGAATGCCGGTTAATATGACTTTCATCATCAGGAAACGTTATGAAACCGACCACTATCGCCCTGCTGCAGAAATGCAAACAGGAGAAGAAGCGCTTCGCCACCATCACCGCCTACGACTATAGCTTCGCAAAGCTGTTTGCCGATGAAGGCATCAACGTGATGCTGGTTGGCGACTCGCTGGGCATGACGGTACAGGGCCACGACTCCACGCTGCCGGTGACGGTCGAAGACATTGCCTACCACACCCAGGCGGTGCGGCGCGGCGCTCCGGCCTGTCTGCTGCTCGCCGACCTGCCGTTTATGGCCTACGCCACGCCGGAACAGACCTTTGCTAATGCCGCCGTGGTGATGCGCGCGGGGGCGAATATGGTCAAGATCGAAGGCGGTGCCTGGCTGGCTGAGACCGTAAAAATGCTGACGGAACGGGCGGTGCCGGTTTGCGGCCATCTTGGCCTGACGCCGCAGTCGGTTAACGTTTTTGGCGGCTATAAGGTCCAGGGACGCGGCGATGCGGCGCAGACGCTGCTTGACGATGCGCTGGCGCTGGAAGCCGCAGGCGCGCAGTCTGCTGGTGCTGGAGTGCGTGCCGGTGGCGCTGGCCCAGCGCGTGACCGACGCGTTGACCATCCCGGTGATCGGCATCGGCGCCGGCAACGTTACCGACGGGCAAATCCTCGTGATGCACGACGCCTTCGGCATCACCGGCGGCCATATTCCTAAATTCGCTAAAAATTTCCTCACCGCAGCAGGCGACATGCGCGCGGCGGTACGGCAGTATATTGCCGAAGTGGAGTCCGGCGTCTATCCGGGCGAAGAACACAGTTTCCATTAAGGAGTCTTGTTGTGCTGATTATTGAATCCCTGCCGCTGCTGCGTCAGCATATCCGCCGTTTACGTCAGGAAGGCAAGCGCATTGCGCTGGTCCCCACCATGGGCAACCTGCATGACGGTCATATGAAGCTGGTTGATGAAGCGAAAGCCAGCGCTGACGTCGTGGTGGTCAGCATTTTCGTGAACCCGATGCAGTTCGACCGTCCTGACGATTTGACGCGCTACCCGCGCACGCTGCAGGACGATTGCGAGAAGCTGAACAAACGCAAAGTGGACTTCGTATTCGCACCGGCTCCGGCGGAGATCTATCCGCACGGCACCGAAAGTCAGACCTACGTCGACGTTCCCGGCCTGTCGACCATGCTTGAAGGGGCCAGCCGCCCGGGCCACTTCCGCGGCGTCTCCACCATCGTCAGCAAGCTGTTCAACCTGGTACAGCCGGACGTCGCCTGCTTTGGCGAGAAGGACTTCCAGCAGCTGGCGCTGATCCGCAAGATGGTTGCCGACATGGGCTACGATATCGAGATTATCGGCGTACCGATTATCCGCGCCAAAGATGGCTTAGCGCTCAGCTCGCGCAACGGCTACCTTACCGCAGACCAGCGCAAGATCGCCCCGGGACTGTATAAAGTGCTGAATAGCGTGGCGGAAAAACTGGCGGCCGGCGACCGTAATCTGGATGAAATGATTACTCTTGCCGGGCAGGAGCTGGACGAAAAGGGCTTCCGCGCCGACGATATTCAGATCCGCGATGCGGATACGCTGCTGGAGCTGACGGAGACCAGCCAGCGGGCGGTGCTCCTGATGGCAGCATGGCTCGGCCAGGCGCGTCTTATCGACAATAAAATCGTCGAGCTCGGCCGGTAGACAAAGGTTAAAAACCGGGCAATACTGCCCGGCATTTGCTCAAGCGGATGCGATATCCGCTTCGTTTTCGTCAGGTAGATACCCGCAATAGTTCGAGTGCAGCCAGCCTGTATGCCGCTTGAAGTATGACGGGAATAAAGGTAGACACTATGATTCGTAATATGCTGCAGGGCAAACTCCACCGCGTAAAAGTCACCCAGGCCGATCTGCACTATGAAGGCTCCTGCGCTATTGACCAGGATTTCCTTGATGCGTCCGGGATCCTCGAAAATGAGGCGATCCATCTCTGGAACGTGACCAACGGTAACCGCTTCACCACCTACGCCATCGCCGCCGAGCGCGGTTCCAGAATCATTTCCGTTAACGGCGCGGCGGCGCACTGCGCCAGCGTCGGCGATATTCTGATTATCGCCAGCTTCGTCACCATGAGCGATGAAGAAGCGCGCAGCTGGCGGCCAAAGGTGGCCTATTTTGAAGGCGACAACGAAATGAAGCGCCAGGCCAAAGCCATTCCGGTCCAGGTTGCCTGATGCCTTACGACGCCCTGCTCAGGACGGGCGTCGAGCTACCCCTGCGGCTGGTTGCTGATCAGCCGCGACATCGTCTCCAGCGAATCGGTGCGCAGAATATAGAGCCGCTTCAATAAGAACGGATTATCCCCGGGTTTCACCTTCCCTCTCACCGTGGTCACCGCCATATGAAAACCGGCGTCGTTCGCGGCTTTGACCGCCGTCGCGTTATAGCCGCCAAACGGATAGGAGAGATACAGCACGTGCGGATTAAACTGCGTCAAGGCGCGGCGCGAGTGTTCAAAATCAAACAGGATATTGTGGTAGCTGCGGCTCAGCAGAATCGGGTGATGCCAGGCGTCAACCCGATGCAGAAAATGGGTATGCGACTGCACGTCAAAGACGTCCTGAATCTGCTTCAGCTCAGAAATACTCATAAACTGCAGTGAATTAGGCGCCCACTTCTGCGGATGACGCTTAATGCGCGAGGAGATAATAAACGCCGTGGCGTGAAAGCCATACTGCCTGAGGATCGGCCAGGCGTAGCGGTTGACCGACTTCAGGCCGTCATCAAAGGTGATCGCCACCGCACGCGCCGGCAGGTTGATCTTATTGCGCACGTAGCCTTCCAGCTGATACATGGTCAGGGGGGTGTAGCCCTGGTCGCGCAGCCAGGTCATCTGGTTGCTGAAGGCGCGTACGGAGGTGGTGGTCGAGGTATGGCGAAAGCGGGTGTTCTCTTCATCACGCAGGATATGGTGATAGGTGAGGATCGGAATGCCGTTATCCTGCTGGGCGTCGAGGCTACTGACCCACGCCAGGCGATTGCCGATACGAATTTGCAACCAGGTCTGATTGAGCCGATCTTTTAGCTTGCTGATTATCGGATAGCGCAAATTATTGGCCAGCGTGCCGAACGGCGCGCTGCCGCTGGATGGCGCGTCGTAGACCGGGGTATCTTTCCAGGTGAGCAGGTTTTGGTTGCTCAGGGGCTTATGCAAATCGCCGAGGCTATCCTCCACCCGCTGCTTGCCCTGCACCGGCTGCAGATGGCCTTTATCGATAAAACCGGTACCAAAGCCGAAGCTGAACTCATAATAGTCGGCGGCGGTCGGCACAACGGCAATAATTTGCCCGGCGCGGATATTGCCGACGCTGACCACCTCGTTGCCGATCTGCGCCCAGATAACCGCGTCTTCAGCGGTTTGCATATAGCGAGCAGGCACGCCCTGTTGGCTTAACAGGCTGGCTGAGGCGCTGAGCGACGTCAGCAGGAGGAGCAGAGCAAAGATTCGGGCAAACATCGACGTCTAACCGCTGGAAAGAAACTGCCGCCATTGTAACAAAAGCGCCATCAATACCAACGCCTAATTGCCGAACGCTTCATGCAGCAGGCGGAAAGGCGGATTCTTTTGCTGCTGGTGCCAGAGGCTGCTGACTGTCGGGCCTCCGGCGCTGACTATCGCCTCGCGAAACGCTGCGCTGCTCAGGCTCTCGCGCAGAAGATACATTTGCTCTAACAATGGATAGTCGATTCCGGAAATCACTTCGCAGTGGGTATGCTTATGGCTCATTAGCGCCGCGACCCGATACGGCGCCGCGCCGGTTTCATCGGTCAGAAAGATCGCCCCATCGCCGCTATCGACCGCGTGCAGGGCGTCGCACATCATCCGGCTCAGCATATTGCTGCTGAGGTTACGCCAGTAGTTCACCGCCCGACACTGCGCCAGCGGCCCATATCTTTTTTCCAGCCGGTCCAGCAGCTCCTGCGCCTTCTCGTCATGACACGCAATGACCCAACCTAACATCGCCTACCTCCTTAGCAGGAGGCTAATTTAACAAGGGGAGTGATTGATGTCGGTGATGTCAGTCAAGATTAGCCGCTGGCGCTTCGCCTAATCGCTCAGCGAAGCGCCAAAAACGGCCCGCTAGCTGCGCAGGCCGCGTCCGCGCTGGATCAGAGACCAGCACAGCAGATAGAAGGCGACGATAAACACCACCAGTACGCCAAAGGTGGTAATCAGCGGAACATCGTTGATGCCGAGGAAGCCGTAGCGGAAACCGCTGATCATGTAGACGATCGGGTTAAGGTGCGACAGCGCCTGCCAGAACGGCGGCAGCAGGGTCAGGGAGTAGAAGACCCCGCCGAGGTAGGTCAGCGGCGTCAGCACGAAGGTCGGGATCAGGCTGATATCGTCGAAGGTTTTGGCAAATACCGCATTCAGCAGGCCCGCCAGCGAGAAGAGGATCGCCGTCAGGATCAGCGTCAGCCCAACGAACAGCCAGGAGTGAACCTGGAACGGGACGAAGAACAGCGAGATCGCGGTGACGAGGATCCCGACAAACAGCCCGCGCGCCACGCCGCCGCCGACGTAGCCGATGATAACCACGTGCGTCGGCACCGGCGCCACCAGCAGCTCCTCAATATTGCGCTGGAACTTAGCGCTGAAAAACGAGGAGGCCACGTTGGCGTAGGCGTTGGTGATCACCGCCATCATAATCAGGCCCGGCACGATAAACTGCATATAGGTGAAGCCGTGCATTTCGCCGATGCGCGAACCGATCAGGTTGCCAAAAATGACGAAATAGAGCGTCATGGTGATCACCGGCGGCACCAGCGTCTGGATCCAGATACGCATAAAACGGTGGATCTCTTTGGCCCAGATGCTTTTCAGCGCGACCCAGTACAACTGCATCATGCTGACTCTCCTTTCCTGTCATGTACCAGCGTGACAAACAGCTCTTCCAGGCGGTTGGCTTTGTTACGCATGCTTAAAACCTGAACGCCCTGCGCGCTCAGCTGAGAAAATACGCTGTTGATCCCCTGCTCGCGCAGCACTTCAACTTCCAGGGTTGAGGTATCCACCAGCCGATACTGATAGCCTTCGAGCACCGGCAGCGGGCTTTTCGGCGCCAGATCGAGAATAAAGGTTTCCGATTTTAGCTTGGCCAGCAGCGCCTTCATGGAGGTGTTCTCCACCAGTTCTCCGCGCTGAATAATGCCGATATTGCGGCACAGCATCTCCGCCTCTTCCAGATAGTGGGTGGTAAGAATAATGGTGGTGCCTTTATCGTTCAAATCCTTGAGGAACCCCCACATCGAGCGGCGAAGTTCGATATCCACGCCCGCCGTCGGCTCATCGAGGATCAGCAATTTCGGCTCGTGCATCAGGGCGCGGGCGATCATCAGCCGGCGCTTCATGCCGCCGGAGAGCATCCGCGCGCGCTCGCCGCGTTTTTCCCATAAATCGAGCTGTTTCAGGTATTTTTCGCTGCGTTTTACCGCTTCTTTACGCTCAACGCCGTAGTAGCCCGCCTGGTTGACGACGATCTGCTGCACGGTTTCAAAGGGATTAAAGTTAAACTCCTGCGGCACCAGGCCGAGCTGACGCTTGGCGTTAACCACGTCCTTCTGCAGGTCGTAGCCAAAGACGTTAACCTGGCCCGAGGTTTTGTTTACCAGCGAGCTGATAATGCCAATCGTGGTGGATTTACCCGCACCGTTAGGGCCCAGCAGCGCGTAAAAGTCGCCCGCTTCAACCTGCAGATCGATTCCCCGCAGCGCCTGAACCCCGCCGGGGTAGGTTTTAGTCAGCTGTTTTAATTCCAGAGCAATGGTCATTAAATGTCTCTTCTCGTGTCGTGACACGCGATGGGTTGTTTTAAAAAACGTGAGGTTAACCTATATTAGCGCAACGCACTTACCTGGTTATAGGCCGTGAACGTCCATGAACGATATAGATACACTCATCAGCAATAATGCACTATGGTCAAAAATGCTGGTGGAAGAAGATCCCGGTTTTTTTGCAACCCTGTCGCAGGCGCAAAAACCGCGCTTTCTGTGGATTGGATGTTCTGATAGCCGCGTACCCGCCGAACGGTTAACGGGCCTCGAGCCTGGCGAACTGTTTGTGCACCGCAACGTCGCCAACCTGGTGATTCATACCGACCTGAACTGTCTTTCCGTGGTGCAGTACGCCGTTGATGTGCTGGAGGTCGAACATATCATCATCTGCGGCCACTACGGCTGCGGCGGCGTACAGGCGGCGATTGAAAACACCGAGCTGGGCCTGATCGACAACTGGCTGCTGCATATTCGCGATATCTGGTTTAAACACAGTTCGCTGCTGGGCGAGATGCCCGAGGAGCGTCGTCTTGATACGCTGTGCGAGCTGAACGTGATGGAGCAGGTCTATAACCTGGGCCACTCAACGATTATGCGCTCGGCGTGGAAACGCGGGCAGAAGGTGACGATCCACGGCTGGGCCTACGGCATTCACGATGGCCTGCTGCGCGATCTCGACGTGACCGCCGTCAGCCGCGAAACCCTCGAGCAGCGCTACCGTCACGGAATTTCCAACCTCAAAATTAAGCACATCAACCACAAGTAGCCGACGCGCTCTTCGTATCCGGACAGGCGGCCCGCCGCTTAGCCGGGGGCCGCCATATTGCTTACCTGCGCCCTACTCGTCCAGCAGCACCACTTTGCCCACGTACGGCAGATGGCGATAGCGCTGGGCGTAATCAATACCGTAGCCGACCACGAACTCGTCCGGGATAGCAAAGCCGACAAACTCAACCGGGACGCTCACTTCGCGACGGCTCGGCTTATCGAGCAGCGTGCAGATGGCCAGCGATTTCGGCTCACGCAGGCTGAGGATCTCACGCACTTTGGAGAGCGTGTTGCCGGAGTCGATGATGTCTTCCACGATCAGGACATCTTTACCGCGAATGTCTTCATCCAGATCCTTGAGGATTTTAACGTCGCGGGTCGTCGACATACCGCTGCCGTAGCTGGAAGCGGTCATAAAATCGACTTCATGCGGCACCTGAACTTCGCGGCACAGATCGGCCATAAACATAAATGAGCCGCGCAGCAGACCCACCAGCACCATTTCACTGCCGCTGTCTTTGTAGCATTCGTTGATTTGACGACCCAGTTCGGCGATACGTGCTTTGATCTCGGCTTCCGGGATCATCACTTCTACAATATGTTTCATAATCTATATATCTCACTGATTTTTATCAGTTAAATTAACGCTCACGCTATGCATTTCAGTAGAAAGTGATACACCGATTGATATACGGATTATCGCACAAAGCCGAAATTATGCGAAAGCATGAGCACGTAAGAAAGGCGGCGAGTATACCAGTATTAAAGGACAAACGAGGAATCTCTTAGTGTATGATAGCACTATCCTACATTAAGGATTCTCCCACCATGAGAATGACTAACCGCAAAAAAGAAATAATGAGCTACTTCGAACCAGATAACCGTGAATGGGTTACTGGAGAGATCGGTGCGCCTCCGCTCGATGTGTCCGGCGTGGCGTATCTGCTACATGGAACAGGTCTCAGCAAAAACCGGCACTGGCTCGAATCCACTAGGCGAACTCTGGAAGCAATGGTGAAAGATGGGTTGCTGGAGAGGTACCGGAGCCGTGAGGCGCGGAGTATTGTTCTGGGCGGCGAGACGACCGCTACCGTTGTCCGCTATGGTCTTCCGGGTACCGTTTCAGTGGTACGCGATACGGAAGGCGCAGCCAACGCCATCGCAGGTGAATGTGTGAGGCTCAGTTAAGGGCCTGTAGCCTGCTGTTGATGCTGCACAGGTCATAACGGCGGCTATCAATATCCTGCATGAGGAAGTTATGGATCTCGGCTTGCTCTGGGTTTTCTGCATTGATGGCCTGCGAGAGCATCTCTGTGTAGCCGAATAAGCCACCAGAATTTTCTACCGGAGTGGTGCCTTTGCCACCCAGACAGATTATCGGTTGCTTGCTGGTATCGTGTGTCTGCTTTTCCAGTAACACCGTAAAGTCCCACCAGTCGCCAAAGTCATAAGTATAAATCAGTTTCTCGCCTTCACTCTGGAGGGCTGCCCATAACGGTGTAATGGCCGCATTACCCATGTCCTCACCATCACCCCATACACGATAGTCATTGCCGGGATAACCTTTGCGCCCTTTCTCAAACATGTACAGGTGATTGTCGTTCCAGCCAAAGGACAACTGGATCACCCGGTGAAGGGTGCATAATAGCATTTGCTCAGGAACCAGTACCCGCCGCCATATCGGGGGCCTGCTGTCGCGTAGAGAGATTTTTAGCTGGAACACGGCGAACCTCGGAACAATAACTAAAACATGACAATAGCACATCTCCGTTTTTTTTCTGAAATACCATTAAGTTATAGTCAGTTACAGAATGCTTCCAGTTTAATTATCTCGAATCACACAGATGGTATATCTCAAAATCATCGAAAGGTCGGAAGGATATGACGGTGAGTTCTCAGCGACGCTACAACGAGTTATTGTCAAATCTGGTGTACGAAGACATCAGGCGACGCTCCGATCTGATGCTTCATCTTCCACCTGTTCGCCGTCTTTAAACGGCACGTTGTTGACCACCAAAGTCAACAGCTCGAATCCCTTAAGTCGATTCCAGTTTTTCTGCGCTGACTGGAGCAACTTGAATACCATCGCCAACGTCGTCGCTCTCGAGCCACAGTTCTTAGCTCGTTTGCTGCGTAACCGAACTGTCGCAAATGCCGATTCGATGGGGTTAGTCGTCCTTATTGACGCCCAGTGTGCCGCCGGGAAATCGTAGAAGGCGAGCAGCTCTTCTCGATCCTTCGTCAGCTTCTTCATCGCTGCCGGATATTTGTCGCCATACTTCACCAGCATCGCATCCAGCGCCGTGTCTGCTGACACACGGTTCTCTGCCAGCCAAATATCCCTCAATTCACTTTTTATCTTCGGCTGCACCGACTTCGGCAACGAGGTCAGTATGTTAGCGGTTTTATGTACCAGACAGCGTTGGTGCCGGGTGTCAGGAAACACTTTCGACAGTGCATTCCAGAAGCCCATTGCGCCATCACCGGTTGCCAGCTTCGGTGATATCGTCAGGCCACGTGTGCGCAGCCCGCTCAGGAGCTCGTACCAACTCGCCTCCGACTCCCTGTAACCATCTTCAACAGCAATCAGCTCCTTACGACCGTGTTCCGTGACCCCGATGACAACCAGCAGGCACAGCCGATCGTCCTGCCGTACGTTGCTGTAAATACCATCAGCCCAAAGATAGGCATACCGCGTATCGCTCAGGTCGCGTTGTGCCCAGATATGGTGCTCATCCAGCCACTGAGCCTTAAGACGACTGATGGTGCTGGCCGAGAGGCCGGAAGCCCCTTCGCCGAGCAGAGCCGACAGGGCTTCGTGGAAATCGCCGGTAGAAATCCCACGAAGGTACAGCCAGGGTAGCAACTCGTCTACGGATTTAGCCCGCTTCAGGTAGGGCGGTAACAAGGCACTGTTGAAGCGTATGCCGTTGCCACTGCGATCCCTGACCTTCGGGACTTTGACGCTGACATCGCCGATACTGGTCTGAATGCGTCGCTCAGGTAGAAAACCGTTACGCACCACCGCCTGGCGGCCATCATCGAGTCGGCGCCCGGCAAACCGGGCGAGCATAACTGCCAGTTCTGCTTCAACGGCACTGGCGATCAACTGCTGTGCGCCGGTTCGAAGTAAATCATGGAGTGGGTCGGTGGCCTCAAGTAGCTCAGGCAACACCTGTAGGGTAGACTTGGTCATGGCGTATCATCTCTCTGTTGTTGAAATCCGGGAAGAAATCAATCAGCAGGATACGCCACCCTCTTCGGATCCCCATACACCACAAATGAACATAACTCCGCTACAACCGCCATTCCGGTTCATCTGCGCGGTGAAGCAGGCTTTTTCCACTGCAAAGCTGGGGTAGTCATTCGCTGGCGGTGCCGGTCTCTGGCAGCTACAGACGCAGCAACGCGGGTACGGATAAGCAGGCGATCCTGCCCGTTAAGTTCATGGCCCAACAGGCGAGCCATTTCGTCGATCACGGCCTCAATTTTCTTGTGTTTGAGCATATTCAAATCCCGGAAAATTCGGCAAGTCGCTGCTTGTGACTGTCACTCATATCAAATGCAAAATCCTCGTGTTCCGCCTGGAATGTGCCAAATGCCATTAGCGCAGCCACTGCCGGATCAATCTTGTTAGAGGATTTCTTCTTGTTGGGCTTAATATTGGCGTTAGCGTCGGACTCCATCACCACGTTACCAATCGCCCAGGCCAGTACCGGATCGCCGCGATGGCGAACCACCCTGCGATTAACAAACACCTCAAAGGATTTGGCTACCGGGCTGAATTTGAGATAGGTTTGCTGGAACGGCTCTACGTCAAGGCCCGCCCCCTGTAGTTGGGTACGCAGATGCGTGGCGTTCCACGTATCAAAGCCCACCAGCCGGATATTGAATGTTTCGGCATCGCGCAGAATATCGTCGCGGATGCGGTCATAGTCGATGCAGTCGCCGGGAGTGGTTCGAATCCAGCCCGCTTTCACCCACTGGCGGTAAATGGCGCGGTTTTTGTTGGAAACATTATTAAGTGTCGCTTCCGGCAGATAATGCCTTGTAAGTAACCTAATCTCCCTGTCGAACGGGAAAGCGTAATTTACACTGGTGATATCGCTGGTTGAGGACAAGTCCAGACCTGCATAGCACTCCATCCCGACAAGTTCGCTTTCTTCATAGTCGAGTTTGCAGGCGTCCCATGCTCCCGCGCCCATCCACGGTGTGGAACCCTGACACCAGATATTGAAACGTTTGATCAGCATCTCCACCCATTGCGACGGGATACCCCTGGCTTTCTGAATAGTGGCCTCCAGTTTTGCCGCATCAACGGAAATATCCAGATTCGGGTTAGCCTTGATCCACATTTCAGGCTGATCAACCTCGCTTTCGTCGTCCAGTTCGTAAATCAGAACAAACAGCGAATCGTTGCTCTCTTCCCCGGCCAGAATCTGACAGCAGTAGTCGTAATGCTGCTTGCAGGCAGAAACAACGTTACTTCCGGCGGTGGTAATGGCGAATAAAACCGCTTCAGGACGTGCGCCCATGCCCAGCTCAAGGGCGGAATAAACACCATTATCAGGGTGCAGGTGGTACTCATCGACAATAGCCAGGCTGGGATTAGTCCCCTCGATGGTGGCCGCTTTCGCCGCCAGAGGCTTTAACATGCTGTTATTCTTCGGGAAAATAATTTTATGAGCCTGGATATTCACACGCTTTTTCAGCGGTTTTGACAGCAGACACATCTGACGGGCATCGTCGAACACGATACGGGCCTGATCCCGGCTCACCGCCGCCGTGTAAATGTCTTGCTGGCCCTGCTCCATCACCAGAAACCAGTTAGCCAGCATTGCAGCTACGGTGGATTTGGCATTCTTACGCGGCACCTCGATAAAGGCGCTGCTGTACTTCCTGCGCCCCGTAGCACTGACCTTAAAGCCCAGCAGGTTCGCAAAGGCGAACTGCTGCTATTCCAGTCGGCAGGAGTTAAATCCCCGCGTTCAGCCATCTGCTTTGCTTTTGTTTTCCACTGCTGCCCCGCGATTTCATCAAGGTAAGCGGGTGGTTTAGGTGGTCTCGCCATAACTTCTTGTTTCCTTTTGGCTTACTGCTGCGAAAAAAATCACCGTGCGTAAAAATTTGAGGGGGCGGGCGGTGCCTGGCAGTCTGGGTTTTGTCCTGAAAACCTCCCCCACCCCATCGGTGCGGCCTGTCAGCGGTTGCGGAAGCATTCCATCACCTCCCGTTCACGCTCACTCCTGTGCCTCACTGGCTGGCGCTCATCGCGTCTGGTGCGGGTCTGCATGAAGCCATCACGGCATCGGGCCAGCGACTGATACAGGTTCACCGCGTCTTTCTCATTCATGATCAACCTCATACATCCAGTTATTACGCTGTGCTGCCCGTGCTTCCTGCTCGCTGTACATCCCCGCTTTGCGGTTGGCTTTGGTGATGGGGTCTTGCTGCGTGGTCTTCTGGTTATGATGCGTCTGGCATAACGGCTGGTGATTCCACTCAGGCCAGAACAGAACGTCATCACCACCGTTAATAGGGATGATGTGATCGACAATCTTTGCAGGAACGTAATGTGAATGACGTTGCGCCCGATAGCGCTCAGCGCGAGAAAGCGCCAGATGTAGTTGTTCCGCCCTTGCGGGTGTGTGATATGATCTTTCATAGCTACCTCGTTACTCTTGATAACGTTGGTGGTTAGAGGCCCGGAAGGTGTTGACGCACCTCTGGGCTTCGCTGTTTTGTGCCTTATCTGTTTGCTACCTGCGGATGAGGTGTGATTTAAATTATAACAAACTGAATCACACGACAAGTATTTGATGTGATTTATTTTTGTGTATACTGAATCACAACCCCATTTAACAGGCACCCACATGGCAACAAACACCAGCAATGATAAGTCCCGGCAAATATCGATTCGCATACCACATGATGTTTTGGATGAAATAGAGGCGGTAAAATTAAGCGGCGAATCAACTGCCGGTTTTTTAGTAACGTCAGCACGTAGCGAAATCGCCCGAAGGCAGACTGAAGGCAACGAGGAAGCTTTACTGCTGTCCTCCCTAGATGCGCTTACCCGTGTTGAAGAGATCGGCACCAGAGCTGGAGAGGAAATCCAGCAGATCATCAGCATTGCTCGTGACGAACTACAGCGCCGACAGCGTAAAAAGACCAAAAACCCTACGGACAATACCGACGTATCCAGTTGAACGCCCAACTCTTGAGAGGTGATTAAAATGCTTAACAGGCTATTAATCGTATTACTCGTCATTACTGTAGTTACAGGCTGCTTACACCTTTTCTTTTCAACGCACTGAGCAGGGTTCCCGGTAGTTTGTTTGTAACCCAAAGCCCGGATTCGGACTTTGCTCAACAGCCAGTCGGAATAAGCCAAAAACTGCGATGCCGGGATCTCGGTATCGCTATGTCGGCAGACCACCAGCCAAAGGGCAGCACCTGAAATGCGGCCCTTTTTCTTTGCCTGAGCAGGGCTAATTTCGTTAGCGCTGTGAGGTGCCTCCGAAATCAGAGGCTCCACGATAATTTCGGTGTGGTTTTGCGCAAGACTTAATGACCCGCACAAATACCGAACAAACCCACCGCCAGTAGGTAAGCTGTCCGACTCGCTCAGAGATAGCCGGTTAACCTCGTGACTTTGAGGTACTACCCTCTCGTAATCCAAATCCGGCTTACCGTCCAAAGCTGGACTTTGTTGATTTTCCTCATGATAGTTCTTTCCATCATCTTCACAGCTACCGACGAATTTCTTCGGAACCACTAAAAGAATGTAAAACGTTCTTTTCCGAGTAATCAGTGAGTTATAAGATTCCGTCAATTCAACGGAATTAAACCAAATCAACCAGTTAGCCGATCCTAACGAATCGTTATAATCAAGGCGGTTCAATGAGTTGGGTACATTCTGAGCAGAATGTAAATTTACAGTCTGGCGCAATTTCAATGGGTTGTGATGTCCGTACGTTAAACGTACGGAGTGGATTTGCGAGTCAGCAATACTGCCCCGCAGGATGCCGGGAGCGCCGCAGAAAAGTTGAATAAAATCAGTGTACTCAATATTGAGCTGGCTCATTATTTGACCACCAGCGGCAAGCCTAGTAATCTGATTGCGTTTTAGTAAAGCGTTGTGACTCAGGCGGCCCGGCATGGCCGTCTTTGTTTTATGCGCGATCATGCGGTACCTCCCACTCGTATTTGTCGAAGCCAATCTGCCCCATAGCATCCACCAGCCGCTCCGCAGGACGCAGGGCTTTGAGTTCCTTCTTGCGCAGGTTCATCCCGTTACTCCCCTGTGAGCCATGAAGCTGCTTAGAATGCTTCCCGGCACGGGTGACAACGTTTTGCGCATCGGTGACTGGCATGGCGGCCAGTTCCTCGAGTGACGGCAGTTCGATGTGCTGGAAGGTGACGACCTCCGGGCGACGAAAGTAGGCATTCACCAATTCTTCCTGAACCAGCCAGGACAGATCGTCCTGAAAAGGCTTAACCAACAGCAGGTAGCCCATTTCAGTAATCACAATCCCCTTGCGGGTATGTTTCGGAAAAAACTCAGAAAGCAACTGAGTACGTATTACGTCCCCAGTTAGCTCAAAAAAGTGGCGACCCAATACGAACCGGGAACGGTGACGACTAAAAGATGCTTTTGCCGTACCTTTCGGGCGCCGGTGCGCGGTATCGATCATTGCGAACGTCACGACACGAAGGCTATTAAATTCCAGAGCAGGAAGCTGTTTAAGCTGCACGCTAATATCGCTTTTACTGACTGCAGGGTGAGCGAATACCTGCCCGGTGAGGGCATTAATCTTTTTCATCTCTGATTACCTGTGGTTAATTAAGCAGATTTACGGCTGTATGGGTTATTTACGTTCTCTACTGCTGGCGGATTACGAACCCACCAGAGCACATCCGAAAGAAGCCAGGCACAGCTATTGCGGCCAAAGTGGCAGCGGGGAGGAAAACGGCCCTCTTGCTCCATCTTCCAACGGCTGGAACGGGAAAGGCTGGTCATTTCACTGCACTCATCTTCACGAATACGGCGATCGAACTTGAATCCGTACTCTTCCAGAAGGGTGCGGCGTTGCTCAGGATTTGGCGGGGTAAAGATTATATTTGGCATGTTGCCTCCACTGTTTCTGCGTTTTGTGGAGGCCATTGTTACGCCTAGAAAAATTCGCTGCTGGAATTTTCCGGAAAATTACTGGATTTTCCAGTTATGATTTTCCTTCAATGAAGGGAATATCAACCATGCTTAACCAAGCTTGCACAGTTCTGCCATTGGGAGCCTTTATTCCTTTTGCTTTAAAAAGCTCACTTATCTCACTATCAGGATTATCAAAGTATTTTCTTGGATTTTCAGCAACATCACAATCGTACATTGTGTATAAAAGTGACTTGATAAATTGCGCACGGCTATTTATTGTTTTGGTCGATAATTTATCCTCATGTCTCACCAATAATTCACCATTGGGCTTAACATTGATATTATCGATATATTCATCCGTTCTATCAGGCAATCTCTTTCCTGCATAATTTATAATTTTTTCGATGTCAGTACCTAATATATACATATCTTCCGGTTGTATGTGTAATAATTGATCAACGCCCCACTCCGAACCGGGAAAATCTAGAATTGCAAGAAATGGTCTGTCAGTACCAGTCAAGACCACCATACCTTCACAGGGAATTTGTGTAAATGGTTGACCAAAATCAGAACAACGCAACATACCCCACAGGCCACTGATAAAAGCAGGAATTCTAAACTCATACTCATAATCCTCTGCATGTTCCATAGGTTCATCAACTGTCACAAACTCAGAGTATTTTCCGCGAGAAGACCATTCTGCTTCAATATCATAAACGGTTTCTTCATCTTTTTTGAAAACATGAACCATTGCCTTTGTTGATGAAGGTACTTTAATACAAATAGTTACCGTACCAATCTCACCAAAATGTAGTAAGTCGCCAATCTCACAGCCAATTAACTTTGATGCTCGCTCTAAAGTACAATATTCTGGTATTGGAATATTCATGACGCCACCCTCAACGCCCCTAAATAACTTGCGAGCCAGACGGGTAGGGTTTCCCGCTTTTCGGTTGGCCGACCTAGACCCGCAATATCAGTTTAATCTCTATTCATTACAGGTAACAGAACCACATTTTGATGATTACCCGCAAGAAGTTCTAATCGGTCATACCACTTATTCAAAGCGTCCAGCTTCTCAGGCAAGTACAGACTACGGTTATAAATCGCCATAACACCTGGCAAGGCATGACCCAGCAACAGCTCGACTATATGCGGTGCTATACCCATATTGTTCAGCCCTGTGGAGAACGTGCGGCGTAAATCATGCAATGTCCACGGCTCGTTATGGTGAAAATCTTTAAAAATCCTGCGCCCTTTCAATGATACGGCCTGACGGGTACGATCTTCTCCCAGTAACAAGCCTGTTTTACCCGTCTCGCGTTTTAACTCTTCCAGCCACGGGCGTATAGCTTCAGGGATTGATCTCACGATTTTCTCGCGGGTTTTGCTGTGCTCTTTCGGGACGGTCCAAATCCACGAGGTAAAATCCCACTCCGACCATCGAGAGAGACGAACTTCCATCGTTCGAGCGCCAAACAGCACCAGCATTTTGAGAAGACGTGAATAATACGGCTGCTGATCATCGCTGTCTGTGCAGCGCCACACATCGGCCAGCTCGCTATCTGACAATACGCGGTCACGTTGACCGGATGGCTGGCCTACATCCTGAATGGTGAGAAAGGCCAGAGCGTCGCTGGCGGCATAGCGGCGAACCTTGCAAAAACGTAACGCCTGTTTGGATATCTGGAACATGCGGCCAGCGGTCATGGGTTTGGTCTGGTTTATTTCGTCGAAACAAGACACCCAATGGCGGGTTTCACATCGGGTCAGAGGATAACGACCGAGCCGCGGGTAAATATGCTTACGTAGCTGGGCCCTCACCAGTTCCTCATCGCTACGCTTTCTCCTGGCGTAATTCACCAGCCAGTATTCGAGAGCATCCTGTACTGTCACAGGTTTCAGCGTTTCTTCGGTGCTGAGTTCAAGCTCAGTTTTTGGATCAAGTCCACCAGCCAACCACTGACGACACTTTTCCCGCTTTTCTCTCGCAGCCTTTAGTGACAAATCCGGGTAACGGCCAAGCGTTAAACGTTCGAGCGTACTCCCCCTTCCGCCCAACCGGTAAGCGAACACCCAGCTAACGTTACCTTGCTTCGAAACCTTAATACTCAGTCCTTCACCATCGGCAATCATGATCGGTGCTTCACGCTCAGAACCCTGCAGCGCTTTTAGCTTTTTGTCGCTCAATTTGTTTGTACCAGCCATAAACCATCCTGAAGCTGTTGCGAGTGATACACCGAGTGATACACCGTTCGTTGCTACAGTCAAAAAGAGTGAATAAACATACGAACAAAAAATACCGTATCTTACTGATAATAAAAATTAAAATAGAGAATTCACGAAATCATCTAAAAGCATGAAAACACGAAGTTTTTTGCTTCTACAGTATGTTTCATTAAACTAACCACTTGATTCTTAATGTAAATCATCAAAGCCGCTGCTCTCACATCGACGTTGACCGGCAAGCTGACCAGTATACCAGTAAAAAGAAATCTGCGGTGCAGGGAATAATAAAAGCCATTTTGTGATTCCGATCACACTTGTTAAATCCTATAATTAATTGCATCTAAAATATTAACAAACAAAACGAGTAACCTTCTATGGCAGAAACAAAACCTCAACAATCGCGGCGACTCGTCGTGACGCTGACTGCTCTCTTTGCCGCGTTCTGCGGTCTCTATCTTTTAGTTGGCGGGATATGGCTGGCCGCTATCGGCGGCTCCTGGTACTACCCGATTGCCGGTCTGGTTATGCTCGCCGTCACCGTAATGCTGCTGCGCGGTAAGCGTTCTGCGCTTTGGCTGTACGCCGCGCTGCTTCTTGCCACGATGGTCTGGGGAGTCTGGGAGGTCGGCTTTGACTTCTGGGCGCTCACCCCGCGCAGCGATATCCTGGTATTCTTCGGCATCTGGCTGATTTTGCCCTTCGTCTGGCGTCGTCTACCGATCCCTTCCGCTGGCGCGGTCGCCGGGCTGGTTATCGCCCTGCTGATCAGCGGCGGGATCCTGACCTGGGCCGGATTTAACGATCCGCAGGAAGTGAACGGTACCCTGAGCGCCGACGCCACGCCTGCGGCGCCAATCTCCGCCGTTGCCGACGGCGACTGGCCGGCATACGGCCGTAACCAGGAGGGCCAGCGCTATTCGCCTCTGAAGCAAATCAACGCCGATAACGTGAAGAACCTCAAGGAAGCCTGGGTGTTCCGCACCGGCGACCTGAAGCAGGCGAACGATCCGGGTGAGATCACTAACGAAGTGACGCCGATTAAGGTCGGCAACATGCTCTACCTGTGCACCGCCCACCAGCGCTTGTTCGCCCTCGATGCGGCAACCGGCAAGGAGAAGTGGCACTTCGATCCGCAGCTGAACTCGGACCCGTCGTTCCAGCACGTAACCTGCCGCGGCGTCTCTTACCACGAAGCGAAAGCGGAAAACGCGCCGGCCGACGTGGTCGCCAACTGCCCGCGCCGCATCATTCTGCCGGTCAACGACGGTCGCGTGTTCGCGATTAACGCCGACAACGGTCAGCTGTGCGAATCCTTTGCTAATAAAGGGATCCTCAACCTGCAGACCAATATGCCGGTGACCACGCCGGGGATGTACGAACCAACCTCGCCGCCGATCGTCACCGATACCACCATTATCATCGCCGGCGCGGTGACCGATAACTTCTCCACCCGCGAGCCGTCGGGCGTGATTCGCGGTTTTGACGTCAATAGCGGTAAGCTGCAGTGGGTGTTCGATCCGGGCGCCAAAGACCCGAACGCGATCCCCGACGACCAGCACCACTTTACGCTGAACTCCCCGAACTCGTGGGCGCCTGCGGCCTATGACGCGAAGCTGGATTTAGTCTATCTGCCGATGGGCGTCACCACGCCGGATATCTGGGGCGGCAACCGCACGCCGGAGCAGGAGCGCTTCGCCAGCTCGATCGTGGCGCTGAACGCGACCACCGGTAAACTGGCGTGGAGCTACCAGACCGTGCATCACGATCTGTGGGATATGGATATGCCGTCGCAGCCAACCCTCGCAGATATCGACGTCAACGGTAAGACCGTACCGGTTATCTACGCGCCGGCCAAAACCGGCAACATCTTCGTTCTCGACCGTCGTAACGGCGAGCTGGTGGTCCCGGCGCCGGAAAAATCGGTTCCGCAGGGCGCGGCGAAGGGCGACTACGTAACCAAAACGCAGCCGTTCTCCGACCTGAGCTTCCGGCCGAAGAAAGATTTAACCGGTGCCGATATGTGGGGCGCCACCATGTTCGACCAGCTGGTGTGCCGCGTTATCTTCCACCAGCTGCGCTATGAAGGCATCTTCACCCCGCCGTCAGAGCAGGGCACGCTGGTATTCCCGGGTAACCTCGGGATGTTCGAATGGGGCGGTATCTCCGTCGATCCGAACCGCCAGGTGGCGATTGCCAACCCGATGGCGCTGCCGTTCGTCTCTAAACTGATCCCACGCGGTCCGGGCAACCCGATGGAGCCGCCAAAAGATGCCAAAGGTTCCGGTACCGAATCCGGCATCCAGCCGCAGTATGGCGTGCCGTACGGCGTGACCCTCAACGCCTTCCTGTCGCCGTTTGGCCTGCCGTGCAAACAGCCGGCCTGGGGCTATATCTCGGCGCTGGATCTGAAGACCAACGAAGTGGTATGGAAAAAACGCATCGGGACGCCGCAGGACAGCCTGCCGTTCCCGATGCCCGTCCAGCTGCCGTTTAACCTCGGCATGCCAATGCTGGGCGGCCCGATCTCCACGGCGGGTAACGTGCTGTTTATTGGCGCTACCGCGGATAACTACCTGCGCGCATACAATATGAGCAACGGTGAGAAGCTGTGGCAGGCCCGCCTGCCGGCGGGTGGTCAGGCGACGCCGATGACCTACGAGGTAGATGGCAAGCAGTATGTGGTCATCTCCGCCGGCGGCCACGGTTCGTTCGGGACGAAAATGGGCGACTATATCGTCGCTTACGCCCTGCCGGACGAGGCCAAATAACCGCTGACGTCGAAGAGCAAAAGGCCCGGTGAGAACCGGGCCTTTTCTTTTGCGAGACAGGCTAGACCGTAAAGCCGAGCATCATGCCGGTATCCTCATGCTCCAGCAGATGGCAGTGCGCCATATAGGCAAACTCCTTCGGCGCCTCGTGGTCAAACTTCACCAGCACCTCGCTGACGTCGCCATCGACCCGCACGGTATCTTTCCACCCCGTTCGATGCGCGGCGGGCGGCTGGCCGTTTTCCGACAGAATACGGAACTGGGTGCCGTGGATATGGAACGGGTGCAGCATCATGTCGCCTTTGCCGGAAATCACCCAGCGCTCATACTGCCCCTTCGCCGCGGCGAACATCGGTACGGCCATATCAAAAGCTTTACCGTTGACACGGTTGGCGCTGTGGAAGTCGAACCCGCCGCCGCCGTGGTTCATCTGCCCCATACCCGAGTGGTCCATCTGGCCCATCCCGCCGTGGCTCATATTTCCCATGCTGCCACCGTCCATCATGCTGCCGTGGTCCATTCCTGACATCGCCGCGTCGCCGTACTTTTGCCTTAGCGCCTGCATGCCCATCATATCCAGCATCGGATCCATCGACAGCTGCAGCGTGCGTTGGGTCAGGCCTGCCAGCGGCGGCAGCCCGGGCAGCGCCGCCAGCGCATCCGGCAGCTGGCCGGATGCCTGAATCGTCAACGGCTGGACGTGCAGCACCGGCTGCGGCTTATCGAACGGCGCAACCGCCATGCCTATCTGGCTGACCGGCAGCGTGACCAGATCGAAGGCTTTGCCGTCGCGAGCATCCACCAGCACTTCAAAGCGTTCCCCCATCAATATCGGCAGCTCGCTCACTTTGACCGGCTCGGCAAGCAGGCCGCCGTCGCTGGCCACCACGTACATCGGCCGGCCGTCGCCGATCGCGAAATTCAGCGAGCGGGCGTTGCAGCCGTTGAGCAGACGCAGACGCAGCCAGGCGCGCGGGGCGGCGTGCTCGGGGTAGAGCGCCCCGTTGGTCAGCAGCGTATCGCCAAACCAGCCGACGGCCGCGCTCATGATATCGAGCTGGTAGTCAATTTCGCCGGCGGCGGTGAAGCGCTTATCCTGGACAATGACCGGCACATCATCGATCCCCCACTGCTTAGGCAGCAGCAGGCGCTCGCTCTCCTCATCGGAAATCAGCACCAGCCCCGCCAGGCCCATCGCCACCTGACGTCCGGTTTTACCGTGCTGATGCGGGTGGAACCAGCAGGTGGCGGCCCGCTGCGTCGGCGTGAAGCTCACGCTGCGGGAAGCCCCCGGCGCAATGACTCCCTGCGGCCCGCCGTCAACCTCGCCGGGGACCTCCAGCCCGTGCCAGTGCACGGTGGTCTCCTCGGCCAGGCGGTTATGAATATCCACGGTGACCGCCTGCCCTTGTTTGAGGCGCAGCGCAGGGCCCAGCAGATTACCGTTATAACCCCAGGTGGTCGCGTTATGGGGACCAAACTGCGTTTTCCCGGCCTGGATGGTTAACGTGATGCGATTACGTGCGTCGGCGGCGAGCAGGTCTGGTATCGGCAATGCCGGACGAGCTGCGGCAAACGCCGGGCGGCTCCAGAGCGGAAGCGCGCTGAATGCGCCAAGCGCGGCGGTTAATTTGATAAATTCACGACGTTGCATTTCACATCCTTTTATTCTGCTGGTGAACTTTTGAGCTTAAACCCTCCAGCAACGGGAAGGTCAAGCAGAAGAGTAAGAATAAAGCTCGGCGTCATGTCAAGAAGTATGCTAACTTTGTTCGTCCGTGATTCAATGGTAAACAAAATGAAGACGCTTTGCAGAACACTAGTGCTCGGCAGCCTGCTTGCACTATCCGCCAATAGCTACGCGTTAAGCGAGTCTGAAGCGGAAGATATGGCTGATTTAACAGCGGTATTTGTTTTTCTGAAAAACGACTGCGGTTACCAGAACCTGCCTAATACCCAGATTCGTCGCGCGCTGGTCTTCTTTGCTCAACAGAATCAATGGGATCTGAGCAACTACGACAGCTTTAATATGAAAGCGCTCGGCGAAGACAGCTACCGCGATCTCAGCGGCATCCAGATTTCGACCCCCAAGAAATGTAAGGCGCTGGCGCGCGATTCCCTAAGCCTGCTGGCTTACGTGAAATAACGTCGTTAAATAAGCCCGCCGGCAAAAATATCCGCCCGCTATCGCCCTCTATTTTCAGGCGTATTTGCCCGCGCGCATGGCTGAAATATCCGCCGTGCATCCTCATCTATAGTTGGCTATGATGTTGCGCTCGTTTTTACGGGTGTAACAGATGTTAACAAAGGAGGAATCGAGCCGTGGCCGATAGCAACCTGTGGCATGAAACGCTGC
The DNA here is from genome assembly GCF_050058015.1 of Klebsiella sp. WOUb02. NCBI lineage: Bacteria > Pseudomonadati > Pseudomonadota > Gammaproteobacteria > Enterobacterales > Enterobacteriaceae > Klebsiella > Klebsiella sp. WOUb02. The sequence goes on from NZ_CP170110.1 coordinate 2,768,313, forward strand.
ACGACCATTTTGGTCAGTATTTTACCGTTGATAACGTGCTGTATCACGAAAAGACCGATCATCAGGATCTGATCATTTTTGAGAACGCCGCTTTTGGCCGCGTGATGGCGCTGGACGGCGTGGTGCAAACCACCGAGCGCGATGAGTTTATCTATCATGAAATGATGACCCACGTGCCGCTGCTGGCCCACGGCCAGGCGAAGCACGTGCTGATTATCGGCGGCGGCGACGGCGCCATGCTGCGCGAAGTCTCCCGTCATCCCCATATCGAAACTATTACGATGGTTGAGATAGACGCGGGCGTGGTCTCGTTCTGCCGCCAGTATCTGCCAAACCACAACGCCGGCGCCTACGACGATCCGCGCTTTACGCTGGTTATTGATGACGGCGTCAATTTTGTTAACCAGACGACGCAAACGTTTGACGTCATCATCTCCGACTGCACCGACCCCATCGGTCCCGGCGAGAGTCTGTTCACTTCGGCCTTTTATGAAGGCTGCAAGCGCTGCCTGAACCCCGGCGGGATCTTTGTCGCCCAGAACGGCGTGAGCTTTCTGCAGCAGGATGAAGCCGTCGACAGCCACCGCAAGCTGAGCCACTATTTCAGCGACGTCAGCTTCTATCAGGCGGCGGTACCCACCTATTACGGCGGCATCATGACCTTCGCCTGGGCGACGGATAACGACGCGCTGCGCCATCTTTCCGGCGAAATTATCCAGGCGCGTTTCCACAAAGCGAATCTGAAGTGTCGTTATTACAACCCGGCAATTCATACGGCGGCATTCGCCCTACCGCAGTATCTGCTGGATGCGCTGTCCATCAGCGATCTTAAGTAAGGGGGTGAACTAAATTGAAAAAACTGAAGCTGCACGGCTTTAACAACCTGACCAAGAGCCTGAGTTTTTGTATTTACGATATCTGCTATGCCAAAACGGCAGCAGAGCGCGACGGCTATATCGCCTATATCGATGAACTCTATAACGCCAACCGCCTGACCGAGATTTTGTCCGAGACGTGCTCGATAATCGGCGCCAACATCCTGAATATCGCGCGCCAGGATTATGAGCCGCAGGGCGCCAGCGTCACCATTCTGGTCAGTGAAGAACCGATTGACCCGCAGCTTATCGATCAAAGCGAGCATCCGGGCCCGCTGCCGGAAACCGTCGTCGCCCATCTTGATAAAAGCCATATCTGCGTCCACACCTACCCGGAAAGCCATCCCGAGGGCGGGCTCTGCACCTTCCGCGCCGATATTGAAGTGTCAACCTGCGGCGTTATTTCGCCGCTGAAGGCGCTGAACTACCTTATTCACCAGCTGGAGTCCGATATCGTCACCATTGACTACCGCGTTCGCGGCTTTACGCGCGATATCAACGGCATGAAGCACTTTATCGATCACGAGATTAACTCAATACAGAACTTTATGTCCGACGACATCAAGGCGCTGTATGACATGGTGGACGTTAACGTGTATCAGGAAAATATTTTCCACAGCAAGATGCTGCTGAAGGAGTTCGACCTGAAGCACTACATGTTCCATACCCGGCCGGAAGATTTGACCGACGAGGAGCGCAGGACGATTACCGATTTACTGTGGAAAGAGATGCGCGAAATCTATTACGGGCGCAATATTCCTTCCGTAGGGTTAAAGCACCTGTAAACCATGCCGCGGGCCGCAATCTGCGGCCCGCCACATCCCCGCCTTACGCATATACTGTTCCTGAATTCCGCCCTGCGAACGCAGCGCGAAATGAACAAAATAAATCAAAAAAGGCTAATCGTGATTTAATTTGATCACTTCTTCGGTGAAGATCGATCCAGATCTCATTTTTACTCCTGATTGATTAAATATAATCATTATGATTAAATCAAATCAACGAGGGCAGAATGAAAATCAAAAGTACCATCGAAAAATTACCGGGGGGAATGATGCTGGTGCCGCTGATTCTGGCGGCGCTACTCAACACCTTCGCGCCGAAAGTGCTGGAGATCGGCGGCTTCACCACCGCGCTGTTCAAACACGGCGCCTTGCCGCTGATCGGCGCCTTCCTGCTGTGCATGGGGGCGGGGATCAGTTTTAAAGCCGCGCCGCGCGCGCTGCTGCAGGGCACCACCATTACGGTAACCAAAGTGCTCACCGGGGTGATTATCGGCTTCGGCATCGACCATCTGTTCGGCGCCAACGGCCTGTTCGGACTGAGCAGCCTGGCGGTGATCGTCGCCTTCAGCAACGCCAACGGCGGACTATACGCCGCGCTGGTCGGCGAATACGGCAACGAACGCGATGTCGGTGCAATCTCAATCCTGTCGCTGGGCGACGGCCCGCTGTTCACGATGATCGCGCTCGGCGCGGCAGGGCTTGCCAACATTCCGCTAATGGCGCTATTGGCGGTGCTGGTGCCGATTATTATCGGCATGATCCTCGGTAACCTAGACCCGCAAATGCGCGACTTCCTGACCCGCGGCGCGCCGGTGCTGATCCCCATATTCGCCTTCGCGCTGGGCGCCAACATTAACCTGGATATGCTGGTGAAAGGCGGCCTGGCCGGGATCTGCCTCGGCGTGCTGACCACGTTTGTCGGCGGGTTCTTTAACATCCGCGTCGATCGCCTGGTCGGCGGCAGCGGCATTGCGGGCGCGGCTGCCTCCAGCACCGCCGGGAACGCCGTCGCCACCCCGCTGGCAATCGCCCAGGTCGACCCCTCCTTCGCCACTATCGCGGAAGCCGCCACGCCGCTGATCGCCGCGTCGGTGATCACCACCGCGCTGCTGGCGCCCTTGCTGACCACCTGGGTTGCCAAACGCAACGCCGCGGCCAGCCAACAGACGGAAAAACAAGCATGAAAATGATCGTCATTGCGGATGATTTCACCGGGGCCAACGACACCGGAGTTCAGTTGGCCAAAAAAGGGGCGCGCACCGAAGTGGTGCTCAATACCGCCTCCCGGCACCAGCCGCGCAGCGACGTTCTGGTTATCAATACCGAAAGCCGCGCGCTACCCGCAGAAAAAGCCCGTCAGACGCTGAACGACATGTTGCAGCCCTGGTACCGGGAAGGCGTCGCGCCGCCGCTGATCTATAAAAAGATCGACTCAACCTTTCGCGGCAACGTCGGGGCGGAAATCGACGCCGCCCTGCAGCTGAGCGGCGCGCGGCTGGCGATTGTCGCCGCAGCAATTCCCGCCGCCGGGCGCACCACGCTGAACGGCGAATGCCTGGTCTGGCAGGTGCCGCTGGTCGAAACCGAATTCGCCAGCGATCCGAAAACGCCGATTACCTCATCGCGCATTAAGACCGTGATTGGCCAGCAATCCGCCCGCGTCGTGCATGAAATCGGCCTCGACGTGATTCGCGACGGACAGCTGATACCACATCTGGCCGCCCTCGCCGCCTCGTCGGACACCGCGGGCATCGCGGTGCTGGACAGCGAAAGCGACGAAGACCTGCGTGCGATTGCCGACGCGGTCGCCGCGCTGCATTTCCCGTATTTACTGGTCGGCGCCGCCGGGCTGGCGAACGCGCTACCGGCCAGCCTGTATCTCGATCCGGTGAAAAGTTTGCCGGTCCTGGTGGTCGCCGGTTCGATGAGCGAAGCCACCCGCCGCCAGATAATCCTCGCGGAGCAGGAGAAGCACCTCAGCGTTATCGATATTGAGGTCGAGTCCCTCCTCGCCGCCGCGGACGGCCAGGTAATTCAGCCGCTGATAGCGCAGGCGGTGGCGATCCTCGATCGCGGCGAGCACTGCGTACTGCGTACCTGCCGCGACGAAGCGGCGCGCAGCCGCATCGACGCGCTGTGCCAGCGCTATCAGCTTACCCGCACGCAGCTGGGCGAGACTATCGGCAACTGGCTGGGGAAACTTACCCAGGAAATTATCGCGCGCACCCGCATTGGCGGCCTGTTTTTAACCGGCGGCGATATTGCGATTGCCATCGCCCGGGCGCTCGGCGCGCAGGGATACCGCATCAGCAGCGAAGTGACCCCCTGCGTGCCGTGCGGCACCTTCGTGAACAGCGATATCGACGATTTACCGGTGATCACCAAAGCGGGCGGTTTTGGCGACGACCGGACATTATGCAATGCATTGAATTTTATTGAGGAGATGTACAGTGGTAACTAAAGCAATTGCCGTTACGATGGGCGACCCCGCGGGGATCGGCCCGGAAATTATTCTGAAAGCCCTGGCGGAGGGAGAACTATCCGGCTGCCCGGCGGTGGTGGTCGGGTGTTTGCAAACCCTGCAACGCATTCAGGCGCTGGGGATAACGCCGCAGGTTGAGCTGAAAGAAATTACCGCGGTGCAGGACGCCCATTTCACGCCGGGGGTGATTCACGTGGTGGATGTGCCGCTGGCCGACCCGCAGGCTCTGCGCCCGGGCGTAATCCAGCCGGAAGCGGGCGACCTCGCCTACCGCTGCATTGCCCGCGCCTGCGAGCTGGCGCTGGCGGGCGACGTTCAGGCCATCGCTACCGCGCCGCTGAATAAAGAAGCGCTGCACGCGGCGGGCCATATCTATCCCGGCCACACCGAACTGCTGGCGAAACTGACCCACAGCCAGGATTACGCGATGGTGCTGTATACCGACAAGCTCAAAGTCATTCACGTTTCCACCCATATCGCGCTGCGTAAATTCCTCGACACCCTGAACCAGCCGCGTATCCGCACCGTGATTCGTCTGGCGGACAGCTTCCTTAAACGCGTGGGCTACGCGCATCCGCGTATCGCGGTGGCGGGAGTTAACCCGCACGCGGGCGAGCACGGCCTGTTCGGCGATGAAGAGATCACCACCGTCAGCCCGGCTATCGAGACGATGAAAGCCGAAGGCATTGACGTATACGGCCCCTGTCCGCCGGATACCGTGTTTCTCCAGGCCTGGGAAGGCAAATACGACATGGTGGTCGCCATGTACCACGATCAGGGACATATCCCGCTGAAATTACTGGGCTTCTACGATGGCGTTAATATTACCGCCGGTCTGCCGTTTATTCGCACCTCTGCGGATCACGGTACGGCATTTGATATTGCGTGGACAGGCAAAGCTAAGTTTGAGAGCATGGCGATCTCCATTAAATTAGCCTTACAACTCGCGTAATACTATCGACACTATGAAGGGACAAGATCGTCTTGACCAGATTCTGGAGTATCTGAAAAGCCATAATCTGGTCACTGTGGAACAGTTAGTCGGCGCGATTGATGCGTCTCCCGCGACCATTCGCCGCGACCTGATCAAGCTGGATGAGCGCGGGGTAATTAATCGCAGCCACGGCGGCGTGGCGCTGAACCGTTTTATCCCCGCCCAGCCGACCACGACGGAGAAACAGCAGCGCAGCCTGAAGGAAAAACAGGCCATCGCGCAGCACGCCTTGTCCCTGATTCGCCCCGGCGACGCGGTGGTGCTGGACGCCGGCACCACCATGATGGAGCTGGCGCGGCAGCTCACGCATCTGCCGCTGAGGGTGATCACCGCGGATCTGCGCATCGCGTTATTTCTGTCGGAATTTAAGCAAATTGAAGTGACAATTATCGGCGGGCGCATCGATGACAGCAGCCAGTCCTGCATCGGCGAGCACGGTCGGCGGCTGCTGCGCAATTTGTACCCGGATATCGCGTTCGTCAGCTGTAACAGCTGGAGTCTGGAACAGGGCATCACCACCCCGACGGAGGAGAAAGCCGGTCTCAAGCAGGATCTGCTGGCCAACGCCCGCCGCCGGGTAATGCTGGCCGACAGCAGCAAATATGGCGCCTGGTCGCTGTTCTGCGTCGCTCCGCTAAGCGACCTGAATGACATGATTACCGATAGCGCGCTGCCCGGCGCAATTCAGGACCAGCTGCGCGAACTGCCCGCGCAGCTGCATCTGGTGTAAGGATTCAGGGGCGCGCCCGCGCCCTCACTTATTTTGCAGGAAGTCGCGATAGGCCCGCACCACCAGCAGAAAATCTTCAACGCCGCAGAGGGAGAAGCTCTCTTCGTCGTAGTAGCTCATCCCTTCTTCAATTTCATCGCCGGAAATTTCCAGCTGGTTAGCGCGGATCATGACCTCCTCGCCGTCTAACCATAACGTGTATTCATGTCCGGCACGCTGCCAGGAGCGCTCGCTGCCTTTTACGGTACGCACGGCCTGTTCCACTTCATCCAGCAGGGCGAGATTATCCTTCACCTCTTCATTAAACCAGTGCCCCACCACTTCGTGGCCCATCGCCATCCGCACCTTTACCACTCCGGTAATATCGCGCAGAAATTCGTAATCCATAGTCTTTTCCTCTGCAAGGGCAATGCGTCACGCTGCACTGTACCCATAGGGTAATTATCGCAGCAGCGGGGGAGAAAAAAAGCGCGGAGGATGAAGGATTGGAAATAAAAATGCCCGGTGATGCAATGTTCACCGGGCACTGGCGAGTTTACAGGCAATTCGTCAGACGGGCTGACGCGTCACCTTACACTGCCGTCTGGAAAATAACCCCATCTGCTTTCTCAGTATACTGATCCAGCTGGTTGAAGTTCAGGTAGCGGTAGGTATCCGCCGCCGTCTGATCGACCTGCGCCACGAAGGTCTGGTACTCCTCCGGCGTCGGCAGCTTGCCGAGCAGCGAAGCCACCGCAGCCAGCTCAGCGGAAGCCAGGTAGACGTTCGCCCCGGTCCCCAGACGGTTCGGGAAGTTACGGGTTGAGGTGGAAACCACCGTCGCGCCGTCGGCTACGCGCGCCTGGTTGCCCATGCACAGGGAGCAGCCCGGGATTTCGACACGCGCGCCGCTCTTACCAAACACGCTGTAGTAGCCTTCTTCGGTCAGCTGAGCCGCATCCATACGGGTTGGCGGAGCCACCCACAGGCGGGTCGGCAGCTGGCCTTTGTGGCTATCCAGCAGCTTACCTGCGGCGCGGAAGTGGCCGATGTTGGTCATACAGGAGCCGATAAAGACTTCGTCGATCTTCTCGCCCTGCACGTCGGACAGCAGACGCGCGTCGTCCGGATCGTTCGGCGCGCAGAGAATTGGCTCTTTGATATCCGCCAGGTCGATGTCGATCACCGCGGCATATTCCGCGTCCGCATCGGCTTCGAGCAGCTGCGGATCCGCCAGCCATTTCTCCATCCCCTGAACGCGACGCTCCAGGGTGCGGCGATCGCCGTAACCGCCGGCAATCATCCACTTCAGCAGAACGATGTTGGAGTTCAGATACTCAACGATCGGCTCCTGGTTCAGCTTGATGGTACAGCCGGCCGCAGAGCGCTCGGCGGAGGCATCGGTCAGCTCAAACGCCTGTTCAACCTTCAGATCCGGCAGACCTTCGATTTCCAGAATGCGGCCGGAGAAGATATTTTTCTTACCTTTCTTCTCAACGGTCAGCAGGCCCTGCTTGATAGCGTACAGCGGGATAGCGTGAACCAGATCGCGCAGGGTGATCCCCGGCTGCATTTTCCCTTTGAAGCGCACCAGCACGGATTCCGGCATATCCAGCGGCATCACGCCGGTTGCCGCGGCAAACGCCACCAGACCAGAGCCCGCCGGGAAGGAGATGCCGATCGGGAAACGGGTATGGGAGTCACCGCCGGTACCGACGGTATCCGGCAGCAGCATGCGGTTCAGCCAGGAGTGGATAACGCCATCGCCCGGACGCAGCGAAACGCCGCCGCGGTTCATAATGAAGTCCGGCAGAGTATGGTGCGTGGTGACGTCAACCGGCTTCGGATAGGCCGCGGTATGGCAGAAGGACTGCATCACCAGGTCGGCGGAGAAGCCGAGGCACGCCAGGTCTTTCAGCTCATCGCGGGTCATCGGGCCGGTGGTATCCTGGGAGCCAACGGAGGTCATCTTCGGCTCGCAGTAGGCGCCAGGACGAATGCCGGCAACGCCGCAGGCGCGGCCGACCATTTTCTGCGCCAGCGAGTAGCCACGGCTGCTTTCGGCAACGTCTTTCGCGTGACGGAAAACGTCGCTGTGCGGCAGGCCCAGGGCGTCGCGCGCGCGGGTAGTCAGGCCACGGCCGATAATCAGCGGAATACGGCCACCGGCGCGGACTTCGTCGATCAGCACGTCGGTTTTCAGCTCGAAGCTTGCCAGCAGTTCGTTGGTTTCGTGGTTACGCACTTCGCCTTTGAACGGGTACACGTCGATAACGTCGCCCATGTTCAGGTTGTTGACGTCCACTTCAATTGGCAGCGCGCCCGCATCTTCCATAGTGTTAAAGAAGATTGGCGCGATTTTCCCGCCAAGACACAGGCCGCCGCCGCGCTTGTTCGGCACGTTCGGGATATCGTCGCCCATGAACCACAGTACGGAGTTGGTGGCGGATTTACGCGAAGAGCCGGTGCCGACCACGTCGCCCACATACGCCAGCGGGAAGCCTTTTTTCTGCAGCGCTTCAATTTGCTTGATCGGGCCAACTGAACCCGGCTGATCCGGTTCGATGCCTTCACGAGCGTTTTTCAGCATCGCCAGCGCGTGCAGCGGGATATCCGGGCGGGACCAGGCGTCCGGCGCCGGGGAAAGGTCATCGGTGTTGGTTTCACCGGTAACTTTGAAAACGGTGACGGTGATTTTTTCCGCCAGCTGCGGGCGGCTCAGGAACCACTCGGCATCGGCCCAGGATTGCATCACCTGCTTAGCGTGTTCGTTACCCGCTTTTGCTTTCTCTTCTACATCATAGAAGTTATCGAACATCAGCAGCGTATGGGACAGGGCTTTGGCGGCAATCGGCGCCAGTTTGGCATCGTCCAGCGCGTCAATCAGCGGATGGATGTTGTAACCGCCCTGCATGGTGCCCAGCAGTTCGACGGCTTTTTCAGGGCTAACCAGTGGGGAGGTCGCTTCACCTTTGGCGATGGCGGCAAGGAATCCGGCTTTAACATAGGCGGCTTCGTCGACGCCCGGCGGTACGCGGTTAATTAACAGGTCTAACAGGAATTCTTCTTCACCCGCTGGCGGGTTTTTCAGCAGTTCTACCAGCGCGGCCATTTGGGTAGCATCTAAGGGTTTGGCAACAATCCCAACGGCTGCACGCTCAGCTACGTGCTTACGGTATTCTTCTAGCACGACGGTTCTCCTCGCTCTCATTGTAAAATGCGGCAGGCGATTCTCTTCACGCTCCTGTGAGACAGCAGTTTGTAGGGTAAATGCCCGATACCGCGTCGGCAGCATAGCAGGATTTTGGGGAGGTGTTAATCTGTTTACAAAAAAGCAACATTAAAAATTAGCTGAATCGTTAAGGGCAGGATTTTGCAGCCTTTACACCGGTTTCCCGGTATATAAATTTCATGCCGCTGACAGGGGCTGGCCGTGATTCCGGCAAAATTAGCCGCCTCATTCCATCACGCGGCTGGCGCGCCCTTTCAGGGGAAAAGGCATAAAACATGCCCGGCGCCTCATCCTGCGCCGGGCATCTGAGAAGCTGAAGCGATTTTAGCCCTGATGCGGCATCAGCTGTGGGTAGCCGCTAAATGCCGGCTTAGTGCTGCTCAGTGCGGCTTCATCGTCCTTGATGCTGCCCGAGTTCGCCGCCCAGACGCCTTCACTCGTTTTGCTTATCGCCTGGTGCTGCGTATTCAGGTTCTGCCCCATCGTGGCGATATGCGTATTTTCCGTGCCGCCGCTGTTGTCGGCCCACGGAATGGAAGGATCGGCGGCACAGGCCATACCGGATGCCAGCGTTGCCGCTAACAGCGTCGTTGTTAAAAAGCGTTTCATAACCCACCCCACTAATAATTAACCAGCTATAAGTTTACTTGGTAATTATTGTCAAAGTATCTATAACCTGTAGCAGGTTATGAACGCAGACACAGATCTAAACATCAGGCATAAAAAAAGCGGCTCACAGAGCCGCTTATGCTTTTTGCCGGAAAGAAAAAGTTACTTTTTCTTCGCTTTCGCGTTCGGCAGATCGGTGATGCTACCTTCGAAGACTTCTGCCGCCAGGCCAACGGACTCGTGCAGAGTCGGGTGAGCGTGGATGGTCAGAGCGATGTCTTCTGCGTCACAGCCCATTTCGATAGCCAGACCGATTTCACCCAGCAGCTCGCCGCCGTTGGTGCCGACAATCGCGCCGCCGATAACACGGTGGGTTTCTTTGTCGAAGATCAGTTTAGTCATACCGTCTGCACAATCGGAAGCGATCGCACGGCCGGATGCGGCCCACGGGAAGGTGGCGGTTTCGTAGCTGATGCCTTTCTCTTTCGCTTCTTTCTCGGTCAGACCAACCCAGGCAACTTCCGGTTCGGTATAGGCGATAGACGGGATCACTTTCGGGTCGAAGTAGTGCTTCAGGCCAGAAATAACTTCTGCGGCAACGTGACCTTCGTGAACGCCTTTGTGCGCCAGCATCGGCTGACCGACGATATCGCCGATCGCGAAGATGTGCGGTACGTTGGTACGCAGCTGCTTATCAACGCGGATAAAGCCGCGGTCGTCAACTTCAACGCCGGCTTTGCCCGCATCGAGGTTTTTACCGTTCGGCACGCGGCCGATAGCCACCAGCACGGCGTCGTAACGCTGCGCTTCAGCCGGAGCTTTTTTGCCTTCCATCGAAACGTAGATGCCGTCTTCTTTTGCTTCAACGGCGGTCACTTTCGTTTCCAGCATCAGGTTGAACTTCTTGCTGATGCGTTTGGTGAAGACTTTCACCACGTCTTTATCGGCAGCCGGGATAACCTGGTCGAACATTTCAACCACGTCAATCTCTGAACCCAGCGCATGGTAAACGGTACCCATTTCCAGACCGATGATACCGCCACCCATAACCAGCAGGCGCTTAGGTACGGATTTCAGTTCGAGGGCGTCGGTGGAGTCCCACACGCGCGGATCTTCATGCGGAATGAACGGCAGTTCGATCGGACGGGAACCCGCCGCGATGATCGCGTTGTCGAAGTTGATCACGGTTTTGCCGTTTTCGCCTTCAACTTCCAGGGTGTTAGCCCCGGTAAATTTACCCAGACCGTTTACCACTTTCACTTTACGGCCTTTGGCCATGCCGGCCAGACCGCCGGTCAGCTGAGTGATAACTTTCTCTTTCCAGGTACGAATTTTGTCGATATCGGTTTTCGGCTCACCAAAAACAATACCGTGTTCGGCCAGCGCTTTTGCTTCTTCGATAACTTTAGCAACGTGCAGCAGCGCTTTAGAAGGGATACAGCCGACGTTCAGACAAACACCGCCCAGGGTGCTGTAACGTTCGACGATGACGGTTTCCAGACCTAAGTCAGCGCAACGGAAGGCAGCAGAATAACCTGCGGGACCAGCCCCAAGTACCACGACCTGAGTTTTGATTTCAGTACTCATCATGACCTCTGTAGTTAGTATCCGGCGGTCATACCCGTCGTCTTTCAGGCCGCAACTGCGTTAGCTTCGCGCCTTCACCCCAGTCACTTACTTGAGTAAGCTGCCGGGGACTCTGGCGCTTGCTGCCTTGCTGCATCCAGAAATCCATAGGGCATGTATATTAATACCCTTATATCCACCGGGACGTTCTATCCGCGTGCATTTTACAAAATTGTTAACAATTTTGAAACAACAAACGGCAAACGATTTTGTCCTTTATTGCCGATAACCCCAAAACGCACGAGAGGTTACCAGAAAAAAGCCGGCCGTCAGGCCGGCTTTTCGCTTACATCACCAGGCGGCGAATATCGCTCAGGGTGTTGTTGATGATGGTAATAAAGCGAGCACCATCAGCACCGTCGATCACGCGGTGGTCGAAGGAGAGAGAGATCGGCATCATCAGACGCGGAACGAACTCTTTACCATTCCATACCGGTTCCATCGCGGATTTGGACACTCCGAGGATAGCCACTTCCGGCGCGTTAACAATCGGCGCGAAGTGGGTAGTACCCAGGCCGCCGATGCTGGAGATGGTGAAGCAACCGCCCTGCATTTCGCCAGCGGTCAGCTTACCGTCACGCGCTTTCTTAGAGATCACCGTCAGCTCACGGGACAGCTCGGTAATGCTCTTCTTGTTCACGTCCTTGAAGACCGGAACAACCAGACCATTAGGCGTATCAACCGCAACACCGATGTTGATGTACTTTTTCAGCGTCAGACGCTGCGCATCTTCGGACAGGGAGTTGTTGAAGCGAGGCATCTGCTCAAGCGCAGCGGCCACCGCTTTCATGATGAAGACCACCGGAGTGAATTTCACGTCCAGCTTACGCTTCTCGGCTTCCGCGTTCTGCTGCTTACGGAACGCTTCCAGGTCAGTGATGTCGGTTTTGTCGAAGTGCGTAACGTGCGGGATCATCACCCAGTTACGGCTCAGGTTAGCACCAGAGATTTTCTGGATACGGCCCAGCTCGACTTCTTCAACTTCACCAAACTTGCTGAAGTCCACTTTCGGCCACGGCAGCATGCCCGGGATACCACCGCCGGTCGCGGCAGCAGGCGCTGCTTCCGCGCGTTTAACGGCTTCTTTCACGTAGGCCTGAACGTCTTCGCGCAGGATGCGGCCTTTACGACCGGAGCCTTTCACTTTCGCCAGGTTCACGCCAAATTCGCGCGCCAGGCGGCGGATCAGCGGAGTAGCGTGGACGTAGGCGTCGTTCTCAGCGAACTCGGATTTGCCTTCAGCTTTCGCCGCCGGCGCCGGCGCTTTCGCAGCCGGAGCAGGTGCAGCCGCCGCAGGTGCCGGAGCAGCTGCCGCCGGAGCCGCAGCAGGCGCCGCGCCTTCAACTTCGAAGACCATAATCAGCGAGCCGGTGGAGACTTTGTCGCCGGTGCTGATTTTGATCTCTTTCACGGTACCCGCGAACGGAGCCGGAACTTCCATCGAGGCCTTGTCGCCCTCAACGGTGATCAGTGACTGTTCAGCGGCAACTTTGTCGCCCACTTTAACCATCACTTCGGTCACTTCAACTTCGTCGCCGCCGATGTCAGGCACGTTCACTTCTTTAGAACCGGAAGCCGCTGGTGCAGCCGCCGCTGCCGGAGCAGCAGCCTGCGCCGGAGCAGCAGGAGCCGCCCCCGCCACTTCGAAGACCATAATCAGCGAGCCGGTAGAAACTTTGTCGCCGGTGCTGATTTTGATCTCTTTCACGGTACCCGCGAACGGAGCCGGGACTTCCATCGAGGCTTTGTCGCCTTCAACGGTAATCAGGGACTGTTCAGCCGTGACGGTGTCGCCCACTTTAACCATGATCTCGGTGACTTCAACTTCGTCGCCGCCGATATCAGGCACGTGCACGTCTTTCGCCGCGGCCGCAGCCGGTGCAGCGGCCGGAGCCGGCGCTGCTGCTTTCTCTTCCTGCGCAGGTGCAGCGGCTGCTGCACCATCGGCGGAATCGAAAATCATGATAAGTTTACCGGTCTCGGTTTTGTCGCCAACGGAGACTTTGATCTCTTTAACAACGCCAGCCTGCGGAGACGGGACTTCCATAGAGGCTTTGTCGCCCTCTACGGTGATCAGCGACTGTTCAGCTTCAACTTTGTCGCCAACTTTGACCAGGATTTCGGTGATTTCAACTTCATCTGCCCCGATATCCGGTACGTTGATTTCGATAGCCATTATTCTCTTACCTCTTACGCCAGACGCGGGTTAACTTTATCTGCATCGATGTTAAATTTGGCGATTGCTTCAGCCACAACTTTCTTATCGATTTCACCACGTTTAGCCAGTTCGCCCAGCGCCGCAACAACCACGTAGGAAGCATCGACTTCGAAGTGGTGACGCAGGTTTTCACGGCTGTCGGAGCGACCGAAGCCGTCGGTACCCAGTACGCGGTAATCATCAGCCGGTACATAGGTACGAACCTGCTCGGCGAACAGTTTCATATAGTCGGTAGAAGCCACGGCCGGTGCGTCGTTCATCACCTGAGCGATGTACGGTACACGCGGGGTTTCCAGAGGGTGCAGCATGTTCCAACGCTCACAGTCCTGGCCATCGCGCGCCAGCTCGGTGAAGGAGGTTACGCTGTAGACGTCGGAACCTACGCCGTAGTCTTTCGCCAGAATCTCTGCTGCTTCACGCACGTGACGCAGGATAGAACCGGAGCCCAGCAGCTGAACTTTACCTTTGCTACCTTCGAGAGTGTCGAGTTTGTAGATACCTTTACGGATACCTTCCTCAGCACCTTCCGGCATTGCCGGCATGTGGTAGTTTTCGTTCAGCGTGGTGATGTAGTAGTAAACGTTCTCTTGTTTCTCACCGTACATACGCTCTAGGCCATCGTGCATGATGACCGCAACTTCGTACGCGTAAGACGGATCGTAAGAGATACAGTTCGGGATAGTCAGAGACTGAATATGGCTGTGACCATCTTCGTGCTGCAGACCTTCGCCGTTCAGCGTGGTACGACCGGAAGTCCCACCTACCAGGAAGCCGCGAGCCTGCTGGTCGCCTGCCTGCCAGCACAGGTCGCCGATACGCTGGAACCCAAACATGGAGTAGTAGATGTAGAACGGGATCATCGGCAGGTTGTTGGTGCTGTAAGAGGTCGCAGCAGCCAGCCAGGATGCGCCGGCACCCAGTTCGTTGATACCTTCCTGCAGGATCTGACCTTTCTCGTCTTCTTTATAGTAAGCAACCTGCTCACGGTCCTGCGGGGTGTACTGCTGGCCGTTCGGGCTGTAAATACCGATCTGACGGAACAGGCCTTCCATACCGAAGGTACGCGCTTCATCGGCGATGATCGGCACCAGGCGGTCTTTAATGGACTTGTTCTTCAGCATCACGTTCAGGGCGCGAACGAAGGCGATGGTGGTAGAAATTTCTTTGTTCTGCTCTTCCAGCAGCGGAGCGAAATCTTCCAGGGTCGGCAGCTCCAGCTTCTCATCGAAGTTAGGCTGACGGCTCGGCAGGTAGCCGTGGAGTTTCTCACGCTGGGCGTGCAGATAGGTGTGCTCTTCGGAACCTTCCGGGAAGGTCACGTACGGCAGTTTTTCGATATCAGCATCGGCAACCGGCACGTTGAAACGATCGCGGACGTAGCGTACGCCGTCCATGTTCATTTTCTTAACCTGGTGAGCGATGTTTTTACCTTCAGCGGTATCACCCATGCCGTAACCTTTGATGGTATGGGCCAGGATGACGGTGGCTTTGCCGGTGGTTTCCTGCGCTTTTTTCAGGGCAGCGAAGACTTTCTTCGGATCGTGACCGCCGCGGTTCAGGGCCCAGATCTGCTCGTCAGTCCAGTCGGCAACCAGCGCTGCGGTTTCCGGATATTTACCGAAGAAGTGCTCGCGGACGTAGGCGCCGTCTTTGGATTTGAAGGTCTGGTAGTCGCCATCAACGGTTTCGTTCATCAGCTGAATCAGCTTACCGCTGGTGTCTTTACGCAGCAGCTCATCCCAGCGACCGCCCCAGATAACCTTGATAACGTTCCAGCCAGCGCCGGCAAAGATGCCTTCCAGTTCGTTAATGATTTTGCCGTTACCGGTGACCGGGCCGTCCAGACGCTGCAGGTTGCAGTTGATGACGAAGACCAGGTTATCCAGTTTTTCACGGGTTGCGATGGTGATGGCGCCTTTAGATTCCGGCTCGTCCATCTCGCCGTCGCCGAGGAAAGCGTAAACGGTTTGTTTAGAGGTATCTTTCAGGCCACGGTGTTCCAGATATTTCAGGAATTTAGCCTGGTAGATTGCACCGATTGGACCCAGACCCATTGATACGGTCGGGAACTGCCAGAAGGTCGGCATCAGTTTCGGGTGCGGGTAGGAAGAGAGGCCTTTGCCATGAACTTCCTGACGGAAGTTGTTCATCTGCTCTTCGGTCAGACGACCTTCGAGGAACGCACGTGCGTATACGCCCGGAGAGATGTGGCCCTGGAAGTAAACCAGGTCGCCGCCGTCCTGCTCGTTGCGCGCGCGGAAGAAGTGGTTGAAGCACACTTCATAGAAGGTCGCGGAGGACTGGAAGGAAGCCATGTGGCCGCCCAGCTCAAGATCCTTTTTCGATGCGCGCAGAACGGTCATGATGGCGTTCCAGCGAATCGCAGAACGAATGCGACGTTCCAGATCCAGATTCCCCGGGTATTCCGGTTCATCTTCAACGGCAATAGTGTTGACGTAACTGCCAGTAGATGTGCCAGCAGCAACCTTCACCCCGCCTTTGCGGGCTTCAGAAAGGAGTTGGTCAATCAGATACTGAGCACGCTCAACACCTTCTTCACGGATGACCGATTCGATCGCCTGTAGCCAGTCGCGAGTTTCGATCGGATCCACGTCATTTGGTAAACGTTCTGACATGGGGGGTATTCCTTATCTATCTAATCGTTGATTAATCTGGAACCTGTCCCATTGCACTCTTTGCCCGTCATACTTCGGCTTGTCTCATTGTTGGCTTCTCGTCCTCACCCCGGTCGCATAGTTAGCTATGCTCCCGGAGATTCCGACGCTTGCCGCCGCGATACAAGCCGAATTATTTAGGGCAACTGAAACTAAAAGCGCAATAAGACAGGTTCTGCGTTTAGTTGCCGCGCTCTAAAAAATGGCGCTTAAGAACCGGAGTTCTCATCCTTTCGTTGCTGTAAACGACGCAGTGAGCGTTCTCGACGACTCTCCTCACGGCTACGATCCAGCAAAATTTCCTCAATGAACGCCAGGTGTCGATGCGACGCTTCACGCGCCTGCTCCGGCTCCCCGGCGATTATCGCCTCGAAAATACGAGTGCGATGATTGCTGACCTGCGGGAGCATTTCCCGACGGGCGTACAACAATTCAAAGTTCTGGCGAACGTTTTGCGCCAACATCGGCTCCATGCAGCGTAGCAGATGCAGCAGCACAACATTATGCGCCGCTTCGGTGACGGCAATTTGATACTGGACGACGGCATCGGATTCGGCGTCAAGGTCGCCGGACTGCTGGGCCCGCTCAATGGCCTGATGCAGCTCGCGAATACGCTCGCGATCGGCATCATTGCTGCGCAGCGCCGCGTAATAGGCGGCAATGCCTTCAAGCGCGTGACGGGTTTCCAGCAGGTCGAATTGGGATTCAGGGTGATCGGACAGGAGCTCTACCAGCGGGTCGCTGAAGCTCTGCCACAGGCTGCTCTGTACAAAAGTTCCACCGCCCTGGCGACGAAGCAACAGGCCCTTGGCTTCGAGGCGTTGAATCGCCTCACGCAGCGAGGGACGGGAAACGTCGAACTGTTTAGCCAGTTCGCGTTCAGGCGGGAGTTTTTCACCGGGGCGCAAGGTCCCCTCAAGGATTAAAAACTCAAGCTGCTGCTCTATCACATCAGATAGTTTTGGTTGGCGGATTTTGCTGTAGGCCATATTCCCTGTCTCTGCCATTAGCCCGTAGTCAATTGGTCTTACCAATTTGCAGTTCGTAGCGGTAAAGTAACAAAGTATTCACCTTCTGTCCATACAGGTTTTGATTGAAATCAGTAAAGCAGGCACATTTTAACAACCTTACAGAAATAACATTTCAGAATTGTAACTTTTCACAAATGATGTCTTTACCCCTTTGGCGGTAGCGTTAACTTTTACGAAACGAAAAACAGGCGTTCTGAACCGATTCAACAGCCGAAAAAGCGTCTTTAAATTCAGTTTCGTTGCGTAGCTAGTCATTAAGAGTTAAAAACGTTTATCGCCGCCCTGTTTACAAATGGTTTCTTTTTGTTCGCTTCGTCATCACCCCTTCATAAAGCAGGTGCATTCGCCCGCACTTAACACTATTCTCCATGATGCAAAAGGCCTTTTAGTGATTTTATATTCCGCCTTGCGTAAAGAAATTAATACAGAAACGGAATTTCATAATTACACAACACAATAATGTCGACGCTGAATCACGCATAACAGGGCTGGTCATAAACTCTCTGCAATAGAGATAGCTATGCTATCTGGCAGGAGTCGACAATAAAGCAACAGCCTGAAGGATGAAGCGTAAACGCAAAATAACCACACACGAGGTTTCATGATGGAAGGTCAACAGCAAGGCGATCGGCTAAAGCGCGGCCTGAAAAACCGCCATATACAGCTCATTGCTCTGGGCGGCGCTATCGGTACCGGTCTGTTCCTGGGCAGCGCGTCCGTTATCCAGTCGGCAGGTCCCGGCATTATCCTTGGCTACGCCATCGCCGGTTTTATTGCTTTTCTGATTATGCGCCAGCTCGGTGAGATGGTAGTGGAAGAGCCGGTGGCAGGTTCATTCAGTCATTTCGCCTACAAGTACTGGGGCGGTTTTGCCGGCTTTGCCTCCGGCTGGAACTACTGGGTGCTGTACGTGCTGGTCGCCATGGCCGAGCTGACGGCGGTCGGAAAATACGTCCAGTTCTGGTGGCCGGAGATCCCGACCTGGGTCTCTGCGGCGATCTTCTTCGTGGCCATTAACGCCATCAACCTCACCAACGTGAAGGTCTTCGGCGAGATGGAGTTCTGGTTCGCCATTATTAAAGTCGTGGCCGTTGTGGCGATGATTCTGTTCGGCGGCTGGCTGCTGTTCAGCGGCAACGGCGGCCCGCAGGCAACCGTGCGCAATCTGTGGGATCAGGGCGGCTTCCTGCCGCACGGCTTCACCGGGCTGGTGATGATGATGGCTATCATCATGTTCTCGTTTGGCGGCCTGGAGCTGGTTGGGATCACCGCGGCGGAAGCGGATAACCCGGAGCAGAGCATTCCCAAAGCCACCAATCAGGTTATCTACCGTATTCTGATTTTCTACGTGGGCTCGCTGGCGGTACTGCTCTCGCTGCTGCCGTGGACGCGCGTAACCGCAGACACCAGCCCGTTTGTGCTGATCTTCCACGAGCTGGGTGACACCTTCGTTGCTAACGCGCTCAACATCGTGGTGCTGACCGCCGCGCTGTCGGTGTATAACAGACTGCGTTTACTGCAACAGCCGAATGCTGTTTGGTCTTGCCCAGCAGGGTAACGCCCCGAAAGCGCTGATGAACGTCGACAAACGCGGCGTGCCGGTGAACACCATTCTGGTTTCCGCCGTGGTGACCGCGCTGTGCGTGCTGATTAACTACCTCGCGCCGGAGTCGGCGTTTGGTCTGCTGATGGCGCTGGTTGTTTCTGCCCTCGTCATTAACTGGGCGATGATCAGCCTGGCGCATATGAAGTTCCGTCGCGCAAAACAGCAGCAGGGCGTGGTTACCCGCTTCCCGGCGCTGTTCTATCCGGTCGGTAACTGGATCTGCCTGCTGTTCATGGCCGCAGTACTGTACATCATGCTGATCACCCCGGGCATGGACATCTCCGTCTACCTGATCCCGGTGTGGATTGCCATTCTCGGCGTCGGCTACCTGTTCAAACAGAGAAGCGCCAGCGCCGTAAAAGCGCATTAATACATCGCTAAACCCTGTGCCCGCAGCATCTTAGCGGGCACAGCCCCCCCTCAAGCGTCCCGTATCTCGGTCGTTCTGCCTATATCGTTCCTTGCCACGATGCGCGGCTAAAGCGGATAGTCCGGCAAAAAAAACGGGATGCCTGATTCTGGCATCCCGCTTACAACCCCAACGGTGGGCGCTTAAATCAGCGTGCCGTAAATCGTCAGCAGGGCCATAATCACCACCACCACCAGCGACGTTTTCTTGGCCATTGAAACGGCCGCTTTCGGCGTTTCGACCTTATCGACATGCGGCTCACGGGCAAGTGAGAACTGCGCCAGGCGCGTCAGTACCTGATACTGCGACGAATGGCGATCGCCCAGCGAGGCGAACCACGCGGGTAGCGCCTTCTCGCCGTGCCCCACCAGTGCGTAAACCACGCCAACCAGCCGCACCGGCACCCAGTCCACAACGTGCAAAATACCATCAATTCCTGACTGTAAACGGTGGTGCGGCGTTTGATAGCGGGCCAACCACGACTGCCACGCGCGCAGGACGCTGTAGCCAATCAGCGTGGTCGGGCCCCACGGCCCGCCGACCACAAACCAGAACAACGGCGCAAGGTAGTAGCGGTAGTTGATCCACAGCAGCGCATTCTGCAGCTCGCTGAGATATTCACGGTTGTCGCAGCCCGGTGGAACGCTGTGGATAAGCGTTAGCTCGCTGGCCATCGCGTCGCTGGCATGCTTATCATTGCGGGAAGCGGCCTTCAGGTAGGCGTGATAGTGCAGGCGAACTTTGCCGGCGCCAATGCACAGCAGGCCGAGCAGGATCCAGAACACCAGCAGCGGAACGTTAAACAGCACGCCGTGCAGCAGGCGCTGAATAATGTACGCCGCGACCATCGCCACCGCCGCCATCAGCAGCGTGCCGAACAGCGAGAAGTGCTTCACGCGGCGAAACAGAACCTCGAGGCGATGATCGAGCTGCCAGTGCTCGCCCAGCTTAAACAGGCGTTCGGCGATGAGAACCAGCAGCGTAGAAAACAACGTCATGGCATCTCCTTATCTGACGAAGCGGTCAGCAGACCGCGAAATTTTGCCCAGTCAAACGCCGGGCCGGGATCCGTTTTACGCACCGGCGCGATGTCGCTATGGCCGGTCATGTTTTCAGCGATGGCCGGATAGAGCGCGGTCAGCTGCCGCGTAACCGCGGCCAGCTGCTGATACTGCGCGTCGGTATAGGCCAGGGTGTCCGTCCCTTCCAGCTCAATACCAATGGAGAAGTCGTTGCAGCGCTCGCGCCCCTGATAGCAGGATACGCCGGCGTGCCACGCGCGCTTATCGAAAGGTACATACTGCACGATTTCACCATCGCGGCGAATCAGACAATGTGCCGAAACCCGCAGCTGAGCGATCCCGGCAAAATAGGGATGCGCGTTGGGATCGAGCGTGCCGCTGAACAGAGCATCAATCCACGGACCGCCAAATTCACCCGGCGGCAGACTAATATTATGCACCACCAGCAGAGAGGGGGTTTCATCATCCGGGCGGCAATCATGGTGCGGCGAAGGTACCCGACGCGCGCCCACCAGCCATCCTCCGTTCAACTGCATTGCGGAGTCTCCTTTCGCTAACGCATACTCCCGGGCCGCCCATGGCCCGGGAATGCCGATTATCATAAACACATTCGTTCGGGGCCGATCGCCGCAGCCGGCGGGCGGAAAATGCGTCATCCGCGAAGATGTCCGGTGTCCTGCTATGGCCGCCCCGCCTCAACCTCCGCCGGCGCTGCAATAGCCTGAAGGATGAAGAGTATATGGTGTAGAAACGCCGTTCAGGTTAGCATGTTTCCCACTTCTGAATCTTATCTATCTGGAGCTTTATCATGTCGCCTCGTCGCTACAACCCCGACCGCCGCCGTGACGCGCTGCTGGAACGTATTAACCTCGATATTACCGATGCCGTAGCCCACTCCCTGCGCGAAGATTTAGGCGGCGAAGTTGACGCTCGCAACGATATTAGCGCGCAATTATTGCCGGAAAGCGCGCGTTCGCACGCGGTGGTCATTACGCGCGAAGACGGCGTGTTTTGCGGCAAGCGCTGGGTGGAGGAGGTCTTTATTCAGCTGGCCGGCGACGACGTTAGCGTCACCTGGCTGGTTGACGATGGCGACGCGGTCAAGGCGGATCAGCCGCTGTTTGAGCTGCAGGGCCCTTCCCGTCTGCTGCTGACCGGCGAGCGCACCGCGCTAAACTTCGTGCAGACCCTCTCCGGGGTCGCCAGCGAGGTGCGCCGCTACGTGGATCTGCTGGCGGGCACCAAAACCCAGCTGCTCGATACCCGTAAAACCCTGCCCGGCCTGCGTACCGCGCTGAAGTACGCCGTCCTGTGCGGAGGCGGCGCCAATCACCGCCTGGGGCTGTTCGATGCCTTCCTGATCAAAGAGAACCACATTATCGCCTCCGGCTCCGTGCGCCAGGCCGTCGAGAAGGCCTTCTGGCTGCATCCGGACGTGCCGGTAGAAGTTGAGGTTGAATCCCTTGATGAGCTGGATGAAGCCCTGAAGGCCGGGGCCGATATCATCATGCTCGATAACTTCACCCTCGACCTGATGCGCGAAGCGGTGAAACGTACCAACGGCCAGGCCGCGCTGGAAGTCTCCGGCAACGTCACCTACGAGACGATCCGTGAATATGCCGAAACCGGCGTCGATTACATCTCCGTTGGCGCCCTGACCAAGCACGTCCGCGCGCTCGATCTGTCAATGCGTTTTCGCTAAGGCTCCGCCCCGGCGCCGCTCGCCTGCCGGGGCGCACGCTTTGCGAGTACGATCTCAGCGCTTTGCCCTCTCGCTGTAACGAATAAAGAAAGCCTGGGAAGCCGTTTCCTGAGCGCTCATTTATCGCTCGTCATCCTGCTCGCAGACCGCCACAGTGCTCCCGACGATAACAAGGAGCAATCGATGGACAAACAACGCGGCTTTACCCTTATCGAACTGATGGTGGTGATTGGCATTATCGCCATTCTCAGCGCCATCGGCATTCCCGCCTACCAGAACTATCTGCGCAAAGCGGCGCTCACCGATGTGCTGCAAACCTTTATTCCCTACCGCACGGCGGTGGAGCTATGCGCCCTTGAGCACGGCGGACTAACAAGCTGCGACGGCGGTAGCAACGGCATTCCCTCTCCCACCACCACGCGCTACGTTTCCGCGCTGACGGTGGCTAAAGGCGTCGTCACCCTTAGCGGGCAAGAGAGCCTGAACGGGCTACGCGTCACCCTGACGCCGGGCTGGGATAGCGCAAATGGAATTACCGGCTGGCAGAGAGAGTGCGACATCGCCAGCGGCAGCGCGCTCAAGCAGGCGTGTGAAGACGTATTCCGCTTCAACTGAGGACATCGCGATGAAAACCGAAAAACTGATCGCCCTCTGCCAGCGCTACCACGCCCTGCTGCTGAACAGCGATGAGCAAACCCTCTCCATCGCGGTGGTAGACTCTCCGCCGCCTGAGCTAATGGAAGCGCTGCGCTTCGCCACGCAAAAACGGATCGATATCGAGTGCTGGAGCCAGGATAAAATGAACCAGCGCCAACAATCGTCCACGCAGCCTGCGCGAGCTGCCGCCAGCGGTGACGCGCCGACGGGCATTATCGAACAGGTCAATCAGATTCTGGAGCAGGCGCTGCGCCAGCGCGCATCCGATATCCACGTCGAGCCTGGCGAAGATAGCCTGCGCATCCGCCTGCGGGTCGATGGGGTACTCCATCCGCTTGCGCCGCTTGCCGCCGGGCTGGCCCAGCCGATAACGGCGCGGCTTAAGGTGCTCGGGAACCTTGATATCGCCGAACACCGCCTGCCGCAGGACGGTCAGTTTACGCAGACGCTGTCGGGGCAATCGGTGTCATTTCGCATCGCTACCCTGCCCTGCCGTTACGGTGAGAAGATCGTCCTGCGCCTGCTGCATCAGGTGGAACAGGCGCTGGATCTGGAGGCGTTAGGCTTATCCCCAGAGCAGCTCGCCGCTTTTGGCTCGGCGCTCAATCAACCCCAGGGGCTGCTGCTGGTCACCGGCCCAACCGGCAGCGGTAAAACCATCACGCTCTACAGCGCCCTGCAGAAGCGAAATCAGGATGTGGTTAATATTTGCAGCGTAGAGGACCCGCTGGAAATTCCCATCGCCGGCCTGAATCAAACGCAGATCAACCCGCGATCCGGATTAACCTTCAACAGCGTCCTGCGCGCGCTGCTGCGTCAGGACCCGGACATTGTGATGGTGGGTGAAATCCGCGACGCGGAAACCGCAGAAATTGCGATTAAAGCGGCGCAAACCGGGCACCTCGTGCTCTCAACGCTGCATACCAACTCGACCAGCGAAACGCTGATCCGCCTGCAGCAGATGGGGATCGCCTGCTGGATGCTCTCATCCGCGCTATCGCTGGTTATTGCTCAACGCCTGGTGCGCAGGCTCTGTCCGCGCTGCCGGCGGGAGGCCGAAGGCGGTATTGACGTGCCGCACAGCCTGTGGCCGCGCCGGCTGCCCCGCTGGCAGGCAACGGGCTGTCGGCACTGCTACCACGGCTACTATGGGCGCCTGGCGCTATTTGAGGTGCTACCGATAAGCAGCGCGCTGCAGCAGGCTATCTCCCGCGGGCTGAGCGCGGCGGAGATTGAATCCCTGGCGCGCGAGGGCGGAATGACAACGCTGTTTGAAAGCGGCTGCCTGGCCATTGAGCAAGGGCTGACCTGCTTTGAAGAGGTGGTCCGCGTGCTGGGGCTCCCCCATGGCGACTGAGCGCCTTTGGCGCTGGCGCGGGCTTGATGCCAAAGGCGCGCTCCGCCAGGGATCGCTGTGGAAAAGCTCTCGTCCGGAGGCGATTCAGGCGCTGCAGCATGAACGGATTATTCCCCTCGCGCTCCGCCGCTGCGCGATACGCAGCTCGCTTTGGCATCCACGCTACAGCGGCCAGATTATCCATCAGCTGGCGACCCTCCTGCAGGCGGGTCTGCCTCTGGCCGAGGGGCTGGAGCTGCTGGCGCAGCAGCAGACGGGCGCGCAGTGGCAGGCGCTGCTGCGAACGCTGGCTCGGGATCTCGCGCAGGGCACCTCGCTTTCCAGCGCGCTGGAAAGATGGCCGCAGGCGTTTCCTCCGCTCTATCTGGCCATGATCCGCACCGGCGAGCTTACCGGCAAGCTGGATCTTTGCTGTTTTCACCTGGCTCGCCAGCAGCAGGAGCAGCTGCAGCTGAGCGACAAGGTCAAAAAGGCGCTGCGCTATCCGCTGGTCATTCTGCTGCTGGCGCTGCTGGTGGTGATGGGCATGCTCACCTTTGTCCTGCCGGAGTTTGCCGCTATCTACCAGACCTTCAACACGCCGCTCCCCTTGCTGACCAAAGCGGTGATAGGTGCCGGAGAGAGCCTCAGCGGCAGTTGGCCGCTGCTGCTGCTGATGGCGATATTGCTGTTTATCCTCAACCGGCTGGCCCATCGTCGCCCATCCTGGCTACTGCGGCGGCAAAAACTGCTGCACGCTTTGCCGGTGGTCGGAAAACTGATAGGCGGACAGCGGCTCAGCCAGATATTTACCGTTTTAACCCTCACCCAGAGCGCCGGCATCAGCTTTATGCAGGGGCTGGAAAGCGTAGAAGAGACGCTAAGCTGTCCGCTTTGGCGCCAGAGGATCCATCAGGTTAATACGCAGATTGCCCACGGGACCGCCATCTGGCAGGCGCTGGCGAACAGTGGAGGATTTACCCCGCTATGCCTGCAGCTCATCCGCACCGGAGAGGCGTCAGGATCGCTGGATATCATGCTGGAGAACCTTGCCCGCCATCATAGCGAACGCACGCACCGTCAGGCGGATGGTCTGGCCACGCTGCTGGAACCGGTGCTGCTGCTGACAACCGCCGCCGTTGTCGGCCTGCTGGTGGTGGCGATGTATTTACCCATTTTTCATCTGGGCGACGCCATTAGCGGAATGGGAGGATAGCGGCTGGCGCAGGAGGTGCGCCAGCAAACGGCACTACAGGCTATTGAACACGCGGTTCTCTTGCTCCTGTACGCGAATAAAGGTTGTGCGTTTGGTCAGCTCTTTCAGGCGGGATGCGCCGACATAGGTGCAGGCGGAACGTAGGCCACCGAGGATATCGCGGGCGGTATTCTCAACCGGGCCGCGCAGGGGCAGCTTAACGGTTTTACCTTCCGCAGCGCGATACTGCGCAACGCCGCCGACGTGACGGGTCATGGCGGATTCAGAGCTCATACCGTAGAACAGCATAAACTTCTCGCCGTTCTCTTCGACTACGCTGCCGCCGCTCTCTTCGTGACCGGCCAGCATACCGCCCAGCATAACGAAATCAGCGCCGCCGCCGAAGGCTTTCGCGACGTCACCCGGCGTGGTGCACCCGCCATCGCTGACGATCTGACCGCCCAAGCCGTGGGCCGCATCGGCGCATTCGATAACCGCAGAGAGCTGCGGGTAGCCAACGCCGGTTTTCACGCGGGTAGTACAAACGGAACCCGGACCGATGCCGACCTTCACGATATCTGCGCCGGACAGGATCAGCTCTTCGCACATTTCGCCGGTGACGACGTTACCCGCGCAGATCGTTTTCAGCGGCCAGGCTTCGCGCGCCTTCGCCACGAACTGCACAAAATGCTCGGAATAACCGTTTGCCACATCAATACAAACGAAGCCGAGCTGCGGGTTCTGCGCGAGGATCTGTTTGGTTTTTTCGAAATCGACATCCGACGTGCCGGTAGAAACCATGACGTACTTCAGCACCTCGGCAGGCGTGGTCTGCACAAAGCTGCGCCACTCTTCTACGCTATAGTGCTTATGTACGGCAGTCAGGATCCCGAAAGAAGCCAGCGCTTTTGCCATACTAAACGTACCGACGGTATCCATATTCGCCGCGATGATCGGCACGCCGGACCAGGAGAGGCCAGAATGTTTAAAAGTGAATTCGCGTTCCAGTTCAACATCAGAACGACTTTTGAGGGTAGAGCGCTTGGGGCGGATAAGAACGTCTTTAAAACCAAGCTTCAGATCTTCTTCAATACGCATGTGCGAATTCCTGGGGTTAATTGCATTATTGTGAGAGCACAACTCCAGTGACGTTATCATACGCGTGAATCATGACCGTGCAAGACTGCGATTTTCACTTTTTTTACGCTACAATCGTACAAATTTACCTGGTGGATTGAGAAAAGCGCGATCGCGACAATCAACGGCCAGAGCGTTGTTTTTAACCTTTTGATTTATATGTACAAAGCAATCCAGTATCCGTCGTAAAAGTCTCTTCCAGGCTTGAAGCAGCCTGACGGGACACCCACCGCAGAGTCACGGCTCGTGAAGCGCGGGCGCTGCTGAAAAGTCAATGTGTGTATGGTCAGTTTCAGGAACGGGGTATATGAGGTATACGGTAGCGTTAACGGGCGGCATCGGTAGCGGTAAAAGCACCGTAGCCGATGCATTTTCTCACCTTGGTGTTAACGTTATTGACGCCGACGTTATCGCCCGGCAGGTGGTCGAACCTGGAACCCCCGCACTACCGGCGATTGCCGCTCGCTTCGGCCAACAAATGATTAACGATGACGGCACGCTGAACCGCCGCAGCCTGCGGGAACGCATCTTCGCGCACGCGGAGGATAAAGCCTGGCTTAACGCGCTGCTGCACCCGCTCATTCAGCAGGAAACCCGCCGGCAAATGCAGGCGGCGTCCTCATCTTATGTTCTCTGGGTCGTTCCGCTGCTGGTCGAAAACAACCTCGTGGCCAACGCAGACCGCGTGCTGGTCGTCGATGTGCCAAAAGAGACGCAGATAGAGCGAACCATACTGCGCGATCGGGTCAGCCGTGAGCACGCAGAACGCATTCTCGCCGCCCAGGCGACGCGTGAACAACGCCTCGCCGCTGCGGATGATGTCATTGAAAATATGGGCCCTCCGGATGCCATCGCTCAGGATGTCGCCCGCCTGCACGAAAAGTATCTAATGCTGGCAGCGCAGGCCGCCTCACAGGAAAAATCGTAATGCATACCCCCGTTCTATTTGAACATCCACTCAATGAGAAAATGCGCACCTGGCTGCGTATTGAATTTTTGATTCAACAGCTCTCCGCGCTCCCGGCCATCGCCACCTACGCGGATGCGCTCCACTTCTTTCGCAATACGGGCGACCTGCTGGACGTTCTCGAACGCGGCGAGGTGCGGACGGATCTGCTCAAAGAGGCTCGAGCGCCAGCAGCGTAAGCTGCAGTCCTGGGCAGAAGTGCCGGGCGTCGACCGCGGGCGTATTGACGAATTGCGCCAGCAGCTGAAGCACTCCGGCAGCGCGCTGATGTCCGCTCCACGCATCGGCCAGTTCCTGCGTGAAGATCGTTTAATTGCGCTGGTTCGCCAACGTCTGAGCATTCCGGGAGGCTGCTGCAGCTTCGATCTGCCCACGCTGCATATCTGGCTGCATATGCCGCAGGAGTACCGCGACGAGCAGGTGGGCAGGTGGTTAGCGAGCCTTCAGCCGCTCACCCAGGCGCTGGTGCTGATCCTCGATTTGATTCGCAACTCGGCGCCCTTTCGCAAGCAGACCAGCCTCAACGGTTTTTATCAGGATAACGGCGATGATGCCGATCTGCTGCGTTTACGCCTCGATCTCGCCAGCCAGCTGTATCCACAAATTTCTGGCCATAAAAGCCGCTTTGCCATTCGCTTTCTCCCGCTGGACAGCGAGCTCGGTATCGTCCCCGAGCGCTTTGATTTTGAACTGGCCTGTTGTTAAGGAGGAAATATGTCGGAAGAGACAACCGTTAACTGCCCGACCTGCGGTAAAAATGTGGTCTGGAATGAGCGTAGCCCGTTTCGGCCGTTTTGCTCAAAACGCTGCCAGCTCATTGATTTAGGTGAATGGGCGGCGGAAGAAAAACGCATTCCCAGCGCAGGCGACCTGTCCGATAGCGATGACTGGAGCGAACAGCAGCAGTAGCGACGCGGCGGCAGAGAAAATCCCGGAGATGACCTTGCGTCATGTCCGGGCCATTTTCTCAGCGGGCGGACTGCACTAATTTGCGAATAATCGGTTCGTTAGCCGGCGGAAACTCCTCGGCCAGCAGCGCCCGTTGGGCAATCCAGCGCCCCGGCTGCCCCTCTTTCCCCCAGGGTTCGCCCTCCCAGTCGTCAACCAGCCAGAACCACAGCGTGATATGCCGATCGGGGAACTGATACTCCAGCTTATCAAACAGGCTGGACGCGCGTACCGTAATACCCACCTCCTCCTGCAGCTCGCGCACCAGCGCCTGCTCGGCAGACTCTCCCGCCTCAATTTTGCCACCGGGAAACTCGAGCTTATTGGCCATATGCGCATCGGCAGCGCGCTGGGTAATAAAGATTTCACCCTGCGGGTTACGGATGATACCAACTGAGATTTGCAGTATTTTCATTGCGTTAATTCCATAAAAAAGGCGCAGATATCTGCGCCTTCATTTTTATTCGCTGGGCTTAGCTCAGGCGACCATGGCACTGCTTATATTTTTTACCGGAGCCACACGGGCAAGGATCGTTGCGGCCAACTTTACGTTCGCCGGTTTCCTCAGCCAATGCGGCAGCGGCCAGGGTATCGTCATCCTGATGACTCAGCTGCTGCATCTGCGCCAGGCGCTCCGCCTCTTCGCGACGCTGCTGCTCCATCGCTTCAACTTCTTCCGGCATCCGTACCTGAACTTTGCTTAGGGTGCTGATCACTTCATACTTCAGGGATTCAAGCATCGCCGCAAACATTGAGAACGATTCGCGCTTATATTCCTGCTTCGGATCTTTCTGCGCGTAGCCGCGCAGATGGATACCCTGACGCAGGTAGTCCATCGCCGCCAGATGCTCTTTCCACAGGGAGTCCAGGGTCTGCAGCATCACGCCTTTTTCGAAATGACGCATCATTTCGCTACCGACGACTTCTTCTTTACGCTGGTAGGTTTCCACCGCGTTCTGCAGAATACGCTCGCGCAGAGTTTCTTCATGCAGTTCAGGCTCTTTGTCCAGCCACTCTTTGAGCGGCAGATCGAGATCGAAGTCGTTTTTCAGACGTTCCTGCAGGCCTTCGACATCCCACATTTCTTCCAGCGACTGCGGCGGAATATGCGCATCGATAGTTGTTTTGAAAACGTCTTCGCGAATGCTGTTGATGGTTTCGCTAACATCAGAGACGTCCAGCAGTTCATTACGCTGGCTGTAGATGGCGCGACGCTGATCGTTAGCCACGTCATCATATTCCAGCAGCTGCTTACGAATATCAAAGTTGCGGCTTTCAACCTTACGCTGCGCGTTGGCGATAGCTTTGGTTACCCACGGGTGTTCAATCGCTTCGCCCGGCTTCATCCCCAGCTTACGCATCATGCCGGACACGCGGTCAGAGGCAAAGATGCGCATCAGGGCATCTTCCATCGACAGATAGAAACGGGAAGAACCGGCGTCGCCCTGACGGCCTGAACGGCCGCGCAGCTGGTTATCGATACGGCGAGATTCATGACGTTCGGTACCGATGATATGTAAACCACCGGAGGCCAGCACCGCTTCGTGACGCGTCTGCCAGTCGGCTTTAATCTGGGCGATCTGCTCTGGCGTTGGGTCTTCCAGCATGGCGACTTCCGCCTGCCAGCTGCCGCCCAGCACTATATCCGTACCGCGACCGGCCATGTTGGTAGCGATGGTCACCGCGGCCGGGTAGCCGGCCTGAGCCACGATATCCGCTTCGCTGGCGTGGAACTTGGCGTTCAGGACATTGTGTTTGATGCCCGCTTTGGTCAGCTCTTGCGAAACCACTTCTGATTTTTCGATAGAAATCGTACCCACCAGGACCGGCTGACCGGCGGCAGTACGCTCTTTGATATCTTCGATAATCGCCTGAATTTTTTCTGCTTCGGTCATATAGACCAGATCCGCCATATCCTTACGGATCATCGGACGGTTGGTCGGTACGACGACGGTATCCAGCTTATAGATAGAGGCTGAACTCGAAGGCTTCGGTATCCGCAGTACCGGTCATCCCCGCCAGCTTCTCGTACAGACGGAAGTAGTTCTGGAAGGTGATAGAGGCCAGCGTCTGGTTCTCGTTCTGAATATCAACGCCTTCTTTGGCTTCGACGGCCTGGTGCAGACCGTCCGACCAGCGGCGCCCCTGCATGGTACGACCGGTATGCTCATCGACGATAATGACTTCGCCGTCTTTGACGATGTAGTCAACGTCGCGAGTGAACAGCACGTGCGCACGCAGCGCGGCGGTCACGTGGTGCATCAGCATAATATTGGACGGTGAATACAGGGATTCGCCCTCCTCCATAATGCCTTCCTGTACCAGCAGCTCCTCGATCAGCACCAGCCCGCGTTCGGTCAGGTTAACCTGACGCGCCTTCTCATCGACGGAGAAGTGGCCTTCACCGGTAAAGGTATCGGAGTCCTCTTTATCCTGGCGCACGAGGCTCGGGATAATTTTGTTCACCCGCTTGTACATTTCCGAGCCTGTCTTCAGCCGGGCCGGAGATGATCAACGGCGTACGCGCTTCATCGATCAGGATGGAGTCGACCTCATCCACCAGCGCGTAGTGCAGTTTGCGCTGGACGCGCTCTTCCGGACTGAACGCCATGTTATCGCGCAGATAGTCGAAGCCGTATTCGTTGTTGGTGCCGTAGGTGATATCGGCGGCGTAAGCTTCACGCTTGGCCGGAGCCGGCAGGCCCGACATGTTGATACCAACGGTCATACCGAGGAACTCAAACAGCGGACGGTTGTTTTCAGCATCACGCTGCGCCAGGTAGTCGTTGACGGTCACGACGTGAACGCCTTTACCCGACAGTGCGTTCAGGTAGGCCGGGAGGGTCGCGGTCAGCGTTTTACCTTCACCGGTACGCATTTCTGCGATGCAGCGCTCGTTGAGCACCATGCCGCCGAGCAGACTGTACATCGAAGTGACGCATACCGAATACGCGCTTACTGGCTTCACGTACCACGGCAAAGGCTTCCGGGATCAGGCTCTCTACGCTTTCGCCTTTTGCCAGACGCGCGCGGAACTCCTCGGTTTTAGCCTTCAGCTCATCATCAGAGAGCTTCTCCATGGCAGGTTCCATGCCGTTAATCAGCGCCACGGCTTTGCGCATACGGCGCAGTGTACGATCGTTACGGCTACCGAAAACTTTAGTTAATAATTTGATTAGCATAATAAAATCTCAAACGCCCCGCGATGCGGAGTCACAAAAAATAGAATGATCCGTTTTTAGTTCAGCTGAGGCGTTGTGGCCCGGCGCGTATCCCGCTGACCTGGCTAATCCAGGCGGAGACGCAAAAGGCGCGATGGGAGGGGTTGTATGCCGTCTGGCGCACCATGACCGGCGGTTTGCTTTCCTGGGTCAGCAGCGCGCTGAGCGTATCAAGCAGAGCCAGGTGCTGCGCCTGCAGCGGCGAAGACTCTTCCGCAACCGGCAGCGCCTGGGGCGCCATGGCAAATGACAGATGACGGATAACCGTGCGGATGGCGTGCTGGTGCCAGTAATCGACGGTAAAGTTTGGCCGGCGGCTGGCATCCAGCAGCGCCAGCTGGGAGAAATTAACTTTATTTGGCGTATGGCTGCTGGCGGTTGCTTTCGCCGGTGATGCCGTTTCGTGACTATTGCTTAGCGCAGGCAGGCCAAAGCTAGCCGCGACCATCCCCAACAGGAGATGCGGCCAGAAATACCGTCTGCCAAACTGTCGCCAGCGCGTCAGCAATCCACTCACGTCCATTACCTTTAGTTAAAGCAATCCCAGGAAATAATTTTGCGCCCAAATCTTACCATTAATACCGCGCCACGGCAGCAGGAATGAAAGCTTTGCGGAGGTAAAAGCGGTCAATTAAGCAGCGAACGCGCGGCATCAGCGATCGTGAAATCGGGATGAAATGAGAACCGGGAGATAAAAAAGAAAACGACTGGTTCCCTGGCCGGAGAGAGAGTACCAGGTTACCAGTCGATTTTACTGAATGGTCAGGCTTACGCCATAACCATTGATGGTGCACGGAATGCTAACGGCATTTCCGCTTCGTCTTCGAAGGTCACATACTCCCAGGCTTCCTGTTTTGCCAGGACGGCCTGCAGCAGTTTGTTATTCAACGCGTGACCTGATTTGAACGCCGTGAATGCGCCAATGATATTGTGACCACACATAAACAGGTCACCAATCGCATCCAGCATTTTGTGGCGGACAAACTCATCTTCAAAGCGTAAGCCGTCTTCGTTCAATACGCGATAATCGTCAACAACGATGGCACAATCGAAGCTGCCGCCCAGGCACAGGCCGCGGGACTGCAGATATTCGATATCACGCATAAAACCGAAGGTACGCGCACGGCTAATCTGGCGCATAAATGCATCAGCAGAGAAGTTCATCGCGTAGCGCTGAGTGCTTGAATCAATCGCCGGATGGTTAAAGTCGATGGTAAAGTCCAGCGAAAAACCATTGAACGGTTTGATTTCAGCCCATTTGTCACCGTCTTCAACGCGAACCGTCTCTTTCACGCGGACAAACTTTTTGGCCGAGTTCAGTTCGTCAATCCCGGCATCAAGCAGCAGGTAGACGAACGGCGCGGCGCTGCCGTCCATAATCGGGATCTCCGGCGCATCGACTTCAACAATAATGTTGTCGATACCCAGCCCGGCCAGCGCAGCATTCAGGTGCTCGACCGTTGAAATCCGCACGTCATGCTCGTTTACCAGGCAGGTCGCCAGCATAGTATCCCGCACGGATTTGGCATCTGCCGGAAAATCTACCGGTGGATTCAAGTCGGTGCGACGATAGATGACCCCGGTATTGGCCGGCGCAGGTCGTAACGTCAGCGTGACTTTCTTGCCGGTATGCAAACCGACGCCAGTCGCCTGAACGATACGTTTAAGTGTCCTTTGTTTGATCATCGTATAATCTCGCCAAGTTACCAATCCAACCGAAGTGTATAACACTTTCGGACGGCCAGTTTAGCACAAAGAGCGCTGATGCCCAACTTCCAGCCAATTCTTAATCAGCTTGCTTGCGCAGGAAGGCTGGGATATCCAGATAATCCGGCTCTTTCGCGGTTTGCGGCGTATTGTCGTTCACCACTTTCGCTGCCGGTTTCTGCTCTTGATTCAGCGGCGCCATACCGTGCTGCTGGTAGCGATCCATTACCGGCTGCTGAACCTGCTTGTTGGTTACCAGGGTAATTTCCGGACGTTTGTCCATGCCAATACCGGTAGCAACCACGGTCACGCGCAGCTCATCGTTCATATCCGGATCCAGAGAAGTACCGATAACCACGGTCGCGTTATCCGATGCGAATGCGCGGATAGTGTTACCTACGGTTTCGAACTCATCCAGACGCAGGTCGAAGCCAGCGGTGATGTTGACCAGAACGCCGCGCGCGCCGGACAGATCGATATCTTCCAGCAGCGGAGAAGAAATCGCCATTTCAGCCGCTTCTTCCGCACGGTCTTCACCGCTCGCCACGCCGGAGCCCATCATCGCGTAGCCCATTTCGGACATCACGGTGCGCACGTCCGCAAAGTCGACGTTCATCAGACCCGGACGGGTAATCAGTTCGGCGATCCCCTGCACTGCGCCTTTCAGCACGTCGTTTGCTGCGCCGAAAGCGTCCAGCAGCGAAATGCCGCGGCCGAGAACTTTCAGCAGCTTGTCGTTCGGGATAGTGATCAGTGAATCCACGTGCTTGGAGAGCTCGGTGATCCCCTGCTCGGCAAAAGCCATACGCTTCTTGCCTTCAAAATTGAAGGGCTTAGTCACAACCGCAACGGTCAGGATCCCCAGATCCTTCGCCACTTCTGCGACCACTGGCGCCGCACCGGTACCGGTACCACCGCCCATACCAGCCGCGATAAACACCATGTCTGCGCCGTCGAGAGCAGCACGCAGCGCTTCACGGTCTTCATCCGCCGCATTGCGGCCGACTTCCGGGTTGGCGCCTGCGCCCAGACCCTTGGTAATACCGCTGCCAATCTGAATAGTCTGGCCAACGGCCGTTTTACGCAGCGCCTGCGCGTCGGTGTTCACCGCGAAGAATTCAACACCTTCAATGCGCTCGCGCACCATGTGCTCTACGGCATTACCGCCGCCGCCACCGACGCCGATGACTTTAATCACCGCGTCGTTGGTTAATTCCATTGGTTCAAACATAGTTTCTCTCCGTCTTGTGCCTGTCGCCTGAGAACGCTAATTTTCTGCGTTCTCTTAAAAAATTAAAACTCTTTTCGCAGCCAGCTATTTAGTCGCTTAATCCACGAGCCAACTGATGCAGTTACGCGTTTTTCCACTTCTGCTTCACCACTAAGATGAGACTCCTTCCCGTAGTGCAGCAGCCCAACCGCCGTTGAATAATACGGCTCCTGGGCATAATCCGTTAAACCGGTAATGTTCAGCGGGGCACCGATACGCACCTGCGTATGGAATACCCGCTGCGCACAGGCGGCAAGGCCTTCAATTTGCGCCGCGCCGCCGGTTAAAACAATCCCCGCCGCCAGATGGTGCTTAACGCCCTGCTGGCGGAGCTGTTCCTGCAGCTGCAGGATCTCTTCATTGACCAGATTGAGCAGTTCGGTATAACGCGGCTCAATGACCTCTGCCAGCGTCTGACGCTGCAGGCTGCGCGGCGGGCGTCCGCCTACGCTCGGGACTTCGACGTTTTCGTCTTTACCGACCATTGAGCCCAGCGCGCAGCCGTGGCGCACCTTGATCGCTTCGGCATCGCTCGGCGGCGTACCGAAGGCATAGGCGATATCGCTGGTTACCACGTTGCCCGCGTACGGGATCACTTTGGTATGACGCAGCGCGCCGCCGGTATAGACGGCGATATCCATTGTACCACCGCCGATGTCCACCACGCAGACACCCAGCTCACGTTCATCTTCCGTCAACACGGAGTAACTGGCCGCTAAACCGGCGAAGATAAGCTGGTCCACTTTCAGACCGCATCGCTCCACCGCTTTAACAATATTTTTTGCCATATCGTTATGGCAGGTAATCAAATGCACTTTTGCCTGCATACGCACGCCGGACAGGCCAACCGGGTTTTTAATCCCCTCCTGGTAGTCAATGGCGTACTCCTGCGGGATGACGTGCAGCACGCGATGCTCATCGCGTACGCGGACAGACTTGGCGGTATGCACCACGTTTTCAACGTCGTCCAGCGTCACCTCTTCTTCTGAAATCGGCACCATGCCAATTTCATTTTGACAGCTAATATGTTTACCTGAAAGCGCCAGATACACTGATGAAATCTGGCAATCCGCCATCAGTTCGGCCTGATCAATGGCGCGCTGTACGCATTTCACCACCGATTCCAGATCGTTAACCCCGCCTTTATCCATACCACGCGATGGGCAGCTGCCCACGCCAATGATATTAACCACGCCGTCGGGCAGAACTTCCCCTACTAAAGCGGCAACCTTCGCGGTGCCAATCTCCAGTCCAACTACCAGCTTTCTGTCCGTCGCCTTGATCATTGTTGTTCTGCCTGTGCCTGATTCTGTTGTTGATTAGTTTCCTCTACGGGAGCAGGCACCCAGCCTACCGCCGCACCCGAGTCATAGCGCAAATCAACGTAGCTTATCCGTTTGCCATCGGTCTGCGCCTGCTGCTGAAGAACCGGGTAAAGTTCCATAAAGCGCTGAAGACGTTTCATGGTGTCGCCGCGGCCAAGATTGAGCTTAATATCGTTATTAAGCGTCAGCTGCCAGGAGCGACGCGCGGTCATCGCCGCCACTTTCAACGTGAATTTATCCTTTGCCAGCACCTGCCCCATGTCGCGATATCCTTGCAACACTTCGTTCTCGCTGCCTTCCGGGCCATACAGCATCGGTAAATTCTGTTTATTGGTGCGATCCGCCGGGACGCTGAAAGAGTTGCCTTCTACGTCTACCATATGCTGATCATTCCAACGCGCAATCGGCACATATTCAACCAGATGAATCTTCAATTCGTCCGGCCACTGCTTTCTGACGCTCGCCTGTTTAATCCACGGCAGGCGCTCAATCTGACTTTGGATGATATTCACATCCTGAGTCATAAAGGTTCCCGGAGAACCCAGCGCCAGAATTGCCTGGCGAATATCGTCATTACGCGTGTAGTGACGCTCACCGGTTACCACCATCTTGGACAGCGGTAAACGCTGTGCGTCTTCCATCCAGCCCAGAACCATCCACCCGCTGACCAATACGGTACACAGCACCGCCAGCAGGAAGAAAATCCCCGCCAGACGAGTTCCATTACTTCGGCGCGAAGAAGACGTTTCTTCTTCTTCGTGGTTCCGCGTATTCAGCGCAGCCTGCGACATATCACCCCGCCAGGTCCAAAATTCGAACAACAAGCTGTGAGAAGCTCATCCCCGCCTGACGCGCCGCCATCGGCACCAGGCTATGGCTGGTCATGCCAGGGGAAGTATTCGCTTCTAACAGATAAAACTGGCCATCGCTGTCCAGCATCACGTCAATCCGTCCCCAGCCGCTACAGCCAAGAACATGCCAGGCTTTCAGTACCAGGGCCTGAATTTCTGACTCGCGGGCAGGATCCTCACAACCAGGGCAGAAATATTGCGTCTCATCAGAGAGATACTTCGCCTCATAATCATAGAAGGTTCCAGCCGCATGGATACGAATTGACGGTAAAATATCTTCACCGACGATAGCGACGGTGAATTCCGGCCCACTGAGCCATTTCTCAATCAGAACTTCATCATCATGCTGAAAAGCCAGCGCCAATGCATTGTGTAATTCACAGCTTTCGCTCACTTTCGACATGCCGACGCTGGAACCTTCACGGCTCGGCTTAATAATCAGCGGCAGGCCAAGCGCCGTAATCTGCTGCGCGACCTCAGCGCTAAGGCCCGCGTTGAACTGCGAACGGGTCAGCGCCACCCACGGTGCAACGGGTAAGCCCGCGCCCTGCCACAGTAATTTACTGCGCACTTTATCCATCGAGATTGCCGACGCCATCACGCCGCTGCCGGTATAAGGCAGCTGAATCAGCTCCAGCAGCCCCTGCAACGTTCCATCTTCCCCACCGCGGCCGTGCAACGCAATAAACGCTTTCTTAAAACCCATCTGCTTTAGCTGGGTAATATCGACATCGCGAGGGTCGATGGGATGCGCGTCAACGCCGCCCTCACGCAGACCGGCAAGCACCGCCGCGCCAGAGTTGAGCGACACTTCCCGCTCGGCGGAGCTCCCGCCGAAAAGAACCGCGATTTTATCAGCCACGGCGCTCCTCCTCCGCTTTTTGCGGCATGAGTTTAATTTCAGCCAGGTGGCGGGCAATTTTGCCTATATTCCCCGCGCCCTGCACCAGCACCAGGTCGTTGCCGGTCAGCACCGACGCCAGCATCTCTGCCGCCTGGGCCGGGTCGGAAAGCAGAATCGGGTCCACCTTGCCGCGACCGCGAATAGTGCGGCACAGGGAGCGGCTATCCGCGCCAGGGATCGGAGCTTCGCCGGCGGAGTAAACGTCCAGCATCAGCAGCGAGTCGACCTGGGTCAGCACGTTGGCAAAATCGTCGTACAGATCGCGCGTGCGGGTAAAGCGGTGCGGCTGGAACAGCATCACCAGATTTTTATCCGGCCAGCCGGCGCGAGCCGCTTTAATGGTCGCATCCACTTCCGTCGGGTGATGACCGTAATCATCAATCAGCATCGCGCTGCCGCTTTTACCGTTGACCTCAGCCAGCGGATATTCGCCGAGGAAATCAAAGCGACGGCCGGTGCCCTGGAACGCTTCCAGCGCCCGCAGAATCGCGTCGTCTTCAATACCCTCTTCCGTCGCCACCGCCACGGCCGCCGACGCATTCAGCGCATTATGGCGACCCGGCGCGTTTAGCGTGACCTGGATAACCTCTTTGTCCTGGCGCACGAGGCGGAAATGGCCCTGCGCGCCAAGCTGGCGATAGTCTTCAATACGCACGTCGGCATCATCGCTAAAGCCGTAGGTCGTCGTCTGGCGGCCAACGCGCGGCAGCAGTTCGCGAATGACCGGGTCGTCCACGCACATCACCGCGCGTCCGTAGAACGGCAGGTTGTGCAGGAAGTTAACGAACGTCTGCTTTAAGTTTTCAAAATCACCGTGGTAGGTATCCATGTGATCGGCTTCAATATTGGTCACCACGGCAACCATCGGCTGCAGATGCAGGAACGACGCATCGCTCTCATCCGCTTCCGCAATCAGATAGCGGCTGTGCCCGAGACGGGCATGAACGCCGGCGGCTTTGACCAGCCCACCGTTGACGAAGGTCGGATCGAGGCCGGCCTCGGCATAAATACTGGAGACCATCGCGGTGGTCGTGGTTTTACCGTGCGTGCCGGCGATAGCGATGCCGTGACGAAAACGCATCAGCTCCGCCAGCATCTCCGCGCGACGGATAACCGGAATACGCGCTTCATGGGCGGCAACAATCTCCGGATTGTCCGCAGAGATTGCGCTGGAAACCACCACCACGCTGGCGTCACGCACGTTTTCAGGGCGATGGTTGAAATAGATCGTGGCGCCAAGCTTAGTCAGATGTTGCGTAACCGGATTCGGCGCCAGGTCGGAGCCGGAAATCTGGTAGCCTTCGTTGGCCAGAACTTCGGCAATACCGCCCATACCGGCACCGCCAATGCCAACAAAGTGGATGTGCCGGACGCGACGCATCTCGGGCACTATGGAACGCAGTTTCGCCAAATCTTGTGTATTCATTCTTTACGCCATCAACTTCTCTATTCGAGCGGTGGGATTCACCGCGATTAGCGCGCCAGTGCTGCAGCGCTCACTTCTTCCGCTACCCGCTCGGTAGCATCCGGAATCGAGGCTCTGCGCGCTCGTTCCGCCATATCCAGCAGCGTTTCCCGATCCCAGCCGGCCAGGGTGTGCGCCACGGCATCCACCGTGAACTGGGGCTGTTCGAGAATTTTCGCGGCTCCCGCTTTCTCCAGCGGCAGCGCGTTCCAGTACTGCTGGCGATCCTTGTGCTGAAACGGCACAAACAGCGCCGGTAATCCTGCGGCGGCAATTTCGCTCACCGTCAGCGCACCGGAACGACAGACCACCACATCGGCCCAGGCATACGCCGCCGCCATGTCATCAATAAATTCGGTCACCTTGTGCTGCGGCTGCCCGGCATCGGCGTAAGCCTGCTGTACCGTCTGCTGGGCGCCTTTGCCGCTCTGGTGCCAGAGAGTTACCGCGCTGCCCAGCTTCCCGGCCACCAGCGGCATGGTCTGGTTCAGCACGCGGGCGCCCTGCGAGCCGCCAACCACTAAAACGCGGGTCGGCCCCTGGCGCCCAACCAGCCGCTGCTCCGGCAGAGGCAGCGCAAGCACATCGGTACGCACCGGGTTGCCCACCACGTCGGCGTGGGGGAACGCGCCGGGAAACGCCTGCATCACTTTCTTCGCAATTTTTGCCAGCCATTTATTGGTCAGGCCGGCAATACCGTTCTGTTCGTGCAGCACCACCGGAATGCCCAGCGACCACGCCGCCAGCCCGCCGGGGCCGGAAACGTATCCGCCCATCCCCAGCACAACGTCCGGCCGGAAACGCTGCATAATCGCGCGCGCCTGGCGCCAGGCGTTGAAAATACGCACCGGCGCCAGCAGACTGCGCCTTCAGGCCTTTGCCGCGCAGGCCGGAGATGCGGATAAAATCGATCTCAATACCGTGCTTCGGCACTAAGTCCGCTTCCATACGATCGGCGGTACCCAGCCAGCGAACCTGCCAGCCCTGGTCCATTAAATGGTGCGCGACCGCCAGTCCCGGGAACACATGCCCGCCGGTACCGCCCGCCATCACCATTAACCGCTTTTCCTGACCGCTCATCGAACACCCCGTGTAAACGCCTGGGCTTTTTCCAGACGCGTTTCATAATCAATACGCAACAGCAGCATAATGGCCGTCGACATAATCAGCAGGCTGGAGCCGCCGTAGCTGATAAGCGGCAGCGTCAGCCCCTTGGTCGGCAGCATGCCCGCAGCCGCGCCGACGTTAACCAGTGCCTGGAAGCTAAACCAGATCCCGATCGCACAGGCCAGAAAGCCGGAGAAACGGTGGTCAATCTCCAGGGCTTTGCGGCCAATGGACATGGCGCGAAAAGCGACGAAGAATACCATTAAAAGAGCCAGTACCACACCGATATAACCAAGTTCCTCGGCGATAATGGCGAAGATGAAGTCAGTGTGCGCTTCCGGCAAATACTCCAGTTTCTGTACCGAGTTGCCTAAGCCCTGCCCCCACATTTCGCCGCGGCCAAAGGCCATCAGCGACTGGGTCAGCTGGTAGCCGCTGCCGAACGGATCCTCCCACGGGTTCCAGAAGGAGGTCACGCGGCGAATACGATACGGTTCGGCGAGGATCAGCAGCACCACCGCCGAGATCCCCATGCCAATAATGGCAATGAACTGCCATAGTTTGGCGCCGGCGAGGAACAACATCGCCAGGGTCGTCACGAACAGTACGACTACCGTTCCGAGGTCCGGCTGCGCCAGCAGCAGAATCGCCAGCACGAAAATCACGCCCATCGGCTTCAGGAAGCCGCGCAGGTTATTACGCACCTCATCGCCCTTACGCACCAGGTAGTTGGCGATGTAGCAGAACAGCGACAGCTTGGTAAACTCTGCGGGCTGAATGCGCAGCGGGCCCAGCGCAATCCAGCGCGATGCCCCGTTTACCGAGTCTGCCGACCACCAGCACGATCAGCAGCATCACGATCGAGGCGATCAGCATCGCGGTACTGTGCCGCTGCCAAAACTCCATCGGCAGGCGCAGGGTCACCAGCGCGAGCCCCAGCGCCAGCAGGATGTAAAGGCCGTCGCGCTTGGCAAACAAAAACGGATCGTTCGCCAGACGCTGACCCACCGGCATTGAGGCCGAGGTCACCATAATGAAGCCGATCGCCGCCAGGCCAAACGTCAGCCACAGCAGCATCCGGTCATACATCACCAGGCTGTCGTTATCTTTCTGCCGCGAGCCCATCACCCAGCCCTTCAGCGCGGCAAACAGCCAGGAGAAGATACGCATTCCCGGGAAACGCGGCAGCGTCAGTCGGGGCATTCTCAGGCGCGGGAGGGAGAGACGCATCAGCCTAACTCCTTCGCCAGGCGGGTAAAGATATCCCCCCGTTGTTCAAAGTTTTTAAACTGATCGAGGCTGGCGCAGGCCGGTGACAGCAGCACCATGTCGCCCGACTTGAGCAGCGGCGCAATTTGACGCATCGCCTGCTCCATCGTTTCCGTTTGCGTCGCCGCCTCAGGGCGCAGCGCCGCCAGTCTGCTCGCCGTCGCGACCGAAGCAGTAGAGGCGGATATTATCGCCGGCCAGGTAACGCTTCAGCGGCGCGAAATCAGCGGACTTGCCGTCGCCGCCGAGCAGCAGATAGAGCGTGCCGTCCAGATGCAGGCCGTTCAGCGCCGCCTCGGTGCTGCCAACGTTGGTGGCTTTGGAATCGTTAATCCAGCGCACGCCGTTATGCTCCAGCGCCAGCTGGAAACGGTGCGCCAGGCCGGTAAAGGTGGTCAACGCTTTGAGGCTGCTGGCCCGCGGCAGACCCGCGGCATCCGCCAGCGCCAGCGCCGCCAGGGCGTTGCTGTAGTTATGCTGGCCAGTGATGCGCATCTCTTTGACGTTCAGCACTTTCTCACCTTTCACCCGCAGCCAGGTTTCCCCCTGCTGGCGGTTGAGGTGGTAGTCGCCGACGTCAACGCCAAAGCTAATGCAGCGCTCATCGGCGCCGCGCACCGGCATCGTCAAGCCGTCGTCGGCATTCACGATGCAGTTCTTCGCGTTTTCATAAACGCGCAGCTTGGCCGCCCGATACTGCTGCAGACCCAGCGGGTAGCGGTCCATATGATCTTCGGTCACGTTGAGGATCGTCGCGGCAACCGCCCGCAGACTGGCGGTGGTTTCCAGCTGGAAGCTGGAGAGTTCGAGAACATACAGCTCGCGTTCAGGATCCAGCAGCATCAGGGCCGGCAGGCCAATATTGCCGCCGACGCCGACGTTTACGCCGGCCGCCTTCGCCATTTCACCCACCAGGGTGGTGACGGTGCTTTTACCGTTTGAACCGGTAATCGCCACGATCGGCGCCTGCGCCTCGCGGCAGAACAGCTCGATATCGCCAACGATTTCCACGCCGGCATCCGCCGCCGCGCTCAGGGAGGGATGTGCCAGGGCGATACCGGGGCTTGCCACGATCAGATCGGCCGCCAGCAGCCAATCTTCGTTCAGGCCGCCAACGTAGCGCTCCACCTCTTCCGGCAGCTTATCCAGGCCGGAAGGCGCAGCGCGAGTATCCATGACGCGCGGCGTCACGCCGCGGGCCATGAAAAAGTCCACGCAAGACAGGCCGGTCATACCCAGCCCAATAATGACGACTTTCTTACCCTGATAATCTGCCATGATTAACGTACCTTCAGCGTCGCCAGGCCAATCAGCACCAGCATCAGCGAAATAATCCAGAAACGCACGATCACGCGCGGTTCCGGCCAGCCTTTCAGTTCATAGTGGTGATGAATCGGCGCCATTCGGAAGATGCGCTGACCGCGCAGCTTGAAGGAGCCGACCTGCAGAATGACCGACAGGGTCTCAACAACAAAAACGCCACCCATAATAACCAGCAGGAATTCCTGACGCAGCAGCACGGCAATGATGCCCAGCGCGCCGCCGAGGGCCAGCGAACCCACGTCGCCCATAAAGACCTGAGCCGGATAGGTGTTAAACCACAGGAAGCCAAGGCCCGCGCCAACAATGGCCGTACAGACGATAACCAGTTCGCCGGCGTGACGCAGATAGGGAATATGCAGATAGTTGGCGAAGTTCATGTTGCCCGACGCCCACGCCACCAGCGCGAAGCCGGCGGCAACAAACACGGTAGGCATAATCGCCAGGCCGTCGAGGCCATCGGTGAGGTTAACCGCGTT
Organism: Klebsiella sp. WOUb02; assembly: GCF_050058015.1. Classification (NCBI taxonomy): domain Bacteria; kingdom Pseudomonadati; phylum Pseudomonadota; class Gammaproteobacteria; order Enterobacterales; family Enterobacteriaceae; genus Klebsiella; species Klebsiella sp. WOUb02. The sequence continues at coordinate 2,811,446 of NZ_CP170110.1, forward strand.
GCCGGTACCGACGATTACAAAGTAGGCCAGCAAAATGTACAGCAGCCCCAGCCTGCGGCATGATGTCTTTGAAGAACGGCACCACCAGCTGGGTAGCCGGCGTATCTTTCCCGGCCATGTACAGCGCAAAGGCAACGCCCAGCGCAATCACCGACATCCAGAAGTATTTCCAGCGGGCAATCAGGCCCCTGGTGTCTTTGCGCACCACCTTGCGATAGTCATCAACGAAGCCAATGATGCCGTAACCGACCAGCACCGCCAGAACGCACCAGACATACGGGTTAGAGGGATAAGCCCACAGCAGGACCGATACCACGATCGCGGTGAGGATCATGATCCCGCCCATGGTTGGGGTGCCTTTCTTGCTAAAATGCGATTCCGGGCCGTCGCTACGTACGACCTGACCGAAGGAGAGTTTTTGCAGACGGGCGATCATGCGCGGGCCCATCCACAAAGAGATGAACAGCGCGGTCAGCAGGCTGACGATGGCGCGAAACGTCAGATAGGAAAAGACGTTAAAGCCGGAATAATATTTGACCAGATGTTCGGCCAGCCATACTAACATGTTCCATTCTCCTGTAATGCGCGTACTACCTCTTCCATGGCGGCACTACGTGAACCCTTCACTAAAATGGTCAGAATTTTATGCTCTGCGATAAGCTCGCGCAGACGAGCCACCAGCGCGGATTTCTCGCTAAAGTGCTCGCCGACGCCGCTGGCGGAGCTGATATCCGCGCTCAGCGCGCCGACGCTCAGCACCCGATCGAGCCCGGCAATCTTCGCCGCGTCGCCCACCTGGCGATGGCAGGCGGCGCTTTCCGCGCCGAGCTCGGCCATATCGCCGACCACCAGCACCCGGTAGCCCGGCATTTCAGCCAGCACCTGCACCGCGGCGCTCATCGAGCCGACGTTGGCGTTGTAGGAATCATCAAGCAGCAGTCTGATTTTCCGTAAGCCGGATCGGGAACAGGCGCCCGGGCACCGCGGTGAGCTGAGCCAGCCCGGCTTTCACCGCGGCTAAATCAGCGCCGACCGCCATTGCCAGCGCGGCTGCGGCCAATGCGTTGGCGATATTATGGCGACCCGGCAGCGGCAGCAGAACGTCCGCGCTCCCCGTTGGGGTTTGCAGGGTAAATTCCGTACCGTGGCTGGTGACATGAATATTGGTCGCCGTAAAGTCGCTGTTCGCGGCGTTTGGCGAGAAGCGCCAAACCTTACGATCGCCAATGACGCTCTGCCAGTTCAGCCAGTCGTTATTGTCGGCGTTGAGAATGGCGATGCCGTTTGCCGGCAGGCCGGTAAAGATTTCGCCTTTCGCTTTCGCCACGCCCGCCAGCGAGCCGAAGCCCTCCAGATGCGCGGCGGCCAGGTTGTTCACCAGCGCGGCTTCAGGACGCGTCAGATTAACGGTCCAGGCAATTTCGCCCTGGTGGTTGGCGCCCAGCTCAATCACCGCATACCGGTGCTCGCGCGTCAGGCGCAGCAGCGTCATCGGGACGCCAATATCGTTATTCAGGTTGCCGGCGGTATACAGCGTGGTGCCGCACTGTCCGAGGATCGCCGCGGTCATCTCTTTCACCGAGGTTTTCCCGGAGGAGCCGGTCAGCGCGACCACGCGGGTCGGTACCTGCTGGCGAACCCACGCGGCCAGCTCGCCGAAAGCCTGCCGGGTGTCCTTCACCACCACCTGGGGTAAATCGCACTCCAGCCTGCGGCTGACCAGCAGCGCGCCGGCGCCGGCCTGTTTAGCCTGCGCGGCAAAGTCGTGAGCGTCGAAGCGCTCGCCTTTGAGAGCCACAAACACGCAGCCCGCCGTTATTTTGCGGGTATCCGATGTGACCTCATCGATGGCCAGATCGCTACCGTGCAGTTCGCCGCTGGCGATATCGGCAAGCTGAGTGAGCGTAAAGCGAATCATGCTACCGTCCCCAGTAAACGCGCGACGGTCACGCGATCGGAGTAGTCCAGGCGGCGGTTGCCGACAATCTGGTAATCCTCATGGCCTTTACCCGCGACCAGCACCACGTCGCCCTCTTTCGCCTGCATGACCGCATTGGTCACCGCTTCCGCCCGGCCTTCCATCACCTTCGCGCGCCCGGCATCAAGCATGCCGGCGAGGATATCGTTGATAATGGCGCGAGGCTCTTCGGTACGCGGGTTATCATCGGTGACAACGGCGATATCGGCGAACTCTTCGGCGATCGCGCCCATCAGCGGACGTTTGCCCTTATCGCGATCGCCGCCGCAGCCGAAGACGCACCACAGCTTGCCATTGCAGTGCAGACGCGCGGCCTGCAGCGCTTTTTCAAGCGCATCGGGCGTATGCGCGTAATCCACCACCACGGTCGCTTTGCCCGGCGCGCTAAAGACTTCCATGCGCCCGCAAACCGGCTGCAGACGAGGAGCCGTTTTCAGCAGCTCGGCCAGCGGATAGCCCAGCGCCAGCAGCGTAGCCAGCGCCAGCAGCAGATTGCTGACGTTAAAGGCGCCCATCAGGCGACTCTCTACTTCGCCCTTGCCCCAGCCTGGAGTCGAACTGAATGGTCGCCCCGCTGTCGTGATAGCTCACCGCGGTGGCCTTCAGCCAGCGGCCGTGACAGTTCGGATTAATATGGTCTTCCATTGATACAGCAACCGCATCCGGCAGCTTCGCCAGCCAGCGGCGGCCCACTTCATCATCGGCGTTGACGATCGCCTGACCGCAGTGGTGGGCGGAATAGAGCAGCCATTTTGCCGCTTCGTAATGCGCCATATCACCGTGATAGTCCAGGTGATCGCGGCTGAGGTTGGTAAAGACCGAGGCGGCAAACTGCAGCGCGGCTACGCGGTGCTGCACCAGGCCGTGAGAAGAAACTTCCATCGCCGCCAGCGTCGCCCCCTGCCCTACCAGGCCGGACAGCACGTGCTGAACGTCGACCGCAGAACCGGTGGTGTTTTCCGTCGGGATAACCTTGTCCAGCAGACCGTTGCCTACCGTCCCCATGACCGCGCTGGTTTCGCCGAGCAGCTTGCCCCACTGCGCCAGCAGACTGAGTGGTGGTGGTTTTGCCGTTGGTCCCGGTCACGCCGATCAGGCGCAGCTGTTGAGAAGGCTGATGGTAAAAACGCCCGGCCAGCGCGGAAAGGCGCTCGTTGAGCTGGCTAAGATAAATGACCGGCACGCCGTGCATTTCACGGATTTCACCATCGCCGGCCTCATCTTTGGCCTCAGCTATAATGGCAGCAACACCTTGCGCTATCGCCTGCGGGATATAACGACGCCCGTCCGCCTGATGACCTAATACCGCGATAAAGAGATCCCCGGAAGCCGCCACCCGGCTGTCCAGCGTCATCTCTCGCAGAATTCGCTCCGGCGCATTTGGCACCCACGGAGCGAGAAGGTCGCGCAAATTACGATCTGCCACCTGTTCCCTCGCCTTGATTAATCACAAATTCACTTTTTTCGCCCGTTGCCAGCGCATCCGGTTCGATGTTCATGGTACGCAGAACGCCGCCCATGATGGCACCGAAGACCGGCGCGGAAACGGCGCCGCCGTAGTATTTACCCGCCTGCGGGTCGTTGATCACCACCACCAGCGCGAAACGCGGGTGGCTGGCGGGCGCAACGCCTGCGGTGTAAGCAATATATTTGTTGATGTAGCGGCCGTCCGGCCCCACTTTTTTCGCCGTACCGGTTTTGATCGCGATGCGATAGCCTTTAATCGCCGCCTTCACGCCGCCGCCGCCCGGCAGCGCCACGCTTTCCATCATGTGCACCACGGTACGAACGAGAGGTTCCGGGAAGACGCGCTCGCCCGGAACCGGTGGATCAACTTTAGTAATCGACAGCGGCCGATAAACGCCGTAGCTGCCGATCGTTGCGTAGACTCGCGCTAACTGTAACGGGGTTACCATTAGCCCATAGCCGAAAGAAAAGGTGGCCCTCTCTATGTCAGACCACCGTTGTTTTTGAGGGTATAAGCCACTGCGTTCTCCGACCAACCCCAAATTGGTCGCTTTTCCCAGTCCAAAACGTGAGTAAGTATCTACTAACGCTGAGGACGGCATCGCTAACGCCAGCTTGGAAACACCGACGTTACTCGACTTCTGTAGTACCCCGGTCAGGGTCAATTCGCTATAGCGCGCCACGTCTTTAATTTCGTGGCCGTTAATCCGGTAGGGAATGGTATTCAGCACGGTATTTTCGTTGACGATCCCGCGCTGGAGCGCGGTCATCACCACCATCGGCTTGACCGTTGAACCCGGTTCGAAGACGTCGGTGATGGCGCGGTTACGCATGATATCTTTTGCCGTGCCGGAGAAATTATTCGGGTTGTAGGACGGGCTGTTGGCCATCGCCAACACTTCACCGGTGCTGACGTCAACCAGCACCGCGCTGCCCGACTCCGCCTTGTTAAACGCCACCGCGTTGTTGAGCTCGCGATAAACCAGCGCCTGCAGGCGCTCGTCGATGCTCAGCGCGAGGTTGTGCGCGGCCTGGCTGTCGGTGGAAGAGATATCCTCAATGACGCGGCCGTAGCGGTCTTTACGCACGATACGCTCGCCGGGCTGGCCGGTAAGCCACTTGTCAAAGCTCTTCTCAACGCCCTCAATCCCCTGGCTATCGACGTTGGTAAAACCGATAAGGTGAGAGGTGACTTCGCCTGACGGGTAGTAACGGCGCGACTCTTCGCGCAGGTGGATCCCCGGCAGCTTAAGCTTCCGGATGTAATCGGCCATATCCGGATTGACCTGACGGGCCAGATAGATAAAGCGCATCCGCGGGTTGCTATTGATACGCGACGCCAGCTGATCCAGCGGCATATTCAGCGCGTCCGCCAGCGCTTTCCAGCGGTTGTCGAGGGTGACGCCGCCGGCATCGTGCAGCTCTTTCGGGTCGGCCCAGATCGCCTTCACCGGCACGCTCACCGCCAGCGGACGGCCCGAGCGGTCGGTAATCATTCCGCGCGCGGTAGACACTTCCTGTACGCGCAGGGAGCGCATATCGCCCTGACGCACCAGCATGTCCGGACTGATAACCTGCAGCCACGCCACGCGGCCCAGCAGGAAAGTCAGAGCCAGCAGAATACAGCCGCACAGCAACGCAAAACGCCAACTGATAAAGTTGGCCTGTTCTTCCTGACGTTTTGGTCTTGGCGTTTTCGGCGCTGCTTTCATGCGTCGCAATAATCCTTATTTTTGTACAACGATATTTTCTTGTGATGGATCGACGTGTTGCATCTGCAACTTCTCGGTCGCGATCCGCTCAACCCGACTGTGATCGCCAAAGGCGTTCTCTTCGAGGATCAGGTTGCGCCATTCAATATCCAGCGCGTCACGTTCCAGAACCAGCTGTTCGCGCTGGGCGGTTAACAAACGGGTATGGTGCGCCGTCGTGACCACCGTAATTGCCGTAATGATGATGCAAATGAACAGACAGAGTGGCAGCTTCCCAAACCGCAGAAGGTCGTCCCCGATGACGCCAGGCAAAGCATGGCGCTCGTTGCTTCCTATCGACCCTTTAACCTTGCTTAAGGCTTCTGTCACTCTGCCGATCATGCGTTCGTCCTCTCTGCAATGCGCAGAACTGAACTACGGGCGCGTGGATTCTCTGCCACCTCTTCTTCGCCCGGCATCAACTTGCCTAATGCTCGCAGCTCACGGCCGCCCAGTTTACGCAGCTGCTCTTCGGTCATCGGTAGCCCTGCCGGAACCTGCGGACCGCGGCTTTGCTCACGCATAAAGCGCTTCACAATACGGTCTTCCAGCGAGTGGAAACTGATGATGGAAAGCCGCCCGCCCGGGGCCAGCACGCTGAGCGAGCTTTTTAGCGCCTGCTCTATCTCCTCCAGTTCACTGTTCACCCAAATGCGCACCGCCTGGAAGGTACGGGTCGCGGGATGTTTGAATTTATCCTTCACCGGGGTCGCCGCCGTCACCACTTCCGCCAGCTCTTTGGTGCGGGTCATGGGCTCAACGCGGTTGCGTTCGACGATGGCGCGCGCGATGCGCTTACCGAAGCGCTCTTCGCCAAAGGTCTTAATCACCCATGCAATATCGGCCTCTTCGGCCGTCTGCAGCCATTCGGCGGCCGACTGGCCGCGCGTCGGATCCATACGCATATCCAGCGGGCCGTCGCGCATAAACGAGAAGCCGCGCTCCGCGTCATCCAGCTGGGGTGACGAGACGCCAAGATCGAGAAGAATACCGTCGATCTTGCCCGTAAGTTTGCGCTCACTAACATAATCTGCGAGCGCAGAAAAAGGTCCGTGTACGATGGAAAAGCGGGGGTCATCAATGGTCTTCGCCACAGCGATCGCCTGCGGATCGCGATCGATTGCCAGCAGGCGTCCTTCCGCTCCCAGTCGGGAGAGGATCAGGCGCGAGTGGCCACCGCGGCCAAAAGTGCCATCAATGTAGATACCATCCGGGCGAATATTCAGGCCGTTAACGGCTTCATCCAGAAGTACCGAAGTATGTTTAAAATTTTCCATCATTCTATAAAGACAAATCCTGCAGTCGCTCCGGCAGTTCCCCGGTTGCGGACTGCTCAGCGTCGATATCTTCCTTGACCCGTTGATACCAGGTCGTTTCATCCCACAGCTCAAACTTATTGAACTGCCCGACCAGCATCACTTCTTTTGTCAGCCCGGCATGCTGCCGTAACACCGGGGCAATCAATAGCCGCCCGGCATTATCCATCTGACATTCGCTGGCATGTCCCAAAAGCAGACGCTGGACGCGCCGCTCTGCGGGATTCATGCTCGATAAACGCGACAATTTTTGCTCGATGATTTCCCATTCAGGCAAAGGGTAAAGCAGCAGGCACGGGTGATGAATGTCAATGGTGCACACCAATTGACCGGAAGCGCTCTCAATCAGCCCGTCGCGGTAACGCGTCGGTACGGCCAGACGGCCTTTGCTGTCGAGATTGACTAACGTTGCCCCACGGAACATGCCAGCCTCACCCCTTTTCGCCACTTTACCCCACAAATTCCCACCAGAAGGAGTTTACGGAGCGGAGGAAAAGCTTGTCAAGCCAGCATGAATACTAACGAAGCTCAAAAACCCATTATTTGCAGCCGATATTAGGCCTGATGAAATAATCATCAACTAACGAGGCAAATTAACGCTATGAATACGTGTAAGAAAATAACCAACAAATTCGTAACAGTTAAAAGCAACAAAATATCTTCGGCGGGAAAATATAAAGTGTCAGTTTGCGACGCGAGCGGCATTTTAGGCGATTCTGATGCCCGTTAACAGTACCGGTTGTCGTCGGAGAGGCTCTCTTGTCGCGGGGTAGAGAAGATTGTGGGTATTGTCTGCGATAAAATGAGTGTTAATTCAGCGCTTAACTTAGTGAATGTAACAAAATAATACAAACATCGGCCAGGAAATCTTTTTTTATACCCGGCAGGTGCAAGAAAGCCCCTGCTCCAGAATAAAACAAAATAATACGTAAAGAAGTTTAGGGATTTGTCTGAAAGATATTCAGTTTTGCATTTTTAAGGCAATTTGTATGGATTATCGCCAGATGCGCATCCGTCTGGCGAGCGGCAGAATTATCCCGGCAGCCTCCTGCCGGAAATATTCAACGACGGTTCAGGCTCCCGCGGCGATACAAATTCCGGCGAATTCGGCTCAGGCCAGGCTTTGGTTTGCGCGGTTCGTCGAGGCTGGCGAGGACGATCTCCAGCACGCGCTCGGCCACATCGCGGTGGCGCTGGGCCACTGCCAGCACCGGACACTGGAGGAAATCCAGCAGTTCGTTATCGCCGAAGGTCGCAATCGCCAGCTCGGAGGGCAGCTTGCCTTCCCGACGCAGCGTCACGTCCATCACGCCCTGCAGCAGCGGGAACGAGGTGGTAAACAGCGCCTGCGGCATCGGGTTGGTTTCCAGCCACTTTTCGAACAGCTGAGCCGCCGCTTCGCGCTCGTAGCTGTTAGCGTAGAGATACTGCACCTCCCGCGGGTCGTCCTGCCACGCGGCCCGGAAGCCCTGCTCGCGCAGGAAGCTTACGGAAAGCTCCGGCAGAGCGCCAAGATACAGCACGCTTTCGCCGGGGAATTTGCGCAGCTCGGCGCCCAGCATTTCCGCATCGTCCCGATCGGCGCCCACGACGCTGGTGAAGTGTTCGCGATCGAGAGCGCGATCGAGCGCAACAATCGGGAACGGATCGTTGGCCCAGCGCTGGTAGAACGGATGCTCAGGCGGTAATGAGGTCGACACGATAATGGCGTCAACCTGGCGCTGCAGCAGATGCTCAATGCAGCGCATCTCGTTATCTGGCTGATCTTCCGAACAGGCGATCAGCAGCTGATAGCCGCGCTGGCGCGCCTGACGCTCCAGATAATTAGCAATGCGGGTATAGCTGGTGTTTTCCAGATCCGGAATGACCAGACCAATAGAACGCGTGCGTCCTGCACGCAGACCGGCAGCGACCGCATTCGGGTGATAGTTGTGTTCACGAACCACAGCCATCACCTTTTCGACCGTTTTATCGCTCACGCGGTACTGCTTCGCTTTACCATTAATCACATAGCTAGCGGTGGTTCGCGAGACACCGGCCAGCCGGGCGATTTCATCCAGTTTCACAATTGCCCCTTGGGTAATTTAGTACAGAACATAACCTTTCTTCAGGTATGGATTCATTTCTATAACATCTAAACGCAGAATAGTTAGCGCAGCAACCGCTTTTATCTCCAGTTCCTACCGATTTCGCAAAAAAATAACCCGACAGTTTATGTCGGGCTATTTTTACGTCATTTTCAGCGACTCAGCGCATTATTTTATCACCGCGCGACAGGCCAACGACGCCCGAGCGAGCCACTTCAACAATTCTCGCGACGTCGCGCAGCGAGGCGATGAACGCATCCAGCTTATCGCTGGTGCCAACCAGCTGAACGGTGTAGATAGACGGGGTGACGTCGATAATCTGCCCGCGGAAGATCTCGGTGTTGCGCTTGACCTCCTCGCGGCCAAAGCCGCTGGCCTGCACCTTCACCAGCATAATCTCGCGCTCAACGTGCGAGTTTTGTGCGAGTTCGCTGACGCGCAGCACGTCCACCAGCTTATGCAGCTGCTTTTCGATCTGCTCAATCGCTTTCTCATCGCCCACGGTCTGAATCGTCATCCGCGAGAGCGTCGGGTCATCGGTGGGCGCCACCGTCAGGCTTTCAATGTTGTACCCACGCTGCGCAAAGAGACCAATAACGCGCGATAAGGCGCCCGATTCGTTTTCCAGTAATACCGATAATATCCGGCGCATAATCAGGTTCTCTCCGTTTTGCTCAACCACATCTCGTCCATCCCGCCGCCGCGAATATGCATCGGATATACGTGCTCGCTGCCGTCGACCGTTACGTCGACGAAGACCAGGCGATTATTACGCACCTGTTCCAGCGCTTCGGCCAGCTTCGACTCCAGCTCCTGCGGCTCGTTAATGCGAATCCCTACGTGGCCATACGCTTCTGCGAGGCGGACAAAATCCGGGAGCGACTCCATATACGACTGCGAGTGACGACCGGAATAGATCATGTCCTGCCACTGTTTCACCATCCCGAGATAGCGGTTATTCAGATTCAGCACCAGGACCGGCAGTTCGTACTGCAGCGCGGTGGAAAGTTCCTGGATATTCATCTGAATACTGCCGTCGCCGGTGACGCAAATAACGGTCTCATCCGGCAGCGCCATCTTCACGCCGAGCGCCGCCGGCAGGCCGAAGCCCATCGTGCCCAGGCCGCCGGAGTTGATCCAGCGTCTCGGCTTATCAAAGGGATAATAGAGCGCGGCAAACATCTGATGCTGGCCAACGTCGGAGGTGACGTAGGCATCGCCGTTGGTCAGACGCCAGATAGTCTCGATCACCGCCTGCGGTTTGATCTTGCCGCTTTGCGTATCGTATTGCAGGCAGTGACGCGCGCGCCACTGTTCGATCTGCCGCCACCAGTCGCGGAGCTCGTCCAGCGGCTGCTGCGCCTCTTCCTGCTCCAGCAGATCCAGCATCTGCTCCAGCACCTGACGGGCATCGCCAACGATCGGCACATCTGCCGGCACCGTTTTTGAAATTGACGTCGGATCGATATCGATATGCAGCACCGTGGCATTCGGGCAATATTTTGCCAGATTGTTGGTCGTGCGATCGTCAAAGCGGACGCCAACGGCGAAAATCACGTCGGAATGATGCATCGTCATGTTGGCTTCATAGGTACCATGCATGCCCAGCATGCCCAGCGCCTGCCGGTGCGTGGCCGGGAAAGCTCCCAGCCCCATCAGCGACGAAGCAACCGGCAGATTCAGTTTTTCCACCAGGCTATACAGCTGCTCTTCGCATCGGGCGTTAATCGCCCCGCCGCCGACGTACACCACCGGGTGTTTGGCCGCGATCAGCGTTTGCAGAGCGCGTTTAATTTGTCCTTTATGCCCGCTGGTTGTCGGATTATAGGAGCGCATGCTGACCGCATCCGGCCAGACGTACGGCAGCTTGTTCGCCGGATTGAGGATATCTTTCGGCAGATCGACGACAACCGGGCCGGGACGGCCGCTGGCCGCCAGCCAGAAGGCTTTCTTCAGGACGCCGGGGATATCTTCGGTTTGCTTAACCAGGAAGCTGTGCTTCACCACCGGTCGGGAAATACCGACCATATCGCACTCCTGGAAAGCGTCGTAGCCAATCAGGGAAGTCGCCACCTGTCCGGAGAGGATCACCAGAGGGATCGAGTCCATGTACGCCGTCGCAATGCCGGTAATGGCGTTTGTTGCTCCGGGCCCGGAGGTCACCAGCACGACCCCGACCTCACCCGTTGCGCGGGCGAGCCCGTCCGCCATATGCACCGCGGCCTGCTCGTGGCGGACCAAAATATGATCGATACCGCCGAGGGTGTGTAACGCATCATAGATATCGAGGACCGCCCCCCCGGGATAACCGAATACTTGCTTGACGCCCTGATCGACAAGCGACTGGACGACCATCTCGGCTCCTGACAACATCTCCATGGTTTGCCTCCCGGCTTATTGTTTTTAACGACAGCGGAATTCAATTTCCGCGCGTTCGCACAAATGCGCAGAAACTTGTCTTTGCATTGAGGTGAATGGACTGCATGCCATTACCATAACTGGTCGCTAACGGGCAGGCAATTAGCCGCCGCGAGTACGCGAGAGGCATTAAAAGAATAAAAAATAGGATTTAATAAAAAATCAGGTGAAAAACTTCACCGACAGGAAATGACGCAAATCATTACTCTGGCAAATCGCCGCGTCGCAGTAAATCATCCATTTTTAATCTGAATCTGCGGATAGCCGAGACCTTCAAACAGAATAAAATTCTGCTTTATTGCTTATAAATAGATAATGAAATCTAAAAATGGCCACCATGTGAGCCTCGCTCAACGACTGGCTCGAATATCCCCTGCGCCCCCTTCACAAAGCAGGAGCCGCGGCTCCCGTTTGTGGTGATGCGCGGACAGATTAGCGCCGGCAGATATTGACCAGCAGTTCTTTCATCCACTGGTGGCCTTTATCGCGGCCAGCGGCCTCGTGCCATGAAAGATAGCAGGTCCGGCTATTAACCGGCAGCGGCAGCGTGACCAGCTGCAGGTTAAGCTTATCCGCGAATTCAGCCGCCAGCCACCGCGGCGCAATCGCCACCATTTGCGTTTGCGAAACCACGTTTAATACGCTGACCAGCGCATTGCCCTGATAGGCAATCCGCGCCTGTTTATCGAGATTGTCATACCAGGGCTGACTGAACGAGGCGTAGCGATCCAGGGCAACAACCGCGTGCTCTTCCCGATAAATGTCATCCTCTGCCGACAATCCGCTAATACGCGGATGCTGACGGCTGGCGACTAATACCATCTCATCGTTAAACAGCGGCACGCAGGAAAATTCAGGACGGCGAAACTCTTCATAGCCCACCACGAATTCAATTTCCTGATAACGTAATTGATGCTCGGTATTTTGATTCAGCGCCGATTTAAAAATCAAATGAATATTTGGCGCGGCGACACTAACTTTATTGAGGATTGTTGCCGTCAAATAGTTATCCAGCGGGCTGCAGACGCACAGATTAAACACCCGCTCGCTGCTTATTGGCTCAAAGCCGGATCCCGGCAGCTCGTTCTGCACCAGCTGCAGGGCCTGGCGCACCGAGCCAAACAGCTGAAACGCGCGCGCCGTAGGCTGAATCCCGCGTCCGTAGCGAACGAACAGCTCGTCATTAAACATGACCTTCAGACGCGCTACGGCGTTGCTGACCGCCGGCTGCGACATCCCCAGAGAGTGCGCCGCCCGGGTGATATTCTGCTCCTGCATCACCGCATCAAAGACGGTGAGCAGATTGAGATCGACCATTCGTAGCTGAGGTTTCACCGCTTCCACAGCTTCCACCGCGGGGGCCGTTTGATATTCAATACTTTCAATTACCATATCTAATTTCACCATCAGGCTAAATTCCCTTTGCACAAGTACCGTAATTAATGCTGAAAATATCATTTAGCACGCATATGAAATTTGCAAAAGGGTAAAAACGAATTTTAGGAATATATCAAAGTTATGATTTCGACAAAAATAAGCACCATAAGAAAACGGCCGACTAATTTTAAATATATCGATTACTTGATGGAGTTAAGTTTACTCATAACTTATAAATATAAACAACGGCAGAAATAGTTAACTTAAATTGAAGCAGCATTAAAGTATCGATTAAAAATCGCTATTAAAATTAACATTCCGTTATCATCGATAATTAACCTGAGCTCATTTAAATATATTCATAAGGAAAATATTCTCACTCTTTTCATTAAGATGCCGACCGTTGCCGCCCCGGCAACGTGATGCCTTGAATGAGAAGAAAATGGTGCGAATGCTTTAAATGGCCTCGCCCCTGCCGCGGCGCCAAAAACGATTGTCGGCAAAAAAGCGCGATCTTCAGCACAATTAGCTAATTCAGCGCCAGGGTAAAAAGACGTTTTTCCCCCTCAGGGGTTGACATCAAAAGGCGTATCCAGTAACTCTAAGAGCATATCGATTTCATCTGGAGCATGACGCAATGATCCGCAGCACTCGTTTCACCAGCCTACTACTACTAAACGCATCCAATTTGCGCGGTAGGCTGCTGGGCGACGTTAAGCGTTAGTCATCTTCCAGTAAGACTATAAAACCCGCGCCATTGCGCGGGTTTTTTTATGCTCGTCAGCAAGGCGCCCAGGACACCGATTAAGGATTTAACCATGAGCCAGCAAGTCATTATTTTCGATACGACCTTACGTGACGGGGAACAAGCGTTACAGGCCAGCCTGAGCGTTAAAGAGAAGCTGCAGATTGCCCTGGCCCTTGAGCGTATGGGCGTAGACGTGATGGAAGTCGGTTTCCCAGTCTCATCTCCGGGCGACTTTGAATCCGTACAGACCATCGCGCGCACCATCAAAAACAGCCGCGTCTGCGCCCTGGCCCGCTGCGTAGAGAAAGATATCGACGTCGCGGCCGAGTCGTTAAAAGTCGCCGAAGCGTTCCGTATTCATACTTTTATCGCCACTTCGCCGATGCACATCGCGACCAAACTGCGCAGCACCCTCGACGAAGTGATTGAGCGTTCGATCTATATGATTAAACGCGCCCGTAACTATACCGACGACGTTGAATTTTCCTGTGAAGATGCCGGCCGTACGCCGATTGCCGACCTGGCGCGCGTCGTTGAAGCGGCCATTCGCGCCGGTGCGACCACCATTAACATCCCGGATACCGTCGGCTATACCATGCCGTTCGAATTCTCCAACATCATTACCGGCCTGTACGAGCGCGTGCCGAACATCGACAAAGCGATCATTTCGGTTCACACCCATGACGATTTGGGCTTAGCCGTCGGCAACGCCATTGCCGCCGTCCACGCCGGCGCGCGCCAGGTTGAAGGCGCCATGAACGGCATCGGCGAACGTGCGGGCAACTGTTCGCTGGAAGAAGTCATCATGGCCATCAAGGTGCGTAAAGATATTATGGACGTACGCACCCGCATCAATCACAGCGAAATCTGGCGCACCAGCCAGACCGTCAGCCAGATTTGCAACATGCCGATCCCGGCGAACAAAGCCATCGTCGGCACCGGCGCTTTCGCCCACTCTTCCGGTATTCACCAGGACGGCGTGCTGAAGAACCGCGAAAACTACGAAATCATGACCCCGGAATCCATCGGCCTGAATCAGGTACAGCTGAACCTGACCTCTCGCTCCGGCCGCGCGGCGGTGAAGCACCGCATGGAAGAGATGGGCTATAAGGAAAGCGACTACAACATGGACCACCTGTATGACGCCTTCCTGAAGCTGGCGGACAAAAAGGGTCAGGTCTTCGACTACGACCTGGAAGCGCTGGCCTTTATTAACAAGCAGCAGGAAGAGCCCGAGCATTTCCGCCTGGACTACTTCAGCGTGCAATCCGGATCCAACGCCATCGCCACCGCCTCCGTCAAGCTGGCCTGCGGCGATGAAGTGAAGTCCGAAGCGGCTAACGGCAACGGCCCGGTCGATGCCGTATATCAGGCAATCAACCGCGTTACGGCGTATGACATCGAGCTGGTTAAGTATGGTTTAAGCGCCAAGGGCCACGGTAAAGACGCGCTGGGCCAGGTTGATATCGTCGTTAACTACAACGGTCGCCGTTTCCACGGCGTCGGGCTGGCGACGGATATCGTCGAATCCTCGGCGAAGGCGATGGTTCACGTCCTGAACAACATCTGGCGCGCCGCTGAAGTCGAAAAAGAGTTGCAACGCAAAGCTCAAAATAACGAGAACAAGAAGGAAACCGTGTAATGTCGAAGAATTACCATATTGCTGTTTTGCCAGGTGATGGCATTGGCCCGGAAGTCATGAACCAGGCGATGAAAGTACTGGAAGCCGTCCGTAACCGTTTTGATATGCGCATTACCACCAGCCAGTATGACGTTGGCGGCATCGCCATCGATCGCCAGGGCACTCCGCTGCCGCAGGCAACCGTAGACGGCTGCGAGCAGGCGGACGCCATTCTGTTCGGCTCGGTCGGGGGCCCAAAATGGGAGCACCTGCCGCCCGCAGAGCAGCCGGAGCGCGGCGCGCTGCTGCCGCTGCGTAAACATTTCAAGCTGTTCAGCAACCTGCGTCCGGCGAAGCTGTACCAGGGGCTGGAAGAGTTTTGCCCGCTGCGCGCGGATATCGCCGCCAACGGTTTCGACATTCTGTGCGTCCGTGAACTGACCGGCGGCATCTACTTCGGCCAGCCGAAGGGTCGCGAAGGCAGCGGTCATCACGAAAAAGCCTTTGATACCGAGGTTTATCACCGTTTTGAGATCGAGCGCATTGCGCACATCGCGTTTGAATCGGCCCGCAAGCGCCGGAGCAAAGTGACCTCTATCGACAAAGCCAACGTGCTGCAGTCCTCCATTTTGTGGCGGGAAATCGTCGGTGAAATCGCCAAAGAGTACCCGGACGTTGAGCTGGCGCACATGTACATCGACAACGCCACCATGCAGCTCGATTAAAGACCCGTCCCAGTTTGACGTGCTGCTGTGCTCCAACCTGTTCGGCGACATTCTGTCCGACGAATGCGCGATGATCACCGGCTCCATGGGCATGCTGCCGTCCGCCAGCCTCAACGAACAAGGCTTTGGCCTGTATGAGCCGGCAGGCGGCTCGGCGCCGGATATCGCCGGTAAGAACATCGCCAACCCGATCGCCCAGATCCTGTCGCTGGCGCTGCTGCTGCGCTACAGCCTCAATGCGGACGCGGCGGCAACGGCTATCGAAAGCGCGATCAACCGCGCATTGGAAGAAGGCATTCGTACCGGCGATTTAGCGCGCGGCGCGGCGGCAGTCAGTACCGATGAAATGGGCGACATCATTGCCCGCTATGTCGCTGAAGGGGTGTAATCATGGCGAAGACGTTGTATGAAAAATTGTTTGATGCTCACGTGGTTTATGAAGCACAAAACGAAACCCCGCTGCTGTATATCGACCGTCATCTGGTACACGAAGTGACCTCCCCGCAGGCATTTGATGGCCTGCGCGCGCACAACCGCCAGGTGCGCCAGCCGGGAAAAACCTTCGCCACCATGGATCATAACGTTTCGACTCAAACTAAAGACATCAACGCGTCCGGCGAAATGGCGCGTATCCAGATGCAGGAGCTGATTAAGAACTGTAAAGAGTTCGGCGTTGAGCTGTACGACCTGAACCACCCGTATCAGGGGATCGTGCACGTGATGGGCCCTGAACAGGGCGTGACCCTGCCGGGGATGACCATCGTCTGCGGCGACTCCCATACCGCAACCCACGGCGCGTTCGGCGCGCTGGCGTTCGGCATCGGGACTTCCGAAGTTGAGCACGTGCTGGCCACCCAGACCCTGAAGCAGGGTCGCGCCAAAACGATGAAGATCGAGGTTCAGGGCCAGGCGGCGCCCGGCATCACCGCGAAAGATATCGTACTGGCGATCATCGGCAAAACCGGCAGCGCCGGCGGCACCGGCCACGTGGTCGAATTCTGCGGCGAAGCCATCCGCAACCTGAGCATGGAAGGCCGCATGACCCTGTGCAATATGGCCATCGAGTTGGGCGCCAAAGCCGGCCTGGTCGCGCCGGACGAAACCACCTTCAGCTACGTGAAGGGGCGTCTGCATGCGCCGAAGGGCCAGAACTTCGACGCAGCCGTTGAATACTGGAAAACCCTGACCACCGACGCCGACGCCACCTTTGACACCGTCGTCACCTTACAGGCAGCAGAGATCGCTCCGCAGGTCACCTGGGGAACCAATCCGGGCCAGGTTATCTCCGTCACCGACATCATTCCCGACCCGGCCTCTTTCGCCGATCCGGTAGAGCGCGCGAGCGCGGAAAAAGCGCTGGCCTATATGGGCCTGAAGCCGGGCATCCCGCTGACCGAAGTCGCAATTGATAAAGTCTTTATCGGCTCCTGTACCAACTCGCGCATTGAAGACTTACGCGCGGCGGCGGAGATCGCCAGGGGACGTAAAGTCGCGCCGGGCGTGCAGGCATTAGTGGTGCCAGGCTCAGGCCCGGTGAAGGCGCAGGCGGAAGCAGAAGGTCTGGATAAGATCTTTATCGAAGCCGGCTTTGAATGGCGCCTGCCGGGCTGCTCCATGTGCCTGGCGATGAACAATGACCGCCTGAACCCGGGCGAGCGCTGCGCATCCACCAGCAACCGTAACTTTGAAGGCCGTCAGGGCCGCGGCGGACGTACCCACTTAGTCAGCCCGGCAATGGCCGCAGCGGCGGCCGTTAGCGGCCATTTCGCCGACATCCGCGACATCAAATAAGGAGACCATCATGGCAGAGAAATTTACCCAACATACGGGCCTGGTGGTGCCGCTGGATGCTGCAAACGTCGATACCGATGCGATCATTCCCAAGCAGTTCCTGCAGAAAGTCACCCGCACCGGTTTTGGCGCGCACCTGTTTAACGACTGGCGTTTTCTGGACGACAAAGGCGAAGTGCCTAACCCGGAATTCGTCCTTAACTTCCCGGAGTTTAAAGGCGCCTCGATTCTGCTGGCGCGGGAAAACTTCGGCTGCGGCTCCTCGCGCGAACATGCGCCCTGGGCATTGACCGATTACGGCTTTAAAGTGGTGATCGCCCCCAGCTTCGCCGATATCTTCTACGGCAACAGCTTCAACAACCAGCTGCTGCCGGTGACCCTGAGCGACGAGCAGGTCGACGAGATGTTTAAGCTGGTGCAGGCCAACCCGGGCATTACCTTCGAGGTGGATCTGGAAGCCGAAGTGGTGAAAGCGGGCGACAGGTCGTACAGCTTTAAAATTGACGCCTTCCGCCGCCACTGCATGCTGAACGGCCTCGACAGCATCGGCCTGACGCTGCAGCACGAAGAGGCGATCTCCGCCTACGAGAACAAGCAGCCGGCCTTTATGAACTAATATAGCCGCCAGCTCTCCTGCCCGGTCCTATGACCGGGCATTTTTTTAGCTCTTTCGCTGCCCGGCGCTAGATATCCTTGACCTTGCCGGTTAGCAGCAGCGTCACCAGCGAAATCGCCGCAATCGCCCAGTAAACGCTGGCGTGGCCGTAGCTTTGCGACAGCGCCCCCTGCAGCACGCCGGCAAGGATCACGCCGGTGGAAATACTGTTGGTGAACAGCGTGGTGGCCGCTCCCGCGCGTCCCGGCATCAGGTCCTGGAACCACAGCATGCCGATCCCGGCGACAATACCGATAAAAATGGCGTTAAACAGCTGTAGCGCCAGCAGCGCCGTGCGGTCATGGAACAGGATCAGCCCGACGTAGAACAGCACTCCGGCGGCTACGGCGGCGACCATCATCCGCCGCTTGCCCCAGCGTTTAACGTAGTAGCCCGCAACGATCATCGCCGGGATCTCCAGCCCGGCCGCGGTGCCCATTAAGATCCCGGCCAGGCTATCCGGCAGGCCGAGATCGCTGCTGATCCACAGCGGCATATCGATGATGTACATGGTGTTGCAGGTCCACATCAGCGTCGAGGCGATAAACAGCATCCGCACGTTTTTATCCTGCCAGCCGCCGGCCTGGGCTATCACCCCCGCCGCTTCCGAAGGCTGCTCCACCCGCGCCACCGACGGCAGCTTAAACGCAATCAGCGCCAGGCTAATGACGAAAATCCCGGCCGCAATCGTGAACATGGTGGTAAAGCCGTAGTTCAGCGCCAGCATAAAGGCCAGCGGCGGGCCGATAACCCACGCCAGCGACAGCTGGGCGCGCATGATCGAGCTGAACATCACCACTTCCCGCGCCGAGTCTGTCGGCATACTCCCGCGCCAGAGCGAACAGCTGCGGCATCGCGGCGTTGGCGATGGATGCCAGCATCACGCCGCAGGTAATCAGGGTTAGGTAGTGGCGATTAAAGGCAAACAGCAGCGCGTTGCCCACCGCCATCAGACAGCAGAACATAATCAGCCGCCGGCGGTCGCCCTGGCTATCGGAGCGCTTCGCCAGCGCCAGGCTGACCGCGATCCCGGCAATGGCGTTAACGGTATAGAACAGCCCGACCCAGAAGGGCTGCGCACCGACTTCGCGGCTGAGAAACAGGCTGAGCGTCGGGGCCTGCAGCGCGCCGGCAATCCCCATCATA
Source organism: Klebsiella sp. WOUb02 (assembly GCF_050058015.1). Classification (NCBI taxonomy): domain Bacteria; kingdom Pseudomonadati; phylum Pseudomonadota; class Gammaproteobacteria; order Enterobacterales; family Enterobacteriaceae; genus Klebsiella; species Klebsiella sp. WOUb02. The sequence continues at coordinate 2,830,526 of NZ_CP170110.1, forward strand.
AAAGCGACCAGCATAAAAGCCGCGTAGACGCCGTTCAGCCGCCGTCCCATCGTCATTAACCACAGCATGTCATGTCCTTAGCGCGCGAAGAAAACGAAAAAAGCCAGCAGAAGTCATCTGCTGGCGGGTGATTTTATACGCTATCTATTTCATGTTACAGGCCGGCGACCATAGCTAGCGGGCCGCGGTAACGCCGGGAACGTGAAAGACGACAGGTACGCACCAATACTCAGTCACACATGATGTCTGCAAGTTAACGATCAGAGGTCGGTGACGTAACTCCCCACTGCATCAGCTCGCCGAGTATTTCCTGCTGTCGTCCTGCCATCAGGCGGGCTAGCCATGACGCATCCTGCGTCGCAGAAAAGTAGCGTTGGTAGAACTGCTTAGCGGTTGACCTCATCATATTCATCTCCTCGCTTCATCGGAATCTATTATTGGCCTAATATAGGGATTAATAAATTGCTGAGTTTTTATCAGGAGTTCCCCTTTTATGTCTTCCGCCCGTCTGCAACAACAGTTCATCCGCTTATGGCAATGCTGCGAAGGCAGGTCGCAGGAGACGACGCTCAACGAGCTGGCGGAGATGCTTAGCTGCTCGCGCCGGCATATGAGAACCCTGCTGAACATGATGGAGGAGCGCGGCTGGCTCACCTGGGAGGCGGAAGCGGGACGCGGTAAGCGCTCGAAGCTGGCCTTCCTCTACACCGGCCTGGCGCTGCAGCAGCAGCGGGCGGAAGATCTGCTGGAGCAGGATCGCATCGATCAGCTGGTGCAGCTGGTCGGCGATAAGGCCGCCGTGCGCCAGATGCTGGTCTCCCATCTCGGACGGAGCTTTCGCCAGGGGCGGCATATTCTGCGCGTGCTCTACTACCGGCCGATGAAAAATCTGCTCCCCGGCAGCGCCCTGCGCCGTTCGGAAAACCATATCGCCCGGCAAATCTTCAGCGCCCTGACGCGGGTAAATGAGGAAAATGGGGAACTGGAAGCCGATATTGCCCACCACTGGCAGCAGCTCTCACCCACCCACTGGCGCTTCTTTTTGCGTCCCGGCATCCACTTTCACCACGGCCGCGAGCTGGAAATGGAGGATGTGATCTCCTCTTTGCAGCGCAGCAGCGCCCTGCCGCTCTACTCCCATATTGAGCGCATCATCTCGCCTACCGCCTGGACGCTGGATATCCATCTGACACAGCCGGACCGCTGGCTGCCGTGGCTGCTGGGCCAGGTTTCCGCGGTGATACTGCCGCGCGAATGGCAGTCGATGGAGAACTTCTCCGCGATGCCGATCGGCACCGGGCCCTATGCGGTGGCGCGCAATAACCAAAGCCAGCTAAAGATCCATGCCTTCGACGACTACTTCGGCTATCGGGCGTTAATTGATGAGGTCAACGTCTGGGTGCTGCCGGAGATTGGCGAAGAGTCGAACGGCGGCTTAACCCTGCAGGGCACCACGCAGAGCGAGAAAGCCGTCGAAAGTCGTCTGGAAGAAGGCTGCTACTACCTGCTGTTTGATTCCCGCAGCCCGCTTGGCGCCAATGCCGCCGTGCGCCAGTGGCTGAGCTATCTGTTCCAGCCGGCGAACCTGCTCTACCACGCGGGCGAACACTACCAGGGCAACTGGTTCCCGGCCTACGGCCTGCTGCCGCGCTGGCACCACGCGCGCAGCCAGGCCTGCGAGAAACCCGCGGGCCTGGAGTCGGTGACGCTGACCTATTACCAGGACCATATTGAGCACCGCGCGATCGGCGCCATTATGGCGACGCTGCTGGCCGAGCATCAGGTCAGGCTGGAGATTCGGGAGCTGGAGTACGCGGAGTGGCATCGCGGCGAGGTGGTCAGCGACATCTGGCTAAACAGCGCCAACTTTACCCTGCCGATAGACTTCTCCCTGTTCGCCTGGCTGTATGAAGTCCCGCTCATTCGCCACTGCATCCCGATTGACTGGCAGGAGGATGCCGGCCGCTGGCATGCGGGCGAGCTAAACCCGGCCACCTGGAGCCAGCAGCTGCTGGCCAATCAAACGATCGTACCGCTGATCCACCACTGGCTGATGATCCAGGGGCAGCGCAGCATGCGCGGCGTGAGAATGAATACCCTCGGCTGGTTTGATTTTAAATCGGCGTGGTTTGCGCCGCCGGAACCCTAGCGCCCTCCCCGGCGGACGCTTAAGCCCTTTCGGTCCGCTAACAAAATCATTACACTGGTCGCCGTTCTCAACGGGGTGCTAATAAACGTACGCGATATCATTCAGGCTGCATCAAGGCTGCCTGCAGGGTGAAGCGTATGGGCTGAGAAAATACCCGTCGAACCTGATCCGGATAACGCCGGCGAAGGGATTTGAGGCTCACTCAAAATCCTTTGCCACCCCTTTTTTGTGAGGTGCAAAGTGTTGAAAAAATTACTCCCGCTGCTGGTGCTGGTCGCCGCTCCCGCGTTGGCTAAGCCCGTTCTCACCGTTTATACCTACGACTCCTTTTCCGCGGACTGGGGCCCGGGCCCGGCCGTCAAAAAGGCGTTTGAAGCCGACTGCGGCTGCGAGCTGAAGTTCGTGGCGCTGGAAGATGGCGTCTCGCTGCTGAATCGTCTGCGCATGGAAGGCAAAAACAGCAAAGCCGACGTGGTGCTCGGACTGGACAACAACCTGCTGGAAGCGGCGGCGCAAAGCAAGCTGTTCGCCAAAAGCAACGTGCCAACCGACGCGCTCACCGTCCCCGGCGGCTGGAACAACGATACCTTCGTCCCCTTTGATTACGGCTATTTCGCCTTCGTCTACGATAAAAACAAGCTCAAGAACCCGCCCAAAAGCCTGAAAGAGCTGGTTGAGAGCGACCAGAAATGGCGGGTGATCTACGAAGATCCGCGCACCAGCACGCCGGGCCTCGGCCTGCTGCTGTGGATGCAGAAAGTGTACGGCGACAAATCCCCGCAGGCCTGGGAGAAGCTGGCGGCGAAAACCGTCACCGTGACCAAAGGCTGGAGCGAGGCCTACGGCCTGTTCCTGAAGGGGGAAAGCGATCTGGTGCTGAGCTATACCACCTCGCCGGCTTATCACATTATCGCAGAGAAAAAGGATAACTACGCGGCGGCCGGCTTCAGCGAAGGCCACTACCTGCAGGTCGAAGTGGCGGCCCGCACCGCGGCCAGCAGGCAGCCGGAGCTGGCGGAAAAATTCCTTAAGTTTATGGTCTCTCCCGGCTTCCAGAACGCTATCCCGACCGGCAACTGGATGTATCCGGTTACCCAGGCGACGCTCCCCGCCGACTTTGACACGCTGGTCAAACCGCAGACCACGCTGGAGTTCACTCCGCAGCAGGTCGCTGGCGAACGGCAGAACTGGATTAACGCATGGCAACGCGCCGTCAGCCGCTAGCTATCGGCTGGCTGCTGCCGGGCCTGGCCGCCGCCTTCGTGCTGGTCGCGGTGGCGCTGGCCGCCTTTCTGGCGCTCTGGAGCAGCGCGCCGGAGGCGGCCTGGCAGGCGATCGTTCGCGACAGCTATCTCTGGCACGTCGTCCGCTTCTCCTTCTGGCAGGCGTCTCTTTCGGCGCTGCTCTCGGTGGCGCCGGCTATTTTTCTCGCCCGCGCCCTTTACCGGCGCCGCTTTCCCGGCCGCACGCTGCTGCTGCGCCTGTGCGCGATGACGCTCATCCTGCCGGTGCTGGTGGCGGTATTCGGCATCCTCAGCGTTTACGGCCGTCAGGGCTGGCTGGCGGCGGCATTTAGCGCGCTGGGATGGCGGTGGGATTTCTCCCCTTACGGGCTGCAGGGAATTCTGCTGGCGCACGTCTTCTTCAATATGCCGATGGCGACCCGCCTGCTGCTGCAGGCGCTGGAGAATATACCCGGCGAACAGCGGCAGATGGCGGCCCAGCTTGGCATGCGCGGCTTGCACTTTTTCCGCTTCGTAGAGTGGCCGTGGCTGCGGCGGCAAATTCCGCCGGTGGCGGCGCTGATCTTTATGCTCTGTTTCGCCAGCTTTGCTACCGTCCTCTCCCTTGGCGGCGGCCCGCGGGCCACCACTATCGAACTGGCGATCTACCAGGCGCTGAGCTTTGATTACGATCCGGCCCGCGCGGCGATGCTGGCGCTGATCCAGATGGGCTGCTGCCTCGGGCTGGTGCTGCTCAGCCAGCGCCTGAGCAAGGCCGTGGCGATCGGCGTGACCCACGTTCGCGGCTGGCGCGACCCCGACGATCGCCTGCACAGCCGCCTCACCGACTGCGTGCTGATCGCGATCGCGCTGCTGCTGCTGCTGCCGCCGCTGCTGGCAGTCGTCATCGACGGCCTGAATAGCAATCTGCCGCGGGTGCTGGCCCAGCCTGCGCTATGGCAGGCCCTGTCAACCTCCCTGCGCATCGCGCTGGCCGCCGGCGCGCTCAGCGTTGTTCTGACGATGATGCTGCTGTGGAGCAGCCGCGAGCTGCGCATCCGCCGCCGCCCGCTGGCCGGCCAGGCGCTGGAGCTCAGCGGGATGCTGATCCTCGCCATGCCGGGGATCGTGCTCGCGACCGGCTTCTTTTTGCTGCTCAATAATAGCGTTGGCCTGCCCGACACCGCCGACAGCATCGTTATCTTCACCAACGCGCTGATGGCGATCCCCTATGCGCTGAAGGTGCTGGAAAACCCGATGCGCGACGTCGCCGTGCGCTACGGCATGCTCTGCCAATCGCTGGGGATGAGCGGCTTTACCCGCCTGCGGGTGGTTGAACTGCGCGCCCTAAAGCGCCCGCTGGCCCAGGCGCTGGCCTTTGCCTGCGTGCTTTCGATCGGTGATTTCGGCGTGGTGGCGCTGTTCGGCAACGACGATTTCCGCACCCTGCCGTTCTATCTGTATCAGCAGATTGGCGCCTATCGTAGCCAGGACGGTGCCGTTACCGCCCTGCTGCTGCTGGCGCTGTGCTTTGTCCTCTTTACCGTAATTGAGAAGCTACCGGGGCGTGATGTTAAAACTGAATGATGTAACCTGGCTGTATCAGCACCTGCCAATGCGCTTCACCCTCGCCGTACAGCGCGGCGAACGCCTTGCGGTGCTCGGCCCCAGCGGGGCGGGGAAAAGCACCCTGCTGAACCTGATCGCCGGCTTTTTGCCGCCGGCGAGCGGCAGCATCGTCATCGACGGTCAGCCGCATACCGCGACTCCGCCGGCCCAGCGCCCGGTATCGATGCTGTTTCAGGAAAATAACCTCTTTAACCATCTCACCATCCGCCAGAACATCGGCCTCGGCATGAACCCAGGGCTTAAGCTGAGCGCCGGGCAAAACGCCAGTCTGCAGGCGATTGCCGAACAGATGGGCATCGATTCCCTGCTGGAGAGGCTTCCCGGCGAGCTATCCGGCGGTCAACGGCAGCGGGCGGCGCTGGCGCGCTGTCTGGTGCGTGAGCAGCCGGTACTGCTGCTGGATGAGCCGTTTTCCGCGCTCGATCCGGCGCTGCGTCAGGAGATGCTGGTTTTGGTCGCGGAGGTTTGCCAGCGCCGCAATTTAACGCTGCTGATGGTGTCGCATAGCGTGGAGGATGCCGCCCGTATCGCCCCTCGGTCGCTGGTGGTGGCCGACGGGCGTATCGCCTGGGATGGCGCCACCGAGGCGCTCTTAAGCGGCAACAGCAGCGCCTCCCATCTGTTAGGGATCAGCGCGCGATAACGTGGCGCAGGATATTGAGATAGACCGGCATCAGCGGGTGGCGGATCACCACCGTTAACGCCGCGCCCGCCAGCGCCAGCGCCAGCGGGGTCAGCCACAGCAGGCGCGCGCGCGGCAGCAGTCGGGTCAGCCGATCGCGCATTTTTGCGCTGCGCCACAGGCGCCAGCATAGCCAGCCGGCCAGCCATGCCAGCAGAGCGGCGCTCAGCAGCAGCCACTTAAAGCCGGCGCTGTTCTCATCGGCGGGAATATCAATGGCCGCGCCGGCAAGAATGCCCGGCAAAAAGTAGAGCGGCGGCCACAGCAGGCAGCCAATAATATTCGGCAGAATAAACTTCGCCACCGGCAGGTCGAGCATCCCGGCAACCATCGGCACCAGCGGCCTCGTCGGCCCGACGAAGCGCCCGATCAGGATCGTGACCATGCTGTGCTGATGCAGCGCGTGCTCGGTCTTATCAAGCAGCGCTTTGTTTTTCTTCATAAACGACCAGCGATGCAGCGGTTTTTTAAACCGCCAGCCGAGCCAGAAGGAAATCCAGTCGCCGAATAAACAGCCGACGATCCCCGCCAGCCACGCCTGCCAGAAGTTAACCTCGCCGCTGCCGATAAGCGCGCCCAGCCCGGCCATCATCACCGTGCCCGGCAGTATCAGCCCCACCAGCGCCAGCGATTCAAGAAAGGCGACCAGCATCACGGCTATCAGCGAGTAGACCGTGGATTGGGTGATAAAATGTTCCAGCAATGCTTGCATAGTGTGCCCGGTTTAAAAACGAAGCACGGATTCTCCAGAGCCGTCGCGCCTTCGTCAAGCCATCAATTGTCTGAATAGTTTACCGGTTACGACTATTGTTCGGCGCATCATTTCACTTTATTTACGTTTTATTCACATCCTGCGCGGAATTCGCTCGGGCTGGCGCCGGTGCATTTTTTAAATACCCGCGAGAAATAGAGCCTGATCTTCGAAACCGACGTTGCGCCCCACCGTGGCGATGGGCATTCGCGTGGTGCTCAGCAGCAGCTTGGCCTGGCTAATCCGCTGATCTTCCCGCCAGCCCAGCACGCTGATGCCCAGTCTGCTGGCGGAACAGGTGCGACAGCCGCGACGGCGACAGGCAGACGTGCCGGGCGACGCTGGCGATATCAAAGCGGCTGTCCGCCAGGCGATCGCTAATATACTGGCAGGCGTCGCGGACCCGGCTATCCAGCGGCGGGTTGAGGGACTCGTTTATCGCCTCCATGCGCCGCAGCAGCAGCTGTTCCAGCAGGTTGATCGCCAACAGTTCAGAGTAGCGTCCGGCCCCCTGTCCGGCGTCGACGATCTGGCCGAAAAGCTCGCCGAAGCGCGCCTGCCACTGCTCATCGGGACGGAAGAAGCCGGTATGGGCGAAAATCGTCGGCCAGTTCAGCCACTCATGCCAGTAGGCCCGCGGGCGGAAATAGACCCACTGGTGATACCACTCGCGGGCGTCAGGATGGCGGCCGTAGTGATGAACCTCCCCCGGCGGGAAGAGTAAAATATCGCCGGGCCGGCAGACAAACTGCTCGTCCTGGTTGTTGATCACCCCTTCACCGCGAATCGTCAGATTGAGGATAAAGCCTTTCATACCGAGCGGGCGGTCAATAAAGAAATCCAGATAGCTATCGGCATCAATCGGCGTCAGTCCCGTCACCAGATGGGCGTTAAAAGAGTATCCCGGTAGCAACGGATCGTTTTGTGTTTCAGCCATAAACTCAGCTCTCCCGGAGAGGCACTGGACACCAATTGTCCATATTGGTTATTTTATTCCCGACGCGGTTTTGGTAATGGGATGCGGGTTGAAATTTGAAGTAAAACCCGTCTGATTTCAGCAAAAATCGATAACATCGCCTAACGTAAGCCCTTCCAGCGCATAACAAAAGTGTCTATAAATGCGGCAGAAAAGTCCACATTGAATATTTGCACGGCGTCACACTTTGCGATGCCATAGCAATATAGTCCATAAGATTAGCGAATACGGCCTGACGGTTTTTGCCGGGGATATCTACTGTTTCACCATGAATGGTTTTCAGCATGGAGTAACAGCATGGCAATTGCGATTGGCCTCGATTTTGGTAGCGATTCAGTTCGCGCTTTGGCGGTGGAATGCGCCACCGGCGAAGAGCTCGCCTCCGGCGTCGAGTGGTATCCGCGCTGGCAGGAGGGGCTGTTTTGCGACGCTCCGAATAATCAGTTTCGCCACCACCCGCGGGATTACATTGAATCAATGGAAGCCGCGCTGAAAAGCGTGCTGGCGCAGCTGAGCCCCGGGCAGCGCGCCGTCGTCGTCGGTATCGGCGTTGACAGCACCGGCTCAACGCCGGCGCCCGTTGACGCCGACGGCAACGTGCTGGCCCTGCGGGAAGAGTTCGCCAACAACCCGAACGCGATGTTCGTGCTGTGGAAAGACCATACCGCGGTGGAAGAGGCGGAAGCCATCACCCGTTTGTGCCACCAGCCGGGCAAAGAGGACTACTCCCGCTACATCGGCGGCATTTACTCCAGCGAATGGTTCTGGGCCAAGATCCTCCACATCACCCGTCAGGATAGCGCCGTTGCGCAGGCCGCGGCCTCATGGGTAGAGCTGTGCGACTGGGTTCCGGCGCTGCTCTCCGCCACCACCCGCCCGCCGGATATTCGCCGCGGCCGCTGCAGCGCCGGGCACAAATCCCTGTGGCACGCCGGCTGGGGCGGTCTGCCGCCGGCCAGCTTCTTCGACGAGCTCGACCCGATTATCAATCAGCACCTCGAGCTGGCCGCTGTTTAGCGAGACCTGGACCGCCGACGCGCCGGTCGGCACCCTCAGCGCCGAATGGGCCCGGCGCCTGGGTCTGCCGGAAACGGTCACCATCTCCGGCGGCGCCTTCGACTGCCATATGGGCGCGGTGGGCGCCGGCGCGCAGCCGAATACGCTGGTTAAGGTCATCGGCACCTCCACCTGCGACATTCTGATCGCCGATAAGCAGAGCGTTGGCGATCGCACGGTGAAAGGCATCTGCGGCCAGGTCGACGGCAGCGTGGTGCCCGATTTTATCGGTCTGGAGGCCGGGCAGTCGGCCTTCGGCGATATCTACGCCTGGTTCGGCCGCATTCTCGGCTGGCCGCTGGAGCAGCTGGCGCTGGCCCATCCGGAGCTGAAAGAGCAGATCCGCGCAGGCCAGAAACAGCTGCTGCCGGCGCTGACCGAAGCCTGGGCGCAAAACCCCTCCCTCGACCATCTGCCGGTGGTGCTGGACTGGTTCAACGGACGGCGGACCCCGAACGCTAACCAGCGCCTGAAGGGCGTAATAACCGATCTGAATCTCGCCACCGATGCGCCGGCGCTGTTTGGCGGCCTGGTGGCGGCCACCGCCTTCGGCGCCCGCGCCATTATGGAGTGCTTCACCGACCAGGGGATCCCGGTCATCAACGTGATGGCGCTGGGCGGCATCGCGCGCAAAAACCCGGTCATCATGCAGGCCTGCTGCGACGTGCTGAACCGGCCGCTGCAAATTGTCGCCTCCGATCAGTGCTGCGCGCTGGGCGCGGCCATCTTTGCCGCCGTCTCCGCCGGCGTTTATCGCGATATTCCAACGGCCCAGCAGCATATGGCAAGCCGGGTGGAAAGTACCCTGCAGCCGCGTCCGGCCCAGGCGCAGCGCTTCGAACAGCTCTATCAGCGCTACCGGCAATGGTCGGCCAGCGCTGAACAACAGTATCTCCCTTCGGCTGCACAGGCGGAAAAGGCCTCGCAATTTCAGCCAGCTCTCACCCATTAAGGACACCAAAATGACGATTTTTGCTAACTATGAAGTCTGGTTCGTGATTGGCAGCCAGCATCTGTACGGCGCGGAAGCGCTGCGTCAGGTTACGAAGCATGCCGAACAGGTGGTGAACAGCCTCAACGCCGAGGCCAAACTGCCGTGCCGACTGGTATTAAAGCCGCTGGGCACCACGCCGGACGAAATCACCCATATCTGCCGCGACGCTAACTACGATGATAAATGCGCCGGCATGGTGGTGTGGCTGCACACCTTCTCTCCGGCCAAGATGTGGATTAACGGCCTGACCATCCTCAATAAACCGCTGCTGCAGTTCCACACCCAGTACAACGCGGCGCTGCCGTGGGACAGCATCGATATGGACTTTATGAACCTCAACCAGACCGCGCACGGCGGCCGCGAGTTCGGCTTTATTGGCGCCCGTATGCGCCAGCAGCATAGCGTGGTGACCGGCCACTGGCAGGATCGGGACGCTCATCAGCGCATCGGCTCATGGATGCGCCAGGCGGTCTCGAAACAGGATACCCGTCATCTGAAAGTCTGCCGCTTTGGCGATAATATGCGCGAAGTGGCGGTCACCGATGGCGATAAGGTCGCCGCGCAGATCAAATTCGGCTTCTCGGTCAATACCTGGCCGGTGGGCGATCTGGTGCAGGTGGTCAACGACGTCAGCGATGGCGATATCAGCGCCCTGGTAGATGAGTATGAAAGCCGCTACCGGCTGACCGCGGCGGCGCAGGTCCACGGCGATAAACGGCAGAACGTTATCGATGCCGCGCGTATCGAGCTGGGAATGCAGCGCTTCCTGCAGCAGGGCGGCTTCCACGCCTTCACCACCACCTTTGAAGATTTACACGGCCTGAAGCAGCTTCCGGGCCTCGCCGTGCAGCGTCTGATGCAGCAGGGCTACGGCTTTGCGGGCGAAGGCGACTGGAAAACCGCCGCCCTGCTGCGCATCATGAAGGTGATGTCAACCGGTCTGCAGGGCGGCACCTCCTTTATGGAGGATTACACCTACCACTTCGACAGCGGCAACGATCTGGTGCTCGGCTCGCATATGCTGGAGGTCTGCCCAACCATCGCCACGGCGGAAAAACCGATCCTCGACGTTCAGCCGCTGGGCATTGGCGGTAAAGCCGACCCTGCGCGCCTGATCTTCAACACCCGGACCGGCCCGGCGATCGTCGCCAGCCTGATCGATCTCGGCGATCGCTATCGCCTGCTGGTGAACACCGTTGAAACGGTGCCGACCCCGCACGAACTGCCGAAGCTGCCGGTTGCCAACGCCCTGTGGAAAGCGCAGCCGGATCTCCGCACCGCGTCCGAAGCCTGGATCATTGCCGGCGGCGCGCACCATACCGTCTTCAGCCACGCCCTGACTCTCGAAGATATGCGCCAGTTTGCGGAGCTGCAGGATATCGAGCTGACGGTCATTGATAACGAAACCCGCCTGCCGTCCTTCAAAGATGCGCTGCGCTGGAACGAAGTTTATTACGCCGGCAAACGTTAAGAGGTCGTCCCCTCTTCTCCCTCTGCGCCGCGAAGGCGAGGAGAAGAGGGGAAACCGCGCTGACCCGCTATTCGGAGTAGACAATGTTAGAAGATCTGAAACGTCAGGTGCTGGAAGCGAACCTCGCGCTGCCCAGGCACAACCTGGTGACCTTAACCTGGGGCAACGTCAGCGCCGTCGACCGCGAGCGGGGCCTGCTGGCGATCAAGCCGTCGGGCGTCGATTACGGCGCGATGAGCGCTGAGGATATAGTGATAGTGAGCCTCGAAACCGGCGCAGTGGTGGAAGGGAAAAAGAAACCCTCGTCGGATACCCCAACCCATCGCCTGCTGTATCAGGCCTTCCCGACCCTCGGCGGTATCGTCCATACCCATTCGCGCCACGCGACCATCTGGGCGCAGGCGGGCCAGTCAATCCCGGCGACCGGCACCACCCACGCTGACTACTTCTACGGCGCGGTTCCCTGCACCCGGCTGATGACCGACAGCGAAATCAACGGCGAGTATGAGTGGGAAACCGGGCGCGTTATCGTCGAAACCTTCCGCGACAACGCCATCGACCCGATGCAAATGCCCGGCGTGCTGGTGCACTCCCACGGCCCGTTTGCCTGGGGGAAGAGCGCGGAAGATGCGCTGCATAACGCGATTGTGCTGGAAGAGATCGCCTATATGGGGATTTTCTGCCGCCAGCTGGCGCCGCAGCTGGCGGATATGCAGCAGACCCTGCTGGATAAACACTATTTACGCAAGCACGGCGCACAGGCCTATTACGGGCAGTAGCGCCTCAGTAGCGGGAAAATGCCTGTATAAAACCCCAGCATTGCGCCGTGAACCAGGCTATACTCAGGCCTGGTTTGACTTGATGAGAGCGCGGCGTGACCCAGCCACGAGAAGGTTTTTTATTGACCCGTCACTGGCGGGATACCCCCCAGGGCACGGAGCTGACCTTTTGGCTGGCAACCGACGACGGCCCCCTGCAGGTCACCCTGCCGCCGCAGGAGTCGGTGGCCTTTATCCCCGAAGCGCAGCGCGCCCAGGCTGAGCGCCTGCTGCAGGGCGAAAATGGCCTGCGCCTCGCCCCGCTCAGCCTGAAAGATTTTCACCGCCAGCCGGTTTTCGGCCTTTACTGCCGCGCCCACCGCCAGCTGATGCGCCTCGAAAAGAAGCTGCGCGAACAGGGCGTTACCGTCTACGAAGGCGACGTCCGCCCGCCGGAACGCTATCTGATGGAGCGCTTTATTACCGCGCCGGTTTGGGTCGAAGGCGAAGCGCGCGGCACGCAGCTGATCAACGCCCGCATGAAGGCCAGCCCGCACTATCGGCCGCCGCTGAAGTGGGTCTCGCTGGATATCGAAACCAGCCGCCACGGCGAGCTGTACTGCATCGGTCTGGAGGGCTGCGGCCAGCGGGTCGTCTACATGCTCGGGCCGGAGCCGGCGGTCGCTCCCGCCGTCGATTTTCAGCTGGAGTACGTCGCCAGCCGCCCGCAGCTGCTGGAAAAACTCAACGCCTGGTTTGCCGCCCACGACCCGGACATCCTGATCGGCTGGAACGTGGTGCAGTTCGACCTGCGCGTGCTGCAAAAACACGCCGAGCGCTACCGCATTCCGCTGCTGCTCGGCCGCGGCAATAGCGAGCTGGAGTGGCGCGAGCACGGTTTTAAAAACGGAGTCTTCTTCGCCCAGGCCAGCGGGCGGCTGATTATCGACGGCATTGAGGCGCTGAAATCCGCGTTCTGGAACTTCCCCTCTTTTTCGCTTGAGGCGGTGGCCCGCGAGCTGCTGGGGGAAGGCAAAGCCATTGATAACCCGTGGGATCGGATGGACGAAATCGACCGCCGCTTCAGCGAGGATAAGCCGGCGCTGGCCACCTACAACCTGCAGGACTGCGAGCTGGTGACGCGCATCTTCCGGAAAACGGAGATCGTGCCGTTTCTGCTGGAGCGCGCCACGGTTAACGGCCTGCCCGCCGACCGCCACGGCGGGTCGGTGGCCGCCTTCAGCCACCTCTATTTTCCGCGCATGCACCGGCTGGGCTACGTTGCGCCGAACCTCGGCGAAGTGCCGCCGCAGGCCAGCCCCGGCGGCTACGTGATGGACTCCCGCCCCGGCCTGTACGATTCGGTGCTGGTGCTGGACTACAAAAGCCTGTACCCCTCGATTATTCGCACCTTCCTGATCGACCCGGTGGGGCTCGTCGAAGGCGGCGCCCTGCCCGACGACGAGCACAGCACCGAAGGATTTCTCGGCGCGCGCTTCTCCCGCGAAAAGCACTGCCTGCCGGACATCGTCGGCCAGATTTGGCACGGCCGCGACGACGCCAAACGGCATAAAAATAAGCCGCTGTCGCAGGCGTTGAAGATCATTATGAACGCCTTTTATGGCGTGCTCGGCACCAGCGCCTGCCGCTTTTTCGACCCGCGGCTGGCCTCGTCAATCACCATGCGCGGCCACGCCATCATGCGCCAGACCAAAGCGCTGATTGAGTCGCAGGGCTATGACGTTATCTACGGCGACACCGATTCCACCTTTGTCTGGCTCAGGCGCGCCCATGATGAACAAGAGGCGGCGAAAATCGGCCGTTCGCTGGTGGCCTACGTCAACGACTGGTGGGCCGCCGAGCTGGGGAAAGCGCGCCTCACCAGCGCCCTGGAGCTGGAGTTTGAAACCCACTTCTGCCGCTTTTTAATGCCGACCATCCGCGGCGCCGATACCGGCAGCAAAAAGCGCTACGCCGGGATGATTCAGGAGGCGCAGCAGCAGAAAATGGTCTTTAAAGGGCTGGAAACGGTGCGAACCGACTGGACGCCGCTGGCCCAGCAGTTTCAGCAGGAGCTGTACCTGCGCATCTTCCGCAACCAGCCCTACCGCGACTACGTGCTGGAGACGATTCGTCAGCTGATGAACGGCGAGCTCGACGATCGGCTGATCTACCGCAAGCGCCTGCGCCGGCCGCTGGCGGAATATCAGCGCAACGTTCCGCCGCACGTCCGCGCGGCAAGGCTTGCCGACGAGCACAACGTCAGGCTGGGCAGGCCGCAGCAGTACCAGCAGCGCGGCAGCATCAAATATGTCTGGACCACCAGCGGGCCGGAGCCGGTCGATTATCAGCACTCGCCGCTCGATTACGAGCACTATTTGGCGAAACAACTGCAGCCGGTCGCGGAAGGAATACTTCCCTTTGTCGATGATGATTTTGCTACAATAGTGACAGGGCAGCTGGGGCTATTTTGACAGGTGACTATCACCGCGGCATCCAGTACCATAGCGCCCTTTCCACTCCTGGACCCAATTTTGATCTCTCTCCATCCTATTTGGAGATGATCAACTATTGCCTGCAATTTAAGAACTAAAGAGCCGAACACATATGCCTTTTACACTTGGTCAACGCTGGATTAGCGACACAGAGAGCGAACTGGGATTAGGGACGGTAGTCGCGCTGGATGCGCGCATGGTTACCCTTCTTTTCCCCGCCATCGGCGAAAATCGTCTGTACGCGCGCAATGACTCCCCGATCACCCGCGTGATGTTTAATCCAGGCGACACCATCACCAGCCACGAAGGCTGGCAGCTCCAGGTTGACGAAGTTAATGAAGAGAACGGCCTGCTGGCCTATATCGGTACCCGTCTGGATACCGAGGAGACCAACGTGGTCCTGCGTGAAGTGCTGCTCGACAGCAAGCTGGTTTTCAGCAAGCCGCAGGATCGCCTGTTTGCCGGGCAGATCGACCGTATGGACCGCTTTGCGCTGCGCTATCGCGCGCGTAAATATCAGAGCGAGCAGTACCGGATGCCGTGGAGCGGCCTGCGCGGCCAGCGTACCAGCCTGATCCCGCACCAGCTACACATCGCCCACGACGTTGGCCGTCGCCACGCCCCGCGCGTGCTGCTGGCGGATGAAGTTGGGCTCGGTAAAACCATCGAAGCCGGGATGATCCTGCATCAGCAGCTGCTGGCCGGCGCCGCCGAGCGCGTGCTGATCGTCGTTCCGGAAACCCTGCAGCACCAGTGGCTGGTCGAAATGCTGCGCCGCTTCAACCTGCGCTTCTCGCTGTTTGACGACGAGCGCTACGCCGAAGCGCAGCACGACGCTTATAATCCGTTTGAAACCGAGCAGCTGGTGATCTGCTCCCTGGATTTTGTGCGCCGCAGCAAGCAGCGCCTTGAGCAGTCTGTGCGACGCCGAATGGGATCTGCTGATCGTCGATGAGGCGCACCACCTGGTATGGAGCGAAGAGGCGCCGAGCCGCGAATATCAGGCGATTGAACAGCTGGCCGAGCGCGTGCCGGGGATCCTGCTGCTGACCGCCACGCCGGAACAGCTGGGGATGGAGAGCCATTTCGCCCGTCTGCGCCTGCTGGACCCGAACCGTTTCCACGACTTCGCCCAGTTCGTCGAAGAGCAGCAGAACTACCGCCCGGTGGCCGACGCCGTAGCCCTGCTGCTGGCGGGCAACAGGCTGAGCGATGCCGACCTGAATATGCTCGGCGAGCTAATCGGCGAGCAGGATATCGAGCCGCTGCTGCAGACCGCTAACAGCGATCGCGACGGAGCGCAGTCCGCGCGCCAGGAGCTGGTCTCCATGCTCATGGACCGCCACGGCACCAGTCGCGTTCTGTTCCGTAACACCCGTAACGGCGTCAAAGGCTTCCCGAAACGCGAACTGCACACCATTCGCCTGCCGCTGCCGATGCAATATCAGACGGCCATCAAGGTCTCCGGCATTATGGGCGCGCGTAAAACCGCCGAAGAGTGCGCGCGCGACATGCTCTATCCGGAGCAGATCTATCAGGAGTTCGAAGGCGATAGCGGAACCTGGTGGAACTTCGACCCGCGCGTCGAGTGGCTGATGGGCCACCTGACCAGCCACCGTTCGCAGAAGGTGCTGGTGATCTGCGCCAAAGCAGCCACCGCGCTGCAGCTGGAGCAGGTGCTGCGCGAGCGGGAAGGCATTCGCGCCGCGGTATTCCACGAAGGGATGTCGATCATCGAACGCGACCGCGCCGCCGCGTGGTTTGCCGAAGAGGACACCGGCGCGCAGGTGCTGCTGTGCTCTGAAATCGGCTCCGAAGGCCGTAACTTCCAGTTCGCCAGCAACCTGGTGATGTTCGATCTGCCGTTCAACCCGGACCTGCTGGAGCAGCGTATTGGCCGTCTGGACCGTATCGGCCAGGCGCACGATATTCAGATCCACGTGCCGTATCTGGAAAATACCGCCCAGTCGGTGCTGGTCCGCTGGTATCACGAAGGGCTTGATGCCTTCGAGCACACCTGCCCGACCGGCCGTACCGTTTACGATAGCGTCCATAACCAGCTGATTAACTATCTTGCCGCGCCGGAAACCACCGACGGCTTCGACGATCTGATTAAAGCCTGCCGCCAGCAGCACGACGCGCTGAAAGCGCAGCTGGAGCAGGGCCGCGACCGCCTGCTGGAGATCCACTCCAACGGCGGCGAAGGGGCGCAGGCGCTCGCCGAAAGCATTGAAGAGCAGGATGATGACACCAGCCTGATCGCCTTTGCCATGAACCTGTTTGATATCGTCGGTATCAACCAGGACGATCGCGGCGAGAATCTGATCGTGCTGACCCCGTCCGATCACATGCTGGTTCCGGACTTCCCGGGCCTGCCGGAGGACGGCTGCACCATCACCTTTGAGCGCGACGTCGCGCTCTCCCGCGAAGACGCGCAGTTCGTCACCTGGGAGCATCCGCTGATTATCAACGGTCTGGATCTGATCCTTTCCGGCGATACCGGCAGCAGCACCATCTCGCTGCTGAAGAACAAGGCGCTGCCGGTCGGGACGCTGCTGCTTGAGCTGATTTACGTCGTCGAAGCCCAGGCGCCGAAGCAGCTGCAGCTTAACCGCTTCCTGCCGGCGACGCCGGTACGCATGCTGCTGGATAAGAACGGCAACAACCTCGCCGGCCAGGTGGAGTTTGAGAGCTTCAACCGCCAGCTGAGCGCCGTTAACCGCCATACCGGCAGTAAGCTGGTCAACGCGGTGCAGCAGGACGTTCACGCGATCCTGCAGCTCGGCGAAGCGCAGGTCGCGAAGGCCGCTCAGGCGCTGATCGCAGCGGCGCGCGATGAGGCTAACGACAAGCTGTCGGCGGAGCTGTCGCGTCTGGAAGCCCTGAAAGCGGTGAACCCGAACATCCGCGATGACGAACTGTCGGCCATTGAGAGCAACCGTCAGCAGGTGATGGATGCGCTGGCCCAGGCCGGCTGGCGTCTGGATGCGCTGCGTTTAATCGTCGTCACTCACCAGTAACGGAACGCAAATATGGCGATGGAAAACTACAATCCGCCGCAGGATCCCTGGCTGGTCATCCTCTATCAGGATGAGCACATTATGGTGGTCAACAAGCCGAGCGGCCTGTTGTCCGTGCCGGGGCGCCTGGAGGAGCATAAAGATAGCGTGATGACGCGCGTGCAGCGCGACTTTCCGCAGGCCGAGTCGGTTCACCGGCTGGATATGGCCACCAGCGGCGTGATTGTGGTGGCGCTGACCAAAGCGGCAGAGCGCGAGCTGAAGCGTCAGTTTCGCGAGCGCGAGCCGAAGAAGCAGTACGTCGCCCGCGTGTGGGGTCACCCGCAGAAAGCAGAAGGTCTGGTGGATTTGCCGCTGATTTGCGACTGGCCGAACCGGCCAAAGCAGAAGGTGTGCTACGAAACCGGCAAGGCGGCGCAAACCGTGTATGAGGTACTGGAATACGCGGACGATAACAGCGCCCGCGTGCGCCTGAAGCCAATTACCGGGCGCTCGCACCAGCTACGCGTGCATATGCTGGCCCTCGGCCACCCGATTCTCGGCGACCGCTTTTATGCCACGCCGGAAGCGCTGGCGATGGCCCCGCGCCTGCTGCTGCACGCGGAGACGCTGACCATCACCCATCCCGCTTTCGGCAACGCAATGACCTTCCGCGCGCCGGTCGACTTCTGACCGCTGATTCCCCGGGCTACGGCGTAAGCGCCTTACCCGAGCTACCCCTCCTCTCCGCTAAGCGCGGCGAGAGCGGGGTTTCTCACGCATTCAGCCGTTAGTCGCGGGCAAACCAGGCGTCAATCATCTGCTCTACGTGAGCGGCCGACTGCTGCGGGTGGCGATCGTTGCTCTCGGCAGCTGACGGGCGGCTCTGCAGGCCGTCCGCCGGGCAAATCACTTCGATATTCCATAAACGCCCCAGCGGATGGGATTGCGTCAGCTCCGTGCACAGCGCGTTAATTTCAGCGGCAGAGTGCTCAACGCACCACAGCGCTTCCGGCCCGGTCGGCAGCCACTGCACCTGACGGTCCAAGGTTTGCCAGCGGTGTTTCCACAGCAGCTGATCGAAAGCCTGCAGCGCCACGCCCATCATATTGCGATAGCGGATGCTGTCTTTCTCCGCGCCCGGCGTCACCAGGGTGAGCGAAATAACCGGCTGCTGATAATGGGTTAACCAGTCGTTCTGACGAGCTTCACGCTGCGCTTTCACCGCCAGCAGGTTTTCAACGCTGGCGCCCGCACGGGCGGGAGTATCCACGGACATTAATTCCTCTCCTTCACTGAATAAAATAACGGCGGCAGGGGCCGTCGCGATAACGGATTTCGCTGCTGATTGTATCGCTAAATGCACAGAATTTAGGATACAGGACAAAGAAATTTTCTTCGTCCTGTGGTGCGAAATAGCAGTTTTTCCTGTTAGCACAGAACTAAATCACGCCATAAAGTGGCTCAGAAACAGCAGGCCCAGAGAGACATTGATCGCTCCACCGATGCGGGTGGCGATTTGGGCGAACGGCATCAGGTTCATGCGGTTGCCGGAGGTCAGAATCGCCACATCGCCGGTTCCTCCCTGGCCGCTCTGGCAGCAGGAGACGATCGCCACATCGATCGGATGCATACCAATTTTTTTACCGACAAAGAATCCGGTCGCCACCAGCGCGGAGACGGTGCTGATAATCACCAGCAGATTAGTGATAGTAAAGGCGTTAACCAGCTCCTGCCACGGCGTAATGGCGACGCCAACGGCAAACAGAATCGGATAGGTCACCGCCGTGCGGAAGAACTTATACACCACCTGAGAGCCCTCCTGCAGGCGCGGCGATACGCCGTTGGCCAGCTTCAGCAGCACCGCCAGAAACAGCATCCCCACCGGCGCCGGCAGGCCAATCATCTTTTGGCCCAGCATCCCCAGCATATAGAGCAGCACCGCCAGCAGCGCCCCGGACGCCAGCGTCGCTACGTCCGTTTTGCCGCCGACGCTTTCGTCACCGGCGGTTTCGCGCTGCGTTTCATTGCTGCGGTTCGGCATCAGCAGGCCTTCGCCGGTCAGATGCGGGAAGCGCTTGCCCAGCTGGTTCAGGCTGCCGGAGATGACAATCGCCGTCAGGCTGCCCAGCATAACCATCGGCAGGACGCGGCCTAACGCGACGCCCTGATCCATATGCATCAGCGCGGCATAGCCAATCGACAGCGGTATCGCCCCTTCCCCTACGCCGCCGGCCATAATCGGCAGGACGATAAAGAAAAACACCTGGAACGGCTCCAGGCCTAATGCCGTCCCGACGCCAACGCCGACCAGCATGCCGACAATTTCACCGCACAGCATCGGGAAGAAAATGCGCAGGAAGCCCTGAATCAGCGTGGTGCGGTTCATGCTCATGATGCTGCCGACGATAATGCAGCAGATGTAGAGATAGAGAATATTGGTCGACTTGTAGAATTTGGTGGTGGATTCCACCACCACGTCCGGCAGCAGGCCGTAATGGACCAGCGCCGAGGGAATAAAGGTCGCACAGATCGCCGCCGCGCCGAGCTTGCCGAGCACCGGCAGGCGCTTGCCAAACTCGCCGCAGGCAAAGCCAAAAAACGCCAGCGTCGCCACCATCACCACAATGTCGCTCGGCAGCTTGCCGCCCAGACAGTCAAGGGCAATTAAGCCGCCGGCCAGCAGGAACAGAGGCAGCGGGATAATCCCGACTTTCCGGTTGTCCATAACGTGCCACCAGCGCTGTTTCAGCGTGGCCTTTGGGGTGTCGATGGGGTCGAGGGTCGCAGAGAATGCATTGTCTGTGGTGCTCATAGGTTTAGCCCTTTAGTTATTATTCATCTTCAGACTAGGGAGGAATAAGCCGACTTAATGTGAGGATCGCCAGATTAAAAATGAAGTTTTAATGGGCACTATGGTTTTTATGGTTTCTATTACCGGCGTGATATATCTCTGATTTATTAGCGTGGTTTTTATGGTTTTTTGTCGTCAGCGCTATAGATCATTTATAAATAGGCTTCGCGGATCGTTTCCGTTCCCTGACCCCGGCGCAGGCGGCCGCTCGTTTCTTGCCCGCCTTACTGAGACTCTGAACAAAGCCTATGAAAGTTTCCTTTCAATTTAAGCTGTTTATTTCCCTGGTGGCGTTTTTCTCGATCCTGTTCGCCCTGCTGGGCGTTTATTACTATTTCGATGCCAGCCATCAGCTTTATCAGGAGATGAGCGCCCGCGCCCAAATACAGGCCGAAGAGATCGCCCTGATGCCCAATTTACGCCAGCAGGTTGCCCGCAAGGACCCGCAGGGAATAAAAACCTTTATGCAGGAAATCGCCGCCCGCAGCGACGCCAGCTTTATTGTTATTGGCGACGCGCGGGGCCTGCATCTGTTCCACTCCGTGCATCCGGAGTGGGTCGGCACCCGGCTGGTGGGCGGCGATAATCAGGCGGTGCTGGAGGGGAAAACCATTACCACCATCCGCAAAGGCGGGCTCGGGGTTTCGCTGCGCAGCAAGGCGCCGGTGCGTAACGACGCGGGCCAGGTGGTGGGGATTGTTTCCGTCGGCTATCTGACCAGCTATCTCGACAGCGTTACGCTGCAAAAAGTGATCAATATCTTCGTCGCCGCCGTGCTGCTGCTGGTTGCGCTGTTTATCTTCTCCTGGTACTTCACCCGCAGCATCAAAAAGCAGATCTTCTCCCTGGAGCCGCGGGAGATCGGCCTGCTGGTGCGCCAGCAAAAGGCGATGATGGAGTCGATTTATGAAGGGGTTATCGTTATCGATCATACCCGCCGCATTAACGTCATTAACCACGCCGCCCGCAGCCTGCTCGGCCTTAGCCAGCCCGCGCACCAGCTGCGCGGGCAGTCCATCGATAGCGTCATCGTTCCGCAGCCGTTTTTCGCCAGCGGCGAGATGCTGGAAAACGACACTCACGATGAGCTATGCCGCTTCAACCAGCTCACCGTCCTTGCCAGCCGGGTGCGCATCATGCTGGAGAATTCGCTGCAGGGCTGGGTGATCACCTTCCGCGATCGCGATGAAATCAACTCGCTTAGCGCCCAGCTCAGCCAGGTGAAGCGCTACGTGGATAACCTGCGCATCATGCGCCATGAGCAGCTGAACCGCATGACCACGCTTTCCGGCCTGCTGCATATGGGCCACTACGACGAGGCCATTCGCTATATTCAGGCGCAGTCGGAGCACGCTCAGGAATTGCTGGACTTCATTTCATCCCGCTTTAGTTCGCCGACGCTCTGCGGCCTGCTGCTGGGCAAGGCCGCCCGAGCGCGCGAGAAAGGCGTCGTGCTGAGCTTCGATCCCGCCTGCCACATCGACCGGCCACTGCCGTCGTTAATCGAATCGGAGCTGATCTCGATTATCGGTAACCTGCTGGATAACGCCATTGAAGCCACCCAGCGCGCCGAATCGCCGCACGAGCCGGTTGAAGTGCTGATCCAGCTCAACGCCCGGGAGCTGATGATTGAAGTGGCCGACCGCGGCGTCGGTATTCGCCCGGAGATCCGCGATCGAATCTTTGAACGCGGCGTCACCACTAAAACCCGTGGCGATCACGGCATCGGCCTGTATCTTATTGAACATTATGTCACTCAGGCTGGCGGCACCATCGAGGTTGCCGATAACTCGCCGCGCGGGGCCATCTTTACGCTATTTATTCCCGCCGACGGTCCGGCCCACCCGCCACAAGGGGCAAACTATGCATCATGACCTGGTCGATGTGCTGATCGTCGAAGATGAGAGCGAGCTGGCGCGGCTGCACGCCGAGCTGATTCAAAAACACCCGCGCATGCGGCTGGCGGGAATGGCCGCCTCCCTCACCCAGGCGCGGCAGATGCTCAACGCCAGCCCGCCGCAGCTGGTGCTGCTCGACAACTATTTACCCGACGGCAAGGGGGTGACGCTGATGACCGACCCGCTGCTGGCTAGCGCCAACTGTTCGGTGATTTTTATTACCGCCGCCAGCGACATGGAAACCTGCAGCCTGGCCATTCGCAACGGCGCCTTCGACTACATCCTTAAGCCGGTCTCCTGGAAACGCCTGAGCCAGTCTCTCGAACGCTTCGTTCAGTTTTACGACCAGCAGCGGGAGTGGAAGATTGTCGACCAGCAAAACGTTGATTCGCTGTACCAGCTGCAGGCGAAAAACTATCGCGCCGATAGCGGCAGCAAAGGGATTGAAGAGAAAACGCTGGCGCTGGTGCAGAACCTGTTTAGCGGGCGGGAAGAACACTGCTTTTCGGTCGATGAGGTGGTGAACGACGCCGGCCTGAGCAAAACGACCGCCCGCCGCTATCTGGAGCACTGCGTGGAAACGGGCTTTCTGGAAGTGGAAATGCTGTACGGCAAAATTGGCCATCCGCGGCGGATGTACCGCCGCGCCAGGAGCTCGTCCTGATGCCTCTCCCCGGCGGGAGAGGCCGACAACTCAGAAACCGCGCTGCTCTTTGACCAGCTCCCAGGCCTTCTGAATATCCTGCGCCTTCTGCTTCGCCATCTCCATCATTTCCGGCGGCAGTCCCTTCGCCACCAGCTTATCCGGATGGTGCTCGCTCATCAGCTTGCGGTAGGCGCGCTTGACGGTCGCCGCGTCATCGGTCGGCTTCACGCCCAGCACGTTGCAGGCGTCCTCAAGGGTCGGTCCGCGCTGCGCCTGCTGCCAGCCGCCCTGGCCGCGGCCCTGGTATCCGGAGTGCTGCTGAGAACCGCCGCCAAACTGGGCCCCGCCCTGCATCATGCGCAGGAACTGCTCAAACTGGGCGCGGGAGATCCCCAGCTCATCGGCGATGACGAACAGAACCTCGCGTTCATTAGGGTGCAATTCGCCGTCGGCGAAGGCCGCCTGCAGTCTGAATTTCCAGAAACATCCGAATCAAATCA
This sequence comes from Klebsiella sp. WOUb02, assembly GCF_050058015.1. NCBI lineage: Bacteria > Pseudomonadati > Pseudomonadota > Gammaproteobacteria > Enterobacterales > Enterobacteriaceae > Klebsiella > Klebsiella sp. WOUb02. The sequence continues at coordinate 2,853,607 of NZ_CP170110.1, forward strand.
AAGCGGCCGAAACAGACGCTGCGCAGGCTGGCGCATTTTCTCGCGCAGCGGATAATCGTCTGATTTCCCTACGCGAAACGCCTGCTGCGCCGCCGTACGCGACTCGCCGTGCAAATTCATGCGATCCATCAGAATGCTGGCGACGTGAATATCGGCTTCGGTCACGCGACCTTTCGATTTGGTCAGATGGCCCATCACCTCAAAGGTGGTGGAAAAGAACAGCGACTGCCGCTCCTGCTGGTTAGCAAAAACGTTGATCCGCCGATGGCGCGCGCGATCGAATATATGGCCGACCAGCAGGCCCAGCACCACGCCCCAAAAGCCCGCGCCCATCATCAGCGCCACCGCAACCCCAATTATTTTTCCCAAATACTGCATAGACTCCCCAAACTTTACGCCGCCAGTTAAGCTATATATGACCGCACGTTACAAAGCACTGACGCTTCGGTCAATTGTGGGACATAGCCTATAATTTGCTTTATCATACTCGTCATTCTACACGGTGCCTAACGCTCGGGACTGAAACGGGCAGGATTAACACTAGCGCGATCAGGATGAGTACGTTAGGCTCTGACCGTTTGCAAGCCGCTGCCACAAGATGACGGAACAACAAATACAACGTATGAAAAAACGTATTCCCAGCCTCCTGGCCACCATGATCGCCAGCGCCTTGTATAGCCAACAGGGCCTCGCTGCCGATCTCGCCACGCAGTGTATGCTTGGCGTCCCAAGCTATAATCGTCCCCTCGTCGAAGGCAAAACGAACGAGCTGCCGGTGACGATCGATGCCGATCATGCGAAGGGCAACTATCCGGATAATGCCACATTCACCGGTAACGTCGATATTAACCAAGGGAATAGCCGTCTTCAGGCGGATGAGGTTCAGCTTCATCAGCAGCAGGCTGCGGGCCAGCCTCAGCCCGTGCGCACGGTCGATGCGCTGGGCAACGTTCACTATGACGATAATCAGGTCATCCTGAAAGGGCCGAAAGGCTGGTCAAACCTGAACACCAAAGATACCAATGTCTGGGAAGGCGATTACCAGATGGTCGGCCGTCAGGGCCGCGGCAAGGCCGATCTGATGAAACAGCGCGGTGAAAACCGCTACACCATTCTGGAAAACGGCAGCTTTACCTCCTGTCTGCCGGGTTCTGACACCTGGAGCGTCGTCGGTAGCGAAGTTATCCACGACCGCGAAGAGCAGGTCGCGGAGATCTGGAACGCGCGCTTTAAGCTCGGCTCGGTGCCTATTTTCTACAGCCCTTACCTGCAGTCTGCCGGTAGGCGATAAGCGTCGTTCCGGCTTCCTGATCCCTAACGCCAAATACAGCACGAAAAATGGCGTGGAGTTCTCTCTTCCTTACTACTGGAATATCGCGCCTAACTTCGACGCCACCCTGACGCCGCACTATATGAGCAAGCGCGGCGGCGTGATGTGGGAAAACGAGTTCCGCTATCTGACCAAAGCCGGCGCGGGCCTGTTCGAGTTTGACTATCTGCCGTCCGATAAGGTCTACCAGGACGATCACTCCAGCGACAGCAACAGCCGCCGCTGGCTGTTCTACTGGAACCACTCCGGGGTCATCGATCAGGTATGGCGCCTTAACGCCGACTATACCAAGGTCAGCGATCCGGACTACTTTAACGATTTCAGCTCGAAATACGGCTCCAGCACCGACGGCTACGCCACGCAGAAATTCAGCGCCGGCTACGTCAACCAGAACTTCGACGCCACCGTATCGACCAAGCAGTTCCAGGTCTTTAACCGCGACTCGAGCAACTCCTATTCGGCTCAGCCGCAGGCTGGACGTTAACTACTACCAGAACGACGTCGGTCCGTTTGATACCCATCTGTACGGACAGGCGGTGCACTTCGTCAATACCAACGGCAACATGCCGGAAGCGACCCGCGTCCACTTCGAGCCGACGATCAATCTGCCGCTGTCTAACGGCTGGGGCAGCATCAATACCGAAGCCAAGCTGCTGGCGACCCACTATCAGCAGAGCAACCTCGACGACTACAACGCGGCTAACAATGCGGACTACAAAGAGTCCGTTAACCGCGTGATGCCACAGTTCAAAATCGACGGCAAAATGGTCTTCGAGCGCGATATGCAGGAGAGCTTTACCCAGACTCTGGAACCGCGCGTGCAGTACCTGTACATTCCGTATCGCGACCAGAGCCATATCGGTTCTTACGACTCCACCCTGCTGCAATCGGACTACAGCGGCCTGTTCCGCGACCGTTCCTACAGCGGCCTGGACCGGATAGCATCCGCAAACCAGGTGACTACCGGCGTCACTTCTCGCGTATATGATGCAGCCGCCGTTGAACGTTTTAATATTTCCGTTGGTCAAATCTATTATTTCACCGAGTCCCGTACCGGTGATGACAACATCAACTGGGAGAATAACGACACAAGGGGTTCACTGGTTTGGGCCGGAGATACTTACTGGCGCATCGCCGATGACTGGGGTTTACGCGGGGGAATTCAGTACGATACGCGTCTGGATAACGTCGCAACCGGTAACGGCACCGTTGAATACCGTCGCGACGAAAACCGCTTAGTCCAACTTAACTATCGTTACGCCAGCCCGGAATACATTCAGGCAACCCTGCCTTCGTATTCAACCGCTGAGCAGTACAAAAACGGTATTTCTCAGGTGGGTATGACCGCCAGCTGGCCGGTAGTCGATCGCTGGTCCATTGTCGGCGCATACTACTTTGATACCAATACCAAAAAGAGCGCCAACCAGATGTTAGGGGTCCAGTATAACTCCTGCTGCTACGCGATTCGCCTCGGCTATGAACGCAAGATCAACGGCTGGGATAATAGCGGTAACGGCGAGAGCAAATACGACAATACCTTTGGCATCAACATTGAGCTACGCGGTCTGAGCTCCAATTACGGTCTCGGCACCCAGCAGATGCTGCGTTCGAACATTCTACCGTACCAGAACTCCCTGTGATGTGGCTGGTTTAAAACGTAATCCGCCTTTGCGGTTAATTGAAATGGAAAAAGTATGAAGAACTGGAAAACGCTGCTTCTCGGTATCGCCATGATCGCGAATACCAGTTTCGCTGCCCCACAGGTTGTCGATAAAGTAGCGGCTGTCGTCAATAATGGCGTTGTTCTTGAAAGCGACGTCAACGGCCTGATGCAATCGGTTAAGCTTAACGCCGGCCAGGCCGGTCAGCAGCTGCCGGATGATGCCACCCTACGTCATCAGATCCTCGAAAGACTGATTATGGACCAGATTGTTTTGCAGATGGGCCAGAAGATGGGCGTGAAAATCTCTGACGACCAGGTCGATCAGGCGATTGCCAACATCGCGAAGCAGAACAATATGACCATGGATCAGATGCGCAGCCGTCTGGCCTATGACGGTCTGAACTTTGCCACCTACCGTAATCAGATTCGCAAAGAGATGCTGATTTCAGAAGTGCGTAATAACGAAGTGCGTCGCCGCATTACCGTGCTGCCGCAGGAAGTTGAATCGCTGGCAAAACAGATTGGCGATCAGAACGATGCCAGCACCGAGCTGAACCTGAGCCACATCCTGATTCCGCTGCCGGAAAACCCGACCTCCGACCAGGTTGCCGCCGCGCAGGATCAGGCGAATTCTATCGTTGAGCAGGCGCGCAGCGGCGCGGACTTCGGCAAGCTGGCGATCAGCTACTCTGCCGACCAGCAGGCGCTGAAAGGCGGCCAGATGGGCTGGGGCCGTATTCAGGAGCTGCCGGGGATCTTCGCCCAGGCGCTGAGCACCGCGAAGAAAGGCGACATCGTCGGCCCGATCCGCTCCGGCGTTGGCTTCCATATCCTGAAAATCAACGATATGCGCGGCGAAAGCAAAAATATCTCCGTTACCGAAGTCCACGCCCGCCACATTCTGCTGAAGTCGTCGCCGATCATGAACGATGCCCAGGCGAAGGCCAAGCTGGAGCAGATTGCAGCCGACATTAAGAGCGGGAAAACCACCTTCGCTAAAGCAGCGAAAGAGTTTTCTGAAGATCCGGGCTCTGCTAACCAGGGCGGCGATTTGGGCTGGGCAACCACCGATATCTTCGATCCGGCGTTCCGCGATGCGCTGATGCACATGAGCAAAGGCCAGACCAGCGCTCCGGTGCACTCCTCCTTCGGCTGGCACCTGATTGAGCTGCTGGACACCCGCCAGGTTGACAGAACCGACGCGGCGCAGAAAGATCGCGCCTACCGGATGCTGATGAACCGTAAGTTCTCGGAAGAAGCGGCGACCTGGATGCAGGAACAGCGCGCCAGCGCTTACGTCAAAGTTCTGAGTAACTAATTTACCGCCCGATACGCCAGCCGTTCCACGCGTATCGGGCGGCAAGCGCATAGCGCCCCAGGCTGACCGATGAGCCGCCGGGGCGCAGCCGCTGACCGTAACGTTGCCTGCGACGGCCCAAAACGGGCGAGGCTCATGGATGAACCGCCAACGGCGTAGCCAACCAGGAAATAGCCTGAAGGATGAAGCGTATGAATCGTGTTGTCATCACTCCCGGGGAACCTGCCGGGATTGGTCCTGACCTCGTCGCGCAGCTTGCGCAGAGAGAATGGCCGGTTGAACTGGTGGTTTGCGCCGATGGCGCACTGTTATCTGACCGAGCCCAACGGCTCGGTCTTCCTTTATCGCTTCTGCCCTGGGACCCGTCCCGCCCCGCCGCCCCGCAGCGCGCCGGCACCCTGACCCTGCTTCCCGTACCGCTAAACGCCCCGGTAACGCCCGGCGTGCTGGAGGTGCGCAACGGCAGCTACGTGGTGGAAACCCTGGCGCGCGCCTGCGACGGCTGCCTGAACGGCGAGTTTGCGGCATTAATTACCGGGCCGGTCCATAAAGGCAATATCAACGACGCCGGGATCGCCTTCACCGGCCATACCGAGTTCTTCGAAGAGCGCGCGCAGGCCAGTAAAGTGGTGATGATGCTGGCCACGGAAGAGCTTCGCGTCGCGCTGGCGACCACCCATCTGCCGCTGAAAGCGATCAGTGACGCCATTACCCCCGACCTGCTGCGCGAAGTCATCACCATCCTTGACCACGATCTGCGCCACAAGTTTGGTATCGCCCAGCCGCATGTGCTGGTGTGCGGTCTAAACCCGCACGCGGGAGAAGGCGGCCATATGGGTACGGAAGAGATCGACACCATCATTCCGGTGCTGGAAGAGATGCGCGCTCGGGGGATGAATCTCAGCGGGCCGCTGCCGGCGGATACCCTTTTTCAGCCCAAATATCTCGACCATGCCGATGCGGTGCTCGCGATGTACCACGATCAGGGTCTTCCCGTGCTAAAATACCAGGGCTTCGGCCGCGGCGTGAACATTACGCTCGGTTTACCCTTTATTCGAACCTCCGTTGACCACGGCACCGCCCTAGAACTGGCGGGCCAGGGGAAAGCGGATGTCGGCAGTTTTATCACGGCGCTTAATCTCGCCATTAAAATGATTGTTAATACGCAATGAATAATCGAGTCCATCAGGGCCACTTAGCCCGTAAACGCTTCGGGCAAAACTTTCTCAACGATCGGTTCGTGATCGACAGCATCGTCTCAGCCATTAATCCACAGAAGGGCCAGGCGATTGTCGAAATCGGCCCGGGCCTGGCCGCGCTGACCGAGCCGGTAGGCGAACGTCTGGACGAGCTCACCGTTATCGAGCTGGACCGCGACCTCGCCGCCCGCCTGAAAACGCACCCGTTCTTAGGGCCAAAGCTGACCATTTATCAGCAGGATGCCATGACCATCAACTTTGGCGAGCTGTCGCAGAACATGGGTCAGCCGCTGCGCGTGTTCGGCAATCTGCCTTACAACATCTCCACGCCGCTGATGTTCCACCTGTTCAGCTATACTGATGCCATTGCCGACATGCACTTTATGCTGCAAAAAGAGGTCGTCAATCGCCTGGTTGCCGGTCCGAACAGTAAGGCGTATGGTCGACTGAGCGTGATGGCGCAATATTACTGCCAGATAATCCCGGTGCTTGAAGTTCCGCCGACCGCCTTTACGCCGCCGCCTAAAGTCGATTCCGCCGTGGTGCGCCTGGTGCCCTATCGCACGCTGCCGCATCCGGTCAAAGAGGTTCGCGTACTGAGCCGAATCACCACCGAAGCGTTCAACCAGCGGCGGAAAACGATTCGCAATAGCCTCGGCAATCTGTTCAGCGTTGAAGTGCTGACCGAGCTGGGCATCGACCCGGCGCAACGTGCAGAGAATATTTCCGTGGCGCAGTATTGTCAGCTAGCTAACTGGTTAACTGAAAACTCGCCCACCAAGGAGAGCTAACCATGATCAATTCGCCCCGAGTTTGTGTACAGGTACAGAGCGTCTATATCGAATCGCAGTCTTCTCCGGAAAGCGATCGTTACGTCTTCGCTTATACCGTCACCATCCGCAATCTGGGGCGGAGTCAGGTTCAGCTTCTTGGCCGCTACTGGCTTATCACCAACGGTCACGGTCGTGAGACCGAGGTTCAGGGTGAAGGGGTTGTCGGCGAGCAGCCGCATATTCCCGCTGGCGGGGAGTTTCAATACACCAGCGGCGCGGTGATTGAAACGCCGCTGGGCACCATGCAGGGACATTACGCCATGATCGACGTGAACGGCGCGCCGTTCTCCGTCGACATCCCTGTTTTCCGTCTCGCAGTACCAACGCTCATTCACTAAAACCATGTCTACATACCTTATTGGCGACGTTCACGGTTGCTACGATGAACTGATCGCATTATTAAAGCAGGTTGCGTTTACCCCTGGCAGCGATACGCTATGGCTTACCGGTGATTTAGTCGCCCGCGGCCCGGGCTCGCTGGAGGTTTTACGCTACGTAAAATCCCTTGGCGACAGCGTACGTATTGTCCTTGGCAATCACGATCTCCATCTGCTGGCCGTCTTCGCCGGCATTAGCCGCAACAAGCCGAAAGATCGCCTGAAGTCACTGCTGGAAGCGCCGGATGCCGATGAGCTTCTCAACTGGCTGCGTCGCCAGCCGCTGATGCAGATTGATGAAGAGAAAAAGCTGGTGATGGCCCATGCCGGCATCACGCCGCAGTGGGATCTGCCAACGGCGCAGCAGTGCGCGCGCGATGTGGAAGCGGTGCTCTCCAGCGACTCCTATCCGTTCTTCCTCGACGCCATGTATGGCGACATGCCCAATAACTGGAGCAACGAGCTGAGCGGCCTGGCGCGACTGCGCTTTATCTCTAACGCCTTTACCCGCATGCGCTACTGCTTCCCGAACGGGCAGCTGGATATGTATGCCAAAGAAGCGCCGGAGGACGCCCCGGCGCCCCTGAAGCCGTGGTTTACCATCCCCGGTCCGGTGGCGAACGAGTACAGCATTGCTTTTGGCCACTGGGCTTCGCTGGAGGGACGCGGAACGCCTGAGGGCATTTACGCGCTGGATACCGGCTGCTGCTGGGGGGGAGATCTCACCTGCCTGCGCTGGGAAGACAAGGCGTACTTCACCCAGCCGTCGAACCGGCAGAAGGATCTGCATGAAGGTGAGGCGGTCGCCTCCTGAGAAAGATCCCGGATAGCTGCGCGCTATCCGGGTTATCAGAGAAGCCCTGTTCCCGGAAGCTCGGCGCTACCGGGGACGGACTTAGCGACGTTCGAGAACTTCGAAACAGTAGCTGTGCGAGTTCTGCGCGTCGGCGTCGTGGAATTCGCTGAATACCGATTCCCACTGGTCCGGATCGTAATCCGGGAAGTGGGTGTCGCCTTCCACTTCAGCATCAATATGCGTCAAATAGAGCTTATGGGCTTTCGGCAGGAACTGCTCGTAGACGCGGCCGCCGCCGATCACCATCATCTCTTCAACGTCGCCGCAGGCGGCAATCGCTTCATCAACCGATTTAACCCACTGCACGCGATCGTCACTCCCGGGCTGGCTGCTGATGACAATATTTTTACGGCCAGGCAGCGGACGACCAATAGATTCCCAGGTCAGACGCCCCATAATTACCGGCTTGTTTAACGTATTACGTTTAAACCAGGCGAGATCGGCAGGCAGGTTCCATGGCATGGCGTTTTCCATACCAATGACGCGATCCACCGCTAACGCCGCAATCAGACTGATCATTGAATATTTCCCAAATACAAAAAATTGCCGCCACTATACGGAAAGCATAATACTTCGTCGACTGGACGGAGAGTAAAGAATACGAAAATTTTCGCATTTGCCGGCAGGCCCACGTCAGCCCCGTGAGCCGCCAGATTAGAACGATGCGCTATACCTTAGGCGACGCCTTAAGCTGAAGGCTTATTCTCCGGCTCGTCGGCGATATCCCCGGTGTGCCTGCCCTCTTCCGTACCCTGCCAGCCGTGGCGCTGGATCAGCGACAGATGGGCGCGGTCTTCATTGATGATGCCGGTCAGCATATCGCTGGTGCGCTTAAAGACCGCCACCCGGGAAGCCGAATCGTTTTCCGCCATCTCCACCATCTCTTCCACCATTTTGATATTGAAGCGGCGGAACAGATCGGCGCGCTCGCGCGCCTCATAGGCGCCGAGGCCCAGGGCCTCCAGCGCCATGCGCCCGGATTTCAGCGCCGCCTCGAAGGTTTCACGCTCGGGCGCCTCGACTCCGGCCTGGCGCAGGCTGAATATAGTGATCGATATCGCGGGCCCGCGAGATAATTTGCAGATGCGGGAAGTGCTCTTTCACCAGCTCAACCAGCTGCAGGCTGGTCTGCGGATCGTCTATGGCGTTGATCAGCACTTCCGCTTTTCCCGCCCCCGCCGACTCCAGCAGATCGGCCCGCGTGGCGTCGCCGTAGAACACTTTCATATCAAATTTACGCAGCGCCTCAACGTGGTCAGGATCGTGGTCGAGGATGACCATCTTCACCCCGCCGGAGAGCAGCACGCGGCCGGCGATCTGCCCGTAGCGGCCAAAACCGGCGACAATCACCCGCGGCTGCTCTTCATCAATCTCATCGGCCTCGCGCGCCTGCCCGGAGGATGATTTTTCCAGCCGGGTCAGCAGCACCAGCAGAATCGGCGTCGCCGCCATCGACAGCGCCACCGCCAGGGTCAGCGCCCTGGCCCACTCGCTATCCAGCACCTCGGCCATTTGCGCGGCGCCGAATACCACAAAGGCAAATTCGCTCCCCTGTCCCAGCAGCACCGCAAACCAGCGGCGCTGGGCGCGCGGTACGCCGAGAGGTTTCGCAATCAGCCACAGCATGATGCCTTTGATAGCCAGGAACCCGACCAGCAGAATCAAAATACGCAGCGGATGGCTCACCAGGGTGCCAAAATCCACCGACATCCCGACGCCAATAAAGAACAGCCCCAGCAGCAGCCCCTTGAACGGTTCAATATCGCTTTCCAGCGCGTGGCGGTACTCCGAGCTGGCCAACAGCACCCCGGCAAGGAAGGCGCCCATCGCCATCGATAGCCCGACCTCTTCCAGCAGCAGCCCAAAACCAAAGACCAGGAACAGGGCCACGGCGCTGAACACCTCCCGCAGGCCGGAGCGGGCAACGAAGCGCAGCACCGGCCGGGTCAGGTAGCGACCGAGCACCACCACCAGCGCCAGCGCCCCCGCCACCTTCAGCGCCGACAGGGCGAACGCCCACAGCGTGGTGGAGCCGCCGCTGCTGGCCAGCAGCGGAATCATCGCCACCAGCGGGATGGCCGCGATATCCTGAAACAGCAGCACCGCAAAGGCGCTACGCCCCATTTGCGAAACCGTCAGGTTGCGTTCATTCATGGCCTGCATCGCGATCGCCGTAGACGACAGCGCCAGCGTCATGCCGATCAGCTCGGCCACCTGCCAGCGCATTCCCAGCAGAATACAGAACAGACCAATCAGCGCCCCGCAGGCCACCATCTGCAGCGCCCCGCCGCCAAATACCGAGGCCCGCAGCTTCCACAGGCGCTGCGGGTCGAGCTCAAGACCAATCACAAACAGCATCAGCACCACGCCGATTTCGGCGAAGTGGAGGATCGCCCCGGCGTCGGTCACCAGCTTCAGCCCCCATGGACCGATAATACAGCCGGCGATCAAATACCCCAGCACGGAGCCGAGGCCAAGGCGGACGGCAATCGGTACGATCAGCGCCGCGGACCCGAGATAGATCAGCGCCTGTATCAGCGTATGGCTATCCATTGTGCGCCTCCTGCCATTCGATTAAGCATTGTCGATAGCGGCGCGCCTGCGCCTGGAGGGTTTCGTCGTCGCAGATAAAAGTGCAGTGCATCGCAAACGGCGGCAGCCACGTCATCCCGCAGTACAGTCCGGTAGCCTGCAGCGGCTGGGCCAGCACCTCAAAACCGGGGAAGGAGCCAATATCGAAGTGGCTTTCGCCGCCGCCGGTGGTAACCGCCCACATCAGCGATTTGCCGCGCAGCGCGATGCCGTTATGGCCGTAGGCCCAGCCGTGCGACAGCACCTTGTCCATCCACAGCTTTAGCAGCGGCGGAACGCTGTACCACTGCAAGGGATGCTGCCAGATAACCAGATCCGCGCGGGCCAGCGCCGCCTGTTCGGCGGCGACGTCGATATTGAAATCGGGGTAAAGTTGATACAGGGAGCGTATCTCTACGCCGTCCAGCGTCCCTGCCTGCTCAAGCATCCGCTTATTCGCATGCGAGTGATGCGGATAGGGATGGGCATAAATTATCAGAATCATTGATTAGCCTGCGTTAACTCTTGTTGTAATCAGCAAGAGTGTAGTCAGTTAATCGAAGCGCTTACAATGATAACTGTGATTTATGCCGCCTTAGCCTACGCGTTGCGCGGCTGCTTGCTGACGCTGACCTCGGGCTCGCTGACCGCAAGGTCGCAGCGTTTCGGCAGCAGGAAGGTCATGGTTCCGGCAATGAGTAACGATCCGGCAAGCGCGCAGACCGCCACGTTTTGTCCGTACAGATAGATCATCACGCCCACCAGGTAAGGGCCGCAGAAACCGCCGAGGTTGCCGAGGCCGTTAATCACTCCGCGCGCGCTGCCGGCCACTTCCGCTGAGGCAATCCGCCCCGGCATCGACCAGAACGGACTGGTTGCCGATTTCAGGAAGAAGCCGCAAATCACCAGCGCAATATAGGCCGCCACCACGTGTTCGCGCAGCACCACCGACGCCACCAGCGCGGCGGCAAAGCTGTAGAGCGAGAAGCGGACCCACAGCCGACGCTTGCCGCTGCGATCGCTAAACAGTGAAATCACGTAGATCCCGGCGAGGGTCGCGACGAACGGCAGCACCGCCAGCAGGCCAACGCTGGCCATATTGCCGCCGGTCAGCCCTTTAAGAATGGTCGGCAGCCACAGGGTGTAGCCGTAATCGCCGGTCTGGTAGAAGAAGTTGAGGATCACCAGCTTCAGCAGTCCGGAATTGCGGAACACGTCTTTTACCGGCGCGTTGCTCACCGCATCTTCCGCCAGCTTTGCCGACCGCTCGGCGGCGAGGGTGGTGACCAGATAGTCGCGCTCCTTCTCCGGCAGCCAGCGGGCCTCTTCCGGGCGGTCGCTAATCATGTACCACCACACCGCCAGCACCACCAGCGACAGCAACCCTTCGATAATAAACAGCCAGCGCCAGTCGAGCGCGGCAATAATGGCGCCGGAGACCGGGGCGGTCAGAATGCCGCCCAGCGGGGCAAACATCATGACAAAGGCGTTGGCCCGACCCAGCTCTTTCTCCGGGAACCAGTTGCTGACCATCGTCAGGACCACCGGCAGCATCCCGCCTTCGGAAACGCCGAGAATAAAGCGCAGAACCAGTAGCTGATATTCGTGGGTCACAAAGCCGGTGGCCACCGACACTATCGCCCAGGCCACCAGCGACCAGGCAATAAAACGTTTGCCACTGCCGTTAACCGCAATTCGCCCGCCGGGTATTTGCAGAAATAAATAGCCAATAAAAAATATACCGCTGGCAACGCCGGCCATCTGGCTGGTAATACCTAAATCCGCTTCCATGCCGCCGGGCAGCGCAAAACTAATATTAACCCGATCCATAAACGAAATAATACAGGCGATCAGCACCGGCGTAATAATACGCAGCCAGCGGGTGCCGGGAATTTTATCATTCATATTTCGCACTCTCTATGCAGAGGTTATTGTTGTCATTAAATTAAAGTCGGGTACAGAAATAAGAGCGGTAATTAATTAATCGCGTTGGGCAGCGGCTTGCCGGAAAAATAAGCGGCGACATTTGCAAACACCACATCACTCATTTTCTGTCGGGTTTCATGGGTTGCGCTGGCCACGTGCGGCTGCAGGACCACATTATCAAGCGCAATCAGCTCGGCGGGAACCCGCGGTTCGTCTTCAAAGACGTCGAGAGCGGCCCCGGCGATAACACCGTCTTGTAACGCCTGAATCAGCGCCTTTTCGTCGACCAGCGACCCGCGGGCGATGTTGATAAGCCACGCCCGTTTCGGCATCACGTTAAAGACGGAGGCATCGATCAGTCCGCGGTTGGCTTCGCCGCCCGAGGCGGCAATCACCAAAAAATCGCTTTCATGGGCCAGGGTATGCAGATCGGCACAGCGCTGATAATCGGATTCGGCCACCGGCTTACGGTCGGTATAGAGCACCTGCATATCAAAACCACGGGCGCGGCGGGCGATGGCCTGGCCGATATTCCCCATCCCAAGAATGCCGATGCGCTTGCCGCTGACCTGGGTCGCCAGCGGCAGGCCGCCGTTCAGCCAGCGCCCTTCCCGCACAAAGCGGTCGCCCTGACACAGCTGGCGCGAGCCGGCCAGCAGCAGTCCCATCGCCAGGTCGGCGACATCGTTGGTCAACACGCCGGAGGTAATAGAAATGGCGATCTGCCGGGAGCGGGCATACTCTAAATCTACCGCATCGGTACCGACGCCGAAGATAGCGATCAGGCCCGCGTGCGGCAGCAGCTCCAGCACGGCGTTCTGCACGCCGACGTCTCCACGGGTCACGACGGCCGCCACGTTCTCCCCCTGCTCGCGCAAAAAGGCGATCGGATCGTTCTGCTCGTACAGGCGCAGTAGCGGGAATTTGGCGGCCAGCTGCTCCTGTAAGGTCTCAATAACGGGGGCCACTAAAAGGACGGCTCGGGTAATAGCACTATTCATCGGATCACCTGTTTGAAGTTTCATAACGACTGTAGCCACTATCAAACGGTTTTTTATCGCAGCATTTTGCGATCTGCATCACGCTGGATCGTGTTAAAAATAGCTGTTACGCCGTCCGTGATCGGTAAGACAAAACCCGCGGATGGCGGGCCTGGGGCGGATCGTGCGTTAACCTTCTGCTAACACAGCGCTATCGTCACGCCAGCGGCGCTAGATAGTCTCCCCCATCGACAGACGATAGTGCAGATCGACTTTTTCAATGGTTGGTAGCCCTTTGATCTTTTTGATTAATATCTCCGTGGCGACCTTACCCATTTCAAAGCGTGGCGTCAGGACGCTCGCCAGGCGCGGCGAGACAATCTGGCCGATTTCCAGGCCATGAAAACCGGCTATCGCCAGCTCTTCAGGCACGTTGATACCCGACGCCAGGCACTCCTGTAACACGCCAACCGCCAGATCGTCATTGGTGCACAGAATGCCGTCCATGCGGGCATACATCTGGCGCGCCAGGGTCATCATCCCGGTACCGATCGATACAGACGACACCTTGTTCGGCGCGATACGTCCCACCGCCAGCCCGGCATTTTCCATAGCCTGGCAGTAGCCGGCGTAGCGCTGCTCGTCGCGCACGTCGGACATCGCGCCAAAATAGACGATCTGCCGTTTACCGCTCGCCAGCAGCATATTGGTCATATCGAAACCGGCTTTGAAGTTGTCAAAGCCCACGTTGATACGCCCCGGATTCTCCGCCAGCCCCATCACCTCCGCGACGGGGATTTTCGCCGCATTGAGGTACTTATCGGCCCGCAGGGTGTGGGCCGATTCGGTCAGCAGCAGGCCTTTGACGTTAAAGGCCAGTACGGCGGCAATCTGCTCCTCTTCGCGCTGGCGGTCATAATCATAGTTCACCACCAGCGTCTGATAGCCGTGGGCGGCGGTAACCGATTCAATACCGGCCAGCAGGTCGGCAAAGATTTGGTTATGAAAGGAGGGGATCAGTACGCCAATGCGCGGCACGACGACGCCGATCATCGCCGGATTATCAGGGTCGGGCTCGTAGCCAATTTCCGCAATCACGCTGGCGATGCGCTCTGCCGTCTCCGGTTTGACTTTATCCGGCGTACGTAAATAGCGGCTGACGGTCATTTTGGTTACGCCAGCCAGCGCTGCAATATCATTGAGCGTTATGCGTTGTGCTTTCATCTACCTGCCCGTCAAATACGTCCACTGCATCAGGTTATTATGCCTGCCGATGAACAAAAAGAGAATCGCGCCTCACTATCGTTAACCCCTTGAGTAACGGTAATTTACGCCCGGCTTCACGTTTAATGTAACCCCTTTTCGTAACACCGTTTTGAGTGATCTCCATCACGGTTTTACCCGGCAAAAATCCGTGAGATAGAGCACAGGTTCTTCCGCTTCACCTTTTTGTGGATCAGGAATAAAAGCGCACACCGTCATTTATATTCAGCCGTTAATCAGGATATCAAGATGAAAGATCTTTTCAGCTTACAGGGCAAACGCATTTTAATTACTGGCGCCGGGCAAGGTATTGGTTTTGTCATGGCCCAGGGCCTTGCACAATATGGCGCAGAAATTATTATCAACGATATTTCTGCCTCGCGTGCAGATGATGCGGTGATGAAATTACGTGACGAAGGCGCCATCGCGCATGCGGCGGTATTTAATGTTACCGATGCGGACTCCGTCGAACAGGCCATTAGCCACATCGAAGCGGAAATTGGCGCCATCGACGTATTATTTAATAATGCGGGCATTCAGCGGCGCCATCCGTTTACCGAATTTCCGGTACAGGAGTGGAACGATGTTATTTCCGTGAACCAAACCGCGGTATTTCTCGTCTCCCAGGCGGTGGCGAAACGAATGGTCGCTCGCCAGCGCGGAAAAATCGTCAATATCTGTTCAATGCAGAGCGAGCTTGGCCGCGACACCATTACGCCGTACGCTGCCGCCAAAGGCGCGGTCAAAATGCTGACCCGCGGCATGTGCGTCGAGCTGGCGCGCTATAACGTCCAGGTCAACGGCATCGCGCCGGGCTACTTTAAAACCGCCATGACCCAGGCGCTGGTTGATGATAAAGCCTTCACCGACTGGCTGTGCAAACGCACGCCGGCCGCCCGCTGGGGCGATCCGCAGGAGCTGGTTGGCGCCGCGGTGTTCCTGTCGTCTAAAGCCTCTGATTTCGTCAACGGCCATCTGCTGTTCGTCGACGGCGGCATGCTGGTTGCGGTCTAAGTAAGGAGCGCATTATGGCAGGGCAATGCATTATTTTAATGGGTGTCTCAGGCACCGGAAAGACCACCGTCGGCCAGGCGTTAGCCCAGGCGCTGGGCGCGAAATTTATCGATGGCGACGATCTTCATCCACGGCGGAACATCGTCAAAATGGCCGCCAGCCAGCCGCTCAATGACGAAGATCGCGGACCGTGGCTGGAGCGGATCGCGGACGTGATTTTTAGCCTTGAGCAGAAGAATGAGTCGGGCGTGCTGGTGTGCTCGGCGCTGAAGAAGTGCTATCGCGATCGGCTGCGCGAGGGCAGCGGCAATCTGCGCTTTCTGTGGCTGACCGGCGAGTACGAATGCATTCTGCAGCGGATGCAGCAGCGTAAGGGGCATTTTATGCCGGAGGCGCTGCTGCGCAGCCAGTTTACCGCCCTGGAGGCGCCGGATGCCAGCGAAGACGATATTGTAGCCGTTGATATTGCCCCCGACGTCGCCAGCATCGTGGCGCAGTCATTACATTTACTAGAGCATCAATCACTACAGGGAATGCCGGCATGATTATTGATACCTTAACCGCCGCGGCAAAAAATACGTTCTATCCGTCGGTTATTCGTCAGGCGCTGCAGGCCGTCGCCCGGCAGGACCCGCACTCGCTGCCGCCGGGGAAATATACGGTCGATGGCGATAACCTGTTTTTCACCGTGGTCGAAGGCCAGACGCGCCCGCTGGCGGAGCAGCGTCCGGAGTACCATCGTCAGTACATCGATATTCATATCGTGCTGGCAGGGACTGAGATTATTGGCGCGGGAAATAAGGGGCTGACCATCACCGCGGACGGGCCGTTTAAGGAGGCTCACGATATTGGCTTTTGCAGCGAAATTAGCAGCGAAACGCTGATTCACTTACATCCTGAGGAGCTGGCGATTCTGTTTCCTGGCGAGCTTCACCGGCCGATGGGCGCCACGGATGCCGGCGCGCCGCTGCGTAAAATTATCGTCAAAATAGACCACGCCCTGCTTTAAATCCGGTAGCGATAACCGGCCCCGCACTCACCCTCGCGGGGCCATGGATAACGCTTAGTTATCCAGCTCGTCCATCGATTTCACCTGATCGCGATTAATCTGCTCGGTGCGGCCGGTTGCGGCATTTTTGTAAGAGACCATGCCGGTATCGCTATCCACCTGCGGTTTGCCGTCGGTCACGATGGTCCTGCCATCGGTGGTTTTCAGCGACTGATTTGATGAGCACCCCGCCACAAACAACACTGCCGTCGCCGCCAGCGCGGATGCCACCAGAATTTTGTTCCGCATTGTATCCTCCTGCTTTTTCGTCAATGAGTATTGTTATCGTGCTAATTATAGTTAGCCCGAGCAGGGAGGCAGTTAAAAGCAGAACTCTCCGAAGATGCCCCATCTAAAAAAAACGGGCCGACGATAACGTCAGCCCGTTTTGTTCCGCAGCCGGCAGCGCCGGAACGGCTTATTTTTTGATTTGCGCGTGCATTTCCTGAACCGAAGTCACCTTCTCAACGGCGTTGGCGTTCAGGGCCATCGCCGTGGCGAAGCCGCCGTTCAGGGTGGTGTCATAGTGCACCTTGTACTGCAGGGCGCTGCGGCGAATCAGCTTGGAGTCTTCAATCGCCTGGCGGCCTTCGGTGGTGTTGATGATGTAGGTGTATTCGCCATTTTTGATACGGTCCTGAATATGCGGACGACCTTCATGCACCTTGTTCACCAGGCGCGGGTTGATCCCGGCTTCGCCGAGGACAATCGCGGTCCCGTGGGTAGCATCCAGTTCGAAGCCGAACTTCAGCAGCTTAGCCGCGAGGTCCACCACGCGCTCTTTGTCGCCTTCGCGTACGGAGAGCAGCGCGCGGCCCTGTTTTTTCATCGTCGAGCTGCTGCCCAGCTGCGCCTTGGCGAAGGCTTCCGCAAAGGTGCGGCCGACGCCCATCACTTCCCCGGTAGAGCGCATTTCCGGCCCTAACAGCGGGTCAACCCCCGGGAACTTGTTGAACGGCAGCACCACTTCTTTCACCGAGTAATACGGCGGAATAATCTCTTTAGTTACGCCCTGCTGCGCCAGCGTCTGGCCGGCCATCACGCGTGCCGCCACTTTCGCCAGCGGAACGCCGGTGGCTTTGGAGACAAACGGTACGGTACGCGCGGCGCGCGGGTTCACTTCAATCAGATACACTTCGTTGTTTTTGACCGCGAACTGAACGTTCATCAGGCCGCGAACCTGCAGCTCGAAGGCCAGCTTCTGCACCTGCTCGCGCATTACGTTCTGGATCTCCTGGCTCAGGGTGTAGGCCGGCAGAGAGCACGCGGAGTCGCCGGAGTGAACGCCGGCCTGCTCGATGTGCTCCATAATGCCGCCAATCAGCACCATTTCGCCGTCGCAGATAGCGTCAACGTCGACTTCTACCGCGTCGTCAAGGAAACGGTCCAGCAGCACCGGCGCGTCGTTAGAGACGCTTACCGCGGTCTGGAAGTAGCGGCGCAGGTCGGCTTCGTCATAGACGATTTCCATCGCCCGCCCGCCGAGAACGTAGGACGGACGAACCACCAGCGGGTAGCCAATCTCTTTCGCTTTCTCGACCGCCTGCTCGATAGCCGTCACGGTGGCGTTCGCCGGTTGTTTCAGCTTCAGACGGTCAACCGCCTGCTGGAAACGCTCGCGGTCTTCCGCGCGGTCAATCGCGTCAGGGCTGGTGCCGATAACCGGCACGCCGGCCGCTTCCAGCGCGCGCGCCAGCTTCAGCGGAGTCTGGCCGCCGTACTGGACGATCACGCCCTTCGGCTTCTCGATACGCACGATTTCCAGCACGTCTTCGAGGGTGACTGGCTCAAAGTACAGGCGGTCGGAGGTGTCGTAGTCGGTGGAGACGGTTTCCGGGTTACAGTTAACCATAATGGTTTCGTAACCATCTTCGCGCAGCGCCAGCGAGGCGTGCACGCAGCAGTAGTCGAATTCGATACCCTGGCCGATACGGTTCGGGCCGCCGCCAAGGACCATAATTTTATCGCGGTCAACCGACTGGTTCGCTTCGCACTCGTCTTCATAAGTGGAGTACATATAGGCGGTGTCGGTGGCGAATTCCGCCGCGCAGGTATCCACGCGCTTGTAGACCGGGTGCAGGTTGTACTGGTCGCGCAGCTTGCGGATTTCCGCCTCGCGAACGCCCGCCAGCTTAGCCAGGCGCGCGTCGGCAAAACCTTTACGCTTCAGCATCCGCAGGAAGTCAGCGTCAAGGCCGTTGATGCCCATCTCTTCCACTTTCTCTTCCAGACGCACCAGCTCTTCAATCTGCACCAGGAACCAGCGATCGATGTTGGTCAGGTTGAAGACGCCGTCAACGGACAGACCCGCGCGGAAGGCGTCGGCGATGTACCAGATACGATCGGCGCCCGCGTCTTTCAGCTCGCGGCGAATTTTGGTCAGCGCTTCCGGATCGTCGAGGCTCACTTTAGGGTCAAAGCCGGTTGCGCCCACTTCCAGGCCGCGCAGCGCTTTCTGCAAGGACTCCTGCTGAGTACGGCCAATCGCCATTACTTCGCCGACCGATTTCATCTGCGTGGTCAGGCGGTCGTTGGCGCCGACGAACTTCTCGAAGTTGAAGCGCGGGATCTTGGTGACAACGTAGTCGATAGAGGGTTCGAACGATGCCGGGGTACGGCCGCCGGTAATGTCGTTCATCAGCTCATCAAGGGTGTAGCCCACCGCCAGCTTCGCCGCCACTTTGGCAATCGGGAAGCCGGTCGCTTTCGAAGCCAGCGCCGAAGAGCGTGATACGCGCGGGTTCATTTCGATAACAATCAGGCGACCGTCTTTCGGGTTCACCGAAAACTGGACGTTGGAACCGCCGGTTTCGACGCCGATTTCGCGCAGCACCGCCATCGAGGCGTTACGCATCACCTGGTACTCTTTATCGGTCAGGGTTTGCGCCGGAGCCACGGTGATGGAGTCACCGGTATGGATACCCATCGCGTCGAAGTTTTCGATGGAGCAGACGATGATGCAGTTGTCGTTCTTATCGCGCACCACTTCCATCTCGTACTCTTTCCAGCCGATCAGCGATTCATCGATCAGCAGTTCGTTGGTCGGAGAGAGATCCAGGCCGCGGGTACAAATTTCTTCAAACTCTTCGCGGTTATAGGCGATACCGCCGCCGGTTCCGCCCATGGTAAAGGAGGGACGGATGATGCACGGATAGCCGACGTCAGCGGCAACCGCCAGCGCTTCTTCCATGGTGTGCGCGATACCGGAACGCGCGGTGTCGAGGCCGATTTTCTTCATCGCCACGTCGAAGCGACGGCGGTCTTCCGCTTTATCAATCGCATCGGCGGTGGCGCCAATCATGGTGACGCCAAACTCTTCCAGCACGCCCTGACGTTCCAGCTCCAGCGCGCAGTTCAGCGCCGTCTGGCCGCCCATGGTCGGCAGTACCGCATCCGGACGCTCTTTTTCGATGATTTTGCGTACCACTTCCCAGTGGATCGGCTCAATATAGGTGGCATCGGCCATTTCCGGGTCGGTCATGATGGTGGCCGGGTTCGAGTTCACCAGAATGACGCGGTAACCCTCTTCGCGCAGGGCTTTACAGGCCTGGGCGCCAGAGTAGTCGAATTCACAAGCCTGGCCGATAACGATCGGGCCAGCGCCAAGAATCAGGATGCTTTTTATATCTGTACGTTTTGGCATGGCTTTTTTCTCCTGATTATTTCGCGGACTGGCGGTACTGCTCAATTAACTCGATAAAATGGTCGAACAACGGCGCGGCATCGTGCGGGCCCGGGCTCGCCTCCGGGTGCCCCTGGAAGCTGAAGGCCGGCTTATCGGTGCGGTGAATGCCCTGCAGCGTGCCGTCGAACAGGGACTTGTGGGTCACCCGCAGGTTAGCCGGCATGGAGGCTTCGTCTACCGCAAAACCGTGGTTCTGCGCGGTAATCATCACCACGTTATTATCAATATCTTTAACCGGGTGGTTGCCGCCGTGGTGGCCGAACTTCATCTTAACGGTCTTCGCTCCGCTCGCCAGCGCCAGCAGCTGATGGCCGAGGCAGATGCCGAATACCGGAATATCGGTGGTGAGGAATTTCTCAATGGCCTCAATCGCATAGTCGCACGGCGCCGGGTCGCCGGGGCCGTTGGAGAGGAAGATGCCGTCCGGATTCAGTTTCAAAACGTCTTCCGCAGAGGTTTTTGCCGGCACCACCGTCAGGCGGCAGCCGCGATCCACCAGCATGCGCAGGATGTTGCGCTTCGCGCCGAAATCGTAGGCCACCACGTGGAACAGCAGCTCGCTTTCCGCCTTCGCTTCCGGCAGGTCGCCCTCCAGAGTCCAGCTACCCTGCGTCCAGCTGTAGGTTTCTGAGGTGGTGACTTCCTTCGCCAGGTCCATCCCGTTGAGGCCCGGGAACGCTTTTGCCTTTTCCAGCGCCAGTCTGCGCGTCGAGGTTATCGCCCACGATGATGCAGCCGTTCTGCGCGCCTTTTTCACGCAGCAGACGGGTCAGCTTACGGGTATCGATATCGGCAATCGCCACGATGTTATGGCGCTTGAGGTAAGAAGAGAGGTCTTCGGTATTGCGGAAGTTGCTGGCAATCAGCGGCAGGTCGCGAATAACCAGACCCTGAGCATGTACCTGGGAAGACTCTTCATCAGCGGCGTTGGTGCCGACATTACCGATATGGGGATAAGTAAGAGTGACGATTTGGCGAGAATAGGAAGGATCAGTGAGGATTTCTTGATAACCGGTCATTGAAGTATTGAAAACGACTTCCCCAACCGCCGTGCCCGTTGCCCCGATGGCCCGACCGTGAAACTGGGTTCCGTCTTCCAGAACCAATAGCGCTGACTTAATCAAAACACCCTCCAGAGAATATTCACTCACTTTATTTGCATATTAATGCATCCGCGTAGCATGAATCAATGCAAATTTGCTTACCTATGGATTTCTGGCAAACGGCGGCATTCTGGAGAGATGTCGGGGAAAAGTCAACTTAAAGCGCATATTTTTAATATCATTTTACGCCACTTATCCATTAGCTCCGCCTTAGCCGCTAAAAAGATCAACAAACTAGCCTTAGAAAACGCTTGCGCAGCGCAGGGACTGTAAAAAATGACTCATGAGCGCAAAAAAGTAGACCGGATGGTCAAAATTTACATAAAAATAACAGAATGAGACAGGATAAGCGAAGATTATAGCAGTCTTAATGATTATGAAATGAAAATACGATAAAAATAAAAAGGGCAATAAAGCATTGCCCTCTGCAATCAATCACTTATTGAATGCCATAACCACATCACGATGGGTAATAAACCTTATAAAGCGTTCAATTCCAGGACATCACGCATATCGAAGAGGCCACTTTTCTTGCCTTTCAACCACAATGCTGAGCGAACCGCGCCGTTGGCAAAGGTCATCCGGCTTGACGCTTTATGACTGATCTCAATACGTTCGCCAATATCGGCGAACATCGCCGTATGTTCGCCGACGATATCCCCCGCGCGCACCGTGGCAAAGCCGATCGTTCCCGGAACGCGTTCGCCGGTGTAGCCTTCGCGACTGTAGACCGCGCAATCTTTCAGATCTTTGTTCAGCGCGCCGGCAATCGCCTCGCCCATCGCCAGCGCGGTACCCGACGGGGCGTCCACTTTATGCCGATGGTGCGCTTCAATAATTTCAATATCAGTGTAGTCGCCCATCACCTTCGCCGCCTTTTCCAGCAGCTTGAGCAGGACGTTGACGCCGACGCTGAAATTGGCCGCGAAGACGATTGCAATCTCCTGCGCCGCGTCGCGAATGGCCTGTTTTCCCGCGTCATCGAAACCGGTGGTGCCGATCACCATCCCTTTACCGTGCTCGCGGCAGAACGCGAGATGGTTCAGCGTCCCTTCCGGGCGGGTGAAATCGATCAGCACATCAAAATCATCTTTGACCGCCGTCAGGCTGCTTTGCACCGTGACGCCCATGTTACCTGCGCCCGCCAGTTCGCCGGCGTCGCTGCCGATCAGGGAGGAGCCATCGCGCTCCAACGCCGCGCCAAGCGCCACGCCGTCCATCTGCTGTACCGCCTGAATTAACTGTCGTCCCATCCGGCCGCCCGCGCCGGCGATGGCCACGCGGATTTGTGCATCATGCATAGCTATTCTCTTTTGTTAACTTTACGTAAATTGTTTTCAGAGTAACCAGCCCATCGACGGGCCGCTACTCAAAAACGCCGATAATTAGAAATTTATGACAAACCGCGGTCGATATCAGTAAAAACTATATGCTTGTCATCGTGCGAAGAAGGGACATCATCGCGCGAAAGCGCCGCTTCGCCGGCAGATAGCATGCGAAACGCGCCGCTAACGACCTGATATCGCTGACTCTTCCCGGCGAAATCCGCATGATTCACGGATGACCAGCGCCGGCGGCAGGATAATCCGTTTCGGCGGCTCATCATTCCCCTGAATGCGGCTATACAGCAGCTCCCCCGCTTTACGGCCGATCTCTTTCGCCGCCACCGATACGGTGGTCAGCGCCGGCTGAACCAGCGCCGCTTCGGTAATATCATCGAAGCCCACCAGCGCGAAATCCCGCCCCGGTTCGCGGCCCGCTTTGCGCAGCGCCTGCATCACCCCCAGCGCCACGATATCCTGATAGCAGACCGCCGCCGTAATCTGCGGATAGCGGGACAGCAGATCCTCCGCGACCCTCGCACCGTCAATCTGGCTGGCCTGCGCGGTAACAATCCACAGCGGGTTGGGCGAGATCCCGCTTTCCAGCAGCGTGCTGGTAAAGCCGCCGATGCGCTGCGCCCGGGTGCCCGAGCTCGGGCTGCCGCCGATAAAGGCAATATTCCGGTGGCCCATTTTCAGCAAATGCCGCGTCGCCATCTGGGTGCCGAGGAAGTTATCGGTGCCGACGAAATCAAAATCCGGATCGCTGAGCGGGCGAACCACCATAATGGCCGGAATATTGCGCCGCTTCAGGGCGTCAAAAAATGAGGGCGGCGTCTCCCGCGCGGCGCACAGCACCATGCCGCAGGCGTTGTTGCGCATCAGCGAATCGACAAATTTTTGCTGGCGTTCCCCCGACTCTTCGCTGTTAGCCAGAAACAGCAGCAGCTCGTGCCGCTCCATTTCATGGCTCAGACCCGCCGTCATCTCGCCATAAAAGGGGTTAGTAATATCGTGCAGCAGCAGCCCGACCTGATTGCTGCTGCGGTTGCGCAGATTGGCGGCGGTCTGGTTGTAGACATAACCCGCGTCATCCAGCGCCTTGAGTACCCTTTCGCGCGTGGCCTGCGAAATCCGCCCCCGGTTACGCAGCACCATCGAAACGGTCGCCGTTGATACCCCCGCTCTTTCCGCCACCTGCGCCAGCGTCACTGTCGTCATCACCCCTCCCGTTTATTCACCACAGGTTAATCGAATAACCCAAGTTATGGATTTTTCCCTGTGACAGTCCTCACATTAAAGGCCCTTTCGCCGCCTGACTTGTCGATTATGGCGGGTTAATCGCGTTAACCACACTGCCAAAACAAGGTTAATCGATTAATCTTCATTTAGCCAATATGGAGAGTGAAAATGCAAACCACCTATAACAAATACCCTGAGGTTGCGGTTCGGGGCTATGACGACCACGCCTGGCAGGGCTGGGAGTCCATCCGTACCGCGCTTAGCGCGAGGACGTCGGCGGCCGCGAGAACCGTGCTGGTTGTCGATTGCTATCCCGGCGTGCGGCTGGAAGAGCTGGAACTGCATCTGCTGCCGACGCTCGGCGGCGCGCTGACGCTTAACGTCGAGTCCGCCCGCCGCGACGAGCAGGCCATCCACGCCCTGCTGGCGCGCAATCTTACCGACGACCGCGTGTTCGGCGTGCTTTCCTGCCACCAGCTGGACGAGTTTTTCGATCCCGCAAAACTGGAGCAGCTGCGCCAGCAGGTCGCGGCCGCCAGCGAGGGCGTGGTGCTCATCTATGGGCCCGGCGCGGCGCTGGTTCATCCCGGCGATCTGCTGGTGTACGCCGACATGCCGCGCTGGGAGATCCAGCAGCGCATGCGCCATAGCGGCCTGGGGAACTGGGGGGCGGATAATCAGGATGAAGATATCCTCCGCCGCTACAAGCGCGCCTTTTTCATTGAGTGGCGCGTCTTCGATCGCCATAAGGTGCCGCTGCTCAAACGCGCCGATTTTTTACTTGATACCACGATAAAAGAGGCTCCGGCCCTGGTCAGCGGCGAAGCGCTGCGCGCCGGGCTACGGCAGACCACCACCCAGCCTTTCCGCGTTGTCCCCTTCTTCGCTCCCGGCGTCTGGGGCGGACAGTGGATGAAGCAACGGTTCGATCTCGATCCTACGGCCGCCAACTACGCGTGGTGTTTTGATTGCGTGCCCGAGGAAAACAGCCTGTTACTGCGTTTTGGTGACGTACGGATCGAGATCCCCTCCCAGGACCTGGTGCTGCTGCACCCCCGCGCGCTGCTGGGTGAAAAAGTCCACGCCCGCTTCGGCGCCGAGTTCCCGATCCGGTTTGATTTTCTCGACACCATCGGCGGGCAAAACCTGAGTTTCCAGGTTCATCCGATAACCGAATATATCCAGCAGCAGTTTGGTATGCACTACACCCAGGATGAGAGCTACTACATCCTTGAGGCGGAGCCGGAAGCCGTCGTCTACCTCGGGACGAAAACGGGGATCGAACCGCAGGAGATGCTCGCCGATCTGCAGGCCGCCGGTCGCGGCGAGAAAGCCTTCGACGATCGGCGCTTCGTTAACCAAATCCCGGCGCGCAAGCACGATCACTTTCTTATCCCTGCCGGTACGGTGCACTGTTCAGGGCGCGGCGCAATGGTGCTCGAAATCAGCGCCACGCCGTATATTTTCACCTTCAAGCTCTGGGACTGGGGACGTTTAGGTTTAGACGGATTGCCTCGCCCGGTGCATCTGCAGCACGGCGAACAGGTTATTGACTGGCAGCGCGATACGCGGTGGGTCAACGACAACCTGGTTAACCGCCTTGAGCCCATTGCCGAAGGTGAAGGCTGGCGGGAGGAGCGCACGGGAATGCACGAGCGCGAGTTTATCGAGACCCGCCGCCACTGGTTCAGCGCGCCGGTCACCCACCATACCCACGGCGGGGTTAACGTTTTGAACCTGGTAGAGGGTGCAGAAGCGGTGGTCGACAGCCCGAGCGGCGCCTTTGCCCCCTTCAGCGTGCGCTACGCCGAGACCTTTATCATTCCGGCCGCCGTCGGGGAGTACCGTATTTCGCCGGCGGGTAAAGGCAGCGGACAGCAGCTGGCCACCATCAAAGCCTGGGTAAGAGGATAAGGTCATGATTAACGTTATTGTTGCCACTCACGGCCCGCTGGCTGACGCCCTGTTGGCCAGCGGAAGGATGGTTTACGGCGAGCTGCCGTCTATCGCAACCGTCACCCTCGACGAGCAGGCGGGCATCGAAGGCTTTAAGCAGGATTTTGCCCGCGCGCTGGACGGCGCCGGGCAGCAGGCCGACGGCGTACTGGTGCTGTGCGATATGCAAAGCGGAACGCCGTGGAACGTCGCCTGCCTGCACGCCTTCTCCGCGCAGACAACGCCCCCCGTCGCCGTACTGGCGGGGGTGAATTTCCCGATGCTGCTGCAGTGTGACGAAATTTTCCACCTGACGGATGTCCACGCCGCTGCCGAACGGCTGCTGGCGTTAACCGTACCAACCCTGATTAAAGCCACCCCGGTTTTAGCCGTTCAGCCAGATGATTTTTAGAGGAAAACGCTGATGAGTATCTCTTTTGTACGTATTGACGACCGGGTGATCCATGGGCAGCTCGTGACGCGCTGGGCCAAAGAGTTGCCCTGCGACGGGATCGTGGCGATTGACGACGCCGTCGCGGCCGACCCGCTCCTCTCATCGGTGATGAAAGGCGCCGTGCAGGACCTCAAGGTCTGGCTGTTTGACACCGCCACGGCCATTGAAAAGTTACCCAAAGTCATCGCCAGCGAGAAACGCTATTTCGTGATCGGCAAATCCCCGGTCACCTTACAGCGCCTGGAAGCGGCGGGGATCAGCCTGAAAAATGGCAACGGCAAAATCAACGTTGGCCCGATGAGCGCCCGCGCCGATACCACCACCATTGGGCCGAATCAGTCGGTTAACGCCGCCGAGATCGCCGCCTTTGACTGGCTGGTGCAGCGCGGGCATCACGTTGAATTCCGTCTGGTGCCAGATGCCAGCTGCTACAGCTGGCAGGACGCGCGGCAGAAGCTGAAATAAGGAGCGGATGAGAAGCTACGCTGATTGGCATTCTTTGTTACCTCGGGGCCCTCAGTAGCCCCTGGCTTTTAGGCCTGACCGGCGGCTGGTATCTAATTACCCGGCCGCTGGTCTCCGGCATGCTGGTCGGCCTGATTTTAGGCGACCTGAAGACCGGGATCGTGATAGGCGTTGCGGTCCAGGCGGTGTATATCGCCATGGTGACGCCGGGCGGCTCAATGCCCGCCGACCTCAACTTCGTCGCCTGGCCGGCGATTGCGCTGGGTATTTTGTCGGGTAAAGGACCGGAAGTCGCGGTGGCGCTGGCGGCGACTATCGGTATCGCCGGCACGGTTTTGTTCAACGCGATGATGGTGCTGAACTCCTTCTGGAACCATCGTGCCGACGTGGCGCTGGAGCGCGGCGATGAGCGCGGTATTTATCTGAACAGCGCGATCTGGCCGCAGGTCAGCAACTTCATTCTGCGTTTTGTTCCCACCTTTATTGCGGTCTATTTTGGCGCCCAGTACATCAGCGGCTTTATGGACAGCCTGCCGAAAATCGTGCTCGCGACGATGAACGTGCTGGGCGGCATTCTGCCGGCGGTGGGGATCGCGATTCTGCTTAAACAGATCATCAAGAACTACAGCATGCTGATCTATTTTCTCGTCGGGTTCGTCTGCATCGTCTTTTTAAAGCTCAACATGGTCGCGCTGGTGATCGTGGGCTCGCTGCTGGCGCTGATCCACTACAACTATAAGCCGGAACCGCAGCAGGCTGAGAGCAGCAGGCCGGTCGTCGATGATGAGGATGAATTCTGATGGAAGAACGTACCCTGAACCGTAAAGATCTGCGCCGCTGCTGGCGGGCGTGGATGATGCACAATCTCTCGTCGATGAGCTTTGAGCGCCTGGAGTCGTTCGGCTTCTGCCTGAGTATGCTGCCGGTGGCAAAAAAGCTCTATCCGGACGCCGCCCAGCGCACGGAAATGCTGCGCCGCCACGCCTCCTTCTACAATACCGAGCCGCAGATCGGCGCGATCGTTAATGGGATGGTGCTCGGACTGGAAGAGAAAAAAGCCAACGGCGAGCCCATCGGCGGTGAGACGATCAACACCCTGAAGGTTGGCCTGATGGGGCCGATCGCCGGGATCGGCGACTCGATGATCCCGGGCATGCTGATCCCTATTCTGCTGAGTATCGGCATGGCGCTGGCGGCGGGCGGCAACGTCCTCGGGCCGCTGTTTTATATCGTCGCCTGGCTGGCGATTATTATCCCCGGCTCGTGGTTCCTGTTTTTAAAAGGCTACAAAATGGGCTCCGGCTCGGTGGAGATGCTGGTCAGCAGCCGCTCCACCCGCCTGCGCGAGGCCCTGTCGCTGCTCGGCGTCTTCGTGATGGGCGGCGTCGCGGCGAGCTACGTGAAGCTGGGAACCGGGCTGGAGTTCATTACCCGCGACGGCGTCAATATCCACATCCAACAGATGCTGGACGGCATATTCCCGCAACTCCTGCCGCTGGTGGTGGTGCTGGGAACCTGGTATTTAATGGCGAAGCGCGGCGTTTCGCCGGTGAAGGCGATGGTCATGCTGCTGGTGCTGGCTGCGGCAGGCGTCGCCAGCGGCCTGTTTGCCGGCTAGCCGCGAACGCGGCCCCGCTTCGCAAGCCGGGGTCGCCGCCTGGAGCGCCAATATCTGAACCGGGGCATCGCGCCCCGGTTTTTTTATGGGTGAAAGTTGTGCCACAGCTCCGCCGTCCTGTCGGGGCTGGAGATAAACTGCAGGCGGGCGGGATCGTCGATAAACTGCTGATAAATCGGCGCGGAGGTGATGCCAAACTCGACGTACCGGCGCGGCGTAATCGCCTGCAGGCGGCCGGGAAGATAGCGTGAATTATGCTGCCAGATAATGTGCTTGTCCTGCAGCAGCGGGTACCACGCCAGCCCCTTATGCGCCCGCACGGCATCATATTCAAAGCCGTACTCCCGATCGCACCAGGCGCCGAAGGTCAGCGGCACCTCGGGATCGGCGGAAATGGTCGCGTGCCCCCAGCCCGGCGGCACCAGCACCTTATCGCCGGGTTCGGCAATTACCGCAAAGCAGCGGCCCGGGTCGTCCTCCACCCGCTCCTGCATATAGATAATCGCCCTCCCCTGCCAGATCTCATACAGCTCCGGCGGCGACCAGCCGCTGTGCTGGCTAATACGATGAATATGGCCCTGGCTGCGCACCGGCTCTTCCCCCAGCCTTCCGGCGGCGTAGGTCACGACGCCAAACAGCAGCATGCGCTTTTTCAGCTCATCGCGATCCTGCATGCGCGCCACGTCCATGGCGATCGCATAGACCTCATCCGGCTCTGTACAGTGCGGATCGCGCAGCGAGGCGCGGATCTGATCGAGGCGACGGATTTCCGGCATCGGCCCGGTCACGTCATTGCCGTAGCTAAAACCAGGAGGGTTCTGGTGAATCGTCATATCCAGGCCCCAGGCGCGGGCGGAGTCAGCCATTCTGCACCTCCTTTGCCTGAATCGTCTGGTTCTCCTCCACGACCCGCAGCCTGAAGCCGCCGTCCAGCGCCGCATAATCATGCCCGGCAGCGGCAGGCCACACCGCCAGCGCCGACAGAATATCGCTGCCGGTGTTGATCAGGCGGTGGGCGGTATAGCCGGGGATAACGTGCACCGAGCCGGCGAAAACCTTCTCCAGACGGGTTTCCCGGCGCTCGTTTTGCAGTAGCAGCAGGCCGCCGCCGCGCAGGCCGAAGTAGACTTCGCCCTGCTCGCGGCGGGCGTGAAAGTGCCCGCGGGTCATAAAAAATTCATCCCCGACTTTGCCGGGTTGGAGACGGGTTACGCCGGTATAAAGCTCGCCCGGTGCGGAGGAGGTATCGAGCATCTCAACTTCGTACACTACGCGGTCGCCCGCCATCGTCAGACGGGTTCGTTCATCGGCAAAAACGCCGACCAGATCCTGAATACGCGTCGACTTGCGCAGCAGCGGGCCGTCGGAAAACAGGCCGCTGGCCCACGCCACCTGCGGCGGCTGGAAAAAGAAAGGATTCATATTTGTCTCCGGCCCAAGGAGAACAGCACAATCAGCTTAGCTGATTAATCGATTAACCCAAGGGCGAGCGGATGACTTTGTAGCGGATGTCACAGCCGGCACCGCAAATGTACCTTCACGCCAGCGTGTAGCTCACGATCAGCTGGCCCTTTTTCATTTTCACCTGAGCGATCGCCACCTCGCCCAGCTCGGAGAGGCTGGCAACGTGGGTTCCGCCGCAGGGATAGGCAGGCAGGGAACCAAATCCTACCCTGCGCAGCCCGTCGGTCACGGAGATATGGCGCGGCAGGTTTTCCGCCCGCCAGCCGGCAATCTTTGCCTGCAGCGCGCCGGCCTCCGGCAGGGCCGCGTTAGCGCCCGAAGTGAAGGTAATCCGCCCCTCTCCGGGCCAGTGATGGGCCTTCGTCGGCTGCCAGCCGTACTGCTCTCCCGCCAGGCCAATCAGGTGGCCAGCGGAGTGCAGGCGGGCATGCTGATGCCGCACCGTGGCATCAATCCGCATCTCCACCTCGCCCGGGACCAGCGGCTGCGGGACAAGGTGCAGAATGCTGTCGCCAAACGCCGTCACCCCTTCAACGGCGATCTCCGCTATCCAGCCGCGATCCGCCGGCTGCCCGCCGCCCTGCGGATGAAACAGCGTCCGGTCCAGTTCTATTGCGTAGCGGCCATCGGCCTGCTCTACGCAGACTCACCACCCGCGCGCGCCCTTCGGTGGCATCGCTGGTGTAATAAAGACGTTCGGTCATGGTTGTTCTCCTCTCTTTGCGCACAGTATATTGATAATACGCGCAGCGATAATCCTGCCATCCGTCAATGCACCTTTGCTTAGAGAGCACAAATGAACTTAAGCTTACTTCCCGATTTGGCCCTCTTCGTGCAAATCGTCGAGCAGGGCAGCTTTTCCGCGGTCGCCCGGCTTGCGGGAACCACGCCCTCGGCGGTCAGCCGCAGCGTCTCGCGCCTTGAACGGGAGATGGGCAGCAAGCTGCTGCACCGCTCCACGCGCAAACTCCGCCTGAGCGATGCCGGCAAAACGGTTTACGCCCATGCGCTGGAGATGCTGGAAGCCGCGCGCCTGGCGATGGATGCCGCCAGCAGCACCCAGCAGGTGGCGCAGGGCAAGCTGACGCTCAGCGTGCCGAAGGCCGTCGGGCGGTTTGTTATCCATCCGCTGATGACTGAGTTTCTGACCCGCTTTCCGCAGGTTGACGTCTGCCTGCGTCTCGAAGATCGCTATCTGGATCTGATTGATGATGGTATCGACCTGGCGCTGCGCATCACCCATTCGCCTTCGCCGGGACTCCACGGCAGGCCGCTAATGCCGATCGGCCACGTGATCTGCGCCACCCCGCACTATTTACAGCAGCACGGCGCGCCGCAAAATCCGCAGGATCTGCGCGCCCATAGCTGCATCAGCCTCGGCGAAACGCCTGCCGATGCGCGCTGGAAATTTCGTCGTGAAGGAAAAACAGAGACCGTTCAGACCCGGGGACGCTACGCCGCCAACCACACCGCCGTGCGGCTGGACGCGGTGAAGCAGAATTTAGGCATTGGCAGCCTGCCGCTGTTTACCGCCCGCGAAGCGCTGGAGCGCGGGGAGATCGTCCAGGTGCTGGCTGAATGGGAGTTTATCAGCAGCTACTCCGGCCAGCTGTGGCTGCTGTGGGCGGGCAATAAACATATGCCCGCCAGAATGCGGGCCATGATTGACTATCTCAGCGAGAAAATTTATCGCCGCTAAGCGGCCTATGGCGCCAGCGCCAGCACTTCCGCGACCCAGCGCTGGAAGCCTGCCACGTCCAGGTCCAGCGCCACGCTGGCGTTGGCCGGCTGGCCAAGGCGGCCTTCGATATCAACGACCGTGGTGCCCGCCGTCCAGCTCCCCTGCGTTTCGACCGCCACAAAGCACGATTTAAGGGTAAACAGCTCCGGGCGAACCAGCCAGGCGATGGCGCACAGGTCATGCATGCGCAGCCCGCTCTCCATGCTGCCGCTGCGGTAGTGGCTGAACAGCGCGTGGAGCATTTTCCCGGTCCTGTTCAGCGTCGGCAGCGTGGCGAGATACTCCGGCGCCAGCATGGCCTGATTGGTGACATCCAGCCCGCACATCACGATCTCCAGCCCGCTCTGAAACACTTTGGCCGCGGCTTCCGGATCGATGGCAATATTGAACTCGGCGTTGGGGGTGAAGTTACCGCGCCCGGCGGAGCCGCCCATAATCACCAGACGGCGAATGTTAAACCGACACTCCGGATACTGCGTCAGCAGCAGCGCAATGTTGGTCAGCGGGCCAATGGCCACCAGCGTCATCGGCTGCGGGGCGTGCATCAGCGCATCGCGAATGGCCTGAAACGCCGGCTTCTGCAGCGGCTGGCCGTCATGCTCGACAAAATCATATCCCTCCATCCCCGACTCGCCGTGCACGGAGGCCGCATCGCGCAGCGGGCGCAGCAGGGGCATCGAGGCTCCCTGAGCCAGCGGAACGTCGGCGTTCCAGAAATGCAGCAGCTGCAGCGCATTGCGGGTGGTTTTCTCCACCGACACGTTGCCGGCCACCGTGGTCATCAGCTGTAGATCCAGCTCGGGCGCGAACAGCGCGGCGGCGATCGCCGCCGCATCATCAATGCCGGGATCGGTATCAAGAACGATCGGTAAGCGCATAAATTCTCCAAAAAAAATGCCGGACGTTAAGTCTGGCATCTTCGCATACTGACGGCGTAAAGAACTTACTCTACTTCACGGACATCAACCCGCAGCTCTTTAGGCACTTCAAAGACAATATTCTCTTCGCGCCCTTCCAGCGGCACCGCTTCGCCGCCGCCCAACTCCTGCAGGCGAGCGATCACGTTCTGCACCAGAATATCCGGCGCCGATGCGCCGGCGGTCACGCCCACGCATTTAGCCGCTTTGACCCACGACTCCTGGATATCGGCCGCATCATCGATCAGATACGCCGCTTTCCCCATGCGCTGCGCGAGTTCGGCCAGACGGTTGGAGTTGGAGGAGTTCTTCGACCCCACCACCAGCACCACGTCCGCCTGCTCCGCCAGCGCGCGTACCGCTTCCTGGCGGTTGGTGGTGGCATAGCAAATATCGTCTTTACGCGGCCCGACAATTTTCGGGAAGCGCTCGCGCAGGGCGTCAATGACATCAGAGGTGTCATCAACGGAGAGCGTGGTCTGGGTCATAAACGACAGCCTGGCGTCGTTTTTCACCTCCAGCGTCCAGACGTCGTCCGGCGACTCCACCAGGTACATGCCCCCCTGCGGGTTGCTGTACTGGCCCATCGTCCCCTCGACTTCCGGGTGGCCGGCGTGACCGATCAGAATCGACTCTTCGCCGCGGCGGCTGGCGCGAGCCACTTCCATATGCACCTTGGTCACCAGCGGACAGGTGGCATCAAAGACCGTCAGGTCGCGGTTTTTCGCTTCGTTGCGTACCGCCTGCGAGACACCGTGGGCGGAGAAAATCAGGATCGCGCCGTCCGGCACTTCACCGATTTGCTCGATAAAAATAGCGCCGCGCTTGCGCAGGCTATCGACCACATAGCGGTTATGCACCACTTCATGACGAACATAGATCGGCGCGCCGTACAGCGTCAGCGCGTTTTCGACAATGCTGATAGCACGGTCAACGCCGGCGCAGAAGCCGCGCGGGTTAGCCAACAGGATCTGCATTTTACTCCTCCAGCGCCGGATCGACTTCCAGCACTTCAATATCAAAATGAACGGTGCGCCCGGCCAGCGGATGGTTGAAATCAACGGTGATAGAGTCGCCGTTAACTTCCCGAATCACGCCGGGCATTTCGCTGCCATCCATTGCGGTAAAGAGCATAATTGCGCCAATTTCCGGCTCGCCCGCATCGATAAATTCGCGGCGGGAGAAGTACTGAATCAGGTCCGGGCTGGGTACGCCAAACGCGGCATCAGGCTCGAGAGAGAAGTTGGTTTTATCCCCCGCCTTCAGCCCCAGCAGGTGCTGCTCGAGCCCCTCGGAGAGCGAAGCATCGCCGAGACGGAACAGCGCCGGCTTGCCGTTATTGCGCGTAGACTCCGCGGTGGAGCCATCATCAAGTTTCAGCGTGAAGTGCACCAGCACCCCGCTGTTGCTCTGTACAGAGTTTGACATGCAGGTTTGCTCTAAGTTGGTTCTGCGTTTCCCCCGCGCGGCGGCGGGGTACGCTTATAATGTAGGCCGGGCCGGCGAAAACGCCACCCGGCAAGGATTACGCGGTTTTCTTCGCAGCGCCGGGCAAAAAGCCCTCCAGCACAATCAGCGCCGCGCCGATACAGATGGCGGTATCGGCCAGGTTGAAGGTGGCGAAATGCCACTCACCGACGTAGAAATCAATCATATCGACGACAAAACCGTGCCACAGCCGGTCGAACAGGTTGCCTAACGCCCCGCCAATAATCAGCGCGTAGGCGATGTTATTCAGCTTCTGCGTCGCCTTTGAGCGGTACATCAGCACCGTCAGAATCACGCAGATGCCGAGGGCGATCCCCGCAAAGAACCAGCGCTGCCAGCCGCCGCTATCGGCGAGGAAGCTAAAGGCAGCGCCGTAGTTGCGCGCATAGTGCAGGTTCAGCGATGGGAACAGCGAAACCGTATCCCCCAGAGCAAAGTTCTGGAGGATCAGGAATTTGCTGCCCAGATCGATAATCAGCACGGCGACGACGACCCACAGCCAGCGTAGCCCGGTTGAACAGACAGATTTACTCATCAGGCAAACTTACGTTGTTCGCCGTCACCGGCGACGTTGCTGACACAGCGACCGCAGATTTCCGCGTGTTCCGCCACCTTGCCGACGTCGCTGGTGTAGTGCCAGCAGCGTGGGCACTTATCGCCTTCCGCTTTGCTCAGCACCACCTTCAGACCCTTCAGCAGTTCACTCTGCCAGGCATCAGCTGGCGCCTGCGCGTAATCGGCAACTTTCGCCCCGGAGGTTAACAGGACAAAGCGCAGCTCATCGCCCAGCGCGTGCAGCTTCGCCGCCAGCTCGCTATCGGCATACAGCGTCACCGCCGCCTCAAGAGAGCCGCCCACCAGCTTGTCGGCGCGCGCCTGCTCGATAACCTTGTTGACTTCGCCGCGTACTTTCAGCAGCTCGTCCCAGAAGCCATCGTTCATCGCTTCGTCGTCGGCCAGGCCAAACAGGCCTTCATACCACTCGCCGGTGAAGACGTATTTCTCGCGGGAACCCGGCAGGTAGCCCCAGATTTCGTCGGCGGTGAAGGACATGATCGGCGCCATCCAGCGCACCAGCGCTTCCACGATGTGGAACAGCGCGGTCTGGCAGACTGCGACGCGCCACGCTGTCCGCCTTCGCGGTGTACTGGCGGTCTTTGATGATGTCGAGGTAGAACGAGCCCATCTCGATGGAGCAGAAGCGCATCAGGCGCTGCACCACTTCGTGGAAATCGTAGGACTCGTAGGCTTTGAGGATATCTTCCTGCGCCGCTTGCGCGCAGCCCACCGCCCAGCGATCGAGCACCACCATCTCTTCCGGTTTCACCATGTCGGTCTGCGGGTCGAAACCGTTAAGGTTCGCCAGCAGGAAGCGCGCGGTGTTACGGATGCGACGATAGCTGTCGGCGGCGCGTTTGAGGATCTCATCGGAGACCGCCATTTCGCCGGTATAGTCGGTGGAAGCCACCCACAGGCGCAGGATATCCGCGCCCAGCTTGTTCATCACGTCCTGCGGAGAGACGGTATTGCCGATGGATTTGGACATCTTGCGGCCCTGGCCATCAACGGTAAAGCCGTGGGTCAGCACCTGGCGATACGGCGCTTTGCCCTTCATCGCCGTGGAGATCATCAGCGAGGACATGAACCAGCCGCGGTGCTGGTCGGAACCTTCCAGATACATATCGGCGGCGTGACCGGCAAACTCCGGACGCACGTCCACCACCGAGGAGTGGGTAGAGCCGGAGTCGAACCACACGTCGAGGGTATCCGGCACTTTCTCGTAGCTGTCGGCATCGGCACCGAGGATGTCGCGGGAGTCGAGATCCCACCACGCCTGAATACCGTCAACCTCAACGCGCTTCGCCACTTCTTCCATTAGCTCCAGGGTGCGCGGATGCAGCTCCTGGGTCTCTTTATGCACGAACAGGGACATCGGAACGCCCCAGGTACGCTGACGGGAGATACACCAGTCAGGACGGTTGGCAACCATCGATTCGATACGCGCCTGGCCCCAGTCCGGGATCCACTGCACGCCTTTGATCTCTTTCAGCGACTGCGCGCGCAGGCCTTTCTGATCCATGCTGACGAACCACTGCGGCGTGGCGCGGAAGATGATCGGCGACTTGTGGCGCCAGCAGCACGGATAGCTGTGCTGCATTTTTTCGACGTGCAGCAGCGCGCCACTGTCACGCAGCAGCTCAACGATGATGTCGTTAGCTTTGAAGACGTTGATACCGTCCAGCGACGGCCAGGTTCCCGGCAGGTAGGCGCCGTCCGGCCCCACCGGATTGGCGATTTCCAGACCATATTTCTGGCTGATGGTGTAGTCGTCAGGGCCGTGGCCGCCGGCGGTATGCACCGCTCCGGTACCCGCATCGAGGGTAACGTGGTCGCCGAGGATCGCCGGAACGTCGAAGTCGAGGAACGGATGCTTAAAGCGCATCAGCTCCAGCCCGGCGCCGTTGACCACCGCAAGAATGGTGTAATCCGCAACGCCCGTACGCTTCATCACGCTTTCAACCAGGTCTTTCGCCAGGACCAGCGCCTGGCCGTCAACCTGCACCAGCGCATAGTCGAACTCCGGCGACAGGGAGATGGCGCGGTTAGCCGGCAGGGTCCACGGCGTGGTGGTCCAGATAACCAGGGAAACCGGGCCGCTGACGTCGGCGACGCCGAATTTCGCCAGCACCGCCGCTTTATCGACCGCATGGAACGCCACGTCGATAGACGGAGAGGTTTTGTCGTAATACTCAACTTCCGCTTCCGCCAGCGCGGAGCGGCAGTCGACGCACCAGTGCACCGGCTTCGCGCCTTTGTGCAGGTGGCCGTTGCCGATGATTTTACCCAGCGCGCGGATGATATTGGCTTCGGTTTTGAAGTCCATGGTCAGGTACGGATGCGACCAGTCGCCCAGCACGCCAAGACGGATAAAGTCTTTACGCTGGCCGTCAACCTGGGTCGCGGCGTATTCGCGGCACTTGGCGCGGAACTCGGCCGCGGTGAACTTCTCACCCGGCTTGCCGTATTCCTGCTCCACTTTCAGTTCGATCGGCAGACCGTGGCAGTCCCAGCCCGGAACGTAGGGAGAATCGTAGCCCGCCAGCCCTTTGGACTTAACGATAATGTCTTTCAGAATCTTGTTAACCGAGTGACCAATATGAATGCTGCCATTCGCATAAGGAGGGCCATCATGCAGAATGAAGGTTTTTTTGCCTTTTTTCGCCGCACGGATGATGCCGTACAGATCATCATCGGTCCAACGCGCCAGCATTCCCGGTTCGCGCTTGGCGAGATCGCCACGCATCGGGAACCCTGTTTCCGGCAAATTCAGGGTGGATTTATAGTCACTCATCAGATTCTCGGTTCCGTATTTCGGTTTGATAAACACCAACAGGTTTATGCCTGGCTGGTCAGCCCAAAAAGCTCTCGGGCCGTTAACTCATCACGTGCAATTTGCGCCTTCAGCTCATCGAGCGACGCAAATCGCTGTTCGTTACGTATTTTTTTACGCAGTATTACATCTATATGGCGACCGTAGAGGTCCATTACAACGTCCAGCAGATGCACTTCCAGCTGTTGACGGACGCCGGCGACCGTTGGGCGAGTGCCGATATTGGCGACCCCCGGCAAAGGTTTGTCGCCAAGCCCCGTCACTTCCACCGCATAGACCCCTTTAACCGGGGAAACCTGACGACGTAGCGGTAAGTTCGCCGTCGGGAAGCCGATGGTGCGCCCCAGTTCATCGCCGTGGACCACGCGTCCGGAGATGGTAAACGGATGGCCCAGCAGGGTTTCTGCGAGAGCCAGATCGTCATCCGCCAGCGCCTGCCGCACCGCGGTGCTGCTGATGCGGACGCCGCCTTCACAGAAGGTCTGGGTGCTGGTGACGTCAAAGCCAAACTCCGCCCCGGCTTTCTGTAATAACAAGAAATCCCCCTGACGACCAGCGCCAAAGCGGAAATCATCGCCCACGGCGAGGAACTGCACGCCCAGCCGGCGGACCAGCAGTTCGCTGATAAAGTCCTGAGCGGTCAGGGCGGCAAAGCGTCGGTCGAACCGCACGCACAGCACGTAGTCGACGCCGCTTTCCGCCAGATAGCGCAGCTTTTCACGCAGGCGCGTCAGGCGTGCGGGCGCCTTATCGGCGGCAAACAGCTCCAGCGGCTGCGGTTCGAAAATCATCACCACCACCGGTAAGCCACGCTGGCGGCCCTCTGCGCGCAGCCGCTGCAGCAGCGCCTGATGCCCGCGGTGCACGCCGTCAAAATTACCAATGGTCAGCACGCACCCGCGCGGGGCCTGGCTGAGATTATGTATGCCGCGTATCAGCTTCATGTCTGGCTCAAAACAGTGAAAATCGTCCGAGTATACCTTGTACAACTGGCGACGTTAACCAGCGATTGCACCTCTTCGTTGAAAGATCCCGAGAATTCATCAACTCAGCGCCGCAATGCGGGGAAAACTGCGCGGGCCCGTCGATTTTTATGGTGGAAAGGCTGTATTCGCCTGCAACAAGCTGATAGAATCTTGCGCCATCACTACGTAATAAAGCGTCGTTGTTTTAAGCGCCGCTTATTTGCACAAATCCATTGACAAAAGAAGGCTAAACGGGCATTCTCCTCGGCCTTTGAATTGTCCATATAGAACACATTTGGGAGTTGGACCTTGGCTAATATCAAATCAGCTAAGAAGCGCGCCGTTCAGTCTGAAAAGGCCCGCAAGCACAACGCTAGCCGTCGCTCTATGATGCGTACTTTCATCAAGAAAGTATACGCAGCTATCGAAGCTGGCGACAAAGCTACTGCACTGAAAGCATTTAACGAAATGCAACCGATCGTGGACCGTCAGGCTGCTAAAGGTCTGATCCACAAAAACAAAGCTGCGCGTCATAAAGCAAACCTGACCGCTCAGATCAACAAACTGGCTTAATCGCCCGCTTGTTATCGCTTTGTAGAAAAACCCGCGAAAGCGGGTTTTTTTATGCCTGAAATCTGCCGCCCGTCAGCGCGGCGGTGAGGTGAAGAGCGCCGAGTAGTCGCGGTTACAGATACGCTGTACCGCCGGGTGCTGGATCATGCGCTCGGCAAAAATGGCGTGATACTCCTCCATCACGTTCTCCATCCGGCCAATCTCTGTAATCGACTCGTCGTGGTAGAAATCATGCGCGTAGAGCGTCGGCGCGACAAAAATCGCATTGTGCGCCGCGCCGAACGCCTTCATCAGCGCCGCGTCATCAAACTCCCCGAGGATCTCAACCTTGAGCCCCTGCGAATTAAACCAGTTCAGCAGCTTGCGGCCCAGCATCGAACGCCGGCCGGGGATCAGCAGGCGGCGCTCCTCAAGGCAGGCGGGAAACGGCTTCTCCGGCGGCGGATTCATACACCAGAAGCTCACGCTGCATTCGCCGATGCGCACCGAGAACAGCCCCTCCTGCTGGGTTGAATCGATGGGGCAATCGGAGATAATCATATCGAGCTTATGCTGGCTCAGCTGCTCCAGCAGCATCTCGTGGGTCGATTCAAAGCAGCGCAGATGGATCTGCTCATCCTCAACCACCGCGGCATCCAGCACGCCGCTCACCAGCCGCTTCGAGAGCGCATCCGCCACGCCAACGTCGAACAGCAGATTAGACTCCTTGCGATAGTTGACGATATCCAGCATCTCCTGGCTTAGCGTAAACATGCGGTCGGCATAGCGGAACACCAGTTCACCCAGCTCGCTCGGCTCCAGTCCCCTGCCCTTACGCTTAAACAGCTTGCCCTGCAGGCGCTCTTCAAGCGCTTTAATTTGCCCGGTGATGGTCTGTGGCGTCAGAAATAGCGCTTCCGCCGCCCCGACCACGGAGCCTTCCTTGTAGACGTGCCAGAAGTAATAAAGGTGGTTGTAATTCATATGCGACATATTTCTCTCCCTGATAATGCCGCGAGAGCCTTTGCCGGCTCTCGCTTGAAGGTTAAACGGCGGCGGGAGCCGCCATCCGCATCCTAAGAATCGTATAGCCGATGACCGCCGACATGAGGGATCCCGTCAGGATCCCCAGCTTCGCCCAGGTGATTAATTCAGGGCTCACGCTACCGAAGGCCAGACTGGCGATGAAAATCGACATGGTGAAGCCAATCCCGCACAGCACGCCGACGGCCATAACCTGTTTATAGGTGGCGCCCTCCGGCAATGAAGCCCATCGGAACTTCAGCGCCAGCCAGCAGAACAGGCTAATACCCAATGGCTTACCAATTAACAATCCGGCAATAATGCCCAGCGGCAGTAGCGAGGTCAGCCCTTGAGGCATCACTCCTTGCAGCGACACGCCGGCATTGGCGAAGGCGAAAAGCGGCAAAATCAGCCAGGCCACCCACGGATGCAGAACGTGCTCAAGCTGCCTGGCCGGCGATTTGCCGTCCTGCTCCTTCAGTGGGATCATAAAGCCGACAATTACCCCGGCTAAGGTCGCGTGCACGCCGGATTTCAACACCGCGGTCCACAACACAACGCCCACCAGAATATAAATACCGGTCCGCCGTACGCCGCACCAATTGAGTGCCGCCAGCACGACGATGGCTCCGGCCGCGACCACCAGCGACAGCATCGAGAGGTGGTGAGTATAGAACAGGGCAATGATAACGATCGCCCCCAGGTCATCAATAATGGCCAGCGCCATCAGGAATACTTTCAGCGCGGTGGGCACCCGGCTTCCCAGCAGCGCCAGCACGCCCAGCGCAAAGGCGATATCGGTCGCCGTCGGAATGGCCCAACCTTGCCGGGCCAGCGGATCCTGAGCGTTAAACGCCAGATAAATCAGCGCCGGAACCACCATTCCGCCCAGCGCGGCGATCGCCGGAAAAACCGCCTGCCGACGGCTGGCCAGCGCGCCATGCAGCATCTCGCGCTTCACTTCGAGGCCAATCAGCAGAAAGAAGACGGCCATCAGCGCATCGTTAATCCACAGCAGCATGTTCTTGTTGATTTCTAACGCGCCAACGCGCAGCTGAACGGGCGTTTCCAAAAAGGAGTGATACAGACCGCTGGTGGCGTCGGTATTTGCCAACAGCATCGCCAGCACAGCGGCAAAAATGAGGACAATGCCCCCGGAAGCATCGCTACTTAAAAAACGCTGCAAATGTTTCACTTTTTACTCTCTCTATCAGGATGACTCATCGTTTAAGCTATTCTAATCGCCACAACAGATCGAAAAAATAAGATTATTATTGCCTTTTCGATCGTTTTTTACGAAATAAAACAGAAGGATCAGCAAGGTGTCCGATCGCGAGTTTCAGGCATTATTAGCAGATAGGCGGCGAGAAATAAAAAAGCCACTTTGCGATAAAGTGGCTTTTTACACAGCGCGATGATTAGCGCGTCAAATCGTCGAAGAATTTCTTCACGCCGTCAAAGAAGCTTTTCGAGCGCGGGCTGTTGTTCTCACCCGTCGGGCCGCCGAAGCTTTCCTGCAGCTCTTTCAACAGCTGGCGCTGCTTGTCGTTGAGGCCAACCGGCGTTTCAACCACCACGCGGCACAGCAGATCGCCCTGCGCGCCGCCGCGTACGGACTTCACGCCTTTACCGCGCATGCGGAACAGCTTGCCGGTCTGCGTTTCGCCAGGCACCTTCAGGTTCACGCGGCCATCCAGCGTCGGCACTTCGATCTCGCCGCCCAGCGCCGCCATGGTGAAGTTAATCGGCACTTCGCAGTACAGGTTATTGCCTTCACGCTCAAAGATGGCGTGCTGTTTGACCTGCACCTGAACGTACAGATCGCCGGCCGGAGCGCCGTGCTCGCCGGCTTCACCTTCGCCAGACAGACGAATGCGATCGCCGGTGTCTACGCCCGCCGGGATTTTAACCGACAGCGTTTTGGTTTTCTCTACCCGACCGTGACCGTGGCATTTATTGCACGGGTCTTTAATCAGCGTTCCGCGGCCCTGACAGTGCGGACAGGTCTGCTGAACGGCGAAGAAGCCCTGACGCATCTGCACCTGGCCGGCACCGTGACAGGTCGGACAGGTCTGCGGCTTGCTGCCCGATTTCGCGCCGCTGCCGTGGCAGACGTCGCACTCTTCCAGAGTCGGGATACGGATCTCTTTCGTTACGCCGCGAACCGCTTCTTCCAGCGTCAGATCCATGTTGTAACGCAGGTCAGCCCCGCGCGACGCGCGCTGACGACCGCGGCCACCGCCGAAGATGTCGCCGAAAACATCGCCAAAGATATCGCTGAAATCCGCGCCGCCGCCGAAACCACCGCCACCGCCGCCCATGCCGCCCTGCTCAAACGCGGCGTGGCCGTACTGATCGTAGGCCGCACGCTTCTGGTCATCCGTCAGGATTTCGTAGGCTTCTTTGATTTCTTTAAATTTAGCTTCGGCCTCTTTATCGCCCTGGTTGCGGTCCGGGTGATATTTCATGGCCAGGCGTTTGTACGCCTTTTTGATTTCACGCTCTTCCGCTGTTTTGGAAACGCCTAAAATCTCGTAATAATCTTGCTTTGCCATTGGTGTTTTCAGCCCCTTAACATGCGTGCACGGGCGGAGAGGAAACCTCTTCGCCCGTGCCAGTATTTTACCCGTTCAAAGGGCGATTATTTTTTATCTTTCACTTCTTCAAACTCAGCGTCGACGACGTCATCGTCTTTCGCATTGCTTTCGGAAGCTTCAGCGCCGCCAGCCTGCTGCTGAGCATGCTGCTGCTGGGCAATTTCCATCAGCTTCTGGGAAGCCTGAGCCAGCGCCTGCATTTTCGCTTCGATATCGGCTTTATCTTCACCTTTCAGGGAAGCTTCCAGCGCGGTCAGCGCAGACTCGATCGCGGTTTTGTCGTCAGCCGGCAGTTTGTCGCCCGCTTCTTCAACCTGCTTACGCGTGCTGTGCAGCAGATGGTCGCCCTGGTTGCGGGTCTGAACCAGCTCTTCGAACTTACGGTCAGATTCCGCGTTCGCTTCCGCTTCACGAACCATTTTGGCGATCTCTTCTTCGTTCAGGCCGGAAGACGCTTTAATGGTAATTTTCTGCTCTTTACCGCTGTTTTTATCTTTCGCGGAGACGTGCAGGATACCATCGGCATCGATATCGAAGGTTACTTCGATCTGCGGCATGCCGCGCGGCGCCGGGTTGATGCCGTCGAGGTTAAACTGACCCAGTGATTTGTTATCGGAGGCGCGTTTACGCTCGCCCTGAATCACGTGGATAGTTACCGCCGACTGGTTATCTTCCGCCGTGGAGAACACCTGGCTGTGCTTGGTCGGGATCGTGGTGTTCTTGTTGATCAGCGCAGTCATCACGCCGCCCATGGTTTCGATACCCAGCGACAGCGGGGTCACGTCCAGCAGCAGAACGTCTTTAACTTCGCCAGTCAGTACGCCGCCCTGAACCGCTGCGCCGATAGCAACAGCTTCATCCGGGTTAACGTCTTTACGCGGCTCTTTACCAAAGAACTCGGCAACTTTCTTCTGCACCATCGGCATACGAGTCTGACCACCGACCAGGATAACGTCCTGGATGTCGGATACGGACAGGCCGGCATCCTGCAGCGCAACTTTCAGCGGCTCGATAGAACGGTTAACCAGGTCTTCTACCAGGCTTTCCAGTTTCGCACGGGTCACTTTGATGTTCATGTGTTTCGGACCGGTGGCGTCTGCGGTGATGTACGGCAGGTTCACGTCGGTCTGCTGAGCGGAAGAAAGCTCGATTTTCGCTTTTTCTGCCGCTTCTTTCAGGCGCTGCATCGCCAGCGGGTCGTTACGCAGGTCAATGCCCTGATCTTTCTTAAACTCGTCAACGAGGTAGTTGATCATACGGCTATCGAAGTCTTCGCCGCCGAGGTGGGTATCACCGTTGGTTGCCAGAACTTCGAAGGTTTTTTCGCCGTCAACTTCGTCAATTTCGATAATAGAGATATCGAAGGTACCGCCGCCGAGGTCGTAAACCGCGATAGTACGGTTGCCAACTTCTTTATCCAGACCGTAGGCCAGCGCAGCGGCGGTCGGTTCGTTGATGATACGCTTAACTTCCAGACCCGCGATACGACCGGCGTCTTTCGTCGCCTGACGCTGAGCATCGTTGAAGTATGCCGGTACGGTGATAACGGCTTCAGTTACCGGCTCACCCAGGTAATCTTCCGCGGTTTTCTTCATTTTCTTCAGCACTTCAGCAGAAATCTGCGGCGGTGCGGTGCGGGTGCCTTTCACATCAAGCCATGCGTCGCCATTGTCTGCGGCAACAATTTTGTACGGCATGAT
Source organism: Klebsiella sp. WOUb02 (assembly GCF_050058015.1). Lineage (NCBI taxonomy): Bacteria > Pseudomonadati > Pseudomonadota > Gammaproteobacteria > Enterobacterales > Enterobacteriaceae > Klebsiella > Klebsiella sp. WOUb02. Next base: position 2,897,647 of record NZ_CP170110.1, read on the forward strand.
AGAAACGTCACGCTGAACTTCTTCATCCTGGAAGCGGCGGCCAATCAGGCGTTTAATCGCAAACAGGGTGTTTTGCGGGTTTGTCACTGCCTGACGTTTAGCCGGCTGACCAACCAGAGTTTCACCGTCCTGGGTATAAGCAATGATAGAAGGCGTGGTGCGATCGCCTTCGGCGTTTTCCAGCACGCGAGCAGTAGTGCCATCCATAATCGCTACACAAGAGTTGGTAGTACCCAGGTCGATACCAATAATTTTACCCATCTAAACGTCTCCACTAAAAATTCAGTCAACATGTGGTTGTGAACCTGTAATAAGGGCGAAACGTGCGGTTTCAACTGCCCAACATCTTTTTTTTTCAGGTTCATTCACTGCGGTTGACTACAAGATGGGGTCGCCCACTGCTTCATCAAGGGGGGAAGCAAAAAAATTTTTATTTTCATCGTTCCACGAAGCCGGGCGACGACGCGAGGGTTTTGCCGATATGGCGCGAAAAAACGAGCTTCACATCGTTCATCCGCGATGGCCCTTTAAATGAATGATGATTAAAACCATACGCTTGCTGCGGAGGATTCGTCCCGACTTTGAGGGGCCTGAAGCTAAACGGATCATAGCCTTACGACCATCATCCCCCACCCGACTTCAGGCAAATGCCCGCCATCGTTCGGCCAGAGTATAAAATTGGCGAAAAATACCTCGCCAGATCATAGACAGCCTGACGACACCTCATTATTATGCCGCGCCCCACCGCCGCGCGGCGGGGTAATGCTTCCCTTTCTAATCATTATTTTGAGGAATTATGGGCAACACTAAGTTGGCTAATCCGGCACCGCTGGGCCTTATGGGCTTCGGCATGACTACTATTCTGCTTAACCTGGCGAATAGCGGCCTTTTCGCGTTTGATGTAGCTATCCTGGCGATGGGCATTTTTTACGGCGGCATTGCGCAGATTTTCGCAGGCCTGCTGGAGTTCAAAAAAGGTAACACCTTTGGTTTAACCGCTTTTACGTCCTACGGCTCCTTCTGGCTGACGTTGGTCGCGATTCTTCTCATGCCGAAAATGGGCCTGGCAGAGGCGCCGAACGCGCACTTCCTGGGCATGTATCTCGGACTGTGGGGCGTCTTCACGCTGTTTATGTTCTTCGGTACCCTAAAAGCCGCCCGGATGCTGCAGTTCGTCTTCCTCAGCCTGACCGTACTGTTTGCCCTGCTGGCAATTGGTCACCTGGCCGATAACGAAGGCATCGTTAAAATCGCGGGCTGGATTGGTTTGGTCTGCGGCGGCAGCGCCATTTATCTGGCGATGGGTGAAGTGCTCAACGAGCAGTTTGGCCGCACCATTCTGCCGATCGGCGCGCCGCAATGATCGACGATACCCTCGCCTGACGGCGAGGGTATTTCGCAGCCGCGCTAAGGCAGGCGCTGCAGTTCGCCAGCCGCAACGGCGGCATCTCTCCCCAGCCCCTGACGCAGCCAAATTCCCAGCCCCAGCCCGATCAGCGAAAGCGCCAGCACGTACCACGCCGGAGCCATCGGCGACACGCCCATCAGCATAGTGACGGCAATCGGCGTCAGGCCGCCGAAAATGGCGTAGGAGACGTTGTACGAGAATGAAATCCCGGTAAAGCGCACTTCCGCGGGGAAGGCGCGGACCATGACATAAGGCACCGCCCCCACCACGCCAACGCACAGCCCTACGGTGCCGTACAGGAGGAAAAGCTGTTCAGGCGAGGTGCCGGAAAGGTGGTAGAACGCCCAACTGGAGACCGCCAGCAGAAGGCTGCCGACGATAAAAGTTCGGCTGGCGCCAAAGCGATCGGCCGCCAGACCCGCCAGCAGGCAGCCGACACACAGCATAATCGTCGCAATACTGTTCGCCTGCAGGGTGAGGGCCGGCGCAAAGCCGTAATGCTTTTGCAGCCACACCGGCGACATCAGAATCACCACCACGATGCCGGCGGACAGGAGCCAGGTCAGCAGCATTGAGACCACCACGGCCTTCTGGTGCTTCAGCACCACGGCTTTAACCGGCAGCTCCTGAGCTAATGCTTTACGCTGCTGCATTTCGAGGAAGATTGGCGTCTCCTGCAGCCAGCGGCGTAAATACATCGCCACCAGGCCAAACGCGCCGCCCAGCAGGAAAGGAATGCGCCAGCCGCCGTCATGGATGCCCTGCGGCGTGAGGCTGGTATTAATCAGCGTCGCCACCACCGACCCCAGCAGGATCCCCACCGTTAAGCCCGCCGTCAGCGTGCCGCAGGCGATACCGATTTTTTTCTCCGGCACGTGCTCCGCAACAAACACCCAGGCGCCGGGAACCTCACCGCCAATAGCCGCGCCCTGCAGCACGCGCATCAGCAACAGCAGCAGCGGGGCGACGATCCCCATCGATTCATAGGTCGGCAGCAGGCCGATCGCCAGCGTCGGCAGCGCCATCAGCAAAATGCTCAAGGTAAACATTTTCTTGCGCCCGACCAGATCGCCAAAGTGGGCCATGATAATGCCGCCGAGCGGGCGCGCCAGATATCCGGCAGCGAAAATGCCGAAGGTCTGCACCTGGCGCAGCCACTCCGGGATATCCGCCGGGAAGAACAGACTCGCCGACGACGGCGGCAAAGAAGACGAAGATAATGAAGTCATAAAACTCCAGCGCCCCGCCAAGGGCGGCCAGCGTCAGAGTTTTATAGTCTTGTCGATTCAGAGGTCGGGTATGTTGTGACATAACGAGCTATTCATCCAGAGGTACGTAGGTGTTATCACGCAATATGTAAAGTAAAAACACTATATCGTAAATAAAACGGCACACCACCAGGATTGCAGGTTATGTCAGGAAAGCATCAAATTCAGGATAAACTTTCGCGTCTTGCGCTTTTTGGGCGGAAAGCCGCTACCACTTGCGGCGCAGTCTCGACGTAAGGCCCTTCAAGCAACTGTACACAATACGGTACGCTTGCAAAGACGCCATGCACCAGCACCTGGCCGTCGGCATCTTTGACCCCTTCCAGGGTTTCCTGAATAGCCTTCGGCTGGCCGGGTAGATTGAGGATCAGCGCCTGCTTACGGATCACCCCGACCTGGCGGGAGAGAATGGCCGTCGGGACAAAGTGCAGGCTCACCTGACGCATCTGTTCGCCAAAGCCCGGCATCACGCGATCGGCAATCGCCAGCGTCGCATCCGGCGTCACGTCGCGCCGCGCGGGGCCGGTACCGCCGGTGGTTAACACCAGATGACACCCCATTTCGTCAACCAGCTCGCATAGCGTTTGCTCGATAATCACCTGTTCATCGGGGATCAGGCGGCTCTGGATCTCAAAAGGGGTCGTCAGCGCACGCGCCAGCCACTCTTCAAGCGCCGGGATGCCTTTATCCTGATAAACGCCGCTGGAGGCGCGATCGGAGATGGAAACTAAGCCGATTCGTAAGGTATTCATCGTTATTCCGTTCAAATAGTGCAGTTAGACGGAATGATACACGCTGGAGGGAAATACAGACAGGGCTCAAAAGAAGTAGCGTGACCGGAAGCCCGGCCACGCGCAATGATTACAGCAGGTCGCCGATCATTTTTTCCAGTTTTTCCTGGTCGATGGCAAACTTACGGATACCTTCCGCCAGTTTGTCTACCGCCATCGGATCCTGGTTGTGCTGCCACAGGAACTGAGATTCGGTGATGCGTTCCGGACGGGCTTTCACTTCGCCGCTGAAGGTCAGCTTACGTTCGATAGCGCCTTCGCTTTCCGCCAGCTCTTTCAGCAGCGTCGGAGCAATGGTCAGACGGTCGCAGCCGGCCAGCTCGAGGATTTCACCGACGTTACGGAAGCTTGCGCCCATCACCACGGTTTCATAACCGTGCTGCTTGTAGTACTCGTAGATTTCGCTAACGGAAACCACGCCCGGATCTTCCGCCGGCGCATACTCTTTCTTATCGGTGTTCGCTTTGTACCAGTCAAGAATACGGCCTACGAACGGAGAGATCAGGAATACGCCCGCTTCCGCACAAGCGCGAGCCTGAGCGAAGGAGAACAGCAGAGTCAGGTTACAGTTGATGCCTTCTTTTTCCAGCTGCTCGGCGGCGCAGATGCCCTGCCAGGTAGAAGCCAGTTTGATCAGAATGCGATCGTTGCCGATGCCCGCATCGTTGTAGAGCTTGATGATGCGTTTAGCTTTAGCGATGGATGCCGTGGTGTCATAGGAGAGACGAGCGTCAACTTCGGTAGAAATACGGCCTGGAATCAGCTTAAGGATTTCGAGACCAATATTCACCGCCAGCTTATCGGAAGCGTCGATAACCTGCTGAGCGCGATCGCTGCTCTGAGCGCGGGCCCAGACGATAGCGTCATCAATCAGCTTACGGTACTCAGGGATCTGAGCCGCGCCAAGAATCAAGGAAGGGTTAGTCGTGGCATCCTGAGGCTGATACAGCTTCATTGCCGCAATATCTCCGGTATCAGCTACGACAGTGGTGTACTGACGCAGAGAAGTCAATTTATCCGTCATGATAGTGTTCTCTTAAACAGCAGTTAAGGGGATGTAACCGGTCTGCCAAGATGATAACACGCTGCCGGGTCAGCGCAACTGCGGACCATGCAAGAGCGCAGAGTGTGATAAACTCAATGAATTAATTCTCTGAATGTTAAAGGATTGTCACTAAAATGGTAACGTTTACACGCGCTTACCGACATGGGCAAGAGGATGCTTAATGCCTGATTTTTTCTCATTTATCAATGAAATACTCTGGGGCTCGGTAATGATTTACCTGTTACTGGGTGCCGGCGTATGGTTTACCTGGCGGACGAAATGCATTCAGTTCCGTTATGTTAGCCAGTTTGGGAAAAGTTTGCGCAAAAGCCTTCTGCCCCAGCCCGACGGCTTAACCTCTTTTCAGGCCCTGTGCACCAGCCTGGCCGCCCGCGTCGGTAGCGGTAACCTCGCCGGCGTGGCGCTGGCTATCACCGCCGGCGGGCCGGGCGCCATCTTCTGGATGTGGGTCTCCGCCCTACTCGGAATGGCCAGCAGCTTCGCCGAATGCTCTCTTGCGCAGCTCTACAAAGAGCGCGATGCGCAGGGGCAATTTCGCGGCGGTCCCGCGTGGTATATGGCCCGGGGCCTGGGAATGCGCTGGATGGGCGTGCTGTTCTCAATCCTGCTGCTGCTCGCCTACGGCATTATTTTTAATACCGTTCAGGCCAACTCGGTGGCGCATGCTATGGCCTATGCCTTCGATCTGCCCGGCGTTATCACCGGCGGCGCGCTGGCGCTGCTCACCCTGCTGGTTATCGTTCGCGGCTTGCGCAACGTGGCAAAAATCCTGCAATGGCTCGTCCCGCTGATGGCAATCCTGTGGGTCGCCGCCAGCCTGCTAATCGGCCTGTGGCACATCACCGCCCTGCCGGCCATTTTCAACACCATTTTCCGCTGCGCATTCGGCTGGCAGGAAGCCGCCGCCGGGGCGGTGGGCTATACCATCAGTCAGGCGTTAACCAGCGGTTTTCAGCGCGGGATGTTCTCTAACGAGGCGGGGATGGGCTCAACGCCTAACGCCGCCGCGGCCGCCGCCTCCTGGCCCCCGCATCCGGCGGCCCAGGGGATAGTCCAGATGATTGGCGTGTTTATCGATACCGTTATTATCTGCACCGCCAGCGCGGTGATTATCATGCTGGCGCCGCGCGCAGGCGGCGAGGATGGCGTTAACGGTATCCAGGCCATTCAGCATGCGATGAGCGGCCTCGTCGGCGGCTGGGGCGCCGGCTTTGTCGCCGTCATCGTGCTGCTGTTTGCCTTTAGCGCCATCGTAGTAAACTACATCTACGCCGAAAATAACCTGATTTTTCTGCGCCTTAATAGCCCTCGCTGCATTTGGGCGCTGCGGATTACCACCATCCTGATGGTCTTAACGGGAACGATGATGAGCCTTCCCGTCGTCTGGCGGCTGGCGGATATTATTATGGCGCTGATGGCTATCACCAACCTGACGGCCATCCTCCTGCTGTCGCCCACGGTGCGGCTGCTGGCCAGCGACTACCTCCACCAGCGACGGCTGGGCGTACAGCCCGCGTTTGACGCCACGCGCTACCCGGAAATTCGCCAGCAGCTGGCGCCGGGAACCTGGGACGGGCCGTCGCGCGAATAGCGCAGCAATCGCAGCTATCGCTCCCTCCGCGCTATTTTTTTGCTAAAATCGCGGAAAATCTCCCGCAAGGACTGGATATGCTGATTCTGATTTCACCTGCTAAAACGCTCGATTATCAAAGCCCGCTGGCGACGACGCGCTACACCCAGCCCGAGCTGCTGGAGTACTCTCAACAGCTTATCGGCGTGGCGCGCCAGCTTTCCGCGCCGCAGATAGGCAAGCTAATGGGCATCAGCGATAAGCTGGCGGACCTCAACGCCACCCGTTTTCACGACTGGCATCCTGATTTCACGCCGCAAAACGCCCGCCAGGCCATTCTGGCCTTTAAAGGTGACGTCTATACCGGGCTGCAGGCGGAAACCTTCGACGAGGCGGATTTCGATTTCGCCCAGCAGCATCTGCGCATGCTCTCCGGCCTGTACGGCGTGCTGCGCCCGCTGGATCTGATGCAGCCCTATCGCCTGGAGATGGGGATTAAGCTGGAAAACGCCAGAGGCAAAGATCTCTATCAGTTCTGGGATGAGACGATTACCGATACGCTGAATCAGGCGCTGAAGGCGCAGGGCGACGATGTGGTGATTAACCTCGCCTCCGACGAATACTTCCGCTCGGTCAAGACGAAGCGGCTGCAGGGCCAGATTATCAAGCCGGTGTTCCTCGATGAGAAAAACGGCCAGTTCAAGGTGATCAGCTTCTACGCCAAGAAAGCGCGCGGCTTGATGAGCCGCTATATCATTGAGAACCGCTTAACCCTGCCGGAACAGCTCGCGCATTTCGACAGCGAGGGGTACTTCTTCGACGCCGATGCTTCCGATTCCGATAAAGGCGAGATGGTCTTTAAGCGCCACGAACGCTAACCCGCTTCCCGGCCACCAACCAGCAGGCCGGGAGCGTCTCCTAGCGGTGGCGCCAGTCGCGATCCGGGCCGCGATCGTCGTGATAGCGCTGGGGATAACGATGCTCATCGTGGTGCGGATGCCAGCGGTTGTCGCGCCAGTCGTAATGATGTCCCCACCATTCGCGATCCCGCCAGCGGCCGCCGTCCCAATAGTTGCCGGAGTTATCGCGATCGCCGATCTGCAGTTTTACCGCCGGAACCAGCGTAATTTCAGCGGCGTGAACGGCCGCAGGAGCCACCAGCAGCATCGAAAGCGCAAGGATCACAGATTTCAGCTTTGACATAGGTTTCCCCTTTGTTAACAGTGCCCGCAATGGGTCGATAGCCAAAGGTTAACCCTGCGCAACGGCGCTTGTTATTCTCCGCAATCCTATTCTTCAGGCCCCGGCATTTATTGATAATTCATGCATAATTTCTCCTTTTTTGTCCGTAAAAAAACCGGGCGCCGGGCCCGGTTTGCGAAATAAACAACGTCTGTAGCCGTCGTTACGCTTTCGCCATCATCAGCTCGCGCAGCGCCGCATAGTCCGCAGGCAGGTTATGCGACAGCAGCGGCAGGTCGGCGCGATCGGCCAGCTCTTTCGGTAGCGGCAGCGTCTCCTGGAGGATCTCTTCGACGCTCTCCTTAAATTTCGCCGGATGCGCGGTACCGAGGAACAGGCCATATTCACCCGGCTGCAGCTGGTCGCGCAGCGCGCGCCAGGCGATGGCCGCATGCGGCTCCGAGGTGTAGCCGATGGCTTTCAGCTCGCGCATCGCCTCTTTGGTCGTCTCGTCGTCCACGGTCGCGTAGCCCAGCTCGTTCAGGCGCCAGGTTTTACGGCGGAACAGCTCTTCAACGCGCGGCCAGTTGTTAGGCTGGCTGACGTCCATGGCGTTAGACAGCGTCGCCTGAGTGGCATTCGGCGCCCAGTTGCCGTCCTGCAGGAAGCGAGGAACGGTATCGTTGGCGTTGGTGGCGGCGATAAAGCGCTTAACCGGCAGACCCAAAGACTTCGCCAGCAGGCCGGCGGTCAGGTCGCCAAAGTTGCCGCTTGGCACCGAAATCACCAGCTGATTACGCGCTTCCTGCGGCAGCTGCGCGACCGCTTCGAAGTAGTAGCAAATCTGCGCCAGCAGACGGCTGATGTTAATCGAGTTGGCGGAGTTCAGGCCCAGCGCGGCCTTCAGCTCTTCGTCGTCGAAGGCCTGTTTCACCAGCGCCTGGCAGGCATCGAAGTCGCCGTCGATAGCCACGGTTTCAATGTTGCCGCCCAGGGTGCAGAACAGCTTCTCCTGCAGCGGGCTAATCTTGCCGCGCGGATAGAGAATCACCACCTTCACGTTTGGCAGACCGTAGAACGCATGGGCTACCGCCGCGCCGGTATCGCCGGACGTCGCAGTCAGGATAGTTACCGGTTTGTCGCCTGCGATATGGGTCAGCATCTGGGCCATGAAACGGCCGCCGAAGTCTTTAAACGCCAGCGTCGGGCCGTGGAACAGCTCAAGGCAGCCGACGTCATCCTGCACCTTGCTGACCGGAGCCGGGAAGGTGAAGGCCGCGCCGATACGCTCCTGCAGGACCGCCTGCGGGATCTCTTCGGCAATAAATGCCGCCAGGATCTTCGCGCTGCGGGTGACAAAATCCAGCGCCAGCATCTCATCGATTTCGGTCAGGCTAAATTCCGGCAGATCGTGCGGAAAAAACAGCCCCTGATGCTTACCAAGCCCCTGCGTGACGGCCTGCGCAAAGCTGACCTGTTCGTTATGATCTTTTAAGTTATAGAGTTTCATTGGTTATCCCACTACTCGTGCGCCCGCCGTGTCCAGCCGGCAAATATGAACAAAACCTTCGTGATTCTGCAGATAATGCGTACCCAGCCAGTCGGCGACGCGCTGCGCGGTTTCCGGCTTATCGCACAACGCAAACAGCGTCGGACCAGAGCCGGAAATTCCGCAGGCCTGCGCGCCAATCTCCAGCGTCGCCTGCCGCGCTTCGCTGAAGCCCGGCAGCAGTTTGGTGCGATAGGGTTCGGCAATCACATCTTTCATCAGTTTCGCTGCCAGCTGCGGCTGGCGGGTATAGCAGGCGTGAATAAAGCCCGCCAGATGACGACCGTGAGCAATACAGTCCTGCCGGCGATACTGAGCCGGCAGAATGGCGCGCGCTTCCGCCGTCGAGACTTTAATGCCAGGGTAGGCCAGCACCCACAGCCACTCGTCAAAACCGGGCACCTGCTGGCTGATGATGTCGTTTTCTTCGATCATCGAGCTGCATGCCGCCCAGATAGCACGGCGCGACGTTATCGTAATGAATGCTGCCGGAGATGCGCCCTTCCATTTCGCCCATCAGCGCCAGCATCCGCGTTTCGTTCAGCGGCTTGCCGCAAAATTCATTCATCGCCACCAGCGCCGCCACCACCGAACAGGCGCTGGAGCCAAGGCCGGAGCCAATCGGCATATTTTTTTCCAGCACCATCGCCACCGGAACCTTCCGGCCAATCTCTTCGCAGAAACGCTCCCAGCACTGATAAACGATATTCTCCTGCGCCACCGCCGGCAGTTTACTGGCAAAATGGCCGACGTTTTGCAGGCTGAAGCTGGCGGCCGCCTCAACCGAGACGTTGTCCCCCAGCAGCGTACCGTCAACCGGCGTGACCGCCGCGCCCAGCACATCAAACCCGACGCTCATATTGGCACTGGAAGCCGGGGCATATACTTTGACCATCTTAAACTCCTAACTTCCATGACAGGGTACGCAGCAGGTCGGCGAATACGCCGGCCGCCGTCACATCGTTACCCGCGCCATAGCCGCGCAGCACCAGCGGCAGCGGCTGATAATAGTGGCTGTAAAAGGCCAGCGCGTTCTCACCGTTTTTGACTTTAAACAGCGGATCGTTCCCGTCCACCGCGGCGATTTTCACGCGGCAGGTTCCATCCTCTTCGATATTACCGACGTAACGCAAGACTTTACCTTCATCGCGCGCTTTCGACACCCGCGAAGCAAATTCGTTATCCAGCGCAGGCAGGCGCGCCATAAAGCTGTCGACGTCGCCGCTGGCATCAAACGCTTCAGGCAGAGCCGACTCAACGATAATGTCCGACAACTCCAGCTCGCGACCGGTCTCACGGGCCAGGATCAGCAGCTTGCGGGCAACGTCGACGCCGGAGAGATCGTCGCGCGGATCCGGTTCGGTATAGCCCATATCCCGCGCCAGCGTCGTCGCCGCCGAGAGCGTCATCCCCTCGTCCAGCTTGCCGAAGATAAACGACAGCGAGCCGGAGAGGATGCCGGAGAAGTGCAGCAGTTCATCGCCGGCGTTGAGCAGGTTCTGCAGGTTCTCGATAACCGGCAGGCCGGCGCCGACGTTGGTGTCGTAGAGGAATTTACGTCTTGAGCTGCTCGCCGCGTGACGCAGCTGATGATAGTAGTCCAGCGATGAGGTGTTGGCCTTTTTATTCGGCGTCACCACGTGGAAACCTTCGCGCAGGAAATCAGCGTACTGATCGGCGACCGCCTGGCTCGAAGTACAGTCAACGATCACCGGGTTCAGCAGGTGATACTCTTTCACCAGGCGAATCAAGCGGCCGAGGTTAAGCGACTCTTTCGCTTCGGCCAGCTCAGCGCGCCAGTTTTCCAGATTCAGGCCGTGGACGTTGGTCAGCAAAGCCCGGGAATTGGCGACGCCGCACACCCGCAGGTCGATATGCTTGTTCTTCAGCCAGCCCTGCTGACGCTTGATTTGCTCAATCAGCGCGCCGCCAACGCCGCCAACGCCGATAACAAACACCTCGATGACCTGGTCGGTGTTGAACAGCATCTGGTGGGTGACGCGGACCCCGGTGGTGGCATCGTCATTGCTGACCACCACGGAAATGGAGCGTTCGGAAGAGCCCTGGGCAATCGCCACGATATTGATATTGGCGCGGGCCAGCGCGGCGAAGAACTTGGCTGAAATACCGCGCAGGGTACGCATACCGTCGCCGACAACGGAAATGATCGCCAGGCGATCCATGATCGACAGCGGCTCCAGCTGCCCCTCTTTCAGCTCCAGATAAAACTCCTCCTCCATCACCCGTTTTGCCCGGGCGCAGTCGCTTTGCGGCACGCAGAAGCTGATGCTGTACTCGGAAGAGGACTGGGTGATCAGGACCACCGAAATGCCGGCGCGGGACATGGTGGCGAAGACGCGGGCGGCCATGCCGACCATGCCCTTCATACCCGGGCCGGAGACGTTGAACATCGCCATATTATTGAGGTTAGAGATCCCCTTCACCGGCAGGCCGTCGTCATCAAGGCTCGCGCCGATAAGCGTACCCGGCGCCTGCGGATTGCCGGTATTTTTAATCAGGCAGGGGATCTGGAACTGGGCGATAGGCGCAATGGTGCGCGGGTGCAGAACCTTCGCGCCGAAGTAGGAGAACTCCATCGCCTCCTGATAGGACATCGACTTCAGCAGGCGGGCATCCGGTACCTGACGCGGATCGCAGGTGTAAACGCCGTCGACGTCGGTCCAGATTTCACAACAGTCGGCGCGCAGGCAGGCGGCGAGTACGGCGGCAGAATAGTCGGAGCCGTTACGGCCGAGAACCACCAGCTCGCCCTTTTCGTTGCCGGCGGTAAAACCGGCCATCAGCACCATATGGTCTGCAGGAATCTGGCTGGCGGTAATGCGGCGGGTAGATTCGGCGATATCGACGGTGGATTCGAGATAGTGACCCACGGCTAGCAGTTTTTCGACGGGATTGATCACGCTGACCTTATGGCCGCGCGCTTCGAGAAGGCCGGCCATAATCGCGATGGAGAGCTTTTCACCGCGGCAAATCAGCGCCGCGTTAACGCTATCCGGGCACTGGCCAAGCAGGCTGATGCCGTGCAGCACGTGCTTTATCTGGGAGAACTCCTGCTCGACGAAAGTTTTCAGTCTGCGCCAGCGCAAAGCCCGGCTGAGCATCGGCGAGCCCCTGCAGCAGTTCGGCAAAAATGCGTTCAGCGTCAGCGATATTGGTGAGCGCGTCCTGACCGCCGATGGTTTTTTCAATCATCGCGACCAGATGGTTGGTAATTTTCGCCGGGGCAGACAGTACGGTCGCTACCTGCCCCTGCCTGGCATTGCTCTCCAGAATATCGGCAACACGCAGAAAACGTTCCGCATTTGCCACTGATGTACCGCCGAACTTCAACACGCGCATGGTTGTTACCCCTAGATTTTTTGTCGAAAAAAAAGCCCGCACTGTTCAGGTGCGGGCTTTTTTCTGTGTTTCCTGTACGCGTCAGCCCGCACCGTTACCTGTGGTAATAGTGGTGGTGATAATCGTTGTAATCATGCCGATGCGTTTCATGGATGTTGTGTACTCTGTAATTTTTATCTGTCTGTGTCCTGTGCCTATATTGGTTAAAGTATCTGCCGGCTTAAGTCAATGAATTTCTGTTTTTCGCCGGTTTTCACGCACCTGGGCAATGCGCCAAAATGCACCGCTCATTCATCCCTGTTCGCACAGTCGCGCGACTTCAATCAGCAGAAAAAACCATACCTAAAACTTATGGCAGAACTTTACTCCGGAAGGTTTTTTTCAATATCGTGCAGCAAACGATGGAGCATCGCCGTATCGCGCTGCTGCAAAAGCCCGATCCGCTGCTGTAGCCAATCGGTGAGCTTTACGTCTTCCGCGACGCCAAGGCGGGTCAACAGATCGAGGGTTCGCAAACGCAGCGCCTGCAGCTGGTTTTCATCGACGCTCGCACAAACGGCGGACGCCTGCTGAACCAGGGAGGTCAGCTGATAGCAGTAGACCATCACCGACTGGCCGAGGTTGAGCGACGGGTAGTCGGCAACCATCGGCACGCCGGTCAACACGTCGGCAAGGGCCAGCTCCTCGTTGGTCAAGCCGGAATCTTCCCGGCCAAACACCAGCGCCGCGTGATTCATCCACTGCGCCTTCTCCTCCATCAGCGGCAGGAGCTGCTGCGGTGTGACGTAGTAATGGAAGCGCGCCCGGCTGCGGGCCGTGGTGGCGACCGTAAAATCGACATCGTGCAGCGCCTGCGCCAGCGTTGAGTAAGTGCTTATATTATCGAGAATATCTCCGGAACCATGGGCGACCCAGCGCGCCGCAGGCTGCAAATGGGCATCGCTTTCAACGATCCGCATATCGCTAAAACCCATCGTTTTCATCGCTCGCGCGGCCGCGCCAACGTTCTCTGCCCGAGCCGGGGATACTAATACAATAGATACGCGCATTGTGCTTCTCTTCTACTCTCTCAGGGGGCGAAAATGAAAGTTATCCCTCATTTTACGCGGCGAAAATTTACAAATTTGCAACAAGTATCACTAAAATTGCGTTCGATCACCCTTAAAAAAAACTAAACTATTTCCAACCAGCCGCAACACGAGGTATGTTAACAGAACGCTTTTATCCATATGTTTGCCAATGAGATTTCCCAGCGGATACCGTTTCAGGCGTTGGATTCAGCATATTTATCAGTTTCTCCACGCAACCATTTGAGCTGTGTAATGTTTGTGACTATAAATAGCATTTTAATACGATGATTTCACAAGACTGTTAACGTGCTACAATTGAACTTGATATATGTCAACGAAGCGTAGTTTTATTGGGTGTTCAGCCTCTCTTAGCCTGTTATATTGCTGTTAAAATGGTTAGGATGACAGCCGTTTTTGACACCGTCGGGTCCAGAGGGAAAGTACCCACGACCAAGCTAATAATGTTGTTGACGTTGATGGAAAGTGCATCAAGAACGCAATTACGTACTTTAGTCATGTTACGCCGGACATGTTAATTTGCGACATGTACCAGGCAGGTCAGGGACTTTGGTACTTCCTGTTTCGATTTAGTTGGCAATTTAGGTAGCAAACATGCAGACCCCGCACATTCTTATCGTTGAAGACGAGTTGGTAACACGCAACACGTTAAAAAGTATTTTCGAAGCAGAAGGTTATGATGTGTTCGAAGCGACCGATGGCGCGGAAATGCATCAGATCCTGTCTGAAAATGATATCAACCTGGTAATCATGGATATTAACCTGCCGGGTAAAAATGGTCTCCTGCTGGCGCGTGAACTGCGCGAACAGGCGGACGTCGCGCTGATGTTCCTTACCGGCCGCGATAATGAAGTTGATAAGATTTTGGGCCTTGAAATTGGCGCAGATGACTATATCACCAAGCCATTCAACCCCCGTGAACTGACAATCCGCGCGCGCAACCTGCTCTCCCGTACCATGAATCTGGGTACCGTAAGCGAAGAACGCCGCAGCGTAGAAAGCTACAGGTTCAACGGCTGGGAACTGGATATCAATAGCCGTTCTCTGGTCAGCCCGAACGGTGAGCAGTACAAGCTGCCGCGCAGTGAATTCCGCGCAATGCTGCACTTCTGCGAAAACCCGGGCAAAATCCAGTCACGCGCTGAACTGCTGAAGAAAATGACCGGCCGTGAGCTTAAGCCGCACGACCGTACCGTAGACGTGACCATCCGTCGCATTCGTAAGCATTTTGAATCAACTCCGGATACGCCGGAAATCATCGCTACCATTCACGGTGAAGGTTACCGCTTCTGTGGCGATCTGCAGGAATAATTAAATCTTCCCGCAGCAATAACGTAAAACGGCGCCCAGGGCGCCGTTTTTTTATTTCCAGATCCTGAACTTATCGTCCCCCCCGCCGGCGGGTTGCTCCGCTTTTTTTGGCTTCTGAGACGATAGCGCATACCAGTCAACGTGGCGGGTCAGGAACATCAGCGCGCTTAGCGCCAGCAGCAGTACGCCAGTCCCGAGCAGCAGCGCGCTATCTTCCGAACGCAGCAGCATCCACATAACGCTATCCAGCAATAATAGCGCGCAGACGAAGAGCAGGCTGTTGCGCCAGCCTTTCAGCACGGCGTGCAGATACACGGCGTTGATCAGCGCCCCGATCGCGCTGGCGGCAATCCATGATGGCGTAAAGCCAATATGTTCCGAGAGCGCCAGCAATACCAGGTAGAACATCACCAACGACAGGCCAACCAGCAGATACTGCAGAGGATGCAAACGATAGATCGTTAGGCTTTCGAAAACAAAGAAAGCCATAAAAGTCAGCGCAATCAAAAGAATGGCATATTTAGTCGCCCGATCGGTCAGCTGATATTGATCGGCGGGCGTGGTGACGTTTACGCTGAAAGCCGGCAGTTGACTCCACTCAACCTCCCGATCGTCAACAAAGAACTTCGCCATATTGTTAGCAAACCAGCTACTTTGCCAGCGGGCGCTATAGCCCGAAGCGCTGACCTCGCGGCTAACGGGAAGAAAATCGCCAAGAAAACCGGGATGCGCCCAGTTGCTTGCCAGATGCAGCTCGCTATTGCGCCCAACGGGCACCACCGAAAAGCTTCCCGTTCCGTTCAGGTTAAGGGTGAACGCAAGGTCCAGCGTTTTCTGCTGCGCCGACAGCGGCGGCAGACTGCATATGAATCCCCTCTCCGCTGCCGCTAAGGCCCAGCCCGGGCTCCACGGGCAGCGTCTCGCCGCCTATCTCCGGCGCTTCAATAGCGCCAATTCCGCGCGCATCGCTAACGCCGACCACCACAAAAGGCTTACCCAGCGTAATATTATCTTTTTTGAGTTCAGCCAGCCGGGAAGTATCAAACTGGGCCCTGATCCCGAGCGTATTGTGCCAGATTTGCCCCTCATAAATGCCGATTTGCCGGGACTCCACGTTTTGCTTCCCGCTTATCGCCAGCGATTCCGGTAGCCAGTAATGCAGCCAGGTCTGCTGATATTCGACCTTTTTATTATCCTCAAGACGGCTCAGCGTCTCGGTGACGGGGATGGCGATCAGCGGCCCGGTCAGCTTTTGCGCGCCGCTGGTGCTGCTCTCCAGCGCATCCACAACATCGCTACGATAGTCCGCCCGCTCGACGATCAGCTGCCGGACCATCATCAGGGGGATAGATAACAACATAATGCACCCCAGCAGGGTGCCCATTTTCCAGAATAGCGGTGATTTCAACATAGCGTCCTCCTCGGTGAAGCGCTCACCTTAAACGGGCTATGTGGGGAGAGTTTGAAGCTATGTGAAGGGACGGTGAAGTATCAGCACCGCGCGGACACCGCCTTCCGGGCGATTGCTCAGCTCAATATCCCCCTGATGCAGCCGCGCCACCTCGCGGACAAAAGCCAGCCCCAGGCCGCTGCTTTTATGGCCATTATCGCGCGGGAGCGAATAGAAACGTTCAAAAACGCGTCCGAGCGCATAATCCGGGATACCGCTGCCGCTATCGCTGATGGTCAGCGCCACGCCCGCTTCCTGCGGCTCCGCGCTCATGACGATCTCCCCTGCCGCGGGGGTAAAATCTATAGCATTATCCAACAGATTGCCCAGAGCCTGCGCCAGCAGCTCGCCGTCGCCCTCAGCCATCAGGCCGCTCTCCTGCCAGCGCAATCTGATTTGCCTCACCGCCAGCACCGCCTCGCGCTCCTCGGCTAGCTGACGGAAAAGGCTATCAATCGCCAGCGGCTGGAGGGTGATCTCCAGCCGGTTCTCCAGCCTCGCCTGGCGCAGCAGCTTTTCTATCAACGACTGCATGCGCGCATTCTGCGTAAGAATATTATCGGTGAAACGCGCGGCGACCTCCGGCGGCGGCCCTTCGCGCAGGATCTCCGCGGCGCCTCGAATGGCCGCCAGGGGGCTTTTCAGCTCATGCGTTAAGGCGTGAACGTAGTTTTCAATGGTGTTTTTCCCTTCCAGCTCGACGCGCATGCTTTCCAGCGCCAGCACCAGCTTGCGCAACTCGCTACTGCCAACGTCGGGCAGCGGAAGCGGACGGTCGGCGGCGACCGAATCGGCGTAGCGCACCAGCTTACCGATCGAGAAATTAATCCACCAGACCATCAGCGAGCCGACCAGCAGTGCGATCCCCAGCAGCGCCCCGCCGGCCCAGAGTATTCTCCGCTCGCTGCGCTGAATCACCGGCGCCATCGCCTGGTTGGGTTTACTGACGCTAAGCACCCCGATAATACGGCCGCCATCGGTAACCGGCGCGGCAACGTACATCACCGAACTGTCCGTGTCGTTGGGGTCGGCCAGAGTGCTGCGCGCGCCGTACTCACCGCGCAGGGTCAGCCAGACGTCATTCCAGCGGGAATAATCCTGCCCCACCGCTTCTCCCGCTGAATCGAAAACCACCTTGCCCTTCTCATCCGTCAGGTAGACGCGATACTCGTTGCGCGTTTTGCTGATGCCCGCGATATTCGCCTCAATCGGCCGCTGGTACAGCGCCTGAAACGCCTGGGCCAGGCGCCCCCGCTGCGGCTGAGCGGAAAGCAGGTCCTGGCGCGCCAGCTCCGCCAGCAGAGTGGCGGTGTCAATCAGCGTACCTTCCGTCGCCCGGCGCACTCCGGGCTTGATCTCCTGGACGAAAATGAACAGCACGAACCATGCCGCAATCGCGACAATCAGAAAATAGCCCAGCAGCAGCCGCATGCCGATTCGCATCAGGCGCCTCCCAGGCTATATCCCATGCCGCGATGTGTATTAACCGGTGAGAGATGGGGGTTTACCTCGCGCAGCTTGGCGCGCAGGGTTTTGATATGGGTATCGACGGTGCGGTCGAAGCTTTCATGCGCATCTCCCCACACCCTGTCCATCAGCTGCTGGCGGGAAAAGACCCGCCCGGGCGAGTGCAGGAGCGTTTTCAGCAGCAGGAATTCATAGCGCGTCAGGGATAGCGGCTGGCCGCACCATGTGACCCGCACCGCGGCCTCGTCGAGCAAAAATTCGCCGACCCGCAGCACCGCGGAAGGGGCCGCAAACTTTTGCACCCGCCGCAGAACGGTGCGCACTCTGGCGCAAACCTCGCGCGGCGAAAAGGGCTTCGCGATATAGTCGTCAGCGCCTATTTCAAGACCCAGCAGCTTATCCACCTCTTCGCTACGGGCAGTGAGGAACAGAACCGGCAGCGTCGGATAGCGGCCCAGCAGACTGACGACACAGCTCAAAACCGCTGATGTCGGGCAGGCCCACGTCCAGAATGGCCAGGTCCGGCATCTGCTGGCGGGCGGCGTCGAGCGCGGGCAGACCGCGCTCAAAAACGCTCACCACAAAGCCTTCCTGCTGGAGCATGTAGACCAGCGCGTCGGCGATACTCTGCTCATCCTCCACCAACCAGATCCGCGGCTGCAGCATCGTCGCTCCCTGCTATTTATTCCACGGCATAATCGGCACGGCGCTGAGCGCATTCTTCGGCGATCCATCGACGACCTTATCGGAATAGCTCATGTAGATCAGGGCATTGCGTTTGCTGTCATAAAAACGGACGACCTGCAGCTTTTTAAACACCAGCGAGGTGCGTTTCTGGAACACGACTTCGCCCTGCGACTTGCCGTTTTTGATTTTATCGGTCACTTCAATCGGCCCGACCTGCTGGCAGGAGATCGCCGCGTCAGAGGTGTCTTCGGCCAGCCCCAGACCGCCCTTAATGCCGCCGGTTTTCGCCCGGCTGATATAGCAGGTGACGTTCTGCACGTCCGGATCGTCGAAGGCTTCAACGACGATCTTATGGTCCGGGCCAAAGAGTTTGAAGACGGTATCCACCGAGCCAATCTGTTCCGCCTGAGCGGCCTGGCAGCCGGCCAGTAAAAGCAGTCCAATCATTAACTTCTTGTATTTCATATTGTTACCATTTTTTAGATTTTCCCCGAGCGATGATTATTGGCTCAATGGAAAAGGTTTATAGATCACAGCTTTACAAAAATAGCAGGCGCTTTCGCTGACACATCGCATTTAAAGGCAAAAAAAACACTGAATGCTAAAACATCAAAAAATGCTATTATCCGCTACCTTAAGTAGCAGGCACCTAAGTTTAAGGATGAGGACATTTTATGGATCAAGCAGGGATTATTCGCGATCTCCTTAGCTGGCTGGAAGGTCACCTGGATCAGCCGCTGTCGTTGGACAATGTGGCAGCGAAGGCCGGTTATTCCAAGTGGCATTTGCAAAGAATGTTCAAAGACGTGACCGGCCATGCTATAGGTGCCTATATCCGCGCGCGCCGTTTATCAAAATCGGCGGTGGCGCTGCGCCTGACCGCGCGTCCGATCCTCGACATCGCGCTACAGTACCGCTTCGACTCCCAGCAGACGTTTACCCGAGCGTTTAAAAAACAGTTCTCCCTGACGCCTGCGCTCTACCGCCGCTCCCCTGACTGGAGCGCTTACGGTATGCGTCCTCCCCTGCGTCTGGGCGAATTCACCATGCCGCAGCATGAGTTTATCACTCTGAACAATACGCCGCTGATTGGCGTCACCCAGAGCTATACCTGTAAGCTGGAGGAGATCTCTGACTTCCGTAACCAGATGCGCGTGCAGTTCTGGCGGGATTTCCTCGGCAATTCGCCGTCGATTCCGCCCACCCTCTACGGCCTGCATGAACCGCGCCCAAGCCTTGAGAAAGATGACGAGCAGGAGGTCTTCTATACCACCGCCGTGACGCCTGAGATGGCCAGCGGTCACCTGCACAATTCGCATCCGATCGTCCTCGAAGGCGGTGAATATGTGATGTTCACTTATGAAGGATTAGGGAGCGGGCTGCAGGAGTTTATCCTGACGGTGTACGGCACCTGCATGCCGATGCTGAACCTCACCCGCCGCAAGGGCCTGGATATCGAACGCTTCTTCCCTCAGGATGAAAACCGGGATCAGGATACGCCGATTCAGCTGCGCTGCGAGTATCTGATCCCGATCCGCCGCTAGCGCTGCAGTTCGTCCATCGCGGGGGCATCAAGATGCGAAATATCCCCCGCGGTCTCCACCACCCAGCCTGAAGCCAGCCACGGGCTTTGCTGATAATCAACGCGTGAAATTGAACAGTTACGCAGGCGCAGCCGACGTTCGGCGTGCGCGGGCAGGCCAAGAATCGTACTCACCAGACAGCCCAACGCCATCCCGTGACTCACCAGCAGCGGGCGGCTCCCTTCAGGCAGCTCCAGGCAGGATGCCAGGGCCGCGTGCATACGCTGGCTAAGCTCCTGCATCGACTCGCCTTGCGGAATACGTCCGTCCGGGGTGCCGTTAACCAGCTGACGACGCCAGTCCTCCTCCTCCGCGCTCAGCGAATCAATATGGCGTTTCTCAAGAACCCCCATATCCAGCTCGCGCAGGCGTGAGTCGAGGACAACGCTACAGCCGCAGGCTTCCGCGATAATTTCTGCCGTTCGGCGCGTACGTCCTAAATCGCTGGCAATAATATGCGTAATGTTCAGCGTTCTGGCGCGTTCGCCAACCTGCCGGGCCTGGCGCTCACCGTGGGCGGTTAGCGGACTGTCGGACTGGCCCTGAATACGTCGCTCGGCGTTCCACTGCGTTTCACCGTGGCGAACAAGGTGTACCTGTAACATGCTTTTTATCCGTTCTGTGCTCTTCACAATTTCAGCTAGCGGGCCGGCGGCCTGCAGCGAAAACGATTTGGAGTATACTGCGATGACGTTAATTTATTCTGAGTTGTTTGATTATGCACCATGTTGTCTCAGCTACCACTAATCCCGCCAAAATTCAGGCAATTCTGCAGGCTTTTAACGAGATCTTCGGCGAAGGATCCTGCCACATTGAGTCCGTCTCCGTCGAGAGCGGCGTGCCGGAACAGCCGTTTGGCAGCGACGAAACGCGCGCTGGCGCACGAAATCGACTGGCAAATGCGCGGGCCGCGCGCCCGAATGCCGATTTCTGGGTCGCCATTGAGGCCGGAATCGATGACGGCAGTACGTTTAGCTGGGTGGTTATCGAAAATAGCCTGCAGCGCGGTGAAGCGCGCTCGGCCACCCTGCCGCTGCCGGCGGTCATTCTCGAGCAGGTCCGCGCCGGCGCGGCCCTTGGGCCGGTGATGTCACAGCACACCGGCATCGATGAGATCGGTCGTAAAGAGGGAGCTATCGGCATCTTTACCGCCGGTAAACTTACGCGCAGCAGCGTGTATCATCAGGCGGTCGTGCTGGCGCTTAGCCCGTTTCATAACGCTATTTATCGTTAACGTTCAGCAGCGCCTGCTCCAGCCACTGGCGCAGCTCGGCGGGCGCCGATTTCAGGCTATTCGAGCCGCGGGTGATGGTGGCAATCCCGGCGCCGAGCTCGCTTTTCAGCTCGCGCTGGCTCATCTCCCCGCGCAGCAGCTCTTCAATAATCCGCACGCGGGTGCCCAGCGCCTCGCGCTCATCGGGCGTCAGCATCAGCTGCAGCAGCGGCAGGTGCAGATCGTCGGCGTACGCCTGCTGAAGTAGGGCCACGAAGCGAAGCCACTCCTGATGACGTTGTTCGGCCACCGCCGCGGAATAAGGGGATTGTTGGGTCATGTTGCGCCGCCATGTTAAGGCCGACGGTTCGAACTGTCGGGCGTATGTACTCATTAACGAGTACAAAGCATAGCATACTCCGGTCAATACTCTATCGATTTCGGGCGGCATAGCAAAATGCTATGCCGCCCGCAGGCCGCCGGCGCTAGTAACGCTGCTGCCACTCCGCATCGCTGAGCATTCCCGCTTTCTCGCCCATGAAGTAGCGATAGTAAGCGTCATAGGAGAGCACGTTCTTCACGTAGCCGCGCGTTTCCGAGAACGGAATGCTCTCGATAAACGCCACCGCGTCGATCCGCCCGGCGCTATTACTCCGCCAGGTACGCACCCGTCCAGGCCCGGCGTTATAGGCTGCGGAGGCGTAAATGCGGTTATTGCCGAACTGCTGATAAACGTACTGCAGATAGCTGGTGCCAATATTGATATTGGTTTCCGGATCCAGCAGCTGCGACGGGCCGCCGTAGCCGGCAATATTAAACATGCCAACCGTATGACTGGCGGTGCCCGGCATAATCTGCATCAGGCCGCTGGCGCCAACCGGCGAGCGGACCTTCGGGTTCCAGGCGCTCTCCTGACGGGCAATCGCCATGGCGTAGCTTTGCGTAATATCCTTACCGCTGATGTAGCGGGAGAAAAGATCGTTCCAGGCCAGCGGGAAGCGCTCTTCCAGCTGATCCCACAGCTTCCCGGCGATCGTCGCCTGCACGCTAAGATCCCACCAGTGCTGGTTGAAGGCATAGCGCGCCAGCCTGCGCCTGCTGATCTTTGGTCCGGCTGGTTACCAGGTTGGCCCACTCGCTGCGCGCGGTGTTATCCATATTCCAGTACATCAGCTCGCGTACCCTGGCCATTTCCGGCCCCGAGGTCAGCGCCGAATCGAGGGTGGCTGGCGCCTTATCGATGCGGAAGGTGAACGCTTCGCCCAGCCGCTGGGCGGCGATCATCGGGTAGAAACCGCGCTGCTGCATCAGCGAATGGAGGATGGCTTTCGCTTCATCGTCACGCCCGCGCTCCAGCAGCAAATCCGCCTGCCAGTAGCGCCACTCGTCTTTCTCTTTGGCCTCCATCGGCAGGCGCGCCAGCCAGGTGTTCAGGCCGTGGCGATCGCCGGTCCCCAGCGCCATGCGCACGCGACGTTCCACCAGCGGCGTGGACTGCGAGCGCATAATGGCGTCATCGCGCCAGACCGCCTGCTCGTCGGTAACGTCGCTGCCCATCAGGCGCCAGGCCACGATATCCCGCAGCGCCTGGGTTTGATCGTCATTGAGCTGCTGCGCCTGGACCAGCGACGGGATCATCAGCCGGGCGTTTTCAACGTCCTGACGCGCCACGCTCTCAAAGGCCACCGCCGCCATCTGGCGGGTGAAGTCGGTGGCTCCGGTGGTGCGGGCAAAGTTCATCACGCTATTCGGGTCGTTGGCCAGCGCCACAATCGCCGAAGAGATGGTCTGATATTCAGGCGGCATCTGCTGCGCCAGCGATCTCACGAGGCTGGTGTTGCCCGCCTTCATCGCCAGACGGATGCGTTCGAGCCAGGCCAGCGGGTCCTGCTGGCCGGAAGCGCGCCAGGCGCTAAACAGCGCATCGCAGGCGTTGGGCTGGCTTTTACCGGTGAGCCACAGCGTTTTTGCGCCCTCCCAGGCCTCCTGCGCCTGGCCTACGCTCAGCTTCGCATAGTAATAGTTACACTGCGCCTCGGTGCTGGCCGGCTTGTCGGGGCTAAACGCCAGCAGGCCCTGCCAGTCGCTGCGGCGGGCAAGCTCATTGACGAAGCGCGATTTCAGGGAGCGGGCGGGCGGAAGCGTGGGGTTAGCCTCAATGAAATTTTTCACCACCAGCGCCGGCTGGTTCATCAGGTCATCGGTTATCTGCCGGTACTGGAGATATGGATATAACGGATAGGTCGACAGCGTGGGCATCAGCTCATCGACGACCGCCATCTGCCGGGCGTCCCATGCCTGCTTAATTTGGGCATAGCGGCTGCGCTGTTCATCCAGTGAATCCGCATGCGCCAGCTGGCTAAGCGTCAGCAGACTTACGCCGGCAGCCAGAAGGCGCCATGCCGTAGTTTTGGCCTTTTCCACAAGCTATTCCCCTATTTCAGTCCATCAGAGCAGCATCGTGCCGCTTTTAAAGTATTCCGGTATCGCTTTAGATATGCTAACCAGACAACGCCAAACGCGCCACGTCCTGAACATTTTTTTACTCTTCTGTGAATCCCATCGCCTCTCTGGGATTAAAGCGCGAAAAAGGCTACACTTCGCCTTTGAAAACTATTCACTACCCTACTCAAAATCATTCCGGCTGAGGCAGCCTGAAGGGTGAAGAGTATATAAAAGAGGCGAAGTCCAACGTGGCTCAATTCGTTTATACCATGCATCGTGTCGGCAAAGTGGTTCCGCCGAAGCGTCATATTTTGAAAAATATCTCCCTGAGCTTCTTCCCTGGGGCGAAGATCGGCGTTCTCGGCCTGAACGGCGCCGGTAAGTCCACCCTGCTGCGCATTATGGCCGGTATCGATACCGATATCGAAGGCGAAGCCCGCCCGCAGCCGGGCCTTAAGATTGGCTACCTGCCGCAGGAGCCGAAGCTTAATCCAGAGCAGACCGTTCGCGAGTCCGTGGAAGAAGCGGTTGCCGAAGTGGTTAACGCGCTGAAAGGCCTCGATGAGGTGTACGCGAAGTACGCCGAGCCGGACGCCGACTTCGATAAGCTCGCCGCCCAGCAGGGCAAGTTTGAGGAGATTATTCAGGCGCACGACGGCCATAACCTGAACGTGCAGCTCGAGCGCGCGGCCGACGCCCTGCGCCTGCCGGACTGGGATGCCAAAATCGCCAACCTCTCCGGTGGTGAACGCCGCCGCGTGGCGCTGTGCCGCCTGCTGCTGGAAAAGCCGGACATGCTGCTGCTCGACGAACCGACCAACCACCTGGATGCCGAATCCGTGGCCTGGCTGGAACGCTTCCTGCACGACTTCGAAGGCACCGTTGTGGCCATTACCCACGACCGTTACTTCCTTGATAACGTCGCCGGCTGGATCCTCGAGCTCGACCGCGGCGAAGGCATTCCGTGGGAAGGCAACTACTCCTCCTGGCTGGAGCAGAAAGATCAGCGTCTGGCCCAGGAAGCTTCCCAGGAAGCGGCTCGTCGCAAGTCGATTGAGAAAGAGCTGGAGTGGGTCCGCCAGGGCGCCAAAGGCCGTCAGTCCAAGGGCAAAGCCCGTCTGGCGCGCTTCGAAGAGCTTAACAGCGTTGAATACCAGAAACGTAACGAAACCAACGAACTGTTTATTCCGCCTGGAGCCCGTCTCGGGGATAAGGTCGTTGAGGTTAGCAACCTGCGTAAATCCTACGGCGATCGCCTGCTGATCGACGACCTGAGCTTCTCGGTACCGAAAGGCGCCATCGTCGGGATCATCGGGCCAAACGGCGCGGGTAAATCCACCCTGTTCCGCATGATGTCCGGCCAGGAACAGCCTGATGCCGGTACTATCACCCTGGGTGAGACCGTCAAGCTGGCCTCCGTCGATCAGTTCCGTGACGCCATGGATAACAGCAAAACCGTGTGGGAAGAGGTCTCCGGCGGGCTGGATATCATGAAGATCGGCAACACCGAGATGCCAAGCCGCGCCTACGTTGGCCGCTTTAACTTCAAAGGCGTCGATCAGGGCAAACGCGTCGGCGAGCTCTCCGGCGGCGAGCGCGGTCGTCTGCACCTAGCGAAACTGCTGCAGGTTGGCGGTAACGTGCTGCTGCTCGATGAACCAACCAACGACCTGGATATCGAAACCCTGCGCGCGTTAGAAAACGCCCTGCTGGAGTTCCCGGGCTGCGCGATGGTTATCTCGCACGACCGCTGGTTCCTTGACCGCGTCGCGACCCACATTCTGGACTACCAGGATGAAGGTAAGGTGGAGTTCTTCGAAGGCAACTTTACCGAATACGAAGAGTACAAGAAACGCACCCTCGGCGCCGATGCGCTGGAGCCGAAGCGTATCAAGTACAAACGTATCGCCAAGTAATAAGCACGAGTAATAAAAAACGGGTGGCCCAGGCCACCCGTTTTTCTCTCCCACGCCATCACGGTCGTTAGCCCGGCTCACCCATCAGCTGCTTCACCAGCTCGACGCAGCGCAGAAAGCGCGTATCGTAGTCCGCCTCTTTCACGTGCACGAAGTCTATTTCGTTCTCTTTCAGCAACGACACCAGCAGGGTCTGGAACTCCGTACGATCCACCGAGCTTCCCAGGCTACGCAAACCGTCGGCCACCCACGGCGTATTGTTCTCCAGCAGGATAACCAGGTCGAAACGGTACTCGTCAATCAGCGCCTGGACGAAGGGATGCTCGCGGCCTTCATACTTCAGACAGAACGCCTGAGTACTGACGAAATCGGTATCGATAAACGCCACCTTGTTGGCATATTTAACAGCAAAATCAATGTACTGAGCATGACCAAGCGCAATTTTGTCATAGTCAGAATACTGCAGCGCCATCTCGTCGCCGCCCAGATGCGAAAAGACATAGTCCCGGCCGTACTCCCAGGCGCTGGTGGTATTAAAGATATTGGACAGCTTATTGACCAACGTCGATTTACCGCTCGACTCGCCGCCCAGAATCGCCACCGTACGCACGAAAAACGGCTTCACTTCGGTGGGAATATATTCCCAGTAGCGGAACGGGTTTTCACGGATCTGGCCGCCGCTGATGCTCATAAAGGTGCGCTTCGGGTCGATCAGAACCGTCTCGATCCCCAGGTGCTCCAGATACTGCGGCGCATCGGACTCTTCTGAGGTATAGATCCAGTTCGGCTGAATGCCCTTCTCGTCCATAAAGCCGCGGATCCCGCGGCTCCAGACGTCCCAGCCGTGCGGATAAGGCTCCATCCCCTCTTCATTAAAGGCGTGAATGCGGATGTTTTTCTGATATTTGAACGTTTGCAGCAGCCAGCGCAGGCGGTCGGGCACCGTCGGCTGCTGCGACATGGCGCTCTCTTCAAACAGCTCGCGGTCGCGGGTATCGTCATAGCCCATGATGATATGCAGCTCGTCGACCTGGCTGCAGGCGCGCTGGATCAAATAGATATGGCCGGTATGCAGCGGGTAAAACTTACCAAACACCACGCCGACGCTTTTCTGCCGACGCGGGAACTCAAGGCCGAGAAAGCGGTGCAGGGCTTCCAGCTTCTGCGCGCTCGGGCTCTTAATTTTCGCATTCAGCAGTTGGCTCAGATAGCCTTTGGTCATCCCGCTGGCTTCAGCCACCTGCTGCAGCGTGCAGCCTTTTTGCTTAATCGCGGTTTTGAGATAGTCGAACGATGACACAAGAGCCTCCTGCTTTAGCAATACTGAAAAAATATCCGCTGGGTTTCGGCTGGCAGAAAGGCGGCAAGCAAACGCCGCCCCCCCTGCCGCCGGAAAGACGACAGATATTTAATTATAAGTCGTCAAAAACGCTTAGCGCATCCGCAAGCTTTTTCACGCCAAAGATTTGCATCCCTTCCGGTACTTTTTTCGGCACGTTGGCCGCCGGGACGATGGCGCGACGGAACCCGTGCTTGGCCGCCTCGGAGATGCGCTCCTGACCGCTGGGCACCGGGCGGATTTCGCCTGACAGCCCCACTTCGCCAAACACCACCAGATCGTGCGGCAGCGGACGATCGCGCAGGCTTGAAACCATCGCCAGCAGCAGCGCGAGGTCGGCGCTGGTTTCCGCCACCTTCACCCCGCCAACGACGTTGACGAAGACGTCCTGGTCGGCCATCTGCAGGCCGCCGTGACGGTGCAGCACCGCCAGCAGTATCGCCAGACGGTTCTGCTCCAGCCCCACGGCCACCCGGCGCGGATTGGACATCATCGAGTGATCGACCAGCGCCTGAATCTCCACCAGCAGCGGACGGGTGCCTTCCCAGACCACCATCACCGAACTACCGGAAGTGACCTCATCGCCACGGCTGAGGAAAATAGCCGAAGGGTTGCTGATTTCGCGCAGCCCCTGCTCGGTCATCGCGAAGACCCCCAGCTCATTCACCGCGCCGAAGCGGTTTTTATGGCTGCGCAGGGTGCGAAAGCGGGAATCGGCGTCGCCATCCAGCAGTACCGAGCAGTCAATACAGTGTTCGAGCACCTTCGGCCCGGCCAGCGAGCCGTCTTTGGTGACGTGACCCACCATGATAATCGCCACGTCGCGGGTTTTGGCAAACCGCGTCAGATAAGCGGCGGTCTCACGCACCTGGGCCACGCTGCCCGGCGAGGACTGGACGTCGGCCATATGCATCACCTGGATCGAGTCGATCACCATCAGCTGCGGCTTCTCTTCGTCGGCGATCTGGCAAATTTGCTCAATGCTGGTTTCGGAGAGCATGTTGAGATTGGCCGTCGGCAGTCCCAGACGATGCGCGCGCATCGCCACCTGCTGCAGCGACTCCTCCCCGGTGACGTACAGGGTTTTCATTCCTTCCGCCAGCCGGCACAGCGT
Source organism: Klebsiella sp. WOUb02 (assembly GCF_050058015.1). NCBI lineage: Bacteria > Pseudomonadati > Pseudomonadota > Gammaproteobacteria > Enterobacterales > Enterobacteriaceae > Klebsiella > Klebsiella sp. WOUb02. The sequence continues at coordinate 2,925,454 of NZ_CP170110.1, forward strand.
CTGGAGCAGCAGCGTCGATTTCCCCGCACCCGGGCTGCCGCCAATCAGAATCGCGCTCCCCGGCACCACGCCGCCGCCAAGCACGCGGTCAAACTCTTTAAAGCCGGTGGAAAAGCGCGGCAGCGCCTCAAGGCTGATCTCCGACAGCTTTTGCACCTTCGACACGCCGGCATGACCGGCATAGCCCGTCAGGCGTTCGTTTCTCGCCACCTGCGGCGAAGCGGCAATACGCACCTCGGTGATGGTATTCCAGGCATGACAGGCGCTGCACTGCCCCTGCCAGCGGGGGTAATCCGCACCACATTCATTACAGACAAATGCGCGTTTTGGAGCTTTCGCCACGTTAACCTCTTACTTTTGGTTCATGCTGCCCGAGAGAATACAGAATACCCCCATCAGGTCAGCGTGGCGGATCGTCACTTCCGCAAGCTCGTTCACTTTCGGTTTCGCATGATAGGCGATACCGAGGCCCGCGGCCTTGATCATCGGCAGATCGTTGGCACCGTCGCCAATAGCCACGGTTTGCGCCGACGGAATTTCATATTTTTCCGCCAGCTTGCGCAGCGTCGCGGCTTTGTATTTAGCGTCGACGATATCACCAATCACGTTGCCGGTGAGCCTGCCGTCCACGATCTCCAGCTCATTGGCGAACACGGCGTCAAGATGCAGCTTGTCGCGCAGGTACTCCGCAAAGAACGTGAAGCCGCCGGAGGCGATAGCCACCTTCCAGCCCAGCGCTTCCAGCTTCAGCACCAGCTGGGTCAGCCCCGGCATCAGCGGCAGCGCTTCGCGCACCTGCAGCAAAATATTGGCATCGGCATCTTTCAGCGTCGCCACCCGCTGGCGCAGGCTGGCGGTAAAGTCCAGCTCGCCGCGCATTGCGCGCTCGGTCACTTCCGATACCAGCTCGCCGGTTCCCGCCAGCTTCGCAATTTCATCGATACACTCGATCTGAATAGCGGTGGAGTCCATATCCATCACCAGCAGCCCCGGCGAGCGCAGGTGCGGGATTTTGCCCAGCGGCGCGACGTCCAGCCCGGCCTCGTGGGCCAGTCGGGTCGCGCGCAGGGTCAGAGAGCCGGCCAGACGAATCACCTGATAGTCCTCAACGACCCAGGAGGCGACGATAACCAGCGCCGCGCCCAGCTCGCGCTGGCAGTCGGTTAGACGGCGCTTATCCAGCCCCCGGCCGTAGAGTAGCCAGCCGCTGCGTCCGGCATGATAATCCAGCGGCATGACCTCATCACCGCTCAGCGAAAGCGGTAATCCAGGCCACAGGGAAACATCTTCGGGCAGATCGCACCAGGTCAAACTGTTTGGCATTACGGCTCCAGATCTCTTCATTCAGGCGAGGAAAATAACGCATGAGGCTACCTTGTAACCAGCGCTTCTGGCAACATTAAGCTGCAAATATTAAAGGTGGAATATGGTACGCGCAAAACTGAAATTCCGACTGCATCGCGCCGTCATCGTTCTGATCTGTCTGGCGCTTCTCGTTGCCCTGATGCAGGGCGCCTCGTGGTTCAGCCAGAACAGCCAAAAGCAGCGTAACCCGCAGCTGGAAGAGCTGGCCCGCACCCTTGCGCAGCAGGTTACGCTGAATCTGGCGCCGATGATGCGCAGCGAAACACCCGATGAAAAGCGCATCGGCCAGCTGCTGGAGCAGCTGACCCAGCGCAGCCGCATTCTTGATGCCGGCGTCTATGACGACCAGGGCGACCTGGTGGCGCGCTCCGGCGAAGGCGTCGACGTGCGCGACCGGCTGGCGCTGGACGGCAAAAAAGCCGGCGGCTACTTTAATCAGCAAATCGTCGAACCCATTGCGGGGAAAAACGGTCCGCTGGGCTATCTGCGCCTGACCCTCGATACCCACACCTTAGCCACCGAGGCGAAACAGGTGGATAATACCACTAACATTCTACGCCTGATGCTGCTGCTGTCGCTGGCTATCGGCGTCGTGCTGACCCGTACGCTGCTGCAGGGCAAGCGTACCCGCTGGCAGCAATCGCCCTTCCTGCTCACCGCCAATAAACCGGTACAGGACGAAGATAAAGATGAATAAGGAAATCGCCAATGTCGACGCTACGCCTGCTGCTCTCCGATTCTTATGACCCGTGGTTCAACCTCGCGGTTGAAGAGTCTATTTTCCGCCAGATGCCGGCAACCCAGAGAGTCCTGTTCCTGTGGCGCAATGCCGATACGGTGGTGATTGGCCGGGCGCAAAACCCGTGGAAAGAGTGCAATACCCGACGGATGGAGGAGGATAACGTGCGTCTGGCCCGCCGCAGCAGCGGCGGCGGCGCCGTTTTTCACGATCTGGGCAACACCTGCTTTACCTTTATGGCGGGCAAGCCGGAGTACGATAAAACCGTCTCCACGCGTATCGTCCTCGAGGCGCTCAACGCGCTGGGCGTCGCGGCGGAAGCCTCCGGGCGCAACGATCTGGTAGTAAAAACCGCCGACGGCGATCGCAAGGTCTCCGGCTCCGCGTATCGTGAAACGAAGGATCGCGGTTTTCACCACGGCACGCTGCTGTTGAACGCCGATTTAAGCCGTCTCGCCAACTACCTCAATCCGGACCAAAAAAAGCTGCAGGCCAAGGGGATAACCTCGGTACGCGGCCGGGTGGCCAATCTGGTGGAGCTGCTGTCGGGCATCACCCACAGTCAGGTTTGCGCCGCCATTGCTGAGGCTTTTTTCAACCACTACGGCGAGCGCGTGGAAGCCGAAGTTATTTCCCCGGACAAAACGCCCGACCTGCCCAATTTTGCCGAAACCTTCGCCCGTCAGAGCAGCTGGGAGTGGAATTTTGGCCAGGCGCCGGCCTTCTCTCATCTGCTGGATGAGCGCTTTCGCTGGGGAGGCGTCGAGCTGCATTTCGACGTCGAAAAGGGGCATATCACCCGCACGCAGGTATTTACCGACAGCCTGAACCCGGCGCCGCTGGAAGCGCTGGCCGCGCGGCTGCAGGGCTGTGCGTATCGCGCCGAGGCGCTGCGGCAGGCGTGCGAGGCGCTGCGGGCCGATTTCCCCGGGCAGGAACAGGAGTTACGCGAGCTGTCCGCATGGCTAGCGGGGGCGGTACGCTAATGGCGGGAGGCGGGTATCCGGCCGCGGCGTTCGCGCCTTAGCCGGAAAAGACGGCCCTCCCCGCATCGGGGGAGAGCCGCTCATCTTACTCTTTATCGCCCAGCAGAACGGATTCCAGCGCGATTTTGATCATATCGTTGAAGGTGGTCTGACGCTCGGCAGCGGTGGTCTGCTCGTGCGTGCGGATGTGGTCAGAGACGGTGCAGATGGTCAGCGCTTTTGCCCCGAACTCCGCCGCCACGCCGTAGATACCGGCCGCTTCCATTTCCACGCCCAGAATGCCGTATTTTTCCATCACATCAAACATGGACGGATCCGGCGTATAGAACAGATCGGCGGAGAAGATGTTACCGACGCGCGCGTCAACGCCCAGCGCTTTCGCGGCGTCAACGGCGTTGCGCACCATGCCGAAGTCGGCAATAGCGGCAAAGTCATGGTCTTTAAAACGCAGACGGTTCACTTTCGAATCGGTGCAGGCGCCCATACCGATAACCACGTCGCGCAGCTTCACGTCAGCGCGCACCGCGCCGCAGGATCCAACGCGAATGATTTTCTTCACGCCGAAATCGGTAATCAGCTCTTTGGTGTAGATGGAGCAGGATGGGATACCCATACCGTGGCCCATAACGGAGATTTTGCGGCCTTTGTAGGTCCCGGTGAAGCCCAGCATGCCGCGCACGTTGTTCACTTCGCGCACGTCTTCAAGGAAGGTTTCCGCAATGTGCTTCGCGCGCAGCGGGTCGCCCGGCATCAGCACGACGTCAGCGAAATCACCCATCTCGGCGTTAATGTGTGGAGTTGCCATCGTTTTATCCTTTTATTTTTGTCTGCATAATGGGCGGGAAGCCCCCGCCCAAATCCATCAGAACATGGCTTTGCCATATTCCATATCAGAGGTACCGAAGTACTTCGCCAGAGTCTGACCGATGTCGGCGAAGGTTTCGCGGTGGCCAAGCGAGCCGGGTTTAACCTTCGGACCGTAAACCAGCACCGGAATATGTTCCCGGGTATGGTCGGTGCCCTGCCAGCTTGGGTCACAGCCGTGGTCGGCGGTGAGGATCAGAATGTCATCCTCCCCGACCAGCTCCATTAGCTCAGGCAGGCGGCGGTCGAACAGCTCCAGGCCCGCGGCGTAGCCGGCGATATCGCGACGGTGGCCCCAGGAGGAGTCGAAATCGACAAAGTTGGTGAAGACGATGGTCTTATCGCCCGCTTCTTTCATCTCTTTGACGGTGGCGTCAAACAGCGCGTCCAGGCCGGTCGCCTTCACTTTTTTGGTGATCCCGCAGTTCGCGTAGATGTCGGCGATTTTACCCACCGATACCACCTGACCGTCCTTCTCATCGACCAGCTTCTGCAGCACGGTGGCGGCAGGCGGCTCAACGGCGAGGTCATGACGGTTGCCGGTACGCTGGAAGTTACCCGCCTTGTCGCCGATAAACGGACGCGCAATCACGCGGCCGATGTTGTAGCCGCCTTCGGTCAGCTCTTCGCGCGCGATTTCGCACAGCTCATACAGCTTATCGAGACCGTAGGTCTCTTCGTGACAGGCAATCTGGAACACCGAGTCAGCGGAGGTATAGAAAATCGGCTTGCCGGTTTTCATATGCTCTTCGCCGAGCTGATCCAGAATGACGGTACCTGAAGAGTGGCAGTTGCCGAGGTAGCCCGGCAGATTTGCGCGCTTAACCAGCTTGTCCAGCAGCTCCTGCGGGAAGCTGTTTTCGTGTTCCGGGAAGTAGCCCCAGTCGAACAGCACCGGCACGCCGGCGATTTCCCAGTGGCCAGACGGCGTATCTTTACCGGAAGAGAGCTCGTGCGCCCACGCAAAGGCGCCGACAACTTCCGCATTGCCATCCATACCCGCCGCGATGGAACCCGTAGAGCCTTCATGCGCCTTTACCAGACCGAGACGGGTCAGGTTTGGTAAATTCAGCGGGCCTTTGCGGCCATGGTCAGCTTCCCCTTTGGCACAGGCTTCAGCAATGTGTCCAAGGGTGTCTGCGCCAACGTCGCCAAAGCGAGCGGCGTCTTCAGTCGCACCGATGCCGAAGGAGTCCAGCACCATAATAAATGCACGTTTCATATTATTCTCCGTACCTTTTGCGCTGCAAAAAAGCGATCAGATCAGTATACCGCTATTCGGTAATGCGACGATAGACCGTCGGCGTTTCTTTCGCAGCGGTACCGTCCAGTTTAATTGCCGCTTTCACGGCTTTGGCGGCGTCCTGCCAGCTGGATTCATCTTTCGCATGAATCACCGCCAGCGGCCGCTGCCCGTCTACGCTATCGCCCAGGCGGGCCATATCGGTAAAGCCGACGCTATAGTCAATCGGGTCGGATGCCTGGCGGCGACCGCCGCCCATCGACACCACCGCCATGCCCAGCGCCCGGGTGTCCATTGCGCTGATAAACCCTTCGCCATCAGCATAGACCGCTTTGCTCAACATCGCGGTCGGCAGATATTTATCATAGTTTTCAACGAAATCGTTCGGGCCTTTCTGCGCCGCCACCATTCGGCCAAAGACCTCGGCCGCCTTACCGTTATCCAGCACCGCCTGCAGTTTCGCCCGCGCGTCGGCCTCGTCCTGGGCCAGCCTGCCGGAGATCAGCATTTCGACGCACAGCGCCATCGTCACGTCAAACAGGCGCGGGTTGCGGTATTCTCCGGTCAGGAACTGCACCGCTTCGCGAACTTCCACGGCGTTGCCGGCGCTGGAAGCCAGCACCTGATTCATATCGGTCAGCAGCGCGGTGGTACGCACGCCCGCGCCGTTGGAGACGCCAACGATCGCTTCGGCCAGCGCCGCAGAGAGCTCGTAGGTCGGCATAAAGGCGCCGCTGCCAACCTTCACGTCCATCACCAGCGCATCCAGACCTTCAGCCAGCTTTTTCGCCAGAATAGAAGCGGTGATCAGCGGAATCGAGTCCACCGTCGCGGTAATATCGCGGGTGGCGTAGAAGCGTTTGTCGGCAGGCGCCAGCGAGTCTGGTCTGCCCGATGATCGCCACGCCGACATCCTTAATGATGTCGCGGAAACGGCCGTCGTCCGGGAAAATATCGAAGCCCGGGATCGCTTCCAGCTTGTCGAGCGTTCCGCCGGTATGGCCGAGCCCGCGGCCGGAGATCATCGGCACATAGCCGCCGCAGGCGGCGACCATCGGGCCAAGCATCAGCGACGTGACGTCGCCCACGCCGCCGGTGGAGTGCTTATCCACGATCGGCCCGTTAAGATTGAGGCTTTTCCAGTTCAGAACGGTTCCTGAATCCCGCATCGCCATGGTCAGCGAAACGCGTTCCGGCATAGTCATATCGTGGAAAAAAATGGTCATCGCCAGGGCGGCTATCTGCCCTTCGGAGACGGCGTTATCGCGGATCCCGTTGATGAAAAAGCGAATCTCATCATCGCTCAGCGCGTGACCATCACGTTTTTTACGAATAATTTCTTGTGCGAGGAACAAGATAACCCCCTGAGGAATAAGGTCAAACACGGCGGGCGGCGATATCTGCGCCCGCGCTAAAGTCCTGAAGCCCGGCCGCACGTCGCGGCGCCGGGGATCTCCCGGCGTCGGCGCTGCTGCGCCTCGTCCGGGATGCGGTTATGTCAACCGTTACGTCTTAGTAGCTGCTGGCGCTCTTGCCGTCGCCGTGGCCCAGCGCTTTCAGCAGGCTAGCCAGCAGGCTGGAAGCGCCAAAACGGTAGTGGCGCGAGTCGGCCCAGTCGGCGCCGAACAGCTCATCGGCAATCGCCAGGAACTGCTGCGCATCTTCCGCGCTGCGTACGCCGCCCGCTGGCTTAAAGCCTACGGTTTCCCGTACGCCCATATCGCGGATAACTTCCAGCATGATGCGCGCGCTTTCCGGCGTGGCGTTTACCGGCACTTTACCGGTAGAAGTTTTGATGAAATCCGCGCCCGCTTTGATGGAGATTTCGGAAGCTTTGCGGATCAGCGCCTCTTCCTTCAGCTCGCCGGTTTCGATGATCACCTTGAGCAGCACGTTAGCCGCCGCGCAGGCCTCTTTACAGGCTTTCACCAGGTCGAATCCAACCTGCTCGTTGCCGGCAATCAGCGCGCGGTACGGGAATACCACGTCAACTTCATCGGCGCCGTAGGCGATCGCGGCGCGGGTTTCCGCCAGGGCGATAGCGATATCGTCATTACCGTGCGGGAAGTTGGTCACCGTGGCGATATGGATATCCGGAGTGCCTTGCTCATTCAAAGTCTTACGAGCAATCGGGATAAAGCGCGGGTAGATACAGATAGCGGCCGTGTTGCCTACCGGCGTTTTTGCCTGATGACACAGCGCAATCACCTTCTCATTGGTGTCGTCGTCATTCAGGGTAGTCAGGTCCATCAGTTTCAATGCGCGCAGGCTGCTTGCAGATAAATCAGTCATTTCATACTCCAACGGCCTATTGCCGGTTGAATAGTTTGTCACCTTGCGAGTCTGTTACTATTGTAACATCACCTCGCCGCCACACTTCGACATCCATCACAGTTAATGAAAACTAATTACTAGATTGCACAACCATAATGAGATGCAAATCACATAAAATAGCAATGCTCACCATCTCAGCGACAAGTTTTCTTTAAGCATAATCAGAATTCCTCATCGCGCGACAATGTTATTATTGTAACATACAGGTGCGACAAAACTCGACAAAGGCGCGTACATATTGTGCTAAAGAAAGAGAAAATCACGACTAACCATTGAAAAATAGATGTTTTATTTAACGTTAAAAAATGATGGAATTTTCACAAAAAAAAGGGCTGTAGCGTACGTTTTGCCGCCGCGGCGGCGGAGAGGACAGGCCAGGGCCGTTTAGCGAGGATTTACAGCGTGCCGAACAACGCTTTGGTGTTGCTCAGGAGAGCGTGGGCGATAACATCGGCCGGCTCCCGGCGCAGCTCGCACAGGGCGGCAAAGACCCGCGCCGCCTGCTCCGGACGGTTTGGCTCTCCCTGAAAACCGTTTAGCGGCATATCCGGGGCGTCCGTTTCCAGCAGCAGCGCCGACAGCGGCAGCCGCGACATGACCTCGCGCGTTTTGCTGGCGCGGGGATAGGTGATGGTGCCGCCAACGCCAATTTTGTAGCCTGACTGCACGAAACGCTCCGCCTGCTGCAGGCTGCCGGCAAAACCATGCACCACGCCGGTACGCGCCAGCGCATGCTTTTTCAGCAGCATCGCCAGCTTATCGTGGGTGCGTCGCGAATGGAGGATCACCGGCAGATCGTAGCGCTTTGCCAGCCGCAGGCTGCGCCTCAAGCAGCGCCTGCTGGCGCTCAAACTGCGGGTCCTCACGATAGAGATCGAGGCCAATTTCACCTATTGCCACCACCCTGGCGCTACGCTGCTGCAGGCAGGTCTCAAGCCGCTGAAGGCTGCTCTCGTCATGACGCTCAATCACTATCGGATGTAGGCCCAGAGCGGCATACAGCGCATCGTAACGTTCGGCCAGGGCCAGCACGCGGGGAAAATTATCCGCCTCGATAGCGGGGACAATAATCTGCATCACCCCTTCACGCGCGGCCCGGGCGATGCTCTCCGCCTCATCACCTGCGAACGGTGGAAAATCGAAATGGCAGTGGGTATCGATAAACTGCCGCATCATGCCAGATCCTCATTATCGAAGCTGGCATCGTTGGCCTGGGCGGCGTTAATCAGGGTTGCCTGATGCGCATCGTTGGCCACGGAAGCCGGCGGCACCACCACCGGCGCAGGCACCGCGAGACGCGGCATATGGCGCAGCAGCGGCGGACGATCGGCCAGCAGCTTGCCCACCGTGGCCAGAAAATAGCGGCCGCACTGGCGCCCGGTTTTATAGTCCTCGAGCAGCGCCGGCAGCCGACTCCCCAGGGCCATGCTTTTTAACGGCTTCTGCGGGTAGATTTCGAGGATCCGCAGCTTGCCCGGCGGCGTCTCAATAAACTGCTGGGTCGCGCGATAGGTCGCCTCATGGTGCTGGACCAGATTCACAAACGGCTGCAGGCTGCTTTCGCCGAGCCAGCGCTCCATACGTTTAAACCACTGCGGGGTATAGTACATCTGCGACGGAACCGTGCGGATCACCACAATCGTCTGCGCGCCGCGTTTTGCGGCCTCCTGCACCGGGATCGCATCGCTGACGCCGCCGTCGAGATAGCTGATGCCGTCAAGCACCACGCCGCTGCGATAAAAACCGGGGATCGCGCTGGAGGCGCGGATCTGATCGAGCCACGTGGACTGCGTCGGGGAAAAGTAGTTTGGCGTATAGTCATCGCCGCGGCAGGCGCACATCCACAGCTCTTTGCCCTGCGCAAACCGCTCTTCGGCATAGCTCATCGCCAGCGGCATTTTTTCCGCGGTGGTACCCACCAGCCAGTCGAGGTCGATAAGATTCCCGCCGCGCACGAAGCGCATCGGGTCAAAAAACTCGCGGGAGGTGGTGTAACGGGTGATGACCTTGCGCGCGTAGCCCTGCTGATTGCACATATAGGCTGACAGATTTTGCGCCCCGGCGGAGGTGCCGAGCATGATGTCAAAAGGGTTGAATCCGGCGCGCATAAACTCATCCAGCACCCCGGCGGTGAAGATCCCCCTTTGTCCACCCCCCTCACACACCAGGCCAAGCTTGCCCGGGTGAAAAGGCTTAACCGATAATGGCGCAATATTGCCAAGCGTGACGGGAATTCGATGCCCCACTCTGCGTTCCTGTTTTGCTTATTTTATAACATCAAGGTAACGCAATTTTTATACCCCTGATACAGCAAAAGCCAGTCATATAGACTGGCTTTATGTAAAACACTATTTCCTTAATACGCCCGAAGCCGTTCCGGCCTTAGCATCTACGGGCGCCGGCGCCCGGTAAACAGGCTGACCAGGAACAGAATAATACCGACGACAAAGACAATTTTCGCCGCCCAGGCTGCCGTACCTGCCAGGCTACCGAATCCTAAAGCGGCGGCAATTAAGGCGATGACCAGAAAAATAATGCCCCATCGAAACATAATGCTCTCCTTACCATAGTGGATAACGGTCGCTTTTCTACGCGCTCAGGTCGCGCAGGCACCAACCCTGTCGTGCTCTGATTCAACGGCAGTAGCCGAAAAAAAGTGTTTAGTGAACGGTGTTATTGAACTTTGAGGTCGTTTTTCACGGTTTTTACGCCAGTCACGGCTTTCGCGATCCCGGCGGCGCGCTCCGCCTGCTGACGAGACGCCACCGTCCCGGAGAGATGCACGGTACCGGCGCGGGTTTCAACCGTCACCTTGCGCGAAGGGACAATGTCATCGGCCAGCAGCTTAGCTTTAATTTCGCTGGTGATCGCCGTATCGCCAGCGTAGCCCTTCAGGCTTGCGGACGGCTCGTTGACCACGCTCAGCTTATCGTTAACCGTCGAGACGCCCTTAACCTCTTTCGCGAGCTTGACCGCCAGCTCTTTCTGCGCGGAGGCTCTCTACCGAGCCGCTCAGGGTGACCGCTTTATTCTCGGTTTTCACCGAAATATCCGTACTGCGGATGCTTTTATCATCGATCAGCGCCGCCTTGACTCTGGCGGTAATCGTGCTGTCGTCCATAAAGTCGCCGACTTTATTCATCGAGCTATCGACAGCCTGCCCGGCGCTGTTAGCAACGGACTTTGCGCTGTCCGTCGTTGAGTTGTCCGCATATGCCGAGGCGCTGATCATGGCCGAGCCTAAGAAGAGCGCCAGCAACGCGCTGGTATTCTTTAGTCTTGTCATGGTGATCTCCTCGTTATTTCTATATCGCTAAAGCCAAATAAGTAGTTTATTAAGCCAGAATTTTGAAAATTGCTTATTAAATATAGTAGACGGTCGCAAGGAGAGAGAGAAATATGCATAAAAAAATGAGAGAACGGAAAAATTTAAGAACTTTCTTTAGCGGCGGGAACGGCGGGGAAATCGAGTAGAGCGCGGCTAAAGCCGCGCTCCAGAAGGGATTAGTGCTCGCGTGTTTTACGGAACATGACCTCAGGATAACGCTCCTGAGTCAGGTTGAGGTTTACCATCGTCGGGGCGATATAGGTCAAATTATCGCCGCCATCGAGGGCCAGCTGAATTTCGTTTTTACGCTTAAATTCTTCGAATTTTTTTACGTCGGTCGATTCGACCCAGCGAGCGGTCGCCACGTTTACCGATTCGTAAATCGCTTCCACGTTATATTCGCTCTTCAGGCGCGCAACCACCACGTCAAACTGCAGCACCCCAACGGCCCCAACGATCAGATCGTTATTGGCGATTGGACGGAAGACCTGTACCGCGCCCTCTTCAGAGAGCTGAACCAGCCCTTTAAGCAGACTGTTTCTGCTTCAGCGGATCCTTCAGGCGAATCCGACGGAACAGCTCCGGCGCGAAGTTCGGAATGCCGGTGAACTTCATCATCTCGCCCTGGGTAAAGGTATCGCCGATCTGAATGGTGCCGTGGTTATGTAAGCCGATAATATCGCCAGGGTACGCTTCTTCAACGTGCGAGCGGTCGCCGGCCATAAAGGTTAGCGCATCGGAAATCACCACGTCTTTGCCAATACGCACCTGGCGCAGCTTCATGCCCTTTTCGTACTGACCGGAAACCACGCGCATAAAGGCGACGCGGTCGCGGTGTTTCGGGTCCATGTTGGCCTGAATTTTAAACACAAAGCCGCTGAACTTCTCCTCTTCCGCGCGAACTTCGCGCGTATCGGTCTTACGCGGCATCGGCGCTGGCGCCCACTCCACCAGACCATCCAGCATATGATCGACGCCGAAGTTGCCTAAAGCCGTTCCGAAGAAGACCGGGGTGATCTCCCCTGAGAGGAACAGATCTTTATCAAATTCGTTAGAGGCGCCCTGCACCAGCTCCAGCTCATCGCGCAGCTGCTGCGCGAGGTCTTCACCGACCGCGCTGTCGAGATCCGGGTTGTTCAGGCCCTTAACAATGCGGACTTCCTGAATGGTATGGCCCTTACCGGTCTGATAGAGATACGTTTCATCTTTATAGAGATGATACACGCCCTTAAACAGCTTCCCGCAGCCAATCGGCCAGGTGATCGGCGCGCAGGCGATGCGCAGCTCGTTTTCAACTTCGTCCAGCAGCTCCATCGGATCGCGAATATCGCGGTCGAGCTTGTTCATAAACGTCAGGATCGGCGTGTCGCGCAGACGAGTGACTTCCATCAGCTTACGGGTACGATCTTCGACGCCTTTAGCCGCATCGATCACCATCAGGCAGCAGTCCACCGCCGTCAGCGTACGATAGGTATCTTCGGAGAAGTCTTCGTGGCCCGGGGTATCGAGCAGGTTAACCAGGCTACCGTGATACGGGAACTGCATCACCGAGGTGGTAATAGAGATACCGCGCTGCTTTTCCATCTCCATCCAGTCCGACTTGGCGTGCTGGCTGGAGCCGCGGCCCTTAACGGTACCGGCGGTTTGAATCGCCTGTCCGAACAGCAGCACCTTTTCGGTGATGGTAGTTTTACCGGCATCCGGGTGAGAAATAATGGCAAAAGTGCGGCGCTTCGCCACCTCTTGCAGATAAGGAGACAACGTCATAATTGAATCTTCTTAGTAAACGCGGCAACCGGCCACGCATGTTAAATACGAAAAATTGCGGCTATTTTACCCATCAACGGGGGGGAGGCAATCAGTGTTTACACAGGAGCTGCTCCAGTTCGCTTAACGAGGTTACCGTCCAGTCCGGACGGAGATCCGCAGGCAGCTCGCGCTGATGGGCGTTGAGCCAGCAGGTCGCGAGGCCGGCGTTGACGCCGCCGCGGATATCAGACTCTGCGGTGTCTCCCACCATCAGCACGCGGGAACGATCCGCAACGCCCGCCTGCGCCAGCGCGTAATCAAAGATCCGCGCATCCGGTTTTGCGACGCCAACTTCTTCAGAAATAATCAATAAATCAAAGTGATCGCGCAAACCGGTGCGCTCCAGACGGATCTGCTGCAGCGCGGTGAAGCCGTTAGTGATAATCCCCATCTTCACCTTGCCCTGCAGCGCATTCAGCAGCGATACCGCACCGGGAAGCGGCGAGCAAATCTCGGCCATGGCGTTCATAAACGCATCGTTCAGCTCGCCCGGCGGTACGCTCAGGCGGCTGGCCCAGCTGTCAAAACGCTGGTGCTGCAGCTGTAGCGAGGTGATAGCGCCGTTTTGATAATCCACCCACAGCGGTTTATTCACGGCCTGATAGTCCTGAAAATCTTCAGCGGTAAACGTCACGCTATAGTCGAGGAACATCCGCTGTAAACCGGTGAAGGAGTCAAACGTAAACAGCGTTTCATCGGCATCAAAGAAAATCCAGTCCCACTTCATTGTATCACCTTGTCTTACATGCTTAGCGGTAGAGCCATAATGATTGCATCCTCACGACCGTCGGCCGTGGGGTAGTAGTTGCGGCGGATGGTCGCCTCGTTAAAGCCTAAGCTTTCATACAGCGCAATGGCCGCAGCATTAGAGGCGCGCACCTCCAGCCACAGCGTGACGACGCCGCGCTTTTCGACCTCATCAATCACCCGCTCCAGCAGCTCTCGCCCGAGGCCGCGCCGCTGGAAGGCCGGATCGACGGCCATGTTGAACAGGGTCGCTTCGTCCAGCACAATTTGCGTAATAGCAAAGGCCGCCATTTCACCATCGACCGTCAGCTGAAGATTCAGGTAGCGCTCTCCCTGATTGCTGGCGAAGGTTTGCTCACTCCACGGAAAAGCGTGGGCGAGAGTTTCTATTTGCCAGGCGCGGGGCAAATCAGCCGCGTTGAGGGTAGAAATCGTGTTCATGTGCGCAGATTTGTTGCCAGAGCGCCATACGGGCAGGCGCGCTGGTCTGGAGTTCATCAAAAGCGGGCGAGGTTACCTGGGCGCCCGCCAGCAGCAATGGTGCGTCGGTGCCTAACCGCCAGCTGTTGCAGCGGCTATTCTGCGGCAGCATAGCTACGCGGTCTGGCGTCAGCTGCAGCACCTGATCCGGCGTTAGCGCCAGCGCGCGCAGAACGTCGCCGATTAGCGGTTCGCTGAGCGACGGCGGATTTTCCGCCACCATCACCAGACGAATATGCCCGGCAAGTGAGATAGCGATTTCGCCCTGCAACGCCCCGGGGCGACGCAGCGACCACTGGGTAATGCCCAGCTGCTGTAATTGCCAGTCTCGTCGGGATGTCATAGCGAAACACTCCTGTTAATCAAGCGCGCAATATAGCAAATCCGTCGTATTTGCGCCAACAAACTCCGCCCCCGTCGGCGGCAGAATACGGCGATGCTCGCAGGGACAGCCAACAAAGAGGCAGCGCTAAGGATAACGTGTATAATCGGCGCCAGTCTTAATGAAGGAGTGTTTCATGTCTGCTTTTACCCCGGCAAGTGAAGTCTTGCTGCGCCACAGTGATGATTTCGAGTCCGCCCGCGTTCTGTTTGCCGGTGATCTGCAGGATGACCTGCCCGCACGTCTGGAGACCGCCGCCAGCCGCGTCCACACCCAGCAGTTTCACCACTGGCAGGTACTGAGCCGCCAGATGGGCGAGAGCGCCAGCTTTGGCCTGGTGGCGCAGGCCAGCGACGTCGCCGATTGCGATACGCTGATTTACTACTGGCCGAAGAACAAGCCGGAAGCCCAGTTCCAGCTGATGAACCTGCTTTCGCTGCTGCCGGCCGGTATCGATATTTTCGTGGTCGGTGAAAACCGCAGCGGCGTGCGCAGCGCCGAGCAGATGCTGGCCGACTACGCGCCGCTGACCAAAGTTGACAGCGCCCGCCGCTGTGGGCTGTATCACGGTCGCCTGGAAAAACAGCCAACCTTCGACCCCGAGCTGTACTGGGGCGAATATCCGCTCGACAACCTGACGATTAAAACCCTGCCGGGCGTTTTCAGCCGCGACGGGCTGGACGTCGGTAGCCAGCTGCTGCTCTCAACGCTGACGCCGCATACCAAGGGCAAAGTGCTCGACGTCGGCTGCGGCGCGGGCGTGCTGGCGACCGTTCTGGCAAGCCACTCGCCGAAGGTGCGCTTAACCCTCTGTGACGTCAGCGCGCCGGCGGTAGAGGCCAGCCGCGCGACCCTCGCCGCCAACGGCATCGAAGGTGAAGTCTTAGCCAGCAACGTCTTCTCCGAAGTTAACGGCCGCTTTGACATGATCATCTCTAACCCGCCGTTCCATGACGGCCTGCAGACCAGCCAGGAAGCGGCGCAAACTCTGATTCGCGGCGCGGTACGCCACCTCGGCAGCGGCGGCGAGCTACGCATTGTCGCTAACGCCTTCCTGCCTTATCCGGACGTGCTTGACGAAGTCTTCGGCTTCCACGAAGTCCTCGCTCAGACCGGGCGCTTTAAGGTCTACCGCACCGTGATGACCCGCCAGGCGAAGAAATAGTCTCCGCGACCGTCCGGCGACAAGACGCACGTCGCCGGCCTTTCGCGCTTCCCGACGCGTATTTTTGCAACAATCAATTCCGCCGGCACAATTAACTATTGACGAATAGCTGAAAACCACTAGAATGCGCCTCCGTGGTAACGATACTTTCATAGTGTCGATGGTATGCGAAGGTGGCGGAATTGGTAGACGCGCTAGCTTCAGGTGTTAGTGTCCTTAGGATGTGGGGGTTCGAGTCCCCCCCCTCGCACCATAAACCACGCAGATATCGCTCGCACTGTGCGAAGGTGGCGGAATTGGTAGACGCGCTAGCTTCAGGTGTTAGTGTCCTTAGGATGTGGGGGTTCGAGTCCCCCCCTCGCACCAACGAGGCGATATCGAAATTAAGAATACTGTGCGAAGGTGGCGGAATTGGTAGACGCGCTAGCTTCAGGTGTTAGTGTCCTTAGGATGTGGGGGTTCGAGTCCCCCCCCTCGCACCACTATTCTTACCCTCCTCTGAATTACCCCATCAGCCTTAAATTCAACGTCATCAGCATAATACCGCTAACCAACGCCAGGCATGACGGCAGCAAAACGAAATGACGCAGCTGTCGGTGCCAGATCATCACGGCAGACATCAGCAGTCCCAGGGTGACCAATCCGCGCCAGGCTTCCAGCGACAAATCAGCAAACCCGAGAGCAGCAATGACTGCGCCAGGAAGCAGTACGCCCCATCCGCTGCCTAAAGTCCGCTGCAACATGTTTCTACCTCTCACAACGATAATGATAACCAATATCATATGATAGCTTTTATCATTTGTCATGTTAACCAGAGCGGATACTTTATTCTTTACGTTCGCGGTAATGACATACATTCATGAAGGTGATAAATTAAGCGCGAAACGTTTATATATTAAAACATTTGATTATTTCGCAAAAACCTTATATTGCGCATTGCTTTTTATCGTTCATTTTTTGGCAGCCATCATTTTGAAATTTAACGACTAATAATGATATCCCCATATGACTGCACAATCCTGGCAAGCTCATTACGAAAAAAAAATATCAGTATTCCTTACGGCTTTTTTTAGTCCTTAATTTGATTTCAGCCCTCTTATCCATGGCCAGCCCGCTGTTTGCCGTCGTGGGCTTTACCCTGCCCTGCATCCTGATTTTCGCCGGCAGCGCCGGTTTATTGCTATGGCACTGGAGATTCGCCCGGCGTAGAATAAACATTTCCTTTATTTCTCTGATATTTGGCCTGCTATGGGCGTGGCACGTTAGCGAAAAGTCATTAATGATGCCGCCGCCGCATTTTAACTTTCTGGCCATCGCCCTGTTAAGCGTGCTGTTTATTGGCGCAATCGCTTTTTCCAATAATATCATTGCCTTTACCCTGCACTCCTTCCCTACTTTTGCAGCCTGCCTGATCCTTGCGGAAGGCGAGCAGTGGCTGCGCATGCTCTACTGCTTTGTGCTGCCCATTGTGGGCATCACAATACAAAACCTGATTCAGAAACACAGCGATACCTTTACCCAAGGCCTGATGGATAAGCTGTTGAAGGAGCGTAATACGCTGAATGACCTGAGCATGCTCGACCCGCTTACCGGACTGTACAATCGCCGCGGTTTGCAAAATCGGCTGGATACGCTGCTGGCCCTGGATGGCAATAGCCATCACGTGCTGCTGCTGGATATCGATCACTTTAAAGCCTACAACGATCACTACGGGCATATGATGGGCGATCAGGCGCTGATTCAGGTGTCCGCCGCGATCCGTAACGCCGTTCGTTCACGCGATATTGTGGCCCGCTTCGGTGGGGAGGAGTTTATGGTACTGCTGACCAACAGCACGGCGGAAACCGCTCAGCAGGCGGCAGAACGGATCCGCCAGCGGGTCTATGATTTGAAAATCGCCCATATGTTTAATGAGAGCGTCGCCACCAACGTCACCATCAGCATCGGGATGACGCCGCTGATCGATGCCGATATCGACGGTGCCCTGAAGCGGGCCGACAGCGCGCTCTACGAAGCGAAAAACCTCGGCCGTAATATTATTCTCGCCAGCTAATCCCCTCCCCGCGCCGCCAGGGAAGCGCAGCGCGGACAAAGATCTTGCCATCCTCTACGCAAGCAACTAGTATCAGAAATCATTATCATTTAGATTTATATTTGACAATCTGATGGCTTACCGTTCAATTCCATTCAGCAACGACATTATCTGGCAGGCGCCGTTTCAGCCGGCCGGGCATGCGCTGGCGGATGCCATACGAGAAAAAATCACCGCCTTGCGCCCGCATCTGCTGGATTTTCTCCGCCTGGATGAAGAGGCCCCGCCCTGCGCGCTGACGCTTGCCGAGTGGTCATCGCCGGTTACCCTGAACTCCCTGCTGGCTACCTACTCCAATCATATCTATCGCAATCAGCCAACCCGGCCGCGCGAGCAAAAACCGCTGCTCTCGCTGTGGGCGCAATGGTATATCGGCCTGCTGGTACCGCCGCTGATGCTGGCCCTGTTAAGCGAAGAGCAAACCATCAGCCTGGCGCCGGAACATTTCCGCGTCGAGTTTCATGAAACCGGCCGGGCGGCCTGTTTTTGGATCGACGTCCACTCCGCTGCCGCCGGCAGCGCGCAGTCGCCGCAGCGGCGGATAGAAACGCTGGTCAATGACGCTCTGCAGCCGGTCATTCAGGCGCTGGAATCGACCGGCGATATTAACGCGAAGCTTATCTGGAGCAATACCGGCTATTTGATTAACTGGTATCTGGGTGAGATGAAAACGCTGCTGGGAGAGGAACAGGTGGCGGCTCTGCGCCAGCACTGCTTCTTTGAAAAGCAGTTTGCCGATGGCCGGGATAACCCGCTATGGCGTACGGTCGTTATGCGTGAAGGCGCGCTGGTGCGGCGTACCTGCTGCCAGCGCTATCGCCTGCCTGATGTTCAGCAGTGCGGAGACTGTACGCTAAAATAATCCGCTTTTTGACGCGGGCGGCATTAGCGCCGCCCGCCCGTTTTTATGCCGTTTGCTGGCTCTCTTCAGATACGCGCTGGGCCTCTTCCGCCTCCTGCTCTAAAAGCTGTTTCTCATATACCTTGAAGAACGGGAAATAGATGATGGCTGAAACGCAGGCCAGAAGAATCACCAGTACCGCCGCCCGGAAATCCCAGCCCAGCGCCCATGCTGCGCCAATCGGCGCCGGCGCCGTCCAGGGAACAACCGAGATAACCCGGCCAATTAAATCCAGCTTCATGGCCGCCCAGGCGAGCACGGCGTTCACCATCGGTGACAGCAGGAACGGAATAAAGAATACCGGGTTCATAACGATTGGCGTGCCGAAAATAACCGGCTCGTTAATGTTAAACAGGCTCGGCACCACGCTCAGACGACCAATAGACCGCAGATGGGCCGAGCGGCTGCGCAGATAGCAGATAACCAGTCCCATCGTGGCGCCAGACCCGCCGATCACAATGAAGAACGTCCAGAACGCCTCCATAAAGATGTGCGGTAACGGCGCGCCTTGCGCCAGAGCCTGCTGGTTCATGCCCAGGTTGGTCAGCCAGAACATCTGCAGCATGCCGGAGACGATTGCTGCCCCGTGGATCCCTGCGAACCACAGCAGATGGCCAATCAGTACCGCCAGTAAAATTGCCGGCAGTGAATCCGCGGCGGAAACCAGCGGCTTAAAGACGGACATAATGGCCTGCGGAATAAGCATGTCAAACTGATGCTGAATAAACAGGCTGAGCGGATAGAGCGTCACCACCACCACCAGCACCGGGATCAGCAGGTCAAACGAATTTTTAATCATCGGTGGAACCTGATCCGGCAGGCGGATCCCGATGTTATGCGCCTTCAGAAAGCGCATCATCTCAACGCAATAGATCGCTACCAGGATCGCGGTAAAGATCCCCGTCCCGCCCATGCTATCCACCGGTAAAGTCCCGTTAGTTTTCGGCGCCGCCACCAGCAGGAACGCCATAATTGACAGCATGCTGCACATAAAGGGATCGAGCTGATGGGATTTTACGTAATGCTTGCCGAGGTTATAAGAAATCGCGGCGCAGATGTAGATAGACATGATGCCCATCGTCATATCGAACGGCGTCAGAATTCGCCCTTCAAACTCTTTTGCTAAATCCAGCCAGGTGCGCGCAAAACCCCAGGTGGTATCCGGGGAAAACGGCGGATAGGCAAAAACCAGAAGAAATGAACCGACGATCATAAACGGCATGGCCGAGATAAAGCCGTCACGGATAGCCATAACGTGGCGCTGCGACGAGATTCGCCCGGCGACAGGGCTAATATAATTTTCTACAAAGCGGAATATCAGATTAAACGCAGCATGGTTAGCAGACATAGCAGCCCTCCTGACAGGCTATAGAAACAGGCCCAACAACGATTATCCTGCCGTTGTGATGAAACATGTTCTGTGAGCGAAAAAACACATTAGCCATTCGCCCAGCTATACTGCTCAAGTCAGTACGATTCATACACGGCTCTTTGTTATAAGTGACGCAGGGAAGTTACCCATTCAGTATTCATCTGACCGACCGTAACCGCAACCGGTTACAGTAACCGGTTGCGGTGATTGTGAAGAAGATCCAGAAATTAGAAAAATTCTCGATTATCAGCCGGCAATATTTACACTCCGCCAGGCTTATGCCAGATTTAAACGGGCATTAATCAGGAGATCCTAATGAGTCTGCAGTCCGTACGGCAGTTTTTTGCCGAACACGCCCCCGATATCGAAATCATCGAGCTCACGCAAAGTACCGCCACCGTGGCTCTCGCCGCCGCGGCGCATCGCGTTGAGCCGGGACAAATCGCCAGAACCCTGTCGTTAAAGGTCAAAGACCGGGTGATACTCGTCGTCTCTCGTGGCGACGTGCGCCTGGATAATAAAAAGCTGAAGGAAGCGTTTGGGGCGAAGGCCCGCATGCTGAGCAGCGATGAGGTCGTCACGCTAACCGGGCATCCCGTTGGTGGCGTATGCCCTTTCGGCCTGGAAAACCCGCTGACGGTCTATTGCGATATTTCACTGAAGCAGTATCAGGAAGTCCTGCCCGCGGCCGGCGCCATCCACAGCGCGGTGCGCATTTCTCCTGAGCGGATGGCCCAGCTCACCGGCGCCACCTGGGTTGACGTTTGTCTGTAAAAATCTGCAGCAGGGTTAGCCGAGACACTCCTCCGCCGCGTCTTCGTTAAGGGCCGATAAATGCATCAGGATATCGGCCGCGCTCAGCAGGCCGATATCTGAACTGACGCCGAGCTTAGTCATGGCGTTAAATTTATGAGCGCGGATGGTTTTGATATTACGATCCAGCCGGGCCGCTATTTCTGGTAAGGAATAGCCGCAGGTCATATAGCGAAGAATTTGCTGTTCCGTTGGGCTCAGAATTTGGCAGCCGAAGCCCGGCCCCGGGCTAATTAGCGGCGCCTCCGCCAGCAGCGACTGGTTAACCAGCTCAATCAGCTGCTCCTGCAGCCGTATATGGCAGATCGATTTATTCAGCACGCCGTGCAGGCTGGACGGCGTCAGCTGTCTGACTAAGCGCGCTTCAGCGCTATCATGAGCTAAAACGATGCGCCGTATTTCAGGAGTGGCGCAGGCGATTTCATGAAGTAAAAGCAGGCTCTCCATGCGGAACAGGCGATTGCTGAAGAGTGAAAAAATAACGGCAATAGCTTTTTGGGACCGCAGCATCCGGCGCAGCGATTGGGTATCTTTAAAAAACCGCACAATATAGTTACCCGCTCCCGCGCTGGTTAATATATGACGCAGCGCCAGCTCGGTCAGCATGCATTTTTCTACGACAGCGACATATCGCGGTGAGTTGTTTCTTTCCATTGCTTTTGTTCTCCAAAAGCGGCGTAGATATTCAGCTCCTTCATTCCCTGAGCGCTATTAATCCAGGCGTACATTTCCGCATTGCTGCGCAAAGAGAGGCGGCGCATAGCGCTATTTTTCTGCGCGCTAATCGTTTTATTGCTCTTTTTCAACAGCGCGGCAATTTGGTTAATTCCCCAGCCTTTCGCCAGCAAACGTAAAACTTTACGTTCGGATAGCGTCAGAAAAATCGCCGTTGGCCGAATCTCTTCGCTATTTCCTAACGCGGAGGATACTAGCGTCTGGCTGACACTCTCCCGCGCCGTATCGTCCGCGCGAATAACCTCAACCAGGTGTTTTACCGGCTCATGGCTGGAAACGAGCGTGCTTTGCGTACAGACTAGGCTGTGTCCCGTAATCACCTGAGCTATAGTAACTGTCTGTTTCCACAACATATTAAACTATGGCTCGCTACGACATTCCCGATGAAGCATGGACTATCATCCAACCCTTTCTGCCAGCAGCGTCTGCCTCTCCACAGGCCGGGCGTCCGTGGGCGAAGCATCGTATGATCATCAACGGCATGTTCTGGGTGCTGTGTTCAGGTGCACCATGGCGTGATTTACCTGAACGGTACGGCCCATGGAAGACCGTTTATAACCGCTTTAACCGATGGTCAAAATCGGGTGTGATTAACATTATTTTCAACAAGTTACTTTCAGCTCTGGATGCACATGGCCTCGTGGACTGGTCGGCCACTGCACTGGATGGCAGCAATATCCGGGCGCTGAAATGTGCTGCCGGTGCGCAAAAAAACAACCCGATATCACCGGAGATAATGGGCTGGGTCGCTCTCGCGGTGGTTTTGGCACCAAAATTCATCTGGCGACAGACGGAAGTGGTCTGCCGTTAAACATCGTACTGAGTCCCGGTCAGGCTCACGAAAGCCAGTTTGCACAACGTCTTCTGGACGGTATCGGTGTTCAGCGCCAGAACGGAAGTATCAAGCGCCGTGGTCATGCAGTACTGGCTGATAAAGCCTACTCCGGACATGCGTTACGTAACGAACTGAAAAGAAGAGGGATAAAAGTTGTCATCCCGCGTAAATCCAATGAAAAAATGGCCACAGATGGTCGTTCACCACTCGATCGTGAAGCCTACCGCAATCGCAATGTTGTTGAGAGGTGCTTTGGTCGCCTGAAAGAATACCGCCGCATTGCCACACGTTACGACAAAACGGCGAGGAATTATCTGGCGATGGTGAAACTGTGTTGCATCCTATTGTTTTACAAGAGGTTATGTAATTAAGGGACACAGCCTAATATCTCCATGGCGTGGAGATAGCAGGAATGACCAATCATATAGACCCAGTGAATGTCGCTATATTGGGTCATCAATGAGTGATAGCTCTCACACACCTCGCGGGGCTGATGGATTTCGCCCGATAAATCCGCGACCACCAGCGCCGCCTGCCGCAGCTGAAGAAGAGTCAGCTCTTCCAGAGAGCCGCAGGCGCCGAAGGCATATTCGGGGAGGTGCTCCCCGGCAATCGCCTTCAGTCCGCGCTGCATAACCGGTGTTTTACTGATAATAATGCCGTATTTACCCTGTCCCGGTAACATAAACCCTCCGCTTCCCATCGAAGACTCGCGCCTTTAACAATAAAGATGAATAACCCTGCGGTCTTTATATTACCGCGCCAGATAAATCTTTATTGGTCTGGCGAGGAATTGAGTCTGACCTTGCCAACCATCAACGCTAGCACAGGCAATAACGCTCAATAAGTTAGAAAAATTTAAAATCAAAATTAGGGGAAATGATTTATCACGGGAGAGAATAACGCTATTTCATTTGATGCTATTTCTGAATACCTTTGGCGACACGTCGTGAAAGCCATCGCAGCCGGCAATGAAATCGCCGCTGAGGCGGTACGTTTCCCCCGCCGCAGAGCTCCGCCAGGGCGACCGGGCCCCGCAGCCCCTCACACAAAAACTCAACGCCGTGATACATCAGCCCTTCCGCGTCCATCCGCTGCGCCACGGCCGCTTCGCGGAGCAGATCGACGGTGCCGCTTTCGCGGATACCTGCCCGGATCCGCCTGAGGACGTATTCAGGCGTCTGCTGTTCGAGGCAATAACGGCGGCAAGAACTGCACTTTTCGACAGTTTTATAAAATGTGCTGCGGTACAAAACTTATCTATCCGTCCGGGAAGCGGCTTTTTTCATATTGTTTGACCCGCCCCCCTCAGTTAAAGCGGGAGTTCAGGTTAAAGTAGCGACGGACACTACGGCATCGGGCGTTACTGACGGCAGGTATTTATGCAAGCAGATCGGGCAGTTCAGCGCACAATTACGCGATTGTGCATTCAGTGTGGTCTTTTCTTACTGCAACACGGGGCGGAAAGCGCGCTGGTTGAGGAGCTTTCTACTCGCCTGGGGCGGGCGTTAGGCATGGACAGCGTGGAAAGCGCCATTTCATCGAATGCGATTGTCCTCACCACCATCAAAGACGGCGAATGCCTGACCTCCACGCGCAAGAATATCGATCGCGGCATTAATATGCACGTGGTGACCGAAGTGCAGCATATAGTGATCCTAACCGAGCATAAGCTGCTGGATTATAAAGATGTGGAAAAGCGCTTCACCCAGATAAAACCGCTGCGCTACCCGCGCTGGATGCTGGTGCTGATGGTTGGGCTCTCCTGCGCCTGCTTTTGCAAATTAAACAACGGCGGCTGGGACGGCGCGCTGGTCACCTTCTGCGCCAGCACCATCGCAATGTATATCCGCCAGCTGCTGACTCACCGCTCAATGCATCCGCAGATCAACTTCTGCATTACCGCCTTTGTCGCCACCACCATCTCCGGGCTGATGCTACGTTTACCGGCATTTTCCAGCACGCCCACCGTGGCGATGGCCGCCAGCGTGCTGCTGCTGGTACCCGGTTTTCCGCTGATCAACGCCGTGGCGGATATGTTCAAAGGGCATATCAATACCGGCCTTGCGCGCTGGGCGCTGGCCAGCCTGCTGACCCTTGCCACCTGCATTGGCGTGGTGATGGCGATGACCATGTGGGGGCTGCGCGGATGGGCATAATCACGTATCTGTTTGCGCTGGTTCAGGACATGGCGCTGGCGGCTATCCCTGCCGTTGGCTTCGCGATGGTATTTAACGTCCCGCAGCGGGCGCTGCGCTGGTGCGCGCTGCTGGGCGCCATTGGCCATGGTTCACGGATGCTGATGATGACAGCGGGCTTTAATATCGAGTGGGCCACCTTCCTTGCCGCCCTGCTGATTGGCAGTATCGGCATTCAGTGGTCCCGCTGGTACCTGGCCCACCCGAAGATCTTTACCGTTGCCGCGGTGATCCCGATGTTCCCCGGCATCTCCGCCTATACGGCGATGATCTCGGCGGTAAAAATCAGTCATTTTGGTTATTCTGAAGAGATGATGATTATGCTGTTAAGCAACTTTTTAAAGGCATCTTCTATCGTGGGTGCGCTCTCTATCGGCCTTTCTATTCCTGGCCTGTGGCTGTACCGCAAACGTCCGCGGGTATAGCGAGCCGCGCCGCCGGGATCGGTCAGTCGCTCCATCCCGGCCGGGCGCTGTGCTACTATGTGTGCTATTCCCCCACTCTATCGTTGTTCAGAGTTGAGATAGTGTTATGTCTTCGCGAATTTTAACTACCGATTTTAGCGGCCTGGATGATTTCCTTCAGGATCCTACGGCCATTCTCGCAAAATCGGCCAGCGGTGCCGTTGCCGTTTTTGCCAACAACGCTCCCGCCTTCTATGCGCTGACGCCGGAACGCCTGGCCCAGCTGCTTGAACTGGAGAGTAAGCTGGCGCGCCCCGGCAGCGATATCGCGCTTGATACGCAGTTCTTTGACGAGCCGGCCGCCGCGCCGGCCGCGATCCCTATGGGGAAATTCGCCATGTACGCCGACTGGCAGCCGGACGCGGATTTTCAGCGCCTCGCGGCGCTGTGGGGTATCGCCCTGAGCCAGCCGGTGACGCCGGAAGAGCTGGCGGCATTCGTTGCCTACTGGCAGGCGGAAGGCAAAGTTTTTCATCACGTACAGTGGCAGCAGAAGCTGGCGCGTAGCTTGCAAATCGGGCGCGCTGGCAGCGGCGGCCAGCCACGTCGTGATGTGAATACGCTCAGCGAGCCGGATAACCATATTCCACGAGGGTTCAGAGGATGAGCATGAAAAACGTTGGCGAGCTGATGAAGCGCCTGCAAAAGATGATGCCTGCGCATATCGAACCGGCGTTTAAAACCGGTGAAGAGCTGCTGGCGTGGCAGAAAGAGCAGGGCAAGCTGCGCTCTGAGGCCCTTGAGCGGGAGAACCGGGCGATGAAAATGCAGCGCACGTTTAACCGCTCCGGCATCCGCCCGCTGCATCAGAACTGCTCGTTTGAGAACTACCGGGTTGAGTGCGAGGGCCAGATGAACGCGCTGTCCAGAGCCCGCCAGTACGTTGAAGAGTTCGACGGCAACATCGCCAGCTTTATCTTTTCCGGCAAGCCCGGCACCGGTAAAAACCACCTCGCTGCCGCCATTTGCAACGAGCTGCTGCTGCGCGGTAAATCGGTGCTGATCATTACCGTCGCCGACATTATGTCGGCAATGAAGGACACCTTCGGCAACCGGGAGATCAGCGAAGAGCAGCTGCTGAACGATCTCAGCCGGGTCGATCTGCTGGTGATCGATGAGATCGGCATGCAAACCGAATCGCGCTATGAAAAGGTGATCATCAATCAGATCGTCGATCGCCGTTCCTCATCAAAGCGCCCGACAGGCATGTTAACTAACAGCAACATGGACGAGATGAACAAGCTGCTCGGCGAACGCGTGATGGACCGCATGCGCCTCGGCAATAGCCTGTGGGTGATTTTCAACTGGGATAGCTATCGTCACCGGGTCACCGGCAAAGAGTATTAAGACATTTCCGAGCTCTGGCGGGGTTATACTGCGCAAATACTTCCGTAACCACGATGAGTAAACCTATGAAATCTGCACACTCCTTGTTCCGTACTCTGATGATTGCCGGCGCCTTTTTCGCAGCCGGCGCACAGGCCGCCTCCTGGCAGGACTCCCTCTCCAGCGCCGCCAGCGAGCTCAGCGGCAGCAGCCAGAGCGGTTCGCAGCAAAGCGGCGCGCTGTCGCTCTCCTCGCTGACCGGCCTGCTGAACGGCGGGAGCCAGTCGCTAACCTCCAGCAGCATGAATAACGCCGCCGGCATTATGTCGTACTGCGCGAAACAGAAGCTCGCCTCGGTAACCAATACCGAAAACATCAAAAACCAGGTTCTGGATAAGCTCGGCCTCGGCACCGCGGAAAAACAGAAAGAGGATACCGGCTATCTTGAAGGCCTGCAGGGCCTGCTGAACAGCAACAACGGCCAGCAGCTGAACCTGAGCACCCTCGGCAGCAGCCCGCTGGCGGAAAAAGTGAAAACCAAAGCCTGCGATCTGGTCCTCAAGCAGGGCGCGAAATTCCTCTCCTGATCCCCTCCCCCGATGCCGCGTTTGGCGCCTTAGCGTAGCCAACGCGGCCGCAACGCCGTTTTTTAACATTGATGGTCTCATTTTTCCCCGCCGGGAAGGATGAGACGTCGATCAAAAATGGCGACTAATAAACCAATTCTGAACCACAGCACACTTTAATGACTCTACAATTGCAGCAATATGGCGCTGCCATTACAGTGTACCGTGGAAACCGATCCATTCTGCCAGCGGTCAGCTGGCGCTAATGAGGGTAAGCTGTGTCAGAGTTGTTATCCATCGCCCTGTTTTTCACCTCGGTGGTGATTTATGCCTTAAAAGCCGGCCGCAATACCTGGTGGTTTGCCGCTACGCTGACGGTGCTGGGCCTGTTTGTGGTCCTCAACATCACCCTCTACGCCAGCGATTATTTCACCGGCGACGGCATTAATGACGCGGTGCTTTATACCCTGACCAACAGCCTGACCGGCGCGGGCGTCGGCAAATATATTCTTCCCGGCGCCGGAATTATCGTGGCGCTGGTGAGCGTTTTCAGCGCCCTTGGCTGGATTCTCCGCCGACGCCGCCATCATCCTCACCACTTTGGCTACAGCCTGCTGGCGCTGGTTCTCGCGCTGGCCTCCGTTGACGCCAGCCCGGCGTTCCGCCAGATTAGCGAGCTGGTGAAATCCCAGTCCCGCGACGGCGATCCGGATTTTGTCGCCTACTATAAAGAGCCGTCGAAAAGCATCGCCAACCCGCAGCTCAATCTGGTCTATATCTACGGCGAAAGCCTTGAGCGCACCTATTTTGATAACGACGCGTTTCCCGACCTGACGCCCGAGCTCGGCAAACTGAAAAACGAAGGCCTCGACTTCAGCAACACCGTGCAGCTGCCGGGTACCGACTACACTATCGCCGGGATGGTCGCCTCTCAGTGCGGTATTCCGCTGTTTGCGCCGTTTGAAGGCAACGCCTCGGCCTCGGTATCCAGCTTCTTCCCGCAGAACATCTGCCTCGGCGACATACTGAAAAACTCCGGCTACGAAAACTATTTTGTGCAGGGCGCCAACCTGCGTTTCGCCGGGAAGGACGTGTTCCTGAAATCCCACGGCTTCGATCATCTGTACGGCGCTGAAGAGCTGAAAACCACCGTTGCCGACCCCGCCTATCGCAACGACTGGGGCTTCTACGACGATACCGTGCTGGATGAAACCTGGAAAAAATTCGAACAGCTTTCGCAGTCCGGTAAACGCTTCTCGCTCTTTGCGCTGACGGTCGATACCCACCATCCTGACGGCTTTATTTCACGCACCTGCCAGCGAAAAAGCTATGAAATGGACGGTAAAAAGAACCTCTCCTTTAGCGCGGTAAGCTGCAGCCAGGAGCATATCGCGGCGCTTATCGAGAAGATCAAAGCCTCGCCCTATTTCAAAAACACGGTGATCGTGGTCTCTTCCGATCATCTGGCGATGAAAAACACCGCCTGGGAATACCTGAACAAGCAGGATCGCAGCAACCTGTTCTTTGTGCTGCGCGGCGACCAGCCGCAGCAGGATACGCTGGCGGTGAAGCGTAATACCATGGATAACGGCGCCACGGTGCTGGATATCCTCGGCGGCGATAACTACATCGGCCTCGGCCGCAGCAGCCTCTCCGGGCAGTCGCTTTCCGGCATCTTCCTCAATATGAAAGAGAAGGTGCTGGCCTGGAAGCCTGACGTCATCCGCCTGTGGAACTTCCCGAAAGAGATGAAAAACTTCACCGTCGACGCGCAGAAAAGCATGGTCTCCTTCTCCGGCAGCCACTTCCGCCTGCCGCTGCTGCTGCGGGTCTCCGATAAACGCGTCGAGCCGCTGCCGGAGAGTGAATACTCCGCGCCGCTGCGCTACCAGCTGGCCGATTTTGCCCCGCGCGACAACTTTGTCTGGATCGACCGCTGCTACAAGATGGGTCAGCTGTGGTCCAGCGAGCTGGCGCTCTCCACCGACTGGTGCGTATCTCAGGGACAGCTCGGCGGCGAGCAGACCGTCCAGCGCGTTGATAAGGCCCAGTGGCAGGGGAAAACGGCGTTTAAAGACACCCTCATCGATATGGAGCGCTACAAAGGCAACGTCGACACGCTGAAAATTGTCGATAACGATATTCGCTACAAGGCCGACAGCTTCGTGTTTAACGTCGCCGGCGCGCCGGAGGAGGTGCGGCAGTTTAGCGGCATCTCCCGGCCGGAATCCTGGGGCCGCTGGTCCAACGCGCAGCTGGGGAGCGAAGTTAAAATCGAGTTTAAGAACCCGCTGCCGGAGAAATTCGATCTGGTGATCACCGCCAAAGCCTACGGGCCCAACGCCAACAAGCCGATCCCGGTTCGCGTTGGCGATAGCGAACAGACGCTGACGCTGGCGAATGACGTTTCCACCACCACGCTGCATTTCGACAACCCGTCGCGCAGCGATACGCTGATTATCGTTCCGCCGGACCCGCAGTCCACCAACGAAGGCAATATTCTCGGCCACGCGCCGCGCCAGCTGGGAATTGGCATGGTGGATATAAAAATCGTCAAACGCGAAGGCTAACCCCGCCCGTCCGGCTCTCTGCGGGCCGGACGGCGCGACGCAAAACCGCCTGCTCCCCTATCTTATCGCCCGGCAGGAGCCGCGGCGGGGAACTCCACGCTCATTTCATACTGCTGCAGCGCCAGGGCCGCATACCCCGCCGCGCTGAACAGCGGCGTAAACGACTCCGGAACGGTGACCGAGGTGCCAAGACCGGGGAACTGCCGAGCAAGGGCAATAAGCAGCTCGCGCGCCAGGCCGCGGCCGCGGGCGGCAGGTTCGACCCACAGCAGACTGGAGCTGCGGCTTCGCGGTGAGCATCGCCAGCACCGCGAACGCCTGCTGATTAAGCGTCAACGCGCGGCACGGCAGCGTATTGAAGGTCATTGGATCCATCAGCCACGGCAGCCGACCGTTGATTTCCGCCCCTGCCCTGCGCGTCAGCGTCAGCACATCGCACTGCTCCAGCACCGGCGCGCTCTCGCCCTCCGGCCGCGAGCTCAGATAGCCGCAAAGCCCGTGACGAACGCTAAAGCCCAGCGATTGATACAGCGCGACCGCGGCATGATTATTGCGAATCACCTCCAGCCACATCCGCCGCACGCCCTGGGCCTGTAGCGAGGCCATCAGCGATACCATCAGCGAGCGGCCGGATCCTTTTCCCCGCCAGGCCGGCCGCACGGCAAACGCCGCCAGCCTGGCCGCATCGCCGCGACGGGTGATAATAGCGATTGCCGCCGGCGTGTCCCCCGCCAGCCAGACGCAAGAATCCAGCAGGCTCAGCCCTTCCGAGCTAAAGCGCTGCACAAACACCTCTACCGACAGCGCAACGGGCACCAGGTAATCGTCGAAGCAGTCGCTGAGGATCGTCGTCAGCTGTTCGCTGCTAAAGCAGGTGGCGGGGACGGCGGTCAACTCCATACGTTTCTCCCAAAGGTGCTATGCTGAGGCAATGAAAACTAACACTATAACCGCCGAAGTGACATTGCGCCTGACCGGGGAGAGCGATATTCCCCGGCTGCCCGCTATTGAGCGCTCGGCAGCGCAGGCTTTTCGTCAGATCCCCGCGCTCGCCTGGCTGGCAGATAGCGCCGTCATCAGCGCCCGGGAGCATTATCAGTATCTCGAAACGGACCACAGCCTGCTGGCTATCGGCGACGGCGAGCCCGTTGGCTTTCTGCTAAGCGAACCGCTCGATGATGCGCTGTTTATCGTGGAGATCGCCGTCCATCAGCAGTGGCAAGGGCGCGGCATTGGCCGGATGATGCTGGCGCAGATTACCGACACCGCCCGCAGCATGGGCTATCCGGCGCTAACCCTCACCACCTTCCGCGAAGTGCCGTGGAACGCCCCGTTCTACACCCGCCTGGGGTTCTGCATGCTCGATGAACAGCGCCTGCCGTCCGGGCTGGCGGCTAAAAGGGAGCGGGAAACGAGCCATGGCCTGCTGCCGGAGACCCGCTGCGCCATGCGCCTGGCGCTGTAACCCGCATCGCCGCGCCGGCGCTGCTTTTTCCGCCCTGAATATGGTACAAAGTATCATTACACATTTACCGACCGATACCCGTATGGCCTACTCGATTGATATCATCTCCTGCATCACCGATCGCTTCCTCGAGCTGACCGTTACCGAAAAGCGGATAGCCCAGTTTATTCTCGACGATGTCGCCGCCGCGGCCGAGCTGCCGATTGCCGAAATCGCCCGCCTGACCAGCACCAGCCAGGCCTCCGTCACCCGCTTTGCGCGGGCGCTGGGGTGCAAAGACGTCCGCGAGCTGAAAATGAAGCTCGCGCAGTCGCTGGCCGTCGGGCAGCGCTTTATTCTGGATGTCCCGGATCTGGAGGGCGTACAGGGGATCTACGAGTCAATTATTGGCGTCCTCGAGACCAACCGCCGGGCGCTGGACATTAACGCGCTGAAGCGCGCCGTCTCCTGGCTTAGCGATGCCCGGCAAATACTGGCGCTCGGCATGGGCGGCGGCTCGACCATCTGCGCCCAGGAGATCCAGTATCGCCTGTTCCGCCTCGGCCTGCCGGTCGTCAGCCAGAACGACGGCCTGCTGGTGCGCATGATGAGCTCGGCCGTGACGCCGAAAGACGTGGTTATCGTGCTGTCGCTGGGGGGCTATACCAAAGAGATCATTGAAAGCGCGGCGATCTCCAGGCAGTACGGGGCGAAGGTGATTGCCATCGCTCCGGCGGGTACGCCGCTGGCGGAGCAGGCGGATCTGCTGCTGCCGCTGCTGGTGCGCGAAAACGACTATATTTTCAAACCCAGCACCTCGCGTTACGCCATGCTGGCGATGGTCGACGTGCTGGCCACCGAACTGGCGATGGCCAACAAGCCGCAGGCGAAAGACCGCCTGCGGCGCATCAAGCTGGCGCTCGACAGCCACCGCGGCGGCGTCGACCGCCAGCCGCTAGGCGACTAGCTCCCGGCCGGCGGCAATAAAGCGATCCGCCTGCTCGCGGGTGCGCGCCGGCGTTTGCCCGGCACGGTACAGATCGCTCCCCAGCCCCGCGCCGGCGCATCCGGCCCGCACCCAGACGGCGAGGTTATCCGGCGTGACGCCCCCCACCGCCAGCACCGGCGCCTCCGGGGGCAGCACCGCCTTCAGCGCCCGAATGTAGTCCGGGCCAAAAGCGGAGGAGGGAAAGATTTTCAGCCACTGCGCGCCGGCCTCCAGGGCGTTAAACGCCTCCGTCGCGG
Source organism: Klebsiella sp. WOUb02 (assembly GCF_050058015.1). Classification (NCBI taxonomy): domain Bacteria; kingdom Pseudomonadati; phylum Pseudomonadota; class Gammaproteobacteria; order Enterobacterales; family Enterobacteriaceae; genus Klebsiella; species Klebsiella sp. WOUb02. Next base: position 2,957,457 of record NZ_CP170110.1, read on the forward strand.
TGGCGCATCCGGCGCAGACCAGCATCCCCTGCGCTACCGCCCGGCGGATCACCGCCGGCTGGGTATTGGGCGTCACCACCAGCTTCGCCCCCGCCGCGGCAAGAAAATCCACCTGTCCGACGTTAAGTACCGTCCCTGCGCCAATCACCGCCCGATCGGCAAAACGGCTGACCATCTGCGGAATACTGTGCTGCCAGTCCGGTGAATTAAGCGGGATTTCAATATAGCGAAAACCGGCGTCAATCAGCGTCTCAACGTGTTCCGCCGCCTCTGCGGGGCCAATACCGCGCAAAATCGCGACCAGCTTAACTGCGTTCATTCATTATCCTCGTCATACCGCTCAAAAATGCCTCATCGCCGCTACAGCTCTGCACCGCCCGGCCTTGTGCCACCATGGCGCATCGGTAGCGGGCAGTCAGCGCCGGATCGCCTACCAGGGTGACGGCGGCGCTGCGGTAGCGATCGCTAAAGGCCGCCACCTCGGCGCCAATCAGCAGCCCGGAGAGGTAGTCGCTGACCGAAGCCGGCGCCAGCGCCCCCAGCAGCCGCGCGGCGCGGGCGGTGAACAGCTCGCCCGCCAGCGGCGACGCCATACCTTTTTCCAGCCCCAGTTCAAAAGCGGCGTCGTCCGGCCGCTGCTCGGGGAGCTGCCTGCCAATCAGCGACTGGCTCAGCAGCAGGTGATGCAGCTCGCCGGTCATGGCGGTAGAGAAATGGCGTACGACTCCGCGCTCTACCTGCACCCACTTACTGTGGGTGCCCGGCATAATGTAGCAATCGGCCGGAGCAATGTGCCCGGCGCCCAGCAGCTGGGTCTCTTCACCGCGCATTACGCCGTAGTCCCCGGCCAGCTCGACCTTGAGACCGGGCACAATCCACACCTTTTCGGCGACGCAGAACAGCCGGCGGCCCGGCGCGTCGATGGCGGCGGGACAGGCCAGATACGGCACCGGACACCAGCCGGCGTCGCTGCCAACCATTCCGGCCATCACCACCGGCAGCGCCCGTTCGCCGCGCCAGGGCGCCAGATGCTGGCGGAAGATCTCCGCCGGCGCCTGCCCGTTAAGCCGGGAGATCCCCAACGGCAGCAGTTTCGTTTCAACGCACTCCCCGTCGCGTATCAGCCAGCCGCGCAGCTGCGTGGAGCCCCAGTCGACGGCAATATAGTCCTGCATCTGCGTCTCCTTAGCCCTGCGACGTATTGCGTTTGCCAATGGCCAGCGGCGGTGCCGCCGGGCGGCTTTCACGTTCGCGGGTAATCATCTCCAGCGCCTCTTCGCGGCTCATGCTGCTCGCCGGAGTCAGCAGCGTGACGACCACCGAGGCCGCCAGGCTGGTGAGCACCGACGGGATACACGGATTGCCCCAAAACGCCAGCCAATCGCTGTCCATCAGCACGGCGATCGACGCGCCGCCGCCGCCGGCCAGCGCGGCCACCGCCCCCTGCCAGTTAAAGCGCGTCCAGAAGCGGCCGAGTATGGTGCAGATAAACATCCCGGACATGATCATCGAGATCATTTTGGTGATGTAGCTAATGATGTCGTTGGAGGTCAGGGCAAATAGCAGCGCCAGGGCGATAACCAGCACGAGGAACATTCGCGACAGGCGAATCGCCCTCTCCGGCGCGGGCATATGGCCGGTCACCAGGGTATAAAGGTCGCGCAGCATAATCGAGACGGCGGCGATGGCGTCAGAGCTGCCGGAGGACATATTGGCCGACATCCCGGCGATCAGAATCGCCATCGCCAGCACCGGCGGCAGGACCTGGGTGGCAAACAGGAAGGCAAAGCCGCTATTTTCGAGATTGGCGTTCATCGTCCACACCGCCATGCCGATAATCGCCGGCAGAAACGAAAAGCCGAGATAGAGCAGGCCGGTGATGGTGAACGACTGGCGTACGGAGGAGACGGTTTTTGCCGAGTAGATGCGCTGGCGGTAAGACGGCGTTGCCAGAACGCCTACGCCAATCACCACCGCCAGAGAGAGCGCGGGCAGCACGCCGAGCTTATCGACGGCAAACAGGCTCTGGGCCGCCGGGTCAACCGCCTGCTGAATATGGCTCCAGCCGCCGACGTGATGGACCGCGAGGATCGCCATTAAAATAAAGCCGACGAACAGGACAATCGATTGAATGGTGTCGATCCACACCACCGCCGAGTAGCCGCCGATGCCGACGTAAACCACAAACGCCAGCGCAATAATAATTTTGGCGACGTTGATATCAATTCCGCTGGCCCACGCCAGATAGAGACCGCCGCCTAATATATGGGCGCCGAGCCAGCCGATCGAGGCAATAAAAATAAGGATCGCGACCAGGTTTTTAATAATTTTACTGCCGCCGGTATAATACGACATCTCTTCGCTCATGGTCATAAAGCGAAATTTACGCACTGGGGCGAAGAGCCACGCCACCAGTAAAATACCGACCGCGCCGCCGAGGCCGTACAGCATCCCCGCCCAGCCGTTGCTGTAGCCAAAGCCCACGGCGCCTACGCTGGAGCCGGTGCCAACCATGGTGCCGACCGTCGAACCCAGCGTCAGGAACATCGGCAGGGAGCGGCCGCCCAGCAGGAAGTCGTCGCCGTTCTTTTGCTTGCGCGAAACGTACCAGCCTAAGGCGATCATCGCGCAGGCATAAACGGAAAACCAAATCAGGAATGACATATTATTCATTGCTCACATCCAGGCGTAATAAATAATATTCGTACCGCTGAATATTATGAGTTAATAGTAACGATGCCGAAAAAAGGCACAGCAATCCTGGTCGCGCCGGCCGACTTATTCGGCCTGGCGCTACTTGTACATTGTTATGGGTCGCTCCCCGGCCCGCGGCGGGGAGCTATTATTTAGACACGGGCGGCGTTATAGCAGGTCACATCCACTTCAACTTTGCAGTCCACCACCAGATCGGCCACGCAGCAGATCCGCGCCGGCGGATGATCGCCAAAGAACTCGCGGAATACTTTGTTGAAAGACTGGAAATAGCGCGAGTCGGTGAGGATCACCTTCACGTGCACCACATCGGCAAGGGTATAGCCTGCTTCATTCATGATATCGACGCAGTTCTGAATCGCCAGTCGCGACTGCTCAACGATGCCGCCCTCCACCACTTCGCCATTTTTCATCGGCGTCTGGCCGGAAACATACAGCCAGCCGCCCGCTTCCACCGCGCGGGCAAACGGCAGATGCTGTCCGCCGGTGCCGGTTCCACCTTCCACGCCGTAACGTTTAATACTCATACTCACTCCTTAGTCCATCCGGCGGCGCAGGAAACGCCCCGCGCGCCCGGTAATTTTTTTATCGCTGCCGTAGCTCATGACGCCGTTGACCATCACCGCCTCAATGCCGTCCGCCGGCCGCTTCGGGTCGGAGAAGCTGGCAACGTCGCGCACCGTCTGTGGGTCAAACAGCACCAGATCGGCAAAGTAGCCGATTTTCACCAGCCCACGTTCCGGCAGCTGGAAGCGCGCCGCCGACAGCCCGGTCATTTTGTGAATAGCGGTGGTCAGCGGAAAAAGCTGCTCGTCGCGGCTGTAGTGCCCCAACACCCGCGGGAAAGCGCCCCACAGCCGCGGATGAGGCATCGGATCGTTCGGCAGGCCGTCGGAGCCGATCATGGTGACCGGATAGCGCATCACCCGCCGCACGTCCTGCTCGTCCATGTTGTAGTAGATAGCGCCGGCCGGCATCAGCTGCGCCGCGGCGTCGTGCAGGCTCACCAGCCACTCGTCGGCGATCTGCCGCAGCGTTTTTCCCGCCTGCTCCGGCCGGGACTCGGACCAGGTGATCACGATGTCGAACTCGTCGGTCACCTGCTTCATATCCAGCGTCGAGGAGCTGGCGGAATAGGGATAGCAGTCGCAGGCGATATCCTGGCGCTGGCGCATCTCGTCGAAGAAGGCCAGCGTCTCGCGCGTGCGCCCCCAGTTCTTCGCCCCGGCGCACTTATGATGAGAAACCACCACCGGGACGTTGCCGTGGCGGCCGATGCGAAACGCTTCGTCGAGGGCCTCCAGGATAGGCTCAAATTCAGACCGCAGATGGGTGGTGTAGATCCCCTGTTCCGCCGCCAGCTCTTCCGCCAGCGCCATCACCTCTTCGGTGGTGGAGTGGAACGCGCTGGCGTAGGCCAGGCCGGTGCTCAGGCCCAGCGCTCCTTCACGTAGCGCATCGCGCAGCTGGACGCGCATGCCGGCAATCTCCGTCTCCGTCGCCGGGCGGAACAGATCCTCCATATGGTTATTACGCAGCGCGGTATGACCAATCAGGGTGCCGACGTTGAGCGACGGCCGGGCCGCTTCCACCGCGTGGGCATAGGCCTGCACGGTGGGATAGATAAAGTGCTCCTGCTCGCCCAGCAGATTCATCGGATCGGGCACCGCGCCGCGCATGGTCGCCATTGCCGCGCTGATCCCGCAGTTGCCGACGATCACCGTCGTCACGCCCTGGCTGAGCTTGGGTAAATATTCCGGCATCCGGATGACGTTAATATCGTCATGGGTATGCACATCGATAAAGCCTGGCGCCAGCACGCGCCCCTGGCCTTCAATTTCGCGCTCTGCCGTCACCTGCAGCGCCGGAGCGATAGCCACAATGCGATCGCCCTTCACCGCCACGTCGCCGCGATACTGCGGCCCGCCGCTGCCGTCAATAACCGTGACGTTCTTAAAAAGCCAGTCAACCTTCATAGCAATTACTCCCTTTCGACTATGCCGACAAGTTAACCATTTACAAGGCGGAAAAACAGTGGAAAACTACGCAAAACCCAGATCGTTTTGTGATACTTTTATTCACAATGAATAATATTTAAGTATTAAAATAATATTTATCAAATAGTTATAACTGATACCCATTTAAAATCCGAAAGTAAGACCCGAAAGGATAGTGTTATGAAATACCACCATACAGCGCTTGTCCCGCATAAATCAGCGCCGATGAAATCGCCGGCGAACCTGCTGGCGGAAGAGGTCTGCCTTCCCGCCGCGCTGCTGAAAAAAAACGCGCTGGAAAACAATATCGCCTGGATGCAGCGCTACGCTGACGCCCGCGGCGTCTCGCTGGCGCCGCACGGCAAAACGACGATGACGCCGTGGATTTTTCAGGCCCAGCAGCGGGCCGGCGCCTGGGGGATCGGGGTCGGCAGCGCCTGGCAGGCGGCTGCGGCGATGGCCAGCGGCGTCCAGCGCGTATTGATGGTCAATCAGCTGGTGGGCAAGGCCAACATGCAGGCCGTTTCTCAGGCTGAAAAACCACTACCGCGGCGTCGATTTCATCTGCTGCATCGATAGCCTCGCTAACGCCCGCGCGCTGTCGGCTTTTTTTGCCGAACGCCGGCAAACCCTGGACGTGCTGATTGAACTGGGGGTGCCCGGCGGACGCTGCGGCTGCCGCAGCGTAGAGGATGCGCTGGCGCTGGCACAGACCACGGCGGAGCTACCGGGCCTGACGCTACGCGGGCTGGAGCTGTACGAAGGGGTGCTGCACGGCGACGATCCGCAGCCGCAGGTCGAAGCGCTGCTGCATCAGGCCGCAGACCTCGCCTGCCGAATGGAGCCGCTGGTCGACGGCGAGTTTATCCTCACCGGCGCCGGCACCGTCTGGTATGACGTGGTGTGTAACGTCTGGCTGGCGGCCGAAAAGCCGGCGCGCTGCCGGATAGCCATCCGCCCCGGCTGCTACATCACGCACGATATGGGGATCTACGATGTTGCTCAGCAGGAGCTGCTCGCCCGGGATCCGATCGCCTGCGATCTGGCCGGCGATCTGACTTCGGCCCTCGAGCTGATGGCGATGGTGCAGTCGGTTCCGGAAGCGGATCGCGCGGTGGTCAACTTCGGCAAGCGCGACTGCGCTTTCGATGCCGGACTACCGCAGCCCATCGCCCACTATCGCGGCGGAGAGCCGCTGCCGCTGCGCGCGGAGGAGATCGTCAGCGTCGGGATCATGGATCAGCACTGCATGCTGCGCCTTGCGCCGGGCAGCGATGTGCAGGTCGGCGATATCCTGGTCTTTGGCACCTCGCACCCCTGTCTGACCTTCGACAAATGGAAAACGCTGCTGCTGGTCGACGACGAGTACAACCTGCTGGAAGAACTGGATACGCTGTTCTGATTCATCCCGCACGACGGCCCACGCCGTCTCCGGGCTCCGCGTCCGGCTCGCTAAGCGCCGGATCGCCGGAGAAATCGCCTAACGCCGCGGGGCGACAATCTCCTCATACAGCGAACGCCCGATCGTCACCCCCTGGCGTTCGCTGACCTGACGACAATCGAAGCGCCGCTCGCCGGGAAGCCGGGCCCCCTGCGCGCGTATAGCGCTAAACAGCGTCTCCGCCCGCGCCAGATGCTCGTCCGCCTGCGGCCCGAGAAAGCGCTGCGGATCGAGCGCCAGAATCAGCTCGCCGCCGTACGGCAGCCCACCAGCGCCGTCGTCCCACGCCAGCGACTCCGCGCTGGTCATATCGCCGATCAGCGGCCCGGCGAGCAGCTCCACCATCGCCGCCAGCGCCGAACCCTTATGGCCACCAAAGGTCAGCATCGCCCCGTCGAGAACGGCGGCGGCGTCGGTGGAGGGCTCTCCTTCGGCGTCGATTCCCCAGCCCTCCGGCAAGGCCTTCCCGGCGCGCTGATGCAGCTGGATCTCGCCGCGCGCCGCCACGCTGGTTGCCATATCAAAAATAAACGGCGGCCTGTCGCCGCGCGGCCAGCCAAAGGCGATAGGGTTGGTGCCAAAGAGCGGACGGCTACCGCCCGCCGGCGCGACCCACGCGTGGCCCGGCGTGCAGGCCAGCCCCACCAGCCCCGCCTCGGTGAGCGGCTCAACGTCGGCAAACAGGGCCGAAAAGTGCACGCAGCGGTTAATCGCCAGCGCGGCAATACCGCTATGGCGCGCCTTAGCGCACAGCAGCGGCAGCGCGCGCTCAAAGGCCAGCAGCGAAAAGGCGCCGTTGGCGTCCGCCCGCACCACCGCCGGCGCGCGGTCGTCAATCTGCGGCTCAGCGTCGGGCGAAACCTTCCCCTTGCGCAGGGTATCGACGATCCCCGGCAGGCGCCACAGGCCGTGGGAAGCGCAGCCGTCGCGCTCCCCGGCGGTCACGTTACGCGCCACGGCCGCCGCGTGGCTCTCGCTGAAACCATTGTCGCTGAGCACCTCGCGGGAAAGCGCTTCAGCCTCGGGCAACGTCAGCGTTACCGTCTCCATACTCTTCTCCTTTGCTCTTCTACTCTTCTTCATCGCCATTAAAGTTAGCCTGAGGAAGACAGCTGCGCGCGCCCCAGTAATAAATACCGAGCGACATCGCCGCCACTATTATCGTATCCCAGGGGTGAGGTAGCACGTTAATGCCGCCAAAACTCCCCAGCCACGAGCAGAGCATAATCAGGGCATAGAAGACAATCAGCCACAGCGAAGATTTCACCTGCTGCGCAAAGTTCACCGCATGGACCGGCACCTTGCTTTTGCACAGCACGTACACCGCAAACATAACGATTTGCAACCCCAGCAGCCAGGAGAGGGTCGTCCAGCCGGACCAGTAGACGATCAGCGCCGAAACCATAAACGACACCGGGCCAATGATATGGAACGCGCGCACGCGGAACGGGCGCGGCATATCCGGCGCATTGCGGCGCAGCCCGGCGGCGGTCACCGGGGCGATAGCGTAGCTCAGCACCAGCGCCGCCGACACCACGCTAATTAACTGCTCCCATGACGGGAACGGCAGGGTCCAGAAAATAGAGAGGCCGAAGGTCAGCCACAACGCCGGGCGCGGAATACCGGACTCTTTATCGATATGGGTAAAAGCTTTAAAAAAGGTCCCGCTTTTCGCCCAACCGTAAATCACCCGCGGCGTGGCGTTCATATAGATATTGCCGGTTCCGCTCGGGGAAACAATCGCATCGCTAATCACCATAAACGCCAGCCAGCCCATGCCGAGGGTAATGGCGATATCGCGATACGGCAGCGAGAACTGCTTGCTGACCTCAGCCCAGCCGCCGCTCAGCATATCGGTCGGGATGCTGCCGAGAAACGCCACCTGCAGAAGCACGTAAATAATCGTCGACAGCACCACCGAGAGGATCAGCGCCACCGGGATCGTGCGCTGGGGGTTTTTCACCTCGCTGGCCACCGAGATAATCGGCGTCAGCCCCAGGTAGGCAAAAATAATGCCGCCGGCGCTGATGGCCGCCTCCACCCCCGACATGCCGAACGGCGCGAATCCCTGGGTATGCAAGTTTTCCGGCTTGAAGAAGGCGAACAGGGTAATGACCACCAGTAGCGGCACCAGAAACTTCAGCACGCTGATCACGTTATTCGAACGGGCGAAGGTTTTGACGCTGTAGTAGTTGAGGCCGAAGAAAAAGCACAGCAGCAGGAACTGCACGATCCAGCCGAGCAGCGTCGGCGAGCCGGATCCTGGCCGGGTCAGCATCGGGAACCACGCCGCGGCGTACTGGCGCGCGGCGACAATTTCAATCGAGATCAGGCTGGAAAAGGCGATAAGGGTGATAAATCCCAGCAGATAGCCCATCAGCTCGCCGTGGGAAAAGACCGGATAGCGGATAATCCCGCCGGCGCGCGGCAGCGCCGCCCCCAGCTCGCAGTAGACGATCCCCAGCAGCAGCACCGCAAACCCGCCGATCGTCCAGGAGGCGATCCCCGCCGGCCCGGCAATCGACGCCACGTGGCTGGCGGCGAACAGCCAGCCGGAGCCAAAAATCGCCCCCAGACCGATAAACGTCAGGTCCGTTAAGGTCAGCTGCTTTTTAAACTTACCCGACTCAGCAACGCGGGTTTGACTGCTATGCGTAGTGTGAATGGTCATGGTGTTGCCCTTTCATCAATCAGAGTGGGGAAATCGCTTCCCGGGTCCACTGCCCGTTCACCAGGCGCAGCAGGTTTAAAGGGTTCGCATCCTGCAGGGCCGGCGGCAGCAGCGCGGCGGGCGCGTTCTGCAGGCAAACCGGGCGCAGAAAGCGCTCTATCGCCCGGGTGCCGACCGAGGTGCCGCGCGCGTCGGTGGTGGCCGGCCAGGGCCCGCCGTGGACCATCGCATCGCACACCTCCACCCCGGTGGGATAGCCGTTGAACAGCACCCGCCCCGCTTTCTCGCTCAGCAGCGGCAGCAGGCGCGACGCCAGCGGACGATCGCCGGCCTCCGCGTGCAGCGTGGCGGTGAGCTGCCCCTGCAGGCTCTGAAGCAGGGCCTGCAGTTGGGCCTCATCGTCCGCCTCCACCAGCACCGACAGCGGGCCAAAAACCTCACGCTGGAGCAGAGAATCGGCGGCCATCACCTGCTCCGCCGTCGCCTGATACAGCAGGGTCTGCGCCTGGGCGCCCTCTGCAGCCTGGCCGGCGGCCAGACGCTGCACGCCGGGGCAGGCGTCGAGCGCCGCGACGCCCGCGTGATAGTGCTCGCGCGTCGGCGCATTCAGCAGCACCTGCGCGGCGGCGGCGCGCACCTGCTCGCAGAGGGCCGCCCTGAAGCGCTCGCTGTCCGCCCCTTTGAGCACCAGGATCAGGCCGGGACGGGTGCAAAACTGGCCGCCGCCGAGGGTAAATGACGCCACCAGCTCTTTTGCCAGCAGCGGCGCCCGGGAGGCCAACGCCTGCGGCAGGATAATCAGTGGATTGATGGCCGACATTTCGGCAAACATCGGAATCGGCTGGTGGCGCTGCTGCACCCGCTGGTATAGCGCTCGTCCCCCCTCCAGCGAACCGGTAAAACCCACCGCCTGAATCGCCGGATGGCTCACCAGCTCCGCGCCAATGTCGGTGCCAAAGATCAGGTTAAACACGCCGCCGGGCAGGCCGCAGGCCTCCACCGCGCGGACCACGGCCTGCGCCGTCTGCTCGGCGGTCGCCATATGTCCGGGATGCGCCTTGACCACGACCGGACAGCCGGCCGCCAGCGCCGACGCGGTGTCGCCGCCGGCGGTGGAGAACGCCAGCGGGAAGTTGCTGGCGCCGAACACCGCCACCGGGCCGAGCGCGGTCTGGTACTGGCGCAGGTCGGGCCGCGGGGCGGGCTTGCGTTCCGCCAGCGCGGTATCGATGCGCGCTCCGAAAAGATCGCCACGGGCCAGCAGATCGGCAAACATCCGCAACTGGCTGCTGGTGCGCGCCCGCTCCCCCTGCAGCCGCGCCAGCGGCAGCGCGGTCTCCTCGTGGGCAATCGCAAAAAAATCCTCCCCGAGGGCGTCCAGCTCGTCGGCAACGCGCTGCAGAAAGCGCCCCCGTAGCTCGGGCGAAGTCTGAGAAAAGGCGCTGAACGCCTGCTGTGCCGCCTGCGCCGCCTGCGCCGCCTCCTCGCAGGAGGCCGGATAGAAACGGTGGCCGGTGGCTTCGCCATCCGCCGCCCGCAGGCTTAGCAGCGTGGCTTCACCGCTGGCTACGCGGCAGCCGGCGATAAACTGGCGGCCCGCCGGGATCTGTTTTTCGCTCATCATCGCTCCTCGGCCTAAAGGCCCACGTCCGGCAGCTCGGGACGCGTCGCCATCGCCTGCTCGACTATCGCGATCACCTGCCGGCGGGTCTCCCCTTCCAGCGCCAGGCGCGGCGGACGGGTCACCTCGCTCCCGCGGCCCAGAAGCTCTTCGCAGAGCTTGATGCACTGCACCAGATCCGGGCGCGCGTCGAGATGCAGCAGCGGCATAAACCAGCGGTAGAGCGCCATCGCTTCGTCATAGCGTTTCTGAATAGCCAGGCGGAACAGCGTCTCGCCTTCGCGCGGGAAGGCGTTCGACATCCCCGAAATCCACCCCTCGGCGCCGACGGCAATGCTCTCGACCACCACGTCATCAAGGCCGGCAAACAGCACAAAGCGATCGCCCACCGTGTTGCGCAGGTCGGTAAAGCGGCGAGTATCGCCCGATGAATCCTTAAAGCAGACGATGTTGTCGCAGTCGGTCAGCGTCGCGAGGATCTCCGGCGTGACGTCGTTTTTGTAAATCGGCGGGTTGTTATAAACCATAATCGGCAGGTCAGTGGCGGCGGCCACGCTGCGGAAATGGGCGGCGGTTTCATGCGGTTTTGATGAGTAGACCAGTGCGGGCATGACCATAATCCCGTCGACGCCCACGCGCTCCGCCTCTTTCGCCATCGTCCGGGCGAAGGCGGTGGTGAATTCGGCAACGCCGGCAAGGACCGGGATTTTGCCGCCGGCGGCGTCCTTCGCCGCCTCGATAATTTGCAGCTTTTCCTGGGTGCTCAGGGAGGTGTTTTCCCCGACGCTGCCGCACACCACCAGCCCGGAAACGCCATCTTTCACCAGGTTTTTCATCACCGCGTGGGTGGCGTCTAAATCGAGAGAATAGTCGCGATGAAACTGCGTGCTGACTGCCGGAAATACGCCGCTCCAGTGAATCGCTTTTTTGCTCATGCTCGGTTCCTTGTCGTCATTTTGTTAAGTCAAAGTGAATGATTGGTGAATATTCACTGACAGATTGACGCGTCATGGTTCCGGCGGCTTGTGGGTTTTCCTCCAATACGATGACGAAATTAGCACAGTCGCAAAAGCGTGAAACGGCGGTTACCCCGACAGGGTTATGCGGAAATCGCGGGGAGTTGAGCCAGTCATCGCCTTAAACTGGCGGCTGAAGGCGCTGTGATCGGTATAGCCGCACTGCAGCGCAATGTCGGTAATCGGCGTATCTCCCGCCAGCAGCTCGGTGGCTTTTTCGAGCCGGACCTTATGGATCATCTGCCGCGGAGTCAGGTGAAAGATCCGCTTACAGTAGCGTTCGATCTGCGCCACCGACATGCCGCTGAGTGCAGTCAGCTCATCCATGGCGATCGGCCGATGATAGTGGCGCCGGATATGATCGTCGACGATCGCCAGCCGCTGCCACGCCGGGTGGCGGGCGTGGGCCTCCTGCAGATCGTGCGAGATCCCGGCCATCCCGATCACCTGCCCGTGAATATCGCGCAGCGCCAGCTTCTGCGTCAGGCACCAGCCGCGCTCGCGGCCGTTGTAGAGGTGCATCTCCAGCTGGTCGCGCAGCATCACCCCTTCACGCAGAACCCGCAGATCCTGCTCGATATAGCCCTGGCCGAGCGTCGAGGGAAAGACGTCGGCCGAGGTTTTGCCCAACAGCATCGAGACGGTTTTAAATCCGCAGCGGCGGGCAAGCGTCAGGTTGGCCAGCAGATAGCGCGCCTGGTGGTCTTTAATAAAAAACACGACGTTGGGAATGGCGTTCAGCAAGGGGGCGATCAGCGCCAGCGCGTTGAGCAGCGCCGGCATATTCTCCGGACGCTGGCGCGCCAGCCCTTCGCAAATCTGGCTCAGTTCGTCCACGGCCAGGCTCGTTTCATCCACCGGCTCGCATGCCGGAGCAGCCTCGGTAACACACAACATAACGCTTCCTCATGGCGGGTAACGGGAGGATATTTATTCACCTTTTATTAACACATCAAGCGGCAGCAGCGCGTTTTGCGATCCTGGCGGCGGTTTAAATTTTCTGCCGAATAGCCGGCTGGCGTTATTGCGCCTTTCGGTTTACCACATCGTTAATGGAATGATTAATAAGAAATAATTATGAATTTCAACGGATAGTCCCGCCGCCGACTGTGCTGATTTCGTCACTTCGCCTGATGAAAGCGCTCAAGCGGGAGGCGGCCTCTTGCGCCAGCATTGTGAAACATCTTATTAACCACCGGAGAGATTCATGACCGCGCCACGCCGGCCCGCTGAACTGAGGGCCATTGATTCACATACCGGCGGCGAGCCAACCCGCCTGATCGTTGACGGTTTTCCGGATCTCGGCCGGGGCAGCATGGCGGAGCGTCGCGAACGCTTTGCCGCTGAATTCGACCGCTGGCGTCAGGCGATTATCCTCGAACCGCGCGGCAACGACGTGCTGGTAGGCGCGCTGCTGTGCGAACCGGTTTCGCCGGCCGCCACCGCCGGGGTGATCTTCTTCAACAACGCCGGCTTCCTGAATATGTGCGGCCACGGCACGATCGGCCTTATCGCCTCGCTGGCGTGGCTGGGCCGCATTCGGCCTGGCAGGCATCTGATTGAGACCCCGGTCGGCGACGTGAGCGCGACGCTGCATGAAGACGGCAGCGTGTCGGTGGAGAACGTTCCGGCCCGGCGCTGGAAAAAGAGGATCGGCGTGGAAACCGCCTTCGGCACCGTGACCGGCGACATCGCCTGGGGCGGCAACTGGTTCTTTCTCATTAACGATCACCCCTTCAGCATTGAGCCCGCGCAGATCCCCCAGCTCACTGAATACGCCTGGGCGGTACGCGAAGGGCTGGAGGCCGCAGGGATCCGCGGCGATGACGGCGGCGCGATCGACCACGTTGAGCTGTTTGCCGACGATGAGACCGCCGACAGCCGCAGCTTCGTGCTGTGCCCCGGCAAGGCCTGGGATCGCTCGCCGTGCGGGACTGGAACCAGCGCCAAACTGGCCTGCCTGGCGGAAGATGGCAAGCTGCGGCCCGGCGAGACCTGGCTACAGGCCAGCATCATCGGCAGCCGCTTTACCGCCAGCTACGCGCGCGTGTCCGCCGGCATTATCCCGACTATTCGCGGCGAAGCCTGGGTATGCGGCGATAACCGCCTGATCCTCAATCCTGAGGATCCCTTCTGCTGGGGGATCGTGCCGTGAGCGGCAGCGACGTCATCGTCATCGGCGCGGGGATCGTCGGCGCCGTCTGCGCCTGGCAGCTGGCAAAGCGTGGGCAAAAGGTCACCCTGATCGACGGCGGCCAGCCGGGGGCGACCGCCGCCGGAATGGGCCATCTGGTATGCATGGACGATAACCCCGCCGAGCTAGCCCTCTCCACCTGGTCGCTCGAACTCTGGCGCGCAATCACGCCGCGCATGCCAGAGAGCTGCGCCTGGCGCGGCTGCGGCACCCTGTGGCTGGCGGAAACGACGCAGGAGCTGGAGGTCGCCCGGGAAAAGCAGCTGCGGATGGCGGAGTATCAGGTCGCCACGCAGATGCAAAGCGCGGAGCAGCTGGCGCAGCGCGAGCCACTGCTGCGCGCCGGCCTGCCGGGTGGGCTGTGGGTTCCCGGCGACGGGATTATCTATGCCCCTAACGCCGCCCGCTGGTTTATCGCCGACGCGGGCGCCGGGCTGACCCACCTGCGGGAAGCCGCCCAAACGCTGGAGGAGCCGACGGTGACCCTGACCAGCGGCAGACGGCTGCAGGCGCCGGCCATCGTGGTCGCCTGCGGCCTTGATGCCAACACGCTGCTGGGGGAGAGCTGGCTGCGGGCGAAAAAGGGCCAGTTGGCGATTACCGACCGCTACGGCCCGCTGCTCCGGCATCAGTTGGTCGAGCTCGGCTACGGCGCCAGCGCCCACGGCAGCGGCACCTCGGTGGCCTTTAACGTCCAGCCGAGGCCGACCGGCCAGCTGCTGATCGGCTCTTCCCGCCAGTTTGATACCACCGATCGCCAGTCTGAATTTACCCCTGCTGGCGCAAATGCTGGGCCGCGCGCGGCAGTTTCTGCCGACGCTCGGCGGGCTGAATATCATCCGCTGCTGGAGTGGTTTTCGCGCCGCGTCGCAGGACGGCAATCCGCTGATTGGCCCTCATCCGTCGCGCCGCGGCTTGTGGCTGGCGCTGGGCCACGAGGGGCTCGGCGTGACCACCGCCCCCGCCAGCGCGGGAGCTCCTCTGCGCCCAACTGATGGGCGAGCGCGGGCCGCTGACTCCCGACGCCTGGCTCCCCGCTCGCCTGCAGAAACAGGAGGCAATCGCCTGATGCCCACCATCCAGATAATCATCGAAGGCGCCAGCCTAGAGGTGCCGGCGGGGATCAGCATCGCCGCCGCGCTGGCGCTCACCGCCGACCCCACGACGCGAATTGCCGTCGGCGGCGATCCGCGCGCGCCATTTTGCGGTATGGGCGTCTGCCAGGAGTGCCGGGTGACCGCCAACGGCCGTCGGGTGCTGGCCTGCCAGACGCTGTGCCTGCCGGGAATGAACATTGAAAGGAGCCGCCATGCAAACGCTACGCTGTGAGGTACTGATCCTCGGGGCGGGCCCTGCCGGCCTCGCCGCCGCGCTGGCCGCCGCCTCTTGCGGTAAGCGAACGATCGTGCTTGATGATAACCCGCGCCCCGGCGGGCAGATCTGGCGTGACGGGCCGCAGGTCAAGCTCCCGGCCCTGGCGCGGCGCTATCGCGAAGCCGTCGCTGCGGCTGAAAATATCACCCTGCTCAGCGGCGCGCGCCTCATCGCCCGGCCGACCGCCCGCAGCGTGATGTTTGAAACCGCCGAGGCGTGCGGGATCGTGGAGTGGCAGAAGCTGATTCTGTGCTGCGGGGCGCGCGAGCTCTCGCTGCCGTTTCCCGGCTGGACGCTACCCGGCGTGACCGCAGCGGGCGGTCTGCAGGCGCAAATCAAGCACGGCCTGGCGCTGAAAGGCGGCGAGCGGGTCGTGGTGGCCGGCAGCGGTCCACTGCTGCTGGCGGTGGCCGACACGGTGAAAAAAAGCGGCGGCGAGATAGTGCAGATTGTCGAGCAGGCGCCGCTCTCCGCCCTGATACGCTTTGGCAGCCGGCTGTGGTGCTGGCCGGAAAAGCTGCGCCAGCTCGCCAGCCTCGCCCCGCGGCGCTACCTGAGCGGCAGCCATGTTATTCGCGCCCACGGCAAAACGCATCTTGAGGCGGTGACGATCCGCCGGCGTG
Organism: Klebsiella sp. WOUb02; assembly: GCF_050058015.1. Classification (NCBI taxonomy): domain Bacteria; kingdom Pseudomonadati; phylum Pseudomonadota; class Gammaproteobacteria; order Enterobacterales; family Enterobacteriaceae; genus Klebsiella; species Klebsiella sp. WOUb02. The sequence continues at coordinate 2,973,106 of NZ_CP170110.1, forward strand.
GCGTCGAGCGTACGCTGGCGTGCGATCGGCTGGCAGTTGGCTATGGCCTGGTGCCGAACCTCGAAAGCGCGCTGTTTTTCGGCTGCGCCGTTGCGGATGAGGCGGTGCAGGTGGACTGCTGGCAGCAAACCAGCGTCGCGGACGTGTATGCCGCCGGAGAGTGCACCGGCTTCGGCGGCAGCGAGCTGGCGCTGGCCGAAGGAGAGATTGCCGGCTTTGCGGCGGCGGATACCGGCGACCGGGCGCAGGCCCTCTTTGCCCGTCGCGCGCGCTGGCAGGGTTTTGCCGACGCCGTCAGGCGGGCGTTTATCCTGTCGGAAAGCCTGAAAACCCTCGCCACGCCAGAGAGCCTGCTGTGCCGCTGCGAGGACGTCCGCTGCGGTGACGCGGCGAACACCGAGGGCTGGAAGCAGGCAAAGCTGGCGTTGCGCTGCGGCATGGGCGCCTGCCAGGGGAAAACCTGCGCGACCACAGCCCGCTGGCTGTACGGCTGGCCGCTGGTGGCGCCGCGCGAGCCGCTCTCCCCTGCGCGGGCGGAAACGCTTATCGCCCTCGCCCAGGAGAGCGGCGAGCGCTGACCTACTCCTCCTGCCGATCGTCGCGCGCGGCGCCGTTACGGTTGCCGAGCGCGATAAACTCCTCCAGCAGCGCGGTCAGCTGGCGCATTTTTTCACTGGTAAACTCTTCTTCGATCAGGCGATAGGCCTCTTCAACCTGCGCCTGGGCGCTTTGATACAGCTTTGTTCCTTCCGCCGTCAGCGAAACGTACAGCTTGCGCTGATCGCTGACCGGCTTTAAGCGCAGCACCAGGCCGTCGCGTTCCATGCGGGTCAAAATACCGGTCAGGCTCGGGCGCAAAATGCAGGCGCGGAAGGCGAGGTCGTGAAAATCCATCGACGGACTTTCGGCAAGGATGCGCACAATACGCCACTGCTGCTCGGTGAGATTATGGCGTTTGACGATCGGCCGAAAGTGGCCCATCGCCGCTTCCCGCGCCTGCAACAGCGCAATGGTTAACGAATCATGCATCACATACCCTCTACATCGCATTTCAGAATCTATTAACAAGTTAATAACTAGCGCTTATTTGCCGATGACGCAACCTGTTTCTGCTGCTGAAAAGTACCAGCCCTTGCAGAATTTAAAGTTAACATAATGATTATAAACAATTAAATTTCACTCATGTAAATTTAATGTTAATCCGATCACAAAACATTCACTTCTGTTTGCCAAACCCGCCCGCAAGGAATAAAAGGTAATCATTAACATATTAATGAAATCCCTTAAGCTTCCGAAATCAGTACCAGAGGAGTGGTGAATGAAAGGTACCATCTTCGCCGTTGCGCTTAACCACGGCAGCCAGCTCGCCGCCTGGCGCGAAGCGTTCCAACAGGCCCCGTACAAAACGCCGCCGCAAACCGCGGTCTGGTTTATCAAACCGCGCAATACCGTTATCGGCAGCGGCGATGCTATCCCTTACCCGCAGGGGGAAACCGTGCACAGCGGCGCCACCGTGGCGCTGATCGTCGGCAAAACCGCCCGCGGCGTCTCCGTCGAAGAGGCCGCCTCCTGCATCGCCGGCTACGCGCTGGCCAACGACGTCAGCCTGCCGGAAGAGAGCTTTTACCGCCCGGCGATTAAGGCCAAATGCCGCGACGGTTTTTGTCCGCTGGGCGCCCTCGCCCCGGTTCGGAGCGTCGATAACCTGACTATCATCACCGAGATCAACGGCCGCGAAGCGGATAGCTGGAACACCGCCGACCTACAGCGCGGCGCCGCCGAGCTGCTAAGCGCCCTGAGCGAGTTCGCCACCCTCACTCCCGGCGACGCCATTCTGATCGGCACTCCGCACGCCCGCGTCACGCTGCGCCCCGGCGATCGCGTACGCATTCTCGCCGAGGGTTTCCCGGCGCTGGAAAACCCGGTCGTCGCAGAAGGAGAGCCGGCATGAAACAGGCACGTATTGAGTGGCAGGGCCAGGTACGCAGCGCGCAGGTCGACGATCGCGAGCAGGTCATTCTCGACGACGGCACGCGGCTGCAGGAGGGGGAGTTCCGCTGGCTGCCGCCCGCCGACGGAACGCTGTTCGCGCTGGGTCTGAACTACGCCGATCACGCCAGCGAGCTGGAATTCAAGCCGCCGGAAGAGCCGCTGGTGTTTATCAAAGCGCCGAACACCTTTCTCGGCCACCGCCAGGAGTCGGTGCGTCCGGATAACGTCGAATATATGCATTACGAAGCCGAACTGGTGGTGGTGATTGGCAAAACCGCGCGCAGGGTCAGCGAGGCCGACGCCCTCGACTACGTCGCCGGCTATACCGTCTGCAATGACTACGCCATTCGCGACTATCTGGAAAACTACTACCGGCCGAATCTGCGGGTCAAAAGCCGCGACACCCTGACCCCCATCGGCCCGTGGATCGTGAGCAAAGAGGCGATCCCGGACCCGCACAACCTGACCCTGCGCACTTGGGTCAACGGCGAACTGCGCCAGCAGGGCACCACCGCCGATCTGATCTTCAGCATCCCGTTCCTGATCGCGTACCTGAGCGAGTTTATGACCCTGCAGCCGGGAGACATGATCGCCACCGGCACGCCGAAGGGGCTGTCCGACGTGGTGCCGGGTGACGAAGTGATCGTCGAAGTCGAAGGCGTGGGCCGCCTGGTCAACCGCATCATCAGCCAGCAAGCGTATGAGGAGAAGCTGTCATGAAAAAAATTAACCACTGGATCAACGGCGAAAGCGTGGCAAGCGCGGAGTATTTCCACACCACCAACCCGGCCACCGGCGAAGTGCTGGCGGAAGTCGCCTCCGGCGGCGAAGCCGAAGTGAATCAGGCGGTAGCGGCAGCCAAAGCGGCGTTCCCGAAATGGGCCAACCTACCGATGAAGGAGCGCGCGCGCCTGATGCGCCGGCTGGGCGATCTTATCGATCAGAACGTCCCGCAGATCGCGGCGATGGAGACCGCCGATACCGGCCTGCCGATCCACCAGACCAAAAATGTGCTGATCCCGCGCGCTTCGCACAACTTCGAATTCTTCGCCGAAGTGTGCCAGCAGATGAACGGCAAAACCTATCCGGTTGACGACAAGATGCTCAACTATACCCTCGTGCAGCCGGTCGGCGTCTGCGCGCTGGTGTCGCCGTGGAACGTGCCGTTTATGACCGCTACCTGGAAGGTGGCGCCGTGCCTGGCGCTGGGCAACACCGCGGTGCTGAAAATGTCCGAGCTGTCGCCGCTCACCGCCGACCATCTCGGCGAGCTGGCGCTGGAAGCCGGTATTCCGCCGGGCGTGCTCAACGTCGTGCAGGGCTACGGCGCCAGCGCCGGCGACGCGCTGGTGCGCCATCATGACGTGCGCGCGGTGTCGTTTACCGGCGGCACCGCCACCGGACGTAACATCATGAAAAATGCCGGACTGAAAAAGTACTCGATGGAGCTGGGCGGCAAATCGCCGGTGCTGATTTTTGAAGATGCCGATATCGAGCGCGCGCTGGATGCCGCCCTGTTCACCATCTTCTCAATCAACGGCGAACGCTGCACAGCCGGCTCGCGCATCTTCATTCAGCAGAGCATTTACCCGGAGTTCGTCAAGCGCTTTGCCGAACGCGCCAGCCGCCTGCGCGTCGGTGACCCGACCGATCCCAACACCCAGGTCGGGGCGCTGATAAGCCAGCAGCACTGGGAAAAAGTCTCCGGCTATATCCGCCTCGGCATCGAGGAAGGCGCCACGCTGCTGGCCGGCGGCCCGGATAAACCCACCGACCTGCCGGCGCATCTTCGCGGCGGCAACTTCCTGCGCCCGACGGTGCTGGCGGACGTCGATAACCGCATGCGGGTTGCCCAGGAAGAAATCTTTGGCCCGGTCGCCTGCCTGTTGCCGTTTAAAGATGAAGCCGAAGGTTTGCGCCTCGCCAACGATATCGAATACGGCCTCGCTTCCTATATCTGGACCCAGGACGTCAGCAAGGTCCTGCGCCTCGCGCGCGGTATTGAAGCCGGCATGGTCTTCGTCAATACCCAGAACGTACGCGATCTGCGCCAGCCGTTCGGCGGCGTGAAAGCCTCCGGCACCGGCCGCGAAGGCGGCGAGTACAGCTTCGAAGTATTCGCCGAAATGAAAAACGTCTGTATTTCCATGGGTGATCATCCGATCCCGAAATGGGGTTTATAAGGAGCACAAGATGGGCAAATTAGCGTTAGCCGCCAAGATTACTCACGTACCGTCCATGTATCTCTCCGAGCTGCCGGGGAAAAACCACGGCTGCCGCCAGTCGGCAATCGACGGTCATAAGGAGATCGGTAAACGGTGCCGGGAGATGGGCGTCGATACGATTATCGTCTTTGATACCCACTGGCTGGTGAACAGCGCCTACCACATTAACTGCGCCGAACATTTTAAGGGGATCTATACCAGCAACGAGCTGCCGCACTTTATTCGCGACATGACCTACGACTACGACGGCAACCCGGAGCTGGGCCAGCTGATTGCCGACGAAGCGGTGAAGCTGGGCGTCCGCGCCAAGGCGCACAATATCCCGAGCCTCAAGCTGGAGTACGGCACCCTGGTGCCGATGCGCTATATGAACAGCGATAAGCATTTCAAAGTGGTGTCGATCTCCGCTTTTTGCACCGTTCACGACTTCGCCGACAGCCGCAAGCTGGGGGAAGCTATCGTCAAGGCCATTGAGAAATATGACGGTACCGTGGCGGTCCTCGCCAGCGGCTCGCTGTCGCACCGCTTTATCGACGACCAGCGCGCCGAAGAGGGGATGAACAGCTACACCCGCGAGTTTGACCATCAGATGGATGAGCGGGTGGTGAAGCTGTGGCGCGAAGGCAAGTTCAAAGAATTCTGCACCATGCTGCCGGAGTACGCCGACTACTGCTACGGCGAAGGCAATATGCACGACACGGTGATGCTGCTCGGGGTGCTCGGCTGGGATAAATATGACGGCAAGGTCGAGTTTATCACCGACCTGTTCGCCAGCTCCGGTACCGGCCAGGTTAACGCCGTCTTCCCGCTGCCGGCTCAGGCGTAAGGGGTCCACGATGCCACATTTTATCGCCGAGTGTACCAACAACATCCGCGAACAGGCCGATCTGCCCGGCCTGTTCGCCGAGGTCAATCAGGCGCTGGCCGCCACCGGTATTTTCCCGATCGGCGGCATCCGCAGCCGCGCCATCTGGCTGGATACCTGGCAGATGGCCGACGGCAGGCACGATTATGCCTTCGTGCATATGACGCTGAAAATCGGCAGCGGGCGCAGCCTGGAGAGCCGTGAAGAGGTCGGCGAAATGCTGTTTGGGCTGATAAAAAGCCACTTCGCCGCTCTGATGGAGAGCCGCTATCTGGCGCTGTCGTTCGAGATTGCGGAGCTGCACCCGACCCTGAATTACAAACAGAACAACGTCCACGCGCTGTTTAAATAGTCGACGTTATCCGGCGGGCGCAGCGCCGACGACCCGATAGTACACATTCGCAGGCAATGTCACAGGAATCCCTATGCTCGATAAACAGACCCGCACCCTCATCGCCCGGCGGCTGAACCAGGCCGAAAAGCAGCGTGAACAGATCCGCGCCATCTCGCTCGACTATCCCTCGATCACCATCGAGGACGCCTACGCCGTCCAGCGCGAGTGGGTCGAGCTGAAAATTGCCGAAGGCCGGGTGCTGAAGGGCCACAAGATCGGCCTGACCTCGAAGGCGATGCAGGCCAGCTCGCAGATTAGCGAACCGGACTACGGCGCGCTGCTCGACGATATGTTTTTTCACGACGGCGGCGATATTCCCACCGACCGCTTTATCGTTCCGCGCATCGAGGTCGAGCTGGCATTCGTGCTGGCCAAACCGCTGCGCGGCCCGAACTGTACGCTGTTCGACGTCTATAACGCCACCGACTACGTGATCCCGGCGCTGGAGCTGATCGACGCCCGCTGCCACAACGTCGATCCTGAAACCCAGCGCCCGCGTAAGGTGTTCGACACCATCTCCGATAATGCCGCCAACGCCGGGGTGATCCTCGGCGGCCGGCCGGTTAAGCCCGATGAACTGGATCTGCGCTGGATCTCCGCCCTGCTATATCGCAACGGGGTCATCGAAGAGACCGGCGTCGCCGCCGGCGTGCTGAATCACCCGGCCAACGGCGTGGCCTGGCTGGCGAACAAGCTGGCGGCGCACGACGTGCAGCTGGAGGCCGGGCAAATTATCCTCGGCGGCTCGTTTACCCGTCCGGTCGCGGCGCGCAAAGGCGATACCTTCCACGTCGATTACGGCAACATGGGCGCGATCAGCTGCCGCTTTGTCTAGGGGAAAGAAGAAGATGAATAATGCCTTTAAAGATGCGCTGCAGGCCGGGCGCCCGCAAATCGGCCTGTGGCTGGGACTCTGCAGCAGCTACAGCGCCGAGCTGCTGGCCGGCGCCGGATTCGACTGGCTGCTGATTGACGGTGAGCACGCGCCGAATAACGTGCAGACGGTGCTGACCCAGCTGCAGGCGGTGGCGCCTTACGCCAGCCAGCCGGTCGTCCGCCCTTCGTGGAACGACCCGGTGCAGATTAAACAACTGCTGGACGTCGGGGCGCAAACCCTACTGGTGCCGATGGTGCAAAACGCCGACGAAGCGCGGCTGGCGGTGAAAGCCACCCGCTATCCACCGGCCGGCATTCGCGGAGTCGGCAGCGCCCTGGCCCGCGCTTCGCGCTGGAACCGCATCCCGGATTATCTCCACCAGGCCAACGACGCCATGTGCGTGCTGGTGCAGATTGAGACCCGCGAGGCGCTGAAAAACCTGCCGCAGATCCTCGAGGTTGAGGGGGTGGACGGCGTGTTTATCGGCCCGGCGGATCTCAGCGCCGATATGGGCTTCGGCGGCAATCCGCAGCATCCGCAAGTGCAGGCGGCGATCGAAAGCGCCATCGTGCAAATCCGCCGGGCGGGCAAAGCGCCGGGCATTCTGATGGCCAATGAGCAGCTGGCAAAACGCTATCTTGAGCTCGGCGCGCTGTTTGTCGCCGTCGGCGTCGACACCACCCTGCTCGCCCGCGCCGCCGAAGCCTTAGCCGGGCGCTTTGGCGCCGGCGAAACCGCAGCCCAGTCCGGCGTCTATTAACGCCACATCGCGACCCTACAAAAATTCCCATTAGAGGAAAGACCATGAGCGACACATCATCAGCCATTCCGGAGACGCGCGATCCCGCCAATCAGCACAAGCAGCTGACGGCGCAGCAGCAGTCGGTTATCAATAAGCTGTTTCGCCGCCTGATCGTATTTTTGTTCGTGCTGTTTATCTTTTCATTCCTCGACCGCATCAATATCGGCTTTGCCGGACTGACGATGGGCCAGGATCTCGGGCTGAACGCCACCATGTTCGGCCTGGCCACCACGCTGTTTTACGCCACCTACGTTATCTTTGGTATTCCGAGCAATATCATGCTCAGCATCGTCGGCGCCCGCCGCTGGATAGCCACCATCATGGTGCTGTGGGGGATCGCCTCCACCGCCACGATGTTCGCCACCGGCCCCAAAAGCCTGTACGTGCTGCGTATGCTGGTCGGGATCACCGAGGCCGGCTTTCTGCCCGGCATTCTGCTCTATTTAACCTACTGGTTTCCGGCATTTTTCCGCGCCCGCGCCAACGCCCTGTTTATGATTGCCATGCCGGTGACCACCGCCATCGGTTCGATTGTTTCCGGCTATATTCTGTCGCTGGACGGCCTCTTCAACCTGCACGGCTGGCAGTGGCTGTTTTTGCTCGAAGGGTTCCCGTCGGTGCTGCTGGGCATCATGGTGTGGTACTGGCTGGATGACTCCCCGGCAAAAGCCAGATGGCTGACCGCGGAGGACAAAAAGTGCCTGCAGGAGATGATGGATAACGACCGGCTGACGCTGGTACAGCCGGAAGGCGCCGTCAGCCACCGCGCGATGCAGCAGCGCAGCCTGTGGCGCGAAGTCTTCACGCCGATCGTGCTGATGTACACCCTGGCCTATTTTTGCCTGACCAATACCCTCAGCGCGATCAGCATCTGGACGCCGCAGATCCTCAAAAGCTTTAACGAGGGAAGCAGCAATATCACCATCGGTCTGCTGGCGGCGATCCCGCAGATCTGCACCATCCTGGGGATGATTTACTGGAGCCGCCATTCGGATAAATGCCAGGAGCGCAGGCACCATACCGCCCTGCCGTTTCTGTTTGCCGCCGCCGGCTGGCTGCTGGCCTCGGCGACCGATCACAGCCTGATCCAGATGCTGGGGATCGTCATGGCCTCCACCGGATCGTTCAGCGCAATGGCCATTTTCTGGACCACGCCGGATCAGTCGATCAGCCTGCGCGCCAGGGCGATCGGCATCGCCGTGATCAACGCCACCGGCAATATTGGATCGGCGCTGAGCCCGCTGATGATCGGCTGGCTGAAGGATCTGACCGGCAGCTTTAACAGCGGCCTGTGGTTCGTCGCCAGCCTGCTGGTGATTGGCGCCGTGATTATCTGGGCTATTCCGATGAAAGCCTCGCGCCCGCGCGCCACGCCTTAAGGAGCGGCTATGTCCCAGCGTTCGATCGCCAATATCGATATCAATAAAGAGTACGATGAAAGCCTGGGCACGGAAGATGTGCACTACCAGTCGTTTGCCCGTATGGCGGCCTTTTTTGGCCGCGACATGCAGGCCCATCGCCACGACCAGTATTTTCAGATGCACTTTCTCGATACCGGGCAGATTGAGCTGCAGCTCGACGATCACCGCTACTCGGTGCAGGCGCCGCTGTTCGTCCTGACGCCGCCGTCGGTGCCGCACGCGTTTATCACCGGCGCCGACAGCGATGGCCACGTGCTGACCGTGCGCGAGGATCTGATCTGGCCGCTGCTGGAGGTGCTCTATCCCGGCACCCGCGAGGCCTTTGGCCTGCCGGGGATGTGCCTGTCGCTGGCCGATAAGCCGGACGAGCTCGCGGCGCTGGCCCACTACTGGCGGCTGATTGAGCGCGAATCGACCGCGCAGCTGGCGGGGCGCGAGCATACGCTGATGCTGCTGGCGCAGGCGGTGTTCACCCTGCTGTTGCGTAACGCCAGGCTCGACGACCACGCCGCCAGCGGCATCCGCGGCGAGCTCAAGCTGTTCCAGCGCTTTAACCAGGCCATAGACGGCCACTACCACCAGCACTGGACGGTGCCGGATTATGCCAATGAGCTGCACATTACCGAATCAAGGCTGACCGATATCTGCCGGCGTTTTGCCAACCGGCCGCCGAAGCGCCTGATTTTCGACCGGCAGCTGCGCGAGGCCAAGCGGCTGCTGCTGTTCTCCGATATCGCGGTCAATGAGATCGCCTGGCAGCTGGGGTTTAAAGATCCGGCCTATTTTGCCCGTTTTTTTCATCGCCTGGTCGGCTGCTCGCCCAGCGCCTTCAGAACGCAAAAAGTACCGGTCTCCTGAGTTTTTCCCGGCAGCGGCGCGCGGGCGCCAGGCGCGGCCGGGGAAATCCGCTGCCGCGATGCCCGGCGCGCGGCGGCAAAAAACGAAAAACCGACCCGGATCACAGAACGCCATCCTGCCTGAAAAGTACCCGCCGTTGACCTAAAAGTCTCTTCACGGAACCCGCCTGAACCGCTTCAATTAAACAACAAAAAGAAAACATAAATTTAACCTTTGTACCCTGAATGCTTCGAGCCGCAGCCGAAAAGGCGCCTCCCGCAGCATGACGGGATATGCCGCTTAATACTGAGAGGTCCCGATGAAACCTGAAGATTTCCGCGCAGACGCTAAACGCCCGTTAACCGGGGAAGAGTACCTGAAGAGCCTGCAGGACGGCCGCGAAATTTATATCTACGGCGAGCGCGTCAAAGACGTCACCACCCACCCGGCGTTCCGCAACGCCGCCGCCTCCGTCGGCCAGCTGTACGATGCGCTGCACAAACCGGCGCTGCAGGACTCCCTGTGCTGGAACACCGATACCGGCAGCGGCGGCTATACGCATAAATTCTTCCGCGTGGCGAAAAGCGCCGACGATCTGCGCCAGCAGCGCGACGCCATCGCCGAGTGGTCGCGCCTGAGCTACGGCTGGATGGGCCGCACCCCGGACTACAAAGCCGCCTTCGGCTGCGCGCTGGGCGCCAATCCGGCATTTTACGGTCAGTTCGAACAGAACGCCCGCAGCTGGTACACCCGCATTCAGGAAACCGGCCTGTACTTTAACCACGCCATCGTCAACCCGCCGATCGACCGCCATAAGCCGGCCGATGAGGTGAAAGACGTCTACATCAAGCTGGAAAAAGAGACCGACGCCGGGATCGTCGTCAGCGGGGCGAAAGTCGTCGCCACCAACTCGGCGCTGACCCACTACAACATGATTGGCTTCGGCTCCGCGCAGGTGATGGGGGAAAACCCGGACTTCGCGCTGATGTTCGTGGCCCCGATGGATGCCGAAGGGGTGAAGCTTATCTCCCGCGCCTCCTATGAAATGGTCGCCGGCGCTACCGGATCGCCATATGACTACCCGCTCTCCAGCCGCTTCGACGAGAACGACGCGATCCTGGTGATGGATAAAGTGCTGATCCCGTGGGAAAACGTGCTGATCTATCGCGATTTCGATCGCTGTCGCCGCTGGACGATGGAGGGCGGCTTCGCCCGCATGTACCCGCTGCAGGCCTGCGTGCGTCTGGCGGTTAAGCTCGACTTTATCACCGCCCTGCTCAAGCGCTCGCTGGAGTGTACCGGCACCCTGGAGTTCCGCGGCGTGCAGGCGGATCTCGGCGAGGTGGTGGCCTGGCGCAATATGTTCTGGGCGCTGAGCGATTCGATGTGCTCCGAGGCGACGCCGTGGGTCAACGGCGCGTACCTGCCGGATCACGCCGCGCTGCAAACCTACCGCGTAATGGCGCCGATGGCCTACGCCAAAATCAAAAATATCATCGAGCGCAACGTCACCAGCGGCCTGATCTACCTGCCGTCCAGCGCCCACGATCTCAATAATCCGCAGATCGACCAGTATCTGGCGAAATACGTGCGCGGATCGAACGGCATGGATCACGTCGAACGCATCAAGGTCCTCAAGCTGATGTGGGACGCGATCGGCAGCGAATTCGGCGGCCGCCACGAGCTATATGAGATCAACTACTCCGGTAGCCAGGATGAGATTCGCCTGCAGTGCCTGCGCCAGGCGCAGAGCTCCGGCAACATGGACAAAATGATGGCGATGGTCGACCGCTGCCTTTCCGAGTACGACCAGCACGGCTGGACGGTGCCGCACCTGCACAATAACTCTGATATCAACATCCTGGATAAGCTGCTGAAGTAATTCACAGCGGGAGGTCACAATGCAATTAGATGAACAACGCCTGCGTTTTCGCGATGCCATGTCCAGCCTGTCGGCCGCGGTGAATGTTATCACCACCGAAGGCGATGCAGGCCGCTGCGGCATCACCGCCACCGCGGTGTGCTCGGTAACCGATACGCCGCCGTCGGTGATGGTGTGCATCAACGCCAACAGCGCCATGAACCCGGTGTTCCAGGGCAACGGCAGGCTGTGCATCAACGTCCTGAACCATGAGCAGGAGGTGATGGCGCGCCACTTCGCCGGGATGACCGGGGTGACGATGGAGGAGCGCTTCAGCCTCTCGTGCTGGCAAAAAGGCGCGCTGGGGCAGCCGGTGCTGAAGGATTCGCTAGCCAGCCTCGAAGGCGATATCAGTCAGGTGCAGGCCATCGGCAGCCACCTGGTCTATCTGGTCGAAATTAAGCACATCACCCTAAGCCAGGACGGCCACGGGCTGATCTACTTCAAACGCCGTTTCCATCCGGTGATGATGGCGATGGAAGCCGCGGTCTAGCCCGGCGCATTCTCCCCCCTGCCGCCGGGGGGAGAAATTCTTGTGATCTCAATCACATATTACCCCACTGTTCATTTCCTGCCCAACCGCTTACTGCCGCAAGTGACCGCTTAACCCGCCATACAACCACTCATAGATTTACCCAACTTTACGCGCGCAAAGTTCTGGCAAGATCGTCCCCAGCATAGTGACTCAATACCTCCGCAAAATTACGTTCAGACGGCTTCGGCCAATTATTCATCTCATAACGCCAGGTTTTACTATGGATACTAAAAAACTATTCAAGCACATACCCTGGGTGATTCTTGGAATCATCGGGGCATTTTGCCTCTCGGTCGTCGCCCTGCGTCGCGGGGAGCACGTTAGCGCCCTGTGGATTGTCGTCGCATCGGTATCGGTCTATCTGGTGGCCTACCGCTACTACAGCCTGTACATCGCCCAAAAGGTGATGAAGCTCGACCCAACCCGCGCGACGCCGGCGGTCATTAACAACGATGGCCTCAACTACGTGCCGACCAACCGCTACGTGCTGTTCGGCCACCACTTCGCCGCGATTGCCGGCGCCGGCCCGCTGGTCGGCCCGGTGCTGGCCGCGCAGATGGGCTACCTGCCCGGCACGCTGTGGCTGCTGGCCGGCGTGGTTCTGGCGGGGGCGGTACAGGACTTTATGGTGCTGTTTATCTCCTCGCGCCGTAACGGCTCATCGCTGGGGGAAATGATCAAAGAAGAGATGGGCCCGATTCCGGGATCGATTGCCCTGTTCGGCTGCTTCCTGATTATGATCATCATCCTTGCGGTGCTGGCGCTGATCGTCGTGAAGGCGCTGGCGGAAAGCCCGTGGGGCGTCTTCACCGTCTGCTCAACCGTGCCGATCGCGCTGTTTATGGGGATCTACATGCGCTTCCTGCGCCCGGGCCGCGTGGGCGAAGTGTCGGTGATTGGCATCGTGCTGCTGGTCGCCGCCATTTACTTCGGCGGCGTGATTGCCCACGACCCGTACTGGGGACCGGCGCTAACCTTTAAAGACACCACCATCACCTTCACCCTGATCGGCTACGCGTTTATCTCCGCCCTGCTGCCGGTGTGGCTGATTCTGGCGCCGCGCGACTACCTGGCGACGTTCCTGAAAATCGGCGTTATCGTCGGTCTGGCGCTGGGTATCGTTATCCTGAACCCGGACCTGAAAATGCCGGCGGTCACCCAGTACATCGACGGTACCGGCCCGCTGTGGAAAGGCGCCCTGTTCCCGTTCCTGTTTATCACCATCGCCTGCGGCGCGGTCTCCGGCTTCCATGCGCTGATCGCTTCCGGCACCACGCCGAAGCTGCTGGCGAACGAAACCGACGCGCGCTTTATCGGCTATGGGGCGATGCTGATGGAGTCCTTCGTGGCGGTCATGGCGCTGGTAGCGGCGTCGATCATCGAGCCGGGCCTCTATTTCGCGATGAACACCCCGCCGGCAGGCCTCGGTATCGTGATGCCGAACCTGCATGAAATGGGCGGCGAAAACGCCGCGATGATTGCCGCGCAGGCTGAAAGACGTGACCGTACACGCGGCGGCCACCGTCAGCTCCTGGGGCTTTGTGATTTCGCCCGAGCAGATCCTGCAAACGGCAAAAGACATCGGTGAACCGTCGGTGCTGAACCGCGCGGGCGGCGCGCCAACCCTGGCCGTCGGTATCGCCCACGTGTTCCACAAAATCATCCCGATGGCGGATATGGGCTTCTGGTACCACTTCGGTATTCTGTTCGAGGCGCTGTTTATCCTGACCGCCCTCGATGCCGGTACCCGCGCAGGCCGCTTTATGCTCCAGGATCTGCTGGGCAACTTCGTGCCGTTCCTGAAGAAAACCGATTCGCTGGTTGCCGGCGTCGTGGGGACCGCGGGCTGCGTCGGCCTGTGGGGCTACCTGCTGTATCAGGGCGTAGTCGACCCGCTGGGCGGCGTGAAGAGCCTGTGGCCGCTGTTCGGTATCTCTAACCAGATGCTGGCCGCCGTGGCGCTGGTTCTTGGCACCGTGGTGCTGGTCAAAATGCAGCGCACCAAATACATCTGGGTCACCGTGGTTCCTGCCCTGTGGCTGCTGCTGTGCACCACCTGGGCGCTGGGTCTGAAACTGTTCAGCACCAATCCGCAGATGGAAGGCTTCTTCTTTATGGCCCGGCAGTACAAAGAGAAGATTGCCGCCGGCGGCGAGCTTAGCGCGCAGCAGATTGCCAACATGAACCATATTGTGGTCAACAACTACACCAACGCCGGTTTAAGCATCCTGTTCCTGGTGGTGGTCTACAGCATCATCTTCTACGGCATCAAAACGTGGATCAACGTGCGTAACAATAAGGTACGCACCGACAAAGAGACCCCGTACGTGCCGGTGCCGGAAGGCGGCGTGAAGACCTCTTCACACCACTAATCCAGCCCCGTTTAGCCCCGCTTCGGCGGGGCTTTTCCACAGGTGGCGCAACCCGGCATGAAAATAGCCCGCTCGACGGGCGCAACACATATCTGGAACGAGCAATGTTTGGTAACTTAGGTCAGGCTAAAAAGTACCTCGGTCAGGCGGCGAAGATGCTGATCGGCATTCCGGACTACGACAATTACGTCGAACATATGCAGACCAACCATCCGGATAAACCGTATATGACCTACAACGAATTCTTCCGCGAGCGCCAGCAAGCGCGCTACGGCGGGAGCGGCGAAGGCGGCGTACGCTGCTGTTAATGGAGGCACGCATGACACCGATTGCAGTTACCCTGCTGACCGGATTTCTCGGCGCAGGCAAAACCACCCTGCTGCGGCACATTCTCAACGCTCAGCACGGCTTTAAAATCGCGGTGATCGAAAACGAATTTGGTGAAGTCTCCGTTGATGACCAGCTGATTGGCGATCGCGCCACCCAGATCAAAACCCTGACCAACGGCTGCATCTGCTGCACCCGTTCCAACGAGCTGGAAGACGCCCTGCTCGACCTGCTCGACAGCCGCGATCGCGGTGAGATTGCCTTCGACCGGCTGGTGATTGAGTGCACCGGCATGGCCGATCCCGGCCCGATTATTCAGACCTTTTTCTCCCATGAGATCCTCTGTGAACGCTACCTGCTGGATGGGGTGATTGCGCTGGTTGATGCGGTCCACGCCGACCAGCAGATGAACCAGTTCACCATCGCCCAGTCGCAGGTGGGCTACGCCGACCGTATTCTGCTGACCAAAACCGACGTCGCCGGCGGCAGCGAAGCGCTGCGCGAACGGCTGGCGCGCATCAACGCCCGAGCGCCGATTTACGCCGTCACCCACGGCGATATCGACCTGAGCCAGCTGTTTAATACCGGCGGCTTTATGCTGGAAGAGCGGGTAGTAAGCGCTAAGCCGCGCTTCCACTTTATTGCCGACCAGCAAAACGACGTTTCGTCGATTGTGGTGGAGCTGGACTACCCGGTCGATATCAGCGAGGTGTCGCGGGTTATGGAAAACCTGCTGCTCTCATTCGCCGAGCAGCTGATGCGCTACAAGGGGATGCTGTGGATTGACGGCGAGCCTAACCGCCTGCTGTTCCAGGGAGTCCAGCGCCTGTATAGTGCCGACTGGGACCGCCCGTGGGGCGACGACCAGCCGCACAGCACGCTGGTGTTTATCGGCATTAACCTGCCGGAAGAGGAGATTCGGGCGGCGTTTGCCGGATTGCGGAAGTAACGGTTCGCGCAACCCTCTTCCTGCGGAAGAGGGTTGCGCGAAGGCTTCAGGAGGCGCAGAACTCATTCCAGGTATCACGATAGACCACGTTTCCTTCGGTGTACTTTCAGGTTATGGTCTCATAACGCAGCTCGAGCGTTTCTCTTAAGGTATTAGAGTCATTTTTAATCACAAAAATGTAAATTTAAGTTTTTACTTGTAACTATAGAAACATTTTTGGAAATTATTAGAAAGCAAATTAGTTCAGCGCCAATCAATATCTCCCGCCTCGTTCAGTGAATGTTTAGGCAAAAAATTAAACTTACCCTCAACGGCAAAACGTTAATCATTGACGCTGCGGCAAAGTAACCCATCAACAACATCAATAGAGGGTTTTAATAACAGTTTCGGCATAAAACCTCGACCGCCATCAAATTTGCAGTTGTAAATATCACCTGTTAGGGTGTCCGCAGATTAATTTGATGACGAGGCATAAACCATGAAAAAGCTCAATATCCTTATCCTTTCTGCGCTGACCGCGGTTTCCGGCTCCGCAATGGCGATGGGCTTTACCGTCGAGCAGGGGAAAAACTTTACCAACCTCAATATGGAACTGGGTAAATCCTCCTCCGGTCTTTATGCCGAAAGCAACTGGCTCAAAAATACCGACGACGGTACCCAGACCGGCGGCGTTGGCGCGGGTTATAACCTGGAAGTTGGCCCGGTGATGCTGAATGCAGGCGCGAAAGCCATCTATCTTGGGCCGAAAAAAGGCGATAACGGCGTGGCGTTCCCCATCGGCGGCGGCGTTAACGTTGCGCTGACCGACAGCATCCACGTATTCGGCGAAGGTTATGCCGCGCCCGAAGGCCTGAACAACAGCGTGAAAAACTACGTTGAAGCCAACGGCGGCGTGAGCTGGACTCCGATTACTCCGGTGACGCTGAAAGTAGGTTACCGTCACGTGAGCGTCGACGGGAAAGACGGTCGTCCGAACCACACCCTGATTGACGGCGCGTATATTGGCGGTGGAGTTACCTTTTAATAACCCCCGATAAAAGCGCAAAAAAACCTGCCGGATGGCAGGTTTTTTTTTTAGTGTCCCAGGCTTACCGGCGAATCACCACCAGCTTCTGGTTCACAAACTCTCTAATCCCCAGATCCGCCAGCTCGCGGCCAAAACCGGAACGCTTCACGCCGCCAAACGGCAGCTCCGGCGCGGTATCGGTCAGCCCGTTAATATAGACCATCCCGGTCTCAATTCTTGATGCCATCCGTTTCGCCCGCTCGGTATCCTGGCTGAATATCGCCCCGCCGAGCCCATAGTGCGAATCGTTCGCCAGGCTGACAGCCTCATCGTCGTCCTTGACCACATAAATTTGCGCCACCGGGCCGAAGAACTCTTCAAAGTACGCCGGGTTATCACGGGTGATGCCGGTCAGAATGGTCGGGGCAAAATAGTTGCCCTCGCACTGCGCCGGCTTGCCGCCAAGATGCAGCCTGGCGCCATGTTTCACCGCCTCATCGACCTGTTTGGCCAGCGTCCCGAGCGCATCTTTGGAGGAGAGCGGCCCCAGCGTAGTGCTCTCATCCAGCGGATCGCCGATCTTCACCTGACGGAACGCCTCGGTAAACTGACTCAGGAAGCGCTCGGCGATTTTTTCATGCAGGATAAAACGCTTCGCCGCGGTACAAACCTGACCGGCGTTGTTGAGCCGCGCCTGTACGCCAGTCTTCACCGCCTTGTCGAGGTTGGCATCATCCAGCACCACAAAGACATCGTTACCGCCCAGCTCGAGGGTTGATTTCTTGATGTGCTTCGCCGCCTGCGCCGCGACGACGCCCCCCGCTTTTTCCGAGCCGGTCAGCGCCGCTCCCCGCACGCGATCGTCGGCAATAATCTTCGCTACCTGATCCTGGGAGATAAACAGATTGGTCCACGCCCCCTCCGGCGCGCCGGCCTCACGCACCAGATGGGCAAAGGTTTCCGCGCAGTGCGGAACGATGCTGGCATGCTTGGCAAGCACCGGATTCCCCGCCGCCAGGTTTGGCGCCAGAACGCGCATCAGCTGGTAATAGGGGAAGTTCCACGGCTCCACCGCCATCAGCACGCCGATCGGATGGTGTTCAACCCACGCCTCGCCGAGCTCGGACGGATACTTCACCGGAGCCAGGAACCGCTCGGCGTTATCGGCGTAATAGCGGGCGATCTGCGCGCAGAGCTTCACCTCACCGCGGCTTTGCGCGATAAGCTTACCCATCTCCTGGCTGGCAATTTTCGCCAGCTCCTCAACCCGGCTATCGATGAGGTCCGCCAGCCGGAGCAGGATCGGTAAGCGCCGGGCAATATCGCCCTTCGACCACGCGGATTGGTAGAGCGCATCCGCTTTCTGCAGCGCCGCCTCCACGTCGGCATCGCTGTGCGGGGCATACTCTTTAATAAGCCGATTATTTGCAGGATTCACCGTCTGATAGGCCATGTCGTATGTCTCCTTAGTATCGTCATTTATGCAGTTATTAATACCGCTCAGGACATTAAGGTTAGTAGAGATAGCTGGTCATAAAGGTAAAGTTAGGTATTTACGGAGGATTCCGGCCGGAGATCGTCAGACGATATCCGGCGGAGAACAGGCTTAATGAGGAAGTAAATAATAGCGGCCAGGCCGCCTGATAAGGCCATGTCGCGACACAATCAACGCTTAGCGGCGGTAATCTCCTCTTCTGACAGGCCGGTGATGCGCAGCACCGTCTCCATAGCGATGCCATTCGCCAGCATCATACGGGCAATACGCAGCCCTTCAATTCTCTGGCCCGCAAGCCGGCCTTCAATCTTACCTTTTCTACGCCCAACTTCCTGGAGTCTTTCCGCAATAGTCATCAGCCCCTCCTTATGATGCTGCGGCGCCCGCCGGGCAAGCTCACGAATAAACCTGCCAAAACGGGGGGCATCGCCGGAATATACCAGGTAATTAAACAGCGTTTTTAGCTGGCTGTCATTAGTATATTCCTTAACCAAAATAACAATTATCTGCTCGACCAGCGCCGTCAAATCACGCTGGCGGACATGCTTTTGCATGAATTCCAGCAACGCTACGCGCCGGTGCTGGACGATCTCGTCATCCGGGATCACCGTAATATCCACCAGCGGAAAAGCGGTCGCATATAATCCGCGAGCATGGGCCGGGTGGGTAAAGCCATCCAGCCAGCACAGAGAATATGGGTAAGGCGTGGCGATACCGTGATAGAACAGCATGGGTACCACCAGCGGCAGGCGTTTATGTCCGGCATCCAGATGACGCTGCATCGCCGCAATGGCATAGCGCATCAGCCTGAAGGCCATATGGGTATCCGGCGAGCTTTGGTGCTCAATAACGACGTAAATATAGCCCTCGCCGGCGGTGGTTTTTAGCGACCAAAGCACATCTGAGTAGCAGGCGCGCAGGTCCTCCTCAATAAAACTTGCGGATTCAAGCCGCAGCGTCTCCAGGTCGCAAAGCTGGCGTAGCGAGGACGGCAGATGGATATCCAAGAAATCTCGCGCGGTATCCGTATGCCGGAGAAACTTTTTGAAAACCGCATCATGCGGCGTCGACGTTGAGCCTTTTTGCATGGTAAATGGCCTGCACGGAGGGACACTAAAACGACTCTACCCGCCGGTAGCCCAGCGCACACGCCGCCGCTTATCTCTTTGCGCGCCGGGACGGAAGATATTTTTATCCGGCGGTAATAACGATAACTTTTTGCCTGCCCGCTCGCAGAACGCCCCCGGAGACAGGCGTCAGCGGGCGTGCTATAAATTCTTAATTCCTTCGCCGCAGGAGCTTTCGTGAACCACACGCGCGATATCCCACAAACCTTCTGGCGCAACGCAACGCTCCCCTGGCTAGAACTGCGCAGCACCTGGCGCAGCCGCCAGGCGTATAAGCGCCACAGCCACCCGCAGCTTTCTCTGGGGGCAATTATTGCTGGTGAAACGCGCTGCATCTGCAACGGACGGGAGTACCTGCTGCGCCCCGGCGACCTGATAGCAATCCCGCCCGGCGCGCCGCATAGCTGTAATCCCCTCTCGGGACGGCCGCGCAGCTATCATATGCTCTATCTCGACGTTGACTGGTGCCTGGCGCAGCTTCCTGCCCTTTCCGGCGCCGTGCGGCTTGCCGCGCCGCAGCCGATGCTTCGCAGCGCCGATCTTTTCCTTCAATATCAGCATATTGTTCAGCTTACGCAGCAGCAGCGGATCGCCGAGCTGCCCACGGCAATCGCGCGGCTGCTGCGGGAGCTGCCGCTATGCCCGACGCCGCCGGAAATCCTTCATAGCAGCAGCGCACGGCTGCTCGACAGAGTGACGGCAAGCCTGCCGGTACCGCTTTCTCTGGATACGCTGGCCGACGAATTTGCGCTGCGCAAAGAGACCCTGATTCGCACCTTTAAGCAGGACACCGGCCTGACGCCGGCCAGCTTTATCAACATGGCGCGGATCGAGTACGCCAGACGCCGCCTGCGCGCCGGAGATGAGATAGCCGACGTCGGCTATCAGGCCGGGTTTGCCGATCAGAGCCACTTCCATAAAACCTTCGTCAGCTACACCGCCGCCACGCCGCGCCAGTACGCCCTTGGCCGATCAATATCAGACAATAATTAGCGCCTGGCCTGACGTAGGGTGATCTCAGATTTATTCCGAGGTCACTATGGACATGTTTACTGCGCTTTTCCCGGCCGCGTTTCCCGCGCTGGCGCTCTCCCACTTCGTTGCCCTGCTCAGTCCCGGGCCAGACTTCTTTCTCCTGATGGGTTACGCCATTCGCTATCGCCTGCGCGGTAGCGCCGGCCTGTGCGTTGGCATTGCGCTGGGCAACGGGCTGTATATTGCGATCGCCATCGTCGGCTGGAGCATGGTGCGCCACGCCCCGCTGCTGTTTAGCGCGATCGCGCTGCTGGGAGCGGCCTGGCTGCTGTGGCTCGGCAGCCAGCTGTGGCGGAGCCGGCCCGGCACGTTCACCCTGGAGGCGGCGGCAGCCCGGCGGCCTTCGCTTGCCAGACAGACTGCTGCCAGGGCTGGCTTCGGCGCTGCTTAATCCCAAAAATGCCCTGTTTTATCTCGCGCTGATGACCACCCTGCTTGGCCCGCAGGTGACTCTCACCCAGCAGATAACCTGCGGAGTCTGGATGACCAGCGTCGTTCTGTTGTGGGATTTACTGCTGGTATCGCTGATCGCCCTGCCGCAGGTGCAGCGCCGCCTCGGCGCCGTCATCTGGCGGGTTGAACGGGCGGCGGGCGCGATACTGATGGGCTTTGGCGGCTGGATTATCTGGCAGTTTTTGCACGAGTTAGCCGTCAGGTTATATGCTTAAGGCTATGGAAAAACTTGCTGAACTGAAACGTGCCAAACTTCTGGCCCTGTCGCTGCTGCTCGTGGCGGCCGCGATTTTTGTCACTACCCTGCTGCTGCCGCCGACGCCGTGGGTCAGCGCGCTGAAGGCTATCTCCGAAGCGGCGATGGTCGGCGCGCTGGCGGACTGGTTTGCGGTGGTGGCGCTGTTTCGCCGCATACCGCTGCCGTTTGTCTCCCGACATACGGCGATTATCCCGCGCAATAAGGACAGAATTGCCGACAATCTCGGCTATTTCGTGCAGGAAAAATTTCTCGATACCCCTTCGCTGGTCGCGCTGATCCGCCGCTACGAACCGGCGCTGATGCTCGGCAACTGGTTTAGCCAGCCGGCGAACGCCCGGCGGGTGGGCCAGCACCTGCTGCAGGTGATGAGCGGCTTCCTCGAGCTCACCGACGATGCGCGCATTCAGCGCCTGCTGCGCCGCGCGGTGCACAAAGCCATCGACAAGGTCGACCTGACGCAAACCAGCGCCATGATGCTCGAAGGATTAACCCGCGATAATCGGCACCAAAAGCTGCTGGATTCGCTTATCAGCCAGCTTATCGCCCTGTTGCAGCGCGACAGTTCCCGCGCCTTTGTTGCCCGCGGCATCATCCGCTGGCTGGAGACCGAGCATCCGCTCAAGGCCAAAATTCTCCCCACCGAATGGCTGGGCGAACACAGCGCCGAAATGGTCACCGATGCGGTCAATACGCTGCTTGACGAAGTGAGCCAGGATCGCACCCATCAGATCCGCCAGACCTTCGATCGCGCGGCGCAAAAGCTGATCGATAGCCTGAAAACCGATCCGCTGATGGCGGAAAAAGCAGACAACATAAAGGCCTATCTGAAAAATGACGAGACGTTTAACCGCTATCTTGGCGAAGTGTGGGCCGATCTGCGCGGATGGATTAAAAATGACGTCAGCAGCGACGATTCGCGGATCAAACAGCGGATCGCCGAGGCCGGACAGTGGTTTGGCGAAACGCTGCTCCACGACGACGCCCTTCGCGAGTCGCTGAATGAGCATCTGGAGCAGGCGGCGCACCGGGTGGCGCCGGAGTTTGCCACCTTCCTGACCCGTCATATTAGCGATACGGTGAAGAGCTGGGACTCCCGCGATATGTCGCGGCAAATCGAGCTGAATATCGGTAAGGATCTGCAGTTTATCCGCATTAACGGTACGCTGGTCGGGGGCACTATCGGCCTGCTGCTGTGGCTGCTCTCGCAGATCCCAGCACTGTTTTTACGCTAAGCAGCCCCGCTCGTCCGGCGGGGCCCTGCGGTTAGCCTATCCGGGTAAAGCCGGCAGCGCGAATACTGCTTGAGACGAATCGCCAGTGAAACGCATGCGCTCTATTTTCCCAGCAAATACAGCAATCCTAAGGTACGATCGTTTATCAACTTTCTGGTGGCAGAGTTAGGCCCGTTACCGGCCTGGGATAGCTGGATCCCCAGTCTGAGTTTGCCGTCAATCCAGAGCACTTTTTAAGGAGTAAAAATGGCTGAAATCAACCTGACCCCCGGCGAGCGTGAGCAGCTTCGCGAAAAGCTATGTACCTACTGCGAAAGAAATTTTGACCTTGAGCTTGAGCAGTTCGATGCCGAGTTCTTCGTTGATTTTATCGCCGAACAGCTGGGGCCCCTGTTTTATAACGCCGGAATTGAGGAAGCTATTCGCACCCACGTAGCCTACAGCGAGCGGATCCAGGAAGAGATGGATGCGAAGAAAGTGTTCTGATTACACCCCGCAATATGTCGCTATCGGCGGGAGATCAATAAACACACACTATTGACATGGTTATAATGCGGGCTCTTGCATTATCTCCCGTGTACGGGGAAGGAAAACCATGTCGCTGATTACCGATCTACCCGCCATTTTTGACCAGTTCTCCGAGGCCCGCCAAAAGGGCTTTCTCACGGTGATAGACCTGAAAGAGCAAAATATCCCCCTGGTCGGAACCTACTGTACCTTTATGCCGCAGGAGATCCCGATGGCGGCAGGCGCCGTGGTCGTCTCGCTGTGCTCAACCTCCGATGAAACCATAGAAGAGGCGGAAAAAGACCTGCCGCGCAACCTCTGCCCGCTGATTAAAAGCAGCTACGGATTTGGCAAAACGGATAAATGCCCCTACTTCTATTTTTCCGACCTGGTGGTGGGTGAAACCACCTGCGACGGCAAAAAGAAAATGTATGAATACATGGCCGAATTCAAGCCGGTTCACGTGATGCAGCTGCCGAACAGCGCCAGCGACGATGCTTCCCGCGCGCTGTGGAAAGCCGAGATCCTGCGCCTGCAGCGGGCGGTCGAAGCCCGCTTTGGCCGCACAATCAGCGAAGCCGCGCTGCGCGATGCCGTTCACCTCAAGAACCGCGAGCGGCGGGCGCTGGCCAACTTCTATCGCGTCGGGCAGCTCAATCCCCCCGCGCTCAGCGGCAGCGATATCCTGAAAGTGGTGTACGGCGCGACCTTCCGCTTTGATAAAGCCGCGCTAAGCGACGAGCTCAACGCGATGGCCGATCGCGTGCGCCAGCAGTGGCAGGATGGCCAGCGGCTGGCGGCTCGCCCGCGGATTCTGATCACCGGCTGCCCGATTGGCGGCGCGGCGGAAAAAGTCGTGCGCGCCATTGAAGAGAACGGCGGCTGGGTGGTGGGCTTTGAAAACTGCACCGGCGCCAAGGCGACCGAGCGCTGCGTGGAGGAGACGGGCGACGTCTACGATGCGCTGACCGATAAGTATCTCGCCATCGGCTGCTCGTGCATCTCGCCAAACGACCAGCGCTTAGCCCTGCTTAGCCAGATGGTTGACGAGTATCAGGCCGACGGCGTGGTGGATGTCATCCTGCAGGCCTGTCATACCTATGCGGTTGAATCAATGGCGATTAAGCGCCACGTTCGCCAGCGGCATAACCTCCCCTACATCGCGATTGAGACCGACTATTCGACGGCGGACATCGGCCAGCTCAGCACCCGCGTCGCGGCCTTTATTGAAATGCTGTAAGGAGCGCGCGTGACTTTTACGGTAGGTATTGATTCCGGCTCCACCGCCACCAAAGGCATCCTGCTGAAAGAGGGCGTTATCCAGCGACGTTTTCTCTGCCCGACGCCCTTTCGCCCCGCCGACGCCATCAACGAGGCGTGGCAAACCCTCAGCGCCGGACTTGCCGAGCGGCCATTTTTAACTTTAACCGGCTACGGCCGCCAGCTGGTGGATTTTGCCGATAAGCAGGTGACGGAGATCTCCTGCCACGGCCTCGGCGCGCGTCTTCTGGCGCCCGCCACCCGCATGGTTATCGATATTGGCGGCCAGGATAGCAAGGTCATCCAGCTCGACGACGCCGGCAATCTCAGCGACTTCCTGATGAACGATAAATGCGCGGCGGGAACCGGGCGCTTTCTGGAAGTTATCTCGCGCACCCTCGGCGCCAGCGTCGGGGAGCTGGATAGCATCACCGAAGGCGTCGAACCGCATGCGATCACCAGCATGTGCACGGTATTTGCCGAATCCGAAGTGATTAGCCTGCGCTCGGCGGGCGTCGCGCCGGAAGCGATTCTGGCCGGCGTGATCAACGCCATGGCCCGCCGCAGCGCCAACTTTCTCGCCCGTCTTTCAGCCCAGAGGCCGCTGCTGTTTACCGGCGGCGTCAGCCGCTGCACGGCCTTTGCGCGTATGCTCGAAGGCCACGCGGGGATCGCGGTGCACACCCATCCTGATGCCCAATATGCCGGCGCGGTTGGCGCGGCGCTGATTGGCCTGCGCCAGAGGCGCCGCGAATGACGGAGTATCTGTTTTTATTTCACTCGACGCCGGGCGTCGTGCGTACCCGCAAGGCCATGCAGGCGGCGGGGATCGTCTGCCAGGTGAAAGATATTCCGCGCCAGCTGCGCGGCGGCTGCGGCCTGTGCATCTCTCTCCGCTGCCAGCCGGGAGAGGAGCTGCGGTGGGTTATTCCCGGCGTCACGGAGGCGATTTATCGCTACGTTGCCGCAGAGTGGCGCCTTATCGCCTCCTTTCCGGCCTGAGCCTATTCGGTAATAACGAACCGCGTCGGCGCAAAACAGTTCAGGATGCGGTGGACGAGAAACACCAGCGTCAGGGTGACGATAAGCGCGATGGTGACCGAGCTAATACGGTACAGATCGCTGAAGATCAGATCCTGATCCGGGTGCAGGTTCTGGCCAAACATAATGCCGATGGTGGTGATGCTGGCGAAGCCCACGCCGGCCCCCACTTTCTCCATCACGTGGAGGCGCGCGCTAAAGGCCAGGCCGAGCGCAATCAGCGGCATCATCAGCACCATATGGTTGCTGAAATCATAAATAAGCAGCCTGCACCACCAGAATATAGAGACAGGCCAGCACCACGCCCACCACCCGCCAGATGGAGCTGATCACCGCGCCGCGGTAGTGCATCGGGAAGAGGATCAGGATCCCGGCCATCAGCGCTGACAGGGAATCGCTCAGATCGCAGATCTGGAAAACCACGAAAATCATTGTCGCGACGGTGCCGGAAAGCAGCGATTCATGGCGAATGCGGGCGGCATCCTTCTTAATCCGCGGCGGCGGCCGGCGCGGCTCAACGTCCGGGATCAGATAGTTCAGCAGCGCGCTGAGGGCCACCGCCATCACGCAGGCTTCGAGATTGGAAAACATCAGCGTATGCCAGTTGCTGGTGGGATAGCTCATAAAGTTGAGCATCGTGCTTTGACAGACCACGCCCATTGAGCCCAGCAGAAACAGCGGCCCCTGACTCATAAAGCGAAAACGCATCACGTAGAGGCCGAAGACCACCAGCGTCATAATCACCGGCCACTGCGACAGATAGCCGACGATTAGCACCATTTCAACGCAGTTTACCGCCGCGCTGAACAGAAACTGCCGTGCGACGTGGCGGTTAAACACCGGCACCAGCGACAGCAGCATCAGCGGATAGACCACAAAGAATACCCCGTACTGCACGTCGTAGAAGGTCGAAATGCTCAGGGCGATCGTCCCGGCGACGGCGATGCGCAGCGTCTGGCGAAAATCATTCGCCGTATAGACAATATTGTCGTGCGGCGTAAAAACCCGGGCCAGCGTATTAATAGACATAGTGCAGCAGGCTCACCAGATGGATCTGCACGCCGGCAAAGGTGCGGGCAAAGGGACCGTCGCTGTTGTACAGCTGTACCGTGGCGCGGGCGCCGGTCGGCAGCGGTTTGTCCAGCGGCTCATCAAGCGCGACGTGAATGCGCATCCGCTGGGCATCGCGCACCCAGCGCGTGGACTGCTCCGGCTGCGACAGCTGGCCGTTTACCTGCTCCTGACCGGCCAAAATCCCGGCGTCGCTGCTGGTGACGTGCGCCGGGAAAACCTTGCCCGGCAGCGCATCGAAGACCACCGCGGCGTCGGTGTTCACGCCGGTATGGCGCAGGCTCTTCTCGCGAAAATCGGCGACGATATCCGTTTGGTTGCTCACCAGCGCCAGCAGCGGCGTGGCGGCGGTGGCGTACAGGCCAGGGCTAAGCTGAAGGTTGCTGACCATTCCGTCGGTTTCGGCATAGATCCTGCTCCAGGCGAGGTTCAGCTGCGCCTCTTCCAGGGCGTTGCGGTATTTTTGCAACGTGACGTTACGCGCATCGTCGCGCTCCCCGCGCTGGATCAGCAAATTCTGGATGCTGGCGTTGAGCGCGCTGACCGACTGCTCGCTGGTCTGCCAGGTGGTGCGCACCTTATCCAGATCCGACTGCGAGACGCTCTGCATCGTACTCAGGCGCTGGTAGCGATCGAGCGTAACTTTGTCGTTACGGGCGGTGAACTGGGCGGTGCGCAGGTTGGCGCGGGCGGCGGCGATCTGCGCATCCAGCTGCTGATTGCTCAGCTTCGCCTGCGCAAAGGCGATTTGCGCGGCCTGCACTTTATTGCTAAACGGCGTCGGGTCCAGCTCGTAGAGCAGATCCCCTTTCTTCACCTGGCTGTTGTTGTGCACATAGACCTGTGCGACATAGCCGGAAACGCGCGGCGATACCGGCGTCACAACGCGCATCACCGTGGAGTCCGGCGTGAGCGGGATCCAGATATCGGCAACGATAAACCAGGCGAAGATCGCCAGGAAAGCGGCAATACTCACCCTTACCCAGCGGGCAAATTTTTGTTCTGGCGTCATCATAGTTTTTTAGATCTTGTTATCTTCTTCGCGGATTGTCCGCAAATTGCAGGCGATTTGATTTAACGTCGCGCTGAAGGTGGCAAGCTCGGCTTCCGGGATGGTCCGGGTAACGCGGGTTTGATAAGTTTCAATCACGCGGTTCAGATCCTCCAGTTTGGTCAGGCCTTCCGCCGTCAGCGTCAGCAGGCGTATGCGTTTGTCATATGGCGATGTGGAACGCAGCAGATAGCCCTGCTTTTCCAACTGGGTGAGGGTGCGCATCAGCGGCGGCAGTTCAATGCCCTGCACCTCCGCCAGTTCGCTAACCGAGACGTTGTCCCCCAGCTGATACAGCTGCATCAGCACCGTCCAGCTTGACTGGGTCATACCGGTATCGTTGAGAGCGGCATCGATAGTCGCGCGCCACTGGCGGACCACCATCGCCATGCGCATCCCCATCGGACGGCGGGCAAACAGTTCGTCTTCGGTCATCTTACTTTCCTCATGTAGAACCTATCCCACCAGGCGTTATTGGCGCAGGCAGTTTGAACGCGGAGAGCGCGGAGAAACCAGAACGTACAGGTAGTACGTGAGAAGTTACTCGCTACGCTCACCCTCCGGGCCGCGCTGAAGGGCGTTCAAAATGACAGGCAAAATGGCCAGGCTCGTAGCTGTGAGGAAAATAATACTTATCACGATAACTATCAAGAAACGAAGAATGAAGAAGCATTAATTGATAAATACGCTGAATGTAACAATCCCGCGGGACGCCGGCTGTCCGGTCGCGCCGGGCGTGGCGAACTGCTGGCCCGGGCGGTCACGGCTCGCAGCCTGCGGGGGGCAGGCCGGGAGCCCGGATAAGGGCTTTATGCCTTCATCCGGGAAAAGCGCATTTTTTAATTGACCTGATCCCGCCGCAGCCCGACATCTTTCAGCTGTTCGTCGCTCATTTGCTGCAAAACCCGGCGCGTTTGCATCCGCAGCCACCATTTTTTGAACGCTCTGCCTACCAGGACAAAACCAATAAACGGCTGCCTTACCCGATTCTCATGAAATTCCATACTCCACCTCCTCACCTTGCCAGAGGCTTTATCTTCTCGGATCCGAGGGTGAACAATACAGATTCAAAAAACTCTTTTCTTTAACATACAGATTAGCTAAAACAGTATCTGCGTGGGATTTTCTCCGCCTATCTGTACTGGTTTATAAATCTGTATGGCGACAATAAGGGATACAGCATGACACGTTACCAACATCTGGCCAGCCTGCTGGCGGAGCGTATTGAGCAAGGGCTGTATCGCCACGAGGAGAAACTGCCTTCGGTTCGCAGCCTGAGTCAGGAGCACGGGGTAAGCATCAGCACCGTGCAGCAGGCCTATCAGACGCTGGAACAGCAGCGGATGATCGTCCCCCAGCCGCGTTCCGGCTACTTTGTCGCCCCGCGGAAAGCCCAGCCGCCGGTACCGCCGATGTCGCGCCCGGTGCAGCGCCCGGTGGAAATCACCCAGTGGGATCAGGTGCTGACCATGCTCGACGCGCGCAATGATAAAAGCATTATCCCCTTCGGCGGCGGTTCGCCTGACGTCACCCAGCCGAGCCTGAAGCCCATCTGGCGCGAGCTGAGCCGGGTGATCCAGCATAATCTCAGCGAGGTGCTGAACTACGACGAGCTGGCCGGGCGCCGCGAGCTGCGTGAACAAATCGCCCGTCTGATGCTCGACGGCGGCTCGGTGGTCACCGCCGATGATCTGATCATCACCAGCGGCTGCCACAGCGCGCTATCGCTGGCCCTGCTGGCGGTATGCCAGCCCGGCGATATCGTTGCCGTCGAATCTCCGTCCTATTACGGCACCATGCAGCTGCTGCGCGGTTTGGGGATCAAAGCCATTGAAATCCCTACCGATCCGGACAGCGGGATCAGCGTAGAAGCCCTGGAGCTGGCGCTGGAGCAGTGGCCGATCAAGGGCGTTATCCTGGTGCCGAACTGCAATAACCCTCAGGGCTTTATCATGCCGGACGCCCGCAAGCGCGCGGTGCTGACCCTCGCCCAGCGCCACGATATCATCATTTTTGAGGATGATATTTACGGCGAGCTGGCCACCGACTACCCGCGCCCGCGCACCATTCATTCGTGGGATATCGACGGCCGGGTGATGCTCTGCAGCTCGTTTACCAAAACTATCGCGCCAGGCCTGCGCATCGGCTGGATCGCGCCGGGGCGCTACTACGATCGCCTGCTGCAGATGAAATATGCCGCCAGCGGGACCAACGTTCCCTCCACGCAGCTGGCGGCGTCGATATTTATTCGTGAAGGCCACTACCACCGCCACGTGCGGCGGATGCGGCAGATCTACCAGCGCAATATGGAGATTTACACCTGCTGGCTGCGGGAATACTTCCCCTGCGGCATCTGCGTCACCCGGCCGAAGGGCGGCTATATGCTGTGGGTCGAGCTCCCCGAGCACGTCGATATGGTCTGCGTCGCGAAGCAGCCTGTGCCGCCTGAAAATCCAGGTCGCGCCGGGCTCGCTGTTTTCAGCCTCGGGGAAATACCGCAACTGCTTAAGGATCAACTGCGCCCTGCCGCCGATCGACAAGCACCGGGAGGTGATGGTGAAGCTGGGAGAGGCGGTGAAGGTGGCGATGGAGTGAGTTTTTCGCTCTGGTGAACAAACTTGTCCCCCGGCGGCGCGGCGCTGACCGGGGCTGCGGGCTGGTAGCCCAAACAAGACGCGTCGCCGCTTCCAGGAACGCAGAGGCCTGGCAGATAGAAGCTTATTTCTCGCTCAGATCGCGGTTCATCGCTTCTCTTAAAATCGCGTTCAGCCGCGTTTGATAGCCTTTTCCCGGGCGTTTAAGCCACGCCATAACATCAGCATCGATGCGCACAGAGGCCTGCGTTTTTAATGGCCGATAAAATTTACCGCGAACCGCATCTGACCACAGCCCATCGTCCGAAGCGGGGATATCGCTGTAATCAATTTCGCCATCCGCTTTCTTCGCCAGCGCTTTGAGTTCGTCTTCACGCTGAGCGCTAAGCCCGGCCGGCTTAGCGCGCTGATATTTAACTGTGCTCATAACGACTCCTCTCTTTGCCGTCCGCCTTCCGGGCGCTAATGATACGAATCACCTCAGCCCCACTTTCAAAACGGACCGAATGCGCCACAAGAATAACGATAATTCCATGAACGAGGCCGATGGTTTGCCATCGATACTCACCGTTTTCATAACGATCCTGGCGGGAAAGGTGCTGCGGATCGTCAAAAACCAGTACCGCCTCCTCAAACCGAATCCCATGTTTTCTTAGATTACTTGCTGCCTTGTTTGCATCCCATTCAAACTCCATTGGCATAGCATTCATCCCGATTGTATATACAAAAAAGTATAGACAATTATCGGGCAAGTATACTATCAATGCTGGAAAAAGCCTCACATTTCCAGAGGCTAATTTGTAAAGGTTATGCCCATTCACTCGTCATAAAACACCATCCCCTTATACGGCTGTTCGCGGCACGCCGCCAGGCGCCGGGCGAGGCTGCCGACGTGCAGCTCCAGCTTGTGGCCGTCCGGGTCGAGGAAGTAATAAGACGCCCCTTCGCTGCGGTTCACCTTCCACACCGCCACGCCGGTCGTTTCCAGCCGCGCGCTGAACCCGGCGAAATCGGCTTCACCGACGCTAAAAGCGTAGTGGGTGTAGTCGCTCTCTTCCGGCGGAGTGACGCGCCGTTGCGGATCGAGGGACAGGCACAGCCACAGATCGCCGCAGGAGAGATAGGCGCCGCTATCCCAGCGCGCGTGCAACGTCATTCCCAGCAGACTGCTGATAAAACGCCACGCTCGGCGCCAGGCTGCTGACCGCCAGGGTCAGGTGATTCAATCCGCTTAACATGGCTTAATCCTCCAGTGAACTCACAATTTGCTGGCGCAGCCAGCGGTGCGCCGGGTCGCGATGCCAGCGCTCGTGCCACAGCATCAGCATATCAAACCCGGCAATCGCCAGCGGCGGCTCGACAATCGTCAGCCCGCTCATTCCGCGCAGCAGCCGCTCCGGCAGCATGGCGACCAAATCGCTGCTACGCAGCGTTTCCAGCATAAACAGGAAATGTGGCACTGAGAGGACAACCCGCCGCGAAAGCCCAAGGTTGGCCAGCGCGGTATCGGTCGCGGCGCTGAAACCGCCGCCGTCCGGGGAGACAATAACTTGATCCAGCAGGCAAAACTGCGCCAGGCTCAACGGCGCCCGCAGCGCCGGATGCCCCGCTCTGCCCGCCAGCACGTAGCGCTCGCTGAATAGCAGCCGCTGATGCAGCTCCGGCGGAGCGCCGTCGCGGGTATGAAAGAACAGATCGACCTCGTCGCGCTCCGCCTGCTGCACCAGGCGCGAAGGCTGGAGATCGAAGAGCGCCAAACGGCTCGATGGGGATGCGCGACGCAGAATATTCAGCGCCGGCAGCAGGATCGCCGAGGCCATATAGTCCGTCGCCGCCATTCGCCAGGTCTGCGTCGCCGTTAGCGGATCGAAATTGTCGGCGGGTGCGACCGCCAGCTCCAGCGCCAGCAGGGCATCACGCAGCGGCCCGCGCAGCGCATCGGCGCGGGCGGTAGGCAGCATCCCGCGCGGCCCGGGAAGCAGCAGCGGGTCGGCAAAAATTTCCCGCAGGCGCGCCGAGCTGGATGCTGACCGACGGCTGCGACAGGTTGAGCCGCTGCGCCGCTCGCGTGACGTTATTCTCACTCAGCAACACGTCGAGGGTGCGCAGCAGGTTGAGATCCAGACGATGCAAATTAATCACGGCTATACCTGAAATTTAAGTAATTAATTTCTACTATAGCGATCAGCCGCCTACTCTGCAGCTCTCCATGACTCAGAGGTGATTTTCATGAAGGTACTGCTGATTTACGCCCATCCGGAACCGCGCTCCCTGAACGGCGCGCTAAAGGATTTTGCCGTCCGGCATCTGCAAAACGCCGGGCACGAGGTGCAGGTTTCCGATCTCTACGCCATGCGCTGGAAGGCGGGCTTTGATGCCGACGACAGCAGCGCCCCGCCGGTCGGCGACTTCTGGCGCTCGACGCT
The DNA here is from genome assembly GCF_050058015.1 of Klebsiella sp. WOUb02. Classification (NCBI taxonomy): domain Bacteria; kingdom Pseudomonadati; phylum Pseudomonadota; class Gammaproteobacteria; order Enterobacterales; family Enterobacteriaceae; genus Klebsiella; species Klebsiella sp. WOUb02. Next base: position 3,005,180 of record NZ_CP170110.1, read on the forward strand.
CGATTCAAAGCAGGCCTTTGAACAGGGCACCCAAAGCGCGGATATCGTTGCCGAGCAGGAGAAGCTGCTGTGGGCGGATACGGTGATTTTCCAGTTCCCGCTGTGGTGGTTCTCCATGCCCGCGATTATGAAAGGCTGGATCGACCGGGTTTACGCCTACGGTTTCGCCTACGGCGTCGGGGAGCACAGCGACCGCCACTGGGGCGACCGCTACGGCGAAGGCACCCTGGCGGGCAAACGGGCGATGCTGGTTGTCACCACCGGCGGCTGGGAGGAGCACTACGCCCCGCGCGGAATTAACGGGCCGATTAACGATATCCTGTTTCCAATCCAGCACGGGATGCTGTTTTACCCCGGCTTTGCGGTGCTGCCGCCGCTGGTGTTCTACCGCACGGAGAAAACGGACGAGCAGCGCTTTGCGCAGCAGTGCCGAGATCTGGGGCAGCGGCTGGATACGCTGGCGAGCACCGCGCCAATCCCCTTCCGCCGGCAAAACCACGGCGACTATCTGATCCCGTCCCTGACGCTGCGCCCGGAGCTGGCGGTCGGGGAAAGCGGGCTGGCAATCCATCAGCGGGTGGATTAAGCGCAGCAAGGCGATGCCCGGCCGCCCGGCGTCGCCGTTCAAATACGCTGATTTAGTCCCTGACACGCTTATTTATCCCGAAACGGCTATTTGTTGTAGTCAGACGCCCGCAAGTTGGTTTCTCGTCTCTTTCTCATCGGCCAGGATGGTGTATGTTCTCAAACATCACCTTTAAGCAATCCGGTAACGAGATGAGACGTATTGAGGTAGTACTGCGTGAACTGGAGCGGCTGACGAAGACCATCAGCCGGGACGACCTGGCCGCTGGCGCCGGCGCCTTCACCGCAGAGCAAATCGGTTTTAACCTCGGCCTGGCGCGCAACTCCGTCAGCAAGGATTTAAACCAGCTGTGGAGCGACGGGCTGGTTATCAAAACCCGCGGACGCCCGGTATTCTTTCTGCATCTGCAGGCGACTCAAACCCTGCTGGATCGGCCGCTGGCTGAATCGGAGCGCGAAATCGGCGCCATTAGCGACCTGCTGCCTGATCGGGATCTGCCATCGGCTAGCGATCCGTTCTCGCTGCTAATCGGCCACGATCGCAGCCTGCGGGATGCGGTGGAAAAAGGTAAAGCGGCGGTGCTCTATCCGCATGGGCTGCACGTGCTGCTGACCGGCCCCTCCGGCGTCGGGAAGACTTTTTTCGCCGAGCTGATGCACCGCTACGCCTGCGAACATAGCGACGATAGCCCTCCGCCTCTCGTGTACTTTAACTGCGCCGAGTACGCCAACAACCCGGAGCTGCTCTCCTCCCATCTCTTTGGCCATCGACAGGGGGCGTTTACCGGCGCAACGGAGAGCAAGACCGGCCTGATTGAACAGGCCGACGGCGGCTATCTGCTGCTCGACGAAGTCCATCGCCTGCCCTATGAAGGTCAGGAGAAACTCTTCTCGCTGCTGGATAAAGGCGAGTATCGCCCTCTGGGCGCCAGCGGCCCGGCGCGAAGCATCACCGTACGCCTTATCTGCGCCACCACCGAGCCGGTGAGCTCGTCGCTGCTGCGCACTTTTCAACGCCGCATTCAGGTCTCCATCGATCTCCCCGGCATCCGCCAGCGCTCGCTGGAGGAGCAGATCGAACTGATTATCGGCTTCCTGCAGCGGGAGAGCCGCAAGATTGAGCGCTCAGTAAGCATCGATAAAACGCTGCTGCTGTGGCTGCTGAATAAGCCGCTGGAAGGCAATATCGGTCAGCTAAAAAGCGATATCCAGTTTTTATGCGCCCAGGCCTGGGCGTCAGGGATGGCGGCGCAGCACGATGTCCTGCTGCTGGATGGCAAGCTGGCGGACGGTTCCACTAACCCCACCCAGGAGCAGCGGATACTGGTCGACGCGCTGTTCAATGGTAAAACCCTGCTCAGTATTGACGCCCGCACGCTGCCGCAGCTTAAAAGCCCGGCGGGCGGCGATGGCGGCATCGAAGAGAGCGATCTGTTCTATAGCTTCCTGACCCGCGAATACGTCAATCTGCGCAACAGTAACGTTCCGCCCGCAGAGACGCTGGCCATTCTCAAAAACAAGCTCAGCTCCATTTTCGAATATGGCCTCTACAGCCGCGACAGCGGCACGCGTTCGCCGCGCTATGGCGACCAGATTGAAGAGCGCGTCGCCCTGCTGATCGGCTATGTAGAACAGATCCTGGGCTTTTCCCTGCCGGAAAATCTGGTCAATCCCCTGCGCAAGCACCTGCTGGCGCTGATCGGCTACGTCCAGCGGGGGCTGATCCCGCAGCTCTACTCCTCCAGTTTAATTCTCGATCGCTGTAAAGATGAATATGAGAATGCCACCCAGCTATGCAGGAAAATCAACGATCTGCTGAATATTCAGTGCCCGGCGACGGAGGTGGTCTGGCTGTGCCTGTTCCTCAAAGAGTGCCGCCATTACCGCCAGCGGATCGGCGTCAGCCCCGACTGCGGAGTGATACTGATCGCTCACGGCGCCACTACCGCCACCAGCATGGCGCAGTACGTCAATCGGGTGCTGGAGCGCGAACTGTTCAGCGCCATCGATATGCCGTTCGAACAGTCGGTGCACGACACCCTGGATGCGTTAATCCGGCTGATGCAGGCACGGCGCTGGCAGCGGCTGATCCTGATCGTCGATATCGGCTCGCTGGTGCATTTCGGCAGCACCATCAGCAAGCTGTTCCAGATAGACGTCCTGCTGCTGCCGGATATCACCCTGACCAGCCTGCTGGAGATTGGCCTCGATCTAAGCTACGAGACCAGCGACCTGCCGCGGCTGGCGGCGCTTATGCAGGAAAAAGGCATCCCCAGCCAGCTATGCACCCCGCAGCAGGAAAACGTCGGCAAAGTGCTGGTCATCTCCTGCATTACCGGCATGGGCACGGCGGAGAAAATCAAAACCGTGCTGGAGGAGAGCTTCGGCGAGCTGATGTCGCAGGATACCCGCATGGTGATCCTCGACTATAACGAAGTGCGCAGCCCGGAGCGCGTGCAGCAGGCCATTAACGCCCACGAGCGGCTGGCGGGCATCGTCGGGACCTTCCAGCCCGGGCTGCCGGATATTCCGTTTATCTCGCTGGAAGAGCTGTTTTCCGAGCAGGGCCCGGAGCTGGTGTTAAGCCTGCTGACTCCCGATCTCTCCAGCGCCGAGCGGCGGCTGGAGATGGAGCGCAGCGCGTCCCGGTTTATCAGCGCGCTGACGATGGAAAGCATCATCAACCATATTTCGGTGCTCAACCCGCAGCGCATCCTCAAAGAGATGGAAGGCGTCCTCAGCCAGCTGCGCGCGACCCTGGCGATCGCCCCCAGCCGCCAGGTGACACTACGCTTCCTGATCCACTGCTGCTGTATGGTCGAGCGTATCGTGATTAACCGCAAACCGTTACAGATGGCGCTGGAAATGAAGCCCGATATGGATACTCACGCCTTTAGTGTCATTAAATCCGCCTTCCACCCGGTGGAGGAGGCCTACGCCATCCGCTTATCGGATGCGGAATATATTTATATCTACGAATTATTGTATAGCTAATCCCTTTACTGGCGCGGCCCATCGGCCCGCCAGCTCCCCTCCTCCCCCGTAGATGACACTAATGCTGGCACGGCCTTTGCTCTATCAATAGCGTCTATAAAACGGCGCCAGGAGGCCACCTTGTCATCTACTGTACCTGCACACCCATTACCGCAAATTCTGCTGCTGACGCACGGCGGCTGGGGCACGCCGCTTTGCAACAGCCTGCGCATGGTCACGGGCGAAATTGAAGGCGTGACGGAAATCGCCCTGATGCCCGTCGATACCCTCGGCGAGTATTACCAGCGCGTTGAGGCGACGGTGAAGTCGATGCCGGAAGGCTCGCTGATCCTCACCGACTTTATTGGCGGCACCACCTCTAACGTCGCCGCCCGCCTGAGCGCCGACTATCCGATCGCCGTGATTTGCGGCCTCAACGCTTCGCTACTGCTGGAAGCGCTGGATAAGCGCGAACAGGGACCGCTGACCCGCTGCGTCAACGAGCTGGTGGAAGCCGGACGCAGCAGCTGTCGCGACGTCGTCGCCCACGTGAACCAGTTAAATCATTAAGGAGCCCTTCATGGCAAAAATCGTTTTATGTCGTATCGATAGCCGTCTGATTCACGGCCAGGTTGTCACCAAGTGGGTCGGCCAGTCGCAGGCTAACCGTATCGCCGTGGTCAGCGACGAGCTCGACGCCGATCCGTTTATGAAAAATATCTACCTGATGGCGGCGCCGCCGAATATCAAAGTCGACTGTTTCAGCAATGCCAGCTTTACCGCGGCCTGGCGGGAGAACCAGACTCGGCGAGGGGAACGTGCTGGTGCTGTTTCCGTCCCTCAGCGCAATCCAGCAGGCCGTGCAGCAGGGTTTCGACGTCACCTCGATTCAGGTCGGCGGACTTGGCGGCGGGCCAAACCGGAAAGCCGTATTTCAGAACATCACCCTCGATGAAAAAGACGTCGGTATCCTGGGTGAGCTGAAAAACAGCGGAATTCAGGTGTTCTTCCAGACGATCCCGGAAGATAAACCCCAGTCACTGGACGACATCCTGAAAAAATTCTAACCAGTTGATAAGCAGGTAAAAACTATGGACACATTGCTTTTTGCGAGCCTGATGGGACTCTATTACTGGTTCGCTCGATTACGTTTAGGCTATACCTTCTCCGCCATGCTGCTGCAGCCCGTCGTGGTTGCCGTTTTCGTCGGCCTGCTGCTGGGCGATATGAAGACCGCGATGATCATCGGCGCGGGTATGCAGCTGGTGTATCTGGGCGTCACCTCCACGCCGGGTGGTAACGTCCCGTCGGATCCGGCGCTGGCCGCCTGTATCGCCATACCTATTGCCGTGAAGGCGGGGATGGAGCCGAACCTGGCGATCGCGCTGGCGATTCCGTTTGGCGTGATCGGGGTATTCCTCGATCAGCTGCGCCGGACGCTGAACGCGGCGTGGGTGCATATGGCCGATAAACATGCCGAGAGCGCCAACATGACGGGGATCATGCGCTGCGCCTTCATCTACCCGGCCCTGCTTGGGCTGCTGCTGCGCTTCCCGGTGGTCTTTGCCGCCAACTACTTCGGACAAAGCGTGGTTGAGAAGTTCCTCAAGCTGATGCCGCACTGGCTGACCCACTCGTTTGAAATTATGGGCGGCATCCTGCCCGCGCTGGGCTTCGCCATCACCATCATGGTGATTGGTAAGAAGAGCCTGCTGCCGTGGTTTATCGGCGGATTCTTTGCGGTGCTCTACCTGAAGGTGGACATCATGGCGATGGCGATTTTCGGTACCTGCGTGGCCTTCCTGATTAAAGGCCTCGCCAAAAATGAAGGGGCGGCATAATGAGTAGCGATGTCATGCAACATGAGCTGGTTGAACGGGCCCGTGAAAGCCGGGCGCTGAGCAAAGCCGATATCACCAAGGCCTGGCTGATTTACTGGCTGGGGGCGGAAGTATCCAGCTCCTACGAGCGTCTGCAGAGCCTGGTGTTCTGCGCCTCGATGACGCCGATTATCAAAAAGCTGTATCCGGAGAAAGAGGAGCAGGCCGAGGCCCTGAAGCGCCACCTCAACTTCTTTAACTCCGAGCAAACTTTCGGCGCGGTTATCCAGGGTATCTCTATCGCCATGGAAGAGCAGAAAACCCGCGGCGAACCGATTAGCGACGCCTCCATTACCGGGATCAAAACCGGCCTGATGGGGCCGCTGGCCGGGATGGGCGATTCAATAATCTGGGCCGCGGTCATGCCGCTGCTGATTGCGATCTTTATCCCCTTCGCCGCCGGCGGCAGCGCCTTTGGCGGCATCGCGCCGCTGATCCTCTACCCGGCGATCACCATGGCGATAAGCTACGGGCTAGTGCATAAAGGCTACACCCTCGGGCGGGATTCGATAATCGGCCTGCTGCAAGGGGGGCGCATCAAGGAGCTGATCTACGGCGCCAACGTGCTGGGCCTGATCATGATGGGCGCGCTTTCGGCAAGCTACGTCAAAATCACCACGCCGCTGAAAATCAGCGCGCTGAAAGGCTCCGAGGTGGTGGTGCAGCAGATCCTCGACTCTATTGCTCCGGGCCTGCTGCCGCTGGCGGCGGTCTTTGCCGTCTACTTCTATCTGCTGAAAAAGGGTCCGCGCTACACCACGATTTTACTGTCGATTGTCGCGATCAGCATCGTTTGCTCGCTGACGGGAGTGCTGTAGGCCATGAACGATAATATTTATCAACGGCTTGGGCTAAAGCGGGTGATTAACGCCTGCGGCAAAATGACGATCCTTGGCGTATCGTCCGTTGACCCGGAGGTGATGCAGGCCGCGGCCGAAGCCGCCAGCGCGTTCGTGGAAATCGATAAGCTCACCGACCGCACCGGGGAGCTTATCTCCACCCACACCGGCGCCGAGGATAGCTACCTGACGTCCTGCGCCTCGGCGGGCATTGCCATCGCGGTGGCCGCGGCGATCACCCGCGGCGAGCCGGATAAGGTCGCGCAGATGCCGGATAGCAGCGGTCTGGCCAACGAAATCATTATCCTGCGCGGCCACAACGTCGATTACGGCGCACCGATAACCAGCGCGATCCGCCTCGGCGGCGGACGGGTGGTCGAGGTCGGGTCCAGCAATCTCGCCGCGCGCTGGCAGCTGGAGAGCGCCGTCAGCGACCGTACAGCGGCGCTGCTGTTTGTGAAATCGCACCACTGCGTGCAAAAAGGGATGCTCGCCATCGACGACTTTGTGCAGGTCGCCCGGCGGCACAACCTGCCGCTAATTGTCGATGCCGCCGCCGAAGAGGATCTTCGCCGTTGGGTCGCCACCGGCGCGGATATGGTGATTTACAGCGGCGCCAAGGCCTTCAACGCCCCCACTTCCGGCTTTATTAGCGGAAAACGCACCTGGATCGCGGCCTGTAAGGCGCAGCATAACGGCATCGCCAGGGCGATGAAGATTGGCAAAGAAAATATGGTCGGCCTGGTGTATGCCCTCAATCGCTATCAGGCAGCCGCTCCGGCTCCCGATGCGGCCGCCCTGCGTCCCTTCGCCGAGGCGATATCCGCCTTACGCGGGCTAAAGGCGGATATCGAACAGGATGAGGCCGGGCGGGCCATCTGGCGCATTCGGGTTAGGGTCGATAAAGAGGCCCTGGGCCTCGATGCCGGCGAAGTCGAAGCCCGACTGCGCGGCGGCGAAATCGCCATCTACGCCCGCCGCTACGCTTTGCATCTGGGCGCGTTTAGCCTCGATCCGCGGACCATTGCCGCAGGTGAGATGGCGCTTATTATCGCGCGACTCAAGGAGATTACCGAATATGCAGCAGATTAACTTTTATCGCCGGCGGGTCGCGATTAACGTTCTGGCAAAAGATATCGCCAACGCCCGGGAGATTCACGACGCCGCCGAAGGCCATGCGGTGATTGGCGTTTTATCCGCACAGTTCTCTGGCGTCGATGAGGGCGTGGCGGAAGTGCGCCGCTGGATGACGGACATTCCCGCTATTTCCGTCGGCCTGGGGGCGGGCGATCCGGCCCAGTTCTATAAAGCGGCGATGATTTCGGCGAAGCTTCATCCCGCCCACGTCAATCAGACCTTTACCGGCTGCGGCTTCGCGGCAGGCGCGCTGGCCGCTACCGGCGGGCAAAACACGCGGATCAATGCGCTGATAAGCCCCACCGGCAGTCCCGGAGAGGTGCTTATCTCCACCGGAGTCAGCAGCGCGCAGGGAACGCCGACCAGGGTCTCCAGCGATGCGGCGGTGAGGATGATTCAGGATATGGGCGCCCACGCCGCTAAGTTCTTTCCCATGGACGGCGAACGCTCGCTGGATGAGCTAAAGGTTCTCGCCCAAAGCGCCGCGCACAACGGCATGACGCTGATTGAACCCACCGGCGGTATCGACCTGAATAACTTCGCCGTCATTCTGCAAGCCTGCCTGCAGGCCGGCGTTGCGCAGGTGATGCCGCATATCTACAGCTCAATCATCGATCCGCAAAGCGGTAATACCCGCCCGGAAGATATTCGCCGCTTGATGAATATCGTCAAGGATCTTGTCGATTAAAGATCCGGCCTCGTGCGGCAGCGACTGCCGCACGCCACGCGCTGATTTATATGACGAATTGTGAGCCTCCGCGCAATAACAGCATTCCATCGCCGCACACTCCCTCTCACATTGATAGCGATCAAGAATAATCATACCGTCTGGTCGGTATGATTCAGGCCATGAACCTGGAAGCCCAACACCGAAAAAAAGACCCCGTCCGTTTACATCAGCAGCTGCTGGAATCCGCGGCGATGATTGCCGGCAGGGACGGTATCGCCTCGCTGTCGCTGAACGCCGTGGCGCGCGAAGCCGGGGTGAGCAAAGGCGGTCTTTTGCACCACTTCCCCAATAAGCAGGCGCTGATCTTTGCCCTATTCGCCCGCCTGCTGGCGATTATGGAAGAGGCGATCGCCGAGCTGATGGCCGCGGATAATGTCTCTTATGGCCGCTTTACCCGCGCCTATTTGCACTATCTATCGGCCCCTGAGCTGACGGACACCCAGGAGAGCCGCCAGCTGATGGTGCTGTCGCTGGCGATGCCGGATGAGCCGGTGCTGCGAAAATGCTGGCGCGACTGGATGCTGGATCACCTCGCGCGGGGCGATGCGCTGGATAACGGCCACATCGGCACCCTGGTACGCTACGCGGCGGACGGCATCTGGCTATCGGAGCTAACCGAGGGGCGCACCATGAGCGCCGAACACCGGCGATCGCTGGTCAGCGATCTAACGAGGATGACGCTTCCCGCGTGAAGCATGTTGAGCCTGATGAGTCAGGCAACCAGACTGAGGCCGCGATGCGCTACAACATCAATGGCCGTCTCATTTATGATGCAACGGACGGCACACTACTCCTACCGGGAAGCGATGAGGCGGACAGCCAGCTGTCGATCACCGCCAGCGCGCTGCTGTGGTTTTTTCTGCGTCATCCGGAGATTGTCAGCCGCGATGAGGTGCTCAAAAAGGTCTGGGACGACAACGGATTAACCTCCTCGAACAGCAACCTGAATCAGTATCTGAGCATGCTGCGCAAAACCTTCCGCCACTATGAGATCGACAATATTATCGTCACCGTCTCGCGCGGACTGCTGCAGCTGAACCCGGAAATCACCGTCCATCAGTTGGACGCCCCCGCGCCGCTGGAACCGCAGGCGGAACCGCCGTCGCTGCCGCCCGCAGAGCCGGACGCCGTGCCGCCGGCCGCGGCGCAGAGCCCGAAACCAACCCGGCATGCCCGCGGCACCTGCTGGTATATCGCCGGCGTTTGTCTACTGACCATCGCCCTGCTGCTGGTGCTTTTCAGCTTTTTCGGCAGCGGCGAATCACGCCCCATTACTCTGACGCAGATGACCCACAGCCAGTGCGAACTGCTGGCCAGCGACGAGATGCTACGCTCGGTGGCCGGCACCGCCTACGGCAAAAACTTTGATGCCGTGCGCCAGCGGCTGAAGCTGGAGTGCAAACCCGGCGAGCGTTTTGTCTTCTTCTACGGCGATCGGCTGGAGACCAACGGCCTGGGCCGCGTCTTCCTCGCCCACTGCGCGATGCATGAAGACAATCCTTTCAGCTATTGCGATAACTATTTCTACTACTCATGGAAACCGCAATGAGACTCGCACCCCGGCCTTTTTTCGCCCTCTCCGCCCTGGCGTTTATCACCGCGGCCGGGCTCAGCGCCTGGAAGCTGCTGCCGGCGGAAAACGACGGGGCGATGAGCTGCTCGACCAAAGCCATTATGCGTTTTGAAAACATGGATAAAGAGAACGTTAACGGCAATATTCACTTCAATTTTGCCGCCCACGGCAAAGGCTCGATGGTCGTTGAAGGCTATACCGACTCCGCGGCCGGCTGGCTCTACCTGCAGCGCTACGTTAAATTCAGCTATACCAGTAAACGCATCTCCTCAACCGAGCGCCACTACCGCATCAGCCGCTGGGAATCCAGCGCCTCATCGATCGACGAATCCCCGGACGTCATCTTCGCCTACTTTATGCGCGAGATGTCCGACAGCCACGACGGGCTGTTTCTCAACGCCCAGAAGCTCAACGAGAAGGCGATTCTGCTCAGCTCGATCAATTCGCCGCTCTACGTTTGCACCCTGAAGTCCGGCAGCAAGCTCGTCTGACGTCCTGTCCCACCCGCCCCGCCTTTTTCCTGCGCCACCGCATGCGCTAAAAGCGCACTTTTTGCGTTTAGCTCCCGGCGAAAAACATGACCATAACCACACTTAATGGATGGATATATTACCCTGCCCCAGCAATAAATTAGCAACTCATTAACATTCCCTGCCGCCGGTCCGGGTGGCGTAAAACTCGCCGCATCCACAGCCAATTCCATCGGTCTCAATCAGCATAAAGAGATAAATACAGCGCCTTAAAAGGCTAAATCACAGAGTAAAAAACTAAAAACAGAACCCAAGCGGATTTAAATTTCACTTCACTCGCCATTCCCTATAGTGAACCTCGAACGCCGCTACCGCGTGTTGACGCCGTTACGCGGACGGTTTTCCCGAATCACAAACCTGTCTGGAGGAAAAACCATGGGTGATGCATTGGGGCTTATTGAAACCAAAGGCCTGGTGGCCTGCATTGAAGCAGCGGATGCGATGTGCAAATCCGCCAACGTCGAGCTGATTAGCTATGAAAACATCGGCTCCGGGCTGGTCACCGTGATGGTGAAAGGCGACGTCGGGGCAGTAAAAGCGGCGGTGGATTCCGGCGTGGAATCGGCGCAGCGCATCGGCGAGGTGGTGACCTCGTTGGTTATCGCGCGTCCGCATAACGACATCAACAAAATTGTTATTAAACACAAGGCTTAAGGCCAGGAGAACGCAAATGGGTGATGCATTAGGTCTGATCGAAACCAAAGGTCTGGTGGCCTGCATTGAAGCGGCGGATGCGATGTGTAAAGCCGCCAACGTCGAGCTGATTGGCTATGAAAATGTCGGCTCCGGGCTGGTCACCGCGATGGTGAAAGGCGACGTCGGCGCGGTGAAGGCGGCGGTGGATTCCGGCGTGGAATCGGCGCAGCGCATCGGGGAAGTGGTGAGACTCGCTGGTGATCGCGCGTCCGCATAACGACATCAACAAAATCGTCGCGCATTACAAAGTCGCGGAATAACGGGAGACAACATGATGAAAGAAGCGCTTGGTCTGATCGAAACCAAAGGTCTGGTGGCCTGTATTGAAGCCGCCGATGCGATGTGTAAAGCCGCCAACGTCGAGCTGATTGGCTATGAAAACGTCGGCTCCGGGCTGGTCACCGCGATGGTGAAAGGCGACGTCGGCGCGGTGAACGCGGCGGTGGACTCCGGCGTGGAAGCGGCGAAACGCATCGGCGAAGTCGTCACCTCTCGCGTCATTGCGCGACCGCATAACGATATCGAGAAAATCGCGTCGCAGCACAAAGCATGACCTGACAGGGCGCGCCCCGTCTCCACTCTTTTCGTCTGATGAAGGATAGACTCATGATTGAACTGGATAACGATTTGCAGTCCCGCCAGAACGCGCGGGAACTGGTGCGCAGCGCCAAAAAGGCCCAGGCGATTCTGGCCACCTTTTCGCAGCAGCAAATCGACGCCATCGTGAAAAACGTGGCCCAGGAAGCGGCGCACCACGCCGAAGCGCTGGCGAAAATGGCCTCGGAAGAGACCGGATTTGGCAACTGGCAGGACAAGGTGCTGAAGAACCGTTTTGCCTCGCTGCGCGTCTACGACGCCATCAAAGATATGAAGACCGTCGGCATCATTCATGACGATCCGCTAAAAAAAGTGATGGACGTGGGCGTGCCGCTGGGGGTGATTTGTGCGCTGGTGCCGTCCACCAACCCAACCTCGACCGTTATCTATAAAACGCTGATTGCCCTCAAGGCCGGCAACGCGATTATCTTTTCGCCGCATCCCGGCGCGCGCGAGTGCAGCTGGAAAGCGATAGAGATCGTTAAGCGCGCCGCCGAAGCCGCAGGCGCCCCGGCGGGCAGCGTCAGCGCGATCACCCAACTGACCCTCGAAGCCACCTCCGAACTGATGCACAGCAAAGAGGTCTCATTGATTCTCGCCACCGGCGGCGAAGGGATGGTGCGCGCGGCGTATGCCTCCGGCACCCCGACCATCAGCGGCGGTCCGGGCAACGGCCCGGCGTTTATCGAACGCAGCGCCGATATCCCCCACGCGGTGAAAGATATCATCACCAGCAAAACCTTCGATAACGGAGTGATCTGCGCCTCCGAGCAGTCGATCATCGTCGAACGCTGCATTTACGACGAAGTCCATCGCGAGCTGGAAGCCCAGGGCGCGTACTTTATGAACGAGGGCGAAGCGGCGAAAATGGCGGCCCTGCTGCTGCGCGCCAACGGCACCATCAACCCGAAAGTGGTTGGCAAAACCGCGCTGTATCTGAGCCAGATGGCCGGCTTCAGCGTCCCGGCCAGCACCCGGGTGCTGATCGCCGAGCAAACCACCGTCTCGCACAAAAACCCCTATTCTCGCGAAAAGCTGTGTCCGGTACTCGGCCTGTACGTGGAAGAGGACTGGAAGGCGGCCTGCAACCGGGTGATGGAGCTGCTGACCAACGAAGGCCTCGGCCACACCCTGGTGATCCACACCCGTAACCAGGACGTCATTCGCCAGTTCTGCCTCGAAAAACCGGTTAACCGCATTCTGATCAACACGCCGGCGGCGCTGGGCGGCATCGGGGCGACCACCAATATCACCCCGGCATTAACCCTTGGCTGCGGCGCCGTCGGCGGCGGTTCCAGCTCCGATAACGTCGGGCCAATGAACCTGCTCAACATCCGCCGGGTGGGCTACGGCGTGCGCTCCATTGATGAACTGCGCGCTCCGGGCAGCCGCCCTGAACCGCAGCCCACCATCGTCGCCCCGGTTGATAACCCGCACCGCAGCATTTTTGACGACCAGCGCTTCACCGCGCCCGTCGCTGCCGCTGTGACCCACAGCGCGACGGCGGACGATCGTTTTGCGGTCCGCGCGGCCGTCGAGGCGGAAGGCGACATCAACGAGCAAAACGTGGAGCGCGTTATCCGCCAGGTGCTGGAGCGTCTTGGTAAGTAACGCATTGAGATAAGGCGATAAAAACGATGATTCTCGCAAAGGTAGTCGGACATGTGGTCGCCACGCAGAAATGCGCTGAGCTACGCGGCAGCAACCTGCTGTTAATCACCAAATTAGACGATGAGCAGCGGCCAATGAAGGACCAGACCTGGGTTGCCGTCGATAGCGTCGGCGCCGGCATGCACGACATCGTGCTGGCCGAAGAGTATTTAGCGCTCAACCGGGACCGCTACCGGGCCATGTCGGTGGTTGCCATTGTCGAGAACGTGTTTCGGGACGCTTAAGGAGTGAATAGTCCAATGAGTGAATTTTTGCTGAAACCCCGGATCCGCTTTGGTCAGGACGCGCTTGCGGTCCTCAACGAGCTTCCCGCCCGCAGCGTCCTGCTGGTCACCGATAAGGCGATGGTGAAATTTGGTCTCGCCGAGCGCGTGACCCGGATCCTGCACCAGCGCGGCATCCCCTTCCAGCTCTGGGACGACGTGGTGGCCGACCCGGATATCGCCACCGTCGTGCGCGGTATGAAGCTGATGGACAGCAGCTATCCGGATCTGGTTATCGCCCTCGGCGGCGGTTCGGTGATTGATGCCGCCAAAGCGGTTATTTTCGCCCTGGCGCAAACCCGTCCGCACGCCCGCCGCGAACGTCCCTGCTTCGTGGCGATCCCCACCACCAGCGGCACCGGCTCTGAAGTGACCGCCTTTTCGGTGGTGAAAGCCCACGCCGAAAAACTGGTGCTGGTGGACCCGTCCCTGCTGCCGGATATCGCCATTCTCGACCCGGCGCTGGTGGCCTCGGTGCCGCCGGCGATCACCGCCGATACCGGGATGGACGTTCTGTGCCACGCGCTGGAAGCCTACGTCTCTCTCAATGCCAGCGACTTTTCCGACGCGCTGGCGGAAAAAGTGGTGCAGCAGGTGTTTCGCTACCTGCCGACCTGCTGGCGCAGCGGCGACGACCTGCTGGCGCGGGAAAAGATGCACAACGCCTCCTGCATGGCGGGCATGGCCTTCACCAACGCCTCCCTCGGCATCACCCACAGCCTCGCCCACGCGCTTGGCGGCGTCTTCCGCGTCCCGCACGGCCGCGCCAACGCGCTGCTGATGGCGGAGGTCGTGGCGTGGAACGCCGATTATCACGGGCGATGTGATACCGATGCCGCGCGCAAATACGCGCGCCTGGCGCATCTGCTGGATCTGCCGGCCGCCAGCCCCCGCGAGGGCGTCGCCAGCCTGCTGATCGCCATTCAGACATTAAAAGACGAAATGACCATGCCGGCCGGCATCCGCGACACCGGCGTCGATGCCGCTGATTTTGACCGCCGGCTGGCGGAAATGGTCGGTCAGGCGCTGCGCGATAGCTGTACCCCCACCAACCCGCGCACGCCGGACGCTCACGCTTTAACCGAACTCTATCGCCGGGCGTGGACCGGCGGCGCCGTTCAGGGCCACTGATAACGAGAACTGGAGAACCTTACCTATGGCACACTACAGCTTAACGCCGCGCGTCAACGTGTTGGCAGAACGTTTACTCGCACAAAAAAGCACCCTGTGCACCGAACATGCCACGACGCTGAACGCCCTTGATGGCGATATCGCGGGCGTCCCCGCCGCCGTTAAACCGGCGCGCCGCTTCTATGAACTGATGCGCCAGCTGCCGCTGTGCATCAGCGCCGACGAGCTGATCGTCGGCAACCAGACCCGCAAACCGCACGGGGCAATTTTTCACGATGAAAGCGCGGCCCATCGCCCGTCGGCGTTTCAGTTTCTCAATCTGAACGGCGACCTCGACTCTCCGGACTATAAGCTGGTCATCGAGAAAGGCGTGCTGGCGATCAGGCACCAGCTCGAAGAGAAAACCCGCAGCCTGGGCAGCGCCGTCAGCCGCAGCGGCATGGATGAAGTCAACGGCTGCCGCGCGGCGATTTACGCCTGCGACGGGCTGTTGACCCTGGCCCAAAACCTGGCCACCAGCGCGGAAACCTTAGCCGCCGGCGAAAGCAACGCTTATCGTCAGAGCGAGCTGCGCGACAGCGCCGCCATCCTGCACCAGGTTCCGGCCCACCCGGCGCGTAGTTTTAAAGAAGCCTGCCAGGCCTTTTATCTGTTCCAGCTCGCGCTGCAGCTCGATAACGGCAGCTATGCGGTGAACCCGGAAGGCGCCGATAAGGCCCTGCTGCCGTGGTATCAGCGCGATATCGACAGCGGCGCCCTGACGCCGCAGCAGGCCTATGAAATCGTCGAATGCCTGTGGTTCAAGCTGGCGGAGCTGAGTGAAGTCCGCGCCGCCTGCGCCATCGACGGCTACCCGATGTTTGACGCCCTGCTGCACGGCGCGAGCCTTGAGAACGCCAGCATCAACGCGCTCTCCGACATGTTCCTCAGCGCGCAGCGCAACCTCAGCGCGTTGAATCTGCCGGTGCGCCTGTTCCGCGGCGCGCAACGAGTCTCTACCGCGCCGTTTGCCGCCTGCGGCGATACGCCGGTGATGGAAGGGCTAACCCCGCGCATGCAGCGCCTGCGTAACCACTACCTGACCGTGCGCCCGAGCGTCTCGATCTACCGCGCGCTGGCCTTTACCGAAGTGGTCAAAGCCAATCCGGGCATGCCAACCATTCTGCTGCGCGCCAAAGCGTTCCGTCACGCCTGCGAAACCGCGCCGATCCTGATTCAGGATGACGAACTTATCGTCGGCCATCCGTGCGGCAAACCGCGCGCGGGCGCCTTCTCACCGGATATCGCCTGGCGCTGGGTGCGCGACGAGCTCGACACCATGAGCACCCGCCCGCAGGATCCGTTTGAGATCAGCGAAGAAGATAAAAAAACCATTCGCGAAGAGATCGTGCCGTTCTGGGAAGGCCGTTCGCTGGATGAAATTTGCGAGGCGCAGTATCGCGAAGCCGGCGTCTGGACGTTCAGCGGCGAGACCTTCGTCAGCGACCTCTCCTATCACCAGATCAACGGCGGCGGCGATACCTGCCCGGGCTACGACGTCCTGCTGTTCACCAAAGGAATGAACGGCATTAAGGCCGATGCGCAGGCCCGCCTCGATCGGCTGAGCATGGAAAACCCGGAAGATATCGACCGTATTTATTACTACAAAGCGGCGATCGAAACCTGCGAAGGGGTCATTAACTACTCCCACCGCATCGCCGCCCACGCCCGCGAACTGGCGGCCGCGGAGCAGAACGCCCGGCGTCGCGCCGAGCTGCTGACCATCGCCGAGGTTAATCAGAACGTGCCGGCCAACCCGCCGAAAACCCTGCAGGAAGCGCTGCAGAGCATCTGGACCGTGGAGTCGCTGTTCGAAGTCGAAGAGAACCAGACCGGCCTCTCCCTCGGCCGCGTTGACCAGTACTGTTACCCGATGTTTGAGGCCGATATTCGCGAAGGCCGCCTGACCCACGAGTCCGCGCTGGAGATGATGCAGGCCTTTATCATCAAGTGCGCCGAGCTGATGTGGATGTCCAGCGAGCTGGGGGCGAAATACTTCGCCGGCTATCAGCCGTTTATCAACCTGACCGTCGGCGGCCAGAAGCGCTCCGGCGGCGATGCCTGCAACGATCTCACTTATCTGATTATGGACGCCGTGCGCTTTGTGAAGGTTTACCAGCCGTCGCTGGCCTGCCGCATTCACAACCAGTCGCCGCAAAAGTACATGGAAAAAATCGTCGACGTGGTGAAAGCGGGCATGGGCTTCCCGGCCTGCCACTTCGATGACTCCCATATCAAGATGATGCTGCGTAAAGGCTTCGATTTCGAAGACGCCCGCGACTACTGCCTGATGGGCTGCGTGGAGCCGCAGAAATCCGGCCGCATCTACCAGTGGACCTCCACCGGCTACACCCAGTGGCCCATCGCCATCGAGTTCGTGCTGAACCGCGGCCGGATGGTGCTGTTCGATAGCTATCAGGGGCTGGATACCGGCGATCTGCGCGACCTGCACACCTTCGAAGCGTTCGACGCGGCGGTGAAACAGCAGATTGCCCATATCGTGCGCCTGTCGGCAATCGGCACGGTGATCAGCCAGCGCGTGCACCGCGACGTGGCGCCGAAACCGCTGATGTCGCTACTGGTGGAAGGCTGCATGGAGAGCGGTAAAGACGTGGCGGCCGGCGGCGCGATGGTCAACCACGGGCCGGGGCTAATCTTCTCCGGTCTGGCGACCTACGTCGACTCCCTCGCTGCGATCCGCAAGCTGGTGTATGAAGATAAAAAATATACCCTCGAGCAGATCCGCGACGCGCTGCTAGCGAACTTTGAAGGCTTCGAAGGGCTGCGCCGCGACTGCCTGAATGCGCCGAAATACGGCAACGACGACAACTACGTTGACCAGTACGCGCTGGATATTACCGAGTGGACCGAGCGCGAGTGCCGTAAGTACCAGATGCTCTACTCCACCCTCAGCCACGGCACCCTGTCGATCTCCAACAACACGCCGATCGGCGAGTTGACCAACGCGACGCCGAACGGCCGCCTGGCGTGGATGCCGCTTTCGGACGGTATCAGCCCGACCCAGGGCGCCGATAAGCAGGGCCCGACGGCGATAATCAAGTCGGTCAGCAAGATGAACGTGGAGACCATGAACATCGGCATGGTGCACAACTTCAAGTTCCTCAAAGGCCTGCTGGATACGCCTGAAGGACGCCACGGCCTGATCACGCTGCTGCGTACCGCCTCGATTCTCGGCAACGGCCAGATGCAGTTCAGCTACGTCGATAACGAAGTGCTGAAAAAAGCCCAGCAGGAGCCGGAAAAATACCGCGACCTGATCGTCCGCGTGGCGGGCTACAGCGCCTACTTCGTCGAACTGTGCAAGGAAGTACAGGATGAAATTATCAGCCGCACGGTCATTGAGAAGTTCTAGGCGTCATTTGAGAAATATTTGAGCCATATTTGAGAAATAACAGGAAGTTCTTCACCGAGGGCGGGCCGCAGATAAGGTTACTGCGGCCTGCCGGAGGGCGAGGAGGAGGCAAGCGTGATCGCAACACAAGAATTAACCGGCCGCATTTTCAATATTCAGAAGTACTCGATCTACGACGGGGATGGTATTCGCACGCTGGTTTTTTTCAAAGGCTGCAATATCCGCTGCCCGTGGTGCGCGAACCCGGAAGGGCTTACCAGCCAGTTTCAGGTGATGTTCTCGCAGGATAAGTGCGTGAACTGCGGCGACTGCGTCAGCGTCTGCCCGGCGGGTATTCATTACCGGGCGGAGGAAAACGGCGCAATGAAGCACTTCGTCGACCGCAATAAAGACTGCATCGGCTGTCGTAAATGCGAAGAGATTTGCACCCGGAACGCGCTGGATATTATGGGTAAAGACGTCACCGTCAGCGAGCTGATGGAGATAATCATGCAGGATTACGATTTTTATATCGCCTCCGGCGGCGGCGTGACCATAGGCGGCGGCGAAATGAGCCTGCAGACCGATTTTGCCGTCGCCTTATTTAGCGAATGCAAAAAGATGATGCTCAATACCGCTATCGAAACTCAGGGCACCACCTCGCTGGCGAATTACCAGAAGCTCGCGGCGGTCACCGACACCTTCTTATTCGATATTAAGCAAATCAATAGCGCGCACCATAAAGCGTTATTCGGCATTGGCAACGAAGGGATCCGCCGCAATCTGGAGTGGCTGGTGGATTCCGGCGCCAACGTGATTGTCAGGATGCCGCTGGTGCGCGGATATAACGACTCCTGGGAGGCGATTACCGGCGCCATTGATTATGTACAGAAGCTTGCCAAACGCGGGCATATCCGCCGCATCGATATGCTGCCATACCACCAGCTGGGACGTAAAAAATATGAACGCCTTGATATGCCGTACCCGATTACCCAGGACCCGTCCTATTCGCCCGAAGAATTAGACCGGCTGGAAACGTTCTTCGCGCAGTTTGATTTTGATATTCGTTTAGTCCGCCATTAACAGGAGCTGACAATGAAAAGTTTAGGCGTAATTGAAACGCGAGGGCTGGTCGCCGCCGTTCAGGCCGTCGACGCCGCCTGTAAAGCCGCAGGCGTAAGCTGCATCGGCTACCGTAAAATCGGTTCCGGGCTGGTCAGCGTCTGCTTTGAGGGCGAAATCAGCGCCATCCACACCGCGATTGAGCGCGGCGTCGAGGTCGTCGCCGCGGGCCAGATCGTCGGCTCGCTGGTCATCGCTCGTCCGGAACGCAGCGTGGTCGATGCGCTGGGTAAATTAAAAGGCCGCCCGTCGCGCCCTGCGGCTAAGATCGACGCGCCGCGCCCTGTGGAAGAAGAAAAAGACGCGGCGGAGCCGACCGCTCAGTACCCGGCGCAGCCCGCAGCGGGCCAGGCGGAAGATAAAAACGCCGCGCAGAGGAAAGGGAAGAAGGCATGATCGACGCTCTGTTACATGAAAAAATTGCCGCCCGCCTGACCCGCATCGCCCCGGAGATCCCGGTCGGCATCTCTAACCGCCACGTTCACCTGGCGCAGCAGGATGTCGAAGCGCTGTTCGGCAAGGGCTACGCGCTAACCCCGCTGAAGCCGCTACGTCAGCCGGGGCAGTTCGCCGCTGAAGAGTGCGTCACCGTGGTCGGGCCGAAGGGGTCGCTGACCCACGTTCGCGTCCTCGGCCCCACGCGCCCGCGCAGCCAGGCTGGAAATTTCCCGCGCCGACTGCTTCACTCTCGGTATCAGGGCGCCGGTGCGCGAGTCCGGCCAGCTGGAGAACGCCGGCAGCGCGCTGCTGATCGGCCCGGCGGGCCACGTTGAGCTTCGTTCGCAGGTGATCTGCGCCTGGCGACATATTCATATGTCGCCGCAGGACGCCCGCCGGCTGAACGTCAGCAACGGGCAGAAGGTCAGCGTCCGCAGCAACGGCGAGCGCCGGCTGACGTTTGATGAAGTGGTGATTCGGGTGCGCGATGATTTTGTGCTTGAGTTCCATATCGATACCGAAGAGGCCAACGCCGCCGGGCTGAAAAACGGCGCGCAGGTCGTCATCACCCAGCCCGCTTAACGGAGACCGGCCATGACCGACGAAGAGATCGAACGCCTGGTGACGCGGATTGTCCAGCGGCTACAGCCGCCGGTGCTGGTGATGGTCGCCGCCGCCGACGGCTACCGGCAGGCGATCCGCCGCCGTCTGGCGGGCTGCGGGCATCCGCTGCATATCGTACTGGACGAAGGTATCCCGGACGCCGCATGCTGGCAGGAAATGGGCACAATCGTCCCGCCGTCAGCCTGGCAGGAGGCGCTGCCGGCAATGGCCTGGCGAGCGGCGATCGTGCCGTTCCTCGACTATCCGCTGGCGGCAGACCTGGCCAACGGCAGCCTGCGCAGCCCGTTCGCCAGACGCCTGCACGAGGCGCTGCTGAGCGGCCTGCCGGTGCTGGCACTGCGCTACCACTGCGATCCCGACAGCGAGCTCAATCAGCTGTACGGCGCGGCGACCCGCTCGGCCTACGCCGGGCAGATGCGCGCGACGCTGGCCCGGCTGACGGAGTGCGGGGTTACGCTGTGCGATATGAACGGACTGCTGGAGCGGCTGACGTCGGGCGCTGGCGCAGCGGCGACGCCGGCAAGCGCGGCGCGGCGTTATCTTACCGTCACAGACGTGGTGAATAATCCGGCGCTGGCCGCCGCCCCCGATGCCGAGCTGACAGATGCCGCCATCGATTTTTTAAAAAACAGAAAAAAAGAACCTTATCTTAATAAATAGACCCGGAGTTTATTATGTCTTCCAAAACAAAATGTTGGCTATGGATGCTGCTGGTTATCCTCTCCGAAACCTCAGCCACCTCAACGCTTAAAATGTTCGGCAGCAGCGAAGGCGCGACCAAAATGATGCTGCTCGCGCTGCTGATTGTTCTCTACTGCACCTGCTACTACTCGCTCTCCCGCGCGGTGAAAGATATTCCCGTCGGCCTGGCCTACGCCACCTGGTCCGGCACCGGCATCCTGGTCGTTTCCACCCTGGGCATGGCGTTTTACGGCCAGCATCCGGATACCGCGGCCATTATCGGCATGGCGATTATCGCCAGCGGCATCGTCATCATGAACCTGTTCTCGAAAATGGGCAGCGAAGAGAGCGCCGCGGCGCCCGCCGAGCCGGTTACGCCTCTCGACAAAAAGATCGCCAACTGACTGAAAGGAATAGCATATGTTTAATCTCGGATTTTTATGGCTGGCGCTGTCAATCGGCTCCGAAATCACCGGTACCTCGATGATCAAAAAGACCAACGGCTTTAGCAAACTGGCGCCGTCGGTGCTGGTAGTCTGCGCCTACGGGCTGTGCTATTTCGCCCTCACCCGCGCGATGAGCACCATTCCGGTGGGCGTGGCCTACTCGCTGTGGTGCGGTTTTGGTATCGTCGGCGTCACCATTTGCTCAATGATCCTCTACAAGCAGAAACCGGATCTGCCGGCCATCTTCGCCATGGTGCTGATTATCTCCGGCGGCATCATCATGAACGTCTTCTCCAACATGTAAGTCCCGCCTGCGCCTTCATCGAGTTCCATGAGGGCGCAAAAACCGCATGCTATACGCCGTTATTGTCGCAATAAAAAAACAAAAAACTATCGCCTGTTAATCAAATAATCGATCACGCTAAAAACACGACCAACGTCAAATTTTGCTGCTCCGTTTAGCCATAAATAACTTTTTGTGATTTTAATCGTAGTTATTTTCCCATTTTGCCTTATTTTTATCACATCCCTTCACCTACAGAGGACGATGTAATGACGCAAAAATCGATTTATCGCCTCATTGCCCAGGGCGGCCTGGACGACTGGTATAATTTGGATCACCGTATCTCCAACGACTTCCCTCGTTAATTCTCCACGGCTGTTTACCCTCTAAATAAAATTAATTTAGCACTGCGTTTAGTCGCTGTTTGTTGCGCCTGTTATTAGTCGCCGAATAGCCAAACGCGGTATAGCATTCCCATGGAGAAAATAAATGAAACGCATCCCTGAGCCGTTCCGCATTAAAATGGTCGAAAACATTCGCATGACCACCTTTGACGATCGCGTCAAAGCCCTGGCGGAAGCCGGCTATAATCCGTTTTTGCTCAATAGTCAGGACGTTTATATCGATCTGCTGACCGATTCCGGCACCGGCGCGATGAGCGACCATCAGTGGGCCGGGCTGATGATGGGCGACGAGGCTTACGCCGGGTCGCGTAACTATCAGCACCTGTGCGAAAAGGTCAAAGAGATTATCGGCTATCCGTACACCATTCCGACCCACCAGGGGCGCGGCGCAGAGCAGATTCTGTTCCCGAGCCTGATTGCCCGCCGCAAGTCGGCGCGTCCGGTGTTTATTTCCAACTTCCATTTCGATACCACCGCCGCCCACGTCGAACTCAACGGCGCGAAAGCCATTAACGTGGTGACGCCAAAAGCCTTCGACACCACGTCGTGGTACGACTGGAAGGGCAATTTCGATATTGATTTGCTGAAAGCGACCATCGCCAAACATGGCGCAGAAAATGTGGCGGCCATCATTACCACCGTCACCTGTAACAGCTCCGGCGGCCAGCCGGTATCGCTGGCGAATATGCGCGAGGTATATCAGATTGCCCGCCAGAATAATATTCCGGTGGTGATCGACTCCGCCCGCTTCTGCGAAAACGCCTGGTTTATCAAACAGCGCGAAGAGGGCTACGCCGATAAATCGGTGAAAGAGATTATTCTCGAGATGTACCAGTACGGCGATATGCTGACCATGTCCGCCAAGAAAGATCCAATGGTGAATATCGGCGGCCTGTGCTGCTTCCGCGATGACGAAGAGCTATTCAACGAAGTGCGTATTCGCTGCGTGCCGATGGAAGGCTTTGTCACCTACGGTGGTCTGGCGGGACGCGATATGGAGGCGCTGGCTATTGGTCTGGAAGAAGGCACCAACGAGGATTACCTCGCTTATCGCATCAATCAGGTGGAATATCTTGGCGAACGCCTGCGCGAAGGCGGCATTCCGATTCAGTATCCGACCGGCGGCCATGCGGTATTCGTCGATGCGAAACTGCTGCTGCCGCATATCCCGGCGGAGCAGTTCCCGGCGCACGCGTTAAACAACGAGCTGTATCTGGAAGCGGGTATCCGCAGCGTGGAAATCGGCTCCCTGCTGCTCGGCCGCGACCCGGAAACCGGCAAGCAGAAGGCCTCGCCGATGGAGCTGCTGCGCCTGACCATTCCGCGCCGCGTTTATACTAACGATCATATGGACTATATCGCTGACGCGCTGATTGCCGTTAAGGCCCGCGCCGCCACGATTAAGGGCCTGACCTTTACCTATGAGCCGCCGGTATTACGCCACTTCGTCGCCAGACTGAAACCGGTGCAATAACCCAACCCCCGGGCGCTCTCGCAACGGGAGCGCCTTTAACTTCGCATACAGAAAAATAAGCTCAATTCACTCGGGTTGCGCCTGGGTAGCCGTTTTCCCGCAGCCTGTTACTTAATATATAGCCACGTGAGGAATAACCTTATGGCTACATTATCGGTCGCAAAAGCGGTCTCAAAAAATACGCCATCGCTGATTGGCGGGGCGATGATTATCGGCGGCACGATTATTGGCGCGGGCATGTTCTCGCTACCGGTGGTCATGTCCGGCGCCTGGTTTTTCTGGTCTCTACTGGCGTTGGTATTTACCTGGTTTTGTATGCTGCATTCGGGGCTAATGATCCTCGAGGCAAACCTGAATTATCGTACTGGCGCCAGCTTCGACACTATTACGAAAGATTTACTGGGCACCGGCTGGAATATTATTAACGGCCTGACCGTGG
The DNA here is from genome assembly GCF_050058015.1 of Klebsiella sp. WOUb02. Lineage (NCBI taxonomy): Bacteria > Pseudomonadati > Pseudomonadota > Gammaproteobacteria > Enterobacterales > Enterobacteriaceae > Klebsiella > Klebsiella sp. WOUb02. The sequence goes on from NZ_CP170110.1 coordinate 3,029,087, forward strand.
CCTTCGTATTATATATTTTGACCTACGCCTATATATCCGCCAGCGGTTCGGTTATTCAGCATACTTTTGCGCAAATGCATCTCGCGGTTCCCGCACGCTCAGGCGGCCTGGCGTTCGCGCTGGTCGTCGCCTTTATCGTCTGGCTGAGTACTAAAGCGGTCAGTCGGATGACCACCATCGTACTGGGCGCCAAAATTCTCACCTTCTTTATGACCTTTGGCGGCCTGATGTGGCACGTGGAGCCCGCGATTCTGTTCAATCGCGCGGAAGCGAATGCGTCGTATCTGCCCTACGTGCTGATGACGCTGCCGTTCTGTCTGGCGTCCTTTGGCTATCACGGCAATGTCCCCAGCCTGATGAAGTACTACGGTAAAGACCCGCAGATCATTCGCCGCTGCCTGCTGCTCGGCACGCTGATGGCACTGGTGCTGTATATTATCTGGCTGGTCGGTACGATGGGCAATATTCCGCGCCCGGCGTTTATCGATATCGCCGGAAAAGGCGGCAATATCGACGTGCTGGTGCAGACCCTAAGCGGCCTGCTGAACAGTGCAACCCTGGATTTACTGCTGACCGTCTTTTCCAACTTCGCCGTCGCCAGCTCGTTCCTTGGCGTCACGCTCGGCCTGTTTGATTATCTCGCGGATCTGTTTAAGTTCGACGATAGCCGTCAGGGGCGCTTTAAAACCGCGCTGGTCACTTTCCTGCCGCCCATTGTCGGCGGGCTGCTGTGGCCCAACGGTTTTATCTATGCCATCGGTTTCGCCGGTCTCGCCGCCACCGTCTGGGCCGCTATCGTCCCCGCCCTGCTGGCGCGCGCCTCGCGCAGGCGTTTTGGTAGCCCTGCCTATCGGGTCTGGGGCGGCAATGCCATGATTATCCTGATTTTGTGCTTCGGCGGCGCCAACGCGATCGTTCATATTTTATCCAGCCTTAACCTGCTGCCGGTTTATCGCTAAATAAAAAACCGCTTTCACTGCCGCCGCGTTTCGTGACAGGATAGTCCGATGAACAGAAACGTTGTCGTTATCCGCCCCCTCCGCTGGTGGCTGCCTGCATAACAGGCGGCACGATTAATGTTTCCATTTTTAAAGCCGCCGGAAGGCGGCTTTATCGTTTCTCAGCGACGTCTTTCGGCTTAACAACATCGTAAGGAGTCTCTGATGAACACCAACCCGACCATTCTTACCGGCGATCGTCCAACCGGCCAGCTGCATCTCGGCCACTACGTGGGATCGCTGCGCCAGCGCGTGCAGCTGCAGCATGACCACCAGCAGTTTATTCTGGTCGCCGACCTGCAGGGATTAACGGACAACGGCAGCAACCCGCAAAAGGTAAGCGGCAATATCTTTGAGGTGATGGCCGACTATCTGGCCGTCGGCATCGATCCGCACAAAACCACGATTTGCCTGCAGTCGGCCCTCCCCGCGCTGGCCGAGCTGAGCGCCCTGTATATGAATATCGTCACCGTCGCCCGCGTCGAGCGCAATCCCACCGTCAAACATGAGATTGCGCAGAAAGGATTCGCCCGCTCGCTGCCGGTGGGCTTTCTGGCCTACCCCATCAGCCAGGCGGCCGATATCACCGCCTTTAAGGCCGCGCTGGTGCCGGTCGGCGACGATCAGCTGCCGATGATCGAACAGACCAACGAAATCGTACATAAGATGAATAGTCTGACCACGATGCCGGTGCTACAGCCCTGCCGGGCGCTGCTCAGCGAGGTCGGCCGCCTGCCGGGCGTTGACGGCGGCGCAAAAATGTCAAAATCGCTGGGCAATACGCTGACGCTTTCGGCCAGCGAAGAGGAGATCCATCGCGCGGTCAGCGCCATGTATACCGATCCCGGCCACCTGCGCGTTGCCGACCCGGGCCGGGTGGAAGGTAACGTCGTCTTTACCTATCTCGATGCCTTCCACCCCGACAGGGCGCTGATTGCCGAAATGAAGGCGCACTATCAGCGCGGCGGACTGGGCGATCGGCAGTGTAAAAACGCGCTGGAGGAGTGTTTGCAGACGCTGCTGGCGCCGATACGCGAGCGCCGGACGCGGTTTATTGCCGATAAAGGCATGCTGCTGGATCTGCTGCGTCAGGGCAGCGAGCGGGCTAACGGCCTCACGCAGCGGACGCTGCATGAGGTAAAACGGGGTCTGGGCTTACCGATTCTGTTCTGAGCGCGGCGACTCGCCATCGCGCTTCGCCTGTGGGAACCTGGCCGGCAGACGGCTTAGCCGCCGCTGGCGCCTTCATGCATCTTCACGCAGTTGCGTCCGTCGCGCTTGGCGGCATAGAGCGCGCTATCGGCATCGCGCAGCAGCAGGTTGTAGTCAGGATGGCCGCTATGAACCGCGTAGCCGATGCTGGCGGTAATGGCGATTTCGGTCTCGCCGCCGACGTTGAAGGCGAGCTGGCCGATATTTTTGCGCAGGCGTTCAAGGAGCGCATGGGCCTCGCGGGCGTCGGTCTCCACCAGCACCAGCAGAAACTCTTCGCCACCGTAGCGGAAGATATAGTCGCTGGAGCGGATATTATCGCTGAGGAGGTCAGCAACGTGCTTAATCGCCCTGTCGCCCACCTGGTGGCCCCAGCTATCGTTAATCTCTTTAAAATGGTCGATATCGACGATCGCCACCGTCATCGGCCGCTCATACTCCATGGCGAGCGTAACCTCGTGCTTGAGGACCACCGGCAGGTAGCGACGGTTGAGCAAGCTGGTAAGGGCGTCTTTGCCATTTTGCATTTGCGACAGGCTGCTGAAGATAACCCCGAGCTGGCTGCTGATTTTCTGGCAATGGATGTGGATGCTCTGGAGCAAAGTTTGCGTATTTTTATATTCTGCGCTGCTGTCTGAGGATTTCCAGCCGATGATTAAATTATCTACCTGCGTAATCAAGTCGCCGATCTCTTCCATCTGCGCGTTCTTGTTAAAATAGCGCACGCATTTATGGCGGAACCACAGGCCAAACTCGGATTCCGATAATAACGTGGTGTTAATATCGTTTTTATTTTCGCTAACGATATTAAAAATAACGGTATTTTCCCAGCCGGAGAGCGCGGCCTGCTGTTTGCCGTACTCCATCGGCACGTTATCCATCAGGCTGTACAGGCGATAGGCCTCTTCGTTTTTGGTCGCCCGATAGTGCGACAGGGTGTAGGCGTGGCACATCATCTCGATCGCCATATTAAACGCCATAATCGCATAGTAGATGGCGGCAATGCCGGTTTGGCGGTCAATCGCGCTGTCGCAAACGTATTCAATAACCCCGGCCTTGAGCTGCCTGGCGCCGCGCAGAACGGCCTCGGCGGGGATGCCGATCCGCGAGTGAATGCTGCCAATATGGTATTGCCTTTCCGCCAGCGCCTGCAGGTCATCCTTCTCGCAGGTCAAAATATCTTTGACCCAGCCGGCCAGCGAGCGGCTCAGACGTTCCTGAACCAGGTCGTAGGTAAGGTGCCTGGCAATATCCGGGTCCTGAAAAATAAAGTCATAAAAACGGGCCGCCAGCGCTTCCGACTGCCCGGTGGCAATATTATTAAGCACCGCCTTCACTTCCGGCGTCAGGCCGTCGTGCAGCGGCAGCCATTCCTTAAAAATAATCGCGATATATTTTTTGCTTTCATCACTCATTGAATAAAGCGCTCGCTGACGTTTTCGCCTTTCAGGGCCGCAGATCTTACAACAGTTAGCTATGACCAACCAGATTGAAAATGCAGCAATCGCCATTTACGCCATTCCATCCGGATGGTGGCTGACGGTTCGACACGCGGCGGCAAGATCCCACAGTTAACGGATGGATATACTCAATGCGCAAGGACGAGGTACTGGCGAGGATGGATATTCGGGTGCTTAACGAACAGCGCCTCGGAGTCGCCGCCCGGACGACGGAACGACGCATCCAGGCCGATATTGACTCGGACGAAGTGCTGGCCGCCGCCGGCCGGGTGCTGAATACGGTTAGCTTTTGCGGCTCATCACGCGGCGCAGCAGCCAGGTAAAGCCCATCGCCATGCTAAACAGAATGAACAGCAGCACGACCCAGCTCACGGAGATGCGGACCAGCGTGCCAAAGGTCATCAGCGGCTGCAGATAGACGGTAAACGACTCGCTTAACGGCTTACCCAGCAGCGTATACGCGCTATCGGCCAGCCAGACGCAGACCCGACACGCCAGCCAGATAATTGCCGGCCAGCAGAGCAGGACCAAAAAGGTGAGGCGTTCTTGTATGTAGCGGGTGAGCCGGCGTAAAGGGGGCCAGCTAAGCAGGATTTTCATTTATATTCTCATATTGCCGCCCGGTAACAGAGGTTATTTGGCCCCGTAAGCGACCGAAACAGGCATTAATATCGGCAGTACGCTTGATATTTTATATCACAATTCAGTTAACCCGAATCCGATCAAGTTAACAAAGTGTTAAGGACAGTAAATCATTTTTTTCGCAAAGTCCAGCTATTACGATATTACGGTTTAAACGGCGGCAGGTTGTTTCGTAAGTGATTAATAAAATTAAATAAATATAATAAACAAATGAATTAAAGCTATTCAGAGCATTAATTAGAAAGCGTGTTTTTATATTTAAACCATAGCTGATTTATATTTTAAATATAGCATCGGGGAAAGGAAGATTTTTTCTCATCAGAAGAGCGCGGGTCACGGCGTGCGATTTGGTCTGCGGCAGGTTGTTTCCTGAACCGCAGACAACAAAAAAACCCCATGCCTGCGCATGAGGTTTCTTTGTTGGTCTGATGCCCGGCAGTTGTATGCCGGGCTTCCTGCCCGCCACCCTCCGGGCAGCACTCCGTGCTGTGCAAATTCGTTCCCGACGAATTTGTCCTCCTCAGGAGAGCGCTTACCGACAAACAACACATAAAACAAAAGGCCCAGTCTTTCGACTGAGCCTTTCGTTTTATTTGATGCCTGGCAGTTTATGAATCACTTTGTGATTCACCCTTCGGGCCGTTGCTTCGCAACGTTCAAAAGCATTCGCTTTTGTCCTACTCTCTGTCGAGTAGTGAACTGCCTCAAAGGTCAGTGCCATACTGCTAATTTGATGCCTGGCAGTTCCCTACTCTCACATGGGGAGACCCCACACTACCATCGGCGCTACGGCGTTTCACTTCTGAGTTCGGCATGGGGTCAGGTGGGACCACCGCGCTACTGCCGCCAGGCAAATTCTGTTTACCAACACGCCACAAGGCCTGTCAGCTAATCTGTATCAAGCTGATTATTCGTCTCACGCCAAAACAGCTTCGGCGTTGTAAGGTTAAGCCTCACGGTTCATTAGTATCGGTTAGCTCAACGTATCGCTACGCTTACACACCCGACCTATCAACGTCGTCGTCTTCAACGTTCCTTCAGGACTCTCAGGGAGTCAGGGAGAACTCATCTCGGGGCAAGTTTCGTGCTTAGATGCTTTCAGCACTTATCTTTTCCGCATTTAGCTACCGGGCAATGCCATTGGCATGACAACCCGAACACCAGTGATGCGTCCACTCCGGTCCTCTCGTACTAGGAGCAGCCCCCCTCAATTCTCCAGCGCCCACGGCAGATAGGGACCGAACTGTCTCACGACGTTCTAAACCCAGCTCGCGTACCACTTTAAACGGCGAACAGCCGTACCCTTGGGACCTACTTCAGCCCCAGGATGTGATGAGCCGACATCGAGGTGCCAAACACCGCCGTCGATATGAACTCTTGGGCGGTATCAGCCTGTTATCCCCGGAGTACCTTTTATCCGTTGAGCGATGGCCCTTCCATTCAGAACCACCGGATCACTATGACCTGCTTTCGCACCTGCTCGCGCCGTCACGCTCGCAGTCAAGCTAGCTTATGCCATTGCACTAACCTCCTGATGTCCGACCAGGATTAGCTAACCTTCGTGCTCCTCCGTTACTCTTTGGGAGGAGACCGCCCCAGTCAAACTACCCACCAGACACTGTCCGCAACCCCGATCAGGGGCCCACGTTAGAACACCAGCCATTAAAGGGTGGTATTTCAAGGATGGCTCCATGCAGACTGGCGTCCACACTTCAAAGCCTCCCACCTATCCTACACATCAAGGACCAGTGTTCAGTGTCAAGCTATAGTAAAGGTTCACGGGGTCTTTCCGTCTTGCCGCGGGTACACTGCATCTTCACAGCGAGTTCAATTTCACTGAGTCTCGGGTGGAGACAGCCTGGCCATCATTACGCCATTCGTGCAGGTCGGAACTTACCCGACAAGGAATTTCGCTACCTTAGGACCGTTATAGTTACGGCCGCCGTTTACCGGGGCTTCGATCAAGAGCTTCTCCCTAAGGATAACCCCATCAATTAACCTTCCGGCACCGGGCAGGCGTCACACCGTATACGTCCACTTTCGTGTTTGCACAGTGCTGTGTTTTTAATAAACAGTTGCAGCCAGCTGGTATCTTCGACTGACTTCAGCTCCACGAGCAAGTCGCTTCACTTACCATCAGCGTGCCTTCTCCCGAAGTTACGGCACCATTTTGCCTAGTTCCTTCACCCGAGTTCTCTCAAGCGCCTTGGTATTCTCTACCTGACCACCTGTGTCGGTTTGGGGTACGATTCGTTGTTACCTGATGCTTAGAGGCTTTTCCTGGAAGCAGGGCATTTGTTACTTCAGCACCGTAGTGCCTCGTCATCACACCTCAGCGTTAAAAAGGTTCCGGATTTACCTGGAACCTCCGCCTACATGCTTAAACCGGGACAACCGTCGCCCGGCTAACATAGCCTTCTCCGTCCCCCCTTCGCAGTAACACCGAGTACAGGAATATTAACCTGTTTCCCATCGACTACGCCTTTCGGCCTCGCCTTAGGGGTCGACTCACCCTGCCCCGATTAACGTTGGACAGGAACCCTTGGTCTTCCGGCGAGCGGGCTTTTCACCCGCTTTATCGTTACTTATGTCAGCATTCGCACTTCTGATACCTCCAGCAACCCTCACAGGCCACCTTCAACGGCTTACAGAACGCTCCCCTACCCAACAACGCATAAGCGTCGCTGCCGCAGCTTCGGTGCATGGTTTAGCCCCGTTACATCTTCCGCGCAGGCCGACTCGACCAGTGAGCTATTACGCTTTCTTTAAATGATGGCTGCTTCTAAGCCAACATCCTGGCTGTCTGGGCCTTCCCACATCGTTTCCCACTTAACCATGACTTTGGGACCTTAGCTGGCGGTCTGGGTTGTTTCCCTCTTCACGACGGACGTTAGCACCCGCCGTGTGTCTCCCGTGATAACATTCTTCGGTATTCGTAGTTTGCATCGGGTTGGTAAGTCGGGATGACCCCCTAGCCGAAACAGTGCTCTACCCCCGAAGATGAGTTCACGAGGCGCTACCTAAATAGCTTTCGGGGAGAACCAGCTATCTCCCGGTTTGATTGGCCTTTCACCCCCAGCCACAAGTCATCCGCTAATTTTTCAACATTAGTCGGTTCGGTCCTCCAGTTAGTGTTACCCAACCTTCAACCTGCCCATGGCTAGATCACCGGGTTTCGGGTCTATACCCTGCAACTTAACGCCCAGTTAAGACTCGGTTTCCCTGCGGCTCCCCTATACGGTTAACCTTGCTACAGAATATAAGTCGCTGACCCATTATACAAAAGGTACGCAGTCACACCCCGAAGGGTGCTCCCACTGCTTGTACGTACACGGTTTCAGGTTCTTTTTCACTCCCCTCGCCGGGGTTCTTTTCGCCTTTCCCTCACGGTACTGGTTCACTATCGGTCAGTCAGGAGTATTTAGCCTTGGAGGATGGTCCCCCCATATTCAGACAGGATACCACGTGTCCCGCCCTACTCTTCGAACTCACAGAATGTGCATTTTAGTGTACGGGAGTATCACCCTGTACCCTGCGACTTTCCAGACGCTTCCACTAACACACAAACTGATTCAGGTTCTGGGCTGCTCCCCGTTCGCTCGCCGCTACTGGGGGAATCTCGGTTGATTTCTTTTCCTCGGGGTACTTAGATGTTTCAGTTCCCCCGGTTCGCTTCGTTAAGCTATGTATTCACTTAACGATAGTGCAACGAATTGCACTGGGTTTCCCCATTCGGAAATCGCCGGTTATAACGGTTCATATCACCTTACCGACGCTTATCGCAGATTAGCACGTCCTTCATCGCCTCTGACTGCCAGGGCATCCACCGTGTACGCTTAGTCGCTTAACCTCACAACCCGAAGCTGTTTCGTAAAACAGTCGTGTTGCGAAAATTTGAGAGACTCGAACACACCATTTTTCCTTTCTTATTACGGAGAAAGGAAACAGTGTGTCGTTTCAATTTTCAGCTTGATCCAGATTTTTAAAGAGCAAATATCTCAAACGTGATTCCTGAGAATCAGTTTTGAGATATGTCGGCACGCGTCTTTCACTCACATACCAGCAAGTGGCGTCCCCTAGGGGATTCGAACCCCTGTTACCGCCGTGAAAGGGCGGTGTCCTGGGCCTCTAGACGAAGGGGACACTGAAGTCTCAATCGCAAGACGCCTTGCTATTTACTTTTCATCAGACAATCTGTGTGAGCACTACAAAGGCAGGTTCTTTCAGGTAAGGAGGTGATCCAACCGCAGGTTCCCCTACGGTTACCTTGTTACGACTTCACCCCAGTCATGAATCACAAAGTGGTAAGCGCCCTCCCGAAGGTTAAGCTACCTACTTCTTTTGCAACCCACTCCCATGGTGTGACGGGCGGTGTGTACAAGGCCCGGGAACGTATTCACCGTGGCATTCTGATCCACGATTACTAGCGATTCCGACTTCACGGAGTCGAGTTGCAGACTCCGATCCGGACTACGACATACTTTATGAGGTCCGCTTGCTCTCGCGAGGTCGCTTCTCTTTGTATATGCCATTGTAGCACGTGTGTAGCCCTGGTCGTAAGGGCCATGATGACTTGACGTCATCCCCACCTTCCTCCAGTTTATCACTGGCAGTCTCCTTTGAGTTCCCGACCGAATCGCTGGCAACAAAGGATAAGGGTTGCGCTCGTTGCGGGACTTAACCCAACATTTCACAACACGAGCTGACGACAGCCATGCAGCACCTGTCTCACGGTTCCCGAAGGCACTAAAGCATCTCTGCTGAATTCCGCGGATGTCAAGACCAGGTAAGGTTCTTCGCGTTGCATCGAATTAAACCACATGCTCCACCGCTTGTGCGGGCCCCCGTCAATTCATTTGAGTTTTAACCTTGCGGCCGTACTCCCCAGGCGGTCGACTTAACGCGTTAGCTCCGGAAGCCACTCCTCAAGGGAACAACCTCCAAGTCGACATCGTTTACAGCGTGGACTACCAGGGTATCTAATCCTGTTTGCTCCCCACGCTTTCGCACCTGAGCGTCAGTCTTTGTCCAGGGGGCCGCCTTCGCCACCGGTATTCCTCCAGATCTCTACGCATTTCACCGCTACACCTGGAATTCTACCCCCCTCTACAAGACTCAAGCCTGCCAGTTTCAAATGCAGTTCCCAGGTTGAGCCCGGGGATTTCACATCTGACTTAACAGACCGCCTGCGTGCGCTTTACGCCCAGTAATTCCGATTAACGCTTGCACCCTCCGTATTACCGCGGCTGCTGGCACGGAGTTAGCCGGTGCTTCTTCTGCGAGTAACGTCAATTGCTGAGGTTATTAACCTCAACACCTTCCTCCTCGCTGAAAGTACTTTACAACCCGAAGGCCTTCTTCATACACGCGGCATGGCTGCATCAGGCTTGCGCCCATTGTGCAATATTCCCCACTGCTGCCTCCCGTAGGAGTCTGGACCGTGTCTCAGTTCCAGTGTGGCTGGTCATCCTCTCAGACCAGCTAGGGATCGTCGCCTAGGTGAGCCGTTACCTCACCTACAAGCTAATCCCATCTGGGCACATCTGATGGCATGAGGCCCGAAGGTCCCCCACTTTGGTCTTGCGACGTTATGCGGTATTAGCTACCGTTTCCAGTAGTTATCCCCCTCCATCAGGCAGTTTCCCAGACATTACTCACCCGTCCGCCACTCGTCACCCGAGAGCAAGCTCTCTGTGCTACCGTTCGACTTGCATGTGTTAGGCCTGCCGCCAGCGTTCAATCTGAGCCATGATCAAACTCTTCAATTTAAGTTTGATGCTCGTGAATTAAACTTCGTAATGAATTACGTATGTTCACTCAGAGACTTGGTATTCATTTTTCGTCCGAAGACGTTAAGAATCCATGTCACTTTGAGTGCCCACACAGATTGTCTGATAAATTGTTAAAGAGCAGTGCAACGCGGCTTTCGCTCACCGTTGCGAGGTGGCGTATAATACGCTTTCCTCTTGCAGAGTCAACCCTTTAATTCAGGATTTTTCTCTTGCGACCCGGCTTAATCTGTGAAGTTGTTCACATTTGCCGTGTCAGTGGGAGCGCATTATAGGGAGTTCTTTTGGTATGGCAAGCCATAAAATACAAAAAACCTATCAAGCGCTCATTATTTGAACTTACCCATCCATATCTCAGATAGCAAAAACCGATAAAACCCAGGCCTGGCACGGCCTGCGGCTCATTGCAGACAACATACCGTTTTTTCAAAAAATGCGCGGCGACCTGCGCGCAGATGACGCCCTCTGGTTTAGAGAGGCCACAAACGGCGGATTAAGCAGCCGCTTTGACTCACGACAAGGCGCCCTCGGTTCACACCTTTCTATAATCAGGGCCGTTTCTTCCTTAGTGGTGTGAATCTATGGCTTATCAACTGAATATTAACTGGCCCGAGTTTTTAGAGAAGTACTGGCAAAAGCAGCCGATAGTATTAAAGAATGCTTTCCCGAACTTCGTCGATCCGATCACCCCGGACGAGCTGGCGGGTCTGGCCATGGAACCGGAAGTCGACAGTCGGCTGGTCAGCCTGGTGAACGAGCAGTGGCAGGCCAGCAACGGGCCGTTCGAACATTTTGATGGCCTGGGCGAAACCGGCTGGTCGCTGCTGGCGCAGGCGGTAAACCACTGGCATATGCCCGCCGCCGAGCTGGTTCGCCCGTTCCGCGTGCTGCCTGACTGGCGTCTGGATGACCTGATGATCTCCTTCTCGGTCCCGGGCGGCGGCGTTGGCCCGCATATCGACCAGTATGATGTCTTCATTATTCAGGGCATGGGCAGCCGCCGCTGGCGCGTAGGCGACAAGCTGCCGATGCGTCAGTTCTGCCCGCACCCGGCGCTGCTGCACGTCGATCCTTTCCCGCCGATTATTGATGAAGACCTCGAACCGGGCGATATCCTTTATATCCCGCCAGGATTCCCGCACGACGGCATCACCCACGAAACGGCGCTGAATTACTCCGTTGGCTTCCGTGGGCCAAACGGTCGCGACCTGATCAGCAGCTTTGCCGACTACGCGCTGGAAAACGATCTTGGCGGCGAGCACTATAGCGATCCGGACCTGACCTGTCGCGAACACCCCGGCCGGGTAGAAGAGTATGAGCTCGAACGCCTGCGCGGAATGATGATCGACATGATTAGCCAGCCGGAGGAGTTCACCCAGTGGTTCGGCCGCTTTGCCACCACCCCGCGTCACGATCTGGACATCGCGCCGGCCGAGCCGCCTTATGCAGAAGAAGAGGTTGTTGATGCTCTGAACGGCGGCGAAACGCTGGCCCGCCTGAGCGGCCTGCGGGTACTGCATATCGGCGACAGCTTCTTTGTAAACAGCGAAGCGCTGGCAATCACCGATGCCGAGGCGCTGGACGCGCTGTGCCGCTACACCTCGCTGGGTAAAGATGAGCTGGGCAAGGCGCTGCACAACCCGCAATTTATCGCCGAGCTGACGCGCCTTATCAACCAGGGCTACTGGTACTTCGAAGAGTAAGCGTCCCGAAGCCTGGCGCCGCCGGGCTTCTTTTTATAGCCTGCTTTTACTACGCCCGTTTTGGCAGCATCAGAATAAAGCGGGTTGCGCGTACGTCGGACTCCACCGCCACGCTGCCGCGGTGCGCCGTGACGATTGATTTAACGATCGCCAGCCCTATGCCGCTCCCCTCGCCTTTCCGCTGGCGGGAGGGATCGACGCGGTAGAAGCGGTCGAAAAGCCGCGACAAATGTTCCGCAGGGATCGGCGCTCCCGGATTCTCAACGACCAGTTGAACCTGGTCATTGGCCTCGGTCAGATGAACGGTGACCGCCCGGCCGCCAGGCGTATAGCGGATAGCGTTAGAGAGCAAATTGCTCATCGCCCGGCGCAGCATTAGCGGATCACCAACTACCCAGCAGGCGCTGCCGCTAAAGCGCAGGGCCACTTCCCGCTCCTCGGCCCAGGCTTCAAAGAAGTCGAAGACCTTGCTGACCTCATCGGCCAGATTCAGCGCTTTTAGCTCCGGAATCAGCTGATTATTGTCAGCCTGCGCCAAAAACAGCATATCGCTGACCATTCGCGACATCCGCGAGAACTCTTCCAGATTGGAGTACAGCACATCTTCCAGCTCTTTCTGGCTGCGGGTCTGACTGAGCGCGATCTCCGTCTGGGTCACCAGGTTGGTGATCGGCGTGCGGATCTCATGGGCAATATCTGCGGAAAAGTTGGACTGACGGGTAAACACATCCTCTATACGTTCAAGCATGTGGTTAAACGACAGCACCAGCCGCTCCAGCTCAATCGGCACGGACTGCGGGTTTAAGCGCACATCGAGGTCGCGAGAAGTAATGTTTTGAATCTGTCGGCTGACCCGGCGAATCGGCTTATGTCCGTGATAGACCACGAACAGCACGATGAAGATGATAAGGATACTGATCATCGTCGCCGCCGAAATCAGCCTCGCCTTCAGCTCGTTAATATAGTGGAGATGAAAATCGATCGACAGGGCCATCAGCAGGCGGTAGTCCGGCCTGCCTTCCGCCGCGCGGCTAAGCGGCAGCATAATCAGCCGCCAGGAGCGGGTCTGCATCTGGTGATTGTCATGGCTTAACGCCCGCGGATGCGGATCGACCCACGAAATGACGTTGCCATCCTGCAATCTGGCGGCGAGCCCCGGCGTACTCATGATATGGCTGAGATCCGGGCCATTCGGCGACTGGAACAGGATCTTGCCGCTGCCGTCATCGAGGCAAATAAAGACGTTGGCGTAGCCATCGATCACGTTCTTTAAGATCTCCAGCCGCCGCGCCTGAGGAGAGTCGGTGTGGTTGAGCACCGTCTCAAGGGTGGTGGCCAGTTGCCTGAGATCGTGGGCATCACGCTCTTCAAAGTGCGCCTTTACCGAGTGGATCATTATCCAGGTGAAGGCGAAAAAGGCCACTATCGTCGCCAGGCTGATAAAAAAGGTCAGCCGCGTCGCCAGCGAAAAAGGCCGCTGCAGCAGCTTAATCGCCATCCGGCACCTCAAGCACGTAGCCGACGCCGCGCACGGTCTGGATAAGCTTCGGCTCAAAATCATTATCGATTTTGCCCCGCAGCCGCTTCACCGCCACGTCAATGGCGTTGGTGTCGCTGTCAAAATTCATATCCCACACCTGAGAGGCGATCAGCGAACGGGGCAGAACTTCCCCCTGATGGCGGATAAAGAACTCCAGCAGCGTAAACTCTTTGCTGGTCAGCGTGATGCGCGCGCCCGCGCGGGTCACCCTGCGGCTAACCAGGTCGAGCGTTAAGTCCGCCACCTGAAACTGGCTCTCAACGATCGTCGCCGCCCCGCGGCGCAGGAGCGTCCTGACGCGCGCCAGCAGCTCGGCGAAGGCAAAGGGCTTCACCAGATAGTCATCGGCCCCGAGTTCCAGCCCCTTCACCCGATGCTCAACGGTCCCCAGCGCGGTCAGCAGCAGGATCGGCATGCCCTTATCGGCGGATCGCAGCATTCTGACGATATCCCAGCCGTTCACGTCCGGCAGCATGATATCGAGGATCAGCAGATCGTAATCGCTGGTCATCGCCAGGTGATAGCCGTTCAGACCGTTATCCGCCAGATCGACAACAAAACCGGCTTCCGTCAGCCCTTTCGTCAGGTACTCACCGGTTTTCATCTCATCTTCGACGATCAAAATCTTCATCACCTGCTCCTTCACGCGCCGGTTGTGCGGGCTTTCAATTTTAGAGGAGCCAAACCGGATAGCAATGAATTCTCAGGAAAATGACAGCTTTGTCATTTTCCCGTCACGCGTCAAACAGACGCCGTTGCGTAAAGTACGAGGCATTCCCTGATAGCCGATAAATCTGCCACTATGCGCCAGTTAAAGCTTGTTTCTCTCAGCGTTATTTTTATTCTGACGGGCTGTCTCTCCTTAGCCCCGGAGTACCGACAGCCGCCTTCGCCGGTGCCGCAGCAGTTCTCCCTCAGCCAGAACAAACTGGTTGCGCCGCCTGCGGGCTATCAGGACAGCGGCTGGCGCGCCTTTTTCGCCGATCCGCAGGTTAAATCGCTGATTGCGACCGCGCTCGTCGATAACCGGGACCTGCGCATGGCAACCCTGAAAGTACAGGAAGCGCGGGCGCAGTACGGCGTGACCGATGCCGACCGTTATCCACAGTTGAGCAACGCCGCCAGCAGCACCTACGGCGGGAAGCTCAAAGGCGATACCGCCACCAGCAGCGACTATCAGGCCGGGCTGAACCTCAGCTTCGATCTCGACTTCTTCGGCCGCCTGAAAAACATGAGCGAGGCGCAGCGGCAGACCTTTTTCGCCAGCGAAGAAGCCCGGCGCGCGGTGCACATCTTATTAATTTCAAACGTTGCGCAAAGCTACTTCAACCAGCGGCTGGCCGCAGCGCAGCTCGCCGTGGCGCGCGAGACGCTACAAAACTACCGCCAGTCCTACGCTTTTGTAGAGAAACAGCTGCTGACCGGCAGCAGTAGCGTGCTGGCGCTGGAGCAGGCGCGCGGGGTGATTGAAAGCACCCGCGCCGACATCGCCAGGCGAGAAGGCGAGCTGGCGCAGGCCAATAACGCCCTGCAGCTGCTGCTGGGCAGCTATCAGCGGCTGCCAGACGACGCGGCCGGCAGCGCGGCGGATATTCACAGCGTCAGGCTGCCGCCCGCCCTCTCCTCGCAGATCTTACTCCAGCGTCCCGATATTTTAGAGGCCGAGCACGAGCTGCGGGCGGCGAACGCCAATATCGGCGCCGCGCGGGCGGCTTTCTTCCCGTCGATTACGCTAACCAGCTCGCTTTCCGCCAGCAGCGCCGACCTCTCCAGCCTGTTTAATCCCGCCAGCGGGATGTGGAATTTCATCCCTAAAATCGAGCTGCCGATATTCAACGCCGGGCGTAATCAGGCCAATCTCGATGTCGCCGAAATCCGCCAGCAGCAGTCGGTGGTGAATTACGAACAGAAAATCCAGAACGCCTTTAAAGAGGTGGCCGACGCCCTGGCCCTGCGCCAGAGCCTGGCGGATCAAATCAGCGCCCAGCAGCGCTATTTCGCCTCCCTGCAAATCACCCTACAGCGCGCCAGAACGCTCTATCAGCATGGCGCGGTCAGCTATATCGAAGTGCTGGACGCCGAACGTTCGCTGTTCGCCACGCAGCAGGCCCTGCTGGATCTCAACTACGCCCGCCAGGTTAACGAAATTCAGACTCTTTACCGCCCTCGGCGGCGGCTGGCTGGCATAACCCATTATTGAATATCAGGAGTGTTAATCATGAATCATGTCGCAAAAACGGTCATTTTGGGCCTTCTTCTGTCTGCAGCGGTCTCCGGCGCCCAAGCCGCCGGGCACCAGCATGGCGAAATGATGTCCGCCGCGCCAGCCGCCGGGCAGGTGCAGGTCATCAGCACCACCGGTGAAGTTAAAACCATTGATATGGAAAGTAAAAAAGTCACTATCGACCATGACGCCATCCCGGCGCTGAACTGGCCGCCGATGACTATGCGCTTCACCATCACCCCGCAAACCCAGCTTAACGCGATTAAGCCCGGCGATAAGGTCACTTTTACCTTTATCCAGCAGGGCGGCCTCTCCTTATTACAGGATATCCACGTTAACTAATAAAGGTGTTCACGGAGCGCATTACGATGGCCTCTCTAAAACTTAAAACCGCTGCGCTCATTATCAGCAGTATGTCTCTTGGCGGCATTATTGCAGCGGGCCTCTATATCGGGCTTTCGCCCGTCCACCCTGCGGGCGACGCGGAGCCAGCCGCCGGGCAGGCGCGTAAAGTCCTGTTCTGGTATGACCCGATGTACCCCAATACGCGTTTTGATAAGCCGGGAAAATCGCCGTTTATGGATATGGACCTGGTGGCCAAATACGCCGATGAAGAGGCCCAGCCCTCGGCCGCCCCGGGCGTACGCATCGACCCGACGCAAACGCAGAATCTGGGCGTCAAAACCGCCGCCGTCGCGCGCGGGCCGCTAAGCTACGCCCGGACCTTCCCGGCCAACGTCAGCTATAACGAATACCAGTTTGTCATCGTCCAGGCGCGCGCGGCGGGCTTTATCGACAGGGTCTACCCGTTAACCGTCGGCGATAAGATTAAGCAAGGCACTCCGCTGATCGACCTGACCATTCCCGACTGGGTCGAGGCGCAGAGCGAATATCTGCTGCTGCAGGAAACCGGCGGCACCGCCACCCAGGTGGAGGGGATCCTCGAGCGGCTGCGCCTCGCCGGGATGCCGGATGACGATATCCGCCGCCTGAAGGCGACGCGCAAAATTCAGACCCGCTTCACCCTAAAAGCGCCGATTGACGGCGTGATTACCGCCTTTGATCTACGCGCCGGCATGAACATCGCCAAAGATAACGTGGTGGCCAAAATTCAGGGCATGGACCCGGTGTGGATTAGCGCCTCGGTGCCGGAATCCATCGCATGGCTGATTAAAGACGCTTCGCAGTTTGTCCTTTCCGTTCCGGCATGGCCGGACAAAGCCTTCACCATCAGTAAATGGAGCATTCTGCCCGGCGTGGATGCGGCCACCCGCACGCTGCAGCTGCGTCTGCAGGTCGATAACCCGGATGAAGCGCTGAAACCGGGAATGACCGCCTGGCTGAAGCTGAACGCGCAGAGTCAGCCGATGCTGCTGATCCCGTCGAAAGCGCTGATCGACAGCGGCGCGGAACAGCGGGTCATCACCGTGGACGGCGACGGCCGCTTCGTGCCGAAACGGGTCGAGGTCTTCCAGCAGTCCGGCGATATGACGGCGATCCGCTCCGGTATTCGCGAAGGAGAGAAGGTGGTCGCCAGCGGCCTGTTCCTGATTGATTCCGAAGCCAATATCTCCGGCGCGCTGGATCGGATGCGCGCCCGGCCGACCGCCGCGGCGCCGAATATGCCGAATAACCCGGCGCATGCGCACTGAGGAGATAGCAAATGATTGAATGGATTATCCGTCGCTCGGTGGCTAACCGCTTTCTGGTGATGATGGGAGCGCTGTTCCTCAGCATCTGGGGGACGTGGACCATTGTCCACACGCCGGTGGACGCGCTGCCGGATCTCTCCGACGTGCAGGTGATCGTCAAGACCAGCTACCCCGGACAGGCGCCGCAAATCGTTGAAAACCAGGTCACCTGGCCGCTGACCACTACCATGCTGTCGGTGCCGGGCGCCAAAACGGTGCGCGGCTTCTCGCAGTTCGGCGCTTCCTACGTCTACGTGATTTTTGCCGACGGCACCGATCCCTACTGGGCGCGCTCAAGGGTGCTGGAATACCTCAACCAGGTGCAGGGCAAGCTCCCGGCCGGCGTCAGCGCCGAGATGGGGCCGGATGCCACCGGCGTCGGCTGGATCTACGAGTACGCGCTGGTCGATCGCAGCGGCAAGCACGACCTCGCTGAGCTGAGATCGCTGCAGGACTGGTTTTTAAAATATGAGCTGAAAACCATCCCGGACGTTTCGGAAGTGGCGTCGGTGGGCGGCGCGGTTAAAGAGTATCAGGTCGTTGTCGATCCGCTGAAGCTGACCCAGTACGGCATTACCCTGGCGGCAGTGAAATCGGCGCTGGATAGCGCCAACCAGGAGGCCGGCGGCTCTTCCGTCGAGCTGGCGGAAGCCGAGTATATGGTGCGCGCCAGCGGCTATCTGCAAAGCCTCGACGATTTTAACAATATCGTGCTGACAACCGGCGACAGCGGCGTGCCGGTATATCTGCGCGACGTCGCCAGGGTACAAATCGGCCCGGAAATGCGCCGCGGCATTGCCGAACTGAACGGTGAAGGTGAAGTGGCCGGCGGCGTGGTGATCCTGCGCTCCGGTAAGAACGCCCGCGAAGTTATTTCGGCCGTAAGAAGCAAGCTGGCGTCCCTGCAGGGCAGCCTGCCGGAAGGGGTTGAGGTGGTCACCACCTATGACCGCAGCCAGCTGATCGATCGGGCCATCGACAACCTCAGCGCAAAGCTGCTGGAGGAGTTTATCGTTGTTGCGCTGGTCTGCGCCCTGTTCCTGTGGCACATACGCTCGGCGCTGGTCGCCATTATCTCTCTGCCGCTCGGCCTGTGCTTCGCCTTTATCATGATGCATTTCCAGGGGCTGAACGCCAACATCATGTCGCTCGGCGGGATTGCGATTGCGGTGGGGGCGATGGTCGATGCCGCCATCGTGATGATAGAAAACGCCCATAAGCGGCTGGAGGAGTGGGATCATCAGCATCCCGGAGAGCGGCCCGATAACGAGACGCGCTGGAAAATCATCACCGACGCTTCGGTGGAAGTCGGCCCAGCGCTGTTTATCAGCCTGCTGATTATCACCCTGTCGTTTATCCCGATTTTCACCCTCGAAGGGCAGGAAGGGAAGCTGTTCGGCCCGCTGGCGTTTACCAAAACCTGGTCGATGGCCGGGGCGGCCCTGCTGGCGATCGTGGCGATCCCGATCCTGATGGGATTGTGGATCCGCGGCAGGATCCCGGCGGAGAGCAGCAACCCGCTCAACCGTTTGCTGATCCGCATTTATCACCCCCTGCTGCTAAAGGTGCTGCGCTGGCCGAAGACGACCCTGCTGGTCGCGGCGCTGACGATCCTGACGGTTATCTGGCCCCTCAGTCGGGTGGGCGGCGAGTTTCTACCGCAGATCAACGAAGGCGATCTGCTGTATATGCCGTCGACGCTGCCGGGGATTTCCGCCTCGCAGGCGGCGGATATGCTGCAGAAGACAGATAAGCTGATCATGACGGTGCCGGAAGTGGCCCGCGTGTTCGGCAAGACCGGCAAGGCCGAGACCGCCACCGATTCCGCGCCGCTGGAGATGGTCGAGACGACCATTCAGCTCAAGCCGCAGGATCAGTGGCGCCCGGGGATGACCATGGAGAAGATCGTCGAGGAGCTGGATAAAACCGTGCGCCTGCCGGGGCTCGCCAACCTGTGGGTGCCGCCGATCCGTAACCGGATCGATATGCTCTCCACCGGGATCAAAAGCCCAATCGGTATAAAGGTCTCCGGCAGCAACCTCGCCGACATCGACGCGAGCGCCGAGCAGATTGAAGCCGTGGCCCGCACCGTGCCGGGCGTCACCTCGGCGCTGGCGGAACGGCTGGTCGGCGGACGCTATCTCAATATCGATATTAACCGTGAGAAGGCCGCCCGCTACGGCATGAGCGTCGGCGACGTGCAGCTGTTCGTCTCATCGGCCATAGGCGGCGCGATGGTGGGCGAAACGGTGGAAGGCGTTGAACGCTATCCGATCAACATCCGCTACCCGCAGAGCTATCGCGATAGCCCGGAGGCCCTGCGCCAGCTGCCGATCCTGACGCCGCTGAAGCAGCAAATCGTCCTCGGCGACGTGGCGGAGGTGAAGGTGGTAACCGGTCCGTCGATGCTGAAAACCGAGAACGCCCGCCCGACCAGCTGGATCTATATCGACGTCCGGGATCGCGACATGGTTTCGGTGGTTCACGATCTGCAGCGGGCCGTCGTCGAGGGCGTGAAGCTGAAGCCGGGGACCAGCGTCTCCTACTCCGGCCAGTTTGAGCTGCTCGAACGCGCCAACCAGAAGCTGAAGCTGATGGTCCCTATGACGCTGATGATCATTTTCGTGCTGCTGTACCTGGCGTTCCGTCGCGTTGGCGAAGCGCTGCTAATCGTCGCCAGCGTGCCGTTCGCGCTGGTCGGCGGCATCTGGTTCCTCTACTGGATGGGGTTCCATCTGTCGGTAGCGACCGGCACCGGCTTTATCGCCCTTGCCGGGGTAGCGGCGGAGTTTGGCGTGGTGATGCTGATGTACCTGCGCCACGCCATTGAAGCGGAACCGACGCTGGAAAACGCGGCAACCTTCAGCGCAGACCGGCTCGACGAGGCGCTGTATCAGGGCGCGGTGCTGCGCGTGCGGCCAAAGGCGATGACCGTGGCGGTGATTATCGCCGGCCTGCTGCCAATTTTATGGGGCACCGGCGCCGGTTCCGAGGTGATGAGCCGCATCGCCGCGCCGATGATTGGCGGGATGATCACCGCCCCGCTGCTGTCGCTGTTTATTATTCCGGCGGCCTATAAGCTGATGTGGCTGTATCGGCACCGACGCCCGGCGCAGCGGGCATAACCCAGCAGCGGCGGGCCGGACGCGCTTCGCCCCGCTCGCCGACTTATCAGGAGGAAGCTAGGCTGTGTCCCTTAATTACATAACCTCTTGTAAAACAATCGGATGCAACCCAGTTTCACCATCGCCAGATAATTCCTCGCCGTTTTGTCGTAACGTGTGGCAATGCGGCGGTATTCTTTCAGGCGACCAAAGCACCTCTCAACAACATTGCGATTGCGGTAGGCTTCACGATCGAGTGGTGAACGACCATCTGTGGCCATTTTTTCATTGGATTTACGCGGGATGACAACTTTTATCCCTCTTCTTTTCAGTTCGTTACGTAACGCATGTCCGGAGTAGGCTTTATCAGCCAGTACTGCATGACCACGGCGCTTGATACTTCCGTTCTGGCGCTGAACACCGATACCGTCCAGAAGACGTTGTGCAAACTGGCTTTCGTGAGCCTGACCGGGACTCAGTACGATGTTTAACGGCAGACCACTTCCGTCTGTCGCCAGATGAATTTTGGTGCCAAAACCACCGCGAGAGCGACCCAGCCCATTATCTCCGGTGATATCGGGTTGTTTTTTTGCGCACCGGCAGCACATTTCAGCGCCCGGATATTGCTGCCATCCAGTGCAGTGGCCGACCAGTCCACGAGGCCATGTGCATCCAGAGCTGAAAGTAACTTGTTGAAAATAATGTTAATCACACCCGATTTTGACCATCGGTTAAAGCGGTTATAAACGGTCTTCCATGGGCCGTACCGTTCAGGTAAATCACGCCATGGTGCACCTGAACACAGCACCCAGAACATGCCGTTGATGATCATACGATGCTCCGCCCACGGACGCCCGGCCTGTGGAGAGGCAGACGCTGCTGGCAGAAAGGGTTGGATGATAGTCCATGCTTCATCGGGAATGTCGTAGCGAGCCATAGTTTAATATGTTGTGGAAACAGACAGTTACTATAGCTCAGGTGATTACGGGACACAGCCTAGCACGTTGATGGAGACATCTTCGCTGCTCGATGCTGGATATGCGCCCGCAGCAGCTTCTCCATCTCCTCTTCTCTCACCCCGGGAGCAATTTTTTCACACGCAAAGGCCAGCGTTCGCTGCCGGTAGGGAGCCAGCAGCGGGTTATTATTTACTAATAATTCGCCAATCGCCTTAACCCGGCTCGCTTCAATCTCCGGCATCGCTTTAATGATGGCTCCGCACGGGATATTGCCATCGTCCCCAATCATAACCAGCGAATAAAAATCGCTGAAGGCTGAGAATTTCCAGGCCGGCACGTTAAATTTATTATAGTTAACCCCGCTGCTGTCGATATTGGCAAAATCGACGGTATAGAACGGAATAAAATCGTTAGCCTGCAGGGCCAGAGAAATAAACGCCGCATCCTCGGTCTTGTGTATCGTTGCCAACACAAGATTGAGCAGAAACTCCATCTGTGTGACCGTCAGATCCACAGATATCACCGCCTCATTTTGCAAAAAGAACAGAAAAGTGACCTTATCCTGACGATCTTTCATCACAAAATCGGTCACCCGCAGCGCGACATCAGGGTTCTGTATCTCATCAAGGGTGACGGAGAGCGCGCGGTTGTTTAAGCGCTCGGTATCAGCGATGGTGCGCGCTCTGATGCTTTCAGGATCCTCGCGGAACATCATCTGCAGCCTGCGGTAACCGCAGAAAACAGCAAAAACCAGGTCCTGTACCCGATCCGGCGGCAGGTACATAAGCGTTTCCGCAGTCAAGACGCTTTGCATCTTCAGGGCCAACGCCCGCACGGCGTTGGGTGATTTAATGATCCCGGTATTAATGCCCGTTAAGATGTTCATAAAATAGTCTCCGTAGTAGGCTGCTGTGGCAATAAGGTAAGTTTCGCTAAATCAATGATCCGATCGGCACAGGCGATGGTTGAAGGACGGTGAGCAATAATAATCCGGGTGATGTTTAAAGATTCAATTGCCGCGTTGACCATCTTTTCATTATTAATATCAAGATGACTGGTGGCTTCATCCATAAATAGAATTTTCGGTTTTTGGTACAGCGCCCGGGCAATAAGCAGGCGCTGCTTTTGACCGCCAGAGATCCCGGCGCCAAGTTCACCGATAATCGTTTCATAGCCCATCGGCATGCGCAGAATCTCTTCATGGATATTGCATTTCATTGCGCAGTCAACGAGCAGAGCCCGATCCATCTCCTCATCAAAGCCGGAAATATTATCGGCAATCGACCCGGAAAACAGGCGGTCCTCCTGTAATACGCAGGCGATATTGCTGCGGAAGTTATTAATGCCGATTTTGTTAATATCAAAACCGCCAATAAATATATCCCCCCGCTCGGGCGTCAGCAGGCCGGACATGACTTTGAGTAACGTTGTTTTACCGATGCCCGACGCGCCGATCAGCGCGACGGATTCCCCAGCGGCAACGCTGATATTGACGTTAGAAAAAACCGGTTTTGACAGCCTGTCGTACTGATAGGCCAAATTCTGCACTTCTAAAGAAACGCCGATATCATCTGCAAAAATCTTTCTTACCGGCGACTCAACCTCGGGTTCGCTATAGACAATTTCTGAAATGCGCTCGTTATGTAGCGACAGCATTTTCAGCTGCATAGTGAGATCGATGAGCGCCGCGGCGCGCTGCGCAAACTGGCCGCGATAGGCGTTAAACGCCATATACATACCGATAGTCATGGTGTTATCCATAACCATCTGCGCACCGAGCCATAAAATGACAACCTGATCGGTCGAGTTAATGAACGTATTAATGCCGCCAAACAGCATATCGAAACGCGTTTGCTTCAGACCTGCGTTGCTGACATCGATATTGGTATTCAGCCAATGCTGGGAGCGCCTGTTTTTCAGGTTAAGCGATTTTATCGTCGCGATGCCGTACAGCGACTCCATAAAATGCGAGCCCGAGCGCGCGCGTTTGACGATTAACTCTTCATTAATGGCACGGTAGAATTTATAGGTGATCGCGCGCATCGCGGCGTAGCACACGGTGAATCCCACCACCACCCACGCCAGCCAGCCGCCGTACAGACACAGCATCACCAGCAGGCCGATGGTCATGATTGAGTCAATAATTCCGCTGACGATGCTGTTAGTGAAGGTTGAGCGGATAGTATCGAGAGAAGCAAACCGCGACTGTATATCCCCCAGCTGGCGTTTCTCAAAGAACGCGAGCGGCAGGCCGATCAGATGATCGAAAAAGCTCGTTTTCCACTGCACGTCGGTCAGCGTATTCAGCTTTAGCGAAACCCACGCGCGGAGCATACTGACCCAGGTTTTAAATATCGTGAAAAACATTAGCCCGACGCAGATCACCAGCAGCAGGTTTTCATCATGTGCGGTAATAACATGATCGGTAACAACCTGCGTGCCCATCGGCAGCAGCAAATTCACCGTTTCAATGACTATCGACAGCATCAATATTTTCGTCAGCGCCGACTTCAGGCCAACAATGTTGTGCATTAGCTCCCGCAGCCTCAGCCGCGAGCGCTGCTTTTCCTGAACAAAGCCGCTATCCGGCCATGCCTCGAGCGCAATGCCGCTGAAGTTTTCTGATATTTCCTTACCGTGGACCACGCGCCGCCCAAGCGCCGGATCGTTAATAATAAAACGCTTACCTTTTACCGCGACCAGCACGACAAAATGATTTAACGACCAGTGCAGTATGCAGGGCATACGGAGCTCGCCGATCTCTTCAATATCCAGAGATAGCGCCCGCGTCTTCAGGCCAGCCTTCTGCGCAATAGTCGCCAGAGCATTTAGCGTCGTCCCGTTAGATGATGAACCATAGATATTGCGAAAGTTGAACAGATCGATATCTTTGCCGTAGAACCCACAAATCATTGATAAGCAGGCATTGCCGCACTCCGTTGATTCAGACTGTATAATAACCGGGACCTTGTTCCTGATTGAAAAGTTGATCCTTCTAAAAATTGAATCAAGCACGTCTTTATTCATCGTTGGGTCCCTTAAGGCTCTGAACTACTTTATATACTGGTGAGAACAGCCACTGATACAGCGGCCTTTCCTCGGTAAAAACAATGCTCTTCGCCTTAAGGCCATTAGACAGCACAAGCGTTCTGTTCTTATAAATAAACTCTTTTTCTTTAACGTTGATAATAGCTTTATAGAGCGTCGGCGACGTATTACTGTTAGCCTGACTATTACCGTAGTCAGATAATTCCCGGCGGGTAACCGGCATTGATGAAATGGACATCACTTTGCCAGAGAATTGCCCAAACTTATCTGAAGGAAAAGCATCGTAGCGAATGTTCACGGTATCGCCGATTTTGACATAGGGTAAACTGTTATCGGGGAGCCATAGCAATAAATAGTAGTCAATACCGCTAAGCTGCTTAACCTGAGCTAAGCTGCTGCCGGCCTCGATCATTTGGCCACGCGTAACGGCTATCGATTCCACCCGGCCGTCAATCGTTGACTTAACTAAAATTCTTCCGCTGGCGCTATTTTCGATTAACTGCGTTTGCAGATCTCTCAGCTGGCTATATTGTGAAGTAATCTGATTATCAAGCTCAGCGGTCTTTACCGTTAAATCGCTACGGGTCTGGGTGAGCTGCAGTTCTATCTGCATTTTCTGCGATGATAATGACTGAAACGCATTTTGCTGCTGGACGAAAAGAGAGTGCTGATTATTGTACTGATCTTTATTGATCAGCCCTCGCCGCAGGTAGTTGCTATAGCTCTGCAGCGAATTCTCAATATGTGAAAGACCTTTTTTAGCCGTCGTCAGCATTTTCTCGGTTTCATCAAGGGAGCGCTCATAGCGCTGAATCTGGCGATGCGTTGTGCCAATAAAATCATCTTTGTTAGCTTTTAGTTTTTTGATGATATCTTCAGCATTGACAATCTTGGCTTTCACCATTGAAATATTAGTATCGCTGACGTTGCCAACGTCGGTATTTTTGGATACATCAAGCTCAAATAACACGGTGCCTTTCTTAACAACATCACCAACCTGGACATACTGTTTCGAGATCGAACCAAGCTGCGGCGAGGAGATATTAAGAGGATGGGGCAGAGTAATAACCTCGCCGACAACATCAATTCTTTTGGTATATTTAAAAAAGCAAAGCATAGCAATAATGACAGCTAAAAAAGCAATACAGCATGCGGAGACTATACCCGTGATCATTGAAACTGCTTGATTTCATGCAGTCAGGGGATCATGCTTAATTCATGAACATCAGACTCTCACCCGAACAGATTGCAGCCCTTGAGGCTCAGCACCGCCTAAGCCGTGACCGCCGTGTCTGCGACAGAATTCGCTGCGTACTCCTCTCTGCTCAGGGCTGGTCAACGACCATGATTGCGCAGTCCCAGCTTATCCATGAGACCACCGTCCTGCGCCATATCGCGGATTATCTTGATGAGGGTAAGCTGACCTCTGAAAACGGTGGTTCTCAGGAGCATCTCAGTTCTGCGCACTCAGCAGAGTTAATCTGTTTGCTGACCGATGACGTACATGTGAGTACAGCCAGTATTGTTGCCCTCGTCAGCGAGCGTTTCGGTGTGTCTTACTCCATTCCGGGGATGAACAAGTGGCTTCACCGCAATGGTTTTTCATGGAAAAAGCCGACGGGCGTCCCGCATAAGTTCAGCGAAGAAAAACAGCAGCAGTTCATGGCTGAATATGAGGCTCTGAAGCTGACGGCGGGTGACAGCGAACCCATCCTGTTTATGGATGCGGTGCATCCCACGCAGTCAACGAAACTGAGTGGTGGCTGGATACGCCGGGGTGAGCGCAAAGCGGTTAAAACCACCGGCAGCCGTACCCGGATGAATATCATCGGGGCACTCAGCCTGAACGACATCGCCCGGACAGTGACCTGCGATTATGCGCAGATTAATGCCAGAACCATTTGTGAGTTTTTCATCGCTATCCGGCAGACTTACCCGGTCAGGCAGAAAGTGCATCTTATACTGGATGGTGCACCGTATCACCGTGCCTCACTGGTGCAGGACTGGGCGGTGGTGATGAATATTGAACTGCACTACCTGCCTCCTTACAGCCCGAATCTGAATCCGATTGAGCGGTTGTGGAAGGTCATGAATGAGCATGCCCGGAACAACCGGTATTTTGCCACGGCGAAGGCCTTCCGGGCGGCAATAAACGGATTTTTCAGCGATACCCTGCCAGTGATAGCCGGGCAACTGACCTGTCGGATTAACGATAATTTCCAGACACTCAGACCAGCATCTTCGGTATGATTGGGTAAATGAAATTGTATTCACGCTCAGGCGCTGTTTAATTTGTCCTTTCACCAAAACCAGAGGACTGATCAATGATAGAAACCGAAGCCTTTCTGTGGAAAAAACAAGTATCTCCACTCCTGCTTGTTCGCCACGAAAAAGTCTTACAGGAACCTGGCGATGATCAGGTGCTGATTGAGAATCGGGCTATTGGCATCAATCCTGTAGACTGGAAGTAAGTATCCTCCGGCAGAGCCGGAGGCTTTAGGGGGAGCGCCTCAAAGGCGCCGACAAACCATGAGCCGCCCAAGGCGGCTGCTATACGTTCAGTTTCATTTGATCGTATCGTTCGTCTCTCTCTCCTGGTTGCGTATGTATGCCCTGACCGTGGCTTCATCCAAACCAACGGTTGAAACGAAATATCCTCGTGCCCAGAAAACTTCTCCGGTGAAGTTTTTACCTCTGCCGAAGTGTCGTGCTATCGCTATCGCGCTTTTTCCCTTCAGATAGCCGACGACTGTCGATACCGAGTACTTTGGCGGTATGCTGATGCACATGTGGACATGATCACGCATCAGATGCCCCTCCAAAATCTGACAGCCCTTCTGGCTCGCAAGCTCGTGGAATATTTTTCCCAACTCATGCCGCAGCGCACCATATAACCGCTGTTTCCGGCGTTTAGGGATATAAACCACGTGATATTTACAGTCCCATTTCGTATGGCTTAAGCTCTGATAGTCTCTCATCACGAATCCTCATCTCTTGGCGGAGATTTCAGATTCGCGCGACTGACTTAAAGGTCAAACCTTTCGGAGTCCCCCGGCAATGCCGGGGGTTTACCGGATTTAATTACTGAATGGTCTATCAGATATCTGGCAAATTGACCAAATCCCAGGTGTAGATGGTATGGGTGTCATAGCCGCCACAGGCCGAAACGCCACGCATCTGCGCCTTGGTTCTCGGGTAATGTACCATACCGATCTTCGATTCGACGGCAGTTTTTCCCGCCATACAATAGTCAACGCTCATGCAGTTATTTCTGTTCCCGAGCATATCAGTGATATCAGCGCGGCAGCGTTACCCTGCCCGGGTCTGACGGCCTGGCAGGCAGTGCAAAAAGTCCCTCATCTCTCTGGTGAGAACGTGCTTGTCAGCGGTGCCGGTGGTAGTGCTGGCAGCCTGTTAACACAGATGCTTATTCAGGCAGGCGCTAATGTTTATGTCACCGCCAGCGGCAGGCATCATCAAAAATTGCTCAACCATGGGGTCATCCAGTGCTTTGACTATGGCCATAGGTCATGGACAGATGAGTTGAATCGCGCACTGGGCGAAAAACCGCTGTACGCTGCTTTCGATACCGTCAATCAGCAAAATGCACTATCTCTGGCGGGATTACTGGGTTATTACGGCCATCTTGTATGTATTCAGGACAGATTGGAAAAAGCGCCATTACCACCGTTCACGACCAGTATCTCGCTTCATGAAATTGCTCTGGCAGCCATTCATGCATACGGTAGCAATGTACAGTGGAGTCGGTTACGTCAAGCCGGCGAAAACATGCTGCAACAGATCGGTCGCTGCGAGTTGATTATGCCGTTTATTCAAACCGTTGCGTTTGATGACATTCCACAGACGCTTGAAACGTTAAAAGAGAATAACAATGGCATAAAATATGTTGCGGTAGTGTAGCGGGTTGAGGTGGATTTGGTTTTATTGAATAAAGAAATCCAAAAATCTGCTTTGCTAAAAGGCGGCCATGCACCAAATCCTTAATCAGTTACAGAGTGAATGATTAATATAAGGGAATGAACTTAACAAACTGCAACTTGAAGTATCATGTGTATATCAGCGGTGAAACGCCGCCGAACAGAATCACTCGCCCTTTCCAGTAGCTTCGCTGATGTTCTATTGCTTCCTGTCTGAACAATCTTCTACCCATGAACACCTGACCTGATATAAAAAGGCCCGACGCATCGGGCCAGAAGAGGAGTCAATTCGAACTCATGGTTTAAAGGTACCGTCGAGGTAACCATCAAGTGCTCTTTGGGTATATTCCCAGGTGTCCTCAAAACCAACGATCAATCCGCCGATACCGCAGGTGATGCCACCAATAATACCGCCACCGATCATCCCAACGCCCTGGCCGATAGTGCCGAATCCGAGAACTCCGCCGCCGTCGCCGCCGTGCTTTCCGCCAATGATTGCTCCCGCAGCAAAGCCGGCAACCGCGCCCAGCGTTGCGCTGACTACCGCTTCACCGATATTGCCAAAAATATCCCAAGGGCTGCTCCAGGAGTAGGCGCCCGAAACGGCATTCATTTCTTCAAGAGAAAGTACTTTCATCACTATTCCTTATCTATTTAAGTTGTATATTCCAGATGGTATAAATTTATCAATCACATATGCTGTGCTGATGGGAGGCTATTTTCGGCACTTCCCGTAAAAAAACAACTTTAGTTTCATGAATAATCCAAACTTCAGGATTAAATAAGAAATAAAAATATGAATAAGAAAAGGACTTATCAATAGGGGACATAATTTTCAGGGCTTAATCCGCTCTCAACAACCGTTGAGCATAGGTATGCTGTTCCCTGCTTATCGCGACTCTGATGGCAGCGAAGGCCAGGCGGATTCTCCCTCGAAGGGCGTTGTGATGGGTCTGTTAACTTTTCTTAATCACAAAAAAGAAATGTATTTTCACTATGTTCAACAACCACATAGTAAGAAATCAATAAAGGAAGAGACTGCGATGCCGACGCCATCGCAGCTCTCTAATGAGCCCCTAAATTCACGCCAGTGGTTCATCTCATCTTTTTATCTGCTGAACGTAAGCCCCCCGATGCACTAATGTAATCAATAGCCGTGATATTACCGCAACCGTTAATAATAAAGAGTAAGATAATAACCTTACTATGCTTATTATAAGCGTTTCACTAATACCTTCTCTAAAAAATAGCGCCACCTGTTTTTCTCTTATGATGAAACCATAAAGAATCTTTGCAGATATTAACTTTGTTTAACCTCCCTGTTTATCTCTGAGGATAATCCCTCTCACTAACCAGCCCGCCAGCGCCCGCCATAAGCCGCTTTTCCGTCATTAAGAAAAACCGCCACCGATCCTCACGACACGGTTCTTTGTGTGTATTAAGTTTTATTGAAAAAAATTCAGATGAGTATTTTAACAGCCCATGATTAATATAGCGGCACTTACCCATGCAGGCCGTAAGGGTTGAATAGTAAGTATATATGGATACATACGGGATAAGTTTCTGAGGTCATGTTTGGTCTCTTTCCTGTAATTAATAAATTAACTTTAAATGAATGGATTAAACGGATGAAAAAAACAATTCTGGCTATGGTTATTACTGCCTCTGCGGCTTTCAGTGCTCAGGCTTTGGCAACGAACCAGGCTGAAGTCACTATCCTGGGTGAAGTAGCAGACTCTCAGACTTCTTGCGTCGTGACCCCAACGGGTACCCTCAACAACGGTATCGTTAAGTTAATGACCGTAACTACTGCTGAAGCAACCGGTCAGTCTGTTAATACATTATTTAAAAACCAGCAATTTGGTTTCCGGGTTAGCGACTGTGCTATCGGCGGCGCAGATGAAAACAACGTTACCGGCCTGAGCGTTAAAGTTACCGGCACATCCTCTTCAACTCCTGACATTCTGGACAACACTGCCGTTAACGGCGCTGGAAACATCGGTATCGGTATTCAGAAAATGAGCAACAGCGCCCGTATCAAATTCGATGGCACTGCGGTTACCGAAGCCTACACCCCGCATCAGGCAACCAACCTGGAATATCTTGCTGGCTACGTGAAAGTCAACGCGGCAAACCCGGTTACTGAAGGCCCGGTTAAAGGCGTTGCAACCTTTACCATTGATTACACCATCTAATTAATTTTCAAGGGGCCTGCTAATCCAGCAGGCCCTTTTAATTAAATGTTGAAGGAATCTAATGTACCAGATGATGATCAAGGCAATCATTGCCTTCGCCATGATACTGAGTGGCTTTGCGCATGCAGGAATTGTTATCGAATCAACTCGCTATCTTTATAAAGAAGGCGCTCGTGAGATATCTGCGCAAATTGATAATAAAGACGAAATGCCTTATCTGATCAAGTCGTGGGTTGAAGCAGCAGAGGGAAAAACGCCCGCATTTATGGTCACGCCGCCTCTTTTTCGCCTGGAGATGAAACAGAAAAACACCGTCCGTATATTCTCTACTGGCAATATCAATGCCCCCACTGACCGTGAATCATCTTACTTTTTTAATATCATGGCCATCCCACCGTCTGATGATACCTATGCGAACAGCAATACCATACAGCTCGACGTCCGCCATCGCATGCGGCTGATTTACAGACCAAAAGCGTTGGACGAGTTATCCAATAATACCGAAGCCGAAAAAATAGAATGGCGTAAGACCGGTAATCGGCTAACCATAAAAAACCCGACACCATTTTTCTTCTATTTTAGAAACGTGCAGATCGGCGCTAATGAATATCAGGCAGTAATTAAGTTCATTGAGCCATTTTCTTCAAAAACTATAACGTTAAAAGATAACGGCAATGCTACCAAAGTAACGTGGAAAATAGTGAATGATTATGGAGGTGCAGGTTCCCTCTATTCATCGAGATTGCCATAAACAGTTCGCATTTATAAATGGATGTTTTTATGCCAATAGAACACAGAGATACCTTCAGGCTATCTACGCTCTGCATAGCCATTATTACTATAATGACGGCGAGCATTCACACTACGGTGAACGCGCGTGAATTCTTTGATCCCGCATTTATTACATCGGCTAATGGAGGTGATGCATCCAACGTTCCCGACCTGTCCATTTATCAGTCGGTCAACGCTCAGGCACCGGGAGACCCCCCCATGTCAGGGTAGTTGTCGCCTCTGACAGAAAAATTTCCGGGGGCCGGAGAGGACAATAATGAACACTTATTCACCTGAGCGTAAAGCCGCTCTGATCGCCAGAATGATGCCGCCACATAATCAACCGGTCGTTCAGTTAGCCCGTTCTGAGGGGATCCCGGCCAATACGCTTTATGCCTGGCGTACTCAGGCTGGCGTTCGTGTAGCGGAAAGTCAGTCAACGCCAGAATGGTCGCAGGACGCCCGCTTTGCCGTTCTCGTTGAAACCGCACCGCTTTCTGCTCATGCTGTGGCTGAATACTGTCGCCGTAAAGGTCTTTATCCTGAGCAAATTCAGCAGTGGAGGGACGAATTTATGCAGCCCGGTCAGCGTGAAGAAAGAGCCTTGATTAAAAAGCAGAAAAAAGAAATTCAGCAACTTAACCGTGAAATAGCCCGCAAGGACAAGGCGCTGGCTGAAGCCGCGGCGCTGCTCATTCTGGAAAAAAAGCTGAAGGCGTTCTTCGCCGAAGAACGCGAGGACGAATGACACCCGCGGCCGACAGATTACAGCTGATGTCCATGGTGCAGGAAGCCCTTGATGCCGGCGCCCGGCAGCACGCAGCCTGTCAGTGTGTGGGTATCAGCGAACGGACTCGCCAGCGCTGGCAACGCAGGCTCTGATGACCGGCGTCCCGCTGCCCCCCGGCCGGTGCCGAAGAACAGGCTCAGCGCTGAAGAGGAGCAGCTGGTGCTGGCTGTCTGTCATGAACCCCGGTTCGCCAGTCTGCCACCGGCACAAATCGTCCCGGTGCTGGCCGATGAAGGTCGTTACATCGCCAGTGAATCGACGTTTTACCGGGTACTGCGGCGTTACGGCGAAGTCAGTCACCGGGGACGTCAGCAGGCTCCACAAAGCAGGCCGCTGTCGACCTGGAAGGCAACAGCGCCGAACCAGGTCTGGTCGTGGGACATCACGTGGCTGAAGTCGCTGACGGCGGGCCACTGGTTCTACCTGTATCTGACAGAAGACGTGTTCAGCCGCAAAATCGTGGGCTATGAAGTGCATCCGGTAGAAAGCGGGGAATATGCGGCAGAGCTGGTAAAGCGGACAGTGCTGAGCGAGCGTTGCTGGCAGGAGCCACTGGTGCTGCATGCGGATAACGGGGCCCCCATGAAGTCACAGGTGCTGCAGGTGAAGCTTGCGGAACTGAAGATAACCGCGTCGCACAGCCGGCCACGGGTAAGCAACGACAACGCCCACGTGGAGTCGCTGTTCAGGACGCTGAAATACGTCCCGGCGTGGCCTGAGAAGGGCTTCGCGTCGCTGGAAGAGGCCCGTGCCTGGGTGGAAGGCTTCGTCGGCTGGTACAACGAAGAGCACCGGCACAGCGGTATCCGCTATGTGACGCCGGGTCAGCGGCACAGAGGCGAAGACCGTCAACTTCTGTCACAGCGAAAATCGGTGTACGAGGCCGCGAAAAAGCAGCATCCGCACCGCTGGTCAGGGGCAACGCGAAACTGGAGCCGGCAGGAAGAAGTGTGGCTAAATCCGGAGCGGGAAACGCGGGCCGCATGAATCAACTGAGGCGACAACTACCTTGACACGCACCGAGACTACCGGGTCGATATCGTTTTTAATGGTCGCTATCTGGAAACCAAAAACGTTAAATTTGTTACAACCGACCGCGGCAGCAGGCTTGATAAAAAGCTAAACCTTATCCCCTGCTTCACGCTGGACGCACTTTCTCAGTATGGCGTCAGAGTTAAATCATTCCCCGAACTGAAAGAGAATGAAAAAGGCTGTGCCAACTTCGATATTATTCCAGACAGCAAAACCGTTTTCGATTTCACCGCCCAGCGCTTAGATATCTCCACGCCCCAGTCCGCGATGAGTACGGTGGCCAACGACTACATTCCAACGGAAAAGTTTGATGACGGCATAAACGCCATGTTTGTGAACTATCAGTTTAACGGTTCGCAGGATTATAAAAGCGATAATGAATACCATGGACTGAATCTGGCATCCGGGATAAATATCGGCCCCTGGCGCGTCAGAAACCTTGGCATATGGAACAAAAGCAAGGGGGAGTCAGTCTCATTTTGATTCCGCTTATCTTTATCTCCAGCGCAGCTTGCGCTCCATCAGCAGCAACCTGCTCCTCGGCGAAAGCTCTTCCTTATCCGGCATCTTTGATAGCGTCCCCTTTTCCGGCGTGCAGCTGGCGACGGATACCAGCATGCTCCCGGAGAGCATGCGTGGCTATGCCCCGGTGATCCGCGGTATCGCTAAAACCAACGCCCGGGTGGTGATTAAACAGAACGGCTATCAGGTTTACCAGACCTACGTCGCGCCTGGCGCGTTTGAAATTACGGATATGTACCCCAGCGGCGGGAGTGGCGATCTGTATGTTACGGTTGAAGAGTCCGACGGCTCGCGACAGAACTTTATCGTTCCCTTTGCGGCTCTGCCGGTCATGCTGAGGGAAAATCAGTTCGAGTATGAAATCACCTCGGGGAAATATCGGCCTTACGTCGGCTCCATTAATGAAACCCCTTTTACGCAGGCCACCGCCAAATACGGCGTATCAACCAGCGCAACGATTTTCGGCGGTATGCAGGCATCGGCAAAATATCAGGCTCTGTCTACCGGCCTGGGGTATAACCTCGCCAGCCTCGGCGCCCTGTCGGCCGACGTGACCCAGGCCTGGTCTAAAAAACGCTATGACGATAAAACTTCCGGCCAGTCGTGGCGCGTACGCTACGGTAAAAATATTATCGAAACCGGAACCAATTTTACCATTGCGGGCTATCGCTACTCGACCAAAGGGTTTAACACGCTGTCTGAAGTGCTTAATACTTATTCCGATGACGGACGTTATTACTCGGCGCGTTCTTTACGCAATCGTACCAACCTGACGCTAAATCAGAGCCTGGGAAAATCACGAGGGAGCCTGTCTATTAGCGCGCTGATCGAAGATTACTGGGATAACAAGCGTACCAATAAATCATTAAGCCTAGGCTATAACGGCGGCTGGCAGGGTATTAACTATTATCTGGGCTATAGCTATAACCGCTATACCTGGGGTTCACACGGCTCCAGCTACGAGGCGCGAAACGATCAGCGTCTTGCGCTAACAATTTCCATACCTCTGAGCAACTGGCTGCCAAATACCTATGCAAGTTATCAGATCACCGAGAGTAGCCCAGGGTCTACGGATCAGTATGTTTCTTTAGGCGGCATCGCTCTGGAAAACAATAACCTTGACTGGGATATCCAGCAGGGTTACAGCAATCGTGAGCACTATAGCGGCGACGTCAGGGGAACCTATAACGGCTCGCGTGGCAGCGTAAACGTCGGCTACAGCTACGACAAAAACAGCCGACGGATCGACTACGGCGCCAGCGGCAGCCTGATCGCGCATGCGGACGGAATCACGTTTGGGCAGAATATCAGCGACGCGGCAGTGTTAATCAAAGCCCCGGGTCTGGATAACGTCAGGCTCAGCTCGGATTCAACGATCGTCACGGACAGTCGCGGCTATGCCATCGTTCCCTATATTACCCCCTACCGCAGCACCGATATCACTCTGGACAGCACATCCTTTGGCGACGATATGGAGCTGATGCAGACCACGCGGCAGGTTGTCCCCACTCGCGGCGCTATCGTGCGCGCAAACTATGACGGGAATATTGGGCAGCGGGCATTTATTCGCCTTAAAACCCCTGCTGGCCGCGAAGTGCCTTTTGGCGCAATGGTCACGCTTGCCGGCGCAGCCAAAACCCAGGCCAGTATCGTGAGCGATGCAGGCATGGTTTATATGACCGGCCTACAGCAAACGGGCGCGCTGACGGTCAGCTGGGGTAAAAATGCGGCCCAGAAATGTACCGCCATCTATGCCTTATCTGCCGGCCAGAAGAAAAACGCCGGAGTCAGCCAGACTGAAGCCCTGTGTCGATAATAATCATAAAGAGATGAGTAAAATGAAAAAAATGATTGTACTGCTGGCCGGAATATTTTTCTGCAGCGGGGTTTCGGCTGCACGGCTGTGCAGTTATACAAATTCTGCGGGTAATGAAGGTCCTAATGGTGGTGTAGAAGAACGTCAGGGTATGACGATGTCCCCCAAGATATCAGCCGATTCTGCTCTTCCGATTGGCGCAATCCTTTATAGCCGAACAGTAGGCGGGATGAATCTACACCACCGACTGTATACTTGCGGACCGGGGGCGCAATATATCGTCGCCGTGAACAGGCCAGAGGTGCCGGGGTTGACCGTCCGCGGCATGCCTGTTTATGAAACCGGCGCTCCCGGCATTGGCATTCAGTTTAGTGATATATTCGCTAGCCGGATCGGTAAACAGATCGTCGGGCAGGCGGGAAGCTGGCCAACGCCTTTTGACAGATCCGCGCAGTTTGCCGCAACGCCGCACTTCTCTGCGTGGTTAATTAAAACGGGTCCCATTGATACCAGCGGGGCGAACAACATCAACGTCGAAATTGAGTTTCGCGTAGCAGATCCGGACGACCTGACATATGCAAGAAAAGGCGCGATCTACTGGGTAAACCCCAAAACAACCAGAATCGCCTTTCGTAATGAGAGCTGCAATATCTCGCTTAAAGGGCCGAGCACGGTTAATCTACAAAGAATTACTAAAAGCGATCTGCTGGCGCTTGCCCGCGGTGCGACAACCGGCAAAGGTAAAACAATTGATATGAATATTACCTGCCCAAATGAGTTGCAGGGTAAGAAACTCACCTACTGGTTTAACCCGAGGGGATCGGTTGCCACCGATACAGGCGTAATAGAAAATGCCATCCCCGTAGCACCAGGCGGCGGCGGTGGAGCCAAAAACGTCGGGATCATTTTTAAAAAAGATAACACGCCGGTGAAATTTTTCGATACCGATGCCTACACAATTTCGTCTCTTAGCCTTGATCAGGACATCAGCTTTACCGCTGATTATTTCCGGATGAATGATGATATTTCAGACGGACTGGTTAAAGCGGCGCTAGAGGTTGTTATCCAGGAAGATTAATCTAATAATCCGCGGTATATACTGCCCTCAGTAAGAGGGCTTAAACGATCCGGGCCGATATAAATATTTAAATAATTTTGCCAGGACCGCCCACGCGCCCCTCTGTATTCGAACGCGAAGAACTTACCCGGCCCATGCAGCTAAATAACCATTGGAACACTTATCCTTAATCCCGACCTGAAATTCAGAACGCCGTTCTGCCATTATGAGGCCACTTAATCACGAGGATTGCCCTTTATATACCGGGCCTGAGCGTATCTCTGACAGGGTCGGGCGAAACGGGTAGCAGAGCGTGACCAGGCGTGCCAACGAGCATGATTAAATAATATAATAATAACAAAATTCATTTTACAGCTATTACATTCACATGCTTATGTTTGTCTTTTATCTCGGGGTTAATGAAATGGCAAACAACCGCAATGAACCATATAAATTATTAACGGATCTACGTGCCAATTATGTCATTAATGAATGCGTAGAATTTCAACCAGCAACAAGTACCTTGCGTAATATTCACAACCCGGAGCTTAAGGTCACCCTTAATTTACCCGCCGGTCGCTGTTTATTATTATTAATTAGTCATATCGGCAATGTCGTCACGCAGCAGGATTTTATGGATATCGTCTGGAAGCAGAGCGGCATGCGCGTAACCGCAAACGCCTATTATCAGAACATCTCGATTCTCCGCAGAGGCCTTACCCATGCCGGGTTAGAGGAAAATGTCATTATTACCCTTCCCCGCATTGGGCTGACTCTGGCATCCGGCACACAAATCCGTAAATCAACCACCGACGTCTCTCCGGACTCAGAAAGCAACAGGAAACCGATCCACAGCACCTCGATCGCGGTGGTTAAGAACAGTAATCATCAGGATATCGGACGCTCATCGATGAGCATCGCCGATTATGGCTTAAAAAGAGAGCTGCCATGGTCGGGAGCTGGCAACAATACCTCCCCAGCTATTCTTAGCGGAGTGAAGAAATACAGGCCCGAGTTCACGGTAAAAAATGGCGTTCTTCTGGCGCTAAGCATTGCTGTTATCTCAGCGTTTTTCTCATACATGGCGGGTATGAAAGAAAGCTATTTTGCTGACTATGAGACGATAACGTCAACCCAGAGCTGCCATGTTTTATCAGCGGAACCGGCATCCGATAGCCTGAAACAAGAGGTGCTCAACAAATATGGCAAACATATCACCAGCGATTGCCGGAACTACCCTTGGGTATACGTGACGACAACAGACTGACCTCCCCAGAACCTCGATTATCCGCTGTAATAAACCATTCGCGCAATCGACCTCGTGTATTTCCGAATACTTCATTGAGTAATGATTAAAGCACTACGCCATCATTTCACTACAACGGCGGATTAAAAGATAAAGGGAAAATCATGCCGGCGCATGGCCTCAACTTAATCTGATTTCGGACAATACGCTATCAGACTCATGCAGACACGTAATGACAACCCTGCTATTCCCGCCTCCGTTATTGATGGAAAGAATGTCCTGTCCGTGATGACCTGACAAGACGGGCTCGTTGATTCAATACAATTATATAAATGAGATTTTTCGCCAGGAGCCAGAGTATGCAGCACTTAGTCTATCACTTATACTTTTATCTAAATGTGAAAATATCTTAATTTATCTGCATCCGCAGAGATAAACCTCACCAGTTGCTGAATGAGTTCTATATAATTAATGCATAGATATTACGTTATTAACAAGGTTGTTGAATTTCATCCTACAACCCGTCAGTTAAGAAATATTATCAACCCCACGAATATGGTTGTACTAAACTCGCCGGCAAGCCGTTGTTTACTATTATTAATCGAGAGAGCCGGCACAATTGTTACGCAGCAGGAGTTTATGTATAACGTATGGGAGAAGCTTGGACTCGTTGTATCAGCAAATACCTACTATCAAAACATCTGTCTGCTCAGAAAAGGGATGAAAGAAGTTGGATTCACCAGCGATCCCATCACCACGATACCGCGTATCGGATTAACGCTGGCTCTCGATACGCAGATTGAGGCCATTGAATCCACCGATCCGCCAGCGCTAACCCATGTTGACGAGCAGGTAGCCGACGAAGCAGAGTTGCCCACATTTGATGATGAGCTGGACAAGGAAAACTCCGGCTATGACGAAAGCCTGCACGAGGCGGCTGAGTCCGTTGTCGATGTCGCGATCTCGGCTCCCGACATCCCCGACCCGCAGTACCTGCAAAAGAGAGACGCCGGCAAATTGAGTAAGCTGTTTTTTCTCATGACGGTTCTTATCTTTTCTATTCTGCTGGCAGACCTGAAGGTCATTCTGACTCACTTCCAGGACCAGCGTTACTTCGAAAACTATCAGCTCACCGCGAACACCGGTGGTTGCCACCTCTTCCTCAATAAAGATATTCATAATGCGGATGAACGAAAGAAAGCGCTAACCTACGGCGTACAGTTCAAATCTGACTGCCAAAAGTTCCCATGGGTATATATCAGCAGATACGCCATGCTGCCCAGGGCTTCGGTGATCCGCTGTAATAAACCCATGTCCAGCCCTAACTACTGCATTTCAAACTATTTTATTGAGGATCATTAGAATGAGACATTACCGTGTATCGGTGTATGTGCTTTGCGTATGCTTATTTTTAACGTTAATACTGACAGGCTATTCGCTGTGGCAGCGTTATCAGCCGCTTGAATTCACATGCAAAGCTAACTTTGTTCAGCACCATGCGGACGAGGAGCTCAATGTTTCTCTCACTTACAGAATTAGCAAAGATAGCGGTATTCTCAGCATGAATGGCCGCTCCATTACCCATGAGGCGAATAAATTCAATCGGAAAATATTCTTTAATATTGAAAAGCGCAACAACGTTTATCATTTACACTCGTTGAACAACGTCGTCTTCCCTGATGAAACCGTTAGTAACGGTTGGTTAGAGAAATATGAGCCTTTGTTTTTCGTTTATCCTAAAAAAGATATTTACGTGAAGATACTTGAACAAGAGAACAGCTATTTATTTATATTTTCTACTCTGCCGGCCTACGTGTGTCATAAGCAGAAGATGCTCTGAGAGAGTCAACACCCTTCCGACTATGGCGTTCTTTGCACAGTCGGCCATGACGGCAGATTCTGACCTAATGACTTACTTAAACGTGATCATATTTTTTACAGTAGAACATCGGCATGTTGTGTAAGTAGATGACGGGATTGTGATACTTATCATACTCAATCTTAAGCGCGATCTCTTTTCCTGCTTCATAAAAGAATGCGGGTAAATGAAAATCTACATTGCTATCTTTGCTGTTGTCAGTACTCAGATACTCGACATACTTATTTTTAAGTATATATACGTCATTATTTTTCACATACGTAAAATTAATGACCCTGCCAACCTGCGACTGTATGCCATTCTCAGCGGCGATGGCGTGCACCGTAATCTCTCCTTTGTCATTAGCTAAAGTGAATCCAAAATTAGAATCCAGACGAAAACCGTCATGCAGTAAAGTATGACGACTCTGGCATACAATCTTATTATTTGAATCATCCGTT
Source organism: Klebsiella sp. WOUb02 (assembly GCF_050058015.1). Lineage (NCBI taxonomy): Bacteria > Pseudomonadati > Pseudomonadota > Gammaproteobacteria > Enterobacterales > Enterobacteriaceae > Klebsiella > Klebsiella sp. WOUb02. The sequence continues at coordinate 3,069,143 of NZ_CP170110.1, forward strand.
TTAAAAAAATAAACCGCAGCGAATACAGCAGCTATAAGTAAAGTTGCCGGGTAATATTTTTTTGTTCGCATCACTTTACCTTTATTTTTTTCATTACTGTCAGCGAGCGACAGTTTTGATTACTTTTATTGTAAACGGGACAATACATTAAGTTTAATCGCGTATTCATGGGCGATGCGGTAAAATAAATAACTTCGTTACTCACACAGGACAACCCCAGAGCGCTAAGGATTCCCTTAATCTCAGAAGGAGAATGCTTGCGATCCGCTGAAAATATAGTACAGCCATCGGAAGATAGTTTGACATAGTCAGAAAAAGCATCGCCGTCAGCGCCGTGGCGGTGAGCAAAAAGAATCAATAAAGCCATTGCTGCTATGACGAAAATCCCCATACTCCTTAGCCATTTATCTCTGAGGTTAATACCACTATCTAGCGGATCATTCGCGGGCTTGCTTTCATAACCCGCAGGCTCTGGTAATACTTCATTCGAGGTATTAAACGCCTCGGGGGCATCATCAGCTTCAGCCTCTTCCCCCTTTGATATTTCACCAATGATATTATTCGGAGCGAAGGCTTCTTTGCCATCAACGTCGGTTTTTACACCGTTATCAATTTGTTGCTTATTATCTTCATCAGGATACACGCGCGTTACTTTTACGCTATTATTAAACCTCAACCCACGCCTTGGCACCGTATCAATAACGTCGGGAAACCCTACAGCCTGAAAGGGATTTTCGCAGGTGTAAAATACACTGATAATAAGTATTATGGCTCACGCCGGCATTGCGCTTACTCCCCCATCCGCAGAGGATTAACGCTTCCTGAGAAACAATCTCTCCCTGATGATGGAGTAAGTTTTCCAGACAACAGCTCGCCGGAAGATGCAGCTTAATTTCTTTTGCAGTCAGCTTATCAACAATCACCCGCTGGGAAGGAACGAACGCAACTCTCTCCCCAATAAGAAAGCTTTGGATGTTATCTGAGCGATCCATATTACTACACCCTTAGCTACCCGTGTCTTTGAAATCAGTGAGTTAAATATTCGGCTAAGAAAGCAAATTTTTCGCGCAAATATTAACCGATCGAATAAAGATTAACAAACGGAATTTAACTATGTTCTGATGGCGAAAATCCATATCACGATACGTAAAATGCGAGGGATATCTATTTATTTCAGCAGCATCCATAAATAGATTGTCAATTTGTTTCTAAGTTGACATTGATGTAACCAGGTATAAATTCAAATGCATCCGAACAGGGCTTAAAATTGTTATCAGACTGATTAATTTATTAATCGCCGAATTCGGTAAATCACGCTATGCTGAATTCACCTTCTTAGCCGCCAACAGCATATTCAGCCAGATACGTCCCCTGACCTCTTCCTTTTGGCCGGTAGCCGGGATCGCTGAGACGCATAAGATGGCGAACGTGAATGATAAAGAAAGCTATAGTATTGTGCCATGGGCCGCTATGTGCGTAGAAACATATTAAAACATCCAATAACTTTTTGAAAATACTATCCAGCTGCAACATCCTGAAAATATCAGCTGAGAATATTTTATATTTTAAGGCAGGGATGTTGCGAGATGGCACCATTATTTTACCAGCATTAAACACTTAATTTACACCTGAAAAGAATTTCATTTACTCACGGGTATTCAAGTTTAAAATACACGAACCTTTATACAAGCACCGATCATCAATCCAGCAGACGCTAAAGCTTTCGCTATCACCGGCGTTGACGGCATGTCCAATGCAGAGCGCTATTCCCGGCGATCGTTACCGTCCGCCCGCAAGCGTAAAGGAGAGTAAAACCGCCGGGCAAACTGGCACTCTCGGGCAGAATTACTAAACTTAACCAGCGAAAACGGTTAATTTTCTTATAGGGAGCGTATATGGGATTCTGGAGAATTGTTTTAACGATTATTTTACCGCCGCTTGGCGTACTATTAGGTAAAGGATTCGGCTGGGCATTTATTCTTAACATTGTGCTTACGCTGCTGGGCTATATTCCCGGCCTGATTCACGCGTTCTGGGTGCAAACCCGCGATTAACCGCCCCACCATTACGGCGCCCGGGCGCCGTGCTTTACCCCAAAGTCACTTTTCTCCACGCTGGCCTGCTACTCACATCTCTTTTTCATGCCGACGCCGCCGCTGAACGGTTTGCGATACGGACGACCGCTGAGGGCATGAAATCCTCACCCGCCAAAGAATAAACCCGCCCGCTCGCCGCCTTGTGCAATATTACAAATCCGTTCCAATATTGTTGAATTTTTGTTGTGAGCCATTCAGCAATTTCCGCTGCGGAAATTCTCCAGACTACGACAAGCCATCATGCTATGTCAGGAGAGACAAATGAGCAGCACCTCCGCCGACTTTCACAATTTATACCAGGCCTTGCGCCACAGCGCCTCACGCCGCCCGGACGCCCTGGCGCTGGCGTTTGAAGATCAGCGCTATCGCTACCGCGATTTCCACCAGCGGGTACAGCAGACCATAGCGCAGCTCGACCGCGTCTGGTCATTACGCAAAGGCGATCGCATTTTGCTGGCCTGGGGCAATCACCCGGCCTTTTGCGAGATCTTTTTCGCCGCCCTCGCCCTGGGCATCGAAGTGATCCCCTTCAGCACTAAGCTAAAACAGGCCGAAAGCGAGGAGCTGGTGGGCCATATCGCTCCCCAGGCGGTGTTATTCGATGCCAGCTTACAGGACTGGCTGGGACACACGTCAAACGCGCGCTGCGTTGCGCTCACCGACTGGCAGGCGCTGACGCTGCCCGAGGCTTTGCCAGAGCTGCCGGTGCAGGTGACCCGCAACGACACGGCGATAATGATGTTTACCTCCGGCACCACCGGCGAGCCCAAAGGCGCCATCATCACCCACGGCAATCTGCTGTGCGCCATCGACGCCTATGCGCAAAAGCTGAATCTGACGGAAGCAGATAGCACCATCCTGGCGGTGCCGATCTATCACATCACCGGGCTGTCGGCACTGCTGGCCCTGTTTATCGCCCTCGGCGCCAGCATCTGGCTGCAGCAGCGTTTTAACGCCCCTGAGGTACTCACTACCCTGCGCGAGCAGAACATCACCTTTCTACACGGCTCGCCGACGGTGTTTATCCTGCTCTGCCAGGCGGCGAGGGCGCGCAATGCCCTCCAGCCCACCACCTGGCCCTCGCTACGCGCCATCGCCTGCGGCGCGGGCCACCTGAACGAGGGGATGATCGGCGAGTTAAAAACGCTGTTTCCGAATACCGCCATTCACCCGATCTACGGGCTGACCGAAACCACCTCCCCGGCCACCATCTTCCCGGTCGACGTCTGGGACAACGAGAAGCGCGGCAGTTCAGGGCAGGCGATCCCCGGCCTTGCCATCCGCATCCTCGACGATCGCCAGCAGCCCCTCCCCAGCCGGCAGATCGGCCATATCTGGCTGAAAGGGGACGTGGTGATCCGCGAATACTGGCAGCGCAGCGAACGACGCCCCAGCTGCGACGCGCAGGGCTGGTTCTGCACCGGCGATCTCGGCTATCTCGATGAGGAGGGCTGGCTGTATATCAAGGATCGCAGCAAGGACATGATCAATCGCGGCGGCGAGAAGATTTATTCCCTGGAGCTGGAAAACATTATTTCGACCCATCAGGGGGTGCGCGAAGTCGCGGTGATCCCCGCCCCCAGTCCGGTGTATGGCGAAGAGCCGGTGGCGTTTATCGTCCCGGACGCGCACTCCCACCTCACCAGCGAGGAGATCCTTGCCTGGCTGAGGGTGAAGATCGCCCGCTTCAAGCTTCCGGCCCGCATCATCTTTACCCGCACCCTGCCGCGCACCCATAACGGCAAGGTCAGCAAGCGGCAGCTCAAAACGCGGCTTGCGGAATCTATCACCAGCCTGACGACGGAGGATAAAAAGTGAGCAGCAGGTTTATCAGCGCCCACGAGGCGGCGCAGCTTATCCGCAGCGGCGATACGGTTTGTACCGTCGGCATGACGCTTATCGGCGCGGCGGAATCCATTCTGCAGGCCATCGAAGCGCGCTTTCTGGCAACCGATGCGCCACGCGACCTGACCCTGATGCACGCCGCCGGACAGAGCGATCGCCAGCGCGGCAACCAGCACTTCGCCCATCCGGGGATGGTCCGCCGTATTATCGGCTCCCACTGGGGGCTGGCGCCGCGCTGGATGGCGATGATCAATAACAACGACGTGGAGGCCTGGTGCCTGCCACAGGGGCAAATGGTCCACCTGTACGGCGCGATGGCCGCCGGCCTGCCGGGACGGCTCTCCCCGGTCGGGCTGGGCACTTTTGTCGATCCGCGCATCGAGGGCGGACGCATGAATGCCCGCACCGGCGAGCAGCCCAACCTGATCGAACATGTCGAATTTCGCGGCGCAGAGTATCTCTTCTACCCGGCGATCCCGCTGGATGTGGTGATTGTGCGCGGCACCCACGCCGATGAGGCGGGCAACCTCACCACTGACGAAGAGGCGATGAAGCTGGAAGTGCTGCACGCCGTCCTCGCCGCTAAACGCTACGGCGCGAAGGTGCTGGCACAGGTGAAATACCGCGTGGCGACGGGCTCGCTGCATCCGAAAAGCGTGACCGTGCCCGGAACGCTGATCGACGCGATAGTGGTCTGCGACGAGCCGCAGACGAATCATCGTCAGACCTCCGGCTGGGCGTTCGATCCGGCATTCTGCGGCGATATCCGCCTGCCCGCGGCGCAGAGCGCCCCGCTGCCGCTGGACCTGCGCAAGCTGATCGGCCGCATCGCCTGCCGCTACCTGACGCCCGGCTGCGTCATCAACCTCGGCACCGGCATTCCCAACGACGTCATCGGCGCCATCGTCCACGAAGAAGGGCTCGACGATCGGCTCACCATCACGGTGGAGTCAGGCATCTACGGCGGGCAGCAGGCCGGCGGCACCGATTTCGGCATCGGCTGCAACCTGAGCGCGATGATAAGTCACCAGGACCAGATGCTCTATTACAACGGCGCAGGGGTGGATATCACCTTTATGGGCGCCGGGGAAATGGACCCATGCGGCCACGTCAACGCCACACGCCTTGGCGCTTCCTGCCCCGGCGCCGGCGGCTTTATCGACATCACCCAGAACGCGCGCCACGTGGTGTTCTGCTCCTCCTTCACCGCCAAAGGGCTGGAGATCGCCTGCGAACAGGGGGCGCTGCGTATCGTCCGCGAAGGCGAGGTGCGCAAGTTCGTCACCCGCGTCAACCAGATCTCCTATAACGGCGAGCTGGCCCGCGCGAAGGGGCAAACCATGCATTACGTTACCGAACGCGCGGTGTTCGAGCTGCGCCCTGAAGGGCCGGTGCTAACGGAGATCGCCCCCGGCGTCGATCTGCAACGCGACATCATGGCGCACATGGATTTTCGCCCGTTAATCGCCCCGGAGCTGACCGTGATGGACAGCGCGCTGTTTCAGCCCGCCCCCTGCGGGCTGAAACAGCGCCTCTCCCCCGATTCATCATCACACACGTAAGGAACCGTTTATGAAACTTGCCACTAAAACCGCCATTGTCACCGGCGCCGCACGCGGCATCGGCTTTGGCATCGCCCAAATACTCGCCCGCGAAGGGGCGCGCGTGGTTATCGCCGATCGCGACGCCCACGGCGAGGCCGCGGCGGCAGCCCTGCGCGACGCGGGCGCGGAGGCGCTCTTCATCAGCTGCAACATCAGTGAAAAAGCGCAGGTCGAAGCCCTGTTCGCCGAGACGGAAGCGGCGTTCGGCCCGGTGGATATTCTGGTGAATAACGCCGGGATCAACCGCGACGCCATGCTGCACAAGCTGACGGAAGAGAACTGGGATACGGTAATCGACGTCAACCTGAAAGGGACCTTCTTCTGCATGCAGCAGGCCGCCATCCGCATGCGCGAGCGCGGCGCGGGCCACATCATCAACATCGCCTCCGCCAGCTGGCTGGGCAACATCGGACAAACCAACTACGCCGCCTCGAAAGCCGGCGTGGTGGGGATGACCAAAACCGCCTGCCGCGAGCTGGCGAAAAAAGGGGTGACGGTAAACGCCATCTGCCCCGGATTTATCGATACCGATATGACCCGCGGCGTGCCGGAAAACGTCTGGCAAATCATGATCAACAAAATCCCGGCGGGCTACGCCGGCGAGGCGAAAGACGTCGGCGAATGCGTGGCGTTTCTGGCCTCCGAGGGGGCCCGCTACATCAACGGCGAGGTGATTAACGTCGGCGGCGGCATGATTCTGTAAGGAGAAAAACCATGGCACAGGCCAATGATATTGTGATCGTCAGCGGTGTACGCACCGCGATAGGAACCTTCAACGGCAGTCTGAAACATACCCACCAGCACGATCTCGCCGCGGCGACGATCCGCGAAGCGGTGCGGCGCGCCGGGCTGGCGCCGCAGGAGGTGGATGAGGTGATCGTCGGCAACGTCGGACAGATCGCCGAAAGCGGCTTTATCGCCCGCGTCTGCCAGCTGCGGGCCGGGATTCCGCAGGAGAGCACCGCCTATTCGGTCAATCGCCAGTGCGGCTCCGGGCTGCAGGCGCTGGCGGACGGCATGATGGAACTGCAAAGCGGCCAGGCGGAGGCGGTGGTCGCCTGCGGGACCGAGAACATGACGCAGCTGCCCTACTACCTGCGCAAAGCGCGCGACGGCTATCGCATGGGCAACGGCGAGCTGGAGGATGGGCTGATCTCCATCCTGACCTGGCCGGAAGGGCCCTATCACAACGGCATGACCGCCGAAAACGTGGCGGAGCGCTTCGGCATCACCCGCGAAGCGATGGACGATTTCTCCTGGGACAGCCAGCAAAAGGCGTTGAAAGCGATTGAGCTGGGCCGCTTTCGCGAGCAGATCCTCGCGCTGGAAGTGCCGGACGGCAAAAAAGCGACCCGCTGGTTCGATACCGACGAACATCCACGCGATACCCCGCGCGCAAAACTCGCCGCCCTGCGTCCGGCGTTCAAAAAAGACGGCGTTATCACCGCGGCCAACTCCTCCGGGATTAACGACGGCGCGGCGGCGCTGGTGATGATGACGCGTCGGCAGGCGGAGCAACGCGGTTTAACGCCGCGGATGCGTATTCGCGGCTGGGCGGTGGCAGGCTGCGGCGCCGACATTATGGGCTTTGGTCCCGCTCCCGCCACCCGTCGCCTGATGGATCGGCTCAATCTGGACGTGCAGTCCATCGATCTGGTGGAGCTCAACGAGGCCTTCGCCGCCCAGGCGCTGGCGGTGATCAACGATCTGCGCCTCGATCCGGCGCGGGTTAACGTCAACGGCGGCGCGATTGCGCTGGGCCATCCGGTCGGCGCCAGCGGCGCGATCCTGCCGGTCAAGCTGATGTACGAAATGGAACGCAGCGGCGCGCGCACCGGCCTGGTGACCATGTGCATCGGCGGCGGACAGGGTATTTCGATGCTGTTTGAGCGCGAAGGAGCGTAGAAAAACGGCCCGAAGTAGGGCTTCGGGCCGGGCGTCGTTCGGGTCAGCGCCCGGCGACAACCTGAGAGCTGACATGCGGGATCGGCACGATCCCGGCAAGGCTTCTGACCACGATTACGGGGAAATAATAACCATGTCCGCAATAAATGAAAAGGCGATGAGCGATACGCCGCTCCGGCAAACGCATAAAAAGATCTACCGTCATTTGATGCCGCTGCTGATCGTGGCGTACATCATCAGCTTTATCGACCGCACCAATATCGGCATGGCGAAAGCCAGCATGTCGGTGGATATTGGCCTCTCCGCGACCGCCTTCGGGCTGGGCGCGGGGCTGTTTTTCCTCTCCTACTCGGTACTGGAGATCCCCAGCAACCTGTTTCTGACGAAGATCGGCGCCCAGCGCTGGATCGCCCGCATCATGATCACCTGGGGGATCATCTCCTGCGCGATGGCCTTCGTCACCGGGCCGACGTCGTTTTACATCATGCGTCTGCTGCTGGGGGCCGCGGAGGCGGGTCTCTATCCCGGCATCATCTACTATCTGACGCTGTGGTTTGGCCGGGAGGAACGCACCAAAGCCACCGGTCTGTTCCTGCTCGGGGTCTGCTTAGCCAACATCATCGGCGCGCCGCTGGGCGGGCTGTTGCTGAATCTCGACGGCGCCGCGGGCTGGCACGGCTGGCAGTGGATGTTCTTTATTGAGGGCCTCCCGGCGATCCTCCTCTCCGTCATCGTGTGGCGCAAGCTGCCGGATAAGCCCGCGGACGCGCCGTGGCTGAATGCCGAAGATATCCGGGCGATCGACGCCGATCTCGCCCGCGAAGCGCGGGAAACCAGCCTGGTTCCCGCCCGTTTTTCCCTCAAAACCGCCCTCACCACCCGCGTATTTCTGCTGCTGGTGCTGATCTACTTTACCCATCAGTTCTCGGTATACGGACTGAGCTACTTCCTGCCGGGGATCATCGGCAGCTGGGGGCAGCTGACGCCGCTGCACATCGGTTTTCTGACCGCCATTCCGTGGGTGGCCGCCGCCTGCGGCGGGGTGCTGCTGCCGCGCTTCGCCCGCACCGAACAGCGCTCGCGCCGGATGCTAATGACGGGCTACCTGGTGATGGCGGTCGGCATGGCGATTGGCGCCACCGGCGGCCATAGCGTCGCGCTGCTCGGCTTCTCGCTGGCCGCCTTCATGTTCTTCGCCATGCAATCCATCATCTTCAACTGGCTACCGTCGATCATGAGCGGCCATATGCTGGCGGGCAGCTTCGGCCTGCTCAACTGTCTTGGCCTGTGCGGCGGCTTTCTGGGGCCTTTTATCCTCGGCGCCTTTGAGGATCGTACCGGTTCCGCCACCTCCGGGCTGTGGTTCGCCGTGGCGCTGTTGATCGTCGGCGCGCTGGTGGCGCTCTTTATTCAACGCCAACCCTCACATACCGCCGCCGCGGCCAGGCCCGCAGGCGGAGAAAAAATTTAACCAGGAGACAATCATGCGCATTGAAGTGTTGCTGGATTTAAAAACCCGGCTCGGCGAAAGCCCGGTCTGGGACGTAGAACAACAGCGGCTCTGGTGGGTGGACAGTCAGGACGGGCGGCTGTTCGCCTGCAACGCGCAGGGCGGCGCGATCCAGAGCTGGGACGTGCGGCAGAAAATCGGCTCCTTCGCCCTGCGCCAGAACGGCGCAGGCGCGGTAGTGGCGCTGCAGCACGGCGTGCATCTCCTCGATTTCGCCAGCGGCGAGCTTGAGCTGCTGCATCACCCGGAGGCGGACCGACCCTTCAACCGCCTGAACGACGGCAAGGTGGACCGCCAGGGACGCTTTCTCTTCGGTTCGATGGATATGCGCGAAGAGGAGCCGAGCGGCGCGCTGTATCGCCTGGATGCGGATCTGTCGCTGCACGTGCTCAAGGAGAACATCATCGTCTCCAACGCCCCCTGCTGGAGTCCGTCGGGCGATACCTTCTACTTCGCCGACACCTGGACCGGCGAGATCCGCGCCTGGGACTACGACGCCGCCAGCGGCAACCTCTCCCGCGAGCGGGTGTTCTGCGAGGTGGATCGCAGCGAAGGCGGCGCGGCGGACGGCGCCACCGTGGACAGCGAAGGTTGCCTGTGGAATGCGCTGGTCTACGCCGGCAAGCTGGTGCGCTATACGCCGGAGGGCAAGGTGGACCGCATTATCGAGATGCCGGTGAAGAAAGTCACCAGCGTGATGTTCGGCGGAGAAAACCTCGATGTGCTGTACGTAACCTCGATGGCGCAGCCGCCGCTGCCGCGTTTCCCGGAAGATAATCAGCTGCGCGGCAGTCTGTTCGCCATTTACGGACTGGGCATCACCGGCGTAGCGGAGCGGCGCTTCATTGGTTAAATGAATATCCGGTTCGCCGTTAAAACAACAATACCCGGTGAACTTACTCTGACCCTGACAACAAGCGGCGCCCATCACGCTGTCGCGGCGCCGTGGAGCAAACACTATGACAACGATTAATCAAACGCCTGCCAGCGAAAAAGGCGTGAAAAAGCAGCTAATACATCGTTTCTCCTGGGTTTCCCTGCTGGTATGCTGGCTAATCTGGGTGCTTAACGCCTACGATCGCGAAATGATCCTGCGCCTCGGACCGGTCATCTCAAAGGAGTTTTCCCTCTCCCCGGAACAGTGGGGTAACCTTGTGGCGCTGATCATGGTCGCCCTGGCGATCCTCGACATCCCCGGTTCGATCTGGAGCGATCGCTATGGCTCCGGCTGGAAACGCGCGCGTTTTCAGGTGCCGCTGGTGCTGGGCTACACCGCCCTGTCGTTCATTTCCGGGATTAAAGCCATCAGCCACGGGCTGACCACCTTTGTGCTGCTGCGGGTCGGGGTGAACCTCGGCGCGGGCTGGGGCGAACCGGTGGGCGTCAGCAATACCGCCGAATGGTGGCCGAAAGAGAAGCGCGGCTTCGCGCTGGGGGTCCACCATACCGGCTATCCGATCGGCGCGCTGCTGAGCGGGGTGGTCGCCAGCCTGGTGTTAGCCACCTTCGGCGAAGGCAGCTGGCGCTACTGCTTCCTGCTGGCGCTGATTATCGCCATCCCGCTGATGATCTTCTGGGCGAAGTATTCCACCGCCGACCGCATCACCACCCTTTACCAGCACATCGAGCAGCAGGGGATGACGCGCCCGGCGACTCAGGACAGCAGCCATGTCGCAAAAGGCGAAGGGATGCGGACCTTCCTGCGCACCTTGCGTAACCGCAATATCTCGCTTACCGCGGGCAACACCCTGCTGACGCAGATTGTCTATATGGGCATTAACGTCGTCCTGCCGCCCTATCTGTACCACGTCTCCGGCCTGTCTCTGGCCTCCGCCGCCGGGTTAAGCATCGTATTTACCCTCACCGGCACCCTGGGCCAGGTGATCTGGCCGTGGCTGTCGGACAGCCTGGGCCGCAAGCGCACGCTGATCATCTGCGGGCTGTGGATGAGTATCGGTATCGCGCTGTTCTACTTCGCCACCAATATGCCGCGGCTGATCGCCATCCAGCTCTTTTTCGGCCTGGTCGCCAACGCCGTATGGCCGATCTACTACGCCATGGCGTCGGATTCCGCCGATGAACGCGCCACCTCCACCGCCAACGGCATCATCACCACCGCAATGTTTATCGGCGGCGGGGTTTCCCCTCTGCTGATGGGCTGGCTGATCCAGCTGGGCGGCGGCTGGTCGAACCCGGCGGGCTACATATACGCCTTCTTCACCATGGCGGGATGCGCGCTGCTGGGCATGCTGCTGCAGCTGATGACCACCGACAAGACCCCGCGCCACGCGCCGTAAACCAGGAGAACCCATGAAAATTGTCATCGCGCTGGATTCGTTCAAAGGCAGCTGTAGCGCGCAGGCGGCCTGCGCCGCGGTCGCCAGCGGGCTACGCCGCGTCGGCGCGCCGCTGACGCTGGTGGAAATGCCGGTGTCGGACGGCGGCGAAGGATTGCTGACGACGCTGGCGGAAAGCCCGCAGCTCGGCGCCGCGACCTGGCAGCGGCACCTTTGCCGCGATCCCTACGGCCAGCCCGTCGAGGCGGCGCTGCTGCTGCTGCCCGGCGGCCAGGCGATTATCGAGATGGCGCAAAGCTGCGGGCTGGAGCTCACCCCTGCGGCGCGGCGGGACGCGCGCCGCGCCAGCAGCTACGGGCTCGGCCAACAGGTGAAAGCGGCGCTGGACGCCGGCTGCCGGCGGCTGATTATCGGGCTGGGGGGCAGCGCCACCAACGATGGCGGCATCGGCTTCGCCCAGGCGCTCGGCGCGCGCTTCTGGTGCGAAGACGGCTCTCTGCTGCCGGCCGCCGCCGCGGGACAGGATCTGGCGCGCATTCAGCGCATCGACCTGCGCGAACTGGACCCGCGCCTGCGCCATGCCGAGGTGCAGGCCTCCTGCGACGTCAGCAACCCGCTGCTGGGCGAACAGGGCGCCACCTGGATTTACGGCGCGCAAAAAGGGGCGGACAGCGCGGCGCTCTGCGAGCTGGAAGCGGGGATGACCCACTATAACCGGCAGCTGACGCAGACGCTGGGCTACGACGTCGGCGCCTTAAACGGCGCCGGAGCGGCGGGCGGAATGGGCGCCGCGCTGATGGCCTACGCCGGCGCCACGCTGCGCCCCGGGATCGAGCTGGTACTGGAGCTGCTGAACGCCGATAGTCACCTCAGCGACGCTGCGCTGGCCATCGTCGGCGAAGGCTGGCTCGATCGCCAGAGCGCGTTCGGCAAAGCGCCGGTGGGGGTGGCGAACGCCGCCGCGCGCCGCCGCGTACCGGTGATCGCCCTGTGCGGCGGACGGGATGACTCCAGCCAGCAGCTTTACCAACATCATATTGACGCCATGTGGTCGATCTGCCCGCGGCCGATGCCGCTGGCGGAATCAATGAGCGCCTGCGAAAAGCTGCTCGCCGACGCGGCGGAAAATGTGCTGCGAACCTTTTTATGCGGGCAACGGCGGAATGAACACGAGCGGATAACAGCATGATTATTACAACAGCGCTGGCTAATGAGATTGTCACCCGGGCAATGGCGATCATCCATCACAACGTCAACGTGATCGATCATCACGGACAGATTATTGCCTCCGGAGAACGCCATCGTATTGGCGAACAGCACGAGATCGCCCGCGAGGTGATCCGCACCGGAAAGCGCATTTGCATCCATAACACCGCGGAAGCGGCGCGCTTTCAGAACGTCCATCCCGGCATTAATCATCCGATTATTTTTGCCGATCGGGTGGTCATGGTGGTGGGGATCAGCGGCGATCCGTCGGCGATCAGCCGCTATGCCGAGCTGGCGGTGCTTACCGCCGAACTGCTGGTGCGCCAGGCGATGGAGATGCGCGAAACCAACTGGCGGCAGCGTCTGCGCGACACCCTGTTCTGCCAATATCTTGAGCAGGGCGAGAGCCACCCGGGCCAGGAGGCCCTGTGCCGCCTGGCGGAGCTGGGCTTCACCTTCGACACGCCGCTGGTGCCGGTGGTGGTCACCATCCAGGTGGAACAGCGCCATCTGAGCGAGATCCTAAGCACGCTGCTGCGCGAATTCTCGCAGCTGGCCGGGGTCAGGGAGGTGATCCTGCTGGGCAGTAATGAAATCCTGATCCTCGATGCGCTGAACGAGCCCCAGGAGACGTTGCTCAAGGGGATTGCGTTTATCCTCAGCACCCAGATCAGCCATTATCACATCGGCGTTGGCGTACAGGCGGACAGCGCGCCCGACATTCGCGAGGCGATTCGCTTCGCCCGTTCGGTGATAGAAGTGGGCAGCAAAGTTCAGCCGCAGCGGCAGATTTACTATTTCCGCGAAATGGCGATGCTGTGCCTGTTTCGGGTGCTGGAAGACAGCTATATGGTCAACTTCTTTAACAACAACGTGCGGCAGCTGCTGGAGCATGATTCCGGCGAAGCGCTGCTGGATACGCTGGCCTGTTTTATCGCCAATAACGCCGAACCGGGCAAGACCTCGCTGCAGCTGGGGATCCACCGCAATACCCTCACCTACCGGCTACAGCAGATTAAAAAGCATATCCAGCTGGATCCGATGGTGTTTACCGACCTGGTGCAGCTCTCGGTGTCGGTTCATTGCTACCGGCGGCAGAACCCGCGGCAGAGCGAGTGGATTGATACGCTGAGTCTGAGGCGACAGCGGGAGAGACAGGGCGCAAAGGAAAATGCACGCATCGCCCCCTAATCCTGCACCGCGTCGGGGATAGCGCCCCATCGTGGTGCGGTGCGGCAAAAGCGAAAAATCTAACCTAATGATCTCTCAGCACTTTAAAAATGGCATGAATTTTTCATGTCGAATATATACAAGCCGGGGCAACCCTTAAGCCTTGTCCCCATTAAATATCGACAGGTAATGAAGCCTGATTGTCCTGCTAAGGACGATCGGGCTTTTTTTATTGTGGAGAGCGCGCACACGTGAAAACCATTGATATCGGCATTCTGCTGTCCACGGAGGGGACCTACAGCCACATGGCGAACAGCGCGCTGGCCGGTACGCTTCACGCGCTGGCGGAAATCAACGCCGATCCCACTTATCCGTTTCAGATTCAGGCCCGACATATTAATCCTGCCGGCGATCTGGCGGCCTACGGCGAGGCCGTGTGTTCCTTTATCGACCAGGGCATCCGCCATATTTTCGGCACCATCACCTCCGCCAGCCGGAAGGAGATCATTCCGGACCTGGAACAGCATAACCTTTTGCTGTGGTACGGCTCGCCTTACGAAGGGTTCGAAAGCTGCGAACAGGTGGTCTATCTCGGCGGGTGCCCGAATCAGACCCTGCTGCCGCTGCTGCGGCTGGCGCTGGAGACGTTCGGCACTCGCGCCTGGCTGGCCGGCTCTAACTACGTCTGGGGCTGGGAGAGCAACCGTATCGCACGCGAGGTTGTGGAAGCCTCCGGCGGCGCGGTAGTCGGAGAAAAATATCTGCATCTGAGAAACCGCGGCGTAGCCGAGCTGGTGGAGGCGATTCTCAGCGCAGAGGTCGATTTTGTCCTTAACAATCTGGTGGGCGAAAGCGCTTACGCTTTTCTCCGCGCGCTGGACGAAGCCTGCATTCAAGAACGGCGGACGTTAGCCGTGCTCAGCTGTAACTTTACCGAAGCCGAAGTGGCTGAAGTCGCGCCGCTGCGGGCAGTGCGTCTGCTCTCCTGCGGCCCGTTTTTTGAAAGCGTCGATCCCGACTTTTGTGCCCGGCAGCGCCTGCAGCACGGCGCACGGCGCATCTCCCACTATTACATCGGCGCCTGGAGGGCGGTAAGGCTGTTCGCCGACAGCCTGCGTCAGGCCGGAGACAGCCGGCCGGACGCGGTGCTGGCGGCGCTACATCGCCAGTATGATGCCCGTTCGCCGGGCGCGCTCGCGGTGCTGGCGCAAAATAACCACGCCTGCCTGCCCTGCTATATCGCAGAGCTGCAACAAACCCACTTTCAGATTTTACATCGCGAATCGCAGCCGGTGATGCCTGACCCCTATCTTTCTGCCACCGACCTGCGCCAGGGCCGGACGGTTTCCGCCAGACCAGACCTGAGGATTGTGAAATGAAAACGCTACTGTCCCCGGATTTTGATGCTCAGCCGCTCCTGCTGGTGGACTGCGAAGCGAGGAGCCGCGAAGCGCTGGAAAAGAACCTGACGCGGATGGGCATTCGCTGGCATCACCTGACGACGGATGACGCGCCGCCGCCGCTCGCCCCCTGCGCGGTACTGGTGGAGCTGGAAGCGTTCGCCAGCCCGCTAACCCTGCAGCAGGTCAATCTGGCGGGGATACCGGTAATCGCACTGACCTCCCACGAAGGGCTTTCCCAGGTACAGCGCGCGCTGGATCTCGGCGCCACCGCGATCCTCACCAAACCCATTACCCAGCGGGCTATCTACACCACGCTAATGATGGCGGTGGGATTGCGTCAGCAGCTCCATGACGCCCAGCAGCAGCAGGCGCTGCTGCGCCAGCGTCTGGCGGCAGTGCCGCAGATTACCCGGGCGCTGGCGGCGCTGATGCTGGCGGAAAACATCGACGAACAGCAGGCCTGGGTTCGTCTGCGCACGGAATCGATGCGTAGCAACCAGCCGGTGGCGCAGGTGGCGCAGCAGTGGTTGCTGCGGATAACGCCAGGCGAGCGGGGAACGCGATGAACCAGGTCAGATATCTTCTGCGGCGCCCCGCGCTGCTGCTCTCGCTGCTGTTTATTCTGCTGGTGGTGCTGGCCGCGCTGTTCGCCCCCTGGCTCGCCCCTTTCGATCCCGATGAACAGTTTGTCGAAGGGTTGAGTCTGGAGGGGGCGCCGCTCTCACCCAACGCCACGTACTGGCTGGGAACCGATCTTCTGGGGCGCGATCTGTTTTCGCGGCTGATTTACGGCGCGCGTACCTCGCTGCTGATCGGCGTCGTCGCGAACGGCATTGCGGTGCTGACCGGCGTACTGGTGGGTCTAAGCGCCGGCTATTTGCAGGGGCGTATCGGAGGACTACTGATGCGCTTTACCGACCTGATGATGGCGTTTCCGGCGCTGCTGCTGGCAATTGCGCTGGCGGCTATTTTCCAGCCCAGCGTGTGGATCGTGGCGATGGTGATCGCCATGGTGAACTGGGTGCAGATCGCGCGGGTTATCTACGCCGAAACCAGCGCCCTGAGCGCCCGCGACTTTATCGCCGTGGAACGCACCCTCGGCGCCGGCACCTTACGCATTCTCGGCGTGCATTTAATTCCACATCTGGTGCCGACGGTGCTGGTCTGGGCCACGCTGGGCATCTCCACTACGGTGCTGCTGGAGGCCACCCTCTCGTTTCTCGGGGTAGGGGTACAGCCGCCGACTGCGAGCTGGGGCAACATCATCTTTGAAAGCCAGACCTGGTTCACCTCGGCCCCGTGGCTGGTGTTCTTTCCCGGCGCGGCGATCGTGCTGCTGTCGCTCTCTTTCAACATTGCTGGCGACGCCCTGCGCGATGCCCTCGATCCCGGCTTAAAAAGGAGAAGCTGATGCTGTTTCTGGGAAAACGTCTGCTGCACGCGCTGCTGATCCTGCTCGGCGTCACGCTGATCTGCTACCTGCTGCTGTTTATGCTGCCCGCCGATCCGGCACGCCAGATAGCCGGGCGCAGCGCCACGCCGGAAGTGGTTGAAAGCATTCGCCATCAGTTGGGGCTAGACCTACCGTTTTATCAGCAGTATTTCCGCTACCTGACGGGACTGCTGCATGGCGATCTTGGGCGCTCTTTCATTCAGCGTAGCGAAGTAAGCGAACTGATTTCCGCCCGCATCGGGCCGTCGCTGCAGCTAATGGCGGCGGGGATTGTCTGCGAACTGGTGCTGGGTATCGCCCTCGGCGCCCTGGCGGCGCTAAAACGCGGCGGGCTGGCTGACCGACTGCTGATGGCGCTCTCCTTTGTCGGCGTTTCGGCGCCGCAGTTCATCGCCGCGATGCTGTTTCTCTATCTCTTCGCCGTGGTGCTCAACTGGTTCCCGATGGGAGGCTACGGCGGTTTCAGCCATCTGGCGCTACCGGCGCTCACCCTTGGTCTGCTCGGCAGCGGCTGGTATTCGCGAATGTTGCGCTCGTCAATGATTGAGGTACTGCAGCAGGACTTTATCCGCACCGCGCGGGCCAAAGGGCTGGGCAGGACACGCGTACTGCTGCGCCACGTACTGCCGAATGCCGTACTGCCGCTGATCCCGATGATTGGCATTGATATCGGTATTTTTATGGGCGGACTGGTGGTGGTTGAGTCGGTCTTCGGCTGGCCGGGCATCGGCCAACTGGCCTGGCAGGCGATTCAACAGGTGGATATTCCGGTGATTGTCGGGGTAACCACCGTCTCAGCGGTTGCCATTGTGGGCGGCAACCTTATTGCGGATCTGGTACTGCCGTGGGTCGATCCGCGCATTGATGTCAAAAAGTAGCAGGGGAAAATAATGAAAAAAGCATTACTGACGATGGCGATCGCCGCGGCCTGTTTCTCTTATGGCGCGCAGGCTGACCAGAAGACCGGCGGCGATATCGTGGTGACCTACCAGAACGACGTGGCGACGCTCGACCCGGCCATTGGCTATGACTGGCAAAACTGGTCGATGATCAAAAGCTTGTTTGACGGCCTGATGGATTACCGTCCCGGCACCACCGAACTGGTGAACGATCTGGCGGAAAGCTACGCCATTTCCGACGACGGCAAGGTCTATACCTTCGTGCTGCGCAAGGGGGTGAAATTCCACAATGGCCGGGAAGTGACGGCGGCGGACGTGAAATATTCACTGGAGCGCACGGTTAACCCGAAAACCCAGAGTCCGGGCGCCGGGTTCTTCAGCCCCATCGCGGGCTATGACGAAGAGGCCAACGGTAAAACCACGACCCTGAGCGGTATCGAAGTGGTGAACGATCGTACTGTGAAGATTACCCTGAAAGAGCCTAACGCCACCTTCCTGCACGTGCTGGCACTGAACTTCGCGTCCGTGGTTCCCCGCGAGGAAGTCGAAAAATGGGGCGCCGACTTCGGCAAACACCCGGTCGGCAGCGGCGCGTTTGAACTCCAGGAGTGGAAACTGGGTCAGGAGCTGATCTTCCGCAAGAACCCAAACTACTTTAAACCCGACGTGCCGCGGCTGGATCGCATTAAGTTTGAAATGGGGCAGGATCCCTCGGTCGCGCTGCTGCGCCTGGAAAAAGGCGAAGTGGATATTGCCGGCGACGGCGTGCCGCCCGCGCAGTTCCTGGCATTTAAAAACAACCCGGCTTATAAGGGCCTGATGGTCACCGGCGACCAGCTGCAGACCGGCTACGTGACGATGAAAACCACGCTGCCGCCCTTCGATAACCTTAAAGTCCGCCAGGCCGTAAACATGGCGGTAAACAAAGATCGCATCGTGCGCATCATCAATGGACGCGCGGCGCCGGCCAACCAGCCACTGCCGCCCGCCATGCCTGGCTATGACAAGGCTTATCAGGGGTTCAGTTACGATCCGGCGAAAGCGAAGCAACTGCTCAGCGAAGCAGGCTTCCCCAACGGTTTCTCCACCGAGCTTTATGTGATGAACACCGACCCGCAGCCGCGTATCGCCCAGTCCATCCAGCAGGATCTGGCGAAAGTGGGCATTCGCGTCAGCATCAAATCTCTGGCGCAGGCCAGCGTGATTGCGGCAGGCGGCTCCGCCAGCCAGGCGCCGATGGTGTGGTCCGGCGGTATGGCGTGGATTGCCGACTTCCCGGATCCATCCAACTTCTACGGGCCGATTCTGGGCTGCGCCGGCGCGGCAGAGGGCGGCTGGAACTGGGCGCGCTACTGCAATAAAACGCTGGATGCGCAGGCGGCGGCCGCGGACAGCATGGTGAAACCCGACCAGCAGGACGCGCGCATTGCAGCCTGGCGCAAAATCTTCACCTCCGCGATGGACGACGCGCCCTGGGTACCGGTGTTTAACGAGAAGCGCTACACCGTGCATTCCGCGCGCATGGGCGGCGAAGACGCGCTCTATGTGGACCCGGTACATGTGCCGGTTAACTACGACTATATCGGGCTGAAATAATTTGCTGGCGCCGTGCCGCCATTACCGGGACGGCGCCGCTGTTTAAAGGGGAGTTAAGATGTGCCAAAACTGTCTGGTAAAAACCATTCACCATGCGCAGCACCATTTCGGCTGGGACAATAGCCTCCGCCCGGCGGCGCACGTAGCCTCCGGCAGCCAGTTGGAGTTTCACTGTCTGGATGCGTCTAACGGCTGGTTCAATCCCGTCTCCACCGCAGCGGATATCTCTACGCTGCCGTTCGATAAGCTCAACCCGGTGAGCGGCCCGATCTATGTGGAAGGCGCCCGGCCGGGCGACGCGCTGAAGGTGACGCTGGAATCATTTCGTCCCGGCGGCTTTGGCTGGACCGCCATTATTCCCGGCTTCGGCCTGCTGGCCGATCAGTTTCCCGATCCAGCGCTGACGCTCTGGCAGTATGACAGCCAAAGCTTAACCCCCTGCGCTTTTGGCCGCTATGGCCGCGTGCCGCTGAAGCCCTTCGCCGGAACCATCGGCGTCGCGCCTGCCGCCACAGGCCACCATTCGGTGGTGCCGCCGCGCCGCGTGGGCGGTAATCTGGATATTCGCGATCTGGCCGCCGGCTGCACGCTATGGCTACCGGTGGAAGTGGAAGGCGCGCTGTTTTCTATTGGCGACACCCACGCCGCGCAGGGCGACGGCGAAGTCTGCGGCACGGCGATTGAAAGCGCCATGGACGTAGTAGTGACGCTGGAAGTGGTTAAAGATATGCCACTGAAAACCCCGCGTTTCGCCACGCCCGGCCCGGTCACCGACCATCTTGATCGGCACGGCTACAACGCTTTTACCGGCATTGGCCCGGATCTGATGACCGCCGCGCGGGACGCGGTGAGCTATACCATCGATGCGCAGTGCCGCGAACAAGGGATGTCGGCGGAGGAGGCCTATATGCTCTGCTCCGTATGCGGCGATCTGCGCATTAGCGAAATCGTCGACCAGCCTAACTGGGTGGTGTCATTCTATTTTCCTAACAGCGTGTTTAATTAGGAGCGCTATGTCAGCAGCTATATTTACGGCGCCGCTGCTCTCTGTGGAGCGCCTGTCGATCCAGTTTGGCGCGCAGCGGGTGGTGGATGACGTCAGCTTCGCGCTCTGGCCAGGCAAAACCCTGTGCATCGCCGGCGAGTCAGGCAGCGGTAAGTCGCTAACCTCGCTGGCGATCATGGGGCTGCTTCCTGAAGAGGCGCAGATTCCGGGCGGCGCGATTATTTTCGCTAATCAGGATCTGCTCAGCCTGCCTGAGAGGCAAATGCAGCTGCTGCGCGGCAAGTCGATGGCCATGATTTTTCAGGAGCCGATGACCTCGCTCAACCCGCTGATGACGGTGGGCCAACAGTTGGAAGAGACGCTGCAACGCCACGAAGCGCTGGGCCGCCGTGAACGACGTATCCGGGTCAGCACGATGCTGGATGCGGTCAAACTCAGCCACGTCGAAAAGCGTCTGCAGCAGTATCCGCACGAGCTTTCCGGCGGCATGCGTCAGCGGGTAATGATCGCGATGGCGATGCTGTGCCAGCCGCAGGTGCTGATCGCCGATGAACCGACCACCGCGCTGGATGTCACAATCCAGGCTCAGATCCTCGATTTGATGCGTGAACTCCAGCAGGAATTTTCCACCAGCCTGCTGCTGATCACGCACGATATGGGCGTGGTGGCGGAAATGGCCGATGACGTGTTAGTAATGAATCACGGCAACATTATCGAGCAGGCTCCGGTAGAAACGCTGTTTACCGCGCCGCAGCAGCCCTATACCCGCCAGCTGTTACAGGCGGTGCCGGTGCTGGGCCAGGCGCCCGCGCTGGCGCCGGTTGCACAGACCCAGCCACTGCTCAGCGTCCGCGACCTCTGCGTGCGCTTTCCGGTGCGCGGCGACGGCCTGCGCGTACGTCGGGAAGTCCATGCCGTAGAAGGCGTGAGCTTCGATCTTTTCCCCGGCGAAACGCTGGGCATCGTCGGCGAAAGCGGCTGCGGGAAATCCACGACGGCGAAGGCGTTGATGAATATGGTGCCGTTTAGCGGCAGCGCGCGGCTTAACGGGCAGGAGCTGCACGGCCTGCAGGGCGAGGCATTAAGATCCGTGCGGCGTGATTTGCAGATGGTGTTTCAGGACCCCTGGGCGGCGCTCAATCCGCGCAAAACCATTTTCGAACTGGTAGGCGAGCCGCTGCTGATCCACGAACAGCTGCCCGTCCTCCGGCGTCGCGAACGGGTGGCACAGCTGTTGCAGCAGGTCGGCCTGCCCGCTGAGGCGATGCAACGCTATCCGCACCAGTTCTCCGGCGGCCAGCGCCAGCGCATCTGCATTGCCCGCGCCCTGGCGCTGAACCCGAAAGTAATAATCGCCGATGAATCGGTTTCGGCGCTGGATGTGTCGGTACAGGCGCAGGTGCTGGCGTTACTGGAGGATCTACGCCTGCGCCACCAGCTCAGCTACCTGTTTATTTCCCATGATATGGCTGTGGTGGAGCGCATCTGTCATCGGGTAGCGGTGATGTTTGGCGGCCAGATCGTGGAGATCGGCCCGCGCGATCGGGTGCTGCGCCATCCGCAGCACCCTTATACCCGACATCTGCTTAGCGCCGTTCCTATGCCGAAGGTCGCGCACAAACGGGAACCCCGTATCGCCAGCGCGATGCCGGAGCGCCCTGACCCCATAAAACCCCTCGGCTGGCAGAGTGCGCAGCAGCGCTTTACCGATTTTGGCGACGGGCACCTCGCGGCTTGCTGAGCGGATCGTACGTGAGGCCGGCGGGCGCTGAGCGCCCGGCACGGCCTGATGTCAGTAGCAAAGCTTCCCCCTCCACGGCGATGCAACGTTGCACCAACTGTCGCCGCGTTCGGCGGTCAAGCCAGGTGTGACCAACGGTTGCGAGGCAGCCGGAACGCGTCTCACCTCATCGCAGCCTGCTGGATTCGTAACATAATGTCCTGGGTATCCGTCACCTCGGCAAATTCATAGGCCATAGCGCTCAGAGAGATACGCTGGACATCAGTTGCGCTCACCTCGCCAAACCCCATATCAGGATAGGGCATCGCCGCATTGGCATCGCTTAAAGCAATCATCTTATATTCGCGATGTACGCCATCACGAATGGTGGTTTCACAACAGACGTTGGTCACCGTGCCACAGACAATCAGGGTGTCGATATCCTTCATGCGTAAAATCGCATCCAGGTCGGTGTTGTGAAAACCGCTGTAAAACAGCTTATCCACCACGATGTCGCCGGGCCAGGGAGAGAGCGCATCGATGATGTCAACCGAGGGATTCTCGCGCCCCAGCAGCGCATTGACGTTAGGGTAGAGATCGCTCATCCGCCCGGTATCACTGCCATCGCCCCGCACCACGTGCCGCAGATAGATCACCGGCATGTTGCATTTCCTCACCAGGCTACTGAGCGCCTGAATGTTTCCGATAATATTCGCCGTATCCGGGACATATAACCCTTCGCCCGCCACACAAAATACCTTTTGCATATCCACGACGATCAGCGCGGTGCGGGCCGGATTAATCTCCCATGTCACTTTTTTCATCATAAAAGTGTCTCCTCCTCAAACGCCGGCTTGCGTAAACCGCGTACGAATACATTGATAATAAGATTGAGGGAAATCAGCAGGATGATGCCAACAATCATCGGCTGTGCCACAATCCCCTTCAGCGAGGCGGGCAGTAAATCCAGTACCGCCGGCGGTAGATACATACTGCCCATTGAGAGGATGAAAGCGGGCGCGGCGACCGCCAGGTTGAGTTCATCCCAGTGAATACGCGCCATTATCTGCACCCCGCTCAGGGCGATAATGCCAAACAAAATGGATGACGCGGCGGAAAGGACAGGTTCAGGCAACGATGCCAGCAGTAGCCCTACTGGCGGTAGCAGGCCAATAAGTAACGACAAAACCCCGGCGGTCAGAGTGACAAAGCGGCTGGCTACGCCAGAAACCCGAATAATGCCAACATTCTCCGGGTACGACGTCGTACCCAGCCCGCCTGCCGCCGCGCCAACGGCACAGCCGATAAACTCAGTAAATAATCCACGATTAATACGCTGCGTCGTCAGCGTTTGTCCGCCCCAATCGGCCAGCAGAGAATACATGCCCATCGCTTCCGCGGATGCTTGCAAAAAGGCCAGCATCATCAGCAAAACCACCGGTAGCGACACGCCGAATCCAAAGGCGAAGAAGCGGGGTAATGAGATAAATGGCGTGCTGGCGAGCTCAGGCAGATGCCACGCCGTCATGAGCTTAAATGCGATCGCGCCGACGCCGATCCCCCACAGCAGTGCGCCGCGTTTTATCAGGTCATAGCGGCCAAACACCATGCAGCCAATAATGGTGAGGACCGTCACCAGCGCGGCGATAAAACTACTACCCAACGTCCCGCCGCTGGCGGTGCTAAACCAGCCAGCCGGACCAATGCTGGCAAGCTGCGCGCCGATAATAACCAGGAGGCAGCCAAAAACGACAGGCGGTGAGATATAGCGAATCATCAGGCCAGTAATCCCCAGCCGTTTTAACGGGATGGAGAGCGCCGCGAAAATTAATGCCGCCACAAACATCGACCCGAAGGTGGTACCCAGCCCAACGCTATGCGCCGACCCCAGGACTGCGACCATAAAAGCTGCCGTCGGCCCCTGAACAACCGGAAGGCGCAGGAATCGGCTCGATTGCAAAATGGTGACAATGCCGGTAGTGAAAAAACAGGCCTGCACGATGGTGCCGGTCTGCTGGCTGGTAAGATTGAGAGAGGCGCCAATGATCACCGGAAAGACCCAGATCCCGGTCAACGCCAGAAGATGCTGGAGCGCAAACATCAACGTACGGGTGGGCGACACCTTGTCTTCGATTCCTACCGATAGTACTACCGATGTGTTGGGCATGTTGATACCTGTAAAAGAGGGAGTGTATTGAGTACGGTACATAATCACAGGCAATAACCGTGCCGCTTATCTGACGGTCAGCGACATGATATGCAATGCCTTGTTTTGCATTCAGCCCGCCGGGACTATGGAGAACGGCGCGCCAAAAAAACGATTCTGAGCAGGCAGTCCCTGCTCAGTCCCCGTCGTTAAACGCCGATTTGATAGCTATGCAGCCAGGAGAAGTGCTGTTGCAGGCTGTTGAGTACCGCATTACGCTCGGCGCGTTGCTGGCCATCCGGAAGGTGAAGGCAATCATTCAGCCGCCGCGAGGATTTTTGGATTTTTTCACCGCGCCCCTTGCGTTCCTGTTCATAGCGTTTGAGCCCGTCAGCAAGGGACGTCGCGGCATCATCATTGAGAATATGCGCCAGCGCCACCGCATCCTCAAAAGAGGAGATCGCCCCCTGTCCGTGATGCGGCATCATGCCGTGAGCGGCATCACCAATCAGCACCGCGCGCCCTCGGTACCAGGAAGACATCGGGCTGACCTGGAACATTCCCCAGCGTTCTGCCAGATTAACGTGTTCCAGCAGTTGGCCGACGGCAGGGTGCCAGCCGGAAAAATGGGCGCGGACTTCCTCCGCATCCGCCGGAACACGCCATGACTCTTCCTGCCACTTTTCCGGCCCATCCATAAACACCACGATGGTCTGATAAGCGAAATCTTTACCCACGGGAAAATTCAGCACGTGCATACCGTTGCCCATCCAGTCGGTAAAGGAGTGTGGTTCCGGCAACAGATCCAGATCGACAGTTTTCGCCAGGCCCCGAAACGCGCTATTGCCGGTGAACAGCGGCGACGCATCGGGGCTAACATACTGCCGCACGACCGACTTTATACCGTCGGCCCCCACCACTAAATCGGCACTGTCCATCGACCCATCCGCCCAATGTAGGGTGATTTCATCCTCCGCGTCTTCCAGGCGCACCAGCTGCTTATTCAGACGAATAGTCTGTTTACCGATCACATCGAGTAATGCTGACTGAAGATGAGTGCGGAACGCCCCGTAATAGGGGTAGCCATACTCATTCCGGTACCAGTTTTCCCTCGCCAACGCTTGAGCGCCGGCTACGCTACCGTCTTCATTTCTGAAAAACGCCATCTCCGTTTCACAGGATTTTTCCGCCATCTGCGCAGCAATGCCCATCTCTTCAAACAGGCGCGTGCCATTAGCCCATAAAGAGATTCCCGCCCCCAGCTCAGCCAGTTCACTGGCCTGTTCGTACACGGTCACCTCGTGTTGACTGTTTCGCATTACCGAAGCGAAAGCCAGACCACCCATGCCCGCACCTACGACTGCAATTCTCGCCATTTCGCTTCTCCTTATTCCTGGCCAGGATAGGTCAGATAACTCATCCCGGTGATCCACTCAGGCACTGATTCATAAGCGACATAATCGGGGCGGGCTCCGTTCATTGCGCCCATTAACGCCACCCAGTTGAGCGCTTCATGGCCCCCGTGACCGCCACGCTCTTCCACTTCGTCGTAGGTCAGCGCGCGCATATAGTCGACATCGCCAGCTTCGAAACGCTCCAGCATTTCACGGTCCCACTCTTCGTTGACCAGCGGGTGGCTATTACCTAGCGGCCACTCCATTTTGCTCATCATTTCAATTTCATACTGCGCGAAATCGGTATAAAGCGTCGGATCATTAATCAGCGCCTCTTTGCCAATGGTCTGGTAGACCTTCATGCGCTGCAGCAGCTCATCGCTTTCCGGGGCCCCTTCCGTCCAGACCGGAGGCCAGTGCGACAGTCCCCCGGTGGCGAGAAAGTGCACGCGATACTCATCCGGTAAGGTGTCGATGATTTCACGCACTTTTGTACCGAGATCGTAGGCACGTGAATAGGGCATCAGCGGTGGAGAGAAGACGTTGATATATACAGGTACGACCGGGATATTAAATTCCGGATTAATAAATACCAGCGGCATCATCAGGTTGTTACCATATTCTATCGCGCCCATCCGTGTCGCTTCAAAACCGCCATGAATAAGCTTCTCCAGCAACCGTTGCGCAATATCCGCATTGCTGGCGATGCTGTGCTGCTTATCAAATTTCAGCGCCTCCATCATATATTCCGCGGGGCCAATATTCGCATCGCTAATAGGGATACCGAGTGTCGGCATTAAATTACGGAAATTATTCTCAAAGTGATCGTCCAAAAAGGCGATGATCAAATTGGGCTTAGTTTCATCGATACACTGTTTTAACCTGGCATGAATTTCCGCCAACCGTTGACGCTGTTCGGGGGAAGGCGCATCGGCCCAGCCTAATGCCCCCGGAACGTGAGACATACTGATTGCACTGACTATCTTAGCCATAAGAACCTCATTCTTTTGTATCAAATTATGGTATTGGTTAATTGCCCAATCTCATCCATAGAAACCGTTACGCTATCACCAGGAGCGAGGTAACGAGGCGGAGTAAATCCGAGCCCCACGCCTGCTGGAGTACCGGTGGCAATAACATCTCCCGGTAGCAGGGTAATATTCTGACCAATGGTTTTAATTAATCGTGGGATATCAAAAATCAGATCTGAAACAGGTGCCTGCTGGCGCAGTTCGCCATTCACATGACAGGAGATGGTTTGATTCGAGGGGGCGCCAAACTCATCGGCGGTGACCAGAACCGGTCCCATCGGGCAGAAACCATCAATGCCTTTACCCAACAACCACTGACTGTGTTGTTTCTGCAAATGGCGAGAGGTGACGTCGTTCACCAGGGTATAACCGAAGACGAAAGTCATAGGATCCTCATCCTGGGTAACCCGTCCCCTTTTCCCCAACACCACCGCCAGCTCGGCTTCATAGTCAATGGTGTGGTACGGATCCAGCGTGCTGTCGATGGCGTCGCCGGGGCCGCAGATGGAGGTGCAGGGCTTACTAAAAATGATAGGATGAGCCGGTACGTTACCCGCCGCCGCGCTGGAGTCATAGCCGCTGTTAGCGAACTCCTCCGCATGCGCATAATAGTTTTTGCCGACGCAGAAAATATTGCGCCGCGTCATCGGGATCGGCGCCAACAGGCGTACAGCGTCAATTGCCACCTCATTTTCACCAGCATCTTCACAGCATAATCTTAAACGGCTCTCGACCTCGGCAAAACGCTCGATAAGCACATTCATATCATTCGTTTTTACAATATCGCTGACGTCAATAATGTTACCAGCATGATTAATGACACCAATTCTCGTGTTGTTTGAGTAGACATAAGTGACCAGCTTCATAATTAACCTTTCCTGCAGAACTGACATTAATCGCGTGAACGGGCAACGGCTTCCACTTCAATCAGGAACTCCTCTTTCACCAGGCGGTCAACCACCAGCAGGGTATTAGGAGCATAATCAGAGGTAGCAAATAAGCTGGGGAAAAGTTTTGCCCGATTTTTCATGAAACTATCTATGTGCTGTGACGCCACCAGATAGGTATTGAATTTAACGACATCATTAAAATCGCAATTAACGGCAGTGAGCACGTCAGCGAGATTTTTAAATACCTGGTCGAATTGCGCATCAAAGTCACCTTTACCAACCACGCTGCCGTCATAGCCGACCGAGATCTGCCCGGAGATATAATAGAGATCGCCGGCACGAACTTTTGTCAAATTAGAGTAAAGCCCCTGGGCCGGGCTGGTATTTTCAGGATTGATATACTTAACGTTTGCAGACACAACAACACTCCTTATAGCAGGATAAATAATGGCAAGCATGCCATATGTATTGCGAATAGATATTGGCGATAAAAATTAATACGATTCCCGACGACGAAAGCGGTCAAGAACCACCGCCAGAATAATAACCACGCCAACGGCAAGCGTCTGGTAATATGCCGACACGCCGACCATGTTCATTACGTTGGATAACAGGGTCAGAACCACCACGCCGGTAATTACCTGGCGTAGATTTCCGGCTCCGCCGGTCAGAGCGACACCGCCTAGTACCACGGCCGCCAGCGATTGCAGGGTCAAATTCGCCGCCGCAATCGGCTGTGCGGAACTGGTCCAGGCGGTGAGGATAATGGCGCCGATACCGGCGCAAAATCCGCTGACCATATAAACCAGCACCGTATTCAGGCGAACATTAATACCAGATTTCGACGCGGCAGAGACGTTAGAGCCCATGGCGTAAACGTAACGGCCAAACAGGGTATATTTCAGCAGCACGCCAATAGCCACGGTGAGCGCGACGGCGATCCACACCATCACCGGCACTCCCAGCAGCGTGCCGTAGCCGACCGCGTCAATATAAGCAGCGGGAACATCGTAGATAGGCACTCCGCCGGAAAGGATCAGCGCAAACGCCTGAGCAACCGAGAGCATACCCAGCGTGATAACCAGCGGCGAAGTATT
The DNA here is from genome assembly GCF_050058015.1 of Klebsiella sp. WOUb02. NCBI lineage: Bacteria > Pseudomonadati > Pseudomonadota > Gammaproteobacteria > Enterobacterales > Enterobacteriaceae > Klebsiella > Klebsiella sp. WOUb02. The sequence continues at coordinate 3,097,411 of NZ_CP170110.1, forward strand.
AAAAAAGGAGATCAGCATGCCGGACACCGCGCCGGTGAGAGCGCCCACCAGCAGCATCACCAGCAGCCCGGCGGGAATACCAGCATGGTTCATCACCATCACCCCAGCCACCCCCGCCAGCGACATAGCAGAAGAGAGGGAAAGATCGAGCCCTCCCCGAATGACCGCCACCGCCTGCCCCAGAGAAAGGATTAATAGCGGCGCGAGCTGGCAGGCCAGGTTAATGCCGTTACTCACCGATAAAAACCGGGGCTGAATAATCCCCGTCACAATTGCAACGACAACCACCAACAACGGCAGCATCCAGTCAGACAGCGAGAACTGGCGTCTGATCGCTGGCTTCTGCGAGGCTACCAGGCTGACATCTCTGCTTGTATTCATCACATCCACTCCTGCTTCAGGCTAACACTTGATTGACTGGGGTCGTCATCGGATGTTTCTTGCCCCACCACATCGGCAATAATTGATGCTTTATCGTGCTCATCCGGCATGCGATACGTGTTCACCACGCTGCCGTGAAACAGAGTCCAGACCGTGTCGCACAGGGACATGGTTTCGCCTAAATCACTGGAGAGCAGGATTACCGAAACGCCGCTGGCCGCCAATGTCCGAATACGTTGATGGATTTCATATTTGGCATCGATATCCACGCCTGCGGTCGGTTCCTCCAGCACCAGCACTTTCTTTGCGCTCGCCATCGCCCGCGCCAGCAATACCTTTTGCTGATTACCGCCGCTCAGGCTGGTCAGTAAATCGTGCTTGTCCGCAAACTTAACGCCACAATCCTTAAGCATCTTATCGGCGCAGGCATCAGCCTGTCGGGTGCGGATAAACCCCGCCAGACTGAAGCGCTTCAACTGCGTCATCATCAGATTTTCAGCAATCGACAGCGTGGGATAAACGCCGTTACTGGCTCGACCCGCGGGTAGCCACGCCACGCCATTTTTCAGCGCATCCACCACGTTTTTCGGCCGCCATTCATAGCCATCCAGCCGAAAGCGGGACGAGACATCTGGCGGCGTGGGGAGAAATCCCACCAGATTTTGCAGCAACAGATCGCCACCGCAGCCAACGACGCCATAGATGCCCAGGATTTCGCCCTTACCTACGCTGAACACCCGATGGCCACCCCCGCTAACCGGTAGCTTTTCAAAGTCGAGTAATGGCGGAAAGTCCTGCTCTCTTTTATTCTCCACGCGGTGACTTCCCGGCGCTTTGCCAGTCAACCGCGAGACGATGAAATCTGCCGTTATCCCTGGAGTCACCGGAAAAGCGTCCACTACCTGACCGTTGCGCATAATGGTGACGCGGTCGCTGACGGCGAGGACATCATCGATATGGTGCGTCACCAGCACCGACGCGATGCCAGCTTCACGCAGCCGGCGCAATACGCTGAAGAACATCTCTTTTTCGACGGCGCCGAGCATCGCGGTGGGTTCATCGAAAATAATCACCCGCGGCTGCGACATCAGGGATTTGCCGATTTCAATCAGTTGCTGAATCGCCACCGGAGAATCCCCAACCGCACTTTCCATATCAATGTCATCCAGGCCCAGCTGACTCAGGACGTCCAGTACCCGACTCTCCTCCCGGGAACGACGGGTGAGCGCGAGCAGGGTTTTACCTCTCTCCGCCCCCAACCACAGATTGGCGCGTACGGACAGGCTCGGTGCCAGAGACAGCTCTTGATAAACCATAACAATGCCGGCGTGCCGTGCTTCACGGGAGCTGCTGAAAGCCACCCGCTGTTCGTCGTACCAGATACTGCCCTCATCAGCCGGATAGAGTCCGCTGACAATTTTCCCGATGGTTGACTTTCCAGCGCCGTTTTCCCCTAGCACGCAGTGGATTTCTCCGGCGGAAAACTGAACGGAAACATTGTTCAACGCCTGGGTTGCGCCAAATCGCTTGGACACCCCACTGATACGCAGCAGAGGAGAAGCCGGCTGAATAGCGGTCTCTACATTGTGCATCCCCACATTCCTCAGACGGTGCTACTGCATCGCGGGGACTTTCCAGTCCGCCGGCGCAATCTCATAAGTTTCAAAGGGATGTGTCGATATATTGCTTTTATCAAGCACTTTATTCGGCACGTTATAGTGGGCGTAGCTCAAGCCGTCGGCGCCGGCCGGAGCCAGATTGGGCAGAGGTTTATTTTCCATCGCGCGAATGGCGTACTGGACGATCAGACGCCCCATAATGATGCCCGGCTCGGAAACCACCGCCAGCATTTTACCGTCCTCGATCATCGGCACCGCCCGTTTCACCATCGCGGAGCTGACTACGGAAGCATCGCGATGCTGCTGGCGTATCGCCTGCACGGCCCCCATCCCCAGGGTAATCTGTGGGGTATAAATGAAATTAATATCCGGGTTACGCAGCATCAGGTCAGATGCTTTGGCCAGCCCTTCCTGCAAATCAATACCGCCGCCGAATGCGGAATCAATGACTGAAACAGGTGTAGCGCATTTCTGCGCTTCGGCTTTAAAGCCCTCATAGCGCAGACGTACCCACTCTGCGCCCGCAGGCCCTGGGATCATCGCCACTTTTTTCGGTTCTGCGGCCGCCTTACAGACAGCATCAGCCATCAGCTTTCCGATATAGGTGTCATCCTGAAGCACACCAAAATCGATGTTCTTGCTGTCAACCGGGATGCCGACCGAGGCGACTTTCATACCCGTTTCTTTAAGGGATTTGATAATTGGATCGAAACCGTTATAGGCAGCGGGGGCTAATACGGCGACATCGGCGCCGATACTTTTGAAAGCTTCAAGTTGAGCAAACTGCTCGCGGACGTTGCCATATGCGCCGGCAACAGAAACCTGCACGACATTAACCCCGGTGCGTTTAGCCTCATCGGTAATCCCGTAAATAATACCTTTATAAAAGTCATCATTCAGATGGACTACCGTCACCGCCAGTTTAAATGGTTTTGCTGCGGTCATCGCGGGAATAAGCCCCACCAATCGATCTTCCTCTGCCTGCGCTGGCGAGGCCATGAATAGCGAAAATGCCATCGATGTCATAAAACAGGTTAAACGTAAAGATGCAGGTGTTTTTTTATATTGAGACAACCAGTTCATTATTGTTTCCTCGTTTCACAAAAAACAGGGACAGATGCATCCCCCCAGATTTAACGGCGTTTCCGAAATAAAATAAGACATATTTTCAGGCGTCGAATTAACCCGTAACGATGTAACCCATAATCGCCAGCGCTAATAAGTGAAAAAGTTAACTAAACAATTGATTTACCGCAGTCAAAAAGGAACGACTTCGTTCAAATGCCACCGAATGCGCACATCCATGAAGAATATAAAGATCAGCGCACTTTATTTTTTTCGCCAATATCACAGAGGTTTCTGGCGGAAAAGGGATATCTTCCCGACCATGCAGCATTATCACCGGACAGCCGATCGCTGATAATGTTTGTTCACTTAAGGTGGTTTGTTCAACATATTGCTGAGGATTGCCGGAAAACATATTATTAAAATAATCGGCATAGCCCTGGGCAAAAACAACCGGTTCGCGCGCGGCAATATAATCATCATCAATAATAGAGCTGTCATGAATTAATGTGCTTAGCGCGGCCACTAATTCGACGCGGTTGACCGGGCAGCGCCATATGCGTCTGGTCGCAGCGGATACGCTAAAAGGAGCGCCGATCGCACCGGTGGTAAGTACGGCGGAAATTCGTTTATCGGATGATGCCAATTGCAGAGCAATGGCCGCCGAAAGAGAATGACCAATGACGCCGATTTGAGGCGCATCGATCAAATCGAGCATCGCTTTAGCCTGGCGAACCCACATGGCGAAATCAAAATAGGGTGGCGCAGGCTTGCGGTCGCTGATGCCAAACCCAATGAGATCCATCGCATAAATGCGGTAATGCTGACTCAGCTCATCCAACACGCGACTCCAGTTTCCGAGACTGGATGCGCCTGGACCGGAGCCGTGAATCATCATGAGCGGCTCTCCCTCCCCGCCGGTGTAATAACCCACCTCCATACCTTCAAACTCAAAAGATGATCTCTTCAGTGGATGGGACATATCGGCTCCTGCATCAGATTGGGTGTCATGCTGATAATACCCGCAAAAAACCTTTTTCAAAGACAAAAATGGATTTTTTGTTAATTATAAGTTTTTAGTATTAATATCTTCTTAACATATTTTGTGCTATGATTAACATCATTATGGACTTTTTAAAATTAACTTATTGAAAATAAAGCAGAGGTTGCAATGAAAACGCTCAAGGAGGGAAGATCGCTGAATCAGACGATCTATGCGCGTATCAGGGAGTTGATCTTGACCGGGCAGCTGATGCCAGGAAACAAACTGAAGATTTCTGAATTGGCGCATCGCTTTGATGTCAGCCTCAACGTTATCAGGGAAGCATTGAATCGTCTCGCCGGCGAGCTGCTGGTAGACGTAGCTCCCCAGCAGGGCTTTAGCGTTCGCGGATTGGATGCCGACGATCTTCGGGATCTCACAGAGCAGCGAATTATCTTTGAAAGTATTGCCCTGCGAAAATCAATCGCCACCCGAGATGTCGAGTGGCAGGCCCGACTGGTGGCGGCGAACCATCGTCTGGTGCATACGCCACAAACTCTGGCAGAAGAGCCGGGGAAGCTAAATCCAGGGTGGCATTCCCGTCATGAGGATTTTAATTTTATCATGATGGAAAACTGCGGGAGTGAGTGGTTGTTTCTGATGATAAAACAGTCTGGCTGAGGCTTTTTCCATTTATCAGCGTGTTCTGCTACCCGTCACCGCCGAAGAGGGAGAGCGTAACACCGACCACAATGAGCTCCTGGCGGCGATCCTCGAGAATGATGCCGATCGCGCGATTGCCATACTGACAGAACATCTTAATCAAACCCGGGATGTCATGTTGCATGCGCTGGATGCGGTTTCCTCCGGGCAAAAGACAACCTTTATTCCCTGACTGACAGGAGCCGCAGGCATGGATAAGCAGGCAAGCCGCCTATTGCGCCCGGCCGTCGTTCACCAGATCACCGATATCCACCCGCGCATGACGCGGGTAGTACTCTCTGGCGAGACGGTTGCTCATTTTGCCGATGCTCTACCCGGCGCCTGGGTTAAAGTCTTTTTTACCCCGCCAGGCGAGGCGGAGGGCCCGGGCCGGGCTTACACAATCAGCCATCTGAATAAGCAAGCGCAGACGCTCAGCCTTGACATTGTTCGACATAGCGACGGCGCCGCCATGCGCTGGATAAAAAGCGCCCGTCCCGGCGACATTATTCGCCTTGCCGGCCCGCGAGAAGGGCTGGCCGCCCGCGGGATAACATCTTTGTTGCTGTTCGGCGACGAGACGGCTATTCCGGCAATATGTGCGATTCTGCCAACGCTGGAAGAGCATGTCTCCGCGCACGTCATTCTGACGCCTGGCGACCACTTCGATTATCCCCTGCCGCCGGTAAGCTGCCCCCTTAAAGTGACCCGATTATCTTCCCGAACCGTTGACATCTGCCAGCACGTGATTAACGTCATCGAGCATCTTGGTCCGGAAAAAGTCTGGGGCGCCGGCGAACACAGCGACATCACCCGGATTCGCCAGACGCTGTTCAAATCAGGACGTAGCCGGAAAGACACGGACATCACCGCCTACTGGAAACAGGGAGAGGCCGATCATCGGGACTCCTGAACGCCCCGGGCTAGTCAAGATATCGCCGCAGTTGGTCAATAAACGTGCGCACACGGCCCGGTAGATGCCTGCGGCTGGGATATATGACATGGACGGCGAGCTCTGCCGCGCTTATTTCCGGCAAAACTTCAACCAGCTGGCCTTCGTTCAGTTCCCGTGCCACGACAAAGGGAGGCAGAAGCCCGATCCCCATACCTTCGATCGCCGCGACCCGAATGGCATCGCCACTATCAAATCGGGCGTAAATCCTGCCGTTGACGCTGACCGCCCGACCTTCGTTGTCGGTGAAGTTCCACGCGGTGGTGGTGGTGCCAAGCCCGTAGATGAGGCGTTGGTGTTTTTCCAGCCCGGAGGTGCTGAGAGGAACGCCCTGCTTTTCAAGATAGCCCGGCGCAGCATAAAGACGCGGCCTGGCGCGCGCTATCACCTGCGTCACATATTCAGTGCTGGTCACCCCTTCTCCCACCCTGATAGCCAGATCAAACCCCTCTTCCACAAGATCGACAATCCGGTCCGTAAAATTGACCTCAACGCTCAGTTCGGGCGATGCGGCCAGCAACGAGCCCAGAAACGGAATCACTATCGCTTTGCCATATCCTTCGGAAACCGTTAGCCGAAGCGTGCCGCGGGGAAGCGGATGGTCATGCCGGATACTGGCTTCGGCTTCCTGCACATCTTCGATTATCTGTAAGCAGCGGGAATAAAATTCATGGCCTTCCGTTGTGAGGGAAAGCCTTCTTGTTGTGCGATGAAACAACCGGGTCCCCAGGTAGTCTTCAAGACGAGACAGCGCTTTTCCCGCCGCAGAACGCGTCAATCCCACTGATGCCCCTCCCGCGACGAAACTGCCAGCCTCAGCTACGGCGACAAATATCCGGATCGCCCGGAGATCGAGTTCGGATGTTAACGGATTTCGTTTCGGGACTTTTGCCGCTCTCATAGGGGAAACATATTCGCTAATTAAAGTCGTAACATCATTATTGTCGAATAATAAACCAAGAGGTAAGAGAATGATCCCGGAACAGGCACAAAACGCACTTGATGGCTGGATCACCGCCGCCGCCCCCGTAGTGAAGAAACTGTATGGCGAGACGGAAACCGAATGGCCAGAGGTTCGCCGGCAATATATGCATGGCATGCTTAATCTCTTTCCGGCCATCCGCGGCGTTTCCTACAATACAACAATGTTGGGATCCACCTCCGCTCTCTGCGCGACGCCAGATGATGTTGAAACAGAGCGTACAGTCCTTTATATCCATGGCGGCGGTTACGTTCACGGAGGCGTAGAAGCCTACCGCGGCCTTACGGGACGTCTCGCCAACCAACTGAAGGCAAAAGTCTACACCCCGGCCTACCGCCAGGCGCCTGACTTCCCGTTCCCGGTGCCAATAAACGATGTTTTTTCTGCCTATCGCGCCCTCCTGGCCTGCGGTAGCGATCCGCGAAAACTCGTTCTGGTCGGTGATTCTGCTGGCGGGGCAATGGTGGTAACCATGATGCGTAAGGCCCGTGACGCAGGTATTGCGCTGCCGGTGGCGGGAGTCGCCATCTCCCCATGGGCAAACCTCACGCACAGCGGTTTTTCCGCAACGGTGCGCGATGGAATAGATCCGCTCTGCCGCGTGGCGTTTCTCAATATCCTCGCGCGCACCTTCCTCGCGGGTGCGCTGCCTACGCATCCCGATGCGTCTCCCGTTTTTGCCGATGTTCACGATCTGGCGCCGATCCTGATTCAGATCGGTGAAAATGAAGTCATGCTCAGCGACGCGATCCGTCTCGCGTCCAATCTGGGTGAAGCGCGGGTACGCACGTCGCTTGAGGTCTGGCCGGGAATGTTTCATGTCTGGCATCTGTTGGCCGGGACGTTACCCGAAGCCGACCAGGCTCTGCGTAACGCGGTTCGTTTCCTCGACGACGCGCTGAGGATCTCTGAAGCTAGCGGGAAGTAACCGGCACAGGTACGGGCGGCGAACGCTCGCCCGTAGGCTAACAAACGTACTCACGCAAAGCCGTAGTGCCCCGCTGGCGCTGTGCAAAGGCGAGGCACATTTTTAAGGCCCTTCTATTTTACCGTTCAAATTCCCACACGAAGCCCTCTTCTGTGCCGGTAACGCGCCCCACAGAACTTGCTGAAAAGTGGCTTGTGAATACCGTCGCCTGACGTTCGGCGGCAAAGTTTAAGAACCACTTCCGGGACTGATTCGCCTGCAAACTATCCTTGCAAAATACGGAACTCAGGGCGTGATGAGACACCTGCAGCGGGGTATGCATCAGGTCGCCACAAAAAATCGCCGTTCCCTCTGTCGTTTCAACGGCAATGCTCATATGCCCGACGCTATGCCCCGGAGTAGGGTAAAACAGGATCCCCGGGAGAAATTCCGTCGGGGAATCCGCTACCGTCACCAGACGGCCGCTCTCAACAATTGGCAAAATGCTGTCATCAAATACCATTTTGCGCGCAGCAGCTGCCGGAGATGAGACAAAATTGAGCTCAGATTGAGAACAAACCCATGTCGCGTTGGTAAACGTAGGCCGCCATTTTTCCCCATCCCAGAGGGTGTTCCAGCCGACATGATCGGTGTGTAAATGGGTATGCAATACATAATCGATATCATCGGGTTGAATACCCGTCTGCTTTAAATTTTCCATCCATGGCGAAGAGAGCTGATGAAACAAGGGGCTAAATGGCCGATTCTTGCCATTGCCGGTCGCCGTATCAATCAGTATCCGGCCCTGCGGCGAGTCGATTAACCAGCTATGCACGCTCATTTCGATCGGCGTTTGCGCGTTCATCCCTGCAGGAAAACGAACGCCTGCGGCATCCGGCAATAATTTAGCCAGCGGCATGCTAAAAAGCTGTTCAGTAATTCGGGTAATAACCACATTGCCGAGACGATAAGAAGCGGAGGTAGACATCGGTGGCATCCTTTTGATAAACACATCATTAATCATGGCTGACAGCTGTAGCACTGCGCTTCATGGCAAGAGTATAAAACAGGGTCGCAGCCGTTGCCGCACTGACGCTCACTATCGCCAGCCCCAAACCAAGCGCATTGTCAATTCCGTGAAATTTCTGGCTTAAATATCCGACCAGAAACGGCCCAATGCCCCCGCCCAACAGGTTAGTCATAAAAACCAGCAGGGAAATCGCGCGGCCGCGCATTCTGTTGGGGATCGCTATTTGTAACGGAATGGGGGCCAGCGCCATGGTGATGCTGGCGCAGAACAGCGTTATGGCATAAAAAATAATCGCCGCAGAAAATGGCATACAAGAGGCGAGTACGGAGAAAATAATCAACAATCCGCACGCGCAAGCAGACACTTTGAGCGAGTCTCGCAGCAGGTTTGCCGGTAGCGCCGCGCGCACTAATTTCCCGGCCAGCAGAACCCCGACAACCCCCGCGCACATATATACCGGTCCGGTAATTTGCCCAACATAGTCCGCCGTGAGAGTAAAGTGCCGCATCATGACCGTCGGGAACCAGGCCGTCAGCGAATAAAACAGCATAATGAGGCAGGTGTAGGCAAAATAAAAAGGCAAACAAAAACGGTTCTTCACCAGCAGTTCGTTAAGTACGTCGCGGAACGCAGGCGTTCCCTTTTCCACCGACGTCTGACTCGCCTGATGATTCCGCCGGGCGGGTTCACTTACGGTGAAGAAAACCAATATGGAGAGTAATATGCCGGGTAACCCGACGATTAAAAAGACCCATTGCCAGGGATGCATTGCCGCCAAACCGGGCATATGGCCCATTTCGCGGGTTAACCACCCCAACAACATTCCGCCCCCGGTGAGTGCCAGGCCGCTGCCAATATAGGGGCCCAGCATAAAGATTCCGGTAGCGCGAGTTAAACGGCTGGCAATAAACATATCAGCGAACAGCGACAACACGGCCGGACTCAGAGCGGCCTCCGCTATAGCCGTTCCACCGCGCCAGATTAACAGCTCCGTATAGCTACCGGCGGTAGCGCACAACATCGTTGAACATGCCCAAATGGCCACGCACACCGCAATTAATCTTACCCGATTGGCGCTGTCCACCATTCGGGAAATAATCACCCCGGCGGTAGCATAGCAAAGGGTAAAAGAGAATCCCTGAAGTATACCTATCTGAATGTCTGAAATGTGTAAAGTAGCCTTTAATGGCTCAACCAGGATACTCATTATTTGACGATCGAGATAGGAAAAGGCAAAGCAGGCGAGGAATAACCCAACAGGGTAGGCGCATGCGCCCACCGTGGTCCCCTCTTGACTAGCACCGGATCGAATATTCATCGGGAATGCTCTCGTAGCGGATTAATACCAGGTGGCAGGCGAAGCGATCACCGCAATACAATCACCGGCGACGACATGAGAAAACGTGCGCGTGACCATAATCTCTCCGGTCCCGGAAAAATAGTGCTCTTTTGCCGGTTCCCAGGGGGCATCGAGGTTATAGAGTCGCCCGGCAAGCTGATCCTGTTTAACGCGATCGCCAAGTTTAAAACAGGGCTCAAACACCCCTCGCCCGGCAGAGAATAGATAATGTCCGGCGCCGCCTACCTTCATCAGTCGCGTCTCATTTTGTGAGGCGACGGGGGCATGCTTCGTGACCCCTGATGCCTGTAAAACGCGTCTCAGCCCACTCTCGACAATCTGCAGATTATCCGGGTTACAGGAGGCACCGCCCCCAAACTCACCGCAGAGAAAAAGCTTTCCGTGACGTTCCGCAGCAGCGCCGTATGTACGATCTTCTCCCAGCAGATCCATGATCATGGTCGTCGGCGCATTGAAAGCGTTAACGAGCTTGATGTAGTCGCGATGCTGGGCCGCGTTTTTCGGCAGCGCGGCTAATAACACCGGCGCATGGTTAAATGATGCGCCGCCGGCATGCATATCTAAAATAATGTCGGCGAGCGGAAATAATTCCGTATCAACATAATGCGCGATCATTTCCGTCAGGCTGCCGTTCCGCTTCCCGGGGAACATTCGGTTCAGGTTGCCATTATCGATCGGAGAAGTGCGTGTACCCTGCTGAAATGCGGGGAAATTAAGCCCCGGAATCACAATAATTCTGCCATTAATTTTCCAGGCTGCCATTTCCTGGATAATTTTCATCAACGCGACGGGTCCTTCCAGCTCATCGCCATGGTTACCCCCGGTCATCAGGACCGTTGGACCTTCCCCTTGTTTCAGGACGGCGATCGGAACGGGAATACGCCCATAGGCGGAGGTGTTGTGCGAATAAGGAAGCATCAGCACGCCGGTTTGAAATCCCTCTTTATCAAAATCGACGGTGGCACTGATAAGCGAACGTGGTGAGGTCATCTAGGCTGTGTCCCGTAATCACCTGAGCTATAGTAACTGTCTGTTTCCACAACATATTAAACTATGGCTCGCTACGACATTCCCGATGAAGCATGGACTATCATCCAACCCTTTCTGCCAGCAGCGTCTGCCTCTCCACAGGCCGGGCGTCCGTGGGCGGAGCATCGTATGATCATCAACGGCATGTTCTGGGTGCTGTGTTCAGGTGCACCATGGCGTGATTTACCTGAACGGTACGGCCCATGGAAGACCGTTTATAACCGCTTTAACCGATGGTCAAAATCGGGTGTGATTAACATTATTTTCAACAAGTTACTTTCGAGCTCTGGATGCACATGGCCTCGTGGACTGGTCGGCCACTGCACTGGATGGCAGCAATATCCGGGCGCTGAAATGTGCTGCCGGTGCGCAAAAAAACAACCCGATATCACCGGAGATAATGGGCTGGGTCGCTCTCGCGGTGGTTTTGGCACCAAAATTCATCTGGCGACAGACGGAAGTGGTCTGCCGTTAAACATCGTACTGAGTCCCGGTCAGGCTCACGAAAGCCAGTTTGCACAACGTCTTCTGGACGGTATCGGTGTTCAGCGCCAGAACGGAAGTATCAAGCGCCGTGGTCATGCAGTACTGGCTGATAAAGCCTACTCCGGACATGCGTTACGTAACGAACTGAAAAGAAGAGGGATAAAAGTTGTCATCCCGCGTAAATCCAATGAAAAAATGGCCACAGATGGTCGTTCACCACTCGATCGTGAAGCCTACCGCAATCGCAATGTTGTTGAGAGGTGCTTTGGTCGCCTGAAAGAATACCGCCGCATTGCCACACGTTACGACAAAACGGCGAGGAATTATCTGGCGATGGTGAAACTGGGTTGCATCCGATTGTTTTACAAGAGGTTATGTAATTAAGGGACACAGCCTAAAGCTACTGCTGCTTTTTCTAAAGCTTCCTCGTGCTGGGCCTGAAGGGAACGATGATCAATACGTTCTGACGAACCAGCGGCAGCAAGGTAGCTGTTAGCCATAGCTGACCATGATTCACGCCATAAAACAGACATTTTTCTGTCGTTCCAGCTCCTTTCCTTTTTACCAAAACCTTCTGGTCCTATAGTTTTTAATGTCAACATAACGTGAGCATGTGGGTTGTCGCTATCAAGATCATGAAAAGCGATGTCGGCAATCATGCCTTTATCAACGAAATTTTTCTGGCAATACTCAAGGACAAGTTTTTTCTTGTCGTCATTGTTTAACTCGGCAGGAATAGCAACATCGAAATAACGGGCTGTTTGACCATTTTGCTGGCGCTCGACCCTTTCAACTTCATTCCACAATGCTGTAGAATTTTTAACTATATGTTCTGGAGCATTAACAGGTGCTAATATGAAATGTCCGTATAAATCAGTACGGCGGCTATAATCATAGGTATCACCTGTTCTTTCATCTGTGATTCTGCAGCGAGCATGATAAGCAGCCTTCGCAACGGAAGATCTGCCCTCACTTCGTTTCACAATTTTAAAATCCAGATGAAAAATAGCCATACAATAAAAACAACCTCAATATAAAATTAAATATCAAACCAAAATATAAATCTCCAATGCGACTATGCTGGTTTTAGTTTTTCGTAAGAAAAACTCTGGTGTTGACGTTGACCTTGTTTCCGAAGGAAACGGTGTTAGCCTGCGGCAGGCAACCGTCGGTAGACCCCACACGCTGCGTAGCAGTGTATAGGTGGGCATTGCTTTATTTTTATATCTCCTAAAGGAGCTAAAAATAACGACAATGTTTTAAGTTTTTCTATAGTTAAATAATAACTCTAGTTTTACAGGCTGTGAAATTAAAAAGGTAGGAATCGGATAAACGGTTGAGGTAGGATAATAATGTTGGATTCTGGTGTTTAGAAAACGCCCGTAAGGGCAAAAGTAGTTAAATTAGTCTCCCGCCGTAAGGCGGGAAAGCAGAATTTAAGATAAATAGTGAAAATTATAAATACTTTTATGTGTTACACAATTCACAGGTTAAGACCAGAAATCAGAGTCAAAAAGCAAGAGGTAAAATTGTTTTCATTGATTCAATAAAATAAGTAACGCGGAGAGTATCAGGTAATTAATGTTAGTGACTGCATTCGTATGTGTTGCATGTTTTTATTTTGAGCTTACTGATATCATATTTTTAAAGACAAAACATCATTTTTCGGGATGAATCCTATCATTAACAGGGATGAACTCTGTTCCAGCAATGTGATTGTTTTGAACAATCATCTCGCGCTGCGTTATTTAATCTGGAATAAAAAGCATTCAACCTTCTGCCTATGGTTTGACCTTTTCCTTTTTTAATTGTATTCCATGTTTTTGACAACTAAAAGGAAAAGTAATTATGAATACGGATGATAAAAGCAGAAAGCCAAGAACAGAAAAAACAATTAAGCAAAAAATAGCATCAGCTCAAATGCGTCTGAATCGCCTTAAGAGTAAAGATAAATCTCTATCCAAGAGCGCAGAGACACGCTTAAAGATCATTTTGGGTGCAGAAGTGGCTAAAGCTATGGGCTGTAAAGTTGAAGATGTCGATAAGGAGTTCGTATTGGGGATATTATTACAAACTTCGAACATTAATGCGGATGCTAAAGCAAGAGTTAAATTACGAGGGAAAAGATTCCTTGAGAATTTGGTTGGACGGCAGGAGTAATGACTCAAATGTATAACATAATGATAATAAAGATTTTTGCCGCATTCAGCGACAGTTGGGTATTTAGAACTACAGAGGTGATTGTTCAAATAGTGTTCGTTTTTGAGATCGTGCTCAAGAAAATCCATGTGCTTTATGGTGTAGTTTAGCTTAGGTGATTGTTCATTAAAGTATTGTGGAGAAGGTTTTTTTGAAATTTGGCTTTTCCATGAAACCACAATCTTTTTTATTGAGGTGAGGTGGATGTTATGGATGAAGTCAATGTTGCTCAATATTTGAGAATGTCTACAGACCATCAGCAGTATTCAATATTCAATCAATCTCAATTCATAAGTAAATTCGCGTCAGAACATAAGATGAATATCATTCATACATATGATGACTCTGGAAAAAGTGGGGTTACGGCAAACCGAAGACTGGCATTTCAACAGTTAATAGATGATGTGGTTGAAGGGAAAATAAATATTAAAGCAGTTTTAGTTTATGATATAAGCCGTTTTGGGCGATTTCAGAGTATAGATCAATTTGGATATTATACCCATCAACTTCAAATGCATGGTGTTGGCATCATATATTGTGCAAACCCTATTATTGAAGGTAATAGTGATTATGCTGATTTTCAATTATTCATAGATCGAAAAAAAGCTTCTTCTTTAAGTCGGGATTTATCACAAAAAGTCTTTCTTGGACAAGCTAATCTGGCTGGTCGTGGATATCACCAAGGCGGGCCTGCTGGATATGGTTTACGAAGAATGTTGATAGATGAAAACCGTAAACATAAAGGGATACTTAAATATAGAGAGTGGAAAAGCATCCAGACTGATCGAATAATCTTAGTATTAGGGCCGGAAGATGAAGTCATAACGGTTAGATGGATATACGATCAATTCGTTAATAACTCTAAGCCAGAGAGGGTTATTGCGTCTGAGTTGAATAGAAGAGGGATTACTGCAGAGCATGGCACTAAATGGACCAGAGGAAAGATACACGAGATTTTAACTAACGAAAAGTATATTGGTCATAATGTCTATAACCGAACCTCTTCGCGTTTAAAGCAGCGTCTTATCCACAACCCACAGCATGAATGGATAAGATGTGAAAATGCTTTTGAAGCTATTATTTCTCCTGAGTTATTTTTACAAGCGCAGACTATTATTAGTAACAGAAGTATTCACCTTAGTAATGATGATTTACTTGGTAAACTCTCCGAGCTTTTTAAAACGAAAGGGAAACTATCCGGTATAATTATAGATGAAGATGATGATACACCTTCCTCATCTGTTTATAGGAAACGTTTTGGTGGCCTATTACAGGCTTATAAATTAATTGACTATAAACCAAAGCATGATTATGACTATTTGCGAATTAATTCCTTGCTAAGAGAGAAATACCATAGCTTAGTTGAAAAACTCATTTTTGATATTACAGAGCAAGGCTGTTATGTTGATTATGATGAGGAGTCTAAATTATTTACTATTAATGATGAAGTAAAAATGTCTGTAGTTATCTCCCGTTGTTTCATGAATAACATGAGAAAACGTTGGAGAATACGGTTTGAGCGAAAGTTTAGCTATGATATTTGTATCGTTGTTAGACTTGATAGTCAAAACGTGAACACCAAAGATTACTATATATTCCCTTCAATAGAGTTATTAGATAATCAGTTTGTTTTTGAAGAGTTAAATCCTTACCAGTTAGAGTTTTATCGATATGATGACTTGATACCCTTTTTGCAAATCCTTAAACGTGATGTTTTTTAAAAGGAATCCACTGATGAATGAATATGAAGAAATAAAGCTTATAGATATCTCAGAGATCAGGATCGTTAATCCACGTTCAAGAAGCAAATCTATTCACGATGAACTTGTTGAAAGTATAAAAAACATAGGGCTAAAAAAACCTATTACGGTTAGGTTATCTGACTCAACCAGTAAGACGTATGTGTACGATTTAATTTGTGGTCAAGGGCGGATTGAGGCTTATCAAATATTAGGGGAAAAACAAATTCCAGCAATAGTAAAGTCAGTAGATCCTGAAGATGGTCATATCATGAGTCTTGCAGAAAATATTGCTCGAAGAAAACCACGTTCGACTGAGCTTCTCAACAGCATTATAGAATTAAAGAATAAAGGTTTTTCTGAGTTAGAGATTGCTAATAAAATTGGTCGTTCTAAAAATTGGGTATCTTCTATTGTATCATTAAAAGAGAATGGTGAAGATAAATTACTTTCTGCTGTTGAGTCTGGCAGAATCCCGATATATATAGCGGTAGAAATATCAAGAGCTAAAGGAGTTGATATACAACACCTTCTTTTAGAAGGATTTAATTCTGGTGAACTTAACTCAAAGCAGATAGGTGCAATTAAAAGGATCTCTATCTCAGAGAGAAACATCAGGTAAGGGAAGTGATAATAATTCTTTTGTTCAGGGGGTAAAAAAGAAGCGGATTACTTCTGATGAGTTAAAAGAACTTTATCAAGAAAATGTCAAAAGGCATAAAATTATTCATACAAGATCTGAGTTTACAATATCTAGCCTAATGGTTGTTAAAGAGATAATGGTTAATTTATTGAGGAATAGAGAGTTTTCAGAACTTCTATCTGTTGAGAGCCTGAATTCTGTGCCTGCATTTATTCTGGATAATGTTGACCCAGAACGAGGTCTTGAAAATGAATAAACCTAAGTTCGGTAATAAGTGTTTTATTATTAATGTTTCTGATCTGCTATATGGGAAAGAGTTGCCTATAAATGTGAAATCAAGCGTAAAATATCATCAGATCCTTTCCACGGTGAAAACAGTTGGTATCATAGAACCCATAGTTATTTATATTAATAATTTGTCAGAAAAGATAATACTTGATGGTCATTTAAGAGTTGAAGCATCAAAGGATATAGGACTATCCACTGTACCTTGTTTGATTTCTGAGGATGAAGAATCTTACAGCTATAACAAGTATGTCAATCGATTACCAGTTATTCAGGAATATCGTATGATATTACAGGCTGTGGATGCTGGTGTTTCAGCGGAAAAAATTAGTCAATCTCTGAATATATCAGTAGATACTCTCAGGGCAAAGTTTAGATTACTTGATGGGATTAGTCCGGAAACTACCGCTTTATTAGCAAATCAACATGTTCCTCAAGCCATATTCGCTATTTTACGTAAAATGAAACCAGAAAGACAGACTGGAGGCGGTATCTACGATGATGAGTATAAACAATTTTAGTCGTAAATTTGCTCTATCATTATTACATTACACTCCCGATGATATGCTAATAAATCCTAAAGATTCGAAACTAAAGCAACAAGACATAGCAAAAAATTTTGCCAGAATGGAACGAGAAATGGCTGCTATGGAAATAGAGACTAAACAACTCGAGAATATATATGGAACAAATAATTTAAAGTTAGCCGTGATTATTGGACACATAAAAAAACTACTTTCTAATTATTCTGTATTAAATTGGTTGGTAGATAATAATCCGGATTATTTAGCTCAACTAAAGAAAATTGCTGCTATTGACTCATTGCCAGTGTACGAAGACAAAGAGTTGCGTTAAATACTATACGGACCACTATGGACAATGCATTTTATGTTGTAGTGTGTTGTTCATAGTTGTGCTATATAATTATATATTGTTTTTAAATCTGAAAGTTTTAGAGAAATAAATTTGACAATTGATATTTAATATCGTATTTAATAAGTGTTCCTTGTGAATATTCACTTCAACGAAGTGTCTGATTGCCCCACATATGGGGAGGTGTTTACAGCCCAATGGGCTGATTGAGTTGCCCCACGTATGGGGATAAGTATTCTCTCCAATGGAGAGTTCCCTTTAAGGGAAAACGAAAGGGCCGAAAGGCCCTTTCTTTATTATATTAACCGTTCATTTTCGCGGAGATGCTTCTAACATTAATAAAAAGGGTCAAAAAACCCTATCTATTTTAATTATTTTGATTCTCGGATTTGGGTTTTCTTTTTTTCCCACCATCCTCATCTAATTTTTCTTCTTCTTGCCCCCAATATAATCCGGGACGAGGAACTCGATAATAAGATGAATCTTCATCAATATTCGGTCTTTCAGTTGTGATTACCGATTTGAAGCGGCCTACTGCGCCTTGTAGATATTCTTCCACCATTTCACAGCATATCCAGTTTCGGCCTAAACGTTCCGATACTTCACCAGTCATGCAACTACCGCCAAATGGATCAATAACGGTATCACCGGCATCAGTTAACATTCTGATAAAATACTCAGGTAAATCAGATGGATAACGTGCAGGATGTGACTTTATACCTTCATCTTGACAATACCGTAAATAAGAGCTATTACTTTCTGTATTGGGTATAGCCAGAAGATTTGGTGGTATTGCTGCACCATTATCGATACTAAATTTTTCACTTATGTCATGCCCACTAGGTCTTTTCTTAGCTTTGTATCCTTTCTCTAATAATGTCCTCATACTTGGGCTATATGGCTGCAATACCTTACGATTACTCGCCTTTGGCCAAGGGGATTTTGATAACCACCATACAGTATTTATTGCATCTTTAACTCTTATTCTTCTAACTGTAACCCATTCAGCAGGAGTAGGCAATTTTGAAGGATTCCACCAATAAAACTCTTGTGCAAGATTGAATCCGAACTCTTCGCATAACATAATTAGCAATTTAAAATGATAAAGGCTTCTCGTTGGCTGTCCTTGATTCCACGCACCACCGATATCTATCACGAGACTTCCGCTATCTTTTAAGATTCGTTTGAATTGGATAGCAAAACTCTTGAACCAGTCAAGATAATCATCAGAATGAACATTTCCATATTCTTTTTTTCTTACCAATCCAAAAGGAGGACTCGTCATGATTAGATCGACACTACTATCTGGTAATGTACTCATGACATCCAATGAATCACCAAGAAAAATTTTACCTAGATCAGTTTTATGATAAATTCTTGGTTTGATTTTTTTGTTACTCATACAAATTCTCTTAGATGTCAAGTTTCTTCAAATTCATAGCATGTGAAGCTTCTCTATTGAAAGCCTCAACTATATATGATGGATTATCCCTGATTATATTCAAGTCGTCTCTATCGACCATTACCACGCAAAGATTAGATTCTGCCATAATTTTGTTCGCATAGCGACGAGCTTCGCTTCCAATATCTCCAGTACTAACCATTACAATTGCATTAGACTTTAGGAAATGAGTTAATCCGACTTCCTTAGCTACATCATCTAAAGATACACGTGATGTATTTTTACATTGGACTTGCCACCTTGAAAAGACAAGGTGGGATGACTGAAATATGATATCAATCTCAGCACCACCAGTGGATTGTGCTCTAAGCCGTGTAGCTGCATAGTCCATTGCTAAGAGTCGCATAAGTTTGAACGCTAAAGCTTCCAATGCGAGCCCGCTAATATAGCGATCAGAAGAATCGATTTCCTCTAATATTTCTGCAAGAGGCTTTCTTAGTAACTCAATTAATTTAGGATCTGTTTGTTGCTCTAACTGATTCAATAAAGGCATGATTATTTCTGCAACTAATTTATCAGTTGCTGTAATCATAAATGGTTTCGCCCCTCGCCCTTCTGTCGTTTTTCTAGCAAGAATATAGCCACACTCTTCTAATTTATTCAACACTTGCTTAGGTAAGCTTTTTTCAGGAAACTCAATTCCATAAGTAGCCTCCGCCAACTTTACTATATGGTTTGCGGGTATTTCATCCTGACTATCAATATTAGCAAGCGTAAGGACAAACGCTTTTTGCTGAGACGTTAAAGACGCTAACTGAGGGAAGTCATCGGTATCCAAGCCAAGTATATCTTTTATCGCTTGATCATTTACTTGCCAACGACTACCGATAAACACCCCAGCTTTAGCTAACCAAAGACGCATCATACTCGGATGCTTTCCACCTGAAGGATAATGCACTCCTCGCTCAGCTAACCCTTTTCGGAGGGTGGTCAGATTGACTATTTCGCCTGCAACAGTCATGTCTTTTATACATTGGACAAGAGTCATACCATTCAAGTTCAGTAATATATGTCGCGCAAGTTCTTTATATAAATCTGATGATGATATTTTTAGCGTAAGTAATTTCCTACCAAAATCAGTAAATTTTCCATCTGCATTAATTATTCCATATGCCTTCAACCCCAGCCGACAATTCATGGCAAGTTTATTCTGGTTTCTTATATTCCCATTACCATGTTTGGAAAAGAAAGCATTTCTGATTGCCTCTTCTAAAGTTTTATTGTTCTCATTTTGCGCGATCATGTCCAAAAGCCCGACAAGATCAATTTGGGACGGAGAAAACTCACTTCCAAATGGTAAATCGCTTCGCTGGCTCATAATCACTCCATAATTAAAAAACTCTCAATTATATCGCAAGAAATGTTGAAAGTCAAATATTTATATCATCCAATGTTTGGGGATAGTTAATGAAAATGCACTTTCAGCATATGTGAGATTTTTCATAATACTTAAATATTTTTCTTTATCGTAGGCTAATTTATTATTTTTTGCAGCTAAAATATTTTTCAACTCTTTTAATTCAAACATATCTAACAGAAATAAATTTGTCCACGTAGCATCTCCAAACAGGTTATAAATAGTTTCTGTACCATCCCTTTCACTAGCTAGTCTTTTTTCACCAACGATTTTTGAAAGATAATATTCAGCTTTTTCTTTATCTTCATATGTATTTAAAAGTTTCATATTAAAATCTTATAAAGTGATTGAAACATAGATCCGTCAGAATTTAGCGGATGCGTAATGTCTACATTCTACGTCATAGACATATAGCCATCAACCTAAGATGGCTAATTATGTTATTGTAATGAAATGATTATTTCATTTGCTTACGCAAAGATATGTTATTTATTGGAAAAATCAAATGGCCTTACCATATAGTTAAGATTGGCATCAAGATAGTCAGCCCACCACTGTAGCATTAACCTACGCTCATCGAGATGCTCAGCAAGGTGGATGTAAGCGGCGCGAACATTATTACGCTCCTGATGGCTCATCTGACGCTCAACAGCATCCCTTGACCATAAACCTGATTCTATCAACGCACTACAGGCCATTGCCCTAAACCCATGCCCGCAAACTTCCGTTTTGGTATCATAGCCCATCGAGCGAAGGGCCTTGTTAACAGTGTTCTCACTCATTGGCCTATCGGGCTGGTGATCGCCTATGAATACCAATTCGTAGTCCCCACTGATCTGTTTTATCTCCTCTAAGACTATCAGTGCCTGACGGCTTAAAGGTACGAGGTGAGGGCTACGCATTTTAGAACCACGATGTGAGTATTTAATGCCCTTTAGGGGTTCTCGTTCTGCAGGTATCGTCCAAAGCGCATTTTTAAAATCGATTTCTTGCCACCTTGCAAAACGCAGTTCACTTGAACGTATGAATACCAGTAGAGTGAGTTTCACTGCCAATTTCGTCAACTTTCGACCTTTAAAGCATTCGATACGATCAAGTAATTCGGGTATACGTTCGAAATCTAGAGCCGGGCGGTGCACTCGTTTAGCTACAGCGATTGCACCAGCCATATCTTGAGCTGGATTATAATCAAGTAGACCATTTTGTACGGCAAAACGTAGGATTGCAGTCGTTCGCTGTTGAAGGCGCGAAGCTACTTCATATCGCCCACTCGCCTCTACTACCTTTATTGGAGCGAGTAGATCCCGAGTTTTCAGTTCCGAAATCTTACGTTTACCTAACGCAGGGAAAAGATTATCCACTAAGCTTTTAAGCACCCGCTCACTATGGGACTCCGACCATTTTTTGCTACAGGATGCATGCCAATCTCTTGCTACAGCCTCAAAGGTTAGTGCTCCGCTTTCTTCAATTTTATCCTCTTTTTTCTTTTGAGAGGGATCAATACCATCAGATATCAGTTTCTTTGCTGCATCGCGCCTCTTACGAGCCTCTGCCAACGAAACCATTGGATAAACCCCTAACGCCAGCATCTTCTGTTTGCCATTAAAACGATATTGAAGACGCCAGTATTTTGAGCCATTGGGGTTAACCAACAGGTGCATCCCCTCACCATCGGTAAGTTTGAAAGGTTTGTCTGCAGGCTTAACTGTTCTGACTTTGATATCAGTAAGAGCCATAGATCCCCCTCCCCTTGTTGGTATCAATTTCAATCGAACCGAAGCTACCAACAGTTATACCATCATTTGTTGGTAGATGTTGATATACGACAGTAGACTTTAATAGACCTGAAACAAGAGGCAGGATATCTAACTTATTGATTTTGTATACGTAAATAGACTTTAGTAGACGAAAAAAAAGACTTGATTGGTGCGAAACCCGGATCCTAACCGGAACTCAAATACCATAAAAAAGTTTTTTTGCATTTAACTGTTCACACTGTTCACCTCCTTATTTTTCTTTTTAATATCATAATGATAGATGGTGAACGGTTGGTGAAGAGTGAACAGTCAACTCTTCACCTCAGCGCGTTTCTGGCCTGTTTCCGGCGACCATCACTGCAATACGATGGTGATGAGGGGGGGTAAAAAGTTTTTTTGGGTTTAACTGTTCACACTGTTCACCTTTGGTTTTTTATCAATATTTTCATAGTGATACAGGGTGAACATACGGTGAAGGGTGAACAGTGGATTATTCACCCTTGAGGGAGGGACAGATACAAAAAGACCGGCGGTTGCCGGTCTGAGACAGGTTAAGTCGCGGTGGGTTCGTCGCACTTCGGCAGCCAGTCGCCGTAGCTTTCTTCTTTCAACGTCAGGTTGGTTTGTATCCCCTGCTTGGTGTGCCGCTTCTCATAATTCATCCCGTACTCTTTCAGCATCATGGGCAGTCCCAGCCCGAACATTTTCAGGCTGAGCACATTCCTGTACCCGTTGGCCTCCATATAGGCCAGATACGCGTGATAGAGATATTTACGGTAATTACGCGGGATGATACTGGCATTACCCATAAACATCCCGTTGGTCTGCGGCAGCGCCTCCAGATAGCCACAAAAATCAAACGTCGGGTCAGCGTCGCGTTTAATACTGAGCGCCTCGTCGGAGTTCTGCTGCGACTGGAGCAGCGCGCGGGCACTCATCGGGTCGCTGAACTGCTGCATCAACTGGCGCACAATTACGGCCAGCTCGCGGGCGATTTTATCCCTGAGCTGCGGGTCGCGCTCCTCCGGGGCTATCTGCTCCGGGAAGTGGATGATTACCCGTCGGCGTGACACGCCGCCGCTGCGGTCGGTGAAGCGCATCGGGTTATTGTTCACGGCCAGAATGACCGCCGGAATGTGCGTCGAGTAGGGATTCTGGTATTTCGGGTCAACGGAGACCGCATCGCCGCCGGTAATGGCCTTGAGTCCGGCACCGTCACCGCTCCATTTCTCCTGGTCAGGCAGACGAATGAGCGAGAAGCCAATCAGGGAAGCACGCTTGCGCGGGTCCTCCAGCGTGTCGATGTCGGCTGATGTGGCGTTATCCTCTCCGGCCAGCATCGTGGCAATTTCGGCGAGAATACTTTTCCCGCTGCCGCCGGGGCCGGTCACTTCGAGAAAGAGCTGCCAGTCGTAGCGGTTCGCCAGCACCATAAACAGCGCGGCCAGAATCACGTTACGTTTTGTCGGGTTGCTGCTGGCCGCCCGGTCGAGCCAGCGCCAGAAGTTCGGCGCGTGGGTTTCCAGCGTTTCCCCTTCCACCGGTGGGGTAAAATCCACGTCGCACAGGGTGCGCAGCCAGTGTGATTTGCTGTGCGGGCTGAACAGACCGGTTTGGGTGTCGAGTACCCCGTTGCGAAAACCAATCAGACGGCGTGCCGGTGCATCCTGCTGCGGAATAATCAGTTTCAGGGTCTCCACCACCGAGGCAATTCTCCCCGACGAGAACGGGGCGCGCAGGCGCTGAAACAGTCCGGCCACATCGCGGGCAAAATCAGACGGCGTTATCACCTTCCAGATGCCGTTTTCATAGCGGGACAGGAGCTGGCCGTTCGCATCGACGGCCAGCGCTTCGCCGTAATGCTCATGCACCCGCATCGCCTTATCACTGGCGCTCATGGCGGTAAATTCCGCCTCGCTCATGGTGTCAAACGGGCTTTGGGCCGCTGGCCGGATGGCGGCATAAATGGCTTTCCTCGTGGCGTCCTCCCCCTTCAGCATCATCGCATCATTCCAGTCACCGAACACCGGCGGCAGGGCGACAACGCCCTCACAGGCCTGAGCGGCTGCGGTGGCTTTGTTCTGGCCGTCGCCGTTCAGGTCACGGTCGGCGGCGAGGATAATCTGACAGGCCGGGTGTTTCTGACGGGCCAGGCTCGCCAGAGAAAGAAGGTTCACGGACGACAGCGCCACCATGACGGTTTCTCCGGTCAGGTGATGCACGGTAAGGGCCGTTGCATAACCCTCCGCTATCCACAGGCGTTTCCCGGCCTGTTTCTGCCCGTCGATAAGATGGCATGCCGCTTTCACCAGCCCGCCTTTCAGGGTGCGCTTGAGCCCCTCAGCGTTAATAAACTGGAGGTTAACCAGCGCGCCGGTCCCGTCATACAGCGGCACCACCACATCACCGGCACAGTAGGCCACGCCGCCGGTTTTGTGCGACGTGGTCAGCGTCAGACACTCACGACCGGGAAAGCCCTTGCGGGTCAGGTAGGTGTTGCCGGTGGCCGGGCGGGTTTTCTCCAGCAGTCTGACGGCCAGCGCGGCCGCTGCTTTGCGGTCGGCATCCGTTCCGGCGTCTGCGGCCGCCACCACCTCCGGGGCCACCGGTGGCAGGTGGCCGGTGACGGCGTTCACCTTCCCGGCGGCCTCGGATGCCGATATGCCGAACACCTTCTCAACCAGTGTCAGGCCGTCACCGGCGCCGCACTGGTTACAGAACCATGTGCCGCGCCCCTCTTTATCGTCAAAGCGGAAACGGTCAGCGCCACCACACACCGGGCAGGCCTGATGGCGGTTTTTTATCACCTTCATGCCCAGCGCCGGGAGAATGCGCGGCCAGTGGCCACATGCCTGTTTTACGGTGTCCGTTACGTTCATTTTCATTGTTATTTTCTTCCTCAGTGCAGTACAGGCGATGTGATGTGACGGGCGCAAAGCTCATCCATCACGGCGAGCCCGAGGAAGGACAGCGACGGAGCGGCTTTCAGCGGCCCGGCCTCCATCAAATCTTCCAGCAGCGCACAGGCAATCAGACGGCCTTTTTCCTCGCCGTGCTGGCGCAGGTAGAAGCCCTCCAGCTCGGCGGCGATGGCGCTTTCCAGCGCGTCGAGGGTGAGGTGGGGATAGCGGCGCTGACGTTCGCACAGGGTCAGCCAGGCACAGGCCACGGCGCGGCGATACAGGGCGGCACGCAATACAGGCGGCAGAGGAGTTTTCATACGTTGCCCTCCCCGGTGAACCAGCGGTGGTTGCAGCGCTCGACCACGCCGTCAAGCTGGGCGGTCATCAGGTAAATCACGGAGGTGAGCTGTAACTGCTGAGTCGGGTCACGACGCAGGGAGGTGCAGTCCTGCACCTGCATCAGCTCGCCGACGAACTGGCCGACATTACGCAGGTGCTCAAGGCATTCGAGGTCTTTCACGGTGATGGCGGGCTGTTTCATGCGCGCACCTCCACCACCGGCAGACGACCGGCAAACGAGAGGACGTAATCGCGGACGAGCGAAAGGCGTGCGGCGTGTTCATCCCCGGCGACGGCGCGGAGCATACAGATACGGGGTTTACGGTCTGCGCGACGAACAGCGGCAAACACAAAGACAAACTGCGGGTGTGACGGGGTGAGGATCGTAGCCATAAGGCAACCTCCGATGGATAGCTGATTATTGCTATCGCCGGAGTTCTCACGCTCGATGGCGATAGCCCAGACGGGGGTGAGAATACCGGCTCCATCGAGTACCGGCCAGCCCGAGGGCTGCCCCGCCTGAGCTACCATTGACATGACGGCATAATGTACGAATACGGGCAGGAGACAGAGAGTTACACCTGCACGAATGTTCGCACACCACACCATTATCTGGTGCTCTGTGGCGTTGATTGCGACACAAAAAAAGACGCGTGGCGCGTCTGGTATCGCCGATGGATTGCTCGGGTTCTCACGCCCGGCTGCCGATTTTGCGACAGCGATAAAACTATACCTGGAAACGGCGAAGGGAAGCAAGCCAGAAAAAGGGGCTTTTTGCGGAACGGGCATCATCATGCGTCATAGCCCCGGTTGCGTTCGGCGATACGGTCAGCCATCCACCCGGTGATTTCCGACTTCGCCCACGCCACGTTTTTTCCGCCAAGGGAGATTTGCTTCGGGAAAGCCTCCCGACTGATGAGGTCGTAAATCGTGGAGCGGGACAGCCCGCACAAATGCATCACTTCGGGCAGACGAATAAAGCGCTCGTGAACGGTATCAGAAACCGGCATCAGCGGCGCGGCAGGGGCAGAAGACGGGGAAGAAAAAGCGGTGTGCATCGGGCTACCTCATAAAGTCCATACAGTGCCGGTCGTGTCCGTCCGGCTTCGGGTAGCTCTCTATTTTGTGAATATTTTCTCTGAGGGCAACAAGTCATTTTGTGGTGTCCCACCACACAACAGGCTAATTTTTAACCAGAAAAAGGTGCTGGCCTATATTGGCCATTATTGACCGTTATTGGCCATTGTTGGCAAAGCGATTAATTTCTAAATGGAATTTTAAATAAATTATTTATACCAAATAATTCTAAGTACCTCAAAAACGGTCAGCGGTTAATAAACAGCCAGGGTGAACAGTGGTGAACAGACGGTGAACAGTCAACCCCTCAACTGTTCACCCTTTATCTCACTGTATTACTTATATTTTTTATTATGGTGAACAGTGGTGAATAGTTAACAGTAAAAAAACAAACGGTGAGTATGCTTTTCCTGAGACCTTTCTCTGGCAAGCCGGGTTTTGACGTCCTGTTTGTGCCAGAACTACCACAACTGCAACAGGTCGTGTTGTTGTGTGTGCCCCGGCAGAATCACCTCATGTTGAAACCACGAGGAAACCTGCCATGACCGACAACACCTTGATCCCTGATTACCTGAAACCGGCGCTGGAGCGACTGGCCGCAGCCAGAACGGCCCATCTTGAACAGGCCCGCCTGATGGAGGACACCCTGACGGCCATCACCCGCGCGGAGGAGCAGAAAGCGGCGCTGGAGCAGGACAACGGCAGCGACACCCGCAACTGGCGCGCCGCTTTCCGTGCCGGGGGCGCCATGCTGACCGATGAGCTGAAAAGCGGCCATATCGAACGCGTGGCCCGCCGGGAGCTGGCGCAGGAATGTGACAATCTGACCGAAGTGCTGGCCTTTGAACGTGACCAGCTGAAAGCCACCTGCAACAGCACCGCGCGTGCATTCCGGCAGGCGCATCATGCTGTGTTGAGTAAATACGCTGAGGAAGAGCTTAACCGCGCGCTGAATGACACCCTCGGGCCACTGGTCCGGGCGATGGTGCTGAAAGCGGATGTGATGGCAAACCCGCTCGCCAACACCACCGGCCATCAGGGGTACACCGAGCCGGAGAAGGAGGTTATGCAGCAGGTGGTCACCTTCCTGACCGGGAAAGTGAGCGCCTTCTCTGTCACGCCAGCCGATGAACCGGTGCTCTCCCTGACCGGCTTCCCGGTCGTCGCGCTTCCGCATATGAACCACGACGCCGCCAGCACGCCCGGCGAGCGTAAGGTCTGGCAGGAGAAAATCCGTCAGCGCGAGGCTGACCTGAAAGCGCGGGGGCTGCTGCCATGATGCACTGTCCGTTCTGCAAAAAGTCAGCGCATACCCGTACCTCCCGTTACCTGTCGGAGAACGTCAAACAGCGCTATCACCAGTGCACCAATATTGAGTGCTCGGCGACGTTCCGCACCACTGAAGCCATTGACGAGGTTATCCGTCCTCCGGCGGAGAAAATGCCGACTGTCGCGGAGCCGGTCACACCTCCGGCACCCCGTAAAGTGCAGGGCTGCTACAGCTCGCCATACCGCCATTAATCAGGGGAGAATTGACCATGACCGCCATTACGCTACAGCAGGCCTTTGAGGCCTGTCAGAATAACAAAACCGCCTGGCTGAACCGTAAAGCCGAACTGGCGGCCGCAGAGCAAGAATACCGCGAGCAGATGCTGGCCGGGGATGAACGTATCCCGGCAATTATGCAGGGACTGCGCGACATTATGGACGTCAAAAAATGGGAAATTAATCAGGCAGCCGGGCGCTATATCCGCTCCCATGAAGCGGTGCAGCGCATCAGTATCCGCAACCGGCTGAATGACTTCATGCAGGCGCACGGTGCTGAACTGGCGGCCACGCTTGCCCCGGAGCTGATGGGACTCAGTCAGCAGCCCGCCCTCCTGACCGGCCATGCGCTCGACCGTTCGGCTCATTACCTGAGGGAAGCGCTGTCCGTGTGGCTGAGTACCGGTGAAGAAATTAATTATTCGGCAGAAGACAGCGATATTTTAACGGCCATCGGATTCAGGCCTGACGCGGCTTCGCGGGTGGATAATCAGGAAAAATACACCCCCGCACAGAGCCTGATTTATGCCCGCCGGCGCACGGAACTGGCCAGTAAGTAGCTCCGCAAAAAATCCCCGAAAATACCGCTATTTTTCCCGAATTAAGCCATGCATCCACAGGGTGCATGGTTTTGCATGCGTTTCCTCGCCTTGTTATTCCTGTCCGGCCCCTGTCCCGGCGCGGCCTGAGCCTGTCGATGCACCTGCATGAAAACCGCCCCACGAAGCGGGCAGGCGAGGCGGGGAAAGCACTGCGCGCCAGCGGTAAAGTATTTATTTAATGATATTTAATTTCGCGGCCTGGGCGCATCGCTGCGCTGCGCGGATTCGCGGGAGTGTCGGTGGGTGGTGCGGTGCTGTTCGGGGGCGTGGCGAGCCTCTGAGGCGGTCAGGTGAGGGATAAGAAAACACAATACAGTGGATGAGGGAAATCAGTTATTTCGGCGTTGATACTATTGCCCCTTAACGTACTCACCTCCTGTCCATGCATTCATCTGATGCATTCGGGCCTGTTGCAGCTTAATCCACGCCATGCACCTGCATGAAAATAGACCCACGAAGCCCGCAGGTGTGGCGGGGGGAGCATTGCGCGCTATTGCAACTGACAATTTATTTAAGACATTATAGATTTAATGTAATCTTTGATAACATTAAACAATTAGTATGAAACCAATCTTACAAGTTAAGCCCCTAGAGGGTGTAAATCTAAAAACGGGAAAAGTTATGGAAAGCATAGTTTTTTTAATAACAAAGGTGGTGTAGGTAAAACCACATTACTGTGTAATGTTGCTGCCTATCTAAGTTTGGAACTTAACAAAAAGGTACTGGTCGTTGATGCTGATCCTCAATGTAATACTACTTCGTATTGTTTAGGTGAGCAGAAGATATCTCAAATATATAGCAGTGAAAAACGAATTACTATCGAGTACTTTTTAAACCCTGTGCGTCGAGGAAAAGGATATGCTTCGGAAAGAATAGTCCCTATCAAAACAAGTAGGTTTGGGTTTGATCTAATACCTGGAGACCCCAAATTAGCTCTGAGTGAAGATTTTTTAGCATCCGATTGGGATCCAGCAGTGGCTGGGAAACCTCGAGGCATGCAAACAACATTTGTCTTCTCTCATCTTTCCTCACTATACAACGACTATGATTATGTATTATATGATGTTGGTCCATCCTTAGGTGCTTTGAATAGAGCAATAATCATATCATGCGATTTTTTCATAATTCCAATGTCTGTTGACATGTTTAGTTTGCTGGCATTAAACAACATTAATCTGTCATTGAAAAATTGGATGAATGGTATTAAAACTGGCTTAAAAAATCATATAGCCGAAGAAGGGGAAGAATTTACAATTGGAAATGAAGCCTGGAATGTAATTTGCAATTTTTAGGTTATGCAATGCAGCAATACCGAGGAAAAACAGTACGAGGTGAGAAAGTCAAAGTTAATGCTTATGAAAAAATAGCATTAAAGGTTCCTAAAATTATAAAGACGGAAATAGTGGCAAACTACTCTCACAACAAAAACATTGATTTCGAACTGGGCCAAATTGAAAACATGTATAGCCTAATTCCATTATCACAGATGGCTAACGCACCTATTTTTTGCCTTAAGAATAAAGATGGTGTCGTGGGGTCACATTTTTCAAAAGTAAATGACGCCAAAAAATTATTTGACAGCATTTGCTCAAATATCCTAAAAAATATTGAGGCAGTTAAACCATGATAAATTGGGATGAAGCTTTAATATCTGATCTAGCCAGAAGAAAATGTATTCTTTTCCTTGGCGCAGGTGTATCAATGAATAGCACTGGTAACGGAGGAGTCAGGCCTCCAAGTTGGAAGGAGTTTTTGGAAAACTGTTTGCCGGAACTGAATGCGGCGTCTTCAACCCAAATAAAAAAACTAATAAAAATGAAGATTACTTAACGGCATGTGAACTAATCAAGTCAAAATTAGCAAAAGGCAAATTCGACCACATAGCTAAAAGTGCATTTTTAACCCCACAGTATACTAAAGCAGAAATACACGAACTTTTATTCAAGCTGGATTGTAGAATTGTAGTCACTCCAAATTTTGATAAAATTTATGAAACTTTTGCGATAAGAGAAACTGAAGGCACGGTAAGTGTTCGGAACTATTATGATACAGATATAGTTTCTGCAGTGAAAGATAGCGGCAGGGTCGTTTTGAAGATTCACGGTACAATTGATAATACCTCAAAATTAATTTTTTCCAGGACCGATTACGCCAGTGCAAGATCGCAGCACAGAGACTTTTATGAAATACTCAATGCATTAGGGTTAACACACACATTCCTATTTATAGGATGTGGGGCAAATGATCCGGATATCAGATTGCTGCTTGAAGATGCATTTTTCAAACATAATGCCGTCAAGCCACACTATATGGTTGTCTCAGACAAGAGTATTCATAAAGACATGATGCCTGTTATCGAAAAAACATTAAATGTCAACATGCTTGTTTACAAAACCAGTAAAGGTAGCCATCAAGAATTAATTGATAGTTTAAAAAGCTTAGTCCAACAAGTTGAGATTGCACGAGTTGAATTAAAGGAGAATATGAATTGGTAAGCCCCCCCCCCTCATTCATATATTTTAAATGAGGGGGGCAGACTTCGCAAAATCGAATGGTGATATGTAGCCATTAAAGTTACTATAAATATAATCAGCCCACCATTGGACCATTAATGTACGTTCATCCAAATGCTCAGAAGTATGAATATAAGCTGCACGCACATTGTTACGCTCTGAGTGACTCAACTGACGTTCTATCGCATCATCGCTCCATAACCCTGACTCACCGAGCGCACCACGCGCCATCGTCCTGAATCCATGCCCGCAAACCTCGGTTTTCGTGTCATACCCCATAGCACGCAATGCGCTGTTTACCGTGTTTTCACTCATAACCTTTGTTGCGTCATGATCACCCGGAAAAAGCGACTCTTTATCACCACTAGGCTGTGTCCCTTAATTACATAACCTCTTGTAAAACAATCGGATGCAACCCAGTTTCACCATCGCCAGATAATTCCTCGCCGTTTTGTCGTAACGTGTGGCAATGCGGCGGTATTCTTTCAGGCGACCAAAGCACCTCTCAACAACATTGCGATTGCGGTAGGCTTCACGATCGAGTGGTGAACGACCATCTGTGGCCATTTTTTCATTGGATTTACGCGGGATGACAACTTTTATCCCTCTTCTTTTCAGTTCGTTACGTAACGCATGTCCGGAGTAGGCTTTATCAGCCAGTACTGCATGACCACGGCGCTTGATACTTCCGTTCTGGCGCTGAACACCGATACCGTCCAGAAGACGTTGTGCAAACTGGCTTTCGTGAGCCTGACCGGGACTCAGTACGATGTTTAACGGCAGACCACTTCCGTCTGTCGCCAGATGAATTTTGGTGCCAAAACCACCGCGAGAGCGACCCAGCCCATTATCTCCGGTGATATCGGGTTGTTTTTTTGCGCACCGGCAGCACATTTCAGCGCCCGGATATTGCTGCCATCCAGTGCAGTGGCCGACCAGTCCACGAGGCCATGTGCATCCAGAGCTGAAAGTAACTTGTTGAAAATAATGTTAATCACACCCGATTTTGACCATCGGTTAAAGCGGTTATAAACGGTCTTCCATGGGCCGTACCGTTCAGGTAAATCACGCCATGGTGCACCTGAACACAGCACCCAGAACATGCCGTTGATGATCATACGATGCTCCGCCCACGGACGCCCGGCCTGTGGAGAGGCAGACGCTGCTGGCAGAAAGGGTTGGATGATAGTCCATGCTTCATCGGGAATGTCGTAGCGAGCCATAGTTTAATATGTTGTGGAAACAGACAGTTACTATAGCTCAGGTGATTACGGGACACAGCCTAATCTGCTTTAACTGGTTTAGCAAAATCATCGCCTGCCGACTAAGCGGAACGATATGCTCCTCTTTCATCTTCATGCCACGGTATGAGTAACGCACGCCTTTAATTTCTTCTCGCTTTGCAGGTACACGCCAAAGAGATTTATCGAAATCAAACTCTTCCCAACGAGCAAAGCGTAACTCGCTGGAACGTACAAAAGTTAGCAGAGAAAGCTCAACCGCGATCCGCGTCATTACACGGCCACGATATGCAGCAAGACGAGCAAGAAACTCAGGGAACCGGCTAGAGGGTAAAGCAGGATAGTGTCTTGCTTTGGTTGTTGATAAAGCACCAGCCATATCACTGGCCGGGTTAGAGTCTATGTAATCGTTCTGGACGGCATAACGCATAATGGCCGTGACACGCTGCTGAAGACGCTGCGCGACGTCATGCTTGCCACTGGCATCAACCTTTTTAATCGGGGCTAACAGGTGGCTGGTTTTGAGCTGGCGAATGTCGGACGAACCGATATGAGGGAAGATATAAAGCTCAAGATAGCGAAGAACTCGCGCTCTATGGTCTTCACTCCAGCGCTTGTTACTGGCATGCCATTCACGAGCGATAGTTTCGAAAGTGTATGCCCCCGAATTCTCGGCCTGAGCTTCTTTCTGTTCGGCTTTAGGGTCAATGCCCTGCACTAGCAGCTTTTTAGCTTCGTCGCGCTTTGCTCTTGCCTGAGCAAGCGTCACAGTTGGCCAAACACCAAAAGCGAGGCGATCCTCTTTTTTGTCAGAGGGGCGTCGGTATTTCATGCGCCAGTATTTAGAACCCTTGGCCGTAACCTCGAGATACAAACCGCCGCCATCGGCCATTTTGTAGGTTTTGTCTTTTGGCTTTGCGGTCTCTACCTGTCTGGCGTTGAGCTTCATTTTGGGGGCACATTTCTAATCGAAGTTAAGATGCCCCCAATTATGCCCCCAATGACATCCGGATTTCAACGGACAACCTCGGACGACTCAGGGCGTAAAAATCGCTGCAGGCATTGATTTTTAAGGGATAATTGGACTTTCTCGGATGGTCTTGGAAGTACTAATGGTGCCGAAGGCCGGACTCGAACCGGCACGTATTTCTACGGTTGATTTTGAATCAACTGCGTCTACCGATTTCGCCACTCCGGCACAGAAGGGATACGGAAACGTTGTGGATTATACCTGTCGATGGCCGCCATGCAAGCAACAGCATGTGCAAGCTGTGCTAAGTGTCGAAAAAA
Source organism: Klebsiella sp. WOUb02 (assembly GCF_050058015.1). Lineage (NCBI taxonomy): Bacteria > Pseudomonadati > Pseudomonadota > Gammaproteobacteria > Enterobacterales > Enterobacteriaceae > Klebsiella > Klebsiella sp. WOUb02. Next base: position 3,130,731 of record NZ_CP170110.1, read on the forward strand.
ACAACACAAAGGAATCACGGGGCCGTACGGGCCACGTTTTCCCCCTTTCCCCTCCATTTTCCATAACCGTAAACACAAAACGCCCCCGCCCCCCTTTCGCCACCGCCATCGGCCACCAACAGATACCGTTGATCCCCATCTCCCGCCACCGAAATCCCCTCACGACGCTTTGCTGAAAGACCTCATACCCCGGAAACGATTCATTCAGCGTTCACACTTTTCTCAATTCATTCCCACTTCATCCCCTTTCTCCCCCTTATCTCTCCCAACGCCGATAAACATTCCCGGCGCGCCGCCACAGCCGGGCCCTGCGAACTCCTTTTTAGACATCCCCGCCCGCCCCGCGATATGCCTGTTCATCCCAGGAGCTCACGCAGCAGAAAGCACGCCGTTCCCTCTTCTTAGGGCAGGCATCCCCGCCCCCAATGCTCTACACTTCCTTCTTATCTCCGCCAAACCAAGGAAACCGTGATGAGCACAATTAAAAGCTACGCCGCCAAAGAAGCGGGCGCCGATCTGTCGCTGTGGGAATACGACGCCGGCGAACTCCGGCCGGAAGATGTTGAGGTTCAGGTAGAGTACTGCGGCATCTGCCACTCCGACCTGTCGATGATCGACAACGAATGGGGCGTGTCGAGCTATCCTCTGGTTGCTGGTCACGAGGTGATTGGCCGCGTGGCGGCGCTGGGCAGCGCGGCGCAGAATAAGGGACTGAAGATCGGCCAGAAGGTCGGCATCGGCTGGACGGCGCGCAGCTGCGGGCACTGCGACGCCTGTATCAGCGGCCATCAGATCAAATGTCTGGAAGGCTCGGTGCCAACCATTGCCAACCGCGGCGGCTTCGCCGATAAGCTGCGCGCCGACTGGCAGTGGGTGATCCCGCTGCCGGAAAGCATCGATATCGCATCCGCCGGCCCGATGCTCTGCGGCGGGATTACGGTGTTTAAACCGCTGCTGATGCACAACGTCACCGCCACCAGCCGCGTCGGCGTCATCGGTATCGGCGGCCTCGGTCATATCGCCATTAAGCTGCTGCGGGCGATGGGGGCGGAAGTCACCGCCTTCAGCTCCAACCCGGCGAAAGAGCAGGAAGTGCTGGCGATGGGCGCCGATCGGGTGGTCAACAGCCGCGATCCTGAGGCCTTAAAAGCGCTGGCCGGCCAGTTCGACCTGATCATTAACACCGTGGCGGTGGATCTCGAATGGCAGCCGTACTTCGAAGCCCTGGCTTACAGCGGCAAATTCCATACCGTCGGCGCGGTGATGAAGCCGTTCCCGGTGCCCGCCTTTACCCTGATCCGCGGCGACCTCAGCATCTCCGGTTCGGCCACCGGCAACCCGTCCGAACTGCGCACGCTGATGAAGTTCGCCGGGCGCAGCAAGGTCGCGCCGATCACCGAGCAGTTCCCGATGTCGCAAATCAACGCCGCGCTCAAGCACGTGCGCGAGGGCAAAGCCCGCTATCGGGTGGTGCTGAAAGCCGACTTCTGATGATATCCGTCACATGCGTCTTGTCTGAGCACAAATGATTCAGGCCATGCGCTAACCTTCCCGCCGGGCGCCCCGTCTGCCCGGCAGTTGCTCCCTCGGTCATTAAATAGTCATCTCTCCGCCATATTTTTGCAGTCAAAGCTTCTCACAATCCGTGCTTCGATAATGCCCGATTGAGACGTCGCCGTTATGAGAAAAAGCTGGCTCCCCTGGCTGATACTGTCGCCTTCGCTGCTGTTTTTACTGCTCTTTACCTGGTTCCCGCTGGGGCGCTCGGTCTACGACAGCCTGTTCGATACCCGGATGGTCAGCGACGGCGCGCAGTTCGTCGGCCTCGATAATTTCAGCCGCCTGTTCGCCGATAGCGTCTTCTGGCAATCGCTGGTCAACAACCTGCTCTATATCCTGCTGACGGTGGTGCCGGGCGTGACCCTCGCCCTGCTGCTGGCCGTCGCGCTGAGCGAAAACCACCGCGTCAACCGCTGGCTGCGCACCGCCTTCTTCTTCCCGATGATTATCCCGATGGTCAGCGCCGCCGCGCTGTGGCTGTTTATCTTTATGCCCGGCCTCGGCCTGCTCGACCACTATCTGGCGAAGATCGTCGGCCCGATGAACAACAACTGGCTGGGGCGCAGCAACACCGCCCTGCTGGCGCTGGCGCTGATCGGGGTGTGGAAGTTTGCCGGCTACTACATGCTGTTTTTCCTCGCCGGCCTGCAGAGTATCCCGGCCTCGACCCGCGAAGCGGCGATTATGGAAGGCGCCACCCGCAGCCAGGTGTTCTTTAAGGTCACCCTGCCCCTGCTGCGCCCGACCCTGAGCTTCGTCATCACCACGGCGCTGATCTACTCCATCACCCAGATTGACCACGTGGCGGTGATGACCCGCGGCGGGCCGGACAACGCCACCACCGTGCTGCTCTACTACATCCAGAACCTGGCGTGGGATACCCACGACCTCGGCAAAGCCTCCGCCGCCACCTTCCTGACCCTGGCGGGGCTGTTCGCCTTCTCGCTGCTTAACCTCAAACTGCTGGAGAGAGGAGCCCACCATGAGCGCTGAAATCTCGCCGCTGGCCGTGCGCTCGCCGGGCGCATCGCGTCCGCTGTGGCTGCGCCTGCGCCGTTCGCAGCCCTTTACCCTCAGCGTACTGATGTGCTGCCTGGCGCTGCTGTGGATCAGCCCGTTTATCTGGATGCTGGCGACCTCGTTCAGCGCCACCACCTTCGGCGAGGATATGGCCTCGCTGCTGCCCCGGCTGCCGCTGACCCTCGATAACTTCCGCGACGCCTGGGCCAGCGCCGACTGGCTGAGCCTCTACGCCAACACCCTTATCTTCGCCTTCGGCACCTTCGGCGTGCAGCTGCTGACCATCACCACCGCCGGCTACGTCTTCGCCTGCCACGAGTTCCGCGGCAAGCAGACCCTGTTCCTGCTGTTTTTAGTGCAGCTGATGATCATGCCGGTGGTGATGATGGTGCCGAACATGCTGACCCTCAAAACCTTCGGCCTGCTCAACACCCTCACCGGGGTGATGATGCCCTATTTCACCTCGGCGTTCGGCGTGTTCCTGATGCGCCAGGCGTTCCTCGCTATCCCCAAAGAGCTGGAGGAAGCCGCGCTGATGGAGGGCTGCCGCTGGTGGCAGGTGCTGTTCCGCGTGCTGCTACCGATGTCATGGCCGTCGGTACTGGCCTTCGCCACCGTCAGCATTACCTACCACTGGAACGAATACCTGTGGCCGCTGATGATGCTCAACGATCCCGATAAGCAGGTGCTGACCGTGGGGCTGGTCTCCTTCGCCATGGGCGCCGAATCCGGCGGCCAGTGGGGCACCATCGGCGCCGGGACGCTGATGGTCTGCCTGCCGCTGATGCTGGCGTTCATCCTTTTCCAGAAACAGTTCCTGCGAAGCTTCGGCTTCTCCGGGATCAAATAAGGAGTTATTGATGCTGTTAGCGCAAATTTCCGATACCCACTTCCGCAGCCACGGCCAGAAGCTGTACGGCTTTATCGACGTGAATGCCGCCAACGCCGACGTAGTTTCCCAGCTCAACGCCCTGCAGGAACGTCCGGACGCGGTGGTGGTCAGCGGCGATATCGTCAACTGCGGCCGCCCGGAGGAGTACGAGGCGGCCCGCCAGATCCTCAGCGGCCTGAACTACCCGCTGTATCTGATCCCCGGCAACCACGACGATAAAGAGTCTGTTTCTCGAATACCTGCATCCGCTGTGCCCGCTGCTCGGCAGCGACCCGCAGAACATGCGCTACGCGGTGGACGATTTCGCTACCCGCCTGCTGTTTATCGACTCCAGCCGCGCCGGCACCTCCAGCGGCTGGCTGACCGACGAGACCATTAAATGGCTGGAAGCGCAGCTGTTCGACGGCGGCGATAAACCCGCCACGGTATTTATGCACCACCCGCCGCTGCCGCTGGGCAACGCCCAGATGGACCCCATCGCCTGTGAAAACGGCTATCGCCTGCTGGCGCTGGTGGAGCGCTTCCCGTCGCTGACGCGCATTTTCTGCGGCCACAACCACAGCCTGACGATGACCCAGTATCGCCAGACGATTATCTCCACCGTGCCGGGAACCGTGCATCAGGTACCCTATTTCCACGAAGATACCCGCCCGTACTACGACATGTCGCCGGCCTCCTGCCTGATGCATCGCCAGGTGGGCGAGCAGTGGGTGAGCTACCAGCACTCGCTGGCGCACTATGCCGGGCCGTGGCTGTATGACGAAAACATCAGCTGCCCGACGCAAGAGCGCTAATCACGATGCTGAGTCTGCAAAATATCACCAAACGCTTCGACGGCAAGCCGGCCCTCAGCGCACTGTCGCTGGATATTCACGAAGGCGAGTTCGTGGTGCTGGTCGGCCCCTCCGGCTGCGGTAAAAGCACCCTGCTGCGCCTGCTGGCCGGGCTCGATCGGGTGAGCGACGGTGAAATCTGGCTGCACGAGCAGAACATCACCGATATGTCGCCGCGCGAGCGCAATTTCGCGATGATCTTCCAGAATTACGCCCTGTTCCCACATCTATCGGTGCGCGACAACATCACCTTCGGCATGAAGGTGCGCAAAGAGGAGAAGGCCAGCTGGCAGCCGCGGGTGGATAAAGTCGCGCAGATGCTGCAGCTGGACGCCCTGCTGGATCGCAAGCCGGCGAAGCTCTCCGGCGGCCAGCGCCAGCGGGTGGCGATGGCCCGCGCCATCGTGCGCAATCCGCGGCTGTTCCTGATGGATGAGCCGCTCTCCAACCTCGACGCGCGTCTGCGCAGCGAGGTGCGCGACAGCATTATGGATCTCCACCAGCAGCTGAAAACCAGCACCGTGTACGTCACCCATGACCAGACCGAGGCGATGTCGATGGCGGACCGCATCGTGGTGATGAACGCCGGCCACGTGCAGCAGGTCGGGCGTCCGGAGCACCTCTACGCCCACCCGGCCAACCTGTTCGTCGCCGGGTTTATCGGCTCCCCGGCGATGAACCTGCTGTCGCTGCCCTGCGCCGACGGCGAGGTACGGCTCGGCGAGCTGCGTCATCCGCTGCCGTCGCGCTATCGCGACGAATCCCGCGTATGGGTAGGCATTCGCCCGGAACATATCAGCGATCGCGTGGAGGAGGGCCACCTACGCCTGCCCGCCACCGTGCTGCAACGAGAACTGATGGGAGCCGACTATCTGCTCCACGTCAGCACCCCTATCGGCACCCTGCGCTTTAGCCGCCGCCATCGCGGCGCGGCGCCGGAGAAAGGCGATTCGCTGATCCTCGGCTTTTCGCCCGGGGATATTCATCTTTTTCATGCTGAGCAACAGCACAATTTAGCGCCGGCTCATCAGGCGTTTACTCCAGGAGATTGACCATGCTTAAAACTCTTACAGCGGTCGGGCTTTCGCTCGCGCTGAGCGGCGCGGCGCTGGCGCAAGAGAAGATCGATTTCATGTTCCCGGCGCCGGTAGACGGCAAGCTGACCATGGAGATGACCCGCGTCATCAAAGCCTTTAACGACTCGCAGCAGGACGTGGAAGTGCGCGGGATCTTTACCGGCAACTACGACACCACCAAGATCAAAGCCGAGTCGGCGCAGAAGGCCGGGCAGCCGCCGGCGCTGGTGATTATGTCCGCCAACTTCACCACCGACCTGGCGCTCAAGGATGAGATCCTGCCGATGGACGAGCTGTTTAAATATGGCGACCAGAAGGCCGGGGATTTCCTGGTCAACGAGTTCTGGCCGGCGATGCACAAGAACGCCCAGGTCATGGGCACCACCTACGCCATTCCGTTCCATAACTCGACGCCGATCCTCTACTACAACAAAACCCTGTTCGAGCAGGCCGGGATCAAGCAGCCGCCGCAGACCTGGGCCGAGCTGCTGGCGGATGCCAAAAAGCTGACCGACGAGAGCAAAGGCCAGTGGGGCATTATGCTGCCGTCCACCAACGACGACTACGGCGGCTGGATCTTCTCGGCGCTGGTGCGCGCCAACGGCGGGAAATACTTTAACGAAGACTATCCTGGCGAAGTCTATTACAACGCCCCGACTACCATCGGCGCCCTGCGCTTCTGGCAGAACCTGGTGTATCAGGACAAGGTGATGCCCTCCGGCGTGCTGAACTCGAAGCAGATCAGCGCGTCGTTCTTCTCCGGCAAGGTCGGGATGGCGATGCTGAGCACCGGCGCGCTGGGCTTTATGCGCGAAAACAGCAAAGACTTCGAGCTCGGCGTGGCGATGCTGCCGGCCAAAGAGCAGCGCGCGGTGCCGATCGGCGGCGCCAGCCTGGTGAGCTTTAAAGGCATTTCCGACGAGCAGAAAAAAGCGGCCTATCAGTTCCTCACTTACCTCGTCAGCCCGCAGGTCAACGGCGAGTGGAGCCGCTTTACCGGCTACTTCTCCCCGCGCAAAGCCGCCTACGATACGCCGGAAATGAAGGCCTATCTGCAGCAGGATCCGCGCGCGGCCATCGCCCTGGAGCAGCTGAAATACGCCCATCCGTGGTACTCCACCTGGGAAACCGTCGCCGTACGTAAGGCGATGGAAAACCAGCTGGCGGCGGTAGTCAACGATGCGAAGGTCACCCCGGAAGCGGCGGCCCAGGCGGCGCAGAAAGAGGCCGATGCGCTGATGAAGCCGTACGTGGATAAAACCGCCCTCGCGGAGATAAAGTAATCTCCCACCTCGTCGCCCCGACGGCCGCACCGCGCCGAGCGGGGCGACAAGGAGTTTTAACACCCTCCCCCGCGGGGATACTTCGGGGTAACGCCGACTTAGACCTTATCCGCCTGGGATTCGGCCCACACCTTACGCGCGCTCTTGCGCTCTTCGCTGGTATCAAGCCGGTCCTGCAGATAGTGCTCAATCTGCTCGAGGCTGCGGTTGCGGGTTTCCGGCACGCATTTAATAACGAACAGCGCGCCAAATACGCCGATTCCGGCGAAGATAAAGAACGTCCCGGAGAGGCCAATCCACGACAGCAGTATCGGGAAGAAGAGCGAAATCAGGAAGTTGGCGATCCACATTGAGAACACCGCCCCGCCCATAAAGATCCCGCGCAGGCGGGTGGGGAAAATCTCCGACAGCAGCAGCCAGGTCACCGGCGACAGCGCGCCCTGCTGGAAGCTCAGGAACAGCAGCATGCCCGCCAGCACCATGTAGGCCCGCAGCGCGTCCGGCTGGCCGTTGACGGTTTCCGGCAGCAAATAGCTCACCGCGCCGATAAACACCAGGCAGGCGGTACAGCCAAATTGGCCGATCATGGTCATCGTCCGACGACCAATTTTACCCAGCATCCAGATGCCGACAAAGGTCATCAATACCGACACCACCCCGTTGGCGATGGTGGCAAACAGCGCGGCGTTATCGCTCATCCCCACCGACGTCAGCACCGTTGGCGCGTAGTACATGATGGTGTTTACGCCGGTAAGCTGCTGAATAACGGCAATACCGATGCCAATCATAAACAGCTTGAACAGCCACGGAGTCATAATTTCGCGCAGCCGCGGCTTGCCGAGATTGCGCTGCTCATCGAGGGTTTCGCTAATCTCCATCAGCTCCCATTCGACGTCCTCTTTGCGGCGGGTGCGCTCCAGAACCCGCCGCGCCTCCGCCAGGCGCCCTTTCATCGCGTACCAGCGCGGCGAATCGGGCATAAACATCATGCCGAACCACAGCAGCACGGCCGGCAACGTGGCGACCGCCAGCATCCAGCGCCAGGTGCTCTCTCCGCCCCACACGGCGTGGAATCCGGCGTTCGAGATATAGGCCAGCAGCTGGCCCGAGACAATCATCAGTTCCTGCAGCGTGACCAGCTGCCCGCGCTTATTCGCCGGCGCCATTTCGGCGATATAGACCGGCACGGTCGCCGCCGCGCCGCCGACCGCCACGCCGAGCACCAGGCGAAAGAAAATCATCCAGCTCACATCGGGCGCCAGCGCGGTCCCGATGGCGCCGACGGCGAAGATAACCGCCAGCCAGAGGATGATTTTCTTTCTACCCGCCGCGTTGGCCATGGAGCCGGAAAGCAGCGCGCCGAACGCGGCGCCAAACAGCAGTGAGCTGGTCACCAGGCCGGTGGTGAACGGGGTGAGATGCAGCTCACTGCCCATAAACAGCAATGCGCCGGAGATAACGCCGGTATCGTAGCCGAACAGCAGGCCGCCGAGGGTTGCTATCAGCGCGACGATTTTCACAAACGGCGTGGTCGGGGCATCGCTATTCGGCCCCGAGGCCCTGTTGAGGGTGAGATATTGTTCCTTTGACATAAAAGACTCCAGTAACCTGCCTTGTTGGGGGAGATCCGCTCTGGTCTGAATGCAGAGGCGATGGCCTCACTGACGTGGGTGTATCTGATTAGCGCGTAGCGCCTGGAAAAAGCAGGCCACGCTGCCGCATGGCCTGAAAAGGAAACAACGATTAGATTCCTGCCGTTTCGCGAATATATTTCCGCGCTTTCAGCGCATATTCAAAGGGGTTGGCCAGCGCCGGATCCTGCTCGGCTTCCACCACCATCCAGCCCTTGTAGCCAAAATCATCCAGCAGCTTAAATACCGGACGGAAATCGATTGTGCCGTCGCCGGGGACGGTAAAGGTGCCCTTTTTCACGCCGTCGAGGAAGGAAAGCCCGTCGCGACGCACCTGCTCAATCACCGCCGGGCGCACGTCCTTCAGGTGCACATGGTTGATCCGCGGCAGATACTTTTTGAGGATCGCCAGCATCGGCTCTTCGCCGCCTTCGGAGTACCAGGCGTGGCCGGTGTCGTACAGCAGGAAGACGCCGTCATCCACCAGCGACATAAATTTATCGATCTCTGCCGTCGTTTGAACGCCGGTACCCATATGGTGGTGCAGGCAAACCTGCATCCCTTTTTCAGCGGCCAGACGGCCCAGGGTGTTGTAGCCCTCGGCAACCCGCTGCCACTGCTCTTCGCTAAAGCACGGCTTAGCGTCGGCCAGAATCGGCTTGTCCAGCCCCTGAATGCTGCCGCTCTGTTCGGAGCAGCCGATCACCTTCGCCCCCATCGCATGGAGGAAATTCATATGGTTAACGAATTCATCAATGGTTTTTTCGCGCTGCCCGTCGGCAAAAAAGGTACTAAACCAGGCGTTACAGATCTGGATGCCGCGGATCGCCAGCATCGGCTGCAGCACCGCCGGATCGCGGGGGTATTTACTGCCGACTTCGCTGCCGCTGAAGCCCGCCAGCGCCATTTCGCTGACGATCTGCTGGAAGGTATTTTCGCCGCCCAGCTCCGGCATGTCGTCGTTAGTCCAGCCGATCGGGGCGATGGCCAGTTTGATATTATCTTTGTTCATTAGGTTGCTCCTGCCGCCGCGTCTTAACGACGCAGCAATTCACGTTCGATGAGTTCACGGGTTTCCACTGCCTGGTACTTCATCTTTTCCGGGTAGCCGAACAGGGAGGCGGCCACAATCGGCTCGCCGCCGACTTTGAACGTCCGTTCGGCAAATTTCATCTCGCGCAGCGTGCGGAACAGCGCATTGAAATCAACGTCCCCTTCGCCGACGCCCACATGCTGGTGAACGGCGGCATCAACGCCCGGCGGGTTGACGATGTAGCGGCAGTGCCTGGTATGGTTGCGGGTATCGGCAATCAGCACGTGGGAGAGATCGCCGCCGGCGTAGCGCAGCATCTTCTCCACGTCGCCTTTCCCTTTGTCGTAAAAGAAGGTGTGCGGCACGCTGTACACGTACTTCACGTTTTCGCTGCGGAACGACTTCACGATATCGACGGTTTCATTGTTCTCTTCGCAGAAGTCCCACGGATGCGCCTGGATCTCGACGCGAATGCCTTCGCGTTCAAAGATCGGCAGCAGCTCTTCCATCGAGCGATAGAACATCTCTTCGCAGATTTCCGGCTGGTTGGGGTCGCCGGAGAACTCGGTGTTGATCACCTGGACGCCCATCTCTACCGCAACTTCGATCAGCCGCTTCCAGTTTTTTACCGCCGCTTGACGACGCGCTTCATCCGGACCCGACCAGCGATAGACGCAGATGAATGAAGAGAGCTCGACGCCGGTGTCGCGCAGCGCCTGCTTGTACTCGGCAATCACTTCGCGCCCGGCGCGCGGGTGCTTATAAAACGGGTTAATCTGCGGATGCGGCGACTGCTCAATATAGCGGTAGCCCCACTCCGCCACCTGATGCACCATCGCGCTAATTCCGAGGTCTTTAATCACATCCACATCAAAGGCAATTTTCATCGTCGAGTCCTGGTTGCAGAGGTTCCGGAAATGAAGTCCCGCTTAGCGCTGGTAGAACGCCGGGCACTCCGGCAGCGCGACCGCTACCGGCCCAGCGCTTTCCTGCGCCTGCAGGCAGGCGTCGGCGGCGACGGAGGCCGCATAGCCATCCCACGCCGACGGGCCCTGCAGCCTGCCGGCCTGCACGTCGTTGATAAAGGCCTGCAGCTCGACGTCGTAGGCTTTGATAAAGCGATCTTTCCAGTCGGTGAGGATCGGGGTCGACAGATTGGCCGCTTTGCGCATCTGCACCGCCGACGGCTCCGGCAGGCGAGCAATCCCGGTTTCCCCCACCACTTCACACTGGATGTCGTAGCCGTACTGGCAGTTGACGAAAACCTCGACGTCGATCAGGGCGCCTTTTTTGGTTTCAAACGAGACGATCTGCGGATCTCTCAGCCGGGCGTGGGTGTGGGAAGTCGCGCGCGGGAAGCGAACCTGCACCGAGCGATAGTCGTCGTTAAGCAGCCAGCGCAGCACGTCCAGCTCGTGGATCAGGGTGTTGGTGATCGCCATATCGGTGGTGTAGTTCTCGCCGACGCTCTGGTTACGGTGCGCGCACTTCAGCATCAGCGGCGCGCCAATGTCGCCGTCATCAATCACTTTTTTCAGCGCCAGATAGCCTTCATCGTACGGGCGCATAAAGCCGACCTGCACCAGCCGACGGCCGGCTTTTATTTCGGCATCGACAATGCGGCGGCAGCCTTCGGCGCTCATCGCCAGCGGCTTTTCGCAGAATACCGGCTTGCCGGCGGCAATCGCCGCGAGGGTATACTCTTCGTGGGTCGGGTCCCATGAGGTCACAAGGATCGCGTCAACGTCGCTGGCGTTAATCACATCGTGACCGTCGGCGTAGACTTCGGCGTGAACGCCGGGCAGCGCAACCGCCGCCCGCGCGTTGTCGGCGTTGATGTCCGAAACGGCCACCACCGTGGCCCCCTGTAATACCTGCGTGCAGCGACGAATATGCTCTTTACCAATGGCGCCTGCGCCGATAACGCCTAATCTGAGTGACATAATAGTGTTCTCCCGCGATTCTGTAGGGTTCAGGGTAAGTGTTCTGTTTTAGTAGTCCCGCGCCTCGGCGCGTTTTTCATTAATCTGCTCTGCGACTTTGCGGATCCGTTCGGAAAGCGCCGTCTGGGCCACGCCGACGTTCCACCAGCTGCCGTACGAGTGCACCATGGTTTTCGGCAGCACTTTAATATCAATCAGCGTACTAACCGTTTCGCGACGGGCGGCGTCCAGCGCCTGGCGCAGCTCATCGAGGGTGGTGACGCGCCAGGTTTTGCAGCCGTAGCCCGCGGCGATAGTCGCAAAATCAACCGGCACCAGCCCGCCCTGTAACTGGCCATTTTCCGCCGAGCGATAGCGGAACTCGGTGCCGAAGCTGCCCATACCGTGGCCAATCTGCAGGTTGTTGATACAGCCGTTGGCCATATTGTCGAGCAGCACGACGTTGATCTTCGCGCGCTCCTGTAAAGAGGTGACCAGCTCGGAGTGCAGCATCATGAATGAGCCATCGCCCACCAGCGAATAGACCTCGCTTTGCGGCTGCGCCAGCTTGACGCCCAGCGCGGCATTCACCTCATAGCCCATGCAGGAGTAGCCGTACTCAACGTGATAGGTGTTGATCGCCCGGTTGCGCCAGACGCGCTGCAGATCGCCGGGCAGGCTGCCCGCCGCCGCCACGATCACCGCGTCGGAGGCCATCGTTTCGTTCAGCACGCCCAGCACGCTGCACTGCGTTAAGGTTGAATCGGTGATCTGGCGGAATTCGCGGTACACCGCATCGCGATCCAGACGATCGTCAATTTCCGGGACGAAAGACTCCTCCTGCCATACCGCCTGATAGACGCGCTGGGTCTCTTTCAGACTGACGGCTCTGGGCGCTGTCGATCTGCGCTCCCCATTGCGCCTGCCAGGACTCGCCCGCCAGCGCGCCGTCCAGCGCGGTAAGCGCTTCGCGGGCATCGGCCAGCAGCGGGATCCCGTCGAGCTTCCAGGCGTCAAAGTTGCTGACGTTGACGTTGAGGAAGCGCACGTCGGGGTGCTGGAAAAGCCATTTTGAGGAGGTGGTGAAATCGCTGAAGCGGGTGCCGACGCCAATCACTAAATCAGCTTCTTTCGCCAGCAGGTTGGCCGCGAGGCAGCCGGTTTCCCCCACCCCGCCGACGTTCAGCGGATGGGAAGAGACCACCGAGCCTTTCCCGGCCTGCGTTTCCGCAAAGGGGATGCCGTAGCGTTCGGCGAAGCGGGACAGCGCCTCGCCGGCGCCGGCGTATTTCACCCCGCCGCCGCAGATAATCAGCGGCTTGCGGCTGGCCTTGATCGCCGCCAGCGCATCCGCCAGCTGCGCGGCGCTGGCCGGGCGGCGGTCGAGACGGTGCACCCGTCGGGCAAAGAAAGCGGGCGGGTAATCCCAGGCTTCGCCCTGCACATCCTGCGGCAGACAGAGGGTGACGGCGCCGGTCTCTGCCGGGTCGATCAGGACGCGCATCGCGTTGATGCAGGCGCTCATCAGCTGCTCCGGGCGCGTAATACGGTCCCAGTATTTGCTCACCGCGCGAAACGCGTCGTTGGTGCTGATGCTCAGGTCATAGCTCTGTTCAACCTGCTGTAGAACGGGATCGGGCTGGCGGGTAGCAAACACGTCGCCGGGCAGCAGCAGGAGAGGAATACGGTTGGCGGTGGCGGTCGCCGCGGCGGTAATCATGTTGGCGGCGCCGGGCCCTACGGAAGAGGTGCAGGCGATGATCTGCCGGCGCAGAGACTGCCTGGCAAAGCCGGTCGCCGCGTGCGCCATTCCCTGCTCGTTACGCCCCTGGAATACCCGCATTTCGCCTCTGTCCTGCTCCAGCGCCTGGCCCATCCCCAGTACGTTGCCGTGGCCGAAGATGGCAAAAATACCTTTAACGAATTTATGCTCTTCGCCATCGACTTCCAGATACTGGTTATCAAGGAACTTCACCAGCGCCTGCGCCATTGTCAGTCTAAGTTTGCCCATGTTGCACAATCCTTATTGTTCAGTATTTGTGTGTGGGTTAGCGCTTTTGCCCCTGCGGCAATCCCGGGAGGAGAGAGGGAAATCGTTAACGGCCACTGCAATACTGTTGGATTATAGGCAAACATTTTTTTCATTAAATACAAATACAGAAAAAACATTTCATTTTGCGAGAAGGATCAAACTCTCAGCGCATTTCATTCGTTTCATCGACATCGGCGCGCAATTCTCCTCGCATTCTGCGCCACCGCGGATGCTAATATCCTTTTAAAAATCATGTATAAAGGTGGTTATCATGCGCCGATTTTCACCAGGACGCAGCCGGCACCGGCAATCCTTTGTATAAGGGCGCCCGGCGCCGCAGAGTGGTAGATCCCTCACACTTTTGTTTTTTTTAATTTCGATCCAATTTGCAAATGAAATATTTATTTCTCAAACTAAGGGGAATCGTTCACCCTCAGGCTGTTTGTGGAGACCTCGTCGCTATCGACCCTTCCGTACAGCAGACATGCAAAAGGAAACCCTAGCTATGAATGCAGCAGTAAAGCGGCTCGACGTCATCTGTATTGGCCGGGTGGCCGTCGACCTCTATGCCCAGCAGATTGGCGCAAGGCTGGAAGACGTCGCCAGTTTCTCTAAATATCTGGGCGGCTCCTCCGGCAACGTGGCCTTTGGCACCGCCATTCAGGGCTTAAAATCGGCGATGCTTGCCCGCGTGGGTGATGAGCACAATGGCCGCTTTTTACGTGAAACGCTAAACCACGCCGGGGTCGATACCGAATATCTGATCACCGACCCGCAGCGCCTCACCGCGCTGGTGATGCTGGGGATTAAAGATCAGGAAACCTTCCCGCTGATTTTTTACCGCGACAACTGCGCCGATATGGCGCTGACGCCGGAAGATATTAAGGAAGAGTACATCGCCTCTTCCCGGGCGCTGGCGATCACCGGTACGCACCTTTCGCATGCCCACACCCGCGCGGCGGTACTGAAAGCGCTGGAGTACGCCCGGCGCCACGGCCTGCGGACGGCGCTGGATATCGACTATCGCCCGGTGCTGTGGGGATTAACCTCGCCCGGCGATGGTGAAACGCGTTTCATTGCTTCCGATTCCGTCACCCGGCAGCTGCAGGAAGTGCTACATCTGTTCGATTTAGTGGTCGGGACAGAAGAAGAGTTTCATATTGCCGGCGGCAGCACCGATACGCTGACGGCGCTGAAAAACGTCCGCCACGCCACCAAAGCCACCCTGGTGTGCAAACGCGGTCCGATGGGCTGCGTGGTGCTGGAAGGCGAGATCCCCGACAGCTGGGACAGCGTGCCGCTGCAGCAGGGCGTGCGGGTGGAGGTGCTCAACGTGCTGGGCGCCGGCGATGCCTTTATGTCCGGCCTGCTGCGCGGCTGGCTGAACGACGAGGGCTGGGAGCAGGCCTGCCGCTACGCTAACGCCTGCGGGGCGCTGGTGGTCTCACGCCACGGCTGCGCGCCGGCGATGCCGACCAGGGTTGAGCTGGATGACTATCTGTTGCGCGCGGAATCGGTCCCGCGTCCGGATCTCGACGCGCGGCTGAACCATCTGCATCGGGTGACCAGCCGCCGCCAGCAGTGGCCTGAGCTGTGCATTTTCGCCTTTGACCACCGCAAGCAGCTGGCGGAGCTGGTGCGGGAAACCGGCCGCGATACGGCCTGCATTCCTCAGCTCAAGCTGCTGCTGCTGGCCGCCGCCGAAGCGGCGGCGCAGGAGGCGGGGCTCGATAGGCGCAGCGGTATCCTCGCCGATGGCACCTACGGCCAGCGCGCGCTGAACGCCATTACCGGCAAAGGCTGGTGGATCGGCCGGCCAATCGAGCTGCCGGGTTCGCGCCCGCTGCGTCTTGAGCATGGCAATATCGGCTCCCAGCTGATCGACTGGCCGCTGGAACAGGTGGTTAAGTGCCTGGTCTTCTATCATCCGGCCGACCCGGCGGCGCTGCGCGCCGAGCAGGACGCGCTGCTGCTGGAGGTCTGGCAGGCCTGCAATAAGTCCGGGCACGAGCTGCTGCTGGAAGTGATCCTGCCGGAGAGCGGCCCGGATAAGGACGAGCGCCACTATTACGCCATGCTGGAACATTTTTACCAGCTCGGTATCCAGCCCGACTGGTGGAAGCTGCCACCGCTCTCCAGCGCGAGCTGGGAGCAGATCGCCGCGCTGATCGCCCGCGAAGATAGCCTGTGCCGCGGGATCCTGATCCTTGGCCTCGACGCGTCCCCCGATCGCCTGCGCGCCGGATTCGCCGAAGCCGCGAACCACCCTATCATCAAAGGCTTTGCCGTCGGCCGCACCATCTTTGGTCAGCCTTCACGCCGCTGGATGCAGGGCGAACTTAGCGACGAGGGGCTGATCGATGAGGTGAAACGCAACTACCTGGCGCTTATCGGCTACTGGCGAGAAGCCCGCGGCTAATCCTGCCCGGCCCGCACCTTCCCCCCTTCGGTGCGGGCCTTTTCCGATTTCTTCGTGAAATGAATCGCGTATTTCATCGCAAAAAATGAAAAATTCGCTTCATTTGGTACACTGGAAGTTATATTTCTTTCATTTCATCAGAGCGCAACTTATGGCCAATAATCCAACCCAACTTACCATCCTGCAGGATGAGATCAGGCGTCGCTACGATACGTTAAGCAAACGCTTAAAACAGGTCGCGCGCTATATTCTGGATAACAGCAATAGCGTGGCTTTCGATACCGTCGCGTCTATCGCCCAGCAGGCCGACGTTCCGCCATCAACCCTGATTCGTTTCGCTAATGCTTTTGGCTTCAGCGGCTTTAACGAAATGAAGCAGATGTTCAGACAGCATCTGATGGAAGAGACCGCCAACTATACCGAGCGCGCGCGTCTGTTTCGCCAGACCACCAGCGATGAGAGCTCGCCGCCGGAAACCCCGACCGAAATTCTCAATATGTTTACCATGGTCAACACCCAGGCGCTGCAGCAGCTTGCGATGCAGACCTCCGGCGACGATCTTGAGCGCGCCGTGGCCCTGCTGGCGGAAGCGGAGAATATCTACGTCATCGGCCTGCGCCGCTCGTTTAGCGTCGCCTCCTATCTGACCTACGCCCTGCGTCATCTCGACCGTAAGGCCTTCCTGATTGACGGGCTCGGCGGCATGTTTACCGAGCAGCTGAGCCTGGTCGGCCCGAAAGATGTGGTGGTGGCGGTCAGCTTCTCGCCTTACGCCCGCGAAGTGGTTGAGCTGGTTGAGCTCGGCGCCCAGCGCAAGGCGCGGCAAATCGCCATCACCGACAGCCAGGTCAGCCCGCTCGCGGCATTCAGCGACGTCTGCTTCGTGGTGCGCGAGGCCCAGGTTGACGGCTTCCGCTCGCAGGTTGCTTCGCTGTGCCTCGCCCAGACGCTGGCGGTTTCGCTGGCCCTCAACAGCAGCAAAGAGCCGCAGGCGCAATAGCGCCAGGCCGGATTGCGGCGTCAGCGCCTGCTCCGGGCCCGCGCCGCACGCGCCCCATAAAGCCCGCTCAGGCAACGCGACAGGAAAATCTTCGGCAACAAAAAAGGCCGGTTAGCGAATCTAACCGGCCCTGCGTGGCGTTTACGGCGTATCAGTCGTGACGAGGGTAGTCGGGGCTATTGATCCACGCGTGATCCTCTTCCCAGCTAAACAGCCACCGACGATCCGGCCCGGCCATCACGTTCAGATAGTAGCTGTCGTAGCCGGCGATCGCCGCCACCGGATGATAGCCGCGCGGCACCATCACCACGTCGTGGTTGTAGGGCGCCATGCAGGCGTCCAGGCTGCGGTCATCGGTATAGACGCGCTGGAAGGCAAAGCCCTGCGGCGGATCGAAGCGGTGATAGTAGGTCTCTTCCAGCTGGGTCTCGCGGCCCGGCAGCGCGGTATCGTGCTTATGCGACGGCCACGAGCTGGTGGCCCCCTCATCGGTGTAGACCTCGACCACCAGCAGGCAGTCGGCCTGCGCGCTATCCGGCAGAATATTGTGCACCCGGCGCTGGTTGCGCCCTTTCCCGCGATGCTCAACGCCGACCTCCTGCGGGCGAATCACCCGCGCCGGGAAGCTCCCCTTCCCCGGCGCGCTGCACACCGCCAGCTCGAGATCGGAATCGGCGATGACCTCGACTTTATCCTGCGGCGGCACGTAGACCGACCACGGCGGCGTGCGCTCAAACGGCGACATCCGCTGCCCGAGATCCGGGAAATCGGCCTTCGTCGTTTTGACCGAGGCTAGCCCGGCGACCAGCACCAGGCACAGCTCGCGCTCGCCGCTTTCCAGCGTCACGCTCTGTCCCTTTTTCAGCATCCAGACGTCAAAGCCGATATAGCGCCAGCCGGCGCTTTGCGGCGTAATATGCTGGATCTGCCCCTCTTTTTGCGATTTAGCCAGTAACGACATGGCGCTCTCCTTCGCCGATTAGCCTAAAGTCGGCATGCTGAATTCAGATACGGTTTGCTGCCCTTCCGGCCAGCGGACGGTGGCGGTTTTCATGCGCGTGTAGAAACGAACGCCGTCCGGCCCGTGGACGTTCAGGGCGCCGAAGACGGAGCGCTTCCAGCCGCCAAAGCTGTGGAACGCCATCGGTACCGGCACCGGCACGTTGACCCCGACCATCCCGGCCTGCACGTCATGGACGAATTCACGCGCGGTGTGGCCGCTGCTGGTAAAGACGGCGCTACCGTTGCCAAACTCGTGGCTGTTCACCAGCTCCAGCGCGCTGTGATAGTCGGCGACGCGCACAATTCCCAGCACCGGCCCGAAAATCTCTTCCCGCCAGATGGTCATTTCAGGCGTCACGTTATCAAACAGGGTCCCGCCGACGTAGTAGCCTTCGTCATAACCCGCCACGTGCGGCTTACGGCCGTCGACGACCAGCTTCGCGCCTTCGCTGACGCCCTTATCAATATAGCCCAGCACTTTTTTCTGATGGCTGTCGGAAACCACCGGGCCCATTTCGTTCTCTTCTTTACCGCGCATGCAGCCAGGGCCGACCTTCAGCGCCTGCACCAGCGGCTGGAGGCGCGCAATCAGCTTGTCCGCCGTGGCATCGCCAACGGCGACCACCACCGGCAGCGCCATGCAGCGTTCGCCCGCCGAGCCAAACGCGCCGCCCATAATCGCGTTCACCGTGGCATCCAGATCCGCATCCGGCATGACGATCGCATGGTTTTTCGCCGCGCCGAACGCCTGCACCCGCTTGCCGTGAGCGCTGGCGGTTTTGTAGATGTGCTCCGCCACGCCGGAGGAGCCCACGAAGCTGACCGCCGCAATCCGCGGATCGGTGTAGAGTCTGCCCGGCGTCTTCGTTGCTGCAGTGGATCACGTTAAAGACCCCATCCGGCAGGCCCGCTTCTTTTAACAGTTCAGCAAGGCGCACCGCGGCGGTAGGCGCCAGCGCCGGCGGCTTGAGGACAAAGCTGTTGCCGCAGGCCAGCGCGAGCGGGAACATCCACATCGGCACCATCGCCGGGAAGTTAAACGGCGTAATTCCCGCCACCACGCCCAGCGGCTGCATCAGGGAATAGCTATCCACGCCGGTACCGACGTCGGATGAATATTCGCCTTTAATCAGGTGCGGGATCCCGCAGGCAAACTCGACCACTTCCAGGCCGCGGGTCAGCTCGCCCAGCGCATCCGACCACACCTTACCGTGCTCGCTGACGATGATCCCCGCCAGCTCTTCGGCATGTTGTTCCAGCAGCATTTTAAAATTGAACAGCACCCGGGCGCGGCGCAGCGGCGTGGTACGCGACCAGCTTTCAAACGCGTCGCGCGCGACCTGAATGGCGTCAGAGACCTCCTGCGCGGTGGAGAGCGTGACTTCGCGCACCACTTTTCCCGTCGCCGGGTCAAACACCGGCATCGTTTCATTGCTGCTGCTGGTCACGGTCTGCCCGCCAATAAAGTTTCCTGTGATCGTCATGTTCTCGCCTCATGGTGTGGAAGGCCAACGCTGCGGCCCATCTCCGATTTTGCTGTGCTATAACCGTAGTAAAATGAAATTTATATTTCAACATAGATATAAAATGAAATTCTATTTTGGTGATGATGGTCGCAATTTTCAGCAATAACGCTTCTGTTCCAGCAAGAAAGCGCGATCGCCCGAAAACAGACGCCGCGGCGTTTTTCCCCGGCACGCATAGGTTCTTTATCATTCGCTATTTTGCGAGGCGGCTCAAAAAATCGCCATTTCACGCATTGCCAATTATGAAATAAACGTTTTGAATAGAGGGCAATCGAACGAACTCACTTCATCCTGTTCCCGGAGAGTAAAATGACTATTGCCCGGCACCGCTTCTGCATTAATCGCAAGATTGCTCCTGCGCTGAATATCGAGTCCTTCTTTCGCCTGGTGAACGGCCTCGGGCTGAACAAAGTCGAGCTGCGCAACGATTTACCCGGCGGCAAGGTGACGGACGACCTCAGCGCCCGTCAGGTGCGCGAACTGGCCGAGCGCTACCATATTGAGATTCTGACCATCAATGCGGTTTATCCCTTCAACTGCCGTACGCCGGAGGTGCGCAGCCTGACCGAATCCCTGCTGAAGGAGGCGCAGGCCGTTGGCGCGAAGTCGCTGGTGCTCTGCCCGCTCAACGACGGCAGCGCGGTCTCCACCGACGAGACGCTGAGCGCGCTGCGCGAGCTGGCGCCGCTGTTCTCTTTTTACGGCGTCCAGGGGCTGGTTGAGCCGCTGGGCTTTCCGCAAAGCTCGCTGCGCTCGGCTGCCCGGGCGCAAACGCTGATTCACGACGCCCGCGTGCCGTTTAAGCTGCTGATCGATACCTTCCATCATCACCTCTACCCGCCGGCGGATGAGGAGTTTAGCCAGTTGGAGATCGACGCCATCGGCCTGGTCCACCTCTCCGGCGTCGAGGATAGCCGCCCGCGCGATGAGCTCACCGACGATGAGCGCATCATGCTGACGCCGGGCGACAGGCTGGGAACCTGCGAGCAGGTCAAAAATCTGGAAGCGCGCGGCTATCGGGGCGTTTACGCCTTCGAGCCGTTTGCGCCGGAGGCTGGCGAACTGGCGTGAAGACGATATCCGTCGTGAGGTGGAACAGAGCATCGCGCTGCTTCAGCAGCGCTGCGCCTGAAGAAAACCGACGCCCGCGCCGGGGTAAAGTGTCGATTCCTCTCACCTCTTTGCGACGAGTCTGCCTATAATCGACGCAGGATAAATGGAGGAATCGACCATGAGCTCACCCCTGCTGATTGCGCGTACGCTGGAAAAACAGCTGCATCTACTTCCCGGAATGGCC
The DNA here is from genome assembly GCF_050058015.1 of Klebsiella sp. WOUb02. Lineage (NCBI taxonomy): Bacteria > Pseudomonadati > Pseudomonadota > Gammaproteobacteria > Enterobacterales > Enterobacteriaceae > Klebsiella > Klebsiella sp. WOUb02. The sequence goes on from NZ_CP170110.1 coordinate 3,151,257, forward strand.
AACCGTCACGGCCTGATCACCGGAGCCACCGGGACCGGTAAAACCGTCACCCTGCAAAAGCTGGCGGAGTCATTTTCCGAAATCGGCGTCCCGGTATTTATGGCCGACGTGAAGGGCGACCTCACCGGTATTGCCGAAGAGGGCCAGAGCAGCGAAAAACTGCAGGCCCGACTGGACAAAATCGGCGTCAACGACTGGCAGCCGCACGCTAACCCGGTGGTGGTGTGGGATATTTTCGGCGAGAAGGGCCACCCGCTTCGCGCCACGGTTTCCGACCTCGGGCCGCTGCTGCTGGCGCGCCTGCTGAACCTCAACGAGGTCCAGTCCGGGGTGCTGAATATCATTTTCCGCATTGCCGACGACCGCGGCCTGCTGCTGCTCGACTTTAAAGATCTGCGCGCCATTACCCAGTACATCGGCGATAACGCGAAAAGCTTCCAGAATCAGTACGGCAACATCAGCAGCGCCTCGGTGGGAGCGATCCAGCGCGGCCTGCTGACGCTTGAGCAGCAGGGGGCCGAGCACTTCTTCGGCGAGCCGATGCTGGATATCGCGGACTGGATGCGCGTCGATGCCAACGGCAAAGGGGTGATTAATATCCTCAGCGCCGAAAAGCTGTATCAAATGCCGAAGCTGTACGCGGCCAGCCTGCTGTGGATGCTCTCGGAACTCTACGAGCGCCTGCCGGAAGCCGGCGATCTGGACAAACCGAAGCTGGTCTTCTTCTTCGACGAGGCGCACCTGCTGTTTAACGATGCGTCGCAGGTTTTACTGGATAAAATCGAACAGGTTATCCGCCTGATCCGCTCCAAGGCGGTGGGGGTTTACTTCGTGTCGCAAAACCCGGCGGATATCCCCGACGCGGTGCTCGGCCAGCTGGGCAACCGCGTGCAGCACGCCCTGCGCGCCTTCACGCCGAAGGATCAGAAAGCGGTCAAAACGGCGGCGCAAACCATGCGCGCCAATCCAGCGTTCAGTACCGAACAGGCCATTCAGGAGCTGGGCACCGGCGAGGCGCTGGTTTCGTTCCTCGACGAGAAGGGCAGCCCTTCGGTGGTAGAGCGCGCGATGGTTATCGCCCCCTGCTCGCGGATGGGGCCGGTGACGGACGATGAGCGTAACGGGCTGATTAACCACTCCGCGCTGTACGGAAAATATGAGGAGGAGGTCGATCGCGAGTCGGCGTTTGAAATGCTGCAAAAAGGGGTGCAGGCCACCACCGGGCAGCAGGACGCGCCGCCGGCCAAGGGTCAGCAGCAGAACGGCGGCGACGACGATGGTCTGCTCGGCGGCCTGAAGGATATTCTGTTCGGTACCACCGGCCCGCGCGGCGGCAAGCGCGACGGTATTGTGCAAACGGCGGCCAAAAGCGCGGTGCGTCAGGTGACGAATCAGATAGTGAGAGGGATGCTGGGAAGCTTACTCGGCGGGCGAAAACGTTAGGTTAATCTCCCCCTCTCCGCGCCGGAGAGGGGGAAGTGCGCTAGCTTTTTCTCATCATCAGCCAGAGGCTTATCAGGAAGAAGCTGGCGCTCGGCAGCAGCGCGCCGATCATCGGCGGAATGCCGTAGACCAGGGTCAGCGGGCCAAAAATCTGGTCCAGCACGTAGAAGATAAAGCCGAAGCTGATCCCGGTGACCACCCTCACGCCCATCGCCACGCTGCGCAGCGGACCAAAGATAAACGACAGCGCCATCAGCATCATTACCGCCACCGACAGCGGCTGGAAGATCTTGCTCCACATATTGAGTCTGATAGCGGCCAGAATCCTGACCGCTGGACTTCAGATAGGTGACGTAGTTATGCAGGCCGCTAATCGACAGCGCGTCGGGATCCAGCGCCACCACGCCCAGCTTATCCGGCGTCAGTTTGGTATTCCAGGTGCCGCTAACCATCTGCGAACCGGTAATCTGTTTCGGGTCGGTGAGGTTGGACTCATCGACCTGCGACAGGCGCCAGACCTTATTCTCGCTATCGAATTTCGCCGACGCGGCGTAGCGGACTGACTGCAGGCGCCGCGCATCGTTGAAGGCGTAGATGCTCACGCCGCCCAGCTCATCGTTGCCCTTCACCCGTTCGATATAGACAAAATTGTGGCCGTCTTTCGCCCACAGGCCCTGCTGGGTGGAGAGCAGCGAGCCGCCGTACATCTGTTGAGCGCGGTAGTTACGCGCCATCTGCTCGCCCTGCGGCGCAACCCATTCCCCCATCGCCATCGTCAGCAGAACCAGCGGGATCGCGGTTTTCATCACCGCCAGCGCCACCTGCAAACGGGTAAAGCCGGAGGCCTGCATCACCACCAGCTCGCTGCGCTGCGCCAGCGCGCCGAGGCCAAGCAGCGCCCCGAGCAGCGCCGCCATCGGGAAGAAAATCTGCACGTCTTTCGGCACGCTGAGCAGGGTATAGAGCCCGGCGCCCAGCGCATCGTAGCTGCCCTGCCCGGCCTTTTTCAGCTGATCGACAAACTTGATAATGCCCGACAGCGAAACCAGCATGAACAGCGTCATCATGATGGTGTTGAAAATCGTCTTACCGATGTAACGGTCAAGTACGCCAAACGCCTGCATCACGCCGCTCCTTTGTTAAAACGGGCACGGAAGCGACGCATTGGCACCGTATCCCACAGGTTCAACAGCACCGCCAGCGCGAAATAGAGCAGGTTGACGCCCCACATCCAGATCATCGGGTCCATTTTCCCTTTGCCGCCGTTGGACTTAATCGAGGTTTGCACCAGGAAGAAGATCAGGTAGAGCAGCATTGCCGGCAGCATCGACAGCACGCGGCCCTGGCGCGGGTTGACGACGCTCAGCGGAACCACCATCAGCGCCATGATAAAGACGGTCGCCACCAGCGTGAAGCGCCAGTGCAGCTCGGCGCGCGCGCGATCGGTCTGGGTATGCCACAGCGTGCGCATATCCATCTGTTCGGTATCATCGGGATCCGAGGTGACCGCCTGATGGCCGACAATCGCCTGATAGTTTTTGAAATCGGTGATGCGGAAATCGCGCAGCATCGCGGTACCCTCAAAGCGGGTCCCCTGATTCATGGTCACCACCTGCGAGCCGTCTTTTTGCTGCGAGAGTTCGCCTGAATCGGCGACCACCACCGACGGGCGAGCGTTGCCTTTCGGCCGCAGCTGCGCGAGGAATACGTCCTGGAAACGCTTGCCGTTAACGTTTTCAATAAACAGCACCGCGCTTCCGTCGCTGGCCTGCTGGAACTGGCCCTGGGCCAGCGCGGCCATGCCGGGGTTCGCTTTCGCTTCCGACAGCACTTCGTCCTGATGACGGGACGACCACGGCCCCGCCCACATCACGTTAACCGCCGCGACTGCGCCGGTGAACAGCGCGAGGATCATCGCCGCCTTCACCAGCACCGCTTTGCTCAGGCCGCAGGCGTGCATCACCGTGATTTCGCTTTCGGTATAGAGTTTGCCCAGCGTCATCAGCAGCCCGAGGAACAGGCTCAGCGGCAGGATCAGCTGCGCCATCTCCGGAACACCCAGCCCTAACAGCGAGAGCACCAGATTGGTCGGGATCTCGCCATCGACCGCAGCGCCGAGGATCCTGACCAGTTTCTGACAGAAGAAAATGAGCAACAGGATGAATAGGATCGCCAACTGGCTTTTCAGCGTCTCACGAACCAGATATCTTATGATTATCACTATAAATACGCCCGTAAAAACCCGTCTTATTGCAGGAAAATTGCTTGTTTCATGGCTTAAACGTCATTTATTCTCTTTGGTCGTCGAAAACATCGCTAAGATTAAATGACTCATCGGTTCTGCGTATCAGGTTTTTTTCTGACGAACCAAGGCCGTAATAACGTTAAGATTAACACGAAGTCACCACAACAGCGGACATGAGTTACGAAAGCTTGCAATTCTATCCGTAGCCACCGTCGTTGTCTTTAAGATTCAGGAGCGTAGTGCATGGAGTTCAGTGTAAAAAGCGGTAGCCCGGAGAAGCAGCGGAGCGCCTGTATCGTGGTCGGCGTCTTCGAACCGCGTCGCCTCTCCCCCATTGCCGAACAACTCGATAAAATCAGTGACGGCTATATCAGCGCCCTGCTGCGCCGCGGTGAACTGGAAGGTAAGCCAGGTCAGACCCTGCTGCTGCACCATGTGCCAAATATTCTGTCAGAGCGCATTCTGCTGATTGGATGTGGCAAAGAGCGCGAGCTGGATGAGCGCCAGTACAAGCAGGTGATCCAAAAAACCATTAATACCCTGAATGATACCGGGTCGATGGAAGCGGTTTGTTTTCTGACCGAGCTGCATGTCAAAGGGCGTAACAACTACTGGAAAGTTCGCCAGGCCGTTGAAACCGCCAAAGAGACGCTGTACAGCTTCGATCAGCTGAAGACCAACAAGAGCGAGCCGCGTCGTCCGCTGCGTAAAATGGTCTTCAACGTGCCCACCCGCCGCGAACTGACCAGCGGCGAGCGCGCAATCCAGCACGGCCTGGCCATCGCCTCGGGGATCAAAGCGGCAAAAGATCTCGGCAACATGCCGCCGAATATCTGCAATGCGGCCTATCTCGCCTCCCAGGCGCGCCAGCTGGCGGATACTTACAGCAAAAACGTTATCACCCGGGTGATCGGCGAACAGCAGATGCGCGAGCTGGGGATGAACTCCTACCTCGCGGTCGGCAACGGGTCGCAGAATGAATCGCTGATGTCGGTGATTGAGTACAAAGGCAATCCGGCGGAAGACGCGCGCCCGATCGTGCTGGTCGGTAAAGGCCTGACGTTCGACTCCGGCGGTATCTCCATCAAGCCAGCCGAAGGCATGGACGAGATGAAGTACGATATGTGCGGCGCGGCGGCGGTGTACGGCGTGATGCGCATGGTGGCCGAGCTGCAGTCTGCCGCTGAACGTCATCGGCGTGCTGGCGGGTTGTGAAAACATGCCCGGCGGCCGCGCCTATCGCCCGGGCGACGTCCTGACCACCATGTCCGGCCAAACGGTTGAGGTGCTGAATACCGATGCCGAGGGCCGCCTGGTGCTCTGCGACGTCCTGACCTACGTTGAGCGCTTCGAACCGGAAGCGGTGATTGACGTGGCGACGCTGACCGGCGCCTGCGTGATTGCCCTGGGGCACCATATCACCGGCCTGATGTCGAACCACAATCCGCTGGCCCATGAGCTGATTGGCGCATCCGAGCTGGCGGGGGATCGCGCGTGGCGTCTGCCGCTGGGCGACGAGTTCCAGGATCAGCTGGAGTCTAACTTTGCGGATATGGCCAACATCGGCGGCCGTCCGGGCGGAGCCATTACCGCCGGCTGCTTCCTGTCGCGCTTCGCCCGCAAGTACAACTGGGCGCACCTCGATATCGCCGGCACCGCGTGGCGTTCGGGTAAAGCCAAAGGCGCAACCGGTCGTCCGGTGGCGCTGCTGTCGCAGTTCCTGCTCAACCGCGCCGGCTTTACCGGCGAAGAGTAATCTTGCGGGCCGGATAGCGCGACGCTTATCCGGCCCGTGAGTTCGAGCAATTAGAATTCTGTACCCTATGGATTTCGAGTTGCATCGCGGCGGCAGTGCGGCGCACACTCCCGCCAGCATCCCAAAGGCGGCCAACCAGGAAGCAACGGGAAAGACAACGGGTAGAGATATGAAGAACGCAACCTTTTATCTTCTGGACAATGACGCGCAGCAGGACGGTTTAAGCGCCGTCGAACAGCTGGTGTGTGAAATTGCCGCAGAACGCTGGCGCGGCGGCAAACGCGTGCTGATCGCCTGCGAAGATGAGCAGCAGGCTATTCGCCTCGACGAAGCGCTGTGGACGCGGCCACCGGAGAGTTTTGTCCCGCACAATCTGGCGGGAGAAGGCCCCAGAGGCGGCGCGCCGGTGGAGGTCGCCTGGCCGCAGAAGCGCAACAGCAGCCCGCGGGACATTCTGATCAGTCTGCGGGTAAACTTTGCAGATTTTGCCACCGCTTTCACAGAAGTGATAGACTTTGTCCCTTACGAAGACTCTCTGAAACAACTGGCGCGCGAACGCTACAAAGCGTACCGCATGGCTGGTTTCAACCTGAACACGGCAACCTGGAAATAATGGAAAAGACATACAACCCACAAGATATCGAACAGCCGCTTTACGAGCACTGGGAAAAGCAGGGCTATTTCAAACCGAATGGTGATGAAAGCCAGGAGAGCTTCTGCATCATGATCCCACCGCCGAACGTCACCGGCAGTTTGCATATGGGTCATGCCTTCCAGCAAACCATCATGGATACCATGATTCGCTACCAGCGCATGCAGGGTAAAAATACTCTGTGGCAGGCCGGTACCGACCACGCGGGTATCGCAACCCAGATGGTGGTTGAACGTAAGATTGCCGCCGAAGAGGGTAAAACCCGCCACGATTACGGTCGCGACGCCTTTATCGATAAAATCTGGCAGTGGAAAGCGGAATCCGGCGGCACCATTACCCGTCAGATGCGCCGCCTGGGCAACTCCGTGGACTGGGAGCGCGAGCGCTTCACCATGGATGAAGGCCTCTCCAACGCCGTCAAAGAAGTCTTTGTCCGCCTGTACAAAGAAGATCTGATCTACCGCGGCAAGCGCCTGGTCAACTGGGACCCGAAGCTGCGCACCGCGATTTCCGACCTCGAAGTGGAAAACCGCGAGTCTAAAGGCTCAATGTGGCACATCCGCTACCCGCTGGCCGACGGCGCGAAAACCGCCGACGGCAAAGATTACCTGGTGGTCGCCACCACCCGTCCGGAAACCGTGCTCGGCGATACCGGCGTGGCGGTGAACCCGGAAGATCCGCGCTATAAGGACCTGATCGGCAAATTCGTTATTCTGCCGCTGGTCGACCGCCGCATTCCCATCGTCGGCGACGAACACGCCGACATGGAAAAGGGCACCGGCTGCGTGAAGATCACCCCGGCGCACGACTTTAACGACTATGAAGTCGGTAAACGTCACTCCCTGCCGATGATCAACATCCTGACCTTTGACGGCGATATCCGTGAAAGTGCGGAAGTGTACGACAGCAAAGGCAACGAGTCTGACGTCTACCCCAACGCGATCCCGGCACAGTTCCAGAATCTGGAACGTTTTGCTGCGCGTAAAGCGGTGGTTGCCGCCGTCGACGCTCTGGGCCTGCTGGAAGAGATTAAACCGCACGACCTGACCGTACCGTACGGCGATCGCGGCGGCGTGGTTATCGAGCCGATGCTGACCGACCAGTGGTACGTTCGTGCCGACGTGCTGGCGAAGCCTGCCGTGGAAGCGGTAGAAAACGGCGACATTCAGTTCGTGCCGAAGCAGTACGAAAACATGTATTTCTCGTGGATGCGCGATATTCAGGACTGGTGCATCTCCCGTCAGCTGTGGTGGGGTCACCGCATCCCGGCGTGGTACGACAATGAAGGCAACGTCTACGTTGGCCGCACCGAAGACGAAGTGCGTCAGGAAAACAACCTGGGCGCTGACGTCGCCCTGCGTCAGGACGAAGACGTACTGGACACCTGGTTCTCCTCCGCGCTGTGGACCTTCTCCACCCTCGGCTGGCCGGAAAACACCGACGCGCTGCGTCAGTTCCATCCCAGCAGCGTCGTAGTCTCCGGCTTTGACATCATCTTCTTCTGGATTGCCCGCATGATCATGATGACCATGCACTTCATCAAGGATGAAGACGGCAAACCGCAGGTACCGTTCCATACCGTCTACATGACCGGCCTGATCCGCGACGACGAAGGGCAGAAAATGTCCAAATCCAAGGGCAACGTTATCGACCCGCTGGATATGATTGACGGGATCTCCCTGCCGGAACTGCTGGAGAAACGGACCGGCAACATGATGCAGCCGCAGGCTGGCGGAGAAAATCCGCAAACGCACGGAGAAACAGTTCCCGAACGGCATTGAGCCGCACGGCACCGACGCCCTGCGCTTCACCCTCGCGGCGCTGGCCTCCACCGGCCGCGACATCAACTGGGATATGAAGCGTCTGGAAGGGTACCGTAACTTCTGTAACAAGCTGTGGAACGCCAGCCGCTTCGTGCTGATGAACACTGAAGATCAGGACTGCGGCTTCAACGGCGGCGAAATGGTGCTCTCTCTGGCCGATCGCTGGATCCTCGCCGAGTTCAATCAGACCATCAAAGCGTACCGCGAAGCGCTGGATGGCTACCGCTTCGATATCGCCGCGGGCATTCTGTACGAGTTCACCTGGAACCAGTTCTGCGACTGGTATCTGGAACTGACCAAGCCGGTGATGAACGGCGGCACCGAGGCCGAGTTGCGCGGCACCCGCCATACGCTGGTGACCGTGCTGGAAGCTCTGCTGCGCCTGGCGCACCCGATTATTCCGTTTATCACCGAAACCATCTGGCAGCGCGTTAAGGTGATTGGCTGCATCAGCGCCGACACCATCATGCTGCAGCCGTTCCCGCAGTACGATGCATCCCAGGTTGATGAAGCCGCGGCTTCCGATACCGAGTGGCTGAAGCAGGCCATCATCGCCGTACGTAACATTCGCGCGGAGATGAACATTGCCCCGGGCAAACCGCTGGAGCTTCTGCTGCGCGGCTGCAGCAGCGATGCCATTCGTCGCGTAAACGACAACCGCAGCTTCCTGCTGAACCTGGCGCGTCTGGAAAGCATCACCGTGCTGGCTGCCGATGATAAAGGTCCGGTTTCCGTCACCAAGATCATCGACGGCGCCGAACTGCTGATCCCGATGGCCGACCTTATCGACAAGGACGCCGAGCTGGCGCGACTGGCGAAAGAAGTGGCGAAGGTCGAAGCGGAAATTGGCCGTATCGAAGGCAAGCTCGCCAACGAAGGCTTTGTCGCCCGCGCGCCGGAAGCGGTCATTGCTAAAGAGCGTGAAAAACTGGAAGGCTATGCGGAAGCGAAAAGCAAGCTGGTTGAACAGCAGGCCGTGATCGCCGCGCTGTAATCCTCTGCCCCTTGCCTGACCGGGCAAGGGGCACAATCACCGCGTATTGCCACGCGCTAACGGCCGTCGCGTTGAACAGCGCTTGCGCTGCCCCCTTTTCCGATGTTATTAACAACAGCATCATCCGCCATTTTTGCTATGAGTAATCGTATGAATACGATCGCGACCATCACGGTGTCGCTGCGCCGGATCACCGCGCAAGACAATGCGGCCATCGCCGGCGTTATTCGCCAGGTTTCAGCCGAATACGGGCTGACGGCCGATAAAGGCTATACGGTAGCCGACCCTAATCTGGATGAGCTTTTCCAGCTCTACAGCCAGCCGGGTTCCGCATACTGGGTGGTGGAGCAAAATGGTCAGGTAGTCGGCGGCGGCGGCGTAGCGCCGCTGGCCCATAGCGAGCCCGATATCTGCGAGCTGCAGAAAATGTACTTTATGCCTTCCGCGCGCGGACAGGGGCTGGCGAAAAAGCTGGCGCTGCTCGCGCTGGATCATGCCCGCGAGCAGGGCTTCAGGCGCTGCTATCTGGAAACGACCGCCTTCCTCAAGGAAGCGGTGGGTCTATACGAGCACCTTGGCTTCGAGCATATCGACGGACCGCTGGGTCATACCGGCCACGTTGACTGCGAAGTGCGGATGCTTAAGACGCTGTAATTAGCGCGATAATTTACGTCCCCGGACGCGCTGCGCCTGTCGGGGACCCGCTTCAGGCAACGACCGGCACCCCGCTATGGAAGCGAATCTCGGCCTCCGGCGCATTGATCAGCGCGGCTTCCGCGACGCCCAGGCTGGCGCACGCGTTCGCTGATATCTTCCCCGGCAATCTGCTGCGCCAGGCGCAGATAATCCTCGAAGTGGCGCGCTTCCGAGCGCAGCAGCGACAGGTAGAACTTCTGCAGATCGCCTCCCAGCCACGGCGCCAGAGCGGCAAAGCGCTCGCAGGAGCGCGCTTCGATATAGGCCCCGCAAATCAGCTTATCGATCAGCATCGCCGGCTCATGGGATCGCACCTCCCGGCGTAATCCGCGGGCGTAGCTGCTGGCGGTCATTTTGACGTAAGGGATGTCGTGCGCCAGCATGATCTCGCGCACCTGCCAAAAGTGATGCAGCTCTTCTTTAATCAGCAGCACCATGCTGTCAATCAGTCTGGCGTCCCCACGGGTCGTCCGTATGCGGCATGGTGCTTTTATTGATCTGCCTGTGTAGCGCGAGAAAATCCGGCTCCGGGCCCCAGCGGTAGGTAAAGTCCTCGTAAGGTTTCAGGCAGGCCAGCAGCTCGTCTGCGCCGTCTTTATCCGCGACATATTTACGCACCAGCAGCATGGCGTTTTGCGCCGCTTTCAGTTCGCAAACCATATGATCGGTGAGCAGCAGCGGCAGGTTTTCCGGCTTACGGGCTTCATCAATCCACGCTTGCGGGGTGGTGCAGTGCAGGAAGTTGAGTATGGGGGAGAGTATTTGCGGGTAGTCCATCGAGATTCCTTGCTATACGGCGGCAGATACCGCCGTATCCATCAGCGGCTTAGTGACGTACGCCGTCGTCGTCTTCATCGACGAAATCTTCGTCATCGTCTTCGTCGCCATCTTCACCGTTAGGGTCTTCGAAGTAGGTGCCCCAACCGTCATACTCCACGCCAAACTTTTCTGCCAGCGTCAGCAGCTGTTCAACCTGGGCGTCAATCAGCTCAACCTTCAGCGCGCTCTCGCTCAGGATATCGCAGCAAATAACGGTATCGCCCTCTTCAACTTCCAGCTCTTCCGGCTCGGTCACTTCATAGCCCAGCTTGAAGGCTTCTACCGCAACTTTTTCCAGCGTTTCGAAATCGTCGGCGGAGAGATGATGCTCGATGGTGTACAGCGCGTCCGGATCGCTGCCGTCTTCGAGCAGCTCTTCAATAATCAGACGCGTTTCTTCACGCTGTTCTTCCAGTAGTTCCGGGTTTGCCATGGCTCGTTCCTCATAATGTGCGGCAGTTACTTCTATTGTCACATACCGCCGTGATTGCCTCCACCTTTGCGCGAAAGATTTGTGTTACGGGGTTGCAAATGAATATTCATACATATAAAGTGAATTTTAATTCAATAAGTGGCTTAAGCCATGTGAGGGAACCATGTCAACGTTTTACCAGAAGCATTTTTTGAAGTTGCTTGATTTTACACCTGCAGAAATCACCACCCTGCTCAAGCTGGCGACCAGACTCAAAACCGATAAAAAAAATAGCATTGAAATCCAGCATCTCGCCGGCAAAAACATCGCGCTCATCTTCGAAAAAGACTCTACCCGCACACGATGCTCTTTCGAAGTTGCCGCATTCGATCAGGGCGCGCGCGTGACCTACCTCGGGCCAAGCGGCAGCCAGATCGGCCATAAAGAGTCCATTAAAGACACCGCCCGCGTGCTGGGGCGGATGTATGACGGTATTCAGTATCGCGGCCACGGCCAGGAAGTGGTTGAAACCCTAGCCCAATACGCCGGCGTCCCGGTGTGGAACGGCCTGACCAACGAATTTCACCCTACCCAGCTGCTGGCGGATCTGCTGACCATGCAGGAACATCTGCCGGGGAAAGCGTTCAACGAAATGACCCTCGCCTACGCCGGCGACGCGCGTAATAACATGGGTAATTCGATGCTGGAAGCGGCGGCCCTTACCGGACTGGATCTGCGTCTCGTCGCGCCGTCGGCCTGCTGGCCGGAAGAGAGCCTGGTGGCCAAATGCAAAGCGCTGGCGCAAAAGCACGGCGGCAACATCACCCTGACCGAAGATATCGCCGCCGGCGTAAAGGGCGCGGATTTTATCTACACCGACGTGTGGGTCTCGATGGGCGAAGCCAAAGAGAAGTGGGCCGAGCGTATCGCCCAGCTGCGTGACTATCAGGTCAACAGCAGCATGATGGCGCTGACCGGCAATCCGCAGGTGAAGTTCCTCCACTGCCTGCCGGCGTTCCATGACGATCAAACCGCGCTTGGCCAGCAGATGGCCGCCGAGTTCGGCCTGCACGGCGGCATGGAGGTTACCGACGAGGTGTTTGAATCCGCGGCGAGCATCGTCTTCGATCAGGCCGAAAACCGCATGCATACCATCAAGGCGGTGATGGTCGCGACCTTGAGTAAATAACCCGGCGGGGATGTCCCGGAGGCGGCGCGCGGCGCCTGCTCCGGGCTACCGCACCGGCCCGTCGCCCCGGGAAGTGCAGCACGACCGGGGATTGACGGCGCTTAGCCCATCAGCATCTTCACCACCGCTTTGCGCACTTTGGCGGGCGAGCCCACCGCACACAGCGGCTTATGCACCTCCCCCGGATAAAACACCACAAAATCTCCCGCGCTGAGGATCATGGTTTTCTCCTCCTCGCCGGCGGCGAGGAACGCAATGTCTTTATCCGCCAGCCAGTCGATATCCGGCGTCCCGGCGGGCCGGGTGCTGAAGGTCATCCCCTCCTCGCCCTGCAGCACAATCTGGATATCCAGGTAGCGCGCGTGATACTCGGCGCGGCGCTCGCTGAGCGCTTCGGTAGCGTCCTGCGAAATCAGATAAAACAAATTGTTGCCATCAATATCATGCTTACCGAGCGGCGTCTCCTCGCTGACGTGAGCCTTAACGTATTCGATAGCCTGACGCAGGGGCTGCGGTAGCCAGTCCTGCAGGTGGTGAATGTTGCCGACGATCATAATAACCCTCAAATATAAAACAGCTTTTCATTTCTGGTTTTTATACGCCCCTTGCGACTGCCATACCACCACTTTTTAACGCTTTTTTGCGCTGACGCGGGGTTATCGAAGCAAACGTTTACCTGTTTGTGGACGAATCGCTTGATCCGAAATTTGAGCTGCGTATAATGCCGGTCGATTTGCCGGGAGGAAGCATGGTCTATTGCGTACGACATTTTGTCTTAACGCGTCTGAAAACAGGCGCTGGCGTAGCGTTTTTCTTTCCGTTGCTCAATGAATTTTCGAAGCCCCTTATTTAAGGGGCTTTTTTTTTGCCCAGGCGTCAGGAGATAAACATGGCTAACCCGCTATATCAAAAACATATCATTTCCATAAACGATCTCAGCCACGAAGACCTTGAACTGGTCCTGGCGACCGCTGCAAAGCTGAAAGCGCGCCCGCAGCCGGAACTGCTGAAGCACAAGGTTATCGCCAGCTGTTTCTTTGAAGCCTCCACCCGCACCCGACTGTCGTTCGAAACCTCCATGCATCGCCTCGGCGCCAGCGTGGTCGGCTTCTCCGACAGCAGCAACACCTCGCTGGGCAAAAAAGGCGAAACCCTCGCGGACACCATTTCGGTCATCAGCACTTACGTTGACGCCATCGTGATGCGCCATCCGCAGGAAGGCGCGTCGCGGCTGGCAACCGAATTCTCCGGCGGTATTCCGGTGCTCAACGCCGGCGACGGCGCCAACCAGCATCCGACGCAAACCCTGCTGGATCTGTTCACCATCCAGGAAACCCAGGGCCGCCTGGAAAACCTTAACGTGGCGATGGTCGGCGACCTGAAATATGGCCGCACCGTGCACTCCCTGACCCAGGCGCTGGCGAAATTTAGCGGCAACCGCTTCTACTTTATCGCCCCTGACGCGCTGGCCATGCCGCAGTACATCCTCGATATGCTTGATGAGAAAGGGATTGCCTGGAGCGTCCATAGCGCCATTGATGAGGTGATGGAGGAGGTGGATATTCTGTATATGACCCGCGTTCAGAAAGAGCGCCTCGACCCGTCGGAATATGCCAACGTCAAGGCGCAGTTTGTGCTGCGCGCCGCCGATCTGGAAGACGCCCGCGACAATATGAAAGTGCTGCATCCGCTGCCGCGCATTGATGAAATCACCACAGATGTTGATAAAACGCCGCACGCCTGGTACTTCCAGCAGGCCGGCAACGGCATCTTCGCACGCCAGGCGTTACTGGCACTGGTACTGAATAGCGAGCTGGATCTGTAAGGGGAAACGACCATGACACATGATAATAAACTGCAGGTAGAAGCCATTAAGCGCGGCACCGTCATCGACCACATCCCCGCGCAGGTGGGCTTTAAGCTGCTGACGCTGTTCAAGCTGACCGAAACCGACCAGCGCATCACCATCGGCCTGAATCTGCCATCGGGAGAAATGGGCCGCAAGGATCTGATAAAAATCGAGAACACCTTCCTCACCGACGAGCAGGTCAACCAGCTGGCGCTGTACGCCCCGCACGCGACGGTCAACCGTATCGACGACTATGAAGTGGTCGGCAAATCGCGGCCTAACCTGCCGGATCGGATTAACAGCGTGCTGGTGTGCCCGAACAGCAACTGCATTAGCCACGCCGAGCCGGTTTCATCCAGCTTCGCGGTGAAAAAGCGTGAAAACGACATCGCTCTGAAGTGCAAATATTGTGAAAAAGAGTTTTCACATTATGTGGTTCTGGCCGACTAATTGAGGTTGGTATTGGCAACCCGGCTCCCTATAATGGCCGGGTCCTTGCGCGCTATCCTTCAAGCTGCTTCCTTGACGGCGACTCGCCCCCTGCCGCGTCGATGCAATTCGAAGGATGCTGCGTCACTTCTTAATTAAGCTGTTATTCAGGAGAACTCATGTCTAAAACTATCGCGACGGAAAATGCACCCGCAGCTATCGGCCCGTACGTTCAGGGTGTTGATCTGGGTAGCATGATCATCACTTCCGGCCAGATTCCGGTTGATCCTAAAACGGGTAGCGTACCGGAAGACGTTGCCGCTCAGGCGCGCCAGTCTCTGGACAACGTAAAGGCTATCGTTGAAGAAGCGGGCCTGAAAGTGGGCGATATCGTTAAAACTACCGTATTCGTCAAAGACCTGAACGACTTCGCCACCGTGAATGCCGCGTATGAAGCGTTTTTCACCGAGCACAATGCGACCTTCCCGGCACGCTCCTGCGTTGAAGTTGCGCGTCTGCCGAAAGACGTGAAGATTGAGATTGAAGCGATCGCGATTCGTCGCTGATTGTTCAGCCCTCTCCGCTGCGCGGGGAGGGTTATCTTCGGCGATCATCTTATGACGACGCATTCCTCTCACGCACAAAATCAATAAACGCCTGCAGGGGCACGGGGATTAGGCGCCGATCGTTGTAGTAAAGATAGGGCCCGGAGAACGACAGCCACCACGGCTGTAATATTGGCTCGAGCTGGCCGCTGGCGATGGCGGGCTGCAGCCACTCTTCGAATAGATAGATAATGCCGGTGCCGGCAATCGCCGATTCGACCGCCAGGTCCACCGCGCTGCCGACGCTCACCACCAGCGGGCCATTCACCTCCACGCTGTAGCTCTCTCCCTCGCGCTCAAATTCCCACGCCGGCATAACGCCCGTGGCATAACGGCCGCGTATACATTGATGGTGCATCAAATCGCGCGGATGCACAGGCCTGCCGTGCTGGCTTAAGTAGGCCGGGGCGGCGGCTACGGCAAAACGCTGACGGCGCGGCCCAATGGGGAGGGCAATCACATCCTGCTCGAGCCGCTCGTCATAGCGAATGCCGGCATCGCAGCCGTCACGAAACACATCCTGGACGTTACTTTCGGCGACGATCTCCAGCTGAATATTGGGATAACGGCGGATAAACTCCGGCACCAGAGAGGGCAATACCAGCCGCGCGGCGCTGACCGGCACGTTCAGCCGCAGCGTGCCGCCGGGAGTATCACGATAGCGATTGAGCGAATCCAGCGCGGCGTCCACTTCGTTCATGGCCGGCAGCAGACGCTCAATCAGCGCCCTGCCGGCTTCGGTCAGCACCACGGTACGCGTGGTGCGATGAAACAGCCTGATGCCGAGTCTGCTCTTCCGCACGACGCACCGCATCACTTAGCCGCGACGCGCTGCTGCCGGTGATCCTTGCGGCCTCGCGAAATCCCCCGGCCTTCGCCACTTCGACTACCGCATGCAGCAAACCAATATCCATCGACACTGTGCGCCACCTCGTACAGGTTGTTCTTATTTAGCTGGATAGTTGCACAGCGCATTCATCGATACAATCGAAACACACTCATACAGGAGAGCACCATGTCAAAACCCACAATGACTTACCGCCTCGGCGACCGCGAAGTTAACCGTTTAGGCTATGGCGCAATGCAGCTGGCAGGTTCGGGCGTTTTTGGTCCGGTTAAAGATGAAACGCGGGCAATTCAGGTCCTCCGTGACGCCGTCGCCTCCGGCGTCAACCACATTGACACCAGCGATTTTTACGGCCCGCATGTGACCAACCGGCTGATTAAAAAGGCGCTGCATCCCTATTCCGCCGACCTGAGCATCGTCACTAAGGTTGGCGCGCGTCGGGATGAAAAGGGCGGATGGATCCCAGCCTTCAGCCCGCAGGAGCTGACCCGCGCGGTAGAAGATAACTTACAGAATCTGGGGCTGGACGCCATGCAGGTGGTGAATCTGCGCAGCATGCATGACGTCCATACGCCGAAGGAAGGCTCGCTGGAAAAAGAGCTGGAAACGCTGATTCAGCCTGAAAGAGCGCGGATTAATCCGCCATATTGGCCTGAGTAATGTGACCGCCAAACAGATCGCCGATGCGCAAAAGATGACGCCGATTGTCTGCGTTCAGAATATGTATAACCTTGCCAACCGTCAGGACGACGAGCTGGTTGATAGCCTGGCCGCGCAGGGCATCGCCTACGTGCCGTTCTTCCCGCTCGGTGGCTTCTCGCCGCTGCAGTCCGCGCTGCTCGATGACGTCGCCAGCGAATTACAGGCAACGCCCATGCAGGTCGCCCTCGCCTGGCTGCTCAAGCGCTCGGCCAATATTCTGCTGATCCCCGGCACCTCATCGCCGCAGCATTTGCAGGAGAACCTGGCCAGCGCGCAAATTGCACTGTCCGATGAAGTGATGGCAAAGCTGAACGGGATCGCTGGCTAGGCCGCCAGTCTCTACGCAAAGCGTCCTCTGCCACCGTGCCGGCCCTTAAGGCCGGCACTGGCATATCTCCCCTACTCGACCTTCGTCGCCCGCAGCAGCTTCTCCAGCGGATAGACCGCCGCAATCACCAGCTCATCCTGGGTTTTCGCCGCCTCATCCAGCTGCGCCTGCACCGACGCATACTCCTTATCATCCAGCGTGCCCTGGCGGGCCACCAGGTCCGTCAGGCGCAGGCTCAGCGTCGCCAGTTTATCAACCTGCTGCACCACCGGGCCGATCGCCGCCAGCTGATAGCTGCTTTCCGTTAGCGCCAGCGCATCGGCGGTATTATTTTGCCAGCGGGTAAAGACGTGACGCAGCGCGTCCGCGCTTTCGTTATCTTCCGCATCGCTAATCAGCCTTTCGGCCCAGCGGTTTAGGCTGCGCACGGTGTCGCTCTCCGCCGGCAGCGCATCGGCCAGGCGGTTCAGCGGCTCGAACTGATGATAGTTGTTGGCCTGGAATTTCAGATGCTGGCGGGTGTAATAGTGCGCCGGCTCGATGGCCTGGGCGAGGATCTGCAGCGCCAGGGTGCTGCCGCCGTTTGCCAGCCGGGTGAACTGCACCAGCTGCTGGCCGTGCTGCTGCAGGCCGACCGAAACCGTCGACCAGCCGTCCATCGCCTGCAGGCGCTGGTACATATTGTCGCTGTCTTTGACATCCTGCGCCGACCACAGGCGCTCGGCGACCGCGAAGGCCCGCGGCCACAGCTTGATATCCAGCACCGGCGCCGCCACGTTTTCCGCCCACAGCGCCGCTTCGCCGCCGAGCAGGTTCTTCTGCTGTTCGCCATCGGGAACCACCGGCTGACTCCCCTCGGGCACGTCGTCCAGCCGCTGCCCGCTCACCGGATAGCGGACGTTGCCCAGCAGGAAGTAGCCGCCAAGCTTATCGTCGTTGACGGTCAGCACCGGTCGGGTTTCCCCCATCCAGGTATCGACGCTAAAGGTTATCTGGTTATCGTTCAGCCACGCGATATCCTGCACCGCCCGTCGAGATTTGCCTTTAAAATCAATAAACCCGCGCCAGCCGCTCTCCCCTTTTATCAGCGTGAAGCTGCCTTCCACCGCGCTCCCCTTCAGCCGCGGCATCACGAAGCTCCAGCTCTGGGCGCTGTCGTTATCGGTAATGACGTCGACCCCGTTCAGCCCCTGCGGCACGACTTCATTACGGTAGTGATAGGCGGTGTACTGCGGCTGATCGAGATAAAATCCGGTAGAGAGGATCCCGCGGTAGCCGTGCTTCGCCACTTCCCCCAGCGCGTCCTGCCCCTGCCACGACTGGATCAAAATGCTTTTCGGCAGATCGGGGTGATAGATTTCGTCCCAGCCCACCATCTGGCGGTGATGTTTTTCGAGGATCGTCTCCAGCCGGCGGTTGAAGTACGCCTGCAGCGCGTGGCTGTCCGCCAGCCCCTTGTCGCGCATAAATTTCTGGATCACCGGATTCGCCCGCCACTGGCTGTCGTCCACCTCATCCCCGCCAATATGCAGATAAGAGTCGGGGAAGATCGCCGCCAGCTCGCCGATCATCGCCTCGGCAAAGGCGTAAGTGGCCTCTTTGGTCGGGTCGAGCACCGGCTTAAGCACGCCCCAGTGGCGCTCCATTTGATAGGGGCCCGGCGCGCTCATCAGCTCCGGATAGGCCACCGCAATGGCCGAGGCGTGCCCCGGCATGTCGATTTCCGGCACCACGCGAATGCCGCGATCCGTCGCGTAGCGCACGATCTCTTTCATCTGCGCCTGGGTGTAGAACAGCCCGTCGCTGGCCTGCTGCTGCAGCTTCGGATAGCGCGTGGAGGCAAAGCGCCAGCCCTGATCGTCGGTCAGGTGCCAGTGGAAGACGTTGAGCTTGGCGGCCGCCATGCCGTCGATCTGCCGCTTAATGGCCTCCATCGGCATAAAGTGGCGCGCGGAGTCCAGCAGCAGCCCGCGCCAAGGGAAGCGCGGCGCATCGTCGATCGTGACGTAAGGAATGGCGGTATTCTCCGCGCCGTTCTGTATTAGCTGGAGCAGGGTTTCCATCCCGCGCAGGGCGCCGAAACGCGTATTCGCCTTGAGGGTCACGCCCTCGGCGCTCACCTTCAGCTGGTAGCTTTCATCGCTGTCGGGGCGCGGAATGGCCGGGACCTTTTTGGCAATCACCACGTTAATCGTCGGCGCTTTCGCCGGCGCCAGCTGCGGCTGCAGCGTCCAACCGGTCTGGCGGGCGATGCGCTCGCGCCAGCGGCCGGCGGCATCCCCCAAATCGTCGCCGCTGACGTTTAGCGTCAGCTGATTATTCAGCACCAGCGCGCCCTGAGCCTGCGGGCGCTCGACGTGGGCCGGCCAGGGCATAAGCGGCAGGTCGCCCGCCGGAGCGGCGCAGGCCAGGCCGCTGAGAATTAATCCGCTGGTAAGCAGTCCATAGCGCACGGTGTTAAGCATGAGTTTTCCTTTTGATGACGGGCCCAAAAAAAGCAAAACATTTGGTTAACATGCGCTAAAAAGAGCGTCAAGGAAATGAAATGACGCGCGTCACAACTTGATGAAGTTTAAGATAAATACCCTCTCCCTGAGCGGGAGAGGGGCGGAGGAAGCCGGGTCTACTGCCAGCCGTAGCGGCGGCTGTAGAAGCCTTTGACCATCTGGGTCAGGGTCATGTAGCCCGCCAGAATCGCAATCAGCCACGGGAAGTAGCTCAGCGGCAGCGCCTGCAGCTGCAAATAGCCCGCCAGCGGCGAGAACGGCAGCGCGATGCCGACCACCATCACCACCAGGGTCATCGCAAACAGCGGCCACGCGGCGCGGCTCTGGACGAACGGAATGCGGCGGGTGCGGATCATATGCACAATCAGCGTTTGCGACAGCAGCCCTTCAATAAACCAGCCCGACTGGAACAGCGTCTGCGCCTCCGGGACGTTGGCTTGGAAGACCCACCACATCAGGCAGAAGGTGAGAATATCGAAGATTGAGCTTATCGGGCCGAAGAAGACCATAAAGCGCCCCAGCTCGGCCGGGTTCCAGCGCTGCGGTTTACGGATCTGCTCATCGTCAACGTTATCAAACGGGATCGCCACCTGGGATACATCGTACAGCAGGTTCTGGATCAGCAGATGCAGCGGCAGCATCGGCAGGAACGGCAGAAATGCGCTCGCCACCAGCACGCTGAAGACGTTACCGAAGTTCGAGCTGGCGGTCATTTTGATGTACTTGAGCATGTTGGCAAAGGTGCGGCGCCCTTCGATCACCCCCTCTTCCAGCACCATCAGGCTCTTTTCCAGCAGGATGATATCCGCCGCCTCGCGGGCGATATCCACCGCGCCGTCGACGGAAATCCCGATGTCCGCCGCGCGCAGCGCCGGGGCGTCGTTAATCCCGTCGCCCATAAAGCCCACCACGTGCCCCTCGCGTTTGAGCAGCGTCACGATGCGCTCTTTATGCAACGGCGCCAGGCGCGCAAACAGGGTGGTTCGTTTCGCCAGCGCCGCCAGCTCATCATCGCTGAGCGCTTCAATCTGGCTGCCAGTCACCACCTCTCCCGCGTCCAGCCCCACTTCATGGCACACCTTCGCCGCCACCAGTTCGCTATCGCCGGTGAGAATTTTGACGGTAATGCCGCTGGCCTTCAGCGCTTTCAGCGCCGGGGCGGTGGTCTCTTTCGGCGGATCGAGGAACGCGATATAGCCTTCGAGGATCAGATCCGACTCGTCGGCCCGCTGATAGTCCCCTTCCCGCGCCGGCAGATAGCGGGTCGCCACCGCCACCACGCGCAGCCCCTGGCGGTTGAGGGTATCGGTGACGCGGCGGATGCGGCGCAGCATGGTCTCATCCAGCGGCACGATGTCGCCGTTGTAGCGAACCTGGGTCGAGACGTTGAGGATCTCCTGCAGCGCGCCTTTGCAGATAAGCTGATGGACGTCTTCCTGCTCGCTCACCACCACCGACATCCGGCGACGCTCAAAGTCGAACGGGATCTCGTCCACTTTCTGCCAGCGTTCGGCAAGCTGGCGGGCGGCGTCCAGCTCCACGCCTTCCAGCACCGCGGTATCCAGCAGGTTTTTCAGCCCGGTCTGGTAGTGGCTGTTAAGCCAGGCGCTGTGCAGTACGAGTTCACTGGTTTTACCGGACACATCGGTGTGGTTCTCCAGCACGATTTTGTCCTGGGTCAGGGTGCCGGTTTTATCGGTACAGAGGATATCCATCGCGCCAAAGTTCTGGATGGCGTCGAGGTGCTTAACGATAACCTTCTGTTTCGACAGCTTCACCGCCCCGCGCGCCAGGGTCGAGGTGACGATCATCGGCAGCATTTCCGGCGTCAGGCCGACCGCCACCGACAGGGCGAACAGCGCCGCTTCCCACCAGTCGCCTTTGGTAAAGCCGTTGATCAGCAGCACCACCGGCGCCATCACCAGCATAAAGCGGATCAGCAGCATGCTGACGCGGCTGATGCCCTTCTGGAAGGCGTTGGGTTCGCTCTCCTGCTCGCTCACCCGTCCGGCCAGCTGGCCGAACCAGGTGCCGCCGCCGGTGGCGAAGACGATCGCCTGCGCCGTTCCGCTCACCACGTTGGTGCCCATAAAGCACAGGGTGTCGCACTCGAGCGGGTTGCTCTGCAGCGGATCGCGGCTGCATGCCACTTTTTCCACCGGCAGCGATTCGCCGGTCAGCGACGCCTGGGCGACAAAAAGATCGCGCGCCTGGAGGATGCGCAGGTCCGCCGGGATCATATCTCCCGCCGAGAGTTTAACGATATCCCCCGGCACCAGCCGATCGATAGGCAGCTCGCACCAGCGGCTTTCGCCCTGCTCGTTGACGACCCGCAGCACCGTAGCGGTGTTGCTGACCATCGCCTTCAGCGCATCCGCCGCTTTGGTGGAACGGGCTTCCTGAATAAAGTTGAGCAACGTGGAGATCCCGACCATCAGCGCAATTACGCCCGCGGCGAACAGGTCCTCCGTGGAGTAGGAGATGACGCCCAGCACGGTCAGCAGCAGGTTGAAGGGGTTGCGATAGCAGATCCACAGATGCACCCACCACGGCGAAGGCTGCTGGGCGGGGATTTGGTTGTCGCCGTGCGCCGCAATTTTCTGCGCCACTTCGCCGGCGTTGAGCCCTTCCGGGTGGCTGTCGAAGGCGCGCCAGATTTCGTTTTCATCCATTGCCGCCACGTTCAGGCAGCGCTTGCCCAGCGAGTCCGGGATCGGCGCGCTGGCCAGATTGCGGGCATCGGGCAGCGGATCGCGCTGCACCAGGCGGCGTGGCAAATGGCGGCTAAGCTGCGTAAACAGCTGCCGGGTAAAATTTTTCAGCATAAACAGTCCCTCCGCGCTCGCACAGCGAACGCAGCACAATCGACAGGCACGATAAAACCTTACCTGTCAGGCATTATTTTTTTATGGCAGGGACATCAAGGACGTCACTGCTTTACGCTTCCGGTAAAGCAGTGCTAAGCAGGCTTACCGGAAAGGGGTATAACTCCATCGAGGATGAGGAGTGGGATCGGGGTCCATAAAATCTCCGGTAAGTGAGTAAAAAACGGCGCGGATTATACCGCGACCTGCGATCTATTTGTGGCAATTATGGCTATGGTAACCCTGCGTAACTAAACCAAACGTATACGCGCAGGCGTTGAGGAGTGTTTATCACGCGTTCAGCATCGCTGAACGCATTAGCGCCGCCAGCGCATCGCTCAGCGCCTCCGCCATTTCGCCTAAGGCCTGTTTTGTCTCTTCATACTCTCCCGGCAGCCGATCGAACCACGGGCAGGTAATCACCGCATGGGCGTAGCTATCCGGCCCGAAAACGGGCCACGAGGCCGACGTCAGGCCAATAATGCGATCGTGGGGGATTTCCGCAAACCCCTGGGATTTGATGCGCGAGAGCTGTTCGACCATCTCCCCGCGTAGCGCCGTATCCAGCGCGTAATGACGAATCAAACGCCAGCTATCCTGGTCGCTGGCGAAGGCCAACAGCACCAGCGATGAGCTTGAGCGGATGGTATGCAGCAGCGCCCCTTCTCTGGCGCTTATCGACGGGGTGAAGTCCGGATGACGATGGGCGATAACCACCACCCGATCGTCCCGCAGCCCGGCAAGGTGGCAGGGCTGATTGGTGCGCCAGGTGAAGTCCTTCATCAGCTGCTGGCAGCGTTCCGACTGCGCCAGCTGCTCGATATAGCGGTACTGACGGGTGAAGGAGAGTTTATCGGTCAGATGATAATAGCGCCGGGCATCCTGCCTGAGATAGCCCTCCTCTTCCAGGCACTGAATAATCCGGAACAGGTGGTTAAAGGAGAGGCTTAGCGCCAGGCTTATCTCCCCCATCGTCATGGGGACGCCCGACGCCGATAAATATTCCAGTACGCGTAAACCCCGGCTTAGCGCCGGGGCTCGATAATCGGTCATAACGCTCCTTTCTGCGGCGTATCGGTATGGTGCAGCGGACCGTGGTCATCGCTGCGCCGCTGCAAATAGCGAATCGTCAATAGCGTCACCACGCAGCCGATGGCCATACACCCGCCTAAATAGTACATCGGGGCGCTGACGCTCCCCGTCAGGTCGCGTACCGCCGGGACGGTATTCTGCGCAAAGAAGCCGCCGAGGTTAGCCAGCGAGTTTATCGCCGCTAATCCGGCCGCCGCCGCCGAACCGCCTAAAAACCGCGTCAGGGTCCAGAAGCAGGGCTGAATTGAAAATATAGCCATAATCACCAGAGTTATGCATAAAAAGCTCAGCCAGGGCGTGGCGATAAACAGCGCGCTGCCGGCGAGGAAAATAGCGGCCACCAGCATCGGCAGGGCAATATTCTTCACCGGATCGGAGGTTCGCGCCGGATTGCGCGTCATCCACCAGAGCAGCAGCATCGCCATCAGCCAGGGGATCATGTTGATCAGCCCGTTGGTCATATCGGATACGCCGAACCCTTTGACAATGGTTGGCATCCAGTAGCTCAGACCATAGGCGCCGAAGGAAATAAAGCCCAGCACCAGCGCCAGCAGCAGCACCCGCGCGTCTTTCAACGTTTTCAGCACGCCGCTCACCTGACGATCCCGATCCCGGCTCTGCTCCTGCTGCAGCATCGCCCCAAGCCAGGCTTTTTCCTCGACGCTCAGAAAGCGGGCCTTTTCCGGCGTATCGGGCAGCCAAAAAAGGACCGGAACAATAAACAGCAGCGCCGGCAGCCCGGTGCCAATGAAAATCCACTGCCAGCCTTCAAGATTCAATATGCCGTGAATGCTTAATAGCGCGCCGTTAATCGGGGCCCCGATCAGGTTCGCCGCCAGGCTGGCCATAATCAGATAGCCCACCACCCGGGGACGATACGCCAAAGGAAACCAGCGGGTCATGTAATACAGCAGGCCGGGATACAGGCCCGCTTCGGCGGCGCCAAGGCAAAAGCGTAAAACGTAAAACATGCTGGCGCTGGTGGTAAAAGCCATTAAAACCGTAATCGCGCCCCACGTCAGCATAATCCTGGCAAACCACAGGCGGGCGCCAACCTTATGCAGCATGATATTGCCCGGGACTTCAAATAATAAGTAGCCGATAAAGAATAACGATGCGCCAAGACCGTAGGCGGTTTCGCTCAATGAGAGGCTTTCCGCCATATGAAGCTTGGCAAAGCCGATATTCTGCCGATCGATATAGGCAATAACGTAGAGCATCACCATGATCGGTATTATCTTCAGTGAAATTTTATTTATCGTCGTTCTTTCAATACGACGGTCTGCAGAACACATAGTTGCATCCTTAATTTAGTTCATCAAATAATGATGTCGATACATAAGCGTGATGGCAGAATAAAAATTTGCAGAGCAATAAAATAACGCTTACATAATACCGAACTTATCAAACGCCTCGACGGTGCTCATACCCTTTCTCAGCGCATGCAGCACTTCATTTTCACCTTTGGCCTTTTCAAATGCTCCGTGGAAGGCGTCATCCACCGCCTCCGCAGGGATCACCAGCACGCCGTCGCGGTCGCCAAAAATCACATCGCCAGGCGCAACCCGTACGCCGTCCAGCTCAATAGGAACGCGCCAGTCAACCACCTTGCCGCGCGGCCCCTGATCCTGCGCGTAGCTGCCGAAGGAGGCCACCTGGAAACCGAGATCCAAAATTTCATTGCTGTCCCGATGGTAGCCATGAATGACGGCGCCCGCCGCCCCGCACTGCATGGCGCGAGTTGACATCAATCCACCCCATTGCGCATAGCGCGGCGACCCGCCCGCACAAATATAAACCTCATTCTTTTGCAGATCGTCCAGCGCATGAAACATTAAGCCGAACGGCTTTTCGCTGAGCGTATTATGGCCCGGGGCGCTTTGCTGAAAATAATCCGCCTCAAGGACCGGCATCGCCCGGCCAATAATAACCATATTTGCCGCAATTGGTTTTAACTGCGGGGATAAAAACTGATGGAGTAATCCCATTGAATCCAGAATATCCCCCACTAATGCAACAAAGAGCTTTTCTTTTGCTAATGCAAATAACGTTTCATCATCAGACCAGGAGTGGCGCATAACATTTCCTCTGTTCATTATTCAGGATGGGGTTCACGTTTAATTTCGCTACCTGATTTACCCGGTAAAAAGTTCAGGTCGGCGCCGGTATGCGCCTGCTGTACCGTCTGGATATAAAGGCTGGCGTAGCCGCGGGGATAATCCGGATATACCTGAGGTCTATTTTCTTTACGCTTGCTCAGTTCGCTCTCGCTGACGTGCAGCGTCAGCCGACGCTCGCGGCAGTTCAGCTCAATCATGTCGCCGTTCTCCACCATCGCCAGGGTCCCGCCGATGGTGGATTCCGGGCTGACGTGCAGGACAATCGTGCCAAATGCGGTGCCCGACATCCGTCCATCAGAGATGCGCACCATATCGCGCACCCCCTGCTGCAGGATCTTCAGGGGCAGGCCAAAGTTGCCGACTTCCGGCATGCCCGGATAGCCTTTTGGCCCTACGCCTTTCAGCACCAGAATGTCATCGGGCCGTACGTCCAGATCCGGGTCATTAATGCGCTGGTTGTAATCTTCAATGTTCTCAAAAACGACCGCCCGCGCGGTGTGGTTGAGCAGCGCCGGCGTTGCGGCCGAAGGCTTTATCACCGCGCCGTCGGCGCAAAGATTGCCCTTCAGCACGATCGTTCCGGCGTCATCCAGCAGCGCCTTTTGCCGCGGCGCAATGACGCGCTCGTTTAAAATCGCCGCCTCGCGGTAGTTTTCCTCTAGGGTTTTGCCGTTGCACTGCAGCACCTGCGTATGCAGCTTGTCGGTAAGCTGGACGATCACCGCCGGAATGCCACCCGCGTAGTAGAAATCCTCCATCAGAAATTCTCCCGATGGTTTCAGATTCGCCAGCAGCGGAACGTTCTGGCTAAAGCGGTCAAAATCCTCCAGCGTCAGCGGCACTTCGATGCGCCCGGCAAGCGCCAGAAGGTGCAGGATAAAGTTGGTTGAGCCGCCGATGGCCGCATTGACGACGATGGCGTTCTGGAAAGCCTCGCGGGTCAGGATCTGCGACATGCGCAGATCCTCTTTCACCATCTCGACAATACGGCGACCGGACAGACGGGAGACCCGCCTGCGCGCGGCATCGACGGCAGGAATGGCGGCAGAACCCGGCAGCGACATGCCCAGCGCCTCAACCATGCAGGAGAGCGTGGACGCGGTCCCCATGGTATTGCAGGCGCCGGGGCTGCGCGACATCGCGTTTTCCACCTCGTCAAATTCGGCCTGGCTCATGAGACCCGCACGTAAATCCTCGCTAAACTTCCACAAATCGGTGCCGGAACCGATATCCGCCCCGCGATATTTGCCATTGAGCATCGGTCCGCCGCTGACCACCAGCGTCGGTAAATCAACGCTGGCCGCTCCCATCAGGCAGGATGGCGTCGTTTTGTCGCAGTTGGTGAGCAGCACCACGCCGTCGATGGGATTCCCACGAATCGACTCTTCAACGTCCATGCTGGCAAGGTTGCGGAACAGCATGGTCGTCGGCTTCATTAGCGCTTCGCCGAGCGACATCACCGGAAATTCAAAAGCCACGCCGCCCGCTTCGAGAACGCCCATTTTGACCTGCTCGGCAAGATCGCGCAGATGCGCGTTGCAGGGGGTTAATTCAGACCAGGTATTACAAATCCCAATAACCGGGCGACCATCAAAAATATCATTGGGCAGCCCCTGATTTTTTAACCAGCTTCTGGCAATAAACCCTGATTTATCCTTACGTCCAAACCACGTCTGGCTACGATATTTTTTCATTACGCTGCGCTCATTTTCCAGAAAAGGTGAGAGTTAGCGGCAGTGTAATTGATGTGGCGATCCCGTCAATTCGCCGCGAGATACGGGCAAAAGCCGCCGTTTGTGAGTAAGTAAATAAAATCTTCGCCCACGCTCGCCCCACGCTTTTACGTGTAAAAGTCAAAAATCATCCATCGCCATGGATGGACAAAATATTATTTAATATCAATGCAATATAGTTAGGCGGCTTTTTTCGGGTTTCATATATAAAAGTTAAATTCTCGCGAATAAATCGCGAGAATGTGATCTGTATCGAAGTAGCCGCCACGGTCTGGCGCAGCGGCTGCCGCAATAAGCGGCGCAAAGAGGCCGCGGATCCGCCGCCGGAGGTAAACCAGACTTTGCTCATTGCGGCCTGGTTGAGTAGCATTAGGCTCAATTTAATCGGACCACCGCGAGAATCCTGCATGCAAAACCGGCTGACCATCAAAGATATCGCGCGCTTAAGCGGCGTCGGGAAATCGACGGTATCGCGCGTGCTCAACAATGAAAGCGGCGTTAACGAGCGCACCCGCGAGCGGGTGGAAGCGGTCATGCTGCAGCACGGCTTCTCGCCCTCCCGCTCCGCGCGCGCCATGCGCGGCCAGAGCGACAAAGTGGTGGCGATTATCGTCACCCGTCTGGACTCGCTGTCGGAAAACCTCGCCGTGCAGACCATGCTGCCCGCTTTTTACAAGCAGGGTTACGATCCGATTATGATGGAGAGCCAGTTCTCCCCGGCGCTGGTTAGCGAGCACCTCAGGATCCTCGCCCGCCGCCACATCGACGGCGTGGTGCTGTTCGGCTTCACCGGCATTACCGAAGAGATGCTCACGCCGTGGCGCGAAACCCTGGTGCTGCTGGCCCGCGACGCGCCGGGCTTCGCCTCGGTCTGCTACGACGACGACGGCGCGGTGAAGATGCTGATGCAGCGTCTCTACGATCGCGGCCATCGCCATATCAGCTTCCTCGGGGTGCCGCACAGCGACGTCACCACCGGCCAGCGCCGCCATCAGGCCTATCTCGATTTCTGCCAGCAGCACCGGCTCACGCCCACCGCCGCGCTGCCGGGCCTCGCCATGAAGCAGGGTTATGAAAACGTCGCCAGCGTCCTCGGCGCCGACACCAGCGCCCTGCTTTGCGCCACCGATACCCTCGCCCTTGGCGCCAGCAAGTACTTGCAGGAGAAGCGCATCGAAGGCCTGCAGATCGCCAGCGTCGGCAGCACGCCGCTGATGAAGTTCCTGCACCCGGAAATTCTCACCGTCGATCCGGGCTACGCAGAGGCCGGACGCCAGGCGGCGCGGCAGCTGATCGAGCAGATCGCCGGCAACGCTAACCCTCGTCAAATCGTCATTCCCGCGGCGCTGATTTAGCCCCGCCGGCAGGATTTATGTGATCGTGGCTGCGTTTCGGGAACGTTCCCATTTTGCAAATGAAGCGGAGCGGTTAGGATTCGTCTCAGTTCATTACGCAATCTCTTCCCTCTGTTTTGAGGCCTCACAATGAGTAAAGTAAATCAGCAGGACATCGATAAATTAATCGAACTGGTGGGCGGACGTGACAACATCGCCACCGTCAGCCACTGTATTACCCGTCTGCGCTTTGTGCTGAATAATCCGGCCATCGCCAAACCGAAAGATATTGAGCAGCTACGCATGGTGAAGGGCTGCTTTACCAACGCCGGCCAGTTCCAGGTGGTGATCGGCACGGACGTGGACGATTACTACAAGGCGCTGCTGGCTACCACCGGCCAGGCATCTGCTGATAAAGAGCAGGCCAAACAGGCCGCGCGGCAAAACATGAAGTGGCACGAGCAGCTGATTTCGCACTTTGCCGAGATCTTCTTCCCGCTGCTGCCGGCGTTGATTAGCGGCGGCCTGATCCTCGGCTTCCGTAACGTGATCGGCGATCTGCCGATGAGCAACGGCCAGACGCTGGCGCAAATGCACCCGTCGCTGAAAACGATTTATGACTTCCTGTGGCTAATCGGCGAAGCCATCTTCTTCTATCTGCCGGTCGGCATCTGCTGGTCCGCTGTGAGGAAAATGGGCGGCACGCCGATCCTTGGCATCGTGCTGGGCGTCACGCTGGTTTCTCCCCAACTGATGAACGCCTATATGCTCGGCCAGCAGGTACCGGAAGTGTGGAACTTCGGCCTGTTTACCATCGCCAAAGTGGGCTATCAGGCGCAGGTGATCCCGGCGCTGCTGGCGGGCCTGGCGCTGGGCTTTATCGAAACGCGGATGAAGCGCATCGTGCCTGACTACCTCTATCTGGTAATCGTGCCGGTGTGCTCCCTGATCCTGGCGGTGTTCCTTGCTCACGCCTTTATCGGCCCGTTCGGCCGCATGATCGGCGACGGAGTGGCCTTTGCGGTGCGCCACCTGATGACCGGTAGCTTCGCGCCGATTGGCGCCGCGCTGTTCGGCTTCCTGTATGCGCCGCTGGTGATCACCGGCGTCCATCAGACTACGCTGGCTATCGATATGCAGATGATTCAGAGCATGGGCGGTACGCCGGTGTGGCCGCTGATTGCGCTCTCCAACATCGCCCAGGCCTCGGCGGTAGTCGGCATTATTATCGCCAGCCGCAAGCAGAATGAGCGTGAAATCTCCGTCCCGGCGGCGATCTCCGCCTACCTTGGCGTCACCGAGCCGGCGATGTACGGGATCAACCTCAAGTACCGCTTCCCGATGCTCTGCGCCATGATCGGCTCCGGCCTCGCCGGGCTGCTGTGCGGCCTGAACGGCGTGATGGCGAACGGGATCGGCGTCGGCGGCCTGCCGGGCATCCTCTCCATCCAGCCGACCTACTGGCAGGTTTACGGCCTGGCAATGGCTATCGCCGTCGTCGTGCCGATTGTTCTCACGACCTTCGTGTACCAGCGCAAATTCCGCCAGGGCACCTTGCAGATTG
Organism: Klebsiella sp. WOUb02; assembly: GCF_050058015.1. Classification (NCBI taxonomy): domain Bacteria; kingdom Pseudomonadati; phylum Pseudomonadota; class Gammaproteobacteria; order Enterobacterales; family Enterobacteriaceae; genus Klebsiella; species Klebsiella sp. WOUb02. The sequence continues at coordinate 3,181,260 of NZ_CP170110.1, forward strand.
TCTGACTTTATCTTCCTTTCGGGGCGCGAATGCGCCCCCTCGTTGTAGCAGGAAAGCACTATGAATACCCTTCCCCTCTGGTGGCAAAACGGCGTTATTTATCAAATCTATCCGAAGAGTTTCCAGGATACGACCGGCAGCGGTACCGGCGATCTGCGCGGGGTCACCGCGCGGCTCGACTACCTGCGCAAGCTCGGCGTGGACGCCATCTGGCTGACCCCGTTCTACGTCTCGCCGCAGGTGGATAACGGCTACGATGTGGCGAACTATACCGCCATCGATCCGGCCTACGGCACGCTGGCTGATTTTGACGAACTGGTGGCGCAGGCTAAAGCGCGCGGCATCCGTATCGTGCTGGATATGGTCTTCAACCACACCTCGACCGCCCACGCCTGGTTCCGCGAGTCGTTAAATAGAGAGAGCCCCTACCGCCAGTTTTATATCTGGCGCGACGGCGAGCCCACCACCCCGCCGAACAACTGGCGCTCGAAGTTCGGCGGCAACGCCTGGCAGTGGCACGCCGAAAGCGGCCAGTACTACCTGCACCTGTTCGCCGCCGAGCAGGCGGACCTCAACTGGGAAAACCCGGCCGTGCGCGCGGAGCTAAAAAAGGTCTGCGAATTCTGGGCCGACCGCGGCGTTGACGGCCTGCGCCTCGACGTAGTCAACCTGATCTCCAAAGACCAGACGTTCCCCTCCGACGCCGAGGGCGACGGCCGCCGTTTCTATACCGACGGCCCGCGCGCGCACGAATTCCTGCAGGAGATGAGCCGCGACGTCTTCACCCCGCGCAACCTGATGACGGTCGGGGAGATGTCCTCCACCACCCTGGAGCACTGCCAGCAGTACGCGGCGCAGGAGGGCCAGGAGCTGTCGATGACCTTTAACTTCCATCACCTGAAGGTGGACTATCCCGGCGGCGAAAAATGGAGCCTCGCGCGTCCTGACTACGTGGCGCTGAAGGCGCTGTTCAGCCACTGGCAGCAGGGGATGCACAATCGGGCGTGGAACGCGCTGTTCTGGTGTAACCACGATCAGCCGCGCATCGTTTCGCGCTTCGGCGACGAGGGCGAATACCGGGTTCCGGCGGCCAAAATGCTGGCGATGGTGCTGCACGGTATGCAGGGCACTCCCTATATCTACCAGGGGGAGGAGATCGGCATGACCAATCCGCACTTCTCGCATATCAGCGACTATCGCGACGTCGAAAGCCACAATATGTTTATTGAGCGTTCGGCGCAGGGGCAGGCGCCCGACGAGCTGCTGGCGATTCTGGCCAGTAAATCCCGCGACAACAGCCGAACGCCGATGCAGTGGAACGGCCGCGAGAACGGCGGCTTCAGCGAGGGCGAACCGTGGATTGCGCTGTGCGATAACTACCGCGATATCAACGCCGAGGCGGCGCTGGCCGATCCTGATTCGGTGTTTTATGCCTATCAGCAGCTGATCGCCCTGCGCAAAACCACGCCGGTGCTGAGCTGGGGCGACTATCTCGATCTTTGCGCGGAGCATCCGACGCTGTGGTGCTATCGCCGGCAGTGGCAGGGGCAAACGCTGGTGGTGGTGGCCAACCTGAGTCGTGAATTCCAGAACTGGCAGCCGGATGAGATGAAGGGCGACTGGCAGGTATTGATGAGCAACTACGCGGAAGCGGCGAATCGCCCGGCGGCTATGACCCTGCGTCCGTTTGAAGCCGTGTGGTGGCTGCAGGCGTAAGAGCGAGGCCCGGTCTCGCGCTGCGCTTAGCCGGGCTACGTTACGGTAGCCCGGACTGGCGCAGCGCGCCGCCGTTGTCGTCAGGCTCTGTCGGCCGTTGATAGCGCGCTGCCGGCCTCCTCGCGGGTCGAGGCGTGCTCCTCTTTCGCCTTCAGGCGATCCCACGCCCGGAAGAACGGATAGTAAACCACCAGCGAAATCGTCAGGTTCACCACCTGTAGAATGGTCCCGGAAATATGCCCGCCGGTTGCCAGATAGCCGCTAATAAAAATCGGCGTGGTAAACGGCAGCGCAATCCCCGCCGGCGGAGCGACCAGCCCGGTCGCCATCGCGGTATAGGAGACAATCACCAGCAGAACCGGCGTCAAAATAAACGGCAGGAAAAAATAGGGGTTCATCACCAGCGGAATACCGAACACCATCGGCTCGCTGATATTAAACAGCGCGCCGGGGGCGGCGATTTTCCCCAGCTGCTTCATCTGCTGGCTGCGGCTTCTGAACAACATAAAGAGCACCAGCCCCAGCAGCGCCCCGGTACCGCCGGGAGCAATCCACAGATCGTAAAACTGCTGCGTAATAATGTGCGGAATCGGCTGGCCGTTCTGGAAGGCGGTGAGGTTTTCCGACATATTCGACAGCCATACCGGCTGAATAAACACCAGCACGATGGCATCGCCGTGCAGCCCCAGCGTCCACAGAATGCCGATCAGGATAACCGAGAAGATCATACCCGGCAGCGTGCCGCCGACGTGGTGCATCGGAATGCCGATAATGGTCGAGATCATGCTGTTAATGTCGCCGAATGGCGAAGCTTCGACGATCAGGCGCAGCGCCAGCACCACCGCCAGCACGCAGAAGCCGGGGATCAGCGCGAGGAACGATTTCGCCACCGCCGGCGGGACGCCGTCCGGCATGCGGATCACCAGGTTGCGGCCGGCGACAAAACGATAAATCTCGGTGGAGAGCAGCGAAATCACGATGGCGACAAACAGCCCCTGGCTGCCGACCATCCCGACCGGGATCACCCCTTTGACCACTTCCGCCGCGCCGTGCGCCGGCGTAAACAGGGTACTTTGCGGGATCGTCATCATGAAGGCGACCAGCGACATCGCCCCGGCGGTCAGCGGATCAAGCGTGCGGTACTTCTCCGCCAGCCGGTAGGCGATGCCGAAGCTCGATATCAGCGCCATAATGTCGTAGGTCGCTTTAACCGGATAAAGCATTTTATCGCGCCAGACGTCGCCGAACAGACCGCTCATCATATCGGCATAGCCGGGAATGGGCAGATAGGCGAAGATCAGGAAAAATGAACCAATCAGCATAAACGGCATGTTCAAAATAATGCCGTCGCGCACCGACAGGACGTGCTTTTGCCCGGCGATTTTCAGCGCCGCGGGCATGACGTAACGTTCAATCCACGTAGTGTTCGACATGAGACGATCCCCAAAGGAAATAACGGTCAGTTAAATTGCGTCAGCCATTGACGGTTGATGGTTAAGACTTCGTCCAGCAGCGCCTGCGCGTCGGTGACGTTGCCCACCAGCGGGTTGGTCACCAGCGCCAGCAGCGCGCTATCGCGACAGCCGTGTACGGCGGCTTCAATGGTCAGGCGCTCGAAGGCCTTCACCTGCTGCGTCAGGCCGTTCATCGCCGGAGGCAGCGCGCCAAAGGTCAGCGGGCGCGCGCCCTGGGCATCAATAATGCTGTTGGTTTCCACCACCGCATCATCCTCCAGGCCGTGAATCGCCCCGTTGTTGCGGGTATTCACCACCATCTCTTTGCCGAGATTGTTATGAATCGCGTTGATTAACTCCACGGCCACTTCCGAGTAGTAAGCGCCGCCGCGGAAGCTGAGCTGCTCCGGCTTCTCATCAAGGGCCGGATTGGCGTACAGCTCGAACAGCTCCTGCTCGACCTTCATCACCTGCTCGGCGCGGGTGCCTTTGGTTTTTGCCGCCGCGATCTCCTCCGCCAGCATCGCCGGCGTCAGCCAGAAGTAGCGGTGATAAGGGCAGGGAATCGCGTTCAGCGCGCGCAGGAACGGCGCCGGCCACGGCAGCTCTTTGATATTGTTCATCGACAGCGCCTGGCCATCGCACAGCATATCGATCACCTTACGGGTCACGTCTTCGCGCCCCTGCATCACTTTATGCACCCATACCATATGGTTGAGCCCGGCAAAGCGCAGGTTAACCTCTTCTTCTTTCGCGCCCAGCATGCCGGTAATCATGTGTTGCATATTAATCGGCACGTTGCACAGGCCGATAATCTTCGCCTTGCTGTAGCGGCTCACCGCCTCGGTGACAATCCCGGCCGGGTTGGTGAAGTTGAGGATAAACGCCTGCGGCGCCAGCTGCTCAACCTTGCGCGCCACCTCAAGGATCACCGGGATCGTGCGCAGCGCTTTGGCGAATCCGCCCACGCCGGTGGTTTCCTGGCCCAGCAGGTTATACTTCAGCCCGAGACGCTCGTCGCCGGCCCGCGCCGCCAGCTGCCCGACGCGCAGCTGGGTCAGCACGAAGCTGGCCCCGCGGATCGCCTCGTCCAGCGCAAAATGGACGCTGACCATAACGTGCTCCAGCCCCTTGCGGGTGAGCATTCGCCGCGTCAGCGCGGCGATAATCTCAACCTTCTCCCTGCCTGATTCAACGTCAACCAGCGCCAGCCTCCGTTACCGGAAGCTGTTCATAACGAACGATAATTCCTTCAATAAGCTCCGGCGTATAGCTACTACCGCCGCCAATAACGGCAATTTTTAGTGCTTGCATAGAGACCTCTTTCGGCATGCAGAAAGCCGCGCGCGGTCGACGTGAGCGCGCGTGATGGTTCAGGGATATGAGAGAAAAAAATCAGGGATTAAGCAGCGCGAGCGCCTTATCAAGCACCGCCGCGCCGCGCATCATGCCGTAGTCGGCCATATCGATCACCGCGACCGCTTTTCCGTGCGGCGCGGCCAGCGCGCTCAGGCGTCCGGCCTCATATTTCACCTGCGGTCCCAGCAGGATCACGTCGGCGTTGGCCAGCTCGCGCTCAAATTCCGCTACCGCCACCGCGTAGATATCCAGCGACAGCGCGCGCTGCTGCGCCTCGGCTTTCATCTTCGTCACCAGCATGCTGGTCGACATACCTGCTGCACAGCACAGAACGATTCGTTGCATGACCTCTCCCCCGGATGGATTTATGACCTCGCCCGTTAGGGCCTCAGCGAATATATTGTTAAGATTGCGTGAAAGTGAAGGCTATATGAAAATAATTTTCATCGATGTGATCGAAACGTAATTTTTGATCATTATTGCCCACGCCGTTTGCCTGATTAACCGCGAAACCATAGGAAATACCTTGGGCTGATGCTATAAATAGGCACTGGCGGTAAGTGAAAAATATTTTCAACGTGATGTTCTGGAGAAAGGAACGGTCAGGATGGATATCGTAGGTCAGTTGCAGCAAGGGCTGGTGCGTTTTAGCGCCCAGGAGTCGCGGGTTGCGGCATTTATTCTGGAAAACTTGAGCTTTACCGCCAGCGCGTCCATCGATGAACTGGCCGCCAGCGCCGGCGTCAGTCCGGCCACCATCACCCGCTTCGCCCGCTCCGTCGGCTGCGAGGATATTCGCGATCTACGCAAGCAGCTGGCGCAGGCCAGCGAGCGTCGGACCAGCTGGGTGAGCCCGAACAGCCACGCCCTGCCCGCCGCCTGGCGCGACAGGCTGGGCTATCTGGGCGATACGCTTACCCGGCAGCTGGCGCAAACTTCTGAGGCGGAGGTCGAAAAGCTCAAATCCCGCCTGCTGACCGCGCGCGCCGTGCACTGCTTCGCGCTCGGCGCCCAGGATGTCGCGCTGGCCACGCTGTTGCAGCACCAGCTGCTGCCCTCCGGTATCGCCATCAACCTGTGCCAGGACAGCGCCCTGATGCGCATGACGGCCTCGACGCTGAGCGACGACCACCTGCTGCTGGTGCTGGTCACCGCCGACGCGGACGCTATTTTGCAAAGCGCGACCCTGCAGGCGCGAACCCAGGGGGTGACCATCATCGCCCTGACGCCGGAAAACCACGCGCTGGCCAACATGGCCGCCGGGATTATTCCGCTCCCCGATAACCCGCAGCTGGCCCGCTACGCCCTGCTGCTGCTGGTCGATTTGCTTAACGATACGCTGATTGCCTGAGCCGCAATGCCCGCCGCCTTCCCGGGCGGCCTGCGGACATTTTTATGCTTGTTTTTTAAGCAAATAAATTTACATTTAACGCAAGCGCCCACCATCCGTACTCTCACCTTTTTACTTTGTCCTGCGTCAATAAAATCGCAAACATCTTTGATGCAAATCACTACATGTAGAACTTAAAATGCATCCCGGCCCTATATATTGTATTAATCGTCTATTATGTCGACACAGCCCATCGTACTCAGGCGGTGGTGGGATGTGGATAAAATGGTCCGGAACCGCAGGAAGACGGCGGCGGCTATAGCCCCTCGCGCCCTCGGAATACCTTCCGCCTCTGTGGATAACCTGTTCTATAAAATATGGAGTGATCATGACACCGCATGTGATGAAACGAGATGGCTGCAAAGTGCCGTTTAAGTCAGAGCGCATTAAAGAAGCAATTCTGCGTGCAGCTAAAGCAGCGGGAGTCGATGACGCAGACTATTGCGCCACCGTCGCAGAAGTCGTTAGCCAGCAAATGCAGAATCGGGCTCAGGTCGATATCAACGAAATCCAGACCGCCGTTGAGAACCAGCTGATGTCCGGTCCGTGGAAGCAGACTGGCTCGCGCCTATATTGAATATCGCCACGATCGCGATATCGAGCGTGAAAAACGCGGCCGCCTGAACCAGGAGATCCGCGGCCTGGTAGAGCAAACCAACTCTTCCCTGCTTAACGAAAACGCGAACAAAGACAGCAAAGTTATCCCGACCCAGCGCGACCTGCTGGCCGGGATTGTGGCCAAACACTACGCTCGCCAGCACCTGCTGCCGCGCGACGTGGTGCAGGCGCACGAGCGCGGCGAGATCCACTATCACGATCTCGACTACTCGCCGTTCTTCCCGATGTTTAACTGCATGCTGATTGACCTCAAGGGCATGCTGACCCACGGCTTTAAAATGGGCAACGCCGAGATCGAGCCGCCGAAGTCTATCTCTACCGCCACGGCGGTCACGGCGCAGATTATCGCCCAGGTCGCCAGCCATATTTACGGCGGGACCACCATCAACCGCATTGACGAAGTGCTGGCGCCGTTCGTGACCGAGAGCTGCAAGAAGCATCGTAAGATCGCCGAAGAGTGGCAGATCCCCAACGCCGAGGAGTACGCCCGCTCGCGTACCGAGAAAGAGTGCTACGACGCCTTCCAGTCGCTGGAATACGAAGTGAATACCCTGCACACCGCCAACGGCCAGACGCCTTTCGTCACCTTTGGCTTCGGCCTCGGCACCAGCTGGGAATCGCGTCTGATTCAGCAATCGATTCTGCGCAACCGCATTGCCGGTTTGGGGAAAAACCGCAAAACCGCGGTGTTCCCGAAGCTGGTCTTCGCCATTCGCGACGGTCTGAACCACCGCTTCGGCGACGCCAACTACGACATCAAGCAGCTGGCGCTGGAGTGCGCGAGCAAGCGCATGTATCCGGATATCCTCAACTACGATCAGGTGGTGAAGGTCACCGGCTCGTTTAAAACGCCGATGGGCTGCCGCAGCTTCCTCGGGGTGTGGGAAAACGAGAACGGCGAGCAGGTTCACGATGGCCGCAACAACCTCGGCGTCATCAGCCTCAACCTGCCGCGGATCGCGCTGGAAGCCAAAGGCGACGAAGCCGCCTTCTGGACCCTGCTCGATAGCCGCCTGGAGCTGGCGCGTAAGGCCCTGATGACGCGTATTGCGCGCCTCGAAGGGGTGAAGGCCCGCGTCGCGCCGATTCTCTATATGGAAGGCGCCTGCGGCGTACGCCTGAAGGCGGACGACGACGTGGCGGATATCTTTAAAAACGGCCGCGCGTCGATTTCGCTGGGCTATATCGGCATTCACGAAACCATCAACGCGCTCTCCGGCAACCAGCATATGTACGATAGCGACGCGCTGCGTGAGAAAGGCATCGCCATCGTCAAACGCATGCGCGACGCCGTGGATCGGTGGAAGGAGGAGACCGGCTACGGCTTCAGCCTCTACAGCACGCCGAGTGAAAACCTGTGCGATCGCTTCTGTCGTCTCGATACCGCCGAGTTTGGCGTCATCAACGGCGTGACCGATAAGGGCTACTACACCAACAGTTTCCACCTCGACGTCGAGAAGAAGGTCAACCCTTACGACAAGATCGATTTTGAAGCGCCCTACCCGCCGCTGGCGAACGGCGGCTTCATCTGCTACGGCGAATACCCGAACATTCAGCACAACCTGAAGGCTCTGGAAGACGTCTGGGATTACAGCTACCAGCACGTGCCGTACTACGGAACCAACACGCCCATCGACGAGTGCTACGAGTGCGGCTTTACCGGCGAGTTCGAGTGCACCAGCAAAGGGTTTACCTGCCCGAAATGCGGCAACCACGACGCGGCCCGCGTCTCGGTGACCCGCCGCGTGTGCGGCTATCTCGGCAGCCCGGACGCCCGCCCGTTCAACGCCGGCAAACAGGAAGAAGTTAAACGCCGCGTTAAGCATTTGGGTAACGGGCAGATCGGTTAATTCCGGGCGGTTTAGCCCCTCCCCCTCTCCCCAACGAGGAGAGGGGATCAATCAGTAGCCGTTTGACCATTCAGGAGCCGCTCCCGGATCGCGCCGCAAAGCGCTTTTTATCCAGGGCTACCGCCACTATATGGGTTTCCTCAAATCAGTTGGCGTTGTAGCAAGGCGGCAAGCGAGCAAGTCCCGGGGAGCTTACTGTAGTAAGTGACCTGGGCGCACGAGCGCAGCCAACGCCGCTACAGCGTCAAATGAGAAGAGGAAACAATGAATTACCATCAGTACTACCCGGTCGATATCGTCAACGGTCCCGGCACCCGCTGCACCCTGTTCGTCTCAGGCTGCGTCCACCAATGCCTCGGCTGCTATAACAAGAGCACATGGCGGCTCAACTCCGGCCTGCCGTTCACCACCGAGATGGCCGACCGCATCATCGCCGACCTCAACGACGCGCGCATTAAGCGCCAGGGAATCACCCTCTCCGGCGGCGATCCGCTGCACCCGCAGAACGTGTCGGAGATCCTCGCGCTGGTGCAGCGCATTCGCGCCGAGTGTCCCGGGAAGGATATCTGGATGTGGACGGGCTACAGGCTTGCGGAGCTCAACGACGCGCAGATGGCGGTGGTCGACCTGATTAACGTGCTGGTCGACGGCAAGTTCGTGCAGGATCTAAAAGACCCGATGCTTATCTGGCGCGGCAGCAGCAATCAGGTGGTGCATCATCTGCGCTAGCCGCGCTTAAAAGCGGCTGACGCACTCCATTGCCACGGTTTTAAATTCGTCAAAACTGCCGGTGGCGGCAAGGCGGGCCATCGCGCGTTCGCGCAGGAAAGTCACGAAAATATCATAGATCGCCATCGCCTCTTCATACTCGCTTTTGCTGATGGCCAGCAGGAATATGAGATGGGCGGTCTCATCGCCCCAGACTATGCCGTTTGGGGCAATCACCGTATAGACCACCGTTTTTTTCGCCAGCAGGCCAAGGGCGTGCGGCAGCGCAATCCCGTCGCCGAGCATGGTGCTGACGATCGCCTCACGCTCGACAACGGAGTCATAGAACCCGGCGTCGACAAAACCCTCCAGCAGCAGTCTGCCGGCACAGTTCGGCAAACAGCGTCTGGCGATCGACGGGGGTATCAATCACCCGGAAATGGGCCTCATCGAAATACTTATCCAGCATCCACGGACGGGTTCTGTCCACCAGCACCAGCTTGCCGATTTGATCCAGCTGATAATCCGTCGGGAACGGCGCGATGGTCACCACCGGCTTATCCTTTTCACCGATGCGCACGGTGGAAATAACAAAATCCTCGGCAACGGCCTCAAGCTGTTCGTAATCGCGCTGCGAAAGGGTGGCGGCAATTTCCAGTCTGCGGATATTTACGCTGCAGGGTCGCCTCGATCATCCGCACCATCGCGTTGCTGGTATCGCACACCAGCAGCACGCGCGGCTGGCGCTGGTAGCCAATATTGTAATGACGCTCGAGGCCGACGCCGATATGCAGCACCAGGAAACCGATCTCGTTTTCGCTGATCGCATAGGGGGTGTACTTTCCCCAGCTGGAGACCGCCGCCAGGGTCATATCCCACGCCATCGGGTAGTGCTGCTTGATGTTATCCAGCAGCGGATTGGGGATCATGATCTGGTAGCGCACCCGGGTGATCATGGTCTTAATATGGGTCAGCAGATCGGCGTGCAGCTGGGCGTCATCGAGCAGGTTGTAGTTATACTGGGTGTTGATATAGCGCAGGATGTAGTTCACCAGCGCTTCGTCATCATCGGCGCTGATGGTGCCCGGATCGAGGTCCTGCACCTGGCGGGCGGCAAGGTGTACGCACAGCCACTCCTCCTCCGCCGCCGAGAGCGCCTTCCCCGCCAGCTGCTGCAGCATCCCGGCCAGCTCCCGGGCGGCATCGCGCACGTTCTGCGCCACGTCTTCAGCGCTAAATTCCGCCAGCGGATAGCCCTCGCTGGCGCGGCGCACCACCACCGTGCTGTAGAGGCGGATAAAGCGCTCGCCTTCATCCGTCAGGCGGACGTGGTGGCGGGTGAGGATCTCCTGCAGCTCGCGCGCCAGCCGCGCGCCCACCTCGGCGCTCAGCCCGCCTTTATCGACCGGCAGAGGCAGTCCCCCCTGCTGCGAATGTTCCCACAGAAGGTCGGTCAGGCAGGCGCGAATCGACACTTCGCTGCCGAACAGCTTCATGCCGTGGCGCGGGCGAGTCTCCAGAGTCAGCTGGTAGCGCTGGAAACGTTCGCGCACGTCCACCATATCGCTCTGCAGCGTGGCGCGGCTGACGAACCACTCGTCCGCGAGGTCTTCGAGCTTGAGCGAAAAGGCCGAGGTCAAAAAGCGTATCAGCAAAAAGTTGATGCGATCCTGCGCGGTACGCGGAATATGCTGCGCCTTCGGAGCCGTTTCCGCCAGCGTCCGGTAGAGCGCCGGGTCGTCAACGCTGAGCCGATAGCCGCTGCCGCGGAGCAGGATAAACTGCGCGCCGTAGGGCAGTAACAGCGCGTTAAGCGCCGTAATATCGGCGCGTACGGTACGGGTAGAAACTGACAGCCGCTGCGCCAGTTCATCCTGCGGCAGCGTTTCGTTTTGCAGCAGGCTAAACAGTCTGTGCTAAACGTTGGTTGGGAAATCGCATGTCAGTTCCTTCATCTTTACGGCTCAAGGTTGAGCGGATATCACCATCTGTGACGGGCTGCCTACCGGAGTATAGTCCGGGGCAAAGGTCAGCCTGCCGCTTTTGGGCGCCACGCTGAAACGGGTGATATTATCGCTACGCTGGTTCATGACGTACAGCCACTGCCCCTGATTATCCAGCGTTAGCGTTCGTGGGTAGTCCCCGCGCGTCCAGATATCTTCCTGATGGCTCAGGCTACCGTCCGCCATGACGCTAAAGTGCGCGATGCTGTTATGCAGGCGGTTCGCCACGTACAGTCTGCCTGCCGTCGGCGCTCAGCGCCAGACCGGCGGCAAAGCTGGTGCCTTTATACTCCTTCGGCAGCGCGGAAACCGTTTTGCCCTCGCGCAGCAGGCCGCTGGCCTTATCAAGATGATAGAAGGTGAGCGTCGAGGCCTCTTCGTTAATCAGCCATAGCCCGTCGCCCTTCGGCGTGAAGACAAAGTGACGCGGCCCGGCTCCCGGCGAAGATGCGGCGATAAACGGCGGATCGTTGGGCGTCAGCTTGCCGCTGGCGCTGTCCATCCGGTACTGATAGATCCGATCCAGCCCCAGATCGGTGGAGTAAACGTATTTCCCGCTGGGATCGGCCGAGATCATATGGGCGTGGGGGCCGTTATGGTCGCTAATGGCGAAGCTGCCCTCAGCGGCCGCCGCCGGGCGCGCCGCGCCGGCCGGACCCTGGTCCTGATGAACGTCCACCGCCTCGCCCAGGCGACCGTCTTCCTGCACCGGCAGCACGGCCGTCGTGCCGCTAACGTAGTTTGCCACCAGCAGATGGCGACCGTCCGGCGTCAGGGAGAGATAAACCGGCCCGGCCCCGCCGGAAGAGACCTGGTTTAGCTCGCTCAGCTCGCCGTTGGCCCCCACGCGCCACGCCTGCACCACGCCCTTTTCCACTTCGCTGGCGGCGTACAGGGTTTTGCCGTCGCGCGAAGCGGTAAGCTGCGCGACGTTGGGCAGCGAGTCTGACCAGCGTTCGGTTGCTCAGCGCGCCGGTTTTCGCTTCAACGGTAAAGCGATACAGACCTTCGCCGTTGGGGTTATAGGTGCCGACCCAGGCGTACTGCGCCTGGGCGCAGGCGCTGGCGGCGAGCAGGGAAAGTGAAGCAACAAGCAGGTGACGAGCGGCAGGCATAGTGACTCCTTGATGGTTCGGTGGGATGAAAGTGGGTGTCCCCCGCCCTTACGGAAAGGTTCGGGGGACGGCAGAGCAATGACTATTTAACCAGCGCCCTGGTCATCTCCAGCAACTGACGCACGTCGGCCGGGCGGGTGTTGCCGCTCTCTTTATCAATAATAGAGCTGTAGATGTGAGGGATGATTTTGCTGACCCCGGCGTCCAGCGCGATCTGCAGGATCTCGCCGTAGTTTTCCAGATCGATGCCGCCGGTCGGCTCCAGCCAGAAATCGTGGCGGGCGCAGGCCTGGGCGACGGCGAGGTACTCATCGCGATGCTTCAGGCCGCCCATCGGGAAGTATTTGATCGAGCTGCCGCCCATGTCTTTTAGTAACGCAATGGCGGTTTCCAGCGGAACGATCCCGTCCGCCGCGCCGCTGCTCAGCGGGCCGGTGGAGATCTTCACCATCCCCGGCGTGCCGGTCGGGGAGACCAGGCCGTTGACGACGGTTTCGCTCTGCCCCAGCAGCGCGCGGCTGGCGCCGACGCCGGTAAAGACCTGGTTGACGTGCTGCGGCTGCACCTGACGGGAGATCTCGCTGACCATCGCCGACTGGTTTGGATCGCCCGCGCCGAGGCCCACCGACAGCGCGTTATCGATAAGCCGGGCGTATTCACGCATATCGGCCACCGCGCTCGCCACGTCCGGGTAATTTTTAGAGAGCACGCCGACCAGAACATGACCTTCCGCCGCTTCGTAGATGTCGCGGGCGTTGTCTTTGCTACCCGCCAGAACGTTCAGGCACACGCGATCGCGATAAAAATTCGGGGTCAGTTTCATGCTTTCTTCTCCATATTCAGAACTTCGCCGATGCGGCGGGAGACGATCTCCAACTGCTGTGCGCTTACGCTGCGCACGTCGGCCTCAATAATGCCTTCGTTGGCCTTATAGCCGCGGAAGTAGATGGCGTATTCGCCCTGCTTCAGCGCCTCAACCAGCTCGCCGGTGGCGATGCCGGTGACGGCTTCAGTAAACTTAATTTCCGCCCGCGCGATATCGCGGCCGGCGCTATCCCAGACCACCCGGGCGCTTACCCCGGTGAGGGCGTTGAGCTGCTCAATAAACGGCGTCATCTTCGCCACCATCTCATCGCCGCTCTCCTTGCGCGCCGTCAGGTAGTGCTCAATGGCGCAGGTCAGGCCCAGAATGCCCTCTTTACCGACCTTCATCGCCCGGCCAATGCCGGCGGACTGGCGTTTGACCCACTCGACGTACTGCGTTTTGCCGATCACCAGGCCGCTGGTTGGGCCCTCAATCGCTTTGGCGCCGCTGTAAATCACCAGGTCGGCGCCGGCGCTGTAGTAGCACTGCAGATCTTCTTCCGCCGCCGCATCGACGATCAGCGGCAGGTTGTGCTTACGCGCCACCACCACCGCCTGCTCAACGCTGAGCATGCTTTTCTGCACGCAGTGGTGAGATTTGATGTACAGGATCGCCGCGGTGCGCGGAGTGATCGCCGCCGCCAGCTGATCGGCGGAGCATTCGTTGGCGTAGCCGGCTTCCACCAGCCGGCCGCCGCCCAGCGCGACCATCGTACCCACCGGCGCGCCGAAGTTGACGTTGTGGCCTTTCGGCAGGACGATTTCGTTGTTTTCGATCGGGGTGACGTGGAGGTTTTCCAGCAGCCAGCTGCTGTCTTTCACCAGCACCGCCGCCACCGACTGGGCGATTCCCGCGGAAGCGCAGGAGACAACCGTCGCCCCTTCGACGTCCAGCAGTTTCGCGATGTACTCGCCGGTCTTGTTGACCAGGTCTTTCATTTCGAAGTAGTGATTCATGCCGCTCATGACGGCTTCGACCACTTCCGGGCGCGGCGTGGATACGCCCAGCGCCGTCATGCGGCCTGATGTATTAATAACTTGTTTTAAATTGTATTTTTCAAAAATCGAAGGCATTTTCCGCGCTCCCTTGTTCGGTCAGATAGCCCTTGCCTGCGCGAATCGCAGCAAGCGGCACCAGAATATTGTCAGCCTGCAGGCTCTCTTTTTCGGCGTCGACCAGCACCGTCGGCGCATGCTGCAGGGTAAAGAGGGTTAAATCCGCGTCGTAGCCCACGGCCAGGCGCCCTTTTTGCGTCAGGCGCAGCCCGTCGGCGGCGCTGGCGGTAACGCACTCCACCACCTGCGGTAGCGACATGCCGATGGCGAGAAACTTCGACATCACCAGCGCCAGCGAACGCACCGGGCCGTCAATACGGTTGCGGCAGTAGATATCGGAGCTGATGGTCTGCGGCAGGATGCCCAGCGCTATCGCCCGGCGCGCCACCTCAAAGCTGAAGCTGGCGGTGCCGTGGCCGACGTCAAGGCGCACGCCGCGTTTGAGGGCGCGGGTCACGGAGGCGCGCAGCTCGCCGGAAGCGGTCAGAATGCGGTTCGGCTTGCCGTTATAGCAGTGGGTGATGATATCGCCCGCGCTCAGCAGGTCGGCAATTTCATCGAGATTTGGCGGGTTGTTGCCGATATGCACCATCAGCGGCAGGTCGCCGTTTTCGCGCTGCATCGCCTTCGCCCGTTCCAGAGGGGTAATGCCGTTGTCGCCGACCACGCTGCTGCTCATGCGCGCCTTCAGGCCGACGATAAAGTCAGGGTGGCGCTTCACCGCCTGGGTTACCGCATCGGCATCGACGTTGGCCATATTGGCCAACTCGTTCTGGGCGATCAGCCCGACGCGGGAGATGTTGAGCAGCGCAAAGACCTCGGTGGCCGCGCTGCGGGTCAGCTGATAAAAATCGTCGATATCGTCCGCGCCGGTGCTGCCCGCATCAATCACCGTGGTCACGCCGGTGGCAATGCCCACGCTGTCCGGCTGGTCGTGATAAATCGGCGAGTTCGGGTAGCAGTGAACGTGGGAGTCAATCCAGCCGGCGCTGGCGTAGTAGCGGCCGTCCAGCTCAACGGTTTTGCGCGCAGGCGCGCTAATCTCGCCCAGCGCCGCAATTTTCCCGTCCTGAATGGCGATATCGGTCAGGGTATCGTCGACGAGGCGCGCACGGCGCAGGAGTAAATCAAACATGGGTCTCTCCTGTTAAAGCGGGCGCTCACGCGCCCGCAGGACTTAACCAATAGCAATCGGGAATAGAGAGCCGAGGATCATCGCGCCAAGGATGGCGCCGCCGGTGATCGGCTTCTGCCAGATGTAGAACAGCAGGGCCCCGACCAGAGAACCGATACCGATAGGAATCGACGCGGTCATCGCGCTGAGGATAATTAGCGGCCCAAGGAAGCGGCCGGAGGCGTTACCGGCCCCCATCATGACGTCGGCGCCGTAGGTGGAGTCGCTCTGATTGATGGTGAACTTACGCGCCAGAATAATGATGTAGCCAACGGCCAGGCCCAGCGCCAGGCCGGTAGCCAGCGAGGCGGCAAAGTTGGCCACCGGGAAGACCAAGCCCGCGCCCAGCAGCAGCGCCGGCACGCCGAGGCCAATACCGGTTTGGATCGCGCCGCCGATATCGAGGATCCCCACCAGCGAGCCTTCAATGATGCGCGCAAACAGGAAGCTGGCGCCAAACGCCGCGACCGCCCCGTAGGCGCCGGTATCGATGCCCGCTTTCAGCATCGCCACGAAGGCCACTTCGTTAAACGCGCCGATGCCGTAGAGATAGTACATATGTGTCCCGGCGAAGACGCCGGAGGAGAGCAGGCCAACAAAGATCGGGAACGACCAGTCGGCATACCAAAAACCTTTATTCTGTTCCATTTAGAGGCTCCTGTTATTTGCCGCTGAGCGAATTGTGAATCAGATCCAGCCAGTTCGGTACGCCCAGATGGAAGGATTGCAGGGTCTTAATATCGAAGCCGCGGAAGAAGGCGCTCAGCACGAACAGTGCGACAATAGCGGACATCATCACTTTAGTGACGCGGTGCCAGCCGCTCTCTTCAACGCCCTTACCGATCAGGATGCCCAGCACCAGACCCGGAACGGCGTTACCCATAATCAGCTGCGCCGCGCCGCCGAAAATGGTGGCCCAGAAGCCCGATTTCTTCCCGGCATCGATGGCCGCCAGCCAGAAGATCACCGGCATAACCGTATTAACCAGCAGGTTAGCCGCCGGGACCAGCACCTTAACGGCGGTGACCTGCAGCGCTTCCGGCACGGAAGAGGCGGTCAGGTTAAGGAAGGAGACCACGAACATGCCGATAACGCCGCAGGCAATCGCCATCTTCTTCGGATCGTGCAGCGTCTCGCCGACGTTGCGGTTTTTCAGCATCAGCGCGGCGGCGCCCCAGTTAGGAATGATGCGGTGATCGACGTCCTGGGTGAAGGAGCCCGCTGCGACGGAAGAAGCCCAGGCGTTAAAGAAGAAGCCGAGGCCAAAGGAGAAGTGGGAAGCCGGATCGCCTTCGCAGGAGTTCAGCTCGCCCAACGTACGAAATGCGCCCATCCCTTGCGTGGTGGGCGCATGAAACATACGTGCCGCTCCGGCGCCCACGCCGACGCCGACCAGGCCGCCGATAATGAGCGATTTTATTAAAATTATCAGGAACATAGTTTAACCCTATGGTGAGAATCAGGTTTGCGTGACGAAATCCACTTTATCGAGATTAATGGCGGTCACGTTGACGGTGACGTTCAGCTCCACGCTGTAGGTCCGTCGTTCACGGCGCAAAAAGAAGAATAAAAACGCTTCTTTGCGCACCGCTTCACGCGCATGAACAACCTCCACATCCTGTGGCTCAATACGCAGTAAAATGTGCGGCGAGGTTTTCATCACCGCCGCCTGCACGTGGTTGAGGGCATCGGCGAACGCCCGAGTTTTGCTCTCGCCTTTGCCCGTAACGCTCACCGTGGTGGTGAATTGCTCTTTCATGCTCAGACGCCGTATTTCTTTTTCCAGGCTTCGACCAGGCGCTCGCCCAGCTCTTCTTTATCCATAAAACCGAAGCCCAGAACGTTGTAGCCTTCGTTGATGGCGGTGACGCCTTCATCAACGGAACGCATGCCGTATTTCGCTTTGTAGCCGTGCTTGTTTTGCGCGGTGATGGCGCCTGCGCCGCCGCTGCCGCAGAAGGAGATGCCGAAGGTGGCGTTTTCTGCTTTCATCACGTCGCCCAGCTTCATATCAGCGGCAACGCCCGGAACCACGACTGCACGAGCTCCGGCTTTTTCCGCGCCAGCGGCAACTTTCTGTCCTTTACCCAGGCGATCGCCGATGACTAAGGTGATTTGTTCCATTTTTTAGCTCCTTACAGGTTTTCTTTTGCGACTTCGAAGTGGACGGACAGCAGCCAGGACTCTTCCTCTGGCAGGTTGCCGAATTGCGCGACCACTTCGCGGGCCAGCGTCATTGAATCTTCTGAAATTTCTTCAAACAGGCTGGCATCCACTTCCGGCAGCGGCTCGCCGCTAATTGACCGGTGGGCCATAGCCCGCACGTGGGAGGTCAGCATCTGCTCCTGAACGGCGTTGGGGATGATGTTACGGCGACCTAGCAGGGTATAAACCTGCTGCAGCATCTTCTCGGCCAGCTGCTCGGTTTGCGTTGCCTGCTCCCCTACGTCGTGTGTTACCGCTCCGTTATTCATTTGTCTTACCCCGTTGATGTCTCTGGGGATAAAACTAACGCCGGGGGAGAGGAGTTTGTAGCGAGTTGTTTTCCACTTCGAAGTGGAAAGGCCGCCGGAAGATGCGATCCATTGCACAGAATTGGCGTAAATTTGCCATTTTCGGCAAAACAGCGTGATGAGGGTCACAAGATAGCCGCTGAACCGGCGAGCGGAAGCGGCCGAACCGGCGGCTGAAGAGAGCGGCGAAATGTGACAGGGATTGGGTTTTAGCGCAGACGAAGTGCAGGAGGTACCGGCTGATACCTCCTGGAAAAGAACTTAACGGTACTTCTGGTGGTAGGTATTACGGGTAGTTTTGAACTCTTCCGCGGCGGCCTGCGCCTCTTTGACCTTGCCTTCATTGGCCAGCTTCAGGGCGCCGTCAATCTGGCCAATCAGAATATCGAGGCCGTGGCGGTAGTCCTTCATCTCCGCGCTGTCCGCGGCTTTGCCTTCCAGCTTCGGCGGGGTCTCTTTCTGCGCATCGACGGCGGCGTCGCGCATCTTCGTCAGCGCCGCTTTTTGCTCACCGGCATCAGAGGTCTTCTGCACCACCTGCAGATTTTGCGCAAGGGTGTCCATATCCTCACCCAGATCGGCGGCAAACGCCGATGCGGAACCCATCGCCAGGGCTGAAACAGCCAGCACTGCTAACAGTTTTTTACGCATTGCTCACTTCCTTTTTTATTATTTAAGCACAAGGAAAAGGCGCCACCTGGGCGCCCTTACATACCCGTTATTCCTCAGGCCGTAGCCTGAACAATCCGGTATAACACGCCATTATTGCCCGGCGATTTTCATCTCTGGCAGCAGCACGGAACCACACTGGATGTTGCTGCGCATTTCGATATCGTCGGCGACGGTCACGATATTACGCCACATATCTTGCAGATTTCCGGCGATGGTGATTTCGCTTACCGGATACTGAATTTCGCCATTCTCAACCCAGAATCCGGATGCGCCGCGCGAGTAATCGCCGGTAACGCCACTGACACCCTGCCCCATCAGTTCGGTGACGACAAGCCCGGTGCCCATCTCTTTAAGCAACTTTGCAAAACTCAGGCCGCGGCCGTTGATTCGCCAGTTGTGAATGCCGCCCGCGTGGCCGGTGCTCTTCATGCCCAGCTTGCGCGCCGAGTAGTTGGTCAGCAGCCACTGCGTCAGAATACCGTCCTTAACGATGTCGCGCCGCTCCGTACGCACGCCTTCGCTGTCGAACGGCGTTGACGCCAGCCCTTTCAGCAGGTGCGGATGCTCCTCAATGGTCAGCCAGTCCGGCAGGATCCGGGTGCCAAGCGCGTCAAGCAGGAAGGTCGATTTGCGGTACACCGCGCCGCCGGCAATCGCCCCGACCAGGTGACCAAACAGCCCGGTCGCCACTTCATTGGCAAAAATCACCGGCGCCTTCATGGTCGAGAGCTTGCGCGGCGCCAGGCGCGAGAGGGTGCGGCGGGCGCACTCGTCGCCCACCCACTCCGGCGACTGTAAATCTTCAATCGCGCGGCCGATGGTATAGGCGTAATCACGCTCCATATCGCCGTTTTCTTCCGCGATAACGCAGACTGGAGAGCGAATGGCGGGTTGAGCAGTAGCCCTGCAGCATGCCGTGGCTGTTACCGAACACCTTGATGCCGTAGTGGCTGTTGAAGCTGCCGCCTTCGGTGTTGGTGATGCGTTTATCGGCCTGCAGCGCCGCCTGTTCAGCGCGGGCGGCCAGCTCGATGGCCCGATCCGGGCTCACTTCCGCCGGGTGGAACAGGTCGAGGTCCGGGGCGTCAAAGGCCAGCAGCTCTTTGTCGGCAACGCCGGCGAACGGGTCCGGCGAAGTATAGCGGGCAATATCCAGCGCCGCCTGCACCGTGCGGGCAATCGCCTGCGGGCTAAGATCGGTCGAAGAGGCGCTGCCCTTGCGATGCTGGTGATAAACGGTGATGCCTAAGGCGCCATCGCTGTTGAATTCTACGTTCTCCACCTCGCCGTAGCGGGTGCTGACGCTGATGCCGGTGGTTTTGCTGACGGAGACTTCCGCACCGTCGGATTTACCTGCCGCCAGTTCCAGCGCCGTGGTCACGGCCTCTTCCAGCGCCTTACGCTGCTGTGCAACTTGAGAGATGACTTTCATCGCTAATGCCATAATGTAGGAAGGAGTTAATTGAAGTCTAACAGAGAACCGTTTTTCAGTGCGCGCCTTAACTGGTAACATTAGCCTCTTTTTTAAGGAGCCTGAGATGACAAAGCAGCCCGATGACTGGCTCGACGACGTTCCCGGTGATGACGTCGAAGATGAAGACGATGAAATTATCTGGGTCAGTAAAAGTGAAATTAAGCGTGACGCCGAAGAACTGAAGCGTCTTGGCGCAGAAATGGTAGAGCTGGGGAAAAACGCGCTGGATAAGATCCCGCTCGATAGCGACCTGCGCGACGCCATTGAGCTTGCCCAACGGATCAAGAAAGAGGGCCGCCGCCGCCAGATGCAGCTGATTGGCAAAATGCTGCGCAGCCGCGACGTGGACCCGATTCGCCAGGCGCTGGATAAGCTGAAGAACCGCCACAACCAGCAGGTTGCGCTGTTCCATAAGCTGGAAGTGATCCGCGACCGCCTGATTGCCGATGGCGATGACGCGGTGCCGGAAGTGCTGAACCTGTGGCCGGAAGCTGACCGTCAGCAGCTGCGTTCGCTGATCCGTAACGCGCAAAAAGAGAAAGAAGGCAACAAGCCGCCGAAGTCCGCGCGCCTGATCTTCCAGTATCTGCGCGAGCTGGCCGAAGCCGAAAGCTAGTTCCGCCGCCGCCCGGCTTCCCGCCGGCGGCGCGCCCGTCCGGGCTATCTGATAACCTTTTTCCCATAGCCCGGCATGCCTGCGCATTGCCGGAGCGTCGGCTCAGGCCATCACCACCTGGCGCAGCTGCTGCGCAAAGCGCCGGTACTGCGCTTCGTCAATTGCCTGCGGGTAGCTCAGCACCACCAGCGCATGATCGGCGATGCCGCAATGATAGGTCGGGTGGCTATGCGGCCACGGGTTGTCGCTAAAGCCCATCGCGGCGTAAAACTGCAGCCGCCTGCGGGCGATTTCCGTGGTGAGCGGATCGATCTCAAGGATGGTTAGCGGCGCGCGCCGGAGTATCTCCGCCAGCAGGCGTTTGCCGTAACCGCGCGAACGCAGGCCGTCGTCAATCGCCAGATGCTCAATGTAGCCATAGTCCGCAAACTGCCAGCTGCCGCTCAGCCCGATAAACTCGCCGTCATCAAACCACGCCTCCAGGGCATAGTGCGGGTCGCGCAGCGCCCGCTGCTTAGCCAGCGGCTCACGCTGTTCGTGCCAGGGAAAAGCCTTGACGTACAGCGCGTCAAGCGCGGGGAAGTGCGGAGAATCGGTCGAGGTTAGTTTTTCAGCAGTGAGCATGACAAAATCCAGGATAGCAAAAAATCTGCCCTCACGCGGAGGGCAGAGGGACGATCGTCGGGATTATTCTGCCGCGGCCGCCTTGCTGGCCAGCTTATCCAGCAGCTTCTGATGAATGCCGCCGAAGCCGCCGTTGCTCATCACCAGAATGTGGTCGCCAGGATGGGCGGTTTTGATAATCATATCCACCAGCACGTCGACGTCTGCGCTCCAGTGGGCAGGCTGCACGCAGGCTTCCGCCACCTCGGCGACCTGCCACGGGATATGCTGCGGCTGGAGCAGGAACACTTCGTCCGCGCGGCCCAGCGACGGCGCCAAATCGTCTTTGCAGACGCCCATTTTCATGGTGTTCGAGCGCGGTTCGAGCACCGCCAGAATGCGGGCGGTGCCGCCAACCTTAGCGCGCAGCGCCTGCAGCGTCGCCAGAATCGCCGTCGGATGGTGGGCAAAATCGTCGTACACGGTGACGCCGTTCGCTTCGCCGCGCAGCTCAAGGCGACGGCGGGCGTTAATAAAGCTGCCCAGCGCGTTGGCGGCGTCCGCCGGCACCACGCCGACGTGGCGGGCGGCGGCAATCGCCATCAGGCCGTTGTGCATATTATGCTCGCCAACCAGCGCCCACTTCACTTCCCCAACCTTCTCGCCGTCAAGCCAGACTTCCCACTGCGAGGCGTCGGCGTTGAGCTTCTTCGCCTGCCAGTGGCCCTGTTCGCCCACCAGCTCCTGCTCGCTCCAGCAGCCCATCGCCATGGTCTGCTTCAGGTTGATGTCGTTTTCCGGCAGGATAATTTTGCCCTGGCCCGGGACAATGCGCACCAGATGATGGAACTGCTTCTGAATAGCCTTCAGGTCATCAAAGATATCCGCGTGATCGAACTCAAGGTTATTGAGGATCAGGGTTCGCGGGCAGTAGTGAACAAACTTCGAACGCTTATCAAAGAAAGCGCAGTCATATTCATCCGCTTCGATAACAAAGAACGGGCTGCCGCCGAGGCGCGCGGAGACCTCGAAGTTGCCCGGTACGCCGCCGATCACAAAGCCGGGCTGGTAGCCGCAGGCTTCGAGGATCCAGGTCGCCATGCCGGCGGTGGTGGTTTTACCGTGGGTGCCGGCCACCGCCACAACCCAGCGATCGCGCAGGACGAAATCATGCAGCCACTGCGGGCCGGACATGTACGGAATGTTGTTTTCCAGCACCGCTTCTACGCACGGATTGCCGCGCGTCATCGCGTTACCAATGATCACCAGGTCCGGCCGAGGCTCCAGCTGGCTGGCGTCATATCCTTGAATTAAATCGATTCCCTGGTTTTCCAGCAGGGTACTCATCGGCGGATAGACGTTAGCATCCGACCCCGTTACCTCATGACCGAGGGAACGCGCCAGCATCGCCAGCCCCCCCATAAACGTGCCGCAGATACCTAAAATATGAATGCGCATTCGTCACTTCCCTCTTTAATCTGGCGCACATTTTACCCTTATGTTCGGCATCAGCGAAATGCATTTCAGGCGAATCCGTTTTTTGCTGGCGCGATTCACCTGTGCGTATTTTTTTTATTCTTTGTTAAGATTGTTGCGTTCGTTTTACTTCACATAAACATGCAGGGAACGGGTTATGAAAACGTTAGGTGAATTTATTGTCGAAAAGCAGCACGAGTTCTCCCACGCAACCGGCGAGCTAACTGCTTTGTTGTCGGCGATAAAACTAGGCGCCAAGATCATCCACCGCGATATCAATAAGGCCGGTCTGGTCGATATCCTGGGTGCCAGCGGTGCTGAAAACGTCCAGGGCGAGGTGCAGCAAAAACTCGATCTGTTCGCCAATGAAAAATTGAAGGCCGCACTGCGAGCACGCGATATTGTTGCCGGGATCGCCTCTGAAGAAGAAGACGAAATCGTCGTCTTTGAAGGCTGCGAACACGCCAAATACGTGGTGCTCATGGACCCGCTGGATGGCTCCTCTAACATCGACGTTAACGTCTCCGTTGGGACTATCTTCTCCATCTACCGTCGCATAACCCCGGTCGGTACGCCGGTCACCGTCGAAGATTTCCTGCAGCCTGGCAGTAAACAGGTCGCGGCAGGCTACGTGGTTTATGGCTCCTCCACGATGCTGGTTTATACCACCGGCTGCGGCGTGCACGCCTTCACCTACGACCCTTCTCTTGGCGTATTCTGCCTCTCCCAGGAGCGCATGCGCTTCCCGGAAAAAGGCAATACCTACTCCATCAACGAAGGCAACTACATCAAGTTCCCGCTGGGCGTGAAGAAGTACATTAAGTTTTGCCAGGAAGAGGATCTCGGGACCCAGCGCCCGTACACCTCGCGCTATATCGGCTCACTGGTGGCGGACTTCCACCGTAACCTGCTGAAAGGCGGCATTTATCTCTACCCAAGCACCGCCAGCCACCCGGACGGCAAGCTGCGCCTGCTGTACGAATGCAACCCGATGGCGTTCCTCGCCGAGCAGGCGGGCGGCAGGGCCAGCGACGGTAAAGAGCGCATTCTCGATATCGTCCCGGTCAGCCTGCACCAGCGCCGCTCCTTCTTCGTCGGCAACAACCATATGGTTGAAGACGTCGAAAACTTTATTAAAGAGTTCCCGGACGCGTAACGCCTCTGGCTTCCCCTCTCGCCCGGCGAGAGGGGATCTTATGCTAGCGATTCGCCGCCCCGCTCACCCGCGATACCGGCGAATTCTGGCGGTTTTCCCACAGCACCGTCAGCCCGCGCTGCAGCGCAATAAAGATAAACAGCAGAATACCGATCGCAATTTTCGTCCACCACGAGTCTGAGCGTGCCGTCGAAGTTAATGTAGGTCTGAATCAGCCCCTGAATCGCCACCCCGAACAGCGTGCCTAATACCGTGCCGACGCCGCCGCTGAGCAGCGTGCCGCCAATGACCACCGACGCAATCGCGTCCAGCTCAACCCCCACGCCGGCCAGCGCGTAGCCGGCCTGGGTATAGATAGAAAAAACGATCCCCGCCAGCGTCGCCAGCCCGGTCGAGAGCATGTAAATGCGGATCGTGGTTCCACGGGTCGAAATGCCCATCAGATTCGCCGAAACGGCGTTGCCGCCCATGGCGTACACCTGGTTGCCAAAGCGGGTGCGGTGGGCCATAAAAATGCCCGCGATCACCACCAGCAGCATCAACAGCCCCATGGCGCTCAGGCGGCCGCCGCCGGGAATGGTCCACGCCAGCCCGGAGAGCGTGTCGTACACCGGATGATCGATAGGAATAGACTCTTCAGAAACCAGATAGCTCACGCCGCGCAGGAAGAACATCCCGGCGAGGGTAATAATAAATGCCGGGATCTTCAGCGTATCGATAAGCCAGCCCATTAGCGCGCCAAACGCGCAGCCCATCACCAGCACCAGCGGGAACGCCAGCAGCGGCGTAATTCCCCAGACGCCAATCGCTTTCGCGAGGAACACGCCGGTGAAGGCGATCACTGACCCGACCGACAGATCGATGCCGCCGGAGAGGATCACGAAGGTCATCCCGACGGCAATAATGCCAAGAAAAGCGTTATCGGTGAGGATATTGCAGATCACCCGCGTCGAGGCGAAGCCGGGAAACTGGGTCAGGCAATAGAGATAGCCCAGCACGAATACGGCAAGGGTAATCATCAACGGCAGGTTACGTTTTATCACGGCCGCGTACTCCTTTCAGTAGGCTGATAAAGCGCGGCGACTGAACGATCAGTACGCACAGCACCACCACGGCTTTCACTACCTGGTTAAGCTCCGGCGGGAAGCCCGACAGCAGGATCCCGGTGTTCATCCCCTGGATAATAAGCGCGCCGATCACCGACAGCAGGAGGTTAAAGCGCCCGCCCATCAGCGATCCGCCGCCAATCACTACCGCCAGGATGGCGTCCAGCTCCAGCCACAGCCCGGCGTTGTTGGCATCGGCGCCGCGAATGTCCGCCGCGACGACAATCCCGGCTATCGCCGCGCAAATCCCGCTCAGCACGTAGGCCAGCATCACGACGATGCGGGTGTTGACCCCGGCATTTTTCGCCGCCCGAATGTTGATCCCTACCGCTTCAATAAACATCCCCAGCGCGGTTTTGCGGGTGAACAGCCAGAACAGCAGCAGCGTTGCGGCCGCAATAAGCACCGGCATCGGCAGCAGCAGCAGCGAGCCGCTGCCGAGCCACGCCAGATGCGGCGAGTCGAAGGTGACAATCTGTCCGGAGGTGATCAGCTGCGCGACGCCGCGTCCGGCCACCATCAGGATCAGCGTGGCCACGAACGGCTGGATCTTCAGCACCGCCACCAGAATGCCGTTCCATAGCCCGGCCAGCGCACCCGCCCCCAGCGATGCCAGCAGCACCACCGGCAGGCTATGCCCGGCAACGGTCACCGAGGCGGCGGTGGCGCCGGCAATCGCCATCACCGCGCCGACCGACAGGTCAATCCCGCCGGTGGCGATAACCAGCGTCATGCCAACCGCCAGCAGCGCGACAGGCGCCGCGCGGTTAAGAATATCGATGGGGCTGCCGAACAGGCGCCCCTCCTGGAGGACAATCTGGAAAAAGTGCGGCGCCACCAGGCTGTCGACGACCAGCACCAGCAGCAGCGCAATGATTTGCGGCATACCCTTCGGCCAGCTGAAGCGACGCTTCGTTTGGCCGGTTTGTGGAAGAGATCCTGGCATCATGATTTACTCCTATGCCGCGATTGCGTTCATGATCGCCGGGACGGAGAACTCCCCGAGCGGGATCTCCGCCACCTGCCGGCGATCGCGCATGATAATCACCCGATCGGCGTAGCCCACCAGCTCTTCCAGCTCCGACGAAATGACCAGCAGCGCCAGGCCATCGGCGCACAGGGTTTCAATCAGGCGGATGATCTCGGCGTGGGCGCCGACGTCTATTCCGCGAGTCGGCTCATCAAGGATCAGAAACTGGGGTTTGGTCAGCAGCCAGCGGGAAAGCAGCACCTTCTGCTGGTTGCCGCCGGAAAGAAATTCGATCGGCTGCTCGGCGCTGGGAGTTCGAATCCCCAGCTGGCGGATAAAGCGTTCGGCAATCTCATTTTGCTCGCGCCGCGGAATCGGACGCAGCCAGCCGCGCTGCGCCTGCAGGGCCAGCACGATGTTCTCCCGTACCGACGCCGCGGCGATAATGCCGTCGGTTTTTCGGTCTTCCGGACAAAAGCCGATCCCGAGGCTCGAGGCCTGGTGCGGCGAGCGCAGCGTCTGCGGCTTGCCTTTGATCCACGCGCTGCCGCTATCGGCCGGCTTGATGCCAAAAATGACTTCCGCCGTCTCGGTGCGCCCGGATCCCAGCAGCCCCGCCAGGCCAACAATTTCGCCGGGGCGAACCTGGAGGTCGAACGGCTCGATGGCGCCCTTTTTACCAAACCCTTCAAAGGCGGCGATCGGCTTCTCGCTCAGCAGGGTGCGGCCCGCGCGCTGTAGCGCGTTATGCTCCAGCTCGCGTCCCAGCATCATTTTCACCAGCTCAATCTGCGGCAGTTCGCGGGTTTCCCGGCAGCCGACGAAGCCGCCGTTGCGCAGGACGGTAATCCGATCGCTCACGGCGTACACCTGATCGAGAAAGTGGGTAACAAAAATCAGGCTGACGCCGCTATCGCTCAGCTGGCGCATCAGGGTAAAGAGCATTTCCACCTCCTGAGTATCCAGGCTGGCGGTGGGCTCATCGAGGATCAGCACCTTAGCCGACAGGTCAATGGCGCGGCAGATCGCGACAATCTGCTGCATCGCCACGGAAAAGCGGTTAAGCGGCTCACGAACGTCGAGGGAGAAACCGTAGGAGGCCATCAGATCGGTGGCGCGCTTTTCCATCTCTTTGCGCCGCAGCAGGCCAAAGCGCCGGGGCTCGCGGCCGATAAACAGATTGTCCGCCACCGACATATTCGGCAGCAGGTTGACTTCCTGGTAGACGGTGCCGATGCCCAGCTGCTGGGCGTGGGCGGTATTTTTCGGCGCTATTGCCTGACCCTCGAGCCAGATAGTGCCGCGATCGGCGTGATAAACGCCGGTGAGCGCTTTGATCAGGGTCGATTTACCCGCGCCATTTTCCCCCAGCAGGGCCATGATCTCGCCGCGCCGCAGGCTGAAGTTGACGTTATCCAGCGCCTTGACGCCGGGGAAAAATTTGCTCAGTCCCTCGGTACGAAGGATCTCCTGATGTACTTCGTCGTTCATGGTTTCCCCTCCCCTAACCCTCTCCCCGCCGGGGAGAGGGCACTAAACCGAGCGTCCTGATGAACTACGCCCACTCAATAGCCCATATCTTTCTTCTTCTCCAGCTGCTCTTTCGCCGTATCCGGCAGGAAGAGCATCGACTTCGTAATGGTCAACTTCTCAGGCAGGGTGCCGTCTTTCTTGAATTTTTCCAGCGCATCGAATGCCGGCCCGGCCATATTTGGCGTCAGCTCGACGTTAGCGTTCGCTTCGCCGGCGATCATCGCTTTGTAGATATCCGGCACGCCGTCAATGGAGCCGGTGAGGATATCTTTGCCCGGCTTCAGGCCGGCCTCTTTAATCGCCTGGATGGCGCCGATGGCCATATCATCGTTATGGGCGTAAACCATGCAGATGTTCTTGCCGTTGTTTTCCGCTTTGATAAAGCTCTCCATAACCTCTTTCCCTTTGCTGCGGGTAAAGTCGCCGGACTGAGAGCGGATAATTTTAATGTTCGACGCCTTAGCGATGGCTTCAGCGAAGCCTTTTTTGCGGTCAATGGCGACGCTGGCCCCGACGGTACCCTGCAGCTCAACGACGTTGCACGGCTTGCCGTCGACGGTTTTCACCAGCCAGTCGCCAATCAGCTGGCCCTCCAGCACGTTGTTGGCGGTGACGGTGGTCATGTAGAGATCTTTGTCTTTTACATCAATGGAGCGGTCGAGCAGGAAGACCGGGATTTTGGCCTCTTTGGCCTCCTTCAGCACCGGCTCCCAGCCCGTCGCCACGACCGGGGCGATAAAGATGGCGTCGACGCCCTGCGCAATGAAGGAGCGTACGGCTTTAATCTGGTTTTCCTGTTTTTGCTGACCGTCGGCAATTTTCAGAGTAATACCGCGCTTCGCGGCCTCCTCCTTCGCAACGCTGGTTTCGGCCGCACGCCAGCCGGATTCAGAGCCGACCTGCGAAAATCCTACGGTCAGAGGGGCAGCTATTGCCATTGACGACATAGCTGCGGAAACTGCGGAGACAAGAAGTAAGCGCTTCCACATAAGGCGATCCTCGTAGGGTTATTGTTAGTGAAATCGTTATCTGCGGAATTACTATAGACAATCAGAAATGTAACTGGATGAGTTACATCACACTTCAGAAAAGTAAATTTTATGTTGATTAAGGCCGTTTACTGCACCTTATAGCGGATAAGAGCTGCGAAATGCGATCAACATAGCAACGGGTGGCTAAATTTAAAGCTCATTATCAGCAGCGGAAGACGAGGTGTAATCGCTTACATAAAAGTATGTAAAATGTGGCTATATTTATGGATTTCAGGCCCGTTTAGCGGGGGGAAATTACGCTATCTTTCTGCCCCCCTGAATAAAAAGAAGCGAAGACATTCGATGTGAGTTGGCTATAATACCTGGCACTTGTTTGCTATACATTTTAAAGGAACAGACATGAGCTTACTCAACGTACCTGCGGGTAAAGATCTGCCGGAAGATATCTACGTCGTGATCGAGATCCCGGCTAACGCAGACCCAATCAAATACGAAGTCGACAAAGAGAGCGGCGCGCTGTTCGTTGACCGCTTTATGTCCACCGCGATGTTCTATCCGTGCAACTACGGCTACATCAACCATACCCTGTCTCTCGACGGTGACCCGGTAGACGTGCTGGTCCCGACGCCGTATCCGCTGGAGCCAGGCTCAGTGATCCGCTGCCGTCCGGTTGGCGTTCTGAAAATGACCGATGAGTCCGGTGAAGATGCCAAGCTGGTTGCGGTACCGCACACCAAGCTGAGCAAAGAGTACGATCACATCAACGATGTGAACGACCTGCCGGAACTGCTGAAAGCACAGATCACCCACTTCTTCGAGCACTACAAAGATCTGGAAAAAGGCAAGTGGGTTAAAGTTGACGGTTGGGACAATGCTGCTGCGGCGAAAGCCGAAATCATCGCTTCCTTCGAGCGCGCGGCGAAGAAATAAGTTCTTCTCTGCCTGAAACCCTGAACGCCGGTCTGCCGGTCAGTAAGGGTTTTTTTATGCCTGCGGTTTGCCTGCGCCGGGCTAATCCGCGATAGCCGCAAAAAAAACAGCGCCACCCGAGGGTGGCGCTGTCGTTTTTAATACTGGTCTCTGTCTAACCAGTTACCGCTCTCTATCAGCGTAAACCCCTCAACCGGGCGCTGATAGACATACATCCATGCGCCGCCGTACGGCGTCTGGATAAGATGGCGCGCGTATTCGCCGCCTTTGGTACGCAGAGCATCCAGCTCGGCCAGCGTCGATGCGTCAATACGATAAACTTCACCATGTACCGTGCCTTCACCGGGCACCGCGCCTGGATAGTGGCCCAGGCTGTACAGCTGATAATCGTTGACACTATGATCGCCCAGCCACTGAGCGTTGGTCATCCAGTGGCTGTTGCCTTGTTTGCGTCGTAAACTGCCGTAAACAAATATTCGCATTGCTAAAACTCAAACTGATAGAGCAAATCGAGAGCCTGGTCTACGCCAGACACCGCTTCCATATATAGCTTAGGCATCAGGCGATAACGCAATGTCAGCGTCGCCAGGGAGTCGAAGATACCGACCCCGTATTTTACCTGTAGACCCGGCAGCACATAGCCGCTGACTACCACCTGGGAAGAGTCGCCTACTCCCTCGGTATCCAGCGCCAGATTGCTTACGCCAAACGTCTCGCCGATTTTACCCACAACCTGACCACTTTGTGCAACCCCCAGGCCAATAAGCATTGACGTCATTGCGGCGCTATCGCTCTGCCCGCTGCTCAATCCCTGACCGCGCAGCAGATAAGAAAGCGCTTCCTGCTGCGACATGACCGGGTCAGAGAAAATCTCCGCCTTCGGCTGGTCGGCGGAGCCGGTGACGCGAACGCCGGCAATCACGTCGTCTTCTGTGGCATCCGGGTTGCGAATGGCTTCAATATTCAGTGAAGGCTGATCCGGCGGACCGGAGAACAGCAGCTCGCCTTTACGCACGATCAGATCCTGACCGTAGGCGTGGAAGCGCCCTTCAGGAATATTAATCTGCCCGTTGAGGCCCAGACCTTGTTTATCCTGAGCCACTTTTAAATCGCCGGTCAGGCGCGCCTTCAGACCAAACGCGCTGAGGCGGACGTTGTTACCGACATGGATCGTCAGGTTGCTGTTGATCGGGATAGCGGCGCTCTGCGGCTTAATCGGCTGCAGGGAGTCGTTCAGCATCACCTCATCGGAAGAGACGCCGACCGCGCTCTCCGGCACGTCGTTAACCACAATACGCGCCCACGGAACATCGACGCTACCGTCAAGATTAAACAGGCTCGGGGTCGCGGTAAAGACCACGTCCGGCGAAACGTCCAGCCGCACCATCGGCGGCACCGTGATCCGCACCCGGCTGCCCTTCGCCGCGATCTGCGCGCGCCAGTTGTCTATCTGGGTCCAGTCGGCGTTGCCGTTAAGGCTAATCTGGCCCTGGCTCGTATTCACCGTTCCCTGCAGCGTCGAGCGGGTGCCGTTGAAGTTCATCGCCAGCTGGCTCGGCTGCATATCGAACGGCATAAAGTTACCGTCAATGTCGACGCCGTTGAGCTGCATCTGGCCAAACAGCTGCGGATTTTGCACATCGCCGCCGAGGCGCAGGTTGGCGTTGAGCCGGCCTTCCGCCTTCTCCCCGCGGGAGAAGATCGGATTAATCATCGCCAGCGAGAAGTTATTGATGTTGATATTACCGCCGAGATTGCGTCGGCCCTGCGGGTCGGTGACCAGAACCTGGCCGTCAAGCTGACCGTTATTGGTCAGGCGGATCAGCCAGCCGAGCTGCGCGCGGTTGTTGTGCAGATCGGCGGTGAGGTTCAGGGTATCGAAAGCCACCGGCAGCGGCGCATCGTTGACCGTCTGGGTCACCTTCACGTTGCGGCCGCTCAGCGTTACCTTGCCCTGCGGCAGCCCCTCTTTGGTGGTGTCCCAGCTGACGTCGGCGTTGCCGCTAAACACGCCGCTGGCCTGGGTGGCCTCCGGCATAAACGGCTTCAGCATCGCCAGATCGAAACGGTTGAGGTTGACGACCGCCCGGCCGCTCGCGCCCGCATCGATCGCCTGTGGCACGCAGAGCTCGGCGTTCGGGTTGACCCAGCAGTGCGGCCCAATGTTAATTTTCTGCTCGCGGTTGCGGTAGTCCAGCGCGATATTGCGCGTCAGCGAAACCGGGCCCACCGGCGTCTGGAAGCGGGTATTGCTCAGCGAGCCCCTCCAGCGCTCCTCTTTGCGGTCAAAGCTCCCCGCCAGCGACAGCTGGCCGGAGACCGGCTCCCCCTGCACTTTAAGCTGCAGATCATGCTGCTTCTCGTTGCCCTTCGCATTGAGCTGCACCAGGCTGATATTGACGCCCGGCTGGCTGATACGGTCGATACGCACATCGAGATTGCCGGCAATCTGATCGCTGGATTTAACGTCGCCCTTGACGTTAACCTGGGCGATCGACAGCTCCTGCCAGCGCAGGGCGCGGGCGCTGATATCCGCCAGCAGTCTGAGGCGCCTCCACGGTGCCGCGCACTTTCACCAGCCCTTTCGCCGTCCCGCCAAGACCCGGCAGCGCGTTGTCGAGATGCGGCGCATCAATGGTGGCGTCGAGATTCAGATCCTTAACCCCCAGCTCGCCTTTGACATCGGCGCTGTTGGGGCCTAGCGCCAGATGCAGGCCGGGGATTTTCCACTGCATATAGCTATTGCCCTGCAGGGAACCGCTGACATCAACCTTATTCTGCTTCACGTTACCGGTGATTTTCAGCTCCGGCACCGACATCTGCCAGCTGCCGCCGTACAGGCTGCCCTGGGTCTTGATCAGGCCGTTGAGCTTCGAGGGCCAGTCCGGCACCTCTTTGGCCGTATTAATCCCGTCAAGGGTCAGCTCGCCGCGCCAGCTGATCGCCTGCTGCCAGTCGAGCAGCGCCTTCAGCTCGGTTTTCCCTTCCAGCGCGGCGACGGTCAGCTTATCAATATTCACCTGCTGCTCGTTGCCCTTAGCATTGAGGCTGATTTTCGCCGGCGGCAGAGATTGCCCCTTCACCGCGGTGCTCAGCGCCAGGGCGTAGTCGGTCATCTTGCCGCTGAATTTCAACTGCAGATCGTCGGCCTGGAACTGCTTTTCGCCGCTGAACGGCCAGTACAGCTGCTTGCTTTTCAGCTCCATATTGAGCGGCAGCCCGGCTTCCGCCAGCTGCGCATCGGCGCGCAGCGTCATCGCCACCGGGCCGGCTAAATCAACGCCGACCGTCAGCTTTTTACGCATCTCGCCGCCGACCTTCAGCTGCACCTTCTCTCCCTTGAGCGGGTCAATATTCAGCGTACCGTCGAGGGTGATATCCACCGGCCAGCTATCCTGCAGCTGCGCGCTGCCCGCGGCGCTGACCTTGCCCTGGTCGGAATCGATATCCAGCGCATCGAGCTTCATCTGTCCGTCAATGCTGCTGACCTTCAGCAGCAGACTGTAAATAGTCATATCGGTATCGCCGGTGAGCCGCAGCTGCTCGCCGCGGAACGCCTCGATATTGAGGTTGAGCGGCAGGTGGACGTCGGCCATTTCCGGGAGCACCGGCTTTGCAAAGAGCGCCTTCATCGTCTCGCCGAGCGGTTTTTCCTCCGGCTGCGGATGCTCTATCTTCGGCTCAACGACCTGCTCCTGCGCCACCTTAGCGACTTTTGGCAGCGCGATAAGCAGCCCCTGCAGCGACGTCGGCGTCAGGGTCAGGTTTTTCTCCTGCCAGCGCAGGCCGGTGGAGAAGTCGCGCACCGAGACGGCGGTATCATCGATTTTGACGTTAACGTTTTGCAGCGCGACGCGGCTCAGGGTGATGGGATACGGCGTGGAGAGATTCAGCGGCCCTGAATCCTCCTCTTCCGGCGGCGCGGAAGGCGGCATTTTTGAGGTATCGATAGCGACGTAGATATCGCGTAGCGAAATGTCGTTGACGCACAGGCTGCTGTCCCACAGGCAGCGTAGCTTCACCGCAAGATGGAGCTGGCCGGCGGTCACCGCCACGCCCGGTTGGGCAAAATGCACGTTCTCCAGCGTCAGGTCACGCCAGCCGCCGGTAACCTTGCCGATCTCCAGACCCGGCACCCAGCGGTCCGCCGCCTTCAGCACCAGATGCAGGCCGCTGGTGGTGCCGACCAGGAAGCCAACCGTGCCCAGCAGCAGGAGCAGAAAGAGCACGACCCCGAGGCTTATCTTCTTCCATAAACTCATAATTCAGGCCCCAGACCGATGTAAAACTGTAAACCGTGTTCGTCTTTGTCGCCGACCGGCGCGGCGATATCCAGCTTGATAGGGCCGACCGGCGACTGCCAGCGAACGCCAACGCCGGCGCCGGTTTTGAAGTCGCTTTTGCGGATATCGCTTACCGCTTCGCCGCCGTCGACAAACATCGCGCCCCACCACTTGCCGCTGACGTTGTACTGGTACTCCAGCGAGCCGGTGGCCAGCTTCGAGGCACCGATCAGCTTGCCGTCATCGTCTTTTGGCGAGATCGATTTGTATTTGTAGCCGCGAATGCTGCGGTCGCCCCCGGCGAAGAAGCGCAGATCCGGCGGGACCTTGTCGAAATTGTCGGCCTCAATCCAGCCGAGGTTACCGCGCACCACAAAGCGGTGGCGATCGTAAAGGGTGCGGATCCACACGTCCTGCGCCTGGGCGACGACGAAGTTAATGTCCGAGCCCCAAATGGTGTTGGAGTAATCGACCGAATAGCGCTGAGAGTCGCCCCAGGTCGGCATCAGGCCGCCCCGCGAGCGGGTGCGGTTAACCGATACCCCGGGATAAATCAGCATGGTGGTATTGGTGACGTTAGCCTGGGTAAAGTGATCGAGGCTCCAGCGCAGGTTGATGGCGCGCTGCCAGCCGCTCGACATCTCCCAGTAACGCGATGCCGCGAGGGTGGTGGAGTCGGCTTTGGTATCGTTGAGATCCGTACGCTTAAAGCCGCCCTGCATCAGGTAATACTGCTCCAGCGGGCTCTTCAGCAGCGGGACCTTATAGCTGAAATCAAACTGTTGCTCCGGCGCGGAGAGGCTGACGCTGGAGGTCAGGCTGTGGCCATAGGAGTTGATCCACGGCTTTTTCCACGTCGCCTTCACCCGCGGTCCGACGTCGGTCGAATAGCCGATACCGGTTTCGACGGTATTCTCTTTGCGCGGAGAGACGACGCCCTTCAGGGGCAGAACTTTCGTTTTTCTCGATTTCTCAAACTCCGGCGCGACCACCACTGAGTCTGAACCAGCCGGTGGCCGCCAGGCGGCGGTTTAGCTCCGCCAGATCCTCGGAGGTGTACTCGTCCCCCTGCTTAAACGGCACCAGATTTTGCAGGTATTCGTCGCGGATCTGCGACCCGCTGAAGGTCACAGCGCCGAAGCGATAACGCTCGCCGCTGTTGTAATCGATATCCCAGAAGGCCTGATGGCGATCGAGAGAGACCCCGAGCTGGCTTTTATTGAATTCACTATCAAAGTAGCCTTTGCGCAGCGCCACGCGGGTCAAGGAGCTTTTAAAACCGTCGTAATCGCCGTGATTCAGCACGGTGCCGATGGCTGGACGCGTTTTTAACAAATTCAGATAGTCACGGTCGGTGCGCGCACCGCCGCGCAGAATGACGTCGGTGCCGCCGATCCGCACCGGTTCGCCGGGCGTCACTTTGGCAATTAGCACCTGCCGCCCTTTTGCCGGCGGCGGACGTAAATCAAAATCGATCGTCGGTTCGTAGTAACCCAGCGCTTTCAGGCCTTCACGGATGGCATCATCAACGCGCGCGCGAAAGCGTCGATCCGGCGTGACTTCATCACTTTGGATCGTCGACAGCTGGGCACGGACGTTTCTTTGCAGCTCCCCGGATAGCCCCTCAACCTGCAAACGCACGCTCGCAGCGCTAGCGACCCCGCTGACCAGCAAAAGGCTGGTGACACATAACTGGCGGATTTGTAGCACGTTTTCTCCTGAATATCCTTGTTTCCCCCCGCAGGAAACGAAAGCGCCGATCCCCGGCTTAACAAAACCCTAACAGCTAAGGGTTGAAAAAATGACGATAACCCAAATAATTCTTATGTTTAATCCAGACGTAGCGATCGTGTTTATTGTGTAAAAAGACACGCATCGTTACAACCTTAACTACGACTTATGTTTCAGAGAGGCCAACCGTGAGTCTATTTGATAAAACGCATCTTGTCGCCCAGGCGGATGCGCTCCCCGGACGTAACACCCCCATGCCGGTGGCAACGCTCCACGCCGTCAATGGCCACTCCATGACTAACGTTCCTGCGGGAATGGAAGTTGCGCTGCTGGCGATGGGCTGCTTTTGGGGAGTTGAGCGCCTGTTCTGGCAGCTGCCCGGCGTTTACAGCACCGCCGCGGGCTATACCGGCGGCTACACCCCTAACCCAACCTACCGCGAAGTCTGTTCCGGCGACACCGGCCACGCCGAAGCCGTACGCATCGTGTACGACCCGCAGGTCGTCAGCTATGAGCAGCTGCTGCAGGTATTCTGGGAAAACCATGACCCGGCTCAGGGAATGCAGCAGGGCAACGATCACGGTACCCAGTATCGTTCGGCTATCTATCCGCTGACGCCGGAGCAGGATGCGGCCGCTAAAGCCAGCCTGGCGCGTTTTCAGACGGCGATGCGCGACGCCAACGACCCGCGTCAGATTACCACCGAGATAGCCGCGGCGAAGCCGTTCTACTATGCTGAAGACGACCACCAGCAGTATCTGCATAAAAACCCGTACGGATACTGCGGGATTGGCGGGATCGGCGTATGCCTGCCGCCGCAGGCGTAATAGTGAATATTACCGGGGCGCGCAATTAACGCTCTGGCGGCTTTACAGTACCTTACGCTATACTAGGCTGTGTTGTAGCCGGTCCAGAGCCTT
This sequence comes from Klebsiella sp. WOUb02, assembly GCF_050058015.1. Lineage (NCBI taxonomy): Bacteria > Pseudomonadati > Pseudomonadota > Gammaproteobacteria > Enterobacterales > Enterobacteriaceae > Klebsiella > Klebsiella sp. WOUb02. The sequence continues at coordinate 3,217,542 of NZ_CP170110.1, forward strand.
CGGACCGGTTTTTTATGTATTCCACATTAGCGTTATCAACTTCCCTTCCGAGGATCTGGCCTCAACGGCTGGATAAACTATGTTAAACAGTATTTTAGTAATACTTTGTCTGATTGCCGTCAGCGCATTTTTTTCGATATCAGAAATCTCGCTGGCCGCTTCACGTAAAATCAAACTCAAACTGCTGGCCGATGATGGTCACGTGAACGCGCAGCGCGTTCTCAAAATGCAGGAAAACCCCGGGATGTTCTTCACCGTCGTGCAAATCGGCCTCAACGCGGTGGCGATTCTCGGCGGTATCGTCGGCGACGCCGCATTTTCACCGGCTTTTAACATCCTGCTAAGCCGCTATATGTCGCCGGAACTCTCCGAGCAGACTCAGCTTTATTATCTCTTTTACTCTGGTCACCAGCCTGTTCATCCTGTTTGCTGACCTGACCCCGAAACGCATCGGTATGATTGCGCCAGAAGCCGTGGCTTTGCGCATCATCAACCCGATGCGCTTCTGCCTGATGGTGTTCCGCCCGCTGGTGTGGCTGTTCAACGGCATGGCCAACAATATTTTCCGGCTGTTCAAATTACCGATGGTGCGTAAAGACGACATCACCTCCGATGATATTTACGCGGTCGTCGAAGCCGGCGCGCTGGCCGGCGTGCTGCGTAAGCAGGAGCATGAGCTGATTGAGAACGTGTTCGAGCTGGAATCACGTACCGTTCCGTCGTCGATGACCTCGCGTGAAAATGTTATCTGGTTCGATCTCCACGAAGATGAGCAGAGCCTGAAGAACAAGGTTGCGGAGCATCCGCACTCCAAATTTCTGGTCTGTAACGAGGATATCGACCATATCATCGGCTACGTGGACTCCAAGGATCTGCTGAACCGCGTGCTGGCTAACCAAAGCCTGGTGCTGACCGGCGGCGTGCAGATCCGCAATACGCTAATTGTCCCTGATACCCTGACGCTGTCAGAAGCGCTGGAGAGCTTTAAAACCGCCGGCGAAGACTTCGCGGTGATCATGAACGAATATGCGCTGGTGGTGGGGATTATTACCCTGAACGACGTCATGACCACCCTGATGGGCGACCTGGTCGGCCAGGGGCTGGAGGAGCAGATCGTCGCCCGCGACGAGAACTCATGGCTGATTGACGGCGGTACGCCGATCGATGACGTGATGCGCGTGCTCGATATCGACGATTTTCCGCAGTCCGGCAACTATGAAACCATCGGCGGTTTTATGATGTTTATGCTGCGCAAAATTCCGAAACGCACCGACGCGGTGAAGTTCTCTGGCTACAAGTTTGAGGTGGTGGACATCGATAACTACCGCATCGATCAGTTGCTGGTCACCCGCATCGACAATAAACCGACGGTGATGGTACCGAAGCAGTCGGAAACGGCGGTAGGCGAAAAAGAGTCGGCGTAATCGCCGCCTGCAGAAACACTAACGGCTCCCATCAGGAGCCGTTTTTTTTACCGTACAGCTATACCACTTTTCAGATTAAGCCATCTCAGTTTGCAGACGCAGAACCTGACGATTGACCTCGGACATCACAGAAAAATGCTGCTTGTCCTTTACCTTCGGGATAAGGATTTTGCCCTTATCAAACTCAAAAGCGCCAACATCCTTGATATATAACCGTCCACGGAACAGGATCTTCACGTACTTCGCCACTTGTAGCGGATTGTAGCGTTGGAAAATTTTCATTGTTGTCTCCTGCCAGGGTTACGCTCCCGTGGTGCCACACTTAGCCCACGAATCCAGAACGCAAATTTTAATGCCCTGAAACTATAGTCCAGAACTTCTGTAATACCCAGCATGCATAAGTTTATTTACCTTTTGATGACATTAAATAAGAATTTTCTTTTCATACATACGTAGAAGTGAGTATAAGTCACCGATTTTATTCGAATATGTGCGTTAACACGCAATCTGGCACTCTGATTGCGTGTCATGCCGTTAAATCGCACATATGCTTAAGTCAGACCAAGTGGTCGGATCACCTGCACATAATAAGGAAACATCATGACCCTACGTAAAATTCTGGCGGCCTCCCTCCTTCTGCTTCCGCTGATCGCCTCGGCGCATAATTTTGTCGACGGTCAGCGCGTCGCGCCGGTTGGCATCGCCGACCGGGGAGAACTCATCCTGGATAACGATAAGTTTAGCTACAAAAACTGGAATAGCTCGCAGCTGGCAGGAAAAGTGCGGGTGATACAGCACATCGCCGGGCGCACGGCGGCAAAAGAGAAAAACGCCACGCTGATAGAAGCGATCAAGGCCGCGAAGCTGCCGCACGATCGCTATCAGACCACCACTATCGTCAATACCGATGACGCGATCCCGGGCTCAGGGGTGTTCGTGCGCAGCAGCATTGAGAGCAACAAGCAGCTCTATCCGTGGTCGCAGTTTATTGTCGACGATAACGGTCTGGCGCGTAAGGCGTGGCAGCTGCAGGAGAAGAGCTCGGCCATCGCGGTGCTGGATAAGGACGGGCGAGTTCAGTGGGCCAAAGACGGCGCGCTGACCCAGGATGAAGTGCAGCAGGTTATCGCCCTGCTGCACAAGCTGCTCAGTAAATAGAGACCCGGAAGCCGGGGTTGAGGAAGGATTCGCGCGGCGTGTAGTCGAGGGTTCTTCCCTGCCAGTCGTGAACGTGCGCCCCGGCGGCAACCGCGACCGCATGGCCGGCGGCGGTATCCCAGCTATTGGTCGGCCCGAAACGCGGATAGAGCTGGGCCTGACCTTCCGCCACCAGGCAGAACTTCAGCGACGAGCCGATCGAGGTGGTTTGGTGTTCGCCAAGCTGCTCAAGGTACTCCTCCAGCTCCGGATCGTTGCCGTGGGAGCGGCTGATGACCACCAGCGGAGGCCGGGCGTCGCGGACCTGAATTTGCTTACGCCTGCCGCACTCCTCTTTCCAGGCCTTGCCGTTTTCCGCGCAGTACAGCACCTTCATCACCGGCGCATAGACCACGCCAAGCACCGGTTTACCGTTTTCAATCAAGGCGATATTGACCGTAAACTCGCCGTTGCGCTTGATAAACTCTTTGGTGCCGTCCAGCGGGTCCACCAGCCAGTAGCGCTGCCAGTGCTGGCGCACCTGCCACTCCTGAGGGTCTTCTTCAGACAGGATCGGGATATCGGGGGTCAGCGCCAGCAGGCCGCTCATAATGACTTTGTGCGCCGCAATATCCGCCGCGGTGACCGGAGAATCATCCTTCTTGCTGGCGACGTCCATCGGCTGATTTCCATCATAGACTTCCATAATGGCATCGCCCGCGATCCGTGCAAGCTGACATACTTGTTCTAACATTCTCCACCTCATCTGGTTGCAGTGGCGTTAACTCGTTGTTTTATTTATATCGCATCGCTGCGAGTTGCGCTATCTGTGATAGCGATGGCGGTTTCAATTGTCGCTTTTCTGGCATGATTCACAATTCTGTAAGCAACAAAATGTAAATACATTTTCTTCTGTGCCATAGCTCATAAAAAAGGACGCCTCTGATGATTAAGTTTAGCGCAACGCTCCTGGCCACGCTGGTCGCTGCCAGCGTAAACGCGGCGACGGTCGATTTGCGGATCATGGAAACCACCGACCTGCACGGTAATATGATGGATTTTGACTATTACAAAGATGCCGCTACGGAAAAGTTTGGCCTCGTGCGCACCGCCACGCTGATTGAAAAAGCCCGTCAGGAGGTGAAAAACAGCGTGCTGGTCGATAACGGCGACGTTATTCAGGGTAGTCCACTGGGCGACTATATGGCAGCGAAAGGTCTCAAAAGCGGCGATATTCACCCAGTTTATAAGGCCATGAACACCCTGGATTACGCCGTGGGCAACCTCGGCAACCACGAGTTCAACTACGGCCTCGATTTTCTGCACAAAGCCCTTTCCGGGGCGAAATTCCCCTACGTCAACGCCAACATTATCGACGTAAAAACTGGCCAGCCGATGTTTACTCCCTACCTGATTCAGGAGACCAAAGTCGAGGATAGCGACGGCAAAACGCAGACCTTGCGCATCGGCTATATCGGCTTTGTGCCGCCGCAAATCATGACCTGGGATAAAGCCAATCTCGCCGGCAAAGTGACCGTGAACGACATTACCGCCACCGCGCGCAAATACGTTCCACAAATGCGCGAGCAAGGCGCGGACCTCGTGGTGGCGATCGCCCATTCGGGGCTCTCCGCCGATCCCTATCAGGTCATGGCGGAAAATTCGGTGTATTACCTCAGCCAGGTTCCCGGCGTTGATGCCATCATGTTCGGCCATGCGCACGCGGTATTCCCGGGGAAAGATTTCGCCAGCATCAAGGGCGCGGATATCAATAAGGGCACGCTTAACGGCATTCCGGCCGTGATGCCCGGCATGTGGGGAGATCATTTAGGCATCGTCGATCTGGCCCTCAGCCACGATAACGGCAGGTGGCAGGTCACCCAGGCTAAAGCCGAAGCCCGCCCAATCTACGATCCGGTGGCGAAGAAGTCGCTGGCGGCGGAAGATGGCAACATGGTGACGGTGCTAAAAGCCGACCACGACGCGACGCGCGAATTTGTCAGCAAGCCGATCGGCCGCGCCTCCGACAATATGTACAGCTTCCTGGCGCTGGTACAGGACGACCCGACCGTACAGGTGGTCAATATGGCGCAGAAAGCCTACGTCGAGCACTTTATTCAGGGCGATCCTGACCTGGCGAAGCTGCCGGTGCTCTCCGCCGCCGCGCCGTTTAAGGTCGGCGGACGCAAGAACGATCCCGCCAGCTTCGTCGAGGTGGAGAAAGGCCAGCTCACCTTCCGCAACGCCGCCGATCTGTATCTCTATCCGAACACCCTGGTGGTGATGAAGGTCAGCGGCAAGGAGGTCAAAGAGTGGCTGGAGTGCTCTGCCGGGCAGTTCAATCAGATAGACACGACCAGCAGCAGGCCGCAGTCATTGATCAACTGGGACGGTTTCCGCACCTATAACTTCGACGTGATTGACGGAGTTAATTACCAGATCGATGTCAGCCAGCCGGCGCGCTATGACGGCGAGTGCCAGATGATTAACCCGCAGGCGCAGCGCATTAAGGATCTGACCTTTAACGGCAAGCCCATTGACCCAGCGGCCACCTTCCTGGTCGCGACGAATAACTACCGCGCCTACGGCGGCAAGTTCGCCGGTACCGGCGATAGCCACATTGCTTTTGCTTCCCCGGATGAAAATCGCTCGGTGCTGGCGGCGTGGATTAGCGCTGAGTCGAAAAAAACGGGGGCCATCCACCCGGCGGCGGATAACAACTGGCGCCTGGCGCCGCTCCACGGCAAGGTGCCGCTGGACATCCGCTTTGAAACCGCGCCAACCGAAAAAGCGGCGGCATTTATTAAAGAGCAGGCGCAGTACCCGATGCGTCAGGTTGCCACCGACGATATCGGCTTTGCCATCTATCAGCTGGATCTGAGCAAGTAGCTATCTGCTCAGGCAACGGTCTGCTCGTGGTTCGCCAGAACCGCGGGCAGGTTCAGCTCAACCCAGTCGGCCAGCGCCGCCACCTTCTCGCTCACCTGCTCACCCAGCGGAGTCAGGCTATATTCAACGTGCGGCGGGACCACCGGATACGACACCCGGTCGATAAAGCCGTCCTGCTCCAGCGCCTGCAGCGACTGGGCCAGCATCTTTTCACTCACGCCGCCCATCTTGCGACGCAGATCGCTGAAGCGGTGGGTTCCCGCGCGCAGCGCCACGAGGATGAGCACGCCCCAGCGGCTGGTGACGTGCTTCAACACATCGCGCGACGGGCACTGCTCGGCAAACAGATTGCCGTCGCGCAGCTGTTCACTTAGCGTCAGATTCGCCATTTCATACTTACCTTTTTGTACGTACTTACTAAAAGTTAGCTAAGGTGTTAGCTTACCACAACAGTTAATAAACACGAAGGAGAAGACCCATGATCGCAATTACCGGCGCCACCGGCCAGCTGGGCCACCACGTTCTGCAAGAGCTGTTAAAAACCGTTTCCGCCAGCCAGATTGTGGCGATTGTCCGCAACCCGGCGAAGGCCGAATCCCTGAGCCAGCAGGGTCTGGTCGTCCGTCAGGCGGATTACACCGACCAGGCGGCGTTCACCGCCGCGCTGCAGGGCGTGGATAAGCTGCTGCTGATCTCATCCAGCGAAGTGGGCCAGCGTGCGGCCCAGCATCGCAACGTCATCCAGGCAGCCAAAGCCGCCGGGGTTAAATTTATCGCCTACACCAGCCTGCTGCATGCGGATAAATCTCCGCTTGGCCTGCACGTTGAGCACGTGGAAACCGAGAAGATGTTGGCCGAATCCGGCATCGCCTATACCCTTCTGCGCAACGGCTGGTACACCGAAAACTATCTCGCCAGCGCGCCGCCGGCTCTGGAACACGGCGTCTTTATCGGCGCCGCCGGCGACGGCAAAATTGCCTCCGCGACCCGTGCCGACTATGCCGCCGCCGCCGCCCGCGTCGTCGCCGAAGAGGGCCATGCCGGGAAGGTTTACGAGCTGGCGGGCGATGAGGCCTGGACCCTGAGCGCGCTGGCCGCCGAGCTGAGCAAACAGAGCGGTAAGAACGTGGTTTATCAGAACCTTAGCGAAGCCGACTTCGCCGCGGCGCTGAAGGGCGTGGGCCTGCCGGCAGGGCTGGCGGATATGCTCGCGGACTCCGATATCGGCGCCTCTAAGGGCGGCCTGTTTGACGACAGCCATACCCTGAGCAGCCTGATTGGCCGCCCGACCACCTCCCTGGCGGAGAGCGTCAAAGGCATCCTGTAACTGTTGCAAACTGGTTAATTTTTGTAGCATCCCCGTAGGTCATCTCCGATAATCAAAGATGGCCTATGGGGAGAAAGCAGATGCAGGGCGTACCGGAACAGTTCAGCGATGAGAGAGACAGCGCGCGCTTTCGCCATCTGGCGCAGGTGCCGGGCGTGGAGCTGTATCATGCCCATATCTCCCGCTACGCCTTCGAACCACATACCCACGAAGCCTTCGGCATTGGCGCGATTGAGCTGGGCGCCGAGCGCTTTCGCTATCGCGGCAGCCAGTACGTCGCCGCGGTAAACTCCATCGTCACCATGAATCCCGACGAGCTGCACACCGGCGAAGCGGAAACCGCCGACGGCTGGCGCTATCGGATGGTTTATCTCGATCCCGCCCTGCTGGAAGAGGTGACCGGCGTGCGCCACTGGTGGTTCAGCGAAGTGGTGCGCCAGGATCCGCTGCGTTCGCAGCGGCTCTGCCATCTTATATACGGCCTGTGGCACGCCGACGATCCGCTGGCCCAGCAGGGCCTGCTGCTCGACGTGATCGATACCTTTCGCCCGTTTGCCCGTCACGCGCCGGTGCTGACGGAAGCCGCCCACCGCTTCGAACGCGTGCGCGAGTATCTGCACGACAACTACATGCGCGCGGTCACTCTCGATGAGCTGGCGCAGGTTGCCACCCTCAGTCCCTGGCATTTTCAGCGCCAGTTTAAAGCCCATTTCCACGTCACGCCCCACCAAATGCTGATGGCTATTCGCCTGTGGCGCGCCAAAGCCTTCCTGACGCACGGGATGCCCGCCGCCGAAGTCGCCGCCGCCGCCGGTCTTACCGACCAGTCGCATCTGACCCGCGCCTTTACCCGCCGCTACGGGATCACCCCGGTGCGCTATCAAAAACAGGTCATCCGGCGCTAATGCGCAATCTCATACAATATTCTCCCGCCGGCCTCGCCTACACTTTGGCCAACAATAATGATGATGGATGGCGTGATGATTAGCGGCGTGCTGTATGCCCTGCTGGCAGGGTTGATGTGGGGTCTGATTTTTGTCGGCCCTCAGGTGGTGCCGGAATACCCGGCGGTACTGCAGTCCATGGGCCGCTATCTGGCGCTGGGGCTCATCGCCCTGCCGCTGGCGTGGCTTGGCCGCGTAAGGCTGCGCCAGCTTTCGGCGCAGGACTGGCGGGTGGCCTGCGGGCTGACCATGATGGGCAACCTTATCTATTACGTTTGCCTCGCCAGCGCCATCCAGCGTACCGGCGCCCCGGTCGCCACCATGATTATCGGCACCCTGCCGGTGGTGCTGCCGGTGTTGGCTAACCTGCTGTACAGCCAGCGCGACGGCAGGCTGCCGTGGCGGCGCTTATTCCCGGCGCTGGCGTGCATTGCGCTTGGCCTGGCGTGCGTCAATATCGCCGAGCTGCGCCAGGGCGCAGGGGCGTTTAGCTTCTGGCGCTATGCTTCCGGGATCGCGCTGGCGCTGGTCTCCGTGGCCTGCTGGGCGTGGTATGCGCTGCGCAACGCCCGCTGGCTGCGCGAGAATCCGGATAAGCATCCGATGATGTGGGCAACCGCCCAGGCGCTGGTGACGCTGCCGCTTTCGCTGGTGGGCTACATCGCCGCCTGCTGGTGGCTACACGGCCAGCAGGTCAGCTTCCCCCTTCCCTTTGGTCCGCGTCCGCTGGTCTTCGTGACGCTGATGCTGGCCATCGCCGTGTTCTGCTCGTGGGTCGGAGCGTTATGCTGGAACATCGCCAGCCAGAAGCTGCCGACGGTGATACTCGGGCCGCTTATCGTCTTCGAGACGCTTGCCGGCCTGCTGTATACCTTCCTGCTGCGCCAAAGCCTGCCGCCGCTGCTGACGCTCAGCGGTATCCTGCTGCTGGTCGTGGGCGTTATCTCCGCCGTGCGCGCCCGGCCGGAAAAGCCGCGGCTGGTGGCGCAGGTCAGCGTGAACAGAAAATAGCCTGGTATCCGAAAGGGGTATTTCCTTGCCAATAAGATGCATTTAAAATACAACTTATATTCTTGATGACGAGGTAATTGCTATGGCTTTCCGTGACCAACCTTTAGGCGAGCTGGCGCTGACGATCCCACGCGCCTCCGCGCTGTTCCGTAAATACGACATGGACTACTGCTGCGGCGGGAAACAAACGCTGGATCGCGCGGCATCGCGCAAAGAGCTGGACGTCGCGGTCATCGAGGCGGAGCTGATGAAGCTTGCGCAAGAGCCGGCGGAGCGCGACTGGCGCGTCGCGCCCTACGCCGAGATCATCGACCATATTATCGTGCGCTATCATGACCGCCATCGCGAGCAGCTGCCGGAGCTTATTCTGCAGGCCACCAAGGTTGAGCGCGTGCATGCCGATAAGCCCAATGTGCCGAACGGCTTAACCAAATACCTGACCATGCTGCATCAGGAACTCTCCAGCCACATGATGAAGGAGGAGCAGATCCTGTTCCCGATGATTAAGCAGGGCATGGGAACCCAGGCCGCTGGCCCTATCAGCGTGATGGAAAGCGAGCACGACGAAGCGGGTGAACTGCTGGAAGTGATCAAGCACGTCACCCATAACGTAACGCCGCCGCCGGAAGCCTGCACCACCTGGAAAGCGATGTACAACGGCATTAATGAACTGATCGACGACCTGATGGAACACATCAGCCTGGAAAATAATGTCCTGTTCCCACGCGCCCTTGCCGGAAAATAAATAAAAAAAGGCGCCCGCGGGCGCCCTCGATACTGTCAGTCTTATTGGCCACTCCGGGTGGCCTTTTTTTATGACGGGCGTCCTGCCCGTCCCCCTACGGGCCGTTGCAAGCAACGTTAAAAATCTTTCCCGAAGATTTTTTATGACGGGCCGTTGCAGGCAACGTTAAAAATCTCTCCCGAAGATTTTTTTATTTCGCCAGACGCTTCTTACCGGCAAAGAACCAGCCGGCCGCCAGCAGAATAAACCACAGCGGCGTGACCATCAGCGCTTCGCGCGTATCGGTTTCCAGGGTCAGCAGCACCAGAACGAAGACGAAGAACGCCATACAAACCCAGCACATCAGCTTGCCCAGCGGCATCTTATATTTGGACTGCTCGTGCAGCTGCGGACGCTTTTTGCGATAGACCAGATACGAACACAGAATAATCGTCCAGACGAACATAAACAGAATGGCCGAAACCGTGGTGATCATGGTGAACGCGGAAATCACGCTCGGATTGACCATCAGCATCACCACCCCGCCCAGCAGGCACATGCAGGAGAAGGTCAGGCCCTTCGCCGGTACCGCGCGTTTCGACAGCCTGGCGAACATCGCCGGCGCCTGGCCATCCTGCGCCAGACCAAACAGCATCCGGCTGGTGGAGAATACGCCGCTGTTCGCCGAAGAAGCCGCGGAGGTCAGCACCACGAAGTTAATCAGGCTGGCGGCGGCCGGCAGGCCCACCAGCACAAAGAGTTCGACGAACGGGCTCTTGGTCGGCACCACCGAGCTCCACGGCGTCACCGACATAATCACGATCAGCGCGAAGACGTAGAACATAATAATACGCAGCGGGATCGAGTTAATCGCGCGCGGCAGGGATTTCTCCGGATCTTTGGTTTCCGCAGCGGTGGTACCCACCAGCTCAATCCCGACAAAGGCGAAGACCGCAATCTGGAAACCGGCAAAGAATCCGCTAATCCCTTTCGGGAACCAGCCGCCGTCATTCCACAGGTGAGCAAAAGAGGCTTCCACGCCGGTCGGCGATTTGAAATGCATCAGCACCATCACCAGGCCGACGACAATCAGCGCCACGATAGCGACGATCTTGACCATCGCAAACCAGAACTCCATTTCACCAAACATTTTCACGGTGGCAAGGTTCAGGCTCAGCAGCAGCAGGATCACCGCCAGCGAGGCCACCCAGTCGGAGAGGCCCGGGAACCAGAACTGGGCGTAGGCGGTAATCGCCACAACGTCCGCCATCCCGGTCACCACCCAGCAGAACCAGTAGGTCCAGCCGGTAAAGTATCCGGCCCACGGCCCCAGAAGATCGGCGGCGAAATCGCTGAACGATTTATATTCCAGATTCGACAGCAGCAGTTCGCCCATCGCACGCATGACGAAAAACAGCATGAAGCCAATGATCATATAGACAAAAATGATGGATGGCCCGGCGAGGCTAATTGTTTTACCGGACCCCATAAATAACCCGGTACCGATAGCGCCGCCGATGGCAATCAGTCTGAATATGCCGGTTTGTGAGATTTCGCCGCAGCGATTGTTCCGTCGGAGCCAGCTCTTCAGCGGCGACTTTAACCTGATCTACCATGTGATATTTTCCTGTTATACCTGTCTGTGTTGTTCGAGTCTCTACTGGCCCGTCATTGGTCATTACCCCTGGAAAAGGGCTTATCGATATTAGGTAAGAATCGGAAGGATGAATACTATGATTTAGATATAATGTTAATTTTATGTTTAAAGTGAGTGTTATATCACTCCACTCACGCGAAACAGCTCACAAAGCTACGCCAAAAAATCATTTAAGCAAGATTAAACTCTAACAAAATTCAAACTTAAGCGTTTTACGCTACTTTTAAGCTGCTTCCCCGCCATTAAGGAGAGGAAGCCACTACTGCTTAGATAATATCCAGCAGATCTACTTCAAAAATCAGGGTGCTGAACGGAGGAATCGATGCGCCCGCGCCGCGCTCGCCGTAGGCCAGGTTGTGCGGAATAGTCAGCTCCCATTTTGAGCCAACCGGCATCAGGGTCAGCGCTTCAATCCAGCCGCCGATCACGCCGGTTACCGGGAATTCCGCCGGCTCGCCGCGCGCAACGGAGCTGTCAAAAACGGTACCGTCGATCAGTTTACCGGTGTAGTGCACGCGAACGTGGTCGGTACGCGCCGGGATAGCGCCTTCGCCCTGGGTCAGGACGCGGAACTGCAGCCCGGATTCGGTGCTGTTCACGCCTTCGCGCTCGCGGTTTTCATCGAGGTATTTCTGGCCATCTGCCGCCAGCTCCTGGAAACGTTCGCGGCGTACCGCATCGGCACGTTCGTGAATTTCACGCAGCGCGCGGTGAACGGCTTCAACCGGCACCTGCGGCTGATTGCCTTCCAGCGCATCAACAATACCGGCTACCAGCGCCTCAGGCAGCAGCCCCTGCAGGCCAGATTCGCTCAGCTGTTGTCCAACCTGCAAGCCGATACCGTAACTTGCCTGCGCTTCGATAGTGTCAAAAGTCGGGGTTGCCATCTTTGTTCCTTTTTTGGGTGGAAAATTCATACGCTATAAACTTCGGCCTGCGGGAAGGCGGCGGGCTCCTGAACTGCGGCGGCATAAATAACGCCATACGCGAAGCGAGCCGGCAACCCGAAAGACGACGAGTATAAAGCGGTGGGCAGCATATCAGCCACAGCGCGATGGGTAAAACTTTGTCGCTGGATGATGACAAATCTGAGGGAAACAGAAACAATAGGCAATATCAGGCTGACCTCACGAAACATATCTTTGTCTCGTCCATCAGGAAGTTAGCCATCTATACTCTACGGAGCAGCATAAAAATATGCGGAGCAGGAGGAAAGCCATGCCCGGGCGCTTTGAAATGACACCTACCCTGGCGAAGATCTGGCACGCCCCGGATCACATTCGCATTATGGATCCGCTGCCGCCAATGCACCGTCGGGGCATTATCGCCGGAGCCCTGCTGGTGGTTATCGGCATACTGCTCCCCTCCGAGGACAGCAGCACGTCCGCCCAGGTCAGCCGCGACGCCAGCCTCGACATGCAATCGCAGTCCCAGCCGCAATCGTCATCGTCGCAGGCGATGCCGCTGCCGCCGATTACCTCAACGCCCACGGTAAGCGACGCCGACCAGATGGCGCCGGTAGCCCCGGAGCCCGTTCAGGATGAGCAGCCGGCCGAGCAGCAGAATCAGACCTACTCTCAGCCTCAGCAACAGCAGCAGCAATCTGCGCCGGGAATCGAGCAGCAGTGGCGCACCTATCGCATCGAGTCAGGCAAAACCCTCGCCCAGCTGTTCCGCGACCATAACCTGCCGCCAACCGACGTCTACGCCATGGCTCAGGTCGAAGGTTCGGGCAAACCGCTCAGCACGCTGCAAACCGGGCAAACGGTACAGATCCGGCAGAATGCGAATGGCGTGGTAACCGGCCTGACTATCGATATCGGCGGCGGGCAGCAGGTGCTGTTTACCCGTCAGGCAAACGGCAGCTTTATCCGCGTGCGATAATCGGCGCGCATAAAGCGCCGTGGGGAGCGCAGAAAAGCAAAACGCCGGCACAAGGCCGGCGTCTCGACGCGAGCAGAGTAAAAAATTACTCAGCTACAACGTTAACAACCAGTTTCGCGAATACTTCGCTGTGAACCTGGAAGTCCACTTCGTGCTCACCGGTGGTGCGCAGAACGCCGTTCGGCAGACGAACTTCGCTCTTAGCGACGGCAACGCCAGCTGCAGTTACAGCGTCAGCGATGTCGCGGGTACCGATGGAACCGAACAGTTTACCTTCGTCGCCTGATTTAGACGCGATGGTAACGTTGCCCAGTGCATTGATTGCTTCAGCACGTGCGTTGGCAGCTGCCAGAACGTCAGCCAGCTTGGCTTCCAGTTCAGCGCGACGCGCTTCGAAGAATTCAACGTTTTTCTTGGTAGCTGGAACAGCTTTACCCTGTGGAACCAGGAAGTTACGAGCGTAGCCCGCTTTAACATTAACCTGATCGCCCAGGCTGCCCAGGTTTGCTACTTTATCAAGCAGAATAACTTGCATTACCTTATCCTCTTAAAGTCGTTAATAGACAGCGGCCGATTACTGATGACGATCGGTATATGGCAGCAGGGACAGGTAGCGAGCGCGCTTGATGCAGCGAGCCAGCTGACGCTGGTATTTTGCGCGAGTACCGGTGATACGGCTCGGGACAATTTTACCGCTTTCGGTAATGTAGTTTTTCAGCGTAGCGATGTCTTTGTAATCAATCTCTACAACGCCTTCCGCGGTGAAACGGCAGAACTTGCGACGACGGAAATAACGTGCCATTTGGCTAGTCTCCAGAATCTATCAATTCAATCTGCTCGGCATGCAGAACCATTTTGCTCAGGCCGTTCTTTGCCTTGTGGCAAGAGATGAACCCCCGAACGATTACTGCACTACCGACCGTTATACTGTGAGTAATGGCCTGGTTTTGGTGTCCGCTAATAATAACGGGCATTTGGCACCATGCCTGCCGGTGAAAACCGGCTTCCTCCTGCACTGAACGATGCTCAAGCACGAACTGGCAGTGTGGAATTCCTGACGGGCTGACCTTACGAATTGGCGTCCTGCAGATAGTGCCGGACAGCTCCAGACGGTTGGTCATCAGGATTACTCTTCAGAATCCCCAGCTTCGGAATCATCGGTGGTTTCGTTTGCGAAATCTTCGCGACGCTCACGGCGCTCGTCTTTCGCTTTAACCATCGGAGATGCTTCGGTAACTGCGTGCTTAGTACGCATTACCATGCTGCGGATAACGGCGTCGTTGAAGCGGAAGTTTGTTTCCAGCTCATCGATCGCTTCCTGCGGGGCTTCAACGTTCAGCAGAACGTAGTGAGCTTTGTGCAGTTTGTTGATCGGGTAAGCCAGACTGACGGCGGCCCCAGTCTTCCAGACGGTGGATCGTACCTTCTGCTGCAGTGATTGCACCAGTGTAACGTTCGATCATACCCGGAACCTGTTCGCTCTGGTCAGGATGGACCATAAAAACGATTTCGTAATGACGCATCGAATTGCTCCTTACGGATTATTCAGCCTCCTGTCTGGGTCAGCCGCGGCCCATGGAGGCAAGGAACGTGGTTAAAGGGCGGCTGAAAAATTGACGCGTCATTCTACGTTCGGCGCCCCAGGAAGACAAGCGAATTGCGCAAATAATTCGCACTAACGGCAAAGCCGCGCTAAGTCGGTGATTTAAAATTAATCAACGGCGGCTGCGACACTTTTTTGAACAACTTCATCAGAAATGGTCGCGATGCACCCGGCAGGGAGTGATTACACTTATATCAAGAGTCATCCATAGCCCAAGGGAACCCGGGTTAACGTCAGGACAGTTATAAGGAGCGTTGATTATGAAATACATCCTCATTGCCGTAATGGCTGCGCTTTTATTGAGCGCCAACGCGCTGGCAGCCATCAAAATAGATGGACGCCAGGCACGTAACATGGACGATGTACAGAGCCTGGGCGTTATCTATATCAACCACAATATGGCCACCGAGCAGGAGGCCGACAAGGCCCTTAACCAGCTGAGCGACGCGCAGGGGGCGAAATACTTCCAGCCGATCCTGATCCATGAGCCTGAAAGCAACGGCGCGATCCACGCCAGCGCCGCAATCTATCGCTAACCGCGGATCTTTTACCCCTTCGCCTCCGCTACGGAGACGAAGGGGCCAGCCCGCCGCCGCGCTTAAAGCGTACGCTTAAAGAACCCGACCGTTTCCTCCAGCGCCTCTGGCGTAATGCGATGGCGAACGCCCTGCTGCCAGACGCAGGTCAGGTTGCCGGCCAGGACGCTTTGCTGCAGGGCCTGCTGGAGACGGAAGGTTTCGCCCGGCGGCACCACGTCGTCTTCATCGCCGTGCCAAAGCAGCAGCGGCCTGTTGGCAAGCGTCGCCAGCTGATGGCTGACGTCCCACTCGCTCAGCCGCGCCGCGTCCAGGGAGGGTGAAGGAAACAGGCTCTGCGCCAGGCTGCTGAAATAGCCGGATCCCATCAGGCAGGCGACGCTTTTCAGCTCCGGATGATGGGTCATGATGCCCAGCGCCGTCATTCCGCCCATCGATGCGCCAGCGACCGCCAGCCTGCCGTCCGCAATCCATCCCTGCGCGGCGATCGCGTCGCGCAGCGCGCTGAACTCGGTGAAGTTCTCCAGCAGAATGGGCCAAAAGCGCTGCATTCGCCCTTTTTCATCACCGCGGTAGCGCGCGCCATGCTCCGGGGCATCGGGCATAATGACCCGAAATCCCGCTTCCGCCAGCGCCACGGCAAAATAGCTATAGACCAGCTTCGAAGAGGTGAATCCGTGATAAAAAACGATACACGGCAGAGGCCGGTCTGACGCATTTTGCGGACAGGCATGAAGCACCTCGCCGCCCGCGAGATTACGCACTTCCAGTACAATCATTTATCGTCTCCAGTCTCTAGAGTAGCGCTGTACCATGGGCTAACATATAGCCCATGGCGTGGGTTCAGCCGCGATTTATAATGTTGAGAACTGGGTTACGCTTTCACAACATTTTCATTCGAAAATCGCGTCAGAAATAACAATTCGGGAACATTCCCCGGAAATGTCATTCAGGCTACCACTACACTGTGACTAACAGGAAACGAGATATGGTTATGCGTAGGTTTACACCGTGGCTACTGGCGATCGTTCTGAGCGGCTGTAGCGCCCTGCAGGGAACGCCGGAAGCCCCGCCACCTGCGACCAGTCATCCGCAAGAGATCCACCGTAACCAGACCAGCGGGCTACAAAAAATGGCGACGGTGAGCGTGCTGATGTACGGTTCGCCGATGGATGTTGAAGCTGCGCTGAAGGTCAAAGCAGAAGCGGCTAAAGCGGATTACTACGTCATCATAATGATTGATGACACCGTGGTTCCCGGCCAGTGGTATTCGCAGGCAATTTTGTACCGTAAATAACGATGCAACGTCTTTAACCCCGCTTTACATTGCTTTGCATCCGTTCACGTTCTCCTGTGCATAATAACGTTCAGCCAGTCAACCTGGCAGGACGTTAGCAACGGACTGCCCTCGGGCCACGCAAAATGGAGCTGACGATGAAACGATCATTTACCCTACCCAGCCTGCTGTTTAACGCTACAACGGCGCATACTGCAGCACAGTCCGCAGAGTTTGCCAGCGCGGACTGCGTCACTGGCCTGAATGAAATCGGCCTGATTTCCGTCAACAATATTGCCGGCAGCCAGCAGGACGTCGAGCGTGCCATCGCCGTGAAGGCCGATGAGCAGGGCGCCTCCTGGTATCGCATCGTCCAGATGTACGAGGAACAGCAGCCGGATAGCTGGCGAGTACAGGCCATTCTCTACGCCTGAGGCGCCTGGCGCCCGCGTCCGGTGCCGCGCAGCAGCAGGTCATCCAGCGTTTGCGCGTCCAGCCGCATCCCGCCGCGCGGGTCGAGCATCATTCGACACCAGGCCTGAGCCAGCGGCGGCGAGGCGTAACGCAGCATCTGCGCTCCCGCGCCGAGTCGGTACACCAGCCGGGTTATCTCCCGGCCCTGCTCTTCCGCCGGCCGCCTCAACAGCTGCTGCAGCTGACGCCATGCGCGATCGAAATGGCGATTCTGCCCTTTGACTTCCGCACACTCCGCAGCCAGCAGCTCCAGCGACGCCGGCTGCTTGCTCAGCGCCCGCATGACGTCGAGACACATAATATTCCCGGAGCCTTCCCAGATACTGTTCACCGGCATCTCCCGGTACAGGCGCGGCAGCTCGCTCTCCTCGCAGTAGCCGATACCGCCCAACACCTCCATCGCTTCGGCAACAAACGAGATCCCGGATTTGCAGATAGCGAACTTCGCCGCCGGGGTAAACAGGCGGGCCCACAGCGCCTCCTGCCCATCGTTGCGCCTGTCCCACGCGCGCGCCAGGCGAAATAAAAAGGCGGTTTGCCCCTCAAGCAGCAGCGCCATCTGACCCAGCACCTGGCGCATCATCGGCTGCTCGACCAGGCTTTTACCGAACGCCTGACGCTGAAAGGCGTGATAGAAGGCGACCGACCAGGCGCGACGCATTAGGGCATGGCTGCCCAGCGCGCAGTCGAAGCGGGTCAAACCGCCCATTTTGAGAATTTGCCGTACGCCGTCCCCCTCTTCGCCCACCAGCCAGCCGCTGGCGTCATAGAACTCCACCTCGCTGCTGGCGTTAGAACGGTTGCCGAGCTTATCTTTGAGCCTTTCGAGATGCAGCGCATTGCGCTGGCCGTCCGGCAGCAGGCGCGGCACAAAGAAACAGGAGAGCCCGCCGGGCGCCTGCGCCAGCACCAGGTGCGCATCGCTTTGCGGTACCGAGAAAAACCACTTGTGGCCCACCAGACGATAAAACCCGTCTGCGCTCTTCTCTGCGCGGGTGGTATTGCTCAGCACATCCGATCCCCCCTGCTTTTCCGTCATCCCCATGCCGATCAGCAGCCCGCGCTTCTGATTGCCCGGCGCCAGATGCGGATCGTAGCGGTCGCTCAGCAGCGGCGACAGCCAGTCGCTAAACGGAGCGGGGAGCGACTGCTGCAGCAGAGGCGTAGCGGCGAACGTCATGGTTATCGGGCATAATGTCCCGGCCTCCACCTGCGCATGCAGCATAAAGCGGGCCGCCCGGGCCACGAAAGCGCCGGCGCGCGCGTCCTCTTGCCAGGCGAGATTATGCACCCGGTTAGCGCACAGCCCCTGCATCAGCAGATGCCAGGCGGGATGAAAGCGTACATCGTCAAGCCGCGTGCCGGTCGCGTCATAGCGCAGCAGCTCCGGCGGATTAACGTTCGCCAGCCTCCCCAGCTCCAGCGACTCTGCCGTTCCCAGCTGCTGGCCGATGCTGGCCAGCAGATCGCCATCCCAGGCGGCGCCCTCTCGGGCTACCGCTTCGCGCAGCGCGCTGTCGGACAAGAATAAGTTGCTGTTCAGCAGCGGCGTCGGCTGATTAAACACGGTATGAGTTGGCCAGCGCATAGTGTTCCCTCCGTCAATGGCGTTGTACTCAGTATGGTCAGCCTGGGCCGGGAGCGCCCGCGAGCCGGGTCACAAAAAAACATCCGCCCCTTCGTGAAGCGCATCACAGGCATAAGAATTTAAAATTTCACTGGAAGAAAGTTGTGGAATAATTTATTCACTTGCCGTTTTTTTATTGAAATCAGGATGGCCTATGCAGACCGCGACACGCCCTACGGGCGCGCACAAGCGCGCGCTGATCGCCGGATCTATCGGCAACTTTATTGAATGGTATGAGTTTGCGGTCTACGGCTTTCTGGCGACGGTTATCGCGCGGAATTTCTTTCAGCTGGCCGGCGAGGCGCCGCTGACGGGCCTGATCCTGACCTACGCCTCCTTCGCCATCGCCTTTTTCTTCCGCCCGCTCGGCGCCATTATTTTTGGCCGTATCGGCGATCGCATCGGCCGCAAGCCGACGCTGATCGTCGTCCTGGTGATGATGACGCTCGCCACCGCGGCAATTGGCCTGGTGCCGGTTTATGCCAGCATCGGGGTGGCGGCCCCTCTGATTTTAACCGGGCTGCGCATTCTGCAGGGGCTGTTTGCCGGCGGGGAGTATGGCGGCGCCGTCTCGCTGATGACCGAGTTTGCGCCGCGCGGCAGGCGCGGTCTGTACGGCGCCTGGCAATCCTTCACCGTCGCCCTCGGCCTGCTGGCCGGGGCCGGGATCGTCGCCCTAATCTCCGCGGTGCTGAGCCCGGAAGAACTCCACGCCTGGGGCTGGCGAATTCCGTTCTTCCTCGCCATCCCGCTGGGGATCGTCGCGCTCTGGCTGCGGGTAAAAATGGAGGAGACGCCGGGCTTTCTCCGCCAGCAGCAGCAACGTCAGCATTCGCAGGCCAGCGCCGGCCTGAGCCAGACTCTGAAAGCGATTATCACCGGCATCGGCCGCCTGATGGTCTGGTCCGCAGCAGGCTATACCTACCTGGTGATTATGCCCGCCTACCTGCAGTCGTCGCTGCATACCGGCTTTAACCAGGCGCTGCTGATCGCGGTGATCTCCAATATTGGCTTTGCGTTGACCATTCTTCCCGCCGGGATCCTCAGCGATAAATGGGGTCGACGTAACGTGATGGTGCTGGCCGCGGCGCTGCTGCTGATACTGGCGCTGCCGCTGCTGAAAATTCTTCAGGCAGAGTCCAGCACGCTGCTGATAAAAGGCGCGGTGGTGCTCGTTGCCGGCGGGCTGGTGGGAATACTGGCAGGTCCGGGACCGGCGATGCTGGCGGAAATGTTCCCGACAAGGGTGCGCTATACCGGCCTTGGGCTGGCCTATTCGCTCTCTAATGCGGTGTTTTCCGGCTGCGCCGGGCTGATTATTACCGGCCTGATTAAACAGACCGGTAATCTTGATATTCCGGCTTATTACGTCATGGCGACGGCGGTCGTCAGCATTATTGCGCTGATGACCCTCAATAAGCACGATCACCTGCGCTCGCTGGACGAGTAGCCGCGCCCGGCGTCAATCAGCTGCGCTGGCGCACGGCTTCAAACAGGCAGATGCCGGTCGCGACGGAGACGTTCAGCGAGGAGACGCTGCCGGCCATCGGAATGCTGATCAGTTCATCGCAGTGTTCACGGGTCAGGCGGCGCATCCCTTCACCTTCAGCGCCCATCACCAGCGCCATCGGGCCGGTCATCTTGCTCTGGAAAAGAGTATGGTCCGCTTCACCGGCGGTGCCGACGATCCAGACGTTCTCTTCCTGCAGCAGACGCATGGTGCGCGCAAGGTTAGTCACGCGGATCAGCGGGACGCTTTCCGCCGCGCCGCAGGCCACTTTTTTCGCCGTCGCGTTCAGCTGCGCCGAACGGTCCCGCGGCACGATCACCGCGTGCACGCCGGCGGCATCGGCGCTGCGCAGGCAGGCGCCAAGGTTGTGTGGATCGGTAACGCCGTCGAGAATCAGCAGCAGCGGCTGATCGAGGGAGGCGAGCAGGTCAGGCAGGTCGTTCTCCTGATACTGACGCCCCGGCTTAACGCGGGCAATAATCCCCTGATGCACGGCGCCTTCGCTTTTATCGTCGAGAAACTGGCGGTTAGCGACCTGAATCACCACGCCCTGGGCTTCCAGCGCATGGATCAGCGGCAGCAGGCGTTTATCCTCGCGGCCTTTCAGAATATAGACTTCCTGAAAACGCTCGGGAGCGCGCTCCAGCAGGGCCTGCACCGCGTGGATGCCGTAAATCATTTCACTCATTGATGTACTCGTTGCTTGTTAATATTGCCGTTTCGGCTTTACGGACCGGATGTCCCGGCCCGTAAGATTGATGCCCGCTTACTCAGCGGTTTTCTTTTTCGCCGCGCGTTTCGCTTTGGTTGCCGCCGCTATTTTCTGCGTTTTAGCCGACGGCTTCTTCGCTTTTTTCTCGCCTTTAGGCTGAGCGGCTTTGGGCTGAGACTTGCCTTTTTCTTTACGGAAGGCGCTGTCCGGCTCGAAGTTGGCCTGCTTTCCGACCTGGCGACGACGCCCGGAAGGTTTGCCGGCGTTCGACTTTTTCGCCTTCTCACGTTCGGTCTTGCCGACGTTGCGCGGGGCGCGTTCGCTGGAGATTAGCGAGAAGTCGATTTTGCGCTCGTCCATGTTGACCGCTTCCACGCGGACTTCCACGCGATCGCCCAGCCGGTAGGTCTGACCGCCGGACTCGCCGATCAGCCGCTGCCCGACCTGGTCGAAGCGATAGTAGTCGTTATCCAGCGATGAAACGTGCACCAGGCCGTCGATAAACAGCTCGTCCAGGCGGACGAAGAAGCCAAAGCCGGTGACGCTGGCAATCACGCCCTTAAAGACGTTGCCCACCTGATCCAGCATAAAGTCACACTTCAGCCAGTCAGAGACTTCGCGGGTCGCTTCGTCAGCGCGACGTTCGGTCATCGAACAGTGCGCCCCCAGCTGCAGCATCTCTTCCATGCTGTAGTGCCAGCCGCCGGTTTCGGTGCTATTGCCTTTGTGCCCCTGCTCTTTCGCCAGCAGATACTTAATGGCGCGGTGCAGCGACAGGTCCGGGTAGCGACGGATCGGCGAGGTGAAGTGCGCGTAGGACTGCAGCGCCAGGCCAAAGTGGCCGCGGTTTTCCGGATCGTAGACCGCCTGCTTCATCGAGCGCAGCAGCATGGTTTGCAGCATCTCATGGTCAGGACGATCGGCGATGGAGGTCAGCAGCTCGGCGTAGTCGCGCGGCTCCGGCTTGTTGCCGCCGGGCAGCTCCAGGCCGAGCTCCGCCAGTACCGTGCGGAAAGCGGTGATCGCTTCAGTGGTCGGCTTATCGTGAATACGGAACAGGGCCGGCTCCAGCGCCTTCTCGACGAAGCGGGCGGCGGAGATATTCGCCAGAATCATACACTCTTCGATCAGCTTATGGGCGTCGTTGCGCTGGGTCTGCTCAATGCGCTCGATGCGGCGTTCGGCGTTAAAGATGAACTTCGCTTCTTCACTTTCAAAGGAGATGCCGCCGCGCTCTTCGCGAGCGCTATCCAGAACCTTGTACAGGGTGTGCAGCTCTTCGATATGTTTCACCAGCGGCGCGTACTGCTCGCGCAGCTCACCGTCGCCCTGCAGCATATGCCATACCTTGGTGTAGGTCAGACGCGCGTGCGAGCTCATTACCGCTTCATAGAATTTGTAGCCGGTCAGACGGCCTTTTGACGAAATCGTCATTTCGCAAACCATGCACAGGCGATCGACCTGCGGGTTGAGCGAGCACAGGCCGTTGGAGAGCACTTCCGGCAGCATCGGCACCACCTGCGACGGGAAGTAGACCGAGGTGCCGCGGCTGCGCGCTTCGCCGTCCAGCGGCGTGCCGGGGCGCACGTAGTAGCTCACGTCGGCAATGGCCACCCACAGGCGCCAGCCGCCGCCGCGTTTCTTCTCGCAGTAAACCGCATCATCAAAGTCGCGGGCGTCCTCGCCGTCGATGGTGACCAGCGGCAGGTCGCGTAAATCAACGCGGCCGATCTTCGCCTCTTCCGGCACCTGCTCTTTCAGCACCGAGACCTGTTTTTCCACCGCCGGTGGCCAGGTATAAGGGATTTCATGGGTGCGCAGCGCCATATCGACCGCCATGCTGGTGCCCATGTTATCGCCCAGCACTTCAACAATTTTGCCCACCGCTTTAGTACGACGGGTCGGACGCTGGGTCAGCTCAACGACCACCACAAAGCCCATCCGCGCGCCCATGACTTCTTCCGGCGGGATCAGGATATCAAAGCTCAGACGGCTGTCGTCAGGGACCACGAAGCCCACGCCGGCGTCGGTGAAGTAGCGGCCGACGATCTGGCTGGTTTTTGGCACCAGGACGCGCACGATACGCGCTTCGCGGCGGCCTTTACGGTCCGCGCCCAGCGGCTGCGCCAGCACCTGATCGCCATGAATGCAGGTTTTCATCTGCTCAGACGACAGGTACAGGTCGTCTTTGCGCCCCTCAACGCGCAGGAAGCCAAAGCCGTCGCGATGGCCGATAACCACGCCTTTGAGCAGGTCAAGACGCTCCGGCAGCGCGTAGCACTGACGGCGGGTAAACACCAGCTGCCCGTCGCGCTCCATTGCGCGCAGGCGGCGGCGCAGCCCTTCCAGCTGCTCTTCGCCTTCGATATTCAGTTCTATCGCCAGCTCGTCCCGGCTGGCCGGTTTTTCACGTTTTGCTAAATGATCGAGGATAAATTCCCGGCTAGGGATTGGGTTCGCGTACTTTTCAGCTTCGCGCTCCAGGAAAGGATCTTGTGACATGTCGGTTCCTCCGTTGTCATCTCTGATGAGAGTTTACGTCACTCCACCAGCAATAATTTATAAAGCGGTTGATTCTCTTCAACCAAATCAGCCAGCGTGTAGTTATCCAGTTCCTTGAGAAAACTTTGCGCCGCTTCTGCAAGCGCCTGCTTCAGGCGACAGGCCGGGGTTATGTGGCAGAATTCGCTGCTGCAATTGACCAGCGATAGCGGCTCAAGATCGCGAACCACATCACCAACGCGAATCGTTTTTGCCGGCTTACCGAGGCGAATCCCCCCGTTCTTCCCCCGTACTGCCATAACGTAACCAGAGCGGCTCAGCTGATTGATTATCTTAACCATATGATTACGCGACACGCCGTAGACTTCCGTCACTTCGGAGATACTCGTCATTCGACCATCAGGTAACGACGCCATATAGATAAGCGCTCGTAATCCGTAATCAGTAAAACTCGTTAACTGCACAGCAACCTCAGGGTAAGGGGAAAGCGGTGGATCCGCAGGGTGTGACTATATTGATGATAAACCAGCCGACGCTCAGGCCGCTAATTTATTTGAAATGGGGCGGGTAGGCAGCAAAACAAGGGGCGCCCAACCGGCGCCCCTGAAGATAATTATGCGTCGAACGGATCGCGCAGAATCATCGTCTCGGTACGGTCAGGACCGGTGGAGATAATATCAACCGGTACGCTGGTCAGCTCTTCAATACGCGCGATGTAGTTCAGCGCCGCCTGCGGCAGGCCGCTACGCTCTTTCACGCCGAAGGTGCTTTCGGACCAGCCCGGCATGACTTCATAGATCGGCTCAATACCTTCCCAATTGTCGGCTGCCAGCGGAGTGGTGGTCACTTCGCGGCCGTCCGGCAGACGGTAAGCTACGCAGATTTTCACTTCTTTCAGGCCGTCCAGCACGTCCAGCTTGGTCAGGCAGAAGCCGGACAGGGAGTTGATCTGCACCGCGCGACGAATCGCCACGATATCCAGCCAGCCGGTACGACGACGGCGGCCGGTAGTGGCGCCGAATTCGTTACCCTGCTTGCACAGGAACTCGCCGATGTCATCAAACAGCTCGGTCGGGAACGGACCTGCGCCTACACGGGTAGAGTAAGCTTTGATGATACCCAGAACGTAATCCACATAGCGCGGACCCAGGCCGGAGCCGGTTGCCACGCCACCCGCGGTGGTGTTGGAGGAGGTTACGTACGGATAGGTACCGTGGTCGATATCCAGCAGCGTGCCCTGCGCGCCTTCGAACATCACGAAGTCGCCGCGCTGACGCGCCTGATCCAGCAGATCGGAAACGTCTACAACCATCGCCGTCAGGATGTCGGCAATCGCCATAACGTCATCAAGGACTTTCTGATAATCAACCGCTTCCGCTTTGTAGAAGTTCACCAGCTGGAAGTTGTGATATTCCATCACTTCTTTCAGTTTGCTGGCGAAGGTGGCTTTATCAAACAGATCACCCACGCGCAGGCCGCGGCGAGCGACTTTATCTTCGTAGGCAGGACCGATGCCGCGACCGGTGGTACCGATAGCTTTCGCACCGCGCGCTTTTTCACGCGCAACGTCCAGCGCAACATGATAATCGAGGATAAGCGGACAGGCTTCGGACAGCAGCAGACGCTCACGGACAGGGATACCACGGTCTTCCAGTCCTTTCATCTCTTTCATCAGCGCAGCCGGAGACAGCACAACGCCGTTACCGATGATGCTGGTGACGTTTTCGCGCAGAATGCCTGATGGAATAAGATGCAGGACGGTTTTTTCACCGTTGATTACGAGAGTATGGCCTGCGTTGTGACCACCCTGGTAGCGCACAACATATTTAGCCCGTTCAGTCAGGAGATCGACGATCTTCCCTTTACCTTCGTCACCCCATTGGGTGCCCAGTACGACGACGTTGTTGCCCATTTTTCAAAATCACCGTTTGCTTAAAAATGGATTCTACCATCGCTTTTTCAGAGTTACAGCACTTTTTGCACTCAATATCAGGCAGGTCTGGCCACTTTTTGATCAGCTCAGCGATTTCGTCAACATGTAGTAGATGACTATTCCGGCAACCACAAGACCGCCGCCAAAACGGCGTAATAAATTATCCGGCAGCTGGCTCATCGTGGCGATCATCCGTCGCCAGGCGCGCGGATAAAGCAGCGGACCCAGCCCTTCAAGTACTAAAACCAGCGCTAGTGCCAGCCAGATTGTTGAGTTCATGATTAACCCTTAGAGATAAACGAAACTACCGTCGCCGGACAGCATCAGGGCCTGAGCCAGGATGCTTTTTAGCCGTGTCGCCCATTGTCCGGCATTTTGCGTTGATTATGCACTTTTTTTGAGAAAAAACGTATAACTCGTTGTGTTAAAAGTTATTTCTCAACTCAACAATATAAAAAAGGCGCCTTTCTCAAGGCGCCTTTTCGCTGACTAAATCGCTTATTTACGAGCGGAGTCAGGTGACTTCATGTAGCGGAAGAAATCGCTGTCCGGGCTGAGAACCATGACATCCTGGTTACCCTGGAAGCTGTTCTCATAGGCACGCAGGCTGCGGATAAAGGCGTAGAAGCCCGGATCCTGGCTAAACGCGTCGGCAAACAGCTTCGCCGACTCGGCATCACCTTCACCGCGCGTGATGCGGCCCTGGCGCTCAGCTTCAGCCAGCGTCCTGGTCACTTCATAGTCCGCGGTAGCACGCAGCTTCTCAGCCTCTTCCTGGCCCTGTGAACGGTGGCGACGAGCAACCGCTTCACGCTCGGCGCGCATACGGTTATAAATCGCTTCAGACACTTCGGCCGGCAGGTTGATCTGCTTGATGCGTACGTCGACGACTTCAATACCCAGCGCCGCCATACTGTTCGGGTTAATCACCGGAACCTTACCGTTGGTTTCTGCCGATACGCGCTCCGCCGCTTTGGCGATCGCATCGTCGGCGGCCGGCGTGCTGACTTCATCTTCGGTACCCGCTGAGCCGGAGTTCAGGGCATCGCGGACTTCCAGAGTCAGGCGACCGCGGGAATCGGTTACGATATCCTTCACGTCCAGACGACCGATCTCAGAACGCAGACGGTCAGAGAATTTACGCTTCAGCAGCACCTCGGCCTGGGAAACATCGCCGCCGCCGGTTGCCAGATAGTAACGGCTGAAGTCGCTGATCCGCCACTTGATGTAGGAGTCGACGATCAGGTCTTTCTTCTCTTTGGTTACAAAGCGATCGGCCTGGTTATCCATGGTCTGAATGCGCGCATCCAGCGTTTTCACTGACTCAATCAACGGGATCTTGAAGTGCAGGCCCGGCGCATACACCAGCGGTTTATTTTCGCTATCGCGCAGTACCTTACCAAAGCGCAGCGTAATACCGCGCTCGCCCTCTTTAACCACAAAGATAGACATGTAAAGCACTACCAGCACGATGGCAATAATCGCAATTACAGGTTTACGCATCGTTATTCCCCCTGACGCTGGTAGTCGTTACGCTGCGCGTTGGCGCGACGTTGGTCCATAATGTTGCCATCCGTCGTGGTCGACGTGGTGCTGGCGCTGCTTGAGCTGGAGGCCGGCGGCAGGCGCAGCAGATCGTTCGCAGCGCTGCTATTGCCCTTTGCTGCCGGCGTACCGGCGCCTTTCAGCATCTGGTCCAGCGGCAGAACCATCAGGTTGCCGCCCTTATCGTTAACCAGCACTTTGCGGGTGTGGCTCAGCACTTTTTCCATGCTTTCGATATACAGACGCTCGCGGGTAATTTCCGGCGCGGCTTTGTACTCAGGCAGAATCTTCGCAAAGCGCGCGACTTCACCCTGAGCTTCAAGAACGGTCTGAGTCTTGTACGCACGCGCCTCTTCGAGGATACGCTGCGCGGCGCCGTTAGCGCGCGGCTGAACTTCGTTGGTGTAAGCTTCGGCTTCGCGGATGTACTGCTGCTCGTTCTCACGCGCGGCAATCGCATCATCAAACGCGGCCTTCACCTCTTCCGGCGGACGCGCCGTCTGGAAGTTGACGTCCAGCAGGGTAATCCCCATGTCGTACGGACGAATCGTCTCTTCCAGCTCGCGCTGGGTATCGCTACGAATCACGGTACGGCCTTCGGTCAGAATACGGTCCATGGTGTACTTGCCGATCACGCCGCGCAGGGCGCTGTCGGTTGCCTGACGCAGGCTATCGTCGGCGCTGGCAACGCTAAACAGGTAGCGTTCCGGGTCGGTTACCCGATACTGCACGTTCATCTCAACGCGCACGACGTTTTCATCAGAGGTCAGCATGACGCCGGAGGCCGCCAGTTCACGTACCGATTCAACGTTAACGGCCTGGACGTTATCGATAAAGGTTGGCTTCCAGTTAAGACCCGGCTCAACCAGATGGCTGAATTTCCCAAAGCGAGTCACCACGCCACGTTCCGCTTCCTTGATGGTATAGAAACCGCTGGCAGCCCAGATAATAACCGCGGCGGCGGCAACAATGCCGACAATGCGTCCACCCATAGGGCCGCGAGATCCCTGAGAGCCTGCTAACGCCTCCCGATCCCCCTTTGCCGCCACCAAGACCGCCAAGTTTTTTACTTAACTTGCGGAAGATATCATCCAGATCGGGCGGCCCCTGTTCGCGACCACCTTTATTGCCATTTCCCCCGGAGTTGCCGCCTTGGTTATTGCTGCTCCCCCACGGGTCGCGGTCCTGTCCGTTATTACCGGGCTGATTCCACGCCATGTATATGCTCCATATTTGTTTTTGATATCCCCACAGGGGTTAATATCTTCAGGCAAGCTGCAAGGTCAAATCACGTAATCAACCAGCGCTGGCTCTTGTTTACAGAGGCGACGCCAGTCAACGATCGGCATGCGCACCTGCAGACTCACGCTGCCGTCATCCTCCAGCCACTCTTTTTCTATCGCCTGAAGCTGATAGAACCGACTTCTCAGCCGCCCTTCCTGCGGCGGTAGGCGCAGAGTGCGCTGAGCCACTTCACCGGAAAGTCGTTCCGTCAAAGCCTGAAAAAGCAGCGGTACCCCAATTCCGGTCTGTGCAGAGAGCCAGACCCGAATCGGTTTATTCTCTTCATCCCGGTCAATACGTGGTTCAAAATCGTCAAGCATGTCGATTTTGTTCATCACCAGCAGCACCGGGATCTCATCGGCCTCGATTTCGGCGAGAACCGTATTTACGGCATCAATATTTTCCTGCAGACGGACGTCGGCTGCGTCAATCACGTGCAGCAGCAGCGTCGCCTGACGCGTCTCCTGCAGCGTGGCTTTAAACGCGGCGACCAGATCGTGCGGCAGGTGACGAATAAAGCCCACAGTGTCCGCCAGGACGGTTTCGCCAACGTCAGTGACGTCGATGCGGCGCAGCGTCGGGTCCAGGGTCGCGAACAGCTGGTCCGCCGCGTAAACCTGGGCTTCGGTTATCTGGTTAAACAGCGTTGATTTCCCGGCGTTGGTGTACCCCACCAGCGACACGGTAGGAATATCGGCTTTGGCTCGTGACCGCCGTCCCTGTTCGCGCTGCTTCGATACTTTTTCCAGCCGCCCGAGGATCTGCATAATGCGGTTACGCAGCAGTCGACGGTCAGTTTCGAGTCGGGTTTCACCCGGGCCACGCAAACCAATCCCGCCCTTCTGTCTTTCAAGGTGGGTCCAGCCGCGCACCAGGCGCGTCGCCATATGACGCAGCTGCGCCAGCTCAACCTGTAGTTTCCCTTCGTGGGTGCGCGCTCGCTGGGCGAAAATATCTAAAATAAGCCCCGTACGGTCGATAACCCGGCATTCGCACAGGCGCTCCAGGTTACGTTCCTGGGCCGGACTCAGGGCATGATCGAACAGCACGACCGACGCGCCGGTCGCTTTTACGGCTTCCGCAATTTCGACAGCCTTACCTTCACCAACAAAATATTTCGGGTGCGGTGCTTTACGGCTACCGGTAATCACCTGCATTGCTTCGACACCGGCAGAGGAGACCAGGGATTCAAACTCCTGAAGGTCTTCCATATCTTTGTCTTGCGAAAAATAGATGTGTACCAGCACCGCCTGCTCACCGGCATCATAACGGTCAAACAAGCGTAAACCCCTTCTAAAATACCAGCGGGGAACACAGTCACTCGTGGTCTTTCTGGCTGCGTGAGTATTGGCCTTACTCGTTTACCCCAGCCATTTACGGCTGTAAACGCCTGGGGATTCACTACATGCCGCCTTCCTGCAACCTAAAACTCATCGAGTAAAATCTGGCTCCCCGGTCTGGGAAAACAGCATTACCTTATTCGGCGTCTTCGCTGTCTTGCTGCGGCGCAGAAGAACCCTGCGCGCTACCACCGTGGTGATAGTTGTTTGTACCGCCGCCAGCATTATTGCTGTGATGAGACACCGGGCGAGACGGAACAACGGTAGAAATTGCGTGCTTGTAGACCATCTGGCTGACCGTGTTCTTCAACAGGATCACGAACTGATCGAAAGACTCAATTTGCCCTTGCAGCTTAATACCATTCACCAAATAAATAGAAACCGGAACGCGTTCCCGACGCAAAGCGTTCAGGAACGGATCTTGTAAAGATTGCCCCTTAGCCATTCTCTCTTTTCCTTATATGTATGCTTGTTTTGTACTCAGAACCTTACGATTCTTAAAAAAAATTACGCACGATACAGTTTAATTGTACACGTTCAGTCCTGGCTCGCACCAACTACCTGTAATACTTTGTTGAGCGACTGTTCAGGTTGTTCACTGTCTAACCAGTGAATATCTTCCCAGCCGCGCAACCAGGTTATCTGACGCTTGGCTAACTGTCTCGTGGCGCAAACACCTCGATAAACCATTTCATCATACGGGATCTCGCCATCAAGATATGACCACATCTGGCGGTATCCGACACAACGAATGGAAGGCATATCCGTATGCAAATCTCCGCGGGCAAATAACGCCCCTACTTCTGCTTCAAAACCTGAAGCCAACATCTGATGAAAACGCTGTTCTATGCGTTGATGGAGCAGTTCACGGCTCGCCGGGGCGATGGCGAACTGATGCACCTTATACGGCAGAGCGTCTCCCGAAGTTTGCGTCAGTTCCGTTAAAGTTTTACCCGAAATGAAAAAAACTTCCAGTGCTCGGGAAAGTCTTTGCGGATCATTTGGATGAATACGCGCGGCGGCGACGGGATCGATCTCCTGTAGCTGCCGGTGCAGTGCGTGCCACCCCTGCTCTGCTGCCTGTTGCTCAATCTTTGCCCTGACCTGGGGATCCGCCGACGGTAACGGCGACAGCCCTTCCAGCAACGCTTTGAAATACAACATTGTTCCGCCAACCAGCAGCGGAATGCGCCCGGCAGCGACGATATCCGCCATCTCTGCCAGCGCGTCGCGACGAAAGTCCGCCGCGGAGTAAGCCTCTGCCGGGTCGAGAATATCCAGCAGTCGATGCGGCGCTGCGCTCAGCTCTGCCGCATCCGGCTTGGCCGTACCAATGTCCATTCCTCGATAGATAAGGGCGGAATCGACACTAATCAACTCTACCGGTAAAATTTTACGCAAAGCAATGGCCAGCGCGGTTTTACCGGAGGCCGTTGGGCCCATTAAAAATATTGCCTTAGGCAGGCTCGCCTCAGTTACATCACTCATCTTTCAGGGCATTCATCGCCGAATCCAGGTCAACGGGTTGTAACAGACCACCCGGCGGAGCTTTTACCAGCTGCGGACATAAACGCTCTACGTCCGCCAGCACGCTAATCGCCTGCGCCATATTCCACTGCGCATGCTCGCTCGCCAGATTGCGCGCGATCCACTGCGCGATGTCACCGACGTCAAATGCCTTTCGCTGCGCCAGGTAGCCTATCAGTTCAGGAATCAAGATTTGTAAATTTTGTTGTCTTAAGGGTAAAGGCACCGCGCGAACCGTCAAATGCTGCGCATCGGACTGCAGATCGATCCCCAAAGCCACCAGCGCCGCCTGCGCTTTCGCCAGCGCGTCCTTTTCCGCGCCCGATACTTTTAGCCGCAGCGGGATCAGCAGCGGCTGCCCGCAAACCGGCTCCCCGGCGGGCGTCAGCTGCGCCTGACGCAGCCAGCGTTCGGCCACCGGCAGCGCCAGAAGCGCCAGCCTGCCGTCACGCTCCAGCAGCGCGCAGTCGCCTTTCACGATGGCCAGCACGCGGCCGAAGCTCTGGCTGT
Organism: Klebsiella sp. WOUb02; assembly: GCF_050058015.1. Taxonomy (NCBI): domain Bacteria; kingdom Pseudomonadati; phylum Pseudomonadota; class Gammaproteobacteria; order Enterobacterales; family Enterobacteriaceae; genus Klebsiella; species Klebsiella sp. WOUb02. The sequence continues at coordinate 3,248,918 of NZ_CP170110.1, forward strand.
GCCCGGATAACCCCTCCGCGGCAGGCGCCGGGGCGCTGCTTTTACGCTCGACGGCCGGCGTCTCCAGCAGCTGCCGATACAGCGCTCCCTGCTGCTTTTGGTATCCCGGCTGCGCGTGCGGCCAGCCGGCGCCGCCTCCGCCTGCCGGGCCGGAGGAGTCGCGCGGCGTTTCGCGGCCGTAGCGCGCCGCGGCCGGCTCACGCGCGGAGAGCGGCTGAGCAAAATGGTTAGCGCCCGCCGCGACCCGGTTCTCCGGTACCTGAAGGCGCGCCGGCTGGCTCTCATCTTCTTCCGCCAGCGGCGCGCTGAGCTGCTGCTGGAGGACGCTCAGCACTCCCTGATAGATAAAATCGTGGACCAGGCGAGACTGGTGAAAGCGCACTTCGTGCTTAGCCGGGTGGACGTTTACATCCACCTGGTGCGGGTCAATCTCAAGGTAGAGGACAAAAGCCGGCTGCTGGTCGGCTCCGAGCTTATCTTCGCAGGCCTGGCGAATGGCGTGGTTGATCAGCCGGTCGCGCATCATACGGCCGTTGACGTAGCAGTACTGGATCTCCGCCAGCGCCGGATTGGTATGCAGCGGATCGGCCACCCAACCGCTAAGGGTCAGATCGCCGTGCTGCCACTCAATCGCCAGCGCCTGCTCGAGGAACGGCGTACCGCAGATAGCGCCCAGCCGCCGCTCGCGCTGGCCGCCCGCGGGTACGGCGCGATACTGGCGCATCGCCTTGCCGTTATGGCTGAGATTAATCGTGACGTCGAAACGCGCCAGCGCGATGCGGCGGACGATTTCATCGATATGGTTAAATTCCGTCTTTTCGGTACGCATAAATTTGCGGCGGGCCGGGGTGTTATAGAACAGATCCAGCACTTCCAGCGTGGTGCCGACCGGATGCGCCGCCGGCTTGACGGTCACGTCCTGATCGCGCCCTTCGGCGTAGGCCTGCCAGGCCTCCTGCTGCTCCGCCGTGCGGGAGGTCAGAGTCAGCCGCGCCACCGAGTCTGATGCTGGCCAGCGCTTCGCCGCGAAAGCCGAGGCTGATGATGGCTTCCAGATCGTCGAGAGAGGCTATTTTACTGGTGGCGTGACGAGCCAGCGCCAGCGCCAGCTCGTCTTTTTTGATGCCGCAGCCGTTGTCACGAATGCGGATAAGCTTCGCGCCGCCGCGTTCGATATCAATATCAATGCGGGTCGCGCCGGCATCAAGGCTGTTTTCGACCAGCTCCTTAACCACCGACGCCGGACGTTCCACCACCTCACCTGCGGCAATCTGGTTGGCGAGCTGCGGCGGTAGGACCTGAATCGGCATGGCTGACTCCTTAATTTATCAACGTCCTGCCAGGCGACGCGGCGCTGGCCGTTTGCGCGGGTTCTCCGCGCGGGGCTGATTGCAGCGGGTGCTGCATAAAGTAATTACGCAGACCGTTATAAATCGCTTCGGCAATCTGCTGCTGATAGCTGTCGCTCCCCAGCAGCCGCTCTTCGCCGGTATTGCTGATAAAGCCGGTTTCGACAAGGATCGACGGAATATCCGGCGAACGCAGCACGCCGAGGCTGGCGTGTTCCGGACGGCGCTTATGGAGATCGCCGACCCGCTGCAACTGGCTCAATACGTCAGTCGCTACATCATACCCGACGCGCTGGGAATGGCCGAACTGTAAATCCAGCACCGCCTGGCTCAGATAGGGATCCGACTGGCTGTTTGCCAGCACGTCGCCCGCGCCGCCGAGCAGCTCGGACTGCTTCTCATGCTGCTCAAGCCAGCCCGCCATTTCGCTATTGGCGCGACGGTTGGACAGCACCCATACCGAAGCGCCGGTGGCGTCACGGTTCGGCGCCGCATCGGCGTGAATCGACACCAGGAAGTTGGCATTCTGCTTACGGGCGACGTCGGAACGGCCCATCACCGAAATAAAGTAATCGCCGTCGCGGGTCATCACCGGCCTGAACATCGGGTCGGCGTTCAGCAGCGTACGCAGCTTGCGGGCAATGGCGATGGTTACGTTCTTCTCTTTGGTGCCGTTCTGGCCGATCGCCCCGGGATCCTGACCGCCGTGGCCGGCGTCGATCGCAATAATAACCTTATCGTCCGTTGCCGCGGCACGAGCGGCCGGACGCGTCGCGGGATGGCTCTCGGTCATAACCATTTGCCGTTCGCTAGCGGATGACTTAAACGGATTGCGCGCGGGCGCCACCGGCACCGGACGCGGCGCGATCGTCGGCGTTTCCACCCGCTTCACGACCGCCGGAGGCGGTGGAGGCGGCGGCGGAACATCGGCGTTAATCGTGAACACCACGGTATAGTTAGAGCCGTTTTGCTGCTTCACCGCGCGGGTTTTGCCATCTTCAGTCAGGTCCACCAGCAGGCGCAGAGACTGCGTATCCTGCGCGGCGCCCGAGCGAATGCTTTTCACCAGGTTGCTGCCGCTAAACAGCAGCGGTAATCCCTGCAGGGTGCCGGTCTGCTTGATATCCAGCGCCACCGTGCGTTTGCCTTGCGGGCTGAAGGAGTATTCGGGATCGCCGATAAAGCTAATGGTAATACGGGCCTGCCGTTCTCCGTTAGAGACCTGGATATCGGATAAGCTTGCCGCAAGGGTCTGCATGCTAAACAGCATCAGCGCCGCGGCCAGCCAGGGGGTTATGCGATATTTCATCCCGCGATCCTTCAGGCTAAACGCGCCAGTAAAGACTCACCCAATGAGGAGACTGCCGTTACGCGCGCCTCACGCCCTTGTGCCTGATACTCAAGATGAATTTCAACATCCGGCTCGGGCAGCACGCCCGCGCCCTGCTGCGGCCATTCAACCAGGCAGATAGCATCGTCAGTAAAATAGTCGCGGATCCCCATAAACTCGAGCTCTTCGGGGTCCGCCAGGCGGTAGAGATCGAAGTGATACACCATCAGGTTTTCGAGGGTGTACGGCTCCACCAGCGTGTAGGTCGGGCTTTTGACATTCCCGCGGTGGCCGAGTGCGTGTAAAAAGCCGCGGCTGAAGGTCGTTTTACCCGCGCCTAAATCGCCATACAGATAGATGACCGTGGCGCCCGTACAGAGCCGCGCAATGCGGTTGCCAAGGTCTAAGGTTGCCTGCTCGTCGGGTAAAGGAATCACTCGGTTAATCATGGTCTACGTCAATCACATCCGGGTTAACAACACGCCTGAGCGTGGAAAAGAGATCGGTCGCCAGCATCCCACGGGCGCCATCTCTGGCAGCCAGTCGGTCTGCGGCTTCGCCGTGCGCCACGCAACCGGCGCAGGCAGCATCATACGGCGTCAGCTTTTGCCCTAACAGAGCGGCAATAATACCGGTGAGCACATCGCCCATTCCGCCGCTGGCCATACCGGCATTGCCGGCATCGATAATACCCATCTCGCCTGCTTCACTGGCCACCACCGTCCCCGCGCCTTTTAGCACGACCACGCCACCATAACGTTTTACCAGACGTTGAGCAGAATGTAAGCGATCGCTTTCAATTTCTGCCACGCTGCAGTTAAGCAGGCGGGCAGCTTCGCCGGGGTGTGGCGTCAGCACGCGATTGTGACGTGTATCGGCATTGATTGCCAGCAGGTTCAACGCATCCGCATCCCACACCATCGGTTTCGCAAAGCTCTCCAGCTGGCGTAGCGCCCGCGTCGCCCATTCGCTTTGGCCGAGGCCCGGACCGATCGCCACCACATCAGCCCACTGCAGGCTTTCATCGAGGCTCTGCGCGGTGAGCTCATCCACCATTAGCTCAGGTCTGGCGGTAATAATCGGCGCAATGTTTTCCGGATGGGTCAACACCCGGACCAGCCCCGCTCCCGCCCGCAGCGCCGCTTCTCCGGTCATCCTGATGGCGCCGGCGGTGCCGCGGGCGCCGCCAACGATCGCCAGCCTGCCGTGATCGCCTTTATGGGAGGTTGCGCGGCGCGGCGGCAGCCAGCCCGCCAGCTGCGAGGCATCAAAGCGCGTCAGCGGGAACGGTTGCCCGGCAAGCCAGCTATCGAGGCCCAGGGAGCAATAGCGCAGCTGACCCACCACGTCGCGGGCTTTACCGGTTAGCAGCCCCGGCTTAAGGGCGATAAACGTTAGCGTGTGGGCCGCATGGATCACCGCCCCCGGCGCGGTTCCGGTCTGCGCGTTGAGTCCGGAGGGGATATCCAGCGCCACTACCGGCGCCGGATGCGCGTTTGCGCGCGCGATCAGCACGGCGGCAGGCCCGCGCGGAGCGCTGCGCAGGCCGGTGCCCAGCACGCCGTCAATAATCAGCGAGATCTCTTCCGGCCAGGCAATATCCGCCGCGTGGATCGTCCCGCCGGCGTTGAGCCACTCTTCGCGAGCGGCATGCGCCTCCTCCGGCAGCGGCTTCTCGCTCTCCAGCGCCAGCAGCGTCACCTCAATCCCTTCAGCCTGCGCCAGGCGCGCAACGACGTAGCCGTCGCCTCCGTTGTTGCCGTGGCCGCAAAGAATTAGCCAGCGCCGGCTGGCGGGGTACTGGCTTCGCGCCAGCTGAAAAGCCGCTTCGCCGGCCCGGCGCATCAGCTCAAACAGGGTCAGCCCGAGGCTATCGGCGGCCTCTTTTTCCGCACGCCGTAGCGCCTCTGCAGGCCAGATGAAGTGTGGTATACTGACAGGGTTTCTCGTCATTGTATGGTCCATCATGTTACAGCCCCTCGATCTCAATAAGTTAGCGCAACAAATCAAGCAATGGGGCACTGAACTAGGGTTTCAGCAGGTGGGTATCACCGATACCGATCTCAGCGTCAGCGAACCCAAACTGCAGGCATGGCTGGACAAACAGTACCACGGAGAGATGGAATGGATGGCGCGCCACGGCATGATGCGCGCGCGCCCTCATGAGCTTCTTCCCGGTACGCTACGCGTCATCAGCGTACGGATGAACTACCTGCCTGCAAATGCCGCGTTTGCCCGCACCCTGAAAGATCCCGGTCTTGGCTACGTCAGCCGTTATGCCCTTGGGCGTGATTATCATAAGCTGCTACGTAACCGCCTGAAAAAACTCGGTGAGATGATTCAGGAACAGTGTGCTTCGCTCAATTTTAGACCGTTTGTCGATTCCGCGCCTATTCTGGAGCGTCCTTTGGCGGAAAAAGCGGGTCTTGGCTGGACAGGTAAGCACTCACTTATTATTAACCGCGATGCCGGCTCGTTCTTTTTCCTCGGCGAGCTGCTGGTTGATATTCCCCTGCCCGTCGATCGGCCGGTCGCCGAAGAGTGCGGGCGCTGCGTGGCCTGCATGACGATCTGTCCGACCGGCGCAATCGTCGAGCCCTATACCGTCGACGCCCGCCGCTGCATCTCCTATTTGACCATTGAGCTGGAAGGCGCGATCCCCGTCGAGTTTCGCCCGCTGATCGGCAACCGCATTTACGGCTGCGACGACTGCCAGCTGATTTGCCCGTGGAACCGCTTCTCTCAGCTTACGGATGAAGAGGATTTCAGCCCGCGAAAAGCGCTGCATGCGCCGCCGCTGGTGGAGCTGTTTGCCTGGAGTGAGAGCCATTTTCTGAAGGTAACCGAAGGTTCGGCAATTCGCCGTATCGGCCATCTGCGCTGGTTACGCAATATTGCCGTTGCGCTGGGAAATGCGCCGTGGGATGAAGCGAATCTCAAGGCGCTGGAAAGCCGCAGAGGTGAGCACTCACTACTCGATGAACACATTGAGTGGGCGGTGGCGCAGCAAATTGACAAGCGCAATACCAACGTCGTTGAGGTGCAGCTGCCTAAAAAACAGCGGCTGGTCAGGGTGGTTGAAAAAGGCCTTCCGCGAGACGCCTGATTCATTCACAGGCTGTGAATAAAAACAAAAACACATTGCGTTTCAACATGCAGACGAACGTCAAGTGATCGTATTAACACTTTGAAATGAAATTTTATTATTAAATTTCAATAAGATGAACTGATATTATTCAAAAGTCGAAGTTTTTCAGCAACAAGTTGCTGACATCTAACCTGTGGATAACTCTGTTTACAGTATTTTCCCGTATGCAACGGAAGGCATCCCCGGCGCGCTATTGCACTGTGGATAAATTGAGCATGAGGAAGAAATTTGGAGCGGGAAACGAGACTCGAACTCGCGACCCCGACCTTGGCAAGGTCGTGCTCTACCAACTGAGCTATTCCCGCTTGGGTGTGGTAACTATCAAATTTGGAGCGGGAAACGAGACTCGAACTCGCGACCCCGACCTTGGCAAGGTCGTGCTCTACCAACTGAGCTATTCCCGCTTAATCTTCGTCTTTCAACCTGCGCTACTTGGGTAGTTTTATCGCAAGCCGAAATCCTGTGATTAGGATAGTGCCTTTCAAATTTTGGAGCGGGAAACGAGACTCGAACTCGCGACCCCGACCTTGGCAAGGTCGTGCTCTACCAACTGAGCTATTCCCGCGTACTTCTTGCCATATTTCTATGGCGTCGTGATTTGCATTTCTGCTTCGTCACGGGAGGCGCATTATACGAGAATTCGATTTAGCTGCAACCCCCCTGCGCGCACTTTTTTTCTATTTTTGTCTGAATGGACATTTTATCGCCATATAGCGCGCTGAATTGTATAAATAAGCAGCGCGTAAGGCAAAATAACTTTTTCCAGCCTTGCTAAAGGCGCAAAATCGCCCCGGTCCGCGGGTGCGATCGCCCCATTGACGGTCAACAACAACGACAAACAGGGAAATGAAAATGAAACAAGCGCTCTCCGTCCTGCTGCCGATCGTGATGGCGATGGGAACGGCATCGGCAACGACGCTGCATTTTGGCACCACGACGGCCAATCCGCCCTTTGAAACCGTCAACGCCAGGAACCAGCCTGCCGGTTTTGATATCGATCTCGCCAGGGCGCTCTGTAAACAGATGCAGGCTGAGTGCACGTTCACCCCTCAGGGCTTTGCGACCCTGATCCCGGCGCTGCGCTTTAAGAAATTCGACGCCATCATCGCCGGCATCGAAGTTATCCCGATGCGCGAAAAGCAGGTCGCCTTTACTCAGCCCTATCGCCAGCAGGCTCTCCGGCGTGGTGGTCACCGCGAAGAATAGCGCCCACGGTTTTGCCGACCTGAAGGGACAAAAGATCGGCGTCGCTAAGGGCAGCATTCACCAGCGCTATCTGCACGATAAGCAAAAAGAGGTGGACGTCGTCTCGTACGATAGCGACGCGGCCGCGTTCAGCGCGCTGCAGGAGGGAGGCATTAACGGGGTGATGAGCGATCGCGCCAGCGCCGAGACATGGCTGCAGGAGAATCCGGATTACGCCATCATCGACGAGCAGGCAACCGATGCCAAATACTATGGCAAGCAGCTGGCGATCGCGGTGCGTCAGGATGATCCTGAGCTGCTCAATGCGCTGAATGCCGCGCTGGAGGTCGTCAAGGCCTCCCCTGAATTCGGGCAAATGGAGCAGAAGTGGTTTAAATAGCCGGGACCGCGTGACCCCGGCAGCATGATTACAGCTTGATAAAGTGCTCGCGGTAGTAGGCCAGCTCCGCCACCGATTCGCGAATGTCGTCCATCGCCTGATGGGTGCCCTGCTTTTTAAAGCCGTTGAGAATTTCCGGCTTCCAGCGGCGCGCCAGCTCTTTCAGGGTGCTGACGTCAAGGTAGCGGTAGTGGAAGTACTCTTCCAGCTCGGGCATATACTTGAAGAGGAAGCGGCGGTCCTGGCCAATGCTGTTGCCGCAAATCGGCGATTTACCCGCGGGCACCCACTGCCTGAGGAAGTCGATAGTCGCCAGCTCCGCCTCGCGATCGCCCACGGTGCTGGCCTTGACGCGCTCCACCAGACCGCTGCCGGTATGCGTGCGCACGTTCCACTCGTCCATCAGCGCCAGCTGCGCGTCAGACTGGTGTACCGCAATGGTCGGCCCTTCCGCCAGAATGTTGAGGTTTGCATCGGTCACCAGGGTGGCGATTTCGATGATGCGATCGCGCTCCGGATCCAGCCCCGTCATTTCAAGATCGATCCAAATCAGGTTGTTTTCATCTGCACTCATGCTATTTTCCACCCTTCTTGCGTGACTATATTCATCTAAAATAGCGTGTATCATAGAGGTTTTGCCCCTACAGGGCGACCAGGAGCCAGTTCGATTGAGTAAAAATAAACTCTCCAAAGGCCAACAGCGCCGCGTCAAGGCCAACCACCAGCGCCGCCTGAAAACGACTTCGGAGAAGGCCGACTACGATGACAATCTGTTTGGCGAGACTTCCGAAGGCATCGTCATCAGCCGTTTCGGCATGCATGCCGACGTCGAATCCGTTGACGGTGGCGTCCACCGCTGCAACATTCGCCGGACGATCCGTTCGCTGGTAACCGGCGATCGCGTAGTCTGGCGCCCGGGCAAAGACGCCGCCGACGGCGTGAGAGTAAAAGGTATCGTTGAGGCCGTGCACGAACGGACCTCGGTCCTAACGCGTCCGGATTTCTATGATGGCGTTAAGCCCATCGCCGCCAACATCGATCAGATCGTCATCGTTTCCGCGATTTTACCCGAGCTGTCGTTAAACATTATTGACCGCTACCTGGTGGCGAGCGAGGCGCTGGACGTCGAGCCGCTGATTGTGCTCAACAAAATCGATCTGCTGGACGAAGACGCCTTAGCGTTCGTCAACGAACAGATGGATATCTACCGCAAAATCGGCTATCCCGTGCTGATGGTATCAAGCCGCACCCAGGACGGCCTGAAGCCGCTTGAAGAGGCCCTCACCGGCCGCATCAGCATCTTTGCCGGGCAATCAGGGGTGGGTAAATCCAGCCTGCTGAACGCGCTGCTGGGCCTCGGCGACGACCTAATCCTGACCAACGACGTCTCTGACAACTCGGGCCTCGGCCAGCACACCACCACCGCCGCGCGCCTCTACCATTTCCCGCACGGCGGCGACGTGATCGACTCCCCCGGCGTGCGCGAATTTGGCCTCTGGCACCTTGATGCGGAACAAATCACCAACGGCTTTGTCGAATTTCACGATTATTTAGGCCGTTGCAAATATCGCGACTGCAAGCATGATACCGATCCGGGCTGCGCGATTCGCGAAGCGGTTGAAAATGGCAGCATCAACGCGCACCGTTTTGAAAACTACCACCGCATCCTGGAAAGCATGAACGAAGTACAGGTAAAAACGCGTAAAAGCTTTTCATCATCCGATGACTGACATTTAAGCTGAACATCGCTATACGCTTCATCCTTCAGGCTGGCTGCGCCGCTCTCCCCGTCCGCATAATGCGCTATGCCGCCGGGGCCCTGATGTCGCCCGGATGAGTTTACGTATAGAATCGACCCCTTTTTTAGATCCCCGACGTGCTGCGGGGGTCAGGAACGACAAATAATGGCCTGGAGGCTACCTTGTTAAACGATCTTAAACTTTCGCTGCAATACATTCTGCCTAAACTGTGGCTTACCCGCCTCGCAGGCTGGGGTGCGAGCAAACGAGCGGGTTGGCTGACTAAACTGGTCATCGATCTGTTCGTAAAGTGCTACAAGGTCGATATGAAAGAGGCGCAGAAGCCCGATACCGCCAGCTACCGCACCTTTAACGATTTCTTTGTGCGACCGCTGCGCGATGAAGCGCGCCCGCTGAACACCGACCCGAACGTGCTGGTCATGCCCGCCGACGGCGCCATTAGCCAGGCTGGGCGCGATTGAAGACGATAAAATCCTGCAGGCCAAAGGCCACAATTACACCCTGGAAGCGCTGCTGGCCGGCAACTATCAGATGGCCGAGCTGTTCCGCCACGGTAACTTCGCGACCACCTATCTGTCGCCGCGCGACTACCACCGCGTGCACATGCCGTGTAACGGTATTCTGCGCGAAATGATCTACGTCCCGGGCGATCTGTTCTCGGTAAACCACCTCACCGCGCAGAACGTCCCGAATCTGTTCGCCCGCAACGAGCGCGTCATCTGCCTTTTCGATACTGAATTCGGCCCGATGGCGCAAATTCTGGTCGGCGCGACCATCGTTGGCAGTATTGAAACCGTGTGGTCCGGTACCGTGACCCCGCCGCGTGAAGGTGTGATTAAGCGCTGGACCTGGCCTGCGGGCGACAGCGAAGGCTCCATTGCCCTGCTGAAAGGCCAGGAGATGGGCCGCTTCAAGCTTGGTTCGACGGTAATCAACCTGTTTGCCCCGGGCAAGGTCAAGCTGCTCGAACAGCTGCAGAACCTTTCCGTGACTAAGCTTGGTCAACCGCTGGCAACCGCCGTTGAGGCCATGCCCACGACCGAAGCCAACGCCAGCACTCTGAGCGGCGATACGCAAGACGAAGGTTAATAGCTGATAAAAGGGTTATGCCGTGCGCCTGATATATATTTTTCTGCTGGCCTGGAGCCTCAGTCTGGGGGCGTACGCAGCGACAGCTCCCGACGCGAAACAGATAGCTCAGGAGCTGGAACAGGCGAAGGCGGCAAAACCCGCTCAGCCTGGAACCGTAGAAGCGCTGCAGACCGCGCTGAACGCGCTCGAGGAGCGTAGCGCTTCCCTCGAACGCACGCATCAGTACCAGCAGGTTATCGACAACTTCCCTAAGCTGTTCCAGACTCTGCGTTCGCAGATCAACAATCTGGCCGATGAACCGCGCCAGGTATCCACGACGCTCTCCTCCGATGCCCTGAACCAGGAGATCCTGCAGGTCAGCAGCCAGCTGCTCGAAGCCAGCCGTCAGGCCCAGCAGGAGCAGGAGCGCGCCCGCGATATCGCCGACTCGCTCAACCAGCTTCCGCAGCAGCAAACCGACGCCCGCCGTCAGTTGAACGACGTTGAGCGTCGCGTCGGCTCGCAGACCAGCAATACGCCGTTGGCACAGGCGCAAAATCTGAGCCTGCAGGCGGAATCCGCACGTCTGAAGGCGCTGGTCAACGAGCTGGACCTCGCTCAGCTCTCCGCCAACAATCGCCAGGAGTTGTCGCGCATGCGCGCCGATCTGGCGCAAAAGCAGAGCAAGTTGCTCGACGGCTACCTGCAGGCCTTGCGTAATCAGCTCAACAGCCAGCGCCAGCGCGAAGCCGAAAAGGCGCTGGAAAGCACCGAGCTGCTGGCGGAGAACAGCGAAAACCTGCCGCCGGAGCTGGTGGCCCAGTTTAAAGTTAACCGCGAGCTGTCGCAGGCGCTGAACCAGCAGGCTCAGCGCATGGACCTGGTTGCTTCACAGCAGCGTCAGGCCTCCAGCCAGACGCTCCAGGTGCGCCAGGCGCTCAATACGCTGCGCGAGCAGTCGCAGTGGCTGGGCGCCTCCAGCCTGCTGGGCGAAGCGCTACGCGCCCAGGTCGCCCGTCTGCCGGAGACGCCAAAACCCCAGCAGCTGGATACCGAAATGGCCCAGCTGCGGGTGCAGCGGCTGCGCTTTGAGGACCTGCTCGGCAGCCAGACGCAGCTCCGCCAGCTGCGCCAGGCCGATGGTCAGGCGCTGACCAGCGAGCAGAATCGCATTCTTGAAGCGCAGCTGCGCACGCAAAGCGAACTGCTCAACTCGCTGCTGCAGGGCGGCGATACGCTGATTCTGGAGCTGACCAAGCTCAAAGTGGCCAACGGCCAGCTTGAAGACGCCCTGAAAGAGATGAACGAAGCGACCCACCGCTATCTGTTCTGGACCTCGGACGTCAGCCCAATCGGTTTTTCATGGCCGCTGGAAATTGCCCACGATCTGCGCCGCCTGGTCTCTCTCGATACCGTCAGCCAGGCTGGGCAAAGCCAGCGCGATGATGCTAACCAGCAAGGAGACGCTGCTGCCGCTGTTTGGCGCGCTGATCCTGGTAGGCTTCAGCATCAGCTCGCGTCGCCACTTCACCCGCTTCCTTGAGCGTTCCAGCGCCCGCGTGGGCAAAGTGACCCAGGACCATTTCTGGCTGACGCTACGCACCGTGTTCTGGTCGATTCTGGTGGCCTCGCCGCTGCCGGTATTGTGGATGACCCTCGGCTATGGTCTGCAATCCGCCTGGCCCTTCCCGCTGGCGGTAGCCATCGGCGAAAGCGTCACCGCCACGGTACCGCTGCTGTGGGTGGTGATGGTTTGCGCGACCTTTGCGCGTCCGAACGGCCTGTTTATCGCCCACTTCGGCTGGCCGCGTAGCCGGGTCACCAAGGCCATGCGCTACTACCTGATGAGCATCGGGCTGATCGTCCCGCTGATCATTGCGCTGATCATGTTCGATAACCTCAACGACCGTGAGTTCTCGGCCTCCCTCGGCCGCCTGTGCTTCCTGCTGATTTGCGGGGCGTTGGCGCTGGTCACGCTGAGCCTCAAGCACGCCGGTATTCCGCTGTATCTCGATAAATCGGGGAGCGGCGATAATATGGTTAACCGCATGCTGTGGAACCTGCTGCTGGGCGCGCCGCTCATTGCCATGCTGGCGGCGGCCATCGGCTACCTGGCGACCGCTCAGGCGCTGCTGGCCAGGCTGGAAACGTCGGTGGCGATCTGGTTCCTGCTGCTCGTGGTCTATCACATCATCCGCCGCTGGATGCTGATTCAGCGCCGCCGGCTGGCCTTCGATCGCGCCAGACATCGGCGGGCGGAAATTCTGGCCCAACGCGCGCGGGGCGAAGATGAGGTCGCGCACTCCAGCAGCCCGGAAGGATCGGCGGAGATCGAAGTCAGTGAAATCGATCTCGATGCGATCAGCACCCGGTCGCTGCGGCTGGTGCGCTCGCTGCTGATGCTGGTCGCCCTGGTCTCGGTGATCGTGCTGTGGTCAGAAATCCATTCGGCGTTCGGCTTCCTCGAAAATATCTCGCTGTGGGACGCGACCTCGACGGTACAGGGCGTTGAAAGCATCGAGCCGATTACGCTTGGAGCGGTACTGATCGCGATTCTGGTGCTGATTATCACCACCCAGCTGGTACGCAACCTCCCTGCGCTGCTGGAGCTGGCAATCCTGCAGCACCTGGATCTCACGCCGGGCACCGGCTACGCGATCACCACCATTACCAAATACCTGCTGATGCTGATTGGCGGCCTGGTGGGCTTCTCGATGATTGGCATTGAGTGGGCGAAGCTGCAGTGGCTGGTAGCGGCGCTCGGCGTCGGCCTCGGTTTTGGCTTACAGGAGATCTTCGCCAACTTTATCTCAGGCCTGATTATTCTGTTTGAAAAGCCGATACGTATCGGCGATACGGTGACCATCCGCGATCTGACCGGCAGCATTACCCGTATCAACACCCGCGCCACGACCATCAGCGACTGGGACCGGAAAGAGATTATCGTGCCGAATAAGGCGTTCATCACCGAGCAGTTTATCAACTGGTCGCTGTCTGACTCCGTCACCCGCGTGGTGCTGACGGTGCCGGCCCCGGCGGATGCGAATACCGAAGAGGTCACGCAGATCCTGATTAACGCCGCCCACCGCTGTTCGCTGGTTATCGATACGCCGGCGCCGGAGGCCTTCCTCGTCGATCTGCAGCAGGGGATTCAGATTTTCGAGCTGCGTATTTACGCCGCCGAGATGGGCCACCGTATGCCGCTGCGTCACGAGATCCATAAGCTGATTCTGGCGGGCTATCGTGAACACGGTATTGATATGCCGTTCCCGCCGTTCCAGATGCGTCTGGAGAGCATCGACGGCAGGAAGAGCAGCAGAGCGATGAGCTCTGCAGGAAAATCCAGCCGCACGGCGGGCAGCCTGTAAGTTCAACCTGGCCGGCGGCTCGTGCGCCGGGTCAGGTTAGCTCTCCGCCCCGGGATGGCCGAAGCGCGATTCGCTCGGGTCAGGCGCGATCGACGGTAAAGGCGATCACTTCGCCGATGCTTTCGGCGCCCAGCGCCAGCATCACCACGCGATCGACCCCCAGCGCCACGCCGGAGCAGTCCGGGAGGCCCGCTTTCAGGGCTTCCAGCAGGTTGCCGTCAATCGGCTGCTGCGGCAGGCCGCGGGCCGCACGCTTGCGGTTATCCTGCTCGAAACGCTGCTGCTGTTCGCGGGCGTCGGTCAGCTCATGGAAGCCGTTGGCCAGCTCAATTCCCTTGTAATAGACCTCAAAACGCTCCGCGACGCGGTGATCTTCGGTGCTGATCTGCGCCAGCGACGCCTGGCTGGCCGGGAAGTGATAGATAAAGGTCGGACGCTCTTTACCGATATGCGGCTCGACGCCCATGGTAAACAGCAGTTGCAGCAGCGTGTCCTTATCTTCTTCCGTATCGGCGATGTTGCTCAGATCGAGCTTAGCCGCCGCTTCGCGCAGCTGGGTCTTGTCGGCCGATAGCGGGTCGAGTTCGAGATGACGCAGGAACGCCTGCTGATAGGAGAGGCTTTCCGCCGGCTGGCACTCCAGCACCTGCTGCAGCAAATCATCGACCTCATTAATCAGACGATACATGTCATAGCACGGACGATACCACTCCAGCATGGTGAATTCCGGGTTGTGGTGACGCCCCATCTCTTCATTGCGGAAGCTGCGGCACAGCTGGAAGACCGGACCGCAGCCCGCGGCCAGCAGGCGCTTCATATGGTATTCCGGGCTGGTCATCAGATAGAGATCCATCCCCTGCGAATAGCCGGGGCCGACGAAACGGGTCTGGAACGGAAAGAGGTGAATATCCGTTACCGTTGCCTGACTCATGCAGGGCGTCTCCACCTCCAGCACGCCACGGTCGGTAAAGAAACGACGAATTTCCGCCATCACAGCCGCGCGTTTTAACAGGTTTGGAATAGACGCGCTCGGCTGCCAGGTTGCCGTCTCGCTCATGGTACTTTCTCCGATTTCAGACAAGGGCACGAAGTCTACTCGTAACCGGCGGGTGAGACAAATTTTGTGCTCGCGGCGGCGTAAAGAATAACGAAAATTTATTCACCGCCAGGAAGCATAAATTGTGTTGATAAATCACCGCATATATCGATAAAAAATCGAACACGTCAATTTTCCCTACCGACCCTAAGGCTATACTCCTTTACCTATAAAGGAGCAGTGACACATTTTCGCCAGCCCGGCGGCGAAATAAACAAAAACTGGAGGAATGTCGTGCAAACTTTTCAAGCCGATCTTGCCGTAATTGGCGCTGGCGGAGCAGGTCTTCGCGCTGCAATCGCCGCAGCGCAGGCTAATCCAAATGCCAAAATCGCACTGATTTCAAAAGTCTACCCCATGCGCAGCCACACCGTTGCGGCTGAAGGCGGCTCCGCCGCCGTAACCCAGGATCATGACAGCTTTGAGTACCATTTTCACGACACCGTCGCCGGCGGCGACTGGCTTTGTGAGCAGGACGTCGTCGACTATTTTGTCCATCATTGCCCGACGGAAATGACCCAGCTTGAACAGTGGGGATGCCCGTGGAGCCGCCGTCCGGACGGCAGCGTCAACGTCCGTCGCTTCGGCGGAATGAAAATCGAACGCACGTGGTTCGCCGCGGACAAAACCGGCTTCCATATGCTGCACACCCTGTTCCAGACCTCCCTTCAGTTCCCGCAAATCCAACGTTTCGACGAACATTTCGTCCTCGACATTCTGGTCGATGACGGCCAGGTCCGTGGCCTGGTGGCGATGAATATGATGGAAGGCTCGTTGGTGCAAATCCGCGCTAACGCGGTGGTGATGGCCACCGGCGGCGCGGGGCGCGTCTATCGCTACAACACCAACGGCGGCATCGTCACCGGCGACGGGATGGGCATCGCGCTCAGCCACGGCGTTCCGCTGCGCGATATGGAGTTCGTGCAGTATCACCCGACCGGCCTGCCCGGCTCCGGTATTCTGATGACGGAAGGCTGCCGCGGCGAAGGCGGCATTCTGGTCAACAAGAACGGCTACCGCTACCTGCAGGATTACGGCATGGGCCCGGAAACGCCGCTCGGCGAGCCGAAAAACAAATATATGGAGCTTGGCCCGCGCGACAAGGTCTCCCAGGCCTTCTGGCACGAATGGCGTAAAGGCAACACCATCCCGACGCCGCGCGGCGACGTGGTTTATCTCGATCTGCGCCACTTAGGCGAGAAAAAGCTGCTGGAGCGTCTGCCCTTTATCTGCGAACTGGCGAAGGCCTACGTCGGGGTTGACCCGGTTAAAGAGCCGATTCCCGTACGCCCAACCGCGCACTACACCATGGGCGGCATCGAAACCGACCAGAACTGTGAAACCCGCATCAAGGGGCTGTTCGCCGTAGGCGAATGCTCGTCGGTCGGCCTTCACGGCGCCAACCGTCTTGGCTCCAACTCGCTGGCCGAGCTGGTGGTCTTTGGCCGCCTCGCCGGCGAGCAGGCCATCAGGCGGGCGGCGGAAGCGACAGAAGCCAACGCCGGCGCGCTGGATGCGCAGACCGCCGACGTCGAAAAACGGCTGAAAGATCTTATCAATCAGGATGGCGACGAGAACTGGGCGAAGATTCGCGACGAGATGGGCATGTCAATGGAAGAAGGCTGCGGGATCTACCGTACGCCGGAGCTGATGCAGAAAACCGTCGATAAGCTGGCCGAGCTGCAGGAGCGCTTCAGGCGCGTACGCATTACCGACAGCTCCAGCGTGTTCAATACCGACCTGCTGTACACCATCGAGCTGGGTCACGGGCTGAACGTGGCGGAATGTATGGCCCACTCGGCCCTTGCGCGTAAAGAGTCCCGCGGCGCACATCAGCGCCTGGATGAGGGCTGCACCGAGCGTGACGACGTCAATTTCCTCAAGCATACGCTCGCATTCCGCGATGCCGATGGCGCCACGCGCCTCGAGTATGGCGATGTGAAGATCACCACTCTGCCGCCGGCAAAACGCGTATATGGCGCAGAAGCGGAAGCAGCCGAGAAGAAGGAGACGAGCAATGGCTGAGATGAAGAACCTGAAAATCGAGGTGGTGCGCTACAACCCGGAAGTGGACACCGCACCGCACAGCGCGTTCTATGAGGTTCCTTATGACGAGCAAACCTCGCTGCTCGATGCGCTGGGCTATATCAAAGACAACCTCGCGGCGGATCTCAGCTACCGCTGGTCCTGCCGGATGGCGATCTGCGGCTCCTGCGGGATGATGGTCAACAAGGTGCCGAAGCTGGCATGTAAAACCTTCCTGCGTGAATACACCAAAGGCATTAAGGTCGAAGCGCTGGCTAACTTCCCGATCGAGCGCGATCTGGTGGTCGATATGACCCACTTCATCGAGAGCCTGGAAGCGATTAAGCCCTATATTATCGGCAATTCGCGTACCCCGGATCAGGGGCCAAACAAACAGACTCCGGCGCAGATGGCGAAGTACCATCAGTTCTCCGGCTGCATCAACTGCGGCCTGTGCTACGCCGCCTGTCCACAGTTTGGCCTTAACCCCGAGTTTATCGGCCCGGCGGCCATCACCCTCGCCCATCGTTACAACGAGGACAGCCGCGACCACGGGAAAAAGGAACGTATGGCGCAGCTTAACGGTCAGAACGGCGTCTGGACCTGTACCTTCGTGGGCTACTGCTCGGAAGTCTGTCCGAAACACGTCGACCCGGCGGCCGCCATTCAGCAGGGCAAGGTAGAAAGCTCGAAAGACTTTCTTATCGCCACCCTGAAACCACGCTAAGGAGTGCATTATGACCACGAAACGCAAGCCCTACGTGCGGCCGATGACCTCCACCTGGTGGAAGAAGCTGCCGTTTTATCGCTTCTACATGCTGCGTGAAGGAACGGCTGTACCGGCCGTCTGGTTCAGCATCATCCTGATTTACGGACTGTTTGCTCTGAAACACGGGGCGGAAAGCTGGGCGGAATACGTTGGTTTCCTGCAAAATCCGCTGGTGGTGATCCTGAACCTGATCGCCCTGGGCGCCGCGCTGCTGCATAGCAAAACCTGGTTTGAACTGGCGCCGAAAGCCGCCAATATCATTGTCAAAGGCGAGAAAATGGGGCCAGAGCCGGTTATTAAAGGGCTGTGGGCGGTGACTGCGATAGCAACGGCGGCGATCCTGCTTATCGCCCTGTTCTGGTAAGGAGGCTGGAATGATCAATCCCAACCCAAAACGTTCCGATGAACCGGTATTCTGGGGGCTGTTTGGCGCCGGCGGCATGTGGAGCGCCATTATTGCTCCGGTGATGATCCTGCTGGTCGGTATTTTGCTGCCGCTGGGCCTGGCGCCCGCTGACGCCTTCAGCTACGAACGCATACTCGGCTTTGCCCAGAGCTTTATTGGCCGGGCATTTCTCTTCCTGATGATCGTCCTGCCGCTGTGGTGCGGGCTCCACCGCATTCATCACACCATGCACGACCTGAAAATTCACGTCCCTAACGGGAAGTGGGTCTTTTACGGCCTGGCCGCCATCCTGAGCGCGGTCACGCTGGTCGGCGTATTGTTTATCTAAGCGTCCCGATGCCCGGTAGCGGAGTGTTACCGGGCTCTCTTTTGCAGAATATTTCCCCGTTTTTTCCCCGCCAGAATCTACACTTAGCAAAAAACCAGTAAGGAAAATAGTATGCGTCTGCTGCCAATGGTTGCCGCTGTTGCCGTCTCGTTTCTGGTTGTTGCCTGTAGCACCCCGACGCCTCCGCAGGGCGTGACGGTGGTCAGTCCGTTTGATACCCAGCGCTATCTCGGCACCTGGTATGAAATCGCCCGCTTCGACCATAGCTTTGAGCGCGGCCTGGAGAAGGTCACCGCCACCTACAGCCTGCGCGACGACGGCGGGCTGAACGTCGTCAACAAAGGCTATAACCCCGATCGCGGCATGTGGCAAAAAACGGATGGCGTGGCCTACTTCACCGGCGAGACCAATCGGGCAGCGCTAAAAGTCTCCTTTTTTGGCCCCTTCTACGGCGGCTACAACGTGATTGCGCTGGATAAGGATTATCGCTACGCGCTGGTGTGCGGACCGGATCGGGATTACCTCTGGCTGCTGGCGCGCGCGCCGAAAATCGAGCCGGAAGTGAAACAGCAGATGCTGGATATCGCCTCCCGGCAGGGCTTCGACGTGAGCAAACTTATCTGGGTCAACCAGCGCTATTAATGGGCGCTGAGCTTGAGGCCGATAATACCGATGACGATGCACGCCAGGCTGGCAATACGCAGCGGGCTGGCGGACTCGCCCAGTAACACAATACCGGCAATCGCCGCGCCGATAGCGCCAATGCCGGTCCACACCGCGTAAGCGGTGCCTACCGGCAGCGTTTTCATCGCCCATGACAGCAGCGCCATGCTGACCACCATCGCCACGATGGTGATGACGCTGGGTAGCAGGCGGCTAAAACCGTGGGTGTACTTCAGACCAACCGCCCAGACCACTTCCAGCAGACCGGCGATAAACAAAATTAACCAGGACATAAGGCTCCCTTGATGGGGCCGTCCCCGGATGCGGTACGCTTACGGGTCGTCCCGCAAGGTGAGTGAAAAAGCGCAGATATTATAAAACAGTAGCGCAGGAGATGAAAAGAACGGTACGGCCGGCGACCGTACCGTCAGGTCTATTGCTGGGCTTTCGTCGCCGCGCCGGAAATGGCACTGCCGCCTTCCGAAATATCCTGACCGACGCCGCGCGTTGTATTACATGCGGTCAGCACAGAGGAGAGAGCCAAAACCGTAAAGAACGCTGCAATCGCTTTTTTCACCATAATGTCATCCTTATTTACCAGTTTTAGTTATCGTGCCCTATAAGCATAGACAAACTGACCAGATATGAAGGGATCTCAGCGTTTTTTAAGAACAAAAGCGATGCGGTACGCCAGGAAGCGCAAATTCAGAAGAAGAGGAGAGAAAGTCGGTGCTTAGCTGGCGGCGTGAGAGATGGCGTGTCCCAGGCTGCGGATATCTTCCCCAACGCCGTGGACCGTATGACAGCCGGCCAGCAGAGCGCCGCTAAGCAGCAGCAGTGCCATAAGCTTTAAGCTGTTGTTCATCGTCCTTGCCTGCTTATCGGTAGCTTGCGCGTCATAGAGGGCGCAGCATCGCTGCTGCGCCAATCATCTGATGACGTGAATTACTTCACGCGGGATACGTATTCGCCAGAGCGGGTATCCACTTTAATCACTTCGCCAATCTGCACAAACAGCGGAACTTTAACCACTGCGCCAGTGGTCAGGGTCGCCGGTTTACCGCCGGTGCCCGCGGTGTCGCCTTTCAGACCCGGATCGGTTTCAACGATTTCCAGCTCAACGAAGTTCGGCGGGGTTACGGAGATAGGCTGACCGTTCCACAGGGTCACGATGCACTCAGCCTGATCCAGCAGCCATTTCGCGTTATCGCCAACGGCTTTCGCATCGGCAGCCAGTCTGCTCGAAGGTGGAGTTGTTCATGAAGTGGTAGAACTCACCGTCGTTGTACAGGTAAGTCAGGTTCATATCGACAACGTCTGCGCCTTCAGCGGAGTCGGTAGACTTGAAGGTTTTTTCTACGCGGGTGCCGGTCAGCAGGCGACGCAGCTTAACGCGGGCGAAAGCCTGACCTTTTCCTGGTTTTACGAATTCACTCGCTTCAACGGCATAAGGTTCACCGTCCATCATGATTTTAAGACCGGCACGAAAATCGTTGCTATAGTAAGTCGCCATAAGGCCCTCTGAAATTGTTAATTGGTAGCTAAGCCACAAAATGGCGCATATTGTAACCCTAAATACCCCATCCAGAGAAGATTGGTTAACGCAACTTGCCGATGTTGTGACCAGTCCTGATGAACTGCTGCATCTTTTAAATGTAGACGCTGATGCAAACTTATTGGCGGGGCGCGACGCGAAGCGCCTCTTTGCGCTGCGCGTTCCCCGGGCCTTCATCGCCCGCATGGAGCGAGGAAACCCCAACGATCCTCTTTTGCGTCAAGTACTTACTTCGCAGGAAGAGTTCATCGCCGCCCCCGGATTTTCCACCGACCCGCTGGAGGAACAGCACAGCGTGGTGCCCGGACTGCTGCACAAATACGCCAACCGCGCGCTGCTGCTGGTTAAAGGCGGCTGCGCGGTAAATTGTCGTTATTGTTTCCGCAGACACTTCCCGTACGCCGATAACCAGGGCAATAAGCGTAACTGGCAGGCGGCGATGGACTATATTTCCGCCCATCCGCAGCTCGATGAGATTATTTTTTCCGGCGGCGACCCGCTGATGGCGAAAGATCATGAGCTCGACTGGCTGCTCACCGAGCTGGAGGCGATCCCGCATATCAAACGCCTGCGCATTCACAGCCGGCTGCCCATTGTGATCCCGGCGCGCATCACCGAAGCGCTGACGGCGCGTTTCGCCCGCTCCTCGCTGCAGATACTGCTGGTGAACCATATCAACCACGCCAATGAAATCGACGCCGAGTTTCGCGCGGCGATGGCGCGTTTACGCCAGGCTGGCGTTACGCTGCTTAATCAAAGCGTGCTGCTGAGGGGGGTCAACGATAGCGCGCAGACGCTGGCTAATCTGAGCAATGCGCTATTTGATGCGGGGGTGATGCCGTATTACCTGCACGTGCTGGATAAGGTCCAGGGCGCGGCCCACTTTATGGTCGAAGATGAAGAAGCCCGGGCCATCATGCGCGAGCTGCTGACGCTGGTATCCGGCTATATGGTACCGAAGCTGGCGCGAGAAATCGGCGGCGAGCCGAGCAAGACGCCGCTGGATTTGCAGCTACGGCAGCGCTAGCGTTCCTTCCCCTCTCCCCAATGGAGAGAGGGGAAAGCGATCAGTTCGGGCACTTATAGACCTGACCGTTCATTTCGCTATCGGTCGGCACAAAGCTCGACAGCAGGTTCTGCGTCGGGCTGCTGACGCCGTAAATCACGTTGCCGCCCATTGCCGCGGCCTGGTTACGCAGCGCATTAGCCGCGCCGCGCATAGAGCCACCCTCGTCGCCGTTCTGCCCGGAGAGCCAGTTGCTCTGTTTACCCGTCGCGGTCCCCAACAGCTGGCAATCCGCCCCCGGCTTATCTTCAACAAAGCGTACGCTCTGCCCACCTGAGCTCAGTTCGTTGCTGGAACTGCAACCCGCTAACAGTAGTGCTGCGCCGACAATCCCTGCTAAATATCTTACCTGCATGTTATTCCCCATGATCAATGAGCTGGACGCGCTGGCCCGGATGTACACCTTATACTAAAAAGAGGGAAAAAAGAAAAACCCCCGAGCATTTCTGCCCGGGGGTTTCTTTGTTTCTAAGGGGTAGAGCACATGATTACATCATGCCGCCCATTCCACCCATACCGCCCATGCCGCCAGCAGCACCTAAGTCAGGCGCATCGCTTTTCGGCAGATCGGTCACCATGCACTCGGTGGTGATCATCAGGCCAGCAACGGAGGCCGCGTACTGCAGCGCAGAACGGGTCACTTTAGTTGGGTCGAGGATACCGAAGTCGATCATGTTGCCGTATTCTTCGGTCGCCGCGTTGTAACCGTAGTTACCTTCGCCCGCTTTCACGTTGTTAGCTACCACCGACGGCTCTTCACCGGCGTTGGATACGATCTGACGCAGCGGCGCTTCCATTGCGCGCAGCGCAACTTTGATACCGACGTTCTGATCTTCGTTCTGAGCAGTCAGGCCAGCCAGTTTAGCCGCAACGCGCACCAGCGCGACGCCACCACCGGCAACCACGCCTTCTTCTACCGCAGCACGGGTCGCGTGCAGGGCATCGTCAACGCGCGCTTTCTTCTCTTTCATTTCAACTTCGGTCGCTGCACCGACTTTGATAACCGCAACGCCGCCTGCCAGTTTAGCAACGCGTTCCTGCAGTTTTTCACGGTCGTAGTCAGAAGTCGCTTCTTCGATCTGCTTACGGATCTGAGTCACGCGGCCCTGGATAGCGCCTTCTTCACCCACGCCATCGATGATGGTGGTGGTGTCTTTGTTGATGACAACGCGTTTTGCCTGACCCAGGTCTTCCAGAGTCGCTTTTTCCAGCTCCATACCGATCTCTTCAGAGATAACGGTACCGCCGGTCAGAGTTGCGATGTCCTGCAGCATAGCTTTACGACGGTCGCCGAAGCCCGGAGCTTTAACCGCAGCCACTTTAACAATGCCGCGCATGGTGTTAACCACCAGGGTCGCCAGCGCTTCGCCTTCAACGTCTTCAGCGATGATAACCAGCGGCTTGCCGGCTTTCGCTACCGCTTCCAGAACCGGCAGCATTTCGCGGATGTTGGAAACTTTTTTGTCAGCCAGCAGGATGAACGGGCTTTCCAGCTCAACGGCACCGGTTTCCGGCTTGTTGATGAAGTACGGGGAGAGGTAGCCGCGGTCGA
This sequence comes from Klebsiella sp. WOUb02, assembly GCF_050058015.1. Taxonomy (NCBI): domain Bacteria; kingdom Pseudomonadati; phylum Pseudomonadota; class Gammaproteobacteria; order Enterobacterales; family Enterobacteriaceae; genus Klebsiella; species Klebsiella sp. WOUb02. The sequence goes on from NZ_CP170110.1 coordinate 3,271,989, forward strand.
ACTGCATACCTTCAACTACGTCCAGTTCGTCTTCCAGACCGGTACCGTCTTCAACGGTGATCACGCCTTCTTTACCGACTTTATCCATCGCTTCAGCGATCAGTTTACCTACGGTTTCGTCGGAGTTAGCGGAGATAGTACCAACCTGAGCAATCGCTTTAGAGTCGGAGCACGGTACGGACAGGGATTTCAGTTCTTCAACGGCGGCAACGACGGCTTTGTCGATACCACGTTTCAGATCCATCGGGTTCATGCCCGCAGCAACGGCTTTCAGGCCTTCAGCGATGATCGCCTGAGCCAGTACGGTTGCGGTGGTGGTACCGTCGCCCGCAGCGTCGTTCGCTTTAGAGGCAACTTCTTTCACCATCTGTGCGCCCATGTTCTCGAACTTGTCTTCCAGCTCGATTTCACGCGCTACGGAAACGCCGTCTTTAGTGATGGTCGGTGCGCCGAAGGATTTGTCCAGAACAACGTTACGGCCTTTCGGGCCCAGAGTCACTTTAACTGCATCTGCCAGTACGTTTACGCCGCGCAGCATTTTCACACGAGCGTCGTTACCGAATTTTACGTCTTTAGCTGCCATTTTTATCTTTCCCTTAAATTCGTATGTTCAGTGTCGTTCGCAGATTAGGCTTCAACAATCGCCAGGATGTCGCTTTCGGACATGATCAACACTTCTTCATTGTCGATCTTTTCAGATTTCACGCCGTAGCCGTCGTTGAAAATGACGATATCGCCAACTTTCACGTCCAGAGGCTGCACGGTTCCGTTTTCCAGGATGCGGCCCTTACCGACAGCGATGATTTCGCCACGAGTTGATTTGGCTGCCGCAGAACCGGTCAGAACGATGCCGCCAGCAGATTTGGTTTCAACTTCTTTACGTTTGACGATCACACGATCATGTAACGGACGAATACTCATTGATAGCTCTCCTTTGAGAAAGTCATTATCAGTTATGGATGACACCGGCCCGTATACGGTTTTCCGGCTAGTGACCTGAGAGATGGGGATGGACTTTTACTGCTTCAAGGGGCGAAATGAAAAAAAATTTTTCGCGCGTCCGGGCGGCACACGTTCACGGCGCGTCGGTCAGACATCATAAGCAAAAACGATTGTGATACCATTCGGGTTTTGCCGGCGACAGGGTTGCATCATGAGTGGTTTGAAACAGGAGTTGGGGCTGGCTCAGGGAGTGGGTCTACTCTCCACATCATTACTGGGCACCGGCGTCTTCGCCGTTCCCGCGCTGGCCGCGCTGGTTGCGGGTGATAACAGCCTGTGGGCGTGGCCGGCGCTGATCCTGCTGGTCTTCCCGGTAGCCATCGTCTTTGCCGTACTCGGCCGCCACTACCCCAGCGCCGGCGGCGTGGCGCATTTCGTCAGCATGGCGTTCGGCCCTCGCATGGAGCGCGTCACCGGCTGGCTATTTTTATCGGTCATTCCGGTCGGATTACCCGCCGCTTTGCATATCGCCACCGGCTTTAGCCAGGCCCTGTTTGGCTGGCACGACGGCCAGCTGCTGTTCGCTGAACTGGGGACGCTGGCCATTATCTGGTGGGTGGGTTCGCGCGGAGCCAGCTCCAGCGCCAACCTGCAAACGCTGGTAGCGATACTGATTGTGGCCCTGATTGTCGCCATCTGGTGGCGCGGCGGTATCGATCCGGCGAGTATCCCCTTCCCGGCGCCGCAGAATATCGACCGGCCGCAGCTTTTTGCCGCGCTGTCGGTCATGTTCTGGTGCTTCGTCGGCCTTGAAGCTTTTGCCCACCTGGCTTCCGAATTTAAATCGCCGGAGCGCGATTTTCCGCGCGCGCTGATGATTGGCCTGCTGCTGGCCGGTACGGTCTACTGGGCCTGTACCGTGCTGGTGCTGCATTTTCACGCCTACGGCAAGGAGATGGCCGCCGCCGCATCGCTGCCGGATATCGTGGTGCGCCTGTTCGGCGTACAGGCGCTGTGGATCGCCTGCGTTGTGGGCTACCTCGCCTGCTTCGCCAGCCTCAATATCTATATTCAGAGCTTCGCCCGCCTGGTCTGGTCGCAGGCGCAGTACAGGCCGCAGAGCCGCCTCGCCCGCCTGTCGGCCCGGCAAATCCCGCGCAATGCGCTCAATGCGGTGCTGGCCTGCTGCGTTATCAGCACCCTGGGCATCTACTGGCTCGATATCAACCTCGACGCGCTGATCGTCTACGCCAACGGCATTTTTATTATGATTTACCTGCTGTGTATGCTGGCGGGCTGCCGGCTGCTGCAGGGACGCTATCGGGTGCTGGCGATCATCGGTAGCGTGCTGTGCCTGCTGCTGCTGGCGATGGTCGGCTGGAAAAGCCTGTACGCGCTGACGGTGCTGGTGGCGCTGTGGCTGCTTTTACCCCGGCGCCGACCGCTGAGCGAAACCCCGGGCGCTCGCCAATAAAAAAGCCGGATCGCGCTGCGCGTATCCGGCCTGTCGCTCCACGCGCCCGGCGGCTGCCGGGCCGGCTGGATTAGCGATCGTCTTTGTGATCCAGACGGTCGCGCTCATCATCTTTACGCTGATACTCTCCGTCAAAGGTCTCACCGCCTCCGGTTCCGGCGCTAAATCCGCCGCCCGGCATCCGGCTAAAGCGCAGATGCGGCATCAGCTTCAGGGTCAGGTGTTTTTGCACCGGCGGCAGCAGCAGAAGCAGGCCGAGGAAGTCGGTAAAGAAACCCGGTATCAGCAGCAGTAGGCCGGCAATAATCAGCGATACGCTTTTGATCATTTCCGCCGCCGGGCTTTCGCCGGCCGCCATTTTTTGCTGCATCAGCATCAGGTTTTTAAAACCCTGGTTGCGCACCAGCGACATCCCGACCACCGAACTAAAAATCACTAAAATCAGCGTCAGCAGCACGCCCAGGACATGGGAAACCTGGATAAAGATCGAGATTTCAATATAAACGTATAAAAAAAAGGCCAAAAACGGAATCCAACGCACCGGCGTCTCCTTCATTGGCGTGCGCCGCTATCGGCACCCGCAGCTTTAAGATGTGCTATTCGCATCCCATCAATATTGGGCTAACGCGACACATTTCAATCAGCAGAAACGCTTATTTTTTTCAAGAACTGCAAAGCGGTGACTCATTTCACAGATTAATAATTCTTATAGACCCCACTACATAATAAGTGATCAAGATTACTGATATTCGCTATCATCAGCATATGATCGTGGGCACCAGGCCGATTAAGGAAATAATCTTCGGCGAGAAAATGCGCTTAACCCTATAAATTCTGCGTATTTGGTGAATTCATTGGCAGCTTGAAAAAGAAGGTTCACATGTTAAACAACATTCGTATCGAAGAAGATCTGTTGGGTACCAGGGAAGTTCCAGCTGACGCCTACTACGGCGTTCATACTCTGAGAGCGATTGAAAACTTCTACATCAGCAATAGCAAAATCAGCGATATTCCCGAGTTTGTACGCGGCATGGTGATGGTGAAAAAGGCCGCTGCCATGGCCAACAAAGAGCTGCAAACCATTCCTAAAGGCGTTGCGAATACCATTATTGCCGCCTGTGATGAAGTGCTGAATAACGGCAAGTGCATGGATCAGTTCCCGGTTGATGTGTTCCAGGGCGGCGCGGGGACCTCCGTCAACATGAACACCAACGAAGTGCTGGCGAACATCGGCCTTGAGCTGATGGGCCACCAGAAAGGCGAATACCAGTACCTGAACCCCAACGACCACGTTAACAAATGCCAGTCCACTAACGACGCCTACCCGACCGGTTTCCGCATCGCGGTTTATGCCTCCCTGCTGAAATTAACCGATGCCATTCACCAGCTCGGCGAGGGCTTCCAGAGTAAGTCCGTTGAGTTCCAGGACGTGCTGAAAATGGGTCGTACCCAGCTGCAGGACGCGGTACCGATGACCCTTGGTCAGGAATTCCACGCCTTCAACGTGCTGCTGAATGAAGAAACAAAATGCATTCTGCGTACCGCAGAGTCTGCTGCTGGAAGTGAACCTCGGCGCCACCGCCATCGGTACGCGCCTGAATACCCCGGACGGCTATCAGCAGCTGGCGGTACAAAAACTTGCGGAAGTCAGCAACCTGCCGGTTATTCCGGCGGAAGACCTGATTGAAGCCACCTCCGACTGCGGCGCCTACGTTATGGTGCATAGCTCGCTGAAGCGCCTGGCGGTGAAGCTGTCTAAAATCTGTAACGACCTGCGCCTGCTCTCTTCCGGCCCGCGCGCTGGCCTGAACGAAATCAACCTGCCGGAGCTGCAGGCGGGTTCGTCCATCATGCCGGCCAAGGTTAACCCGGTGGTGCCGGAAGTCGTCAACCAGGTGTGCTTCAAGGTGATCGGCAACGACACCACGGTCACGATGGCCTCCGAAGCCGGCCAGCTGCAGCTGAACGTGATGGAGCCGGTCATCGGCCAGGCGCTGTTCGAGTCCATTCATATCCTGACCAACGCCTGCTATAACCTGCTGGAGAAATGCGTCAACGGCATTACCGCCAACAAAACGGTGTGCGAAAGCTACGTTTACAACTCCATCGGCATCGTCACCTACCTCAACCCGTTTATCGGCCACCACAATGGCGATATCGTCGGCAAGATTTGCGCCGAAACCGGTAAGAGCGTGCGGGAAGTGGTGCTGGAACGAGGTTTGCTCACCGAAGCGGAGCTGGACGATATTTTCTCTCCGCAAAACCTGATGCACCCGGCCTATAAAGCAAAGCGTTTTACCGATGAAAGCGAACAGTAAGCTTTCAGGTTAAACTAGCCAAAGGCATGTCAGCAATGACATGCCTTTTTGCTTTTCTGGGTTTACGAAATGACAACAATTCAATATCAACTTGTTAAAAAACAAGGAAGGAACATATGTTTGGTGCAGAACTTGTTATTGTCCTGCTGGCTATCTACCTGGGAGCCAGGCTGGGTGGCATCGGTATCGGATTCGCCGGGGGACTGGGCGTCCTCGTCCTGACCTTAATATTTCAAATTAAACCCGGCGCGATCCCCTTCGACGTCATTGAGATCATCATGGCGGTCATCGCCGCGATTGCCGCCATGCAGGTTGCCGGCGGTATGGACTATCTGGTCAGCCTTGCAGAGCGTTTGCTGCGCCGTCATCCGAAGTACATCACCTTTCTCGCCCCGCTGGTCACCTGGTTTATGACGGTCCTCGCCGGCACCGGCCATACCGCCTTCTCGACCCTGCCGGTGATCACCGAAGTCGCAAAGGAACAAGGCATTCGCCCCTCCCGCCCGCTGTCGATTGCCGTGGTGGCTTCGCAGATTGCGATTACCGCCTCGCCAATTTCCGCCGCGGTGGTGTTTTTCGCCGGCATTCTTGAGCCGCTGGGCGTCAGCTACCTGACGCTGCTGGCAATCTGTATTCCGGTGACGCTGATCGCCGTGATGATCACCGCCGTGGTGTGTAACTTCCTCGGCTGCGAGCTGAAGGATGACCCGATTTACCAGGCGCGCCTGGCGAAAGGGGAAGTCAAACTGCGCGGAAGCCAGGTGTTCAAGCTGAAGCCGCACGCCAAACGCTCCGTGCTGCTGTTCCTGATCGGCATCGTCGCGGTCATGTTCTACGCCACCGCCATCAGCGATACCGTCGGGCTGATTCAGAACCCGGTGCTGCCGCGCAACGAAGCGATCGTGGTCTTCATGCTGACCATCGCCACGTTGATTAGCATCACCAGTAAGATCGATACCAGCGAAGTGCTGAACGCCAGCACCTTTAAATCCGGGATGAGCGCCTGCGTCTGCGTGCTCGGCGTCGCCTGGCTGGGCGATACCTTCGTGAAGGCGCACATCTCTGATATCCAGGCCGTGGCGGGCGATCTGCTGCACAACTACCCGTGGCTGCTGGCGGTGGTGCTGTTCTTCGCCGCGACCCTGCTCTACTCCCAGGCCGCCACTACCAAAGCGCTGATGCCCGCGGCGCTGCTGCTCGGCGTGAGCCCGCTGACCGCTATTGCCTCTTTTGCCGCGGTCTCCGCGCTGTTCGTCCTGCCGACCTACCCGACGCTGCTGGCGGCGGTCGAAATGGACGACACCGGCTCTACCCGAATCGGCAAGTACGTCTTCAACCACGCCTTCCTGATCCCCGGGGTGATCGCCATTACCCTGTGCGTCATTTTGGGGTTCGTCATCGGCGGCATCGTGCTGTAAAACTGCTTAAATTCGGGCCACATCGTGGCCCGTTTCATTAATCCCCCCGCAGCTTGCGTGCTATAGTGCCTCTTTTCGCTGATACGAGGTTCACGATGACTACGCCTGATGCCGTTGTTGTACTCTGTACCGCGCCGGATGAAGCGACCGCCCAGGATTTAGCGGCCAAAGCGCTGGCAGAAAAACTGGCCGCCTGCGCCACTCTTCTGCCGGGCGCGACCTCCCTCTACTACTGGGAAGGCAAGCTCGAGCAGGAGTATGAAGTGCAGATGCTGCTCAAAACCGACCGCGCCCATCAGCAGGCGCTGCTGGAGTGCCTGAAGTCCCATCACCCGTATCAAACCCCCGAATTACTGGTTTTGCCCGTCACTCACGGAGACACTGATTACCTCTCATGGCTCAACGCATCATTACGCTGATTCTGCTGCTCTGCAGTACGTCCGCCTTCGCCGGGCTCTTTGATACGCCCGGCCGCTCAAATTTTGTGCCCGCTGACCAGGCTTTTGCCTTTGATTTTCAGCAGAGCCAGCACGAGATAAACCTGACCTGGCAAATCAAGGAGGGTTACTATCTCTACCGCAAACAGATCAAGCTCAGCGCCGCTGACGCCGCTTTTATTGAGCCATCGCTGCCGTCCGGCGAGTGGCACGACGATGAGTTTTACGGCAAAAGTGAGATTTATCGCCAGCGGCTAAGCGTGCCGGTTACGCTCACCCAGGCCGCCAAAGGGGCTACGCTGACCGTGACCTGGCAGGGCTGCGCCGACGCCGGTTTTTGCTATCCGCCGGAAAGCAAAGTGGTGCCGCTCAGCGCGGCGCTGGCGCTCTCCAGCGATGGCCAGTCTCCCGCTCGTCCGGCCCTTCCCGGCGTCGGAGAGCCGAAGCTTAACCCGCCGCTCCCGGTAGAACCGCGTCCGGCGCTCGCGGAGCAGCCGCTGGTGACAACCGCCGCGCCCTCCGCGTCGGACCGGTCCGTCACCGCGAGCGGCCAGCTTCCGTTTTCCGCGCTCTGGGCGCTATTAATTGGTATCGGTATCGCATTTACGCCCTGCGTACTGCCGATGTATCCGCTGATCTCTGGTATCGTGCTCGGTGGCGAACGCCGGCTCTCCACCGCCCGCGCTCTGCTGCTGGCGGTTATCTATGTCCAGGGGATGGCGCTAACCTATACCGCGCTGGGTATGGTGGTTGCCGCAGCGGGCCTGCAGTTCCAGGCGGCGCTGCAGCATCCGTACGTGCTGATCGGCCTGTCGGCGGTCTTTATTCTGCTGGCGCTGTCGATGTTTGGCCTGTTTACCCTGCAGCTGCCGTCATCGCTGCAGACGCGTCTGACGCTGATGAGCAATACCCAACGGGGCGGTTCAGCCGGCGGCGTGTTTGCCATGGGCGCCATCGCCGGGCTTATCTGCTCGCCCTGTACGACGGCGCCGCTGAGCGCGATTCTGCTGTACATCGCGCAAAGCGGTAACCTGTGGCTGGGCGGCGGCACGCTGTATCTTTACGCGCTCGGCATGGGGCTGCCGCTGATTCTGGTCACCGTGTTTGGCAACCGCCTGCTGCCGAAGAGCGGCCCGTGGATGGCCCATGTGAAGACCGCGTTTGGTTTTGTTATCCTGGCGCTGCCGGTCTTTTTACTGGGGCGCATTGTGGGTGAGGTCTGGGGTCTGCGCCTGTGGTCGCTGCTGGCGGTGGCCTTCTTTAGCTGGGCATTTATCACCTCCCTCGGCGCCACGCGTCCGTGGCAACGCATCGTGCAGATCGTGCTGCTGGCCGCCGCGCTGGTGAGCGTTCGTCCGCTGCAGGATTGGGCGTTCGATGCGCCGACGGCGCAGCAGCAGGCGCACCTCGCGTTTACCCGCGTCAGCACCGTCGATGAGCTCGACCGCGCGCTGGCGCAGGCTAAAGGCCGACCGGTCATGCTCGATTTGTACGCTGACTGGTGCGTTGCCTGTAAAGAGTTCGAAAAATACACCTTTAGCACACCGGAAGTGCAACAGGCCCTGAAAGATACCGTTCTGTTGCAGGTAGATGTTACGAAGAACAGCGCGCAGGACGTAGCCCTGCTGAAGCATCTGCAGGTGCTCGGCCTGCCGACGATTCTGTTCTTCAATGCGCAGGGAGAGGAGCAGCCCGCGCAGCGCGTAACCGGCTTTATGGATGCCGCGGCATTCAGCGCCCATTTGCGCGATCGGCAACCGTGAACGACACTTTAGGAGGTAAAATGGAGGAGAAAACCGTGCAACGTGAAGATGTTCTGGGTGAGGCCATACAAATTCTTGAAACCGAAGGTATCGCCAACACCACGCTGGAGATGGTCGCCGAGCGCGTTGCTTATCCGATCGATGACCTCAAGCGCTTCTGGCCAGACCGCGAAGCGCTCCTGTATGACGCCCTCCGCTATCTCAGCCATCAGGTTGATACATGGCGTCGCCAGCTGCTGCTGGACGAGACGCTAACGACGGAGCAGAAGCTGCTGGCGCGCTATGCGGCGCTGACCCGCTGCGTGAGCAATCACCGCTATCCCGGCTGCCTGTTTATTGCCGCCTGTACTTTTTATCCGGATGCTCAGCATCCGATTCATCAGCTGGCTGAACAGCAGAAGCAGGCTTCGCTCGCCTATACGCACGAACTGCTGACCCAGCTGGAAGTGGACGATCCGGCGATGGTCGCCAAACAGATGGAGCTTATCATCGAAGGCTGTCTGAGCCGTCTGCTGGTGAAGCGCAGCCAGGCCGACGTCGATACCGCCCAGCGCCTGGCGGAAGACATCCTGCGCTTTGCCCAGTGTCGAATGGGCGGCGCGTTAACCTGATTCCGATATCTTAACCGATCCTTCGCGCATATAATTTCCCTCTCACCGATATGCTGACAGGGTTTTTATATGCGTTCTCTCCTTTGGGCTGCCATCATCGGGCTATGTCCGATATCGCTGCTGGCGGCTCCCGTACAGGGTTTTTCTTTCGCGTATAAAGACTGGGAAGCGGCCTGCGATAATACCGGCACCTGCCGGGCCGCGGGCTACGGCGTCAACGTTGGCGAAGTCAGCGTTCTGCTAACCCGCAGCGCAGGCCCGGAGCAGCGCGTAAGCGGCCAGGTGACCTTTGCCCAGACCGATCGTGATATTCCCCCTGACGCCACCGTTCGCCTGCTGATCGACAATCAGGATCGCGGGACGCTGGATGCCAAAGACGACAGCCACTTCCGCTTCGATAGCACGCAAACGGCCGCGCTGATTCAGGCCCTCGAGCATGAAAGCCGGATTGAGATTTCGCTCAACGGAGAGCGCAAACCGCTCTCGAGCGCGGGCAGCAGCGCGGTGTTTCTCAAGATCGATGAATTTCAGCAGCGCCTGGGTACCGCGGATGCGCTGCTGCGCAAAGGCGATGCCGACGATAGCAATACGCTGAACGCGCTGCCCGCCCCGGAGATTATCGCCGCCCCCACGCTCGCCAACGCGCAGCCGGAACCGCTGACCGCCAAACAGAGTCAGCGCTTCCTGCCGGAGCTGGTCCCGCTGCTGAATAGCCGCTGTGATGACTGGCAAAACAAAGATATTCCCGCGCAGGAGCGGCAAATCACCGCCACCGCGATCGATAAAAGCCATTTGCTTCTCCAGGCGCTGTGCTGGCGGGCCGCCTATAACGACGGTTACGCCATGTGGGTGGTGGATAGCGCGCCGCAGGCTAAACCTCAGCCGATCTCCACCGATGCCTCCAGCTATGCCGATGGCGTCATCGCGTTCTTCAACAAGGGCCGCGGCATCGCCGACTGCGTGAGCGGGGAGGAGCGGGTCTGGGATGGCAAAGCGTTTGTCCAGAGCCTGAAATATACCACCGGCATGTGCCGCGAAATCACCCCCGGCGGGACCTGGATGCTGCCGACCTTCGTCAGCCAGGTGCGCCCAAAGCAGCAGAAAGACGCCGATAATCTCGCGCTCAAGGCGCTGTATAGCGCCGTGCTGAAAGAGCAAAAGGCCAATCCGGAGCTGGAGCTAAATAAAATCGCCGAGCAGTTCCCGCTCACCGGGCACGTCACCAACTTTACGCTGACCTATGCCGACGATACTTTAGTGTCAACAAACAAGCCTTCCGCCGATATCAGCGACGATGAGTGGCAGGCGTTTCTTCATTCTGATATCAGCGCTGATTCGGAAAACGGCAAGGTCAGCTTCACGCTTATCGACCTCGATAACGACGGCAGGCGCGACTTAATAATCGATAGCTACGTCGGCGGAACCGGCTTGTTCAGCTATACCGGGGTCTTAAAACGCGGTGATGACACCTTCGATAGCGTCAACGGCAGCGATAGCGATGACGACGATGATTTTGACGCCGGCGTGCCCGGCGCGCTGTACTCCCTCAACGGGCGCGGGGCCAACCAGTGGAGCCGGTGGGTCAGAATTAACGGCCAGGTATATGCGCTTTGGTACAACGGCCAGTTTGGCGAGGATAATCTGTATCTGCTGCGTCCGTTCAGCCCGACGGACAGGACCCCTGCGGTGACGATTCGCTACCGCTATACGCTGGATACCATCAGCTCGCCGGAGAAAGACCAGCCGTTAACGCCGGCGCTGAATGCCAGGGATAAGGCGGATTTACTTAAGTCGCTGGAGATCATGCAGGGCAGCCTGCTGAAGGATAAGCCGCAAACCGATAGCGACGCGCCAATTTGCCCCATTCCTCCCGGCACCTCCTCCGACGACGCGGATAACTACTACAGCGGCATCCCCTCCAACTATATTTATGAAACGGTAGCCTATATTCCCGTCTGGCTGAACGATAAATGCTTCATCGGCACGATTTTTAGCCACCACGGGACCTACCGCCACGGCGTCGATGCGGAGATTACCATCAGCTCGCCGCGCGAAGATGAAGAGGTGATCGGCGACTATACCCTCTCCGGTTTACGCCACGTCATCTCTGCGGTCAGCGGCTGGAAAATTCGTCAGGGCGACAACGGGATGATGTGAATAATGGCCAAAACGCGGCGTCTGATGCAAAACTGCCGCAAAGTTAAGCAATCGGCAGGAAAATCAAGAAATGTGGTTGACGCGCGAAGTGGATTACGGTTTAATGCGCCCCGTTGCCCGGATAGCTCAGTCGGTAGAGCAGGGGATTGAAAATCCCCGTGTCCTTGGTTCGATTCCGAGTCCGGGCACCACAATTTAGAAGAACCAGCCTACGGGCTGGTTTTTTGCTTTTCTGCAGCCGGACTCTCCATCGAACTACGTTCGATTATTCGCCGCCAGCGGCTCCCCCCTGCGGGGCCGGCGCGACAGGCGCGCCGTTCAACGCCTTCGGCGTTAGTCCGAGTCCGGGCACCACTATTCAGAGAACCCAGCCTATGGCTGGGTTTTTGCTTTTCTACAGCCGGACTCTCCATCGAACTACGTTCGATTATTCGCCGCCAGCGGCTCACCCCTTCGGGGCCGGCGCGACAGGCGCGCCGTTCAACGCCTCCGGCGTTAGTCCGAGTCCGGGCACCACAATTTAGAAGAACCAGCCTACGGGCTGGTTTTTTGCTTTTCTGCAGCCGGACTCTCCATCGAACTACGTTCGATTATTCGCCGCCAGCGGCTCACCCCTTCGGGGCCGGCGCGACAGGCGCGCCGTTCAACGCCTCCGGCGTTAGTCCGAGTCCGGGCACCACTATTCAGAGAACCCAGCCTATGGCTGGGTTTTTGCTTTTCTGCGACCGGACTCTCCATCGAACTACGAAGGATTTCGTCTGCGCCAGCACTTCCACTCCGGCACGATGGTTAACCCCGTGACAGTAATGCCAGCCCTGGCATCAGCCCCGTTTCCACACAGGAAATCCACAACCTGCGGCGACGGGAGTGATAAAGCCACTGGCCGTTTTCACTTGCCAGGTTAGGCTCTAAAAACAGAACGTCACGAAACCCGTTGGGTTTTATCCAGTGACTGGAACATTGCATTTTTAGCGCAGGGGTATTTCCCATAAACGTCCGAGTCGTGAAAGCTTGTCCGGGTTGCGTACAATAAATATCTGCGCAAGATAGCCATCGATATCAAGAGCAAAACTGACTGCCGCTACGATATGGTTTTGGTCAAAGAGCAAAACGCCTTGCAGGCCGTTGATGCGCGCAGGTCGCCATTCATAGGTTCGCCAAAACGCAGACAGTTTACCGCCGATGAACTCAAGAACGTCGATTTTGCCGATAATCGGTGTCGGATTGGCGGAAACTTTGCCGCCGCCATCCGCTCTGAGCGCAATATCTTCTGACAGCAGAGCAGAAAGCGGTTTGATATTCCCGGTTTCCACCGCGGCTTTGAAAGAGGCAAGCAACGCTTCCTGCCGTTCCTCTGGAATAACGCTACATACCTGCGGGTGGCCAACCTTTTCCCGCGCACGTGACACCAGTTTACGACAGGTTGCCTCTTCTGCGTCCAAAGTTATGGCAAGATCTGCATAGGGGAGGTCAAAGATATCATGAAGCAAATACGCCGCGCGTTCGCGGGGCGTAAACCTTTCGAGCAGTAGCATAAAGGCCATTGATAGCGATGATGAAAGGTCCAGCATTTGCTGCTCGGATGTTTCAACGGCCATTGTCTGAAGAGGTTCCGGAAGCCAAACGCCGATATAGTCAGTGCGAGCCTGCTGCGCGCCGCGCAGCAGATCAAGGCAGCGACGAGTACAGACCGTAGTCAGCCAGGCAGCTGGATTCAGGATTGTGCGGCGATCCACATGCAGCCACTTAATAAAGGTGTCTTGCACAGCATCTTCCGCATCGGCCAAAGAGCCTAAAATGCGATAGGCGAGGCCGTTCAGAAACGGCCTTCTGGATTCAAACAGATCTGCGTACTTTTCGTCTTGCATATTAATGGCCGGAAATATGGATTCTATTCCAAAGATTTATCATAGTGATATTGGCGGTCAGCGCACTAATTTCCTCCTCAGAAAAGTGCTCACGCAACTCCGCGCGCAGAGGGCCATAATCGGTGTGACGTTCAAGCCGCGTTAGCGCCTCCGTCCAGGCTAACGCCGCCCGTTCGCGAGGCGTGAAATCATCGACATGCCTCCATACTATCAAGCTGTCCAGACGAGCATCGGTTTCACCGTCCTCGCGAGCCTCTTTGGTATGCATTTTGACACAGTAGCCACAGCCGTTGATTTGCGAAGCACACAACAACACGAGATGGTAGATCTTACGTTCCAGACCGTGCGAGTCGATACTGCCATGCACTTTCAGCAAGGCGGAGAAAACATTGGCAATAGTTTGCGAGTGATTTACCGGGGCGGTATTCATTAAAGGTGTCGACATTTCAATTCCTCATTTATGTAGTTAGCACATAAAGATGACGAATGAGAGAGGTGAGTTGTGACCGTCCGGACAATAAAATTTATTAGCTCAGACCTGATCTGACAGTTACCGGTTATTTATACAGGTGCCTTTTCCAGCTCTCAGGAATGAAATCCCCTGAGGCTGACGGGGAATCTTTCGTAGCTTCTTACAATACATCTCACGGATAGTATCGAGGGCGCCATTAAGAGGTAAGGCGGCCGGAGTGCCTCTCAGTTACAGGGCCGAACCGGCAGCAACTGGCCAGTATCCTGCAGCAGCTGGCATCCACAATGTGATATCCAGCGCGTGGCCGTTCAGAAGTCAGAAGGTCATGTAAAACCACATCCATACATTGATAAGGAACGGCGCGGATTTAATAAAACGACCGTGGCGGTCGCTAACAAAAACGCGAGAATAATCTGGTCGATGCTGAGAAATGAGACCGAGTATCAGGCAGTGGGAAGTTAATACCCGGCCAGAAAAGTTGCAGCGTACTGAGAAATGGCGACAGGTTGCACCTGCACAATCGGAACCTGATTTTTATACTGGCCTTTGAGGCCGTCCAGTTGTTGAGGCGATTGCGTGCGGATTACCCATTTGGGCACAGATTTTCCTGATGCCGGATAGATGTAAGTAACAACCCAAAACCAGATTCAGTACTTGCAAAACAGAAGTAGTCCATGGATGTAAAATGTTGCCACGGAAATCCCCATCTTTCTGCAGGCTTCCCCGACGCGGGTGCCGGTTTCAGCGCAAATGCAATCTGTTCTTCGATATAGCGGCTCTTTTTCATGGCAATAAGCCTCTCTGTGAGCAGGAATAAAGACCGGATACTTCAGTTTAGACTGGCACTGTTTTCAGGGAGGAGATCAAGTCCATAAATGACTCTGAGGTGGCTGTTAAACCCGTGGCGATTCAAAAGAACCGCCGATATAAGTGAGAATAATTATCGTTTCCTCTTGTTCGTTATATCTCTTTGGTCTGATAATACTTCACCATCGTTTCCTGATTTCCTGTGACGAATATGACCAACCACCACGCCGCCACGCCGTCGGCGCAATCATTTTTAGTTGAAGACTTCTTAGATTTTGGCGAACGTTATGGAATCGACTACCGTTTCCCGACGCTTTCGTCTCGCAACAGTTGTGATAAAGATCGGCACACTGTCGTACGAGGGAGCGTTGAAGAGACGTTGCTGCCATCAGGTATTCAACTCACCCATTCCCACGTGCAGGTTATGCAGCCGTATGAATCCACTTCGCTGCGTAGTTCACCGATGTGCTCGCTGATCGTTCTGGAGGGTTGCTTACGTATCCGGCTGGGCAAGCGGTATTTTATCGTGCGTCCAGGGATGGCGCTAACCACCCGACTAGGCGAGCAATGGGTGATGAACGTTAGTCATCAGGCGGATGCGCAATTGAAGACGATGGTGCTGGGATTCTCTCCTGAGAGCCTGCAGCTATCGCCAGCAATGGCCGATCTGTTATCCGAATGGGGGCAGATGAAATATCCTTGCTGTCTATGGTCCGTGCCGGAGTATTTACTGGCCGGCATCCATGCGGCCCTGGCGTGCAGCTCCCCGCTCATAACACGCCAGTTGCTGTTGGACGGGGTGGCAATGCAGGTTCTGGGGCATGCAATGATGGCGGAATGCCCGGTATCGCCACTGTTCCCTCCCGGCGAGTGGGGACGGCTTGAAGGCGTACGTCAGCGACTGGAGCAGCAGCCGCAACAGGAGCATACGCTGTACGAGCTGGCGCGCAATGCGGCAATGAGCCCCAGTAGCCTCAGCGCTAAGTTCCGTCAGGCGTATGGCGACTCAGTGTTCGATTACCTGCGTGACCGTCGGCTGGCGCTGGCGTATCAGCATCTACAACAGGGTTACAGCGTCCAGCAGGCGGCCTGGATGTCCGGCTATCAACACGCCACGAATTTTGCCACTGCTTTTCGCCGCCGCTACGGTATCGCACCAAGCGCGGTACGCAATAGTTAACCTTCTTTTGTTGTTGCTCATACATAACTCATCGCCGCGCATAGCCTGAAAACGGCACGATGCAGTGATAATGACGTTTCCTGCGCTTTAAATAATGAGGATTTGATAATGGGGATCGCCTTTACGCTGAAACGTTCTGTTTTTTTGTGTGGTCTGGCAGCCACCGTTCCCTCCTGCGGCTTTGCCGAAGATAACATGACGGTTATTGGCTCTACAGTGGACTCTGCGGATGCACCAACCAGCGGCTACACGGTTACCAGCAGTAAAGGAGCGACCAAAACAGACAAACCGTTGATCACCACCGGGCAGTCGATTTCAGTCATTACCCGTCAACAGATGGAAGATCAAGGCGCTTTAACTGTCAATGAAGCGCTGAACTACACCGCCGGAGCTTTCACCAACTTTGCCGGCGCGGCAACGCGCTATGACACGGTGTCTCTGCGAGGGTTCCACGGTAGCGACGTCGACAACGTTTTCCTCGATGGTCTGCGGCTGATGAGTGATGCCGGTAGTTATAACGTGTTACAAGTCGATCCCTGGTTCCTGGAACGTATTGACGTGATTAAAGGGCCGTCCTCCGCACTGTATGGCCAGACTGTCCCTGGAGGTCTGGTGATGGAGACCTCAAAAAATCCGCTGTTCACAGAACAGGGTCATATACGCCTGCTTGGCGGCAGCAATAACACCAAGGGGGCCGCTTTTGATTACACCAACGCGATTAACGATCAGCTGGCGTTTCGCCTGACTGGACTGACGCGTTCCAGCGATACACAGTACCAGCACACGCGTGAAGAAAAATACGCCATTTCTCCGTCGCTGCTCTGGCAACCCGGTGAAGATACCTCGCTACTACTGCGAGCCTATCTGGAAAAAGCGCCTTCCGGGGGTTACCACAGCGCTGTACCGGGCGAAGGCAGCATTACCGAACATAACGGCTATAAACTGAGTAATGGTTTCTATGATGGCGACAGTAGCCTCGATCAGTTTAAACGCCGCCAGCAGATCTATAGTCTGGCGTTTGCGCATCGCTTCGACGAAACCTGGGCATTCCGCACTAATGCCAGTTATTCCCACTCTAATGTCGATCTCGATCAGGTGTATCAGATAGGCTGGGACTCCAGCAATTCGGACTTGTTGAATCGCTACTATTCCGGCTCGCGATCATCCCTGGACGCCTGGGCGATCGATAACCAGTTGGAAGCGGACTTCAACACCGGTGATCTCCAGCATAAAGTCGTGCTCGGTGCGGAATACCATCAGTACAAAAACGATCTCAGAGACGCGAGCGGCTACGCTAATCAGTTGAACGCCCGTACAGGGGAAGCCGTAGGAGCCCGTTATAATTACGACTTCTATGGCAGTCAGCGGCGTTACTATCAGACGGGGATATATCTGCAGGATGAGGCGGTGTGGAACCGTTGGCATTTGGATCTTTCTGGCCGCTATGACCGCATTGTGTCACAGACGGATACCTACTCAACCGGTGTAAAACACCGCCGTCAGGACGACAATGTCGGCGGCCGAGCTTCATTGCTTTATGCTTTCGACCACGGTATTTCACCTTACGTCAGCTATAGTCAGGCTATTACGCCACAGTCGCTGTCCGGGCAGGACGGCAGTATCCTGAAACCCACCACCGCAGAGCAGTATGAAGTCGGGGTGAAATACCAGCCGGTTGGCACCAGGGATCTCTACAGCATTGCGATGTATGATCTGACCCAGAAAGACGTGGGCAACCGCATCGTACGTGAGGCTTACTACGAGCCGGTAGGGAAAGTGCATTCGCAAGGGATCGAGCTGGAAGCGCATAACCAGCTGACGTCGAATTTGAGCATCATCGCCAGTTATACCTTAAGCCGGGTGCGCTTTAAGGACGCGGTTGACGGCAACGATGGCCACACACCGTACCTGTCCCCCAACTCTATGGCTTCCGCCTGGGGGCGCTACCAGTTTGATTACGGTTTGTCCGCAGGCGCAGGCGTGCGCTACATCGGTAAACAGTGGGCTGATAACGAAAACAGTACCCGTTTAGCGTCTGTCACGCTGATGGATGCTTCCGTACGCGCGGATCTCGGAGCCTGGAACAGCAGTCTGAAAGGAGCCTGGCTACAGGTGAACGCTAATAACTTGACCGATCGTAAATATGTGGCCGCCTGCTACGGTACCGGCTATTGCTACTGGGGAGCTGAACGCGCCATCGTTGCCACCGTGGGTTACGATTTCTGATCTTTAGCGCCTTGAGCCCTTCGATAACCAGGGTATCCATACCTGTAGCTGGAAGGGTCGTTAAGCAGCAAACTGTAACGGTGTGACTGCTCCTCGCTGTTTATGGCGGGAAGCAGTCGCTGTTCAGATATCTTCGCAACTCATCAATAAATGTTCGAACACGCGCTGGTAGATGTCTGCGGCTGGGATATATGACATGGACGGCGAGCTCTGCCGCACTTATTCCCGGCAAAACTTCTACCAGCTTGCCTTCGCTCAGTCTCCGTTTCACAACAAAGGGGGGGCAAGAGTCCGATCCCATTCCTTCCGTCGCTGCGGCCCGGATGGGGGGGAGTTCACCAGCGGGGAGTACATGCAGATGACCGCCGCTCAAAACGTGGCGATGAGTTACGGGCGTTAACCCCCCGATGTGGGCTGATATTTATCGTAGCCCGGAGGTAGGACATTTCGGCGTTGAGAGCCGCCTCAAGGCCGATTTTCTTCAGGAGGAGAGCGAACTGGCTGAGATCTTCAGAGATTTTGAGATTTTTGGCCAGTTCGTTAGCCAGAGCCTGCAACTGTTTTTTTGTCCATAACACAACCTGTTTTTGATGGTGGATTGAACCTATCAAAATCAGGCAATGACACAATCTTATGTACAGCCTCACAAAGCCGGCTTTTCCACGCTATTTCAGTTCCCCCAGTCCGAAACCTCAGACGGTAAAAACTCAGTTACTGACAGGGATCACCGCGCCTTTATACTTAGTGCGGATCCAATCCTGAATCTCTTTTGAGTGCAGCACGGCCACCAGCGCCTTAATATCCGGCTTATTCTCATCACCGCGGTGCACGGTAATAATATTAGCATACGGGTTATTCTCACCGCTCTCTACCGCGATAGGATCTTTAACTGGGTTAAGGCCCGCATCAATCGCATAGTTGGCGTTAATCACCACCGCATCGCCTTCATCATTGTTATACATCTGCGGCAGCAACGCGCCCTCAACGTTAGGCAGGAACTTCAGGTGCTTCGGGTTTTCAACGATGTCGGTAATGCGCGCATCAATCTTGCTCACGCCTGGCTTCAGCTTAATCACGCCCTCTTTCTCAAAGATAGACAGAATCCGCCCCTCTTCCGCCACCGCATCGCGCATAATCACTTTGCCGTTCTCCGGCAGGTCTTTCAGTGACTTAAACTTCCTGGAATAGATACCGATTGGCTCGATATGAATTGCGCCCGCGCTGACAAAATCATAGGTCTTATCGCCCGCGTGATCTTTCAGTACGCTGTTCAGATATGGAATATGCTGGAAATAGTTAGCATCTATATCATGGCTCGCCAACGCAGTGTTCGGCAGGATGTAATCCTGGAACGGTTTGATCTCCAGATCGATACCCTGCTTCGCCAGAATTGGCTTCGCTTGCTCCAGAATTTCAGCGTGCGGTACGTTGGATGCGCCAACGGTCAACGTGTCCGCCCATGCGCTGAGGCTCATGGCACCCAGGGTTGCTGCAGCCAGCAGCGTCAGTGTTTTTTTCATTTAGATTTTCCTAAAAGTTAACGTTTATCGAGCCATGTGGTCAGAACATCACCTAAAAACTGGATGACAAAAACAATCACCAGAATCATTACCGTCGCTACCAGAGTTACATCACCGTGGTTACGTTGAAAACCCTCAAGATATGCCAGATTACCCAGGCCACCTGCGCCAATGACGCCTGCCATCGCGCTGTAGCTCACCAGCGCAATCAGCGTCACGGTAATACCGGAAACCAGGGCGGGCGAAGACTCCGGCAACAGCACGCGGAAAATCAGCGTACTCAACCGCGCGCCCATTGAGCGCGACGCTTCAATCACGCCTTTATCCACTTCGCGCAGGCTAATCTCCACCAGACGGGCATAGAACGGTGCCGCACCTACAATCAGCGCGGGCAGCGCTGCGTTTGCGCCGAGAATGGTGCCAATCAGAGTTTTGGTAAACGGGATCAGCAAAACGATCAAAATAATGAAAGGAATGGAGCGGAACACATTTACCAGAATGGAAATCACGCCGTAGATGGCGCGGTTCTGGAACAGGCCACCGCGCGCAGTCAGAAACAGCGCCAGTCCAAACAGGATGCCAAGCACAAAGGTCGCCAACCCGGAAAGTGCGGTCATATACAGCGTTTCACCGGTGGCTGCCCACAGCTGGTCAACTTTCAAATGCGGGAACAGAGACTCAAACATGTTTTACCACCTCGGTTGAAATTTCATGGGCGTGCAGATCGGCCAGAATGCTTTCCAGCTGCGTGCCAGAGGCAGGAACCTGCAGCCACAGCTCACCAAAGGTGCCGTTGGCAGTTTGCATCATCTTTCCGTGCAAAATATTAAATGGCAGGGCGTACTTCAGTATCAACTCACCGACGATCGGCTGCTGAGTGTTCTGCCCAACGAAGGTCAGTTTCAGCACAGATCCCGCCCCAGCATCCACCAGGTCGGCATTAAACGGAGTATCGGCGCTGCTGTATACGGCGGTCTGTTTCACGAACTGGCGGGTGATTGGCTGCTGCGGGTGGGTAAAGACCGACAATACCTCGCCCTCTTCCACAATGCGGCCCGCTTCCATCACCGCCACGCGATGACAGATTTTGCGTACCACATGCATCTCGTGAGTGATCAGCACAATGGTCAGCTTCAACTTGCGGTTGATATCCAGCAGCAGATCGAGGATCGCGTCGGTAGTCTGAGGGTCAAGCGCCGAGGTAGCCTCATCGCACAGCAGTACATCCGGGCTGTTGGCCAGCGCACGGGCAATCCCCACTCGCTGCTTCTGACCGCCGCTCAACTGGGAGGGATAAGCACGTTCTTTACCGCTCAGGCCGACCAGCTCAATTAGCTCCCGCACCCGGCGCTGGATCATCGCCTTTGGCGCCCCGGCAATTTGCAACGAGAAGGCGATGTTTTCACTGACGGTACGCGACCAAAGCAAATTAAAATGCTGGAACACCATGCTGATTTTCAGCCGTGCCCGGCGCAGCGCTTCGCCGCTGGCCTGAGCAATATCCTGGCCGCTAATCATCACACAGCCGGAAGTGGGTTTTTCCAGGCCGTTCAACAAGCGAATTAGGGTACTTTTCCCCGCACCGCTGTAGCCGATAATCCCGTAAATCTGGCCCTGTTCAACCTGCATACTGACGTTGTCAACGGCGGTAACCTGACCGGAACGGACATTAAATATTTTAGAAACGTTGCGTAAAACTATCATCCATCTCCAGCCTGTTTTCTGCCGTCACATCAGCAAATATATTGATTAATTAAACTGATTATTATATGTGAATTATTGATAGAACTAATTCCCAAATGATATTAAGCAGGAAGGAAACTATTGGAAATGACTGAAATGATATGAATTATATCTATAAAGAATATAAACGTAGCTATTGAACCTCTGGCGTTCTGAAAACAGGGGATTTTGGGACAGGGCTGCAACGAAATGATTGCACCACTGGACGGTGGCGCTGAATGTGGTATCAGACCGGCATTTGCACTTCTATGAATTCCTATTTTTTGATTCAACAGGCGGGCGTAAAAAGTCTTTCCGATAGACAACTGGAATAACCCTCAGCTGCCTGAAACGCCTATCTGGAGTACTTATTTAGCGAGGAGAGAATCAACAGAGCTTGCTTTGCAATTTTCGTTATAAGAAAGAATGAATTTCTATTTCATCCCTCATCCTTATGCTGCTAGCTTCGCTGGTTTGTATATACAAGTAAATTCATGCTTTTTTTTCGGAGATACCGGGGATGAACATAAAAAACAAACTGGCAGCATCCTGGCTGGCGCTGGGTCTGATTACCGTGCAGGCGCAGGCAGCAGATTTCGTTGTTGGCAGTAAAAACTTTACCGAACAATATATCCTGGCGGAAATTTATGCCCGGGCGCTGGAGCAGTCGGGCCTCTCCGTTGAGCGTAAAACAAACCTGGGCGGAACCTTAATCGCCCACGCGGCTCTGCTGAAAGGCGAAATTGATATGTATCCGGAATATACCGGTACGGCGCTCAGCGCGGTGGTGAAAGGCACTCCCTCCTCCGACGCCGCACAGGTATTTAAACAGGTCAGCGACGCCTACCAGCAGCAATACCATCTTACCTGGCTACAGCCTGCCGGCGTGAACAACGGCTACGCCTGCTGGTTAGCAAACAGACGGCAGAAAAATACCACCTGAAAACGCTCTCCGATCTCGCTAAAGCCGCTCCGCAACTGACTATTGGGGCAGGCGCAGAGTTTGGCGATCGCCAGGACGGTCTGAAAGGGCTGGAGCAAACCTATGGCATTAAATTTAAAGCCTTCCGCCAGTTTGCCAAAGTCGGCCTGCGTTACGACGCCCTTGCTGCCGGGCAAATCGACGTAGCAAACGGCTTTGCCACCGACTGGCAAATCGCTGAAAACCAGTACGTTGCGCTTGACGATGACAAACACCTCTTCCCTCCTTACGAAGTTGCGCCGGTTGTGCGCAACGCGGCACTGCAGGCGCATCCCCAGGTTCGCGACATTTTAAATAACGTCAGCCAACTGCTTGATAACGCCACCATGCAAAAACTGAATGCGGAAGTGGAAAAGAATAAAGAAGAACCGAGCGATGTGGCGGAAGACTTTTTGCGCAAAAAGGGCCTAATCAAATAGGGTACGATCGTGACAACGACACTTATGCTGGGTGATGTACCGCTCACGCTTGAAGACGTGCGGGCAGTCGCCGACTGCGGCCAGACTGTCGCGCTGGGAACGCAGGCGCAGCAGGCCATTGGCGCATCTTTTGATTTTCTGATACGCAGCATCAGCGCCGGAAAGCGTATCTATGGCGTCACCACCGGACTCGGCGCAAATGTCGATACCACGGTACTGCACGCGCAGGGCGGCCGCCACGATGAGGATCTGCTGCAGGCAATTCAGCGGCGAATCCCGCTGGCGCGGGCAGTGGGCGTAGGGCCGCAGGCAACGCCTGCACAGGTCCGCGCGATAATGCTGGCGCGTCTTGCGGGCCTGGCACAGGGCGCATCGGGCATTTCTTTGCCCGTGGTGCAGACGTTGCTGGCCTTTCTCAACGAAGGTATTCATCCCCGAGTTCCGCTTATCGGTTCGATCGGCGAAGCGGATCTCGCGCCGCTGGCGCATATCGGCCGTGCGCTCGTTGCCGATGGCGAGGCCGAATATCGGGGCTCGGTGGAATCGGTCTCCACATTGCTGAACCAGACTGGAGTGGCGCCTGCACCGCTGCGCGGAAAAGACGGGCTGGCGCTTGTCTCATCCAATGCCGCAAGCGTCGGCCTCGGTGCGCTGCTTCTGCTGGATATAGCCCGGTTAATAAACGCTCACGCGGGTGCCATAGCGCTCTCGTTTGAATCGTTTCGCGCCAACGTTACGCCGCTAACGCCCTGGGCGGCGCGAATGCGCCCTGCGCCGCAGCAGGCAGAAACCGCCGCCTGGCTGCTGTCGCTTCTGGATGGCAGCCCGCTGCTCCAGCCCGACGGCACACGCGCCTTGCAGGATCCGCTCAGCTTCCGCTGCGTCGCACCGGTGCTGGCCTGCGTGCGCCACGCCTGGCTAAATGCGCGCGCGGCGGTCGAACTGGAACTCAACAGCGCCGACGACAACCCCGGCCTGCTGGCAGAGCCGGAACTGGTGCTGGCAAATGCCAATTTTGACGTCACGCATCTGGCGCTGGCGCTGGAAAGCCTCGGGCTGGCCCTCGCCCGCCATGCCACGTGCAGCGGTGAACGCATCATGAAACTGATGTCGCCCGCCGCCAGCGGCCTGCCGCGTTTTCTCACCCGCCACACCGGGCAGACAGGTTTCGCCACGCTGCAAAAAACGGTTTCCGCACTGGTCAGCGATATCGCGCACCATGCCCAGCCGCTCTCCCCACTGACAATACCGGTGGCCGATCGGGTTGAAGATTACGCCTCGCAGGCAATGGGCATCGTAGCCAAAACCACGCGACTCATGGAAAGCCTACGCTATCTGGTAGCAATTGAACTTTTGGTGGCTGCGCAGGCGCTGGATCTTCAGGAGGCCCCGCAGCCCGGGCGCTATGCAGCGGCGCTACATGACAAAATCCGCGCCCGGGTGGCGCCGCTGGATGAAGACCGCGCCAGCGCTGGCGACATTTCCATTCTGGCCGACGCGATAATGCAGCCGGAATGGCTTGCAAGCCAGGCCGTATTGCTGGAGACATCCTGATGCGCTGGGCGACACGACACTATGACGACATTCTACTGGCGCTCTGGCAGCACCTGGTACTGGTCGGCGCCGCGATGCTGATGGCGTTCGTTATTTCGCTGTTTCTCGGCATTACCACCGCCCGCCGCCCGCGGCTGTACGCGCTGGTGATGACGGTAACCGGCATGATTTTTTCCATTCCTGGGCTGGCGCTATTCGCCCTGCTCATTCCGTGGCTCGGCATCGGCATGCTGCCGGCTATCGTCGGATTGACGGCCTATGCGCTGATGATCCTCACCCGCAATATTGCTGCCGGTTTTCACGCTGTTCCGCTGGACGTCCGCGAAGCAGCGCGGGGAATGGGGTACGGCACCTGGCGCAATCTGCGCGAGGTGGAGCTGCCGCTGGCGCTACCGTTCATCATCACCGGCCTGCGCATTACCACCACCACGCTTATCGGCATCGCTACGGTCGCGGCATATATCAACGCCGGTGGGCTTGGCTCGATTATTCTCGCCGGGCTGGATCAGCGCTATCCGGAGAAAATATTTATCGGCGGCGGATTAACGTCACTGCTGGCGATCGGCGCGGATCTGTTTTTTGTCCGGCTCCAGCGGCGTATTTCACAAGGGAGAAGCCAATGATAACGCAGGCATGGCAATGGGTGCTGGATAACCAACCGCTGTTCTGGCAGGCGGTGTGGCAGCATCTGACGATGTGTGGGCTTGCGCTCAGCATCGCCCTGATTATTGCGATCCCGACGGGTGTGCTGATCGCAAACCTCCCTCGCCTCGCCTTTATCATCACCAGCGGCACCAGCACGCTGCGGACGATCCCAAGCCTTGCGATCCTTGCGGCAGTTATGCCGTTTCTCGGCATTGGCCTGCTGCCCTCGGTCGTCGCGCTGGTGGTGCTGGCCGTGCCGCCGATTTTGCTCAACACGTGCACCAGCATTCAGTCCGTTAACCCGGATACGCTCTCAGCGGCGCACGGCATGGGGCTCACCCCCTGGCAGGTAACAGGCAGAATCGTGCTGCCTTTGGCGGCCCCCGGTATCCTCGCCGGCTGTCGTACCGCCGCCGTACAGGTGGTCGGCGGAGCGGCACTGGCGTCATTTATCGGCGGCGGCGGTCTGGGTGATTTTGTCACCACCGGCATTGCCATCATGGACATGTCGCGCCTGTTAGTAGGCGCGGTGCCAATTATTCTGCTCGCTGTGGGTATCGAAGCGCTTTTCGCCCTGCTGGAGCGTCTGTTTTATCGACCTGGTTAAAGGGCTAATCTAATGATTAAACTGGAAAATATTAGCAAAATTTATCCCGGTTCGCCGCGTAAAGCGCTTGACGATCTCTCCATCACGTTTGAAGAGGGAACCACCACGGCCCTGATTGGCCCTTCCGGCTGCGGCAAAACCACCACCATGCGCCTAATTAACCGCCTGGAACAGCCCACCTCCGGGCGTGTCTGGGCAACCGGACTCTCCATCGAACTGCGTTCGATTTTTCTTTATTCCGCTGTAGGGACATAGCTGTTCTGTGCTAGCCCTGTCAGCACCCCGCTCCCCCATGTCCCTACAGCGTAACTGCTTTGCGAAGCCCTGCCTTACTTGCCTGTCAATCGAATGCCACCTGAAACTATTTTTCCCCCATCACCGGCGTAAGCGCCCCATAATGAACGTGGCGTAAGGATTATTTTACGGAGGATAGGTTCCAGGGCAGCAGCTCATGTACCCGGTTTGAAGGCCAGTCGTTGATCTTGCTTATCACCTCGCACAACCAACCTTCCGGCTCCACACCGTTCAGTTTGCAGGTGCCAAGCAGGCTGTAGATGATGGCTGCTGCCTCACCCCCGTTGTCAGAGCCGAAGAACAGGTAGTTCTTTCTGCCAACCGCCACCGCGCGCAGCGCGTTTTCTCCGATGTTATTGTCGATTTCCACCTGACCGTTACGGCAGTACTCATTCAGGGCGTGCCACTGTTTCAGTATGTACGCGAACGCCTTCGCCGTCTCCGCGTGAACCGACAGCGTCGTCATTTGCGCCTCTATCCACTCGTGCAGCGATGTCATCAGCGGAACCGACCGTGCTTTTCTTATCTGCAGCCGTTTCCCGGCCGGGCTGCCGCGTATTTCCGCCTCGATGGCATACAACGCACCTATACGGTTCAGCGCTTCATTCGTCATTTCTGTCGGGCGTCGAACATGCTCATCGTGGATTTTCCTTCTGGCATGCGCCATGCACGCTGCTTCTCTGATGTGCCCGGACTCATACAGCGTGTCGTAAGCACCGTACGCATCTGCCTGAAGCACGCCTCTGTACCCTGAGAGATGTCGCTGAGGATGTTCCCCCTTACGGTCCGCTGAGTACGAGAACCAGACTGCCGGCGGTTCTGGCACCCCGGCGTTACGGTCATCCCGGACGTAGACCCACAGCCGACCGGTTCGCGTTTTACCACTCCCGGGCTCCAGCACCCTGACCGGCGTGTCATCAGTGTGCACCTTGCCAGCCTGCATAACGTACTGGTTGAGCGCCTCATGCAGCGGACGAAGCCGGTTGCCCATCATCGCGACCCAGCGGACCATCGTGTTACGGCTCAGCGCCAGTCCATGACGGGCGTAGATTTCTGTCTGCCGGTACAGCGGCGTATGCTCCACATATTTTCCGACCAGGATGCGGGCCAGCAGGCTGCTGCCCACACGACTGCCTTCTACCGGCTTTGCCGGGAGCGGGGCCTGCACGATAACGTCGCACCGGCTGCACGCCAGCTTCGGTCGGACCGTTTCGATGATTTTAAAGGCGGTTTTGATGATCTCCAGTTGCTCAGAGAGAGTTTCTCCCATCACCTTCAGCTCTCCACCACATGACAGGCAGACGCTGGTCGCTGGCAGTAAGGTCTGTGTTTCCCGAGGCAGGTCGGCTGGCAGCGGTTTTCGGGCGGTGTGGCGGGTGGGTTTTTCTGGCGTCGTTTGCGACACGACAACACTATCTGCTGGTATATCCGGTACCGGCTCGTTGCCATTCAGGCAGGTTTTTGCCGCCTCCAGTCGGCTTTCCAGCTCTGACAACCGTTTCTCTGCCTGGCGGATTTTGTTTTCCAGCTTATTACGGCTCTTTTCCGAACTCTGACCGAACAGCATTCGCCGTAGTTTATCCAGCTGTGCTTTCAGGCGGTTGATTTCCTGCTCATAACCCGCCACCTGGCCTGCATACTGGCGCAACCGGGTCTGCTGGTCGTTCAGCATCGCCCGCTGTTTACGCAGCATGGCTTTTAACTGGTCGATATCGTCAGGGAGTTCATTTTTCATACACCCGACATTACAACAGGTTACACCCGCAGGCCAGGACGTTGTGATGACTGTGGATGTTTCCAGTTGAGGCCTTCCAGCAGCATAGCCAGTTGCGCCGGGGTCAGATGGATCTTCCCGTCGCTGACAGCGGGCCAGACGAAGTGTCCACGCTCAAGACGTTTGATGAACAGGCACAGACCATCCTCATCGGACCACAGTAGCTTTACCATATCACCACGGCGCCCCCGGAAGATGAACAGGTGGCCGCTGAATGGGTCCTCGTTGAGGACATTCTGCACGCGGGAGGCCAGGCCGTTGAAGCCGTTTCTCATGTCGGTAACGCCCGTCACCAGCCAGATGCGGGAACCCGCAGGAAGGGATATCATCAGCCACCTCTCTTCAGTTCGCGAACCAGAGCCGACAGCATGGCCGGGGTGAGGTTGCCGGACAGCTTCAGGCGTGCACGGCCGATACTGACCTCACAGCATTGCCCGGCATCCGGTGGCAGGCTTTGCGCTGATGCTGCCGGGAGCTCGGGCAGCGCGGGTCGTGAGTATTCGGTGGTCACAACAGGAACGATATCGTCACTGATAATGGCCGGTGCTGGGGGTGTATCAGATGGCTCATCAACCAGATGACGATAGCGCTGACGCCAGGTGAACAGCAGGTTGTCATTAATCCCGTTCTGGCGGGCAAGCCGTGCCACGCAGGCACCGGGTTGCAGTGATCGCTGAACCAGGTCGAGTTTGAACGGCATGGAGTAGGTAGCCCGCTGGCGTGGGACTGTCGGTTGGGTCATTTGTGATAGAGTCCATTTAAAAATTAAGTGGACTCTATCATCACCGGATTAAAGGTACGTCGACAGACGTCGTTGCCGGGGCGCTTACTCACCGGCTTAAATACACTTTTTTCTGATGGATGCAGCCGTTGCCATAATCCCTGCTCCCATGCCAGATATTGCCGTGCGGCGGCTTTGTTACCCTTATGGCGATCGTGAGTAAAAAACAGATAATCGATACGCTCGGCATCCGGCGGGAAGTCCTGTGTCACCGTCACAAACCCGCCCGCAGCCTGCCATGCGGTGACTCCCCCAACCAATAGCCCACGGACCGGATGATCAACGGCAAACCAGGCTGCCTGTTGCGGATCATCACTGACGAGCACCACATCACTGGCATCCACATCAATCACATGCGAGCGTGTCACCCATTCGCTGCCGGGGATGTGGCCTTCACGATAGCTCTGGCTACTGCGAATATCCCATACTCTTAGCGGCCGCTCGCCCAATAGCCCTGCTTGTAACTGGTCAGGACTGATAAGTGGTAACACCGGCGCTACGGGAGTCTCCACAATATGCTGAACATTTTCGCGCAGGCCTGCCGCGATCCCGCCTTGCAGAATAAAGGCCTGATGCCCCATTTGCCGTAACCAGTAGGCGGTAACTGGCGCTCGTACATTTTCTGAATCCAGCAACACAAGACGGGCATTGCGCACGCCAACAAACTGGTCCGTCGCCTGTTGTAACTGACCACCTGGCGCATGTTGAGCACTCGCTAATGTCCCGGCCAGAAACTCTGCTTCAGTGCGCACATCCAGCAGGTAAACCGTATGCTGCTCTACAATCCACGTCTTAACCTCTTCAGGGGAAACCCAGCTTGCGCCTGCGCTTTCCGCCAGTATTCTGGCGCGGTTAACGCGCTCATCGGTAACGTCGGTCTCATCCGCATAATGCCGATTTTGCTGATGTTCAAGTTGATAGTCCGCCAGCATCCACCCTTGCGTGCCATTCTCCAGAGCATATACCGGATTTTTGACGCCTAAATCGATTAGCGATTGTGCGCCAATAATACTGCGGGTACGCCCGGCGCAATTGACCACCACTGGCGTACTGTCATCACGGATGAGATTCCCGATGCGTACGCTCAACTCACCGTTCGGGCAACAAACGCTGCCCGGAATACTCATTCTCTGGTATTCAGCGAAAGGCCGCCCGTCCAGAATCAATAACGGTTTACCGCTATTAATGTGCGAATGTAGTGCATCGGCGGATATCGCCGGGGTGTGCCGGATGGCTTCCACCTGCTCGCCAAAGGTTTTTGAGGGTACATTTACCCCTTCAAACAGGCTGTAGCCTGCCTGTGACCAGGCCAGGGTTCCGCCAGACAACAAATACACCCGCTGATAGCCAATCGCGATTAAACGACGAACTGCCGCAGCTGCCACACTTTTTTTGCCATCGTCATACACCACGATCCGCGCACGGCGGCTGGGAGCCAGCCGGGTAATATCCAGTTCAAGTCGGCTATAAGGCAAAGGTACGGCAAAAAACAAATGCCCTTCGCCATATTCGCCATGTTCACGTACATCAAAAACGGCCAGTTCCTGGCCGTCGCCCAGCCATTGTTCCAGACAGGCGACATTAATTTCTGCGATCATTGTGGATCCTTTAATACAGGTAGCTTACCGGAGGCGGATGATGGTTAACGCGGTAGTTGCCGATGGCGCGATATTTCCAGGCAACGGGATCGTGGGTGGTGTGAGTACGTGCATTACGCCAGTGACGATCAAATCCATACTGGCGTAGCGTCATCGAGGCGCCGCCGACATCAAACATCACCTGGCTGGCAAACAGCGCAGATTCATTGGCGATGGCCTTCGCTTCGGCGGTGATCACTGCGGCATCAATGGCAAGTTGCTCAATCTCCTCTGCCGCTGCGCCGGAAAAACGCGCCCTCGCCGCACATTCAATCTGTTCCGCGGCCAACAAAACCAGCGCTTCTGCACTATGCGTACGCGCCGCGATCTCACCCACCTTATGCAACAGATAGGGATCTTTATTGCCCTGCGGCTGTCCGCTCTCTTTCACCGAGCGTACCTTACTGCGCGCCCAGTTAGCTGCATCGGCAAGCGCCGCCTGAGCAATACCGACCTCAATAGCGCAATGGATAATTTGCGATGCTGACCCTGTATGGTGCCGCTGCTGTTGCCAGAGATGAACGCGCATAATCTCATGCTCTTCGACCCGGATATCATGAAGTTCAGTGCGCCCGCTGAGCGTGCCGCGTTGCCCCATGCCGGACCAGTCATCATGCAGGATCACACCATCACGATCGGCTGGGATCACCACCAGCACGTACTCATTGTTCTCATCCAGTGCCAGCACTTTCAGCAACTGCCCCATCAGCGCACCGGTGCTGTAATGTTTTTCCCCGGACAGGCGGTAAGCCTCTGCGCTGCGGATTAAGCGGGTACGTACCTCTCCGCGGAACTGGCCGCCCAGTTCCGCGGAGGCGCCGCCGACTAATATTCCCTGCGCGAGTTTTGGCAGAAACAGATCGCATTGCGCAGGGGTCGCCATCAGACGGGTACGTTCAACAAACACGAAATGCGGCAGTAGCGCCTGTGCAACGGAGGGATCGCCCTTCGCCAGCGCCGCTACCAGCCGTACGAGATCTGGCACCGTGCCGCCTGCGCCACCGTACTCAACAGGCACGCGCAACGCGCCCAGACGCAGATCGCGAACACGGGCGAACGCGGAAAAATTCGCTTTCCCTAGCCGATCGTACTCTGCCGATTCATCCGCAAGCTGTCGGCCAAGCATCAGCGCGCTGTCCAGCAACTTTTGCGGAGTTAACCCGTGGGCACTCACGATTTTTTCTCCAGCCAGGCATCGGCAAGAGTGGAGTAAAACAGCATCGGCCCTTTACGTAGCCCCTGAAGTTGCTTCGAATAGAAACCGAAGAACTTCAATTCCAGCAGATTGACGGAGGCGACGTCGGACTGCACCAATTCCTGCATCTGCCAGATGTATTGCTTACGCTTCTCCACATCCCCTTCCTGCTGAATGCCTTCGATGATGCGATCCATCTCCGGGTTGTTGTAGCCCGACTCATTGCTGGAGGGAGTACCGGGTTTGATGTTCTGGCTCCAGAAACGGCGGGTGACGCCAATTTGCGGATCGGGATACGCGGAGTACCACTGAGAGAAGGTATCAAAATCATATTCGCCAAACACCCGCCGGATCATCGCCGCCAGTTCAAGGTTAACCAGCTCAATCTCAATACCGACGCGCTTAAGCTGCTGCTGCATATACTCCGCAGCGCGCAGATAAACCTGTCCATAAGAGACTTCAGTAATATGGTTAATACGCAAACGCACGCCGTCCGGCCCACGTTTCAGGCCTGCTTCATCCAGCAGTTGCTCCGCTTTTTCCGGTGAAAATTCATGCTGCGGTAAACCGGGTTTGAAAAACTGCTTCTGGAAGCTCGGCACGCAGCTTTCAGCCACATTAGCCAGTCCGTACCAGACAATTTCTGCCAGCCCTTTTCTGTCGATAGCATGGGCAAACGCCTTACGCACCCGCACATCCTGGAAAGGCTTTCGTCTGAAGTTGAAATCGAAAAAGAAGATCGGCGCTGGAACTTGCCACCCTTCGGTGTCCAGCACCAGATCGGGGTTAGCGGCAAGGCGGGCGACATCGCTTTCCGCCACCGGGTTATTGGCGGCAAACTGAATATCATTACTTTCCAGCGCCACGCTGCGCGCGCCAGCATCCGGCAACATTTTGAAGATAATGCGGTCCAGATAGGGTTTACCGGTATCCCAGTAATCATCATTACGCTCAAGCACAATATGGCTGCCGCGCACCCACTCTTTAAACTTAAACGCCCCGGTGCCAACGGGTTTTACATTCCACGGGTTGGTAAGCGGATTGATGCCCTCATACAGATGCTTTGGCACAATCTGCGTTTCCGTACCAAACAATACGGACCAGAGAACCGGTGCCGGGCCTGTGAGGCGCAGGATCACGGTATGGTCGTCCGGGGTTTCAACTGAAGTCACTTTGGCGAAGTTCGACGCGCCGCGCGGGTGTGTTTTCTTCACCACATTCAGAATTGACCACTCCACATCCGCCGAGGTAAACGGATGACCATCGTGCCACTTCACGCCTTTGCGCAGATGGAAGGTGATCGATTTGCCATCCTCTGACTGTTCCCACGACTCGGCCAGCCTGCGGCTGTGGCTTATAATCTTTGTCATAAGTCACCAGTCCATCAAAGATGCTGGAGGAGACCACCACCGCCGGGCTGGAAATATTGATCCCGGCCACCAGCCCTGCTGGTTCTGGCGTCACGTTGGCGAACAGGGTTCCTCCTTTTACCACGCCTTCGCCGGATGCCTGACTGGCGACCTGCGCCGCAATGGCCGACGGAAGGAAACCGGAAGCAGCCAGCGCCCCGCCACTGATGGCCATCATCTCCAGCAGACGACGACGGCTGATATGCAACGAATCCGAAGATTTCATGCAACCTCCTGAGCTTATTTATTAAGTTAGTGTTAGTAAGAGAAGGTCAGCGGCGGTAATTCACCATTGACGTAAAAATCCCCCAGCGTGCGATATTTATACGCCAGCGGATCGTGTGTGGTATGGGTACGAGCGTTGCGCCAGTGACGGTCGAGGTTGCGCGTACGCACAGTCGCCGAAGCGCCGCCGATGTCGAACAACCACTGGGATACCGCAAGCGAAGCTCGCGTTGATACGGTTTTGGCTTCGGCCACCGCCAGTGACGCCTGAGCCGCCAGTTGTTCACAGACATCAACCGCCTGCCGACTAAAACGAGCCTTTGCCGCCGTTTCCAACTGCGTGGCCGCACTGAGTACCAGCGCCTCTGCCGCCCGGCAGTGTGCCGACATCTCCCCGACGATGTGTAGCAGATAGGGATCTTCATTGCCGCTGCTCACGCCGCTCTCTTTCACCGGCCGCACATGCTGGCGGGCAAAATCGAGCGCATCATCCAGCGCCGCCTGGGCGATACCGGCGTCGATGGCACAATGGACGATCTGTGCCGCCGCCCCGGCATGATGGCGTTGCGTGCGCCACGGCTCCATAACAAGGATTTCCGCAGGTTCGACACGGACATTGTGCAGTTCCGTGGTGCCGCTGGCGCTGCAACGTTGCCCCATCCCGTTCCAGTCATCATGCCGGATAATGCCAGGCCTGTTGGCCGGAACGATGGCGGAAACCATCTGGCCATGCTCATCCAGACAGCGGATCTTCAGCCAGTCGCCAAACAGCGCCCCGGTGCTGTAATGTTTGACGCCGTTTAAACGGAAATAGTCGCCTTCCGTGGTAAGCCGCGTTTGCAGTTCGCCGCGGAACTGCCCGCCGCGCTCAGCCTCTGCGCCGCTAAACAGATAACCTGCCGCTGCCAGTGATAAAAAATTTTTTTTCTGCGCTTCTGTGCCCATCAATAGCAAGCGCTCAACAAACACCACATGTCCGAGAAAGGCCTGCGCCACGCTGGCGTCACCGCGAGCCAGCGCCAGATATTGCTGTACCACATCGCACCAGCTTCCCCCTGCGCCACCTGCTGATATCGGAACTCGCAGCGCTCCGAGACGCAATTGACGCATCTGCGCGAATACGTCAAATGGCATGATGCGCCCGGCATCACGGGCGGCTGCCTGCTGCGCCAGCCGAGTTGAAAGTTCGCGCGTGGCGATAAGCAGAACTTCAGCGTCCGGCGCTGAATGTAAATTCGTCATGATACGGCTCTCCTGATGATTAGCGTCTGCTCTGAAGGGATATACGGATGGTGACAGGCAAGCTGGTGCCCCATGCCATGCTCTGCCAGTGAAGGCGATCGCTTGCGGCAATCTGCCTGTACATAAGCGCACCGTTGCTGAAAGCGACAACCTTCGCTGAGTTCGTAAGGATTGACGGGAGGTTCTTCATCCGGAGGAGCCTGTCGCAACCGCCTCTGGTCCGGGCTGGCGCCGGGAATAGTGCTGAGTAACAACCGGGTATAGGGGTGCGCGGCGTGGCTCCATAGCTGAGCACCGGGAAGGATCTCGACAATATGTCCGGCATACATCACGGCGATACGCGAGGCGATGCTGGCCACAACCGACAAATCATGGCTGATAAACAGAATGGAGACGCCGGTACGCTGCTGCAATGCCTGTAACAGATCGACAATCTGCTTTTGCAGGCTGACATCCAGCGCCGAAACCGGTTCGTCGCAGACGATAAGCTGCGGCTGCGGCGCCAGCGCGCGGGCAATGTTCAGCCGCTGACGTTGCCCGCCGGAAAGCTGATGCGGGAATCTGTCCATCAATGAGCGGTCCAGCCCCACATCGTTGAACAGCTGCGCGGCTTTTTCACGCCGCGCCTGGCGCGACAAACAGCTATGCAGACTGAGCGGCAGTTCAATGGCTTTTCTGGCGCGCTGGCGTGGATCGAGGGCAGAAAGCGGGTCCTGAAATACCATCTGGATCGCCCGACGTAGCGGACGCAATTTCCGCGCCGACAAGGTTGCCAGATTGGTTTCGCGAAAGTGAATATTGCCATTCTGCACCGGCTGTAACCCCACAAGCGCTTTACCCAACGAGGTTTTACCGCAGCCTGACTCGCCAATCAGGGCCAGCACTTCACCCTCGTCAATATGAAAACTGACGTCATCAACGGCGGTAAAGCTGCCGGATGGCGTGGCATAACGCACGGTCAATTGTCGTACATCCAGTAAATGGCTGCTCATAGCTTCCCCTCCGCCAGAGGACGTGCATTCATCAATTGTCGGGTATAGGCATGCTGCGGCTGATGATAGAGCAGCCCGGCGGGCTGAGTTTCCAGGCATTCGCCATTGCGCAGTATCGCCACCCGGTCGGCCAGTTCAGCCACCACGCCCAGGTCATGAGTAATCAGCAAAATGGCGGTGCCAGTTTCCTGTTGTAGAGCGACAAGCAGCCGGATGATTTGAGCCTGAATAGTGACATCCAGCGCCGTGGTTGGCTCATCGGCAATAAGCAACACCGGGTTACCTGCCAACGCCATCGCGATGACCACGCGCTGACGCATGCCGCCGGATAGCTGATGTGGATAACTGGCATAACGCTGTTCGGCTAGCGGAATCCGCACCTTATGCAGCAGCGCCAACGCGCGCGCTTTTGCTTCTTTACGCCCCACCCGATGATGAAGCCGGACCGCTTCCGCGATTTGACTTCCTACCGTCATCAGCGGATTGAGCGCAGAGAGCGCGTCCTGAAAAACCATGCCGATGCGCCCACCGCGTAAATTGCGCAAGCCATCCTCACTGAGATAGCGAAGATCTTGCCCTTCGAAACAGAACCGGTCTGCGGTGATGTTTGCCTCTGCGGGTAATAGCCCAAGCAGCGCATAGCCGGTGGTCGTTTTACCGCTACCCGATTCGCCGACCAGCGCCAGCGTCTCGCCGGTTTCAATCGAAAAACTCAGCCGTTTTACCGCGGGCTGGCTCTGCTCGCGATAAGTAATGGTGAGGTTTTCCACCTCCAGCAGCGCCATTATTGCAATCTCCCTCGTTGTGGATTAATAACGTCGTTGATAGCCCGGCCCAGCAGACTGAGTGAGGCTACGGTAAAGAAGATGGCGGTACCCGGAATGGCGGAGATATAGACGGCGCTGCGCAACACATCTCTTCCCTGGCCGATCATGCTGCCCCAGGAGACAACGTTGGGATCGCCCATTCCGAGAAACGCCAGCGCGGCTTCGGTCAGAATGGCATGACCAACCAGCATCGCCAGCATCGCTACCACCGGAATAAGTACGTTAGGAAGAATGTGCACCAGCAGAATGTGGCTGTTACGCATCCCCATCACCTTGCCCGCCTGCACAAAATCAAGGTTACGCAGACGACGCGCTTCGCCACGGGCGATACGCGCCACGTTAGGCCATGAGGTCGCAGCGATGCCGAGGGTAATCGTCGACAGGGTCGGCCCGAGGATCAACACCAGCACCAGGGTGAACAGCAGTGAAGGCATAATCTGGAACAGTTCGGTAATGCGCATTAACTGGTTATCAACCCAGCCGCCATAAAAACCGGCAAAAGTACCGACCAGTAACCCCATCAGCGCAGTCAGTAACCCTGCGGCAAGCCCGACAGAGAGCGATAGACGCGCTCCCCAGGCAATGCCGCTCCAGATATCGCGACCCAGCGTGTCTGTACCGAGCAGATGCGCCATATTCTGGCCTGGAGCGAGATACGGACGGGCAATCATCGCCGTGGGATCGCCGTTGGTGATCCAGGGGGCCAGCAAAGCAATGGCGATAACCAGCAACAGCCCCAGCGCGCCAAACCATCCGCCCGCGTGGGTTATGCCCGGAGACTTTAGCAAGCTTAGGGGGCTCATAGGCGCCCCCCGCTGCGGCTACGGGGATCGAGCGCGGCATGGATCAACTCGGTCAGCAGGTTCACCACCACCACAAACAGCGAGGTGACAAACAAAATACCCAACAGCAAATTCACGTCGCGCGTCGAAACCGCAGATAGCGCCAGCTGGCCCAGGCCCGGCCAGGCAAATACCGTTTCAATAGTGACGGAGCCGCTTAACATTGCGCCAAATTGCAGGCCGGTTAGCGTCACCACCGGTAATAAGGCGTTGGGAACGATATGACGCCAGATCAGACGAAAACGGCTGCACCCCTTAGCCCGTGCGGTACGAATAAAATCTTGCCGTGCAAAACTGCGCACCGACTCCTGCATCAGGCGGATATAAAGCGCAAGATAGCTGAAAGCGAGACAACCAGCGGGCATAAGCAGATGGCGCGTCACATCCCAGACGTGCTCAAGTCCGGTGAAATCTGAACCCATCGTGCTGGCGCCGCTGGAAGGCAGCCAGCCCAGCTTGACGGTAAACACCACCACGACCATAAGACCAAGCCAGAACACCGGCATGGCAAAACCCAGGGTGGCGATAAGACCAATAACACGTTCAACGGCAGGTTTTCGGGTTACTGCGGCAATCACGCCAAGCAGCGTACCAAGCACAACAGCAATAGCCAGCGACACCCCCATCAGCAGCAAGGTAGATGACAGCCGTTCAAGGATAAGTTGCGACACCGATTCGCTGTAACGAAATGACCAGCCAAGATCAAAACGCAGAACATTTCCCACATAAGAGAAAAACTGCGTCATCAACGGCTGGTCACTGCCAAACTGGCTTCGCAGCTGCGCCATAAACTCCGGCGTCGCCGCCCCCGCTTCCCCGGCGATAACATCCGCCAGATCGCCTGGCACTGTTTTCAGCAGGAAAAAATTCACAATCACTACCATGCACGCCACCGGCAGAGCCTGTAAGACTCGCGCCAGCAACGGATGAATCCGGAAACGTGATGACTTCACAGACGCAACCCCGCCTGTTTCATCAGCGGCAGGACAGCCTCGCCAAAGTAAGCAAGATCCGGCGCATAGTCATAAAACGTCAATTGCACGCCATCGCAGCCCGCCTGATGCAGGCGTATCAGGTACTGGACAATTTGCTCCGGCGAACCGACAAGTTGGATATTCCCGCCGACGATTTTCTGGTCGCGCTGATGGCCGAGAAACGCCTGGCTGTCTCGTTTTTGCGCAGAGGCGAAGAAGTTATCCACCGCGACGGAGTCCTGCGCCGCAACAATAGCGCGATAATAATCCCAGGCCTCCTGTTCCGTCGGGCGGCAGATGATCATCGGATTGATGAGCGTGCGCAACGTACGCCGCTGCAATGCGGCGGCCGCCCTTACGCGCGCGGTGTGTGCAGGTAAAGCCGCCAGCGCCGCTTCAATCTCAGCACCCGCAGGACTGGTGATAAACACCAGATCGGAGTGACGAGCAGCGTAATCTATTCCCGCCTGCGAACCGGTGGCGTTGACCAGCAATGGCCGTCCGTAACGCGGTTTCGCCGTCACCCAGCCCTCTTCGCTGGACCAGAATTCACCATGAAAAGTGACCTGATCATTGTTAACCCAGTAACGTTTGAGCAGATCGACGAACTCCTCCGCCATGCGGTAGCGCGTATCATGTTCGATTTGCGGCGTGCCAAACATGCGCGCATAGCTATCCTGATTGCCAGTGACCATATTCAGCCCCCAGCGGCCGCCGGAGATTAAATCCAGCGATGCGCCAAAACGCGCAAGATGCAAGGGATGCCACGGCCCGTAGAGAATATGCAAGGTGGAGATCAGCAGAATGCGCGAAGTGACCGCGCTCAGCGCCGCCGTGGTCATAAACGGATCGATGCTGTGTTCGCGATAACGGATATCGCCGCCATATCCCCCTTTCGGATTCCACTCGGCGAGGCCGAACACCAGATCGAATCCTAACGCCTCCGCATCAAGAGTGAGTTGCTTGTTGTAATCAAAGCGCCAGTCCGTGGTGCGTGGCAGCTGCGACGGGCTCCAGCCTCCGTTTTGAATCGGTAGAAACAACCCCAATAAAAAAGGCTGCTGGAGCACGGTATATAGTGGACTACCCGCAATATCTGCCGGTGATACGTCATGAACATCTGAAATAAGCGAAGTCATTATCGGCCCGGTTCTGGTGAGGTGATGGGCAGATACTAGAGAGCATTATTTTCAGGCAGAAATGAGAATTTGAGATTTGTTTATGCTTTTTCAGAGAATGGGAAAATGACGACCATAAGGAATGATGTGTAATTCTTTAAATATAAACAAATTACTTAAAATAACCCGGACTTTTCAACATCACAAACCATCAAAAATACTAATGTATTTTATAAGCGATCTAATAGTTATCAGTTGTTCCTGAACCCACTGGCGACTAATTCAAATGCCTGTTTCACCAGCGTCTGGCTGGTGCCGGGGCGAACCCACAAATAAAACTGCGTATCCGGTAAGCGCGGCAAACCATCACTTTCACCAAGGACACGCATATCGCTATCCAGTAACTCAATACTGCGGGCAGTGACGCCGAGCCGGGCCTTAACCGCTGCTTTGATCCCCAGCAGATTGGATGTGGTATATGCCGGTAACCAGCGAACCTGAGCGGCATCCAGCGCCTCGATAGCAACACGACGAAAAATACTGGGATAATCTGCCAGAATAAGCGGCACCTGCGCATGCGGACGATGCTGGTATTGCGCCGAACAGATCCAGACCGTTGGCGAAGTGCGCAGCAGAACGCCTTCCAACTGAGGATCGAAGCGGGTTGAAATGGTCATATCCACTTCTCCACGATGCAGCGCCTCCATCAAAAACGGGCTACGGCCCACATCCAACTCAATATTAAGCGAAGGCGCCCAACGGGCGATCTGGCTGAGTAGCGGCGGCAGTAAGGTGTCGGCAACATCATGGGGGGAACCAATCCTCAACACGCCGGTGAAACGACTGTCTTTTAATGAACGCATGGCATCATCGTTGAGCAATAACAGGTCACGCGCATAGCTGAGCAACTGCTGCCCCTGTTGCGTCAGGCGTTTTGTTCTGCCCTCTTTTTCAAACAGCGTGGTGCCGACTAGCGTCTCAAGACGTTGCATCTGCTGGCTTACCGCTCCCTGCGTTCGGCCTAACCGGATACCGGCTTTGCTAAAGGTGTGCAAATCAGCTACCGCGATGAAGGTACGCAAGAGTTCAATATCAAGATTTTCTGCATCAGGCATATATCGATGGGCCTTTATGGGTGCCAGGAGGGCCATCTTAATATCAAGACCAGCGATGTTTTAAATGCCTATTTAGCAAATAGACGAGCCTGTATCAGATTATCCCGTCGCCATCAGGCTTGCTATGGACTGACCCCCAGTAGACATTTCCTCTGCTCACGACGGGCGCTTTTCAAAGACCCCGGCAATACTCCTGGGTTAACGCCTACGGGGAAAAGATCTTATTACGCCAATGGAAACGTCACAATTCTCCGGCAAACCGATTGTTTCCCGGCGGCTCTGTTGCCGTTGTTAATTAAATCCCCAAAACCCCCTCTTCTCACCCAATCGCATTGACCTACTTTTTTTCTCTCACATTAAATGTGACATTATAACATAACATTTAATAATTTGATGGCGAACGATGAAACTTAAGCCCTCTTTGCTGGCTCTCGCAGTCGCAGTAAACATTGCACCTCTGACTTATGCAGCAGATGAAACCCTGGTGGTCACCGGCAGCGGCGCGTCCGACGATGCCGCCCTGGCCGATTCTGCGCTTCTCTCCTCCGGTTCGGCCTCGCGCCTCGGTCTGAGCGATAAACAGACGCCGCGCCATACGGAAACCCTCAGCGCCAGAACCATCAAAGCGCAGGGGAAACGGACCCTCACCGAAGTCGTCGAGAGCGCGCCGGGGATGTCCGGCACCAGCTCGCCAACGCTCGCAAACAGCGTTTCGCTGCGCGGCTTCTCCGGCGTCTCCTGGCTGCTAAACGGCGTAGCGGTACCCGGCAGCACGATTCAAATTGCCGATCCGGTGCATTACGAAAACGTCGATATCCTCTACGGCACCGGCTCGGTTTTGAACGGACTGAGCTCCGCCGGCGGCAGCGTCAACCTCACCTCGCGTAAAGCCACCTTTGGCCGCCAGCCGGTGGAGGCCGACTATAGCTGGTCAAGCTATAACAGCCATCGCGCCCATATCGGCGCGGGAGGAACGCTGGTTGAGGGAATGGCCGCCGGCCGCGTGGACGTCAGCGCCGCCAGTACCGGCACCCAGGTTGAGAAAGAGCGAAACCGTCCGGAACGCGTCAGCGCGCAGCTCCTGCTGACGCCGACCGCGAACACCCAGATAACCTTTGATATCGACCGTAGCTTAACGGATATGCGTAATCCCTACTTCGGCACGCCGGTTATCAATGGCAAAGTCGATCGCGATTTACGTCATGTGAACTACAACAACCTTCAGGATGCGCATATCCGCAGCCAGGCGACCTCATTCCAGTCAACCCAGTCCTGGTTCGCCACGCCTGATTTGACCTTTGAAAACCAGTTCTACTATTACAAAGGCTTCCGCGAATGGCAGAACGTTGAGCGCTACTATCAGGCGCAGAAGGCGGGCTACGTAACCCGCGATTCTTATGGCGATATTGCGCACGATGACAAGCTGACGGGCAACCGGACCATGGTCACCTGGGATCGCCCGATTGCGTCATTCGCCAACCGCGTGACCGCCGGCGTCGATTTTTCAAAACGTGAATTCCAGTACTACTCCAACGGCTTCCCCGGCGGGGAAGATGTTCTGCTGACCGACCCGGCCGCCAATGATTTCCGCGCCGGCGCCGGCGGCAAGATGCGCTCGCCCATCCGCCATATCACCCAGAATCAGTATGCCCTGCTGCTGGAAGACAACCTGAATATCACCGATGCCGTCGCCCTGTTAAGCCAGGCGCGCTACACCAATCTGGACACGCACTGGCACTATCAGCAGGATAATCAAACCCGCGATCGGAACTATAGCTTCATAAGCTTTGGCCTGGGGCCGAGCTGGGCCATTAACGATAGCTGGACGCTGTATGCCAACTATTCCACGGGCAAAGAGCCCGGCAGCGATATCTTCTTTATCAGCCCCGAACAGACGTCGCTGCCGCTTACCGCCGTTCGCCAATATGAAGCGGGCATAAAAGGAACGTTCGAGCGCGGCGCAATCAAGCTCGCCGTTTACGATCTGCAGAAAAAGAATCTTTACCAGCAGTCGGCAACCCAGACGGAAGTCTGGAACGCGGTTGGCAAGCAGACCTCTCGCGGCATCGAATTAAGCGGGTCGCTTAAGCCGCTGGATAGCGTCACCCTGACAGGTAATGCCGCCTATACCCACGCGCGCTTTGACGATTTCAAACAGGGTGCGCAGGACCTTTCCGGCAACCGGCCGCGCTACGTTCCAGAGTGGACCGCGAACCTTGCCGGGCGCTATATGCCGACTAATAAACTAGGTCTCGGCGCACAGCTCCACTACGTGGGCAGCAGCTATAACGATGACGCCAACACCAACAAAATGGGGGATTACACCACTCTCGACCTGAACGCCGATTATGCCGTGCTGAAGGACGTTATCGTGGGCACCCGCGTGCGTAACCTGACGGATCGTTTCTATACCTGGCAGCGAACCTATGCCGGGCAGGAGATGATTGCGCCAGGCCGCACTTATGAAGCCTATATCAACATGCGCTTCTGATGAGACGCCTGGCCTACCTCGCTCTGCTGGCAGCCTCTGCCAGCTTTGCTCATCCCGTGACCTTGCAAAACTGCGGGCGCTCCTGGACGTTTGCGCATGTCCCACAGCGGACCATTGTCTATATGCCTACCGCGGTGGAAAACATGCTCGCGCTGCGCCTGGGGGATGCCATTATCAGCGCCGTCGGCTACCGGCCGGATGAAGATAGCGCGCCGTCTCCCTGGTACCAACCGCTAGCGGCGCGTCTCGATGATGCCCCCTGGTCGGCGGAAGCCCTGCTGGCCTTGCGGCCAGATTTTATCTATTCCGGCAGCTACTACTGGTTTAACAGCCCGGAAACCGCCGGTCGGGAAAGGATGGCCGAATGGGGCATCGCCAGCTGGCTGATTGCAGGGATGTGCAATGGCCTGCAAAGCGCTTCCCCTGCGTCCGCCACCTTCGCCAGCATCTATGCCGAGCTGCGCAATATTGCGCGTATTTATGCCGTAGAACCGCGCGCCGAGGCGCTGATCGCCGATCTGAAGCAGCGGGTCGCCGCCGACAGCCGCATAAAGCTGCCGCCGAGAACGCTGATGTGGTGGTATTCCGGGACCGCGACCCCTTATGTGGCGGGCGGTCATGGCGCGGCGGAGCTGCTAACCCAAACCATCGGCAGCAAAAATATCTTTTCCGATAGCAAGGAACTGTGGCCCGCCATGAGCTGGGAGGTGATCGCCGAACGAGATCCCGACTACCTGATTCTGGGCGATCTGCGCCGGGGCGGCGCCGGCGACAGCGCCCGCAGCAAAATCGATTTTCTGGAACATTACCCGCTCACCGCCGGCATGAAGGCGGTGAAAGCAAAGCGTTACATCATTTTACCCGGCTACGACATGGACGCTTCCGCGCGTTCGGTGCTGGCCCTTCACCGACTTGTCATGCAAATACACGCTAAGGAACAACCATGACTTTTCCCGCCCGCGAATTACTCAAGAACTGGGATCAACAACAAAGCGCCTACATCGCCCACCGCGAAGCGCGCTATAGCGCCGCGCTGGAAGTGCTGGCGATGAGCTATGGCGAAGCCTTCCACGCGGTGGATCTGGCCTGCGGCCCGGGCTCGTTTAGCCTGCGTATTCTGCAACGTTTTCCGGCGGCAACCGTCACGGCCATTGACCTCGATCCGCTGCTGTTGACGCTGGCCAAAGAAGCGTTATCTGAATACCAGGAGCGCATTCAGTTCCTCAGCGGCGATATCGCCGCGGCGGATTGCTTCGCCGCTATTGCCGACAGGCCCCAGGCGGTGGTTTCCAGCACCGCCATCCACTGGCTGCTGCCGGAGCAGCAGGTGGCGCTGTATCGCAACGTTTTTAACCTGCTGGATGACGGCGGGATGTTCATCAACGCCGACCACCAACGCTTTGACCAGCGTAGCCCGCGTCAGACGCTGCTTGCCCGGACTCATGACGACAGCACCCAGGAAAAGGCCTGGGCCGCCGGCGTGCAGGACTGGGACGGCTGGTTTGCCGCGGCCAGTCGTTATCCCGAGCTGGCCGCGCAACTCGATGCGCGCGCCGCCGTCTTTACCGACCGCCCGACGCCGCTGGCCACCACGGTAGAATTCCAGCTCGCCGCCCTGCGCCAGGCCGGTTTTACCGAAACCGGCACGCTGTGGCAATTCCTCGATGACTATATCGTCGCCGGCTGGAAATAATCATGCTGCGTTCCCCCGCCTTGCGCCTCGCCATGCTGCTTCCGGCGCTGCTGCTGGCCCTGGGCATGG
Source organism: Klebsiella sp. WOUb02 (assembly GCF_050058015.1). Classification (NCBI taxonomy): domain Bacteria; kingdom Pseudomonadati; phylum Pseudomonadota; class Gammaproteobacteria; order Enterobacterales; family Enterobacteriaceae; genus Klebsiella; species Klebsiella sp. WOUb02. The sequence goes on from NZ_CP170110.1 coordinate 3,315,789, forward strand.
CCATTATGTACGGCCCGGTGACCTTCTCCATGCAGGAGGTGGCGCACGCCGTGCTGGCAGGCTACTGGCATAGCGATACGGCGGGAACGCTTCATCAGCGGATCGTCTGGTCCCTGCGCATGCCGCGCTCCCTGCTGGCGGCCCTCGCCGGTAGCGCGCTGGCGCTGGCCGGGACGGTTCTCCAGTCGCTGACCCGCAATCCCCTTGCCGACCCCTGGGTGCTGGGCATTTCATCCGGCGCGGGCCTCGGGGCGGTGCTGGTCATTGCGCTCGGCCTCAGCGTGGGGTGGGCCTCGGTCCCTGCCGGCGCGTTCGGCGGCGCCATGCTGGCTTTTGCGCTGGTGCTGCTGATGGCGCGTAAATCGCTATCCGGCCAGTCCAGCCGCTTTGTGCTGACCGGCGTCGCCGTGACGCAGCTGCTCTCCGCGGCCACATCGTTGATTACGCTATGGAAAACGGATGCCGACACCACGCGAGGCGTGATGTTCTGGCTGCTGGGGAGCTTCGCTCAGGCATCCTGGCTACAGGTAGCGCTCTGCGCGGCGGCGCTGCTGCCGATATTTCTGATCTGCTGGTGGCGGGCAATAGAGCTGGATGTCCTGACGTTCGGCGGCACGACGGCGGCGTCGCTCGGCGTGGAGGTCGGCACGATCAAGCTGGCTCTGTACTGCCTGCTGACCCTGTTAACGGCGGTGGTTGTCGCCTGCTGCGGGGCTATCGGTTTTATTGGGCTCACCGTACCGCATATCGCCCGCATGCTCATTGGCCACCGCCATCGCGCGCTGCTGCCGGCATCCATGCTGTGCGGCGCTATCTTTACCGTGCTGGCCGATACCCTCGCCCGCACGCTGTTTACGCCGCGCGAGCTCCCCGTCGGCATCCTGACGGCGATGCTCGGGGTGCCGCTATTTCTGTTCCTTATCTCGCGAACTTCACGGTAAAAACGGCCCCCGGCGCAGAAGTAAAATCATCCATTCGATAACCTGAGTGCCCCTCGTCTGCTAAGCGGCAGCAAAGACATACAGGCTTGCGGACTAATGCGTCGACGTGGCCGCTTCAAGCTGAGCGGGCTCCATCAAGGCAAATGCTGAGCGCATTTTACGCGCCTCTTCTCCCGGGCTACGGCCAAATAGCCGTTTGAATTCACGATTAAACTGCGATGCGCTTTCATAGCCAACCCGGGCCGCGGCCCCCGCGGCGGTAACGTTGTCGCGGATCATCATCAATCGCGCCTGGTGCAGCCGCACCGATTTGATGTACTGAATGGGCGAAGTGGCCGTCACGGTCTTAAAGTGCACGTGGAAAGCCGGCACGCTCAGGCCCGCCTCGCGCGCCAGTAAAGCCACGTCGAGGGGCTGGGCGTAGTCGCTGTGAATACGCCGTAGCGTACGCGCGATGCGACCAAAGTTGCCATGACAGGCCAGCGCGGCGCGGATCGCCCCTCCCTGTTCGCCCAGCAGAACGCGAAAGCTCAGCTCCCGCACGATGCCCGGCCCCAGAACCCGGGCTTCAAGCGGCGAGCGCAGAGCCCGCAGCAGGCGCACGGTCGTATCTGCCAGCGTGTCGTCCAGCCGCGTCGAGACAATGCCGACAGGCGTGCCGTACGCCGCGCAGGGGTGCTGATCTACCGCGATGACAAGGTCCGCGACGGCGGTCATGTCCAGACGAACGGTGACGGCCAGCAACGGCTCTTCCGGGCTGGCATCGGTCTCGCTTGAAAACGGCAGAGGTACCGACAGCACCAGATAGTGCAGAGGATCGTAGCGGTAGACCCGATCGGCCAGATAGCCGCGCTTGTGTCCCTGGCAGACAATGACGATGCTCGGTTCATAGAGCACGGGCGTGCGGGGCAACGCCTCATCGGCGCGGATCAGGCGCACGCCATCCAGCAGGGTACGGGTATGCCCTTCGTACGGGGCAAGCTGCCGAATCAGCGCCACCATTTCGGACTGTAGGGATACGCAGGGTCGTCTTTCTGACATGGAGTAGACCTATTCAACTGACTTTCCGCGAGTATTGTTGCCCTTTGAATACGTAAAGATCAATGCGCCGAATAGGATTAGGCAAGGACGCAAGAGGCTTAGACCTGATGCGCACAGGCCCCCCTCATTATGATACCAGCGTGTTCAATATCCCACGGCGATCCCTTTGACGGTCGAAGACGGGCAAGGACGGTGCCAAACCTGCCGTATCCGCAACCGTCAGGATAGTCGTACTTACCGGTATCAGTAGCGGTACTACGCCGTTCAGCCATGCCACGCATTTTTCAGCATCAGGAGTTGTCATCTATGCAACAACAAACATACCCGGCAAAAGTTTGGTTCATCACCGGTGCCGCACGCGGCATCGGTCTGTCGCTGGCCCGTCAGGCGCTGGCCCAAGGCGATGCGGTAGCCGCGACGTCTCGCACGCTGGCCAGCCTGCGCCAGGCATTCGGCGATGACGGCGCTCAGTCTGCTGGGGCTGGAGGTGGATTTGGTGAACGAAGCAAGCGTTCAAACGGCGATCGACAAGACCATCGCGGTCTTCGGCCGCATCGACTACGTCGTCAATAACGCCGGCTACGGCCAGCAGGGCACGATCGAAGCCTTGACAGACGCCGAGCTGCGGCGCAATTTCGAGGTCAACGTATTCGCCCCCCTGCACGTTCTGCGCCATGCCCTGCCGCACATGCGCGAGCAGCGTAGCGGCCACATTTTCAACGTGGCGTCCATAGTAGGATTTCAGGGAGGCTATGCCGGCTGGGGCAGCTACGTTGCCAGCAAGTTCGCGCTGGCCGGCCTGAGCGAAACCCTGGCTGCCGAACTGGCAGAGCTGGGCATTAAGGCCACGGTGGTCTATCCGGGTCCCGTACGCACCGGATTTTTGTCCAGGAATACGCTGGTCGTGGCTCAGCGCTCAATCGCTGAATACGCCGAGGCCCAGGCCTCGCTCGATCTGCATCTCAACGGGCTGGACGGGAAGCAGGCGGGCGATCCCGATAAGGTCGCCGCCCTGATCCTACAGGCTGCCAGCGCCGCCGAGCCGCCGGTGCACCTGTTCGCTGGGCAGATCGCCATCGCCCTGGCGGAGCAGAAAATGCAGGCGGTTCATCGGGACCTGGAGGTGTGGCGAAACGCGTCCGACGCCACGGATTTTACCGAGTAATAACCCGCGCTTCGGGGGAGCCACTGCCCCCGAGCCTGCCGCTCTGGAGGAGATATCATGCCTGACAGCCTGCCCGCGGAAAAAGCGTACCGCATTCTTGAATCCGGACCCATTATCCTGGTGTCCACCCGATCGGCCGAAGGTCGAGCGAATCTCATGACGGTGGGTTTTCACATGATGATGCAGCACGAGCCGCCCCTTGTCGGCGTGGTTATTGGCCCCTGGGACTACAGCCACCGGGCGCTGTCCGATACGGGCGAGTGCGTGCTGGCCGTGCCAACGGCGGACCTCGCAGAGATAACGGTCGACATCGGCAATTGTTCGGGAGAAACGCTCGACAAATTTGCGCATTTCGGCCTGACGCCCGCCAGCGCGCAAACGGTCAATGCGCCGCTGGTACGCGAATGCTGGGCAAACCTGGAGTGCCGGGTCGTCGACGATAGCTGGGCGCAGCGCTACAACCTGTGGGTGCTGGAAGTCAGCCGGATATGGCTTGACGCCGCGCGCCAGGACGTGCGCCTAATCCACCATCAGGGCGATGGCCGCTTCAGCGTGGATGGCGAGACCATCGACCTCGGTGAAAAGATGGTGAAATGGCGCTACCTGATGGATTGAAGCCATCACGTTAGATAATAGCGGGAAAGAGGCCCGGAATAGGGACCACTCCCGGCTCGCTCCGCGGATACCCGATATATAAGCCCTGCCGATCGTTGATACGTCATACGGCAATAGAACAAATACGCAGGATGCCCGCAGGCCGCCGCTAGCTGTCCCGCAACGTCATGCGAAAACTGACGCCCCCCAGCCTGCTGGGCTCACAGAAGACCTGCCCACCATGAGCCAGGGCGATGGCTCGCACCACCGACAGACCTAGCCCGGACGCGCCAGCGGGCGAAGAAGAGCCGTTATCCGCACGATAAAAAGCGTCGAAGATTCTTTCCCGCTGTGCGGATGCGATCCCCGGCCCTTCATCCTCCACCACAATTTCAATATTACCGTCCTGTCGACGGCAGGAGACCGCCACTTTGCCCTGGGCCGAGTAATCCAGCGCGTTATGCAGCAGCGCCAAAATGCTCTGCTTAATGCGGAAAACATCGATATAGCATGTCATATCGTCAAGCTGCTGCACCAGCTCCTTCCCTTTCCCGGCAAACTGCGGCTGCAGCGTGAGCAGGAGATCGTACATTTCACTTTTCAGATCAACAAATTCGCGGAACAGACGCAGCTGACCGGTATCAGCAAGGCTGATAAGACGCAAATCCTCAATCATGTGTATCAGGCTGTCGGTGTGCTTAATCAGCCCGGCGAGATTGCTGCTATCAAGCTGGATGACGCCGTCATGAATACCCTGCAAATTAGAACGGAGCACCGTGACCGGCGTACGTAGCTCATGGGCAATGGCGGCGTTCCACTCTTTCATATCCAGCGACATCCGCTCGAGCTTTTCCGCCATATGATTGAAATCGCTGACCAGATGATCCATTTCAGTAATGTGATATTTTCCCGTGCTGGCACGAGCCGACAGCTTACCCTCGGCGATTTGGCGAGCGCTATCAACAATCGAGGAGATAGGCGTGATCATGCCGCTGATAAAGCGCAGCGACAGGCCGATGGCGATGGCAATGGCGATAAAGATGGCAATCAAAGCGTTGAAATAATCGCTGGTTGTGGTTGTTTCAAACGCCGTGCCGTTGACAATCCATGAATAGAGGTAGCAGACCAGAAATGAAATGATCATGCTGATACTCGCCACTCTAACTGAGAAGAAAAATAGCCAGTAGCGGATGCTATACTTTTTCACGCGTTAATCCCCCAGTCGGTAGCCAAAGCCGCGAATGCTCTCAGGTACAAAATTAACGCCTACTTTTTCCAGCTTTTTACGTAACTTACTGATATGGCTATCAACCGTACGCTCCCCCGCGCTGCTTTCGGCAAAGCAGGCGTCGAGTATCTCGGTTCGGCTAAACACCCGCTTCGGGTAGCGAATCAGATGCAGCAAAATGCGGTATTCGGTGGACGTCAGCAGATTAGAAATATCGGCGCGTTCGGGGCCAACCAGCACCTGGTGCGTCATTTGATTGATATACATATGCTTAGTCTGGTAAATCTTGCGCACATCATCCCTGGTATGATGACGCAGTCGCTTCAGGATCACGAGGATACGCGCAATCACCTCACTCGGATTGAACGGTTTTATGACATAGTCGTCCGCGCCGGTGCGCAGCGCGTAAACCTTATCGGCATCGGTGTCCAGCGCGGTCAGCATCATTATCGGCGCATCGCTGAATCTGCGGACCTCTTCTAAAACGGCCCAGCCATCTTTGCCCGGCATAATAATATCGAGGATGATAAAGTCTGGCTCATGCTGCTGTATATAATTAACCGCCTTAACACCATCATCCGCATGAAAAACAATGAAGCCTTCGCGATGTAAATACGCCATCAGCGCCCTGGCGATATCCCGATCATCTTCAGCCAGGACAATTTTTATTTCGTTGCCTGAGGATGATTTCATTTATTAACACTTCTCCACGTACTCTCCATATAACCTCCACATAAAAGAGAAAATGGTCGATAACATCTCCACATCAAAATCAACTGTAATATTAACGACTAAAAATTTTTTTACCACACTCAGCGGATTTTTATTTTATAAAGCAATAAGTCATTGTAATTATTTACTTAATGATCATTGGTAACGGCCGAATTATTCATCAAGCCTGGATTCAGGAGCGCTCGATGAGAAAATCATATATTACCGTCGTAATATTACTGACTCTTACTGCTGCCGCCTCTTCAATGGCGGAAATGAATGTCTCAGGAGCGCAAAAAATTGTTCGCAACAGCTGAAGTGCTGAAGAACTCATCCACTCCTCAAACCCGGATATAGAGTAATATTTTTTAACGACCAAAACACCTGATGTATTTTGTCAGGTGTTTTATTTTCCGGGGTAGCAGTTAGTTAAAATAGTCACTGAGCTCATCAACCAGAATTCTATAACGCGTCTCTTTTAGCCGCGAAGGGTCGTACAGCAGATTCATCGTGCGTTCGGGAAACGTATAGTCAGCCAGAATAGCGACTAATCGCCCCTCCTTAATAGGCTGCTCAAGCCCCTTTTCATAACCAATCAGAACCCCAACACCTTTCAACGCGGCTTCAAGCATGGCGCCCCAGTCGTTAACGATCAGCCGTGAAGTCACCTCGACTTCAATGAGCCCCTTCGTGCTGTAGAAGGGCCAGCGATGGGTTGCTCCCTCAAACCACGGGGAGAAACCCAGACATTCGTGATCGGCGAGATCGGCGGGATGAAGTGGCCAACCGCGCCTTTCCAGGTATCGGGGGGCCGCACAGGCAATAAGCCGATATGCGGATAGCGGTTTGGCTGCTAATCGCAGGTTGGCGTCAAGTTCGCCGATGCGGATCGCAGCATCACATCCTTCAGCAGCCGGATTGATGACCTCATCAGATAACGTGAGCTCAACGCGGAGTTGCGGATAGCGCTGGAGAAACTGGCTGACGAAGTGCACCAGCGCATAGCGTCCAAACGTGACCGGGGCATTTAAGCGAAGCATTCCGGAAAGGGATTCAGCCGCTCCGTTCGCTTCACTATCAGCATCATCAATGGCCTGCAGAATGGCTTCGCAGCGCCGAAAGTACTGGCTACCGGCAGGCGTAAGGCTGTGTTTGCGCGTCGTTCTGTTAAGCAAACGAGCCGACAGCTGTTTTTCCAGCGTGGCGATATGGCGAGCCACCATTTGCGGAGACATCCCCAGCCTGTCTGCCGCCGCGACAAAAGAGCCTTCCCGCACCGCGGCAACAAAAACGCGAAGACCGGTAAGTTTATCCAGCATTAACAACTCCTGATTGTTTCACAACCCAATACCAGCCTATTTTAAATACTGTCAGCGGTCATTATGCTTCTGTTTCTTCACCATCGAGCAGGAACAGACTATGGGTATCTATATTGTAAGAATGGACCATCCGGAAGGTACGGAGTGGAATACGTTTGTTCGGGAGCATGTAATCTACCTGAAGGATCTTATCCAAAAAGGCAAACTTATTGCATCGGGACCACTGAAGAACACCCCGCTACGAGCGGGTTTTCTGATTTTCAGGGCCGATAGGGTGGAAGACGTTCAGGATATGGTGAATGCGGATCCTTTTATGCGCCAGGATCTTATCGCGCACCTGGATATTCAGGAATGGGACCCGCTGTTTGGTCAGCTTAGCGCCCTATCGAGCCACGTTACGGCCAAAGAGCTGCAGGATCTGGTTGACTGAACCTGATTTCACGACTGCCAGAACCCTGCCGTTATCGCAGTTCACGAGATGCCGTCGCATTCGTGGTCAGTGGGCTTGCTTGCCCGCAAATGCGGGCCGTCACGCTCCGGTTTCGCCCATCGGTTCAGCACAATAATGGACATCTGCGCTATCGAATCTCCTTCAGCAATGGCGGATTACCCTCGCGAAAGATGCGCTCTGGTCGGGTACGTCGACAATCGGCGAGATTGCCTTACAGGGCGAATTTCAATCCTTAAGCGCTTTTAGTTCGGCATTCAGCCGCATCGCCGGCTGTTCCCCAAAGCAATTTCGCGAGGGTTATACGCGGCAGCCAGGCGCCGAATCTCAATCCTGATAAAATATAGAAATAAGATACATCGCCGGCAGCCCCAAAAACATTTATAAATAACAACCTTTTCAAAATGTCATAAAATCCCCTCTCGGGAATTCGAAACTAATTATCGGCACGGTGCCGCCAGTTATCCTCTGAGCCATTAACCATCAGTCCTTCACGCCGAATGCAAAATACCACCATAATAAATTTTTTTATGCGGATATCGCATAACCAAATGACATTTTCTGGTAAGCCCTACATCCTCATTGACCGAACTCGCGGAGAAGATATCATTAAAAAATAAACATAAAACGGGCATCATCCAATGAATAAACTAAAACTTAACATTACCAGAAATTTTATCGCCATCATCGCCCTGCTGTCACTTATATCCGTTAATGTCTCAGCGGCGCCGCAAAAAGTATTAAGAGTGGGCTATCAGAAATTCAACTCCATTAATATATTAAAAGGAAGCGGTGAGCTGGAAAAGGCGCTAAAAGACCAAAATATCACGGTTAAATGGTACGAATTTGCCGCCGGTCCCCAGCTGCTGGAGGCGTTAAGTACCGGCGCTATCGATATCGGCCATGCCGCTGATGCTCCGTCGGTGTTTGCTCAGGCTGCGGGTAAATCAATTACATATCTCGCCGTCGAGAAGCCTAATCCTCTCGGGATCGGTATCGTGGTTAACAATAACTCGGCCATCAAATCGGTTGCGGATTTAAAAGGGAAAAAGATTGCTACCGGTCGTGGATGGAATGCGCAATATTTATTAGCGCTGGCGCTGAAACAGGCCGGGCTAACTTATCAGGATATCAAACCGGCTTACGTCAGCAGCGCGGCCGATGCCACCGCTGCGCTGGAGTCAGGCAGCGTGGACGCCGCAACGCTGTGGGATCCGTTCCTCGCAGCCGCAGAAAAAAAATTGCCGGTACATGTTCTTCGCAGCGGAGAAGGCCTGAGCAATAACCGGACATTTTATTTAAGCACCACAGATTTTGTGAACAATAATCCACAGACGGTTAAGATCTTCTTCTCCCGGTTGGAAAAAGTCAGCCAGTGGGCAAATAACCATCCAGAAGAAGTCGCGGAAAAGTTAGCTCCGCAGTTGGGCATAACGCCAGACGTTTTGCTATTAGCGACTAAAAGACGAAACTATGAGGCGGGAGCAATAACGCCGCCGGTCATCAAAGAGCAGCAGCAGGTTGCGGATACTTTCCAGGAGTTAAATCTTATTCCGCAGAAAATCACCGTCGGGGATATTGTTTACCCAAAATCTTTCGTAAAAAATAATCCATAACGAGCGGGAGATTGCCATCATGGCGGTAAAAAAAATCAGATTTAATGCCTTTACGATGAATTCAACCACCCATCAGTCTCCCGGGCTATGGCGGCATCCGAACAACAGAAGCGGCGAACACAACAGCATTGAATACTGGCAAAACCTGGCCCGCTTGCTTGAAAAAGGATTATTTGATGCGGTTTTCATCGCTGATGTTATGGGAGTTTATGATGTTTATAAAGGGAATGCGCAAGCCTCTATTAAGGGAGGAGTACAGTTTCCGGTTCACGATCCTTTATTGATTGTTCCGGTGATGGCCGCCGTAACGCAGAATTTAGGTTTCGGCGTGACCTTCTCCTTAACCTATGAGCACCCCTTTCCTTTTGCACGCAGGATGTCCACCTTAGACCATTTAACCAATGGCCGGGTCGGCTGGAATATCGTCACCGGTTATTTAGATAGCGCAGCCCGGAGCCTCGGCCTGGATAAGCAGCTGGATCACGACCAGCGTTATGACCTTGCCGATGAATATCTGGAAGTATTGTATAAATTATGGGAACACAGCTGGGAGGACGAGGCGATTATAAAAGATCCGGATACCGCCCAATATCTCGACGCGCAGAAAATACATAAAATAGACCATCAGGGTAAATACTTTACCCTTTCCGCCTATCATTTGACCGAACCTTCTCCTCAGAGAACGCCGGTACTGTTTCAGGCAGGGACTTCCGCGCGGGGAAGAACCTTTTCCGCCAGACACGCGGAGTGCGTTTTCATTAGCGGGCCCACCAAAAGCGTGATCAGGAAAATGGCCAGCGATCTCCGCGAGAGCCTGCGAGCGTCCGGCCGCAGCCCCCACGAGCAGCTCATTTATGCGCAGGCTTTACTCATTGTGGATGTAGATTCTCAGCGCGCCCGGGAAAAATTAGATGACTACATACGCCATATCGATTTCGAGTCGGCAATATCGTTACTCTCCGGCTGGACGGGTCTCGATCTTTCTGATTTAAAACCCGATCAGGTTATTGAATATATTGAGAATAACGCTGGAAGATCGGCGCTGGCCTCTTTTACCCGCAGCAACCCAAACCATAAATGGACCGTCGCTGAAGCGGTGAAATTTATCGGGCTCGGCGGCCGCGGGCCGATTATCGTCGGCTCGCCCGCGGAAGTGGCCGGCCAGCTCGAGGAGTGGATTGACGAAACCGGCGTTGATGGATTCAACTTAACCTACGGCATCGCGCCGGGTGATTTTAGCGCAGTGATAGAATTACTGATCCCGGAATTACAGCAAAGAGGCCGCTATCCGCAGGCGTATTCCGATGGAACGCTCCGACACAAGCTATTTGGTCAGGGTAACCGCATCAGAAATAACGGAACCTCGACGCCGCGGTAGCAGGTATGGCTTATCCATAACCAGCCCCGCTGGCGTGCTTTACGGGCTTTGCGCATAAAACCCGGGGCGGTAACCTAATCGACCCGCGGGCGTATAGCATAAATATCAAAGGCGGCTTGCGCCTCCCCGCGCGGCGGAGGTGTACGCATTCAGCGCCGCCTGACCATCAGTTACCGCCGGCTTTTTTGATCGCCGCATCCAGCGAGTCTTTATCGGCAAGACCCGGGAAGACGGTGATAGTGGCTTCGGTCGCCCCGGTGGTCGGCATGACGATAACGCCCGGCGTGCCGCTTAAGCCAATCTCCTGCGCCAGCTGGTTAGTCGCCTCAAGCGCCGGCTCAACGTCCGCGGCCTTTTTCGCGTCGAAATTGACCTTCTTCACCTGCTGCTGAATATCCGCCGCCGTCAGCTTGCCCTCGTTATGCCCGGTGGCATAAATCCCGTTGTGGTAGGTCAGGTAGGCTTCCGCCCCCAGTTGCTGGTAAATCTGCATCCCGGTTTTCGCCGCGGTCAGCGACGTTTCCCAGCGGCTACCGAAAATAGGCCACTCTTTAAAGGCGAAGCGGGTCTGCGGATTTTCCTTAATCACCTGCTCCATCACCGGCGCCAGGCGGCTACAGTAAATGCACTGGTAATCAAAGAATTCGATCACCGTGACCTTGCCATCCGCCGGTCCGTAGGTCGGCGTATTTTTATCCTGGGTCAGCGCGGCCTGGTTCTTAATCACCGCCTGGGTCGCGGCGCTGGCCTGCTGCTCTTGCTGAATCTGCTGCAGCTTCTGGCTTGCCTGCAGCAGCACCTCCGGATGAGCGACTAAATAATCCGCGGCAATTTTGCCGATGCGCGCTTCCTGCTCCGGCGTAAAGGTGGCTGCGGGGGCATCAGCGGCGATAGCCAGGGCCGGAAGCAGCGTGGCGCTAATCAAGGCGAGGGTCACTATTTTTTTCGAGCCGGACATGAGGATGATCCTTGCGATAGGTAAACGGCAGGTAAGTCTGTTGAGACAAAGTAGCACTCTTTTACCCGCGAATAATCATCAGGCGATGCATTGATTCGTAACTTTATTTTTCAACCACGGGCAGACGCGCCGCCGCTGCTATTCACCCGAACGGTGGTCAACGCGGTCGAACGGGAGTACCCTTGCCCCTCCCTTTACCCTGGGGAAGGCGCTTTCCCGGTTAGATGAGTCAGGCATGAACGAGCTAGTTATTCAGTGGGATTTTACCGTCATTTTGCTGCAAATCATCGCTATCGACCTGCTGCTTGGCGGCGATAACGCGGTGGTCATTGCCATGGCCTGCCGCAAGCTGCCGCCGCATCTGCGCACTAAAGCAATCATTATCGGCACCTTTGGCGCCATCGTGGCCCGCGTGCTGCTGCTGGTCGTGGCGATCTATCTGCTCTCTTTACCGTGGCTCAAAATAATCGGCGCTCTGCTGCTGCTATGGATTGGTATCAGGCTGGTCGCCAATCAGGAGGAGAACGAAGAGGTCAGCAACTCCAGCAGCCTGTGGCGAACCGCCGTCACCATCACGGTGGCAGACGTCATTATGTCCCTCGATAACGTGCTGGCGGTGGCCGCCGCCGGCAAGGGCCACCTGATTCTGGTGGCGCTGGGGGTACTGATCAGCATTCCGATCATCGTCGCGGGCAGTAAGCTGGTGCTGGCGATATTGAATCGTTTTCCGTCCATTGTCCTGCTGGGCGGCGCGTTAATCGGCTGGATTGCCGGCGCCATGCTGGTCACCGATCCGACCATTATTCAGCTGTTCCCCACGGCGCCGGACGCGCTCCCGACAATCGCCGGGGCCGCTGGCGCCGGGCTGGTGATCGCCGAAGGGCTGCGTCGAAGCTAGGGTAAAAATTCAGGCCAGCGGGCCGCTCGCCGCTCGCCGCTCCCTCTTTCGCCGTCGATCCCGACGGCGTCAAGTTTCAGGCACATTCCTCTCACAGGCGTTTTCATTTGCCCTAAGCTTAATGGGGAAAGTTGTTACCACCCCACTTTGTGAAAATGAGATAACGATATGGAATTAAAGGATTATTATGCCATTTTAGGGGTTAAGCCAACGGACGATCTAAAAACCATTAAGACCGCCTACCGTCGCCTGGCTCGTAAATATCACCCCGACGTCAGCAAAGAAAGCGATGCTGAAGCCCAGTTTAAAGATCTTGCCGAAGCCTGGGAGGTGCTGAAAGACGAGCAGCGCCGCGCGGAGTACGACGAGCTCTGGCAGCATCGCAACGATCCGCACTTTGGCCAGCAGCAGGCCCCCCACGAGCAGAACTACAGCCAGCAGGACTTCGACGATATCTTCTCCTCGATGTTTGGCCAACAGGCGCACCACGCCCGGCGCCAGCAGGCCGCACGCGGCCACGATTTAGAAATCGAAGTCGCGGTATTCCTCGAAGAGACGCTTGCCGAACAGACCCGCACCATCAGCTACAGGCTGCCGGTGTATAACATTTTCGGCATGGTCGAGAGCGAAACGCCTAAAACGCTGAACGTGAAAATCCCCGCCGGCGTCAGCGACGGCCAGCGCATCCGCCTGAAGGGCCAGGGGACGCCGGGCGAGAACGGCGGGCCGAACGGCGACCTGTGGCTGGTTATCCATATTGCCCCGCATCCGCTGTTCGATATCGTGGGCCATAACCTGGAAATCGTCCTGCCGCTGGCCCCGTGGGAAGCCGCGCTGGGCACTAAGGTGACCGTCCCCACCCTCAAAGAGAGCATCCTGCTGACGATCCCCGCAGGCAGCCAGCCGGGTCAACGCCTGCGCATCAAAGGCAAAGGGCTGGCGAGCAAAACCGCCACCGGCGACCTGTTTGCGGTCATAAAAATCGTTATGCCGCCGAAGCCAAACGAAAAAACCAGCGCGCTCTGGCAGCAGCTCGCGGACGCAGAGGCGAGCTTCGAGCCGCGTAAAACATGGGGGAAAGCATAATGGCGAAGATGACAGTGACGTTCTCCATCACCGAGTTTTGTCTGCATACCGGCATTTCTGAAGACGAGCTTAGCGAAATCGTCGGCCTCGGGATGATTGAACCGCGCCAGCCGCAAACCGAGGTCTGGCTGTTTGACGACAGCGCGGTAACGATCGTGCACCGCGCGGTGCGCCTGCGCCGCGAGCTGGAGCTCGACTGGCCCGGTATCGCCGTGGCGCTGACGCTGCTGGATGAGAACGCGCGCCTGACCCGCGAGAACCGGCAGCTGCACCAGCAGCTGGCGCGCTTTCTGACCCACGGCTAATCTGCCCCCTCCCGGCTTGCGCTACGCAGAGCCGGGCGACGGAAATGAACTTCGTCTCGTCGCCCGGCCCAGACGTTAAGCCGCTATCCGCGAAAGCGGGGCTTAATCCGGCAGCGAGCCGGCAAGATTACGGGCGGAAATGCTCTCCGTCGCCTTCACCTCTTCTGCCACCGGTGCCGGTGCCGGCGCCGCCGGCGCAGCATTCGGAGCAGAGGCCGCGACGGCGGGCTGAATTTCCAGAAATGATGCCAGCATCGTACGCAACATCTCCGGCCGGGTATCTTCCGCCAGTAACGCCGCCAGCATTGACGGTAAGCGCCCGTCAATTTCTCCCAGCGCGAGGCCGGCCAGCAGGGCAGTACGCGACATTTCGCCGCGATCGCCACGATGATGGGCCTCAATTTTGGCATCGGCAAAGCGCTCGCTGGCGCTGATATCCGGGCGCAGGTAAATCAGAACCTTTCTGCGTTCCAGAGTCATACCCGCTCCTTAGCCTATTATTTTCAGACCGCGAACCAGCGCAAACTGCGGTTCATCAGCGACCACAAAGCGATCGTCACGCAGGCCTACCCGCGCGCGGATGGCGTCCGCCACCAGCGGCGCGCCGCCGCCAATCACAATCACGTGAGAATAGCCCTTAAAGCTATCAATGGTCGTCAGCACGCGCGTGGTGAGCCGCTCGATGCTTCCGGCAATCACCTTTTTCACATCGGAGACCGCATCCGGATCGTTGATGTTGTCAGCCAGATAGGCATCGTCATCGCGGTTAATGATGATCTGATCGACGTTGTAGCTGGAAGTGTCGGTATTCGCTCTGGCCAGCGCCAGCTTCACCGCATCGGTTACCAGCGATACGCCCAGCTTCGGGTCGCCAAAAATGCGCGAAACCGAGGTCATCTGGCCGGCCACCATCGAGATATCCAGCGTGGTGCCGCCCAGGTCGACAATCAGTACGGAGTGTGACGGTTTAAGCTCATCGCACAGGCTGATACCGGCCGGGATAGACTCCGGGCGCACGGTGACTTTGGTGATATTGAACACTTCGCCTTTGTTGAGTTTGACCGCGCGGCGCAGGCTCTTTTTCTTGCGTTCGATATTGTCGAGGCGGTACTGGGCATCTTCGTCGTAAAACTCGGTCAGCGGCAGCGTCACCACGATCTCCACATCCTGCGGCTCAAGTCCGCTGGTCAGCAGAGCGTGATGCACGGCGATGGAGTTCAGCGGGCTGTACTGCCATTCGATATTGTTGGTCGGCAACGCATCCGGCGTAATCAGGTCGAAAGAGTACTTCTCCTCATCCACGGTGTAGTTATAGGGCTTCCCGGTACCGAAGGTGGCGGACCATCCACGCTTGAAGCTGTTCGGGCTGATATGGGTCAATGTTTCACCATCTTGTTCCCACAGCATTTTGATATTGGTTGAACCATCATCGATAAAAATGCGCATCGTATCGCTCCGTCTCTGCGACAAATAAGAGAAAAAATAAGACTACAAAAGAGTAGCAAGCGTTAGGCGACCGCGCAATAGCGCAAAAAAGAGACAATTCTGAGAAATTAAAGAGCCATATCAGATAAAATTAAAATCAACGACCGCAAAAAGAGAACAATTAGAGAATTAATAGATAACTATCAGAGATTAACTTCTTGTGCTTTTTGGTGAAAAATGAAGAGAAAACCCGCGCTAGCTCAGCGAATTTTCGCCTACGCTCGCGCAAAATCCGCGGGTTTTATCATCTGCCGCGGCGTCGGCCATAGCGCAGCGCGTCATCTTTTATGATGCTGCGGCCCGTTCAGGGTGTCGGGGAGATTTCGGCGGGGATGCCGCGGGAAATGAAATTGCGGCGGATATCGTCGGGCCCGGCGGCCCGACGACGGAGGAAGGATTAACGCCGCAGCCAGGCCGGCAGCCAGTCGCCGTGGCTGGCTATCAGATCGTCCACCAGCGCATAGATTTCCTCAATTCCCAGCACCGCCGCGGTGTGCGGATCCATCATCGTCGCGTAATAGACGTAATCGCGGTTCTCGGTGAGGATCGCCTCGGTCAGCAGGGTCTGGACGTTGATGTTGGTTTGCATCAGCGCCGCCAGGTGCGCGGGCAGCTTGCCAACTTTGGTGGGCTGAATACCGTTGGCGTCCACCAGGCAGGCGACCTCCACGCAGCACCCTTGCGGCAGGTTGTCGATCAGCCCGTCGTTGCGCACGTTGCCGTATACCACGCTCGGCTCGCCGGTCCAGATGGCGTTCATAATCGTGCTGGCGTACTCGCGCGAGGGCTTAATATCGATGCGATCGCCGGTTTTATACATCTCCAGCTCTTTATGCCAGTTCGCCACCTGCTCGACGCAGCGCTTCGGATATTCATCCAGCGGCACCTGATAGCGGGCGATCAGGTCTTCACGCCCCGGCTTGATAAACCACGGAGTATATTCAGCGAAGTGCTCCGACGATTCCGTCACGAAGTAGCCCAGCTTTTTGAACATCTCATAGCGAACGATATTCTGGCAGCGCGAGTTCTCGCGGTGCTTCGGCGCGCGCCCTTCGGCAAAGGCCTGCAGCATGTCCGGATAGATGCTGACGTAGCTGCCGTCGCCCCTCTTTTTCTCCAGCGACAGGTAGAACGCCATGTGGTTAATACCGGCGCAGCGGTAGCGCAGATCCGCCGGGTCGAGATCAAGGTCGTGCGCCAGCTCTTCCGCCGTGCCCTGCACGGAATGGCACAGGCCAACCTGCTTGATATGCGGATAGCGCGCGTACATCGCCCAGGTGTTCATCGCCATCGGGTTGACGTAATTGAGCATCGTCGCGTTCGGGCAGACCTCGGTCATATCGTCACAGATGCGCCACAGGTGCGGAATGGTCCGCAGCGCCCGCATAACCCCGCCCGGACCGAGCGTATCGGCGATGGTCTGCTCCAGCCCGTGTCGCTTGCAGACCTCAAAATCGGTTACCGTACACGGCTGGTAGCCGCCAATCTGGAAAGCGACCACCACAAAATCCGCGTCCATCAGCGCGGCCTTCTGGTCGCGATGGCAGCTAATTTCGCCGTGAGCGCCGATGGAGTCCATCAGCTTTTGCACCACGATATGCGACTCTTCCAGGCGGTCGGCGTCGATATCCATCAGCGCGATATGCGCCGATTTCAACGCCGGGCGCTGAAAAACGTCGCCGAGAATATTTTTAACGAAAACCGTTGAGCCAGCGCCGATAAAGGTAATTTTTGGGGCAGACATAGTGCTCTCTCCGAAAGGTCATTGAACACCCGCAGCGTGACACGCCGGACGCGCCGCGCGCTGCCCTCTTCCCGGCAGAGCATTCCCGGAAACTCAGATCGGCCGTTACCCGCCACAAAATCTAAGCTTTCGGGAACAATATGGCGGAAAAGGAGAGAAAACGGGCGCTTTAATCCGCTAGGATAGGCGTATACCGGTGCAAAAAAACAGCAACTATGACGATTCAGGAATCCGCAGCCTCATGGAAAAAACACTTACGCCGCCTCCCGACTCGTATATGAGCAGCAGCGACGAGAAAAACACCCGCAGCCCGCTGGCGCTCTACTCTGAGTATCAGCGCATGGATATTGAGCTGCGCACCCCGCACGCCATGACCACCAGCCACTGGCACGGTCAGGTGGAGGTTAACGTCCCTTTCGACGGCGACGTGGAGTATCTGATTAACAACGAGGTAGTGAGCATCAAGCAGGGCTATATCACTCTGTTCTGGGCCTGTACGCCGCATCAGCTCACCCGCCCCGGCAGCTGCCGGCAAATGGCCATCTTCAACCTGCCGATGCATCTGTTTTTGTCCTGGCCGCTGGACCGGGAGCTGATCAACAACGTGACCCACGGGATGGTCATTAAATCCCTCGCGGCGCAGCAGCTCAGCGTCTTTGAGGTCCAGCGCTGGCAGCAGGAGCTCGCCAGCGACAACGAGCAGATCCGCCAGCTGGCGATCGAAGAGATCGCCCTGATGCTCAAGCGCTTTAGCCTCTCTGGCTGGCAGCCGATTCTGGTCAACAAAACCTCGCGAACGCATAAGCACAGCGTCTCGCGGCACGCGCAGTTTTACGTCAGCCAGATGCTCGAATTTATCGCCGCGCACTACGATCGGGCGCTGACCGTCGATGCGGTTGCCGAACACGTTAAGCTCAACCCCAACTACGCGATGGGCATTTTTCAACGGGTGATGCAGCAGACCATGAAGCAGTACATCACCGCCATGCGTATTAACCACGTCCGCGCCCTGCTCTGCGACACCGACAAAACCATCCTGGATATCGCCCTGACCGCCGGCTTTCGCTCCAGCAGCCGCTTCTACAGCACCTTTAGCCGGTACGTCGGCATGCCGCCGCAGCAGTACCGCCGGCTCAGCCGGGAGCGGCGACGGAGCCTGCCGCCGGATGGCGCCTGAGCGGCCATAAAAAATGCCGCCCGGGAGGCCCGCGGCGGCATTGTTGTCGTTCCTGGCGAATGAATTAGTCGTTAATTCGCGGGTGCTGGTCCACCAGGCGGGAACGTTTCGCCTGCAAATCGGC
Source organism: Klebsiella sp. WOUb02 (assembly GCF_050058015.1). NCBI lineage: Bacteria > Pseudomonadati > Pseudomonadota > Gammaproteobacteria > Enterobacterales > Enterobacteriaceae > Klebsiella > Klebsiella sp. WOUb02. Next base: position 3,334,007 of record NZ_CP170110.1, read on the forward strand.
GATTTCCTGATCGATATCTTCGATTTTGTTTTCGATGTTATCGTAGTGCTCGCCGAGGATCTCTTTCGCTTCCTGAATATCCGATGCCGCAGGCGTCGCCCCTTTCAGCGGACGGTTCGCCGTCTCCTTCATCGACACGCCGGTGATCAGGCCGATAACCGCAATCACCATCAGATAGTAGGCCGGCATCATCAGGTTCTGCGTGCTTTCCACCAGCCAGGCCGCCAGGGTTGGCGTCAGACCGGCAATCAGCACCGAGATGTTGAAGGCGCTGGCCAGCGCGCTGAAGCGGATATGGGTCGGGAACATCGCCGGCAGCGAAGAAGCCATCACCCCGATAAAGCAGTTCAGCACCACCGCCAGCAGCAGCAGGCCGGCAAAAATCAGGCCGATAACGTTGCTGTTAATCAGGATAAAGGCCGGAATCGACAGAGCGAACAGCGCCACGCTGCCAATCAGAATAAACGGACGGCGGCCGAAGCGGTCGCTGAGCATGCCGATAACCGGCTGCACAAACAGCATCCCGACCATAATCGCGATGATAATCAGCACCCCGTGATCTTCCGAGTAGTGCAGGTTATGCGACAGGTAGCTCGGCATATAGGTCAGCAGCATGTAGTAGGTCACGTTGGTGGAGATCACCAGACCGATACAGGTCAGCAGGCTACGCCAGTGTCTGGTGGCAATCTCTTTGAACGAGACCTTCGGCCCATCCTGCAGCCCTTCGCGATCGCCCTGCTCGAGGGTATCAACGTGCTGCTGGAACGCCGGAGTCTCTTCCAGCGCGTGGCGCAGATAGAGGCCGATAAGCCCTAACGGCAGCGCGAGGAAGAACGGCAAGCGCCAGCCCCAGGCTGAGGAAGTTCTCCTCGCCGACCACGCTGGAAATCAGCACCACCACGCCCGCGCCGAGGACAAACCCGGCGATGGAGCCGAAGTCCAGCCAGCTGCCCATAAAGCCGCGTTTACGGTCGGGCGAATATTCGGCGACGAAGATCGAGGCGCCGGTATACTCTCCGCCCACCGAGAAGCCCTGCGCCATCTTACACAGCAGCAGCAGAATCGGCGCCCAGATACCAATCGACGCGTACGACGGAATCAGGCCAATACAGAAGGTACTGATCGACATGATAACGATGGTTATCGCCAGAATTTTTTGCCGACCGTACTTATCGCCCAGCATGCCGAAGAACAGGCCGCCTAGCGGACGAATCAGGAACGGAACGGAGAATGTCCCTAGCGCGGCAATCATCTGCACGCTGGGATCGGCATCGGGGAAGAAGACTTTACCTAAGGCGTAGGCCACGAAGCCGTATACGCCGAAATCGAACCACTCCATCGCATTACCCAGCGACGCCGCGGTGATCGCTTTTTTCAGCTTGCCATCGTCAATGATGGTCACATCCCGCAGAGTGATTGGCTTTACTTTTTTCCTTTTAAGCATATTTTTCCTCTAAAGCTTCGCCGTGAGCGCACGAATCTCCGCCAAACAGCAATACCGTTTGCGTCGTGCGTTGGGAGCGGCGAATTGCCGTGCTCCTCTTCTCAAGCGTAGCAGGTTTGCCTGCACTGTCTGCTGACAGTCCGTACAACCGAACCTGTTGACGCCTGCTCTGGCGTAAATGAATCAATAAATAGAGCTACGAATAGACCTGATGAATTTACGAACTCGCCTTTTTACCCTAACAGCGTTTAAATTTGGGATCAACTTCACGAAAAATTGTTCGCCATATTATCGGGACGAGCAGCATTAATAAGCGCAATGAAGATGCGCAAGCAGTGATTTATTTGTGAATATCCCCTGACCGGCAGCACGGTGAATATCGCCGATATTTGATCGAAAAACAGAATATCCCCGCTGCGGTATCCGCGGAAAAAGTGGCCGACAAATGGCCGGCAGTGCGCTATAATAGCAGCCACTTTCGGCTATCAGCCGCCTTTTAGCGGGCCAAGGGCCTGTTTTATACAGTAATCACGAGGAACGCCATGCAACTCCCACAGTGTCCTAAATGCCATTCTGAGTACACCTATGAAGACAACGGCATGTTTATCTGCCCGGAATGCGCCCATGAATGGAACAATGCCGAACCGGCCGAAGAGAATGATGCGTTGACGGTGAAAGACGCCAACGGCAATTTACTCGTCGACGGCGACAGCGTCACCGTGATTAAAGATCTGAAGGTTAAAGGCAGCTCTTCGATGCTGAAAATCGGCACTAAAGTGAAGAATATCCGCCTGGTAGAAGGCGATCATAACATCGACTGCAAAATTGACGGTTTTGGTCAGATGAAGCTCAAATCCGAGTTCGTCAAAAAGAACTAACGCTATTTCCTCCTCGCAGGATCGTTATTTTCCCGGCAAGCCCCAGCGGCCGGGGAAATAAACGCATATACCCGGGCGCCATCGCCGCCTGTTTCCCGCCTCATCCGCCATGATTGCGCGCCGCCTGGCGCAGGCCGCTATTTTCTCCGCCCTCCTCCTGACCTCGCCGCCTGGCTTAAATCGCCATGCACCCTCTACGCTTAATGGGTCATTCGTTATCTGAGGTCATGATTATGTCTTTAAGCCCCCATATCGCCTTTAGCGGCAACTGCGCTGCGGCCATCGCGTTCTACCAGCAGGCGCTTGGCGCGGAGCTTGTCCACCAGATCACCTACGGCGAAATGCCGCAGAATATGCGGGACGCCGAGGACGGCTGCCCTTCCGGCCAGCATCTCTCCGCCGACTGTATCGCCCACGCCAGCCTGCGCGTGGCGGGTAGCGAGCTGATGCTGTGCGACAGTCCCACCAGCGACGGCGAACGCTACGCCGGCTTCACCCTGGTACTCGACACTCAGGACCTGGATGAGGGTAAACGCTGGTTTGACGGCCTCGCCGCTGAAGGACGCGTCGAAATGGCCTGGCAGGAAACCTTCTGGGCCCACGGCTTCGGCAAACTTTTCGATCGCTTCGGCATCCCGTGGATGGTGAACGTCGTCAAGCAGCCTTAACGCTTTCCCTGCGGGCGGGTTCTCCCGCCCTGTCATCGCCCTGGCGCTAACTCTTCATCCTGCGGTCATTATGTTTTAACCGCAATGTCACAAAAACAGGTCAGGATCGGGCCACTCTCAGAGGGAAATCCCTTCTTCTGCTTAGTGAGGCTCGACTGACATGTACTTATCCAGACATCCGACCAGTTATCCAACCCGGTATCAGGAAATTGCCGCCAGGCTTGAGCAAGAGCTTCGTCATAACTACCGCTGCGGCGACTATCTGCCCGCGGAGCAGCAGTCTGGCCACCCGCTTTGAGGTCAACCGCCATACCCTGCGCCGGGCGATAGACCAGCTGGTTGAACGCGGCTGGGTGCAGCGCCGTCATGGCGTCGGCGTGCTGGTGCTGATGCGGCCGATCGACTATCCGCTGAACGCCCAGGCGCGCTTCAGCCAGAACCTGCTGGAGCAGGGAAGCCATCCGACCAGCGAAAAACTGCTGTCGGTGCTGCGCCCGGCCAGCAGCCACGTCGCCGAGGCCTTTGCCATCAACGAAGGCGATAACGTCATCCATCTGCGCACCCTGCGCCGGGTGAACGGCGTCGCGCTGTGCCTGATCGACCACTACTTCACCGACCTGCGTTTCTGGCCCGCGCTGCAAACCTTCAGCCAGGGTTCGCTGCACGATTTTCTGCGCCAGCAGCTGGACGTCGAGCTGACCCGCGCGCGCACCAAAATCAGCGCCCGCCGCGCGCAGGCCAAAGAGAGCAACATTCTGGGGATCCCCAACATGGCGCCGCTGCTGTGCGTAAGAACCCTCAACCACCGTCCCGGCGAACAGAACGCGACGGAGTACTCCGTCAGCCTGACCCGGGCGGACATGATCGAATTCACCATGGAGCACTGAATGCACTTTGATACCGCAACCCGCCAGCGCTGGATGTCCGTGCTGGCCCACAGTGAACCGCAGGAGCTGCAGGCGCGGATGCAGACCCTGCAGCTGGCGCCGCAGTACGAATCCATTCGCGCCCCGGAGACCGGCCTGGTGCAGCTGCAGGCGCGCATGGGGGGCATCGGCGATCGTTTCTTCGCCGGGGACGCCACCCTGACCCGGGCGGCGATCCGTCTCGCCGACGGCACGATCGGCTACAGCTGGATACTGGGGCGCGATCGCCTCCATGCCGAACGCTGCGCGGCCATCGATGCGCTGATGCAGTCGCCGCACCACTTTCATTCCTTAATGGAAACCCTGATTACCCCGCTGGAAGAACTACGAAGCGCGCGCATTGAAGCCCGACGCGCCGAAGTCAACGCCAGCCGGGTAGATTTCTTTACTCTGGTTCGCGGAGATAACGCATGACCCTACAAACCGCCTTTACCCTACCGGCGCAGGATGCCCAACACAGTTTTCGTCGCCTGCTGAAGGCCATGAGCGAGCCGGGCGTGATCGTCTCCCTGCAGCAGCTGCAGCACGGCTGGCAGCCGCTGAACGTCGCCTCTACCAGTCTTCTGCTGACCCTCGCCGATCGCGACACGCCGGTATGGTTTACCGCGGCGCTGCATAACGATCTTGTCGGCCAGAATCTGCGTTTTCATACCGGCGCGCCGCTGGTTGAGCAGCCGCAGCAGGCGGTCTTCGCCGTCACCAACGAGCGTATCAGCGCCGAACAGCTGAACGAGCTCTCCGCCGGCACCGTTGTCGCTCCGGAATCCGGCGTAACGCTGATCGTCCAGCTCCCCAGCCTTAGCGGCGGACGCATGCTGCGTCTGACCGGCGCCGGCATTGCCGAAGAGCGGATGATCGCTCCGCAGCTGCCGGACTGCATCATTGATGAACTGACCGAGCGCCCGCACCCGTTCCCCTTAGGCATTGACCTGATCCTCACCTGCGGAGAGCGTCTGCTGGCCATCCCGCGCACCACCCACGTGGAGGTTTGCTAATGTACGTTGCCGTCAAAGGCGGTGAGAAGGCGATAGTCGCCGCTCACGCCCTTCAGGAACACAAACGACGAGGCGATGGACGGCTTCCTGAAATTAGCGTGGAACAGATTACCCAGCAGGCTGAACCTGGCGGTTGACCGGGTGATGACCGAAGGCGGCATCGCCGATCGCGAGCTGGCGGCGCTGGCGCTCAAGCAGGCCAGCGGCGATAGCGTCGAAGCCATTTTTTTACTCCGCGCCTACCGCACCACCCTGCAGCGGCTGGCGGTGAGCGAGCCGGTAAATACCGCCGAAATGCGTCTGGAGCGCCGCATTTCGGCGGTCTATAAAGATATCCCCGGCGGCCAGATGCTCGGCCCGACCTATGACTACACCCACCGCCTGCTCGATTTTACCCTGCTGGCCAACGGCGAGACGCCGGCGCTGAAAACCACTGAGCAGCCGCCGGAAGCCACGCCGCACGTCTTTAACCTGCTGGTACAGCAGGGGCTGGCGAAAGCGGAACGGCAAACCCTCGCCGAGCCTGACGATATCACCCGCAGCCCGCCGGTTTACCCCTGTTCGCGTTCATCGCGCCTGCAGCAGCTGGTGCGCGGCGACGAAGGCTACCTGCTGGCGCTGGCCTACTCGACCCAGCGCGGCTACGGCCGCAACCACCCGTTTGCCGGTGAAATACGCAGCGGCTACGTGGCGGTAGAGATCGTCCCGGAGGAGCTGGGCTTTGCGGTCAATATTGGCGAGCTGCTGATGACCGAATGCGAAATGGTCAACGGTTTTGTCGCTCCGCAAGACGAGCCCCCGCACTTCACCCGCGGCTACGGCCTGACCTTCGGCATGAGCGAGCGCAAAGCGATGGCGATGGCGCTGGTTGACCGCGCGCTTCAGGCGCCGGAGTACGGCGAAGAGGCGGCCGGCCCGGCGCAGGATGAAGAGTTTGTGCTGGCCCATGCCGATAACGTCGAGGCCGCGGGCTTCGTTTCGCACCTTAAGCTGCCCCACTATGTCGATTTCCAGGCCGAACTGGCGCTGCTGAAACGCCTGCAACGGGAGAACGAACGTGGCTAACACCCTCTCCGGCTATAACTTCGCCTATCTTGATGAGCAAACCAAGCGCATGATCCGCCGCGCCATTCTGAAAGCCGTCGCCATCCCCGGCTATCAGGTGCCGTTCGGCGGCCGCGAAATGCCGATGCCCTACGGCTGGGGCACCGGCGGCATCCAGCTGACCGCCAGCCTGATTGGCGAGAACGACGTGCTGAAGGTGATTGACCAGGGCGCCGACGACACCACCAACGCGGTATCGATTCGCCAGTTCTTCACCCGCGTGACTGGCGTCGCCACCACCGAACGCACCGAAGACGCGACGCTGATCCAGACCCGCCACCGGATCCCGGAAACGCCGCTAACGGAAGATCAGATCCTGATCTTCCAGGTGCCGATCCCGGAGCCGTTGCGCTTTATCGAGCCGCGCGAAACCGAAACCCGCACCATGCACGCGCTGGAAGAGTACGGCGTGATGCAGGTAAAACTGTATGAAGATATTGCCCGCTTCGGCCACATTGCGACCACCTACGCCTACCCGGTGAAGGTCAACGGCCGCTACGTGATGGACCCGTCGCCAATCCCGAAATTCGATAACCCGAAAATGCACATGATGCCGGCGCTGCAGCTGTTCGGCGCCGGGCGCGAAAAGCGCATCTACGCGGTGCCGCCGTTTACGCCGGTGGAAAGCCTCGATTTCGACGATCACCCGTTCACCGTGCAGGAGTGGGATGAGCCCTGCGCCATCTGCGGCTCGCGCCACAGCTATCTTGATGAAGTGGTGCTGGATGACAGCGGCAAGCGCATGTTTGTCTGCTCCGATACCGACTACTGCCGCCAACAGAGCGAGGCGCAACAAAAATGAGCCAACCGTTACTTGCGGTCAATAATCTGACCCACCTCTACGCGCCGGGCAAGGGTTTCAGCGATGTCTCTTTTGAACTGTTCCCGGGGGAAGTGCTGGGCATCGTCGGCGAATCCGGCTCCGGCAAAACCACCCTGCTGAAGGCCATCTCCGCGCGCCTGGCGCCGCAGCAGGGCGAGGGGCTGTACCACAACCGCTCGCTGTACGCGATGAGCGAAGCGGATCGCCGCCGCCTGCTGCGCACCGAGTGGGGCGTGGTGCATCAGCACCCGATGGACGGCCTGCGGCGCCAGGTTTCAGCGGGCGGCAATATCGGCGAACGCCTGATGGCCACCGGCGCGCGCCACTACGGCAATATTCGCGCCACCGCCGGGCGCTGGCTGGAAGAGGTGGAGATCCCGGCATCGCGCATCGACGACCTGCCGACCACCTTTTCCGGCGGCATGCAGCAGCGCCTGCAGATCGCCCGCAATCTCGTCACCCAGCCGAAGCTGGTGTTTATGGATGAACCCACCGGCGGACTGGATGTGTCGGTACAGGCGCGCCTGCTCGACCTGCTGCGCGGCCTGGTGGTGGAGCTGAACCTTGCGGTGGTGATTGTCACCCACGATCTCGGCGTTGCGCGCCTGCTGGCTCACCGCCTACTGGTGATGAAGCAGGGTCAGGTGGTGGAAAGTGGTTTAACCGACCGGGTGCTCGACGATCCGCACCATCCCTATACCCAGCTGCTGGTGTCGTCGGTCTTGCAGAACTAGCCCGCGACACATTCGCTGGGTCAGGTAGCCCAGAGGGGCGCATCGCGCCGCCTGCGGGGAAACTCAGGCACTATGAGGCAACAAATGAACGCTATCCGCGTTGAAAACGTACATAAAACCTTTGTCCTGCATCAGCAAAACGGCGTTCGCCTGCCGGTGCTCGCCGACGCTTCGCTAACGGTTAACGCCGGAGAGTGCGTGGTGCTGCACGGCCATTCCGGCAGCGGTAAATCAACCCTGCTGCGCTCGCTTTACGCCAACTATCTGCCGGATAGCGGGCATATTCACATCCGTCACGGCGACGAGTGGGTGGACCTGGTGAACGCCCCGGCGCGCAAGGTGCTGGAGGTGCGTAAAACCACCATCGGCTGGGTCAGCCAGTTCCTGCGGGTCATCCCGCGGATTTCAGCGCTGGAGGTGGTGATGCAGCCGCTGCTCGATCTCGGCATTCCGCGCGAAGCGTGCGCCGCTAAGGCCGCGCGCCTGCTGACGCGCCTGAACGTCCCGGAACGCCTGTGGCACCTTGCCCCGTCCACCTTCTCCGGCGGCGAGCAGCAGCGGGTCAACATCGCCCGCGGCTTCGCCGTTGACTATCCGATCCTCTTACTCGACGAGCCTACCGCCTCCCTCGACGCCAAAAACAGCGCCGCGGTGGTGGAGCTGATTAACGAAGCCAAAGCGCGCGGCGCGGCTATCGTCGGCATTTTCCATGATGAAACAACACGCAACCTGGTGGCCGATCGGCTGCATCCGATGGGAATAACAGCATGATTATCAACAATGTAAAACTGGTTCTCGAAGATGAAGTGGTGAACGGTTCGCTGGAAGTGCAGGAGGGCATGATCTACGCGTTTGCCGAAAGCCAAAGCCAGCTGCCGCAGGCAATCGACGGCGAGGGCGGCTGGCTGCTGCCGGGGCTCATCGAGCTGCATACCGATAATCTTGACAAGTTTTTTACCCCGCGCCCGAAGGTTGACTGGCCCGCCCACTCGGCGATGAGCAGCCACGATGCGCTAATGATCGCCAGCGGGATCACCACCGTGCTGGATGCGGTGGCCATTGGCGACGTCCGCGACGGCGGCGACCGGCTGGAGAATCTGGAGAAGATGATCAACGCCATCGAAGAGACGCAAAAGCGCGGCGTTAATCGCGCCGAGCACCGCCTGCACCTGCGCTGCGAGCTGCCGCACCACACCACCCTGCCGCTGTTTGAGAAGCTGGTTGGCCGCGAGCCGGTGAGCATGGTCTCCCTGATGGACCACTCTCCGGGACAGCGCCAGTACGCCGACCGCAGCAAGTACCGCGATTACTATCAGGGAAAATATCATCTGACCAACGAAGAGATGGACCGCTTCGAGGAGGAGCAGATGGCGCTGGCGGCGGCCTGGTCGCAGCCGAACCGCGAGACCATCGCCGCCATCTGCCGCGAGCGGAAAATCGCCCTCGCCAGCCACGATGACGCCACCCGCGAACATGTCGTCGAATCACACCAGCTTGGCAGCACGATCGCCGAATTTCCTACCACCTTAGCCGCCGCAGAGGCCTCGCGTCAGCACGGCATGAACGTGCTGATGGGAGCGCCGAATATCGTGCGCGGCGGCTCGCACTCCGGCAACGTCGCCGCCCACCGGCTGGCGGCCGATAATCTGCTGGATATTCTCTCATCCGATTACTATCCCGCCAGCCTGCTGGATGCCGCCTTCCGCATCGCCGATGACGACGGCAACCGCTTCACGCTGCCGCAGGCGATTCGCCTGGTGAGCAAAAATCCGGCGCAGGCGCTGGGGCTAGGCGATCGCGGAGCCATTGCCGAAGGTAAACGCGCCGACCTCGTGCTGGCCCATCGCCGCGGGGAGCATGTGCATATCGACCACGTCTGGCGTCAGGGAAAGAGGGTCTTCTAATGTCCGGGAAACTGATTTGGCTGGTGGGGCCTTCCGGCTCAGGAAAAGATAGCCTGCTGGCGGCGCTCCGCCAGCGCGAGCACTCGCAGCTGCTGGTTGCGCATCGCTATATTACGCGCCCCTTTAACGCCGGGAGCGAGAATCATATCGCCCTCAGCAAGCAGGAGTTTTTCAGCCGCGCCGAGCGTCAGCTTTTTGCCCTCAGCTGGCACGCCAATAACAATTACTACGGGATTGGCATCGAAATTGACCTCTGGCTGCACGCCGGTTTCGACGTGGTGGCCAACGGCTCCCGCGCACACCTGCCGCAGGCCCGGGCGCGCTACGCCGACGCCCTGCTGCCCATCTGCCTGCAGGTCACGCCGGAGGTGCTGCGCCAGCGCCTGCAGCAGCGCGGCCGGGAGAACGAAACGGAGATCGCCCAGCGGCTTGAGCGCGCCGCGCGCTACGCGCCGACGGACTGCCTGACGCTGAATAACGACGGCACCCTCGGGCAATCGGTGGAGCAGTTCTTCACGCTGCTGCGCCGCCGCTACGCCCGACAAGAGAATCAGCATGCCTGACCGTCGGCGACGCGAAACCTTCATGTTAAAAAAGCGCCGTGAGGAGGAAGTATGAGCCTGACTATTCGCTTAAGCGGAACCGGCGGCGCCCAGCTGGTGCCGGTCTTCGGCTGCGACTGCGCCGCCTGCCGCCGCGCCCGTATCGATGAGGTCCACCGCCGCCGTCCCTGCAGCGCGACGGTGAAGTTCAACCACGCGGTGACGCTGCTCGACGCCGGACTCCCGGACCTGATGGAGCGCTGGCCCGCCGGGAGTTTTCAGCAGATTTTGCTCACCCACTATCATATGGATCATGTCCAGGGCCTGTTCCCGCTGCGCTGGGGCGTGGGGGCGCAGATCCCGGTATTTGGGCCGCCGGATGAAGAGGGCTGCGACGATCTCTTTAAGCATCCCGGGCTGCTGGATTTTAGCCATACCGTCGCCCCCTTCGTGGTTTTTGAGCTGCAGGAGCTCAGGGTGACCCCGCTGCCGCTGAACCATTCGAAGCTGACGTTCGGCTATCTGCTGGAGTCGGCGCACAGCCGCGTGGCGTGGCTGGCGGATACCGCCGGGCTGCCGGAAAAGACGCTGAAGTTCCTGCTCAATAACCAGCCGCAGGTGATTATTATCGACTGCAGCCACGAGCCGCGTCCGCAAACCCCGCGCAACCACTGCGATTTAAATACGGTGCGGGCCATCAACCTGATCGTTGGCTGCCCGCGCGTCATTCTTACCCATATCGGCCATCAGTTTGATGCCTGGATGATGGACAACTCGCTGCCGCCGGGGTTTGAGGCGGGCTACGACGGTATGGAGATCGTGCTGGATTAGTAGTCGTCATCCAGCCGCCGGCGATCGTTCTCTAACTGCCGACGGTCCTGATCCAGCTGGCGCTGGCGATCGTCAAGCTGGCGGCGGCGATCGTCCAGCTGACGCAGCCGATCGTCATACTGGCGTTGGCGATCGCGGCTTTGCTGACGACTCTGCTGATAACGCCCGTCATCATCGCGGCCGTCGCTATAGCGATCGTCGTCATCGGAGCGGCTATCGCCTGGGCTGTATGCGTCATTAATCGCCTGCTGAATATTGCCGATGGCGTCGTCAATAAGATCGGCGTGCGCAAGCTGGCTGCTCAGCGACAGGGTGCAGAGGATCAAAGCGGTCAAATAGCGTTTCATAGGGCCAGTCTCTTCGGGGGGCTGGCCCTACGGTAATCAACGACCGCCGCGGCGAGTAGCGGAGGAATCTCAATTAGATGCCGCTAGCGGGGCGCAACCACGGCGCTCCGTAGCGCCTGCTGCAGCTGGGCGCGGGTGAAGGGCTTACGCAGCAGCTCGACGTCCGGCAGCGCGGGATTATGCGCCGGGCGCAGATCCTGACCGCTGATCAACAGCAGCGCCACCGTCGGGAAGCGACGCTGCGTTTCGTTAATGACCTCCGCGCCGCTCAGCCTTCCCGGCAGCATCAGATCGCTGATTAGCAGCGCGATATCCGGCGAAGCCTCCAGCATCTGCAGCGCCTGCTCGCCGCTGGCGGTTTCCAGCGTCAGCCAGCCGAGCTGATGCAGCTGCTCGCACAGGGTCTGGCGCACGTCCGCCTCATCCTCAAGCACCAGCGCCAGCCGCTCGGCGCCGCTCTCCCGCTCGGCCTCGGGCAGCAGCCCGCTGGCCGTCGCCTGTACCGCCGCGCGCGGCAGCTGCAGGCGCACCGTCGTCCCCTGACCCGGCGCGCTTTCAATCGTCACCCTTCCCCCCGACTGGCGCACGAAGCCGTACACCATCGACAGCCCGAGGCCGCTGCCGCTGCCGGTTTGTTTGGTGGTAAAGAAGGGTTCAAACACCTGCGCTTTCACCTCCAGCGACATCCCGCAGCCGTGATCGATCACCTCCAGCGCCACCATATCCTGCCGCCGCCCGTCGCTGCGCGCCACGCGCTGGTTCCAGCTGCGTATTCTTATCACCCCGGGGCGCCCCTCCATCGCATCCCGCGCGTTCATCACCAGGTTGATAATAGCGTTTTCCAGCTGGCCGACGTCAATCCACGCCGGCCAGGCGGGGGACTGCGCTTCAATCTCGAGGCTCAGCGCCGCCGGCAGAGAGTGGCGCATCAGTTCGCCGAGGTTCTCCAGCAGCGGCTTCATCTCAACGGCGTGCGGATGCAGCGACTGCTTGCGCGAGAAGGCCAGCAGCCGCTGGGTCAGCAGCGCGCCGCGTTCGGCGGCCTTGCGCGCTCGCGAGATGCGCGCCGCGTCGTCCTCGTGGGGCTGAACCAGCTCCAGGCTGCCGATAATCACCGCCAGCAGGTTATTAAAATCGTGCGCCAGGCCGCCGGTCAGCTGGCCGACGGCTTTCATTTTCTGACTATGGAGCAGCGCCTGCTCCAGCCCCTTGCGCTCGGTGCGATCGAGCACTACGTTGACCAGCCCGCGCCCCGGCACCGGGCTGAAGCGCAGCTCAATCGTCCGGTCGTTGGCCAGCTGCAGCTCCTGCGGTTTCGGCAGCGGCGAAGCGAGGTTGGCCCGCATGTGTTCCGCAAGGGTCGCCGCCCGGCTCAGCAGCTGCTGGTAGTGCATGCCGCGCTGCAGATCGTTTGCCGCCAGCCCGAGCAGCAGCGGATACTGCGGATTCCACACCACCAGCAGCCCCTGATTATCAAACAGGGCAAAGCCGTCGCGCATCGCGTGAAAGGTGGTCTCCAGCAGGGTGCTTTTCTCCTTCAGCAGCTGGGAAGTGTGGGCCAGCGAGGCGGTGTTGCGGGCGAAGACGTTGAAGGCGCGCGCCAGCTCGCCCAGCTCATCGCGCCGCTGCAGGGCGGGCACCGAGACGAGGTTCTCGCCGTGAGCCAGCCGCGACATGGCGCGGGAAATGGCGGTCAGATTGGAGCCAAGATTGCGGTAGATATACCAGCCGGCGCAGCCGGTGATCGCCAGCGCCAGCAGCGCCGACAGCAGAATAAACATGCTGATGGAGCGCAGCTCCTGATGGCTTTGCGCCGCCCGCAGCTCCGAAGCCTGCGCCACCCTGGCGACATACTGATTAATATCGCTGTTCAGCAGCGCCACCAGCGCCTTGATATGGAACATATACCAGCCGATCGCCAGATCGCTCTCCTCCAGGCTGGGCCGACAGCGGCTCCAGCCTGGCAAGCTCGGTCTTAAAATCCGCAAGGATCCGGGCCTGCGTCGGGTCGACGCCGGTTGGCGGCAGGAAGCCCATCACCTCATCCAGCTGCTGCACGATTGAGCGCGGCGTTGAGGTGTGGATGGCGGCGGCGATCAGCCGATCCATCTCCGCCAGCCGCCGCGGATCGATCGCCGGCGCGCCGGGCCGATCGCGCAGATCCTGCAGATGGCGCAGATAGCTCTGGTTCTGATATAGCGAACTGAGCAGCTCATTGCGCTGCAGATGCCGGCGCTGGCCGCGCTCCAGCATGCCGCCTACGCTCTGCTGCAGCTCGTTGCTGCGGCGAATAATGCTGGCGACCAGCGCCAGCTCCTGCAGCAGGCTGGCGTGGCGAAAGCCCAGCACTGCCACCCCGGCAACCATCAGCGTCACCGCCACCATCAGCAGGTTAAACGAAAGCAGGCGTCCGCGGGCGCTGGTGAAAAACGGATAACGATGGGATGACATGGTCGGCTCCGCGCTAGTTTTGTTTATCCTGGCGGCTGGCGGCTGGCGGCGGCGACGGGGAGAGTAACGTTGCGTAATTGTGATCAAGGTTAACTATTCATCAATATGACAAATATGAACGGCTTCTGACATTTTGCATTTATCAGCCTGTGGTGCACTGCCGCTATCGACCTCTCTCGCAGGAGACCCTGTATGCCAGCAACGCCGGTACTATCCATGCGCAATATTGCCAAAGCCTTTGGCAAATTTTATGCGCTGAAAGGCGTCGATCTGACGGTCTGGCCCGGCGAGATCCACGCCCTGATGGGTGAGAACGGCGCCGGGAAAAGCACGCTCATGAAGATCCTCGCCGGCGCCTATACCGCCACCAGCGGCGAGATCCTGATCGACGGTAAACCGCACGCCATCAAAGGGCCAAAGGACGCGCTGGCGGCGGGCATCACGCTGATTTATCAGGAGATGCAGCTGGCCCCCAACCTCACCGTCGCCGAAAATATTTTCCTCGGCAGCGAGCTGGCGCGCGGCGGGATGGTGCAGCGCAAAGAGATGCAGAACCAGGCCCAGGCGGTCATTGACCGTCTTGGCGCCCAGTTTAAGGCCAGCGATCGGGTGATGAAGCTGACCATCGCCGAGCAGCAGCAGGTGGAGATCGCCCGCGCCCTGCACCGCAACAGCCGAATTCTGGTGATGGATGAGCCTACCGCCGCCCTCTCTTCGCGCGAAACCCAGCGCCTGTTTGAGCTGATTCTGCGCCTGCGCGATGAGGGCATGGCGATCATCTATATCAGCCACCGCATGGCGGAGGTTTATGAGCTGTCCGATCGCGTCAGCGTCCTGCGCGACGGCCAGTACGTCGGCAGCCTGACCCGCGACAGGCTCAACGCCACCGAGCTGGTGCGCATGATGGTGGGCCGTCCGCTCAGCGACCTGTTCAACAAAGAACGCGATATTCCGCTCGGCCAGCCGCGCCTGCGGGTGCAGGATTTGACCGACGGCAGCAAGGTGAAGCCGAGCAGCCTGGTGGTACGCGCCGGGGAGATCGTCGGCCTCGCCGGGCTGGTGGGCGCCGGCCGCTCCGAACTGGCGCAGCTGGTTTTCGGCGTGCGCAAGGCGAGCGGCGGCGTGATTGAAATCGACGGCGAGCCGGTGGTGATCCACTCGCCGCGCGAGGCTATCGATCTCGGCATCGGCTTTCTTACCGAGAACCGCAAAGAGCAGGGGCTGTTCCTCGAACTGGCGGCGCAGGAAAACATCACTATGGCGACGCTGGAGCGCGACGCCAGCTGGGGCATGCTCAACCGTAAGAAGGCGCAGAGCATCTCCGATTACGCCATCTCCCTACTCAATATTCGCGTCCCGCATTCTCAGGTGCGGGCGGGCGGCCTTTCCGGCGGCAACCAGCAAAAGCTGCTGATCTCCCGCTGGGTGGCGATCGGTCCGCGCATTCTGATCCTCGATGAGCCGACGCGCGGCGTCGACGTCGGCGCCAAGAGCGAAATTTACCGCATCATGAACCAGATGGCGCGTCAGGGCGTGGCCATTCTGATGATCTCCAGCGAATTACCGGAAGTGGTCGGCATGAGCGACCGGGTCTACGTGATGCGCGAAGGCGCTATCGTCGGCGAACTGCAGGCCGATGAGATCGGCCAGGAAAGCATAATGACGCTGGCCACCGGCGTTAACGACTCTCACCTTAAGGCGGAACAACCATGACAACGCAAAAAGAGACCGCCGCCCGGCCGGTGGCAAAAGCAGTGTCGGCGAAAAAAATGCTGATGGGCGATCTGATGCAAACGGTCGGCATCCTGCCGATTTTAATCCTGATCGTCGCGGTATTTGGCTTTATTGCGCCGAACTTCTTTACCGAAAGCAACCTGCTGAACATTACCCGCCAGGCGTCCATCAACATCGTGCTCGCGGCGGGCATGACCTTTATTATTTTGACCGGCGGGATCGACCTGTCGGTCGGCTCTATCCTCGGCACCACCGCGGTGGCGGCGATGGTGGTCTCTCTGATGCCGGAGATCTCCCTGCTCTCCATTCCGGCGGCGCTGATGCTCGGCCTGCTGCTGGGCCTGTTTAACGGCGCGCTGGTCGCCTTCGCCGGGCTGCCGCCGTTTATCGTCACGCTGGGCACCTATACCGCGCTGCGCGGGGCCGCCTATCTGCTGGCCGACGGCACCACGGTGATTAACTCCGATATCAGCTTTGAATGGATCGGCAACGATTATCTCGGGCCGGTGCCGTGGCTGGTGGTGATCGCCCTGGCGGTGATTGTGGTGTGCTGGTTCATTCTGCGCCGCACCACGCTCGGCGTGCATATCTACGCGGTGGGCGGCAACATGCAGGCCGCAAGGCTTACCGGCATCAAGGTGTGGCTGGTGCTGCTGTTCGTCTACGGCATGAGCGGCCTGCTCTCCGGGCTCGGCGGGGTGATGAGCGCCTCGCGGCTGTACAGCGCCAACGGCAACCTCGGCGTGGGCTATGAGCTGGACGCCATCGCCGCGGTGATCCTCGGCGGAACCAGCTTCGTCGGCGGTATCGGCACCATCACCGGTACTCTGGTGGGGGCGCTGATTATCGCCACCCTCAATAACGGCATGACGCTGATGGGCGTCTCCTATTTTTGGCAACTGGTGATCAAAGGGGCGGTGATCATCATTGCGGTACTGATCGACAAATACCGTACCCGACACCATCAAAGTGCATAACAACAATACCAATACCCTACGAGTGAGGAAGATAATATGCGTTTGAAACCGTTAGCGATCGCGCTCTGTGCCGGCACGCTGCTGGCCGCAGCGCCGTTCACCCAGGCTAAAGAACTCAAATCCATCGGCGTGACGGTCGGCGATCTGGCCAACCCGTTCTTCGTGCAGATAACCAAAGGCGCCGAGCTGGAAGCCCGCAAGCTGGCCGGGGATGGCGTCAAAGTGACGCTGGTTTCCAGCGGCTACGATCTCGGTCAGCAGGTCGCGCAGATTGATAACTTTATCGCCGCGAAGGTCGACATGATTATCCTTAACGCCGCCGACTCGAAGGGCATTGGCCCGGCGGTGAAGCGGGCGAAAGACGCCGGTATCGTGGTGGTGGCGGTGGACGTGGCCGCCGAAGGCGCGGACGCCACCATTACCTCCGATAACACCCAGGCGGGCGAAATGGCCTGTAAATACATCACCGACCGCCTGAAAGGGAAAGGCAACGTGGTGATTATCAACGGACCGCCGGTTTCTGCGGTACAGAACCGCGTCGAAGGCTGTCAGACCGAGTTCAAGCGCCACCCGGATATCAAAGTGCTGTCGTATAACCAGAACGCCAAGGGCAGCCGCGAAGGTGGTCTGGAAATTATGACCTCGCTGCTGGCCGCCAATCCGAAAATCGACGGCGTATTTGCGATTAACGATCCAACCGCTATCGGCGCCGACCTGGCGGCAAAACAGGCCCAGCGTAACGAGTTCTTTATCGTTGGCGTCGACGGCAGCCCGGACGGGGAAGAGGCGCTGAAGCGCAAGAATTCGCTGTTTGTCGCCACCCCGGCCCAGGACCCGCAGGTGATGGCGGCGAAGGCGGTAGAGATTGGCTACGACATCCTGCAGGGCAAACCGGCGCCAACGGCTCCGGTGCTGATCCCGGTGACGATGATCGATAAAAGCAACATCGGCACCTATAAAGGCTGGACCGTGAAGTAAGCGGGATCGGTCGGGCAATCCCCGGGAAACCTCCGGGGTGAGCCCCTTCGCGGCTACGCCGCCTTATCGCCGTGGATAACGTCCGCGGCGAACACATAGCCCAGGCCGCGCATGGTTTTGATCAGCGCCGGCTGATGCGGGTTAAGCTCAATCTTGCGCCGCAGGCGCATGATCAGCACGTCAATCGTCCGGTCAAACACCTCGATGCTCTCGCTATGGGTCAGCGTCAGCAGCTGTTCGCGGTTCAGCACCCGCCGGGCGTTCTGCGCCAGCGCCAGCAGCAGGCCATATTCACCCTGGGTCAGCGGCACCGGCTGCTGCTGAGGGTTAAACAGCTCACAGCGGCCGGTATCCAGCCGCCAGCCGTTAAAAATCAGCCCCGTCCCGCTGCCGCTCTCCGCCGCCAGCGCGCCGCTGCGCCTGAGCACCGCTTTCACCCGCGCCACCACCACCCGGGAGTTAAACGGCTTGCCGATATAGTCGTCGGCGCCCATCTCCAGCCCCACCACGACGTCGGCCTCGCTCCCGAGGCCGGTCAGCATCACCACCGGCAGTTCGGGCCTGCTGGTGCTGCAGCTGCTGCAGCACCAGCAGGCCGTTGGTATCGGGCAAAATCATATCCAGCAGGACGAGGGAAATATCCGCCCGCTGCGCCGCCACCGCCAGCGCTTCGCCGCCGGTTTGGCACACCAGCACGTCAAAAACGTGCGCGCTGAGCACATCGGCCAGCAGTTCGCAGATTGCGCTGTCGTCATCAACAACCAAAATGACCGGTTTCATAGCTTGCCTCTGCCCGCCGGGAATGATGTCTGTATGATTAATTCAGCAAACCAACTCCGACAAATCCATTGCCGGATAGCGTTTCTTCAACCCATGTCACAACTCCGCCCGCCTCGGCACGTCAAAACTGACGACGCCCTGCTTTTCGTCGGCGTTTCTCCCAAAAAGCCGGCGTATCATCAGGAAGTCCCTGCGTAGCGACGGCGGCCAGACCGTTTATCCGCAGCAGCGCGTCGCGCCTTTCCGGGATGCGGATCGGCCCTTCCGGCGGCGCGATGCTTACCGGAGGAACAAATTTATCGCCCCGGTTTCAGCCTCCCGGCGTAGCGGCCTGTCATTTTCTTCTCCTACGCCTGCCTTTATACTGTTAGCTGTATCCCTAATAGATAATAAAAAATGAAATACCTCTATTTATTGCTGGCGCTGGTCTCCCTCGCTGCAGGTGCCGTGGAACCCGGCAGTCAATACAAACAGCTGGCGGAATCGGGCGACCCGCGCGCGCAGTACTACCTCGCCGATACCTACGTCAGCTCCGGCGATTACCCGCAGGCCGAATACTGGGCGCAGAAGTCGGCGGCCAGCGGCGATGGCGACGCGCTGGCGCTGCTGGCCCAACTGAAGATCCGTAACCCGCAGAACGCCGACTACAAGCAGGCCAGGCAGGCTGGCGGAAAAGTCGGTGCAGGCGGGAAGCAAGGCCGGGGAGATCGTTCTTGCCCGGGTGCTGGTTAATCATCAGGCCGGCAAGCCGGACTATTCGCACGCCATCACCCTGCTGCAGGACGCGGCCCAGGACCCGGAAAGCGACTCCGCCGTTGACGCGCAGATGCTGCTCGGGCTGATTTACGCCAGCGGCGTGCAGACTGCGGAAGATGACGCCGCGGCCACGCTCTATTTTAAACGCAGCTCCTCGCTGTCCCGCACCGGCTACGCCGAATACTGGGCCGGGATGATGTTCCAGCAGGGGGAGAAAGGCTTTATCGAACCCAATCAGCAGAAGGCTCTGCACTGGCTAAATGTCAGCTGCCAGGAGGGGTTTGATACCGGATGCGAGGAGTTTGAGCGGATAACCAAGGGGTAGCCTCTTCGCGCCTGGATGGCTTTTTTAGGGTGGTTTGGACGAAAGCCGTGTTTTAAGTTCCGTTCATATTCCGTGGAATGTTCCGTTCACCATCGGTCCCGCATACTTCTGTTTCCTGCGGCATAGGTGAACGGCCCAGGGCCGGTTTCGCCCGGCCCTGGGGACCCGGCATCCCGGCAAGAAAAATCGTCGCTGCGCGATACCTTCGTCTCCGCCGTCTGGCTTTTCGGGGACGGCAAGAGGTAACTTCCCTGTAAGGCTTGCCTCCGCCAGCATCCATGCTGGCGGCCCCGGCCAGCCGCCTGCGCCTCAGCGATTTTTAGCCGGCCCAACCCCCCTGCTGCATGTCCTGATGCCTCATGGCTGCATAGTTATTGCTGAAAAAGCCTTCAGCAATGATATTGCGACTTAATTGCCACGGGCTGACAGCGAGGGGGTTAAGGCGCATCAAGAAAACTGGCGGGAACGCAGGCGCGCATCCAGGACTGGCCGCGAGGACAAAAACGCCGGGAGCGTTTTTGAACGACGTTAACGTCGGCCCCGAAGGGGTGAGTCCCATGGATGGGACGAATAAAGCGGCCAGAGAGGCAGGTCGAGACAGGGACGTCGAGTCCTGCCCGGTCCGCCAGATGAAGCCGGAGTGAAGCGTACCGCGCAGCGGCAGTTTTCAGCGCCATGCCGGGGGCCACGGGGGGCGGGCGAAACGCCCCCCGTGCCGTTCACCCGCAGCAGGGATGAGAAAAGCGCAGGACTCATCGTGAACGGAACATTCCACGGAATATTCTGCCGTAACCTGGCATATCGCACATAAACGATCCAGCCTTCGCCCAAACCACCGTTGGCTGGAATCCCTGCTCGACGATAAAAAAAACCCGGCGCATGGCGCCGGGCTTGCTGTTTCACCGCGCGTTTACTGCGCGGTCTTATCAAATTTCCCCAGCACCTCACGCTCATACGCCAGCGCTTTCTTACGGTCAAATTTGTGTTCCCACTTGGCAATAACCAACACCGCCAGAGCATTCCCCACCACGTTCAGCGCGGTACGCGCCATATCGAGGATACGGTCAACGCCGGCAATAAAGGCCAGGCCTTCCAGCGGGATGCCCACGCTGCCCAGCGTCGCCAGCAGCACCACGAAGGAGACGCCCGGCACGCCGGCAATCCCTTTCGAAGTCACCATCAGGGTCAGCACCAGGGTAATCTCCTGCCACAGCGACAGGTCAATCCCGTACAGCTGGGCGATAAAGATCGCCGCAATACTCTGGTATAACGTAGAACCGTCGAGGTTAAAGGAGTAGCCGGTCGGCACCACGAAGCTGGTGATTGAGGCCGGCGCGCCGTAGGCCTCCATCTTCTCAATAATACGCGGCAGCACGCTCTCGGAGGCTGGCGGTGGAGTACGCGAGGATCAGCTCGTCCTTCAGGATGCGAATCAGGATCCAGATGCTCAGGCCGCAGAAACGCGCGACCAGCCCCAGCACCACCAGCGCAAAGAACAGAATCGCGAAATAGACCAGAATCACCAGTTTGGCCAGCGGCCACAGGGAGGCGAAGCCAAAGGTGGCGACGGTCACCGAGATCAGCGCAAATACCCCTACCGGCGCGTAGCGCATCACCATGTGCGTCACTTTGAACATGGTCTCGGAAATGGAGCGGAAAACGGTCACCAACGGCTCACGATGCGTTGCCGGCAGCGAAGAGAGGCCGAGGCCGAAAAGCACCGAGAAGAAGATAATCGGCAGCATGTCGCCTTTGGCCATCGAGGCGACGATATTGGTCGGCACCAGCGACAGAATCGTCCCCATCAGCCCGTGCGCGTGGCTTTGCACCTCCGCCGTCGTACTTTGGTATTTCGAAATATCAACCGCCGCCAGCTGTGACATATCAATACCGCTTCCCGGCTGGAAAACGTTGGCCAGGGTAATCCCCAGCACGATGGCCACCGTGGTGATCACTTCAAAGTAGATAATCGTCTTGGCGCCAATGCGCCCCAGCTGCTTAGCGTCGCCAACGCCCGCAATCCCGACCACCAGCGTCGAAATCACAATCGGCACCACGATCATTTTGATCAGGTGGATAAAGATATCGCCCGCGGGCGTCAGAAGATTAGAAATGAGCCAATCACGATTTTCGGCATGGTAATGCAGGTAGCTACCCAGGAGTATGCCCAGCACCAGGGCCAGCAAAATTTGCCAGGCCAGGCTGACTTTTGTTTTTTTCATCACTACAGACTTCCTCAATGAAAGGCACCATTACCGAAGGTAATGTTACCCACTGAAAGGGGTATGAATTGTGTTGCGTTGCTCTATGGGATTTTTTAACGCGCGGTATGAGTATCATTTGCACGGCATGCTGCGCAAGCCTTTAAGAACAGACCTTTACTCTGGTTTTATGCATAAAGCCGCTAATTCTCCCTACTTATATTGCATAAGTATCTGTTATAAAAAAAATTTAATCGATTCCATTTCTATAAATTCACTGACGAAATTATTGCACTCAAAAGTTTCATTTGATTAATTTTCATTCAGTTGAATTAATGCGTGATCTGCCCCCCAAATAGCAAACAAAGCGCTCAAAGTCCCTACTCTTAACGTTTATTTGACATATATTTAACAATCCAAAGGAGAAAAAAAGCCATGAGCCAAATACACAAACACTCTATTCCCGCAAATATTGCGGACCGCTGCCTGATTAACCCGGAACAGTACAAGGCGCAGTACCACCAATCCGTGACCGACCCCGACGCGTACTGGGGCGAGCAGGGTAAAATTCTCGACTGGATTCGGCCCTATACGCGGGTGAAGAACACCTCGTTTGCCCCGGGCAACGTCTCTATCAAATGGTATGAAGACGGAACCCTGAACCTGGCGGCTAACTGTCTCGATCGCCACCTCGCGGAGCGCGGCGAGCAGACGGCCATCATCTGGGAAGGCGACGACGCCAGCCAGAGCAAGCAGATTACCTACCGCGAGCTGCATCGCGACGTGTGCCGCTTTGCCAACGCCCTGCTCGGTCTCGGGATCAAAAAAGGCGACGTGGTCGCTATCTATATGCCGATGGTGCCTGAAGCGGCCGTCGCGATGCTGGCCTGCGCCCGCATTGGCGCCATCCACTCGGTTATTTTCGGCGGCTTCTCGCCGGAAGCGGTGGCCGGGCGCATCATCGACTCCAGCTCGCGGCTGGTGATCACCGCCGACGAGGGCCTGCGCGCCGGTCGCGCCATCCCGCTGAAGAAAAACGTCGATGACGCGCTGAAAAACCCTAACGTGACCAGCATTGAAAACGTGGTCGTCCTCAAACGTACCGGGGGCAAAACGGAGTGGCACGAGGGTCGCGACCTGTGGTGGAGCGATCTGCTGGAAAACGCCAGCGACCAGCATCAGCCGGAAGAGATGAACGCCGAAGACCCGCTGTTTATCCTCTATACCTCCGGCTCAACCGGCAAGCCGAAAGGCGTTCTGCACACCACCGGGGGTTACCTGGTATATGCGGCGACGACCTTCAAATACGTATTCGACTATCACCCCGGCGACATCTACTGGTGCACCGCCGACGTTGGCTGGGTAACCGGCCACAGCTACCTGCTGTACGGCCCGCTGGCCTGCGGCGCGACGACGCTGATGTTCGAAGGGGTACCAAACTGGCCGACTCCGGCGCGCATGTGCCAGGTGGTGGATAAACACCAGGTGAGTATTCTGTATACCGCCCCGACGGCGATCCGCGCGCTGATGGCCGAGGGTGATAAGGCCGTTGAAGGCACCGACCGCTCTTCCCTGCGCATTCTGGGCTCCGTCGGCGAGCCGATCAACCCGGAAGCCTGGGAGTGGTACTGGAAAAAAATCGGCAACGAGAAATGCCCGGTGATGGACACCTGGTGGCAGACCGAAACCGGCGGCTTTATGATCACCCCGCTGCCGGGCGCCATTGAGCTGAAGGCCGGCTCCGCCACCCGTCCGTTCTTCGGCGTGCAGCCGGTGCTCGTCGATAACGAAGGCACGCCGCTGGAAGGGGCCACCGAAGGCAACCTCGCCATCGCCGACTCCTGGCCTGGCCAGGCGCGTACCCTGTTCGGCGACCATGAGCGCTTCGAGCAAACCTACTTCTCGACCTTTAAAAATATGTACTTCAGCGGCGACGGCGCGCGCCGCGACGAGGATGGCTACTACTGGATAACCGGCCGCGTGGACGACGTGCTGAACGTTTCCGGCCATCGCCTGGGCACCGCCGAAATTGAATCGGCGCTGGTTTCACACCCGAAAATCGCCGAAGCGGCGGTAGTCGGCATTCCGCATAACATCAAAGGCCAGGCTATTTACGCCTACGTGACGCTGAATCACGGCGAAGAGCCTACGCCGGAGCTGTACGCGGAAGTGCGCAACTGGGTGCGGAAAGAGATCGGCCCGCTGGCAACCCCGGACGTGCTGCACTGGACCGATTCGTTACCGAAAACCCGCTCCGGTAAAATCATGCGCCGCATCCTGCGCAAGATTGCCGCCGGCGATACCAGCAACCTCGGCGATACCTCAACGCTCGCCGATCCTGGCGTGGTGGAAAAACTGCTCGAAGAGAAGCAGTCCATCGCAATGCCATAGTCAATACGTACTGATTCCCTACACCCTCTCCCCAATCGGGGAGAGGGCATAAACATAAAACCTTCCTGAGGATTCCAGGCAGCAGGAAAGCGGTAAGCAGGCGGATCCCCGGCGGTTAGCTGCCGGGCGGATGTGTGCTGCCGACGTCCCGCGCGTGGATGACGAAAGGAATACCTCTGGAGACGCTATGATGAATGATCAAATTTGTCAGCGGATAGAAAATAGTGCGCATTTCAGGGAGTTAGTTGCAACCCGGCAAAGGTTTGCCGCCATTTTGTCAATCATCATGCTGGTTATCTACGTCGGCTTCATTTTGCTTATCGCCCTTGCCCCCGGCTGGCTCGGGACGCCGCTGCACGCGGGAACCAGCGTCACCCGCGGGATCCCCATCGGCATCGGCGTTATCGTTATCTCCTTCGTGCTCACCGGGGTTTACGTCTGGCGCGCCAACGGTGAATTCGACCATTTGACGAAAAGCATTATCAGCGAGGTGCAGGCATCATGAAGAAAGTTCTGACGGCGCTTGCCGCCACGCTCCCCGCCGCCGCGAACGCCGCCGACGCCATTACCGGCGCGGTGCAGCGTCAGCCGACAAACTGGCAGGCGATTATCATGTTCCTGATCTTTGTCGCCCTGACGCTCTATATCACCTGGTGGGCGTCAAAACGGGTACGCTCGCGCAAAGATTACTATACCGCCGGGGGGAACATCACCGGCTTCCAGAACGGTCTGGCGATTGCCGGCGACTTTATGTCGGCCGCCTCTTTCCTCGGGATCTCCGCGCTGGTTTATACCTCCGGCTACGACGGGCTGATTTACTCGCTCGGCTTCCTGGTCGGCTGGCCGATCATTCTGTTCCTGATCGCCGAACGCCTGCGCAACCTCGGACGCTATACCTTTGCCGACGTCGCCTCCTATCGCCTGAAGCAGGGGCCAATCCGCACCCTCTCCGCCTGCGGTTCGCTGGTAGTGGTAGCGCTGTACCTGATTGCGCAGATGGTCGGCGCGGGCAAGCTTATCCAGTTGCTGTTCGGCCTTAACTACCACGTTGCGGTGGTGCTGGTCGGCGTGCTGATGGTGCTGTACGTGCTGTTTGGCGGCATGCTGGCGACCACCTGGGTACAGATCATCAAGGCGGTCCTGCTGCTGTGCGGCGCCAGCTTTATGGCCTTTATGGTGATGAAGCACGTCGGCTTCAGCTTCAATAACCTGTTCAGCGAAGCGATGGCGGTCCACCCCAAAGGGGCGGCGATCATGAGCCCCGGCGGGCTGGTGAAAGACCCGATATCGGCGCTGTCGCTCGGGCTGGGGCTGATGTTTGGTACCGCCGGCCTGCCGCACATTTTGATGCGTTTCTTCACCGTGAGCGATGCGCGCGAAGCGCGTAAAAGCGTATTCTACGCCACCGGCTTTATGGGCTACTTCTACATCCTGACCTTTATTATCGGCTTCGGCGCCATCATGCTGGTGGGCGCCAATCCGGCGTTTAAAGACGCGGCGGGCGCGCTTATCGGCGGCAACAACATGGCAGCAGTGCACCTCGCTGACGCGGTGGGCGGCAATCTGTTCCTCGGCTTTATTTCGGCCGTGGCTTTCGCCACCATCCTTGCGGTGGTCGCGGGCTTAACCCTCGCCGGCGCGTCGGCGGTCTCTCACGACCTCTACGCCAACGTCTTCCGTAAGGGCGCCAGCGAGCGCGACGAGCTGCGGGTATCAAAAATTACCGTGCTGATCCTCGGCGTGGTGGCCATTCTGCTGGGGATTTTGTTCGAAAATCAGAACATCGCCTTTATGGTTGGACTGGCGTTCTCGATTGCCGCCAGCTGTAACTTCCCGATCATTCTGCTGTCGATGTACTGGTCGAAGCTGACCACGCGCGGGGCGATGGTTGGCGGCTGGCTGGGGCTGCTGACCGCCGTTATCCTGATGATCCTCGGCCCGACCATTTGGGTGCAGATCCTCGGCCATGAGAAGGCTATCTTCCCGTACGAGTACCCGGCGCTGTTCTCGATTGCCATCGCCTTTATCGGTATCTGGTTCTTCTCCGCCACCGACAACTCGGCGGAAGGGCTGCGCGAGCGCGAGCTGTTCCGCGCCCAGTTTATCCGTTCACAAACCGGTATCGGCATCGAACGCGGCCAGGCGCATTAAGCCTCTTAACCCCGGCCGGACGGCCGGGGCTCATCAAAACATCAGCAGGCGCACCAGCGGCGCCGCCAGCACCATCACCACTCCCGAAAGCATCATCACCAGGCTGGCGACAACGCCCTCCTGCTGCCCGAGCTCGTAGGAGCGCGCGGTTCCGGCACCGTGCGAAGCGGCGCCGAATCCCGCCCCTTTCGCCATCCCTGCTCGAATCGACAGACGCAAAAACAGCACGTCGCCGATCGCCATGCCAAATACTCCGGTCACCACCACAAACAGCGCGACCAGATCCGGCTGGCCGCCGAGGGGCCGGGCCGCGGCCAGCGCAAACGGCGTGGTGACCGAACGCACCGCCAGGCTGCGCTGAATCTCATCGGAAAGGGTGAACAGGCGCGCCAGCCAGACCGAGCTGCAGACCGCCACGATTGAGGCCGTCACGACTCCGGCGCTCAGCGACATCCAGTGGCGTTTAATAATCGCGAGGTTGTCATATACCGGCACGGCGAAAGCGATCGTCGCCGGCCCCAGCAGCCACAGCAGCCAGTGGGCCTCACCCATATAGCTTTGATATGAAATATGGCCAAAGACCAGAATCAGCACCAGCAGGAGCGGGGTAAAAACCAGCGGCATCAGCGGCAGCTTGTGAAAGCGGCGGTAGAGGCGTTTATTGGCAAAATAGAGCACCAGCGTCACGATCAGGCACAGGATGCTCAAATTGAGATCACTCATGCTTCATCCTGCTGATTTCGTAGCGATAAACTTTATCCACCACCCACGCCGTGACGCCCAGCACCAGCGTCGTGCTCAGCGCAATCACCAGCAGAATGCGCCAGCCGTCCATCAGCAGCAGCTGGGTGTAGTTGACCACCGCCACTACCGCCGGCACGAAGAACAGCAGCATTTCCGCCAGCAGCCAGCGGGCGCCGGCGCGCACCCAGTTCAGCGGGATCACCCGGCAGACGATGAGCGCCAGCAGCATCAGCATGCCGACCAGATTTGCCGGAAGCGGCAGGTGCAGCCAGTTAACCAGATACTGAGCGCAGACAAACAGCCCGGCGTAAACCAGTACCTGAAGCGGCACCTGAAGGCGTTGCACAACGAAGGGGGTAACGCGAGCCGGCGCGAAGGCCATGAGCGATATTCCTGAAAAAGAAGCCAGGCGAGCAGTATAGTGAGCCGCCAGGTTGGACAGAAATGAATTAAAATCATCACAGGCATAGTTTCAGGGAATAATTATGGATATCCGCACGCTGCGTTATTTTGTCGAAGTTGTCCGCCAGCAGAGCTTCACTCGCGCGGCTGAAAAGCTGTTCGTCACGCAGCCCACCATCAGCAAGATGCTAAAAAACCTCGAAGATGAGCTCAACTGTACGCTGCTTATTCGCGACGGCCGCCGGCTCCTGCTGACCGATACCGGCCGGGTGGTTTTCGAGCGCGGACAGGCGATTCTCGGAGAATTCCGCCAGCTGGAATCCGAGCTTAGCGATATTAACCATCTGCATAAGGGCATTCTGCGGCTGGGGATCCCGCCGATGGTCGGGATGCTGATGGCCGAGCCTATCGGCCTGTTTCGTCAGCGCTATCCGGGCGTAGAGCTGAAAATTGCCGAGTTCGGCGGCCTGACCGTGCAGCAGGCGGTCAGCAACGGCGAGCTGGATCTGGCCATGACCGCGCTGCCGGTCGATGAGGAGAGCGGCCTGGCGACGCTGCCGCTGTTCAACCATCCGCTGTGCGTGCTGGCGCCGAGAACGCCGCAGTGGGAGCGCGTCAGCTCGCTGTCGCCGCAGGAGCTCGCCGCCCATCCGCTGGTGATTTATAACGAAGATTTTGCCCTCAGCCAGCAGCTGATGCAGCTGTTTAGCGAACATGAGGTGAAGCCCAGCATCGCGGTGCGCAGCGGGCAGTGGGACTTCCTCGCCGCGATGGTTCAGGCGGGAATTGGCGTGGCGATTCTGCCGCAGCCGATTTGTGAACGCCTCGAGACCCGACATTTCTGCACGATCCCGCTGCAGAGCGGGCTAAGCTGGGAGCTGGGGATGATTTGGCGGGAGGGCGTTTACCTGTCGCATAGCGCCCAGGCGTGGCTGGCATGCAGTAAGCGCTTCTGGCTCAATGAGTAAGCGCCCGGAGGCGGCGCGCTGCGCCGGTCCGGGCGATCCACGACAGACTATCCACCGCACGGCCCCGACCGGGCGCGGCGGCGACTATTGATCTTCGATTAACAGCGCTTCCAGCAGGTCAAGGTCGTGCAGCAGCTTCTGCAGCGTCTCGTTGCTGATCTGGCGGGTGGCGCGCAGATGATACAGCTCGCCGCGCTCTGAACGCAGCGCCGCCAGGCGGAAGCGGCGCTCAAGCTGCTCTTCGAGGATCGAGGTTTCCACGTCGTTGCGCCCGTCGACCCGCCGGCGCAGGTTACCAATTACCCGCGAGCTGACCTCGGTCAGCAGCTGGTTATCGATATTCTCTTTGGTATCCGCCGCCAGCCGCTCCTCCATTTTTTGAATCGCCACGATCGCCACGTCCGCGGTGGCCGCGCGCGCCAGGCGCTCCTCTTTGCGCTGCTGAACATGGTCGGTCGACTCAATGTGGCGCAGCAGAATCGGTAGCGCGATCACGCCGACAAACAGCGAGAACAGAATCACCCCGGCGGCAAGGAACACCAGTTCATAGCGCGCCGGGAATACGTCGCCGCTCGGCAGCAGCAGCGGTATCGACAGCACGCCGGCGAGGGTGATCGCCCCGCGCACCCCGGCCACCGAGGAGATCAGCAGCTCGCGGGTGGTCCAGGAGCCAAACTCCATCGGCTTATTTTTCAGGAAGCGCTGGCTGAGCTTGCGCATCGTCCACAGCCAGCCAAAACGGACCAGCATCAGCGCGGCGTAAATCAGGACAATATCGGTAAACAGCATCCAGGTTTCGACGTTGGGATCCGCCTCCGCCGCCACCAGCGAGCTCGACAGAATATCCGGCAGCTGCAGGCCTAACAGCAGGAACACCATGCCGTTAAACACGAACTCCAGCATCGCCCAGGTGCTGTTGGCGCGCAGGCGCATCGCCAGCGGCGCGGTGCGCATCACTCCGGAACGCGTGATGGTCATCCCCGCGGCGACCGCGGCCAGAATCCCGGAAAAACCGATGTGTTCGGCGATCAGGTAGGAGGCAAACGGCAGCAGGAACAGCAGCACAATCTGCGTTGCCGGCTCATCGCCGCCCCAGCGGCTGAGGAAGCGCATCGAGCGACCGTACAGCCAACTGACGACAAAACCGGCGAGGATGCCGCCTACCGCCACCTTGAAGAACTCGACCGTCGCGCCGCCGACGGTAAAGACCATCGTGCCCATCGCCACCGCGACGGCAAACTTCAGCGAGACCAGGCCGGAGGCGTCGTTCATCAACGCTTCGCCCTGTAGTATCCCCATAATTTTTTTCGGGATCCGCCCTTCACCGACAATCCCGGAGAGCGCAACCGCATCGGTTGGCGACAGCACCGCCGCCAGCGCAAAGGCCGGGATCAGCGGAATACCTGGGACTATCCAGTAGATGAGGTAGCCGATCCCCACCACCGTCACCAGCACCAGCGCCAGCGCGAGGCCAAAAATCTCTCGCCCGTGCTCGATGAACTCGCGGGTCGGCGTCTTCCAGCCGTCGGCAAAAAGCAGCGGCGGAATAAAGAGCACCAGGAAGAGTTCAGGATCGAATTCGACGTGCAGGCCGAAGGTAGGCCAGGCCAGCAGCGCGCCGATGGCGATCTGGATTAAAGGTAGCGGAACCTGAAAGGGCAGTACGCGTGTAACCACCCCGGAGAGAGAGACCACGAGGGTCATGATGAGTATGGTAAAGAATATTTCCATGTGTTCCCTGTTTGCTGCGTGTTCTTATTTTTACATCTGAGGCGTCATGTCTCGAAATGATACGCTACCCAGATTAACGCAAAAGGAAACAGGATGTGGCTTAAAAATTAAACGGGCGGCCTGAGCCGCCCGCTATCAGCAAAAATAGCTTAAATTGCCCAACCGCCGGCGTAGAAGATAACCAGCGCCGCGGCGATGATCACGGTGCCGAGGTTCAGCTTGCGCCACTCCCCGGAAACCAGACGCCCGATAACCAGCGACGCGAAGCCGATCATGATGCCGGTCACGATGTTGCAGGTCAGCACGATAAAGACCGCGGTAATCAGGCCCGCCATCGCATCGACAAAATCGTTAAAGTCAATTTTCGCCACGTTGCTCAGCATCAGCAGGCCGACGTACATCAGCGCCGGAGCGGTGGCGTAGGCGGGAACCAGATAGGAGAGCGGAGAAAGGAACAGAATCAGCAGGAACAGCACGCCAACCGTCACCGCGGTCAGGCCGGTTTTACCGCCGGCGGCGGTACCCGCGGCCGATTCGATATACACCGCCGCCGGCGCCGCGCCGACCAGGCCGGAGAAAACGCTGCTCAGGGAGTCGGTGGTCAGCGCTTTACCGCCGTTGATGATCTGCCCGTCTTTATCCAGCAGGTTCGCCTGCCCGGCGACCGCGCGAATGGTGCCGGTGGCATCGAAGACCGCCGTCATCACCAGCGCCAGCACGCTCGGCAGCACCACCGGATTCAGCGCGCCGATGATATCGAGGCTGCCGATCAGCGAGTTGCCTTTGTCGTCGCTCAGCGACGGCATGGCGAAAATCCCGGAGAAGTGGACGTTAGGGTCGAAAATCAGGCCGACGATCGATACGCCGATAATGGTCAGCAGGATGCCGCCCGGCACCTTCATTTTTTCGAGGCCGATAATCACCGCCAGCCCCACCAGCGACATAATCACCGGGAAGCTGTCGAAATGCCCCAGCGTTACCGGCAGGCCGTCCAGCGGGTTCTTAATCACCAGTCCCACGCCGTTGGCGGCGATCAGCAGCAGGAACAGGCCGATACCGATGCCGGTGCCGTGCGCAACGCCCTGCGGCAGGTTGCGTAAGATCCAGCTGCGAATGCCGGTTGCGGAGATAATGGTAAACAGCACGCCCATCAGGAACACGGCGCCCAGCGCAACCGGGATACTGATATGCTGCCCCAGCACCAGGCTGAAGGCGGTAAAGGCGGTCAGCGAGATAGCACAGCCGATTGCCAGCGGCAGGTTGGCCCACAGCCCCATAACCAGAGAGCCGACGCCCGCCACCAGGCAGGTGGAGACAAACACCGCCGCCGGTGGGAACCCGGCTTTACCCAGCATGCCCGGTACCACGATGACCGAGTACACCATCGCCAGAAAAGTGGTTAAACCGGCAACAATCTCCTGACGCACGGAGTCTGCCGCGAGCCGAAATTTTAAACCAGGCGTCTAATGAACCGCCGGTACGCGCTGAAGGCGTAGACATAGAAAACTTCCCCTGAGAATTTTTATCATTCGTCGGTATGCGTGGTGGACCATCCACTGCCAGTTCAACGCGATCTCCTTGTGCTATATCGCAGCGCCAGGGGGGCTGCAAAAAAAGCAAACGTTTAACTCCGCGCATACAATACGGTGGTCAAAATTACTTTGCTCACCCCCTGTTAGCAGGATAAATAGCGAGCAAAATAATAAGGCAAACGATTATCCAGCCTTTAGATGGCCCTTTTCAACTGAAGTTTGTCGTCTTTCGCTAAATTTCGCTTATGACGTTCAGGAAATAACCAGCCGATGCGCAAACGTTATCGTCTATGCGCAATCTGCTAACATTTTTGCATTGCGCCGATAGCAATTCGCGCCGGCCATCGTAAAAGGTGATGCCTCAGGCACCCGGTAGCGTAAAGGGGCCGCCGCGCTCGATGGCGAGCTGCCAGGCCGGACGTTGTTCGATACGCTGCGTCCAGCGGGCGATGTGCGCAAGGCCGTCGATTCCGCCGCGCGACTGCAGCGCCAGCAGCGGAAAGCTCATCTGGATATCGGCCATGCTCAGGTTTTCGCCGGCGAACCACGGCCATCGGGAGAGGTGATCTTCGATAAAGCCGGCGTGGGTGGCAATCTGCCGATCCAGCCAGGCTTTCTGCATCCCCTTCCCCAGCGCGCCGCCCAGCGTGCGCATGCCAAACGGCACCGGGGCCTTGCCGAGGCGGGAAAAGACCAGCTTCATCAGCATCAGGGGCATCAGCGAACCTTCGGCATAGTGCAGCCAAAAGCGGTACTGCAGCCTGTCCGCCATCGCCTGGGGCCGCAGTACTGCTGTGTGCTATCGTAGGTCTCCTGCAGATATTCGAGTATCGCCCCGGATTCCGCCAGCACGTAGCCGTTGTCCTCCACGACCGGGGATTTACCCAGCGGATGAATGTTTTTTAGCTCCGGCGGCGCCAGCATATTTTTCTGCCGTGGATAGCAGACAAGCTGATAGGGCAGCTGTAGCTCCTCCAGGGCCCAGAGCACGCGCTGCGATCGCGATTGATTCAGGTGATGTACCGTCAGCATGGGTCTCTCCCGTCATTTGTTCAAATTAACTATAGGAACTGGCGGCGAATGACGGGAAAATTTCGCCGAAATAAACGAGTAGACGTCAGGGGATGTGCCACAATTAAATTGTCGGCGCAATCCGGAACCTCCATCAACCGTTGCGCAATACTGAGGTGAGCCGACGTCGGGGGAAACCCTCCTGCGAAACAGCGGGATAGAGCGAAAGACAAAGACCGGAAAACAACTAAAGCGCCCTGTTGTGGCGCTTTAGTTTTTTAATCATCCTCCAGCAGTCGCGCGCCGGTTCCCTCTTCGCCCAGCTTGTCTCCCGGGTTGCGCAGCGGGCAGTCCCGTCGCGACAGGCAGCCGCAGCCAATGCAGCCATCCAGCTGATCGCGCAGCGCGGTCAGCGTATGAATACGCCGGTCCAGCTCCTCCCGCCACACCGACGACAGACTGCTTCCACTCTTTGGCGCTTAAGTTGTGGCCTTCGGGCAGGACGCCAAAGGCGTCGCCGATGGTGGCCAGCGGAATGCCGATGCGCTGCGCAATCTTGATAATCGCCACCGCGCGCAGCACGTCGCGACGATAGCGCCGCTGGTTGCCGGCGTTGCGCTGGCTGTGAATCAGCCCTTTGCTTTCATAGAAATGGAGCGCCGAGACGGCAACGCCGGTACGTTTTGCCACTTCGCCCGGGGTCAGCAGCATTTTAATACGGGGTGATTTATTTTCCATAAAGCGCTTTACCTCAAGTTAACTTGAGGAATTATACTCGCCCGCAGACAAAACGACGAATCGAGAATTGAGAGAGAGGCCGCTTTATGTCCCATCAGTATATTATCCAAACGCTTATTGAATGGATTGATGAACATATCGATCAACCACTTAACATTGATGTAGTCGCCAAAAAGTCGGGGTACTCGAAATGGTATCTTCAGCGGATGTTCCGCGCCGTTACGCATCAGACGCTGGGCGATTACATTCGTCAGCGCCGGCTGCTGCTGGCCGCGGAAGCCCTCAGAACCACCCAGCGCCCGATCTTTGATATCGCGATGGATCTGGGCTACGTCTCGCAGCAGACGTTTTCACGGGTGTTCCGCCGGGAGTATGACCGCACCCCCAGCGACTATCGCCATCAGATTTCCGCCTGACAGCTTTGCGCGCAGGAGCTAAGCCGGGCTGGCGCCTTAATCAACCACTGCTTAAACTCCTGCACCGGCATCGCCTTCGCAAAGTGCCAGCCCTGGCAGTAGCGAACGCCGCGCTTCTGTAGCCACTTAACCTGCTCCAGCGTTTCTACGCCCTCGGCCACGGTTTTCAGGTGCAGGCTGCGCGCCATCTCAATAATATGCTCGGCGATCATATGGCTGGTGCCGTGGGTTGTCAGCGTATCGATAAAGGACTTATCGATCTTGAGAATATCCACGTTGAGCGAAGAGAGGTTATGCAGGTTGGAGTAGCCGGTGCCGAAATCATCGATGGCAACTTCATATCCCGCTTCGCGAAAGGCCTGGATCACCGGCGTCGTTTTCTGCACGTCAATAAACCCGCGCTCGGTCACTTCGATTTTAATCTGGTTGATGCACACCGCATGGCTTCGCGCCTTTTCACTAATCTGGCTAATCAGCCGCGCGGAGTGGAAATCCGTGGCCGAGAGGTTAATCGCGACGTACAGCTGAGGATGGCTGGCGAGGAACTCGCCCATATCGGCAAACACCTCATCCACCACGTAGTCCGTCACCTGCGCGATCAGCCCTTCGTTTTCCGCCAGCGGGATGAACTCAGCCGGACTCATCACCGGACCATCGCGCCCGGGCCAGCGCAGCAGCGCTTCGGCCCCGACGCAGCGGTTCGTTTTAATATCAACGATCGGCTGATAGTGCAGGCACAGCTGGCGGCGGCACAGCGCGCGCTGCAGCATGCTGCGCGGGGAGTGATACTGCCGCCGGGTTCTCAGCCACATCAGTAAAATCAATGAGCTACAAATCAGGCCCAGCGGCAGGGTAATCATTATCTGGTCATATAAATTTTTATAATAGCCAACGCGCGAGGTGGACATGATCACCGCAATAGGGCGCTTCGCCGAATGGGCAACGGTGTAGACCCGGCGATCCTGCTGGAAAAAGGTATCTTCGGGGCGGATCAGCGGACGTAGCGCCGCGGCGTCGGTATTTTTGCTGACGGAGAAAAACTGATTCGTTTTGGTATCGAACAGACCGTAGGCTAAATCTCTATCGCTGGATATGAGCGTACTATAGGAAAGTGGGTTAATCACCGCGACATAGTGGCCGCGCTGCATATAGGTCATGGCAAAACCGGGATAAAACGGCGTGTCGCGATAGTAATAGATAGCGACATCCGGCTTCTTTGTATAATTAGCCGTCTCGATACGCCATGCCGTATCGGGGCGAACGGCGGTTGAGCAAAAGGGCGGATTCAAGTTCGAAGTGCAACGCTAAGCCGCCTTTCTTAACTCTGCAAAGACCACTGAAGGCTGCCGGAATTTGAGGCATTTTCGTGGCCTGCTGTTCAGTGCTCCCTGGTACTTGCGGAGCTCATCATCCGTCACTGCTGTCAGGTCAGTTCCTTTGGGGATAAACTGCCTCAACAGCCCATTGGTATTCTCATTTAGCCCACGTTCCCACGAAGCATAGGGGTGAGCGAAGTAGGTTTCCGTTTCCAGGGCCGCTGCGATCTCTTTGTGCTGAGTAAACTCCCCGCCATTGTCGAACGTGATGGTATGGCAGACATCTTTGTAGCCGCTCAGCATCGAGATAATGGCTGTGGCCACTTCGGCTGAATCTTTCGAAAACACCTTTTTCGTCAGATAAATACGGCTTTTACGCTCGACCAGCGTCACGATGGCTCCGGTGCCTTGTTTACCCAGAACCAGATCCGCTTCCCAGTCACCCAGTCGGGTACGAGCATCAACAACGGCCGGTCTATGCTCGATGGATACGGCGTCAGGTATCGGACTTCGCTTTTTACCATAGCCTTTGCGATAGCGGCGTTTACCCTGCCGGAGGAGCTTGTATAGTTCGCCGCCAATGGCTTTATCAGCCTGAACATGCTGGTAAATCCACTCGTGACTAACCGGTCTGCCGATGATACGGCCAACGGCGCTGATCTGTTCCGGACTCCACAGCCAGTTTAGCGCAGCCTCAACAAAGAAGACCGTATCCTCGTGCATCCTGCGTTTGCCGGCCCCTTTACGGCGGCTGGTACTGAGCTTCTGTGCTGCCGCTGGCTGGTAGCCATCTACAGAACGATTACGACGCAGTTCCCGCGAGACCGTTGATTTGCTGACGTCTAAGCGGCGGGCAATCTCTGCCTGACTCACTTTATCTTCACACAACAGGGCTATCTGGTATCGTAACCCTTCGGTTAGCTGCTGATATTTCATAGTGACTCGCTCATCTTTGGTCGGAAGAGCAGGATAGCTTATCGGCAGCTAACCGTCCCTCCATCCACATGACCGAGCGTTGCACTTATTATCTGAATTCGCGAAGAAGTCAGCGCCTTTCGCATAGATTAAATCATCGACGTAAAGCAGGCTGCGAACAATATCCAGCATATATCGCTGATGCTGCGGCGAACATATTATCCCCTGGTATTGCAGGGCCTTTCCCCGCGCCTGTTCGACCTCATGAATAACCATTTCGGTTTGCTGCAGCGCCAGTTGAGAAAACGAGCGGAGCTGGTCGTCAGTTTCCACCCTCGCCCGGTGTTGAGCAAGCCACGCTGCCACAACCACTGGCAGCAGGATGAACAGGGTAATACCGAATATTCTCAACGCCTTATGCGACACACTACGACTCATTTCCGCTTTATATCCATGCGATACGCCTTAGTCACGGTAAAAGCCCACAATGGCAGATGCCTACTCTTATACAACACTCAGTCATTTAGCAATCGGCTATTTGGCGTAAAAACCATACACCTGATAATGATGAATAATACTAATTTATAGAACAATCGAGAAACATTCTCGACATAATGAGAGCGGCGCCGCGTTTATAAGTATGGCAAAAAAAAGAGTCCAGCGTATTAAAGCGCCAGCTTTGCCGTCATGGCGGACGTGGCTATGGCTCGCCGCGCCATTAACCACAATATTAAAATGGTTTATGAGTACATAAAAAACGCAATTTTTGGCTGGTGAATAAAAGAACAAACGTGATATAGTTCACACATCCTGATGAAACGGAAACATTGTTTCATTGTTCGTTTGTTTGCCCGTCGATAGCCAGAGCGCCACGTCATCGTCAGTCTCGCCAGGTTGTCAAAGGCCCCGACTTTCTTTGAGGATCAGGTCAATGGCTTCCATTACTACCAGTGTCATACTCCTACGCTGGCCGCTGGTGAGCGCGGTGCTGATGTTTTTAGCCAGCTCGATGAATATCCAACTGCGTAAAAGCGATTATGCCGGCTTAGCGGTCATCTGCAGCGGCCTGGGGCTGGTCGCCGCCTGCTGGTTTGCTACCGGCCTGCTCGGCATCACGCTGCTGGATGTCGCCAAAATCTGGGGCAATATTAAAGACGTCATGGTTGGAGTGATGAGCCAGACGCCGCCAGAGTGGCCGATGATGATAACCTGATAGTAAAAAACGCTTCCCATCGGGAAGCGTTTTTTATTGGCGGGAAGTTTGCGCGCTATTTCCCCATTTTCGCCAGCATTTCCGGGCGCATAAATTTATGAATAACCAGCATAAACAGCAGCGACGGCACTAATAAAATCAGCGCGGTAATAGACGAGACCTGATAGTTCCCCGACATGCTGGCGTTGTAAAGCAGCAGCGGCAGCGTGGTGATATCCGGCGCGCCGACAAAAAAGGTGCCGGTAAACTCATCCAGCGACTCCAGAAAGACAAAGATGCTGGCGGCGATTATCCCCGGCGATGCCTGGGGCAAAACGATATGCCAAAACGTATACACCGCCCCGGCTCCCAGATTGCGCGACGCTCTTGCCAGCAGCGGATCGACCGCCGAGAATGCCGCCACGCAGATCCATACCGAATACATCAGCCCGTGCACGCTATGCACCAGCACCACGCCGGCCACGGTGCCGTTGAGCCCCCACTGATAGAAAAGCCGGGCAATATTCATATATACCGTCAGGTTAGGGAACGCCTGCGGAATAAGAAACAGCAGCATAAAGCCCACCCGCAGCGGCATTCCTCGCCTCGATAGCGCATAGCCGGCGGGGATCGAAATCAGCAGGCACACCAGCACCGACAGCACGGCAATCAGTACGCTGGTCAGCAAAGAGCCGGAGACATCGCTATAGGGGCTGAACACCTGATACCAGTATTTCAGCCCCCACTGGCTGGGCAGGGCGTGGGGAAAGAACCAGCTTTCGGCCACCGTCCAGATAAGTAGATTCAGCAGCGGGCCAAACATCGCCAGCAGCATCAGAACCAGCAGCAGCGTCTGCAGCGGCAGGCTGGCGCTCAGCTTTCTCCGCCCTTTCGCCAGCAGCGTCGCGGGTGGCGTCATCGTAACCTCCTTCATCATTCTCCCCCTTTTTGCCGCAGGCTATGGCGCAGATAAAACCACGACAGCGCGCCGCAGATAAGCAGCGAAACCACGCCCAGGGCGTTAGCCACGGCGTAATCCCCGTAGGAGTTCACGCGAAACGCCATATCAACGGTGATCATCGTCGGCGTGCCGACGCCTATCATCAGCGGCACCGACAGCACCGACATCATGGTGACGGTCGAGAGCACCAGCGCCACGCCGATAGCGGGCAGCACCTGCGGCAGAATAATATCGAACAGGATCCGCGGGCGAGAGGCGCCGAGGTTGCGCGCCGCCAGAATTTGCGACTGCTCAAGCGCCGCCATAGCGCCGCAGATCAGCAGCGTGGCGAACGCCAGCTGCTTCCAGACGAAGGTGATAATGATGCCCTTCCAGCCCAGCCAGGAGATAGTCTCCATCGGGGTGAGTAGATCGCTGGCGACCAGCGCGTTGTTCATGAGGCCGTTTTTGGCCAGAAAGGTACGCATCATCTGCGCCGCAACGATAAAAGGAATAAACAGCGGCAGGCGATATAAAAATGCCAGCATCCGCACAATCGGCCGGCAGGAGGACAGGGTAATCACCGCGGAAAGGGTGATGGAAATCAGCGCCAGCAGCGCCACGGAGCTCAGCACGACGATCAGCGTAAACAGAATATCGTTGGAGTAGAGCGCATAGACTTTGCGGAAGTGGGCCAGGGTTAGCCGCTGCGCATCGTCGGTAAAGGCGGCAATCAGCGAGAAGCCCAGCGGATATAAAAACAGAACGGCGATGGTCAGCGCGGCGGGAGCAACCAGCAGCAGATATTTCAACGAAATACGCATAGCAAACCTGATATCAGCAGAGAGAAACGCCCGGGCCGACGCGCGGCCGCCCCGGGCATCGACAGAGATTAGTTGGCGACCTGGCTTTCGTAGCCTTCTTTAATATCGTCAAAATAGGCGGTAATCGGGAAGCTTTTGCCATATTCCGCCAGCGCCTGCGGCGAGATCTCAGCAAACAGCTTTTGCCACGTCCCCGCATCCAGCTGCGGTTTAACGTGCTGCGCATCGATGCCCGGATACCAGTTAAACTGCTTCACGATCCCCTGCGCCTGCACCTCCGGGCTGGTCGCCAGCGCGATAAATTCGCGCGCCAGCTGCGGATTCGCCGCCTTCGCCGGGGTCACGTAATACATCGGCTGTCCCGGCATGCCCGGCGCCAGCAGGGACAACTTGATC
This sequence comes from Klebsiella sp. WOUb02, assembly GCF_050058015.1. NCBI lineage: Bacteria > Pseudomonadati > Pseudomonadota > Gammaproteobacteria > Enterobacterales > Enterobacteriaceae > Klebsiella > Klebsiella sp. WOUb02. The sequence continues at coordinate 3,373,072 of NZ_CP170110.1, forward strand.
GACGGCGGCAGCTTGCCCTGATCTTTCCAGCTGTAGAACATGTCCACCCATACCGGCCCCATCGCGATCTCCCCGCGGGTCAGCATATCGAGCGTCCCGGCGTTCCCCGGCGTAAAGGTGACGTTTTTATTAAAAGCCTTCAGCTTTTCATAGGCCTGGCTCCAGTTTTTCTCCACGCCTTTATCGTACGGCAGGGAGGAGAGGCGCTGGGCGTCGGTGCCGTAGGCGTACATCCAGCCCACCACGAAGCTGACCCCGGACATGCCGTTTTTAATCCCGTTATAGCCGAAAGCCTGCGGGTTTTTCTGCGTCCAGGCCACCAGCTCATCGTAGGAGGCCGGCGGGGTTTTGATCGTCTCGCTGTTCCAGGCAATGGCGGTCTGGCTTAAAAACATCGGCATCACGTAGCCGTCGACGTTAACGCCGAGGGCGTTTTTAGCGTTATCGGCGGTGACCAGGCTGCCGGTCTTAATCTGCGAGCGGTACTTCGCCAGCAGCCCCTTCTGGACCAGATCGCCACCGGCGTTTTGATGCACCACGGCAACGTCAATATCCCAGCTGTCGGCGCCGCTCTCCTTCTGCGCCGTCAGCTTTTCGATAATTTTGTTCGATCCCGCGTCCCCCGGCCCGGTGCCGATGACCTGCACCTTGACGCCCGGATGCGCGGCCTCGAACTTCGGCCCCAGCCAGGTTTTTACGTAATCCACCATATTCTGATCGCCCGCCGTCGCGACGTTCAGGATGGTGTCGGCCTGCGCGCCGTAGCTCAGGAGTACGGCGGTCGCTATCGCAACGTTTGTTTTAGTAAACATGGTTTATCCCCAGAATGAACACGATGATGTCAACTTGCATGAGATGAAGGAAAAATATGCAGCGCCGGCGTTGGCACGTGCAGCCTGACCGGCGAGCTGGCGGGCCAGCAGCGGGTAGAATCCGCCAGCAGCAGGCGATCGCGACAGCGCACGCTGTGGCGATATAAATGGCCGAGGAAGGCGCTTTGTTCGACGATGCCGTCAAGCGTCAGCCCTTCCCGCGGCGCGGTATCCGCTAATGAAAAGAGCGCCGCGTCGGTGCTGCGGAAATAGATCACCTGCTCGTCAGAATGCGCATCTGAATATGCCGTTGGGCTGCGCCAGTGAATGCCGTCGAGGGTGCGGATATCGCGGCTATTTATTTTATTATCGGCCCCCATAAAATCGGCGACAAAAGGCGTAGCCGGACGTTGATATATCTCTTCCGGCGTCCCTAACTGCTCAATTCTGCCGTTATTTAATACGGCGACACGATCGGCCATCACCAGCGCTTCCTGCTGGTCATGGGTGACAATTAATGAGGTAAAGCCGAGCTTCTTTTGCAGCGCTTTTATTTCATGACGGACGTTAAGGCGGACTTTGGCATCCAGATTGGAGAGCGGTTCATCCAGCACCAGCACGTCCGGCTCAATCGCCAGGGCGCGCGCCAGGGCAACCCGCTGACGCTGGCCGCCGGAAAGTTCGGTCACCTTCATCTCCGCCAGCCCCGGGAGGTTGACGATATGCAGCAGCTCCGCCACCCGGCGGTCGATATCGTCGCCACGCCACCTGCGCAGCTTCAGGCCGTAGCCGATATTACGGGCCACCGTCAGATGCGGCCACAGCGCATAGCTTTGAAAAACCATCGTAATATTGCGCTGCTCCGGCGCGCTATGGGTAATCGCCCTGCCGGCGACGACGATCTCCCCGCTCTGCGCCGGGATAAAACCGCAGAGCGCATTTAGCAGCGTGGTTTTGCCGCAGCCCGATGGCCCCAGCAGGGCGATCATCTCCCCCTTCTCTACCGCCAGATCGATATTATGCAGAACAACCTTATCGCCGTAGCTAATTCTCAGATTGGCAATGTGCAGATAGCTCATATTCGGTACCCAAAACTCTTCTGTAGGCATTTTTTTATTTATTCACGCCGGGATGAACACGTGTTCATTTGGCTGTAAAAAAAATGCAACCTTGACTCGACATGATGTGAGCCTACTTTGTCGGGTATTTGTGACAATTTAATTAAGTGCGAATTTTTTTTGGCGAGGGTAAATGAAAATAGACGTTCTTGGCTGCGGCAGCGCGTTCTCAGAGAGCCAAAATAGCTCTGCGCTGCGCATTATTGATGATGAAAATCGTCAGTGGCTAATTGATTGCGGCCCTACCATTCCCCGCGCCCTGTGGCAGCGAGGGGGCGATATTAACGATATCGATGCCATTTACTTCACCCACATCCATCCGGATCACTGTACCGGCCTGACGGCGCTGCTCAACTACTGGAAAAGCTTTTCCCGCCACAAGCCGCTGATTATCTACAGCCAGCCGCAGCAGCGTCCGGTGCTGATGCAGTTGGCGCAGCTGGCAAACTGGCCGGAAGCCACACTGTGCTTTGCGATTGAGTGGCGCGACAGCGCTCCGGCGTGGAGCTGGCACGACTGGCAGATCCGTACCGCCGAAACCCGGCACGAGCTAACCAACCGCGCGATCCGCATCACCATCGCCGGGAAAAGCCTGTTCTACAGCGGCGACGGCCGCCCGACGCCGCAGTCGATCGCGCTGATGGCGGGCGCAGACCTGGCGTTTCAGGAGTGCGCTTCGCTCGCCGCGCTGAGCGATGACGCCTCCCACGGCGATTTTCCGGCCTGCCTGACGCTGTTTCAAACGCTGGCGCTGCCGGCTATGGGGCTGTATCACTGCTATGACGCGATTCTGCCGGCGCTGCGCACGGCCTGCCGGCCATGGAGCGGGTTGTTCGTCAGCCAGGACGGCTTACAATACGATCTTCATCAACCCCCGCGCAGCGGCGAGGAGAATCCGGCATGAGCGCGCAATTCCGCAAGCAGAGCGTCACCGCCCAGGACGTTGCCCGGCGCGCCGGCGTCTCGCGCGCGGTCGTTTCCCGGGCGCTGAGCAATAACGGTAGCATCTCGCCGGCCGCCCGCGAACGGGTGCTGCGCGCCGCGGAAGAGCTGGGCTATCAGGTCAACTTTCTCGCCCAGGGGCTCAACCGCCGGCGCAGCCACCTGATCGGAGTGATCGTTTCCCGCATCAACGATCCGTTTCGCAGCAGCCTGCTCGACGGGCTGCTGAGCGAGATCCAGCGCCGCGATTTTCAGGCGCTGGTCAGCGAGATCCGCAGCGAGCAGGATCTGGCCCAGACCCTTCGCCGCTTTGCGCAGTTTCGCGTTTCCGGGGCGATCGTCACCTCCGGCCAGCCGCCAGAGTCGCTGGTCTACGAGTTCGCCCAGCAGCAGATTCCGGTCGTCGGCATTAACCGCCAGCCCAATATTCCCTGCGTCGATTACGTCTGCTCGGATAATGTCGCCGGGGCGACGCTGGCCGCCAGGCAGCTGGTGGCTGCCGGCTGCCGCCGCTTTGGCTGGTTAAACCATCGCCATTCGACCTGGGCTGGACAAATGCGCGGCGAAGCGTTCTATCAGGCGCTTACCGAACTTGGGGTCGATACGCGGCGCGATCTTCAGCCGCTGTTTGCCTCGCTTGAGGGCTACGAGGGCGGGCTGCAGGCCGCTGCCGACGCCGGCGATGCGCTGGAGGGGATTTTTTGCGCCAACGCGCAGCTGGCCTGCGGCTTTCTCGACGGCATGCGCCAGCGCGGCAAAGAGGCCCCGGCGGATTTTCAGCTCATCGGGTTTGATAACACGCCGCAAACGGCGCAGTACAGCTACCGGCTCACCACTCTGCATCAGGACGTGGCGGAGATCTCCCGCCAGGCGCTCACCCGCCTGCTGGAGCGGGCCAGCGATCCGCTACAGCCTTCACGCACCACGTGGGTGAAGGTCGATTTAATTCACCGGCGCACGTCGCCATCAACCACATAAGAGCCAGGCTATGACGGAAGAACAGCAGCAGTCGCTATGCAATTTGATTCGCCAGTTGGGTACGCGCGCGCAGGAGCTGCGCGATGCGGGGCTGCAGGTGGATAAAAAAGCGCGTCAGGATTTTGTTTCGCAGGCCGACCTTTTCGTCGAGCAGGAGATAAAAACCTGGCTGGAGGCCCACCGCCCGGAGGACGGTTTTCTCGGCGAAGAGAGCGGCCTGCGGGCCGGGGAACAGGGAACCTGGGTCATTGACCCTATCGACGGCACCACCAACTATATTCTGGGCATGGATTACTGGTGTATTTCTCTGGCCTGGGTCAGGCAGGGCGCGCTGGAGCTGGGAATTATCTACGCCCCGGACCGCAACGAGTTTTTCTTCGCCCGCCGCGGCGAAGGCGCATTTCTCAACGACAGGCGCCTGACGCTGCGCGAGCCGGACCCGGAAACGGTGGTGATTGGCATGGGACGATCCAGCCGGGCGCCCGCCGCCGACTACGCCCGCATGCTTGAGCGGGTGATTGACGCCGGCATGGAGTATCGCCGCTTTGGCGCCGGGGCGCTGATGCTGGCTCACGTCGCCGCCGGCCAGGTGCACGCCTATTATGAGGCGCATATGAACAGCTGGGATGCGCTGGCGGGTATCCTGCTGATTGTTGAAGCGGGCGGCGCGAGCAGCGACTTTTTGGCCAACGACGGCCTGCTCGGCGGTAACCTGGTGCTGGCCGGTTGCCCCGGCGTCCAGTCGCGCCTGATGGCCCTGACGGGCAGCTAACCGCCCGCTGGCGGCTACGGGCAGTCGTTGGATATTTTGATAAATCTATCGTTGTAAATAATGTACTTGTCGCCAGGCTTGCGCAGTGCGGCCTGGCGTACCAAGTCGCCTGGGCGTAAATACCAGGCGTCGCCGCCCTCTTCCGTTGCCGAGCATCCGGGCTTAATCAGCAGCTTAAACCAGGTGTTATTGTTCAGCACCCGCTTCGCGGCAAAGCTCTCTTCCGCCCCCAGCGAGAAGGTCAGGTTACCGAGCGATATGGCCTCACCAACCGCCGGCAGGCAGAGGGCCAGCCGCCACGCCATCAGGCGTATCGTATTAGTTAACATTTCGCCACGTCGCCTGAACCCGAATTTCACCTGAAGCGCTCACTTCGCCGAACCAGCCTTCATCGTCGATAGTTTTCAGCGAAATCCCGTCATTCATCGGGATGGAGAACTTCACCGCGGTTTTATTCATCACACCAGGATCGCCTGAAGCATCGTTCCACGGCGGGAGAATCAGTCAGGGGAGTAAGGTGGGTAGATCGCGCTTACCGGCGGTGCGTCCGCGGCCCGGGAAACCCTCCCGGGCCGCTGGCCCTATCAGAAGAAATATTTAAAGCGCACCCGCGCGCCATAGCGTTCATCGGTATTGCCGGTTTTCGTTGCCGACGAGTCCAGCCACGATGCGTAAGCCCCGAGGTAAATATTAAAGTTCGGCATATCCATAATATTCGGCAGTCTGCCATGAGGCGTGAATGGTATGGATGTCATAGCGTCCCGGCGCCAGAATCGCGCAGTCGCCGTCGCACTCCGCGCTCACGCCGGACAGATTGAACTGGTCGATTTTGTTATGCGCGTAGATATAGCCCAGCTCCACGCGATGCCATAGCGCATTGATACCGGCGCTGAAGTCCTTTTCGTCCGCCGCATCCAGATACGCGGTGCTCAAATTGACTACCGCGCCATCCTGCGGATCGGCCTTCTGCGTATTCCAGCTTAGGGTCATTCCGTAGCCGGTACGGCTGGATTGATCGACCCAGCGGCCATTTTGGTCCTGATAACCGTAGGCGTTATTCACGAGGTTACTCTCCAGCGCCGCCGCCACCGACCAGGCGCCAGAGCGCCACGCCGCCACCGGACGCACGTAAACCACGTTTTTACGGTTATCCAGCGCATTGCCGTGATAGCTCTGGTCAACAAACAGCGAGCTACCGTCCTCCACCAGCGTATTGACCTCAAAATACCAGTTATCAAGGGTTTTGCTGAGCAGGAAGTTGCCGCCGCTGCTGCTGCGCCCGCGCCCCTCTTTCATCATATAGATATAGCCATAGCCGTCGCTGTACAGATCGTTCGCCGTATTACCAGAATACTGAATAAACGTATCCTGATTCAGCGGGAACATATCGTAGGCTTCGAAGCGCCCGATTTTAATTTTCCAGTCATCTTCCTGGCCAAAGAAAAACGCCGCGTCATCAAGATTCATTTTCCCGTTCATATCCGCCAGCGGCTGCACGCTAAACCCGGCATATTTACCGTTAGCGCCTTTACGCAATCCATCAAAGCCCAGCAAAATTCGTCCGTTAATATCCCAGCGCTCTTTATCTCCCGGCGCCCAGTTTTTATTAGCGCTGGTTTTTATCGAGGTCAAACTACCGGTACGGCTGGCGCCGTCCATATTAAACTCGACGTCGCCGTAGAATTTTATATCGCCATAATCATTAAGCTGTAAAGCGGGTTTTGCCGGCGCGGCGCTGGCTACCGCCGCCGGTTTATCCTGACGTTTTAGTTGGTGGATCTCCGCCTCCGCGCTGGCCGCCCGCTGCTCGGTCGCCTTCAGCCGTTGTTCCATTTGCGCCAGTCGCTCCTCAAGGGATAACGACGCTTGTGCATTGACCACAGGGGTAAATAAAGACGTCAGAAAACATCCGACCCAGATTTTATTCATCGGTAAAGCCTTTTATTATTTAATTAAACGAAGTTTATTTTTAGAGTTTATGAATAAAGCATGACGCTGATAATAATAATAACCCGCCCATCGTCACGGACGGGTTATTAACGACAGTAACAATATTATTCGCGCGACCGGGCTGCGGCGCCAGCACCCCACGGCGACATAAGCGCAGGGCTATTCAGGCCTGCCGGTCTATTTTCTCCTGAGGATCTATCTCCGCACAGGAATATCATCAACGATTCCCCGGATGGTATATTTTATCGGCGTAACTAGTTTATCGGCAGCGGCTGCTTCAGATTGTCCTCACTATCGTTTTCCGGACGCGCAGCCTGTCGGCGCTCCGCCAGTAAAGCGCAAATCTCCGCGTGCTTATCTTCCGTAAAGGTGTAGCGCGACATGCAGCCCATACGAATCAGCGAGCCAACTGCCGGCAGCAGACAGATACCGAAGAACAGTCCGTTAAGCACGCTCTCGCTTTGGCTGGCCGCCTGCGGCACGTAGCCTATCAGCGTCAGAAATACGCCGATTAATCCGCCGCCGACGGCCACCGACATTTTGCCGGTAAACGTTTGTCCGGAGAAGGTAATCGCCGCACAGCGCTTGTTGGTGTGATATTCGGCGTATTCAATGGTATCGGCAATCATTGACGAGGTCAGAATATTGGACATCATCACAAACAGCGTGCTTAAACCCAGCAGAATAAAGAGCAGCATCGCGTGCTGATAGCCGGCAAACCACATCACCACGCGCACCAGAATATCCAGCCCGCAAAGGATCATAAACAGCTTTCGCTTCTGCATTCTGCGCGTCAGCATCGGGGCCACGAGGCACAGCACCGCGGCGACAATCCCCATAATACCGATCGCCATTTGCAGCCCGCCGTCGCCCATATTGTAGATAAAGAAATAGATGTAAATCCCGCCGGCGACGTTGTGGAATATGCAGAAAAAGAACGACAGCAGGACGATAAATAGCGGCTTATTTTGCCGCAGATTATGGAAGGTATCGCGCATGGTGACCTTTTCCGGGCCGGCCTGCACGCGCTCTTTAATCTGGAAAAAGCCGTTCAGCATCAGCGGCAGGCCGACCATCATCATCACCAGCGCCGCCATAAAATAGCCCTTATCGTTGCTGTATTGGGCAAAGAACGCCGCAAGCCTGGGGAAGAAGATATTGGCGCAGGCGATACCGGCATTGACCCCCAGCATTGCCGCCGTCACCGCACGGGTGCGCTGACCGGAGTCGTTGGTCATCACCGAGGACATCGACCAGAACGGAATATCCGATATTGCGTACAGCGTGCCCCACAATATATAGGTCACCCCGGCGTAGATAATCATAGTGGTCATATCTGCTTCGATTTTATAAAACGCCAGCAGCGTGACCCCGGTAATTAACAGCGGCGCAATCAGCAGGAAATGACGAAACTTACCAAAGCGGCTGTTAATGGTATCCATAATGCTGGCGAACAGCGGGTCGTGAACCGCGTCCCACGCGCGCGCAATAAGGAAAATCGTACTCGCCGCCAGCGCCGAGATCCCCAGCACATCGGTATAAAAATAGTTAATAAACGAGCCCACTAAACCAAAACTAAAACACTGACCTAAACCATAGCCAAAATAAGACCACAACTCCCGAGACGGTATTTTCATTGTCGTTGCCATAGTGCGTACCCTAATCCCGGCGGCGCACCGCCGGATATATTATTATTATGCCCGTGACGGCTGGGCAATGTGACGAAGCCTGCGCATAAGCGCAATCTCTTTGCGGGAGAACGGGATCCCATTCTCTTCAAAGACGTCGTGGAACCAGAGCCGGCAGTAATCGACAGACTCCTTCATCACCACCGGCCACGGTAGCCACGTCTGGGTTTTACCGCGCACCAGGCCCCACTGGTAAGGGGCGACTTTCGCTATATACATCAGCGGCAGCTGCTCTTCGATGGTGCTGCCGACGTGGCGAGCCAACCATTCGGTGCAAAAAAGCGGCCGCTCCAGCTGCTGGAGCTGCTGGATAATCGCCGTCATGCGGGCGGTATTGGTGTAGGCGTGATAGCTGATCACGTCCGAAAGCGCCAGCGCGGCCCGATCCAGCGGATGCTGGTAGAATGTCTCTCCTTCAACTTCCTCCGGCAGGCGCCACGCGCAGACGGTGAGCGGCTGCGTCGGGTCCTCTTCCCTCGCCCAGCGGAAAGCGAGCTCCATCAGCTCCTGGGCATAGGTTTCCAGCTTTTCGTCGTACAGCACCTCAACCGTACCGGTGGCAAAGATGCCGCGATTGCCCGGCTCGTTATAGAGATCCCACAGCAGAACGCGCTTATCGTCGCGGAACTGGCGGATAACGTCGCGGATATAGCATTCGATCTGCGGCCAGCAATCCCGGTCGCAAACCTTATCCCGCCCGGGGCTCGCCGCCGCCTGGCTGTTGTGCTTGCCGGGTACCGGCGGCTTTTGCGGCCCCAGGTAGGGTTCGTCGCCCGAAAAACCGCAGTCGTCCATCAGCGTCAGCATGGTGCTAAAGCCGTGGCTATCCGCAATTGTCAGGAAACGTCCGATGCGGGCCATCAGGCCATCGCGATCGGCCTCCCAGACGATAAACGGCAGGTTGATGCGCAGCGTGTTGTAGCCCGCCTCCGCCGCCCAGCCCAGTTCGCGATCGATGGTTGGCGCATCGAACGTCTCCTCCTGCCAGATATCGGTCCAGTTGACCGCCGTCGAAGGAAGATAGTTAAACCCGCAAAGCCAACCCTGCTGCTGATACCACGCCTGCGCCTGCTCTTTACTCCACTGCTGTTTCATCGCTGCTCCTGACTGCTGATAATAATTAGCTAATAAATATTAGTTACGGCATAAATGAGCAAATAGCGGCGTTCAGAAAAGAGATAATCCTCACAATCCTGAGGCCCTGATGGAGATGAAACGTGATCGACTGCGCAGAAGACGCGGAGCGAGAGAATGGGGCTATTTAGCAAGAGGGGGAAGAGAAGGATTAGGACGCGGCGGAACGAAATAAAAATATTAACCATTTGTTTATAAAATATAATTTATTTAAAAGCGACGTCAGGTGCGGCGGTCTCCTCCGGCCCGCAGTCGGAGCGGGAAGCTAAGAAGCGCAGACGGGAAATGGGGACAGGAAGCAGGAAGCAGGAAGCAGGAAGCAGGAAGCAGGAAGCAGGAAGCAGGAAGCAGGAAGCAGGAAGCAGGAAGCAGGAAGCAGGAAGCAGGAAGCAGGACATATTAGTACAAAAAAACCCTGCCACAGCAGGGTTTATGATTCTCAGACCGCCGTTCTAAAACTCAGAACGGGATGTCGTCATCGAAATCCATCGGTGGTTCATTAGAAGGCGCTGCCGGAGCCTGCTGCTGCGGACGAGACTGCGCGCCGCCGCTGAACTGGTTCTGGTTGCCGCCCTGCGGCTGCTGAGGCTGACCCCAACCGCCCTGCTGCTGACCGCCGCCTGCCGGAGCGCCGCCGCCCTGACGGCCGCCCAGCATCTGCATGGTACCGCCAACGTTGACCACGACTTCGGTGGTGTATTTCTCAGTACCGGACTGATCGGTCCATTTGCGGGTACGCAGCTGGCCTTCAATATAAACCTGCGAGCCTTTACGCAGGTATTCGCCAGCCACTTCAGCCAGCTTGCCAAACAGCACGACGCGGTGCCATTCGGTCTGTTCTTTCATTTCGCCGGTCTGCTTATCGCGCCAGGATTCGGAAGTCGCCAGCGTGAAGTTAGCGACAGCGCCGCCACTTGGCATGTAGCGTACTTCCGGGTCCTGCCCCAGATTACCGACGAGAATCACCTTGTTTACGCCTCTGCTGGCCATGATCGAATCTCCTGAATACGTTTCTTAATAAGTGTAAACCGGTAATACTAACACCACAAAGGTGCATTTTGATAGCTGGGACGGCGATTCCAGTAAACATCTTATCGCTATACAATTTTTCACCATCAACCCCCGTCACCATTCCAATACTGTATATTCAAACAGGTCGGATTGTGCCATAATTAGCCGTTTCCGCCGTTTGTTCTTCATACAAACCAGGCAATCCGTGTATCTACCTACCGGGAAAGGTGAATGGATAAGATCGAAGTTCGGGGCGCCCGCACCCATAATCTCAAAAACATCAACCTCGTTATCCCCCGCGACAAGCTGATTGTCGTCACCGGGCTTTCAGGGTCAGGCAAATCCTCGCTGGCTTTCGACACGCTGTATGCCGAAGGGCAGCGCCGCTACGTTGAATCGCTCTCCGCCTACGCGCGTCAGTTCCTGTCGCTGATGGAGAAGCCGGATGTCGATCATATCGAGGGGCTGTCGCCGGCGATTTCCATCGAACAGAAATCAACGTCCCATAACCCCCGCTCTACGGTAGGCACCATTACCGAAATTCACGACTATCTGCGTCTGCTCTACGCCCGCGTCGGCGAGCCGCGCTGTCCGGACCACAACGTCCCGCTGGCGGCGCAAACCGTCAGCCAGATGGTCGACAACGTGCTTTCCCAGCCGGAAGGCCAGCGCCTGATGCTGCTGGCGCCGATTATTAAAGAGCGTAAAGGCGAGCATACCAAAACCCTGGAAAACCTGGCCAGCCAGGGCTACATCCGGGCGCGGATCGACGGCGAAGTCTGCGATCTCTCCGATCCGCCAAAGCTTGAGCTGCAAAAGAAACATACCATCGAAGTGGTTATCGATCGCTTTAAGGTGCGCGACGATCTCGCCCAGCGGCTGGCCGAATCGTTTGAGACCGCGCTGGATCTCTCCGGTGGGACCGCCGTTGTCGCCAATATGGACGACCCGAAAGCGGAAGAGCTGCTGTTCTCCGCCAACTTCGCCTGTCCGATTTGCGGCTACAGCATGCGCGAGCTGGAGCCTCGGCTGTTCTCCTTCAACAACCCCGCCGGCGCCTGCCCAACCTGCGACGGCCTGGGCGTGCAGCAGTACTTCGATCCCGAGCGGGTTATCCAAAACCCGGAGTTGTCGCTGGCGGGCGGCGCGATCCGCGGCTGGGATCGGCGTAACTTCTATTATTTCCAGATGCTGAAGTCGCTGGCTGAGCATTACCAGTTCGATATCGAAGCGCCGTGGGGCACCCTCAACGCCGACGTGCAGAAAGTCATTCTGTCCGGCTCTGGCAAAGAGAACATTGAATTCAAGTACATGAACGATCGCGGCGATACCTCCGTGCGCCGCCATCCGTTCGAAGGCGTTCTGCACAATATGGAACGTCGCTACAAAGAAACCGAATCCAGCGCGGTGCGCGAAGAGCTGGCGAAGTTTATCAGCAACCGCTCCTGTACCAGCTGTGATGGAACCCGCCTGCGCCGCGAAGCGCGCCACGTATTCGTCGAAAATACGCCGCTGCCGACGATCTCCGATATGAGCATTGGCCACGCGATGGACTTCTTCAACAACCTGAAGCTCTCCGGCCAGCGGGCGCAAATCGCGGAAAAGGTGCTGAAGGAGATCGGCGATCGCCTGAAGTTCCTCGTCAACGTCGGCCTGAACTACCTGACGCTCTCGCGTTCGGCAGAGACGCTGTCCGGCGGTGAAGCCCAGCGTATCCGCCTCGCAAGCCAGATAGGCGCCGGGCTGGTCGGGGTGATGTACGTTCTCGACGAGCCGTCCATCGGCCTGCATCAGCGCGACAACGAACGCCTGCTCGGGACGCTGATCCACCTGCGTAATCTGGGTAATACGGTCATTGTCGTTGAGCATGATGAAGACGCGATTCGCGCCGCCGATCACGTGATCGATATCGGTCCCGGCGCTGGCGTACACGGCGGACAGGTGGTGGCTGAGGGCACGCTGCAGGATATTATGGCGGTGCCGGAATCCCTGACCGGCCAGTACATGAGCGGCAAGCGCAAGATTGAAGTACCTAAACAGCGCGTAGCCGCCGATCCGCAAAAGGTGCTGAAGCTAACCGGCGCACGCGGTAACAACCTGAAGGACGTTACCCTGACGCTGCCGGTGGGCCTGTTTACCTGCATTACCGGCGTCTCCGGTTCCGGTAAATCAACGCTGATTAACGACACGCTGTTCCCGATTGCCCAGCGCCAGCTCAACGGCGCGACTATCGTCGAACCGGCGCCGTATCGCGATGTGCAGGGGCTGGAACATTTCGATAAGGTTATCGATATCGACCAGAGCCCGATTGGACGCACGCCGCGCTCTAACCCGGCAACCTATACCGGCGTGTTTACGCCGGTACGCGAACTGTTCGCCGGCGTGCCGGAATCACGTTCACGCGGCTACACGCCGGGGCGCTTTAGCTTTAACGTTCGCGGCGGCCGCTGTGAAGCCTGTCAGGGCGATGGCGTCATCAAGGTCGAGATGCACTTCCTGCCGGATATCTACGTGCCGTGCGACCAGTGCAAGGGCAAGCGCTATAACCGCGAAACGCTGGAGATTAAGTACAAAGGTAAGACTATCCATGAAGTGCTGGATATGACTATCGAAGAGGCGCGCGAGTTCTTCGACGCCGTGCCGGCGCTGGCGCGTAAGCTGCAAACCCTGATGGACGTTGGCCTGACCTATATCCGCCTTGGCCAGTCGGCAACCACGCTGTCCGGCGGCGAAGCCCAGCGCGTGAAGCTGGCGCGCGAGCTGTCGAAGCGTGGAACCGGGCAGACGCTCTATATTCTCGATGAGCCGACGACCGGTCTGCACTTCGCCGATATTCAGCAGCTGCTGGAAGTCCTGCATCAGCTGCGCGATCAGGGCAACACCATCGTGGTCATTGAGCACAACCTGGACGTTATCAAAACCGCGGACTGGATAGTGGATCTCGGGCCGGAAGGCGGCAGCGGCGGCGGGGAAATTCTCGTCTCCGGGACCCCAGAGACGGTTGCCGAGTGCGAAGCCTCGCACACCGCGCATTTCCTCAAACCGTTGCTGGGCTAATCACGGCGAAAGCTGCTGTCGGGCCGGCTCCGACAGCAGCCGAACCGCCTGCTGATAAGAGGCGTCGACCAGGTAGTAAATCTGCGAATCCGGCAGCGAACCGTCAAGGAACACCGTACTCCAGTGGGCCTTGTTCAAATGCCGGCTAGGGCGAACGTCAATGTGCTGCTCCCGCAGGAGCTCGGCGAGTTCCGGGCTGGCCTTCAGCGACACCGCAGGGCGCTTATCCTCCACCTCTTTGACCATCGCAAACAGCACGTCCGACACTTTAATCTGCGTGGCCTTCCAATCGCTGTGCTCGCTTTGCTCCGCGCCAGGTTTGGCCATGCAGTAGAGCAATAACTCCGAAATTGTCATCTAATCTTCCCCCATGAGCGTCGCGACGCGATGGCGCGAACCGCCGTGAATGCGATATTCCGTGAGCCACACCGCAGCCCGACTGTCGATGTCAGATAAGCCATCCATGCTGCGAATGAATCTTTCTAAGTGTGCAGCAATAAGCGAAAAGGTAAACCTTCCGGGACGGATTTTGTACAAAAAAACGGCAGCCCGCTGGCTGCCGCTGTTGCTCGCTATCATTTCATCCGCAGGCGATCAGTAATCGGAGTTCACAATCACCTCTTCCCCCTGGGCCCCGGCCATCGGTAAAGGCTTCCAGGAGGAGTTGGAGGCGCGCAGAATGCGAATACCTCGCGCGCCCGCTTCCCGGGCTGCGCCAATATCGTTATCCGAGTCGCCGTAGAAAACCTTAATGTTTTTCTCCTGCAGCCACTGGGTTTTCGTATTCTGTCCCGGCTTATCGCCGGCAAAAATGACCGGATTCATGCTTGTCGCGGGGATCAGGAAATCATCCTGCAGGGTTTTCGATACCGTTTCGGTTTTGGTCTGACTGCGGCCGGTCACAAAATAGATGCTATCGCCGCGCTTTACGTGCATCGCAATCAGTCTGACGCGCAACCTCTTTCGGCATGCTGAAATCATCCCAGCCGTTGTTCATTTTTTCCCAAAACTCGGGGTTTTTCAGGTAGGCGTCGCTGCCGGGAGAGAATGTTTTCTGGCCGCGCCAGAATCCTGGGCTGGAAAACAGCACGGTATCGTCAATATCAAAACCTACCGCAATCGGCGGGCGCCCCAGCAGGCTATTTTCAATCTGCGCCACCGATACCCAGTGAATCGGCGCCTGTTCAGCGAGCTTAGCAACGTTGGTTCCCGTCGAGAGGGGCTGCGGCATCGAGGCGCGGGCAACGACGGCGCTATTAAGCGTCAACAGCAGGCAGGCGGCCCCGAAGGCCAGAGTAATTTTGCGCATATTTATCCCTATAGACGTCATCATTCAGACTGCCTCTTTGACGGCCACGATTAGCCGAACGCTCCCTTGGGGCTTAGACGCATTTTGCCTGATGCCGAGTGCAAATAATCGAATAATTATAATTTTCAATAATGTGGGTGCTTATAAATTCACCATGACCTTAACCCCGGCATCCGGTGATGAAAAGAGGTTTCTGCTCGAATGTCATAGAAAAAGAGAATGATCACACTTCAGGAAGGGAATTGCCCTCTCCTTTATACGCCGGAAAGGGCCAGATATTGCCGGGGGTTATATCACTGCAGAAAATGCCTGCGCCACGCGCTGGACGTTGCGCGAGTTAAGGCCCGCCACGCACATCCTGCCGCTGGAAATCAGGTAGACGCCAAACTCTTCGCGCAGGCGATCGACCTGAGCGGCGCTGAATCCCGTGTAGCTAAACATCCCTCGCTGCTTGAGCAGATAGTCGAAATTAACGCCGGGTACCGCATCTTTCAGGACGTTCACCAGCTCCTGGCGCATCGCCAGAATGCGCGTGCGCATCTCCTCGACTTCCGCCAGCCATGAGGCCTTCAGCTCCGCGTCGTTCAGCACGGCGGCGACAACCTGCGCCCCGAAGCTCGGCGGGCTGGAGTAGTTGCGGCGTACGGTCGCCTTCAGCTGCCCCAGAACGCGGTTCGCGGTCTCTGAATCTTCGCAAACCACCGACAGGCCGCCGACGCGCTCGCCGTAGAGGGAGAAGATTTTCGAGAACGAGTTGCTGACCAGCATCGGCATGCCGGCGCTGGCAATCGTGCGGATCGCCCAGGCATCATCGTCCATTCCCGCGCCAAAGCCCTGATAGGCGATGTCGAGGAAAGGGATCAGGCTGCGCGCTTTCAGCACTTTTGCCACTTCATCCCACTGGGCATGGCTCAGATCGGCGCCGGTCGGGTTATGGCAGCACGGATGCAGCAGCACGATGTCGCCTTCAGGCAGCGTCCGCAGCGTCTCGAGCAGCGCCTCAAAGCGCACGCCGTTGGTCTCATTATCAAACCAAGGGTAAGTACTTACTTCGAAGCCAGCCCCTTCAAAGATGGCGATGTGGTTTTCCCACGTCGGATCGCTGACCCATACGCGGGCCTGCGGGAAGTAGCGCTTGAGGAAATCCGCACCCACCTTCAGCGCGCCGGAACCGCCCAGCGTCTGAATAGAAGCGACGCGCTGCTGCAGCAGTACCGGATGCCCGGCGCCAAACAGCAGCGGCGCAATGGCGCTACGGTAAGGATTCAGGCCTTCCATCGGTAGATACAGCGAGGCACCGTGCGGCTGCGCGTTAAGGCGCGCTTCCGCTTCCGCCACCGCCTGCAGCTGCGGGATAATGCCGTCTTCGTTATAGTACAAACCGATGCTGAGGTTTACTTTGTCACTCCGCGGATCTTCTTTGAAACGCTCCATCAGGGAAAGAATGGGGTCGCCAGCGTAGGCGTCAACTTTCTGAAACACGCGATGTTTCTCCAGGTTTACAAAAGGCAGGTAATAACACAATAAACCGGAAGCCGTGGCAGGTCGAGAGGATGTTGGCGGATTGCCGACGTCGATCGTCCCATGGAGCGCAACCGGGTTTTTTCCCGGCTCGCGGCGTTAACGCCGCAGCCGGGCCGTCGCATATCGCCCCGGTCCCGCTAATCGTAGCGCCACCGGGGAACGTTGCGGCAAATCGGGGTTAATCGACGTACTTCATCGCAACGCGAGAAGTCAGGCGCGTGATAAGTTCGTAAGCACTTACTTTTGTAATTTCTGCAATCCGTTCAACGGGTAAACCTTCCCCCCACAGCACTACCGGGTCGCCGGACTTATCCTGCGCCTCGGGGCCGAGGTCCACGCAGATCATATCCATTGCCACGCGGCCGACAATCGGCACTTCCCGACCGTTAACCAGCACCGGCGTACCGGACGGTGCGGCGCGCGGATAGCCATCGCCGTAGCCCATCGCCACTACGCCCAGCCGGGTATGGCGTTCGCTAATCCAGGTCCCGCCGTAGCCCACCGGCTCACCCGCTTTATGCTCGCGGACGGCAATCAGGCTCGAGGTCAGCGACATCACCGGCCGGCAGCCGAAATCGGCCCCGGTGGAGTGATTCTCCAGCGGCGAAACGCCGTAGAGAATAATGCCCGGACGCGCCCAGTCGAAGTGCGACTGCGGCCACAGCAAAATCCCGCCGGAGGCGGCGATAGAGCGCAGGCCCGGCTTGCCATCGGTAAAGGTGGTGAAGATATCCAGCTGCCGCTCGGTGGCCCCGCATTCCGGCTCATCCGCCCGGGCAAAGTGGCTGACGACATTCACCGGCTGGCGGACGTTTTTACAGCGGCTCAGGCGCTGGTAGAACGCCTCCGCCTCTTCCGGCAGCACGCCCAGCCGATGCATGCCGGTATCGAGCTTCATCCAGACGCTAACCGGTTCGCTCAGCTCCGCGTTTTCCAGCGCTGCCAACTGTTCGGGGCTATGCACCGCCGTTTGCAGCCGCTGGGCGGCAATAACCGGCAGGTCGGCGGCCGCAAAAAAACCTTCCAGCAGCAGGATAGGCTGAGTGATGCCGCCCGCCCGCAGGCGTAGGGCTTCTTCAAGACGGGCGACGCCAAAGGCGTCGGCATCAGGGAGCGTTCGCGCGGTCTCGATAAGACCGTGTCCGTAAGCGTTCGCTTTCACGACTGCAACGAGCTTGCTGGCAGGCGCCAGTTCACGCAGGCGTTGCAGGTTGTGTCGCAGAGCGCGGCGGTTAATGACTACAGTTGCCGCTTGCATTTCAATTCCTTAATAAAAGAATCGCCGGTATCCATCGCGCTGCGGGGAGACGACAGGCCCGGGAGCCCCGGAACAGGCTAAGCGATCGAGGCGGGCGGGCGAGTCAACGTACCAGCGGCGTGCAGGACTACGGAGATTTACTCATCATCATACTGAGGGCCGGCATAGTTATCGAAGCGCGACCATTGCCCGTTAAACGTCAGACGTACCGTACCAATTGGGCCGTTACGCTGCTTACCAATAATAATTTCAGCGATGCCTTTCAGGTCGCTGTTCTCGTGATAAACCTCATCACGATAGATAAACATGATTAAGTCGGCATCCTGCTCGATAGAGCCTGATTCACGCAGATCGGAGTTTACCGGGCGCTTATCGGCGCGCTGTTCCAGCGAGCGGTTAAGCTGCGACAGGGCCACCACCGGCACCTGCAGCTCTTTGGCCAGCGCCTTCAGCGAGCGAGAAATTTCAGCGATCTCCAGGGTACGGTTATCGGAGAGCGAAGGTACGCGCATCAGCTGCAGGTAGTCGATCATAATCAGGCCGATCCCGCCGTGCTCGCGGGCGATACGCCGGGCGCGGGAACGCACTTCCGTCGGCGTCAGGCCGGAGGAGTCATCGATATAGATATTGCGCTTTTCCAGCAGAATGCCCATGGTGCCCGAAATTCGCGCCCAGTCTTCATCATCGAGCTGGCCGGTACGAATGCGGGTCTGGTCGACGCGCGACAGCGAGGCCAAAGAACGCATCATAATCTGCTCAGATGGCATCTCGAGGCTGAAGATAAGCACCGGTTTATCCTGCAACATCGCCGCATTTTCGACGAGGTTCATCGCAAAAGTCGTCTTACCCATCGACGGACGCGCCGCGACGATGATTAAATCCGACGGCTGCAGGCCCGCGGTCTTTTTATTGAGGTCGTCATAGCCGGTATTCACGCCGGTGACGCCGTCGTGCGGCTGCTGGAACAGCTGCTCGATACGCGCCACGGTGGCATCAAGCACTTCGGCGATATTTTTCGGACCTTCGTCTTTATTGGCGCGGCTTTCGGCGATCTTAAAGACCCGGGATTCCGCCAGATCGAGCAGGTCTTCGCTGGTGCGGCCCTGGGGGTCAAAGCCCGCTTCGGCGATTTCGTTCGCCACCGAGATCATCTCGCGGACAACCGCCCGTTCGCGCACGATATCGGCATAAGCGCTGATGTTCGCCGCGCTTGGCGTATTTTTTGACAGTTCAGCCAGATAGGCGAAGCCGCCCACGCTGTCCAGCTGCCCTTCGCGCTCCAGCGATTCCGCGAGCGTAATAAGGTCAATCGGGCTGCCGGTTTCCTGCAGGCGGGCCATTTCAATAAAGATATGCCGGTGCGGACGCGTGTAAAAGTCTTCCGCAACCACGCGCTCGGCAACGTCGTCCCAGCGCTCGTTGTCCAGCATTAAACCGCCCAACACCGACTGCTCCGCTTCAATCGAGTGCGGCGGTACTTTCAGCCCGGCGACCTGCGGATCGCGAACCCGGGGTTCAGTCTGGGGTTTGTTGAAGGGTTTATTTCCTGCCATATTGAATGGAATTCCCGCTATAGAAATTGGCTCGAAAGGTTACCACATAGTTCAGGAGGAAGCATGGCAACACGTATTGAATTTCACAAGCACGGTGGCCCGGACGTTCTGCAGGTGGTGGAGTTTGTGGCACGGGATCCGGCGGAACACGAGATCCAGGTAGAGAATAAAGCCATAGGTATCAACTACATCGACACCTATATTCGCAGCGGCCTCTATCCGCCCCCTTCACTTCCGAGCGGATTAGGTACCGAAGCCGCCGGCGTGGTGAGCAAGGTCGGGCGCGGCGTCACGCATATTAAAGCCGGCGATCGCGTCGTGTACGCCCAATCGGCGCTGGGCGCCTACAGTTCGGTGCATAACGTCCCCGCCGATAAAGCCGCGATTTTGCCTGCGGCCATCTCCTTCGAGCAGGCGGCGGCCTCCTTCCTTAAGGGGCTGACGGTCCATTATCTGCTGCGTAAAACCTACGAAATCAAAGCCGGCGAGACGTTCCTGTTCCACGCCGCGGCCGGCGGCGTCGGGTTGATTGCCTGCCAGTGGGCGAAAGCGCTGGGCGCAAAGCTGATCGGCACCGTCGGCAGCGCGCAAAAGGCGCAGCGCGCGAAGCAGGCCGGAGCCTGGGAGACGATTAACTACCGTGAGGAGAATATCGTCGAACGCCTGAAAGAGATTACCGAGGGGAAAAAGGTTCACGTGGTCTATGATTCCGTGGGCAAAGACACCTGGGAAGCCTCGCTCGACTGTCTGCAGCGCCGAGGATTGATGGTCAGCTTCGGCAACTCTTCCGGACCGGTTACCGGCGTTAATCTGGGGATCCTCAACCAGAAAGGCTCGCTGTACGTGACCCGCCCTTCTCTGCAGGGCTATATCACCAGCCGCGAAGAGCTGATGGAAGCCAGTAACGACTCTTTTCGCTGATCGCCAGCGGAGTGATTAACGTCGACGTCGCGGAGAGTCAAAAATATCCGCTGGCCGACGCGCGACGCGCGCACGAGATTCTCGAAAGCCGCGCCACCGAAGGCTCAAGTCTGCTGCTGCCGTAATAGCAAAACGTCCTGCCGTTTGAGATATGCCGGGAAGCCCTCCCTAAATAATTCGGGCTACAGGAAGGCGGCAAGATAACGAATCCCCGGGAGCTTACTCCAGTAAGTGACCGGGGTGAGTTAACGCAGCCAACGCACCTGTAGTCTGAAGTATGACGGGAAGCCCTCCCTAAATAATTCGGGCTACAGGAAGTCGGCAAGATAGCGAATCCTCGGGAGCTTACTCCAGTAAGTGACCGGGGTGAGTTAACGCAGCCAACGCACCTGTAGTCTGAAGTATGACGGGAGGGGGGAAAAGTTTAGGGCTTCCAAATGGAAGCCCTGACTTTTTTTTAGTTCGGCTGTATGTAGGGTACAGCGCGATGAATTCATTAACGCGCTAATAGTGACAGATTTAATAAGCAAAACCTACGCTGTTTTATGCAAAATTCCTCAGGTTGTGACCGACCACTCACTCCCTTAATAACGCCAGCGGTTGTTGCTACGGTAGCGGGTAATTTTTGGCGTATTTATCGCCCGAATCACCCATACCGCCGCAACGACCAGCAGCAGCCACGGCAGCAGCTTAATCATCATCGCAAACAGACCGCCGACGAAC
This sequence comes from Klebsiella sp. WOUb02, assembly GCF_050058015.1. NCBI lineage: Bacteria > Pseudomonadati > Pseudomonadota > Gammaproteobacteria > Enterobacterales > Enterobacteriaceae > Klebsiella > Klebsiella sp. WOUb02. The sequence continues at coordinate 3,393,822 of NZ_CP170110.1, forward strand.
ATCAGCGCCGTCGCCGCAACGATGGCGGCAATAATGCCCAGCAGCGACACGCCGGTCATTAGCAGCATGACGAAAAACCCAATAATAAATAGCAGTTCCAGCATCGTCTTCTCTCCCAGGCAATAACCCTCATTGCTCAGATATTACAAGAAGCGTGCCAGGTATAATTTATTGAATTTAAATAAAAACGCCCCAAAGCAAGCTTCAGGGCGTGGCGTATTTGACTAAAATTTAGCGAAACGTTAACGCTTATCGGCAACCAGCTTCAGCGCGTGTTCCAGAACGTTAATATCGGCACCGGCCTTATGCGCGTTCTCACTCAGGTAGCGACGCCACTGGCGAGCGCCGGGGATCCCATGGAACAGGCCCAGCATATGGCGGGTCACGTGGCCAAGATAGGTCCCGTTGCTCAGCTCACGCTCAATATAGGGATACATGGCGCGCACCACGGCAACCGGGTCAGCATCCGCGCCATTGGCCGCAAAAATCTCCCGATCAACCGCGGCCAGCATACCTGGATTCTGGTACGCCTCGCGCCCCACCATCACGCCGTCCATATGCTCAAGGTGCAGCTTCGCCTCTTCCAGCGAGCGGATCCCACCGTTGATCGCCATCGTCAGATGCGGAAAATCACGCTTTAGCTGATAAACGCGCGGGTAGTCCAGAGGCGGGATTTCGCGGTTCTCTTTTGGGCTCAGGCCGGAGAGCCAGGCCTTGCGGGCGTGAATGATAAACATGTCGCATTCGCCCTTCCCGGATACGGTCTCGATGAAATCACACAGGAAGGCATAGCTATCCTGGTCATCAATGCCGATGCGGGTTTTTACCGTCACCGGAATCGACACCACGTCGCGCATCGCTTTAATGCAGTCGGCAACCAGCTGCGCATTGCCCATCAGGCAGGCGCCAAACATCCCGTTCTGCACGCGGTCAGACGGACAGCCGACGTTGAGGTTGATCTCATCGTAACCGCGCGCTTCCGCCAGCTTCGCACACTGCGCCAGCGCCGCCGGATCGCTACCGCCCAACTGTAGCGCAACCGGATGCTCCTCTTCGCTATAGGCCAGATAGTCGCCTTTACCGTGAATAATCGCCCCGGTGGTCACCATTTCGGTGTACAACAGCGTATGGCGCGTCAGCTGGCGCAGGAAGTAGCGGCAGTGCCTGTCGGTCCAGTCGAGCATCGGGGCGATGCTAAACCTGCCACACCAGTACTTTCCTGATTCATCAGGCACTGCGCTGTTTTGAAAGTTTTTTTTATTCTCGACATTTTGGTGCATTTTTACACATTCTATTGTATTTTTACTTTCTCAGTACACCAATTAGTACACCTTGCAAATGGTGTACCGGAAAGCAAGGCGGTTACATAATGGCCTACTATAACATAGTTAAGCGACCGCTGGCCGATGGCACAATCCGCTATCGCTGCACAGTCGGTATTAAAGCAGGCGGCAAGCACCTACACCGGGAAACTCGGACATTCAGCAAACAAGCAATGGCGAAGTCGTGGGGCAGTCGCCGCGTTCTTGAACTGGAAGCTGATGGTGTACCAGATACCAGCAGCACCAGCCAGATAACCACAGGTGAACTGATCACCAAGTATACAAATGATCCGGCGTTAGGGGGTCACGCGCGGCGCACCAAACGCTACGTACTCGACATGCTGGCCGACTGCGACATTGCCAGGATACCCCTTGTAGATTTAGCCGTTACCGATGTGATCACCCATTGCCGGGAGCGAGCAGGGGCAGGAGCGGGGCCAGCAACTGTAAGTCAGGATGTAAGCTACTTGTCCGGAGTTCTGGCGTCAGCAAAACCTGTTTACGGTATTGAGTATACCGATAACCCGGCGCGGGACGCCCGACCGGTATTAATTCAGATGGGCCTGATTGGCAAATCTAACCGGCGCAGCAGGCGCCCGGTGGGCGATGAACTCGACAGGCTGGCAGAGGGACTTAGGGCGCGGAGCTTGCATAGAAGCGCAATAATTCCATTCATAGATATCCTGCGTTTCTCTATTTTTAGCTGCATGCGCATTGGAGAGGTGTGCCGGTTGCGCTGGGAGGATGTCGATAACGACGAGAGAGCGGTACTGGTCCGTGACAGGAAAGATCCCAGGAAAAAGGAAGGAAACCATATGCGAGTAGCCCTCCTTGGTGAGGCATGGGATATAGTGCAGCGCCAGCCACGTACCACTGACCTAATTTTCCCTTATAAGCCTACATCCGTCACCGCTGGCTTCCAGCGCGTACGCAACGCGTTGGGTATTCAGGATTTACGTTATCACGACCTGCGACGCGAAGGGGCAAGCCGTCTGTTTGAGGCAGGATTCAGCATTGAAGAGGTCGCACAGGTTACCGGCCATCGATCGCTGAATATTTTATGGCAGGTTTACACTGAGCTATTTCCGAAAACGCTGCATGAAAAGTTTGATAAGTTGCAGAAAAGCAAAAAGATTGAGTAGAATCGCGAATGGTGATCTCCTGCCTGAGTCACTACCCCCACCCGGCAACTCTGACATGCGGCTGTCGGGTGGGAACTCAAATCGGGCAGTCATCCCGACGCAGATCGTTAACGGAAAATGTGACTACGCCGTAAACACCCTCACCCTCTATCGCCTCACCATCCACTGTTGTTAGCGCATCGCCCGCTACCTTTGTTCAGATGAAATATTTTAAACAAACAACTCCTTAAACCCTCCATTTTTCCACCAGTTTGATGAATTATCATCTGAAAACCTCATTGCTATGAGGTCTGGAGCTACGATGGGGCTCCTGAATGTGTGTAGCATATTTCACTGTCGAATTTGACACCGCCTTTCTCTGGGCGGTTTTTTTCTTTATCGATGAGGTTCTGTTTTGGGACTTGAAACAACCTTCGTCTGCATGCTGGTTCTGTTGGCAATGAGTTTACTTATCTCATGAAGTTAATGCCTTCGACGGCCATACCACCTGAGCCATATCTCTCTTTTTCCATATTTTTTCCATATTCTTTATGTATAAAGAGAGCGTTCACAGGGAAGTGAACGCATTGAGTTAATGAATAAAAAATAGGTAGCACGTAAACCTGGTTCCCCTCGTTCCAACGAGGGGCTTTTTACCTTGATCCGTCAGCGGGAAAATATTTGTAAACCGTTTTCACGCCCACCCCGATCACGTCCGCGACCTGCTGCTGGTCGCGCCTATCAATTTTCTGACAGGTGCAAGCTACTGATGTATGCGCTTATGCTGAGCATCCACAAGATTAGCAAAGAGACAGAAATTCCTCTTTGTAAAGGCAGATGATTTTATCCTGCCCGATTGACGGTAGTTCAGAATTAACGATTTTCCGGCCAAGGCGCTTTTCAAGGTCAGCATAGAACTTATCAACGTCGCCCAGAAGCATTCCCGTATAGCCAGTAACGATGACGGCCTGTTCTTCTGTCAGCCTGTTGTCACTTTCCGGGTGCGCATATGGGCAGAGCTTTGCGTAATCATCTTTGTACAGGGCGCTGATTTTTTCCTGCCCCACGGCAGCCAAGGTAATATCTCCCACTGGCTCACCTAAGCGCTTTTCGATATCAGCTTTTAGCGCTGCTATGCTGCATGCAGCAAAACCGGTAAAACCAGAGATGATTAACGCCTGCTCCGGTGTCAGTTTTTTGACTCCGCCCTTCGCCGCCTTATTCTCTTCCTTCCTGATGAGCACCAGCGCCAGCTTTGCTTCGGCGAGTTGGTTATCGTTTTCCTCTTTGTCTCGTGAGAGCCTTTGCATGTGAGCATTGAGAAGCGCATTGCGGGTGGAATACAACTCGATTTCAAGCTCAACTTCGCGCTTGCTCTTTTTCAGTAATTCTTCTTTATTCGCCATTTTTATTCACCGTAGAATTTAGTCAGGAACGCCTCGGCCTCGGAAACGAGGTCGTCTTCATCTTCAAAATTAAACTGTTCAACCCGTTCGAGATAAACCCCACTGTCGATATCAAATTTAATCGTGTGCACGGCGTTGGCGATATTATTCGCGGAGTCGATTACTTCAGCGCTGATAACGTCAATGCTCAGTACGACATCAACATTGGAAGCATAGGGGGCGCCAAACCCCATATATGTGGTATGGCGCTCTATGCTCTTTGAAACTGAAATTGTCATATAAACCTCTTATGCGGTGTATTTAGCCAGGATGTACCAGTATGTGCCGTCAGTCTCTAATATCACTCCGCCACGGGCAGGGATGCTGAATGAGCCTGCGCCAAATTCAAACGGGCCGGTCAGTGCAAGGGCGTACGTGGCGCTCAAATTTTTAACTGTGAGTTTTTTGTTTTTCATGCGTGTCGGCATAATGATGGCGTCACCAGCTGCTGCGGGGGTCGCAAACGTCACCCCGGCAAAACCTGACACGGTCTCCCCGATAGATGTCGTGGTCGAGTACTCTTTTGGAGTCTGCCACGAGCCGGTTTCGTCCATGCCGGTGATGAAGTTGTTGACATTATCAATAATCCTCAGCGCCTGGAGTTGAGGGTTTTTTATCGTTACGCCGTACTGGTTCGTCCAGACATAAATCCCGTTCGTGGAATTGACGTCATAAAATCCATAAAAGCAATTGCCGACAGATGGTGTGTTTGCAAAGCCATATCCGCTAGCACCGTCTGAGTGATTAGCATAATTGCGGAATCCAAAAAACGAATTACCCCTTGCCTGATATGCATTCATAATGTTGTACAAACCATTACTGATGACGTCCTGACCGTACCCGCTACCCGCAGCGGCCGCTTTGTTGTTTCTCAGATTTAACTCTTCCCCAACCATCTGAGAAGCGTCTGAGTCTTCATTTAGTGAGACAATAAAGTTCCTGCCAAATATTTTATTGCTGGGAACTAACTTCATCGTCGATCCGTCAGTTGGAACACCTGTAACAGTTCCATTACTTCCGGCCTTATACCAGGTATCTTCGATGTATATCGTAGTGCCCACCACACCCAAAACAAATGTTGTCCATGACCCAACACTGGTATCTGAGTCAACGACATTAATAACCTGTTTGGCACATACCTCAGAAATAATATCCCCGGGCAAATCGGTACACGTGACGCTGTCGGCGGAAAAAACGGTATTTGAACTCGTCAGCAGTGTGGGCTGTCCTACAAGGTGTCCGTACAGCAAAGACTGAGCACGCTCAGGGTTTTTCGATAAGTCGGCTGATGTGGCAAAGCCTGATATTGATGACTGAGGTTCACCGGCCATCGGGCTTAACTGGTTCCGCAGAGCCATGACTACTGAACGGTCGTACGGGCCATCGCAGTATTTGAAGAGCTTAGCCCCCATGTTCGGCAGCAGATACTGGTCATATCCGAGATAGGGAATGCGCAAAGAGGTTGCGCGGGCCCTGGCCTCGGCTTCAATGCCCAGCGGGTTAACTGCGTCTCTGTCTCCTCCAAAATCCATAAGGCTCATCGACTCAGCGTTTTTGTCATGCTGAGTTCTATGAACGGCGCCGTCCACTGTCAGTTTTGCAGCAAGTAAATAGTCTCCCATACCCTCTTCGCCTGAACCCAGGTTTTGGCGAAGAGTATCGCCATCCATAAGAACGAAGTGAGTCACATCATTCGCAAAACTGGTTGCGTCGGTACCGGTCGTCGTAAATCCGACATCTGTGGTGGCATTCAGGCGGTAGTACTGGTCGTTATACCGAACGTACTGATTGCGGGCGCTGAACTGAAACGGTCCGTCTTCATAGTCGCCGAGAAACACGTAACCGGAGCTATCAAGAAACGCCTGGAAGCGGCTTTCTTTATCCGCCTGAGCCACATCAAAAGCACTTTCCTGTTCCACAATTTGAGATGCGAAACGAGATTGAAAGTCACTCAAATTTACAGTGAATGCAGATTCCATCCCAAACCATGACATGCGACTACGGCCAAGTCGATCCGTCCAGAATGCTGATGTTATGTCGTTAAGAAAAAGGTCCATATTTTGCGCATTGTCGAAAACGTTGCGCATGTCTGCCGACGGGACCGGGTCCCGAGTTAAATAAAATGGCATAGGGGTATTACCTCAGAAACAGATCAGGCAGGAATTTCAGGCCAGGCGATATCGGGTGCGGTAGAGGTATCGATGCGACTCAAAGCAACGCGGTATTTTTTCCACTCAGTCAGTTGCGCGACTTCATCATCGGTCTGGATACCAAGCTCTACGGCATCACTTAGAGGGGCTATTTTTTCGTTTGCCTTACGCATTAACTCTGTTAATAGCTCAGTGGCGCTAACTACTTCGGCCTGGTGTTTGGCTTCCGTATCGTTAACCCAGTTAGCGCCATCCCATTTTTGATAGCTATCAGCAGGTGCCTTCGTCGTTACCCCTTCCGGCAACTCTCCGAGTGCTGAAATCTCAACAGGCTCGCCTGATGCAGTGCTGTAGACGATCTGTCCGCGATGGTCCTCGATAAGGGACCACTGGCCCGCGGCGGCATTGAAAACCGCTGTTTCCCCGGGGACTATTTCGGGTGGTGAACTTTGAGTGCTGCAGGCAGGCAAGCCAGTGTGAGGCGGGATCGACAATTCTTCAACGCCCACTAACTCCCCCGTATCGTCGCTGATATGATAAACGGTTACCACCTGAGTTTTGTCAGACATTTCAAAAACCATTATGCGAGCCTCACGATGTAGTTAAATGCGATGTTTTTAACGGTGTTTTCTGCATTACCCGCAGCATCGACCGTGATTGTGTGTGAGTGGGCCCCAATAACGACGGAGTGTGTGTGCGCCCCTGCAGTGGATGTTGTGCCAAAGGTTCTCCCACTGTTGCTACCAACCTCCTGATCGCTTCCGCCCTGCTTCTGCATTCCCGAGCCCCACGTGTGGGCGTGGTCGCCGTTGCTGCTTGTCGTTTTAGTGCCGAGATCGGTCGATGTGGCCGACGCTGTGTGAGAGTGTGATTTAACGCCATCCTGTTCCTGGGACAGCACCTCACGCCCGGTAGCCGGCTTCCCCTTAATGGTCCAGCCTCGCATGTCTGGAATGACACCTGACGGGTAAGCTGTAGCCAGTAACGGGTATGCCGTAAGGGTGAATGTCTGCCCCTGCATGAAAGCGAAATCGCCGTCGGCCGGCAAGGTATCAGAGGGCCAGGGGATTGGGGTGCCAACAGGCAGAGAACTCCGTGCAACTGCATTAACTGAAGTGATTAACAGGGATACCAGTTTTGCTGTATCGCCATCATCAAGAACATCTTCACCGGTTGTTTCAGCCATAAACTGAGCCAGCACGCTAGACATGACCGAACTCTGCCGAAGGGCTTTATTTATCTGAGATGACCGAGCTATTCCAGCTGTAAATCCCGTAGCTAAAGCAATTAACGCTTCCCATTCTGTTTGTGAAACAACATTAGAGCCTGCTGCGATAGCAAATGGCTTAAAATTATTAACTGGCATCAGAAGTTCGCTCCCCATGCGCCAGCTTCAAAGCCGGCGATATAGTCGTTTTCCACATCAAATCCAAAGAATTTATACCCGTTAGAGGGTGTTACCGTTTCCCTGACTCTTACCCCGGCTGCTTTCACGGTAAGAAGTCCAGCACGAATAACAAAAACAAATTCAGCAGGTAATTTGTCTATGGGGTTGATATCGTATCTTGAGGGTACGTAATCGGCAGGAAGAGCAACGAACGGCCCCCGGTTCATGCCGGAGTCAAATATTAGTCTGTCTATTTCCGGCATCAGATATTCATCATCGATAACAATAAGGACTGAGATGCTCATATCCTGGTTGTCGACAATAATCATTTTTATTCCGGTACCGGCGAGCGCTGTTTCCAGAATATCCGGCAACGTGCCATTCTGGCCGTTCCAGTTGTTTATCCCTATGCGGGCTTTTAGTACGACCCGATAAACATCGTCGCTCAGGTAGGTTAATGCGTCCGTAGACTGATAAGGACCCAGCCAAACCCCCTGATCCCAACCGACCCTTTCTTTATCCCATTCAAGAAAAACGCCTGAAATAGGTGCCGCCACCGTGCGATCTACACCAATCCACCTCCCGAGAATATCCAGTTGGTCGCCAACGGCGGTATCAACATCAAAGGCGGCGATGAGTCCGGCAGTCGCAGCAGAAACGTCAATTAGCGGCCGGGTGGATAAATCAACGTGAGCGAAGAATTTGGGCTTACCGGCATGGTAATTGGTGATCAAGTCGGTGTATTTGCTCATGGCGTCACCACCAGCACAATGTTATCCACGCTGCAGGATGCCGATTCATCATAGGCAACCACTACATTAGCCGCGGCTACGTCATCGGCAGAGCGACCAATCAGCAGCTCCATGATGTCGTAATAACGTGCGTTACCGCCGCTGACGACGCCCAGGTTAGCCGGGGAATAAACGCGGCTCAGCAGCACACTGTCACCGATGGCCAGAGAGTTGATATATGCAGCCACGGCCGCCTTGATCTCGTCACCGACCTCAGAGCTATAACCCGTCAGGGCCTGGAGCGTTATCGACACGTAGATCGGCACATCCACCGGGCGGGAGAAGCGGATGGTATAGGGGTTGCCGTATTTGTCGGTGACTATCACGGCCGTCGTACCATAAGTGGATACGCCCTGCCCTTTAACGCTTCGGATAGTGTTAGCGATTTCCGTTGCATCACCACCCTCGACAATCGCCGAGATCGAGTGCGGAGGCAGTCCGTTTGAATCCGTCACCTCCTGGTCGTTCTCAAACAGCTTGTGACGGGTCACGCCTTCAACGTTGGCAATCGCACCGTCTACAGCATCAAATGGCGTGAGAGACGCCAGTGCGACGCTTTGCGACTGCCTTACGCGTAGCTCTGCATCTGTTTCCGCTGCTACGCCTACAGTGGCCGCCAGCGGGTTAGTTACCGAGGCCCATCCGCGCGTAGGTGTGTTGATGCCGTTTACCGACCCCGCCACCGCGGCGACTGCTCCCGAGTTCGCACAGGTGGCCGTAGCTACCACTGTCCCGTCGGAGCCAATGACCACCGTTGCAGGCAGATTCCAGACCACGCTGTTTGTGTCGCGTACCGAGCCGTTGGTGATGGTCGTACCGACGGTACCGGTAAGCAGCAAATCGACAGTTGAATTTGTCGCTGCGCGTCGGGTGATGCCGTTAATTTTGACGTTGCTCGTCAGTGCGTCACCCAGCGCCGTCGCCGGCGAGAATGACCTGTAAACCGAGATGGCCGTGTTATTGGCGTCGTGAATGGCCAGCGCCACCAGCGCCACCATCTGGCCGTCTTTGCTGTCTGGTTCCAGATAGGCATCACTGCCGTAGATTTGCTGGAAATATCCGGTGATGGTGTCCAGCACAGTTTGATAATCGGGCGCACTAATCCCCTCAGCGGTTACCGTTGCCGATAAGCCGAGTGTATCGAGGTCCAGGGCCATTACGCCTCCGAGGTTACTGTGGTTGTCCCGTAGAGGGTTTCTACCGTTGCTGTGAACGTTACACGGCGCGTGCGGCCGTCAACTTCGGTGTTAAATTCGGTGATAGAGCTCACCCCCCGCGTTTCCAGGATGCGCCTGCGGATAGCCAGGTTGTAGGTATCTGGTCGTTGTTTGCCGAGGACTGACTGAATCCAGGGTGTTCCCTCCGTGGTATCGAGGAACCACTGACCGTACCAGAGCAGGAAGCGCGTTTTAATGGCCTGCGCGACTGCCTCCGGAGAGTTCACCAGCCAGGTATCATCGCCCCGGCCGAAAGTGTAATCCCCGTCATCATCTTCTCGACGGTAGCGCATCAATACCCTCCACGTCCTCGAAAGCCGCCCTCATTTGCTTAGCCATTTCCTCTGCTGGCATTCTTCCGGTTAACGAACACAATCCCGGGCAAATTAATGTTTCAACCGCCAAATGCTTTGCCTCTTTGAGCGCAGCGAGGAACGACAGATAGGCATTATTTGTTGAACTAACATCTTCAGGGATTTCCATGGTTGGAGACACAATGAGAAATTTAGGGTGCTGGGGACCAAATCCCATTGCGTGTACAGATAGCGCACGCCCTATAGGTAGAAAACCGTCGAACCTTTCAGCTATTGCAGACTGGACACGCACCTGCAGTTGATAACCAAAAGCGCTTAGATATACGTAAGCGCCCCGGCAACGACGTCTGTCGACGTACCTTTAATCCGGTGATGATAGAGTCCACTTAATTTTTAAATGGACTCTATCACAAATGACCCAACCGACAGTCCCACGCCAGCGGGCTACCTACTCCATGCCGTTCAAACTCGACCTGGTTCAGCGATCACTGCAACCCGGTGCCTGCGTGGCACGGCTTGCCCGCCAGAACGGGATTAATGACAACCTGCTGTTCACCTGGCGTCAGCGCTATCGTCATCTGGTTGATGAGCCATCTGATACACCCCCAGCACCGGCCATTATCAGTGACGATATCGTTCCTGTTGTGACCACCGAATACTCACGACCCGCGCTGCCCGAGCTCCCGGCAGCATCAGCGCAAAGCCTGCCACCGGATGCCGGGCAATGCTGTGAGGTCAGTATCGGCCGTGCACGCCTGAAGCTGTCCGGCAACCTCACCCCGGCCATGCTGTCGGCTCTGGTTCGCGAACTGAAGAGAGGTGGCTGATGATATCCCTTCCTGCGGGTTCCCGCATCTGGCTGGTGACGGGCGTTACCGACATGAGAAACGGCTTCAACGGCCTGGCCTCCCGCGTGCAGAATGTCCTCAACGAGGACCCATTCAGCGGCCACCTGTTCATCTTCCGGGGGCGCCGTGGTGATATGGTAAAGCTACTGTGGTCCGATGAGGATGGTCTGTGCCTGTTCATCAAACGTCTTGAGCGTGGACACTTCGTCTGGCCCGCTGTCAGCGACGGGAAGATCCATCTGACCCCGGCGCAACTGGCTATGCTGCTGGAAGGCCTCAACTGGAAACATCCACAGTCATCACAACGTCCTGGCCTGCGGGTGTAACCTGTTGTAATGTCGGGTGTATGAAAAATGAACTCCCTGACGATATCGACCAGTTAAAAGCCATGCTGCGTAAACAGCGGGCGATGCTGAACGACCAGCAGACCCGGTTGCGCCAGTATGCAGGCCAGGTGGCGGGTTATGAGCAGGAAATCAACCGCCTGAAAGCACAGCTGGATAAACTACGGCGAATGCTGTTCGGTCAGAGTTCGGAAAAGAGCCGTAATAAGCTGGAAAACAAAATCCGCCAGGCAGAGAAACGGTTGTCAGAGCTGGAAAGCCGACTGGAGGCGGCAAAAACCTGCCTGAATGGCAACGAGCCGGTACCGGATATACCAGCAGATAGTGTTGTCGTGTCGCAAACGACGCCAGAAAAACCCACCCGCCACACCGCCCGAAAACCGCTGCCAGCCGACCTGCCTCGGGAAACACAGACCTTACTGCCAGCGACCAGCGTCTGCCTGTCATGTGGTGGAGAGCTGAAGGTGATGGGAGAAACTCTCTCTGAGCAACTGGAGATCATCAAAACCGCCTTTAAAATCATCGAAACGGTCCGACCGAAGCTGGCGTGCAGCCGGTGCGACGTTATCGTGCAGGCCCCGCTCCCGGCAAAGCCGGTAGAAGGCAGTCGTGTGGGCAGCAGCCTGCTGGCCCGCATCCTGGTCGGAAAATATGTGGAGCATACGCCGCTGTACCGGCAGACAGAAATCTACGCCCGTCATGGACTGGCGCTGAGCCGTAACACGATGGTCCGCTGGGTCGCGATGATGGGCAACCGGCTTCGTCCGCTGCATGAGGCGCTCAACCAGTACGTTATGCAGGCTGGCAAGGTGCACACTGATGACACGCCGGTCAGGGTGCTGGAGCCCGGGAGTGGTAAAACGCGAACCGGTCGGCTGTGGGTCTACGTCCGGGATGACCGTAACGCCGGGGTGCCAGAACCGCCGGCAGTCTGGTTCTCGTACTCAGCGGACCGTAAGGGGGAACATCCTCAGCGACATCTCTCAGGGTACAGAGGCGTGCTTCAGGCAGATGCGTACGGTGCTTACGACACGCTGTATGAGTCCGGGCACATCAGAGAAGCAGCGTGCATGGCGCATGCCAGAAGGAAAATCCACGATGAGCATGTTCGACGCCCGACAGAAATGACGAATGAAGCGCTGAACCGTATAGGTGCGTTGTATGCCATCGAGGCGGAAATACGCGGCAGCCCGGCCGGGAAACGGCTGCAGATAAGAAAAGCACGGTCGGTTCCGCTGATGACATCGCTGCACGAGTGGATAGAGGCGCAAATGACGACGCTGTCGGTTCACGCGGAGACGGCGAAGGCGTTCGCGTACATACTGAAACAGTGGCACGCCCTGAATGAGTACTGCCGTAACGGTCAGGTGGAAATCGACAATAACATCGGAGAAAACGCGCTGCGCGCGGTGGCGGTTGGCAGAAAGAACTACCTGTTCTTCGGCTCTGACAACGGGGGTGAGGCAGCAGCCATCATCTACAGCCTGCTTGGCACCTGCAAACTGAACGGTGTGGAGCCGGAAGGTTGGTTGTGCGAGGTGATAAGCAAGATCAACGACTGGCCTTCAAACCGGGTACATGAGCTGCTGCCCTGGAACCTATCCTCCGTAAAATAATCCTTACGCCACGTTCATTATGGGGCGCTTACAGATATACAGCATCTATTCCGCCATTCATCCAGCCATAGCTATTTGCAGGGGAGACTATTGCATCCCCATTTACATCTCTGATATCCCCACAGAAAGTTGTGACCGAATCGACACCACTAAACGCTGCCTCCAGCGCTTGAATCACATCTTTGTTCAAATCAGAAAATATAATTCTCATTACTCCGGCGCTCCCGTACTGTCGTTACCACGCTCAACCCCGGCGTGCGTGTGCGTCATTAGACTCTTACCGCCAGCAGTCACGTCGTTGGTTACGGTGACCGGGCCGTGCATCGTGGCAGAGCCTCCGCTCTCACCCATTCCTTGCGACAGATTGCCGTTGATTGTCTCGTTGCCGTTAAGGATGATTTCAGGAGAGGTTATTTCCGTGCCGCCGTCAGCGCTGGCCGTCAATTTACCCGGCGTTTTAACGGTGACGTCATGACCTGCTGCCACCTCAATAAACGCCGATCCGTCGTCGGTACGCAGCTGCGCGGCTGTAGTGCTGATGCCGCTGATTTTCTTCGCCTGCGACTGCGGACCAACAATACAGAATGCATCCGATAAATCGTGCATGCGCCCGTCTACCGGCTCCTGTATGCCTCCGCTCTGCCACCAGAAATCAATGCAGCGGTCGGCAAATATCACCAGGCATTCATCGCCGGCGCTGACGGGAAATGTCAGCGTGCAGCCACCACCGCGGGGGAAAACGACAGGAACGTCCACCAGCAGCGGCAGGTTTACCGAAACCTCGACGCCTGATTCGTCCTGCTCTGCACCTTTAATGGCTGGTTGAACAACAGCGGTGACGGCATCGGGATCAAATGACTGAATGATGCCGGGAATGGAGACACGCATCGCGGACATGATCGCCTGCGCCAGATGCGCGTCGGCCTGCTCTTTACTACCGAGCTGGGAGTTTAGTGCTACGGGCATTTGGTTACTCCGGGCATTAAAAAAGGCCGCCCATTGGCGACCTGTATAAATGTCATGATTATTTTGTGTGTACTGAGCCGCATCTATTGAACTATGATGGTGTTCATCTGAGCGTTCAAAATTTACACTACTGTAAGCAGGTATACCCATGTTAGGCATGAGTGCGTTAGCTTTTATCACACCAGAACTTCCCAAGCTGGATGAGATGATCAGCGGCGTTTCTTCCAGTATTGAGCGTCCGCTTAATGATTTTGAAAGAAATCATAACAATGCGGTGCCTGAGAAAACGGTAAAAGAAGTTATGTTAAGAGTCTACAATTCGCAAGATATCGCCGACAAAGCATCCTCTGAAGCTAAACGCGTTACTAATGTTTTGTTGCATGGTACCGCGCAAGAAATTGAATCTTTGCATATTGTTGACGACTCTGTGATTCGTGAACTGCATGAGAGGGCTACCTACATTGAAAATGGTGTCCACAGGATCAAGTATGCCTTTTTCATTGCTCGTTCAAACCCAGCCTGGCACCCACACATCCGGACGCTCAAGCACTTAGAACTTCGCCTAATCCCATCATACGAAAATTATGTAAAAAACGTTAAAGAGCTGGCTGATACCGCGCAGCACTTCATCCCCACGGATGAGGGATTTGAGTTTGATATTAACGAGTTAAGCTCTGGTATTGAATCCCAAGAGGTTACAGCCCCTTCTTGGGTTAAAACAAACGATGATTTTATTAAATGGGTGAGAGAGTACAATAAAAAATGACTTTCACTGTAAACTACTCAAATCATTTCTTAAATAAAATCAGCGGCATAAGCAATGTGGAATTGATACTTATTAATAATTTCACATCTCATTTCAAAAAGAACGGTTTTTCTGCTCTGCCTGGTAGAAACAAGGAGTCTACAGGCCTAAGTAAAGCTTATTATGACAGGATTAGACTCATACAGTACGCGTTAACAAACAAGCTTTGGCATTACCATGTTGGACACATTCAATATAACCAAGTTAAAGCTTTTGGTGATTGGACATCAGAGTACGTTGTGCATTATCAGAGGTTAAACGACAAATCCATAAGACTTGTTTCTTATAGTCAGCATCCGCCATTTATTATGCCAAAGCCAAGCACCTTAATTTAATATATGGGCAGGGCAGATAACTGCCCATCGTTGCAAGTATTACTTCACCCTCTGGCAGTTATAAGTCCAGAACTCTCGGGGCTCGTCCATGTTCTTGCGGATCACTTCGACGTTGAGAATGGGCTTTCCGTTTCTGCGGATATAGTCCATCCCTAACCATCTACCAGTTTCAGGCGAAGGAATCATCCATTGAATTTTTACGTTGTCGTAGTCTTCTGGTTTACCTAAGAAGGTGATTTTTTGAGTCTCTGGCTTCCGCCCATTGATTAGGGTAAGGCCGTCCGCGTTAGCCTTTAAATAAAAATCACCGCACTGTAGAGCAGCAAGCACCTGTCCGCTAAAAGACATGACAAAAACGGATACCAACAATGCTGACTTGGCAAAATTCATCCCAGATCCACCTTTGCAACTGTCGACTGACTCATTAAATCCCGATCTCCCTTCGCCAGACAGAGCAAATCCATATACCACGCCTGCCCGCGAGTATCGCCAGTATAGTCAATACTGCCGACAATGTAATCACCATCGGTATTGATTGCAGCCAGCTGCGACCCAGGAAGCCCATCGACATAGATATTGCCGTCTGTGGTGGTTTCGCCTAATACCCCCGGAGACTGCCCGATTTGGTCATTGCCGAGAGCCTGACGATATACCGAGGCCTGATCCAGTCTGATGAGCCCACCCAGCTTTATGTTCGGGTTTATCAGGCAACGAACGTTAACGCCTGCACCCATTGTCTGCTGTGGCATGCCGATCAGGCCGGTATCGGCGTTCAGCACGATCGCCTCCTGGATATATTTGTCCTCAGGAAGGATATGCACCTGGTTGTTTTCATACCACCAGTTGGCTTTGCATTGCCCTGCCAGCCCGAACATCAGGCGCCCGGTATTCTGGTAAATGGTACGCCCGCGGGGGAAAACAGTTGAGCCGAAATCGGGCGTGCTACCTTCAGATATTCCGTATGGCCTTAATGACTGCATGCCGAGATCAAACAGGTCTGCGTGCTTCCAGCCAGCCGCAACCGTCGTTTTCACGCTCGCGTTCAGGTGCCCTTCCCAGCCATCGATACACTGGATGAGCACCCAACTATCGGTTACGTTCTCCTTACCGGTAATGGTAAACCGAATGTCACCATTGAAAATCAGACCGATATTTTTATCCGGGTATTCCCCGCTGTCATCAGCTGCGCCGTTGTATCCGGCGATAGCTCTGATCCGGGTAAACTCTTTGCCCATTATCCGGTTTTGAGTTTCAGGCGCCAGATTGTAAATTTTGAAGTTGCCGACGAACCCGTTAAAAATGGTGGCCGGCATCTTCTGTATGTTAAACGTCACCTTGAAATCTGACAGTGAGATGCCATCACCCTTATCGTCGATAAGCTGCAGCTCAAAATGCCGCATCCAGTTTTGAGACATGATCACTCCGTTACTACGTAAAGGTGGCTCTTAGTGCCGAGGTCTGCTGCCGTTGGGTTGTCGTTCGCCGGGTCATCACAGACAACATAGAGCGAAAACCCGAGGCTCATGTAATGATATTGGGCCAGCAGATCAGCGCCGGTAATCAGGGGAATACCCTTGATCAGGTCGGCGCCGCTGCTGTCCATGATATCGAGACACCAGAACGCAGCACGCCAGGTAATCGACATCTGAAAGTTCTGCCCCGCCAGGGTAATCGCAAATTTCTGGTTGTCAGGTGACAGCGGTATTTCTGATACGGTCATTTACCCTCCAGAAAAGAAGCTTACGCCCCGGCTTAGCAATGACTCATCTTTAGGCGTTGGAGTTTTAACGCCTGAATTTTGCACCGCTGAGGTGTTCGCGCCCTCTTTCATATTTTCCTTTGCGGCCACGCTGACCGTCTGCGTTTGGGTGGTGATAACCTCCCTCAGCGTAACCGTTGCCATCAGGACATTTTCACTGGCGCGATCGGTGGTCACATCCAGAGTCCGGATCACCATATTGGTATACTGCCGCTTGCCTGTGGTTACGTCGATGAGCTGTCTTTCCTGCTGCATTTTAAGCAGCTCGGCATAAACCTCTTTCGGGCCCATGCTGTTGAGCGGCGTTGACAGTCCAATGTTTCGGGTGTCGTAGAAATCAAGCAGTGAACCACCACCAGCGAAACCGATCTCCATTACCACTTCAGAGGGTCGGCGATAGGCATGGTCGGAGATAAAGCCAGTCCCGGCGTTGGTTGCCCTCTCCACCGGGTGTTCGGTTATTTCCAGCGCATCGCTATGCCGTTCAGTAACAACTACGTCGGGGATCATCAGTCCAATGCGCCGGCTCTGCTGCTGGAACAGCGTAGATAGAATATCCATCAGCTCGGCCCCCTCGCCAGTTGCTGGGTTGAGCGTGCATTAACATTCGCCTGATTGTCAGCAACGATTTTACCGGCCTCCCTTGGGTCGCTGACACCAGAGATATTGATGACCGTATTCTGGTTCAGCGTCGCGCCACCACCCGGCATATTGCTCATCACCCGGGGTATGTAGTTTCTGGTCTCCTGCGGCATCAGCGCCATGCCGTACTTCTGCACGTTACCGATCCCCCAGTTATATGAGGCCAGAGCCCTGCCAAGATCGCCGCCGTTCCTCTGCAGGAGCATCGAGAGATACCGCGCCGCCGCTTCCGCCGACTTCATCGGGTCAAACACGTCATTACCGCGTAGCCCCATATCGCGGGCGGTACCCGGCATAAACTGGAACATCCCTTTGGCGCCTGCGCCAGACACGGCAAACTGATTACCGCCGGATTCTGTCAGGGCGACGCTGCGGAGCAGGCCCGCCGGTAGGTTATACAACGCCTCCAGCTTGCCCATCATCGGAGCCATCCAGCCCAACAGTTGAGCGCCTGCTTTAGTGGCCTGAGGTCGTTTAACAGACTGCCCGTATTGAGTAGCTTCACCGCCAAACCAGCCAGTAACAGCCTGCCCAATACTACGCGGGTCAAACCCGGTTTTATTCTGAATCCAGTTAGCCGCGCCGTTAGCACTGTCTGTCACCGCATCTGGTGGCGCACTATTGCCGCCTTGCTTTAAAAGCTGCCTGGCATAAGCTGCTGCGTCTGACCATCGGCCTTCGTCAATAGCATTGAGAAGTTTGCCGATGATATCCAGCATCTTGCTAAGCTCATCAAATTGCTTTTTCAGGCTATCGAATTCGAACTTAATCGACCAGGTTTTGGGGTCGATACCGAAGAGCCTTATCAGCTCGTCCTTGAGGCGCTTAATGCCTGACCATAGCTTGTCAATGGCGCTAAGGGCCAAAGTTATTGCCGGTTCCCATGCCTTCCAGTCGATAAGGCTTTTGCCGCCTTCTTTCCATGTCTTGTAATCGTCGTACAGCAACAGGATTGCGCCAGCCAATGCCAGCACCCAGGTAATGGGAGACGCCATCATCGCCGAGTTGAGCAATCGCCAGACCACCACAAGCCCACCAAGTGTTTCAATGAGGGCCTTGGTATCGTCATTCAGACCTTTCCACCAATTCTTGACGTCAATGGCAGCCTGAATAAGCCGGTATACAATCCGACCTACTGCTTCCCCCATCCAGAGGATGCCCTTAACCGTCGCGGTGATCGCCCCTTCGATTTTCGGGAAGTTATCCAGAATCTGACGGCGCAGGGTGTCAATGGAGCCTGCCAGTCCGTTAGCCAGATTAGAGCCGATTTTATCCCGCGCCATGCCTGCCATAAGACCGAAGGAGCGAAGCGAGGTCATGAACTTATTTGAGCTGACGGCGGCCACATCGGCGTTATAGCCAATCGCCTTTGCCATTGCGGTATATTCGGCGCTGAACTGGCCGATACCGCGACGCATTGCCATCAGGGTATTTTCATCAATACCCAGCATCTGCGCGTACTGGTTAGCACGATAGTACGGCATGCTGCTAAGACGCTGGCCGACGCCGGTGAAGATCGTCGCCATATCCCGCATGTTGCCCTTAGCATCGCGGGTCTGAACGCCCAGGCGATTCAGGAACCCCTCGGCGCCAGGGTTGTTACGTACGAACCGTGACAGGTTTTCCAGTGAGCCGCGGGCGGCGTCCACGCTGCCGCCCATCTGGCTGACGGCATACCCTATCTGTTTGATACCTTGCACCGTTGCACCGGTGCGCTGGGAAGCCCAGTACAGGTTATCGAGGCTACTGGCGATTTTGGCGGTGAACGCAACGACCGACGCAGCGGCCAGTTCGATCTTAGCACCCAGCTCGATCGCCTTGAGTGTTGTTCCAACAATCACAGCATCAAATTTTCTGGCGCCAGCCTCGTCAACGTTAAGCCGCCATTGCGAAATGTCGCATCAACCATAACGCAGTTTCAGCTACTCACTGCTGTTGCTGCGGCGACGAAATACCGGAACGGCGCCGGGAAGTGGTTAAGCGGATGTTTGAGCGCTGGTGCCACTGTCGTGGCCTGAAAGTGGTGTGAGGTGGGTATGAATACTATGTTTTTGCTGATGGCTGAATTTGAGACATCCACGATACCACTGTCGGTTATTGCAGAGCGATATCTTGGTATGCGGCCGGCAACGGCGGATAAAAAAGCGGGCTGTGGTGAGTTACCGATACCCACTTTCCGTGTGGGTGACAGCCAGAAATCCCCGCGAATGGTTCATGTTGCCGATCTCGCGGAATTCATTGATATGCGCCGAAAAGCCGCTAAAGATGAGTTAAAGAATTGCAGATAGTTTATCGTTTTGGTACACCAATAGTACACCGTGATAACACAACCATCTGTTTATTAAGATGTATAACTCCCATCGAGCATCGGGGCGATGGAAAAACGGTGGGCAGCAAAAGCGGTTGGCGTTGATTCTGGCATCATGGCGAATAAATAGGCATCCGGGTAAAAAGGGGCGCTACTATAGCACAAAGATAAACCACAGGCGCATAGCGCCAATGGCCGTATCCGAGGTGGAAAAAAGGCTATTTCCTGCGCGGCTTACCGTCGTGAGGGCCGAAGAACTGCGGCGGATGGTCGACCCAGCGATCCTGACGCGTCGCGGCGTAGCCGGGGTTAAGCGGATAGTAGATCCGGTTAAATTTTTTGTTCGCTTCGCCTACCACCAGCAGGCACGCCTCCTCCTCGGTGTTATTCAGGAAGGTATGGCATACCCCGGTACCGGCGGGAAAACCGACGCAATCCCCCGGCTCCAGCTTCCACAGATAGCCGTTTATCCACACCTCCGGATACCCCTCCAGCACGTAGATGAACTCTTCTTCATCGCTTTCCGCATGCGGATAAGAGGTGCGCCGTCCCGGCGGCAGGCGCTCATGATGGATCCCCAGCCGGTTTAGCCTTAGACCGCGGGCCAGCGGCGCGCCGATGGAAAAGAGCTCGCCGCTGTCGGGGTAGGTGGCGTCATCCGGCCCCTCCAGCTCGCGCCAATGTCGAATGCAATCAGGTCGTTTCATCGTTTTCTCCCGAAAATGAGATGCATCAGGTATAGCACAAACCGTGGGTTCTCGGCGTTTTGCCTGGATCGTGATAAAGTAACAACTTCATCGTTACGCAACCAGAGGATGCTCATGGATAAGTCCACTTCGCAAGACATGTTAGCGCATGCTGAAAAGCTCTGCGCGCAGCGGGGCGTGCGCCTGACTCCGCAGCGCCTGGAAGTGTTGCGCCTGATGAGCCTGCAGCAGGGGGCAATCAGCGCCTACGATTTGCTCGATCTCCTGCGCGGTAAAGAGCCGCAGGCCAAGCCGCCAACGGTCTATCGCGCGCTGGAGTTTCTGCTGGAGCAGGGTTTCGTGCACAAGGTGGAATCGACCAACAGCTACGTGCTGTGCCATCTGTTCGATCAGCCAACCCACAGCTCAGCGATGTTTATCTGCGATCGCTGCGGGGTGGTGAAAGAAGAGTGCGCGGAAGGCGTGGAGGACATCATGCATACGCTGGCGGCAAAAATGGGCTTCGCCCTGCGCCATAACGTGATTGAAGCGCACGGCCTGTGCGCGAGCTGCGTCGAGGTAGAGGCCTGTAACGCGCCGGATCGCTGCCATCACGACCACACGATTCAGATGAAAAAGAAAGCCCGCTGAGGCGTTAGCCGCAGCGGGAATCAGGGGTTTTCGCACATCCTTGTCACATTCGGGCAGGCAATAACAAAGGGTTAACGCTCTAAATCTGCTCGCTACCAGCGGTAGTCATTTTTGGTTTCCCAGTCGGACACCTCTTTCTCCGCCCGATCTTTCGCGTAGCCGTAACGCTCCTGGATTCGACCGACCAGCTGGTCGCGCTTGCCCTCGATGACGGTCATATCATCGTCGGTAAGCTTGCCCCACTGCTCTTTCGCTTTACCTTTTAACTGTTTCCAGTTACCGCCGATTTCGTCTTTATTCATAATTCAGTCCTCATCGTTCGGTGAGTTAACAGCCCGCTGTGTGCCGGACATAGGATTAACTATAGATGAGAATGCTGGGTTAATTTTATTATTCGGAATCTTTAACCATATTAACGACAGAATGCGTTATGAAAACCAGGTTCCGCGCCGCCAGTGCCGTCGCCAGATCAGCGCCAGCGACAGGCCCCGCAGCGCCAGGAATACCGTCAGCGCCAGCCACAGGCCGTGGTTACCGAGTACCGGCAAAGTCAGCAGGGTTAAGGCAAAGCCCGCAGCGGCCACCGCCATGCTGTTACGCATTTCTCTGCCGCGCGTCGCGCCGATAAACATCCCGTCCAGCAGATAGCACCAGACGCCGATCGTCGGCAGAATCATCTGCCAGAACAGATAGCGGTCGGCGAGCTGCTGGAGCGAGGGTATCGAGGTCAGCAGAGCGATAATCTGCTCTCCCGCCACGCTGTAGATCAGCGCAAAAGCCAGCGCGACCGTGCCAGACTGTCGGCAGGCCGCACGCCACACCTCCAGCAGCCTGCTGCCATCGCGCGCGCCGTAGGCCTGCCCGGAGTGGGCCTCCACGGCGTAGGCAAAGCCGTCTAACGCATAGGCGGTGAAGGTCAGCATGGTCATCAGGATGGCGTTCACCGCCACGATATCGCCCCCCAGACGCGCGCCAAACACGGTCACCGCGCCAAAGCAGAGCTGCAGCAGCAGGGAGCGCAGCATGATGTCGCGATTCAGGGCCAGCAGCCGCCGGATATCGCCGCGCCAGGCGCCCTTGAGCATAGCGAACGACACGCCGCGCAGCGTCAGTACGCGTTTCGCCATCAGCAGGCCAATGATAAAGGTGGCGTATTCGGCGCTCACCGTCGCCAGCGCCGCGCCCTGCACGTTCATGTGCAGGCCCATCACCAGCCACAGGTCGAGGACGATATTCAGCAGGTTGCCGACAATCAGCAGGATCACCGGCGCGCGGGCATACTGGACGCCCAGCAGCCAGCCCAGCAGCACCAGGTTCGCGAGCGAAGCCGGGGCGCTCAGCCAGCGAATTTCGAGGAAACGCCGGGCCTGCTCCAGCACCGCTTCGCTACCGCCGACGATATGCAGCGCCAGGTTAATGAGCGGCATACGAAACAGAACGATCAGCAGACCGGCGGCCAGCGCCAGCCCAAGCGGCTGCACCAGCGCGCGCGCCAGGCGAACGGGATCCTTTGCGCCGAACGCCTGCGCCGTCAGGCCGGTGGTGCTCATGCGCAGAAAGAGCAGCAGCATGAACAGAAAGCTGGTCGCCGTAGCCCCGACCGCCACGCCGCCGAGGTAAACCGGGCTATCAAGATGGCCGATAACCGCCGTATCCACCAGCCCCAGCAGCGGGACGGTGATATTGGAGAAAATCATCGGTAGCGCCAGGCGCCACAGGGCCTTATCAGCAGCATTAAAAAGCATGGGGAAGAGCCTGAGCGAGGAGAGACAGCGCAGCATCATGCATCGGACGATGCTGCGTTAAGAGAGGACGCTTATAGCCATTCGCCGTTGCGAATGACGCCGACGGCCAGACCTTCAATGGTAAAGTTTTGCTCGCGAAGGTTCACCACGATCGGTGAAAACTCGCTGTTTTCCGGCAGCAGTTCGACGACGTTACCCTGCTTTTTCAGGCGTTTTACCGTCACTTCTTCGTCGATACGCGCGACCACAACCTGCCCGTTACGCACGTCCTGCGTTTTGTGTACCGCCAGCAGATCGCCGTCCAGAATACCAATGTCCTTCATCGACATTCCGCTGACGCGCAGCAGGAAGTCGGCGTTCGGCTTGAACATGGCCGGATCGACCTGGAAGTGGCCTTCGATGTGCTGCTGCGCCAGCAGCGGCTCGCCGGCGGCGACGCGGCCAATCAGCGGCAGGCCGGGCTCTTCTTCAGTCAGCAGACGGATACCGCGGGAGGCACCGGAAACGATCTCGATAGCGCCTTTACGCGCCAGCGCTTTCAGGTGCTCTTCCGCCGCGTTTGGAGAACGGAACCCCAAGCGCTGAGCAATTTCCGCACGCGTCGGCGGCATGCCCGTCTGGCTGATATGATCCCTGATGAGATCAAACACCTCTTGCTGCCTGGTCGTTAACGCTTTCATCCCGCCCCCTGGGTGTATATACAGTTATGCTGTGAGTATATACAGCTAACGGTGATTTTGGAATCAAATTTCACACAAAAATCAGGAGATTCTTTTCTTTTGCCGCCCGCTACGGCCGGTTAGCGCGAAGGGAGTTGCGGCGAAGCGCTGCTGCTCCACGCGGCGCAAAAAAAGCCGCACGGAGGGCGACCGGGCGGCCTGATGCTGCGGAAGCTTAGCGATAGTGCGCCCACAGCAGCGTCACCCAGACGATCAGCGCGATGGCGATCGCCAGAAATACCGCCGCGGAACCCATATCCTTCGCCCGTCCGGAAAGCTCATGGTGCTCAGGGCCAATCCGGTCCACCACCGCCTCAATCGCGCTATTAAGAATTTCGACTATCATCACTAACAGGACCGAGCCTATCAACAGCACGCGCGTAACGGCGTCAACATCCAACCAGCAGGCGATCGCAATGGCAATAACGGTGGCGATACCTTCCTGACGAAAGGCGGCCTCATTTATCCATGCCGCACGAAAACCTTTCCAGGAATACCCTGCCGCTTTAATGATTCGGGTTAACCCGGTGGTATTATTGGCCATCAAAAGAACCTTTTTATGTAAATGACGTCAATGAGTGTACGCGTTTGCCGCGTGGCAACGGAAATTTTGCGCACTTTCTGTTATTCTTGCCGCGCATTTGCATGATTAACCAGAGGCTTCACATCGTTTATGTCCGGCTGGCAACGAATTTACTATAAATTACTGAATTTACCATTACGGCTGCTGGTAAAAAGCAAGTCTATTCCCGCAGAGCCTGCTCAGGAACTGGGACTGGATACCTCGCGTCCGATTATGTACGTTCTGCCCTATAACTCGAAGGCAGACCTGCTGACGCTGCGCGCGCAGTGCCTGGAGCACGATTTAGCCGATCCGCTCGAACCGCTGGAAATCGACGGTACCCTGCTGCCGCGTTACGTCTTTATCCACGGCGGCCCGCGCGTCTTTACCTACTACACGCCGAAAGAAGAGTCCATCAAGCTGTTCCACGACTACCTCGATCTGCACCGCAACCACCCTGACCTCGACGTGCAAATGGTGCCGGTTTCAGTGATGTTTGGTCGTGCGCCCGGGCGCGAAAAGGGCGAACTCAATCCGCCGCTGCGCATGCTTAACGGCATTCA
Source organism: Klebsiella sp. WOUb02 (assembly GCF_050058015.1). NCBI lineage: Bacteria > Pseudomonadati > Pseudomonadota > Gammaproteobacteria > Enterobacterales > Enterobacteriaceae > Klebsiella > Klebsiella sp. WOUb02. The sequence continues at coordinate 3,418,118 of NZ_CP170110.1, forward strand.
GAAATTCTTCGCCGTGCTGTGGCTGGGCCGCGACAGCTTCGTGCGCTTCTCGCCGCCGGTGTCGCTGCGCCGAATGGCGTCCGAGCACGGCACCGATAAAACCATTGCCCAGAAGCTGGCCCGCGTGGCGCGTATGCACTTCGCCCGTCAGCGCCTGGCCGCCGTCGGCCCGCGCCTGCCGGCGCGTCAGGATCTGTTCAACAAGCTGCTGGCGTCAAAAGCCATCGCCCGCGCGGTGGAAGACGAAGCCCGCAGCAAGAAAATTTCCCACGAGAAGGCGCAGCAAAACGCCATCGCGCTGATGGAAGAGATCGCCGCCAACTTCTCCTACGAGATGATTCGCCTGACCGACCGCGTGCTGGGCTTTACCTGGAACCGCCTGTATCAGGGCATTAACGTTCACAACGCCGAGCGCGTGCGGCAGCTGGCGCACGAAGGGCACGAGATCGTCTACGTTCCGTGCCACCGCAGCCATATGGACTACCTGCTGCTCTCCTACGTGCTTTACCACCAGGGGCTGGTGCCGCCGCATATCGCCGCCGGCATCAACCTCAACTTCTGGCCGGCAGGGCCGATTTTCCGCCGCGGCGGCGCGTTCTTTATTCGCCGGACGTTTAAGGGCAATAAGCTCTACTCAACGGTGTTCCGCGAATATCTTGGCGAGCTGTTCAGCCGCGGCTACTCGGTGGAGTACTTCGTCGAGGGCGGACGCTCCCGTACCGGGCGCCTGCTGGATCCGAAAACCGGCACCCTATCGATGACTATCCAGGCGATGCTGCGCGGCGGCTCCCGGCCAATTACGCTGGTTCCTATCTACATCGGCTACGAGCACGTGATGGAGGTCGGGACCTATGCCAAAGAGCTGCGCGGCGCGACGAAAGAGAAAGAGAGCCTGCCGCAGATGCTGCGCGGCCTGAGCAAGCTGCGTAACCTCGGCCAGGGATACGTTAACTTCGGCGAACCGCTGCCGCTGATGACCTGGCTCAACCAGCACGTGCCGGAGTGGCGCGAGTCTATCGATCCTATCGAAGCCATCCGCCCGTCGTGGCTGACGCCGACGGTAAACAGCATCGCCTCCGATCTGATGGTGCGCATCAACAACGCCGGCGCGGCGAACGCCATGAACCTGTGCTGTACCGCTCTGCTGGCGTCGCGCCAGCGTTCGCTGACCCGCGAACAGCTGACCCAGCAGCTGGAGTGCTATCTCGACCTGCTGCGTAACGTGCCCTACTCTCCGGATGCGACCACGCCGCCGGCTACCGCCAGCGAGCTGATTGACCACGCGCTGAAGATGAATAAATTCGAGGTCGAGAAGGACACCATCGGCGACATCATCATCCTGCCGCGCGAGCAGGCGGTGCTGATGACCTACTATCGCAACAACATCGCCCATATGCTGATGATGCCTTCTCTGCTGGCGGCGATTGTCACCCAGCATCGGCGAATCACCCGCGCGGAGGTGCTGCGTCACGTCGAGATGTTCTATCCGCTGCTGAAGGCCGAACTGTTCCTGCGCTGGGAAAAAGCAGAGCTGGCGAGCGTTATCGATGCGCTGACCGCGGAGATGCAGCGTCAGGGCCTGCTGGCGCTGAGCGATGACGAGATAAGCATCAACCCGTCGCACTCCCGCCTGCTGCAGCTGCTGGCCGCCGGGGCGCGCGAAACCCTCCAGCGCTACGCCATCACCTTCTGGCTGCTGAGCGCGAATCCGGCGATTAACCGCAGTTCACTGGAGAAAGAGAGCCGTACGATGGCCCAGCGCCTGTCGGTGCTGCACGGCATCAACGCGCCGGAGTTCTTCGATAAGGCGGTATTCAGTACGCTGGTGCTGACGCTGCGTGATGAAGGCTATATTAGCGATACCGGCGACGCCGAGCCGGAAGAGACGCTGAAGGTTTACCAGATGCTGGCGAACCTGATTACATCGGACGTGCGTCTGACGATTGAAAGCGCCGCGCAGGATGAAGCGTAGCGCCTGAGACTTGCCCCGGCTTGCGCTACGTAAGCCGGGGGGAGTCAGGATCCTGCCAGAGAAAACTAGGCCATATAGCCCATCGCCAGACCGAGGAACAGCACCAGCCCGACGTAGTTATTGTTTAAAAACGCTTTAAAGCAGTCGTCGCGTTCACGACGGAAAATCAGCTTCTGCTGCCAGAAAAACAGCCCCGCGGCAATAAACAGCGACCAGTAATACTCCCAGCTCAGACCGTTCAGCCACCCTACCGCCGCCATCATGACCAGCACCGCGATCTGCAGCATGCCGATAATCAGGCGATCGTTTTCGCCAAACAAAATCGCCGTCGATTTGATGCCGATTTTAAGGTCATCGTCCCGGTCAACCATCGCATACTGGGTATCGTAGGCCACCGCCCACAGAATGTTGGCGAGGAACATCAGCCAGCAGCTCAGCGGCAGCGATTCGCTCACCGCGGAGAAAGCCATCGGAATCGACCAGCCAAACGCCGCGCCCAGCACCACCTGCGGCAGGTGGGTGTAGCGCTTCATGAATGGATAGACCCACGCCAGCGCCAGCGCCGCCACCGACAGCAGAATGGTCATGGTATTGAGGGTCAGCACCAGCAGGAACGAGAGCAGCACCAGCACGACAAACAGCACCCGGGCCTCTTTCTCCGTCACCTCCCCGCTCGGCAGCGGACGACGCGCGGTACGTTTAACGTGACCGTCAAATTTGCGGTCGGCGTAGTCGTTGACCACGCAGCCGGCGGCGCGCATCAGCCACACCCCGGCGACAAAGACGGCCAGGATCCACAGCGGCGGAATACCCGGCGTCGCCACCCATAGCGCCCACAGCGTCGGCCACAGCAGCAGCAGCGCGCCGATCGGTTTGTCAGTACGCATCAGGCGGTGAAACGCCAACAGCTTATTCTGCGTCAGACTCCACTCCATTTTCTCTTCCTCTTAATACAGCGGCGATGCGGGCAGAAACAGTTCAGTCAGCAGCAGCGGTTTACCGCTCAGCCGCAGGCGGGAACGACGCCCCCAGAGCTCTGCATAACGCCCAATTTCAATAAAATCACGGGTTAACGTCGAAGACGTGAACAAATAGCGGCCCAGCGGCGTCTGCCCAAGCTGCTGCAGCGCCAGTTCGGGACCGCTCAGCGTCGATTCCGGGACGATAGTGCGCCCGGCCAGCCAGGGGTCATTATCGGCGCAGAGAATGATTTCCCGCAGCCAGTAACGCGCTTCATCCGGCAGCAGCGCCTCTTCACCGACCAGCGCCTCGCGTCCGACGAACGCTTCGTTGACCAGCATAACGCTAACCTTTTTCCCTTGTTGCTCAAAGCGTTTGGTCATTGAGTCTTCCAGCAGCAGCCAGTCGCGCAGCGAGGGTTCGAGCGGGGGCATAGCGGCAAAATAGCGCAGCGCACGCAGTTGCGTAAGCGCAGGATGTGACATGCCTGATTCTCCGATACATAACGTGTAGGCATTGTATCGCAGAATAGGCCGATCGGGGCGGGCAAACATCAAGATACGATCTTCCGCGCAACAGCCATGCAACAGAAGCCGCGCGCGAGAAAAAAAGGTGCGTCCAGGCGGACGCACCTAAAGGCTGTGCCTAAACATCAGCATTGTGGGGAAACGATCACCCCTTGCCTTTTACACTGCTGATAAAGGTGGAACGGGCAGATTTCGAGCCAAGGCGCTCGGCTTCGTTCATCAATTTGAGGGCTTTATCGATATCTCCTTTCGCAACCGCCTGCTTGATGCCGTTGTTAAAGTAGGTTTCCGTATCGTCCAGCATCGGCTCGCTCTTCGCCGCCGGCGCGGCGACCGGGGCCGGAGCGGCGACCGGCGCGCTGTATACCGGCGCGGCCGTATTACCAACGGTCACCGGACCCGGGCCGGAGGAGCCAAACAGCGGGCCGACCAGCACGCTGGAGCCGGAAGAGGTTTTCACTTTCAGACTCAGGGAACCTTCGGTGGTATGTCTGGCAATCGGGTCCGGAATATCCGGTACCGCGTTACCGGTACCTTTGGCGTAGGCCTTCGCCGGATCGATTAATTTGGTGGTCTGCTGCAGATCCTGCGGCGTGGTAAAGACCAGGACGTAAATCTTTTGCTGACCCAGCGCCGGCGTCAGGCGCATCACCCCTTCGAGGCGATCCGGACTCATCACGCCCGGCTCCAGGTAGGTAAAGTAGCTGCTGGGGAAGTACGCAGATGGCGTCATATTCTGGTCGAGGATCAGCACGTTCGGCGCAAAAACGCTGGTCTGTTTGTTCACTTCGCTGGTCAGCGTAATGGTCAGCTCACCGATATTCGCCGGGACGCTGTAAGCCGCCACCGGCCCGGTGATACCGGCGATATTCAGCGACTGTCCTGCCGTCGCTAAGCTGGTGGTCTGGGTCTTCGATTGATCGACCGGCGTCCAGGTTAACTGCTGTAGCGCGGAGGTGGGGATCGTCGGCGCGGCAGAGGTGTTCTGCGGCACAAAATTCACATCAGCAAAACTGACTGCGGGTACGCTGGCCAGCAGGCCGGCGGACAGGCAGAGGGCAACGAGACTTTTCTTCATTTTCATTGTTATCACCTCAATTCCGATGGCCGAGCGGTAGCCAGGCAATAGCTCGCAGGGCCTAAGATAGAGAGGGGCTTACGCCCCTCTGCTCATGACAGGTCAGGTTGGATTACCACCAGATTTCCATCTGGGCGCCGAAGGTCCACTCGTCGTTATCGCCACGGCTGAAGGTCTTCGCGGAGGTGTCGTTATACGCTACGCCGGAGGTGTAGCCAGCACCGGAATCGCCGTTCGCGTAGCCCCATTTCTCATCCCACTTGGCGTAGGTTGCGAATACGCGGATTGCCGGACGGGACCAGATGCTGTCGCCAGCCTGCCACTGCTGTGCCAGGGTGATTTTGTACTGGTTGTTGTTGTCGCCAGTTCTCTGTGACTCGACGTTGTCGTAGCCAACTTCCAGCAGGGTGCTCATGATCGGCGTCCATTTGTACATTGGACGTACGCCGACGGTCCACCATTTGGTGCCGTTGTTGTTGTCCAGGTTGATATCCTGGTACATACCGACGTACATCAGATCCCAGCTATCGCCCAGCGAGATCGCACCGTGGTCAAGCACGCGCCACAGGGAGCCGTCGTTGTTGATGCTGCCGCCCTGCGGAACGCCTTTACCGTTGGAGGTCATCGAGTCGGTGGCGTACTGCAGTACGAACTTGTTGTAGCCCTTCAGCATGCTCTGGGTGTGTTCAGCGGTCAGCATCCAGCCGTCTTTAGACGCGTCCGGCTGCAGGTAGTAGTTATCCGGAACGTTGGTGTGACCGTAGTCGACGCCGAGCTCCAGGGTGCCGCCTGGGTTGATTTCCATCTGCGCTAAACGCACGTCGAAGACGTCGTTCGGCACCAGGTTGTCATAAATACGGTTGCCCAGCGCATCGCGTTCAGCGAAGGTGGCAGAACCGCCGGACTCAGAAGAACGGGTTGCCGCCAGAGACAGCTTACCGAAGCCCAGATCGATGTTTTCGATACCAGCACCAGGACCTGAAATATCCCAGTAGTAGAAGTCGATCATGTGAACGTCATGACGCTGGTAGAAACGCTTACCGGCCCAGATGGTGGAACCTGGCAGCCAGTCGATCAGGTTTTTACCCTGCACGTTGGCTTCACGGAATGCCGGGCTGGTTGATTCCCAGTCATTCTGCTGCGATACGGAGTACGCGACGTTAGTATCGAAGTAGAAGCTCTTATCACCTTCTTTCCAAACTTCCTGGCCCAGTTTTAATTCCGCATAGGTTTCACATTCGTTACCAAGACGGTATTTACTTTGAGCACCGGTTGCCTGGAAGCACTGCTGTTCGCCACCGCTGCCGGTCCAGCCGATACCGGAACGAGCATAGCCGTGGAAATCGACGGCCATCGCCTGAGCAGACATAACGCCTGCTGCGACGGCGACCGCCAGTGGAAGTTTGCGCAGAGTAATCATCATTCTATCTCCTGAGATCATTGCTTTTCTTTGAACACTTCACCCGTCGTGCTGCCTGCTGCTGCTGCAGCGCTAAGGGGTTCGCGTTTTTTTTAATGGGAAGCCTTATACGCCTGGCTCTTTATGCAACCGACGACACGCCGTGCCATCCTCACGGAATAAATGGCAACGTTCCGGCGGCAAACCGATGGCGAATGTAGCTCCCTCTTTTACCAACACCACGTCGTTCTGGCGGTAGACCAGGTTCTGACGGATGGCGGGGATCTGGATATGAATTTGCGTTTCGTGACCAAGCTGCTCAACCACCTGCACTTCCCCTTCGAGGGTCACGTCGGCGATATCGCTGGGCAGCAGATGTTCCGGGCGGATGCCTAAGGACATATTGGCCCCAACCTGAACGCGGGCGCTGTCTACCGGCAGCCAGACCTGCTGGCGGTTTGGCAGCTCCACCTGAACCTGCTCAATGGCGGTTGCGGTGACTTTCACCGGCAGGAAGTTCATCTTCGGCGAGCCAATAAAGCCCGCAACGAAGCGATCGGCCGGGTAGTGATACAGCTCAAGCGGTTTCCCTACCTGCGCTACGCGACCCGCATCCAGCACCACAATCTTGTCGGCCAAAGTCATCGCTTCAACCTGATCGTGGGTCACGTAAATCATCGTGCGCCCCAGCCGCTTATGCAGGCGGGAGATTTCGATACGCATCTGCACGCGCAGCGCGGCATCGAGGTTGGAAAGCGGTTCATCCAGCAGGAATACGCGAGGCTCCGCCACCAGGGTACGACCGATTGCCACGCGCTGACGCTGGCCGCCGGAAAGCGCCTTAGGTTTACGCTCAAGCAGGTGCGCCAGCTGCAGCACTTCAGCCACCTGGGTGACGCGCTGGTTGATCACATCTTTTTTGGCGCCGGCCAGCTTCAGGCCGAAAGACATATTTTCTGCAACGGAGAGATGGGGGTAGAGCGCGTAAGACTGGAAGACCATGCCGATGCCGCGTTCCGCGGGTGGGATATCGTTCATCCGCGTTTCGCCGATAAACAAATCACCGCTGGTGATGGTTTCCAGCCCGGCGATCATACGCAGCAGGGTAGATTTGCCGCAGCCCGATGGCCCGACAAACACCACGAACTCCCCTTCCTGGATGTCGAGATTGATATCTTTCGATACCACCACGTCTCCCCAGGCTTTCGTTATATTCCGCAGCTGTACGCTCGCCATGCCATCTCCCTTCCTTACAACTTGTCACTTAAAGACACATTCAAGATGGGCTGACTATGCGGCATTCATTAACCTGATGAATCCTCCACCCCCGGCTTTTTTATGGGGGAGGAGACGGGAGGATGAGAGATTGCGTCTCGCTGCCGGGGACGGCGCGCCAAAGCCAATTTCGTGACACAGGTTGCAAAAATAGCCGCCTTTTTATGTGCTCCACGCCCCAATACCGGCGTTTCTGCAAGCCAGATCACACAAACCAGGGGTGGGGCGTAGACATAGGGAGGATGGAAAGGGGTTGTTAAAAAAGGAAACTCATCACCGTTAAGCCACCTAAGTGTATCCACAAGCACGTCACCAAAAAGGACTGGTATATGAAAATCAAAACCGGCGCCCGTATCCTCGCGCTGTCTGCACTGACCACGATGATGTTTTCCGCCTCTGCCCTCGCCAAAATTGAAGAGGGTAAGCTGGTCATCTGGATTAACGGCGACAAGGGCTATAACGGCCTCGCTGAAGTGGGCAAAAAATTTGAAAAAGACACCGGGATTAAGGTCTCCATCGAACACCCGGATAAGCTGGAAGAGAAATTCCCGCAGGTTGCGGCAACCGGCGATGGCCCGGATATCATCTTCTGGGCGCACGACCGCTTCGGCGGCTACGCGCAGTCCGGCCTGCTGGCCGAAATCTCCCCGGACAAGGCTTTCCAGGACAAACTCTATCCGTTCACCTGGGACGCGGTGCGCTATAACGGCAAGCTGATCGCTTACCCTATCGCGGTTGAAGCGCTGTCGCTGATTTACAACAAAGACCTGGTGCCGAACCCGCCGAAAACCTGGGAAGAGATCCCGGCACTGGATAAAACGCTGAAGGCGAAAGGCAAGAGCGCGCTGATGTTCAACCTGCAGGAACCGTACTTCACCTGGCCGCTGATCGCCGCCGACGGTGGCTATGCGTTCAAGCTCGAAAACGGCAAATATGATGTCAAAGATGTCGGCGTGGCCAGCGCTGGCGCGAAAGCGGGTCTGACCTTCCTGGTCGATCTGATCAAGAACAAACACATGAATGCTGATACCGATTACTCCATCGCTGAAGCGGCGTTCAACAAGGGCGATACCGCGATGACCATCAACGGTCCGTGGGCATGGGCGAATATCGATAAGAGCAAAATCAACTACGGCGTGACGCTGCTGCCAACCTTCAAAGGCAAAGCGTCTAAACCGTTCGTCGGCGTACTGAGCGCCGGTATCAACGCCGCGAGCCCGAACAAAGAGCTGGCGAAAGAGTTCCTCGAAAACTATCTGCTGACCGATCAGGGTCTGGACGAAGTGAACAAGGATAAACCGCTGGGCGCCGTTGCGCTGAAATCCTTCCAGGAGAAACTGGAAAAAGATCCGCGTATCGCCGCCACCATGGCGAACGCCCAGAAAGGCGAAATCATGCCGAACGTACCGCAGATGTCCGCCTTCTGGTATGCCGTACGCACCGCGGTTATCAACGCAGCTAGCGGTCGTCAGACCGTCGATGCCGCGCTGAAAGACGCACAGGCTCGAATCACTAAGTAACCCTGCTAGTCCCCTCTCCCTTCTCGGGAGCGGGTCGGAGTCCAGGCCAGCCAGGCCCCGGACCGACCCGCTGTCCTGAGGGGAGAGGGAGAACAAAATACGTTGTAGAGGATGATCCCCATGGATGTCGTTAAAAAGAAACACTGGTGGCAAAGCCCGCAGCTGACATGGTCTGTGATTGGCTTGCTGTGCCTGCTGGTGGGTTACCTTGTTGTTTTGATGTACGCCCAGGGGGAGTACCTGTTTGCCATCCTGACGCTGATTTTAAGCTCGGCTGGCCTGTATATCTTTTCTAACCGCAAGGCCTATGCCTGGCGCTACGTCTATCCGGGTCTCGCCGGGATGGGGCTGTTCGTCCTGTTCCCGCTGATCTGCACCATCGCTATCGCCTTTACCAACTACAGCAGTACCAACCAGCTGACCTTCGAGCGCGCGCAGCAGGTTCTGATGGACCGCTCCTTCCAGGCCGGCAAAGCCTATAACTTCTCGCTGTATCCGGCGGGAGATGAGTGGAAGCTGGCGCTGACCGATGGCGACAGCGGCAAAAACTACGTTTCCGACGCGTTTAAGCTCGGCGGCGTGCAGAAGCTGGCCCTGAAAGACGCCGATGCTCAGCCGGAAGGCGAGCGTGCCAACCTGCGCGTGATTACCCAGAATCGTACCGCGCTGAACCAGCTGACCGCCGTGCTGCCTGACGACAGCAAGGTCATCATGAGCTCACTGCGTCAGTTCTCCGGCACCCGGCCGCTGTATACCCTGGCGGCCGACGGCGAGCTGACCAACAACCAGAGCGGCGTCAAATACCGGCCGAATAATAAAGTCGGCTTCTATCAGTCAATCAACGCCGACGGCAGCTGGAGCGGCGAGAAGCTCAGCCCGGGCTACACCGTGAGCATCGGCTGGGATAACTTCACCCGCGTCTTTACCGATGAAGGTATCCAGAAACCGTTCTTTGCCATCTTCGTCTGGACGGTGGTCTTCTCGATCCTGACCGTGATCCTGACCGTGGCGGTCGGTATGGTCCTCGCCTGCCTCGTACAGTGGGAGTCCCTGAAAGGGAAAGCAATTTACCGCGTCCTGCTAATTCTGCCCTACGCCGTACCGTCGTTTATCTCGATTCTGATTTTCAAAGGGCTGTTCAACCAGAGCTTCGGTGAGATCAACATGATGCTCAGCGCGCTGTTCGGCATTAAGCCGGCCTGGTTTAGCGACCCGACCACCGCGCGTTCGATGATTGTGATCGTCAACACCTGGCTGGGCTACCCGTACATGATGATTCTGTGCATGGGCCTGCTGAAAGCGATTCCTGACGACCTGTACGAAGCATCGGCAATGGACGGCGCCGGTCCCTTCCAGAACTTCTTTAAAATTACGCTGCCGCTGCTGATCAAGCCGCTGACGCCGCTGATGATCGCCAGCTTCGCCTTTAACTTTAACAACTTCGTGCTGATTCAGCTGTTAACCAACGGCGGCCCGGACCGTCTCGGCACCACCACGCCGGCGGGCTACACCGACCTGCTGGTGAGCTACACCTACCGTATCGCCTTCGAAGGCGGCGGCGGTCAGGACTTCGGTCTGGCGGCAGCGATTGCCACCCTGATCTTCCTGCTGGTAGGCGTGCTGGCGATCATTAACCTGAAAGCTACACGAATGAAATTTGATTAAGGAGGGCTCTGAACATGGCTATGGTACAACCCAAATCTCAGAAGCTGCGTCTGCTCACCACGCACCTCCTGCTGCTCATTTTTATCGCGGCGATTATGTTCCCGCTGCTGATGGTTATTGCTATCTCCCTGCGCGAGGGTAACTTCGCCACCGGCAGCCTGATCCCGGACCAGATCTCCTGGGAGCACTGGCGGCTGGCGCTGGGCTTCAGCGTCGAACACGCTGACGGCCGCGTCACCCCGCCGCCGTTCCCGGTGCTGCTGTGGCTGTGGAACTCGGTGAAAGTGGCCGGGATCACCGCCATCGGCATCGTGGCGCTCTCCACCACCTGCGCCTACGCCTTCGCCCGCATGCGCTTCCCGGGCAAGGCCACCCTGCTGAAAGGGATGCTGATTTTCCAGATGTTCCCGGCGGTGCTGTCGCTGGTTGCCCTGTACGCCCTGTTTGACCGCCTCGGCCAGTATCTGCCGTTTGTCGGCCTGAACACCCACGGCGGCGTTATCTTCGCTTACATGGGCGGCATCGCGCTGCACGTCTGGACCATTAAAGGCTACTTCGAAACCATCGACGGTTCGCTGGAAGAAGCGGCGGCGCTGGACGGCGCGACGCCGTGGCAGGCCTTCCGTCTGGTTCTGCTGCCGCTGTCGGTGCCGATTCTGGCGGTGGTCTTTATTCTGTCGTTTATCGCCGCGATTACCGAAGTTCCGGTTGCGTCCCTGCTGCTGCGCGATGTGAACAGCTATACGCTGGCGGTTGGCATGCAGCAGTACCTCAACCCGCAGAACTACCTGTGGGGCGACTTTGCCGCGGCGGCGGTGCTCTCCGCCATCCCGATTACCGTGGTCTTCCTGCTGGCGCAGCGCTGGCTGGTCAACGGTCTGACCGCGGGGGGAGTGAAAGGTTAAGTTTCATTGTTATACCCGCCCCAAATTTCAGAGGAGGGATGGCGGCTCAGTTGCTGTACACGAACCCCAACCGGGTACGGCAGCCGCCTCCCTCAGCTGAAAAAGTAAGGCAAATGCCACTGCTATCCTCAACTGGACCCTACATAAATTAAATTTGTGACTGTTGGTCAGCGGCCGCTGGAGGCCGCTTTTTTTTATTCGCGCTTCAGGCGATTGGAGTTACACAGCCACAGCGTAATCACCAGCAGCAGGATCGCCGCGGAGTAGATCAGCACCGCCATCGGCGAGTCGTGGTCGACGATAATCAGGCGCACAATCGCGGTAATACCGATGTAGACGAAATAGCGCAGCGGGAAATGAAAGCCCGACTCAAAGTACTTCACAATCAGCGCGATAAACTCGAAATAGAGAAAATAGACCACCAGCCCTTCCACCAGCTTGTACTTGCTGACCGGCTCCGGAGTAAACAGCACGTGCGCCAGATGGAAGGTCTCCTTGCCGAGAAAGACCACCAGAATCACGCCCAGGCACAGCAGCGCCAGGTTCAGAACGGCCTGCATGGCCGTCGCAATAAAATTCACCAGCGGACGATAGACCGACGGCATACGCACACCTCTTATCTTCATTATTCCTGCCGATCTGTATAACGCAAAAACGTGATCCAGATCGATATTATTCGTTAACTTTTTGCGTCCGTTGCGCCAAATGTAACAATCACTTGCCACACTGGCGGGTTAAAAAGGAGACAGCCATGCTGACAATACGTACGGCGCAGCGGGAGGACGCGGCCCTGCTCGGCGAAATGGGCGACGCCAGCTATCGCCACCACTTCGCCCACCTCTGGCACAGCGCCAGCGAACTGGAGCGCTTTATCCAGCAGGAGTATGCCGCCGAAGCCCTGCAGCGCAGCCTGGCCGAGGCAAACTGCCGCTGGCTAATCGCCGAAGACCAGCGCCCGATAGGCTTCGCCAAATTCACGTATCGCCAGCGAATTGAGCCCGACGGCCCGCAGGGCACCCTGCTGCATAAGCTCTATCTACTACCCGGCGAAACGGGGCATCGCTACGGCGAACGGCTTTTTAGCGCCGTCGAAGCGCGGGCTAAAGATGAGGGCGAACGCTGGCTGTGGCTGGAAGTGCTGGCCGCGAATACCGGCGCCCGGCGCTTCTATGAGCGCCTGGGCATGCGGCATATTAAAGACACCGTTTTTCGCTCCGCCACCCAGCAAAGCACCCTGCATATTCTGGCCAAACGGATCGGAGAGGAATAATCATGCACACGCTTCGTGATACCGGCGTTCGCAACGTCGAAAGCGGCGAAAATGTGGTGATCTACCAGCCCGCTAACCTTTACAACTGTCGCCTCGGCGATAACGTCTTCGTCGGGCCGTTCGTCGAGATTCAGGGCAATACGACGGTCGGGGCAGACACCAAAATCCAGTCCCATACCTTTATCTGCGAGTACGTTACCCTCGGCGAACGCTGCTTTATCGGCCACGGCGTGATGTTTGCCAACGACATGTTCCGCGACGGTAAGCCCAACGCCGATCGCGAGAGCTGGGGAAGAATTGTGGTGGGCAACGACGTCTCTATCGGCAGCGGGGCAACTATTCTGGCGGTCAGCATCTGCGACGGCGCGGTGATTGGCGCGGGCAGCGTGGTCACCCGCTCGATTAGCGAGAAAGGCGTGTGGGCGGGAAATCCGGCGAAATTATTGCGCCGTCTGCCATAAAAAATGCCGGCCCTGAGGCCGGCATTGAAGCGGATTAACGCTGATTACGCGCGCCAGGATTTATAGCGGTTAATCAGGCCGTTGGTCGAGCTATCGTGGCTGCTGACGTCAGCGCCATCTTTCAGCTCCGGCAGAATACGGTTAGCCAGCTGTTTACCCAGCTCAACGCCCCACTGGTCGAAAGTGAAGATGTTAAGGATCGCGCCCTGAGTGAAGATCTTATGTTCATACAGCGCGATCAGCGCGCCGAGGCTGAACGGGGTGATTTCACGCAGCAGGATCGAGTTAGTCGGGCGGTTACCTTCGAAGACTTTGAACGGCACCACGTGATCCAGGGTTGCCGGATCTTTACCCTGATCGCGATACTCCTGCTCAACCACGTCACGCGATTTGCCGAACGCCAGCGCTTCGGTCTGGGCGAAGAAGTTGGACAGCAGCTTCGGATGGTGGTCAGAGAGCGGGTTGTGCGTGATCGCAGGCGCGATGAAATCGCACGGCACCATTTTGGTTCCCTGGTGGATCAGCTGGTAGAACGCATGCTGGCCGTTGGTGCCAGGCTCACCCCAGATGATTGGGCCGGTCTGGTAATCCACGGCGTTGCCGCTGCGGTCAACGTATTTGCCGTTAGACTCCATGTTGCCCTGCTGGAAATAGGCAGCAAAGCGGTGCATATACTGGTCGTACGGCAGAATCGCTTCGGTCTCTGCGCCGAAGAAGTTGTTGTACCAGATACCGATCAGCGCCAGCAGCACCGGCAGGTTTTGCTCGGCCGGCGTGGTGGAGAAGTGTTTATCCATCGCGTGCGCGCCGGACAGCAGCTCAACGAAGTTGTCAAAACCAACGGAGAGGATGATCGACAGGCCGATCGCCGACCACAGGGAGTAGCGGCCGCCAACCCAATCCCAGAATTCAAACATGTTGGCGGTGTCGATACCAAACTCGCCCACCGCTTTACCGTTGGTGGAGAGCGCCGCGAAGTGTTTCGCCACGTGTTTGTCATCGCCGGCGGTTGCCAGGAACCAGTCGCGCGCGCTGTGGGCGTTGGTCATCGTTTCCTGGGTGGTAAAGGTTTTTGATGCTACCAGGAACAGCGTGGTTTCCGGATTCACGCCTTTCAGCACTTCCGCAATGTGGGTGCCGTCGACGTTGGAAACAAAGTGCATATTGAGGTGATTTTTGTACGGACGCAGCGCTTCGGTCACCATAAACGGACCGAGGTCGGAGCCGCCGATGCCGATGTTAACCACGTCGGTAATCGCCTTGCCGGTATAGCCTTTCCAGCTGCCGGAGATGATCGCTTCGGAGAAGGCTTTCATCTTCTCCAGCACCGCGTTGACTTCCGGCATCACATCTTTGCCGTCAACGATGATAGGGGTATTGCTCCGGTTGCGCAGCGCGACGTGCAGCACGGCACGATCTTCGGTACGGTTGATTTTCTCGCCGGAGAACATCGATTTGATGGCGTCTGCCAGCTCGGTCTCTTTGGCCAGATCCTGCAGTTTCGCCAGCGTCTCTTCGGTAATGCGGTTTTTGGAAAAATCCACCAGCATCAGATCGTCGAAGGTTGCGGAAAACTTAGTAAAACGATCGCTATCTTTAGCGAAAAGCTCGCTGATAGTGACGTCTTTCATTTCATCAAAGTGTTTCTGTAGCGCCTGCCAGGCAGATGTCTGCGTTGGGTTGATGTTTTTCATGAGCAATACTCTTCTGATTTGAGAATTGTGACTGCGGTCGATTGTAGCGCCGGAGGCAAAAAATTGTGATGATTTTTGTGTTATGCCGTTGACGCGCGTCAGGAACAGGGCCAGATCAGGGTAAAAAACCACTACCAGTATAGACATAAACTCGGGCAAAGCGCCCCGAGGCAGCGCGCGGGGGATCGTCCGCGAACGTCGGGCAGAGCGGCGGACTCCCGGCCACCGGGCGGCGGCCCGCCGGAGAGCGGCCGGCCTCATCATAAGGCTTTTTGCTGTTAATCGCCCGCGTATGAAAAATCCGCATAACCGCAGCGTTGACATACCCCCTCCGAAGCCTTTATATAGCTGCACTGCCTGCGTATTACCAGGTATGTATTGCTCGCGCATTTCACGCTACAGCGAAAGGGTATGGCAGGGGCTATCATGACCAGCGCCCCCAGGCAAAGTGAAAGACGTCGGTAATTGCCAGAAGAGGTGCGTTGCCCAGGTAACCGTATTGGAGGAACCAGTCCGGGGAAAATACGTGAGGGGGAGCAACGCCGAGGTGAAAGAGCGTCTGGTACGTTCATCACCGGCCACAGGGGCTGAATCCCCTGGGTTGTCACCAGAAACGTTCGCAGTCGGGCGTTTCATACTCAGGAACTGACGCAAAAGGTCGGGGAACGGGTCTACAAGGTGGAGCACTTCTGGGTGACATCGTAGCTGTTTATCTCTCTGCGCCCACCCTGTTTTTCGCTCTTCCCTTGTGCCATGGCTGAATAATTTGGCCTGGCTTATTAAGACATTTTATGACTGTTAGGTTGCGTCCAGCCCAAACCCAATCAGGAATCGTTTTAATAAGTCAGGCCCCCCTGACACGAGGTTGTTATGACAGATTTAGTTGTAGCCAAATTCGGCGGCACCAGCGTTGCCGATTTCGATGCCATGAATCGCAGCGTTGACGTTGCGCTGATTGATGAAAACACTCGCGTGGTGGTGCTGTCCGCCTCTGCGGGTGTTACCAATCTTCTGGTTGCCTTAGCCGACGGGCTGGAACCCACCGAGCGTTTCGATAAGCTTGAAGCGCTGCGCCAGATTCAGTTCAATATTCTTGAACGCCTGCGCTATCCCAACGTGATTCGTGAAGAGATCGAGCGCCTGCTGGAGAACATCACCACTCTGGCGGAAGCCGCGGCGCTGGCAAGCTCGACGGCGCTAACCGATGAGCTGGTCAGCCACGGCGAACTGATGTCCACCCTGCTGTTTGTCGAAATCCTGCGCGAGCGCGGCATTGCCGCCCAGTGGTTTGACGTGCGTAAAGTGATGCGCACCAACGATCGCTTCGGCCGCGCCGAGCCCGATATCGCCGCCCTGGCTGAGCTCACCCAACTGCAGGCTGACGCCGCGCCTTGCCGAAGGGCTGGTAGTCACCCAGGGCTTTATCGGTAGCGAAGCGAAAGGCCGCACCACCACCCTCGGTCGCGGAGGCAGCGATTACACCGCCGCCCTGCTGGGCGAAGCCCTCAACGCCAGCCGCGTCGATATCTGGACCGACGTTCCGGGGATCTACACCACCGACCCGCGCGTTGCCCCGGCGGCAAAACGCATCGACGTTATCGCCTTTGCCGAAGCCGCAGAAATGGCCACCTTCGGCGCCAAGGTGCTGCATCCGGCCACGCTGCTTCCTGCGGTGCGTAGCGATATCCCGGTCTTCGTCGGCTCCAGCAAAGAGCCGAAAGCCGGCGGCACCCTGGTGTGCAATAAAACCGAACGCCCGCCGCTGTTCCGCGCGCTGGCGCTGCGCCGTCGCCAGACGCTGCTGACCCTGCACAGCCTGAATATGCTGCACTCCCGCGGCTTCCTGGCCGAAGTGTTCGGCATTCTGGCGCGCCACAATATCTCCGTGGATCTGATCACCACGTCGGAAGTCAGCATTGCCCTGACCATGGACACTACCGGCTCAACTTCCGCTACCGATACCCTGCTCACCCAGGCACTGCTCACCGAGCTCTCCTCCCTGTGCCGCGTAGAAGTGGAGCAGGATCTGGCGCTGGTGGCGCTGATCGGCAACGAGCTCTCAAAAGCCTGCGGCGTCGGCAAAGAGGTCTTCGGCGTACTGGAGCCGTTCAACATTCGCATGATCTGCTATGGCGCATCCAGCCATAACCTCTGCTTCCTGGTGCCGGGCGCCGACGCGGAGAAGGTCGTGCAGAAGCTGCATCATAATTTGTTTGAATAATATTCCTTCACGCGATAAATATTACCTATAGCCGGGCTCGAACCCGGCTTTTTTATAACTATATCAACACAACCTACTCGCAATCGTTCGGGCAGCGGGCACAGCCGGCCTGGAAGATGACGAGCCAATGGCAAGGAAAACAACATGCTCGCTATGCTGACACGGCTGTTCCCGCTTTGGGCGCTGCTGCTCTCCGTTCTTGCCTATTACACGCCGACCACCTTTACCCCTATCGGCCCCTGGGTTACCACCCTGCTGATGCTCATCATGTTCGGGATGGGCGTGCACCTGAAGCTGGACGACTTTAAGCGCGTGCTGTCGCGCCCGGCGCCGGTGGCGGCGGGGATTTTTCTGCACTACCTGGTGATGCCGCTCGCCGCCTGGGCGCTGGCGCTGCTGTTCCGCATGCCGCCGGAGCTGTCGGCCGGGATGGTGCTGGTGGGCAGCGTTGCCAGCGGTACGGCATCTAACGTAATGATCTACCTGGCGAAAGGCGATGTGGCGCTCTCGGTCACCATCTCTTCCGTCTCCACGCTGGTTGGCGTGGTGGCGACGCCGCTGCTGACGCGCCTGTACGTCGATGCGCATATTCAGGTCGATGTCGCGGGCATGCTGCTCAGCATCCTGCAAATCGTGGTTATCCCGATTGCGCTGGGGCTTGTCATTCACCACCTGCTGCCGAAGGTGGTCAAGGCGATCGAGCCTTTCCTGCCCGCGTTTTCCATGCTCTGCATTCTGGCGATCATCAGCGCCGTGGTGGCCGGCTCCGCTTCGCACATTGCCTCCGTGGGCCTGGTGGTGATAGTCGCGGTGATCCTGCATAACGCCATCGGGCTGCTCGGCGGCTACTGGGGCGGGCGTCTGTTTGGCTTCGACGAGTCGACCTGCCGCACGCTGGCCATTGAGGTAGGGATGCAAAACTCCGGACTGGCGGCGGCGCTGGGGAAAATCTACTTCGGCCCGCTTGCCGCCCTGCCCGGCGCGCTGTTCTCGGTCTGGCACAACCTTTCCGGATCGCTGCTGGCCGGCTACTGGTCCGCTAAGCCCACCGAGAAGAAAAAGAAGTAACGCCACGCCTTCATCGCCCGGACAGGCCGCTTACGGCGCCTGGCCGGGCGTTTTCCCGCCCTCTCCGCGCCCGGCGCGTAACCAGACTGTCAGTCGACCCGGTATTGCCGTACACTGAATTATCGGCTGACTGAGGGTTCTACTATGGCACTTCCCCGCATTACGCAACAAGATATGACCGAGCGCGAGCAGCGCGAGCTAAAAACGCTGCTGGACCGGGCGAGAATCGCGCACGGCCGCCTGCTGACCAACGCGGAAACCAACGCCGTCAAAAAAGAGTACATCGATAAGCTGATGGTGCTGCGCGAAGCTGAGGCGAAAAAGGCCCGCCAGTTAAAGAAAAAGCAGGCCTATAAACCCGACAGCGACGCATCATTCTCCTGGTCGGCGAACACGCCGACGCGCGGCAGACGCTAGCGCCCTTTCTTTTTCCGTCCCGGCTGGTTAAAACGTTTGCCGTTTGCCGCCGGGCGCCCCTTCTCGCTGCTCTTTTCCACGTTCACCACCGGACGCTTGATGCCCGCCGTTTTCGGCTTCGCTTTCGCCTTCGGTTTGGCCTCAGAGGACGAATTCTCGATCAGCTTAAATAGCGCAACCAGCTCATCATCCGTCAGATCGCGCCACTCGCCGAGGGGTAATCCCGACAGGCCGATATTCATAATCCGCGTACGCTCAAGCTTCGTCACCTCATAGCCAAAGTGTTCGCACATCCGGCGAATCTGCCGGTTAAGCCCCTGAACCAGGGTAATGCGGAAGACGAACGGCGCCTCTTTTTTCACTTTGCACTTCTTCGTTACCGTGCCGAGGATCGGTACGCCCGCCCCCAGCCCGCGCACGAACTCGTCGGTCACCGGCTTATCGACGGTCACCAGGTACTCCTTTTCGTGATCGTTGCCGGCGCGCAGGATCTTATTCACCAGATCGCCGTGGTTGGTCAGGAAGATCAGCCCCTGGGAGTCTTTATCCAGCCGGCCGATAGGGAAAACGCGCTTGCTGTGATTCACAAAATCGACGATGTTGTCGCGTTCGCTGTCCTCGGTAGTGCTGACGATCCCCACCGGTTTATTCAGCGCGATAAACACCAGATCCTCCGCTTCACGCGGCTCGATGAGCTGGCCGTTGACCTTCACGACATCGCCCGGGGCGACCCGATCGCCAATGGTGGCGCGCTTGCCGTTGAGGAAAACGTTGCCTTGTTCAATGTAGCGATCCGCCTCGCGACGCGAGCAAATTCCGCTTTCACTGATGTATTTATTGAGTCGGGTTGATGAGTCGGGCAGCATGACGTCTCCTGAAACACTTCATCCTTCAAGTTGTCTCCGCGTTGGCTACGCCGACCACATAGATTTCTATGCTGCCGGGAGTTCGTTCTCCTGCCGCCTCGATAAAACTTGAACGCTTTTATGGGTAAAGCGAGAAATATACCTCAGCCGGCGGGCAATCGAAAATAATCACGCGCCGGCGCCCTGGCGCTAAATGTGATCTGCCGCGTCTTTCTACACAAAAGTGTCCTGCGGAACCGCCTGCAACTTTGCCCGGTGAAAATAAGCAGAATCAAGCGATTAGGCAATCCGGCACAAAGGTGCCAGCCGCCGGCGAGCGGATAAACAAATGTGCAATACAAACGCCCGCCATAGCCTAATGAAACGGGTGAAAATTGCTTTGTGGTCGGTCGTTGATGGGGTTATATCAGATCAAGGTAGCGACAACGTGATTTGCACAAACGTGCAGGAGCCCGCAGATGACCGCCGAAAATAGCGACGATATCCGCTTAATCGTGAAAATTGCCCAGCTCTATTATGAGCAGGACATGACCCAGGCGCAGATTGCCCGCGAGCTGGGTATTTACCGCACCACGATTAGCCGCCTGCTAAAACGCGGCCGCGAGCAGGGCATCGTCACCATCGCCATCAACTATGACTACAACGAAAACCTGTGGCTGGAGCAGCAGCTGAAGCAAAAATTTGCCCTTAAAGAGGCGGTGGTGGCTTCCTGCAGCTCGGCGCAGGAAGAGGACCAGCTCAATACCATCGGACAGCACGGCGCTCAGCTGGTCGATCGGCTGCTGGAGCCCGGCGATATTATCGGCTTTTCCTGGGGACGCGCGGTGCGGGCGCTGGTCGAAACGCTGCCGCAGGCCAGCCAGTCGCGGCAGGCGATCTGCGTACCGATTATCGGCGGCCCCTCCGGTAAGCTGGAGAGCCGCTACCACGTCAACACCTTGACCTATAGCGCGGCGGCGAAACTGAAGGCCGAGTCGCATCTCGCCGACTTCCCGGCGCTGCTGGAAAATACCCTGATCCGTAACGGCATCATGCAGTCCAGCCACTTTCAGACCATCTCATCCTACTGGGACAATCTGGATATTGCGCTGGTGGGGATCGGCTCCCCGGCGATCCGCGACGGCGCGAACTGGCACGCGTTTTACGGCAGCGAAGAGAGCGACGATCTCAACGCCCGCCAGGTCGCCGGCGATATTTGCTCGCGCTTTTACGATATCAACGGCGGCGTCGTTGAAACCAATATGAACGAAAAAACGCTCTCTATTGATATCGCCCGGTTGAAGCACGCGCGCTATTCCGTGGGTATCGCCATCGGCGCGGAGAAATATAGCGGGATCGTCGGCGCCCTGAACGGCGGCTACATTAACTGTCTGGTCACGAACAGAGAAACCGCCGAGCTATTGCTGAAATAAAATAAGAAGCTCTATTCACGCAGCCGGCGCTGCGCGGACTCCCTTTATCTAAATAACGAGAATACGACGATGAAAACATGGCTAAACCTCAAAGATAAAATAGTTATTGTCACCGGCGGCGCCTCCGGAATCGGGCTGGCCATTGTCGATGAATTAATTAAGCAAGGCGCCAGGGTGCACATGGCCGATATTCACGGCGGCGATAAATATCATGATAGTGAAAATTATACGTTCTGGCCGACAGATATTTCCCACGCCGGCGAAGTGAAGCACAGCATCGAGCAAATTATTCAGCGCGGCGGACATATCGATGGCCTGGTGAATAACGCCGGGGTTAACTTCCCCCGGCTGTTAGTTGATGAAAAGGCCCCCGCCGGCCGCTATGAGCTGAATGAAGCGGCCTTTGAGAAAATGGTCAACATTAACCAAAAAGGCGTCTTTTTAATGTCGCAGGCGGTCGCCCGGCAGATGGTGAAGCAGCGCGCGGGGGTGATTGTTAACGTCTCGTCAGAAAGCGGGCTGGAAGGCTCTGAGGGCCAGAGCTGCTATGCGGCCACCAAGGCGGCGCTGAATAGCTTCACCCGTTCATGGTCGAAGGAGCTGGGAAAACACGGTATCCGCGTGGTGGGCGTCGCGCCGGGTATTCTGGAAAAAACCGGGCTGCGCACGCCGGAGTATGAAGAAGCGCTGGCCTGGACCCGCGGCATCAGCGTTGAACAGCTGCGCGAGGGCTACAGCAAAAACGCGATTCCCATCGGCCGCGCCGGGCGTTTGAGCGAGGTAGCGGACTACGTTTGCTACCTGCTTTCAGAGCGTGCGAGCTATATAACCGGAGTAACCACTAACATTGCCGGCGGTAAAACCCGCGGTTAAGGAGATCCTATGGTCAACGCTATTTTCTGTGCCCACGGCCAGCTGGCCTGCGCCATGCTGGATTCCGTCCGCATGGTCTACGGCGACGTCAGCGTCAGCGCCGTGGCGTTTGTCCCCGGAGAAAATACCGGCGATATCGCCGCTAAGCTGGAAAAGTTAGTAAGTACCCACAACACTGGTGAGTGGCTGATTGCCGTCGATTTGCAGTGCGGTAGTCCGTGGAACGCCGCCGCCGGGCTGGCGATGAACAACCCGCAGCTGCGGGTGATCAGCGGTCTCTCTCTGCCGCTGGCGCTGGAGCTGGTGGATAACCAGCACTCCATGACCGTCGATGCCCTGTGCGACCATTTGAGCGCCATCGCCAGCCAGTGCTGCATGGTCTGGCGGCTCCCGCAAACCGTTGAGGAGGATTTCTGATGAACGTGACTCTCGCCCGCATCGATGACCGGCTGATCCACGGCCAGGTGACCACCGTCTGGTGCAAAGTGGCCAATGCCCGGCGCATTATTATCTGCAACGACGATGTGTATAACGATGAGGTACGCCGAACCTTACTCCGCCAAGCCGCGCCGCCGGGAATGAAGGTTAACGTCGTTAATCTCGAAAAAGCGGTGGCCGTTTATCATAATCCGCAATATCAAAACGAATCCGTTTTTTATTTATTTACTAATCCCCAGGATGTCTTAACGATGGTCCGCCAGGGAGTGAATATTGCCACCTTAAATATTGGCGGAATGGCCTGGCGACCGGGTAAAAAACAATTAACCAAGGCGGTCTCATTAGATGAAGCGGATATTCATGCGTTTCGCGAACTGGATAAATCAGGCGTCAGCCTGGATTTACGCGTCGTCGCCTCGGATCCGTCGGTAAATATTCTCGATAAAATAGCCGAACAGTCCATTACAGAATAAAAAAAACAGCGCCGGTCTTAATCTGCGGACCTCAACGACGCCATATTCATGCCGTAACAGGCAGGGATTCTTATACCCTCAAGGTGACATATTATGGAAATAAGTACCCTACAAATAATAGCCATATTTATTTTTTCCTGTATTGCCGGAATGGGCAGCGTGCTGGATGAGTTCCAGACCCACCGCCCGTTAATCGCCTGTACGGCGATCGGTCTGATTCTCGGTGATTTAAAAACCGGAATTATGCTCGGCGGCACCCTGGAGCTGATCGCCCTCGGCTGGATGAACGTCGGCGCGGCGCAGTCTCCGGATTCAGCCCTCGCCAGCATCATTGCGGCCATTTTAGTCATCGTCGGCCAGCAAAGCATCGCGACCGGTATCGCCATCGCCCTGCCGGTTGCCGCAGCCGGACAGGTGCTGACCGTCTTTGCCCGCACCATTACGGTGGTCTTCCAGCACGCGGCGGATAAAGCAGCCGAAGAGGCCCGCTTTCGCACCATCGATCTGCTGCACGTCTCGGCGCTCGGCGTTCAGGCACTACGCGTCGCCGTTCCGGCGCTGGTGGTGTCGATGTTCGTCAGCGCCGATATGGTCAGCAGCATGCTGAATGCCATTCCGGAATTCGTGACCCGCGGCCTGCAAATTGCCGGCGGTTTTATCGTCGTGGTCGGCTACGCCATGGTCCTGCGCATGATGGGCGTGAAATATCTGATGCCCTTCTTTTTCCTTGGTTTTCTCGCCGGCGGTTACCTCAACTTTAGCCTGCTGGCCTTCGGCGGCGTGGGGGTCATCATCGCGCTGATTTATATCCAGCTCAATCCGCAGTGGCGCAGGCCTGAACCCCAGGCTACCGCCGCCTCTTCCACCGCCCTTGACCAACTTGACGACTGATGGAGCCGACCATGGAACAGAAAAAACTCACGCAAGGCGACCTGGTTAGCATGTTTCTGCGCTCCAACCTGCAGCAGGCCTCTTTTAACTTCGAACGTATTCATGGCCTGGGATTTTGCTACGACATGATCCCGGCGATCAAGCGCCTGTACCCGCTGAAGGAGGATCAGGTTGCGGCCCTCAGGCGTCATCTGGTGTTCTTCAATACCACGCCCGCGGTTTGCGGCCCGGTGCTGGGCGTCACCGCCGCGATGGAAGAGGCGCGCGCCAACGGCGCGGCGATTGACGACGGCGCGATTAACGGCATCAAGGTCGGGCTGATGGGTCCGCTGGCCGGGGTCGGCGATCCGCTGGTCTGGGGAACCCTGCGCCCGATTACCGCCGCGCTCGGCGCTTCGCTGGCGCTCTCCGGCAATATTCTTGGCCCGCTGCTGTTCTTCTTTATTTTCAACGCGGTACGCCTGGCTATGAAGTGGTACGGCCTGCAGCTTGGCTTCCGTAAAGGGGTCAATATCGTCAGCGATATGGGCGGCAACCTGCTGCAAAAGCTCACCGAAGGCGCCTCAATCCTCGGCCTGTTCGTCATGGGCGTGCTGGTGACGAAGTGGACCACCATCAACGTGCCGCTGGTGGTCTCCCAAACCCCGGGCGCTGACGGCGCCACCGTCACCATGACCGTACAGAACATCCTCGACCAGCTTTGCCCGGGCCTGCTGGCCCTGGGGCTGACCCTGCTGATGGTGCGCCTGCTCAATAAAAAGGTGAACCCGGTATGGCTCATTTTCGCCCTGTTTGGCCTCGGGATTATCGGTAACGCGCTGGGCTTCCTGTCCTGATCTTTCGCCCCGACGCGCCGTCGGGGCGGTTTCAATAAACTAACCCCGCAAGATAAAGGGGATGAGGTGGTAAATATGAAAACGACGGCTCTACGTCTTTATGGCAAACGCGATCTGCGCCTGGAAACCTTCGAACTCCCGGCCATGGGGGAGGATGAAATTCTCGCCCGGGTGGTGACCGACAGCCTGTGTCTCTCCTCCTGGAAAGAGGCCAATCAGGGCGAGGACCATAAAAAGGTCCCGAACGATGTTGCGCTCAACCCGATTATCATCGGCCATGAGTTTTGCGGCGAAATCCTCGCGGTCGGCAAAAAGTGGCAGCATAAATTCCACGCCGGCCAGCGCTACGTGATTCAGGCCAACCTGCAGCTGGCGGATCGCCCGGATTGCCCCGGCTACTCCTTCCCGTGGATCGGCGGTGAAGCCACCCACGTGGTGATCCCCGACGAGGTGATGACCCAGGACTGTCTGCTCTGCTGGGAGGGTGAAACCTGGTTTGAAGGCTCGCTGGTTGAGCCGCTCTCCTGCGTTATTGGCGCCTTCAACGCCAACTATCACCTGCAGGAAGGCACCTATAACCATACGATGGGCATCCGCCCGCGGGGACGCACGCTGATCCTCGGCGGCACTGGTCCGATGGGCCTGCTGGCGATCGACTATGCCCTGCACGGCCCGATCAACCCCTCTCTGCTGGTGGTCACCGACACCAATCAGCCCAAGCTGAGCTACGCCCGTCGGCACTATCCTTCAGAGCCGCAAACCCTGATCCACTACCTCGACGGCCGTGACGCCAGCCGGGAGACGCTGATGGCGCTGACCGGCGGCCACGGGTTTGACGATATTTTCGTTTTCGTGCCGAAAGAGGAGCTGGTTACCCTGGCCTCCTCGCTGCTGGCCGCCGACGGCTGCCTGAACTTCTTCGCCGGCCCGCAGGATAAACAGTTTAGCGCGCCGGTTAACTTTTACGACGTCCACTACGCCTTTACCCACTACGTCGGCACCTCCGGCGGCAACACCGATGATATGCGCGCCGCCGTTGCGCTGATGCAGGCGAAAAAGGTGCAGGCGGCGAAAGTGGTGACCCATATTCTTGGGCTCAACGCTGCGGGCGAAACCACCCTCGATTTACCGGCCGTCGGCGGCGGCAAAAAGCTGGTTTACGCCGGGAAATCCATTCCGCTGACCCCGCTGGGCAACATTGCCGATCCGGAGCTGGCGGCAATTATGGAGCGCCATCACGGGATCTGGTCCGGCGAAGCCGAACAGTATCTGCTGGCCCATGCGGAGGATATTAGCCATGATTAATCGCGAGTCGCAGGCTGCGGCGACGCGGCGTGTCGCAACCTGACAACATCGTGAGCCACATCAGCGAGCACGGGGGCAAGCGGTGGTAGGATCGCCAGCCGACTTTGTCATTATGGCCATACCAAAAGCGTTCAGGCCGTTTGCGGCTCCGCCAGGCGCAAACGGCCTGAACGACGGCGGTTATCACGGAGAAAAGATGGAACTACTGCTACTCAGTAACTCAACCCTGCCCGGCAAGGCATGGCTGGAACACGCGCTGCCGGTCATTTCCGGGCAGCTGAACGGCCGCCGTTCAGCGGTGTTTATCCCTTTCGCCGGCGTCACGCAGAGCTGGGATGATTACACCGCCAAAACCGCCGCGGTCTTTGCCCCTCTTGGCGTAACCGTCACGGGGATCCACAGCGTCGCGGACCCTGCGGCGGCAATTGAGACCGCCGACGTGGTCATCGTAGGCGGCGGCAATACCTTCCAGCTGCTCAAAGAGTGCCGCACGCGCGGCCTGCTGGCGCCGGTGGTGGACGTGGTCAGGCGCGGCGCGCTCTATATCGGCTGGAGCGCCGGCGCCAATCTCGCCTGCCCGACCATCCGCACCACCAACGATATGCCGATCGTTGACCCGCAGGGGTTTGACGCCCTGGGGCTATTCCCGCTGCAGATTAACCCGCACTTCACCAACGCCCTGCCGGAAGGACACAAGGGCGAAACCCGCGAACAGCGGATCCGTGAGCTGCTGGTGGTGGCGCCGGAGCTGGTGATTATCGGTTTACCGGAAGGAAACTGGATTCAGGTTGCGCAGGGACACGCCACCCTCGGCGGCCCGAACCCGACGCTGGTGTTTACTGCCGGAAAAGAAGCGGTCCCTGTCGAAGCCGGACACCGCTTTTAATCACTATCCCGCTCTCCCCGCCGGGGAGAGCCGCTAGCCTGGCCGGCGCAGCGCCCGCGGGATGTTACCGGGGCGCTGCGGCCGGTCTTAATAATCATCCCGCTCGTCATCTTCGTCCGGCTGCTCCATCACGCTGTAGGCAACCGAACAGAACAGCGAGTTGAGACGCTTCATATCGCCCAGCAGCCCGAGATGCAGCGAGTCTGGTTTCAATGCTCTGCACGTTCTGCTGATGGAGGCGATCGACGTGCGCGTGCGAGTAGCGGCGGTTCATAATGCGGAAACGATGCTTGTTGCGGCGCAGGCGCCGGGCGCTCGGGACGTCGCTGGAGAAGAAGACCGACATCGCCAGCTGGAGGTTGCTCAGCAGACTGATCGTACAGGCCGTCCAGCTCCTTCAATCCTTCAACGGAGAACGCCCGCCGCGCGGCCAGCGATTTATCGGCAATTTCGCTGCCCATTCTCTCAACGATATCGGACGCCTGCTCGAGGTTGAGCGCCATTTCGATAATCTCCGCCCAGCGGCGAGACTCCTCTTCGGCCAGTTCATCTTTCGGCATCCGCGCCAGATAGAGCTTGATGGCGGTATAAAGCACGTTGATATCGTCCGCCAGCCGGCGAAGCGCCTTCTCTTCCCGCGGCTCGCCGTGCATCACCTTGCGCAGGCCATCCAGCATCTGCTCCATGGCGTCGCCAATGCGCAGCGTCTCGCGCGCGGCGTTGGCCAACGCCAGGGCCGGCGTATCCAGCGCCGAGGGATCCAGATGCTTCGGCTTCAGGTGCAGATCCTGATCCGGCTCTTCCTGAATCAGGCGCCTGCAGAGCCGGGCCATCGGCTCGGCGAACGGCACCATCGCCACGCAGCGGATCAGGTTGTAGAAGACGTGGAAGTAAATCACCAGCTCCGCTTCCGGTAACGGCAGCCTGTGCATCGCATCGGCCAGCAGGTGGACAAACGGCAGGATAATCAGGCTGCCCACCAGCTTAAATAGCAGGCTACCAAGCGCGACGCGGCGCGCGGCGGCGTTGGCGGCGCTGTTGTTGATCATCGCCAGGATCCCGGAGCCAAGGTTCGCGCCAATCACCAGGCATAGCGCAACCGGGAACGAAATCACGCCGGTGGAGGTGAGCGTGGCGGTTAACAGCACCGCCGCGAGGCTGGAGTAGCTCACGATGGCGAACATGGCGCCAATCAGCGCATCCAGCATGATATCGCCGGTCAGCGAGGCGAAGATAACCTGCACGCCGTTGGCCTGGGTGATGGGGTGCACCGCCTGCACGATCAGCTCCAGCGCTAATAAAATCAGCCCCAGCCCGATACCGACCCGCCCCAGCCTGTCCGGCGCGGGTTTGCTTGCGGCCAAGGAAGAAAATCACGCCGATAAAAATCAGCAGCGGCGAGAGCCAGGAGAGGTCGAAAGTCAGCACCCTCGCCATCAGCGCGGTCCCCACGTCGGCGCCCAGCACAATCACCAACGCCGGCGCCAGCGCGACCAGATCCTGGGCCACAAACGAGGTGACCAGCATGGTGGTGGCGTTGCTACTCTGCACCAGGGCCGTGACGCCAATACCGGCGCAGAAGGCGAGCGGCTTTTTCTCGACGCTACTGCTGAGAACGGATCGCAGGCGTGCGCCATAGACGCGCATCACGCCGGTACGAACGATATGGGTGCCCCAAACCAGCAGGGCGACGGCAGAAAGCAGGTGTAGCAGAGTTAACACGGATTGTTGTTCTCCTTATTATCCGACGGATAAATGCAGATAACCCGATACGGAACTCCCCCGGCGACGCTGTGCGTAGCCGGGCTACATCGTCCGGGCGTTCTGAATCAATACCCCAGTATAAGGGTTTAGCAGCAATAAAGAGACAGGGCG
The DNA here is from genome assembly GCF_050058015.1 of Klebsiella sp. WOUb02. Lineage (NCBI taxonomy): Bacteria > Pseudomonadati > Pseudomonadota > Gammaproteobacteria > Enterobacterales > Enterobacteriaceae > Klebsiella > Klebsiella sp. WOUb02. The sequence goes on from NZ_CP170110.1 coordinate 3,446,405, forward strand.
CCATCGGAGCGCCCTGTAAGTTGTAAGATAAGATGACAAATTTGTGACAGTCTGCGGCTAGTCCGCGTCGTAGCCCAGGTTCGGCGCCAGCCAGCGCTCAACTTCGCCAGGGGTCATTCCTTTGCGCAGCGCGTAGTCCTCCACCTGATCGCGCTGGATCTGCGCCACGGCGTAGTACTTGCTGTCCGGATGGCTGAAGTACCAGCCGGAAACCGAGGCGCCCGGCCACATGGCGTAGGACTCAGTCAGCTTCATGCCGGTATGCGCCTCCACGTCCAGCAGCTCCCAGATAACGGCTTTTTCGGTATGCTCCGGACAGGCCGGATAGCCCGGCGCCGGGCGAATCCCCTGATAGTTCTCGCGGATCAGCTCCTCGTTGCTCAGGTTCTCGTTGGCGGCATAGCCCCAGTAAACCTTGCGCACGCGCTCGTGCAGATACTCCGCAAACGCCTCGGCCAGACGGTCGGCGATCGCCTTAACCATGATTTTGTTGTAATCATCGTGCTGAGCGTCAAAGGCCTCGGCCAGGGCATCTTCCTCCAGCCCGCCGGTAACCGCGAACGCGCCAAGATAGTCGGCCTTACCGCTCAGCTTCGGCGCGACAAAATCGGCGAGGCAGTAGTTAGCAAACCCGACTTTCTCGGTCTGCTGACGCAGGTGATGGCTGACGGTCAGAACGTGGGTGCGCGTCTCGTCGCGGTAGATTTCGATGTCGTCGCCGACGCGGTTAGCCGGGAATAATCCCACCACCCCGCGCGGGTTCAGCGACTTCTCCGCGCTCAGCTTGTCCAGCAGATCGTTGGCATCTTTAAATAGCCGCTGCGCCTCTTCGCCCACCACTTCATCCTCGAGGATGCGCGGGTATTTCCCGGCCAGCGACCAGGTCATAAAGAACGGCGTCCAGTCGATATAGTTACGCAGCGTTTCGATGCTGGCTTCGACCTCCTGCACGCCGAGGCGATGGGCCACCGGCGGCGTATAGCTTTCCCAGTCGAACGCCAGATCGTTTTCGCGGGCGGCCGCCAGGGTGACCGGCGGGGTGCGCGGCTTCTTGCGTCCGTGCTGGATCCGCACGGCTTCGTACTCTTTACGCGTACGGGCGACAAAATCATCGCGCTGGGTAGCCGAAAGTAAGGCTGAGACCACGCCCACGGTACGCGAGGCGTTCTGCACGTAGACCGTCGGACCGCTATAGTTCTGCTCGATTTTTACCGCCGTATGCGCTTTGGAGGTGGTGGCGCCGCCAATCAGCAGCGGCAGGGTAAAGCCCTGGCGCTCCATCTCTTTCGCCACGTTGACCATTTCATCCAGCGACGGGGTAATCAGCCCGGAGAGGCCGATCAGATCGGCATTCACTTCACGGGCGGTTTTGAGGATTTTGTCCGCCGGGACCATCACGCCCAGATCGATGATTTCGTAGTTATTACACTGCAGCACCACGCCGACGATGTTTTTACCGATGTCGTGCACGTCGCCTTTGACGGTGGCGATCACCATCTTGCCGTTGCTGGAACCTTTTTCTTTGCTGGCTTCAATATAGGGTTCGAGGTAGGCCACCGCCTGCTTCATCACGCGGGCCGATTTCACCACCTGCGGGAGGAACATTTTACCCTCGCCGAACAGATCGCCCACCACGTTCATGCCGTCCATCAGCGGACCTTCAATCACCTCGATGGGGCGGGCCGACTGCTGACGCGCCTCTTCGGTGTCGAGCTCGATAAATTCGGTGATCCCTTTCACCAGCGAGTATTCAAGACGCTTTTTAACGTCCCAGCTGCGCCATTCCGCCTGCTGGGCGTTGGCGGAGTCGTCCGTTTTGCTGCCGCGATACTTTTCCGCCAGCTCCAGCAGGCGATCGGTGCCCTCGTCGTGACGGTTGAGGATCACGTCTTCGACGGCATCGCGCAGCTCGGCGGGCAGGTCGTCATAAATCGCCAGTTGCCCGGCGTTAACAATCCCCATGTCCATGCCGTTGCGAATGGCGTAGTAGAGGAAGACGGCGTGAATCGCCTCGCGGACCGGATCGTTGCCGCGGAAGGAGAACGAGACGTTGGAGACGCCGCCGGAAATCAGCACGTGCGGCAGCTCGCGTTTGATATCTTCACAGGCGCCGATAAAGTCCTGCGCGTAGTTGTTGTGCTCTTCAATACCGGTCGCCACCGCGAAGATATTGGGGTCGAAGATGATATCTTCCGGCGGGAAGCCCACCTCTTCGGTCAGAATTTTGTACGCCCGGCGGCAAATCTCGATTTTGCGCGCGCGGGTATCGGCCTGGCCCTGCTCGTCGAAGGCCATCACCACCACGGCGGCGCCGTAGCGGCGCACTTTTTTAGCATGATCGATAAACGGCTCGATCCCCTCTTTCATCGAGATAGAGTTGACGATGCCTTTGCCCTGAATGCACTTCAGCCCCTTTTCGATGACCTCCCACTTCGAGGAGTCGATCATAATCGGCACGCGAGCAATATCGGGTTCGCCGGCAATCAGGTTGAGGAAACGCACCATCGCCGCTTCCGCGTCGAGCATCCCCTCGTCCATGTTGATATCGATAATCTGCGCGCCGCTCTCGACCTGCTGGCGGGCAACGTCCAGCGCTTCGTTATATTTTTCTTCTTTAATCAGCCGCTTGAACTTCGCAGAGCCGGTCACGTTGGTCCGTTCGCCGACGTTAACAAACAGGCTGTCGTCGCCGATATTCAGCGGCTCGAGGCCGGAAAGGCGGCAGGCTACCGGGATTTCCGGCAGCGCGCGCGGCGCGAGACCGGCCACGGCGCGCGACATGGCCGCGATATGCTCCGGGGTGGTGCCGCAGCAGCCGCCGACGATATTCAGGAACCCGGATTCCGCCCACTCGCGAATCTGCGCGGCCATAGTATCGGCGTCCAGATCGTATTCGCCAAAGGCGTTCGGCAGGCCCGCGTTGGGATGCGCGGTGACGTAGCATTCGGCGATGCGCGAGAGTTCCTGCACGTACTGGCGCAGCTCGTCCGGGCCGAGGGCGCAGTTGAGGCCGAAGGTGAACGCATCGGCGTGGCGCAGCGAGTTGTAAAACGCTTCAGTGGTTTGCCCGGAGAGCGTGCGTCCGGAGGCATCGGTGATGGTGCCGGAGATCATGATCGGCAGCTCCACGCCCAGCGCCTCAAACTCCTCTTTCACGGCAAAGATCGCCGCTTTGGCGTTGAGGGTGTCGAACACCGTCTCGATCATAATCAGGTCGACGCCCCCTTCCACCAGCGCCTTCGTTGACTCACGGTAGGCTTCCACCAGCCCGTCGAAGGTGATGTTGCGGTAGGCGGGGTCGTTAACGTCAGGAGAGATGGAAGCGGTGCGGTTAGTCGGGCCGAGGACGCCCGCGACGTAGCGCGGCTTGTCCGGCGTCCGGGCGGTCCACGCGTCGGCGCTGGCGCGCGCCAGCTTTGCCGCGGCAAAGTTGATTTCCGCCGACAGGGATTCCATCTGGTAATCCGCCATCGCGATAGTCGTCGAGTTAAAGGTGTTGGTTTCAATGATATCCGCCCCGGCCTCGAAGTAGGCATCGTGAATGGCGCGGATCACGTCCGGCTTGCTGAGCACCAGCAGGTCGTTATTGCCTTTCAGATCGCAGGGCCAGTCGGCAAAGCGCGCGCCGCGGAACTCCTCTTCACTCAGACGATAGCCCTGGATCATGGTGCCCATGCCGCCATCCAGAACCAAAATACGTTTTTTTAACTGCTGATGCAGTTGCTCAACTTTGCTGCTCACACTCGCTCCCGACAACGCTCAACCAGACCGAAAAACTCAACGAACCATACTGGCATAAACCACAGGGGCGGGAAAGGGAACGGCGGACAATATGAGACATGTTCAGCTTCACTCATCCGATCAGTCCGGTTGTGATTGCAAAATGGGAGAATAAAACGAAAACTATTTCCACGATACAGAAAAAAGGAATCTGCGATGGCCACTCCCGTTCCCGCAAAGCGCGGCAGAAAACCCGCGACGCCCGCCGCCCCTCAGGCTGGCGGACAGGTTCAGTCGCTTACCCGTGGGCTAAAATTACTCGAATGGATTTCTGAATCGCACAGCAGCGTCGCGTTAACCGAGCTGGCGCAGCAGGCCGGCCTGCCGAATTCGACAACCCACCGCCTGCTGACGACCATGCAGCAGCTGGGCTTCGTGCGCCAGGTGGGCGAGCTCGGACACTGGTCGGTAGGCGCCCACGCCTTTGTGGTCGGCAGCAGCTTTCTGCAAAGCCGCAACCTGCTGGCCATCGTGCACCCTATTTTACGCCAGCTGATGGAGGACTCCGGCGAAACGGTTAACCTGGCGGTGTTGGATCAGAGCGACCACCAGGCGATTATTATCGACCAGGTGCAGTGCACGCAGCTGATGCGCATGTCGGCGCCGATTGGCGGCAAGCTGCCGATGCACGCCTCCGGCGCGGGTAAAGCCTTCCTGTCACAGCTGAGCGAAGAGCAGGTCACCGGCCTCCTGCACCGCAAAGGCCTGCACGCCTACACTCACGCCACGCTGGTATCGCCGGTGCATCTGAAAGAGGACCTGGCCCAGACCCGCAAGCGCGGCTACTCCTTCGATGACGAAGAGCATGCCCTCGGCCTGCGCTGCGTCGCTTCCTGCATCTATGACGAACACCGCGAGCCGTTTGCCGCAATCTCCATCTCCGGGCCCATCTCGCGGATAACCGACGATCGCGTCACAGAGCTGGGCGCGCTGGCGATTAAAGCCGCCAAAGAGGTGACTCTGGCCTACGGCGGGGTTCGCTAACATGAACGATCTGCAGGCCCTTTGGCGGCAGCGCTATCCCGGCGCCTTTTGCTGGTCATTTGGCGACTCCCCCGAGCTGGCCGACGAGCTGGCGGCGCTGGTTATCGCCGGCAAAAAGCGCGGCACCTGCGGCTCGCTTGCCAGCTATCGGCAGGCAAATCCGCCGGTCCCCCCCGGCGCCTGGCACATCGTGCTCAACGGCGCCGGCGAGCCGGTTTGCGTTATCCGTACTCTGGCGCTCAGAATTATTCGTTTTAATGAGATGACCGCGGAGCTTGCCGCCCTGGAAGGCGAAGGCGATTTGAGCCTACGCTACTGGCAGCAGGCTCATCGGGCGTTTTTCGAGCGTGAAGGGAGTTGGTCGCCGGAGATGGAATTGGTTTACGAAGAGTTCGCGCTGATCGAGGCTGCCGATGCGCCGCTGCCCTGAACCGCGAGCGAGATGACCCTGGACTACTGCGGTATGCGCTAATTTCCGCGAAAGCTGTATATAATATGTGCTCTTAAAACAAAAATGAGCACGCAACTATGGAAAAGGAAATCCAGGATCGCCGCCCCATCCGGGCACGCGAGACTCGCTGGGCCACCGCCGCCGCGCGGTATCTACGCCGTAAAGGCTGTACGCCGAACGGTATCTCTCTCTTCAGTATCGCCTTTGCCGCGCTCTCCGCCCTGTGCTATCTGGCCGCGTGGCGGGTTGAGGACCAAATCGGGCAGCGGATCCTCTTTATCGCCGCCGCCGTCGGCATTCAGGGACGATTAATCTGCAACCTTCTTGACGGGATGGTCGCCGTCGAGGGCGGTCTGCGCAGCCCGGCAGGCGCCGTCTATAACGAACTTCCCGATCGCGTATCCGACACGCTGCTGCTGCTCGGCGTGGGCTACGGCATCACGCTTTACCCGTCGGCGATCGCGCTCGGCTGGGGCTGCGCGCTGCTGGCGGTCGCCACCGCCTATATCCGCCTGCTTGGGGGCACCTGCGGGCTACCCCAGCGTTTCAGCGGACCGATGGCCAAACAGCATCGCATGGCGCTGCTGACCGCGGTTTCGCTGCTGGCCGCCACGTTTCCGCAGTGGAGCCAGCAGGGCTTTGTGGCGGTCCTGTGGCTGATTCTGGTCGGCGCCTTCTTCACCTGTATCAGCCGCGCGCGGCTCATTATCCAGGATCTTAACGCAGGAGAATCACCATGAGTTTCTCGCCGGATAAAACGCTGGTGCGCGCGCTGCTGGTCAGCGTATGTCGGCTGCTGACGGGCATTAAATCGCGCTGGAGATCCACTCCGCAGCCCGGGCAGGCCACGCTCTATTTCGCCAACCACAGCAGCCATCTCGACGGGCTGGTGATCTGGGCCAGCATGCCCACCGCGATGCGCGACAACGTCCATCCCGTTGCCGCCGCGGATTACTGGAAAAAGAGCCGCCTGCGCCGCTACCTGGCCTCCCGCATCTTCGGGGCGGTGCTGATTGAGCGTAAAGGCCGGGCGGCGTCGCCATCCTCAGGCGAAGATCCCCTCGCGCCGCTGGTTGCCGTGCTGGAAAACAGCGAGTCGCTCATTTTCTTTCCCGAAGGCACCCGCGGCAGCGGTGACGAGCTGGGCGAGTTTAAAAGCGGCCTGTACCATCTGATGCAGCGCCACCCCGACGTCCGGCTGGTGCCCGTCTGGCTGGAAAACCTGAACCGGGTGCTACCGAAAGGCTCCAGGCTGGTGGTACCGATTATCTGCAGCGCCACCTTCGGCGAACCGCTGGATGGCCCGGCGGAAGGCGAAACAAAAGCGGCGTTTTTAGCCCGCGCGAAATCAGCGCTGGAGGCGCTATCCCATGCGTAATATCGATCATCAGCTCCTGCTGCTGCTGGCGGGATTGTTTTCCCTACTGGTTATTGCGAGCCTGATTGGCTATCTGCTGTCGCTCAGAAAGCAGAACGAAACCATCGCCAATCTCAACGCCAGAATTCGCGCCTGGTGGGTCATGTGCATCATTTCGGTCTTCGCCATGCTCATCGGCCCCATCGGCTCGGTGATTTTGTTTGCGCTGATGTCCTTCTATGCGCTGCGCGAATGCGTCACCCTGACCCCCACCCGCCGGGGCGACCACGAGGCGCTGTTCTGGTGCTTTTTCGTGATTCTGCCGCTGCAGTACCTGCTGGTGGGGATCGAATGGTACAGCCTGTTCGTGATATTTATTCCGGTTTATGCGTTCCTGTTTATTCCCGCCCGCATCGCGCTGGCCAGCGATACAACCCACTTCCTCGAGCGCAGCGCCAAGATTCAGTGGAGCCTGATGATCGCGGTGTACTGCGTCAGCCATGCGCCGGCGCTGCTGATGATCGATATTCCAGGTTTTGCCGGCGAGAACATCAAGCTGGTGCTGTTCATGATGATCGTCGTGCAGATTTCTGACGTGCTGCAGTACGTATTCGGCAAGCTGTGGGGCAAACGCCCTATCGTGCCGAAGCTGAGCCCGAACAAAACGGTGGAAGGCTTCGTGGGCGGGATTCTCAGCGCCAGCCTGGTGGGTGCGGCCCTGTTCTGGGTTACGCCGTTCAGCATGATTCAGGCCTTCTTCATCTCTCTGCTGATCACCCTGCTGGGGTTCGCGGGCGGCCTGTGCATGTCGGCGATCAAGCGCGATCGGGGAGTGAAAGACTTTGGCGCCATGCTGGAAGGGCACGGCGGCATGATGGACAGGATTGATTCCCTCTGCTTTGCCGCGCCGGTGTTCTTTCACGTGGTGCGCTACTTTTACACCTGACCGGCGCCTTCCGCCTGCCGCATCGCGCCGTAGCGCACGCAAAAGCGCTGGCGGCGGCGGTAGGCGTAGACATCTTCCACGTGGCCGTGGCGAATGCGCGTCTGCAGCTCCCGCCAGTAGTCGGCCCGCAGCAGGTCGGCGTGCATCTCCTCAAACAGCGGCCCGATACGCGGGTCCGCGCACAGCCAGTGGCGGAACTCTTCCGGGAAAACGTCCCCCGGCGACACGCTATACCACGGCTCGCTCGCCAGCTCATCTTCCGGATAGCGCGGCGGCGGGATCTCGCGGAAATTAACCTCCGTCATGTAGCAAATCTCATCGTAGTCGTAGAACACCACCCGGCCGTGGCGGGTCACGCCGAAGTTCTTAAATAGCATGTCGCCGGGAAAGATATTGGCGGCGGCCAGCTGGCGAATGGCATTCCCGTACTCCTCGACCGCATCGCGCAGCGCCTGGCCGTCAACCTGCTCCAGCCAGATGTTCAGCGGCACCATGCGCCGCTCGATATAGAGATGGCTGATGGCGATCCGATCGCCGAGATCGGTAATTTTAGCCCCGGCTTCCGATTGCAGCAGCGCCATCAGCTGCGGCGCGATTTGCCGCTTATCCAGCACGAAGTTTTCAAACTCCTGGGTATCGGCCATGCGCCCGACGCGGTCGTGCTCCTTAACCAGCTGATAGCAGGCGCGGACGTGGGCGGCGGTCATCTCCTTTTGCGGCGCGAAGCGGTCCTTGATGATCTTAAATACCCGGTCGAAGCCCGGCAGGGTAAAGACCAGCATCACCATCCCACGGATGCCCGGCGCCTCGATAAACTGCTCGTCGCTGCGGGCGATATAGTGCAGATATTCGCGATAGCTTTCCGTTTTTGCGTGCTTCTGGCAGCCAATCGCCATGTACAGTTCGGCGGTGGTTTTCCCCGGCAGGATCTCGCGCAGCCACTCAACCAGTGCCCCGGGCAGCGGGGCGTAAACCATAAAATAGGAGCGCGCGAAGCCAAAGACGATGCTCGCCTCCGCGTGGGTGGTCAGGCAGGAATCAATAAACAGCTCGCCTTCATCGCTGCGATGGACAGGCAGCAAAAAGGGCAGCGTCGCCACCGGCGTCACCAGTTTGGCGACCAGCCAGGCCGCCTTATTGCGATAGAAGAGTTCGTTGGCTATTTGCAGATGGGAGCGGGAGAGCATCTCGCTGCCGAGCGCTTCCTCCAGACTGGCCGTGATATAGCCAATATCCCGCGCCTTATTTTGCCATGCCAGCCGCAGGGGGAGATCGGATAATACCTTGTTTAATAACGTTTCCCAGCCGCGCTCGGGGAAAAACGTTTTCGCCAGCGGACGGGGAATTGAGCGGAAGCTGCGCTCCGGCTGCGAGCTGAAAATAAAGAGCCGCTCGGGAGTCAGCGAGCGGTGGTCAAACAACCGACAATAGACGGAATTGAAAAAGCTCTCCGCAATTTCGAAGCGAGGGTAATCCGGTAGCAGGTGGGTGTAGTGCTCTTTCACCCGCAGTAAAAAATCGACGTCGGTACTTTTGCCTTCGGTAATACAGCGCAGCTGTTCAACCACCAGACCGACGTGATGATCGTAGAGATGGATGCGCTGCTTCATCGCCTGCTGAACGGCGTGCCAGTCGGCGTGCTCAAAGCGCTGCTGCGCGCCCGAGGTGACTTCAAGAAAACGCCCGTACTGGGCGTCAAATCCCTGCAAAATAGTCTGTGCAATCAATAATTCCAGGCCACGCGTCATATCGTCCCCCTCACCCCAGCCCCCTTCCGGCAAGGGAGAGGGGGAAACCTATCAGAACTGCTCTTCTTCCGTTGAACCGGTTAACGCCGTTACCGAAGAGGCGCCCCCCTGGATAATCGTCGTCACCTTGTCGAAATAGCCGGTGCCCACCTCCTGCTGGTGGGAAACGAAAGTGTATCCTTCCGCTGCGGCGGCGAACTCCGGCTGCTGCACCTTCTCAACGTAGTGCTTCATCCCCTCACCCTGCGCATAGGAGCGGGCGAGGTCGAACATGTTGAACCACATGCTGTGGATGCCAGCCAGAGTAATGAACTGATATTTGTAGCCCATATCGGACAGCGACTGCTGGAAGCGAGCGATGGTGGCGTCATCGAGATTCTTCTTCCAGTTGAACGACGGCGAACAGTTATAGGCCAGCAGTTTGCCCGGGAAGCGCGCGTGGATTGCGTCGGCAAAGCGCTTAGCCTGCTCAAGATCCGGCTTCGACGTTTCACACCACACGAGGTCGGCGTAGGGCGCATAGGCCAGGCCGCGGCTAATCGCCTGCTCAATGCCGGCGTGGGTGCGGAAAAAGCCTTCACTGGTGCGATCGCCGGTAATAAATTCACGATCGTACGGATCGCAATCGGAGGTGATCAGATCCGCAGCATCGGCGTCGGTTCGGGCGATGACCAGCGTCGGCACGCCCATGACGTCGGCCGCCAGGCGAGCGGCCACCAGTTTCTGGATCGCTTCCTGCGTCGGCACCAGCACTTTTCCGCCCATATGGCCGCATTTTTTCACCGACGCCAGCTGATCTTCAAAGTGAACCGCCGCTGCGCCGGCCTCAATCATCGATTTCATCAACTCAAACGCATTCAGCACGCCGCCGAAGCCGGCTTCAGCATCCGCCACGATCGGCAGGAAATAGTCGGTATAGCGCGGATCGTCTGCTTCAATGCCGGCAGACCACTGGATCTGATCGGCGCGACGGAAGGTATTGTTGATCCGATCCACCACCGCCGGCACCGAGTTGGCCGGGTACAGCGATTGATCCGGATACATGCTGGAAGCCAGGTTGGCATCCGCCGCCACCTGCCAGCCGGAGAGATAAATCGCCTCGATCCCCGCCTTCGCCTGCTGCAGCGCCTGCCCGCCGGTCAGCGCGCCAAGGCTGTTGATATAGCCCTTCTTCGAGCCGCCGTGCAGCAGCCGCCACATTTTGGCCGCACCAAGCTGCGCCAGGGTACATTCCGGGTTGACCGAACCGCGTAATTTCACCACTTCTTCCGCGCTATACGGGCGGGTAATGCCTTCCCAACGCGGCTGTGTCCACTCTTTGTTTAATTCTTCGATTTGCTGAGTACGAGTTTTCATATGCAGATGCTCCATAGGGTCACGAGTGGGTGAATTACGCCAGCAGGCGGTAGCCAGGCAACGTTAAGAAATCAATCAGTTCGTCTGAGGTAGTGATTTGTTCCATCAGCCGCGCGGCATCGTCAAAGCGGCCGCTGCTGTAGCGGTGTTCGCCCAGCTCGTCCTGAATAACCATCAGCTCCTCGCCCAGCCACTGGCGGAACAGCGCTTTGGTTACCGGCGTCCCGTCGCTCAGCGTCTTCTGATGATGGATCCATTGCCAGATAGAGGTGCGCGAGATTTCTGCCGTGGCCGCATCTTCCATCAGGCCATAAATCGGTACGCAGCCGTTGCCGGAGATCCAGGCTTCGATGTACTGCACCGCCACGCGAATGTTGGCGCGCATCCCGGCTTCGGTGCGCTCGCCGTCGCAGGGCTCCAGCAGCTGTTCGGCGGTAATCGGCGCATCCTGTTCCCGGCTGACGTCCAGCTGGTTGGTCCGTTCGCCCAGCACGCGATTGAAAACCTCCATCGCCGTATCCGCGAGGCCCGGATGGGCAATCCAGGTGCCGTCATGGCCGTTTTTGGCTTCCAGCTCTTTATCGGCGGTGACCTTGCCGAGCACCTGACGGTTCCGTTCGGCGTCTTTGCTGGGGATAAAGGCCGCCATGCCGCCCATCGCAAACGCGCCGCGCTTGTGGCAGGTTTTTATCAGCAGGCGTGAATAGGCGTTGAGGAACGATTTGTCCATCGTCACCACCTGGCGGTCGGGTAAGACACGATCAGCATGGTTTTTTAAGGTTTTGATGTAGCTGAAAATGTAGTCCCAACGCCCGCAGTTCAGGCCAACGATATGGTCCCGCAGCGCATGGAGAATTTCATCCATCTGGAACACCGCCGGCAGCGTTTCAATCAGCAGCGTCGCCTTGATGGTGCCGCGCGGCAGTTCAAAGCGATCTTCGGTGTAGCTGAAAACGTCGCTCCACCAGGCCGCTTCCTGCCAGGCCTGGGTCTTCGGCAGATAGAAATAGGGGCCGCTTCCTTTCGCCAGCAGCGCCTGGTGGTTATGGAAGAAGTAGAGCGCAAAATCAAACAGGCTGCCGGGAATCGACTCCCCGCGCCAGGTGACGTGTTTTTCCGGCAGGTGCAGGCCGCGTACCCGGCAAACCAGCACCGCAGGATCGGGCTTCAGCTGGTAGATTTTCCCCGCTTCGTTGGTATAGCTGATGGTGCCGTTGACCGCATCGCGCAGGTTTATCTGACCATCGATGACCTTGTTCCAGTCAGGCGCCAGCGAATCTTCAAAGTCAGCCATAAATACTTTTACGTTAGCATTCAGGGCGTTAATCACCATCTTGCGTTCAACGGGGCCGGTGATCTCTACCCGACGATCCTGTAAATCGGCCGGAATACCGCGAATTGTCCAGTCACCGTTACGAATGGAAGCTGTTTCCGAAATAAAATAAGGCAGCTTTCCGTCGTCAATGTCCTGCTGCTGCTGGATACGCGCCGCCAGCAGCTTATTGCGCTCAGGCGTAAAGCGGCTCACCAGTTCCGCCAGGAACTCCACCGCCTCGGGCGTTAAGATCTGCTTTTCCTGTTCGCCATAAGGCTGGCCGAAGGCCAGTTCGTCAGTGATTGTCGCCTGTTGCGTCATTGTGCTGCTCCTCTTGGTTGATCCAGTTGGCGCGAGTGAAAGATCGTTGTCTGCTTTTCGCTCAACACAATTAAGACTACGCATTATTTTTCCAAAATCAAAAACAATTTCCATTTTAATTTTAATATCAATTCAACATATTGATAACATTAAAATTAAAGTTTATTCCACGTATGAATTGAATTTCGGAAACAAAAAAGGCACCCGAAGGTGCCAGAGGCAAAATGCTGAAACGCTTTAGGATCGCGTTGGCTGGAGGATTAATCCAGAGTCGGATTCATATGCCGCAGATCGTATGGCGTGATTTGGTAGACATAGTAGTTCAGCCAGTTGGCAAACAGCAGATTTCCGTGACTTCTCCAGGCTGGCCCGCGGGGCGTTTTGCGGGTCATCATGCGGGAAATAATTGGCCGGAACTTCCGGGCTGAGACCCGCTTCCACATCGCGGAAAAACTCGCCCGCCAGAGTATTAGCATCGTATTCCGGGTGGCCGGTGACGAAGGCAATGCGCTTATCTTTGCTGGCGAACAGATAGGCATCACCCTCTTCGGTTTCTGCCAGGATCTCTAAATCGGTGTAGTCGCGGATCAATGCGGCCGGAAAATCGGCGTAGCGCGAGTGTGGCGCGAGGAAGGTATCGTCGAAACCGCGGGTCAGCAGCGCGTGCGGGTGCAAAATATGGTGTTCAAAGACGCCGGAGATTTTTTCAGTGCGGGTTTGCTTGGGGATGCCATAAAGGATATTGAGCGCGGCCTGTACGGCCCAACAGACAAACAGCGTTGAGGTCACGTGATCCTTTGCCCACTCCAGCACCTGCTTAATCTGCGGCCAGTAGGCAACGTCGTTGAATTCGACCAGCCCCAGCGGCGCGCCGGTGACGATCAGGCCATCAAAGTTCTGATCGCAGATGTCCTCAAAGTTACAGTAGAAGTTGTTCAGATGCTCGGTTGGCGTGTTGCGGGATTCACGCGCGTCGATGCGCAGCAGCTGGATATCAAGCTGGAGCGGAGAGTTCGATAGCAGCCGCAGGAACTGATTCTCGGTCTCGATTTTCTTCGGCATCAGGTTGAGGATAAGCACCTTCAGCGGGCGAATTTCCTGAGTCGTTGCGCGCGTTGTCGTCATCACAAAGACGTTCTCACTGCGCAAGAAATTGACGGCCGGTAGCTCGTCCTGCACCCGAATAGGCATAACTTTATTACCTCATAGCATACGTATAAACGTTTAGACATCCAGACAGCTAACAATAACCAGGAATAAATAAAATGTCGAGTCTGCACGTAGAAGGTGAAAAAGTTTCAACCCCATTCGGTTTAACGTGGCGAGACGTTGTGAGGTTGACGGCCCGAGCCGTGTCTATCCGTTACTGCTTACAAAGAATAAAAAAGATAAAAAGGCCATCCCCACCAGGAGGATGTGAGCAATTCGCGATCCGTATCAAATATTTTAATTAATCTCGACAGCCGTTGGTGATGTGTAAACCGTTTGACAGCCTTCCCGAAAGACCATTGCTACATTGCGGCAATCCATCAGGTCTACAGCCACAGGAAGCAAGCATGAAAATCACCAAACTGACGACATTTATTATGCACGTGCCGGTAACCAAAAATATCATCGGCGATTCTACACACAGCATTACACACTGGGGTATGCCCGGCGTCATGATTGAGACGGACAATGGGCTGGTCGGTTACGGTTATACGGGTACCCATGCTGATATTTCTACCGACAGATTGCTCACCACCATTATCAGCGATGTTTTCGGTCCGATGTTACTCGGGGAAGATGCCAATGAAGTTCGTTACCTGCACCGTAAATTATCCCGCAGTTCAACCAATATCTGGGTGGGACGCGGAGGATTGATGCAGATGGCGCTCTCTGCCATTGATATTGCGCTGTGGGATCTGAAAGCCAAGATGGTTGAACAGCCGCTGTGGAAAATTTTTGGCGGCTCACAGCACACTCGCATTTCCGCCTATAACACCGATTGTGGCTGGTTAGTCAGGGAGACCGCCGAGTTGGTCGATGACTGTAAGAAGATGATTTTTGAAGAGGGCTTTAATGCCATCAAAATGAAAATCGGCAAGCCAGACCCGCGGGAAGACCTCAGGCGGATTGAAGCCGTCAGAAAAGCGATCGGCGATGACGTCAATCTGATGGTGGATGCGAACGCCAAATGGGATATCAGCACTGCCAAACAGTATGGTTCACGACTGGCTGATTTTGACATTACCTGGTTTGAAGAGCCGATGTGGCATGACGATGTATCCAGTCACCGCGCGCTGGCCAAGCATATCAGCACACCTCTCGCCCTGGGAGAACTACTATATCATTTTGATTCTTTTAAAGAGTTTGTACTCGCTGGGGCGGTCGATTACCTACAACCAGACGCCACGCGCTGCGGTGGACTGACGGCAGTCTGGGAAATTGCCGACCTCGGGCAGGCATTTAACCTGCCGGTAACACCTCATCACGGTGACATGATGCAGGCTCAGTTGCATCTGGTCATCGCGCACCCGGCCTGCTCGCTGCTGGAATTCATCCCCTGGACGTTGGAGTGTTTCGTCGATCCGGTAGAAGTGAAAGAGGGGTTCTATTCTCTCCCCACGGCGCCAGGCGCAGGCACCACGCTGCGGCGGGAAGCCCTTGAGCGTTTCAGCGTCAGATAACCCTCACAGGTACATCGTCTGGACGACAAAAAATAATGACAAATACCAAGAGGTGAACTATGCCCGCCCCTACCGATCTTGATTTATCACAGGCAATACGTAAATCCATACGACGGATCATCCCGATGGTCACGCTGATGTTCATTCTGGCCTATCTGGATCGTTCAAATATCGGCTTTGCAAAACAAGAATTCCAGCTGGACACAGGGCTAAGCGATGCAGCCTATGCCTTTGGCGCCGGCATCTTTTTTATCGGTTATGCCCTTTTTGAAGTCCCAAGTAATATTCTGCTTTACCGAATTGGCGCCCGAGTCTGGCTGGCGAGGATCATGATCACCTGGGGTCTGGTCTCTGCGGCAATGATGTTTGCACATACCGAAACGATGTTTATCTTCTTGCGTTTTCTGCTGGGGGTGAGTGAAGCAGGGTTCTTTCCCGGCGTCATTCTCTATCTGACTTTCTGGTTCCCGCAACATATCCGCGCACGTGTTACCGGCTATTTTCTGTTTGGCGCACCGCTGGCCTTTATCATCGGCGGCCCGCTTTCCGGCTCGCTGCTTTCTCTGGAAGGTACGACGCTGGCATTCGGCCTGCATGGCTGGCAGTTGATGTTCGTCGTCGAAGGTTTGTTGGCCTCAGCCGTCGGGATTTGGGTCTTTTTCTATCTGGACGATCGTCCTGACGACGCCAGGTGGTTAACGCAGCAAGAGAAAGCGGCGCTAAGCCAGACGCTTAATCATGAAGAGCAGATGAAACTGGCCCATGGTCCGAAAGGCGTGTGGCAGGCCCTACTGGATGTACGCGTGCTCTACCTATGCCTGATTTGGTTCACCGTCCAGGTTTGCGGTTACGGGATCTATTTCTTCCTGCCAACCCAGATCGCCACTCTGATGGGCACGAAAGTCGGTCTGCTGGTTGGCTTTGTCACCGCTATCCCACCATTGTGTGCCGCCATTGCGGTGTATTACGTGCCACGGATCGCCGAAAAACTGCAGGAACGCCGCTACGTTGCAGCTGTCACTTTCATGTGCGGAGCTGTGGGCATAGCGTTATCTGGCTTCGCTGAGAGTATACCGCTCATCGCGATTGTCGCCCTATGCGCTGCGGCTGCGGGACACCTTGCCATGCAGCCACTTTACTGGACATTTCCCTCATCGTACCTGGGCGGAGCAGCCGCGGCTTCGGGGATCGCTCTCATTAATTCAATGGGCAATTTAGGAGGCTTCGTCGCCCCAAATCTACGCGTCTGGGCAGAGCATTCCTTCAACTCACCGCAGGCAGGGCTCTATTTCCTCGCGCTGGTCACGGCATCAGGTAGCCTGATGATTCTGGCATTGCGACGGTTTGGGATTGATAAAGCGCAGACGATACCCTCCCCGGCACACGCTATGAAATCCGGTGAGGCGACATATCTCCGGCACTCTGATTAATAGGAAATGATACAGTGCTGCGACAATAATCAACATCAGGACAGCAACAACGATGGTTAAGATATTGGCCGTAGCACAGGAGTCACATGAATGGAATCTTCAGCAGGATGAGATCCAGTCGATCCTGCTGACCAGTAGCTGGTTCCGGGCGCTACCTGATTATCTTAGTGGACAGATGTTGTCCCGTGCCAGCTTTTATCAGTATGAAAACGGTGAAGTGATCCACTATCGCGGAGATGAATCACAGGCGCTGTACGCGGTCATTACCGGATCCGTCAAAGTCAGCTCCGTCTCAGCCGATGGCAAAGAGTGTATTTTTCGCTATCTTTCACCCGGCAACTGGTTTGGTGAAATCGGTATGATCGACAAATCAGTCCGTACCCACGATGCCAGAGCTCTTGGCAAAACAATACTGCTGACGCTGAAGCCGCGCGACGTGGAGTCGCTTTTGCAGCACTATCCCATCCTCCACCATTTTCTGGCACTACTGCTATGTAAAGTGGTGCGCAACGCCTTCACGATGCTCCATGACAGCGCGCTTTTATCCGTCTCAGCCCGTCTGGCCAAACGTCTGGTGAGCTTGTCGGAAGGCTATGGCGAATGGCATGAGAAAGGCGTATTAATCAACCTTTACTTAACCCAGGACGACCTGGCAACCATTATCAATACCACCCGTCAGACTATTAATAAGCGTCTGGTTGCATGGGAAAAGTTGGGATGGATCGAGGCAAAATACGGCAAGATTTTAATCGTGAATATGAGCGCGCTCAGGCAACTCTATATCGATGAAGATGAATAGCCCAAAACGCAAAAAGCCCATCCGCGAGGATGGGCTTCTTACTGGTTTGATGCCTGGCAGTTGTATGCCGGGCTTCCTGCCCGCCACCCTCCGGGCAGCACTCCGTGCTGTGCAAATTCGTTCCCGACGAATTTGTCCTCCTCAGGAGAGCGCTTACCGACAAACAACACATAACACAAAAGGCCCGGTCTTTCGACTGAGCCTTTCGTTTTATTTGATGCCTGGCAGTTCCCTACTCTCACATGGGGAGACCCCACACTACCATCGGCGCTACGGCGTTTCACTTCTGAGTTCGGCATGGGGTCAGGTGGGACCACCGCGCTAGTGCCGCCAGGCAAATTCTGTTTGCCAACACGCCATAAGGCCTGTCAGCTAATCTGTATCAAGCTGATTATCGTCTCACGCCAAAACAGCTTCGGCGTTGTAAGGTTAAGCCTCACGGTTCATTAGTATCGGTTAGCTCAACGTATCGCTACGCTTACACACCCGACCTATCAACGTCGTCGTCTTCAACGTTCCTTCAGGACTCTCAGGGAGTCAGGGAGAACTCATCTCGGGGCAAGTTTCGTGCTTAGATGCTTTCAGCACTTATCTTTTCCGCATTTAGCTACCGGGCAATGCCATTGGCATGACAACCCGAACACCAGTGATGCGTCCACTCCGGTCCTCTCGTACTAGGAGCAGCCCCCCTCAATTCTCCAGCGCCCACGGCAGATAGGGACCGAACTGTCTCACGACGTTCTAAACCCAGCTCGCGTACCACTTTAAACGGCGAACAGCCGTACCCTTGGGACCTACTTCAGCCCCAGGATGTGATGAGCCGACATCGAGGTGCCAAACACCGCCGTCGATATGAACTCTTGGGCGGTATCAGCCTGTTATCCCCGGAGTACCTTTTATCCGTTGAGCGATGGCCCTTCCATTCAGAACCACCGGATCACTATGACCTGCTTTCGCACCTGCTCGCGCCGTCACGCTCGCAGTCAAGCTAGCTTATGCCATTGCACTAACCTCCTGATGTCCGACCAGGATTAGCTAACCTTCGTGCTCCTCCGTTACTCTTTGGGAGGAGACCGCCCCAGTCAAACTACCCACCAGACACTGTCCGCAACCCCGATCAGGGGCCCACGTTAGAACACCAGCCATTAAAGGGTGGTATTTCAAGGATGGCTCCACGCAGACTGGCGTCCACGCTTCAAAGCCTCCCACCTATCCTACACATCAAGGACCAGTGTTCAGTGTCAAGCTATAGTAAAGGTTCACGGGGTCTTTCCGTCTTGCCGCGGGTACACTGCATCTTCACAGCGAGTTCAATTTCACTGAGTCTCGGGTGGAGACAGCCTGGCCATCATTACGCCATTCGTGCAGGTCGGAACTTACCCGACAAGGAATTTCGCTACCTTAGGACCGTTATAGTTACGGCCGCCGTTTACCGGGGCTTCGATCAAGAGCTTCTCCTTACGGATAACCCCATCAATTAACCTTCCGGCACCGGGCAGGCGTCACACCGTATACGTCCACTTTCGTGTTTGCACAGTGCTGTGTTTTTAATAAACAGTTGCAGCCAGCTGGTATCTTCGACTGACTTCAGCTCCACGAGCACGTCGCTTCACTTACCATCAGCGTGCCTTCTCCCGAAGTTACGGCACCATTTTGCCTAGTTCCTTCACCCGAGTTCTCTCAAGCGCCTTGGTATTCTCTACCTGACCACCTGTGTCGGTTTGGGGTACGATTCGTTGTTACCTGATGCTTAGAGGCTTTTCCTGGAAGCAGGGCATTTGTTACTTCAGCACCGTAGTGCCTCGTCGTCACACCTCAGCGTTAAAAGGTTCCGGATTTACCTGGAGCCTCCGCCTACATGCTTAAACCGGGACAACCGTCGCCCGGCTAACATAGCCTTCTCCGTCCCCCCTTCGCAGTAACACCGAGTACAGGAATATTAACCTGTTTCCCATCGACTACGCCTTTCGGCCTCGCCTTAGGGGTCGACTCACCCTGCCCCGATTAACGTTGGACAGGAACCCTTGGTCTTCCGGCGAGCGGGCTTTTCACCCGCTTTATCGTTACTTATGTCAGCATTCGCACTTCTGATACCTCCAGCAACCCTCACAGGCCACCTTCAACGGCTTACAGAACGCTCCCCTACCCAACAACGCATAAGCGTCGCTGCCGCAGCTTCGGTGCATGGTTTAGCCCCGTTACATCTTCCGCGCAGGCCGACTCGACCAGTGAGCTATTACGCTTTCTTTAAATGATGGCTGCTTCTAAGCCAACATCCTGGCTGTCTGGGCCTTCCCACATCGTTTCCCACTTAACCATGACTTTGGGACCTTAGCTGGCGGTCTGGGTTGTTTCCCTCTTCACGACGGACGTTAGCACCCGCCGTGTGTCTCCCGTGATAACATTCTTCGGTATTCGTAGTTTGCATCGGGTTGGTAAGTCGGGATGACCCCCTAGCCGAAACAGTGCTCTACCCCCGAAGATGAGTTCACGAGGCGCTACCTAAATAGCTTTCGGGGAGAACCAGCTATCTCCCGGTTTGATTGGCCTTTCACCCCCAGCCACAAGTCATCCGCTAATTTTTCAACATTAGTCGGTTCGGTCCTCCAGTTAGTGTTACCCAACCTTCAACCTGCCCATGGCTAGATCACCGGGTTTCGGGTCTATACCCTGCAACTTAACGCCCAGTTAAGACTCGGTTTCCCTGCGGCTCCCCTATTCGGTTAACCTTGCTACAGAATATAAGTCGCTGACCCATTATACAAAAGGTACGCAGTCACACCCCGAAGGATGCTCCCACTGCTTGTACGTACACGGTTTCAGGTTCTTTTTCACTCCCCTCGCCGGGGTTCTTTTCGCCTTTCCCTCACGGTACTGGTTCACTATCGGTCAGTCAGGAGTATTTAGCCTTGGAGGATGGTCCCCCCATATTCAGACAGGATACCACGTGTCCCGCCCTACTCTTCGAGTTCACAGTATGTGTGATTTTGTGTACGGGACTATCACCCTGTACCGCCGGACTTTCCAGACCGTTCCACTACCACACATGCTGATTCAGACTCTGGGCTGCTCCCCGTTCGCTCGCCGCTACTGGGGGAATCTCGGTTGATTTCTTTTCCTCGGGGTACTTAGATGTTTCAGTTCCCCCGGTTCGCTTCGTTAAGCTATGTATTCACTTAACGATAGTGTGACGAATCACACTGGGTTTCCCCATTCGGAAATCGCCGGTTATAACGGTTCATATCACCTTACCGACGCTTATCGCAGATTAGCACGTCCTTCATCGCCTCTGACTGCCAGGGCATCCACCGTGTACGCTTAGTCGCTTAACCTCACAACCCGAAGCTGTTTCGTAAAACAGTCGTGTTGCGAAAATTTGAGAGACTCGAACACACTTAAAGTGTGTCGTTTCAATTTTCAGCTTGATCCAGATTTTTAAAGAGCAAATATCTCAAACGTGATTCCTGAGAATCAGTTTTGAGATATATCGGCACGCGTCTTTCACTCACATACCAGCAAGTGGCGTCCCCTAGGGGATTCGAACCCCTGTTACCGCCGTGAAAGGGCGGTGTCCTGGGCCTCTAGACGAAGGGGACACTGAAGTCTCAATCGCAAGACGCCTTGCTATTTACTTTTCATCAGACAATCTGTGTGAGCACTACAAAGGCAGGTTCTTTCAGGTAAGGAGGTGATCCAACCGCAGGTTCCCCTACGGTTACCTTGTTACGACTTCACCCCAGTCATGAATCACAAAGTGGTAAGCGCCCTCCCGAAGGTTAAGCTACCTACTTCTTTTGCAACCCACTCCCATGGTGTGACGGGCGGTGTGTACAAGGCCCGGGAACGTATTCACCGTGGCATTCTGATCCACGATTACTAGCGATTCCGACTTCACGGAGTCGAGTTGCAGACTCCGATCCGGACTACGACATACTTTATGAGGTCCGCTTACTCTCGCGAGGTCGCTTCTCTTTGTATATGCCATTGTAGCACGTGTGTAGCCCTGGTCGTAAGGGCCATGATGACTTGACGTCATCCCCACCTTCCTCCAGTTTATCACTGGCAGTCTCCTTTGAGTTCCCGACCGAATCGCTGGCAACAAAGGATAAGGGTTGCGCTCGTTGCGGGACTTAACCCAACATTTCACAACACGAGCTGACGACAGCCATGCAGCACCTGTCTCACGGTTCCCGAAGGCACTAAAGCATCTCTGCTGAATTCCGTGGATGTCAAGACCAGGTAAGGTTCTTCGCGTTGCATCGAATTAAACCACATGCTCCACCGCTTGTGCGGGCCCCCGTCAATTCATTTGAGTTTTAACCTTGCGGCCGTACTCCCCAGGCGGTCGACTTAACGCGTTAGCTCCGGAAGCCACTCCTCAAGGGAACAACCTCCAAGTCGACATCGTTTACAGCGTGGACTACCAGGGTATCTAATCCTGTTTGCTCCCCACGCTTTCGCACCTGAGCGTCAGTCTTTGTCCAGGGGGCCGCCTTCGCCACCGGTATTCCTCCAGATCTCTACGCATTTCACCGCTACACCTGGAATTCTACCCCCCTCTACAAGACTCAAGCCTGCCAGTTTCAAATGCAGTTCCCAGGTTGAGCCCGGGGATTTCACATCTGACTTAACAGACCGCCTGCGTGCGCTTTACGCCCAGTAATTCCGATTAACGCTTGCACCCTCCGTATTACCGCGGCTGCTGGCACGGAGTTAGCCGGTGCTTCTTCTGCGAGTAACGTCAATTGCTGAGGTTATTAACCTCAACACCTTCCTCCTCGCTGAAAGTACTTTACAACCCGAAGGCCTTCTTCATACACGCGGCATGGCTGCATCAGGCTTGCGCCCATTGTGCAATATTCCCCACTGCTGCCTCCCGTAGGAGTCTGGACCGTGTCTCAGTTCCAGTGTGGCTGGTCATCCTCTCAGACCAGCTAGGGATCGTCGCCTAGGTGAGCCATTACCTCACCTACAAGCTAATCCCATCTGGGCACATCTGATGGCATGAGGCCCGAAGGTCCCCCACTTTGGTCTTGCGACGTTATGCGGTATTAGCTACCGTTTCCAGTAGTTATCCCCCTCCATCAGGCAGTTTCCCAGACATTACTCACCCGTCCGCCACTCGTCACCCGAGAGCAAGCTCTCTGTGCTACCGTTCGACTTGCATGTGTTAGGCCTGCCGCCAGCGTTCAATCTGAGCCATGATCAAACTCTTCAATTTAAGTTTGATGCTCGTGAATTAAACTTCGTAATGAATTACGTATGTTCACTCAGAGACTTGGTATTCATTTTTCGTCCGAAGACGTTAAGAATCCATGTCACTTTGAGTGCCCACACAGATTGTCTGATAAATTGTTAAAGAGCAGGTGCGACGCGGCTTTCGCTCACCGTTGCGAGGTGGCGTATAATACGCTTTCCTCTTACAGAGTCAACCTCGTTTTTCAGAAGTTTTCTCTTTCAACCCGGCGGCTTGTTTGCCGTTGTTCCGTGTCGATGGAGGCGCATTATAGGGAGTTCTCGAGCGCCCGCAATAGTTAAATTGCAGAAAAATGACTGACTGCTGCATTCCCCAGCAAAACCCCGGTTTATACCCTGTTACGCACAGAATTATCCACAGATCATCGGCGTTCCCTCTCTATAAAGGCCGTCGCTGCGCCCTTCTATTAAGGAGAGATAAGGAAAGATTTCGCCCTGTCAGGAGAAAGATAAAAATTCGCGAGCGTTGCGCAAACGTTTTCGTTACAATGCCGCGCTATGACACGGACGCCCGGTTGGGTGCGTTAGGTGAGTTTTTAGACAAAAACTCACCTAACGCTCTCTGTAATGTTCAAATCCTGGGGATTTAATACCATGCAACAACGTCGTCCAGTCCGCCGCGCCCTGCTCAGTGTTTCTGATAAGGCCGGTATCGTCGAATTCGCGCAGGCTCTTTCCGCTCGTGGTGTTGAGCTACTCTCTACGGGTGGTACCGCACGCCTGCTGGCAGAGAAAGGCCTGCCGGTAACCGAAGTCTCTGACTACACCGGTTTCCCGGAAATGATGGATGGACGCGTGAAGACCCTGCATCCGAAAGTACACGGCGGCATTCTGGGTCGTCGCGGTCAGGATGATGAGATCATGGCGCAGCACGCGATCTCTCCTATTGATATGGTCGTCGTTAACCTTTACCCCTTTGCCCAGACCGTCGCCCGTGAAGGCTGTTCGCTGGAAGATGCGGTTGAGAACATCGATATCGGCGGCCCGACCATGGTGCGCTCCGCGGCCAAGAACCATAAAGATGTCGCTATCGTTGTTAAGAGCAGCGACTACGCCGCCATTATTAAAGAGATGGACGCCAACGAAGGCTCCCTGACTCTCGAAACCCGTTTCGACCTCGCCATTAAAGCTTTTGAGCACACTGCCGCCTATGACAGCATGATTGCCAACTACTTCGGCAGCATGGTTCCGGCCTATCACGGTGAAACTCAGGAAGCTTCAGGCCGCTTCCCGCGTACCCTGAATCTGAACTTTATTAAGAAGCAGGATATGCGCTACGGTGAGAACAGCCATCAGCAGGCCGCTTTCTATATAGAAGAAGAAATTAAGGAAGCATCCGTTGCCACCGCCCGGCAGACTGCAGGGCAAAGCGCTTTCCTACAACAACATTGCCGATACCGATGCCGCGCTGGAGTGCGTGAAAGAGTTCAGCGAGCCGGCATGCGTTATCGTCAAGCACGCCAACCCGTGCGGCGTTGCGGTAAGCGATTCCCTGCTGGATGCCTACGACCGCGCCTATAAAACCGACCCGACCTCAGCGTTCGGCGGCATTATCGCCTTCAACCGCGAGCTGGATGCCGAAACCGCGCAGGCCATTATCTCCCGCCAGTTTGTCGAAGTGATCATCGCCCCCTCCGCTAGCGAAGAGGCGCTGGAAATTACCGCGGCGAAACAGAACGTCCGCGTGCTGACTTGCGGCGAGTGGACCTCACGCGTACCGGGCCTTGATTTCAAACGCGTCAACGGCGGGCTGCTGGTGCAGGATCGCGATCTGGGCATGGTCACCAGCGCTGAACTGCGCGTGGTCAGCAAGCGCCAGCCGAGCGAGCAGGAGCTGCGCGATGCGCTGTTCTGCTGGAAAGTGGCCAAGTTCGTCAAATCCAACGCTATCGTTTATGCCAAAGAGAATATGACCATCGGCATAGGCGCAGGCCAGATGAGCCGCGTTTACTCCGCCAAAATCGCCGGGATTAAAGCCGGCGACGAAGGCCTGGAAGTGAAAGGCTCAGCCATGGCATCCGACGCATTCTTCCCGTTCCGTGACGGCATTGATGCGGCCGCGGCCGTAGGCGTGAGCTGCGTGATCCAGCCGGGCGGCTCTATTCGCGACGATGAGGTGATTGCCGCCGCCGACGAGCACGGCATCGCGATGATCTTCACCGACATGCGCCATTTCCGCCATTAATTCTCGGAGTAACACATGAAAGTATTAGTGATTGGTAACGGCGGGCGCGAGCACGCGTTAGGATGGAAAGCGGCGCAATCGCCGCTGGTTGATACCGTTTATGTGGCTCCGGGTAATGCCGGCACCGCCCTGGAGCCCGCGCTGCAGAACGTGGCTATCGGCGTGACCGACATTCCGGCGCTGCAGAGCTTCGCACAGCGTGAAAATATCGATCTGACCATCGTCGGCCCGGAAGCGCCGCTGGTGATCGGCATCGTGGATGCCTTCCGCGCCGCCGGACTGAAAATCTTCGGCCCAACGGAAGGTGCCGCGCAGCTCGAGGGCTCTAAGGCCTTTACCAAAGATTTCCTCGCGCGTCACAAGATCCCCACCGCCGAATACCAGAACTTTACCGAGGTTGAGCCTGCCCTCGCGTACCTGCGGGAGAAAGGCGCGCCGATCGTTATCAAAGCCGACGGCCTGGCGGCCGGGAAAGGCGTGATTGTCGCGATGACGCTCGAAGAGGCGGAAGCCGCCGTTCACGATATGCTGGCAGGCAATGCCTTCGGCGACGCCGGCCATCGTATCGTTATTGAAGAGTTCCTCGACGGCGAAGAGGCCAGCTTTATCGTGATGGTCGACGGCGAGCACGTTCTGCCGATGGCCACCAGCCAGGACCACAAGCGCGTCGGTA
The DNA here is from genome assembly GCF_050058015.1 of Klebsiella sp. WOUb02. Lineage (NCBI taxonomy): Bacteria > Pseudomonadati > Pseudomonadota > Gammaproteobacteria > Enterobacterales > Enterobacteriaceae > Klebsiella > Klebsiella sp. WOUb02. The sequence continues at coordinate 3,471,675 of NZ_CP170110.1, forward strand.
ATGGCGATACCGGCCCTAACACCGGCGGCATGGGCGCGTACTCTCCGGCTCCGGTGGTCACCGATGAGGTCCATCAGCGCACCATGGAGCGTATCATTTGGCCAACGGTCAAAGGGATGGCGGCGGAAGGCAATACCTATACCGGCTTTCTCTACGCGGGTCTGATGATCGATAAGCAGGGCAACCCGAAAGTTATCGAGTTCAACTGCCGCTTCGGCGATCCGGAAACGCAGCCCATCATGCTGCGCATGAAGTCGGACATGGTGGAGCTGTGCCTCGCCGCCTGTGATGGCAAGCTGGATGAGAAAACATCAGAGTGGGACAGCCGCGCCTCTCTCGGCGTGGTGGTGGCCGCGGGCGGCTATCCGGGCAGCTACGCTACCGGCGATGAGATCTTCGGCCTACCGCAGGAAGACGCGGCGGATGGCAAAGTGTTCCATGCGGGCACCCGGCTTTCTGCCGACCAGCGCGTGCTTACCAACGGCGGCCGCGTACTGTGCGTAACGGCGCTGGGTGATAGCGTGGCCCAGGCGCAGCAGCGCGCCTATGAGCTGCTTACCGATATCCGTTGGGACGGCAGCTTTAGCCGCGACGATATCGGCTGGCGCGCCATCGCTCGCGAGCAAAACTAACGAAGTCATTTCATCCGTCGGGTTTCTGTATTAACGGGCGGCCTCATTAATTTGTGGCCGCCCGTTTTATTTGGCATGCGCGGAGTCCGGCTCTGCACAGGAGCGGCGAAGCAAGAGTGCGCGCATCGGAGTATGAAGCGCGGATAAAGCGTTAGAAGGTTTTTTCCTGCGGCTGCCAGGTACAGAAGTCTTCGTTTGCCACCAGCAGCAGCTGCGAACCTTCAGAGGCTTCCAGCCACGCGACGCTGACCTCTACGGACGAGTGATCCTGACGGCGGGCGATATGGGCTAACGCCCGGGCATCGAGGTCGGGCTTAACGGTCTGCCCTTCACAGGTGGTGACGGTCCGATCGGCGGTGTGCCAGCGTCCCTGACGCAGCACAACGCGGCCCTGACGCAATGCGTCGCTTGTCTGGCGAATCTGCGTCGCCCGGTAGCGGTAGAGCGCGACCTGGTCGCTGGAGAGCTGCTGCTTTTGCCCGTCGATTTCACGCTGCATAAAGCTCAGCTCGCCCTGGTCATCAAAGCGGGCGCGAATATGTTCCGTGGTCTTGCCGTAAACGTTGAGCTCAATCAGCGTCAGCCGATCGTCCTGCCAGCGGTACTCGCTGGTTGAGGTATTGCCGTGACGCCATGGGCTAAAAGCGGCGAGAAGATGCACCTCGCCATTGGAATCCTGGCGCCAGATACGCATCGCTCCCTGATTGTCAGCATAGCCGCTGGCGGTAAAAGGTGGGAGCGAGGAATCATGGCTGCAGGCAGTGAGCAGCAGTGCGCCTGCCAGCGTCAGCGCGCGACGCCAAACAGACAAAAGGGGCTTCGAGGCCCCTTCGGTAAAACTGTTCACTGCCACGCGGTCTTACTTAACTGCGTCTTTCAGTGCTTTGCCTGAAACAAACGCCGGCACGTTAGCAGCGGCAATTTTGATTTCATTACCGGTCTGCGGGTTGCGGCCAGTACGCTCAGCGCGGTGGTTCACTTTGAAGGTACCGAAGCCAACCAGTTGGACAGCATCACCTTCTTTCAGAGACTCAGTAATTGCAGCCAGGGTAGATTCCAGGGCAGCTTTTGCCTGTGCTTTGGACAGGTCTGCTTTGTCCGCAATTACATCAATCAGTTGAGTCTTGTTCATAAGTTATCCTTACAATGTGTTTATCGCTTGCTAAGCACCGAGTGCGACGGAAATGCTGAAAAACACTCTCCTGCATACACGCACCGATAGCCACTTTTTTTCGCCCTCCAAATGTAGACCAGACGGGGGGCGGAATGGAAGCCTTCAGACGCTACAATTCAGGCGGTAAATCACGTTTTCTGGTCTCACTGCTGAAAATTTATACCAATATTGCTCTCGCCGGCTTCACGAAGGTCGGCACGCAGTCCTTTTATCAGTTCAATATCGCGCTCTTCGCAGTCGGCCAGAAGACGGAAAATTTCCCACTGAATGTCCCATTCTTGTTCAACCGCCGGGTTCTCTTTGAGCTCTTCGTCGGTCATTTCACGACCTGCCTGGGTCATTTCCAGCATCGCGACGGTGGTAATGGAACTCTTGCTCACCTCAATGGCGTGCTCGAGGGTTTCGCCGCTCAGGCGCGAATGAATCAGTTCACTCAGGGCAACACAGGCATCGATCGCCGGATAGACGCCGTACAGATCATAGTCGTCAGCCACCGGAATCGCCTCTTCCAGCTTCTCCAGCTGGCTATCGAAATTCACCTTCGCGTCTTTGACCGTTAAGGTTTCCCAGATCAAATCAAGGATACGGCGATACAGCTGGCCATCGGCAAATTCGGTTTGCTGGCAAAACATGGCGTAATTGGGATACATGCGCTCACACAAGCAGGCCATAAAAGTGACGTGCTGCCAGCTTTCCAGCTTCTCCAGGCGCAGATGAATCGGGTTTTGTAACATGATGAATTCTCGAAGTCAGAAATTAGCCGCAGTTTACCTGAATCAGCCGTGATTTGCTTGCCAACGGATAAACGCCGGACGCTCTGATGCCACCGCATCCGCCCAACGCGTCGGCTCCGGCAGGCGATAGCCTTTCATACAGCGCTCCACCCACATTAAGGCGCTATCCAGGCCAACCCGGTGGCCGGTGCTGACAAAGAGCGGGTTACAGCGCACCTTGCTGCGCAGCACCCACGCCAACTGTTCGTTTTTATCCATCAGCGGCGACAGCGCCCCCGGCTCATCGCCCGGGGAGTCGCATTTGCCGCACAGGCGCTTTTTCGCCACGCCGATGGTGGGCACATCCACCAGCAGCCCGAAATGGCTGGCTACGCCAAGGCGTCGGGGATGGGAAATGCCGTGGCCGTCGACGAATAGCAGATCCGGTTTTTGCGAAAGCCGCTCCCACGCCGCCAGCAGCGCGGGGGTTTCACGAAAGGAGAGGAAGCCGGGAATATAGGGCATGGTGGTGGCAACGCGCGCCACCTGATATTCAACCAGCTCCAGCGAAGGCCAAGCCAGCAGCACCATCGCCGCGCGGGTGACTTCTCCCTCCTGCTCAAACCCGACGTCCGCGCCGCCGATCAGCCGCGGCGGATCGCGATCCAGCCGATCCTCACGAATGACCGATTCTGCTAAATCACGCTGCAGGGTACGGAGAGAAGCCAAATCCATAGTCGCTCCTTAGCGATGATACTGCGCTGACAGCCGGTGTACCGCCTCCACAAACACGCCCGCATGCGCAGGATCCACGTCCTGATGAATGCCGTGACCGAGGTTGAAGACGTGCCCTTCTCCCTGCCCAAAACCGGCCAGAATAGTCGCCACCTCTTCTTCAATGCGGGCAGCGGGTGCATAAAGCATGGAAGGATCCATATTGCCCTGCAGCGCGACCTTGTGGCCAACGCGACGGCGCGCATCGGCGATATCGGTTGTCCAGTCGAGGCCCAGCGCATCGCAGCCGGTCTCCGCAATCGCTTCCAGCCACTGTCCGCCGCCTTTGGTAAACAGGGTCACCGGCACGCGGCGGCCTTCATTTTCGCGCAGCAGGCCATCGACGATTTTATGCATGTAGTAGAGCGAGAACTGCTGATAATCGCGGCCGGTCAGCACTCCGCCCCAGGTATCAAAAATCATCACCGACTGCGCGCCGGCTTTAATCTGGGCGTTCAGGTACAGCGTGACGCTTTTAGCCAGCTTATCAAGCAAGGCGTGCAGCATCTTCGGCTCGGCGTACATCATCTTCTTGATAACGGTAAAGGCTTTGCTGCTGCCGCCTTCAACCATATAGGTCGCCAGCGTCCACGGGCTGCCGGAGAAGCCAATCAGCGGAACCTCGCCTTTTAGCTCGCGGCGGATGGTGCGCACCGCGTTCATGACGTAGCCAAGCTCATCTTCCGGATCGGGGATCGGCAGTTTGTCGACGTCGGCTTCGCAGGTAACTGGCGAGGTAAAGCGCGGGCCTTCGCCGGCTTCGAAGTACAGCCCCAGGCCCATCGCGTCCGGAATGGTCAGAATGTCTGAAAAGAGGATCGCCGCGTCCAGCGCGTAGCGACGCAGCGGCTGCAGGGTGACTTCACAGGCCAGCTCGGCATTTTTACACAGCGACATAAAGTCGCCCGCTTCGGCGCGAGTGGCTTTGTACTCCGGTAAATAGCGGCCCGCCTGGCGCATCATCCACACCGGGGTCACATCAACGGGCTGGCGCAGCAGCGCACGCAGATAACGATCGTTCTTCAGTTCGGTCATTTTGCAATTCCTTAATGCGTCAGGCCGTCATTGTATCACGTCATTCATAGTCGGCCCGACACATTGCCACCGTATCTTCAATCAGCCGGCGCGCCACGGTTCCCGGCGGCGGCAGAAGCGGCAAGTCGTCGTAACGATACCAGCCCGCCTCCAGCAGCTCTTTGCGATCGATGACAATCTCACCGCTGTCGTATTCCGCCATAAATGCGGTCATCAGCGACTGCGGAAACGGCCACGGCTGGGAGGTCACGTAGCGCAGGTTCTTCACCTTAATGCCACACTCTTCCATCACCTCTCGCGCCACCGTCTGCTCGAGAGTCTCCCCGACTTCGACAAAGCCGGCCAGCACCGTATGTACGCCGTTGCGGTGGCGGGTGTGCTGCGCCAGCAGAATAGTGTCATCCCGGCGAATGGCGACAATCATGCACGGCGCGATCTGCGGATAGTAGCGCTCGCGGCAGTGGCTACACAGCATCGCCCATTCGGTTTTGCTCGGATGCATCGGGTGTCCGCAGTAGCCGCAGAACTTATGCGAGCGATAAAACTCGGCCAGCTGAATGCCGCGGCCCGCCAGCTGAAACAGGCCAGGATCCTGATCCAGCAGCTGCCGCAGCGATCCCATATCCTGCCGACGATCCTGGCGTATCAGCCACACCGTATCACCTTGCCATTCGCCAATCTGCAGCGCCTGCTGACCGACAAGATTAAAATTTACCGCTTCGCCGTGTGGTAATTCCCCGTCGGGTAACCATAATTTTTGTTCGTGACTGACGATCCACCAGCCGCGATCTAATTTTTCAATAATACGATCCATATCTATTGCACTACCTTAATTTTACTGGCACTTTTAACATTATATTTACATTTTGGTGAGCAACGTTATTTTTCTTAATCTTGCGGAGTCAACCATGTTAAACCAGCTGGAAAACCTAACGGAACGTGTTGGAGGCAGTAATGAACTGGTCGATCGCTGGCTGCATGTACGTAAGCATTTGCTCGTGGCTTACTACAAGCTGGTTGGCCTGAAACCTGGCAAAGAGTCATTTATGCGGCTTAATGAAAAGGCGCTGGATAACTTTTGCCAAAGCCTGGTGGATTACCTCTCATCCGGCCATTTTAGTATTTATGAACGCATTATCGGAGAAATGGAAGGCGATACGCCACTTTTAGCCGCTACCAGGCTCTATCCACAGCTGGAAGCCAACACCCAGCAGATTATGGATTATTACGACTCCTGCCTCGAAAACGCGATCGATCACGATAACTATCTCGAGTTTCAGCAGGCGCTCTCAGATATCGGTGAAGCGCTGGAAGCGCGTTTTGCGCTGGAAGATAAGCTGATCGCGCTGGCCGTGACCTATAACCTGAAAGATAGCATCAGCGACAATATCGCGCCGACTGCTTGAGTTGTGAGCCGTTAACGAGTAGTTTACATACATTCTCCCTCTGCGGAGGGAGAGTTATCTTGTCGGAGTGCCCATTTTCCAAAAAGCATTCGTGATACCTCGAGGTGGCAAGTCAGTGAACCTCCAGGAACTTACATCAGTAAGTGACCGGAGTGAGCGGACGAAGCCAACGAAGAGGCAGCGCGAAGGATAAAGTGGAAAAGGCTGAGACCGTTAATTCGGGATCCGCGGAACCTGATCAGGCTAATACCTGCGAAGGGAACAAGAGTAAACTGCAAAGAGCGGCCGTCCCTCAGGGACCAAACGCATCTGTTACTCCATCCGTCGTCTGACAAGCCATCTCCTTTTCATCTGGAATGAGCTATGTCTACAGAAAAACTGACCCGCCGACAGCAGCGCGAACGCGCCCAGCGTTTTATCGACACGCTTGAAGGTTCGGCCTTCCCCAACTCGCAGCGTATCTACATTCAGGGTTCGCAGGATGATATTCGCGTCCCGATGCGGGAAATCCAGCTTAGCCCCACGCTTATCGGCGGCGGCAAAGAAAATCCGCGCTATGAAGATAACGAAGCGATCCCGGTGTACGACACCTCCGGTCCCTACGGCGACCCCGATATCGCGATCAATGTCCACCTGGGTCTGGCAAAGCTGCGCCAGCCGTGGATTGACGCGCGTAACGATAGCGAACCGCTGAGCCATCGCAGCTCCGCTTACACCCAACAACGCCTGGCCGATGACGGCCTTGACGGGCTGCGCTTCAGCCGCCTGCTGACGCCAAAGCGGGCCAGAGCAGGCCGCCGCGTGACCCAGCTCCACTACGCCCGCCGGGGCCTCGTCACGCCGGAGATGGAATTTATCGCCCTCCGCGAAAACATGGGCCGCGAGCGCATTCGCAGCGAAGTGCTGCGCCACCAGCACACGGGAGAAGGGTTTGGCGCCCATCTGCCGGACAACATCACGCCGGAGTTTGTCCGCGACGAAGTGGCCGCCGGGCGCGCCATTATTCCCGCCAATATTAACCATCCCGAGTCGGAGCCGATGATCATTGGCCGTAATTTTCTGGTCAAAGTTAACGCCAATATCGGCAACTCCGCCGTCACCTCGTCCATTGAGGAGGAGGTCGAAAAGCTGGTGTGGTCAACCCGCTGGGGCGCGGATACGGTGATGGATCTCTCCACCGGCCGCTATATCCACGAAACCCGCGAGTGGATCCTACGTAACAGTCCGGTACCTATCGGTACGGTGCCGATCTATCAGGCGCTGGAAAAGGTCAACGGCATTGCCGAGGACCTGAGCTGGGAAGCCTTTCGCGACACCCTGCTGGAACAGGCGGAGCAAGGCGTTGACTACTTCACCATCCACGCCGGCGTCCTGCTGCGCTACGTGCCGCTGACCGCCAGACGCCTCACCGGCATTGTCTCCCGCGGCGGTTCGATCATGGCGAAATGGTGCCTGTCGCACCATCAGGAAAACTTCCTCTATCAGCACTTCCGCGAAATTTGTGAAATCTGCGCCGCCTATGACGTTTCGCTTTCGCTCGGCGACGGTCTGCGCCCCGGCTCGATCCAGGACGCCAACGATGAAGCGCAGTTTGCAGAGCTGCGAACCTTAGGCGAGCTGACGAAAATCGCCTGGGAGTACGACGTGCAGGTGATGATTGAAGGTCCGGGTCACGTGCCGATGCAGATGATCCGCCGCAACATGACCGAAGAGCTGGAGCACTGTCACGAAGCGCCGTTCTATACCCTCGGGCCGTTAACCACCGATATCGCTCCCGGCTACGATCACTTCACTTCCGGCATTGGCGCCGCGATGATCGGCTGGTTTGGCTGCGCGATGCTCTGCTACGTGACGCCGAAAGAGCACCTCGGGCTGCCGAACAAAGAGGACGTGAAGCAGGGGCTGATAACCTACAAAATCGCCGCCCACGCCGCCGACCTTGCCAAAGGCCATCCCGGGGCGCAGATCCGCGATAACGCCATGTCCAAAGCGCGTTTTGAGTTCCGCTGGGAGGATCAGTTCAACCTCGCCCTCGACCCGTTTACCGCCCGCGCCTGGCACGATGAAACCCTGCCGCAGGAGTCGGGAAAAGTCGCCCATTTCTGCTCCATGTGCGGACCCAAATTCTGTTCAATGAAAATCAGCCAGGAAGTGCGCGACTACGCCGCCCGTCAGGATATCGAAAGCGGAATGGCCGATATGTCGCAGAACTTCCGCGCTCGCGGCGGCGAAATCTATTTACGTAAGGAGCAAGCCTGATGTATCAACCCGATTTTCCCCCGGTCCCGTTTCGTTTAGGGCTCTACCCGGTCGTCGATAGCGTGGCGTGGATTGAACGCCTGCTGACAGCGGGCGTGCGCACCATCCAGCTGCGCATTAAGGATAAGCGCGAGGCCGACGTTGAGGATAACGTTATCGCCGCTATCGCGCTTGGCCGTCAATATCACGCCCGGCTGTTTATCAACGACTACTGGCAGCTGGCTATTAAGCATCAGGCCTACGGCGTGCATCTGGGCCAGGAGGATCTGGAAACGACGGACCTGAACGCGATCCGCAACGCCGGGCTGCGCCTCGGCATCTCGACGCATGACGATATGGAGATTGACGTCGCGCTGGCCGCTCGCCCCTCGTATATCGCATTAGGCCACGTTTTCCCGACCCAAACCAAGCAGATGCCCTCCGCGCCGCAGGGGCTGGCGCAGCTGGCCCGGCATATCAGCCGGCTGCAGGACTACCCGACGGTGGCCATTGGCGGCATCAGCCTCGAGCGCGCACCGGCGGTACTGGGCACCGGCGTTGGCAGCATTGCCGTGGTCAGCGCGATTACCCAGGCGGCGGACTGGCAGCTGGCCACCGCGCAGCTGCTGGAAATGGCGGGAGCAGGCGATGAATGATAGCGATTTTATGCGCTACAGCCGCCAGCTGATGCTGGAGGATATTGCCATCGAAGGTCAGCAGAAGCTGCTGGCCAGCCGGGTGCTGATCGTCGGGCTCGGTGGACTCGGCTCCCCGGCGGCGCTCTATCTGGCGGGCGCCGGCGTCGGTACGCTGGTCCTCGCCGACGACGATGATGTCCACGTCAGCAACCTGCAGCGGCAGATTTTGTTCACCAGCGACGACATTGCCCGGCCGAAAGCGACGGCGGCCCGCCAACGGCTGGCGCGGCTCAATCCGCAGATCGATGTTATCCCCCTGCGACAGCGATTGGGCGGCGAAACGCTGCTGGCTGAAGTGGCGCAGGCCGATCTGGTGCTGGACTGTACCGATAACATGGAGAGCCGTCAGGCCATCAACGCCGCCTGCGTGGCGCGCAAAACGCCATTAATTACCGCCAGCGCCGTCGGGCTTGGTGGGCAGCTGATGGTCCTGACCCCGCCGTGGGAGCAGGGCTGCTATCGCTGCCTGTGGCCGGATACGGCCGAACCCGAGCGCAGTCTGCCGCACCGCGGGCGTTATCGGGCCGGTGGTCGGCATTATGGGTACGCTGCAGGCGCTGGAGGCGATCAAGCTGCTCTCCGGCATGACCACGCCGCGTAATACGCTGCGACTATTTGACGCCCGCACCAGCAGCTGGCGCGCACTTGCATTACAGCGGGCTCAGGGCTGTCCGGTATGCGGAGGAGAACATGCAGATTTGGTTTAACGACGAGCCGCTCCGCTGCGCCGACGCGATCACCGTCGCCGCCCTGCTCGTTCAGCTGGAACAGCAGCAGGCGGGCATCGCGCTGGCGCTCAATCAACAGGTCCTGCCGCGCGAGCAGTGGGATCACCATCTTCTGCAGGAAGGCGATCGGGTCCTGCTTTTTCAGGTTATCGCCGGAGGCTGACATGTTACGTATCGCAGACAAAACGTTCGACTCACATATTTTTACCGGTACCGGGAAATTTTCCGCGCCGGACCTTATGGTCGAGGCGATCCGCGCCTCGGGAAGCCAGACTGGTGACGCTGGCAATGAAGCGCGTCGATTTACGTCAGCACAATGATGCGATCCTCGCGCCTTTACTGGCCGCCGGCGTCAGCCTGCTGCCGAATACCTCGGGAGCGAAAACGGCGGAAGAGGCCGTGTTCGCCGCCCGCCTGGCGCGGGAAGCCCTTGGCACTCACTGGTTAAAGCTGGAGATTCATCCGGACGCGCGCTGGCTGCTGCCGGATCCCATCGAAACCCTGAAGGCGGCGGAGATCCTGGTACGGGAAGGTTTCGTGGTTCTGCCCTACTGCGGCGCCGACCCGGTGCTGTGTAAACGGCTGGAGGAGGTGGGCTGCGCGGCGGTAATGCCGCTCGGCGCCCCCATCGGCTCCAATCAAGGACTGGAAACCCGCGCCATGCTGGAAATCATTATCGCCCAGGCCACGGTACCGGTGGTCGTTGACGCCGGTATTGGCGTGCCAAGCCATGCGGCGCAGGCGCTGGAGATGGGCGCCGACGCGGTGCTGGTGAATACCGCAATCGCCGTCGCTGACGATCCGGTAACCATGGCGCGCGCGTTTCGTCTGGCGGTAGAAGCGGGCCTGCTGGCCCGTCAGGCCGGACCCGGCGCGCGCAGCGCCCAGGCGCAGGCCACCAGCCCGCTGACCGGTTTCCTGGAGGCGCTGGCATGAGCACCTTCACCGACCGCTGGAAGCAGCTGGAGTGGGATGACATCCGCCTGCGTATCAACAGCAAAACGCCTGCCGACGTCGAGCGGGCGATAGCGGCAAAACAGACTGACTCGCGACGATATGATGGCCCTGCTCTCCCCCGCCGCCGCCGGTTATCTGGAGCCGCTGGCGCAGCGCGCGCAGCGCCTGACCCGCCAGCGCTTTGGCAACACCGTCAGCTTCTACGTTCCCCTTTATCTCTCTAACCTGTGCGCGAACGACTGCACCTACTGCGGCTTTTCGATGAGCAACCGCATCAAGCGCAAGACGCTGGATAGCGATGAAATTACCCGCGAGTGCGCCGCCATCCGCCAGATGGGCTTTGAGCATCTGCTGCTGGTCACCGGCGAACATCAGGGCAAAGTGGGGATGGACTATTTTCGCCAGCATTTGCCGGCGATCCGCAGCCGCTTCTCCTCGCTCCAGATGGAGGTACAGCCGCTGAGCACCGAAGAGTACGCCGAACTGAAAACCCTCGGCCTGGACGGCGTGATGGTCTATCAGGAAACGTATCATGAGAGCATGTACGCCCAGCACCATCTGAAGGGGAAGAAGCAGGACTTCTTCTGGCGCCTGGATACGCCGGATCGCCTAGGCGAGGCGGGGATCGATAAGATCGGCCTGGGGGCGCTGATTGGTCTTTCCGATAGCTGGCGCGTGGATTGCTACATGGTCGCCGAACATCTGCTGTGGCTCCAGCAACATTACTGGCGCAGCCGCTACTCGGTCTCCTTCCCCCGTCTACGGCCGTGCGCCGGCGGAATCGAACCGGCATCGCTGATGGATGAACGCCAGCTGGTGCAGACCATCTGCGCCTTCCGCCTGCTGGCGCCGGAAGTTGAGCTGTCGCTTTCTACCCGCGAAGCGCCCGATTTCCGCGATCGGGTGATCCCGCTGGCCATTAACAACGTCAGCGCATTTTCAAAAACGCAGCCCGGCGGCTATGCCGATAATCATCCCGAGCTGGAGCAGTTTGCGCCTCACGATGGCCGCCGTCCCGAAGAGGTCGCCAGCGCCCTGGTCGCTCGCGGCCTGCAGCCGGTGTGGAAAGACTGGGACAGCTGGCTGGGACGCGCGACGCAGTCATCCTGAAGAGGAGCGTAACAACTTGATCATTTTGCGAGCCTGAACGTGAGAACCAAAACGGCAGATTGCTTACCCCCTGCCGTTTTCCTATTCTGCCCCTGTCAGCAGCGGACGCTGACCAGGGCGATGATTTCTCTTCCTCATTTTCGCCCTGCCTCCTTTATGGGCAACGGGCGGAAGCCCCGGCGCGGGCCTCGGTGATAGAGTATGGAGCCGCCGGATAAACGGGCGGTCAGCGTGGACGAAGCGCGCCGTAAAGCGAAGCCGCAGGGCAAGAATCGGCCCGTCAGAACGTCAAGCCGGTCTCCCCACAGGCCCGAGTCTGTGGGCTTTTTTATCATTTCACACCGCAAACCGAAACCGGTTTCATTATTTTGTGATGCCTTACACACAATCGCTGCAAAGCGGTTGTTCCGCCACCCTGCCCGCGTTAAAGATGGTACATCAAGGAACATAAAGGCGACGAACTATGAAGAATATCGTTTTATGCTGTGCCGCAGGTATGTCCACCAGCATGCTGGTTCAACGTATGCAAGCTGCCGCGCAGCAGAAAGGGGTGGAAGTCTCGATTAAAGCCGTGCCGGTTGCCGAGTTTAAGGACAATCTGGCGGCTGCCGATATTATCCTGCTGGGCCCGCAGGTGAAGTATGAGCAGGCGAAACTGCAGGCGCTGGCCGATCCGTTCGGTAAAAAAGTTGCCGTTATCGATATGATGGATTACGGCATGATGAAAGGCGATGCCGTTCTGGATAAAGCCCTGAAGTTGATGGAGTAAGAGATGGAAGATTTAGAAACGATCATTATGGAAGCTGCTGGTTAACGCCGGTTCGGCGCGAAGTTCTGCCTTAACCGCGCTGCAGCTGGCGCGCAAGGGCGATTTTGCCGCCGCCGAGCAGGCAATGGCAGAATCTCACGAGTTTGTGAAGCACGCGCATAAAATCCAGACCCAGCTTATTGGCCTGGATGAAGGGTCCGGCAAGCTTCCGGTCAACCTGATTACCGTTCACTCTCAGGATCATCTGATGAACGCGATGGTAATCCAGGATCTGGCGACCGATATGATCGAACTGTATCGCCGTATTCCGCAGTAAATTAAACCGCTTTATGCAGCAGGTGCCCGTCCGGCACCTGCTTTTTTTATTACAGAAATCCGTATAGCGCGGCAAATATCCAGCCAAATACGCACGAAACGCTGACGCCAATGAGCCCCGGCAGAATAAAGCTGTGGTTAATGACAAAGCGGCCGATTCGGGTCGTCCCCGAGCGGTCGAACTGAATAGCGGCCAGGTCGCTGGGATAGGTTGGCAGAATATAATAGCCGTAGCACGCTGGCGCGGACGCCACGATATAGGCCGGGTCGACGCCAATCGCCAGCGCAACGGGGACAATCGCCGCCAGCGCCGCCGCCTGGGAGTTGACGAATTTGGAGACAATCAGCAGGACAATGGCGTAGGCCCACGGATACTCTTTTACCATCTCGCCCAGCACGCCCTTAATCTCAGACATGTGCGCGCCAAACATGGTCTCCGCCATCCACGCGATACCGTATACCGCCACAATGGCGATCATTCCCGAGCGGAATACCTCATTTTTAGAAATAGAGGCCGGATTAGTTTTGGTGATGATGATGATCAGCGCCCCGGAAAACAGCATAAACATCTGGATAACCAGCACCATCGACAGCGGCTTGCCGTCAAAAGCGGGCCGCAGCCCGGAGAACGCGCCCAGCAGGGCGACCACCGCAATAGAGGCAAGGAAGATCCACATCGCCACCCAGTTGCTGGTCGGCAGCTTGCGGTCCAGCAACGTTGCGGTATCGCCGTATACGTAGTGGCGGTTCTCCGGCGTCGCGATAAATGCCTGGAACTCTTCGTCTTTATCCAGGTCCTTGCCGCGAAACCAGCTAAAAATACCGATCGCCAGAATGCCCAGCAGAGTTGAAGGGATGGTGATCGCCAGCAGATCGAGAAACTCCAGGTGCTTGCCGTTAAAGGTAAAGTTACCGAGCATTGCCACCAGCGAAACGACCGCGACGGAAACCGGGCTGGCGATAATCCCCATCTGTGCGCCAATAGAACTTGCCGCCATAGGACGCTCGGGACGAATATTGTTCTTAATCGCGACGTCATAAATAATTGGCAGGATGGTATAAACCACGTGGCCGGTGCCGCAAAGGATAGTCAACGTGCAGGTCACAAATGGCGCGACGATTGAAACGTACTTTGGATTACGCCGCAGAAGCTTTTCAGCAATCTGCAGCATTACGTCTAAACCTCCGGAAGCCTGTAGCGTTGCCGATGCGGCCACGACCGCAATAATCACCAGCATAACGTCAACCGGCGGCTTGCCCGGCTGAAGATGAAAAACAAAGACTAGAATAACCAGCCCGATACCGCCCAGAAGACCGAGCGCGATACCGCCTTTTCTGGCACCATAAAACAAACACGTTAAGATAATAACGAGTCTGTATTGCAAATTCCATACATCCCCCAGACTAGTCCATTTACTTCGAAAACATTCTGCCCGCCGCGTTATTTTTATTTATCGACCCTTGGCTTTTTAAACCCACTATATCTCGCGCGCAGGGCCTAACCGCGCATAAAAAACGCCATCATATAACTCGTCGAGATTTTGACTATATCGACTTTACCTGAGCTATTTTTTGATACAGGTAGAGTTTTTACCTATCCATGTTTCCAGGAATAGTAAAAGCGGTGGGGAATTTATTCACCAGGTTTAATTGCTAATTAATTGAGGCAAATATATTAACGGAATGTATATTCTACGCAGGGCTGCGAGCAATATGCCGTAAGCCCGGCTGGCATTGGTTGTTCAGAGGGACGCTCAGGACCGCAGCACTCAGCAACGCAGAATGCTTTGGATATGCCAAAACCGGCAAGCGCGAGCAGAGAAAGCTGACGTATAAGGTTAACCCGTGCGTGATGTTAACGCCGGCCCGCTAATCGGCCGGCGCCAGGATTAATGCGTCAGACCAAAGGTATATTTGATAATGGCCGAGAGGAACGTAAAGTCAGGATCGGCAAAGGTCACGCTCGCCACGCCGAGATGGCTAAACAGCGGCAGTACCAGCGCCGGAAGGACACAAAGCAGCAGACCGTTGACAAAGCTGGCGATCAGCGCGCCGCGTAGACCGCCGGTCGCATTTCCGAAAATTGCCGCGCTACCTCCGGTGATAAAGCTCGCCATAATGCCGGGAATGATAATCGGCAGACCAATAAACGGGAAAAGGGCGACGCAGCACAGTTCAGCGGTGAAGCTCACCAGGAAGCCAATCAGTACGGCATTGGGCGATTTATCAAACAGCACCATCGGATCCACCGCCGGAATCGAGCCAGGAGCAACGATACGGGAGAAGCCTTTAAACGCCGGGACGATCTCCTCCGTAAACATCACCACCCCCTTTTTAGCGATATATAAGCCACCGGCAAAGGTCGCGGATTTTTCCAGCAGCCAGACGAGATAGGGTTTTCCCGCCAGCATCGTGTCGAGGAAAGCGCGTTCGGCGAAGATCGATGAGATCCCCAGCAGGCAAAACATGGTGATAAACGTAGCGACATCTGGATTCTTTAAGAAACTAAACTTCGCGCTAACCTTCACTTCTTCAACGTTGGTTTGCGTATTGCCGAACCACTTCCCGAGGTACGAACCAAGAATGTAGGAGCTGGACGCCGCATGGGCAATACAGTAATCATTATGGCCAATAATCTGACGACTAAAACGCGACAATACCGTGGGGAATATCGCCATATAGGCACCAATAACCAGCGAACCGAAAATAATAGCGAATTGTTCACTGTATCCTAAGCCAATCAGCGCAGCGGTAACGGAGAATGACATAAAGACAATTAAATGCAACGACAGATATATTGCTTTAAAGCGAGTATAGCGTGCCAGCAGAATGTTAACGATCATGGCGAAAAACAGAATAAAGGCTGCGGGCCGCCCAAGTTTGTCAATCGTCAATGCCATAATGGCTTCATTACTGGGAACTACGCCGCGCAGCCCGAACGCATTGGTAAATAAATCGCTGAACATCGTCAGCACGCCGCCCAGAATAGTTCCGCCGGTCTTAATAAGCACAAAGCCGATAAACGCAAGCAGCGTGCCCTTAATGATGTTCGTGATACTGCTCCGCTGCAGGACCAACCCCAGGAACGCGATAAAAGCAATAATTATCGCGGGGGTACCTAATAACTTAATCACGTAATCCATAGCCAACCCTATTTATCTATTTAAAAATTATTGACTCTTAATTAATACTATTATTTATAGATGCCAGTATTTTCAGGGCGAGCGTAGCCGCGAGAGTATGCTCCCGAAAGGATATTGACCGCGGTTAAGCGCTATAAGGAAATGGTCAACAAGCCAGCCTCAATGCAATGGCATACGCGCCCAGCATGCTAATCTGATTAATATTAGTTACGTTTTCTCTCCGTCAGAAGCAGGCATTACAACGCCGGTAAAAAATAGTAAGCCGGCGGCTGTCTTTTATTCTTCCTTCGGCAGCGAGGCTGCACGCTATCGGCCTACTATCGTTATTGATACGCCGATACATACCTGCCCTGACCTCCCGATGTTGGTGAATGATTTTATCGTGGCCAAATTTTTAGCAATTTTTAACAGTACCAGCGCCAAACTTTGCTAAAAGCTCCAATCCTGACGATGTCGGCCACGGGGTCACATCGTGCTATGGTCGGTATTGTAACAAACGGCAGAAATGAAATTGTGACACACATAACTAAAACATCATTTCATTTTAATGGATACTTTATTTTGATTTATTGATCAATTTGCGCGAGGACGACAACTGCACAGGACCTGGACAAAGCGGGGAGAATGATGGCGGGAAAGAAAAGCATAAAAAAACCCGCCGAAGCGGGTTTTTACAAGGCTCAGAAGAGATTAATCGTTGTCTGAACCGCCAAGGCCCGCGTTCAGCAACTCTGCCAGGTTGGCAGACGCTTCTTCAACGGTAACCTGCGGTGCAGCAGGCTGTTCGCCAGCTGCCCTGCGGCGCATACGATCCTGGTGGTACGCGTAGCCGGTACCAGCCGGGATCAGACGACCCACGATAACGTTCTCTTTCAGGCCACGCAGTTCGTCGCGTTTGCCCGCAACGGCTGCTTCGGTCAGGACACGGGTAGTCTCCTGGAACGATGCTGCAGAGATGAACGATTCGGTTGCCAAAGACGCTTTGGTGATACCCAGCAGGTCGCGGGAGAAAGTTGCCGCAACTTTGCCGTTCGCTTCCAGATCGCGGTTAGCAATCTTGATGCGGGAGTATTCAACCTGCTCGCCTTCCAGGAAGTCGGAGCTACCGGCGCTGTCGATGGTCGCTTTACGCAGCATCTGACGAACGATAACTTCAATGTGCTTATCGTTAATCTTAACGCCTTGCAGACGGTAAACGTCCTGTACTTCGTTGGTGATATAACGCGTTACCGCGTGTACGCCACGAAGACGCAGAATGTCGTGCGGCGCTTCCGGACCGTCGGAAACCACGTCACCACGTTCTACACGTTCACCTTCAAACACGTTCAGCTGACGCCATTTCGGAATCATCTCTTCGTATGGATCGCTACCGTCTAACGGAGTGATGACCAGACGACGTTTACCTTTGGTTTCTTTACCGAAGGAGATGATACCGCTGATTTCGGCCAGGATTGCCGGCTCTTTCGGACGACGCGCTTCGAACAGGTCGGCAACGCGCGGCAGACCACCGGTAATATCCTTGGTACCACTGGATTCCTGAGGAATACGCGCCAGTGCGTCACCCGCACTAATCTGGATACCATCTTCCAGCTGGACGATCGCTTTACCCGGCAGGAAGTACTGTGCAGCCATATCGGTGCCAGGGATCAGAACATCGTTACCGTTGGCATCAACGATTTTCAGGGCCGGACGCAGGTCTTTACCGCCCGCGGTACGTTCCGCAGAATCCAGAACCACCAGCGAAGACAGACCGGTCAGCTCGTCGGTCTGACGAGTAATGGTCTGGCCGTCAATCATGTCAGTAAAGCGGATGAAACCGCTGACTTCAGTGATAACCGGCATGGTGTGCGGATCCCAGTTTGCCACGGTTTCCCCGCCGGCAACCTGCTCACCGTCGCCTTTCGCCATCACCGCACCGTAAGGAACTTTATAGCTCTCTTTGGTACGACCGAATTCGTCGATCAGCTTCAGTTCGGTGTTACGCGAGGTCACTACCAGCTTACCGGCAGAGTTCACAACCGATTTAGCGTTGCTAAGACGGATGCTACCTTTGTTTTTCACCTGGATGCTGGATTCAGCAGCCGCACGAGATGCCGCACCACCGATGTGGAACGTACGCATCGTCAGCTGTGTACCCGGCTCACCGATGGACTGTGCCGCGATAACGCCGATAGCCTCACCTTTGTTGATGATGTGGCCACGCGCCAGGTCACGACCGTAGCAGTGCGCACATACACCAAAATCGGTGTCACAGGATACGACGGAACGCACTTTGACGGAGTCAACGGAGTTCTCTTCCAGCAGATCACACCAGTGCTCGTGCAGCAGCGTGTTGCGCGGAACCAGAATATCCGCAGTACCCGGCTTCAGAACGTCTTCAGCGGTCACACGACCCAGAACGCGATCGCGCAGCGGCTCTTTAACATCGCCACCCTCGATAACCGGGGTCATGGTGATGCCTTCCAGGGTGCCACAGTCGTCTTCAGTAACCACCAGGTCCTGGGCAACGTCAACCAGACGACGAGTCAGGTAACCGGAGTTCGCTGTTTTCAGTGCGGTATCCGCCAGACCTTTACGCGCACCGTGCGTGGAAATGAAGTACTGGAGTACGTTCAGACCTTCACGGAAGTTCGCGGTGATCGGCGTTTCGATGATGGAGCCATCCGGCTTCGCCATCAGACCACGCATACCCGCCAGCTGACGAATCTGTGCCGCAGAACCACGCGCACCGGAGTCGGCCATCATGTAGATGCTGTTGAAGGAAACCTGCTGCTCTTCGACGCCGTCACGGTTAATCACGGTTTCGGTTTGCAGGTTATCCATCATCGCTTTGGATACACGATCGTTCGCCGCAGCCCAGATATCGATAACTTTGTTGTAGCGTTCGCCCGCGGTCACCAGACCGGACTGGAACTGTTCCTGGATTTCAGCAACTTCAGCTTCCGCTTCGCTGATGATCTCGTATTTTTTCTCCGGGATGACCATGTCATCAATACCAACGGATGCACCTGAACGCGCTGCATAAGCAAAGCCGGTGTACATCGTCTGGTCCGCAAAAATAACAGTCGGTTTCAGGCCCAGAATACGGTAACAGGTGTTCAGCATCTTAGAGATCGCTTTCTTGCCCAGCGCCTGGTTCACGATAGTGAACGGCAGACCTTTAGGCACGATCATCCACAGAATCGCACGGCCAATGGTCGTGTCTTTCAGGCTGGTTTTCGCGACAAACTGTCCGTTTTCATCTTTTTCGTATTCGGTGATACGCACCTTAACGCGCGCATGCAGAGAGGCCAGGCCAGCGCGATAAATCCGCTCGGCTTCTTTCGGGCCAGTCAGCACCATGCCTTCGCCTTTGGCGTTAACACAGTCGCGGGTCATGTAGTACAGACCCAGTACAACGTCCTGAGACGGAACGATGATTGGCTCGCCGTTCGCCGGGGACAGGATGTTGTTGGTAGACATCATCAGCGCACGCGCTTCCAGCTGGGCTTCCAGCGTCAGCGGTACGTGAACAGCCATCTGGTCACCATCGAAGTCGGCGTTATATGCCGCACAGACCAGCGGGTGCAGCTGGATAGCTTTACCTTCGATCAGTACCGGCTCAAATGCCTGGATACCCAAACGGTGCAGGGTTGGCGCACGGTTCAGCAGTACCGGGTGTTCGCGGATAACTTCGTCCAGGATATCCCAAACGACGGCTTCTTCGCGCTCAACCATTTTCTTCGCAGCTTTAATGGTGGTAGCAAGACCACGCAGCTCCAGCTTGCCGTAGATGAACGGTTTGAACAGCTCCAGCGCCATTTTCTTCGGCAGGCCGCACTGATGCAGACGCAGGTATGGACCCACGGTGATAACAGAACGACCGGAGTAGTCAACACGCTTACCGAGCAGGTTCTGACGGAAACGACCCTGCTTACCTTTGATCATGTCGGCCAAAGATTTCAGAGGACGTTTGTTAGAACCGGTGATCGCACGACCGCGACGACCGTTATCCAGCAGGGCGTCAACCGCTTCCTGCAGCATACGTTTTTCGTTGCGTACGATGATATCCGGCGCAGCCAGATCCAGCAGACGTTTCAGACGGTTGTTACGGTTAATGACGCGACGATACAGATCGTTCAGGTCAGAAGTCGCGAAACGACCACCATCCAGCGGTACCAGAGGACGCAGATCTGGCGGCAGAACCGGCAGAACGGTCAGGATCATCCACTCCGGCTTGTTGCCAGACTGCACGAACGCTTCCAGCAGCTTGATACGCTTGGTCAGCTTTTTACGTTTGGTTTCGGAGTTGGTTTCGTTCAGCTCTTCGCGCAGCTGTTCGCACTCCTGCTCCAGATCCATGCTCTTCAGCAGGGCCTGGATAGCTTCGGCGCCCATCTTCGCGTCGAACTCGTCGCCAAACTCTTCCAGCGCGTCCAGATACTGCTCTTCGGTCAGGATCTGATTGCGTTCGAGGTTGGTCATCCCGCCTTCGATAACCACATAAGATTCGAAGTACAGAACGCGTTCGATATCGCGCAGCGGCATATCCAGCAGCAGGCCGATACGGGACGGCAGCGATTTCAGGAACCAGATGTGGGCGGTCGGAGACGCCAGCTCGATGTGGCCCATGCGCTCACGACGCACTTTAGTCTGGGTCACTTCAACGCCGCACTTCTCACAGATCACACCACGGTGTTTCAGGCGCTTGTACTTACCGCACAGGCACTCGTAGTCTTTTACTGGCCCGAAAATACGCGCACAGAAAAGGCCGTCACGTTCTGGTTTGAACGTACGGTAGTTGATGGTTTCCGGCTTTTTAACTTCACCGAAAGACCATGAACGGATCATGTCTGGCGAGGCCAGAGCAATTTTGATCGCATCAAACTCTTCGGTTTTAGTCTGCGCTTTCAGAAACTTTAATAAATCTTTCACGGATTTGCTCCCGTCGGAGTTAGCACAATCTGGCACCGGGTATGACCCCGGCACCAGTGACCTGTTTGAGCGAGAGTTACTCGTCTTCCAGTTCGATGTTGATGCCCAGCGAGCGAATCTCTTTCAACAGTACGTTGAAGGATTCCGGCATGCCCGGTTCCATCTGATGGTTGCCGTCCACGATGTTTTTATACATCTTGGTACGACCGTTAACGTCATCAGATTTAACGGTGAGCATTTCCTGCAGGGTGTATGCTGCGCCGTATGCTTCCAGCGCCCACACTTCCATCTCACCGAAGCGCTGGCCACCGAACTGAGCCTTACCACCCAGCGGCTGCTGAGTAACCAGGCTGTAAGAACCGGTAGAACGCGCATGCATCTTGTCATCAACCAGGTGGTTCAGTTTCAGCATGTACATATAGCCGACGGTAACCTGGCGCTCGAACTGCTCGCCGGTACGACCGTCAAACAGGGTAATCTGACCGGAAGTCGGCAGGCCACCCAACTGTAACAGTTCCTTGATTTCAGACTCTTTCGCACCGTCGAATACCGGCGTTGCGATCGGCATACCTTTTTTCAGGTTTTCAGCAAGACGCAGAACTTCATCATCGGTGAAGGTATTCAGATCGACCTTCTGACGAACGTCTGTACCCAGATCGTACGCTTTCTGGATGAATTCGCGCAGTTTGGCGACTTCCTGCTGCTGTTTCAGCATGGCGTTGATTTTCTCGCCGATGCCTTTCGCAGCCATACCCAGGTGGGTTTCCAGAATCTGACCGATGTTCATACGAGACGGTACGCCCAGCGGGTTCAGTACGATGTCTACCGGCGTGCCGTTTTCATCGTAAGGCATATCTTCGATCGGGTTGATCTTAGAGATAACACCCTTGTTACCGTGACGACCCGCCATTTTATCACCAGGCTGAATCTGACGTTTAACGGCCAGATACACTTTAACAATCTTCAGCACGCCCGGTGCCAGATCGTCGCCCTGGGTAATTTTACGGCGTTTCGCTTCGAGTTTTTTCTCGAACTCGTGTTTCAGTTCGTCGTACTGCTCAGCCAGTGCTCCAGCTGATTTTGTTTCTCTTCGTCGGCCAGGCCCAGTTCCAGCCAGCGGTCGCGCGGCAGCTTGTCGAGCTTCTCAGCTTCAACGCCGCCGGAGACCAGCACCGCGTAGATACGACCAAACAGGCCAGCTTCGAAGATCTGCAGTTCTTCAGACAGGTCTTTTTTCGCCTGCTTCAGTCTGCATTTCTTCGATTTCCAGCGCGCGTTTGTCTTTCTCAACGCCGTCGCGGGTAAAGACCTGAACGTCGATAACGGTACCCGATACGCCGTTCGGTACGCGCAGAGAAGAGTCTTTAACGTCAGACGCTTTCTCACCGAAGATCGCACGCAGCAGTTTCTCTTCTGGCGTCAGCTGGGTTTCACCTTTCGGCGTTACCTTACCAACCAGAATGTCGCCGCCGGTCACTTCTGCACCGATGTAAACGATACCGGATTCGTCCAGTTTGGAGAGCGCAGCTTCACCCACGTTCGGGATATCAGCGGTGATCTCTTCCGGCCCCAGCTTGGTGTCACGGGACACGCACGCCAGTTCCTGGATGTGAATCGTGGTGAAACGATCTTCCTGAACCACACGCTCGGAGACGAGGATGGAGTCTTCGAAGTTGTAGCCGTTCCACGGCATGAACGCTACGCGCATGTTCTGACCGAGAGCCAGTTCACCGAGGTCGGTGGACGGACCGTCTGCCAGCACGTCGCCGCGCTCAATTGGCTCACCCAGGGACACGCAAGGCATCTGGTTGATGCAGGTGTTCTGGTTAGAACGGGTGTACTTGGTCAGGTTATAGATGTCGATGCCGGCTTCGCCCGGGTACATCTCATCATCGTTAACTTTGATAACGATACGGGATGCATCCACGTACTGAACGGTACCGCCACGTTTAGCAACCGCAGTAACACCGGAGTCAACGGCAACAGCACGTTCCATACCGGTACCAACCAGCGGCTTATCAGCGCGCAGAGTCGGAACCGCCTGACGTTGCATGTTCGCACCCATCAATGCACGGTTGGCGTCATCGTGTTCCAGGAACGGGATCAGGGACGCACCGACGGAAACCACCTGCTGGGTGGATACGTCCATGTAGTCAACCTGGTCGCGGCTGAACAAGCTGGATTCGCCTTTGCTACGGCAGGTTACCAGGTCTTCTTCAAAGTGGCCTTCGTCATCCAGGTTGGAGTTCGCCTGAGCGATGACGTAGTTACCTTCTTCGATAGCAGAGAGGTAATGAATTTCGTCGGTGACAACGCCGTTGGTCACTTTACGATACGGAGTCTCGAGGAAGCCGTATTCGTTAGTCTGTGCATACACGGACAGGGAGTTGATCAGACCGATGTTCGGGCCTTCAGGCGTTTCGATTGGGCATACGCGACCGTAGTGGGTCGGGTGTACGTCTCGAACTTCAAAGCCTGCGCGCTCACGGGTCAGACCGCCTGGGCCGAGGGCAGAGATACGACGTTTGTGCGTAATCTCGGACAGCGGGTTGTTCTGGTCCATAAACTGAGACAGCTGGCTGGAACCGAAGAACTCTTTCACTGCTGCAGAAATCGGCTTGGCGTTGATCATATCCTGAGGCATCAGGGTATCCAGATCGCCCAAGGACAGACGCTCTTTAACCGCACGCTCTACGCGAACCAGGCCAACGCGGAACTGGTTTTCCGCCATTTCGCCAACGGAACGGATACGACGGTTGCCGAGGTGGTCGATATCATCGACTTCGCCAATACCGTTACGGATACCGATGAGCTT
Source organism: Klebsiella sp. WOUb02 (assembly GCF_050058015.1). NCBI lineage: Bacteria > Pseudomonadati > Pseudomonadota > Gammaproteobacteria > Enterobacterales > Enterobacteriaceae > Klebsiella > Klebsiella sp. WOUb02. Next base: position 3,495,096 of record NZ_CP170110.1, read on the forward strand.
CTTCATCACTTCAATGATGTCGTCTTTGCTCAGGATACCGGAACCTTCGATTTCGTCACGCAGCAGAGAACGGTTGAACTTCATACGACCAACCGCGGACAGATCGTAGCGGTCTTCGGAGAAGAACAGGTTCTCAAACAGGTTTTCAGCCGCTTCGCGAGTCGGCGGCTCACCCGGGCGCATCATGCGGTAGATTTCTACCAGCGCGCTCAGGCGATCGTTGGTCGGGTCGACGCGTACGGTTTCAGAGATGTACGCCCCGTGATCGAGATCGTTGGTGAACAGAGTTTCAATGCGCTTATGACCGGACTGGCTCAGTTTGGCCAGCAGATCGAGGCTCAGCTCCATGTTCGCCGGGCAGATCAGTTCGCCGGTCGCGGTATCGACATAGTCTTTAGCCGCAACTTTACCCGCGATATATTCAACCGGAACTTCGATAAGCTTAATATCGTCTTTTTCCAGCTGGCGGATATGGCGAGCGGTAATACGACGACCTTTCTCGACGTAGATCTTACCGTTAGCTTCGATGTCGAAGGACGCGGTTTCACCACGCAGACGCTCCGGAACCAGCTCCATCTGCAGCTTGTTGTCGCGAATTTCAAAGACCACTTTTTCGAAGAACAGGTCAAGGATCTGCTCAGTGGTGTAATTCAGCGCGCGCAGGATGATAGTTGCCGGCAGCTTACGACGACGGTCGATACGGACAAACAGGTTGTCTTTCGGATCGAATTCGAAGTCCAGCCAGGAACCGCGGTAAGGGATGATACGTGCGTTATACAGGACCTTACCGGAGGAGTGAGTCTTACCTTTGTCACTGTCAAAGAAGACGCCCGGGCTACGGTGCAGCTGAGAAACGATAACACGCTCAGTACCGTTGATAACAAAGGTACCGTTGTCGGTCATGAGCGGGATTTCGCCCATGTAGACTTCTTGTTCTTTGATGTCTTTAACGGTGCCTTCCGGCGCTTCACGCTCGTAGATCACCAGGCGCAGTTTTACGCGCAGCGGTGCCGAATAGGTCACGCCGCGGATCTGGCACTCTTTAACATCAAATACAGGCTCACCCAGACGGTAGCTGACGTATTGCAGCTCGGAGTTACCGCTGTAGCTTTTAATCGGGAACACGGAACGGAAGGCTGCTTCCAGACCATATTGCCCTTCAGGATCTTGCTCGATAAACTTCTGGAACGAATCAAGCTGGATAGAAAGGAGATAAGGTATGTCCAGAACCTGCGGACGTTTACCAAAATCCTTACGAATACGTTTTTTCTCGGTATAGGAGTAAACCATAGGGTTCCTCAGCTCGCTGACAAGTCGACCCGTCTGCCTCAGAAAGGCAGTTTTTTATGCAACACTATTTTGTGGACCGGAAAATGGAACACTTTCCGCAATACCTGTTGCTATCACGCTTAAATCATTTCGTCGCGATTTACACAGAGCGAGCACCCTGTCGCAGTATATTAAGTCGTCGATAGAAACATGCATTGTCAGGACAACCAGCAGTCAAACAGTGTGAAATGCTACTGGCGCCTTACAGCGCAAAAAGGCTGGTGACTAAAAAGTCACCAGCCATCAGCCTGATTACTCAGGCTGCAACCGGAAAGGTTGGCTTATTTAACTTCAACTTCAGCGCCAGCTTCTTCCAGAGATTTTTTCAGTGCTTCTGCGTCATCTTTGCTGATGCCTTCTTTCAGGGCAGCAGGTGCAGATTCTACCAGGTCTTTAGCTTCTTTCAGACCCAGGCCAGTTGCGCTACGTACTGCTTTGATTACAGCAACTTTGTTAGCGCCAGCAGCTTTCAGAATTACGTCGAATTCAGTTTTTTCTTCAGCAGCTTCAGCCGGGCCAGCAGCTACAGCTACAGCAGCAGCAGCGGAAACACCGAATTTTTCTTCCATTGCAGAGATCAGCTCAACAACGTCCATTACGGACATAGCGGATACTGCTTCAATGATTTGATCTTTAGTGATAGACATTTAAATTGTTCCTGAATATCAGAATAAGTTTATACGTAAGCGAGTGCTTTATAAAGACAACTGCAATTAAGCAGCTTCTTTCGCATCGCGTACAGCAGCCAGAGTGCGAACCAGTTTGCCAGCCGAAGCTTCTTTCATGGTTGCCATCAGGCGTGCAATTGCTTCTTCGTAGGTCGGCAGAGTTGCCAGGCGGTCGATTTGCGACGCCGGGATCAGCTCGCCTTCAAAGGCTGCGGCTTTAACCTCAAATTTTGCATTCGCTTTCGCGAACTCTTTGAACAGACGAGCGGCAGCGCCCGGGTGTTCCATAGAGTATGCAATCAGGGTCGGACCAACAAACGTGTCTTTCAGGCACTCGAACTGAGTACCTTCAACGACGCGGCGCAGCAGGGTGTTGCGGACAACACGCATGTAAACGCCAGCTTCACGACCTGCTTTACGCAGTTCAGTCATTTTATCTACAGTAACGCCACGGGAATCCGCAACTACTGCAGACAGCGCGCCTTTGGCTACTTCGCTGACTTCAGCAACAATCGCTTGTTTGTCTTGAAGATTTAAAGCCATTAGCTTTGCTCCTGGATGTTTGCCAGAGCTCATGCTCTGGGAACTCACTTCACCCTACTCAACGAATAGAGCGTCTTAATACGGTGAGCAGAAACAAGCCAGAGTATCCAAAAATAATCTTAGCGTTCTGTCACCGTCTACGCAGGGCATTAAGTTTCTTGCGAAACACCTGCGGTCTTCGACGGAGGCCTAGATAGGCCAGGCTCCAACGAACAAATTCTTTCTATGTCTTCGTTCTTCGAACCACAGCTGCGTTAGCTGCTTTCGCTCACACCGGTCACGTAGTTAACTACGCTCCCGGCGATTCACTCAATTGCCGCCTTGCTGCAATTCGAATAACTCGCATAGTCTCTGTTTATTTCAACAGAATCGTGGGGGTAGAATTGTAGACAAATCCACCGCCCACGTAAAGCTAATCTTAGTTCGCAGAAGCGCTCAGACCAGCTTGATCAACGGCAACGCCAGCACCCATGGTAGTGGAGAGGCTAACTTTCTTGATGAAAACGCCTTTCGCCTGAGTCGGTTTTGCTTTTTTCAGCGCAACCAGCAGGGCTTCCAGGTTTTCTTTCAGTTTGTCAGCGTCAAAGTCCACTTTACCGATGGTGGTGTGGATAATGCCGTTTTTGTCGTTACGATAGCGAACCTGACCTGCTTTAGCGTTCTTAACAGCTTCAGCAACGTTCGGAGTAACGGTACCCACTTTCGGGTTTGGCATCAGGCCACGCGGACCCAGAACCTGGCCCAGCTGACCAACAACGCGCATTGCATCCGGGGAAGCAATAACAACGTCGAAGTTCATTTCGCCTTTTTTGATCAGGTCTGCCAGATCTTCCATACCTACCAGCTCGGCGCCTGCAGCTTTAGCAGCTTCAGCGTTCGGGCCCTGGGTAAATACGGCTACGCGAACGGAACGGCCAGTGCCGTGCGGCAGTACTGTTGCGCCACGGACGTTCTGGTCAGATTTACGAGCGTCGATGCCGAGGTTAACGGCAACGTCTACGCTTTCGGTAAATTTAGCGGTAGCCAGCTCTTTCAGCAGAGCAATGGCTTCGTTGATGTCGTACTGTTTAGTCGCATCAACTTTGTCACGGATCACGCGCATACGCTTGGTCAGTTTAGCCATTTCTTAATCCTCTACTACCAGGCCCATGGAACGTGCAGTACCTTCAATGGAGCGAGTCATCGCTTCAATGTCAGAACCAGTCATGTCGGCAGCTTTGGTCTGCGCGATTTCCTGCAGCTGAGCGCGGGAAATTTTACCTACTTTATCTTTGTTCGGCTTACCGGAACCGGACTTGATGCCTGCAGCTTTCTTCAGCAGAACGGCAGCCGGCGGGGTCTTGGTAACAAAGGTAAAGGAACGGTCAGCGTAAACGGTAATAACAACCGGAGTCGGCAGACCTTTTTCCAGGGATTCTGTTTTGGCGTTGAACGCTTTACAGAATTCCATGATGTTCACACCCTGCTGACCCAGAGCTGGACCAACCGGCGGGCTCGGGTTTGCCATACCAGCTGCAACCTGCAGCTTGACGTAGGCTTGTACTTTCTTAGCCATTTAAATTTCCTCGTTTGGGTATAGCGCCTTTAGAAAAGGCTCCCCGTTATCAATATCGTTTTACGGACACCAGGCCCATAAAAACAAAAGGCGCGAAATTATATGTCAATTCCGCGCCTCATGCAACGATTAAATCGCTGCTTTTTTGATCGCCGCTTAGGCTTTTTCTACCTGAGCAAAGTCCAGCTCGACCGGAGTCGCACGGCCAAAGATCGAAACAGAAACCTTCAGGCGGGACTTCTCGTAGTCAACTTCTTCAACAACACCGTTGAAGTCAGCAAACGGACCATCGCTGACGCGGACCATTTCGCCCGGTTCGAACAGCGTTTTAGGACGCGGCTTATCGCCAACCTGCTGAAGACGGTTCATGATCGCGTCAACTTCTTTGTCGCTGATTGGCGCAGGACGGTCGGATGTACCGCCGATAAAGCCCATAACGCGCGGTACGCTGCGCACCAGGTGCCAGCTTGCGTCGTTCATCACCATCTGGACCAGAACGTAACCCGGGAAGAATTTGCGCTCGCTCTTACGGCGCTGGCCACCACGAATTTCGACCACTTCTTCGGTCGGAACCATGACTTCGCCAAACAACTCTTCCATATTGTGCAATTTGATATGTTCACGCAACGAGGTAGCTACGCGACCTTCAAAACCGGAAAACGCCTGAACGACGTACCAACGTTTTTTAGGAGCTTCAGACATCTCAGAACCTCAGGCCAGTGATAAAGGATACCAGGCGAACCAGAATACCATCCAGTCCCCACAGGATCAGTGACATTACCGCAGTTACCGCGGCAACGATCAGCGTGGTGTGCAACGTTTCCTGGCGAGTTGGCCAGATTACCTTGCGGACTTCGGTTCTCGCTTCACGGGCGAAAGCTACGGTCGCCTTACCTTTTGTGGTTAACAGCGCGACGCCACCGGCAGCGGCGATCAGAATCACCACGGCCAGCGCACGCACCGCCAGCATAATGTCACGATAAAGGAAGTTGCCTACGATGGCCACAATCAGCAGCACGGCAACGATCGTCCACTTCATCGCTTCCAGGCCGCGCCCGCTCCCTTGAGCTTCGGTATTCGCACTCATAAACCAACCTGTCACAAGAATTCAGACAAATAATTTTGCCCCGCAGGAGCGAGGCAACCAAACCGAAATGCTCTGCTGCGTTTCGGATTTAACGCCCTCTACAGAGCCTGTCTCAGCAATGATTATGACAAAAAAATCACTGATGAGCCAGGTTCTGGTTCGAAAGCGTGCAAAAAGGGCATCAAATGATGCCCTTTTATTGCGCATTGCGTCAAATGTTATCAGCGATTAGCTGAGAACTTTAGCAACAACACCCGCGCCAACGGTACGACCGCCTTCACGGATTGCGAAACGCAGACCGTCGTCCATCGCGATCGGGTGGATCAGGGTAACAACCATTTTGATGTTGTCGCCCGGCATTACCATCTCTACGCCTTCCGGCAGTTCGATGGTGCCAGTCACGTCAGTTGTACGGAAGTAGAACTGCGGACGGTAGCCTTTGAAGAACGGAGTATGACGGCCGCCTTCGTCTTTGGACAGAATGTACACTTCAGATTCGAATTTGGTGTGCGGCTTGATAGAACCCGGCTTAGCCAGTACCTGACCACGTTCGATTTCTTCACGTTTGATACCACGCAGCAGAACGCCAACGTTCTCACCCGCACGGCCTTCGTCCAGCAGTTTGCGGAACATTTCAACGCCGGTACAGGTCGATTTCGCGGTGTCTTTGATACCAACGATTTCAACTTCTTCGCCAACTTTGATGATACCGCGCTCTACACGACCGGTAACAACAGTACCACGACCGGAGATGGAGAATACGTCTTCGATCGGCAGCAGGAACGGCTTGTCGATAGCACGTTCTGGTTCCGGGATGTAAGAATCCAGGTAGCCTGCCAGTTCGATGATTTTCGCTTCCCAGTCGGCTTCGCCTTCCAGCGCTTTCAGCGCGGAACCACGAACGATCGGGGTGTCGTCGCCCGGGAAGTCGTACTGAGACAGCAGCTCACGCACTTCCATCTCAACCAGTTCCAGCAGCTCTTCGTCATCAACCATGTCGCATTTGTTCAGGAACACGATGATGTACGGAACGCCTACCTGACGACCCAGCAGGATGTGCTCACGAGTCTGCGGCATCGGGCCGTCAGTCGCAGCAACAACCAGGATCGCGCCATCCATCTGCGCAGCACCGGTGATCATGTTTTTAACATAGTCGGCGTGGCCCGGGCAGTCTACGTGAGCGTAGTGGCGAGTCGGGGTGTCATATTCAACGTGAGAAGTGTTGATGGTGATACCACGAGCTTTTTCTTCCGGCGCGTTATCGATCTGGTCGAATGCACGAGCAGAACCACCGTAGGTTTTAGCCAGAACGGTAGTGATTGCAGCAGTCAGCGTTGTTTTACCATGGTCAACGTGGCCGATAGTACCGACGTTAACGTGCGGTTTTGTACGTTCAAACTTTTCTTTAGACATCGATTGTCCCTCTAAGACACGGATAAATCGGTGATATCACCACATCAACCAGGCAACATGCCCGACTTGTTGAATGCAATAAATAGAGAGAAACAGGGAAGGAGAGATAAAGAAGTGGTGCTGATACCCAGAGTCGAACTGGGGACCTCACCCTTACCAAGGGTGCGCTCTACCAACTGAGCCATATCAGCACGTCTGGAGCGGGCAGCGGGAATCGAACCCGCATCATCAGCTTGGAAGGCTGAGGTAATAGCCATTATACGATGCCCGCATCCTGAAACTCGGCTACCCAGTTCTTTCTATAACAAAAAAAAGAGAGTTATCTCTTTTTTTTGTTTGAGCTGATTAGCTTAACCAATCAACTCTGGCTTCGCAAAGCGTTGCCGAAAGATGGTGGTGGGGGAAGGATTCGAACCTTCGAAGTCGATGACGGCAGATTTACAGTCTGCTCCCTTTGGCCGCTCGGGAACCCCACCAGGCACTTGATGGTGCCGACTACCGGAATCGAACTGGTGACCTACTGATTACAAGTCAGTTGCTCTACCTACTGAGCTAAGTCGGCATCAAGTAGCGCGCATTTTAGGGAGACCTGCGGATTCATGCAACTAAAAAATTGCATAAATCGTTCTATCGCTCATATTTTGCTCTCAAACACCAAAAAACGGTGTAATTTCAATCGACGAAGCGCAAAAAAACGCCATTCCTCTCGCAATATTTCCATTCAAAGCCCGCTGCGGATGGCCAGGGTCGCCTTTTGGTACGACGGCATAACTTTCGCCGCCCCCCGGCACGATAAAGTTGCTTTGTGCTCTGCTACATATGGGTAGCTGATTGGCCTGACCGGTTCGTCGACTCCATCAGCATGCGTTTACCGCCCCTGCCGTTTGCGCCAGTATCAGCTTTGACGACCATTTATTGCCAAATTTCACTCTTGTGATGTTGGCGTGAGAAAGCATCATCCAATGCGTTTTTTTCTTATTATTCCCTGCAATCTGGTGTTACCCTCCTGCCCATTGTCCTGATTAACTTATGTGAAGCATCTCCGCCGGTCTTTAATTTGGCGATGGTAAGAAAATGCTTATGAGCAAAAAAGAGCAAACGTTAATGACACCGTATCTACAATTTAACCGCAACCAATGGGCTGCGCTTCGTGATTCCGTTCCGATGACGCTAACTGAGGAAGAGATCACGCGGTTAAAAGGCATCAACGAAGATCTTTCTCTGGAAGAAGTCGCGGAAATTTATTTGCCGCTGTCGCGTTTGCTTAACTTCTATATCAGTTCCAACCTGCGCCGTCAGGCCGTGCTGGAACAGTTCCTTGGTACCAACGGTCAGCGTATCCCTTATATCATCAGCATCGCCGGAAGCGTCGCGGTAGGGAAAAGTACAACCGCCCGCGTGCTGCAGGCGCTCCTTAGCCGCTGGCCAGAGCATCGGCATGTTGAATTGATCACCACCGATGGCTTCCTGCATCCTAATGCCGTGCTGAAAGAACGCGGCCTGATGAAGAAAAAGGGCTTCCCGCAGTCTTATGATATGCATCGGCTGGTCAAGTTCGTCTCCGATCTGAAATCAGGCATCGCCAACGCTAAGGCCCCGGTCTATTCACACCTGATTTATGATGTTATTCCCGATGGTGATAAGACGGTTTCCCAGCCGGACATTTTGATTCTTGAAGGATTGAATGTTTTACAAAGCGGGATGGATTATCCACACGATCCCCATCATGTGTTTGTTTCTGATTTTGTTGATTTTTCGATATACGTTGATGCGCCGGAAGAGATGCTGCGAAACTGGTATATCAATCGTTTTCTAAAATTCCGCGAAGGCGCGTTTACCGATCCCGATTCATATTTCCATAATTATGCCAGGCTCTCTAAAGATGAGGCTATCAATATAGCCACCTCGTTATGGAATGAGATTAACTTAATGAATCTTAAAGAAAATATACTACCAACCCGGGAAAGAGCAAGCCTGATAATGACCAAGAGTGCAAACCATTCGGTCAATCAGGTCCGTTTGCGGAAATAAAAAAGGGAGCCTCGGCTCCCTGTTATTTATTCGGCGCTACGCAGAGATATTTCACCGCCCACCCAGGGCTTAATCACCCCATCTTGCTCAAGTAATAAGGCTCCCTGGGTATCGATGCCGCGGGAGATCCCGAAGATTTCTTTGTCTCCGATAATAAGCTTAACCGGACGATTGAGGAAATTATCTAATTTCTCCCAGCGCGACAAATAAGGAGCCAGCCCTTCCTGTTCAAAGAGCTGCAGGCCCGCCCGGAGTTCTTTAATCAGGCGCGCGGCCAGCGCATTACGATCGATTGAGATCCCGGCTTCCTGCAGGCTAATCCAGCCCTGATTGACAACATCAGACTCCACGCGCCGCATCGCCAGATTGATCCCTGCGCCGCTCACTATCTGCGCCGCATCGCCCGTTTTTCCCGTCATTTCCACCAGGATGCCGGACAGCTTGCGGTCCTCAAGGTACAGATCGTTTGGCCACTTCACGCGAACCTTATCGGCGCCGAGGCTCTGCAGTACCTCAGCGATGACAATGCCAATCACCAGGCTCAAGCCTACCGCTGCGGCAGGTCCCTGCTCCAGTCGCCAGTACATGGAAAGATAGAGATTCGCACCGAATGGCGAGAACCACTTGCGCCCGCGGCGCCCGCGCCCAGCCTGCTGATACTCCGCAACGCATGCATCGCCAGACTGCAGCTCGTTAAGCCTGTCCAATAAATACTGGTTTGTGGAATCAATAACCGACAGCACGGTGACACGACCCTGCTCGCTCTGCCCGACAATCCGCTCTTCATTGAGCAGTTGAACCGGTTCCGGAAGGCTGTAACCTTTACCTGGAACGGTAAAGACATCAACTCCCCAGTCGCGCAGCGTCTGAATATGCTTGTTGATTGCGGCCCGGCTCATTCCCAGACGCTCACCCAGCTGCTCTCCGGAATGAAACTCGCCATCCGCCAGAATAGATATTAGAGTCAGGGGAATGGTATTGTCCCTCATGCAATCGCCTCCTCAGCGTTAACTTCACCGGTTGCGCCAATAAAGCGGACCTCGGGCTGCAGCCAGACGTTGAACATCTCGCCAACCCGCTGGCGGACGTAGTGAGCAAGCTCGATCACATCATCGCTGGAGGCATGGTGATCGTTGATTAATACCAGCGCCTGCTGGCGATGTACTGCCGCGCCGCCGATGGTTTTCCCCTTGAGCTGGCATTGATCGATAAGCCAGCCCGCAGCCAGCTTGATACTGCCGTCCGCCTGCGGGTAGTGCGGTGCATTTGGGAAAGCGGCCAGCAGTTGCTGCCCTTTCTCCGCGCTAATTACCGGGTTTTTAAAAAAGCTGCCGGCGTTGCCATTAACCTTTGGATCGGGAAGCTTGCTCATCCGCATGTGGCAAACGGCATTAAATACCTGTCGAGGCGTCACGGTATTTGGGTCAAGACGAACTAAATCGCCGTAAGTCAGCACCGGCTGCCAGACTTTAGGTAACCTCAGGCCAACGGCGACGATGGCATAGCGATCCTGATACTCATGTTTGAAGATACTATCCCGGTAGCCAAAACGACATTCGCTGGCGGAAAGCCGCTGCTTGTGTCCGGTTGCCAGCTCAATACAGTCGACATACAGGCAGACGCGCTGCAGTTCGACGCCATAAGCACCGATATTTTGAATGGGCGAAGAGCCGGCGCAGCCGGGAATTAAGGCCAGGTTTTCCAGGCCCGGCATTTCATTATCTAGCGTAAACTGCACCAGATGGTGCCAGTTCTCCCCTGCCCCAACGTGTAGATGCCAGGCATCAGCCATTTCTGTGACCTCAATCCCCAGGATGCGGTTGATAATGACCGTACCAGAATAGTCCTTTAGAAAGAGCACGTTACTTCCTTCCCCGAGGATTAAGACCGGCTGTTCCTCTGCGGTGGCATCCTGCCAGGCAGACAGTAGCTGCTGTTCATTTTCGGCGCGCACAATTGCTTTGGCGGTACGATCGATGCCAAAGGTATTCCAGGGTTTAAGGGAGTGATTCATAGTGGCTTCCTGATGCAAAATCTGCACTAGTTTACCGTATATGTCAGGGGAAGGCTTGTTTGGTTTGATTACTGGTCGGCGGATATTCCCGGATCGCGGCGCGCAGCGCCCGTGCCGGGCGGTGTCCGGCCGTTTTTCCTGAACCGCAGACAACAAAAAACCCCATGCCTGCGCATGAGGTTTCTTTGTTTGATGCCTGGCCGTTGTATGCCGGACCTCCTGCCCGCCACCCTCCGGGCAGCACTCCGTGCTGTGCAAATTCGTTCCCGACGAATTTGTCCTCCTCAGGAGAGCGCTTACCGACAAACAACACATAACACAAAAGGCCCGGTCTTTCGACTGAGCCTTTCGTTTTATTTGATGCCTGGCAGTTCCCTACTCTCACATGGGGAGACCCCACACTACCATCGGCGCTACGGCGTTTCACTTCTGAGTTCGGCATGGGGTCAGGTGGGACCACCGCGCTAGTGCCGCCAGGCAAATTCTGTTTGCCAACACGCCATAAGGCCTGTCAGCTAATCTGTATCAAGCTGATTATCGTCTCACGCCAAAACAGCTTCGGCGTTGTAAGGTTAAGCCTCACGGTTCATTAGTATCGGTTAGCTCAACGTATCGCTACGCTTACACACCCGACCTATCAACGTCGTCGTCTTCAACGTTCCTTCAGGACTCTCAGGGAGTCAGGGAGAACTCATCTCGGGGCAAGTTTCGTGCTTAGATGCTTTCAGCACTTATCTTTTCCGCATTTAGCTACCGGGCAATGCCATTGGCATGACAACCCGAACACCAGTGATGCGTCCACTCCGGTCCTCTCGTACTAGGAGCAGCCCCCCTCAATTCTCCAGCGCCCACGGCAGATAGGGACCGAACTGTCTCACGACGTTCTAAACCCAGCTCGCGTACCACTTTAAACGGCGAACAGCCGTACCCTTGGGACCTACTTCAGCCCCAGGATGTGATGAGCCGACATCGAGGTGCCAAACACCGCCGTCGATATGAACTCTTGGGCGGTATCAGCCTGTTATCCCCGGAGTACCTTTTATCCGTTGAGCGATGGCCCTTCCATTCAGAACCACCGGATCACTATGACCTGCTTTCGCACCTGCTCGCGCCGTCACGCTCGCAGTCAAGCTAGCTTATGCCATTGCACTAACCTCCTGATGTCCGACCAGGATTAGCTAACCTTCGTGCTCCTCCGTTACTCTTTGGGAGGAGACCGCCCCAGTCAAACTACCCACCAGACACTGTCCGCAACCCCGATCAGGGGCCCACGTTAGAACACCAGCCATTAAAGGGTGGTATTTCAAGGATGGCTCCACGCAGACTGGCGTCCACGCTTCAAAGCCTCCCACCTATCCTACACATCAAGGACCAGTGTTCAGTGTCAAGCTATAGTAAAGGTTCACGGGGTCTTTCCGTCTTGCCGCGGGTACACTGCATCTTCACAGCGAGTTCAATTTCACTGAGTCTCGGGTGGAGACAGCCTGGCCATCATTACGCCATTCGTGCAGGTCGGAACTTACCCGACAAGGAATTTCGCTACCTTAGGACCGTTATAGTTACGGCCGCCGTTTACCGGGGCTTCGATCAAGAGCTTCTCCTTACGGATAACCCCATCAATTAACCTTCCGGCACCGGGCAGGCGTCACACCGTATACGTCCACTTTCGTGTTTGCACAGTGCTGTGTTTTTAATAAACAGTTGCAGCCAGCTGGTATCTTCGACTGACTTCAGCTCCACGAGCACGTCGCTTCACTTACCATCAGCGTGCCTTCTCCCGAAGTTACGGCACCATTTTGCCTAGTTCCTTCACCCGAGTTCTCTCAAGCGCCTTGGTATTCTCTACCTGACCACCTGTGTCGGTTTGGGGTACGATTCGTTGTTACCTGATGCTTAGAGGCTTTTCCTGGAAGCAGGGCATTTGTTACTTCAGCACCGTAGTGCCTCGTCGTCACACCTCAGCGTTAAAAGGTTCCGGATTTACCTGGAGCCTCCGCCTACATGCTTAAACCGGGACAACCGTCGCCCGGCTAACATAGCCTTCTCCGTCCCCCCTTCGCAGTAACACCGAGTACAGGAATATTAACCTGTTTCCCATCGACTACGCCTTTCGGCCTCGCCTTAGGGGTCGACTCACCCTGCCCCGATTAACGTTGGACAGGAACCCTTGGTCTTCCGGCGAGCGGGCTTTTCACCCGCTTTATCGTTACTTATGTCAGCATTCGCACTTCTGATACCTCCAGCAACCCTCACAGGCCACCTTCAACGGCTTACAGAACGCTCCCCTACCCAACAACGCATAAGCGTCGCTGCCGCAGCTTCGGTGCATGGTTTAGCCCCGTTACATCTTCCGCGCAGGCCGACTCGACCAGTGAGCTATTACGCTTTCTTTAAATGATGGCTGCTTCTAAGCCAACATCCTGGCTGTCTGGGCCTTCCCACATCGTTTCCCACTTAACCATGACTTTGGGACCTTAGCTGGCGGTCTGGGTTGTTTCCCTCTTCACGACGGACGTTAGCACCCGCCGTGTGTCTCCCGTGATAACATTCTTCGGTATTCGTAGTTTGCATCGGGTTGGTAAGTCGGGATGACCCCCTAGCCGAAACAGTGCTCTACCCCCGAAGATGAGTTCACGAGGCGCTACCTAAATAGCTTTCGGGGAGAACCAGCTATCTCCCGGTTTGATTGGCCTTTCACCCCCAGCCACAAGTCATCCGCTAATTTTTCAACATTAGTCGGTTCGGTCCTCCAGTTAGTGTTACCCAACCTTCAACCTGCCCATGGCTAGATCACCGGGTTTCGGGTCTATACCCTGCAACTTAACGCCCAGTTAAGACTCGGTTTCCCTGCGGCTCCCCTATTCGGTTAACCTTGCTACAGAATATAAGTCGCTGACCCATTATACAAAAGGTACGCAGTCACACCCCGAAGGGTGCTCCCACTGCTTGTACGTACACGGTTTCAGGTTCTTTTTCACTCCCCTCGCCGGGGTTCTTTTCGCCTTTCCCTCACGGTACTGGTTCACTATCGGTCAGTCAGGAGTATTTAGCCTTGGAGGATGGTCCCCCCATATTCAGACAGGATACCACGTGTCCCGCCCTACTCTTCGAACTCACAGAATGTGCATTTTAGTGTACGGGAGTATCACCCTGTACCCTGCGACTTTCCAGACGCTTCCACTAACACACAAACTGATTCAGGTTCTGGGCTGCTCCCCGTTCGCTCGCCGCTACTGGGGGAATCTCGGTTGATTTCTTTTCCTCGGGGTACTTAGATGTTTCAGTTCCCCCGGTTCGCTTCGTTAAGCTATGTATTCACTTAACGATAGTGCAACGAATTGCACTGGGTTTCCCCATTCGGAAATCGCCGGTTATAACGGTTCATATCACCTTACCGACGCTTATCGCAGATTAGCACGTCCTTCATCGCCTCTGACTGCCAGGGCATCCACCGTGTACGCTTAGTCGCTTAACCTCACAACCCGAAGCTGTTTCGTAAAACAGTCGCGTTGCGAAAATTTGAGAGACTCGAACACACTCAAAGTGTGTCGTTTCAATTTTCAGCTTGATCCAGATTTTTAAAGAGCAAAACTTCGCAGTGCACCTTTTCAGGAACACTCGGAAGTTTTCTTGTTTTGAGCAGTAAAAGGATGGTGGAGCTATGCGGGATCGAACCGCAGACCTCCTGCGTGCAAGGCAGGCGCTCTCCCAGCTCGAGCTATAACCCCATCGTAATTGCTAATCTCCCGTACCGGTAATTCAGACTGAGACAAGGCGTGGAAGGACGAAGCATACTGAAGTATGCGAGTCGTTTCACAACGCAGTATTCAGGATGAATTTGGTAGGCCTGAGTGGACTTGAACCACCGACCTCACCCTTATCAGGGGTGCGCTCTAACCACCTGAGCTACAAGCCTGCAGAGATTTTTTACTGCTTATTTTTCATCAGACAATCTGTGTGAGCACTACAAAGGCAGGTTCTTTCAGGTAAGGAGGTGATCCAACCGCAGGTTCCCCTACGGTTACCTTGTTACGACTTCACCCCAGTCATGAATCACAAAGTGGTAAGCGCCCTCCCGAAGGTTAAGCTACCTACTTCTTTTGCAACCCACTCCCATGGTGTGACGGGCGGTGTGTACAAGGCCCGGGAACGTATTCACCGTGGCATTCTGATCCACGATTACTAGCGATTCCGACTTCACGGAGTCGAGTTGCAGACTCCGATCCGGACTACGACATACTTTATGAGGTCCGCTTGCTCTCGCGAGGTCGCTTCTCTTTGTATATGCCATTGTAGCACGTGTGTAGCCCTGGTCGTAAGGGCCATGATGACTTGACGTCATCCCCACCTTCCTCCAGTTTATCACTGGCAGTCTCCTTTGAGTTCCCGGCCGGACCGCTGGCAACAAAGGATAAGGGTTGCGCTCGTTGCGGGACTTAACCCAACATTTCACAACACGAGCTGACGACAGCCATGCAGCACCTGTCTCACGGTTCCCGAAGGCACTAAAGCATCTCTGCTGAATTCCGTGGATGTCAAGACCAGGTAAGGTTCTTCGCGTTGCATCGAATTAAACCACATGCTCCACCGCTTGTGCGGGCCCCCGTCAATTCATTTGAGTTTTAACCTTGCGGCCGTACTCCCCAGGCGGTCGACTTAACGCGTTAGCTCCGGAAGCCACTCCTCAAGGGAACAACCTCCAAGTCGACATCGTTTACAGCGTGGACTACCAGGGTATCTAATCCTGTTTGCTCCCCACGCTTTCGCACCTGAGCGTCAGTCTTTGTCCAGGGGGCCGCCTTCGCCACCGGTATTCCTCCAGATCTCTACGCATTTCACCGCTACACCTGGAATTCTACCCCCCTCTACAAGACTCAAGCCTGCCAGTTTCAAATGCAGTTCCCAGGTTGAGCCCGGGGATTTCACATCTGACTTAACAGACCGCCTGCGTGCGCTTTACGCCCAGTAATTCCGATTAACGCTTGCACCCTCCGTATTACCGCGGCTGCTGGCACGGAGTTAGCCGGTGCTTCTTCTGCGAGTAACGTCAATTGCTGAGGTTATTAACCTCAACACCTTCCTCCTCGCTGAAAGTACTTTACAACCCGAAGGCCTTCTTCATACACGCGGCATGGCTGCATCAGGCTTGCGCCCATTGTGCAATATTCCCCACTGCTGCCTCCCGTAGGAGTCTGGACCGTGTCTCAGTTCCAGTGTGGCTGGTCATCCTCTCAGACCAGCTAGGGATCGTCGCCTAGGTGAGCCATTACCTCACCTACAAGCTAATCCCATCTGGGCACATCTGATGGCATGAGGCCCGAAGGTCCCCCACTTTGGTCTTGCGACGTTATGCGGTATTAGCTACCGTTTCCAGTAGTTATCCCCCTCCATCAGGCAGTTTCCCAGACATTACTCACCCGTCCGCCACTCGTCACCCGAGAGCAAGCTCTCTGTGCTACCGTTCGACTTGCATGTGTTAGGCCTGCCGCCAGCGTTCAATCTGAGCCATGATCAAACTCTTCAATTTAAGTTTGATGCTCGTGAATTAAACTTCGTAATGAATTACGTATGTTCACTCAGAGACTTGGTATTCATTTTTCGTCCGAAGACGTTAAGAATCCATGTCACTTTGAGTGCCCACACAGATTGTCTGATAAATTGTTAAAGAGCAGGTGCGACGCGCTTTAGCGCTCTGTCGCGAGGTCCCGTATATTACGTTTTCCTCATTCAGAGTCAAGCGTTTATTTTGCTTTTCTCCGTCGGCTTTCGCGGCTGATATTCAGCGCTGAAGCCTGCTGACCCGGCGGCATGTTGGCCGTTGTTCCGTGTCAGTGGAGGCGCATTATAGGGAGTTCTCCGACGTTGACAAGCCCTGTTTGCAAAAAACTTTTCAACCGCTCGATTTACCATCACCACGGCGATTTTATCCGCTATTTGCTGCTCATTTGTGCGATCTCTCGCGCAAAATTAGCGACCTGCTGCCAGTCGGTATAGACCACTTCTTTACTGGTATCCGTTTCACCGCCGGTCATCTTCATAATCAGGCGGATCATCATCCGGTCGTACCAGCTGTAGCGCGGGTAGCGCAGCGCACCGGCAAACACCGCGCTATGCTGCGGCTGCCACGGCGAGCTGAGCAGGAACTTGCGCGTATAGCTATTGGTTTGCGGGGTACGCTTCTCAGGTTTACGCGCGACGAGGTTAACCGAAAAAAATGCTCCGGGCAGCGCGTTCAGCGATTGCAGGTGCTTCTTCACAAAGCGGTCAACCGCAGGATGGAAGTGGCCGTAGCGAATGGACGCCCCAATCACCACGCGATCGTAGTCGTGCCACGCAACCGCATCGGCGCGGTTAAGGTTGAGGGTGTCCGCATCAACGCCCAGCTCTTTCAGCTCGGATGCCAGAAAGGAGGCAATTTCACGCGTCTGCCCGTCACGGGTGGAAAATAGAATCAACGTTTTCACAAATACTCCAGCTATTCACGCCAGAAAGTGGGGGTAAACAGCACCAACAGGGTGAATACTTCCAGACGACCAAACAGCATATTAGCAATCAGGATCCATTTGGCGATCGGATTCATCGTCGCAAAGTTATCCGCTACTACGCCAAGCCCCGGTCCCAGGTTGTTTAAGGTTGCGACGACCGAAGCAAATGCGGAGAAGTCATCGACGCCGGTAGCAATAATCGCCAGCATACTAATGATAAATACCAGCGCATAGGCGGAGAAGAATCCCCATACGGCTTCAAGGATACGTTCCGGCAGAGCGCGACTGCCCAGCTTAATGCTGTATACCGCATTCGGATGTACCAGCCGTTTGAGCTCGCGGTTCCCCTGCTTAAAGAGTAGCAGGATACGAATAACCTTCAGCCCCCCGCCCGTCGAGCCGGCACAGCCACCGATAAATGCCGAGCATAGCAGCAGCACCGGGAGGAACAGCGGCCAGCGCGCAATGCTATCGGTCGTGAAACCCGCCGTCGTGGCCATTGAGACAACCTGGAAGAATGCCTGGTTCAACGTGGTTAACGCTGAGCTATAGACATCATGCAGCCACAGCACCAGCGTGCAAATCACCACCAGCGTCAGCTGTACGCCAATAAACATGCGGAATTCCGGGTCACGCCAGTACACCTTCAGGCTTCGGCCGCTGAGTAATGAAAAGTGCAGGCCATAGTTACAGCCGGAGATCAGCAGGAACACCGCAATAATCGAGTTAATCGTCGGGCTGTTAAAGTAGCCGACGCTGGCGTCATGGGTGGAGAAGCCGCCAATGGCGATGGTCGAAAAGCTATGGCCGATGGCGTCAAAGGCCGGCATCCCGGCAAACCACAGCGCCAGCGCGCAGGCGACGGTCAGCAGGACGTAGATAAGCCACAGCGTTTTTGCCGTTTCGGCAATTCGCGGGCGCATCTTGTTATCCTTCAGCGGCCCGGGCATCTCCGCCCGGTACAGCTGCATCCCACCGACGCCGAGTATCGGCAGTATTGCGACCGCCAGGACGATGATCCCCATACCGCCAAACCACTGCAGCATCTGACGATAGAAGAGAATGGCGTGAGGCAGCGAGTCGAGGCCGACCAAGGTGGTCGCGCCCGTGGTGGTGAGGCCAGAGAAGGATTCAAAAAACGCATCGGTGACCGTCAGGTTTGGCTGCTCGGCGAAGACAAACGGTAGCGCACCGACGCTGCCCAGCACGGTCCAGAAGAGGACAACGATCAGAAAGCCCTCGCGGGATTTCAGCTCCCCCTTTTCCCGGCGGTTCGGCCACCATAATAGAGAGCCAATAGCTAAAGCGACGAAAAAGGTCTGGGTAAACGCCCGCCCGGCACCATCACGGTATATCAGGGCCACTAATCCCGGAAGGATCATAGTCCCCGAAAATAAAATGACCAGCAGTCCAACGATTCGGGTAATCGCGCGAAAATGCATCTCTGGCGCTTCCTTTGATATGCAAAAAATCAGGTGGGGATTATTCGTCAATCTTCAGTAATTGCAACGAGCCACGGCTAAAATCAGCCAGTTTTGCTGAAAATGACGCCACTTCAGCTTGAGGAAGCGCAACACGCAGCTGGACGAACGCCTGATATTCGCTTTCGACAATGTGCCCTGCGAACTGGGTCAACAGCGCTTCAACACCGGCTAATTGCCCGTATTCACACTGCAAAGTATATGCGGTCAGCGGCGTCTTGCGCTGCGTTGTTAGTTGGGCAAGCGCCTGGTGTACGCCACCGCCGTAGGCCTTCACCAGGCCACCGGTGCCCAGCAGAATACCGCCGTAGTAGCGCACTACGACGGCGGTTATCTCACCGATGCCGCTGCCCATAAGCTGCGCCAGCATCGGTTTACCCGCCGTTCCCGCCGGTTCGCCATCGTCGGAGAAACCCAGCAGCTGTGAATCATTCGGCGGCCCGGCCACCCACGCCACGCAGTGGTGGCGAGCGTCCGGGTGATCCGCTCTCACTGATTCAACAAACGCCTTTGCCGCCATTACGCCATCGGTATGCGCCAGTAGCGTAATAAAACGGCTCTTCTTAATCTCTTCAACAAAGCTCACCGGCGCGGCCGGGATCAACCAGCTGTCCATCAGGCCAGTTTCAGGTCACGCGTCATATTTTCGACACTGTTCTCATGGATAACGACGTTATCTTCGATACGAATGCCGCCAAACGGCTTCAGCGCTTCAATTTTCTGCCAGTTGAAGTGCTTGCTGAACTGCCCTTCACGCCACGGAGCCAGCAGAGATTCAATAAAGTAGATACCCGGCTCGATGGTCAGCACCATACGCGGCTGGATCACGCGCGTGCAGCGCAGGTACGGATATTTAGCTGGCGCCGGCAGATGGGTACCGGAATCATCCTGCATAAAGCCGGCAACATCATGCACCTGCAGGCCCAGCGGGTGGCCGATGCCGTGAGGCATAAACGGCCCGGTAAGGTCGTTTTCGACCATCTCCTCTTCGCTCATGTTGGTGACGATCTGATGTTTGCGCAGCAGCTTAGCAATGCGCTCATGGAACTGGACGTGATAGTCCACGTAGCTGGTTCCGACTTGTAGCGTGCTTATCAGCGCCAGCTGCTCGTCATTAACATCCTTAATCAACTGGGCAAAGTCGTTATCGCCGTGCGCGGCCCAGGTACGCGTGAGATCCGCCGCATAGCCGTTATATTCCGCCCCGGCATCGAGCAGGAAGCTGCGCGCTTCTGCCGGCGCGCGGTGATCCAGTTTGGTGTAGTGCAGCACCGAGGCGTGCTCATTGATGGCAACGATGTTGCTGTACGGTACATCGGTATCGCGGTGGCCGGTCGCGGTTAGATAGGCTTGGTTGATATCGAACTCGCTCATCCCGGAAAGGAAGGACTCATACGCCGCCCGATGGCCGTTGACCGCTGATTTCTGCGCTTCGCGCATGCAGGCCAGCTCGTAATCCGTTTTATAGGAGCGGTAGAAGTGCAGATAGTCGATAACCCCTTGCGGGTTGATTTTATCCGCGGCGATCTCTAACCCCAGCGCACGCTCGGGGACCGGTCCGATATAGCCAATGTTGCCGCGTGCCGCCGGGAGCTGGCTGCCGATACCGTCCGCCTTCGGCAGAGCGATCACCTCCACCTCTTCGGTCCAGAAGGAAGTCGGCAGCGGCTCAACGTTATGCCAGTAATCAACCGGCAGGTAGAACCACAGCTTTGGCTTATTGACGCCATCCACCAGCAGCCAGCAGTTAGGAACCTGCGTGACGGGCACCCACGCTTTAAACTGCGGATTGACCTTGAACGGGTACGGATGATCGTCAAGGAAGACGTTAACCAGCTCGCCGGAGTGGATCAGTAAGGCATCGAGCTTAAAACGAGATAAAACATCACGGGTACGTTCTTGTAGGGTAGCAATATGGTTTTTATAGAGCGCAGCTAGTGATTCCATCTTTTTATCCTTTGATTTTATTAGATCGTGACTCTCCGCATCTTAGCACATCGGCTTCCGGCAGGGCGATTTCCAGCGGATGTGATCCGACCAGCATTTATTTAAAGACTTGTTTGCAATTCTTTAACATAAATCCCACACTCCGTCTCATCTGGTACGACCAGATCATATTGCTGGATTCAGGAGACTGACATGCTCTACAAAGGCGACAACCTGTACCTCGACTGGCTGGAAGATGGCATTGCCGAACTGGTGTTCGATGCCCCCGGCTCGGTTAACAAGCTCGATACCGCAACCGTAGCCAGCCTCGGCGATGCGCTGGACGTGCTCGAAAAGCAAAAAGATCTTAAAGGGCTGCTGCTGCGCTCTGACAAAGCGGCCTTTATCGTCGGTGCCGACATAACCGAATTTCTCTCCCTGTTCCTGGTCCCGCAGGAGCAGCTAAGTCAATGGCTGCATTTCGCTAATAGCGTTTTCAACCGCCTCGAAGATCTACCGGTCCCCACCGTTGCAGCCATCAACGGCTACGCGCTGGGCGGCGGCTGCGAGTGCGTACTGGCAACGGATTATCGTCTGGCCACGCCGGACCTGCGCATCGGTCTGCCGGAAACTAAGCTGGGCATTATGCCGGGCTTCGGCGGTTCAGTCCGTATGCCGCGCCTGCTCGGCGCCGATAGCGCGCTGGAAATTATCGCCGCCGGCAAAGACGTCGGCGCGGATCAGGCGCTGAAAATCGGCCTCGTCGACGGCATCGTCAAGCCGGAGAAGCTGCGCAACGGCGCCCTCAGCATCTTACGCCAGGCCATTAGCGGCGATCTCGACTGGCAGGCGAAGCGTCAGCCGAAGCTGGAGCCGCTGAAGCTCAGCAAAATCGAAGCGGCCATGAGCTTCACCATTGCGAAAGGCATGGTCGCTCAGACCGCCGGGAAACACTATCCAGCGCCGATGACCGCCGTCAAAACCATTGAAGCCGCCGCGCGACTCGGCCGCGATGAGGCCCTGAAGCTGGAAAACCAAAGCTTCGTCCCGCTGGCGCACACCAAAGAAGCCCGCGCGCTGGTCGGCATCTTCCTCAACGATCAGTACGTCAAAGGCAAAGCGAAGAAGCTGACCAAAAACGTTGAAACGCCGAAACAGGCCGCCGTGCTGGGCGCCGGAATTATGGGCGGCGGCATCGCCTATCAGTCTGCCTGGAAAGGCGTGCCGGTCATTATGAAGGATATTAACGACAAATCGCTGACGCTCGGCATGAACGAAGCCGCCAAGCTGCTAAACAAGCAGCTGGAGCGCGGCAAAATTGACGGCCTGAAGCTGGCAGGCGTCATCGGCACCATTCACCCGACGCTGGACTACTCCGGCTTTGAGCGCGTGGACGTGGTCGTTGAAGCCGTTGTCGAAAACCCGAAAGTGAAGAAAGCGGTGTTGGCGGAGACCGAAGGTAAAGTGCGCCCGGACACGGTGCTGGCCTCCAATACCTCGACGATCCCGATCGGTGAACTGGCAAGCGTGCTGCAGCGTCCGGAAAACTTCTGCGGCATGCACTTCTTTAACCCGGTACACCGCATGCCGCTGGTGGAAGTGATTCGCGGCGAAAAAACCTCGGACGAGACGATTGCCAAAGTGGTGGCCTGGGCCAGCAAGATGGGCAAAACGCCGATCGTGGTTAACGACTGCCCCGGCTTCTTCGTTAACCGCGTGCTGTTCCCCTACTTCGCCGGCTTCAGCCAGCTGCTGCGCGACGGCGCGGACTTCCGCAAGGTCGATAAGGTCATGGAGAAGCTGTTCGGCTGGCCGATGGGCCCGGCGTACCTGCTCGACGTGGTCGGCATCGATACCGCCCACCACGCCCAGGCGGTGATGGCCGCCGGTTTCCCGCAGCGCATGCAGAAAGATTATCGCGATGCGATTGACGCCCTGTTCGACGCCAGCCGCTTCGGCCAGAAAAACGGCCTTGGCTTCTGGCGCTATACCCAGGACAGCAAAGGCAAACCGAAGAAAGAAGAGGACGCGGCCGTTGACGGCCTGCTGGCAGACGTAAGCCAGCCGAAGCGCGACTTCAGCGCTGAAGAAATTATCGCCCGCATGATGATCCCGATGGTCAACGAGGTGGTGCGTTGCCTGGAAGAAGACATTATCGCCAGCCCGGCGGAAGCGGATATGGCGCTGGTTTATGGCCTCGGCTTCCCTCCGTTCCACGGCGGCGCCTTCCGCTGGTTGGACACCCTGGGTAGCGCAAAATATCTCGATATGGCGCAGCAGTATCAGCACCTCGGCCCGCTGTATGAGGTGCCGGAAGGTCTGCGCAACAAAGCGCGCCATAACGAACCCTATTACCCCCCGGTTGAACCTGCCCGCCCGGTAGGCAAGCTGAAAACGGCTTAAGGAGTCACAATGGAACAGGTTGTCATTGTCGATGCAATTCGTACCCCGATGGGCCGTTCAAAAGGCGGCGCGTTTCGCCACGTGCGCGCGGAAGACCTCTCCGCGCACCTGATGCGTAGCCTGCTATCGCGTAATCCGGCGCTCGACGCGACCACGATCGACGATATCTACTGGGGCTGCGTACAGCAAACGCTGGAGCAGGGTTTTAACATCGCCCGTAACGCCGCGCTGCTGGCGGAGATCCCGCACTCGGTGCCCGCGACGACGGTTAACCGCCTGTGCGGTTCATCGATGCAGGCGCTGCACGATGCGGCACGCATGATCATGACCGGCGACGCCAGCGTCTGCCTGATTGGCGGCGTGGAGCATATGGGCCACGTCCCGATGAGCCACGGCATCGATTTCCACCCGGGTCTTAGCCGTAACGTCGCTAAAGCCGCCGGCATGATGGGCCTGACGGCAGAAATGCTGGCGCGTCTTCACGGCATCAGCCGCGAAATGCAGGACCAGTTTGCCGCACGCTCCCACGCTCGGGCATGGGCAGCCACGCAATCCGGCGCCTTTAAAAATGAGATTGTCGCCACGGGCGGTCACGATGCCGACGGGGTACTGAAATCATTTAACTATGATGAAGTTATTCGCCCGGAAACCACCGTGGAAGCGCTGGCCGCGCTGCGGCCCGCCTTTGACCCGGTCACCGGCACCGTCACGGCGGGGACCTCTTCCGCCCTCTCCGACGGCGCTGCCGCCATGCTGCTAATGAGCGAGAGCCGCGCCCGAGAGCTGGGGCTGAAACCCCGCGCCCGCGTACGCTCAATGGCCGTTGTCGGCTGCGATCCGTCCATCATGGGCTACGGCCCGGTTCCGGCATCAAAGCTGGCGCTGAAAAAGGCCGGACTAAGCGCCAGCGATATCGATGTTTTTGAAATGAACGAAGCGTTTGCCGCGCAGATCCTGCCGTGCATAAAAGATCTGGGCCTGATGGAGCAGATCGACGAAAAGATCAACCTTAACGGCGGGGCGATCGCCCTGGGCCACCCGCTGGGCTGCTCCGGCGCGCGTATCAGCACCACGTTAATTAATCAGATGGAACGCAAAGACGCGCAGTTTGGGCTGGCCACCATGTGCATCGGTTTAGGTCAGGGGATCGCGACGGTATTTGAGCGGATTTAATTGAAGGGGGTTCTCAACGCCACTGGCCACAGAACAGCCGAAGGCTGCCTTCGGTGAGGGACACGGATGTCCCTTATTCATCCCGATGAGCTGACGCAAGTGAGTAATGCGGGTGAATGAGCGCCGCCAACGCAGTGATGGAGACAATGGCGAAGAGAGAAGGTTTAGTTGCCGTTCTTCCCGCCTGTCAGGGGCGGGTTTTTTATTTCTGCAATCTACCATCAGCCGCCCCTTCCCGAAAGAACGGGGCGCCGATAATCAGATAAACGCGAAGGCATCGCCAAACAGGCGATCTTCACGCGCATGACGCTCGTTGCAGAACAGGTCGCGGGCAATTTTGGCCATCTCGAAGCGACCGGCGATGTAGATATCATGCTCCGCCAGGGTGCCGTAATCCTGCAGCACCGCGGTCAGCACGGTCCCGGAACGTCCGCGCCAGTCTTCTTCCGGCTGTTCAACAACCGGCTCGATGCGCAGGCCAGGATGCTCAATGCTCAGCGCTTCCAGCTCAGACAGATCGTAGAGGTGCTTCGCCTCGCGGCCGCCCCAGTAGATGGCGATATCGCGATTCGGATTGCGGGCCAGGGCCGTTAACAGAATGGAACGCACGTAGGAAAAACCGGTTCCCCCGGCAATGAGGATGAGGGGACGATCCTCATCTTCACGCAGCCAGGCTTCGCCATGCGGGATATCAACCTCAATCTCACGCTCTTTCAGGATGCGATCCATTACCGCCATCGCATACAGATTTAGTTCAGAAGCGCCGATATGCAGTTCAATAAACTCCTGCTCTGCGGGGGTAGAGGCCATAGAAAACGGACGCTTGTCGCGCTCGTCCATTACCACCATCAGATACTGGCCGGCGCGGAAAGAGAAAGCCGCTTCAGGCACTAATCGAACGCGATACACGGTATCGGTAATCGCCTCCACCGAGGTCACTTTACAGCTTAAGGTTGTCATGCGTCCCCTCTGTCGGGTCAATAGAGCAAAACAGCGGCGTTAGCCCCGCTTACTGTTATTTAAAGATAGCCAGCTCGTCCCAGATGGCGTCGACGCGCGCCGTCACCTCAGGATCTTTTTTAATTGGGCGGCCCCATTCTCGCTGGGTTTCGCCTGGCCATTTGTTGGTGGCATCCAGCCCCATTTTTGAGCCCAGGCCGGAAACCGGCGAGGCAAAATCCAGATAATCAATTGGCGTATTTTCTACCAGTACCGTATCACGAGCCGGGTCCATCCGGGTAGTAATCGCCCAGATCACATCGTTCCAGTCGCGCGCGTTAACGTCATCATCGCAGACAATAACGAACTTGGTGTACATAAACTGGCGCAGGAACGACCATACGCCCATCATCACGCGCTTAGCATGTCCGGCGTACTGTTTCTTCATGGTGACCACCGCCAGGCGGTAAGAGCACCCTTCCGGCGGCAGATAGAAATCGACAATTTCCGGGAACTGCTTTTGCAGAATCGGCACGAAGACTTCGTTTAGCGCTACGCCTAACACGGCAGGCTCATCGGGCGGCCTTCCGGTGTAGGTCGAATGGTAAATGGCATCTTCGCGCCGGGTGATATGGGTCACCGTAAATACCGGGAAGCTATCCACTTCGTTGTAATAGCCGGTGTGGTCGCCGTACGGTCCTTCCGGCGCCATTTCCCCCGGCTCAATATACCCTTCCAGCACGATTTCAGCGCTGGCGGGCACTTCCAGATCGTTAGAAATACACTTCACGACTTCCGTTTTCGTTCCGCGCAGCAGGCCGGCAAAAGCGTACTCTGAAAGGGTATCGGGAACCGGCGTCACTGCCGCAAGAATTGTCGCCGGGTCGGCGCCGAGCGCCACGGAGACCGGGAAACGCTCTCCCGGATGCGCCGCGCACCACTCCTGGAAATCCAGCGCGCCGCCGCGATGGGATAGCCAGCGCATAATCAGCTTATTTTTGCCAATCAGCTGCTGGCGATAGATGCCCAGGTTCTGCCGCTCCTTATGCGGGCCGCGGGTTACCGTCAGCCCCCAGGTAATCAGCGGCGCGGCATCATCCGGCCAGCAGGTCATGATCGGGATCTGCGTCAGGTCAACGCTCTCGCCTTCGATAATTTTCTGCTGACAAGGAGCGCCGCGCAGGCGCTTAGTCGGCATATTCAGTACCTGCTTAAACTGCGGCAGCTTATCGAAGAGATCGCGGAAGCCTTTTGGCGGCTCGGGCTCTTTGAGGAAAGCTAACAGCTTGCCCACTTCCCGCAGCGCGCTAACGTCTTCCTGCCCCATGCCCATCGCCACGCGCTTAGGCGTGCCAAACAGATTACACAGCACCGGCATGGTGTAACCTTTAGGATTCTCAAATAACAGAGCCGGGCCGCCGGCACGTAAAGTGCGATCGGCAATTTCGGTGATTTCCAGATGAGGATCGACCGGCAGGGATATCCTTTTCAGCTCCCCCTGCTGCTCCAGTAATGTCAGAAAGTCGCGTAGATCGTGGTATTTCATGGAGTTGTTATTGACCTCTATACAGGCGGCTGATTATACGGTGTTCGCCGGCGCCATGCTGTACTTTTGTTAAATTAGCGTGAAAGAATATAGAATTTTAGTTTTCACTTATAATGGCTTTCGCGATCGCTCCAGGCTTTTGTTATGCTTGCTACTAATCGAGTGGAAAGAGTTATTATGCAAGCCTGGTATTTACTGTATTGCAAGCGTGGGCAGCTTCAGCGCGCCCAGGAACATCTCGAACGGCAGGCGGTCAATTGCCTGATGCCGACGATCGCACTGGAAAAAATTGTCCGCGGTAAACGCACTACGGTCAGCGAACCCCTGTTCCCTAACTATCTGTTTATCGAATTCGATCCGGAAGTTATCCATACCACGACCATTAGCGCTACGCGCGGCGTGAACAGCTTCGTGCGTTTCGGCGCCCAGCCGGCTACCGTACCGTCGGCGGTTATTCATCAGCTCTCGATCTATAAACCGGAAGGCATTACGGACCCGGAAACGCCGCACGGGGGCGATAGCGTGCTGATCACCGACGGCGCGTTCGAAGGCCTGCAGGCGATCTTCAGCGAGCCGGATGGCGAAACCCGCTCGATACTGCTGCTGAACCTGCTTAACAAGCAGGTGCTGCAAAGCGTCAAAAATACCGACTTCCATAAAATCTGACGGCACGGTTAAAAGCGAACGCCAAACAGCGTTCTGGCGTTCGCGTCCGTAACCTCTTCCAGCCACTGAGCCTCCTCGCCGCGCCAGCCGGCAACGCGCGTCAGAATATGCGGCAGATGCATGGGCTCATTGCGCCGGGAATGGGGTTTAGGGCTCAGGTCCCGCGGCAGTAAATAGGGCGCATCGGTCTCAATCAGCAGGCGATCGGCCGGGATCTCCGTCAGCAGATTGCGCAGCTCAAGGCCGCGACGCTCATCGCATACCCAGCCGGTGATCCCGATATACAAATCTCTCTTCAGACACTCGCGCACCTCATCACGACTGCCGGTGAAGCAGTGCAGCACCGCGCCGGGCAGCTTATCCAGCCACGGCGCGAGCAGCGTCAGAAAGCGCTCGTGGGCGTCGCGGCAGTGCAAAAAGACCGGCAGCGAAAGCTCGGCCGCCAGCGCCAGCTGCGCGCTAAACGCCGCTTCCTGCTCCGCCGGCGTCGAAAAGTTGCGGTTGAAATCGAGGCCGCATTCGCCAATTGCTACCACTTCCGGCCTGCGCGCCAGCTCGCCGATCGCCGCCGCGACCGACTCCGTCCAGCTGCTGCCATCATGCGGGTGTACCCCAGCGGTTGACCAGCAGCGGGAATAGCGCCGCGCCATCTGCTGCGCCTGTTCGCTTTCATGGAGATTGGTGCCGGTCAGCAGCATACCGGTCACTCCGGCGGCCTGAGCGCGGGTAACGACCTCATCGCGATCGCGAGAAAACTGCGAGCTGGTCAGATTTACGCCAATATCAAACATCGCCACTCCCATATGACAACCGCCCTGACGGGCGGTTAGTTACTCTTCTTTGCTGCCCGCCTCTTCGGCGGCGGCATCTTCATCACGCGTCAGGCGTTTTCCGGTGTAGAAGCGGGCGAAGAAGACGCCAACTTCAAACAGGCAGTACATCGGAATCGCCAGCAGCGTTTGCGAGAATACGTCCGGCGGCGTCAGCAGCATACCCACAACGAAGGCGCCGACCAGCACATAGGGCCGCTTCTTACGTAGATCGTCCGGCGTGGTAACGCCCATCCAGCACAGCAGCACGATGGCCACCGGCACTTCAAACGAGACGCCGAAGGCGATAAATAACGCCATAACGAAGTCGAGATAGCTGCGGATATCGGTGGAGACCTGCACGCCTTCCGGCGCCGCGTGCGTCAGGAAGCCAAACGCCAGCGGGAATACCACAAAGTAGGCGAAGGCCATACCGGTATAGAACAGCAGCGTGCTGGAGACCAGCAGCGGCATCACCAGCCGGCGTTCATGCTTATACAGCGCCGGCGCCACAAACGCCCAGACCTGATAAAGAATGACCGGCACCGACAATATGATCGAGACCATAAACGTCAGCTTGATCGGCGTAAAGAAAGGTGAGGCTACGTCCGTGGCGATCATCGTCGCGCCAACCGGCATCTGCCGGATAAGCGGGGCCGAGACCAGCTGATAGATGTCGTTGGCAAAGTAAACCAACGCCAGAAAAATCACCAGAATCGCGAGAATGCTGTTGATCAGACGCTTACGCAGGCTCAATCAGATGCGAAATTAGCGGTTGAGTATCGTCTACGCCCATTTTTACGGTTTATCACTCGATGCGGGGGAGGAATCGGTCGCTTTTACGGCGGCGTTTTCTTTGGCTTCAGGAAGCTCGGTCGACAGCGGAAGCGGCTCATCGACAGCGCCGGCTGGTGCATGAACCGGCGCGCTGGCCTGGTGCTCGGCCGTCGCCGGCGTGATGTCCTGGCGCTGTTCTTCGCTGCCTTTCACCACCGGGTTATGGATAGTGTTCGCTTCGTCACTGGCTTTCTCAGGATCGTGAGCGGAATAGGATCGCTTCATGGATTCGGCCGCTTCACGCAGCTCGTCCATAGAGGCCTTCAGCTCAGGCGTCAGGTTGTCCAGGCTCGCCTTTTCGACCTTCTTCAGGCTTTCCTGAAACTCCTGCAG
Organism: Klebsiella sp. WOUb02; assembly: GCF_050058015.1. Taxonomy (NCBI): domain Bacteria; kingdom Pseudomonadati; phylum Pseudomonadota; class Gammaproteobacteria; order Enterobacterales; family Enterobacteriaceae; genus Klebsiella; species Klebsiella sp. WOUb02. Next base: position 3,524,334 of record NZ_CP170110.1, read on the forward strand.
TTTTAGTTCCTGAGTAATTTCATTTTGTACGGTGGCCGCCAGCGAGCGCAGCGTACGGATCCAGCTCGCCACCGTTTTTACCGCTACGGGCAGCCGCTGCGGCCCTAGCACGATGAGGCCAATCACAAACACCAACAGTAGTTCACTAAAACCGATATCGAACACGAATTATACCTGCTCTTTGTCGTGGCGTTTTGTCTCGTCTTTTTTCGCATCATCCTGCTTATCAGCGATGGATTTCGCCGCAAAATCCGCGTCCGGAGCCCCGTTGTCAGGCTTTTCATCATCATTCATGGCCTTTTTAAAGCCCTTGATTGATGCGCCTAAATCCGACCCCAGCGAGCTCAGCTTTTTTGTCCCAAAAAGCAGAACGACGATGACGACAACAATTAATAACTGCCAGATACTGATACCACCCATACACAATCCCCTATGACAGATGATGAATTAATGGGACGCATTATACACGTCATCCCGCGGGCCGCCTCTTCGTCAGGCCGCTCGCATGACTTCGCGTAAAAACGAATGCGCCGTGATGAAGGCGATACCGCCTAGCGCGTTTTGCGCCAGCCAATCAGCCAGGTCACAACGCCACCGGCCATTAGCCAGCCGGGCATCAGGCCCCACTCCGGCCGGTGGATGAGTAACAGAGTACCGCTCAGTAACAAAACGGCGCCTATACCAAACAGATAACGGGACTGCCCCTGACGCGCGTGCCGCACCTGGATGTCGCGGACAATCGTATCAACGCTGTTCTGCAGCTGCTTGCTCTGCTGCAGGCTTTGGTACACCAGCTCCGGTATCTCCGGCATTCTTTCGATCCAGAACGGCGCTTTTTCCTTGAACGCGCGTACCAGCGCCGGAATGCCGACCTGATCTTTAATCCATGACTCAAGGAAAGGCTTCGCCGTTTTCCACAAGTCTAACTGAGGATAGAGCTGGCGGCCTACCCCTTCTACGTAAAGTAATGTCTTCTGTAACAATACCAGCTGCGGCTGAACTTCCATATTGAAGCGCCGGGCGGTGTTGAACAGGTTCAACAGCACATGGCCAAAGGAGATTTCAGCCAGCGGTTTTTCGAAAATGGGTTCGCAGACGGTGCGGATGGCAAATTCGAACTCTTCAACGTTTGTATCCGCAGGCACCCAGCCGGAGTCAACGTGCAGCTCGGCAACTTTACGATAATCGCGGTTGAAGAAGGCAATAAAGTTTTCCGCCAGATAGCGCTTATCCTCTTTATTCAGCGAGCCCACGATACCGCAATCAATGCCGATATATTTTGGATTCTCCGGATGTTCGTAGCTGACAAAAATATTCCCCGGGTGCATGTCGGCGTGGAAGAAGCTGTCGCGGAATACCTGGGTGAAAAAGACCTGCACGCCCCGCTCAGCGAGCAGCTTCATATTGGTGCCCTGAGCTTCCAGCGCCTCGACATCGGAAACCGGGATGCCGTAAATCCGCTCCATCACCATCATGCCTTCGCTGCAGTAGTCGGAGTACACCTCCGGCACGTAGAGCATCGGGCTATCTTCAAAATTCCGCCGCAGCTGGATAGCGTTTGCCGATTCGCGCAGCAGGTTGAGCTCGTCGAGCAGCGTTTTTTCATATTCGCACACCACTTCCTGCGGACGCAGGCGGCGGCCGTCGGGCAGCAGGCGGGGCACCCAGCGCGCCAGGCGATAGATAAGCTTCATATCCGCTTTGATAACCGGCACGATGTCCGGGCGGATAACCTTAATAACGATCTCTTTGCCGTTTTCTTTCAGGCGCGCGGTATGTACCTGGGCAATCGAGGCGGAAGCCAGCGGCTCAATCGAGAAATCATCAAACCAGGCCTCAACCGGAAGGCCGCCCATCGCCTGCTCGATCTGTTTTTTAGCCAGCTGGCCATCAAACGGCGCCACGCGATCCTGCAGGAGCGCGAGCTGATCGGCAATTTGCGGAGGGAAGAGATCGCGACGGGTTGACAGCATCTGACCAAATTTGATCCAGACGGGTCCCAGCTCCTGCAGCGCAAGGCGTAAGCGTGCGCCGAGAGGTTGGTCTTTATGACGATTTGGCATCCAGAACAGCGTGCGCCGCCAGATACGCAGCGGCAGCGTGATACGCATTTTGGGGATCAGCTCATCAAGCCCGTAGCTCAAAAAGGTGCGGATAATAAGATACAGGCGCCGTAATTCTCCTGGCGTCATTTGCCCTCCAGCATGTCCAGCCGTTTTTCAAGCGCAGCCAGGGCGCGTTCCGCGGCGGCGGTCTCTTCCCCAAACCAGGCCATTTCCAGCGGGCCCGGCGCCAGACGCCACTCTTCGGTGAGCGTCTCAGCGATATACCGCTGCTGGCGCTGCGCGCCGTGCAGCAGGAAGCGGGCGCCGGTGCGGAATACTTTGCTGACGCCCTCGGCGACGATATCGCCGGTATACGGCGCCAGCAGCTCTGCGGGATCGAACTCCGCCAGATCGCACAGCGTCACCATATTCTGCACCACCTGCAGATCGCCCTGCACCTGCAGGTCGCCGCTGCGGATAAGCGCGGTAAGCTGCTGACGATTGCGCAGCTGCGGCAGGACGCTCAGGCGGGTGATGACGGTACAATCCGCGGCGCCTTCCCACGCGCCGAGTACATCGACCTGACGGTCGCTAAAGGCCAGAACCACCGGCGTCGCCAACTCCTGCAGCTCCACGCGCAGCACTTTCCCTGACAAACGCTGACGCGCCGGTTTTAAGGCTTTATCACGCCAGAGAAAGGTATTCAGGACCGTCTCAATACCCGCGGTGACCAGTGGTTTGAAAGGCATAGCGTCCCCCTGTCAGAACTTATAACCGCGGTGTAACGCCACGATACCTGCCGTCAGGTTGTAGTAGTCGACGCTTTCAAAGCCCGCATCCTGCATCATGCCCTTCAGGGTGTCCTGATCGGGGTGCATGCGAATAGATTCCGCCAGGTAGCGATAGCTTTCGCCGTCGTTGGCCACCAGTTCACCCACGCGCGGCAGGATATGGAAGGAGTAGGCGTCGTACGCTTTGCTAAGCGGCTCAATAATCGGTTTTGAAAATTCCAGCACCAGCAGGCGTCCGCCCGGCTTCAGCACTCGGTACATAGAGCGCAGCGCTTTTTCTTTATCGGTGACGTTACGCAGGCCGAATGAAATGGTGATGCAGTCAAAGGTGTTATCGGCAAACGGCAGCGCTTCCGCATTGGCCTGAACGTATTCAACGTTACCGATAATGCCGATGTTGCGCAGCTTTTCGCGGCCTATTTTCAGCATGGAATCGTTAATATCTGCCAGCATGACGCGGCCAGTCTCGCCGACCAGGCGGGAGAATTTTGCCGTCAGGTCGCCGGTGCCGCCGGCCAGATCCAGCACGGTTTGCCCACGACGCACGCCGCTGCAATCGATGGTGAAACGCTTCCACAAACGATGAATACCGAACGACATCAAATCATTCATCACATCATATTTTGCGGCCACAGAATGGAATACATGCGCCACCATGTCCGCCTTCTGCTCTTTGGCAACCGTCTGAAAGCCAAAGTGCGTCGTTTCTTGTGAATCCTCAACCATCTCAATGCCTGCTTGCTTATCAAGAAAATGTTCGTCGAGTGTAACAGATTTAGCGCATTTCCCATACGGTTCAACGCGGCTGAGAACCCTCACCCGACAGCGATGCAGCGAAAGACTCTGACGAAAAATCGTTATTTTCCGTTGAGTTATCATCCTCATCCAGCCGGTATTCATCGTCCCGGGCTGTTGCCTGTTCGACTAAGTCAGGATTAATCCCGCGCTTAACCTCCACCCCGAGGCCGCGAAAGGCTTCAGCCTGCACCAGCAGGTTACCGCGGCCGGAGGCCAGCTTTTTCATCGCCTGGCGGTAATTATCCTGCGCTTTATCGAGGCTCTGGCCTATTGCGGACATATCATCGACGAACAGCCGCATTTTGTCGTACAGGCGGCCCGCGCGTTCGGCAATCTTCTGCGCATTGCGGCTTTGGTGCTCATAGCGCCAGAGATTGGCGATAGTGCGTAACGCCACCAGCAGCGTGGTGGGGCTGACCAGCATAATATTGTGCTGCAGCGCTTCGCTGATAAGCTCGGGCTGGCGATCTATCGCCAGCAGAAATGCGGGTTCGACGGGGATAAACATCAGGACGTAGTCGAGCGATCGCAGCCCCGGCAGCTGTTGATAATCTTTCCTGCCAAGCAGGCGGATATGGCTGCGCACCGACGCAATATGCTCCTGCAGCGCCGCCTCGCGGGCGTAATCATCTTCGGCGTTAAAGTAGCGCTCATAGGCCACCAGCGTCATTTTGGCATCAATGACCACGTCTTTTCCCTGCGGCAAACGGACGATCACGTCCGGCTGCATTCGCGAGCGGTTTTCCGTTTCAATGCTGACCTGGGTCTGGTATTCGTGGCCTTCCCGCAGCCCGGAAGCCTCCAGCACGCGGGTTAGAACCACTTCCCCCCAGTTACCCTGGGTTTTGTTATCGCCCTTAAGGGCGCGGGTCAGGTTCAGGGCCTCCTGGGCCATCCGGGTATTGAGCTGCTGCAGGTTGCGAATTTCATGGGCGAGGGTGTGACGCTCTCGCGCCTCCTGGCCGAAGCTCTCCTGTACCTGGCGACGAAAGCCGTCCAGCTGTTCACGCAGCGGCGTCAGCAGGCCGTGCAGGCTTTGTCGGTTCTGCTCGTCAACCCGCCGGTTGCTGTGTTCGAAGATACGGTTAGCCAGATTTTCAAACTGCTCGCTGAGGCGCTGCTCGCTGTTCACCATCTGGCGAATTTTCTCTTCCGCATGTAGCCGGGTGGAGTCAAGGCGGGTGGTGACTTCACGGAGATCGGCCTCCAGCGAACTATTGATATCGCGCAGGCTGCGCAGCTCATTATTCAGCAGTTCGCACTCGTCGCGCCAGTGGGCCGCCTGCACCAGCTGCTGGCGGGCCGAGCTCAGCTCTATATCCAGCTCGCGCCGCTCTTCGATAAGGTCGGCACGCGTCCGATCGGCAGCGGCCTTCGTCGCCAGCCAGCCGACGATCAGCCCTGCGACCAGCGCCACGATGGCACTTATAATCATTGAGATATCCACAACGCCCCCTGCTACTGCAGCCGCTTACGGCACAAAAATAGAATTGTGCTGTACAAACGTCCAGTTTAAAAGGAATTTCCTGCGAGGCGCAGCGCAAAAAAGAGAGGCCGGGCGAGCCGGCCTTTGCAACAAGGGGAGGAACTACAGCAGGCGGCGGGCCGCTTCAACGACAATTTTCACCGCATGGCTTTCGGTTTGCTTCATGGTTTCAGCGTTAGGTATTTCCTGCTGGGTGCGGTTCACGATCACCCCGGCAACCATCCCGGCGCGCAGGCCCTGGCTGGAGCACATGGTCAGCAGCGTGGCGGATTCCATCTCGTAGTTCATGACGCCCATCGCCTGCCACTCTGCCATCGAGCCTTTAAAACGGCTCACCACGCGACCGGAAACGGTGTCATAGCGCTCCTGGCCCGGATAGAAGGTATCGGAAGAGGCGGTTACGCCGATATGGGTCGTCGCGCCGATTGATTTAGCCGCTTCCACCAGCGCGGTGGTGCAGGCGAAATCAGCGACGGCCGGATACTCCATTGGCGCAAAGTGCAGGCTCGCGCCGTCGAGGCGTACGGATGCGGTAGTCACCAGAACGTCGCCAACGTTGATATTCGGCTGGATGGCGCCGGTGGTGCCAATACGCAGGAAGGTATTGATTCCCAGCTGAGCCAGCTCTTCTACGGCAATCGACGTCGACGGGCCGCCGATACCGGTAGAGCATACGATCACCGGCTTGCCGTCAAGTTCGGCGCGCCAGGAGGTAAATTCGCGGTGCGATGCCAGCTTGACCGGCTTATCCATCAGCGCGGCGATCTTTTCCACACGCTCCGGATCGCCAGGGACGATAGCCAGCGTAGCCCCTTGTAAATCGTTTTTGGTGAGGCCGAGATGAAAAACATCAGACTTAGACATAAAAAACTCCTCTGTGGGTCGAATTATCAGCAGAAGCAAAACGGTACTTTACAGAAGCCACCCGCTTAATTTTGTGACACCAATCACCATGAATGAAAATCATTGCAACGATATTCCACTAAATAGTGAGTTACGTCACATTAACAAGTTATATTCACTGCGCCTGAACAAAAGATAGCCTGTTTCAGGCACTGTGATTTGTTAACGACTGGTCTTAAGAGTCTATAGTTATCGATGCGCTAATAAATTAAGGGTACGGAGAATACCATGACTACAACCAAGCAACCCGGCTTTGCACCTGCAGCCACCCCGCACGCATCTACCGCCGTTCATACGTCGGAAGAGAGCATTACCGCCGGAGAAACCTCGATCCCTTCCCAGGGAGAGAATATGCCGGCGTACCATGCCCGGCCGAAAAATAGCGATGGGCCGCTGCCGGTGGTTATCGTGGTACAGGAAATTTTCGGCGTCCATGAGCATATTCGCGACGTTTGCCGTCGTCTGGCGCTGGAAGGCTATCTGGCTATCGCCCCGGAGCTGTACTTTCGCCAGGGCGATCCGAACGAGTACACCGATATCCCGACGCTATTTCAGGAGCTGGTCAGCAAAGTCCCGGACTCGCAGGTGCTGGCAGACCTTGACCACGTAGCCAGGCTGGGCGGCGCGTCATGGGGGCGATGCCCATCGTCTGCTGGTCACCGGCTTCTGCTGGGGTGGCCGTATTACCTGGCTCTACGCCGCGCATAACCCGCAGCTGAAGGCCGCCGTCGCCTGGTACGGCAAGCTGGTCGGGCAGAAAACGCTGAACTCCGCGAAGCATCCGGTGGACGTCGCCGTCGATCTTAACGCGCCGGTGCTGGGACTTTACGGCGCGAAGGATGACAGCATCCCGCAGGATACGGTAGAAACCATGCGCCAGGCGCTGCGCGCCGCCAACGCGACGGCGGAGATCGTGGTCTATCCGCAGGCCGGCCACGCGTTTAATGCCGACTATCGCGCCAGCTACCATGAGGAGTCGGCGCAGGACGGCTGGCAGCGCATGCTGGCGTGGTTTGCCCAGTACGGCGGGAGCAAGAAGGCTTAAGCTTACGCTTTCGGTGCATAAAAAAGAGGAGGCCTTAGCCTCCTCTTTTATTGCCTTATTAGCGCAGCGGCGCTTTATGCGGATTCGCGCAGGTTCTGCGCAGCTTTCACCATGTTAGCCAGCGCGGCGCGGGTTTCCGGCCAGCCGCGAGTTTTCAGGCCGCAGTCCGGGTTAACCCACAGACGCTCCGCCGGGATACGCTGAGCGGCTTTCTCCAGCAGGGCTTCAATCCACTCCACGCTCGGGACGTTAGGCGAGTGGATGTCATATACGCCCGGCCCGATTTCGTTCGGGTATTCGAACTCCTCGAACGACTCCAGCAGACTCCATGTCGGAACGCGAGGTCTCGATGGTAATCACGTCCGCGTCCAGCGCCGCGATAGAATCCATGATGTCGTTGAACTCGCAGTAGCACATATGGGTATGGATCTGGGTATTATCCTGCGCCACGGCGGCGTTGATGCGGAAAGCTTCCACGCCCCACTGGAGGTATGCATCCCAGTCGCTACGCTTGAGGGGCAGACCTTCGCGCAGCGCCGGTTCATCAATCTGAATGATGCCGATACCGGCCGCTTCCAGATCCGCCACTTCGTCACGCAGCGCCAGCGCAATCTGCTTAGCGACGGTTTCGCGGCTGACGTCTTCCCGCGGGAAGGACCAGCACAGAATCGTCACCGGGCCGGTCAGCATGCCTTTCACCGGTTTGTCGGTGAGAGACTGCGCGTACTTCGCCCACTCAACGGTGATGGCCTCCGGGCGGCTGACGTCGCCGATAACCACCGGCGGCTTCACGCAGCGTGAACCGTAGCTCTGCACCCAGCCGTTTTGCGTAAAGATAAAGCCGTCGAGATGCTCGCCGAAATACTCCACCATGTCGTTACGCTCGGCTTCACCGTGTACCAGCACGTCGAGGCCTAAACGCTCCTGCTCAACGATCGCCTGCTTAATATGTTCCGCAATGCCGGTACGGTAGCTGCTGGCATCGAGATTGCCCTTCTTGAAGTCCAGGCGCAGGCCGCGAATCTCGGTGGTTTGCGGGAAAGAACCGATAGTCGTGGTCGGCCACGCCGGCAGATTAAAGCGGGCGCGCTGTGCCCGGGCACGCTCCGCGTACGGACTGTGGCGCTGGCTGTCCCGGGCGGTAATGGCCGCCAGACGTTTTTCCACCGCGGCGTTGTGTACGCGGGTCGAGTGGCGACGGGCCTGAATCGGCGCGCTCCACTCCTCAATGGCGGTGGTATCGCCGCTGTTCAGCGCATCGCGCAGCAGAGCCAGCTCGGCGCATTTTTGCAGGGCGAAGGCAAACCAGCTTTTCACTTCCGCATCCAGGCGGGTTTCCACGCTCAGATCGATCGGGCTGTGCAGCAGGGAGCAGGAGGAGGCCACCCACAGCGGACGTTTGCCGACGATCGCTTTAATTTGCGCATATTTCTCGGTGAGATCCGCACGCCAGACGTTACGCCCGTTGACCAGACCCGCGGAGAGCAGCCAGTCTGACGGCAGGCGCGCGTGCACCCCGGCAACATCGTCTTTACCGTGAACCAGGTCAACGTGCAGACCCTGCACCGGCAGCGCGGTGATGGTATCGAGGTTGGCGCTAACCCCTTCAAAATAGGTGGTCAGCAGCAGCTTAACCTCGCCCTGTAGCGCGTCGTATGCTGGCTTGAAGGCGTCCAGCCACGCCTGCGGCAGCTCCAGCACCAGCGCCGGTTCATCAATTTGCACCCACTCAACGCCGCGTTTTGCCAGCTCCGCCAGCACCTGTCGATAGACCGGCAGAATGTCGTTCAGCAGCTCCAGGCGATCGAACTGCTCGCCCTTCACTTTACCCAACCACAGATAAGTGACCGGGCCAAGCAGCACGGGCTTCACCTTATGGCCCAGCGCCAGGGCTTCGTCCACTTCGTCCAGCAGCTGGGTCCAGGTCAGCTTGAACGCCTGACCTTTGACAAACTCCGGCACCATGTAGTGATAGTTGGTGTTAAACCATTTGGTCATTTCCGCCGCTGCCGCCGGTTCGCCGGTCGGCGCGCGGCCGCGGCCAATGCGGAACAGCGTATCGATATCGACGGAGCCGTCTTTGTTCTGATGACGAGCCGGCACGTTACCCAGAAGCAGGCTGGTGGTCAGAACATGGTCGTACCAGGCAAAATCGCCCACCGGCAGCAGATCGATACCCGCCTGCTTTTGCTGCTCCCAATGGCGGGCGCGCAGCTCGCGCCCCACCGCCAGCAGCTCTTCACGGGTGGTATTACCCGCCCAATAGCTCTCTTGCGCTTTTTTCAGCTCGCGGCGTAGGCCAACGCGGGGAAAACCGAGGGTGTGATTAATAATTGTCATTTTTTGAGCCTCATGATGTGCAAATCCTAAGGATTTTAAATTCAGAGAAGGCGGCAAACTTGCTCATCCCCGGGAGCTTACTGAAGTAAGTGACTGGGGTGAGGAAGTGCGGCCAACGCACCATAAATTCGAAAGATAAAGGATTTAGACGTCCAGATGTTTACACATCCATAATTGGCGGTTACTGTATATTCCTCAAGCGCAAATTATTCATGCCGAAGTGAAGGACTTTCATGATCGAAATTAAACACCTGAAAACGCTGCTGGCGTTGCGGAATAGCGGTTCGCTGGCGGGCGCGGCAGCGGCCCTGCACCAGACCCAATCCGCCCTGTCCCACCAGTTCAGCGATCTGGAACAGCGCCTTGGCTTCCGTCTGTTTGTGCGTAAAAGTCAGCCCTTGCGCTTCACCGCCCAAGGGGAGATTTTGCTGCAGTTAGCAAACCAGGTGCTGCCGCAAATCACCCGCGCCCTGCAGGACTGTAACGAGCCGCAGCAAACCCGGCTGCGTATCGCCATTGAGTGCCATAGCTGCATCCAGTGGCTGACGCCGGCGCTGGAGAGCTTCCGCGCCAGCTGGCCGCACGTTGAGGTTGATTTCCAGTCCGGGGTAACCTTTGACCCGCAGCCCGCGCTGCAGCAGGGCGAGCTGGACCTGGTGATGACTTCCGATATTCTGCCGCGCAGCGGGCTGCACTATTCACCGATGTTTGATTTTGAAGTGCGTCTGGTGCTGGCGCCGGATCATCCGCTGGCCTTGAAAACGCGGATTGCGCCGGAGGATCTGGCCGCGGAGCTGCTGCTGATTTACCCGGTGCAACGCAGCCGCCTGGATATCTGGCGCCACTTCCTGCAGCCGGCGGGCATCAGCCCGCAGTCTGAAGAGCGTCGATAATACGCTGCTGTTAATTCAGATGGTTGCCGCGCGCATGGGCATCGCGGCGCTGCCGCACTGGGTAGTGGAGAATTTTGAACGCCAGGGTCTGGTGGTGACCAAAACCCTGGGAGAGGGCCTGTGGAGCCGGCTGTACGCCGCCGTGCGCGACGGCGAGCAGCGTCAGCCGATTACCGAAGCGTTTATTCGCTCAGCGCGGAACCACGCCTGCGATCATCTGCCGTTCGTCCGGAGTGCGGAGCGACCCAGCGGCGATGGACCCACAGCGAGGCCAGGATCACCAGAGCCCCGATAATAAAGCTCGGCCAGTGGGGCTGCTCCTGCCAGATGGCAAGATTAACCAGCAGCCCGGCTGGAACATGGACGTTATTCATGATGCCCAGCGTTCCGGCATCCACCTGCGTCGCCCCGTAGTTCCACATAAAGTAGCCCAACCCTGACGCCGCCACGCCGAGCCATACCAGGATGCCCCACTGGAGGGTGGTCGTCGGCAGCCGCTGCGGGTTGCCCAGCATCAGCCAGGCCGCAGCCGCCACCAGCAGCGCTCCCATATAGAACCACGCGAAAGCGTTGTGCTGGGGCATCGGCCGCAGCTCCATCAGGCGTTTGTAGCCCACCATGCCGATGGCAAAGCAGATATTCGCCAGCTGCACCAGCAGCAGCCCGGTCCAGAAGTGATCGCTCACCTTGTCGTAGCGGATAATGGCCGCCCCCAGCACCGCCAGTCCGGCGCTAAGCAGATAGCCCCAGCGCAGCTTGCGCCCGCTGATCAGGTCATAAATCAGGGTGATATAGAGCGGCGTAAATACCGTGAACAGCAGAAATTCGGAGACCGTCAGGTAGAGGTAGGCGCGGAACGACAGCAGATACATAATGCCAAGCTGCATGGCTCCTACCAGCATATACAGCACGATAGTCCGCGGCGACTGCCCGCGGGTGCGCAAAAACGGCAGGAACACCAGCGCCGCCAGCCCAACGCGCATCAGAGCCGAAAAGTAGCTGTCAACGCTGCCCGCCAGGTATTCGCCGATCAGGCTAAAGGAGAAGGCCCACAGGATGGTGGTAATAATTAGTAGCGCCACAATGAATGTCTCTCAGGAGGAAGAGCACTCATTGTAGCGAAGAGTCAGGTTGACAACTGGATAATAAATCGCCAGTCGTCAATCTTTATCAGGAGAGATAGAGCCTGCGCAGATAGTGCGGCACCGCGTCGTCGGCGTTGCTGCCAATCACCTCCAGCTCGGGGTGAAGATCTTTCAGGCGCTGGTGCGCGTTCAGCATAATGCAGCCTTTGCCCGCCATCGACAGCATCTCCGCATCGTTCATGCCGTCACCAAAGGCGATACAATCCTTCAGGCTATAGCCCAGCATTTTGGCCACCGCTTCGAGGGCATGACCTTTCGATACGCCGCCCGCCATCACTTCCAGACAGGTTAGCGTTGAGAAGCTGACGTTCACGCGATCGCCCCAGCGGGCGTTGATCGCCTGCTCCAGCGGCAGCAGATGCTGGTGATCGTCACAGGTGAAAAACACCTTGCTGATCCCCTGAGAATCAAGCTCGCCGGCCTCGTAGAGCTTGTAGTTAAACACCGCCTCTTTGAAGAAGCGCATCTCTTCCGGGCGGTGGCGGTTCATGTACCATTCGTCGTCGCGATAGACGTTGGTGACGACCCGCGGATCGCTGCGCATCATCTCAAACAGATCGGCGGCAATATCGCGATCGAGGTTATGGGCAAATATCTGATTCCCCTCGCTATCGTGCACGCGAGCGCCGTTGGAGGTGATCATGTAGGACTTAATGCCGAGATTATCGCGAATCTGCCCGACGTCGATGTAATGACGGCCGGTAGCAAACACAAAATTGATGCCGCGCGCGGTCAGCAGCTGCAGCGTCTCTTTCGCGTAGGGGGTTAAGTAGTGATCGGGGGAAAGCAACGTGCCATCTAAGTCAGACGCAACAACCTGGTACATAAAAATGTTAACCTCTAAGCAGGACGACGAGCGTTTTCGTCGGATTAAGAGCCTATCCCATCAGGCTCTAATTGTGTCGAGTGAAAAAATCGACAATGGCATTGAGCGCGACTGAGCGCATGGCGTCCTTTTCAAAAAGGATCTCATGGTATGCCCCTTCTATGACAAGCGGCTTATTACCTTCGCAGGGGTGGCCCGCCGCAGCGCGCAGCTCGCAGTAGCGCTCGTGCATACGGTTGTCGACCACGCGTTCTTCTTCAGCCTGCAGCAGCAGCGTGGGGGTAATATCTTTTTCTACGCCAGCCAGCGCCTCTTCGCCCGCAAGGATCCCCTCGCGCACCCAGTGATACGTTGGCCCGCCGACCCTCAGCTGGGGTTCGTCCGCATAAAAACGCAGGTTGCGCCGGTAGCGCTGACGGCTATGCGTCAGGACGTTAACCGAGAAGGGCAGCGCCCGCCAGCGGCCGGTGCCAATGGCGTACTCTTCACGAATGCGCTGATAGCCCTCAGCCCAGTCGAGAATATGGCGCACCATCCAGTCCGGAAGACGCATAACGATCCCGAACATCGGCGCGCACAGCGCGATGGCGTCACAGTGCTGGCGGTGGCGTTGCAAAAATAACGTCGCGATTGCGCCGCCCATTGAGTGAGCCAGTATAAAGCGTTTGCGCCAGTGGCCTGGGGCAACTTCCTGCTGCCAAAGCGCGGCGAGATCGTCAACATAATCGCTGAAGTTGACGACGTGCCCACGGTGGCTGTCGGTTAATATGCGCCCCGATCGCCCCTGTCCGCGGTGATCGATAATCATCACGTCAAAGCCGCTGTGGAACAGATCGTAGGCCAGCTCGGCATACTTCACGTAGCTTTCGATACGCCCCGGGCAGATGACCACCACCCGGTCGTGTTTTTTGGCGCAGAAGCGCACGAAGCGGACCGGGATGCTGTCCACGCCGGTAAATTCCGCTTCTTCCCGCTGTTGCCAGAAATCGGTCAGCGGCCCCATAGTAAAAGCCGCAAACTCGTTTTCTCGTGTGTCCCAGTCCTTTTGCTGCCCAAACATCGGGTTTACACCCCTGTTAACCGCCAGAAATCGTTTTTTTATCGTGTATCACACAAGGCTTACACAATAGCGTATTGTGGCATAAAAACAGACAATCAGGGAGTTTCTCATGACGTTCGAGTGGTGGTTCGCCTATCTGCTGACATCGATTATTCTCAGCCTGTCGCCGGGCTCAGGGGCGATTAATACCATGACCACCTCAATCAACCACGGCTACCGCGGAGCGACGGCCTCGATTGCCGGTCTGCAGACTGGCCTGGCGATTCACATCGTGCTGGTGGGGATTGGCCTGGGAACGCTGTTTTCCCGTTCGGTGCTGGCCTTTGAAGTGCTGAAATGGGCGGGCGCGGCCTATCTTATCTGGCTGGGCATTCAGCAGTGGCGGGCCGCGGGGGCCATCAACCTGACGACCCTGGCCAGGGCGCAGACCCAGGGGAAATTATACCAGCGGGCGGTTTTCGTTAATCTGACCAACCCGAAGAGCATCGTGTTCCTGGCCGCCCTGTTCCCGCAGTTTATCGTGCCGCATCAGCCCCAGGTAATGCAGTATCTGGTACTGGGCGTCACCACCATTGTGGTCGATATCATCGTGATGATTGGCTACGCCACGCTGGCGCAGCGCATTGCGGTATGGATTAAGGGGCCGAAGCAGATGACGGCGTTGAATAAGGTCTTTGGATCGCTGTTTATGCTGGTTGGCGCCCTGCTGGCTTCAGCGCGCCACGCCTGAGGTGAATAACCCGGCCAGGCGTCGCCTGCCGGGTCGTTCGGGTTTAACGTGAAATAATCAGGTGAATGCCGAATCCGGTGAACAGCGCGCCGGCGACGCCGTCAATCCACTTCGCCATGCGCTGGTAGCCGCGGCGCATGGCCGGCAGGGCAAACAGGCTGGCAACCACCGCAAACCACGCCAGCGTTTCGAGAACGATCAGCAGGAAAATACCCCAGCGCTCGCCTGCGCCGACGTTATCGCCAACGAACAGCGAGAAAACCGAGCCGAAGTAGATAATCGCCTTCGGGTTAGCCAGGTTGGTGAGCAGCCCTTTGAGGAAGCTGCGGCCGCTGCGGGCCAGCTCAACCTGCGGCTCCGCGGCGGGCGCCTCGCTTTTCTTCAGCGCGCCGCGCAGCATCTGATAGCCCATCCAGCAGAGATAGAGCCCGCCGCCGACCATAATGATGGTGTGCAGCCAGGCCATTTTTTCAATGATCAGGTGCAGGCCGAGCAGCGCCACCCCCGCCCAGACCATCACCCCGCAGGTAATCCCGAGTACGCCCATCATCGCCTCTTTGCGCGAGCGGCTGACGGCGGTTTGCGAAACGAAGAAAAAGTCCGGGCCCGGACTCATCAGCGCGATGATATGTACCAGCGCGACGGTAAGGAAAAGCATCAGCATAGTTAACCCACTGGAATTAAGTGATCAAGATCCGCCAGGGTGACAAATGAGGACATTCCCGGGCGCGGAAAACAGCCGGCGACGAGGGTAAGTGAGCGCAGTCAACGCACAGCAGCTTGAAGGATGAAGAGGGTATCCTGACACCTTTTCGCCCGCCTGACTACTCCTCTTCGCCATCAATATGCGCGCGGATCAGCGCCATAAACTCTTTGCCGAAGCGCTCCAGTTTTCGCGTACCGACGCCGTTGACGCTGAGCATCTCGCCGGCGGTGAGCGGCGATTGCTCGGCCATCTCGATCAGCGTCGCATCGTTAAAGACCACGTAGGGCGGGATATTCTCTTCGTCGGCAATGGCTTTACGTAGCTTGCGCAGCTTGGCAAACAGCTTGCGATCGTAATTGCCGCCGAATGATTTTTGCATCGCTTTCGGCTTCAGCGCCACGATGCGCGGCACGGCCAGCTGCAGCGGGACCTCGCCGCGCAGTACCGGGCGAGCGGCTTCGGTGAGCTGCAGCGCCGAATGCTGGGCGATATTCTGCGTCACCAGACCGAGGTGAATCAGTTGGCGAATCACGCTCACCCAGTGCTCGTGGCTCTGATCGCGACCAATACCGTAAACCGGCAGCTTATCGTGGGCCATATCGCGAATACGCTGGTTATTGGCGCCGCGCAGAACCTCCACCACGTAGCCCATCCCGAACCGCTGGTTGACGCGATAAATCGTCGACAGCGCCTTACGCGCATCCATTAAGGCGTCGTACTGCTTCGGCGGGTCGAGGCAGATATCGCAGTTGCCGCACGGCTCCTGGCGCCCTTCGCCAAAATAGTTCAGCAGCACCAGGCGGCGGCAGGTCTGCGCCTCGGCAAAAGCGCCCATGGCGTTCAGCTTATGGCGCTCAATGTCCTGCAGCGGCCCGGCGGGCTTCTCCTCAAGGCAGCGGCGCAGCCACGCCATATCGGCCGGATCGTAAAACAGCATCGCCTCCGCGGGCAGGCCATCGCGCCCGGCGCGGCCGGTTTCCTGATAGTAGGACTCAATGTTGCGGGGAATATCAAAGTGCACCACAAAGCGGACGTTCGGCTTATTGATGCCCATCCCGAAGGCCACCGTCGCCACCACGATTTGTAAATCGTCGCGCTGGAACTTCTCCTGCACCTCGGCGCGAACCTCATGCTCCAGCCCGGCGTGGTAAGCCGCCGCACTGACGCCGCGGCTTTGCAGACGAGCGGCGGTATCTTCGACTTTCGATCGGCTGTTACAGTAAATAATGCCTGACTTGCCCCGCTGGTCCTGCACATAGCGCATCAGCTGATCCAGAGGCTTAAACTTTTCCATCAGCATATAGCGGATGTTGGGGCGATCGAAGCTGCTGACCTGAATCAGCGGGTCGTTCAGACCCAGCAGGCGCACGATATCGCGACGGGTGGTGTCATCGGCGGTGGCGGTCAGCGCCATAAACGGGATTTGCGGCATCCGCTGACGCAGCCTGCCCCAGCGCGGCGTATTCCGGACGGAAATCATGCCCCCACTGGGAAATACAGTGCGCCTCGTCCACCGCCAGCATCGATAAATTCCAGTGGCTGAGATGCTCAAGGAAATTATCCAGCATCAGGCGTTCAGGGGCGATATAGAGCAGGCGAATCTGTCCGCTGCGGCAGCCGGCCATTACCTCCTGCTGCTGCTCGCGGCTCTGGGTTGAGTTCAGGCAGGCCGCCGATACGCCGTTCGCCAACAGCTGATCGACCTGATCTTTCATCAGCGAGATCAGCGGTGACACCACCACCGTCAGGCCATTCAGCACCAGCGCCGGTACCTGATAGCACAGCGATTTGCCGCCGCCGGTTGGCATCACCACCAGGCAATCGCGCCTTTCCAGCGCGGTGTCGATAATGGTTTCCTGACCCGGGCGGAACTGCTGGTAGCCGAAGGTTTCCTGTAAAACCTGCTTTGCCAGCAATGTGTGATTCAATACTTCCGCCTGTGCCACGTTGACCCCGTCTGCCTGAAAAGAAAAACAGGCGCTATTTTCAGCGCCCGTGAGCCAGAGTGCAACGATTAAAACAGATCGTTGAGCGTCACGCCGACGCCGACGCGCGTCTGGTTAAAGTTATAGTCGATAAGCGACTCGCCGTAGCCGCTGTAGACCTGGGTATAAAAACGCACGTGGCGGGTAATCGGATAGCTGACGCCAACCTCTGCGCCGCCGTAGCCGGTATTCCAGTTATATTGCCCCTGCGCGCTGAGTATCGCATCGCCTAGCTGATAGCCAACTTTCAGCCGGTAGTAGCCCATATATTTGGTGATGTCCGGATTATCATTGGTGCTGCCGATCACGTACCAGGGCTTCACCTCCACCAGCCAGCTGCCGTTCTGCGCCATCAGGCGGGTATAGAGGCGATTCCAGCTGCGGGAGGTGGGATCGGAACGGCCGTTGGAGTCGTGGTTATAGCCTACCTCAATATCGCGCAGCGTCCAGCCGGCAAGCCGATAATCCGTCGCAAAACCGAGGAACAGCTGCGGTTCATAGTTCGTTTCGCGAAACGGCGCCGACTCCTTGCTGTTTGACAGCTGCCACCAGGATTTCTGCGTATAGGAGGCGCCGAGCAGCGAATTATCGCCGAGGATCCCTCGCCACAGCGGGAAGGCCAGGCTGAGCTGGAATTTCACCTCATCCTTGCGGGCATTTTCGGCCCAGTCGTAGCTGGAGATCGCTTCCTTGTTGATATCGCTGCTCCACGTATAGAGCAGGTAGTTGCTCTCATAGGGATAGAGCAGGAAAGGGTTATCATGATCCTGCAGCAGGTTAGCGATAATGCTGCCGCGCACCGCCGGCGTATCGTGAACCTGATGTGCAACCGGCGCGTCCTGCGCCCAAACGCCGGCCGGAAGCGCAGCCAGCGCCAGCAGCCAGGCCAAAGAGATACGCATTACTGTTCTCCTGAAAGAGTGATTTTTAATTCTATTTTACCCGGACCTCATTTTACCTGTTTATAAAATCCCTGCGCGGTTATCCGTTCCGAAAGTGGAAATCAATATCTTAGAAGCATAAAATCAACATCTCATTAACGAACGGATACGCCTGCTATGTCTGAACTCACTTCCGAAGCCGCCCTAAAGCTGGTGGGAGAAATTTTTGTCAACCATATGCCGTTTAACCGCGCCTTAGGCCTGAAGCTCGAGTGTTACGAAAAAGAGTTCGCCCAGTTGAGCTTTAAAAACCAGCCGATGATGGTCGGCAACTGGGCGCAAAGCATTCTGCACGGCGGGGTGATCGCCTCGGCGCTGGACGTTGCCGCCGGCCTGGTGTGCGTGGGTAGTACGCTGACCCGCCACGGCACCATCAACGAGGAAGAGCTGCGCCAGCGCCTGTCGCGGATGGGCACCATCGATCTGCGCGTCGACTATCTGCGGCCGGGCCGCGGGGAGCACTTCACCGCCACCAGCAGCCTGCTGCGCGCCGGCAATAAAGTGGCGGTCGCCCGCGTAGAATTACATAACGAAGATCAGGTTTATATTGCCAGCGCCACGGCGACCTATATGGTGGGTTGAGCGGCATAAATCGAGTAACATCGCTGTTTTGGCGTAACGGATTTTACCGATGGATGCAAAACAAACGCGGGCTGGCGTTATTCTGGCGCTTGCCGCCTATTTTATCTGGGGTATTGCCCCCGCATATTTCAAGCTTATCTACTACGTTCCCGCTGATGAAATTTTGACCCACCGCGTGATCTGGTCCTTCTTCTTTATGCTGGCGCTCATCAGCTTTAGCCGCCAGTGGCCGCAGGTTAAAAAGCTGCTGCAGACGCCGAAAAAGGTGTTCCTGCTGGCGCTATCGGCGGTGCTGATTGGCGGCAACTGGCTGCTCTTCATCTGGTCGGTGAATAACCACCATATGCTGGAGGCCAGCCTGGGCTACTTTATTAACCCGCTGGTCAATATTGTGCTGGGGATGATTTTCCTCGGCGAGCGCTTTCGCCGCCTGCAGTGGCTGGCGGTGCTGCTGGCCCTCTGCGGAGTGCTGGTGCAGCTATGGACCTTTGGCTCGCTGCCGATCATTGGCCTCGGGCTGGCGTTTAGCTTTGCCTTCTACGGGCTGGTGCGCAAGAAGATTGCCGTCGATGCCCAAACCGGGATGCTGTTTGAAACCCTGTGGCTCTTGCCGGTCGCCGCCCTTTACCTGTTCGGGATTGCCGACAGCCCCACCAGCCATATGGGACAAAACCCGTGGTCGCTGAACCTGCTGCTGATTGCTGCCGGCGTCGTTACCACCATCCCGCTGCTGTGCTTTACCGGGGCGGCCACCCGCCTGCGCCTCTCGACGCTGGGCTTTTTCCAGTATATTGGCCCGACGCTGATGTTCCTGCTGGCGGTGCTGTTTTACGGGGAAGTGCCGGGGACGGATAAGATGGTGACCTTCGCCTTTATCTGGGTGGCGCTGGCGGTGTTTATCGCCGACGCCCTGCACACCCAGCGTCGACTCCGTCGCGCATAGCGTTCACGTCTGCCTCCCATCCGCGGAAGCAGGCGCGTTATCGTTTACTGCTCGGTGAGCTCCAGCTCGGCAATCAGAGGAAGATGTTCGCTGGCGGATGACCAGGCAAAGGCCGGTGAGTTATGCGGCACCTCGATTTTCTTCACATTCCATTTTTGCCCTTTGAAGGTAAAAATATGGTCAATATCTATTGCCGGGTTAACCGCAGGCCAGGTGCGGTAATCCGTCCCCTGCTTCGCCACGGGGTTAAAGAAATACCCCACCTCTTTTAACGGCTGCTCATCGTGCGTGGAGTTAAAATCACCCGCGAGGATTTTGATCGATGAGGCAATATCTTTAAAGTCCGACGGGGCATCGCCGATGCTCACATCCAGCAGATGGCGAACCTGCGCCACGCGCATCGTCGGATCCTTCTGCCAGTCGAGATGGGTCACCATCACCAGCACCGGGCTGTCAAAGCCGGGAACGGCGATTTGCGCCAGCAGCGCAATTCGCTGCTCGGCATCCCCCGACGGCAGCTTAATCACCTGCGTGTGCTCAATTTTATATCTGGACAGAATACCGAGACCATACTCACCGCCGTCGAAATCCAGCGCTTTGCCGAAGGCATAGTGATAGTGGTTGGCGTCCGCAATGGTTTTTAGCTGATCGATTTTCTGGCTTCTGGCGGTTTTATTATCGACTTCCGGAACCGCAATAATATCGGCGCCAATGTTCTTAATCGCTAAATTGAGCGCAGTAAAATCCGCCACGTTATCGGAAGCTTCATTCTTGCCGATGTTATAGGTCGCAATCTTCAGGCTGAGGATAATTCTCGGCATAGACTTTATCCGCAACGCCGCCTTTTTGGACCGCAAGAATCTCATTACCAGCAAGTTTTTCAACAGCTTGTGCATTTACAGAGAGGCAGGCAAGGGCCAGGAAGGTTAGTGTAAAGATACTTTTCATTATGAAATTTCACCTTTTTTTAGCGGGAATATTGCGATGGTAACAATTACCCCTCAGCTGTTATGTGATATATGGCCCACACTTTTGATGCGAAGAGAATTAAGTCAGCCACGATAGGCAACATCTATTTCCGCTAGCCAGCGCGGCTGGCCGGCAATAAGGCGAAAAAAAACCGGCCACCTGATAGGACGGCCGGTTTTGATATAATTATTTGTTTTAAAGCCAGTTTTTACGCTTAAAGTAGAGATATGGCGCCAGGCCGGCGAGCATCATAAAGACGATCGCTCCCGGATAGCCAAAGCTCCAGTGCAGCTCAGGCATAAACTCAAAGTTCATCCCGTAGCTGGAAGCCACCAGGGTCGGCGGCAGGAAGACCACCGAGACCACCGAGAAGATCTTGATGATGCGGTTCTGCTCGATGTTGATAAAGCCCATCGCCGCCTGCATCAGGAAGTTCACCTTCTGGAAGAGGGATTCGTTATGCGGCAGCAGGGATTCGATATCCCGCAGGATCTCCCGCGCCTGCTCCAGCTGGCCCGCCGGCAGGCGCGCCTTACGCACGAGGAAGTTCAGCGCCCGCTGGGTATCCATCAGGCACAGGCGCACCTTCCAGCCGATATCCTCCTGTTCCGCCAGGGTAGAGAGCGCGTCATCGTACTCGTCGCCCTGGCGGCCTTCCATAATCACCCGGCTCAGCTTTTCCAGGTCGCTGTAGATATTTTCAATTTCGTCCGCCAGCTGTTCGATTTTAGTTTCAAACAGATCGAGCAGCAGCTCATAGGCATTACCATCAACCATTGCCTGACTGCGCGCGCGCATGCGGTAGAGGCGAAACGCAGGCAGCTCACGCTCACGCAGGGTAAACAGGCGCCCCTCGCGGATGGTAAACGCCACCGTGGAGTTGCCGGCGTGATCCTCTGCATCTTCAAAGAAGAAAAATGAGTGAATGTGTAAACCGTCTTCATCTTCGAAGAAACGCGCCGACGCTTCGATATCTTCCAGCTCTGGACGGGTTGCCAGGTTCTGGCCCAGTTCCGTCTGCACGCGGCTACGTTCTTCATCGTCAGGCTCGACCAGATCGACCCACACCGAGCTGGCAAGGTGCTTGATCTCGTCGGCTTCGAGGCGCGTCAGACGATTATTTTCCAGTTGAAATGCGCTCAGCATGACCGGGACTCCCAATGCAAAAAAATTATCGGACAGTTCGGTGGGCACACAGAAACAAAAGGGGTTTCAGACCATTAAGCCTGACTCAGAGCGACGGGTACGACGGGTCGCTGACAACCGCTAAGGCTATCAGCATAAGAGGATAGCCTTAGGAGTTGTTCCTGACGGACAGGAAGTTGAGCCAGCATCTACTGGGTGTGTCCAAGGCGAATGTCCTCTTAGCGTAATCGTGCGCGCATGTTACGCCAGCGCAAAAACGGCGTCAACACGCAACGGAACGCTAAAGAGCAAATCCTGCCCTTTAGCATATAAGGCTAGCAGATTATTACAAAAAAACGATACTTTTCTTACTGTTACACGGTTTCCAGCCGCGCATAGGCCGCCACCAGCCATTTGATGCCCTGCCCCTGGAAAGCCACCTGCAGGCGGCTATGCTCGCCGCTGCCTTCCAGATTGACGATGGTGCCTTCGCCGAACTTCGGATGGCGCACGCGCTGGCCCAATTTGTAGCCGGTATCGTTTTCCGCCATCGGCGTACCCATCCGCTGATGGCTAACCGGACGGCTCACCGTTGCGCGCAGACGCACCTCTTCCACGCACGCCTCAGGCAGCTCGCCGATAAAGCGCGACGGGCGATGATAAACCTCTTTGCCGTACAGTCGACGGGTTTCGGCGTAGGTCATCGTGAGCTTCTGCATCGCACGGGTCACGCCAACGTAGGCGAGGCGGCGCTCCTCCTCCAGGCGTCCGCCCTCGTCGAGCGCCATCTGGCTCGGGAACATCCCCTCCTCCACGCCGACGATAAACACCTGTGGGAATTCCAGGCCTTTCGCCGAGTGTAGGGTCATCAGCTGGACCGCATCCTGCCAGGTATCCGCCTGCCCTTCGCCCGCCTCCAGCGCGGCATGAGAAAGGAACGCCTGTAGCGGCATTAAGTCCTCATCTTCATCGTTGTAGCTGAACTGGCGCGTTGCCGTAACCAGCTCTTCTAAGTTCTCGATACGCGTCTGGCCTTTTTCGCCCTTCTCCTGCTCGTACATAATGCGCAGGCCGGAATCTTTAATCACCCGATCGGTCTGGACATGCAGCGGCATATCCGCCGTCTCCTGCGCCAGAGCGTCAATCAGCTCCATAAAGCGCTGCAGGGCGCTGGCGGCGCGGCCGGCGAGGACTTTATCTTTCAGCAGCTCACGGCACGCCTGCCATAGCGTCAGCTGGCGATCGCGCGACGTTTGACGCACCACGTCCAGGGTACGATCGCCGATGCCGCGGGTCGGCGTATTGACCACGCGCTCAAACGCCGCGTCATCGTTGCGATTGGCAATCAGGCGCAGGTAAGAGAGCGCGTCTTTAATTTCCTGACGTTCGAAGAAGCGCATGCCGCCGTAAATACGGTACGGCATGCTGGCCTGCAGCAGCGCCTCTTCCATCACGCGCGACTGGGCGTTGCTGCGGTAGAGGATGGCGCACTGCTCCAGCGCCCCGCCGTTTTCCTGCCAGGTTTTGATTCGGTTAACCACGAAACGCGCTTCGTCGAGATCGTTAAAAGCGCAGTACAGAGAGATCGGCTCGCCGTCGGCGCCGTCGGTCCACAGCTTCTTACCCAGACGCCCGCTGTTATTTTCAATCAGGGCGTTGGCGGCGCTTAGGATATTGTTGGTTGAGCGGTAGTTCTGCTCCAGGCGAATGGTCTGCGCCCCGGGGAAATCGCTCAGGAAACGCTGGATATTCTCAACCTGCGCGCCGCGCCAGCCGTAGATCGACTGGTCATCATCGCCGACGATCATCACCTTGCCGCTATCGCCCGCCAGCAGGCGGACCCAGGCATATTGAATATTGTTGGTATCCTGGAATTCATCGACGAGGATATTGGTAAAGCGTTCGCGGTAGTGCTGAAGAATATGCGGTTTGTTGAGCCACAGCTCGTGCGCGCGCAGCAGCAGTTCGGCAAAATCCACCAGCCCAGCGCGATCGCAGGCTTCCTGGTAGGCCTGATAGACCTTCTGCCAGGTCTGCTCCACCGGATTACCGTAGCTCTGGATATGATGCGGGCGCAGCCCCTCATCTTTTTGGCTGTTGATGTACCACATCGCCTGACGCGGCGGCCACTGCTTCTCGTCGAGGTTCATCGCTTTGATCAGACGTTTCAGCAGGCGCAGCTGATCTTCGCTATCGAGGATCTGGAAATCCTGCGGCAGCCCGGCATCAAGATGGTGGGCGCGCAGCAAACGATGCGCCAGGCCGTGGAAGGTGCCTACCCACATGCCGCCCTGGGTGGTGCCCATCAGCTGGCCGATACGATGGCGCATTTCCGCCGCCGCTTTATTGGTAAAGGTCACCGCCATAATGGAGAACGGCGAACAGTTCTCTACGCTTATCAGCCAGGCAATGCGATGCACCAGTACGCGGGTCTTACCGCTGCCCGCTCCAGCCAGAACCAGCATATTGGTGCGCGAGGCCGCGACGGCTTCACGCTGTTTATCATTAAGGCTGTCGAGCAGGTAAGAAACGTCCATTGGCACCGCCGGAAATAAGCCGCCCGGCAGCGCTTCGCCGACCGGGCATACTGTTAATATATACAGAAGTAATGGTGATTATATCAGCGAGGTCAGAGATGCCAACCGCGAAATTTCAATGTGCGGCAGCAGGCGGCTGTCGGCGGCGCGCATCAGATCGGCGCCCTGCGGCTTGATCCAGCAGGCCTGCATGCCGCAGCGGATCGCGCCCGCCACATCGGTGGTCAGGTCGTCGCCGACGTGCAGTATCTGACCCAGCGGCAGCTCAAGCCGTTTCGCCGCCAGATGATACATATCGGCAAAAGGTTTCGATCGCCCGTCCGGCCCGGCGCGCAGGACAAAACGGAAATAGCCGCTCAGGCCGAACAGCTCCGGCTGCGCATTGCCGTTGGTCACCGCCACCAGCGGCCACTTTTTCGCCAGCGCCGCCAGGGTATCGTGGGTTTCCTGCGGCACATCGATCGCGCTGCGCCAGCGGGCGAAGTTTTCCATCGCCGCATCGGCGCCGAAGGCGGCCTGCTCGGCGGTCAGCCCGGCGTTCATCATCCCCAGCGCCAGGGCGCGGCGGCGCCACTCGGTCACGTCGTGGTAAATTTCAGGCTCGGTCTCCAGCAGCGTCTGGCGCAGCTGCTGCAGCTCGCTGGCGTCGAACTGGCTTAATGACGGATGGTAGCTGCGCACGAAGGCCAGCGACTCGTGCAGCGTCCGGTCAATCACCGGGCGGTTGTCGTAAAGGGTATCGTCCAGGTCAAACGTCAGGGCTGCAATCTGGCCCAGAGGTCGGTAAAAGCGCATTATTTCCCCCGTTTGGCGCGCGGATGCGCCGCATCATACACCGAGGCAAGGTGTTGAAAATCAAGATGGGTATAGATTTGAGTGGTAGAGAGATTGGCATGGCCCAGCAGCTCCTGCACGCCGCGCAGATCGCCGCTCGATTCCAGCATATGCGTGGCGAAGGAGTGGCGCAGCTTGTGCGGATGAACGTGGCTGTTCAGCCCCTGCTTAATTCCCCATTCGGCAAAACGCTTTTGCACATTACGCGCGGAGATGCGTTTGCCGAGCTTCGATAAAAACAGCGCGTCGTCATCGGTGCCGAACAGGCCGCGTAAATCGAGCCAGTGCTCAATCCACGCCACCGCGCTGCGGCCAATCGGCAGGCGGCGCTCTTTGCTGCCTTTCCCCATCACCCACACCTCTCCCGACTCCAGGTCGAGGTGCTTAATATCGAGATTCACCAGCTCAGACAGACGCAGACCCGCGCCGTACATCACTTCCAGCATCGCCCGGTCGCGTACCGCCAGCGGATCGTTGAGATCGATATCCAGCAGCCGGTTGACGTCATCAACGTCGATATTTTTCGGTAAATGGCGCGGTATTTTAGGCGCCGAAATCCCCTTTGCCGGGTTCGCGGTCAGCTCGCCCTGCACCACCAGCCAGTCAAAAAAGCTGCGCAACGCGGAGAGGCGCAGCGCCAGGCTTGCCGGCCCCAATCCCTGTTTGCGGCTCCGCACCGCCAGGCCGCGCACCTGGGCCGCATCGCACTGCTGCCAGCTTTTTAAGCCGGCGCTTTCAGCCAGCGCAACCAGCGCATCGAGGCTGACGGCGGTAGTTCAGCAGCGTAATCGGGCTAAGCTGCCGCTCCACGCCAAGGTAGCGCAGGAAACGGGCAACGGCGGCAAACAGGGGAGAGTCGGTCATGCGCGTTCAACCCAGCGCTCCAGCAGGCCCGGCAGCATCAGGGCGATCTCTTGCAGCAGACTGCGTGCCCTGCCCCTGCTGATAGTGCTGCGCATCGCGGCTGCTGAACAGCATCACGCCGGGCGCATCATCGCCGCCCAGCAGCGACATCGCCACCGAGCCGATGGCTTTCGCTTCCGGCAGCACCACCAGCAGCTCCGGCCCGTTCAGCGGACCGAGGTAGTGACGCTCTTGCCTGAGACGCTGAATGCGCACGGGCTCAAAGGCCTGTCGGGTCAGCGCCAGGTGGGTGAACTTTGAGGGCGCGCCGAGCCGCCAGCTATCGGGGAACAGGCGCACCGTCGCCCCGGCCAGGCCCAGCTCGCGGGCCCAGCGATGAAAGCGATTGAGCATCTCATCGAGGCTGTCTGCCGCCGCCAGCCGCGTCTGCAGATGAAAGAGCCGCTGGAACAGGCTTTCGTTGGCCGTCGCCTGCTCCATCAGCAGCGTCATGTTCTCTTCCAGCACGTTGATATGATTACGCGCGCGGGCCATGTGCCACTCGACCAGCGAAACGGTACCGCGAACCGGGTGAGGAACCTGCATGTGCTCCACGAGAGCGGCATTACGAATAAAGAATTCAGGATGTTGCAACAGATAGTCCACCACCGCGCGGTCATCCAGCGCGCCGATCGTATCCTGCTGTTCTTCCCCGAGTTGTTTCATAGATGAATAAATCCGTCGTAGACGTGTGCCGCCGGGCCAGTCATAAACAACGGTTGACCCGGGCCTTTCCAGGCGATATCGAGCCGCCCGCCTGGTAATTCCACGCGCACTTCCTCGGCCAGCAGCCCCTGTTGGATACCGACCGCGACCGCCGCGCAGGCGCCGCTGCCGCAGGCCTGAGTCTCGCCCGCGCCGCGTTCATAGACGCGCAGACGAATGCGATGACGCTCGACTATCTGCATAAAACCGATGTTCGCGCGTTCCGGGAAGCGTTCGTGGCTCTCCATCACCGGGCCAAGCGTTTCCACCGCCGCGGTTTCCACATCATCGACCTGGATGACGCAGTGCGGGTTCCCCATTGAGACCACGCCGCACAATACTGTCTGTTCCGCGGCGCGCATAATATAGGTCTTTTCCGCTTTGTTCGCGCGGAACGGGACCTGGGAGGGCTCGAAGTTCGGCTCGCCCATATTCACGCGCACCAGATCGTCTTCCGTTACGCTTAATACCATACGCCCGTTCGCCGTGCTGACGCGGATATCACGTTTATTGGTCAGGCCTTTCAGACGAACGAACCGCGCAAAGCAGCGCGCGCCGTTGCCGCACTGCGACACTTCGCTGCCGTCGGCGTTAAAGATGCGGTAATGAAAATCCAGATCCGGATCGTAGGGCGGCTCGACAACCAGCAGCTGATCGAAGCCCACGCCAAGATGCCTGTCCGCCAGCCGGCGAATCAGCTCCGGAGAGAAAAAAACATTCTGTGTTACCGCGTCAACGACCATAAAGTCGTTACCCAGGCCATGCATTTTAGAAAACTGCATCATCTGTACTCTAACTAATTTGCGTTTCAGGAAGACGGCAGGCCGTGCGTCCCGGGGAGTATCGTCAGTAGTCTACCTGGGTCGGGCCACCGCTATCGCCGCGATCGTTACGATCCGGCGTCGCGCTCTGGATACCGCTATCGACCGGTTTGGTCGGCGGCGGCGCCGTTTTATCCGCCGGTGGGAAATAGAGCGGCCCCTTCAGACCACAGCCGGTGAGGCTGAAGATCGCCAGCAGAACGGCAAGCGTAGGAAAAGCGTTTTTCATTGATAGTTGCCCGTGAGTCATTCTTTCTGCTTTCTATCATCGCAGGAGAAGACGTAAAAGCAAGCGTTTAGCATCCGACTGCGCGCGCTTTTGTTTCGCGCTATACTGCCGCCATCTTCAAAAAAGCAGGGTAGAACCATGAATGACAGTGAATTCCATCGCCTGGCCGACAGCCTGTGGATGACTATCGAAGAGCGCCTGGACGAGTGGGACGGCGAGAGCGATATCGATTGTGAAATTAACGGCGGCGTGCTGACCATTAGCTTTGAAAACGGCAGCAAAATCATCATTAACCGTCAGGAACCGCTGCATCAGGTCTGGCTGGCGACCAAACAGGGCGGCTACCATTTTGACCTCAGAGGCGACGAGTGGATTTGCGATCGCAGCGGCGAAACCTTCTGGGATCTGCTGGAACAGGCGGCAACGCAGCAGGCGGGCGAAGCGGTGAGC
The DNA here is from genome assembly GCF_050058015.1 of Klebsiella sp. WOUb02. Lineage (NCBI taxonomy): Bacteria > Pseudomonadati > Pseudomonadota > Gammaproteobacteria > Enterobacterales > Enterobacteriaceae > Klebsiella > Klebsiella sp. WOUb02. The sequence goes on from NZ_CP170110.1 coordinate 3,552,126, forward strand.
TTCCGTTAATAACGGGCTAGCTAACCGCGCTCATCGACAGCCCCGGTACGCCTCGCGCAGCCGGGGAATACTCCGCAATATCAGAACGCGATATCAGGAGTAGTGCTGCTGGAGCATTGGCGGCACCGCGGTATCCTGGTTCATCGGGGCCGTCACGGCGCCGATAGCCTGGCTACGGAAGGGAATGACCTGATACCGGCCGTCAACGGCAACGATCTGGTAGAACTGCGGCAGGTTGAAGTTGATGAAGCTGGAACCGTAGGTGAACCGATCGTGCGATGACGAGTAGAAGCGGCTAACGTCGCGCACCAGCTCCTCTTTACTGCCCTCACAGTGATGGTAAACCTCGGCGCGGTTGCTCTCATCGAGAATATAGATATTAAACCCGCTGTCGTTATCCGCATCTTCAAAGAAGAACTGAATAATCCCTTCGCTGGCAAAACCATCCACCACCTGCGGCAGCTTAACGTGGTTAGTTTCCACCTGGACCGACAGGCCGTGCAGCTTGTTGTGCGAGATAGCGCCATAGAATTCGATGGCGTTTTCCAGCTTCTGCACCGAAACGTTAAGGCGCTCGAAGAACAGGCCCCACGTCTGTCCGGCGACGCGCAGCGCCTTGAAGCGGCCGGTATCCTGACGGGTGCTGGACAGGCGCAGCTCAATGCATTCGGAGACCATCTGCTGCACACGGGTGCGGATGAGCCCGCGCAGATGCTGGCTATAGCAGAACACTTCAACGCTATCCGGCGGCGCGGCGTCCTGGTGCATTTTACCTAAAATGGTTTTCAGCGCTTCGATCGTCGCCTGCTCGCCGTTGAAGTGCAGGGTTCGCACTTCATTCCACGAGTTGCGATACAGCAGATCCACGCTGCCTATCAGGCACTTCTGCTCTTCGCCAAAGCTAAATACATCCAGCTTGCGGAAGTCAAAATGCACCACCTGATTGCGGAACGCTGCGGTCGGATCGTATTCAAGGTTTACGATAATCGCCAGATGGCGGATTTCGCAGGGGCTATATAGCGCTTTCGGCGTAGGCGAAGGCAGACGCAAAGGGAAGTGGTGGGCAACATCGGCCACCATCTCCTGCAGCTTCGCCAGGTCGACAACGCCGTTACCCTTAATAAACAGCCGGGTGCGCGACGTCAGCAGGCCGTTAAACCACGCCCACGCCACCAGCTTGTTGAGATAGCGGTTATATTCCAGCGGCTGATGGCTAACGATCGATTCCATATCCGGCGCGCGGTTATAGACGTACCAGCCGGTGCGGTTAGCGCGGCCCGGCGGGACGTGGATAAAGGTCAGATTCGGTTCGGAGAGATCCGGCGATATCTGCGGGTTAACCAGGGTCACTTTCCCCGGCAGCGCTTCGAACGCCGCGTACAGTTTGCGGGTCAGGACGCCAATATCCTGCGGGCTGGCGGAAACGCTCAGGTTGTTGCGACGCGCGAAGCGAATCAGATTGCGGTAGCTCTGCATCATCGCATCAAGCAGTTCGTTGTGCGCTTTGCGTACTTCGTCGATCTTCCAGTTGGCCCGGTTGTCCAGCATCGCCAGACGCTTTTCATCCCAGCCCCACTCTTTCACCAGATGGCTTACCACCTCGCGACGCCAGCCCACGCAGGCGCGCTCGCGGCTCAGCTTCTCGCAAACCTTCAGGTAGAAACAGCGGCGTACCAGGTCGAGGCGCGTCTCGTCCTCGATGGCCTGCAGGTAGATCGTGACGCGTTCCAGCATCATGCAGTAGGGATCGAGACCGAAGGAGACGATCTCGCCGTCGTGCAGGCGCTGTTTAATATCTTTCGCCAGCAGGCGGTTATTTGGGTATTCCCAGGAATAGGCTTCCAGCAGCAGCGTTTTCAGCACCGCTTTGTAGGGCGAATCAATGCTTTTATACAGCTGCCACAGGCTGGCGCCGAAGTACTCTTCCGCCGACAGCGAGCTCAGGCCGCCGAGATCCAGCCATTCGTTCGGCGTCAGCACGCCCTGGGCGTAGAGGCTCATGACGTAGTCGTCATAGTGCTCTTCTTCGTCGCACGGCACCATATTCCACAGAATACGCTTGCCGGCAAGGCGCACGGCGGTGCGATAGAATTCATCCAGCAGCAGGATATGCTGCGTTGAGCCGCAGTCTTCACCGCCGAGGCTGCCGCTTTCGTTATGGCGGAAGCGGTTTTCATCGATCAGGAAGAAGCTGACCTCCACGCCCAGCGACGCCGCCCAGCTCTCCAGCAGGCTGCATTTACGCTGCAGCAGCTGACGCTCATCGGTATCGAGCCAGGCCTGGTGGCAAACCCATATATCAAGGTCGGAAGAACAGCTTTGGCCGACGGATGAGGTGCTGCCCATCGAGTAGACGCCGGTAATCGGCAGCTCGCCTTTCGGCGGCTCCTGCGTCAGCATGCCGCGGTGCAGCTCAAGCTCGTCAAGGTAGTGGCGTTGGGTTTCATCAGGCGTGTAAAGGCAAATGCCTCGGGGAACGTTACCGTCAAGGTAACCCGGCATCAACGGGTGATGATAATGTAGTAATGTCGGCAGTAGACTGTAAACCTGCTGGAAAGCGGGTCCCATAGCAGCAAGCGCGCGATCTACGCGCAGTTGGTTGATGGCATCCAGTCTCTGTTTCAGTGTCTCAATATAGAGGTACAAGACATATCGCCTGATGTTCAAAAACCCGACGTACCATAGCCAGTACCGGGTTTCAGTATTTCAACAAAAACCGTCACCATTCGTCGTCGGTGTGGTTGTGATGAACTGCTGACGGACAAATGGTTTAAAACGTGATCAATCTAACACCTTGCTGATTGACCGTAAAGAAAGATGCGCTACATACAAGTGTAGCACCGTTTACCGCGTGTAAATTCCTCTCTACGGTTCGGCAACCGATATGCGCATAAAAGGCCAATAAAGAGATGGCCGAGGTCCTGCCCCACAAAACTGACATCCATAAGACAACAATGTTAGGATGGTTTGTGGTCGACAATGACGGTAACAAGCATGTTAGACAAAGTTTTGAAAATTGCCACACGGCAAAGCCCACTTGCGCTATGGCAGGCGCATTATGTGAAAGAGCGCCTTGAGTCCTGCCATCCGCAGCTCAAGGTCGAACTGGTGCCGATGGTTACACGCGGCGACGTGCTCCTTGATACGCCCCTCGCGAAAGTGGGCGGCAAGGGCCTGTTTGTCAAAGAGTTAGAGCTTGCCATTATGGAAGGGCGCGCTGATATCGCCGTCCATTCTATGAAGGATGTTCCCGTCGAATTTCCCGAGGGATTGGGACTGGTAACAATTTGTGAACGAGAAGATCCGCGCGACGCTTTTGTCTCAAATCACTATGCCTCTATTGACGCGCTGCCTCATGGCAGCATTGTTGGCACGTCAAGTTTACGCCGCCAGTGTCAGCTGGCCGCCCGGCGCCCAGACCTGCAGATTCGCTCCCTGCGCGGTAACGTCGGTACCCGCCTGGGCAAACTTGATAGCGGTGAGTATGACGCGATTATTCTCGCCGCCGCGGGGCTGATACGCCTCGGACTGGAAGCGCGAATTCGCCAACCGTTAAGCCCTGAACAATCACTCCCCGCCGTCGGCCAGGGCGCAGTCGGCATTGAGTGCCGCCTTGACGACCAGTGGACGCAGGCGCTGCTGGCTCCGCTGAACCATACGCCAACGGCGATACGGGTCTGCGCCGAGCGGGCGATGAACACCCGCCTTGAGGGCGGCTGTCAGGTTCCTATCGGCAGCTACGCCGAGCTTATTGGCGACGAGCTGTGGCTACGCGCGCTGGTCGGTGCGCCGGACGGTTCGCTGGTGGTTCAGGGCGAACGCCGCGGACGACCGGAAGACGCCGAGCGTCTTGGCATCGCTCTGGCGGAAGAGCTGCTGGATAACGGCGCCCGGGAGATCCTGACCGCCGTTTATGCCGGAGAAGTGCCACGATGAGTATCCTGGTCACCCGTCCGCTGCCGCAAGGCGAAGAGCTGGTCAGCCGCCTGCGCGGGCTGAGACGCGTGGCCTGGAGCTTTCCACTGATTGAATTTACGCCCGGCCGCGAGCTGCACGCCCTCGGCGACCGGCTGGCCGCCCTCTCCGCGGGCGATTTATTGTTCGCACTCTCGCAGCACGCCGTGGAGTTTGCCCATGCTCGCCTGCAGCAGCAGGGCCTGCGCTGGCCGCCGGTTCCCGGCTATTTTGCCATCGGCCGCACCACCGCGCTGGCGCTGCATAAGGTCAGCGGCCAGGACATTCGCTACCCATTAGATCGGGAAATCAGCGAAGTCTTGCTACAATTACCTGAATTACAAAACATTGCTGGTAAGAAGGCCCTCCTGCTTCGCGGCAACGGCGGCCGGGAACTACTCGGCGAAACGCTCCGCGAGCGCGGCGCGGATGTCACTTTTTGCGAGTGCTATCAACGCTGTGCAAAGCATTATGATGGTGCAGAAGAAGCAATGCGCTGGCAGTCTCGCGGCGTCTCCACGCTGGTGATCACCAGCGGTGAGATGTTGCAACAGCTTTGGACGCTGATCCCGCAATGGTATCGAGAACGGTGGCTCCTCCGCTGTCGCATTTTAGTTGTCAGCGAGCGCCTGGCCCAGCAGGCACGGGAATTGGGCTGGCAGGATATCCAGGTTGCCGAAAGCGCCGACAACGATACGCTGCTACGCGCATTACAATAACTCTCAACATTGGAAGCCATAATGACGGAACAACAAAATCAATCCGCCGTGGTTGAAGAGACCAGGGAGGCCGTGGAAAAGACGCCACAGCCAGAGAAAACCGGGAAGGAAAACGGCGGGAATAAAACCAGTCTCGTTTTGAGCGCAGTCGCTATCGCGATTGCCCTCGCCGCCGGCGTGGGCCTGTACAGCGTGCACAAGCAGCAGCTATCCCGGCAGAACGCGGCCAGCTCAGCGTTAGCCGAGCAGATTGCGGCTCTGCAAAAATCGCAGGAAGGCCAAAAAACCGAACTCGAAGGCATCATCAGGCAGCAGGCTGGGCAGCTGACCGCGGCCAAAAGTCAGCAGGAGGCGCTGGCGAAGCAGCTGGAAGAAGTGCAGCAGAAAGTAGCCGTTATCTCCGGCAGCGACGCCAAAACCTGGCTGCTGGCGCAGGCGGATTTTCTGGTGAAAGTTGCCGGACGCAAGCTGTGGAGCGATCAGGACGTCACGACCGCCGCCGCGCTGCTAAAAAGCGCCGACGCCAGCCTCGCCGACATGAATGACCCCAGCCTGATTGGCGCCCGCCGCGCCATCACCGACGATATCGCCTCGCTCTCGGCGGTAAGCCAGGTCGACTACGACGGCATCATTCTCAAAGTGAATCAGCTCGCTAATCAGATAGACAACCTGCGTCTGGCGGATAATAACGACGACGACTCGCCGATGGATTCCGACAGCGAAGAGCTATCCAGCTCCATCGGCGAGTGGCGTATTAACCTGCAAAAAAGCTGGCAGAGCTTTATGGACAGCTTTATCACCATCCGCCGCCGCGACGAAACGGCGGTGCCGCTGCTGGCGCCGAACCAGGACGTCTACCTGCGCGAGAATATTCGCTCCCGTCTGCTGGTCGCCGCGCAGGCGGTGCCGCGCCACCAGGAAGAGACCTACAAGCAGGCGCTGGATAACGTGTCGACCTGGGTTCGCGCCTATTACGACACCGACGATGCCTCGACCAGGGCATTCCTTGAGGATGTCGATAAGCTGAGCCAGCAGAGCATTACCATGAACGTGCCGGATAATCTGCAGAGCCAGGCGATCCTCGAGAAGCTGATGCAGACGCGAGTACGCAACCTGATGGCCCAGCCCGCCGTCGCGCAGAGTGCGACCCCGGCACCAGCCCCAACGCCAGCCGTGCCGGCACCTGCGCCACAAGGAGAGTAACGCATGTTGAAAATTCTTTTACTCTTCGCGCTGCTGATCGCCGGGATCGTTATCGGTCCCATCATTTCCGGGCATCAGGGCTACGTGCTGATCCAAACCGATAACTACAACATTGAAACCAGCGTCACCGGCCTGGCGATCGTACTGATCCTCACGATGGTGGTGCTGTTTGCCATTGAATGGCTGCTGCGGCGTATTTTTCGCACCAGCGCGCATACCCGCGGCTGGTTCGTAGGGCGTAAACGCCGCCGCGCGCGCAAGCAAACCGAGCAGGCGCTGCTAAAACTGGCGGAGGGCGACTACCAGCAGGTTGAAAAGCTGATGGCCAAAAATGCCGATCACGCCGAGCAGCCGGTGGTTAACTATCTGCTGGCGGCGGAAGCGGCCCAGCAGCGCGGCGATGAAGCCCGCGCCAATCAGCATCTTGAGCGCGCGACGGAGCTGGCCGGAGACGATCTGATCCCGGTAGAGATTGCCCGCGTGCGCCTGCAGCTGGCGCGGAACGAAAATCATGCGGCTCGCCACGGTATTGATAAACTCCTGGAAATCACCCCTCGCCATCCTGAAGTTCTGCGCCTGGCGGAACAGGCCTACACCCGCACCGGCGCCTGGCACTCGCTGCTGGACATCATCCCGTCCATGGCAAAAGCCAACGTCGGCGATGAAGAGCATCGCGCCGCGCTGGAGCAGCAGGCGTGGATCGGCTTAATGGATAAGACGCTGGCCGATCGGGGCAGCGAAGGCCTGCGCGAATGGTGGAAAAACCAAAGCCGTAAAACGCGTGGCCAGGTCGCGCTGCAGGTGGCGATGGCGAATCTGCTCATCGAGAGCGATGACCACGATACCGCGCAGCAAATCATTATCGACGGCCTGAAAAAGCAGTATGACGACCGTCTGGTGATGCTTATCCCGCGCCTGAAGACCAATAATCCGGAACAGCTGGAAAAAGCGCTGCGCCAGCAGATCAAAGCCGTCGGCGATCGTCCGCTGCTGTGGAGTACGCTGGGGCAATCGCTGATGCGCCACGGCGAATGGCAGGAAGCCAGCATCGCGTTCCGCGCCGCGCTGAAGCAGCGCCCGGATGCGTTTGACTACGCCTGGCTGGCCGATACGCTCGACCGCCTGCACCAGCCGGAAGAGGCCGCCGCTCTGCGTCGCGATGGCCTGCTGCTAACCCTGCAGAACAATACGCCGCAGTAGCCGTCCCTGCCGCTGTCGCCTCATTGGGGGCGGCAGCGCGCTTCTCCTCGCGTCGCCTTCTTCGTTTATCCCCTGCGCTTTTCTTACCAGCCCCTGAAAGAAAAAAACGCCCGCACTGATAATCAGGGCGGGCGTTAAAACAGGTCTGTTTGACAACAAATTGGGTGCTTCACTCAACGTCGTGTCCATGGTGTTTGATGAGACCAAATATAGAATGGCGACATCTGTCAGTGGACGATAAGCACCGTAAACGGCTCTGCATCATTCCTGAGTTTATGAGGCGCTAAGGCGAACATAAGAGATGGAATGAGCATCTACCCGCTTATTATCGCACAGGTTCGGTGGAGATGACATCACCCCCGGCGGCGAATTGGGAGTTTTCTGGACGAAAATTTCGCCAGAGAGAGGGATGTTTTATTTTTTATAATCAGGGAGATACAAGAGTTTTTCGCGATAGCAGAAAACAAAAAACCCCGCCGAAGCGGGGTTCAAAATTGGTCGGCGAGAGAGGATTCGAACCTCCGACCCACTGGTCCCAAACCAGTTGCGCTACCAAGCTGCGCTACTCGCCGATATACTGCTTTTTGAATTTTTAGTTCAATTCTTTAAAGTCGTGGTGCGAGGGGGGGACTCGAACCCCCACATCCTAAGGACACTAACACCTGAAGCTAGCGCGTCTACCAATTCCGCCACCTTCGCAATTCACAACTCTATCAAATAATGGGGTGGCTAATGGGATTCGAACCCACGACAACTGGAATCACAATCCAGGGCTCTACCAACTGAGCTATAGCCACCACTACAAACCTTTTCACGCGGCACTGTCTAAAACAGTCCACCGCAGCTCAAGCACCGGGTTAAATGGTGCGCCCGACAGGATTCGAACCTGAGACCTCTGCCTCCGGAGGGCAGCGCTCTATCCAGGCTGAGCTACGGGCGCTTAGCGCCGTTGCGGGGTCGGATATTACGGACTTCCCCCCCCGCTGTCTAGTGCCTTTTTAAATAAAATTTCCGTTTGCTCACACTTTATGCGCTTTGCTGCTTATTCAGCCGCTTTATCGACATTTCCATGCCGCCCAAGGCCAAAAGCCTTATAAATAAAGGTCACCAGGGCCAGAAAAACAATGCCGACAAACAGCGACATCCGGGTATCGTCGTTAAAACCCATGCCGATCAGCACGCAAACCAGAAATGCCATCGTAAAATAGTTCGCCCACGGGAAGAACAGCGAGCGGAACGGGTGGCTGGCCAGGGCCTGCCGATGGGTGCGACGAAAACGCAGCTGGCTAATGAGGATCACAAACCACGGCACCATCCCCGGCAGCACGCTGGCGCTGTAGACGTAGACGAATACCCGCTGCGGGTTCGGAATAATATAGTTCAGGCAGGAGCCGACCAGCAGGATCAGGATCGACAGCGCGACGCCAGCCGCCGGTACGCCGTTGCGGGAGACCTTGCCGACTGCCGCCGGCAGCTGACGGTTTTTGGCCAGCGCGTAGAGCATGCGGCCGCAGCTGTACATTCCGCTATTGCAGCCGGAAAGCGCCGCCGTCAGCACCACAAAGTTGATAATACCCGCCGCCGCCGTGATGCCGATCTTAGCAAAGGTCAGCACGAACGGGCTGCCGCCGGAGCCAATCTGATTCCACGGGAAAATAGTCACAATCACGAAAATGGCGCCCACGTAGAAAATCAGGATGCGCCACAGAACTTTGCCGACCGCGCTGCGCAGGGTGACCTGCGGGTTCTTCGCCTCTCCGGCGGTAATACCGATAAGCTCAACGCCCTGGTAGGAGGCAACGACAATACAGAGCGCGGTCAGGAAGCCCTTCCAGCCGCCGGCAAAGAAGCCGCCGTGTTCGGTCAGGTTGCCAAAGCCGATGGAGTGGCCGTCGTTACCAAAGCCAAAGAAAATAACCCCCAGTCCGACCACGATCATCACGATGATGGTCGTAACCTTAATCATCGCAAACCAGAACTCGATCTCACCGTACAGGCGCACCGCCGCCAGGTTCGCCAGCGCCACCAGCCCAACGGCAATCAGAGCCGGTATCCACTGCGCCATATCGGGGAACCAGAACTGAACGTAAACCCCGATGGCCGTAATCTCCGATATCCCGACCGCCATCCACATAAACCAGTAGGACCAGGCGGTCAGATAGCCGAAGAACGGGCTCATATAGCGGTGGGCGTAAACGGCGAACGAGCCGGTTACCGGTTCGAGGAACAGCATCTCCCCCATCGAACGCATGATGAAGAAGACAAATAAGCCCGCAATAATATATGCCAGCAGAACGGACGGGCCGGCCCACTTCAGCGTACTCGCCGATCCCATAAATAAACCGACGCCAATCGTACCGCCAAGAGCGATTAGCTCGATGTGCCTGGCCTCCAGCCCGCGCTGAAGTTCCGTTTTTTTCTCAGTCATATAGCCTCTTGTGTTTGCCCTGCTCCGGATTTTACTGGTTCCCGTCGAACGGCCTCGCTATTGACGGCACGCACCCGTCCCTCCGTCATGATTATCGATGTCGGAAAGTTAGCTGATGAGCCGTCCTGATACCCTTCTGAAGGTCCCGCGCATATACCGGTTATTTTTATAAATATGTGAAAGGAAATAGCCCTGCCTGCGCGCCGGCAAAGCGTGCCGGCGCGCATTAAGCATGCGAATGGTTAATGAATTTTGCCGAAATGGCAAATAAAGTATCAGCCAAGTGAATGTATTACACAGAATATGGGTGAAAACTCGCCAGTTTGCAGTGGAATATTAGAGCTGGCCGGTATAATACCAACGTAAATATCGTAGCAGTCTGATCTGTCTTTTAATTCGGCTGGGCTGTGATATCAAACGATAGAACCACTCCAGCCCCATGTCCTGCCAGAATCTGGGCGCCCGATGAACGTGGCCGGTAAATACGTCGTAGGTGCCGCCCACGCCCATGTAGAGCGTCTGGGGATAGACCTGCCGGCAGTCGCGCATCAGGATCTCCTGGCGCGGTGAGCCCATCGCCACGGTGACAATCCTGGCCCCGCTGTCGCGAACGCGCGCAAACAGCGCCTGACGCTGGTCGGCGGAGAAATAGCCGTCCTGGCTACCGACAATGTTAACGTTCCAGCGCTGGCGCAGCTGCGCGCAGGTCTGGGTCAGCACCTCCGGCTTGCCGCCGATCAGAAAGACCGGCGTGCCCTCGGCTCCGGCGCGCTCCATCAGGGCTTCCCATAGATCGGCCCCCGCCACGCGCGATACCTGCGCCTGAGGATATTTTTTACGTAATGAACGCACCACGCTAATGCCGTCGGCATATTTAAATTCAGCCGCTTCAATCAGCGCCCGAACCTCGGGATCGTCCTCGACTGCCAACATCTTTTCGGCGTTGATTGCCACCAGCGTACCCTGACGAATTGCGCCGTCAGCGTAGAGAAAATCCAGCGCATGCTGCATATCGCGCCACCCGATGAGCTGTAAACCTCTCAGCGGATACAACGGCGCGGAAGTACTCTCAGACATGTTAATCCTTATCAGACCTGAGGTTGCGAAAGCGGTTTGGTCCGCTTATGAATCAGTCCTACGCTATCCAGGAACCAGTACAGCAGCTTCGCCGCCAGCAGGCAGAGACCAAAGATCGCGAGGAAAAACACCACGCGGGAGCCAAAAGAATCCAGCCCTTCGCGCGCCAGCACGATCATATTGAAGATCGCGCCAAAACAAAAACTATGCAGAATCGCCGCCTTGTAGCGGTTACTCTCCCGGTTGCCCAGCTCATACAGCCAGTCAAACCACTTGATGATCAGCCCAACCGCGACCGCCCCCAGCGGAATAAACCACACCCCGCCCATCACCACCAGCGAACCAATCAGCGTCGGCGAGATGGCCAGCCCGGAGTGGTTATTCAGCACTTCCCAGGTGAAGTAGTTGGCGGTATTCAGGACCATCGAAGGCCGGCCGTGCCACATCCAGCTGGGGATAAAGACGTAGAAATCCCTGATCATCGGCGCCAGGCCCTGGAACGCTATCTTATCGTAGTTCTGCAGCAGCAGCGCCAGGTTCTCCCACGGCGAGAAGGTATCGCGGGTCAGGTACAAGAAAGTATAAAACGCCTCATCGCCGCTGACGTTCATCCCGTAGCGTTTCAGCGCCAGCCAGAACATCCCGACAATACCCAGCACGCCGGCCGCGGCCAGCATCCACAGGCTTATCCAGCCGCGAATAATGCCGATAAACAGGAAGATGGCGAAGGCAATAATGATATTCGCCCGCGTGCCGCCGACGATGGCGTAGGTCAGCAGACCGAAGGCGGTGGTGCTGATAAGGAAGAAAATCCATGCCTTATAGTCCTGGCGCAGGAAGTAGACCACCAGCATCGCCGGGATAAAGAAATAGAAAAAGCGCTTCAGCGCCACGCCGGAGACTTCGCTGGAGAAAATCTGGCTATAGGAGTTGAGCCTGAACAGCAGGAAACCGTTGTGGGCAAAGAAAATGCCGACGCACAGCAGCGCAACGCCCAGCAGAATAATCCATGCCAGATGGGTCTCGACGCGGTTCATGGTGAACAGCGGGCGGCGCTGGCGATCGTGCGCGGACGAACGCAGCCGCGTTTTGTAGGTGACGTAATACACCGCGTAAAAGCACACCGAAACCAGCAGGGTTTCCAGCAGCACTTCCGGCGGCGCCACGCTGACATCAAAGCGGAAGACCAGAATGCTGGTCAGCGGGAAGCCGAAGAAGAAGGTCAGCAGAAACAGCAGCGAAAAGAAAACGTTGAAGTTAAAACGCACCCGGCGAAACTCGAAATACGTGGCGGTGGCAATAAACAGCGACGACAGCAGCCAGACCACCAGCAGCCCGCAAAATTGCATTAATGTCATACGCTCTCCCCCGCAGCAACCCGCAATGCCCGCCGCCAGCCCGTCAGGTAATTAGGCCGGAAGAAGGCGATCTGGTTTTTATCCACACTGGCCAGCTGACGCTGGGCTTCACGCACGATGGCAACATCCAGCGTATCGCCGGTAAAGAGTACCGGAATATTCTGCTCCGACATATCCTGCCAGAACGGATTATCCCGATTCAGGACGCAGGGAATACCCGCCTGAATCAGCAGGCACAGCGTGCCGATCCCCTGCTGGCGGGCAAAAAGGAAATAGCCCAGATCGCAGCGGCGCAGCAGCGCCAGATAATCGTTAAATTCCAGCCTGTCGCTGAGCACCTGTAAACGCCCGGGGCTAAACAGCGCCGCGCCCGCCGCGCGCACCTCGTTAATATATTCGGCATTGTTGGCCGGATAGCCCATCGGGACAATCACATTTACCGTATCGCCAAACGTCTGATGAATAGCGCGCAGCGCCGCAATATGCTCATTGCTGCGATCGCCTGAGTTGCCCACCAGAATAGTCAGCGTTTCGGCACGCGGAGCGCTATCCGCCAGCGCGTTCAGCGCCGGATCCATCCGGGTCGGGAAGTAGAGCAGTTCGCCCGCCACCTTAGGGTGACGACGGGCAAACCAGCTCAGATCGCCGCGGGTGGCAAAAACGCGCCCCACGCGCCCCTGCGCCAGCCGGCGCAGCGGATAGAAAAGCCGGAACTTCAGGCTGGACGAATTCTCATACAGATCGGCGCCCCAGATATGCCAGTTGAACTGGGAAGGGCGAATTCCTCCGCCGAGCAGCGCCAGCCACAGGCCGGTATTGAACTGCCCGTGGAAGAAAAAGCGCTGGCGCCGATCCGCTTTCGCCGCGGAAATAACCGCCTGCGCCAGCGGTTTCTTCCCGGGATAACAGGTGATGGATAGCGCCGGATACGCCTCGCGGACGCCCGCTGCATCGCCGACGACCATAAACGTGCGCGCCCGCTCGTCGTCGGCCAGCTGGTCATTAAAGAACCGCAGAACGGTCTGGTTATGGTGCGGAATATCCGATCCCAGTACGTGTATCAGTGCTGTCATGCCCGTTTACGCCAAAGTAAAAACACGCCGCTACAAAGGGCGAAATAAACAATATACGTAGCCATATACGCCTGCGCCGCGCCAACTGCGCCGTGCGCCGGAATAAGCCAGTGTGAAAAGGCGGTCAACAGCGTGAACTGGCTGATTTCCGTCAGAATATAAAAACGCAGTGACGCTTTGGCGATCACCAGGTAGCCGTAAACATAGGCTCCGACCTTCAGGACATCGCCCACCAGCTGCCAGGCAAACAGATCGCGCATCGCCGTAAAGCGTTCGGAAAACAGCAGCCAGATGGCAAAGTCGCGCAGCAGCCAGACGGTCAGGCTTGCCGCCGCCACCGCCGGCAGGACAAATTTTAACGATTTGCCGATCTCGCGGGTAATATCCGCTTTGGCGGTTAGCCGGGAGAGCGTAGGCAGCAAATAGACGCTGAACGACGCGGTGATGAACTGCAGATAGGCGTCGGAAATACTGCTCACCCCCTGCCAGATCCCGACCGCCTCCCAGCCGTAATGCTCCGCCAGCAGGTTACGCATCATCACGTAGGCGACCGGCAGCGTTACCGAGGTAATCAGCGCCATCAGGGTAAATTTTGACAGCTGCCCCGCCAGGCCGTTATCCCAGCGCGGACGCAGCGCGCTAAGCGGGATGGTCCCCCGCCGCCACAAAACGATAGCCGCCGGAACCACCATCAGCGCCGGCACCAGCGCCAGCCCAAGCAGCGCGCCCTGATAGCCGCCGAAATAGTAACAGGCATAGTACGCCGCCACGCCGATCAGGCTACCGGCAATTAGCGATACCGCGTTCCCCGCCGCATCGCGGAAGCCTTTTATCAGCGCCAGCAGGAAGTTAGCCCAGGCAATGCCCATCTGCACCAGCGCAACCAGCCGCACCAGCCCCTGGTACTGCGGATGACCAAACAGCCCCTGGCTGACGGGCGCCGCGGCGAGTAAAAATATCAGCGCCAGCAGCGTCGAAAAGCCCAGCACCAGCGAAGAGGAGGTGCCGACCACCCGGGTAAGCTGCCGGCGATCGTCATGATGCTGCGCCACCAGCTTGGTTACGCCATTGAAAATACCGGCGCCGGCGAGGACGCCAAGCACGGTCACCAGCTGGCGAAAGTTACCGGCCTGGCCTACGCCCGCCGGCCCGAAGGAGACGGCAAGCAGCTTAACTACCAGCAGCCCGGCGCCGATTTTGACCAGAGTGGACGCCGCGGTCCACAGCGAAGCTTTTGCCAACGACATATCAGGAGAAGTAGCTCAGCAGCGAGTTAATCACCGTCCGCTGGTTAACCGACGACAAATTGTAGAACAGCGGCAGGCGCAGCAGGCGCTCGCTCTCCTGCGTGGTAAAACGGTCTTCGCCGCGGAACTCGCCGAAGTTCTCCCCTGCCGGACAGGCTGTGCAGCGGGATATAGTGGAAGACGGCGAGAATCTCGGCCTCTTTCAGCCACGCGATCAGCCTGCTGCGATCGTCGATATCCCGCAGCTTGATATAGAACATATGCGCGTTATGCCCGCAGTCGGCAGGAACAATCGGCAGCTCGATGCGCCCGGCGCGCGCCAGCGGCAGCAGCGCGTCGTAATAGCTCTGCCACAGCGTCAGGCGTTGCTGATTAATTTTCTCCGCCGCTTCCAGCTGCGCCCACAGATAGGCGGCCTGCAGGTCGGACATCAGATAGCTGGAGCCGATATCGCGCCAGGTGTACTTATCCACCAGTCCGCGGAAGAACTGGCTGCGGTTGGTGCCTTTTTCGCGAATGATCTCCGCGCGCTCGACCAGTTGGCGATCGTTGATCAGCGTCGCCCCGCCTTCGCCGCCGGCGGTATAGTTTTTGGTTTCATGGAAGCTAAAACAGCCGATGTGCCCGATGGTGCCCAGCGCGCGCCCTTTGTAGGTCGACATGACGCCCTGGGCGGCATCCTCCACCACGAACAGGTTATGCCTGCCGGCAATGGCCATAATGGCGTCCATCTCGCAGGCAACGCCGGCATAGTGAACCGGCACAATCGCCCGGGTCTTCTCAGTAATGGCGGCTTCGATCAGCGTTTCATCGATATTCATGGTATCGCGACGAATATCGACAAAGACAATTTTGGCTCCCCGCAGCACAAAGGCGTTGGCGGTAGAGACGAAGGTATAGCTCGGCATAATGACTTCGTCGCCCGGCTGGATATCCAGCAGCAGCGCCGCCATCTCCAGCGAAGCGGTACAGGACGGGGTCAGCAGCGCTTTCGCCGTGCCGAAGCGCTGCTCCATCCACTGCTGGCAGCGGCGGGTAAACCCGCCATCGCCGCACAGCTTGCCGCTGCTCATCGCAGACTGCATATAATCAAGCTCGGTTCCCACCACCGGCGGCGCGTTAAATGGAATCATCATGTCACCTGTATAACCAGTACGCGGTGTTTTCCACATTCGCACCGCTGAGAATATAACGTTTAAGCGCGGCGGTATTCCCCATCTGGGTCGCCACCCGCAATGTAGAGAGCCCGCGCGATCCGGCCCAGCTTCGCGCCGCCTGCATCAGCTCAGCGCCGGCGCCGCGGCCAGCCAGCAGGCCGATCCGCGCGTCCGTGGCGTTGAGCTGGCGCAGGGAGACAAAAGCGCGGATATCGCCGTCGGAGGTGCGAAAAATCAGGCACTGGTTATCAAAGGTCCCCAGTACCGCATTTTCAATCCACTGGGCGTAGAAACGGCCGCTGGCATCAGCGGCATACCACGGCGCGCGAAAGCGGCTGAGGGCAAACGCCTGCGCCGCCAGCTCCCGCAGGCGCGGAATGTCCGAGGCGGTGGCGACTTCGCCCCCGAGATCGTCGACCGTCCCGACCGACAGCGCCAGATCGACTTCCCCTTCCACCAGCTGGAAACCCAGCTGCTGTAAGGCATCCAGCCGTTCGGTATCATCCGCCGCAATCTTCGCCTGCAGACGCGACCAGCCGGCCAGCGCCTGGCTCGTCAGCGGCGGGGCGTCGGCGCGAAAGCGTACGATCGCGCTGTTCACGCCAAAGAAGCGATTTTCCCACTCCAGGGGTTCAATACTGGCGCGGACGGACACGTACGAGATCCAGTAAATATTGGCCATAGCCGGTTTTTTCTAAGCGCTTCGCCGCGCGTTTTACGCCTTCGTCATCCAGCCACCCGTTGCGCCAGGCGATCTCTTCCAGACAGGCAATCTTGAAACCCTGCCGCTTTTCCACCGTCTGCACAAACATACTGGCTTCGATCAGGCTATCATGCGTACCGGTGTCCAGCCAGGCAAAGCCGCGGCCAAGCAGCTCAACCGTTAATGCGCCATCTTCAAGGTACATCTGGTTGATAGAGGTGATCTCAAGCTCTCCGCGCTCAGAAGGTTTAACGCGCCTGGCATACTCCGCCACTTTGCCGTCATAGAAATAAAGCCCGGTCACCGCCCAATTTGATTTGGGCCGTTGCGGCTTCTCTTCGAGCGAGATGGCACCGAAATCGTCATCAAATTCCACAACCCCGAAACGTTCAGGATCCATTACCTGATAGCCGAATACTGTCGCCCCGTTGGTTCGAGCCGCCACGCTGCGTAGCTTTGGGCTAAAGCCCTGGCCAAAGAAGATATTATCTCCCAGTACCAGACAGGAAGGTTCGCCATTGAGAAAGGCTTCTCCGAGAATAAAGGCCTGCGCCAGCCCATCCGGACTAGGCTGTACGGCGTAGCTCAGCTGTATGCCAAATTCAGAGCCATCGCCAAGCAAGCGCTTGAAATCACTCTGGTCTTCAGGTGTCGTAATGATCAATACCTCACGAATCCCAGCCAGCATCAGGACTGAAAGTGGGTAGTAGATCATCGGTTTGTCGTAAATGGGTAACAGTTGCTTGGATACACCGCGCGTGATCGGGTGCAGACGAGTACCCGATCCGCCAGCCAGAATAATACCTTTCATCGTTTCCCCCTCAAGCGCTCAGGCTTGCAGCCCCAGGCGTTCACCTTGATAACTGCCGTCCAGCACCTGCTGCCACCAGGATTCATTGGCCAGGTACCACTGAACGGTTTTGCGCATTCCGCTGGTAAACGTTTCTTGCGGTATCCAGCCCAGCACGCTCTCAATCTTCGTGGCATCAATAGCGTAACGGAGATCGTGTCCCGGGCGGTCGGCAACGTAGGTGATGAGATCGCGATAGCACGCTACGCCGTCAGGTTTGTGCGGCACCAGCTCTTCCAGCAGTTCGCAAATCGTTTCCACCACCTCAATATTCTTACGTTCGTTATGCCCGCCGATGTTGTAGGTTTCACCCGCTTTACTTTGCGTTGCCACCTGGTACAGCGCTCTGGCGTGATCGTCGACATATAACCAGTCACGGATCTGCTGGCCGCTGCCATACACCGGCAGCGGTTTACCCGCCAGCGCGTTCAGGATAGTCAGCGGAATCAGCTTCTCCGGAAAATGATACGGGCCATAGTTATTGGAACAATTGGTTATCAGCGTCGGCAGGCCGTAGGTTCGCTGCCAGGCTCGGACCAAATGATCGCTGCTCGCTTTTGACGCGGAATAGGGGCTGCTGGGCGCATAAGGCGTGGTTTCGGTAAAAAACTCACCGCTATCGTGCAGATCGCCGTATACCTCATCCGTCGAGATATGGTGAAAGCGAAATGCTGCCTGCTTCTCCGCAGATAGCGCGCTCCACCAGCTACGTGCGGCCTCCAGCAACGTATAGGTGCCAACAATATTGGTTTCGATAAACTCGGCAGGACCATCAATAGAACGGTCAACGTGGCTTTCAGCGGCCAGGTGCATCACGATATCAGGGCGGTGATAGTCAAATACGCGATCCAGCTCCGCACGATTACAAATATCTACCTGCTCAAAGACAAAGCGAGGGTCATGGGCAACTGGCGCTAAGGACATCAAATTTCCGGCGTAGGTGAGCTTATCAACTACCACTACCTTGTCAGCGGTGGCAGTAATAATCTCCCGTACTAGCGCAGAGCCAATAAACCCGGCGCCGCCGGTGACCAGAATCGTTCTCACCGCCATACCCCTTTGGTATCGACGATAAATGCCTGGGTCACGCTGTCGCCGCCGATCGCTTTGAACTCATGATGATCGACCAGCATCACCAGCACATCGGCGTTCGCCAGGGCATCATTCAGCGATGTCAGGGCGCACAGACCGTCGAGCTTCTTCGGCAGCTGGTGGATATTGGGCTCGACAACCAGCGTTTCGCCGCTATGCCAGGCCGCAATTTGCATGGCGATAGCCATCGCCGGGCTTTCGCGCAGATCGTCGATATTCGGCTTAAAGGCCAGGCCAAAACAGGCGATTTTCAGCTCGCTGGCGCGTCGGTCGCTGGCGGCAAGGCACTCCGCCACCCGCGCCTTCACCTGCTCGATAACCCATTCGGGCTTATGGTCGTTAACCTCACGCGCGGTGCGGATCAGCCGCGCCTGCTGCGGATTTTGCGCCACGATAAACCACGGGTCGACCGCGATACAGTGGCCACCAACGCCCGGCCCGGGCTGCAGGATATTGACGCGCGGATGGCGATTCGCCAGGCGAATCAGCTCCCAGACGTTAATCTCCTGCTCGGCGCAGATCAGCGACAGTTCGTTAGCAAAGGCGATATTGACGTCGCGGAAGCTGTTTTCGGTCAGCTTGCACATCTCTGCGGTGCGGGAGTTGGTCACCACGCACTCGCCTTCGAGGAAAATTTTATACAACTCGCTGGCGCGGGCGGAACAGACCGGCGACATCCCGCCAATCACCCGGTCGTTTTTAATCAGCTCGACCATCACCTGGCCCGGCAGCACGCGCTCCGGGCAGTAGGCGATATTGACGTCCGCCGCTTCGCCTGCCTGCTGCGGGAAGCTCAGATCGGGACGCAGCTCGGCCAGCCAGCCCGCCATCAGCTCCGTCGCACCGACGGGGGAGGTGGACTCAAGGATAACCAAAGCCCCTTTCTTCAGCACCGGCGCTATCGATTTTGCCGCCGACTCGACGAAGACCATATCCGGCTCGTGCAGATCCTTAAAGGGCGTCGGCACGGCAATCAGATAGGCGTCCGCTTCAACCGGGACGCTCGTGGCGCTTAAATAGCCCTGCTCGACCGCCGTCTTAACGACGCTGGCCAAATCCGGCTCCACGATATGAATCTCGCCGCGGTTAATAGTCTCCACGGCGTGCTGGTTAACATCAACGCCGACCACGCGCTTTTGCCGAGAGGCGAACGCGGCAGCGGTTGGCAAACCGATATACCCGAGGCCAATCACTGAAATGGTAGAAAAACTCATAGCGTTACCCATTATTTTTAAGTGCGGTCAAAATGCGGCTACATGCCTGTCCATCGCCGTAAGGGTTATGCGCCCGGCTCATCGCCTGGTATGCGGCATCATTGTGCAGCAGGTGCGTGACTTCCGCGACGATGCGCTGGCTATCGGTACCAACCAGCGTGACGGTACCTGCGGCCACCGCCTCCGGCCGCTCCGTCATCTCACGCATCACCAGAACCGGTTTGCCCAGAGAAGGGGCTTCTTCCTGAATACCGCCGGAGTCGGTGAGGATCAGCCATGCGCGATCCATCAGCCAGACAAACGGCAGGTAATCCTGCGGTTCAATCAAAATCACGTTATCAACATGACCAAGAATGCGGTTGACCGGCTCGCTGACGTTTGGGTTCAGGTGCACCGGGTAGACAATTTGTACATCGGGATGGCTGGCCGCAATTTCCGCCAGCGCCTGGCAGATTTGCTCAAACCCGCGGCCGAAGCTTTCGCGACGATGGCCGGTGACCAGGATCATCTTCTTTCCGTTAGCAAGGAACGGGTAGCGCTGAGCCAGCTCGATGCGCAGCGCCTCATCGCCCAGCACGCGATCGCGAACCCAGAACAGCGCATCGATAACCGTATTACCGGTGACCGTGATGCGGCTATCGGCAATATTCTCCCGCAGCAGGTTCTGCCGCGAGGTCTCCGTCGGCGCAAAGTGCCAGGTTGCCAGCCGCCCGGTTAACGTCCGGTTACCCTCTTCCGGCCACGGCGAGCTGAGATCGCCGGTCCGCAGCCCCGCCTCAACGTGCCCCACCGGGATACGCTGATAGAAAGCGGCCAGGCTCGCCGCCATCGTCGTGGTGGTATCGCCATGCACCAGCACAACGTCAGGCTTAAACGACTCCAGAACCGGCTTCAGCCCTTCGAGGATGCGGCAGGTAATCTCCGTCAGGCCCTGACCCGGCTGCATGATATTCAGGTCGTAATCCGGAACAATAGCAAACAGCTTCAGCACCTGATCGAGCATCTCCCGATGCTGCGCGGTTACGCACACTTTCGCCTCAAAATGAGGGTCTCTGGCCAGCGCGTGAACCAGCGGTGCCATTTTGATGGCTTCGGGTCTTGTGCCAAATACAGTTAGTACTTTCACATCGATTCTCTTCGATTAGGTGATGAAGTCCGCATGACCTTCATCACAGGCCGCATTCACTGGATACGACGTCGCGATAGCGCCACGCCTGCGCCGATGAGCGCGCCCACAATCCCCCACATCACCATCAGAAATACGCGCCGCGGGCTATCGCGTTTTACAGGTTCTTCCGGCGTACGCAAATACCGGTAAGTCTGAAAACGCGGATCTAAAGTCGGCCCGACGTTCAGGGTATTCAGCATCGCGCGGCTCTGGTCATAGTCAAGGTCGTATTCCGGACCTACCGCCTGCAAATTCTCTAACCGCGCCTGCAGCATCGGCCTGCCGAGTAAAAACAGCTCGGAATCCGGCAGCTGATCGGCAGGAACATCGGTCTCACTGCGGGAAATATTATGCTGCTGAGCGATTTTCAGCGCCTCTTCCACGCTGTGCGTACGGCGGTTGAAGATCTCCCGGGCAACCTCTTCCTGACGTTTAACCTGCGCTTTCATCTGCACGGTACGCGCCGCCCAGGCGCCCTTGAGCTCGTCATTCAGGTGACCCGCCGCGCGCTGGCTGGCAAACGCTACGTACTGGCGCAGCAGATTATTGGCATCCGGCGCGGTCTCGGCCGTCAGCTTCACGCTATCGTTGAGATTCTTGACCGCATCGCCCGGCATAAACTGAATATTGTTAATCAGGTCGTCCAGCAGCGCGGCATCGGCGCGAGAATTACCCGACTGGCGCTGTTTGTAATAGTCGGTTTGCAGCCAGAAATCACGGCGGGTATCCCAGGACCCCTGCTGCATGATGAACTCTTTATAAGCGTCGTCCATTGCCGAAGGCTGATCGACCGGCGCAAGATTGGCTTTGATATCCAGATTGCGTAAAAACTGCTGCTGCGAGTAGTAGCTGCCCAACATATTGACGGTTGGCCGGTCGGTAATTGCCGTCGCGCTCCACTCCTGGCGAGCAAAAAAGGCATACACCAGTACGATCAGCGCAAACAGCACGGCCATCCCTGCTATCCAAATTTTCCCTGCCCATAAGGCGCGAAACAGCCCGCGAATATCCAGCTCATTCTCAACGTTCACTGCTTGTGCTCCCGGTAATGGTTGAGTCATCACGTCCCCAGTTCTACTTGGTTAATTTTGGATTATTGCTGCTGTGTCGTCGTATTCTGCGTCTGATGCGCTTAACCAGGCGCGCCACTTTCCAGGCGCGTTTAATGCAGTAGCCGTAAAGGAAGAAGGCTAACAAAAAGAGTATTAACATCACCCATTCAGGAACGATACGGGTATATTCCGCCACCACCCCGACCAGCGCCAATAGGGCGGCGGCCAGCGTGATCAGGACGAATGCCTGCCGGGAAGTAAACCCAGCGCGCATGATCAAATGATGAATGTGCTGGCGGTCCGGAGAGAACGGACTCATGCCTTTGCGCAGGCGACGATACATAATCGCCACCATATCCATCAACGGAATTGCAATAAGCCACAGCGCGGTCACCGGGCTAATGGGATGCGTTTTACCCTGCGTGGTTTCCAGCAGGATCCAGATAATGGTGAAGCCAATCATGGTGCTGCCGGCATCGCCCATAAAAACCTTATAGCGACGGCCAAGCGTACCGAGGTTAAGTAAAATATAGGGCAAAATGGCGGCGATCATCGCGAAACACCACATCGCCAGGCTGTACTGACCGTCAAACCACAGGATAATGCCCGTCGCCGCGAAAGAAACCGAGGAGAGACCGCCAAGCAGGCCATCAATACCATCAACCATATTAAAAGCGTTAATTGCCGCCCAAACGGCAAAAAGAGTGAGGAAAAAGCCGAAGGGGCCGAGCACCAGCTCCCATGAGCCAAAAATAAAACCCAGGCTGCTAAGATGCAGGTTTCCTGCCATCATCATGACGACGGCAATGGCGGCCTGCATAACCGCGCGAATTTTTACGCTGATATCAAATCGGTCATCCAGCGCGCCGACCAGTACCAGAATACCGGCGCACGCCAGGTACAGCGAGGAATGGGGGATGTAATAATCTGCGATCGCAAATGTAAAACAAATACCTGCGTAAACTGAGATGCCACCCACTAACGGAACCAAACCCTGATGCCGCTTTCGATAGTTAGGCTTATCGACTAACCCAACCTTTTTTGCCGCCTTGCGAGCCACAAATATAAAAAGGGTAGTGAATAAGAAAATACTGATTAATTCAGTAATAGCAGTGAGTAAATTCACAACGCATGTGCTCTCAGCATGGTTAATCCGGGAAGTATAACGACGATGTCTCAACTCCTGAAGGGGTAATGCAGATCATTACAAATTTATTGTATAGATTTTAGTCTGTTAAAGTTATCTCCGCCAGGAGAGGTGCGCCCATCATACGATAATACCCGCTCCGATTTCCCTTTCTGGATCATACAAATCCCAAAAACAAAACGCCACGCGGTTGCGTGGCGTTTTTTAGCTTTTTTAAACTTACGAACGCTTCATCATGTCGAAGAAATCATCGTTAGTTTTGGTCATCGCCAGCTTGTTGATGAGGAACTCCATCGCGTCGATTTCACCCATCGGATGGATGATTTTGCGCAGGATCCACATTTTCTGCAGCTCTTCCTGAGTGGTGAGCAGCTCTTCTTTACGCGTACCGGAACGGTTGTAATCGATAGCCGGGAAGACGCGTTTTTCTGCGATCTTACGGGAGAGGTGCAGTCTCCATGTTGCCGGTGCCTTTAAACTCTTCGTAGATAACTTCGTCCATCTTGGAGCCGGTATCAATCAGCGCCGTAGCGATGATAGTCAGGCTGCCGCCCTCTTCGACGTTACGCGCGGCACCGAAGAAACGCTTCGGACGGTGCAGGGCGTTGGCGTCCACACCACCGGTCAGAACTTTACCGGAAGCCGGTACGACGGTGTTGTAGGCGCGAGCCAGACGGGTGATGGAGTCGAGCAGAATGATAACGTCTTTCTTGTGCTCAACCAGGCGTTTGGCCTTCTCGATAACCATCTCGGCAACCTGAACGTGGCGGGATGCCGGTTCGTCAAAGGTCGAAGCAACAACTTCACCTTTAACCAGACGCTGCATCTCGGTCACTTCTTCCGGACGTTCGTCGATCAGCAGGACCATCAGCACGCAGTCAGGATGGTTGTAAGCGATGCTCTGCGCAATATTCTGCAGCAGCATCGTTTTACCGGCTTTCGGCGGAGCAACAATCAGACCACGCTGGCCGCGACCGATCGGCGAAGCCAGATCCAGCACGCGAGCGGTTAAGTCTTCAGTCGAGCCGTTACCACGCTCCATACGCAGACGTGAATTTGCGTGCAGCGGCGTTAAGTTCTCGAACAGGATCTTATTGCGCGCGTTTTCCGGCTTGTCGTAGTTAACTTCGTTGACTTTCAACAGCGCAAAGTAACGCTCACCCTCTTTAGGAGGACGAATCTTACCGGAAATGGTGTCGCCAGTGCGAAGGTTGAAACGGCGGATTTGGCTAGGGGATACGTAGATGTCGTCGGGGCCTGCGAGGTAGGAGCTGTCTGCGGAGCGGAGGAAACCAAATCCATCCTGCAGTATCTCCAGTACGCCATCGCCAAAGATATCTTCGCCACTCTTCGAATGCTGCTTGAGGATGGCAAAAATAATATCCTGCTTACGCATACGGGCCAGGTTTTCCAGCCCCATATTTTCGCCGAGAGTAATCAGCTCAGAAACCGGCGTATTCTTTAATTCGGTAAGATTCATAATGGTGTGGGTTCTTAAACTCGGGGTAGAACTCGAACTTCATGTTGTGAATGGTATGGCAGGAACATCCATGCCTGTTAGCGGCCTACATCTCGTGTCTGTACGTTGCCTGGTCACAGGAAAGAACGCAGAGTCTGAAACGACAAAACGGAATGAGTGATAAGCCCGGAATTTTTAGCTTCACGCGCATTTCTGCGGGATGCTTCGGGTAAAGCAAGATTCAAACAATAAAGGTATGTTTAAAACGAAGTCTGGAGTTAACTTAGCACGACTCAAGCCGGGCGTCCAGAGTTCCGCAAAAAATAGGAATCCGGACGCCGGAATGGCAAACTGCTTACGCCAGATTGGCGTCGAGGAAGTCTTTCAGCTGGCCTTTAGACAGTGCGCCAACTTTGGTCGCCGCCACTTCGCCGTTCTTAAACAGCAGCAGAGTCGGGATGCCACGGATGCCGTATTTCGGCGCGGTTCCCGGGTTCTGATCGATGTTCAGTTTCGCTACGGTCAGCTTGCCCTGATACTCGCCGGCGATCTCATCCAAAATCGGGGCGATCATTTTGCACGGACCGCACCACTCTGCCCAGAAATCGACGAGGATTAGCCCGTCAGCCTTGAGTACGTCCGTGTCAAAACTGTCGTCAGTCAGGTGAATAATTTTATCGCTCATATTTAACTCCACAGGAATAAGCCTGGTGTGCTGGTGTCGCAGACATCAACGACGCGCTGATGCTACGTTATACACGTCATTCTTCAGGATGCCCCTTTAACTGACAGCCTGTGCGACCCGGTCCATCATGGACCTCGCCGCGCAGGAGTCAAAGCAAACCGTGTTCAAATCCGTTACCGCCAGATTATTCACCTTCGGTCCGCTTAGTAGTCTAAGCTTTCGAAGATTCATTCGGTTGCCGCAGAGCACCTTCAGTCATTTCGCGTATAGCCAACGAAAGGTTGACGTTATTTCAACGGATACGCTTTCTTAATGCAATAGTTAGCTGATATTCTACCACACTATGAGCAAAACACATTTAACAGAACAGAAGTTTTCCGACTTCGCCCTGCACCCGGCAGTTATCGAAGCCCTTGAAAAGAAAGGGTTTCATAATTGTACGCCCATTCAGGCACTCGCTCTTCCGCTAACGCTGGAAGGTCGTGACGTCGCCGGGCAGGCGCAAACCGGTACCGGTAAAACGATGGCGTTTCTGACGTCAACGTTTCATTATCTTCTCTCTCACCCGGCTATCGCTGACCGCCAGGTCAACCAACCGCGCGCGCTGATCATGGCGCCAACGCGTGAGCTGGCGGTACAGATCCATGCCGACGCGGAACCGCTGGCGCAGGCCGCCGGCCTGAAGCTCGGTCTGGCGTACGGCGGCGACGGCTACGACAAACAGCTGAAAGTGCTGGAGAGCGGCGTCGACATTCTGATCGGCACCACCGGTCGCCTTATCGACTACGCCAAACAAAATCATATCAACCTTGGCGCTATTCAGGTTGTCGTCCTCGACGAAGCCGATCGCATGTACGATCTCGGCTTTATTAAAGATATCCGCTGGCTGTTCCGCCGCATGCCGCCGGCTAACCAGCGTCTGAACATGCTGTTCTCCGCCACCCTCTCCTATCGGGTCCGCGAGCTGGCGTTTGAGCAGATGAACAACGCCGAGTACGTTGAAGTAGAACCAGAGCAGAAAACGGGTCACCGTATTAAAGAAGAGCTGTTCTACCCTTCCAACGAAGAGAAAATGCGCCTGCTGCAGACGCTAATCGAGGAAGAGTGGCCGGATCGCGCCATTATCTTCGCCAACACCAAGCATCGCTGTGAAGATATCTGGGGCCACCTCGCCGCGGACGGTCATCGCGTAGGCCTGTTGACCGGCGACGTGGCGCAGAAAAAACGCCTGCGTATTCTCGAAGAATTTACCCGCGGCGATATCGATATTCTGGTGGCAACGGACGTGGCGGCGCGCGGTCTGCATATCCCGGCCGTCACCCACGTATTTAACTTCGACCTGCCGGATGACTGCGAAGACTACGTGCACCGCATTGGCCGTACCGGTCGTGCCGGCGCCAGCGGTCACTCCATCAGCCTGGCCTGTGAAGAGTACGCGCTGAACCTGCCGGCGATTGAAACCTATATCGGGCACTCAATTCCGGTAAGCAAGTACAACCCTGATGTGCTGATGACCGATCTGCCTCGGCCGCTGCGCCTGGCGCGTCCACGCACGGGCAACGGCCCGCGCCGCAACGGACCGCCTCGCAACCGCCGTCGTTCAGGTTAATAATGTATGTCATACACCAAATCATTCGGGATGCATCAAGGCGCCAGGTTAGCAAATCCCGAATGACTTACTTGAGTAAGTGGTTCGGGTGATAAATCTGCGTCTGACGGATTTGAACGCTGCCTGCAGCGGCCCCATCGGGGTGAGCTCCTGGGATGGGCCGAATAAGCACGCTACTTTCGCAGAGGCAATTTGAAGGATGAAGTGTATGAGTTCCACCTCGCTTTATGCAGCTATAGATCTTGGCTCTAATAGCTTTCATATGTTGGTTGTTCGCGAGGTGGCCGGGAGCATACAGACTCTCAGCCGTATCAAGCGCAAAGTGCGGCTTGCCGCGGGCCTGAATAGCGACAACGCGCTCTCCGCGGAAGCGATGGAGCGCGGCTGGCAGTGCTTACGGCTGTTTGCCGAGCGCCTGCAGGATATCCCCCCGGCACAAATCCGCGTGGTCGCGACCGCGACTCTGCGTCTGGCGGTCAATGCCGATGAGTTTCTGGCCAGGGCCAGAGATATTCTCGGCTGCCCGGTGCAGGTCATTAGCGGCGAGGAAGAAGCGCGTCTGATTTACCAGGGCGTTGCGCATACCACCGGCGGTGAAGACCAGCGACTGGTGGTCGATATCGGCGGAGCCAGTACCGAACTGGTCACCGGAACCGGCGCGCAAACCACCTCTCTTTTCAGCCTGGCGATGGGCTGCGTTACCTGGCTGGAACGCTACTTCGCCGATCGTAACCTCACGAAAGACAACTTCGATCTTGCCGAAAGTGCGGCGCGCGAAGTCCTGCGCCCTATCACCGATACGCTGAACTATCATGGCTGGAAAGTGTGCGTCGGCGCCTCGGGCACCGTTCAGGCCCTGCAGGAAATAATGATGGCGCAGGGGATGGATGAGCGCATTACGCTGGCCAAACTCCAGCAGCTCAAACAGCGGGCGATTCAGTGCGGGCGTCTGGAAGAGCTTGAAATAGAAGGCCTGACCCTTGAGCGGGCGTTAGTTTTCCCTAGCGGTTTAGCCATTCTCATCGCCATATTTAGCGAGCTGAATATCCGCTGCATGACCCTGGCCGGCGGCGCGCTGCGCGAAGGTCTGGTTTACGGCATGCTGCACCTGGCGGTCGATCAGGATATCCGTAGCCGGACGCTGCGTAACATTCAGCGCCGCTTTATGATCGATACCGAGCAGGCCCAGCGCGTCGCCCGTCTGGCGGCAGATCTGGTGAACCAGCTGGATAGCTGCTGGGAGCTGGAGCCGCTTAGCCGCGACCTGTTGCTCAGCGCCTGCGCCCTGCATGAAATTGGCCTGAGCGTTGATTTTAAGTGCGCCCCGCAGCACGCGGCCTACCTGGTGCGTAATCTCGATCTTCCCGGCTTCACGCCGGCGCAGAAAAAGCTGCTCGCCACGCTGTTGCTCAACCAAACTAACGCTATCGATCTCTCTTCACTCCACCAGCAGAACGCGGTCAAACCGCGGGTTGCGGAGCATTTATGCCGCCTGCTGCGCCTGGCTATTCTGTTTGCCAGCCGCCGTCGGGACGATCTGCTGCCGTCCGTCGCCCTGGCCGCCGAGGATGAAAAGCTGATGCTGAGGCTGCCGGAAGGCTGGCTGGAAAACCATCCGCTGGGCAGCGAGATGGTTGAGCAGGAGTGCCAGTGGCAAAGCTATGTCCACTGGGCCTTAGAAGTCGTCTGATACCGGAGCGAGCGCTACTTCTCCTTCGCCTTTGCCTTTGCCAGCATCGCCCGGATGTTGGCGACGTTAGCCTGCCCTTTGTGCATACGTTCTTCCGCCGAGATAACCTTGCGCGCCTGCTCCCAGATAAGATCGTCCTGCGGTAGCTCCAGCAGAAAACGGCTTGGCTCCGGACGCACCAGTTCGCCGTACTGGCGGCGCTCTTTACATAGCGTAAACGTCAGCTCTTTTTGCGCCCGGGTGATGCCCACGTACGCCAGCCGGCGCTCCTCATCGACGTTATCTTCCTCAATACTGCTCTGATGCGGCAGCAGCCCCTCTTCCATGCCAACCAGATAGACGTACGGAAACTCCAGCCCTTTAGAAGCGTGCAGGGTCATCAGCTGAACCTGGTCCAGCTCCTCATCTGATTCGCCGCGCTCCATCATATCGCGCAGGGTAAAACGGGTGACCACCTGGGTGAGCGTCATGGGTTCATCGATATCGCTGCCTTCCAGCATCTCGGTCATCCAGCTGAACAGACTGGTTGACGTTTTTCATCCGCATTTCCGCGGCCTTCGGGCCGGGCGAGGTTTCATACAGCCAGGATTCATAGTCAATGCCGCGGATCAAATCGCGCACCGCCACAACCGGCTCACTTTCCGCCAGCCGCTGAATTTCAGCCAGCCACTGCGTGAAGCCGGTCAGCGAATCATAGCCACGCCCGGTCAGCGTCTGGGTGAGACCCATATCAAAGCTGGCGGTAAACAGGCTTTTATTGCGGGTCATCGCCCACTCGCCGAGCTTTTGCAGCGTTGCCGGGCCAATCTCGCGCCTCGGCGTATTGACGATACGCAGAAACGCGCTGTCATCGTCCGGGTTGGTCAGCACCCGCAGATAGGCCAGCAGGTCTTTGATCTCCGGACGAGAGAAGAAAGAGGTGCCGCCTGAAATTTTGTACGGGATGCGGTTTTGCATCAGCATTTTTTCAAAAACCCGCGACTGATGGTTGCCGCGGTAGAGGATCGCATAATCCTTATACTGGGTTTTATTGATAAAGTGGTGGGCAATCAGCTCCCCGGTCACCCGCTCCGCTTCATGCTCTTCACTATTGGCGAAGAGAACTTTCAGCTCGGCGCCGTAGCCCAGCTCGGAAAAGAGGCGCTTCTCAAATACGTGCGGGTTATTGGCGATCAGAATATTTGCCGCTTTCAGTATCCGTCCGGAAGAGCGGTAGTTCTGTTCCAGTTTGATAACCTGCAGCGCCGGGAAATCCTGGCTCAGCAGAACCAGGTTCTGCGGCCGCGCCCCGCGCCATGAATAGATCGACTGATCGTCATCGCCCACCACCGTAAAGCGCGCCCGCTGCCCTACCAGCAGTTTCACCAGCTCATACTGGCTGGTGTTGGTATCCTGATACTCATCCACCAGCAGGTAGCGGATCTTGTTCTGCCAGCGTTCGCGGACCTCTTCATTACGCTGCAGCAGCAGCGTCGGTAGCAGGATCAGATCGTCGAAGTCCAGCACGTTGCAGGCTTTCATATGCGCGTCATACAGCCCGTAGCAGTGGGCGAAGATCCGATCCCGCTCGCCCTGCGCGCTTGCCGCCGCCTGCGCCGGCGTGCGCAGATCGTTTTTCCAGTTGGAGATCGTCGAGATCAGCTGCTGGAGCACCACCTTGTCGTCTTCGATCAGCCCTTCGGTCAGATCCTTGAGCAAACCGACCTGGTCGGTATCGTCGAACAGGGAAAAGTTGGATTTCATCCCCAGCGCGGCGTATTCGCGCTTAATAATGTCCAGTCCCAGCGTGTGAAAGGTAGAGATCATCAGGCCACGCGCCTCTTTACGTCCCAGCGTTTGCCCGACGCGCTCTTTCATTTCGCGCGCCGCTTTGTTGGTAAAGGTCACCGCCGCGATATGACGCGCCTGATAGCCGCAGACGCGTATCAGATGCGCGATTTTATTGGTGATCACGCGGGTCTTACCGGAACCGGCGCCCGCCAGCACCAGGCACGGTCCGGTAACGAATTCGACGGCTTGTTGTTGGCCAGGGTTTAAACGCATGGGAGTCTTGCTCAATCTTCGAACGGGGTGAGGATTGTAGCAGAAAGCCGGGAGGAGATTTACCGGCTAATGGTAAAGTGTTGGCTACCCCCGTCATCCTGAGAGCGAAAAAATGGCAAAGTCCGCAGCGGCCCTGCATATCCTGGTCAAAGAAGAGAAGCTGGCGCAGGAGATCCTCGCCAAACTGGAACGCGGCGTCAGCTTCGATCACCTGGCGAAGCGCTATTCCCGCTGCCCCTCCGGGCGCAACGGCGGCGATCTAGGCGAGTTCCAGCAAGGCGCAATGGTTGGGCCGTTTGATAGCGCGGTTTTCACCTGCCCGCTGCTGAAACCCTACGGCCCGGTCAAAACCCGCTTTGGCTACCACATCATTAAGGTGCTGTATCGCCGCTAACGCATGCTAAGATTGCGCCCTGATTCATCGCAACCTATCAAGGCACAATCATGGCTAAAACAGCGGCAGCAATGCACATCCTGGTGAAAGAAGAGAAGCTGGCACTCGACCTGCTGGAACAAATTAAAAACGGCGCCGATTTCGAAAAGCTGGCGAAAAAACACTCTACCTGTCCGTCAGGCAAGAAAGGCGGTCATCTGGGCGAATTCCGCCAGGGTCAGATGGTTCCGGCGTTTGATAAAGTGGTCTTCTCCTGCCCGGTGCTGGAGCCGACCGGCCCGCTGCACACCCAGTTCGGTTACCACATCATTAAGGTGCTGTACCGTAACTAATGCATTAAAAAAGCCTCTCTGGCACAGAGAGGCTTTTTCTTATTTCGCCTGCAGCGTTTTTTGCGCTTCATGCTTCATGACATGCATGCTGATAGCTGCCTGGAACACCTTAAACATCAGTCCGTTAATCAGCGTCGCGAAGGTGATGGTGATAAACGCCGTCATCACCCAGTCAATCAGCGCAAAGCCGCTGTGCAACAGCGCCGGGCGATACACCGCCATCCCGCCAAAAACCACCCAGTGGCTTAAGCAGTAGAAACACTGAAACAGATGCCCCATCAGCGCGCTCTTTTTTGCCGTCCACTCGCGGAACGCGGCAAACAGCTCCGTCTGCGTCACCGTTATCGAAATACTGCTGGCCGCCAGGGCAATCATCAGGCAGGTCGTTAAGGTAGCAATCATGGGTTATGGCCTTTGTCGTTGAAGTAATTAATAAATTCGCTGCCAATATCCTGTAGCGTCAGGCTTTTAAAGCGATCGAGGATCAGCGTTTGCGCATCGGCAAGCGTTGCCGACATCACCCGGTTAACGCCCTGTTCCACCAGGCATTGCGGGTTTTCGCTGCGGTTGCCCAACGCAAACAGCGCCGGTTCGCCTAACGCCATGTAGATGTCGTAAAGCGTAATCTCGCTTACCTGCCGACATAGCCGCCAGCCGCCGTGATGCCCCTTGGTGGCGCAGACAATGTTTTTTTCCCTGAGGCCGGCAAGCAGTTTGCGGATAAACGCCGGATTACCATCAATAAAGGCGGCCATCTGCTCCGACGTCAGGGGTTTATCCATCTGCTCCAGGTGCAGCAGGATGTGCAGCGTTGCTGAGAATGAGTTATTTGTTTTCATGTAACTTACGATATTACATAACGACTATGCTGCGCAATTCCCACAAGGTAAATAAAGCCCAAAAACCACTCAATCACATGATATATAAAATAATTTATATTTTTTCCTCACGCTGTTGACCAAAATAAATCTTATGTTACTTTGAATATTACATGATTTTCCCCGTTAACGATGAGGTAGGTATCGGTGCACAATCAGGAACAGACGCCGGAACAGTTTTGGGAATCGCATTATGACGCGATGTCTCCTCTCTCCAACGGCATTCCAGGTAAAATTCTGGTGCGCTTTACCGAAGGATTAGCCCCAGGCAAAGCGCTGGAGCTGGGCTGCGGGCGCGGGGACGATAGCGTGTGGCTGGCGAAAAAAGGCTGGCAGGTCACTGCCGTGGATCTATCCCTGAGGGCGCTGGAATACGCCGCCGGCAACGCCGAAAGAGCCGCGGTCAGCGATCGTATTACCTTCGTCCGATACGATCTGACCGCAGGTTTTCCTGCAGGCGAGTTCGATCTGATTGTGGCCTCTTTTCTGGAATCGCCGCTCACCTTCGATCGGCAGAATATCTTCCGCGCCGCATTTGCCCACGTTGCGCCGGGAGGCACGCTGTTGATTACCTCCCACGCCAGGCCGCCGTCATGGTCAAAGCATGCCGATCGTCCGTTCCAGTCGGCAAAAGAAGCCATCGCATCGCTTGGTCCGCTGCCTGAAGGGTGGGAGATTATTTTCTGCGACGATGTGTCGCGAGTGATGCGCGGGCCGGAGGGCGAGGAGGGAGAGGTATCGGATTCGGTTATTGCATTAAGGCGTAAATAAACAGGCCCGGTAGCGCTTATGCTTACCGGGCCTGAAGGATTGGCTGGTCACTGCGGCCCCTAGGCCGCAAGACGGCGGGAATTAGCCGGCGACAGCGATACGTTTCATATCGGTCATGTAGCCGCGCAGCTTGTGGCCGACGCTTTCGATCGCGTGGCTGCGAATCGCTTCGTTCACATCGCGCAGCTGGGCGTTATCTACGGCGCCTTCAGCAATCGCCTTGCCAAGGTCGCCGGTCTGCAGCGTGGTCATGAACTCTTTCAGCAGCGGTACGCAGGCGTAAGAGAACAGGTAGTTACCGTACTCGGCGGTATCGGAGATAACCACGTTCATTTCGTACAGACGCTTACGCGCGATGGTGTTGGCAATCAGCGGCAGCTCGTGCAGCGACTCATAGTACGCGGACTCTTCGATAATACCGGATGCAACCATGGTTTCAAACGCCAGCTCAACGCCCGCTTTCACCATCGCAATCATCAGAACGCCTTTGTCGAAGTACTCCTGCTCGCCAATTTTACCTTCAAACTGCGGAGCGGTTTCGAACGCGGTTGCGCCGGTCTCTTCACGCCAGGTCAGCAGTTTCTTATCGTCATTGGCCCAGTCAGCCATCATGCCGGAGGAGAATTCGCCGGAGATGATGTCATCCATATGCTTCTGGAACAGCGGCGCCATGATCTCTTTCAGCTGCTCTGACAGCGCGTAAGCGCGCAGTTTCGCCGGGTTGGACAGACGGTCCATCATCAGGGTGATGCCGCCCTGCTTCAGCGCTTCGGTGATGGTTTCCCAGCCGAACTGAATCAGTTTTTCCGCGTATGCCGGGTCGGTACCTTCCGCCACCAGCTTATCGAAGCACAGCAGAGAACCCGCCTGCAGCATACCGCAGAGGATGGTCTGCTCGCCCATCAGGTCAGATTTTACTTCCGCAACGAAGGAGGATTCCAGCACGCCCGCACGGTGGCCGCCGGTGGCCGCTGCCCACGCTTTCGCAATGGCCATGCCTTCGCCTTTCGGATCGTTTTCCGGGTGAACGGCGATCAGGGTTGGTACGCCAAAGCCGCGTTTGTACTCTTCACGAACTTCGGTACCCGGGCACTTCGGCGCCACCATCACGACGGTGATGTCTTTACGAACCTGCTCGCCAACTTCAACGATGTTAAAACCGTGGGAGTAGCCCAGCGCCGCGCCGTCTTTCATCAGCGGCTGTACGGAACGAACAACGTCAGAGTGCTGTTTGTCCGGCGTCAGGTTAACCACCAGGTCGGCCTGCGGGATCAGATCTTCATAGGTGCCGACCGTAAAGCCGTTTTCGGTCGCTTTACGCCAGGAAGCGCGCTTCTCTGCAATCGCTTCTTTACGCAGAGCGTAGGAGATATCCAGACCGGAGTCGCGCATGTTCAGGCCCTGGTTCAGACCCTGGGCGCCGCAGCCGACGATGACCACTTTTTTACCCTGAAGGTAGCTCGCGCCATCGGCGAATTCATCGCGCGCCATAAAGCGGCATTTGCCCAGCTGTGCCAGCTGCTGGCGCAGGTTCAGTGTATTAAAGTAGTTAGCCATGGTGATGTACTCCGTGATGTTGCGTGTCTTATTGTTCGGTTCGCTTTTGCGAGAATGAACTTACTATATGACAGGAAATACATTGCGGAAATTGATATATTCACAACGTAATGTTGCAACATCTGCAATATAAAATCGTGGAGTGCGGCCCGTGGATTTACGCGATCTGAAAACCTTCCTGCACCTGGCCGAAAGCCGTCATTTCGGCCGCAGCGCGCGGGCCATGCACGTTAGCCCCTCAACTCTTTCACGGCAGATCCAGCGCCTCGAAGAGGACCTCGGCCAGCCGCTGTTCGTGCGCGATAACCGTACCGTAACGCTAACCGAAGCGGGAGAAGAGCTGCGCCTTTTCGCCCAGCAGACCCTGCTGCAGTATCAGCAGCTGCGCCACGCTATCGACCAGCAGGGGCCAGCGCTCTCCGGCGAGCTGCATATCTTCTGCTCCGTGACCGCAGCCTATAGCCATCTGCCGCCGATTCTCGATCGCTTTCGCGCCGCCCATCCTTCGGTGGAGATCAAGCTTTCGACCGGCGATGCCGCCGACGCGATGGAGAAGGTCGTCACCGGCGAGGCGGACCTGGCCATTGCCGGGAAACCGGAAACGCTGCCCGGCTCGGTGGCCTTCTCGATGCTGGAAAATCTGGCGGTAGTGCTGATCGCCCCAGCCTTAGCCTGCCCGGTGCGTAACCAGGTCACTCAGGAGCAGCCCGACTGGTCGACCGTGCCGTTTATCATGGCCGATCAGGGACCGGTACGTCGGCGCATTGAGCTGTGGTTCCGGCGACATAAAATCAGCAATCCATCGATTTATGCCACCGTCGGCGGCCACGAAGCGATGGTTTCCATGGTCGCTCTCGGCTGCGGCGTCGCGCTCCTGCCTGAGGTGGTGCTGGAGAACAGCCCGGAACCGGTGCGCAACCGGGTGATGATTTTAGAGCGCAGCGATGAGAAAACGCCTTTTGAGCTCGGCGTGTGCGCACAAAAAAAGCGGCTGTATGAGCCGCTTATCGATGCATTCTGGTCTATTTTGCCCAACCCGGGCCACTAGCCGGCGAGGAAAAAGCGGAACGCCGGATTATGCGTTTCGTCGTGGCAGTCGTAGCCCAGCTCATGCAGTCGGGTTTCAAAATCCGGCTCATGATCGCCCAGCTCAAAGCCCGCCAGCACCCGGCCATAGTCGGTACCGTGACTACGGTAGTGGAACAGAGAGATGTTCCAGTGGGTGCCCAGCGTATGCAGGAACTTGAGCAGCGCACCCGGTGATTCCGGGAACTCGAAGCTGAACAGACGTTCCTGCAGCGGCTTCGACGGACGGCCGCCGACCATGTAGCGCACATGGAGTTTGGCCATCTCATCATCGGAGAGATCGACGACGCTATATCCGCCCTCGTGCAGCAGGTCCAAAATCTCTTCACGCTCTTCCAGCCCGCGGCTCAGGCGAACGCCGACAAAAATGCAGGCATCTTTGGCGTCCGCAAAGCGGTAGTTGAACTCGGTTACCGAACGGCCGCCCAGCAGCTGGCAGAACTTCAGGAAGCTGCCCTTCTCTTCCGGAATGGTCACCGCCAGCAGCGCCTCGCGCTGCTCTCCCAGCTCGCAGCGTTCGGAAACGTAGCGCAGGCCGTGGAAATTCACGTTAGCTCCGGACAAGATGTGCGCCAGCCGTTCGCCGCGAATATTGTGCTGCGCGATATATTTTTTCATCCCCGCCAGCGCCAGCGCGCCGGAAGGTTCAGCCACCGCGCGCACGTCCTCAAACAGGTCTTTCATCGCCGCGCAGATGGCGTCGCTATCGACGGTGACAATATCGTCGAGATACTCCCGACAGACGCGGAAAGTCTCATCGCCGATGCGCTTCACCGCGACGCCTTCAGCAAACAGCCCGACGCGCGGCAGATCCACCGGGTGGCCGGCGTCCAGCGCCGCCTTCAGGCAGGCTGAATCCTCGGCCTCCACCGCTATCACCTTGATCTGCGGCATCAGCTGCTTAATCAGTACCGCCACGCCCGCCGCCAGACCGCCGCCGCCCACCGGCACAAACACGCGGTCAAGATGGGCATCCTGCTGCAGTAATTCGAGCGCCAGCGTGCCCTGGCCGGCAATGACCATCGGATGATCGAACGGCGGGACCCAGGTGAAATTCTGCTGCTGCGCCAGCTCGATGGCTTTCGCTTTCGCTTCATCAAAATTAGCGCCGTGCAGCAGCACTTCGCCACCAAAGCCGCGTACGGCATCAACCTTGATGTCGGCCGTGGCGGTAGGCATAACAATCAGCGCCTTAACGCCAAGGCGAGAGGCGGAGAACGCCACGCCCTGGGCATGGTTGCCCGCGGAAGCGGTGATCACGCCGCGCGCTTTTTGCGTTTCATTCAGCCCCGCCATCATCGCGTAAGCCCCGCGGAGCTTGAAGCTATGAACCGGCTGGCGGTCTTCCCGCTTCACGAGGATGACGTTATCCAGCCGCGAGGAGATTTTTTCCATTTTTTGCAGCGGCGTAATCTGCGCCGCTTCATAGACCGGCGCGCGCAGCACCGCTCTGAGATATTCCGCCCCCTCAGGGGCGGCGGAAAGGGGTTGTGACTCGGCCATGGTTAGCCCCCAAGTTTCGATTTATCGCGTACCGCGCCTTTATCAGCGCTCGTTGCCAGGCTGGCGTACGCCCGAAGAGCGAAGGAGACCTGACGCTCACGCGCTTTCGGCGTCCAGGCTTTATCGCCCCGGGCTTCCTGCGCTTCACGGCGTGCGGCAATGTCGGCATCGCTCAGTCTGCAGCTGAATACCGCGGTTCGGGATATCAATGGCAATCATATCGCCGTCTTCGATGATGGCGATATTGCCGCCGCTCGCCGCTTCTGGTGAAACGTGACCAATCGACAGACCGGAAGTGCCGCCGGAGAAGCGGCCGTCGGTGATCAGCGCGCAGGCTTTACCGAGGCCCATTGATTTCAGGAAGGTCGTCGGATAGAGCATTTCCTGCATGCCGGGACCGCCCTTCGGCCCTTCGTAGCGAATCACCACGACATCGCCCGCGACGACCTTACCGCCGAGGATAGCTTCTACCGCGTCATCCTGGCTTTCATACACTTTTGCCGGGCCGGTAAACTTGAGGATGCTGTCATCAACGCCTGCGGTTTTTACGATACAGCCGTTTTCAGCAAAATTGCCGTACAGCACGGCAAGGCCGCCGTCTTTGCTGTAGGCATGTTCCAGCGAACGAATGCAGCCTTCAGCGCGATCGTCGTCCAGCGCATCCCAGCGGCAATCCTGCGAGAACGCCTGAGTGGTGCG
This sequence comes from Klebsiella sp. WOUb02, assembly GCF_050058015.1. NCBI lineage: Bacteria > Pseudomonadati > Pseudomonadota > Gammaproteobacteria > Enterobacterales > Enterobacteriaceae > Klebsiella > Klebsiella sp. WOUb02. The sequence goes on from NZ_CP170110.1 coordinate 3,589,474, forward strand.
GATACCCGCCGGGCCGGCGCGGAACATCTCTTTCACCGCGTCGTCTTTAGTCTGCATCACATCGTAGCGATCGAGCGTTTGCGGCAGGGTCAGGCCGAGAATGTTTTTCACCTCGCGGTTCAGCAGACCGGCGCGATCCAGCTCGCCGAGGATCCCCAGCACGCCGCCGGCGCGGTGAACGTCTTCCATATGATATTTCTGCGTACTCGGCGCCACTTTACACAGTCTGCGGCACTTTGCGGGACAGCTTGTCGATATCGCTCATGGTGAAGTCAATTTCGGCTTCCTGGGCGGCGGCCAACAGGTGCAGGACGGTATTCGTGGAGCCGCCCATGGCGATATCCAGGGTCATGGCGTTTTCAAACGCCGCTTTGCTGGCGATGTTGCGCGGCAGCGCGGAGGCATCGTCCTGCTCGTAATAGCGTTTGGTCAGCTCCACAATGCGTTTCCCGGCGTTGAGGAACAGCTGTTTACGATCGGCATGGGTGGCCAGCAGGGAACCGTTGCCCGGCTGCGACAGGCCCAGCGCTTCGGTCAGGCAGTTCATCGAGTTGGCGGTAAACATCCCGGAACAGGAGCCGCAGGTCGGACAGGCGGAACGCTCAACCTGCTCGCTCTGTGAGTCGGAAACTTTCGGGTCCGCGCCCTGAATCATCGCATCGACCAGATCGAGCTTAATGATCTTGTCAGAAAGCTTGGTTTTCCCCGCTTCCATCGGGCCGCCGGAGACAAAGATCACCGGAATATTCAGGCGCAGAGAGGCCATCAGCATCCCTGGGGTGATTTTGTCGCAGTTGGAGATGCAGACCATGGCATCGGCACAGTGAGCGTTGACCATATACTCTACCGAGTCGGCGATCAGTTCGCGGGATGGCAGTGAATAAAGCATACCCCCGTGACCCATGGCGATCCCGTCATCCACCGCGATGGTATTGAACTCTTTCGCCACGCCGCCAGAGGCTTCAATCTGCTCGGCGACCAGCTTGCCCAGATCGCGCAGGTGCACGTGGCCCGGTACGAATTGGGTAAAGGAGTTCACAACGGCGATAATCGGTTTACCGAAATCAGCATCGGTCATCCCGGTTGCGCGCCACAGCGCGCGGGCACCCGCCATATTACGGCCATGAGTGGTGGTGGCGGAACGGTACTTAGGCATGCTTTTACTCCCAGTTTCTGTTAAACGGGGCGCTGCGTGTCGCCCTGTCTTTTATGCTTATTTACCCTAAATAGCTCAAGCTGCAGGAAAGCGGCAGGAGCGAAAATCTCCGGCCGGCTGCGGTAAGTGAGCGCAGCCAAAGCACATGCAGCTTAAAATATGACGGATATTTATTGATTAACCTGATCCAACCAGCCCCATTTATCCTCGGTTTCACCGGTGAAGAGGCCAAAGAATGCTTGCTGAATACGCTTAGTCACCGGGCCACAGCGGCCTTCGCCGACCTGAATGCCATCAACGCTGCGCACCGGCGTAATTTCTGCTGCGGTACCGGACATAAAGACTTCATCCGCCAGGTACAGGGATTCGCGCGACAGCACCTGCTCGCGAACTTCGATATCCAGATCTTTTGCCAGCTTAATGATGGCGTCGCGCGTGATGCCCGGCAGCGCGGAAGAGGTGAACGGCGGGGTAAACAGCACACCATCTTTCACTTCAAACAGGTTCTCACCCGCCCCTTCGGAAAGGTAGCCGTTCACGTCCAGCGCGATGCCTTCCTGGTAGCCGTGTCGACGCGCTTCGCTGCCGACCAGCAGGGAGGAGAGGTAGTTACCGCCGGCTTTCGCTGCGGTCGGGATGGTATTCGGCGCCGCGCGGTTCCAGGAAGAAACCATCGCATCGATCCCCTGATCCAGAGCTTCGGCGCCAAGATAGGCTCCCCACGGGAACGCCGCGATAATCACGTCAGTGGTATATCCTTCTGGCGGATTTACGCCCATGCCCACGTCACCCACGAATACCAGCGGACGAATATAGGCGCTGGTCAGGCCATTTTTACGGATCACTTCGCGACAGGCTTCCATCAGCTCATCAACGCTCTGCGAAACCGGGAAGCGGTAGATTTTGGCTGAATCACGCAGACGCTGCATATGTTCACGATGACGGAACACCACCGGTCCTTTGTGCGAGTCATAGCAGCGGATGCCTTCAAAAACGGAAGTACCGTAATGCAGCGCATGCGACATAACGTGGACCTTAGCTTCTCCCCAAGGAACCATCTCGCCGTTGAACCAAATGTAATCAGCTTTTTTCGTCGTCATTTTTCTTCCCTTGCGCCTATGCGCGGATTTGTTGTGATGTGGGTTGCTGGATTTCGACGCAGGCAACGTCCACCAGTTTGCTTAATTGACTAAACAGTAATTCGACGGGCCGCTGGCTGGCAACGGTCAATTCGATATTTATATTGCGGGTATCCGCGGCGGTCTCCATATTCATGGCGCAAATCTGAAAGCCACGATGGCGTACCACGCGCAGCACGCGCTCTAAGGTTTCCGGGTTGGAGCGGGCCTGCAGGGCGACCTGATGTTGCATCATGATAATTTCTCCAGCATTTCTGAGTTACTGGCGCCGGGCGGCACCAACGGCCAGACATTCTCAAGCTCATCGATTGAGACATGAAGCAGGTATGGCCCCTGGCTCGAAAGCATGGTGTCGAGAGCCGCTTCAACCTGGTCTTTACGGGTGATATGTTGGCCAGGAATGCCGAAGGCGCTGGCCAAAGTGACAAAATCGGGGTTATCGGTGAGGATCGTTTCGCTATAACGCTCCTGGAAAAACAGACTGCTGCCACTGGCGAACCATGCCTAAACGCTGATTATCCAGCAGCAGGATCTTCAGCGGCAGCTGCTTGCGTTTTACGGTGCCCAGCTCCTGAACGTTCATCATGAAGGAGCCGTCACCGGAGATACAGATTACCGTATCGTTCGGGCGCGCGACCTGAGCGCCGACCGCCGCCGGCAGGCCGAAGCCCATCGTCCCTAAGCCGCTGGAGGTGATGAAATTCTCCGGACGGGTGTAGATCATATGCTGTGCAGACCACATCTGATGCTGGCCTACGTCGGTGGTCACCACGCTTTCAGGCGGTTTGCGATCGGAAAGCTGCTTGAGCAGCAGCGGGGCGTAGATACCTTCGCCCGGATAGTCATAGCGCCATGCGTGCTCGGCGCGCAGCTCCGCGTTGTGCTGACGCCAGGCGTCAATAGCCAGCGGCTGCTGCAGGGCCGGCAGCAGCGTATTGAGATCGCCGGTCAGGGCAATGTGCGCCTGACGCAGCTTGTTCAGCTCCGCCGGATCGATATCCATATGGATAACTTTGGCATGCGGAGCAAAAGTATTCAGCTTGCCGGTCACGCGGTCGTCAAAACGCGCCCCTACCGCAATCAGCAGGTCGCACTCCTGCACCGCCAGGTTAGCCGCCTTCGTCCCATGCATGCCCAGCATACCCAGGTAATAGGCATATTCTGCATCAACCGCACCCAGCCCCTTCAGCGTACAGGTCGCCGGCATTTGCGTAACCGCAATAAACTCACGCAGGGCGGGAACTGCCTGCGCCATACCGACGCCGCCGCCGACGTACAGCATCGGCTTTTGCGCCTGAGTCAGCATCTGCAGCGCTTGCTCAATCTCGGCGTAGGGGAAGGTAACGTCATCAGCGACCGTGGAAAAATAGGGCTCGAATTCGCTGGTCGCCAGCTGAATATCTTTCGGAATATCGACCAACACCGGACCGGGGCGGCCTGAGTTCGCAACGCGGAAAGCTTCAGCAATGATCCGCGGCAGCTCTTCCGGAGACTGTACCAGGAAGCTATGTTTGGTACAGGCCAGCGACAGGCCCAGCACGTCGATTTCCTGAAAAGCATCGGTACCGATAAGCGGTGCCGCCACCTGGCCGGTAATCGCAACAACGGGAATAGAATCCAGCAGGGCATCCGCCAGGCCGGTGATCAGGTTCGTCGCGCCAGGGCCGGAGGTCGCGATGCAAACGCCCGTTTTACCGGTTGCCCGCGCATAGCCGATGGCCGCCATGGCTGCTCCCTGCTCGTGACGGCACAACAGGTGTTCCACGCCGCCGTCATACAAAGCATCGTAAACCGGCATAATCGCGCCACCCGGATAGCCGAAAACCGTATCGACTCCCTGTGTCCGCAAAGCATGTACTACCCACTGCGCGCCATTCATAGTTACTTCCCCGTTATAGATCGGAAGAAACAGAATTTTATGCTGATATTCATTTTCTGCTCTCCGCCTGTCATTTTTAAGTTATAAAAAAACCCCCGGACCTTTCGGTGCGGGGGTCTTAGTTCGTTAAGGCTTGATTTCTATGCCTTTCCTCGTCCAAGTGCTGCCCCGCACGGTGGGATAATAATCACCACCACGCTAATCACGACCAGGCTAATCACTCGTAGAAGGGCTGTCATTTTATGTACTTTCTGGCTTCTTGTTCGAAGGAATACCTAAAGAGGTACCACAGACGTCACGTTAAACACAAGATTTTTTTATGGCTCGCTTTCTTATCATGCTAACGATTTCCCGTAAAACAATTGTTTTTAATGGGAAAAATATAAAGTGAAGATATTTCAATTTATCACCTTGCCGTATAGCTTTTTATCACGCGCCATCCTGCCCTGGCGACAGTCTGCGAGCCGGGTTCAATAACGAAAAGTATGTAACGATCTGCGGCGAATTATCTGGAACGTGGCGCGTAAAGCGCAGTTCCTGCGGATGACTAATGACGACGTTGCCGACATGATGCCCACACTCAGGAGGCACTATGTCACTCGCGATCGTCTACACACGGGCCGCTCTCGGTATCAGCGCCCCGCTTATCACCATTGAGGTTCATATCAGCAGCGGCCTTCCCGGACTAACTATGGTTGGGCTACCGGAAACAACCGTGAGGGAGGCTCGTGACCGGGTACGCAGCGCAATCATCAACAGCGGCTATACCTTTCCGGCGAAAAAAATCACCATCAACCTCGCGCCTGCCGATTTGCCAAAAGAGGGAGGGCGGTACGATCTCCCCATCGCTCTTGCGCTTCTGGTCGCTTCCGAGCAGCTGAAGGCTCCCGGATTGAATCAATATGAGTTTATCGGCGAGCTCGCGCTTACAGGGGCCCTACGCGGCGTTCCTGGCGCTATCTCCAGCGCAATGGAGGCCATCAGGGCCAAACGGCAAATTATTGTTGCCGAAGATAATGCGGCCGAAGTGGGGCTGATTGGCGGCAGCGGCTGCCTTATCGCCGGACATCTGCAGGAGGTCTGCGCCTTTGTGGCAGGGCAGCATCCGCTCCCCTCGCCCGTGGCGGCGGCAGAAGATCCGCAGGAAACACGCCACGATTTACGCGACGTCATTGGCCAGCAGCAGGGCAAGCGCGCGCTGGAAATCGTTGCGGCCGGCGGGCATAACCTGCTGTTAATCGGCCCTCCGGGTACAGGGAAAACGATGCTTGCCAGCCGGTTGCCTGGATTACTGCCCCCGTTAAGCAATCAGGAAGCGCTTGAAAGCGCGGCTATTCTCAGTCTGGTAAGCACCAACTACGCGACCACGCGGTGGCGTCACAGGCCATTTCGCGCCCCGCACCACAGCGCTTCGGTCGCAGCAATGGTCGGCGGTGGCGCCATACCCGCGCCCGGCGAGATCTCGCTGGCCCATAATGGGGTGCTGTTTCTTGACGAGCTGCCGGAGTTTGAACGCAGAGTGCTGGACGCCCTGCGTGAGCCAATTGAATCGGGAAAGATACATATTTCTCGTACCCGAGCAAAAATTGACTATCCGGCGCATTTCCAACTGATTGCGGCCATGAATCCCAGCCCAACCGGACATTATCAGGGCCATCACAATCGCGCCTCCCCCGAGCAGACGCTGCGCTATCTGGGGCGGCTGTCCGGCCCCTTCCTTGACCGCTTCGATCTATCTTTAGAAATACCGCTACCGCCGCCCGGAGTGCTCAGCCAGCAAGGTGGTGGTGGGGAGGACAGCGCGACGGTACGCCGGCGGGTTCTTGCCGCGCGTGAGCAGCAACTGGCCCGACAGAACAAGCTCAACGCTGATTTAGACAATAGCGAGATGAAAACCTGGTGCCCGTTGAATAAGAACGATGCTATCTGGCTTGAGCAGACTCTGACGCAGCTGGGACTCTCTATACGGGCCTGGCAACGGTTGCTTAAGGTGGCAAGGACTATTGCCGATATAAAGCACGATCCGCGTATCGAACGCCATCATCTGCAGGAGGCGCTGGGCTATCGGGCGATAGACCGGATGCTGAACCATCTGCAAAAGCTTATGCCATAAAAAAAGGGCTTTCGCCCTTTTTCTTACTCATCGCTTTCAGTGTAATCTTCAGCGCCTTCTACCTGCGGTTTACCGCCGGAGAGCGTATGGAAACGCTTAGGCCGCTTAATACGCGCCATGTACTTAATCCACACGCGCTCTACTTCTGTTACCGGCTCACGTTCACCGCGGCATACCGAAACAAACTGTTTTTCATCTTCAGTGACAGGTTCGCGTTTACCCAGTTCCAGTTCGTTAAAGGCATAACCATGCTGTTCCAGCAGTTGCGCCTCTTTGATGGTGAAATCACCATGACGGGAGAACCCGCGCGGATAATTTTTATTATCGAAAAAACGATTAGTCGTCATAAAGCTTTCCGCCATCCTACACACTCCTGATTCTTCGGCCGAGCTATTTATGGCGCGGAGTATTAGTTACGCTTGACAGAGTGTAAAACAAAAGATTTAAATCATTACGACAAATAATTTTGTGGAGAAGAGTGTGGATACGGAATTGCTCAAAACTTTCCTCGAGGTGAGCAGAACTCGCCACTTTGGGCGAGCGGCGGAGGCGCTTTACCTGACGCAGTCAGCGGTTAGCTTTCGTATTCGTCAGCTGGAAAATCAGCTTAGCGTTAACCTGTTTACCCGCCATCGCAACAATATCCGTTTGACTCCGGCCGGAGAGAAGCTGCTTCCCTATGCTGAGACGCTAATGAATACCTGGCAGGCCGCGCGTAAAGAGGTTGCTAACTCCTCCCGACACAATGAGTTTTCAATTGGCGGCAGCGCATCACTTTGGGAGTGCATGCTTAACGGATGGCTCGGGAAGCTGTACAGGGAGCCCTATAACCTACAGTTTGAAGCCCGTATTGCCCAGCGTCAGTCGCTGGTCAAACAGCTGCATGAACGGCAGCTTGATCTGCTGATCACGACAGAATCGCCGAAGATGGATGAGTTAAGTAGCCAGTTGCTCGGTAATTTTACGCTGACCCTTTATTGCGCGACGCCGGTTAAAAACAAAAGCGAATTGAATTACCTGCGCCTGGAATGGGGACCGGACTTTCAACAAAATGAAGTCGGATTGATTGGTAGCGACGACGTACCTTTGCTTACCACTAGTTCCGCTGAGCTGGCGTACCAGCAGCTCGCTCCCCTCAATGGCTGTACGTGGCTACCAACGCACTGGGCAAAGGGTAAGAACGCTCTTCATCCGGTAACGGATGGCACCACGCTTTCGCGCCCGCTGTACGCCATCTGGCTGCAAAACAGTGATAAACAGGCGCAGATCCGTGAGATTCTGAAAACCAGCATCCTGGAATAAGCGCACCGCTCCAGGGACGGGGAGCGTTGAGCGTTGAGCGTTGAGCGTTGAGCGTTGAGCGTTGAGCGTTGAGCGTTGAGCGTTGAGCGATCGTAATATCAGGGAATTTCAGGCAAAAAAAATCCTTTGCCGAAGCAAAGGATTATTATATGGCAGGGGCGGAGAGACTCGAACTCGCGACACCCGGTTTTGGAGACCGGTGCTCTACCAACTGAGCTACGCCCCTAAATACTGCTTATTATTAAGCCTGCTGGTTAAGCAGGCTTAATTTTCTAATAAGTGGCGGAACGGACGGGACTCGAACCCGCGACCCCCTGCGTGACAGGCAGGTATTCTAACCGACTGAACTACCGCTCCACCGAATTTCTTTACCACAACCGGTTTATTGCCCCGGTTTACTGCTAATTTGATGCCTGGCAGTTCCCTACTCTCACATGGGGAGACCCCACACTACCATCGGCGCTACGGCGTTTCACTTCTGAGTTCGGCATGGGGTCAGGTGGGACCACCGCGCTAGTGCCGCCAGGCAAATTCTGTTTGACCAACACGCCACAAGGCCTGTCAGCTAATCTGTATCAAGCTGATTATCGTCTCACGCCAAAACAGCTTCGGCGTTGTAAGGTTAAGCCTCACGGTTCATTAGTATCGGTTAGCTCAACGTATCGCTACGCTTACACACCCGACCTATCAACGTCGTCGTCTTCAACGTTCCTTCAGGACTCTCAGGGAGTCAGGGAGAACTCATCTCGGGGCAAGTTTCGTGCTTAGATGCTTTCAGCACTTATCTTTTCCGCATTTAGCTACCGGGCAATGCCATTGGCATGACAACCCGAACACCAGTGATGCGTCCACTCCGGTCCTCTCGTACTAGGAGCAGCCCCCCTCAATTCTCCAGCGCCCACGGCAGATAGGGACCGAACTGTCTCACGACGTTCTAAACCCAGCTCGCGTACCACTTTAAACGGCGAACAGCCGTACCCTTGGGACCTACTTCAGCCCCAGGATGTGATGAGCCGACATCGAGGTGCCAAACACCGCCGTCGATATGAACTCTTGGGCGGTATCAGCCTGTTATCCCCGGAGTACCTTTTATCCGTTGAGCGATGGCCCTTCCATTCAGAACCACCGGATCACTATGACCTGCTTTCGCACCTGCTCGCGCCGTCACGCTCGCAGTCAAGCTAGCTTATGCCATTGCACTAACCTCCTGATGTCCGACCAGGATTAGCTAACCTTCGTGCTCCTCCGTTACTCTTTGGGAGGAGACCGCCCCAGTCAAACTACCCACCAGACACTGTCCGCAACCCGGATCACGGGCCCACGTTAGAACACCAGCCATTAAAGGGTGGTATTTCAAGGATGGCTCCACGCAGACTGGCGTCCACGCTTCAAAGCCTCCCACCTATCCTACACATCAAGGACCAGTGTTCAGTGTCAAGCTATAGTAAAGGTTCACGGGGTCTTTCCGTCTTGCCGCGGGTACACTGCATCTTCACAGCGAGTTCAATTTCACTGAGTCTCGGGTGGAGACAGCCTGGCCATCATTACGCCATTCGTGCAGGTCGGAACTTACCCGACAAGGAATTTCGCTACCTTAGGACCGTTATAGTTACGGCCGCCGTTTACCGGGGCTTCGATCAAGAGCTTCTCCCTAAGGATAACCCCATCAATTAACCTTCCGGCACCGGGCAGGCGTCACACCGTATACGTCCACTTTCGTGTTTGCACAGTGCTGTGTTTTTAATAAACAGTTGCAGCCAGCTGGTATCTTCGACTGACTTCAGCTCCACGAGCACGTCGCTTCACTTACCATCAGCGTGCCTTCTCCCGAAGTTACGGCACCATTTTGCCTAGTTCCTTCACCCGAGTTCTCTCAAGCGCCTTGGTATTCTCTACCTGACCACCTGTGTCGGTTTGGGGTACGATTCGTTGTTACCTGATGCTTAGAGGCTTTTCCTGGAAGCAGGGCATTTGTTACTTCAGCACCGTAGTGCCTCGTCATCACACCTCAGCGTTAAAAGGTTCCGGATTTACCTGGAGCCTCCGCCTACATGCTTAAACCGGGACAACCGTCGCCCGGCTAACATAGCCTTCTCCGTCCCCCCTTCGCAGTAACACCGAGTACAGGAATATTAACCTGTTTCCCATCGACTACGCCTTTCGGCCTCGCCTTAGGGGTCGACTCACCCTGCCCCGATTAACGTTGGACAGGAACCCTTGGTCTTCCGGCGAGCGGGCTTTTCACCCGCTTTATCGTTACTTATGTCAGCATTCGCACTTCTGATACCTCCAGCAACCCTCACAGGCCACCTTCAACGGCTTACAGAACGCTCCCCTACCCAACAACGCATAAGCGTCGCTGCCGCAGCTTCGGTGCATGGTTTAGCCCCGTTACATCTTCCGCGCAGGCCGACTCGACCAGTGAGCTATTACGCTTTCTTTAAATGATGGCTGCTTCTAAGCCAACATCCTGGCTGTCTGGGCCTTCCCACATCGTTTCCCACTTAACCATGACTTTGGGACCTTAGCTGGCGGTCTGGGTTGTTTCCCTCTTCACGACGGACGTTAGCACCCGCCGTGTGTCTCCCGTGATAACATTCTTCGGTATTCGTAGTTTGCATCGGGTTGGTAAGTCGGGATGACCCCCTAGCCGAAACAGTGCTCTACCCCCGAAGATGAGTTCACGAGGCGCTACCTAAATAGCTTTCGGGGAGAACCAGCTATCTCCCGGTTTGATTGGCCTTTCACCCCCAGCCACAAGTCATCCGCTAATTTTTCAACATTAGTCGGTTCGGTCCTCCAGTTAGTGTTACCCAACCTTCAACCTGCCCATGGCTAGATCACCGGGTTTCGGGTCTATACCCTGCAACTTAACGCCCAGTTAAGACTCGGTTTCCCTGCGGCTCCCCTATACGGTTAACCTTGCTACAGAATATAAGTCGCTGACCCATTATACAAAAGGTACGCAGTCACACCCCGAAGGGTGCTCCCACTGCTTGTACGTACACGGTTTCAGGTTCTTTTTCACTCCCCTCGCCGGGGTTCTTTTCGCCTTTCCCTCACGGTACTGGTTCACTATCGGTCAGTCAGGAGTATTTAGCCTTGGAGGATGGTCCCCCCATATTCAGACAGGATACCACGTGTCCCGCCCTACTCTTCGAACTCACAGAATGTGCATTTTAGTGTACGGGAGTATCACCCTGTACCCTGCGACTTTCCAGACGCTTCCACTAACACACAAACTGATTCAGGTTCTGGGCTGCTCCCCGTTCGCTCGCCGCTACTGGGGGAATCTCGGTTGATTTCTTTTCCTCGGGGTACTTAGATGTTTCAGTTCCCCCGGTTCGCTTCGTTAAGCTATGTATTCACTTAACGATAGTGCAACGAATTGCACTGGGTTTCCCCATTCGGAAATCGCCGGTTATAACGGTTCATATCACCTTACCGACGCTTATCGCAGATTAGCACGTCCTTCATCGCCTCTGACTGCCAGGGCATCCACCGTGTACGCTTAGTCGCTTAACCTCACAACCCGAAGCTGTTTCGTAAAACAGTCCGCGTTGCGAAAATTTGAGAGACTCGAACACACCATTTTTCCTTTCTTATTACGGAGAAAGGAAACAGTGTGTCGTTTCAATTTTCAGCTTGATCCAGATTTTTAAAGAGCAAATATCTCAAACATAACTCACTGAGTTAGTTTTGAGATACTGAGGTCGGTGACTTTCACTCACGAACCAGCAAGTGGCGTCCCCTAGGGGATTCGAACCCCTGTTACCGCCGTGAAAGGGCGGTGTCCTGGGCCTCTAGACGAAGGGGACACTGAAGTCTCAATCGCAAGACGCCTTGCTATTTACTTTTCATCAGACAATCTGTGTGAGCACTACAAAGGCAGGTTCTTTCAGGTAAGGAGGTGATCCAACCGCAGGTTCCCCTACGGTTACCTTGTTACGACTTCACCCCAGTCATGAATCACAAAGTGGTAAGCGCCCTCCCGAAGGTTAAGCTACCTACTTCTTTTGCAACCCACTCCCATGGTGTGACGGGCGGTGTGTACAAGGCCCGGGAACGTATTCACCGTGGCATTCTGATCCACGATTACTAGCGATTCCGACTTCACGGAGTCGAGTTGCAGACTCCGATCCGGACTACGACATACTTTATGAGGTCCGCTTGCTCTCGCGAGGTCGCTTCTCTTTGTATATGCCATTGTAGCACGTGTGTAGCCCTGGTCGTAAGGGCCATGATGACTTGACGTCATCCCCACCTTCCTCCAGTTTATCACTGGCAGTCTCCTTTGAGTTCCCGACCGAATCGCTGGCAACAAAGGATAAGGGTTGCGCTCGTTGCGGGACTTAACCCAACATTTCACAACACGAGCTGACGACAGCCATGCAGCACCTGTCTCACGGTTCCCGAAGGCACTAAAGCATCTCTGCTGAATTCCGTGGATGTCAAGACCAGGTAAGGTTCTTCGCGTTGCATCGAATTAAACCACATGCTCCACCGCTTGTGCGGGCCCCCGTCAATTCATTTGAGTTTTAACCTTGCGGCCGTACTCCCCAGGCGGTCGACTTAACGCGTTAGCTCCGGAAGCCACTCCTCAAGGGAACAACCTCCAAGTCGACATCGTTTACAGCGTGGACTACCAGGGTATCTAATCCTGTTTGCTCCCCACGCTTTCGCACCTGAGCGTCAGTCTTTGTCCAGGGGGCCGCCTTCGCCACCGGTATTCCTCCAGATCTCTACGCATTTCACCGCTACACCTGGAATTCTACCCCCCTCTACAAGACTCAAGCCTGCCAGTTTCAAATGCAGTTCCCAGGTTGAGCCCGGGGATTTCACATCTGACTTAACAGACCGCCTGCGTGCGCTTTACGCCCAGTAATTCCGATTAACGCTTGCACCCTCCGTATTACCGCGGCTGCTGGCACGGAGTTAGCCGGTGCTTCTTCTGCGAGTAACGTCAATCACTAAGGTTATTAACCTTAATGCCTTCCTCCTCGCTGAAAGTACTTTACAACCCGAAGGCCTTCTTCATACACGCGGCATGGCTGCATCAGGCTTGCGCCCATTGTGCAATATTCCCCACTGCTGCCTCCCGTAGGAGTCTGGACCGTGTCTCAGTTCCAGTGTGGCTGGTCATCCTCTCAGACCAGCTAGGGATCGTCGCCTAGGTGAGCCATTACCTCACCTACAAGCTAATCCCATCTGGGCACATCTGATGGCATGAGGCCCGAAGGTCCCCCACTTTGGTCTTGCGACGTTATGCGGTATTAGCTACCGTTTCCAGTAGTTATCCCCCTCCATCAGGCAGTTTCCCAGACATTACTCACCCGTCCGCCACTCGTCACCCGAGAGCAAGCTCTCTGTGCTACCGTTCGACTTGCATGTGTTAGGCCTGCCGCCAGCGTTCAATCTGAGCCATGATCAAACTCTTCAATTTAAGTTTGATGCTCGTGAATTAAACTTCGTAATGAATTACGTATGTTCACTCAGAGACTTGGTATTCATTTTTCGTCCGAAGACGTTAAGAATCCATGTCACTTTGAGTGCCCACACAGATTGTCTGATAAATTGTTAAAGAGCAGGTGCGACGCGCTTTAGCGCTCTGTCGCGAGGTCCCGTATATTACGTTTTCCTCATTCAGAGTCAAGCGTTTATTTTGCTTTTCTCCGTCGGCTTTCGCGGCTGATATTCAGCGCTGAAGCCTGCTGACCCGGCGGCATGCTAGCCGTTGTTCCGTATCAGTGGAGGCGCATTATAGGGAGTTCTCCGACGTTGACAAGCCCTGTTTGCAAAAAACTTTTCAACCGCCTCTTTTTTCACCAAAACGGGCCTAAACTGGCAGTTTTTCCAGCGTTTCAAAGCCGTAGCGCTGTAAAACGGGTAAAAGCTGTTCAGTTTCCGCCGTCAGCGCCATGCAGTATGCCAGGTTTGGATCGCTGGATTTCGCATCCGGCGCCTCATGCTCCAGTAGCCAGACGGTACGACGGGCGATGGCGGCACCGGAATCAATCATTCGCGTCCCTTCCGGCATCACCTGCTGCAGCTCTTCCTGTAATAGAGGGAAATGGGTGCAGCCCAGCACCACCGTATCAGGCGGTTCGGCCATTCGCAGCCACGGGCGCAGGATGCGCCGCAGTTCATCCAACGGCACCGGCTCGCCGTGCAGCTTCGCTTCCGCCAGCTCGACCAGCTCCTGCGGAACCCAGCATCTCTATTTTGCATTCATTAGCAAAACGGCTGATCAGCTCACGCGTATAGGGGCGTTTGACCGTACCGCGCGTCGCCAGCAGGCCGACGACGCCGTTAGCCGTCAAGCGGGCCGCAGGCTTAATCGCCGGAACCACGCCCACAACGGGAAAAGCAAAGCGGTCACGAAGAGCGGGAAGAGAAACGGTACTTGCGGTGTTGCAGGCAATAACGGCCAGCGCCAGCGGATAACGCTGCTGAACAGCGGTGACAATTTCAAGCACGCGCTCAACGATGAACTCTTCGTTCTTCTCCCCGTAAGGAAAAGCCACGTTATCGAAAGCGTAGATGTAATGCAGATTCGGCAGCAGCTGCCGAATCTCATTATAAACCGACAACCCACCGACGCCGGAGTCAAACACCAGCACGGTGGGACGTGGATCAGAAGGTGTAGCTGCCAGACAAGGTGTATTCTCGTCCTGCAGTTTGGTAGCCATAAACTGTCTCGTAATCTTTATCGAACAGGTTGGCTATTTTACCACGAACTGTGAGATGTGAGGTGACTGGATATGATAAACCGACATCCCAGAGGCTAACGCCGCCTAATTTAACGTCATGGGACGTATATGTGGCTGAATCATAGGCGCTGTCATAGCGTTGACCAATATATTGATAGGCAACGTTCCAGCCAAGATCGTATACCTTTCCTGTCAATTCATACTTCACCTGCTGTTTCGCACGGCGATAAAGAACCTTATCAGTTTCATCATCACGTGGGTCGACATATTGCAAAGTCAGGTGATGGTCTACCGGACCGGTGGTAAGATTCCCCGTCCATTCCAGCCCTTTAATTGTCGCAGACTTCACGTTGTAGTACGCGCTATTGTCGTAGTCGATGAGGTTCTGAATCTCATAGCGATACGCAGACAGGCGCCAGTCAACAGGTCCGGTGAGTCCCTCAAGCCCAGCTTCCCACTGTTTCGACTCTTCCGGTTTCAGATTAGGATTCGAAGCAATCCCAAAACGCTCTGCACCAAATTGTTGACCCAATGATGGCGCCAGGAAGCCGGTACCATAAGATAGCGTGGCCCGATAGCCATCAACAAACTCCCATCCCGCGGCGGTTTGCCAGGTTCCATGCCAGCCAAACTGCTCGTCATGATCTTCACGACCAGATGCTTCCAGGGTTACGCTGTCAATTTGTTGCTGCCCGGTAATATAGAGTCCGGTGGTATCACGTTTGTAAACATCCGTACTGGTTGTGCCGCTGGACTGCAGCTTCTCCTGTTTCCAGTCAACGCCACCGCTTATCGCCCCGTGCCCCACTTCAACATTATTACCCCACTGGATATAACGCTGTTCCATATCATCCAGGCTGGATCCAGGCCCATAGCGCCCAACCAGGCCATTGTAGTTGTAATTCTTACTATGCTGATAGTTAGCGATCAGCTGAGACGAGTAGATTCCAGAGTTATAGTGCAGACCCGTATCCCAGGACTGGGTGTAACTCTGGTTTTCATCACCGCCACCAGCATAACCCCCGGACCCCTGGTCGTAGTCCGCATTTGAGGAGTAGCCGTAGCCGCGGAAGAAACCAGAGAAATTATTATTGAATTTATGCTGTACCCCGCCCCAGAACAACTTATTGCGATAGCCATCGCGATCGCTGTCATCACTGTAGGTTGAGTCGGGTTGAACGTTAAACCCCTTGGTTGTCTGGTAAGCGCCCGCGGCCGTCACAACGGTATCGCCGAAGCGATGATTGAAGGTACCGTCGTACTGCTGATAGCCGTTCGTCCCCATCTCTGCGTTAATCTGCGAACGCTCTGAATCGGTCATCGTAATGATATTCACCACGCCACCAATCGCCCCAGAGCCATAAACCGCAGAACGCGGGCCGCGGATGAATTCAATTCGCTGGACCAGCGACACCGGAATCTGTCCAATATCAATCGTGTTGGCAATACCTGCCCGTGACATTGGAATACCATCGATCAATACCAGAACATGCCGCGCTTCGGTACCGCGAACAAATAAAGAGGAGCTCTGCCCTATCCCGCCATACTGTGCAATGTCAACGCCCGGCAGACGACGCATCACGTCGTTTAAATCCTTTGATTGCCAGCGATCGATATCTTCCCGGGTAACCACATCGGTCGGCGCAAGGACCGTATTAACCGGCTGTTGAAAACGATTTGCTGTCACCACTAACGTGTCTGAATTGCTGTCTTGCGCCCAGCCAGAAAATGCCGTGACGGAGAGAGCCGTCATCAGCGAAGCTTTTTTAATCATTGTAAAAGCATCCGTAACATATAAAGGATGCCGCGGGTTTCATCAGTAGCACGCGATGATAGAAACCAAATGCGACGTATACCGGCAGGTCTTCGGGCTCGGGGCGTTTTATGGATGAGGACTTCCCACCGAATATCGGCAGTGTCTGCAGATTGCGTTCATCCCACCTTCCTTACCGCTGCGCGTCAGCCCCAGATTCACACTGGGTTCCCTTTTAACTCACAGGACCGGTTACACAATGCTATAATCAGAAACATATAGAAGTCCAGACTTCTATAATTATATTTGATCCCTCATCCGGGCTGGACTTCCCCGATGCTTTCCCTACAATCCCCGCGTACTTATTTTATTCAGGATGCATCATGACCCCCGAACACCTTCCAACCGAACAATATGAAGCGCAGCTGGCAGAGAAAGTCATTCGTTTGCAAAAAATGATGGCGCCTTTTGCCGCCCCGGTTCCGGAGGTATTTCGTTCGCCGGTCAGCCACTACCGCATGCGCGCAGAGTTCCGCCTGTGGCACGATGGCGACGATCTCTACCACATCATGTTTGACCAGCAGACCAAATCGCGGATTCGCGTCGATAGCTTCCCGGCGGCCAGCGAGCTTATCAATCAGCTGATGGTCGCCATCCTCGACGGCGTGCGCGATAACCCGGTTCTGCGCCATAAGCTATTCCAGGTCGACTACCTGACGACCATGAGCAACCAGGCCGTGGTATCGCTGCTGTATCACAAAAAGCTTGGCGACGAGTGGCGCCAGCAGGCGGAAGCATTACGCGACGCGCTGCGCGCGCAAAATCTCAACGTGCAGCTGATTGGCCGGGCAACCAAAACGAAAATCGAGCTCGATCGGGACTACATCGACGAACGTCTGCCGGTAGCCGGTCGGGAAATGATCTACCGCCAGGTTGAGAACAGCTTCACCCAACCCAATGCGGCGATGAATATCCAGATGCTGGAGTGGGCGCTGGAGAGTACGCAAGGAGCAACCGGCGATTTACTGGAGCTGTACTGCGGTAACGGCAACTTTTCCCTGGCGCTGGCGCGTAATTTCGATCGCGTGCTGGCCACGGAAATCGCCAAACCTTCCGTCGCCGCGGCGCAGTACAACATTGCGGCCAACCATATCGATAACGTGCAGATTATCCGTATGGCGGCAGAGGAGTTTACTCAGGCAATGAACGGCGTGCGGGAGTTTAACCGCCTGCAGGGTATCGACCTGCAAAGCTACCGGTGTGAGACGATTTTTGTCGATCCGCCGCGCAGCGGGCTGGATAGTGAAACGGAAAAAATGGTGCAGGCGTATCCGCGAATTCTGTACATCTCCTGCAACCCGGAGACGCTGTGCCAGAATCTGGAAACGCTCAGTCAGACCCATGACATTACGCGTCTGGCGCTATTCGATCAGTTCCCGTATACCCATCATATGGAGTGCGGCGTCTTATTAACCCGCAGGTAGGCGATGTTTACAGAACCCGGCACCGCGACGCCTGCCGGGTTCTGATATAAAGCGGTTACTCTGCCGCCGCATCCTTCCGGTTACGCATCCGGTAGCCGATCCAGAATACCGTAATGACCGACAGCACGGCCGGGAAGAAGTTAGAGCCGATGTCCGGATATTCCGCCCGCACCACGGTGCTGTACAGCAGAACCCCGAGAATGAAGCAGGCAGCAGCCAGACCCGGCAGCCCCACGGGCATACTCCGGTTCTGATAGCGCTGATGCAGACAGTAGACCGTCAGAAGCAGGGACAGAATCGGGAAGATGGAAAAGGGAACAATCGAGCTGAACAGCGCGGCGAAGGTTCCGTTAATCGATAGGCCAGCGATCAGCGCCAGCAGCAGCGTACCTTTATCTTGAACTGAGTGTTTCATTGCTCGTCCTTCACGTTATTCGGAATGATTTGATATTTTTTCTTGTTCACGGCGATACCAGTAATACGCACCTTTCGAGATCATTCTTAGCTGCAGCACCAGCCGTTCTTCCAGCTGTCGACGCTGCTCAAGCCCGACGTCCAGCGCCTCAGCGCCGGCGCTAAATACAATGGTGACCATCGCTTCGGCCTGCGCTTCAGTAAAGGCGCGCGGCATGTGGTTTTCGATTTCTAAATAGTCGGCAAGTTCCGCGATGAAATGCTGAATTTCGCGCGCCACGGCGGCACGAAACGCCGCGGAAGTCCCTGAGCGTTCGCGCAACAACAGGCGAAAAGCGTTCGGGTTATTGCCGATAAACTCCATAAAGGTAGAGACCGAGGTGCGAATCACGCTGCCGCCTTTGGCAATACGCTGGCGCGCCTGGCGCATCAGCTGGCGCAGCATCAGTCCGCTCTCATCGACCATCGTCAGACCGAGCTCATCGACATCGCGAAAATGACGATAAAAGGAGGTCGGCGCGATCCCCGCCTCACGCGCAACTTCACGCAGGCTTAAGCTGGCGAAACTCCGTTCGGCGCTAAGTTGGCTAAATGCCGCTTCTACCAGCGAACGCCGGGTTTTCTCTTTTTGTAGCGCTCTTACGCCCATCACGTTGTATGAATCCTTCCAGTAACCCTGCTGGCACTATACCAGAGATAAAACTAATCGGTTTACACTGGTTTGTGAAAGATTGTTTACGAGCCGTTCATGCTTTTATGCCGCAAAAAAGCGCAACGATAATTGGGTTAAACTGCGGCGAATGTTATCATCGTGTTTATTTTATGTATAAAACAGGTGAGTAATGCCATGTCGCACTCTTGGGATTATGATGCAATAGTAATTGGTTCCGGCCCCGGCGGCGAAGGCGCTGCGATGGGACTGGTTAAACAGGGAGCCCGCGTTGCCGTTATTGAACGCTACCATAATGTCGGCGGCGGCTGTACCCACTGGGGAACCATCCCGTCGAAAGCGCTCCGCCACGCCGTCAGCCGTATTATCGAGTTTAACCAAAACCCTCTCTACAGCGACCATTCCCGCCTTCTTCGCTCCTCCTTCGCCGACATTCTTAACCATGCCGACAGCGTCATTAACCAGCAGACCCATATGCGTCAGGGGTTCTATGAGCGCAACCACTGCGAAATCCTGCAGGGCAACGCGCACTTCGTTGATGAACACACGATCGCCCTGGAATGTCACGACGGCACCGTCGAGACGGTCACCGCCGAGAAATTCGTTATCGCCTGCGGCTCGCGCCCGTACCACCCGGCAGATGTCGATTTTTCCCATCCGCGCGTGTACGACAGCGACTCCATTCTCAGCCTTCAGCACGAACCGCGCCATGTGATCATCTACGGCGCGGGGGTCATTGGCTGCGAATACGCGTCAATCTTCCGCGGGATGGAAGTGAAGGTGGATCTGATCAACACCCGCGATCGGCTGCTGGCGTTCCTCGATCAGGAGATGTCCGACTCCCTCTCCTATCACTTCTGGAATAGCGGCGTGGTGATTCGTCACAACGAAGAGTACGAGAAAATTGAAGCCGTAGATGATGGCGTGATCATGCATCTGAAATCGGGCAAAAAGCTGAAGGCGGACTGTCTGCTGTATGCCAACGGTCGTACCGGTAATACCGACTCCCTGGCGCTGGAAAATATCGGTCTGCAAACCGATAGCCGCGGCCAGTTGAAGGTGAACAGCATGTATCAGACCGCGCTGCCGCATATCTATGCCGTTGGCGACGTTATCGGCTATCCGAGCCTGGCTTCGGCCGCTTACGATCAGGGACGCATCGCCGCGCAGGCGCTTATTAAAGGCGAGGCTTCGGCTCACCTGATCGAAGATATTCCAACCGGGATCTACACCATTCCGGAAATCAGCTCGGTGGGTAAAACCGAGCAGCAGCTGACCGCCATGAAGGTCCCGTACGAAGTGGGTCGCGCGCAGTTCAAACACCTGGCGCGCGCGCAGATCGTCGGCATGAGCGTGGGAACCCTGAAAATCCTGTTCCACAGGGAAACGAAAGAGATCCTTGGCATTCATTGCTTTGGCGAGCGCGCGGCCGAGATTATTCATATCGGCCAGGCGATTATGGAGCAGAAAGGTGGCGGTAACACCATCGAGTACTTCGTCAACACCACCTTTAACTACCCGACGATGGCGGAAGCCTATCGGGTAGCCGCGCTAAACGGCTTAAACCGCCTGTTTTAACGCTTCGTCGAAATGGCCATCCATAGTGCTACGGATGGCCTCCGCCAGATGTTCATAGCGGCTGCGCAGCGGCGAACCGGGGCGATAAACCAGCCCAATGGTGCGTCGCGGCTCGGGCTTAATGCACGGAATGTACACCACGCCATCGCGCTTTCTCTCCTGCGGCACCGCCAGCGCAGGCAGCAGGGTAATCCCGCTGCCGGCAGCAACCATGTTACGCAGCGTTTCAAGACTGGTGGCGCGGAAATGCGTATCTTCATCGGCACCGGCCTCGAAAC
The DNA here is from genome assembly GCF_050058015.1 of Klebsiella sp. WOUb02. Classification (NCBI taxonomy): domain Bacteria; kingdom Pseudomonadati; phylum Pseudomonadota; class Gammaproteobacteria; order Enterobacterales; family Enterobacteriaceae; genus Klebsiella; species Klebsiella sp. WOUb02. Next base: position 3,609,950 of record NZ_CP170110.1, read on the forward strand.
AGAAGCCCATCGCCTGATCGCGCAGACAGTGGCCATCTTCCAGCATCAGCAGCTTCTCTCCGGCTAAATCGGACATCGGCACGCGGTCGCGGTTGGCCCACGGGTGATCTGCGTAGATAGCCAGCATCATCGGCTCGTCAAACAGCGGCACCTCAATAAAGGCTTCGCTCTCTTTAACCAGCGCCAGGATAGCGCAGTCGAGCTTGCCGCTATCCAGCTGGGCCAGCAGCTGATGGGTTTGGGCCTCATGCAGATACATTTCCAGCTTGGGAAAAGTCTGGTGCAGCATCGGGATAATATGCGGCAGCAGATACGGGCCAATCGTTGGAATCAGGCCGATATGCAGCGGCCCGGACATCGTCTCGCCCTGTTGGCTTGCCATTTCCTTGAGCACTTTTACTTCGCGCAACACCGTACGCGCCTGATCCACCAGCAGCAGGCCCGCCTGGGTAAACAGAACCTTACGGCTGGTACGCTCCAGCAGCATGACTCCAAGCTCATCCTCCAGCTTGCGGATCTGCCCGCTAAGCGTCGGTTGGCTGACGTGGCAAGAGTCCGCCGCGCGCCGAAAGTGGCGGTGCTCGGCTAGCGCAACCAGGTATTCAAGATCGCGAATATTCATTATTCATCCTCCGTCGCCATGATAGTTCATGGCGATAGATAGAATAGCAACGAACGATTATCCCTATCAAGTTTTCTGTTCAATAATAAACCCAGAAACGAGGCCGGTATCAGAAAATCACCGAATTGCCTCAACGTTTTCCCTAACCGAACAACTAAAGCCAACGTGAACTTTTGCGGACCTCGTGTCCGCTTTTTTTTGCATAAAAAAGCCCGAGCATCGCTCGAGCTTGTCGTTTTCATTCTCCAGCGCCGGTCAGGCTCCAGCAGGCGACCGGCTTAAACCAGGCGCTGCTGCGCATCGGCGATCGCCTGCGCAACCTGCTTCGGTGAAACGCCGCCTTTGGCCGCGCGCTTGTCCAGACAGGATTGCAGCGACAGAATGGGATAGACATCATCGGCAATCACGCTGCTAAATTTCTGCAGGTCGGCCAGCGCCAGCGCTTCCAGCGGCTTACCTTGCGCGATCGCCTCGACAACCGCTTCGCCGACAATATGGTGCGCTTCACGGAACGGTACGCCTTTCGCCACCAGATAATCCGCCAGCTCGGTCGCATTGGCGTAACCCTGCTGCGCCGCTTCTTCGCAACGCGGGCGCTTCACCTGAATGCCGTCCAGCACCAGCGCGGCCATATGCAAGCAATCAAGCCAGGTGTCGAGGGCGTCAAACAGCCCTTCTTTATCTTCCTGCATATCTTTGTTGTAGGCCAGCGGCAGGCCCTTCAGCGTCATCATCATCCCGGTCAGCGCGCCCTGAACGCGGCCGCACTTACCGCGGATTAGCTCCAGCGCGTCCGGGTTTTTCTTCTGCGGCATCAGGGATGAGCCGGAGGTCACGCGATCGGAGAGCTCAATAAAGCCCGCCTCGCCGGTATTAAAGAAAATCAGGTCTTCAGCAAAACGCGACAGGTGCACCATCCCAATCGCGGCGCCGGAGAGCAGCTCCAGCACGTGGTCACGGTCGGAAACGCTATCCAGGCTATTGCGGGTCGCGGAAGCGAAGCCCAGCCAGCCGGCCAGCTGCTCGCGATCGATTTCATAGGCGGTACCCGCCAGCGCGCCGCTGCCCAGCGGGCTGACGTCGAGGCGCTTCAAAGAGTCCTGCAGACGGCTTTCATCACGCGCCAGCATTTCAACATAGGCCAGGCACCAGTGGGCGAACGTCACCGGCTGCGCGCGCTGCAGATGGGTGTAGCCCGGCATCACGGCGTCCTGATTATTCTGCGCCGTTTCAACCAACGCGCCCTGCAGCTGACGATTCGCGGAAAGCAGCTCGGCGATAGTATCCTTGCACCACAGCTTCAGGTCAGTCGCCACCTGGTCGTTGCGGCTACGGCCGGTATGCAGTTTTTTACCCAGCTGGCCGACTTTGTCGATCAGCTTGCCTTCCACCCAGCTATGAATATCTTCAGCATCGCTTTCAAGGATTTGCTGCGGGTTAGCCCGCACCTCTTCCAGCAGGACGCCCAGCGCCTCTTCCAGCTCCAGCTGTTCGCCAGCGCTCAGCACGCCAACCGTCACCAGCGCTTTGGACCAGGCAACAGAGCCAATGATATCCTGCTCCGCCAGGCGATAGTCGAAGCGCAAAGAGTCGTTGAACTGTTTGAACCGCTGATCTGCTGCCTGAGTAAAACGCCCGCCCCAAAGTGCCATAATGTGCTTCCTTCAAATTTGTTTATTTCTGCCGGGAAGCCCCGCGCTTCCCGTCTGCAAATGTTTTCAATCAGGCCAGAATACGCGTGCCGATCGGCGTGCCGTTAAACAGCGCCGGCAGCTGCTCCGCGTGACGCCAGGAGGCAATATCCACCGGGCGACCCAGCGCGCGCGCCGCATCCAGCGCAGCGTTCACTTTGACGATCATGCCGTCGGTAATAATACCCTGTTCAATCAGCTGCTCCGCCTTCTCCGCGGTCATCTCCGCGATACGCTGACCTTTGCCATCAAGGATACCGCTGACGTCGGAAAGCAGGATCAGATCGGCGCCGAGCGTGGCCGCCAGCGCGGTTGCGGCCTGATCGGCGTTGACGTTCATCAGCTGCCCTTCATCGGTCACGCCGATAGAGCTCACCACCGGCAGGTAGCCGCCCGCCAGCAGGGTATTGATCAGCGCCGGCGATCCCGGCTGGGCCAGGCCAACGTGCCCCAGCTCTTCGGCAAGCTGAGTCACCTTAACGCTATCGCCATCGCCGAGGAACAGACCAACGCTGGCAATGCCGTGCTTTTTCGCCCACGCCAGCAGCGTTTTATTGGCGGTGCCCGCCAGCGCGCCGGTAATAATGTCGATTTGATCCGCCGGCGTTACCCGCAGCCCATTTTTCTTGCTTACCGGCAGGTTAAGCTGCTTCATCAGCTCATCGACCACACAGCCGCCGCCGTGCACGATAATCAGCGGACGCTGATGCGTTTCACGGTAGTTCACCAGCGCGGTAAACAGACGCGCCAGCGCTTCTTCGCTATCCAGCAACACGCCGCCGAGTTTGATAATTAATGGGTTCATCATCACACCTTAAATAAGAGACTGCGTCTCAGCGAAGCCGAAACGAATATTCGCGCACTGTACTGCCTGCGCCGCTGCGCCTTTAAGCAGGTTATCTTCCGCCGCCACCACGATGATATGCTCATCCTGGACCGCAAACCCGATATCACAGAATGGCAGACCCACGACGTTTTTCAATGCCGGCAGCGCGTTATCGTATAAACGTACCAGCGGTTTATCGGCGTACGCCTGCTGGAAAACGGCGGCCACCTGCTCTTTGCTGACGCCCGGTTTCAGACGACAGGTGATGGTTTCCAGAATACCGCGCTTAAAGTTACCCAGATGCGGAGTAAAAATAACCTCCGCGCCAAGGTGAGTAGAGATTTCCGGGTGGTGACGATGGTTGAAGACGCCGTACGGCTGCAGGCTCACTTCACAGAAGCTGTTGCCGATCGCCGCCTTACGGCCCGCTCCGCTCACTCCGCTGGTAGCGTTGATCACCGGCCACTGGTTAAGATCCAGCAGCCCGGCGTCGATCAGCGGTTTTAACGACAGCTGGGCCGCGGTTGGGTAGCAGCCAGGAACGGCGACTAAATTGGCCGCTTTCAGCCGCTCGACGCTCCACTCGGCCAGGCCATATACCGCCTGCTCAAGCAGCGCCGGATGCTGATGGGTAAAGCCGTAATATTTCTCGTAGAAGGCGCCGTCGTTCACGCGGAACGCGCCGGAGAGATCGAACACCACGCAGCCGGCGGCAAGGAACTGAGGCGCCAGGTCGTGACTCACTTCATGGGCGGTAGCAAGGAAGACAACATCCACCCCGGTGCTAAATTCGCTAATATCTGACATTGGCTGCAGCGGCAGATCGACAATGCCTTTCAGTCTGCGGATGTAAATCGGAAATCAATTTTCCTGCATCATTACTTTGCGAGGATACCGTCAAAGCGGTTATGGTCATGTGAGGATGGCGATTTACATAGGTCACTAGCTCTGCGCCGGCATAACCGCTGGCACCCACTATCAGCGTATTCAACATTGGGGCTCTTCACCTTCTTACATCTGTTTGCCTGGGAAGACCTTTATCTTCCTCACCCTGTTAAGCCGTAAGAGCATTTCCTTACATTCGATGGGTTTTCTTACGCTCAACGATAATGTATTTTTATTCATAAATATTGCATGAATATTGATACTATCATGACCCGAGGTGTGTCAACAATGAAAAACAATTTACCGCCGTTCATCGAGATTTACCGCGCATTGATCGCCACACCCTCCATCAGCGCAACCGAAGAGTCGCTGGATCAAAGCAATGAGACTTTAATCAATTTGCTGGCAGGCTGGTTTCGCGAAATTGGCTTCAATGTCGAAGTTCAGCCGGTGCCGGATACGCGCAATAAATTTAACATGCTGGCCAGTACCGGCCAGGGCGCCGGCGGCCTGCTGCTCGCCGGGCATACCGATACCGTGCCGTTCGATGATGGCCGCTGGACCCGCGATCCGTTCGCCCTCACCGAGCATGACAACAAGCTTTACGGTCTCGGCACCGCCGACATGAAGGGCTTTTTCGCCTTTATTCTTGACGCCCTGCGCGATGTTGATGTCAGTAAGCTCAAAAAACCGCTCTATATTCTGGCCACCGCCGATGAAGAGACCAGCATGGCCGGCGCCCGCTACTTTGCCGAAACCACCCGCCTGCGCCCGGACTGCGCGATTATCGGCGAACCAACCTCCCTGCAGCCGGTACGCGCGCACAAGGGGCATATTTCCACCGCCGTGCGCGTCCAGGGCCAGTCCGGCCACTCCAGCGATCCGGCGCGCGGGGTTAACGCCATTGAACTGATGCATGACGCGATTGGCCGCATCATGCAGCTGCGCGATGTGCTGAAAGAGCGCTATCACTTTGCCGCCTTTACCGTACCGTACCCGACGCTCAATCTCGGCTCGATTCACGGCGGCGACGCATCTAACCGCATCTGCGCCTGCTGCGAGCTGCATATGGATATTCGTCCGCTGCCGGGCATGACGCTCAACGATCTCAACGGGCTGCTGGATGAAGCGCTGGCGCCGGTCAGCGAACGCTGGCCGGGTCGTTTAACCGTTAGCGAGCTCCATCCGCCGATCCCCGGCTACGAGTGTCCGCCGGATCACCAGCTCGTGCAGGTGGTGGAAAAACTGCTCGGCGCACAAACCGAGGTCGTCAACTACTGTACCGAAGCGCCGTTTATCCAGACCATCTGCCCGACGCTGGTCCTCGGTCCTGGCTCAATCAACCAGGCCCACCAGCCGGATGAGTATCTGGAAACCCGGTTTATTAAGCCAACCCGCGAGCTTATCATCCAGGTGGTCCATCATTTCTGCTGGCACTAAAATCGCGCTTTTCCCGCCCTTTAGCCAGGGGCGGGACAGTGACAATTGTCACATTCCCATAAGCAATGCTTATCAAGCGACCTCTGAGTTAAATTTCGCAAATTGCCGCCATTTATTCGTTTGCTGAAGCGATTTCGCAACAATTGACGTAGGGGTTTTTACGTGGCTTTATAAAAGACGGCTGCTTATCCGCGGTTCATCGTTGCCGAGCCGCGGATATAACAAAATAAAATGAGATGGGGTGTCTGGGGTAACATGAACGAACAATATTCCGCTTTGCGTAGTAATGTCAGTATGCTCGGTAAAGTGCTGGGCGATACCATCAAGGATGCACTGGGAGAGAACATTCTTGATCGTGTCGAAACTATCCGTAAATTGTCCAAATCTTCGCGCGCGGGCAATGAAGCCAATCGCCAGGAACTTCTCACCACGCTGCAAAACTTGTCCAACGACGAGCTGCTGCCGGTAGCGCGCGCCTTCAGCCAGTTTCTGAACCTGGCCAATACCGCTGAGCAGTACCACAGCATTTCGCCAAACGGCGAAGCGGCCAGCAATCCGGAAGTGATTGCCCGTACCCTGAGAAAGCTCAAAGGCCAATCCCATCTCAACGAAGACACCATTAAAAAAGCGGTGGAGTCCCTGTCGCTGGAGCTGGTATTAACCGCCCATCCCACCGAAATCACCCGCCGCACGCTGATCCACAAAATGGTGGAAGTGAATAACTGCCTGAAGCAGCTCGATAACAAAGAGATCGCAGACTACGAGCACCACCAGCTGATGCGCCGCCTGCGCCAGCTGATCGCACAGTCATGGCATACCGATGAAATCCGTAAATATCGCCCGACGCCGGTTGACGAGGCGAAATGGGGCTTTGCGGTCGTCGAAAACAGCCTGTGGGAAGGCGTGCCGAACTACCTGCGCGAGCTGAACGAACAGCTGGAAGAAAACCTCGGCTATCAGCTGCCGGTTGACTTCGTACCGGTGCGCTTCACCTCCTGGATGGGCGGTGACCGCGACGGTAACCCAAACGTGACCTCCGATATCACCCGCCACGTGCTGCTGCTCAGCCGCTGGAAAGCCACCGATCTGTTCCTCAAAGATGTCCAGCTGCTGATCTCCGAGCTGTCGATGGTCGAGTGTACCGACGAACTGCGCGAGATAGTCGGCGCCGAAGGGGCGCAGGAGCCGTACCGCTATCTGATGAAAAAGCTGCGTAGCCAATTGATGGATACGCAGTCATGGCTGGAAGCGCGCCTGAAAGGGCAGAAGCTGCCGAAACCCGCCGGCCTGATTACCCAGAACGAACAGCTGTGGGAGCCGCTTTACGCCTGCTATAAATCCCTGCAGGCCTGCGGCATGGGCATTATCGCCAACGGTGAGCTGCTCGATACCCTGCGTCGCGTGAAGTCGTTCGGCGTGCCGCTGGTACGCATCGATATCCGTCAGGAAAGTACCCGCCATACCGAAGCGCTGGGCGAAATGACCCGCTATCTCGGCATCGGCGATTATGAAAGCTGGTCAGAAGCCGACAAGCAGGCCTTCCTGATCCGCGAGTTGAACTCCAAGCGCCCGCTGCTGCCGCGCCAGTGGGAGCCAAGCAATGAAACCCGCGAAGTTCTCGACACCTGCAAAGTGATCGCCGAAGCGCCGCACGGATCCATCGCCGCCTACGTGATCTCCATGGCGAAGACGCCGTCTGACGTGCTGGCCGTACACCTGCTGCTCAAAGAAGCCGGCATTGGCTTCGCGCTGCCGGTTGCTCCGCTATTTGAAACTCTCGACGACCTGAACAACGCCAACGACGTGATGACCCAGTTGCTGAATATCGACTGGTATCGCGGCTTTATTCAGGGCAAGCAGATGGTCATGATCGGCTATTCTGACTCGGCGAAAGATGCGGGCGTCATGGCCGCTTCCTGGGCGCAGTACCAGGCTCAGGACGCGCTGATCAAAACCTGCGAAAAAGCCGGTATTGAGCTGACGCTGTTCCACGGTCGCGGCGGTTCTATCGGCCGCGGCGGCGCCCCGGCGCACGCGGCGCTTCTTTCTCAGCCACCAGGCAGCCTGAAAGGCGGTCTGCGCGTCACCGAGCAGGGTGAAATGATCCGCTTCAAGTTCGGCCTGCCGGAAGTCACCATCAGCAGCCTGTCGCTGTATACCAGCGCCATTCTCGAAGCAAACCTGCTGCCGCCGCCGGAACCCAAGCCGGAGTGGCGCAATATCATGGCCGAGCTGTCCGACATTTCTTGTGAAATGTACCGCGGCTACGTGCGTGAAAATAAAGACTTCGTACCTTATTTCCGCTCCGCCACTCCGGAGCAGGAGCTGGGCAAACTGCCGCTCGGCTCACGCCCGGCGAAACGCCGTGCTACCGGCGGGGTAGAATCTCTGCGCGCAATCCCGTGGATCTTCGCCTGGACGCAGAACCGCCTGATGCTGCCGGCCTGGCTGGGCGCCGGCGCCGCGCTGCAGAAGGTGGTGGATGATGGCAAACAGAGCGAGCTGGAAACCATGTGTCGCGACTGGCCATTCTTCTCAACTCGTCTTGGGATGCTGGAAATGGTGTTCTCGAAGGCCGACCTGTGGCTGGCGGAATATTACGATCAGCGCCTGGTGAAACCCGAGCTGTGGGGCCTCGGCAGCGAGCTGCGCGAGCTGTTGTCTTCCGGTATCAGCGTGGTGCTCGATATCGCCAACGATTCCCACCTGATGGCCGATCTGCCGTGGATCGCCGAGTCTATTCAGCTGCGTAATATCTATACCGACCCGCTGAACGTCCTGCAGGCCGAACTGCTGCACCGTTCGCGTCTGGCGGAAGAGCAGGGCCAGGATCCGGACCCGCGCGTTGAGCAGGCGCTGATGGTCACCATCGCGGGCGTGGCTGCCGGTATGCGTAACACCGGCTAACCTCCGCCCTTCGCCAGCATAAATCCCCGGATAGCACGTGTACGCCGCTATCCGGGGATTTTTATTAATGGTGCAGCATCTCGTCAACAATCTGCTCTTTATGCAGCGCATAAGGATAGTACGTCGGCCAGTTATCCATCTCTTTCAGCAGGGACTCGTGCGAGTCATTCCCCATAAAGATATGAAAATGCTGTGATTTTCTCGGGCCAATCGTATGATCGCTAAACTGGACGAATTTCGGCGCTTTCGAGTCTGCCTGCTGGCATTCAAATAGATAGCGCACGCCTTTCTTGCCGGAAGCATAGTGCAGGATCTTATAGCCGGAATAGGCGTACCGACAGGCGCTAACCTCTTTCCCGACGTGGAACTCCATCACGTTGTCTTCAATCCCAATTTGATCGACATCGGTGGCGTAACCCTTCTTATAATATTCCCGATACTCGGCAACGCTTTTCGCCCCCGCCTTTTTGGCCTTCTGCTCCAGCACCGGATCCAGGTCCCCATTAAGCAGATACGGATTCACCGATTGCCAGATTCCATCCCAGTCGCTTAACGGGCGATCCTTGACGTCTTTATCGGCGAAAATGCCCTCGCTCGCCTTAACTTCCGCCTCCGTCAATGCGGGGCCATGGCTGTGGTGGCCGTGGGCAAAAGCCTGGCTACCGGCCAGCAGCATGCCAACGCCGAGCGCAAATGCGGGTATCTTTCTGGTCATCACTCTCTCCTGAGTTAACTTTTGCAATCAATGGTTACGATATAACATAACATTTATATTATGCAACATCTGATGCGCGCAGATTCCCGCGGCTTTTTGCCCTTCCCGCGATGTCGGGTATGATAAAAACGTGGGGCTTTTTAAGGAGCAAGAATGGACGGCCATCTCAGTCAGCACATTGACGCTTTAATTAAAGGCCCGACGGCAATCAGGCAGGTTCGCTTTACCACCGAACATCGACCGGCCTCGGGGCTGGCGCTGCAGGTCGATTTTCCGCGCCTCGAGGTTATCCTCGAAGGCCAGCGCGGCGATCCCGGCATCAAGGCCGAGCCGGCGCTGCTTGCCCGCTATGATGTGCTGTATATCCCCGCAGGCGGCTGGAATCTTCCGCAGTGGCAGGCGCCCTGTACCGCGTTGAGCATTCAATTTGGTAAGCAGCAGCTGGAGTTCACCCTCCAGCGCTGGGACGGTGAAACGCTGCATATTGCAGAGAGAGTGCAGACGCCGCGCCGCGGCCCTCGCGTGGGCTCCTTTTTGCTACAGGCGCTCAATGAAATGCAGATGCAGCCGCAGGAGCAGCAAACGGCGCGCTGCATCGTGATAAGCCTGCTAAGCCACTGCGCCGATCTCCTCGGTAGCCAGGTGCAAACCTCTTCCCGCAGCCAGGCGCTGTTTGAAGCCATCCGAAAATATATCGATGCCCGCTTCGCCGACCCTTTAACCCGTGAGTCGGTCGCCGAGGAGTTTTACCTCTCCCCCAACTATCTCTCCCATCTGTTCCAGAAATGCGGCCCCATGGGCTTTAACGAATATCTGAACCACGTTCGTCTCGAACAGGCCCGAATGCTGCTAAAAGGCCACGATATGAAGGTGAAGGATATCGCTCACGCCTGCGGCTTTGCCGATAGTAACTACTTCTGCCGCCTGTTTCGCAAAAATACCGAACGTTCACCGTCAGAATATCGCCGCCAGTATCATAGCCAGCTGACGGAAAAGCATCCGTCGGCGGAAAACTAGACTTTTGTAAGTTTTCCCTGGCGGCTATCCCCACGAATCTCTCCAGCAACGCCAGCTAAAGGCGGATAAATGTGATCTAAATCACTCTTAGCCGCAATGCGTACATTTATCCAGTTTTTGGCAAATTTGTCATCTGGCGACCCGCCGGACAGAGGCCGTATTCTTATCTCAACGTCACTGAATTGAGAATTGAGGAAAGGCTATGGAACTCTATCTGGACACCGCAAACGTAGCAGAAGTTGAACGCCTGGCACACATCTACCCGCTGGCCGGAGTAACCACCAATCCCAGCATCATCGCCGCGGGAAAAACCTCGGTTTGGGACGTGCTGCCCCGCCTGCAAAAAGCCGTTGGCCCGGATGGGGTCCTGTTTGCCCAGACCATGAGCCGCAATGCGCAGGGCATGGTTGCAGAGGCCAAACGCCTGAGTAACGCCATACCCGGCATTGTGGTAAAAATCCCGGTCACCGCCGAAGGCCTCGCCGCGATAAAGCTGCTGAAAAAAGAGGGCATAGCCACGCTCGGCACCGCGGTCTACAGCGCCTCTCAGGGTCTGCTGGCGGCGCTGGCCGGGGCGAAATACGTCGCGCCTTACGTCAACCGCGTTGATGCCCAGGGCGGCGACGGCATCCGTATGGTGCAGGAGCTGCAGAGCCTGCTGGAGCTGCACGCGCCGGGCAGCAAAGTGCTGGCGGCCAGCTTTAAAACCCCGCGCCAGGCGCTGGACTGCCTGCTGGCCGGATGTGAAGCGATCACCCTTCCTTTAGACGTAGCACAACAAATGCTCGGCACGCCCGCGGTAGAGTCAGCAATAGAGAAGTTTGAGCAAGACTGGAGTAGCGCCTTTGGAAATCTGAACCTGTAACCCGATCGGCGAACCGCCCGCGGGCGGTATCGCGGTCATCCAGGAGGAATAGAAATGGATCGCATCATTCAATCGCCAGGCAAATACATTCAGGGTGCAAATGCTATCACCCGCCTCGGCGGCTATCTCAAACCGCTGGCCGAGCGCTGGCTTATCGTTGGCGACAAGTTTGTGCTGGGCTTTGCCGCAGAAAAGCTGCGCCAAAGCCTGACCGAAGCCGGCCTTGTCGCCGAAATCGTCCCGTTCGGTGGCGAATGCTCGCATAATGAAATCAATCGCTTGCGCGATATTGCAGGCTCAGCCCGCTGCAATGCCGTGCTGGGTATCGGCGGCGGAAAAACGCTGGATACCGCAAAAGCATTAGCACATTTTATGAATCTACCGGTGGTGATTGCCCCCACCATCGCCTCCACCGACGCCCCCTGCAGCGCGCTCTCGGTTATCTATACCGACGAGGGCGAGTTCGACAGCTATCTGATGCTGCCGCGCAACCCAAACATGGTTATTGTTGATACCCGGATTGTTGCCGGCGCTCCGCCGCGCCTGCTGGCGGCCGGTATCGGCGATGCGTTGGCCACCTGGTTTGAAGCCCGCGCCTGTTCGCGCAGCGGCGCCACCACCATGGCCGGCGGCAAGTGCACCCAGGCGGCGCTGGCGCTGGCTGAACTGTGCTACCACACGCTGATTGAAGAGGGTGAAAAAGCGATGCTGGCGGCGGAACAGCATGTCGTCACGCCGGCGCTGGAAAAAGTTATCGAGGCCAACACCTATCTCAGCGGCGTCGGCTTTGAAAGCGGCGGGCTGGCAGCCGCGCACGCGATTCACAACGGCATGACCGCCCTGCCGGACGCCCATCATTACTATCACGGCGAAAAGGTCGCCTTCGGCACGCTGACGCAGCTGGTGCTGGAAAACGCGCCGCTAGAAGAGATTGAAACCGCCGCCGCGCTGTGTCACAGCGTGGGCCTGCCGCTCACCCTGGCTCAGCTGGATATCAAAGAGGATATTCCGCGTAAAATGCGGATCGTCGCCGAAGCCGCCTGCGCGGAGGGGGAAACTATCCATAACATGCCTGGCGGAGCCACGGCGGATCAGGTTTACGCCGCGCTGCTGGTCGCCGACCAGTACGGGCAGCGTTTCCTGGAGGAGTGGGAATAAATAAAAATGGCCCTCGAAGAGGGCCATTTTTTTACACCGTCGGGCGCACGCCCAGGGTATGGCAAATCGCGTAGCTCATCTCCGCGCGGTTTAAGGTGTAAAAGTGGAAATCCTTCACCCCTTCGCGGCTTAAAATTTTGACCATATCCATGGCGATGTTCGCCCCCACCAGCTGGCGAGTTTCCGCATCATTATCCAGACCTTCGAACATTTTCGACATCCACGTTGGAATACGCACGTTGGTCATGTCGGCAAATTTCTTCGCCTGCTTGAAGTTGGATACCGGCAGAATGCCGGGGATAATTTCAACATCAATCCCCGCGGAGACGCAGCGATCGCGAAAGCGCAGGTAGCTTTCAACATCAAAGAAGAACTGGGTAATCGCCCGGTTCGCGCCGGCATCGACCTTACGCTTCAGGTTCAGTAGATCCGCCTGGGCGCTTTTCGCTTCCGGATGGACTTCCGGGTAGGCCGCAACGGAGATATCAAAATCGCCCACTTCTTTCAGCAGCGTAACCAGGTCCGCAGCGTACATATCCGGCTTACCGCTGCCCGGCGGCAGGTCGCCGCGCAGGGCGACGATATGGCGGATCCCGTTGTTCCAGTAATCCTGAGCAATTGTGCGCAGCTCGTCGCGGCTGGCGTCGATACAGGTCAGGTGCGGCGCCGCCTCAAGGCCGGTGCGCTCTTTGATACCTTTGATGATGCTGTGGGTACGGTCGCGTTCGCCGGAGTTGGCCCCGTAGGTCACCGAAACAAATTTCGGCTTCAGGCTGCTTAAGCGATCGATGGATTTCCACAGGGTTTGCTCCATTTCACTGGTCCGCGGCGGAAAGAATTCAAAAGACACATTAATCTGGCCCTGCACTTCTGCCAGGCTCTGATTCAGGGCTTCCCGCTGATTGGCGTGAAAAAAGCTCATACCTTACCTCATCAATCGCATTTTATTGTTTGTCGTGTTGCGAACTTCTATACGTTTAGACGTCCAGATGTAAAAATGACGGAAAAGAGCCCGGGCGTCAATAGAAAAATCAGCGTAAAGAGTGAGGAATATTCAGAGAAGATGAAATGGGTTCACGTCGTTGACGCTAAATGCCACAGGGTTCGACGCTAAGCTAATGATTCTTCAAGCACAGGGATCAGCCACGCGCGCAAGGCGTCATTTTGCGGCAGCGTGACCACGCCCAGCGCCAGCGGAAAATGCAGACTGGCCTCATCCAACGGATAAAAGACCACCCCCTGACGCTGGATAGCGGTAAAGGACGCCGGCAGCAAAATCATCCCCTCCCCGCGCGCAATGCGGGCCAACAGAACGTCATGTTCTACGGGCTCTTCCACGTAGGCAGGCGCATACCCCGTCCGTTCAAACATCCGTCGGGTGTAGTCAAAAAATGCCGGATTACGCTCGCGTTTAAACCAAAACAGCGGCCGCTGGTTAAAAGCGCTCAGGGCCAGCCCGGCGACGCTGGATTCCGGCCATGACGCCGGCAGCGCGGCGATCAGCTGCTCCTGATAGGGCAAGGGGGACAAAACCAGCCCGCTGGCATCAAGGGGAAGCGCCACCAGCGCCGCGTCCAGCCGGCCCTTGCGCACCTGCTGCGCCAGGGTTGGCGAGCCGTGACGGCTAATCTGCAAAGTGCGGGCATTATCCCTCAGCGCAGCTTCGGCGGCGGTAAAGATCCCCTGTTCAAAGGCGGTTGTCAGCCCGAGCCGCAGCGGCGGCTGCCCGCTATCAGACAGGCTGGCCCAGGGCGGTTAAGGTTTGTTCCTGTAACGCCAGCAGAGGGCGAATCATATCCAGCACCCGCCGCCCCTCCTCGGTCAGGATCAGGCCCCGGGTATGGCGCACGAATAGCGCGGTCCCCAGCTGTTCTTCCAGGTGACGGATATGACGGCTGAGCGGCGGCTGTGAGATAAATAAGCGCTGCGCCGCCCGGCTAATATTGTTCTCCTCCGCCACCACGGCAAAATAGCGCAGCAGACGAAGATCCAGAGAATAGAGGCGTGAATTTGTCATACCGAAAAGGTATCACGAAAAGGGTATTACTCAAGCCCGGCAAACTTTCTTACCCTCCTCATCACCCCCCACATTATGAGGAAAGATCGTGACTTCAGAACGTTTTACTACCGGTATGGAGATGCTGCAGCGCGTTGACGGTAAGGGCGGCGAAGCCGTCGTTAACAGCCTGAGCGACATCGCCCCTGATTTTGCCCGCTTTCTGGTTGAGTTTCCTTTTGGCGATATTTACGCCAGACCCGGGCTCGATTTGCGCAGTCGTGAAATCGCCACCATTGCCGCGCTGACCGCTTTAGGCAATGCGGCCCCGCAGCTAAAGGTGCACATCGCCGCCGGGCTGCACGTCGGCCTGACGCAGGAAGAGATCGTTGAAGCGATCATGCAGATGGCGGTGTATGCCGGATTCCCGGCCGCCCTCAACGGGCTGTTTGCCGCCAAAGAGGTGTTCGCCAGGCCTGGCGGGAAAAGAGACCGGACGGGCGTCCGGTCTCTCTGACAGGGAGATTACAGCAGCTGCGCCAGGCGATTAATATCCGATTGAATCGCGCCAGCGGTAACATCGCGCCCGGCGCCCGGGCCGCGGATCACCAGCGGGTTATCACGATACCAGCGGCTGTCGATAGCAAACACGTTATCGCACGGCAGCAGCGCCGCCAGCGGATGCTCCTGGCGCACGGCCTCAACGCCAACGCGCGCCTTGCCGTTGGCGTCGAAACGCGCGACATAGCGCAGAACCAGCCCCATTTCACGGGCGGCCTCAAGGCGCTGCAGCATCTGCTCGTTCAGCTCTTCGCCATTTTCAAAGAAGTGATCGACGGAGCCTTCTTCGCAGTGCGCCGGCACCAGCGATTCCACGCGCACCTGGTCAGGCTCGATATCATAGCCCGCCTCACGGGCGAGGATCACCAGCTTGCGCATCACGTCTTTGCCGGAAAGGTCAACGCGAGGATCCGGTTCAGTCAGCCCCTGCTGCCATGCCTGATCGACCAGATCGGTAAACGGCACAGTCCCGTCAAACTGCAGGAACAGCCAGGAGAGCGTACCGGAGAAAATACCGCTCAGCGCCAGAATGGTATCGCCGCTGTCGATCAGGTCGCGCACCGTGTGGTTTACCGGCAGCCCGGCGCCGACGGTCGCGTTGTACAGCCAATGACGCCCCGTTTTCTCAAACGCGTCGTGGATCTGACGGTATTTATCGCTGCTGCTGGCCCCGGCCAGCTTATTGGCGCTGATCACGTGGAAGCCGTGGCTGGCAAAATCAAGGTACTGATCCGCCAGCTGCTCGCTGGCGGTCACGTCCAGAACCACTAAATCGTCGTACGGGTGGGCACGCATCCACAGGAACAGCGATTCTTCATCCTGCTCAACGGCTTCATCGTGGAAGAAGGCCAGCGCGCGGCTGGCGTCGAGTCCTTCGTAATTCAGCAGGCTGCGGCGGCTGTCCACCACCCCGGCGAGGACAAACTCAAAGCCGGTGCGGGCGGAAAGCGTGGTTTGCTCGCGGGCAAACAGCTCCAGCCAGCGGGAACCGATATTGCCTTTACCAAACAGCACCAGGCCAATACGCTTTTCCGCGCGGAACAGCGACTGGTGCAGCCCCTGAATCAGGCTCTCGGTCGGGCCCGCGCGCAGCACGGCCACCAGGCTAATCCCCTCTTCAGACTGCCAGGTAAACTCGACCGGCTGCCCCTTCAGCTGCTGCCAGAAGCGGTGACAATGCAGCGGGTTGCGGGTAACGCCCGCGCCAACCATCGCCACCAGCGCCAGCTTCTGGCGTAAGCGCAGCTCGCCAGGCAAACCGGCTTCGTCAAGCAGCCTCAGCGCGCTATCCGCTACTTCGGCGGTGTAGCAGAACTGCAGCAGCCTGCGGTCGGCATGGACGCCAACGGCCAGCGGGCGCAGCTGAGCGCGTTTAAAGATAAGATCCAACTCCTTGTGCGCCAGCTTGAAATCCTGGCCCGCGGGCACCTGGAACTCAATCAGGCACACGTCGTCATGGCTGGTGACAATTCGCGCCCCGGTCCCGGAAGCCAGCACGCGTTCAATACGCGTAGAGCCTTGCTCAGGCGTGTAGCTGCAGCGCAGCTGCAGATCGATATCGCTGCCGGAGACCGGCTGGAGCGTACGCGCGTGCAGCACCGGCGCCGCCAGGCGGGCCAGCTCGCTGGCTTCATCCAGGCGCAGCAGCGGCAGCAGGCAGGCATCCTTCACCTTACGCGGGTCAGCGCTGTAAACCCCGGCAACGTCGCTCCAGATAGTGACGCGGGACGCGCCGGCCAGGGCGCCAATTTGGGTGGCGGAATAGTCGGAACCGTTACGCCCCAGCAGCACGGTTTCTCCGGCGTTATTACGCGAGATAAAGCCGGTCACCACCAGGCGTTTGTTCGGATGCTGCGCCATGAGCTGCTGCAGCAGCGGGTAGGATAAACCTTCATCCACCTGCGGCTGCGCCGAACGCTCGGCGCGCAGGAAGCTACGCGCATCAAGCCACGCGGCCTCCAGCCCCAGCTGATTGAGGACCGCGGCCATCAGGCGCGCGGACCAGACTTCGCCGTGGCCAACCACCTCAGCGTATACCGCATCGGTGACGCCGCTATCCAGTAAACCCGCCAGTCGTTCAAGATCGTGAATAAAAGCCGCGATAAGCGTGTCGGCGGCGTCTGCCGACAGCAGGCCGGCGATCAGCTCCATGTGATAACGGCGCAGCGACTGCTGGACCTGATGCGCAGAGAGGCGATCGGTCTGGCTGAGCTTCAGCCAGCTAATCAGCTGGTTGGTGGTGCTGCCAGCGGCGGAGACAACCATCATGTCGCCTGCCTGCGAGTATTCCGTCATGATCCCCGCGACGCGCAGGTAACATTTCGCATCCGCTAAACTACTCCCACCAAATTTGTGCAGCTGACGACCCTTCGCCCCTGCCTGCGCAATCACACTCATGTTTATCCCTCGTTTGCTGCCCGGAAGCCATTTTCCAGGTCGGCAATTAAATCTTCACCATCTTCAATACCGGTCGAAATACGCAGAAGCGTTTCTGAGATCCCCGCAGCCGCGCGCGCTTCAGGCGCCATTCCTGCGTGGGTCATCGTCGCAGCGTGAGAAATCAGACTTTCTACGCCTCCCAGCGACTCCGCCAGCGTAAATAGCGACAATCCGCTCAGGAAACGGCGCAGCGTCTGCTCATCGCCATCCAGCTCGAAGCTTAGCATCGCACCAAAACCTTTTTGCTGACGCGCAGCAATCTCGTGCCCCTGATTTTCCGGCAGAGACGGATGATACAGTTTTTTCACCAGCGGCTGAGTTTTCAGATAGTCGACGATCGCCTGCGCGTTGCGCTGGGCAACCTCCATACGCGGGGAGAGCGTACGCAGGCCGCGCAGCAGCAGGTAGCTATCGAAGGCCCCGCCGGTGACGCCAATATTATTCGCCCACCATGCCAGTTCGGTGACAGCCTGCGGATCTTTGGCAATCACCACCCCGGCGACGACATCTGAATGGCCGTTCAGGTATTTGGTGCATGAATGCAACACCAGATCGGCCCCCAGCGCCAGCGGATTTTGCAGAGCCGGGCTCAGGAAGGTGTTATCCACCACGCTCACCGCCCCCGCTTCACGCGCCAGCGTGCAGATTTTCGCAATATCCACCACTCTCAGCAACGGATTACTTGGGCTTTCAACCAATACCAGCTTCGGTTTTTCCGCCAGCGCCGCGCTCAGCGCCTGCTCGTCGTTTTGATCGACAAACAGCACGCGGTAGCAGCCGCGTTTCGCCAGGCTATCAAACAGACGATAGCTGCCGCCGTAGCAGTCGTGCGGCGCCACCAGCAGGTCGCCCGGCTTCAGGTAGACGGTGGTCACCAGCAGAATAGCCGACATCCCAGTATTGGTCAGAACCGCGCCGGCGCCGCCCTCCAGCTCCGCCAGCGCGCGCTGTACCACGTCGCGAGTTGGGTTGCCGCGGCGGGAATAGTCATGGGCACGAGGTTCGTTAAAGCCGGTAAAGTTATAGGTGCTGGAGAGGTGGATCGGCGGGACAACGCAGCCGTACTGTTCGTCGTCATTTAAACCGCTACGCACTGCGATGGTGGCCTGTTTACGCGTCATGTTGGGCAGTTCCTGGGCTGAATCGGTGAAATGTCAGGCTCCAGAGTAATCATTGTCACAATAGACGTCAATACATCTGGACATCTAAACTTCTTTGCGTATAGATTGAGCAAACAGGAAATAGCCGTTAAAATTATATGCATTAGCGCACATCCGTATCGGCTTATCTCATGTCAGAAAGACGACTCATGCGGTAAACTACGCGCGATTATGGCCCGGACTCAAACTTCAGGCCCTTAACTAATGACTAGAGGATTAAAGGTATCTCATGGCTGAATGGAGCGGCGAATATATCAGCCCATACGCTGAGCACGGTAAGAAGAGTGAGCAAGTAAAAAAAATTACGGTTTCCATTCCTCTGAAGGTGTTAAAGATCCTCACAGATGAACGCACGCGTCGTCAGGTCAACAACCTGCGCCACGCCACCAACAGCGAGTCTGCTGTGTGAAGCGTTCCTGCATGCATTTACCGGTCAACCGCTGCCAAACGATGAAGACCTGCGTAAAGAACGCAGTGATGAAATTCCGGAAGCGGCGAAACAGATTATGCGTGAGATGGGTATCGACCCGGATACGTGGGAATACTAAGCCAATAAAAAAGGCAGAAGTTTTCTTCTGCCTTTTTTATTTCTCCGCGTTTGACGGCGTGAGAGAAACAAAAAAGCCGCCCTGAGGCGGCTTTTTTTTGGCTTCCGGCAACTTACTTGCTGGTGCCCGGTACGCTGAAGCGCTTGTTGAAGCGGTCAACGCGGCCACCGGTCGCAACATCACGCTGCTTGCCAGTGTAGAACGGGTGGCATTTACCGCACACGTCGAGGTTCAGGTCGTGACCAACGGTAGAGCGGATTTTCATGACGTTACCGCAAGAGCAGTTAGCAGTAACTTCTTCGTATTTCGGGTGAATATCTTTTTTCATGGGAGAACCTCAGTTAAGGCCGCGTCGCTCTTCCAGCCCTAACGCCAGACACCACGCGATGTTAATAATTTCCCGTAGACTTTCCGCCGGGCGGAATTCATGGGTAATAGTATACGCTTTGATGCTGCACGAAGCACACCAAAGGCGGCGAATCATACAGAATTTGACCGACGGATGCAAACTGATCCGCGAGCCCTTATCACAATGTGTATACTAAGCGGCCAGATTTCAAGTCAGGAAGATGACATGCCCGTCGCCCACGTAGCCCTGCCCGTTCCGCTGCCTCGTACCTTTGACTATTTGCTCCCTGAGGGCATCACGGTCAAAGCGGGCTGTCGCGTACGCGTGCCGTTTGGTAAACAGGAGCGCATTGGAATTGTCACCGCGATTAGCCAGCGCAGCGAGCTGCCGCTGGATGAGCTCAAACCGGTGGCAGAAGCGCTGGACGCCGAGCCGGTCTTTTCTTCCTCTATCTGGCGGCTGCTGCTGTGGGCGGCAGACTACTATCACCATCCGATTGGCGATGTACTGTTTCACGCCCTGCCCATCGCCCTGCGCCAGGGAAAACCGGCCAGCGCGACGCCGCTCTGGTACTGGTTTGCCACCGAGCAGGGCCAGGCGGTTGACATCAACGGCCTCAAGCGTTCGCCGAAGCAGCAGCAGGCGCTGGCCGCGCTGCGTCAGGGAAAAATCTGGCGTCACCAGGTGGCGGAGCTGGAGTTCAGCGACGCGGCGCTGCAGGCGCTGCGCGGGAAAGGGCTCTGCGAACTGGCGAACGAAGCGCCGGCCCTCACCGACTGGCGGACCGGCTTTACCGTACCCGGAGAGCGGCTGCGCCTGAATACCGAACAGGCCACCGCCGTTGGGGCGATCCACAGCGCCTCCGACCGCTTTTCCACCTGGTTGCTGGCAGGGATCACCGGCTCGGGGAAAACCGAAGTTTATCTTAGCGTACTGGAAAACGTGCTGGCGCAGGGCCGCCAGGCGCTGGTGATGGTGCCGGAAATCGGCCTGACCCCGCAAACCATCGCCCGCTTTCGCCAGCGCTTTAACGCTCCCGTTGAAGTGCTGCACTCCGGACTTAACGATAGCGAACGCCTCTCGGCATGGCTCAAGGCCAAAAACGGCGAAGCGGCGATTGTTATCGGTACCCGTTCGTCGTTATTTACCCCGTTTAAAGACCTCGGGGTGATCGTTATTGATGAAGAGCACGACAGCTCCTATAAGCAGCAGGAAGGCTGGCGCTATCACGCCCGCGACCTCGCGGTATGGCGCGCCCATAGCGAGCGGATTCCGATTATTCTCGGCTCGGCAACCCCGGCGCTGGAGACGTTACACAACGTTCGCCAGGGCAAATATCGTCAGCTGAAGCTGACCCGGCGCGCGGGTAACGCCCGCCCGGCCCAGCAGCACGTGCTGGATTTAAAAGGCCAGCAGCTGCAGTCGGGGCTCTCTCCGGCGCTGATCGCCCGGATGCGTCAGCACCTGCAGGCCGATAATCAGGTCATCCTGTTTTTAAACCGCCGCGGCTTCGCCCCGGCGCTGCTGTGCCATGACTGCGGCTGGATTGCCGAATGCCCGCGCTGCGATAGCTATTACACCCTGCACCAGGCGCAGCATCATCTGCGCTGCCACCACTGCGACAGCCAGCGCCCCGTCCCGCGTCAGTGCCCTTCCTGCGGCTCGACGCACCTGGTGCCGGTAGGGCTCGGTACGGAGCAGCTGGAGCAGGCGCTGGCGCCGCTGTTTCCCGGAGTGCCGATATCCCGCGTTGACCGGGATACGACCAGCCGTAAAGGGGCGCTTGAACAGCATCTCTCCGATATTCATCGCGGCGGCGCGCGTATTCTGATTGGTACCCAGATGCTGGCAAAAGGTCACCACTTTCCGGATGTCACCCTGGTCTCTCTGCTCGACGTCGACGGGGCGCTGTTTTCCGCCGATTTCCGCTCGGCGGAGCGCTTCGCCCAGCTCTACACCCAGGTATCAGGCCGCGCGGGCCGCGCCGGGAAACAGGGCGAGGTGATCCTCCAGACCCACCACCCGGAGCATCCGCTGCTGCAAACGCTGCTATATAAAGGCTATGACGCCTTCGCGGATCAGGCGCTCGCCGAACGCCAGGCGATGCAGACTGCCGCCGTGGACCAGCCACGTGCTGATTCGCGCGGAAGACCATAACAATCAGCAGGCGCCGCTGTTCCTGCAGCAGCTGCGTAACCTGCTGCAGGCCAGCCCGCTGGCCGACGATAAGCTGTGGGTCCTTGGTCCGGTTCCGGCGCTGGCGCCAAAGCGCGGAGGCCGCTGGCGCTGGCAGATCCTGCTGCAGCACCCGTCACGCACCCGCCTGCAGCACATCGTCAGCGGTACGCTGGCCCTGATCAATACGCTGCCGGAAGCACGCAAGGTGAAGTGGATGCTCGACGTCGATCCTATTGAAGGTTAAGCCTTCTCTTGCGAGGCGGATCGAAAAAATTCAATGCTCATCACGTTTTTCATGAAAATTCTGTAACTCTCTGTAGCGACTATCTGTTAAAAATGTTGTTGATGTCAGAACACAAAGGATGTGTCTGCGCCAGTCAGCGAGGAGAAAACAGGTGAAGCCCAAAAAACAGGTGGTTGCCGCCACGATGAAAGACGTTGCCCTGAAGGCTAACGTTTCAACGGCAACCGTATCCCGAGCGTTAATGAATCCCGATAAGGTTTCACAGACCACCCGTAATCGGGTGGAGCAGGCGGCGCTGGAGGTCGGCTATTTGCCGCAGTCGCTCGGGCGGAATATGAAACGCAACGAATCGCGCACGATCCTGGTGATTGTGCCGGATATTTGCGATCCCTTCTTCAGTGAAATTATCCGCGGTATCGAAATCACCGCTGCGGAACAGGAGTACCTGGTGCTGATCGGCGACTGCGCCCATCAAAACCGCCAGGAAAAAACCTTTATCGATCTGATTATTACCAAGCAGATCGACGGCATGCTGCTGCTCGGCTCCCGGCTGCCGTTCGATGCCGGCGTAGAGGAGCAGCGCAATCTGCCGCCGATGGTAATGGCAAACGAATTTGCGCCAGAGCTCGAGCTGCCGACGGTGCATATCGATAACCTCACCGCCGCCTTCAACGCCGTCAACTACCTACACGAGCAGGGACACAAGCGGATTGGCTGTATCGCCGGCCCGGAAGAGATGCCGCTGTGTCACTACCGCCTGCAGGGCTACGTTCAGGCGCTGCGCCGCAGCGGGATAACCGTCGAGCCGCAGTATATTGCCCGCGGCAATTTTACCTATGAAGCCGGTTCTAACGCCCTTGAGCAGCTGTTATCGCTGCCCGTGCCGCCGACGGCTATATTCTGCCATAGCGATATTATGGCGCTGGGGGCGCTGTCGCTGGCAAAACGCCGCGGCCTGAAAATTCCTGACGATTTGTCTATTATTGGTTTCGATAACATCTCTTTGTCTGAATTTTGCGATCCGCCATTGACGACCGTTGCGCAACCGCGCTTTGATATCGGCCGCGAAGCGATGCTGCTATTGCTGGACCAGCTGCAGGGCCACAGCGTCAGCAGCGGCTCGCGGCTGCTGGACTGCGAACTGATCGTTCGCGGCAGTACGCGAAAAATCAGAGTATAACCATCAGGCTTTCGGGCCTGCTCTTCTGGTCAAAGGCCCGCTGCTTAAGTAACATGGCGGACTGACGAACGAATAAGACAGCGAAACGATAGTGGCACAACGAGATTATGTACGCCGCAGCCAACCGGCTTCTTCGCGGCGCAAAAAGAGCAATACCCGAAGCTCAAGGAACAAGAAAAGCGGCCTTTCTGCTGTTTCACCAACTATGGTGGCAATCGCGGCGGCCGTGCTGGTGGCCTTTATCGGTGGACTGTACTTCATCACGCATCACAAAAAAGAAGAAGCTGAAGCGCTGCAAAACCGCCAGGCGGCAGGTAACGGCCTACCGCCGAAACCGGAAGAGCGCTGGCGCTATATAAAAGAGCTGGAAAGTCGTCAGCCCGGCGTCCGCGCGCCGACTGAACCGACGGCCGGCGGCGAAGTGATGAAGCCCGAACAGCTGACCAACGAACAGCGCCAGCTGCTGGCACAGATGCAGGCCGATATGCGCCAGCAGCCCACTCAGCTGACCGAAGTGCCGTGGAACGAACAGACTCCGGCGCAGCGTCAGCAGACGCTGCAGCGCCAGCGTCTGGCTCAGCAGCAGGTACAGCAGCAGGTACAGCAGCAGCAGTGGACGCAAACCCAGCAGCAGGCGCCGGTACAGCAGCCGCGCGTACAGCCGCGGGTGGCTGAACAGCCGATCCCGCAGCCGAAGCCGGTACAGCAGCCGAAACAAACCGCGGCAGCGCAGCAGCCGTATCAGGATCTGCTGCAGACGCCAGCGCATACCGCAACGGCGCCTAAAACGCAGACGCAGGCCGCCGCGCCGGTTGCGCGGGTTGAAGAAGCGCCAAAAGCCGCCGCCGAGAAGAAAGACGATCGCAGCTGGATGGTCCAGTGCGGCTCCTTTAAAGGAGCCGAACAGGCGGAAACCGTGCGCGCTCAGCTGGCCTTTGAAGGCTTTGCCTCGCACATCACCACCAACAACGGCTGGAATCGCGTGGTCATTGGGCCGCTGAAAGGCAAGGAAAATGCCAACGACACGATCGTGCGCCTGAAAATGGCCGGACACGCAAACTGCATTCGTCTCGCCGCCAGGGGTTGAAACCCTCAAAATCCCCCCCATCTATAATTGCATTCCGCCCCGCGTAAAGCGCGGGGCCCCTATT
This sequence comes from Klebsiella sp. WOUb02, assembly GCF_050058015.1. Classification (NCBI taxonomy): domain Bacteria; kingdom Pseudomonadati; phylum Pseudomonadota; class Gammaproteobacteria; order Enterobacterales; family Enterobacteriaceae; genus Klebsiella; species Klebsiella sp. WOUb02. Next base: position 3,633,882 of record NZ_CP170110.1, read on the forward strand.
CCGCTTTTGTAACCAAGGGGTCCGCTCGTGACAACAATAGTTAGTGTTCGCCGTAACGGCCATGTGGTTATTGCCGGCGATGGCCAGGCCACGCTGGGCAACACCGTAATGAAAGGCAACGTGAAAAAAGTCCGCCGTCTCTACAATGACAAAGTGATTGCGGGCTTCGCCGGCGGCACCGCAGACGCCTTTACGCTGTTTGAACTGTTTGAACGTAAACTGGAAATGCATCAGGGCCATCTGGTCAAAGCCGCCGTTGAGCTGGCGAAAGACTGGCGTACCGACCGCATGCTGCGCAAGCTGGAAGCGCTGCTGGCGGTTGCGGATGAAAACGCCTCCCTGATCATCACCGGTAACGGTGACGTGGTGCAGCCAGAAAATGATTTAATTGCTATCGGCTCCGGTGGTCCCTACGCCCAGGCCGCTGCCCGCGCTCTGCTGGAAAATACCGATATGGGCGCTCGCGACATCGCAGAGAAGGCGTTGAATATTGCAGGCGATATCTGCATTTATACCAACCATTTCCACACCATCGAAGAATTAGCCTCTAAAGCGTAAGGATCTCCCATGTCTGAAATGACCCCACGCGAAATTGTCAGCGAACTGGACAAACATATTATTGGTCAGGACGCGGCTAAGCGTTCTGTCGCTATCGCCCTGCGTAACCGCTGGCGCCGTATGCAGCTTAGCGAAGAGCTGCGCCATGAAGTTACGCCGAAAAACATTCTGATGATCGGCCCAACCGGCGTCGGTAAAACGGAAATCGCGCGTCGCCTGGCAAAGCTGGCCAACGCGCCGTTCATCAAAGTTGAAGCGACCAAATTCACCGAAGTGGGCTATGTCGGTAAAGAAGTGGACTCCATCATCCGCGATCTGACCGATGCGGCGATCAAAATGGTCCGCATGCAGTCCATCGATAAAAACCGTTATCGCGCGGAAGAGCTGGCGGAAGAGCGCATTCTGGACGTGCTGATCCCGCCGGCGAAAAATAACTGGGGCCAGGCTGAGCAAACTCAGGAGCCGTCCGCGGCTCGTCAGGCGTTCCGTAAAAAGCTGCGCGAAGGCCAGCTCGATGATAAAGAGATCGAGATTGACCTTGCCGCTGCGCCGATGGGCGTAGAGATCATGTCCCCTCCGGGCATGGAAGAGATGACCAGCCAGCTGCAGTCCATGTTCCAGAACCTGGGCGGGCAGAAGCAGAAACCGCGCAAGCTGAAAATCAAAGACGCGATGAAGCTGCTGATTGAAGAAGAAGCGGCGAAACTGGTTAATCCGGAAGAGCTGAAGCAGGATGCTATCGATGCGGTAGAGCAGCACGGCATCGTATTTATCGACGAGGTCGACAAAATCTGTAAGCGCGGCGGCAATAGCTCCGGCCCGGACGTGTCTCGCGAAGGCGTCCAGCGCGATCTGCTGCCGCTGGTTGAAGGCTGTACCGTCTCAACCAAGCACGGCATGGTGAAAACTGACCACATTCTGTTTATCGCCTCCGGCGCATTCCAGGTGGCCAGCCCGTCGGACCTGATCCCTGAACTGCAGGGTCGTCTGCCGATTCGCGTCGAGTCTGAAAGCGCTGACCACCGAAGACTTCGAGCGCATCCTCACCGAGCCGAATGCTTCGATTACCGTGCAGTATAAAGCGCTGATGGCCACCGAAGGCGTGAGCATCGAGTTTACGCAAGACGGCATCAAGCGTATCGCCCAGGCCGCATGGCAGGTCAACGAAACGACCGAGAACATCGGCGCGCGCCGTCTGCACACCGTCCTGGAGCGTTTGATTGAAGATATCTCCTACGATGCCAGCGAAATGAACGGCCAGAGCATCACCATTGATGCTGAATATGTCGGTAAACATCTCGATGTTCTGGTGGCGGATGAAGATCTGAGTCGTTTTATCCTATAATCCGGTTCAATATATTTTCATCACAATCGATGGGGCTATATATAGCCCCATTTTTATTGGCCGGGAACCATGACTGAACAACCTATAAACCGCACCCAGGCCTGGCTGGAAAGCCTGCGCCCAAAAACGCTGCCTCTGGCCTTTGCTGCTATCGTTGTCGGCACGGCGCTTGCCTGGCGCCAGGGTTATTTCGATCCCTGGGTGGCTCTGCTGGCGCTGATTACCGCCGGTCTGCTGCAAATTTTATCCAATCTGGCTAACGATTACGGCGATGCGGTAAAGGGCAGCGACAAGCCCGATCGCCTGGGCCCGCTGCGCGGGATGCAAAAAGGGGCGATCAGCCAGGCGCAGATGAAGCGTGCGCTCATCCTCACCGTGGTGCTTATCTGTCTTTCCGGACTGGCTCTGCTGTTTTCCGCCTGGCAAACCATGGCCGATTTTATTGGCTTTCTGGTTTTGGGTGGCCTGGCCATCGTGGCGGCCATCACCTATACCGTCGGCACCCGCCCTTACGGCTATATCGGCCTTGGCGATATTTCGGTGCTGGTCTTCTTTGGCTGGCTGAGCGTGGCGGGAAGCTGGTACCTTCAGGCCCACACGATTGCCGCAAACGTCTTCCTGCCGGCAACGGCCTGCGGCCTGCTCGCGGCGGCGGTACTCAATATCAATAACCTACGCGATATCGATAGCGACCGGGAAAACGGCAAAAACACGCTGGCCGTGCGCCTTGGCCCGATCAACGCCCGCCGCTACCACGCCTGTCTGTTAATCGGCGCTCCGCTATGCCTGGCGCTGTTTAATCTGCTCTCTCTGCACAGTCCGTGGGGCTGGCTGTTTATCCTCGCTACGCCGCTGCTGGTGAAGCAGGTGCGATTTGTCATGCGCGAGCGCGAACCGGTGGCGATGCGTCCAATGCTGGAACGGACGGTAAAAGCGGCTCTGTTAACCAACCTGCTGTTTGTCATCGGGATTATTTGCAGCAAGCTGCTGGGTTAACTGACAAATATCAATTAACAATTGATGATTTTGCCAACAATGGGTTTCGCGAGATATACTAAAAACTCTCGCAGCAACTGAACGTTAAGCCTATGAAATACGATACTTCCGAGCTTTGTGACATCTACCAGGAGGATGTCAACGTAGTGGAACCTCTGTTCTCCAACTTTGGGGGACGGTCGTCGTTTGGTGGACAAATCATCACGGTGAAATGTTTCGAGGATAACGGGTTGCTATACGATATGCTCGAACAGAACGGCCGTGGTCATATTCTGCTGATCGATGGCGGCGGTTCCGTCCGACGGGCGCTGATTGACGCAGACCTGGCGCGTCTGGCGGTGCAGAATGAGTGGGAAGGCGTGGTGGTTTACGGCGCGGTACGTCAGGTAGACGATCTGGAAGAGCTGGATATCGGCATCCAGGCGCTGGCGGCCATTCCCGTAGGTGCCGCGGGTGAAGGCATCGGCGAAAGCGACGTCCGCGTCAACTTCGGCGGCGTGACCTTCTTCTCCGGCGACCATCTGTACGCCGATAATACCGGAATCATCCTCTCCGAGGATGCGCTGGATATCGAATAACCCGCCCAATAAAAAAGGCCTTCTCAGAGAGAAGGCCTTTTTGTTTCACGCCGAAACTTAGTACAGTTTCTTCGCGCAATCCAGCCAGTCATTTTTGAACGGACGCTTCATGTTTTCGATAGCGTCGATGATGTCGTGATGAACCAGCTTCTCGTTCTGAATACCGACGCAGCGGCCGCCAAAGCCCTGCTGCAGCAGTTCAATCGCGTATGAGCCCATGCGGGATGCCAGGATACGGTCGTAAGGAACCGGAGAGCCGCCGCGCTGAATGTGGCCCAGAACGGTAGCACGGGTTTCGCGGCCGGTTTCCTTCTCGATGTAGTGCGCCAGCTCGTCCACGTCGCACATATGTTCGGTAATCGCCACGATGGCGTGTTTCTTCCCTTTGGCGATGCCCGCTTTGATTTCTGCGACCAGATCGTCACGCGAATATTCTACTTCCGGCACCATGATGAACTCACAGCCGCCGGCAATCGCCGCTGCCAGGGTCAGGTCGCCGCAGTAACGGCCCATCACTTCAACCACGGAAATACGCTGGTGGGAAGAAGAGGTGTCGCGCAGGCGGTCGATTGCTTCAACAACGGTGCTCAGCGCGGTGAAGAAACCGATGGTGTAGTCGGTGCCCTTGATGTCGTTATCGATGGTGCCCGGCAGACCGATACATGGGAAGCCCATTTCAGTCAGGCGCATCGCCCCCATATACGAACCATCACCGCCGATAACCACCAGCGCATCCAGGCCGCGCTTTTTCATGTTCTCAAGGGCCACGGCGCGAATATGCTCTTCGCGGAATTCCGGGAAACGCGCCGACCCCAGGAAGGTGCCGCCACGGTTGATCATATCGGAAACGCTATAGCGGTCGAGCTGGACCATACGATCTTCATACAACCCGAGGTAACCGTCATAGATTCCAAAAACTTCCAGACCTTCCGTTAATGCCGCGCGCACAACGCCGCGAATTGCCGCATTCATGCCCGGCGCATCACCGCCACTTGTCAACACACCGATTTTCTTAATCATGACTACCTCTGAACTTAGGAAGCAAAAAATAATCCTGTTGCCTGAAGCGCTCCCTTATCAGGAGTGCACGACGATAATTGCAATAGTATATCAAACGCTTCTGGCTGAATTGATTCAGGTCAGACCAAACGGCGGTAATTTATACAAATAATGCCGGGCTGCCCCACATTTTTACATCGAGTTTACAGACTATAACTCAAAGCTTAAAAAACGCCCTGCCGCGCCAGCGGCACCACAGAACAGGGGTCCTGATGGATAATGACATCAGAACCCGGAAAACGGTGCAGAATCGCCTGCTCCACCTGGTCGGCAATGACGTGCGCCTGAACCAATGGCAGGTTATCTTCCATTTCCAAATGTATTTGAATAAAGCGAGTCGGCCCTGACTGCCGCGTCCGTAGATCGTGTGCTCCGCTGACGCCCGGCCATGCGGTCACGATATTGATAATGTCCTGACGTTCCTCATCAGGCTGCGCTCGGTCTAACAGCGACTGGACGGCCTCATAGGCCATGCGCAGCGCGCTATACAGAATATAGACGCCAATTCCTAGCGCAAATAGCGCATCGGCACGATGCCAGCCGTACCAGGAGAGGCCCAGCGCCACCAGAATAGCGCCGTTCATCATAACATCAGACTGATAATGAAGCATATCTGCGCGCACCGCCTGACTCCGCGTTTTTCTCACCACCCAGCGCTGAAACGTCACCAGCACCAGCGTACTGAGCAGCGCAATCAGGGTCACAATCATCCCGATGCCCGCCGCCTGCATCGGTTCCGGGCGCGCCAGATGCTGAATGCCGGTTAAAAACAGGAACAGTGCCGACCCGGAGATAAACATACTTTGCGCCAGCGCCGCCAGCGACTCGGCCTTACCGTGGCCAAAGGTATGCTCCTCATCGGCAGGCTGCAGCGAATAGCGCACCACCAGGAGGTTGGTTAACGAAGCGGCAATATCCACCAGCGAGTCCACCAGCGCAGCCAGAATACTCACAGAACCGGTGTACCACCACGCAAAAATTTTGATCAAAAGTAACGTGGAGGCCATCACCGTCGCCGCAACAGCCGCACGACTCACCAGCCGGCCATAAGATTGATTCATAAACGCTCCTTCACCCGCAATGCGCTTAGTATAACCCGATCTATTGCGACGACGGATGGCAAGCGGGGGGTCGTTTAGCTGAATGACAGGCAAAAAAAAACCCCACATCATGTGGGGGAAGACAGGGATGGTGCGCTAAGGGTGGCATCATCCAACTGATAAAAAAGGATTTTTATCAAGCAGTGTCCACACTGCGACCATATCGACAAAAAGCCACGGTTACCCGTGGCTTCCTTTTGCGCTCACTTCCACCCGCATGACTTCTGTAGTGGTTTGATGGCCTCTGAAAGTCCCTTGAGATCGAAAGTAGTGGTAGCTGAATTTTCATTATATGGAGTAATCTGCGCCAGCATTTTTCCAGACTTCTCAAGACTCTTGATAAAATCAATTGTCCTGCCCCTGTAGAAAACTGCTTTTGTATTACCTGATATATCCCACACTTTTGTGACCGCCTTTTGCTTATCAAGCCTGTGAAGCATAGAGGTTTCACCAAGTCCTAAATAGACATCCCAGTTAATGAATAACTCAGTCTTCCTCTCTCTGCATGTAATAAAAAGTACGGGGGTGGAGGTTCTTCCAAAATTTGATGAGATCGGTAAATCGGCTGTCAGCATAGCAAAAACATTTGTCGAGTCATCAATATCTGATTCGACCGTTGATACTTGCCACTTCCCTGTGTCGCTTTTTTCCTCCGGGCTCTGTATCTCATTTGGCGGCAACAACAGATCGTAGCAACCTAACCTTTTTGTACCGTTTTCCTCGGCCTGGCACTTTGCCAAATCATCTTTGCTTACTGTGGGGGCTTCCTCTGTCTTTGGTTTCGGCTTTTCTTGCGCGTGAACCCCCAAAGAAATGAGCGCACCGAAGAAGGTCGCAAGAAATAAACAACTCTTCTTCATGTGGTTATCCCTTTGGTCTTGTGAGAAATACAAGGGTTCCGATTATTACATCACCAATAACCCAAATGGTCCCCATAGCCATCATTCCCAACCCAGCTCCCAAAGCGGCCCCGGCTCTTTCCGCGTCCGATGAGGCTTGACTGATCACCTCGCCGCTGCCACCTAACCCCTTAAAAACAGCGTAGATCATGAAGATATTAAACAGGATGAATACCCATTTAATTAACTTCCCAAAAATTGAGCGGCGTGGTTTTTTTAGCTGCTTGCCACAAGATGGGCACCTCAAAGCGGAATCACTTACTTCCTTCCTGCATTCCGGACAACTGACCAAAGCCATAATGCATCCCCTTAATTATTTAATAATTGCCATTTGTTACAAAACATTTTGATTTTATCGGATTACTCTGAATTGACAAGAAAATAGCCCCGCGAAATGCGGGGCTTGTTTTATACGGCGAGACTTAATTGCGGATCGCCATAGTGGGATGACGGAAACGCATCTGAGGGGATAAAGCCAGGCGGCAACTTTTCGCGATGGCCGCGCTTTGTTACCAGCTTTTCAACGCTGTTAAGTGTGGTAAAAGTGATGCTGCACTCAAAGTTTTGGCACTGGTGATAATGGCGAACGGTGGTATTACTCAATGGGCTACTGGTGCGCGTTTTAGCAACGGCACCGCAAATAGGACACTTGAACATGATGGCCTCCCGGGCGGGAGTTGAACTCACCGTTATTATGGCTGCTACGACTCCGTTTCTGCAATCCATTCAGGTATTTTCGCTTCAAGCTCCAGCTGCGTTTTAAATCCGCCGTCGTCGATCGTGTGCGTGGCCTTCGCAATTATCCAGTCCTGATTATTTATATCCGTCTTAAATCCCGATACCGTGCCGTGCATCTCGGGGTACAGATCTGCGCGGCCGTAAGCCAGTGTCATATTAAATTCGGCAGCGCCGCGTTTGAGCTGCTGCCACTTTGCCGCAGCGGCCCGCTGGGCGGCGATCTCATTGTTGAAGGTTGTACGCAGCACAAATACGTTGCCGTCTTCACCGGCGATATAATCCCCTTCCCTTGCGCTGCTGCGCGGCTTGTTCTCGGTCTTTTTCTTGCGTTCCTTGACGGTGACTTTCTTCTTTTTGCCGAACTCCAGATCCAGCCAGTACGCCTGCACGCCGGTGTAAGCGTCACGGTCAGCGATGCGGAAGGAATGCCGGTCGCCACTGGAGCGGGTGATCGCAAACTCCGGCAGGGCTTTGCCGTTCGCGCTGACGCCACCACCCGGCAGGATAAACAGAAGGCTACCGTTTTTGATGGTGGCAATAGCCCCCAGCAGGTCGGCCATCCTCGTCAGAAATGACATATCGCTTTCCTGAGTCTGGTCAGCATGGTCAATCTCGGCGCTCATCAGTTGCTCGGAAATCACCGGCGTCAGTTTGTAACGCCTGGCGATGGCTGACACGATGCGCTCAACCGTCACGTCATGCCATGACACCTCGCGCTTGACGTTGAACTCGTCCCGAAAATCTGCACTGCGGGCGGTGATCTCCAGCCTGTCTGGCGGCCCTGAATGCGCGACCTCGTCAACAGTGTAAACCCCTTTGTAAACCAGCGGCTCGCCCTGCCACCCCAGCGACACCGACAGACTCAGCACCACGCGGCGGCAGTTCGATCAATCCGTCGCTGTCGTCGATAGCAATAGTCAGCTCGTCGGCCTCAAATCCGCGGTTGTCGGTCAGCTCCAGCGAAATGATACGCGGATCCAGCTGCGTCAGTGCTTTGCCGCCCATCAGGATACTGAAGGCCGGTACTCGCGACAGTTCGGACTGATAGTCCTGGAATCGCTGCGCCCCTTCGTCCAGCAACGCTTTTGCTTTGTCGATAGTGTCTGTCGTCAGTGCCATATGCATTCCCCCGCCGTTGATGTTTTCATGCGCGCGCGATACTGGCGATGGCTTTTTGTTGTGACAGACCGGTCACAACCCTGAAGGCACGACAGCGGCCCGCCATCCCGGCGATGATGACCGCGAACTCACTCAACATGATGGCGGTAGAGTATGACCGACAACTTTTTTCACGGGGCGCGCGTCAAGGAAAATACCGACCTCCAGACCGCGATCAATGACATTGATTCAACGGTCATTGGTCTGGTCGCGGTAGCCGAAGACGCCGACCCTCTTACTTTTCCACTTAACACCCCGGTGCTGGTGACGCGGGTTATCAGCGTACTCGGCAAAGCAGGTAAAACCGGTTCGCTCTACAAATCGCTGAAAGCTATTTCCGACCAGGTCAGCACCCGCGTGATTGTTGTACGCGTGGCAGAGGCCGGAACTGGCGAGGACGATCCGACACAGTCGCAGCTGATTATCGGCGGCACGCAGGCTGACGGCAGCTACACCGGGATGTTTGCCTTTCTGACGGCGGAGCAGAAAACCGGCTATCGCCCTCGCATTCTCGGCATTCCGGAGTACGACACCGCCGAAGTGACCGCGCAGCTGCGGGTTATCGCGAAGCAGACTGCGGGCGTTCTCATACAGCTACTGCGACGGCTGCGACACCATCGCGGAGGCGAAAACCTACCGCGAGACGTTTGCGGAGCGCGAGGGAATGCTGATCTGGCCGAACTTCATCGCCTATAACCCGCTGACCGGTGTGAATGAAGAATTCCCGGCGGTGGCTTATGCGCTGGGTCTGCGGGCGCTTATCGATAACGAGCAGGGCTGGCATAAATCACTGTCTAACGTGCCGGTGAAAAATGTGCTGGGGATTGCGAAGGATGTGTTCTGGGCGTTGCAGGCGGAAGATTCCGACGCCAACGAGCTGAACGCCAACGAGATCACCACGCTCATTAAGCGCGATGGCTTCCGCTTCTGGGGCAACCGCACCACCGAGACCGAAGAATTCATTTTCGAGGTGTACACGCGAACCGCGCAGATTCTGGCAGACAGTATCGCAGAAGCGCAGTTCACCACCGTGGATACCCCGCTGACACCCGCGAACGTGAAAGACGTGGTGAGCGGGATTAACGCCAAGCTTCAGGCGCTGGTCACAGCAGGCAAGTTGATTGGTGCGGCCTGCTGGTATGACGTCGTTGATAACCCGGTAACAGGCATTCGCCAGGGTAAAGCTATCGTGCGCTATAACTACAGCCCGGTGCCGCCGCTGGAAGATCTGACGATGATCCAAACATTCACCGATCAGTATTACGAATCCGCTTTTGCATCGCTGGGAGGTGAATAGTGGCTATTCCTAAAAAACTCCGGCTGTTCACCGTCTTTGTGGACGGCGTGAACCATATCGGCAAAGTCCCCAGCGTGACGCTGCCGAAAGTGACCCGCAAGACCGAAGATTACCAGGGCGGCGGTATGCTCGGTTCGGTGGCGGTTGATCTGGGGCTGGATTCCGGCGCGCTGGACGCGTCAATGATTGTCGGTGGTGTGGTCGAAGAGCTGATCCTGAAATATGGCGGCGATATCGACGAAATGCGCCTGCGCTTTGTCGGCGAGTTTTACAGCGGCGGTACCAGCTCGTTACTGGAAGTTGAGATGCGCGGCCGCATCACCGAAATCGATCCGGGTGATGCGAAGCAGGGCGATGACACCAACCACACCTACGCCATCAAAAACACCTACTACAAGCTGTCGGTGGACGATAAGCCGCTGCTGGAAATCGACCTGCTGAACTTTATCTACAAGCGCAACGGGGAGAATCTCTACCCGGATCGCATTATGTCGGCGCTGGGCCTCGGCAGCTGATAGCCCTTTTTACTCACCTTTAAGGCGGCCTGATGGCCGCCCGGAGAAAATGCTATGTCCGTTATTCTCAGTAAGCCGGTTAAGCGCGGCGATCAGGAAATTATCACCATCACTATCACTGACACCATCAAACAGGCGGGTTCGCTACGTGGTCTGCGTCTGGTTGACGTGCTGAACTTCGATTTTGATGCGGTCTCCACCCTGCTGACGCGCACCACCAGTCCGCAGCTGACCAGCGCCGAGATTGCCGCGCTGGCAACCGGTGACTTCACTGCACTCTGCGAAGAGATCACGCCTTTTTTGACGAAACCGGCGCCGTCCGTACCGAACGCGGCGGAGACGGGGAGCGAATAAGAGAGGCGGTATTTTCTGACGTCGACGATCTGATCGCCGACATTGCAGTTATTTTTCACTGGCCGCCCTCCGAGATGTACGGCATGGAGCTGCGCGAGCTGATGGCCTGGCGCGAGAAGGCGGCCATCAGAAGCGGCAACCATGAACAGGAGGATGACGACGATGGATCTTAGTATTCGCGTTGCGTTCAGTGCCATTGATAAGCTCACCCGTCCGGTCAGTGCCGCCAGTAAAGCTATTGGCGGCCTTTCGGACTCCCTCAAGCAAACGCAGGGCTCAATCAAAGAGGTTGAGCGGCAATCTGCTGCCTTCAACCGTCTACGCGACAGCGTTAAAAAAACTTCCCGCACTATCGACGACACCACCCGTACGCTGGAAGGGCTGAGACAGGCCCAGCGGTCAGGTGCGACGCTGACGGATAAGCAACGCCAGCAGATGACCGATCTCGCGGCGAAGCTGGATCGTCTCAAAGTCCGACGCGATAAAGAGACAGAGAGTCTCCGGGGGGCCTCCGAGGCGCTCCGTCGTCATGGTGTCTCCCTTGCGGGTGGTAGTCAGACCATAGCCAGCGCCATTCGCCGAACCGAGCAATATAACCAGACCCTTGAGCGTGAACGCCGCCAGCTCGCTGCTGCCACGCAAGCGCGCATGCAGTATGACCGCGCGAAAGAGATCGCCGGCAAGATGCGCGGCGCCGGGCTGGCGATGACGGCGGCCAGTGCCGGTGGGTTCTATCTGGGTTCGCGGCTGATGGCGCCACAAATTCAGACACAGGAACACGCCTCCGTTATTGCTGCTCAGAATGGCGAGAGCGCAGCATCCGGCGGTCGCTACTCTCGCATCATTCAGAACATTAACGCCGCTGGCGTCAGTCGCGATTTAGCCCGCATCTCTGAGGCGGTGGCGGGTGTTCGCAGTACGCTGGGCGCGCTCGGCGCGGTAGGTGACGAGGAACTCACGCGCATTTCCCGCAAGGCGCTGGATCTGCAAGCCGTCCTTGGCGGGGATATGACGGAACATATCCAGATGGCGGCGATCATGATGAAAAACGGGCTAGCCCGTAACAGTGATGAGGCATTCGACCTTATCACGTCGGGCATGCAGCGCGTTTCCACGCAGATGCGCGGCGAGATGCCGGAAATCCTTCACGAGTATTCGACCCACTTCCGCAACATGGGCTTTACCGGTGCGGAAACCATGACGCTGCTGGTCAATATGGCTCAGCAGGGTAAGTTCGCGCTGGATAAAACCGGGGATGCCATCAAGGAATTCAGCATTCGCGGCTCTGACATGTCAAAAAACAGCGTCAGCGCCTACAAGGCGATCGGTCTTGACGCGGCAGCCATGTCATCGGCGATAGCCACCGGCGGCGAAAGTGCGCGCAAGGCGATGGAGAAGACCGCAAAAGGGCTGCTGTCCATTCAGGATCCGGCGACGAGGGCTAATGCCGCGATTTCGCTTTTTGGTACCCCGATTGAAGACCTGTCTATAGACCAGATCCCGGCGTTTCTTTCGGCGCTGGCGAACGTTTCTAATCGTCTCGGCGATACCAGGGGAAGCGCCGACAGGCTGGGCGATACCCTGCGCGATAACCTGCCTGGTGATATCAGCAAGCTGGGCGGGGCATTTGACGGGCTGCGCACGGAGGTGCTGACGGGGATGGATACCAGCCTTCGGACAATCACGCAGACACTGACGGCTTTCGTCAACAACCTGCGGGACTGGGTGAGTGAAAACCCGGAGCTTACACAGACTCTGGTGCTTGTCACTGCCGCGCTTGTGGCCCTGACTGGAGCGGTAGGCGTAGCGAGTCTCGCCGTCAGTTTCTACGTTGGCCCCTTTGCAAAGCTAAGGCTGGCTATTCAAAACATCGGCCTGTCTTCGATCACCGCAACCTCCAGTATCGCCAGACTTAACCTGGTTCTTTCCGGCCTGCGCGTCATTCTTGCAACACTACTCGGCATCCCCGGAGTGATTGCGCTGGGGTTTATCGCTGCTGGGCTGATTATCTGGAAATTCTGGGAGCCCATTAAAGCATTCTTTGGTGGTTTCCTTCGCGGGATATGGGAGGGATTAACCCCGCTCAGGAATGCATTCTCAGCGCTGGCGCCAGTATTCTCCTCCTTGGGTGATGCCATTAAAGCAGTGTGGGGATGGTTCAAAGACCTGCTGTCTCCGATGCAGGCCAGCAAGGATACGCTGGATAAATGCGCTACCGCCGGGGAGACTTTCGGGCGGGTGATGAGTTCTGCGCTCAGTTTCCTGCTGTGGCCGCTACAGCAGTTAATGAATGGCGTGGGCTGGCTGCTTGAAAAGCTGGATCTTATTCCTGAAGGGATAGACAGGGCCAGGCAGCAGGCTGACAAGGCACAGCGGGAACTTGAAGCCTCTGCGACAGCGCTGGCCGGGCATCAACTACCCCTGGGTCAGGCAACGGTGTCGAAACCAGCCGGGGGAAGTAAGCCGCCGGTTATCACTGGTGTTCAGGGTCACCTGAAAAACATCGATACGAATACCAAAGCAACGGCCAACAACACGAAGAAAGTCGGCCCCGGCGACATTGTCTTTAAAAATCTGCCGCGTGCGCTGGCGCTGCGTGGGGCTTATCAGGAGGCGCGGGTTATTCCGCAACCTGTGCCGCGCGTCGGCGGCGTTCTGTCGGTACCGACGGCGACGCAAGGGGCGACTTCTGCGCCGGTCGCCGCAGCTTCGGGTGCGGCGCCGTTCTTCCAGCTGGTCTTTAACGACGTCGGCAAACGCTCGGATCAGGAGCTTGAAAAGATGGTGCGCAACGCCGTGCGCGATGCAATGGCCAACACCCACAAAACTAACCGTGGTTCATTCCGCGATCGGGAGTAAGGAGGTTTTTATGATGATGGTATTCGGGATGTTTGTTTTTACGCTGCGCACTGTCCCGTATCAGCAGCTGCGCCACTCGCAGGAGTGGCGTCACGTTAAGAATGACCGGGTCAATCAATCGGCGGGCTGGCAGTACATCGGGCCCGGTGACGACACGATCACTCTTGACGGTGTGCTCTACCCGGAAATCACCGGCGGGCGGTGGTCGCTGTCGGCGCTGGAGACCATCGGCTTTGCCGGTCGCCCCTGGCCTCTGATTGAAGGTGACGGGCTGATTTACGGGATGTACGTCATGACACGTCTGGAGCGGGGAAAAACGGAGTTTGACCGCTACGGCAACCCCAAAAAAATTGAGTTCACTATCAGTCTGAGTCGGGCCGATGCGGATTTTCGCGAGAAGCTACAGACGTCGTCGGTCAGTGATGTGCTGGATGACCTTAAGACCAGTGCGACCAAAGCCGTTAACTCGGTTTCAAACTCGCTGAGCAGCCTGTTTTAACCCACAAAAAAGCCCCTTCGGTGAGGGGCTTTCACTGCCGGCAAACATCGCCATTCCTGACGATGGCGGTACCGCACCGCCATTTCTGGCGACCTGCAGCACTGTTAATTTTGACGGTACTCGATACTCACGCCACCCGCGCCCAGCACATCAACAGGATGTGAGATTCAACAACGCTGAGAGCGGCACCGCTACCCAGATTGTCTGTTTTACCGCTGAAGGTGTGCTCTTGCTCCGGGATAATCACCTCGTGGTCATGATCGTCCACTTCGTCGGTTTCGCCCAGGTTGGCGGGGTTAAATTGCTGGCTAATGTCGCCGCCAATCTCCCACGGGTTTTCCCGGCTGGGAACTCCACCATGCTTGTGTCTGCCGGCAGGTTCCGTTCTCAGGGTTTGTTCCGGGTGGTTGCTGATTTCGCCACTAACGTTAATCTGCACTGCCGGGAGGTTGACTCCCTGAATGGTGACGGTATCACTACCGCCAGTCGTGCCAATATCTGAACCGTTAGCGTTGCCGACACGGATGGTCTTTTTCTCCCCGGTATACGCCCACTCAGTCCACGGATAGCGCTCATTGGGATCAACGTTCTGCGCGTAGAATTTCACTGTACCAACGGGGTTATCCAGCTCCCATGCTGAGCGGATGGCTGCGGCAATAGCCAGCTTTACGGCCAGAGGAGTCGCCGCCTTCTCCTGATCGTCGCTATCAATCTTATTGCTCAGCTGGGTAAATCCCTTTTCATCCAGCGTTGCATCGGGGTGGTTTCGTGACGCCGCATGCTCGCTCAGTTGCTCGTCGGCATAGTCTTTGGCGTTGTTACCAGCATTAATCACATCCTCTACGGTTGCCAGAACGATCCCCGGATCCACAATGAGTTCAACCACCTCGGTACTGCTTACTGCCAGCCAGATGCGGAGGATGGTAAAGCGCCCCGAGCCTTCCGCCAGTGCGGGTTTATAGGTTTCCGGGACATTGGCAACCGCCATGCACTCGCCGGCATCATCAAATAATGCCGCCTCCCGGATAGTAAATCCGCCCACCTCCGGGGGAATAATCATCTCGGCGATAATAATACTGTCGCTATCGGACAATTTCAGGCTGTTCAGCTGGGTGCGAAAAAGCTCATTCACTAATGAGGCTTGCTCTTCATCGGGGGTTGTTGCGCTACCGCCGCCATCACCGACAGACATTTGAGAGAAAACGACCTTATCCCCGTTAACGATTGCAGTAGCTATTTTCTCCCTGCCGGCGGTCGTAATTAGCGATTTAAAAATTTTGCTCATCTTGATTGATTCCGTATTGTGTGACGGTTATCAGTTGGATCGATACTCTACGTAGCTGCACTCGCTATCGGGTTTTGAAGGGTCGCAGGTATGTATTTATAGATCGCCTTCAGTTCTACCTCTATCACATCCGTGGTTAATGCAACCCCGTCGTTACTGGCTGGATTCCTGATCTTCCTTTGCTGCCTTATTCTCTTCCTTCCTGATGAGCACCAGCGCCAGCTTTGCTTCGGCGAGCTGGTTATCGTTTGCTGATTTATCCCGTGACAGGATTTGCATATGAGCATTAAGCAACGCGTCGCGGGTGGTATACAGCTCTATTTCCAGCTCAACTTCGCGCTTGCTCTTTTTCAGTAATTCTTCTTTATTCGCCATTTTTATTCACCGTAGAATTGAGTCAGGAACGCCTCGGCCTCGGCAATGAGGTTATCTTCATCTTCAAAATTAAACTGCTCAACCCGTTCGAGATAAACCCCGCTGTCGATATCGAATTTAATCGTGTGAACGGCGTTGGCGATATTATTCGCGGGGTCGATTATATTTGAACCAATAACATCAATGCTCAGCACAACATCAAGTTCGGAAACGTAAGGGGCACCAAATCCCATATACGCAGTGTGTCGTTCTATTTTCTTTGAAACGGTAATTGTCATATAAACCTCTTATGCGGTGTATTTAGCCAGGATGTACCAGTATGTGCCGTCAGTCTCTAATACCACTGCGCCCTTTGCCGGTAGGCTGAATGAGCCAGCGCCAAATTCAAACGGGCCGGTCAGTGCCAGGGCGTACGTGGCGCTCAAATTTTTAACTGTAAGTTTTTTGTTTTTCATGCGTGTCGGCATAATAATGGCGTCACCAGTTGCCGAGGGGGTCGCAAACGTTACCCCGGCAAAACCGGACACGGTCGCCCCGATAGCTGTTGTAGTTGAATACTCCTTAGGGGTCTGCCACGAGCCGGTTTCGTCCATGCCGGTGATGAAGTTGTTACTGTTATCAAGGACTCTCAGCGCATAGCTTTGAATATTTTTCGCAGTAAAACCGTATTGGGCGCCCCAGGAGTGAAAGCTCTGTGTGGAGTTAACATCATAAAATCCAAAAGACGTGTTTCCGCTGGCCGGGGTGTTAGCAAATCCATAGCCGCCAGTGCCGTCAACATGGTTAGCCATATTACGAAAGGCGAATATCAGATTGCCCCTCGTCAGCGCCCCGGCATTCATGTTATACGTGCCGTTGCTTATCAAATCCAATATGGTACCGTTGCCTGCGGCGGAGGCTTTGTTATTTCGGCCATTGATTTCACCGACGGTGAACGTGTTGGCGTCGGAAGACTCATTAAGCGAAGCAATAACGTTAAGGCCCCAGCTTTTATTATTTGGAACCAGTTTCATGGCTGAGCCGTCAGCAGGCGTGCCTGTTACATTGGTGCTCCCAACCTTGTACCAGGCATCCTCGATATAAATTGTTTTATCAATTACTCCCAGAACAAATGAAGACCACGTCGCCGAACCTTCCGTGACGTTAATAATCTGCTTAACCCTGATTTTAGAAATGGTCTCTGCCGTTAGGTCAGAGCAGGTGACAGAGTCAGCGGTGAACGTGGTATTTGAACTGCCTAACAGGAGCGGCTGGGCGACGTGGTGAACGTAGAGCGACGCCGCCCCGCGCTCCGGGTTGAGCGCCAGCGCCGCTGAATTTGCAAACCCGGCAATGCTCGACTGCGGCTCGGTATCGCCAGGGTCCATCATGTTCCGGATGGCAGTGACCGTCGCCCGGTCATATGGCCCATCACAGAACTTGAACGCCTTAAACCCCATGCCGGGCAGCATATACTGATCATAACCGAGATAGGGAATACGCAGAGAGGTAGCGCGGGCCCTGGCTTCGGCTTCAATATCCAGCGGGTTAACTGCATCTCTGTCCCCGCCTAAATCCATCAGCGACATCGACTCAGCGTTTTTCGCCTGTTGAGTCCTCGCGACCGCTCCTCCAAATGTCTGTTTAAAGGCCAGGAGCCATGAACCCATACCCTCTTCGCCTGAACCCAGGTTTTGGCGAATTACAGCATCCGACGTATACGCCCAGCATCCGGCACCAATTCCGCCCGTCCCTTGCGGCGTGCTGCCAGCCAGAACCGTTTTCGGAAATTCCCCTGTCCACACCAGGCGATAACTGTCGAACAGGATTTCTTCACGCGGCGATTCCAGGGTCGCGCCCTCGGCGAACGTCTTTACCGCACTGACTTTTTCGGCGATCGATTCATCTGCTGTGTCGGCCTGGTCTTTAAGATACCGCGTACGGTTTGCCAGGCTTTTCAGTGGGCGGTTTGCTGGGCCATCCAGTCCCCCGGCGACGCGCTCGCTCCGGGAGATCAGCTCAATCTCTTCTTCCCACGATGAGGACTCTGGAAGTCTGGTCATACTCTTACCCGTAATTAAAATTGCCATCGTGAAAAATCACGCCGTTGTAAGTAATGTTCTCTTCCGGTTCAAAATCCTCCGGATAGATGCTGATAATGTCGCCGCCACATAATGTGGATCCGGCCCAGATATCCCCCGTCAGCTTAACGGCGATATTGAGCCGGGCGGCATGCCTGCTGACCGGTTTTGCGTCGTCAATCAGGCGATTCAGTTCTGCCAAGGTCTTTTGTGTCAGCCCGACCTCATTGATATCGACTTCAAGGCGGAATGTTCCCGGTTCGTCGCCGACGTCAAACCACTCCGCGAACGTCGCTGAAAACCCCATGTCCTCAATGACGCGCCGCACCGCGCCACGCGTACCCTTGCGCCGGTGCAGCCAGTACGATCGCTGTATGGCGGCAATTTTTCTCTCTGCCGGCCACCCTTTATCCCACCTGTCAACTGACAACGCCCAGGCCAGATACGGCAGCAAATCAACGGGGCAAGCGGTCGGCGTCCACAGTGTGCGAAGTGCAACTGTGATCGCCGACAGCCTGGCTGTGCCGGCTTCGGTGTAGCGAAGCCAGTCCCCGGAGGACGGCGGCAGCAGAGAATTACTCATCGGTGCCGCCGTTTTCCACTTCGTAGCCGGTATTTCGTGCCACCTGCGTGTTATCGATCTGCAAATCGCTTTCCGGTGAATTGATCACCACGCGTTGCACCCCCTGGACATGCAACGCTGCCGAAATGGCGGAGCGCACCACATCACGGCCGATTTTTTTATCGGCATTCGCGAGAAAGGTCTGCAGCGAGGCCAGTGCGGCGTTAATGATGGGCTCCGACTCCGGGCCCGGATACAGGTACAGGGTGGCATCAATCGCATATTCAATAATCTCGGCGCCCTGCACCGTCACGCGATCGCCCAGCGGGCGTGTATCTTCATCGTTAACCGCCGCCTGAACCGTCGAAATCAGTTCGGCCGATGGCGTCCCGTCGCCGTCACTGGAGAGGATAGCGATCACCACCTCTGCCGGTGACGGGCTGGTTGCGCGTACGGCAGCAACCTTGCCGCTGGCACTACGGGCGAAATACTCATAGGCAGTCTGACGGCCCGGCAACGCTCATCCCTTCAAATGCGGCCTGTGCGCGCAGGCGCAGTGCCTCGTCGCTTTCTGTCACGGCGTCGGTGGTGTCCGTCGCTTCGGTGATAACCAGGCGTTCCGTGTCCAGATTGGCAGCAATATTATCCAGGTCATCGCCAGTCGCGTGACTGAGCATGCAGGCTGCTGCACCCTCATTGATGCGCTGGCGCAACAACAGCTCACGGTACGCCACTGCCTGAGCAATAATATTCAGCGGCTCCGACTCCAGCTCTATCGCTGCCGCGACAGGCTGTCTGCTGATCATCCGGGAATGCAGCCACCATCACCGCTTTTACCTCAATGAGGATGGCCTCGAAGTCCAGCTCTTCGATAATGGTCGGTGATGGCAGCTGTGACAGGTCAATTGTTGGCATTGGCATCCCCCTTTAACGTCACCGCACGGGTGCTCTTTTCCATCGATTCGGTCAGCATGCCGGACATCTCAGCAGTTACCGCGCCACTGGCGGAATACGTCACATTGATGGTGTCCAGCACGATCCGCGGCTCCCACGCCGCCAGCGCTATCACCGCCGCACTCATCAGTTGCAGGCGGGTGACGTCGTTTTTCGGGCTGTCGATAAGGTCAGGGCACAGTGAGCCGTAGTTACGGCGCATCAGGCGACTACCAACCGGCGTCAGCAGAATGTCGTTAACTGACTGCCACACGTGATCCTCGTCGGTCAGGGTGCCGGTGCCTGCGGCATTCATACCGCGATAGCGCTCTGTCATTTTGTGCCCACCGTCCAGTCGCCACCGCGCTCAACCTCGCCGTGACTGTGATCATCCACCTGCACACCGTTAGAGGTGAACGCCCCGCCGGTGTGGGTGATATCGCCGTGCATCTCACCGCCTTCGGTGACGTTAAGATTTTTGGTCGTCAGCAGGTTGGTGCACTCCACCTCCGGCGTGTCCAGCGTGATTTTGACTGACACCTCAACCACGGCGGATTTAATGCCCCTCACCTGCAACGCCCCCGCCTCCGCGTCATAGCGGAACGTCGCACCATCCGGTGCCGTTACCACCATCTCGTTACGCGATGCGCCCGGTGCCGGGTTGTCGGCGCTGTACAGGCTCCCACCGATAAACGCGACGTCGGTATTGCCGCCCAGGCACAGGAACCAGACCTGCTCGCCGACGGACGGCGGCACCCAAACTTTAAACGCACCGGCCCGCTGCGCCGTCCAGCGCAGCCAGGTGGTTTCGAGCTCGCCGCTTTGCACGCGAACGCGCCATTTTCCCTCGTCGATCTCCGTCACCGTGCCGGTGCGGGCGATGTTCTCAAGCAGGCGAAGCAGCCCGGCAATCTCCATCAGCGCCCCTCCAGTGAGTTAATCACGTGGCGGAAAATAGCCGTGCGGTCGGCTTTGCTCAGGCCCAGTAGCTCGCGGCGCGGGTAGTCCGCCATTGCACCGCTGTCATTAATCCGATCACGTAGCCCTTCCTGATGTGCTCTCGCGATACGCGCAGCAACGCCGGAATAGCCCACTTCAACGCCATCGACCGTAGCGCGTGACTTCAGGAAGCGCGCGGTTCTCAGGCGCCGGAACATCGGCTCGGCCGTAGTGGTATTGCGGCGCGTTTCACTCAGGTTGATATCGAGATAACGCTCAATATCCTCGCGATAGAATGACCGCTGCGCCCCGCGCTCCACGTCAAAACCGCTCACCATGCGCCCCCGCCTACTGCGGGTTGTACGCCAGTTGCGCAGGTTTCTTTCCTGCCCCTGCCATATGAATTTGATTCCTGCGCGCGCACGCAGCACCTTGCGGCGGCGGCCTTCATATTTCGTGCCGTCCGGGTCTTCCTGCTTGCCGATGCGCCGGCTCTGACTCTGGCGCAACATCGTAGCCATCCCCCTGGCCATGCGCAGGCGGCCTTGTACGGACGCCCCTTCCAGAATGGCCGCAAACACCTCATCAAGCTGATGAAACGACGGATCATTGCTCATGCCAGTGCGCCTCCGGACTCGGGATTAAAGACCATCTCCCACTCTCCGCCATTGAAACGGGGTCGGGACTCGGCGAGATGCTCCGCCTTCGGCGTGCCGAATGCGTCGTTTGTCACTATGACGCGCTCCCAGACAGGCACCTTAAACAGAATGTCGGCGACATCGTCGTTGACGATCTCGGCGTCAAACTCCACCTTGCGGTTATTGTCGGGATTCAGCAGCAAGTCAGGCTGTTGCTGCCATACCCACGCCAGCAGCGGCAGCATGAGATCGTCCACCTGGCCGGGAAAATCCATCGCCAGCACCTGAATGGTGTAGTGGTACATGAACGACGCTTCGCCGGTCGCCTCAATCTGGATATGACCTTTTTCCACCCAGACCGTGATTTGTTCCGGGTTGGCTTTGCACCAGGTATTACCGGCGGTCAGCGCAGCACGCAGTAGTTCGGCTTTTTTCACTTTATCCCCCTGGCAATACGCCGCAGTTCCAGCTCACGGATCCCCGCCTTATCGGCGTTGCAGGTATCCAGCGCATCAAGTAATGAGTCCGTCCAGACGGCAAGCCCGCCCCACGTCATCGGCCTGGCCGGTGGTGGCGGAACATCAGTTTTTGCCGTCAGGCTTTCGGGCAAGGGCTCCTGAATAATCTGCGGCGCTGACTTCTTCGGCTCGCTGGTACAGGCTGTCAGCGCCAACAGCAGGCACAGGAGCAACGGCGCAGCCGTTACCGGCCAGTGCGGTTTTGATGTTTTCACGTCGGTGTTCTCCCGTTGCGGTGCGCTGCTGGTTTAGTTGCTTCAGCCCGGCCTCAACCTGATTGACGTCCCGGCGTAGCGCCCTGACCTCGGTCAGCACATCGCCGGTCTGTTTCAGCTGTCCCTTGGTGCTGGTCAGCGATTGCTCTGCCTGTTCGCGCTTATGGCTTTGCCACGCAAGACCGCTGACGGCGGCAATCAGCAGGACAAACATCACGATGGCAAGAATGGCGGCCGCTTTCATTTCGCCCCCTTCAGCGCCGGGTCAGATAAGCACCAGGCTTTGAACTCTTCCCGGCGGTTGACCAGCCCCTGCAGGCGCTTGCCACCGGAGTTCACAAAGTCCGTCAGTCGTTCGCAGACGCCCCGCCAGTTTCCCGCCTGCGCATGGCGCCAGAGGGTGGTTCTGACTTTCTGGCCTTTGGCGTTGGTGTACCAGCCCAGCCCGGTACAGCCGACGTTAAAGGTGCCGTCGGTCATGCTCTCGAAGACCTTCTGCGGTGCGGCGGCACCATTAAACTCGCGGTTCGTGCACTTTTCGGCGCGCATCAAATCGTTAACCCAGCGCTCGGCGATCTCGCCCTCGGCGTATTCGCGGTTCTCCACCTTTGAGGTGGAGCCGATACCCACCGTCAGCACGCCTGCCGGGCAGTAATACGGGGTCTTGCGACAGTCCTCGTACTTCGCCATCTTCTGCTGTGCTTCCGGGCTGGTTCGCAGCGCCTGTGGCCAGAGCGTCGCCGCCAGCGAGATGATCGCGGCGGTTGAGCAGGCAATAATGCGTTTTTTCATCGCGGCGCCTCCCGGATGGTTCGGATCAGCTCTTTAACGTCCTGGCGGTTCTCGGTGTCGTCGCGGATGGCGTCGATCAGTTCGTTCAGCAGCGTGTTATTGGTCTCCTGAATGCGCGCCATCCGGCGGCGGTGCATCTCGCCCAACACAGCGGCGGCGATACCAATCAGGATGCCGGCGGCGGTGAGCCAGTCCTTTTGCGTCATGACGCCAACGCCCGTCAGAAACGTTGACCAGGAGTACGTCACGCCATTCCAGATGCGATTGATTAAGTCCATAGCTGCACGGTCTCCTGTGTCGCCGTGGTGCTGATTTCCGGCAGCTCTACCACCTGGCCTGCGTCGAGAAAGATCTGACCGGCCAGCGCTTTGTTAGCAGCGAGGACGATCTCAGTCACGCCCTGCGTGGAGCCGTAGTGCCGCTGGCATAACAGGTCTACCGTGTCGCCCTGCAACGCTTTGACTTTCATCAGAATGCCTCCGCAGTATTGCGCACGGTGCCGCGAATATCGGAGATCGCCCAGCGTGCATCGCGCCACATATCATCGGCCTGCGAGGTCAGCGCCGCGGCGCGTTTTTCGCCCGCATCGCCCGAGGTATCCACGTCCCGGTTCGTGCCGAGGATGTGCGCACGGGCAATACTGAATACCGCCCGGCGGAAACGGTGGACCTTCACGCTTTCGCCGTTCACCTCGACCGCCGGGACGTCGGCCAGTCGGATGTAACCCGCTGACAGCTGAACGGCCTGCCAGTCAACCAGTTGATCGAGGGTGTGGGATACCCCCTCAATAACGGCTTGCTTCAGGCGCGAGGTGGTCACCGCACCATTGATGCGCATCTCCATGCGCACATCGCTCAGGGCGATTTCCGGCCAGAACGTCCCGGCGGTGACTTTCTCGCCACCGTCGTCAGTGTCCGGCACATCCTCCGAGGAGGGGGTAACAGTGCGACCGGCTACAAGGCTCATCGCGTCGTCTCCTGAATAGGTGGCGGTGAGCGGACGGAGAAAAGAAAACGCAATGCGTTGCAGATCTCCGCCCGCGCCGCCAGCGCACGGGGCGCAAGTCGGTTATTTTTTGACAGCAGGCGTTTTTTTCGTGGTTGTTTTGCGCGCTGCCGTCTTACGAGTTGTGCTTTTGCGGGTGGTTTTGGTCGCTGTGGCGCTGGCCGCTACCGCCGGATCTGACGTTGCTGCAGCTTCGCCTGCGCCGTCCGCTGCGGTATCTCCGCCGGTATCGCCAGTACCTTCAGCGCTATCGCCTCCATCGGTACCATCAGCATCACCGCCCTCACCTGCGCCCGCGTCTGCTGCGGCTTTTTTCACCGCGCGGGCAAGGCGTTCAATCTCTTTTTTCACCCCGGCGCCCGCATCCAGAGTCAGCGCCTGGCGCAACAGTGCCAGCGCGGCGGTCTGTTCTTCGGTTGTGCCGTTTCGCAGCGCAAAAGCGCGTGCTTTGCAGAGTTTGGCGCGAACCACGTCGGGCATATCGCTGCCGGCGGTGAACTCTGCAACCTCATCGAGCACCGCCAGATATGGCGTGACGTCGGTGGTATCGTCTGCCTTGACCTGCACCAGGATCGGATCGCAAATCTCATCGACAAGAACGGTTGCGGCGGTACGGTTGAAGCGGTCTGGCATCAGCAGGCCATGTGTAACGACATAGCGGCCAATACGGGCGGCCAGCGCGTAATCGCCGGCATCGATCGCCCAAACCATCAGGGTGACGATTACCTCGTCCTGTCGGCCGCTGTCGCCGTCGAGAGTGCCCTCGATCCAGCCCTCATAATTCGGCAGCAGCTGGCGTTTCATCGCTGCTTTCGCCTGGTCAGACTGCACCCGCTTTAATGCACTCTGATCCATGCGCAGCCGGTGCATGATTTGCTCGTGCGCCGTCCGTGCGGTATCTGACTGCTGGTCGGTTTTGCCATGACGCTCGGCCATGACCGTCTGAAAATGTTTTTGTGCCGGTGTCAGCATTATCTCTTCCCCGAATAACGGCGGGCCGTAGCCCGCCTGGTGCACGGTTACTCGCCGCCTTCTGCCGCTTCGGCAAAGGTGATGCCGTCGATAAAGGCCACTGCGCCGTAGTCTTCAACGATGAAGTCATCGTTCGAGGACTGGTACGTTGCCACGCGGTTGTATTCCGGCTCCTCTTTGATCGTCCGGCGCAGACCACCCCGCTGGTAGTAAATCGAGAGGTTTTTAAACGGCGTGATGAGAATGGCGTTACCTGGCATGTAAGGCGCAATAAAGGTCGGCATGTTGCCGACGCGTTCCTGCGCAACAATCAGCTGACCGGCCAGCATTTCGGTGTTCGGGTTGGTCTGACTCATGGCGTTGATGGTCGGGAAATTGCTGGTTGTCAGCAGATCGCCGGACAAAATCACCACGTTGTCAGGGTTGCGCTTATGCCATTCATCCATGAGGCTGTTTTTGGCGTCATAGACCGCAGCCGCTACGTTACCGTAGGTGCCCTCGGCGACAATGGCGTTGTTCTGGTTGCGCGAGGTGATCGTCACGCCGGTAATGCGACGGTGCGCCGCTTCGTTGCGGATTTTTTGCAGCCAGCCAATACCACAATCCTGCAACAGCGGATTCGCTGCGCGGTCTGATGGGTCGGCGTAACTGGTACCGTTAAAGCCGATCATGATGCGGTCGAGCGACATCTGACGGGCCATCGCAGAGCTAATCAGCGGCTGGAAGTTCGGCTGATGCGCCCACGCATCCATTTGCGCATAGCTGACGGCGTAGTCGTAGTTGGTTTTGCGGCACAGATAGTTGTACGGATCCATCTGGTCGTTAGCGCCAGGATTACGACGGTTGGTGGTGCTGTTGTTGACGCCCGCCAGCGGGCCTTTGCTGCCGATCAGGATTTTCTGGCCGATCTGCTCTTCAACGCCAAAGACGTTGATCAGTTTCAGGAAAGCATCATCCTGCTGCGCGGCCGCTTCAAGGCGCTGCTGCACGGTCGGATCAACGCTGAATTGCGCCGCAACGGCGGCAGCGCTGACGCCGTTCAGCTGTGCCTGGCGGGCAACGTAGCTGTCAAACAGCTTACGGGTAGGATTTCTCATGTCGGGATCTCTCGTTATGGATATCAGTAATCAGCGAGCTGCGCGTTCGCGCCGCCGTTCGCTGGCTGGCGCTGGCTGAAATTGCCGTCCGTCCCTTCAAGCTGCTGGCGCAGCGCGGCAAGGTCGGTGGTCAGCTTCTGGATGGCGGCTTTGTCCTGCTGGCGCTCCAGTTCAGCGGCGTTGAACTGGTCAATTTGTTCAGATTGTGATTGCGCCACGGCTTCAACGACCTGATGCATCTGGCTGAAGCGCTGATCATCAGTTTTCTGGCCTTTGCTGATAATGCCCATCACGCGGCTATACCACTTCGCGCCCTCGTCGCTGCGCTGAGCGGTCAGCTCAATGACCTCGGCTTCAATGGCTTCGGTGAACATCGGCGGTTCTGCCTGCTGGTTGTTGAAGGCCATCACCGATGCGCGGTGCTGCGCGGCAAACTTCAGGCGTTCGGTGCCGAGACTTGCCGGCGTATCGGTCATCGCCAGCCCCACGACATAGGCCTTGCCGTTAAGGGCAAATTGCGGGTGCAGCTCAATGCTGGAGTAGACCTTCTCCCCCTTATTGGTCATCTGCACCATGCGATCAGACGGTTCAATTTCCGCATACAGCGCCGTGCGCCCGGCCAGCGGCCCTTCGGTAATGTCCTCGGTGCTGAGTGCTGCCACATCGCCCATCGCGCCAAAGTCGCTGCCGGGATACATGGAGAGATAGTGCTCAATGTTGACGCGTGCGCCGTACACTTCCTGGCTGTAGTTCGCCGCTGCATCACGGAGGTGTTGCGGCTGAATTTCGCGGCCATCAACGGTATTACCGGAGACGGCAACGCGGAATTTCTTACGGGGTTTGGTTGTGCCTGCCATGTTCGTTTACTCGCTCGGTTTCTGAGTTCCCGGTGATGATGGCAGGCGGTGACGCACGCGCTCAACGCGTTGTTGTTGTGAGGGAGCTACCACAACCAAAAGCGGGCGAAAGGGCACGCGCGCGCGGGTTAATCTCCCCGGCAGGAAGCGAGGAGGATTAATGGCGATTGAAGAAGCATTCATCATGCAGCGGGCGCGGCAGCTCTACTGGCAGGGATACCCGCCGGCGGAAATCGCGCGCCTGATGGGTATCAATCAGAACACGATTTACTCATGGAAAAAACGTGACGAATGGGACACCACGCCGCCAGTTCAGCGCGTCACAACGTCCATTGATGCGCGACTGATCCAGCTCACCAGTAAGGACACAAAGACCGGTGGCGACTTCAAGGAAATTGACCTGCTGACGCGACAGCTCAAAAAGCTGGATAACGGCACACCAGTGACGCAGCCGAAGAAGAAGATCCGCAAGAAACAGAACTTCTTTTCAGAGGCGCAGATCGCTGCGTTACGAGAGAACATACTCGGCTCTCTGCGCTGGCATCAAAAGAACTGGTACGACAATCATCGGTGGCGTAACCGGGCTATCCTGAAAAGCCGTCAGATTGGCGCGACCTGGTACTTTGCCCACGAGGCGCTGTTGCGTGCGCTGTCTGACGAGGTTGAGCACAAACATCAGCGCAATCAGATATTTCTGTCGGCCAGCCGTCGCCAGGCGTACCAGTTCCGCACCTTCATTCGTTCCGCTGCTGCTGAGGTGGACGTGGAGCTAAAGGGCGGTGACATGATCCAGCTGTTCAACGGCGCGGAGCTGCACTTTCTCGGCACGTCAGCCGCAACCGCGCAGTCGTACACCGGCAACCTGTATTTCGATGAATTTTTCTGGGTCGGGCAGTTTGCCAACCTGAAGAAAGTGGCCGGCGCAATGGCGACCCTGAAGGGGCTGACGCGTACCTACTTCTCGACGCCGTCGGCAGAGAGTCACGAGGCGTACCCCTTCTGGTCTGGTGAGGCGTTCAACAAAGGCCGCAGCCATAGTAAGCGCGTGGAGTTCGACACGTCCTGGAAGACGCTTAACAGCGGGGTGATGTGCCCGGACAAAATCTGGCGCCAGATCGTCACGTTGCAGGACGCCATCGATCACGGCTGGACTCTGACTGACATTGACGAAATCCGCGAGGAGAGCAGCCCGGAAGAGTACGACAACCTCTACGGTTGTGTCTTCATCAAGGATGGTGAAACCGCCTTTGACTACAACATGCTGCTGAGCTGCGCCGCAGACGGTTACGACGAGTGGCCGGACTGGAAGCCCTACGCCATGCGCCCGATGGCCGATCGCCCGGTATGGATTGGCTACGACCCCAACGGCTCCAGCGGCAAAGGCGACAGCGGGGCCATCTCTGTTAACGCAGCGCCACTGATCCCCGGCGGCAAGTTCCGCACCATCGAGACCATTCGCGTGCGCGGCATGGAGTTTGAGGCGCAGGCCGCCATGATTATTAACATGCTCACGCGCTACAACGTGCAGCACATAGGTATCGACGGTAGCGGCATTGGTGAGGCGGTTTACCAGCTCGTGAAGAAGCGTTTCCCTGCGGCGGTGTGCTACCAGTTCTCGCCAGCCAGCAAGCGCATGCTGGTACTAAAAATGCTGCAACTGATCCGCGCCGGTCGCTGGGAGTATGACCGGGGAGAGTATGACCTGATCACTGCCTTCTGTGCTGTGCGCAAAGTGGTCACGCCTGGCGGCGTCATCACTTATGACACCGACCGTGCCCGTGGTGTGAGTCACGGCGATCTCGCCTGGGCGACCATGCTCGCCACTGTTAACGAGCCGCTGGGTCAGGAAGGCGGCAACACTATGACTGTTATGGAGTACTGATGAGCAGACGAAAATCCCCGCGCGGCAGGCAGTATGCCAGAGAGCAAGCCGACCTCGCCGACGCCCTGAAGTCAGCCCCCGGCCTGAGCGCGTTCACGTTCGACGGCCCGTGGCCGGTGACCGGAGCTCATGACCTGCTGGATAACATGTACTGCGCCAACAATGGCCGGTACTACGAGACGCCGATCAGCTGGTACGGACTGGCCCGCCAGTTCGGCTATGCGAGCTGGCACCAGTCGGCGCTGTTCTTCAAGCGTAACGTGCTGGCCGGATGCTTTATCCCGCACAAACTGTTATCGCGCCAGGCGTTCAGCGCCTTTGCGCTCGACTGGTTTGTGTTCGGTAATGCGTACCTTGAGATGCGTCGTAACCGCCTGTATGGGCCAATGGGTTTTCGTAACTCACTGGCGAAGTACACCCGGCGAGGCTCTGACCTCGACACCTACTGGTTTATTCAGTCCGGCCTTGATGACCACCAGTTCGAAACCGGTTCGGTGTGCCATGTGATCAACCCCGACATTCACCAGGAGATCTACGGCATGCCTGAATATTTCGCCGGCCTGCTGTCGGCCAACCTGGCGCACTCCGCCGACAAGTTCCGCAAGCTCTACTACGACAACGGGTCGCATGCCGGCTGTATCGTCTACGTCAGCAGCGCAGTGGCTGACGGTGAAAGCCTGGAGAACCTGAAGAAAACATTGACCGATACCCGGCGAGGCGGGGCATTTAAAAACATCCTGCTGAGTGCGCCCGGCGTCGGCAAAGATGCCGTGCAGATCCTGCCGTTCAGCCAGATATCGGCAAAGGATGAGTTTGTGGGTGTGAAGTCCTCCACGCGTGACGACATGCTCGCGGCTCACCGTGTTCCGCCGCAGCTGATGGGCGCCATCCCGGAAGGCAACGGATCGTTCGGCGACGTCGAGAAGGCGGCGAGAGTCTTTGCGGTCAACGAGCTGACGCCGGTCATGGAAGCGATGAAGCATGTTAACGACTGGCTCGGCGAAGAGGTGATCCGCTTCAACCCTTACGCCCTGCTCGACGTCGCGCAGTAACACCAGGCCGCACCGCCATTCCTGGCGGTGCGGTACCGACCTGCAGCACCGCCATTCCCGGCCATGTCGGCCAACCTGCAACACCTCAATGTCATATCACCAACCAGACGCAGCCAGCGCCATTCTGGCGGGCTTTTGCCTGCCCGCTCGCCGGATGCACCGCGAAAGTGCGCGCCCGGCAGGCGGCTTTTGGCGAGGTATGCCGACCCCTTCCCTACCCCCAAAGCGCGCGCTTACTCCCCCGCCTCGCCTGCGCGCTAAACATGCGTCTTTTTGTGCACTTTGTGCAGACCGCCGAAGTCCCGCCAGTACTGGCGCTGCGGGGCAAAAACGACGTTTCAAAAATTGTGCAAATTTGTGCACCTTTTTGCACTACATCAAACACCTTGAAGGCGTGTTATTATTGCGCAATATGTCGCTATATTTACGCTACGGTGCGAATGCTGGAAACGAATATGAAAACTGTAACTGACGCTGAATTTCGTGCAAATATTGGCGATATGCTGGAGTACCTCCGCTCTGGTGGAAGCATCACTATTAAGGGTGAAGACCGGAAGGATGTTGTTCTTTCTGGTTCGGATCTTAGCCCTGAATATCTTGCTGCCAGCGATGACCTCAGAAGCATTCGAGAAAAGGTAACTAAAATGAGCCAACATCCTTTGTTGCAGACAACGCGTGAACTCGCAAAGCGCCACCCCACGTTGTTTTCTCATGGGAAAAAGGCGCTTTCCTTTGAAGAGGCAATGAAGCGCACGAAGGAAAAACACGCCGAAATCATCAAGAGGCTTGAGGATAACTAATGGATCTGGTTTTTCTGTCGACAGGCGAGGTCGAGCGGATACATGCTGAAACCCTCCCTCAGAGTGGCAGCCCCAATGCTGGGCTACTGGAGGGGGCGTTAAACCGTATTCAGAACCTGCATTACTATGAAGGTGTTGACGATATTTATGCTCTTGCCGCTATGTACCTTATTGGCATAGCAAAAGCGCATGCTTTCCATGACGGTAATAAAAGAACCGCGTTTCAGGCGGCCTCTATCTTCTTGATGATGAATGGCTCAGAGCTATCAGGCTCGCTTTTGCTGGTTAAATTAACGGTATTTGCTGCGATGGGAGCAGCCAGCCTGGAAGAAACCACTTTTGCCCTTAAACTACTGTCTGATTATGGAAATGATCTGATTAATGACTATGAAGAAGATTATCTTTAGTGATGAATTTGATGGTTTTTAGCCCGTCCGATGCACAAAAGCCGCCTGATTAAGCGGCTTTTTGCTTTTTACTCCACCTCACCCAGCGCTACCATGATCGCCAGTCGTTCTGCTGGCGGTAATGCTGCAAATTTATCCTTCCAGCGCTGCGCTTTTCGCTTAATCCGATACCTATCGTTGTAGTCTTTACCGGCGAACGCATGCGAGTATGCGGCCCCCTCTGGGTAGTTCATCCAGATTTTCTCGGTGCGCACGCCGCCGCGCGTCATGGCCTGAAATTCCTTGCTGCGCCAGTTCGGTAAGGCATTGTCATAAACCGAAGAAGGATATCCCGATACGATTACGCTCACATTTTCTGGCATCGAGCAGAGCAAGCCCAACAGGCGGTAATGATCGCCAATGGTGTATTCATGCCGATAGCGCGCAGAACTGGAGCGCGTTTCGTGGAGATATGGCGGATCAGAATAAATTAAGACGCGGCCGGCAGAGGCGTAATCAAAGCAACTCAAGAATTCGACGGCATCCCCAACATCAATAAACAGGGTGTCGGCCAGTCTATCCAGAAAATCAGGGTTGCCCTGGTTAAATATCTCGACGGTTTCCGGGTCAATATCGATCCCCCAATTACGTCGCGCCGGGGGCTTGCGCAACATCACCGCGCCGCCGCCCAGGTGCGTTTCAATGTAGGTATCATGCGGTGGCATTTCGGCGATGATTTTTTGATAAACACCGCTGCCCGCCTTGCTTCCCAGATAGCTCATACTCGCCAATCTCCTAAAAATAGTTCTGCAGTACTGCTAAAAATGACGGTGCTCGATAGAATGGCCAGCACGGTCAAAAGTGACCGTGCCCTCCTGAATAATCAGCGGCTTTTCCGTTTAGCTGCTTTCTTCCAACGCGTGACCAGGTCACCGGCTTTATGATCTGCCAGAGTTTTACGCCACGGCTTATCAACCCCGGCAATGATCAGCTCACCCGTAACCGGATGCGCCCGATACACCGTATCCAGCACCGTCACTTCATTGCCGCGCGCCAGCTGTATGGCCTGCGGCTTACTGATCTGAATTTTTTTAACCTGTGCCCACGACTGGATTAACCCTGCCAGCCCGGCAATTTCCGGTGATAAAACCTGCTCTTGCCGCCTGATTTCGTGGGCGGCTTTGAGGTAACTTTCAGCCCGGCGAGTGTCGTATTCGGAACAGTCACCGCTGGTTATGCTGCGCGCCAGCTCCTCAAACTCATCAGCAGGCGATTTTTGCCGCGGCGGTTTGTAGTTACGAATGCTCTCAAACACCTGTTTTCGCTGGTCGCGTGTTAACTGACCGATTTCAAACTGTTCCGGCTCCTCCCCGTCAGCTGACACCGTCATTAATGACGGTGATCCTGGCGGCGGATTTGTTTGTTTTTTAGCCTCGGTACAGTTATTGACACGAGTCCTAGAGGGCGCGGACGCGCCCGGAAGGTCAAAATCAAAGTCAACTACCTGGCCGGAGTCGTCTAAAACCTCCGGTTTCTTCCTTACGATTGAGTAGGAATGCAGGCGGGTTTCAATGGGTGGGATCTGAACGGCTGGCATCATCAGACCTTTGATGAGGTCACGATATTCACCGTAATCATTCGGCTCGTCTTTCTGCTGGTACCAGATGCGCAGCGGTAGATCGCGGCGGGCAACCAGTGCGCCGCCCTGTAATTGAGTGTATTGCTGCCAGTCGCCAGCATCGGCCGCGCGGTGTAGCTCGGCAAACAGCGGGTTTATCTTGTCGGCCTGTTCCTGATTGCGGAACCGGCGCAACTCGCGCCAGACAGACACCGGCGCGCCACCCAAAAACTGAAACTGACGGATACCCCAGCATGAAGCCCAGGCGGTAGCGTGTTTAGATGTTTCTTTGAGTGGCCGGCCGCTTTCGTCGTCGGTTTCACCGTCGAGCGCGTAACCATCAATATTCTTGCTGATGTACTTCACCACGTAGCCGGTGGCGCTGCCGATCTCATGGTCAATAGGCTTCATGTCAAAGCGCGGCTGGTTACCATGCTTACCCTGCAACTCTTCCACATCCTCGCGGGTGGCGTAGTCTTCCATCACTTCCATCAGCTCGGCGGAATGTTCCGGCAAAGAGAACAGCAGGCCATGCCAGTGCGGCGTACCGTCGTGGTGAGACTCGGCTACACGCAAACCAAAAACCGGGATTTCGCGGCGGGCCAGCTCTGCGCGGATTTTCTGCCATACCCGGTTAAGGTAGCGCTGCGTCGCTCTCGGGCTGGCGCCGTTCCATTTGGCATTACGATGACCGAATACGGTATATGCGTGGTATTTGGATGGTGCTGTCAGGGTAAAAAACTGGCCCGCGTAGCCGCTTTCGGTGGCTACCTTCTCAAAGCCGCCGATGCGGGTCATGAGTTCAACGCGGCGCAATGCCGGGTTAGATATGCTCTTATCGATCTGCTTAATAAGCGAAATACGTTCTTTGGTGTCCTGATCTTCCAGCTCAAGGCGGGCCATGATCGCGCGGCTGCGCTTGCGTCTGGCGTCCCACTCGTCAACGTGGTGCTTACTGCAATACGGAGCAGCACCACGTTTCACATCGCCAAAAGCAATGTGTAGATGCTCGCGCCAGCGCGTGGCGTACTTTTTCAGGTTGCGGTGCCAGTAGCGATCATCCAGCATCTTGCTGATGCCGGTAGTAGCCTCATCAATAAACAACGCGCCGCGACAATACTTTCCCCAGCTCGGTGGCGTCAGGAAGAAAAGCCGCGCGAGGATGGCCGCTTCGGTGTAAAGGTACCCGGCATATTTGCGATCACTCTGCGTCTCTATCGTTTCATGAACTTCACTCAGCACAGACCGCATATAGATGGCGATATCCTGCGCCAGCAGCTCGACATCTCCCGGCGTGAAATCCGGCAGGCGATTAAAGCGCTCAACCAATCCATGCAGGGTGTTGAACGTGTGATAAAGCGGGTTTAACCCCTTAAATGCCGTATCGGCCTGAGATTTAGCCTCATCGGTCATCGCAATAGCATATTGCTCATTAACCATATTGATAGGCGGCAGATCCCTGCGGATGATGTCGCGCAGCGCCAGGCGGGCTATGTGCCTGCCCTTCATGGTGTGAATGCTGTCAATGCGGGAAGCCAGGCGCAGGCGAATAAAGCGAGGTAGCGGTGCAAGGGTGACTTTTACCCACGCCAAAAACTCCTTCTCTTGACCAAGTTCAACCAGATCAACAGCAGGAGTCTTATCAACATAAATGGCAGGTCTCGGCTTCTGCCACTCGTAATCATACCGGGTGGCGTCAGCGCGACCCGGCTGCGCGATGTGAGGCGCAGTTGATGCGGCGGTCATTGTTCCGCCGCCATATACGCTTTTATGAACGCTGCC
This sequence comes from Klebsiella sp. WOUb02, assembly GCF_050058015.1. Lineage (NCBI taxonomy): Bacteria > Pseudomonadati > Pseudomonadota > Gammaproteobacteria > Enterobacterales > Enterobacteriaceae > Klebsiella > Klebsiella sp. WOUb02. The sequence continues at coordinate 3,667,605 of NZ_CP170110.1, forward strand.
GCCGCTTCAATGTTGATAGCGTTTCCGTAGGCGCGCAGTCTTCCCACTCGGGCGGGAACCCCATCAGCCAGCGGGAATGATCCGGGTCTAGCTGGCCGCCACTTTCCATCCCGGCAGTATAGCCAGTCAGCATCTCGCCAGAAGCCGTTAACCGGACCTGGCCACTCAGGACCGCCACATCCTGCAAGCGCTTCTGAATCTTTGTTCCATTTTCGCGATACGTCTGCATAGCTTCTTGCGGGCATGGTGAACGATCGTTGCTCGTGGTTGGCGTCGGCCAGCCCGCTAATTGCGCAGCCACGTCCAGCCTGTCCGTTGATAGCCTCCCGTTGCGGATCCGTCCACCCTGATAACCGCCCTTCCCGTCCGTTGCCGTCGGTGTGGGCCAACCCGCTAATAACGCCGCAGTCTGAAGGTTTACCCCCCCCTGTCGGTTGAAATTCCCCGCACCTCTCCCATTGCTGGCGATCGGCGTCGGCCACCCAATAAGCACGGTCTCTTTGGTGCGGCGCGGCGACGCTCGCAGACGGAAACGCAGTCGCCCCGAAGGCATAGCCCAGGGCTTCCACGTCAGCTTGTACAAGGTCGATCCAGTCGTTCGCGTCAGCGCTGCCAGATTGCTCGCCAAAGACCACGACAGGGCGGCGCTGGCCGACAAGCCAGTGTGCGGAGGGCCATAAGTGCCGCTCGTCAGCAAACCCAAGACCTTTGCCTGCCTGGCTGAAAGGCTGGCAGGGGCATGATGCTGTCCATGCGGGGCGATTGTCGGGCCATCCTGCGCGGCGCAGCGCGAGAGACCATCCGCCGATCCCGGCGAAGAAATGGCACTGATTGAATCCGATAAGGTCATTGGGGGTTACATCCTCAATTGAACGGGTATCAACGACGCCCGGCGCAATATGGCCGGCGTCGATAAGGTTGCGCAGGTGCTGGGCTGCGTGGAGGTCTATTTCGTTGTAATAAGCAACCACAGCGCCTCCCACACCACAGAGAAAACACGAAAGGCGAGATAGCCCATCGGGAGCCAGAACAGCAGCGAGCAGAGCGCGCAGCAGATAACAAGGTTTCGCCAGAACCGGCGATAATTGGTTTCTTCGTTCATTTGCGGTCCCTCAGATCGTTACCGTGTCGCCGGGCTTAACCTGGCGGGCTTCTTTTTCGCTATCGCGGATGATGATCGTGTTGCTGTAATCGACGTAGCACAGCACCTCCACCTCGACGACCCAGAAATGGCGATATGGACGAACGTCCAGAATTCGCGTCACAACGGCATCAAGCGTGTTCATCAGATGGCTTCCCGTTATCGAATCCGGCGGCCAGGTCAAACCCGATCCATATCGCCGCCGGCCGCAGATGTTCAGTGGCGCTCGTCCAAGCTCCACATGCGCCAGAGTTGCAACCCGCGGCGCCGCGAAGAACGCCGATCACTTCACCGGCCATATCGCGGCTTTTGGCGCTGACAGAGCGGCGGACGCTGAAGGCGTGGAGATTGAAAGCGGAATAGATTTCGCGGGTTTCTGGGGTATCGCTGTTGGATATCACCGCGCGGGCGCCGTGCTGGCGATGAGCACCGAGCAGGGTTGCAACCAGGTCGCGGTGATCGTCCAGGGTAAATGGCTTGCCGTAGGCGGTGAAGTTGGCGGTTTTGCTGGCCGGGATGTATGGCGGGTCGCAATAAATGACAGCGTCATCGCTGGCGTATACGACAGCGCGGATTGAAAGGCGAAAGTCGCTATGCATGAAAATGGCTTTTGTGTCGTTGGCCTTTTCGGCAAAGCTGCGCATTTCATCAGCCGGAAAGTAAGGTGCGGCATATTTCCCGAACGGGACGTTATGTTCACCAATCTGATTGACGCGATATATCCCGTTAAAGCAATGGCGGTTCAGATACAGAAACAAAGTGGCGTAAAGCAAAGCAGCATCAGCTTTGCCTGTATCGCTCCACTGCATGGAGTTAAATAGTGCCCGGCGCTTGTAATACTGCTCTTCGTTATTGCCACCCAAAAACATTCCGCGCGCGGTGTCGATCAGTCGCTCGGTGTCGGAGGTTAATACGCGAAAAAAATTTATCAGCGCGCGGTTGCTGTCGCAGAGGACGTAGCGGCGGTATTCCGTGTTCATAAATACGGTACCGCTGCCAACGAATGGCTCTATTAAGCAATCGGCTTTTGGGAGATGCTTCAGCAGCTTCGGCATGACGCGGGTTTTTCCGCCCGCCCATTTGATCGGGGACTTAATCACGGTTCGCCTCCATCGCGGTGTATTTCTGGATAAGCGGGTCAAGCACCAGATTCATCAGATTAACGAGGGTCTTCGCGGCCTCCGGGCTTTCCAGTACAGCGAGCGGTGTCGCGTTTGCGAGATTGAGGATTTTGGCTTCGTGCAGGGCGGCCAATGCACCCTGGGCGTATTCAGGTGATCGGTTCATTTGCGGTATTCCTGGTTGTAGGTTTCGTGGGTCATAAGCCGCCACTGCTGGCCGCCGTTCTTGCTGAGCAAGCGCCAGCGGCGACCAATGCGGATCACGAGATAGGCGTGAGGCATGACGCGGGAGAAATTGCGCTGACCGCGCGCGAAGCATTTCAGGGCGGCTAACGCCCTGTTGCATACCGGCAGCGGTGCGCTACAAATGACGGAGAGACGCGGATGCATGGCGGCCCTCACAGCGATTCAATGTGCGGGGAGGTCAGGCGCTGCCAGATCTCGCAAACCTGCTCGGCCTGATAGACGGCATCTGTCAGGGTGTACCGCGCAAGGGCTTTCCGTGCGTGGGGGGCGTAGCCAGTGGCGGCGGCAAGATCGAGAAGAGAGCGAATGCAGCGGAATTTTGTACCGTCAGGGAAGATGCCAAGCACTTTTGTGCGCTCGACGGCATACCGCAATGAGACCAGCTTTTCCGGGGTATCCTTGAACCACACAAATAAACTATCGAACCGATGCTCGGTGTTGTCGGCAATAAAGCCCGCCAGGTCGCACATCACACCTTCTTCGGCCTCGGTGGCACTCATTAATTCAGCGCGCCAGTGGGAATCCTTTTTCATCCACTCAAAGGCTGTATCAACGTTGATCAGGCCTGTCGCCATCCGGATATTGATTGGAGAGTAAAAGCTTTTCCCGATCTGACCCGTTGACGGCTCAAAGAACACGGCTTCGATAGCGAGCAAAGGTGAAGACTGTTTCTCGTTGGTGATTATCAAATCGACCATTAAATGATTCATTATTTATTGCCCTCGCTGATTGGTAATTCGCGGCTATCAATCCACCGCTCGATTGATGAATAAATCTCTTCCGGGGTAGCACTTTCCTTTTTCAGCTGGCCGACAAAAATACGCAGCAGGCCCAGAAGGTGGGCGCGTTCGTGCTTCCGAGCGTTGGCGCTTATTTCCACAAACTCCGGATCGCTTATTCCGCCATCCAGTTTTATTGACGTGATCGACATGCGACCTCCTGAAAAAGGCAAAACGAATCCCCGGCAAAATGAATGCCGTTATTTTTAACGCTGGTTAATTAAGGGTTAGGGCGCTGTTTTTTTCTTTTAGCTAGCTTAAATATCCTTTCGTGCCAGTAATACATAAAATCTATAAACGTCAGGCGATCGCGTTCATAATCTCCGCGAATTGATTTTTCTAAACCGTGAATAATTAAGTCAATTGACGAATCATTCGCGGGTACGATAATACGGGCGCCGTTTTTAAGCTGTACCGTGAATCCTTGCCTGGCGTTCTCTACTGCCTCGCGGATCAGCATTTCCTGTGCCCATGAAGTCTTCTCTTCGGTGAACATGCTCATGCAGCAATCCCCGCAAACACTGGAGGCGGTATCTCTCCATTCATGATGGCGTTGACGAATGGGCGAAGCTCGCTAAGCGTGTCATCGTCATTCAGGCAGAATGCGGCACCATAAATATGCTGGATCCCGCTAGCTAAAACGCCATAATGTGAATCGCGGCCCTGCGGGTTGTTTTCCAGATTGAAATAATAATCTTCCAACATTTTATTAATCTGTTCGGCATAAAGGCGTTTCACTTTTCTTTCTCCTTAATGACTAATAAAGCGGCTTTTATTAATGACCCTGTCTATCGTTTTGCACGCTTCGGCTAACGCAAAATCAATCCCGAAATAATGGCCGCCATGCGTAATTTGATACCGCTGGCGGTTATAAGGCTTTTTGCGAGGGAGCTTCAGAATAGTAAAACCACGATAAAGGCTGGTTTTACTGTTCAGCTGCGAGACCGCTCCGCCAATTCCACTTTTCATAGCGCTACTCCCTGAAGCGGTTCGCATTAAAGCCCCATCCACAGCAACCAGGCATCGCGCTGCTCTACCGGGCGGTTGTAGTACGCCTCGCGCACTGCGCGGTTGAACTCGGGGATATAAACCCAGCGCTCACCTGCGCGGGCGTTAGGCTTGTTGGGGTCGCGCAACTCAATGACCGGCAGCTTTCTAGCCTTGATCATTTCCTCCACTGCGGTCTTTGGTTTACCGATCAGCTCGGCGAACTTCTCTACATGAACGGCATCAAGCGGGTATTTGATTGTGCAATCACTCGCTTCCATAAAACCTCCGGTTAGTTGCCGGGTAACTCCCTGCCCGGCTCAGGTTTTTGTGGTATTTTCGCTATGCCCCATGTTCTTGGCAGGACTCGGGCATAATTTATTAACCGCAAGGAACATATTCATGAACAACAGGAAAGAGATCATTGCCCATCTGGCAGCGCTCAATGCGCTTATTTCCCAATCCACCACAACTATCAGCTGTCCTGAAAATAAAGATCTCAGGGAGTTGCATGCTGAAGTGACTAAGCAAATTCATCAAAAATTCCCCTACTCACCTCTCGATAATCGTTTTGAAGCGTTTTAATCACAGGCCGGAGCAATCCGGCTTCTTCGCGTCAGCGCTTCCAGCGAGACAAAGATCTGAGACAATTGCTGGACTGGAATTTTTTTCCCATTCTTAAAGCTGTTTGACTTCACTAACCCCATGATCTGGCCCATTAATTCCACGGACTCAGCCACCGTAAATGCACCTTCCTGGAGTTGCTGGTCACTGGCGGCGCCCTCTTGGCTGCTACCATTTTTATTGTGATCGGCGTGCTTTTCGCTCTTGCCTGCATGCCAGGTAATCGCGATGCCTGTTTGTTCAGCCAAACTGCGGGCCAGTTCTTCAATGGCCCTTTCCTGCGTCTGGTTCCAACAAATAACTCCGTGGCGAGATAAATTCTCACTGGCATTGCCAATGCGCGTACGGATCACCAGCTCTGCCGAGCACATATCAAAAAGAACCCCGTGCAAACCGTGCCCCTCGCTTGGCTCGCGTTCTCCGACCTTCTCGCTCATCGTTTCCCCCGGCTCATTTCGTGTTAATCTCGTAAGATCCAGCCCTCTCTAAACCGTTTGAAAACGTTCTAGCGGCTGGAACTCACGCCCAAAAAGGTTCTAACCTTTAGACCTTTTGGGGAAATATAGTCCCAAGGTAGGAACCATGTCAAATGAACATAGCTGAAAAAATTAGGGCGATACGCAAGGCGGAGGGATTAACGCAAGTAAAGTTCTGTGAAATCAGCGGGCTGGCATTAAGTACTTTAAAAAACTATGAGGGCGGACATGCGGAGCCAGGGTTAGGGGTTGTGTTGAAGATCACGAACACCTCACAACTTCAAAAATACACCCTATGGTTGATGACCGATAAGACTGCGCCGCAGGCTGGTCAGATCGCACCGGCCCTCGCACACATTGGGCCAGAATCAACGGAATCAGACCAATCCGATAAACAGATTGGTTAACAGTTTATAAATCTTACATTTTCACTATTTGTTACCAGGATAGTGAAATCTGCGCCGGAGGGCTTTCTTATGTCGATTAAGAAGCTCGATGATGGTCGCTACATGGTGGACATTAGACCTCGCGGGGCAGCAGGACGCCGCATCCGCAAGACGTTTGACAGAAAGGCTGAGGCTGTTGTGTTTGAGCAATACACGATAGCGAACGCAAGCCAAAAAGAATGGGCAGGAAGGCGCGCCGACCGGCGGCCTTTAAGTGAGCTGCTCAATGCCTGGTGGCGGTACCACGGGCAAAACCATGAAAATGGCAAAAAGGAGTTCAATCACCTGCTGAAGACGATTAATGGCCTGGGCGATCCCACTGTTAGTCGGCTGAGTAAAAGGGATTTGATGGACTACCGATCCGGCCGTTTGGGTGCCGGGATTAAGGCATCAACAATTAATCGTGAGATGTACCGGCTATCCGGCATGTTTACGAAGTTAATACAGATCGAGGAATTTGGCGGACAGCATCCCGTTAACGGGCTTCCACCATTGGCGGAAGAAAACCCGGAGATGACATTTCTGGAGCGGGAAGAGATCAGCAACTTGCTGAGCGTTCTGGAGGGGGATTCTCTGTTAGTTGCCCTGTTATGTCTGAGCACCGGCGGAAGATGGTCAGAGGTCGCCACGCTGAAGCGGTCAAATATCGTTAACTGCCGCGTCACGTTTCTGAAGACGAAGAACGGGAAAAAGCGCACGGTGCCGATCTCTGAGGAGCTGGAAAGTAAGGTGAAAAAAGAGGCCAGCGGAAAGCTGTTCAAAGTGGACTATGAAAGGTTCTGCAAAATACTGCGGGAGGTGAAACCGGATATCCCGGAGAACCAAGCAACGCATATCTTGCGCCACACCTTTGCGAGTCATTTCATGATGAATGGCGGGAATATTATCGCCCTGCAACAGATCCTGGGGCATGCAAATATTCAGCAAACGATGGTCTACGCTCATCTGTCGCCTGACTACCTGCAAAACGCGGTTACGCTGAACCCATTGCAGGGAGGGATTGCGGCATAAAGTGCGCCCCGAAGTGTCCACATACTGTCCACGCTTCGGGAAATTTGAAAGTGTTCCAAACCTTCACAACTCTTTTCAAGTCGTTGTTTTAGCTTGAATACAGAGGTAAGTGATTGATAAAAAAAACCCCTCCATCATGGAGGGGAAGACAGGGATGGTGTCTATGGCAAGGAAAACAGGGTTTGTTACTGGGGTTGCACGGTATTGCTACTACTTGAAAGCATCTTCGCTGAGCCTTTCTGCATCCTTACAACCTCACGCAGCTGATCCATTCGCTGCTGGTGCTTAGCATTTAAAACCGCTTGCTGCTCTGGCGTTAACAGGTGGTACATCTGGTTGCGAACCTTCGCCATTTCGATCTGGCGGTCAACCTGTTCCTGCGCCATCTTATCGGCCTGAGCGCGCACAGCGTTTTCATCAAATTTATCTGCGGTGACAAGGCGATGCATTGTCTCTATTTCGCTAACATTAACGGGTAACCTGTCGTGGCGTGCCCGTTGCATAAGATCTCGTAACTGCTGCCGTTGCTGTTCGGTTAAACTTATGCCATCAAACATATGGCCCTGGCTGCTGCGCTGCGCCCCTTCTTCTCCCGGGAGCCAGTTAACGCTGGTAACGACTTCAGCGGCCTGGCTATAAGCACTTAGCGCCAGCGTTGAGGCCATGACGGCAGCAATAACATTGCGCATCACATACTCCCAAAACGTTTGTGTCGCGATTCAACGAGAGACAGTCTACGATTCGGGCTGCAAACATGCGTCAGGGGGTGTAAAACAACGTAAAGTCATGGATTAGCGAGCCTTGATGACGTAATTTCTGCCTCGGAGGTATTTAAACAATGAACAAAATCCTGTTAGTTGATGATGACCGGGAGCTCACCTCCCTGTTAAAAGAGCTGCTCGATATGGAAGGCTTTAACGTGCTCGTAGCCCATGACGGGGAACAGGCGCTGGCTCTCCTGGACGACAGCATCGATTTACTTTTACTTGATGTGATGATGCCGAAGAAAAACGGTATCGATACGCTTAAAGAGTTGCGTCAGACACACCAGACTCCCGTTATCATGCTAACTGCCCGCGGTAGCGAGCTGGATCGCGTTCTCGGCCTTGAACTGGGCGCGGATGACTATCTGCCTAAGCCGTTTAACGATCGTGAGCTGGTGGCGCGCATACGCGCGATTCTGCGCCGCTCCCACTGGAGCGAGCAGCAGCAAACCACCGAAGTGGGATCGCCGACGCTGGAGGTTGACGCATTGAGCCTCAACCCAGGCCGCCAGGAAGCCAATTTCGATGGTCAAACGCTGGAGCTGACCGGCACGGAGTTCACCCTGCTGTACCTGCTGGCGCAGCACCTTGGCCAGGTGGTCTCTCGTGAGCACCTGAGTCAGGAAGTATTGGGTAAACGCCTGACGCCGTTCGACCGCGCCATCGATATGCATATTTCTAACCTGCGGCGTAAGCTGCCGGAACGAAAAGACGGCCACCAGTGGTTTAAAACCCTGCGCGGGCGCGGCTATCTGATGGTCTCAGCTTCATGATTGGAAGTTTAACCGCACGCATCTTCGCTATTTTCTGGCTCACGCTGGCGCTGGTGTTGATGCTGGTTCTGATGCTGCCTAAGCTGGATTCGCGCCAGATGACCGAACTTCTGGAAAGCGAGCAACGCCAGGGCATCATGATTGAGCAGCACGTTGAGGCCGAACTGGCAACCGATCCCCCCAACGATCTGATGTGGTGGCGTCGTCTGTTTCGGGCGATAGATAAATGGGCTCCGCCGGGACAGCGCCTGCTGCTGGTCACCAGCGAAGGGCGCGTTATCGGCGCAGAACGCAACGAAATGCAGATTATTCGCAACTTTATCGGCCAGGCCGATAACGCCGATCATCCGCAGAAAAAACGCTACGGTCGTCTGGAAATGGTCGGCCCGTTTTCCGTCAGGGATGGCGAAGATAATTATCAGCTCTATCTGATCCGCCCCGCCAGCACGTCCCAATCCGATTTCATCAACCTGCTGTTTGACCGTCCGCTGCTGCTGCTTATCGTCACCATGCTGGTCAGCGCCCCGCTGCTGCTATGGCTGGCGTGGAGTCTGGCAAAACCGGCGCGTAAGCTGAAAAACGCCGCCGACGAGGTCGCCCAGGGGAACCTGCGCCAGCACCCGGAACTGGAAGCCGGCCCGCAGGAGTTTTTGGCCGCCGGGACCAGCTTTAACCAGATGGTCACCGCCCTGGAACGGATGATGACCAGCCAGCAGCGTCTGCTCTCCGATATCTCCCACGAGCTGCGCACGCCGCTTACGCGCCTGCAGACTGGGCACCGCGCTGCTGCGCCGCCGCAGCGGCGAGAGCAAGGAGCTGGAGCGTATTGAGATGGAGGCGCATCGGTTGGACAGCATGATCAACGATCTGCTGGTGATGTCGCGCAATCAGGCCAACAACGCGCTGGTCAGCGAGACGGTAAAAGCCAACCAGCTGTGGGGCGAGGTGCTGGATAACGCCGCCTTTGAGGCCGAGCAGGTAGGGAAATCGTTCACCGTGGAGTATCCGCCGGGTCCCTGGCCGCTGTACGGCAACCCCAACGCGCTGGAAAGCGCGCTGGAGAATATCGTCCGCAACGCCCTGCGCTACTCGCATACCCGAATTTCGGTGAGCTTCTCGGTGGATAAAGACGGTATCACGGTTAACGTCGATGATGACGGGCCGGGCGTCAGCCCTGAGGATCGCGAGCAGATTTTCCGCCCGTTCTACCGGACCGACGAAGCGCGCGATCGCGAGTCAGGCGGTACCGGTCTGGGACTGGCGATTGTCGAAGCCGCTATTCAGCAGCATCGCGGTTGGGTGAAGGCCGACGACAGCCCGCTGGGCGGCCTGCGGCTGACCATCTGGCTGCCGCTGTATAAGCGTACCTGACGAGGTGTCCCCGGCCTGCGCCCGCAGCCGGGGAAGCATTATTTGCCCCACAGTCGGCGGGAGCTATCTTCGATCTGCCCGCTTAAACGCCGCTTCTGCATGGTGCGGCTCCAGCTTACCGACAGCCCTCCGGCAGAGAGCAGGCGATGATACTGCTCATCATCAAACGGCATATGCCAGGCAATCGCGCCGGCCTCGTGTACGCTGATATCGCTCACCCGGGACACCAGCTCCAGCGGCGCGTCGCAGGAGACCACGCCCCCCGCCACCACCCGATACAGCCAGCCGGTTTTACCGCTATTTTGCATGCGCTGGGCCATATCGCTGATGGCAAAATGGAAGTTGAGCTTAAAGCACGGCGATCGCGGCTGCGTCACCTGAATCAGCGCCTCGCCCCAGCGAAAGATATCGCCGATATAGACATTTTTCTCGGTCATCCCTTCTGCAGAAAGGTTTTCGCCAAAGGCCGGCGCGCAGAAAAGGTCGGCCTGCTGGGGGAATTCACGGGTCCAGTCGGCGTAGTGCTCACGCGGGTACTGGCAGATCGCGCGATCCGGACCGCCGTGAATTTTCGTTTCCGCCTGCTCATCGCCTTCCAGCCCCAGATCGCCGAGGATTAACTCGCCGTCGACCTGGATTTTCCCGATGGCGCTCGGACGGCTTCCTTCGTAATCCCTTATTTTGCCTACAAAGACGTTCACCGGATAGTGCATCTGCTGCCCCCCTGCTACAGGTATAAAAAAAGCGAGCCATCAGACTCGCTTCTCGGTCAGCACAATGCAACCTTATTTTTTGGCGGCAAAACGCGCTGCGGCTTCGTCCCAGTTAACCACGTTCCAGAACTCTTTGATGTAGTCCGGACGACGGTTCTGGAATTTCAGGTAGTAAGCGTGTTCCCACACGTCCAGGCCCAGGATCGGGAAACCGGAAGCTCCGGAGATAGCTTCACCCATCAGCGGGGAGTCCTGGTTCGCGGTAGAAACCACGGCCAGTTTGTCGCCTTTCAGCACCAGCCACGCCCAGCCGGAACCGAAACGAGTGGCTGCCGCTTTCTCAAACTCAGCCTTGAAGTTGTCAACAGAACCGAAATCGCGCTCGATAGCCGCTTTCAGATCGCCCTGCAGAGTGGTACCGGTTTTCAGGCCTTTCCAGAACAGGCTATGGTTAGCGTGACCGCCCGCGTTGTTACGCAGAGGACCCTTTTTGTCAGCCGGCAGCTGATCCAGTTTAGTAATCAGCTCTTCAGCAGACAGATCGGCGAATTCCGGCAGGCTTTCCAGCGCAGCGTTGGCGTTGTTAACGTAAGCCTGGTGGTGCTTAGTATGGTGGATTTCCATAGTCTGCTTGTCGAAATGCGGTTCCAGGGCGTCATAAGCGTACGGCAGGGCTGGCAGTGTAAAACTCATAATCATCTCCATTATTGTCGAGCGGCTGAAGTGTTAAGGCCGCGTAAGCAGTTGGTTCATTATAGTTAATTAAATGATATTGAAAACGCTTATCAATGCCGTATTTTTAATAAGGTTATAACAGAGTGTGATACCTGCGATTTTGTGATCTGGAACAAGTAATTAAGCCGTTGGTTGCCAGGGTTTTCCAACACGTGGCAACAGCCTGAAGGCGATAAAACTGACCGATTTTTACACTCATCGGGTCGGAAGAAGATTTATCCGATAAAAAATAGATGAGGATAAGATCAATGAATCACGCGATTACGATGGGCATTTTTTGGCATTTGATAGGTGCGGCCAGTGCAGCCTGTTTCTATGCTCCGTTCAAACAAGTTAAACAGTGGTCATGGGAAACCATGTGGTCTATCGGCGGGATTGTCTCCTGGCTGATCCTTCCCTGGACTATCAGCGCCATGCTGTTGCCTGATTTTTGGGCCTATTACGGCTCCTTCAGCGCCTCGACTCTGCTACCGGTCTTCCTGTTCGGCGCAATGTGGGGGATCGGCAATATCAACTACGGCCTGACCATGCGCTATCTCGGCATGTCGATGGGGATCGGTATCGCCATTGGTATTACCCTGATCGTCGGTACGTTAATGACCCCGATTCTCAACGGTCAGTTCGGGGTTTTAGTCAATACCAAAGGCGGCCAGATGACGCTGCTCGGCGTGCTGGTCGCGGTGATTGGCGTGGCTATTGTGACCCGCGCGGGGCAGCTGAAAGAGCGCAAAATGGGCATTAAAGCCGAAGACTTCAATCTGAAAAAAGGCCTGCTGTTGGCGGTGATGTGCGGTATTTTCTCGGCGGGGATGTCGTTTGCGATGAACGCCGCCAAACCGATGCACGAAGCCGCCGCGGCGCTGGGGGTCGACCCGCTGTACACCGCCCTGCCAAGCTACGTGATCATCATGGGCGGCGGCGCGCTGGTAAACCTCGGATTCTGCTTTATTCGGCTGGCCAAAGTGAAGAATTTGTCGATAAAAGCGGACTTCTCGCGGGCAAAACCGCTCATCATCGCCAATATTCTGCTTTCCGCTCTCGGCGGCCTGATGTGGTATCTGCAGTTCTTTTTCTACGCATGAGGCCACGCCAGCATTCCGGCACAGTACGACTATATGAGCTGGATGCTGCATATGAGCTTCTACGTTCTGTGCGGCGGGCTGGTTGGGCTGGTGCTGAAGGAGTGGAAAAACGCCGGGCGGCGTCCGGTCGGCGTGCTCAGTCTCGGCTGCGTGGTGATCATTATCGCCGCCAATATTGTCGGCCTGGGAATGGCGAACTAAATCACCTAAGCGGCGACGCGACTGCGTTGCCGCCACTGCCCCGGCGTCATGCCAATTTCACGGTTAAAGACCACCGAAAAGTAGTTACTGTCTTCAAATCCGCACAGCATGGCGACTTCGCCAATTAGCCGCTCCGTATGCTGCAGCAGGTACTGCGCGTGGCAAATCCTCAGCTGACGTAAATAGTGGTTGATCGTCATCCCGGTCTGCTGGCGAAACTGCTGGCGCAGGGCGCGCTCGCTGCACGCTTCCCGCGCGCAAAAACGATCGAGAAAAAAGGGCCTGTTCAGGCTGCCGGCCAGCTCGGTCAGCAGTTTATCGAGCAGGGCTTCACTTTGGGTCGCCGCCAGGTTATCGGTCGCGTAGCGATGGCGGTGCAAGCTCAGCGCCAGCTGGGCGAACAGCAGCTCGGCCATCTGATTGGCCTGGGCGTCGCTGCGGGTGCTCTCCTGCTCAAGCTGGGTAATCACCTGCCGCACCTGGGTCATCCCGGAGCTGCCAATCCGCCAGTGCGGGAGCCACGGCGTACCGAACAGGCCGGGAATATGGGCCGCCCAGTCAAAATTGAGCCGCAGCCGATCCGGGCAGTAGATGACGTTTTGCAGGACCAAATCGTTAACCGAGGCGTAGGAGTGCTTGTCTTCCGCGCGGATATAGAACAGATCGCCGCGGGTAATGCGCCACGGGCGATCGTTCAGCACGTGCAGGCCGTTTCCCCGCCATACCAGCACCAGTTCGCAGAACTCATGGGTATGCTCGGCGAAGACGTTTTGCGGGTAGCGATCCGCTACCGCCACCGCCTGAGAGGGCGAGGCAAAAAACTCATCTTTGCGAAGAATCAACTGACCGGCCACCGCGACAACTCCAGGCGCAAATAACGTTTCATTATTCGCATTTTGCTGACTAAAACGTTGACTGCTCTCGCGTTACTGAAGAATGGCGTCGCGCCCCTGGCGGATATCACGCGGCGACCAGGAAAACTCGCGGCGAAATAGCGTCGAAAAGTGGTTACTGTCGCCGAATCCGCAGCGATAAGCGATATCCGTGACGCTGTCATCGCTGTGCCGCAGCAGATGGCGCGCCTTCATCAGCCGCACCCGGTTCAGGTAGCGCTGCGGCGTCAGGCCGGTCTGCTGCTTGAGCTGACGATGCAGCGTGCGCAGCGACAGCGAAAACTGCGCCGCCACCTCTTCCCAGCAGACATCCTCGGCAAAGTGATCTTCCAGCCACGCCATCAGATGATTGAGCCGCGCCTCGCTATCGGCGGCCCCTTCCGCGAGGCTGCTTTTGCGCAGCAGCACCAGCAGCTGCATAAACAGGATTTCGCGACTGGCAATGGTATGCACATCCGACTCAGCGCCGAGGCTTTCCATCTGGTTGACGAGCTGACGCACCTGCTGCAAGGCCCCCTGATTAACCCGCCAGTGCGAAAGATAGTTGCCCTCCTGCTCCTGCGGCAGCAGCAGATTCAGGCCGTTGAGAAAGCGAAACGCATCCGGCGCGCGGTAGAGCACGTTGGTCAGGCACAGATTATCGGTGTGTTCATAAAGATGGCGATCGCGATCGCGAATAAAGCACACCGAGCCGCCGCTGATGGTATAGGGCTGGCCGTTAAAAACGTGGATCCCCGTCCCGTGCTCAACGATAACAATTTCATGGAAATCATGGTGATGTTCCGGAAACGCCGACTGAGGGAGACGTGGCTCAATAGCAACAGCAGAAGTACCGGACTTAAAGAAATCCACACTGTGCAATATGGTCATGGCAGCGCCCTCGTAATGAGAAATGTTATCAATCAGTGTGGCAAATAGTAATTAAGGACCGGCAATCCGGCCTTCAATTTTTGACCGCAAACTTCGTAAAGCCTGCCGCTTTTTCAAGAAACAGCCGGAAAGATCGGGAACTGCGGACAACGTCACATCCGCCACGCCCATCGCGACAGAATGAAATTGTGAGCTCTCTCACGGCCACCTTTGCTTCCTTGCCAGCCGGGAAATATCCCTGTCCGTGGCAAGAAGGTGCGCGACCGGCGACTTTTTTAGACTGCTGGCAATGATTTTCAGAAGGATCTCTGCCATGAGTTTTCGTCATTGTGTCGCCGTTGATTTAGGCGCCTCCAGCGGGCGGGTGATGCTCGCCAGCTATGAAAGCGGACAGCGTGCGCTGACGCTGCGTGAAATCCACCGTTTTACCAACGGCCTGCGCCAGGTGGATGGCTATGACTGCTGGGATATCGATAGCCTGGAAGGCGACATTCGCCGCGGACTGGAGAAGGTGTGCGCGCAGGGCATCCTTATCGATAGCATCGGCATTGATACCTGGGGCGTGGATTATGTCCTGCTCAACAAGCAGGGCCAGCGCGTCGGTCCGGCGGTGTCCTATCGCGACGACCGCACCCGCGGCCTGATGCAGCATGCCGAAGAGCAGATGGGCCGCGCGGATATCTATCGCCGCAGCGGCATCCAGTTTCTGCCGTTCAACACCCTGTACCAGCTGCGCGCTCTGGTTGAACAGCAGCCGGAGCTGGTGAGCCAGGCCGCGCACGCGCTGCTGATTCCGGACTATTTCAGCTTCCGCCTGACCGGCCAGATGAACTGGGAATACACCAACGCCACCACCACCCAACTGGTCAATATCAACAGCGATAGCTGGGACGAAGAGCTACTGAGCTGGAGCGGCGCACCGCGCGAGTGGTTCGGTACCCCGACCCATCCCGGCAACGTGATCGGTCGCTGGATCTGCCCGCAGGGCAACGCGATCCCGGTGGTCGCCGTCGCCAGTCACGATACCGCCAGCGCGGTGATCGCCGCTCCGCAGCAGAACCCGGACGCCGCCTGGCTCTCCTCCGGCACCTGGTCGCTCATGGGCTTTGAAAGCCAAACCCCTTACACCGGCGACGATGCGCTGCAGGCCAATATCACCAACGAAGGCGGCGCGGAAGGCCGCTATCGGGTGCTGAAAAATATTATGGGCCTGTGGCTGCTGCAGCGGGTGCTGAAAGAGCAGAACGTCAGTGACCTGCCGGCGCTGATTGCCCATACCGCCGCTCTCCCGGCCTGCCGATCGCTGATTGACTGCAACGACGATCGCTTTATCAATCCGGCCAATATGAGCGCCGAGATTCAGGCCGCCTGCCGTGAATCCGGGCAGCCGGTTCCCAGCGGCGATGCCGAGCTGGCACGCTGTATTTTTGACAGTCTGGCCCTGCTGTATGCCCGCGTGCTCGGCGAACTTTCCCGGCTGCGGGGCCAGCCCTTCAGCCAGCTGCATATCGTCGGCGGCGGCTGTCAGAACGCGCTGCTCAACCAGCTGTGCGCCGACGCCTGCGGCATTACGGTCATCGCGGGTCCCGTCGAGGCCTCCACGCTCGGCAATATCGGCATCCAGCTGATGACGCTGGACGAGCTAAATAACGTCGACGATTTCCGTCAGGTGGTGCGCGACAACTACGCGCTCACCACGTTTACCCCTAATCCTGAAAATGAAATTGCCCGCTTCGTTGCGCAGTTTCAGCAACAACAGACCAAGGAGCTTTGCGCATGACCACTCAACTTGAACAAGCATGGGAAATCGCCAAACAGCGCTACGCCGCCGCCGGTGTGGATGTCGAGGAGGCTCTGCGCCAGCTGGACCGGCTTCCCGTCTCCATGCACTGCTGGCAGG
This sequence comes from Klebsiella sp. WOUb02, assembly GCF_050058015.1. Classification (NCBI taxonomy): domain Bacteria; kingdom Pseudomonadati; phylum Pseudomonadota; class Gammaproteobacteria; order Enterobacterales; family Enterobacteriaceae; genus Klebsiella; species Klebsiella sp. WOUb02. The sequence continues at coordinate 3,683,738 of NZ_CP170110.1, forward strand.
GCGATGACGTCGCGGGCTTTGAAAACCCGGAGGGGAGCTTAACCGGCGGGATTCAGGCCACCGGCAACTATCCGGGCAAAGCCCGCAACGCCGGCGAGCTGCGCGCCGACCTCGAGCAGGCGCTGAGCCTGATCCCCGGCCCGAAACGGCTGAATCTGCACGCGATCTATCTGGAGTCTGATGCCCCGGTTGCGCGTAACGAAATCAAACCTGAGCACTTTAAAAACTGGGTTGAATGGGCCAGAAACAACGGCCTGGGGCTCGATTTTAACCCCTCCTGCTTCTCGCATCCGCTGAGCGCCGACGGCTTTACCCTGTCGCACGCCAACGATGAAATCCGCCAGTTCTGGATCGATCACTGCAAGGCCAGCCGCCGGGTTTCCGCCTATTTCGGCGAGCAGCTGGGCACCCCGTCGGTGATGAATATCTGGGTCCCCGACGGCATGAAGGACATCACCGTTGACCGCCTGGCGCCGCGCCAGCGCCTGCTGAACGCGCTGGATGAGGTCATCAGCGAGAAGCTCGACCCGGCGCACCATATCGATGCCGTGGAGAGCAAGCTGTTCGGTATCGGCGCCGAAAGCTACACCGTCGGCTCCAATGAATTCTATATGGGCTATGCCGCCAGCCGCCAGACCGCGCTGTGCCTGGACGCCGGGCACTTCCATCCAACGGAAGTTATCTCCGACAAAATCTCTGCCGCCATGCTCTACATTCCGCGCCTGCTGCTGCATGTCAGCCGCCCGGTGCGCTGGGATAGCGATCACGTGGTGCTGCTGGATGACGAAACCCAGGCCATCGCCAGCGAAATCATCCGCCACAACCTGTTTGACCGGGTGCACATCGGCCTCGATTTCTTCGACGCCTCTATCAACCGCATCGCGGCGTGGGTGATTGGTACCCGCAACATGAAAAAAGCGCTGCTGCGCGCGCTGCTGGAACCGACGGAACAGCTGCGCCAGCTGGAAGCCGACGGCGATTACACCGCCCGCCTGGCGCTGCTGGAAGAGCAGAAATGCCTGCCGTGGCAGGCAATCTGGGAGATGTACTGCCAGCGTCACGATACCCCGGCGGGCAGCCAGTGGCTGGATAGCGTGCGCGGCTACGAGAAGAGCGTTCTCAGCCAGCGCGGGAATTAACCTCGCCCGGCGACCGGCAGATATACAACCTATTTAGGGTACGGGGTCAGCCCCGTGCCGAATCAACAGGAAGCACAAGACTATGCACACCATTATCGACTCCTGGTTCGTCCAGGGCATGATTAAAGCCACCACCGATGCCTGGCTGAAGGGCTGGGATGAGCGCAACGGCGGTAACCTGACGCTGCGCCTCGACGAGGCCGATATCGAACCCTTTGCCGCCGATTTCCACGTCAAACCGCGCTATATCGCCCTGAGCCAGCCGATGCCGACGCTGGCCAATCAGCCGTTTATCGTTACCGGCTCCGGTAAATTTTTCCGCAACGTGCAGCTCGATCCCGCCGCCAACCTCGGCGTGGTCAAAGTGGACAGCGACGGCGCGGGATACCACATCCTGTGGGGCTTGACCCACGAGGCGGTGCCGACCTCAGAACTGCCGGCCCACTTCTTGTCCCACAGCGAACGCATCAGGCTGACCGGCGGCAAAGATCGCGTGATCATGCACTGCCACGCCACCAACCTGATCGCCCTGACCTACGTCCTCGAAAACAACAGCGATCTCTTCACCCGTAAGCTCTGGGAAGGCAGCACCGAATGTCTGGTGGTGTTCCCGGACGGCGTCGGCATTCTGCCATGGATGGTGCCGGGTACCGACGAAATCGGCGGGGCCACCGCGCTGGAAATGCGTAAGCATTCGCTGGTGCTGTGGCCGTTCCACGGCGTCTTCGGCAGCGGGCCGACGCTGGATGAGACCTTTGGCCTGATCGATACCGCCGAGAAATCGGCTGAAGTGCTGGTGAAGGTTTACTCCATGGGTGGTATGAAGCAGACCATCACCCGCGAAGAGCTGATTGCCCTCGGCAAGCGCTTTGCTGTGCAGCCTATGCAGTCCGCGTTAGACCTTTATCAATAATTACATCGCGCCCCGCTCACCGAGACGGGGCGAACTCTGTCACCTGCAAACCCTATCCGAAGCCTTTCGCCATGCGGGAAGCCTACGCATCAGCAAGGAGAAAGACAGCGGAAAACTAACTCAATCATGTGGAGTAAAAGCAATGAAAATAAAGACAAGCTTGATCCTCACCGTTGCCGCCCTGGCGTTGTCCGGTTCTGCTTTAGCTGAAGTTAAAATTGCCCTCGTGGCAAAATCATTGGGAAATGGATTCTTCGAGGCAGCGAACGTCGGCGCGCAGGAAGCGGCGAAAGAGTTAGGCGATGTGAAAGTGATTTATACCGGCCCCACCACCACAACCGCCGAAGCGCAGATCGAAGTGCTGAACGGGCTGATCGCCCAGGGAGTGGACGCGATCGCCATTTCCGCCAACGATCCGGACGCCGTGGTGCCGGTGCTGAAAAAAGCGATGCAGCGCGGAATCAAAGTGGTCTCCTGGGATTCCGGCGTGGCGCCGGCGGGCCGTCAGATCCACCTGAATCCTTCCAATAACGCACTGATCGGCGAGACCAACGTTAAGCTCGCCGCGGATGCCTTAAAAGCGCTGAACGTCGAAAAAGGCGACGTGGCGATCCTCAGCGCGACCCCAACCTCAACCAACCAGAACATCTGGATCGAAGAGATGAAGAAGGTGCTGCCGAAGTACCCTTCCGTCAACCTGGTCACCGTTGCCTACGGGGACGATCTCTCAGACAAGAGCTACCGCGAAGCGGTCGGGCTGCTGAAATCGTATCCGAATCTGAAGGCGATCGTCTCGCCTTCGTCGGTGGGGATCGTTGCCGCCGCCCAGGCGGTGAAGGATCAGGGCAAGATTGGCAAAGTGTACGTCACCGGGCTGGGGCTACCGTCTGAAATGGCCGGGGCGATTAAATCCGGCGCCAGCAAAAGCTTCGCTATCTGGAACCCGATTGACCTCGGCTACGCCGCCACCTACCTGGCCGACGATCTGGTCAAAGGTACGGCAACCAAAACCGAAGCCGATATGGGCAGGTTGGGCAAGGTGAAGCTGGATGCCGACGGTAGCGGCGCGATGGCGCAGCCGTTCGTCTACGATGCCGGCAACATCGATAAGTTTTCCAAAATTTTCTAATCCTCATCCCCCGTTTCGCCTGGAAACGGGGGGAAAAACGGAGACTTATCATGACGGCGTCCACCCCGCTGCTGTCGCTGAAGGGCATCACCAAGGTTTTCCCCGGTGTACGCGCCCTTGAGAACGTACAGCTCGATCTCTGGCCCGGCAAAGTGACCGCCTTAATTGGCGAAAACGGTGCCGGTAAATCAACGCTGGTCAAAGTGATGACCGGCATTTATCAGCCCGAAGAGGGCGAAATTCTGTATAAAGCGATCCCGATTCATCTGCCCCATCCGGAGTCGGCGCACAGGGTCGGGATCACCGCCATCCACCAGGAGACGGTGCTGTTTGACGAACTCTCGGTGACCGAGAATATTTTTGTCGGCCAGTATCTGCATAAAGGCCTGCTGAAAAAGCTCGACTGGCCCGCGATGCACCAGAAAGCCGGGGATATTCTCCGCCGCCTGGAGGTGCAGATCGACCCGCGCGCTACGCTAAAAACGCTGAGCATAGCCCAGCGCCACATGGTGGCCATCGCCCGGGCGCTCTCCTTTGAGGCGCAGGTGGTGATCCTTGATGAGCCGACCGCCGCGCTCTCGCAGCACGAAATTCTGGAGTTTTATCAGATAGTCGAACGCCTGAAGCAGGACGGTAAGGCCATCCTGTTTATCTCGCATAAGTTTGACGAAATCTTCGAGCTGGCGGACTACTACACCATTTTGCGCGACGGCGTGTACGTGAGCTCCGGCGCCATCAACGAGATCACCGAAGAGCGGATGGTGGCGATGATGGTCGGGCGCGCCATAACCCAAACCTACCCGAAAGTGAGCTGCGCCCCGGGAGAGACGGTGCTGGAGGTCAACAACCTCTGTCATCCCAGCGAGTTCGCCAATATCAACTTCACCCTGCGTAAAGGCGAAATCCTCGGCTTCTACGGCCTGGTCGGCGCCGGGCGCACCGAGCTTATGCAGGCGCTTTCCGGCGTATCGCATCCCTCCTCCGGCGAAATCGTGCTGAAAGGCAAAGCGGTGCGTTTTCGCCAGCCGGCGGACGCCATTCAGGCCGGTATCGTCTGCGTACCGGAAGAGCGGCAGAAGCAGGGAGCGATCATCGCCCTGCCGATCGCGCAAAACATCAGCCTGCCCCAGCTCGCCAGGCTCAACCCCAGCGGCGTGCTGAACGACGCGCGCGAATGGCGGCTGGCCGATGAGTATGCCTCACGCCTGCAGGTCAAAGCCTTCAGTCTGGCAGCAGGCGGTCGAAACCCTCTCCGGCGGCAACCAGCAGAAGGTGGTGATCGGCAAATGGCTGGCCACCCATCCGCAGGTGATCATTCTCGATGAGCCGACGAAGGGTATCGATATCGGTTCAAAAGCGGCGGTACACCAGTTTATGTCCGAGCTGGTGGGCCAGGGGCTGGCGGTCATTATGGTCTCTTCAGAGCTGCCGGAGGTCATGGGAATGGCCGACCGCATCATTGTGATGCATGAAGGGCTGATGGTGGCCGAATATCGCGCCGGCGAAGCGACGGCGGAAACCATCGTCAGCGCCGCCAGCGGCATTGCCCGGGAGGCTGCGTAATGTGGCGACAACTGCTTAAACACCGCGAAGCGCTGCTGGCGGCGGTCATTATTCTGATGGTGGCGGGGATCGGCAGCCGGGTGCCGTCGTTCATCGCGGCGGAAAACCTGGTCGAGATGTTTAATGACACCTCGATTCTGATCGTCCTCGCTCTCGGCCAGATGATGGTGCTGCTGACCAGGGGGATCGATCTGTCGATGGCCGCCAACCTGGCGCTGACCGGGATGATCGTCGCCCTGCTCAACGCCCATCACCCGGAAATTCCGGTGTGGGCGCTGCTGCTGCTGGCCACCCTACTTGGCCTGCTGATGGGAGTGATTAACGGCCTGCTGGTCTGGCGTCTCGGCATCCCGGCGATCGTGGTGACCCTCGGCACCATGAGCATCTATCGCGGCATTATTTTCCTGCTCTCCGACGGCGGCTGGGTTAACTCGCACCAGATGAGCGCGGACTTCCTCGGCCTGCCGCGCGCCTCGCTGCTGGGACTGCCGCTGCTGAGCTGGTGCGCCATCGCCGCCCTGCTGCTGGTGGGTTACTTCCTGCGCTATAGCCGTACCGGGCGGGCGCTGTACACCGCCGGCGGCAACGCCACCGCGGCCTACTACACCGGTATTAACGCCGGAAAAATGCAGTTCATCAGCTTCTGCCTTTCCGGGGCGCTGGCGGGATTTTGCGGCTATCTGTGGATCTCCCGCTTCGCCGTCGCCTACGTTGACGTCGCCAACGGCTTCGAACTACAGGTCGTGGCGGCCTGCGTCATCGGCGGCATCAGCACGATGGGCGGTACCGGGCGCGTGATTGGCTGCCTGTGCGGTGCGCTGTTCCTCGGAATTATCAACAACGCGCTACCGGTTATCGGTATCTCACCTTTCTGGCAAATGGCTATCTCCGGCGCGGTGATTGTCATCGCCGTGGTGCTTAACGAGCGCGGGAACAAACGTCACGGACGGCTCATTCTGCGCAGCGCGGTGCAGGCTTCGCAAACACAGACGGTGAAACCATGAGCAAAATAATGACCACTGAAGAGATGACCAACCGCCCGGCAGCGCCGTCGCCGCTGCGCCGCCTGCTGTGCTGGGAAGGCTTCCTGCTGGCGGTGACGCTGGCCGTTTTCGCCGCCAACGCGCTGGCGTCGCCCTACTTCCTTAATATCTGGAACCTGTCGGACGCCACCTTCAACTTCACCGAGAAGGCGATTATCGTCCTGCCGATGGCGATGCTGATTATCGCCAGAGAGATCGACCTCTCGGTCGCCTCGACCATGGCGCTGAGCTCCACGGCGATGGGCTTTTGCGCGGCGGCGGGGATGGATACTCCGCTGCTGGTTGCCGTTGGGCTGGGCGTCGGTCTGCTGTGCGGCCTGTTTAACGGCATCCTGGTGACGCGCCTGAACCTGTCGTCGATCGTTATCACCATCGGCACCATGAGCCTCTATCGCGGCCTGACCTACATCCTGCTGGGCGATAAGGCCCTGAACCACTATCCGGACAGCTTCGCCTGGTTCGGCCAGGGCTACGTCTGGGGAGCGCTCTCGTTTGAGTTTGCGCTGTTCCTGCTGCTGGCGGCCGCCTTCACCTTCCTGCTGCATAAAACCAACTTTGGCCGCCGCACCTACGCGATTGGCAATAACCCGACCGGCGCCTGGTTTTCCGGGATCAACGTCAAGCGCCATAACCTGATCCTGTTTGCCCTGGTCGGGCTGATGGCAGGGCTCGCCGCGGTGCTGCTGACGTCGCGGCTGGGCAGCACCCGCCCAACGCTGGCGGTGGGCTGGGAGCTGGCGGTGGTGACGATGGCGGTGCTCGGCGGCATCAATATCCTCGGCGGCTCCGGCAGCATGGTTGGGGTGATTATCGCCGCCTTCCTGATGGGGCTGGTGACCTTTGGCCTGAGCCTGCTCAACGTACCGGGCATCGTGATGTCGATAATCATCGGCGCCATGCTGATCGCGGTGATTTCACTGCCGATTATCACCCGCCGGGTACTGCAGCGAAGACATTAGCCCTTCGCCTGACGGTGGGGGGAAACGGGATTTTCTTAACAGGAGAGTTATTATGAGCTTTATGTTGGCATTGCCGAAAATCAGCCTGCACGGCGCGGGCGCCATTGGCGATATGGTCAATCTGGTCGCCGATAAAGGGTGGGGCAAAGCGCTGATCGTCACCGACTGTCATCTGGTGAAGCTGGGCCTGCTGGACAGCCTGTTTGCCGCGCTCGATGCGCACCAGATGCCCTGGCACCTGTTTGACGAGGTATTCCCCAACCCCACCGAAGCGCTGGTACATCAAGGCATTACCGCCTTCCACGACGCGCAGTGCGATTACATTATCGCCTTTGGCGGCGGCAGCCCCATCGATACCGCGAAAGCGGTTAAAATCCTCACCGCCAATCCGGCCCCTTCCACCGCCTATTCCGGCGTCGGCAAGGTGAAAAACGCCGGCGTACCGCTGGTGGCGATAAATACCACCGCCGGAACGGCGGCGGAGATGACCAGTAATGCGGTCATCATCGATTCCGCGCGCCAGGTAAAAGAGGTGATTATCGATCCGAATATTATTCCGGACATCGCCGTCGATGACGCCAGCGTGATGCTGGATATCCCGGCCTCTATCACCGCGGCCACCGGCATGGATGCCCTGACCCACGCCATCGAAGCCTTCGTTTCGGTCGGCGCCCATCCGCTAACCGATGCCAACGCCCTTGAAGCCATTCGGCTGATTAATCTGTGGCTGCCGAAAGCCGTCGACGACGGGCATAACCTTGAGGCGCGCGAGCAGATGGCGTTTGGCCAGTATCTGGCGGGCATGGCCTTCAACAGCGCCGGGCTCGGCCTGGTTCATGCGCTGGCGCATCAGCCGGGCGCGACCCACAATCTGCCCCACGGCGTATGCAACGCCATCCTGCTGCCGATCATCGAAAACTTTAACCGCCCGAACGCCGTCGCCCGTTTTGCCCGCGTGGCGCAGGCGATGGGCGTCGAGACCCGCGGCATGAGCGATGAAGCGGCCAGCATGGCGGCGATCGAGGCGATTCGCGCCCTGAGCAAACGCGTCGGCATTCCGCAGGGCTTCAGCCAGCTGGGGGTGACCAAAGCCGACATCGAAGGCTGGCTGGACAAGGCCCTCGCCGACCCGTGCGCGCCGTGTAACCCGAGAACAGCCAGCCGCGACGAAGTACGCGAGCTGTATCTGGAGGCATTATGATCCGCAAGGCGTTTGTGATGCAGGTGAATCCCGACGCGCACGAAGAGTATCAGCGTCGGCATTCGCCAATCTGGCCGGAGCTGGAGGCGGTTCTGAAGGCGCACGGCGCGCACCATTACGCCATTTATCTCGATAAAGAGCGTAATCTGCTGTTCGCCACGGTGGAGATTGAATCGGAAGCGCGCTGGAACGCCGTCGCCGGAACCGAGGTCTGCCAGCGCTGGTGGAAGCATATGCGCGACGTGATGCCGACCAACCCGGACAACAGCCCGGTGAGCGCCGAGCTGAAACCGGTATTCTATCTGGATTAAATCCCCGGTGGTCCCGCCGAACGATGTTTAGCGGGGCCACTTTTACAGTCTTCAGAAGAAATATTTAAAGCGTAGGCGCGCGCCGTAGCGATCGTCGTCATCGTTCTTATTGACCTGCACATCGCTATCAAGGATGGAGTAGTAGGCCCCAAGATAGATATTAAAGTTCTGCATATTCATTACGTTCGGGATTTGATATGAGGCGTGGAAGGTATGAATATTGTAGGTTCCCTCATCCTTAATCCAGCAGTCGTTATCGCAAATCACCCCGGCATAGTCGTTGATTTTGTTATGGGCGTAGATATAGCCCAGCTCAAAGCGCTGCCACAGCGCGTTAACCCCGGCGGTGAAGTCTTTTTCATTGTTGGCATCCATATACGCAGTGTTGACGTTCACCACCAGCCCATCGGCCGGATTGGTTTTCAGGCCATTCCACGTCATGGTCAGACCGTAGCCGGTACGATCGGACTGATCGACAAACTCTCCCCGCGCGTTGCTATAGCCGTAGGCGTTTTTCACCACGTTTGACTCCATCGCCGCGGCGAAGGAGAACTCATCCTTCGCCCACGAGACAACCGGACGCAGGTAGGCGACGTTCTTTTTCTGTTCCATGTCGCGGCCGTGGTAGCCGCCACCGTCATACAGGGAGGTGCCATCCTCCAGCAGCGTATTCAGCTCGAAATACCAGTTATCCAACTGCTTGCTCAGCAGGAAATTACCGCCCGCGTCGGATCGCCCGCGCCCCTCTTTCATCATGTAGATATAGCCGTGACCGTCGCTGTAGAGATCGTTGGCGGTATTACCCGAATGCTCGACGAAGGTATCCTGATTCAACGGGAACATGTCATAGGCTTCGAAGCGCCCGACCTTTATCTTCCAGTCCTTCTCCTGACCGAAGAAGAAGGCGGCGTCATCAAGATTCATTGAGCCGGTCATATCGGCCAGCGGCTGAATCGAGAATCCGGCAAAATAGCCGTTATTCATGGTGCGAATGCCGTCAAAGCCCAGCAGAATGCGGCCGTTTAAATCCCAGTTATCGTAGGTCGGGTCGCTGCCAACATCGGCGTTAGTCATCGCCAGCAGGCCGTGCTTGCTCTCCGCGTCCATGTTGAACTCAACGTCACCGTAGATTTTCAGATCGCCATAGCCGGAGAGCTTAAGCTCCGGCGCGGTAATATTCTTTTTGCTCTCTGCGACTGGCGCGACGCTTTTTACCGCAACGGTCGTTTGCGCCAGCGCAATAGCGGCTGGTTGCTTTTCCTGTAATTCCCGCAGCTGGCCTTCCGCCACCGCGGCCCGACTTTCCGCCGCGGCCAGCCGCGCTTCCAGCTGTTCCATACGCTGTTCAAGCGTCAGAGCGTTATTTTTAGCAATTGCTGAACTTGCCATCAAACATAAACTCATCACTAACGCTATCGTCTTTTTATTCATTTTTATTTTCCGGAGGTAACGAGAAGGTCTGATGAGTTAATAACTCACCTTTTTATCTTAATTGTTTATATATGGGTATAAGCGCTAATTAATATGCGGCGTATATTTATTGGCCGGTATAGAGCTCGATATTTATTTTTATCCTCAGCGGTAATTTCTCTTAATACCCGGCAGGGCACCCCGGCGGCAACAACGTTCGGCGGAATAGAGCGATTCACCACGCTGCCGGCGCCAATCACCGAGTTTTTACCGATGGTCACGCCAGGATTAATAATCACCCCGGAGCCCAGCCAGACGCCGTCCTCAATAATCACCGGCAGGGAGAACTGCTGCTGCGTATGGCGCAGATCCGGATGCACCGGATGGCCGGCGGTAGAGATCGTCACATTCGGTGCGAACATCACGTTATTGCCGATAATAATCTCGGCATCATCGACCAGCGTCAGGTTGAAGTTTGCGTAGAAGTTATCACCTATGGTGGTGTGAATTCCGTAAGCAAGATTGATCGGCGGCTCAATCCAGCACTGTTTGCCCACGCTTGCAAACATGCGAAGGATAATGTTGTCTCTTAGCTCCTGACCGAAAGGGTGCGAGTGGTTATATTCATAGGCCCGCACTTTTGCTATCAGCCGCTCCTCTGGCAGCCCGTGTCCGGAATCAGAGTAAAGTTCACCGCTGTTCATTCTTTTTTTAATATCCATCGTCAACCTGTTCTCCATTTATTCAACACATCCCTGTGAGAATTTATTCTGTTAATTTATTAAATGGTCATTGCTTTATTACCAACGCTGGCAGAGGCGGATTTCCCTGAAAGCGTAAAGGCCGATATTAAGGTGACGGACAGCGCAATACCGCCAAGGATCATATACGTCTCCTGGAAACCAATCCGGTCATACATATTGCCGGCAAATGCGGAGAGGAAAATCGCCGCCACCTGTTTGGCGAACTGGAAGCCCACCAGATAAATCGTCGCCGACAGCCGGACGTCAAATACGCCAGTAATATATTTAAACGCCCCGACCAGCAGGAACGGCACTTCCAGGGCGTGGAGCATTTTCAGCGCCACGACCTCAACCGCGGTGGTGGCGAACGATGAGCCGATCATCCGCGCCGCCATCACCATCCCGGCAATCAGCAGGGTATTCTTCGCACCGATGCGGTTAATAATCCACGGCGAGCTGAACATGATGATCGCGTTGCAAATTTCCCCGGCGGTGGTCGCAAAGCCAAAGGCGCGGGTGCCCGATTCCGGCGTAGCGAAGAAGGATTTAAAGAAGGTGGCAAACTGCTGATCGAAGACGTCGTATACGCACGCCACGCCGACCACGTACAAAATAAACATCCACATTTTGCGCTGCCGGAACATCCTCAGGGCGGTTTTTAAATCCACCGATGGGCGATTCGCGCCCAAAGAATCCATGACCTGAGCGGCCTGGCTGGCCTGCGGTTTCGCGATAGCCACCAGCACCACCAGCAGCAGCGCGGCGGCCGATCCCATCCAGAATACCCACTCGGGATTGACGCTAAACAGCATCCCCGCGGTCGTCGCGCAAAGCGCCCAGCCAAGGCAGCCAAAGGTACGCGCTTTACCGTACTCAAACCCGCTGTTGCGGCTGATGCGTTCGATATAGGCTTCCATCGCGCCGGCGCCGGCGGAGAACACGAAACCAATATAGGACCCCCCGCTTAATGCCCCCAGCCAGATATTGATTTTCAGCAACGGCGCAAAGACGTAGAGGAAGAACGGCGCAATCAGCACCAGCAAAATTGTCACGATCCACATCAGGTGTTTTCTCAGCCCCAGCTTATCGGAAATCACCCCCAGAACGGGCTGGAAGCAGATCGCAAACAGGGAAAGGCTGGAGAAAACGATGCCAGTCTCGGTTTTATTCAGGCCAATAACGTCCGACAGCCAGATCGGCAGGAACGGGAAACAAGTGGCCATAATGAAAAAGTAGAGAAAAAAGAACAGGCCGAAAATCCAGAAGTTAGGGTTGTTTTTGTGGGTACAGGCAGTCGGGTTCATTTTATATTCCTCAGTCAGGGCCGCCTGGCGGCCCGTCTCCATTACACGCGTTGCAGGCCAATCAAAATGGCGCTTTCCGGATCGAGGATTGGCAGCGCCAGCCCCGCCAGCTGTAGCCACTCGCCGCTCACCGTTTGCGGGGTCACCATCCATTCCGGCAGCTTGCGCATGGTATGTCCTCCCTCTCCCGTAATCTGAATATCCGGGTGATCGAGCAGCATAACCTGATAGCGAGCGCCCGCTTCCAGCCCTGCGACGCGCAGCGGCGCCATCAGGGTGTAATCCGGCATCGCCAGCTGGCTGACGAGGAAAATCGCCTGGCTCTTATCTTCACTGACTACGCCGTGCGCCAGCGTGGTAGCGTCCGGCATATCCATGCGCCACTGCACGCCGTGATGAATGACATCGCGCCACTGCTTATGCAACGCGGCATACTTGCGGTAGCCCGCGCGCTCCTGTTCGTCGGCGCTCACTGGATCCAGCTCCAGCCCCATATGGCCAAACAGCGCAGTCAAGCCACGAAAGGCGATGCTGTGCTGGCGGAAGGTAGCGTGGCAGTGGCGGTTGCCGATATGCGCGCCTATCACTTCCGGCGGGAAGAAATAGCTCATGCCGCGCTGGATAGCGTTGCGCTCCAGGGCATCGTTGTTATCGGAAGCCCAGAAGCGATGGCTGCGTTTCAGCACTTCATAATCGATACGTCCGCCGCCGGAGGAGCAGGATTCAAATTCGATATGCGGGAAGCGGGTAACCAGCGCGTCCAGCAGACGATAAAACTGGCGGGTCTGCGCATCGGCGGCGGCTTTACCGTTATGGCCCGGCTGCACCAGCTCTCGATTCATATCCCACTTCACATAATCCACGGCGTGCTCGCCCAGCAGCCAGCTCATCCGCTCCAGCAGATAATCAAAGGCCTGCGGAATATTGAGGTTCAGGACGTACTGATGGCGGCCGGTCAGCGGCGTATAGCCCGGCAGGGCCAGCACCCAATCGGGATGGGCGCGGAAGAGGTCCGAATCCGGATTGATCATTTCCGGCTCAACCCAGATGCCGAACTCCATGCCCAGCGATTTCACTTGGTCGATAACTGGCGTCAGCCCGTTGGGGTACTTTTTCTCATCCAGATACCAGTCGCCGAGCGCCGCCCAATCGTCGTCGCGCCCTTTAAACCAGCCGTCGTCAATGATGAAGCGCTCGACGCCAAGTTCCGCGGCCTCGTCCGCCATGCGCATGATGTACTGCGGGTCATGATTGAAATAGATCCCTTCCCAGGTATTGAGATGCACCGGGCGCGGTTTGTTATCCGGGAAGCGCACGATCTGCTCGCGCAGGTAGCGATGAAACTGCTGGCTCATGCCGTTCAGGCCCTGCGCCGAATAGCTGGCGTACAGCGACGGCGTCCACAGGGTTTCGCCTTCGGCCAGCGCCATCTCACCCGGTAAATAGAGCGCTTCCGCCTGCAGATAGCGGCGGCCATCGGTTTTTACCTCAGCGCGCAGGCGGTGGTTGCCGCTCCAGCCAAGGTGCACGCCCCACACTTCGCCCTGCATCTCGCTAAAGGCGATGCTGCCGGTAATCAGCGCCGGGAAATGCTCGTGGGAGGTGCGCCCGCGGCGGTTTTCCAGCACGAAGCTGTCGTGCTCAAGGAGCAGCCGATGCGGCTGAAACTCGCGGATCCAGCGGCCATGAAAGGCCATCACTTCGCGGGCGCGTTCGGCAACCGGCAGCGTGACCGCAAGCCGGTCCACCTGCCAGGGCTGCGCGCGCAGATTGGTAAGCCCGTGGCGAACGCTGAGCACACCGCAGCTATCGAGCACGATTTCGCTACGTAGACGCAGCCCGGCCTGCGGGTCCTCGCTGATAATGGTCAGGTTTCGCCCGTCCTGCGTGACCTCCACGGTGGCGAACATTGGCGAGCCGTCCAGCCCCTGGCGGTGCCCTTCAATACCCGGCGCACCAAACAGACCGTGGCCCAATTCGGCCATGAGCGTTATAGGGGAATCGACATCCAGGCGACCGTTAGCCACCGGACGCGTCAGGCTGGCCGCATCCTGCGGCGAAAAGTGGCTTAAATGCGGCCCCCAGTAGATAATTTCGGCGAACGGATGGGTTTTGATTACCACATCGGCCCCTGCGCTTTGCAGGCGTAAAATCGAATCAGACATCAGACATCTCCACAACAAGGAATGTCTTACTGTTGATCCGAAACGTTTCGGATGCCAACCAAAACGTTTCGGATTCGTGATCGAGTGCAAAATTAGCGTAGCGGGAGAGATGTCAGGCGGTGTCTCCGGGGATAAATTCGGGCTGCCAAAGCACCTGCAGAGAAGAAAGATCGTCGCCGGCGATCAGCCGACGGACCATACCGGCGATCTGGCGGCCAACGCCCTGCCGAGTGGATTGGATCACCGCCGCCACCGGGGTTTCAATAATGCTGTCCTGCGGCAGTCCGTCGTAAACTACCAGCGAGACGCGATTATCGCCGGTCAAGCGCCCCAGCTGCGATAGCGCCATCGCCGCACCGTCGCCGTGGGTGTTACAGTCGGTCACGATCGCCGTGGGCGGTTCCGGTAAGCGCAGCAGCTCCATCGTCGCCTGATAGCCGCCGCGGCGGGTTGGCGGCACGCTGCGCAGCCACGTATCCGCTAATCCGGCTTCGCGCAGCGCCTGCAGGTAGCCGTTGCGGCGTTGGGTGATAAACGCCTGATTGTTATTTTCGCTCAGCAGCGCGATGCGCCGATGCCCCTGGCTGATTAAATGGTGGGTCGCCCGCCAGGTTCCGGCCTGATTATCAAAATCAAACCAGGCATAGGGTTTCGGCAACCGGCTGCGGCCAAGGGCGAGGAAAGGAAAGCCAGAGGAGAGCAGCTGCGTGAGGCGGGGGTCTTCATCGAGGGTATGGGCGACAATCAGCGCATCGACCCGCCGACTCTGAACCATCCGCATATAGCCGTGCTTATCCGCCTGCTCATCGTCGGCAATCAGCAGTAAATCAATCTCATAACGCGCCAGCTCGTGGCTAATTTCGCCGACCATGTCGAGAAACACGCTGTTATTCAGCGGCGCCGGGCTGATGGGGAAAACCAAGCCCACGGCGTCAATTTTGCCCATTTTAAGGCGTCGTGCGAAGGTATTGGGCCGGTAGCCGCGGCGCTGCGCTTCCGCCTCCACGCGGGCACGCGTCTCCTGTGACACGTCGTCATAACCGTTCAGCGCGCGGCTGACGGTGGTTACCGAGATCCCAAGTTCTTTAGCAATAGCTTTCAGCGACATACGCATCCCAGTCGACGGTGGAGGAGACGGCTAGTGTCCCGCAATACGGGCGGGACGTCCAGAGAGCGGCGCGATGATCGCCGCGCTATGACGCTAGTTTTGCTCCGCCACCAGAATAGCCTGTGTATCCGGCTCCAGCGCCTGGAAGAGATGTTCCCGATCCGCGGGATAACAGATGTAATCCCCGGCGCCCAGCTCTTCCGGGGTTTCCGTCAGGCCCACCAGCGCGCGCCCCTGGGTGACGATAATATGCTCTATCGATCCCGGCGGGTGCGGGTGAGAAATACGGTCAGCGCCCGGCTGGGTCAGCAGCAAATAGATATCGCGGCGGGCGCCGGGCGGGCAGGCCGCCAGCAGAATTGCCTGATAGTGGGCCTGCTCAGCTACCACCTTAATCCCTTCCCCACGGCGCAATACCTGCGTTTTTTGCGCCTGCGGCTCCAGCAGCCTGGCAAACGGAATATCGAGGGCGACGCAGAGCGCCCACAGCGTTTCGAGGCTGGGGTTGCCGTTGCCTGACTCCAGTCTGCGATAGCGTCGATTTGGCAATACCGGCCCGGCGAGCGACTTCCGCCAGCGAGAGTCCGGTGCGCGAGCGCTCGCGTACCAGACTCGCGGCAATCAGGCTAATTGGCTGTGTCATACACGGCTCCGCGTTTTTTATATAGAACGATTCGTTCGACTTGAAAGTCGACAGGGTTGCGTTCATTATAATGGAAATTCGTTCGATATGGCTAAATAGTATGAAGCAGCACTTCTCCAGTCTCAAAGGAGACACGATCAAAGCGATATTCCTGGTCTGCCTGGCCGTTGGCGTCGTCGGCCTCTCCTACGGTTCGCTGGCGATAGCCTATGGCTTCCCGGTGTGGGTGCCATTCGTACTGTCGATTTGCGTGCTGGCGGGCGCCTCGGAGTTTATGTTTATCGGCATCGTCGCCAGCGGCGGTAATCCGCTGGCCGCCGCCGCGGCAGGCTTATTGGTCAACGCTCGCCACGTGCCGTTCGGCGTAACGGTGCGCGATCTGGTCGGCAGGCGCGGCGCCAGCCTGCTGGGCTGCCATATTATGAATGACGAGAGCGTGGTCTTCGGGCTGTCGCAAAAAACGCCGGAGCAGCGTAAAGCCGCCTACTGGCTGTGCGGGCTCGGCGTAGCCATTATCTGGCCGCTGGGGGCGCTGCTTGGGGCGCTGGTCGGCAAGATCCTGCCGGATCCGGAAACCATCGGCCTCGATGCCGTCTTCCCCGCCATTCTGCTGGCGCTGGTCATTCCCGCGTTGAAAAACCGCACCACCTTAATCCGCGCCTGCAGCGGCGCGGCGTTGTCCCTTGCGTCAGTCTCCTTCGCCCCTACGGGCCTGCCGGTGCTGTTCTCCCTGTTCGGCCTGCTGGCGAGGAAAAAATAATGGGTAACATCACGCTGTTTATCGCCGGGATCGCTATCCTGTCGGCCGGAACCTATCTGATGCGCCTCGGCGGCGCGAAGATCGGCAATCGGCTGGCGCTTTCCGAGCGTTCTCAGGCGCTGCTCTCCGACGCCGCGACGGTATTGCTGTTTTCGGTCGCTCTGGCAACGACTTTGTATGAGGGCGAACATTTTGCCGGGATGGCGCGGGTGCTTGGGGTAGGTTTCGCCGTTTTTCTTGCCTGGCGTAAGATGCCGCTGATCGTGGTAATTATCGCGGCGGCCATCGTTACGGCGCTGCTGCGTCTGGCGGGTATAAACTAAAAAAGCGCCCCAGGGGCGCTCTTTCGACGATAGCACTTCGCTTATTTGTTCAGTTCCGCCGTCATATGCACGCGGTTACCGGTAAAAGCTTCGGTAATTTTATAAGACGATGCGCCAGCGGCCTGCGCCTGAGCGGCAATTTTCGCTTCAGCCCCGTCCATGGTTGTGGCGGTGGCGGTCACGCTTTCAGCGGCGAATGAACCAAAAGAAGCGGCCAGAGCGATAACTGCGACAAAAGTTTTGATGCTTTTCATGATGTAAATCCTTCAATTAAGTTGTTTGGATAAGGCGTTGTGCCTTGATGTGATAAATAATAGCCCTCACATCCCATAACGAAAAGCGGAAGGATTTGTTGTCATCATTCAAAAAAACTGACCTTTATTCACCCCTCAATAAGCCGCTGTGGGTGGGTGTAAATCGTCGCCCTGCCCGGCTTGCAAAACCCCACCAGCGTCAGGTTGCAGCGTTCCGCGACCTCAACCGCCAGCGCGGTCGCGGCGGAGACCGCAAACAGAATTTCCACGCCGCACATGGCCGCCTTCTGCACCATCTCGTAGCTGGCCCGGCTGGAGACCAGCGCCGCTCCGTTCTGCCAGTCGCTCCCCTCTTCCACCCGCCGCCCGAGCAGCTTGTCGAGGGCAACGTGACGGCCAACGTCTTCATGCCCTCCCGCCAGCTGGCCTGACGGCCGAACCCAGGCTGCCGCGTGGGTGCACCCGGTGATGCGACCGATGGGCTGCACGTCGTTAAGGTGCTCCAACGCGCGATCGAGGTTCGCGAGGTTGAAAGTTTGCGTAAACGCCAGCGGGCGCACCGGCCTGCCGATATCGTTGAGCTGTTCGACGCCGCATACCCCGCAGCCGGTTCGCCCGGCCAGCGCGCGCCGATGCTCTTTTAACCCCATAAAACGGCGGCTGGAGAGCTCAATCTGCACTTCCAGGCCATTGCATGCCGGCACCACCTCCATCCCGTAGATCTCTCGTCGATTTTCGATAATCCCTTCGGATAAGGAAAACCCCACGGCAAAACGCTCCAGATCCCCGGGAGAGGCCATCATCACGACGTGGGAGATACCGTTATAGACCAGCGCGACGGGAACTTCCTCGGCTAACTCGTCAGACTGAGGATGTTGCAAATTCTCGCGCTTCCACAGCGCGACCTGACGGTAACCTGAGACATTCGTCACACTTTCAGTTTGTTGGTGAGGGTTCTTATTCACTTTGTCTTAACCGTATTGGAACAGGCATACACACAATGTGGTATTCTTCCGTATACCCCTTCAAGCGAAAGGGCGATCGTCTCTCAATTCTGAACCTTCGCGGTCCTCACCGCAAAGTAAATAACTATATGTGACAATGTCGAGACAAGGAGTGAACCATGCAGGTCAGCAGAAGGCAGTTCTTTAAGATCTGCGCTGGCGGTATGGCAGGCACTACGGCCGCGGCGCTGGGCTTTGCCCCAGGCGCTGCGCTGGCGGAGACCCGGCAGTATAAGCTGCTGCGTACCCGCGAAACCCGTAACACCTGTACGTACTGTTCTGTCGGCTGTGGGCTGTTAATGTACAGCCTCGGCGACGGGGCAAAAAACGCCAAAGCATCCATCTTTCATATCGAAGGTGACCCGGACCATCCGGTCAACCGTGGTGCGCTCTGCCCGAAAGGGGCCGGTCTGGTGGACTTTATCCACTCCGAAAGCCGCCTGAAATTCCCGGAATATCGCGCGCCAGGCTCCGATAAATGGCAGCAAATCAGCTGGGATGACGCGTTCGATCGCATCGCTAAGCTGATGAAAGAAGACCGCGATGCCAACTTTATTGCGCAAAACGACGCTGGCACCACCGTCAACCGTTGGTTGACCACCGGGATGCTCTGCGCTTCCGCATCCAGTAACGAAACCGGCTATTTAACCCAGAAATTCACCCGCGCGCTCGGTATGCTCGCGGTCGACAACCAGGCGCGCGTCTGACACGGACCAACGGTAGCAAGTCTTGCTCCAACATTTGGTCGCGGTGCGATGACGAACCACTGGGTTGACATTAAAAATGCCAACCTCATCGTGGTCATGGGCGGCAACGCCGCTGAAGCGCACCCGGTAGGGTTCCGCTGGGCGATGGAAGCTAAAATCCACAACGGCGCCAAACTTATCGTTATCGATCCGCGCTTTACGCGTACGGCATCGGTGGCCGATTTCTATACGCCAATTCGTTCAGGGACGGATATTACCTTCCTCTCCGGGGTGATCCTGTATCTGCTCAACAACGAAAAAATTAACCGTGAGTACACCGAAGCCTATACCAACGCCAGCCTGATCGTGCGTGAGGATTACAGCTTCGATGACGGTCTGTTTAGCGGCTACGACGCCGAAAAACGCAGCTACGATAAGACCAGCTGGAACTACGAGCTGGACGAAAACGGCTTTGCCAAACGCGATACCACCCTGCAACATCCGCGCTGCGTCTGGAATCTGCTGAAACAGCACGTTTCCCGCTATACGCCGGACGTCGTAGAAAATATCTGCGGTACGCCAAAAGCCGACTTCCTGAAGGTCTGCGAATATATCGCCGAAACCAGCGCTCATGATAAAACCGCGTCGTTCCTCTATGCCCTTGGCTGGACGCAGCACTCGATCGGCGCGCAGAATATCCGCACCATGGCGATGATCCAGCTGCTCCTCGGCAATATGGGGATGGCGGGCGGCGGCGTAAACGCGCTGCGCGGCCACTCCAATATTCAGGGGCTGACCGACCTCGGGCTGCTCTCCACCAGCCTGCCGGGCTACATGAACCTGCCGAGCGAAAAACAGGCCGATATCCAGACTTACCTGGCCGCCAGCACGCCGAAACCGCTGCTGAAGGATCAGGTGAACTACTGGGGCAACTATCCGAAATTCTTCGTCTCGATGATGAAGGCCTTCTACGGCGATAAGGCAACGGCGGAGAACAGCTGGGGCTTTGACTGGCTGCCGAAGTGGGATAAAAGCTACGACGTGCTGCAGTACTTCGACATGATGAGCCAGGGCAAAGTGAACGGCTATCTGTGTCAGGGCTTTAACCCGGTGGCCTCGTTCCCGAATAAGAACAAGGTTGTCGCGTCGCTGTCGCGGCTGAAGTTCCTGGTCACTATCGACCCGCTTAACACCGAAACGTCCACCTTCTGGCAGAACCACGGCGAGTCGAACGACGTCGATCCGGCGAAAATCCAGACCGAAGTCTTCCGCCTGCCGTCAACCTGCTTCGCCGAAGAGAACGGTTCGATCGTTAACTCCGGACGCTGGCTGCAGTGGCACTGGAAAGGCGCGGACGCCCCGGGGATCGCCGTCACCGATGGTGAAATCCTCGCCGGTATCTTTATGCGCCTGCGGAAAATGTACGCCGAAGAGGGCGGTCCGACGCCGGAGCCGGTGCTGAATATGACCTGGGACTACTCCACGCCGCATGAACCGGCTTCGGAAGAAGTGGCGATGGAGAGCAACGGCAAGGCGCTGGTGGATATCACCGACCCGGCCACCGGCGCGGTTATCGTCAAGAAAGGCCAGCAGCTGAGCTCGTTCGCGCAGCTGCGCGATGATGGCACCACCGCCAGCGGCTGCTGGATCTTCGCCGGCAGCTGGACGCCGGATGGCAACCAGATGGCACGCCGCGATAACGCCGACCCGTCGGGCCTCGGCAATACGCTGGGCTGGGCATGGGCGTGGCCGCTTAACCGCCGCATCCTCTATAACCGCGCCTCCGCAGACCCGCAGGGTAAACCGTGGGATCCGAAGCGTCAGATCCTCAAATGGGATGGCGCAAAATGGGGCGGTATGGATATTCCGGACTACAGCGCCGCCGCGCCGGGCAGCGACGTCGGGCCGTTTATCATGCAGCCTGAAGGGATGGGCCGCCTGTTTGCTATCGACAAAATGGCGGAAGGACCGTTCCCCGAGCACTATGAACCGTTCGAAACGCCGCTGGGCACTAACCCGCTGCACCCCAACGTGGTCTCCAACCCGGCCGCCCGCGTCTTTAAACATGACCTGGAGCAGATGGGTAAAGCGGATAAGTTCCCGTACGTCGGCACCACCTATCGTCTCACCGAGCACTTCCACTACTGGACCAAGCACGCGTTGCTCAACGCCATCGCGCAGCCGGAGCAGTTCGTGGAAATCGGCGAGAAGCTGGCGAATAAGCTCGGTATTGCCCACGGCGATACCGTCAGAGTCTCCTCCAACCGTGGCTATATCAAGGCCAAGGCGGTGGTGACCAAGCGAATTCGCACGCTGAAGGTGGACGGCAAGGATGTCGATACTATCGGTATTCCGATCCACTGGGGCTATGAAGGGGTAGCGAAGAAAGGCTTTATCGCCAACACGCTAACGCCGTTCGTCGGCGATGCGAATACGCAGACGCCGGAGTTCAAGGCCTTCCTCGTGAACGTGGAAAAGGTGTAAGGGAGACGACTTATGGCTTATCAATCGCAAGACATTATTCGTCGTTCCGCGACTAATGGTTTCACCCCCGCGCCTCAGGCGCGGGACCACCAGCAGGAGGTCGCAAAGCTTATCGACGTCACCACCTGTATCGGCTGTAAAGCCTGTCAGGTGGCCTGTTCAGAGTGGAACGATATCCGTGATGAGGTCGGTCACAACGTCGGCGTGTACGACAACCCGGCCGATCTGACCGCCAAATCCTGGACGGTGATGCGCTTCTCGGAAGTGGAGCAAAACGACAAGCTGGAGTGGCTGATCCGTAAGGATGGCTGTATGCACTGCGCCGACCCGGGCTGCCTGAAGGCGTGTCCGTCGGAAGGGGCTATCATTCAGTATGCCAACGGTATCGTCGACTTCCAGTCCGAGCAGTGCATCGGCTGCGGCTACTGCATCGCCGGCTGCCCGTTCGACGTCCCGCGCCTGAACCCGGAAGACAACCGCGTCTACAAGTGCACGCTGTGCGTCGACCGCGTTACCGTCGGCCAGGAGCCGGCCTGCGTGAAGACCTGTCCGACCGGCGCGATCCACTTTGGCTCCAAAGAGGATATGAAGGTGCTGGCAGGCGAGCGCGTCGCCGAGCTGAAAACCCGCGGTTACGACAACGCGGGCCTGTACGATCCGGCCGGCGTCGGCGGCACGCACGTGATGTACGTCCTGCATCATGCCGACAAGCCGAATCTGTACCACGGCCTGCCGGAAAACCCGCAAATCAGCGCCACCGTGAAGTTCTGGAAAGGTATCTGGAAACCGCTCGCGGCGGTGGGCTTTGCCGCGACCTTCGCCGCCAGCATCTTCCACTACGTCGGCGTCGGTCCGAACCGGGCGGAAGAGGAAGAAGACAACCTGCATGAAGAGAATGACGAGGTGCGCAAATGAAAAGACGTGACACCATCGTGCGCTACACGGCGCCGGAGCGAATCAACCACTGGGTGACCGCCTTCTGCTTTATGCTGGCGGCGATTAGCGGGCTGGGGTTCTTTTTCCCCTCCTTCAACTGGCTGATGCACGTCATGGGCACCCCGCAGCTGGCGCGAATTCTGCACCCGTTTGTCGGGGTTATCATGTTTGCCTCGTTTATCATCATGTTTTTCCGCTACTGGCACCACAACCTAATCAATCGGGATGATATCTTTTGGGCGAAGAATATTCGTAAGATCGTCGTCAACGAGGAGGTAGGCGACACCGGGCGCTATAACTTCGGCCAGAAATGCGTATTCTGGGCGGCGATTATTTTCCTGGTTCTGCTGCTGGTGAGCGGCGTGATCATCTGGCGCCCCTATTTTGCGCCTGCGTTCTCAATCCCGGTGATCCGATTTGCGCTAATGCTGCATTCATTTGCCGCGGTGGCGTTAATTGTGGTTATCATGGTGCATATCTACGCCGCCCTGTGGGTGAAAGGCACCATTACCGCGATGGTGGAAGGTTGGGTTACCAAAACATGGGCGAAGAAACATCACCCGCGCTGGTATCGCGAAGTCCGCCAGAAACAGGAAAAAAAGACTGAATGAGTATTCGCATAATCCCGCAAGATGAGCTGGGTTCGAGCGAGAAACGCACGGCGGAATATATTCCGCCGCTACTGTTCCCCAGGCTAAAAAATCTTTATAACCGCCGCGCCGAGCGCCTGCGCAAGCTGGCGGAAGACAACCCGCTGGGCGACTACCTGCGCTTTGCCGCGCTGATCGCTCACGCCCAGGAAGTGGTGCTGTACGACCATCCGCTGCAGATGGATTTGACGGCCCGACTTAAGGCTGCGAATGAGCAGGGCAAACCGCCGCTGGATATTCACGTCCTGCCGCGCGATAAGCACTGGCACAAGCTGCTGCATTCGCTTATCGCCGAGCTGAAGCCGGAGATGAGCGGCCCGGCGCTGGCGGTGATCGAAAATCTGGAAAAAGCGTCCGAACAGGAGCTTGAGCTGATGGCGAGCGCGCTTTTCGCCTCCGACTTTGCCTTAGTCAGCAGCGATAAAGCCCCGTTTATCTGGGCCGCGCTGTCGCTCTACTGGGCGCAGATGGCGAGCCTGATCCCCGGTAAAGCTCATGCCGAATACGGCGAGCAGCGTCAGCATTGCCCGGTTTGCAGCTCGATGCCGGTCTCCAGCATGGTACAAATCGGCACCACTCAGGGGCTGCGCTACCTGCACTGCAATCTGTGCGAAACCGAATGGCACGTGGTGCGCGTGAAGTGCAGCAACTGCGAACAGAGCCGCGATTTGCACTACTGGTCGCTGGATAACGAGCAGGCGGCCATCAAGGCCGAAAGCTGCGGCGACTGCGGAACTTACCTGAAGATTATGTATCAGGAAAAAGATCCCAACGTCGAAGCCGTTGCCGACGATCTTGCCTCGCTGGTGCTGGATGCCCGTATGGAGCAGGAAGGCTTTGCCAGAAGCTCTATTAACCCGTTTATGTTCCCGGGCGAAGGCGAGTAGGTTGCCCCCGATGGCCGGGTAACGCAGGTTGCCCGGCCGCTTCTCACGCCGCGTACGTCAAAGCCTCGCTGAATTTATCAGCGCTCTTCTGCGCGCCATCTCCCCACGCCTGCCCTGAATAATCCCGTGTTCATCCGCCATAAACCAGGCTATAAAGCTGTATATCCATACAGAAAAGGAGTGACAGATGACGCTGGAAAAAGGCATTAACCGGCTGGTTGATGAGTTTATCGCCGCGGCCGCCCCTCTTCGCGAGCGCAGAATATTGATGACCGGAGAGCGGGCTACGTGGCCAGCGCGGCGCTGGCGGGAGAACCTGAAACCCGCGTGCAGGTCGAGGATATCGCCATAGACGGCATGACCTTTCGCGTAGTATCGCCGCTTGATGCCCAGGGCGCACTGCCCACGGTGATTTACTATCACGGCGGCTGCTTTATCAGCGGCGGCTTTGCCACCCACGATCGGCAGCTTCGACAGCTGGCGTATGAGAGCCGCTGCCGGGTGATCGCCGTGCAATACCGGCTGGCCCCCGAGTATACCTTCCCCGCCGCACACGATGATGCGCACCGCGGCGCCTTAATTATCCACCGCCACGCCGGGCGGCTGGGGGTAGATACCGCGCGCATCACGCTGGCCGGAGACAGCGCCGGCGGCCATCTGGCACTGGTTACCGCCCTGCGGCTGAAAGCCGCGGCAGAGTGGCGGCCCGTGCAGCTGATCCTGATTTACCCAATGCTGGACGCCACCGCCCGCTCGGCAAGCTACGTCAGCAACGGCGAAGATTACCTCATCACCCGGGATACGCTGCTGAGCGGCTACGAGATGTATCTGCCGGCGACCGAGTTTGCCCATCCGGAGGCGAGCCCCCTGTGGCGAGAGGACTTCAGCGGCCTGCCGCCGGTGCATATTATTACCGCCGAATACGACCCGCTGCGTGATGAGGGCGAAGCCTTATATCGCCGGCTGCTTGCGCAGAACGTCGAGTGCAGCGCGCAGCGCTACCTCGGGGTGATTCACGGCTTCTTCCAGCTTGCGGGGATCAGCCCGGCGGCGCGGGATGCGATGCGGGATATCGCCTGGCGAAGCGGTTCACCAGGCGCCGCATAAGGTAAAAGGGGCGGGCTACTCTTCTTCGTTGCCGCCCTCTTCGTACGAGCCAAACGGCTTCGCGGGCAGAACGATATAAATGCCTTCAAAAACGGCACCGAGATTCTCATCGCCAAACAGCTCGACCTGTAGCTGTACGCGCGCCTTTCGGCCGCGAGCGAGGCGGTCAAGATCGCCGCTTAGGGAGCCGAGGTCCGCAACCGCGCTCGGGCGGCCGCTGATCGGCTGGCTGTAGCGGATATGGGCGTCGGCGAGGATAATCGTCCCGCCCAGGTGCCGCTCGCGCAGCATCAGCCAGATCAGCCCCCAGCCGGTAAGGGTCGCGAGGGAAAACAGGCTCCCGGCAAACAGCGTGTGGTGCGGATTCTGGTTGCCGGCTTCCGGCATGGTGGTGATAAATTTTTTCCCGGTGTACTGCTGGATGCGCACGCCCATTTTTTCGCTGAGCGGAATATGCTGATACCAGGCCTGCTGCAGTCTGTCCGCACCAGTCGCCGCGGTGAAGAATATCGTCCAGCGAGGCAATCGGCTTGATCATCAGAAAATGGCGGATGGGCGTGGTGGTTGGCGTGGTTATCTCGCCCTGGTTGACGAACCCCAGCTTGGCGAAGAAATCCACCGCATCCTCGCGGGCGCTGCAGGTCACGCGCTTCACGCCTTCCTGACGCGCCACCGACTCCAGGGTCATCGCCATCAGCGTCCCGAGCCCTTTATCCTGGACGGAAGGGTGCACCGCCATAAAGCGAATGGAGGCTTCATTTTCGGCGTTAACGTACAGCCGCCCTACGGCAACCAGGTTTCCATCTTCATCGACCACCATCTGGTGATGCGCCATGGCATCCCAGGCATCGCGTTCCGACCCTTTTGGCTGATGCAGCGGTTTACGCAGCATCTCCCAGCGGAATTGATAGTAGCTCTCTAACTCTTCTTCTGTTTGCGGTACACGAAGGTGATACATAGTCGTACTCTCTTTTGTTACCCGCAGCCTGCCCGGAAGCTGACTCATACCTGTAACCAGAAGGTGACAGGGCCATCATTAACCAGCGAGACCTGCATATCCGCAGCGAATCTCCCGGTCCGCGTGTTCATTTCCTGCTGGCGACAGCGCGCGACGAAATAGTCATACAGCGCCTCAGCGGCGTCGGGCGCGGCGCCTTTCGAGAAGCCCGGACGCATGCCGCGCTCGGTATCCGCAGCCAGCGTAAACTGGGAGACCACCAGCACGCTGCCGCCGGCCTGCCGGACGTTGAGGTTCATTTTGCCTTCCGCATCGCTAAAGATGCGGTAGCCCAGCACGCGTTCGCAGAGGCGGTTCGCCTTCTGCTCATCGTCGTCTTTCTCGACCCCCAGCAGCACCAGAAGTCCCGGGCCGATTTCGCCCGTCACCTCGCCCTCCACGGTAACGCTGGCACGGGATACGCGTTGAATTAATGCAATCATGGTTGTTCTGTTTCTTCTTTTTTTAGTTTGCGGTATTCCCCGAGAGTGACAGTAATTTCGGCCCCAAGCAAGACGATACACCACGTCCAGTAGACCCAAACAAACAAAATGGGCACGACGGCTATCACGCCATAAATCAGCTGATACGACGGAAAGGCGGTAATATACAGGGCAAACGCTTTTTTACCGGCCTCAAACAGCAGCGCGGCCACCAGCGATCCGATCACCGCGTCGCGGTTTCGCACCTGCGTCGTCGGGACAATGCTGTAAAGCAGCCAAAACGCCGCCCACGATAGAATCAGCGGGAAGATGCGCAGCACGTCATCAATGACGCTGTTGAGATCGCTGGCCCAGCGCAGCGACAGCAGGTATGAGCTGATCGCCAGACTTGCCCCCGCCAGTAAAGGTCCGAGGGTCAGGATCATCCAGTAGACTGCAAAAGAGTAGATTTTTGGCCGGGCGCGCGCGCTGCGCCATATGGTATTCAGCGCGCTATCGATCGAATACATCAGCAGCAGCGAGGTCACGATCAGCCCGCAGGCGCCCACCGCCGTCATTCGGCTGGAGTTCGCGACAAACTGCTCGATATAGCGCTGAATGACATCCCCCGTCGCCGGGATAAAGTTGGCAAAGATAAAGTGGCGTATCTGCCCGCTCACTTCGGAAAACATGGGAAAGGCGGAGAAAAGCGCAAATATTACGGCAACCAGCGGCACCAGCGCGAGCAACGACACATAGGCAAGATTTCCCGCCAGCGTCGTCATATTGTCTTCATCAATCCGGCGCCACAGCAGCTTTAGCCAGGCCAGCAGCGGCCGGCAGCGATGCTTCGCTTTTTGATGAACGGTTTTTAACATAATCATTGCGCAAAGTAGTCAGGGATGGTCTCCTTTCCGGTCACCAAAATGCTGGTTATTCCCAGCCGGTTCGCACCCGCGATATTTTCGGCGTTATCGTCAAAGAAGACCGTATCGGCGGCGGAAAAACCCTCTTCCTGCAGGACGCGTTGGTAGATCCGCTCCTCGGGCTTGCGCATCCCCATCTCCTGCGAAAGATAGATACGGTCGGCCGCGGCGCGCACCTCGGGGTATTCATCCGGCCAGAAAGTGGTGTGCAGGCGGTTAGTGTTCGACAGTACGACCACGCGATGCCCCTGCTCGCGCAGTCTGCTGCATAATCGCAATGACCTCCGGGCGAAGAGCCACAAATACGGCCTGCCAGCCGTGAGAAAACTGCTCATAGCTCAGCGCCATATTCATCTCATGGCACATCGCTTCAGCGAAGGCTTCGTCGCTGATTTCACCGCGCTCGTGCTGGCGAAACGCCTCACCCATGGTGAAGTGCTGCTTCAGCGTCGCAAGCGGAATGCGGCTTAAATCACTCCACGTCCCGAGTACCCGGTTGAAGTCGATGTCGACAATCACATTACCTAAATCAAAGATATAGAGCATGGCCCTCTCCTTTTGCACCGTGGAAAATTAACTGTAGCGGGAAAGGCGGGGTTTGACTATGAGACGGGTGCTTTGAAACCCAAAAAGAAACCCCGCCATTAAGGCGGGGTTTAGGTATCAACGGACGGCGAGAGTAAGTATCCTCCGGCAGAGCCGGAGGCTTTAGGGTGAGCGCCTCAAAGGCGCCGACAAACCATGAGCCGCCCAGGGCGGCTGCTATACGTTCAGTTTCATTTGATCGTATCGTTCGTCTTCTCTCTCCTGGTTGCGTATGTACGCCCTGACCGTGGCTTCATCCAAACCAACGGTTGAAACGAAATAACCTCGAGCCCAGAAAACTTCACCGGTGAAGTTTTTACCTCTGCCGAAGTGTCGTGCTATCGCTATCGCACTTTTTCCCTTCAGATAGCCGACTACTGTCGATACCGAGTACTTTGGCGGTATGCTGATGCACATGTGGACATGATCGCGCATCAGATGCCCCTCCAGAATCTGACAGCCCTTCTGGCTCGCAAGCTCGTGGAATATTTTTCCCAACTCATGCCGCAGCGCACCATATAACCGCTGCTTCCGGCGTTTAGGGATATAAACCACGTGATATTTACAGTCCCATTTCGTATGGCTTAAGCTCTGATAGTCTCTCATCACGAATCCTCATCTCTTGGCGGAGATTTCAGATTCGCGCGACTGACTTAAAGGTCAAACCTTTCGGAGTCCCCCGGCAAAGCCGGGGGTTTACCGGATTTAATTAGTCTTCTTTCGCACCGCGCATAGCGCGTTTACGATCGTTCTCGGTCAGGTGACGTTTACGGATACGGATAGACTGCGGAGTCACTTCTACCAGTTCGTCGTCATCGATGAACTCCAGAGCCTGCTCCAGGGTCATCTTGATCGGCGGAACCAGAACCGTGGCTTCGTCAGTACCGGACGCACGCATGTTGGTCAGTTTCTTACCGGTCAGGCAGTTTACGGTCAGGTCGTTAGAACGACTGTGAATACCGATGATCTGGCCTTCGTACACTTCTGCACCGTGACCCAGGAACAGCTTACCGCGGTCCTGCAGGCTGAACAGGGCGAAAGCAACCGCTTTACCCTGACCGTTGGAGATCAGTACGCCGTTGTTACGCTGGCCAACTTCACCCGGACGAACGTCATCGTAGTGGCTGAAGGTGGAGTACAGCAGACCGGTACCGGAAGTCATGGTCATGAACTCAGAACGGAAGCCGATCAGGCCACGGCTTGGGATCACGTAGTCAAGACGTACGCGGCCTTTACCGTCTGGATTCATGTTTTTCAGGTCGCCTTTACGCTCGCCCAGCGCCTGCATCACGGAACCCTGATGCTGCTCTTCAACGTCCAGGGTGACGTTTTCGAACGGCTCTTGCTTGCGGCCGTCGATTTCGCGGAAGATAACTTTCGGACGGGAAACCGCCATCTCGAAACCTTCACGACGCATATTTTCAATCAGTACGGACAGGTGCAGCTCGCCGCGGCCGGAAACGCGGAATGCGTCAGCGTCTTCGGTTTCTTCAACGCGCAGCGCCACGTTGTGGACCAGCTCTTTGTTCAGACGGTCGAGAATCTGACGAGAGGTCACATACTTCCCTTCTTTACCGCAGAACGGAGAGGTGTTGACGTTGAAGAACATGGTAACGGTCGGCTCATCAACGGACAGCGCCGGCAGCGCTTCAACATTCTGCGGATCGCAGATGGTGTCGGAGATGTTCAGCTCGCCCAGGCCGGTGATCGCGATAATATCGCCCGCTTCGGCGATGTCGCTGTCGATACGTTCCAGACCCAGATGGGTCAGCACTTTACCGACTTTACCGTTACGAGTTTTGCCTTCGCTATCGATGATAGTGACCTGCTGGTTCGGCTTCACTTTGCCGCGTTTGATGCGGCCGATGCCGATAACGCCAACATAGTTGTTGTAGTCCAGCTGGGAGATCTGCATCTGCAGCGTACCGTCCAGATCGACGTTCGGTGCCGGAACGTGGTCAACGATCGCCTGATACAGCGGAGTCATGTCTTCCGCCATATCTTCGTGGTCCAGACCCGCGATACCGTTCAGCGCAGAGGCATAAACGATCGGGAAATCCAGCTGCTCATCGGTGGCGTCGAGGTTTACGAACAGATCGAAGACCTGATCGACAACCCAGTCAGGGCGCGCGCCCGGACGGTCAACCTTGTTGATGACCACGATCGGCTTCAGGCCGTGGGCAAAAGCTTTTTTGGTGACGAAGCGCGTTTGCGGCATTGGGCCGTCAAAGGCATCAACCACCAGCAGCACGGAATCGACCATGGACATAACACGCTCAACTTCACCTCCGAAGTCGGCGTGCCCAGGGGTATCAACGATGTTGATACGGTAATCATTCCATTTGATTGCGGTGTTTTTCGCGAGGATGGTAATCCCACGCTCTTTCTCCAAATCGTTGGAGTCCATCACACGCTCTTGTGTTTCGGCACGTGCATCGAACGTACCGGATTGCTGGAGCAGCTTGTCAACCAGGGTAGTTTTACCATGGTCAACGTGCGCGATGATGGCGATGTTACGCAGATTTTCGATCACAAACTTTGCCTCAGGCATTAGAAATAGCGCGTTATTGTACACGTAATAAGCGAAGGACTGAACAGGATCACAAACATCCTCCGCAAACAAGTATTGCAGAGTTTCTTTGTGATCGCTTTCACGGAGCGATAAAAGGGCACCGCAATAAAAATTGCACCAAAATAGTGCCCAACGTTCACATTGAGGCACTATTTTGGTGCATTATTCCCATCATGGTGCAGTTCTTTTGCACTATGGTGCGCATGATACAGCGTTTTACATAGAATTTAAAAGTTGGCACAGATTTCGCTTTATCTATTTTAAGGCAACAACGCCACTTTAAGTAGTAAAAAAAGTTTTCGTTACCACGACGACAATGACCAATCCGGGAGAGTTTAAGTATGTCCGCTGAACACGTTTTGACGATGCTGAACGAGCACGAAGTGAAGTTTGTCGATCTGCGCTTCACCGATACCAAAGGTAAAGAACAGCACGTCACAATTCCTTCTCATCAGGTTAATGCCGAATTCTTCGAAGAAGGCAAAATGTTTGATGGCTCCTCGATTGGTGGCTGGAAAGGTATTAACGAATCTGACATGGTTCTGATGCCGGATGCGACCACCGCGCTGATCGACCCGTTCTATGAAGAACCGACGCTGATCATTCGCTGCGATATCCTGGAACCAGGCACCCTGCAGGGCTACGATCGTGACCCGCGCTCCATCGCGAAACGCGCTGAAGAGTACCTGCGTTCTACCGGCCTGGCAGACACCGTCCTCTTCGGGCCAGAGCCAGAGTTCTTCCTGTTCGATGACGTCCGCTTTGGCGCTTCTATCTCCGGTTCCCACGTGGCTATCGACGATATCGAAGGTGCATGGAACTCCGCCACCAAATACGAAGGCGGCAACAAAGGTCACCGTCCGGGCGTGAAAGGCGGTTACTTCCCGGTTCCGCCGGTTGACTCCTCTCAGGACATCCGCTCTACCATGTGTATGATCCTGGAAGAGATGGGCCTGGTTGTTGAAGCTCACCACCACGAAGTTGCGACTGCTGGTCAGAACGAAATCGCGACCCGCTTCAACACCATGACCAAAAAAGCGGACGAAATTCAGATCTACAAATACGTTGTGCACAACGTTGCTCACCGCTTCGGTAAAACAGCGACCTTTATGCCAAAACCAATGTTTGGCGATAACGGTTCCGGTATGCATTGCCACATGTCCCTGTCCAAGAACGGCGTAAACCTGTTCTCTGGCGACAAATATGCGGGCCTGTCTGAGCAAGCGCTGTTCTACATCGGCGGCGTCATCAAACACGCTAAAGCAATTAACGCCCTGGCTAACCCGACCACCAACTCCTACAAGCGTCTGGTCCCGGGTTACGAAGCACCGGTTATGCTGGCCTACTCTGCGCGTAACCGTTCCGCCTCTATCCGTATTCCGGTGGTCACCTCTCCGAAAGCGCGTCGTATCGAAGTGCGCTTCCCGGATCCGGCTGCCAACCCGTACCTGTGCTTCGCAGCGCTGCTGATGGCTGGTCTTGACGGTATCAAGAACAAAATCCATCCGGGCGAACCGATGGACAAAAACCTGTATGACCTGCCGCCGGAAGAAGCGAAAGAGATCCCACAGGTTGCCGGCTCTCTGGAAGAAGCACTGAACGCGCTGGACGCGGACCGTGAGTTCCTGACCGCAGGCGGCGTATTCACCAACGACGCTATCGATGCCTACATCGCCCTGCGTACCGAAGAGAACGACCGCGTACGTATGACTCCGCACCCGGTAGAGTTCGAGCTGTACTACAGCGTTTAATTTTGCTGTAAATCCTCGGTATTCCGTGTTGTGGCGTGGGGTACCAGGGATATTTTGTTGCCGTGGAAACTTTCAGCCCATCTCAGGATGGGCTTTTTTCTCCACCAACATGCTGATCTTATGCGCTTTTTACTTATAAAAAGCTATACTGCACTAAAATAGTGCACTCTTTTTCAGGAGACTGTCAGATGGCAACAGGCACTCAGCCCGATGCTGGGCAGATCCTTAACTCTTTAATCAACAGCATCTTATTGGTCGATGACGACCTGGCGGTGCATTACGCGAACCCGGCGGCGCAGCAGCTGCTGGCGCAAAGTTCACGTAAGCTATACGGCACGCCACTCCCCGAGCTGTTGAGCTACTTTTCGCTGAATATCGGTCTGATGCAGGAGAGTCTGCAGGCGGGCCAGGGCTTTACCGATAACGAAGTCACCCTGGTGATCGATGGCCGCTCGCATATCCTGTCCTTAACCGCCCAGCGCCTGCCTGAAGGGCAAATCCTGCTGGAGATGGCGCCAATGGATAACCAGCGGCGTTTGAGCCAGGAGCAGCTGCAGCACGCGCAGCAAATTGCGGCGCGTGATTTAGTCCGCGGCCTGGCCCACGAGATTAAGAACCCTCTGGGCGGCCTGCGGGGCGCAGCGCAGCTGCTGAGCAAGGCGTTACCCGAGCCGGCGCTGGTGGAATACACCAACGTCATCATTGAGCAGGCCGACCGCCTGAGAAACCTGGTCGATCGCCTGCTGGGACCGCAGCATCCCGGAATGCACGTTACCGAAAGCATCCATAAAGTCGCTGAGCGGGTGGTGAAGCTGGTTTCGATGGAGCTGCCGGATAACGTCAAGCTTACCCGTGATTACGACCCTAGCCTGCCGGAGCTGGCGCACGACCCGGACCAAATCGAACAGGTCCTGCTGAATATC
Source organism: Klebsiella sp. WOUb02 (assembly GCF_050058015.1). Classification (NCBI taxonomy): domain Bacteria; kingdom Pseudomonadati; phylum Pseudomonadota; class Gammaproteobacteria; order Enterobacterales; family Enterobacteriaceae; genus Klebsiella; species Klebsiella sp. WOUb02. The sequence goes on from NZ_CP170110.1 coordinate 3,716,636, forward strand.
GTGCGCAATGCGCTGCAGGCGCTGGGGCCAGAGGGCGGGGAGATAATTTTGCGCACCCGTACCGCCTTTCAGCTGACGCTGCATGGCGAGCGCTACCGTCTCGCCGCGCGCATCGACGTTGAAGACGACGGCCCGGGAATTCCGTCCCATTTACAGGATACGCTTTTTTATCCCATGGTTAGCGGTCGCGAAGGCGGTACCGGTCTGGGGCTTTCCATTGCCCGCAGTCTCATCGATCGACACTCCGGCAAAATTGAATTTACCAGTTGGCCAGGGCATACCGAATTCTCGGTGTTCCTGCCTATTCGGAAGTAGAGGTGTTTATGCAACGAGGGATAGCCTGGATCGTTGATGACGATAGCTCCATCCGTTGGGTGCTTGAACGCGCGCTCACCGGGGCAGGCTTGAGTTGTACAACGTTTGAAAGCGGCAACGAGGTGCTTGATGCACTGACCACCAAAACCCCGGATGTACTGCTGTCTGATATTCGGATGCCGGGGATGGATGGGCTCGCGCTGCTGAAACAAATTAAGCAGCGCCATCCGATGCTTCCGGTCATCATAATGACCGCGCATTCGGATCTGGATGCCGCAGTAAGCGCCTACCAGCAGGGCGCCTTTGATTATCTGCCGAAACCGTTTGATATTGACGAAGCCGTGGCGCTGGTTGACCGCGCCATCAGCCACTATCAGGAGCAGCAGCAGCCGCGAAATGCGCCGATAAACAGTCCGACGGCCGATATCATCGGCGAAGCGCCGGCGATGCAGGACGTCTTTCGCATTATCGGCCGCCTGTCGCGATCTTCCATTAGCGTGCTGATCAACGGTGAATCCGGTACCGGTAAGGAGCTGGTCGCCCACGCTCTGCACCGCCACAGCCCGCGGGCAAAGGCGCCGTTTATCGCGCTGAATATGGCCGCGATCCCAAAAGATTTGATTGAGTCCGAGCTGTTCGGTCACGAGAAAGGGGCGTTTACCGGCGCCAATACCGTGCGCCAGGGCCGCTTTGAGCAGGCCGATGGCGGCACGCTGTTTCTCGATGAAATTGGCGACATGCCGCTGGACGTGCAGACGCGCCTGCTGCGCGTGCTGGCCGACGGTCAGTTCTATCGCGTTGGCGGCTATGCGCCGGTGAAGGTGGACGTCAGGATTATCGCCGCGACCCACCAAAACCTCGAACAGCGCGTTCAGGAGGGAAAATTCCGTGAGGACCTGTTCCACCGTCTGAACGTGATTCGCGTCCATCTGCCGCCGCTGCGCGAGCGTCGGGAGGATATTCCACGCCTGGCGCGCCACTTCCTGCAGGTTGCGGCGCGTGAACTCGGCGTTGAGGCGAAGCTGCTGCACCCGGAAACGGAAACGGCGCTCACCCGCCTGGCCTGGCCCGGTAACGTGCGCCAGCTCGAAAATACCTGCCGCTGGCTGACGGTGATGGCCGCCGGTCAGGAAGTTCTGACCCAGGATCTCCCCGGCGAGCTGTTTGAAACCTCGGTGCCGGACAGCCCAACGCATATACAGCCGGATAGCTGGGCGACGCTGCTGGGACAGTGGGCCGATCGCGCCCTGCGATCCGGTCATCAAAACCTGCTCTCTGAGGCTCAGCCGGAAATGGAGCGGACGCTGCTGACCACCGCCCTGCGCCATACCCAGGGGCACAAGCAGGAGGCCGCGCGCCTGCTGGGATGGGGACGCAACACCCTTACCCGCAAGCTGAAAGAGCTGGGAATGGAATAACGCGGTTCGCGCTGGCCGAGCGGCCAGCCGCTTTATCGCCCCGGCTGGCTATGCGCCGCCGGGGCTTCGCTTAAATCACCCGTGAGAACTGCTGCATCCGCGCTTTCTGGCGCAGATAGGTATCAAAGCACATGCAGACGTTGCGGATCAGCAGCCGGCCTTTCGGCGTCACCTCAATCCCCTTTTCATCGACGTCCACCAGCCCATCTTTCGCCAGCGGCGCGAGCAGCTGCAGGTCTTCAGCAAAATAGTGCTGACAATCGATATCCCATTGGGCGGTGACGGTAGCAAAATCGAGACGGAAATTGCAGATCAGCGATTTGATGACGTCCCGGCGAATGCAGTCATCGCGGGTCAGCGCAATACCGCGCCACAGGCCGTTCCCGATGTCATCAACCTGCTGATAGTACTGCTTCAGCTCTTTCTGGTTCTGCGCGTAGCAGTCGCCGATCATGCTGATTGCGGAAACGCCCATTCCCAGCAGGTCGGTGTCGCCCTGCGTGGTGTAGCCCTGGAAGTTGCGATGCAGGACGCCTTCACGTTGAGCAATCGCCAGCTCGTCGTCCGGGCGCGCAAAATGATCCATACCAATAAACTGGTAGCCGGCATCGGTAAGGGAGCCAATCGTCTCCTGCAGGATATCCAGCTTCTGTTCCGCCGTTGGCAGGTCAGCTTCTTTGATTTTACGCTGCGCGGCAAAGAGCGTGGGCAGATGCGCATAGTTGAATACGCTCAGGCGATCGGGGTTGAGTTCGGCCACCTTCTGCAGCGTAAAGGCAAAACTTTCCGGCGTTTGCTTCGGCAGACCATAAATCAGATCAATATTGGTAGAGGTAAAGCCAATCTCACGCGCGTGGTTGAGCAGGGCAAAGATAAACTCCTCATCCTGCTCGCGGTTCACCAGGCGCTGCACCTCTTTATTGAAGTCCTGCACGCCCATGCTCAGGCGATTAAAGCCCTCAGCGCGCAGGTGGTCCAGCACGTCCAGCTCAATTTCCCGCGGATCGACTTCAATTGAAATCTCGGCATCGGCAATAAAATTGAAGTGGCCGCGCAGCAAATTCATCAGCCGGCTGATTTGCTCTTTATTCAGATAGGTTGGCGTTCCGCCCCCCCAGTGCAGCTGGCGCACCTGGCGCCCGGTAAAAAGCGGAGCCCGATGAATAATTTCCTGCTCAAGCACGTCCAGATACTGGTCGGCCTTATGCTGCTGGCGGGTCACAATTTTATTACAGCCGCAGAAATAGCAGAGCTTATGGCAAAACGGGATATGCACGTACAGCGATAGCGGGCGCTGCGGATAGCGGGCCACCGCCTCGTCGAACTCAGCGGCGCCAAATTCGGGAGAAAACTCCAGCGCGGTGGGGTACGAGGTATAACGCGGCCCGGAATAGTTATATTTTTGGATCAGGGCCAGATCCCAGTCGATTAACTGCACAGACATGCTCACTCCTTCCGATGGTGCCGCCGGCGGGTACGCCGCTCCGGCCCAACCGCACTTCGGGTAATGAGCCGGTTGCGCAGCCATTTCTGACGCCGCGACAACCGTCGTAGTTTAGCGAATAACCACAGCAGATAACACATAACCAGAAGGGTTATAAGCAGGACCGGAAATCCGATCGAGTGCAAACGTTAGTTTCCACCCTTCAGCAGGCGCATCATATCTTCCTTACGCTCTTCTTCTTCCTCATCTTCGTCGTCGTCGTAGGAGAGGCCGAGCTGCTGCATAAGCTCATCAATACGATCGAGTTTGGCATCAACCCAGGTCTGCTCTTCAGCATTCAGGGAACCACCCTCTTCCAGACGTTCCAGCAGCGCGTCCAGGCGCTCATCGTTTTCCAGCAAATCCAGCTCAGCCTGCGGTGAAAGCATAGGTTTCTCGCTCTTCGGTTTGTGCTGCTTAATAGCCGGGGTGCTCTCGGTCACGCCCAGCGGAATCGGTTTTTTACTACCAATACGCGGATCTTGCTGCTGACCTGCTTTTTTGCCTGGCGAAGAAGCGGCTTCTCCGCCAGTGGCGCGACTTCCTGCCGTATGACCGCGATGCTTCTTCTGACGCTTGCGATCGCGAGATTCCTGATTCACTTCTTCACGCGTCTTACGCTGTGTTTTACCACGGGATACAGCTGTCGGTTTTTTCATGGTGTGTAATCTTCAGATCGTTTTCTTCAGTATAGAATTGAGGCGGAATCTAGCAGAAAGCAAGCAAAGAAAAAAGGCGACAGATTACTCTGTCGCCTTTTTCCTCACGAACAACCCTTAAAGGGTTTCCACTTTCCATGTTAGCTAACGACAAACCCTGTCTTTCCCTTAGCTAAACATTCCTTGTTACATCCCTTTCCCTTTGAAAACGTCTCCAGACGCCCGTCATCCTGACTATCCCTGGTCTTCGCCTCCTGGCGCTCCCTGACCGCTCATCCTGAGCCCTGTTCCCGCTGGCATCCTCGCCTTGAACACTACTTTACCGGGTTAAAGGAAACCCACAACCAACTGCCGTACAAAAAAGCGTTTTTCAGAATTTTCCTCAACGAGTAACTAATTGATATATATTTATTTTATCTATTATCCCGCGACTCTTTCTCACGGATTTCGTATACCACGAATGGTCAATGTCTCACAAATTGCATGGTTTTTACCTACAGCGGCCTTAATTTGCGAGATGCGGTAAAAACAGTCTTTTTCTGCTGTTCAGGTATAATCCCCGCCATAGCCTTATTTAACGGAGACGACAGTCTTGACCAACTGGAATTATCAACAGACGCATTTTGTCACCAGCGCACCGGATATCCGCCATCTTCCTTCCGATACCGGAATCGAAGTGGCGTTTGCCGGCCGCTCAAATGCAGGGAAATCCAGCGCCCTGAATACGCTGACGAATCAGAAAAGCCTGGCGCGTACCTCAAAAACGCCGGGGCGTACCCAGTCTGATTAACCTGTTCGAAGTTGCCGACGGCAAACGTCTGGTCGATTTACCAGGCTACGGCTACGCTCAGGTCCCTGAGGAGATGAAGATCAAATGGCAGCGGGCGCTGGGTGAATACCTCGAAAAACGCCTGTGCCTGAAAGGGCTGGTGGTTTTGATGGATATCCGCCATCCGCTTAAAGACCTCGACCAGCAGATGATCGAATGGGCCGTAGAAAGCGATATCCAGGTGCTGGTGCTGCTCACTAAGTCCGATAAGCTGGCCAGCGGAGCCCGCAAAGCGCAGCTCAATATGGTGCGTGAGGCGGTACTCGCCTTTAACGGCGATGTGCAGGTTGAGGCGTTTTCTTCGCTGAAGAAATCAGGCGTCGATAAGCTGCGGCAGAAGCTCGATAGCTGGTTTAACGAAATCCCGCCTCAGGAAGAGATCGAAGACGGAGAGTAATCTTCGCCAGGCTCCCCCGGATAACGGCGCGTAGCGCCTTATTCGGGCGACAAAATCAGGCCAACTCCCACCATCCCGCTCGAGAACCGGTCGAGAAAAACTTTTCTTTCGCGCAATAAAAAACGCCCCGGTCATAAATGACCGGGGCGGCTAAAATATTCAGCCAAATCCGATTACGTGAAGTAAAAGGTCTGAAAGATAGAACATCTTACCTCTGTACCCTACGTCACTAACTCTACTCTTCTTTCAGTTAGGGAGAAAGCACTTTTTGTAGTTTTTTTTCACTCTTTACATAGCAAATTCGAATGATCGTCACAAAACGCTATAAGTTATGTTGCTTACTTACAGAAAAAGGCTCTCTCCACGAAACACTTAGTGCGCTTGATCCCAGTTTTCTCCGCTGCCGACTTCCACCAGCAGCGGAACCGCCAGCGTAGTGCTGTTTTCCATTAATTCATGGACCTTTTTCGCCACGCTATCGAGATCGTCTTTATGCACTTCAAAGACCAGTTCATCGTGCACCTGCATGATCATCCGCACCCGCGGCTTCTCGGCCAGCAGCCACTCATCAACGGCAATCATCGCCCGTTTAATGATATCCGCCGCCGTACCCTGCATTGGCGCGTTGATTGCCGCTCGCTCGGCGCCGGCGCGACGCGCGCCGTTGCTGGATTTGATGTCCGGAAGATAGAGCCGACGACCGTCCAGCGTTTCAACATATCCCTGCTCTTTCGCCTGCGCGCGGGTGCGCTCCATATACTCCAGCACGCCCGGATAGCGCTCGAAGTAGAGATCCATATACTTCTGCGCTTCTCTACGCGGAATATTGAGCTGGCGCGCGAGGCCGAAAGCGCTCATGCCGTAGATCAAACCAAAGTTGATCGCTTTAGCGCTACGGCGCTGCTCGGCGCTGACGCTCTCCAGCGGCAGGCCAAATACCTCCGCCGCCGTCGCCCGGTGGATATCTTTCCCCTCCGCAAAAGCGGTCAGCAGGCCGTTATCACGAGATAAATGGGCCATAATGCGCAGTTCAATCTGCGAGTAGTCGGCAGAGACGATGAGATAATCCTGCGGCGCGATAAACGCCTGACGAATGCGTCGCCCTTCCTCGTTACGCACCGGTATATTTTGCAGGTTAGGGTCCGTTGAGGAGAGACGCCCGGTGGCGGTGACGGCCTGGTGATACGAAGTATGGACCCGACCGGTTTTGGGGTTAATCATCAGCGGCAGCTTATCGGTATACGTCGACTTCAGCTTGGCCAGCCCGCGGTACTCAAGAATCACCTTCGGCAGCGGATAGTCCAGCGCCAGCTCTTCCAGCACCTCTTCCGAAGTCGATGGCGCGCCGCCCGGGGTTTTCTTCAGCGGCTTAATGCCCTGCTTCTCAAACAGAATCGTTTGCAGCTGCTTCGGCGAGGAGAGATTGAACTCTTCCCCGGCGATCTCATAGGCCTTCTGCTCCAGCTCAACCAGGCGCTTAGCGAGCTCCAGAGAGTGGGCGTGCAGCACCGCCGGATCGATTTTTACCCCATTACGCTCAACGCGGGATAGCACCGGAACCAGCGGCATCTCGATGTTTTTAAATACCCGCAGCGGCCCTTCGTGCTGCTGCAGCTTCGGCCACATCTTGAGGTGCAGCTGCAGGGTGACGTCGGCATCTTCAGCCGCATAGCGGCCCGCTTCTTCCAGCGCAATCTGGTTAAACGTCAGCTGATTCTTTCCTTTGCCGGCAATCTCTTCGAAGGTGATGGTTTTATGCTGCAGCCAGCGATCGGAGAGGCTGTCCATGTCATGGCGCCCCGCCACGCTATCAAGGATGTAGGACTCCAGCATCGTATCAAAGGCGATGCCGCGAAGTTCAATGTCATAGTTAGCCAAAATCCCGCGGTCATACTTCAGGTTTTGCCCAACTTTGAGGAGGCTGTTGTCTTCCAGCAGCGGCTTGAGCAGCTCAAGCACGCGATCGCGCGGGATCTGATCCGGCGCATCAAGATAATCATGCGCAACCGGCACATAGGCCGCGACGCCGGGTTCGATAGCGAACGACAGGCCGACCATATTGGCAGAGATGTTATCCAGGCTGTCCGTTTCCGTATCGAAAGCAAACAGCGGCGCTTTCTTCAGCTTCGCAATCCACGCCGTCAGCGTCTCTTCATCGAGAATGGTGACGTAGTTTTCGGCAGATAGCGTCGCCGCAGCTTCAACAACCTTTTCTTCAGCGACCGCAGCCTGCGCGGGTTTTGCCGCGGGTTTACCGCCTTTTACCTGCATCCATTTGCCGGACTCCACGTCGGTTATCCAGCGCTTGAATTCATACTTTTTGAACAGCGCCAGCAGATCGTCCGCCGCCGGTTCCTCAACCAGCAGCTCCTCGCAGCTCAGATCCAGCGCCACGTCTGTTTTAATGGTTGCCAGCTGGTAGGAGAGGTACGCCACCTCTTTATTCTGCTCCAGCTTCGCGGCCATCGTTTTGGCGCCGCGGAAGCTCAGGCCAGCGATTTTTTCCGCTTCGGCATACAGCGTATCAAGGCCGCCTAATCCCTGTAGCAGGGCCTGAGCGGTTTTCTCGCCGACGCCAGGAACGCCTGGGATATTATCCGAGGAGTCGCCCATCAGGGCGAGGAAGTCGATGATCAGCTCTGGCGGAACGCCGTACTTCGTCACCACCTCATCCGGGCCGAGGATCGTATTGGTCATGGTGTTAATCAGGGTGATACCCGGAGTGACCAGCTGGGCCATGTCCTTGTCGCCGGTACTGATCAATACCGGACGCCCCGCTTTTTCAGCCTCACGCGCCAGGGTGCCAATCACATCGTCAGCCTCCACGCCCGGTACCGCCATCAGCGGCAGGCCCATGGCTTTCACCATCGTGTGCAGCGGCTCAATCTGCGCGCGCAGATCGTCGGGCATCGGCGGGCGGTGGGATTTGTAGTGCTCAAACAGTTCGTCACGGAAAGTTTTTCCTTTGGCATCAAACACCACTACGGCATGAGTGGGCTGGTACTGCAGGATCAGGCTTCGCAGCATATTCAGCACGCCATACATTGCGCCGGTCGGCTCGCCTGCGCTATTGGTCAGCGGCGGGAATGCGTGGTACGCCCGGTAAAGGTAAGAGGAGCCGTCAACGAGGATGAGAGGGTTTTCAGGGATCTGAACCATAATTTCCGTGCCTGTTTATCAGATTATGGATAAAGGATGCCACAGACGGGCATGAAAACCTGAATTTTTCCCACATTTCGCCGAAAAGATTCATCGATCCGGTCGATCCTGCGGCAAGGCTATCTGTGGATAAGTTTGTGCATAATTTTAGGGCGGTTGTCAGAGCGTTTGCATAACAGAGTGCATCATTATAATTAGTTAATATTTATCAATGCATTACACGTTGAATATTGATTTTAAACCGTAGCGATGACTCAATGCTCCATGTGGATATAAGATCCGCCTGTTTTTCTATTCTCGTTAGACCCATCATTTGCTGCGTTTTCTGATAAAATCAGGCTCTTGCGCTGTTTAATCGCGCTCTTTATCAGCCTAACTTTCTGAATAAAATAACTATGTCGAGATTACTCGTTGCGATAACGCTGCCTCTGAGTATCGCTCTTACCATCTTAGTCACCATTATTTGTTCCGTACCGATAATCATCGCCGGACTGATTAAACTGCTGCTGCCAATCCCCGCGGTATGGCGGGCTATATCTCATTTTTGTAATTTCATGATGTACTGCTGGTGTGAAGGGCTGGCGCTGCTGCTGTACCTCAATCCGAAGCTGAAGTGGGACGTGCAGGGTCTTGAAGGGCTGAATAAAAAGAACTGGTATCTGCTCATTAGCAATCACCATAGCTGGGCGGATATCGTGGTGCTCTGCGTTCTGTTCCGCAAGCATATTCCGATGAACAAATACTTCCTCAAGCAGCAGCTAGCCTGGATGCCCTTTATCGGCCTTGCCTGCTGGGCGTTGGATATGCCCTTTATGCGCCGCTACTCGCGAGGCTATTTAATTCGCCACCCGGAGCGCCGCGGCAAAGATGTTGAAACAACCCGTCGTTCCTGCGAGAAATTCCGCGCCTATCCAACGACCATCGTGAACTTCGTGGAAGGGTCGCGTTTCACCGAGGAAAAGCAGCACCAGACCCGTTCGCCTTACGCCAACTTATTGCCGCCAAAGGCGGCAGGCATTGCTATGGCGCTAAACGTGCTGGGCAGTCAGTTCGATAAGCTGCTGGACGTGACGCTATGCTATCCGCAGAATAATCGGCGCCCCTTTTACGATATGCTCTGCGGCCGCCTCACGCGCATTGTGGTCCGCGTTAATCTGATGCCCGTCGCTGAAGAGCTGCATGGTGATTACGTGAATGATAAAAACTTTAAACGTCGCTTTCAGCGCTGGCTGAACGAGTTATGGCAAGAAAAAGACGCCCGGCTGACGGAAATGCTGCAACGGCAGGAAAAGTAATCTTATTGGGCCTGAAAACAACAACGCCGGTCAGTGACCGGCGTTATTTTTTTATTTCTTCTCAACCAGCTGTTTAACAGCATCAGCATACTGGGCGACAAATGCGTCCATATTGCTGGTATCCATCCCCTGCGGGTTCAGCTGATATTTACCATTAACGTACATTGCCGGTACGCCCTGCAGCTGCAGGTCAGCAGCCGCTTTTTCCTGCTGGGCAACCAGCGATTTCACCACGAAGCTGTTCCAGGCCGCATCGTAATCTTCGCCTTTCACGCCGGCGTCAACGAAGACTTTACGAATATCGGCAACGGTCTGTACGGTTTGGGTTTTCTGTACCGCTTCAAACATTGGCGTGGTGATCCGATCCTCAACGCCCAGCGCCATGGCCACCGCCCACGCCTGAGTTAAATCTTTGCCCAGCGGGCCAAGGAACTCCACGTGGTATTTGGTCATTTTGACGCCTTCCGGCAGCTTTTTCTTCACGTTGTCGGAAACGTGCAGCATTTCTTCAAACTGATAGCAGTGCGGGCAGTAGAACGAGAAGAATTCGAGCACCTGAGGCTCTCCGGCAACCGGCTTCTCGAGGGTAATGTACTGCTTGCCGTCGGTTATCTGGGCAGCGGATGCGCTAAAAGCCAGAATAATACCAGCCAGCGCCAGCCAAATTTTTTTCATTTTTAACTCTCTCCTGGAAATATCAGATTAATACATTGGCGTTAACTGAAGAGGGGGTTCCTGTAGAACCTTCACCTGCTCAAGAAAAGTTGTGGTCTGCCCGCGCCAGTAATCTTCCCCGGTTAGCCATGGGAAGTTGATCGGGAAGGCAGGATCGTCCCAGCGTCTGAGCAACCACGCAAGGTAGTAAACTAAGCGCATGGCGCGTAAAGGCTCGATGAGGGCAATTTCGTCGGTGTTAAACGGGCTGAATTCTTCATAGGCTTCAACGATCGTCTCCAGCTGCATGCGCTGCTCGGCCTTATCGCCGTTCAGCAGCATCCAGAGATCCTGGATAGCGGGACCGTTGCGGGCATCATCCAAATCGACAAAAAGCGGGCCATCGCGCCAGAGAATATTTCCGGCGTGGCAGTCACCGTGCAGGCGCAGGATCTTCGCGCCGCCCTCCCACTTTGCCGTGACCGCCTCGATCAGCTTATCAGCGGCAGCAAGAAAACGCCCCTTCAGGCCGGCCGGTATCAGCGTTGAGTGCTCAAAGACCGCGCGCGGCTCGAGTAAATATTCCTTAATTCCGATCTCTGGTCGGGCAACAAAGAGTCTGCTTGCGCCCGGTTTGATGCAGGCGGCCGAGAAAACGCCCAACCCATTCCATCTGATCGAGATTATCCGCTTCAAACTGGCGCCCGCCCAGGCTTGGAAAAACGGCAAAGAAGAAGCCCTGATGCTGATGCAGCGAGCGGCCGTTGAAGAGCAGCGGCGCGGCGACGGGCACCTCATCTTGCTCTAGCTGGAAGGTAAACTGGTGTTCTTCGAGGATCTGTTCGGCGGACCAACGTTCAGGACGATAGAACTTCACCACATAGCGGCGACGATCCTCGTCCTGAAACTGGTAAACGCGGTTTTCATAGCTATTTAGCGGGGTAAGACCTGAGTCGACCCGCATCCCCAGATCAAAGAGGCCATCAATGATGGTATCCGGGTGAAGCGTCTGAAAATTGAAAGCCTTATCGTGCATCCTGACATCCGATAATCGTACGAATAGTTCAGGATATCATCTCATAACTCATTCTGCGGTCGCACTTACAACCTTTTACTCTTTAATCACGCCGCGAGCGCGCAGCAGCGCCGTTTTGAAATCTTCTTCGTAATCTTTCTGAATCCCCGGAATAACGGCTTCCTTTGCAGAGTCGCGCATTTTCAGATGGTAAATAAGAATATCGTCAGAAAGATCGGCAAGTTCCCCCTTGTAGCCGGCCTCTTTCGCCAGTTTCTGCAGGAATTGAATCAGATTCAGTTCCGGCTCTTTTTGCCAGGCCGGCTGGAGGAGTTCAATAACTTCATTCAGACGTTTACATTTCATGGTCATGCTCCTTACTCTTGATAGGCACAAGTTAACAGGGTCAATCCCACAATGAAAGAGGCGATATTTATATGCAAGGCGAGGCAATAACCGGCGTCGTGCTGGCCGGCGGAAAAGCCACGCGGATGGGCGGAGTGGATAAAGGACTGCAGCCGCTAAACGGGAAACCGCTATGGCGCTATGTTACCGATGCGCTGGAACCGCAGGTGACAAAGCTGGCGATCAGCGCTAATCGTAACCTGGAAAGATGGCACGCGACGGGTTACCCCATCTATACCGATAGCCTTAACGATTTCCCCGGGCCGCTAGCCGGCATGCTGTCGGTGATGCAGCGGATAGAGTGCCCCTGGTTTGCATTTTGCCCCTGCGACACGCCGTTTATTCCCCCGTTTCTGGTTGAACGTTTGCTGCAGCAGAAACAAGAGGCCCCGGTAGTCTGGGTGCACGACGGGGAGCGGGATCATCCCGCTATCGCCCTGATGCATCGCCGGCTGATACCACAGCTTGAGGCCTATCTGGCGGCCGGCGAGCGACGGGTGATGGTCTTTATGCGCCAGGCTGGCGGGCATAGCGTCGATTTTAGTGACGTAAAGTCTGCGTTTATTAATATGAATACGCTTGCTGATTTGCAGAATATTCACGATATCCAGGAGCCTTCATGATCCCTGTATTGGCCATTTCGGCCTGGAGCGGAACCGGCAAGACAACCCTATTAAAGCAGCTGATCCCGGCATTATGCGCCGAGGGGTTGCGTCCTGGTTTGATAAAGCATACCCATCACGATATGGATGTCGATAAGCCCGGGAAAGACAGCTATGAGTTGCGCAAAGCGGGCGCCGCGCAGACTATTGTCGCCAGTACGCAGCGCTGGGCGCTGATGACGGAAACCCCGGATCAAGAAGAAATAGACCTGCCGTGGCTGGTTAGCCGGATGGATGCCGCAAAGCTGGACGTTGTGCTGGTAGAGGGTTTTAAGCATGAACCGGTGGCGAAGATCGTGCTTTTTCGGCAAAACGGCGGGCATCGGGTTGAGGAGCTCGTTCTGGATAAGTACGTTATTGCCGTGGCCAGCGATGCTCCGGTTGCAACGTCTTTGCCGCAGCCTGGATTTAAACGATATCCCGCAGATCGCAGCATTTATTGTGCGCTGGTTGGAAGAAGAACGAGGGTGATGGTAGCAAGGTTAATTGTGTATCGTATCGCAGCGCTGCGATACACCGTTTTTCCTGAACCGCAGACAACAAAAAAACCCCATGCCTGCGCATGAGGTTTTTTTGTTTATTTGATGCCTGGCAGTTCCCTACTCTCACATGGGGAGACCCCACACTACCATCGGCGCTACGGCGTTTCACTTCTGAGTTCGGCATGGGGTCAGGTGGGACCACCGCGCTAGTGCCGCCAGGCAAATTCTGTTTGCCAACACGCCATAAGGCCTGTCAGCTAATCTGTATCAAGCTGATTATTCGTCTCACGCCAAAACAGCTTCGGCGTTGTAAGGTTAAGCCTCACGGTTCATTAGTATCGGTTAGCTCAACGTATCGCTACGCTTACACACCCGACCTATCAACGTCGTCGTCTTCAACGTTCCTTCAGGACTCTCAGGGAGTCAGGGAGAACTCATCTCGGGGCAAGTTTCGTGCTTAGATGCTTTCAGCACTTATCTTTTCCGCATTTAGCTACCGGGCAATGCCATTGGCATGACAACCCGAACACCAGTGATGCGTCCACTCCGGTCCTCTCGTACTAGGAGCAGCCCCCCTCAATTCTCCAGCGCCCACGGCAGATAGGGACCGAACTGTCTCACGACGTTCTAAACCCAGCTCGCGTACCACTTTAAACGGCGAACAGCCGTACCCTTGGGACCTACTTCAGCCCCAGGATGTGATGAGCCGACATCGAGGTGCCAAACACCGCCGTCGATATGAACTCTTGGGCGGTATCAGCCTGTTATCCCCGGAGTACCTTTTATCCGTTGAGCGATGGCCCTTCCATTCAGAACCACCGGATCACTATGACCTGCTTTCGCACCTGCTCGCGCCGTCACGCTCGCAGTCAAGCTAGCTTATGCCATTGCACTAACCTCCTGATGTCCGACCAGGATTAGCTAACCTTCGTGCTCCTCCGTTACTCTTTGGGAGGAGACCGCCCCAGTCAAACTACCCACCAGACACTGTCCGCAACCCGGATCACGGGCCCACGTTAGAACACCAGCCATTAAAGGGTGGTATTTCAAGGATGGCTCCACGCAGACTGGCGTCCACGCTTCAAAGCCTCCCACCTATCCTACACATCAAGGACCAGTGTTCAGTGTCAAGCTATAGTAAAGGTTCACGGGGTCTTTCCGTCTTGCCGCGGGTACACTGCATCTTCACAGCGAGTTCAATTTCACTGAGTCTCGGGTGGAGACAGCCTGGCCATCATTACGCCATTCGTGCAGGTCGGAACTTACCCGACAAGGAATTTCGCTACCTTAGGACCGTTATAGTTACGGCCGCCGTTTACCGGGGCTTCGATCAAGAGCTTCTCCCTAAGGATAACCCCATCAATTAACCTTCCGGCACCGGGCAGGCGTCACACCGTATACGTCCACTTTCGTGTTTGCACAGTGCTGTGTTTTTAATAAACAGTTGCAGCCAGCTGGTATCTTCGACTGACTTCAGCTCCACGAGCACGTCGCTTCACTTACCATCAGCGTGCCTTCTCCCGAAGTTACGGCACCATTTTGCCTAGTTCCTTCACCCGAGTTCTCTCAAGCGCCTTGGTATTCTCTACCTGACCACCTGTGTCGGTTTGGGGTACGATTCGTTGTTACCTGATGCTTAGAGGCTTTTCCTGGAAGCAGGGCATTTGTTACTTCAGCACCGTAGTGCCTCGTCATCACACCTCAGCGTTAAAAGGTTCCGGATTTACCTGGAGCCTCCGCCTACATGCTTAAACCGGGACAACCGTCGCCCGGCTAACATAGCCTTCTCCGTCCCCCCTTCGCAGTAACACCGAGTACAGGAATATTAACCTGTTTCCCATCGACTACGCCTTTCGGCCTCGCCTTAGGGGTCGACTCACCCTGCCCCGATTAACGTTGGACAGGAACCCTTGGTCTTCCGGCGAGCGGGCTTTTCACCCGCTTTATCGTTACTTATGTCAGCATTCGCACTTCTGATACCTCCAGCAACCCTCACAGGCCACCTTCAACGGCTTACAGAACGCTCCCCTACCCAACAACGCATAAGCGTCGCTGCCGCAGCTTCGGTGCATGGTTTAGCCCCGTTACATCTTCCGCGCAGGCCGACTCGACCAGTGAGCTATTACGCTTTCTTTAAATGATGGCTGCTTCTAAGCCAACATCCTGGCTGTCTGGGCCTTCCCACATCGTTTCCCACTTAACCATGACTTTGGGACCTTAGCTGGCGGTCTGGGTTGTTTCCCTCTTCACGACGGACGTTAGCACCCGCCGTGTGTCTCCCGTGATAACATTCTTCGGTATTCGTAGTTTGCATCGGGTTGGTAAGTCGGGATGACCCCCTAGCCGAAACAGTGCTCTACCCCCGAAGATGAGTTCACGAGGCGCTACCTAAATAGCTTTCGGGGAGAACCAGCTATCTCCCGGTTTGATTGGCCTTTCACCCCCAGCCACAAGTCATCCGCTAATTTTTCAACATTAGTCGGTTCGGTCCTCCAGTTAGTGTTACCCAACCTTCAACCTGCCCATGGCTAGATCACCGGGTTTCGGGTCTATACCCTGCAACTTAACGCCCAGTTAAGACTCGGTTTCCCTGCGGCTCCCCTATACGGTTAACCTTGCTACAGAATATAAGTCGCTGACCCATTATACAAAAGGTACGCAGTCACACCCCGAAGGGTGCTCCCACTGCTTGTACGTACACGGTTTCAGGTTCTTTTTCACTCCCCTCGCCGGGGTTCTTTTCGCCTTTCCCTCACGGTACTGGTTCACTATCGGTCAGTCAGGAGTATTTAGCCTTGGAGGATGGTCCCCCCATATTCAGACAGGATACCACGTGTCCCGCCCTACTCTTCGAACTCACAGAATGTGCATTTTAGTGTACGGGAGTATCACCCTGTACCCTGCGACTTTCCAGACGCTTCCACTAACACACAAACTGATTCAGGTTCTGGGCTGCTCCCCGTTCGCTCGCCGCTACTGGGGGAATCTCGGTTGATTTCTTTTCCTCGGGGTACTTAGATGTTTCAGTTCCCCCGGTTCGCTTCGTTAAGCTATGTATTCACTTAACGATAGTGCAACGAATTGCACTGGGTTTCCCCATTCGGAAATCGCCGGTTATAACGGTTCATATCACCTTACCGACGCTTATCGCAGATTAGCACGTCCTTCATCGCCTCTGACTGCCAGGGCATCCACCGTGTACGCTTAGTCGCTTAACCTCACAACCCGAAGCTGTTTCGTAAAACAGTCGCGTTGCGAAAATTTGAGAGACTCGAACACACTTAAAGTGTGTCGTTTCAATTTTCAGCTTGATCCAGATTTTTAAAGAGCAAAACTTCGCAGTGCACCTTTTCAGGAACACTCGGAAGTTTTCTTGTTTTGAGCAGTAAAAGGATGGTGGAGCTATGCGGGATCGAACCGCAGACCTCCTGCGTGCAAGGCAGGCGCTCTCCCAGCTGAGCTATAACCCCATCGTAATTGCTAATCTCCCGTACCGGTAATTCAGACTGAGACAAGGCGTGGAAGGACGAAGCATACTGAAGTATGCGAGTCGTTTCACAACGCAGTATTCAGGATGAATTTGGTAGGCCTGAGTGGACTTGAACCACCGACCTCACCCTTATCAGGGGTGCGCTCTAACCACCTGAGCTACAAGCCTGCAGAGATTTTTACTGCTTATTTTTCATCAGACAATCTGTGTGAGCACTACAAAGGCAGGTTCTTTCAGGTAAGGAGGTGATCCAACCGCAGGTTCCCCTACGGTTACCTTGTTACGACTTCACCCCAGTCATGAATCACAAAGTGGTAAGCGCCCTCCCGAAGGTTAAGCTACCTACTTCTTTTGCAACCCACTCCCATGGTGTGACGGGCGGTGTGTACAAGGCCCGGGAACGTATTCACCGTGGCATTCTGATCCACGATTACTAGCGATTCCGACTTCACGGAGTCGAGTTGCAGACTCCGATCCGGACTACGACATACTTTATGAGGTCCGCTTGCTCTCGCGAGGTCGCTTCTCTTTGTATATGCCATTGTAGCACGTGTGTAGCCCTGGTCGTAAGGGCCATGATGACTTGACGTCATCCCCACCTTCCTCCAGTTTATCACTGGCAGTCTCCTTTGAGTTCCCGGCCGGACCGCTGGCAACAAAGGATAAGGGTTGCGCTCGTTGCGGGACTTAACCCAACATTTCACAACACGAGCTGACGACAGCCATGCAGCACCTGTCTCACGGTTCCCGAAGGCACTAAAGCATCTCTGCTGAATTCCGTGGATGTCAAGACCAGGTAAGGTTCTTCGCGTTGCATCGAATTAAACCACATGCTCCACCGCTTGTGCGGGCCCCCGTCAATTCATTTGAGTTTTAACCTTGCGGCCGTACTCCCCAGGCGGTCGACTTAACGCGTTAGCTCCGGAAGCCACTCCTCAAGGGAACAACCTCCAAGTCGACATCGTTTACAGCGTGGACTACCAGGGTATCTAATCCTGTTTGCTCCCCACGCTTTCGCACCTGAGCGTCAGTCTTTGTCCAGGGGGCCGCCTTCGCCACCGGTATTCCTCCAGATCTCTACGCATTTCACCGCTACACCTGGAATTCTACCCCCCTCTACAAGACTCAAGCCTGCCAGTTTCAAATGCAGTTCCCAGGTTGAGCCCGGGGATTTCACATCTGACTTAACAGACCGCCTGCGTGCGCTTTACGCCCAGTAATTCCGATTAACGCTTGCACCCTCCGTATTACCGCGGCTGCTGGCACGGAGTTAGCCGGTGCTTCTTCTGCGAGTAACGTCAATCGACAAGGTTATTAACCTTATCGCCTTCCTCCTCGCTGAAAGTACTTTACAACCCGAAGGCCTTCTTCATACACGCGGCATGGCTGCATCAGGCTTGCGCCCATTGTGCAATATTCCCCACTGCTGCCTCCCGTAGGAGTCTGGACCGTGTCTCAGTTCCAGTGTGGCTGGTCATCCTCTCAGACCAGCTAGGGATCGTCGCCTAGGTGAGCCATTACCTCACCTACAAGCTAATCCCATCTGGGCACATCTGATGGCATGAGGCCCGAAGGTCCCCCACTTTGGTCTTGCGACATTATGCGGTATTAGCTACCGTTTCCAGTAGTTATCCCCCTCCATCAGGCAGTTTCCCAGACATTACTCACCCGTCCGCCACTCGTCACCCGAGAGCAAGCTCTCTGTGCTACCGTTCGACTTGCATGTGTTAGGCCTGCCGCCAGCGTTCAATCTGAGCCATGATCAAACTCTTCAATTTAAGTTTGATGCTCGTGAATTAAACTTCGTAATGAATTACGTATGTTCACTCAGAGACTTGGTATTCATTTTTCGTCCGAAGACGTTAAGAATCCATGTCACTTTGAGTGCCCACACAGATTGTCTGATAAATTGTTAAAGAGCAGGTGCGACGCGCTTTAGCGCTCTGTCGCGAGGTCCCGTATATTACGTTTTCCTCATTCAGAGTCAAGCGTTTATTTTGCTTTTCTCCGTCGGCTTTTGCGGCTGATATTCAGCGCTGAAGCCTGCTGACCCGGCGGCATGTTGGCCGTTGTTCCGTGTCAGTGGAGGCGCATTATAGGGAGTTCTCCGACGTTGACAAGCCCTGTTTGCAAAAAACTTTTCAACCGCCTCTTTTTTCACCAAAACGGGTCGCTGAGTGGCAAAAAACCGGCGTTTTGCCGTTTTAAACAACGAAACGCCCCGCCTGGTGGCATACTGAGAGAGTAGAAAAGAGAAAGGAACGGCATTTATGTCTCTAAGCGCACAGCAACTGGCGGCACAGAAAAACATCTCCTGGGTACTGGCGGAGAAACTGGCCCAAAAAATTCTGACCGGCGAATATCAGCCGGAAAGCATTCTCCCCGGCGAAATGGAGCTGGGCGAGCAGTTTGGCGTGAGCCGAACGGCGGTACGAGAGGCGGTCAAGACGCTGACAGCGAAAGGTATGTTATTGCCGCGCCCGCGCATCGGTACCCGGGTGATGCCACGCAGTAGCTGGAACTTTCTCGACAAGGAGTTGCTCTCCTGGTGGTTAACGGAAGATAACTTCGAAGAGGTGGTGACCCATTTCCTCGTCATGCGCAGCAGCCTTGAGCCCCAGGCCTGCTTGCTGGCCGCCACCTTGGGCAGCGCGGAGCAGAAAGCGCAGCTCAATAGCTTAATGGAAGAGATGGGCGAGCTGAAAAGACGCTTCCAGCGCGAGCGCTGGATTGAAGTCGATATGGCCTGGCATGAGCACATCTATGAAATGAGCGGTAATCCCTTCCTTATCTCTTTCGCCTCGCTATTCCATTCGGTCTATCACACCTACTTCACCTCTATTACCCAAAATGAGGTGGTGAAGCTGGATCTCCACCAGGCCATTGTTGACGCGATTCTGAATAGTGATGGCCCGCAAGCGCTCAGCGCCAGCCAGGCCCTGCTAAGCGCGCCAAACCATTCAGCTAAATAAAGGGTTCCGCATGACCGAGAAGAAAGGGCGTAGTATGGCCGGACTGCCGTGGATTGCGGCGATGGCCTTTTTTATGCAGGCGCTGGATGCCACCATTCTGAATACCGCCCTTCCGGCAATAGCCCATAGTCTCAACCGTTCGCCGCTGGCAATGCAATCCGCGATCATCAGCTATACGCTAACGGTGGCGATGCTCATTCCGGTCAGCGGGTGGCTCGCCGACCGCTTCGGCACGCGTAAAGTGTTTATTATTGCCGTTGGCCTGTTTACGCTCGGCTCCCTCGCCTGCGCGCTTTCCGGCTCCCTGACGGAGCTGGTCATTTTTCGCGTCATTCAGGGGATCGGCGGCGCGATGATGATGCCGGTCGCACGCCTGGCGTTACTGCGGGCCTATCCGCGCAGCGAGCTGCTGCCGGTGCTGAATTTCGTGACGATGCCGGGGCTGGTCGGCCCTATCCTTGGGCCCGTTCTCGGCGGCGTGCTGGTGACCTGGGCCAGCTGGCACTGGATTTTCCTGATCAATATTCCCATTGGCATCATCGGCATCCTTTACGCGCGTAAATGCATGCCGAACTTCACTACCCCGCGCCGCCGCTTCGATACCCGCGGATTTTTGCTGTTTGGGCTGAGCCTGGTGCTGTTTTCCAGCGGCATCGAACTGTTTGGCGAGGAAATCGTCGCCACCTGGATCGCGCTGACGATTATCGCCCTTAGCGTCCTTTTGCTGCTGGCCTATATCCGCCATGCCCGCCGCCATCCCACGCCGCTGATCTCGCTTTCTTTATTTAAGACCCGAACCTTTTCCGTGGGTATCGCCGGCAATCTGGCCACCCGTCTGGGCACGGGCTGCGTGCCGTTCCTGATGCCGCTGATGCTGCAGGTCGGCTTTGGCTATCCGGCGATTATCGCCGGCTGCATGATTGCGCCGACCGCCGTCGGCTCTATTATCGCAAAATCCACCGTCACGCAGATTCTACGCTGGCTCGGCTACCGGAAAACGCTGGTAGGGATAACGATATTTATCGGCCTGATGATCGCCCAGTTCTCGCTCCAGTCGCCCGCGATGCCCGTCTGGATGCTGCTACTGCCGCTGTTTGTTCTGGGGATGGCGATGTCCACTCAGTTCACCTCAATGAACACCATTACGCTTGCCGATCTGACCGATGATAACGCCAGCAGCGGCAATAGCCTG
The DNA here is from genome assembly GCF_050058015.1 of Klebsiella sp. WOUb02. Lineage (NCBI taxonomy): Bacteria > Pseudomonadati > Pseudomonadota > Gammaproteobacteria > Enterobacterales > Enterobacteriaceae > Klebsiella > Klebsiella sp. WOUb02. The sequence continues at coordinate 3,737,063 of NZ_CP170110.1, forward strand.
CTGGCGGTCACGCAGCAGCTATCGATCAGTCTCGGGGTCGCGATTAGCGCGGCGGTACTGCGCTTTTATGAAGGATTCGACAGCGCCAATACCGTGGAGCAGTTTCACTACACCTTTATTACGATGGGCGCGATCACCGTGGTGTCCGCACTGGTGTTTATGCTGTTAAAAGCGAAGGATGGCCGTAACCTGATAAAGGAACGGCACAAACGTTAAGCTGAGCCGCGAACGATAAGCTCGGGCGTGAGCTGTACGCGCTGCTGCTGCTGTCCGGGATCGGCCATCCGGTGGATCAGTACATCAATCGCCAGCTCGCCCAGCTCATCCTTCGGCTGATGGATAGTCGTCAGCGGCGGCGTCATATAGCGGGCCAGCTCAATATCGTCATAGCCCACCAGCGCCATATCCTGCGGAATACGCAGCCCGGCCTGATAGAGAGACTGATACGCCCCAAACGCCATGGCGTCGTTGCCGACAAATACCGCCTGCGGTCGTTCAGATAGGGCCAGCAGACTCCTGCATCGCGCTGAATCCGCCGCCAAACTCAAAGTCGCCGGTAATCACGTATCCCTCCGCTATCTCCAGCCCGGCGCGGGACATCGCGGCGTGATAACCCTCCAGGCGCAGCCGTGACGGAGTTTTATCCAGCGGACCGGCAATACAGGCGATCCGGGTATGCCCCTGGTCAATCAGGTACTGGGTCGCCATATCGCCGCCCAGCAGCGAGTTATCCTGAATCAGATCGCTGTCGCCATCAAACGGCGCCCAGTCCATCATCACCGTTGGCACCGAAGGATAGCGCTGCATAATTTCTGGCGAAGGCTGATGCGTCTCGGTACAGAGCAGCAGTAAACCATCAACGCGCTTTTGCATTAGCGTTTCCAGATTACTGTTCATGCGCTGCTCATCGCCTTCCGTATTGCACAACACCAGGCTATAGCCGCGCTCGAAACAGCTACGCTCCACGCCGCGCACCAGCTCAGAATAAAACGGGTTGGTACTGGCCGTGATGAGCATACCGATGGTACGGGTTTGATTGAGCTTGAGGCTACGCGCCAGAGCGGACGGCGCGTAGTTCAGGTTTTTGATCGCCGCGTCCACTTTGGCGGTAACCGCCTCGCTGACGAAACGATCTTTATTAATGACGTGGGAAACCGTCGAGGTGGAAACGCCCGCCTCGCGGGCCACATCCTTCATGGTAGCCAAGCGTTACCCCTGTTGACGTAAAAATTCGTCGATTTCTTTTCGCCACGGCACTGAAGGCTGAGCGCCCTTGCGGGTAACGGCAATGGCGGCAGCGGCATGGGCAAAGCGGATAGCGTCTGCCAGCGCGGTGCCCTCCAGTAAGGCGGTCACTAAGGCGCCGTTAAAGGTATCGCCTGCGGCAATGGTATCGATGGCCTGAACCTTAAAGCCCGGAACCCGACGGCCTTCACCCGCGTGGCTCACCCAGACGCCGCGGCTACCCAGCGTAATAATGACGGTACCGATACCTTTATGATGAAGCACGCTAGCCGCTTTGGCCGCATCGTCATCGTTTTCGACGCGAATACCGGTCAGCTTCTCCGCTTCCGTTTCGTTAGGCGTGATGATGTCCACCAGCGCCAGCAGCTCATCCGACAGCTCGCGAGCCGGGGCCGGATTCAGCACCACGCTTGTTTGATGCTGATGGGCGATTTTAGCCGCCGCCAGCACGCTCTCCAGCGGCGACTCCAGCTGCATCAGCAGCGCATCGGCGTCGGCAATCCGCGTCTTCTCGGCCTCAACCTGGGCGACAGAAAGAGCGGCATTGGCGCCGGCATGAATGCCGATGACATTCTCACCTTCACCGTTAACAAAGATCAGCGCCACGCCGGTTGATTCATCTTTTACCGCGCGCACCGGCGCGATGTCGATGTTATCGCTCGCCAGCTGGCGGCGAACGCGCTCGCCGATATCGTCATCGCCGGTACAGGCGATAAACGCAATATTTGCCCCGCTGCGCCCGGCGGCAACGGCCTGGTTGGCCCCTTTACCGCCAAAAGCTACCTGATAATGGTTACCGGTGACGGTTTCGCCCGGCGTCGGGAAAGATTTAAGGTTAAGAATGTGATCGGCATTGATGCTGCCAAGGACGACAAGTTTGCCTGAGGTTTTCATCATTTGAGTTCCCGGGAAAGCGCGCCACCGGACTCCGGTGGCGCATGCCCTGCTTTTCTTTTTTATGTTGTCCCTCGGACCGTTGCCGGCCCGAATCGCATATTACTGCTTAATGACCAGTTTCAGCTCAACCGGATAGCTGGCATCCACTTTTTCACCCTTCAGCACTTTATCAGCAGTCTCGACGCCTTTCACGCCGATCTGCTCAGGCAGCTGGGCGATGGTCGCAGCCAGTTTGCCACTATTTACCGCTTTTTCGCCATCCGGAGTGCCGTCAAATCCAACCACCATCACATCGGATTTACCCGCCGTTTGTAAAGCACGCAGCGCGCCCAGCGCCATTTCGTCGTTCTGAGCAAATACCGCCTGCACGTCCGGATGCGCCGTCAGCAGGTTCTGCATGACGTTCAGGCCCTTGGTACGGTCGAAATCTGCCGGCTGGCTCGCCAGCACGTTAAATTTGTGCGCCGCTACGGCCTGCTTAAAGCCTTCGCCACGCTCGCGCGCCGCGGATGTCCCTGCGATACCCTGCAGCTCAATAACCTTCGCGTTCTCACCCGCTTTCTGCGCAATATAGTCGCCGGCCATTTTGCCGCCGAGCACGTTATCAGAAGCAATATGGCTGACCACGTCGCCTTTTGCCGCCTGACGGTCAAGGGTAATAACCGGGATCTTCGCCTGATTAGCCATCTTCACGGCGTTACCTACCGCATCAGAGTCGGTCGGGTTGATCAGCAGCAGCTTAGCGCCGCGCACCGTCAAATCCTGCACGTTGGCCAGCTCTTTCGCCGGGTTATTTTGCGAATCCAGCACCACCAGGTTATAGCCCAGCTTGTCGGCTTCTTTCTGCGCGCCATCTTTCAGGGAGACAAAGAACGGGTTGTTAAGGGTCGAGATAACCAGGGCAATGGTATCTTTCGCCATCGCGTTGGCGCTCACGGTCGCGCTTAAAGCAACAGCAGATACCAGGGTCGCCAGTTTTTTCATATTCATAGTTAAGATGTCCTGTAGAGTTCTTAGTTACTGCTTTTTGTTATCTACCAGTACCGCCAGCAAAATGACCACCGCTTTTACGATCATCTGGTAATAGGAAGAAACGCCTAATAGGTTCAAGCCGTTATTCAGGAAGCCGAGGATTAGCGCGCCGATCAGGGTACCGACGATACGCCCCTTGCCGCCGGCCAGGCTGGTGCCGCCCAGTACCACCGCGGCAATGGCATCCAGTTCATAGCCGGTCCCCGCCGTCGGCTGCGCGGAGGAGAGGCGCGCCACTTCGATAATGCCCGCCAGCGAAGCCAGCAGGCCGCATAACGAATAGACGATAATTTTGACTTTATTGACGCTGATGCCGGACAGACGCGTGGCCGCTTCATTGCCGCCCAGCGCGTAGATATAGCGGCCCAGGCGCGTGTGGTGCAGCATGTACCAGGCCGCCAGGAAGACGATCGCCATAATCCACACCGGCGTCGGAACCCCTAACGGGCGGCCGATACCAAACCAGCCAAACAGGTCGGCATTATCCGTAAACCCGGTATTGACCGGGCTGCCGTTGGTGTAGACCATCGTCACCCCGCGTAGCAGCAGCATCATCACCAGAGTGGCGATAAAGGCCTGCACGCGCCCCTTAGCCACAATCACGCCGGTCACTGCGCCAATCGCCGCGCCTAAGGCAAGCGCCGCGGCGATCGCCACCAGCGCATTAACCTCAAGGCCGACAATCGACGCCGCGACCGCGCCGGTCAGCGCCAGCAGGGACCCCACCGACAGGTCAATCCCCGAGGTGAGAATAACCAGCGTCATGCCCACCGCCATAATGGCGTTAACCGACGTCTGCTGCAGGATATTGAACAGGTTATTGACGGTAAAAAAGTTGGGGCTCATGGTCGAGACAATCGCTATCAGCACCAGCAGGGCAATCAGCGATTTTTGCTCCATCAGCCATGCTTTAGTGAAATAGCGGCGACCAGCAACAGCCTGGGTTGTCATCTTTTTTACTCCTGATTCACACGGTTAAGCTTGCCCACAGCGGCAGCCATCAATACTTCCTGGGTGGCCTGCTCGCGTGTAAATTCACCGCCGAGATGCCCTTCATGCATCACAATGATGCGATCGCTCATGCCTAACACTTCCGGCATCTCCGAAGAGACCAGAATGATGCTCAGACCATCGGCTTTAAACTGGTTAATCAGCTGGTAGATCTCTTTCTTCGCCCCCACGTCAACGCCGCGGGTAGGCTCATCAAGGATCAGGACCTTCGGGCGGGTCATCAGCCCGCGGGCAATAGCCACCTTCTGCTGGTTACCGCCGGAGAGCAGGCCAATCGCCTGCTCCATCGATGGCGTTTTGACATTGAACAAGCGGATGAAATCGCTCACCGCCTGCTGTTCATCTTTATGCTTCAGCTGGCCGCCGGCGTGGCTGAAGTAGCGCAGCGCGGTCAGCGACATATTTTCCTTTACCGACATGCCGAGGACTAAGCCATCGCGCTTACGGTCTTCGGAGATATAAACGATGCCGTTCGCCAGGCCATCCTGCGGGGAGCGGGTGACCACTTCGTGCCCGTCGAGGGTGACGGAGCCGCTGCTGCGCGGCAGCGCGCCGTACAGGACCTTCATCAACTCCGTGCGCCCGGCGCCCATCAGCCCGGCGACGCCGAGAATTTCCCCCTGACGCAGGGTAAAGGTGACGTTTTCCACGCCCGGCCCGCACAGGTTATCGACCTTCAGGCGCACGGCGCCCGGCGCTTTATCCAGGCGCGGATACTGGTCTTCCAGCTTACGACCGACCATCATCTCGATCAGCAGGTCTTCGTCCAGGCTCGCCACCTCGCGCTCGGCAATAAACTGCCCGTCGCGAAAGACGGTAACGTCATCGCAAATCTCGAAGATCTCTTTCATCCGGTGGGAGATATAGACAATTCCGCGCCCCTGAGATTTCAGCTCGCGGATAACGCGGAACAGAGAGTCCGTTTCGGTGTCGGTCAGGGCGTCCGTCGGCTCATCCATGATGATGACCTTCGACTCAAAGCTCAGCACCTTGGCGATTTCAACCATCTGCTGGTCGCCGATCGACAGATCGCCCACCAGCTTCTGGCTGTTAAAACGTAAGTTCAGCTTCGCCAGCAGCTTGTCCGCTTCGGCGTACATCGTTTTCCAGTCTATTTTGCCAAACCGGTTAACGAACTCACGGCCGAGGAAAATATTCTCCGCGATCGTCAGCTGAGGGATCAGGTTGAGTTCCTGGTGGATAATGCCGATCCCGGCTTCCTGGGAGGATTTCGGCCCGTTGAAAGTGGTCTCTTTTCCTAACCACGTTAAGGAGCCGGCGTCGCGGGCGTAGATCCCGGTCAGCACCTTCATCATGGTGGACTTACCGGCGCCGTTTTCGCCCACCAGCGCCATCACCCGGCCGGCATAGACGTTGAGCGCGGCGCCGGAGAGCGCTTTGACGCCCGGGAACGCTTTATCGATCCCTTTTAATTGCAATAAGGCTTCCATATCGGCGACCTCAGAACGTGACGCCGGCACAGAGAATGACGTTCGCAAACGGGGAACACTCCCCGCTGCGAATCACCGCCTGACTATCCGCGGTTTGTTTTTTAAACTGCTCATGACTGGTGTAACGAATTTCAATGGTGTTTCCCTGGTATTGCTGCAGCAGCTCAAGGTGAGTGAGCAACGTCGCATGGAGCTGCGGATTATGAGTTTTAATCTCTTCCGCAAGGATCGCCGCCTCAACCTGCATTTCCGCCGTTACCACCTCCAGAACCTGCATAAAGGAGGGAACGCCCTGGGTTAACGCCATATCAATACGCGCGCTGCTGCGGGGAACCGGCAACCCGGCGTCGCAAACCACCAGCGTATCGGTATGACCCAGGCGGGAGATAACCGAGGAAATATCAGCGTTAAGTACGGTGCCTTTTTTCATTTTTCTCTTCTGCTCCAGTAGCGAAACGTTTCGCTGAACAGAGTATTGTCAAATTGCGCGCAGAAAACCACCGCCAGAAGAGAGAAATGTGATCGCCATCGAAACGTTTCGCAAAGCGCAGGGAGAGAAAAGTGAGCGCAGGCCAATAGCGATAAAAAGCCCTTCGCAAGGAAGGGCTTCGGAACATCAAATTTCGACCTGGGTACCCAGCTCAATGACCCGGTTAGGCGGGATCTCAAACTGATCCGGCGCCCGCAGGGCGTTGCGCTGCAGCAGAAGATAGAGCTTGCCGCGCAGCCGCAGATACCACGGCCGTTTACCGATAATCAGCGATTCATGCGACATGAAGAACGAGGTTTCCATCATCCGGCAGCTCAGCCCTTCCAGCCCGCAGCGGTGGAAAACCTCTTCCACATTCGGCGTTTCGCGCCAGCCGTAGCTCGCCACCACGCGCCAGAACGACGGTGAGATTTGCTCGATCTGCACCCGGCGAACGTTGTGCACGTAAGGCGCATCTTCGGTCCGCAGCGTCAGCAGGATCACCCGCTCATGCAGCACCTTGTTGTGCTTGAGGTTGTGCAACAGAGCAAACGGAATGACGTTCAGGGCGCGGGACATATAGACCGCAGTGCCCGGAACGCGGACCGGCGGCGATTTCTCCAGCGAGGAGATCATCGCTTCCAGCGAGTTGCCGTGTTCGTGCATCCGGCGCAGCAGGCGGAAACGCTCGCTCTTCCAGGTGGTCATCACGGTGAACATCACCAGGCCGAGGGTCAGCGGCAGCCAGCCGCCGGAGACGATCTTATCGAGGTTGGCCGAGAACAGCGGCAGGTCAATGCACATAAAGGCGATAAACAGCAACGCCACGAGGAATTTATTCCAGTGCCAGTTTTGACGCGCCACGGTGGTGAACAGAATAGTGGTCAGCACCATGGTACCCGTCACCGCAATACCGTACGCCGCCGCCAGGTTGGAGGAGTGCTCGAAGCTGATAATCACGATGACCACCGAAACGTACAGCAGCCAGTTGATAAACGGGATATAGATCTGCCCGGATTCCATCTCGGAGGTATGGATGATGCGCATTGGCGATAGATATCCGAGGCGCACCGCCTGACGGGTCAACGAGAAGACCCCGGAAATAACCGCCTGGGAGGCAATCACCGTCGCCAGAGCGGCGATAATCAGCATCGGGATCAGCGCCCATTCGGGAGCCAGCAGGAAGAACGGGTTTTTGATCGCCTCAGGATGTTTGAGCAGCAAAGCCCCCTGGCCGAAGTAGTTCAGCACCAGCGAAGGCAGCACCACAGAGAACCACGCCAGGCGAATAGGCAATTTGCCGAAGTGGCCCATATCGGCATACAGCGCCTCAACGCCGGTAATGGAGAGCACCACCGCCCCGAGAGCGACAAAAGAGACGGTCTTATATTCGAGGAAGAAGTGCACCGCCCAGTACGGGTTCAGCGCCTGCAGGACTTGTGGATTCGCAATAATGCTGCGCGCGCCGAGCACCGCCAGCAGCAGGAACCAAATCAGCATAATCGGCGCAAACAGCTTACCCACCATACTGGTGCCGTGCTTCTGGATGGCAAACAGCAGGGTCAGCACAATGATGGAGATCGGGACAATCCAGGTATCCAGATTGGGGGCAATAATTTCCAGCCCCTCAATCGCCGACATCACCGAGATCGCCGGGGTAATGACCACCTCGCCATAGAAGAAGCTGCCGCCAATCAGCCCGAGGATAACCAGCACCGACGTTGTTCGCGCGGAGGTGTTGCGCCCCGCCAGCGACATTAGCGTCAGGATCCCCCCCTCACCGGCGTTGTCCGCCCGCATAACGAAGGTAATATATTTGAGTGATACGGTAAAAATTAACAGCCAGAAAATTAGCGACAGGAAGCCAAAAACAGCATCACGTTCAACGCCAAACCCAAACTGACCTGACAGACATTCACGTAGCGTATACAGTGGGCTGGTACCAATATCGCCGTACACCACGCCGATTGCCGCCAGCGTTACTGCCGGAAGCGATTGCTTATTATCAGAGCTCATAGACTAGTCTTTTCGTTTATACATATCATTTTTCAAGCTGCTTCTGCGCTGCTGGCGTCCAGAAATCCCGGTCACATAGCCGTGCGCCAGGGGATTTCATCCCTTGCTGCCTTGCCGCAACTTGAATGTTTTTGTGTATATAAAACAAATGTGTTCCCGGTCCTCAGGCTCACAAAAAGCGCACAGTATGCACGATTATTTGCTGAATCGTACCCCTAACGGACATCATATTAACCTGGCTCAAAGAAAATAAATCGAATCTTCAGGCTATTACCGCACCTAATCAAACATCTATACTCGACTCAATAACGACACATGAAAAAGCACGCAACTCAATTATGGCTCAATCACATTTACTGGCAGAAAGAATTTCCCGGCTGAGCGCGGCGCTGGAAAAAGGTTTGTTTGAACGCAGCCACGCGATACGGCTCTGTCTGCTGGCCGCGCTCAGCGGCGAGAGCGTGTTTTTGCTGGGCCCGCCGGGTATTGCTAAAAGCCTGATCGCCCGCCGTCTCAAATTCGCCTTCCAGCAGGCTCGCTCCTTTGAATACCTGATGACCCGCTTCTCGACTCCGGAAGAGGTTTTTGGTCCACTGTCGATCCAGGCTCTGAAGGATGAAGGCCGTTACGAACGCTTAACCGCAGGCTACCTGCCGGAAGCGGAGATCGTCTTCCTCGATGAGATCTGGAAAGCCGGCCCGGCGATTCTTAATACCCTGCTGACCGCCATCAACGAACGCCATTTCCGCAACGGCGCCAGCGAAGTGAAAATTCCGATGCGCCTGCTGGTGGCGGCGTCCAACGAACTCCCGGAAGCGGATAGCAGCCTGGAAGCGCTGTATGACCGAATGCTGATCCGCCTGTGGCTCGACAAAGTACAGGATAAAACCAACTTCCGCTCCATGCTGCTCAGCCAGCAGGATGAAAACGGCAATCCCGTCCCGGCATCCCTGCAGATTAGTAGCGAAGAGTTTGCCCAATGGCAGCAGGATATCAGCGGCGTGAAGCTGACGGATAGCGTATTCGAACTGATCTATCAGCTGCGCCAGCAGCTGGAGACGCAGCCCAAAGCGCCCTACGTTTCGGACCGTCGCTGGAAAAAAGCCATTCGCCTGCTGCAGGCCAGCGCCTTCTTCAGCGGCCGCGATACCATCGCGCCCATCGACCTGATCCTGCTGAAAGACTGCCTGTGGCACGACATCGAAAGCATGAATCTGATGGCGCTGCTGCTGGAAACCCTGATGACCAACCACGCGTGGCAGCAGCAGACGATGCTGACGCGCCTCGGCGCCATTACCCAACGGCGTATTCAGATCCAGCAGCAGCACAGCGACAAAACCGCGCTGAAGGTCACGCGTCTCGGCGGCATGTTCAGCCGGAAAGCGCACTATGAACTTCCCGCCGACGTTGAAGGAACAACGCTCCTTCTGCTGCTGCAGCAGCCGCTCAAGCTGCACGATATGGAGGTTATCCATATTACCTTTACCCGCGAGGAGCTCTCCCACTGGCTGGAGAAGGGCGGCGAGATCCGCGGTAAGCTCAACGGCATTGGTTTTGCCCAGCCGCTAAATATGGATGTCGATACCAGCCAGCATCTGGTGGTGCGCGACGTCAGCCTGCAGGGCTCGCGTCTGGCCCTTCCCGGCAGCGAATCACAGGAAAATATGCCCGCGGAAATCAGGCAGCAGCTGGAAGCCCTCGACGACGAGTGGCATCAGCAGCACAACCGTTTTAGCGAACAGCAAAAATGTCTGTTTATTCCCGGTGACTGGCTGGGACGGATCGAAGCCAGCCTGCAGGACGTCGGGGCGCAGATCAAACAGGCCCGTCAGCCATGACGCTGGATATGCTGAATGTCATGCTGGCAGTCAGCGAAGAGGGGATGATCGAAGAGATGCTGCTGGCGCTGCTGGCCTCTCCGCAGCTTGCCGTTTTCTTTGAGAAATTCCCGCGGCTGAAGAACATTATCGCCGCCGATATCCCGCGCTGGCGCGAAGCCATCAGGGCCAGGCTAAAAGAGACGCATATCCCGCCCGAGCTCGATGCTGAAGTGCAGAATTATCAGCGGTCGCAGCTTCTTTCGACCTCGCAGTTTATCGTGCAGCTGCCGCAAATTCTTACGCAGCTGCACAAGCTCGAGTCCCCTTTTGCCGCCCAGGCCCAGCAGCTGGCGGATGATAACCCGCACTTTACTCCCGCTTTGCACACCCTGTTTCTGCAGCGCTGGCGTCTGAGCCTGGTGGTGCAGGCCACCACCCTCAACCAGCAGCTGCTGGATGAAGAACGCGATCGGCTGCTCAGCACGATGCAGGAGCGGATGACCCTCAGCGGCCAGCTCGATCCGGTGCTGGTGGAAAACGATAACTCCGCGGGACGCCTGTGGGATATGAGCGCAGGCGAGCTGAAGCGCGGCGATTATCAGCTGATCGTCCGCTATGGCGATTTTCTTACGCAGCAGCCGGAGCTGATGCAGCTAGCCGAACAGCTCGGGCGCTCGCGGGAAGCAAAATCGGTCCCGAAAAAGGATGCGCCGATGGAGGCTTTTCGCAGCCTCGTTCGCGAACCGGCCACGGTACCGGAACAGGTTGACGGCCTGCAGCAAAGCGATGACATTCTGCGCCTGCTGCCGCCGGAGCTGGCAACCCTCGGGATCACCGAACTGGAGTTCGAGTTCTACCGCAAGCTGGTGGAAAAGCAGACTGCTGACCTACCGGCTGCACGGCGACGCATGGCGGGAAAAAATTACCGAACGGCCGGTTATCCACCAGGATTTTGACGAGCAGCCGCGCGGGCCATTTATCGTCTGCGTCGATACTTCAGGCTCAATGGGCGGTTTTAACGAACAGTGCGCCAAGGCGTTTTGCCTGGCGTTAATGCGGATCGCCCTGGCGGACAACCGGCGCTGCTTTATTATGCTGTTTTCCAGCGAAGTGGTGCATTACGAGCTCACCGGCCCGCAGGGGCTGGAGCAGGCGATTCGATTCCTCAGCCAGCGCTTTCGCGGCGGTACCGATCTGGCCAGCTGCTTTCGGGCCATTATTGAACGCATGCAAAATCCGCAGTGGGTCGATGCCGATGCGGTGGTCATTTCTGATTTTATCGCCCAGCGCCTGCCGGATGAGGTGATCGGTAAGGTGGGAGAACTACAGCGCAGACACCAGCATCGCTTTCACGCGGTGGCGATGTCGGTGCATGGCAAACCCGGGATCATGCGCATCTTCGATCATATCTGGCGCTTTGATACCGGGCTGCGCAGCCGCCTGCTGAGACGCTGGCGGCGTTAACAAGCGAATTAAAGCAGGGAATCGACGCTTTCACGGACCTGCGCAGGCCATACGCCGCACTGAACCTATCCGATGTGATCGAGCTGCAGCAGCAGCATCGTCAAACGCGACTGACCAATGCCGCCGCCGATGGTCTGCGGCATTTCGCCGCGCAGCAGCGCCTGGTGCCACTCCAGCTTCAGGCGATCCTCATCACCGGTGATCGCCAGCTGGCGCTTCAGGGCGTCGGCATCGACGCGGATCCCCATAGAAGAAAGCTCGAAGGCGTCCTGCAGAACCGGGTTCCACACCAGAATATCGCCGTTCAGGCCGGCAAAGCCTTCGGCAACCTCGGTGCTCCAGTCATCATAATCCGGCGCACGCACGTCGTGGCGCTGGCCATCGGTGAGCTTGCCGCCAATCCCGATGAGGAATACGGCGCCCAGCTCTTTGGCGATCGCCCGCTCACGCCCTTTAGCGTCGAGATCCGGGTAACGGCTCAGCAGATCCTGGCTATGAACAAACTGAATCTGCTCCGGCAGGAACGGCGTCAGGCCAAACTCTTTGCTGACGGCGGCTTCGGTCGCTTTGATCCCGGCATAGATGGCTTCTACGGTAGATTTCAGCGTCCCGTCGTGGCGTTCGTCGTCGCCCATCACACGCTCCCAGTCCCACTGGTCAACGTAAACGGAGTGGATGGCGGTCAGCCGGTCTTCGTCGGGGCGAAGGGCCTTCATGTGCGTGTACAGCCCTTCGCCCGCGCTGAAGTCGTGTTGTCCCAGGGTTTGCCGCTTCCATTTAGCCAGGGAATGAACGACTTCAAACTGGGCATCCGGCAGCGTTTTCACTTTTACCTGAACCGCCTTCTCGCAGCCAGACAGGTTGTCCTGAGTCCCGTCCCCTACGCGGCTTAAAATGGGAGCCTGGACTTCGATCAGGCCCAGTTTGTCTTCCAGCTGGCGGGAAAAGTGAGACTTAACGAAGCTGATCTGGCGTTGTTTTGCGATATATGCGGTTTTCATTTTTATGACTCCTGCGTCCTGTTGCTATTGATTAAGCAACAAAACAGGCCATCAATTCAATAATCAAACAACAAAAAGGCGCATACACTTTTGATTCATTAAAATATAGGGCTAATATAGAAAGAACCTTTAAACATCATAAGAAAAACCTATGGAAAATTATCAGATCGACAATCTGGACCGCGGCATCCTTGAAGCCTTAATGGCCAATGCGCGCACCGCCTACGCCGAACTGGCCAAACAGTTTGGCGTCAGCCCGGGAACGATCCACGTCCGCGTGGAGAAGATGAAGCAGGCAGGCATTATTACCGGCGCGCGAATCGACGTGAATCCGAAACAGCTCGGCTATGACGTCTGCTGCTTTATCGGCATTATCCTGAAAAGCGCCAAAGACTACCCCTCCGCGCTGGCCAGGCTGGAGAGCCTGGATGAGGTGACCGAGGCCTACTACACCACCGGCCACTACAGCATCTTTATTAAGGTAATGTGCCGCTCGATCGATGCCCTCCAGCAGGTACTTATCAACAAGATCCAAACAATCGATGAAATTCAGTCCACCGAGACGCTGATCTCCCTGCAAAACCCGATTATGCGCACCATCCGCCCGTGATCGGGCTTTTTTAATCCCACATTTTCCACAGGTAGATCCCAGCTCACACACAGCGTACAATGTGCCACACTGAATAAATGAGCGGACGATCATGGCAGACATTACTCTTATCAGCGGCAGCACCTTAGGCAGTGCGGAATATGTAGCGGAGCATCTGGCGGAAAAGCTGGAAGAAGCGGGCTACAGCAGCGAAATCCAGCATGGCCCGCTGATTGAGGATCTGCCGACGGACGGGATCTGGCTGGTTATCTCCTCGACTCACGGCGCCGGCGATATTCCTGACAACCTGACGCCTTTCTATGAAGCGTTGCAGGAGAAGGAAGCGGACCTGTCGGGCATACGCTTTGGCTTAATCGGGATCGGCAGCCGGGAATATGACACTTTCTGTGGCGCAATCGACAAGATTGACGATGCATTAAAGGCGTGCGGGGCAAAACAGATCGGCGAAACGCTGAAAATTAACGTCCTCGATCATGAAATTCCGGAAGATCCGGCCGAGATTTGGCTGGGATCCTGGAAAAATTTGATCTGATTTTTGTAAAGATCGCTCGATCATCTGTGGATAACTGTGCTTAAAACCGTTGATCAACCGGTAGTTATCCAAAGCATAACCGTTGTCTTGTTTTTGATCTGTGCATAACCCTTCATTTTGATCCCAGCTTATACGGAACAGGATCACCGATAGTTCACAGTAAGTGATCCTCCTTAACCGATTGATCTTAAAACGCGGATCCGGCTTATCCACAGAGAGCTTCGATCCTAATAAGAGATCACAATAAAACAGATCTCTAAATAAAAGATCTTCTTTTAAATACTCAAGATCCCGGAGCTTTCTCGGAAGTCGAAAGTTGAGTAGAATCCACGGCCCGGGCTTCAATCCATTTTCAAACCGCTTTATGCGAGGCATACCACCATGTTTTATCAGGATCCTTTTGACGTCATCATCATTGGCGGGGGTCATGCAGGCACTGAGGCCGCAATGGCCGCAGCGCGAATGGGTCAGCAGACCCTGCTTTTGACACACAATATCGACACCCTGGGGCAGATGAGCTGCAACCCGGCGATTGGCGGCATTGGGAAAGGACACCTGGTAAAAGAAGTGGATGCTCTTGGCGGCCTGATGGCGAAAGCGATCGACCAGGCAGGCATTCAGTTTAGGATACTAAACGCAAGCAAAGGTCCGGCGGTGCGCGCCACTCGCGCTCAGGCAGACCGCGTGCTCTACCGCCAGGCGGTACGTACGGCGCTGGAAAACCAGCCCAACCTGATGATCTTCCAGCAGGCGGTGGAGGATCTGATTGTCGAAAACGATCGCGTTGTCGGCGCTGTGACCCAGATGGGGCTGAAGTTTCGCGCCAAAGCGGTGGTCCTGACCGTCGGTACCTTCCTCGACGGCAAGATCCACATCGGACTGGATAACTACAGCGGCGGTCGTGCTGGCGATCCGCCGGCTATCTCGCTTTCCCGCCGCCTGCGTGAACTGCCGCTGCGCGTCAGTCGTTTGAAAACCGGTACTCCGCCGCGTATTGACGCGCGCACCATCGATTTCAGCGTCCTGGCGCAGCAGCACGGCGATGACCCGATGCCGGTATTCTCGTTCATGGGATCCGCGGATCAGCATCCGCGTCAGGTTCCGTGCTACATCACCCACACCAACGAGAAAACGCACGACGTCATCCGCAATAACCTCGACCGCAGCCCGATGTACGCCGGGGTGATTGAAGGGATCGGCCCGCGCTACTGCCCGTCGATCGAAGATAAGGTGATGCGCTTTGCCGATCGCAACCAGCATCAGATCTTCCTCGAGCCGGAAGGGCTGACCTCTAATGAAATTTATCCGAACGGCATCTCCACTAGCCTGCCGTTCGATGTGCAGATGCAGATTGTTCGCTCGATGCAGGGTATGGAGAACGCCAAAATCGTTCGCCCGGGTTATGCCATTGAGTATGATTTCTTCGATCCGCGCGACCTGAAACCAACGCTGGAAAGCAAATATATCCAGGGTCTGTTCTTCGCCGGCCAGATTAACGGCACCACGGGTTACGAAGAGGCGGCGGCCCAGGGCCTGCTTGCCGGTCTCAACGCCGGTCGCTTCTCTGCGGAAAAAGAGGGCTGGGCGCCGGGCCGCTCTCAGGCCTACCTTGGCGTGCTGGTGGACGATCTCTGCACCCTCGGAACCAAAGAACCGTACCGCATGTTTACCTCCCGCGCGGAGTATCGTCTGATGCTGCGTGAAGATAACGCCGATTTGCGCCTGACCGAACAGGGTCGCGAGCTGGGTCTGGTGGATGATGAGCGCTGGGCGCGCTTCAATCAGAAACTGGAAAGCATTGAGCTTGAGCGTCAGCGGCTGAAAACGAGCTGGGTGAACCCGCTGGCCGAAAGCGTTGGAGAAGTGAACGCTCACCTAACCGTGCCGCTCTCACGCGAAGCCAGCGGCGAAGATCTGCTCCGTCGTCCGGAGATGACCTATCAGCAGCTGGTGCAGCTGTCGCCTTTCGCTCCGGGTCTGCAGGATGCGCAGGCGGCTGAGCAGGTTGAGATCCAGGTTAAGTATGAAGGCTATATCGCACGCCAGCAGGATGAGATCGAAAGACAGCAGCGCAATGAAAATACCTTGCTGCCCGCTACGCTTGATTATCGCCAGGTCATTGGGCTCTCCAATGAGGTGATTGCCAAGCTGAACGATCACAAGCCGTCTTCAATCGGCCAGGCGTCGCGCATTTCTGGCATAACGCCTGCGGCAATCTCCATTTTGCTGGTCTGGCTGAAAAAGCAGGGGATGCTGCGCCGCAGCGCCTGATCCTCAGGCAGTTTTTTGGCGGATAGCTTCCCGTTCTCCGCCTTGTTGTTCATCAGCCCGGTAAGCGTTTTCGCCTCCGGGCTCATTATTTTTAGACAGGTACCGATCGTGCTCAACAAACTTTCTCGTCTCCTGGATGAAGCGGCTATTACGCTCACCGATCATCAGAAAAATCAGCTGGTGGCGTATGTTGGACTGCTGGATAAGTGGAATAAAGCCTACAACCTGACCTCCGTTCGCGACCCGAACGAGATGCTGGTGCGGCATATTCTCGACAGTATCGTCGTTGCCCCCTATCTTCAGGGAAGCCGCTTTATCGATGTCGGCACCGGTCCAGGACTGCCCGGCATTCCGCTGGCCATCGTCCGCCCTGAGTCACATTTCACTCTGCTGGACAGCCTTGGCAAGCGCGTGCGCTTTCTCCGTCAGGTTCAGCATGAGCTGAAGCTTGAAAACGTGACGCCGGTGCAGAGCCGGGTAGAAGCGTTCCCGGCCGAGCCGCCGTTTGATGGGGTGATCAGCCGCGCGTTCGCCTCGCTGAGTGATATGGTGAGCTGGTGTCATCATCTGCCGGCAGAAGAGGGACATTTTTACGCGCTTAAGGGCGTGGCTCAGGCTGAGGAAATCACCGATTTGCCAGCCGGATACGCGGTGAGTGAGGTGATTAAACTGCATGTTCCTCAGCTGGAAGGGGAGCGTCACCTGGTGGTTATTAACTCAAAAATGATTTAATTTTTATCAAAAAATGTGGAAAAAATGTCGCCTGCGGATGTTACAAAAATGAAGATAACGTCGGGGTAGTATCGGGGGGCATTTAACCTTCTTTTCACTATGGCTTTTCTGGCGATTAACTTTTGCCGATTCATTTACCAGCATAATAGTCAACTTAGAAAATATCAGTCCGCTACAAATCAAGGCGCTGAACAGGCATATGGTTGTTAAATATTTATTATAAATGTCAATAAAAGGTTTTTAATGTATGTGGGGTTGTTTTGGAAAAAGTCTCTGGTTTTTATCTTGAATATCAAAAGGATGAAAAGTCATGATTTATGAAAAAAATTAATTCACGAAAACCTTAAATGTTTATAATGTGATCTAATGCACGCTTTGTAGGCCGTATTTTCTCGGTATTTGCAGTTTTGCATGATCGCTCACAGATTGGCAAAATGCAGGAAAAGTTGCCTGTCAGAAAATAATTAAACATTTATTCACTATTTTGCTACTTATTGTTTGAATTCACGGGTTGTCACCGTATAATTTGTCCGCTTTTTGATGCTTGACTCTTCGCCTCAAAGGACGTTTTATACGACACGCGACATACCTCGAAGGGAGCAGGAGTAAAAACGTGATGTCTGTGTCGCTCTTGAGTCGAAACGTTGCTCGTAAGCTTCTGTTTATTCAGTTACTGGCAGTAATAGCAAGTGGACTGCTGTTCAGCCTCAAAGACCCCTTCTGGGGCATCTCCGCAATATGCGGTGGTTTGGCAGTGGTTGTGCCAAACATAATGTTTATGATTTTTGCCTGGCGTCATCAGGCGCATACACCAGCCAGAGGCCGAATGGCCTGGACCTTCGCTATCGGCGAAGCTTCCAAGGTGTTGCTGACCTTCGCCCTCCTCGTGATGGCGCTGGCCGTTTTCAAAGCGGTATTTTTACCGCTGATAGTGACGTGGGTTTTGGTGCTGGTGGTACAAATTCTGGCACCAGCTGTAATTAACAACAAAGGGTAAAAGGCATCATGGCAGCAGAAAATATGACGCCGCAGGAATACATAGGGCACCATCTGAACAACCTTCAGCTGGACCTGCGTACTTTCTCGCTGGTGGATCCGCACAACCCCCCGGCCACCTTCTGGACGCTCAACATTGACTCCATGTTCTTCTCAGTGGTGCTCGGTCTGTTGTTCCTTACCATTTTCCGCAGCGTGGCGAAGAAAGCGACCAGCGGAGTACCGGGTAAACTCCAGACGGCTATCGAGATGACCATCGGCTTCGTCCATGGCAGCGTTAAAGATATGTACCATGGCAAGAGCAAGCTGATTGCTCCGCTGGCCCTCACCGTGTTCGTCTGGGTATTCCTGATGAACCTGATGGATCTGCTGCCAATCGACCTGATTCCTTATATCGGTGAACACATTTTCGGCCTGCCTGCACTGCGCGTGGTTCCGTCTGCGGACGTAAACATCACCCTGTCGATGGCGCTTGGCGTGTTTATCCTGATTCTTTTCTACAGCATCAAAATGAAAGGCGTGGGTGGGTTCGTTAAAGAACTGACGCTGCAGCCGTTCAATCACTGGGCGTTCATTCCTGTCAACTTAATCCTTGAAGGGGTAAGCCTGCTGTCCAAACCTGTTTCACTGGGTCTGCGACTGTTCGGCAACATGTATGCCGGTGAGCTGATTTTCATTCTGATTGCTGGCCTGCTGCCGTGGTGGTCACAGTGGATTCTGAATGTGCCATGGGCCATTTTCCACATCCTGATTATTACGCTGCAAGCCTTCATCTTCATGGTTCTGACGATCGTCTATCTGTCGATGGCATCCGAAGAGCATTGATTTTTACCAACATACTACGTTTTTATTGAAACAAACTGGAGACTGTCATGGAAAACCTGAATATGGATCTGCTGTACATGGCTGCCGCTGTGATGATGGGTCTGGCGGCGATCGGTGCTGCGATCGGTATCGGCATCCTCGGGGGCAAATTCCTGGAAGGCGCAGCGCGTCAACCGGATCTGATTCCTCTGCTGCGTACTCAGTTCTTTATCGTTATGGGTCTGGTGGATGCTATCCCGATGATCGCTGTAGGTCTGGGTCTGTACGTGATGTTTGCTGTCGCGTAGTAAGTTGTACGTAAGAAACCTAAGCCACAGAGTTAATTTAAGAGGTATTGTGCTGTGAACATGAACGCAACAATCCTCGGCCAGGCCATCGCGTTTGTTCTTTTCGTATGGTTCTGCATG
Organism: Klebsiella sp. WOUb02; assembly: GCF_050058015.1. Taxonomy (NCBI): domain Bacteria; kingdom Pseudomonadati; phylum Pseudomonadota; class Gammaproteobacteria; order Enterobacterales; family Enterobacteriaceae; genus Klebsiella; species Klebsiella sp. WOUb02. The sequence goes on from NZ_CP170110.1 coordinate 3,755,842, forward strand.
AAGTACGTATGGCCGCCTTTAATGGCAGCCATCGAAAAGCGGCAGAAAGAGATTTCTGACGGTTTAGCTTCTGCAGAACGCGCTAAGAAGGATTTGGACCTTGCACAGGCCAACGCGACCGACCAGCTGAAAAAAGCGAAAGCGGAAGCCCAGGTAATCATTGAGCAGGCGAACAAGCGTCGCGCTCAGATTCTGGATGAAACTAAAGCTGAAGCAGAACAGGAACGCACCAAAATCGTCGCACAGGCGCAGGCTGAAATTGATGCCGAACGTAAACGTGCTCGTGAGGAGCTGCGTAAGCAGGTCGCAATCCTGGCTGTTGCTGGCGCCGAGAAGATCATCGAACGTTCCGTGGATGAAGCTGCTAACAGCGACATCGTGGATAAACTTGTCGCTGAACTGTAAGGAGGGAGGGGCTGATGTCTGAATTTGTAACGGTAGCTCGCCCCTACGCCAAAGCAGCTTTTGACTTTGCCGTCGAACACAAAGGCGTTGAGCGCTGGCAGGATATGCTGGCGTTTGCCGCTGAAGTGACTAAAAACGAACAAATGGCAGAGCTTCTGTCCGGTGCCCTGGCGCCGGAAACGCTCTCTGAAGCGTTCATCGCGGTCTGCGGCGAGCAGCTGGACGACAGCGGCCAGAACCTGATTCGGGTTATGGCTGAAAACGGTCGTCTGAAGGTGCTCCCGGATGTTCTTGAGCAGTTCATTCACCTGCGCGCTGCCAGTGAGGCAACCGCAGAGGTAGAGGTTATTTCTGCCACCCAACTGAGTGAAGAACAGCTCGCGAAGATCGGCGACGCGATGGAAAAACGTTTGTCACGCAAAGTTAAGCTGAATTGCAAAATCGATAAGTCTGTACTGGCAGGTGTTATCATCCGTGCGGGTGATATGGTCATTGATGGCAGCGTACGCGGCCGTCTCGATCGCCTTGCAGACGTCTTGCAGTCTTAAGGGGACTGGAGCATGCAACTGAATTCCACCGAAATCAGCGAACTGATCAAGCAGCGCATTGCTCAGTTCAATGTTGTGAGCGAGGCTCACAACGAAGGTACTATCGTTTCCGTCAGTGACGGCGTTATCCGCATCCACGGCCTGGCCGATTGTATGCAGGGCGAGATGATCTCCCTGCCGGGTAACCGCTTCGCTATCGCACTGAACCTGGAGCGCGACTCCGTAGGTGCGGTGGTAATGGGTCCGTACGCTGACCTGGCCGAAGGCATGAAGGTTAAATGTACCGGCCGTATCCTGGAAGTTCCCGTTGGTCGTGGCCTGCTGGGCCGCGTGGTGAACACCCTGGGGGCGCCAATCGACGGTAAAGGTCCGGTTGAACACGATGGCTTCTCGCCAATCGAAGTTATCGCACCGGGCGTAATCGAACGTCAGTCCGTCGACCAGCCGGTACAGACCGGTTATAAATCCGTCGATGCCATGATCCCAATCGGCCGTGGCCAGCGTGAGCTGATCATCGGTGACCGTCAGACCGGTAAAACCGCGATGGCAATCGATGCGATCATCAACCAGCGTGATTCCGGTATTAAGTGCGTCTACGTGGCTATCGGCCAGAAAGCGTCCACAATCTCTAACGTGGTACGTAAGCTGGAAGAGCACGGCGCGCTGTCCAACACCATCGTTGTTGTGGCGACCGCTTCTGAATCCGCAGCGCTGCAGTATCTGGCTCCGTATGCCGGTTGCGCAATGGGCGAATACTTCCGCGACCGCGGCGAAGATGCGCTGATCGTATACGATGACCTGTCTAAACAGGCCGTTGCTTACCGTCAGGTGTCCCTGCTGCTCCGCCGTCCGCCAGGACGTGAAGCATTCCCGGGCGACGTGTTCTACCTCCACTCCCGTCTGCTGGAGCGCGCATCCCGCGTTAACGCGGAATACGTTGAGAACTTCACCAAAGGTGAAGTGAAAGGTAAAACCGGCTCCCTGACCGCGCTGCCGATTATCGAAACCCAGGCTGGCGACGTTTCCGCGTTCGTTCCGACTAACGTAATTTCGATTACCGATGGTCAGATCTTCCTGGAAACCAACCTGTTTAACTCCGGTATTCGTCCGGCGGTCAACCCGGGTATCTCCGTATCCCGCGTGGGTGGTGCTGCTCAGACCAAGATCATCAAGAAACTGTCCGGTGGTATTCGTACCGCGCTGGCGCAGTATCGTGAACTGGCTGCGTTCTCTCAGTTCGCATCCGATCTGGATGAAGCAACCCGTAAACAGCTGAGCCATGGTCAGAAAGTAACCGAGCTGCTGAAACAGAAACAGTATGCGCCGATGTCTGTAGCACAGCAGGGCCTGGTCCTGTTTGCTGCTGAACGCGGTTACCTCGAAGATGTGGAACTGGCGAAAATCGGTAGCTTCGAAGCCGCTCTGCTGGCTTACGTTGACCGTGACCACGCTCCGCTGATGCAAGAGATTAACCAGACCGGTGGCTATAACGACGAGATCGAAGGCAAGCTGAAAGGCATCCTCGACTCCTTCAAAGCAACCCAGTCCTGGTAAAGTCTGGCGGCTTGTCTTAGGGCAAGCCGCACGGCATTGAGGAGAAGTTCATGGCCGGCGCAAAAGAGATACGTAGTAAGATCGCAAGCGTCCAGAACACGCAGAAGATCACTAAAGCGATGGAAATGGTCGCCGCTTCCAAAATGCGTAAATCGCAGGATCGCATGGCGGCCAGCCGTCCTTATGCAGAGACCATGCGCAAAGTGATTGGTCACCTTGCAAACGGTAATCTGGAATATAAGCACCCTTACCTGGAAGAACGCGACGTTAAGCGCGTAGGCTACCTGGTGGTGTCGACCGACCGTGGTCTGTGCGGTGGCTTGAACATTAACCTGTTCAAAAAACTGCTGGCGGATATGAAAGTCTGGTCCGATAAAGGCGTTCAGTGCGATATCGCAATGATCGGCTCTAAAGGCGTTTCTTTCTTTAATTCCGTAGGCGGCAATATTGTCGCTCAGGTGACCGGCATGGGTGATAACCCGTCCCTGTCCGAACTGATCGGTCCGGTAAAAGTGATGTTGCAGGCCTATGATGAAGGCCGTCTGGACAAGCTGTACGTTGTCAGCAACAAATTTATTAATACCATGTCTCAGGCTCCGACCATTACTCAGCTGCTGCCGCTACCGGCGTCAGAAGATGCTGATCTGAAGCGTAAATCCTGGGATTATCTGTATGAGCCAGATCCAAAAGCGCTGCTGGATACCCTCCTGCGTCGCTACGTTGAGTCTCAGGTTTATCAGGGCGTGGTAGAAAACCTGGCCAGCGAGCAGGCCGCACGTATGGTGGCGATGAAAGCCGCTACCGATAATGGCGGCAGCCTGATTAAAGAGTTGCAGTTGGTATACAACAAAGCTCGTCAGGCCAGCATTACTCAGGAACTCACCGAAATCGTCGGTGGTGCATCCGCGGTATAACCAGGTTAATTCGTAGAGGATTCAAGATGGCTACTGGAAAAATTGTCCAGGTAATCGGCGCCGTGGTTGACGTCGAATTCCCTCAGGATGCCGTACCGCGCGTGTACGATGCTCTTGAGGTACAAAATGGTAACGAGAGTCTGGTGCTGGAAGTTCAGCAGCAGCTCGGCGGTGGTATCGTACGTGCTATCGCCATGGGTTCTTCCGACGGTCTGCGTCGTGGTCTGGAAGTTAAAGACCTCGAGCACCCGATCGAAGTCCCGGTTGGTAAAGCAACGCTGGGTCGTATCATGAACGTGCTGGGTCAGCCGATCGATATGAAAGGCGACATCGGTGAAGAAGACCGTTGGGCTATCCACCGCGCGGCGCCTTCCTACGAAGAGCTCTCCAGCTCTCAGGAACTGCTGGAAACCGGCATCAAAGTAATCGACCTGATGTGTCCGTTCGCTAAGGGCGGTAAAGTCGGTCTGTTCGGCGGTGCGGGCGTGGGTAAAACCGTAAACATGATGGAGCTGATCCGTAACATCGCGATCGAGCACTCCGGTTACTCCGTGTTTGCGGGCGTAGGTGAACGTACTCGTGAGGGTAACGACTTCTACCACGAGATGACCGACTCCAACGTTCTGGATAAAGTATCCCTGGTTTACGGCCAGATGAACGAGCCGCCGGGAAACCGTCTGCGCGTTGCGCTGACCGGCCTGACCATGGCTGAGAAATTCCGTGACGAAGGTCGTGACGTACTGCTGTTCGTCGATAACATCTATCGTTATACCCTGGCCGGTACGGAAGTATCCGCACTGCTGGGTCGTATGCCTTCAGCGGTAGGTTATCAGCCGACTCTGGCGGAAGAGATGGGCGTTCTGCAGGAACGTATCACCTCCACCAAAACCGGTTCTATCACTTCCGTACAGGCGGTATACGTACCTGCGGATGACCTGACTGACCCATCCCCAGCAACCACCTTTGCTCACTTAGATGCAACCGTGGTACTGAGCCGTCAGATCGCGTCTCTGGGTATCTACCCGGCCGTTGACCCGCTGGACTCCACCAGCCGTCGAGCTGGATCCGCTGGTTGTTGGTCAGGAACACTACGACACCGCGCGTGGCGTACAGTCTCTGCTGCAACGTTATCAGGAACTGAAAGACATCATCGCCATCCTCGGTATGGATGAGCTGTCTGAAGAAGATAAACTGGTGGTAGCTCGCGCGCGTAAGATCCAGCGCTTCCTGTCCCAGCCGTTCTTCGTGGCGGAAGTATTTACCGGTTCTCCGGGCAAATACGTCTCCCTGAAAGACACCATCCGTGGCTTTAAAGGCATCATGGAAGGCGAATACGATCACCTGCCGGAGCAGGCGTTCTACATGGTTGGTTCCATCGACGAAGCCGTGGAAAAAGCCAAAAAACTTTAACGCCTTAATCGGAGGGTGATATGGCAATGACTTACCACCTGGACGTCGTCAGCGCAGAGAAGCAAATGTTCTCTGGTCTGGTCGAGAAAATCCAGGTAACGGGTAGTGAAGGTGAACTGGGTATTTTCCCGGGTCACGCCCCGCTGCTCACCGCCATTAAGCCTGGTATGATTCGCATCGTTAAACAGCACGGTCATGAAGAGTTTATCTATCTGTCCGGCGGCATTCTTGAAGTGCAGCCTGGTAGCGTGACCGTTCTGGCTGATACGGCAATTCGTGGCCAGGATCTCGACGAAGCGCGAGCCCTGGAATCGAAGCGTAAAGCGGAAGAGCATATTAGCAGCTCTCACGGCGACGTAGATTACGCTCAGGCGTCTGCGGAACTGGCCAAAGCGATCGCCAAACTGCGCGTTATCGAATTGACCAAAAAAGCGATGTAACACCGGCTTGAAAGTTAAAAAGCCAGTCTGGTTTCCAGGCTGGCTTTTTTTATGCCTTCATCTTAAAGCCTGTCATCGGTCCTGGCGTACAAGTCCCGGTCACCTTCCCCTGCGAGGCTCGTCAGCATGCCGCGGCAATGCGATAATTTGCTGGAACAGGCTAATGCCTAAGGTATTTTCTTCATTTTCGAGCGCGAGGGTAACCATTGGCCTGCACGCGCTAAGTGCGGTCTGAAGCTATGTTTTATGTATAACTTGTGCTTTATTCAGGTGTCAAAAAAACAGGAAAAGCAGTGAGATAGCAGGCGTTTATCGCCTTTGTGACCCTTTTTCGGAGATAAACACATTTGCAGTGGTGAAAAATAGCGCCATAAAATGGCGTATAGCGTTGAGCCTGAGCGTTTTATCCTCGTCTCGTTTTATGATGAAAAATATGTAGTATTTTCAACGTGAAAGGCTTTTACTTTTCGTTCTAACAGCTGTCAGGATGCGTATGTCAAACAGTGCGATGAGCGTGGTTATCCTTGCCGCAGGCAAAGGGACCCGCATGTATTCCGATCTTCCCAAGGTGCTGCACGCCCTGGCTGGAAAGCCAATGGTGCAACATGTCATTGATGCTACTAAAGATTTAGGTGCTTCTTCTGTGCACCTTGTGTACGGGCACGGCGGCGATCGGCTGCGTCAGACGCTGCATGAAGACAATCTTAACTGGGTTCTGCAGGCGGAACAGCTGGGGACCGGCCATGCGATGCAGCAGGCGGCGCCTTTCTTCGCCGATGACGAAGATATCATGATGCTGTACGGCGACGTCCCGCTGATCTCCGTCGATACCCTGCAGCGCCTGCGCGCCGCTAAACCGCAGGGCGGAATTGGCCTGCTGACGGTGAAGCTGGACGATCCGAGCGGCTATGGGCGCATCACCCGTGATAACGGCCGGGTTAGCGGCATCGTTGAGCATAAGGATGCCAGCGAAGCGCAGCGTCAAATTCAGGAAATCAACACCGGGATCCTGATCGCCGGCGGCGCCGATTTAAAACGCTGGCTGGCTAAGCTGACGAATAACAACGTCCAGGGCGAATACTACATTACCGATATCATCGCCATGGCCTATCAGGAAGGCCGGGAAATCGTTGCCGTCCACCCTCAGCGCTTAAGCGAAGTGGAAGGCGTCAACAACCGCCTGCAGCCTCTCCCGCCTTGAGCGCGTCTATCAGTCTGAACAGGCGGAAAAACTGCTGCTGGCGGGCGTTATGCTGCGCGATCCGGCACGTTTTGATCTCCGCGGCACCCTGACGCACGGGCGCGACGTTGAGATTGATACTAACGTTATCCTTGAGGGCAACGTGGTGCTGGGCGATCGGGTGAAAATCGGCGCCGGCTGCGTGATTAAAAACAGCACCATTGGCGATGATTGCGAAATCAGCCCCTACTCGGTGGTGGAAGATGCCCATCTGCAGGCGGCCTGCACCATCGGGCCTTTCGCGCGTCTGCGGCCGGGGGCGGAGCTGCTGCAAGGCGCGCACGTCGGCAATTTTGTCGAAATGAAGAAAGCGCGCCTGGGCAAAGGCTCGAAGGCGGGGCATCTCACCTACCTCGGCGATGCGGAAATCGGCGATAACGTTAATATCGGCGCAGGTACCATCACCTGTAACTATGACGGCGCCAATAAATTTAAAACCATTATTGGCAACGACGTGTTTGTCGGGTCGGATAGCCAGCTGGTGGCGCCGGTAACCGTCGGTAACGGCGTGACGATCGCCGCCGGCACCACGGTGACCCGCGATATTGCCGATCATGAATTAGTATTAAGCCGCGTGCCGCAGGTCCATAAGCAGGGCTGGCAGCGTCCGGTGAAGAAAAAGTAGGTCATTTATCCCTCGTCCTTTCGGGATGAGGGCCGGGGTGAGAGGATAAAATAATCCTCCCCCCATAGCAGTAACCATAAAAATAACCCCACTCTCTACAAGGCTCGGGGCGCCCGGAAAGGGCATTATCCAACGTAAATGCGTTGGGTAAACACAGGTCAGCGACAACGCATGGCATAACGCCATTATCAGGAAATTTAACTATGTGTGGAATTGTTGGCGCAGTCGCGCAGCGTGATATTGCTGAAATCCTTCTCGAAGGTTTACGTCGTCTGGAATACCGGGGCTATGACTCTGCCGGTCTGGCAGTGGTTGATAACGAAGGACACATGTCCCGCGTTCGTCGGCTCGGTAAAGTACAGATGCTGGCTCAGGCGGTAGAAGAGCAGCCGTTGCACGGCGGTACGGGGATTGCCCATACCCGCTGGGCGACCCACGGCGAACCGTCCGAGAGCAATGCGCATCCGCATGTTTCTGAACATATTGTGGTGGTCCACAACGGCATCATCGAAAACCATGAACCGCTGCGCGAGCTGCTGCAGTCGCAGGGCTATATTTTTGTATCAGAGACCGATACGGAAGTGATTGCTCATCTGGTGCACTGGGAGCTGGAGCAGGGCGGCACCCTGCGTGAAGCCGTTCTGCGCGCCATCCCCCAGTCTGCGCGGCGCCTACGGTACCGTGATCATGGATACCCGCGATCCGGGCACCCTGCTGGCCGCTCGTTCAGGCAGCCCGCTGGTTATTGGTCTGGGGATGGGGGAGAACTTCATCGCCTCCGATCAGTTGGCGCTGCTGCCGGTGACCCGCCGTTTTATCTTCCTCGAAGAGGGCGATATTGCGGAAGTCACCCGCCGCTCGGTGGTGGTATTTGATAAGTCCGGCGCGGCGGTTAAACGCCCGGATATTGAATCCAACCTGCAGTACGACGCGGGCGATAAGGGCATCTACCGCCACTACATGCAAAAAGAGATCTACGAGCAGCCGAACGCTATCAAGAACACCCTCACCGGGCGGATTAGCCACGGAGAGGTCGATCTGAGCGAACTGGGCGCCAACGCCAACGAGATGCTCTCTCAGGTTGAGCATATTCAGATTGTCGCCTGCGGCACGTCGTATAACTCCGGGATGGTTTCTCGCTACTGGTTTGAAGCGCTGGCCGGGGTGCCGTGCGATGTCGAAATCGCCTCCGAATTCCGCTATCGCAAATCGGCAGTGCGCCGCAACAGCCTGATGATCACCCTCTCCCAGTCCGGCGAGACGGCGGATACGCTGGCCGCTCTGCGCCTGTCGAAAGAGCTGGGATATCTTGGATCTCTGGCTATTTGCAACGTGCCTGGCTCATCGCTGGTTCGCGAGTCCGATCTGTCGCTGATGACCAAAGCGGGCACCGAAATCGGCGTGGCTTCCACCAAAGCCTTCACCACCCAGCTGACCGTGCTGCTGATGCTGGTGGCGAAACTGGCGCGCCTGAAGGGCCAGGATGCGGCGATTGAACACGATATCGTGCATGGCCTGCAGGCGTTACCAAGCCGAATCGAGCAGATGCTGTCGCAGGACAAGCGCATTGAAGCGCTGGCGGAAAGCTTCTCTGATAAGCACCACGCGCTGTTTCTCGGCCGTGGCGATCAGTTCCCTATTGCTCTTGAAGGGGCGCTGAAGCTGAAAGAGATCTCGTATATCCACGCGGAAGCCTACGCCGCCGGTGAGCTGAAGCACGGTCCTCTGGCCCTGATTGACGCTGAGATGCCGGTCATTGTGGTCGCGCCGAACAACGAACTGCTGGAGAAGCTAAAATCCAACATCGAAGAAGTTCGCGCCCGCGGCGGTCAGCTGTACGTCTTTGCCGATGGCGATGCGGGTTTTAGCAGCAGCGACAATATGCACATCATCCAGATGCCGCACGTTGAAGAGGCGATCGCGCCAATCTTCTACACCGTCCCGCTGCAGCTGCTGGCCTATCACGTCGCGCTGATTAAAGGCACCGACGTTGACCAGCCGCGTAACCTCGCAAAATCGGTTACCGTAGAGTAAAGCACAACGCATCCTGTAAGGGCTGCCATTCGGTGGCCCTTTTTGTTATCCGCAGATCGTTTTTTTATCGCGGCGGTAAACAGTTTGTCGGCGCTGGTTTATGACAAACTGTCATCTTTGACGACGGTATTGGCTGTCAAAAAAATAAAATATTCCCGTAAAATTCCCGTCACTTAAATAATTAACACCATGATTTATAGTGTTTTTATTTTATTCTGTTGCGCATCTTTTTGCCTGTCATAAAACTGTAATAATTCGTACATTTTACTGTCACCTCTTTGTCCTATTTTGCTCACCATAGCCTCGAAACAACGATTTACGAATCCAGCAGGAGACATTATGAACGTTATGCGTACCACCGTCGCAACAGTTGTCGCCGCGACCTTATCTATGAGCGCTTTTTCTGCATTTGCAGCAGCAAGTCTGACGGGCGCAGGCGCAACTTTCCCTGCGCCGGTGTATGCCAAATGGGCTGATACTTATCAGAAAGAGACCGGCAATAAAGTGAACTACCAGGGCATCGGCTCTTCCGGTGGTGTAAAACAGATTATTGCCAACACCGTTGATTTCGGTGCTTCTGATGCTCCTCTGGCTGATGACAAGCTGGCTCAGGAAGGTCTGTTCCAGTTCCCAACCGTTATCGGCGGCGTGGTGCTGGCCGTTAACCTGCCAGGCCTGAAGTCCGGCGAGCTGGTGCTGGATGGTAAAACGCTGGGTGACATCTACCTGGGCAAAATTAAGAAGTGGGATGACGAAGCGATTGCTAAACTCAACCCGGGCAAGAAGCTGCCGGCACAGAATATCGCCGTCGTGCGTCGTGCCGATGGTTCCGGTACTTCCTTCGTCTTCACCAGCTACCTGTCGAAAGTGAACGAAGAGTGGAAATCTAAAATCGGCGCCGGCTCTACCGTTAACTGGCCGACCGGCCTGGGCGGTAAAGGTAACGACGGTATCGCCGCTTTCGTTCAGCGTCTGCCTGGTTCCATTGGCTACGTTGAATACGCCTATGCTAAACAGAACAATCTGGCCTACACCAGACTGCTGTCTGCCGACGGCAAGCCGGTTAACCCAACGGAAGATAACTTCGCTAACGCCGCGAAGGGCATCGACTGGAGCAAGTCCTTTGCCCAGGACCTGACTAACCAGAAAGGTGATAATGCATGGCCGATCACCTCAACCACTTTCATCCTGGTGCACAAAGCTTCCAGCAAGCCTGAGCAGACGGCTGAAGTGCTGAAGTTCTTCGACTGGGCGTATAAAAACGGCGGTAAAGAAGCTAACGCCCTGGATTACGCAACGCTGCCGGAAAGCGTGGTTGAGCAGGTTCGCGCTGCATGGAAAACCAACGTGAAAGACAGCAGCGGTAAAGCGCTGTACTAATACTCGCTATACTTCGCGCTGCGGGCCACGTTGCTTGCGGCGCGAATTATTTTGGGTATAGCATTACCTTTGTCTTACAGGTCAGTAATATAGAGACCTTTCGGACCCGAACTTAAAGAGTAACCTATGGCTGCAACCAAGCCGGCATTCAACCCTCCGGGGAAAAAGGGTGACATAATTTTCGGCGTGCTGGTCAAACTGGCGGCGCTGATTGTGCTATTGATGCTGGGCGGCATCATCGTTTCCCTGATTATCTCTTCGTGGCCAAGCATGCAAAAGTTTGGCTTTGCCTTTTTGTGGACTAAAGAGTGGGATGCACCCAACGAAATCTTCGGGGCGCTGGTTCCGATCTACGGTACGCTGGTTACCTCATTTATTGCGCTGCTGATTGCCGTTCCCGTGAGCTTCGGTATTGCGCTATTCCTGACCGAGCTTTCTCCTGCCTGGCTTAAGCGCCCTCTCGGTATTGCGATTGAGCTGCTGGCGGCTATTCCGAGTATCGTGTACGGCATGTGGGGCCTGTTTATCTTTGCTCCGCTGTTCGCGACCTACTTCCAGGAGCCGGTTGGCAACATCATGTCGACTATTCCTTTCGTTGGCGCCCTGTTTGCGGGACCGGCGTTTGGTATCGGTATTCTGGCGGCCGGCGTTATCCTGGCCATTATGATCATCCCTTATATCGCCGCGGTTATGCGCGATGTCTTTGAGCAGACGCCGGTGATGATGAAAGAGTCGGCCTACGGCATCGGCTGTACCACCTGGGAGGTTATCTGGCGCATTGTGCTGCCATTTACCCGCAACGGGGTGATAGGCGGCGTGATGCTCGGTCTGGGGCGTGCGCTGGGGGAAACCATGGCGGTGACCTTTATTATCGGTAATACCTACCAGCTGGATAGCGCTTCGCTCTATATGCCGGGCAACAGTATCACCTCTGCGCTGGCGAATGAGTTTGCCGAAGCCGAGTCTGGCCTGCACGTCGCGGCGCTGATGGAGCTGGGGCTGATTCTGTTCGTTATTACCTTTATTGTTCTGGCCGCATCTAAGTTCATGGTGATGCGTCTGGCGAAGAATGAGGGAGCACGCTAATGGCGACGATTGAGCTACAAACCACCGCCGAGCTGGCGGAATCCCGCCGTAAAATGCAGGCTAAGCGGCGCCTGAAAAACCGCATCGCGCTGGGCCTCTCAATGGGGACGATGATATTCGGTCTGTTCTGGCTTATCTGGATCCTGATGGCCACCGTGACCCGCGGTATTGACGGTATGAGCCTGGCGCTGTTTACCGAAATGACCCCGCCGCCGAACACCGCTGGCGGCGGCCTGGCTAACGCCCTCGCGGGCAGCGGCCTGCTGATCCTGTGGTCAACGATCTTCGGTACGCCGCTGGGCATTTTAGCGGGGATTTATCTGGCGGAATATGGACGTAAATCCGCGCTGGCGGAAGTGATTCGTTTTATTAACGATATCCTGCTTTCCGCGCCTTCTATCGTGGTGGGCCTGTTCGTCTACACCATCGTGGTCGCACAGATGCAGCACTTTTCCGGCTGGGCGGGGGTTATTGCCCTGGCGCTGCTGCAGGTGCCTATCGTGATTCGTACCACCGAGAATATGCTGAAGCTGGTGCCGGACAGCCTGCGTGAAGCGGCCTACGCCCTGGGGACGCCGAAATGGCGCATGATTTCCGCAATTACCCTGAAAGCCTCGGTTTCCGGCATTATGACGGGGATCCTGCTGGCTATCGCGCGTATCGCCGGGGAAACGGCACCGCTGCTGTTTACCGCGCTCTCCAACCAGTTCTGGAGTACCGATATGATGCAGCCGATCGCCAACCTGCCGGTCACGATTTTCAAATTTGCCATGAGTCCGTTCGCGGAGTGGCAGCAACTGGCGTGGGCCGGGGTACTGATTATCACCCTGTGCGTACTGCTGCTGAACGTTCTGGCGCGCGTGGTTTTCGCGAAGAATAAACACGGTTAATTTTTGCGGCGCGGCGAAACGCGGCGCTGAATGAGGAAGAGATTGATGAGTATGGTGAATGCTACCCCGGGTAAACTTTCAGTTCGTAACCTGAACTTCTACTACGGAAAATTCCATGCCCTGAAAAACATCAACCTGGATATTTCCAAAAACCAGGTGACGGCGTTTATTGGCCCGTCAGGCTGCGGTAAGTCGACCCTGCTGCGTACGTTTAACAAAATGTTTGAGCTGTATCCGGAGCAGCGTGCGGAAGGCGAAATTTTGCTGGATGGCGATAATATTCTCACCAATACCCAGGATATCGCCCTGCTGCGCGCCAAGGTCGGGATGGTCTTCCAGAAGCCGACGCCGTTCCCGATGTCGATTTATGACAACATCGCCTTTGGCGTTCGCCTGTTTGAAAAACTGTCGCGCACCGATATGGACGAGCGCGTGCAGTGGGCGCTGACCAAGGCCGCGTTGTGGAACGAAACCAAAGATAAGCTGCATCAGAGCGGCTACTCTCTCTCCGGCGGCCAGCAGCAGCGTTTGTGCATTGCGCGCGGTATCGCGATCCGCCCGGAAGTGCTGTTGCTTGATGAACCCTGCTCCGCGCTGGACCCGATTTCCACCGGGCGCATTGAAGAGCTGATCACCGAGGCTGAAGCAGGATTACACCGTCGTTATCGTTACTCACAACATGCAGCAGGCTGCGCGTTGTTCTGACCATACGGCATTTATGTATCTTGGCGAGCTGATTGAATTCAGCAACACGGACGATCTGTTTACGAAGCCCGCTAAGAAGCAAACTGAAGATTACATTACCGGCCGCTACGGTTGATATGCTCCTCAGCTTTCAGGCTGTACCCGCGCTGGCTGCCTTTGCTCACCCCGGTTACGTAGCCGTATATCTACGCGCCCGGGGATTTGCGCTGTTGCCGCCTCGCTATGGCCAGAAATCTCTTGGGCATCTGGAGGAACGATGGATAACCTAAACCTTAATAAACATATTTCCGGCCAGTTCAACGCTGAACTGGAGTATATCCGCACCCAGGTAATGACGATGGGTGGGCTGGTGGAGCAGCAGCTTTCTGATGCGATCACCGCGATGCACAACCAGGACAGCGAGCTGGCAAAGCGAGTTATCGATGGTGATAAGCAGGTCAATATGATGGAAGTGGCCATTGATGAAGCCTGCGTGCGCATCATCGCCAAACGTCAGCCTACCGCCAGCGACCTGCGCTTAGTGATGGCGATTATCAAAACCATCGCCGAGCTGGAACGCATCGGCGATGTCGCGGATAAAATTTGCCGCACGGCGCTGGAGAAGTTTTCCCAGCAGCATCAGCCGCTGCTGGTGAGCCTGGAGTCTCTTGGCCGCCACACCGTGCAGATGCTGCATGATGTGCTGGACGCCTTTGCGCGCATGGATCTGGACGAAGCCGTACGTATCTATCGTGAAGATAAGAAAGTGGATCAGGAGTATGAAGGCATCGTGCGCCAGCTGATGACCTATATGATGGAAGATTCACGTACGATTCCGAGCGTGCTGACCGCCCTGTTCTGCGCCCGCTCTATTGAGCGCATCGGCGACCGCTGCCAGAACATCTGCGAATATATTTTCTATTTCGTCAAAGGCCAGGACTTCCGCCACGTTGGCGGCGACGAGCTGGACAAGCTGCTGGCGGGTAAAGATCCGCAAGAGTAAGCGGCCATTCCCCGGCCGCGCGACGCTGGCCGGGGTGGCAGTTTCTTGCCCAACCCTGGCCCGGCCGAGCGCAGCGATGCCGGAGCTTAGCGGGTAATTTCCCAGCCCCGCGCTTTCCACAGCGCCGGGAGCTGCGCTAAATCGGTAAACATCGTCACTTTCGGATGCACGATCGGCGGGTTATGCGGATCGGCGCAGAAGTAGAACACCTCCATTCCGGCATCAATCCCCGACCGGGCGCCGGCGCTGGAGTCATCAACCAGAATGCAGTTCTCGACGTTAACGTTCATCGCTTTCGCCGCGTGGAACATTAGCGCCGGATCGGGCTTCCAGCGTTGAATATCGTAGCCGCTGTACAGCCTGTCGGGGAAATGGTGCAGCATGCCGGTTCTGCCGAGCGAGTGCTGCATTTTGCTGACCGGGCCGTTCGAGACCACGCATTGGGGAACGGTCACCGCATCCAGCAGCGCTTCAGCGCCGGCAATAGCCTCCAGCTCTGAATCAAACAGGCGCGCCACCTCGTCGCGATAGACCGGCTCAAGCGTCGCCTTTTGCAGGCTAACGCCATACTCCTCATTGATGGTATCGATGATCTCGTAGAGCTTTACGCCTTTGAAGCGCTTAAAGATCTCTTCTAAATCCAGCGTAATGCCAAACTCTTTGAACATGTGCACATAGGCGCGGGAGCAGATCACTTCGCTGTCGACCAGCGTGCCGTCACAGTCGAAAAACAGGGCTTCTATTGGGGACATGCCGTTTCCATTTTAACAAGTTTAACGTTTTCGTAATGCAGATTTGCGCGACGCAATCGTTGCCGTATAAGCAAAAGCAATGAAAAAAAATTAACACACAACTGCACCCGGTGTCGCATTTTGGTATAGGATAGCGTCGAATTTTCCCTCCTTTGTTCGGAAACCGATAATGAGTCAACAACAAACCAGCCAGTCTTCTGGCCAGGGTCTGCTGGAGCGCGTGTTCAAGCTGCGCGAACATGGTACAACGGCACGCACCGAAGCGATCGCAGGTTTCACCACCTTCCTGACGATGGTCTACATTGTTTTCGTGAACCCACAAATTCTCGGCGTAGCGGGTATGGATACCAGCGCCGTATTTGTGACGACCTGTCTGATCGCGGCATTCGGCAGCATTATGATGGGGCTGTTTGCTAACCTGCCCGTCGCCCTGGCGCCGGCAATGGGCCTCAACGCCTTCTTTGCCTTTGTGGTAGTTCAGGCAATGGGCCTGCCGTGGCAGGTGGGAATGGGGGCGATTTTCTGGGGCGCCGTCGGCCTGCTGCTGCTGACGATTTTCCGCGTCCGCTACTGGATGATTGCCAATATTCCGGTGAGCCTGCGCGTGGGGATCACCAGCGGGATTGGCCTGTTCATCGGCATGATGGGGCTGAAAAATGCGGGGGTGATTGTTGCCAACAAGGATACGCTGGTCAGCATCGGTAACCTGACCTCCCACAGCGTGCTGCTGGGAGTCCTCGGCTTCTTTATCATCGCCATTCTGGCATCGCGTAACATCCACGCGGCGGTACTGGTTTCTATCGTGGTGACAACGCTGCTGGGCTGGATACTGGGTGATGTTCACTACACCGGTATTGTTTCTGCGCCGCCGAGCGTGATGACGGTTGTGGGTCATGTCGATTTAGCCGGTTCGTTTAATCTTGGTCTGGCCGGCGTTATCTTCTCCTTTATGCTGGTCAACCTGTTTGACTCCTCCGGTACCCTGATTGGGGTGACGGATAAAGCCGGTCTTGCCGATGAAAAGGGTAAATTCCCGCGCATGAAGCAGGCGCTGTTCGTGGACAGTATCTCATCCGTTGCGGGTTCCTTTATCGGTACTTCGTCGGTCACGGCCTATATCGAGTCCTCCTCCGGCGTCTCCGTCGGCGGACGTACCGGCCTGACGGCGGTGGTGGTCGGCATTCTGTTCCTGCTGGTGATTTTCCTGTCGCCGCTGGCGGGAATGGTGCCAGCCTACGCGGCGGCCGGGGCGCTAATCTACGTCGGCGTGCTGATGACTTCCAGCCTGGCGCGCGTGAAGTGGGACGATCTGACGGAAGCGGTGCCGGCGTTCATTACCGCGGTGATGATGCCGTTTAGCTTCTCCATCACCGAAGGTATCGCCCTCGGCTTTATCTCCTACTGCGTGATGAAGATTGGCACCGGTCGCCTGCGCGACCTCAGCCCGTGCGTGATTATCGTATCACTGCTGTTCGTGCTGAAAATTGTGTTTATCGACGCCCACTGATTTGCCCGCACGAAGCCCTCTCCCAACAGGGAGAGGGCTGTCGCTTAGGCTTTAACGCGCTGAATATAATCGCCAAAGGCGCTCAGCTGGCCGCTGAGATGATCGAGCGTGCTCTGATCGACCACTTCTCCCGACTGCGGGTCCACCTTGTTCTGAATAATCCCGCCCATAAACTCAGGCTTGTTCATCACCATCGCGTCGAGGAATACCAGAATCTGCCGCAGGTGATACTGGCAGCGCGCGCCGCCGATGGCGCCCATCGAGCTGGTTTGGATCAGTACCGGTTTCCCCGCGAGCGGCTGTTCAGGCAGGCGAGATAGCCAGTCAATCGCATTTTTCAGGCCGCCGGGAACCGAATAGTTATATTCCGGGGTCACGATGACCACGCCATCCGCTTCGCGAATCTGCCGCGCAATCTCCTGCACACTTTGCGGGAATCCCTCTTCCTGCTGGAGATCCGCATCGTATAGCGGAATGTCGCCAATCGACGGCAGCGCGGAGATCGCCATCCCCGCAGGGGCGATGCCCGGCAGAGTGCGTGCGACCATACCATTGAACGACTCTTTGCGCAGACTTCCGAGTAACGTAACAACTTTCAACGTATCAGACATGATTGTTCCTTTGCATCATGATGGCCGGGCGAACCGGTCAGTTGAGGGAGAATGCTTTTTCCACCGGCAGGCTGGTAAAGCGCATCAGGCGGGCCGAGGGCTCTTTCGCGCGCGCCTGGGCGTTCGGCAGGGTATGCCAGCCGTCGCTGCTCGCGTATTCCCAGACTTTAAGCTGGCCGATACCCGGAGTGGCGGCAATGGACCAGACCAGCACCGTTTCGGCGTCGCAGAGCGCCTCTATGGGTTGGAGGTTGGCGGTTCGCAGCCGACCTGAGCCAGGAAGCAGCTGCAGGCGTACGGGCGCTTCTCCGGTGAGCTTGAGGACGCTGCGGCGCAGCGCCACCAGCTGGGCGCGAGCTTCATCGGGATCGTGCTGGTTGTTAATCCATAGATTTTCGTTGCTGTTGAAAACATACCGATTGGCGTCGTGCAGCGGATGCACGCCGCGCGAAGCGTGCTGCAGCTCCATGTCCAGACCGCAGTCGCCTTCCGTTGTTAGCGTGACGCCAACGATATTTCCGGCATACGCAATGGAAAAGCGGGGAAGGTGGCTGTCGCGAAAGACGGGCCTGCCGTCGGCTTCTCGGATGATTTCGGGGAGCTCGCGAATGCCGTACAGCATAAACAGCAGCTCTGCGAGCAGCGACCGCGAGGCGCGGTAGCGGGTCTGCCGGTACTCCGGCAAACGTTGGGCGGTTTGATGACAGGCCGCCGACAGGCGTGTCGATAGCGGCTCCCTTGCGCTCAGTATCCCTCTTGCAAAATGCGTTGCCATTCGTCGCTCCGTGATTAATGGTCAGAGATAAAAATTGAGAACTACATTATCGCCTGGAATTAATAGGTTTTAATGCGGAAATCATCCCTTGAAAAGGGGATTATGTGAATTTTACAAATTCTTGCCTAACAAAGAGAGGGTGATACGGATAACAGTGCTACAGCGGGTCCGTATAGAGTCGTTTCAGGGCATCCCTGAGCCAGACGATTTTGGGGTTGTAGCTGTTGCGCTTATGCCACAGCAGGACGAAAGGCACCCTGACTTTTTCCAGCAGCTGGGGCTCCAGAGGAAGGGGGCGGGACACCAGCGGCAGCTGGTGCTGGCGGTTATAGTGGTGGCAGTAGCGCGGTGCCGTCGCCAGCATGTGGTGATCCGGCTGGGCGGCCATAAACAGAGATTGCTCAAAGCCCGGCAGGGTCAGAGCGACGCTGCGCTTGTGGCCCAAATCGTGCAGAACCTCATCCAGCGCCCAGGTATCAATTTGCTCCCAGTCTGATATTGATATGCGGGTAGCGTAAAAAGGTCTCCAGATTCCACTCTTCGCCGAGGGCCGGATGATCCGCGCGCAGCCACACCTGCGGCAGATCGGTAAACAGCACCTCGAAATCGATATACCACGGCAGCTGGCTCAGCTGCTCGCGCGAGCGCGGGTGCGTTTCCCGCCCGCAAAATCCAATATCGACCTCGCCGCGAATAATGGCATCCAGAGAATCATAGTCCCAGCCGCGCAGGCGGATCAGCGCCTGGGGATAGCGCTGGTAGATCTGCCGGGCAAGGGTATCAAACAGGATCATCATGAGCGGCATTTCCGCCGCCAGTTCGAACTTCAGGCCGCTGGGCGTGGCGTGATGCGGCTTATCGAGGATCTGGTTACCCATCTGCATCCAGTCCGCCAGATCCTGCTCCATGCTGGTCATCAGCGGAGTTGGCGTCAGGCCGAGAGGCGTTTTAACGAATAGCGGATCGTCGAACCAGGCGCGGAGCTTGGCCAGCGACTTGCTCACCGCCGACGGCGAAACGTTCATTCGTTTCGCCGTGCGGGTGACGCTGAGCTCCTGGGTTAAGAGCTGCAGGCAGAGTAATAAATTAAGATCGAGACTCGACAGGGGTTTCTTCATAAGTTTGCGCGGCCCGTGCGGGGGCAGCGGCCACAATCAGCACAATGCTGACTATGCTACAGCCAATGAGGATCCCGATCAGCATATTCATTGCGCTTAAGCCAACGATAGCGGCCAGCCAAATCCATAGCGAAGAGCCGCAGACCTGAGCGATACCCAGCGCGGAGCTGGCGACGCCGGCGCGCAGGGTAAACGGCCCCAGCGCCTGGCTCATTGCCACGCCGAAGCCGACGGAGAAGCCCGCGCAGATCAGCGCCAGCCCCAGCATCGTCACCGTTTGGCTGGTGGCGAGGCAGAGCAGCGTCCCGGCGATAAAGAACATCGCCTGCGAGGTTAGCATCAGGGTGCGCGGCTTAAACAGGGTGAGCGCAAAGGGCGTGGAGAACGAGACGGCCATGCTGATCAGCGCCATCAGGGCCATCGCCATTGAATATTTGCCGCGGTCGAAGCCCATCTCCTCCATCATCAGCACCGGCGAGACGTTGACGTAGGTCAGGATGGCGGTGACGCTGAGGGTGGTAATGACCACCCGGCTGAGGAAAAAGCGGTTCAGCAGCGACTCGACGCCGGCAGGTTGCTGAGCCGACTCGCCTGGCAGCGCGGTCGGCCGCGTCTCCCGCAGCACGAAGATCGAAAGCAGACCGACCATCACGCCCATGCCGGTCATGGTGTAAAACAGGCTTTGCCACGGGTACTTAAGCATAATCAGATGTCCCAGCACCGGCGCCAGCACCGGGATAATGCAGGTAATCCCGTTGAGGAGCGATAGCACCCTGGCGCGCCGCCGGTCATCGAGGGTGTCGCGCAGCACCGCAAAAGCCACCACGTAGCAGTCTGCCGGCGCCGATGCCCTGAATAAAGCGGCCGATCAGGAAAAGGGGGCTGGTATGCGCCAGCGAGCAAAGAAGGGAGGCGAGAATAAAGGTAAAGGCGCCAAATATGGCGACCGGCTTGCGTCCGGACCTGTCGGCAATGCGCCCGGCAAACAGCATCGCGGTGGCCATACCCGCCAGGTAGACCGAGAACGCGATATGCAGCTGCGCCTCGCTGGCCCCCAGATCCTGCGCAATTCTCGGTAGACCGACCAGGTACATATCAATGCCGGATGGATAGAGCAAAACCAGCGCAAAACCACAGATTAAAAAGCGTGCCATAGGACCCCTCGCGATAATAGTGCCGTACAGAGTAATGGGGAATGCCAGACAGTACGAGTTGCCATTTGGACAACAATGATTTCCTGAGAGGAAAAATGGGGGGCTTAAAAAGTAAAAGCCCGCATCAACGGCCGGTTAATGCGGGTTAGTGAACGTTCACGGACTACGCGAGGTACGGCTACTTGCCGATGCAGAAGCTGGAGAAAATGCGCCCCAGTAGATCGTCAGAGGTAAATTCACCGGTAATTTCGCTTAAGGCCTGCTGCGAGAGCCGCAGCTCTTCTGCCAGCAGCTCGCCGGCCCATGCGCCAAGCAGCTGGGCCTTACCCTGCTGCAGATGGTTGGCCGCCGTTTCCAGCGCCTGCAGGTGGCGGCGGCGGGCGAGGAAACCGCCCTCCATATTGGTCTCGAAGCCCATGCTCTGCTTAAGATGATTGCGCAGCGCCTCAACGCCCTCGCCGGTACGCGCCGAGAGGCGAATAAGCGAGTGACCATTTACTTCACTCAGACCCAGCGTTTCGCCGGTGACGTCGGCTTTATTGCGCACCACGGTAATCGGCAGTTTTGCCGGCAGGCGTTCGATAAAGTCCGGCCAGATCTCCGCGGGATTGACGGCGTCGGTGGTGGTGCCATCCACCATAAACAGCACCCGGTCGGCCTGGGCGATTTCCTGCCACGCGCGCTCGATACCGATGCGCTCAACCTCATCGTTGGCGTCGCGCAGACCGGCAGTATCGATGATGTGCAGCGGCATGCCGTCGATGTGGATATGCTCGCGCAGCACGTCGCGGGTGGTTCCGGCGATATCCGTCACAATCGCGGCTTCACGCCCGGCCAGCGCGTTCAGCAGGCTCGATTTCCCGGCGTTAGGGCGCCCGGCGATCACCACCTTCATTCCTTCACGCAGCAGGCTGCCCTGACGGGCCTCGGCGCGGACCGCGTCGAGATCGGCCATCACGTCGTTAAGCTGGGCCTCTATTTTGCCGTCGGAGAGAAAATCAATTTCCTCATCCGGGAAGTCGATAGCCGCTTCGACGTAGATTCGCAGGTGGGTCAGCGCTTCCACAAGGTGGTTTACGCGCGTGGAGAAGGCGCCCTGCAGCGAGTTCAGCGCCGAACGCGCCGCCTGCTCGGAGTCTGGCGTCAATCAGATCGGCAATCGCCTCGGCCTGAGCCAGGTCGAGCTTATCGTTGAGAAACGCGCGTTCGGAGAACTCTCCCGGGTGAGCAATGCGCAGGCCCGGAAGGGTCAGGATACGTTTGAGCAGCAGATCGAGAATAACCGGGCCGCCGTGGCCCTGCAGCTCGAGGACGTCTTCGCCGGTAAAGGAGTTTGGCCCCGGGAACCACAGGGCGATGCCCTGATCCAGCGCCGTTCCGTTAACGTCCTTGAACGGCAGGTAGTCGGCATAGCGCGGCTTTGGCAGCTTGCCGAGTACCGTCTCTGCGACCTCGCGCGCCTTCAGGCCGGAGATGCGCAGAATGCCCACACCACCGCGTCCCGGTGGGGTTGCCTGGGCGACGATAGTGTCGTTATGGCTCATGATGACTCTCTATGTAAATGTAAAAAAGGCGGTCTATTGACCGCCTTCTCTGGCATTAACTTTACCGTATATTCTCGAAATAGTTCAAGTTGCAGGAAGGCGGCAAGTTAGAGATGCCCCAGGAGCTTACTGAAGTAAGTGACTGGGGCGAACTAACGAAGCCAACGCATCTGCGGCTTGAAGAATGAAGAGAATCAGGTTTTTTTCTTCTCGCGGCTATGCAGGCCACGCTTCTCCAGACCACGATAAATCAGCTGCTGCTGAATAATGGTGACCAGGTTGCTGACGATATAATAAACCACCAGGCCCGACGGGAACCACAGGAAGAACACCGTAAAGATGACCGGCATAAAGGTCATGATCTTCTGCTGCATCGGGTCGGTCACGGTGGTTGGCGACATCTTCTGAATGAAGAACATCGTTGCGCCCATGATGATCGGCAGGATGTAGTACGGGTCTTGTGCAGACAGGTCGTGGATCCACAGGATAAACGGCGCATGACGCAGCTCAACCGAGGCGCTCAGCATGTAGTACAGCGCAAGGAAGATTGGCATCTGGATAATCAGCGGGAAGCAGCCGCCCAGCGGGTTAACCTTCTCCGCTTTATACAGGGCCATCATTTCCTGGCTTTGACGCTGTTTATCATCGCCCAGACGCTCACGCATCGCCTGAATCTTCGGCTGCAGCATACGCATCTTCGCCATGGAGGTGTACTGCGCTTTGGTCAGCGGGTACATGATGCCACGAACGATAAAGGTAATAACGATGATCGAGAAGCCCCAGTTGCCGAGGAAGCTATGGATCCATTTCAGCAGCTTGAACAGCGGCTGAGAGATAAACCACAGCCAGCCGTAGTCAACGGTCAGATCGAGGTGCGGCGCAACGGCAGCCATTTTGTCCTGAATTGCCGGGCCGACCCACAGCACGCTTTCCAGCTTATCGGTTTGACCCGGCTGCACCAGAACCGGCTGAGATTTGTAGCCGATAGCGACAAGACCGTTGCCGAGGTTCGCGGTGTAGAAGCTGTTGGTGCCGCTATTCTGCGGAACCCATGCGGTAGTGAAGTACTGCTGCAGCATGGCAACCCAACCGTCTTTAGTGCTGACGTTCAGGTTTTCGTTATCGACGATGGTATCGAATTTGTATTTTTCGTACTTGGCATCTGCAGTTGAATACGCGGCACCGCGGAAGGTGTGCATCGTAGACAGGCCACCGGTCTGGGTATCGCGAGCGGATGGCAGGTTAGCAGACTGTTTCAGCTGACCGAAGGTGGAGATCTCCAACGGTTTTGCGCCGACGTTCTGTACGCTATAGCCTACGTTCACCGCATACTCACCGCGTTTCAGGGTGAACGTTTTGGTGAATACGTTGCCGGCCTGGTCGGTGTACGTCAGCGGAATGACGATTTCGTTCTGGCCATCGGCCAGCACAAACGCATCTTTATCGACGTTATACAGCGGACGAGAGCCATTCGCCGGGTTATCCGGGCCATCACGACCGGTTAAACCGCTCTGCGCCTGATAGATAAACTGCGGGGTGGTCTCCAGTAGCTGGAACGGTTCGGTAGACTTCAGCGCTTTCGGGTAAGCCGGAAGCAGCGCCTGCTCAACATCACCACCGCGGGTGTTGATGGTCAGATCGAGCACGTCTGTTTTAACCGTAATCAGTTTCCCCTGGCCACTGGCCGGTACGCCCTGGTCGGCGGCGCTACCCGCTGCTGTGGTCGTTGTCTGCGTGGTCTGCTGCTGCTGGGGTTGCGGATTGTTATCCTGCTCCCAGGCTTGCCAGATCATGAAAGACACGAACAACAAAGCGATGATAAGAAGATTGCGTTGCGAATCCATCGTTAGTGTTCTCTGGTATCAAATGGTCCAGGCGGGACGGGATCGTCACCACCAGGGTGTAAAGGGTGGCATTTTAATACGCGTTTCACTGTCAACCAACTGCCTTTTACCACACCAAACCTGCGCAATGCCTCAATTCCGTAGCTTGAGCAGGTTGGAGTGAAACGACAATGCGGCCCGAGTAGCGGACTAATCAGGCGCTGATAGACCCGAATAAGGCCTATCAGGACCCGGGAGCCAGGCGACAATGGCGGCGCCATAATTTTTCCAACGCTTCCGAGAGAGCACGGTTATCGAGTTCGGCAACCCCTTTCTTTGCCACCACCACGAAATCCATTGGCGGGAGTTCATGCTGACGCAAACGGAAGCTTTCACGCGTCAGACGTTTAATCCGATTGCGTTCATGCGCGCGTTTGACGTTTTTCTTGGCGACAGTAAGACCGATGCGGGGATGCCCCAGCGAATTCAGGCGGCCGAGGATGGTGATTTGCGGCGTGCCAGCCCGTTGTGGCTGCTGGAAGACGAAAGTGAAATGACTGGGAGTTAACAAACGTAACTCCCTGGGAAATGCTAGCTTAACCACGCAGGGTTAGCTTTATTACTTGGAAACGGTCAGACGAGCACGGCTTTTAGCACGACGACGTGCCAGAACCTGACGACCATTTTTAGTAGCCATACGTGCACGGAAGCCGTGAGAACGGTTGCGCTTCAGTACAGACGGTTGAAAAGTGCGTTTCATGGCGGTTTCTACCTAAACTTGAATAATTTCACTGACTTTTGCGTATACCCGAACGGACTTCGAACGACTAACGCCTCAGCGATGGTGATTAAAGAGGCCGGATTGTAATAATTGTACACTCCGGAGTCAATTCTCTTTCCTTATTTCTCACACCTTGTCGCATAAAAAATGAGCTGAGACAGGCTGCTGAAAACGGGCATTACGCACCGGGTGGAGGATTATACGGCCTGACGGGTAAAGCGCAAGGATCGCCGGGGATCTTTGTTAGATCGTTTAGGCCAAAAACCGGCATAGCTCATTAATTTTTCCAATATGTGGGCGAAATCGTGCCCCTCCTCTCGCAGGATCGATTACACTTACCCGGCTTCGATCCTTCCTGTGGATAAATCGGGAAGAATCTGTTGAGAAACACAAGATATCTTTTGCAGTTTAGGCTATGATCCCCGGTCCCGATCGCGATCCCCGGATCCGCATCGGACCAAAACCGCAGATAGCGGTTCGCACGTCACCCCTTTTGTGCAGGGGCTTTTCGGCTTATGCAGGGTCTGGTCGACGTGCGCCAACAATCACGATTGTTTCTTTTTTTCTTGATATCGATTTTACGTTCGAGTGGAGTCCGCCGTGTCACTTTCGCTTTGGCAGCAGTGTCTTGCCCGATTGCAGGATGAGTTACCAGCCACAGAATTTAGTATGTGGATACGCCCGTTGCAGGCGGAACTGAGCGATAACACGCTGGCACTGTATGCGCCAAACCGTTTTGTGCTCGATTGGGTAAGGGATAAATACCTCAATAATATCAATGGACTCCTCAATGATTTTTGCGGTGCTGATGCTCCACAGCTGCGGTTTGAAGTCGGCAGCAAACCGGCGGCACAGCCGCAGCGCAGCGCGGTAAATAACGTCGCGGCAGCCGTACCGGCCGCGCAGGTGCAGATGGCGCGCGCTGCGCCGACCCTCGTGCGCCCGGGCTGGGATAACGTCCCGGCGCCGGCGGAACCCACCTACCGCTCTAACGTCAACGTCAAGCATACCTTTGATAACTTTGTCGAAGGTAAGTCTAACCAGCTGGCCCGCGCGGCGGCACGTCAGGTTGCGGATAACCCGGGCGGCGCCTACAACCCGCTATTCCTTTATGGCGGCACCGGTTTGGGTAAAACCCACCTTCTGCACGCGGTCGGTAACGGCATCGTTGCGCGCAAACCGAACGCCAAAGTGGTCTATATGCACTCCGAGCGCTTTGTTCAGGACATGGTTAAGGCCTTGCAGAACAACGCGATCGAAGAATTTAAGCGCTACTACCGCTCCGTCGACGCCCTTTTGATCGATGATATTCAGTTCTTTGCCAATAAAGAGCGCTCGCAGGAAGAGTTTTTCCACACCTTCAACGCCCTGCTGGAAGGTAATCAGCAGATCATTCTCACCTCGGATCGCTATCCGAAAGAGATCAACGGCGTTGAGGATCGTCTGAAATCACGCTTCGGCTGGGGGCTGACGGTGGCGATCGAGCCGCCGGAGCTGGAAACCCGCGTGGCGATCCTGATGAAAAAAGCGGACGAAAACGACATTCGTCTGCCGGGTGAAGTGGCCTTCTTTATTGCCAAGCGCCTGCGTTCCAACGTACGTGAGCTGGAAGGGGCGCTGAACCGCGTTATCGCTAACGCCAACTTTACCGGCCGGGCGATTACCATCGATTTCGTGCGCGAAGCGCTGCGCGATCTGCTGGCGCTTCAGGAAAAGCTGGTCACCATCGACAATATTCAGAAGACGGTGGCGGAGTATTATAAAATTAAGGTGGCGGATCTGCTCTCCAAGCGCCGCTCCCGCTCGGTGGCGCGTCCTCGTCAGATGGCGATGGCGCTGGCCAAAGAGCTGACCAACCACAGTTTGCCGGAAATTGGCGACGCGTTTGGCGGCCGCGACCATACCACCGTGCTGCACGCCTGCCGTAAGATTGAGCAGCTGCGTGAAGAAAGCCACGATATCAAAGAAGATTTTTCCAATTTAATCAGAACATTATCCTCGTGACGCTATGAAATTTACCGTAGAACGTGAACATTTATTAAAACCTTTGCAACAGGTAAGCGGCCCGTTAGGTGGTCGTCCGACGCTGCCTATTCTCGGTAACCTGCTGCTTCAGGTCTCGGAAGGCGCGCTGTCGCTCACCGGCACGGACCTGGAGATGGAAATGGTGGCGCGCGTTGCGCTGATGCAACCGCATGAAACGGGCGCAACGACGGTTCCGGCGCGTAAATTCTTTGATATCTGCCGCGGCCTGCCTGAAGGGGCGGAGATCGCGGTTCAGCTGGAAGGCGATCGGATGCTGGTGCGCTCCGGGCGCAGCCGTTTCTCGCTGTCGACGCTGCCTGCCGCCGATTTCCCGAATCTCGACGACTGGCAGAGCGAAGTTGAATTCACGCTGCCGCAGGCGACGATGAAGCGCCTGATTGAAGCCACCCAGTTTTCAATGGCCCATCAGGACGTCCGCTATTACTTAAACGGGATGCTGTTTGAAACCGAAGGCGACGAACTGCGCACCGTCGCTACCGACGGGCACCGTCTGGCGGTCTGCTCTATGCCGCTGGGTGAATCGCTGCCTGACCATTCGGTGATCGTGCCGCGTAAAGGGGTGATTGAGCTGATGCGCATGCTCGACGGCGGCGATACGCCGCTGCGCGTGCAGATTGGCAGCAACAACATCCGCGCCCACGTCGGCGACTTCATCTTTACCTCGAAGCTGGTGGACGGTCGTTTCCCTGACTACCGCCGCGTGCTGCCGAAGAATCCGGATAAGCATCTGGACGCCGGCTGCGATATCCTCAAGCAGGCGTTTGCCCGGGCGGCGATTTTGTCGAACGAGAAGTTCCGCGGCGTGCGCCTGTACGTCAGCGAAAATCAGCTGAAAATCACCGCCAATAACCCGGAGCAGGAAGAGGCGGAAGAGATCCTCGACGTTTCCTACTCCGGCAGCGAAATGGAAATCGGCTTTAACGTCAGCTACGTGCTGGACGTGCTGAATGCGCTGAAGTGCGAAAACGTGCGTATTTTGCTGACCGATTCGGTTTCGAGCGTGCAGATTGAGGATGCGGCGTCGCAATCGGCAGCCTACGTTGTCATGCCCATGAGGTTGTAGAAAATATCGGGCTATCTTACTTGTTATTCTGGCTCCGGGCAGTGCTCGCAATCCTCACGTACTTTAGTACGCTCCGGTTGCTGCGCGCTGGCCGTAACCAGACTAACTGCGACGATAACGCCCTGGCTATGAGTTGATATGTCGCTAACCCGATTACTCATCAAAGACTTCCGCAATATCGAAAATGCGGATCTTGCCCTATCCCCCGGCTTTAACTTTCTGGTTGGCGCCAACGGCAGCGGCAAAACCAGCGTGCTGGAAGCCATTTATACGCTCGGTCACGGCCGGGCGTTTCGCAGCCTGCAAATTGGCCGCGTCATCCGCCATGAGCAGGAGTCGTTCGTGCTACACGGGCGCCTGCAGGATGGCGAACGTGAGGTCGCTATCGGTCTGACCAAAGACAAGCTGGGCGACAGCAAGGTCCGCATTGACGGCACCGATGGCCATAAAGTGGCCGAGCTGGCGCATTTAATGCCGATGCAGCTGATTACGCCGGAAGGGTTTACTTTACTCAACGGCGGTCCCAAATACCGAAGAGCCTTCCTTGACTGGGGATGCTTTCACAATGAAACCGGGTTTTTTACCGCCTGGAGCAACCTCAAGCGCCTGCTGAAGCAGCGCAACGCCGCGCTGCGTCAGGTTGGCCGCTATGCGCAAATTCGGCCCTGGGATCTGGAGCTGATCCCGCTGGCGGAGCAGATTAGCCGCTGGCGCGCCGATTACAGCGCCGCTATCGTCGAAGACATGGCGGATACCTGTAAGCAGTTTTTACCTGAATTCTCTCTGACCTTTTCCTTCCAGCGCGGCTGGGAAAAAGAAACAGATTACGCCGAGGTGCTGGAGAGAAACTTCGAGCGTGACCGCATGCTGACCTACACCGCCCACGGCCCGCACAAAGCGGATTTCCGCATACGTGCCGATGGTGCGCCGGTCGAAGATACTTTGTCACGTGGGCAGCTCAAACTCCTGATGTGCGCGCTACGGCTGGCACAGGGCGAGTTTTTAACCCGCGAAAGCGGGAGACGCTGTCTGTATCTGATAGATGATTTTGCCTCGGAACTTGATGACGCGCGGCGCGGGCTGCTTGCCAGCCGCTTAAAAGCCACGCAGTCGCAGGTTTTCGTCAGCGCAATAAGCGCTGAGCACGTAATGGACATGTCGGACAAAAATTCGAAGATGTTCACCGTGGAAAAGGGTAAAATAACGGATTAACCCAAGATTAAATGAGCGAGAAACGTTGATGTCGAATTCTTATGACTCCTCCAGTATCAAAGTCCTGAAAGGGCTGGATGCGGTGCGTAAGCGCCCGGGTATGTATATCGGCGACACGGATGACGGCACCGGTCTGCACCACATGGTATTCGAGGTTGTGGATAACGCTATCGACGAAGCGCTCGCAGGGTACTGTAAAGACATCGTTGTCACCATCCATAGCGATAACTCCGTCTCCGTACAGGATGATGGCCGCGGCATTCCGACCGGTATTCACCCGGAAGAGGGCGTATCGGCGGCAGAAGTCATCATGACCGTACTGCACGCAGGCGGCAAGTTTGATGATAACTCCTATAAAGTTTCCGGCGGCCTGCACGGCGTAGGCGTTTCCGTGGTTAACGCCCTGTCGCAGAAGCTGGAGCTGGTGATTCAGCGCGATAATAAAGTTCACCGTCAGCTGTACGCCCACGGCGTGCCGCAGGCGCCGCTGGCCGTAACCGGCGATACCGAAAAAACCGGCACCATGGTACGTTTCTGGCCGAGCTATGAAACCTTCACCAACGTGATCGAGTTCGAATATGAGATTCTGGCAAAACGCCTGCGCGAGCTGTCGTTCCTGAACTCCGGCGTCTCCATCCGCCTGCGCGACAAGCGCGATGGCAAAGAAGACCACTTCCACTACGAAGGCGGCATCAAGGCGTTCGTTGAGTATCTCAACAAGAACAAAACGCCAATTCACCCGAATATCTTCTATTTCTCGACCGAAAAAGACGGTATCGGCGTCGAAGTTGCGCTGCAGTGGAACGACGGCTTCCAGGAAAATATCTACTGCTTTACCAACAACATTCCGCAGCGCGACGGCGGTACGCACCTTGCGGGCTTCCGCGCGGCGATGACCCGTACCCTGAACGCCTACATGGATAAAGAAGGCTACAGCAAAAAGGCTAAAGTCAGCGCCACCGGCGACGACGCCCGCGAAGGCCTGATTGCCGTCGTTTCCGTGAAAGTTCCGGATCCTAAGTTCTCCTCGCAGACCAAAGACAAGCTGGTCTCCTCCGAGGTGAAATCGGCGGTAGAGCAGCAGATGAACGAGCTGCTGAACGAATACCTGCTGGAAAACCCGTCAGACGCCAAAATCGTGGTGGGTAAAATTATCGACGCCGCGCGCGCGCGCGAAGCGGCACGTCGTGCCCGTGAGATGACCCGTCGTAAAGGCGCGCTGGACCTGGCTGGCCTGCCGGGCAAGCTGGCTGACTGTCAGGAACGCGATCCGGCGCTCTCCGAACTGTACCTCGTGGAAGGGGACTCCGCGGGCGGTTCTGCCAAGCAGGGCCGTAACCGTAAAAACCAGGCCATCCTGCCGCTGAAGGGTAAAATCCTCAACGTCGAGAAAGCCCGTTTTGACAAGATGCTCTCTTCTCAGGAAGTCGCGACCTTGATTACCGCCCTGGGCTGCGGTATCGGCCGCGATGAGTACAACCCGGATAAGCTGCGTTATCACAGCATCATCATCATGACCGATGCGGACGTCGATGGTTCGCATATTCGTACCCTGCTGCTGACCTTCTTCTACCGTCAGATGCCGGAAATCGTCGAGCGCGGTCACGTCTATATTGCGCAGCCGCCGCTGTACAAAGTGAAGAAAGGCAAGCAGGAACAGTACATTAAAGACGATGAAGCGATGGATCAGTACCAGATCTCCATCGCCCTCGATGGCGCCACCCTGCACACTAACGCCAGCGCCCCGGCCCTGGCCGGCGAAGCGTTAGAGAAGCTGGTTGCCGAGTTCAACGCCACGCAGAAAATGATTGGCCGCATGGAGCGTCGCTTCCCGAAAACGATGCTGAAAGAGCTTATCTACCAGCCAACGCTGAGCGAAGCCGACCTTTCTGACGAGCAGGCCGTTACGCGCTGGGTGAATGCGCTGGTAACCGATCTGAATGAGAAAGAGCAGCACGGCAGCCAGTGGAGGTTTGATATTCACGCAAACAGCGAACAGCAGACTGTTTGAGCCGATTGTTCGCGTCCGTACCCACGGCGTAGACACCGATTATCCGCTGGATCATGAGTTTGTGACCGGCGGCGAGTATCGTCGTATTTGCACCCTGGGCGAGAAGCTGCGCGGCCTAGTCGAAGACGACGCGTTTATCGAACGCGGCGAACGCCGTCAGCCGGTTGCCAGCTTCGAGCAGGCGCTGGAGTGGCTGGTGAAAGAGTCCCGTCGCGGCCTGGCTATCCAGCGCTATAAAGGTCTGGGCGAGATGAACCCTGACCAGCTGTGGGAAACCACCATGGATCCGGATAGCCGCCGCATGCTGCGCGTCACCGTTAAGGATGCTATTGCCGCCGACCAGCTGTTTACCACCCTGATGGGCGACGCCGTTGAACCGCGCCGCGCCTTTATCGAAGAAAACGCCCTGAAAGCGGCGAATATCGATATCTAAGCCGCAGATTACCCGGTCTGGCGCTTCGCTGACCGGGGCTGGCGTTTGATAAACCCGGATCGCACGCTCAACGGCGTCATCCGGGTTTTTTTATGCGGGAAAAGGGGAATCTCCCCTGCCGAACCCATCCCCGTTTTCCTTGGTTTCTGTTGCTGTTTTTTGAGCGGAATCGCGTTAGCATGAGTCAGGACTCATCTTACCTGGGGATCTCATGGCCATTAAACTGATTGCAATTGATATGGACGGCACGCTTCTGCTGCCGGACCATACCATCTCTCCCGCTGTTAAAACCGCGATTGCTGCGGCCCGCGCGCGCGGCGTCAACGTGGTGCTGACCACCGGTCGGCCATATGCCGGCGTGCACAGCTACCTGAAAGAACTGCACATGGAGCAGCCGGGAGACTACTGCATCACCTACAACGGTGCGTTAGTGCAGAAGGCCAGCGACGGCAGCACCGTTGCGCAAACGGCGCTGAGCTATGATGACTACCGCTATCTGGAACAGCTTTCCCGCGACGTCGGCTCCCATTTTCACGCGCTTGACCGCAATACCCTGTATACCGCCAACCGCGATGTAAGCTACTACACGGTGCATGAATCCTATGTTGCAACCATCCCCCTGGTTTTCTGTGAAGCCGAAAATATGGATCCCAACATCAAGCTGCTGAAGGTGATGATGATTGATGAGCCGGTGATTCTGGACCAGGCCATCGCGCGCATTCCGGCAGAAGTGAAAGAGAAATATACCGTGCTGAAAAGCGCGCCATACTTCCTCGAGATCCTCGATAAGCGCGTCAATAAAGGCACCGGCGTGAAGTCGCTGGCCGATGCGCTGAATATCAAGCAGGAAGAGATCATGGCGATTGGCGATCAGGAAAATGATATTGCGATGATTGAGTTCGCCGGCGTCGGCGTGGCGATGGATAACGCGATACCGACCGTTAAAGAAGCGGCAAACTTTATTACCAAATCAAACCTTGATGACGGCGTGGCGTATGCCATTGAAAAGTATGTTCTAAATTAAACCCTCTTTCCTGGAAATCAGCCCGCGACCCTCGCGGGTTTTTTTATGTCTGCCGTTTCCCCGCCATAAATATTCTCATTATCAATTGTCGTTTTTGTGATCTAAATTGTAGTACAACACAATATTGTTGTACTACATTATGGCCATGGCAATGATGAGTGCTATCACGTTAGTACTACAAAGTTGAGGCGAAATCCGGCGGTCACGGTAAAGTAGAGCAGGACATACAGAGCACAAGGACTCTCCATGACTCTCAATAAAACCGATCGCATTGTTATCACGCTGGGCAACCAGATCGTCAGCGGCAAATACGTTCCCGGCTCGGCGCTGCCGGCGGAAGCGGAGCTGTGTGAAGAGTTTGAAACCTCGCGCAACATTATTCGCGAAGTGTTTCGCTCCCTGATGGCCAAGCGGCTGATAGAGTTGAAGCGCTATCGCGGCGCCTTCGTCGCACCGCGTAACCACTGGAACTACCTGGATACCGAGGTGCTGCAGTGGGTGCTGGAGAATGATTACGACCCGCGCCTGATTGGCGCGATGAGCGAAGTGCGAAACCTGGTGGAGCCGGCCATCGCCCGCTGGGCGGCGGAACGCGCAACCTCGAGCGATTTAGCGCAAATCGAAGACGCGCTCAACGACATGATTGCCAATAACCAGGACCGGGACGCCTTTAACGAAGCCGACATTCGCTATCACGAAGCGGTGCTGCAGTCGGTACATAACCCGGTATTACAGCAGACTGAGCGTGGCAATCAGCTCGCTGCAAAGAGCGGTATTTGAACGAACCTGGATGGGTGATGAAGGCAACATGCCGAAGACCCTCCAGGAACATAAGGCGCTGTTTGATGCCATCCGGCATCAGGATAGCGAAGCGGCGGAGCAGGCGGCGCTCACCATGATCGCCAGCTCAACACGAAGGCTGAAGGAAATCACATGACATCACGCTACATCGCAATTGACTGGGGATCGACCAACCTGCGCGCCTGGCTTTTTGAGGGCGACAGGTGCCTGGAGAGCAGGCAGTCGGAAGCAGGCGTCACCCGCCTCAACGGCAGGTCCCCGGCCGCGGTGTTTAGCGAGATCACCGAAAGCTGGCGCGATGAAGCCACGCCGGCGGTGATGGCGGGGATGGTCGGCAGCAATGTGGGCTGGAAGATCGCTCCGTATTTACCGGTTCCGGTCCATTTTTCGGCTATTTGCCAACAGTTAACCGCCGTTGGCGACAATATCTGGATCGTTCCCGGCCTAAGCGTCTCCCGGGACGATAACCGCAACGTGATGCGCGGCGAAGAGACGCAGCTGCTTGGCGCGCACGCGATCGCTCCCTCTTCCGTCTACGTGATGCCCGGCACCCACTGCAAATGGGTGCAGGCCGATGGCGAGCAAATTGTTGATTTTCGCACCGTGATGACCGGTGAGCTGCACCATTTACTGCTGCAACATTCGCTGGTGGGCGCCGGTCTGCCGCAGCAGGAAACCTCCGCGGAGGCATTTTCCGCCGGCCTCGAGCGCGGGCTGATCTCCCCCGCCGTGTTAGCGCAGCTTTTTCAGGTTCGCGCTTCGCACGTGCTGGGTACGCTGCCGCGCGAGCACGTCAGCGAATTTTTATCCGGTCTGCTGATTGGTGCCGAGGTTGCCACCATGAGCGAAAGCGTGATTGACCAGCAGATAACCATCGTGGCCGGAGAAGCGTTGGCGAACCGCTATCAGCAGGCGTTGGCCGCATTTGGCCGCCAGGCGACGGTCATTTCCGGCGATACGGCTTTCCAGGCGGGTATCCGGTCCATCATCCAGTCGGCTTCTTTACTGGCCGCGCCCGCTCGCTGAATTGAGCCGGCGACCGGGGATGCCCGGGCCCGCTGTCCCGACGCAGTCTGAATGATTTTGTCTAAATAAGGAGCATCGCATATGCAGTGGCAAACTAAGCTTCCGCTGATCGCTATTCTGCGCGGCATCACGCCGGAAGAGGCGCTGGCGCACGTTGGCGCCGTTATCGACGCGGGCTTCGATGCCGTCGAAATCCCGCTGAACTCTCCCCGCTGGCAGCAAAGTATTCCGGCCATCGTCGAAGCGTTTGGCGATCGGGCGCTGATTGGCGCAGGCACCGTGCTGCAGCCGGAGCAGGTTGACGAGCTGGCGAAGATGGGCTGTCGGCTAATCGTTACGCCCAATATTCACGCTGAGGTTATTCGCCGCGCGGTGGGCTACGGCATGACCGTCTGTCCCGGATGCGCTACCGCCACGGAGGCTTTCACCGCGCTCGATGCGGGTGCCGGCGCGCTGAAGGTGTTCCCGTCCTCCGCGTTTGGCCCGGATTATATCAAGGCGCTGAAGGCCGTTTTACCGCCAGAGGTTCCCGTCTTCGCCGTCGGTGGCGTCACGCCGGAGAACCTGGCGCAATGGATTGATGCCGGCTGTGCCGGCGCCGGACTGGGGAGCGATCTTTATCGCGCCGGACAGTCCGTCGAGCGCACCGCGCAGCAGGCGGCCGCATTTGTTAAAGCGTATCGAGAGGCAGTGCAATGAAAATAACCAAACTGACTACTTACCGTTTACCCCCGCGGTGGATGTTCCTGAAAATTGAAACCGATGAAGGCGTCGTTGGCTGGGGCGAGCCGGTAATTGAAGGGCGCGCGCGTACCGTCGAAGCGGCGGTGCACGAGCTGGGGGAGTACCTGATTGGCCAGGACCCGGCGCGTATTAACGACCTGTGGCAGGTGATGTACCGGGCCGGCTTCTATCGTGGCGGCCCCATTTTGATGAGCGCCATTGCCGGCATCGATCAGGCGCTGTGGGATATCAAAGGTAAAGTGCTCAATGCGCCGGTATGGCAGCTGATGGGCGGCCTGGTGCGCGACAAAATTAAAGCCTACAGCTGGGTCGGCGGCGATCGCCCGGCGGAAGTTATCGATGGTATTAAAAAGCTGCGCGGGATTGGTTTTGATACCTTCAAATTAAACGGCTGCGAAGAGATGGGGGTTATTGATAATTCCCGCGCGGTAGACGCAGCGGTCAATACCGTGGCGCAAATTCGCGAAGCCTTCGGCAATGAAATTGAGTTTGGACTTGATTTCCACGGCCGCGTCAGCGCGCCGATGGCTAAAGTGCTAATTAAAGAGCTGGAACCGTATCGTCCGCTATTTATTGAGGAGCCGGTGCTGGCGGAGCAGGCGGAATATTATCCAAAACTGGCGGCGCAAACCCATATTCCGCTCGCGGCGGGCGAACGTATGTTCTCGCGCTTCGAATTCAAGCGGGTATTGGAAGCGGGCGGCCTGGCCATTCTGCAGCCGGACCTGTCGCATGCGGGCGGCATTACCGAATGCTATAAAATCGCCGGCATGGCCGAGGCCTATGACGTGGCGCTGGCGCCGCACTGCCCGCTGGGCCCGATTGCCCTGGCCGCCTGCCTGCACGTCGATTTCGTCTCACGCAATGCGGTTCTCCAGGAGCAAAGCATGGGTATTCACTACAACAAGGGCGCGGAGTTGCTCGACTTTGTGAAAAATAAAGAAGACTTCAATATGGAAGGCGGCTTCTTTAAACCGTTAATGAAGCCTGGGCTGGGAGTGGAAATTGATGAAGCCAGAGTGATTGAACTCAGCAAAAATGCGCCGGACTGGCGTAATCCATTGTGGCGTCATGAGGATGGTTCCGTCGCCGAATGGTAATGTCCGTCATACTTTGCACCGGTGATGCGTTGGCTGTATTTTCTTACCCCAGTCACATACAAACGTATGCTCCTGGGAATGCGAAAACTCGCCGCCTTTCCCCGGCACAAATTATTTAGCGCATTACGCTTAAGCTATTAATAAAAAATTCAAATAAACCCTCTGTAAATTACAGGGCATGGTGAGCGGTTTCGCTATGCCCAAAATCTGGAGACAGATTGCTATGGATATATCAGTGACAGCTGCAAAAACCGGGCGTCGTCGTTATCTGACGCTGGTTATGATCTTTATTACCGTTGTTATTTGCTACGTTGATCGGGCTAATCTTGCCGTCGCCTCCGCGCATATTCAGGAAGAGTTTGGGATTAGCAAAACGGAAATGGGCTATATTTTTTCTGCTTTTGCCTGGCTATATACGCTGTGTCAAATTCCCGGCGGTTGGTTCCTCGACCGCGTCGGTTCGCGAATGACCTACTTTATTGCCATTTTTGGCTGGTCGGTGGCGACGCTATTTCAGGGCTTTGCCACGGGGCTAATGTCGCTGATTGGTCTGCGAGCGATTACGGGCGTGTTTGAAGCTCCGGCTTTCCCGACCAATAACCGCATGGTGACCAGCTGGTTCCCGGAGCATGAGCGCGCATCGGCGGTCGGCTTCTACACCTCCGGTCAGTTTGTGGGGCTGGCGTTCCTGACGCCGCTGCTGATCTGGATCCAGGAGCTGCTGAGCTGGCACTGGGTGTTCATCGTCACCGGCGCTATCGGTATTGTCTGGTCGTTAGTTTGGTTCAAGGTCTACCAGCCTCCGCGCCTGACTAAAAGCATCAGCAAAGCCGAGCTGGACTATATTCGCGACGGCGGCGGCCTGGTGGACGGCGATGCGCCGGTCAAAAAAGAGGCGCGGCAGCCGATGACCGTGGCCGACTGGAAGCTGGTATTCCATCGTAAGCTGGTCGGCGTCTACCTCGGGCAGTTCGCCGTCACCTCCACGCTGTGGTTTTTCCTGACCTGGTTCCCCAACTACCTGACTCAGGAAAAGGGGATCACCGCGCTTAAAGCGGGCTTTATGACCACGGTGCCGTTCCTTGCCGCGTTCGTTGGCGTGCTGCTCTCGGGCTGGCTGGCGGACAGGCTGGTGCGAAAAGGCGTGTCGCTGGGCGCCGCGCGTAAAACGCCTATTATCTGCGGGCTGCTGATATCGACCTGTATTATCGGCGCGAATTACACCAACGATCCGGTGTGGATTATGACCCTGATGGCCATCGCCTTCTTCGGTAACGGCTTTGCTTCTATCACCTGGTCACTGGTGTCGTCGCTGGCGCCGATGCGCCTGATTGGGCTGACCGGCGGCGTGTTTAACTTTGTCGGCGGTCTGGGCGGGATCACCGTTCCACTGGTGATTGGCTATCTGGCGCAGGGATATGGTTTTGCTCCTGCTCTGGTTTATATTGCCGTCGTGGCTCTGATTGGCGCGCTTTCATACATTGTGCTGGTGGGCGATATTAAACGTGTAGGCTAATTCTTGCCGATACTATACCCTGATGCGAACGCCGTGCATCAGGGTAGTCCTATGAAACAAATCACTTTTGCCTCTCGTCATCATCAGTTGACCAATACGCGCGTCTGGACTGCGGACAGCCAGTGGCTGGTTTTTGACGTCCGCCCTTCCGGGACCTCCTTCACCGGGGAGACGATTGAGCGGGTCAACGTCCACACCGGCGCGGTAGAGACTATTTATCGCGCGCAGCAGGGCGCTCACGTTGGGGTGGTGACCGTTCATCCGACGAAAGATGCCTACGTTTTTATTCACGGCCCCGAGCGCCCGGATGAAAGCTGGCATTATGATTTCCACCACCGCCGCGGCGTGGTGTCGTTTCAGGGCGAGTGCCGTAACCTCGATGCGATGGATATCACCGCTCCATATACCGCCGGCGCGCTACGCGGCGGTAGCCACGTCCATGTTTATAGCCCTGATGGTCAACGGGTCAGCTTTACCTATAACGATCACGTGCTGCATGAGCGCTCGCCCGCGCTGGATCTGCGCAACGTTGGGGTGGCCGCGCCCTATGGCCCGGTAGTACCGCGCGGGCAGCATCCGCGTGAATATGGCGGCAGCCACTGGTGCGTGCTGGTCAGCCGGACGACGCCTGAGCCGACGCCGGGCAGCGATGAAATCAACCGCGCCTATGAAGAGGGCTGGGTTGGTAACCATGCCCTGGCCTTTATTGGCGACACGCGATCGGCAGAGGGAGCAAAGGTCCCGGAGCTGTTTATCGTCACCCTGCCGAATAGCGAAGCCGGCTGGAGGCGGCAGGGCGATGCGCCGCTGGCGGGTACCGATACGACGCTCCCCGCGCCGCCGGCCGGAGTGATGCAGCGGCGCCTGACCTTTACCCACGACCGCCGCTATCCCGGATTAGCCACCGCGCCGCGCCACTGGATGCGGGCTAATCCGCAGGCGACGGAGATTGCGTTTTTGATGCGCGATGATGCCGGCGTGGTTCAGCTGTGGTTGATTTCGCCGCAGGGTAGCGGCCTGCGGCAGCTAACCGCTAATCGTTCGGATATCCAGTCGGCCTTTAACTGGCATCCGTCGGGCGACTGGCTGGGATTCGTGCTGGAGAATCGGATTGCGCTTTGTGACGCCCGGTCTGGCGCGGTGACGTTTTTGACGGCCGAGGGGGAAAGCGCGCCTTCGGCGGATGCGATCGTCTTTTCGCCGGATGGTAAATATCTGGCATGGATGGCGGAGGTGGGCGGCTATCGTCAGACTGTGGACCACCGAGGTTACGCGTTAGATCAAGGATTTGGCATTGACGCTGGCGGGATAACCGAATTGGTCGCCAGCGACTCTTGTTCGCTTTTTTCTACGCGCGATTTTATCGAGCTATCGGTACGGAACATATCCCACGGCAGCAGCAGCGTATCCATCACCGCGGTGAGGGGCATATCTATCGCCACCAGGGATTTGGTGCCCCAGTTGGCATCGCTATCGCCCAGCATCTGCGCGCTGGCTCGCGTTCCCGGGTAGGTTCCTTCCTTGCCGCCGGTATGAGACATCACGCTGGAGCAACCGCTCAAGCCTACCATTCCACCGAACAGGACCAGCTTTAACAGACCGCTTTTCATCATTCTTCCATTATTGTTTCGGGCATTGAGATAACCATTTATCGGTTATATCGGGCCATCCTCTGAATGCATAGCGTTATTACGCCGCACTGTGGCAGGCATCGCATTTTGCTTTTTGTGCTCCCCTCAGTCTAAGCAATCGTCGGCAAACTGCAAAAAAAATTGCGGCATTCGTCTTGAAAAACGCGCCGGGAAACCCATTTTAGAAACGTGGCCCAATGAGAATACGCCTGCGGGGTATTCCGGGTAATAACGACCTGTCCATGATGGAAGGTCATAAAATTCTCGCTGATTTCAGGAGCTATTTATTATGCGTAATTTCGATCTCTCTCCGCTGTATCGTTCTGCTATTGGTTTTGACCGCCTTTTTAATCTGTTAGAAAACAATCAGAGCCAAAGTAATGGCGGCTACCCTCCGTACAACGTTGAGCTGGTAGACGAAAACCATTATCGCATTGCGATCGCCGTTGCCGGCTTTGCCGAAAGCGAACTGGAGATCACCGCCCAGGATAATCTGCTGATCGTCAAAGGCGCCCATGCCGGTGAGCAGCAAGAGCGTACCTACCTCTATCAGGGCATTGCCGAGCGCAACTTTGAGCGCAAATTCCAGATCGCGGAAAACATCCACATCCGCGGCGCGAACCTGGTGAACGGCCTGCTGTATATCGAACTGGAACGCGTGATCCCGGAAACGGATAAACCGCGCCGTATCGAAATCAACTAATCCCGTTGGGTCGCCCGCGCGGCCCGCTATTGAAACTTGCTCGCCGTCAGGGGGCAGATGCGGGTTATCAAACCTGCGGTATTCACTCGCTTCTTAGAAGGAGAAACACATTATGCGTAACTACGATTTATCCCCGCTGCTGCGTCAATGGATCGGTTTTGACAAACTGGCTAACGCTCTGCAAACCGCCGGTGAAAGCCAGAGCTTCCCGCCTTATAACATCGAAAAAAGCGACGATAACCACTATCGCATTACCCTTGCGCTGGCCGGTTTCCGTCAGGAAGATCTGGACATTCAGCTGGAGGGGACGCGCCTGAGCGTGAAAGGCACGCCGCAGCAGGCGGAAAAAGAGACGAAGTGGCTGCATCAGGGGCTGGTAAGCCAGGCCTTTAGCCTCAGCTTCACTCTTGCCGAAAATATGGAAGTCTCCGGAGCCACCTTCAACAACGGCTTGTTGC
This sequence comes from Klebsiella sp. WOUb02, assembly GCF_050058015.1. Lineage (NCBI taxonomy): Bacteria > Pseudomonadati > Pseudomonadota > Gammaproteobacteria > Enterobacterales > Enterobacteriaceae > Klebsiella > Klebsiella sp. WOUb02. The sequence goes on from NZ_CP170110.1 coordinate 3,795,888, forward strand.
ATATCGATCTCACCCGCAATGAACCGGAAGCGGTTATCCCGCAGCGGATCGCGATTAGCGAGCGTCCGGCGCTCGATAGCTAATTCGGCAAGACCATCCAGGCCCCGATCTTTCGGGGCTTTTTTTTGCCCTCCTGCGCTGCAATGACCGCCAGAAATACCCGCTACGCGCTTGTGATGACCCGCTGATTATTGTGCGCCATGCTGCATACAGGCCCCCGAGGGTTGAGCCATAATCCTTGGCATTACTAATGTTATTCACAGGGAAAACACGATGAGTGATATAGCATTGACCGTCAGCGTCCTGGCGCTGGTTGCGGTTGTCGGATTGTGGATCGGCAATGTCAAAATTCGCGGCGTGGGTTTTGGCATTGGCGGCGTGCTGTTTGGCGGTATCATCGTCGGCCACTTTGTCGATCAGGCAGGCGTTACCCTCAGCGGCCCCATGCTGCACTTTATTCAGGAATTTGGCCTGATCCTCTTCGTCTATACCATCGGTATTCAGGTCGGGCCGGGGTTCTTCGCCTCTCTGCGCGTCTCAGGTCTGCGCCTCAATCTCTTTGCCATCCTCATCGTGATCCTCGGCGGTCTGGTGACCGCGGTACTGCATAAGCTTTTTAATATCCCGCTGCCGGTAGTGCTCGGTATTTTCTCCGGGGCGGTCACCAATACCCCGGCGCTGGGGGCCGGGCAGCAGATCCTGCGCGACCTTGGCGTGCCGCTCGATATGGTAGATCAGATGGGGATGAGCTATGCCATGGCCTATCCGTTTGGCATTTGCGGCATTTTGCTCACCATGTGGCTGGTGCGCCTGTTCTTTCGCGTCAACGTCGACAAAGAGGCCCAACAGTTTGACGAGAGCAGCGGTAATGGCCATGCGCTGCTGCAGACGATTAACGTCCGCGTTGAAAACCCGAACCTGAATAATATGGCGATTCAGGACGTACCGATGCTCAACAGCGACAGGCTGATCTGTTCGCGCCTGAAGCGGGATGAGCTGCTGATGGTCCCGGCTCCGGGCACGCTGATCCAGACCGGAGACCTTCTGCATCTGGTGGGGCGCCCGGAGGATTTACACAATGCGCAGCTGGTGATCGGCAAGGAGGTTTCCACCTCGCTTTCCACCCGCGGTACCGACCTGAAAGTTGAGCGGGTGGTGGTGACCAGCGAGAAGATCCTCGGCAGGAAAATCCGCGATCTCAACTTTAAGCAGCGCTATGACGTGGTGATCTCGCGGCTTAATCGCGCCGGCGTGGAGCTGGTGGCCAGCAGCCATGCCAGCCTGCAGTTTGGCGATATTCTTAACCTGGTCGGGCGCCCGGAGGCGATTGACGCGGTTGCCGCAGAGCTGGGTAACGCGCAGCAAAAACTGCAGCAGGTCCAGATGCTGCCGGTATTTATCGGCATTGGTTTAGGAGTGCTGCTGGGCTCTATCCCGCTGTTTATTCCCGGTTTTCCCGTCGCGCTTAAGCTGGGGCTGGCCGGCGGGCCGCTGATTATGGCGCTGATCCTCGGGCGAATCGGCAGCATCGGCAAGCTGTACTGGTTTATGCCGCCCAGCGCCAACCTTGCGCTGCGCGAGCTCGGGATCGTGCTGTTTTTGGCGGTGGTTGGCCTGAAGTCGGGCGGTGATTTTATCCTGACGCTGACTCGCGGCGACGGCCTGAACTGGATAGCCTACGGTATTTTCATCACCGGCATTCCGCTGCTGACGGTCGGTGTTCTGGCGCGAATGCTGCTGAAGATGAACTATCTGACCCTCTGCGGCATGCTGGCCGGCTCGATGACCGATCCCCCGGCGCTGGCCTTCGCCAACAACCTGCACGCCACCAGCGGCGCGGCGGCGCTGTCATACGCCACGGTCTATCCGCTGGTGATGTTTTTACGCATCATCACGCCGCAGCTCCTCGCCGTGCTGTTCTGGGGGATAGGCTAACGGGCTATCGAGGTGGACGCGGCGCAAATGGTAGTCCACCTGATACACGCTGGCGTTGCGAAACATAACCGAGTAATTGAGAAATTCGCCGCTGTCGCTGTAGGAGAGCGAGGTGATGCGCAGCAGCGGCGTCTGCTCCGGCACGTTCATCGACTGCGCCAGCTGCCTGTCCGCCAGCACCGGGGAGAGGCTCTCGTAGTTACCGCTAATCGTTAGCCCGCATTCCTTCTCGATGTAGTCAAATTTTGACCCCTCGAGATGCACCAGCGACAGATTACGAAACAGTTTTACCGGCATATAGCTGTCTTCCAGCATCAAGGGCTTCCCATCTACGTAGCGCACGCGTCGTGAGAAATAGATCCGCTCGTTAATCTGAATCCGCAGCTGGCTGGCAATCGCCGGCGGGGCGGCCATTACCTCGAAAACCAGTACCTGGCTGATCACCTCTTTCCCCTGCTGGCGCAGCACTTCGGCCAGGCCGGTAAGGTTAGTCGTTTCATGGTGCAGGTCTTTGCGCGCGACGTAGGTGCCGCTCCCGTGCCGCCGCACCACCAGTCCCCAGCTCACCAGCAGATCGATGGCTTTGCGAATGGTCATCCGCGCGACGCCAAACTCCTGCGCCAGCTTTTTCTCTCCCGGCAGCGGGCTGCCGATGTTGAAATCCGATGAATTGAGCCGCAGGCGTAATCTTTCCGCAATCGATTTGTAGATCACCAGTAGACCTCTATTTCAGTAGCTGAGGTGATTATCAAACCTCTTTTTTGTATTAATAATCATTAAATTACATACGTATATGCTGGTTTTTTTTCAGGACCATGATGGGCGGCATTGTTGTTGTCTATGTTTTATTAAAAAAGTAGACAACATTGCGCTTATTAAAACCATGAAAGCGATCACGAATCGCACCGACATTGCATGTTGGATGACGGGTAAATTCCTATTCTCGCTTTAGGCCGATACTCAAGACAAATAAGGCCACTCACCCTACAGGTTGTTAAATGAGGATTTTAAAATGCTCAGTCAAATACAACGTTTTGGCGGTGCCATGTTTACCCCGGTTTTGCTGTTTCCGTTTGCCGGGATCGTGGTCGGAATTGCCATTATGCTGCGCAACCCGATGTTTGTCGGCGAAGCGCTTACGGCCCCGGATAATTTATTTGCGCAAATCGTTCACATTATTGAAGAGGGCGGCTGGACGGTATTTCGTAATATGCCGCTGATTTTCGCCGTCGGCCTGCCGATTGGCCTCGCTAAACAGGCGCAGGGCCGGGCCTGCCTCGCGGTGCTGGTCAGTTTCCTGACCTGGAACTACTTCATCAACGCGATGGGGATGACCTGGGGCCACTTCTTCGGCGTCGATTTCTCCGTCGAACCCACCGCCGGCAGCGGCCTGGCAACGATCGCCGGAATTAAAACGCTGGATACCAGCATCATCGGCGCGATTGTTATTTCCGGCTTCGTGACCGCGCTGCATAACCGCTATTTTGATAAACCGCTGCCGGTTTTCCTCGGTATTTTCCAGGGCTCCTCGTTTGTCGTTATCGTGGCGTTCCTGGCGATGATCCCCTGCGCCTGGCTGACGCTGTTGTGCTGGCCGAAAGTACAGATGGGGATTGAATCTCTGCAGGCGTTTTTACGCTCGGCCGGGGCGCTCGGGGTTTGGGTTTATATTTTCCTTGAGCGGATCCTGATCCCAACCGGCCTGCACCATTTTGTCTACGGTCCGTTTATCTTCGGCCCGGCGGTGGTGGAGGGCGGCATTCAGATGTACTGGGCGCAGCATCTGCAGGAGTTCAGTCAGAGCACCGAACCGCTGAAGGCCCTGTTCCCGGAAGGCGGTTTCGCCCTGCACGGCAACTCGAAGGTCTTTGGCTCCGTGGGTATTGCGCTGGCGCTCTACTTCACCGCCGCCCCGCAAAACCGCGTCAAGGTTGCCGGGCTGCTGATACCAGCCACTCTGACCGCCATGCTGGTCGGTATCACCGAACCGCTGGAGTTCACCTTCCTGTTTATCTCTCCGCTGCTGTTCGCCGTGCACGCCGTGCTGGCGGCGACGATGGCGACGGTGATGTATATGTGCGGCGTGGTGGGCAACTTCGGCGGCGGTCTGCTGGATCAGTTCCTGCCGCAGAACTGGATCCCGATGTTCCATAACCACGCGTCGATGATGTTTATCCAGATCGGCGTCGGGGCGTGCTTCACCGGCATCTACTTCGTTATCTTCCGCACCCTGATCCTGCGCCTCAACCTGAAAACGCCGGGCCGCGAAGAGTGTGAAATCAAGCTCTACAGCAAGGCCGACTACCAGGCGGCGCGCGGCAAAACCAGCGCCGCGGGCGCGACGGAGGCCAAACTCGGCCAGGCCGCAGGCTTCCTGCAGGCGCTCGGCGGGGCGAGCAATATCGACAGCATCAATAACTGCGCCACCCGCCTGCGTATCACGCTGGTCGATATGGCGAAAACGCAAAGTGACGACGTCTTTAAAGCGCTGGGCGCCCACGGAGTGGTGCGGCGCGGCAACGGGATTCAGGTCATCGTCGGCCTGCACGTTCCTCAGGTTCGCGACCAGCTTGAAACCCTCATCAAAGATTCTCTACCGACCGAACAAAACACCATGACGGAGGCAGTGTCATGAAAAAATTCTCAGTTGTTATCGCAGGCGGCGGCAGTACCTTTACCCCGGGCATCGTATTAATGCTGTTAGCTAACCAGGACCGTTTCCCGCTGCGGGCGCTGAAATTTTATGACAACGACGGCGCGCGGCAGGAGACTATCGCCGAAGCCTGTAAAGTTATTCTCAAAGAGCAGGCGCCGGATATTGCGTTCAGCTACACCACCGACCCGCAGGCGGCGTTTACCGACGTGGATTTCGTGATGGCACATATTCGCGTCGGTAAATATCCGATGCGCGAAAAAGATGAAAAAATCCCCCTGCGCCACGGCGTGCTGGGCCAGGAAACCTGCGGACCTGGCGGCATTGCCTACGGAATGCGCTCGATCGGCGGCGTGCTGGAGCTGGTGGACTATATGCAAAAATATTCGCCGAACGCGTGGATGCTTAACTACTCCAACCCGGCGGCCATTGTGGCAGAAGCGACCCGCCGCCTGCGTCCGAACGCGAAAATCCTCAACATTTGCGATATGCCGATCGGTATCGAAGGGCGGATGGCGCAAATCGTCGGCCTGAAAGACCGCAAGCAGATGCGCGTGTGCTACTACGGCCTTAACCACTTCGGCTGGTGGACGTCGATTGAGGATCTGCAGGGTAACGACCTGATGCCAAAACTGCGGGAATATGTCGCGAAATATGGCTATGTTCCGCCATCTAACGACCCGCATACCGAAGCGAGCTGGAACGATACCTTTGCCAAGGCAAAAGACGTGCAGGCGCTGGATCCTGATACCATGCCGAACACCTACCTCAAGTACTATCTGTTCCCGGATTATGTGGTTGCGCACTCCAACCCTGAGCGCACCCGCGCAAACGAGGTCATGGATCATCGCGAGAAAAACGTCTTCAGCGCCTGCCGGGCCATTATTGCCGCCGGCAAATCATCTGCCGGTGATTTGGAGATCGACGAGCACGCCTCGTACATCGTTGACCTCGCGGCGGCGATTGCCTTCAACACCCAGGAACGCATGCTGCTGATTGTGCCGAATAATGGCGCTATCCATAACTTTGACGCCGATGCGATGGTCGAAATTCCGTGCCTGGTTGGCCATAACGGGCCGGAGCCGCTAACGGTTGGCGATATCCCGAACTTCCAGAAAGGGATGATGGGCCAGCAGGTGGCGGTCGAAAAACTGGTGGTCGATGCCTGGGAACATCGCTCCTACCACAAGCTGTGGCAGGCGATTACGCTGTCGAAAACCGTGCCGAGCGCCTCCGTCGCCAGGGCGATCCTTGATGACCTGATTGCGGCCAATAAAGAGTACTGGCCGGAACTGCACTAATCTCTCCCTCTCACCGGCACCCAACGGGTGCCGGTTCTTCCCTCTTCCCCCGTTCGTGATGAATTACGCTATGCTGGAGCCTGGCCGTGGCACGAACAAGGAACCCTGATGAAAATCTCCCGCGTCGGCGAAGCGCCGGATTATCGCTTTTCACTCGCCAATGAACGTACTTTTCTCGCCTGGATCCGCACGGCGCTGGGCTTTCTCGCCGCCGGCGTCGGCCTCGATCAGCTGGCGCCCGACTTTGCCACGCCGCTGATTCGCGAAGCGCTGGCGCTGCTGCTGTGCCTGTTTGCCGGCGGCCTGGCCATTTACGGCTACCTGCGCTGGCTGAGTAATGAAAAGGCGATGCGTCTGAAACAGGACTTGCCCTATACCCGGACGCTGCTGGCGATCAGTATTCTGTTGATGATTGTGGTCGTGGTGGTGATGGGACTGGTGCTCTACGGTGGATAGGCGTCGGATGCGGCGGGAGAGCGATCCGGGCCTGCAGCCGGAGCGCACGTCGCTGGCCTGGTTCCGCACGCTGCTGGGCTACGGGGCGCTGATGGCGCTGGCGGTCAAACACAACTGGCACAGCGCCGGCGCGCTGTTCTGGCTGTCGATTGGCGTGCTGGCCGTCGTTGCCATTATTCTCTGGCGCTATACCCGCAGCCGCAACCTGATGGATATCAACGAGAGCGATTTCGCACACTCCCGGGCGATACGTGACAAATTTTTGATCTCTCTCGCAGTGCTTTCGCTGGCGTTAATGTTTGCTGTAACTCATCTACGGCAAATTGTTTTATTCATTAAGGATGTGACATGACAGGACGTTGCCACAGCAGGAGTGCCGCAGAGAGGGAGCTGAAGGTACTGGACGTCAATATTTATCGCCATCACTGCCAGATCCCGGGGCAATATTATCGCCAGCTACGCCAGCAGGGCGTTTCAGCGATCCGCTTTGTTCCGCAGCTTCAGCCGGAAGATGCCGGGGCCTGGGGGGAGTTCCTGTGCGCGGTTTTTGCTATCTGGGTACGCGAGGATATCGGCCGGATCCTGGTGTTGCCCTTTGAGAGCGCTCTGCGCGGCTGGTGTGGTGAAGCGGTGCGTCCCGCCGACGCGCCGGTTACGCCAGATTGTCGTGACTGCCCGTGGCTAAGGTTATGCGGCGGTGATTGCCCGCCGCCGGATGCGGAAAAGGGGCAAAACCCGCTGTGCGCGGGTTATCGCCGGTTTTACAGCATGAGCGCGCCCTATATGCGCGTCATGCGCGATCTACAAAACCAGCAGCGGTCGCCCGCCGAGCTGATGCCGCTGCTGCGCTAACGGCGGGCTAGCGGCCCTTCGCCAGATACTGCGCCATTTCTTCTTCCGGCACCATGCCCCCGCCGGTGGCCCACACTAGGTGCGTGGCATTGCGCATCTGCTCCGGGCTAAAGCCGTGCATTTGCCGGTAGGTCTCGCTTGCGCAAATATGCTGCGGCCCCTTCATGCCCGCCAGCGCCGAAGGCTCAAGGCGGATATTTTCAGCCTGCGCCAGCCAGCCCAGTATGTCGTACATCGTCTGGTCGTCGAGGGTATACAGGCCATCCAGCAGACGCTCCATCGCCCGGCCGACAAATCCCGACGCCCGGCCAACGGCGAGCCCGTCGGCGGCGGTCAGGTTATCAATACCTAAATCCTGGACCGCAATCGCATCGTGCAGTCCGGTATAAATCCCCAGCAGCATACAGGGCGAGTGGGTCGGTTCGGCGAAGAAGCAGCGCACGTGGTTGCCGAAGGCCAGCTTGAGGCCAAATGCCACTCCGCCAGGGCCCCCGCCAACTCCGCACGGCAGATAGACGAACAGCGGATGGTCGGCATCCACCGCGCGGCCCTGCTGAGCAAACTGGGCCTTCAGACGCTCGCCGGCGACGGCGTAGCCGAGGAACAGCGTGCGCGAGTTTTCGTCGTCGATAAAGAAGCAGTTAGGGTCTGATTCGGCGGCTTTACGCCCCTGCTCAACCGCCACGCCGTAATCCTGGTCGTACTCCACCACCGTCACGCCGTGGCTGCGCAGCTTCGCTTTTTTCCACGCCCGGGCGTCGGCGGACATATGCACGGTGACCTTAAAGCCGATGCGCGCGCTCATGATGCCAATCGACATGCCGAGGTTGCCGGTGGAGCCCACGGCGATGCTGTACTGGCTGAAGAACTGTTTAAATTCAGGCGTCAGCAGCCTGCTGTAGTCATCCGCGGTGGTGAGCAGTCCGGCTTCCAGCGCCAGTTTTTCCGCGTGGGTCAGCACCTCATAAATGCCGCCTCGCGCTTTAATTGAGCCGGAGATCGGCAGATGGCTGTCCTTTTTCAACAGCAGCTCGCCCGCCACCGGCTGCACAAATTCCTGCTCCAGCCGCACCTTCATGGCCGGGATCGCCACCAGCTCGGATTCGATAATCCCGCCGGTGGCCGCGGTTTCCGGGAAGGCCTGCGCCAGATACGGGGCAAAGCGATCGAGGCGGGCGCGGGCGTCCTGGACGTCTTCGCCGGTCAGGCCGACGTAGGGTAAACCCTCGGCCAGGGTGGTGGTGGCCGGGTTAAACCAGGCGGTTTCTTTCAGGGCAACCAGCTCCTTCAGCAGCGGGAACCGGGAGATTAAAGTGGTCATGTCAGCGTTTTTCATATTACGTCTCTTTGGCGCTCAGATGATGAAAGAAAGCAGGAACGTACAGGCCAGCGCAAGTAAGGATGCGATAAATGTGGCCGTTGTATAGTATTTAAACGTCTCGCTCAGGCTCGCTCCGCAGTATTGTTTGACCAGCCAGAACAGGGAATCGGTGACGATCGTGCAGCCAATGGCGCCGGAACCAATAGCAATGGCGATGATCTCCGGACTCACGCCGGGATAAAGCGGCAGCATCGGGGCAACGATGGCGGTGGCGCCCATCATCGCGACGGTGGCAGAGCCAGGCGCAGGCATAGCGGCGGGATGGGGGAACCCCGGGCAGGACGCTTCGCGTCGCGGCCCGGGGAGAACTGCGGAAGCCCTAAACCGGCTGCTGATGGCGGCTAAAGCGCGAGGCCAGCGGCAGCCAGCACAGCATAATCAGCAGCCCCATCAGCATCATCAGCAGCCCGAGGCTGCCCTGGCCGGTCTGCGGCATCATGGCCGATAGCCAGGCCAGCACGCCGGAACCGATATTCTGCAGGCCGCCAACCAGCGCGCCGGCGGTACCGGCGAGGAACGGGAACGGCTCCATTGCGCCGCTGGTTGCCAGCGGAAACAGCATTCCGGCGCCGAAGAAGAACAGCGCGGCGGGCACCAGCAGCGTCCAGACGGTCATGACGCCCATCAGCCCCGGGAGCCACATCATAATTCCCGCCAGCAGGCAGCAAATCACCGATTGCCACATCAGCGTCGGGAAACGCTTGTTTGGACGCCCGGCGAACCAGGCGCCGAAGAAGGCCGCCGGGATCGGTAAAATAAACAGGATACTGACCGCCATGCTGCTCAAGCCCAGCACTGCGCCCATCAGCACGCCGGAGCAGGCTTCAAAAACGGCAATTCCGGCGAGGCCGCCGACCAGCATCAGCAGGTAGCAGTTGAACGCGCCGTTGCCGAAAAGGGTCCGGTAGCTGGTGGACAGGCGGGTTCGCGGCGCGGCGGCCGGGCGGGTTTCCGGCATCCAGCGCGCCATGCTAAAGGTCACCACGGCGCAAAGCACCAGCAGGAAAGCGTAGCAGGCGCGCCAGCTCCACAGCGTATTGAGGACCCCGCCAAGCAGCGGCGCCAGCAGCGGGCTGACCAGAATACCCATATTCAACAGACTGTTGGCATGTCTTAGCTGCGCGCCTTCATACAGATCGCGCGGCAGAGTACGCGCCATGACGCCGCCGACGCCGGTGCCCATTCCCTGAATCGCGCTGGCGATAATCAGCACCGTCAGGCTATGGGTGGTGATGGCAACCAGCGTCGCCAGCATAAAGATAGACATCCCGACCAGAATCACCGGGCGTCTCCCCACGCGATCGGACAGCGGCCCGTAAAAGAGGCTGCGATACGCCGTAGGTCAGCAAATAGGCCGCCATCACGCTCTGCACGGCGCCCTCGCGGACATTGAGCGAGATGGCCATGTCGGCAATGGCCGGAATATATATGGTCTGCGCCATCTGGCCAACGGCCACCAGCACGACCAGCATCAACAACAAATTGAAGTTTTTATGCCGTTTCATGTCGATGAATACTTTGTGGGTAGAGATAAATAAAGAATATGTGACTGGCACATCCGGTAAACGATGGAGGAATCTACCACATAAAAATGACAGAACAACCACCCGGCGGCGATTGTCAGGGAATTAAAGGCAGGTTTTGTAAACAATAATCGGCAACTAATGTTGCCATGATGCGCTAAGAGAGGCGCAGCAGGATCGCGCCGGCCGCGATGCCGCAGGCGGCAACAATTCGCAGGGCCATGACCCGCTCTTTAAGCAGGACGAAAGCGATGAGCGCGCCGAACAGAATTGAGGTTTCACGCAGCGCGGCAACGACCGCCAGCGGCGCCTGGGTCATGGCCCACAGCGCGAGGCCGTAGGAGCCCATCGTACTGATGCCCCCGAGCAGCCCCTTGTGCCAGTGCTGGCGCAGATAGCGGCTGACCTCCCGGCGACGGGTGACCATCGACCAGACCAGCAGGCAGCAGCCGTTCATCAAAAAGGACCACAGCGTGTAGCCCAGCGCGGAGCCGGAAAGCCTTACGCCGGTACCATCAACCAGGGTATAGCCGGCAATAAAGCAGGCGTTAATCAGCGCCAGTACGACGCCGCGCCGCGAGCTGGCCCGCCCGTTGTAGGCCATCGCCAGGATCGCCAGGCAGATCACCCCAATGCCAGACCAGGCCAGAGGGGAGAGGCGATCGCCGAGAAACAGGACGCTAATTATCGCCACCAGCAGCGGCGCCGTGCCGCGCATCAGCGGATAGGTCTGGCTCATGTCCGACACCTGGTAGGTTTTGGCCACCAGTACCGTGTAAACCACCTGCAGGGCGCTGGAAAGCAGCAGGTAGGGCGCGCTGGCGAAGGATGGCTGCGGCGCGAAAGGCAGCAGCAGCAGGGCGATGACCGCCGCCGAACCGCTCACGCTAATTGCCGCGTACATCTTATCGCCGCTGGCTTTGACGATCGCATTCCAGCTAGCGTGCAGCAGGGCGGCGAACAGCAGAATGCAGAAAACGTTGATCGTCATTAGGGTGGAGCACCGTGGTGGCGTGATGGTGAAACTGTAACATGCGCCTTTTCGCCCGGCCAGAGGCGGCTACAGCGAGCAGAACAAGCGATGCGTTACCCGCGGCTCATCGTAAACCGGGCGAAACCCCAGGCTTTCATAAAACGGCCACGCCGATGACGGCGCGTGGGTGTTGAGGAAATCGAACCAGGTGCTGGAATGGGTGATAACCGCCACCAGCAGACTGCTGTCCGACGCCCTGGCGACGGTAGCGCTCGCCGATGTACAGGTGGCGAATGCGCCCGGCCCGCGGCTGCTGGCTGTCGGCGTCAACGTTCAGCCCGCAAACGCCCACCAGCTCTCCACCACGGAAGGCCCCCAGCAGCTTCTCTCCCGGAGCGTTAAAGCGATTTTCTCCGCTTTGCCAGTTCTCCGCCAGGCGGCGCAGCATATTAAAGTGCTGGGCGAGGCTTTCGCTACGCAGGGCGAGAAACCCGGCGTCGTCCGGCGTGGTGGCGGCAATCAGCAGCGGTGGCATATTTTTCTCCATCAGTCGGCGCAGGTGAAGGGAGACCGCCTGTAGAGGGGCGGTTTCCCGCCCCTCCCAGGTGCGACCTGAACCTGAATCAGCGGAACTGTTTCAGGACAGCATCAAGCAGTTGCAACGCGGCAACCATGAGTTTCAGGATAAGAAGGATAATATCCATCGTGCCCATACGCGTCTCCTCGGTAAAGGAGCACAGCCGGCTGGCGTACCTTTCCGCCGCCTGTTGCCAGCCAGGGTATACGCCGCCTGCCTGAACACGTTGCCGTGCCCGGAAGATAGCGTATTTGTTGACGTAACACAGTGTGCTCTTTCAGGGTTAAGGCGCTGACGGCACCACCCGTTTCAGCCAGGACTTGATTGCGCCGGTAAACATGCGGCCCCCGAATGGCACAGAGTGAACGCTTTCAGTATAAGCATTTACTGTATAAATAAACAGTATTTTTCTCGACAAAAATCCACCGCCGATCCATACTCTATTTTATGAAAAACCGTGGCTAAAATTGCGTGAACCGCCGTGAACGCGTATACTTTTGCCGTTGACGTAATAGAGTGTGCTTGCGGTTACCAGCCGCAAAAATGCTAAAAAAAACCTCGCTGCGGCGGGGTTTTTTGCTTTTTATCGCCGGGGTAAAAAATTGTGATCCTCTGCGCAAATTTCCGTGGTTGAAAATAAATCCGTTGTTTAATGGCGGCAGCTGTGTTTGTATAAATTCAGTTAATTTTTCGACACAAAGGCCCCTAATGAATGCTTCCATGCTGACTTCGACCCTACTAAAAACCGCGCCTGCCGCGGTGGTCGTCGTGCGTGTGGTGGTCGTCGTCGGCAATGCGCCGTAGGGTCCGGAACAACACGATTCCAAACCCCGCCGGCGCAAACCGAGCGGGGTTTTTTTTCGACCCTCGCCCGGTAGGCCGGCTCAGAATAAAAGGACTGGAGCATGGCAAGTTCGGGCACAGCATCACATAAAATGCGCTTTACCGGCGCGCAGTTAGTTGTTCATTTACTGGAACGTCAGGGGATCACCACGGTAACGGGTATCCCTGGCGGCTCCATTCTGCCGGTCTACGACGCGTTAAGCCAAAGCAAGCAGATTCGCCATATTCTGGCGCGTCACGAGCAGGGGGCCGGGTTTATCGCCCAGGGCATGGCGCGCACCGAGGGCAAGCCGGCGGTTTGTATGGCCTGCAGCGGCCCGGGGGCGACAAACCTGATCACCGCCATCGCCGACGCGCGTCTGGACTCGATCCCGCTGGTCTGTATTACCGGTCAGGTGCCGGCCTCAATGATTGGCACCGATGCGTTCCAGGAAGTCGATACCTACGGCATCTCTATCCCCATCACTAAACACAACTATCTGGTTCGCGACATTGCCGAGCTGCCGCAGGTGATGAGCGACGCTTTTCGCATCGCGCAGTCCGGGCGTCCGGGGCCGGTGTGGATAGATATTCCTAAGGACGTGCAGAGCGCGACCATCGAACTGGAGGCGTTACCCGAGCCCGGCGTTCGCGCGGCGGCGCCTGAGTTTGACGGCGCCAGCGTACGTGAAGCGGCGGCGATGATTAATGCCGCTAAGCGTCCGGTGCTCTATCTGGGCGGCGGGGTGATTAATGCTCCGGAGCAGGTTCGCCAGCTGGCGGAAAAAGCCAATCTGCCGACCACCATGACCCTGATGGCGCTGGGCATGCTGCCAAAGGCGCACCCGCTGTCGCTGGGCATGCTCGGCATGCACGGCGCGCGCAGTACCAACTTTACGCTGCAGGAAGCTGATTTACTGATTGTTTTAGGCGCACGTTTTGATGACCGGGCGATTGGTAAAACCGAGCAGTTCTGCCCGAACGCGAAGATTATTCACGTCGATATCGACCGCTCCGAGCTGGGTAAAATTAAGCAGCCGCACGTGGCTATCCAGGGCGATGTCGCCGAGGTTCTGACGCAGCTGATCCCGCAGGTTGCAGCGCAGCCGCGCGACGAGTGGCGCCAGCTGGTCGCCGACCTGCAGCGTGAATTCCCCTGCACCATCCCGCAGCAGCAGGACCCGCTCTCTCATTACGGTTTGATCAATGCCGTTGCCGCCTGCGTGGATGATGAGGCGATTATTACCACCGACGTCGGCCAGCACCAGATGTGGACCGCGCAGGCCTATCCGCTGAATCGCCCCCGCCAGTGGCTGACCTCCGGCGGCCTGGGCACCATGGGCTTTGGCCTGCCGGCGGCGGTTGGCGCAGCTCTGGCGAATCCGCAGCGGAAGGTTATCTGCTTCTCCGGCGACGGCAGCCTGATGATGAACATTCAGGAGATGGCCACCGCCGCTGAAAATCAGCTCGACGTAAAAATCATTCTGATGAACAACGAAGCGCTGGGCCTGGTGCATCAGCAGCAGAGCCTGTTCTATCCGCAGGGCGTGTTTGCCGCCACCTACCCGGGGATGATTAACTTTATGCAGATTGCCGCCGGCTTCGGCCTGCAGACCTGCGACTTAAATCATGAAGCCGATCCGCAGGCGGCGCTGCAGGCGATTATTGACCGCCCCGGCCCGGCGCTGATTCATGTGCGAATCGATGCCGAAGAAAAAGTCTATCCGATGGTACCGCCGGGTGCGGCAAATACAGAAATGGTGGGGGAATAAACCATGCAACAGCAGACTCATGACAACGTTATTCTGGAACTCACCGTGCGTAACCACCCTGGGGTCATGACCCACGTTTGCGGCCTGTTCGCCCGTCGCGCCTTCAACGTGGAGGGCATCCTCTGCCTGCCGATTCAAAACAGCAATCAGAGCCGCATCTGGCTGCTGGTCAATAACGATCAGCGCCTCGAGCAGATGATCAGCCAGATCGATAAGCTGGAGGATGTCGAGAAGGTGACGCGCAATCAGTCCGATCCTTCCATGTTCAATAAAATCGCCGTCTTTTTCGAGTGAGCTAATCGCTCGCCGCATCCGGCGTGATGACTTTTACCGACCCGTTCCGGCAGTGCTGCGCGTAGTCTGCCGGTAGGGGACGATCGCTGATCAGGACATCAAAGGCCGACAGCGGCGCGATGCTGGCGGGCGCGACGTCATCGAACAGCCCGTAGCGGGCGAGCAGGATTTTGCGTAATCCGCGATCCAGCGCCTTGCGTTTAGTGGTGAGATCGTCGGGGTTAAACCAGCTGACGCCAAAATGTTCGTGCACGCCGCTGGCGGAGATAAACACCTTCCGCGGATTCAGGGAGTCGAGGGCCGAGGGGTTGCTGGCATCATAAAAGGCATCGCTCTTGGCCCGGTAGGTGCCGCCGCAGAGGATGGCGGTGGCGTTAGGCTTTTCATTCAGCGCCACAAGCACCCGGTGCGAGTAGCAGATTCCGGTAAAGGTAATGTCATCCGGGATCATGCTAATCACCAGCGGCATCTCACTGCCGTTATCGAAAAAGACGAGGTCGTTTTCGCTGACCAGCCCGGCGGCGAGGATGGCGACGGATAAATCGTCCCGGTGGTGGGGGCTTTTGCCCGCCGGCGCAGCGCTGGCCGCGGGCGATGAGGGCTTGTTCACCATCACCACGTACCCGCCCAGCAGCGTCAGCGGCAGCGGTTGGTCATTCTCAAGGCTGAGATCCCGACGAATGGTCATCACCGAAACTTCCAGCATCCGCGCGGCTTCTTTGAGATGGATACGGTCGGTTTTCTTGAGCAGCTCCATCAGACGCCGGATACGTTCTTTTTGCTTTGTTTCCATTCACCTTCTCCGCAAGTTTGGGCAATAATGTTCCTTTAGTAACATTTTTTGTTCGTCGAAACATTGTGCATTCACACTACTATACTGTGGGCGATCAATAATTAAAAGCGGGTAAGATCGCGTCTCTTAAATTATAAATATTTTACTTTCAGTGTCTTATGTTTATTTCTCGTACTTATTGTTTTACGGGCATGCCGAGCGGCTGAACAGAGGTGGCGGTTAAATAAACAGCCCGTGATTCTGCAATCGCGATCCTGGTCACAAATGGTACGAAAGTAACATGATAATGTTACTATAATATCATTGTTATGTGATTGTTTCTAAGAGGTAGTAAAATGGATATCGCGGTTATCGGCTCAAATATGGTGGATCTGATCACCTATACCAATCAGATGCCAAAAGAGGGGGAAACTCTCGAGGCGCCCTCTTTTAAAATTGGCTGCGGCGGTAAAGGCGCCAACCAGGCCGTCGCGGCAGCCAAGCTTAACTCCAAAGTCCTGATGCTGACCAAGGTCGGGGACGACATCTTTGCCGATAACACGATTCGCAATCTGGAGTCCTGGGGCATTAATACGACCTATGTTGAAAAAGTCCCCTGCACCAGCAGCGGCGTGGCGCCGATTTTTGTTAACGCCAACTCCAGCAACAGTATTCTGATTATTAAAGGCGCCAATAAGTTTCTCTCCCCGGAGGATATTGACCGCGCTGCCGAAGATTTAAAAAAGTGTCAGCTGATTGTTTTACAGCTTGAGGTACAGCTGGAAACGGTTTATCACGCCATTGAATTTGGTAAAAAACACGGCATCGAAGTGTTATTAAATCCGGCGCCGGCGCTGCGTGAATTAGATATGTCCTACGCCTGCAAATGCGACTTTTTCGTCCCTAATGAAACCGAGCTGGAAATATTAACCGGATTGCCCGTTGATACTTACGAGAATATTCGTAGCGCCGCCCGCAGCCTCGTAGAAAAAGGGCTGAATAACATTATTGTCACTATGGGGGAGAAAGGTGCGCTATGGATGACGCGCGATCGGGACGTTCACGTCCCGGCGTTTAAGGTCAGCGCGGTTGATACCAGCGGCGCCGGCGACGCCTTTATCGGCTGTTTTGCGCATTACTACGTCCAGAGCGGCGATGTTGAAGCCGCGATGAAAAAAGCCTCGCTCTTTGCCGCCTTCAGCGTCACCGGCAAAGGTACCCAATCGTCTTATCCCAGCATTGAGCAATTCAATGAATATCTGGCGTTAAACGAATAACCCTCAGCACTGTAAAAGGTAGCACTATGAACGATAAAAATATCGTTCAGATGGCCGACGGCTATCTGAATAAAACCCCTCTGTTCCAGTTTATTTTGTTATCCTGTTTATTCCCGCTATGGGGATGCGCTGCGGCATTAAATGATATTTTAATTACTCAGTTTAAAAGCGTATTTGCGCTGAGCAACTTTGCCTCCGCGCTGGTACAAAGCGCCTTTTATGGCGGTTATTTTTTAATTGCCATTCCGGCCTCGTTAGTGATTAAAAAAACCAGCTATACACATGATACTTCAAGTTGCAGTTTGTTAAGTTCATTCCCTTATATTAATCATTCACTCTGTAACTGATTAAGGATTTGGTGCATGGCCGCCTTTTAGCAAAGCAGATTTTTGGATTTCTTTATTCAATAAAACCAAATCCACCTCAACCCGCTACACTACCGCAACATATTTTATGCCATTGTTATTCTCTTTTAACGTTTCAAGCGTCTGTGGAATGTCATCAAACGCAACGGTTTGAATAAACGGCATAATCAACTCGCAGCGACCGATCTGTTGCAGCATGTTTTCGCCGGCTTGACGTAACCGACTCCACTGTACATTGCTACCGTATGCATGAATGGCTGCCAGAGCAATTTCATGAAGCGAGATACTGGTCGTGAACGGTGGTAATGGCGCTTTTTCCAATCTGTCCTGAATACATACAAGATGGCCGTAATAACCCAGTAATCCCGCCAGAGATAGTGCATTTTGCTGATTGACGGTATCGAAAGCAGCGTACAGCGGTTTTTCGCCCAGTGCGCGATTCAACTCATCTGTCCATGACCTATGGCCATAGTCAAAGCACTGGATGACCCCATGGTTGAGCAATTTTTGATGATGCCTGCCGCTGGCGGTGACATAAACATTAGCGCCTGCCTGAATAAGCATCTGTGTTAACAGGCTGCCAGCACTACCACCGGCACCGCTGACAAGCACGTTCTCACCAGAGAGATGAGGGACTTTTTGCACTGCCTGCCAGGCCGTCAGACCCGGGCAGGGTAACGCTGCCGCGCTGATATCACTGATATGCTCGGGAACAGAAATAACTGCATGAGCGTTGACTATTGTATGGCGGGAAAAACTGCCGTCGAATCGAAGATCGGTATGGTACATTACCCGAGAACCAAGGCGCAGATGCGTGGCGTTTCGGCCTGTGGCGGCTATGACACCCATACCATCTACACCTGGGATTTGGTCAATTTGCCAGATATCTGATAGACCATTCAGTAATTTCCAGTCTACAGGATTGATGCCAATAGCCCGATTCTCAATCAGCACCTGATCATCGCCAGGTTCCTGTAAGACTTTTTCGTGGCGAACAAGCAGGAGTGGAGATACTTGTTTTTTCCACAGAAAGGCTTCGGTTTCTATCATTGATCAGTCCTCTGGTTTTGGTGAAAGGACAAATTAAACAGCGCCTGAGCGTGAATACAATTTCATTTACCCAATCATACCGAAGATGCTGGTCTGAGTGTCTGGAAATTATCGTTAATCCGACAGGTCAGTTGCCCGGCTATCACTGGCAGGGTATCGCTGAAAAATCCGTTTATTGCCGCCCGGAAGGCCTTCGCCGTGGCAAAATACCGGTTGTTCCGGGCATGCTCATTCATGACCTTCCACAACCGCTCAATCGGATTCAGATTCGGGCTGTAAGGAGGCAGGTAGTGCAGTTCAATATTCATCACCACCGCCCAGTCCTGCACCAGTGAGGCACGGTGATACGGTGCACCATCCAGTATAAGATGCACTTTCTGCCTGACCGGGTAAGTCTGCCGGATAGCGATGAAAAACTCACAAATGGTTCTGGCATTAATCTGCGCATAATCGCAGGTCACTGTCCGGGCGATGTCGTTCAGGCTGAGTGCCCCGATGATATTCATCCGGGTACGGCTGCCGGTGGTTTTAACCGCTTTGCGCTCACCCCGGCGTATCCAGCCACCACTCAGTTTCGTTGACTGCGTGGGATGCACCGCATCCATAAACAGGATGGGTTCGCTGTCACCCGCCGTCAGCTTCAGAGCCTCATATTCAGCCATGAACTGCTGCTGTTTTTCTTCGCTGAACTTATGCGGGACGCCCGTCGGCTTTTTCCATGAAAAACCATTGCGGTGAAGCCACTTGTTCATCCCCGGAATGGAGTAAGACACACCGAAACGCTCGCTGACGAGGGCAACAATACTGGCTGTACTCACATGTACGTCATCGGTCAGCAAACAGATTAACTCTGCTGAGTGCGCAGAACTGAGATGCTCCTGAGAACCACCGTTTTCAGAGGTCAGCTTACCCTCATCAAGATAATCCGCGATATGGCGCAGGACGGTGGTCTCATGGATAAGCTGGGACTGCGCAATCATGGTCGTTGACCAGCCCTGAGCAGAGAGGAGTACGCAGCGAATTCTGTCGCAGACACGGCGGTCACGGCTTAGGCGGTGCTGAGCCTCAAGGGCTGCAATCTGTTCGGGTGAGAGTCTGATGTTCATGAATTAAGCATGATCCCCTGACTGCATGAAATCAAGCAGTTTCAATGATCACGGGTATATAAAGTGGCGATTTTAACCGGCCTGACGCTTTATATCGTCGGCTGTACGCTCTTTTTCCCGGCCTCGCACATGGCAACCTACACCATGTTCCTGGCCGCGATTTTTGCCATCGCTATCGGCCTGAGCTTCCTGGAGACGGCGGCGAACACCTACAGCTCAATGATTGGGCCAAAGGCGCAGGCGACGCTACGTCTGAATATTAGCCAGACCTTCTATCCGATTGGCGCCGCGGCCGGCATCCTGCTGGGCAAATATCTGGTCTTTTCCGACGGTGAAAGCCTCGAAAAACAGATGGCGGGCATGAACGCCGAGCAGATCCATAACTTTAAAATCCTGATGCTGGAAAACACCCTTGAGCCCTACAAGTACATGATCATGGTACTGGTGGTGGTGATGGTGCTCTTCCTGCTGACCCGCTTCCCGACCTGCAAAGTGGCGCAGACGGCGAACCATAAGCGTCCGTCGGCGCTCGACACCCTGCGCTACCTGGCGAAAAACGCCCGCTTTCGTCGCGGGATTATCGCCCAGTTCCTCTACGTCGGGATGCAGGTCACCGTCTGGTCGTTCACGATTCGCCTGGCGCTGGAGCTGGGGGATATCAACGAGCGCGATGCCTCAACCTTTATGATCTATAGCTTCGCCTGCTTCTTCATCGGTAAGTTTATTGCCAACATTCTGATGACGCGCTTCACGCCGGAAAAAGTGCTGATTATCTACTCGGTCATCGGCGCACTGTTCCTCGCCTACGTGGCGCTGGCGCCGAGCTTCAGCGCGGTGTACGTAGCGGTGCTGGTGAGCGTTCTGTTTGGACCCTGCTGGGCAACCATCTATGCCGGGACCCTCGATACGGTTGATAACGAGCATACCGAAATGGCCGGGGCGGTGATTGTGATGGCGATTATCGGCGCGGCGGTAGTGCCGGCGATTCAGGGCTACGTCGCGGACATGTTCCACTCCCTGCAGGTGTCGTTCCTGGTGCCGATGCTGTGCTTCATCTACGTCGGCGTCTACTTCTGGCGCGAGTGCAAAGCGCGCCGCGCCCTGACCGAAGCGACGGCCTCCTGAGGAGAATCATCATGACGACACGTTTAACCCTATGGCGTCAGCTCTTTACCGAACACCCTCGCGTCCTGCTGGCGAACGATGCCTTTACGGTCACCGCGTTCCGCTACCCCAGCGGCGTAGAGGGCCTGCGGGTGGAGAACTCGCGCGGCCAGCTGGTCATTCTGCCCTGGCTGGGGCAAATGATCTGGGACGCGGAGTTCGATGGTCACGATCTGACGATGCGCAATATGTTCAGCGAGCCGAAGCCGGCGACGGAAGTGGTGGCCACCTACGGCTGCTTCGCCTTCCACTCCGGGCTGCTGGCGAACGGCTGCCCCTCGCCGGAGGATACGCATCCGCTGCACGGCGAGATGGCCTGCGCCGCGATGGATGAAGCCTGGCTGGAGCTGGCGGAGGAGAGCCTGCGGGTAACGGGACGCTACGAATACGTGATGGGCTTCGGTCATCATTATCTGGCGCAGCCCGCGGTGGATCTGCATAAAGGGAGCGCGCTCTTTGATATTCACATGGCGGTCACCAACCTCGCTTCCGTCGCGATGCCGCTACAGTATATGTGCCATATGAACTATGCCTACGTGGCCGGGGCCCGCTTCAGCCAGAATATCCCCGACGACGCCCTCGCGCTGCGGGAGTCGGTGCCGGCCCACGTGCATCCGACCGAGCGGTGGCTGGCGTTCAACCGGCGCATTCTGCAAGGAGAGGAGTCGCTGGCGGTCCTGAACGAGCCGGACTATTACGATCCGGAAATCGTCTTTTTCGCCGACAGGCTCGATCGCTACACCGACCGGCCTGAATTTCGCATGACGGCTCCGGATGGCACCACGTTCATCACCCGCTTCTCCAGCGCGGAGCTGAACTACGTGACCCGCTGGATCCTCTATAACGGCGATCAGCAGGTGGCGGCTTTTGCGCTACCGGCCACCTGTCGTCCCGAAGGATTTCTGGCGGCGCAGCGTAACGGCAGCCTGATCTCGCTGGCTCCGCAGGAGACCCGCGCCTTCAGCGTGACCACCGGCATCGGCGGCTGATGAGTATAATAGTGCTCAAGGCTTGAACAGCAGCGCGCTTATCGTTAAGGTAAGCGCGTTTTTTTATCCGCCGGGAAACGCCATGACCTCCATTGCCCTTATTGACGATCATCTTATCGTCCGCTCCGGTTTTGCGCAGTTGCTGGCGCTGGAAAGCGATTTCCGGGTGGTGGCGGAGTTCGGCTCCGGCCGCGAGGCGCTGGCGGGTCTGCCGGGCCGCGGCGTGCAGGTCTGCATTTGCGATATTTCGATGCCGGATATCTCGGGCCTCGAGCTGCTGAGCCAGCCTGCCCAAAGGCATCGCGACCATTATGCTCTCGGTCCACGACAGCCCGGCGCTGGTGGAGCAGGCGCTGAACGCCGGCGCCCGCGGCTTTCTCTCCAAACGCTGCAGTCCGGACGAGCTGATTGCCGCCGTCCGCACGGTGGCGACCGGCGGCTGCTACCTGACGCCGGATATCGCCATGAAGCTGGCGGCCGGTCGCCAGGATCCGCTCACCAGGCGCGAACGGCAGGTGGCGGAAAAGCTGGCCCAGGGAATGGCGGTGAAAGAGATCGCCGCCGAGCTTGGACTATCGCCCAAGACCGTCCACGTTCATCGCGCTAACCTGCTGGAAAAGCTCGGCGTCAGCAACGACGTTGAGCTGGCGCGGCGCATGTTCGATAGCTGGCAGTGAAAGCGCTGTTCTCGCGGCTGCTCTCGGTCGTCGGCTGCTTCTTTATCTTCTCCGCCGCGTGGTTTTGCCTGTGGAGCATCAGCCTGCACGTGGTGGCGCGCCCGGATCTCGCGGTGCTGCTGTTTCCCTTCGGTCTACGCCTTGGCCTGATGCTGCAGTGCCCGCGCGACTACTGGCCGGTGCTGCTGGGAGCGGAATGGCTGCTGATCTTCTGGCTGGCGCAGGAAGTGGCGCTGGCTCATCCGATAATATTGACGATCGGCAGTCTGCTAACCCTGCTGCCGGTGGCGCTGATTTCGCGCTATCGCCAGCAGCGCGACTGGCTGACCCTGCTGCGTCAGGGCGGCGCGCTGATTGCCGCCGCGCTGCTGCAATCGCTGCCGTGGCTCGGCGAAGGCAGCGACGGCCTCAACGCCCTGCTGCTGACGTTGACCGGCGGCCTGACGCTGGCGCCGACCTGCCTGGTCATCTGGCACTACCTCACCAGCACCGTCTGGCGTCCGCTGGGGCCGGCGCTGGTTTCGCAACCGGTGAACTGGCGCGGGCGGCACCTGATCTGGTATCTGCTGCTGTTTATGGTCAGCCTGTGGCTGCAGCTGGGGCTGCCCGCCGAGCTCTCGCGCTTTACGCCGTTTTGCCTGGCGCTGCCGATTATCGCCCTGGCCTGGCACTACGGCTGGCAGGGGGCGCTGATTGCCGCCCTGATGAACGCGATTGCCCTCATCGCCAGCCAGACCTGGCACGACCATCCGGTGGATTTACTGCTCTCCCTGCTGGCGCAAAGCCTGACCGGCCTGCTGCTGGGGGCCGGCATTCAGCGGCTGCGTGAGCTGAACCAGTCGCTGCAAAGCGAGCTGGCGCGCAACCGGCGGCTGGCGGAACGCCTGCTGGAAACCGAAGAGAGCGTGCGCCGCGACGTGGCGCGCGAACTGCATGACGATATCGGCCAGACCATCACCGCCATCCGCACCCAGGCGGGCATTGTGCAGCGCCTGGCGCCGGAGAACGGCGGCGTCAGGCAGAGCAGCCAGCTGATTGAGCAGCTCTCCCTGGGCGTCTATGACTCGGTGCGCCGCCTGCTGGGGCGCCTGCGCCCGCGGCAGCTGGACGATCTGACCCTTGAACAGGCGGTGCGTTCGCTGATGCGCGAAATGGAGATCGAAGATCGCGGTATAGTCAGCCACCTCGACTGGCGCATCGATGAATCCGCGTTGAGCGAAAATCAGCGCGTTACCCTGTTCCGCGTCTGCCAGGAAGGGCTGAACAATATCGTCAAGCACGCCAGCGCCAGCGCGGTTACGCTGCAGGGCTGGCAGCAGGATGGGCGGCTGATGCTGGTACTTGAGGATGACGGCAACGGGCTGCCGCCGGGCACCGGACAGCACGGCTTTGGCCTGATCGGTATGTGCGAGCGCGTGACGGCGCTGGGCGGGACCTTAACCATTTCCTGTACCCACGGCACTCGCGTCTGCGTCAGCCTGCCGCTGCGCTACGCCTGAGGAGCGATGATGTTTACCTTTATGAAATCCCCGCTCGACGCCGAGCCGCTAGCCGATAAGCAGGCCCTGGACGAGCGCTATCGCTACTGGCGGCGCCATATTCTGCTGACCATCTGGCTGGGCTACGCGCTATTCTACTTCACGCGCAAAAGCTTCAACGCCGCGGTGCCGGAGATTCTCGCCGGCGGCGTGCTGACCCGCAGCGATATCGGCCTGCTGGCGACGCTGTTTTACATCACCTACGGACTGTCCAAATTTTTATCCGGCATCGTCAGCGACCGCTCTAACGCCCGCTACTTTATGGGCCTCGGCCTGATTGCGACCGGGGTGGTCAATATCCTGTTCGGCTTTTCTACCTCGCTGTGGGCCTTTGCGCTGCTGTGGGCGCTGAACGCCTTTTTCCAGGGCTGGGGCTCGCCGGTGTGCGCCCGTCTGCTGACCGCATGGTACTCCCGTACCGAGCGCGGCGGCTGGTGGGCGCTGTGGAACACGGCCCATAACGTCGGCGGCGCGCTGATCCCGATAGTTATCGGCGCCGCGGCGCTGCACTACGGCTGGCGCGCCGGGATGATGATTGCCGGCATGCTGGCGATCCTCGCCGGGCTGTTTCTCTGCTGGCGGCTGCGCGACCGGCCGCAGGCGGTGGGGCTGCCCGCGGTAGGCGACTGGCGTCACGATGAGCTGGAGATCGCCCAGCAGCAGGAGGGGCTGGGCCTGACGCGCCGGGAGATCCTCTACAGATACGTATTAACGAACCCCTATATCTGGCTGCTGTCGCTGTGCTACGTGCTGGTTTACGTGGTGCGGGCGGCGATTAACGACTGGGGCAATCTCTACATGTCGGAGACCCTGGGGGTCAATCTGGTGACCGCCAACTCGGCGGTGACCATGTTTGAGCTGGGAGGATTTATCGGCGCGCTGGTGGCCGGCTGGGGCTCGGACAAGCTGTTCAACGGCAATCGCGGGCCGATGAACCTGATTTTTGCCGCCGGGATAATGCTGTCGGTGGGCGGCCTGTGGCTGATGCCGTTTGCCAGCTACGTGATGCAGGCGGCCTGCTTCTTTACCACCGGCTTCTTTGTTTTCGGCCCGCAGATGCTGATCGGCATGGCGGCGGCGGAGTGCTCGCATCGCGACGCGGCGGGGGCGGCAACCGGGTTTGTCGGGCTGTTTGCCTATCTGGGCGCCTCGCTCTCCGGCTGGCCGCTGGCGCAGGTGATGGACGTCTGGCACTGGAGCGGCTTTTTTGTGGTGATTACCATCGCCGCCGGCATTTCGGCGCTGCTGCTGCTGCCATTTTTAAACGCCCAGGCGCCGAGAACCGCCAGCGAAGCGTGACCTGGCTCTCCTTTTTGCCCCGAGTGGGGCAAAACTAAGAAATTTTCCCGGTTTCACCTGGACGCTGTCTCAGGCCAGCCGCATGGCCAGTTTTTACAATAGCGGTCATTCAAAATCATTTTCCCAAAATAGTTCATGTTGCAGGAAGGCGGCAGGCGAGCGTCGCCAACGTACCTGAGGCTTGAGGCATCAAGGGAAAACCGGGAGTGTGCTATGCTGGCCTTTTTAAACCAGGTACGTAAACCGACCCTGGATCTGCCGCTCGACGTGCGGCGCAAGATGTGGTTTAAACCGTTCATGCAGTCCTATCTGGTGGTCTTCATCGGCTACCTGACCATGTACCTGATCCGCAAGAACTTTAACATTGCCCAGAACGACATGATTTCGACCTACGGGTTGAGCATGACCCAGTCTGGGGATGATTGGCCTGGGCTTTTCCATCACCTACGGCGTGGGTAAAACGCTGGTTTCCTACTACGCGGATGGCAAGAACACCAAGCAGTTCCTGCCGTTTATGCTGATCCTTTCCGCCATCTGCATGCTCGGCTTCAGCGCCAGCATGGGCGCCGGATCAACCAGCCTGTTCCTGATGATCGCCTTCTACGCGCTGAGCGGCTTCTTCCAGAGCACCGGCGGCTCGTGCAGCTACTCGACGATTACCAAGTGGACGCCGCGACGCAAGCGCGGATCGTACCTCGGGATGTGGAATATCTCCCACAACCTCGGCGGCGCGGGCGCGGCAGGGGTTGCGCTGTTTGGCGCCAACTACCTGTTCGACGGCCACGTCATCGGGATGTTTATCTTCCCGTCGATTATCGCGCTGATCGTCGGCTTTATCGGCCTGCGTTTTGGCAGCGACTCTCCTGAATCCTACGGCCTCGGCAATGCCGAAGAGCTGTTCGGGGAAGAGATCAGCGAAGAGGATAAAGAGACCGAAGATAGCGCGATGACCAAGTGGCAGATCTTCGTCGAGTATGTGCTGAAAAACAAAGTCATCTGGCTGCTGTGCTTCTCCAATATTTTCCTCTACGTGGTGCGTATCGGCATCGACCAGTGGTCGACCGTCTACGCTTTCCAGGAGCTGAAGCTGTCAAAAGAGGTGGCGATTCAGGGCTTTACCCTATTTGAAGTCGGCGCGCTGGTCGGCACCCTGATGTGGGGCTGGCTGTCGGATCTGGCCAACGGCCGCCGGGCGCTGGTAGCCTGCGTCGCGCTGGCGCTGATCATTGCGACGCTCGGCATTTATCAGCATGCCAGCAATCAGTATGTCTATCTGGCATCGCTGTTTGCCCTCGGCTTTTTGGTCTTTGGCCCGCAGCTGCTGATTGGCGTCGCGGCCGTCGGTTTTGTGCCGAAAAAAGCCATCGGCGCGGCTGACGGCATCAAAGGCACCTTCGCCTATCTGATTGGCGACAGCTTCGCCAAGCTGGGCCTCGGGATGATTGCCGACGGCACGCCGATCTTCGGCCTCACCGGCTGGGCGGGCACCTTTGCGGCGCTGGACGCGGCGGCAATCGGCTGTATCTGCCTGATGGCCATCGTGGCGGTATTTGAAGAACGTAAAATTCGCCGCGAGAAGAAGAAACAAAGTTTGCAGACCGCCTGAGGCATCAGGTATTGGTAACGTTGCCCGGCCTTCCCGCCGGGCTTTTTTATGCCGCAGGGCCAGGGCTTGTTTCAGGCTGACTCACCTGCCAGAGCAGCTCCCGCAGCCACTGCTGAGCCGGATCGCGATGGCTGCGTTCGTGCCAGGCCATGCTTTTGGTAAAGCCCGGGATCGTCAGCGGCGGCGGCGTGATAAGCATTCCTGAAGTCACTGTCGCCAGCCGGCGCGGCACCACCGCGATCATGTCGCTGACCGCCAGTATCTCCGGGAGCACTAAAAAGCTGCTTACCGATAGCCCCACCCGTCGACTACGGCCGACTGCCGCCAGCGCCTTGTCGGTCACCCCGCGAAAGCTGTCGCCCTCCCAGGACACCAGCATATGTTCCAGCGCGCAGAATTGGTCGAGCGTTAGCGGCGCGCCGGCCTGGGGATGATCGGCGCGCATCAGGCAGACGTACTCTTCGTGGTACAGCGCCCGACCGTGGAGCTCGGGCGGCGTTGAGGGCGGCGTGAGGAGCGCAATATCAACCTCTCCGCGTTCGGCCTGAGCCAGCAGCGTGGATGGCGACTCCGGAATAATGCGCACGCGGATCCCCGGCGCCAGCGGTTTCAGGGCGGCAATAAACGGCACGATCACCGCCTTCAACGCATAGTCGGTGGCGGCGATAGTCCAGGTGAAATCGGCGTTAAGCTGTTCGAAAACGGCGGGCTGCAGCAGGGCTTCGGCATCGGTCAGCAGCTGCTTTACCGGCGAAGCCAGCGCCTGCGCGCGCAGGGTCGGGATCATGCCATGCGGAGCACGGATAAACAGCGGATCGTTAAACGCATCGCGCAGCCGCGTAAGCATGCCGCTCACCGCCGGCTGCGTCAGCGCCAGCCGCTGGGCCGCGCGGGTGACGCTGCGCTCATCGAGCAGCGCATCCAGCGTTTTCAGCAGATTAAGATCGAGGTTTCTGATATCAGATTTCATGATAGCTTTCCGCAGCCGCGATAAGTCACATTATGGTACGCCCGGGAGTCGACAGCGCGCAAATTCCCATTATGATAGTGGGGCTGCGATAGAGTGAGAGGAAGCATGATCTGGTTAGGACTGGCCACGCTGGTGGTTGTATTTGTTGTAGGATTTCGGGTACTGACCTCTGATTCTCGTCGTGCGATTCGTCGTTTGAGCGAACGGCTGGGTATTACTCCCGTCCCGCTGGAATCGATGATCGATCAGCTGGGAAAAACCGCCGGAAGCGAGTATCTGCGCTACCTCGAGCGGCCTAACGAAGCGCATCTGCAAAACGCGGCTCAGGTTCTGCTGATCTGGCAGGTCGGCGTCGTCGATAGCAGCGAGCAGAACCTGCACTACTGGTATCGTTTGATGCAAAAATCTCGCCTGGCGGTGCCGATAACCGATGCGCAGATCCGCCTGGCGCAGGGGTTTCTCCGCGAGCTGGAGCCGGAATACGGTGATATTATCGCCCTGCAGCAGCGCTATAACGCCCTGTTTTTACCGGAAGAGGGCGTTCACTGGCTGCACTGATATCACTATCGGTGATGATGTTTATCCGGAATGGTGATTCGATTTATATCATTCCCCGCCGCATCATTGACCTCGTAAAGTTTGTTCACTCACGAGGTTAATGATGCACCAGCCCACCCAACAAAGCGCCATCGTCTGGCCGGAAGCGTATCTGCCGGGAACTACCGACAATTTTGCCTCCAACGAAATCATCGTCAGCGGCCTGACGGCGGCAGAAATTTGGGCGCAGCTCGACGATACGACGCGCTGGCCGACCTACTACAGCAACGTTGCGGACATCCACGTTGACGGCGGCGGCCCGCTGCTGAGCGCGAATGCGCGCTTTCGTTTCTCAACCTTTGGTTTTCCGATTGAGGCGCAGATCGTTGAATACGTTCCTCCGGCCGTCGGACAGGCCGCGCGCGTTGCCTGGCACGGCTGGGCAGAGGGCGACGAAGCCACGCGTCTTGACGTCATTCATGCCTGGCTATTCGAGGATTTACCCGGCGGCCGCGTGCGTATCCTGACCCAGGAGTCGCAGAAGGGCGTTCCGGCGCAGACGCTGGCGGCGAGCGTGCCGAATCCGATGATTAACGGGCATCAAGAGTGGATTTGCGGCCTGGTCACGGCAGCGCAGCGCGCGCGGGGCCAGTGATGCGGTAATTCGTACGGCGGCGGGCCTTGTCTGACGGGCTCGTCGGCGGCAAAGGAGAAACAATCAAGCTCAAAGCTGTCAAAACGTTAAAGTCGTCACACACAAAATGTTACACTGCGCGGCTTCCCCGTATTTCAACCATGCAGGTAACTAATGACTCCTTCGAATGCATCTACGTCACACGCCAGCCAGCCGGCACGGCCAAACTGGTCGGCGGTCTTTGCGGTGGCCTTCTGCGTGGCCTGCCTGATTACCGTTGAGTTCCTGCCGGTAAGCCTGCTGACGCCGATGGCGCAGGATTTAGGTATTTCCGAGGGGATGGCCGGACAGTCGGTCACCACGACCGCGTTTGTGGCGATGTTTGCCAGCCTGTTTATTACGTCCGTTATCCGCACCACCGACCGTCGCTACGTGGTGATCCTGTTTTCCGTGCTGCTGACGCTCTCCTGCCTGCTGGTCTCCTTTGCCAACAGCTTTTGGCTGCTGCTGCTGGGTCGCGCCTGTCTGGGGCTGGCGCTCGGGGGATTTTGGGCGATGTCGGCGTCGCTGACGATGCGCCTGGTTCCGACGCGAGTGGTGCCGAAGGCGCTGTCGGTGATCTTCGGGGCGGTGTCGATTGCGCTGGTGATCGCCGCGCCGCTGGGGAGTTTCCTCGGCGGCATTATCGGCTGGCGCAACGTCTTTAACGCCGCGGCGGTAATGGGCGTGCTGTGTACGATTTGGGTGCTGAAGGCGCTGCCTTCGCTGCCCGGCGAAGCGCCGCATCAGCAGCAAAATATGCTGGGACTGCTGAAGCGTCCCGGCGTGATGGCCGGGATGGGCGCGATTTTCATGGCCTTCGCCGGCCAGTTCTCCTTCTTTACCTACATTCGCCCGGTCTATATGACCCTCGCGGGCTTTGACGTTGATGGCCTGACGCTGGTGCTGCTGAGCTTTGGGATTGCCAGCTTTGTCGGGACCTCGCTGTCGTCGATGCTCCTGAAGCGCTCGGTGAAAACCGCCTTAGCGGTTGCGCCTGTGGTACTGGCGGTCTGCGCGGCGGTGCTGGTGCTGTGGGGCGAAAGCCAGGCCGTGGCCTCGGCGGTGGCGATTATTTGGGGCTTTGCCTTCGCCCTGATCCCGGTGGGCTGGTCAACGTGGATCACCCGTTCGCTGTCAGACCAGGCGGAAAAAGCCGGGTCGATCCAGGTCGCGGTGATTCAGTTGGCCAACACCTGCGGGGCCGCCGTTGGCGGCGTGGCGCTGGACCACTTGGGCCTGCTATCGCCGCTGTTTATCTCGGGCGCCCTGATGCTGCTGACCGGACTGCTGGTCACCACGAAGGTGCGGATATAACCGCGATCGCCTACGCCGGACGGGCGAACCCGGGCCGGGCATTCACGCCGCGACCCGGGACCGTTTCTGCGCTTAGAACCAGGCCTCGAACATGCCGCCGACGTTCAGCGAGTCCAGCTGGTCGCTGCTGGTACCCTTGACCCTGGCGGTATGCTTATTATCCACCTGGCCGCCGGTGACGTAGAAGCGCAGCATCGGCCGGAACTCCGGCCCCATTCCGATAGCAATGTTCTGCGACAGCGTCAGCTTCCAGCCCTTATTGTCGCCGCCTCGATCGTAGTCAACGCGCTGATAGCCGGCCTCCAGCCAGGTTGAATGCACGTCGTTCCAGAAATACATCGGACGAACAATCGCGCCGTAGTTTTTACGGTTATCGGTATTGTCCTTGCCGTTATCGTAATCATGGAAGGCCAGCAGATACTCCACCTGCGCCTGTTGGGTAAACTTGTGGCTGCCCTCAAAGCTGGCGTAAATGGCCGTCAGATCGTCGGTTTTGTTATAGACGCTGTTATCCGAGTTATCGGAATAGCGCAGGATAACTTTGTTGACCCCGCGGTCGTTGGTATGGCTCAGCACCAGGCCGCCCTGCCAGGCATCGAGCTGCGCGTCGTTATCTACCGCTTTTGAATCAAAGCCGTAGTTGGCATACACCTCAACGTCGATTGGCCCGGCCTTCATATTGTGGATTTTTGAGGTCAGCGCGTAGTGGCCGTCATCGCCGGTGCCGGAGCCGCCGGTACAGGTGATGCGCGACGGGTTGGACTCATCGGCCATCACCTCCGGGCTGCAGGACTCAACCTGTGAGACCCCCGCCACGTCGAACTGCACGCCGCCGATCTCACAGTTTTTCACCCCGGCGCCCTGGCCGTCGTGGTTCATCCAGAAGTAGTCGTTGATCCCCTGCTGCGGACGCTGGTGGAAGTCGCGGCCGGCCCAGATATAGGCGTTGGGGTTGGATTCGAGGACGTTGGTGACGCCGACGTAGGCCTTTTTCAGGTTAACTTCGTCGCTCCAGTGGTCGAACATGACGTTAATATCCCAGATAGCCCCCTGGCTGCTTTTAAAGGCCTTGGTTATCTGGAATTCGCCGCCGTTGCCTTCGTTGCCGAGACGGCCGATAGCCGACGCGCCGTTATAGGAGCCGTCGACGCCGACGAACTTCTGGTCGCCGGTCTGGAACTGGGCGCCGTAGCGGGCGTAGCCGCTAAATTTCAGGCCGAACGGGATAGCCATATCCGGCGAGGTCGCGGTGGTCTGGGGGTTGGTAATGACGTCCACCTTTTTATCGGCGGCGGCATCGATTTTGGCCTGACGGTCGGCCAGCGCTTTATCAACGGCTTTCGCCACAATGGCGTCTATTTGTTGCTGAGTAAAATCTTGCGCTAATACAGAAATTGGGCACAGCGCGGCAACGACCGCCATGGCTAATGGCAGCATTTTTACATTATTCATAATTATCTCGCGTGTAATAATTTATATATTAAGATAATAACCATCCCTCCCCGGTTAATAGACAGGGAAAACGACAGGATGACGGATATATATTAACGTTGGTATAGGTGAATAATTTCCTGTGAAAGTTCGCGAGCCAGCAGCGAGTTCATCAGATGGTCCTGGGCGTGAACCATAATCAGCGTCATCGGCTGGCGCGCCTCGCCTGCATCCTGCTCAATAAGTAGGGTCTGCATCTGGTGCGCCCGGCGGGCGTAGCCATCGGCTTCATTAAGCAGCAGCCTGGCTTCATCAATATTACCGTGGCGGGCAGCGTGAAGCGCTTCGAAACATAATGAGCGTGACTGTCCCGCATTCACGATAATTTCCATTACCGCGTCTTCTAATTCGATCATAATATTTCCTGAGGGTATTAACTTTATTATTTAAAGCGTACGGCGAAAGTCCCTTTTCCGCATAATTAAATCCGGTAAACCCCCGGCTTTGCCGGGGGACTCCGAAAGGTTTGACCTTTAAGTCAGTCGCGCGAATCTGAAATCTCCGCCAAGAGATGAGGATTCGTGATGAGAGACTATCAGAGCTTAAGCCATACGAAATGGGACTGTAAATATCACGTGGTTTATATCCCTAAACGCCGGAAACAGCGGTTATATGGTGCGCTGCGGCATGAGTTGGGAAAAATATTCCACGAGCTTGCGAGCCAGAAGGGCTGTCAGATTCTGGAGGGGCATCTGATGCGTGATCATGTCCACATGTGCATCAGCATACCGCCAAAGTACTCGGTATCGACAGTCGTCGGCTATCTGAAGGGAAAAAGCGCGATAGCGATAGCACGACACTTCGGCAGAGGTAAAAACTTCACCGGAGAAGTTTTCTGGGCACGAGGTTATTTCGTTTCAACCGTTGGTTTGGATGAAGCCACGGTCAGGGCATACATACGCAACCAGGAGAGAGAAGACGAACGATACGATCAAATGAAACTGAACGTATAGCAGCCGCCTTGGGCGGCTCATGGTTTGTCGGCGCCTTTGAGGCGCTCCCCCTAAAGCCTCCGGCTCTGCCGGAGGATACTTACTCCTGATGACGGTGTTATTTTTATCGGACGCTCCGGGAAATAGCGCTGAGAGCGTATTTCCCGACTATTACTGGCTTACGGTTTCAGCGACCGGAACGGCGCCTTTGGCTTTTTCGACTTCGGTTTTCATTAATGAGCGTTCATAGGCGCGGAGGAATGGCAGGTAAATGACGGCAGACATCACCATGCAAATGACGCACATCACTACCGGGCTCAGGGTCCAGTTGGCGGCCCAGGAGGCGCCGATGGGTGCCGGCGTGGTCCACGGCGTCAGCGAAACCACCTGAGTCAGCCAGCCGAGACGCGTTGCGCCGTAGGCCAGCACCGCGTTGATCATCGGCACGAACACGAACGGGATAAACATCATCGGGTTCATGATAATCGGCGCCCCGAACAGGATCGGCTCATTAATGTTGAAGAAGCTTGGCACGATGCCCATTTTGCCGATAGTCCGCAGGTGCGCCACGCGGCTGCGCAACAGCAGGAAAGCCAGAGGTAGCGTCGAGCCCACGCCGCCAATCAGCAGATAGTGGTCCCAGAAGCCCTGCAGATAAACGTGCGGCAGCGCGGCACCAGCGGCCAGTGCCGCCTGGTTTGCCGACAGGTTCGCCATCCAGAACGGGTTCATAATCCCGGTCACAATCAGCGAGCCGTGGATCCCGGCGAACCAGAAAATCTGGCACATCAGCACCGAGAGCAGAATTGCCGGCAGGGAGTCGGAGGCCGACACCAGCGGTTCCAGCAGATGCATAATCGCCTGCGGTAGGATCATACCAGTCTGCGCTTCGATAAACAGGTTCAGCGGGTGCAGCGTACCGATCACCACCAGCACCGGGATCAGGATTTCGAACGAGCGCGCGACGCCGGTGGGCACCTCTTTGGGCAGGCGGATAGTAATATTATTCCGCTTCAGCCATGCGTAAATGCGGGTGGAGTAGATGGCGGTAATTAAAGCGGTGAAGATCCCCTGGCCGGACAGATACTGGGTGGAAATTTTGCCGTCAGCGTAGGGCGCCGCGACCAGCAGGAAGGCCATAAAGGCCAGCAGGCCGGACATCACCGGGTCGAGCTGAAACTGGCGGCCGAGGCTGGCGCCAATGCCGACGGAAATAAAGAAGGTCATGACCCCCATGCTCAGGTTAAACGGCAGCATCAGCTGTTCACGATACTGCTGTGAGAAATCCAGCCAGCCGCGGGCAAAACCGTTGGTGGTGTCGGGCGAAAAAGGAGGAAAGATAAATACCAGCATGAAAGAGCCGATGATCATAAACGGCAATGCGGCAGTGAAGCCATCGCGGATGGCGATAACGTATTTCTGCTGCCCAAGGCGTCCTGCCAGCGGAGTAATAGATTGCTCGATCGCGGCAATCATGGACTGATACAGAGAACTCATTTGCACACCTCTTAATGCGCCGCTGCTATCAGCGACAGAGCGTAATCCAGGACGTTATCTCCCCGCTGCATTCCGTAGTCCATCGCGTTTATCGGCTGGACCGGAATATTCAGGGAGGCGGCTTTCTCAGATAAGGTTTTCAGCATGTATTTTACCTGGGGCCCGAGCAGCACCACCTGGTATTGCGGAAACTGCATGTCAAATTCGGAAACGCCGTAGGCGTCTATCTGCACCGGCAGGTTACGTTCCTTCGCCTCATCAACCATCTTCCTGACCAGCAGACTGGTGGACATCCCCGCAGAGCAGCACAGCATAATCTTGTACATCGGCACTCATCCTCGAAATGTAAAAAGTTATTGCGTGGATGATTTGATATCAGACGGAAACCGGTTTCCATTTATAAAAAACAGAACTGTGATAACCGTCAAGAACTAACGGGGTAAGGGCTGATTAATTAGATTCTGCTCACATAATTCCGTGGTTTCTGCGATGATTTTCCATGAAACGGAAAGTCGGTTTCCAAATAAAAAAGGAAACGGATATACTGCCGTTGGTTACTATTGAAGCGATTCAGGTTTTAAGATTTACAGGGATCGGCCCGACCCTGTCAGGGGAGAATGATGTCTACAATCAACGATGTATCACGGCTGGCTGGCGTCTCAAAGGCCACGGTTTCACGCGTATTGAGCGGTTCTCGCGGAGTCAAAGAGGCCAGTCGTCAGGCGGTACTGCAGGCGGCTGAAGAACTCAATTACCGGCCAAATATGATTGCCCAATCATTGTTCAGCCAGAGCACGGGCTGCATCGGGGTGATTTGCGCGCAGGATAATATCAACCAAACCACCAGCTATCTGTATGCCCTGGAAAAACAGCTCAGCCAGCATCAAAAGCATCTCCTGCTGCGCTTTGCGAACACCCGCGATGGGGTGATGAACTCGCTTGAAGAGCTCAGCTGCGGCCTGTGCGACGATATCCTGATTATCGGCGCCCGCTTTCCATTGAATATCGACCGGCCGGACGTGGCGCTGATCGACTGCCTCGAGAGCGAAGGGGCGAACAGCATTCAGTTTGACCACGCTTTTGCCGCGGAAACCGCCTGTAACTATTTGATTAGCCAGGGGCGACGTCAGATTGCGCTTATCCATCCCGAGGGGAGCGGCTTTGCCGATCAGGTGCTGCTGGGCTACAAGCATGCGCTGGAGAAAAACTTCCTGCCGTTTAATCGTAACCTGGTATTCCTTGACAGCATTTCGCCTTCGGTGGCGGTGCAGGAGCTGGTGAGCAACGCCACAACGTTGAATTTCAATGCGCTGCTGGTTGCCGATGAGCAGCAGGCGCAGCGGGTTGTCCCGCAGCTGCAGGCGTTCAGTCGCGCGGTGCCGGAAAAGGTGATGGTTTTTAGCCTGGCGGGATCGCTACAGCTGCCCGGTATTCCGACCATCCCGGCGATTGAGTACTCGATGGATGTGATGGCGATGCGGATCGTCAACTGGCTGACGGAAAAGACGCAAATGCTCGGTGGCAGCATGCTGCGCGGGGATCTTATTATTCCGAAAATCTGAGGCGGCCTGCGCACGGGCGCATAAAGCGGCGATTAACACCAAAAATACCTGCCAGCGGCGCAGCTGACAGGTATCTTCCTTCGCGCGGCGGGCAGCCTGCTGGGCGCGCCGCGAACGCGATCACTGCGCCGGGCAGGTAATTTTGTCGATCGCCGCCCGGTAGTTCTGCTGGTTATTACGCTCTTTGGCCAGAGTTGCCTCGCGGACGTAGGTTTGATTCTCTTTTGCGGCCAGAACGCTATTGGCAAAGTCGTTATCGCTAATGGCCGTCGCCGGGGCGCATTTTTCCTTCACCGCTTTTAATACCTGCTGTTTTTGCTGCTCGAACTGCAGGCTTTGTAGCGGCGATTCGGCCCGAGCCGCCGTGGCGCTGAGGGCGCTGACCAGGCACAACATCCAGCATGCTTTCATGGCGCTTCTCCGTAAAAGGTGATACCAAACTATATGCATAGCGCGCAAAACACGCAAATCACCTCGCCTTTAACTTATTTAAAATCAGTAGATTGCTCTGCTATGCCACCCGAGCGCGCCGCCGTGAATCCATGGCTATCAGCACCACCGACGACAGGATCAGCAGCGTGCCGAGCCAGTCCGGCAGCGTAAAGGTGATGCCCAGCAGCAGCAGCGAGAGCAGGGCGCTGCTCAGCGGCTCGGCGCAGCTGAGAATGCCCGCTTTCGCGCCGCCAATCATCTGCGCGCCGTTCAGATAAAGGCTGAAGGTCAGCGAAGTGCCGATCACCACCAGATAGAAGAAGGCCAGCAGCAGGGGGCCGTTGACCACAAAGTTGCTGCCCTGGCCGCCGTAGAACGGCAGCAGCATCGCCCCGCCGAGCAGCATGCTCCAGCCGACGATCGGCAGGGTGCCGTAGCGGGCGATAAGCGTTGACGGCCAGGTGGTGTAGAAGGCGGCGGCAAAGGCCGAAGCCACTCCCCAGAACAGCGCCGCGGGTGAAATGGAGAGCGTGGTCGGATTGCCGTGGGTCACCAGCAGAAACGTCCCCGCCAGCGACGTGCCGATGGCCGCCAGCACCAGCGGACGAGGCCGCGTTTTGCGGACCAGCGCGAACCAGGCGACGATAATCGTCGGCGACAGGAACTGCAGCACCGTCGCGGTGGCGGCGTTTGATTTTTCGATGGTCATCAGAAAGGTGTACTGCACGGTCAGCGCGCCAAACAGCGAGAAAATCAGCAGGCTGACGGCATCTTTGCGGTTTTGCAGGACGCGGAAAATTTTATCGCCGTGGACGAAAGCGAGCATCAGCAGGATCAGGCCGGCGAACAGCAGGCGCGTCATGGTCAGAAACGGTGATGACATCTGGCTTTGCTGCATAATGTACTGCGCGCAGACGCCGGAACTCCCCCATAGCACGGCGGCTATAAGCACATTCAGCATCCCTTTTTTACTGGAGCCCATCTTTCCCTCAGGTGGTATATCGCGAAAAGGGAATCATAGCATGAGCGGGGCCTGGCGGCGGGGCAGGAAATAGCCGGCGGACTATTTGGTCTGTGAGTTCGCTCCGGTTTGGCGATCCGTTGCGCAAGCTGAAGGCGGGTTAGATCCCGTCGAAAAGAAAATCTATTGACGCTTTAATAACCGCGCTCTGGTTATTCAGATTACAAACTTCTTCACCCACAGCCCGGTGCGGAATACTGGCAAGTTCATGGGTCATCACGACGTAGGCTTCCCCTGCCACGGTGACGACTGGCGTTAAACGATCGGCGCGTGGGCCTGTGTAAGCCGCCAGAGGAAACAGTGGAATCACAACCCGGGTATTGCGCTTACCGATGATGTCGTTTTGTACATCAAGGAGATAAGGATACGCAGCAACGCGTCCCGTATTCTTATAAACGTAATACTGCATACCTAAAACGTCCTGTATTCGTCAGAAATAGTTCCGTTTTCCTCAGTTAAATCATTTAAATACTCAATGGCCTGCGCATTCTCTTTTTGCCAGCGGGCCACTTCAATGCTGTGGATTTCGCTTTTCAAGGCTTGAGAAAGCGTATGAGAGAGATTGATGCCGGCCTCGCGGGCTTGTTTAACCAGGGCCGGGTCCAGCGTCACGCTGACATTTTGCTTATTGCGTTTTGCCGCTGGCATAGGGGATCTCCTGTGTTATTCACACGTGTAGATTACACAGAAATAAACAAACCCGCCATCAGGCGGGTTAAAATTCGCGCAATACTTATATGCAGGCCTAAGCCTTAGCTCAAATCGACGTTTTTACTGCCGAACAGCCAGGTCAGCGCAAAGCCGCACAGGTAAGAGACGGCCAGCCCCGCCGCGTAGACCGCCATCCCGGCGTAGATGCCGCTGCCGGAGGTCATCAGCGGCAGCGCCACCAGGCCGGACGGGCCGAAGACCGTATTCAGCCCCACCGGCAGGCCCAGCCACGCGATCAGGCCGAGGAAGAAGCCGCCGCAGGCGCCGCCGATGCAGGCGGTGACAAACGGCTTCATCCGCGGCAGGGTGACGCCATAAATCAGCGGTTCGCCGATACCGAGAAAGCCGGGGATAATCGCCCCTTTAATCTGGGTGCGCAGCAGCGAGCCGTGCTTCGCCCGCCAGTAAAGGGCCAGCGCCGCGCCCACCTGCCCGGCGCCGGCCATCGCCAGAATCGGAAACAGCGAGTTAAAGCCCTGCGCATCCACCAGCGCGAAATAGACCGGGACAAAGCCCTGATGGACGCCAAACATCACCGCCAGCAGGAACAGCCCCGCCAGCACCGCGGAGCCGAACGGGTTACCGTTGAGGTGCAGGAACAGCCACGACATTCCGGTAAACAGCCAGCCGCCAATCGGCATGATCACCGTAAAGGTGACCGCGCCCATAATCAGCAGGGTGACCGCCGAGGTAAGGATCATATCGAGGTTGGCCGGCATGATGCGCCGCACCTGTCTTTCCACCCATGCGCCGATAATCGAGGCGATCAGCACGCCGATAATATTGCCGCGCGGGTCGATGCCGTGGCCAAAGAAGGTGGAGATCCCGGCGTAAAATCCGCTGGTCGCTTCGGGGTTGTAGCCGAGGACGAACAGCGAGGCGATAATCGCTCCGTTAACCCCGGAGCCGCCAAACGCCTTCTGGGCGTTATAGCCGATTAAGATACTCAGGAAGGTAAACATCCCTTTGCTGAAGATCTTCATATAGCCGATCAGCGCCACCAGGCCGGCGTTAGGGTGCACATTCTCCAGGACGAAGATCTGCTCTGCCAGGGTGGCGAAGCCGAGCAGCAGGCCGACGGCGATGAAGCCGGGGATCAGCGGCGTAAAAATGGTGGCGAATTTGGCGAGAAACTTCTGCACCCCGCTGGTTTGCTTGCTCTTCAGCGCCTGCTTTTTCTCGGCGGCGATATCCGCCAGCGACGATGCATCCTGCGGCGCATCCTCCAGCATGGCGTTCATCATTTCCGCCGCGGTTTGCGCTTTTCCCGGGCCGAGGACGACCTGGAACTGCTCATCGCTGACGATAACCCCCATCACGCCTTCAAGCTGGCGAATCGCGGCGCTATCGGCCAGGGCTTCGTCACGCAGCGTCAGGCGCAGGCGGGTCATACAGTTGCCCGCCTGCGCCACGTTTGCGGCTCCGCCGACGTGGGCAAGGATCCGCGCTATCATCTCTTTGTTTATTTTTGCCATTGCAGATTACCTGTCTGTTGGCGCTCAGGCGTTGCCCAGCGCTTTGCGGATATAGCCGCTATTTTTGGCCAGCAGCGACTGCGCTTCTTCGGCGCTAATATCGGCAAGCACCATCACAATCGCCGTTTTACAGCGGCGGCCGCAGGCGTCCAGCGCGCGCCGGGCGGCGTCGCGATCGCACTCGGTCGCCTCCATCACGATGGAGATCTGGCGCTCGATAAGCTTCGCGTTGGTGGCTTCAACGTCCACCATCAGGTTGCCGTAAACTTTGCCGATGCGGATCATTGCCCCGGTAGAGATCATATTCAGCACCAGCTTTTGCGCGGTGCCGGCTTTCAGGCGGGTCGAACCGGTCACCACTTCCGGGCCGACCGTCGGGGTGATGGCGACGTCCGCCAGCCGGGCCATTTCGCCGTGCGGATTGCAGCTGACGATGGCGACGAAAGCGTTCTGGCTATGGGCATACTCCATCGCGCCGATGACGTACGGCGTCCGTCCGCTGGCGGCAAGGCCCACCAGCACGTCGAGGTTGCTGAAATTGAGGTTCTGCAGGTCCATTGCGCCCTGAGCTTTGTTGTCTTCGACATTTTCCACCGCGCTGAGAATCGCTTTATGCCCGCCGGCGATAATTCCGACCACCTGCTCCGGGCGCGTGCCGAAGGTGGGCGGACACTCGCTGGCATCGAGGATCCCCAGGCGACCGGAGGTGCCTGCGCCGATGTAAATCAGACGCCCGCCCGCCTGCAGCGCCGCGGCGACCTTATCGACAACCTGAGCGATCTGCGGCAAGTAGGGGGTAATTGCCTCGGCTACCTGCCGATCTTCCTGGTTAATCACCGTCAGCATCTCAACGGTCGGCAGGGTGTCAATATTGGCGCTATTGGCGTTGCGCCGTTCGGTCAGCAATTTGCTCAGGTCGATACTCATAACAAAACCTCATTATTCACAATGGCAGGTATTCTAAGGAATTAATTATTCCATTCATGTGAAGATTATCACGATTAGCGTACGGCGGATAATAAGATATTTGTAGGTATGGCGGGGGATTGTGCGGTAATAAAACTGGAATATTTTATTACCGCAGGGTGGGCTGACGTACCGCGGCGGGCTTTTTCAGGCTCATTTTGAGCATGGTTTCACCGTCGAGGCCCGGTCTGGGCAGATCAGCTGGCGCCGCCTCCCAGCGACTGCCAGAGTGTAATACGGTTTTGCAGATCGGTTTGCTGCAGGGAGATCAGCGTGGCCTG
The DNA here is from genome assembly GCF_050058015.1 of Klebsiella sp. WOUb02. Lineage (NCBI taxonomy): Bacteria > Pseudomonadati > Pseudomonadota > Gammaproteobacteria > Enterobacterales > Enterobacteriaceae > Klebsiella > Klebsiella sp. WOUb02. Next base: position 3,836,135 of record NZ_CP170110.1, read on the forward strand.
CGCCGACCACAGCGTACGCTGCGCGGTGAGCACCGACAGATAGTTGCCTATCCCTGCCTGATAGCTGCGGGTGGCGATATCCAGCGATTTCTGCTCGGCGGTGACGTACTGCCGCTGGGCATCCAGCTGCTCACCCAGCGTTTCCCGCCGCGCCAGCGCATCGGCGACGTCTTTGAAGCCGCTCTGAATGCTTTTCTCGTAGGTGGCGATCAGCCCCTTTTTCTCCGCTTCGGCATAGCGAAGCTGCGCCAGATTGCTGCCGCCGGTAAACAGCGGCAGGCTGATCGATGGCGCGAACGACCACACCTGCAGCCCGTGGCTGAACAGCGAAGAGAGCGAATCGCTGCCGACCCCGGCGCTGGCGGTGAGTGAAATGCTCGGGAAGAAGTTGGCGCGCGCGGCGCCAATATCGGCGTTGGCGCTTTTGAGGTTATGCTCCGCCTCCTGAATATCCGGGCGGCGCAGCAGGACCGACGAAGAGACGCCGGCGGGGATCAGGGCGATGCTGTTGTCGCCGAGGCTTTGCAGCGTGCCGGGCAGCAGACTCTCAGGGACGGTTTCGCCGGCCAGCAGGTTGAGCGCGTTTTTATCCTGCGCGACCTGGGTACGATAGCTGGCGACGCTGGCGCGCGCCTGCTGGTAGACGCCTTCTGCGTCGCTCAGATCGCTGGCCGAAGCGGTACCGACCGCCATCTGGCGGGCGACGATTTTGCGCGAGCTGTCGGCGCTGGCCATGGTTTCTGCGGCCAGCGCCAGGCTGCTGTTATCCGCCGCGAGGGTGATCCACGCGGTGGTCAGGTCGGCGATCATCGTCAGCCGCGTATTTTGCGCGGTGAATTCGCTGGCGAGCCAGGTTTCCCGCGCCGCGCGCGACAGGCTCTGGTTCTTGCCGAACAGATCGAGCTCAAAGCTGGAGACCGCTCCGTCGGCCTCGGCTGACGAGGTGAGGCCGCTGGCCACCGTTTTGCTGCGGGTGTGGCTCAGCTCGGCGTCAACGGTGGGGAACAGCGAAGCGCGGGTTTCGCCATATTCGGCGCGGGCGGCTTCGATATCGGCCAGCGCCTTTTGTACATCGCGGTTGCTGTTCAGCGCGATGGTCACCACCTTTTTGAGCCGCGCGTCGTTCACCACCTGCTGCCACTGACTGACCACCGTCGTCGCTTCGCCGTGGGCGCCGGGCAGCGTGGAGGGAACCGGCGCCGCCGGGCGCTCATAGTGTGGATCAAGCGAGACGCAGCCTGCGCTCAGGAGCGCGATAAAAACGAAAGTAAAACGAAACATAACCTACTCCTGAGAAGGACGCTGGCGGGTGAAGAATCGCTTCACCAGCACAAAGAACAGGGGAACGAAGAACACAGCCAGCAGCGTGGCGGTCAGCGTGCCGCCGATGATCCCGCTGCCGATCGCCACGCGACTGTTGGCCCCCGCGCCGGTGGCCACCGCCAGCGGCAGCACCCCGGCGATAAACGCCAGCGAAGTCATGATGATAGGGCGCAAACGGGTTTGCGCGGCGCGTATTGCCGCCCGCGAAAGCGAATAGCCCTCATCGACCGCTGACTCAGCGAATTCAACGATCAGGATGGCGTTCTTCGACGACAGGCCGATGGTGGTCAACAGCGCAACCTGGAAGTAGACGTCGTTATTCAGATCGCGTAGCCAGGCCGCCAGCGCCGCGCCGAGCAGGCCGAGCGGGATAACCATGATCACCGAGAACGGCACCGACCAGCTCTCATACAGCGCCGCGAGGCACAGGAACACCACCAGAATTGAGATGGCGTACAGGCTCATAGCCTGGCCGCTGGCCAGCTTTTCCTGCAGCGACATGCCGCTCCACGCCCAGGTGGTGCCCGCCGGCAGGCTGTTGGCCAGAGCTTCCATCTTATCCATCGCCGCGCCGGAGCTGGAGCCGGCGGCGTTTTCGCCCTGAATTTCAAAGGCGGCGGAACCGTTGTAGCGCACCAGGCTTTCCGGACCGTACTGCCAGCGGGTGGTGGCGAAGGCGGAGAACGGCGTCATGGCGTCATCGCTGCCGCGCACGAACCATTTGCCGAGATCGGCGGGGACGGCGCGAGAATCGCTATCGCCCTGGATATAGACCTTTTTCACCCGCCCGCGATCGATAAAGTCGTTGACGTAGGTGCCGCCCCAGGCGCTGGAGAGGGTGTCGGTGACGTCGCTCAGCGATAGCCCCAGCGCTACCGCCTTGTTGTTGTCGATATCCACCTGCAGCTGCGGCATCTGCGGCAGGTCGTTGGCGCGCACCGACTGCAGCTGCGGGCTCTGATTGGCCGCCGCCAGCAGCTGGCTGCGCATTTTCATCAGGCTGTCGCGATCGGTGCCGCCGCTGGCCAGCAGCTCAAAGGTAAAGCCGTTGCTCTGCCCGAGGCCGTCCACCGAAGGGGGCGTCATGGCGAACAGCGAGGCGTCGCGGATGCTGCCGAGCTCTTTGGTGGCGCGCAGGGCAATGGCCTGCGCGGTATTGGCTTCGCCCTTGCGCTGGGACCAGTTTTTCAACGACACAAAAGCCATCCCGGCGTTCTGTCCGCTGCCGCTGAAGCTGAAACCGTCGACGGTAAAGATAGCGCTGGTATTGGCCTTCTCTTTGGTCAGGAACCAGTCGGTCACCTGGCGGCGAACCTCGGCGGTGCGCACGGCGGTCGCGCCTGCCGGCAGGGTGTACTGGACCATGATTTCGCCCTGATCCTCCGCCGGCAGGAAGCTGCCCGGCAGCTTCCACATCGCCAGCGCCATGACGGCGCAAATCAAGGCGAAGGCGCCCATCATCGTCGCCGAGCGGCGCAGGCCGCCCAGCACGCGATGCTGATAGCCCTGCTCCGTGCGCCCCCACAGGCGGTTGAACGCCCCGAAGAAGCCGGTGGTGTGAGGCTTAGAATGGCTAAGCAGCGCGCCGCACAGCGCCGGGGTTAAGGTCAGCGCCACCACCACGGAGAGCAGCATCGCCGAGATGATGGTCACCGAGAACTGGCGATAGATCACGCCGGTTGAGCCGCCGAAGAAGGCCATCGGCAGGAACACCGCCGACAGCACCAGGGCAATGGCGATCAGCGCCCCGGAAATTTCGCCCATCGACTTCTCGGTAGCTTCACGGGCGGAGAGCCCCTCATCGCGCATAATTCGCTCGACGTTCTCCACCACCACGATGGCGTCATCCACCAGCAGACCGATCGCCAGCACCATCGCAAACAGCGTCAGGGTATTGATGGAGTAGCCAAACAGCGCCAGCACGCCGAAGGTGCCAAGCAGCACTACCGGAACCGCCACCGCCGGGATCAGCGTGGCGCGGAAGTTCTGCAGGAACAGATACATCACGCAGACCACCAGCACGATGGCCTCAAACAGCGTTTGAATCACATCCTCAACCGATATTTTAATAAATTCGGTGCTGTCCTTCGGATAGGCAATGTCGTAGCCCTGAGGCATCTGGCGCTGATACTCGGCAATCTTATCCTTCACGCGCGTCGCGGTATCCAGCGCGTTGGCGCCCGGCGCCATCATGACGGCGATGCCGGCGGCAGGGTGACCGTTGAGGTTCGCCGCGGCGGTGTAATCTTCGCTACCCATTTCAACCCGGGCGACGTCGCTCAGGCGGACGACCGAGCCGTTGGTCTTGCTCTTTACAATAATGTTTTTGAACTGATCGACAGTCTGCAGGCGCGACTGAGCGCGCACGGTGGCGGTGAGCTGCTGGGCGTTAGAGGACGGCAGCGCGCCGATTTTACCCGCCGAGATCTGCACGTTCTGCGCTTCGATTGCCGTTTCGACATCGGAAGGCATCAGCGCATAGGAGGCCAGTTTGGTCGGGTCCAGCCAGATGCGCATCGCATATTCAGCGCCAAATACCTGCAGGCTGCCGACGCCTTCAACGCGCGCCAGCGGATCCTGCATGTTACTCACCAGCCAGTCGGCGATATCGGAGCTGGTAGCTTTGTCGGTTTTGTCATACACCGCGAGGATCAGCAGGAAGCTGCTCTGCGATTTCACCACCGTCACGCCGGACTGCTGCACCTCGCTGGGCAGCCGCGACTCGGCCTGTTGGACCTTGTTTTGCACCTGCACCTGCGCGGTGTCCGGATCGGTGCCTTGCTCAAAGGTCACGTTAATGCTGACCGAGCCGTCGGAGCTGCTGGTGGAGCTGAAGTAGAGCAGGTTATCCAGCCCGGTAAGCTGTTGTTCGATAACCTGGGTCACGCTGTTTTCCAGGGTTTCGGCAGAGGCGCCGGTGTAGGTGGCGGAAATTTTCACCGACGGCGGCGCGACGTCCGGGTACTGGGCGACCGGCAGCGTGCGGATGGCGAGGATCCCGGCGAGCATAATCAGGATAGCGATAACCCAGGCGAACACCGGACGCCGGACGAAGAAGCGGGAGAACATCAGGCGTTGCCTCCGCTGTTTTTCATTTCAACGGCTTTGACCTGCTGTCCGGCGGCAACCTTGCCGGTTCCTTCAACGATCAGCCTGTCGCCGCTCTTCAGGCCGCTCTCTATCAGCCACTTATCGCCATAGGCTTCGCCGGTTGCGACCTCGCGCAGGGCGACTTTGCCGTTGGCATCGACCACCAGCGCGGTGGCGTGACCTTTGGCGTCGCGGGTGATGCCCTGCTGCGGGGCGAGGATCGCATCGTCCATCACGCCCTCATCGATGCGGGCGCGTACGAACATTCCCGGCAGCAGGAGGTGCTGTGGGTTGGGGAATACCGCGCGCAGGGTGACCGATCCGGTTGCTTCGTCCACCGCCACTTCGGTTAGCGTCAGGCGGCCCTTCTCGCTATAGGTGCTGCCGTCTTCGAGGCTCAGGGTGACGCTAAGGGTATCGGCGTTGCTTGCCAGCGTTTGCTGGCGTAAGCGCAGCAGATCAACGCTCGATCGCGTGAGATCGACGTAAATCGTCTCCAGCCCGCGGATCGTCGCCAGGGCCGTATCCTGATCGGCGGAGACCAGCGCCCCCGGGGTAACGGAGGAGATACCAATCCGTCCGGCAATCGGCGCGCTGACGGTGGTCCAGTCGAGGTTGATGCGGGCGCTCTCCAGCGCGGCCTTTTTCGACTCGACGCTGGCCTTGTCCTGGTTACAGGTCGACTGCGCGTCATCGGCATCCTGCAGCGACACGCCGTTATCTTTTACCAGCTGCGTATAGCGCCGGGCCTTCTGACAGTCGGCAACCGTTAGCGATTGCGCCTGTTTCAGGGCGGCTGCGGCTTCGTTATAGGTTGCCCGGTAGCTGGCCGGGTCAATTTGATACAGCGCCTGGCCGGCTTTTACCATGTCGCCTTCGGTAAACAGACGCTTTTGAATAATACCGCCCACCTGCGGGCGCACTTCGGCGCTGAGCGATGCGGTGGTGCGGCCGGTCAGCTGGCTGATAACGGAAACGGACTGACCTTTCAGTGTGACAACGCCGACTTCCGGCGTCGTTTGCGGCGGGGCAGATGTTTGCGAATTATCGCATCCGGCCAGCAGAAATAATGCTGTTGCGATGGGGATGATGGTCTGTTTCATTATATTCTCTCAGGATGAACAACGTCCGACCCGCTAATTAAATCATGCGGTGATGGGCCGGGCGTTGAGGCATCTTCGGATAAACGAAAATGCCGAAACAGGAACCCAGGCGTTCCTGTATGCTGTTATTCGACGATGGCCGCCGAAGCGGTCATTTTGACTTCTCTACGCCAGAGGTGCCTTCACTCCTGGATTTATTGTGAGAATGACCATTCTCATTTTTGCTCGTCATACGTCTCGAACGGCTAATGGAAAGGTTTTTTTGTCTAAATTTGAGTCGTGAAAATTAAGACAAAAAATAATGGAGGAAATAAGAATTTTTTGTGAAAGCAAGCACCAATAATACCCTTACATAATTTAATCTGGAGGCATTAATGGCTTTAATAATGACAACAAGCATTAATCCCGCGGATCGGGAAGAGCTGCTGGCGGGTCTACAGGAATACAACCTGCGCTACCTGGACCCGACGCAGTTTGGTGAACTGGGGATCTATCTCCGCGATCGGGCGGGGGAGATGCAGGGCGGTCTGATCGCCAAAAGAAAGGCCAACTGGCTGTGTATTGAGTACCTGTGGGTCAGCGAAGACTCGCGCGGTAGCGGGCTGGGCGGCGAGCTGATGCGTGCGGCGGAAAAGCAGGCGCGCGAAGAGGGGTGTAACCACGTGCTGGTGGACACCTTCAGCTTCCAGGCCCTGCCGTTTTATCAAAAACAGGGCTACCGGCTGCAGATGTCGCTGCCTGATTTCCCGCACCCCGGCATGGAACGCCATTATCTGTCGAAGGCGCTGTAAGGCTGCTGCCGGCGCGGATATTAGCCGCCAATCCCCTGCTGGATCATCGCCAGAGCGTGGCTGACGATGGTTTCCCGGGAGATCGCTTTTAGCCGCGCGTCGGTGCGAATGCGCGAATAGGGCACCAGCACCAGGCTAATCAGGCTGGTGAACAGCAGCTCCGGCGACAGGGCCGGGTTGAGTTTTCCCTCCTGCTGCCAGCGGCTTATGGTCTCCAGCATCCGGCGATACTTATCGTCACCAAAGCGGGCGTGCATATGCTGGCGCAGCACCGGCATTTCGCCAATCATCTCCTGCATCCACAGCGGCGCAAACCAGTCGTTTTGCTCCGCCAGCGCGGCGAGCGCCTCAATCAGCAGGGTAAACGCGGTCAGCGGATCTTGCGGATGGGCGATAAAAATCTTGCTGATTTCGCTGCGCAGCGGCATAAAGCGCTCCTCCAGCAGCTGGTCGACTAATATCTCCCGCGAGTCGAAATAGTAATGCAGCATCGCCGGCGTGACGCCGGCCTCTTTAGCGATGGCGTTCAGCGACGTCCGGGCGATGCCCTGGCGGGCAAACAGCGCCAGCGCAATATCCATAAGCTGTTCACGGTTAGCGGTGCCCGGTTTTTTGCCGCGCGGACGGCCCGGACGGCGAGGCGCATCATTGTCTTTTTGTGCCGTCATTTCTTCACTGTCTCTTGACCAGATTCATCATTTCCCTAAATATTAATTATGCATTTAATTAATTTCAAGCGAGTGTTGCTATGACATCTGAAATCGCCGCCCGGCCGGTGCCGTCGATCCGCCTGCTGTTCAGCGCGCTGCTGCTGGTGATGCTGCTGTCGGCGCTGGACCAGACTATCGTCTCGACCGCGCTGCCGACCATCGTCGGCGAACTCGGCGGGCTGGATAAGCTCTCGTGGGTGGTCACGGCCTATATCCTGAGTTCGACCATCGTGGTGCCGCTGTACGGTAAATTCGGCGATCTGCTCGGGCGAAAAATCGTGCTCCAGGTGGCGATCGTGCTGTTCCTCGTCGGCTCGGCGCTGTGCGGCCTGGCGCAGAATATGACGCAGCTGGTACTGATGCGCGCGCTGCAGGGACTGGGCGGCGGCGGCCTGATGGTGATCAGCATGGCGGCGGTCGCCGACGTGATCCCCCCGGCAAACCGCGGCCGCTATCAGGGGCTATTCGGCGGAGTCTTTGGCCTGGCGACGGTCATTGGGCCGCTGATCGGCGGTTTCCTGGTGCAGCACGCCTCCTGGCGCTGGATTTTTTATATCAACCTGCCGCTGGGGCTGTTTGCGCTGCTGGTTATTGGCGCGGTGTTCCACAGCAGCAACAGGCGCAGCGCGCACCAGATCGACTGGCTGGGGGCGTTTTACCTGAGTATGGCGCTGGTGTGCATTATCCTCTTTACCTCCGAAGGCGGCGGCGTGCGGCCGTGGAATGACCCGCAGCTGTGGTGCATTTTGGCCTTTGGCGTGGTGGGGATGATTGGCTTTATTTATGAGGAACGGCTGGCCCTTGAGCCGATTATTCCGCTCTCGCTGTTCCGTAACCGCACCTTTCTGCTGTGCAGCATGATTGGTTTTGTGATCGGCATGGCGCTGTTTGGCTCGGTGACCTTCCTGCCGCTCTATCTGCAGGTGGTGAAGGCGGCCACCCCCACCGAAGCGGGGCTGCAGCTGATCCCGCTGATGGGCGGCCTGCTGCTGACGTCGATCGTCAGCGGGCGCATAATCAGCCGTACCGGGAAATACCGCCTGTTCCCGATTCTCGGCACTCTGCTGGGCGTGGCGGGGATGGTGCTGCTGACCCGCATTACCATCCATTCGCCGATGTGGCAGCTGTATCTGTTTACCGGCGTATTGGGTGCGGGCCTGGGGCTGGTGATGCAGGTGCTGGTGCTGGCGGTGCAGAACGCGATGCCGGCCCAGATGTACGGCGTGGCTACCTCGGGCGTGACGCTGTTTCGCTCGATTGGCGGCTCGATCGGCGTGGCGCTGTTCGGCGCGGTCTTTACCCACGTACTGCAAAACAACCTGCAGCGCCTGCTGCCGGAGGGCGCCGAGCTGCCCAGGGCGCTGAACCCGGAGGCGGTACAGGCCCTGCCGACGACGATCCGCCTCGATTATCTCGACGCTTTCGGCGCGGCCATTCACGCCGCCTTCCTGATGGCCGCCGGCATTATGGCCGTTGCCTTTATGCTGTCATGGCTGCTGAAAGAAGTACCGCTGAAAAAGGCGGCAGGCTAGGCGGTTCCGGCGATACGCAGCAGCGCCCGGCGCAGCGCCGGCGCGGCGAAGCTGAGGAACTTCCGCAGCTTGAGCGGGGCCAGATCCCGGTCGGTATACAGCAGGTGCACCGGCGCCGGCTCGGGTTCCACCGATTCCAGAATGAGCTGCAGCTCGCCGCGGGTCAGACCGTCGATGGCCTGATAGTGCAGCAGCCGCGCCACGCCTGCCCCCAGCCGGGCGGCGTCAGCGGCGCTTTCCGGGGTGGTGACCGACAGCACGGCGCGCAGAGCCACCAGCCGATCTGCCGCTTCGGCGGCGCGAAAGCGCCAGCCGCGATAGGGCATCGGCGATTCAATACTAATAATCGGCAGCCCTTCCAGATCGCGGGGGCGCTGCGGCACGCCGTGCTTTGCCAGCAGCAGCGGGTGGGCGCAGGTGACGATACGCATCTCGCCGAGGCGGGTGGCCACCATGCCGCTATCCGGCAGGGTTCCGATGCGCACCGCCAGGTCGACGTGGTCGTCTATCAGGTCAACATTACGGTCGCTGAGCAGCAAACGAACGTTAATTTGCGGATAACGGGCGAGAAAATCGGTCACCACCGGCAAAACGTGGACGCGACCGAACATCGTTGGCGCGGCGATCACCAGCTCGCCCTTGGGCTGCAGATACTCCCCGGCCGCCTGCCGCTCGGCGTTGTCCACCTCTTCAAGGATCCGCCGCGCGGCGGCGACGTACTCTACGCCGGCATCGGTCAGCGTAAGCCGGCGGGTGGTGCGGGTCAGCAGGCGCGCGCCGAGCGCGCTTTCCAGCTCGGCAATGTTGCGGCTGACGGTGGTCAGCGGCGTGTTCAGCGCGCGTGCCGCCGCCGACATACTGCCCAGTTCGGTAACCTTCACCAACAGCGCCATCGCGCTTAATCGGTCCATTATTATCCCGCCTTACGGAAAGATGATTGCCAGATCCCCAGTATTATCATTTGTCGCAGCAGAGTCCATGCTGTGGTCAGCGATACGACGACGCGGAGGATCTATGGCCGGTGATTTTCTTGGTATTGCCATCACCCCGGATGTGATGGATGTCCAGCATGAAATGGGCAGCGACGGGCTGTGGCAGTCGCCCCACGGCCGCCGCCAGGCGGATCGCTTTACCGCCAGCGAGGAGGCGATGATTACCACCCGGGATAGCTTTTATCTGGCCACCGTTTCGCAAACCGGCTGGCCCTATATCCAGCATCGCGGCGGGCCGCCCGGCTTTCTGCATCTGCTGGATGAGACGACCCTGGCAATGGCTGATTTTAGCGGCAACCGGCAGTACATCAGCACCGGCAACCTGCGGGGAAGCGCCAGGGCGTGCCTGTTTTTGATGGATTACCCGCGCCGTGCCAGGCTGAAAATCTACGCCACCGTTGAGGTGCTGGCGGTGGATGACGATCCCGTGCTGCTGGCCAGGGTAAAGCCGGAAAATTACCGCGGCAGGGTTGAGCGCATTTTTCGCTTTCATCTGCAGGCGTTCGACTGGAACTGCCCGCAGCATATTACGCCGCGCTACAGCGCTCAGCAGGTGGCGGAATATAGCCAGACGCTGCGGCAGCGTATTCACGACCTTGAGCAGGAGAATCAGCGCCTGCAGCATTTAACCCACACAGGAGAAGATCATGACTGAACAACGCCCGCCGCTGCCGCCGTTTACCCGCGAAAGCGCGGCGCAAAAAGTACGTGCCGCCGAAGATGGCTGGAACAGCCGCGATGCGCAGAAGGTGGCGCTGGCCTATACCCCCGATAGCGAATGGCGCAACCGCAGCGAGTTTGTGCACGGGCGCGCGGAAATCGTCGGCTTCCTGCAGCGCAAATGGCGCAAAGAGCAGGAGTACCGGCTGATTAAGGAGCTGTGGGCGTGGAGCGATAACCGCATTGCGGTGCGTTTCGCCTACGAGTGGCATGATGACAGCGGCAACTGGTTCCGCTCGTACGGCAATGAAAACTGGGAGTTTGATGAGCACGGCCTGATGCGCACGCGCTACGCCTGCATCAACGATCTGCCGATCGGCGAAAACGAACGCCTGTTCCACTGGCCCCAGGGCCGCCGCCCTGATGACCATCCGGGACTTAGCGCTCTGGGGCTGTAAAGCAGGCGTTAACTTACGGGTTAATCGGCTTGCGGGAAATCGACGACCGTATCGTTAACCCGATTCACCATGTTGGTGAACAGAATGGCGTCCGGCGAGTGGCGACGCCGGTTCAGGAGAAAATAGTCGTCCGGTTTTCGGTTGTCGTCTTCCCGGCAGAAGCCCCAGAATTCTGCGCATAACAACAAAACCGGAGGACATATGGATTTCGCACAACAACATCACCAGGCCACGCCTGTGCTGCTGGCTAACGTCTGGGATGTTCCCAGCGCCAGAGCCGCGGCTGCCGCGGGCTATTTGGCTCTGGGCACTTCCAGCGCCGCTATTGCCAACACCTTTGGCTATAACGATGGTGAAGAGCTCTCGTTTGCTGAGCTGCTCTTGCTCGTCACGCGTATCCGCGGGCAGGTTGCGCTGCCGCTGAGCGTGGATATGGAGTTCGGGTATGGCGCCAGCGTCGCAGAGGTGGTAGATAATCTGCGAGCGCTGGCGCAAACCGGCGTGGCAGGCGTTAATCTCGAGGACAGCCTGGTGGCCGACGGTGAGCGGCGCCTGGTGGATGGTGAAACCTATGCCCGCCGCCTGCGGGCGGTCAAAACCGGACTGGAACAGGCGGGCGTCGCGTTGTTTCTTAATATTCGTACCGATCCGTTTTTGCTTAACCGACCGCAGGCGCTGGCTGAGACGGTTGCCCGAGGTCGAGCTGTATGCGCGAAATGGGGCTGACGGCCTGTTTGTCCCTTGCGTTACCGAGGCGGCGGATATTGCGGCGATAGCGGCGGCGGTTGCGCTGCCGCTGAACGTCATGGCGATGCCCGCGCTGCCCGATATTGACCAGCTGACCCGTCTCGGAGTGAAGCGGATTTCTATGGGCAACGCGCTGCATAGCGCCCTGCAGGGGCATCTGCACTCTCTGCTACATAACGTACGGCAGCAGCAATCGTTTAAAGGGGTATTCCGCAATGCAGGTGACTGATAAAGGGTTATGCGATACCTGGTATGAGGCGCTGGTGGCCCGCTCATCCCAATACGCCGGGCTTTTTTACGTCGGCGTGAAAACCACCGGCGTGTTCTGCATCGCCACCTGCCGCGCCCGCAAGCCAAAGCGGGAAAACGTGGAGTTTTATAGCGATTTTAAAGCCGCGCTCAGCGCCGGCTTTCGCCCGTGTAAGATTTGTCGGCCGACGGAAAACGCCAGCTCCGCGCCGCCGATGGTGGAGCAGGTGATGCAGCAGACTGCGCGCCGCGCCGAAGGTGCGGATCACCGACGACCAGCTGCGCCAGCAGCACATCAGCCCGGAGCGCATGCGGCGCTGGTTTAGCCAGAACTACGGCATGACCTTTCAGGCCTTCCAGCGGATGCTGCGGGTCAATACCGCCCTGCAGGAGCTACAGGGCGGGCGCAGCGCGACCGACGCGGCGTTTGACAGCGGCTACGATTCGCTAAGCGGCTTCGGCTATACCTGCAAAAAGCTCACCGGCCGGGCGCCGAGCAAAGCGGGGCGGGTGATCCTGATCCACCGCTTTACCACCCCCATCGGACCGATGTTTGTCTGCGCTACCGAGCGCGGGGTTTGCCTGCTGGAGTTTGTCGACCGGCGGATGTTGGAGAGCGAATTCCGCGACCTTCAGCGCCTGCTGGCGGCCAATATTATCGCCGGGGAAAACGCCCATACGCGCCAGGCGGTGGCGGAGATCGGGGAGTACTTTGCCGGCCAGCGGCAGCGCTTCTCCCTGACGCTTGACGCGCCGGGCAGCGATTTTCAGCAGGCGGTCTGGCAACAGCTGCGGGCGGTACCCTACGGCACGACCGAGCATTATCAGGGGCTTGCCGCACTGATGGGCAATGCCGGGGCGGTGCGGGCGGTGGCCAACGCCAACGGCGCCAACCGGCTGGCGATTGTTATCCCCTGCCACCGGATTATCGGCAAAGATGGCTCGCTCACCGGCTACGGCGGCGGCCTGGCGCGCAAAGAGTGGCTGCTGGCCCATGAGGCTAAATTCAGTAGATGATTTTATTTCCTGTTGCTGCTTTTGATGTTTAAAAGCCGGCCATAAAGCCGTTATAGTTTCGTACGAAAATAATAATGACTTTCTAATGGACTAACAGGGTGAAGATAATGAAATTGCGTTTATGGACAGCCGCCGCGGTGGTGCTGACGGGCCTGCTGCTGGCGGGTTGCGATCGGCAGGACGGCGATGCAAAACACATTAAAGTCGGCGTTATTAACGGCGCTGAACAGGATGTGGCGGAAGTGGCGAAGCAGGTGGCGAAAGAGAAGTATGGCCTCGACGTTGAGCTGGTTGGTTTTAGCGGCTCCCTGCTGCCGAACGAGTCGACTAACGCCGGGGATCTGGACGCCAACGTCTTCCAGCACCGGCCGTTCCTCGAACAGGATAATAAAGCTCACGGCTATCATCTGGTGGCGGTCGGCAACACCTTCGTGTTCCCGATGGCGGGCTACTCGCGCAAGATTAAATCGGTCGCTGACCTCAAGGACGGGGCGACCATCGCCATTCCTAACGATCCGACCAACCTCGGTCGCGCGCTGCTTCTGCTGCAGCAGCAGAAGCTGATTACCCTCAAAGCCGGCACCGGGCTGCTGCCGACGGCTCTCGATATCACCGCCAACCCGCATAGCCTGAAAATCATGGAGCTGGAAGGCGCGCAGCTGCCGCGCGCGATCGACGATCCCAAGGTCGATGTGGCGATTATCAGCACCACCTACCTCCAGCAAACCGGGCTCTCGCCGGTGCGCGACGGCCTTTTTATCGAGGATAAAAACTCGCCCTACGTGAACATCATCGTTACCCGCGATGACAATAAAGATGCGCAGAACGTGAAGGAGTTTATGCAGTCCTATCAGTCGCCGGAAGTGGCGAAGGCGGCGGAAACGATCTTCAACGGCGGCGCGGTGCCGGGCTGGTAATTACTCACGTAGGGAGAGGTGTATATGCTTCGGCAACGTCAGGCGGATGTGCTGCTGGTCGCCGCCACGATCATCGCCGCGTGCGGGTGGATATTTTCGCGTGAAGCCATTGCCGGGATGCCGGTTTTTGCCTTCCTCGGCCTGCGCTTCTTTTTCGCCGCGCTGCTGCTGCTGCCTTTCTGCCGCGGTTTTCGCGTAGAGAAACGGCAGTGGCCGCCGATACTCATCAGCGGCTTGTGGTTTGCGCTAAACCTGTGCTTGTGGATTTACTCGGTGTCGACCACGCCGTCGCTGGGCGAGGGGGCGTTTATCATGAGCCTGTCGATGCTGTTTGTTCCGCTGACCGCATGGGTGATGATGAAAACGCGCCCGGCGCGCGCTTACTGGGAGTGCCTGCCGCTGGCGATCGTCGGCCTTGCCCTGCTGAGCCTGCATATGCCGATTGCCTTCCACCCCAGCCAGGGCTGGTTTCTGCTCACCGCGCTGGTGCAGTCAATCTGGTTCTGCTACACCAGCCGCTGCGCCCGCGAGGTGCCGCTGATCCCGCTGACCGCCGTGCAGCTGGGGATCACCGGGCTGGTGGGGCTGGCGATCTCGGCGGCGGTTGAAAGCTGGGATCGGCCGTTTACCCTACCCACCTTCGGCTGGCTGCTCGCCAGCATCGTTATCGCCACCAGCCTGCGCTTCGGCCTGCAGATGAAGGGGCAGAAGTACGCGGCGGTTGCCAGCGCGGCGATTATTATGGTGCTCGAACCGCTGCTGACGGTGATTGCCGCCGCCCTGTGGTATCACGAGCAGCTGCCGCTGCAGAAGATTGTCGGCGGCGTGCTGATCCTCGTCGCCCAGCTGTGGTTCCGCTGGCGCATGCTTAAACCGTTACGCTAAACCACCGTGCCGCTGCGCCATCAGGTGCAGCAGCGGCACCAGCGATAGCCCGTCCGGCATCTCGCCGCGGGCGATCAGCTCCCGAATCTCTTCGAAGGTAAACCAGCCGGTTTCCATCACTTCATCCTGGTCGGCGTCCATCCCGACGTACTCCAGATCGCGGGCAAGCCAGGTGATGAACAGCTGGTCGCTGCTGCCGTAGGAGGGGTTGTAGCGGATAATCTCTTCGGCGTTTTTGGCCTGCCAGCCGGTCTCCTCGCACAGCTCACGCAGGGCGGCCGCCCGCGGCTCTTCGCCTTCATCGACGCCGCCTGACGGGATGGCCCACACCACCTGGTCAATCAGATAGCGGTAGTGGCGGATCAGCAGCACTTTATCCTGCTGCATCGCCACAACGCCTACCGCCGGGCGCGGATAGTGGATGGAGTAAAAGTCGCGGCGTTCGCTAGCGGTGATGTCGATAGCCACCTTGCGCATACTGAACCACGGGGTGTCGGCAATCACTTCGGCATCGTGCATATCGGCGGCGGTCAGTCTCTTTTTCATCGGGGCCACTTCTCCAGAAAATTGAGCGTTCAGCACAGCATAGCCGGCGGCGGCTGACAAGCGGAGAAAGTTGGCCCAATCTCATCGATCATTGCCCGAATGCCCATATTGCGCCAGGCTTGTGGGACGTACGATGTTCGCCAGATTATCCCGAAGAGGAACGAGCATCATGAACATCACCCACATCCGTAACGCGACCCAACTTATTGAATACGCAGGTAAGAAATTCCTCATCGACCCGATGCTGGCGGATAGGGCCGCCTGGCCGGGATTTGCCGGCACCGCCCGCAGCGAGCTGCGTAACCCGCTGGTGGCGCTGCCTTTGCCGCTCTCTGTCATTATTGATGTCGACGCCGCGATCGTGACCCATACCCATGAGGATCACTGGGACGCGGCGGCGATCGCCGCGATCCCCAAAGCGCTGCCGGTTTTTGTCCAGCATGAGGCCGATGCCCGGCTGCTGCGGGGCCAGGGATTTAGCGATATTCGCCTGCTGTCTGAGAGCAGCGAATTTGCCGGCGTGAGCCTGCAGAAAACCACCTCCGGGCAGCACGGGAGCGATCGCACCTACGCCGTGCCGGCGATGGCGGAGCGCCTGGGCGAAGCCTGCGGCGTGGTGCTGCGTCATCCGCAGGAGAAAACGCTGTGGCTGGTGGGGGACACCATCTGGTGCGATGAAATCGAAGCTGACATGATCCGCCTGCGCCCCGATGTGGTGGTGCTGAATGCCGGGTATGCCCACGTCATCGGCTTTGGGCCGATCATCATGGGCAAAGAAGACGTGCTGAAAACGCACTTTACCCTGCCGGAGGCGCAGATCGTCGTCGGCCATATGGAAGCGGTGAACCACTGCCTGCTGAGCCGTCGGGAGCTGAGCGAGTACGTGGCTGATAACCAGATTGCCGGGGTGGTCAGCATCCCGCAGGATGGGGAAAGCATGGTATTTTAAGCTTCTGGCCGGGAGAGGAGGCAGCGATGAAGTTAACCGAGGTGGCGATTGTCGCGGTGGAAGGGTTTAGCCCGTTTCACTACTCCGTTCCCTGCATGCTGTTTGGCGATAGCGTGTCAGAAACCAAGCGTTTTAACCTGCGCCTGTGCGCCGAGCGGCCGGGGATGTTGACCGCCCGCGACGGCTTCGCGCTCCACGCCCGGGATGGTTTTACCGCCCTTGAGCGGGCGGATATTGTGGTGGTGCCCTACTGGGGGGCGGTGAATCAGCGCCCGCCGCAGGCCCTGCTCGATAGCCTGGTGCGGGCGCGGGATAACGGCGCCGAAATAGTTGGTCTCTGCCTGGGGGCATTCGTGCTGGGCTACGCCGGGCTGCTGGACGGCAGGCGAGCGGCGACCCACTGGGAGTTTGAGCAGGATTTTCAGCGCCTTTTCCCGCAGGTGCGGCTGGATATCAACGCGCTGTACGTCAATGATCGGCGGATAATCACCTCGGCGGGCACCGCGGCGGCGCTCGACTGCTGCCTGTATATTATTCGCCAGCGCTTCGGCAGCCTGGCGGCCAACCAGATTGCCCGGCGGATGATCGTTCCGCCCCATCGCGAAGGCGGCCAGGCGCAGTTTATCGCCCAGCCGGTGCCGAAAAGCACCCGCGATGCGCGCATTAACTGCCTGCTTGAGTATCTCCAGCAGCATATCCACGAAACGCACAACCTCGATTCGCTGGCCCAGGTGGTGGCGATGAGCCGCCGCACCCTGACCCGCCATTTTGCGCAGGCCACCGGGATGAGCATTGCCGACTGGCTTACCGCGGAGCGGCTGCGGCGCAGCCAAATCCTGCTCGAAGCGGGCGAGATGCCCGTTGAGCAGGTGGCGGAAATGGTCGGATTTCGCTCCGCCGTCACCTGGCGCCAGCAGTTTAAGTCCCGCTTTGGCGTCAGCCCGGCGGAGTGGCGGCGGACCTTTCGCCGCGGGGCTTAGCCGGCGAGGGTGGCGCTGTCGATCACGAAGCGATATTTGACGTCGCCTTTGACCATCCTTTCCCACGCTTCGTTGATCTGATCCCCGCGGATCAGCTCAATATCGGCGACGATGCCGTGTTCGGCGCAGAAATCGAGCATCTCCTGGGTTTCCGGGATCCCGCCAATCATCGACCCGGCAATCGACCGACGACGAAATATCAGGTTAAACACTTCCGGCGACGGGTGAGGGGTTGCCGGCGCGCCCACCAGGGTCAGCGTGCCGTCGCGTTTAAGCAGCGTGGTGAAGGCATCGAGGTTGTGTGGGGCCGCCACGGTGTTAAGAATAAAGTCGAAGCTTTTGACGTGCGCCGCCATTTCCGCCTCGTTGCGCGACACCACCACTTCGTCCGCTCCCAGCTCTCTGGCCGCGTCACGCTTGGATTCCGAGGTGGTAAAGGCCACCACGTGGGCGCCCATGGCGTGGGCCAACTTGATCCCCATGTGCCCCAGCCCGCCGATGCCGACGATGCCCACTTTTTTGCCCGGCCCGACGTTCCAGTGACGCAGCGGCGAGTACGTGGTGATACCGGCGCACAGCAGCGGCGCTACGGCGGCCAGCTGCTCCTGCGGGTGGCGCACGCGCAGCACGTAACGCTCGTGAACGACGATTTGCTGAGAGTAGCCGCCCAGCGTATGGCCGGGCGCATCCTGAGTGGGACTGTTATAGGTGAGCACCGTGTGGTCACAATAGTTTTCCAGTCCTGCCTCGCACTCTTCGCACTGCTTACAGCTGTCGACCATACAGCCGACGCCCACCAGGTCGCCCACCGCGTGGCCGGAGACGTGCTCGCCGACGGCGGTGACCCGGCCAACGATTTCATGCCCCGGCACGCAGGGGTAGATCGTCCCGGCCCATTCGGAGCGGGCCTGGTGCAGGTCGGAGTGGCAGACGCCGCAGTAGTCGATGGCGATCTGCACATCGTGCGGCCCAGGCTCGCGGCGGGAGATGGCCATCGCGGCCAGCGGCTGGCTGGCGGAGTTAGTACCAATAGCGTTGATCTGCATAGCGAAACCTCTTCTGAATAAAGGTGCTGAATAGGGCGGAGGGAGATGCGTGTTTTTTGCGCGGCAACGCTAAGCGTAGCCTGGCCAGCGCCGGGCGGGAGGGAATTAGCTCAAAGGGTTAAAAAAGGCGGACAATCCCCCGGCTGGCGGGGGATCGGGGGTGACATTAGGGCTCAACGGCCGTCAGAAAGGCTCTTCAGTGCCGCAAACCGTTGTCTTAGAACCCTTCCAGCACGATTTTGCCCACCGCGCGTCCGGTTTCGAGCTGAGCGTGCGCTTTCTGCAGATTTTCCGCGGTGATCGCGCCATAGTGTTCGCCGAGCGTGGTTTTAATCGTTTTATCATCAATCAGCGCGGCGACGCGGGTCAGCAGCCGATGTTGGGCAACGATATCCGACGTTTCAAACATTGAGCGGGTAAACATAAACTCCCAGTGCAGCGAGATGCTTTTGGCCTTCAGCGGCCGGGCGTCGAGGGTTTGCGGATCGTCGATCAGCGCCAGTTTACCCTGCGGCGCGAGGGCATCAATCAGCTGCGAATAATGCTGTTCGGTGTTGTTCAGGCTGGCGACGTGGGTCACTTCCTTCACCCCGATACGGGCCAGCTCTTCGCTCAGCGGCTTACTGTGGTCAATCACGTGATGCGCGCCGGCGTCCAGCACCCATTTCTGACTATCCGGGCGCGATGCCGTTCCGATCACCGTCATCCCGGTCAGCCTGCGAGCCAGCTGGGTAAGGATTGAGCCGACGCCGCCCGCCGCGCCGACGATCAGCAGCGTGTCGCCGGCGTTGCCGCCCTCCTGGACGCCCAGGCGATCGAATAACAATTCCCAGGCGGTAATAGCGGTGAGCGGCAGGGCGGCCGCGGAAGCGTTATCCAGCGAGCGCGGCTTGAGGGCCACGATCCGTTCGTCCACCAGCTGAAACTCCGCGTTGCTTCCCGGACGGCCCAGCGCGCCGGCGTACCAGACCTCATCGCCCGGCGCGAACAGGGTGACCGCCTCGCCAACGGCTTTTACCGTGCCAACCGCATCCCAGCCCAGCACCCGCGGAGTATCGGCATTGAATCCGGCGCGCACCTTGGTGTCCACCGGGTTAACGGAAATGGCCTTTACCTCGACCAGCAGGTCATGGCCCTCGGCGGTAGGAACCGGCAGCTCGATGGCGCTTAAAAAGGGGATATTGCGGCCTTCTGCCGCTGCGCGGGTAATCGCGATTGCTTTCATATACTCTCCGGTTTGCGAATCGGTTCATCGGTTGAATGCGTCGAGGATAGACCGGCGGCGGCCGGGGAAAAACGGTCCGGCGGCGATAAGAGTTATATTCAAAAAGAGAAAATCGCTTACCCGACAAGGATCGGACAGTCCGGCCCCCGCTGTTTCATATTTGAGAATAATTTTGCGTAGACTTCAAAAATATTAATTGCTGAAGTAATGAATAATAATATTGCGTTATAGCGCAAAGTTTACGCCTTGACTCACGCCACGCTGCATGCGACTTTCTTTATATCAAATAATAAACCGAGTTTCATATTTGAGACAAAAATATCATCATCGCGATATTTAGCTGATTGTTTCACCGCTGAGACAAATTAATTAAAAACGCCGCTATTTAGCGGCGGCGGACTGCTGTTGTTTATTAAAATATAAAGTGAGGCATGTGCTATGCGTAAAATTATCATCACGCTGCTGCTGGGCGCGTGTACCGGGGGCTTCGCGCAGGCGGAGCAAGGAAAGCCGTTTCCGCATCTCGGCTGGCGCAGCGCCGATAATCTTGCCGGCGTGGATTTCGGCGGCGCCCTGCGGGCCAACTACCGCTATGAAGACTGGCACGGCAGTAATTATCGCCACCCGCCGCATCTGCGTTTTGATACCTTTCGTATCGACAGCAGCGGATTTTATAATAACTATTTCTTTGACGCCGGATTCTGGTTTCAGGATCACCATAAATATGCCGTCGACCGGGCCTATGTGGGCTATCGTTTAAACGATAATAACAATATTACGCTCGGTATTCCGGGTAAACCTTTCGGCCTTGAACCCTATCCGCAATTCGGCTGGTCTTACGGCATTCCCTTTTATTTAGGCTTTGGCGTCAATGCCGGCAGCGGGGTGAACTATCAATATCACGATAATAACTGGTCGCTGGATATGGCCTATTTTCCGTGGATGGAGCCGGAAAATCTGCGCTATGCGCCGGAGGTGGGCGACTACAGCCGCCTGAAGAACACCATTTACCCGAGCCAGCATCAGCAGCGTAACGAGAAGCGCGATCAGGTGAACGTCCGCATCGCCAGGGAGTTTCACGGCGGAGGCTGGAGTAACGAGCTGGGCGGCTCGCTGGCGCTGGCGCGTCTGCACAATCGCGAAACGGACGATGACGGCACCTTCTGGGCGGCAGGCCTGCACGGAATGGCGCACAACGGGCCGTGGCAGCTCACGTCGCAGGTGATTCGCTATCAGTACGATCCTAAGAACCCGGCGGGCGTCAGCGACGATACGATCCTGATGGGTGGCAACGGCCTGACGCCGGCCTACCTCATCCCGGCAAAGGCTACCACCGCGTCGCTAAACCTTGCTCGCGACGTCGATGTGCAGTGGGGAGCGGTATCAAAGCTGCGTTTCTATAATGACTACAGCGTGCTGTGGAAAGACAAAAGCGGCTGGCAGGATTCGCAGATGAATACCGTGGGGGTGCAGGTATTCGCCCTGCCGGTGATGCTGTGGGTCGACCTCGGCTGGGCGAAGAACGTCAACCCCTGGGGCGGGGCGCTGAACGCCACGGGCTGGACCAGCACCGAATCCGAGGGCAGCGGCAAATGGTATTTCCGCACTAACGTCAATATTGGGTACTACTTCTGATGAGAAGCGGGGCAAGGAGGCCCCTGCTGTTTTTACCGGCCAGGGCAGGCTCTGGTTTTCTCGCGCGACATCCGAAGCCATTTGCCAAACGGTCATGCATAGAGCTGAAAGCTAAAGGTGCCTGGAGGGGGGAAAACGAAAAGGTCGAAAATATGCTGAATGCAGACTCGATTTTAATGACGGATTGAAAGAGTGATTACCCGCGCCTGGTACAGAATTCACCATCAAATGGCGTAGAGGAGAGCAACTGGCGGAAGATCACAGGAGTTGAACCTGCCCGGGACCGCTGGCGGCCCCAACTGGATTTGAAGTCCAGCCACCTCACCGGAGATGACGATCTTCCGCGCCTCGATTGCTACATGGAGGCGGGGCGCATTATAGCTACTTTCAGTCATTTACCACATACCTAAACGCACTTTTTTACTGTTAAAACTGGACTTTACAGAACACTCCTGGTCAAATCCTTTCAAAATCCGTGGCTTACACTTTTTTACATTCTCGTGCGCTAGCGCAATCTCCTCTTCGCAGGGGTTTTCGCGTCGATTATCTCCTCTTAAAAGCCCGGAAAGATGCGGTGCACGACGCCGCTGGCGTGCAGAAAAGCCTGAAGCGCCGCTCCGATAAGTGGATGACGGCGCCGTTTTTTTGCTGACCGCCCCCGATGCCGCACGGTAAAAGGTTTTTTTATTCCATTTATTTGGAAAAGGTAATTTCCGTTTCATTGCGGTGACTCACGCCACAGACAGTTTTGCCGTTCGGTGATAGCGTAATCTGCCGCTGAGAGGAGCCCGGAATGGATTTAGAAAACATCTTTCGTGACGTTAAGCTGAGTAAAACGGAAATGACCGTCCTGCGCTCTATTCAGCACGATCCTGAACGCTGCGTGCGGGAGGGGATCCGCGCCGTCGCCGAGCGCTGCTACAGCAATCCTTCCTCACTGGTGCGTCTGGCAAAGAAGCTCAAGTTCAGCGGCTGGCTGGAGCTGGTCTATTTTATTAAATTCAATATCACCATGCCTAAGCTCGATGTCACCAACGACATCGACTATATGAGCATTCTGCCGGCGGAGCAGGTCACCCCGCTGCTGGAAAGCCTGCAGCAGCACCGCATCCTGGTTCACGGCAGCGGCTTCTCGCAGCTGATTGCGCAATATATTTATAATAAGTTTCTGGTGACCGGCGTAAACGCCAGCCTCGCGCTGTGGCCGGATTATGAAATTCTCGAACAGAAAAACGCCGCCAAATTCGACTCGATCTGGATAATTTCTAAATCCGGGCGCAGCAGCTCGGCGCTAAACTGGGTAAAGGCGCTGGAGGGAAAAGAGATTAACCTGGTCTGCTTTACCGGCGACTATCAAAGTCCGCTGGCCCAGGCGGCGGATACCGCGTTTATTATTCACGATCCGCAGAAGTTCGATGATGATATTTACTGGAGCAACCCGTTTTTCGGCTACTGCATATTGGGCTTTGAGCGCTTTCTGAAGATGTGGTTTATTCAGACCGCAAAAGGCAGGGCGGGCGACGCCCTTTAGACGCGGCGCCGCAGTGTTTCCGGGCTGCGGCGTTGAGGCTGCAGCCCGGAGGCTGGGGGTGATTACCGCCAGTCGGCAACCAGCTTATCGTCGAGGTAGGCGTTAACCAGCTTCTGCGCCAGCGACCAGGAGCCGACCAGCGGATGAGCCATCAGCGCCCGTATCGCCAGCGACTTATCCCGCTGCAGGATCGCCGCCACCGCCAGGCGTTCATACTCTTTGACGCTGGCGATCATATTCTTCTGCGCCGTCGGCACGTGCGCCGGGGTGACCGGCTTCAGGCCATCTTTGCTCAGATCGCAGCTAATCTCAATCACATCATCCGGGCGCAGGAAGTCGAGGGTGTCGTTATTGGATATCGACACCACGATACGCTTGGTGGTGGTGCTGTTGACCGCCTCCAGGATATCCAGCGCCACGCCCGCGTAGCCGCCGGTGTCCGGCTCTTCGATAAACTGCTGTAGGGTAAGCGGCTCGCGAGTATGGAACTTCTCCTGCTGCGACTCATTCTGCATATAGCTGTTTTCCCGGCGCAGGTAGTGCTTCATCCAGATATTGAACGCCGCTTCCGGGTTGGCCCGTACGTCAACGGTTTGCAGCTCATCGCGCATATCGCGGTTGATGCGGGCGATCTGCTCCCCGCGGGTTTCCGGCGCTTCCTGAATCGCTTTTAACGCCACCTCGCGGTAGTAGTAATAGTAGAGATATTCGTTCAGCAGCTGCTTGTCGCATAGTTCAACCAGCTCGGGCGAGAAATACTGCATCGCCGTTTTACGATACAGATCCGGGCTGGCGATCAGGCGTTCGGTCACGTCTTCTCCGCGCACCGTGAAGTGGGTAAACCAGGAGAAGTGGTTCAGGCCGTAGCACTCGACGCCAAGGTCACGCTCGTCGCAGCCGAGGATCTCCGGCAGCTCGCGAATCAGCTCCGACGGCGCATCGCAGATACCGTATACCCGGCGCTTAAAGCCGGACTTGATAATCGCCTCGGTCACCAGCCCCGACGGATTGGTGAAGTTAAACAGGATTGCGTCCTCGGCGGCGTGCTCTTCGATGAGGCGGCAGTAGTCCAGAATCGCCGGTATTGAACGCATCGCCATGGCAAAACCGCCGGCGCCGGTGGTCTCCTGGCCTAACGTATTATGCTCAAGCGCAATGCGCTCGTCGCGAATACGGCTCTCGTCGCCGCCGACCCGCAGGGTGGTAATAACGTAGTTGGTATTCGTCAGCGCGGCGACCGGATCGCGGGTAGCGCTAAAGTGAATATCCGGGCGGATAGCCTGAAAGACGTAGCGGGCGATCTCGCCAAAGATGGCCAGGTTATCAGCGGAGCTGTCGAGAAATACCACTTCCGTTAAACCAATGCGGTGCGCGTTATAAGCCAGTGATTTTGCCAGAAACGCGGAGCGAACGCCGCCCCCGCCTAATACGGTTAATTTCATAAATAACTCCTGATTAATTTTCTGCGAGCCAGCTATCAACCCGGGAACGAACCTGTCCCACCTTGACGCCATAAATAACCTGTACTTCATTTCTGTTGCGCACCACGCCATTGGCGCCGGTGCTTTTCAATATATCATCGTCAACCAGTTGCATATTTTTAATAGCGACCCGCAGGCGGGTGAAGCAGTTATCAACGGAAATAATATTATCCTTACCGCCTAAACCATTAATAATTTCATCGGTGACCGCCGATTTATCGCTCATCTTTTTGCGATAATCCGCTTTGCTATATAGCTTCACATTTTCATCGTCTTCGCGGCCCGGCGTTTTCAAATTCAGTTTTACCACCAGGGTGCGGAAAATAACGTAGTAGACGGCAAACTGACCGATACCGATAAGCACATAGCCGGGCCAGCGCGTGAGCGAAACCGGCAGCGGCAGGTTATAAATCAGGAATTCGATCAGCCCGGATGCGCCCCACGGACGAACGGTGAAGATGTCGCAAATGGCCTGCGAGGCGGCGGTTAACGTCGCGTGGATCACCCACAGCAGCGGCGAAACAAACAGGAAGGTGAACTCAATGGGTTCGGTAATCCCGGTCAGCATCGAGGTGATAATGGCGGGCAGCAGAATCGCTTTGGCCAGCATTTTCTTCTCAGGCTTCGCGGTGTGGTAAAACGCCAGCGAGGCGCCGGCCAGGCCGAAAATCGTGGTCATCCCCTGCTGGGAGAAGCGTAGGGCTTCGTTCATCACCGGGGTGAGATCCGGATGGCGCATATAGGCGAGGAAAATCGCCTGGGTGCCGGAAACGACCTGCCCGTCAACGTTCAGCGTGCCGCCGATCTGCGTCAGCTGGAACGGCGACCACACGAAATGGTGCAGGCCGGTGGGGATAAGGAATTTTTCAAAGAAGCCGTAGACGAAGACGCCCGCGACGCCGGCGTTTTTCATAAACCCGGTTAACGCCGCGATGCCGTGGGTCATAAACGGCCAGATCCAGGTGAAGGCGATCGCATAGAAGATGATAACGGGCGTCATGGCCACCAGGGTCAGCTTCGCGCCGCCGTACATCGACAGCGCGCCGGGCAGCTCAATGGTCGAGACTTTATTATGTACCCAGGCGATGGTGCAGCCGAGAATAATGCCGAGGAATACCCCCATATCGACCACCACGAACCCTAGGATCTGCGTCTGGCCGGTACCGTAATATTCGCCGTTAATTTTTTCGGCAATCCCGTGAGTATGCTCCAGCCACGAGTGGTTGGCCCCCAGAAACATGATAAAACACATGACCGAAACCAGCGCCACTTCCGTTTTTTTATCTTTTGCCAGACCGTAACTAATACCAACGCAAAACAGTAATCCGAGATTGCCGAATAATGGCCAGAAGGTATCGCCGAGCAGTTGACCAAGCTGATGTAAAAAACTGGTTTCAGAAATTAATGTTGGGTTAGTTAAGACAGAACTGAGTGCCAGAATTAAACCGATGACCGGCAAGAACAATACAGCACCGATCATCGCTCTGGAGAATTTTTGCATATTCTCCAGCGCATGTTGACGTATTGCGGACATAGTTGTTCCTTTTATTTTTGTAGCTACAGGGACTTTAATTATTTTTTTGACTTCCAGTATTTTGGTTATAGCAATTCTGCTATTTGAAAGGAACATGTTGCGGGAAATAGGCACAAACAGCCGCAAAATGGCAACAGGTTTCAGGGGCGGGAAATATAGGGGGACCTTCTCCCCGCAGGGAGAAGGCTGGAGGACGAGGAAATTAAGGCGCGACGGGCGCGGGCTGGGCGCCGCTTACCTCGCCGCTGCGCATCACCTGCGCAACCTGCTGTTTTTCCATATTGGTCGCGCTGAGCTGGCCGTTCACCGTCGGCCTGAGCGGCGCATCGGCTAGCACGCTGCCGCTGGCGGTTAGCTGGAAATTGCCGTCACCGGAAACCGGTAGCGCGGGCCAGCCCCACGCCTGCAGGACGTTCAGCGGTACGCCGCGCCCGTTCAGGCTGAGATTAACCTGGCGCTGGGGAAGCTGCGACACCGCGGCGGTGGCCTGTAAAATACCGCGCTCGGTAAAGGCGCTAAGCTCGTTGATATTGACCGTTGAGGCGTTGGCGCTGAGCTTAAGCGACGGGCGGCGGACGTCAACGCGGTTAAAGGTCGCGGCGGCGGCGTTGAGCGTCGCGCTGCCGTTCCATACGCCCCAGCGCCGATCCTTCACCAGCTGCAGTTCGCCGCCGTAGCCGTCAAGGGCGGTAACCTGCCAGGGGAACTGCGGATCGATATCGATAACCAGGTTGCGGCTGGCGCCGAATTTCTTCAGCGTCAGGCTCTGTAACCAGGCCGGCAGCGGCTCCATCCACAGCTGTTTCCAGTTTTCCGGCAGAGTATATTCCAGCCCGGCAAAGGCGGTGTCATCCAGCACCAGCGCCTTGCCGTCGCGCAGCCAGCGGCCGGAGGTGCGCACCATCCCGCCTTCCCAGCGCGAGGTAAACTGACGCAGGGCGATACCCTGCGGCGAGAATTCGGCATTAAGGATTGGATCGAGGAAGTGCAGCGAGCCGTTAATGAATTCGCTGGCGTTCATCGACAGGGTGCCGTCCTCGCTCTGCCAGTCGCCGTGGCTTAAGGTCAGATTGCGCAGGCTGAGGTCCAGGCCGGTGACCGCCCAGTCGGTTCCCTGCAGGCTGGCATCGGTCACATCGAGGCGGCCAATTTGCAGCGAAGGGACGGTGGTCAGCGGAGCGAAGAAGTCCGCCAGCGCCTTATCGCTCTGCAGGCGGGTTTCATTCAGCTGCAGATTATCAACCAGCCAGCTGCCGTCGGCGCCGCGTTTGGCGTTGCCGGTTAGCGTTCCGCGGGCGATATCGGCGCCGAGAGTGGACAGCGTGACTTCGCCATTATCAATGCTTCCCTGAATCAGGACGTTGCTGGCCTCAACCCCGTTGAGAGTCAGCGAACCCGCGCTCATCTGAATTTGCGCTTTTTTCCCCAGAACGTTGCCCGCTTCCGGCGCCCACGGGCTGACGCCGCCGGTCACCCGCTGCGCGCTCAGGTCCCAGCCGGTTTCCGGGCTGTTAAACGCCATATTGCGCAGCTGCAGGCGGTCGGCGGCAAAGGGCAAAGAGGCGGAGGAGGGGGAAAGGTTTAACGTCCCGTCGCTGAGCACAATCTCATCGGCATGCAGCGGATCGCTGAACTGGCGGGTGCTAAAGCCGATATCCACCGTTTTGGCAACCAGCGTCGGGGGCTTGCCGTCGCGACCGAACGTCACGTTTTGCAGCTGCAGGTGGAGCGGCGCCGAGAAGTCGTGATCCATCGCATCGAAGGAGACCTGCCAGCCGGTGCCGTCGCTCAGCCAGGCGCTGGCCTGACGCGAGCCCCAGTGGGTCTGTAGCAGGAACCAGGCGGCAACGATCGCGACCAGCAGAACGGCCAGCAGCCAGAGAATCAACTTTCCAGGAAATTTCATGGTCTTACATCCTGAGCGAGGCACATAAGGCTGTTATGCCCGAATTATGCGCAATCCTCAAGACAGGAATTGTGTAATCAGATGATGTGAGGGGGCTAAAAGGGGCAGACTTCAGGCTGCCCCGGCCGCCGTGCGCGGCCGGGGAGCAAGGCGGGATCAGTTTTTCTCTGGCGGGAAGACCAAATTCAGCACAATCGCCGTAATACCGCCGGCGGCGATACCGGAGGAGAGCAGGTTCTTCAGCCAGTCAGGGGCGAACTGCAGGATCATCGGCTGCTGGGAGACGCCGAGACCCACCGCCAGCGACAGGGCGATAATCAGGATCGCCCGGCGGTTCAGCGGCTCGCGGGAGACGATGCGCACGCCGGATGCGGCGATGGTGCCGAACATCACCAGCGTCGCGCCGCCGAGCACCGGCTCAGGGATATGCTGCACAAAGCCGCTGACCGCCGGGAACAGCCCGAGCACGATAAGCATCAGCGCCACCACAAAACCGACGTAGCGGCTGGCCACGCCGGTGAGCTGAATCACGCCATTATTCTGACCGAAGCAGGAGTTCGGGAAGGTATTAAATACCGCGGAGACAAACGAGTTCAGGCCGTTGGCCAACACGCCGCCCTTCAGTCGCTTCATATACAGCGGGCCGGAAACCGGCTGCTCGGAAACGTCGGAAGTGGCGGTGATATCGCCGATCGTTTCCAGGGAGGTGATCATAAACACCAGCATCAGCGGCAGCAGCAGGTTCCAGTCAATCCCCAGACCGTAATAGAGCGGGGTGGGCACCATAATCAGGCTGCTGTCGGTTGCCGCGGTATTGGCGGGAAGCATATCGAGCAGCCAGGCCGCCAGGTAGCCGGCCGCCATCGCGATAACCAGCGAAGCGATGCGCAGGTAGGGGTTGCGCTGGCGGTTAAGAATAATGATCAGCCCCAGCACGATACCCGCCAGCAGCAGGTTTTTCGGCGCGCCGAAGGTGTGGTCGGCCATCGCCGCGTAGCCGCCGCCGATGGAGGTCAGGCCAACCTGAATGAGGGACAGGCCGATAATCATCACCACCACGCCGGAGACCAGCGGGGTAATAACGCGTCGCGCAAGGTGCAGAATGCGGGAGAGGACCATTTCCGTGCAGCTGGCCAGCATCAGGGTGCCGAACAGCGCGGCCATCATCGTCGGCACGTCGGCGCCGCCGGTTTTTAGCGCGGTACCGCCCATAATCAGCGGGGCGACGAAGTTAAAACTGGTGCCCTGAATGGAGAGGAGCCCGGAGCCGACCGGTCCCCAGGCCTTAATTTGAATAATCGATGCCACGCCGGAAGCAAACAGCGACATGCTGATGATGTGCTGCGTATCCTGGGCGGGAAGACCCAGAGCCTGACAAATTAATAGCGCCGGCGTGATCACCGCAACAAACATCGCCAGCAGGTGCTGGAAGGCGGCGAACAGCGTTTGTGGCAGCGGGGGGCGGTCTTCGAGGCGGTAGATTAATTCGCTGGTTTGTTTATGCGCAACCGGTTGCGCATTTTCTGGCTCGGCGGTATTCACGGACATCACAAGCAATCCCAAGGTGGCAAAGCGGGGATTTTAGCGGACTGTAATGCAAAAGCAAACGTTTGCCAGCGTTTGAGGAAAAATAATTCCGCCGAAAAAGTGTGGGGAAAAGGCATTCGCATGGCGGGGCGAAAAAGAAGCCCGAGCCGGTGCCGGGCACCTTATCCGGGCGAAGAAAAAACGTTGCGCATAAAGCCGTCGTCCCGGTAAGCGCTGCGCTACCGGGACGGTTTCGGCGGGATTACTCTTCGTGCTCTTCCCACGCCAGGGCGCGTTTCACCGCTTTTTTCCAGCCGCTGTAGCGGTAGTTACGTTCGGTGGTTTCGATCCCCGGACGGAATTCGCGCTCGATCACCGCTTTCTCCTGCAGCTCGTCCAGGTTCTGCCAGAAGCCAACTGCCAGACCGGCCAGGTAAGCCGCACCCAGCGCCGTGACTTCACGGACTTCCGGGCGCTCGACGCGGGTGCCGAGAATATCGGACTGGAACTGCATCAGGAAGTTGTTGGCGACCGCGCCGCCGTCGACGCGCAGCGCGTGCAGGCGGATGCCGGAGTCAGCCTGCATCGCTTCCAGCACGTCGCGGGTCTGATAGGCGATAGACTCCAGGGTTGCGCGGATAATATGGTTGGCGTTTACCCCACGGGTCAGGCCAAAGATCGCGCCGCGAGCGTACGGGTCCCAGTAGGGCGCGCCGAGGCCGGTAAACGCCGGGACCACGTACACGCCGTTGGTATCCTTCACCTTGGTGGCGAAATATTCGGAATCGAACGCGTCGTTGATCAGCTTCATCTCGTCGCGCAGCCACTGAATAGAGGCGCCGGCCATAAATACCGCGCCCTCCAGGGCGTAGTTAACTTCGCCGCGCGGGCCGCAGGCAATGGTGGTCAGCAGGCCGTGGGTCGAGGCAACCGCTTTCTCGCCGGTGTTCATCAGCATAAAGCAGCCGGTGCCGTAGGTGTTTTTCGCCATCCCCTCTTTGACGCACAGCTGGCCGAACAGCGCCGCCTGCTGGTCGCCGGCAATACCCGCGATAGGAATACGCGTGCCGCCTTTACCGCCGATGTTGGTCTGGCCGTATATCTCGGAGGACTTGCGCACTTCCGGCAGCATGGCGCGCGGAATATCCAGCGCGTCGAGCATTTTGTCGTCCCAGTCCAGGTCGTTGATATTGAACAGCATGGTGCGCGAGGCGTTGGTGTAGTCGGTCACGTGCACGCGGCCCTGGGTCATTTTCCACACCAGCCAGGTATCAACGGTCCCGAACAGCAGCTCGCCGCGCTTAGCGCGTTCGCGCGAGCCCTCAACGTGATCGAGGATCCACTTCACTTTGGTGCCGGAGAAGTACGGGTCCACGACCAGGCCGGTGGCCTGGCGGATGTACTCTTCCATGCCGTCACGCTTGAGCTGCTCGCAGATCTCGGCGGTACGGCGGCACTGCCAGACGATGGCGTTATAAATCGGCTTGCCGGTTTCGCGTTCCCAGACGATGGCGGTTTCACGCTGGTTGGTGATGCCGATGCCGGCGATCTCGTCGGAGCTGATATCCGCTTTCGCCAGCACTTCTACCAGCGTGGAGCTTTGCGAGGCCCAAATCTCCATCGGGTCGTGTTCAACCCAGCCCGGCCGGGGATAAATTTGCTCAAATTCACGCTGAGAAACGCTGACGATATTGGCATTGTGATCCATCACTACGGCCCGGGAGCTGGTGGTGCCCTGGTCGAGCGCAACGATATATTTTTTGTCGGTCATAGTATGAGTCTCGTAGTCAGATTACAGCGAAGCTTTGGGTTGCGTCGTAGAGGTGGAGGTTGTGTCCTGCTCCTCAACTTCGCAGATGTCGCAGGGCAGGTGGCGGCCAATCAGCTTGCGGTAGCTGAATGCACCCAGAGCGGCACCGACCACCGGTGCGCACAGCGGCACCAGGAAATAGGGAATATCTTTGCCGCCGGTGAAGGCGACGTCGCCCCAGCCGGCAAGCCAGGCGAAGGTTTTCGGTCCGAGGTCGCGAGCCGGGTTCATGGCGAAGCCGGTCAGCGGGCCCATCGATGCGCCGATCACGGCGATAAGCAGACCGATCAGCAGCGGAGCCAGCGGTCCGCGAGGCACGCCGTTACCGTCATCGGTTAACGCCAGAATAACGCCCATCAGGATAGCGGTAATCACCATCTCTACCGCGAAGGCCTGCACGAAATTGATATGCGGGTTCGGATAAGTGGAGAAAATTCCTGCCAGATCAAGACTTTCGACGCTACCGCGCACCATATTATGCGAGTGTTCGAAATCGAGGAAAAGATTGTAATAAAGCCCGTAAACTAATGCCGCAGCGCAAAAGGCGCCAGCGAATTGCGCAACGATAAAAGGAACAACTTTACGTCCGTCAAAGCAGGCGAACAGCCACAGCGAGATGGTAACTGCCGGGTTAAGGTGAGCACCGGAAACGCCTGCGGTCAGGTAAATCGCCATCGCGACCCCCAGACCCCAGATGATGCTGATTTCCCATTGACCGAAGCTGGCTCCCGCGACTTTGAGCGCAGCGACGCACCCAACGCCGAAAAAGATCAACAACCCGGTACCGAGGAACTCTGCGATGCACTGGCCTTTTAGTGTTGATGTTTGGCTCATAATCGAATCCTGAAACAAAGTGGTGATTATTGTAAGTATGAAGGTCGTCGTCGACCACGCTGCCATGTAGGCATAGTGTTAATTTATCGTTAACGAACAAAAACGAGAAATATCGAACTCAAAATGTGTGTGCCAGCTCAAGAAAATGAGCGTTTTCGCGCCACAAACGCGTGTTGTAGCACATTAAAGAGCGTTTACGGCCGCGCGGCGCTAACCCAATGATTAACAATTGCCGGAGAAGTTCCGGGGACAGGCGCCGAATGGGCCAGGTAAAGACTGAAAAGTGTTGCCAACCGCAATCTGCGCGGGTTGTCGCTGGACAGGGAAGGCGGGGATTCATACAATCGACTGCATCACCACTGTAGTGCGCTTATTTTCGTTAAGGCGTCAACGCGTATACGAAACGGACGGTTTCTATCAACGCCTTGCAAGTTCAGGAGAGGTATGACGATGTCATTAGAAGTGTTTGAGAAATTAGAGTCAAAAGTACAGCAGGCGATTGATACCATCACGCTGTTGCAGATGGAAATCGAAGAGCTGAAAGAAAAGAACAACACGCTGGCGCAGGAAGTTCAGGGCGCTCAGCACAGTCGTGAAGAGCTGGAGCGTGAAAACGGCCAGCTGAGAGAGCAGCAGCAGGGCTGGCAGGATCGTCTGCAGGCGCTGCTGGGCCGCATGGAAGAAGTGTAGCCCGCTCGTCCTCACCCTCTCCTGTCCGGGAGGGGGTTAGTTTTACTCCTTCGTATATTCCCTCAAGTTATAGCCAATCTTTTTTTATTCTTTAATCATTGATTCGCTTTCTGGCACGCTTAGTTCATCACAACACGACATATAGAGAGCGGTGCGATGAATAAGTGGGGCGTGGGGTTAACTCTGTTGCTGGCATCCGCCAGCGTTCTGGCAAAAGACATTCAGCTATTAAACGTATCTTACGATCCGACGCGCGAGCTGTACGAACAGTACAACAAAGCGTTTAGCGCGCACTGGAAGCAGGAAACCGGCGACAACGTGGTGATTCGTCAGTCTCACGGCGGTTCCGGCAAGCAGGCGACATCGGTCATTAACGGCATTGAAGCCGACGTCGTTACCCTGGCGCTGGCCTATGACGTTGACGCGATTGCCGAACGCGGCCGCATCGATAAAAACTGGCTGAAACGCCTGCCGGATAACTCCGCACCCTATACTTCAACCATCGTGTTCCTCGTGCGTAAGGGCAACCCGAAGCAGATTCATGACTGGAACGACCTGATTAAGCCGGGCGTGTCGGTCATTACGCCGAACCCGAAAAGCTCCGGCGGCGCGCGCTGGAACTATCTGGCAGCCTGGGGCTACGCCCTGCACCAGAATCACGGCGACCAGGCGAAAGCTCAGGAGTTCGTGAAGGCGCTGTTTAAAAACGTCGAAGTGCTGGATTCCGGCGCCCGTGGCTCAACGAATACCTTCGTCGAACGTGGGATCGGCGATGTGCTGATCGCCTGGGAAAACGAAGCCCTGCTGGCGGCAAACGAGCTGGGTAAAGACAAGTTTGAAATCGTCACTCCGAGTGAATCGATTCTGGCCGAGCCGACCGTTTCGGTCGTGGATAAAGTGGTCGATAAAAAAGGCACTCGCCAGGTGGCGGAAGCCTACCTGAAGTATCTCTACTCCCCGGAAGGTCAGGAGATTGCGGCGAAGAACTACTATCGTCCGCGCGATCCGGCCGTCGCCAGCAAATATGCCAGCGAGTTTCCGAAGCTGAAGCTGTTTACTATCGACCAGGAGTTCGGCGGCTGGACCAAAGCTCAGAAGGAGCACTTCTCTAACGGCGGCACCTTCGACCAAATTAGTCAGCGTTAATCTCTCCCCTCAACGCCCGGTTAAATGACCGGGCGTTTTCATTTGGTCATCAAATTACGCTACTCTTCCGTTTCTGGCTGAGACAGGAAAATATAATGCGAAGAGTACGATACCTTTTATTCGGCGTTCTGGTGGTGGCTGCGGCGGCAGCGGCGGGCGGCTGGTACTGGCTGCGCTCCGGCAACCCGGATGCGCTGCGGCGCATCGTATTGCAGCAGTGCGTGGTCAATCAGCAGCAGCAGCAAAACCCGGCCCCCTGCGCCGAGGTCAATCTGCAAGGCGGCTATGTCCTGTTTAAAGACCGCAACGGGCCGCTGCAGTATCTGCTGATGCCGACGTACCGGATTAACGGCACCGAGAGCCCGCTTCTGCTCAATCCATCGACGGCAAACTTCTTCTGGCAGGCCTGGCAAGGGCGGGAAATTATGAGCGAACGTCGCGGTTCGCCGGTACCCGATAACGCGGTTGCGCTGACGATTAACTCCCGCAGCGGGCGTACGCAGAACCACCTCCATATTCATATTTCCTGCCTGCGCCAGGACGTTCGCGCCCAGCTGGACCGCGAGGCCTCCGTGATTAGCAGCCGCTGGCTGCCGCTGCCGGGCGGTTTGCTTGGCCATGAATATCTGGCGCGCCGGGTGACCGAAGCGGAGCTTGCCCAGCGCAGCCCCTTCCTGATGCTGGCGGAAGAGGTGCCCGAGGCGCGTGAACATATGGGACGCTTCGCGCTGGCGATGGCCAAACAGAGCGACGGTTCGCTGGTGCTGCTGGCAACCGAGCGCAATTTGCTGACCCTGAATCGCGCCTCTGCGGAAGAGATTCAGGACCATAGCTGCGCGATCCTGACCTCCCGGTAGTTTTCTCCCCATCGGCGCCCTGCCGGTATCTTATTGATTCTCATCCCGGTTGCTGCCGGGATGTAGATCCATACGTAAAATTAATGTGAATCCGATCAAAAGATATAAAGGTATACCTTTATATCTTTTTGGCGATCGTTACACTCTCCTCATAGTCATCTTATTGGATGGCTTATCCATAAAAACGTTTTTATTTCACGTAGTGTCATCATCAATTGTTCGACAGGTTTGCGCTTTTGAGCGTAAAGGAATTTCAACATGAAACTTTCTATCGTGGAAAAAATCGGCTTTGGCGCAGGGGATATGGCGATAAACGTTGTCATTATTGCTATGCAGTCTGCTCCTCGCTTATTTCTATACCGACATCTACGGCCTGAGCGCCGCGGATGTCGGCGTGCTGTTTGTGGTCGTACGGTTGATCGATGCCATTATCGATCCGGCAATGGGGATCCTGACCGATAAGTTCAATACCCGCTGGGGGCGCTATCGTCCGTGGCTGCTGTGGTTTGCCGTGCCTTTTGGCTTTGCCGTCTATTTGATGTTTATCACCCCGGATATGGCGTATATGGCCAAGCTGGCGTGGGCCTACGGTACCTATATTCTGATGACCCTCGTCTATACCGCCATTACCATTCCCTACATTTCGATGATTGGCGTGATCACCGACGACCCCGTTGAACGCCTGAGCGCCAACGGCTATCGCTTTGTCATGACCAAGATTGCCGCGTTCCTGGTGACCATCGTGGTGCCGATGCTCGCCGTCTGGCTGGGGCAGGGCAACAAGGCGCTGGGCTACCAGTTTTCGATGGGGCTGATGGGCGCCATGGGCGCGCTGCTGTTTATCTTCTGCTTCCTCGCCACCCGCGAACGCAGCGTCCCGGAAATTACCTCTCTCCCGGTCGGCAAGCAGTTTAAGTATCTGCTGCGTAACGATCAGTGGCTTATTCTCGGCGCGGTGATTTTACTCCTGATGTGCGGCTACGTGATCCGCGGTTCCGTCGCCGCCTACTACGCGAAATATTTCCTGAACGGCGGCGATAGCCTGATTTCGCCCTTCCTGACCACCGGCGTCGTCGCCTCGATTCTGGCGATGATTGCCACCACTTGGGTCACCCGCTTCTGGGACAAAATCAAGATGTTCCGCTATACCCAGCTTGTCACCTTCGTCCTCAGCGCGCTGATGTATTTCTGCGTCGGCCGCGAAAACCTCGCGCTGGCGTTTGTCTTCTATTTTCTCATCAACTTCTTCTGCGACATGCAAATGCCGGTGTTCTGGTCGTCTATCGCCGAGGCGGTGGATTACGGGGAAAAGAAAACCGGACTGCGCGTCTCCGGCCTCGCGTTTGGCGGCATCCTCTTTTTCCAGAAGTTCGGCATGGGGGTGGCGGGCGGCGTGCTGGGCTTCCTGCTGAGCCATTTTGGCTACCAGGCCGACGTTGAGCAGAGCGCCCGTTCGCTCACCGGCATTGCGCTGATGATGACGATAATCCCGGCGCTGTTCCATCTGGCGGTGGGCCTGCTGATGAAAAAATATCTGATCAATAACCACTACTACCGCGACATTCAGCACGAGCTGGCGCAGCGGCAGGCATAAGGAGGCGCGGATGAACGGCATGAATAAGGTCTGGGTTATCGGCGACGCCTCCGTTGATCTGGTTGCGGAAAGACAGGACAGCTACCTGAAGTGCCCCGGTGGCGCCTCGGCGAACGTTAGCGTCTGCGTCGCCAGGCTGGGAGGGCGATGCGGCTTTATCGGCTGCCTCGGGGACGATGATGCGGGGCATTTCCTGCGCCAGGTTTTTCAGGATAACGCCGTGGATGTCTCATATCTGAGGCACGATGCGGCGCTGACCAGCGCGGTACTGATTGTCAATCTGGCGGCCGACGGGGAGCGCAGCTTCACCTATCTGGTGCATCCCGGGGCCGATACCTACGTGTCGCCGGCGGATCTGCCGTCGTTCCGCCCGCACGAGTGGTTTTACTTCAGCTCGATAGGGTTAACGGACCAGCCGGCGCGGGAGGCGTGCCTGGAAGGGGCGAAAAGAGCGCGCGAGGCCGGCGGCTACGTGCTGTTCGACGTCAATTTACGCAGCAAGATGTGGCGGGATGCCGGCGAAATCCCCGCCCTGATCGCCCGCTCCGCGGCGCTCGCCTCAATCTGCAAAGTCTCCGCCGACGAGCTCTGCCAGCTGAGCGGCGCCGACCGCTGGCAGGATGCCCGCTACTACCTGCGCGATCTGGGCTGCGAAACCACCGTGATCTCATTAGGCGCCGAGGGCGCGCTGCTGGTGAGCCCCGAAGGCGAGCTGTGGTTTCCCGCCCCCCGCGTTGAGGTCGTCGATACTACCGGCGCCGGCGACGCTTTTGTCGGCGGCCTGCTCTACACCCTCGCGCAGGCTGACCGCTGGGACGCCGCGCTGCTGGCCACCGCGATTCGGCAGGCTAACGCCTGCGGCTCGATGGCGGTAACGGCGAAAGGGGCGATGACCGCGCTGCCGTTCCCCGATCAGCTAAACACTTTTCTCTCCAGCCACGCGCTGGAACAAGCCATGACCGTGAAATAAGGAGTCATCATGCACGTTGAGCAAAACAAAATACTGGGATGCCTGGTTGGCGCCGCCGCGGCGGACGCGATGGGCGCGGCGACGGAAGTGCGCACTCAGCAGCAAATAAAGGACTATTTTGGCGGCTGGGTCACCACCTTTCAGAAGCCTCCCGCCGACACCTTTGGCCGCTGCAACGAGGCCGGGATGTGCACCGATGATTTTATCCAGGCGAAGTACATTATGGAGGCTCTGCTGCGCCATCGGCGCGAGGTCAGCGACGAGGCGATGCGCGAGGCGTTTCAGCAGTGGCTGGCTTATCCCTACTACGCCAATTTTACCGGCCCCACCACCCGGGCGGCGATGAAGGCGATCTTTAACGATAACCGCGCCTCGTTGCAGGGCGAGCTGGAGGGAGAAAAGCAGTCCGTACAGATTATTAATAAGGGCAACGCCGAGGCGACGAACGGCGCGGCAATGAAGATTTGGCCCGCGGCGGTGCTGCATCCCGGCAATCTTGACGCGGCGATTGATTGCGCGCTGCAGATTTGCCGCTTTACGCATAACAACGTGCTGGCGATGTCCGGCGCGGCGGCAATGGCGGCGGCGACCAGCGAAGCGCTAAGGGCCCAGACCGATGCCGACAGCATTATCGCGGCCGGTGTGTACGGCGCGCAGAGGGGCTATCTGCTGGCAGAAGCCCAGGGCGCGATGATGGTCGCCGGGCCGTCCGTCGCCCGGCGCATCGAGCTGGCCGTGGCGATCGGCAAGCGGCATCGTCATTGGGAAACGGCGGTAGTGGAGCTTGCCGACATCATCGGCAGCGGGCTGCACGTCAGCGAAGCGGTGCCGGCGGCGTTCGGCCTGTTCGCGTGCTGTCCGAATTCTGCCGTAGATGCTATTATCTCCGGCGTTAATATCGGCAATGATACTGATACCGTCGCCACCATGGTTGGGGCGATCGCCGGCGCATTCCACGGCGTGGACGCTTTTCCCGCCGATTATTTAACGACCGTGGATCGTATGAATCATTTCGATTTGGCAGAACTGGCCAGACAGATCGCAGGGTAGCGAATTCACCCTGCCGGGGACGGTAGCGCGTCCCCCGCTGGCGAAGACGCGAGGTGCGTAGTTTGCAGGTTGATAAAACGAGCTTTACCCCGCTTTATAAGCAACTATTTTTTATCATCTGTCAGCGGATCCAGAACGGCTCTTTGCCTTTGGGCAGCCAGTCTGCCGACGCAAAAGGAGCTGGCCCGGGAGTATCACGTCTCGCTGATCGTGGTGAAGCAGGCCTGGAGCGAGCTTATCAACGCGGGCATTATCTCGTCGCAGCGCGGGAGCGGTTCGGTGGTCTGCGCCGTGCCGGAAGGGGTCAACTACGGCCACACCTTTCGCGGAATTACCCGCGATTTACAGGATGCCAGCGTTGCCGTTGAAAACCGCATCCTCGAAATTGCGCCCCGTCGGGCGCGCGACGCCCAGGCCGATGGCCTGAGCCTGCCCGCGCATCAGCACTATCTTTTTATTTCGCGTATTCGCTACCTGAACAATCGCCCGTTTAACCATGAGAAAATCTATCTCGATCTGAGCTTCTTTCCCGGCCTCGAACTGACGGCTGAGGCGCTGGAGCACACCTCGCTGTATTCGCTGCTCAACGTCACCAGCGACTCGGCGATTGAAAAAGTGGAGGCCATTTTGCCCTCCGCGGAGCTGTGCGAGAAGCTGCAGGTTGCCGCCAACAAGCCGCTGCTGTCCGTGGCGCGACAGACGTTTCAGGCCGGGCGGGATATCCCCTTCGAATACTGCCGCTATTACGTGCTGTCGGAATATTTCGGCGAAATCCACTACCACTAACCGCGCGGCGCGATAAACCCCGGGGCGGCGAGCGACCAATAGGCCCACCATATCTGGCATTTACCTGTCCGACCCGGCGTCGTATTCTTGCTGAAAAAAACGACAGGAGACAGGTATGTCGCTCTGGCTTTCTTACCCTCTGTTCCTTCCCTCTCTGATTATCGGTATCACCATCCTGCTGTGGGCGACCTCCCTGCTGCCGGAGTTTATTACCGCGCTGCTGTTTTTCGCCGTCGCGATGATGGCGAAAATCGCGCCGCCGGAGGTTATCTTTGGCGGCTTTGCG
This sequence comes from Klebsiella sp. WOUb02, assembly GCF_050058015.1. Lineage (NCBI taxonomy): Bacteria > Pseudomonadati > Pseudomonadota > Gammaproteobacteria > Enterobacterales > Enterobacteriaceae > Klebsiella > Klebsiella sp. WOUb02. The sequence goes on from NZ_CP170110.1 coordinate 3,874,992, forward strand.
TCCTCGGCGTTCTGGCTGGTGTTCAGCGGCTTTGTCCTCGGGATCGCGATCCGTAAAACCGGGCTGGCGGACAGGACGGCGCAGGCGCTATCGGCCAGGCTCACCGACTCCTGGCCGCTGATGGTGGGCAGCGTGGTGCTGTTCAGCTATGCCCTGGCCTTCGTGATGCCCTCCAATATGGGGCGTATCGCGCTGCTGATGCCGATCGTCGCGGCGATGGCGAAGCGCGCCGGGATTGAGGACGACACCCGCGCCTGGTACGGGCTGGCGCTGGCGGTCGGCTTTGGCACCTTCCAGCTATCGGCGACGATCCTGCCCGCCAACGTGCCGAATTTAGTGATGAGCGGCGCGGCGGAGGGGTCGTACGGTATTCACCTCAACTACCTGCCGTATTTGCTGCTGCACACGCCGGTGCTGGGCTGGCTGAAGGGCGCGGCGCTGGTCGTGCTGATTTGCTGGCTGTTCCCCGGCAGGCCGCATCCGCCGCGGGAACGGACGCCGCTGCCGCCGATGAGCCGGGATGAGAAGCGCCTCTCCTGGCTGCTGGCGGTGGTCTTGAGCCTCTGGGTGAGCGAGAGCTGGCACGGGATTGGTCCCGCCTGGACGGGGCTGGCGGCGGCGGTGATTACGCTGCTGCCGCGGGTGGGATTTATCAGCGGGGAAGAGTTCTCCAGCGGGGTGAATATCCGCACCTGCATTTACGTCGCCGGGATCCTGGGGCTGGCGATTACCGTCACGCAAACGGGGATTGGCGGCGTGGTCGGCAACGCTTTGCTGCACGTTATGCCGCTCGACAAAGAGAGCCCTTTTACCAGCTTCCTCGCCCTGACGGGGATCACCAGCGCCCTGAACTTTATTATGACCGCCAACGGCGTACCCGCGCTGTACACCACCTTTGCGCAGAGTTTTGCTGACGCCACCGGCTTTCCGCTGCTGAGCGTGATTATGATTCAGGTCCTGGGTTATTCGACGCCGCTGCTGCCGTATCAGGCATCGCCTATCGTGGTGGCGATGGCGCTGGGCAAAGTTCCGGCGCGTTCGGGGATGCTGCTGTGCATTGCGCTGGCGGCGGTCAGCTATCTGCTGCTGCTGCCGCTGAACTACGGCTGGTATCAGCTGCTGGGGAAACTATAAAAAAACCCGGCTAGCGCTACGCTAAGCCGGGCTGCGGATTCATCTCGCCGGGTGACCGGCGTATTGAATTACGCTTTTTTCGCTGCTTCTGCCGCTTTAACGATGACCGCGAAAGCGTCTGCTTTCAGCGATGCGCCGCCAACCAGCGCGCCGTCGATGTCCGGCTGGGTGAACAGCTCTGCGGCGTTAGATGCGTTAACGGAACCGCCGTACTGAATGATGACCTGCTCGGCCACTTTGGCGTCCACTTTCGCAATGTGGTCACGGATAAATTTGTGCACCGCCTGAGCCTGAGCCGGGGTCGCGGATTTGCCGGTACCGATAGCCCATACGGGTTCGTAAGCGATAACCACGCCTTCGAATGCCGCTGCGCCCTGAGTTTTCAGCACGGCGTCGATCTGGCGTGCGCAAACTTCTTCCGTTTTGCCCGCTTCGTTTTCAGCTTCGGTTTCACCGATGCACAGAACCGGGATCAGGCCCTGCTCTTTCAGCACGGCGAATTTCTTCGCGATAAATTCGTCAGACTCTTTGTGGTAAGTACGACGCTCAGAGTGGCCGATGATGATGTATTCAGCGCCGACATCTTTCAGCATCTGGGCAGAGGTTTCACCGGTGAATGCGCCGGACTGGTTCAGGTCAACGTTCTGCGCGCCCAGGTGAATATGGCTGCCTTCTGCCGCATGCTTAGCCAGATCGATATACATTTCCGGCGGCGCGATAGCAACAGCACAGCCGGTCACGCCGGCCAGCTCGGTACGCAGGTTCGCCACCAGCTCGTTTACCATGTGGCGGCTGCCGTTCAGTTTCCAGTTACCCATCACTAAAGGATGTCGCATTTTAATTCTCCACGCTACATAAGCGAATTAAGGAATATAGCCGCCCCTGGGGGCAGCATGGTCTGTCAAACAGTATAGAGTTTCGTCGTTGGAAAGGCTTTGCTTTTTGTCATTTATTATTGCTCTCCAGCGTTTCAGATAGCGCTAGCTTAATCGGTTCAACCGCGAAGGTAAGCCCCTTTTCGCCGTTATCTGCCACCACATAGCGGATAGCGCCTTCGGTTTCGGCGAAGTAGCGTTTCCCTTTGCCGGCGGCGAGGAGTTTTTGCAGCTTTTGCCCGCTTTGCGCCGGGCTTAATGTTGGGACGAAAGCGCGTACAACGGCGCTCATATACTCCTGCGCTTTCGCCTTTGCCGCCTTCTGCTCCGGCCCCTGAACGGGCAGCCAGGTCACCTGCATCGATTTGATTTTGAGCGTGCCGCGTTCCAGGGCGGTGGAGGCGTACAGGTTTTCGTTAATCTTGCTGGCCGCCCGGGTCAGGTTAGCCCGATCGCGGCTGGAGGCAATCGCGCGAAATTCGTTGAGCTGCAGTTTGGGGTTCTCGGCGTTGAATTTTTCGCGAAATTCGCTGATGGAGATATCAAAGGCCGGCGCGCCGGAGAGCAGATAGGGCGCCGCGGAGGAGGCTTCTGGCTCGGCGGACAGCGCCTTATGGCCGACAGATAACGCCGTCAGCCCAATCAAACATAAGGTTGCCCACTTCTTCATACCGGTCCTTCCTTTTTTTGCCTGCTGACGATTAAAACGGGAACCGTCGCGCTTGTCAAAAAGTCACCGCTCCAGGGTAAACTACGCGAATGATGAGGATAAGGAATAAAACATGACCCTACAGCAGTGGATGTTCTCAATTAAAGGGCGTATTGGACGCCGTGATTTCTGGATTTGGATCGTTATCTGGATAGCGACCATGAGCGCGCTGTTCACCCTCGCCGGCTCAAATTTGCTGAATCTACAGACCGCGGCCTTTATGCTGGTTTGCCTGCTCTGGCCAACGGCGGCGGTGACCATCAAGCGGCTGCACGATCGCGGCAGGTCGGGGCTCTGGGCGCTGCTGATGGTTCTGGCGTGGATGCTGCTGGCGGGGAACTGGGCGGTGATTCCGGGGGCCTGGCAGTGGGTTGTCGGCCGCTTTGTGCCGACGCTGATTATGGTGATGATGCTGATCGACCTGGGGGCGTTCGTCGGCACCCAGGGCGAAAATAAATTTGGTAAAGAGACGCAGGACGTTCGCTGGAAGGCGGAGTCCTGATCACCAGTAGTGTTCGGCTGTCATATGGCCCGGCCGGCGACGCAGATGTTTGCTCATCTGCCGGGTATCCTTCAGCAGCTGCTGGGTATCCCGCACCATCTGCGGGTTGCCGCAGAGCATCACGTGGCTATTGTCAGCGTTCATCGGCAGGCCGACCGCCTCTTCCAGGGCGCCGGTTTCGATCAGGAACGGAACGCGCCCCGTTAGCATGCCCGGTACGGTTTCCCGACTGACCACCGCCTGGATGCGCAGCTTGCCCTTATAGCGTTCCTCCAGCGCCTGCATTTGCGGCAGATAGCTAAGATCGGCGGCATAGCGCGCGGCGTGGACCAGCACCAGGTTTTTAAAGCGCTCCAGGTCCTTGCCCTCTTCCAGAATCGACAGGTAGGGGCCAATTGCCGTGCCGGTGGCCAGCATCCATAGGGTGTCGCAATCCGGCACTTCTTCGAGCACGAAGAAACCGGCGGCCTCGCTGACGATCTGCACGTCATCGCCCGGCTGCAGCGCGGCCAGCCGCGGGCTGAGTTTGCCCTCCGGAACCGTCACCAGGTAGAATTCAAGATCGGGGTTGCTTGGGGCGTTCACGTAGGAGTAGGCGCGCTGCACGCGCTCGCCGTCAACATCCAGACCCAGTTTGGCAAACTGCCCGGCGGTAAACGGATGAACAGGGGCCCGTACGTGCAAACTAAACAGCGCGTCGGTCCAGTATTCTACTTTTGTTACTTTGCCGCTAATCCAGTCCGCCATGATCTTCTCCCGTTGCCAAGCGTTGCCCTATCTTCGTTGCAGACGACAAAGATTTCCAGCCCAACGGGGCCGGAAAGCTCTATTGATCAAATATTAGCGCCTGCTTCAGCCTGCCCGCAGGCTGAAGGGCTTACAGGATGTGCAGCTGGATATCCGGATCTTTGCGATCGAGATAGTGAATGGACTGGATACGGCGGATGGTGCGAGATTTACCGCGGATCAGCAGCGTCTCGGTGGTGGCCATATTGCCCTTGCGGGTGATGCCGTCCAGCAGATCGCCTTTGGTGATCCCGGTGGCGGAAAAGACCACGTTATCGCTGCGCGCCATCTCGTCGAGGCGCAGCACGATGCCGGCCTCAATGCCCATCTCTTTACAGCGCGCCAGCTCGTTCTCACCGATACGGCGGTTCTCTTCGCTGTCGCCCTTAACGTGGTGGCGGGCCAGCAGGCGACCCTGCATATCGCCGTCCAGCGCCCGGATCACCGCGGCGGAAACCACGCCTTCCGGGGCGCCGCCGATGCCGTACAGGACGTCAACTTCGCTATCCGGCATGCAGGTCAGAATCGAGGCCGCCACGTCGCCGTCGGGAATGGCGAAGACGCGAACGCCCAGCTGCTGCAGTTCGGCAATCACCGCATCATGGCGCGGCTTGGCGAGTACGGTCACCGTCAGTTCGCCGAGCGGCTTATTCAGCGCGCTCGCCACGTTACGCAGGTTCTCAGACAGCGGCAGATTGAGGTCAATCGCCCCTTTCGCCCCCGGGCCGACAATCAGCTTTTCCATGTACATATCCGGCGCATTCAGGAAGCAGCCCTTATCGCCAACCGCCATGACGGCCAGCGCGTTCGCCTGGCCCATCGCCGTCATCCGCGTGCCCTCGATCGGGTCGACGGCGATATCCACCGCGTCGCCGCGGCCGGTGCCGACCTTCTCGCCGATATAGAGCATCGGCGCTTCATCGATTTCACCTTCGCCGATGACGATAGTGCCGTCGATATCAATCAGGTTGAGCATAATACGCATAGCGTTAACCGCGGCGCCGTCGGCGGTGTTTTTATCACCGCGGCCCAGCCACTTGTAGCCCGCCAGCGCGGCGGCTTCGGTAACACGCGAAAATTCGATGGCCAGTTCTCGTTTCATAATTCACTCGTTGTGAAGGAAAATTGCGCGCGGCGCCGTTCTGCTCCTGCGGGAGCAGAGGCGTCAGGCGTTGGAATAGCGTTCGGTTTCCGGCATCCAGCGCTCGATAAGCGCCTGGGCCTGCTGTGGATAACGTTGATGAATATGGCGGGCAATGCGCTGAACGTCGGGGATCATTGCCTTATCGCGCAGTAAGTCGGCGACTTTAAGCTCGGCGGTGCCGGTCTGCCGGGTGCCGAGCAGCTCGCCCGGGCCGCGGATCTCAAGGTCCTTTTGCGCGATGACGAAACCGTCGTTGCTATCGCGCAGGACCTGCAAGCGCAGCTGCGCCGTTTTCGACAGCGGCGACTTATAGAGCAGCACGCAGTGGGAGGCCACCGCACCGCGCCCGACGCGGCCTCTGAGCTGATGCAGCTGCGCCAGCCCCAGGCGTTCCGGGTTTTCGATAATCATCAGGCTGGCGTTAGGCACGTCCACCCCGACCTCGATAACCGTGGTGGCGATAAGCAGATGCAGCTCGCCCTGCTTAAAGGCCTGCATGACCGCCTGTTTGTCCGCCGGCTTCATCCGCCCGTGCACCAGGCCGATATTCAGCTCCGGCAGCGCCAGCTTCAGCTCTTCCCAGGTGGCTTCCGCCGCCTGGGCTTCCAGCAGGTCCGACTCTTCAATCAGCGTACAGACCCAGTATGCCTGACGCCCTTCCTGGGTACAGGCGTTGCGCACGCGGTCGATAATATCGCTGCGGCGGGTGTCGGGGATGGCCACCGTAGTGACCGGCGTACGGCCCGGCGGCAGCTCGTCGATCGTCGAGGTGTCGAGGTCGGCGTAGGCGGTCATCGCCAGGGTGCGCGGAATGGGGGTGGCGGTCATGATCAGCTGATGCGGATGGAAGCCCTGCTGCTGGCCCTTTTCCCACAGCGCGAGGCGCTGATGCACCCCGAAGCGGTGCTGTTCATCGATAATCACCAGCGCCAGGCCGCTAAACTGGACCTGCTCCTGAAAAATAGCGTGGGTGCCGACAATCATCTGCACCTGCCCGCTGGCGATGGCATCCTGCTGCGCCTGACGCGCTTTGCCTTTTTGTTTGCCGGCCAGCCAGCCGACCTCAACGCCCAGCGGGGCAAACCAGCTGCGGAAGTTGGCGGCGTGCTGCTCCGCGAGCAGCTCCGTCGGCGCCATCAGCGCCACCTGCCTGCCGTGGGCGATGGCCCGCAGCGCCGCGAAGGCGGCAACCAGCGTTTTACCGGAGCCGACGTCGCCCTGCACCAGGCGCATCATCGGCACATCGAGCGCCATATCCCGCTCAATCTCGGCGGTCACCCGCTCCTGCGCGCCGGTCGGTTTAAAGGGCAGGGAAGCCAACAGCTTGTTTTTCAGAGAGTCGTTCGCGCTGAGCGGCACGGCGTGGAAACGCTGGGCGCCGGCGCGAACCGCCAGCATGCTCAGGTTATGCGCCAGCAGCTCTTCCAGAATTAAGCGCTGCTGGGCCGGGTGCTTGCCGGTTTCCAGCTCGCTGAGCTGGAGCGACGGCGGCGGGCGATGCAGCGTGCGCAGCGCCTCCGGGAGACTCATTATCCCCTGCGCCAGCTCGGGCGGCAGCAGTTCGGCGATAGCGCAGGTCTCCAGCAGCTCCAGCGCCTGATCGGTCAGCTTACGCAGCGTAGCCTGTTTGATACCTTCGGTAGTGGGGTAGACCGGAGTGAGGGTCTCCTGCAGGTCCGGCGTGCTCATATCGCCCTGCACGCGGTATTCCGGGTGGATCATCTCCGCGCCGTATTTGCCGCGCTTCGCTTCGCCGTAGGCCAGCACCCGGCGGCCGGCGGCAAGGCTGTTTTTCATCGCGGCGTTGAAGTTGAAGAAGCGCATGGTGAGAATACCGGAGCCATCGCTTATCTGACAGGTCATCATTCGGCGGCCGCCGAAGGTGATATTGCTGTTGAGCACTTCGCCTTCAACGGTGGCGTAGACCCCCGGCAGCAGTTCGCCGATTTGATATAGATGGGTACGGTCTTCGTAGCGTAGCGGCAGATGCAGCAGAAGATCCTGCACGGTGTGCAGGCCGATTTTCGCCAGCTTGCTGCTCTGCGCTGCGCCAACGCCGGTTAACGTGTTGAGCGGGACAGCATCCAGCAGACGGCTTTGCATCGGTTTACCTCGCTGCCTGCATCGTGGCCCACCACGCGGCGTCGGCTTCGACTTCGCCCTGGCCGTTGACGTGGGGATAGGGCAGGCCTTTTTGTTTTGCCACCCTCGCCAGCACCGGATAACCCCCCTCAAACAGCAGGCGCTGCTGCTCTTCTTCCGGCAGCATGCTGTTTTCGCGTTTATACATGCCCGCGTTCTGCCGCTGGCGCTGCGCTTCATACAGAATTAAGGCGGAGGCGACGGAGACGTTTAGCGACTGTACCATGCCGGTCATCGGAATAATGATGTCCTGGTCCGCCAGCGCTAAGGCTTCCGTGGTGATGCCGGTTTTTTCCTGGCCCATCAGGATACAGGTGGGCCGGGTGTAGTCTATTTCACGAAAGTCGACGGCTTTGTCGGAAAGATGGGTGGCGAGGATCTGCATGCCCAGGTCCTTTAAGTGACCGACGGCATCGCCAATGGTACGGTGCGTTTTGACCTGTACCCAGCTGTTGCTGCCCGCGGCGGCGGCGGCCATGGGACGCATGCGGCTACTGGGCCAGATAGCGTGCACTTCGTGCACGCCAACGGCATCTGCGGTACGAATCACCGCAGAGACGTTATGAGGTTTGTGGACCTCCTCCATGCAGACCGTCAGGTCAGGCTGACGCCTGGCGAGCATCTCACAGATACGCGCATAACGCTGTGGGTTCATAAGGCTAGTTTCGGTTACGGGTGACTTTTATCACGTCCGGCATCACGCGAATTTTGCGCATGATATTCGCCAGATGCACGCGATCGCGCGCCGTAAGGCGAATAAAGGCGCTGTAGACGCGGCCATCCTTTTCTTCCGTATTCAGGCTTTGAATATTGGAAGCGGCGGTATTGATTGCGGCCGTGAGGTTCGCCAGCGCGCCCTGGTGGTTAAACATATCCACCTTAATTTCGGTGATAAATTCCTGGGCGGTCTCTTTATCCCATTCGACGGCCATAAACTTCTCGGGCTCTTTCTGGTAGCCGCGGATGTTACGACAGGACTCATGGTGAATGACCAGGCCTTTGCCGGGGCTGACGTGGGCGATAATCGGGTCGCCGGGAATCGGGCGGCAGCACTTGGCAAAGGTAATCAGCACGCCGTCGGCGCCTTTAATCGGCAGATGGCCGTGGCCTGACGAGACGCTTTGCGCCGGCGCGGTGACGGTTTCACCCTGCTGCAGGTTTTTCGCCACCACCACGCTCATCGCGTTGCCGAGGCCGATTTCCGCCAGCAGATCGTCCAGCGACGCCAGCTTCATGCGCTCAAGCTCGCGCTGAACGTTCTCTGGCGGGATTTCCGCCAGCTTACGGCTGCCGCCGAGGGCGTGGTTGAGCAGCCGGCGGCCAAGGCTGACGGAGTCATCGCGCTTGAGGTTTTTCAACAGCTGGCGGATCTTCGCGCGCGCTTTCGAGCTGACGACAAAGTTTAGCCAGGCGGCGTTCGGACGCGCGCCCGGTGCGGTGATGATCTCTACCGTCTGGCCGCTGGAGAGCGGCTGCGACAGCGGATAGGGCTGGCGGTCAACGCGGGCGCCAACGCAGGCATGGCCGATATCGGTATGCACCGCGTAGGCAAAGTCCACCGGCGTCGCGCCGGCGGGAAGTTCGACAATGCGCCCTTCCGGGGTGAAAACGTAAATCTCATCCGGGAACAGATCGGATTTGACGCTCTCGATAAATTCAAACGAACTGCCTGCGCTCTGCTGCAGTTCCAGCAGGCTCTGCATCCAGCGCTGGGCGCGGATCTGCGCGGTGGTGCTGCTCTCGCCGCCGTGCTCTTTATAAGCCCAGTGCGCCGCAACCCCCATTTCCGCCATCTGGTCCATGTCTTCGGTACGAATCTGTACCTCAACCGGGACGCCGTGCGGGCCGATCATCGAGGTGTGCAAGGATTGATAGCCGTTCGCTTTCGGAATGGCGATGTAGTCTTTCATCCGCCCTGGACGCGGCTTGTAGAGGCTGTGCATCTGGCCAAGCACGCGGTAGCAGGTGTCGGCATCATGCACGATTACGCGGAACGCGTAGATATCCATGATCGAGTGAAAACGCTGCTCTTTGAGCACCATTTTGCAGTAGATGGAGTACAAATGCTTCTCGCGACCGCTGACGCGACAGGGGATCCCCGCTTCCTGTAAACGCCCTTCGATTTCGGAGAGGATCTTCTGGATCATCTCTTTACGGTTGCCGCGCGCCGCTTTAACGACTTCTTTAATGACGCGATAGCGATTGGGATACAGCGCTTCAAAGCCCAGCTCTTCGAGCTCGGTTTTAATGTGATGGATACCTAAACGATGGGCCAGCGGGCTGTAGATTTCCAGCGTTTCGCGAGCGATGCGGCGGCGTTTATCCGGGCGTAATGAGCCCAGGGTGCGCATGTTGTGGGTGCGGTCGGCAAGTTTGATGAGGATGACTCGGATATCCTGCACCATCGCCATAATCATCTTGCGAAAGTTTTCGGCCTGCGCCTCTTTCTTATCGCGGAACTTGAGCTTATCAAGCTTCGACACCCCCTCTACCAGCTCGGCAACGCTTTTACCAAAGAGCTGCTCCATGTCCTGGTAGGTGGCAGGGGTATCTTCAATCACGTCATGCAGCAGGGCGGCCATCAGCGTTTCGTAGTCGAGCTTCATCTCGGCCAGAATACAGGCTACCGCAACCGGGTGCGTGATATAGGGTTCACCGCTTGAACGTGTCTGACCCTCGTGAGCGTCACGTGCAACGAGATACGCCTGCCGAAGACGCTTGATTTGCTCTTCCGGCAGGTAGTTTTGAATCAGCTGATTCAGGCTTTCAAACAGATACAAGGGCGACCCGCTGCGTTATTAACGACGACCTTCAGCAATAGCGGTAACTGCTTGTAATTCAGCGGCTTCCTGCTCTTGCTGTTCCTGACGATCGCGCACGTCGAGGATCTGGTTGTTGATCAGACCTTCTTCGATTTCGCGCAGTGCGATAACGGTAGTTTTATCGTTTTCTTCCGCTACCAGCGGATCTTTTCCGCCAACCTGCATCTGACGAGCGCGACGCGCGGCGACCAGCACCAGGTCAAAACGGTTACCAATTTTCTCTACAGCGTCCTGAACAGTTACGCGTGCCATACTTAAAATGCTCCACAGATGAAGAAAGGACTGGGCATGATACTGAATGTCGGTTCAGTCTGCCAACAGTTTGGTGATTAAAGCGCCATGTCGCTGCTTTTGGCGGCTCATGCGCAGGCGTTCGGCGCGGATGATGTTTTTCAGATCGCCGAGGGCGGTATCAAAATCATCATTCACAATAAGGTAATCATATTCCGCGTAATGGCTCATTTCTGCAACAGCCTGCGCCATACGTTTTGCGATCACCTCTTCGCTGTCCTGGCCGCGGCCGCGCAGGCGACGGTCAAGCTCATCTTTGGACGGCGGCAGAACAAAAATGCTGCGCGCGCCCGGCATTTTATGACGGATCTGCTGAGCGCCCTGCCAGTCGATATCGAGGAAGACATCAACGCCGGTTGCCAGTACCTGCTCGATGGCTTCGCGCGAGGTGCCGTAATAGTTGCCAAAAACCTCCGCGTGCTCAAGAAACGCGTCTCTGCTAATCATCGCTCTGAAATCGTCGTGATTAACAAAGAAATAGTGTTCACCGTGCACTTCGCCAGGACGCGGCGCGCGCGTGGTATGCGAAACAGAGACCTGGGAGTCGAACAGCGGTTGGGTTTTTAATAAAGCCTGAATCAGGCTGGATTTACCCGCGCCACTTGGGGCGGAAACAATATAAAGCGTGCCTTGAGCCATGAGAGTCTTTTGTATGTGATGGTCGAAAGAGAAACTACATACGAGCCTATTATACACGCCGCCGCGCCGTGACGTAGTCCCTGCCACACTTTTTCCCTCGGTTTCTTTCATTTTGCCTGCTGTTTCCCTGATTTCTCTATGAGTTGCCGCAATGACGTACAAACCCTGGAAGCCGGATCGCGGCGCTGAAAAGCCCTTATCGCCGATTAAGCCCCGTCGGCGGCAGAATGCCAATGGACAAAAAGGAGGGCAGCGCAGTGCAAAAATGGCTTTGGGCGATAGGAATATGGATGACGGCGGGATACGGCCAGTCGGCCTGCCCCGCATGGACGCAGAGGCGGGCTGAACAGGAGGTTAGCCGCCTGAGTCAGCAGATTAGCGGGTGGAAAAACGACTACTGGCTGCGCGGCGGCAGCGAGGTCGCTGATGACGTCTACGATCGGCTTTTAGCGCGGTTAATCGAGTGGCGGCGCTGTTTTGCCATCAAAACGCCGGTAATCGATGATTTACCGCCGCCCCGCGGCGAGGTCCGGCATCCGGTTGCCCACACCGGCGTGCGCAAGCTGGCGGAAAAAACCGACGTTGCGCGCTGGATGCGGGGCAAAACCGATCTGTGGGTGCAGCCAAAGGTGGATGGCGTTGCGGTGACGCTGGTTTACCGCCGCGGGCGGCTGGTACAGGCAATCAGCCGGGGGGATGGCCGAGCCGGCGAAGACTGGACGGCAAAAGTGCGGCAGATTCCCGGCGTGCCGAGGGTGACGAAGGGCGCGCTGGCCAATAGCGTGCTGCAGGGAGAGCTTTTTCTCCGCCGCGCCGGACATATCCAGAAGCGGATGGGGGGAGCGAACGCCCGGGCGACGGTGGCGGGCGCCATGATGCGGCTGGATACGTCGACAGCGTTAGCGGAGCTGGGGGTCTTTATCTGGGCGTGGCCGGACGGGCCCGCGGAGATGCGCCAGCGCCAGGCTCTGCTGCAGCAGGCCGGATTTAGCGATAGCGCCGGCTTTTCTCAACCGGTGGCGGACGTGGAGCAGGTTGCGCGCTGGCGCGAACGCTGGCTAACGTCAGCGCTGCCTTTTGCTACCGATGGCGTTGTCGTGCGTCTCGGGAGAGAACCGGACGGCCGCTTCTGGTCACCGGGGCAGGGTGACTGGGTCGCCGCGTGGAAGTACCCTCCGGCCAGCCGCATTATGGAGGTGCGCGACATCCGCTTTTACGTCGGGCGAAGCGGGAAAATTGCCGTGGTGGCAGGGCTTGAGCCGCAGCGGATGGATGATAAGCAGGTCAAACGCGTGAACGTCGGGTCGCTGGCCCGCTGGCAAAAGCTGGATATTGCTATTGGCGATCAGCTGCAAATTAGCCTGGCGGGACAGGGAATACCGCGGATAGACGGCGTGGTGTGGCGAACGGCCCAGCGGCAGAAGCCGCAACCACCTCCGGAGCACTTTAACGCCCTGACCTGCTATTTTTTCTCCCCCGAATGCGCCGGGCAGTTTCTTGCACGGCTGGTCTGGCTATCGTCAAAACCCGTACTGGATCTCGACAGCGTCGGCGAGTCCGTCTGGCGCGCCGTCCATCAGTCTCACCGTATGACGCACCTTTTTTCGTGGCTGGCGCTTACCCCTCAGCAGCTGCAGGCGGTCCCGGGGATCTCTGCGCAGCGCGGCCAGCGGCTCTGGCACCAGTTTAACCTCGCCCGCCAGCAGCCCTTTCTGCGCTGGGTGCAGGCTCTGGGGGTGCCGGTGCCGCAGGCGGCGCTGGCGGGCCTGGCCGGAGATGGCTGGCCGCAGCCTGCTGGCGCGAAACGCAGAGCAGTGGCGACGCCTGCCGGGAGTGGGGAATGAAAGAGCGCGTCAGCTGGTGGCCTTTCTTCGTCATCCTGACGTTACCGCGCTGGCGCAGTGGCTTCGCGAGCAGGGTATCTCCGGGTTTTAGCCCGCTTAGTGCGCATTATGATTGTAGTGGAAGACCGGTAGGCCTAGCTTCCAGCGCAGGGCCAGCATGCGGGCGGTGAAGCCAAACAGCAGGGTGGAGATGACTACCACGTCGTGGCTGCTGACGTAGTGCTGCAGGGCGATATAGAGAATGGCGGCGGCAAAAGAGATCCCGGCGTACAGCTCTTTCTGGAACACCAGCGGGATGCGCTTACAGAACATATCCCGCAGCACGCCGCCGAATACGCCAGTGATGACCGCTGCGATGGAGGCGATAACCGGACCTTCTCCCATATCGAGGGCAATCTGCGCGCCGATGATAGAAAACACCACCAGACCGAGGGCGTCCAGGACCAAAAACAGCCGGCGCAGGTGGGGCATAACCGGGGCGGCAATCGTGGTCAGCACCGCGGCGACGGCAACAATGATGACGTATTCCGGGTTCTTGACCCAGCCGAGGGGATAGTGGCCGAGCAGAATATCCCGCACCGACCCGCCGCCCAACGCGGTGGCGGTCGCGATAATGATCACCCCAAAGGTATCCATACGACGGCGTCCGGCTGCCAGCGCGCCGGTCATCGCTTCCGCGGTAATACCAATTAAATACAGAATATGAAGCAGCATAGATCCCCCACGATGAGAGTCGGCAGGTTAGCGATTTGTGCGCAGTATCACGACTGAGATTTTCTAAGGTGAACTATTTACGCCTTGAAAAAATAATGCCTGATTTTGTCTTTTACCTTTATTAATAGGGGGTGTGAGGTTTTTTGTGTCATGTATTACTTTAGAAAAAGTAATGAATAGGCTTCGGGAGGAGCCGCTAAGGAAAATACGCGTTAAATACGTAATATTTAACTTGCGGCTTTTATCATTTCTTTTTCTCTTTCCGAGGCTTGTGAATATGACCGGAGTGACCGGCGAGAAAAACCACCTGCTCCGCCTGGCTGCCGTTGTTCTGACCGGCGTCCTGGCCGGCCTGTCGGGAATGGTTCTGGCGATGATTTTGCACGCTATTCAACACCTTGCTTTTGGATACAGCCTCGATCGTATTATCGGTACGGAGTCATTTTTGCAGGGGGTAACGGACGCCTCCTGGCCTCGACGCTTCACGGCCATCGTGATTGGCGGAACGATCGCCGGGTTTGGCTGGTGGCTGCTTGGCCGCTACGGCCAGAAGCGGGTATCGATTTCCGCCGCCGTCGCCACGCCCGCGGTGCCGATGCCCGCTGGCACGACAACCCTGCACGCCTTGCTGCAGATCGTCACCGTGGCGCTGGGCTCCCCGCTCGGTCGGGAGGTGGCGCCGCGAGAGATGGGGGCGCTGGGGGCCGGTATCGTGGCGCGCAGAATGGGCCTGCATCAAGATGAGACCCGCACGCTGATTGCCTGCGGCGCCGGCGCCGGGCTGGCGGCGGTGTATAACGTGCCGCTGGCCGGAGCCCTGTTTAGCCTCGAAGTGATGCTGCTGTCGTTTAGCTGGGAGAAGACCCTGGCGGCCGTTGTGACGTCCGCCGTTGCTGCCTGGACGGCGGCCCTCGGGCTGGGGGATGAGTCGCAGTATCACTTTATCTCCGGGGCGCTCCCGGGCTCGTTTATGTGGTGGGCGATAATCGCCAGTCCGCTGCTTGGCGCGGCGGCGTGGCTGTTTCGTCGGGCGACCAGCGCCGCGCGGGCGCGGGTCAGGGCGAACTGGCAGATGCCGCTATTTTGCCTGCTGGCGTTTGCCCTTCTTGCCGGGCTGAGCCTCTATTTTCCTCAACTCCCTGGCAACGGCAAGGGCCCGATGCAGCTCGCGATCGGCGACGGGCTGGGATTTCATAGCGCGCTGGTACTGCTGGCCCTGAAAGCGATCGTGATTCTGGCGGTGCTGCGCGGCGGTGCGGAAGGAGGGCTGCTGACCCCTGGCCTGGCGGTAGGCAGCCTGGTGAGCCTGCTGCTGAGTATGCTTTGGCAGCAGCTGGTGCCCGGCGGCGACGCCAGCAGCTTTGCGCTGGTTGGGGCCGCGGCTTTTCTGGCGGCGTCAATGCAGATGCCGCTGACTGCGGTTGCGCTGGTGATGGAGTTTACCCATATGGACCATAGCTATCTGGCCCCCACGCTGCTGTGCGCTGCGGGCGCGTTTATCACCTGTCGAATACTGGATGGAAAGTACAGGTTCTGAATTGAAGAGATAAAAAAGGCTGGTAGAACCAGCCTTTAATCGATGTGCCTGCGGTTATTCGATGTTCTGAATCTGCTCGCGCATCTGCTCAATCAGCACTTTCAGGCTCTATGGCAGAATTGGTGACCTCCGCATTAATCGATTTTGACGCCAGGGTGTTCGACTCGCGGTTGAACTCCTGCATCATAAAGTCGAGGCGGCGGCCAACGGCTTCTTTTTTCTTCAGAATGTTGCAGGTCTCTTTGACATGTGCTTCCAGACGGTCCAGCTCTTCGGCAACGTCGATACGCTGCGCCATCAGCACCAGCTCCTGTTCGAGACGGTTGTTCTCCAGCTGAACTTCCGCGTCTTCCAGCTTCGACACCAGGCGCTCGCGCTGCCACTGCAGGATTTCCGGCATATGGCTGCGAACTTTACCGACTTCACTGCTGACGCCCTGCAGGCGCTGTTCGATAAGCAGCTTCAGCGCCTGACCTTCGGTCTCGCGAGCGACGATAAAGTCATCCAGCGCGCCGTTCAGTGCGGTGAGAATTTCGGCGGCAATAGCGTCGAGGTCCTGCTCCTGAGCGGCCATTACGCCGGGCCAGCGCAGAATATCAACCGGGTTGATTTCCCCTTCATCGCTCTGCATTTTTACCCAGTTGGCGGCGTTGACCAGCTGCTTCGCCAGGTTTTCGTTCAGGATCAGCTCACCCTGAGCGCTGGGATCCTGTTCAAAACGCAGGGTACATTCGATTTTGCCGCGGGTCAGACGCGCACGAATACGCTCGCGCACCACGGGCTCCAGGCTACGGAACTGCTCCGGCAGGCGGAAATAGGTTTCCAGATAGCGCTGGTTTACCGAGCGCAGTTCCCACGCGGCGCTGCCCCATTCGCCCTTAATTTCACGACGGGCATAGGCGGTCATACTGCGGATCATAGACGTTCCTGTTTTTAAAGGAGAGTGGGGGGGATTATAGCTTTCAGGGCCTTATCAGGATAGGAATAAGCGACCATTATCCGTATAATGCGCAGCCATATTCGTTTCAAGCCGGAGAGAACATCATGCGTCCAGCAGGCCGTAGCGCTAATCAGGTGCGTCCCGTAACCCTGACCCGTAACTATACCATACACGCTGAAGGCTCCGTGCTGGTCGAATTTGGTGACACTAAAGTGCTGTGCACCGCGTCAATTGATGAAGGCGTACCGCGCTTTCTGAAAGGCCAGGGCCAGGGGTGGATCACCGCGGAATACGGCATGCTGCCGCGCGCAACGCATACCCGTAACGCGCGTGAAGCCGCTAAAGGTAAGCAGGGCGGCCGTACCATGGAAATCCAGCGCCTTATCGCCCGCGCGCTGCGCGCTGCGGTAGACCTGAAGGCGCTCGGCGAGTTCACCATTACCCTCGATTGCGATGTGCTGCAGGCCGACGGCGGCACCCGTACCGCATCCATCACCGGCGCCTGCGTGGCGCTGGCCGACGCGCTGAACAAGCTGGTCGCCGCCGGCAAGCTGAAAACTAACCCGATGAAAGGAATGGTTGCCGCCGTTTCCGTCGGCATCGTTAACGGCGAAGCGCTTTGCGATCTGGAGTACGTGGAAGATTCCGCAGCGGAAACCGATATGAACGTGGTGATGACCGAAGACGGCCGCATCATCGAGGTGCAGGGCACGGCGGAAGGCGAGCCGTTTACCCATGAAGAGCTCCTGACTCTCCTGGCATTGGCCCGAGGGGGGATCGAATCCATTGTCGCGACGCAGAAGGCGGCGTTGGAAAACTAGTTTTTAAGGCGACTGAGAAGTCGCCTTTTTTTTGTCCGTAGATCCATAGAAAGCATGATGAGGAGCGAATCCATGAAACCATATCAGCGCCAGTTTATTGAGTTTGCGCTTAACAAGCAGGTTCTTAAGTTTGGCGAGTTTACGCTGAAATCCGGGCGCAAGAGCCCCTATTTCTTCAACGCCGGCCTGTTTAACACCGGGCGCGATCTGGCACTGTTGGGCCGTTTCTATGCGGAAGCGCTGGTCGACTCCGGAATCGATTTTGACCTGCTGTTTGGCCCGGCCTACAAAGGCATTCCTATCGCGACCACCACCGCGGTTGCGCTGGCTGAACACCACGACCTGGATTTACCCTACTGCTTTAACCGCAAAGAAGCCAAAACGCACGGCGAAGGCGGCAATCTGGTTGGGAGCGCCCTGCAGGGTCGCGTCATGCTGGTCGACGATGTGATAACCGCAGGTACCGCTATTCGCGAATCAATGGAGATTATCCAGGCCAACGGCGCCGAGCTCGCCGGCGTGCTGATCTCGCTGGATCGCCAGGAACGCGGCCGCGGCGAAATTTCCGCGATTCAGGAAGTTGAACGTGATTACGGCTGCAAGGTGATCTCTATCGTCACCCTCAAGGACCTGATTAGCTATCTGGAAGAGAAGCCGGAGATGGCCGGGCATCTGGCGTCGGTGCGGGCGTATCGGGAAGCGTTTGGCGTATAGGTAATAAAGCCCGGGGCGCGATGCCACCGGGCTTTGGATTATTGCAGCTGTGCGGCGACCAGCGGCCAGCGGGCGTCAAAATCGTCCGTCGGACGATATTTAAACTCGCTGCGCACAAAGCGCGACAGCATGCCTTCGCAGAACGCCAGCAGCTGGCTGGCCAGCAAAGATTCATCGGTGGCAAAGCCTTCGCCTTCGCGCATTTTCTTCTCGCGCATCACCTGGCGTAGCTGAACCTCAATACGCTCAAACAGCTGGTTGATGCGGTCCTGCAGACGATCCTGTTCAAACATCAGCGCATGGCCGGTCAGAATACGCGTCAGCCCAGGATTACGCTCACCAAACCCAAGAATCAGCAGCACAATCAGGCGCAGGCGCGCGGATGTGTCTTTTTCATCTTTTAAAATCAAATTGATGCGCGTAATCAGACTGTCTTCGATAAACTCAATCAGGCTATCGAACATGCGGGTCTTGCTGGGAAAATGACGGTACAGCGCCGCTTCGGACACGCCGACGGACGCCGCCAGTTTCGCCGTGGTAATACGTTGACTACCATCGCTGGATTCAAGCATTAGCGCCAGAGATTGAAGTATTTCCTCGCGACGATTCCTTTTCGCAGTTTGTTTTTCTGCCATGTTTTAAAATACCCCTGAAAATAAGCACTTGTCAGGCAGACATCCACAAAGCGGCCGCAAACGGTCATTTGCGGCGATGTTATTGCATTATTGCGCTTTGGGATGCGGGTTTTGTGTAGCCGGGCCTATGCGCGCCCTGAGTGGCCAAAGCCACCTTCGCCACGTTCGGTGGCGTCAAAATCTTCCACCAGATTAAATTCCGCCTGTACGACGGGTACAAATACCATTTGAGCGATACGCTCGCCGGGCTCAATAGTAAAGCTCTGCTGGCCGCGGTTCCAGACGGAAACCATCAGCTGCCCCTGATAGTCGGAATCGATAAGACCGACCAGATTGCCCAGGACGACACCGTGCTTATGGCCCAGACCGGAGCGCGGCAGGATAACCGCCGCCAGGGACGGATCGGCGATATGAATAGCCAGGCCGGTTGGCAGCAGGGTCGTTGCGCCCGGCGCAAGCTCTACGGCGGCGTCGAGGCAGGCCCGCAGGTCAAGTCCGGCAGAGCCGGAGGTGGCGTAGGTTGGCAGCGGAAACTCTTTGCCAACGCGCGGGTCCAGAAGCTTAACGTCGATTTTTTTCATCATAACGGGTCACGATCTCGTCGAGTAATAATTGGCCCAGGAGTTCCTTGCGCTCGTGCGGCAAGCGCTTATCTCCATCCTGCCAGAAAAGGTGTAATGCGTTGCTGTCGCTGTTAAATCCCTGATTTGGCTTAGATACATCATTGGCGCAGATCAGGTCGAGATTTTTGCGAGCGCGTTTTTGTCTCGCGTATTCTTCCACATTATTCGTTTCGGCAGCAAACCCAACGACGTAAGGTCGGCTATCCGTTAGCGCAGCGACCCCGGCAACGATGTCCGGGTTTTTGACCATTTTTATTGTTAATTCATCATCTTGCTTTTTGATTTTGTTCTCAGCAATGGTGATGGCGCGGTAGTCGGCGACGGCCGCACAGCCGATAAAAATATGCTGCTGCCGAACGCCGCCGTCGACTGCGGCCTGCATTTCCAAAGCGGTAGTAACGTCGATCCGCTGCACAAACGGCGGCGTCGGTAGCGAAACCGGGCCGCTGACCAGCGTGACGTTCGCCCCGCGGTGTGCCGCAGCGGCGGCAATCGCGAAGCCCATCTTACCCGAGCTTTGATTGCTGATATAGCGTACCGGATCCAGCGGCTCGCGGGTGGGACCCGCGGTAATCATGATGTTGAGATGTTGCAAATCTTTGACAGGCGAAAAATGCGCGGCCGCCATATCGACGAGGGTCAGCGGGTCAAGCATCCGGCCTGGACCGATATCGCCGCAGGCCTGGCTTCCGCTGTCCGGGCCCCAGACCAGCAGGCCGCGCGAGGCGATGACCTCAAGGTTATGCTGCGTCGCGGCGGCGCGATACATCTGCTGGTTCATGGCGGGCACCACCGCAACCGGCGACGGCGTGGCGAGGCAGATAGTGGAGACCAGGTCGTTCGCCATGCCGGCGGCGACGCGGGCGATGAGATCGGCGGTTGCCGGGGCGAGGATAACCAGGTCGGCCCATTTTCCCAGCTCAATGTGGCCCATTGCGGCTTCTGCCGCCGGGTCGAGCAGGCTATCGGAAACCGGATAACCCGACACCGCCTGCAGGCTGAGCGGCGTAATGAAGGCCTTCGCGGCTTCCGTCATGGCGACCCGTACCTCGGCGCCGCGGTCGCGCAGGCGGCGTACCAGTTCAGGCGTTTTATAGGCAGCGATGCCGCCGCTCACGCCGAGAACGATCTTTTTACCAGCCAGACTCATCATGATTCTTTCCTGTTGGAGTACACCAGAATTCGCGCATCTTATCACAATCCCGTCGGCGTCGTGCGCCTGCCTGGAATTGACTTTGCGAGCCTCTACGCAAGGGTAAAAGGCGGCCGTCGGCGGCGGCGAAAGGCTATGCCATGATATGGGGCGCACTGGAGAGGAGAGGCTGCGATGGATTTACTGGACCCCCTGCTGCCGAGGGAAAAAATGCTGCTCTACGGTATCGAAGCGCTGTCGGACGTTGAGCTGCTGGCGCTGTTTTTACGTACCGGCACCCGCGAGCAGGACGTGATGACGTTTTCGCACGACCTGCTCGCGCGCTTTGGCTCGCTATACGGTCTGCTATCGGCGGACAAGGCGCAGTTTGACAAGATCGACGGCATTGGTCTGGCGAAGTTCGCCCAGCTGAAAGGCGTTGCCGAGCTGGCGCGGCGCTATTTTAGCCGACGGATAGTAGAGGAGCCTTCTCTGGTTACGCCGCTGATGACGCGGGAGTTTTTGCAAAGCCAGCTGATGGACGAGGAGCGGGAGATCTTTATGGTGATCTTTTTAGATAATCAGAATCGGGTATTGAAACATAGCCGGCTTTTTTCTGGTACTCTTAGCCACGTTGAGGTGCATCCGCGAGAAATTGTACGCGAAGCCATCAAAGTGAACGCCGCTGCGGTGATCCTGGCACATAATCATCCATCCGGTAGCCCCGAGCCGAGTAAGGCCGACAGGTTGATTACCGAAAGAGTGATAAAGTGTTGTGGTTTCATGGATATACGTGTGCTCGATCACCTTGTTATCGGCCGCGGTGCGTACGTATCTTTTGCCGAGCGCGGCTGGATTTAGCCCCGAGCACGCGATCCTGCGGGATCTTTGTCTGTTCGGGACTTGAGCACATCGCCGAGTCAGCGTATACTACGCCACCTTTGAGAATCTCGGGTTTGGCATTTGGGCCTGGCAATCGATGGTTCACTTAGACACCCAATCACTCCGGTTGCATCAAGGCGGCCTGAATGATGACGTGTAGAACTGCGATGACCGGGCTGTAAAGCCTGACGAGGCGCCAATACCCCATACGAAGCTCGAGCTAATTTGATTTTTGGAGAATAGACATGTCCCGAGTCTGCCAAGTTACTGGCAAGCGTCCGGTGACCGGTAACAACCGTTCCCACGCACTGAACGCGACCAAACGCCGTTTCCTGCCGAACCTGCACTCTCACCGTTTCTGGGTTGAGAGCGAAAAGCGTTTTGTCACCCTGCGCGTATCTGCTAAAGGTATGCGTGTTATTGATAAGAAAGGCATCGATACAGTTCTGTCCGAACTGCGTGCCCGTGGCGAAAAGTACTAAGTACTAAGAGGAAATAAATCATGGCTAAAGGTATTCGTGAGAAAATCAAGCTGGTTTCTTCTGCTGGTACTGGTCACTTCTATACCACCACGAAGAACAAGCGTACTAAGCCGGAAAAACTGGAACTGAAAAAGTTCGATCCAGTTGTCCGTCAGCACGTTTTATACAAAGAAGCTAAAATCAAATAATTTTAGCTTCGATGTAAAAAAAACCCCGCCCTGGCGGGGTTTTTTGTTTTCTGGCCATCCCCATAATAAAGACATCTGCAATACAGCCGGAGACGCTATGCCTGAATTACCTGAGGTGGAAACCAGCCGACGCGGGATTGAACCGCATCTGGTTGGCGCAACTATCCTACACGCCGCTATTCGCAATGGACGCCTGCGCTGGCCGGTTTCTGAAGAGATTTATCGTCTGAGCGACGTGCCGGTGCTCAGCGTGCGTCGACGCGCCAAATACCTGCTGCTGGAGCTGCCTGGCGGCTGGATTATCATTCACCTGGGCATGTCGGGAAGCCTGCGCATTCTGAGCGAAGAGCTGCCCGCAGAGAAGCATGACCACGTCGACCTGGTGATGAGCAACGGCAAGGTGCTGCGCTATACCGACCCTCGACGCTTTGGCGCCTGGCTGTGGACCAAAGAGCTGGAAGGGCATCCGGCGCTGGCGCATCTCGGTCCTGAGCCGCTGAGCGACGATTTCAACGCCGCCTACCTGCAGACTGAGGTGCGCGAAAAAGAAAACCGCCATTAAGCCCTGGCTGATGGATAACAAGCTGGTGGTGGGGGTCGGAAATATCTACGCCAGCGAATCGCTGTTTTCTGCCGGGATCCATCCGGATCGGCTGGCGTCGTCGCTATCGCATGAAGAGTGCGAGCGGCTGGTGAAGGTGATTAAAGCCGTGCTGCTGCGCTCGATTGAGCAGGGCGGGACCACGCTGAAGGATTTCCTGCAAAGCGACGGTAAGCCGGGATATTTCGCCCAGGAACTGCAGGTCTACGGGCGCAAAGGCGAGCCTTGCCGCACCTGCGGCACGCCGATTATCGCCGGCAAGCACGCCCAGCGGGCGACGTTTTATTGTCGCCAGTGTCAGAAGTAGGGCTGCGTCCCCGAAGGCGTAAAGATTAGAGCTTTTTCAGCAGCGCCTGGTGCACGTTAGCCGGCAGGAAGTGGGAGACGTCGCCCTGATGGCGCGCGACCTCCTTGACCAGCGATGACGAGATAAACGACCACTCTTTGCTCGGCATCAGGAAGACGCTTTCGAGGGTCGGCATCAGGTGGCGGTTCATATGCGCCAGCTGCATTTCGTATTCGAAATCCGCTACCGCCCGCAGGCCGCGAATCAAAATGTTGGCCTGCTGCGCGCGGGCGAAATTGGCCATTAAATCGCTAAAGCCGATGACCTCAACGTTGACCAGGTGCGCGGTTGACTGCTGCGCCAGCGCAATGCGCTCGTCGAGGCTGAACATCGGCTTCTTGCTCGGGCTGGCGGCAACCGCCAGCAGCACTTTGTCAAACATGCTGGCCGCGCGGGTGACGATATCGATATGACCGTTGGTGATAGGGTCGAAGGTACCCGGATAAATCGCTTTTGTGCTCATAATTACACTCTCTCCGAGTAGCCGCGGCTCAGCGCCCACAGCTCGGTGTATTTATTAAACGTATACTGCGCGTTGACCACGGCGAGCAGCCAACCCTGTTTACCATCCAGCACGCCGCCGCGCAGCAGCAGCGTTTTGACAAATGCCCCCAGCGTATGGCCGAAGATGCTCAGCAGCGAGGTTTTTTTACCCTTCTGATGGCGCTCCTGCGCCCAGGCGGCGGCGTAGGCCAGCTGCTTTTGCTGAAAGCCGGAGAAGTCGCGGCAGGTCAGATGCAGCAGGTCGCCGGCAAGTTCGATAACCGGCGCGCCTTTGGCATCGAGCGATTCGTGTACCAGATTATTGTTATAGCGGTAACTATGGCGCGGGTACAGGCGCATCACGCGATCGGGATACCAGCCGCTGTGGCGCATAAAGCGGCCAAGGAAATAGTTACGCCGGGCAATGCTGTAGATAGCGCCCTCTTTTGGCGCCGTCAGCGCCTGACGGAGTGACTGTGCCAGCTCCGGGGTGACGCGCTCGTCGGTATCAATCATCAGCACATAGTCGCCGGTGGCGTACTCCTGGGCGCGCTGGCGCTGAACGCCGTAGCCCTGCCAGTCGGTGTTGATGTAGACCTGAGCGCCGAGGCTGCGCGCCAGCTCAACGGTGCCGTCGCTGCTGCCGGAATCCAGCAGCACGATCTCATCGGCCCAGCTTACCGACGCCAGACAGTCCGGCAGCAGATCCGCCGCGTTTTTGGCGATCATCACGACGGACAGTCGGGTCGACATTAGTGGCTCCGCTGCGGCAGATAGGGCTGCAGTAACTGTAGCAGACGGGAGAGCGCGCCCTGGTTTTGGTGCAACACTTCCACTGCGTGACGGCCGTACCACAGGCGGTAATCTTCGTCGGTCAGCAGATTAGAAACCTGAGTGACCAGCGAATTCAGGTCGGTCACGGTGATCAGGCCATCATCCTGCTGCAGCTTGGCGCAAATATCTTTAAAGTTGAAGGTGTGCGGGCCCATCAGCACCGGGATGGCGTGCGCCGCCGGCTCCAGCGGATTATGACCGCCGCGCTCGACCAGGCTGCCGCCGACAAAGGCAAGATCGGCAATGCCGTACAGCAGCATCAGCTCACCCATGGTATCGCCAATCACCACCTGGGTGCTATTGGAGGGGATCTCGCCGGTGCTGCGCAGGGTAAAGCTCATCCCCGCTTTCTGCACCATCTCCCGCGCGTCGCCGAAGCGTTCAGGGTGGCGAGGGACGAGGATCAGCAGCAGATCGGGGAAGGTTTCCAGCAGCTTTTTATGCGCCTGCAGCACGATTTGCTCTTCACCGTCATGGGTGCTGGTGGCTATCCACACCTTGCGGTGCGGCGCCCACTGGCGGCGCAGGGTGATGGCGCGGGCGGCCAGCTCCGGGGTGACGGAAATATCAAACTTCAGGCTGCCGGTGACCGCCAGCTGATTGCGCTTCAGCCCAAGGGAGATAAAGCGGCTAGCGTCTTCTTCATTCTGCGCGGCGATAAGCGTAATGCGGCTCAGCAGGCGGCGCATAAATTTACCCAGTTTGGCATAGCCCTTCGCCGAGCGTTCGGAGAGGCGGGCGTTAGCGATAACCAGCGGAATTTTACGCTTGTGCAACGCGGCGACCATATTTGGCCACAGCTCGGTTTCCATGACGATAACCAGCTTCGGCTGCACGGTGTTGAGGAAGCGGTTCATCGCGCAGGGGAGATCGTAAGGCAGGTAGACGTGGTGCACGTCTTTGCCGAATGCGGACATCGCGCGTTCGGAGCCGGTGGGCGTCATGGTGGTGACGGTAATAGGCAGCGAAGGATAGCGGTGGCGCAGGGCGCGTACCAGCGGGATGGCAGCAAGCGTCTCACCCACGGAAACGGAATGTAGCAGAATCCCATCCGGCGCTACCTTGTTCTGACAAAAGCCATAACGTTCAGCCCAGCGTTTGCGGTAGGCGGGGGCCTTACGGCTGCGCAGCAGCAGTCGCAGCCAGACCAGCGGCTGAATAAGATAGAGTAGGGTGGTATAAAGCAATTCCAAGCGATTTATCCGTTTTATGTTTTAGCGGGCAAATTCTAAGCATTTAGCCCGTGTAAAGCTATCCCTTTGGCGGAAACAAAGGGATTCAGCGTCAGGCCGCGTTGCGATAGCGCTTAATACGCAGGTAGCGCCGCCCAAGGCGCCAGCGTAAGCGGAACGTTCTGGCGTTTTTCCAGATCAGGTGCCAGATGCCGCGGTTGAAGAACTCGGTAATGATAATATGCTTTTTTGATTCATCTTTCATGCTATCGAAGGTATGAATAATTCCCAGCCCCTCTTTCGCAATCTGCCAGCGGCAGGCGGAAATATGGCGCACCTTATCGGGATAGCGTTGGTTAATGGCGTCGAGCATCTCCAGAATCTTCATATAGTGGCGGGCCGAGCGCATCAGCGTGTCGTCGTTATCCGGCTTATGCGATACCGATTCTGAATGGATGTAGTAATCGTAGAACTGTTCGCTGGTGTACTGCACGCGCTCCGCCGCCAGCAGCGCCTCAGTGGTCCAGGGAATATCCTGATGGCGCAGGCCCGGCTCGAAGTGAAAGCGATGCTGCATGATAAATTCGCGGCGGTAGATATTCAGCCAGGTCACGTGCAGGAACTTACGCGAATCCAGCGCCTGTTTTAGCCACACGTGGCCCGGCAGCACGCCGGTAGACGGCAGCCGCTCGGGAGGCAGGATCGGGTGGATATCATTTTTGCTCTCGTACACGTAGCGGCCATTGCAGGTGGCGATATCGAGATTGCCCTGCTCCGCCATCGCCAGCAGCGTGCGGTACATGCCCGGATAGAGCTTGTCGTCGATATCCGGGAACGCCAGGTATTTACCGGTGGCTACCGCCAGCCCGGTATTGCGCGCAACCGAAACGCCCTGGTTTTCCTGCTCCTGCACTCTCACGTTTTGTAGCCGCGATTTCCACGCATCGATAACCGCGAGGCTACCGTCCGTTGAGCCGTCGTTCACCAGGATCAGTTCATAGCTTTCCAGTCTGCTGTTGCTCAAGGCATTCAAAGAATTGCGCAAGGAATTTTTCGCCGTTATAGACGGCGGCCACGATGCTCAGTAAAGGCGTTTGACTCATAAAT
Organism: Klebsiella sp. WOUb02; assembly: GCF_050058015.1. Classification (NCBI taxonomy): domain Bacteria; kingdom Pseudomonadati; phylum Pseudomonadota; class Gammaproteobacteria; order Enterobacterales; family Enterobacteriaceae; genus Klebsiella; species Klebsiella sp. WOUb02. The sequence continues at coordinate 3,901,091 of NZ_CP170110.1, forward strand.
CATTCGATCCTGGTTAAATAACGGCGTCAGGCGCGGCGCAGCTGACGGTACTGCTGACAAATCGTATCGACGCTGAACTTTTCCAGCGCGGATTGCTCAATGACCGGCGGGTTATGGTAAATGCTTTGCATCGTCTGAGCCAGCGCCGGGCCGTTGAGTTCGGCCAGGCCGCGGGCTAATTCGCCGGTGAGAATCTCCGTTACCCCGCCCGGGCAGCGGGTGCTGGCAACCGGCGTATTCAGCAGCAGCGCCTCCACGATCACGTTGCCAAAGCCTTCGCTATCCGAGCTGAGCACCAGCATCTTCGCGTGCTTAATCCACGGCAGCGGGTTTTTCTGAAAGCCTTTAAACAGCACGCGATCGCTGACCTGCAGCCGCTCCGCCAGCTGGCGCAGACGCTGTTCCTGCTCCGGTTTGCCCTGTCCCAGCAGCACCAGCGGCGCCTGGATACCGCTTTGGGCATAGGCTTCAATCAGCCGGTCGTGGCGTTTGCCGGGGTGGAAACGCCCGACGTGGATAATATAGTCGCCGGTTGGCTGCTCGCCCGCCATCTCCGCGCCGGCCCGCAGGGCGGCAATATCGAACGGGTTATAAATCGTTTTCAGCTGCGCCGGGCGAATGGCGAACTGGCTGACCAGATCCTCCCCGACCGCATCGGAGACGGTTACCACATTGCGTCCCTGATAGACGCGTTTGATTTTCTGCTGCTTTATCCAGCGGTCAAAGCCGGTGCGGTGGCCGAGATACGACGTAGAGAAGACGCCGTGCAGGCAGAACCAGACGTTACGCTGCGCGAGCGCGCGGCTGCGGGCGACGATACGGTCGGTTTTGTGCAGATTGGAGAGCACCAGATCGAAGCTGCCCTGCCGCTCAGACTCGGCGATGGCCGCGTCAAGCTGGCGCGCGCGGCGCGACAGCTCGGTCAGCTTGCGCCACGGTTTGCGGCAGCGGTCGGTAATCACCCGGTAATCCAGCCCTTCCGGCAGCGGGTAGTCGCAAACGTCGCGCAGGGAAAACAGCGAGACGCGCTCTCCCTGGCGCAAAAAATGTTCCGCCAGCGTGAGCACCACTTTTTCCGCTCCGCCGCCGGGCAGGCCGTCGATGACAAACAGTATGCGCATAGCTATTTTACCAGCTCCTGATAGAAAGAGAGCAGCTGCGCCGATAGCCGTTCGCTGGTGCAGGCCATAATGCGCTCGCGCGCCCGGATGCCTTCCGCTGAACCTAAGGCGCGGGCGGGGAGCGCGACTACCGCCTGCTGCAGCGCCGAAATATCCAGCGCGTCGCAAACAAAACCGTTGCTGCCCTGAATAATAAACTCCGAACCGCCGCAGCCGGTGGTGGTAACTACCGGCAGGCCGCAGGCCATCGCTTCAAGGATAACGTTAGGGAACGGATCGTACAGCGTAGGCAGCAGCAGTCCGTCGGCCATCTGGTAGAAGGGCAGGGTTTCTGACTGCATGCCGAAGAAGCGTACCCGCTCTGCGCAGTTCAGCGTGTTAGCCAGCGCCTGATAGCGGCTCTGTTCTTTGTCTTTACCTACCACCAGCAGATAGCGATCGGTGGGGGCGATGGCGCGAATCGCCGCCTCCAGCCCCTTGCGTTCAAAGCCGGAGCCGACGTAGATCAGGCAGGTTGCCCGGTGCGGTAGGTTCCACCGGTCACGCAGCGCGATAAAGGCTTCTTCCGTTGGCGGCAGGAAGCGCTGGTTATCAATCGCGTTGTAGATAACGCGGATCTTCTCCGCCGGCAGGCCGAAGTCTGCAATAATTTCCTGTTTAATCATCTCCGCGTTGCAGATGACCCCGCGCAGGTGCGGGTCGTGATACATCTCGCGTTCGGCCCGCATAACGTAGCGGTGGTAGCGATCGGCGAACAGCAGGCGGCTTTTCCAGCCGGGCAGGATGCGCGAGCGCTGCTGCAGCCAGCGGCGATGCACGCCGTCGCCGGCGCGATACAGGTCGCAGCCCGGGATGCGCTCATGGCTCTGAACCAGGTCGAAGTTTTCGGCCTGCCACAGCCGGCGCGCGGCGTCGGCAAAGCCGCGTTCACGGCTGATGCGTCCCCATTTGCGCGGGTTGCAGATGCGAATATTCCACTCGGGCTTCACCGGCCCCAGCCATTCGCGGGTAATGACGTTCAGTTCAAGATTACTGCTATCGAGGGCCTCCAGCGCGCGGGAAACGAAACGCTCCGCGCCGCCGTCGGGGCGATATTTCTGCCGCACCAGGGCGAGCCTGAATTTGCTCATGCCAGCACCTTTTTGGCCGCCGCGATAACCACGTCGGCGGGAATTAAATCGAGATAGCGCTCTTCCGTACCGGTATCAATGTCGTCAGGGTCGGGCAGAGGACCAAAGTCTCCGGCCCAGATGACTTCGCCCTTCGCCTGCCACGGGCTCCAGAAGGTTAGCTTTGATGGGCCGAACAGCGCCACCAGCGGCGTGCCGAGGGCGGCAGCCATATGCATGGGTACGGAATCAACGCCGATAAATAAGCGGGCGTGGCCGATGACCGCCGCCAGCTGACGCAGGGTCAGCTGCCCGGCAAGGGAATGCAGGCGGGCGTCCGGGCAGCCGGCGATAATGGTCTCCACCATGCGCTGCTCTTTCGCATCGGGCCCCGAGGTTAGCACCACGGCATGCCCCGCCGCGGAGAGGGCGTTAATCAGCGCGCTCATCCGCTCTTCCCGCCAGCATTTAAAGAACCAGCGGGAGGTGGGCTGAATGACAATATAGTTATCCTCAAACCCCGCCGGCAGCAGCGCGCGGCTGCTCTTCCAGTCCTGTTCGCTGTAGCCCATGCGCGCCGGGGCGTCATTAACGGCCAGCCCGAGGGGAGCCAGAATGGAGAGGTTCTGCCGCACCGTATGCAGGCTTTGATGTTCCCGGGTGGAGGCCAGGGCGGTATGGCAGAAGCGCCAGGCCAGATGGCGGCGTTTCGGGAAATCAAAGCCGATGCGCGTGGCGGCGCCGGTCAGGCGGGTAATAATGGCGCTCGGCCACTGATCGGCAAGGTTAAGCACCAGGTCGTAGCGCTGCTGGCGCAGCGTGCGGATCAGCCGCAGCTCCATTTTGAGCTGATGGAGGGTTCCCTGCTTTTTCCAGCGGCGGTCAATCGCGTAAATCTGGTTAATATCCGCGTTCGCCGCGAGCATATCCCGGGTCTCTTCATAAAGCAGCACATCAACGCTGGCCGCGGGGTAGTGCCGTTTGAGGGCGTGAACGAGCGGCGTGATCAGCAGCATATCGCCATGATGGCGCAGCTTGATGACCAGGATGCGCGCCGGGTTCACGGCACCGGGAGAGCGGGTTTCAGGGGTCATTCTCTGTTCTTCATTCAGTATCAGGGTTCCGATTCTAGGGGATCAGATAGATTGAGAGAAGCGTTGTCTTGCTCTACCATGACCCGATACGTATGGTCTGAGGACGTTTTCGTGCACAATCCCGCATTTCTCATCACGATTGATACCGAGGGTGATAACCTCTGGCAAAAACATGACAGCATTACCACCGAGAATGCGCGTTATTTACCGCGTTTTCAGCAGCTTTGCGAAAAGTATGGTTTTAAGCCGGTCTATTTAACCAACTACGAGATGGCGATAGATCCATTCTATATTGAATTCGCCAAGGATGTGATTGCCCGCGGCACCGCCGAAATCGGCATGCATCTGCATGCCTGGAACAGCCCGCCGACCGACCCGCTGACCGCTGATGACTGGCGACATAAGCCCTATCTTATCGAATACAGCGATGCGGCGATGCGTGAAAAAGTCGCTTATATGACCCGTCTGCTGGAAGAGACCTTCCAGACTAAAATGGTCAGCCATCGCGCCGGACGCTGGGCGTTTGATGAGCGCTATGCGCGCCTGCTGGTGGAGCATGGCTATCAGGTCGACTGCTCGGTGACGCCGCGGGTCAACTGGAAAACGGCGAAAGGCGCTCCGCAGGGCGATGGCGGCACCGATTATCGCCGCTTCCCGCAGCACGCCTATTTCCTCGACGAGAACGATATTAGCCGGGAAGGGCGCTCTCCGCTGCTGGAGGTGCCGATGAGCATCCAGTACAAACACAGCGCCCTGATGAACGGCATTAAGCAGGGCTATGACCGCCTGCGCGGCAAGGTGCGCTCGCCGTCGGTTCACTGGCTGCGGCCGATGGGCGGTAACGTTGAGACGATGAAAAAGGTCGTCGAACAGACGTTGACTCAGGGTAATGACTACGTCGAATATATGCTCCACTCTTCTGAGTACATGCCCGGCGGCAGCCCGACGTTTAAAAACGAGCAGGATATCGAACGTTTGTATGCGGACCTCGAAAGCTTCTTCAGCTGGCTGGCGCCGCGGGTTAAAGGGATGACCCTGGCGGAGTACTCTGCCTTCCGGAGAAATCCTACCTAAAAAGGTCAGGTATCATAGAGATATCTGACCTTTCTGGTGTAACATTATCCGCGTTTATATATTGAGCTTTTGGGTTCTTTCTGTACGGTGTGTTTTCATTTTCTGAGGTATTCATGAAGATAGTAACGGTATTGCGTTCTGGTGGTGATTATAATCATGATCATGTTCAGTGGTTGTATAAGCAATTACCGGATAATATCGAGAAGATTTGCTTCACTGACCTCATCATTCCGGGCGTTCAGACGATTAAACTGACTGAAAATCTTCCCGGCTGGTGGTCAAAAATTGAAATATTTGATCCACAAAAAGTCGACGATGATATTTTCTATATAGATTTAGATGTGGTTGTCGTAGGTGACATTACGGATATTTTGCAAAATACCCGCCTGACTATGTTAAGCGATTTCTTCTTTCCGCAGAAAACTAAAAACTCGGCAATAATGCGTATCCCGCATGAAGAGAAATTTAAAGTATGGGAAGCTTTCAGACGCTATCCACAGTTGTTTATGACGCGTTATCAGAGCGGTGGGGATCAGGAGTTTATTAGTAAAATATATCCTCAAGCGTCGATCTGGCAGGATATATTGCCTGGACAAATTGTCAGCTATAAAAAGCATGTCATTAGTAAGAAGAAACATGAGCATGCGACCGGAAACGGTTCCGTGCCTGTCGGAACTCGAATTGTATGCTTCCATGGAAAACCAAGACCGTGGGATTGCGGTGAAGTATGGGTACCCCCATTTTTGAAAAGCTAATCAGACATGATCAGAGATAAGTTTCCGTTAATAATATTGCTGGCGGCAATATTATCTTGCGCGGTAGTAACCCCAGAAAAAATAATGGGGAGAAACCTTTTTTACCTTTCATCGATGATTACCGTTAGTTATGCAGCAATAAACTTTAAAGCACTGCGTTTCAAAACTGAAGAAGTTGTGCTGGCAGCTACTCTTTTTTTGATGGGAGTTTCACAGTTGCTGTGGACATATAGATTTCCTGTTAATGCCACCGAAGTTTATATGGCTGATCTTAGCTATGCACGAACGGGTGCCTATTTGATTATTGGTTCAGTAGTGATGCTGCTGATTTCAGCAGTGCTACGCCTAATTAAACCGTATCCAGGGCAGTTTATTAACTACATGCTGCTATTAGGTTTCGCCTATTTAACATTATATGCACTGCATTTCCACTTCTTTATTTCTGATGATCGTCTGAGAATAGATAGTTCAGCAACGTTAAGTGCCTATATTTATGCGTTCTATACCATGATTACGCTTTACGCTTTATCATGTGTGAAAATTCGCTATCGTGCTCCGATAATTATTACAGTTGTTGTTTTATCGTTATGGATTATATTTTTGACGCAAACCCGGTCAGTGTTGATTTTTTACCCGGCAATTTTGTTATATTGTTTGCTGAAAAGCAAAATGCTGTCCAGGGCAAAATTTATAGCGCTGTGTGTGGCGTCTTTATTAGCCTCACTGGTGATGATTGAGTTTGCTTTTCCGACCATCAAGGTGCGGGCGGTGGAAGCCGTTACCGAACTGTCTGAATATCAAAACGATAACAATACCTCGCTGGGTGCCAGATTAAGTATGTGGCATACGGGGGTCTATGAGATATACCGCCATCCTTCAGGGGTCAGCTCTCAGGACCGCTATGAAATTCTGTCGCAGTTAATGCAAGAGAAAGAGCATGGTAATCCGGAGGGAATGCGTAACATGGTTTACCATTTGCACAACGACCTCATTGAGACGATGTCATTACAAGGCGTTATCGGTGGCATCATCTTACTGTGCCTGTACACGGCAATGGTTTTCTATGTTCGTAGAAAAGGGATATTATCGTGCGGCACCGCTTTTTTATGTGCGCCGGTTATCTTGTTCGGCTCAGTGGATTCGCTTTTTATTCATGACCGATTTATTGTCATGCTCATCACCGGCCTCATTATTTTCACAGGCCTATCGGAAGCCAAACAAGCGCGAGCATGATCAGGTGAAAGAGGTGGCCTGTTCGGTCACTTCTTTCACAATTTGGCTGAACGGCACTTTACTGAATATATCGACAGGAACCGCGCTATTTATTGAGGTATTGATAATGTTGATTCCGGAGCTTTGCATATAGCGGCTGGCCAGTGCAAGCGCAGGGAAAATCAGCGCAGTAACCTTGCTTTCGAGATAAGAAGGTAGCTTATTTGCATCATTTTCATAAAATCGTGGCCGGTTGAAATTATTCATATCCAGACCAGCGATAATAACTTTATCAAACCCAAGGTAGGCAATAATTTGCAGCGCCCAGTAGGCTACGGTGCCTGCATCGAATATTCCTTGACGAATATCGATAGAAAAAGCAATATTATCAATACACTCGTGCAATATTACCGTGTCAAAGTCGGTAAACCGGGCGCGAATATCTTTGCTGACTACCCGAGGTTGATAAATTTTGTAGCAGGCATCTTCAATCAGCGCCAGTCGGCAGCGGATATTCTCCATGCCTGTGCGATCGATAATTTTGGCAATGCCGTGGGCGGTTGTGAAAAATAGAATCTGCGGATTGCTGACAATAGCGGAAATAACGTCCGGCTTGCGGTCGAAAAATTCCATATCCACGATAAGATATAAGGAGAAACTGAGTTTTCCTTCCAGCGAGAAGGCACCATTCACGCCCATTACCGGTACGGTACAAGGGGTAACGGAAAAATCAATATCCTTAACTGATGGCCCCGTGGCGGTCAGAAGCAGTGGTCCGGAAAAGCTATTTTTCAGTTCGCTCAGGCTGCACAGTGGCACAGTTTTGCCTTTGTATATCATTGAACAAATCTCACCCGACGCTGCGCGGGCGATCTTCGCCCACGGCCACAGGTTCTCATTATGGCGAAAAGCGCGCGGATGCGTGTAGCGATAGATTTGCTTAAACAGTGAGCCCATCAGGCCAGTCCCCGGGAGGTCAACAGTTGCAGAACCCGTGAGGCGCTAATATCCCCCGTGCTGTTGCCGTTTTCCGGACGCACGACGTACTGGTTTTGCCCATAGCCGCCGATAAGGCCCGGATCGGTCGGACCGTAGAGGGTGAAATTCGGCTTATCGAGCGCGGCGGTCAGATGGCTCAGGCCGGTGTCGACGGAAACCACGCCGCGGGCGCCGGCCAGGATCTGAGCGACCTGCTCCAGGCTCATGCGCGGCAGCACCTCGACAAAATCATGCCCCTGCGCCAGCCGTTTGGCCCGCGCCTCTTCGTGCGGCGCCCCCCACGGCAGCTTGATCCGCAGGCCGCTGTCGGCGAGCAGGGCGATAAGCGCCTGCCAGTTCTCTTCCGGCCAGTGTTTATCATCGCGGGTGGTGGCGTGCAGGAAGACCAGATAGGGCGCGGCACCGGTCTCTTCCTGGCGCAGAAAGTGGCGGGCAATCGCATAATCGCCCTGGGCCTCTGGCCTGGCGTAGCCGAGGCTTTTGGCAAACAACTCGCGGGTGCGCTCAACGGCGTGCTGCTGCTTAGCGATATGGTGGCGGCGGTTATAGAACAGGCTGGCCAGCGGCTCGCGGGCCGTCTGCCAGTCCATGCCGTGCTTCACGCCGTGCGCCAGCCGGGTGACCAGCGCCGCGCTTTTCACCAGCCCCTGGGCGTCAATGATTGCGTCGTACTGCTCCGCCCGCAGCGCCTGGCGGAAGGCCTTACGCTCGGCCTTCACCGGCGCGGAAAACCACGCCTTGCGCCAGCGGCGAATGGCCACCGGAATCACGCGGTCAACGCTTTGGTGCCAGGAGGGGATCTGGGCGAAGCCCTCTTCGACTACCCAGTCGAAACGAATTCCGGGGAAGGCCTGCGCGGCATCGGTCAGCGCGGGCAGCGAGTGCAGGACGTCGCCCATGGACGAGGTTTTAACGATCAATACCCGCATCCGCTAGGCTTCCTCTTTTTCCGCTTCGTTCTGCAACAGCGGGTTCAGCTCTTCCAGTACGCGCTGCGGCGTAATATCGATCAGGCTCTGATGATATCCTTCAGCCGCCTCTCCTTTCCGCACCTTGTGGTAGCCGCTGATCAGACGGATCGTCCGCGCCTTATGCGACAGCGGTGGCGTAAAGTCTGGGCTGCTTGGGCCGTACAGCGCGACCAGCGGGCGATTGAGCGCGGCGGCGACGTGCATCAGCCCGGAGTCGTTGCTGACAACCGCCTGGCAGGCGGCAATCAGTACCACCGCCTGTTCAAGCTGGGTTTCGCCGGCCAGATTACGGCACCATGCCTGCTGCTGGGTGCTGAGAGCGGCCAGAATGTCGTTGCCCGCCTCATGGTCCTTGGCCGAACCGAAAAGCAGCACCTGATAGCCGTCATCGATCAGCCGTTTGGCCAGTTCGGCATAGTGGTAGTGCGGCCAGCGCTTGGCCGGACCGAACTCAGCCCCGGGGCAGAAGCCGATAATGGGGCGATGGGTGGAAATATTGAAGGCGTTGCAGACCTGCGACTTCTCCCCTTCATGCACCTGCAGCTGCGGCCAGAGCAGCGGCTGCGGCAGATCTTTCGCGCCGCGCATAACGCCTTTGTCGTAGGCTAAAGCCACGTAGCGCTCAACCATCAGCGGCCATGCGTCTTTATCCAGCGTTCTGGCGTCGTTTAGCAGGCCGTAGCGCATCTCGCCGCGCCAGCCGGTGCGGTGCGGGATGTTGGCGAAGAAGGGAACCAGCGCCGATTTAAACGAATTCGGCAACACGTAGGCGCGATCGTAGCGACGTTCGCGCAGGCTGAGGCCGAGCTTGCGCCGTTCGCCGATCTCCAGCGCGCCGTGGCCGAGCGGCATGGGAATGGCTTCGTTGACTTCCGGCATCCGTGACAGCAGCGGACGGCACCACGCGGGCGCCATCACGTCGATGATTGCCTGGGGATAGCGCGCCTTGAGCGTGCGATAGAGACTTTGCGACATCATCATGTCGCCCACCCATGACGGGCCGATCACCAGTATTTTCATTCACTTCATCCTTCAAACGGTCTCTGCGTTGGCTACCTGCGTTCACTCCGGTCACTTGCTTTTGTAAGCTCCCGGAGATTCACTTAGCTGCCCGAATGATTTTGTGAATTTGTATCGCTGTCGCGGTTCAGCCAGCGCATGTACTCGGTGACGCCTTCGGCCACGGTTTTGAAAGGCTTATCATAGCCTGCCGCACGCAGGTTGGTGAGATCTGCCTGCGTAAACGCCTGGTAGCGGCCCTTCAGCTTGTCAGGGAACGGGATGTATTCGATGCTGCCCTTCTGGTGGAACGCCAGCGTGGCGTCGGCTACCGCCTGGAAGGATTCCGCCCGGCCGGTGCCGAGATTGAAAATACCGGACGCGCCGTTCTCCCAGAACCACAGGTTGACCGCCGCCACGTCGCCGACGTAGACGAAGTCGCGCTTGAAGCCGTCGCTGCCTTCGAACAGTTTCGGACTTTCGCCATTATTCAGCTGGGTATTGAGGTGGAACGCCACGCTTGCCATGCTGCCTTTATGGCCTTCGCGCGGCCCGTAGACGTTGAAATAGCGGAAGCCGACGATCTGCGAATCGACTTCCGGCAGGATCTGGCGCACGTATTCGTCAAACAGGAACTTGGAGTAGCCGTAGACGTTGAGCGGCTGCTCGTATTCGCGGGATTCGATAAAGTCGCTGGTACGGCCGCCGTAGGTGGCTGCGGAAGAGGCGTACAGGAACGGGATCTCGCGCTCCAGGCAGTAGTGAAGCAGCTCTTTAGAGTACTGATAGTTGTTATCCATCATGTACTTGCCGTCCCACTCCGTGGTGGAGGAGCAGGCGCCTTCATGGAATACCGCTTCAATTTCTTCGCCGAACTCTTCGCCCGCCATAACCTGGATCAGGAAGTCTTCTTTATCCATGTAATCCGCGATGTTCAGGTCAACCAGGTTCACAAACTTGGTGCCATCTTTCAGATTATCTACGACCAAAATGTCGGTAATGCCTTTGTCATTCAGGGCCTTAACGATATTGCTGCCGATAAACCCTGCGCCGCCGGTAACGATGATCATAACAGTAACCTTTGAAGTATGGAGTCCAGAGATAATCCGGACATGAATGCTTCTATCATATCACCACATGAGACAGGCTTCAGCCCTTCGCAGAAAAGGTGCCGGGTGAGCGTGATTTATGCTGCAAATAATTCATTCAGGCATGCATCATCTCGTATCAGAGTATAGCTTTGGGTAATATGTGCCAAATTTTGCCGAATCTGGAGAGTTGCAATGCGTGGTGATTTTTATCAACAGTTAACCAATAGCCTGGATACCGCTCGCGCGGAGGGGCTGTTTAAAGAAGAACGCATTATCACATCGGCGCAGCAGGCGGATATCACCGTCGGCGGCAATAGCGTGATTAACTTCTGCGCCAATAACTATCTCGGCCTCGCCAACCACCCGGAGCTGATTGCCGCGGCGAAAGCCGGCATGGACAGTCACGGCTTCGGTATGGCCTCCGTGCGCTTTATTTGCGGGACCCAGGACAGCCACAAAGCGCTCGAGAAGAAGCTGGCCGAGTTCCTCGGCATGGAAGATGCGATTCTCTACTCCTCCTGCTTTGACGCCAACGGCGGCCTGTTTGAAACCCTGCTGGGGCCGGAGGACGCGATTATTTCCGATGCCCTGAACCATGCGTCGATCATCGACGGCGTGCGCCTGTGTAAAGCGCAGCGTTTCCGCTACGCCAACAACGACATGCAGGAGCTGGAAGCGCGGCTGAAAGAGGCGCGTGAGGCCGGCGCGCGGCACGTGCTGATCGCCACCGACGGCGTGTTCTCCATGGACGGCGTGATCGCCAACCTGAAAGGCGTCTGCGACCTCGCGGATAAATACGACGCGCTGGTCATGGTCGACGACTCTCACGCCGTCGGCTTTGTCGGCGAAAACGGCCGCGGCTCCCACGAGTACTGCGAGGTGATGGGCCGCGTGGATATCATCACCGGCACCCTTGGTAAAGCGCTGGGCGGCGCCTCCGGCGGCTATACCGCGGCGCGCAAAGAGGTGGTCGAGTGGCTGCGCCAGCGCTCGCGTCCGTATCTGTTCTCCAACTCGCTGGCTCCGGCGATCGTCGCCGCCTCCATCAAAGTGCTGGAGATGGTGGAGTCCGGCGCCGAACTACGCGACCGTCTGTGGTCCAACGCGCGCCTGTTCCGCGAAAAAATGACCGCGGCGGGCTTTACCCTGGCGGGCGCCGATCACGCCATTATCCCGGTGATGCTCGGCGAAGCGACCGTGGCGCAGAACTTTGCCCGCGAGCTGCAAAAAGAAGGTATTTACGTCACCGGTTTCTTCTATCCGGTGGTACCAAAAGGCCAGGCGCGTATTCGTACCCAGATGTCTGCGGCGCATACCCCTGAACAAATTGAACGTGCGGTGGAAGCCTTTACCCGCATCGGTAAACAACTGGGCGTTATTGCCTGAGGGTGTGAGATGAAAGCGTTATCCAAACTGAAAGCGGAAGAAGGCATCTGGATGACCGACGTACCGGAACCGGAAGTCGGCCACAACGATCTGCTGATTAAAATCCGTAAGACCGCGATTTGCGGTACCGACGTACACATCTATAACTGGGACGAGTGGTCGCAGAAGACCATCCCGGTGCCGATGGTAGTAGGGCACGAATACGTCGGGGAAGTGGTGGGTATCGGTCAGGAAGTTCGCGGCTTTAAGCTGGGCGATCGCGTGTCTGGCGAAGGTCATATTACCTGCGGCCACTGTCGTAACTGCCGCGCCGGGCGCACCCACCTGTGCCGCAACACCATTGGGGTTGGCGTTAACCGTCCCGGCTGTTTTGCCGAGTATCTGGTGATCCCGGCTTTCAATGCCTTCAAAATTCCGGACAACATTTCTGACGATCTGGCGTCGATTTTTGACCCCTTCGGCAACGCCGTCCACACCGCGCTCTCCTTCGACCTCGTCGGCGAAGATGTGCTGGTTTCCGGCGCCGGTCCGATTGGCATCATGGCGGCGGCGGTCGCTAAGCACGTCGGCGCGCGCAACGTGGTGATCACCGACGTCAACGAATATCGTCTGAGCCTGGCGCGCAAGATGGGCGTGACCCGCGCGGTTAACGTTGCGCAGGAGAGCCTTGCCGACGTGATGGCCGAGCTGGGCATGACCGAAGGGTTCGATGTGGGTCTGGAGATGTCCGGCGCGCCGCCGGCGTTCCGCACCATGCTGGATACCATGAACCACGGCGGCCGTATTGCGATGCTGGGTATTCCGCCGTCCGATATGTCCATCGACTGGACCAAAGTCATCTTTAAGGGGCTGTTCATCAAAGGGATTTACGGTCGTGAAATGTTTGAGACCTGGTACAAGATGGCGGCGCTGATCCAGTCCGGCCTGGATCTGTCGCCGATTATCACCCACCGTTTCGGCATTGATGATTTCCAGCAGGGCTTTGACGCGATGCGCTCCGGCCAGTCGGGTAAAGTGATTCTGAGCTGGGATTAAACCTCCGTTATCCGCCGCGTCAGCAGATGGAAATCCGTTTGCTGGCGCATCTCCGAGCGCCTGCGGGCGCTTTTTTATTGGGATGTGGATAACATTTCAAACATACTTCATTGCAAACGCACTATTTCTAAATCGATTTTTTGCCAGGTCGTTTATACAGTTTGTTTACCCATGTTTTAACCTTATAAACTCTATGCCTAAACTCACCGTCTGCCTGCTAACCTGTGACTCCGCCCGCCTGCTGCGGGAGGTTTTGCCGCCGCTATTACAGGTGGCGGATGAGTGCATTGTCGTTGATTCCGGCAGTACGGATGCGACGCTGGATATCTGCCGGCAGTTCGGATTACAGGTTCATCACCACGCCTATACCGTCCACGGCACGCAGATGAACTATGCCACAGCGCTGGCCAGCCACGACTGGGTGCTGTGTATGGACAGTGACGAAATCCTCGATAGCGAAGTTGTCGCCGCCATTCTGAGGCTCAAAGCCGGGCCGGAGATCGATCCGACCTGCGCGTGGCGCCTGCCGCGTTACTGGTACGTGCTGGGAGAGGCGGTCAGAACCATTTACCCCGTTTCATCGCCGGATTACCCGGTGCGCTTGTTCAACCGTACCGTGGCGGCCTTTAACGATCGCCCGGTAGACGATCGCGTCGTTGGCTATGGCCGCTCAATCAGGCTGCCCGGCCGCGTCCGCCACGATACCTTCTACTCGCTGCATGAAGTCTTCAACAAGCTCAATAGCTATACCACCCGGCTGGTTAAGCACCAGAAGATCAGGCCGTCGCTGGCCCGCGGAGCTATCAGCGCGATTGGCGCATTTTTTAAGTGGTATCTGTTCAGCGGGGCGTGGCGTAGCGGAAAGGTTGGGCTGGTGACCGGGCTGTACGCCACCTTCTACAGCTTCCTGAAATATTTTAAAGCCTGGTATGCCGATGGGGATAAACGGGAATCCGCGGCAGAAAAGCGCCCGGATTCCCGCTCCGTCTAGTTCGTCGGATTATCCCAGCCCTGCCATTTCAGCTGGTAATACTGCACCAGCGTGCTCTGGCTAATGCTTTCGCTCAGAATCGTAAAGAAGCGGCTGGCGTTCACCGGCTCCAGCGGACGCTGCGGTTTGCAGTATTTCACGCCGCGGAACGGATTATGCGGCTTCGTCGGCGGCACGGTCTGCGACGGCGAGGCGTTACCCGGTGTGGAGGTATCCACCTGCGGCTCGTTTAGCAGGCTGCTCGGGCGCACGAGGGTAATGTCCGACGGCAGGCTATAGACCATCTGCTGCAGCACGCGCACCGTGGTGGGGTGCGGGTGGCCGATGGCAATCGCCGAACCGTTACGTCGCGCCAGGGCGATCGCCCGGTTGAACTGGACGCGGATATCCGCTTCATTCTGCGTATCGTCGAGGAACACCTTGCGCTTAATCACCTTCACGCCGGTGCCCTGCGCGGCGCGCATCGCCTGGGTGTTGCCAATGGTCACGCTGTCGAGGAAGTAGAGATTGTAGCGCTCCAGCGCCTGCATCACCTTCTGCATCCCGAACAGGTTAGAGGTCATCGCGCTGCCCATATGGTTGTTCAGACCCACGGCGTACGGCACTTTGCCATAGGCTTCACGGATGATGCGCTCAATCTCGGCGCTGCTCATGTCCGGACGCAGGGTGTCTTTTTCCAGCGGCTGCTTGCTGAGCGGCGCCATCGGCAGGTGAATGAGCACCTCATGGCCGAGGCCGTGCGCTTTGGTCGCCATTTCACGGGCGTGCGGGGCATTGGGTAACACGGCAACGGAGATGGTGGCCGGCAGCGCCAGCACCTGGTTTTCCGTCTGTGGACGATAGCCAAAATCGTCAATAACAATAGAAAGTTTGCCAGCCAAAGCTGGCGCGGCGAAAGCCAGCGTACCGGCTACCGCGAGTGCAATTCTGCGAAATTGAAGCAAAACTTATCTTCCCAACCACGGCTGTGGATTGACCGCCTGACCCTGGCGACGAATTTCGAAATAGAGCGACGGACGGCCTTGACCGCCGCTGCTGCCGACGAGGGCAATCGCCTGGCCTGCACGGACCTGAGCCCCGACGCTGACCAGCGCGCTTTGATTATAGCCGTAGAGGCTCATATCGCCTTTACCGTGCTCCACGACCACCACCAGGCCGTAGCCCTGCAGCCAGTCGGCGAGGATCACCCGACCATCGGCTATCGCTTTGACCTCGGTGCCTTCAGACGCGGCGATAACCATCCCCTTCCAACGTAGTTCACCTTGCAGCTGTTCGCCATAGCGGTGGAGCAGCGTGCCGCGCACCGGCCAGTAGGCCTGGCCGCGCGGCGAACCCAGTCCGCCGGTACGGGACATCAGGGAACGTTCGCTTTCGGATGGTTTATAGGTGGTGCCTTTGCGGGATGCATCCTGCTGGCGATCGCGGACCGCCTGCGCCTCGCGGGCTTCGCGCTCCGCGCGAGCCTTAGCCGCCGCTTCTGCCTGGGCAACGCGACCGCGGAGGCGCGATTCGTTGGCCCGCATTTCGCTCAGCTGCTGTTGACCCTGCTGGATAGAGGATTCGAGGCCTGAAAGCGTCTTTTTACGCTCGTTGCGCGCCTGCTCAAGCTTAGCCTGCTGCGCGCGCTGCTCGTAGACCAGCGTTTGCTGCTGGCTCTGCTTCTCTTCCAGCTCGGCCTTTTGCGCGGTGACCTCTTCGCGCGTCTGCTTCAGCTGGGCGATAGTCTCCTGGCGGGCCTGGTTGAGATAGCCGTAGTAGGCCTGGATACGCTGGTTGCGCTGGCCTTCTTCGCCGCTGAGGATCATCTGCATGCCGGTGTGCGGCCCCTGACGAAACGCGGCGTCCAGCTGGGCGGAGAGGTTACGCTCCTGCGAGGCGCGCTGGCGCTCCAGCCTGGCGATAGAGGCGTTCATCTCGTCAATCTGCTTGTTCAGCTGGGTCAGAGTGGCCTGGGTTTCACGCAGCTTGCGGGCGGCGGCGGAGATGGCTTCTTCCTGGGTCTTTAGCTGAGCGAGCAGGGAAGAGCGCTGCTGCTGCTGCTGCTGTATCGCCCGCTGTTTAGCGGCAATATCGGCCTGAATGGATTTTAGCTGATCGCGATCGTCCGCATGGGCTGGTACGGCGCACAGCAATACGCCAGCGCTGAACGCGCTGGCGTAAAGAACGGATCGTACTGTCGTTGCGATCCATGTATTTGAATAAGTCGCCTTTCCCCTCATGGGGAAGGATTATTCCACGATGAACAGCGCCTTGCCAGTCATCTCTTGCGGGATTTCCATTCCCATCAGCGACAGCATGGTCGGCGCGATGTCGGAAAGTTTGCCATCGGCGGCCGCTTTTACGGTTTTATCACCGACGTAGATCAGCGGTACCGGCAGGTTGGTATGGGCAGTGTGGGCCTGGCCCGTCGCCGGATCGCGCATCTGCTCGGCGTTGCCGTGATCGGCGGTGATCAGCAGCTGGCCGCCGACGGATTCGACCGCTTTCGTTACCTGATCGATACAGTTATCCAGCGTTTCGACGGCTTTAATCGCCGCTTCCATGACCCCGGTGTGGCCGACCATATCGCCGTTCGGATAGTTACAGATAATGGTGTCGTACTCGCCGCCTTTGATGGCCGCAACCAGTTTTTCAGTCAGCTCGGCGGAACTCATTTCCGGCTGCAGATCGTAGGTCGCGACTTTCGGCGAGTTGATCAAAATACGATCTTCGCCTTTAAACGGCTCTTCGACGCCGCCGTTAAAGAAGAAGGTCACGTGCGCGTATTTTTCCGTTTCCGAGATACGCAGCTGCGTTTTATCGTTTTTCGCCATCCACTCGCCGAAAGTGTTCGCCAGTGAGGCCGGCGGATAGGCGCAGGCGACTTTGATGTCGGCGGCATATTCGGTCAGCATCACGAAGTCGAGGTTAACCGCTTTCTTACGCGCAAAGCCGTCGAAATCGGCGTTGACGAAGGCGCGGGTGATCTCACGGGCGCGGTCGGCGCGGAAGTTCATGAAAATCAGCGCGTCGCCGTCTTCCATTGCCGCATCGGCCTGGCCCGCGGCGCGAATCACCGTGGCTTTGACGAATTCGTCGTTCTCATCACGGGCGTAGGCGGCCTGCAGACCGGCAACGGCGCTATCGGCCTGGAACTCGCCCTGCGCCAGGGTCATCAGGTTATACGCCTGTTCGACGCGATCCCAGCGGTTGTCGCGATCCATGGCGTAGTAGCGGCCGATAATCGAGGCCACGCGGCCCTTACCGAGAGCGGCAAATTTGTCTTCGAACTTCACCAGCGTGCTTTCCGCGCTGCGCGGCGGAGTATCGCGGCCGTCGAGGAACGCGTGCAGGTAGATTTTCTCCGCGCCGCGCTCTGCCGCCAGTTCAACCATCGCCATGATATGGTCTTCGTGGCTGTGAACGCCGCCGGGGGACATCAGGCCCATGATGTGCACTGCTTTACCTGCGGCAACCGCTTTGTCTACCGCCGCGGTCAGTACCGGGTTAGCAAAGAACGTCCGCTCTTTGATTTCGACATCAAGACGGGTCAGGTCCTGGTAAACGATACGACCGGCGCCAAGGTTAACGTGGCCCACTTCGGAGTTGCCCATCTGGCGATCCGGCAGGCCCACTTCGAGGCCCGAAGCGTCAATCAGCATATGAGGACGTTTCGCCCACAGCGCGTCCATGACGGGGGTTTTTGCGCTATAAATAGCGTTATCCTGCTGCTCTTCACGGTAGCCATAGCCATCCAGAATGACCAGTACCATAGGTTTTTTAGAAACCGACATTGCGACAACCTCATGCTCAAAGACAGAAAATTTGCGTAATTTTACTACAGCTGAATCGTTCAAATCACCGTGAAAGATCAAAGAAAGGGAGCGGCCAGGCCGCAGGTGAGCGGCAAGGAGGCGTTTTTTTCGCGGCGTGCCGCAGAAAATGCATTACATCGCGCTCACTGGCTGTATTTGCCGCAATGCACAGGTATACTCCTTGCCTGGTTTTTTTATCACTTAGTCGGGAGTTGTAACCCCCCATGCAAGAAATTATGCAATTCGTCGGCCGTCACCCCGTCCTGAGCATCGCGTGGATCGCGCTGCTGGGTGCGGTGCTGTTCACCACCTTTAAAGGGCTGACGTCGAAAATTAAAGTCATTACCCGCGGTGAAGCGACGCGTCTGATCAACAAAGAGGACGCGGTGGTTGTCGACCTGCGCCAGCGTGACGATTTCCGTAAAGGCCATATTGCCGGTTCCCTCAACCTGCTGCCGAGCGAGATCAAGGCAAATAACGTTGGTGAGTTGGAAAAGCACAAAGCACAACCCATTATAGTGGTAGACGGTTCCGGTATGCAGGCGCAGGAGCCTGCGAGCGCGCTGAACAAAGCCGGATTCGAAAAGGTCTTTGTACTGAAAGAAGGCATTGCCGGCTGGAGTGGCGAAAACCTTCCGCTGGTACGCGGCAAATAATTTACCCCGCGCCTTTATGACGCAGCAGGGTTCCCGCATTGCGGCTATCCGCAGAGCGCGCGCCTTGCCTGCGGTCTAAAATCCTCAGGGTAAAAACAGGAGTGAAGTCATGGCCAATATTGATATCTATACCAAAGCGACCTGCCCGTTCTGCGTGCGTGCGAAAGCGCTGCTGAACAGCAAAGGCGTGGCGTTCAACGAGCTGCCGATCGATGGCAACGCGACGAAGCGCGAAGAGATGATTCAACGCAGCGGTCGCACCACGGTTCCGCAGATTTTTATTGATGAGCAGCACATTGGCGGCTGTGACGACTTGTATGCGCTTGATTCACGTGGTGGACTTGATCCCCTGCTGCGCTAATTTTGCGTCTACCCAGGCCGGGTAGGCGTATTTAAGGACAACACGAAAGGGTTTTACTATGTCAGAACAAAACAGCACCGAAATGACTTTCCAGATCCAGCGTATTTATACCAAGGATATCTCCTTCGAAGCGCCGAATGCTCCGCAAGTTTTCCAGAAAGACTGGCAGCCAGAAGTTAAACTTGATCTGGATACCGCTTCCAGCCAGCTGGCTGAAGGCGTTTATGAAGTGGTGCTGCGCGTGACCGTAACCGCCGCGCTGGGCGAAGAAACCGCATTCCTGTGCGAAGTGCAGCAGGGCGGCATCTTCTCTATCGAAGGCATTGACGGCAACCAGATGGCGCACTGCCTCGGCGCATACTGCCCGAACATTCTGTTCCCGTACGCGCGCGAGTGCATCACCAGCCTGGTTTCTCGCGGTACCTTCCCGCAACTGAACCTTGCGCCAGTGAACTTCGATGCGCTGTTTATGAACTATCTGCAGCAGCAGGCTGGCGAAGGTGCCGAACAGCATCAGGATGCCTGATGAACGAACTTAATGCTGCAATGACTGTGATCGGTGCCGGCTCGTACGGCACCGCTCTTGCCATCACCCTGGCAAGAAATGGCCATCACGTTGTGCTCTGGGGCCATGACCCTAAGCACATCGCGACGCTGCAAAACGATCGCTGCAACGCCGCTTTTCTTCCTGACGTTCCCTTGCCCGATACGCTGCATCTGGAGAGCGACCTGTCGACCGCCCTGGCCGCCAGCCGCGATATTCTGGTTGTCGTTCCGAGCCACGTCTTCGGCCAGGTGCTGCGCCAGATTAAGCCGCTGATGCGTTCCGACGCGCGCCTGGTCTGGGCGACGAAAGGTCTTGAAGCTGAAACCGGCCGCCTGCTGCAGGACGTGGCGCGGGAAGCGCTGGGGGAGAATATTCCGCTGGCGGTGATCTCCGGCCCAACCTTTGCGAAAGAGCTGGCCGCAGGGCTGCCGACGGCCATCTCCCTGGCCTCGACGGACCCGCAGTTTGCCGACGATCTGCAGCACCTGCTGCACTGCGGTAAAAGCTTCCGCGTCTATATCAATCCGGACTTCATTGGCGTCCAGCTTGGCGGCGCGGTAAAAAACGTTATCGCCATTGGCGCCGGGATGTCCGACGGGATCGGCTTTGGCGCCAACGCGCGCACCGCGCTGATTACCCGTGGTCTGGTCGAGATGTCTCGCCTGGGCGCGGCGCTGGGCGCCGATCCGGAAACCTTTATGGGGATGGCGGGCCTGGGCGATTTGGTACTGACCTGTACCGACAACCAGTCGCGTAACCGCCGCTTCGGCATGATGCTCGGTGAGGGCATGGACGTGCAAAGCGCGCAGGATAAGATTGGCCAGGTGGTTGAAGGCTACCGCAATACTAAGGAAGTTCGCGTTCTGGCACAGCGTTTAGGCGTTGAAATGCCAATAACCGAGCAAATTTATCAGGTATTGTATTGCGGAAAAATTGCGCGCGAGGCAGCATTGACCTTATTAGGTCGCGCACGCAAGGACGAGCGCAGCAATTAGCCTCAAAGGAACCTTGTCACCTCTATGACCCGGTCAGCACAGAACTGGCCGGTCATTATGCTATCGCCTGGAGTCAGCAATGCCGTGTGAAGAACTGGATATCGTCTGGAATAATATTAAAGCCGAAGCCCGAGCTTTAGCTGACTGTGAGCCGATGCTCGCCAGTTTCTACCACGCCACGCTGCTGAAGCACGAAAACCTCGGCAGCGCGCTGAGCTATATGCTGGCTAACAAGCTGGCCTCGCCGATTATGCCCGCCATCGCGATTCGTGAAGTGGTGGAAGAGGCCTATGCCGCCGACCCGGAAATGATCGCCGCCGCCGCCTGCGATATTCAGGCCGTGCGTACCCGCGACCCGGCGGTCGATAAATACTCCACGCCGCTGCTGTACCTCAAAGGATTTCACGCGCTACAGGCGTACCGCATCGGGCACTGGCTGTGGAATCAGGGCCGGCGCGCGCTGGCGATTTTCCTGCAAAACCAGGTTTCCGTCTCCTTCCAGGTCGATATTCACCCGGCGGCGAATATTGGCCGTGGAATAATGCTCGACCACGCGACCGGCATTGTGGTTGGCGAAACGGCGGTGATCGAGAACGACGTCTCTATTCTGCAGTCCGTCACCCTCGGCGGTACCGGTAAAACCAGCGGCGATCGCCATCCGAAAATCCGCGAAGGCGTGATGATTGGCGCCGGGGCGAAGATCCTCGGCAATATCGAAGTGGGACGCGGGGCCAAAATCGGCGCCGGATCCGTGGTGCTGCAGCCCGTTCCGCCGCATACCACCGCCGCAGGCGTTCCGGCGCGCATCGTCGGCAAGCCGGAGAGCGATAAGCCGGCGATGGATATGGATCAGCACTTTAACGGCATCCACCATACGTTTGAGTACGGCGACGGGATCTAGAATCGGGCTATCTTAGCGGCCGGCCTGGCGTCGGGCCGCGCTGGCCGTCCTCACGCGCTGCGCGCAGTCCATTCCATACTGCGGCGAAACATCCGAATAGTTAACTACGCAATAGCGCGCCGGGATATCCCAACTGGCGCCAGGCCTCATACACCACTACCGATACCGCGTTTGACAGGTTCATGCTGCGGCTGTCCGGCATCATCGGAATACGGATTTTCTGCTGCGGCGGCAGGGCATCAAGAATGCTGGCCGGCAGACCGCGGGTTTCCGGGCCGAACAGTAAAAAGTCACCGTCCTGATAGCTCACCGCGCTGTGGGCGGGGGTGCCTTTGGTGGTGAGCGCAAACAGGCGCTGCGGGCTGGCGCTTGCGACAAAAGCCGCATAATCGTGATGTCGCTGAACGGCGGTAAACTCGTGATAGTCCAGCCCGGCCCGGCGCAGACGCTTATCGTCCCAGGCGAAGCCCATCGGCTCGATGATATGCAGGCTAAAGCCGGTGTTGGCGCACAGGCGGATAATATTGCCGGTGTTCGGCGGGATCTCTGGTTCGAATAGTACAATGTTCAGCATGCTGCCCTGTCTCATTAGGCTCTTGATGGCGGGGGGCAGAATAGCAGATATTTCCCCGGCCCTCATCCCTGCGGGAGAGAGCCGGGGGAGCGGATTACGCGGCGTTACCCTGCTTAATCGCATTGAAGGTCTGCAGCGCGTCGGCGTTCTGCACCAGCGAGTCGCGGCTGATTTCAGCGATGGTTTTGGTCCCGGTCAGGGTCATCGCCACCTTCATCTCTTTCTCAATCAGGTTCAGCAGGTTGGCTACCCCCTGCCTGCCGTGGGTGGCCAGCGCGTACAGATAGGCGCGGCCGAGCAGCACGCTATCGGCGCCCAGCGCAATCATCCGCACCACGTCGAGGCCGTTGCGAATACCGCTATCGGCAAGAATCGCGATATCGCCCTTCACCGCATCGGCGATAGCGGGCAGCGCGCGGGCGGAGGAGAGGACGCCGTCGAGCTGGCGGCCGCCGTGGTTGGAAACCACGATCCCGTCGGCGCCGAAGCGCACCGCATCCCGTGCGTCCTGCGGATCGAGGATCCCCTTGATCACCATCGGGCCGTCCCAGAATTCGCGGATCCACTCCAGGTCTTGCCACGAAATCGACGGATCGAAGTTATTGGCCAGCCAGCCGATATAGTCTTCAAGACCGGTTGGCTTGCCGAGATAGGCGGAAATATTGCCGAGGTCATGCGGGCGGCCGTTTAAGCCAACGTCCCACGCCCACTGCGGGTGGGTCATCGCCTGCCAGTAGCGGCGCAGCGCCGCATTCGGGCCGCTCATGCCGGAATGGGCGTCGCGATAGCGGGCCCCCGGCGTCGGCATATCAACGGTAAAGACCAGAGTTGAACAGCCCGCGGCCTTGGCGCGCTCCAGCGCATTGCGCATAAAGCCGCGGTCGCGCAGGACGTACAGCTGGAACCACATCGGGCGCTTGATGGTCGGGGCGACCTCTTCAATCGGGCACACGGAAACGGTGGAGAGGGTAAACGGAATGCCTTTATCATCCGCCGCGCCTGCGGCCTGCACTTCACCGCGACGGGCGTACATCCCGCACAGCCCGACCGGTGCCAGCGCCACCGGCATGGCGAGCTTTTCTTTGAACAGCGTGGTTTCCAGACTCAGGTCCGACATATTTTTCAGCACCCGCTGGCGCAGCGCCACGTCGGAGAGATCTTCAACGTTGCGGCGCAGCGTGTGCTCGGCGTAGGCTCCGCCGTCGATATAGTGGAACAGGAACGGCGGCAGGATCCGCTGGGCGGCGGCGCGGTAGTCGCTGGCGGCTGAAATAATCATCACGAGTTCTCCCTGGAATTTTCATTGTGGGCGCCGGGCAGGCGGGTAATGCGCGCCTGGCGGGCCTGATCTTCATCAAAACGTTTAATCGTGGCGTGGACAAAGCCCAGGTGGGCCATCATCGCCTGGCGCGCGCCCTCGGCGTCGGAGGCAAAAATGGCGTCCATAACGGCCTGATGCTGTTCGGTCAGGCGGGCGAAAACCGGCGGCACAAGGTACATCCGCTGGCGGCTCTCCTTGACCGACGACTGCAGGAGGTCGAAAAAACCGCGCATGGTTTGCAGCAGCACCACGTTGTGCGACGCCTCGGCAATCGCGAGGTGGAAGCGGACGTCGGCCTGGGAGGCCAGGTCCGGGTCCTCGCTCTGGGTGGCTTCAAAGCACAGGCGGATTTTCTCTTTTTCGCCATCGGTAGCCCGCATCGCGGCGTGCCAGGCGGTGCTGGCCTCAATGGCGTGGCGGGCTTCCAGAATATCAAAACTGTAGTCGGGGTCGTCGGCGAGCAGCGTTTTCAGCGGCTGCACGATATTCTGTTCCGACCATGCTTCGTGCTGCCAGCGGACAAAGGTTCCGCCGCCGCGGCGGCTCAGCAGGAGCCCTTCGTTAACCAGCATCGCCAGCGCCTCGCGCAGCGAATTACGCGACACGCCGAGCTGGGCGGCCAGCTGCCGTTCGGCGGGCAATCGCATGCCCGCCTCGAGGTTTTGTTCTTCAATCAGCTCCCGCACGCGACGGGCGACGTCGTCGGCGAGGCGCTTAGGCATAACTATCACGGGATCATCCAGGTTAAGACGTAAGCCTGCAGCGTGGTGATGACGCCGACCATACAGGTAAAGATCAGGCTATGTTTTACGGTAAAGCGGAACAGGTCAGACTCCCTGCCCACCAGGCCTACCGCCGCGCAGGCGATGGCGATGGACTGCGGGGAGATCATCTTCCCGGTGACTCCGCCGGTGGTGTTGGCGGCAACCAGCAGAATATCGGAAACGCCGATTTGCTGGGCCGCCGTGGCCTGTAGCGCGGCGAACAGCGCGTTCGACGAGGTATCTGAACCGGTCAGGAACACCCCCAGCCAGCCGAGGAACGGCGAGAAGAAGGTAAACGCATGGCCGGTATGCGCCAGGGCGAGCGCCAGCGTCGACGACAGCCCGTAGGAGTAGTTGGAGATAAACGCGAACGCCAGAACCATACCGATCGAGTAAATCGGCAGCGCCAGCTCCTTAAGCGTGCTGCCAAAGGTGATCAGCGCGTCTTTCGGCTTCATGCGCAGCCAGACCACGGAAAGTATAGCCGCGAACAGAATCGCCGTACCGGTGGCCGACAGCCAGTCGAATTTATACACCGCGGCGTAAGGCGTCGCGGCGCTGACCACCGGCGGCATGCGGGCGACCATCTTATCGAGGAACGGCACGGAGATATTAATCACGAAGTCGTACATCGCGCCGCCCGGAGCAAACAGGGCCTTAAACGGCGGGATGCTCCACAGCGTGACGGTGGCGGTCAGGAACAGGAACGGCGACCAGGCGCGAATGACCTGGCCGGCGGTGTAATGCGTACGCGCCAGGGTTTGATCGACCTGCGCGGCGCCCATATCGCCAAAGCGGAAGATACGAACCGGCTGCCAGCGCTTAAGGAACAGGGTCAGGCAGACCAGCGACACCAGCGAGGAGATGATATCCGGCAGCTCCGGGCCAAGGAAGTTTGAGCTGAGGTATTGCGCAATGGCAAAGGAGCCGCCGGCGACAATCACCGCCGGCCAGGTCTCTTTGACGCCGCGCCAGCCGTCCATAATCGCCATAATCCAGAACAGCACGATGATCGTCAGGAACGGTAGCTGGCGTCCGACCATCTGGCCGATGGCGAAGCTGTCGATTCCGGTGACCTGGCCGGCGACCAGAATAGGGATCCCCATCGCCCCGAAGGCTACCGGCGCGGTGTTGACAATCAGGCACAGGCCGGCGGCGTACAGGGGGTTAAAGCCGAGGCCCACCAGCAGCGCGGCGGTAATCGCCACCGGCGCGCCAAAGCCCGCCGCCCCTTCGAGGAAGGCGCCGAAGGAGAAGCCGACGATCAGCATCTGCAGGCGCTGGTCCGGGGTAATGGACAGTATTGACGAGCGGATAATCTCGAACTGCCCGGTCTTCACCGAGATTTTGTAGACGAATACGGCGGCAATAATAATCCAGGCGATGGGCCACAGGCCGTAGAAGAAGCCGTAGACCACGGAGGTCAGCGCGCGGTCGACCGGCATTTTATAGAACAGCAACGCCACCGCCAGCGCAATCGCGACGGTCCAGCTGGCGGCAACGTACCCTTTGAGCTTGAGCTTAATCAGGGCAAAAAAGAAAAACAGAATCGGTAGCGATGCGATAAAGCTTGAGAGCCAGATATTACCGGCCGGATCGTAATTTTGTTGCCAGAGGTTCATGCAGGTCTCCATCGGGCCACCGTGATGCCGTGCTGAGTCTGCGCTCCTTGCCGGTCACATCATTTGTAAAACTGGCCCAGCCAATAGGGTGTTGTGGGATTAACGACAACGAATGGTTAACTAAATGTTATTGATGAGCAATATGGTTGTGACGAAAAATGATGGATATGTGAACTATTGGACGATTTAAGAAATCATTGGTTGGGCCAATTTAGCGAAATGCTGGGGAGCGTCCTGCGCAGAGAAAATCCCCTCTCCGGGCGGAGAGGGAAGGGGGATCAGAATGCGATTTTAGAGAAGCCGGTCATTTCCGTGAGCTTCATTTCACGACCCAGAGCGGTCATCGGGTGAACGATAACCAGGCCGCGCACGCTTTTTTTCAGCTTGCCCATGTCGGCCTGCTCTTTTTTGGTGATCGCGCGGCGGTGCGGCAGGCTCATGAGCTTTTGCGCCTCTTTGCTTAGCTTCTGGCCCTGAACGGCGCGCAGGCGCACGATTTCCGCTTCAATGGTCTCTTTTTCTTTGTCCAGCTCGGCGTATTTGTCCGCGGCTTCAACCAGCGACATATCGGCCTGCTGATGGCGGATGGCGTCGAGACGGTCGCTCAAACGCTTGATTTCATTCTTTTCGACTTCTTTCATGGTGATTTAATCTATTAATAAAGGGGGATCAACGCCATATAGTATGGGCTGTGAGTTGTGCTGTGGGTAGTTATTTATCGAAATCTCGCGGCTTTGCCCTGTGAAGCATTCTCGTCGGGAGTATTGCGGCCAGCTGTATCGGCAGCGTGCGATGTGCGCAGACGGGAGTCAGAGCGCCAGTTTCTGAAAAGCTTTTTTTAAGCTGATTCGGGAAATCAGCTCGGTCAGGGACAGCATCATCGTTGAGCGTACAACCTGCTGGTAGCGCAGCTTCTGCATCGCCAACAGTTCCGCATCGCTCTCATCAAACAGCGGCACAGGCGGCAGCGCGCTGACGCAGTGCAGTTCGCCAAAAGGCCCGAGGATCTCGTCGTCGGTAAAACCGTACTCGTTGCCGTCGTGGTTGAGCTCTTCGCGCAGGGCCATCAGCAGCTCGGCGTCTTCATACTCGGCGCGGCTAATCACCCCAAGGCCGTAAATCAGCTTCAGGCGTACGGAAAGGTCGCCCAGCGGCCCGTCGCCGTCCAGCAACGGTTCCACTGCGTATTTCACCGCGTAATCATCTTTGCGGAATACCTGAAGCACCAGGATATTAACCGCCTCAGTGAGTAGCTCGACGGCGGCGATCAGGAAGCTTCGTACGGTTTTGCCAGCATTCAGACGCTCAAGCACACGGTTTTCAAATGCCTGTGTTTCTTCCATTATTGCCTGCATATCTGACAGGAGTAGTCGTGGGCGCGGTTCGTGCCGCGCCAGTTCGTGCCTCATTTGATGGCGTTATAGTCGTTAACGGCCTCCAGCACCACGTCGCTTGCGGCATCCAGACCGGAAATCTGTGCCAGCGCGCCCTGCGGGCCCTTCTCGGCAATCAGCGCCGCCAGCTCCTGCGCCTGCGGATCCTCTGCGCTACGGAAGTGCATCGCCGCCGCAATCCCTTTCACCAGGTTGGCGTGCGGCAGGGCGTATTCCAGCGTGCCGAGCAGCGGCTTAACCAGGCGATCGCCCGCGCTAAGTTTACGTAGCGGCTGGCGGCCAACGCGCTCAACGTCATCTTTCAAATACGGGTTCTCGAAACGACCGAGAATCTTCTGGATATAGGCGGCGTGCTTCAGGGCATCAAAGCCGTAGCGCTTAATCAGCACCGCGCCGCTCTCTTCCATGGCCCCTTTGACGATGGCGCGAATTTTCTCATCGAGGATCGCGTCGCGAATCGTCTGGTGGCCCGTCAGTTTTCCGAGGTAGGCGGTTATAGCATGTCCGGTGTTTAAGGTGAATAGCTTACGTTCGACAAATGCCATCAGGTTGTCGGTTAATTCCATGCCCGGGATAGCGGGCAGGGCGCCCTTAAACTGGGTTTTATCGACAATCCATTCGCTGAAGGTCTCCACGGTGACTTCCAGCGGGTCGTGGGTCGCCGACGCGGACGGCGGCACAATGCGGTCAACGGCGGAATCGACGAAGCCGACGTGGGCTTCTACCCAGGCTTTGTCTTCTTCGGCCAGCGCGTTAAACACGTGGCCCTTCAGACTGCGTGGTTCCGCGCACCATGTTCTCGCAGGCGATGATGTTCAGCGGGGCTTCAACCCCCTGCGCCTTGCGCTTGACCAGCCCTTTGGCAATGGCCGGGGCGATGCGCTCCAGCACGACCGGGCCGACGGCGGTGGTGACCAGATCCACGCTGGCGATCAGCTCAACGACCTCATCGCCGATGCTGCTCACGGCGTTGACGCCGGAGACGGTATCCACCTGCTCGTTTTCGCCGACAACGTGAACCTGATAGCTATGACGGGCGTTAAGGGCATCCAGAACGACCTGATTCACATCGGCAAATGTTAAGGTGATTCCCGCGTCGGCCAGCAGTTTACCGATAAAGCCGCGCCCGATATTACCTGCGCCAAAATGTAATGCTTTCATAGTATTAACCTTCAATTAATGTTTTTACCTGAGAGGGTTCGGGTGAGGCCTGTCCCTCACCCGAACCCTCTCTCCGGCATGCGGAGAGAGGCTGGTGTTTCTCGTTATCCCGGACGCCGGCGTCAGCGCCTCGTCCGGGCAACGGATTAGGCTTTGTTCAGTAGCGCCAGCACTTCTTCCACGCTGGTGGTGTGCGTCAGGCGCTCAATCACCGTCTCATCGTCCAGCGCGTTGGTCAGGCTGGTGATGACCTGGATGTGCTCGTTATTGCGGGCGGCGATGCCGATGACCAGACGGGCAACCTCATCTTCCTCTTCGCCGAAACGTACACCCTGCGGATACTGGCAGAACACCACGCCGGTTTTCAGGACGCGATCTTTCGCTTCGATAGTGCCGTGCGGGACCGCGATGGACTCACCCAGGTAAGTGGAGGTCAGCTTTTCGCGATCCAGCATTGCCTGCACGTATTCCGGTTCAACGTAGCCGCCTTTGACCAACTGCTCGCCGGCAAAGAGAATGGCTTCTTCTTTGGTCGCCGCGTGACGACCGAGGAAGATATTTTCCGCCCCGAGCCTGAACAGGTGAGTATCGGCGGCGTCAAAGCTGTCCTGCAGGCTGTCGCGAACTTTCTCTTCGTTATCGGTATGGCGCTGCGCCGCGACCAGACGTTCGGTCAGGCTGGTGTACAGGCCGCTATCGAGGAAGTTGGTCAGCGAAATATGCTGAGCCTGCGGGACCTGGCGCATGGCGCGTTCGGTCAGGTCGCGGTGGGTAATCACCAGGTCGACGTCCGGCGGCAGGTTGTTAATCGCACAGTTGGTGACGGAGATATTGCTCAGTCCCGCATCCTGTACTTTCTTACGCAGCACGCCTGCGCCCATGGCGCTGGAACCCATACCGGCGTCGCAGGCAACGATGATTTTGCGCACGTGGCTCAGGTCGTTAGCGACATCGCCAGCGGCCAGCGGCGTCGCCGCGCCTTTGGAAGCGGACTTCATATCCTGCACACGGCGGGTTGCCGCATCGATATCCTCTTCCTCTTTCACTTTGCTGGTTTTCAGCAGAATGGCGGAGACCACGAAGGAGACGGCCATAGCGGCGATAATCGCAGCGATGTTAGCAAAATAGGTGCCTTTCGGCGTCATGGCCAGCACCGCCAGGATGGAGCCCGGAGAAGCCGGAGACACCAGGCCACCGTTGAGGATGGTCAGGGTGAACACGCCGGTCATACCGCCGAGGATAACGGCGAGGATCAGACGCGGGTTCATCAGCACGTACGGGAAGTAGATTTCGTGAATACCGCCGAGGAAGTGGATGATTGCCGCGCCGCCCGCGGACTGCTTGGCATTACCGCGACCAAAGAACATATACGCCAGCAGCACGCCCATCCCCGGACCCGGGTTCGCTTCAATCAGGAAGAAGATTGATTTGCCCAGCTCGTGGGACTGCTGAATACCCAGCGGCGAGAAGATACCGTGGTTGATGGCGTTGTTGAGGAACAGGATTTTCGCCGGTTCTACGAAGATAGACGCCAGCGGCAGCATGTCATGCACGACCATGAAGTTAACGCCCGCCGCCAGAATTTTCGACAGGACTTCAACCGCAGGGCCAATGCCGAGAAACGCCAGAATCGCGAGGATCATCCCGATGATGCCGGCGGAGAAGTTATTCACCAGCATCTCGAAGCCGGACTTAATCTTACCGTCTACCCAGCCGTCAAAATGTTTAATCGCCCAGCCGCCCAGCGGACCGGCAATCATCGCGCCGAGGAACATCGGCATATCGGCGCCGACGATCACGCCCATCGTGGTAATCGCGCCGACCACGCCGCCGCGCTCGCCGCCAATCAGCTTACCGCCGGTGTAACCGATCAGCAGCGGCAGCAGGTAGGTAATCATCGGGCCGACCAGCTTCGCCAGCGTTTCGCTCGGCAGCCATCCTGTCGGAATGAATAGTGCGGTGATGATACCCCACGCGATAAACGCGCCGATGTTTGGCATCACCATATTGCTAAGGAAACGACCAAAGCTTTGCACCTTGATCTTGATATCGGATGACATAAAACACCCCTTTTTCTGTTTTGCTTATCGCGTAGGCTAAAAGCCTGAGGCTTGTTGTTAATGTGGCGGCAGAGGAAGCCGGACCCTGATTGATAAAGCGAAATCTGGCACTGAATCGTAGAACTGTCCAGTGACCGGGTCTTTATGTGATCTGTGTCACGTGAATATAGGCGATCGTGAGGTGTATATAGTGATTTGTGTCACATAATGGCTGTGCAAAAAAGCGTCCGGGGGATAATTTGCGGCCGAAAATGCGATTTAATGTGATAAATGTCACAATTTTGTATCTGATAATAATTTTTTATATGTGATGTTTGTCACAAAATATCGGCGCTTGTTTTTAGCGCCTGTGATCTCAGGCAGATTTCGCGGGCCGGCGTTGGCCCATGCGGATCGGTTGTATAACGTCCAGGGCTGATTGCCGCGACGTCCCGCCTGCCTTTTGTCCGCGCCTGAACCATACTTAGATTTTTGTTGGCGAAAGGAGCAGGCAATGAAACTGATCGGCAGCTATACCAGTCCCTTTGTGCGCAAAATTTCCGTCATACTGCTGGAAAAAGATATTCCCTTCGAGTTCGTCAATGAATTCCCCTGGAGCGAAACCAGCGGCGTCGCGAAATATAATCCGTTAGGCAAGGTGCCGGTACTGGTGACCGACGACGGCGAGTGCTGGTTCGACTCGCCGATTATTGCGCAATATCTGGAACTGCTCGGCGTGATGCCGGATATGCTGCCGACCGAGCCGCAGGCGGCGCTGAAAATACGGCAGCTGGAGGCGCTGGCTGACGGCGTGATGGAGGCGGCGCAGGCACTGGTGCGTGAAAAGGCGCGTCCGCCGGCCCAGCAGTCGGAAACGGAGCTGCTGCGCCAACGCGAGAAGGTGGCTCGCGGCCTGGATGCGCTGGAGGCCTACGCGGCCGACGGCACCCTGCGCGGGGATGAGATTAACCTGGCGTCGATCTCCGCGGCCTGCGCCATTGCCTATCTTAACTTCCGCCGCGTGGCGCCGGGCTGGTGCGCGACGCGGCCTCGGCTGATTGCGCTGGTTGAGGCGCTCTTTCAGCGCGCCAGTTTTGCCCGCACGGAACCGCCAAGGAGTTGACCCAGGCGGGTAACAGTTTCCGCGCGCAGGCGTTACAATTGCCGCTCAATTGTTGACTCCCTCTCCCGTCGGGAGGGGGGAAAATAACCTATCGCCAGGCTCATTCATGACTACCGATACTCGCGCGCTTTATACCCAACTTCCGGCCACCGACCGTCTGCTCCGCGATCCCGCTTTCTCGTCCGTGCTGGCTCGATACGGCCACGCCCAGGTTGTCGCCCTGCTGCGCCAGATGCTGGAGCTGGCGCGGGAGCATATCCGCCTGAGCCACGCGCTGCCCGACTGGTGCGGCGACTGGGGGCGGGAGGCCGAACGGCGGCTGGCGCAGACGATGGAAAGCGCGCTGCGCCCGGTTTTCAACCTGACGGGAACGGTGCTGCATACCAATTTAGGCCGCGCGATCCAGGCCGAGGTCGCGGTGGAGGCGGTTGCGCAGGCGATGCGGGCGCCGGTTACCCTTGAATACAGCCTCGACGACGGCGGGCGCGGCCACCGCGATCGCGCGCTGGCAGATCTGCTGTGCCGCCTGACCGGCGCGGAAGACGCCTGCATCGTCAATAACAACGCCGCGGCGGTGCTGCTGATGCTGGCGGCAACGGCCAGCGGCAAAGAGGTCGTGCTCTCGCGCGGCGAGCTGGTGGAGATTGGCGGCGCGTTTCGCATCCCTGACGTGATGCGTCAGGCGGGCTGCGTTTTACACGAGGTGGGCACTACCAACCGCACCCATGCGAAAGATTATCGCCAGGCCGTGGGTGAGAATACCGGGCTGCTGATGAAGGTGCATACCAGCAACTACAGCATTGCCGGTTTTACTAAAAGCGTGGATGAGGCGGAGCTGGCGGCGCTGGGCCGCGAGCTGGATATTCCGCTGGTGGTCGATCTGGGCAGCGGTTCGCTGGTGGACCTGAGCGAGTACGGCCTGCCGAAGGAGCCGATGCCGCAGGAGATGATTGCCGCCGGCGTCAGCCTGGTGAGCTTCTCCGGCGATAAGCTGCTCGGCGGCCCGCAGGCGGGGATTATCGTCGGTAAAAAGGCGATGATTGCCCGCCTGCAGCAGCACCCGCTCAAGCGCGCGCTGCGCGCCGATAAAATGACCCTTGCGGCGCTGGAGGCCACCCTGCGCCTCTACCTGCATCCGGAAACCCTCGCCGGGCGCCTGCCAACCCTGCGCCTGCTGACCCGCACCGCCGAAGATATCCACGCTCAGGCGGCGCGTCTGCAGCCGCAGCTTGCCGCGCGCTACGCTGACTTTGAGGTGCGGATTGAGTCCTGCCTGTCGCAAATCGGCAGCGGCTCGCTGCCGGTGGACCGTTTGCCCGGCGCCGCCCTGACCTTCACCCCGCGCGACGGTCGGGGCAGCCGGCTGGAGGCGCTGGCTGCCCGCTGGCGGGCGCTGGCGGTGCCGGTGATTGGGCGAGTTAGCGATGGCCGCCTGTGGCTGGATTTGCGCTGCCTTGAAGATGAATCGAGGTTTATGGAGATGTTATTACCATGATTATTGCCACCGCCGGACACGTTGACCACGGCAAAACCACGTTGCTGCAGGCGATTACCGGCGTGAATGCCGACCGCCTGCCGGAAGAGAAATCCCGCGGGATGACCATCGATCTGGGCTATGCCTACTGGCCGCAGCCTGACGGCCGGGTGCCGGGCTTTATCGACGTGCCGGGCCACGAAAAGTTTTTGTCCAACATGCTGGCTGGGGTGGCCGGTATTGACCACGCGCTGCTGGTGGTGGCCTGCGACGATGGCGTGATGGCGCAGACCCGCGAGCATCTGGCGATCCTGCAGCTGACCGGAAAGCCGTCGCTAACCGTTGCGCTAACCAAGGCCGATCGGGTGGAGGCGCAGCGCGTTGACGAGGTGCGCGCCGACGTAGAAGCGGTGCTGGCGGAGTTTGGTTTTACGCGCGCCGCGCTATTTACCACCGCCGTACCCACCGGGCGCGGAATTAGCGAGCTGCGGGAGCATCTGCTGCAGCTCTCCGGGCGCGGACATCCGCAGCATCAGCGCTTTCGCCTGGCGATCGACCGCGCCTTTACCGTTAAGGGCGCGGGGCTGGTGGTGACCGGCACGGCGCTCAGCGGGGAAGTTAAGGTCGGCGATACGCTGTGGCTTACCGGCGTCGATAAGCCCGTGCGCGTGCGCGGCCTGCATGCGCAGAATCAGCCGGTCGAGCAGGCGCGGGCCGGTCAGCGCATCGCGCTGAATATCGTCGGCGATGCGCAAAAAGAGGCGCTAAACCGCGGCGACTGGCTGCTGTCGGTTCAGCCTCCCGAAGCGGCTGGGCGGGTGATAGTCGAGCTGCAGTGCCACGTGCCGCTCACCCAGTGGCAGCCATTGCATATCCATCATGCTGCCCGCCACATTACCGGACGCGTGTCGCTGCTGGAGGGAGCGCTGGCCGAACTGGTGCTTGATAGCCCTTTGTGGCTGGCGGATAACGATCGCCTGGTGCTGCGCGATATCTCCGCCCGCGCCACGCTGGCAGGCGCCAGAGTCGTGACGCTCAATCCCCCGCGCCGCGGCAAGCGTAAGCCGGAATACCTGCAGTGGCTGCATACGCTGGCGAGCGCCGACGACGACGCCCGGGCGCTGGAGGTGCATCTGCAGCGCGATGCGGTGCGTCTCGATGATTTTGCCTGGGCCCGGCAGCTTAGCGAAGCCGGCTTGGCCGCGCTAATGGGCCAGCCCGGCTATCTGCAGGCGGGCAACAGCCTGCTCAGCGCCCCGCTGGCGGCGCGCTGGCAGACCAAATTGGTCGATGCGCTGGCGCGTTATCACGATCAGCATCGCGATGAGCCGGGTACGGGACGCGAACGCCTGCGACGCATTGCGCTGCCGATGGAGGACGAAGCGCTGGTGCTGCTGCTGATTGAGCAGATGCGCGAAAGCGGGGTTCTCCACAGCCACCACGGCTGGCTGCATCTGCCGGAACATAAAGCGGGCTTTACCGATGAGCAGCAGGCCGTCTGGCTGCGGGTGGTCGAGCTGTTTGCCGATGAGCCCTGGTGGGTGCGCGATCTGGCAAAAGAGGGCGGCGTTGAAGAACCCTTAATGCGCGCGGTGCTGCGCCAGGCGGCGCAGCAGGGAGTGATTACTGCGATCGTTAAAGATCGCTATTACCGCAACGATCGGATCGTCGAATTCGCCGGGCTGATCCGCGAGCTGGATCTCGAGAGGGGATCGACCTGCGCCGCTGATTTTCGCGACAAGCTCAACGTCGGCAGAAAGCTGGCGATCCAAATCCTCGAGTATTTTGACCGTATTGGCTTTACCCGCCGGCGCGGAAACGATCATATTCTGCGCGATAAGGCGCTGTTTCTTTAGCCGGGCGGCTACGCGTCCTGTTCGCCCCAGGCGCGTTCAACCTCTTCGGCGAGAATCTTCACGCCCGCTTCAATTTTCTCCGGGTCCGGCACGTAGTTCATGCGCATGCACTGGTGGGTATGCGGCCAGGGCTTATCAAGGCCCGGGAAGAAGTAGTCGCCCGGCACCATCAGCACGCCGCGCTTTTTCAGGCGCTGATAGAGCAGCTCGGTGGAGATCGGCAGATCCTTAAACCACAGCCAGAGGAAAATAGCGCCTTCCGGCTTATGGATCAGGCAGCGCTCGGCCGGCAGGTAGCGGCGAATAATGGCGATGGTTTCCTGAACCCGTTGGTAATAGAACGGCTTAATCACCGTTTCCGACAGGCGCAGCAGGTCGTTGCGCTTAATCATTTCGCACATCATCGCCGGCCCCATGCCGCCGGGAGCGAGGCTGATAATGCCGTTCATATTGCTGATGGCGGTAACGATCTTCTCATTGGCGATGATAATCCCGCAGCGGCTGCCCGGCAGGCCGAGCTTGGAGAGGCTCATGCACAGCACGATATTGGGATTCCATAGCGGCCTGGCGTCGCTGAAAATAATCCCCGGGAAAGGAACGCCGTAGGCGTTATCAATGACCAGCGGCACGCCGTGCTGATTGGCCAGCGCATCCAGCTTGATCAACTCTTCGTCGGTAATCACGTTACCGGTAGGGTTAGTCGGGCGGGAGACGCAAATCATGCCCGTCTCTTCCGTCACCTGCAGATGTTCGAAATCCACATGATATTTAAACTGGCCTTCCGGCAGCAGTTCGATGTTCGGGCGGGTGGCGACGAACAGATCCTCTTCGAGACCCGAATCGGCGTAGCCGATATATTCCGGGGTTAGTGGGAACAGCACCTTGCGGGTGGTGCCATCCGCACGGCGTCCGGCAAAGAGGTTAAATAAGTAGAAAAACGCACTCTGACTGCCGTTTGTTAGTGCAATATTCTGTGGTTCAATCTCCCAGCCCAGTTCGTCACGCAGCATCTGCGCCAGCAGGCTCAGCAGTTCGCTTTTTCCCTGCGGGCCGTCGTAATTACAAAGCGCATCAAGGGCTTTACCGTTAGCCAGCATGTCGGCGAGCAGGCCGTGGAAGTAGTCATTCATTTCCGGGATTTGCGCGGGGTTGCCGCCACCCAGCATGATTGCACCCGGCGTACGCAGGCCGTCATTAAGGTCTTCCATCAAACGGGTAATGCCCGAATGGCGGGTGAATTTGTCGCCGAAAAGTGAAAATGTCATCGCGAATAATCTGTCGGTATGTCTGGAAAGTGGGTAACCATAACGCCAGCGTTGGCGAGGTGCAAATCTGCGGAAACGGGGAGGGTTTTGTTATTGTGCTGAGTTATTTCGTTTTAATAGCGATTTATTCTGTAGCGGCGCCCTCGACAGGCGAAGGCGCCGCTTATACGCGGACTAGCGCTGACCTGCCCACACGATCATGACTTTGTCATCGCCGCTATCGCGCACAAAGCCGTAGCCCTGCGGCAGGGAAAGGGTGGTTTGCTTGCCCCTACCGACGGCCGGATGGCGGGCGCGGAACTGGCCCAGCTTCTGCCAGTGCGCCACGCTAAGCGCGGCTTTACCCGTGACGTCCTGCCAGTTCATATCCGAGCGCGTGCCCTGCAGCGGATCTGAACCCGTCGGGCCAAAGGGCCGCGAGGACTCATCG
The DNA here is from genome assembly GCF_050058015.1 of Klebsiella sp. WOUb02. Taxonomy (NCBI): domain Bacteria; kingdom Pseudomonadati; phylum Pseudomonadota; class Gammaproteobacteria; order Enterobacterales; family Enterobacteriaceae; genus Klebsiella; species Klebsiella sp. WOUb02. Next base: position 3,937,205 of record NZ_CP170110.1, read on the forward strand.
CCGTAGAAGATTTGCACCGCGCCGGGGGCGAGCAGCAGCAGTTCGGCCGCCGAACTGCCGCCTTCGCGGAACAGGCGCGTATCGTGCGATGAGAGGTAGCTCAGGACGTTAAACTGCTGCAGCTTGTCCGCCATCTGCTGCCAGGTCAGATCCATATTGGCCAGGCAATCCGCGGCCTTCGCCGCCTGATCCTGATAATCGAAGTTAATCATCGCGTCAAAACCGTGGCGATAGTAATCGCTCTGCATGACGCCGTGGCCCCAGGCCTCGCCGGTCATCCAGAACGGCGCATTATCCAGCGCCTTATCGGGGTTGGCTTTTTTCCACTCCGCCAGCGCGGCGGTGGCCTGGGTTTTCAACTGCTGCCAGGCGGCCTGTTCGACGTGCTTGGCGGTATCGACGCGGAAACCGTCAATACCGTAGTCACGTACCCACTGGCTCAGCCAGTGGGTCAGGTAGTCGCGCGGCGTGAAGCCGGGGAGCTCTTTGGCGGCGGTATCTGCTTTCTGCCGATAGAAGTTCGGCAGGCCGGAAGGCGTTGTCGACTCCGTTTTCAGGTCCGGCAGGAAGGCCAGGGACATGGTCAGATCGTCAAAGCCGGGGTTGTCGTAGTCGCCGATATCGGTACGGATCCACTTTTTCCCCCACCATTTTTCCCAGCCGGCCTTATCGCTGAAGTTGATGTAATCGTTAAAGCTGTGCCAGCTCTGCCCCGGGCCGGGTTTCCAGTCGGTCCAGCGTTCGCCGAGCGTCTTTTTCAGCTCATCGCCCTGCAGATAGAGGGAGCCAAATTTGAAATCCTGCATATCGGCGAGCGTCGCGTAGCCGGTGTGGTTCATCACGACATCAAACAGGATGCGCATGCCGCGCTTATGGGCCTCATCGACGAGACGGCGCAGGTCGGCTTCGGTACCCATGTTGGCATCCAGCTTCGTCCAGTCCTGCGCGTAGTATCCGTGATAGGCGTAATGCGGGAAGTCTCCCTTGGTTCCGCCGCCAACCCAGCCGTGAATTTGCTCCAGCGGCGAGCTGATCCACAGCGCGTTGACGCCCAGCTGCTGGAGATAGTCGAGCCGGCTGGTCAGGCCCTGCAGATCGCCGCCGTGAAAGGTGCCAATCTCCTGCATGCCGTCTTTGTGTCGCCCGTAGCTATTGTCGTTCGCGGGGTTGCCGTTAACGAAGCGGTCGGTGAGCACGAAATAGACCGTGGCGTTATGCCAGCTAAACGGCGCGGCGGCGTCGGTTTCCGCGCGCTCGAGCAGCAGCAGGCCGTTGCTGTTGGGAGCGGGCTGGAGGGTGACTTTGCCGCCGCTCACCGTTGCGACGTTGCCGCTGTAAAAATCACGCACCTTGCTGCCTTCGGCAAAGGTCTGGCCGACGGCGATCGTCAGCGGCTGGCCCTGCCATTTCGGGCACTGGCGCAGCTGGGGCGTCGCCGCTGACGCCGTTTCGCTCTCCTTGAGGGTGATCATCAGCGTCGGCGTGCCGGAGCGGGTGTCGACATCAAGGGTATACAGCCCTTCGCGGAAAACTCGCCACTGGGCTGGCGTGCCGCGGCAGGGCTCCATAGAGAGCATTTGGTTAAGCTTTATGGCTCCGGCGGGCTGCCAGCACTGTTGGTCAAAATTTATTTGCAGCGGACGTGTACCTTTCGCCACCTCGTTTTGGCTAATAAATCGGCCGGCGCCTTCTTCGGTGAAGGTGGGAAAGTTAGCGGTGTTCCAGGCGGCGAAGGCCATCCCAGGCAACAGTAGCGACGCGAGAGCAACGAGTTTCATGCCGAAGTCCTGTAAGGTTTTTTGTGCAGTTTGCCCGTCCGGCCCGGGGATGAACTCATCCCACCTGCGCTTTTACGGGGAGGATGAAAAGGGGTGAGTGATTCAGTTCAAAAATAGCCAAAAAATGAGACCGGGCTAGCATTTTTGCGACGTTTTCAGCGGGCCGAAACCGATTTCAGATGACAGCTTTTAGGAATTGGACTATTTCTGTTAGTGCTCTCACTGGGTATTTTTGATACTATTCGCGATTCAATTAACGTTTTTTCGCATAAAACAAGGCGTTGGAATGCATATATCCGACCAGGAGATCTAATGATATCGATTCCCATTCGACGATATGGGGCTGCGATACTCATGTTACTTACCTGCATATTTTCAGGTAGTGTGTTGGCAACAACCCACACGGCAACAACGAGTCATAAAGCCCCGATAGTAAAGAAAAAAAGTAGTGTTAAGGTCAGCAGTAAACAAGAGTATTCTCGCAATAGTGTAAAGAGCAGTTCACTTCCTGATTTGCGAAAATACCCTTCCGGAACCCCAAGGAAAAAAGCGTTTCTCCGGACAGTTATGCCTTATATTACCAAGCAGAATCAGGTGATTACCGCGGATCGCAACTGGCTTGTTACCAAGCAGTATGATTCCCGTTGGTCGCCGAGCGAGCGCACGCGTCTGAAAGACATTACCTCTCGCTATAAGGTGAAATGGGCCGGCAACACGCGTCATATTCCGTGGAACACGCTGATGGACCGCGTTGACATTATCCCTAACAGCATGGTTGCCACGATGGCGGCGGCCGAAAGCGGCTGGGGTACGTCGAAGCTGGCGCGCATGAACAACAACCTGTTTGGTATGAAGTGCGGCGGCGGCAACTGCAGCGGTGCGATGAAAGGCTATTCTCAGTTTGATTCTGTAGAACAGTCGGTGCAGGCCTACGTGACCAACCTGAACACCCATCCGGCGTATAAATCCTTCCGCACCTCCCGCGCGCAGCTGCGTAAAACGGACCAGGAAGTGACCGCCAGCACCATGATTCATAAGCTGAAGGGCTATTCGACCAAAGGGTCGAGCTATAACAACTATCTCTTCGCGATGTATCAGGATAACCAGCGTCTGATTGCCGCACATATGTAACGCAAAATCCGTAATAAAAATGCCCGGCGCGCATGCCCGGGCATTTTTTTCGCGCTTTTCCCGCTACATCATCACCTCGCTGTGCCGGTCGCGGTACTCCTTCGGCGTGACGTCGTACTCTTTCTTAAACACGGAATAGAAATACTGCAGCGACGGATAGCCGCACATCTGCGAAATTTCATTGATCGACAGCGTCGTCGAAACCAGCAGGCTGCGCGCCTTTTCTAACTTCTCGCTGTGAATGACCGTATGAATGGTTTCGCCCACCTCCTCTTTAAAGCGTTTTTCGAGGTTCGAACGCGAGATCCCGACCGCGTCCAGTACCTGCTCGACTTTTATGCCCTTGCAGGCGTGATTGCGGATGTAGTGCATGGCCTGAATAACCGAAGGGTCGGAGAGGGAGCGGTAGTCCGTCGAGCGTCGCTCAATGACGCGCATGGGGGGAACCAGCCTGCGCTGCAGCGGCAGCGCTTCTTTATCCAGCAGGCGGTGCAGCAGCTTTGCCGCCTGATAGCCCATCTGGCGGGTGCCCTGCGCCACCGACGATAGCGCCACGCGCGACAGGTAGCGGGTCAGCTCTTCATTATCGATGCCAATAACGCAGAGCTTTTCCGGTACCGGAATATGCAGCAGCTCGCAGGCCTGTAAAACGTGGCGGGCGCGGGCGTCGGTAACGGCGATGATCCCGGTTTGCGGCGGCAGCGTTTGCAGCCAGTCCGCCAGACGGTTTTGCGCGTGCTGCCAGTTTTCCGGCGCCGTCTCCAGCCCCTGATAAACCACGCCGCGATACTTCTCTTTGGCGACCAGCTGGCAAAATGCGTGCTCGCGCTCAACGGCCCAGCGCTTGCCGCTGGAGGTGGGCAGCCCGTAAAAGGCGAAACGATGAACCCCTTTCTCTTTAAGATGCAGGAAGGCGCTCTCAACCAGGGCGGCGTTATCGGTGGCGATATAGTGAACCGGCGGGTAATCCTCGGGGCGATAGTAGGAGCCGCCGACGCCGACGATCGGCACTTCGACGCCGGCCAGCAGCTTTTCAATTTCGGGGTCGTCATAATCGGCGATCGCCCCGTCTCCCAGCCACTCTCTGATGTTCTCTATCCGGGCGCGGAAATCCTCTTCGATAAAGATGTCCCACTCCAGTACTGCGACGCCTGTAAATATTCGCCAACGCCTTCCACAACCTGCCGATCGTAGGCCTTGTTGGCGTTGAATAACAACGTAATACGGTGGCGCTTTTCAAACATAATCTCGTTCCCTGGTCTCTCTTGCTGGCCATACAATACCGGCCAATGCCCGAACTATTACAAGCGACTTATGCGGAAATCCGGCGGTAGCGCAAATAATTCGGGCATTCTGCTGTCCGGAGCGTCAGGTGCGCCGCTTGGTGGCGGAATCCATCCACACCGCCAGCAGCAGGATGGCGCCTTTAACGATGTACTGCCAGAAGGTGGCGACGTCCATCATGCTCATGCCGTTATCCAGCGCCGACATGATAAAGGCCCCCATCACCGCGCCGGCCACGCTGCCTACGCCGCCGGCAAGGCTGGTGCCGCCGATAACGCAGGCGGCGATGGCGTCCAGTTCGGCGATGTTGCCCGCGGACGGCGAGCCGGCCCCCAGCCGCGAGTCTGAGGATCAGCCCGGCAATGGCGACCATCAGGCCGTTGATGGCGAACACCGCCAGCTTAGTTCGCTCGACGCTGATCCCCGACAGGCGGGCCGCCTCAAGGTTGCCGCCGATGGCGTAAATCCGCCGACCAAAGGCGGTGCGGGTGGCCATAAACATCCCTGCCAGCAGCAGCGCGGCGAGGAGCAGCACCGGCGTAGGGACGCCGCGATAGTCGTTCAACAGCCAGATTGCGCCGAGAACAAAAACGGCGGTAAGGGTCTGGCGGCCGACGGTAGCGGTTGCGGCGGAGGTGGTTAACCCCAACGCCTGGCGGCGCAGGCGACCGCGCCACTGCCAGATAATAAAAGCGGCCATGCCGACGACGCCGATACCGAAGCCAATGCCGTCCGGCAGGTAGCTCTGGCCGATTTGCGACATCGCCGGGCTGGTCGGGGAGACCGTGGTGCCGTTGGTGATGCCGATCAGTATCCCGCGGAACGCCAGCATGCCGGCGAGGGTGACGATAAACGAGGGCACTTTACGGTAGGCGACCCACCATCCGTTCCACGCGCCCAGCAGCAGCCCCATCGCCAGCGTCACGAGGATAGTGAGCGGCAGCGGCCAGCCGAGCCAGACGTCGAAGATGGCCGCCGCGCCGCCGAGAAGCCCCATCATTGAGCCGACGGAGAGGTCAATCTCGGCGGAAATAATCACAAAGACCATCCCCACCGCGAGGATGCCGGTGATGGCCGTCTGCCGCAGCAGGTTCGAAATATTGCGCGCGCTTAGGTAGGCCCCGTCGGTAACCCAGGTAAAGAACAGCATGATGACCACGATGGCGGCGATCATGACGAAAACCTGAAGATTCAGGCCCTTTAATCCGGGCAGGGTGGCGGAGGCTGATGGGGCCAGTTTTATCTCAGACGACGTGTTTTTCGACATGGTGTTCGCTCCTCAGTGCGGCTTCCATTACCTGTTCCTGGGTCAGACCCTGGTTGATTAAGTTGGCTTTCAGTTTGCCTTCGTGCATGACCAGCACCCGATCGCTGAGCCCGAGCACCTCCGGAAGCTCCGACGAGATAACGATAACGGCGATCCCCTGCTGCACCAGCTGGTTTATCAGCTTGTAGATTTCGTATTTCGCGCCGATATCGATGCCGCGGGTGGGCTCATCAAGGATTAAAATGCGCGGGTTCAGCAGCAGGCAGCGGGCGAGGATCGCTTTCTGCTGATTACCGCCGCTGAGTCGGCCGATGGCCAGATCCGGCGACGAGGTTTTGATTTTCAGCCGCTGGATAGACTGCTGAATGCACAGCTGCTCCCCGGCGTCATCGAGGCTGCTTAGCGGGCCGCTAAACTGGTCCAGCGCGGCCAGAGTGATGTTCTTGCCAACCGCCATTACCGGCACGATGCCGTCTTTTTTGCGATCCTCCGGCACCATGGCGATACCGTGGGCAATCGCCTGCTGGCAGTGATGAATCGCCACCGGCTGGCCGTCGATATAGATTTTCCCCTCCCAGCGCCCCGGCCAGACGCCAAACAGGCACTGAACGGCTTCGGTACGCCCGGCGCCGACCAGCCCGGCAATGCCGAGAATTTCGCCGCGATGTAGCGAAAAGGAGATATCGTTCACCCGTTTGATATGACGGTTGACCGGATGCCAGGCGGTTAAATTCTCGACGCGCAAAATCTCGTCGCCGCGGGTATGCGGCTCGTTGGGGTAAAGGGCGGTAAGCTCGCGGCCGACCATCATGGTAATGACGTCATCTTCGTTCATGCCGCTGGCGTCGCGGGTGCCAATATGCTGGCCGTCGCGGATTACGCAGATGGTGTCGGAGATAGCTTTAACTTCGTTGAGCTTGTGAGAGATATAAATACAGGCGATGCCGTGGTTTTGCAGATCGCGAATAATGTTCAGCAGGATTGCCGTTTCTTGTTCGGTCAATGAAGCGGTGGGCTCATCGAGAATCAGTAAGCGCACCTGCTTGTTGAGCGCTTTGGCAATTTCAACCAGCTGCTGCTGGCCAAGGCCTAAATCCCCGACGCGCGTATCGGGCGAGATCGCTAAATTGACCTGAGCCAGCAGCTTCTGGCTGCGTAGGGTCATGGTTTCATAATCCAGCAGGCCGTGGCGGGAAATTTCCGCGCCGAGGAAAATATTCTCCAGCACCGTTAGGTGTTTTACCAGCGCGAGCTCCTGGTGAATGATGGCGATGCCTTTACGCTCGGTATCGCGAATATGGGCGGCCTGCAGGGTTTCGCCAGAGAAGATAATCTCGCCCTCATAGCTGCCGTGCGGGTAAATGCCGCACAGCACCTTCATCAGGGTGGATTTGCCGGAACCATTTTCGCCGCACAATGAGACAACTTCCCCGGCGTTAAGCCGCAGGCTGACATTATCAACGGCCTTCACCGCGCCGAAAGATTTGGTAATGTTCTTCATTTCAAGTAACCAGGACATAGATGCTCCGCATAAGCGATATCCGGCTGGACGAGAATAACGCCCCCGCTAAGGGGCGTCGGGGATTACAGTTCGCTCTTTTTGTGGAAACCGTCTTTAACAACCGTTTGCTCGATGTTGTCTTTATTGACTTCGATTGGCGTCAGCAGCCGTGACGGGACGTCCTTCAGCCCGTTATTTAAGGTCGCGTCGGCGTGCGGCGCCTTATCGTTACCGAGCTCGACGGCAATTTCTGCCGCCGTGGTGGCAAGCGTCACGATGGGTTTATAAACCGTCATCGTCTGGGTACCGGAGATAATGCGCTTCACGCCCGCAAGGTCGGCATCCTGACCCGAGATCGCCACTTTCCCCGCCAGCCCCTGGGCGCTTAACGCCTGGATTGCCCCGCCGGCGGTGGCGTCGTTTGAGGCCACTACCGCATCAATTTTGTTATTGTTGGCGGTCAGCGCATTCTCCATAATTTTTAACGCGTTTTCCGGCAGCCAGCCGTCGACCCACTGATCGCCGACAACGTTGATTTTGCCGCTATCAATATAAGGCTTGAGCACCTTCATTTGCCCGGCGCGGAAGAGCTTGGCGTTATTATCAACAGGCGAGCCGCCCATCAGGAAATAATTGCCCTCGGGCACTTTATTGACCAGGCTTTGGGCCTGCATTTCGCCGACTTTTTCGTTATCGAAGGAAATATAGAAATCAATATCTGCGTTATTAATCATACGGTCGTAGGCGAGGACTTTGATTCCTTCCTGCTTCGCTTCTTTAATAACGTTACTTAAAACCTGACCGTTGTAAGGAATAATAACCAGCACGTCGACGCCGCGGTTTATCATATTTTCAATTTGCGACATCTGCGTTTCTTCATTACCGTTAGCAGACTGCACAAATACTTTTGCGCCTAATGATTCGGCCTTGTTGACAAAAATATCGCGATCTTTTTGCCAGCGCTCCAGGCGCAGATCGTCAATAGCCATACCAATTTTAACTTCTTTAGCAATACCCGCCATGCTGGTCAGAATGAGTGAAGCGCAGAGCGTGAGGCAAAGGTTCTTTATCTTCATAATAATAATACCTTTTTGTAAATTGCAGGATAACACAAGCGGTAAAGGAAGACGGCCTGATACGTTGAAGATTCTTAACGTGGAAAAGGGCGCTGGCAATTACCTGTGCTTATTTTGGCGTTATGAAATTTAGTTTATTTGCTGATTTATGACCGCGATCTTATTTTAATCATCAGAGCCTCAGGGATTGTCCCTGTTTTTCATTGGGATACGCTATAAATAACGAATTGATGGGGTGTTTATGCGATCTGGCGCACGTTTGCGGATTCTCTCAATCGCGGTGTGAAATAACGTAATTGAGGAAAGTAAAACAGCAATTCTATATTGGCTTATGACTTATTACCCGCCGCATCCCTGAATATGGAGTTCATTATGCAAACCTATTTCGATCAACTCGATCGCGTTCGTTATGAAGGCCCTAAATCCACTAACCCGCTGGCTTTCCGTCACTATAATCCGGATGAGCTGGTGCTGGGCAAACGCATGGAAGAGCACCTGCGGTTTGCGGCCTGCTACTGGCACACGTTCTGCTGGAACGGGGCCGATATGTTTGGCGTCGGTTCCTTCAACCGTCCGTGGCAGCAGCCGGGCGACGCCCTGGAAATGGCAAAACGTAAAGCCGACGTCGCCTTTGAGTTTTTCCACAAGCTGAACGTTCCCTACTACTGCTTCCACGACGTTGACGTCTCGCCGGAAGGCGCGTCGCTGAAAGAATACCTGAACAACTTCGCGCAAATGGTCGATGTGCTGGCGGCAAAACAGGAGCATAGCGGCGTGAAGCTGCTGTGGGGCACCGCGAACTGCTTCACTAACCCGCGATACGGCGCAGGAGCGGCAACCAACCCGGATCCGGAGGTGTTCAGCTGGGCGGCGACTCAGGTGGTGAGCGCCATGGACGCCACCCACAAGCTGGGCGGGGAAAACTACGTCCTGTGGGGCGGCCGCGAAGGGTATGAAACGCTGCTCAACACCGACCTGCGCCAGGAGCGCGAGCAGATTGGCCGGTTTATGCAGCTGGTGGTCGAGCACAAACATAAAATCGGCTTCCAGGGGACGCTGCTGATTGAGCCGAAGCCGATGGAGCCGACCAAGCACCAGTACGACTACGACGCCTCCACCGTCTATGGCTTCCTCAAGCAGTTCGGTCTGGAAAAAGAGATCAAGCTGAATGTCGAAGCGAACCACGCGACCCTGGCAGGCCACAGTTTCCACCACGAGATTGCCACCGCTATCGCGCTGGGCCTGTTTGGCTCCGTCGATGCCAACCGCGGCGACCCGCAGACTGGGCTGGGATACCGATCAGTTCCCGAATAGCGTGGAAGAAAACGCGCTGGTGATGTATGAGATTCTCAAGGCCGGCGGTTTCACTACCGGCGGGCTGAATTTTGATGCCAAAGTGCGTCGTCAAAGCACCGATAAGTACGACCTGTTCTATGGTCATATTGGGGCGATGGATACGATGGCGCTGTCGCTGAAAGTGGCGGCGCGCATGATTGAAGACGGCGGGCTGGATAAGCGCGTGGCAAAACGCTATGCCGGCTGGAACGGCGATCTGGGCCAGCAAATCCTCAAGGGGCAGATGACGCTGAAGGAAATTGCTCAGCATGCCACGCAGCATAATCTGGCGCCGCAGCATCAGAGCGGCCACCAGGAGCAGCTGGAAAATCTGGTGAATCATTATCTTTTTGATAAGTGATGATAGCGCCCGGCGCGTCCGGGCATAGGCTATTTAGCACGCTTTCGCGCCACGTTCAGCCGTGGCGCGCCGTTCAGGAGAGTCTGTATGTATATCGGGATTGATTTAGGTACCTCGGGCGTGAAGGCCATTTTGCTCGATGAGCAGGGTGAGGTACTGGCTTCGCATACCGAAAAGCTCAGCGTATCGCGCCCGCACCCCCTATGGTCCGAACAAGATCCCGAGCACTGGTGGCAGGCAACGGATGGCGCGATCAAAGCGCTGGAGGAGCAGCACGCCCTGCGCGACGTGAAGGCTATCGGTATCGCCGGGCAGATGCATGGCGCCACGCTGCTGGATAAGCAGCAGCGGGTGCTGCGTCCGGCCATTTTATGGAACGACGGGCGCTGCGGCGAAGAGTGCACTCTGCTGGAAGAGCGGGTGGCGCGGTCGCGGCAGATCGCCGGCAACCTGATGATGCCCGGCTTTACGGCGCCGAAGCTGCTATGGGTTGCGCGACACGAGCCGGATATTTTCAGCCAGGTTGATAAGGTCCTGCTGCCGAAAGATTCTCTCCGTTTACGCATGACCGGCGAGTTTGCCAGCGATATGTCCGACGCTGCCGGGACGATGTGGATGGACGTGGCAAAGCGCGACTGGAGCGACGAGATGCTCGCCGCCTGCGGCCTGAGCCGCGATAACATGCCCGCGCTATTTGAGGGCTGCGAAGTGACAGGAGCGCTGCGCCCGGCTATCGCCGCGGCGTGGAATATGCCCCAGGCGCTGGTGGTGGCCGGCGGCGGCGATAATGCCGCCGGGGCCGTCGGCGTGGGGATGGCGGATGCGGGACAGGCGATGCTATCGCTGGGCACCTCCGGCGTTTACTTTGCCGTCAGCGAGGGTTTTCTCAGCAAGCCCGAAAGCGCGGTGCACAGTTTCTGCCACGCGCTTCCAGGGCGCTGGCATTTGATGTCGGTTATGCTCAGCGCGGCATCCTGCCTTGACTGGGCGGCGAAGCTGACCGGCCTCGGTACGGTTCCGGCGCTGATCGGCGCGGCCGAATCGGCGCAAGAGAGCGCGGGCCCGGTGTGGTTTCTGCCCTATCTTTCCGGCGAGCGGACGCCGCATAACAATCCGCAGGCGAAAGGCGTCTTTTTCGGCCTGACCCATCAGCATGGCCCGGCGGAGGCTGGCGCGCGCGGTGCTGGAAGGCGTGGGATATGCGCTGGCGGACGGGATGGATGCGGTCCACGCCTGCGGCATTAAGCCCGAGAGCATTACCCTGATTGGCGGCGGCGCGCGCAGCTCCTGGTGGCGGCAGATGCTGGCCGACATCAGCGGACAGCAGCTGGATTACCGCACCGGCGGCGACGTCGGGCCGGCGCTGGGCGCCGCGAGATTAGCGCAGCTGGCGCTGCATAAAGGCGCGTCGTATTCAGACCTGCTGCCTCAGCTGCCGCTGGAACAGGCTCACCTTCCGGATAGCGAACGCTTCGCGCGCTATGCTCCGCGTCGCGAAACGTTCCGCCAGATTTATCAGCAGCTCCTGCCGCTGATGTCGTAGCGGCGAAAGCGGATTTTAGCGCTGCGCTAGCTCACCAGCCGCCGCGTGTCGATGCGCTGCACCAGCGCCGACAGCAGCAGGCTGCCCAGCAGCGCGGCGCTAAAGATCCACAGAATATCCAGCAGCGGCCAGCGGGTGAGCTCGAGGCCGCTGGCCCGCAGCGCGTGGATAATCAGCGCGTGGAAGCCGTAGATCCCCAGCGAGTGGCGGGCGATAAGCGCCAGGCCGGGGATCTGACGTACGTTGAGGGTATTTTTCGCCAGCGTCAGCAGGGATACCGCGCAAACAAACACCGCCGGACCGCAGTATAAATACCAGGTATCGCCGAAGTCGCCGCGCCACTTGAGCTCGTGCAGCGTACCGCGTGATATCACCCAGACGGCGCTGGCAAACAGCGCGGCGCACAGCAGAGTCAGCCATTTTTTATCCGTCTCCATCATGCCAATCGCCCGGCCAAGCACGCCGTACAGCACGTAGTAAAAGGCATCGCCGCTGATATAGAGATTGAGCGGCAGCCATTCGATACCGCCCGCTTTTACGCTCACCATATTGGGATTGGCGAGAATGCCGATGACCAGCATCAGCGCCAGCAGCATCTTGCCGCTGATCTGCTTAACCTGAATGAGCGGCGAGAGCAGGTAGATGACGATAATCGCGAAGAAAAACCACAGGTGATAGAACACCGGCTTTTGCAGCAGGTTTCTTAGCGAGAGCTCGACGTTGATATGGGTAAACAGCGAGATGTAGAGCAGCGACAGGGCGCTGTAAAACAGCACGCACAGCACTATGCGCAGAAAGTGCCGCGGCCGGGCGCTGCGTTCGCCGAAAAACAGATACCCTGACATCATGAAGAAGAGCGGGACGCTGACGCGAGAGGCGGAGTTGAGCAGGTTGGCCATATCCCATTCCACCAGGCTGATGGCGTGGGGATGGGTGATGTACCAGGTTGTGCTGTGGATCATCACCACCATCATGCATGCGATACCGCGTAGGCTCGTAATCCAGTTTATTTTTTCCTGCATCAGTACCTCAGTGGTTCCTTCTTAAACAGGGTCTGACTTCCCTGATACGGCGGTGTCGCAATAGAATATTCTGAGTTTTCCGCCGCATGCTTGTAGAGATGTGGAGAGATTCGCACAATGTCCGGGCGATTTCACGTAATCTGCACGATAACAATTTGCTAACAAGGCGGTTGACGATAATGGTGATGAAATATTTCCTGGCTGGAGCGCTGCTGCTGGTGCTTGCCGGCTGCAGCCAGACGCCGTCCCAGCCGCTACAAAAAGCGCAAAGAGCGCGAATTACGCCGCAAATTACCCTGAATATGGAGCAGCTGTGTAAGGATAAGGCGGCAAGGCGCTACAGCACCGGGGCGAGGCTGGTTGACGTCAGCCATTTTGAACAGTTCCAGGGAAGCTATGAGCTGTCGGGCCATACCGAGCAGAATGAGCGTTTTATCTGTTCTTTCGATCCGGACGGCCAGTTTTTACATCTTTCGATGCGCTAAATGCCCCGCAGCCGGCGCATGATGGCGTGAATTTCCCCCATTTTGCTTAAACAACGCCGTTTCGTACTGTATATCTCGCAGCCAGCGGGTATACTGATCCCTTCCTTTAAATCCACACGTATCCAGCACGAAATAATATGCAAAAGTTTGATACCAGGACCTTCCAGGGCCTGATCCTGACCTTACAGGATTACTGGGCTCGTCAGGGCTGCACCATTGTTCAACCACTGGACATGGAAGTTGGCGCCGGCACCTCCCATCCAATGACCTGCCTGCGCGCGCTGGGGCCAGAGCCGATGGCGACCGCCTATGTGCAGCCTTCGCGTCGTCCGACCGACGGTCGCTATGGCGAAAACCCGAACCGCCTGCAGCACTACTATCAGTTCCAGGTGGTCATTAAGCCATCGCCGGACAACATTCAGGAGCTGTACCTTGGGTCTCTGAAAGAGCTGGGTATGGACCCGACTATTCATGATATCCGCTTCGTGGAAGACAACTGGGAAAACCCAACGCTGGGCGCCTGGGGTCTGGGCTGGGAAGTGTGGCTGAACGGTATGGAAGTGACGCAGTTCACCTACTTCCAGCAGGTGGGCGGTCTGGAGTGTAAGCCGGTTACCGGCGAGATCACCTACGGTTTGGAGCGTCTGGCTATGTACATTCAGGGCGTAGACAGCGTTTACGACCTGGTCTGGAGCGACGGCCCGCTGGGTAAAACGACCTACGGCGACGTGTTCCATCAGAACGAAGTCGAGCAATCAACCTACAACTTTGAATACGCCGACGTGGATTTCCTGTTCTCCTGCTTTGAGCAGTATGAGAAAGAAGCTCAGCAGCTGCTGGCGCTGGAAAATCCGCTGCCGCTGCCCGCCTACGAGCGTATTCTGAAGGCCGCCCACAGCTTCAACCTTCTGGATGCGCGTAAAGCCATCTCCGTCACCGAGCGTCAGCGCTATATTCTGCGCATCCGCACCCTGACGAAAGCGGTGGCGGAAGCTTACTACGCTTCCCGTGAGGCCCTTGGCTTCCCGATGTGCAACAAAAACAAATAAGAGGCGGCCATGTCTGAGAAAACTTTCCTGGTGGAGATCGGCACCGAAGAGCTGCCACCAAAAGCCCTGCGCAGCCTGGCTGAATCTTTTGCTGCGAACTTTACCGCCGAGCTGGACAGCGCGGGCCTCGCCCACGGCGCCGTTGAATGGTTTGCCGCCCCGCGTCGTCTGGCGCTGAAGGTGGCCAATCTGGCCGCTTCCCAGCCGGATCGTGAAATCGAAAAGCGCGGCCCGGCGGTTTCTGCGGCGTTTGACGCCGAAGGTAAACCGAGCAAAGCGGTCGAAGGCTGGGCGCGCGGCTGCGGCATCACCGTCGAGCAGGCCGAACGTCTGGCGACCGATAAAGGCGAATGGCTGCTGTATCGCGCCCATGTGCAAGGCGAAAGCGCGGAAGCGCTGCTGCCGAACATGGTCGCGACGTCGCTTTCCAAACTGCCGATCCCTAAACTGATGCGCTGGGGCGCGTCGGACGTGCAGTTCGTACGCCCGGTTCACACCGTGACCCTGCTGCTGGGCGACAAAGTCGTTCCGGCGACCATTCTCGGTATCGACTCCGATCGCGTCATTCGCGGCCATCGCTTTATGGGCGAGCCGGAATTCACCATCGATAACGCCGACCAGTACCCGCAAATCCTGCTGGAGCGCGGCAAAGTTATTGCTGACTACGAAGCGCGTAAAGCCACCATTAAAGCCGACGCCGAAGCCGCAGCGCGCAACATCGGCGGCAGCGCCGATCTGAGCGAAAGCCTGCTGGAAGAGGTGACCTCGCTGGTGGAGTGGCCGGTGGTGCTGACGGCGAAATTCGAAGAAAAATTCCTCGCGGTACCGTCAGAAGCGCTGGTGTACACCATGAAAGGTGACCAGAAGTACTTCCCGGTCTACGCGGAAGACGGCAAACTGCTGCCGAACTTCATCTTCGTCGCCAACATCGAATCCAAAGACCCGCAGCAGATCATCTCCGGTAACGAGAAGGTGGTGCGCCCGCGTCTGGCGGATGCCGAATTCTTCTTCAATACCGACCGTAAAAAGCGCCTGGAAGACCATCTGCCGCGTCTGCAGACCGTCCTGTTCCAGCAGCAGCTGGGCACCCTGCGCGATAAAACCGACCGTATTCAGGCCCTTGCCGGCTGGATTGCCGGTCAGATTGGCGCGGACGTTAACCACGCGACCCGCGCGGGCCTGCTGTCGAAGTGCGACCTGATGACCAATATGGTCTTCGAGTTCACCGATACCCAGGGCGTTATGGGCATGCACTACGCGCGTCATGATGGCGAAGCGGAAGACGTTGCCGTGGCGCTGAACGAGCAGTACCAGCCGCGCTTTGCCGGCGACGATCTGCCGTCTAACCCGGTTGCCTGCGCGGTGGCGATTGCCGATAAGATGGATACGCTTGCCGGTATCTTCGGCATTGGTCAGCATCCGAAAGGGGACAAAGACCCGTTCGCGCTGCGCCGCGCCGCGCTGGGCGTGCTGCGCATCATCGTTGAGAAGAACCTGAATCTGGATCTGCAAACTCTCACCGAAGAAGCGGTACATCTGTACGGCGACAAGCTGACTAACGCCAGGGTTGTGGATGACGTCATCGACTTTATGCTCGGTCGCTTCCGCGCCTGGTATCAGGACGAAGGCTACGGCGTTGATACCATTCAGGCGGTACTGGCGCGTCGCCCAACCCGTCCGGCTGATTTTGATGCGCGCATGAAGGCGGTTTCGCACTTCCGCACGCTGGAAGAGTCCTCGGCGCTGGCGGCAGCCAACAAGCGCGTCTCCAACATCCTCGCAAAATCTGAAGAGACGCTGAGCGATACCGTTCACGCCTCGGTGCTGAAAGAGGCCGCAGAGATCAAGCTGGCGACCCATCTGGTCGTGCTGCGCGATAAGCTGCAGCCGTTCTTCGCCGAAGGCCGCTACCAGGAAGCGCTGATCGAGCTCGCCTCCCTGCGTGAACCGGTAGATGAGTTCTTTGAGAACGTGATGGTGAACGCCGAAGATCGGGACGTGCGTATCAACCGCCTGACGCTGCTGTCCAAACTACGCGAGCTCTTCCTGCAGGTAGCGGATATTTCTCTGCTGCAGTAAGCGCCTTTTGGCAACAAAAAAACCTGCCTTCCGGCAGGTTTTTTTATGGCGCGAAGACGCTCATGGAGCAATCTCGTTGCCCGCAGGCTGGCCCTTAATTACTCCAGGTTGCCTGCCGTCAGGCCCTCTTTGTCGAAAGCATGGCTGACGTTAATGCGGTTTTGATGCGCCGACGTATCGATGTTTGAGCCCGCTTCCGGCGGTACGGCATGACGTTCTGCCGCCATGACGCCGGTCGACAGTGAGGCTGCCAGAAACAGGGCGGTCATCACGCTGATATTTTTCATCTTCTATTCCTTTTCATCGTGCTGTTGTTGTCGCCTGTGTAGCGGGTTCCGGCGGCCGACACTCTCTAAGAGAGCCATCAACGAGATTTATTTAGTCAGCTCTGCGGTCATATGAACGCGGTTGTTGAACTGGGCGCTGGTAATTTTGTAGGACGCACCTTGCTCGGCGGCCTGGGCGGCAATTTTGGCTTCTGCGCGATCCAGGGTGGAGGCGGTGGTGCTGATGCTCTGAGCGAATGCGCCGAAGGACATCATAGAAAGTGCGGTAACTACAACTAAAGTTTTGATTGATTTCATGATCGTATTCCTGAGGTTGTTTGTCTGTAGTAGGGCGTTTTTCCTTGATGTGATAAATAATAGGCCGATCGGCGGGTGATTAAAATCGGAACAATTTGCGCATATCATTCAAAAAAATAGAATGAGTTTTGATCGATAAAACCTCGGGGCTAATCGTCATGATCGACGATAAGTGCGTCGGTCAGTTTGCCCGGCGGCGCGGCTATTTTTGCCCCGTATCGCCGCGAGCGCGGAAAAAATAGTCTTGAAATGTGGTTGTCGCTGTGGCTATTCTGTGTCCCGACGAATCCCTCGTCTTACTGAGAGCACACTGAAAATGGATAACCACGCCTGCTGAATTCACTCCTTGCCAGCGCCACGTGCGGCAGGGGAAGTATCGATTTCATTCAGGAGTGCTTATGGTCCATTGTGCCCAATCCCCCGCTTTTATTTTGCATCAGCTCACCTGTCAGTTTGCGACAGGAGACACGCTATTTGGCCCGCTAAATCTCTCGCTGGAGAGGTCGTTCTGCGGCCTGGTCGGCCGTAATGGCGTCGGCAAAACGCGCCTGCTTCGGCTGCTGGCGGGCGCTGATTCTCCTTCCGGCGGACATATCGAACGCTTTACCTCGCTGGCTTACGTTGCCCAACATCCGGCCATTGCTTCCGCTACCACGCTGGCCAACCTGCTGGGCTATGAGCCTATATTCTCCGCCCTGCGGCGGCTTGAGCGCGGAGAAGGACAGGCTGACGACGTTGAGCGCCTGGATGGTTTCTGGGATCTGCACGAGCGTCTGAGCGCGGCGTTCGCGGATGCCGGCCTGCCTGCGTTCTCTCCCGAACGACCCGCGTCGTCGTTGAGCGGCGGCGAGCGGGTGAAAGCGCTGCTGTGCGGGGCCTTTCTCTCAGGCGCGGGCTATTTGCTGCTGGATGAGCCGACAAACCACCTCGACCGGCAGGGCCGCCAATGGCTGTACCGGCAGCTTGAGCGCTGGCGCGGCGGGGGAATTATCGCCAGTCACGATCGTGAGCTGCTGGCGCGGATGCCGCGCATCCTTGAGCTCACGCCGACGGCGCTGCGAAGCTACGGCGGGAACTACGCCGACTATCGGCAGCAGCGTGATGCCGAACAGCAGGCCGCACGTGCCGCGCTGGAGCATGCCGCGACAGAACGCCGTCGCACCCGGGCGCGGATGCAAAAAGAGCATGATGCCAGCCAGCGGCGATCTGCGCAGACGCTGCGGGTTGTTGATACGCTGAATATTGCCTCGTTTGAACGCGTGAAGTACAAAGGCGCGGCGAAGGAGCGCCCCGGGACGCTCCAGCGGCAACATCGGGAACAAAATAGCGCCCTCAATACCGCCGTCGCCCAGGCGTACGAGCGGGTAGAAGATGAGGCGTCGGTGATGTTCACTCTACCGGGGAGTCAGATCGCCGCCGGTAAACAGGTTCTGACGCTGGAGGCTTTACGGCTGGCGCACTCGGCGGCGGCGCCGCTTAGCTGGCGTCTTGATGGGCCGATGCGCGTTGCGCTGCGCGGGCCTAATGGCTGTGGAAAAACCACCTTACTGAAAACGCTGGTCGGTCTCGAGCCGCCGCTTTCTGGCGAGTGCCGGCTATCGGTTCATGCGGCCTGGCTGGATCAGCACCTGACGCAGCTGGAGCTGTCGCTATCGGTTTTAAGGCACCTTAATCTTGACGATACGCCGCTGGAGGAGGGCGTACTGCGCAGCCGGCTTGCGCAGCTGCAGACTGGGAGCGGATAAAATCAATCTGCCGCTGGCGATGCTGAGCGGGGGAGAACGTCTGAAAGCGGCGCTGGCCTGCGTACTGTGGCGGCGAGACGCCGCCCAGCTTTTGCTGCTCGATGAGCCGACTAACCATCTTGATTTAGCCTCTGCTCAGGCTATTGAAGCGGCGCTGGCTGGGTTTCCCGGTGCGATGCTGGTTGTGTCGCATGATGAGGCTTTCCTGCAGGGGCTGAAGCTCACCCACGTTTTAGCGTGGCGGGACGGCGGCTGGCATTTTGAGACGAGCTAAAAGCCAAAAAAACCGCCATGCGACGTGGCGGTTTTCTGATGTTCAGATAAAAAAAATCCCCGCCATCAGGCAGGGATCTTAAATTCTGAGCTTATTTAAGCTTACAGGCTGGTAACGTTGCCAGCTGCCGGGCCTTTAGCGCCGCTTTCGATGGTGAAGGAAACTTTCTGACCTTCATCCAGAGATTTGTAGCCATCGTTCATGATAGCGGAGAAGTGTACGAACACGTCTTTAGAGCCGTCATCAGGAGTAATGAAGCCGAAACCTTTATCAGCGTTGAACCATTTTACGATACCAGTCATTTTACCGGACATAGCGAAATACCTTTAAATAATAAATGAACCTTTCGGCGATACGGTCTGGACTACAGATTTGAAGCTATAAAGGGAAAGTTCACTACCGGGGTATCTAGGATAACCGCTCAAGGACTACTCTATACTAATGCTCTGTGGTCTGTACATCAAACCTGCGAGCATTAACTCATTTTTGAGATGCGATAGCAAACGTTTTTTTCATAGGAATTAAAACGGTCCTGAAGCAGGACCGTAATCAGTGTCCAGTAAGATTATAGAACTTTACTCGAGAACCTGCCTTGAAAGCTTCGAATTAGCCTGGATCAGGCGCATTAACTTGAGCTCGGTAGAAGAGGGCTTAACGCGTCTTGACTCCCACTCCTGCACCATCGCTACGCTGACGCCCATGGCATCGGCGAAATCGTCAATTTTCAGCCCGGTTCCTTTACGCAGCCGGTCGAATTCGCTGAACGCGGTTGGCTTGAGCGTTGAGGCGGTCGTGCGGGGAATATCTTTAAAAACAATTTGTTCCAGGCTGCTAAGCAATTCGAATATCGGATCTTTATATTCCATTGAGGACTCCTTTCTGTTGCACAGTAAAGGGTAGGGTTTGTTGAGTCCTCTTAAGAATAGTCAGAAAAAAGCGTGAAGAACGATTCCGGGGGTGATTATATGCCAGCAGACTTTCTTTTGCGGCCGGGCAGCCCGGCGGGAGCCTGGGGTAAGCCAATGATTAATCATCATACGCGTGGGTTTGGAAAATATTTGTAAACGATAGTGTAAAAGTGAGGCCAGCGGCTCCCCGCCGCCTTGCATAGCAACGGCGATAAAACACCGCCAGCGGGCTATTTCCTGCGCAAGATTGTCAGGAAAGTGTATCCTGCGAGGCCGACCTGGACTATCCTTGTCAGCGTCTGGCACGTGTGTGTCTGTTTGCGCTTTTTTTGGCTGAAAGGAGTAAAAAAATGGCGACAGGAAAGTCCTGCTCTCGCTGGTTTGCGGCTGTTGCGGCCTTATTAATGGTGGTTAGCCTGAGTGGGTGTTTTGATAAAGAAGGCGATCAGCGCAAAGCGTTCATCGACTTCCTGCAAAATACGGCGATGCGAAGCGGCGAACGTCTGCCGACGCTGACCGCCGATCAGAAAAAACAGTTCGGTCCATTTGTGTCCGATTATGCGGTGATTTACGGCTATTCGCAGCAGGTAAGTCAGGCGATGGACGCGGGTCTGCGCCCGGTGGTAGACAGCGTGAACGCGATTCGCGTCCCGCAGGACTATATCACCCAGCGTGAGCCGCTGCGTCAGGCAAACGGCGCGCTGGGCGTGCTGAGCCAGCAGCTGGAAAATGCCAAAATGCAGGCCGACGGCGCACATAGCGCGCTGAAGCAGGGTGACGATCTGAAGCCGGTCTTTGACCAGGTTTACAACAAAGTGGTTACCGCGCCGGCAAATGCCCTGCAGCCGCTGATCCCTGCGGCGCAGGTCTTTACTCAGCAGCTGGTGCAGGTTGGTGATTTTGTTGCTCAGCAAAGTACGCAGGTGAGCTTCGCGGCAAACGGGATTCAGTTCCCGACCTCGCAGCAGGCCAGCCAGTACAACGCATTGATTGGCCCGCTGGCGGCTCAGCACCAGGCCTTCAATCAGGCGTGGACTGCGGCAGTTAACGCGACGCGCTAACCGCTGCCCAGGCCCGGGGAAGGCGTTTAGCGCGCCGTTACCCGGGTTTCTTCCCGGCTGACGCAGCGCTCAGCCGGGCGGGAATGCCCCTTTCCTGTCTATTTCACCTGCGGATTCACGCAGTTCTTATCGACGTTGCCCTGCAGCGCATCAATCAGATTATCCACCGCACAGGCCGCCATGTTGTAGCGCGTTTCATGCGTGGCGGAACCAATATGCGGCAGCGCGACGACGTTCGGCATGCTGAGCAGCGGAGAGTCATGAGCCAGCGGCTCCTGTTCAAACACGTCGAGACCGGCGGCATGAATTTCGCCGTTCTGCAGCGCGGCAATCAGCGCCTTCTCATCGACGACCGGGCCGCGCCCGGCGTTAATAAAGATGGCGGAGGGCTTCATTTTGGCGAACTTCTCCGCATTGAAAAGATGATAAGTCTCAGCGGTCAGCGGCAGGATCAGGCAGACGAAATCGGCTTCCGCAAGCAGCGTATCCAGATCGCAGTAGCGGGCGTTGAAGCGCTCTTCCGCCTGCGGGTGCTGGCTGCGCGCGTTATAGAGAATCGGCATCCCGAAGCCGGCGTGCGCGCGCTGGGCCAGCGCCATGCCGATGCGCCCCATTCCCACGATACCTAGCGTTTTGTGGTGCACATCGCTGCCGAACCAGTCCGGGCCGATGCTTTTGGTCCATTCGCCCGCCTTCACGCGGTTGGCGACTTCCACCACCCGGCGCGAGCCGCTGAGCACCAGCGCCATCACCGTATCGGCAACGGTTTCGGTCAGCACGGTGGGCGTATGCATCAGCAGGACCCTGCGCGCGTTCAGCGCCGCAACGTCGAAGTTGTCGTAGCCCACGGAGACCGTTGAGGCCGCACGCAGATTGGGCATTTTCTCCAGTAACGCGGTATCAACTTTTTCGCTGGAGCCCAGCAGGCCTTCGGCCTGGGCAAACGCCTCGGCGTGCTGCGCGACGGTTTCGGCACTCAGGTTTTTCACTCGGGTGACGGCAAAGTGTTTTTCCAGACGTTGCTGCAGGTCGTCGGGAAGCGTTTTATAGAGAATAACGGACGGCTTCATACGGATCTCCGTAGTATTAGGATGTCAGGCGTGACGAGCGCCAAGCGGGAGTTTTTGATTATTAGCAGGCTTAACAATTAAAGTAAGCCATACCGCGACAAAAAGCGCCACTCCCATGAAAATGTACGAGGCCGCCGGGCTGCCGGTCGAACCGTTCAGGTAGCCGACAAACCACGAGCCAAAGAAGGAGCCCAGCGCGCCCATGCTGTTAATCAGCGCCATCGCGCCGCCGGCGACGTTGCGCGGCAGCATCTCCGGGATGATGGCGAAGAAGGGACCATAGGGAGCGTACATCGCCGCGCCGGCGATCACCAGCAGGGTATAAGAGGTCCAGAAGTGGTTCGCGCCGACGGCCCAGGAGCCGATAAAGGCCAGCCCGCCAATCAGCAGCAGCGGCCAGACGAACAACTTGCGGTTCTGCAGTTTGTCCGAGGCCCAGGAGACGACGATCATCGCAATCGTTGCCGCCAGGTAAGGCACCGCGGAGAGCCAGCCAACCTCGACCATGCCCATGTTTTCGCCGCCGCTGCGGATAATTGACGGCAGCCACAGCACGAAGCCGTATACTCCGATACTCCAGGCAAAGTACTGCATGCACAGCAGAACGACGTTACGCGAGCGGAAGGCCTCGCCGTAGTTACGTACGGCTTTGATGCCCTGCTGCTCGCGCTCCAGCTGCTCCTGCAGCGCGGCTTTTTCGCTCTCCGACAGCCAGCTCACCTGCGACGGCTTATCTTTTACCAGTACCCACCAGCAGAAGGCCCAGATCACCGCCGGAACGCCTTCAATAATGAACATCTCGCGCCAGCCAAAGGACTGAATCAGATAGCCGGAAACCACCGACATCCACAGCACCGTGACCGGATTACCGAGGATTAAAAAGGTATTGGCGCGCGAGCGTTCGGATTTAGTAAACCAGTTGCTGATGTAAATCAGCATCGCGGGCATCACCGCGGCTTCGACAACGCCGAGAATAAAGCGGATAGCGGCCAGCGCCGGAATATTGTGCACCATGCCGGTCAGCGAGGCGCAGGCGCCCCACAGGATCAGGCAGATAAAAATGAGTTTTCGCACGCTGCGGCGTTCAGCATAGATTGCCCCGGGGATCTGGAAGAAGAAGTAGCCGAGGAAGAAAAGGGCGCCCAGCAGCGACGAGATACCTTTAGTGATCCCCAAATCTTCGGTAATGCCCGCCGCGGAGGCGAAGCTGAAGTTGGCACGGTCGAGATACGCCAGGCTATACGTGATAAACACGATAGGCATGATGTACCACCAGCGTTTTGTTGCATTGGTTAAGCTGTTCATAGGCTTGCCTCTGTATGTGAGGTAACACTCACCGATAGAAAGGTGTCTTATGCCGCGCTGTATGTAGGGTACAGAGTGGCTACGATCGTTGCATTAAACGTTATTCGCCCAGCGCTTCGCGCGTCGGTAATCCTTCGCTATCGCCCTGAACCTGAATCGCCAGCGAGCCGATTTTGTTCCCGCGTCGTACCGCCTGTTCCAGCGTTTTGCCTTCCAGCAGGGCGCTAATGACCCCGACGGCAAAGCCGTCGCCCGCGCCGACGGTATCGACGACGTTATCGACCTTTATCGCCGCGACGGCACCCTGCTCGCCCGCGGCCGTTTTATACCAGGCGCCGTCGGAGCCGGTTTTGATAATCACGGCGCGCACGCCGCGGTTGAGATAGAAGTCGGCGATAGCCTCCGGCGTTTGCTGACCGGTCAGGATCGTTCCCTCCTTCAGGCCGGGTAAAACCCAGTCGGCCTGGAAAGCCAGATGATTGAGCTTTTCCACCATCTCCCCTTCGCTTTTCCACAGCACCGGCCGCAGGTTGGGGTCGAACGAGATCGTTTTTCCCGCGGCCTTCATCGCGCCGGCGGCGCGATCCAGCAGCGCATATGAACTCTCCGACAGCGCGGCGGCGACGCCGCTCAGGTGCAGGTGGCGGGCGCTGGTAAAGTAATCGGGGTGGAAATCATCCGGCGACAGGTGGCTGGCGGCCGATCCTTTGCGGAAATACTCCACGATGGGATCGGTTCCATTTTCGACTTTAGATTTCATCTGGAAGCCGGTGGCGTAGCGCTTGTCCGTGGTCACGCCGCGGGCGTCAATCCCCTCTTTAGCCAGCGAGTTAAGGACAAAACGGCCGAAGCTATCCTCGCCGACGCGGCTGACCCAGCCGACCTTCAGCCCCAGACGGGCAAGGCCGGTGGCGACGTTCAGCTCCCGCGCCGGCGACGCGTTTGATGAAGCATTCTACTTCCGCGAGGTCCCCGGTTTGGGTCGCGACAAACATGGCCATCGCTTCGCCGATGGTAATGACATCCAGGCTGTTTTCCATGGCTTAATCCTCGCGTAAAAGGTTGACATAGCGGCGGGTCACGGCCGTGAGGTCATGGCCGATCAGCGGAAATTCGATACCGCGCGGGGCGTCGGCAGGCAGGTTATCCAGCAGCGCCATCCAGCGCGGAGCGGCCTCATCGGGAGGCACGGCGCGGTACTGCTCGCGATGCGGCTGGGCCGCCTTCACGTGAATATAGCTGACGGCGGGCGCGAGGTGGCGGGCGGCCTCTTCCGGCGAATCGCCGACCCACAGCCAGTTGCCCATATCAAAGGTCAGCGTCACCGGCAGGTTATTGACCCGACAGATGGCTTTAAAGCGCTGCATCGGCGCCAGCTGGCCGCAGCTGGTCTGGTCATTTTCCACGACCAGCGCCATCCCGCTCTCCTGCAGCGTGTGGCGCAGGGTTTCCAGCTGGTTGTTATGGATGAAGTGGCCGAGGGAGAGTTTTAACCATAAGGCGTTGAGGGTTTGCGCTTCCTGCAGCAGCGCCGCGAGATTCGGGTTAAGCGAGCCGTCGGCGGCAAACAGGGCTTCCGGCGCGGAGTAGCAGACCAGCAGGCCGTGGCTCTCTATCTCGGCGGCGAGCGCGGGCAGCCGGCTCAGCTCGCCGGGGCTGAATAGCTCGCGGCGGATCTCCACGCCGTCGGCGCCGGAACCGGCAATAAACGGCAGTACGGCGGACTGCCCGCCAAGCGCTCTGACGCGATCGTGGCCATAAGCGGCGGTCACGACAATGATTTTTCTGGCCATCTGACAAACTCCCGGTGGTTCTGTAGCGAATCTCTCTATTACGCTATATGGGACCGGTTCCAAAGGAAAGCGGAGGATGTCTAATTTATGATCACCATCACGAAGGCGAGCTAACGGGAGGTCGATCCGCGGACGATCAGCTCCCCGGAAAATACCCGTTCACAGATCGGCTCATGGCCGCCTTCGATGCGGCGTATCACCTGTTCAACGGCGGCGTAGCCAATTTGCCACGTCGGCTGTTTGAGTGTGGTGATCCCGACGCCCGCCAGCTCCGCCCACTCCAGCTCGTCAAACCCGAGCAGGCCGATATCGCTTCCCCAAATCAGGTTGACCCGCTTCAGCGAACGCGCGACCTGCAGCGTCAGGGCGCCGTTGGCGGAGATAACCGCTTTGCGCATTCCGCGATGGCCGGAGTGAAACTGGCGCAGCACGTTGTCCAGCAGCGCGCCGTCGTTGAGCGGAACTTCGGCATTTTCCGCGACGATCCCGATGTGGCGCTGGATGGTGGCGCGAAAAGCGCTCAGGCGCTCGCGTCGCGTGTTGACGGAGCCTAGCGGCTCGCTCAGAAACAGCAGCGCCTCAAAGCCTTTTTCCACCAGATGTTCGGTGGCGGTGGTGGCGGCCTGGGCGTTATCCAGCCCGACCACGTCGCAGGCGAAATCGGGAATTTTTCGGTCGATCAGCACCATCGGCAGCGCCGACTGCTGCAGGCGATTGAGGCCCTCTTCGCGCATGCCGACGGCGTTGACCACAATCCCCTCAACCTGATAGCTGCGCAGCAGGTCGAGGTAGTGCAGCTCCTGATCCAGCTCGTTGTTGGTATTACATACCAGCAGGGTGAAGCCTTTCTCGCGGCAGGCGGCCTCGATGCCGCTAAGCACGTTAACCGAGTAGGGATTGGTAATATCGGCGATGATCAGGCCAATCAGCCGGGTACGGCCGTGCTTAAGGCCGCGAGCCATCAGGCTGGGGCGATAGTTAAGTTCGGCAATCGCTTTTTCAATGCGCGCCAGCAGGTCATCGGAAAGCAGATGCTTTTCGCCGTTGAGGTAGCGTGAAATGCTGGTTTTACCGGTTTTTGCGGCTTTTGCCACATCGCTAATGGTTGCTCGCGCCGCTTTCGCCATGATGGCTTCCTTTGCTGAAATCTGGAGAACACCTTAGCGCGAAAATTCGCTATATCAAGCATTTTGCCCGGTAAGCGCCTCCTGGCGGGCGGAGCAGGGCGGGGTTTGGGGCACTTCCACGCGACGGTTCTGCGCTTTGCCTTCCGCCGTGCCGTCGCCGGCAACCTGATTGGCCGGGCCACGCCGCGGGTGCGGATTCGGTTGGCGGCGATGATTATTTCCTTAATCCATTTTATTCTTTGTCATAGCACGCGTGACGGTTGATTATGACGCCCGGATGTGGAGAAAATTCCCCGGATATTGTAAGCCACAATCGAACGGTCGATAACAGGCCGTCACCACACCTGCATTCGCTGACCAGGAGCCCGCTTTGCCAACCTCATCTGCAACTGAAACCATCCTCACCGCGGCCCATTGGGGACCGATGCTGGTTGAAACCGATGGTGAAAATGTCCTCTCTTCCCGCGGCGCGCTGGAAACTTCCTTCGCTAACTCTCTGCAAACCGCCGTGCGGGACCAGGTTCATAGCAAGACCCGCGTGCGCTACCCGATGGTGCGTAAAGGCTTTCTGGCCTCGCCGGATAGCCCGCAGGGCGTACGCGGACAGGATGAGTTCGTCCGGGTGAGCTGGGAGCAGGCGCTGGATCTTATTCATGCTCAGCATCGGCGGATCCGGGAGAGCTACGGCCCGACGTCCATTTTTGCCGGCTCCTACGGCTGGCGTTCAAACGGCGTACTGCATAAAGCGGCGACGCTGCTGCAGCGCTATATGAGCCTGGCCGGCGGCTATACCGGCCACCTCGGGGATTACTCCACCGGCGCGGCGCAGGCAATAATGCCGTACGTGGTGGGCGGAAATGAGGTCTACCAACAGCAAACCAGCTGGCCGATGGTGCTGGAGCATAGCGAGGTGGTGGTGCTGTGGAGCGCTAATCCGCTGAATACGCTAAAAATTGCCTGGAACGCCTCCGATGAGCAGGGAGTGACATGGTTCGATCGGCTGCGTAAGAGCGGCAAGCGGGTGATCTGCATCGATCCTATGCGATCGGAAACCGTTGATTTCTTTGGCGAGGATATCGACTGGGTGGCTCCGCATATGGGAACGGACGTGGCGATGATGCTCGGTATCGCCTGTACCCTGGTCGAAAACGGCTGGCAGGACGATGCGTTCCTTGGACGCTATACCAGCGGCTATGAGATTTTTGCCCGCTACCTGACCGGCGAGAGCGACGGCGTGGCGAAAACCGCCGAGTGGGCCGCGGAAATTTGCGGCGTAAGTGCGGATAAAATCCGCGAACTGGCGCAACTTTTCCACGAAAATACCACCATGCTGATGTCCGGCTGGGGTATGCAGCGGCAGCAGTTCGGCGAGCAGAAGCACTGGATGCTGGTCACGCTGGCCGCGATGCTGGGGCAGATTGGCACCCCCGGCGGCGGTTTTGGCCTCTCCTACCACTTCGCCAACGGCGGCAATCCGACCCGCCGGGCGGCGGTGCTGGCCTCGATGCAGGGCTGCGTGGCGGACGGCATTGAGGCGGTAGAAAAAATTCCGGTGGCGCGCATTGTCGAAGCGCTGGAGAACCCCGGCGCGCCGTATCAGCACAACGGCATGGACCGATGCTTCCCGGATATTCGCTTTATCTGGTGGGCGGGCGGCGCCAATTTTACCCATCATCAGGATACCAACCGGCTGATCCGCGCCTGGCAGAAGCCGGAGCTTATCGTCATTTCGGAGTGCTTCTGGACCGCCGCGGCCCGCCATGCCGATATCGTCCTGCCGGCAACGACCTCGTTTGAACGCAACGATATGACCATGACCGGCGATTACAGCAACCAGCATCTGGTGCCGATGAAGCGCGTGGTTGCGCCGCGCGACGAGGCCCGGGATGACTTTGAGGTGTTTGCCGATCTTAGCGAGCGCTGGGAAGAGGGCGGCCGCGCCCGTTTTACCGAAGGGAAAAGCGACCTCCAGTGGCTGGAAAGCTTCTACCGCATCGCGGCTCAGCGCGGGGCGAGCCAGCAGATTACGCTGCCGCCGTTCGAGCAGTTCTGGCAGGATAATCAGCTTATCGAAATGCCGGAAAACCCCGACAACGCCCGTTTCGCCCGCTTTGCCGCTTTCCGCGCCGATCCGCAGGCTAATCCGCTGAAAACGGCGAGCGGAAAAATTGAGATCCACTCGCCGACGATTGCCGGTTTTGCCTATCCCGACTGCCCGCCGCACCCGATGTGGCTGGCGCCGGACGAATGGCACGGCAGCGCGCAGCCGGGCCAGTTGCAGGTGCTTTCCGCCCATCCGGCCCATCGCCTGCACAGCCAGTCTGAATCATACGACGCTGCGGGAGCAGTACGCGGTGGCCGGCCGCGAGCCGTTGACCATTCATCCGCTGGATGCCGAGGCGCGGCAGATTGCCGACGGCGATCTGGTGC
Source organism: Klebsiella sp. WOUb02 (assembly GCF_050058015.1). NCBI lineage: Bacteria > Pseudomonadati > Pseudomonadota > Gammaproteobacteria > Enterobacterales > Enterobacteriaceae > Klebsiella > Klebsiella sp. WOUb02. Next base: position 3,965,413 of record NZ_CP170110.1, read on the forward strand.
GGGTATGGAATTCGCGCGGTCAGGTTCTGGCCGGAGCGGTGGTGACGGAAGGGATCCGCCCCGGGGTTATCTGCCTGCACGAGGGGGCCTGGCCCGATATCGACCCGCAGGCGGGGATCTGTAAAAACGGCGCGGTGAACGTGTTGACCAAAGATATTCCAACCTCGCGCCTGGGTAACGGCTGCGCAGGCAACACGGCGCTGGCGTGGCTGGAAAAATACGCCGGTCCGGCGCTTACGTTAACGGCGTTTGATCCGCCGGCCAACGCATAATCCACGTCGGCTGCAGGGTATCGTCCTGCCATGCGCAGTCTTCTATCCGGAAGCCCTGCGCATGGTAAAAATCCACCGCCCGGACGTTTTTTTGGTACACCTCGAGGCTCAGCCAGGCATAGTGCCGCTTGACCTCGTTCAGCAGCGCGCTGCCGATCCCCCGGCGGACCGCCTGCGGCGCGACGAAAAGCGCGCCGACAAAGCGTGATTCCAGAACGCTGATAAAGCCTTTTATCTCCTCGTCTTCTTCCCACACCCAGGTGCTGGCGGCGGGAAGGTAAACGTCGCGCACGACCGCGACGCTTTCATGCCAGTACGTCTCTTTAATAAACGGATGCGCCTGAGTCGTGCTTTCCAGCCATAGCGCGAGCAGCGGACGGAACTCTTTAGCTTCCCACTTGCGGATCATCCGCACCTCCGGGGTAACAGAAACAGCCCGTGACGTGATCGTTCACCAGCCCACAGGCCTGCATAAAGGAGTAGCAGATAGTCGAACCGACAAACTTGAAGCCGAGTTTTTTCAGCGCTTTCGACAGCGCATCGGAGGCGGGGGTCGTCGTGGGGATTTCCGCCAGCGTAGCGGCGTGCGATATCTGCGGACGATTGTCGACAAAGGACCAGACAAAATCAGCGAAGGAGTCGCCTTTTTCTTCCATCGCAAGAAAAGCCCGCGCGTTGCCGATAATGGCCTGAATTTTACCGCGATGGCGAATAATACCGGCGTCCAGCAGCAGACGCTCGACGTCGGCCTCGTCCATCGCGGCGACGCGAACCGGGTCGAACTGATGAAACGCCCGGCGATAGTTTTCACGTTTTTTTAGCACCGTAATCCATGAAAGCCCGGCCTGCTGGCCCTCAAGGCAGATCATTTCGAACAGCTTGTGGGCATCTCTTTGCTCTACGCCCCATTCTCTATCGTGATACTGGATATAGAGCGGGTCCTGGCTAACCCATCCGCAACGCTGCATGTCTGTCTCCCTTAGCAATAAAACTTACGCGTTCACCTTGACGGCTGAAAGATAAAGATAATAGTTAATACAGGGATATCACTCCCAAATACAGGGGTATCAGATCCCATAAAAAACACAGCAATACTTCCGGTTTGGCTCTTTATGGAGTCGCTTTAATGATAATAAAGAAATGCAATGGCTTGTGGGGATACTTCCTCCCGGCATGCGTATCCGTATGGGTATCGTGCGTCTGTGGGGCGCATGCCTGGCAACAGGAATATATCGCTATCGATACAAAAAGTAATACCCCTGAACGCTATACGTGGGATAGCGATCACCAACCGCGCTATGAGGACATTCTGGCCGAGCGCATCAATTCGACCGGCAACGCCGCCGGATTGGCCCTCAACCAGGGGCTGGCGCCGCCGGATACCGGCCGCGGCATGAGCGTGGGCTGGAACTTTACCTTAGCCAACGGCGTGACGTCAGGGCCGGTGGCAAGCTTACGCAGCGATCTGCTGCAGCCGCCTCCCGTTCGCCGGGCTGCGGAAAGTAGCTACGTGAATACGCTCGGCTGGCGCGTGGATTATCAGCAGACTGTGGGGGATTCATCCGTGGGCGCAGGTGAGCTACAACCAGGCGCTCGCCTCCGAGCTGCCCTGGCCAACCCGTACTCAGGACGGCGGCTGGCGGGATGTCACCTTTGGGGCGGATATGTCGCTCAATTCGCACCTTGCGGCGTGGGCGGCGCTTTCGCAGGCGGATAACCTGCCAACCGGGGCAAACTATCAGTACCTGATGGGGGTCAGCGCCAATTTCTAAAGCGTTTTTCGCCGACCTCGCCGCTGGCATAAGATCGTCAGGCGAACGCGCCGCGGCTATTTTGCTGCCGTAATGTTAATTATGTCGTCCATATGTAGCACGTTTAGTCCGACGCTTTAACTTAGCGATCACAGAACTGGCGCGCCGTGGTGAGATAGTAGGTGCTAACTTATCTCCTGTTATCAAACGCGCGCTCGTTTCTCAATGTCATTCATTCCGGCATTCATGCATTTCATTCCCTGCTGACGGCATTTCATGCCTTTTCTCCCCTGCGCTTGAGGGGACTTCGCTATTGTGGCGGCAGTTAATACTTCAGGACATCTGCTATGAACGCTACCAATACTCACTATACCCGCTGGCTCACGCTATTCGGCACGATCGTGACGCAATTTGCGCTGGGATCGGTTTATACATGGAGTTTGTTCAATAGTTCTCTTTCCGCAAAGCTGGATGAGCCGGTAAGCCAGGTGGCGTTCTCCTTTGGCCTGCTGAGCCTCGGCCTGGCGCTCTCCTCCTCCGTCGCCGGTAAACTGCAGGAACGCTTTGGCGTAAAATGCGTGACGATGGCGTCCGGCGTGCTGCTTGGACTCGGCTTTTTCCTCACCGCCCACGCCAACAGCCTGATGATGCTGTGGCTGAGCGCCGGCCTGCTGGTCGGTCTGGCCGACGGCGCCGGCTATTTGCTGACGCTGTCCAACTGCGTGAAGTGGTTCCCCGAACGTAAAGGGCTGATTTCCGCCTTCTCCATCGGCTCCTACGGTCTCGGCAGCCTCGGGTTTAAATTTATCGATGGCCATCTGCTGGCTACCGTCGGGCTGGAGAAGACCTTCATTATCTGGGGCGCGATTGTGCTGGTGATGATTATCTTTGGCGCAACGCTGATGAAAGATGCGCCGAACCACGCCGCCAGCACCGGCAATGGGGTGGTGGAGAACGACTTCACGCTGGCGCAATCGATGCGCAAACCGCAGTACTGGATGCTGGCGGTGATGTTCCTGACCGCCTGCATGAGCGGCCTGTACGTTATCGGCGTGGCGAAGGATATCGCGCAAGGGATGGTGCACCTGGACGTGGCGACGGCGGCGAATGCGGTCACCATTATTTCTATCGCCAACCTGAGCGGACGCCTGGTGCTGGGGATCCTGTCGGATAAAATTTCCCGCATCCGCGTGATTACGATTGGTCAGGTTGTTTCGCTGGTCGGTATGGCGGCGCTGCTGTTCGCCCCGCTGAACGCCACGACCTTCTTTGCCGCGATTGCCTGCGTGGCCTTTAACTTCGGCGGCACAATTACCGTGTTCCCGTCCCTGGTCAGCGAGTTCTTTGGCCTGAATAATCTGGCGAAAAACTATGGGGTGATTTATCTGGGCTTCGGTATCGGCAGCATCTGCGGGTCGCTGATTGCGTCGCTGTTCGGCGGATTCTACGTCACCTTCTGCGTGATCTTCGCGCTGCTGATTCTTTCTCTGGCGCTCTCCACGACCATTCGCCAGCCGAAAAGCGAAGTTTACAGCGCTGCGCACGCCTGACGGCGCGACGGACCATCAATTCACTAAGCGAATAATGCCAATCCGACCAGATATTTTGTAAATATTTGGTTGGATCACATTCCCTCCTGATACTTTTCCCTTCCTCTGTGGTCTACTTACCGCGCTTTGTAGAGGTTTCTCATAACTAACCTTCACGCACTCTATTAACCTGCTTGCTTATATCGCGTAAGTGAGGGGGGTTTTATCTCATCTTTTTCCAGGTTTTCTTGCATGAAATATATTAGAACGATGACGCAGCAGACGCTCAGTATATGGCTGGCGCTGTACATCGGCTGGTTTATGAACGTTGCCGTTTTTATCCGTCGCTTCGACGGTTATGCTCAGGAATTTACCTTCTGGAAAGGCGTTTCCGGCTTTGTGGAACTGGTTGCGACCGTGCTGGTGACCTTCTTCCTGCTGCGTCTTCTGTCGCTGACGGGACGGCGGTTATGGCGAATATTAGCCACCCTGGTCGTGCTGTTCTCCGCGGCCGCCAGCTACTACATGACCTTCCTCAACGTGGTCATTGGCTACGGTATTATTGCCTCGGTGATGACCACCGATATCGATCTTTCCCAGGAAGTGATCGGCTGGCATTTGATTCTTTGGCTGGTGCTGGTTAGCGCGCCGCCGCTGCTGCTTATCTGGAATAACCGCTGCCGCCATACCCTGCTGCGGCAGATCCTCACCCCGGGTCAGCGGGTGAAGAATATTGCTATTGTCCTGCTGGCGGGGCTGATGGTCTGGGGGCCGATTCGCCTGCTTGAGGTTCGCCAGAAGAACGTTGAGCGGAGTTCCGAAGTGGATATGCCGAGCTACGGCGGGGTGATCGCTAACTCCTATCTGCCCTCGAACTGGCTCTCCGCGCTGGGGCTGTACGCCTGGGCGCAGGTGGATGAATCTTCCGATAACGGCTCCCTGATTAATCCGGCGAAGAAATTCACCTACGTTGCGCCGCAGGGGCTGGATGACACTTACGTGGTGTTTATCATCGGCGAGACGACCCGTTGGGATCACATGGGGATTCTGGGATATAACCGCAACACCACGCCGAAGCTGGCCGAGGAGAAAAACCTCGTGGCCTTCCGCGGCTACTCCTGCGATACCGCGACCAAGCTCTCTCTGCGCTGCATGTTCGTTCGCGAGGGCGGGGCGGAAGATAACCCCCAGCGTACGCTGAAAGAGCAAAACGTCTTTGCCGTCCTGCATCAGCTGGGCTTTACCGGCGATCTCTACGCCATGCAGAGCGAGATGTGGTTCTACAGCAATACGATGTCAAACACTATTGCCTATCGCGAGCAGATTGGCGCCGAGCCGCGTAACCGCGGTAAGAGCGTCGATGACATGCTGCTTATCGATGAGGTGAAGCGTTCGATGCTGAAGAACACCCGCGGCAAGCACCTGATTATTCTGCATACCAAGGGGTCGCACTTTAACTATACCCAGCGCTATCCGCGCAGTTTCGCCCAGTGGAAGCCGGAGTGCGTCGGCGTGGACAGCAAATGTTCGAAAGCCGAGCTGATTAACTCCTACGATAACAGCGTGACCTATGTCGACCACTTTATCGTTAGCGTGCTGGATCAGCTGCGGGATAAGAAAGCGATAGTCTTCTATGCCTCCGATCACGGTGAGTCGATCAACGAGCGCGAGCACCTGCACGGGACGCCGCGCAAGATGGCGCCGCCGGAGCAGTTCCGCGTGCCGATGATGGTGTGGATGTCGGATAAGTATCTGGAAGCGCCTGACCACGCGGCCTCGTTTGCCCGACTCAAGCAGCAGGCGGCGATGAAGGTCCCGCGTCGTCACGTTGAGCTGTACGATACTATTATGGGCTGTCTCGGCTATACCTCGCCGGATGGCGGGATTAACGAGAATAACAACTGGTGCCGCGTGCCCGGAGCGAGTAAATCCGCGCAGGAATAACGAGAGTGGTGAGTTTCTCGCCGCTTGAGTGATTTTTTCGTAATAAGGCATTGACGGGTGTGGGTCTCAGCAGTAAGATGCGCCCGCATTCGGTGATTGGCGCAGCCTGGTAGCGCACTTCGTTCGGGACGAAGGGGTCGGAGGTTCGAATCCTCTATCACCGACCAAATTTAAAAGCCCGCTCTTAGAGCGGGCTTTTTTGCGTCTGTGGCCGGTGAGGATGAGAACCTCCGGGGGCAGAGGTTCGACTCGAGCGCAGCGAGAGAACGTTGCTTTAGCAACGGCCCGTAGGGCGAGCTATCCTCTGCGCGTAATGTTTGCCAGTTAAGCGGCGTTCCGTTCACCATACGTCTGGCAGACCATGCAGCCCCGGCGCCAGGTGACCGGGTTAAGGGGAAGATAACCGTCTTCCCCTTAACAATCCCCGCGGTCTCGCACGGAAATCGGTGCTGCGCACTGCGCTCACCTCCCGGCCTGCAGCCTGCGGTCGGCTCAACTCGACCTGCTCGCCCGTTCCGGGCTCGCTCCTGTCTCGATTCGCCTCTTGCCGCCATCCCTGGCGGCCAGCCCTTGTCTTCCGGCCTTCGGTTCGCCGATTTCAGCGGGGAGCCAGGGCCTCGCTGCACGCCTTTTCTTCACTGAACGCTCAGCATCGCGGGGATGGGGGCGGGTATGAAGCGATGGTATGAAGTAAGGGAATGAGATGAAGATCCTGTCTCGATTCGCCTCTTGCCGCCATCCCTGGCGGCCAGCCCTTGTCTTCCGGCCTTCGGTTCGCCGATTTCAGCGGGGAGCCAGGGCCCTGCTGCACGCCTTTTCTTCACAGAAGGTTCTGTATCGCGGAGCAAGGGAGGGGCGGTACTATGCGCGTTGAGCGGACGTAGCGGGTGCGTGACTCTATCCGACTCGTCAAAAAGGCGCTGATCCCCGTTTCTACCCGCCTGTTTATCGTTTTGTGACATCTTCCATTGTATTTTTTTATATATGAACCGATCTTTTTTCGCGAAGCTTATGGATAACGGCAGCATTTTTCGCTGTGCGCTTTAACGTTCGCGCTATTAATCGCTCACATATTGGTCACATGGTAATAAATTTTGGCCATTTGCCAGAATTGCTTATCACTACATGTTGGAAGGTATTAAGGCATTTATGCTGGCTCAATGGCGCTAGCATAAATTTCTATGCTGAAAATAGCCTCGCGGAGTTTTTTTAATCTTTGCCTGTGGTTTCTCACCCCGGATGTAAAACCAGGTTGGCTGTATTGACGTTTTCCCATTCTGTTGACAGATTGTAGGGCATGAGGGGCATTTCATGGAGAATCCGCACTGCAACTCAGTCGTTTTTGTGAAAGGAATCCCCATCTCTCTCAGCGCCCTCGGGCACAACCGACCAGACCGGGTAAAAAATAAATAAAGGTCTGGCGGAAATATGCAAACAACATCACATCTGGAGCAGAATAATGAGTATTTCCTTGAAAAAGTCAGGGATGCTGAAGCTTGGCCTGAGCCTGGTCGCTCTGACCGTTGCCGCAAGCGTACAAGCTAAGACCCTGGTTTACTGTTCTGAAGGTTCGCCGGAAGGCTTTAACCCACAGCTATTCACCTCTGGTACCACCTATGACGCCAGACTCGGTGCCAATCTATAACCGCCTGGTTGAATTCAAAACCGGGACCACGGAAGTTATTCCTGGCCTGGCTGAAAAATGGGACGTGAGCGAGGACGGTAAAACCTATACCTTCCACCTGCGTAAGGGCGTGAAGTGGCAGGACAATAAAGACTTTAAACCGACCCGTGACTTCAATGCCGACGACGTGGTGTTCTCGTTCGATCGTCAGAAAAACGCGCAAAACCCGTACCACAAAGTGTCTGGCGGCAGCTACGAATACTTCGAAGGCATGGGCCTGCCGGACCTGATTAGCGAAGTGAAGAAAGTGGACGATAATACCGTCCAGTTCGTGCTGACCCGTCCTGAATCGCCGTTCCTCGCCGACCTGGCGATGGACTTCGCCTCCATTCTGTCAAAAGAGTATGCTGACAACATGCTGAAAGCCGGCTCGCCGGAAAAAGTGGACCTGAACCCGATCGGTACCGGCCCGTTCCAGCTGCTGCAGTACCAGAAAGATTCGCGCATCCTCTACAAAGCGTTCCCGGGCTACTGGGGCACCAAACCGAAGATCGACCGCCTGGTCTTCTCTATCACGCCTGATGCCTCCGTGCGCTACGCGAAGCTGCAGAAAAATGAGTGCCAGATCATGCCGTATCCGAACCCGGCAGACATTGCGCGCATGAAAGAAGATAAAAGCATTACCCTGCTGGAGCAGCCGGGCCTGAACGTCGGCTACCTCTCGTTCAACACCGAGAAGAAACCGCTGGATAATGTGAAAGTTCGCCAGGCGCTGACCTATGCGGTCAACAAAGAAGCGATCATTAAAGCCGTTTACCAGGGCGCAGGCCAGTCGGCGAAAAACCTGATTCCGCCGACCATGTGGGGCTATAACGACGACGTTAAAGACTACAGCTACGATCCGGAAAAAGCGAAAGCGCTGCTGAAAGAAGCCGGCATGGAAAAAGGTTTCTCTATCGATCTGTGGGCAATGCCGGTACAGCGTCCGTACAACCCGAACGCGCGCCGTATGGCCGAGATGATTCAGGCCGACTGGGCTAAAGTTGGCGTCCAGGCCAAGATCGTGACCTACGAGTGGGGTGAATACCTCAAGCGCGCGAAAGCGGGCGAGCATCAGACCGTGATGATGGGCTGGACCGGTGATAACGGGGATCCGGATAACTTCTTCGCGACGCTGTTCAGTCTGCGCGGCGGCGAAAGACGGCTCCAACTACTCCCGCTGGTGCTACAAGCCGTTTGAAGATCTGATTCAGCCGGCTCGCGCAACCGACGACCATAACAAGCGTGTTGAACTCTACAAACAGGCCCAGGTGGTGATGCACGATCAGGCTCCGGCGCTGATTATTGCCCACTCCACCGTATTTGAGCCGGTGCGTAAAGAAGTTAAAGGCTACGTGGTCGATCCGTTAGGTAAACACCACTTCGAAAACGTCTCAATCGAATAAAAACAGTGTGGTCCCCCTCTCCCTTCACCGGGAGAGGGAATTGACATTTGTGAGCAATGCAGACGTCCTGTCACCAGGCAGAGCGTCACTATAGAGAATCCGGGTTATGTTGCAGTTCATCCTCCGACGTTTGGGACTTGTCATCCCAACATTTATCGGTATTACCCTTCTCACCTTTGCCTTCGTGCATATGATCCCCGGTGACCCGGTGATGATTATGGCGGGCGAACGTGGTATTTCCCCTGAACGTCACGCTCAGTCTGCTGGCCGAAATGGGCCTCGATAAGCCGATGTGGCAACAGTATGCCCACTATATCTGGGGCGTGCTGCACGGTGATTTAGGCATCTCGCTGAAAAGCCGTATTCCGGTATGGGAAGAGTTTGTGCCGCGCTTTAAGGCCACGATGGAGCTGGGCGTCTGCGCGATGATTTTCGCCGTCGTCGTCGGTATTCCGGTTGGCGTACTGGCGGCGGTAAAACGCGGTTCTATCTTCGATCACACCTCCGTAGGCCTCGCGCTGACCGGCTACTCCATGCCTATCTTCTGGTGGGGCATGATGCTGATTATGCTGGTCTCGGTGCAGCTTAACCTGACGCCGGTCTCCGGGCGCATTAGCGATACCGTATTCCTTGACGATACCCTGCCGCTGACCGGCTTTATGCTGATCGACACCGCTATCTGGGGCGAGCCGGGCGACTTTATCGATGCCTTGATGCATATGATCCTGCCCGCCGTGGTGCTGGGCACCATTCCGCTGGCGGTGATTGTGCGTATGACCCGTTCGTCGATGCTGGAAGTGCTGGGCGAGGACTATATCCGCACCGCGCGCGCCAAAGGGCTAACCCGAATGCGCGTCATTGTGGTCCACGCGCTGCGTAACGCGATGCTGCCGGTCGTCACGGTCATCGGCCTGCAGGTGGGCACGCTGCTGGCGGGCGCCATTCTGACTGAAACCATCTTCTCCTGGCCTGGCTTAGGGCGCTGGCTTATCGACGCGCTGCAGCGCCGCGATTATCCGGTAGTGCAGGGCGGCGTTCTGCTGGTCGCGACGATGATTATCCTCGTCAACCTGCTGGTCGATCTGCTCTACGGCGTGGTGAACCCGCGTATTCGGCATAGGAAGTAAGGGGCCATCATGTCACAAGTTACTGAAAATAAAGTTGTCGCCGCACCGGTGCCAATGACCCCGCTGCAGGAGTTCTGGCACTATTTCAAACGCAATAAGGGCGCGGTCGTCGGTCTGGTGTACGTGGCGATCATGATTATCATCGCCGTATTTGCCAACTTCATCGCGCCGTATAACCCGGCGGATCAGTTCCGCGACGTGCTGCTGGCGCCGCCTGCCTGGCAGGAAGGCGGGAGCTTCGCGCACCTGCTGGGGACCGATGACGTGGGCCGCGATATCCTGTCGCGCCTGATGTACGGCGCGCGCCTGTCGCTGCTGGTCGGCTGCCTGGTGGTGGTACTGTCGCTGATCCTCGGCGTCGTGCTTGGCCTGGTGGCGGGCTATTTCGGCGGGGTTGCGGACTCTATCATCATGCGCATCGTCGACATCATGCTGGCGCTGCCTAGCCTGCTGCTGGCGCTGGTGCTGGTGGCCATCTTCGGCCCGTCGATCGTTAACGCCTCGCTGGCGCTCACCTTTGTCGCCCTGCCGCACTACGTGCGCCTGACCCGCGCGGCGGTGATGGTTGAGGTCAACCGCGACTACGTCACCGCTTCGCGCGTGGCGGGGGCGGGAGCGCTGCGTCAGATGTTCGTCAATATTCTGCCTAACTGCCTTGCGCCGCTGATTGTTCAGGCCTCGCTGGGCTTCTCTAACGCCATTCTCGATATGGCCGCTCTTGGCTTCCTTGGCATGGGTGCGCAGCCGCCGACACCGGAGTGGGGCACCATGCTCTCCGATGTGCTGCAGTTCGCGCAGAGCGCCTGGTGGGTCGTCACCTTCCCGGGTGTCGCGATCCTGCTGACGGTGCTGGCATTTAACCTGATGGGCGACGGTCTGCGTGACGCGCTCGATCCCAAACTGAAGCAGTAAGAGGTTCGAGATGGCGTTATTAAATGTTGATAAATTATCGGTGCACTTCGGCGACGAAGGGACGCCGTTCCGCGCCGTAGATCGCGTGAGCTACAGCGTGAATCAGGGCGAAGTGGTGGGCATTGTCGGTGAATCCGGTTCCGGTAAATCGGTGAGCTCGCTGGCGATTATGGGGCTGATTGATTACCCCGGCCGCGTGATGGCGGACAAGCTGGAGTTTAACGGTCGCGATCTGAAGCGTATTTCGGAAAAAGAGCGCCGCCAACTGGTGGGCGCCGAAGTGGCGATGATCTTCCAGGACCCGATGACCAGCCTCAACCCGTGCTATACCGTGGGCTACCAGATTATGGAAGCCATCAAGGTGCACCAGGGCGGCAATAAAAAAACCCGCGTTCAGCGGGCGATTGACCTGCTGACGCTGGTGGGCATTCCCGACCCGGCATCGCGCCTCGACGTCTATCCGCACCAGCTCTCCGGCGGGATGAGCCAGCGCGTGATGATTGCGATGGCGATTGCCTGTCGGCCGAAGCTGCTGATCGCCGATGAGCCAACCACCGCGCTGGATGTCACCATCCAGGCGCAGATCATCGAGCTGCTGCTGGATCTGCAGCAGAAAGAGAATATGGCGCTGGTCCTGATTACTCACGATCTGGCGCTGGTGGCCGAAGCGGCGCACAAAATTATTGTGATGTACGCCGGCCAGGTGGTGGAAGCCGGCGACGCGAAGGATATCTTCCGCGCGCCGCGCCACCCGTATACCCAGGCGCTGCTGCGCGCGCTGCCGGAGTTTGCCCAGGATAAGGCGCGGCTGGCGTCGCTGCCGGGCGTGGTTCCCGGTAAATATGACCGCCCGAACGGCTGCCTGCTCAATCCGCGCTGCCCGTATGCCACGGACCGCTGCCGCAGCGAAGAGCCAGAACTGAACGTCGTGGACCACGGACGTCAGTCCAAATGCCACTTCCCACTCGATGATGCCGGGAGGCCAACCCTATGAGCACCGAACAGGCCACCGCGCAACAGTTGCTGTTGCAGGCCATCGATCTGAAAAAATACTATCCGGTGAAGAAGGGGCTATTTTCCCCTGAAAGGCTGGTCAAGGCGCTGGACGGCGTCTCCTTTACCCTCGAACGCGGCAAAACGCTGGCGGTGGTCGGGGAGTCCGGCTGCGGGAAATCAACCCTAGGCCGCCTGCTGACGATGATTGAAATCCCCACCGGCGGCGAGCTGTACTACCAGGGACAGGATCTGCTGAAGCACGATCCGCATGCGCAGAGCCTGCGTCGGCAGAAAATCCAGATTGTGTTCCAGAACCCGTACGGCTCGCTGAACCCGCGTAAAAAGGTGGGGCAGATTCTGGAAGAGCCGCTGCAGATCAACACCTCGCTGAGCAAAGAGGAGCGTCGTGAGAAAGCGCTGGCGATGATGGCGAAGGTGGGGTTGAAAACCGAGCACTACGATCGCTATCCGCATATGTTCTCCGGCGGCCAGCGTCAGCGTATTGCTATCGCCCGTGGTTTGATGCTGGACCCGGACGTGGTGATTGCCGATGAACCGGTCTCTGCGCTGGACGTATCGGTGCGCGCGCAGGTGCTGAACCTGATGATGGACCTGCAGCAGGAGATGGGGCTCTCCTACGTGTTTATCTCCCACGACCTGTCGGTTGTTGAGCACATCGCCGATGAAGTGATGGTGATGTACCTCGGGCGCTGCGTAGAGAAAGGCTCGAAAGAGCAGATTTTCGGCAACCCGCAGCACCCGTACACCCAGGCGCTGTTGTCGGCTACCCCGCGTCTGAATCCGGACGATCGCCGCCAGCGCATTAAGCTGACCGGCGAGCTGCCAAGCCCGCTGAATCCGCCGCCGGGCTGCGCGTTTAACGCCCGCTGCAGCCGCCGCTTCGGACCCTGCACCCAGCTGCAGCCGCAGCTGAAGGAGTATGGCGGTCAGCTGGTGGCCTGCTTTGCCGTTGACCAGGACGAAAACCAGGATAAACACTCCGCCTGACGATCCCGCTGCTGCTGAAGGGCGAACGCCTTTCGGCAGCAGCGTACTTGCCTGCTGCCCTTTTCCACCGCCGAACAATGCGCCCTCTTTTTAAATGCATCAGCCAGTCGACCTATATGTACAAAGTTGTAAAAGGGTTAAACTATATTAAATTGATTATATTGAACGCCTGTTATGCTTATCCGATATAAATGGTTGGAATAAAAATCTGGTTATTTTTAGTAATAAGGTGAATCTGAGAGGCGCATTAAGATACCTCCTGGAAAATGGAGCTATCATTTCGCATAAGAACTGATAGGGTAAACGCATAATTATCAGTGAATTAAAGCCGCTCTGACCTATACCCGGATACAATCTGTCGCATAGCCGATCGTCCTGATCAACTTAACTTTATGAAAAACAATAAAATACTCTATGCTCTGGAGGTATAGGGTCTCAATAAAAGCAGCTAAAATATAATGAATTTAGAATCATGGGGTTGTCTATGAACCATTATGATGATTTGCAGCGCTTCAAGGAAAAGACTCGGACACAAAGTCTTCATTTCAAGGACCTTTCATCACAATCAGCCGCCCGGGAACAGGGCGATTGGGTTATCCTCAATCAGCTCGCTCCCGGGGAAAAAGAGTCCTCGCTGGCAATGGGAGGGTCGGTGTCGCTACCCCTGCCGCAGCAGGTCCCCGCGGATACGTTTCTGTGGGTTGAGGCTGCGCCAGCGCAGGCCGCTCCCGAGCCCTCTTCGCCGATCCTGACGCCGCAGCCGGCCCCCGCTGCCGTCGTGCCGGCTGCCGCTGCGCCGCGCCTGCGCCGGTAACCACGCCCGCGCCGGCAATGAGCGCTGCGCCTCGTCCGCTGCCGGCACCGCAGCCGGCCGCGGAAGGCTATGCGCATCTGTTTGCGACGAAAGTCGCTGCACCTGCGGCTAAAGATAAAGATCAGCCGCTTAAATCTCTTTTAGAAAGGATTGCGACATGCCGCTGATCTGCGTGTGTTCCCCAAAAGGCGGCGTGGGAAAGACCACCCTCGCAGCAAACCTGGCCTGGTCGCTGGCGCGCGCGGGTAGCAAAGTTCTGGCACTCGATTTTGACGTCCAGAACGCGTTACGCCTGCATTTTGGCGTCCCGCTAGGCGATGAGCGCGGGTACGTGGCGAAGGCGCTCGAGCTGCACGACTGGAGCCAGTGCGTGCTAAGCGCGGGCAGTAATATCTTCGTGCTGCCCTATGGCGACGTGACCGAAGAGCAGCATCAGGCGTTTGACGTACGGCTCGCCAGCGATCCGCATTTCCTGACGCGCGGGCTGTCGGCGCTGCTCAACTACCCGGGCCTGGTTATTATCGCTGACCTTCCTCCTGGCCCCTCTCCGGCGCTGGCGGCGTTAACGCCGCTGGCGGACCTGCACCTGGTGCCGCTGCTGGCGGATACCGCCTCGATGTCAACGCTATCCCATGTGGAAAAGCAGCGCTTAACCGGCGGTGAACTCAATCACAAGCTCGGACACTTTTTCGTGATAAACCAGAGCGATAATCGCCGTCAGGTGAGTCGTGACGTGGTTGCGTTAATGGAGGATAAGCTGAGCGACCGCCTGCTGGGCATTATCCACCGTGATGAAAGCGTCGTAGAGGCAAATGCTTCCCAAAAGTCGATTCTCGACTTTAATTCATCCTCTTCAGCCGCCTTTGATATTGAAATTATTGCAAAAAAAATCTCTGCGCTGTTGGGTATCAATATTGGCGACGGCACGGTGCACAGCCAGCCTCGCATGTCAGGGCTTTAACTTATTGCAGGGCTGCTGAATGAAAAAGTCACTTTTCTGGTTGCTGGTACTGCTGCTGTCGCCGGTTGCCGTGCTGGTCGTTATCACGCCGATGGACAGCCAAAAGCAGTATATTTTTGGTCTGCTGAGCATCGGCATTCTGTTCTTAATGGGGTTTAGCAAGAATCGCAGCATTTCCGTCATTATGGTCGTGACTTCGCTGCTGATGTCGACCCGTTATATGTATTTTCGCCTGACGCAAACCCTGCATTTTAACTCCGGAATCGAGACGATCCTGGGGATGGGGCTCTTTTTGGCGGAAGTCTATATCTGGGTGATGCTGATACTCAACTACCTGCAGACGATCTGGCCGCTGAAGCGCGAAATTGTCCCGCTGCCGGACGATATGAGCACCTGGCCGACGGTCGATATTTATATCCCCAGCTATAACGAACCGCTCGAAGTGGTCCGCGATACGGTGCTGGCCGCCCAGTGCATTGATTATCCAGCGGATAAGATGAAAATTTATCTGCTGGACGACGGTAAGCGCAGCGAGTTTGCGGTGTTTGCCGCCGATGTTGGAGTGGGGTATATCACCCGTAACGACAACAAGCATGCCAAAGCGGGCAACCTGAACCATGCGATGACCCTGACCCAGGGCGAGCTTATCTGCGTGTTTGACTGCGACCACGTCGCCACCCGCGTCTTCCTGCAGGCCACGGTGGGCGGCTTCCTCAAGGACCCGATGCTGGCGCTGGTGCAGACGCCGCACTACTTCTACTCGCCGGATCCGTTTGAACGCAACCTCTCCGTCGGGCGCAACATTCCCAACGAAGGGATGCTGTTTTATGGCCCAATCCAGCAGGGTAACGATAACTGGAACGCGACCTTCTTCTGCGGCTCCTGCGCCGTTATTCGCCGTAAAGCGCTGGAGCAGATTGGCGGTTTTGCGGTAGAAACCGTCACCGAAGATGCGCACACCGCGCTCAAGTTTCAGCGCCTGGGCTGGAAATCGGCGTTCCTCGATATCCCGCTGGCGGCAGGCTTAGCCACCGAGCGTTTGGTGGTGCACGTCATTCAGCGAACCCGCTGGGCGCGCGGGATGACGCAAATCTTCCGCCTCGATAACCCGCTCTTTGGCCGCGGGCTGACCATCCAGCAGCGTCTGTGCTATCTCAGCGCCATGCTGTACTACCAGTTTGCGCTGCCGCGCGTGGTTTTCGTTACCGCGCCGCTGGCCTACCTGCTGTTTAACCTCAATATTATTTACTCGTCGGCGAGCCTGATCGTCTCGTATGCTCTGCCGCACCTGTTCCTCGCCATCTACGTTGGCTCGAGGATGAACGGTCGCTATCGCTACAGCTTCTGGGGCGAAATTTACGATATCGTTCTGGCATTCCACCTGGTGCTGCCGACGCTGGTGACGATGATTTTCCCCAAACGCGGCAAATTCAACGTCACCGATAAAGGCGGCCTGCTGGACGTCGGCTACTTCGACTTTACCGTGGTCAGGCCGCATCTGGTGGTGGCCTGCCTGCTGGGCGCCGGCGTGGTGGCCGGTCTCGTGCGCGCTATCGGCCACGACTATTTCGGCTCCGATCCGAACGTTATCGCGCTGAACGTCGGCTGGGGGATCTACAGCCTGATCTTCCTGCTGGCGGCGATTGCGGTGGCGCGGGAAACCCGCCAGGTGCGTAAAACGATCCGTATTGACGTGGATATTCCGGTGCTTATCCATTACGCCAGCGGCATTGTCTCCCGTAGCCGTACCGCCGACCTGTCGATGGGCGGCTGCCGTATCACCGTGCCTGACGATCGCCACCTGCAGGATAAAATCGAAGAGATTGAGCTGATTCTGCAGTCCGGGGCGATCTGTATCCCCGCCGAGCTGGTCACCGCCGATGCGCGCTTTATTCGCCTCAAGTTTGATGAAAATATCCCGCTCTCCCTGCGCCGCGAGCTGGTGCGCGTGGTGCTGGCCCGCGCCGACGCGTGGATTAATCCGCCGCGTCCGCAGGACAGGCCGTTCCGCTCCTTCGCCACCATTCTGCGCTGCGTATTTGAGCTGTTCTGGCTGACGTGGAAAACGCGACGTGACCGGCGTCGGCAACGCCCTGCTGCGCAGACCGCGCAGGAGGATGGCCAGCTATGAAGCGATTAACTACCCTTGCGCTGCTGGCGGGGATGCTCTCCGCCCCCGCGCTGCATAGCGAAGAGGCGCCGGCCGATCGCTCGGCCCCGCTGAACTTCCCGCTGCCGGACGCGGCCAGCGATAGCGCGCCGGATGAGGGAGCCGCGCCTGCTCAGACGGCGGCGGAACCCGAATCGACAGCGGCGCCGGCTGCTCTGCCCGCGATGCCGCCGGTCAGCGATCCGGCTCCGGACGTCGTGCCGCTAACGCCGATCGTCGGCGGCAGTCTGAATCTGGCGCAAATGGGGATGCCGGACGGCATTATGCTGAGCGGCGGCCAGCTGCAGGGCGGCGCGAGCTTTACGCTGCCCTCCGATCAGGTGGTCACCCACGCCGAATTGATGCTGGACGTGCGGGTTTCGCCGGAGATGGCGGCCCGCAACGCCACCCTGCAGCTAATGCTCAACGGCCAGCCGCTGGGCACGGTGCCGCTGGGTACGGACGGCGCCGATATCTCGCACTTCCAGCTCGATATCCCGGCCGCGCTGATGGTCTCGAGCAATAATTTAAGCTTTAAGGTGAACGACGGCGACGCCATGCAGTGTCAGCTCCATACGCGCGACACCTCCGGCATCACCGTGCTGCCCGCCTCGCGTTTTAGCTGGGAAAGCCAGCCGCTGAATATCAGCAACGACCTGAGCTACTTCCCGCGGCCGTTCTTCGACAGCATGCAGATGACTCCGGCGGATATCGCCATCGCCTACCCGCAGAAAGCGGGGGCGGATATCTTCAGCGCGGCGGCGCTGGTGTCGTCGTGGCTGGGCATTCAGGCGGACTATCGCGGGATTGCTTTTAACGCCCTGCGCGATCGTTTGCCGGAGCGCAACGGCATTATCATCGGCCACCCGGGCGATCAGGTGGGCGGTGTGACCCTGCCGCAAACCGACCGGCCGCTGCTGCAGGTTGTTGATAACCCCGGCAACCCGAGCTACAAGCTGCTGCTGATCGTCGGCCAGAACGATGCGGCGCTGCGCGCGGCGGCCTGGCGGCTGACCCGCGGCAACATTGCGCCGCAGACCGCGAGCATGACGGTGGATCCGCAGGCCATTCCGCTGGGCAAACCGTACGACGCCCCGCGCTGGATCCCCACCGATCGGCCGGTCAAAATCAGCGAGCTGCTGCGTAAAGATCAAAGCCCGACGGTGAGCGGAGTGTGGCACGAACCGCTGCGCGTTGCTTTCCGCGCGGCGCCGGATCTCTATCTGTGGGATGGCGAGACCATTCCCCTGCAGATTAGCTACCGCTTCCCGTCCGAAAGCTGGATCAACGAAGATCAGTCGCTGCTGAGCGTCACGCTGAACAACACCTTCCTGCACAATTTGCCGATGAACAAACAGGGGCCGCTGGAGAAGCTTTGGCGTCACCTGGGCGGCGATGCCCGCCAGGAACGCTTTACCATCCCGCTGGCGCCGTACCTGATCTACGGGGATAACCAGACTCTCGCTCTACTTCAACGTGGTGCCGAAGGACAATGCCCCCTGCTCGGTGCTGTTGAATAACAACATCAAGAGCCGCATTACCGACGACTCATGGATTGATTTGAGCAATACGCGGCACTTCTCGCTGCTGCCGAACCTCTCCTACTTCGTCGGCGCCTCGTTCCCGTTCTCGCGGCTGGCGGACTACTCGCAAACCGTGCTGCTGCTGCCGGAGCAGCCGTCGGATACGCAGGTGGCGACCCTGTTAAACCTGGCCGCGCGTTCGGGTAATGCGACCGGTACGGCGCTGGCCAATAACCGGGTGGTGCTGGGGATCCCTGAGGGCGGCGCGGGCCTGCAGTACCTGCGGGAGCGCGACGTGCTGGCGGTCAGCGCCCTTGACCAGAAAACCTTTAACCAGCGCCTGTTGGCGGATTCTCCCTACAGTACGGTGGATAACCAGCTCAGCGTTCGCGAAGCGGGAAGCTGGGAGAAGGTGCAGCGCTGGCTGACCGGCGACTGGACCTCCGCAAGCGTCGATGCCGACCGCTACTTCTCCTCCAGCAGCGCCTGGCGCGGCTTTATCAGCTACCGCTCGCCGTGGAATTCCCGGCGTACGGTGGTGGTGGCGATGGCCAGCAATGACGATCAGCTCGCGAGGCTGAAAAGCGACCTCGACTCGCCGCGGATCAACGCCGGCATTCGGGGCGATACGGCGGTGATCACCAGCGATAACGGCGTACGCAGCTTCCAGGTCAGCACGCCGTTCCCAAGCGGGCAGATGCCCTGGTACATGATGGCCATCTGGTACGCTAACCAGCACTCCGGCCTGCTGGCGATCCTCGGGCTGATCGCCACATCGATAATTGGCCTGGCGTTAACCGCCATGTTTAAACGGCACGCTCGCAAGCGTTTGAGTTCGGGGGATGGCCAATGAAACGAGCGATCAAAATGAATAGCAGGGCAACCCGCAGACTATCAACCTTCTGCCTGTCAGGCGCGCTGACGCTTGGCGCATTCGGCGATGCCCTTGCCGCGAGCAACGATGCCGCGCTGCAGGCGCTTTTTGCCCAGGCCAACTACTGGCATGAAAAATCCCACGACGAGCTGGCGATGGAGTCGCTGCAAAAGGTGCTGCTGGTTGATGCCAACAACACCCAGGCGCTGTACCTGATGGCGCTCTGGGCGCAACAGGGGGGCGATCTTCAGGCGGCGGCGCAGTGGCGGGCGCGGCTGGCGAAAACCTCGCCGGACAGCGCCAGCCTGCAGGAGCTCGACAATGCCAGAAAAATGACCCAGGTGCCGCAGGGGCAGCTGAGCCTCGCCAGGCAGCAGGCGCGCAGCGGCAACGTGCCCGCCGCGCTCGCCACCTGGCGCAGCATGTTTAACGGCAACGTCCCGCCGGCGGGGCTGGCGGCCGAATACTACATGACGATGGCCAGCGATAAATCGCTCTATCCGCAGGCGCTCAGCGAACTGCGCCAGTACGTGGCGCAGCATCCGCAGGAGAACGCGCCGCGGGTGGCGCTGGGCAAAGCGCTGACCTGGCGTGAAGATACCCGGCGGGAAGGGATCGCGATGCTGGAGCCGATGGCCAGCGGCAGCAAAGATGCCGATAGCGGGCTGCGCCAGGCGCTGCTGTGGCTGGGACCGCAGTCCGGCGACCAGCAGTTTTATGATACCTGGATGCAGCGCCACCCGCAGGATACCGAGGTGCAGAACTACTATCGCCAGCGGCTAAGCGGCCAGGCGCGCGGGGAGGGGTATGCCAACCTCAACAGCGGCAACACCGCCGCCGCGAAGCAGCAGTTTGAACAGGTGCTGCAAACCAACCCGCAGGACGCGGATGCGCTGGCCGGCATGGGCTATATCGCCCAGCGTAAAGGCGATTTCCAGGCGGCATCCCAGTATTTGACCCGGGCGGCGGATCTCGGCGGCGATGATTCCGCCGCCCGGCGCCAGCAGGCTGCCGATGAGCTGTTCTACGGCCAACTGGCCCAGGCGCAGCAGGCCTATAAGCAGGGCAATATCAGCCAGGCGCTGGCGCTTTCCGCCCCGCTGGCCCAGCAGGGCGGGACGCGAGGCACCTCGGCGAAGCTGTTCCGCGCCGACGTTCTGCGACACAACAAGGATCTGCCGCAGGCCGAGCAGACGCTGCGTTCGCTGCTCGACGAGCAGCCGCAAAACGGCCCGGCGCGGGAGAGCCTCTATTACGTGCTGCGCGAGCAGAATAAAACGGCGGAGGCGCAGGCGATGCTGCGCACGCTGCCGGAGAGCCTACAGCAAAAACTGCAGCCGCGGGTGGTAACCGGCATGCCGGGCGATTCGCTGCGCCGGCAGGCGCAGGAGCAGGCCAGCAGCGGTAACGTGAGCGGCGCCATCGCGCTGCTGAGCCAGGGCGTATCCCGCTACCCGGATGATGCCTGGATGCGGCTTGATTTAGCCCGGCTGCTGCAAAAATCGGGCAACGAGAGCGAAGCCGCCTCGACGATGGCGGCGGCCTGGCGTCCCGGCGCCAGCAGCGCCTCGCTGTACGCCGCGGCGCTGTATGCCAGCGAAAACGGCGGCTGGCAGCAGGCGCAAACGCTGCTGGGGCGCATTCCCGCCGCCAGCCAGACCGGCCAGATGCGCGATCTCCATCAGCGGGTGAACTACAACCTGCAGCTGGTGACGGCGCAAAACTATCTGGCGCAGGGCAATACGGTTGCCGCCTCCAACACCCTGCGGGCGATGGCCGCCACGCCGCCGAAATCGCCGGCGGACGTCGGCAAGCTGGCGCGGCTGCTGGCGCAGAGCGGCGATGTCACGACCGCCGTCTCGCTGGTACGCAACAATATCAGCGGCGGGATCTCGGGCAATGCCGGCGACTATGCAGATCAGGTGACGGTGCTTAATCAGGCGGGCCTGACCCGCGAAGCGCAGAATCTGCTGAGCAACCCGCAGCTGCAGGCCAGCAGTACGCCGACGCAGCTGGCGAGCATTCGCAACGGCTATGTGATTGACGAAGCGGATCATCTGCGCGAGCAGGGGAACTACGCCGCGGCGTACGACAAGCTGATGGGCGCGATGCAAAGCGACCCGCAAAATACCGACCTGATGTTTGCGATGGCGCGTCTCTACCAGAGCGGCAAAATGAACAAAGAAGCCGGGGTGGTTTACGACTATCTGATGACCCGCGATACGCCGGATCAGGCGGCGCGCAGCGGGGCGATTGACGTTGCGCTCTCGTCGGGCGACAGCGACCGCGCGCAGCAGCTCGCCGGCGGGCTGCGTCAGGATAATTCACCGGACCGCCTGCTGCTGCTGGCGCGGGTAGAAGAGGCCCAGGGACACCATCAGCAGGCGATGACCTATCTGCGCAGCGCGCGCGGCAAGCTGCTGGGCCTGCAGAGCAGCAACAGCGCGCAAACGCCGACCGTTGGCGGCGTGCTGGCGGCGGATAACCCCTTCGTCGGCGTCTCCCGCACCCCGACGACGACGCGGACGGCCTCGACCTACGGGCAGTATATGCCGTGGCAGGTCGCGCAGGTATCGACGGGGGACGGAACCTCGCTGCCGGGGATCCAGCGCCCCGATCTGCCGGTAGAGACCGCGCAGACCCGCACGCTGCGCCAGGTGGATACCATGATGGAGTCGCTGCAGGAGAAAACCGGCAGCTGGCTGCAGGGCGGGATGGAAGTGCGCGGACGCGATGGCGAATCCGGCACCAGCAAGCTGACGGAAATAAAAACGCCGCTGACCTGGTCCTCGTCGCCGTTTGGCGATTCGCGCTTTGATTTCACGGTCACGCCGATCACCCTGAACGCCGGTAGCGCCACCGGCGACGCGTGGCGGCGCTACGGCGCGAACCCGCTCTCCAACGCGGTCTCCAATATGATTAGTACCGTGACCAGCGAGCAGGCGGCGATTGCGGCGATGACGGATACCGAGCGGACAACGTACTTTGCCAGCAATCCTGGCGCCGAGGCGCTGAGCTCGCTGGGGACGCTGAACGCCTCCGATTTTAACGCCACGACCCGCAGCGGCATGGAGAACCTGGCGAAGCTGGGAGCCTATGATTCCGGGCAGGTTGCCAGCTATCTGGCCTCCTCCAGTCTGAAACCGAATGTCGACCAGGCCAGCGGCTCGACGGACGCGCAGAGGGCCAACGGCGTCGAGCTGGCGCTGGCGCTGAGCGGCGATGATTACCGCGTCGACATCGGCAGCACCCCGCTGGGGCAGGATCTGAATACCGTCGTCGGGGGCGTGAAGTGGTCGCCGAAGCTGACGAACTATCTGTCGCTGATTTTCACCGGCGAACGCCGCTCGCTGACCGACAGCCTGCTCTCCTACGTCGGGCTGAAAGACGCTTACTCGGGGAAAAACTGGGGCCAGGTGACGAAAAACGGCGGCACCCTGCAGCTGAGCTATGATGACGGCGACGCCGGCTTCTACGTCGGCGGCGGGGGCTATAGCTATATTGGCGACAACGTCGCCAGCAACACCAGCGTTAACGCCAACGCCGGGGTCTATCTGCGGCCTTACCACGACGAGTATCGTCAGCTGCAGACCGGCCTGAGCATGAGCTATATGGATTACTCGAAAAACCTGAGTTACTTCACCTACGGTCAGGGGGGCTATTTCAGCCCGCAAAACTACGTGAGCGTCTCGCTGCCGGTCAATCTGACGGAGAAATACGATAACTGGACGATGAAGCTGGGCGGCTCGGTGGGCTATCAATCCTATAGCCAGGATAAGAGCGCCTACTTCCCGACCAACTCCGAGTGGCAGCGGACCCTGGAAACCGCCGTCACCAACGGGTTCGCCAAGGAAGCTTACTATTCGGCAACCTCGAAAAGCGGCATCGGCTACACCCTGCGTGCCGGTGCGGATTACAAGGTAAACAAACAGATGACGCTTGGCGGCCAGGTGGGCTATGACACCTTCGGCGATTATAACGAAAGCACCGCCGGTCTTTATATCCGCTATATGTTAGGAGATAACTGATCATGACGGAAAATAACAACGCGGAGGCGCTGGCCTGGTTTCAGCAGCAGCAAACTCCTGCCGGATGGTTCGATCTGCTGATCGTTATGGTGGATGGCATGCTCAACAACGCGGGCGAGCTGGAGAGCCAGCCCTTTCTGCGCCAGATGGGCGAGGCGCTGGCGGACAACTATCCTCTGCCGGATGCGGAGACGGTCGGCCAGCTGGAGGCCAATATCAATCAGTTGCTGAGCCGCTTTCAGTGGGGAGTGGTCACCGTCGACGTCGGCGACGACGGGCTGCGGCTCCGCCATCGGGCGCTGCCGGTCAGCCGCGATGAAGCGCGTCGCGTGCGCTGGTGTAATGCATTCTGTGCCATACTCGAAGGGCTTTATTCCCGCTGGCTGAGGGGACAGGGCGGCGGTGCGCACGTTGTTTTACAGCGTGAGCGGCTGTTTTCTGTGTCTGACGTTCAGTTTCTCTACTTTCATCCATAACGAGTGCACTTATGTCCTTGCGTGCTTTAGTCGCAGTCATGGTTACGACGACGATGATGGTGCTTCCCCGCGCGTGGGCAGATACCGCCTGGGAAAGCTACAAATCCCGCTTTATGATGGCCGACGGGCGAATCGTTGATACCGGCAACGGCAACGTTTCCCATACCGAAGGGCAGGGGTTCGCCATGCTGCTGGCGGTCGCCAAAAACGATCGCCCTGCCTTTGATAAGCTGTGGCAGTGGACGGATAACACGCTGCGTAATAAAGACAACGGGCTTTTTTACTGGCGCTACAACCCCGTCGCGCCGGACCCGATTGCGGATAAAAACGATGCGACCGATGGCGATACCCTGATCGCGTGGGCGCTGCTGCGCGCGCAGCAGCAGTGGGGGGAGAAGTCCTACGGCATCGCTTCCGATGCCATCACCGCGTCGCTGCTGAAATCAACGGTGATTACTTTTGCCGGTCATCAGGTGATGCTGCCCGGCGCGAAGGGCTTCAACCTCAACGATCATGTCAATCTCAACCCCTCCTACTTTATCTTCCCCGCATGGCAGGCTTTTGCCGCGCGTACCCACCTGACCGCGTGGCGTACGCTGCAGAGCGACGGCCAGGCGCTGCTGGGTAAAATGGCGTGGGGTAAGGCGCAGCTGCCCAGCGACTGGGTGGCGCTGAGGGCGGACGGCAGAATGGAGCCGGCAAAGGAGTGGCCGCCGCGGATGAGCTACGACGCGATTCGCATCCCGCTGTATCTCTACTGGGCCGATCCGCATAGCGCCCTGCTGACGCCGTGGAAAAGCTGGTTTCAGAGCTATCCGCGGCTGCAGACTCCGGCGTGGGTCAACGTCAATACCAACGACGTCGCCCCGTGGTTTATGACCGGCGGTCTGCTGGCCGTTCGCGACCTGACCAGCGGTGAAGCGCAGGAGGATCCGCAGCTTAGCGCGCAGGATGATTATTATTCTGCCAGCCTGAAGATGCTGGCCTGGCTGGCGCATAACGACCGTCGCCAGGCAACGACCGGCGGCTGAACGGGCCGCGGGGGTAAAACCCTGCGGCCTTTTTCGTTTTTACTGCGGATACGGTACCCAGCTTCCTCCGTTCAGCTGGACGTAAGGTTTGCCCTGATACTGAATGACGATGGCGTTGGCGTTCTCCGAGACCGCGGCGCTCTGCGGCAGGTTGGCGGGCTGAAGGACTGCGGCAGCCATACCGGTAAAACCAGGGGCGGGATGCGCGTCGACTGCGGCAGCAGCAGCCAGGGCTTCGTCTATACCGGTCGGCCGCTGGTTCCCTACGCGGATTGGTAGCAGAATAGGCTGAATTACGCGATCAACCGTCACTCCACCCTCGTGTTCGCGTATACTCGTCGTACTTCGCGCCGCGGGGGGCGTCCCCGCTCGCACGGCGCTCATCGGCACGCCGGCCCGGCGCGCCCGCAAGCCAGGGGCGGCGCTTCGTACCCGTCCTGGTGACTCGTTTGGCGCTCTCTGCCGGGCGTTTGCGAGCTATTTTGCCGAGATAAGCCGCCTGAAAATACCGGCGTTGAGGGACGGAATCCGGACAGCATTCAGTATCAGTGGAGAACACAGTTGCGCGTCAGCCGCTCACTTACAATTAAACAGATGGCGATGGTCGCAGGCGTGTCCATGGCCTTTGTATTGGTTTTTTGCTCTATTTTACTCTTTCACTTTGTGCAACAGAGTCGCTTTACTACGGCCACGCAGTTAGAAAGCATCGCCCGTTCCGTTCGCGAACCGCTCTCCGCGGCTATCCTGAAGGCGGATATTCCGGAGGCGGAAACCATTCTTGGTCGTATCCAGCCCGCTGGCATCGTCAGCCGGGCGGACGTGGTGCTGCCGAACCAGTTTCAGGCGCTGCGGATGCGCTTTATTCCCGAGCGCCCGGTCCCGGTGATGATTACCCGCATGTTTGAGCTGCCGGTACAGATATCGCTGCCGATCTACTCCCAGGAACGGCCCGCAAATCCGCAGCCGCTTGCCTATCTGGTGCTGCAGGCCGACTCATACCAGATGTATAAGTTCGTGATGAGTACGCTTTCTACGTTGGTGACTGCTTACTTCCTGCTGGTGCTGGTTCTGACGGTGGCGATCACCTGGTGCATCAACCGGCTGATCGTCCGTCCGCTGCGCAAGGTGGCGCGTGAACTCAACGATGTTCCGCAGCAGGAGCGTCTCGGGCATCAGCTGACCCTGCCGCGGCTGCATCATGATGATGAGATAGGCATGCTGGTGCGCAGCTACAATCGCAACCAGCAGACCCTGCTGCGCCGGCACGATGAGCTCCTCTTTACAGTCCACCCGCTTCCCGGTCTCCGACCTGCCGAATAAGGCCTTCCTGATGGCGCTGCTCGAGCAGGCGGTGGCGCGCCCGCAAACCTCGGCGCTGCTGGTGGTCGCCTGCGAAACGCTGCAGGATACCGCCGGCGTCCTGAAAGAGGCCCAGCGCGAAATACTGCTGTTGACGCTGGTGGAAAAGCTGCGGGCAATCATCCCATCGCGTATGGTGCTGGCGCAGGTGAGCGGCTATGACTTTGCGATTCTGGCCAGCGGCATCACCGAGCCCTGGCAGGCGGTGACATTAAGTAAGCAAGTGCTCACTGCTATTAGCGAACGTCTGCCGCTGCAGGGTATTCAGCTTCGCCCCTGCGCCAGCGTCGGAATTGCGATGTTTAACGGCGAACTGAGCGCGGAGCAGCTCTACCGACGGGCGTTTTCCGCCGCCGTCGCCGCGCGGCGCAAAGGTAAAAACCAGATTGAGTTTTTCGATCCGCAGCAGATGGAGAAGGCGCAGCGTCGGCTGATGGAGGAGCACGATATTCTGGCGGCGCTGGAGAATCAGCGCTTCGCCATCTGGCTGCAGCCGCAGGTGAATACCGCCAGCGGCGAAGTGTGCGGCGCGGAGGTTCTGCTGCGCCAGCGCCAGGAGGACGGCAACTGGCTGCTGCCGCCGGATCTGATGGCGCGTATTGAGGCCTGCGGGCTGATCGTTTCGGTCGGCTACTGGGTAATGGAAGAGGCCTGTCGCCAGCTTGCGGCATGGCAAAGCCGGGGCATTATGCTGCCGCTATCGGTAAACGTGTCGCTGCTGCAGCTGCTGCATCACGACCGGGGCGCAGAGATGCTGACCCTGCTCGCGCGCTATCGCATTCCGCCGGGCACGCTGATTATCGACATTACCGAAAGCCGCCGGCTGGACGATCCGCAGATGGTGGTCTCCCTGCTGCGCCCGCTGCGCGAGGCGGGCGTGCGCATCGCCCTCGATGATTTTGGCATGGGTTACGCCGGGTTGCGCCAGCTCCAGCATATGAAGCCGCTGCCGGTGGATATCCTGAAAATCGATAAGGCTTTCATCGATATGCTGCCCGAAGATGCCAGCATGGCGCCGGCGATTATTCAGCTGGCGCGCGGTCTTAACCTGCGCATCGTGGCGGAAGGTGTCGCGAGAGAGGAGCAGCGTCGGTGGCTGCAGGAGGCCGGCGTCGAGACTGCCCAGGGCTCCCTCTTCGGCTGCGCCTTGCCGCAGGAGGCGTTTGCGGCGCAGTTTTTACCGCTGAACGAAGAGGGTGAAAACCTGTAACGGGATGCTGACTTGTGCGAGTCAGACTCAAAGTTTTTAACAAATTCGTTGCAATATTACGCTTAGTTATTTCTGAAATGTTTCCCGGGTGTTACTTTTAAGCCACAGACACCATATAACCCTTCCATGTCTGTGGTTATACCCAAAGGACACCCTATGAAAGCCTCTCTCTTCAAAAGCCTCTATTTTCAGGTTTTGTCGGCCATTGCGATCGGTATTCTGCTGGGCCATTTCTACCCGGAACTGGGCGCGCAGATGAAACCCCTCGGCGACGCCTTCGTTAAGCTGATTAAAATGATTATTGCTCCGGTAATCTTCTGCACCGTCGTGACGGGGATTGCCGGGATGGAAAGCATGAAGGCCGTCGGCCGTACCGGTGCGGTAGCGCTCCTCTATTTTGAAGTCGTCAGTACTATCGCGCTGATTATTGGACTGATCATCGTCAACGTTGTGCAACCCGGCGGCGGCATGAACGTCGATCCGGCGACCCTCGATGCGAAGGCCGTGGCGGTCTACGCCGAGCAGGCAAAAGATCAGGGCATCGTCGCCTTCCTGCTGGATATCATCCCCGGCAGCGTGATCGGCGCTTTTGCCAGCGGTAACATCCTGCAGGTGCTGATGTTTGCGGTGCTGT
This sequence comes from Klebsiella sp. WOUb02, assembly GCF_050058015.1. Classification (NCBI taxonomy): domain Bacteria; kingdom Pseudomonadati; phylum Pseudomonadota; class Gammaproteobacteria; order Enterobacterales; family Enterobacteriaceae; genus Klebsiella; species Klebsiella sp. WOUb02. The sequence continues at coordinate 3,993,080 of NZ_CP170110.1, forward strand.
TTGGTTTTGCCCTGCACCGTCTGGGCAGCAAGGGCCAGCTGATTTTCAACGTTATCGAAAGCTTCTCGCAGGTGATCTTCGGCATCATCAACATGATTATGCGCCTCGCGCCGATTGGCGCCTTCGGGGCGATGGCCTTTACCATCGGGAAATACGGCGTCGGCACCCTCGTGCAGCTGGGCCAGCTGATCGTCTGCTTCTACCTGACCTGTATTCTGTTTGTGGTGGTGGTGCTGGGCACCATCGCGCGGATGACCGGCTTTAGCATCTTTAAATTTATCCGCTATATCCGCGAAGAGCTGCTGATTGTGCTCGGCACCTCCTCGTCCGAATCGGCGCTGCCGCGCATGCTGGATAAGATGGAGAAGCTGGGCTGTCGCAAATCGGTGGTGGGGCTGGTGATCCCAACCGGCTACTCCTTCAACCTCGACGGCACCTCCATCTACCTGACGATGGCGGCGGTATTTATCGCCCAGGCGACCAACAGCCATATGGATATTTTCCATCAGATAACGCTGCTGGTGGTGCTGCTGCTCTCCTCGAAAGGCGCCGCGGGCGTCACCGGCAGCGGTTTTATCGTCCTGGCGGCCACGCTTTCCGCGGTGGGCCATTTACCGGTTGCCGGCCTGGCGCTGATCCTCGGTATCGACCGCTTTATGTCCGAAGCGCGCGCCCTGACCAACCTGGTGGGCAACGGCGTGGCGACGATCGTGGTGGCGAAATGGGTGAAAGAGCTGGATACCCAACAGCTGGATGATGTCCTGAATAACCGCACTCCGGCGAATAAATCGCAAGAATTATCCTCTTAAATCCATCTGTTAGGCCGTTGTCCCTTGCTGGACTCCGGCCTCCTGCGCATAATTAGGTATCGCTCCCCTGGGTTGGGGAGTGATACTAAATGATTATTTTACGTCTCCGTGCGACATTTTCCTCTCCGCGTGGTCTAACCGACGTACTTACTCACCATATTTTTGGCAGCCCTTCAGCGGGCTGCTTTTGTAACCAGGAATGTTCATCAGGGGTTCACATGCAGGGCACAAAAATTCAACTCTTAACGGGTGGTTTGCTGATGATGGCAGCGGCCGGTTATGTGCAAGCAGAAGCGCTCCAGCCGGACCCGGCCTGGCAACAGGGGACTCTCGCCAACGGGCTTCAGTGGCAGGTTTTAGCCACTCCGCAGCGTCCCAGCGATCGTATTGAAGTCCGCCTGTTCGTCAATATTGGCTCGCTGAGCGAAAGCACTCAGCAGAGCGGTTTTAGCCGCTTTATTCCCCGCCTGGCCTTGACGCAGAGCGGCAGCCTGCCGACGATGCAGGCGCGCTCCCTGTGGCAGCAGAGCATCGATCCGAGCCGCCCGCTACCGCCGGCGATCGTCTCCTATAGCGACACCATGTTTAACCTGAGCCTGCCGAATAACCGCAACGATCTGCTGAAAGAGGCGCTGAGCTGGCTGGCTGACGCCAGCGGGAAGCTGACGGTAACGCCGGAAGCGGTAAATCACGCCCTGCAGGGCAGCGATATGGTGGCGACCTGGCCGCTGGATACCAAAGAGGGCTGGTGGCGCTATCGCCTGAAAGGCTCTGCCATGCTGGGGCATGACCCCGCCGCGTCGCTGAAAAATCCGCTCGATGTTGCGCAGACTGAAAGCGTTTTATCAGAAGTGGTACACCCCGGACGCCATGACGCTGATCGTGGTGGGCAACGTCGATAGCCGCAGCGTCGCGGAGCAAATTAACAAAAACTTCGGCGAGCTGAAGGGCAAACGAGAAACGCCGGCCGCGGTGCCGACGCTGGCTCCGCTGCCGACGACGCCGGTCAGCATTATGACCAATACCGTACGTCAGGATAAGCTGTCGCTCATGTGGGACTCTCCGTGGCAGCCGATTCGCGATTCGGTCGCCCTGCAGCACTACTGGCGCGACGATCTGGCGCGCGAGGCGCTGTTCTGGCACGTGCAGCAGAACTTGAGCAAAAACAATATCAAAGACGTGAGCCTCGGCTTTGACTGCCGGGTGCTGTACCAGCGCGCCCAGTGCGCGATCAACATTGAATCGCCGGGCAACAAGCTCAACGCGAACCTGATCGCGGTATCCCGCGAGCTGGCGAAGGTCCGCGATAACGGGCTACCGCAGGAAGAGTTCGATACCCTGCTGGCGCAGAAAAATCTCGAACTGCAAAAGCTCTTCGCCACCTACGCGCGTACCGATACCGATATTTTGATCAGCCAGCGCGTCCGCTCGCTGCAGAATCAGGTAGTGGATATCGCGCCGGAGCAGTACCAGAAGCTGCGCCAGGAGTTCCTTGATTCGCTGACCGTCGATATGCTGAATCAGTATCTGCGCCAGCAGCTGTCGCAGGATATGGCGCTGGTGCTGCAGCAGCCGCAGGGCGAGCCGGAATTTAACATGAAGGATCTGAAGGCGACGTGGGAGAAACTGATGCTGCCTCCGCCAACGGCGACGGCCGGAGGCGGCGAGGCGGCCGACGCGCACAGCGACGCGACGGATATTCCCCCCGCCCAGTAGGCCCGGTTGACGAGGGGCTTCCCGGGCTGCGGCCGCTATGGCGCAGCCCGGGCGAGCGTTACTGCGGCATCGCTTCGCGCGGAATAATGGCCCCGCGATGCTGAATAACCGTGCTGGCTGTCAGGTGCCCGCGGGCGGCTGCGGACTTCGCGTCGCCGCCGGTCAGGCGGACGGCGAGGTAGCCGGCGCTAAACGAATCGCCGGCGGCGGTAGTATCCACCACTTTCTCTTTCGGCAGCTTCACGGCAGGGATCTCCTGCTGCGGCTCGTCGACAATCGACACCAGGCACGAATCCGCCCCGCGTTTCACCACCACCTCTTTGACGCCGGCGGCGTGCGTGCGGGCAATCACCTCCGCTACCGGTTTTTCACCCCATAGCGCATCTTCGTCATCCAGCGTCAGGAAGGCGATATCGGTACAGGTCAGCATTTGCTGATAAACCTGCTGAGTCTCTTCTTTGCTGGCCCACAGGCGCGGGCGGTAGTTATTGTCGAAGATCACCTGCCCGCCGTTAGCGCGGCATTCGCACAGCAGCGTTAGCAGCTTCTCGCGGCTCTGGGGGCTGAGAATGGCGAGGCTGATTCCGCTGAGATAGAGGTAGTCAAAGGTCGCCAGCTCTTCGCAGATCGCGGCGGACTGCTCGCTTTCCAGCCAGAATTTTGCCGCCGCTTCGTTGCGCCAGTAGTAAAACGTACGCTCGCCGGTATCGTCGGTTTCGATGTAGTACAGCCCCGGAAGACGATCGGCCATGCGCTGGATCAGGTCGGTTTTGACCTCCTCAGCCTGCCAGGACTCCAGCATCTGCTGGCTGAACGCGTCCGTCCCCAGCGCGGTCACGTAGTGCACGGCGAGCGCGCTGGCGTCGGTCTGACGCGCAATATAGACCGAGGTATTCAAGGTATCGCCGCCAAATCCACGGTTTACCGCCGCGTTTTTCTCTGACAGCTCAATCATACATTCGCCGATAACGGCAATTTTTTTAGACATCATCATGACCTGAGATTGAATCGAAATTAGCGCTAGTGTGCGCCGCGTCGTTTTTATGGTCAATCATATTAAAACATCGTTCCATTATTTTTTTGACATCGCGCGCGTAATGTGACGAAAAGCGCATTTGGCGGAGAAAGATGCGCTTTTCAACTATATTCAGGACTGACGAGGAGCAAAGGAGCTGAGAGGGTATGACCACAACCCGCAAGACGATTGCCATTATCACGGGAACGATAGTCTTAGTTATTGTTCTGTTTTTCATCGTGCTGGCGACCTTTGACTGGAACCGCCTGAAACCAACCATTAACCAGAAGGTCTCCGCCGAACTGAACCGGCCGTTTGCCATTCGCGGCGATCTCGGCGTGGTCTGGGAGCGGCAGCGCGACGAGCGAGGCTGGCGGAGCTGGGTGCCCTGGCCGCACGTTCATGCCGAAGATATCGTCCTCGGCAACCCGCCGGATATCCCGCAGGTTACGATGGTGCATCTGCCGCGCGTCGAAGCCACGCTGGCGCCGCTATCGCTGCTGAGCAAAACGGTGTATCTACCGTGGATTAAGCTGCAGCAGCCCGATGCCCGGCTGATCCGGCTCTCTGAGAAAAGCAATAACTGGACCTTTACCCTCGGTGCGGACGACGCTGCGGCCAGCCAGGCCGCGCCATCCGACTGGTCTTTTCGGCTGGATAATATTCTCTTCGATCGCGGACGGATCGCCATTACCGACAAAGTGACGCGCGCCGATATTACCCTGATGGTCGATCCGCTGGGCAAACCGCTGCCGTTTAGCGAGGTCACCGGCACGGCAGACAAAGAGGGGCCACAGAAGGTGGCGGACTACGTTTTTGGGCTGACGGCGAAGGGGAGCTATCGTGACCAGCCGCTCTCCGGCAGCGGTAAAATTGGCGGCATGCTGGCGCTGCGCAGCGAAGGGACGCCGTTCCCGCTGCAGGGCGACTTCCGCTCCGGCAATACCCGGGTGGCCTTTAGCGGGACGGTTAACGACCCGCTCAACCTCGGCGGCGTCGATCTACGCCTCAAGTTCTCCGGCGATTCGCTGGGGGATTTATACGATCTCACCGGCATCGTCCTGCCGGATACGCCGGCGTTCTCTACCGACGGACGCCTGCGGGCGGTCTTCAACCAGCAGAGCGGATCGCGCTTTAGCTATCACGATTTTAACGGCCGCATCGGCGAAAGCGATATTCACGGCTCCCTGACCTACACCACCGGCAAGCCGCGGCCGAAGCTGGAGGGCGACGTGGAATCCCGCCAGCTGCGTCTGGCGGACCTCGGGCCGCTGATTGGCGTGAACGCAGACGGTAAGGCGAGCAAAACCGGGCAGCGTAAAGGCGAAGCGGCGCCGCAGCCGGCCGGGAAAGTCCTGCCCTACGATCGCTTCGAGACCGACAAGTGGCAGCTGATGGATGCCGACGTCCGCTTCAAGGGGCGGCGAATTGAACACGGCGGCACGTTGCCGATTAGCGACCTCAACACCCACGTTATCCTCGAGCGCGGCGACCTGCGCCTGCAGCCGCTGCGCTTTGGCCTCGCCAACGGCACCATCGCCGGCAGCCTGCACCTGCAGGGCGATAAAAAGCCGCTGCAGGGCAGCGCCAACCTGCAGGCCAGGCGCCTGAAGCTCAAGGCGCTGATGCCGAAGGTGGAGATGATGCAGAAGACCCTCGGCGAGATGAACGGCGATATGCAGCTGCGCGGCACCGGTAACTCGGTGGCGGCGCTGCTGGGCAACAGCAACGGCAATATCAAGCTGCTGATGAACGATGGCCTGATTAGCCGGAACCTGATGGAAATTCTGGGGCTGAACGTCGGTAACTATCTTATCGGGCAGATCTTTGGCGACGACGAGGTGCGGGTCAACTGCGCGGCGGCGAACGTTGACGTAGTTAACGGCGTCGCGCGGCCGCAGATTTTTGCCTTTGATACCGAAAATGCGCTGATTAACGTCACCGGAACCGCCAGCTTCGCCTCGGAACAGCTCGACTTAACCATCGACCCCGAAAGTAAGGGGCTGCGCATTATTACCCTGCGCTCGCCGCTGTACGTGCGCGGCACGTTTAAATCGCCGAACGCCGGGGTGAAGGTGGGGCCGCTGATTGCGCGCGGTGCGGTTGCGGCCGCGCTGGCGACGCTGGTCACGCCGGCGGCGGCGCTGCTGGCGCTGGTATCGCCGGCGGAAGGCGAAGCCAACCAGTGCCAGACGATTTTATCGCAGATGAAAAAGTAGAAGAGCAGAGGAGATATGCCCGGCACGGCGCGCCGGGCATCTAAGGATTACAGCGACCGGTGGCGGGTTTCGTGGGTTAGCAGCAGCGCAATCAGCGTCAGCGCGGCCATCGAAGCCAGATAGATCCCCACCGCCGTCAGGCCGTAGTTGCCCTGCAGCCAGGCGGCGATATAGGGCGCAACGGAGGCGCCAAGGATCGACGATACGTTATAGGAGAACGAAGCGCCGGTGTAGCGTACTTCCGTCGGGAACAGCTCCGGCAGCAGGGCGCCCATCGGGCCGAAGGTCAGCCCCATCAGGCTTAAGCCGATCAGCAGAAACGCGAAGACCAGCGCCGGCTGACCGGAACCCAGCAGCGGTTTAAAGGCGAACAGAGCGAAGAGAATAATCATCGAGGTGATGACGATCATGCTCTTACGACGGCCAAACGCGTCCGCCAGCAGGCCGGCAACCGGCACCATCACGCCAAAGCCAATCACCGCCATCATCAGCATCCACAGCACTTCATTACGCGGCAGGCCGAGGCCCACCGGCGCCGCGCCGGTGCTGAAGGTCATCGAGTAGACGGTCATGATATAGAACAGGGTATAGGTGGCCAGCATGATAAAGGTGCCGAGCACGGTCACCCGTACGTGCTTAGTCAGCAGCGTCCCTAGCGGGATTTTCACCTGTTTCTTCGCCGCGGCGATTTTGGCGAAGACCGGCGTTTCATGCAGCGAAACGCGGACATACAGCCCGATAATCACCAGCACCGCGGAGAAGATAAACGGTACGCGCCAGCCCCACGCCATAAACTGCTGGTCGGTCAGCAGCCAGGAGAGCAGCAGGAAGGTGCCGTTGGCGAAGAAGAAGCCGATCGGCGCGCCCAGCTGCGGGAAGGAGCCGTACAGCGCGCGTTTACGCGGCGGGGCGTTCTCGGTGGCCAGCAGCGCCGCGCCGCCCCATTCGCCGCCCAGGCCCAGCCCCTGACCAAAGCGCGCCAGCGCCAGCAGCATCGGCGCCAGAATGCCGATGCTCTCATAGCCCGGCAGCAGGCCGATGACTACGGTAGAGATCCCCATGGTCAGCAGCGAGGCGACCAGCGTCACCTTACGGCCGACGCGATCGCCGAAGTGGCCGAACAGCGCTGAGCCAATCGGGCGCGCGACGAAGGCAATGGCGAAGGTTGCCAGCGACTGTAGCGTCGCGGCGGCCGGATCGCCCTGCGGGAAGAAGATATGCGGAAACACGATAACCGCGGCGGTGGCGTAAATGTAGAAGTCGAAGAACTCAATGGCGGTGCCGATGAGTGAGGCAACGACGACCTTATTGCGCGAGTTAACCGGTGCGGTTTCCTGCGCCTTGTCGAGCGTGGTGGCTGTGGCTTGCATAGATCTTTCTTATTTTTAGCGAACGAAAGGCCATATAGCCACAGCAAAAGCGACATTTCAATCTGTAACAGGGGGCGGGAGAGGTGAAAAAACGGGCAAAAAGCGGATAATTTTCGTGCCTGTAAAATATCTTCTATGAAATGCTTCACATAAATAAAATAATGGCAGATAAAACCAGGTTTAGGTTAAATAAAAGTTACGCATTGGATTTATCTGCTGAAATGATCGATCGGGCTGAATGATAGCTCTTCGTTCAGCCCGATACGCCATCAATCGTGGGTTTTCCCCGGCATCCGGCGGTCGTCTTTATACTCGGCGGTGGCAATCCACGCCGCGCAGAAGAGCGTCAGGCGCGCGAAGAAATAGAAAAAGGCCATCAGCCCTAAAACGGAGCCAAACGCGGCGCCCGACGGCGACTTCACCAGCGCCGGCAGCGTCCAGGTCATGACGATTTTAATCACCTCAAAGCCGATTGCCGCAATCAGCGTGCCGCGAATCAGCGCCTTGCGCCGCGGGCGGTGGCGCGGCAGGCGCCAGAATATCCAGAAAAACAGCAGGTAGTTGGCGAAAATCGAGATCCCGAGGCCAATCAGCCGCCAGGCCGGTTTTAGCCACTCAATGCTATCGAGATACAGCGCGGAGATAATGGTCTGCTGCGCGGCGCCGGCAATGGAGGTAATGGAGAGGGTAATAATCAGGGCGACCAGCAGGCCGATTAATGAAATAAAGTCGCGGAAGTATTTTACCCAGATCTTTTCCTGATCCTGCGGCGTACGCTCCCAGACGTCGCGGGACTGGGCGCGAATGGCTTCCCGCAGGTTGCCCATCCAGTTAATGCCGGAATAGAGCGCGACCAGCAGTCCGACGATGCCGACGGTGGTGCGCTGCTGAACCGCGGTACTGATGGTGTTCTTCAGCGTCGCCGCCAGCGTCGGATCGCTGACGTTGAGCAGGATTTTATCGAAGATGTCCTGCAGCAGCGTCGGATGCCAGGTGAGGACAAAGCCGGCGGCGGCGAAGGAGACCATCAGTATCGGGATCATCGACAGAAACGAGAAGTAGGAGATGGCCGCGCCGAACTGATTGCCCAGGCGGTCGTTGAAGCGCTCGGCCGCGCGGATCAGGTGCGCAATAATCGGATTCCGCTGGACCTTTTCCGCCGTCCCGGTCACGCTTTTCAGCGCCTGGTTCGCCTTCTGTCCCACGGCGGATTCGTTGATGGCGGCCAGCTTGCTTTTACTTTTTTCCGGCTGCTGGCCCGGATCCTGGATCGGGCGCGTGGCGTCGTTTTCCGGTGTCATGAGTTATTTCTTCCTTTTTTTACAGCGAGATTCAGCAAAAATTATATACGCAAAATGCCGGTTGCGGCGGCGGGGCGGTAAACCCGACCGCGCGCCGGCAGGCAAAGCGGGCCCGCCGCGGGCTAATCGACGTACTCTTTCATCACCTTACCCAGCCACTCCATAAACAGGTGTACGCGGCGCGAAAGATTGCGCCGATGCGGATAGATAATCGAGACCGGCAGCGGTTCGGCGCGGTATTGCGGCAGAATTTCAATCAGCTCGCCGGTACGCAGCGCGTCGCGAACGCCGATGCGCGGCGCCTGAATAATGCCCAGCCCGGCCAGGCAGGCGGCCTGGTAGGTCTCGGTGCTGTTGACGGTCAGTATGCCGCCGGTTTTCACCCAGCGCGCGGCGCCGTCGCTGACGACCTCAAAACCCGCCGGACGGACGCCGAGAGTGCTGGCATAGTGGATCAGGGCATGATCGCCGAGATCGTCAAGAGAGTGCGGGTAGCCGAAGCGCGTCAGATACTGCGGGCTGGCGCAGTTAATTTGCGTTAGCTTACCCAGCGGGCGGGCGATCAGGCCGGAATCTTTCAGCGTACCGACGCGAACGACGCAGTCAAAGCCTTCGCGGATCACGTCAACCAGCCGATCGCTGCTGCTTAGTTCGAGCTCGATCCCCGGGTACTGCTGCAAAAAGGCCGGCAGCCGCGGAATAATCAGCTTTGCTGCCACGCCGACGGGCATATCCACCCGCAGCCGTCCGCTGATGCTGGAAGGATCGTGCTGAAATATTCCGTCCAGCTCCTCGAGGTTGCTCAACAGATCTTTGGCGCGCTCGTAGTAGACCATCCCGTCCTGCGTCAGCTGCACCCGGCGGGTGGTGCGGTGCAGAAGGCGCGCGCCGAGGTGGCTTTCCAGCGCCTGAATCTGGCGCGATACGCTGCCTTTCGGCAGGCCCAGGGTGTCGGCGGCGCGGGAAAAGCTCTCCAGCTCCGCCACGCGAATGAACAGCTGCATTGCGTGAATTTTATCCATGCCTGAGACCTATTGTTGTTTCCATTGAAACAGTAAAACGTAATCTAGCGTATTTATTGTTTTCCTGTCAGCTAATAAGCTCTTTAACGATGCAAACGCAACCGATAAGGGGTTTCTGATGACGCAACGTATTGCTTTAGTGACCGGCGGCAGCCGTGGATTGGGAAAAAACGCGGCGCTGAAGCTGGCGGCGAAGGGAACCGATATTATCCTGACCTACCACAGCAACCGGCAGGCGGCGCTGGAAGTTGTCGCTGAAATCGAACAAAAAGGGGTTAAAGCTGCGGCATTAGCGCTTAACGTCGGCGATACGGCGAGCTTCGAAAGCTTTGCTCTGGAGGTGGAAAAACTCCTGCAGCAGCGCTGGCAGCGCAGCACCTTTGATTATTTATTAAACAACGCCGGGATCGGTCTCAACGTCGCCTTTGCTGAGACCCGCGAAGCGCAGTTTGACGAGCTGATGAATATCCATTTTAAAGGCCCGTTCTTTCTGACCCAGCGCCTGCTGCCGCTGCTGCAGGACGGCGGGCGCATCCTCAACGTCTCAAGCGGGCTGGCCCGCTTCGCGCTGCCGGGATACGCCGCCTATGCATCAATGAAAGGGGCGATGGAGGTGCTGACCCGCTACCAGGCAAAAGAGCTGGGCGCGCGCGGGATCTCGGTGAACATTATTGCGCCGGGGGCCATCGAGACGGACTTTGGCGGCGGCGTGGTTCGCGATAATACGCAGGTAAATCAGCATATTGCGGCGCAAGCGGCGCTGGGGCGGGTAGGGCTGCCGGACGATATCGGCGATGCGATAGCGGCGCTGCTGAGCGACGATCTGCAATGGATGAACGCCCAGCGCGTGGAGGTTTCCGGCGGCATGTACCTGTAAGCCGTCAGGCCGCGGCGCTAGCCCGCCGCGGAGGCGGAGCGGAGATAGTCGCGCGGCAGCAGGCCAAATAGCCAGTCGTTATGCCAGCGGCCGTTGAGCCAGTAGCATTCGCGCAGCTCGCCCTCCAGCAGAAAGCCGGTTTTCTGTAACAGGCTTTTCGAGGCGATGTTGCCGGCGGTAACGGTGGCGGTCAGGCGACGGACGCCGCCTGCGGAAAAGGCGAAATCGCATAGCGCCTGCAGCGATTCGTAGCCGTAGCCTTTTCCCTGGGCCTGGGGAGTGAACAGGAATCCGACCTCAGCGCAGTCGTCCTCGTGGTGCCGATAGCCGGTTATGCCGAGCGGCGTATGGGTGTGTCGATCGCGGACGATCAGGCACAGCCAGTGCCTGGCGCCCGGCGTCCACGGCGACAGGCGCGAATCGAACGCTTCGCGGATCTCGGCGAGCGGGCGCGAATCGGCAATATATAGCATCACCTGCGGATCGCGCTGCAGGGCTAAAAAGAAGGACCAGTCATCCAGCTGCAGCGGCGAGCAGCGCAGCCGTGGCGTAAGCAGTTCGGGCATCGGTAAAGGTTCCAGCACAGGTCAATAGCCTGACCATAGCAGGACATTCTCCGCCGGAATAGCACCTGGTTATAATGGCTCGCCGTAGAGGCCGATCAGCCGACGCACCACGCCGTTGGTCCAGCCGAAACCATCCTGCAGCGGGTATTCGCCGCCGCCGCCCTCGTGCGGGACGCCGCTGGCAATATGGTACTTCTCAATTAGCTTGTGGTGCTGCTTGTAGAAGTGGTTCACCGTCTGCAGCCAGCTTTGGGCTATTTCATCGCCGAGAGGGTCCTGACCGTACATTTTAAAGCCCTGCACCGCCATCCACTGCAGCGGCGCCCAGCCATTGGGCCTATCCCACTGTTCGCCGCTCTCATACTCGGTGGCCATAATGCCGCCGGGCGTCAGCAGGCGGGCGCGCACGGCGTCGGCAAGGCGATCCGCCTGCTCATGGGTGGCCATTCCGACGTACAGCGCCACGATGCTGGCGGCTGAAAAGAGCGCCAGCTGCTCGCGGCGCCAGTCGTAGTCGCGGAAACAGCCGCTGTCGTCGTCCCACAAATAGCGGCTCACCGCCGCCCGACGGTCGCTGGCCTTCTGGCGAAAAGCGGCTTCCGTTTCGCGATCGCCCTCAACGCCGGAGAGATTGGCGATGGTATTTTCCAGCTTGAACAGGAACGCGTTCAAATCGATGGGGATAAACTGGGTGGTGCGAATACTAGCCAGGCGGGTAATATCGCGCAGCCAGCGGCTGGAGTAGTCCCAGCCGGAGGCGGCCCCGGCGCGCAGGTCGCGATAAACCTCGTTGGGCGGGCGGCCGGAGCGTTTTGCTGTTTCCACATCTTCGCGCCAGGACTCGTCGCGCGGGGTATCGCGATCGTCCCAGTAGCGGTTGAGCAGCGAGCCGTCCGGCATACGTACCGCGTGGCGATACGCCTGGTTGGGGATCAGCGACTCGGCGCCGTCCATCCAGAAGCGGTACTCCATCTTCAGGTGCTCAAGATAGCGCCGCGCGCCGCGCACGCCGTCCTCTTCAAACAGCTCAACCATCAGGGCAAACACCGGCGGCTGCGAACGGCTGAGATAGTAGGTGCGGTTGCCGTTAGGGATATGACCGTAGGTTTCAATCAGCCAGGCGAAGTTATCCGCCATGCACTTCAGCAGGTCCTCGCGGCCGCTCTCCGCCAGCCCCAGCATCGTGAAGTAGGAGTCCCAGTAGTAGGTCTCGCTAAAACGGCCGCCGGGCACAATATACGACTGCGGCAGCGCCAGCAGCGACGACCACGGGATATGATCCTGCGGCTCGCGGGTCAGGATCGGCCACAGGTGATCGATATGCTCTTTCAGGGATCGCTGAGGATCGGAAACGTAATCCTCCGCGCGATGATCCGGGAGCCAGAAGTGATCTTCGACGAACTGCCGCAGATCGAACCCGGGGGCGCGTTTCACCCGCCGGTAGTGGATTAAAATATCCAGCGGATCCTGCTTTGGCGCGCAGTCGGGGAAGGTTTTGCTGTCGGCGAAAATGCGCGATTTTTGCACGTGGGCAAACAGCTCCAGATAGCGATCGGCGGGGGTCAGGGCGTCAGACGCCGGGAACCCCTCGATAATTTCTGGCTCCGGTTCGGCGTCGAACATTTCATCCAGTTTTAACTCATACGGATCGGCTTCGTAGCGCAGATCGACGTCGATCTTTAACTCATCGCTATTATCGTTGCGTAATGTCTGGCTGGACATAGTGATACGGACCTCCGGATCGCGTCGCTTAATGGCGCCGGGTTTCCCCGGCATGGTTTTTAAGCTTAGTCATTCGCTTCGGTTTTCGTGGGGTAAACTGTGCGTCAGGTCACGCTTCTGTGCAAAATCCTGAAGCGGGATTTTTTATTATGCTTTGATTTTTATTGATAATTTACGATCTGATGCTCTGAGTCGCGCGGAGAAATTCAGAGCAATCGTTTTGCAACAAAATCTTATTTTTCCGCGCTGGCGTGGGATCACTCCCACGCCGCTTCCAGCATCTCCAGCAGCTGTTCGCTGCTCAGCGTGACCGAGTTGGCTTTCATCGACGACGAGCCGCTGGCGGCCAGCGCGGCGGGCTCAAGCGCCCGATGCGCCACGCCAAGCTCATTCAGATTGCCGAGCCCCGCGCCGCGGCTCCATTCGTGCAGGCTCTCCCAGGCAGTGCCAGGATCGACGTTGAGCCCGTCGGCCAGCCAGCGGCGCACGTCGGTGAAGCGCCCGCGCAGGCTTTCATCGGTGACCAGCGATTCATTCAGCGCGAGGCCGAAGGGCAGCAGGCAGCCGCACAGCGCGCCGTGGGAGGCGTTGCTCAGGCCGCCCAGCGGCCCCGCGAGACCGTGCACCACCCCGAGGCCGGCGTTGGCCAGAGCCAGGCCGCCGCACAGGCTGACCCAGGCCATCTCATCGCGGCTCTGCGGGCACTCTTTGGTCATCAGCGTTTTAAGCGCCTTGATGCCGCGCGGGATCGCTTCCCGGCACAGGGCGTCGGTAAACGGGTTGGCGCGGGTGCACAGCCAGGGTTCGATCAGCTGGGTGATCGCATCGAGGCCGGAGCCCAGCGTCACCGCTCGCGGCGCGTTATCGGTAAGCGACGGGTCGACGATCGCCAGGTCCGGCAGCATCCTGTCATCACGCAGGCTGACCTTACGCTGCTGCGGCACGACGTTAATTACCGCGTTTTTCGTCACCTCGGCTCCGGTGCCGGAGGTGGTGGGGATGGCGACAAACGGCAGCGGATGCGCTTCCAGTATCCGACCGCTGCCGACCACTTCCAGATATTCGATAACCTCTCCGGATGCCGGCACCAGCGCGGCGATCGCCTTCCCGGCGTCGATAACCGCGCCGCCTCCGAGGCTCACCACCGCCCCGACGCCCCTTTCGCGGGCCAGGCGTACGCCCTGCTCGATCGCCTGCAGGTCGGGCTCATGGGCGATGGAGAGGGTCGTTACCTCCAGCGCGTGGGCACGAAGTTCGGCCAGCAGAAAGTCGGCGCGCTGCGGGCTGGCGCCGTGCACCAGCAGCACCTTGTCGCTGCGCTGGGCCAGCCAGGGCGCAGCGCTCCGCGCCAGGCAGCGACCAAAACGGATATTTCCCGGGGTTAAAACGTTAAAGGGGGTCAGCATCACGGGCTCCTGTATCGGCAAAAAGGCAAGCAAAGGCAAGCATCAACTATACCCTAAATCATTCGCGTTGCAGGAAGGCGGTAATGCAGCAATGCAGGGAATTCCCGGGAGCCTACCCAGGTCATCGACTGGCGCGAGCGAGGAAAGCCAACGCACATGTCATTACATATTATCCGGCTGGCTGCCCCGTTGCTGGCTGTACTCGCGCAGCCGATGGAGTATGGTGAATAAAACGTCCCTTCGGTTAAGGAATCCCTGACAATGCTAAGAATACTGGGTAAACGCTCATCAATTAACGTCCGTAAAGTGTTGTGGACCTGCGAAGAAGCGGGCCTTGAGTATCAGCAGGAAGATTACGGTAGCGGATTTCAGCCGATTGATACCGCGGAGTTCCGCGCGCTGAACCCGAACAGCCTGGTGCCGGTGCTGCTGGATGACGACTTTGTCCTGTGGGAGTCGAACAGTATCTGTCGCTACCTGGCGCGCAAAGCCGGACGGGACGATCTGCTGCCCGCCGCGCCGCAGGCGGCAGCCGAGGTCGAGCACTGGATGGACTGGCAGGCCACGGAGTTTAATAACGCCTGGCGCTACGCGTTTATGGGGCTGGTGCGTAAGGACCCGCGCTTTCAGGATCCGGCGGCGCTGAAAGAGAGCATTGCCAGCTGGACCCGCTGCGTGCAGATAGTGGACGCGCAGCTTCAGCAAACCGGCGCGTGGCTGACCGGCAGCCGGTTTACGCTGGCGGATATCGTCCTGGGTCTGTCGGTTCACCGTTGGAAAATGACCCCTTTTGCCCACCCGGAGATGCCAGCCGTCGAACGCTGGTATATGGCGCTCAACCAGCGTCCGGCGTTTATGCGCCACGGTAATAACGGCATGGCGTGACGGCAGGATAAAAAAACGTCCAGATTTACATCGCCGCGGATGTTAAATTCAGCCTACTCGCTTTGCAATCACCGATGACTGCCGTTACGATCTGCGTCCCTTTTTTATTCACCTGGTAGTGCGTACGGCAGGACAGTATGGTTTGAGCAGGCAGTTGAACCCTGTGTTGCTGGCGTCTCCGCTGCTTGTAGGATGCTCCGGAACGCTTTCGCAAATGAGAATCGCTTCTGACGAAACCAGCCAGATAGGGCAAAACGGGCATCTGCTCTCCGTTGATATCTTCGTTAACCACTATCCGCGGCAGACCGAGGCGGCGAATATTGCCTGGGTGACAGTTACGATCTGCGGGCAGAGGATTATCTATCAGGTGGGCTACATCGGCGGCTGTTCCAGCAATATCGGCTTTGATAAAGAGAACCAGAATGCGGTAGTGGTGCTACAAAATAGCTTTAACTGGAGTAACTACATCGGACATGCGATTTTGCAAAATCAGGCGGCGGGAACGGCTTATCGGGCGCGCCATGAGGTGTTGAAAAAAGCCCCGTGAGTACGGGGCCTTGAGGATTAGCGCATGGTAACGAACTCTTCCGCGGCGGTCGGGTGAATCGCCACAGTATTGTCGAAGTCCTTCTTGGTGGCGCCCATCTTCAGCGCGACCGCAAAGCCCTGCAGCATTTCATCCATGCCGAAGCCGATGCCGTGAATACCGACAATCTTCTCTTCCGGGCCGACGCACACCAGCTTCATGCGGCACGGCTGGCGGTGCGAGGTCACGGCGGTATACATCGCGGTAAAGGACGATTTATAGACCTTCACCGCCTCATCGCCGTACTGCTCGCGGGCCTGCGGCTCGGTTAAGCCGACGGTGCCGATCGGCGGGTGGCTGAAGACCACGGTCGGGATGTTGCTGTAGTCCAGATGTTCTTCCGGCTTGTTGTTGAACAGACGCTCGGAGAGGCGGCGGCCGGCGGCAACGGCGACCGGCGTCAGCTCGACCGCGCCGGTGTTATCGCCCACCGCGTAGATCCCCGGCACGCTGGTGTTCTGGAACTTATCCACGACGATATAGCCTTTGTCGTTGGTCTTCACCCCGGTAGCCTTGAGGTTGAAGTTATCGGTCTCCGGCTCGCGGCCGATGGCCCAAATCAGGCAATCGACGGTCTGGCTGCGGCCATCTTCCAGGGTCAGGGTCAGGCTGCCGTCGGCGTTTTTCACCACCGCCTGCGGAATGGCGTGGGTATGCAGACTGCGGGCCTTCGGCGTTCATCACCTCAACCAGCGTCTCGACAATCAGCGGATCGAAGCTGCGCAGCGGCGCGTGCTTGCGCACGAACAGATGCGTTTCGGCCCCCAGACCGTTAATCACGCCCGCCAGCTCAACGGCGATATAGCCCGCGCCGACAACCGCCACGCGCTTCGGCAGCGCCGGCAGCTCGAAGAAGCCGTTGGAATCGATGCCGTACTCTACGCCCGGAATCGACGGGTGGCTCGGACGGCCGCCGGTGGCGATGAGGATATGATCGGCGGTCAGGGTTTCACCGTTGACTTCAACCGTTTTGGCGTCGATAAAACGGGCGAAGCCTTTAATCACGTCGACCTTATTTTTACCCAGCACGTTGTCGTAAGAGGTATGAATGCGGTCGATATAGGCGCTACGGCTGGCAACCAGCCTCTCCCAGTCGAAGTGATTAATGGTGGTATCGAAACCGTAGTCCGGGCCGTACAGGTGAATCGCTTCGCGGATCTGCGCCGCGTGCCACATTATTTTCTTCGGTACACAGCCGACGTTAACGCAGGTGCCGCCCAGATCTTTCGCTTCAATCAGGGCGCACTTCTGGCCGTACATCGCCGCGCGGTTGATGGAGGCAATACCGCCGCTGCCGCCGCCAATCGCAATGTAGTCATAATGTTTGCTCATGAGTCATATCCTTAATATCTGAATGCTGCGATTGTATACCGGAAATCAATAGGTTCCGTCGATGACTGCGATTACTCCGGGACGATCCAGCTAACCGTTGCGTGGCCGATGCCGGTCGGCACCAGCTTTTTGTGCAGCCACGGCAGGACGTTGTTCATCTGCTGTTCCAGCTTCCACGGCGGGTTAATCACGATCATCCCCGACGCGGTCATGCCGCGCTGGTCGCTATCCGGGCGCACGGCAAGCTCAATCTGCAGGATTTTACGAATGCCGGTCGCTTCTAACTCTTTGATCATGCGCTTAATCTGCGCACGCAGGACCACCGGATACCACAGCGCATAGGTGCCGGTCGCAAAGCGCTTGTAGCCTTCGTGAATGCCGGTCACCACCGCCTGGTAATCGCTTTTAATTTCGTACGGCGGGTCGATCAGAATCAGGCCGCGACGGGAGGCGGGCGGCAGTTTAGCCCTCAGCTGCTGATAGCCATCGGACTTCTCCACGCGCGCGCGCTCGTCTTTCTGGAACTCCGCGCGCAGCAGCGGGAAGTCGCTCGGGTGCAGCTCGGTCAGCTGCAGGCTGTCCTGCTCGCGCAGCAGCTGGCGGGCAACCAGCGGCGAACCCGGATAGTAGCGCAGCTGGCCGCTGCGGTTGAAGTGCTGAACCACGGAGATATAGGGCTCCAGCTCGGCCGGCAGGTCATCCTGCTGCCAGATGCGGGAGATGCCTTCCAGGTACTCGCCGGTACGCTCGGCGTGCTCGCTGCTCAGGTGGTAGCGCCCTGCGCCGGCGTGGGTGTCCAGATAGAGAAACGGCTTCTCTTTCTCTTTCAGCGATTCAATGATCAGACTCTGAACGGTATGTTTGAGGACGTCGGCGTGGTTGCCTGCGTGAAAGCTGTGGCGATAACTGAGCATGGATGCAGAGATTCCGGGAATTAAACAAGATAACCGACAGTTTACCGCAGATCCGTCCGGATTACCGCTGTAGCGCCGCGCTGTTTCAATTGTGGCAAAAGCGTTGCAAAACATAACGGCGTCATAAAACTGTCAAAATTTCGCGCTAGCGTCGCGTGCAGGCAAGGTAATCGTTTGAATAAAAGGAAAAATAATGAAACTGCGAATCACACTTCTGACGTCGGCGCTGATCCTGGCGCTGCCGGCGCTGGCAAAAGATGTTCCGCTCCATCAGGCGGCGGCGATCGCCGCCAGCGTCACCCCTGCGGCCGCCAGTCCGGCGTTTGACGCGCTGGAAAGCCAGACGCTGGCGGCGCTGCGCCAGGCGCTGAAAGGGGATGCCGCGACGCTGACCCGCGGCCAGCTGGAGCACGCTAAGCAGAATAAAACCCAGGCGGATAAAGCCTGGCTCAAGGCCAGCGGCTATGACTTCCGGGGGAAAGCGAACCAGCAGGCGGGGATTGCGCTGCTCTCGGCGTTCAGCAAGCTCCCGGATGCGGTGGTGAAGGATAACCTCGCCACCGTCACCGCCATTAACCGCGATGCCACCCAGGCTACCCGCCACCAGGCGCTGGCCGATGCCGAGGGGATAAGCTATCTCTACTTCCTCAGCGATGCGCTGGGGCCTCGACTGGGCAAAGCGTTCCTTACGGCCTACGACAAAGGCGAGCTGGGCAAAGCGGCGGCGCTGATTAAGGCCAGCGAAGTCAGCACCGGGGCGGCGAAAAAGCACTTCAATAACCCGCGTCCGTTCCTGATTCAGGGCAACACCATCCATCTGGTGCCGGATGACGTGGTGGTGAAGGATAACCAGCCCTATTCCGCCGACGAGGGTTCTTTCCCCAGCGGGCACACCAATACCGGCTATACCGATGCCCTGCTGATGGCCGAGATGATCCCGGAGCGCTTCGATGCTCTGGTGACCCGCGGCGCGCGCTACGGCTACTCGCGGATCGTACTTGGCGTGCACTACCCGCTGGACGTGATGGGCTCGCGGATGGTGGCGCAGCGTAACGTCGCCCACTATCTCAACGACGCAAAATATCGTGCGCTGTTTAACGAAGCGCGCGATCAGCTGCGCGCCGCGCTGGAGAAAGAGTGCGGCACTTCGCTTGCCGAATGCGCGAAAACCGCCGGCAAGGACGATCCCTATCGCGACCCGGCCATGAGCGCCTTTTATCGCTTCACCATGACCTACGATCTGCCGCAGCAGAAGGGCGAGAAGCCGGCCCTGAAGGTGCCG
The DNA here is from genome assembly GCF_050058015.1 of Klebsiella sp. WOUb02. Lineage (NCBI taxonomy): Bacteria > Pseudomonadati > Pseudomonadota > Gammaproteobacteria > Enterobacterales > Enterobacteriaceae > Klebsiella > Klebsiella sp. WOUb02. The sequence continues at coordinate 4,012,102 of NZ_CP170110.1, forward strand.
GAAGGGGCCGAGGTGCTGCTGGAGGCCGCCCTGCCGCATCTTTCCGCCGCCCAGCGTCGGGCGCTGATGGTGAAAACCGCGCTGCCGGCCGGCTACCCGCTGTCGGGAGAGACCGCCGACCAGCAGTTCTGGCAGCGCCTCAACCTGCCTGCCGCCTGGCAGATGGCGCAGAAGACGCATTAATCGCACGCAGCCCGGCGAAGCAGCGCGCCAGCCGGGATTTTGCTCAACGGCCGGGCTTATTGCAGCAATACCCGGCGCTGCGCATCGCGCGACATTGAAATTCACCCAACTATCCCCCATTCTAGATCCCATGCTAAAGCGCCGGAACGCGCGCTTCATTTCCCCTTTTCAACAGGACTGCGCATATGACCAATCCATTACTGACGCCTTTTTCATTGCCGCCTTTTTCTGCTATCAAGCCGGAACATGTGGTGCCTGCGGTCACCAAAGCGCTGGACGATTGCCGGGCAGCGGTAGAGAGCGTCGTGGCGCAGGGCGCGCCCTATAGCTGGGAGACGCTGTGCCAGCCGCTGGCGGAGGTCGACGATGTGCTGGGGCGTATTTTTTCTCCCGTCAGCCATCTGAATTCGGTCAAAAATAGCCCGGAGCTGCGTGAAGCCTACGAACAAACCCTGCCGCTGCTGTCGGAATACAGCACCTGGGTGGGCCAGCACGAAGGTCTGTACAAAGCGTATCGCGATCTGCGCGACGGCGACCACTACGCCACCCTGAACATCGCCCAGAAAAAGGCGGTGGATAACGCGCTGCGTGATTTTGAACTCTCCGGTATCGGTCTGGCGAAAGAGCAGCAGAAGCGTTACGGCGAGATTGCCGCGCGTCTGTCCGAGCTGGGCAATCAGTACAGCAACAACGTGCTCGATGCCACCATGGGCTGGAGCAAGCTGGTGACCGACGAAGCCGAGCTCTCCGGGATGCCGGAGAGCGCGCTGGCGGCGGCTCAGGCCCAGGCGCAGGCCAAAGAGCAGGAGGGCTATCTGCTGACCCTGGATATCCCGAGCTATCTGCCGGTGATGACCTACTGCGACAACCAGGCGCTGCGCGAAGAGCTGTATCGCGCCTACTCCACCCGCGCTTCTGACCAGGGACCGAACGCCGGTAAATGGGACAACAGCCCGGTGATGGCGGAGATCCTCGCCCTGCGCCACGAGCTGGCGCAGCTGCTGGGCTTCGACAGCTACGCCTCAAAATCGCTGTCGACCAAAATGGCCGAGAACCCGCAGCAGGTGCTCGAGTTCCTGACCGACCTGGCGAAACGCGCCCGTCCGCAGGGGGAGAAAGAGCTGGCCCAGCTGCGCGCCTTCGCTAAAGCGGAGTTTGGCGTTGACGAGCTGCAGCCGTGGGATATCGCTTACTACAGCGAAAAGCAGAAGCAGCATCTTTACAGCATCAGCGATGAGCAGCTGCGCCCCTATTTCCCGGAAAACAGAGCCGTTAACGGCCTGTTCGAGGTGGTTAAGCGCATTTACGGCATCACCGCCAAAGAGCGTACCGATATTGACGTCTGGCACCCGGAAGTGCGCTTCTTCGAGCTGTATGACGAAAACGGCGAGCTGCGCGGCAGCTTCTATCTCGATCTCTATGCGCGCGAGCATAAGCGCGGCGGCGCGTGGATGGACGACTGCGTCGGCCAGATGCGCAAGCTGGACGGTTCGCTGCAAAAGCCGGTGGCCTACCTGACCTGCAACTTTAACCGCCCGGTTAGCGGTAAACCGGCGCTGTTCACCCACGATGAAGTGATCACCCTGTTCCACGAATTCGGCCACGGTCTGCACCATATGCTGACCCGTATCGATACCGCGGGCGTGTCCGGAATTAGCGGCGTGCCGTGGGATGCGGTTGAGCTGCCGAGCCAGTTCATGGAGAACTGGTGCTGGGAGCCGGAGGCGCTGGCGTTTATCTCCGGCCACTACGAGACCGGTGAACCGCTGCCGCAGGCGTTGCTGGAAAAAATGCTCGCCGCGAAGAACTACCAGGCCGCGCTGTTTATTCTGCGCCAGCTGGAGTTCGGCCTGTTCGACTTCCGCCTGCATGCGGAGTACCAGCCGGAGCAAGGGGCGAAAATCCTCGAAACGCTGGCGGAGATCAAAAAACAGGTCGCCGTGGTGCCGGGTCCGTCGTGGGGCCGCTTCCCGCACGCCTTCAGCCACATTTTCGCCGGCGGCTACGCGGCGGGCTACTACAGCTACCTGTGGGCCGACGTGCTGGCGGCGGACGCCTTCTCCCGCTTCGAGGAAGAGGGGATTTTCAACCGCGAAACCGGCCAGTCGTTCCTTGATAACATCCTGAGCCGCGGCGGTTCTGAAGAGCCGATGATCCTGTTCAAACGCTTCCGCGGCCGCGAGCCGCAGCTTGACGCGATGCTGGATCACTACGGGATTAAGGGCTAATTTACCCGACAGACTTCAGGCGGCCTCTGCGGCAACTGCACTCACTCACCCCGGGAACGCGCTCTGCGTACGTTCCCGGGGATTTTTCCCTTGTTGTCCTGCGGCAACGCGAATTGTTTAGGGTAAAGCGGAAGTGAAAATCTGCTTAATTGATGAAACGGGCGCCGGAGACGGCGCCTTATCCGTTCTTGCCGCCCGCTGGGGGCTGGAGCACGACGAAGAGAGCCTGATGGCGCTGGCGATGACACCGGAGCATCTGGAATTACGTAAACGCGATGAGCCGAAGCTTGGCGGCATCTTCGTTGATTTTGTCGGCGGGGCGATGGCCCATCGGCGTAAGTTCGGCGGCGGACGCGGCGAGGCGGTGGCCAAAGCGGTGGGGGTCAAGGGCGACTATCTGCCGGACGTGGTGGACGCCACGGCGGGGCTGGGGCGCGACGCGTTTGTGCTCGCCAGCGTGGGCTGCCGCGTGCGGATGCTGGAGCGTAACCCGGTGGTGGCGGCGCTGCTTGATGATGGCCTGGCCCGCGGCTACGCCGATCCGGAAATCGGCCCGTGGCTGCAGCAGCGCCTGCAGCTTATTCACGCCTCAAGCCTGACGGCGCTGAGCGATATTACGCCGCGGCCGCAGGTGGTCTATCTCGACCCGATGTTCCCGCACAAGCAGAAAAGCGCGCTGGTGAAAAAAGAGATGCGCATCTTTCAGTCGCTGGTGGGACCGGATTTAGACGCCGACGGTCTGCTGGAGCCTGCGCGCCTGCTGGCGACCAAACGCGTGGTGGTCAAACGGCCCGACTACGCGCCGCCGCTGGCGGATGTCGCCACGCCGAACGCGGTGGTTACCAAAGGCCATCGGTTTGATATTTACGCCGGTACGGCGGAATAACCCCTTCTAGCAGAACGCCACGCACGATACGCCTTATCCGGGCTACGTAGCCCGGTCAGCATCACCCGCCGGGGCGCGGTTAGACAAACGGCGCCAGCGGAGCGACTTCCTGCAGGCTGGCCGCCGCTATTTGCTCTCGGCAGGGGTATTGATCATGCGGTTGAGCCACGGCACCAGAATTGCCATCACAATCGTCACCGCCAGGGTCACCAGGCCAATTTTGCCGAACACGCTGGTGTAGATCGGCAGGGTCTGCAGCGGGTCGGTGATATTTTCCGGCACCGCGGTGAAGGTCGCCACGTATCCCCCCATCAGGAAGGCCGCCGCCTGCGTCAGGAACCACATCCCGAGGATAAAGCCCATCAGCTGCTGCGGCACCAGGGCGGCGACCATCGCCAGGCCGAGCGCGCTAATCAGCAGCTCGCCGAGGCTCTGGAACAGATAGACCAGCACGATAAACCACGGCGAGGTGAGCCCCTGGGCGTCGGCAAACCAGATGCCGGCGGCGGCGGCGGTCAGGAAGCCCAGCGAGCATAAAAACATCCCGAGAGTAAACTTCATCGGCATGGTCAGGTCCCGGCCTTTGTTGCCCAGATGAGTGTAGACTGCCGCCAGTACCGGGCTGGCGACCACCACCCAGAACGGATTCAGCGCCTGGAAGCTGACCGGGTTAATGGTGATGCCAAAGATTTGGTGGTGCACGTTGTTGATGGCAAAAAAGTTGAGCGATGTGGGCATTTGCGCGTACAGGATGTAGAACAGCACCGCTTCCAGCATCAGGATAAAGGCGACAAACATCCTGTTGCGCCCGGTTTTATCCAGCTTAAAGGCCTCGCGAAAGAAGAAAATAATCACCGCGATGGAGAGGACGATCAGCACCAGATTGGCGATTTTCACGTTATGCATGAGCCAGGCGCAGAGGAAGACCATCGCTACCGTACCGACCAGCACGTACAGCAGGTTGCGCAGAACCCGCGGCCGATGGTCAGGCTGCGAACCGATATCTTTAACCATCCCACGGCAGGCGAAATAGACCAGCAGGGCGATAATCAGCCCCGCGCCGCACAGGTTGTAGGTGACGGCATAGCCAAACTTCTCGGCAATCACCGGCGCCAGCGATAGCGACAGCAGCGAGCCGATGTTAATCGACATGTAAAACAGGGTGAAGGCTCCGTCCAGGCGCGCGTCGTCGGGGGGGTAGCACTTTGACAGCAGGCTGGCGGGGTTGGCCTTAAACAGCCCGTTCCCGACGGCGATGGTGCCCAGAGCGATAAAAATGAGATCGGGTTTTAAGAGCGACAGCCCGGTCATGAAATAACCGAGCGCCAGCACAATAGCCCCCAGCACCAGCGTCCGTTTGGTGCCCAGCAGGTGATCGCCGACGTAGCCGCCGATGGAGATCAGGCCGTATACCAGCGCCGCAAATGCGCCAAAGGTAATAAACGCCTGTTCCTGAGAGAATCCGAGCTGTTTAACGAAGAATACCGCCAGGATGCCCTGGACGCCGTAATAGCCAAATCGCTCCCATAACTCTACAAAAAAAATCATAAAGAACGGCCGCGGTTGCTGCAGCAGGCCCGTAGGTGCAGTTGTTTTCATATTCCTTCGCCTTGTCGTGCTATCCCAAAAAAGTATGAACGCGTATGCCAGAACGCGCTGAAAAAGTATGATGATGTGCGATGCTGCGCTCACTGGCTGAATGATTAGATTATTATATGGATATTTTTTCTTATAATTGGTTGATCACACTAACTTATATTGGATGTATGGATTGATATTCTTATTATTCTCGACGGGCTGGCGTAAACGGTCCGTTGGGGAGCTTCGGATAATCGCGGGCGGGAGTCACCGGTGCGGAGGGAAAAGAAACGCCCGCATAAGCGGGCGCGGACAGGCTGATCTTGAAAAAAGCGGCAACGTTATTCGTCTTCTTCGTCGCGCAGCGGCACAATCAGCATATCGACATGTACGGTGTTGATCAGCTGGCGCGCGGAGGACATTAGCTTGCTCCAGAAGTCCTGATGGTGGCCGCAGACGACCAGGTCCATATCGTATTTTTTAATTGCATCAACCAGCACCTGACCGAGATCGCCGCTGCCGCTCAGGGTTTCCGTAATCGGATAGCCCGCGTTGCCGGAGAGCTCGCTCAGCGCATGGTGAGTCTCTTCAGAAATGCGTTTTTGCATATCGCCCAGATTGACATCGATAAGACCGGTGTAGAGGTCGGAGTAATTCACATCGACGTGGATCAGGGAAACCTTGGCATTGTAGGGACGCGCCATGGAAACGGCTTTCTCTACCAGCACTTTGCTTTCCGGGGAGAGGTCTACTGCAATAAGAATATGTTTGTAAGCCATAGTGTTACTCCTTCCATAAGTTGTCGATGACCGTTGGACCAGACAGCTAGCGCTGCCGCTTCGCCCGCGTCCTGCGTGCTAATTCGCGGGGGTTCTGTCCGTTAAGGACTTAATTGTAGAAGATATTTCTACCTTATAGCGCCCCTCGCGCTCCGTCAATGCGCCTGGTTCACCTAATAGTTAAACAAATATATCCGTCTTAGGTATTGATAACGATTAACCTTGTGGTAAAAAAATTAACTGATCTCCTACACTATTTAATGAGCCGATCGAATAAATAAATGTGATTGGTATCGCACTCTTCTATTGTATGGGTTGGGTATTGGGGAGCGCTAGCCCCGGAGACGTCTCCGAGGGCGGGTCGCCGGGGAGGAAGTATGATCAGCACGATTGCGCTGTTTTGGGCCCTGTGTATCGTTTGTGTGGTGAATATGGCACGCTACTTCTCATCATTGCGTGCGTTATTGGTAGTGCTGCGTGGTTGCGATCCCTTGCTGTATCAATATGTTGATGGCGGAGGTTTTTTCACCTCCCACGGCCAGCCGGGTAAACAGATGAGGCTGGTCTGGTATATCTACGCCCAGCGCTATCGCGATCATCATGACGACGAGTTTATTCGCCGCTGTGAACGGGTGCGGCGGCAGTTTATTTTAACCAGCGCGCTGTGCGGCCTGGTGGTGGTGAGCATGGTTGCGCTGCTTATCTGGCATTAGCGCAAAAAAAACGGGCCAGTTTCCTGACCCGTTCTATCGTTACCGGTAGCCGCTTAGATTAGCTTCAGCGCGATCCAGTAGAGCCCGCCTGACAGCACAATCGCCGCCGGAAGGGTGAGAACCCACGCCATCAGAATACTGGTAACGGTTTTTCTCTGCAGTCCGCCGCCGTCAACGAGCATCGTCCCCGCAACCGAGGAGGAGAGCACGTGGGTGGTGGAAACCGGCATCCCGGTGTAGCTCGCCAGACCAATCGATACGGCAGCGGTCATCTGGGCCGACATGCCCTGCGCGTAGGTCATGCCTTTCTTACCGATCTTCTCGCCGATAGTGGTCGCCACGCGGCGCCAGCCGATCATGGTGCCGATACCTAACGCCAGAGCCACCGCCATAATGATCCAGATTGGCGCGTACTCGATGGTGCTCAGCATATCGGTTTTCAGCTTCTTCAGCAGACGCTTATCATCGCCGTTCACTTCCGGCAGCTTCGCGACCTTGTCGGCGGTGTCGGAAATACACAGCATAATGCGGCGCATCTGGCTGCGCTGATCGAGAGTGAGCGCGTCGTAGCTTTCGATTCCGGTGAGCATCGTTTTCACGCGGTTAAGCGCGTTGACGGTGTTCGCCGGATGGCAGTGGAACTCGCCCGCAGCGGCTACGCCGGGTTCCGGTGACGGAATCAGCTGGTCAACGCCGGTCGCTTTCTTCAGCAGTTCAGGGCGCTGCTCGAAGAAGGTTTCCACGTTATTGACCGCGTCGCGGGTACGGGTGATTTCGTAGCCGGAGGCGTTCATGTTCACCACGAAACCCGCCGGCGCGACGCCGATAAGCACCAGCATCACCAGGCCGATGCCCTTCTGACCGTCGTTCGCGCCGTGCGAGAATGACACGCCTATGGCTGACAGAATCAGCGCGATACGGGTCCAGAACGGCGGCTTTTTCTTGCCATCTTTCTTTTCACGTTCCGCAGGAGTCAGGTGGATGCGGGCGCGTTTCTTGGTGTTGCTCCAGTAGCGGCGCAGAATGAAAATCAGGCTGCCGGCTATCACCAGGCCGACGATCGGCGAGACGATCAGCGAGGCGAAAATACCGATGACTTTCGGGATATTCAGCGCGTCAACCACCGAGGTGCCGGTCATCAATGCATTGGTTAAACCAATCCCGATGATGGCGCCGATCAGGGTATGCGAACTGGAGGCCGGAAGACCGAAGTACCAGGTGCCGAGGTTCCAGATAATCGCCGCCAGCAGCATGGAGAACACCATAGCGAGGCCATGGGCAGAACCCATGTTAAGCAGCAGGTCAGTCGGCAACATATGCACAATGGCATAGGCTACGCTAAGACCACCCAACAGAACGCCGAAAAAGTTGAAGAGGGCCGCCATCGCCACAGCAAGCTGCGACCGCATTGCGCGCGTGTAGATCACAGTTGCAACAGCGTTTGCGGTATCATGAAAGCCGTTAATCGCTTCGTAAAACAGTACGAAAGCTAAAGCAAGCAATAGTAATAGCCCGGTATGGAAATCCAGACCGGCAAATAAATGTAGCATAGGACGTTACGCCATTTTGAGGACATGAACGCGGCGCATTATCAGTGACTTTGGCGGCGCGGGCAAAGTGAAATATAGACTTTTTTTGATTTCCTTGCTCTTCAGGCGCAAACCGCTTGGGAGTAATCCTATATCTTTCAATGATGTACATAAATACTTAATTTTTCGCGCTGGTGCGACCAGCGTGAAATATTTACAATTCCCGACAATCGGGACATGAGGAAGCAGTGTGGAAAGGTTTGATGCCATTGTAATCGGCGCCGGGGCGGCGGGAATGTTTTGTGCAGCACAGGCGGGACAGGCGGGGCTGCGCGTGCTGCTGCTGGATAATGGCAAAAAGCCGGGGCGTAAAATCCTGATGTCCGGCGGCGGGCGCTGCAACTTTACCAATATGTATATCGAGCCGGCGGCCTATCTCAGCCAGAACCCGCATTTCTGCAAGTCGGCGCTGGCGCGCTACACCCAGTGGGATTTTATCGATCTGGTGGGGAAACACGGTATCGCCTGGCATGAGAAGACCCTCGGTCAGCTGTTCTGCGACGACTCTGCCGAGCAGGTGGTCAACCTGCTGCTGGCCGAGTGCGAAAAGGGCGGCGTGCAGATCCGCCTGCGCACGGAGATCCTGAGCGTCGAGCGCGACGACGCGGGCTTCACGCTACAGCTGAACGGCGAAACGGCGGCGGCGAACAGGCTGGTGGTCGCCTCCGGCGGCCTGTCGATGCCGGGCCTTGGCGCCTCGCCGTTCGGCTACAAGCTTGCCGAACAGTTTGGCCTGACGGTGCTGCCGACCCGCGCCGGGCTGGTGCCTTTTACCCTGCATAAACCGCTGCTTGAGCAGCTGCAGACGCTCTCCGGCGTGTCGGTGCCGTCGACCATTACCGCCGAGAACGGCACGGTTTTCCGCGAGAATCTGCTGTTTACCCATCGCGGGCTCTCCGGCCCGGCGGTGCTGCAAATTTCCAGCTACTGGCAGCCGGGGGAGTTCGTCAGCGTCAACCTGCTGCCGGATTGCCATCTTGAGGCGTTCCTCAACCAGCAGCGGGCGGAGCATCCGAATCAAAGCCTGAAAAATACCCTCGCCATGCAGCTGCCGAAGCGTCTGGTCGAGTGCCTGCAGCAGCTGGGGCAGATCCCGGACGTCACGCTGAAGCAGCTCAACCTCCGCGAGCAGGAGGCGCTGGTTGAGACGCTGACCGCATGGCGCGTGCAGCCCAACGGTACCGAGGGCTACCGCACGGCGGAGGTGACCCTCGGCGGCGTGGATACCAACGAACTCTCTTCCCGTACGATGGAAGCGCGAAAAGTGCCCGGGCTCTATTTTATCGGCGAAGTGATGGACGTCACCGGCTGGCTCGGCGGCTATAACTTCCAGTGGGCCTGGGCCTCCGCCTGGGCCTGCGCGCAGGCGCTGGCCGGGAAGTAGGGCGCTACTCTCCGGCGGCAGAAGGCGGCGTAAACAGCGCCTGCCAGGCGCGCGCCGCGCCGTTAATCTCCTCTTTGCGGCTGACCCGGATCAGGTTGGCGCAGAGCTCCGGGGCATCCAGCGGGCGATAGACGATACCCGGAATGCCGACCTGTACCACCGGCTCGGGGACCAGCGCCACCCCCAGCCCGGCGCCGGCCATCGCCAGCACGCTCAGCGTCCCCGACGCGCGGGAGACGAGGCGGTTTTCCCCGCCGCTGAGCGCCTGCAGCGTTGACGCTAGCTGCGCATCCGCATCGTGGCTGGCGTAGAGGATCAGCGGTTCGTCCGCCAGCATCGCCACGCTCAGCCGCGCGTGCGCGGCCAGCGGGCTATCCTCACTCATCGCCACGAACCGCTGCCAGCTGCCGACCGCCTCCCGGCGCAGCGCCGGGTGGTTTGCGCCCTGAAAATCCGGCAGATAGCCGATATCGAGCCGGTCATGCAGAATGGCTTCGATTTGCTGGTGCGGCTCCAGCTCCTGCACCCCGATCTCCGCCTGCGGATAACGCTGGTGAAAGCGCCGCATATCGGCAATCAGCCGACCGCTAAGCACCGCGTTACCGGCAAAGCCGACCCGCACCTGGCCCATCTCCCCCTTGAGCGATCGTTCGACAATTAAGCGACTGTGCTCGGTCTGGGCGAGAATGTTTTGCGCCTGGACCTGCAGCAGCTTCCCGGCTTCGGTGAGCGTCACCCGGCGGCTTGAGCGGATAAACAGCGCGCCTCCCAGCTCGTTTTCGAGGTCTTTAATCTGCTTGCTCAGGGCGGGCTGCACGATGTGCAGGCGCTCCGCGGCGCGCCCGAAATGGCTCTCCTCGGCGACGGCCAAAAAGTAGCGCAGATGGCGTAGCTCCATAGGGCTCCTCATTCATCACTTAAAGTGATTGATCGATGAAATCTGTATATTTGAGTTATTGTATCCCGGCGACAAACTACATCCGGTTCACTAATCGGAGAGACCAACATGCATAGCCAACTGCAGGACCGCCAGCAGCTTAACGATCTGATGACCGGCTGGATCCATCGCGACCTGAGCGAATGGGATAAATTACGCGAGCTGTTTCACCCGGACGGAACGATAGAAATTACCTGGTTTGAGGGGCCGGCCAGCGATTTTATCGATGGTTCGATACGCATGGGCGCCTCTGAGCTGCGGACTCGCCACCTGATTAGCTCCCCGGTCGTGCAGTTCAGCGCGGACGGCAGCCGCGCGATCCTTGAAACCTGCGCGATGATTATTGCGGAGAACACCCGGCTGAATATCGGCTGCGAGTGCCACAACCGTTTTTACGATATGGCGGAAAAGCGCGACGGCGCGTGGCGGCTATTCCACCGGCAGAGTATCTACGATATGGGGACCTTTACCTTCCCGCTGGGACCGGTCGAGGTTGATTCGGCGCTGGCGGCAAAGTATCCGCGCGAGTATGCCGCGCTGGGCTATCTGCTTGAGCAGAGCGGTTTTCCGCTACAGCGGGTTTTTGCCACCCGGGGCAGCGACCTGGAGCGGGAGATGAAAGCCGCAGGCATGCGCTGGCTCTCGGCATAGCGCTGGCAAAAAACGGGCCGCCGGGCGCGGGCCGGCGGGCCCTGGCCGATCAGTTCAGACCGAGAAAATACTGGGCGATTTTGAAGTAGATAATCAGCCCGGTGCCGTCGATCAGGGTGGCGATAAACGGCGCGGAGACCACCGCTGGGTCAATGCCGACGCGCTTGAGCACCAGCGGGATCACCGACGATACCAGCGCGCTCCACAGCGTAATGCACACCAGCGTCAGGCTGACGATCAGCGTGATTTCCATGCCGATGCCCATCATCCAGGCGCGCAGGCATCCCGCCAGCCCGAGCGTGAGGGCGATCAGCAATGACGTCGAGACCTCTTTACGGATAACCCGCCCCATATCGCGCAGCCGCACTTCGCCCAGCGCCATCGAGCGCACCAGCGTGGAGGTGATCTGCGTGCCGCTGTTGCCGCCGGTGCCAATCAGTAGCGGGATGAAGAAGGCCAGCGCAATGGCCGATTCCAGCGCCTCTTCAAAGTGCTGGATCACGCTGCTGGTGTAGGCTTCGGCGACGAACAGCAGCAGCAGCCAGACCGAACGCTTTTTCCACAGCGTCCACGGGCTGATCTCCAGATAGGGCTTCTCCAGCGGCAGCGTGGCGCCCTGCAGATGCGCGTCTTCGGTGACCTCATCTTCCAGCAGATGGGCGATCTCCTTCTCCATCAGGCAGCCCACCAGCTCGCCTTTTTCGACCACCGGCACCAGGTCAAGCCCGCGATCGGCCAGTTCGGCCACCACCTGCTGGCGCTCGTCATCGGGCTTGACGCGGAACAGGCAGCTCTCCATTAAGTGGCGAATGGGCTGAGCGGTATCGCTCTCCTGCAGCAGTTTTTTAATCGACAGGCTGCCGCGCAGCTTCCTGCCGGCGACGACGAAAACCTGGCCTGGAATATCGTCGCTGCTGAGCTGCGAGACAAAGCGCTCCCGCGCTTCATGGACGCTGAGCTGCTCCGGCAGCGTAATAAAATCGGTACGCATGTACTGGGCGATGGCATCGCCGTCGAAGGCGGCGTTAGCCGGATGGGTGGCGCAATATTGGATGGATGACATGGTGTAATTCCCTATAAAAAATCACTCATAGGGGCGAACAAGACAGGATGACCACAGGCAGATTGCGGGCAGATCCCTACGTCCTGGTTTAGGTTGTGCCCCCTGATTAGACGTGAACGTCGCTGGCGGTTATTTTGGCCCAAGGCAAGGCGCGAGCGGTGTAGTTTGGGGGCCCAAATGCGCTGCGAGCAACGCGGTATTGGACCAAAACAGCCCCAGCCCTTCGGGACGCGTGCCGGAAGCGCGTACTCTGCGTTGTCGGGCTTGGGCATAGGTTTCTATGCCCTGCCCCTCCGCCTTGATTACGCGCTTCTGGCTCAGCGTCGACGCCGCGTATAATCAGGGGGCACAACCTCGAACTGTACAACGTATCCGTCCGGCACGAATGCCGTCAGAAGTTACCTTGGCAACACCTTGATTCGATGGATGCCTGTATTTCCCTGAGTGGTCTCTCTCGATACCAGCAGGGCGGTAACTTATATTTGTGCAGGAGCCTCGCCATAACGAGATCGTTAAATGAGGCGCTATTATTCACGAAGCGGGATAGTTAACCATGCTTATGATTCAACAGGTTTATCAACTGTTGATAAACGGCGGCGAGACTACCGGTGGGAGTGCTCCTCGTCGGCGGTCAGGCAGTGCAAATGCCCGTGGCGTACGCCGCGCTGGGTAATCACCTCATCGGCGAAGCGCTGCAGCTGGCCCATCTCCCCTTTTAGCACCGCAATCTCCAGGCAGTCATCGTGGCTGATGTGCACATGCAGCGTGGCGACGGAGAGATCGTGGTGGTGGTGCTGGGCGGCAATCAGCCGGCTCGCCAGCTCGCGCTTCTCGTGTTCATACACGTAGGAGAGCACCGCGTAGCCGCGCTGTTCGCTCTGTTGCGCGTGCTCATGCATCAGGGCGTTGCGCAAAATATCGCGCACCGCTTCCGAGCGGTTGTTGTAGCCCCGCTGTTCGCTGAGCGTATCAAGGGTGGCGAGGAGCTCATCATCAAGAGTCAGGGTTACGCGCTGCATGGTCGTTTCTCTTTGGTCAGGGAGGCTGGAAAAGCGGGAAGTACCGCGCGCTGTAGCGCCCGGCCCGCCGTGGACTGAAGACGCAGCGGGGAGCTTATCTCCGTGGTTTCAACAATTTGCCCGCCCTCCATCACCATCACCCGCTGGCAAAAGCGTTCGACCAGCCGCAGGTCGTGGGTGATAAACAGGCAGGCGCCGGAAAACTGTACCTGCAGACGCTTGAGTAGGGCAACGATCTCCGCCTGCAGCACGAGATCCAGATTCGACACCGCCTCATCAAGGATCAGCAGCTGCGGCCTGGCCACCAGCGCCCGGGCCAGGCACACGCGCTGGAGCTGTCCGCCGCTGAGCTGCAGCGGGCGCCTGTGGAGCAGGTCCGCGGAGAGATCGACCGCCTGCAGCATCGCCTTCACCTGCGCCATGCGCTCATCGCGCGAATAGCGGAACAGGTGGCGCAGCGGTTCGCTGATAATCTCGAGCACCGTTTTACGCGGATTCACCGCGCTCAGCGGGTCCTGAAAAACCAGCTGGATATCGCGGCGAAAGGCGCGCAGAGCTTCGCCCTTGAGGGCCGTGAGCGGCGTGCCGCGCCAGGTGACGACGCCGCATTCCGGCGACTCCAGCCCCACCAGCATGCGCGCGAGAGTGCTCTTGCCGCAGCCGCTGCGGCCGAGCAGGGCGATCGTCTCCCCCGGCGCGATGCTGAGGTCGATCTGCTGCAGCACCGCCGGGTGATGCGGATAACCGTGGCTGACGCCAGCGACGTTAAGTAAATTCACGCTCTGCTCTCCATTCCATACAGCGCCAGGTGCGCCGCCAGCAGCCGCCGGCTAACCGGATGCCGCGGGGCGCTGAACAGGGTTGCCACATCGCAGCGTTCGACGATACGACCGCCATCCATTACCGCGACCTCATGCGCCAGCCGCGCCACCACGCCCATATCGTGGGTGATCAGCAGCAGGCCCTGGCCGCGGGTGGCGACGATCTCTTCCAGCAGGTCAAGAATGCGCGCCTGGGCGACGGCATCGAGGTCGGTGGTGGGCTCATCGGCAAAGATAAACGGCGCCTCGCTCAGCACGGCGAGGGCAATCATCATGCGCTGCAGCATGCCGCCGCTCATCTCGAAGGGATAGCGCCTGAGCAGCCGGGCGGGGTTCTCCAGCCCTACCGCCTGCAGGGCGGCGATAAATGAGGCTTCATCCGGCGGCCGGCCGACGGCGCGGCAGGTTTCCCGGGCGTGAGCCGCCATGGTGTGCAGCGGGTTAAAGGCGCTGCGAGGATTCTGCATGATGGTGGCGACGGTGCCTCCGCGCAGCTGCCTGCCGAGGACCGGCATACCGTCGAGCAGGATGCGCCCGGCGCTCTGGCGGACGCCGGGCGGCAGCACCTCAAGGGCCGCGGCGCAGGTCAGCGATTTTCCGCAGCCGCTGCTGCCGAGCAGCGCCAGCACCTGGCCGCGTCGCAGCGTCAACGACAGATCGTGGACCAGAGGTTGCCCGGCGTGGAGGGTGAAGTGCTCGAGTTCGATCTGCTGTGGCATCAGTGGCTATGCTCCGCGATCAGGTGAGGATCGAGACGATCGCGCAGCGCGTCGCCCACCAGGTTAAAGGCCATCACGCTGATAAACAGCGCCAGGCCAGGCCACAGCATCTGCAGCGGCTGGGTCCAGATATACTGGCGCGCGTCGTTAATCATCACTCCCCACTCCGCGGTTGGCGCGCTGACGCCGAGGCCAAGGAACGACATTCCGGCGACGTGCAGCATCATATGGCCGATATCAAGCGTGGCGAGCACCAGCAGCGACGGCACCACCGCGCCTGCCAGATGATCGACAAAGACGCGGACATGCCCCGCCCCGCACAGCCGGGAGGCGAGGACAAACTCGCGCTGGCGTAGCGAAATCGTCAGGCTGCGCACCATCCGCGCGTACCATGCCCAGTGCGACAGGGCGATGGCGATAATCACGTTAGTCAGCCCGCTACCCAGTACGCCGACCATGAAAAACGACAGGATTGAGGTCGGAAAGGTCATAAACATATCGGCAACCCGCATGGTGAGCTGATCGACCCGGCCGCCCATCAGCCCGGCGCAGCCGCCGATAACCAGCCCGAGCGTCAGCACCAGCAGCAGGCAGGCCAGCACCGCGCCGAGAGAAACCCGGGTGGCGGCCAGCAGACGGGAAAGCGTATCGCGTCCCAGATGGTCGGTACCCAGCCAGTGCTGGCCGTCCGGCAACAGCAGGCGAGACGATAAATCAACGGCCTGCGGGTCGTAGGGCAGCCACCACTGGCCGGTGAGGGCAATCAGCGCCAGCAGGATAATGACGATCAGCGCCAGGCGTACCGGCCAGCGGGCGGAAAGAAAAAGGTTCACCGGCGCGCTCCTTCATGGCGGCGAATGCGCGGGTCCAGCGCGGCGTTGAGCAGGTCAACCGTCAGGTTGCAGAGGGCAAACACCACCACCATCACCAGCGTGAAGCACTGGATCACCGGGTAGTCGCGGTTAAAGATGGCCGATACCGCGTAGCGCCCGATGCCCGGCCAGGCAAAGATATTTTCGATAATCATCGTGCCGCCAATCAGCTCGGCAATATGCATCCCGATAGCCGTCACCACGGGCAGAGAGGCGTTGCGTACAATATGACGGCGTTCGGTTTGCCGGTCGCTCAACCCGCGCAGCCGCGCCCAGGTCACGTGCCGCTGGCCGGCAACCTCCAGCATGCTGGCGCGCAGCAGGCGGGCGTTAATGGCCAGCGACATCAGGGCTATCGACGCCGCGGGTAGAATAAGGTGCCGCCAGCCGCCGTAGCCCAGCGCCGGCAGCCACTGCAAGTAGACGGAAAAAAACATCACTAGCAGGAAGGCGAGCCAGAAGTTGGGCATCGAGACGCCGAGAAAAGCGATCGCCCGCACGATGAAATCCGCCGGGCGGTCGCGATGGCGGGCGGCCCAAATCCCCAGCGGCACGGAGGTCAGCAGGATAATGACCAGCGCCGCGCCCGCCAGCTGCAGCGTGGCGGGCAGGAAGTGCATCACGTCGTCGATTACCGGTCGCTGGGTGGCGAAGGAGAGGCCAAAATCGAGATGCAGCGCCTGCCATAGCCAGTCTGACGTACTGGGCGACGAGCGGCTGGTCCAGCCCGAGCATCGCGCGCGTGGAGGCCACCATCTCCGGCGTCGGCGGGAGATTTGATAAGCGCAGATAGTCCAGCGCCGGGTCGCCGGTGCCGAGGCGCAGCATCAGAAAGATAATGACCGAGGCGGCGAAAATCATCGGCATCAGCAGCAGGATGCGCCGCAGTGCGTAGCGCCGCATCAGGGCTGCTCCGGCTGGATCAGTTCGAACGGAATCTCGGCGGCGATGGGAGCGTAAGGGATCGTGCCGAGCTCGGGTTTTGCCACCACCATCGTTGAGACGTAGCTGATGGGCAGATAGACCGCATCGTTATGCAGGCGGGTCAGGATGTCGCGATACAGCGCCTGGCGCCGGGTTTCGTCGGCGGTAGCCAGCACCTTGCCAATCTGCTGGTCGATAAGCGCCTTATCGGCTAATCCCAGCTGGGCCTGATAGTCGGCGTGAGAGGGGACGCGCATCGAGCTCATAAAGGCGTGCGGATCGTACGGCGCGCCCCAGGTGCGGTTAAAAATCATGCCGAAGCGGCCGTCGCGCTGGCGGGCGTAAATACTGCTCTCTTCTTCGCCGTTGAGCACGACGTCGACGCCCACCTGGCGCATATCGGCCTGCATAATTTCGGCCATGGATTTGCTCAGCGCGTCGGTGCCGATAAACGACATCTCTATGCGCAGCGGCTGGCCGTTTTTCCGGCGGATCTGTTCGCCCGCGGGCCTCAGCCAGCCGGCCTTCTCCAGCAGGGCGTTAGCCCGCTGCGGATCGTAGCGGCGCGGCGTCAGGCCGATATTAGCGTAGGGGACCGAAGAGGCAAACAGGGTATCGGCGACCTGCTGGGTGCCGTACAGCGCGTTGTCGATCAGCGACTTTTTGTTGACCGCGTAGTTGAGCGCTTCCCGCACCGCCAGCTCATTGGTCGGCGCTTTGGCAGAGTTAAGCGCCAGCATCACCGTTTCAACGGGCTGAGAAAGCTGGGTGCGCCAGGCCGGGCTATGGCTGAAACGCTCGAAGGTGTCCAGCGGCAGCAGGCCCTCGTTGCCGTAAAGCAGATCGATATCGCCGGTTTCAAAGGCTACGGCGCGGGTCAGCGGATCCGGAATGACCTTCACGGTCACCTGGTCAAGCGCCGGTTTTTCGCCCCAGTAGCGTGGGTTGCGCACCAGCACGTCATACTGGTTGAGTTTGGTGGTTTTCAGCACCCACGGCCCGGTGCCGATGGGCGCCTTAATGTCGTGCAGGGTGCCGCCGTCAACAAACTGTGACGGGGCGATAAAGCGGAACGGACGCGGCAGCGCCAGCTCCTGGAGAAAAGGGTAGTAGGCGCTTTTGAGGGTGATTTGCAGCTGGCTATCGCTCAGCGCTCTGACATCGCTGATCTGGTTGGTCAGCTCCAGCCAGGCGTGACGCTGCCTGTTCGCCAGCACCGCCTGAAAATTGGCTACCGCCGCCCGGGCGTTAAACGGTTCGCCGTTGGAGAACTGCACGTCACTGCGCAGGGTAAACAGCCAGACTTTTCCGTCCGCGGAGTGGCTCCAGCGGCTCGCCAGCCACGGCTTGACCGAGCCATCCTGCTGATATTTGACCAGCGGCTCGTAGACCATGCTCTGGGCGAACATCTGGTTGGGGGTATAGAGGTGGGGATTCAGAGGGCCAACGTTAACCGGCCAGGCGGTCACTAATTCACGCGCGGCCGCGCCGGTAAGCAGAGGCAGGCAGATGAAAACCGCCGTCAGAAGAGGGCGGATGAAGGAGCGAAGGATCGACAAGGCGTTAATCTCAGTGAGCGGAAAAGTATGATGCTTTTAATAATTCATCATACTTTAGGGGTCACTCAGATCAATCAATGGCCCAATAGTATAAGAAAATCATATAGACGCGCGCTATCAGCGGCGCCTGAAACCTGAGTTCACGGTCGTGCGCCGATAGGGACGCTATTATTCATTATCCTGCCAGCCAATTAGCCGCCGGTTTTTTTGCAAACCTGTAATACCCCGGAAATAATTTTGTGATCTATGTAAGATTTCTCTGTTTAGTATCAGCGCGTAACATTCTATTTATTGTTTAACGGTTTAATGTTTGTTTAATTTACCGCGCCGAGCTCCCGGCCGCTGCCGATCCGGAAACTCCATCCTTCCCGCTTAAATCAGCCATCACAGTTAATAAACTTATTTATAAAACAACTGGTTGTATTGCCGATCGCCAACTATATTAATTTCTTAATATTATCCTAAGCAACCCCGTCTAAATTAAATAACGGCAAATACCCTGCAATGAAAATGTGGCATTGAAAGAATTTCATTTTCATTTTGTTTAAGTCCGCTGGCGCAGGATATTTTTTTCTACCGGTCTGAGTTTGTTCGGACCATATACTGAGCAGGAAAATGATGAGCGAATTTTTGCCGTTTTCGCGCCCGTCAATGGGTGACGCAGAGCTGGCCGCGCTGCGTGAAGTTTTGCAATCAGGTTGGATCACCACCGGGCCGAAAAATCAGGCGCTGGAAGAGGCCTTCTGCACGCTGACCGGCAATCGTCACGCGGTGGCGGTCAGCTCGGCCACCGGCGGCATGCACGTCACGCTGATGGCGCTGGGCATCGGCGCCGGCGATGAGGTGATCACCCCTTCGCAGACCTGGGTCTCGACCCTCAACATGATCTGTCTGCTGGGCGCGACGCCGGTGATGATCGATATCGATCGCGATAACCTAATGATCGCCGCTGAAGCGGTCGAAGCGGCGATTACCCCCCGCACCAGGGCCATCGTTCCCGTGCATTACGCGGGCGCGCCGGCGGATATCGACGCCATTCGCGCCGTCGGCGAGCGTCACGGTATCGCGGTGATTGAAGATGCCGCCCACGCGGCGGGGACTTACTACAAGGGCCGTCACGTTGGCAGCCGCGGCACCGCAATCTTCTCCTTCCACGCCATTAAAAATATGACCTGCGCCGAAGGCGGCCTGATCGTCACCGATGACGACGAGCTGGCTTCGCGCATCCGTAGCCTCAAATTCCACGGCCTTGGCGTTGATGCCTACGACCGTCAGACCCTCGGCCGCGCGCCGCAGGCGGAGGTGATCTCCCCGGGCTTCAAGTACAACCTGGCCGATATCAACGCCGCGCTGGCGCTGGTGCAGGCTGAAGAAGCTGCCGCACGCCAACCGCCGTCGCGCCGACATTGCTCGTCGCTATCTGAGCGAGCTGGCGGATACCCCGTTCGCGCCGCTGCAGGCGCCTGACTGGGAGCACCAGCACGCCTGGCACCTGTTTATTATCCGCGTCGATGAGGCCCTCTGCGGCATTAATCGCGATGCCTTAATGGAGCAGCTGAAAGCCATGGGCATCGGCACCGGGCTGCATTTCCGCGCGGCGCATACGCAAAAGTACTACCGCGAGCGCTTCCCGACGCTGTCATTACCGAATACGGAATGGAACAGCGCGCGCATTTGTTCACTCCCGCTGTTCCCGGATATGACCGATGACGACGTCACCCGCGTGATCTCCGCTCTGCGCCAGCTGTCAGGACGTTAATATGTTTACTTATCCTCCCGTGAAGAAAGTCTCGGTGGTCATCCCCGTTTATAACGAACAGGAGAGCCTGCCGGAGCTCATTCGCCGCACGGATAGCGCCTGCGCCACCCTTGGGCGCGACTATGAAATCCTGCTGGTCGATGATGGCAGCAGCGATGACTCCGCCCGCATGCTGACGGCGGCAGCCGAAGCCGAAGGCAGCCGCGTCGTGGCGGTGCTGCTGAACCGCAACTACGGCCAGCACTCGGCGATCATGGCGGGCTTTAGCCACGTCACCGGCGATCTGATTATCACTCTTGATGCCGACCTGCAAAACCCGCCGGAGGAGATCCCGCGGCTGGTGGAGAAAGCGGACGAGGGTTATGACGTGGTCGGTACCGTACGTCAGAACCGCCAGGATACCTTCTTCCGCAAAACCGCGTCGAAGATGATCAACCGCCTGATCCAGCGCACCACCGGCAAAGCGATGGGCGATTACGGCTGCATGCTGCGGGCCTATCGCCGCCATATCATCGACGCGATGCTCAACTGCCACGAGCGCAGCACCTTTATCCCGATCCTCGCGAACACCTTCGCCCGCCGGGCGGTGGAGATCCCGGTGATGCACGCCGAGCGCGAGTTCGGCGATTCCAAATACAGCTTTATGCGCCTGATTAACCTGATGTACGACCTGGTGACCTGCCTGACCACCACGCCGCTGCGTCTGCTCAGCGTTTTCGGCAGCGTCATCGCCCTGCTGGGCTTTGCCTTCTCGATCCTGCTGATCGTGCTGCGCCTGGTTCTCGGCCCGCAGTGGGCGGCCGAAGGGGTGTTCGTGCTCTTCGCCGTGCTGTTTATGTTTATCGGCGCCCAGTTTGTCGGCATGGGCCTGCTTGGGGAGTATATCGGCCGCATCTATAACGATGTGCGCGCCCGCCCCCGCTACTTTATTCAACGTGTTGTTCGTCAGCCGGAAACGGCATCTCAAGAGGAAGATCGTTCATGAAAGCCGTAGTCTTCGCTTATCACGATATGGGTTGTGCTGGTATTCAGTCCCTGCTGGACGCCGGGTATGACATTGCCGCTATTTTCACCCATCCGGATAACCCCGGCGAAAACCATTTCTTTGGTTCGGTGGCGCGTATCGCTGCGGAACAAGGTATCCCGGTGTGGGCGCCAGAAGATGTGAATCACCCGCTGTGGATTGAACGTATCCGCGACATGAAACCGGAGGTCCTGTTCTCCTTTTACTACCGCAATCTGCTGGGCGATGAGATCCTCAATCTTGCGCCGCAGGGCGCCTTTAATCTGCACGGCTCCCTGCTGCCGAAGTATCGCGGCCGCGCGCCGCTGAACTGGGTGCTGGTCAACGGTGAAAGCGAAACGGGCGTCACCCTGCACCGCATGGTCAGCCGCGCCGATGCCGGCGATATCGTCGCCCAGCAGACGGTGGCCATCGGCGGCGATGACGTGGCGCTGACCCTGCACCGCAGGCTATGCGCGGCGGCGTCCGAGCTGCTGGGCCAGGCGCTGCCGGCGATCCGTGAAGGCAAAATTGACGCTCGCGCGCAGGACGAGAGCCAGGCGACCTACGTCGGCCGCCGTACGCCGGAAGATGGCCGTCTTGACTGGGAGCAGCCCGCTCAGGCCCTGCATAACCTGGTCCGCGCGGTATCCGATCCGTGGCCGGGCGCGTTTGGCTATACCGGCGCCAACAAATTTATCGTCTGGACATCTCGCGTCCGCCGCGATCTGCCGGCGGCGAAGCCGGGGACGGTGATCTCCACCGCGCCGCTGGTGGTCGCCTGCCGGGACGGAGCGCTGGAAATCGTCACCGGCCAGACCGATCGCGGCGTCTATATGCAGGGTACCCAGCTGGCGCAGGCTTTGGGCCTGGTCTCCGGCGCCGTGCTGAGCAGCAAGCCGGTGGCGGCGGCTAAGCGCCGCACCCGCGTGCTGATCCTCGGCGTTAACGGGTTTATCGGCAACCATCTGACCGAGCGCTTACTGCAGGACGATAATTACGAAATCTACGGTCTGGATATCGGTTCTGATGCCATCAGCCGCTTCCTCGAGAACCCGCGCTTCCACTTCGTCGAAGGGGATATCAGCATTCACTCCGAATGGATTGAGTATCACATTAAGAAATGCGACGTGGTTCTGCCGCTGGTGGCGATCGCCACGCCTATCGAATACACCCGTAACCCGCTGCGCGTGTTCGAGCTGGACTTCGAAGAGAACCTGAAGATTATCCGCGACTGCGTGAAGTACGATAAGCGCATTATTTTCCCGTCGACCTCGGAAGTGTACGGTATGTGCACCGATAAAAACTTCGATGAAGACAGTTCGAACCTGGTGGTGGGGCCGATCAACAAGCAGCGCTGGATCTATTCGGTATCGAAGCAGCTGCTCGATCGCGTGATCTGGGCCTACGGCGACAAAGCCGCGCTGCGCTTCACCCTGTTCCGTCCGTTTAACTGGATGGGCCCGCGTCTGGATAACCTCAACGCCGCGCGTATCGGCAGCTCCCGCGCCATTACCCAGCTGATTCTCAACCTGGTTGAGGGCTCGCCGATTAAGCTTATCGAAGGCGGTAAGCAGAAGCGCTGCTTCACCGATATCAGCGACGGGATTGAGGCGCTGTTCCGGATTATCGAGAACAAAGACGGCCGCTGCGACGGGCAGATTATCAACATCGGTAACCCGGATAACGAAGCCAGTATTAAAGAGCTGGCGGAGATGCTGCTGGCTTGCTTCGAGCGCCATCCGCTGCGCGGCAGCTTCCCGCCGTTCGCCGGCTTCCGCGATGTCGAAAGCAGCGATTACTACGGTAAAGGTTATCAGGACGTCGAGCACCGTAAGCCGAGCATCCGCAACGCGAAGCGCTGCCTGAGCTGGACGCCGACGGTACCGATGGAAGAGACCGTCGAGCATACCCTCGACTTCTTCCTGCGCACCGTTGAACTGGCGGATGATAAGAGATCATGAAACAGGTCGGCTTACGCATAGATGTTGATACCTTTCGCGGCACGCGGGACGGAGTTCCGCGGCTGCTGAGCCTTCTGGCCCAGCACGGGATTCAGGCAAGCTTCTTTTTTAGCGTTGGGCCGGACAATATGGGGCGCCATTTGTGGCGCCTGATAAAACCGAAGTTTTTGTGGAAGATGCTGCGCTCAAAGGCGGCCTCGCTGTACGGCTGGGACATCCTGCTGGCCGGTACCGCTTGGCCCGGGCGGCGCATCGGCGCGGGGAATGAAGAGGTACTGCGCGCGACGGCGCAGGCGCATGAGGTGGGCCTGCATGCCTGGGATCACTACAGCTGGCAGGCGTGGAGCGGCGTCTGGCCGCAGGAGCGTCTGGCGCTGGAGGTTGAACGCGGGCTGCTGGAGCTGGAGCGGATTATTGGCCGTCCGGTAACCTGCTCCGCCGTCGCCGGCTGGCGCGCCGACCAGCGGGTCATCAAAGCTAAAGAGTCCTTCGATTTTCTCTACAACAGCGACTGCCGGGGCAGCCGCCCCTTCCGGCCGCAGCTCGGCGACCAGACGCTGGGGACCGTGCAGATCCCGGTCACGCTTCCCACCTGGGATGAGGTGGTCGGCAGCGTGGTGGATGCCGGCGGCTTTAATCGCTATCTGCTGGACTGCATTCATCGCGACCCGGGCGTCCCGGTCTATACCATTCACGCCGAAGTGGAAGGCATCGCCTTTGCGCAGCAGTTTGATGAACTGCTGACGCTGGCGGCGCGGGAAGAGATCCTGTTTTGTCCGCTAAGCCAGCTGCTGCCCGCTGATTTTAGCGCGCTGCCGGTGGGCAAGGTGGTACGCGGTGAACTGGCCGGCCGGGAAGGCTGGCTTGGGCGTGAACAATTACTGAGTCAGGACGTATGAAAAGCATTCGTTATGGTATCTCCCTGCTGGCGCTGTTTGCCCTGTATTACGTACTGCCGCTGAATTTCCGCCTGCTCTGGCAGCCTGACGAGACGCGCTACGCGGAGATCAGCCGCGAAATGCTGGCCTCCGGCGACTGGGTGGTGCCGCATTTCCTCGGACTGCGCTACTTTGAAAAACCGATTGCCGGCTACTGGATTAACAGCATCGGGCAGTGGCTATTTGGCCACAACAACTTCGGCGTGCGCTTTGGCTCGGTCTTCTCCATCAGCGTGACCGCGCTGCTGGTTGCCTGGCTGGCGTGGCGGATCTGGCGGGATAAGCGGCTGGCGATCCTCTCCGGCGTGATGTTCCTCACCGCGCTGCTGGTCTACGGTATCGGCACCTATGCGGTGCTGGACCCGATGATCGCCATGTGGATGGCCCTCGCCATGTGCAGCTTCTGGGGCGCCGCTCAGGCGCAGACCTCGAAGGGTAAAATGGCCGGCTATCTCCTGCTGGGCGTGGCCTGCGGGATGGGGGTGATGACCAAAGGCTTCCTCGCCCTGGCGGTGCCGGTGGTTGGCGTACTGCCGTGGGTGATTGCGCGTAAGCGCTGGCGCGAAGTGCTGACCTGGGGCTGGCTGGCGGTGGGCGTCTGCGCGCTGGTGGTGCTGCCGTGGGGGCTGGCCATTGCCCAGCGCGAGCCGGACTTCTGGCGCTACTTCTTCTGGGTGGAGCATATTCAGCGCTTTGCCGAGCAAGACGCTCAGCATAAAGCGCCGTTCTGGTACTACATTCCGTTCCTGATTGGCGGAAGCCTGCCGTGGCTGGCGCTGCTGCCCGGGGCGCTGAAGCGCGGCTGGAGCGAACGCGACGACGCCCGCGGCGCGCTGTATCTGCTGGGCTGGGTGGCGATGCCGCTGCTGTTCTTTAGCATTGCTAAGGGCAAGCTGCCGACCTACATCCTGCCGTGCTTTGGGCCGCTGGCGATTCTGATGGCCCGCTATGCGCTGGAGGCGGCGAAAGCGGGGGGCAGGGCGCTGCGCATCAACGCCATGATCAACATCGGCTTCGGCCTGGCCGGTCTGCTGGCGGTGCTGGCGGTCTCGCCGTGGAGCTTTATGCACAAGCCGGTGTGGTCGCAGATCGAGCTGTATAAATGCCTGCTGGCAGCCCTGATCTTTGCGCTCTGGGCGCTGGTGGGCTGGCTGACGCTCAGGGATAGCGCCCGGCGCTGGCCGCTCGCCGCCTGCTGCCCGCTGGGGCTGGCGCTGCTGGTGGGGTTCGCTATTCCCGACCGGGTTATTGATAGCAAGCAGCCGCAGTTTATGGTCGATATCGTCGGCGAGTCGCTGGCGCCGAGCCGCTACGTGCTGACCAATAACGTCGGTATTGCCGGCGGCCTGTCGTGGGAGCTCAGGCGCAGCGATATCATCCTGTTCGATAAGCAAGGTGAGCTAAAATATGGTCTCGACTGGCCGGACGCGCAGGGCCGCTACCTAAGCGAGGGCGACTTTGCCAGCTGGCTGGAGGCGCATCGTCAGCAGGGGCCGGTGTCGCTGGTTCTGCTGATGGATAAAGGGGAGAGCATGAACGACCTGCCGCTACCGAAACCCGATAGCTCCTATGAGCTAGGACGGGTTGTGTTTATCCAGTATCTGCCGCAATGAGCATCTGGATCTGCCTGGCCCTCGCCAGCCTGCTGAGCTGCGCCGGGCAGCTGTGCCAGAAACAGGCCACCCGCCCGTCGAAATCCGGGCGGCGCGGGCGGCATATTCTCGGCTGGCTGGGGCTGGCGCTGCTGGCGCTCGGCGGCGGAATGCTGCTGTGGCTGAGCGTGCTGCAGGCGATCCCGGTGAGCGTTGCCTACCCGATGCTGAGCCTCAATTTCGTCTGGGTCACCCTCGCGGCGTGGGGCGTCTGGCGCGAGCCGGTGGCGCGTCGCCACTGGGTTGGGGTCGGGCTGATTGTCGTGGGGATCGTGATTCTCGGGAGTAGCGTCTGATGGGCTTAATCTGGGCGCTACTTAGCGTCGGGCTGGTCAGCGCCGCGCAGGCTGCTACTGCGCGGGGCGATGGTGGAACTGCCGCCGCTGACCGAGCTGGTCGCGTTTATCAGCCACCTTGTCCATCTCCGGGCCGGCACCTTCGGCCTGGCGCTGGGGCTGGGCGGCTATCTGCTGTCGATGGTGTGCTGGTACTTTGCGCTGCACCGCCTGCCGCTCGCCAAAGCCTACGCGCTGCTGAGCCTGAGCTACATTGCGGTATGGGCCGCGGCGATCTGGCTGCCCGGCTGGCACGAGGCCTTCCGCTGGCGCGCGCTGCTGGGCGTGCTGCTTATCGTTGTCGGGGTGCTGACCATCTTCTGGCCGCTGAAGCGCAAAGCATAGCTTAGCCCAACCGTTCGACCTTGAGCTCGAACGGCGTCGGCGTGCAGACCGCGAGGCTGAGGTTGCCAAGCTGGAGCTGGCTGACCGACAGCCGGCCTCGGAAGGTGCTGTCGACGCTAGCGATCTGCCAGGCGCTGCCGCCGCGCTTCTTAACGATGGCCTCTTTACGCGTCCAGATGCGCCAGAACGCGGCCAGCTGCTGCTCCGGCCGTTCGGCCTCCAACTGAGCGTGCTCGCCGGCGCTAAATACCGCATTGGCGATCCGACGCCAGTTTTCACGCGGGCGAATGACTTCAATATCGCAGCCCACTTCTCCCTCGTCGCTGAGCAGCAGCGCAATATTGTCGCCGCTATGGCTGAGGTTAAACCACAGCGGCGTCCCGTCAGCAAACCCCGGCTTGCCCTGTTCGGCGTAGATAATCTCGGGCAGCGGCGTCATCGCCCGGGAGAGCAGCGCGCGGCCAGCCAGCCAGCCAGCGCGGCGCGCTCCCTGCGGCGCGAGGGCGGAGATCGCCGGCGGCAGCGCCTGGGTGTTTAAGGTCGAAATTTTCCCCAGCAAAAGCCGATACATATCAGGACCAACGCTTAATGATGATGGACGTATTGATGCCGCCAAAGGCGAAGTTGTTGCTCTGCAGGTACTCGCAGTCGATCCTGCGCGCTTCACCCATGATGTAGTCGAGTTCGCCGCACTGGGGGTCCGGCTGACGCAGGTTGAGCGTCGGGGCGAACCAGCCTTCGCGCATCATCTGCAGGCTCATCCAGGCCTCCAGCGCCCCGCAGGCGCCAAGGGTATGGCCAAAATAGCTTTTCAAGGAAGAGATCGGCACGCGGCTGCCGAAGAGGGCGGCGCTGGCCCGGCTTTCGGCGATATCGCCGCGATCGGTCGCCGTACCGTGGGCCGAGATATAGCCGATATCTTCGGGGCGTAAACCGGCTATGCTGAGCGCCTGCGCCATGCAAATCTGCATCGTTTCCTGCTGCGGCTGGGTGATATGCGCGGCGTCGCAGTTGGTGGCAAAGCCGACGATTTCGCCGTAGATCGTCGCGCCGCGCGCTTTGGCGTGCTCCAGCTCTTCGAGGATCAGCGTGCCGGCGCCTTCGCCAATCACCAGGCCATCGCGGCGCTCGTCGAACGGCGAGGGGGTGGTTTTCGGCTCATCGTTGCGCTGGCTGGTGGCGAAGAGGGTATCAAAGATCGCCGCTTCGGACGGACAGAGCTCTTCGGCGCCGCCAGCCACCATCACCGTTTGATAGCCGTGGCGGATGGCTTCCCAGGCGTAGCCGATGGCCTGGCTGCCGGAGGTGCAGGCGCTGGAGGTGGGGATCACCCGCCCGCGCAGGCCGAAGAAGAGCCCGGTGTTGACCGCGGTGGTGTGCGGCATCATCTGCACGTAGGTGGTGCCGGTAATGTTATTGGTATGCTTTTCCGTCAGCATAGTGGCAAACTCGCTCACCGGGCCGGTGCTGCCGGTCGACGAGCCGTAGGCAATACCGGTTTCGCCGTTCGTCAGCACCGTTTCGCCAATCAGGCCGGCCTGCTCCAGCGCCAGCTCGCTGGCGCGGGTGGACATCAGCGATACCCGACCCATGGCGCGAATACGCTTGCGGGTATAGTGCTCCGGTAGGGTGAAATCGTCGATCGGCGCGCCGAGCAGGGTGTGCAGGCCATCGTAGATTTGCCATTCCGGCATCTTGCGCACGGCGTTCTCGTAGGCGAGCAGCCTGGTGGAAACGTCCTGCCAGTTTTCCCCAAAGGCGGTGACGCCGCCCATCCCTGTAATCACGACACGGCGTGTCATAACATACCTCCATTGATAGAAATAACCTGGCGGGTAACGTAACCCGCAATGTCGGACATCAAATAGCTGGCCAGCCCGGCCACTTCCTCCGCCTGGCCCATACGTTTCATCGGGATCAGCGCCATCGCCTCTTTCTGCGCGGCCTCTTCCATCTCGATCATCCCGGTATCAATCAGCCCCGGCGCAATGCAGTTGACGGTGATTTTGCGTTTCGCCAGCTCGATAGCCAGCGCCTTGGTGGCGCCGATAATGCCCGCCTTCGCTGCGCTGTAGTTGACCTGGCCGCGGTTGCCCATCACCCCGGAAACGGATGACAGGGTGACAATCCGCCCGCCCTGACGGGCGCCGATCATTGGCATAATGCACGGCTGAATGACGTTATAAAAGCTGTCGAGGTTGGTGTGGATAACGCAATCCCAATCGTCGTCGCTGAGCGCCGGGAAGGCGCCGTCGCGGGCGATCCCGGCGTTGCTTACCACGCCGTACCACGGGCCGTGGGCGGCGATATCCTGCTCCAGCACCTCGCGGCACTGCTCGCGGTTGGCGACGTCAAAGCTCAGTACCCGCCCGCTGCCGCCGGCGGCCTGCAGGGTCTCGAGGGTTTTCCGCGCGCCCTCGGCGTCGCGATGGTAATGAACGCCGACGGTAAAACCGTCCGCTGCCAGCCGGCAGGCGATGGCGCGACCGATGCCCTTGCTGGCGCCGGTCACTAATACTGAGCGACTCATGGTTTCTCTCCCTGATTAAAAAGCGTCGTTAACTCTTCGGCGGTGGGCTGAAAGGTATTCACCCGGCCGGTTGCCAGCGCCTCATCCCCGGCGCTGATGGCGCATTCAAAGCTGCCAAAACGCGCGTCCTGCATCAGCAGGCTGACGCTGATGGTCAGCGTCCGGTCGGCGGGCAGAATCCCGGCGGCGCAGGTCAGCTCTCTGGCGCCGAGCACCATGCCGAGCGCAATAGTGCTTTTCCCCTGCCGATGACGATGCCAGCCCGACCAGACACCGACGGTCTGCGCCATCAGCTCCAGCGCGAACCAGCCGGGCAGGTTGCCTTCGGCGTCAAGAAACGGCCCCAGTACGCCGCCGCTGGTGACGGCAACACGGCAAACGGCGGTTTCATCAGTGACCTCCAGCACCTCTTCCAGCAGCAGCATCGGCGCGTCGTGCGGCAGATAGTCGCCGGGCGATAAATAGTGGTTCATAACACTCTCCCGAGCAGAATGCTGGCGTTATTGCCGCCAAAGGCAAACGAGTTGGACAGGATAGTCGGACGGGCCAGCGGCTGCGCTTTATCGATAATGCCGCAGGCGGGCAGCGCCGGGTCGCGCGGCGAGAGGCTGAAATCCTGCGCGGGCAGCGGCAGGCTGCGCTGCAGAATGAGCATAGAGATTGCCGCCTCGGTGATCCCCGCCGCGCCCAGCGTATGGCCGGTCAGATGCTTGGTAGAGCTACACGGCACCCGCTCGCCAAACAGCGCGCTGACGACCTGCGACTCCACCAGATCGTTAAGCGGCGTCGCGGTACCGTGCAGGTTGATGTAGCCCACCGCGTCGGCGGAGATACCGGCGTCGTCGAGCGCCTGGCGAATGGCGCGGATGGCTCCTTCCCCCTGCGGATGGGGGGCCGAAATATGGTGCGCGTCGCTGGACTCGCCCACGCCGAGCAGGGCTACGGGCTGCGGCTCGCGGGTCAGCAGCATCAGCGCCGCCCCTTCACCGATCGTAATCCCGCTGCGGTCGCGGCCGAAGGGCTGGCACAGCGTTGTGGAGAGGGATTCCAGGCTGTGGAAGCCGTTTACCGGCATTCGGCTGAGGGTGTCGGCGCCGCCGACAATCGCTACGTCCGCGAGGCCGGCCTCAATCAGCCGCCGTCCGCTGATTATCGCGCGGGCGCTGGAGGAGCAGGCGGTGGAAAGGGTAAACGCCGGGCCGTCGAGATCCAGCCAGCGGCTGAGAAAGCGCGACGGGTCGCCCAGCTCCTGCTGCGGGTAGTGCCAGGCCGCGCTCGCTTTTGCGTTGAGGGTTAAGTCCACGTGCCTGTCGCCCTCATCGAGCCCGGAGGTGCTGGTACCGAGCACTACCGCTACACGGTCGCGGCCGTAGCGGGCGATAGAGTCGTCCACCTGCGGCTGAATCTGCGCCAGCGCCGCCAGCAGCAGACTGATTGTTGCGCGAACGGTGGGCGGCAAACGCGTCGCCTATGGCGGGCAGCTCGCCGTCAACGCCGCCGAGCACCGCCTGCGGCTGCCCCTGCAGCCAGCCGGCGCGCGGGCGCATACCGGGGGCGATGCCGCGCGTCAGGTTGCAGGCTATCTCGTCGAGGCTGTTGCCCAGCGCGTTGATCATGCCGACAGCGGAAATGTAGATCATCTCAGTCACCCAAATATTGAATGGTGATGTGATAGCCGAAGGCCCGCTGCTGAATGCTGATGGGCTCGCGGCGTCCTTTGCGGTTCAGGTAGGTGATTTCCGTCACCAGACTGCCGCGGGCGTTGCGCAGTTCGCGCCTGTCGCCGGCGTCGGTCAGCGTCCAGCCTTTCGGCAGACTGCGGCTGCCAGGCCGCTATCGGCCAGTGGCTGAGCATCACGTCGGCCAGCACCTGGCCGGCGGGCGGCATCTGCGGCACCACGATCGACTGTTCGGTATGCACGCCTTTCTCATCATAGGTGACGAGGAACAGGCGAATGCCCACCGATGAGAGCCCGGCCAGCGTCAGCTTTTGCGCATCGGCATTGAGCATCACCAGCAGCGACTGGGTCTGGCCGTTAAAGCTACCGGTCAGCAGCTGCTGTGAGCTGAGCGTCGGCGAGATGCCCGGCGCCGGGAGCGTCACGCGGGTGCCCGGCTCCAGCCACGCCTGCGGGCGGCCCTGCTGCGCCTTCTGCGAATGGCCGCAGCCGGCAAGGGCTAAGGTGGCGATCAGCGCGAGGGCGCGGCCGAATCTGAATTTGATCATCTTCTTTTTTTCCCTTTTTTGCCGGGCATCGCCAGAGGCGATAGCAGGAAGGCGGTGAAAATCCCGCTAACCAGCACGATGCCAAAGCTGGCGATCGCCTGGGTTGAGCTAAATACCAGCATGCCGAGGGTCAGCAGCGTGGTCATCATGGCCAGGCTGACGGCCAGCAGCGAGGTTAGCGGCGTGCCGCGCGGATTGCTGAAAAACAGCGTGTAGTTGATGCCGACTCCGAGCACCAGCACCAGCGCCAGCAGTGAAAACAGGTTGAGCGTATGGCCGCTGAGGGAGAGCGCCGCGAGGCCGCAGCCTAACGAGAGTACCGACGGCACGAGGCTGATAAGCCCTTTGCGCCAGCCGAGGCGCAGAACCGCTCCGCAGGCGATGGTGGCCAGCGCAATGCCCAGCAGCCCGGTCAGCAAATGGCGATAGAGGGCGAAAAGCTCGTCGAACGCGTTTTTTCTGTCGACCCACGCCACGCCGCTATATTTTGCGCCGAGGGCCTTCAGCGCCGGGCTCGCCTTCACGCCGTCAACCGGCACCAGTACGCCGCTCTCGCCGTCCTGCAGGGTTATCCACAGTAGGTGCCAGCCTTCGCTAGCCGGGCTGGCAAGCCAGGCTTCCACGCTGACCGGCATGGGGCCGAGATCCGGATTGATCGCCTGCAGCCCGGCGCTTTGCAGCACGCGGCTCACCGCCGGGGAGGCCGCCTTCAGCAGCGCCAGATCCTGACGCTGGCGGGCCAGAGAGTTCAGCGGGATCGTCCGGTAGCCGTTGAGCAGGCCCTTATTTTTCGCCTGTTCCAGCGCGGGGACAAAGGTTTCCAGCCGCTCCAGCGTCTGCTGCGGCGTCCGCCCGTAGACCACGAACCACTTCTGATCGGCGCCCTGGCCAGTTAAGGTCGCGATCGTCTTTTCCTGCGCCAGCAGAGGCTGCGGCAGCGCCTGCAGTTGGGAAATATCGTCATCGACGCGCAGGGTGGCGATCCCCGCCAGAGAGAGCAGCGCCAGAACGACCGGCAGGCCGATGGTGAGCTTTTTATTGCGCCGCCACGCCGCCAGCCAGCGCAGCATCAGGACCATCGCCGGCACCGGGCGCACCGGCAGGCCGCGGGAGAGCAGCGGGTGCCAGAAAATAACCGTTAGGCAGGAGGCGCTGAGTCCGGCGGCGGCGAATACCGACATCTGGCGAATGCCGGGGAAGGGCGCGAGCATCATGATCAAATAGGCTACGACGACCGTCAGCAGCGCCAGCAGCAGCGCGTTGCGCACCTTGGCGAGGCTTTGCCACGGCGTGACCTCGCCGCCGTGTACCATCCGCTCGGTCAGGTAGTAGAGCGTGTAGTCGGCGGAAATACCGATAATGCTCATGCTCATTACCAGCGTCATCAGGTGCAGCTCGCCGAACAGCAGCAGCGTGGCGACGGTGCCAGCCAGCGCGCCGATGCCGATGGAGATCAGGCTCAGGATCAGCGGGCGCAGCGAGCGAAAGACCGCGACGATGAGCAGAATAACGCCGAGGATGGTGGCGACGCCGAGGGTTGAGATATCCCGTTTTGCCTGCTGGCTGGCGTAGTCGCTGTAAAATACCGTGCCGCGCGAGAGCAGCCGAGCCTGCGGATAGCGGGCCTTGAGCTCCGCCTCCAGGCCGGAGAGGGTGGTCACCAGGCGATGGGTTTGCTGCATATCAAACGACGACCCCGCCAGCTCGCCGTGCAGCAGATACCACTGGTTGCCCTGCTTATCCTCGGTCACCAGCCAGCCATCCTTCAGACTGCATACGCTGGCCGTTTTTCGCCATCGCCAGACTGCGAGCCGCGCATCAGCATCAGCGGGTCATTTTGCAGCTCTTTGCCGCTGACCCCGGAAAACGCGGAATAGAGCTGGGAGAGGATCCACTGCGCCTGGGCTTCGCCGCCGTTTTGCAGGCGGGTGCGGGTGGCATCGTCAATCAATCCGTTGCGGTGCTGCCAGAAAAAAGCGCCCCAGGCCTGCTGGCCGGCGGCATCCATCGGACCTTTCACCGTCGCCAGTGCGCGGGAACTCTGCAGCAGACTGAGCCACTCGCGGGCCACCTGCGGGTCGGCCTGCCTGCCGGGGCTCACCAACCAGACCAGCTGCCGGTCAAGGCGCTGCATAAAGCCCTCATTGAGGCTCGGAGGAACGGCGCCCAGCGTCTGCTTCGGCAGCATCGCCAGCACGCTGCTGTTCATCCGCGACTGGGGCAGCAGCGTCAGCAGCACGCCCAGCATCACCAGGCAGGCGAACCCCCACAGCAGCGCGAAGCTCCTGCGGTTACCGTGCAGCAAATCGTTGGCGTTCGTCATCGGTTAGTTGCGCTGGCGTAAGTTGATGTTGAGAAAGGGTGATATCGGTGCGGTCGCCCTGCTTATCGTTCAGCTGAATATGTTCCAGATAGGTCTGCCCGTCGAGATCGATGGTGGCGAAGATTTTATCCAGCGGCGTGGCTATCGGCGTCAGGCGCAGCGTCCAGCGGCCTGCGCCCGCATCGCTGAATTCAACGCGGAAGTTCTGCTCCAGCACCCGGCGGTCGGCCTGGAACAGCGCCCGCAGCAGATGGTTGAACTGGAACATCTGCGGGTTGCTGTCGGCGGTGATGACCTGCGGCGGCTGGCCGTTAATCGCCTGCACCATGCGCCGGTCGTCGAGCAGCAGCTGCATCGGGAACGGCCGGGTTTGATCCCACAGCAGGCCCTTATCGCGGGCGATCAGCATCGTTCCCTGGGATCGCAGCGGCTGCGGCAGATCCTTGATGGTGCGGGTTTGATCGAAGCGGGCGCGGATAACCGGCTGCTCGGTGAAGCGCTGCTGCAGGTCGTCGAGCGTCAGCGCGCTGACCAGCGGGCTAATGAGCAGCATCAGCAGGGGCCAGAGTTTCATGGCATGACCCCCATACGTTCAAACAGAACGTCCGGGCAGACGAAGCTCATTTCCCGGCTTTTCTCCTCCACCGCCACCTGAATGGTGTAGCCGGTGGTGGTCCGTTTGCCGCTGGCCGCATCAACGATCTCATAGCCAATGCGCAGCCGGTTCTCGTACTCTTCGAGGCGGGCGCGTACGCGAAAGCGCTGCTCAAAGGTCAGCACGTCACGGTACTTGACGCGGGTGTCGACGACCGGCCACAGGTAGCCGGACTCCTTCATCTGCCGGTAGCCGTAGTCGAACTGATTGAGCAGCGCCTCGCGGGCAATCTCGAAGTAGCGGAAGTAGTTGCCGTGCCACACCACGCCCATCATATCGACGTCGTGAAACGGGACGGTCAGCTCTACCTCAGCAGTAAAACGGGGATCGTTCAGCACCCTTTACTCCTTCTCTTTGGCGTCTGGCAACTGCCAGAAATCGAAAAAATTGAACCAGTCCAGCGGTGAGCGCAGGGCGTAGTGCTCGAGGCGGCTGGCGTAGCGATCGACCGCGTGTTGTATCGCCTCCTCGCGCCCGTCGCGCGGCAGGATCAGCGGGTCGGCGAAGGGTTCGCAATGAATGTGCAGCTTGTCCTGCTGGCGGAGGGCGAAGATGAGCCTGCACCGGACAGCGCAGAACCGATGCCAGAATAAACGGCCCCTGCGGGAACGGCGCGGGCTGGCCCATAAACGGGCTCCAGCAGACGCGCCACGTGCCGCCACGCTGGGGCGTCACCGCGATGCGGTCGCCGACGATCGCAATCCATTCTCCGCGCTCCAGCTTCTCTTTCAGCAGGATGGCGGTATCCGGACCGATATCGGTTACAGGCATCAGGTTCAGCCCGGCCTGCGGCGCCATCTCCTGCATGATTTGCTTAAAGCGGCGGGCGTTGTCGCTAAACACCAGCGCGTTGATGGTTTTGGTGCCCTGCAGCTGCGCCAGCGCCCGGCAGGCTTCGACGTCGCCAAGATGCGAGGCCAGCAGCAGCTTGCCGCCGGGGGCGCTGCTGTGCAGCGTTTCCTCGGCGCCGGGCGCAAAAACCACGTCGCGGTCGAAGCGGAGCTCGCCGCGCCAGCCGGCGATTTTATCGAGCATCGCATGGCCAAAGCGCAGAAAGTGGCGATAGCTGTTCAGCGCAGGCAGCGGCTGCTGCCGGGCGCTAAGCTGCGCCCGCACGCGGGAGAGCCAGCCCCGGGAGGCCCGGCGGGCGCGGTGCGCGCTGAGCCAGTAGACCGCAACCACCGGATAGAGCAGCAGCGAAAACGCTTTGCGCCCCAGCAGGCGCCAGACCAGCAGCATCAGGCGCATGCCCCACAGCCCTTTGACCTCCTCCTGCCGCGCCCAGTGTACGGGGGAGCGGCGCAGCAGCAGGGAGGGGATGCGCGGCAGCATGCCGAGGAACAGGCGGGTATGCATCCAGGAGATGCGGCAGTTATCCCTGAAGGCGTCAAAGTGAGAGAGCCCGTCCGGCGGATAGGTGACGCGCGTCGGCACAAAATAGCTGGGGTTGCCCTGCCAGTAGAGGCGGACCATCACTTCGGTATCAAAATCCATACGCTGGCCGAGGGCGACGCGCTGCGCCAGGCGCAGCGTCGGCGCTATCGGGTAAACGCGAAACCCGCACATGCTGTCTTTCAGCTGCAGCGATAGCGTTTCGATCCACACCCAGACGTGCGTTATCCAGCGTCCGTAGAGTCGCGAGCGGGGAATGGAGTCGTCGTAAACCGGCCGGCCGGAAATCAGCGCCGCCGGATGGCTGCGGGCCAGTTCGAGCAGCTGCGGAATATCTTCGATGGCGTGCTGGCCGTCGGCGTCAACCTGCACGGCGTGGCTATAGCCGGCTTCGGCGGCGGCCTGCAGGCCGCGGATCACCGCGACTCCTTTGCCGGCGTTTTCGTGCAGCCGAATCAGCGTGAGGTTCGGCTCCTGGGCTGCCAGCTCGCTAAGCCGTAGGCGGGTCTCCTCGCCGCTGCCGTCGTCCACCACAATGCAGGGCAGGCCGAACGGCTGCAGCCGGGCCAGCACGCGCGCCATCATTGCCCCGTGGTTGTAGCAGGGGATCACCACGCAGGGGCGGAAGGTTAGCGACACAGGCGAATCTTCCCGTTGCTGGCGGTATGGCGCGCCTCGCCGTCGTGGCGCTGATAGCTAAAGGTCAGTATCTGGCGCGCTTCCTGCCAGCTCAGGGCCAGCGTGACGGTGGTCTCCGGCAGCAGCGGCGCCTGGAATTTGACGTTTTGAATGCTGTGAAAGCGCCAGCCCGGTGCCAGCAGCGTGGTGGCGTAATGCATCGCCCAGTCGAGCTGCGCGACGCCGGGCAGCAGCGGCTGGACGGCAAAATGGCCGCTGAACCAGAAGAGGTTAGGGTCGAGGTGCAGGACGATTTCAACCTGCTGCGGCTGTGCCTGATGGCGCTCTATTTCATGGGGTATCATGAAAAAACTCCTGTAGTTGCGCATAGACACGCTTGTTCATACTGTTGACCGGGATGTCGTCAATCACGCGCCAGTAGCGGGGAAGCGCCACCGGTTCCAGCGTCGGGCGCAGCGCCTGGCGCCACTGCCGCTCAAGGGTTTTGCCCTCGAGCTGCCAGCGCTGACGGGTCTGCGCATCCAGCACCAGCAGCGCGCCAATCCCCTGGCGATCGCCGCGGGTGACCGGCAGAGCGGCCGCTTCGCGGATCCCCGGCAGGTTCAGGAGCCTGAGCTCTATTTCGCTGAGCGAAATCCGCTTCTCTTCAATTTTGACCACCCGCCCACGCCGTCCGGTCAGGCGGAACTGGCCGTTAGCGGTAAACTCCAGGGTATCATCGATTAACAGCCCGTCTTCATCGGCGATAAGCGGTGAAAACAGGCGAAAAGATTCCCCCTGTTGCAGCAGCCTGATGCCGGCAAAGGGCTGCCAGGCCGCCGCTTCCTGGCGCCGCGAACGCCAGGCGATCACGCCGGTTTCGGTGCTGCCATAAATTTCGTCCGTCCAGACCTTCAGCCAGTCGGCCGCCCGGGCGACATCTTCCGCGGGAAGCCGGCCGCCGGCGGAGAGAATGAGCTCTACCGGCGGCGGCGTCAGATGGGGATCGAGGCGTTTCAAAAACGCCGGGCTGCTGATGAACGCATAGCGGTAGCGCTGGCTCAGGGCGCTGAGCTGCTCCGCGTAAAAGAGCATCGCCGCGTGGAGCGGCAGGCCAAGGGCCATCGGCAGAAAGATGCGGAAGGTAAGCCCGTAGAGGTGCTGGGGTACCACCGAGGCGACGATGCGGCAGCCCTCAAGGCGGGTCGCGAAGCGCGCGGCCAGCAGTTCGGCCTCGCGGTCAAGATGGGCGATCGGTTTGATAACCCGCTTCGGCTTTCCGGTTGAGCCTGAGGTAAACAGCTCGACGCAGGCCTCCTCGGCGATGCTTTGCAACGTGCCGGGCTCCGCCATCGCGCGCCGCGTGCTGTCGATGACCAGCGAGGGTCCGTGCCAGTCGAGGGGTCTGTCGCTGAGTACGCCGTCAAACAGCGCCCGCTGCTCGTTCAGCAGCGAGCTGCGGCTATGTCCTGGGATCACCGGGATTTTATGCGCGTGCAGGGTAGCCAGCAGCGCGACGAGAAACAGATAGCTGTCCTCAAAGCACAGCGCCCAGCGTTCGGCGTCGTGCTGTTGCAGCCGTTCGACCCACAGCGCCACGTCGTAGCGCAAATGGCCCAGGGTCCATGTTTGTTCATCCAGCCAGGCGATCGGCGTGTCCGACGGTCGCGAAGCGTCCAGCCAGCACGCCAGGGAGAGAGGCGCTATCATGACGATTCTCGCTTTATCATCTGCCGGCGCACCAGCCACTCTGCGGCCATCAGCGCGCCGATCAGCAGATAGGCAATCATGCCGTTCCATGCCGTCCATAGCGCCATATCGCCATACAGCGCGGTAAAGAGCGCCATGCTGCCGTTAAGAATAAAGAGGCCGCACCAGATTTGCGTCACCCGGCGGGTGTAGCGTATGCCGGCCGCGGAAAGCTGCGGGTCGCGCAGGCGCCCCAGCCGCTCAACGACCGGCATCGCGGACCACAGCGAGCCGCCGAAAACGGCAAGCATCACGGCGTTGACCACCAGCGGATAAAACAGCAGCAGCTGGTGCGTTTTTAGCAGATAGCTGGCGGTGCACAGTGCAATACCCGCCAGCGCCACCAGCTGGGTTACGGCGCGCAGCGGCCCCGCCTGTCGCCGGGTCTGGCGAAAGCGTAACAGCAAAATCAGCGCCATCAAGGGAAGCAGCCAGTGCAGGCTGTTGTGCGCGAGGCCCAGCCAGATTAAAAACGGCCAGGCCAGCAGGAGCAGGCTCGTCAGCAGCTGTATGCTCTTTGATGAAGGGGCGCCCGACATGCGGGTCAGGCTTCTCGGGACAAGCGTTCAACTGCATCAACCACGTCCTGTACGGTACGCACGGCCTTAAACTCTTCCGGCTTTATCTTCTTGCTGGTCTTCTTTTGCAGATGGACGATCATGTCGACGGCATCAATGCTGTCCAGCTCGAGATCTTCGTACAGACGTGCTTCCGGGCGGATCTCCTGCGGGTCAATTTCAAACAGCTTAACCAGAAGCGCCGAGACTTCTGCATAAATATCATGTGACTCAGTCATGGGGCGTGCCTCAGGTACGTTGAGCGTGGATGAACGCGGCCAGGGTCGCGACGGAGTAGAAGTGCTGGCGCATCTCGTCACTTTCGGCGGAAAGCACCACGCCGTAGCGGTTTTTGACCGCCAGTCCGAGCTCCAGGGCGTCAATGGAGTCGAGGCCGAGGCCGTCGCCAAAGAGCGCCGCGTCGGCGTCGATGTCGTCAGCCGACAGCTCTTCCAGATTCAGCGTGTTGATGATGAGATTTTTCAGTTCAAGATAGAGCGCTTGCATCATTAATTCCTGAAGTAGGCGTAGTACCTGATTGTAATTGAAGCAAAATATGCCGATTTAGCTGTCTTGCTGCCAGCGACGGTTCTTGTGAGTTTTCGTCGTAAAATTGGGCGATCTGCACCCGCTCGCCTACCTCGATGGTAAAGAGAGGCCTGGTCGCCGGCGCATCGTACCATTTACTGTTTTTGCCCAGCATATGTTCGCTGCTGATGCGCCGCGCGATAAATGCGGCCATTCCGGCGCGATAAATCACGGGCACACCTGTTGCTATATGTGAAATGGAATTACAACTTAGAGGCTACTGGAAGGTACTTGTAGATGGTCTTAACCCCAACGTTATAAATCTCTGCAATCTGTTGGCGGGAAGCCCCGTTCGCGAGCATTCTCTGGGCTCTTTCAACTGCCTCCTCTGTCATCACTCGCTTACGCCCTCCAATTCTGCCTTTAGACCTAGCTGCTGCCAGTCCCGCACGTGTCCGCTCAATAATCAATTCCCTTTCCATTTCAGCAAGGGCACTCATTACATGAAAGAAAAAACGGCCTGCAGGTGTACTGGTATCAATTGAGTCGGTCAGACTGCGGAAATGTACGCCACGTGATTGCAGGTCTGAGACAAGGGTAATCAGATCCCTGACGCTCCTCCCCAGTCGATCTAACTTCCAGACAACCAACGTATCGCCTTCTCTCGAACGTCGAATCGCCTGCTTTAAGCCTGGTCGGCGTACGTGTTTACCGCTGGCTTTATCTTCAAAAATCAGTTCACATTCTGCGCGAATCAGCGCGTTTTTCTGTAAATCGAGGTTTTGATCCCCTGTTGAGACCCTGGCGTAACCAATCAGCACTGTGTAACTCCCTGAAAATACCGATTGTAAAATGCTGATGCTATTCGCTCAAACCTGGGTTCAGGCGAAGAGGGTATGGGTTCATGGCTCCTGGCCTTTAAACAGACATTTGAAGGAGCGGTCGCGAGGACTCAACAGTCGAAAAACAGTGAGTCAATGAGCATCATGGATTTTGGCGGAAGCCGGGATGCTTTCGACCCGACATCATACGAAACGTTAGCCAGGGCTCGGGCAACAGAGCTGAGAATTCCCTATCTCGGATACGACCAAATGATGTTGCCAGGGATGGGACTGAAGATTTTCAAATACTGTGATGGCCCATATGACAGATTCCCGGTTGTCTCTATCAGAAATATGATGGACCCGCATGAGTCGGAGCCTCAATCGAGCATTGGTGGATTCGCTAACTCTGCGGCATTGGCGAATAATTCTGAACGAGGCACGGCATCACTTTATGTACATCACGTGGGTCAGCCGGTTTTATTTACCACGTCAAACACGACGTTTACGGCAGAATCGGTAACCTGTTCTGATTTAACCTCCGAGATTATTTCTAAAATCAGGGTTAAACAAATAATCAACGTGACATATGGCTCCGCCACCTGGTCGGCATTTGTCCTGGGCGTTGTTGACAACACGATTTACATAGAGGATGCGTGGTACAAAGTTGGTGGCGGCGGAGCAACCGGAACGCCGTCAAATGGTTCTGTAATTAAATTAGTGCCAAACAATAAATCGTGGGGCGCAAATATTATATCAAGCCTG
Source organism: Klebsiella sp. WOUb02 (assembly GCF_050058015.1). Taxonomy (NCBI): domain Bacteria; kingdom Pseudomonadati; phylum Pseudomonadota; class Gammaproteobacteria; order Enterobacterales; family Enterobacteriaceae; genus Klebsiella; species Klebsiella sp. WOUb02. Next base: position 4,052,168 of record NZ_CP170110.1, read on the forward strand.
AATGAGGACTCGGACTCTAATTCACTGGTAGGCATCGAATTAAACACGAGAAATAATAAAGCACTGGCCGCGGGGCAGGGTTACGGATTAGACGTGGTCAGCAATGGCGCATACAATGTCGGCCAGGGCGTTCAGGTTCGTGGTGCGTGTGTGTTTGGATTCAGGAACTACACGCATAATATGTACGGTTTTGCCAACACACCGGAAGCCGGTAACCTCGTTTATGGTTTCTATGACATATCATCAACGAGTGGTTTTTATGCCTGGAATAATGCATATGGCCTTACGGCAAAAAATTCTGCTAACTACTCGTTACGAGTTTTAGATAATGATAATGGTTTCCAGACCGGGATGGGACCTACCGGTACCTGGCAACGATTAAAGCTTTATGCAACCACCACACCTACCGGATCAGAGATAAGTTCCTTTGCCAGTATCACATTCGTTGTCCCTGACGAAACAAATAATACCGTATCGATGCCGGGCATGCACTCGGGGCATACCCTAACCATCAAAAACCGGAGCTCATTGCAGGCATTGACCCTGACAGGTCCATTCGAAGATGGAGCCGGTTCATTTGTTATTCCGGTGAAAAATGCAGTAACGTTTTATTGCGACGGGTCTCGTTGGTTTCCATTAAATAACTATAACTGAGGATTAAACATGTCTCTTCAGGTTTCAAAGAAAGTAGAAAAACACACCCACTACGTGGGCATATGCCCTGCTTATTCATCATTCATCGATGCAGTACTTAACATTGAAGTTCTTAAAACTGAAATAGTGGATTATGAAAAAAATACAGCGGCGGTAACTTTTTCCGTGAAATTTGATATTGATAGTGATGTGTACTTAGAATCAACGGAACAGTTTGCTTTTGCTGATGAAGATGACCTCGTTTCCGAGGCCGAAGCGTTCCTGACTAAATTCTATGGTGAATAAAAATGGCGACTAAAGAAGATCTGATGAAAAAAAGAAAGCGCGAAGTTGAACTGGAAATCGAGCTGTGTACAACACGTGAGGCGTTACTCAATGCGCATATGCAAATCCTGTCCCGGGATAAAGCGGCAAACGATAACCAACTCGCCGAAGCAAAGCTGGCGCTAATGCTGATCAGGAAGGAAGAGAATAAGGCGGCAAAGGAAGAGTCAGGCGATAAGCAAACCCGCCAGTAATGGCGGGCAGATTCAGTTTTATTCGGTCAGCGCAGCAGTCTCCTGTGCCTCCAGTTCGGCTTTTAATGCCTCTTCCGCAGCGGTCAACGGGTTCCCTTCGCCGGGATAATCAAAATGATAATCCCGGCTCCCCCGGATATAGCATCCGTCTACCACAATCTGAAACTGTGCATCCGCTGTACCATCTCCGTTAATGGTTAATGATACGGCGGTATAGGTTACGTCCGTTTCAATTTCTTCCCCCGGCATTTCGACACCGAGCGCCGGAAAATGTCGACGAACAGTTAATTTACGGGTAATGGTAAATGACATGATTTCACCTCTTATATTTGTACCGCTTTATTGCCGCTCTCAATAACAAACTGGTAATACTTACCCGCCACCATACTGATATTGGCACCTGTTGAGGTGACGAGAAGTGATGAGTTAACCAGAATGCATCCGGTGACGTTGGCTTTAAGCGCAATGGTTTGCCCCGCCATCCCAATGAGCTGCGTCACATTGCCCACCGCCGTTAAATACATGGTCTTTTTGCCGTAGCAGTAAACAATACCTGCTGCCGAATTCCCCCATTCAGTGCCGAGTGTATCAGCGGCATTATCCATATCACCCCCGACAAGCCTGAAAGGTGCGGTTCCGCCTTCTACTGTTTTGGCGCCTTTCAGTTTTGATTTTTTATTCCTGAAGTAGACCAGTGGCCCGGCTTCTTTTTCCACCGACGAATTAAAGTTATAGAACACATCAATGTCGCAGGAATACCCGGCGCTGATGAGCCCACTGTTTTTACTGGTAAAACTTCCCTGACTGGTAATCCCCGAAGCGGCCGCCGATGCGCGGCCTTTAAATTCCGTGTAATGACCGAAATAAACCGGGTAATCCGCACTGCCGTTCGCTGCATCCGAAGGCAGGCAGTTATCAAAACTCATGTATATTCTCTTGCGGTACAAGTTGGTGATGTTCATCCCGTAATACCAACGAACCCCGGCATATTTATCGTCTTTATTGGGCGTGCCGCCCGCACACCACCCGTCGATTTCGGTATAGCGCCCCAGGTCCTGCATAAAGTACTGAAGCGTGCTGGGGTTGGTCACGAACATTCCCTGAAGCCTGAGCTTGGTGGATTCAGAGCGGATGGTCATAACGTAATGTGTGGCATCTTCTTTGCGGTGTGACTCAACTTTGAAATTATCAAACGTCACATGTTCGCAAAAACCAAAATCGACAGAATACGGGCTGAACTCAATATGAAAATGACTGACGCTAAGGTTATTGCTGTTGTCAGTACCCGTTGATCCAAAGGTCACCGCCGGGACAGTACCATCCGGGTTAGAGCCATACATGATCCGGCAGTTTAAAACTGAACCATCCCATAGCTCATTACCGATAAAAGACCGTTCAAAACCAAAAGTCACCAGACCTTTGATATCTACCTGACCGCCACTGTATTCGAGCTCAAAGCCGGTTCGCTTTGAACGTTCGGTAAACTCACCCCGGTTCGGATTCGCGTAGAAGTCGAGAGAGACGAGCTTGATATATTTGAGGAAAAGCCCCGTAACACGACTTTTACCCGTCGCGGTGGCGGAGGTGACTTTAAAAAAAGACTGATATACGCGGTCACCGTCTTCATCCAGGGTGTACTGATCGTTATCGTAGATAGCCAGGCATGTTCCGTTACCCCCGGTCGCACCAGCGGTTGCGCCAAACGTCCCTATCATCTTCGGGTCAACCCCCTGAATCAGTATCGGGAGTGTGCGTATAGTTAAGGGGGGCAGGATAATTAAACGCTTCCCGTTATTCCAGTATGCCAGTTGCTGAATAACGTCGCGATTGTAGGCGAGGTCATCAGTCAGGCCCAGGCCATATTGCACAGCGTTAATAATATCCCCGACGTTCAGTCGCCAGGCACCCGATGCACCGGTGGGATCTCTGTCTGGTGCAATAAATAGCCGGGGATATTTGATTACCTCATTACTTAAATTTGAAGCATCAAATATCCAGTCTGCCATTCCTCCATCAAAGGACGTAATTGCGCCGTCAGTTTTAATGCTGTCGAGAATAGACAATTCAACCTGTCGTAATTCTTCGATAAACCCTGGTGCACCAATCAATAACTGACCTTCGCCTGAACCCAGGTTTGCGCGAAGCGATACATCATTGCCGAGGTTAAACCAGTTGTCGTTATCGTCGAGTGATGGAGAGGCCCCGGTAATGGTGTGAGGCAGAGACCCACCATAACGATACCAGTAGCCCTGGTAGTGAACGATTTGTGATGGCGTTGTGACCTCCATCCCCACAGTCCATTCGCCCAGTTCAGCCCAGCCCAGACCACTGAATGCCTCTTCATAACGCTGTTTAAGCCATGCCGTGCGCTTCAGAAGGTCAATTAACGGTTTGTTCGCTGGGCCGTCAACGCCACCGCGAACAGGATCGCTCTTTTCCAGTTGATAGACGCCATCGGTCCATTCCGGTGTTTCAGGTAAATAGGCCATCAGGGCATCCTCTAATAAGCAAACGTGTATTTACCATCGAAGTCGATGGTGCCGTCGTACGTGATAGTCATAAATTCTTCTATCAGTACGATCCGGCCAAACAGGCCAAAAACATCCGCTGCCTGGCGGTTCAGGTCGGGCAATACTGCAGATGAGGTTTCCATTCCGGAAAGCGAGGTGGCGTTATTAATGAGTTCCAGAACCGTCAGGGGATCAAATGTCATTCGCCAGAGCTCGAGGAGCACTTTTTTACCCCCTTCCGCCAGGTTAATCCCCTCATAGCGCAGTGAAACCTCGGGGGATGTCGCGTTGAGCAGACTGACGGACTGGCTGCCCGCATAGTCATAGGTCACGCTGACAGGTTGTTGTTGTGGGGTGGTGAGAAAACTGATTGCACCAAACGCATAATCCACTTCGTAGTCAGTTCCCTCAACCAGACCACTGATACTGACTTCCCGGATATTCTGATAAACCAGAGCAACGCGATCACCTGCTGTGATACCTGCGGGCAACTCCTCGCCGTTCTGCCAGTTCTGGACCACACGGCTGGTTTTTCCGAATAACAGCAGCGCCAGATTATCAGCGGAGAAATCGTGCCAGACCGATGCCAGCGAGGCGGCAAAAGCGGTATACCGGCGTTCTGAAGTCAGGACCACGCCACCCCGGGAGATCTTCCGCTCGCTCTGTTCAAATGACAGCTTCATCGTCAGGGCAGAAACATCACCCACCCAGCGCCAGATATCAGGTTTGCTGGTCGCCGGGTTGCGTACCGAAAGGAAAACTTTGCCCTGACCATAATAATATGTGTCGTTCATCCGGTTAACCTCTCTGGGTCAGCGAGAGAGAGATTATGCCCTCGTTCAGAACCGGCTCATCCGTCTTGAACAACGTCATATCTGTCTCAGCATGATAAACACCGGCATTCCAGGGAATAACGGCAGTAGAATCTGTTGTGGAGTCGATGGCAAAGAGAGACGCATCCCCCGACAGGGTTAGAACGGTCCACGGCACACCGCTCTCCGTCCACTGCACAATGGACAAAATCTGATGCGGACCAAACGACCACGGCGACGGCGGCCATGTCCCGGCTGGATATTCGATATCATCCGCAGGAATGGAAAGCCCGCTGGCCAGCAGGTCAGGCGGATACCAGTTGGTCATCCCGGCAGCATCAGAAATGGCGTACAGCTCAGGGACTGCGCCGGTATCCGTATCTTCAGGCGTGGTACCAGCCCAGTCGCCGCCATCAAGAATGGTCAGCGACAGTGTGACGGTGATCGGGAAGGCTTTGTACTGACCCGCAGGCAACAGGGTCCGGAAGGTGTACAACGAGGTGATCCCGTCACGGATGCTCTGCAGTGTCAGGGCATGTTCTGCCGCGCCACTTCCCCCGGTGACGTATGGGAGCGGAATGCTGGCATCACTGGAGGTGAGCGACCAGACCTCTTCAGCGGTATCCTGGTTAATCAGCTTCGCCACATATTCCACGCCGGGCTCTGGTCCGATGCTACCTTCCGTGCAGTCAATCAGGCGGTCGGCCTGCAACAGGCGGTCCCGGTGAGCGAATGTCAGGGTGTAGTCGGTGGCAGCAATGACCAGTGACGGGTACGGCGAACCATTGACGCGGATATTTCCCGGCAGATAGGGACGGTTCTGCCTCTGAACTATCACCAGCGCACTTACCGGTGCGGCAGACGCCGCCAGTGTCTCTGAACTGGTGCGGGTCAGCAGACGCGCTTCCACGGTTTCCCCCGCCAGATATTCAATACCGTCAGACTCAAGCGCATCCCCCCACAACCAGATAACGTCTGATTCATCATGACCTGCTGGCAGTGTGTCGAAACAGCCCCTGCCAACATTCAGTGTCCCGACTGACTCGTCAACGGCATCGACCCGGATCATCTCATCATTGAGTAGCAGCCCGTCGCCGACAGACGGGAAGCGGGTCATATTCACATGGAGAACCGTATCAAGTGGGCCGACCTCAGTTGCCAGTAACCCCGACGGGGTCCAGTCACCTGTTCCCCGATCAGCAAAATCACCGCCTGCAGCGCGGGTCTGGATCTGATAGTTGATGCTGAGTGTTGTCGGGGCCACGGCCATGATGCCCGGATAACCGGATTCGGGCTTAAGGTAGTTCAGCTCCGCCTCGCTGAGCGTCCCGGCCAGCACGGCGTAGGGCAGCTCGATGAGGCGCTGAACGCTGACAGGCCTGGCGGTTTTATCTGGCGGTGTCCAGCTGCTGCCCTGCTGGCCAGAGCTGTACGACGTGGACGGCAGACCGAAAACGTCCTGAACGACGGTCAACGTCAGGACGCCGGTATCACCTTCCTCAATTTTACCCACCCGGAGAACCATATTGTCGATATTGCGGTCGGGCAACTGAACGCGGAAAACATCCCCCGGACGCAGAATACCGCCACGCCGGTCGAACTGGATGACCAGACGGGTCAGTTCAGACTGCGCGGTTTCCAGGTCGCGCTGGGCAACGCGTTCGGCGAGGGAGTGCGTGGGGATCGCTTTGTACTCGACGGAGCTGCTGTTGAGTCCGGTATTTTGTATCGCCCCGAGGTTCTGCGCACGGACCTCGCCATCGGAATTCGTGACGGGGTCATTCCAGGTCACGACAACCTCATTCGGATTCGATGTGGTACTGGCGCTGTCGTCATCCTGAACGGCGATAATGCCGTTGTCGTAGGTGAAAACCGGCAGGTCATCGACACTGTAATCCCCGCGCAGCAGCTTCAGGGTCAGCTTGCCGGTTTCGAGGTCGGCATACTGCACTGCGCCCACATGGTCGAGGATCTGCTGAACAAAGGTGTCCAGACCATCCTGACGGTTATAGCGGAAGCACAGACCAAAACCTTCATCAAACAGCGTGTCGGCAGCGGCACGATAACTGTCGAGGTTCAGGTCATCTGCGAGCGTCAGCTGACGCCCCCAGTCGCGATTGGTGGCACATTCCACCAGAATGTGCGCCGGGTTCATGGCATGAATGGCCCGCAGATTGGCAATCTGGTCCGGCAGCAGATCGCTTTCGTCATCCAGCTGGCCCTCGGTATTCTCAAGCATGATGGTGGCTTTCTCCGGGTACCAGACATCACCGTCCCAGCCTTTCGTGGTGCGGCGAACGCGGTATAACCACGGTTTGGGGCTGGCGCTGTAGCTGCTGACCAGGCCGCTGAAGAAGGTGGTCACCACACCGCGAAACCCCGGCACCAGTCCCGTCAGCAACTTCAGGAGCGATGCCGGTGGCACCTGATCCGGTTCGCCCATCATGATATCGAGCTGCCCCTGTATGCCTCCTTCACCGCCGGTATCGTCTCCGCCGAACAGGCCGGGTTTGTCGATATAGACTGATGTGCTGGCTGAAATCTGCCCCGGGGTACCGGCGAAGACCGTCTTTTTATCGGCCATGATCGACACAATTTCATTAACCGGACCGCGCCCCAGCCCCGCCTGCACATCCCAGGAATAGCGATAGCCAACGGTGACTTTTTTGGAACCTTTACCGCCCATTTATGCTCCCGCTTCTTTCTGAGTCTGTTGTGCCAGTTTGACAATCTGGATTGCCAGCGCATCGCCGGTCGCCAGCAGAGTCTGCGAATCAATTCCGCCATCACGAAGAAAGGCTTGCAGGTCAAGATGGTGACGGGCAAAAAAGGTCCGTAGCCCCCATGCACAACCGCCACCGGCGCGAATATGTTCCATTGTGATCAGCATGGTGCCCCCTTATTTTTTGATGGCCTGATAGCGGTAATTGCCGTAACCCAGCACGAACCAGTCAGCCGTCCAGCAGTCACCAAAGAAGACGCACTGCGGGGTGCCCTCATCGGGCATGGGCATATTCCAGTCATCCTCCGTTGCTGCTTCCGGCGTGGAGTTTTTTTGTTTTGGCGCTAATGCGGTATTGATCACATACGATGCAATCAGAACCGCCACGAATCTAGCTACAGCCCACCACATGGCGTACTCCTCTAAAACAGTTTGATGATTGTGTATGGCGACTTACCGGGCATATGCGGCTGGCCACCGTAGTTCAGATAGTTTGAGAATTTGCTGTTGCAGGTGGCAATCGTGCGGTCGCAGCCCGGGTACAGCGTGACGGACTGCCCGACCTGCAGGCCGGTTGTGCCGCCAAACAGATGCAGCGTATTACCGTCCTGAGCACGCAGGCCGCGCCGCTCGGTATAGCCGTTGCGGTCAAACTCAACGTAACCGCCCGAGAACCAGTCGCTGGCAAGGCCAGCTGGCAGGTTCGCGGTAATGGAGGAGCCATCGAGGGCGGTGACCGCCACGCCGCTGACCGCAAACCGGAGCGGATCAACACGGCAGTTATGGTCATACAGCGCATACGGGCACTGACGCCCCCAGGTGAGACGGAGTCCGACCCGTGTAAACGTGCTGGCCAGGCTGATGGTGATCAGCTTGCAGGATTCAATCTGCTCGCGTTTGACGCTGCTGATTTCCCCGATCCAGACGACACGAAACTCGCCGGAGGTATCCGTCGCGTGCCAGCGCATCACCCGTACCCTGACGGTGCGCGATGGCGGTGTGGCACGAAACAGCAGCGCCACCGGATTACTGGCCGGAACGGTGATATCCATCCCGTCACCGCTGCCGGAACTGAGGCCGCTGTTGCTGATGGCCTGTGCCTCCCAGACCTGACCGGCAAAATCAATATCTTTGTCGGCGTTGCTGTAACGCCAGAACAGGCTGTCGCCCAGCCGGAACTCATACAGCGTCAGCGGCTGGCCATCGGCCACGGAATATTCAAACTCACTCCAGCTCATCACGTACTCCGGTAAAGGTGGTGGCGACCCGGGCCACGCCGTCGGCGTCGGTCGCATGCTCCCAGGACACGCTGTCGGCGTCCTGACGGGCCAGGGTCATCAGGGAAATGTCAACGATCTGGTTCTGGCCCACAGTGATGGCGTCGCCATCGAGCACAAGACGTTCCACACCGCTGACCAGACTGACAGCGGTGATGCGGCGGTAATGCCGGGTGCCATCTGCCAGCAGTATGCAGATATCGCGGCGGCCCGGGCGAATGCCCAGTTCGGTAAAGCCCGCCTCAACAACATCAACATAATTGCCGCTGATGCCGGACGTCGGGAAAAAGTCCAGCGTCTGCCCGGGCACCCATATCGGGCGCTGACGCCCCCGGAGGTACCACAGAAGCTGGCGCAGGGAAGTCTGAGCCTGGCGGTTGACGGTGAACCAGCTGTGCGTCTGCCGCCAGAACGGTCGACCGGCGGTGTCCAGCCGGTACGGAATACCGCTGCTGTTGTCCAGTTCACGGATCAGAGGCTGATAGCTGCCGCTGACCGATTCGCCCCAGTCGGTTTCGGACTCCAGCACCGGATGGCCACGGTACTGCGTGAGCACCGGCGCATCGCTGAAGGCATTGTGCTCTGCGATGCGGAAGCGCACCTGCGCGGTCGCCGCCGTATCAGTGAGACGGGAGAGCGACGGCGGCTCTGTCAGCACTGCCGGACGCACCGGATACACCAGCGAGCCAGCAGGCCAGCTGTCGGTCAGAGGGGAGGCCAGTTGCAGGACATCCCCGGTCATACCGGCGATGGTCGCCATCCGGCTGGTTGCATCAGGGGACTCATTGGTTTTCAGCAACACTGTTCCACCAACAGAAAAGTCCCGCCCGGCGGTCGGAACGGAGAGACTCCGTCGCGCCACTGGACACCGCTGCCGGCAGCGCATAAACATCCGGATAAACGGGCATGGTCCAGGTGCCCGCGCAGCCCTGCCAGAGCATATGTTCGAAGCGCTGGCGGGCAGTGTCATACAACATCGCCGTGAACTCGAACGTCCGGCGCGGCGAGAGACGACGGGAAATCCGCTGCTCAGCGCCGGTGGGCGACTGCAGCACATCGGTCTTCCACTCCAGCGTCTCAGTCACGCCACGGGACCAGTCGGGGTCAGCCAGCCAGGGAAATAACGTCGTCATTTATTCAGTCCCAGCCATTGTTTCAGGGTCGGGACCTGCGCCTTGAGCGACGTGGTGAACTGGCGCTGGCCAGCCAGCGTCTGAGCCCCTGCGGTGTATGCTTCTCCGGCATTGAATACCAGTTGCTGCTGCAGACTGACAGGTTGTTGTGATGCAGCGGCGGGCGTGGCCATCGCGGTCTCGGGGACCGTAGCCGGGAGCGGCATATTCTGTGCGGGGATGCCCGCCAGACCACCTGTGGCATGACGAACGCGGGGCAACCAGCCCTTAACTGCGTCCATACCGTGGCGGTTGAACGCGTGCAGGAAGTCCAGCGCACCCGGCTGCTGAACCACAGCGGCGCGGGTCACAAACTCCTGGTCGGAGAGCATCGCCGGAATAGAATCAGAGGTGGTGCTACCCGGGCCACGTACCTGACCACCATCGGCGGCAAAAAGACTACCAATCAGGCCACCCGCAGCGCCACTGCTGCCAATCAGGCTGGAGGTGGCCATCTGGGCCAGCTGCTGTGCCGCCAGCTGCGCCATGCTGTTAATAATTGTGAGGGCGAGGTTTTTCACCGCATCGCGCAGGTTCATGGTGCCTTTGGCCAGTCCCATCAGGGAACTCTCGATACCGCTCTGCAGGCCGTCACGGAATGATTGGGTCAGCTCATTCCCGGCCTGATTCAGCTTGCCGAGTTCTTCTTCGAGCTGGCGGATCATCTCCCGGATTTTGTCACCGGCTTCACCGGGGGCGGTGGCCATCTCTTTCAGTTGCGGGAGGTAGCCCTTGATTTTGTCGCCAACCTCCTGGTGGAGATCGACGAGGCGCTGCCGCCCCTGAATCTCATTAAGCAGACCACCCTGAACCTGCGCCTGAATGCTGGTTTCCTGCTGGGACTGGTACGTGAACAGATCGTCCAGCTGCTTTTTAAGGTCATCGACGCGGATTTTGGTTTCCGCGACCGGCAGCAGCTTGTCGAGCCAGTTCAGCCCTTCGGTGTTGCCGCTGGCTTCAAACTCGCGGCGCAGGTCAGATACACGGTTCTGCAGCTCGAGCATCGATGCGCCAGCGGTGTCGCCGGTATCGCGCATGTACTCCAGCTGCAGCTGGAGGTTCTGGCCCTTAAACTCCTGGGCAGTGATGGCAGCGTTTGCCGCTTCAGCCTGACGGCGCTGCTCGGCGGTCAGGTTGCGGGTCGCAATCTCCTGGGCGCGGGTAGCGGCAGCACCCTGAGTGCGTTTTGATGCCTGATCCTCAAGCTGTTTGACGAAGTTTTTATTGGAGGTTTCCTGCTGTTTGGCCAGCGACTGTCCTTCTTTTGTCGCCTTATTGGCCGCGTTGGCCGCATCAATTTTTTTGGCCAGCGCCCGGGCTTCGTCCTGCTGGGCTTTGGTCGCGTTAGAGAGCGAACCATTGCGGATTTCAGCCTCGACGCGATCCAGTTCGGTGATGGCTTTTTTCTGGTTCAGGGTCTGCTGCAGCTGTTTGTTGTACTGGTCCGCCTTCTGACCGGATTTATCCAGCGCTTTGGTATCGGTGTCCCACTGACCACCGGAAAAGTTTTTACCGTCGGTAGAGGTGACGCCACGGGACTGAAGCATGTCCCGACCGCTGGCGCTCTTCCACAATGTTTCATAGTTCTTACGGGTTTCTTCTACCGCGTCAGCTTCTTTTTCAAGCTCGGAGCGGTTGCCTTTCCAGAGTTTCTGGAGTTTCTCGGCGGCAGCAATGCTCTCGGCATCGGTTTGTTTGCGTTTTGCTTCGGCAGCTATGGCTTTTTCTTCAGCCTGTTGCTTTTCCTTCAGTGCAGCCAGATCCGCTTTATATTGCTTCACTGACTCCTGGTATTCACGAGGCTGCATGGCAACCTCAGTATCACTACCTGCAGCTGCAATTTTGGCTTCTAATTCCTTAATTTTATTTGTCAGCTCGTCAGCCGGAGCATCCAAACCAAGCGCACCACCTGCCTTATCTTTAAACGATTCCCATGCGCCAGTGGCCGCAATTTTTACATTATTCCATGCTCTCGCCGCCCGGTTGAGCTGTTGCTCCATTGTGCGAAGACGTTCTTCGCTGGCCTTCTTAAACGCCTGAGAGGCAACTTCAATGGCTTCCTCTTTTCGCCCCTGGTCCTCCAGACTCTGAATACGCTGGTAGGTCTCCAGATCCAGAAAATGATATTGCTGGGTGGTATTGGCCGCCCATGACGTGACACCATCGTTCATCTTGAGAAAGCTGGAAACAACTTCATCTGCTGACTGGCCGCTAAGTTCAGCCATGAGGGTCGCGGCCTGAGCGACGGAGGTCAGCGTTTCGCCGGTAAACCTGCCGCTACTGACCAGCCCGTTCAGGATATCGCGGACCTGGCTGTAATTACCGCGCAACTGGCCACCCTGTTGGGCCATCTGCTCCAGTTCGCCGGAGGTCACACCGGCATAGTTGCCGGTTTTCTGGATCGAGCGGTTAAATTCATCCTGGTCATTCATCGCCGAAACGGCAGCAATCCCTGCCGCCGCAACAATACCAACCAGACCACCCATTGCAATGCGTGCGGGGGTAATAAGCGTAGTCAGCGCTTTGAACGTGTTACCGATGCCGCCGAAACTGTCCTTGATTTGTCCGCCTTGCTGAATGGCCACGAGCCAGACCGGCATCCCGCTGGCCAGCGAGGTGACGACGTCGGTAATCTGCATCGGCAGATAGCGCATCGCCTGCGCATACTGACCGGCGCTGATACCACCTTTGCTCATGGCGGCGTTCTGGTCGGTAATCTTCTGGATAAAGGGCGCGGCTTCCGCCGAAATACCTAACTGAGCCGCTTTATACTGCAGCAGCTCGGCGGTGGTCAGGTTCAGAGTCTCAGCCTGCTCGCGCAGCCGGTTGATGAACTGTTCTTTGGTGGCCGCAGCCTGCGCTTCAGCCTGTGCGGCTTCCCGGGCTGCAGCCGCCTCTTTGCGGCCAGCATCGGTCGCGGCCCAGGCGGATTTTTCCACCTGAAGGCGCAGTTCATTCAGGCGCGAGGAGTACTGCTCAAAGTCGTCATCACCGACCAGCCCCGCGCCCCGGAACGCATTCAGTCTGTTCCTGCATCTCATCAAGCCGACCGTAGGCGGCGACAACCGGATCGATGCGATTGACAAGAGCAGTCAGCGCGGCACGCTGGGCATCGATATCTGCGGTGGTGCCGTCCATACCGCTCTGGAGAGACCCCATCTCCGCACGGGTGCGGGCGATCGCCGCCTGATAACCGGCATAATCTGTCGCCGCCTGCTGGACGGCATCGCCGGTCTGTGAAGCAGCGGCGGCTGCACTCTGTTCCGCCTGAGCCTGTCCACGTGCTGATTCGGCAACGCTATCCTGTGCCCGCGCGGCGGTATCGAGTTTCTGTGAGCTGGTTGTTGCTGCAGAGCCAACGTCTTCCACATCTCCGGCCAGTCCCTGCAGGGCACGGCTGGCATCCGCAAGGTCGGCGCGGATTTTCAGCATTAAATTGAGGGTGGAGTTATCGGCCATGACGCACCTGTGTATAAAGGAAGAAAAAGCCCCGATCAGGATTTCAGGGCATTCACCCGCTGAGTGGCGGTATTGCCACCGGCAAATGCGGCATTGACGTCAAATACCCGGTCAATGCACGCCTGCCGGTGCTGCCGTAGCGCTTCGCTGTAATACAGCGTCAGCTGGCGGAGGGTGTAGGTTCCGAGCCTGCCCGGGTCGTGTCCGGCCCGGATGAGGGTTGCGAAGATGCTGCCGAAGCCGACAATTTCGCCCGTGTTGCCCTGATGGTTTCCAGCCGGACGACAGCGTTCATAAAAAAACGGCGGTTCTGGGTCCACCACCAGTCAATCAGGCTCTGTCCCTCACCGGCGGGCAGTAGCGCCACCCACTGAACGGGCTGATCCACAGAACAGGCGATGAGTTCAGGGATATCACCGGCGTGCTTTCGCAGCACTGCCTCGATCTCTTCCAGCGGTGGCCACGGTGTCTGCATAACCTCCGCCAGGCTGTGGGTGAGCGCATCCAGTTTGTCACCCAGCTGCAGCATATCCATCAGGTTGTATTCGCGGATGACCAGTCCCCGACCCGCAATGGTGATATTGCGGGTCGAGATCAGCACGCTCAGCTCGTCTTCGGTGTCGGCGGTTTTCTGCTTGCTCATGCGACAGGCTCCGCAACATCAATGACGCGGCCAAATCGACCGATGGTCGGGTCGTCCGGGCGGGCATTGTCGTACAGCACAGTGGAGGTGGTCTCCAGCCCGGCCAGTGAGGTGTCGCCCTGAATCAGCGCCAGAGCAGAGGCCGGGGAGAAGGAGATTTTGTAAAGCTCCAGAATCTTCGCCGCACCGCCTTCGGCAAGGTTGATCCCCTCGAAACGCAGGTAAAAATCTTCCGGCTGCTGCGTGAACAGAGTGGTGTTGACCGAACCTGCATACTCATAATTCACAGACGGTGCCGTTGCCTGAGCGGTCAGGAAGGTGATCGCCCCGTAGGTGTAATCCACTTCGTAGTCGGTCCCTGCCACCAGGGTACCGATAACCACGTCACTGACGCGCTGATGGTCCAGAATGTAGCGTTCACCCGCCACAATACCTGCCGGAAGAAGTTCGCCGGTGATGGTGCCTGCGGGGATCACAACCTGCTCACCGTACAGCACCACGGCCAGATTCTCCGAGGCCAGATCGTGCCACGTTGACGTCAGCGTGCCGTCCTGGTTGGTGACAAAGCTGCGCACCGTGCCCCGGCGTCCGGAATAACTCTCTTTGTGGTTAAGACGCTCAACCGTCAGCGCTAGCGATAAGGCCGACACATCGCCAACCCAGCGGAATGCGCCAGGCTTCCCGTTAGCCAGACGACGGGCCAGAAACACTTTCCCCTGGCCGTAGTAGTAGGTTTCAAGCTGTGCCATTGTCTTCCGGCTCCTGTTGTTTGCTTTTGCCACGGTTGCCCTGAGTGTCGCTGACGACCGGAGTGGCAACCCCGATAAGTTGATGGTCCCGGAGCCAGACTTCTTCGGCTTCGGTCACGGTGATGGTTTCACCGGCTGCAAAGCGCTTACCCTTATGGGTATGCGATTGCTGGAGTTTTACGTCGGGCATCGTCTGCCTCCGATAACATGATTGACCTGGAAGGTATCCATCCAGAGCAGTGTGCCGCCGTCATAGTCCAGAATGTCCCCCTTGAGCCACTGGATACCGGTGGTGGAGAGCTTGCCGGGTACCCAGCCAATCAGTTGGTCGCGTATCTGGCCTATCAGCGGGCTGATTTCATGGGTCAGACCGTCGGCACCCTGACCATAGTTGCGCACGGCAACGGCCACACCGAAGACCGCCTCGGCAACCTGCGCCCGGCTCCCGTTCCCCGGGACACCGCGCTCAGGTCCCATCAGCACATACGCCCCGGGGACCGCAAAACCGGATAACTCCGTCACCTGGCTGTATTCGACGATGGTACCGAGGAAGCTCAGCGGGGACGGCGTCAGTGGCTGCAGGCGCTCGACGATCAGGCTGATGGAAAACGGTTCGCTGCTCATTTTCCGAAGTCCCTCAGTGAATCCATGCTGAACGTGCGACCGGGGCCATCCACCATCGGAGGACCGCCAGCGGGTTTCTGCGTATCGGTTGCGCCGAGGCTGAATTTGCCGTTGGCCAACTGCTCCATCAGCTTCATCGCATCGCGGTAATCACGGACAATCGGGTCTGTCCGTTCATCAGAAATACGATGCTGATGCAGCTTGTAGCGCACAACGGAGCGCCCCCAACTGCTCAGGATCGAGTGGACCTTCACCAGCGGCAGGGTATAACCACGCTGGCGGAGATAACCGTCAATCAGGTTCTGAGCTTCTTCCACCGCACCGCCAATGCGCTCCACCACCTCAAGGGCCACAGCCACTTCAGCAGGAGGCCATGACGTGGTCTCTTCCCCACGCAACACCGCATCCAGCAGCTCCGGTTGGGCCGGAGGCTTGCCCGGAAGCTGAGTCACCTGAGACAGTTCGACTGCTCCCGGGCGGTCAGCCAGTTCAGCAAGGGAGATATACCAGGTCACGGCCATCACTCGCCTCCGCTTATGCCGATACGGCATTCTGGAAGAAGTAGCCACAGTCCTGAGCCACAATCAGCTCGCGCACGGACTCACCGACACGGACACGCTGGCCACCGCGCATCCCCATGTCCGGATCAGGAATAGAGCCGGACACACGGGACCCAAACTGCGCGGTAAAGCCGAAGGTCACGCCCCCCTGGGTATCGGCCAGCAGATTGCGGTAGATAAAGGCGGCATGATTGGCCCAGGCACGCACCAGCACCGGCTTCTGACCTGGTCGGGCGATATTGACGAACGCCGAACCGACGACGATTTCGTCGAGTTCCAGCAGGCCGCGAAGGAAGTCCAGCGGTACCAGGCCATCTTCACCCAGTGTGCCGTTATAGGCTTTCACAACCGACGGGTTCTGACGCAGGGCTGTTGCCGTAGAGCGTCCCAGTACTGCCACGTTCGGGCGCATGATCATCTTGTCGAGCGCAGTGACAATTTTCTTAATCGGCTTGCTCGCGTCGTTGTCCCACTGGTCAGCTGCAGCCAGGTTTTCTTTATTACCCACAGGGTAACTGGCCGCGTTAAACACCTCTTTACTGGTGCGAACTTCGCGGTCGAGCATGATGATATCGGACACGCGCTCGGTCGCACGGCCCAGCGGATCGTAATTGGGCGGGGCATTGTCGATATCAGACTGAGGAACCGGTGCATCGAGGGCGTAATCGTTGGTCGAGGAGGTCTCATCCTCCGCATCAAACTCAATCTGATTGGGTTGTGATGTCCGTCCGACGGTGGTGGTCGGTACGGTGAAGCCCTGCCCGAGATCGAACTTCCACCATTTAAATTCTGCTTTCCCAACCGGCACGCGCGGTAACACGCTGTCGGCAATCAGGGAGAGGTTACGATACCCGATGGCAATCGCCGTCAGGTGGGGGTCAATCGGAAAGGGTGCTTTGGCCATTCTGAATTACTCCGGAAAAATAAGATGAAAAATTCTGTTTGTTACCCAAGGTGCTGCTGTCAACCGCCACCGGCTGCAGCAGCGGCCAGTTGACCCGGTGCAATCCAGACAGAACCGAGATCGTCTTCAGCACCGTCATACTCCGCAAAACCGAGATAGAACTGACCCGCTGTGGCCAGAATTGCACGACCGTCAGCATCAGCCGTCAGCGGGGCACCGGCGACAACATCACCACCATAGATAACCGGGGTCAGCTGGCTGCGAACCACATCGGCGGGTTCCCCGACGCTGGCAGCAACGAGGGTGGTGACACCGATAATCAGCTTGCTGCCATCGACGGCCAGAGTGATTTCGTCCGGCACCGTGCCATGCGTGACCATACGACGCGCAGCCAGTGCCACTTCTGCCTTATGGCAGGTGATCAGACCCGGAATATTCATTGCTGGGCTCCTTTTTTGACGTGGTTAACGGCGTCCGTCATGGAGATGGTGCGCCCCTGTTTAGCCTGCTCTGCCTGATAGTTCTGTGCGGCAGTGGCCAGCGCGGAAGCATCGGCAAAATCGACAGGATCATCAGCCGTGCCGGTTTTTTCGCTGAAATTCACGACGGCAGGTTTAGTGCTGAGGATCTCGCGTAGTAGTGCCTCCGGCGACTGACTGATAGTCGTCTCCCCTTCAGAGAAAGAGAGCGGCTCCTGGGACAGGTTCATCAGCACTTCGACAATGGCTGTTTTCTGGCGCGGAAGAATGCTACCGCCCTTAACCAGACCATCGGCAAACGCCACGGTGGCAGTGCGTTTTTCCTCCAGTTGTCGGGTACGGGCAACTTCCTCGTCTGCAGCCAGTTTGGCTTCACGTGCTGCCAGCGCGGCTTCACGCTCGGCGAAATCCGTCGCCGTACTGGGGGTCTTTTTGTTCGGGTCCACATTGGTCTCCTCGGCATATGCCAGTGGTGAGATTGACTTACGTTCATCGGTGGCCGAGTCCAGAATCGACTGAATACGCCACTGAGGAATGATGGAATCGGCCTGCTCGATAGTTGTTTCCTGAATCACCCAGTCGCGAATCGACTGAAACAGGCTGGCCAGATTGTCGGCTTCCCACGGCAACGCGAACTCCAGCGGGCCGTTATCGCCGCTGGCCTCTGCGAACTGCGCATCAGGGAGCCCTTTGACGCCAGGAGGGACGGCCCCCAGAAAACCCACATGGCGGGCATAGAAATGACCGGGTTTCGGGTTGCCGGGGCTGTCAGGCTGATAAATAGAGAGGGAGCGTTTTTTGTAGCTGCCCGCGTTGAAAGCTTCCGCAAAGGCCGGATTCACCTGACGCGGCGCGGCATAGACGATGCCGTCACGGTACTCGAGACGTTCCGCCCAGCCATATGCCGGAGCGGTCAGGCTCGGGTGCCCGATGACAAAGGGGGCCTCCGATACTGAAGGGTCGTAGCTGTTGGCCAGATCAATGCAGTCTTCAGGGGTGAACGTGATGGTCCGGCCATCCATCGCGGTGTGGGTACCGGGGGCAAAAACCGCAAGTGTCGCTTTAGCTGTGCTCGTCGTCATGGCTGTCGTCATTCTGGTTGTCAGGGGTTATGGCGACATCATGACGAAACGTGTTCAGGGGGTAATCTGCCCACGGACAGATAAAAACGGAACGGAAGATAAAACGGAGGGCCAGCGCGAGGGAGGAACAGGGCCGGAAACCGTATTAAAACGTATTATAATACGGGTCGCCAGCGTGGATTGCGTCATCGTAGCCAGGCGACCACCAGAACGCGTTACAGGGCCTCTGACGGCGACATCAGTTAAACGCCCCCCGCAGGTAGTTTTTCGCCATATCGATAAGGGTTTCCCCCTCGGACTTTGACACCCCCAGCCACGGACGGGCCTTAATCTTAATTTTGTAGGCAGGAATGGTATGCCACTGTGCAAAGTTCGATTTGTCCTTACGAACGAACTCGTTGGTAATCCTGCCGCTCTTTTTCTGGCGGTAATATGCCTGCTGACTGCGGGCGGCGATTTCGATGGTCCCGCCAAACTGATGAATGGCACCGTAGACCCGGTCCGTACCGAACAGCAACTCATCGGCATTCACCTGCCAGCGCAGGGTGTTACGCAGATAACCGTCCCGGGTAAGGATCTTGTCCGCATTTTTCCGTTTGCGCCGCTGGTACCGGGGCTTAAGCGCAGCCCATTCGATGCCGTCAGGCGACTTTTGCTCCTGGAATCGTTTCTGGTGAAATTCAAGCAGGCGTTCGCCCATCGACCGAAGCAGCGGTTCCGGGCGCATCATATCCTCCCGGGCATCCCACAGCTTGCTCAGGGCATCCTGAGCATTGAACGTCAGCGTCACACCCGACATCGTCAGTCCTCCCGCGACCACAGCCGGATACCCTGGCGTAGCGACTGCAGCAGCGTATCGTCAGTTGAAATATTTCCGGCCCAGCCATCGCGGCCCGTGGCGAACACCACCGACAGCGGGTCCGCTTCACCTTCCTGCTGCAGGCGTGTCAGGTAATAGCGCCGGACCAGCGACTGCTGTTCTTCCGGCAGCCAGACAATCTGCGCCCAGATTTCATCAGGGTTGCGGATGGTCTCTGCCAGTTGCAGTGCCTGTGCCAGCGTCAGGGGGATCTGACCCTGCCCCTCCGGTGACGCGAACATGTCGTGGCCGATAGCCAGGCGCTGGCCTGTCGGGTCGCGGAACGCCGCATCACGGTCAGCGGTCGCGCCGAACAGCTGCAGGAACGCATCCACCGGGTCGGTCTCGGCTTCAGTCACCGGTGCCGGACGCGGCGATGGCAGCGGAGCTGGTGTGGCCGAGGGTTCTGCTACCGGCGTGAACGGCCCGTCGCTGACCGGGTTCTGGCTCCGGGGAGGCGGCACCTCGCTAAATACGCGGCTGCGGCCCGGAGTATGCTCAAAACCCGGATCAATCCCTTCCGGCACAATAACGGTCCTCGGGCCACCCGGGCTGCGCTGGCCAATCACGCGGGCAATGAATTTAATCGGTGGCGCAGTATCCGGGCCGTCTTTGCCCATGCGTCGCAGGTCGTCTTCGGTGCGGGCAATCACACTGCACTGACAGCCCCAGGCATTCACCGGGAAATGGTAAATCCACCACGGGTCATCCGCCCGCAGTACCATGCCGTTCCAGCCCAGATGGTCCTGACGCGGGTGTTCGACCACATCACTGTGGACGTACTCCCAGTAGGGGTGTGTATCCCGCATGGCCATGAGCTGCTGGTAGCGCCCGGCCATGTAAGAACTGCGCAGGTTGGTCTCGTAAATGACTCGCGATCGCCACTCAAAGCCGCCGTTATAGCTCCAGCCATAGCGGGCAACGATGGCCGCGAAGTCCTTGCGGAAGGTTTCCAGCGTACCACCGTCAAGACTTTTCTCGACTGCGGTACGCAGGTCTGCCAGCAGATCATCGCGGTTTGCCCCGGCAACCATAAACTCACTGTCATGCGCGGAACCATACACATCTGTCCAGGCGTCGGTCTTCGTGTTGAACTTACGACGGAAGAATTCGATCTGCTCGCTGAACGGCAGCGAACCATAGCTGACATTACCGGCCATTCATTTCCTCCAGCAGATCGTTACGTCCTGCCAGGGCAGCAGCCGACATGGCGTCGCCCAGAATACGGGCATAGTCATCAAGAGACATATCGGGTATCAGCGCCGTAAGGCCGTCACGCAGCTCGTCGGCGGTCTCAGCAGAATCGATCAGCGCTTTTATCTGATTGATCCAGCCGTCCATGACCGGGCGCAATTCGGTATTTAGGCGACCGGCCATCATCGTGGCGGTATCATTATGGTCCAGGTCATGCTCCGCAAATGATGACGGCGCTGGCGCCCGGGGAACAGATGATACCGGCTCAGGCTTCGGCTCCCATTCACCGCCGTAGGTCTCCTTAACGGAGGCCAGCGTCGGACGATAGCCGGTGGTCTCACTGATGGTTTTGTCACGTTCGGCCCGGTCTTTCAGGTCTTCCGCTTCTTCAAAGACGCGGGACACCACCGGCACTGCTGCATCGGGAAAGTTAAACTCGGTAAACCATTTACCCGGCCCCCGGTTCCAGGACTCGCAGATCACGTCGGCATCCGCCTTGACGATAGAGTCCAGCACCTTATCCTGCAGGGATTCGTTACCGCCAATACCTTTCGCCGCGCCACCTGAACTGGAGATCTGACCGACCGTCACGCGGCGAATGGCCTCATTCATCGCGTTATACATTGCCTGGTAGTCGGCGGCACCGGAGCGGGCTGCAGCCATCAGTTCGACGCTCATCCCTTCGGGCATAATGACACCGCTGTCGGTCGAGATGGCCCGGGTCAGTGCCAGCAGGTTACGTTTCTGCTCCTGCGTGGCCCCTTCGGGATGTTTCCCGGCCACGGTCGGCATCCCGAATTTGTCCAGGAAAATCAGCCAGAACTTGATATCGTTACGCTTGAAGAACGTCGGCCAGTACAGCCAGTGCGCCAGTCCCAGACCGTAGGGTTCATCATCGTGGTCTGCGCCGGTTGAAAACGACCAGAAATATGGTCCCTCGCAGGGCTCACCGGCCATCATGTTCTGTGGAGTCAGCAGGCGCAATTCGCCTTTCGGACTGAACCGGAAGCGGCGACGATCGCGGACCTTAATGTCGTCAATCCACAGTAAATTATCCCGGACACCATAAATCAGCTCTGAAACGGCATAACCGTAAAACACGCCAAAGTGCATCAGCCGTGTAATACGGTCGAAGCCCAGAGATTCTATCTGCTGGCGCATGGCGTCCGCCGCCTCGATATCGATCGGACGTTCGCCACCGGCCTCGACTTTAATCTCACGGGATATCAGCGCATCCTGCCGCTGGCTGAAGGCCGACTTGACCTCATCGTCACTCAGTACCTCGCGATAAATCTTCAGGTCAGGTGCGCCGCGATGCTGCAGAACGCTGTCATCGGATAATGCCAGCGCACCGATCCACGGGCGGGTGATATCGCGCCCGTCACCGGTCGAGGCAAACTCGCGCCCCAGTTCAGGACGCGGTGTGGATGAGGGCTTTGATGGCATTTGTCTTTTTTGTTTTTTGCGACTCACAGGAATCCTCCAAAGTCATTAATGCCACGTACGGTACCGAACCCGGTGTCAGTGAGTTCACCGGCGCGGCTGCTGTCGCCGAAGCCTGACAGCACGCGGAAAATGTCGCGCTCACCGGTCGATTCAAACGCAATCTCAGTGGCCAGGTTCAGGGCTGCATAGTTCGCCAGACAACCGGCAATCGCGGTATCACCGTGACGCACCAGTTCCGGGTCTTTCAGGTCTTTTTTCTCCAGACTGGCGACCATTGGTACTCCGTCGATGTTTTCTACCGTTCGCAGGTCCTGTGCCGTGTTCTCATCGCGCGGCAGGATGATCATGCTGTCCTCAAACAGACCGGTAAATTTTGGCATCCAGAAGCCGTACCACTTACGGTTCAGGGTAATTTCAGCGATGCGCGGGCGACCATAGCGGTCGGCGGTATACTCGGCCAGTACCATACCCGGCCCGGTGGCATCCATCGCACCGCCTGACTGGCGGGGGAGATGCTCGATGATCCAGAACAAAATCTGCTGCTGCAGCGCTGAGGGCACATTGTTCAGCTCCAGCAGGAACGGAACGTCGCGACACAGGTTCTGCATGATGGCCATCGGTACGATGGAGGAAAAGTGACGGTGGCGGGCGAAGTCCATACCAAACACGTGACGCAGCTCCGGATTCAGGGTCTCTGCCATCACCGGTCGCAACTCCCTGTCAATCCAGTCATTACCCCATGCCGCTCGCTCTGCCTCGGTCATATGGATAAAGTCATCATCAAGCGCGAGACGTATGACTGGCCGTTCCTCCGGCATGGCCCGCTCGATCCAGACACCGGGAATACAGATACCGTTACCGTCACGCGGGATAGCGTCAAGCTCCTCACGCATCGCCGCTTTACGCGGGCCATAGGCGTTACGGATGCGGTTATACCAGGTCTTTTTCCCCTCGACGGTTGCCGCTTCGCCTTTCATGGCGCAGACCCGTTCAAACAGGCCATTGGCGACAGCATCATCAAAGGTCACGGTAAATACGGCGGCGTCATCGCCATAGCGGCCCGCCTCAATATCGTTACAGAACTGACAGAAGGGATTGTTCTTACCGTTATGGGAACTGATGATGACAATACGCCCACCCCAGATAAGTAGCGCTGTTGCCGCATCAAGTACGCCCTGAACATCCTGATGGAATGCCGCCTCGTCGATAACCACCACGCCCTGCAGACCACGGATGTTGGCTGGTCGGGAAGAGAGTGCTGCCACCTGAAACCCGCTGGCGAACCGGACGCGATAGGCCGCAATCATCCGGGTGTTGCCCTGTTCGTCCTGGTCTTCGAAGAGAAACTCTTCAATCGCTGAGACGTCCTGCGCCTGCTGCGCTGCGATGACCCGGGCGAATTTGGCCACGTAGCCGATGAACTCCAGACCTTTCTCTTTGGTATCACCGATGTAATAGACGTTGTCGCCGCCAGCGGCTTTCTGCGCCCCGGCTATCAGGGTCGAGTTCAGCCCCCAGGCAAAGGTGATGCCGGTACGACGGCCCTTCGGGATAGCCAGAATAGAAACGTCATATTTGAGACATTCCACCTGGTGGGCCATCAGCACGCCGTCGGCGAACGGGTTGAAGCCGAACGGGATTTCCCGGGCCCGCGCCGGAAGCTCGTCCCATTCAACGGTACGGATGGTGGACGCTAATGGTTTCATCACTTGATCCCCAGCACGCGCTCACGCCAGAACTGCACCTGGTCTTCGCTTAACCCCTGCGCTCTGGCAGTCTCTTTCAGATTTTCTTCCTGCTCGCGCAGCAGCCGTTCACGGGCGGCACGCTCAATCTCGCGGCGCTCATCGAGACTGGCCTTACGGGACTGCAGGACGTCTTTTGCTGCCCTGGCAAGGTGGCGCACCGTATCAATATCCGGATCTTCTTCCTGTTGGGCGGTAAAGGCGGCATGGGTGGTGAGCGTGGTGACGGCCTGAACCATCAGGGCACCGGCGCGTTCGTCGGGATTCTCACCCAGCTCACTCACCAGCAGGCGGGCCATCTGGTCCTGCTCACGCATGCGACTGACCATTTCGCCAAACGTCTGCTTATAACGACCCAGCGCACTGCGGCTGGGTGCATCCTCGCCCGGGAAGTGCTCGTGAATGTCGGTCAGCAGCTCATCCAGCGTCATACGGTCTTCCCGCAGACGGCGCTCGATATGGGCGCGGACGTCAGGCTCCAGACGGTGAATCGTGGACTTTCTCCCCATATCAGCCTCCCGCGCCGGGACGCTTCACACCAGGCACAATCGCCCGACCCGCAGCCACATCAGCGCCGCGTTCGGTCAGGCGGGCAACCAGCACCGTCTCGATATCATCAACCGTCACCAGACCCTGCTCTTCAAGCCAGCGCAGCTCTGATTTAATCTGATCGCGGCTGGGGGCGTGGCCATAGCGGGTCAGTGCCTGGTAAATGACGGAACTGTTGGAGCTGTAGCTCGGCATTTCAGACAAAAACCGCAGCATGACGAGACGCTGATCCTCACGCAAAAAACTGGCAAAATTCATGGGTCCTCCGTTATTTCTTCTGCAGCAGATAGGTTTCGATATTCTCAGTGCGACGATAGGTCGCCGCCATCTGTTCCTGCATTCCGGTCATCTGGGCTTCAGTGCGGCTCAGTTTTGCGATGAGTTCGGTGATCTGCGACTGTGTTGGCACCGATTTAATCTGCGCCTCAACGGTGGTTATCCGGGTGCGCAACTCCAGCAGACTCTTTTTGACTGGCAGACTGGCGGCCAATCAGCCAGGTATAAATACCGACCACAGCCATCACCACCCATTGCAGAAATGCCCAGTCAAATCTCAGTTCATTTATTCCCACAGCTACCCTCCTGGGCACATTTGATCACTTCAACCAGTTGACCGGCGCAAAGGCCGTACTGGTCATATAACTGCTTCTGAGCTACCGCGAGATCGTCCATGCTGCTACTTGCCGGAAACACCGGACGAGGGCATGGTACGGTCATCCTCGCGGGCAAGACCCGAGGAAGCGGCTGTTGCTGCTCTCTCACGGGCTCCGGCGAGTTCCTGCATGACGTCAGCATCAAACCTGCAACCAGCACGACTGGCAGCGTTCTTTTTGAGAGCCTCACGAATGGCCTCCGTGGATTTTTCATCCGCCTGCTGGCGGGCGTTTATTTGTTGTGCCAGTAACGCGCTGGCCTGATTAGCCTGTGCGGTCAGTCTGCTTTGCCCCGGCGATGAACTGATTAAGCGCATCAGCGGCCTGTTGAGTCTGCCCTCTGGAGCACTCCAGACGAGCGGCAGCGAGGCCCTCACTGTAGGCATCATCCCGGATATACCAGACCGCAACCGCCAGGCCGATAAGCCCGCCCAGGAGGAACCATTTATTCAGCGTCATTACACTCTCCCGGCCCCCAGCCAGACGCCAGATACAGCGGTTGCCAGGTATAGATGATTTTCAGGGGATAGCCCCGGTTCTCGCGAAAGTTGGCAGCGCTACGGCCCGCATTCACCTGCTCGACGTGATTCCAGTAACGGCTGGCATCCAACCCGCGACTGGTGGCCAGCCTTCGGTCTTTCTGAACCCAACCGAGCCCACCGTTGTAGGCCGACAGCACGAATACCATGCGGTCACAATCACTGGCGGTACCGGCGATCCGCTGCCAGTGCCACCAGTTGTACTGCACCAGTGCCCGCATGGACCACGACGGGTTGTAAGGCTGATTGGATTTCAGTTGCTCAGGGTAAATACCGGCAATCCAGACTGGCTGTGGCGGGCATAAACTGCGCCAGCCCCTGCGCCCCGACCGGTGAAAGGGCCCGGGTGTTCCACTGTGATTCCTGGTGGATTTGAGCGGCGAAGGTGGAAACAGGGGCATTGAGCCCCCAGACGACGCGGGCATTGCGGGTCAGCTCGCGCTGGTATTGTCGGGCCTCAACCGGAATGCTGGCCGCAAGAGCCGGATGACAACCGCTCAGCAGACAAAGCAGGATGACGGACAGCGCGAGCCGGGTCATGGTCAGAGCCCCATCGTCACGCCGAGGCAGATCGCCGCGACAATTAGCGCCCGGCGAATCAGCACTACAGCGAAAATCAGCTCATAGCCTTTTGCGACAGGATGTTCAGGGCCGCTGAAATACTCAACACCACTGAACTTGCTAATTTGCCTGGTGTTTTGCTTTTTCCAGTCGTTAGCCAGGTACCCACCCGGGCTGGCATAAGGGAACAGAGCCCGATCAAGGTGGTAGCCGAGAATGGCTGCGATAGAAACCAGAGACAGCTTGTACAGCGTGACGCCGAGCTGTTCTGGCGAAATGACAGCGATAGCGGCCAGCAGCGCAACGGCGAGGATGATCCAGTTGCGGAGCCGCTGATGGCGGACCTTGTGAAATAGTGACATGAGGTTCTCCTGAAGAAGGCCAAAAGGCTGAATAAATCAGGAGTTAGTGTGCGGTATAGCGGGGTGAGGAGTAATTTGCCCCCGGACAGAATATTTGCGGGTGTACTGGGGTCAGGATGATAAGGCAAAGAAAGAGCGGCCAGCAGGATGCGCGAACATCCAGCTGGCCAGTAACACACAGCACGTACCTGTGAGTCACATCATGGCTCAGTCCGTCTCGCGAGACAGATTCAGCCTACTGCATTTTCATTTAATGAAAAAGGCTTACAGAATATGAAATCTCAGTTTTTGCCAGTACTTCCGTGGATGGGTGGCAAACGTCGCCTGGCCAAACACATTCTTCCGTTATTTCCGTCACACACCTGCTACGTGGAACCGTTCTGCGGTGCAGCTGCACTGTATTTCATGAAAGAACCCAGCAAAGTCGAAGTCATCAATGACATTCACGGCGAGCTGATCAATCTCTACCGGGTGATCAAACATCACCTCGATGAGTTTGTCCGGCAGTTTAGGTGGGCGCTGGTCAGTCGCCAGATATACCGCTGGATGAAGGATACCCCGGAAGAAACACTGACCGATATTCAACGGGCCGCTCGTTTTTTCTACCTGCAGAAACAGGCTTTTGGTGGCAAGGTGGCCAATCATACCTTTGGTACGACAACGACCAGTGCACCACGCCTTAATCTGCTGCGCATCGAAGAAGAACTTTCACTGGCTCACCTGCGGCTATCCAGTACCACGATAGAGCATCTGGACTGGGCTACCTGCATTAAACGGTACGATCGACCCCATACGCTTTTTTACTGTGATCCGCCGTACCTGAAAACTGAGGGGTATGGCGTTGATTTTGGGCTGGAGGAATACGTGCGCATGGCAGAACTGGCACGAACCATCAGCGGGAAAATGGTTATTTCTGTGAACGATATTGAGGAAATGAGGGAAACCTTTGCCGGGTTACGGATTCAGACTGTCGATATCCGCTACAACCTGCAGACAACAGGTAAGGCTGAACTCAAGCGAGAACTGGTTATCTGCAATTTCTGATTAGTATTACTAAAAGGCCACCATACAGAAGTGGTGGCCTATGAATTTCAGGCGGTCTCATAACCGAAACAGCTGCACCATTGGCAACCTGAAACAGGTTAAAATATATGAAACTCGCTTATCTCCCCAGAATCATTATTCACAACACAACGAACACTGTGCAAATCCATCTCATGTGGTGTTGATGTCGGTACAAAGAACTCATTATCACCATACCACTCAAGAATTGAATCACGACCAACGGATTCAGCCTCAACCACTGGTACAGCACCTTTAATGTCTAGTGAGGAGAGTATCTTATCTTTGCAAAGTTCAAAGGGAGTCTTCCAGTTAACACCAGAATATGTGGGTTTACGCTCATTGGTGATACAGAGTTTGTTCCAGTATTGTTCTTCAAAAATCGTCTGCGGGTGACTTGTTTTGTTCGAATCTTTTGTTGCACGACGAGATTTGTCGTCGTCACCTTCAACAATGAAACTCAAAGGAGTAAAAGTTGATTTTTGAGGCCCAGTGAACACCTTGACAACAAACCGTTTTTCACCAGTGTAAGCGCCAAAGAGGTTCTTGCCACTCACGAAACCACAGATATTTTCAACATAAGGATCAGCAGAATCAGTAACTGCCTGAACGTCACGAAACTTTGCCGAGTCTGGGTCTCGCATTTGTTGCGCCACGTAATTAGTTCCGGCTTTTTGAGCATTGTCACAACCGAAGAGAATCAAGGTCGAAACAAAAATTAAAAGAAGGAGAAAACATCTATTCCCCATAAAAAAAACATACTGGATTCGAACGTTATCCATGATCCATGTCCTTAACTCAAAGACTAGCCAGATCTTTTCATGAGACCTATCTGTTGCGCAACTTCAGCGGCAGTAGCCTCAATGATTTTTTTGCCTGCTTCATCGGTATTCTCGTAATTATCAAGCAGAGCCGACTGACGTTTAGTTAGTGAAGATGCTGTCGTAACTGCTGGTAGAGAAGCATTCCTAATCCCTGTAACTATGTACAAAACATCTACCCCCAGCCCAGACAGTGCAGATAACTGCACTGCATTCGGCGATGTCCTTCCCTTTTCCCAATCAATCAACGTTCTTTTTGCTATTTCAATAGCATCAGCCAACCCTTGCTGCGTAAGGGCTAGCCGCTCTCTTTCTTCTTTTATACGCAAACCGATCATGTGAGTTTTTCTGCACTTTAAAATTGACTGGTGAGATTTTCTGCACCATAATCTAACACACATAAGGCAAACATCATTGCATCAATAAAGGGGACAACGATGACTGCAGAACAAGTCAAATCACTCTTTCGCCAAAGGGGGGTTACTTTCACCCAGTGGGCTGAAGAGCATGGCTACTCCCGGAACGAGGTTTACCGGGTTCTCAACGGCCAGACAAAAGCCAACTACGGTAAATCGCACGAGATCGCCGTCAAGCTGGGCCTCAAACCCGGCAACGTTGCAGCCTGAAATGCTTGCAATAAGTGTAACAGTGTTTCGCATATAAAAAAGAGGTATGTGACATGACCAAAGCAATCACATCCACATCCGGTGGCCGTATCCTGCGGGTTCTCAAAGCGCTGAAAGGTTCTTCGCTCAGTGGTCGTTCCAACAGCGAGCTGGCGAAAGCACTAGATGAGTCTCCGGCCAACATAAACCGCGCCCTCAATACCCTTATTGAAGAAGGATTGGCCCAGAAATTGGATAACGGGCGTTTTGCCCTAAGCGTCCAGGTTCTGCAGATCGCTGTTGCTCACAGTAATGAAATTGCCCGCGCTCAGGGGCGCATTGATGAACTGAACCAGCGCGTTATTGCCGGTAGTCGGTAATTAAGGAAAAACAACAATGGCACGCACCAAATCACAACCTGCTCAACTAATACCGGACGTAACGTTAAATCCAGAACTGGAAGCAACCCAGAACCTGATGGCCACGGTCAGCAGCCAGATGAATGGCGAGCGAGACCTTGTTAATCAACTTTTGGGGCAAGCTCAGACTGGCTGGCGCATTCGAAGATTTTTCCCGCACGGTGCGGATCTCAAAACTGGCATTTGTCAAAGAAAACAAGCTATATCGCCAAATTGAGGGCATGAAACTCCGCACCTGTGCGGAGAAATTATCTGGGACCTGGGAAGAATTCTGCAACCTTCTTGGGCGATCTGTTGATCAGATTGATCGCGATATTGCAAACCTACGCTCCTTCGGTGAAGAAGCTCTGGAATCCATGTCCCGCATGGGCATCGGTTACCGGGAGTTGCGCCAGTTCCGTCGCCTGCCGGAAGACCAGAAAAGCGCCCTGATTGAGGTGGCCAAAGAAGGCGACAAAAACGCGCTGCTGGACCTGGCTGAAGAGATGATCGCCAAACATGCCCGCGAGAAAGAAGAGCTGAAAACCGACCTCGAAATCAGTCGCCAGATGCTGGCCGAGAAAAAAGAAGAGCTCGGCACGATGCGCAATGAAAAAGAAGAGCTTAAATCCCGGCTGGTTCGCCGCTCCGCCACTGAAACACCTGATGAAGAAGGCGTAGCGCTTGAGACCGAGGTCACTGGCTTTAAAAGCGGGGTTCTCAGCGCATTCTTTGACCTTAAAAGCGGCTTCAACGCGCTGACCGAGCATACCGAACGTACCGGCATCAACCATACCGGCATGATGGCAGGTCTTCTCGATGACCTTCAGGCGCAGTTTGAAGAGCTGCGTCAGGAATTCAGCCTGCCGGAAGCCCGCGAGACCAGCGTGATACCGGACTGGGTAAAAGAAGCACAGCAAGAGGATGAAAATAATGGATAAAACTACCGCTGTTATTGATTCACCAGAGGCGCTGGGCGCGGCCCTGTGCCGCCATGTACCCGATATGGCCAACGGCTTCACCATCACCACCAGGGACAGCCAGCTGCACTGACTGTAACCGCCGAAGATACCAGGCCTTTCATGGCGGCGATGGAACGTCTGCTGAAGGGAAAAATTCGCCAGATCCAGCGTGGGCATCAGGAGCGCGTTCTGGGTGAAAGGTGGGCCCAGATTGAAGCAAACAACCGGATGTTTGCCGAGCAGGTCAAAAGCAATGGCAAGAACCTGGTGTTTACTTCCTCTACTTCAGAACAACACCGTCAGAAACTGACTGCTGCCGAGATTGCTCAGAAATACAGCCAGCCTCATACAGCTTACCAGTTGTCGGCCATGCAGAAGCGTGATTATGCGACCCGGCATATGAGCCTGGAAGAACTGAATACAATTCTGGATTACGCCGTTGAACAAGGTATGCCGGAACAGATGCTGTCACCGTTCCGGAATGGCGTTAAAACCCGGGAGCAGGCCCGCAAGCTTGAGCTTTCCTACTATGCATGGGTCGCATTAGAAAACATCAGGGCTTTTCATCGTCAGAGGTCCCGCAGGGACGATCAGAAAGAGACGTCCGAAGTATCGGGTCAAGATGCCGGGTCCCCCGGCTGTAATCAGCAAGGTCCCGTACAGCCCGAAGCAGGTGGTCAGGAGCCGAATGATTCTCCATCCCCATCAGACAAACGTCCAGATACCCGGCAAAGTCCAGGTGATCAAACGAACTCTCTTTGATGATGAGGTACTGAACGATGAGATCAAACGTATACCCCCACGGTGCCGGTGAATATCCGTTAAGTGATGCTTCGGCATCCCCGGCAAGTTTCCTGACGTCAGTTGCGAGGGACGTTAACTCCCCGGCAATGTCAGCAGGTGCATCCTGGTCTCGTTCTATTTCTCTGGCAACGGCCCGGGCGTCAACAGCGCCCGTTTTATGCAGGGCCTCAACGAGTTTTCTGAAGGCAAAACCCAGGGCTTCGGTACTTTCTGTCATAAAAACATCCTCATTTTTTATGGGGGCAGAATGAATCCAGTACTGACTCAACGTCTTGTTGCCATCGCCGAAGCGGCCAGCGCTGCCGGGCATGGCAAAAAAGAAGCAGTGTATCAGGCCGCCTGCGAGGAATTGTGTATGTCACGTGCAACATTGCTCAAAAAACTGAATGCCGTCCGCCTGCAGAAGCCGAGAAAACAGCGCTCAGACGCCGGTGATTCCGCGCTGACCCGCGATGAGGCGATGACCATTTCCGGCACCCTGATGGAAACCATCCGCGGGACGGGCAAGCGTACCCTGAGCGTGGAAAAAGCCATCAACAGCCTGCGTGATAACGGTCTGATCGTCAGCGGCAGGCTTGATGAGTCCACCGGTGAGATTGTGCCGCTGTCGGCCAGCGCTATTATTCGTGCCCTGCGCCAGTATCGCCTGCACCCTGACCAGCTGCGGGCCCCGGCTCCGGCGGTGCAGCTGGCCAGCCGCCACCCAAACCACGTCTGGCAGCTGGATGCGTCCATCTGCGTGCTGTATTACCTCAAAAACCCGGCCAAAGGGATTAAAGGTGATACCGGGCTGCGCATCATGGACGAAAAGGAGTTCAACAAGAACAAACCCGCCAACGTGGCCAAAGTCGTCAATGACCGCGTCTGGTCTTTTGAAGGGACCGACCACACCACCGGGTGGATCTACCTGGAGTACCGGTTCGGTGGCGAAACCACCGAGAACTTCACCTCGGTGCTCATCAATATGATGCAGGAACGCGGCGGCGCGGACATATTACACGGGGTGCCGAAGGTGCTGTTCACCGACCCCGGCGCAGCCCTGAAGTCTCCTACGATGGGCAACCTGTGCCAGGCGCTGGGTATCAGGCTGATTGCGCACAAAGCCCGCAACGCCCGGGCCACCGGCTCGGTGGAAAAGGCCCGTGACATTCTCGAACGGGATTTTGAACACGGCCTGCGCTTCTGCCGGGTGGAGAGCATTGACGAGCTGAACCGCCTGGCGCGT
This sequence comes from Klebsiella sp. WOUb02, assembly GCF_050058015.1. Lineage (NCBI taxonomy): Bacteria > Pseudomonadati > Pseudomonadota > Gammaproteobacteria > Enterobacterales > Enterobacteriaceae > Klebsiella > Klebsiella sp. WOUb02. The sequence goes on from NZ_CP170110.1 coordinate 4,084,118, forward strand.
CTGTGGCGGATGAAGTTCAACCGCACGGCCATTCACAGCCGTTACGGTATGGCCCGCACGGATAAATGGTTGCTGATCACCGAAGAACAGCTGGTCAAGGCCCCCTCTGTTGAGGTCTGCCGGGAAGCAGCGGTGTCAGCGCCGGTCAGCTGCAAGGTGGACAGCTTTGTCCGGGTACGTTTCCGGGGGCGGCAGTATGACGTTTCCGCTGTGCCGGGTGTCTGTGTGAATGACCGCGTGATGGTTGCCCGTAACCTCTACCGTGACGATCAGGCTCAGGTGGTGATGACCGGCGAGGATGGTCTGAAATCGTTCTTCCTGGTTGACGAGGTGCAGAAAGACGAACACGGCTTTGCTGTTGATGCCCCGGTTATCGGTGAGAGCTTTAAACCGCTGCCCCAGACCGTCGCCCAGCAGCATCTTGATGAAGTTGAGCAGCACGTTTTCGGCACCGCCAGCAAGGAAGAGACAGAGGCCGCGAGAAAAGGCAAATCCCTGCCGTTCGGGGGACGTTTCAACCCGTATCTCGATATTGAACGCGACGATCACCCGACCTATCTGCCAAAACGCGGCCAGGAAAGTCAGGTGCGTGGCCCGCGCATCGAGCAGCGCCCGTTATCTCATGTTGAGGCAGCTAAATTGCTGCGTGAGCGCCTGACTGCGGCTGGCCATAACTGGTTCCCGGAACACTACGCGCAGCTGGTCAGTCGCTTTCCTGAAGGCGTTCCCGCCGAAGATATTGACGCCATCGTGCAGGAGCTGGCCGGGAACAAAGCGCCGCGACTCAGCATCGTTAACGGCCATTAACCGGAGGCACCCATGCTGGTACTGAAAGACCTGATGAAGCAGCACGGTATCGAACAGACAGAAGTTGCTGCAACTGCAGCTGTTTCGCAGCCCGCCGTTTCACAGCTGATTAACCACGGCATCTGGCCGAAGCGTCGCCCTGAAGAAGTGCGGCAAAAAATAATGAATTTTCTGGCATCACGCGGGCTCGGACAGGACTTGTCCCGGGCGTTTGATGAGGTACTGGCGGCGGAATCCGCCAGTACCTCCGTCCCGCAACAGGCAAATAACGAAGAGGACGAGAATATGTTACTGGCAAAACAGGTATTAAATCCAGTCACCAAAAAGCAATTCGGTATTTTCCGTGACCCGTTTGCAGATGACGCGATGCAGAGTTCGGAGGATGTGTTTACCACGCCGGATATCCGCTACGTCCGCGAGGCGCTGTATCAGACGGCCCGGCACGGTGGTTTTATGGCGGTTATCGGCGAATCCGGGGCGGGGAAAAGCACGCTGCGCCGCGACCTGATCGAACGTATCCACCGCGAGAATACGCCGGTCATCGTCATTGAGCCCTACATCATTGCGATGGAGGACAATGACAATAAAGGCAAGACCCTGAAAGCGGCCAGCATCGCCGAGGCGATCATCAGCACCATCGCACCGCTGGAAGGCGTCAAACGCAGCCAGGAAGCCCGTTTTCGCCAGTTACACCGTGTACTGAAGGACTCCAGTAACGCCGGTTACAGCCACGTTCTGGTGATTGAAGAGGCTCACTCACTGCCGCTGCCCACGCTGAAGCACCTGAAGCGCTTCTTTGAGCTGGAACATGGCTTTAAAAAACTGCTGTCCATCGTGCTGATTGGCCAGCCTGAACTCGCGATGAAGCTGTCAGAACGTAACCAGGAGGTGCGCGAGGTTGTACAGCGCTGCGAGGTCGTCGAGTTGCTGCCGCTGGATACGGAGCTGGAGCGGTTCCTGGAGTTCAAATTTAAGCGGGCTGGTAAATCCGTCTCGGATGTTCTTGATAACAGTGCCGTCGACGCGATTCGCGCACGCCTCAGCAACAATATTGGCGGTCGCCGGGGGGTTGTAAGCCTGTTATACCCTCTGGCCATCAGCAATCTGATTATTGCCGCCATGAATATGGCCGCGCAGCTCGGCGTTCCTGTCGTTAACGCTGATGTTATTAAGGGGGTTTAAGTGAAAACAGTCCCGAATATTAATCAACAGCTGGCCAATGTGATGACAGCCATTGCCGCACTCAACGCCATGAATACACCGGTTGCCTGCATCATGATTTATTCAGGAAAGCCGGTTATTCGCGTCTCCCGTGACAGTCCGTGCGTCAGTCAATTCCGGGAGCTGGAGTCCGGTTATATGATGACCGGTATTGACCATCAGGGGCGATTTCGGCAGGGAGAAATTGAGTTGTATGGCTGCAGGGTAATCTGGTCAGAATCGTTACTTCACTGAAGGAATAATATCATGGCAATAAAGATAGAGATTTATATCGCACTGACACCAGAAGGATTTATTTATTGCAAAATGTCGGGCGCAAATACAAAAGATGCGAGTGAAAGTGAGCTGGCGACGCTTGAGTCATTAAAGCCCGTTGTAAATGAATCTGTTCTCAACAAACTGAAACAGAGCGGATATCGGGTTGCAGCTGATTATCTGCAGCCTTCCGGCAAATCACATTAAATACTGAGGTCATATTATGACGACGATTAATCAAGACGAATATATGAAAGACCGTAAAGGTCGCCTGGTTCCGATAAGCCAGATTTCTGATTACGATCTGGCGATGGACAGCTTTGTCCGGGAACAGGTTGCTGCGGCGAAGGCCAAGAATGCCGACCTGAGTGAATTTAAAGACCGTGCTTTTAATGAATGCTATGCCTGGCTTGACCTTGTGGCAGAGAAATTCGGCAGAACGCGAGGTGGTGCCAAGGGCAATGTGACATTCCCCACTTTTGACGGTAGTCAGCAAATTACTATCCGTGTACAGGAAACACTGACGTTCGGACCGGAGTTGCAGATAGCCAAGGAGCTGTTTGATGAGTGTGTTACCGACTGGTCGAAAGGCGCTAATGCCAACCTGCAGGCGATTGTCACCGATGCCTTCCAGGTTGATAAAGAGGGACAGCTAAATACCGGGCGTATTCTCTCCCTGCGAAGGGTAAAAATTCAGGATGAGCGCTGGATTAAGGCAATGGATGCAATATCGGAATCGCTGCAGGTGGCCATGTCCAAAACCTATATTAATTTCCGGGAGAAAGATAAGTCCGGGAAGCTGGTTAATATACCGTTAGATATCGCTGCTATTTAATTTATTTTTCCATTTCTTTTTAATCCGGCGTCAGTGCCGTGGGATTCTGCACGCCGGATTTAGCAATAGGACTATTTATGCTGACATTAGCCGGTTTTATTTTACTGGTATCAGCCTGCGGAACAGATGCCTGTGACGCACTGCCTGTTACTGAAGATATCTATCTGAATAAGCAGTCCTGCGAGCTGGTCGCAGACGTCATTCATGAGATCTCACCGGGCGCATTATTGATTTGTGGGGAAGTCTGGCGGGAGGAAGAATAAATGTCTCTGTTATGCAAACGTTGCGACAACCCAGTCGATGATCTGGATTTTGAGCAAGCGACCATTATGGAAAGTTTTGATGGTACGTGGTGTATCGACCTGATTCTGAAATGCCCTCACTGCGGACTTTCCTATAACGCTTTTGTCCCCACAGCTGAATTACAACCTCTGACTGGTGATGAAAATGACAAATGAAACTGAAAAGTACCTGGCCAAAATCAAAAAGCTCCTGAATCTGGCCCGTCGCAGTTCGAATTCTCATGAAGCGGCCAATGCGCTCAATCAGGCGCAGGCATTGATGCGTAAGCACAAGCTGAGCCAGAATGATATCGATCTGATGGATATCACCAGCAAGGCCAGTAAAGGTGCGCCATCCCATGCACAAAGCATCCCCCGTTATATGACGTTTCTGGGCCAGTTAATTTGCCGTGCTATGGGTGTTAACTGCTATTACTCTTTTCGCCGCAACTATATGAACGGCCAGAAGCAAAACACCGTCATTTTTTATGGTCCGGATGAGCGCCCGGAAATTGCCGCTTATGCCTTTGATGTGCTTTCTCGCCAGATGGTCAAAGCCCGCCGTACCTTTATTAGCTCTCTGCGTAAGAATATCAAGCCGTCCACTAAAACAGCCCGCGCAGACCAGTTCTGTGAAGGGTGGGCTGAAGGCGCGTATCAGGCGATAGAGCCATTTATAGTGACTGAAACCGAAAAAACATTGATGGCGAATTTTCTGGCGAAGATGAAGAAAGAGCAGGAATTATCCGATCTTAAACCCCGTGAAGCTAAAAAATGCCGGGGTGATCAGGATGCAGCGGAAGCGGGGTTTAACGAGGGATTAAAAGCGCGTTTAAATCACGGCGTATCCGGTAAAGATTCTGCCCTTTCTCTGGAGTACAAGTCATGAAGCTAACTGTCGGAAATATTCTTTTACTGTGCGTACTGGGCTGCGTTGTCATCTGGGTTGCTGTCGGGTTTATCGGTTATTACACCGTTATCGCTGCCCTGGATTATTTTAATAAACCGTAAGAGGCTTACATATATGAATAAAAAACTTATAGCTGAAGCCTCCCGTTTTCAGTCCTCCCAAGAGCGTAAGGGGTTCTGGTGGTTAATTCTGGGAACTGTATTTGCTGCTTTAACCGGCTTCTTCATTTTTAATTTACTTTGATGGAGATAAAATGATTATCGGCGCACTGATTTTAACCATTATCGGCCTTTTACTCGCCATCATGGCTGGGTATTTGTCGGCAGATAATCTAAGCCCTGTACCAGTCATGCTGGGTGTCATCGGTTCATTTATTGTTATTGCAGCACTTGCCCTGGCTCATGGTCCGGGCAAGGTCAATACCCCGGATTCGCCCCTTGTTACTCAGGAGGCAGGTAAATGACCCGTTCCCAACTGATTAAAATCATCCATGTGGCAAAGCGTGAACTGTGCATGGATGAAGATACTTACCGCCAGTTGCTGAATACCTACGCTGGCGTCGAATCCACGCGTGAAATGAATCTCGGGCAACTGAACCAGATCCTCGATGCGATGAAGAAAATCGGGTTTAAGGTCCGGACTCAGAAGAAAGAAAAGCTCACAGCCACCGACGACCAGTCGAAGAAAATCCGGGCTCTGTGGCTGGAAATGGCTGACGAAGGTTTTATTCGCGACCGCACCGAGCGGGCAATCAACGTCTACGTGCATCGCATAACGGGCGTCAGCCGCATAGACTGGCTCAATACATCGGCAGCAAGCCGTGTGATTGAGACACTGAAGCAGTGGCAGACACGCGAACGCAAGGCTCTGGAAGAACCGCAGGGCGCAAAGTGATTTCTGGAGGTCACCATGACAACACCAATGGAGCATAAGCGGCATAAACTGCTGTCTGAAGTTGCCGACCACGTTACTGAGACCGGCGTTGATTACGGTTTATCATCCGAACAGGCTGAACAATTGGGGCTGGCTGTGGCAGATTTTCTGGCATCTCACTTTGGCGGGCAAAACTTCACCTTTCCTCGTGACTACGCATATAAGCTGTCTCTGCGTGATATGCAGATTTATGAAGAGTTTCGGGGGAATAACTGGGCTGAGTTAAGTACGAAATACGGCATTACTGAACGGGGGCTACGGAAGCTGATTCACCGTGTACACAAACAAGTGATGGCACACCGTCAACCACAGTTGTTTTCCTTTGGTGATAACGAGTAAAATTATGGGCAGATGAATAAATTTCTCTGCCCGATTTCTTTTTCACTGTATGTAATGGTTTTACAGTAACCATCCCAATAAATCCCCGGGATAGCCACAGAATCCCACAATTATCTCGCTTATCCCTGTTCATTTATCTCACTTCTAATCACGCTGCAGCGAATGACCACTACGCGCAAATCGCTGGCGCAGCGCACGGCAATATTGGCCGCACCGCGCTGAAGGACCATCGGTTCGCCCGGCAGGGTGCGGGTTCCCTCAGGGAAAATTAAAATGGTATCGCCCTGCTGCAGCCGCTGCCGGCTGGCGGGCAGTAGCGCATCGGCCTGATCGTTAATTAAATAGTCCGCCGCTCGGATCACGCCGCTGACGAACGGGTTTTTCAGGAGGGCGCTTTTTACCAGACAGTCGGTTTCGGGCATGATCGAAGCCAGCATCACGTAGTCGATCAGGCTTGGATGGTTAGCCACCACCAGGCATCCGCGCTCCTGGCGCAGGAGATCGTCGCCCACGATCCTGTAATCCAGCACCCCGACGGCTTTGACCACCGTTAAGAAGAGGCGAAAGCTGGCCGAGATGCTGCGTCGCGCCAGGCGACGGCGGCGAGATTTATCTCGGATCGCCACCAGCAACAGGTTAAACCAGACCACGGACAACAGCAGCCCGCCCAGGCCGAACAGCGCGAAGCAGACGCCGGTCATCAGCCCGCGCCAGGCGCGGTTAATGCGTGACAGAAGGCCGTTCATGAGCGGCTCCACTGCCACTGCAGGCGCTCGCCGGCGAGGGCAAAGGCCGGACTCTCCTGCAGATAGTGGCGTAAAAACTGCAGGCTCTGCGGTAGCTCCGCCTCTTCACCCGGCGCGGCGCGCTGCGTCGAGCAGCGCCACTCTTCGCCTGCTTCGATAACCAGCGCGAGCGCGTAGGGCCAGGTCGGCATCGCGGGGGGAAGATACGGGTGATAAAACTCCGGGAGATGACCGTCGAAATCGACCATCAGCACGCGCTGATAACCCGCCTGTAGCAGGCACATCGCTTCGCACAACCCCTGCTGGAAGGTATCCCGCCCGGCGGAGAGCGAAGAGGAGACGACCGGCCTTTGGGCAGCAATGGTCAGGTTACCGACCGCTGAATTGTGTACGGAGAGCGCGAAGTCGGTAGGGGAGAGCGCCTGCTCCGTCGCCAGCGCGTGCAGGATGCGGTAGTTGCGTTCAAGCTCGCCGTGGCGGCTGGTGTACAGCACGGCATCGATGGGATGGCGGCGCAGCATCGCCAGCCCGCACTCAACGGCCAGCCTGCTGCCGGAGCTGAGTCGTCTGGCGGTCATCATTGGCAATTCGCTGAGCTTTGCCTGAGGCGCCGCCGGATCGATGGCGTGCGAAAGCCGTGACCACTGCTGCCACTGCGTCGTTTCGCTAAGTCCTGGGGCTCTGCCCTGCCAGTCAATTATGTTTAGTGCAAATTTCATCAACGCGAGTCCGCGGTAAATCGGTGATTCCGGTAGCGATTTTAACGCGACCTTGTTATTTTTCTGCTGGCCTGCCAATACAGTATGACCGGCGCCAGGTTATCGGGCAGCGCCGCTGCCCGCATTATTTGCCGATCGATTTCGCGTATTTTCGATATTTTCGCGCATCAGTGCAATTTATTGTGACAAATCTAAGAGCATGAGCCGAATATTTTCATCGTTCTGCCCGCGGGCCGACGCGCATTGTCTGCGGTGCCAACCACATATCGTACAGGGCGGTTCGCGAATACATAGGATAATGCCGAATCAAATGGCGGCCCGGCATATCCCGCGCGCCTTCAGGCGATTGCCGGCTGGCGTTAGCGGGATGATGCAGATATAGCGCCGGGCGCTATATTCCTCTTTAGGGGTAAGAAAACGACCTGTTCCTAATCATTTCGTGCCGGAGCGCGGGGAGCGAACGCTTACAGGGCGCTTCCCGCCGCCAAATTAACCTGGATGTCTTTATCCAAATTATGTACCCAGCGGTTATAGTTTTTATGGATTTCACCGCCGGAGGCCATCAGGTTGAGGCTGCTGACGTAATGAATGGAATAACCGGTTGCGGAATAGTTAATTTGCACTTCAGCGACGTGATCGCGCGCCTGCTGGCGGGCTTTGATAATACCCGGCGCCGTTTCCGACATTATCCACTGGCGCTGTATGCCGGCTCTGAGAATAGCGTTTTTTACCTGAGCATCGGTATGACCTGCGCTGACCGTCGTCTGAATTTGTTCGATGGGCGCCGTACGGGCGCAGCCTGCCAATGTCCCGATAACGGCAATAGCCGCCAGCCACTTAACAACCTTTTTCATGAACGCTTCCTGTCGAATTATGGGTTATATGATGAGATGCCCAATGCTAAGAATAATTAATATCAGTCTCACCGGGCCGGAATTATGTCCCAGGTAAATATCTCGCGCGTTTCCGTTTTGACGTCGGGCGAGAAGGGTTTTCATCATAAAGCATAGAGCGCGAGGTCACCAGCGGTAATGAGTAATGATGATGGATTTCAGACGGTTAAAATTTCCTTTGAGAGCCTAAAGTTCACAAAAATTATACAATCATCGCTATTTTTCACCATCAAATTAATCAGTCGGCTTATTCAGTTATATCATTCACATCGTTTAATAATAAGCAAACTATTACCCGGCTATATAATGGGGGCATTATATCCTGGCGCTCAGAACGCAGGGGAGTTCAGCTTTATTCCCCTGACTGCGTGACGGAAAGCGTAAATCAATATTCTGTTCTGGTAGCTGCTTTTCAATGGATGACATGGTAATAGTGAAAAACTGAGTGGTATAAATCTGGTGAGCCCAATGCCCGAACCCGTTGCCGAAACGGCGCTTAGCGGATTCCGCCTCAATCTGCGGATTGTCTCGGTGGTTATTTTTAATTTTGCCAGCTACCTGACGATCGGCCTGCCGTTGGCGGTACTGCCTGGCTATGTCCATGAGGTGATGGGGTTTAGCGCTTTCTGGGCCGGGCTGGCGATCAGCCTGCAATACTTCGCGACTCTCCTGAGCCGCCCTCATGCCGGACGCTACGCCGATCTGCTGGGGCCGAAAAAAATTGTGGTGTTTGGTCTATGCGGCTGCCTGCTTAGCGGGTTGTGTTACCTGCTCGCTGCGGGCGCAAGCGGCTGGCCGATTTTAAGCCTGGCGCTACTGTGCCTTGGCCGCGTAATCCTTGGTATTGGTCAAAGCTTCGCCGGCACCGGTTCGACGTTATGGGGCGTTGGGGTTGTCGGATCGCTGCATATCGGCCGGGTCATTTCGTGGAATGGTATCGTCACCTACGGGGCAATGGCGATGGGTGCGCCGCTCGGCGTACTGTGCTTCTCCTTTGGTGGGCTTTATGGGCTGGCGCTGACCATTATGCTGGTGGCGCTGACCGCTATTCTTTGCGCGCTGCCGCGGACCCCGGTCAAGGCAATGAAAGGCAAAGCGATGTCGTTTCGTGCGGTGCTGAGCCGGGTCTGGCCGTACGGAATGGCCTTGGCGCTGGCTTCCGCAGGCTTTGGCGTGATCGCCACCTTTATTACCCTGTTTTATGACGCCAAAGGCTGGGACGGCGCGGCTTTTGCGCTGACGCTGTTCAGCTGCGCGTTTGTCGGTACGCGGCTGCTTTTCCCCAACGGTATTCATCGCCTCGGCGGGCTGAACGTGGCGATGCTGTGCTTTGGCGTTGAGCTTATTGGGCTGCTGCTGGTCGGGGTAGCGGAGACGCCGCTGATGGCTAAAGCGGGAACCTTCCTTACCGGCGCCGGCTTTTCGCTGGTATTTCCGGCACTTGGCGTGGTGGCGGTTAAGGCAGTACCGCAACAAAATCAGGGCTCGGCGCTGGCGACCTATACGGTGTTTATGGATCTCTCGTTGGGGCTTACCGGACCGTTAGCCGGACTGCTGATGACGTGGGCGGGGATATCGACAATTTATCTGGCCGCGGCGGGGTTGGTGGTGATAGCCCTACTGCTGGGATGGCGGTTAAAAAAAATGGCCCCCGGCGGCGACACCGGAGGCCATAACGTCTGACCGCGAATTACTGAATGGTCAGGGTATTGATGATGTTTTCCGCCGCAGTTTGCGCCTGCTGCTGGTTGTCTGCCGGCAGAGTGATCTGCAGGGTCAGCAATTTATCATCCACCTTGCCGAGAAGAACCGAAGACCAGGCGGTCTGTCCTTTGGCGGAGATGATGCTGTCCAGCTGCTGCAGGGGGTGGCCCTTGATCTCAATCGATTTATTGGTCACGACCTGCAGCTGCGGATCGCGGCTGCGCTGCTGCTCTTCCAGACGCTGAGCCAGTACGGCTAAATCTTCATTGGTGCTGTCGCCGACAATCACGATCACCGCTTTCTGACCCGTTACGTCAGAATAGACGTGCATGTTGTTGGCCTGAGTACCGAGCTTACCGCTCTGGTCGGTCATCCCCGCGGGCAGGGAGAAGCTCAGCTTGCCGTCCAGCAGGCTCACGGTTTGCCCGCTGGCGTTGCTTTCAGCCGCAGCCCCTTCGGTTGGCGCTTTTGAATCGCTGTTATCACAGGCCGCAAGACCCATAACCAGCAGGCCAATACCGACATATTTAACCAAATTGCGCATTGACATCTTCCTTTCGATAAACGGCCATTAACGGCTCATGCGCTTATCTTATCACATCAGTCTGCGAGTACTCTTAACCTGGCTGCATTGCGGACAAATCAGATTTATCTGCCATTTTTTTCAGCAGCATATTCAACAACATGCCGTACATTGGCAGGAAGAATACGATGCTAATCAGTACCTTGAAACAGTAGTCGACGGTGGCGATTTCTCCCCAGTGGGCCGCCATAAAGGGGTCCGGGCTGCGCCAGAAGGCGATAAAGAAAAAGGCCAGGGTGTCGCTGACGTTGCCAAACAGCGTGGAGGCGGTGGGCGCCAGCCACCAGCGGCGATTTTGCCGCAGGCGGTTAAAGACGTGGACGTCGAGGATCTGCCCCAGCGCATAGGCCATAAAGCTGGCGACCGCGATACGCGCTACGAACAGGTTGAAGTGCGTGAGCGCGGCAAAGCCCTGCCATTCGCCCATATAAAACAGGGCGGAGACGCCGTAGGAGATCAGCAGCGCCGGGACCATCACCGCGAGGATAATGCGTCGCGCCAGCGGCGCGCCAAAAATGCGTACCGTCAGATCGGTGGCGAGGAAAATAAACGGAAAGCTGAACGCCCCCCAGGTGGTATGGAAACCAAAAATGGAGATCGGTAGCTGCACCAGATAGTTGCTGGAGGTAATCACCAGTAAATGGAATAGCGATAGCCAGACCAGCGCTTTTTTACGCTGTACGGTAGTAAAGGGATTCATATTGTGACCTTTTTATGCCCGTTATCCTTCAGGCTGCAGAGGCGTCGCCGCTTGTCTACAACACGAATGAGTGAGGGACTGAAATTTGGGGTGAGGGAACCCAATTAAAAACGGCTGCATGATACTGCGTTGCGGACGTAATGCAACGGTTGTTTTTCGCGCAAACGTTAACCTGGCTTGCGTCGCGTGCGGGGGGCGGTAAACTAGGGCCGTTTTGTTGACGTGAGATGATAATGAGCGAACTTTTTTCCACTCCTGACCACACTTTGGATGCCCAGGGGCTACGCTGCCCGGAGCCGGTAATGATGGTGCGCAAGACCGTGCGCACGATGCCGGTTGGCGAGACGCTGCTGATTATCGCCGACGATCCGGCGACAACCCGCGATATTCCCGGCTTTTGCCGCTTTATGGAGCATGAGCTGGTTGCTCAGGAGATTAGCGCCCTGCCGTACCGCTATCTGATTCGTAAAAACCACTGAGCTCCCCGCCAAGCGCAGCGCCAGCGGGGAGTGCGCCAGCTACTTCTGGCGTAGCAGCCGCAGGGCGTTGGCGGTGACCAGCACCGTGGCGCCGGTATCCGCCAGCACCGCCAGCCACAGTCCGGTCAGGCCGAGCAGCGTGGTGACCAGGAAAATCCCCTTCAGACCCAGCGCTATGGCGATGTTCTGCCGGATGTTGGCATGGGTGGCGCGAGCCAGCGAAATCATCTGCGCGAGGCCGGTTAAGCGGTTATGGGTTAACGCCGCATCGGCGGTCTCCAGCGCCACGTCGGTGCCGCTGCCCATCGCAATGCCGATGGTGGCCGCCTTCATCGCCGGCGCGTCGTTGATGCCGTCGCCGACCATCGCCAGCGGCGCTTCGGCGTTGAGCGCCATCACCGCCGTGACCTTATCGGCAGGCAGCAGCCCGGCGCGGAACGTCAGCCCCAGCTCGCCGGCGATGGCCGCCGCCGCGCGCGGGTTATCGCCGGTGAGGATCACCCCCTGTACGCCGAGCTGATGCAGCGCGTCCACCGCCTGGCGGGCGTCGTCGCGTAGGGTATCGCGCAGCGCCAGAATACCGAGCAGGAGATCCTCACGCAGCACCAGCACCACCGTCTGGCCGGCGCTCTCCAGCTGCTGGATCTGCTCTTCGTACCCTGCAGCCGTACCTTTACCCGCCGCGCAAATCAGCACCCGACGGCCTGCGACTTCGGCTTCTATGCCGGAACCGGCCAGCGCTCGCTGGCCGCTGGCGGCCGGGACGCTTAGCCCCCGCTGCTCCGCTTCGCGGACGATGGCCTGGGCCAGCGGATGGCTGGAGCCCTGCTCCACCGCGGCGGCCAGCGCCAGCAGGCCGTTCTCATCGAGGTCGGCGGTGACAATCGCCGCGCTTACGCGCGGCTGGCCGACGGTCAGGGTGCCGGTTTTATCAAAGGCGACCTGGCGAACCTGCCCGAGCTGTTCAAGCGCGGCGCCGCCCTTAATCAGCGCGCCGCGACGGGCCGCGACCGCCAGCCCGGAGGTGATTGCCGCCGGGGTGGAAATCACCAGCGCGCACGGACAGCCGATCAGCAGCAGCGTCAGCCCTTTGTAGATCCACGGCAGCCAGGCGCCGGCAAAAAACAGCGGTGGTACGATGGCCACCAGCAGGGCGACGAGCATAATCGCCGGGGTATAAATACGGCTAAAGCGATCGATAAAGCGCTCAATGGGCGCCCGGCGCTCTTCGGCTTCCTCAATCAGCTTGAGGATACGATCGATCGCGCTGTCGCCGGGTTCGGAGATAACCGTCAGCTGCACCAGACGGTCGACGCTGGTGGCGCCTGCCGCCACCCGTTCGCCGGAGCTGCGTTCCACCGGGACCGATTCGCCGGTTAGCGCGCTCTCATCGAAGCTGGCAAACGGCGTCATCAGCCGGCCATCGGCGGGCAGGCGCCCGCCGGCGGCGACCTCAATCAGATCGCCGGGGCGCAGGTCGCGCTGGGCGACGGTTTCCCGTACGCCGTCGCGGACCCGCGTGGCGGTATCGGGTTTGAGGGCCATAAGCGCGCTGACGCCCTGGCGAGCGCGGCTGGCGGCCCAGCCTTCAAGGCGTTCGCCGATCAGGAACAGCAGCAGCACCATCGCGGCTTCGGCGGTGGCGCCGATAAACAGCGCCCCGATGGCGGCGACGCTCATCAGCGTTTCAATGGCGAACCAGCTGCCGCTTTTGATCAGCCGCAGCGCCTGGCGCGCGACCGGCCACAGGCCAACGAGGGTGGTGGCGACGAAGGCCAGCTCGCCGAAGGGGTGGTTAAACTGCTCCAGCCCCCCGCTCAGGACCATCATCAGCACCAGGGTTATCAGCGGCAGATTCTCCCGCAGCCTGGAGGTCTCCTGCTGCGGAGCATCTTCATCGCGCAGCGTATAGCCCGCCGCACGTACCGCGCTTTCCACCTGCGGGCGGATATCGCTCCCGGCGTTCACCAGCAGCTTTTCCGTGGCAAACAGCACCTGCACCTGGCTGACGCCCGGCACCTGGCGTACGGCATTCTCCACCTTGCGGGCGCAGGCGGCGCAGTCCATGCCGTCGACCAGCCAGCTGTAGCGCGCGGTTTCCAGGGGTTCCTCGCGGGTTTGCGCCGTGCAGGAAGAGTCCGTACAGCAGTCTGTCCGGCTGTGCGGCAGCGGGTTTTAATGTGAATGACGAGAACTGCGGGACCTTTTTATCCTGAGCTTCTGGAGTCGACATGAGACCCTCCGGGTAATGATAATTTTCTCATTGCCCAGAGGATACACTTTGGAGTCGACTCCAGAGTCAAGCGTTAAATTAGAGGTACAGCGCGCGCACGATCAGGAAGTGCCCGGCGAAGTAGAACGCGGCGGCAATTGCGTTATCGGCGCGGAAGCGGCGGCGATAGTGGCTGACCAGCCAGACAATATTGCCCAGCAGCAGGAAGGCGGCGCCGATAAAGCCGGAGAGCGCGGTATCGGTCGGGCGCACGAACCACAGCTCGCCCGCCAGCCAGACCATCACCAGCGTCATGCCGATAAAGGTGAAGACCGGCAGACGCATCTCTTCCAGCCGGCTCCAGATAATTGCCAGCAGCAGCGCGCCAACGACCAGCAGCACCAGCGGCAGCGGCCAGAAAAATGACAGCGTCATCTGGCTGGCGAACCAGATGGTATAGAGCAGATGCGAAAGGAAAAATGCGCCGACGGCGTACATCACCCGCTGACGCGGCAGCAGGGTCAGCGCGTCGCCGAGCAGCGAGGCGCACAGGCCGGCCAGCACCAGATAGCTGATGGCGTTGAACATCGGCGCCTGCCAGGCAAGGAGCAGCAGCAGAATCAGCGTGACGGGTTTAAACAACCAGCGTTGCCAGGTTGGTCCACGATAGGACGCATCGACGTAAAGCCATGCGGAAAAACAGACAGCAATAAACGACCAAAGCATAGTGAGTCCCTGTATCTGTTATCGCTATACCCGCCGCCTTGCGGGCCGCAACCCGAAATGCATAGGGTATAAGTAGTTGTACTGATGGTACTAAAACTCAGTGTAGTGGCTCGGGCGGGCAGATGACAACGTTAATCAAGGCGCGGTATGCTGATTCCTGAGAATTCCTGGGAGTAAGACGAATGGGCAAAATGCCGCTGTTTTTTATTATTGTCGTGGCCATCATTGTGATAGCGGCATCGGTTCGCTACGCGCAGCAGCGACGGGAAAGCAGGGACAACGACGCCGCGCCGCTGCTGCAAAGGCAGGTGGTGGTCAGCAACAAGCGGGAAAGAGTGATTAACGATCGCCGCTCGCGCCAGCAAACCGTCGCTCCGGCCGGCAGCGAGATGCGCTATGACGTCAGCTTCAGGCCGGAAACCGGCGGGCTCGAAGTCAGCTTTCGTCTCGAAGAGGCGCAGTATCATGCGCTTAGCGTCGGCGACAGGGGAGTGCTGAGTTACAGAGGCTCAAGGTTCGTCGCGTTTACGCCAGATCCCTGAGCCTGCCGCCCTCACTTCTTACGCAGGGTAGCCTTGAGCTTTTTCTGCCAGGCGACCAGCTCGAACACGCCGAAGATAAAAATGCGCACCTGCTCGCCGCGGCCCAGCGGCGGCGCATCTTTCGGCTGAGTGGCCTTCAGCAGCGTAAGCTGCAGGCCGTGCATCAGGATCATAAAGATCAGCGCGACGTTGACGAAAATATTCAGCGGCTTAGGGAAAGGCTGAAACAGGTTTAAGAGCAAAAACGCCCATACGCACAGCATCAGCGCCCGGCCCAGATTAATCAGCATTCTTTTCTCCTTGTGCCTCTCGTTGATAGAGGCGGTAGGCGACCTGTCCGGCCACTTTCTCACGATACAGGTGCCAGCCTGCCGGTACCGGCGGTAGCCCATTTTCGACTTCGCTCTCGACGTAGATCAGCGCCTCGTCGGCGAGCCAGCCGTTGTTCTCCAGCAGCCGCAGCGTCTCTTCCAGCAGCCCTTTGCGAAAAGGCGGATCGACGAACGCTATCTGGTGCGGCGTGCCGGGCTGATTAAGCCAGGTCAGGGTATTGGCGTTGACCACCGTGCCGTTGCCGGCTTTCAGGGTCGCCAGGTTTTTCTGCAGCTGTTGGGCAACGCCGCGCTCCATCTCCAGCAGCGTAGCGCTGCCCGCGTAGCGGGAGAGCGCCTCCAGCCCCAGCGCGCCGCTGCCGGCAAAGCAGTCCAGGCAGCGCGCGTCGACCATAGACGGCGCCAGCCAGTTAAAAAGGGTTTCACGAACCCGGTCGGTGGTCGGGCGCAGGCCCGGGCTCTCCGGCACCGGTAGCTTTCGGCCCCGCCACTGTCCGCCGATAATGCGGATCTGGCCGCTGCCTGCGTGGTTTGGTTTCTTCATCTCTCTGCTCAAGTCTCAACTTCCAGCCTGCTATTCTAGCGATCGAAGACGGATGACGAAACCTTAATCCGGGGGCGGTGATGCGCGTTAAGTTAAGTGATAGACTATCCGACTAATTTCATTATTTTTCAGCTTCCGCGACCGAATATGCCGAAGCTGTGCCATGAATAATCAGCGAGGAGTGTAGTCGCAAATGGCGAAAGAGAAAAAACGTGGCTTCTTTTCCTGGCTGGGCTTTGGACAAAAAGAGCAGGCGCCGGAAACGGAAGTTGAACAAAAAGTAGAAGGGCTGCAGGACGCTGCGGAGCAGGCTCCTGCCGCGGAAGCGCCGGCTGAGGCCGAAACGGAGCGCGCCCCGGCGCCGGAGAAGGCGGACCCGGAGGCCTTTGCCGCTGAGGTGGTTGAGGTTAGCGAACAGGTTGTCGAAAGCGAGCTGCCGCATTCGCCGGCGGTGGCAGAAACCGCCGTTGAAGAGATTGCGCAGCCGGCCGTCGCGATAGACGCTGCGCCGGCCGTTGGCGAAGCGGAAGAAGAACTTGCCGCCGAGCCGGCTGTCGTAGAGCCGGAAGCTGCACCGGTCGTCGTCGAAGAAGCGCCGGTAGAAGAGCCGCTGGTGGAAGAGGTGATTGCTCAGCCGGCGGTTGCCGAAGCGCTTGTTGAACAGCTGCCGGAAGAGATTATCGCCCAACCGCAGGCTGCCGTCGTTGAAGAGGCGCTGATTGAGGACGAACCTGCGCTGTCGGACGACGAGCTGGAAGAGGCGCTGGCGGCAGAAGCTGAGGAGCAGAGCGAGCCGCAGGACGCCGCTCAGATCGAGCAGGAGAAGCCGACGAAAGAAGGTTTCTTCGCCCGACTCAAGCGCAGCCTGGTTAAAACCAAACAGAACCTCGGTTCCGGATTTATCAGTCTGTTCCGCGGCAAAAAAATAGATGATGATCTCTTTGACGAGCTGGAAGAGCAGCTGCTGATCGCCGACGTGGGCGTGGAAACGACGCGTAAGATTATTAGCCACCTTACCGAAGGGGCCAGCCGCAAGCAGCTCCGCGATGCCGAAGCGCTGTATGGCCTGCTGAAAGAAGAGATGGGCGATATTCTGGCTAAGGTTGACGAGCCGCTGAACGTTGAAGGGAAAACGCCGTTTGTTATTCTGATGGTTGGCGTTAACGGCGTGGGTAAAACCACCACCATCGGCAAGCTGGCGCGTCAGTTTGAGCAGCAGGGCAAATCGGTCATGCTGGCCGCGGGGGATACCTTCCGTGCCGCCGCGGTCGAGCAGCTGCAGGTCTGGGGTCAGCGGAATAATATCCCGGTGGTTGCGCAGCATACCGGCGCGGACTCGGCTTCGGTTATTTTCGACGCCATTCAGGCCGCCAAGGCGCGCAACGTTGACGTCCTGATTGCCGATACGGCGGGCCGTCTGCAGAATAAATCGCACCTGATGGAAGAATTGAAGAAAATCGTCCGCGTGATGAAGAAGCTGGATGAAAATGCGCCGCATGAAGTGATGCTGACAATTGACGCCAGCACCGGGCAGAACGCGATTAGCCAGGCCAAACTGTTCCATGAGGCCGTTGGCCTGACCGGCATCACGCTGACCAAGCTGGACGGCACCGCGAAAGGTGGAGTTATCTTCTCGGTCGCTGACCAGTTCGGCATTCCGATTCGCTATATTGGCGTTGGTGAACGTATTGAGGATCTACGTCCGTTTAACGCGGGCGACTTTATTGAGGCACTTTTTGCCCGAGAGGATTAATAATGATTCGCTTTGAACAAGTCAGCAAAGCCTATCTCGGTGGGAGACAAGCGCTGCAGGGGGTGAACTTCCACCTGCAGTCGGGCGAGATGGCGTTCCTGACCGGCCACTCCGGCGCGGGGAAAAGTACCCTGCTCAAGCTTATCTGCGGCATCGAGCGGCCGAGCGCCGGCAAAATTTTGTTCGGCGGCCACGATATCAGCCGCCTGAAGAGCCGGGAGGTGCCGTTTTTGCGCCGCCAGATCGGCATGATTTTCCAGGATCACCACCTGCTGATGGATCGCACCGTGTTTGACAACGTGGCGATCCCGCTGATTATTGCCGGCGCCAGTGGCGACGATATTCGCCGCCGGGTATCGGCCGCGCTGGATAAAGTCGGGCTGCTGGACAAAGCGAAAAACCTTCCGATCCAACTCTCCGGCGGCGAGCAGCAGCGCGTGGGCATCGCCCGGGCGGTGGTGAACAAGCCGGCGGTGCTGCTGGCGGATGAACCGACCGGTAACCTCGATGAGGCGCTCTCGGAGGGGATTTTACGTCTGTTTGAAGAGTTTAACCGCGTAGGGGTCACGGTTCTGATGGCGACGCACGACCTGGGGCTGATCTCCAGTCGTTCGTATCGCATGCTGACCCTGAGCGACGGACATATGCACGGAGGCCACTGGGGTGAATAAGCGCGACGCAATAAACCACATTCGCCAGTTTGGCAGCCGATTTGATCGCATCCGCAATGCCACAGGGGCAGGCGGCGGGCGCAATGCGCCGAAGCGGCCGAAAGCGGCGCCGAATCCGGCTTCCCGGAAAAGTAACGTTTTCAATGAGCAGGTGCGCTACGCATGGCACGGCGCGGTTCAGGATCTGAAAGGCACGCCGCTGGCCACCTTCCTGACCATCATGGTTATCGCCATTTCGCTGACGCTGCCGAGCGTGTGCTACATGGTGTACAAAAACGTTAACAGCGCGGCGTCGCAGTACTATCCATCGCCGCAGATCACCGTTTATCTGGAGAAGACGCTGGACGATGACGCCGCGGCGCGGGTGGTCGGGCAGCTGCAGGCCGAGCAGGGCGTGGAGAAGGTCAACTATCTGTCGCGGGATGAAGCCTTAGGCGAGTTCCGCAACTGGTCCGGCTTTGGCGGCGCGCTGGATATGCTGGAAGAGAACCCGCTGCCGGCGGTGGCGATTGTCGTGCCGAAGCTGGATTTCCAGGGAACCGACTCGCTCAACACCCTGCGCGATCGGATTAAGCACATTCAGGGCATCGACGAAGTCCGTATGGATGACAGCTGGTTTGCGCGCCTCTCTTCGCTGACCGGGCTGGTTGGCCGCGTCTCGGCGCTGATCGGCGTGCTGATGGTGGCCGCCGTGTTCCTGGTGATCGGCAACAGCGTGCGCCTGAGCATCTTTGCCCGCCGCGACACCATCAACGTGCAGAAGCTGATTGGCGCGACCGACGGTTTTATCCTGCGTCCGTTCCTCTACGGCGGCGCGCTGCTGGGCTTCTGCGGTGCGTTCCTGTCGCTGATCCTGTCGGAGATTATGGTGATGCGCCTGTCATCGGCGGTCACGGAGGTGGCGAAGGTGTTCGGTACCCAGTTTGAGCTCAGCGGCCTCGGCTTCGACGAGTGTCTGCTGATGCTGATCGTCTGCTCGATGATCGGCTGGGTCGCGGCCTGGCTGGCGACGGTGCAACATTTACGTCACTTTACTCCCGATTAAAAATTTTCTGGTATAATCTTTCCCTGCACTGACTGAATGTCTCTCTGCAGGGAAAGAGTCCCTGTTGTCTCTTCCCTACGCTTCATCTCCATGTCACATTTTGTGCGTAATGTATTCACACCGTTGCATGGAACTTGTGGATAAAATCACTGTCTGATACTAATGTGGGTGATATTCTCGTTGCTCATAAACGCTGGCATGTTTGTTGCCCGGCTGTCTAAGCGGGAACTGTCGCGCCAGACGATATCGATTGAGAGGATTTGAATGACCAAAGATATGCAAACTTTAGCCTTAGCCCCCGTTGGTAACCTGGAATCCTATATCCGGGCTGCGAACACATGGCCGATGTTATCGGCCGATGAAGAGCGGGAGCTTGCTGAAAAGCTGCATTACCAGGGCGATCTGGAAGCAGCGAAAAGGCTGATCCTGTCTCACCTGCGCTTTGTTGTTCATATTGCTCGTAACTACTCGGGCTATGGCCTGCCGCAGGCGGATCTGATTCAGGAAGGCAACATTGGCCTGATGAAAGCCGTACGCCGTTTTAATCCGGAAGTCGGCGTGCGCCTGGTCTCCTTTGCCGTGCACTGGATTAAGGCCGAAATTCACGAATACGTTCTGCGTAACTGGCGTATTGTGAAAGTCGCGACCACCAAAGCCCAGCGTAAGCTGTTCTTTAACCTGCGTAAAACCAAGCAGCGTCTGGGCTGGTTTAACCAGGATGAAGTCGAAATGGTGGCCCGCGAGCTGGGCGTGTCGAGCAAAGACGTGCGTGAGATGGAATCGCGTATGGCGGCGCAGGACATGACCTTCGACATGTCGTCGGACGATGAGTCCGATAGCCAGCCGATGGCGCCGGTGCTCTATCTGCAGGATAAAACGTCCAACTTTGCCGACGGCATTGAAGACGATAACTGGGAAGAGCAGGCGGCAAACAGGCTGACCGACGCGATGCAGGGCCTGGACGAGCGTAGCCAGGATATCATTCGCGCCCGCTGGCTGGACGAAGACAACAAGTCCACGCTGCAGGAGCTGGCGGATCGCTACGGCGTTTCGGCCGAGCGCGTGCGCCAGCTTGAAAAGAACGCCATGAAGAAACTACGTACCGCCATCGAAGCATAAATCCGATCGGCGCCAAAAGAAGCCCTCGCTGTCCCGGCGGGGGCTTTTTGTTTTTTATCCCTCCACGCTTCTGCCATATTAATTTCTTCTTCCGCTGGGCTTGAATGCCGGGCAGGCGCTATTGTTTTTAGAGAGGCATGGCTTACTCAATTCATGAAGGGAGAAGGCGGGTGAAAAATAACGATCTTAATCAGCGTCGCCAGCAGGCGACGCCGCGCGGCGTGGGCGTGATGTGCGATTTCTACGCGCAAAAGGCCGAGAACGCCACGCTGTGGGATATCGAAGGCCGGGAGTTTATCGATTTCGCGGCGGGAATTGCGGTGCTCAATACCGGGCACCGGCATCCCAAAGTTGTCGCCGCGGTGGCCTCGCAGCTGGAGGCCTTTACCCATACGGCTTATCAGATTGTCCCCTACGCCAGCTACGTCACGCTGGCGGAACGCATTAACGCTTTGGTTCCGCTCTCCGGCGCCGTGAAAACGGCCTTCTTCTCCACCGGCGCGGAAGCGGTGGAGAATGCGGTCAAAATTGCCCGCGCCTGGACCCGCCGCCCGGGAATCATCACCTTTGGCGGCGCTTTCCACGGCCGAACCTACATGACGATGGCGCTGACCGGTAAGGTCGCTCCCTATAAAATCGGCTTCGGTCCGTTCCCGGGCTCCGTTTTCCACGCTCAGTACCCTAATCCGCTGCACGGCGTCAGCAGCGAAGAGGCGATAAAAAGCCTCGAACGCCTCTTCAAAACCGATATCGCCGCGGATCAGGTGGCGGCCATCGTTATTGAGCCGGTGCAGGGCGAGGGCGGGTTTAACGTTGCGCCTGCCGGGTTTATGCAGGCGCTGCGCGCGCTGTGCGATACCCACGGCATCCTGCTGATTGCGGATGAGGTGCAGTCCGGCTTTGGGCGAACCGGCAAGCTGTTTGCGATGGAGCACCATAGCGTGCAGCCAGACCTGATAACCATGGCGAAAAGCCTGGCGGGCGGGATGCCGCTGTCGGCGGTTGCCGGGCGGGCGGAGGTGATGGATGCCCCGGCGCCGGGCGGTCTCGGCGGAACCTACGCCGGGAACCCGCTGGCGATTGCCGCCGCGCACGCGGTGCTGGACGTGATCGCCGAAGAGCAGCTTTGCCAGCGGGCAAACGAGCTCGGCCACCATCTGGTGGAAGTCCTTGAGCAGGCTAAAGCGACGTGCCCGCAAATTGCCGACGTCCGCGGGCGGGGGTCGATGGTTGCGGTCGAGTTTTTCGATCCGCAAACCGGCGAGCCGTCGAGCGCGTTCGCCCAAGCCGTCCAGCAGCGCGCGCTGGCCGAAGGGCTGCTGCTGCTGACCTGCGGCGTTTACGGCAACGTCATCCGCTTCCTCTACCCGCTGACCATCCCCGATGGGCAATTCCGCCAGGCGCTGACGATTATTCAGCGCGCGCTGGCCGCATAGCCTCACATCTCGCCACTCTGCGGAGTGGCGCTCTGCTTCAGTCACATAACTGTTACATAACCTAAAAAATTGTTGTTTCAAATTCTGAAAAATGGCATATGTTCTAGCATAGTGTGCTGCAAAGGCGCGAGCGGCAGACCTTAATCTAGCTATCATATGCTTTTCTTATGTGATTAATTAGAATAATGCGCTAAAAAACAACATCACAACAAATGCAAAAAACCATAATAGTGGGGAGCTTCAGGATGAATATGAAGGGTAAAGCGTTACTGGCAGGATGTATCGCCTTGATCATGAGCAACGCAGCGCTGGCGGAAGATATCAAAATTGCCGTAGTGGGAGCGATGTCTGGCCCGGTGGCGCAGTATGGCGATCAGGAGTTTACCGGCGCTGAGCAGGCGGTTACCGATATTAACGCGAAGGGCGGTATCAAAGGCAATAAGCTGCAAATCGTAAAATATGACGACGCCTGCGACCCGAAACAGGCGGTAGCGGTGGCCAACAAGGTCGTCAACGACGGCATTAAGTACGTGATCGGCCACTTATGCTCCTCTTCTACCCAGCCGGCGTCCGATATCTATGAAGACGAAGGCATTCTGATGATCACCCCGGCCGCGACGGCGCCGGAGCTGACCGCGCGCGGATATAAAATGATTCTGCGCACCACCGGCCTCGATTCTGACCAGGGCCCGACGGCGGCGAAATATATCATCGATAAAGTTAAACCTCAGCGTATCGCGATCGTGCATGACAAGCAGCAATATGGCGAAGGCCTGGCGCGTGCGGTGCAGGATGGCCTGAAAAAAGGCGGCGCTAACGTCGTGTTCTTTGACGGTATTACCGCCGGTGAGAAAGATTTCTCCACGCTGGTGGCGCGCCTGAAGAAAGAGAATATCGACTTCGTCTACTACGGCGGCTATCACCCGGAGATGGGGCAGATTCTGCGTCAATCGCGCGCGGCTGGCCTGAAAACGCAGTTTATGGGACCGGAAGGCGTAGCGAACGTTTCCCTGTCTAACATTGCCGGTCAGTCCGCTGAAGGCATGCTGGTAACCAAACCGAAGAACTACGACCAGGTGCCGGCGAACAAACCGATCGTTGACGCAATCAAAGCGAAAAAACAGGATCCGAGCGGCGCGTTTGTCTGGACCACCTACGCGGCGATCCAATCGCTGCAGGCCGGCCTGAACCAGTCTGAAGACCCGGCGGCCATTGCGAAATACCTGAAGGCAAACTCCGTTGATACCGTGATGGGGCCGCTGTCATGGGACGAGAAGGGCGACCTGAAAGGCTTCGAGTTCGGCGTGTTTACCTGGCATGCGGATGGTACCGCGACCGACGCCAAATAATTTAACCTTCACCTTTCACGCTACAGGTGCGCTGGCTGCGCTCCTCAACCCCGGTCACTTACTCATGTAAGCTCCCGGGGATTTCAGAGCTTGCCGCCTGCCTGTAGCGCGAAATTCTCGGTTAAATAAATTGTCAATTTGTAGGCCGGATAAGAGAAAAATCCTGGTTAAATGAATGGTCAATTTACGGCCTGGAAAAGAGGGGGTTATGGGTGAAATGAAGAGTGATATCGTTGCCTGGATAAAGGTCATGCTGAATAAGCTGCAGTAATCATCGCCAGGATAAGGCGTGATATGCCGCTATCCGGGATTCTCCCGCTGCGTTTTTAATGCTTTTCCCAACCGCCGTCATGGGTGCTGAAGCCCAGGGCCTGCATAAACGCTGACATGACGCGCGGGTCTTCAATGCCGCTATCCGCCATCCGCCAGCGCGCGATTTGGGGATTTCTTTGCAGCACCTCTTCCAGCAGATACTGCCCGACGCCGCGACGACGGGTGACTTCTCGTACGCACAGCGCGCTCAGTTCGCCCTCGGCGCCGTCTAAGGTCACGCAAACGGCGGCCAGCAGGCGCTCGTTAAAGCGGGCGGCGTAAATGGCGTGGCTTTCATCTACGGGGACTCCGGCCAGATCGCGCGATGGCCAGATTTTCCCTAAATCGATGCGATCCTGATCGCTGAAGTGCGTTAAACGAATAATGGTCAGTTTCATGCGCGGCAAGTCCAGTCAAAACGGATGCGCCAGTGTACCCAAAATTACTCCCCCGCGGAGCGCTGTTTTTTGCGCATTCATCAGGCGATTCGTTCTCCTGGTTAAGTCAGGGTAGCGCAATACGTTATGGATCGAAAAATAAGCAGAGTTTTAACCTAAAATGCAGCGTTTTATTCCGCCATATGTATCGTTATTTTATGCTGGAAATGGGACTTTTTTTGTTTATCTTCCGGTGAATACAGAATATTATCTTTGCTTAATCGCCTGAAAAATAGAGATTTTAATCTGGTTTCAGGTAAAAAGCTGCGCTAAACCATTAAAGATCATGGTAAAACTAGCGTTGTTTAATAAAAGCACAGAATGCTTTTTAACCATAAAAATACAAAATATTTACACCAAATCACGAACGGGGTTCTGAAGCATGAAAAGGAATGCGAAAACAATCATTGCGGGATTAGTCGCACTGACCATGTCGCACGCGGTAATCGCCAAAGAGATAAAAGTCGCCGTCGTTGGCGCGATGTCTGGCCCGGTAGCGCAATGGGGCGACATGGAGTTCAACGGCGCGCGTCAGGCAATTAAAGATATTAACGCGCAGGGCGGGATTAAGGGCGATAAGCTGGTTGGCGTAGAGTATGACGACGCCTGCGACCCTAAACAGGCCGTCGCGGTGGCGAACAAAATCGTTAACGAAGGGATTAAATACGTTATCGGCCACCTCTGCTCCTCCTCAACGCAGCCGGCCTCCGACATCTACGAAGATGAAGGCATTCTGATGATCTCTCCGGGGGCCACTAACCCCGAGCTGACCCAGCGCGGCTATCAGTACATCATGCGCACCGCCGGTCTCGACTCCGCGCAGGGGCCGACCGCCGCAAAATATATTCTGGAAAAGGTGAAACCGCAGCGTATTGCTATCATTCATGACAAGCAGCAGTACGGTGAAGGCCTGGCGCGTTCGGTCCAGGAGAGCCTGAAAAAAGGCAACGCCAACATCGTCTTCTTCGACGGAATCACCGCCGGTGAGAAAGACTTCTCCGCGCTACTGTCCCGCCTGCAGAAAGAGAATATTGATTTCGTTTACTACGGCGGCTATTACCCGGAAATGGGCCAGATGCTGCGTCAGGCGCGGGCTAACGGCCTGAAAACCGTCTTTATGGGTCCTGAGGGCGTGGGCAATGCCTCGCTGTCCAATATCGCAGGCGCCGCGGCGGAAGGCATGCTGGTGACAATGCCGAAACGCTATGACCAGGATCCGGCAAACGGCGCTATCGTAAATGCGCTGAAGGCGGAGAAAAAAGATCCGAGCGGGCCGTACGTCTGGATTACCTACGCTGCCGTGCAGTCCTTAGCGCAGGCGATGGACAGAAGCAGCAGCCAGGAGCCGCTGGACTTAATCAAAGATCTGAAAGCTCACGGCGCGAAAACCGTGATTGGGCCGCTGAATTGGGACGAAAAAGGCGATTTGAAGGGATTTGAGTTCGGTGTCTTCCAGTGGCATGCGGATGGGTCATCCTCGGCCGCAAAATAAGACAACCACTCGTCATGGTTTGAGCCGCGGATGCGTCGCCGACGCTTATCCGCCCCGGAGACTCCCGGGGAGGGGAAAGTTTGCCGTCCGTCCGCCGCTCGAGTCGTTGAGAGTGGGATTCAACATCCCGCCTTGTCGGGTTTAGAAAGGTTACCTTATGTCCGAGCAGTTTCTCTACTTTCTGCAGCAGATGTTTAACGGCGTCACGCTGGGCAGTACCTATGCGCTGATCGCCATCGGTTACACGATGGTATACGGCATTATTGGCATGATTAACTTCGCCCACGGCGAGGTGTATATGATCGGCAGCTACGTCTCCTTCATGATCATCGCCGCGCTGATGATGATGGGCATCGACACCGGCTGGCTGCTGGTCGCCGCCGGATTCGTCGGGGCGATCATTATTGCCAGCGCCTATGGCTGGAGCATTGAACGCGTGGCCTATCGGCCGGTGCGCAGCTCTAAACGCCTGATTGCGCTGATTTCCGCCATCGGGATGTCAATCTTCCTGCAAAACTACGTCAGCCTGACGGAAGGGTCGCGCGACGTGGCGCTGCCGAGCCTGTTTAACGGCCAGTGGACGGTGGGCAGCAGCGAAAACTTCTCTGCCACGATCACCACCATGCAGCTGGTGATTTGGATCGTCACCTTTGTGGCGATGCTGGCGCTGACGCTGTTTATTCGCTATTCGCGCATGGGCCGCGCCTGCCGCGCCTGCGCGGAAGACCTGAAAATGGCCAGCCTGCTGGGAATTAACACCGATCGCGTTATTGCCCTGACCTTTGTTATCGGCGCCGCGATGGCGGCGGTCGCCGGGGTGCTGCTCGGTCAGTTCTACGGCGTTATCAACCCCTATATCGGCTTTATGGCCGGGATGAAAGCATTTACCGCCGCGGTACTGGGCGGCATCGGCAGCATTCCTGGCGCGATGATCGGCGGCCTGATTCTGGGCATCGCCGAGGCGCTCTCCTCCGCCTACCTCAGCACCGAATATAAAGACGTGGTCTCCTTCGCGCTGCTGATTCTGGTGCTGTTAGTGATGCCTACCGGCATCCTGGGTCGCCCGGAGGTTGAGAAAGTATGAAACCGATGCATATTGCAATGGCGCTGCTCTCCGCGGCGATGTTCTTTATTCTGGCCGGCGTCTTTATGGGCGTGCAGCTGGAGCTTAACGGCACCAGGCTGGTGGTGGATACCGCGGCGGATATCCGCTGGCAGTGGATCTTCATCGGCACGGCGGTGGTGTTCTTCTTCCAGCTGATGCGCCCGCTGTTCCAGAAAACCCTGAAAAACGTCTCCGGGCCGAAGTTTATTCTGCCGGCCATCGACGGGTCGACGGTAAAGCAGAAGCTGTTCCTGGTGGCGCTGCTGGTTATCGCCGTCGCGTGGCCGTTTATGGTGTCGCGCGGCACGGTGGATATCGCCACCCTGACCATGATTTACATCATTCTCGGTCTGGGGCTGAATGTGGTGGTTGGGCTCTCCGGCCTGCTGGTGCTCGGCTATGGCGGTTTCTACGCTATCGGCGCCTACACCTTCGCGCTGCTGAACCACTATTACGGCCTCGGCTTCTGGACCTGCCTGCCGCTGGCGGGGCTGGTCTCGGCCGCCGCGGGCTTCCTGCTGGGCTTCCCGGTGCTGCGCCTGCGCGGCGACTATCTGGCGATTGTGACCCTCGGCTTCGGCGAAATCGTGCGTATTTTGCTGCTCAATAACACCGAAGTGACCGGCGGCCCGAACGGCATCAGCCAGATCCCTAAGCCGACGCTGTTTGGCCTCGAGTTTAGCCGCAGCGCGCGCGAAGGGGGTTGGGATACCTTCAGCAACTTCTTTGGCGTCAAATACGACCCCAGCGATCGGGTGATTTTCCTCTACCTGGTGGCGCTGCTGCTGGTGGTCCTCTCGCTGTTCGTGATTAACCGCCTGCTGCGCATGCCGCTGGGCCGCGCGTGGGAAGCGCTGCGTGAAGATGAGATTGCCTGCCGTTCTCTGGGCCTCAATCCGACGCGCATCAAGCTGACCGCCTTTACCATCAGCGCCGCGTTTGCCGGTTTCGCCGGGACGCTGTTTGCCGCCCGCCAGGGCTTCGTCAGCCCGGAATCCTTTACCTTCGCCGAGTCGGCCTTCGTGCTGGCCATCGTCGTGCTGGGCGGAATGGGCTCGCAGTTCGCGGTGATTCTGGCCGCTATTTTACTGGTGGTATCGCGCGAGCTGATGCGTGATTTCAACGAATACAGCATGCTGATGCTGGGTGGTCTGATGGTACTGATGATGATCTGGCGTCCGCAGGGTCTGCTGCCGATGACGCGCCCGCAGCTGAAGCTGAAAAAAGGTCAGGCCAAAGGAGAGCAGGCATGAGTCAGCCATTATTATCCGTAAGCGGCCTGATGATGCGCTTTGGCGGCCTGCTGGCGGTCAACAATGTGTCGCTGGAGCTGCGCCCGCAGGAAATTGTTTCGCTGATCGGCCCTAACGGCGCCGGGAAGACCACGGTGTTTAACTGCCTCACCGGTTTCTATAAGCCGACCGGCGGTTCGATTATGCTGCGCGACCAGCACCTGGAAGGGCTGCCGGGCCAGCAGATTGCCCGCATGGGCGTCGTGCGTACCTTCCAGCACGTGCGCCTGTTCCGTGAAATGACGGTGATTGAAAACCTGCTGGTGGCCCAGCATCAGCAGCTGAAAACCGGCGTCTTCTCCGGGCTGCTGAAAACGCCGACCTTCCGCCGCGCGCAGAGCGAAGCGCTGGATCGCGCCGCCGCCTGGCTCGAACGTATCGGCCTGCTGGAGCAGGCTAACCGCCAGGCCAGCAACCTCGCCTACGGCGACCAGCGGCGGCTGGAGATTGCCCGCTGCATGGTGACGCAGCCGGAAATCCTGATGCTGGATGAACCCGCTGCGGGTCTGAACCCCAAAGAGACCAAGGAGCTCGACGAGCTGATCGCCGAGCTGCGCAGTCATCACAACACCACCATCCTGCTGATTGAACACGATATGAAGCTGGTGATGGGCATTTCCGATCGCATTTACGTGGTAAACCAGGGCACGCCGCTGGCCAACGGAACGCCGGAAGAGATCCGCAACAACCCGGACGTGATCCGCGCATACCTTGGTGAGGCATAAGCATGGGAAAAGTGATGTTATCTTTTGACAACGTAAGCGCCCACTACGGCAAGATTCAGGCGCTGCATAACGTCAGCCTGCATATCAATCAGGGGGAGATTGTGACCCTGATTGGCGCCAACGGCGCGGGTAAAACCACGCTGCTCGGCACCCTGTGCGGCGACCCGCGCGCCAGCAGCGGGAAGGTGGTGTTTGACGGTAAGGATATTACCGACTGGCAGACCGCGAAAATCATGCGCGAAGCGGTGGCGATTGTTCCGGAAGGGCGCCGCGTCTTTTCACGTATGACGGTCGAAGAGAACCTCGCGATGGGCGGCTTTTTTGCCGACCGTGACCAGTTCCAGACCCGCATTAAGTGGGTATACGAACTGTTCCCGCGTCTGCTTGAGCGCCGCATTCAGCGCGCGGGCACCATGTCCGGCGGCGAACAGCAGATGCTGGCGATTGGCCGCGCGCTGATGAGCCAGCCGCGCCTGCTGCTGCTTGATGAACCTTCGCTGGGCCTGGCGCCGATTATTATCCAGCAGATTTTCAACACCATCGAACAGCTGCGCGAGCAGGGGATGACCATTTTCCTTGTGGAGCAGAACGCCAACCAGGCGCTGAAGCTTGCCGATCGCGGCTACGTGCTCGAGAACGGCCACGTGGTGCTTGAAGATACGGGCGACGCCCTGCTGGCTAACGAGGCGGTGCGTAGCGCCTACCTGGGAGGCTAATCTCCTCGCTCTTATTCCCGGCCGCCCGGCCGGGATATCCCTCAGCCAGAACGGCGCCGGCCGGGGATCGTATCCTTGACGTGTCGCAGCTCCCACTTTCCAGTCTCCGATCTTTCATCGTCTTGCCATCTCCCTGACGCCTTACTATCTTTTTTTTGTAATAAAAGAGTTATTTTTCTGTAATTCGAGCATGTCATGTTACCCCCGCGAACATCAAACGCGTGAAATCGCGCATCTGGAACAACAAGAGAGATAACCGATGATATCGTTACGACATACGGCTTTAGGACTGGCGCTTAGCCTGGCATTTGCCGGCCAGGCCCTCGCAGTAACTACCATTCCGTTCTGGCACTCAATGGAAGGGGAGCTGGGTAAAGAAGTTGATTCTCTGGCGCAACGTTTCAACGCGGCCAATCCGGATTACAAAATTACGCCGGTGTACAAAGGTAACTACGAGCAGAGCCTGAGCGCCGGTATCGCCGCATTCCGTACCGGCAACGCCCCGGCGATCCTCCAGGTTTATGAAGTCGGCACCGCGACGATGATGGCGTCCAAAGCCATCAAGCCGGTGTATCAGGTCTTCACCGATGCGGGCATTAAGTTTGATGAATCGCAGTTCGTACCGACCGTTTCCGGCTACTACACCGATTCTAAAACCGGCCACCTCCTCTCTCAGCCGTTTAACAGCTCGACTCCGGTGCTGTACTACAACAAAGACGCCTTCAAAAAAGCCGGCTTAGATCCGGAGCAGCCGCCAAAAACCTGGCAGGATCTGGCCGCCTATACCGCGAAGCTGAAGGCGGCCGGCATGAAGTGCGGCTACGCCAGCGGCTGGCAGGGCTGGATTCAGATTGAGAACTTCAGCGCCTGGCACGGTCTGCCGGTGGCTACCAAAAACAACGGCTTCGACGGTACCGACGCGGTTCTGGAGTTCAACAAGCCGGAGCAGGTGAAGCATATCACCATGCTGGAAGCGATGAACAAGAAGGGCGACTTCAGCTACTTCGGGCGTAAAGACGAGTCCACCGAGAAGTTCTATAACGGCGACTGCGCGATTACCACCGCCTCCTCCGGTTCGCTGGCCGATATCCGCCAGTACGCCAAATTCAACTACGGCGTCGGCATGATGCCGTACGATGCCGACGTTAAGGGCGCGCCGCAGAACGCCATTATCGGCGGGGCGAGCCTGTGGGTGATGCAGGGGAAAGACAAAGAGACCTATACCGGGGTGGCGAAATTCCTCGAATTCCTCACAAAACCGGAAATCGCTGCGGAATGGCACCAGAAAACCGGCTATCTGCCGATCACCACCGCCGCTTACGATCTGACCCGTCAGCAGGGCTTCTATGACAAGAACCCCGGCGCCGATATCGCCACCCGCCAGATGCTGAACAAGCCGCCGCTGCCGTTCACCAAAGGCCTGCGCCTGGGCAATATGCCGCAGATCCGCACCGTTGTTGACGAGGAGCTGGAGAGCGTTTGGACCGGCAAGAAAACCCCGCAGCAGGCGCTGGATTCAGCGGTTGAGCGCGGTAACCAGCTGCTGCGTCGTTTCGAGCAGTCGACTAAGTCGTAACGTATTGATGCTGAGCGATTCAGGGCAGTAGGTCGAACCAACGTTCCCCGGCAGCGCCGCTGCTTGCCGGGGAACTTCTACCTTTGGCGATCGCCGAGAGCTGCGGATCATTTGGCATCATTGAGCAAAAGAGTAACCTCATGTCATCAACCCGTCCGGTATTCCGCTCGCGCTGGCTGCCCTACCTGCTGGTCGCGCCGCAGCTGATTATCACCATTATTTTCTTTATCTGGCCCGCCGGCGAAGCGCTGTGGTATTCGCTACAAAGCGTCGATCCCTTTGGCCTCTCCAGCCAGTTCGTCGGCCTGGATAACTTCGTCACCCTGTTCCACGACCCGTACTATCTGGACTCATTCTGGACCACCATCAAGTTCAGCTCGCTGGTAACGTTCAGCGGCCTGATCATCTCGCTGTTCTTTGCCGCGCTGGTCGACTATGTGGTGCGCGGCAGCCGCTTCTATCAAACGCTGATGCTGCTGCCCTACGCCGTCGCGCCCGCGGTCGCCGCGGTACTGTGGATTTTCCTCTTTAACCCGGGGCGCGGGCTGATCACCCACTTCCTCGCCGAGATGGGCTACGACTGGAACCACGCGCAGAACAGCGGCCAGGCGATGTTCCTCGTGGTCTTTGCGTCGGTATGGAAGCAAATTAGCTACAACTTCCTGTTTTTCTTCGCCGCGCTGCAGTCGATCCCGCGCTCGCTGGTGGAGGCCGCGGCAATTGACGGCGCCGGTCCGATCCGCCGCTTCTTCAAGCTGGCGCTGCCGCTGATTGCGCCGGTGAGCTTCTTCCTGCTGGTCGTCAACCTGGTTTACGCCTTCTTCGATACCTTCCCGGTTATCGATGCCGCCACCGCCGGAGGGCCGGTACAGGCGACGACGACGCTGATTTATAAGATCTATCGTGAAGGCTTTGCCGGGCTCGATCTCTCCGCCTCCGCCGCGCAGTCGGTGGTGCTGATGATGCTGGTGATCGTGCTGACGGTGGTTCAATTCCGCTATGTTGAACGTAAGGTGCGCTACCAATGATTGAGAACCGTCCCGGGCTGACGATTTTCAGCCACGTCATGCTGATTGCGGGTATTGCCGTCATTTTGTTCCCGCTGTACGTCGCCTTTGTCGCGGCAACGCTGGACAACAAGGCGGTCTTCGAAACGCCGATGACGCTGATCCCCGGCGGCCACCTGCTGGAAAATATGGCCACCATCTGGAAACAGGGCGTGGGGGTCAACAGCGCGCCGTTCTGGCTGATGATGCTCAACAGCTTCATCATGGCGTTCAGTATTACGGTGGGCAAAATCGTGGTGTCGATGCTGTCGGCGTTCGCCATCGTCTGGTTCCGCTTCCCGCTACGTAACCTGTTCTTCTGGATGATCTTTATCACCCTGATGCTGCCGGTTGAGGTGCGAATTTTCCCGACGGTGGAAGTGATTGCCAACCTGAAGATGCTCGATAGCTACGCCGGCTTAACGCTGCCGCTGATGGCCTCGGCAACCGCCACATTTCTGTTCCGCCAGTTCTTTATGACCCTGCCGGATGAGCTGATTGAAGCGGCGCGCATCGACGGCGCCTCGC
This sequence comes from Klebsiella sp. WOUb02, assembly GCF_050058015.1. Lineage (NCBI taxonomy): Bacteria > Pseudomonadati > Pseudomonadota > Gammaproteobacteria > Enterobacterales > Enterobacteriaceae > Klebsiella > Klebsiella sp. WOUb02. Next base: position 4,116,481 of record NZ_CP170110.1, read on the forward strand.
CGATGCGCTTTTTCCGCGACATCGTGCTGCCGCTGTCGAAAACCAATCTGGCGGCGCTGTTTGTGATCACCTTTATCTACGGCTGGAACCAGTATCTGTGGCCGCTGCTGATTATTCAGGACGTCAATCTCGGCACCGCAGTCGCCGGTATCAAAGGCATGATCGCCACCGGCGAAGGCACCACGCAGTGGAACCAGGTGATGGCGGCGATGCTGCTGACGCTGATTCCCCCGGTTGTTATCGTTTTAGCCATGCAGCGTGCGTTTGTGCGTGGTTTAGTGGACAGTGAGAAGTAGGTTGTATCCCTTGATTGTTCGTGGCGTCGACGCTGAGCCGAAACCGCGTAATCAAGGCGGAGGATGATGGACATAGTGGGCCTATGTCCAAATCCGACAACGCAGAGTACGCGGTTTCGGCACGCGTCCCGAAGGGCTGGGGCCATTTTTGCCCGGTACCGCGTTACTCGCGTCTTATTTGGGCCCACCAAACTGCGACGCTTGCGCCTTGCCCCGAGCAAAAATAGCCGCCAGCGACGTTCATGAACAATCAAGGGATACAACCTTTTATGTCAGGTTTGAAACTACAGGCAGTAACCAAAAGCTGGGATGGCAAAACCCAGGTAATTCAGCCGCTGACGCTCGACGTCGCGGACGGGGAGTTTATCGTAATGGTCGGGCCTTCCGGCTGCGGCAAATCGACGCTGCTGCGGATGGTGGCCGGGCTTGAACGGGTGACCAGCGGCGATATCTGGATTAACCGCCAGCGCGTCACCGAGATGGAGCCGAAGGATCGCGGCATCGCGATGGTGTTCCAGAACTACGCCCTCTACCCGCATATGAGCGTGGAGGAGAATATGGCCTGGGGGCTGAAAATTCGCGGGATGGGCAAAAGCCTGATTGACGAGCGGGTGCAGGAAGCGGCGCGTATTCTGGAGCTCGATGGCCTGCTCAAGCGCCGCCCGCGCGAACTCTCCGGCGGCCAGCGCCAGCGCGTGGCGATGGGTCGCGCCATCGTTCGCGATCCGGCGGTATTCCTGTTTGATGAGCCGCTGTCGAACCTTGATGCCAAGCTGCGCGTGCAGATGCGCCTGGAGCTTCAGCAGCTGCACCGTCGGCTGAAAACCACCTCGCTGTACGTCACCCACGATCAGGTCGAGGCGATGACCCTTGCTCAGCGGGTGATGGTGATGAATAAAGGCGTCGCCGAGCAGATTGGCACGCCGGTGGAGGTTTACGAAAAGCCGGCCAGCCGCTTTGTGGCGAGCTTTATCGGCAGCCCGGCGATGAACCTGCTGGACGGCCGCATCAGCGATGACGGCAGCCGTTTTGAACTGGAAGGCGGCCTGCGCCTGCCGATCAATAGCGAGCATCGTCGCCACGCCGGGCGGAAGATGACCCTCGGTATCCGTCCGGAACATTTTGCCGCAGGCTCCGAGACGGAAGGCGGCGTACCGCTGGTGATGGATACGCTGGAAATTTTAGGTGCCGATAACCTTGCCCACGGGCGCTGGGGCGAGCAGAAGCTGGTCGTCAGGCTGCCGCATCAGCAGCGTCCGGCGGCGGGCAGCACGCTGTGGCTACATTTGCCGCAGGATCATCTGCACCTCTTTGATGGTGAAACAGGACAACGCGCATGAGTAACTGGCCTTACCCCCATATCGTCGCCCATCGCGGCGGCGGAAAGCTGGCGCCGGAGAATACCCTCGCCGCTATCGATACCGGCGCTCGCTTTGGTCATACCATGATCGAGTTCGACGCCAAGCTGTCGAAAGATGGGCAAATTTTTTTGCTGCATGACGATAACCTCGAGCGTACCAGCAACGGCTGGGGCGTGGCGGGCGAGCTGGCGTGGCATGAGCTGCTGAACGTCGATGCGGGAAGCTGGTACGGCAGCGAATTTAAAGGCGAACCGCTGCCGCTGCTCTCCGCCGTGGCGGAGCGTTGCCGTAAGCTGAACATGATGGCCAATATCGAAATTAAGCCAACCACCGGCACCGGCCCGCTGACCGGCAGGGTGGTGGCCTTAGCGGCCCGCGAGCTGTGGCACGACATGACCGCGCCGCTGCTCTCATCGTTTGAAATTGACGCCCTGGAAGCGGCGCAGCAGGCGGCGCCGGAGCTGCCGCGCGGGCTGCTGCTCGACGAGTGGCGTGAGGACTGGCGCGAACTGACCGCCCGCCTGGGCTGCGTGTCGATTCACCTCAATCATAAGCTGCTCGATGAAGAGCGGGTGGCGAGCCTGAAGGCCGCCGGCCTGCATATTCTGGTGTATACCGTTAATAAACCCCAGCGCGCCGCCGAGCTGCTGCGCTGGGGCGTCGACAGCATCTGTACCGATGCGATAGACGTCATCGGCCCCAACTTCCAGCCGTAATCTGCCGGCAGGCGGCCTCTACGGGGCCGCCCGTCGCGGCAGCATGCCGCCGCCGCTATTCGGCAGCACCTGCTGCTGCGAAGGATTCAAATTCCCGCTCTGCGATACGCGCTGCTGGCCGTTATTCAGCTGCGTCTGCAGATGCTGCTGCTGAACGCGCGTCTGGTTCTGGATATCCTGCTTCAGCATGTTCTGGTGCTGCTGCTGCTGAGTCTGCATCTGGTTTTGTATCCGCTGCTGGCTGGGGACGACATACCCCGGCTGGTTGGGATTGTTGGTGGTATTGAGCGGCTGTGCGATGACGGTCAACGGCATCAGCGCCGCCAGAAATAGTATTGCCTTCATTGTTCTCTCCTCCCGTGCGTGGGATCGCTTAAGTGTACCTCCTTTCTGGCATAACAATGATTTTTTAAGACTTATCAGCCAGGCTTATGCAGGGACAAAAACAGACTCAGGAGTATGGCAATGATAACAACAGCATTCTGGCGCCAGGCGGTCATCGCATTGCTGCTGGCGGGCGGGAGTTTTACCGTCGCCGCAAGCCCCGCCCCGCCTCCCGTATCCTACGGCGTTGAAGAGGACGTCTTTCATCCGGTTCGCGCCCGGCAGGGAATGGTGGCGTCGGTTGACGCGCTGGCCACCCGCGTGGGCGTGGATATTTTGCGCCAGGGAGGAAACGCCGTTGATGCGGCGGTTGCCGTGGGCTATGCGCTGGCGGTCACGCACCCGCAGGCGGGCAATATTGGCGGCGGCGGCTTTATGATGCTGCGCACCAAAGATGGCAAAACGACGGCCATTGATTTCCGCGAAATGGCGCCGGATCAGGCGACCCGCGATATGTTCCTTGATGACCAGGGCAACCCGGACAGTAAAAAGTCGCTGACCTCGCATCTCGCCTCCGGCACGCCGGGCAGCGTGGCCGGCTTCTCGCTGGCGCTGGAAAAATACGGCACCATGCCGCTGAACAAGGTGATTCGCCCGGCCATCAAGCTGGCCGAAGAGGGCTTTACGGTCAACGATGCGCTGGCGGACGACCTGAAAACCTACGGCAGCGAGGTGATCCCGAATCACGCCAACAGCCGGGCGATCTTCTGGAAAAACGGTGAGCCGCTGAAAAAGGGCGACAGGCTGGTGCAAAAGCAGTTGGGGAAAAGCCTGGATCTGATCGCCGAGCACGGACCGGACGCCTTTTATAAAGGGGCGATTGCCGATCAGATCGCCGATGAGATGCAAAAAAACGGCGGGCTGATCACCAAAGCGGACCTGGCGAATTACCGGGCGGTGGAGCGCACGCCGATAAGCGGCGACTACCGCGGCTACCAGGTGTTCTCGATGCCGCCGCCTTCCTCCGGGGGGATCCACATCGTGCAGATCCTCAATATCCTCGAAAACTTCGATATGCATAAGTTCGGCTTCGGCAGCGCGGACGCTATGCAGGTGATGGCGGAGGCGGAGAAGCGCGCCTATGCCGATCGCTCGGAGTATCTTGGCGACCCGGATTTTGTCAAGGTTCCGTGGCAGGCGCTGACCAGCAAGGACTACGCCAAATCGATAGCCGAACAGATCGATATTAACAAAGCGAAACCCTCCAGCCAGATCCGCCCGGGCAAGCTGGCGCCTTACGAGAGCAATCAGACCACCCACTTCTCGGTGGTGGATAAAGACGGCAATGCGGTGGCGGTGACCTACACGCTGAATACCACTTTTGGCACCGGCATTGTGGCGGGAAACTCCGGTATTTTGATGAATAATCAGATGGATGACTTCTCGGCCAAGCCCGGCGTGCCCAACGTCTACGGGCTGGTGGGCGGCGACGCCAACGCCGTCGGGCCGAAAAAACGCCCGCTGTCGTCAATGTCGCCGACGATTGTGGTCAAGGACGGTAAAACCTGGCTGGTCACCGGCAGCCCGGGCGGCAGCCGGATTATCACGACGGTGCTGCAGATGGTGGTGAACTCCATCGATTTTGGGATGAACGTCGCGGAAGCCACCAACGCGCCGCGCTTCCATCATCAGTGGCTGCCCGATGAGCTGCGGGTGGAGAAGGGCTTTAGCCCGGATACCCTGAAGCTGCTGACGGAAAGAGGGCAGAAGGTGGCGGTGAAAGAGGCGATGGGCAGCACGCAAAGCATCATGGTCGGCCCGGACGGCACGCTGTACGGCGCATCTGACCCGCGTTCGCCGGGTGATTTAACCGCCGGATACTAGGCTATTTTTAACCCTCTCCCCGAGCGGGAGAGGGTTGGGAAGGGCTACTCTTTCAGACGCGCCATAAAGAGGGCATCGACGTATTCGCCGTTGCGCAGCGCAAATTTACGCCCGGTACCTTCAACGCTAAAGCCGTATTTGCGGTAGACGGCAATGGCGGAGGCGTTATCAGCGAAGACCGTTAATTCAATGCGTTCGACGCGCAGCCAGTTATCGCACAGGTTTATCATCTCGCGCATCAGGGCGCTGCCGACGCCGCGTCCGTGAAAGGGCGCCGCCACGCTCATACCGAAGGTCGCGACGTGGCTGCGGCGCGGACGGGTTTCAACGCTCAGCATCAGGTGGCCGACGACCTGCTCGCCAATGCTGGCGACCAGATGGTGGCCGTTAGGCCGGGGCTGTAGCCGCTCCTGCCACATTTCCATCGCCGGATGAGGAAGCTGTAGCGTGTCGTGATAGACCTCCGGGTGCGCAGTCAGTCTGACGTAACGGTTCTGCATCGCGTGGTTCGGCGTGGCGTATCGCTATCTCACTCATTCCTCTTCTCCTTAGCGCCTGGATATCAGGCTTTATCCGCTCATTTGCTCCCTTTCAACATCCCTGACTTTAAAAAACGCGTCAACGGCTAATTTTTGCAAAAAGAAGTAGACAAGTGCGAATGAGAATGATTATTATTGTCCTGCATTCAGGGAGACCCTTGCGGAAAGCCTGAAAGCACGACATTGCTCACATTGCTTCCAGTATTACTTTAGCCAGCCAGGTGCTGGCTTTTTTTTTGCCTTTTTGCCGGTCATTTTCCGCCATCTTAAGTGGGTTAAGAGTTAAGTTCGTCGCCGGGGTGCGCTATGGTTAGGAGCAGAAACCTCAACTAAGGACTGCGTTATGACTCTGCACTGCGCATTTATTGGATTCGGTAAAAGCACCACCCGCTACCATCTTCCTTACGTTCTGCACCGCAAAGACCGCTGGCACGTGGCGCATATCTATCGCCGCAGCGCGAAGCCGGAAGAGCAGGCGCCGCAGTATTCGCATATCCACTTCACCAGCGATCTCGATGAGGTACTTAACGATCCGCAGGTTAAGCTGGTGATTGTCTGCACCCATGCCGATAGCCACTTTGACTACGCGAAGCGCGCGCTTGAGGCCGGCAAGAACGTGCTGGTGGAAAAACCCTTTACCCCGACGCTGGCTGAAGCAAAAGAGCTGTTTGCGCTGGCAAAAAGCAGGGGGCTGACGGTAACGCCGTACCAGAACCGCCGCTTTGACTCCTGCTTCCTGACCGCTAAGAAGGCGATTGAAAGCGGTAAGCTGGGTGAGATCGTTGAAATTGAAAGCCACTTCGACCTCTATCGCCCGACGGCGGAAACGCAGCCCGGATTAGCGCAGGATGGCGCTTTTTATGGCCTGGGCGTGCATACGATGGATCAGATCATCTCCCTGTTCGGCCGCCCGGATCGCGTGGCGTACGATATCCGCAGCCTGCGTAATAAGGCCAACCCGGATGATACCTTCGAAGCTCAGCTGTTCTACGGCGACCTGAAGGCGATTGTCAAAACCAGCCACCTGGTGAAGCTGGCGTATCCGAAATTTATCGTTCACGGTCATAAAGGGTCGTTTATCAAATACGGCATCGACCAGCAGGAAACCAGCCTGAAGGCGAATATCATGCCGGGCGAGCCGGGCTTTGCGGCAGACGAGAGTATTGGCCTGCTGGAGTACGTGGATGATAACGGCGCGAGCGTGCGCGAAGAGCTGCGGGTGGAGACCGGCGACTACGGGCGCGTCTATGATTCGCTCTACGAGACCGTGGTGAACGGGGCGGAAAATTACATCAAGGAATCTGACGTTCTCACCAATATGGAGATTCTTGAACGCGGCTTCAGACAGCCGTCGCCGGCCACGATAACCCTCGACAAATAAGCTTTCTCAGCTCCTCTGCTTTTATTCATATTTTTTGAACAGAGGAGTCAATTTTCACCCTCTATGATCGTTAGCGGAATGGGTCCACACTTATTCCATCGCAAACATACGGGGGTGCAACATGATCTACTTACGCAAAGCTAACGAACGCGGTCACGCTAATCATGGCTGGCTCGATTCCTGGCATACTTTCTCTTTCGCCAACTATTACGACGCCAATTTTATGGGCTTTTCCGCTCTGCGCGTCATTAACGATGACGTGATTGACGCCGGCCAGGGCTTCGGGACCCACCCGCATAAAGATATGGAAATTCTGACCTACGTGCTGGAAGGGGTGGTTGAACACCAGGACAGCATGGGCAACAAAGAGCAGGTTCCGGCAGGTGAATTCCAGATCATGAGCGCCGGTACCGGGGTTCGTCACTCGGAATACAACCCGAGCAGCACCGAGCGTCTGCACCTGTATCAAATCTGGATTATGCCGGAAGAAAACGGCATCGCTCCGCGCTATGAGCAGCGCCGGTTTGATGCGCTGCAGGGCAAACAGCTGGTGCTGTCGCCGGACGCGCGCGAAGGCTCGCTGAAAGTGCATCAGGATATGGCGCTTTACCGCTGGGCGCTGCTGAAAGACGAGCAGTCGATTCATCAGATTGCCGCGGAGCGTCGCGTGTGGATCCAGGTGGTGAAAGGTGAAGTGACCATCAACGGGACTAAAGCGACCACCAGCGATGGCCTGGCGATTTGGGATGAGCAGGCGATCTCGGTTCACGCCGATAGCGACAGCGAAATTCTGCTGTTCGATCTGCCGCCGGTCTAATACTCCGGCCTACTTTCTGTCGGTCACCCGGTCGCTTAGGCGGCCGGGGATTTTTGGCGCCGCCGCTCGCCCGATTTCGGCCATTAACGCTAAATAAAGCCGTTAGCGCGCTTTTCTCCGGGAAGGTTGCGCTTTGTCCGTGATAAACTGAGAAAATCTCTCCCATTTATCACAGTCAGGACGATGAAAAAGAAAAGACCCGTACTTCAGGATGTGGCCGATCTTGTCGGCGTGACCAAAATGACGGTCAGTCGCTTTTTACGTAACCCGGAACAGGTTTCCGAGGCTCTGCGTGGCAAGATTGCCGTTGCTCTCGATGAACTGGGTTATATTCCCAATCGCGCCCCTGATATTCTCTCCAACGCGACCAGCCGCGCCATCGGCGTGCTCCTGCCCTCGCTAACCAACCAGGTCTTTTCTGAAGTGCTGCGCGGTATTGAAAGCGTCACCGACGCTTTTGGCTATCAGACCATGCTGGCGCACTACGGCTATAAGCCTGAAATGGAAGAAAAACGCCTCGAATCGATGCTCTCATGGAACATCGATGGCCTGATCCTCACCGAACGCACCCACACACCGCGGACGCTGAAAATGATCGAAGTCGCCGGCATCCCGGTGGTTGAGCTGATGGACAGCCGCTCGCCGTGCCTCGATATCGCCGTCGGTTTTGATAACTTCGACGCCGCGCGCCAGATGACCGCCGCCATTATTGCCCGCGGCCATCGCCACGTGGCCTATCTTGGCGCGCGTCTTGATGAACGTACTATTATCAAGCAGAAAGGCTATGAGCAGGCGATGCACGACGCGGGCATGACGCCGTACAGCGTGATGGTCGAACAATCTTCTTCCTACTCGTCGGGGATTGAGCTGATGCGCCAGGCGCGTCGCGAATATCCGCAGCTTGACGGGATCTTCTGCACCAATGATGACCTGGCGGTCGGCGCGGCCTTTGAGTGCCAGCGTCTGGGATTGAAAATTCCGGATGATATGGCGATTGCCGGCTTCCACGGCCACGATATTGGCCAGGTGATGGAGCCGCGCCTTGCCAGCGTGCTCACGCCGCGTGAGCGGATGGGGCGCATCGGCGCCGAGCGTCTGCTGGCACGTATTCGTGGTGAAGCGGTTACCCCTAAGATGTTAGATTTAGGTTTCACATTGTCACCGGGCGGATCTATTTAAACTGACAAGTTTGAAGTAGATCACACATATTCACTTCTGGCACCAATGGTGATTGCTTCTCCACAAGTCCGGTATGACAATGTTACCGATAACAGTTACCCGTAACAATCAATCTGTGCGCGCGCTTTCACGTCGAATCCAAACGGCCTGAAGGACGATGCGTATGTGTCCAGTGGGAGGAAGCTTTGAGCACGACTAACCATGATCACCACGTCTATGTCCTGATGGGCGTTTCCGGCAGCGGGAAATCCGCCGTCGCCAGCGAAGTGGCGTATCGGCTGAATGCCGCGTTCCTCGATGGTGACTTTCTGCATCCGCGTAGCAATATCAATAAGATGGCGTCCGGCGAGCCGCTGAATGACGACGACCGCACGCCGTGGCTGCAGGCGCTGAACGACGCCGCCTTCGCCATGCAGCGGACCAATAAAGTGTCGCTTATCGTGTGTTCGGCGCTGAAAAAAAGCTATCGCGACATTCTGCGCAAAGGCAACCCGAACCTCTCCTTCGTCTACCTGAAAGGGGATTTCGACCTGATCGAAAGCCGCCTGAAGGCGCGCAAGGGGCACTTCTTCAAAACCCAGATGCTGGTAACGCAGTTTGAAACCCTGCAGGAGCCCGGCGCAGACGAAGGCGATGTGTTAATCGTCGATATTGATCAATCGCTGGAAGGCGTGGTCGCGAGCACCATTGAGGTGATCAACAAAGGCAGTAACTAGTGAGTACATTAACGCTTGTTTTAACGGCAGTCGGCTCCGTTTTGCTGCTGCTGTTTTTAGTCATGAAGGCGCGTATGCATGCTTTCGTGGCTTTGATGGTGGTTTCTATTGGTGCCGGTCTCTTTTCCGGGATGCCGCTGGATAAAATTGCGGCAACCATGGAAAAAGGGATGGGCGGGACGCTCGGCTTTCTGGCGATCGTCGTGGCGCTGGGGGCGATGTTCGGTAAGATCCTTCACGAAACCGGCGCCGTCGACCAGATAGCCGTTAAGATGCTGAAATCTTTCGGCCACAATCGGGCGCATTACGCCATTGGCCTGGCCGGTCTTATCTGCGCGCTGCCGCTGTTTTTCGAAGTGGCTATCGTGCTGCTGATTAGCGTCGCCTTCTCGATGGCGCGCCATACCGGCACCAACCTGGTTAAGCTGGTCATTCCGCTGTTTGCCGGCGTTGCCGCCGCCGCGGCGTTTCTGCTGCCGGGGCCCGCGCCGATGCTGCTGGCGTCGCAAATGCACGCCGATTTTGGCTGGATGATTCTGATCGGCCTGTGCGCGGCGATCCCGGGGATGATTATCGCCGGGCCGCTGTGGGGCAACTTTATCAGCCGCTATGTCGAGCTGCACATTCCGGAAGACGTGACCGAGCCGCATCTTGGCGAAGGCAAAATGCCGTCGTTCGCTTTTAGCCTGTCGCTGATCCTGCTGCCGCTGGTGCTGGTGGGGCTGAAAACGGTCGCCGCGCGCTTTGTCCCGGTGGGGTCGAGCACCTATGAATGGTTCGAATTTATCGGCCATCCGTTCACCGCGATTCTGGTGGCGTGCCTGGTGGCGATTTATGGCCTGGCGGTACGCCAGGGGATGGCGAAAGATCGCGTCATGGAGATCTGCGGCCACGCGCTGCAGCCTGCGGGGATTATCCTGCTGGTGATCGGTGCGGGCGGCGTCTTTAAGCAGGTGCTGGTGGATTCCGGCGTCGGCCCGGCGCTCGGCGAAGCGCTGACCGGGATGGGGCTGCCGATTGCGATCACCTGCTTCGTGCTGGCGGCCGCGGTGCGCATTATCCAGGGCTCTGCGACGGTCGCCTGCCTGACGGCGGTCGGTCTGGTGATGCCGGTTATCGAGCAGCTGAACTACAGCGGCGCGCAGATGGCGGCTCTTTCCATCTGCATCGCCGGCGGTTCGATCGTCGTGAGCCACGTCAACGACGCGGGCTTCTGGCTGTTCGGTAAGTTTACCGGCGCAACGGAAGCCCAGACGCTGAAGACCTGGACCATGATGGAAACCATCCTCGGTACCACCGGCGCCATCGTCGGGATGATTGCGTTTTCGCTGCTCAGCTAAACGTTACTAAGAGGACCCGGCGCAGCGCTGCCGGGTTCTTTTCGCCCGATGGCAGAGACCGTTTTTACCCTCGCTTCCCGCCCGCATTAACGCCCCATTTTCGCGCCATAATGAGAGCTACGACAAAATCCTGACGGCTCACCAGCCCAGTCCCCGCAAGGGTTTGGCGGTTTTTCTGCGCGACGGTTAGCGGCCCGTTTTCCGCGTGAATCCATAACCCAGATCAATAAAAACGCGGCGGAAATTATTCCCTTTTCGCTCCGCTTTCCCCGATAATCTTTAAGGTTTTCCTGAATGCCGATGGCTGCAGATGCCGCATGAGATAAGCTGCTTTACTGATTGCCGGGCAATCATTGATTAATTTCACTTGCGACTTTAGCAGCATTTTGTAATGTGAAGGATGATCCAGCAGGAAACTGGCTTGGCACAAACAGCACACATCTCCCAGGAAATACGTTATGAAAAATGTTGGTTTTATCGGCTGGCGCGGAATGGTCGGCTCTGTCCTCATGCAACGAATGGTTGAAGAGCGCGATTTCGACGCCATTCGCCCTGTTTTTTTCTCCACCTCCCAGCTGGGGCAGCCTGCTCCATCATTCGGTGGCAGCACCGGCGGTACGCTTCAGGACGCGTTTGACCTGGAAGCACTGAAGGCGCTGGATATTATTGTGACATGCCAGGGCGGCGATTATACCAACGACGTATATCCGAAGCTGCGCGAAAGCGGCTGGCAGGGTTACTGGATCGATGCGGCCTCTTCGCTGCGCATGAAGGACGACGCGATCATTATTCTTGACCCGGTTAACCAGGACGTGATTACCGCCGGTCTGAATAATGGCATTAAGACCTTCGTCGGCGGCAACTGTACCGTCAGCCTGATGCTGATGTCCCTCGGCGGCCTGTTTGCTCAGGATTTAGTCGAGTGGGTCAGCGTGGCTACTTACCAGGCGGCCTCCGGCGGCGGCGCGCGCCATATGCGTGAACTGCTGACCCAGATGGGCCAGCTGCACGGCCACGTCGCGACGGAGCTGGCCAATCCGGCCTCCGCTATTCTGGATATTGAGCGCAAGGTCACCGCGCTGACCTGCAGCGGCGATCTGGCGGTAGATAACTTTGGCGTACCGCTGGCCGGTAGCCTGATCCCGTGGATTGACAAGCAGCTGGATAACGGCCAGAGCCGCGAAGAGTGGAAGGGCCAGGCGGAGACCAACAAGATCCTCGCCACCTCGGCGGCCATTCCGGTTGACGGCCTGTGCGTGCGCGTTGGCGCGCTGCGCTGCCACAGCCAGGCTTTCACCATCAAGCTGAAAAAAGACGTTTCTATCCCCACCGTTGAGGAGTTGCTGGCGGCGCACAACCCGTGGGCGAAAGTGGTACCTAACGATCGTGACATCACCATGCGCGAGCTGACTCCGGCTGCCGTGACCGGCACCCTGACAACGCCGGTTGGTCGCCTGCGCAAGCTGAATATGGGGCCGGATTATCTCTCGGCCTTTACCGTCGGCGACCAGCTACTGTGGGGCGCCGCCGAGCCGCTGCGCCGCATGCTGCGGCAGCTGGCGTAAACACAGGATGAACAATAAAGGGGGTGTCTGACACCCCCTTTTTTTTGCGTAATACAAGGAGTAAACGCGGATGTTTGATTTTTCTCAACGGGGGTAAGACAGCCTTGGCTATGCTTTAGTAAGGAACGACATTTCCTTGCCTGAAGGTGGGACGGAGCAGAGGGATGCACAGCGTGCTGCGCCGTTCAGGTCAAAAAAGTCGCCAGATACAGGAAAGGGCGGCACTTACAACAGGATGAAACCATGTCTAATCATATTGATAGAGACGTGATTAATGCGCTTATCGCCGGTCATTTTGCGGACCCTTTTTCCGTACTTGGCATGCACGCCACCGATGCCGGGCTGGAAGTACGCGCATTATTACCCGATGCCACCGACGTGTGGGTGATTGAACCGAAAACCGGACGCAAAGTCGGCAAGCTTGAGTGCCTCGACGCGCGCGGTTTCTTTAGCGGCGTTCTGCCGCGGCGAAAAAATGTTTTCCGCTATCAGCTGGCCGTGACCTGGCACGGTCAGCTCAATCTGATCGATGACCCTTACCGCTTTGGCCCGCTGCTGCAGGAGCTGGACGCCTGGCTGCTCTCCGAAGGCACCCACCTGCGGCCCTATGAAACCCTCGGCGCCCACGCCGATACGATGGACGGCATCACCGGCACCCGCTTCTCGGTGTGGGCGCCGAACGCCCGTCGGGTTTCCGTGGTCGGCCAGTTCAACTACTGGGACGGCCGCCGCCATCCGATGCGCCTGCGTAAAGAGTCGGGGATTTGGGAGCTGTTTATCCCCGGGGCGCAGAACGGCCAGCTGTATAAATTTGAGATGATCGACGCGCACGGCCACCTGCGGGTGAAGTCCGATCCCTACGCCTTTGAAGCGCAGATGCGCCCGGATACCGCCTCGTTGATCTGCGGCCTGCCGGAGAAAGTCGCCCGGCCGCCGGAGCGCAGGCAGGCGAACCAGTTTGATGCGCCGGTTTCGATTTATGAGGTCCACCTGGGCTCCTGGCGCCGCCATACCGATAACAACTTCTGGCTGAGCTATCGCGAGCTGGCGGAGCAACTGGTGCCTTATGCCAAATGGATGGGCTTTACCCATCTGGAGCTGCTGCCGGTTAACGAGCATCCGTTTGACGGCAGCTGGGGCTACCAGCCCACCGGGCTGTACGCGCCGACCCGCCGCTTTGGCACCCGCGAAGACTTCCGCTACTTCATTCACGCCGCGCACGCCGCGGGCCTCAACGTGATCCTCGACTGGGTGCCGGGCCACTTTCCCGCCGATGATTTTGCCCTCGCCGCGTTTGACGGCACCGCGCTGTATGAGCACAGCGACCCGCGCGAAGGCTATCACCAGGACTGGAATACCCTGATCTACAACTACGGCCGCCGGGAGGTCAGCAACTTCCTCGTGGGCAACGCGCTGTACTGGATTGAGCGCTTCGGCATTGACGCCCTGCGCGTCGATGCGGTGGCGTCGATGATCTATCGCGACTACAGCCGGAAAGAGGGCGAGTGGGTGCCGAACGAGTACGGCGGGCGGGAAAACCTCGAAGCGATTGAGTTCCTGCGTAATACCAACCGCGTGCTCGGCGAACAGACCCCCGGCGCGGTCACCATGGCCGAAGAGTCCACCGACTTTGCCGGGGTTTCGCGCCCCGCCTCGACGGGCGGGCTCGGCTTCTGGTTCAAATGGAACCTCGGCTGGATGCACGACACCCTCGACTACATGAAGCTCGATCCGGTTCACCGCCGTCATCATCACGACAAGATGACCTTCGGCATGCTCTACAACTACACCGAAAACTTCGTCCTGCCGCTGTCCCACGATGAGGTGGTGCACGGCAAAAAGTCGATTCTCGACCGCATGCCCGGCGACGCGTGGCAGAAGTTTGCCAACCTGCGCGCCTACTACGGCTGGCTGTTTGCCTTCCCCGGTAAAAAGCTGCTGTTTATGGGCAACGAGTTTGCCCAGGGGCGGGAGTGGAACCACGACGCCAGCCTCGACTGGCATCTGCTGGAAGGAGGCGACAACTGGCACCACGGCGTCCAGCGTCTGGTGCGCGACCTGAACCATACCTATCGTCGGCACAAGGCGCTGCACGAGCTTGATTTTGACCGCTACGGCTTTGAATGGCTGGTCGTGGACGACCACGAGCGCTCGGTGTTTGTCTTCGTCCGCCGCGACAGGGCCGGGAATGAGATTATCGTCGCCAGCAACTTCACGCCGGTGCCGCGTCACGGCTATCGCTTCGGGATAAACCAGCCGGGGCGCTGGCGCGAAGAGCTGAATACCGACTCGATGTACTACCACGGCAGCAATACCGGCAACGGCGGAGCGGTGGCGAGCGAGGCTATCGCCAGCCACGGCCGCGAGCACTCGCTCGCGCTGACCCTGCCGCCGCTGGCAACCATCTGGCTGGTACGGGAGGCGGAATGACGACGCTCTCGCCAGGAACGCCCGCTCCTCTGGGCGCAAGCTATGACGGAAAAGGGGTGAACTTTACCCTCTTTTCCGCCCATGCCGAGCGGGTAGAGCTTTGCCTGTTCGATGAGCAGGGGAATGAGCGACGTTTCGATCTTCCCGCGCGCAGCGGCGATATCTGGCACGGCTGGCTGGCCGGCGTCGGGCCAGGTTTGCGTTACGGCTATCGCGTTCACGGTCCGTGGCAGCCGGAGCAGGGGCACCGTTTTAACCCGGCGAAGCTCTTGCTCGATCCCTGCTGCCATCGGGTGGAGGGCGCGCTGCCTGATAATGAGCGTCTTCACGGCGGCGACCGGCAGCCAGATAACCGCGACAGCGCGGCAATCGCGCCGAAGTCGCGGGTCGTCGACCTGCATTACGACTGGCTGGGCGACAAACCGCCGCGCACGCCCTGGGGTCAGACGGTCATTTATGAAGCTCACGTCAAAGGGCTGACGTATCTGCATCCCGAACTGCCCGAGGCGATTCGTGGCACCTACCGGGCGCTGGGTCATCCGGTGATGATCGACTATTTCAACACGCTGGGTATTACCGCGCTGGAGCTGATGCCGGTGGCGCAGTTTGCCAGCGAGCCGCGCCTGCAGCGGATGGGATTAAGCAACTACTGGGGCTACAACCCGCTGGCGATTTTCGCCCTCGACCCGCGCTACGCCAGCGAGCCCGAGCGCGCGCTTGACGAATTTCGCGACGCGGTGAAGGCGCTTCACGCCGCGGGCATCGAAGTGATCCTCGATGTGGTGCTGAACCACAGCGCTGAAATCGACCTTGAGGGGCCGACCTTCTCCCTGCGCGGAATCGACAACCGTAGCTATTATTGGATAAGAGAAGACGGCGACTACCACAACTGGACCGGCTGCGGGAACACCATCAATCTCAGCCATCCTGGAGTGGTGGAGTACGCCCGCCAGTGCCTGCGTTTCTGGGTGGATGAGTGCCACGTTGATGGCTTCCGCTTCGATCTGGCTTCGGTCATGGGACGGACGCCGGAGTTTCGTCAGGATGCGCCGCTGTTTGAGGCGATCCGCCGCGATCCGCAGCTGGCGGAAGTGAAGCTGATTGCTGAGCCCTGGGATATCGGCGCCGGCGGATATCAGGTGGGCAATTTCCCGCCGCTGTTTGCCGAGTGGAACGACCATTTTCGCGATGTTTCCCGCCGTTTCTGGCTACAGCAAAACGTGTCATTGGGCGACTTCGCCCAACGCTTTGCCGCCTCCAGCGACCTCTTTCAGCGCAGCGGTCGGCAGCCGGCGGCGGCGGTTAATCTGATTACCGCCCATGACGGCTTCACCCTGCGCGACTGCGTCTGTTTCAATCAGAAACATAATGAGGCGAACGGGGAAGATAATCGCGATGGGACTAACAATAACTACAGCAGCAATCATGGTATAGAGGGGTTAGAGGCTACGCTCGACGTGATTGAAAGGCGGCGCGATAGCGTTCACGCTCTGCTGGTGACGCTCCTGCTGTCGCAGGGTACGCCGATGCTGCTGGCGGGTGATGAACACGGCCATAGCCAGCATGGCAACAACAATGCGTACTGTCAGGACAACGCGCTGACCTGGCTTGACTGGGGCAAGGCGAACCGCGGGCTCACCGCGTTCACCGCCGCGCTGATTCATCTACGCCGCCGTATCCCCGCGTTAACCGGCAACCGCTGGTGGCAGGAGGGAGACGGCAGCGTGCGCTGGCTAAACCAACACGCGCAGCCGCTGAGCGCTGATGAGTGGCAGCATGGCGCGATGCGTATGCAAATCCAGCTATCCGAACGCTGGCTGATTACGCTGAACGCCACCCCAGAAGTCACCAATATGGAATTACCCGCGGGGGAATGGCACGCCGTTCTTCCGTTCGCCGGAGAGAATAATCCGGTCATCATGGATGTCTGGCATGGGCCCGCGCACGGAGTGTGCGTATTTCAAAGGTCGTAAGCCCTGAGGCTTCCGGTAAGTTTCGCGGCGGCAACGCGGCGGGAAGGGCAGGAAGGCTGGGATGTAAAAAGGAGTTAATCATGGTTAGGCTAGAAAAGAACGATCCGTTGATGCTGGCGCGTCAGCTGCCCATCAAAACCGTTGCGTTGATCCTTGCGGGTGGTCGCGGTACCCGACTGAAAGATTTAACGATTAAGCGCGCAAAACCGGCCGTCCATTTTGGCGGTAAGTTTCGCATTATCGATTTCGCATTATCTAACTGCATTAACTCAGGTATTCGCCGTATTGGCGTGATCACCCAGTATCAATCGCACACGCTGGTACAGCATATCCAGCGCGGCTGGTCGTTCTTTAGCGAAGAGATGAACGAGTTCGTCGATTTGCTGCCGGCGCAGCAGCGCGTGCATGGGGAAAACTGGTATCGCGGCACCGCGGATGCGGTAACCCAGAACCTCGATATCATTCGCCGCTACAAGGCGGAGTACGTGGTGATCCTCGCCGGCGATCATATCTATAAGCAGGACTACTCGCGCATGCTTATCGATCACGTCGAAAAAGGGGCACGCTGCACCGTGGCCTGTATGCCGGTGCCCATCGAAGAGGCATCCGCTTTCGGCGTGATGGCGGTTGATGAGAGCGACAAGATCATTGAGTTTGTCGAAAAGCCCGCCGTACCGCCCGCCATGCCGAGCGATGCCAGCAAATCGCTGGCCAGCATGGGGATCTATGTCTTTGATGCCGATTATCTTTATGAGCTGCTGGCGGAAGATGATAGCGATGAAAACTCCAGCCACGACTTCGGCAAAGACATCATTCCGAAGATAACCGAAGCTGGCATGGCTTATGCACATCCTTTCCCACTCTCCTGCGTACAGTCGGATCCCGAGGCCGAACCCTACTGGCGCGACGTGGGGACGCTTGAAGCCTACTGGAAAGCGAACCTCGACCTGGCATCGGTGACGCCGGAGCTGGATATGTACGATCAGAACTGGCCGATTCGCACCCACATGGAGTCGCTGCCGCCGGCGAAATTCGTCCAGGATCGCTCCGGCAGCCACGGCATGACGCTGAACTCGTTGGTTTCCGGCGGCTGTATTATCTCCGGTTCGGTGGTGGTGCAGTCGGTGCTGTTCCCGCGCGTGCGGGTGAACTCATTCTGTAACATTGATTCGGCAGTCTTATTGCCAGACGTATGGGTGGGGCGTTCATGTCGCCTCCGCCGCTGCGTGATCGACCGCGCCTGCGTGATTCCGGAAGGCATGGTGATTGGCGAACACGCGGAAGAAGATGCGCGTCGGTTCTACCGCTCAGAGGAAGGTATTGTGCTGGTCACCCGGGACATGCTGAGGAAGTTGGGGCACCCACAGGAGCGATAATGCAGGTCTTACACGTATGTTCAGAGATGTTCCCGCTGTTAAAAACCGGCGGTCTGGCGGATGTTATCGGTGCGCTGCCTGCGGCACAAATTGCAGAAGGTATCGATACGCGCGTGCTGCTGCCCGCGTTTCCTGATATTCGTCGCGGGATAACCGATGCGCAGGTGGTGACGCGCAGAGACACCTTTGCCGGCCGCATTACGCTGCTGTTTGGCCATTTTAATGGCGTGGGCATCTACCTGATTGATGCCCCGCATCTCTACGATCGCCCGGGGAGTCCTTACCACGATACCAACCAGTATGCCTACACCGATAACGTGCTGCGCTTTGCGCTGCTTGGCTGGGTGGGCAGCGAAATGGCCTGCGGGCTGGATCCCTTCTGGCGCCCTGACGTAGTGCATGCCCATGACTGGCACGCGGGCCTGACGCCGGCCTATCTGGCGGCGCGCGGCCACCCGGCGAAATCGGTGTTCACGGTGCACAACCTGGCCTATCAGGGAATGTTCTACTCCTGGCATATGAACGAGATCGAGCTGCCGTGGTCGTTCTATAACATGCACGGCCTTGAGTTCAACGGCCAGCTCTCGTTCCTGAAAGCGGGCCTCTACTATGCCGACCATATAACGGCGGTTAGCCCAACCTACGCCCGGGAGATAACCGAACCGCAGTTTGCCTACGGCATGGAGGGGCTGCTGCGCCAGCGGCAGCACGAGGGGCGCCTGTCGGGCATTCTTAACGGCGTGGATGCAAACATCTGGAATCCGCAGAACGATCTGCTGCTGGCCGCGCGCTACGACCGCGACAGTCTTGAAGACAAGGCGGAGAACAAGCGCCAGCTGCAAATTGCGATGGGGCTGAAGGTGGACGACAAGGCGCCGCTGTTTGCCGTGGTCAGCCGTCTGACCAGCCAGAAGGGGCTGGACCTGGTGCTTGAAGCGCTGCCGGGCCTGCTGGAGCAGGGCGGACAGCTGGCGCTGCTTGGCGCCGGCGATCCGGTGCTGCAGGAGGGCTTCCTGGCCGCGGCGGCCGAACATCCTGGCAAAGTGGGCGTGCAGATTGGCTACCACGAGGCCTTTTCGCACCGCATCATGGGCGGCGCCGACGTTATCCTGGTTCCCAGCCGCTTTGAACCGTGCGGCCTGACGCAGTCTGTATGGCCTCAAGTACGGCACGCTGCCGCTGGTGCGGCGTACCGGCGGCCTGGCTGATACCGTCACCGACAGCTCGCTGGAAAATCTGGCCGATGGCCTGGCCAGCGGATTTGTCTTTGAAGACAGCAATGCCCTGTCGCTACTGCGAGCCATCCGGCGCGCATTCGTTCTGTGGTCGCGCCCTTCGCTCTGGCGTTACGTGCAGCGTCAGGCGATGAATATGGATTTTAGCTGGCAGGTCGCAGCGAGCTCTTATCGCGAACTTTATCAACGCTTGATGTAACCCCAGGAGTCATTGCGATGAATGTACCCTTTAGCTACGCATCACCGACGCTGAGCGTTGAGGCGTTAAAACACTCTATCGCCTATAAGCTGATGTTTATCATCGGCAAAGATCCGGCGATCGCCAATAAGCATGAGTGGCTCAACGCCACGCTGTTCGCCGTGCGTGACCGGATGGTGGAGCGCTGGTTGCGCTCTAACCGCGCCCAGCTTTCGCAGGAAGTTCGCCAGGTTTACTACCTGTCGATGGAGTTTTTGATTGGCCGCACCCTCTCTAACGCGCTGCTGTCGCTGGGCATCTATGAGGATGTGAACAAGGCGCTGGAAGAGATGGGGCTGAACCTTGAAGAGCTGATCGACGAGGAGAATGACCCGGGACTGGGCAACGGCGGGCTCGGGCGCCTGGCCGCCTGCTTCCTCGACTCGCTGGCGGCGCTGGGCCTGCCTGGCCGCGGCTACGGCATCCGCTATGACTACGGGATGTTTAAGCAGAATATCGTCGACGGCCGACAGAAGGAGTCCCCGGACTACTGGCTGGAATACGGCAACCCGTGGGAGTTTGAGCGCCATAATACCCGCTATAAGGTGCGCTTCGGCGGGCGAACCCAGCAGGAGGGGAAAAAGTCCCGTTGGGTGGAAACTGAAGAGATCCTCGCGGAGGCCTACGATCAGATTATCCCGGGCTACGATACCGATGCCACCAATACGCTGCGGCTGTGGAGCGCTCAGGCCAGCAGCGAGATCAATTTGGGTAAATTCAACCAGGGCGACTATTTCGCGGCGGTAGAAGATAAAAACCACTCCGAAAACGTCTCCCGCGTGCTCTATCCGGACGACTCCACCTACTCCGGGCGCGAGCTGCGCCTGCGCCAGGAGTATTTCCTCGTCTCCGCGACGGTGCAGGATATTCTTAGCCGCCACTATCAGCTGCATAAAACCTACGCTAACCTGGCCGACAAAATCGCTATCCACCTCAACGACACCCATCCGGTGCTGTCGATTCCTGAGCTGATGCGTCTGCTGATTGACGAGCATAAGTTTGGCTGGGATGAGGCGTTTGAGGTGACCTGTCAGGTCTTCTCCTACACCAACCATACCCTGATGAGCGAAGCGCTGGAGACATGGCCCGTCGATATGCTGGGTAAAATTCTGCCGCGCCATCTGCAGATTATCTTTGAGATTAACGACTACTTCCTCAAGACGCTGCAGGAGCAGTATCCCAACGATACCGCGCTGCTGAGCCGGACCTCGATTATCGACGAGTCCAACGGCCGCCAGGTGCGGATGGCCTGGCTGGCGGTGGTCGTTAGCCACAAGGTTAACGGCGTTTCCGAGCTGCACTCGAGGCTGATGGTGGAGTCGCTGTTCGCCGAGTTTGCGCGCATTTTCCCGATGCGCTTCACCAACGTGACCAACGGCGTCACCCCGCGCCGCTGGCTGGCGGTGGCGAATCCGCCGCTGTCGAAGGTGCTGGATGAGAATATTGGCCGCACCTGGCGTACCGATCTGAGCCAGCTCAAGGAGCTGGAGCAGCATATTGATTATCCGACGGTAAACCAGGCGGTGCGCCAGGCGAAGCTGGTGAACAAGCAGCGGCTGGCGAACTATATCGGCCAGCAGCTTAACGTGGTGGTGAACCCGAAGGCGCTGTTTGATGTGCAGATCAAGCGCATCCACGAGTACAAGCGGCAGCTGATGAACGTGCTGCACGTGATTGCGCGCTATAACCGCATCAAGGCCGATCCCGACGCCGAGTGGGTGCCGCGGGTTAATATCTTCGCCGGGAAAGCCGCTTCCGCCTACTACATGGCCAAGCATATTATTCATCTCATTAACGACGTGGCGGCGGTGGTCAACAACGATCCGCAGATCGGCGATAAGCTGAAGATCGTGTTTATCCCTAACTACAGCGTCAGCCTGGCCCAGCTGATTATTCCGGCGGCGGATCTCTCCGAGCAGATCTCGCTGGCGGGAACGGAAGCCTCCGGGACCAGCAACATGAAGTTTGCGCTCAACGGCGCGTTGACCATTGGTACCCTCGACGGGGCTAACGTCGAAATGCTGGAGCACGTGGGCGAAGATAATATCTTCATCTTCGGCAATACCGCGGAGGAGGTTGAGGCGCTGCGAGCCAGCGGCTACAAACCGCGCGACTACTACGAGCAGGACCCGGAGCTGCACCAGACGCTGACGCAAATCGGTACCGGCCTGTTCAGCCCGTCGGAGCCGGGCCGCTATCGCGACCTGCTGGATTCGCTGATTAACTTTGGCGACCACTATCAGGTGCTGGCGGATTATCGTAGCTACGTCGATTGCCAGGATAAGGTGGATGAGCTGTATCGTCACCCGGAGGAGTGGGCCACCAAAGCGATGCTCAACATCGCCAATATGGGCTACTTCTCTTCCGACCGCACGATTCAGGAGTACGCCGACCATATCTGGCATATCGATCCGGTGCGCCTGTAGCCACCGTTATGGCATAAAAAACGGGGCCTGCTGGCCCCGTTTTTTTGTCCTTCTTATCCCCTCAGGCCGCGCTTTTCGGCCGGCGAGAGCCCGCCGGGGCGCCTACGAGGCCAGAGAGAGCTCAGACTTTCCCACGTGCTGCGCCAGCCATGCGCTAACGCGCGCCTGCTGTTCTGCGCTGAGCCACATGCCCTGTTTGGTACGCCGCCAGATGGCGTCGTCGAGGCTGCGAACCCATTCATGTTCTACGAGGTATTTCAGCTCGGCTTCATAAAACTCGTGGCCAAAATCTTCCCCGAGGTCGGCAAGCGATGCCGCCTCTCCGAGCACCCACTCGCTGTTGCTGCCGTACGTCCGGGCGTAGTGGCGCGCCATTGATTCGCTGATAAAGGCGAAGCGGCGGCGCAGTTTAGCGGCGTAGTCGTCGCGATCGCCGTCGATCTCGCCTCCGGGCAGAACGGCGGTTTTGGTCCACGCCGGGCCGATGCCTTTATAGTACGGCGTCAGTTTCTCCAGCGCGTGCTCTGCCAGCTTGCGATAGGTTGTAAGCTTGCCGCCAAAGACCGACAGCAGCGGCGCCTGGCCGTTTTCGTCATGAATATCGAGCGTATAGTCGCGGGTAATCGCCTGCGGCGAATCCGATTCATCGTCGCACAGCGGACGGACGCCGGAGTAGGTCCAGACGATATCGTCCCGGGACAGCGTCTTTTTAAAGTGCGCGTTGTAGGCGTTGAGCAGGTAGCTAATCTCTTTCTCATCGATCGCCACCTTCTGCGGATCGCCGTTGTACTCCACGTCGGTGGTGCCGATTATCGAGAACTCGTCCATCCACGGGATTACGAACACAATTCGCTTGTCTTCGTTTTGCAAAATGTAGGCCTGCTTCTGGGTATGCACGCGGGGCACCACGATGTGGCTGCCCTTAATCAGGCGGATGCCGTAAGGGGAGCGCAGGTGCATGCCTTCGTCAAAGAAGTGTTTGACCCACGGGCCGGTGGCGTTGACCAGGCCCCGCGCCTGCCAGGTGAATTTCTCGCCGCTGTCGATATCTTCCGCCTCGACGATCCACAGGCCGTTTTCGCGTTTGGCGGAGATGGCCCGGGTGCGGGTGCGAACTTCACCACCCTTGCGCACCACCATCTGCGCGTTCGCCAGCACCAGCCGCGCATCGTCTACCCAGCAGTCGGAATATTCGAAACCGCGCACAATTTCAGGTTTAAGTACCGATTCTGCGCCAAAGCGCAAGCCGGTTGAGCTGGGTAAGCTGGTGCGTTTTCCCAGGTGATCGTACATAAACAGACCAATGCGGATCATCCACGCCGGGCGCAGATGCGGGCGGTGCGGCAGGCGGAAGCGCATCGGGAAGGCGAGATGCGGCGCCATTTTTAGCAGCACTTCACGCTCGGCCAGCGCTTCGCTGACCAGACGGAATTCGTAGTGTTCAAGGTAGCGCAGACCGCCGTGAATCAGCTTTGAGCTGGCGCTGGAGGTGGCGCAGGCGAGATCGCGCGCTTCCAGCATCAGTACGGATAAACCACGCCCGGCGGCGTCTGCCGCGATACCGGCACCGTTGATGCCTCCCCCTATCACAATCAGATCTTTGGTTTCCACGTTCGCTACCTCTGACACTTTCGTTTAAGTTCACAAATGTTCGATATCGCTCAATATAGCAAACAAACGCGCCCTTGGTAACATCAAAAAAACATTTCAGAGTGATGCATGTAACATATTGGCGTTTATTTCGCGTCTGACGGTACACTAGGCAGTAGAATCATGGCCGGCGAATCGCCCGCTATATCCCCCCGTAATAAAGAGACAAGAGCACATGGATCACTTTGAATGTATCAACGTAGAAGAGGCGCATCAGAAGCTGCAGCAGGCGATGGCGGTGCTGGTGGATATCCGCGACCCGCAAAGCTACGCGATGGGCCACACTCCGGGTGCGTTTCATCTGACCAACGATACGCTGGGCGCGTTTATGCGTGATAACGACTTTGAGACGGCGGTGATGGTGATGTGCTACCACGGCAATAGCAGCAAGGGCGCCGCGCAGTATCTGCTGCAGCAGGGCTATGACAAAGTCTACAGCGTGGACGGCGGCTTCGATGCC
The DNA here is from genome assembly GCF_050058015.1 of Klebsiella sp. WOUb02. NCBI lineage: Bacteria > Pseudomonadati > Pseudomonadota > Gammaproteobacteria > Enterobacterales > Enterobacteriaceae > Klebsiella > Klebsiella sp. WOUb02. The sequence goes on from NZ_CP170110.1 coordinate 4,140,387, forward strand.
TGGCATCGTCACTTCCCGGCGGAAGTGGCGCACGGAACGCTCTGAGCCGTTACCGTATACGCTTTAGGGTTCGAACCTCTTCCGTTGCGGGCATCGATGCTCGCCCGCGGCGGCCGTCGCCACGCACCTTGCATGATTTTGCGTATATACTGTCCCCCTTTGTGTGGAATAAGCGATCCGCTGCATGTTAATGATTACCTCTTTTGCCAATCCGCGCGTGGCCCAGGCGTTTGTCGACTATATGGCGACTCAGGGCGTTATCCTGACGATTCAGCAGCACGGCCAGAGCGACGTCTGGCTGGCCGATGAGAGCCAGACCGCGCGGGTGCAGGCCGAACTGACTCGCTTTCTCGAAAACCCCGCCGATCCGCGCTACCTGGCGGCAAGCTGGCAGTCGGGACAAACCAACAGCGGGCTGCGCTACCAGCGCTTTCCCTTCTTCGCGACCCTGCGCCACAACGCCGGGCCCTTTACGTGGGCGGTTCTGGCGCTCTGCGTGCTGGTCTTTGTGCTGCAAAATGTCCTTGGCGACCAGCCGGTTATGCTGCTGCTGGCCTGGCCGTACGATCCCTCGCTGAAGTTCGAGGTCTGGCGCTACTTTAGCCATGCGTTGATGCACTTCTCTCTGATGCACATTCTGTTTAACCTGCTATGGTGGTGGTACCTCGGCGGCGCGGTTGAAAAGCGGATTGGCAGCGGCAAGCTGGTGGTGATCGCCGTCATCAGCGCGCTGCTGAGCGGATTTGTTCAACACCAGTTTAGCGGCCCATGGTTTGGCGGCTTATCCGGCGTGGTCTATGCGCTGATGGGCTACGTCTGGCTGCGGGGAGAGCGGGATCCGCAGAGCGGCGTTTATTTACAGCGCGGCTTGATACTCTTCTCCTTAGTATGGTTAATTGCTGGATGGTTTGATGTTTTTGGCATGTCGATTGCGAACGGCGCGCACGTAGCCGGCCTGGTGACCGGACTGGCGATGGCGTTTGTGGATACTCAGCATGTGCGAAAACGAACATAGAGACTCCCCGTCATCCATGATAAGCGAGTCAAATTTTCCCAGGGATATTGCATGAAACAAACACAACGTCATGACGCTATTATCGAGCTGGTAAAAAAACAGGGATATGTCAGTACGGAAGAGCTGGTGGAGCAATTTGCCGTCAGCCCGCAGACCATTCGTCGTGACCTGAACGATCTCGCCGAACAAAAAATGATCCTGCGCCATCACGGCGGCGCCGCGCTGCCATCCAGCTCGGTTAACACCTCCTGGCACGACAGGAAGGCGACCCAGACCCAGGAAAAAGAGCGCATTGCCCGCAAGGTTGCCAGCCAGATCCCCGACGGGGCGACGCTATTTATCGATATCGGTACGACGCCAGAAGCGGTGGCGCACGCGCTGCTGGAGCACAACGATCTGCGCATCGTCACCAACAACCTCAACGTTGCGAATACGCTAATGGTGAAGGATGATTTCCGCATCATTCTGGCGGGCGGCGAGCTGCGCAGCCGGGACGGCGGCATTATCGGCGAAGCGACGCTGGATTTTATCTCCCAGTTCCGCCTTGATTTTGGCATTCTCGGCATCAGCGGCGTCGATAGCGACGGCTCGCTGCTGGAGTTTGATTATCATGAAGTCCGCACCAAGCGCGCGATTATTGAAAATTCGCGCCACGTGATGCTGGTGGTGGACCATTCGAAGTTCGGCCGTAACGCGATGGTGAACATGGGCAGCATCAGCATGGTTGATGCGGTTTACACCGACGTGATGCCGCCGGCGGGCGTACTGAAGGTTATTAAGGACAATAACCTGCAGGCTGGAACTGTGCTAAACGGCGTCAGACGCCGTATCCCATCATTTTAAGCAGCCGCTGGGCGTGCTGAACGGCATCCTGGCGGTGCGCGACCCCGAGCTTCTGATACAGATTGCGAATGTGCGTTTTAATGGTTGTGGCCGCCACGTCAAGCTCGCCGGCGATCTGCTCGTTGCTGTAGCCGGAGTAGATCAGGCCGAGCACCTGCCATTCGCGCTGGGTGAGCGGGCTGGTTCGGATAAGCTCCGGCACTTCCGGGTGGTTGAGCAACCGTTCGACAAAGCCTTCATCGAAGTGGGCGAACTTGTGGCGATGGTGCTGGTTGATATCGCGCAGAATGCGCTGAGCGCGATGCTGCTCCAGCTCCGGCAGCGTATTCAGTCTGAATATGCTGCCGCAGCTGCTGGGCCATGGCCTCGCCTTCGATCACAAAGTGATTGATAAAGCCGGTGCGGTTGGCGAGCGTGAGCGCTTCCAGCAGGACCTTTTGCGCCTCGCTCTTACGTCCCGCCTGCCAGTAGAGCTGGTTGAGCAGCAGCAGGTTGCGGTTAATATCGCTCATCAGGCGCAGCGAACGCGCGTTTTCATTGAGCTCTTCCAGCACCATTTCGGCGGAATCGAAATCACCGAGCAGGATTTGCGCCCTGGCGATGTTGCGCCACTGGCTCTGCAGGAAGTGGTTATTGGCGAACTCCGGCTTCGGCGTCTGGCGCAGCCAGTTGGCCGCCGAGGCTTTATCGCCGATCATCTGCCAGTAGATCACCCGCACCTTGTCGGCATTTGACACCCAATCGCTGTGATAGTGGCCGTTGCCGAGCAGGTTTTCCAGCCGGTTCAGGTGGCTGCGGGCGTTGTCCAGATCGCCGCGCGCCAGCGAGCACTGCACCATTAGCGCCAGGCACTGCAGCTGCTGCTGCGGTTGATAGCTTGAAAGAACGTCCATCCCGCCGCGCGCAGAGGCCTCGGCTTCGTCCAGCCGCGCCCATGCCCACAGCAGACTGGGCGCGAATGCGCAGCAGGAATTCGTGCATCGGCAGCTGTTCGAGGTGCTGGTCGCGAATGAGCTGGAAGGCTTTCTCCTGAATTTCCCACGCCGCCTGCAGGAAGCCCTGGGCAAACAGAATCTCGCTTTGCTGGATCATGCTCCACAGGGCGTAGTGCCAGATATCGTGGCGGCGCGCCATCTGTTCCGTCTGCTGCATCACCGCCAGCGATTTGCTCAGCTGGCCCTTGCAGTGCAGAACTTCGCCGTGCACCGAGGTGGCGACGATGCGGCTGTAGTAGCTTGCCAGCGGCAGCTCTTCTAAGGCCACCATTGCCAGGCGTTCGGCTTCGTCCTGATCGCCGGCGTTAATGGCGACCTGCGCGCGCAGGGCGTTGAAGTCGCCGTGCATAGCGATATCCATCTCCGCGTCCATCTCCTGCTCGGCGCGGGCCAGCAGGGTGTTCACTTCGCTATAGCGGTGCTGGCTCTGCATCAGCCAGGCCTGCAGCAGGATCAGCCGCGGGTTTTCCAGCAGGTTTGACCACGGCAGCGCCGCCAGCGACTGCTCGAGCAGCGCCAGCTCGCTGTGGTTGAACATGCCCCAGGCGTGATTAAGTAAAATATCGCGCAGCATTTTGGCATCGCCGGCCGCCAGCGCGTGGTGGATCGCTTCGCTCGGGAAGCCTTGCGCCATCCAGCCTTCCGCCGCAGAGCGGTGAATCTCGGGCAGTTCGGTGGCCAGCTCCCACTGGCAGCGCTGGCGCAGGAAGCTGCCGAACAGCGGATGGTAGCGGAACCACTCGCCGGAATCGTCCATGCGCTGCATGAACAGCCCCTGACGCTCAATCTCCTCCAGCTGCATCTGGCCGTTTTCTTCACCGGTAACGCGAACGATAAGCGCGTCGTTCATCGAACGCAGCAGGGAGCTTTTTAGCAGCACGCTGCGGGTGCGCGCGTCGACGTTGTCCAGCACCTCATCCACGAGATAGTCGGAAAGGTGGCTGGCGTTAATCCCGGCGAGGCGGCGGGCGGAGTGCCGGGCGGAGGAGTTGTTCTGGCGCGCGGAGAGGGCGATAAGCTGGAGGGCCGTGGCCCAACCGGCGACGTCGTCGCACAGCCTGCTGCTATCTTCAGCCTCAATAGGCGAGGCGAGGCGGCAGTCGAAAAACTGTTTGGCTTCCTGATGGGTAAACGCCAGCTGCTGGCTGCCGATCTCCAGCAGCTGATCGCGCACGCGCAGGTTGGCAATACCCAGCTGCGGCAGGTTACGCGACAGAACCACCAGCGTCAGGTTTTCCGGCTGATGGCGCAGGAAGAAGCGCATGGCGTCGTGGATCACCGGATTATTGATCAGATGGTAATCGTCAATGACGAGGAATAGCGGGCGCTGCCACTCGGCAAGCTCGATGAACAGCTGCGCGAACAGCGAGGGCAGGCTGGCGTACTGGCGCTTTTGCACCATCGTTTCGCTGGCCACGCAGTGGCCGCCGGTCGCCTGTTGAATCGAGGCGATCAGGTAGCTGGCAAAGCGCTCCTGCTGGTTATCGCCTTCATCCAGCGAGAACCACCCGAGCTCATTTTTTCCTGCCGCCCACTGGGAAATGAGCGTGGTCTTGCCGTACCCGGCGGGGCTGGTGACCAGCGCGAGACGATAATTGTTCGCGCCGGAAAGTTTGGCCAGCAATCGTTCGCGAACCACGGTGTGTTCAAGGCGGACTGGGCGACTTAATTTAGACGGAATCAACATAGTTCAACATTTCGCTGTGCAAGAGAGGGGCGATTTTTTTTGCGCTTCGTAATTAATACCTAATAAGGTCGGCGATAATGAAAGTTATTGCAAGTTATGTCCGAATTTTATGCTCTTGAATTTGCACCGTGTCACAAATTCTCAATAAGATCGTCAGCATCCTAAAACCGGTACCAGTGTGCATGCCGTCTGGGTTTGCTCCACTTCTGCCTGCCGGGAAATCACTTTTATTCCCATTTTTTGTAGTTGTTTGTTTTTATTAAGTTAATGTCAGTTAATTCTGACAAGTAATCTCTTTGCCGTATTTACTTCATCAAACATGCTTATTTTGCTGGGGAGCTAATTGTTATTTGCGGATTATTACAAAAGGCTTGTTTTATTCATTCGCGCGGTAGTGGCCTGTAACAAATCTGTTAGCACGGTAATTGAGCGATATATTGTTTCGAAGCGGCGAATTTTGCAGCATCTTTTTAGCCGGAGGCTACTGTTATAGTGGCCGCGATCACACTTTTTGCTCATCCCTGCTACTCCTCCCTGGCTAATCCCCGCCGGGATGAGGACGTTGCGCCGGGAGGTCGGCACACTAACGCTAACGTTTTAGTAAAGGACCCGGATTTCCTATGTCACAGACTTCTTTTAACAAAGATCGGTTTCAGGCTGCACTGACGCGTCAGTGGCAGCATTTTGGCCTACAGGCCGCTTCTGAGATGACCCAGCGTCAGTGGTGGCGTGCGGTGAGCGGCGCGTTAGCCGAGCTGCTGGCCGCGCAGCCGGCGGCGAGGGCTGCGGAAGGCCAGCGCCACGTTAACTACATTTCGATGGAGTTTTTGATCGGCCGTCTGACCGGCAACAACCTGCTTAACCTTGGCTGGTATCAGGGGGTCAGCGATGAGCTGAAGGCGCATGACGTTCACCTGACCGACCTGCTGGAAGAGGAGATCGATCCGGGCCTTGGCAACGGCGGTCTGGGGCGCCTGGCGGCGTGCTTCCTCGATTCGATGGCCACCGTCGGCCAGTCGGCAACCGGCTATGGCCTGAACTATCAATACGGTCTGTTCCGTCAATCTTTCGACGACGGCCAGCAGGCGGAAGCGCCGGATGACTGGGGACGCAGCGGCTATCCGTGGTTCCGCCACAACGAGCAGCTTGACGTGGGGGTAGGATTAGGCGGCAAGGTCTCGAAAAACGGGCTTTGGCAGCCGGCGTTTGTCATTACCGGCGAAGCCTGGGATCTGCCGGTGCTGGGCTATCGTAACAACGTCGCCCAGCCGCTGCGCCTGTGGCAGGCTAAGCACGCGCACCCGTTTAACCTGACGAAATTTAACGACGGCGACTTCCTGCGCGCCGAGCAGCAGGGTATCGACGCGGAAAAGCTGACCAAAGTGCTCTATCCGAACGATAACCACCAGGCCGGGAAAAAGCTGCGCCTGATGCAGCAGTACTTCCAGTGCGCCTGCTCGGTTGCCGATATTCTGCGTCGTCATCACCTGGCGGGCCGTAAGCTGGCCGAGCTGGCGGATTATGAAGTGATTCAGCTGAACGATACCCACCCGACGATTGCGATCCCTGAACTGCTGCGGGTGCTGCTCGATGAGCACCAGCTGAGCTGGGACGACGCGTGGGCAATCACCAGTAAAACCTTCGCCTACACCAACCATACGCTGATGCCCGAAGCGCTGGAGTGCTGGGACGAGAAGCTGGTCAAAGCGCTGCTGCCGCGCCATATGCAGATTATCAAAGAGATCAACGCCCGCTTTAAGACGATGGTGGATAAAACTTGGCCCGGCGATGAGCAGGTATGGGCTAAGCTGGCGGTGGTGCATGACAAGCAGGTGCGCATGGCCAACATGTGCGTAGTCAGCGGTTTTGCGGTAAACGGCGTAGCCGCGCTGCACTCCGAGCTGGTGGTGAAGGATCTGTTCCCGGAATATCACCAGCTGTGGCCGAACAAATTCCACAACGTGACCAACGGCATCACGCCGCGCCGCTGGATCAAACAGTGCAACCCGGCTCTGGCCGCGCTGCTCGATAAATCGCTGAAAAAAGAGTGGGCTAACGATCTCGACCAGCTGATTAATCTGGAAAAGTACGCCGATGATGCGGCGTTCCGCCAGAGCTATCGCGAGATTAAGCAGGCCAATAAGGTTCGCCTCGCCGCATTTGTGAAGGCCCGTACCGGAATCGATATTAACCCGCAGGCGATTTTTGATATCCAGATTAAGCGCCTGCATGAGTACAAACGTCAGCACCTCAATCTGCTGAACATCCTGGCGCACTATAAAGAGATTCGCGAAAACCCGCAGGCCGACCGCGTACCGCGCGTATTCCTGTTCGGCGCGAAGGCGGCGCCGGGCTACTATCTGGCGAAGAATATTATTTTCGCGATCAACAAGGTGGCGCAGGCCATCAACAGCGATCCGCTGGTTGGCGATAAGCTGAAAGTGGTCTTCCTGCCGGACTACTGCGTGTCGGCAGCGGAAATGCTGATCCCGGCGGCGGACGTCTCTGAACAGATCTCGACGGCGGGTAAAGAAGCCTCCGGTACCGGCAACATGAAGCTGGCGCTGAACGGCGCGCTGACCGTCGGTACGCTGGACGGCGCCAACGTTGAAATCGCCGAGCAGGTGGGCGAGGAAAACATCTTTATCTTCGGTAATACCGTGGAAGAAGTGAAGGCGCTGAAGGCGAAGGGCTACGATCCGCTGAAATGGCGTAAGAAAGACAAGCTGCTGGACGCGTTGCTGAAAGAGCTGGAAAGCGGTAAGTACAGCGACGGCGATAAGCACGCCTTTGACCAGATGCTGCATAGCCTGCTTAAAGGCGGCGATCCGTACCTGGTGCTGGCCGACTTTGCGGCCTATGTGGCCGCGCAGAAGCAGGTGGATGAGCTGTACCGTGACCAGGATGCCTGGACCCGGGCAACGATTCTGAATACCGCCCGCTGCGGCATGTTCAGCTCCGATCGCTCAATTCGCGATTATCAGCAACGTATCTGGCAGGCAAAACGCTAAGGACAGGCCTATGGAGACGAAACGCCTTGATAACGCCGCGCTGGCGGCGGGGATCAGCCCGAGCTACATCAACGCCCACGGCAAGCCGCAGTCGATTGCCGCGGTGACCAAGCAGCGTCTGCTTGATGCGATGCACCGTACGACAACCGCCGCGCAGGCGGCGGTTAATCCGCTGCCGAATGTACAGGTTTTCACCCACGGCAAAAAAATGTCGCTGCCGGTGGCCGGGCACGGTGAGTTTCAGTGGATCCTTACCACCGAAGAAGGCAAGCAGTATCAGGGGCAGGTAAAAGGCGGCGCCACGCTGTCGCTGCCGACGAAGCTGCCGGAAGGCTACCATATTCTGACCCTCACCCGGGACGGCGACCGCTGGCACTGTCGGGCGATTGTCGCCCCGGCGCGCTGCTACGAGCCGCAGGCCCTGAAAGAGGGACAAAAGCTGTGGGGCGCCTGCGTACAGCTGTATACGCTGCGTTCGGAAAAAAACTGGGGGATCGGCGACTTCGGCGATCTGCGCGCGATGCTGCCGGAAATCGCTCAGCGAGGCGGAGCGTTCATTGGCCTCAACCCGATTCATGCGCTCTATCCGGCTAACCCGGAAAGCGCCAGTCCGTATAGCCCCTCCTCGCGCCGCTGGCTGAACGTTATCTATATCGACGTTAACGCGGTTGAAGATTTCCGCCTGAGCAAAGAGGCGCAGGCGTGGTGGCAGCTGCCGGCGACCCAGCAGGCTTTACGGGCGGCGCGACAGGCGGATGACGTTGACTACACCGCCGTCACGACGTTGAAAATGACCGCGCTGCGCATGGCCTGGAAAGGTTTCTCGGCCCGCAGCGATGAGGCGATGACGGAGTTCCGTCAGTTCGTTCTGCGCGAAGGGGAAAGCCTCTACTGGCAGGCGGCGTATGATGCGCTGCACGCGCGGCAGGTCCAGCTCGATCCGCTGCGCTGGGGCTGGCCGACCTGGCCAAAGGCGTACCAGGATATCTCCAGCCCGGAGGTGAAGGCTTTCTGTGCTGAACACGCCGATGAGGTGGATTTTTACCTCTGGCTGCAGTGGCTGGCCTGTTCGCAGTTTGCCTCCTGCTGGCACACCAGCCAGCGCGATGCGATGCCGATTGGTCTCTATCGCGACCTGGCGGTTGGCGTGGCGGAGGGCGGGTCTGAAACCTGGTGCGATCGCGAGCTCTACTGCCTGAAGGCTTCCGTTGGCGCTCCGCCGGATATTCTCGGGCCGCTCGGGCAAAACTGGGGCCTGCCGCCGATGGATCCGCATATCATCGTCTCCCGCGCCTACGAGCCGTTTATCGAGCTGTTGCGCGCCAATATGCAAAACTGCGGCGCGCTGCGCATCGACCACGTGATGTCGGTCCTGCGTCTGTGGTGGATCCCGTACGGCGAAACCGCCGATCACGGTGCCTACGTCCAGTATCCGGTCGACGATCTGCTGTCTATTCTGGCGCTGGAGAGCAAGCGCCATAGCTGTATGGTGATCGGTGAAGATCTCGGCACCGTGCCGGTGGAAATTGTCAGCAAGCTGCGTAAGAGCGGCGTCTACTCCTACAAGGTGCTGTACTTTGAAAATGACCATGAGAAGACGTTCCGTGCGCCGCAGAACTATCCGGAGCAGTCGATGGCGGTGGCGACAACGCATGACCTGCCAACGCTGCGCGGCTACTGGGAAAGCGGCGACCTGACGCTTGGCAAATCTCTGGGGCTCTATCCGGATGAAGTGGTGCTGCGCGGGCTGTACCAGGACCGGGAGCTGGCGAAGCAGGGGCTGCTGGATGCGCTGCATCAGTACGGCTGTCTGCCCAAGCGCGCCGGGCACAAAGCGTCGCTGATGACGATGACCTCGACCCTCAACCGCGGGATGCAGCGCTACATTGCCGACAGCAATAGCGCGCTGCTGGGCCTGCAGCCGGAGGACTGGCTGGAGATGGCTTCGCCGGTGAACATTCCGGGCACCAGCACCGAGTACCCGAACTGGCGGCGTAAGCTTTCGACTTCGCTTGAGCAGATGTTTGCCGATGCGCAGGTCAATAAGCTGATCAAGGATTTAGACAAGCGCCGCAGGGCGGCGGCAAAGAAGAAAGCGTAGTGAGATCGCGCTTCCCCGGCGGCGGTTATTCGTCGCCGGGGAAGCGGCTAAGGCGATAAATAAAAAGGCCGGGTAGCGTGACGCATACCCGGCCTTTTTCATGCTTACTGCTTTACACAACCATTCCCAGCAGCAGACAGCCTACCAGGCCGCAGACGGAGATAATCGTCTCCAGCATCGACCACGACTTAATGGTCTCGCCGATGGTCAGGTTGAAGTATTCCTTAAACAGCCAGAATCCCGGGTCGTTGACGTGGGAGAAAATCACGCTACCGGAGCCCACGGCGATAACCATCAGCTCCGGGCTGACGCCGGTGCTGGCGATCAGCGGAGCCGCAATACCGCCCGCGGTAATGGCCGCGACGGTCGCCGAACCCAGCGCAATGCGCAGCACTGCCGCAATTGACCACGCCATAAACAGCGGGGACATGTTGGATTCATGCATTATCGAGGCGATATATTTATCCATGCCGCTATCAACCAGAACCTGCTTAAAGGCGCCGCCGCCGCCGATAATCAGCAGCATCATGGCGATGATTTTAATCGACGAGGTCAGGGTTTCGTTGATCTGTTCCATCGAGCGGCCGCGGTTGAGGCCAAAGGTAAACAGGGCAATCAGGACGGCGATCAGCGTTGCCATCACCGGGTCCCCAAAGAACTCGGCCCAGGAGAGGAACGCATGGCCTTTCGGCAGCACCATTTCAGCAACGGCGCGCGTCGCCATCAGCACCACCGGCACCAGAGAGGTCCAGACGCTGACGCCAAAACCCGGCATCTCTTCTTCAGTGAAGGTCTTCGGGTTATGCAGGCCTTCCGGAATCGGCTTATCGATGTTTTTCAGGCAGCGGGCGAAGACCGGACCGGCGAGAATCACGGTCGGGATGGCCAGCAGCGTACCGTAGAGCAGGGTTTTACCCATATCGGCGTGGAAGATGGTGGCGATCGCCGTCGGGCCCGGGTGCGGCGGCAGGAAGCCGTGGGTAACGGAGAGCGCGGCCGCCATCGGAACGCCAACGTACAGCAGCGGGATGCGGGCCGATGCGGCGATGGTGAACACCAGCGGCAGCATGAGGACGAAGCCCACTTCATAGAACAGCGCGAAACCAACGGTAAAGCCGGTCAGGACTACCGCCCACTGAATGTGCTTTTTGCCAAATTTAGCGATAAGCGTGGTGGCAATGCGCTGCGCGCCGCCGCAGTCCGCCAGCAGCTTGCCGAGCATTGCGCCGAAGCCCATGATCAGCGCGAGGCTGCCGAGAGTGCCCCCGACGCCGTTTTTGATGGATACGATAACTTTATCCAGAGGCATGCCCTGCATGAGTCCGACGGCGAGCGCCACCAGAATCAAAGCGATGAAGCCGTTCATTTTGAAGCGGATCATCAGCAGTAATAACAGGGCGACCCCGATAGCAACGATGACTAATGGCATAATTTACCTGGCCTTTCATTTGTTATGGGTAACGTAAAACGTCAATCTGATTTCGTTTGCTCCGGGCGGGGATACAAACTGTGTGGCGCCATAAAATCGACTATCACTTCTTATCAGAAAGGATAGCTGGCTATTTTTACAGCAGCAGAGCCTGAGAGAGATGATACGGGTAACATATGAAGATTGAGAATCACCCTGGCGGTGAATATTTTAAATATGAGACTTAAGTCATACTCTTTCCCGGGGTGTTTGCCGGTACGACTAACGATCAAGCGGGAGGGGGAACGCCAGAAGGGGCGGCCCGGCGGCAAAAGTCCGGCCGGGCTGGGGAGTGCGGTATGGCGGACGGCTTAGTAGTAGGAGTGCTCGCCGCGCTGATGCTCGGTCAGATCGCGCACGCCTTTCAGGTCCGGGAATTCGTTCAGCAGCTGCTTCTCGATCCCTTCTTTCAGGGTCACATCGACCATTGAGCAGCCGTTACAGCCGCCGCCGAACTGCAGAATCGCCAGGTTGTCTTCGGTGATTTCCATCAGCGTCACGCGACCGCCGTGGCCGGCCAGCTGCGGGTTGATCTGCGATTGCAGCATATATTCAACGCGCTCCATCAGCGGCGCGTCGTCGGAGACTTTACGCATCTTGGCGTTTGGCGCTTTCAGCGTCAGCTGGGAGCCAAGCTGATCGGTCACGAAGTCGATTTCGGCGTCTTCCAGGTACGGCGCGCTGAGTTCGTCGACGTAGGCGGTCAGCTGCTCAAACTTCAGCGTCGTGTCGGTGTCTTCCACCGCATCCGGTGGGCAGTAGGATACGCCGCACTCAGCGTTTGGGGTGCCGGGATTAATCACAAATACGCGAATTTGTGTCCCTTCTTCCTGATTTACCAGCAGTTTGGCAAAGTGCGCTTGTGCAGCATCGGAAATACGGATCATAGCGTTGGCCTAATAGTTGACTATTTTACTGGGTTATTATACGCCCATCAGCAGGGGTCTACAAGGTACGGCATATACACCATACCTGAACCGTCGCGGCGCCGTTTCGCAAAAGCAGGCGGGATATCTCGGCGACGGTGCTTCCGGTTGTGACGACATCATCCACAATGGCGATATGGTGGCCCTGAACGGATAATTCAAGCTGAAACGCATTTTTCAGGTTCCGTTTGCGCAGCCTCGCGGTGAGCTGGCGCTGAGTTCCGGTAGGGCGGCTGCGCCGCAGAGCGTCGCTGCGCCAGGCGGCGCGCGTCCAGCGGGCCAGCGGGCGGCACAGCAGGTCGCTCTGGTTAAAACCCCGCCGCCACTGCCGCCGCTGCCACAGCGGGACGCCGACAATCCGATCCACAGGAGGCAGGCCTTCGCTCTGGCGGATACGCAGCAGCAGCAGGCGAGCCAGCGCCGGGGCCAGCTCCGGGCGTCGGGTAAATTTCAGCTGATGGATCAGGCCGCTTAGCGGCGGGAGGTAGTCGCTGACGGCTACCAGCCGCTGCCACGGCGGCGGATCCTGGATACAGCGTCCGCAGGGTGCGGTGTCGACGCCGGCGGGCAGGCCGCAGCGCGGGCACCGCGGCAGCCGGGACGCCAGCGATGCGGCGCAGCGGGAGCAAAATCCCCAGCTGGCTATGGCCAGCGGCATTTGGCATAGCCAGCATAAGCCGTGTGCTGTTAGCATATTTCCCCCTCATATCTGGTGAAAAGAGAACGATAGCTGATGAACGACATCTGGTGGCAAACCGTGGGCGAAGGGAAGTGTCATCTTGTGCTGCTGCACGGATGGGGACTGAATGCCGGGGTGTGGGATTGCATTACGCCGCAGACTGGCTTCGCACTTCACGCTGCATGTGGTTGACCTGCCGGGCTACGGTCGCAGCAGCGGCTTCGGCGCGCTGTCGCTGGAGGAGATGGCGCAGCGGGTGCTGGCAAAAGCCCCCGAGCAGGCCATCTGGTTGGGCTGGAGCCTGGGGGGCCTGGTGGCAAGCCAGATAGCCCTGCAGCATCCGCAGCGCGTGCTGGCACTGGTTACCGTCGCGTCGTCCCCGAGCTTCAGCGCTCATGGTGATTGGCCGGGCATTAAACCGGAAGTGCTGAGCGGTTTTCAGCAACAGCTCGGCGACGATTTTCAGCGTACCGTTGAGCGTTTTCTGGCCCTGCAAACCATGGGAACCGAAAGCGCGCGCCAGGATGCCCGGGCGCTGAAAAACACCGTCCTGTCGCTACCGATGCCGTCGATAGCGGCGCTGAACGGCGGCCTGGAAATCCTCAAAACCGCCGATTTGCGCCAGCCGCTGGCCGCGCTGCCGCTGCCTTTCCTGCGGCTGTACGGTCGCCTGGACGGTCTGGTGCCGCGCAAAATCGTCCCTCTTCTTGATACGCTGTGGGAAAAGAGTGAATCCGTGGTCTTCGACAAGGCGGCGCATGCGCCGTTTATTTCGCATCCGCAGGCGTTTTGCGACACGCTGCTGGCGCTAAAAAGCAGGCTGAGCCATTCGTTTTAGCGCGCTGTGGCAAAAATCAGGCTCCCGGTAATACTTAGAGGGTCGCGGGGAAGGATGATAGCCGTCGTCTTCGCGATCTATAAAAACAACCTTCTGGAGCATTGAAACTATGAAACCTATAACGAGTATTGTTGCATCTCTGGTGATTGGAACCCTGTCTTTTGGCGCCTTTGCGGCGAAAGAGATTCAAAAAGATGAAGTGGCGTCGATGAATCTGACGAAAATCGGCAGCATTACCACCGCTAATACGACCTCGCCGATGGACGCGAAGCGCGATCTGTCGAAAAAGGCGGATGAGCTCGGCGGTAAATACTTCGTGGTGATTGCCGGTGAGAAGAACGAAAAAACGGTTCACGCTAACGCCGACGTCTATAAATAATCCGCCAGGCGGGTCCTCTGGACCCGCTTCTCCTGTTCTTCACCAGCCCTCAACGCAGCGACCACCACTCCTGTAAGCAGGCCTTTCCTTCCGGGCAGCTTTTGCAGCTGCCGGACAGGCATTCCTCAGGGTCCAGGGCGATCCGCTGAACCTTACCCATGGCTTCGAGCCGACCCAATATGGCGTCAATCAGCGGCTGCGGCGCCTGCAGGCGGGCGCTGAGCTGCGCGGCCGCCATACGCCCCTGCAGAGCCAGCATATCGCGTACTTCAATTAACGACGCCATTTATCGCTCCTTAGTGGCAATCGCCGGCCGGGCTCTGGCAGCACGACGACGGCGTTTTGCGTGTCGCCAGCAGCGAGACGTCGACCCGACTGCGCGCGCGGCGCAGCAGGCCAAAGAGCACGACGTTGAACAGCACGACGGCGAGGATGCACGCCAGGCTGTAGCGCGGGTGCTGGCTAAAGCTCACGGTCTGATAGTAGAGCGTGGAGAGCGAGTAAGCGATGTTCAGCCCCCAGAGAATGGAGAACGACATCCAGCCGCGGCTTGATTCGCGGGCGACGGCGCCCATCACCGAAATACACGGGATATAGAGCAGGACGAAAATCAGGTAGCTATACGCCGCGGCGGCGCTGCCGAATTTGCTGCTCATCACCCCCATGGCACCGGTTTCCATTTCGCCATCGCCTTTGCTGGCTTCAATGGGGTTCGCCAGCACGCTCAGGCTGAAGGTGCTTTTCAGGCTCTGCCAGGTTTCATCCGCCGCCGCCAGCAGCTCGTCGCCGAGGTGGAATTCCTGAGGATTAAAGGCTTCATTCTGAATGTTTTCGGCGGTGTAAAGCGTGTTTAACGTGCCGACGACCACCTCTTTGGCCATTGCGCCGGTAAACAGTCCGACCGTCGCCTGCCAGTTGTCTTCATGAACGCCAATCGGCTTAAACAGCGGAGTAATGATCCGGCTCACCGACGCCAGCGCCGAGTCGTTAATGTTATCTACCAGCCTGCCGTTGATCGAGAAACTGTTGAACGCGCTGAGGAAGATGCTGACGATCACAATGACCTTACCCGCCCGCAGCACGAAGCCTTTGAGGCGCTGCCAGGTCTGGATGACCAGACTTTTGATATGCGGTACGTGATAGACCGGCAGCTCCATCACGAACGGCGAGGCTTCGCCGCGCATAATGGTGTGCTTGAGCATCAGGCCGGTGAGGATCGCCATCACGATGCCGAGCAGGTACAGCGAGAAGACCGCCAGCGCGCCGTTTTGCCCGAAGAAGGCGGCGGCGAAGACGGCAAAGATAGCCAGCCGCGCGCCGCAGGACATAAACGGCGCCATCATAATCGTCATCAGCCGTTCGCGCGGCGCATCCAGCGTACGCGCGCCCATCACCGACGGCACGTTGCAGCCGAAACCAACAATCAGCGGCACGAAGGATTTCCCCGGCAGGCCCAGCGCCTGCATCAGGCGATCCATCACGAACGCCGCGCGCGCCATATAGCCGGAGTCTTCGAGGAAGGAGAGGAACAGGTACATCATGCCGATTTGCGGCACCAGCGGCAGCACGGTGTTGATGCCGCCGCCGACCCCCTGGGCGAGGAATACGGTTAGCCACTCCGGCAGATGCAGGGTATAGCCCAGCCATTGAATGCCGTGAATAAAGATAGCTACCGATCCGGCGTCGAATATCGGCTGCAGGGCGCCGCCGATGTTGATGGCCAGTAAAAACATCAGATACATGACGAACAGAAAAATGGGCAGCCCAAGCACCCGGTTGAGGATGATTTTATCCATTGCTGCGGTGAAGCGGCTCGGCTCGGCGGTCAGGGTGTTGCTGACGGCATCGCAGATGGCGGCAATGCTCTGGTAGCGGGCATCGGCAATATGCAGCGCCGGATCGTTAATCTCGCTGCCCAGGTTCGCAAGGGCGGCATCGAGCTTATCGGCGGCGTCGCCGGCGTAAGCGCGGCTATAAATATCGCCTTCCAGCATCTGCAGGCCGAGCCAGCAGCGCTGACGCGGCGAAATGTCCCGGGACATGGCCTGCGCCAGCTTTTCCGCCTCGCGCAGCAGCGGCTGCGGATAGTGCACCAGCTCAATCTCTTCATTTTTGTGGTGACGATCGATAGCCATCTTCAGGGCTTCGATACCGCGACCGCGGGTCGACACCAGCGGGATAACCGGGCAGCCAAGGCGGGCGGAGAGGGCGTCGACGTCGATGCGAATTTTCTGCTTTTCGGCGATATCCAGCATATTCAGAGCCACGACGCAGGGGATCCCCAGCTCCAGCAGCTGGAGCGTCAGGTAGAGATTACGCTCAAGGTTTGAGGCATCGACGACGTTAATCAGCAGATCGGCGTCGCCGCTGAGAATATAGTGGCAGGCAATCTGCTCATCCAGTGAGGTTTGCGAGGAGATGGTGGTCAACGAATAGGTGCCGGGCAGGTCAACCAATGTGACCTGATTATCCGTGGTGGTAAAGGCTCCCTCTTTACGCTCAACGGTCACGCCGGCCCAATTACCCACGCGCTGGCGCGCGCCGGTGAGCTGATTAAATAAGGTGGTCTTGCCGGAGTTAGGATTACCAATTAAACCAATGGTTAACTTTTTCATATTTCAGACTCTTATTACCGGGCCGGGCGTTATTGTGCAACCGCTTCCAGTTCTATTAAATCAAGATCCTTTTTACGTAATACCAGGCTCACGCGCCGGGTTTCGATATGAACAGGATCACCAAGCGGCGCCACGCGGACGACGTTAAAAGAGGAGCCAGGCAACATGCCAAGGGATAACAGTTTCTGACGATAAGCCGGGCTTATATCGCGAGAGAAACCGGTAATTTTCCAAGCGCTATCGGGAGTAAATTGCATAGGGCCTACTTGTATATCGCTAACTGAACGAGAGTTCATCGTGAGCAGCGGCTGTGCGGTATCGGGGAGCACAGCCAACGAATAAGAATTGATACTGTAAATAATGATAATGAGAATAGTTTTTATCATCAATACATAACTGGCGTAATAATAGACTTTGTGCGGAAATTCGCTGTTTTATTGATATGACTCAAGGTCTGTGCGATAGGAGTAAATAAATAAAATATTACATTCTGACATTACTGTTTAATTGAGGTTTCATTGGTTAATGAAATGAATATTTAATAAATAGACTTGCGCTCGCCTTTATTAACAGATTATTGGAATTTATCGTGAAGCGTTTACGCAATATTGCTGAGCGATTAGCAGGAGATTGCCCCCCGGAACGGAGGGCAAAGAGAGGGCTAGCGTTTTTTACCCATTGCCGCCGCCAGCGCGTCCATCATGGCGCTATTGCCATTCGACTGCGCTTCACGGCCGCGCGGTTTTGCCGGCGGACGATTGCCCTGCGGGCGCTCGCCGCCGCGGCGCGCGTTGCTCTCGCCGGGCTGTTCATCCAGACGCATCGTCAGGGCAATACGCTTACGCTGCAGGTCAACTTCCATCACCTTAACCTGGACGATATCGCCCGCTTTGACCACGGTATGCGGGTCTTCAACGAACTTATTCGAGAGCGATGATATATGCACCAGGCCGTCCTGGTGTACGCCGATATCGACAAACGCGCCAAAGTTGGTGACGTTGGTAACCGCCCCTTCCAGCACCATGCCCGGCAGCAGATCGTTCATGGTTTCTACGCCGTCAGCGAACTTCGCGGTTTTGAATTCCGGACGCGGATCGCGGCCCGGTTTTTCCAGCTCTTTAATGATGTCGGTCACCGTCGGGACGCCGAATTTCTCATCGGTGAACTCGCCAGGCTTGAGGTTGCGCAGTTCGCTGCTGTTACCCATCAGCTCCTTGAGCGCCTGCTGCGTGGCGGCCAGAATCCGCTCAACGATCGGATAGGCTTCCGGGTGCACGGTGGAGGCATCCAGCGGGTTATCGCCGTGGTTGATGCGCAGGAACCCCGCGCACTGCTCAAAGGCTTTGGGGCCGAGGCGGCTCACCTTCAGCAGCTGCTGGCGGTTCTGGAACTGGCCGTTTTCATCGCGCCAGGCGACGATATTCTGCGCCATCATGCGGGTCAGCCCGGCGACGCGGGTGAGCAGCGGCACGGAGGCGGTATTGAGGTCAACGCCGACGGCGTTCACGCAGTCCTCAACCACCGCATCCAGCCTGCGCGCCAGCTGCGTCTGGCTGACATCGTGCTGGTACTGGCCGACGCCGATAGACTTCGGATCGATCTTCACCAGCTCGGCCAGCGGATCCTGCAGGCGGCGCGCGATAGAGACGGCGCCGCGCAGGGAAACGTCAAGGTCCGGGAACTCCAGCGCCGCCAGCTCGGAGGCCGAATAGACCGACGCTCCCGCTTCGCTGACGATCACCTTCTGCGCGGTGACCTTCGGGAACTGCTGCTGCACGTCGAGGAAGAAGCGTTCGGTTTCGCGCGAGGCGGTGCCGTTACCGATAGCAACCAGCTCAACGTTGTGTTTTTGACACAGTCCGGCAACCGCTACCGCGGCTTTCGCCGCCTGGCCGGTGTGCGGGTAGATGGTGTCGGTGGCGACCAGCTTGCCGGTGCCGTCAACGACCGCCACCTTCACGCCGGTACGCAGGCCCGGATCGAGCCCCATCGTCGCGCGCAGCCCCGCGGGCGCCGCCATCAGCAGGTCGTGCAGGTTGCGCGCAAAGACGTTGATGGCCTCATCTTCCGCGCGTTCGCGTACGGTGCCCATCAGCTCGGTTTCGAGATGCATTAGGACCTTGATGCGCCAGGTCCAGCTCACCACCCCTTTACGCCAGCTATCTGCCGGAGCGTTATTCAGGCGCAGGCCGAGATGGCTGATAATGATCTGCTCGCAGTGGCTCTCTTTCGGCGGCTCGTCGAACTGCGGATCGGCGTTCAGGGCCAGCTGCAGGATGCCTTCGTTGCTGCCGCGGAACATCGCCAGCGCGCGGTGTGAAGGCACGGTTGAAATCGGCTCATGATGATCGAAGTAGTCGCGGAACTTCGCGCCTTCCTCTTCTTTCCCGCTGACCACGGTAGCGACCAGATGGGCGTTCTTCCACAGATAGTCGCGCACTTTTGCCAGCAGCCCGGCATCTTCCGCAAAGCGCTCCATCAGGATATAGCGCGCGCCGTCGAGGGCTGCCTTGGTATCCGCCACGCCGTTGTCGGCATTGATAAATTTGGCGGCTTCGGCTTCCGGGTCGTGGGACGGGTCGTTCCACAGCAGGTCCGCCAGCGGCTCCAGCCCGGCTTCGATAGCGATCTGCCCGCGGGTGCGGCGCTTGGGCTTATACGGCAGATAAAGATCTTCGAGCTCGGTTTTACTTAGGGTGGTGGTGATGGCTTTTTCCAGCGCATCGGTCAATTTACCCTGCTCCCCGATCGATTTGAGGATCGACTGACGGCGGTCTTCCAGTTCGCGCAGATAGCCGAGGCGGGTTTCCAGATTACGCAGCTGCGTGTCATCCAGACCGCCGGTGACTTCCTTACGATAACGTGCAATAAACGGCACGGTGTTCCCTTCATCAAGCAGGCGAACGGCAGCTTCTACCTGTTCAGACCTGGCCTGAAGTTCACCCGCAATAATGCGGCAGAGCGAATCATTCATCATGGCTTGGTTTCATCTACTGGATCAAAAAATCAGGGGATAGTTATACGGACTGACACCGCAAAATGCCAGTCGCGGCGGAGGTCTCTCGGAATCTTCCGGGCATAAATCCGGGCGCAAAGCGGCAGATAAAATAGCCTGATAGCCTTGGGATCTATTTGACGTATTCAATTTCGTTAACGTACCAGCTGGCTTCGCCGGCGGGCGTCTGGACGATCGCCAGATCGCCGACCTCTTTCTTCAGCAGGGCGCGGGCCATGGGCGAGTCGATCGAGATATAGTCTTTACGGCCGAAGATTTCGTCGTAACCGACGATGCGAAAGCGCTTGCTGTCGCCGCTATCGTTTTCAATCTCAACCCACGCGCCGAAGAACACTTTGCCCTCCTGCTGCGGGGAGTAATCAACGATCTTCAGATTCTCAAGACATTTGCTCAGATAACGTACCCGGCGGTCAATTTCGCGCAGGCGTTTTTTATTATACTGATAGTCGGCGTTTTCACTGCGGTCGCCAAGACTTGCCGCCCAGGTAACTTTTTTAGTGACTTCAGGGCGCTCTTCGCGCCATAGATAGTCCATCTCTTTTTTAAGTTTTTCATACCCTTCACGGGTAATCAGCGGCGTTTTCATTAATCGTTCTACCTTCTGATTGTCGGGTATTGCGCAGGGTTCTGTGCTGCTGCGCACGGTTCGTAGCGCGTAATAATACCGACAGGATAAATAATGTGTCGTATGATTAAATGTATACTTAAGCTGCTGTTAAATATGCTTTGTAACAATTTAGCCTGGAATATATACCAGATTTAGCTGGTGGGCGGCACGGGCTTTTTTGAGAATACGCACTGACCATTGCAGTGAACCTTTGGGAGTATAAACAATGCAAGAGAATTATAAGATTCTGGTTGTCGATGACGACATGCGCCTGCGCGCGCTGCTCGAGCGTTATCTGACCGAGCAGGGCTTCCAGGTTCGAAGCGTAGCCAACGCCGAACAGATGGATCGTCTGCTGACCCGCGAGTCCTTCCACCTGATGGTGCTGGATTTAATGCTGCCCGGCGAAGATGGCCTGTCCATTTGCCGTCGCCTGCGTAGCCAGAGCAACCCGATGCCGATCATTATGGTGACGGCGAAAGGGGAAGAAGTTGACCGTATCGTGGGCCTCGAGATCGGCGCCGACGACTACATTCCCAAACCCTTCAACCCGCGCGAGCTGCTGGCGCGTATCCGCGCCGTGCTGCGCCGTCAGGCGAATGAGCTGCCGGGCGCGCCCTCGCAGGAAGAGGCGGTTATCGCTTTTGGTAAATTCAAGCTTAACCTCGGCACCCGCGAGATGTTCCGTGAAGATGAGCCTATGCCGCTGACCAGCGGTGAGTTTGCGGTACTGAAGGCGCTGGTGAGCCACCCGCGCGAGCCGCTCTCCCGCGATAAGCTGATGAACCTTGCCCGCGGCCGCGAATACTCGGCAATGGAGCGTTCCATCGATGTGCAAATCTCCCGCCTGCGCCGCATGGTGGAAGAGGATCCGGCACATCCGCGCTATATCCAGACCGTGTGGGGCCTTGGCTACGTCTTCGTACCGGACGGCTCTAAGGCATGAAACGCGTGCGCTTTTCGCCGCGAAGTTCGTTTGCTCGCACCCTGCTGCTGATTGTCACCCTGCTGTTCGTCAGCCTGGTGACGACCTATCTGGTGGTGCTGAATTTCGCGATCCTGCCGAGTCTGCAGCAGTTTAATAAGGTTCTGGCCTACGAAGTTCGTATGCTGATGACCGATAAGCTGCAGCTCGAGGATGGCACCCAGCTGGTGGTGCCTCCGGCCTTTCGTCGCGAGATTTATCGGGAACTGGGCATTTCGCTCTATTCCAACGAAGCGGCGGAAGATGCGGGTTTGCGTTGGGCGCAGCATTACGAATTTTTAAGCCAGCAGATGGCGCACCAGCTTGGCGGGCCAACCGAAGTGCGGGTCGAGGTCAACAAAAGCTCGCCGGTGGTGTGGCTGAAAACCTGGCTCTCTCCGAATATCTGGGTGCGCGTCCCGCTGACGGAAATCCATCAGGGCGATTTCTCGCCGCTGTTCCGCTATACCCTGGCGATTATGCTGCTGGCGATTGGCGGCGCCTGGCTCTTTATCCGTATTCAGAACCGACCGCTGGTTGATCTTGAGCACGCGGCGCTGCAGGTTGGGCGGGGCATTATTCCGCCGCCGCTGCGCGAGTACGGGGCGTCAGAGGTCCGCTCGGTGACCCGCGCCTTCAACCATATGGCCGCGGGCGTTAAGCAGTTGGCTGACGATCGCACGCTGCTGATGGCCGGCGTGAGCCACGATCTGCGCACGCCGCTGACGCGTATTCGCCTGGCGACGGAGATGATGGCGGCAGAAGATGGTTACCTTGCCGAGTCGATCAATAAAGACATCGAAGAGTGTAATGCCATCATCGAGCAGTTTATTGACTATCTGCGTACCGGGCAGGAGATGCCGATGGAGCTGGCGGACCTGAACTCGGTGCTGGGCGAGGTTATCGCAGCGGAAAGCGGCTATGAGCGCGAGATTGCCACCGACCTGCAGGCGGGGGAGATCCCGCTGCGCATCCATCCTCTGTCCATCAAGCGCGCGCTGGCCAATATGGTGGTGAACGCCGCGCGCTACGGCAACGGCTGGATTAAGGTCAGCAGCGGAAGTGAAGCAAGCAGCGCGTGGTTCCAGGTCGAGGACGATGGTCCGGGCATCAAGCCGGAGCAGCGCGAGCACCTGTTCCAGCCGTTTGTGCGCGGCGACAGCGCCCGCAGCACCAGCGGTACTGGCCTGGGGCTGGCCATCGTGCAGCGTATTATCGACAACCATAACGGTCGGCTGGAGATCGGCTCCAGCGAGCGGGGCGGGCTGTTGATTCGCGCATGGCTGCCGATCCCCGTCCATCGCACCCTGCCGGCGAGACCGGGCAAAGAGAGTCTGATAGCGCGCTGCGCCAGGCTGCCAGCCCGCGAAGCCGGGCAACGAGGTATAAAGATGAGGCATAAAAAAAGCCGGGCATTACCCGGCTTTTGCTTAACGCGGGTTCAGGCTTAGCGTTTCGGCCCTGCGGCAACCAGCGCCGCGCCCGCCGGCGTATCGGTATACTTCTCGAAGTTTTCCACAAACAGCGTCGCCAGCTGCTCGGCCTTTTCCTGCCACTGTTCCGGAGAACCGTAGGTGTTGCGCGGATCGAGGATATGGGTATCCACGCCCGGCAGCTCGGTCGGGATCTGCAGGTCGAACATCGGCAGCGTGAAGGTTTCCGCATCATCCAGCGAGCCGTTGAGGATCGCATCAATGATCGCGCGGGTGTCTTTAATCGAGATAC
Organism: Klebsiella sp. WOUb02; assembly: GCF_050058015.1. NCBI lineage: Bacteria > Pseudomonadati > Pseudomonadota > Gammaproteobacteria > Enterobacterales > Enterobacteriaceae > Klebsiella > Klebsiella sp. WOUb02. The sequence goes on from NZ_CP170110.1 coordinate 4,163,256, forward strand.
GCTTGCCGGTGCCGTTCCAGCCGGTGTTCACCAGGTAGGCCTGCGCGCCGGATGCCTGCATGCGTTTCACCAGCACCTCCGCGTACTGCGTCGGGTGCAGCGACAGGAAGGCAGCGCCGAAGCCGGCGGAGAAGGTCGGCGTTGGTTCCGTCACGCCGCGCTCGGTTCCCGCGAGCTTGGCGGTAAAGCCGGAGAGGAAGTGGTACTGCGTCTGATCGGCGGTCAGGCGCGATACCGGCGGCAGCACGCCAAAGGCGTCGGCGGTCAGGAAGATAACCTTGGTGGCGTGGCCCGCTTTCGATACCGGCTTAACAATATTCTCAATGTGATAGATCGGGTAGGAGACGCGGGTGTTCTCGGTCTTTGAGCCGTCATCAAAATCAATGGTACCGTCCGGGCGAACGACGACGTTTTCCAGCAGCGCGTCGCGGCGAATAGCGTGGTAGATATCAGGCTCAGCGGCTTCGGAAAGCTTAATGGTCTTCGCGTAGCAGCCGCCTTCGAAGTTAAACACTCCGTCGTCATCCCAGCCGTGTTCGTCATCGCCGATCAGGCGGCGCTTCGGATCGGTGGAAAGGGTGGTTTTACCGGTGCCGGAGAGGCCGAAGAAGACGGCGACATCGCCTTTTTCACCGACGTTGGCCGAGCAGTGCATTGACGCGATGCCCTGCAGCGGCAGCAGGTAGTTCATGATCGAGAACATCCCTTTTTTCATTTCACCGCCGTACCAGGTCCCGCCAATCAGACTGGATACGCTCGGTCAGGTTGAAGGCGATGAAGTTCTCTGAGTTCAGCCCCTGCTCCTGCCACTGCGGGTTGGTGCATTTCGCGCCGTTCATGACGATGAAATCCGGCTCAAATCCCGCCAGCTCTTCATCCGTAGGGCGGATAAACATGTTTTTGACGAAGTGCGCCTGCCAGGCCACCTCGGTAATAAAGCGTACGCTCAGGCGGGTGTCGGCGTTGGCGCCGCAGAAGGCGTCAACGATAAACAGACGCTTGCCGGAGAGTTGATGGGTAACCAGCCCCTTCAGGTGCTGCCAGGTCTCCTGTGAGAGCGGCTTGTTGTCGTTCTTGCCCTTACCCTTATCAGACCACCAGACGGTGTCACGGGTCGTATCATCGCGAACGATATATTTATCTTTCGGCGAACGGCCGGTGAAAATACCGGTATCGACGGCGATAGCACCAGAATTGGTTAATACGCCACGCTCATACCCTTCCAGATTGGGGGCGAGCTCCTCCTGATACAATGTGTCGTAGTCGGGATTGTGGACGATATCCTGGACGTCGTTGATACCATAAGCCTTGAGATCCTGCGGGGTTAAACCATTATTAACGCGCATGTCACTGCTCCTTAGCCAATATATACTGCTTTAAATTGTAGGGGTTATTGAGGGGTATAGACCGCGACCAGGCTCATAGATTTACGTATCTCGACAAACGCCCTGCTGACGGAAAACACGGTGACTCCTGTCACGAAACGGGTGGATTATCTCAGGAAATTGGCGATTGGTGGGGATAGATGTTTCTTAATGGTTAAAAAGTAATTAAAAAAACTGCTGAACTGTGAATGTAATCGCTTTCCTGAAAGAAAATTACGTAACACTTTCAGTGGGAATCGATTCATCTCGCGCGTAAAAAACTTGACGCCAGGAACGGCGGGGGAACAAACCCCCGACGAGGCGCCTGGCGGACAGGATGGTTAGTGAAGCTGGGGATCGGCCGGAGAAGCGTTATTGCGGATTTCAGCAATATCCATAGCGTTGAAGAGATAGTGATTGCCGCAGTAATCGCAGTGCATATCAATTTCGCCTTCGTCGGCGAGGATGCTATCAATTTCTTCATCCGGCAGCGTCTTCAGCGCGCCTGCACAGCGTTCGCGGGAGCAGGTGCATTTGAACTCCACGTTCTGCGGATCGTAAACCGTGACCTCTTCTTCATGGTACAGGCGCCACAGGACATCGTTAGCCGGCAGGGTGAACAGCTCCTCGGCCTTAATGGTCTCCGTCAGGGTAGCCAGGTGCTCGAAATCAGCGGCCTGGGTGTCCTGCGCCGGCATCACCTGCAGCAGCATGCCGCCGGCCATCGGTTTTCCGTCATGTTCGCCGGTACGAATGATCAGGCGGGTCGGCAGCTGCTCCGAGCGCTGGAAGTAATCTTCCAGGCAGGCGGCCAGGGTTTCGCCTTCCAGACCGACAACGCCCTGATAGCGCTCGCCCTCATCCGGAGAGATGGTGATGACCAGATAACCGTTACCCACCAGCGTTTTCAGGTCGGCATCTTCCGGGATCTCGCCCTGGATGCGCGCGACGCCGCGCAGTCTGCTGCTGGTTAGTGCCGTTAATCACCGCCAGAGAGAGGGGACCGTCTCCCTGCAGCTGCACGGTAATATCGCCGGCAAACTTCAGCGTTGCGGTCAGCAGGCTGGTGGCCACCAGCAGCTCCGCCAGTACGGTTTTCACCGGCTGCGGATAGCTATGATTAGCCAGAATTTGCTCCAGAGTGTCTGAAACGGTAACCAGCTCGCCGCGCACGGCATAGTTTTCAAACAGGTAACGATGTAATTGATCGTGTTGAGTCATAATAGTCTCTCTTGCTGGCAACAGCGCCGCCTGGCGTTCAGGCCCTTATTCACTATCGCCGTGTTTAAATCTCATCAGGTCGCGGCGCTCTTTCTTGTCCGGACGTCTGTCGGGATGCGGCATGGTTAGCGCGTTCATTTTGCGCGCCAGCGCCATTTTCTCGCGTTTCTCGATGCTCTCTACCGTCTCTTCGTACAGCGCAACGGCTTCGCTGGCGGGCCGGCGCTGTTCAGTCATGCCTTTTACGATGACGGTGCGTTCGTCGTTGCCCTGGCGTAGCGTCAGGGTAGCGTCCAGCTCAACGATTTTCCCGGGCTTGCTGCGCTGTCCGTTATAGTGCACCTTGCCGCCTTCAATCATCTCGCGCGCCAGCGCGCGGGTTTTATAGATGCGGGCTGCCCAAAGCCATTTGTCCAGTCTGATGGCGACGGCGGGCTTCTCTTTCATAGCCTCTCCTTTGACGTCAGCGAAGGGATCAGGCGCCGGTAATCGTTCATGCCGGGATGGCGGGCGTAGCGCTTTTCCGCCAGCCCGGAATCCGGATTGGTCACTCCAAGGCAGTAGCGGATACCGTACTGCGCTGCCGCATCGAGGATCGCCTCGTTGTCATCGACAAACAGCGTCTTGCGCGCATCGAAGCCGGTTTCCTCAGCCACCGCGCGCCACAGGCGCTGATCCTCTTTCGGATAACCAAATGTGTGGGTGGAAAGCAATAAATCAAGGTGTGCATCAAGACCGGTGTGCTTGAGCTTGACCGCCAGGTTGTGCGGATGGGCGTTGGTCAGCAGAATGCGCCGCTTGCCGCTGGCCTTGAGGGCATCAAGGAACGGCACGGTATCTTCGCGCAGGGCGGCTTTCGGCCCCTGCTCGCTGGTCATCGCACGAATATCCAAATTCAGGCGCTCGCTCCAGTAGTCCAGACAGTACCAGTTTAGCGTATGCTGCACCGCGTGATACTCCTGGCGCATCGCCTCTCTGGCCTCCTGCAGGCTAAGGCCGCGGGCGGCTCCCCAGGTTTCCGGAACCAGCTTTTGCCAGAAATAGTTATCGAAGGCGAGGTCGAGCAGGGTGCCATCCATATCCAGCAGAACGGTATCAACCTCCTGCCAGTCGATATCAAAGCGCATGGTGAGTCTCCAGAGAGGGGAAGTGCGCGACAGGTTAACACACCCCGTCGCGCAAAGGGTTACTCGTGATGTTCCGGGGCGGGGATGAGCACCGGGTTCAGGCAGCTTTCATAATACTTCTGAATCTCTTCCATCCGCTGGCGATGGCGCTGATAGCGACGGATCGCCAACACGCCGTGCCAGGACGCGCAGCCGAGCATCGCCAGCAGCAGCAGCGTCGTGCCGAGATAGCGCCACAGCCCTGAGCGATCGGGAATGCGGTGCAGGTTGATATGCTGCGTGCCGTTGGCATCGGTATAGAGATTAGTGACGATGCCCTCGGCGTGGAAAGGCGTATGCATCAGCATTCCGGCCAGCCGCTGCAGCTCGGCCCACTGGTCCTGGGCAGGGTAATCATACAGGCTGACGGTGGGCCACGGCTGATTGACCAGATTGCTGCCCTCATCGCTGGCGATTAAAAAACCGCCGGGAGCCGGGCTGTTCAGCGCCTGTGCCGCGCGCGACGTTTCGCGGATCACGAACGGCGCAGTGGAGGTGGTCACCAGGTTTTCCAGCGACTCGGCGCTGACCGGGCGTAACAGCACGTTGACGCCGTCCAGCTTGCCCGAACCGGCGCGTTTGGTCAGGGCGTCCCAGCTGCGCGTATTGCCGAGGTTGACCAGCGCATTCTTCAGGCGCGTGCAGTCATCTTTTGCCGAGCACAGGCTGTTCGTTTTGCTCACGATATCGCCAAAATCATCCAGCAGCACCATTCCTGATTTCTGAATGGCCGAGCGCAGCGCCGGGCTGACGCGCGAATCGTCGTCCGGGTCCGGATGCAGCTGGCGCTGGACGGATTGCATCAGCGCGGTGGCTTTGCCGACGACGTCAGACTCCGGCAGCGGCAGGGGAGGCGCATCGTTCCAGACGATTTGCGAGCAGTCAAACGGCATAAACGGCGAGCTCTCTTTTGCCGTCCAGGTATCCGGCGTGTGGATATTGCACATGCCGGTGCCCTTCAGCCGCAGGGTATCGCCGATGCGGACCTGCGACTTCTCTAACTGAGCAACGGTCGTCGCTTCAATCGTCTGCGCGCCTTTGAGCCACGAAAGCGTAAATTTAAACGGCATATTCAGCGGCACGCTGGCCCACAGCATCACTACCACCAGCAGGGCGCCGGCCGCGATAATGGCGCTGCGTAGCCAGTACTGGAGCGGGAAGTGCCTGACCTCATCGTGCAGCGACAGGAAGCGTCCCTGGCGCGCGACGTGGCGATTGAGGTAGATATCGACATCCGTTTGCTGACCGAGATCCTGGGCAATCCAGGGCTGCCAGTGGCGAGGATAGATCAGGTCGATAATACCCAGGGAGATATTATTGATGTGCTCCTGATCGTTTTCACCAAACAGGCCCCAGCGTTTTGGCATTCCTCGCAGGCAGTGGATCTCCCGCAGGGCGTTTTTACGCGGCGGAGCGTACATCCCCCACAGGCCAGCGAGCAGCAGCAGGATCCCGCCGCCGAGCAGCCAGGGGGTGAAAACGTAGGGGCCGATCAGGCTGAAGTAAAACAGCAGGAAGGCGGCCACTATCAGCACCGCTTCGCGCAGACCGTCGGGGCGGTTCAGCGCATGCTCTTCCGCGCTCTCCTGGCGAATACTCAGCAGCTCGATCTGCTCGCTCTCTTCGCCGCGAATGGATGCCTGGGTTGCCGAGGCTCTTTCAAGCGCGTAGCCGCGGGCCTCCTGCGGATAGTCGCTGAGCGCGTGGCCGTTGAGCGCAATAACCAGCGGCAGGCCGTCGGTTGGGATCAGGTCGACGCTATTTTCGTCGTTGATGTGCTGCTCCCAAAACGGCGGCAGGTGGACCTCCACCGAATCAAGGAAGTAGCGCCATTTGTTCGGATCGTCGGTGGTGATGCCGTAGCGGGTGATGGCCCGGGTCACCGTAATAACGGTATCGCTCTGCGCGTTCAACGTCAGCGAGACGGGCGCGACGCTGGCGCCCGTAGCCGGTATCTTCTGCGCCTGGCTGAGTCCTTCGAGGTACTTTTCGGCCGCCCGACGCTCCTCGGCGGAAAGCTTGCGCGTAGCCGCATCGCTAAAGGCGCTGAGTAAAGGGAGGCGACGACGTCTGGCGTGTGCGTGATACCACCACCCGATCAGCAGCGCGCAAAGCAGCAGTGCCGTGAAGAAAATCAGAAAGGTGCCCATGCCCATCCCATCATAGTTATTCTTTTCTTACCGGTATCGTTGGCTGCCATTAACACTCAAAAGCCATCCTTCAGGACAATGTTACCTGCGGTTATGGGCCAGGGAAGAGCGCGAAATCCTCGGGTACGCTGGGTACGCGTCGGCTTCAGCGCGCTATCCGCTCAGGCTGCCGGCGACGCTAACGCCCGGCGGAAGAGGTTCGTCGCGTGCGCCTGCAGTTTGCTACCGGCAGATATTGTGTAAGTAAGGGAAAATTTATTGTGCATTACAGCAACATATAAGCTTATCAAAAACGTCAAACTGCAGGAATCAGTAAATTCTCAAATACATTTCAACCTATTGACTTTTTTATCTTTATGATTCTCTCATTGAGGCCGGCAACGTTGCAACTATGTAAATTAGTGGCGAATTGAATTGCCGAAAGCGTGCCCCATATCGCACAATGACCTCTGTAATCACAGCATAGACCGATGACGATGAGCAAATCATTACAAAAACCCACTATTCTCAATGTTGAAACGGTAGCGCGGTCGCGTCTTTTTAACGTTGAAAGCGTGGATCTCGAATTCAGCAACGGCGTGCGGCGCGTTTATGAACGCATGCGGCCCTCCACGCGTGAAGCCGTGATGATTGTGCCGATTGTCGATGACCATATTATTCTGATTCGTGAATACGCGGTAGGAACGGAGTCCTATGAGTTAGGTTTCTCAAAAGGGCTGATCGATCCGGGCGAGAGCGTGCTGGAAGCGGCCAACCGCGAGCTGAAAGAAGAGGTCGGCTTCGGCGCGCGGAAACTGACGTTTCTGAAAAAGCTGAGCATGGCTCCCTCCTACTTTTCCAGCAAAATGAATATCCTGGTTGCAGAAGATCTCTACCCTGAGTCGCTGCCGGGCGATGAGCCGGAACCTTTACCGCAGGTGCGCTGGCCGATCTCTGAGCTGATGACGCTGCTGGACGAAGAAGATTTTAACGAAGCGCGCAACGTCAGCGCGCTGTTCCTGCTGCGCGAATGGCTGCAGGCGCAGGGGCGGATGTAGCTCGAAGACGCGCCTTGCGGCGATACGACGCATTGAGCGTACGGATGGATGAAAAAGAAAAAGCGCCCGCAGGCGCTTTTTTGGTTTTTGTCAGAACAGCTCGTGGGTCTCTCCCCCGCCGTCGGTAAGGGTCGTACCGACTTCATGAACCGCCTGCTGGGTGGGCTGCGTGCCGTCAATAAAATACTCCGCACGGCTATTGCCGCCGCTGGCCAGCTGGCCGGTGCTGCGATCGATATTGACCGTGACCACGCCAGAAGGCGGCGTCAGCGGCTCTTCCGGCACGCCTTCAAGCACTCTCTTCATAAAGTCATCCCAGGCCGGCTGGGCGCTTTTGGCTCCGCCCTCGTAACCGGAGATCTGATCTTTAATGGCGCCGGAAGCGGTGGTGCGGCCCAGATCGCGTCGGTGATCGTCAAAGCCAATCCATACCGAGGTCACGACGCCGGGACCATAGCCTGAGAACCATGCATCTTTCGAACTGTTGGTGGTCCCCGTTTTACCGCCAATATCGTGGCGCTGGAGATCGCGGCCGGCGCGCCAGCCGGTGCCCATCCAGCCCGGCTCGCCGAAGATGTTACTGTTCAGCGCGCTTTTAATCAGGAAGGCCAGCGGGGTGTTAATGACGTGCGGCGCATACTCCTGGGCTCCGCTCTGGGCGACCAGCGCCTGGTTAGCCTGCTCAAGCTGCGGCTGCGGCGGGGCTGCCGGGTTTTGCGGGTCTTCAGAGGTCGCCACCTCCTCAACGTCTTTATTTTCGAGGACGTTGGACTTTGGCGTATCGCCGTAAATCACCGGGGAGTTGCACTGCGGGCAGGCAACTTTCGGCCTTTCTTCGAAGATAACGCCGCCCTGATCGTTTTCTATCTTACTGATAAAGAACGGTGTAATCAGGAAGCCGCCGTTAGCCATCACCGAATAGCCGCGGGCAACCTGCAGTGGCGTAAAGGATGCAGAGCCCAGCGCCAGGGATTCGGTATGCACGATGTTCTGCGCCGGGAAGCCGAAGCGCTGTAGATATTCCGCCGCGTAATCAACGCCCATCGCGCGCATCGCGCGAACCATCACCACGTTTTTCGACTGTCCCAGCCCCTGACGCAGGCGAATGGGGCCCGCGTACTGCGGCGGCGAGTTTTTCGGCTGCCAGTCGGAACCCGCGCCGGCGTCCCAGCGGGAAATGGGCACATCGTTGAGCATGCTCGCCAGGGTTAAGCCTTTGTCCATCGCCGCGGTGTAGAGGAACGGTTTAATGTTCGACCCCACCTGACGCAGGGCCTGGGTGGCGCGGTTAAATTTACTCTGATTAAAGTCGAAGCCGCCGACCAGCGCGATAATGGCGCCGTTTTGCGGATTAATGGAGACCAGCGCCGAGTTTACGTCCGGCACCTGCGACAGCCACCAGCTGCTGCCCACCTGACGGACCCAGATCTGTTGCCCCGTCTGCACCACGTCGTTCACCTTACGCGGCGTGGCGCCCTGCTGGGTATCGGAGATAAAGCGACGCGCCCAGCGCATGCCGTCCAAATTCAGCGACACCGACGTGCCGTCAGCGAGCAGCGCCACGGCTTCCTGCGGATTAGCCGACGTCACGACCGCCGGGGAGAGCGGCCCGGAAGCGGGCTGGTTTTTTAACGTTGCGATGATTTTCTTGCTGTCCCACGGGGTTTCACCCACTTTCCACAGCACGGCTGACGGTCCGCGGTAGCCGTGACGCATATCGTAGTCCAGCACGTTATTACGCACCGCCTGCTGGGCCGACTGCTGGTTTTTACGGGTAATCGTGGTGTAGACGCGGTAGCCGTCTTCATAGGCCTGTTCGCCGTAGCGGTTAACCATCTCCTGGCGCACCATCTCGCTGAGATACGGCGAGGAGAAGGCGATTTCCGGCGCATGGTAGCGGGCATCGATCGCTTCGCCGCGCGCCTGGTCGTACTGAGGCTGCGTGATATAGCCTTCGCTCAGCATACGCGCCAGCACCACGTTGCGGCGTGCGGTTGCGCGATCCAGCGAGTATAGCGGGTTAAAGGTCGACGGCGCCTTCGGCAGGCCGGCGATGACGGCCATTTCGCTCAGGCTGAGCTGCTCGACAGATTTACCAAAGTAGACCTGCGCCGCGGCGCCGACGCCGTAGGCGCGGTAGCCGAGGTAGATCTTATTCACGTACAGTTCGAGGATTTCATCTTTGCTCAGCAGCTGCTCGATGCGGATCGCGAGGAATGCCTCCTTGATCTTACGCATCAGCGTCTTCTCCGGACTAAGGAAGAAGTTACGCGCTAGCTGCTGGGTGATAGTGCTGGCGCCCTGTGACGCATGACCAGAGAACATGGCGATGCTGGCCGCACGGAAAATACCGACCGGGTCGACGCCATGGTGCTCGTAAAAGCGGCTGTCTTCGGTGGCGATAAACGCCTTGAGCAGCTCGGGCGGCATTTGCTGCAGGGTCACGGGAATACGGCGCTTCTCGCCATATTGCGCAATAAGCTCGCCGTCCGCGCTGTAGACCTGCATCGGGATCTGCAGGCGCACATCCTTCAGGGTCGCGACGTCGGGGAGCTGCGGCTCAATATATTTATAAAGGCCAAAAATCGAGCCTGCACCCAGCAGAACGCAACAGACTGCAAGGATGAATAGATACTTTACGAACTTCACCGGAGATTTCTCATTTAGTTTTATTTGGGCAGTTTATAAACAAACGCGCGGTAGTATAAAGGCAAGCCTGGTGCATTGATAGAGTTCAACCGTAACGGCGGATAAGGAGATATCGGCATGGCTTTCAGGAACTGGCGAATAGGAATGCATATCCAGCAGGATAAGATAGCTATCGTGGCGCTGCGGTTTGAACGATCCCGCTGGGCGCTGTGCCGCTGGTGGCATATCGCGCTGGCGCCCGGCATCGTCCGAAACGGGCAGGTGGCCGACGGCGTGGCGCTGGCCGAGCGGCTGCGCGGCTGGCGGCGGGAACTGCCGCTACAGCATCAGGTGAGTATCGCGTTTCCGGCCAGCCGAACGCTGCAAAAAAGCGTTCCTCCTCCACAGCTTTCCCTGCGGGAAAGCGAGCAGGCGATGTGGGCGGCCAGCGCGATGGCCCAGCAGTCTGGAAATGCCAGTATCCTCATTATGCGTCGATTATAGCGCATCCCCGGCCTCCAACGAGTGGCGGGTGACCGCCGCCCAGCGGCTTGATATCGATGCGTTGCGCCAGCTTGCCGCCCGGTTAAAGCTCAGGGTGAGGGCGATTGTCCCGGATGCCAGCGCCCTCAGCGCCTTTTTCCCCTGGCTGCCGCCGGAACTATCAGGACTGGCGTGGCAGGATGAAATTCACTGGATATGGGCTTTGCAGGATAGCTGGGGCTGCTGCCCGTGCGCAGAGGTAGCCTCATTCGCTCAGCTTTCTGCGCGATTAAACGCCCGCCAGCTCGGGCTTTGTGCGGCCCGGCCTGCCGATGAATATCGCTTTGATCCGTGGAGCGTGATCCATCGCCTGCAGCCTCCGCTCCCCTCCTGCGGCGACAGCTTCGCCGTGGCGCTTGGGCTGGCGCTGGGAGTGAGCTGATCGTGGCGCAGACTATCAATCTTCTTCCCTGGCGGGAAACGCGTCGGCGGCAGCGGCTGCGCTTTTGGCTGCTCTCCGCCGGCGGGCTGCTGCTGAGCCTGCTGATGGCGCTGTCGCTTTCCCGGGCGTCGCGGGAAGCTGAAGACGGACTCGGGTCGGTGAGGCTGGCCGCCGAAAATCAGCTGTACGCGGCACTCCAGCAGCGTGAGCGCCTGATGCGCGAGCAGCTCCGGCAGCATGAAAAGCAGCGCCTGCGCCAGCTGCAGCGGGAACTGACCCAATCCTGGCAGCCGCGGCTGCGCCAGATTGCCTCGCTGGTGCCGGAACCGGCCTGGCTTACCCGGCTGGAATATCAGCAAAACACCCTGACGCTCAGCGGCCTGACCTTACGCCTGAACGCATTATCGGCGCTGGAAACCGCGCTGACGACGGTCGATGGCTTTCGGCCAGCAAAAACCGGTGAAACCCGACGCGATGCCGGTGGACGCTGGCTGTTTAGTTTTTCTCTTGCAGGAGAAAGCCTTTATGCGGGCACTGATTGAGCGCTGGAAGGCATCACTTCTCCCCCTTCGCGGCGGCTGGCTGGCGCTGGCAATCGCGCTGCCGCTCGCCATCGCCGCCGGTTTGTGGCTGGTATCTCCGCCGCCGGCGCAGGAAAGCGGCCGCTCGGATCGTCTACGCCAGCAGTGGCAGAAGCTGCTGCCGCTGCGGGTCGCCCTTGCTCGGGAGGGCGCTGTCGTGCCCGTGAGGCGGGGTTTTTCCCCGCTTCATCTGCCGGTTGATGGGGCGGCGCTGATTGCCTGGAGACCGGCAGGAAGAGGCGGGGAGATGGAGCTTGAGCTTCGCTGGCCGTCGGTACCGGCCCTGTTTGCCTGGCTGGCAGACTGCGGAATGCGGGTGGCCGCGTTTTCGCTACATCCGCAGAAAAAGGTGCTGCGGCTGAGCCTGCAGCTGGAGGCCGAAGATGCGGAGTAAATGGTGGCGCCTGGCGCTGCTGCTGTCTCTTCCACTGGCCGCTGAGGAGCGCGACCCCTTCCAGCCGGCGGAGGATCGCTGTCAGGTGGCGCAGCTGACGCAGTGGCGCTACGGCGGGGCGATAGGTTCCCCGGAGCAGTGGATCGGTATCCTGCAGGACAGCGCGGGAAAGTGGCGTCGGGTGAGGGTAAACGACACCCTCGTGGCCGGCTGGCAGATTAGCCTGCTGACGGCGGAAAAAATCGAGATAACGACGGGGCCGGGATGCGACCCTTTGCACTGGCGCTGGCTGCGTGAGGAGAAAAAAGATGCGATGGATAAGCCTGTTATTTCTGCTGCCGCTGGCGGTCGCGGCGGCCAAAAAAGAGCCGCCAATCTCTCTGGTGGTCGATGATGCCCCGGTGGTGCAGGTGCTACAAACGCTGGCGGCGCTGCGTCAGCAGAATCTGGTGGTCGCTTCCGACGTTAGCGGGACGCTCTCGCTGCAGCTGACCAACGTTCCCTGGCAGCAGGCCCTGCGCTCGGTCGTCGACAGCGCCGGGCTGACGTTCAGTCAGCAGGGAACGATACTGTACGTGCATACTCTGGCGTGGAAAAAAGCGCAGCAGGCGCAGCTTGAGTCGGAGCGCGCAAAGCGAGCGCAGAACCTTCCCCTGCAGCGGCATAGCGTTGTGCTGCGCTATGCCGATGCGGGTGAACTTGCGAAGGACGGCAGCGGGCTGCTCAGCCCGCGCGGTAGCCTGACCGTCGATAAACGCACCAACCGGCTGCTGCTTCGCGATGACGCTGAGCATCTGGCCGCCCTGAAGGCCTGGGCTCTGGAGATGGACCAGCCCATCGGTCAGGTAGAGCTGGCGGCGCATATTGTCTCAATGAGTGAAACCAGCCTGCGCGAGCTGGGGGTGAAATGGAGCCTGGCTGAAGCCAGCAGCGTGCCGGGCTCAGGTAAGTTTACCGCGCTGGGCAGCCAGCTGGCGGTGGGCGATGCCAGCACGCGAGCGGGCTTTAATATCGGGCGCATCAACGGGCGCCTGCTGGCGCTGGAGCTGTCGGCGCTGGAGCAAAAGCAGCAGGTAGACATCATCGCCAGCCCGCGGCTGCTGGCTTCCCATATGCAGCCTGCCAGCATCAAGCAGGGGAGCGAGATACCCTATCAGGTTTCCCGGGGAGAGAGCGGCGCAACGTCGGTCGAGTTCAAAGAGGCGGTGCTGGGAATGGAGGTGACGCCAACGGTGCTGCAGCAGAACCGCGTGCGTCTGAAGCTGCGCATTAGTGAAAATATGCCGGGCCAGGTGCTGAAGCAGGAAAATGGCGAGGTGCTGGCGATCGATAAACAGGAAATTGAAACCCAGGTCGAGGTTAGCAGCGGTGAAACCCTCGCGCTGGGAGGGATTTTTTCACAAAAAAACAAATCGGCCCGCGATGCTATTCCGCTACTCGGCGATATTCCCCTGCTTGGCCAGCTGTTTCGCCGGGACGGAAAAGATAATGAGCGCCGCGAACTGGTGGTCTTCATTACCCCACGTATTCTGGCAGTGCATTAGGCGTTTTTCTTGCTAAACACGTTTCAGGTGTTTGACGTGAGGACGGATTTAGCATACAAGGGGTACCGATTTGAGAGTCGGGTTCGGCATCAATCCTCCCTTTTTGTCCGGTGATTTATTCTCATAATCGTTCAAGACGTATTGAGGCGGTAAGCGGTTCTCCTGCAGAAACATAGTTAACTATGCATCCGCAGGCGAATAAGTGCAGCCAACGGCGAGGTAGTTTGAATAATGAAGCGTATATTCAGTTGCCAAACCTGCCGGAGTATTGAGATAATTTTTAGTCTGACTCTCGCTCTATTGCATATGAGGTTTCAGTTCATGTCCTGCTGCGCCAGGTGTTCGCGAAGCGGGTTTATCATTAACGAATAGTCTTAGTAGTACCGAAAAAATGGCAGAGAAACGCAATATCTTTCTGGTTGGGCCTATGGGTGCCGGCAAAAGCACTATTGGGCGCCAGTTAGCCCAACAGCTCAACATGGAATTTTACGATTCCGATCAAGAGATTGAGAAACGCACCGGCGCTGACGTTGGCTGGGTCTTCGATGTAGAAGGCGAAGATGGCTTCCGTGACCGTGAAGAAAAAATCATCAATGAATTGACGGAAAAACAGGGAATTGTGCTGGCAACAGGCGGCGGCTCTGTAAAATCCCGTGAAACGCGTAACCGTCTCTCCGCCCGCGGCGTGGTGGTCTACCTGGAAACAACGATCGAAAAACAGCTTGCCCGTACGCAGCGCGATAAAAAGCGTCCTCTGTTACAGGTTGAAGCGCCGCCTCGCGAAGTGCTTGAAGCATTGGCAGACGAGCGCAACCCGCTGTATGAAGAGATTGCTGACGTCACTATCCGTACTGACGATCAGAGTGCGAAAGTGGTGGCAAACCAGATTATTCATATGCTGGAAAGCAATTGATTCTGGCTTAATAAAGTGCGTCAGAGTAAAAGCAACTGAGGTGGACGTCGCGTTATGGAGAGGCTTACAGTAACTCTCGGGGAACGTAGTTACCCGATTACCATCGCGGCTGGTTTGTTTAACGATCCAGCTTCCTTCCAGCCACTGCAATCAGGCGACCAGGTTATGCTGGTCACCAACGAAACGCTGGCGCCGCTTTATCTGGATAACGTTCGTTCCGTGCTGGAGCAGGCGGGTGTTAAGGTCGACAGCGTTATTTTGCCCGATGGCGAGCAGTACAAAAGCCTGACGGTGATGGATACTGTCTTCACCGCTTTATTGCAAAAACCGCACGGCCGTGACACCACGCTGGTAGCGCTCGGCGGCGGCGTGGTCGGTGATTTAACCGGCTTTGCTGCGGCTAGCTATCAGCGCGGTGTGCGTTTTATTCAGGTTCCAACCACCCTGCTGTCGCAGGTGGATTCTTCGGTCGGTGGTAAAACTGCCGTCAACCATCCTCTCGGTAAAAATATGATTGGCGCCTTCTGGCAGCCAGTTTCTGTCGTTGTCGATCTCAATTGTCTTAAGACCTTGCCGGCCCGTGAACTCTCTTCCGGCCTGGCTGAAGTCATTAAGTACGGCGTAATCCTTGACGGTGAATTCTTCGACTGGCTGGAAAATAACATCGATGCGCTGATGGCGCTGGATGAAAAAGCAATGGCGTACTGTATTCGCCGCTGCTGTGAGCTGAAAGCCGAAGTCGTTGCCGCCGACGAGCGTGAAACCGGGTTACGTGCTTTACTGAATCTTGGACATACGTTTGGTCATGCTATCGAAGCCGAAATGGGCTACGGTAACTGGCTGCACGGCGAGGCCGTTGCTGCCGGTATGGTGATGGCTGCGCGTACGTCTGAACGATTAGGGCAGTTCAGCGCGCAGGAGACGCAGCGTCTTATTACGCTGCTGCAGCGCGCGGGTCTGCCGGTCAGTGGGCCGCAGGAGATGACCGCGCAGGCGTATCTGCCCCACATGATGCGTGATAAAAAGGTGCTGGCAGGCGAAATGCGGCTGGTGCTACCGCTCGCAATAGGGAAAAGCGAGGTTCGCGGCGGAGTGTCGCACGATGTAGTTCTTGGCGCGATTGCTGATACTGAGCAGGCGCAACAATAAGAAGGTCTGGCCGCGTCCGCGCGGCGTTATCATTTCAGGTGACATGCAATAGTCGTGAGCATAAGCCTTTTAGTGGGGTGTTAAATGGATGAATTCAAACCAGAAGACGATTTAAAAGCCGATCGCAACGATCGTCGCGCTGGTCGTTCCCGTCAGTCTTCCGAGCGCGATAGCGATCCGCAGATCAATTTTGATGATGTCGATCTTGATGTGGACGAGAGCCGTCCGACGCGCGCCGGTAAAACCCGCCGTGAGCGCGATGAAGAAGAAGAGTATGAAGAGGACCTGGAGTCTGAAGAAGACGAGGTTGAAGAGCAGCAGGTTGAGCGCCGTCCGCGTAAGCGTAAGAAAGCGCCGGCGAAGCCTGCTTCTCGCCAGTATATTATGATGGGGGTGGGGATCCTCGTGCTGCTGCTGCTGATTGTCGGCATCGGCTCGGCGCTGAAGTCGCCGTCTTCCTCCAACGAACAAGCGGCGACAGGTGAGAAGAGTATCAATCTGTCAGACGCGCAGGACAACGGCGCTCAGCCTGCGGCTCAGGACCAGACTGCGGGTAACAACGCCCAGCAGCAGGATGTTTCTCTGCCGCCAATCGCGTCTAACCCAACCCAGGGCCAGACTACCGCTGAACCGCAGGGACAGCAGCGCGTCGAGGTTCAGGGCGATCTGAACAACGCCCTGACTCAGCAGCAGGGCCAGATTGACAGCGCCGTGGCAAACTCGACGTTACCGACCGAACCTGCAACCGTCGCCCCGCTGCGCAACGGTACGGCTCCGCGTCAGGCAACCACCGAGCGCCAGACGCAGACTGCCGCCGCTCCGCGTCCGGCCGAGCGTAAGCACACCGTTATTGAGCCGAAGCCGATGGCTACCGCCAAAGCGCCGGTTGAGTCGAAGCCGGCACAGCCGAAGCGCGTAGAAAGCACCGCCGCAGCGGCGCCGACGAGAACGCCAGCCGTAGAGCCGGCTAAGCCTGCCGCGACAGCTCAGGCTAAGCCGACTCCGACCGCCGCGCCTGCGGCAACCGCTACAGCTGCTCCGGCAGCGACAGCGGCCGCTTCGGGTGGCAAAACTGCCGGTGACGTGGGCTCGATGAAGGCCGCTCCGTCAAGCAACTACACCCTGCAGCTCGACTCTTCCTCCAACTACAACAATCTGAGTAGCTGGGCGAAGAAAGAGAAGCTGGATAAGTACGTCGTCTACGAGACTACCCGTAACGGTCAGCCCTGGTACGTGCTGGTCAGCGGCATTTACGCTTCGAAAGATGAAGCTAAACGCGCTGTAGCAACTCTGCCAGCGGACGTGCAGGCGAAAAATCCGTGGGCAAAACCGCTGCATCAGGTCCAGGCTGACCTGAAATAAGCCGCGGCGTAGTCTTAAGCGCAGGGTGCTGTCGGAGCTTTCTCCACAGCCGGAGAATGTGTAATTAGTTAGGCAGCATGAAAAAGAATCGCGCTTTTCTGAAATGGGCGGGGGGGAAATACCCCCTGCTTGACGATATAAAAAAACATTTGCCGCAGGGCGACTGTCTGATTGAGCCCTTTGTGGGCGCCGGGTCGGTATTTCTTAATACCGACTTTTCTCGTTATATCCTCGCGGACATCAACAGCGATCTGATCAGCCTGTATAACATCGTCAAATTGCAGACGAAAGAATACGTTGCCGAAGCGCAGGCGATGTTTACGCCTGAGAACAACGTGGCGGAGAGATACTATCAGTTCCGTGCTGAATTCAATCAAAGCCAGGACCCGCTTCGTCGTGCGGTGCTGTTCCTTTATCTGAATCGCCACGGCTACAACGGTTTATGTCGTTACAATCTGCGCGGCGAGTTCAACGTGCCTTTTGGCCGCTATAAGAAGCCCTATTTTCCCGAAGCCGAACTGTATCATTTTGCGCAGAAGGCGCAGAATGCCTACTTCTACTGCGAATCGTACGCAGACAGCATGGCGCGAGCCGACGGGACTTCGGTGGTCTACTGCGACCCGCCGTACGCGCCTTTGTCTTCTACCGCGAATTTTACGGCGTACCATACGAACAGCTTTAATTCCGAACAGCAGGCCCACCTGGCGCAGCTGGCGGAGAACCTGTTAGAGCAGCGGGTCCCGGTTCTGATTTCTAACCACGATACCGCGCTGACGCGCGAATGGTATCGTCTGGCTAAACTGCACGTCGTCAAAGTTCGACGCAGTATCAGCAGCAACGGTGGTACCCGAAAGAAGGTGGACGAGCTTCTTGCTCTGTACCGTCCGCCGAAGACTAAATAATTTTCAAGGAGATGCGGATGAAGCAGTATTTGATTGCCCCTTCGATTCTGTCGGCTGATTTTGCCCGTTTGGGGGAAGATACCGCCAAAGCGTTGGCTGCAGGTGCAGACGTCGTGCACTTTGACGTGATGGACAACCACTACGTGCCGAATCTGACCATCGGCCCAATGGTGCTGAAAGCGCTGCGCGGCTATGGCATCACCGCTCCCATCGACGTGCACCTGATGGTTAAGCCGGTCGACCGCATCATTCCTGATTTTGCCGCCGCGGGCGCCAGCATCATCACCTTCCACCCGGAGGCGTCGGAACACGTCGACCGCAGCCTGCAGCTCATCAAAGAGCACGGCTGTAAAGCCGGCCTGGTGTTCAACCCGGCAACCCCGCTGAGCTACCTTGATTACGTGATGGATAAGCTGGATGTGATCCTGCTGATGTCCGTCAATCCGGGCTTCGGCGGCCAGTCTTTCATTCCGCAGACCCTCGACAAACTCCGCGAAGTGCGCCAGCGCATCGATGCGTCCGGCTACGATATTCGCCTCGAAGTCGATGGCGGCGTAAAGGTCAGCAATATCGCGGATATTGCGGCAGCAGGGGCGGATATGTTCGTGGCCGGCTCGGCGATTTTCGACCAGCCGGATTATAAAAAAGTCATTGATCAAATGCGCAGTGAATTAGCGAAGGTTAGTCATGGATAAATTACAGGCGATTCGCGGCATCGCGTTTGACCTCGACGGTACCCTGGTGGATAGCGCGCCGGGCCTGACGGCCGCCGTTGATAGCGCGCTTTACGCTTTAGAGCTCCCGATGGCGGGAGAGGATCGCGTTGTCACCTGGATTGGCAACGGCGCGGACGTGCTGATGGAGCGCGCCCTTACCTGGGCACGCCAGGAGCGCGCGACGCTGCGGGCGGCCGGGGGGAAACCTTCCGTCGATCGCGATGATATCCCGCAGGCCGAGCAGCTGGCGCTGCTGCGCAGGCTGTTTGACCGCTACTATGCTGAAGCCGCGGAAGAGGGTAGCTTCCTGTTCCCGGCGGTCGCCGATACGCTGGGCGCTCTGCACGCCAAAGGGCTGCCGCTGGCGCTGGTCACCAACAAGCCGACGCCGTTTGTTGCGCCGATGCTGGCGGCGCTGGATATCGCCAAATATTTTACCGTGGTCATCGGCGGCGACGATGTACAGAACAAGAAGCCGCATCCCGAACCGCTGCTGCTGGTTGCGGAAAAGCTGGGGCTGGCTCCCGCTGAGTCTGCTGTTTGTCGGCGACTCGCGTAACGATATTCTGGCGGCGAAAGCGGCCGGCTTTGGCTCAATCGGCCTGACCTACGGCTACAACTACGGTGAGCCGATCGCGCTCAGCGAGCCGGATTATATCTTTGACCAATTTAACGAACTCTTACCCGCTCTCGGGTTACCGTATAGTGAAAATCAGGAATTAAAAAATGACTAAGCCCATCGTTTTTAGTGGCGCACAGCCCTCAGGTGAATTGACCATTGGCAACTACATGGGTGCGCTGCGTCAGTGGGTGGGCATGCAGGATGATTATCACTGCATCTACTGCATCGTGGATCTGCATGCCATCACCGCGCGTCAGGACCCCGAGAAGCTGCGTAAAGCCACGCTGGATACGCTGGCGCTCTACCTGGCATGCGGTATCGATCCGGCGAAAAGCACTATCTTTGTTCAGTCGCACGTGCCGGAGCATGCGCAGCTGGGCTGGGCGCTGAACTGCTACACCTATTTCGGCGAGCTGAGCCGCATGACCCAGTTCAAAGATAAATCCGCCCGCTACTCGGAAAACATTAACGCCGGCCTGTTTGATTATCCGGTGCTGATGGCGGCGGATATTCTGCTTTATCAGACCAACCAGGTGCCGGTGGGCGAAGACCAGAAGCAGCACCTGGAGCTGAGCCGCGATATCGCGCAGCGCTTCAACGCTATCTACGGCGAAGTGTTCAAAGTTCCTGAGCCGTTTATTCCTAAATCCGGCGCGCGGGTCATGTCGCTGCTCGAGCCGACGAAAAAGATGTCCAAGTCGGACGACAACCGCAACAACGTGATTGGCCTGCTGGAAGACCCGAAATCGGTCATCAAAAAGATCAAGCGTGCGGTAACGGACTCCGACGAGCCGCCGGTGGTGCGCTACGACCAGCAGAACAAAGCCGGCGTTTCTAACCTGCTGGATATTCTCTCCGGCGTGACTGGCCAGAGCATTGCGGAGCTGGAGCAGCACTTCGACGGGAAAATGTACGGGCATCTGAAGGGCGAAGTGGCCGATGCGGTGTCCGGCATGCTGGTTGAGCTTCAGGAGCGCTATAACCGCTTCCGTAACGATGAAGCCTTCCTCAATCAGGTGATGAGAGACGGCGCGGAAAAGGCCAGCGCTCGCGCCTCACAAACGCTGAAAGCGGTATACGAAGCGATTGGTTTTGTTGCGAAGCCGTAAGCATCGGCGAACGAGACAGAACGCATGAAGCCGGTAAAAAGGGCGGGTTAATCCCGCCCTTTTGCCTTTTTGCCCCTGTCCGCCGTCCGCCTGTTCATCACGCTGCGGGCAGCGGAGAAGAAGCGGCGAATCTTAGTGGTTAGAGAACCAGTTGAGCCTGTCGCGCAGGCTCACCACGCGGCCGACGATAATCAGCGCCGGGCTCGCCATCTGCTGCGCCAGCACGTCCAGCCGATCCAGGGTACCGGTGACCACCTTCTGGTTGACCGTCGTGCCGTTTTCAACAATCGCCGCCGGCATATCCGCCGCCATGCCGTGGGCGATAAGCTTCTCTCTGATCGCCGGCGCCTGGTTTAACCCCATATAAAACACCAGCGTCTGCTTTTCTGCCGCCAGGTTTTGCCAGTCCAGCTCTCCCCCGGTTTTCAGATGCCCGGTGATCAGGCGAACGCCCTGTGCGAAGTCGCGATGGGTCAGCGGAATGCCGGAATAGGCGGAACAGCCGGAGGCGGCGGTGATCCCCGGAACCACGGAGAAGGGAATGCCGGCATGACACAGGGTTTCGAGCTCTTCGCCGCCGCGGCCGAAAATAAACGGATCGCCGCCTTTCAGGCGCACCACGCGGCGGCCGTTCTGCGCCTCCCGCAGCAGGATCTGGTTAATCTCGTCCTGCGGAACGCAATGGTAGCCCGCCCGCTTGCCGACGAACACCCGGTCGGCGTCGCGGCGCACCAGATTCATAATATCGTCCGAGACCAGCCGGTCATAAACCACGACATCCGCCTGCTGAATCTGCTGCAGCCCTTTCAGGGTCAGCAGGCCGGCATCGCCCGGCCCGGCGCCCACCAGCACGACTTCGCCGCGATGATCCAGCGGTTCGGTCAGCAGCTGCTCGGTGGTATCGGCTACGGCCTGCCGGTCATCGTTGGCTAAGGACTGCGCCAGGCGGTCGTTCATAAACAGCTTTTCCCAGAAGCGTCGACGCTCGCCCACCGTGGCAAACTGTTTTTTAACCCGCGCCCGCAGACTGGCCGGCATAGCGCGCTAGCTGGCCTAAATGCAGCGGCAGAACCGACTCCAGCTTTTCGCGCAGCAGCCGCGCCAGCACCGGCGAGGTTCCGCCGGAGGAGACGGCGACCATTAGCGGCGAGCGGTCGATAATCGAGGGCATAATGAAGCTGGCCTGCTGCGGAGAATCCACGACGTTGCAAAAGATGCGCCGCGCTTCCGCCGCCTCGCTGACCTGCTGGTTAACGTCGTTGTCGTCAGTCGCGGCGATCGCCAGCCAGCTGCAATCGAGCAGCTGGGGATTAAAGCTGCCTGTTATCAGCGTCAGCATCCGTTCATCCGCCCACACCTGAAACTGTGGCGAGAATTCGAGGGCGTTAACCGTTAATTTGGCACCGGCGTCCAGCAGCAGCCGCGCCTTACGTTCGGCAACATCACCGCCGCCGACCAGCAGACAGTCGCGACCGCGCAGCTGGCAAAAAATGGGTAAGTGATCCACGGAGTATCCTCGCAGCAGGGCAATGGGAGAGGGGGAGCGGTCGTAGCATAGCAGCGGAAGAGTGACAAAATATACGACTTTTCCAGCGCTTACCGCTTAATGGGCATAAGCAGAATAGATGGTTCCCCCTGAGGAACAGAGGGAACCTCGGGAAATCAGGCCTTAAGCTGAACTTTCCCGTCTTTTACCCGCGCGTCAAAATGGGCGATGGAGTGGCTCTCATCTTCCATACAGACGCCGTCACGTAGACGGAAACGCTGCTTTTTCAACGGGCTGGCGACCCACAGATCGCCTTCGTGTTCGGCAATGATGCCGCGCGAAAGAACGCTGGCGTTGAAGAAGGGATCGATATTGCTGATCGCAAAAACCCGCTCGTCCTGGTAAGGGCGGAACACGGCGACCTGCTGCTGGCCAAGCAGCGCGCAGACGCCGGTTGCCGGCAGGATTTCTTCAATCTTGCAGATGTTTATCCACTGGCTCATGCGTTTTCCTCCACCAGAGTCACCGGGATACGCTCATACGGCGTGGCCGGGCGATGCTGTTCGCGTTCCGGCACAACCTGGACGTTCGGGTCGCGCTGGCTGCTGTTGATAAAGTGCCTGAAGCGGGTCTGCGCGGCCGGGCTGTTGACGGTTTCGGTCCACTCGCAGGCGAAGGCGGCGCGCAGGCGGGCCAGCTCCTCTTCCAGGTGTTCGTTCAGGCCAAGCTTGTCGTCGATAATGACGCGCTTCAGATAATCGATGCCGCCTTCCATGTTGTCCAGCCAGGGCGCGGTACGCGTCAGCTTATCGGCGGTGCGGATGTAGAACATCATAAAGCGGTCGAGATACTTGAGCAGCGTTTCACGGTCAAGGTCGGCCGCCAGCAGGTCCGCGTGGCGAGGCTTCATCCCGCCGTTGCCGCATACGTACAGGTTCCAGCCTTTTTCGGTGGCGATGATGCCGACGTCTTTCCCCTGCGCTTCCGCACATTCGCGCGTACAGCCAGAGACGCCAAACTTCATCTTATGTGGCGTACGGATGCCTTTGTAACGGTTCTCCAGCTCGACGCCGAAGCCTACGCTGTCGCCAACGCCGTAGCGGCACCAGGTGCTGCCGACGCAGGTTTTAGCCATACGTAGCGCTTTAGCGTACGCGTGGCCGGTTTCAAAGCCCGCGTCAATCAACTGACGCCAGATTTCCGGCAGATCGTCTTTTTGCGCGCCAAACATGCCGATACGCTGCGAGCCGGTAATTTTGGTGTAGAGGTTATATTCGCGCGCGATGCGGCCGACGGCCACCAGCCCTTCCGGCGTAATTTCGCCGCCTGCGGAGCGCGGGATAATCGAGTAGGTCCCGTCTTTTTGGATGTTGGCGAGGAAGTTATCGTTGGTCTCCTGCAGCGGCGTATGCTGAGGTTTGAGGATGTACTCATTCCAGCAGGAGGCCAGCAGCGAGCCTACGGTAGGTTTACACACTTCGCAGCCGTAGCCCTTGCCGTGTTTCTCCAGCAGCTCATCGAACGTTTTAATGCCTTCGACGCGGATCAGGTGGAACAGCTCCTGGCGCGAGTAGGCGAAGTGTTCGCACAGGTTATGGTTAACTTCGATACCCTGTTTCGCCAGCTCGGCGTTCAGTACCTGGGTCACCAGCGGGATACAGCCGCCGCAGCCGGTGCCGGCTTTGGTTTCGGCTTTCAGCGCGGCAACGGTATGGCAGCCTTTATTGATAGCGGCGATCAGCATGCCTTTGGTCACGTCGAAGCAGGAGCAGATTTGCGCGCTGTCCGGCAGCTTATCGACGCCAATAGAGGGCTTACCGCTGCCGGCATGGGACGGCAGAATCAGCGCGTCCGGGTTTTCCGGCAGTTCGATAGCGTTCAGCACCAGCTGCAGCAGGTTGCCGTAGTCGCTGGTATCGCCGACCAGCACCGCGCCGAGCAGGGTCTTGTTATCCGCGCTGACGATCAGGCGTTTGTAGACCTCTTTGCTCTCATCAAGATAGACGTAGCTGCGCGCGCCGGGCGTGCGGCCATGCGCATCGCCGATACCGCCAACGTCAACGCCGAGCAGCTTCAGCTTGGCGCTAAGGTCGGCGCCGGTGAAGGCGTTGTCCGCGCCGAGAATATGGTCGACGGTCACCTGGGCCATTTTGTAGCCCGGAGCCACCAGACCATAGACGCGGTTGTTCCAACTGGCGCACTCGCCGATGGCGTAGATATCCGGATCGGAAGTCTGGCAGGCATCATTCACTACGATACCGCCGCGCTGAGCCACCGCCAGACCGCACTGGGTGGCGAGCTTGTCGCGCGGGCGGATACCGGTTGAGAACACGATGAAATCGACCTGCAGCTCGCTACCGTCGGCGAATTGCATGGTTTTCCGCGCCTCGGTGCCCTGCTGGACGATCTCTTTGGTATTTTTGCTGGTATGGACCTTCACGCCCATACTTTCGATTTTGCGCTTCAGCTGTTCGCCGCCCATATTATCAAGCTGCTCGGCCATCAGCATTGGCGCGAATTCGATAACGTGGGTTTCGACGCCGAGGTTTTTCAGCGCGCCCGCGGCCTCGAGGCCCAGCAGGCCGCCGCCGACCACCGCGCCGCGTTTGCTGCGGCGGGCGCAGGATTCGATAGCGTTGAGATCTTCAATCGTGCGGTAAACGAAGCAGTCCTGGGTCTCCGCGCCTTTAATCGGCGGGATCCACGGATAGGAGCCGGTTGCCATGACCAGTTTGTCGTAAAATACGGTGCGTCCCGCGCTGGAGTGAATGACCTTCTCCTGGCGGTTAATCGTAATTGCGCGCTCGCCGATCAGGACGTTAACGCCGTGTTTCTCGTAAAATCCTTCGCGAACCAGGGAGAGTTCTTCTGCGGTATGATGGGAGAAGTAGGATGACAGGTGGACGCGGTCGTAAGCGATACGGGGTTCTTCGCAGAACACGGTAATATCAAACTGTCCGGCAGGCGCCTTATCAAGAAGCTCTTCGATAAAGCGATGGCCAACCATGCCGTTACCGATAATAGCGATTCTGACTTTGCTCATTTTTGCCTCGATTTCTTTTCTAATACCGCCTACCTTAACGATTCAGCCGGTACACTTATTGATGCAAATCAAGTTCAATCCCGCCTACTACTTAATGGGTATTATCATGATTTCCTTGGATTTTTATAAGTTATGGAAAATTCAGGCTTTTCCTTTTTGTTGCTTTTATGTACAAAAACGGCAGGAAATGGCGATGGCGGGATGGGTGAAAATTAAGCAATTTTAACGGGGGTCATCAAGATGACAGCTGCACCACTTTGGTTGATTCAGAACGTGCGCCTGCCGGGCCGCGATGGGCTATGGCAGATAGCAATAGATAAAGGCTGCTTTGGCGATATTACCCCGATGGGCGAAGCGCATAGCGAGAGCCTTGAAGTGCTTAACGCCCGGGGTGGGTTGGCTATTCCTCCGTTTATTGAACCGCATATCCATCTGGATACGACGCAAACCGCCGGCGAACCGAGCTGGAATCAATCCGGGACGCTGTTCGAGGGTATTGAGCGTTGGGCTGAGCGCAAGGCGTTGCTGAGCCATGAGGATGTCAAAGCCCGGGCGTGGAAAACCCTGAAGTGGCAAATTGCCAACGGTATACAGTTTGTGCGCACGCATGTTGATGTTTCAGACCCGACGCTGACCGCCTTAAAAGCGATGCTGGAAGTGAAGCAGGAGGTAGCTCCGTGGGTAGATTTGCAGATAGTCGCCTTCCCACAGGAGGGGATTTTATCCTACCCCAATGGGGAGGCTCTACTTGAAGAGGCGCTGCGCCTCGGCGCCGATGTGGTAGGGGCTATTCCCCACTTTGAGTTCACCCGCGAGTATGGCGTTGAGTCCCTGCATATCGCCTTTCGCCTGGCGCAGAAATACCAGCGCCCGCTGGATATCCACTGCGATGAAATCGACGATGAGCAGTCGCGGTTTGTCGAAACGGTCGCGGCGCTGGCGTTAAAAGAGGGGATTGGCCCGCGGGTTACGGCCAGCCATACCACCGCCATGCACTCCTATAACGGCGCCTATACCTCGCGGCTGTTTCGCCTGCTGAAGCTCTCGGGGATTAACTTTGTCGCCAACCCGCTGGTGAATATTCACCTGCAGGGACGCTTCGATGATTATCCAAAGCGGCGCGGGATTACCCGGGTAAAAGAGTCTGATGGCCGCAGGGATCAACGTCTGCTTTGGTCACGACGACGTTTTCGACCCGTGGTATCCGCTGGGTACCGGCAATATGCTGCAGGTGCTGCATATGGGGCTACACGTTTGCCAGCTGATGGGCTATCAGCAGATTAACGACGGGCTGAAGCTGATTACCGACAACAGCGCCCGCACTTTTGGTCTGAGCGACTACGGCATCAGCACGGGGAATACGGCCAACCTGATTATTCTGCCTGCGGAAAACGGTTTTGAAGCGGTGCGCTGCCAGGTGCCGGTACGCTGGTCCATTCGTCAGGGGCGGGTGATTGCCACCACGCAGCTGGCGCAGACCTGGATACAGACCGATAGAGGCGGGGAGGAGCTGTTCTTTACCCGCAATGGCCCCTCTGCTGATGCAAAGGGGCCAAAGGTCTAGCGCGGCTTAGTGCGATCCTGCCTGCGCGCCGTGCTGGCGGTGGCGGGAGACAAAGCCGAGGATAATGCACATCACGAATACCACGGCATAGAGGCCGTTAGCGGTTTGCAGCGCCGCCAGCGGCCCGCTGGCGGCAACGATAGGCCCGGTGACCACGAAGGTCAGCATCGTCCCGATGGTGCCGCAGGTGAGCACAAAGTTAACCAGCTTCGGTGACGAAACTTTGGTCTGCAGCGATCCCAGGGTAATCAGCGAAGTGTAGATAGCGCTGGAGAAGAAGCCAAGGGTCAGGATAAACCACGGCATATGCTCAGGGGAACCGTTAATAAACAGGTACATCAGCACCGTTGCCAGGCCTGCCAGAACGGTAAGAATGCGCTGCAGGTCGAAGAAGCGCAGAATGAAGCTGAATGACCACATACCGATCATGTACGACATCCAGAAATCGCTCACCAGCTTACCCGCGTCGCCAAGGCTCATGCCCAGGCCCTTGGCATATTCCGGCACCCAGGAGATAAAGCCCAGCTGGCCAAGGATGTAGCACAGCGCGGCGATGGAAAGAAACAGCACGCCGATACCCCACTTCTCTTTGACTACCGGCTGGCTGTCCTGCTGCGCTTTTTTACCCAGCACCGGGAATTCACAGCCGAAGGTCAGAACGAAGATAGCGACGTAAACCAGACCAATGCAGACATACACCCAGTACCACTCGATGCTGCGGGCCAGCAGATAGGCGGCAACCATCGGGAAAATCATCCCCGCCATGCTGAAGAAGGAGTCGGTGAACAGCAGGCGAGCGCCGCGCTGGCGGCCTTCATACATATGAGTTATCAGGAAGGTGCCGATCGACATGGTGATCCCGCTGACCAGACCCAGCACGAACATCGCCGCGGAGAACAGCGTCAGGCTGTGGCCAAAGATCAGCCCGATTACCGCCAGTACCATCAGGATAAAGCCAAAACGCAGCTGCGTTTTCAGCGGTACGATTTCCATCAGCCAAGCGTTGAGGAAGATAGAGATCAGGATCCCGGCGTTAAGGAAGGTGAAGGTGTTGCTCATACTGGAAACGGGCAGATGGAAGTAATCGGCGATGTTCCCCATCACCATCCCGGTGACGATCACCAGCGCCCCGGTCAGGGCGTAGGAGAAGAAGCTGATCCATGTGAGCTTGATACGATTGCTGTTAGTCATGACTGGCCTGTGAATAGAAATGTAAAGCGCGTTGACTCTGCGCCAGGGCGAACAGATTTTATTCATTCGAGTGATGTAAGCAAACGTTTATTATGAAATGCAGTTCTTTTTGCATAGATTGTTGTGATGTAGATCGCTTTTAAATATTTAGCCGATCGTCGGGCGCCTCGTTACAACTGTTTCAGCTACGTAAAATTAGGTAAAAGGCTGGCCCAGGATGCAAAGGCTCTTTAGAATCAAAGCACTTGCTTTTTTTCTGCTCCGTTAAGGAATCTCGATGCTCAAATCAACTCTGGCGGCGGTAGCTGCCGTTTTCGCTATTTCCGCTTTTTCCCCGGCTATGGCAGCGAAGGGCGATCCTCATGTCTTGCTGACGACTTCTGCGGGAAATATTGAGCTGGAGTTAAATAGCCAGAAAGCACCGGTTTCCGTCGACAACTTCCTCAAGTACGTGAACAGCGGCTTCTACAACAACACCACTTTTCACCGCGTGATCCCGGGCTTCATGGTGCAGGGCGGCGGCTTCAGCGAACAGATGCAGCAAAAGCAGCCGAACCCGCCGATCAAGAACGAAGCGGACAACGGCCTGCGTAACACCCGCGGCACCATCGCGATGGCGCGCACCGCCGATCAGGACAGCGCGACCAGCCAGTTCTTCATCAACATTGCCGACAATGCCTTCCTCGACCACGGACAGCGTGATTTTGGCTACGCGGTGTTCGGTAAAGTCGTCAAAGGAATGGACGTCGCCGACAAGATTTCCCAGGTCCAAACGCATAACGTCGGACCGTACCAGAACGTGCCGTCAAAACCTGTCGTGATCCTCTCAGCGAAGGTCCTGCCTTAAGTTCTCCCGCGCGGGCGACTCACGCTCGCGCCGTTGTTTCCGCCTTTCTGCGCGACCCGAAATTGCTGCTTATACTTGTGGCACAGGGGACGATAAGAGAGGCGAGCATGCGTTCACTTACCGATAAGCAAAAATCCCGGCTCTGGGAACAGACTCGCAGCGTGAATTTTCAGGCCAGCCGTCGCCTGGAAGGAAGCGTCGTACCTTTGGTGACGCTAAGCGCCGAGGAAGCGCTGGCGCGTCTTGCTGAGCTGAGGGGGCGTCATGAGCAGTAAATATGGCGACGACCGCGATCCCTACCTCTACCCCGCACTCGACGTATTGCGCAATCTTCCCGGTATTCGCCAGGCCCGGCGCCTGGAGCAGGTGATGCTGGAGGTCACCTCGCTACGGGCGGCGACGATTCCCTTAGGGCCGCGCGGGCGCGGGCTGCCCTATCTCTGCGCGATTCACCATCAGCTCTACCAGGATATCTTTTCCTGGGCCGGACGGTATCGGGAGATTGATATCTATCAGGGAGATACGCCTTTTTGTCATTTCGCATGGATTGAAAAGGAGGGCAACGCGCTGATGCGGGCTCTGGAGGAGGAGAACTATCTTAACGGTCTGGAGCACAGCGCTTTTATTACGCGCCTGAGCTGGTACTACGGTGAAATCAACGTGCTACACCCTTTTCGTCTCGGCAGCGGGCTGGCGCAGCGCATTTTCTTTGAGCAGCTGGCGATTCATGCCGGCTTTATCCTCGACTGGCGTGATATCGATCCTGAAGAGTGGAGCCGGGCTAATCAGCTGGGGGCCATGGGCGATCCGCAGCCGCTTGAACGGATCTTTGCCAAAGTGGTAAGCGAAGCGCGAGAATCTGAGTAGAATAGCCCGGTTTTATTCTTTCCGGAGCCGCCATGATCCTGCTTATCGACAACTATGATTCTTTCACCTGGAATTTGTACCAGTATTTTTGCGAGCTGGGGGCCGAGGTGCTGGTTAAGCGTAACGATGAGCTGACGCTGGCGGAGATCGCGGCGCTGGCGCCGGAGAAAATCGTTATTTCTCCCGGCCCCTGTACGCCGGATGAATCGGGGATCTCCCTGGCCGTCATCGGGCATTATGCCGGGAAGGTGCCGCTGCTGGGCGTCTGCCTGGGCCATCAGGCTATCGCCCAGGTTTTTGGTGCTACCATCGTCCGCGCCGCCAAAGTCATGCACGGAAAAATCTCGCCCGTCAGCCACGACGGACGCGGCGTATTTCAGGGGTTAAATAATCCCCTCACCGTCACCCGCTACCACTCTCTGGTCATTGACCCGGATACTCTGCCTGACTGCTTCGAGGTGACGGCCCGCAGCGAGAGCGGAGAGATCATGGCCATTCGCCATCGCGAGTGGGATCTCGAAGGGGTGCAGTTTCACCCGGAAAGCATCCTCAGCGAGCAGGGGCATCAGCTGCTGGCAAACTTCCTCAAACGGTGATTTGTAGTTGCCATTGACTGATTTTTTATGCATATTTTGTGATTATAATATCACTATCATTATTGCATAACGAAGAAGGATGGCATCACATGGCAACTGAGCAACCGGCAATTACCCGCGCCACGTTCGATGAGGTTATTTTGCCGATTTATGCACCGGCAGAGTTTATTCCGGTAAAAGGTAAAGGTAGCCGCGTATGGGATCAGCAGGGCAAGGAGTACGTTGATTTTGCTGGTGGTATTGCCGTCACGGCGCTAGGTCATTGCCATCCGGCGCTGGTTGCGGCGCTGCATGAGCAGGGGGAAACGCTGTGGCATACCAGCAACGTTTTCACCAACGAACCGGCGCTGCGCCTGGGCCGCAAGCTGGTCGATGCCACCTTCGCCGATCGCGTGGTGTTTATGAACTCCGGCACCGAAGCCAACGAAACCGCATTCAAGCTGGCGCGTAACTACACGATCACCCGCCATAGCCCCTATAAAACCAAAATTATCGCCTTCCATAACGCTTTCCACGGCCGTTCGCTATTTACGGTCTCCGTTGGCGGGCAGCCGAAATATTCTGACGGCTTCGGGCCGAAGCCGGCGGATATCGTTCACGTGCCGTTCAACGACCTGCACGCGGTGAAGGCGGTTATGGACGATCACACCTGCGCGGTGGTGGTTGAGCCGATTCAGGGCGAGGGCGGCGTAATGGCTGCAACCCCGGAGTTCCTCAAAGGCCTGCGTGAACTGTGCGACCAGCACCAGGCGCTGCTGGTGTTTGATGAAGTGCAGTGCGGGATGGGGCGCACCGGTTCGCTGTTCGCCTATATGCATTACGGCGTGACGCCGGATATCCTGACCAGCGCGAAAGCGCTCGGCGGCGGTTTTCCGATTAGCGCCATGCTGACTACCCATGATATCGCCAGCGCCTTCCATGCCGGTTCCCACGGTTCAACCTACGGGGGAAATCCGCTCGCCTGCGCCGTCGCCGACGCGGCGTTTGATTTGATTAACACGCCTGAGGTACTGGACGGCGTCAACGCGAAGCGCGAACGCTTTGTGCAGCAGCTACAGCAGATTGATGCCCGCTTCGATCTGTTTAGCGATATTCGCGGCATGGGGCTGCTGATCGGCGCTGAGCTGAAGCCGCAGCATCGCGGCCGGGCGCGCGATTTCCTGTATGCCGCGGCGGATGCGGGCGTTATGGTGCTCAATGCCGGACCCGACGTCATGCGTTTTGTGCCCTCGCTGGTCATTGATGATAGCGATATTGATGAAGGGATGGCGCGCTTCGCGCAGGCCGTACAGCGCGTGCTTAGCGCTTAGTTGCGCGTAGCCAGATGCCGTGATGCGGGCGCTGACGCCATGCCACCGACGAGATGGTGTGCATGGTGTTCAGATGATCGAGGATCCGCTGCAGGTGCTGCTCCATGGTACTCAGCGGGCCGCGGGGCACGTCCGCATCCTGCGACTCCATGATATTCACCTCGCCGGCGCTGCCCGGGCCGTCGGTATCCAGCCGCTGCTGGCAGCGCTGCAGCGCAATCTCACAGGATTCAAGGTAGCGGCGGGCCAGATCCGGCGTCAGCATGTTGTGCTCGCGGGCCAGCGTGGTCATGGCGTTGATATGCTCGACAATAAACTGGCTATGGGTGACCCACAGCTTCATATCGTCAAGATAACGTGAGTTAAAGCCGGGCTCCTGCATCGCCTGATTCAGCGAGTTATACAGCGAGTTATGCGCCTGATTGACGCGCATCCGCCGATAGGCCAGCGCCGGCGCCTGGTGGTCTTCGCTGAGAATGAGGCGGATGGCTTCCTGGTCCGCCTCCAGCGCGTCGTGGGCGTTTTTACGCAGCAGCCCGCTCTGCCACTGCGGCCACAGCCATACCATCCCGCCGAAGGCGATCAGGCACCCGATAAGCGTATCGATAAGCCTGGCGACGATAAACTGTTCGCCGTTGAGCGTTAGCAGCTGCAGGGTATACACCGCCGTGACGGTAAAGCCCACCATCGCCCAGCCGTAGCTCTTGCGAATAATCAGATAGCTCAATAGCGTGATAATCAGCATCGCGGTCAGCGTATAGCCCTCCGGGACGTGGAAGTGCAGCGTCAGTCCGGCAATCACCAGGCCGGCAAGGGTCCCTGCCGCCCGGTGGACGATGCGGACCCGCGTCGCGCCGTAGCCGTTCTGGGTAACGAAGAGCACCGTCATCAGGATCCAGTAGGGTTTGGGAAGATTTAGCGCGCTACCCATCAGGCTTGCGGCGGTGAGCATCACGCAGATGCGGGCGGCGCTGCGCAAAGCCGGCGATTTATAAGAGAGATAGCTTTTTAGCGCAGGCAGCAGCGGCAGGCGCCGCTCCTTATCGGCCATTAGGTTACGCGCGTACAGCGGCCGCTGGGTGCGTAGCACCCGGGCAAGGCGGCCGAAGTGCCATGCGCAGAACTGCCCGACTGGGTTGTCGGGGTGCTGCGAGGCAATCTTCTCCAGCGCGCCGATCTGCTTATCCATGTTAAAGCGCTGCGGATAGCGGTGGTACAGGATGTCGTCCGCCAGTACCCTCAGCCGCGCCGCGACGGTTTGCGCATTCCAGCGGATTACCGCTTCAGCGTGGCTGCGTTCGACCAGCTTCTGCACCTCTTCCGGCTGATGCAGGCTGACGGAAATGTGCTCCTGGAGATCGAGGGCAATCTGAAACGCCCGCAGCAGGCGCTTATGATCGTTACGCTGATTGGCCGCCAGCATATGCATCTGCTGGTAGCACAGGGTGATCAGATCGACGACCTTTTGCTGGCGGGTCAGCAGAGGAGGCAGCGAGGTTGCCGGGTCGATATGCTGGGTCAGCAGGCTGTATTTGGCTTCACAGTAGTTGGCCAGCTCCCGGTAGAGCAGGCTGAGCGATTCGCGCAGCGGCTGCTCGCGCCATAGCCAAAACCAGAACCAGTTGAATAGCCCGTACCACAGCGTGCCGAGCGCGTAGATCAGCAGCGGCTCCCAGACCGGCATATTGCCGGCGAGGCTCAGGGTAAAGATGGCGGCAATCAGCGAGGCGGGCAGCAGCCTCGCGTGCAGCGAGCTGATTTCCGCCGTGACGCCAAGGAGCAGGGTCAGGCCGCTGAGAATTAAAGGGAGCGGGATATCATGCTGGAGAAGGAGCTGAACGATCAGGCTGCAGCCGGCAAAAAGCGAGCCGCCAATAATCAGGCGTTTAAAGAAACGTTTATGCGGCGTATCAAGACCGGCGACGTTGCAGCATGCGGGAACCAGCGAGAACAGCAGGCCCTGCTGCAGATGACCGAGAAGGAGGCCAATTGCGACCGGCAGACACAGCACCAGCGTTTGCCGCAGTGCGTAGTTGACTTCCGGGTGGTAAATCAGCCTGCGCCACATAGAGGGAAAACAGAAACGGCGTATTGCGGGAGCAATACGCCGTTTTATCAGCTTAACGCGTGCCGTAGACGACGATAGTTTTACCGTGGGCGGAGATCAGATTTTGATCTTCCAGCATCTTCAGAATACGGCCAACGGTTTCACGCGAGCAGCCGACGATCTGACCGATTTCCTGACGGGTAATTTTGATTTGCATACCGTCCGGGTGAGTCATGGCGTCAGGCTGTTTTGCCAGGTTCAGCAACGTCTGGGCGATACGGCCGGTGACGTCAAGGAAGGCAAGGTTACCGACTTTCTCAGAGGTAACCTGCAGACGGCGGGCCATCTGCGATGAGAGACGCATCAGGATGTCCGGGTTAACCTGGATCAGCTGACGGAATTTTTTATAGGAGATTTCGGCCACTTCACATGCGGTTTTCGCACGTACCCAGGCGCTACGCTCCTGGCCTTCTTCAAACAAGCCTAATTCACCGATGAAATCGCCCTGGTTGAGGTAAGAGAGAATCATCTCTTTACCTTCTTCATCCTTGATGAGCACAGCCACAGAGCCTTTGACGATGTAGTACAACGTTTCTGCTTTTTCACCCTGGTGGATCAGCGTGCTTTTAGATGGGTACTTATGAATGTGGCAATGAGACAAGAACCATTCGAGGGTAGGGTCTGTTTGCGGTTTGCCAAGCACCATGCGCGGTTATCCTCTGTTATAAGCTATCTCCGGGTGCCGACACTACACGGCATCCGGGCATGCAATCGTATTGTTTCCCTATGCCTGGGAAGCTGGCTGGTGATTTTTCTGCAGCCTGTAATGTGAATTCCTCTGCATACATGCAGTACATCAATGTAATACTGTAGCATCCTGACTGTTTTAGCATAGCTTTTGCCGCATGTCTCCTGGTGTCTCGCTTCAGCATGATGCAGGTCGCCTTCCGTTGCCAGATTTGTTATGTGCGCGTAATCTGTCAGGAAAATTGCAACCTTGGAGTTAAGTTTTATGCAAGCTCGTGTGAAATGGGTCGAAGGGTTAACCTTCATTGGTGAGTCGGCTTCCGGCCACCAGATTTTGATGGACGGCAACTCCGGGGATAAAGCGCCGAGCCCGATGGAAATGGTGCTGATGGCCGCCGGCGGCTGCAGCGCCATCGACGTGGTCTCAATTTTGCAGAAAGGACGCCATGATGTGACCAACTGTGAGGTGAAGCTGACCTCTGAGCGTCGGGAAGAGGCGCCGCGCCTGTTTACCCACATCAACCTGCATTTTATCGTCACCGGCCGCGAGCTGAAGGATGCGGCCGTTTCGCGGGCGGTGGACCTGTCGGCGGAAAAATACTGCTCGGTGGCGCTGATGCTGCAAAAAGCGGTAAATATCACGCATTCGTACGAGGTTATTGCGGGCTAAGCCGAATGACCAGCCCGTCGCCCCGGTTTGCGTCGCCGCCGGGGTTGCTAACGGCTTAACCGATCTTTTTCCCCGCCATCAGCCGTTCAACCAGCGGCGCCATGATCAGCTCCATCGCCAGCCCCATTTTGCCGCCCGGCACCACCAGCGTGTTGATATGCGAGATAAACGACCCTTGCAGCATCGCCAGCAGCCACGGGAAGTCGATATCCTGCAGATTGCGGAAGTGGATCACCACAAAGCTTTCATCCAGCGAGGGAATGCCTTTGGCGGCGAAGGGGTTCGACGTATCAACGGTGGGGACCCGCTGGAAGTTGATATGGGTGCGCGAGAACTGCGGGGTGATGAAGTTAATATAATCCTCCATCGAACGGACGACCGAATCCATCACCGCCTCGCGGGAATGCCCGCGTTCGCTGGTGTCGCGGATCAGCTTCTGAATCCACTCCAGGTTGACGATAGGCACGACGCCCACCAGCAGATCGACGTTGTGCGCCACGTTGTGCTGCGGAGTGACAACGCCGCCGTGCAGCCCTTCGTAAAACAGGACGTCGGTCGGCTCCGGCAGCGGCTGCCAGGGCGTGAAGGTGCCCGGCACCTGATTCCACGGCACGGCCTCGTCATAGGTATGCAGATATTTTCTCGACTGGCCGGTTCCGCTGCGTCCGTATTCGAGGAAGGTATTTTCCAGCAGGCCGAAGTCGTTCGCTTCCGGACCAAAATAGCTGATGTGTTTCCCCTGATCCCGCGCTTTGCGGATCGCCATGTCCATTTCCGGGCGGGTATAGCGATGGAAGCTATCGCCCTCGACTTCGGCGGCACGCAGGTTCAGCTGGGCGAAGATCTTGCGAAAGGCGAGGCTGGTGGTGGTGGTTCCCGCGCCGCTGGAGCCCGTGACGGCAATCACCGGATGTTTGGCAGACATATCAACTCCCAGATTAAACGATGGTGTGGCGCCGCCTTAGCCGTGGAACTGCTTGCGGGGCATGATGTTGACCGTCTCGTGCAGCTCTGACCACACCAGTACGGCTTCTCCGCTTTTCAGACTGCTGTTTGACATCGGCGACCTTATCGGTCAGCGAGCGTTCATGTTCACCATAATCGGTGCCTTCGCGCAACACAAAGCTTTCAATCAGGTTATCCAGCGTTTCGGGATCCAGATCCTGCCAGGGAATAATCATTTTTTTCCTTCCAGCCAGCGCGTTAGCCAATCCGGGATCCGCCTTTCCAGCCACATCTCCGGCCTGCGCAGCGTGCCGCCGACAAACCCGACGTGGCCGCCCTGTTCGGTCAGCTGATACTCGACGTTGGCCGGCAGCTGCTCCTGCGGCGGAATGGAGTGATGGTCCATGAACGGATCGTCTTTCGCGTGGATGATCAGCGTGGGTTTCGTGATATCGCTCAGGCGCGGCATCGCGCTGCACTGGCGATAGTAGTCCAGCGCATCGGCAAAGCCGTGAATTTTGGCGGTGATGGTATCGTCAAATTCGCGAATGCGCCGCATGCCTTTTAGCTGGCGTAAATCAACCGGCAGCGAGCCCGGGTAGGCTTTTAGCTTGCGCGCGGCGTTGGCTTTTAACAGATTGAGCAGATAGCGCTGGTAGACGCGGGAGAAGCCTTTATCCATATGATAGCTACAGGCTTCCAGCATGAACGGGGCCGACACGATGACCGCCGCGTCGAGCGGGATGCTATCGCCCTCGTTTGCCAGCAGACAGCCGAGCATATTACCGCCCAGCGAATAGCCGACGGCGGCGGTAGGCGCGGGTCCAAATTCGCGCTGCAGCCAGCGCAGGAACCAGGTGCCGTCTTCCGTCTCTCCGGAGTGATAGATGCGGTTATTACGGTTAGGCTCGCCGCTACAGCCGCGAAAATGCATCACCACGCCAAGCCAGCCGCGCTGCATGGCGGCGTGGATCAGACCGTGAGCGTAAGGGCTGTGCAGGCTCCCTTCCAGACCGTGAAAAACGACCAGCCGCGGTTTATTCCGGGCCAGCTCAGGATCTTCGCTCCAGGCCAAATCGATAAAGTCGCCGTCGGGGAGTTCAAGGCGCTGCCAGTGCGGAGTAAAGCCCAGTTTGCGGCGGATCAGCCGCGGCAGCATGGTTTGCAGATGACGATTGCCCACGCCGCGCATCGGGTGAAACTCGCGCGAATCGTCTTCGGGGGGCGTCATTTCTGTGGGGATGATTTCAACCATAGCACCAGAACAATTAAGAATCTTATAAATACTATACCGCGCATGCCGTGCGCAGGTTAGCCAATATGTGGTCTTGTGGCCCGTCGGCAGAGGTTACGCGAAAAGGAGCGGGCGCGATATGGCCTCCGGCGGCATGCAGAGAGGCCCCGAAAGTTCACTGTCTGTGAACCGTCGGGGCCGCGCGCTCAACCAGCAGGGCTTAGCCTTCCTGCAGCATCTGCTCCAGCTGTTCCTGCGCATCCAGCCAGGCCATTTCGCACTCTTCCAGCCCTGATTTCGCGTTGGCCTGCTGCTGCAGACACGCGGTCAGATCCGCTTTGCGGGATGCGTCATACAGGCTGCTGTCGCCTAATGTCTCTTCCGCCTGCGCGAGCTGGGCGTTGAGCTTATCCATCTCTTTCTCAAGACGGGTAATCTCTTTACGCAGCGGCTGCGTCAGGGTGCGCAGCTCCGCTTCCCGGCGCTTCTGGTCCTTGCGGGACTGGGCGCTGTTGCCGTTATCTTTTATCGCCTCGGACGACTGACTCTCCTGCTTCTGCGAGTCGCTCAGCCACTGCTGATAATCTTCCAGATCGCCGTCGAACGGCTCAACTTTGCCGTCGTGGACCAGATAGAGATCGTCGGTGGTCGAACGTATCAGGTGGCGATCGTGCGAGACCACCACCAGCGCGCCTTCGAAATCAATCAGCGCTTCGGTTAACGCCTGGCGCATATCGAGGTCAAGGTGGTTAGTCGGTTCATCGAGCAGCAGGAGATTAGGCCGCTGCCAGACGATAAGCGCCAGCACCAGGCGCGCTTTTTCGCCGCCGGAGAAACGCTGGGTCGCTTCGTTGACCTTATCGCTCTGGAAACCGAAGCCGCCAAGATAGTCGCGCAGCTTCT
Organism: Klebsiella sp. WOUb02; assembly: GCF_050058015.1. NCBI lineage: Bacteria > Pseudomonadati > Pseudomonadota > Gammaproteobacteria > Enterobacterales > Enterobacteriaceae > Klebsiella > Klebsiella sp. WOUb02. The sequence continues at coordinate 4,200,489 of NZ_CP170110.1, forward strand.
GCTCCAGCTCCTGCGGCGCCAGGCGCGCCAGGTGCTGCAGCGGCGATTCATCCGCCCGCAGGAACTCCAGCTGGTGCTGGGCGAAGTAGCCAAGCTTAATCCCTTTGGCCAGCCCCACTTCACCCTGCAGCGGCTGCAGCTCGCCGGCCAGCAGTTTGATGAGCGTCGATTTGCCAGCGCCGTTGCGCCCCAGCAGGCCGATGCGCGAACCGGGAACTAAATTCAGCTTGATCGAGTCGAGGATGATGTGTTCACCGTAGCCGGCGCTGACTTTTTCCATCTTCAGCAGCGGGTTGGGCAGGCTTTCCGGCGCGCGGAAGCTAAAGTGGAACGGGTTATCGACGTGGGCCGGGGCGATAAGCTCCATGCGTTCCAGCATTTTAATGCGGCTCTGGGCCTGCTTTGCCTTGGTGGCCTTGGCGCGGAAGCGATCGATATAGCTTTGCAGATGGGCGACGCGCAACTGCTGGCTCTCATACATCGACTGCTGCTGCGACAGGCGGGTGGCGCGCTGGATTTCGAACGAGCTGTAGTTGCCGGTGTACTCGAATATGCTCTGCTGTTCGATATGAATAATTTTATCGACGATCGGATCGAGAAAATCGCGATCGTGCGAGATCAGAATCAGCGTGCCGGTGTAGCTTTTGAGCCACTTTTCCAGCCAGATCACCGCATCGAGATCGAGGTGGTTAGTCGGTTCATCCAGCAGCAGCAGGTCAGAGCGGCAAATCAGCGCCTGCGCCAGGTTCAGGCGCATGCGCCAGCCGCCGGAAAAGTCGCTCACCGGGCGCTCCAGCTGTTCGTTGCTGAAGCCCAGGCCGTGCAGCAGGCTCGAGGCGCGCGAGCGGATGGTCCAGGCGTCAATGGCGTCCAGCTTGCCGTGCACCGTCGCAATGGCGTGACCGTCATTACGCTCGTTGGCCTGATTTAAATCGACCTCGAGCTGGCGATATTCCCGATCGCCGTCAATAACATAATCAATGGCCGGCTGCGCCAGAGCAGGGGTTTCCTGATTAACCCACGCCAGCTGCCAGTTGCCCGGAAAGGTCATACTGCCGCCGTCGGCGCTAATCTCGTTTTTCAAAAGCGCTAGCAGCGTGGATTTACCGCAGCCGTTTTTGCCCACCAGACCGACCTTTTGGCCAGGGTTGATGGTAGCGGTGGCGTTGTCCAGCAGGACGCGTACGCCGCGACGAATTTGTAACGAGGAGAAAACAATCATAAGGCGCCGTATGTTCAGACTATGTTAATTTGTCATTATGATAATGTAATGTGGTAGCAAATTGCTCCACCGGGCCGCAATGGTAGCCCAAAATGAAGACGATACACAAAGTCATTCTGGTTGCGCTGAGGCGCAGCCGTTGTTCAGGCCACCAGAAGACATTGGGAGGGGAATGATGTCTCAGACAGCGAAGGTTTTGCTGCTGTATGCCCACCCAGAATCTCAGGATTCCGTGGCCAACCGGGTTTTGCTTGAACCGGCCTTACAGCTGCCGAACGTCACCGTGCACGATCTGTACGCACACTATCCAGATTTTTTTATCGATATTGCCTGGGAGCAGGATCTCCTGCGTCAGCATGAGGTGATTGTTTTCCAGCATCCGCTCTATACATGGAGCTGCCCGGCGCTGCTAAAAGAGTGGCTGGACAGAGTTCTCAGCCGCGGTTTTGCCAGCGGCGCAGGGGGAAATCAGCTGGCGGGAAAGTACTGGCGTAGCGTGATCACCACCGGCGAGCCGGAAAGCGCCTACCGCCGCGACGCTAACCGCTATCCAATGAACGATATTCTGCGTCCTTTCGAGCTGACCGCCGGCATGTGCCGGATGCACTGGATGAGCCCGATAATTGTCTACTGGGCCCGTCGGCAATCGCCTGCCGATCTGAAAAGCCACGCGCGCGCCTATCGTGACTGGCTGGCCAACCCCATCGCGGCAGGAGGAGTCATAAATGGAGGGAGCTGATCTGCTTTTGGCTGGCGTGCTGTTTCTGTTCGCCGCCGTCGTCGCGGTGCCGCTGGCCGCCCGGCTGGGGATTGGCGCGGTACTCGGCTATCTGCTCGCCGGGATCGCCATTGGCCCGTGGGGGCTGGGGTTCATCAACGACGTTGATGAGATTCTCCATTTTTCCGAGCTGGGCGTGGTGTTCCTGATGTTTATCATCGGGCTTGAGCTCAATCCGTCGAAGCTCTGGCGTCTGCGAAGCTCTATCTTTGGCGTTGGGGCGGCCCAAGTTTTGTGCAGCGCGGCACTTCTCGGCGGCCTGCTGATGGTCACCGGATTTTCGTGGCAGGCGGCGGTTGTCGGCGGGATTGGCTTAGCGATGTCCTCCACGGCGATGGCGCTGCAGCTGATGCGCGAGAAGGGGATGAGCCGCAGTGAATCCGGCCAGCTGGGGTTCTCCGTGCTGCTGTTTCAGGATTTAGCGGTGATCCCCGCGCTGGCGCTGGTGCCGCTGTTGGCCGGATCTGGCGGCGATCGCTTTGATTGGGTCACCATCGGGATGAAGGTATTGGCCTTTGCCGGCATGCTGATCGGCGGTCGTGTTTTGCTGCGGCCGGTGTTCCGCTTCATCGCTGCCTCCGGCGTGCGTGAGGTCTTTACCGCCGCGACGCTGCTGCTGGTTTTGGGCTCGGCGCTCTTTATGGATGCGCTCGGCCTGTCGATGGCGCTGGGGACCTTTATCGCCGGGGTGCTGCTGGCTGAAAGCGAGTATCGCCACGAGCTGGAAATCGCCATTGAGCCGTTTAAAGGGCTGCTGCTCGGCCTGTTCTTTATCTCCGTTGGCATGGCGCTGAATCTCGGCGTTCTCTACACCCATCTGCTGTGGGTGGCCGCCAGCGTCGCGGCGCTGGTGATGGTGAAAGCCCTCGTGCTGTACGTTCTGGCGCGGGTATATGGCCTGCGCAGCTCGGAGCGTATGCAGTTTGCCGGGGTCCTGAGCCAGGGCGGGGAGTTCGCCTTTGTGCTGTTCTCGTTGCCGGCTTCGCTGCGGCTGTTCGAAAACGACCAGATGGCGCTGCTGCTGGTGACGGTTACGCTGTCGATGATGACCACGCCGCTGCTGATGACCCTGATTGATTACGTGCTCTCCCGACGCTTTAACCAGCCGGAGGAGGAGGACGAAGCGCCGTGGGTTGAGGACGATAAGCCGCAGGTGATTATCGTCGGCTTCGGCCGCTTTGGTCAGGTCATTGGCCGTTTGCTGATGGCCAACAAAATGCGCATTACCGTGCTGGAGCGCGATATCAGCGCGGTTAACCTGATGCGCAAATATGGCTATAAGGTCTATTTCGGCGATGCGACGCAGCTGGAGCTGCTGCGCTCGGCGGGCGCGGAAGATGCGCAATCCATCGTGATTACCTGCCACGAGCCGGAAGATACCATGAAGCTGGTTGAGATGTGTCAGCAGCATTTTCCGCATCTGCATATTCTGGCGCGCGCGCGCGGCCGCGTAGAGGCCCATGAGCTGCTGCAGGCCGGCGTAGCGCAGTTCTCGCGCGAAACCTTCTCCAGCGCGCTGGAGCTGGGGCGCAAGGCGCTGATCAGCGTCGGAATGCATCCGCATCAGGCGCAGCGCGCGCAGCTGCACTTTCGTCGTCTGGATATGCGAATGCTGCGAGAGTTAATGCCGGTACATACTGATACTCTGCAGATATCGCGCGTGCGGGAAGCCCGGCGGGAGCTGGAGGAGATTTTTGAGCGTGAAATGCAGAAAGAGAGCAGACAGCTTGACGGCTGGGATGAGTTTGAATAAAGGGTAAATCACTATGGCAGTGCGTAAACGTTTTATCGCCGGAGCAAAATGCCCGGCGTGCCAGGCCCAGGATTCGCTGGCGATGTGGCGTGAGAATAATGTCGATATCGTTGAGTGCGTTAAGTGCGGACACCAGATGCGCGAGGCGGATAAAGAGGCCCGCGAGCACGTACGTAAAGACGAACAGGTTATTGGCATTTTTCATCCGGACTAGCGTTATCCGTCGCCTTTTTTTAAGCTAGAGGGTACACGGCTGCAGAATTCCGCTACAATCTGCGCCACTATTCTTCCCATGCTCAGGAGATATCATGAAAGTAGCAAAAGACCTGGTGGTCAGCCTGGCCTATCAGGTACGTACAGAAGACGGTGTATTGGTTGATGAGTCTCCGGTAAGCGCGCCGCTGGACTACCTGCATGGTCACGGCTCCCTGATTTCCGGCCTGGAAACTGCGCTGGATGGTCATGAAGTGGGCGACAAATTTGACGTTGCGGTCGGCGCCAACGATGCGTACGGCCAGTACGACGAAAACCTGGTTCAGCGCGTTCCTAAAGACGTCTTCATGGGCGTTGATGAGCTGCAGGTCGGCATGCGTTTCCTGGCGGAAACCGATCAGGGTCCGGTACCGGTTGAAATCACCGAAGTTGATGACGAGCACGTTGTTGTTGACGGTAACCACATGCTGGCGGGTCAAAACCTGAAGTTCAACGTTGAAGTTGTGGCGATTCGTGAAGCGACCGCTGAAGAGCTGGAGCACGGCCATGTACACGGCGCGAATGGTCACGATCACGACCATGACCACGATCATGACGGATGCTGCGGTGGCCACGGTCACAGCCATGACCACGGTCACGAACATGGCAAAGGCGGTTGCGATAACGGCGGCTGCGGCTGTCACTAAGACCCGACGTCTTTCAGGCCGCAGGCGCGTTGATTAGCGCTGTCGGCGATAAAAAGCGGGGAAACCCGCTTTTTTTACGCCTCAATAATGGGGCGGCGGCGTTTCTTCAGACTGCGATGCGATATACGATGACTGCGTCGCCTTCAGCTTTTCTACCATCAGACGCATATGTTCACGCATCTTTGCCATTTCGATCTCATGGGCGGTAACGGTCTTGTTGAGGTCTTCAATGGTGATTTCCTGATACGCCAGCCGGCTTTCCAGCTCCGCCAGGCGACTCTCCAGTTTGCTATCGTGCATGAGTAACCTCTTCTGTCTTATCTCGCGGGCGGATTTTACTGAATTTTCAGCATTCGCGCAGCATCGTAACGGCGGACAGGAAACTAATTCATACAAAAATAGTCTCAAAACAGGCGATATTCAGGTACGTCCGTATGTAGATTTGTCCTGCAACGTTCTATAGTACATTTTTTGCTTTTTACGCTAACCCTGGGGTGAGATGCCCCGGCCCTGGAGAAATGGATGAAATCACTGTTTAAAGTAACGCTGCTGGCGACCACGATGGCCGTCGCGCTGAATGCACCGCTGACCTTTGCTGCTGATACCGCAGCAAAGACGGCACCTGCAACGGAAAGCAAATCGGCATTTAAAAATGACGATCAGAAATCTGCTTATGCGCTGGGTGCATCGCTGGGGCGTTACATGGAAAACTCCCTGAAAGAACAAGAAAAGCTGGGCATTAAACTGGATAAAGATCAGCTGATCGCTGGCGTTCAGGACGCATTTGCCGATAAGAGCAAGCTGTCCGATCAGGAAATCGAACAGACTCTGCAAGCGTTTGAAACCCGCGTGAAAACTGCTGCTCAGCAAAAAATGGAAAAAGACGCATCTGAGAACGATGCGAAAGGCAAAGCCTATCGCGACACCTTCGCGAAAGAGAAGGGCGTGAAAACCTCTAAATCTGGCCTGCTGTATAAAATCGAGAAAGCCGGTACCGGTGACGCGCCGAAAGACAGCGATACCGTGGTTGTGAACTACAAAGGGACGCTGATCGACGGTAAAGAGTTCGATAACTCCTATACCCGCGGCGAGCCGCTCTCTTTCCGTCTGGACGGCGTGATCCCTGGCTGGACCGAAGGCCTGAAGAATATTAAGAAAGGCGGTAAAATCCAGTCTGGTCATCCCACCGGATCTGGCCTACGGCAAAACCGGCGTTCCGGGTATCCCGGCTAACTCTACTCTGGTCTTCGACGTAGAGTCTGCTGGATATCAAACCGGCGCCGAAAGCTGACGCGAAGCCTGAAGCTGCCGCTGATGCAAAAGCGGATGCACCGAGCGCAGACGCTAAGAAGTAATGGCATTACTGCCGCCGCCCTCACGGGCGGCGGCTTTTTTATTTGGGGCAGATATAATTAAAACTGGAAAGTGCCTCAAGCGCTGTATTACTTTAGATAGCTTAATCTTATTAATGACGATGAGCCTGCCCTGACAAGCTACACCTCATCCTTCAAGCTGCCTCTGAGCTGGCTGCATTTGCTGACTCCTGCCTCTTACTGGATTCGGCCCTGGGTATCGTTAAGAGACTGCCTGTCTCTTACAGGAGCCAGCCTTCGGCTGGTCAAATTCGCCGTTGACGAATTTGTCTCAGATTTGCCGCCCTGGCGTAACTTGAACGGTTTTGTGTAAAAAATGACAGGCTCCTGAAAAGGAGTGCTTTTTTTCATGTCCAGGTCGCTTTTAACCAACGAAACCAGCGAGCTTGACCTGCTGGATCAACGTCCTTTCGACCAGACCGACTTCGATATCCTAAAATCCTATGAAGCGGTGGTGGACGGGTTAGCGATGCTCATTGGTTCCCACTGTGAAATCGTGCTGCATTCTCTACAGGATCTGAAATGTTCCGCCATTCGCATCGCCAACGGTGAACATACCGGTCGTCAAATCGGCTCGCCAATCACTGACCTGGCGCTGCGTATGCTGCACGATATGACTGGAGCTGATAGCAGCGTTTCCAAATGCTATTTTACTCGCGCTAAAAGCGGAGTGCTGATGAAGTCGGTGACGATTGCGATACGCAACCGTGAGCATCGGGTGATCGGCCTGCTGTGCATTAACATGAACCTCGACGTCCCGTTCTCCCAGATCATGAGCACCTTTATTCCGCCGGAAACGCCGGAAGTGAACTCTCAGGTCAACTTTGCCTCATCGGTTGACGATCTGGTCGCGCAGACCCTCGAGTTTACGATTGAAGAAGTGAATGCCGATCGCAACGTTTCCAATAACGCCAAAAATCGTCAGATCGTCCTGAATCTTTACGAGAAGGGCATTTTTGATATCAAAGATGCCATCAATCAGGTTGCCGATCGCCTGAATATCTCGAAGCACACGGTGTATCTCTACATCCGCCAGTTTAAAAGCGGCGATTTCCAGGGGCTGGATAAGTAATGCGTTTTGCCATTACGGTGACGGGTCCGGCCTACGGTACGCAGCAGGCCAGCAGCGCCTGGCAGTTTGCGCAGGCCGTGCTGGAGGAGGGGCATGAGCTGATTTGCGTCTTTTTCTATCGCGAAGGCGTTTATAACGCGAACCAGTTGACCGCCCCCGCCAGCGATGAGTTTGACCTTGTGCGGGCATGGCAAAAATTGCACGAAGCGCATGCCGTCGCGCTGCATATCTGCGTTGCGGCGGCGCTGCGGCGTGGGGTGACGGACGAGCATGAGGCGCAGCAGCTTGGTTTGCCCGTGCATAATCTGCAGCCCGGATTCACGCTCAGCGGCCTTGGGGCGCTGGCGGAAGCCGCATTAACCTGCGATCGGATGGTGCAGTTCTGATGAAACGCGTGGCCTTTGTTTTTTCCTCCGCGCCTCACGGCTCCGCGGCCGGCCGGGAAGGCCTGGACGCGCTGTTGGCTACCTCGGCGCTGACCGACGAACTCGGCGTTTTCTTTATCGGCGACGGGGTGTTTCAGCTGCTGCCGGAGCAGCGGCCTGGCGCAATCCTGGCCCGGGACTATATCGCCACCTTTAAGCTCCTCTCCCTGTACGATATTGAGCAGCGCTGGATGTGCGCCGCTTCTGCCCGCGAGCGCGGCCTGGCGCCCTCCACGCAGTGGGTCATCGATGGCGAGTGGCTGGAGCCAGAGGCGCTGCGCGCCCGACTCGATGATTTCAACGTAATACTGCGCTTCTGAGGCCACTATGCTCCACACTCTCAGCGTTTCCCCATGGCATGCCGATCTGGCCGCGATGCTGCGTCTGGTAAAGGAGGGCGACGATCTTGTGCTGCTTTCCGATGGCGTCACCGCGGCGGTCGCCGGCGGGCGTTTCCTTGAAATCCTGCTTTCCGCCCCCATAACCATCCATGCGCTGCAGGACGATATCGCAGCCCGCGGCCTGACGGGGCAAATTGCGGACAGCGTCATCAGGGTTGACTATACTGACTTCGTCAGACTGGCGCTCAAACACCCTGGACAGCTGGCCTGGTAATGGCGGGATTGTTGTATATTTCTTGACACCTTTTCGGCACCGCCCTAGAATTCTGCGTCCTCATATTATCTGAGGCGATTTATTACGTGTTTACGAAGCAAAAGCTAAAACCAGGAGCTATTTAATGGCAACAATTAACCAGCTGGTACGCAAACCACGCGCACGCAAAGTTGCAAAGAGCAACGTGCCTGCACTGGAAGCCTGCCCGCAGAAACGTGGCGTATGTACTCGCGTATATACCACCACTCCTAAAAAACCAAACTCCGCACTGCGTAAAGTATGCCGTGTGCGTTTGACCAACGGTTTTGAAGTGACTTCCTACATCGGTGGTGAAGGTCACAACCTGCAGGAGCACTCCGTGATCCTGATCCGTGGCGGTCGTGTTAAAGACCTTCCGGGTGTTCGTTACCACACCGTTCGTGGTGCGCTTGACTGCTCCGGCGTTAAAGACCGTAAGCAATCTCGCTCCAAGTATGGCGTGAAACGTCCTAAGGCTTAATGGTTCTCCGTTAAGTAAGGCCAAACTGTTTTACCTTAATGTCACACTAAACTCTTAGAGTTTTGGACAATCCTGAATTAACAACGGAGTATTCCCATGCCACGTCGTCGCGTCATTGGTCAGCGTAAAATTCTTCCGGATCCTAAGTTCGGATCAGAACTGCTGGCAAAATTTGTAAATATCCTGATGGTAGATGGTAAAAAATCTACTGCAGAAGCTATCGTATACAGCGCGCTGGAGACCCTGGCTCAGCGTTCTGGTAAAAATGAACTGGAAGCTTTCGAAGTCGCTCTCGACAACGTTCGCCCGACTGTAGAAGTTAAGTCCCGCCGCGTTGGTGGTTCTACTTATCAGGTTCCAGTTGAAGTCCGTCCGGTTCGTCGTAATGCCCTGGCAATGCGTTGGATCGTTGAAGCTGCTCGTAAACGTGGTGATAAATCCATGGCTCTGCGTCTGGCGAACGAACTTTCTGATGCTGCAGATAACAAAGGTACTGCAGTTAAGAAACGTGAAGACGTTCACCGTATGGCAGAAGCCAACAAGGCGTTCGCTCACTACCGTTGGTAATCCCTTCGGAGTCATAGTCACCAGACGGGCGCTGCAGATAAGTCGCCCGTTTTGGATAACTTAACTGAACGCCTAAAGAAACAAACGAGGAATCAAATGGCTCGTACAACACCCATCGCACGCTACCGTAATATCGGTATCAGTGCGCACATCGACGCCGGTAAAACCACTACTACCGAACGTATCCTGTTCTACACCGGTGTAAACCACAAAATCGGTGAAGTTCATGACGGCGCAGCAACCATGGACTGGATGGAGCAGGAGCAGGAGCGTGGTATTACTATCACCTCCGCAGCGACTACTGCATTCTGGTCTGGTATGGCTAAGCAGTATGAACCGCACCGCGTCAACATCATCGACACCCCGGGGCACGTTGACTTCACTATCGAAGTTGAACGTTCCATGCGTGTGCTTGATGGTGCAGTAATGGTTTACTGCGCAGTTGGTGGTGTTCAGCCGCAGTCTGAAACCGTATGGCGTCAGGCAAACAAATATAAAGTTCCACGCATCGCGTTCGTTAACAAAATGGACCGTATGGGTGCTAACTTCCTGAAAGTTGTTGGTCAGATCAAATCCCGTCTGGGCGCGAACCCTGTTCCGCTGCAGACTGGCGATTGGTGCTGAAGAAGGTTTCACCGGTGTTGTTGACCTGGTGAAAATGAAAGCCATCAACTGGAACGAAGAAGACGCAGGCGTTACCTTCACCTATGAAGATATCCCGGCAGACATGCAGGACCTGGCTGACGAATGGCACCAGAACCTGATCGAGTCCGCAGCGGAAGCTTCAGAAGAGCTGATGGAAAAATACCTGGGTGGTGAAGAACTGACTGAAGAAGAGATCAAGAAAGCTCTGCGTCAGCGCGTTCTGAACAACGAAATCATCCTTGTAACCTGTGGTTCTGCGTTCAAGAACAAAGGTGTTCAGGCGATGCTGGATGCGGTAGTTGACTACCTGCCATCCCCGGTTGACGTACCTGCGATCAACGGTATTCTGGACGACGGTAAAGATACTCCGGCTGAGCGTCACGCTAGCGATGAAGAGCCGTTTGCTGCTCTGGCATTCAAAATCGCTACCGACCCGTTCGTGGGTAACCTGACCTTCTTCCGCGTGTACTCCGGTGTGGTTAACTCTGGTGATACCATCCTGAACTCCGTGAAAGCTGCACGTGAGCGTTTCGGCCGTATCGTTCAGATGCACGCCAACAAACGTGAAGAGATCAAAGAAGTTCGTGCGGGCGACATCGCTGCTGCAATCGGTCTGAAAGACGTAACTACTGGTGATACCCTGTGTAACCCAGATGCGCCGATCATCCTGGAGCGTATGGAATTCCCTGAGCCGGTAATCTCCATCGCTGTAGAACCGAAAACCAAAGCTGACCAGGAAAAAATGGGTCTGGCTCTGGGCCGTCTGGCTAAAGAAGACCCGTCTTTCCGCGTATGGACTGACGAAGAATCTAACCAGACCATTATCGCCGGTATGGGTGAGCTGCACCTCGACATCATCGTTGACCGCATGAAGCGTGAATTCAACGTTGAAGCGAACGTCGGTAAACCTCAGGTTGCTTACCGTGAAGCAATTCGCGCTAAAGTTACCGATATCGAAGGTAAACACGCTAAGCAGTCTGGTGGTCGCGGTCAGTATGGTCACGTTGTGATCGACATGTACCCGCTGGAGCCGGGCTCAAATCCGAAAGGATATGAGTTCGTCAACGACATCAAAGGTGGTGTAATTCCTGGTGAATACATCCCTGCCGTTGATAAAGGCATCCAGGAACAGCTGAAAGCTGGTCCGCTGGCTGGTTACCCGGTAGTTGATCTCGGTGTGCGTCTGCACTTCGGTTCTTACCATGACGTTGACTCCTCTGAGCTGGCGTTTAAACTGGCCGCTTCTCTTGCCTTTAAAGATGGCTTTAAGAAAGCGAAACCAGTTCTGCTTGAGCCGATCATGAAGGTTGAAGTAGAAACTCCGGAAGAGAACACTGGTGACGTCATCGGTGACCTTAGCCGTCGTCGTGGTATGCTGCGTGGTCAAGAATCCAACGTTACTGGCGTTGTGATTCACGCTGAGGTTCCGCTGTCTGAAATGTTCGGATACGCAACTCAGTGCGTTCTCTGACCAAAGGTCGTGCTTCTTACTCCATGGAGTTCCTGAAGTATGATGACGCGCCGAACAACGTTGCTCAGGCCGTAATCGAAGCCCGTGGTAAATAAGCCGTAGGGTTAAACCAAAATCCCGTGCTCTCTCCTGAAGGGGAGAGCGCTATAGTAAGGAATATAGCCGTGTCTAAAGAAAAATTTGAACGTACAAAACCGCACGTCAACGTCGGTACTATCGGCCACGTTGACCATGGTAAAACTACTCTGACCGCTGCAATCACTACCGTTCTGGCTAAAACCTACGGTGGTTCTGCTCGTGCATTCGACCAGATCGATAACGCGCCGGAAGAAAAAGCTCGTGGTATCACCATCAACACTTCCCACGTTGAATATGACACCCCGACTCGCCACTACGCTCACGTAGACTGCCCGGGCCACGCCGACTATGTTAAAAACATGATCACCGGTGCTGCGCAGATGGATGGCGCGATCCTGGTTGTTGCTGCGACTGACGGCCCGATGCCGCAGACTCGTGAGCACATCCTGCTGGGTCGTCAGGTAGGCGTTCCGTACATCATCGTGTTCCTGAACAAATGCGACATGGTTGATGACGAAGAGTTGCTGGAACTGGTTGAGATGGAAGTGCGTGAGCTGCTGTCTCAGTACGACTTCCCGGGCGACGACACCCCAATCGTTCGTGGTTCCGCGCTGAAAGCGCTGGAAGGCGAAGCTGACTGGGAAGCGAAAATCATCGAACTGGCAGGCTACCTGGATTCTTACATCCCGGAACCAGAACGTGCTATCGACAAGCCGTTCCTGCTGCCGATCGAAGACGTATTCTCCATCTCCGGTCGTGGTACCGTTGTTACCGGTCGTGTAGAGCGCGGTATCATCAAAGTGGGCGAAGAAGTTGAAATCGTTGGTATCAAAGACACCGCGAAATCGACCTGTACCGGCGTTGAAATGTTCCGCAAACTGCTGGACGAAGGCCGTGCGGGTGAGAACGTTGGCGTTCTGCTGCGTGGTATCAAACGTGAAGAAATCGAACGTGGTCAGGTACTGGCTAAGCCGGGTTCTATCAAGCCGCACACCAAATTCGAATCTGAAGTGTACATTCTGTCCAAAGACGAAGGCGGCCGTCATACTCCGTTCTTCAAAGGCTACCGTCCGCAGTTCTACTTCCGTACAACTGACGTGACTGGCACCATCGAACTGCCGGAAGGCGTAGAGATGGTAATGCCGGGCGACAACATCAAAATGGTTGTTACCCTGATCCACCCGATCGCGATGGACGACGGTCTGCGTTTCGCAATCCGTGAAGGCGGTCGTACCGTTGGCGCGGGCGTTGTTGCTAAAGTTCTGAGCTAATTATTTAGTTCTGAATTAAAAAGGGCGCTTCGGCGCCCTTTTTGCTGCCCGTCATTTAGGTCGTAAACGCGAGAGCGGCTAATATAAAAAGTGCCTTATCAGGGTTATTATATAAACAGCCTATTGTAATCATAACTATTCTCATTTACACTTTGAGCATAAATTGAACGGGAGTGAATATGTACGTTTGTTTGTGTAATGGTGTAAACGATAAAAAAATTCGTCAGGCCGTACGGCAATTTCACCCTCAATCTTTTCAGCAGTTGCGTAAGTTTATTCCCGTTGGAAATCAATGTGGTAAATGCGTTCGCGCCGCTCGCGAGATCATGGAAGATGAATTAACTCGCATGCCGGAATATAAAGAGATCGCCTGAGACCTCTGCCTTTTCTTTGACATCTATATAGTGCGAACTACGCTTCAATGAGTGGAAGCGGAGGGACTATATAATGAAAGGTGATGTCAAAGTCATAAGTTATCTCAATAAATTATTGGGAAATGAGCTTGTCGCAATAAATCAGTACTTTCTCCATGCCAGGATGTTCAAGAACTGGGGCCTGATGCGCCTCAACGATGTCGAATACCATGAATCCATTGATGAAATGAAGCACGCCGATAAATATATCGAGCGTATTTTATTTCTTGAAGGGCTGCCCAACCTGCAGGATCTCGGCAAGCTGGGTATCGGTGAAGATGTCGAGGAGATGCTGCAGTCTGATTTAAGACTGGAGCTGGAAGGCGCCAAAGATTTACGAGAGGCTATCGCCTATGCCGACAGCGTCCATGATTATGTCAGCCGCGATATGCTGATCGAAATCCTCGCCGATGAAGAAGGACATATCGACTGGTTGGAAACCGAGCTGGACCTGATCGGTAAAATTGGCCTGCAAAATTATCTCCAGTCACAGATTAAAGTTGCTGACTGACAGCGTTTGCCATCCACAGTAAAAACCCGCTGCAGCCAAAAAAGGGCCAAACGGCAGCGGGTTGTTCAGGACCTCCCGGCGCTTCCAGATAACCACGCGCAGAAGCAGCGCGGCGCAGGCAATTAGCGTCGCCATAAACACCAGCTGTGGCAGCCACTGCCAGCCGTGCCAGGCGCCGAGAGCGGCAAGAAATTTCACGTCGCCATAACCCAACCCCTCATATCCGCGAACCCCTCTGTAAACCCAGTAGACTAAAGCAAATGCCAGATATCCCGCGATAGCTCCCCAGACGGCGTTTTCCAGGCCCATCGGCATGCGACAAAGATAAAACAGCAGGCCAGCCCAGAGCAGGGGGCAGGTCAAGCGATCGGGAAGTAGTCCATAGCGTAGGTCGTGCCAGCAGAGCGCCAGAGAGAACACGCAGTAGAAAAGCAGGAAGGGGAGAGTCATGTACATGGGATACCCCGGCGGATGAATCGTATGCGCCGATTTTGACCCGGCGAGTCGCGAGCGGCAAAGGACGATAGTGGGTTTTGCGCGCGGCGATCCGCTAAGTTTGCTATTTTTCAGCCGGCAACATTGCTCTTCCCGGCAGCCTCGCAAATATAAATGACGATTTTCTACGCAGCCCTTGTGTTGGGTCCGAATTTGCGTATAATGCGCGGGCCCGTCAAAATTGGCGGGCCGGTTCGATATGAACCCTGATAGAGCTTTTAGCTATCAAACAATGTTCCCAATCGGGGAACTATGTAAGAACGGTTACACTCTCCCATCAATCGTAATGGGTATGAGGAGTAATCATTTCGTCTATAAATAATTGGAGCTCTGGTCTCATGCAGAACCAAAGAATCCGTATCCGTCTTAAAGCGTTTGATCATCGTCTGATCGATCAATCAACTGCGGAAATCGTCGAGACTGCTAAGCGCACTGGTGCGCAGGTCCGTGGTCCGATCCCGCTGCCGACCCGCAAAGAGCGCTTTACCGTTCTGATCTCTCCGCACGTCAACAAAGATGCGCGCGATCAGTACGAGATCCGCACTCACAAGCGTCTGGTTGACATCGTTGAGCCAACTGAGAAAACCGTTGATGCTCTGATGCGTCTGGATCTGGCTGCCGGTGTAGACGTGCAGATCAGCCTGGGTTAATCAGGTCATCGAGCGATTGAGAGGTTGAAACAATGATTGGTTTAGTCGGTAAAAAAGTGGGTATGACTCGCATCTTCACTGAAGATGGCGTATCTATCCCAGTAACCGTAATCGAAGTTGAAGCAAACCGTGTTGCACAGGTTAAAGACCTGGCTAACGACGGCTACCGCGCAATTCAGGTTACCACCGGTGCTAAAAAAGCTAACCGTGTAACCAAGCCGGAAGCTGGTCACTTCGCTAAAGCTGGCGTAGAAGCTGGCCGCGGCCTGTGGGAATTCCGTCTTGCCGACGGTGAAGAATTCACCGTAGGTCAGAGCATTAGCGTTGAACTGTTTGCTGACGTTAAAAAAGTTGACGTAACCGGTACCTCTAAAGGTAAAGGTTTTGCTGGTACCGTTAAGCGCTGGAACTTCCGTACCCAGGACGCTACCCACGGTAACTCCTTGTCTCACCGCGTTCCGGGTTCTATCGGTCAGAACCAGACTCCGGGCAAAGTGTTCAAAGGCAAGAAAATGGCAGGTCAGCTGGGTAACGAACGTGTCACCGTTCAGAGCCTGGACGTAGTACGTGTTGACGCTGAGCGCAACCTGCTGCTGGTTAAAGGTGCGGTCCCGGGTGCAACCGGTAGCGACCTGATCGTTAAACCAGCTGTGAAGGCGTAAGGGGATAGCAATGGAATTAGTATTGAAAGACGCGCAGAGCGCGCTGACTGTTTCCGAAACTACCTTCGGTCGTGATTTCAACGAAGCGCTGGTTCACCAGGTTGTAGTTGCTTATGCAGCTGGTGCTCGTCAGGGTACTCGTGCTCAGAAGACTCGTGCTGAAGTAACTGGTTCAGGCAAAAAGCCGTGGCGCCAGAAAGGTACCGGCCGTGCGCGTTCAGGTTCTATTAAGAGCCCGATCTGGCGTTCCGGTGGCGTAACCTTCGCTGCTCGTCCGCAGGACCACAGTCAAAAAGTTAACAAAAAGATGTACCGCGGCGCGCTGAAAAGCATTCTGTCCGAACTGGTACGTCAGGATCGTCTGATCGTTGTCGAGACGTTCTCTGTAGAAGCGCCTAAAACTAAGCTGCTGGCACAGAAACTGAAAGACATGGCTCTGGAAGATGTGCTGATCATCACCGGTGAGCTGGACGAGAACCTGTTCCTGGCTGCGCGCAACCTGCACAAGGTTGACGTACGCGATGCAACTGGTATCGACCCGGTTAGCCTGATCGCCTTCGACAAAGTCGTAATGACTGCTGATGCTGTTAAGCAAGTTGAGGAGATGCTGGCATGATTCGTGAAGAACGTCTGCTGAAGGTGCTGCGTGCACCGCACGTTTCTGAAAAAGCGTCTGCTGCGATGGAAAAAACAAATACCATCGTTCTCAAAGTTGCTAAAGACGCGACTAAAGCAGAAATCAAAGCTGCTGTGCAGAAACTGTTTGAAGTCGAAGTCGAAGTCGTTAACACCCTGGTCGTTAAAGGGAAAGTTAAACGTCACGGACAGCGTATCGGTCGTCGTAGCGACTGGAAAAAAGCTTACGTCACCCTGAAGGAAGGCCAGAATCTGGACTTCGTTGGCGGCGCTGAGTAAGTCGGAGGAGTAATACAATGGCAGTTGTTAAATGTAAACCGACATCTCCGGGTCGTCGCCACGTTGTTAAAGTGGTTAACCCTGAGCTGCACAAGGGCAAACCTTTTGCTCCGTTGCTGGAAAAAAACAGCAAATCCGGTGGTCGTAACAACAATGGCCGTATCACCACCCGTCATATCGGTGGTGGCCACAAGCAGGCTTACCGTATTGTTGACTTCAAACGCAACAAAGATGGTATCCCGGCAGTTGTTGAGCGTCTTGAGTACGATCCGAACCGTTCCGCGAACATCGCGCTGGTTCTGTACAAAGACGGCGAGCGCCGTTACATCCTGGCCCCTAAAGGCCTGAAAGCTGGCGACCAGATTCAGTCTGGCGTTGATGCTGCAATCAAAGCAGGCAACACCCTGCCGATGCGCAATATCCCGGTTGGTTCTACCGTTCATAACGTAGAAATGAAACCAGGTAAAGGCGGTCAGCTGGCACGTTCCGCTGGTACTTACGTTCAGATCGTTGCTCGCGACGGTGCTTATGTCACCCTGCGTCTGCGTTCTGGTGAAATGCGTAAAGTCGAAGCAGACTGCCGCGCTACTCTGGGCGAAGTTGGCAATGCTGAGCATATGCTGCGCGTTCTGGGTAAAGCAGGTGCTGCACGCTGGCGTGGTGTTCGTCCTACCGTTCGCGGTACTGCGATGAACCCGGTCGACCACCCACATGGTGGTGGTGAAGGTCGTAACTTTGGTAAGCACCCGGTTTCCCCGTGGGGCCTGCAGACTAAAGGTAAGAAGACCCGCAGCAACAAGCGTACTGATAAATTCATCGTACGTCGCCGTAGCAAATAATTTTAGAGGATAAGCCATGCCACGTTCTCTCAAGAAAGGTCCTTTTATTGACCTGCACTTGCTGAAGAAGGTAGAGAAAGCGGTGGAAAGCGGAGACAAGAAGCCCCTGCGCACTTGGTCCCGTCGTTCAACGATCTTTCCTAACATGATCGGTTTGACCATCGCTGTCCATAATGGTCGTCAGCACGTTCCAGTCTTTGTTTCCGACGAAATGGTTGGTCACAAACTGGGTGAATTCGCACCGACTCGTACTTATCGCGGCCACGCTGCTGATAAAAAAGCGAAGAAGAAATAAGGTAGGAGGAAGAGATGGAAACTTTAGCTCAACATCGCCATGCTCGTTCTTCTGCTCAGAAGGTTCGCCTCGTAGCTGACCTGATTCGCGGTAAGAAAGTGTCGCAGGCCCTGGATATTCTGACCTACACCAACAAGAAAGCTGCTGTACTGGTCAAGAAGGTACTGGAATCTGCCATTGCTAACGCTGAACACAACGATGGCGCTGACATTGACGATCTGAAAGTTGCGAAAATTTTCGTAGACGAAGGCCCGAGCATGAAGCGCATTATGCCGCGTGCGAAAGGTCGTGCAGATCGCATCCTGAAGCGCACCAGCCACATCACTGTGGTTGTGTCCGATCGCTGAGACTCTGGAGACTAGCAATGGGTCAGAAAGTACATCCTAATGGTATTCGCCTGGGTATTGTCAAACCATGGAACTCTACCTGGTTCGCGAACACCAAAGAATTCGCTGACAACCTGGACAGCGATTTTAAAGTACGTCAGTTCCTGACTAAGGAACTGTCTAAAGCGTCCGTATCTCGTATCGTTATCGAGCGTCCGGCTAAGAGCATCCGTGTGACTATTCACACCGCTCGTCCGGGCATCGTCATCGGTAAGAAAGGCGAAGACGTAGAAAAACTGCGCAAGGTCGTAGCGGATATCGCTGGCGTTCCTGCACAGATCAATATCGCCGAAGTTCGTAAGCCAGAACTGGACGCTAAATTGGTTGCTGACAGCATCACTTCTCAGCTGGAACGTCGCGTTATGTTCCGTCGTGCTATGAAGCGTGCTGTACAGAACGCAATGCGTCTGGGCGCTAAAGGTATCAAAGTTGAAGTTAGCGGCCGTCTGGGCGGCGCGGAAATCGCACGTACCGAATGGTACCGTGAAGGTCGCGTACCGCTGCACACTCTGCGTGCTGACATCGACTACAACACCTCTGAAGCGCACACCACTTACGGTGTAATCGGCGTTAAGGTATGGATCTTCAAAGGCGAGATCCTGGGTGGTATGGCTGCTGTTGAACAACCGGAACCGGCTGCTCAACCTAAAAAGCAGCAGCGTAAAGGCCGTAAATAAGGAGCGTCGCTGATGTTACAACCAAAGCGTACAAAATTCCGTAAAGTGCACAAAGGCCGCAACCGTGGTCTGGCGCAGGGTACGGATGTTAGCTTCGGCACTTTCGGTCTGAAAGCTGTTGGCCGTGGTCGTCTGACTGCACGTCAGATCGAAGCAGCACGTCGTGCTATGACCCGTGCAGTTAAGCGTCAAGGTAAAATCTGGATCCGTGTTTTCCCGGACAAACCGATTACCGAGAAGCCGCTGGAAGTTCGTATGGGTAAAGGTAAAGGTAACGTGGAGTATTGGGTTGCCTTGATTCAGCCGGGTAAAGTCCTGTATGAAATGGACGGTGTTCCGGAAGAGCTGGCCCGTGAAGCCTTCGGCCTGGCAGCAGCGAAACTGCCTATCAAAACCACCTTTGTAACTAAGACGGTGATGTAATGAAAGCAAAAGAGCTGCGTGAAAAAAGCGTTGAAGAGCTGAACGCTGAGCTGCTGAACCTGCTGCGTGAGCAGTTCAACCTGCGTATGCAGGCTGCAAGTGGCCAGCTGCAACAGACTCATCTGCTGAAGCAGGTGCGTCGTGATGTTGCACGCGTTAAGACTTTACTGACTCAGAAGGCGGGTGCGTAATGACCGATAAAATCCGTACTCTGCAAGGTCGCGTAGTTAGCAACAAAATGGAGAAATCCATCGTTGTTGCTATCGAACGTGTGGTGAAACATCCGGTATACGGTAAGTTCATCAAGCGTACGACCAAACTGCACGTACATGACGAGAACAACGAATGCGGTATCGGTGACGTGGTCGAAATCCACGAATGCCGTCCGCTGTCCAAGACTAAGTCCTGGACGCTGGTTCGCGTTGTAGAGAAAGCGGTTCTGTAATAGCGCCGTGTTCTCAACGAATAAACGGCTCAGCGATGAGCCGTTTATTTTTTCTACCCATATCCGATTTCCGGTGTTATAATGCCGCGCCCTCGATATGGGGATATTTAACGGCCCGATTTTGGGTCTCAGTAGTAGTTGACATTAGCGGAGCACTAAAATGATCCAAGAACAGACTATGCTGAACGTCGCCGACAACTCCGGTGCACGTCGCGTAATGTGTATCAAGGTTCTGGGTGGCTCGCACCGTCGCTACGCAGGCGTAGGCGACATCATCAAGATCACCATCAAGGAAGCAATTCCGCGTGGTAAGGTCAAAAAAGGTGATGTGCTGAAGGCGGTAGTGGTGCGCACCAAGAAGGGTGTTCGTCGCCCGGACGGTTCTGTCATTCGCTTCGATGGTAATGCATGCGTTATTCTCAACAATAACAGCGAGCAGCCCATCGGTACGCGTATTTTTGGGCCGGTAACTCGTGAGCTTCGTACCGAGAAGTTCATGAAAATTATCTCTCTGGCACCAGAAGTACTCTAAGGAGCGAATCATGGCAGCGAAAATCCGTCGTGATGACGAAGTTATCGTGTTAACCGGTAAAGATAAAGGTAAACGCGGTAAAGTTAAGAATGTCTTGTCTTCCGGCAAGCTCATTGTTGAAGGTATCAACCTGGTTAAGAAACATCAGAAGCCGGTTCCGGCCCTGAACCAACCGGGTGGCATCGTTGAAAAAGAAGCTGCAATTCAGGTTTCTAACGTTGCACTCTTCAATGCGGCAACCGGCAAGGCTGACCGTGTAGGCTTTAGGTTCGAAGACGGCAAAAAAGTCCGTTTCTTCAAGTCTAACAGCGAAACTATCAAGTAATTTGGAGTAGTACGATGGCGAAACTGCATGATTACTACAAAGACGAAGTAGTTGGTAAACTCATGACTGAGTTTAACTACAATTCTGTCATG
The DNA here is from genome assembly GCF_050058015.1 of Klebsiella sp. WOUb02. Lineage (NCBI taxonomy): Bacteria > Pseudomonadati > Pseudomonadota > Gammaproteobacteria > Enterobacterales > Enterobacteriaceae > Klebsiella > Klebsiella sp. WOUb02. Next base: position 4,220,817 of record NZ_CP170110.1, read on the forward strand.
CAAGTCCCTCGGGTCGAGAAGATCACCCTGAACATGGGTGTTGGTGAAGCGATCGCTGACAAGAAACTGCTGGATAACGCAGCAGCGGATCTGACAGCAATCTCCGGTCAAAAGCCGTTGATCACCAAAGCACGCAAATCAGTTGCAGGCTTCAAAATCCGTCAGGGCTATCCGATCGGCTGTAAAGTAACCCTGCGTGGCGAACGCATGTGGGAGTTCTTTGAGCGCCTGATCACTATTGCTGTACCGCGTATCCGTGACTTCCGTGGCCTGTCCGCTAAGTCATTCGATGGTCGTGGTAACTACAGCATGGGTGTCCGTGAGCAGATCATCTTCCCAGAAATCGACTACGATAAAGTCGACCGCGTTCGTGGTTTGGATATTACCATTACCACTACTGCGAAATCTGATGAAGAAGGCCGCGCTCTTCTGGCTGCCTTTGACTTCCCGTTCCGCAAGTAAGGTAGGGTTACTTAATGGCTAAGCAATCAATGAAAGCACGCGAAGTAAAGCGCGTGGCTTTAGCTGATAAATTCTTCGCTAAACGCGCTGAACTGAAAGCTATCATCTCTGATGTGAACGCAACCGACGAAGATCGTTGGAATGCGGTTCTCAAGCTGCAGACTCTGCCGCGTGATTCCAGCCCGTCTCGTCAGCGTAACCGCTGCCGTCAAACAGGTCGTCCGCATGGTTTCCTGCGGAAGTTCGGGTTGAGCCGTATTAAGGTCCGTGAAGCCGCTATGCGCGGTGAAATCCCGGGTCTGAAAAAGGCTAGCTGGTAATTGTCACCAATTGAATCACGGGAGTAAAGACAGATGAGCATGCAAGATCCGATCGCGGATATGCTGACCCGTATCCGTAACGGTCAGGCCGCGAATAAAGCTGCGGTCACCATGCCTTCCTCCAAGCTGAAAGTGGCAATTGCCAACGTGCTGAAGGAAGAAGGCTTTATTGAAGATTTTAAAGTTGAAGGCGACATCAAGCCGGAACTGGAACTGACTCTTAAGTATTTCCAGGGTAAAGCTGTTGTAGAAAGCATTCAGCGTGTCAGCCGCCCAGGTCTGCGCATCTACAAACGTAAAGATGAGCTGCCGAAAGTTATGGCGGGTCTGGGTATCGCGGTTATTTCTACCTCTAAAGGTGTTATGACTGATCGTGCAGCGCGCCAGGCTGGTCTTGGTGGCGAAATTATCTGCTACGTAGCCTAATCGGAGGAAAAAATGTCTCGTGTTGCTAAAGCACCGGTCGTTGTTCCTGCCGGCGTTGATGTAAAAATCAACGGTCAGGTTATTACGATCAAAGGTAAGAATGGCGAGCTGACTCGTACTCTCAACGATGCTGTTGAAGTTAAACATGCAGATAATGCACTGACTTTCGGTCCGCGTGATGGTTTCGCTGACGGTTGGGCTCAGGCTGGTACCGCGCGTGCCCTGCTTAACTCAGTAGTTATCGGTGTTACCGAAGGCTTCACTAAAAAGCTTCAGCTGGTTGGTGTAGGTTATCGTGCAGCGGTTAAAGGGGATGTAGTAAACCTGGCTTTAGGTTTCTCTCATCCTGTTGAACATAAGCTGCCGGCCGGTATCACTGCAGAATGTCCGACTCAAACTGAAATCGTGCTGAAAGGCGCTGATAAGCAGGTAATCGGCCAGGTTGCAGCAGATCTGCGCGCCTACCGTCGTCCTGAGCCTTATAAAGGTAAGGGTGTCCGTTACGCCGACGAAGTCGTGCGTACCAAAGAGGCTAAGAAGAAGTAAGGTAACACTATGGATAAGAAATCTGCTCGTATCCGTCGTGCGACCCGCGCACGCCGCAAGCTCCAGGAGCTGGGTGCAACTCGCCTGGTGGTACATCGTACCCCGCGTCATATTTACGCACAGGTAATTGCACCGAACGGTTCTGAAGTTCTGGTAGCTGCTTCTACTGTAGAAAAAGCTATCGCTGAACAACTGAAGTACACCGGTAACAAAGACGCGGCTGCAGCTGTGGGTAAAGCTGTTGCTGAACGCGCTCTGGAAAAAGGCATCAAAGATGTTTCCTTTGACCGTTCCGGGTTCCAATATCATGGTCGTGTCCAGGCACTGGCAGATGCTGCCCGTGAAGCTGGCCTTCAGTTCTAAGGTAGAGGTGTAAGATGGCTCACATCGAAAAACAAGCTGGCGAACTGCAGGAAAAGCTGATCGCGGTTAACCGCGTATCTAAAACCGTTAAAGGTGGTCGTATTTTCTCCTTCACAGCTCTGACTGTAGTTGGTGACGGTAACGGCCGCGTAGGTTTTGGTTACGGTAAAGCGCGTGAAGTTCCAGCAGCGATCCAGAAAGCGATGGAAAAAGCCCGTCGCAATATGATTAACGTCGCGCTGAACCACGGCACCCTGCAGCACCCGGTTAAAGGTGTTCACACGGGTTCTCGTGTATTCATGCAGCCAGCTTCCGAAGGTACCGGTATCATCGCCGGTGGTGCAATGCGCGCCGTTCTGGAAGTTGCTGGAGTTCATAACGTTCTGGCTAAAGCATATGGTTCCACCAACCCGATTAACGTGGTTCGTGCAACTATTGATGGCCTGGAAAATATGAATTCTCCAGAAATGGTCGCTGCCAAGCGTGGTAAATCCGTTGAAGAAATTCTGGGGAAATAAACCATGGCAAAGACTATTAAAATTACTCAAACCCGCAGTGCAATCGGTCGTCTGCCGAAACACAAGGCAACGCTGCTTGGCCTGGGTCTGCGTCGTATTGGTCACACCGTAGAACGCGAGGATACTCCCGCTGTTCGTGGTATGGTCAACGCGGTTTCCTTTATGGTTAAAGTTGAGGAGTAAGAGATGCGTTTAAATACTCTGTCTCCGGCCGAAGGCTCTAAAAAGGCGGGTAAGCGCCTGGGTCGTGGTATCGGTTCTGGCCTCGGTAAAACCGGTGGTCGTGGTCACAAAGGTCAGAACTCTCGTTCTGGCGGTGGCGTACGTCGCGGTTTCGAGGGTGGTCAGATGCCTCTGTACCGTCGTCTGCCGAAGTTCGGCTTCACTTCTCGTAAAGCAATGATCACTGCAGAGATTCGTCTCTCCGATCTGGCTCACGTAGAAGGCGATGTAGTCGACCTGAACACGCTGAAAGCAGCTAACATTATCGGTATTCAGATTGAGTTCGCGAAAGTGATTCTTTCTGGCGAGGTTGCTCGTCCGGTAACTGTTCGTGGCCTGCGCGTGACTAAAGGTGCTCGTGCTGCTATCGAAGCTGCTGGCGGTAAAATTGAGGAATAAGTAGCAGATGGCTAAGCAACCGGGATTAGATTTTCAAAGTGCCAAAGGTGGACTTGGCGAACTGAAACGCAGACTTTTGTTTGTTATTGGTGCGCTGATCGTATTCCGTATTGGTTCTTTTATTCCGATCCCTGGTATTGATGCCGCTGTACTTGCCAAACTGCTTGAGCAACAGCGAGGCACTATCATTGAAATGTTTAACATGTTCTCTGGTGGTGCCCTCAGCCGTGCTTCTATCTTTGCTCTGGGCATCATGCCGTATATTTCGGCATCGATTATTGTCCAGCTGTTGACGGTTGTTTATCAGCCGCTAGCAGAGCTGAAGAAAGAAGGGGAGTCTGGTCGTCGTAAGATCAGCCAGTACACCCGCTACGGTACTCTGGTGCTGGCGATATTCCAGTCGATCGGTATTGCTACCGGTCTGCCGAATATGCCTGGTATGCAGGGCCTGGTGATGAATCCGGGCTTTGCATTCTATTTCACCGCTGTTGTAAGTCTGGTCACAGGAACCATGTTCCTGATGTGGCTCGGCGAACAGATTACTGAACGTGGTATCGGTAACGGTATTTCGATCATTATCTTCGCTGGTATCGTTGCGGGTCTCCCGCCGGCCATCGCCCATACTATCGAGCAAGCGCGTCAAGGCGACCTGCACTTCCTCCTGTTGCTATTGGTTGCAGTATTAGTGTTTGCCGTGACCTTCTTTGTTGTATTCGTTGAACGTGGTCAACGCCGCATTGTGGTGAACTACGCGAAGCGTCAACAAGGTCGTCGCGTCTATGCTGCACAGAGCACACATTTGCCGCTGAAAGTGAATATGGCGGGTGTAATCCCTGCAATCTTCGCTTCCAGTATTATTCTGTTCCCTGCGACCATCGCGTCATGGTTCGGGGGCGGAACCGGTTGGAACTGGCTGACAACAATTTCGCTGTATTTGCAGCCTGGGCAACCGCTTTATGTGTTACTCTATGCGTCTGCAATCATATTCTTCTGTTTCTTCTACACGGCTTTGGTTTTCAATCCGCGTGAAACAGCAGATAACCTGAAGAAGTCCGGTGCATTTGTACCAGGAATTCGTCCGGGAGAGCAAACGGCGAAGTATATCGATAAAGTAATGACTCGCCTGACTTTGGTTGGTGCGCTGTATATTACCTTTATCTGCCTGATCCCGGAGTTCATGCGTGATGCAATGAAGGTGCCGTTCTACTTCGGTGGAACCTCGCTGCTAATTGTTGTCGTTGTGATTATGGACTTTATGGCTCAAGTGCAAACTCTGATGATGTCAAGTCAGTACGAGTCTGCATTGAAGAAGGCGAACCTGAAAGGCTACGGCCGATAACTGGTCGCCCGAGAAGTTACGGAGAGTAAAAATGAAAGTTCGTGCTTCCGTCAAGAAATTATGCCGTAACTGCAAAATCGTTAAGCGTGATGGTGTCATCCGTGTGATTTGCAGTGCCGAGCCAAAGCATAAACAGCGCCAAGGCTGATTTTTTCGCATATTTTTCTTGCAAAGTTGGATTGAGCTGGCTAGATTAGCCAGCCAATCTTTTGTATGTCTGTGCGTTTCCATTTGAGTATCCTGAAAACGGGCTTTTCAGCATGGTGCGTACATATTAAATAGTAGGAGTGCATAGTGGCCCGTATAGCAGGCATTAACATTCCTGATCACAAACATACCGTAATCGCATTAACTGCTATTTTCGGTATCGGCAAGACCCGTTCTAAAGCCATCTGTGCTGACACGGGTATCGCTGAAAATGTTAAGATCAGTGAGCTGTCTGAGGAACAAATTGAATCCCTGCGTGAAGCAGTAGGTAAATTTGTCGTTGAAGGTGATCTGCGCCGTGAAATCACCCTGAGCATCAAGCGTCTGATGGACCTTGGTTGCTATCGTGGTTTACGCCATCGTCGTGGTCTTCCGGTTCGCGGTCAGCGTACTAAGACCAACGCACGTACCCGTAAGGGTCCGCGTAAACCGATCAAGAAATAATCGGGGTGATTGAATAATGGCAAAGGCACCAGTTCGTGCACGTAAGCGTGTAAGAAAACAAGTCTCTGATGGCGTGGCTCATGTCCATGCGTCTTTTAACAACACCATCGTTACCATTACCGATCGTCAGGGTAACGCGCTGGGTTGGGCAACAGCCGGTGGTTCCGGTTTCCGTGGTTCTCGTAAATCAACTCCGTTTGCAGCTCAGGTTGCAGCAGAGCGTTGCGCTGAAGCCGTAAAAGAATACGGCATCAAGAATCTGGAAGTTATGGTCAAAGGTCCGGGTCCGGGTCGCGAATCAACTATTCGTGCTCTGAACGCCGCTGGTTTCCGCATCACTAATATTACTGATGTGACTCCGATCCCTCATAACGGTTGTCGTCCGCCGAAAAAACGTCGCGTATAACGCGCTCGTTTCTAGGATTGTTGGAGAAAGAAAATGGCAAGATATTTGGGTCCTAAGCTCAAGCTGAGCCGTCGTGAGGGCACAGACCTGTTCCTTAAGTCTGGCGTTCGCGCGATCGATACCAAGTGTAAAATTGAACAAGCTCCTGGCCAGCACGGTGCGCGTAAACCGCGTCTGTCTGACTATGGTGTGCAGTTGCGTGAAAAGCAAAAAGTTCGCCGTATGTACGGTGTGCTGGAGCGTCAGTTCCGTAACTACTATAAAGAAGCAGCACGTCTGAAAGGCAACACCGGTGAAAACCTGTTAGCTCTGCTGGAAGGTCGTCTGGACAACGTTGTATACCGTATGGGCTTCGGCGCAACTCGTGCTGAATCACGTCAGCTGGTTAGCCACAAAGCTATCATGGTAAACGGTCGTGTTGTTAACATCGCTTCTTATCAGGTTAAAGCGAACGACGTTGTTAGCATTCGTGAGAAAGCGAAAAAGCAATCTCGCGTGAAGGCCGCTCTGGAGCTGGCTGAGCAGCGTGAAAAGCCAACCTGGCTGGAAGTTGATGCTGGCAAGATGGAAGGTACGTTCAAGCGTCAGCCTGAGCGTTCTGATCTGTCTGCGGACATTAACGAACACCTGATCGTCGAGCTTTACTCCAAGTAAAGCTTAGTACCAAAGAGAGGACACAATGCAGGGTTCTGTGACAGAGTTTCTAAAACCGCGCCTGGTCGATATCGAGCAAGTGAGTTCGACGCACGCCAAGGTGACCCTTGAGCCTTTAGAGCGTGGCTTTGGCCATACTCTGGGTAACGCACTGCGCCGTATTCTGCTCTCATCGATGCCGGGTTGCGCGGTGACCGAGGTTGAGATTGATGGTGTACTGCACGAGTACAGCACCAAAGAAGGCGTTCAGGAAGATATCCTTGAAATCCTGCTCAACCTGAAAGGGCTTGCGGTGAGAGTTCAGGGTAAAGATGAAGTTATCCTTACTTTGAATAAATCTGGCATTGGCCCTGTGACCGCAGCCGACATCACCCATGACGGTGATGTCGAAATCGTCAAGCCGCAACATGTGATCTGCCACCTGACCGATGAGAACGCTGCTATTAGCATGCGTATCAAAGTTCAGCGCGGTCGTGGTTATGTGCCGGCTTCTGCCCGAATTCATTCGGAAGAAGATGAGCGCCCAATCGGCCGTCTGCTGGTCGACGCATGCTACAGCCCCGTAGAGCGTATTGCCTACAATGTTGAAGCAGCGCGTGTAGAACAGCGTACCGACCTGGACAAGCTGGTCATCGAAATGGAAACCAACGGCACAATCGATCCTGAAGAGGCGATTCGTCGTGCGGCAACCATCCTGGCAGAACAACTTGAAGCTTTCGTTGACTTACGTGATGTACGTCAGCCGGAAGTGAAAGAAGAGAAACCAGAATTCGATCCGATCCTGCTGCGCCCTGTTGACGATCTCGAATTGACTGTCCGCTCTGCTAACTGCCTGAAGGCAGAAGCTATCCACTATATCGGTGATCTGGTACAGCGTACCGAGGTTGAGTTGCTGAAAACGCCGAACCTGGGTAAAAAATCTCTTACTGAGATTAAAGACGTGCTGGCTTCACGTGGTCTGTCTCTGGGCATGCGCCTGGAAAACTGGCCACCGGCAAGCATTGCTGACGAGTAACCGGATCACAGGTTAAGGTTTTACTGAGAAGGATAAGGTCATGCGCCATCGTAAGAGTGGTCGTCAACTGAACCGCAACAGCAGCCATCGCCAGGCTATGTTCCGTAACATGGCTGGTTCGCTGGTTCGTCATGAAATCATCAAGACGACCCTGCCGAAAGCGAAAGAACTGCGTCGCGTAGTTGAGCCGCTGATTACTCTTGCCAAGACTGATAGCGTAGCTAATCGTCGTCTGGCATTCGCCCGTACTCGTGATAACGAGATCGTGGCAAAACTGTTTAACGAGCTGGGCCCGCGTTTCGCGAGCCGCGCCGGTGGTTACACTCGCATTCTGAAGTGTGGCTTCCGTGCAGGCGACAACGCGCCGATGGCATACATCGAGCTGGTTGATCGTGCTGAGCCGAAAGCAGAAGCTGCTGCAGAGTAATCTGTAGTAACGTAAAAAAACCCGCTTCGGCGGGTTTTTTTATATCCTCGCCATCTCTGCTTCATTACACTATCTGTATTCTTTTTGTTCATCCCCGGAGCCGTATGATGTGGTTGCTGGATCAGTGGGCAGAACGCCATATCCTTGACGCACAAAATAAAGGTGACTTTGATAATCTTCCCGGCCGCGGCGAACCGCTGACCCTGGATGACGATCTGCACGTGCCACCTGAACTGCGCGTCAGCTACCGTTTACTCAAGAACGCCGGTTGTTTACCTCCTGAGCTGGAACATCGTAGAGAAGCCGTTGCGCTGGTTGATTTGCTTAAAGTCATTCGTCAGGATGACCCACAGTATGTCGAACTGAGCCGAAGGCTTGCGTTGCTTGAGCTGAAGCTGCGCCAGGCTGGGCTAAATACTGATTTTCTCCGCGGCGAGTATTCTGCGAGGCTGCAACACAAGATGAGTGAGGAGTAAGTATGTATCGCATTGGTGAACTCGCAAAGCTAGCGGATGTTACACCCGACACCGTTCGCTACTACGAAAAGCAGCAGATGATGGTCCACGACGTGCGTACTGAGGGAGGATTTCGTCTTTATACCGACAATGACCTTCAGCGCCTGCGTTTTATCCGCTACGCGCGGCAGCTGGGGTTTACGCTTGAATCGATCCGTGAACTGCTGTCGATCCGCATCGATCCGGAGCACCATACCTGCCAGGAATCAAAAGGGATCGTGCAGGCGCGCCTGAGCGAAGTTGAATCGCGTATTAAGGAATTACAAGCAATGCGCCGATCCTTACAGCGACTTAACGATGCATGCTGCGGCAGCGCTCACAGCAGCGTCTACTGTTCCATTCTTGAAGCGCTTGAGCAGGGAGCCAGCGGCAACAATGCAGGGCGTTGATTTTTTGCGCGTGTAGATCTACACTCGCGTCGATCTCATTCACCATCAGGAGTCGCCATGAGTCGCTATCAGCATACGAAAGGGCAAATAAAAGATAATGCCATTGAGGCACTGCTTCATGACCCGCTGTTCAGACAGCGCGTTGAGAAAAATAAAAAAGGGAAAGGAAGCTATCAGCGAAAAGAAAAATATGCAGGACGGAGTGACCGGGAGGCCAGTGGCAAGAGAGTGAATCACTTTTTTACCACTGGCTTTCTGCTTTCTGTAGCCTGATTAAGAACGGTTATTCTGCTCTTTTAACAGGTCACGAATTTCACTCAGCAGCACTTCTTCTTTAGTCGGTGCCGGCGGAGCTGCAGGAGCCTCTGCTTTTTTACGATTCAGATTATTCATCAGCTTAATTGCCATAAAGATGGCAAAGGCTACGATGACGAAGTCAAAAACGTTCTGAATAAACACGCCATAGTGCATCACAACCGCCGGGATATCTCCCTGAGCATCGCGCAGCGTGACGGCGAAGGATTTAAAATCGATTCCACCAATAAGCAGGCCAAGCGGCGGCATAATAATATCGGCAACCAGTGACGATACAATTTTACCGAATGCTGCACCAATGATGACACCCACTGCCAGATCGACCACATTCCCGCGCATCGCGAAATCGCGAAACTCTTTTAAAATACTCATCCTATTCTCCTTGAACCAGCTGACAGAGATAAGTTTATCAAATGTATTTCCATTTTCCATTATTGTTGAATAATTGCATAAAAATATTATCCATTTCTAAATAAAGGTTAATGGACATGGGCGCGTTACCGGCGCCCAAATAAATTACAGGAAGAAAGGGCTTGGCTGGAACAGACGTTCGACATCGGAGATAAATTTTTTGTCGGTCAGAAACATGATTACGTGGTCGCCCTGCTCAATACGTAAATTATTATTGGCGATCATCACGTCATTTCCGCGAACCACGGCGCCAATGATCGTCCCCGGGGGGAGCTTGATCTCATCGATCGAACGACCCACGACCCGTGAGGTGCTTTCATCCCCGTGGGCGACGGCTTCGATCGCTTCAGCTACGCCGCGGCGCAGGGAAGAGACGCCAACGATATCGGCTTTACGAACATGGCTGAGCAGCGCTGAAATGGTCGCCTGTTGCGGGGAGATAGCGATATCAATAACGCTGCCCTGAACCAGATCGACGTAGGCTTTTCGCTGGATAAGCACCATGACCTTTTTGGCGCCCATCCGCTTGGCGAGCATTGCCGACATGATATTGGCTTCGTCATCATTGGTAACGGCAATGAAGAGGTCGACCTGATCAATATGCTCTTCTGCGAGAAGCTCCTGGTCCGAGGCGTCACCATAAAAGACGATGGTGTTTTGTAGCTTTTCCGCCAGCTCGGCGGCGCGCTGCTGATCGCGTTCAATTAGCTTCACGCTATAGTCTTTTTCCAACCGATGAGCCAGACCCGCGCCGATATTTCCGCCGCCAACCAGCATGATGCGCTTATAGGGCTTCTCCAGGCGCTGCAGCTCGCTCATTACGGCGCGGATATGCTGAGATGCGGCGATAAAGAACACTTCATCGCCGGCTTCAACAATGGTGGAACCCTGGGGCCGGATAGGGCGATCGTGGCGGAAAATAGCCGCCACGCGCGTGTCGATATGCGGCATGTGTTCACGCATCGTCGAGAGCGCGTTGCCTACCAACGGACCACCGTAGTAGGCTTTAACAACCGCCAGACTCACTTTCCCTTCGGCAAAGTTTACGACCTGCAGCGCGCCTGGATACTCAATCAGACGGTAAATATTGTCGATAACAAGCTGTTCCGGCGCGATGAGATGGTCAATCGGCACGGCTTCTGAGTGGAAAAGCTTATCGGCGTCACGCACGTAGTCCGGAGAACGAATACGGGCAATGCGATTAGGCGTATTAAACAGGGAATAGGCGACCTGGCAGGCCACCATATTGGTTTCATCAGAGTCTGGTGACGGCAACCAGCATATCTGCATCATCGGCTCCGGCCTCGCGCAGTACCCGCGGATGAGAGCCATGCCCCTGAACAACACGCAGGTCAAACTTATCCTGCAGGCTGCGCAGGCGGTCACCGTTGGTATCGACCAGGGTAATATCATTGTTCTCTCCGACGAGGTTTTCCGCGAGAGTTCCGCCAACCTGTCCGGCGCCCAGAATAATAATCTTCATCAGCAGCGATCCATTATTTCCGATGTTTGATCAGCTTAGCGTAAAAGAACCCATCACCCTCTTCCGCGCCGGGCAGATTTTGCTGTCCAGGCTGCTCAGGCGTCCCGCTAATGCTAAGTTCTGCGTCAGGCGTGCGCGTCAGGAATGCCGCAATTTGCTGACTATTCTCTTCCGGCAGAATTGAGCAGGTCGCATAGACCAGGGTGCCGCCGGGTTTTAAATGTTCCCAGATAGCATCAAGAATCTCAGCCTGAAGCTGCGCCAGCTCCGCGATATCGCGATCGCGGCGCAGCCATTTAATATCCGGATGGCGGCGAATGACGCCAGTTGCAGAGCAGGGCGCATCGAGCAGAATACGATCGAATTTTTCATCATCGCACCACTGCATTGGATATCTGCCGTCACCCTGTTTTACCTGAGCTTTCATCCCCAGACGCTTCAGGTTGTCGTAGACGCGGGATAACCGCAGATCATCGATGTCGACTGCCAGTACGCTGGCCTGCGGCGCGACTTCCAGAATATGGGTTGTTTTACCGCCGGGCGCGGCGCAAAGGTCGAGGATCCTTTCACCATTTTCCGGGGTCAGATAGCGCATACAACCCTGGGCGGAAGCATCCTGAACGGTGACCCAGCCCTGCTCAAAGCCGGGCAGGGCATGTACAGGCGCCGGCGTCGCCAGACGGACGGCATCCGGATAGTCCGGGTGAGAGAACCCCTGCATGCCCGCCTCTTCAAGGAGCGCCAGCCATTCATCGCGCGAGTGGTGGTTGCGATTAACGCGTAGCCACATCGGTGGACGCTGGTTGTTGGCATCCACAATGGCCTGCCACTGCTGCGGCCAGGCTTTTTGGATGCGTTTGAGTAGCCATGCGGGGTGCAGGAAGCGGCTGTCGCTTTCGGCGAATTCGTTAAGCAATTCTTCCTGTTGGCGTTGGAACTGGCGCAGCACGCCGTTGATCAGCCCTTTGAGCTGCGGACGCTTAATAGCTATCGCACCTTCAACTGTTTCCGCCAGCGCCGCATGGGCGGGGATACGGGTGTGCAGCAGCTGATAAAAGCCGACCATAATTAAGTAGTGAACGGTACGCTGTTTTCCCGTCATCGGGCGAGCCATCAGCTTATTGATCAGCCATTCCATCTGACTCAGGGTGCGCAGGACGCCAAAGCACAGCTCCTGCAGCAGCGCTTTATCTTTTTCACCGACTTTCTGCTGCAACGGCGGCAGAACGTTGCTTAACGACTGCCCCTTCTCGACAACTTGTTCAACGGCTTGGGCCGCCAGACTACGTAAATTAAGATTTTTTTTCATAACCGTGAAAATAAAAAGGCCCGGTAGATCCGGGCTTTAGAAGTGACTACCGTCAGGAAAGACGGTTACCTGGGATAAACCACTCCCGGCGAGAATTGAGCAAATCCTGGGCACTCATCGCTTTTTTGCCCGCCGGCTGCAGGGATTCCAGATTCAGAATGCCATCGCCGGTTGCCACCTGAATACCTTGCTTGCTGGCAGCCACAATGGTGCCTGGTTCAGCTGAACTTGTTTCGGCGATAGCCGATGCCTGCCAAACCTTCACCGGCTGTTCGTCAATATCCAGCCAGCTCATCGGCCACGGATTGAAGGCGCGAATACACCGTTCGAGCTGTTCGGCAGAAAGCGACCAGTCAATACGGGCTTCTTCTTTGCTGAGCTTCTCAGCGTAGGTGGCTAAGGCTTCATCCTGGGCCTCAGGTTGAGTGGTTGCGTTAGCTAACTGAGCCAGGGTGTTCAGCAGCCCTTGCGGGCCAAGGTCGGCCAGCTTGTCGTACAGGCTGGCGCTGGTATCTTCTGCGGCGATCGGGCAGGAGAGCTTATACAGCATATCGCCGGTATCGAGACCGACATCCATCTGCATAATCGTTACGCCTGTTTCCGTATCGCCGGCCCATAGAGAGCGCTGAATGGGGGCGGCGCCGCGCCAGCGAGGCAGAAGAGAACCGTGGACGTTAATACAGCCAAGACGCGGCATATCCAGAACCGGTTTGGGCAGAATCAGCCCATACGCGACGACGACCATGACATCGGCATTAAGCGAGGAGACCAGCTCCTGGTTTTCCTGTGGACGCAGGGATGCCGGCTGGAAGACCGGCAAATTGTTAGCTTCAGCCAGCACTTTTACCGGGCTCGGCATGAGCTTTTTACCGCGGCCAGCGGGGCGATCGGGCTGAGTAAAAACGCCAACGATCTGGTGCTCAGACGACAACAGCGCGTCAAGATGACGCGCTGCAAAATCGGGTGTACCCGCAAAAATAATACGTAATGATTGTGACACGTTAATCTTTGTCCTCAGGCACGCGTACGCAAACGATCCAGTTTTTCAACTTTCTGACGAATGCGCTGTTGTTTGAGCGGCGACAGATAATCGATGAACAGTTTGCCTACCAGATGATCCATTTCATGCTGAATACAGATGGCCAGCAGGCCGTCTGCATCCAGTTCGAATGGCTTGCCTTCGCGATCCAGCGCGCGGATTTTCACGGTTTCGGCACGTGGTACCAGCGCACGCTGTTCCGGAATGGACAGGCAGCCCTCTTCAATACCGGTTTCACCGTCTTTTTCCAGCAGTTCAGGGTTAATTAACACCAGCTGACCTTCACGGTTCTCCGACACATCAATAACAATAATGCGCTGATGGATATCAACCTGGGTTGCCGCCAGACCAATACCTTCTTCCGCGTACATCGTCTCGAACATATCATCGACGATACGCTGAATTTCTGCATTGACTTCTTTTACCGGCTCGGCGACTTTGCGAAGGCGCTCGTCCGGAATATGTAACACTTGCAAAACTGCCATAAAGATCCAGAGTCGTATTCAGGAGTGGATAAGATTATTACCTCTATTCTAGACAAAACCCCCTCTAATTGACAGTCTCACTGTCCAATCGCAAGGATTGTTAAAGCCGCTTATGGCAGGGGAGTATGGATGGTACCCGCAGAGATTTGGCTACGCCTGATGAGGGTCAACGGCCTGTATGGTGAGGCGATGGTGAACGCCGCTCGCCGGATAGGCGCTGCAGCCGGGCTTAATAGCGAAGTTTTACGTCTCTGCGGCCTGAGTGCGGCGCAGTCGAGGCAGTTTTTGACCTTTGGCCAGCGGGATATCGACGCCACTCTGGAATGGCTGGAACAGCCAGAACATCATCTGCTGTCGGCCGACACTCCTCTTTATCCACCGCAGCTGCGCGCAGCCGCTGATTATCCCGGCGCGCTTCTGGTTAAGGGGGACCTCGCTATTTTGCACAGCCGGCAGCTAGCGGTTGTCGGGAGCCGCGCGCATTCCTGGTACGGTGAACGCTGGGGGAGAGTGTTCTGCGAAGCCCTGGCACGCTATGGCATTACGATTACCAGCGGTCTGGCGATTGGTATTGACGGCGTGGCCCATCGCGGCGCGCTTGCCGCGAATGGAAAAAGCGTTGCGGTGCTCGGGAATGGGTTAGGCGATATTTACCCGCGTCGGCATGCCGCTTTAGCAAGCCAGATTGTGGATAGCGGAGGGGCGCTGCTTTCGGAGTTCCCTCTTGCCACGCCGCCATTACCGGGAAATTTCCCTCGCCGTAATAGGATTATCAGCGGCTTAAGTATTGGGGTATTGGTTGTTGAGGCCGCATTGAGAAGCGGCTCGTTGGTTACCGTTCGCTGCGCGCTTGAACAGGGAAGAGAGGTGTTTGCGCTGCCCGGGCCGATAGGCAGCCCGGGTTCAGAGGGGCCGCACTGGCTTATCAAACAGGGAGCTGTCCCCGTCACGGCGCCCGAGGATATCGTCGAATACTGGCAGCATGAACTGCTATGGCTGGGTGATACGCCATACGACATAAATAATTGCACGGATCGTCCCCCCGTAGCATTGCCATTTCCTGAGCTCCTGGCTAACGTAGGAGATGAGGTAACACCTGTTGACGTTGTCGCTGAACGTGCCGGCCAATCTGTACCAGTGACCGTAGCTCAGCTACTTGAACTGGAGTTAGCAGGCTGGATCGCAGCTGTACCCGGCGGCTATGTCCGATTAAGGAGGGCAAGCCATGTTCGACGTACTCATGTATTTGTTTGAGACTTACATCCATAACGAAGCAGAAATGCGCGTAGACCAGGATAAGCTGACTCGGGATCTCACCGACGCCGGTTTTGAACGGGAAGATATTTACAACGCGCTGATGTGGCTCGAGAAACTGGCTGACTATCAGGAAGGCCTTGTCGAGCCCATGCAGCTGGCTTCTGACCCACTCTCTTTACGGATTTACACCGAAGAAGAGTGTCAGCGTCTGGATGCTAGTTGCCGAGGATTTTTATTATTCCTTGAGCAAATTCAGGTGTTGAACCTCGAAACGCGAGAAATGGTAATAGAGCGCGTTTTGGCGCTGGATACGGCAGAGTTCGAACTGGAAGACCTTAAATGGGTGATCCTGATGGTGCTGTTTAATATTCCGGGCTGTGAAAACGCCTACCAGCAGATGGAAGAATTACTCTTCGAGGTAAATGAAGGTATGCTGCATTAATCTTTTTGCAGCAACGTCGAGTATTTATGACCAAATCAGCACTGTTTCAGGTGCGTAAAAATGAGCCCTGTCCACAGTGCGGGGCTGAACTGGTAATCCGCTCCGGGAAGCATGGACCGTTTCTTGGCTGTTCGCACTATCCGGACTGTAACTACGTCCGTCCCCTGAAAAGTCAGGCAGACGGACATATCGTTAAAGTGCTGGAGGGACAGGAGTGCCCATCCTGTGGCGCCGTGATGGTGCTACGCCAGGGACGCTTCGGTATGTTTATTGGCTGCAGCAGCTATCCGCAATGTCAGCATACTGAACTTATTGATAAGCCTGATGAAACGGCTATCGCGTGCCCGCAGTGTGGTCAGGGGCATTTAGTTCAGCGTCGCTCTCGTTTCGGCAAAACTTTTCACTCCTGCGATCGCTACCCCGATTGCCAGTTCGTCATTAACTTCAAACCGATAGCGTGCGAGTGTCCTGAATGCCACTATCCGCTATTAATTGAAAAGAAAACCGCGCAGGGCGTTAAACGCTTTTGTGCCAGTAAACAATGTGGAAAGCCGATATCGGCGGAACAAATCAGTGAATAATAACCTGCAATCAGAAGCCGTCACCCATGCAGTGGCAGTTCTGAATAATGAACACGTCATAGCCTATCCCACAGAAGCCGTTTTTGGCGTTGGCTGCGATCCTGACAGCGAAACCGCCGTTATGCGCCTGCTGGACCTCAAACAGCGGCCGGTCGAGAAAGGCCTGATTCTTATCGCCGCCAGTTTTGAACAGTTACGCCCTTATATAGATGATTCTCAGCTTAGCGCGGCGCAGCTGGCGGCGATTTTTAGCTGCTGGCCAGGACCGGTGACGTTTGTCTTCCCGGCGCGTAAAACCACCCCACGCTGGTTGACCGGGCGCTTTGACTCGCTGGCGGTACGGGTTACCGATCACCCGCTGGTGGTGGAGCTATGCGAGGCCTATGGAAAACCGCTGGTCTCGACCAGTGCGAATTTATCCGGTCAGCCTCCCTGCCGTACCACGGCTGAAGTTCACGCCCAGTTTGGCGCCGATTTTCCGGTGGTTAATGGGGTCACCGGCGGCCGTCAGAATCCGTCTGAAATTCGCGACGCCCTCTCGGGCGAACTGTTTCGCCAGGGGTAAGTGATGGAAAGCTACGCAGTCTTTGGAAATCCGATCGCCCACAGCAAATCGCCAGCCATCCATCGGCTTTTTGCGCAGCAGCTGCAGATTGCACATCCCTACGGGCGTATCCTGGCGCCACGGGATGAATTTATCAGTACCCTGAATGCCTTCTTTAATGAAGGGGGGTTAGGCGCCAACGTTACCGTTCCGTTTAAAGAAGAAGCGTTCGCTCGCGCCGATGAACTCACCGAGCGGGCCGCGCTGGCCGGGGCCGTGAATACCCTCAAACGTCTGGAAGATGGCCGTTTGCTGGGGGATAACACCGATGGCATCGGGCTATTGAGCGATCTGGAGCGGCTCGGTTTCATTAAACCTGGCATTCGTGTCCTGCTTATCGGGGCGGGAGGCGCATCGCGAGGCGTGCTGTTACCGCTTCTGTCCCTCGATTGCGCCGTGACGATTGTCAATCGTACCAGCTCCCGCGCGCATGAACTGGCGGCGCTGTTTTCGCATACCGGCAGTATTCGTGCGCTGGAAATGGATGCGCTGGCTGAACATGAGTTCGATCTTATTATTAATGCGACCTCCAGCGGTATTGGCGGTGAGGTCCCTGCGATACCCGCTTCATTAATTAACACGCACGTCTATTGCTACGACATGTTTTATCAGCAGGGCAGTACGCCGTTTCTGATCTGGTGCCAGCAGCATGGGGCGAAACAGTGCGCTGATGGTTTAGGTATGCTGGTGGCCCAGGCCGCTCATGCCGTTCTGCTGTGGCATGGCGTACTGCCAGACATTACCCCGGTGATTCAAATCTTGCATAAGGAATTGAATCCATGAACCAGGCGATTCAGTTTCCTGACAGGGAAGAGTGGGATGCTGAAAAACAGTGCATTACTTTTCCCGCCTTGGTTCATGGTATGCAGCTGACTTGTGCAATGAGCAGCATAACGCTAGAGAAACGGTTTGGTGGAAAAGAGCCAGCGCATTGGCTGGCTGCATTTCGCGAACATCGCTGGGATCTGGAAGAAGAGGCGGATGAGATGATCCGCGATCGGCAGGAAGACGATCAGGGCTGGGTTTGGTTTTCCTGATCCAGGTAATCGTTCTTCCATTTCACATAGTTATTTGCTGAATAGATCAGCCCCGCTATTTCCGCCTCCGTCAGGGGGCGGATTTGTTTTACCGGATTGCCAAAATAAAGATAGCCGCCTGCCAATCGCTTATTTTGCGGTACCAGACTACCGGCACCAATCATGACGTCATCCTCTATTACTACGCCATCCAGCAGAATTGATCCCATCCCGACCAGCACCCGGTTACCAATAGTGCAGCCGTGCAGCATCACTTTATGGCCGATGGTGACATCTTCGCCAACGATCAGGGGATTCCCCTGTGGGTTATAGGATGATTTATGGGTGACATGCAGCACGCTACCGTCCTGGATATTGGTGCGAGGACCAATTTGCACATAGTTAACGTCGCCGCGAATGGCAACCAGCGGCCAGATGCTGACATCATCAGCCATCCTGACATCGCCGATCGCTACGCTGGTGGCATCGATCATCACGCGCAGGCCTGTTTGTGGGAATAAATCTTTATAGGGGCGTAAATTTGCGGACATGCTTACCTCGATAATTCAGGGTCGTGCGAAGACTTTGGTTGCTTTCTCCGCCGCCTGCAACCCTTTATTGTGGTAAAAACTGAGCAGATCGAACAATAACGCTGCGAAAAGGGCAAAAAAACATCATATGGAAAAAAAGATCGATAAAAGACTTGTGCAATAAAATGGGATCCCTATAATGCGCTCCCACTGACACGGCGGATGTGAATCACTTCACAGCAGATAGCCGGGTCGGAAGAGAAAAATCCTGAATTAAAGGGTTGACTCTGCAAGAGGAAGGCGTATTATACGCCACCTCGCAACGGTGAGCGAAAGCCGCGTTGTACTGCTCTTTAACAATTTATCAGACAATCTGTGTGGGCACTCAAAGTGACATGGATTCTTAACGTCTTCGGACGAAAAATGAATACCAAGTCTCTGAGTGAACATACGTAATTCATTACGAAGTTTAATTCATGAGCATCAAACTTAAATTGAAGAGTTTGATCATGGCTCAGATTGAACGCTGGCGGCAGGCCTAACACATGCAAGTCGAACGGTAGCACAGAGAGCTTGCTCTCGGGTGACGAGTGGCGGACGGGTGAGTAATGTCTGGGAAACTGCCTGATGGAGGGGGATAACTACTGGAAACGGTAGCTAATACCGCATAACGTCGCAAGACCAAAGTGGGGGACCTTCGGGCCTCATGCCATCAGATGTGCCCAGATGGGATTAGCTTGTAGGTGAGGTAACGGCTCACCTAGGCGACGATCCCTAGCTGGTCTGAGAGGATGACCAGCCACACTGGAACTGAGACACGGTCCAGACTCCTACGGGAGGCAGCAGTGGGGAATATTGCACAATGGGCGCAAGCCTGATGCAGCCATGCCGCGTGTATGAAGAAGGCCTTCGGGTTGTAAAGTACTTTCAGCGAGGAGGAAGGTGTTGAGGTTAATAACTTCAGCAATTGACGTTACTCGCAGAAGAAGCACCGGCTAACTCCGTGCCAGCAGCCGCGGTAATACGGAGGGTGCAAGCGTTAATCGGAATTACTGGGCGTAAAGCGCACGCAGGCGGTCTGTTAAGTCAGATGTGAAATCCCCGGGCTCAACCTGGGAACTGCATTTGAAACTGGCAGGCTTGAGTCTTGTAGAGGGGGGTAGAATTCCAGGTGTAGCGGTGAAATGCGTAGAGATCTGGAGGAATACCGGTGGCGAAGGCGGCCCCCTGGACAAAGACTGACGCTCAGGTGCGAAAGCGTGGGGAGCAAACAGGATTAGATACCCTGGTAGTCCACGCTGTAAACGATGTCGACTTGGAGGTTGTTCCCTTGAGGAGTGGCTTCCGGAGCTAACGCGTTAAGTCGACCGCCTGGGGAGTACGGCCGCAAGGTTAAAACTCAAATGAATTGACGGGGGCCCGCACAAGCGGTGGAGCATGTGGTTTAATTCGATGCAACGCGAAGAACCTTACCTGGTCTTGACATCCACGGAATTCAGCAGAGATGCTTTAGTGCCTTCGGGAACCGTGAGACAGGTGCTGCATGGCTGTCGTCAGCTCGTGTTGTGAAATGTTGGGTTAAGTCCCGCAACGAGCGCAACCCTTATCCTTTGTTGCCAGCGGTCCGGCCGGGAACTCAAAGGAGACTGCCAGTGATAAACTGGAGGAAGGTGGGGATGACGTCAAGTCATCATGGCCCTTACGACCAGGGCTACACACGTGCTACAATGGCATATACAAAGAGAAGCGACCTCGCGAGAGCAAGCGGACCTCATAAAGTATGTCGTAGTCCGGATCGGAGTCTGCAACTCGACTCCGTGAAGTCGGAATCGCTAGTAATCGTGGATCAGAATGCCACGGTGAATACGTTCCCGGGCCTTGTACACACCGCCCGTCACACCATGGGAGTGGGTTGCAAAAGAAGTAGGTAGCTTAACCTTCGGGAGGGCGCTTACCACTTTGTGATTCATGACTGGGGTGAAGTCGTAACAAGGTAACTGTAGGGGAACCTGCGGTTGGATCACCTCCTTACCTGAAAGAACCTGCCTTTGTAGTGCTCACACAGATTGTCTGATGAATGATAAATTTCAAAATGTACTGTTAAGTGCATTGTGAAATTTTGCTCTTTAAAAATCTGGATCAAGCTGAAAATTGAAACGACACACTGTTAAGTGTGTTCGAGTCTCTCAAATTTTCGCAACGCGACTGTTTTACGAAACAGCTTCGGGTTGTGAGGTTAAGCGACTAAGCGTACACGGTGGATGCCCTGGCAGTCAGAGGCGATGAAGGACGTGCTAATCTGCGATAAGCGTCGGTAAGGTGATATGAACCGTTATAACCGGCGATTTCCGAATGGGGAAACCCAGTGTGTTTCGACACACTATCGTTAAGTGAATACATAGCTTAACGAAGCGAACCGGGGGAACTGAAACATCTAAGTACCCCGAGGAAAAGAAATCAACCGAGATTCCCCCAGTAGCGGCGAGCGAACGGGGAGCAGCCCAGAGTCTGAATCAGTTTATGTGTTAGTGGAAGCGTCTGGAAAGTCGCAGGGTACAGGGTGATACTCCCGTACACTAAAATGCACATACTGTGAACTCGAAGAGTAGGGCGGGACACGTGGTATCCTGTCTGAATATGGGGGGACCATCCTCCAAGGCTAAATACTCCTGACTGACCGATAGTGAACCAGTACCGTGAGGGAAAGGCGAAAAGAACCCCGGCGAGGGGAGTGAAAAAGAACCTGAAACCGTGTACGTACAAGCAGTGGGAGCATCCTTCGGGGTGTGACTGCGTACCTTTTGTATAATGGGTCAGCGACTTATATTCTGTAGCAAGGTTAACCGAATAGGGGAGCCGCAGGGAAACCGAGTCTTAACTGGGCGTTAAGTTGCAGGGTATAGACCCGAAACCCGGTGATCTAGCCATGGGCAGGTTGAAGGTTGGGTAACACTAACTGGAGGACCGAACCGACTAATGTTGAAAAATTAGCGGATGACTTGTGGCTGGGGGTGAAAGGCCAATCAAACCGGGAGATAGCTGGTTCTCCCCGAAAGCTATTTAGGTAGCGCCTCGTGAACTCATCTTCGGGGGTAGAGCACTGTTTCGGCTAGGGGGTCATCCCGACTTACCAACCCGATGCAAACTACGAATACCGAAGAATGTTATCACGGGAGACACACGGCGGGTGCTAACGTCCGTCGTGAAGAGGGAAACAACCCAGACCGCCAGCTAAGGTCCCAAAGTCATGGTTAAGTGGGAAACGATGTGGGAAGGCCCAGACAGCCAGGATGTTGGCTTAGAAGCAGCCATCATTTAAAGAAAGCGTAATAGCTCACTGGTCGAGTCGGCCTGCGCGGAAGATGTAACGGGGCTAAACCATGCACCGAAGCTGCGGCAGCGACGCTTATGCGTTGTTGGGTAGGGGAGCGTTCTGTAAGCCGTTGAAGGTGGCCTGTGAGGGTTGCTGGAGGTATCAGAAGTGCGAATGCTGACATAAGTAACGATAAAGCGGGTGAAAAGCCCGCTCGCCGGAAGACCAAGGGTTCCTGTCCAACGTTAATCGGGGCAGGGTGAGTCGACCCCTAAGGCGAGGCCGAAAGGCGTAGTCGATGGGAAACAGGTTAATATTCCTGTACTCGGTGTTACTGCGAAGGGGGGACGGAGAAGGCTATGTTAGCCGGGCGACGGTTGTCCCGGTTTAAGCATGTAGGCGGAGGCTCCAGGTAAATCCGGAACCTTTTTAACGCTGAGGTGTGATGACGAGGCACTACGGTGCTGAAGTAACAAATGCCCTGCTTCCAGGAAAAGCCTCTAAGCATCAGGTAACAACGAATCGTACCCCAAACCGACACAGGTGGTCAGGTAGAGAATACCAAGGCGCTTGAGAGAACTCGGGTGAAGGAACTAGGCAAAATGGTGCCGTAACTTCGGGAGAAGGCACGCTGATGGTAAGTGAAGCGACGTGCTCGTGGAGCTGAAGTCAGTCGAAGATACCAGCTGGCTGCAACTGTTTATTAAAAACACAGCACTGTGCAAACACGAAAGTGGACGTATACGGTGTGACGCCTGCCCGGTGCCGGAAGGTTAATTGATGGGGTTATCCTTAGGGAGAAGCTCTTGATCGAAGCCCCGGTAAACGGCGGCCGTAACTATAACGGTCCTAAGGTAGCGAAATTCCTTGTCGGGTAAGTTCCGACCTGCACGAATGGCGTAATGATGGCCAGGCTGTCTCCACCCGAGACTCAGTGAAATTGAACTCGCTGTGAAGATGCAGTGTACCCGCGGCAAGACGGAAAGACCCCGTGAACCTTTACTATAGCTTGACACTGAACACTGGTCCTTGATGTGTAGGATAGGTGGGAGGCTTTGAAGTGTGGACGCCAGTCTGCATGGAGCCATCCTTGAAATACCACCCTTTAATGGCTGGTGTTCTAACGTGGGCCCCTGATCGGGGTTGCGGACAGTGTCTGGTGGGTAGTTTGACTGGGGCGGTCTCCTCCCAAAGAGTAACGGAGGAGCACGAAGGTTAGCTAATCCTGGTCGGACATCAGGAGGTTAGTGCAATGGCATAAGCTAGCTTGACTGCGAGCGTGACGGCGCGAGCAGGTGCGAAAGCAGGTCATAGTGATCCGGTGGTTCTGAATGGAAGGGCCATCGCTCAACGGATAAAAGGTACTCCGGGGATAACAGGCTGATACCGCCCAAGAGTTCATATCGACGGCGGTGTTTGGCACCTCGATGTCGGCTCATCACATCCTGGGGCTGAAGTAGGTCCCAAGGGTACGGCTGTTCGCCGTTTAAAGTGGTACGCGAGCTGGGTTTAGAACGTCGTGAGACAGTTCGGTCCCTATCTGCCGTGGGCGCTGGAGAATTGAGGGGGGCTGCTCCTAGTACGAGAGGACCGGAGTGGACGCATCACTGGTGTTCGGGTTGTCATGCCAATGGCATTGCCCGGTAGCTAAATGCGGAAAAGATAAGTGCTGAAAGCATCTAAGCACGAAACTTGCCCCGAGATGAGTTCTCCCTGACTCCCTGAGAGTCCTGAAGGAACGTTGAAGACGACGACGTTGATAGGTCGGGTGTGTAAGCGTAGCGATACGTTGAGCTAACCGATACTAATGAACCGTGAGGCTTAACCTTACAACGCCGAAGCTGTTTTGGCGTGAGACGATAATCAGCTTGATACAGATTAGCTGACAGGCCTTGTGGCGTGTTGGTAAACAGAATTTGCCTGGCGGCAGTAGCGCGGTGGTCCCACCTGACCCCATGCCGAACTCAGAAGTGAAACGCCGTAGCGCCGATGCTAGTGTGGGGTCTCCCCATGTGAGAGTAGGGAACTGCCAGGCATCAAATTAGCAGTATGGCACTGATCTTTGAGGCAGTTCACTACTCGACAGAGAGTAGGACAAAAGCGAATGCTTTGAACGTTGCGGAGCAACGGCCCGAAGAGTTATTGCCCGGTACCAAATTAAGCGTGCTGATATGGCTCAGTTGGTAGAGCGCACCCTTGGTAAGGGTGAGGTCCCCAGTTCGACTCTGGGTATCAGCACCAGTTTTTAAGCTAGATAAAGTATTTTAAAGAATTTGCCTGGCGACGAGAGCGCGGTGGTCCCACCTGACCCCATGCCGAACTCAGAAGTGAAACGCCGTAGCGCCGATGGTAGTGTGGGGTCTCCCCATGTGAGAGTAGGGAATTGCCAGGCATCAAATAAAGCAGAAGGCCCAGTCGAAAGACTGGGCCTTTTTGCTTGTCTGCTTTCGCTTACTGAACAACGGCGGCCTAAACTGTTGAAGAACGGCCAAAAATTCCAGCGCGCACCGGATTTGCGCTCATAGATCACTCTTTATAACCTGCCGTCCACGCAAAAAGGGCCCGGTCTCTCGACCAGGCCCTTTCTTGTTCTACTCCTCGTTGGGGAGTGCCGCCGGCCACTGGACCGACCGGGATTAACGGGTCAGCGCTACAATCCCCAGCGTTAATCCAGCCACCGCCGCCGCACCGCCGGCAATTGCCCCTGCCGTTTCCCAGTTATCCTGAGTCGTGCCTTTCATACAGGTATTGGTATGAACTAACCTGCCTTCAGAATCATAGACCGGCACGCAGGGAGAGTCATGCGCGCAGCCGGCGAGTAGAGTTGCCAGCAGCGTCACTAAAATAAATTTCTTCATGATATTACCTCTGAATAATCCGTTTTACTGCATCGGGTGAGATACACGACGGAATAGCCTATTTTACCATCGCTAATACGGAGGCTGGATAAAGGAAATCATCTCAATTTATGAGCTACGTAAATATCATGGAGATAAGCAGGGAATTGCGTAGAAAAAATGCAGAACAAAATAATGAAATAAATCCGGTGGCGGTCGATTTTATAATTACTTAATGTAACGTATTGGTTTTTATAGGTTAAAATAAAACTGTAAGAGCGGAATCTTTGCCCGTATTCATTAGATCCTTAGCCCAGGCGACGATCGGAGCGGCATTTTTGGCCGACAGGCCCGTCGCTATGAATAAGCCAGGTTGAAAATAAACGTCATTATTGAGCTCGCAAAATAACGCTGCCGACAACCCCCTCAAGGATCGCCCTCTTTCATAGCACACAGGTGCCTGGGTGAGCGAACGATAACCGGGACGAGGGTAAGCCCGTGCGGATCCCGTACACGCCTCGAAGAAACATTGCCGTGATGACAGCGAGCGCTCGCAGAGCCGCTGGCAGAGGATTTCTATATCAGGTTGCCCGTCCCCACATTCTGTTCGATAGCCTGCGTCAGGGCATCCTGTGCGGTCTGAGCACCTGTGCCGGGATAAGGGGCGGATACTGCGCAGCGGGCAGCTACATCATCGTGCTGCTGGTAGATTACAGGGATCGGTTAATTCAGAGGGAGGATGCGGGAAGGGAATAAACGCGAGGCAGTAAAAAGGCGCTTCCCCATGCCGAAGAGCGCCTTTTATTCAAGCAATTAACTGACTAGTATCAGTTCATGCCGTATTTTTTCAATTTTTTACGCAGCGTACCGCGGTTGATGCCCATCATCAGGGCAGCACGGGTCTGGTTACCGCGGGTGTATTGCATCACCATGTCCAACAGGGGCTGTTCTACTTCAGCCAGTACCAGCTCATACAGGTCACTAACGTCTTGACCGTTCAGTTGAGCAAAATAGTTCTTCAGTGCCTGTTTAACCGAGTCACGCAGGGGTTTTTGAGTTACCTGATCCTGAGAGTTAACGGTAGAAACGGTCAGTACGTCAGAATTTACGCGTTGTTCGAACATAGTTCTGTCAGCTCTTTATTTCTGTTTACGCAAAATTTTCGAAGTATGCCTCCAACGCCTCCAGCTGATCGCTGGCATCCTCTATGGCGTTGAATGTGCGCCGAAACTGGTCATTTGGAGCGTGCTCCTGGAGATACCAGGAAACGTGTTTACGCGCAATTCGGTACCCTTTTGCCTGACCGTAAAAGTCATGCAATTCCCGAACGTGAGCGCAAAGCAAGCGCTTAACCTCTGCCAGCGGCAGGGGGGGCAGCAGCTCTCCAGTGTCCAGATAATGCTGGATTTCCCGAAAGATCCAGGGTCTTCCCTGAGCCGCGCGGCCTATCATAAGGGCATCTGCCCCCGTATAGTCGAGCACAGCTCTGGCTTTAAGCGGGTCAGTAATGTCACCATTCGCGATAATCGGAATGGAAACTTTCTGCTTAACTGCCCGAATACTGTCGTATTCAGCGTCTCCGTTAAACAAACAGGCGCGCGTGCGTCCGTGAATAGTCAGAGCCTGAATGCCACACTCTTCGGCCAGTTGGGCAATCTCTACGCAGTTACGGTGTTCCGGCTCCCAACCGGTGCGAATCTTGAGCGTCACGGGAACGTCCACTGCCTTGACGACCGCCGTCAGGATTAACTTCACCTGCTCGGGATGCTGCAAGAGGGCTGAACCTGCGAGCTTGCGATTCACCTTTTTCGCCGGGCACCCCATATTAATATCAATAATTTGGGCGCCGCTTTCCACGTTAATACGGGCGGCTGCGGCCATCTCTTCCGGTACGCTACCGGCGATTTGCACGGTACGAATACCGGGCTCATCAACGTGCACCATCCGTAAACGGGACTTGTCGCTCTCCCAAACCTGCGGGTTGGAGGACATCATCTCGGAAACGGTTAAACCTGCTCCCATCTCATAGCACAGCGTCCTGAATGGTCTGTCAGTAATGCCAGCCATAGGTGCTGCGATCAGGCGATTTCTAAGCTGGTAGTGTCCGATGCGCATGAGTTAAGAAATGACCATACTGTGACTGCAAGGCGGCGTATATTACGCATTTTTTGCACGAGATGAAAGGCCAAACTTTGAGCAATCCCCTGTCACAGATCAATGAATCCAGGGGTAACGAAAATGCGTTGAATAAATTATCATATTAATCATTGTGTTAATTCGATGTGGGTAATTTGTGTCCAATTATAAAATCGTAAAACTTATCTATTTTTCTTAGAAAAAGAGGCTCATTGGCGGCATAAAACGCTGTTTTTGTAGCCAAAAAAGCGCTTCGTAATGCGATCTGGCTCCCATTTCTTGACGTCATTCGGCGGCTACTGGAAACAAAAATGCGGCCCGCAGGCCGCATTGGCGCTTACTTCCGCTGGCCGGTAATCCGGCACCACTCTTCTTTTTCAACCACCGGGTCGAGATTAAAGCGATCGGCGTAGGCTTCGCAGACGCCGTCAGCCTGGCTGGCAAGGATCCCGGAGAGGCCCAGCAGGCCGCCTGTAACGGGCAGCACGCTGATTAACGGAGCCAGCTCGCGTAACGGGCCGGCCAGGATGTTGGCGACCACGACGTCGGCGCTGAGAGCCTCTGGCTGATCCTGGGGTAAATAGAGCTCCAGACGCTCTGAGACGCCGTTACGTTCGGCGTTATCGCGGCTGGCCTGAATCGCCTGCGGGTCGATATCGATGCCGATGGCCTTCGCCGCGCCGAGCTTCAGGGCGGCAATTGCCAGGATCCCGGAACCGCAGCCGAAATCAATAATCGTTTTACCCGCCAGATCCAGCCCGTCCAGCCACTGCAGGCATAGGGAGGTCGTCGGGTGGGTACCGGTACCGAAGGCGAGGCCCGGATCGAGCATCACGTTCACCGCGTTGGCATCCGGCACTTCACGCCAGCTTGGGCAAATCCACAGCCGCTCGCCGAAACGCATCGGGTGGAAATTATCCATCCATTCGCGCTCCCAGTCTTTGTCTTCCAGCTGCTCGATTTTGTGCGCGAAGCCGGTGCCCAGAAGAGGGTGCTGCTCAAGGATGGCGACGACTTCGTTCATATCGCTCTCCGCGTCGAACAGGCCGATAACGTCGGTGTCTCCCCACAGGCGGGTTTCCCCCGGCAGCGGTTCGAATACCGGCGTATCGTGGGTATCCTGGAAGGTGATAGAGACGGCACCGGCCTCCATCAGCGCATCGCTTAACTCTTCAGCGTGCGCGCCGGTCGTGTTCAGTTTCAGTTGGATCCAAGGCATGGCAAACTCTTTATTTATCAGTAGTCATAATAGGGGCTGGTGGAATGGGCTGACCGAAACGGTTGCCAATCACAAAAGCCAGCAAGCTTAACAGCAGCGAGGGCACAATCGGATGAAAGCCCAGGTACTGAATATTGAATGTCGCCAGCACGGCGTAAAGCACGCCGCCAACGATCATGGCGCTGAGGGCGCCGGTCGCGTTGGCGCGCTCCCAGTACAGGCCCATAACCAGCGGCCATAAGAACACCGCTTCCAGGCCGCCGAAGGCCAGCAGGTTGAGCCAGATGATCATCTCCGGCGGCCGCCAGGCTGCCAGCATCATCAGGATCCCGATAACCAGGGTGGTGGCGGTGGAGATCCTTTTCAGCTTTTGCTCATTATGCCTTTTGGCAGGCCGGGCGCTGAGCCAAAGATCCTTAACGATCGTAGCCGATGCCTGCAATAAATGGGCGTTAACGTTCGACATAATCGCCGCCATCGGCGCCGCCAAAAACAGGCCCGCGGCCCACGGCGGCAGCACCTGGACCATCAGAGTTGGGATCACCCGATCGGGAACGGTGAGATGCGGCAGCACCGCGCGGCCCAGGGCGCCGGCGAGGTGCATACCAAACATCAGTAGAGCGATGACCACGGTACCAATGATGATCCCGCGGTGAACGGCTTTGCTGTCTTTATAGGAAATGCAGCGTACGGCGGTATGCGGCAGGCCGATCACGCCGAAGCACACCAGTACCCAAAATGAGGTCATAAAGGTCGGGGTAAGGATACCGTCGACGCCGTGCGGCGATACCAGCTGCGGATCGATCTTTTGTAAGGTATCAACGGCGTGATGCAGACCGCCCGCAGCGTGGACAACCCCTACCAGCAGCACGATAGTGCCAATCAGCATCACCAGGCCCTGCATGGTGTCATTGAGCACGCTGGCGCGAAAGCCGCCGAACGCGGTGTACAGGGCGATAGTGATGCCGAAGATCAGCAGGCCGTGTTCATATTTAATCCCAGCCGCGGTCTCCAGCAGGCGCGCGCCGCCGATAAACTGCACGGCGATCGCCCCAACGAAGGCAACCAGCAGGCTTATGCTGGCGATCCAGACGACGGCGCGGCTTTGGTAGCGAGCCTGCAGCATGTCGTTGAGGGTGATGGCGTTGTAGCGTCGCGCCAGAATGGCGAACTTCTTGCCGAGGATCCCCAGCGAAAGCCAGATCGTCGGCACCTGGATCATCGCCAGCAGCACCCAGCCGAGCCCGTACTTGTAGGCGGCCCCAGGCCCGCCGATAAACGAACTGGCGCTGATGTAGGTGGCGGTGAGCGTCATGGCCAGCACGAAGCCCCCCATGGAGCGGCTGCCGAGGAAATATTCGCTGAGAAAGCTGCCGCTGCTGCGTTTGCGCATGGCGTAAAGCGACAGGCCGAAGACCACGAACAGATAGGCAATCAGGATGACGACGATTTCAAGCTGCATCGCGATCCTCCAGCGGAATATCGCGGAATATGAAACGCACCATCGCCCAGCACAGCAGGATAAATACCAGCGGCACCAGCAGGCAGGCCATTTCGAACCAGTGCGGCAGCCCGGTGATGCCGATTGCGCTGTCCGGGAGATAGGCCGCAGCCAGCCAGGCGGCAAGATAGAGAAGGGTCAGCCACAGCGCCCAGCGCGCTTCTTTGTGGGCCTGAACAAAACGATTGTCCATTTTTTAGTCCCAGGAGGATGAAGAAAGCGGGGATTGTACCGCATGGAAAAGAGGAGAGGAGAGAAAAAGAAAAAAGGCCGGATTATCCGGCCTTTTGCTGCGATACAGGATTATTTTTCCTGCATACCGAGCTTTTTCTCCAGATAGTGGATATTGGTCCCACCGTGCTGGAAGTGCTCGTCGTTCATGATGCGAATCTGCAGATCGACGTTAGTTTTGATGCCGTCGATGATCAGCTCCTGCAGCGCATTTTTCATGCGTGAAATCGCCACATCACGGTTTTCGCCGTAGCAGATAAGCTTGCCGATCATTGAGTCATAGTACGGCGGCACGGTATAGCCGGCGTAGATATGAGACTCCCAGCGCACGCCGAAACCGCCCGGCGCGTGGAAGCGGGTAATTTTACCCGGGCTCGGCAGGAAGGTATTCGGGTCTTCGGCGTTAATACGGCATTCAACCGCATGGCCGCGGACCTGAACTTCTTCCTGCTTGATGGATAGCGGCTGACCTGCGGCAATCCGCAGCTGCTCTTTAATCAGGTCCACGCCGGTGATCATTTCTGTTACCGGGTGTTCAACCTGAATACGGGTGTTCATTTCAATGAAGTAGAACTCGCCGTTTTCGAACAGGAACTCGAAGGTACCCGCTCCGCGATAGCCGATATCAACGCAGGCCTTGGAGCAGCGCTCGCCGATGTAGCGACGCAGTTCCGGAGTAATGCCCGGCGCCGGCGCTTCTTCGACAACTTTCTGGTGACGGCGCTGCATGGAGCAGTCGCGCTCGGCCAGATAGATCGCGTTACCCTGGCCGTCAGCCAGCACCTGGATCTCGATATGACGAGGATTTTCCAGGTATTTCTCCATATACACCATGTCGTTGCTGAAAGCGGCTTTCGCTTCAGCTTTGGTCATGGAGATGGACTGCGCCAGCTCGGCGTCGCTGCGCACAACGCGCATGCCGCGACCGCCGCCGCCGCCGGAGGCCTTGATGATAACCGGATAGCCGATGCGCTTCGCATGGGCGCGGTTAGCTTCCATGTCGTCGCCCAGCGGGCCATCGGAACCAGGAACGGTCGGCACGCCGGCTTTCTTCATGGCGGTGATCGCCGACACTTTATCGCCCATCAGGCGAATGGTGTCGGCTTTCGGGCCGATGAAGATGAAGCCGGAACGTTCAACCTGCTCAGCAAAGTTGGCGTTTTCGGACAGGAAGCCATAACCCGGATGGATGGCCACCGCGCCGGTAATTTCCGCCGCGCTGATGATCGCCGGGATATTCAGATAGCTTTTTACGGACGGAGCCGGGCCAATACAGACCGTCTCATCCGCTAACAGTACGTGTTTTAAATCGCGATCCGCAGTGGAGTGCACAGCGACGGTCTTGATGCCCAGTTCTTTACAGGCACGCAGGATACGCAGTGCAATCTCGCCACGGTTGGCGATAACAATTTTATCCAGCATGTTCGCCTCGTTACTCGATGACTACCAGCGGCTCGTCAAATTCTACCGGTTGGCCGCTTTCGATCAGAATGGCTTTCACCACGCCGGCTTTGTCGGCTTCGATCTGGTTCATCATTTTCATTGCTTCGACGATGCACAGAGTGTCGCCCACGTTGACTTTCTGGCCGATTTCCACAAACGCTTTCGCGTCCGGGCTCGGGGTGCGGTAGAAAGTACCAACCATCGGGGAACGTACGATGTGACCACTGATTTCCGCTTTCGCCGGGGCTTCTGCCTGCGCGGCTACCGGTGCTGCGGCAACGGGTGCCTGCGCCTGCATCATCGGAGCGGCATAAGCCTGCTGCATCACTGGATAGCCGGTGTTCGGAGCCGAGCGGCTGATGCGCACGGACTCTTCACCTTCAGAAATTTCCAGTTCGTTGATGCCAGACTCTTCGACCAGCTCGATCAGTTTTTTAATCTTACGAATATCCATGAGTGGGTTCCGTACTCTTTGTTTAGTGTGATTGTGACAGGCGTTTTACCGCCGTCTGTAAAGCGTATGAATAACCGTCCGCCCCGAATCCACAGATAACGCCTGCGGCGATATCCGACAGATAGGAGTGATGACGGAATGGTTCGCGGGCATGCACGTTGCTCAGGTGGATCTCGATAAACGGGATATTCACCGCAAGCAGCGCGTCGCGGATTGCCACGCTGGTGTGCGTAAACGCGGCCGGATTAATCAGGATATAGTCTACAGCGTCTTTAGCCTGATGAATTCGGTCGATTAGCGCGTACTCCGCATTCGATTGCAGGTGATCCAGCGCCACGTTCAGAGCCGCGGCTTCCGATCCCAGACGGTTAACAATTTCAGAAAGCGTGAGGGTGCCATACTTCTCGGGCTCACGTGTACCAAGCATGTTAAGGTTGGGGCCGTTCAAAAGCAAAATGCGAAACTTGTCAGCCATTGTGCGGCTATCTCCTGCTATTCTCGGGTAAAAAAACAAAATATACCTTCGAAACGCGCTTGTCACCTTTTCAGGGCATTAAAACCCCTCCAGGAAAACCAAAGTCGCACATTATAACGATTTCGTAGCATTTGGCAGCTAAATACTGGTCTTATCAGGGAAGATTATCAACCGCTATCGTGAAAAGAGTCGCGGTTGATAAAAGATCTGCGGGAAACTGCACATATCCGGGGATTAGCGCCACCATTGGCGGAACTTCTTGTAACGCCATGCTAAAAGCACCACCGCCAGCCCGGCATAGATCAACGGCTGCGGGGATAATATCTTCACTGACCATAGATAGTGGATGGGAGCAAGAATCGCCACCAGATAGACGAAGTTATGCAACGTTTGCCAGCGTCGGCCTAATTTTCGCTGTAGCGCCTGAGTCGACGTTACCGCCAGCGCCAGCAGGGTAAGCCAGATGATAAACCCCAGCGTCAGATACGGCCGGCTAACCAGCTCAGAACCCAGCAGCGCCAGATTGTTAATACCCAGCTCCAGCAGCGTATAGCTGGTCAGGTGCAGCGTCGCCCAGGCAAAACACCATAATCCCAGCAGGCGACGGGTACGAATCAACAGCGGCTGTTTAGCGTAGCGCGCCAGCGGCGAGACAAGCAAGGTTGCCAGCAGAAATTTAAGAGCCATCCTACCGGTAAAGTGTTGAATATCCTTTGCCGGGTCGGCGCTGAAGTACCCCTGCTGCGCAGCCCAGAATAGCCAGAGAAAGGGGAGAAATCCGGCCAGGTGGAGAATGACCTTCAGCCAGGTAATCTGTTTTACGTTCAGACGCACTAGTAATTCTCCCGCAAATTCAGGCCCCGGTAGAGCGATGCCACTTCGTCAGCATAGCCGTTGAACAGCAGCGTCGGCTGGCGCTTGACGTCCAGTACGCCCCCGGAACCGATAAAGCGTTCCGTTGCCTGCGACCAGCGCGGATGATCGACGTGCGGATTGACGTTGGCGTAAAAGCCGTACTCATCCGGTCCCGCCAGATTCCAGGTGGTCGGCGGCCGATCGCGGGTGAGTTCGATACTGACAATCGACTTAATCCCTTTAAAACCATATTTCCACGGGACCGTCAGCCGTATCGGCGCGCCGTTTTGCGGCGGCAGCGCCTTGCCGTAGACGCCCACGCTCAGCAGGGTCAGGGGATGCATCGCCTCATCCAGGCGCAGGCCTTCTACATAAGGATAGGCCAGGCCGCCGCCGATAAAGCGATCTTTTTGCCCCGGCATCTGGTCGGGAGCGTAGACGGTTTTAAACGCTACGTAGCGGGCGCTGCTGGTGGGCTCAACCAGCGCCAGCAGCTTATGCAGCGGGAAGCCAACCCACGGCACCACCATCGACCAGGCTTCGACGCAGCGCATCCGGTAAATGCGCTCTTCGAGCGGAAAGCGGGTGGTCAGATCGTGATGATCGAGCGTCAGCGGTTTGGCGACTTCTCCGCCGATAGTCAGCGTCCACGGATCGGTTCGCAGACTGCCGGCGTTGGCTGCCGGATCGGCTTTATCCAGACCGAACTCATAGAAGTTGTTGTAGCCGGATACCTTATCCTCCGGCGTGAGCGGCAGCGCGTTTTGCCACTCGGCGGGTTTGTTGAAGGTCAGCGCTTTGCCCGCCGGCGCGGGAGGGCGGTCGTGGCCTTTGAACCAATCGAGAAGATCGGCTTTTGCCGTGGGGGAAAGGGAAAGGGCCGTTGCGGTAATCCCCAGGGTTTTCAGAACCTGGCGACGCTGTAGCATAAACACGGATTCTGCCGTGACGTCGGCTTCCGTTAGCTTTTTGTGTTTCATGACATTCTCCGGCATGCTTTTTCCTAAGCATGACGGAGACGGAGAACTATCGCGAATATGTCACGAAAAATTGCATATTAGGCGATTTTTACCAGCGTCCGGCCCTGGATTTGGTTAGCCATAATCTTCCCGGCAAAGGCCGGCGCTTCGGCGAGCGTAATTTCCGTGGCGCTTTGTGCGTAGAAGGATTCAGGCAGATCGCGAACCAGCCGCCGCCAGGCTTCAGCCCGGCGCGCGGGCGGAGTCATCACCGAATCAACGCCCTGCAGACGGACGTTACGCAAAATAAACGGCATCACCGTCGTCGGCAGCGCAAAGCCGCCGGCCAGGCCGCAGGCGGCCACGCAGCCGCCGTAGTTCATCTGCGCCAGCACTTTCGCCAGCACCTTGTCGCCGACGGTATCGACCGCGCCGGCCCACTGCTGTTTCTCCAGCGGGCGGGTTTCGGCAAACTCCTCGCGCCCAACGATACGCTGCGCCCCCAGCGCCTTCAGATATTGATGGGTGCTTTCGCGACCCGAAACGGCGACCACCTGGTAGCCCAGACGATGCAGCAGTGCGACCGCGGTGCTGCCGACGCCGCCGCTGGCGCCGGTGACGACAACCTCGCCGTCCTGCGGGCGAATGCCGGCATCCTCCAGCGCCATCACACACAGCATGGCGGTGAAGCCGGCGGTACCGATCGCCATCGCTTTACGACCGTCCAGCCCTTCAGGCATCGCCACCAGCCAGTCGCCCTGCACGCGCGCCTGCTCGGCCAGGCCGCCCCAGTGATTTTCGCCCACGCCCCAGCCGGTGAGCAGCACCTGCTGGCCTGCGTGGAAGCGCGGATCTTCGCTGGTATGGACGACCCCGGCGAAATCGATGCCAGGAATCATCGGAAAGTTGCGGATGATTTTTCCGCTACCGGTGATGGCCAGCGCGTCTTTATAGTTGAGACTGGACCACTGGATATCGACGGTGACATCGCCCTGAGGCAGCCGGCTGGCGTCAATGGTTTGCACCGAAGAGATTGTTTTGCCATCCTGCTGTTCTAATATTAAAGCCTGCATATGCGGGTCCTTATTGGCACAAAGATTGGAAAAATTTTTCTGCAGACTATACTCGCTATCGGCATTATTACGCCGATACAACGCAATAAATTGCCAGATACGTCAGCTTTGATAGTATGCCTCGCACTTTAGAAAGTTAGTGCTTACTTTGGGAAAAGCGCCAGTACCGGAGTCCGAATATCTGTCGGGCAGTCATTCACACGCGGAGTTAACACAGGGATGCGATTAACGACGAAATTCTCAGCATTTGTCACGCTGCTCACCAGCCTGACTATCTTTGTCACGCTAATTGGCGCGTCGCTGAGTTTTTATAACGGTATTCAGCAAAAAGTAGAGAATCGCGTCCAGGCCGTGGCGACGGTGCTGGATAACCGCCTGATCTCTTCATCCTTTTCCCGGCTCGATCCGCAGATGGATGAGCTGATGACGCCGGTAGAAGTTGTGCGGGTTGATTTTCTCCTTAACGGCAAACCGGTATACAGCCACACGCGTAGCGACAGCTACCGCCCGCTGGGCAGTAATAACCAGTATCGGGAAATTACGATTCCGTCGCTGAAGCACCCCGGCATCACGCTGCATCTGGTCTATCTCGATCCGATGGCCAATTACTTCCGCTCGCTGCACATTACCGGACCGCTCTCCGTCGCCATTGGCTTTATGGTGCTGATGATCTTTTTTTCCGTTCGCTGGATCCGTCGTCAGCTGTCAGGACAGGAGCTGCTGGAGCTGCGGGCGACGAGGATCCTTCACGGCGAACGCGGGCCTCAGGTGCGGGGATCGGTGCACGAGTGGCCGGTAAGCACCAGCAGCGCGCTGGATATGCTGCTATCCGAACTGCAGTTTGCCAGCGATCAGCGAAGCCGTATGGATACGCTTATTCGCTCCTATGCCGCTCAGGACACCAAAACTGGGCTCAATAACCGCCTGTTTTTCGATAACCAACTCGCCACGCTGCTGGAAGATCAGGAAAAGGTCGGCTCGTACGGCATTGTGATGATGATCCGCCTGCCGGAGTTCGATTTGCTGCGCGATAACTGGGGGCGCGCCGCCGCGGAGGAGCACTACTTCACGCTTATCAATCTGCTTTCTACTTTTATTATGCGCTATCCCGGCGCGCTGCTGGCGCGCTATCACCGCAGCGATTTTGCCGTCCTGCTGCCGCACCGCACCCTGAAAGAGGCGGATAGCATCGCCGGGCTGCTGCTGAAGGCGATGGACGCGCTGCCGCCCACGCGCATCCTTGACCGCGATGACATGATGCATATCGGTATTTGCGCATTCCGCAGCGGGCAGACGACGGCTCAGGTGATGGAGCGCGCGGAAGCCGCAACGCGCAACGCGGTTCTGCAGGGGAGCAATAGCTGGGCGGTGTATGACGATTCGCTGCCGGAGAAAGGGCGCGGCAACGTGCGCTGGCGTACCCTGATTGAACAGATGCTCAGCCGCGGCGGGCCACGGCTCTATCTGAAGCCCGCGGTGAATCGCGACGGCCGTGTCCATCACCGTGAGCTGATGTCCCGCCTGTACGACGGCACGGAAGAGGTGATTGCGGCGGAATATATGCCGATGGTGCAGCAGTTTGGCCTGGCGGAAGAGTATGACCGCCTGCAGATCACCCGGCTGCTGCCGTTTTTAGGCTTCTGGCCGGACGAAAACCTCGCTTTACAGGTGACGGTGGAGTCGCTGATCCGCCCCCGATTCCAGCGCTGGCTGCGCGATACTTTGATGCAGTGTGAAAAATCGCAGCGTCAGCGCATTATTTTTGAACTTGCAGAGGCAGATGTTTGTCAATATATCGGCCGCCTGCAGCCTGTTATGCGGCTGGTTAACGCTTTAGGTATCCGAGTCGCCGTGGTTCAGGCCGGCTTAACGCTGGTTGGCACCAGCTGGATCAAGCAGCTGGACGTCGAAGTCATCAAGCTACACCCGGGGCTGTCGCGTAATATTGAAAAACGCAGTGAGAACCAGACTGCTGGTTCAGAGCCTGGTGGAGGCCTGCAAGGGGATGCCGGTCCAGGTTTTTGCAACCGGAGTACGCAGCCGAAGCGAGTGGCAGGTCCTGTCTCAATGCGGCGTTACCGGTGGTCAGGGGGAATTTTTTGCTGCCTCACAGCCACTTGACACAAATGTGAAAAAATATTCGCAAAGATACTCGGTTTGATCTGCCGTTTAGCGTGATTTCACGTAGAATAACGCGCGCCATAGTGAAGGGGGTGTGCTTGTCTACCTGCCGGATTATCGCAACGTAAATGCCAGTAAATGACCTTTGACAGGTTGCAAATTGAAGCGCGGAGAGCTGCTGAAGATTTCAGCAACGAACGAAGCTGGAAAATTTGTAACGAAGGAAATGAACTGCACTAATTTTCACCGTAGCAGATGATTTTTGCGCCTTGTCGCTGCTGCGTGTGGTTGGTAAAGTAAGCGGATTTTGTTTTCCGCCCCAGCTTTCAGGATTATCCCTTAGTATGTTAAAAAAATTTCGTGGCATGTTTTCCAATGACCTGTCCATTGACCTGGGTACCGCGAATACCCTTATCTATGTAAAAGGACAAGGCATCGTATTGAATGAGCCTTCCGTTGTGGCCATTCGTCAGGATCGTGCCGGATCGCCGAAAAGCGTCGCCGCTGTCGGTCATGAAGCGAAGCAGATGCTCGGGCGTACGCCGGGCAACATCGCGGCGATTCGCCCGATGAAAGACGGCGTTATCGCCGACTTCTTTGTTACCGAAAAAATGCTGCAACACTTCATCAAACAGGTGCATAGCAACAGCTTCATGCGTCCGAGCCCGCGCGTTCTGGTGTGCGTACCGGTTGGTGCGACCCAGGTTGAGCGCCGCGCAATCCGCGAATCCGCGCAGGGC
This sequence comes from Klebsiella sp. WOUb02, assembly GCF_050058015.1. Classification (NCBI taxonomy): domain Bacteria; kingdom Pseudomonadati; phylum Pseudomonadota; class Gammaproteobacteria; order Enterobacterales; family Enterobacteriaceae; genus Klebsiella; species Klebsiella sp. WOUb02. Next base: position 4,258,298 of record NZ_CP170110.1, read on the forward strand.
GCTGGCGCCCGTGAAGTCTTCCTGATCGAAGAGCCGATGGCGGCCGCGATCGGCGCCGGCCTGCCGGTTTCTGAAGCAACCGGTTCGATGGTGGTGGATATCGGCGGCGGTACCACGGAAGTAGCGGTTATCTCCCTGAACGGCGTGGTTTACTCCTCTTCCGTGCGTATCGGCGGTGACCGTTTCGATGAAGCCGTGATTAATTACGTGCGTCGTAACTACGGCTCCCTGATCGGTGAAGCAACCGCAGAACGCATCAAGCATGAAATCGGCTCCGCTTATCCGGGCGATGAAGTGCGTGAAATCGAAGTGCGCGGTCGTAACCTGGCTGAAGGCGTTCCACGCGGCTTCACCCTGAACTCGAACGAAATTCTCGAAGCGCTGCAGGAACCGCTGACCGGCATCGTTAGCGCGGTGATGGTTGCCCTCGAGCAGTGCCCGCCAGAGCTGGCTTCTGATATCTCCGAGCGCGGTATGGTCCTGACCGGCGGCGGCGCGCTGCTGCGTAACCTCGACCGCCTGCTGATGGAAGAGACAGGGATCCCTGTCGTAGTTGCAGAAGATCCACTGACTTGCGTCGCGCGTGGCGGCGGTAAAGCGCTGGAAATGATCGATATGCACGGCGGCGACTTGTTTAGCGAAGAGTAGTCAGCCGAAGGTCCGGGGTGGCTCAAGGGCTGCCCCTGGTCTTAACTGACACGAGAATACGCATAGCCTATGAAGCCAATTTTTAGCCGTGGCCCGTCGCTACAGATTCGCCTTATTCTGGCGGTTTTGGTGGCGCTTGGCGTGATTATCGCCGACAGCCGCCTCGGTACGTTCAGCCAGATTAGAACGTACATGGATACAGCCGTCAGTCCTTTCTACTTTATTTCTAATGGTCCCCGGGAATTGCTGGATAGCGTATCGCAAACGCTGGCCACCCGCGATCAGCTCGAACTGGAAAACCGCGCGCTGCGTCAGGAACTGTTGCTGAAGAATAGCGACCTGCTGATGCTGGGCCAGTACAAGCAGGAGAACGCGCGCCTGCGTGAACTGCTGGGCTCCCCGCTGCGTCAGGATGAGCAAAAAATGGTGACCCAGGTCATCTCGACGGTTAACGATCCCTATAGCGATCAGGTGGTTATCGATAAAGGCAGCGTCAGCGGCGTTTACGAAGGCCAGCCGGTTATCAGCGATAAGGGCGTTGTCGGTCAGGTGGTTGCCGTCGCGAAGATGACCAGCCGCGTGCTGCTTATCTGTGACGCTACCCATGCGCTGCCGATCCAGGTGCTGCGCAACGATATCCGCGTGATTGCCGCCGGCAATGGCTGTACGGACGATCTGCAGCTGGAGCACCTGCCGGCGAATACCGATATTCGCGTCGGCGACGTGCTGGTGACCTCAGGCCTTGGCGGCCGTTTCCCGGAAGGGTATCCGGTGGGCGTGGTCTCTTCGGTCAAGCTGGATACGCAGCGCGCGTATACCGTTATTCAGGCTCGTCCGACCGCGGGTCTGCAGCGCCTGCGCTATCTGCTGCTGCTGTGGGGGGCCGATCGTAACGGCTCCAACCCGATGACTCCGGAAGAGGTCCATCGCGTAGCGAATGAACGCCTGATGCAGATGATGCCGCAGGTTCTGCCCGCGCCGGATTCCGTCGGGCCACAAATGCCGGCCCCTGCTACCGGCCTGACGCCACCCGCGAAACCTCTGCCTGCAGGGGGGCAATAGTGGCAAGCTACCGTAGCCAGGGACGCTGGGTTATCTGGCTCTCGTTTCTTATTGCACTCTTGCTACAGATCATGCCCTGGCCGGCGGACATTAGCGTCTTCCGGCCAAACTGGGTTCTGCTGATCCTGCTGTACTGGATCCTCGCGCTGCCGCATCGGGTGAACGTCGGCACGGGCTTCGTGATGGGCGCCGTTCTCGATCTCATCAGCGGCTCGACGCTGGGCGTTCGCGCGCTATCGTTAAGTATCATCGCTTATCTGGTCGCTTTGAAATATCAGCTGTTCCGTAATCTGGCGCTCTGGCAGCAGGCGCTGGTGGTGATGATGCTCTCACTTGCGGTGGACATCGTTGTTTTCTGGGCAGAGTTTTTAGTGATCAACGTCTCTTTCCGTCCGGAAGTGTTCTGGAGTAGTGTAGTAAACGGTGTGCTCTGGCCATGGCTATTCCTGCTAATGCGTAAAGTGCGTCAGCAATTTGCGGTGCAATAAGGTTGATATGACAACTCTGTATCTTGCTTCAGGTTCTCCACGTCGACAGGAGCTGTTGACTCAGATGGGGCTCTCTTTCGAGCGCGTGGTTCCCGGTATTGAGGAGCAACGCCAGCCGCAGGAGAGCGCTCAGCATTACGTGACTCGCCTGGCGCGCGAAAAAGCGCAGGCAGGCGTGGCGCTGGCGTCGCGCGATCTGCCGGTGCTGGGAGCAGATACTATTGTCATCCTTAACGGCGAAGTGCTGGAAAAGCCGCGCGATGCCGGGCACGCCGCAGAGATGCTGCGTCTGCTTTCCGGGAAAACGCATCAGGTGATGACGGCGGTTGCCCTGGCGGATAAACGGCAGGCGCTGGATTGTCTGGTGGTTACAGAGGTGACCTTCCGCCTGCTGAGCGAGCAGGATATCGCCGGCTACGTCGCCAGCGGCGAACCTTTAGATAAAGCAGGTGCATACGGTATTCAAGGGCTGGGTGGCTGCTTCGTCAGGAAGATTAATGGCAGCTATCACGCCGTAGTCGGCTTACCGCTGGTAGAAACGTATGAGTTGCTGAGTAACTTTAACTCACTGCGTGAAGAAAAGGGATAAAGATGACGGCTGAATTATTAGTGAACGTAACGCCATCGGAAACGCGCGTCGCGTATATCGATGGCGGTATTCTGCAGGAAATTCATATTGAGCGCGAAGCGCGGCGTGGGATCGTAGGCAATATCTACAAAGGTCGTGTTAGTCGAGTGCTGCCGGGAATGCAGGCGGCTTTTGTAGATATTGGCCTGGATAAGGCCGCATTTCTGCACGCGTCGGACATCATGCCGCACACCGAGTGCGTCGCCGGGGAAGAGCAAAAGCAGTTCACCGTGCGCGATATCTCCGAGCTGGTGCGTCAGGGCCAGGACCTGATGGTACAGGTGGTGAAAGACCCCCTCGGCACGAAGGGCGCCCGTCTGACCACCGATATCACCATTCCTTCCCGCTATCTGGTGTTTATGCCCGGCGCCTCGCACGTTGGGGTTTCCCAGCGCATTGAGAGCGAAGCGGAGCGCGAGCGGCTGAAGAAGGTGGTTGCCGACTACTGCGATGAGCAGGGCGGATTTATCATCCGCACGGCGGCTGAAGGGGTACACGAGCAGGAAATGGCCGCCGATGCCGCCTACCTCAAGCGCGTCTGGACCAAGGTGATGGAGCGTAAGAAGCGCCAGCAGACCCGCTATCAGATGTACGGCGAACTGGCGCTGGCTCAGCGCGTGCTGCGCGATTTTGCCGACGCCCATCTCGACCGCATTCGCGTCGACTCGCGCCTGACCTACGAATCGCTGCTGGAGTTCACTGCCGAATATATGCCGGAGATGACCAGCAAGCTCGAGCACTACAGCGGCCGCCAGCCGATCTTCGATCTCTTTGACGTAGAGAACGAAATTCAGCGCGCGCTGGAGCGGAAAGTAGAGCTAAAGTCCGGCGGCTATCTGGTCATCGATCAGACCGAAGCGATGACCACCGTCGATATCAACACCGGGGCCTTCGTTGGCCACCGCAATCTTGACGATACCATCTTCAATACCAATATTGAGGCGACTCAGGCGATTGCCCGCCAGCTACGGCTGCGCAACCTTGGCGGGATCATTATCATTGATTTTATTGATATGAATAATGAGGATCACCGCCGCCGGGTGCTGCATTCGCTGGAGCAGGCGCTGAGCAAAGATCGGGTGAAAACCAGCATCAACGGCTTCTCCCAGCTTGGGCTGGTGGAGATGACCCGCAAGCGCACCCGTGAAAGCGTGGAGCACGTGCTGTGCAAGGACTGCCCGACCTGTCACGGCCGCGGTACGGTAAAATCGGTTGAAACGGTGTGCTATGAAATCATGCGCGAGATTGTCCGCGTACATCATGCCTACGACTCGGATCGTTTCCTGGTCTATGCTTCTCCTGCCGTCGCGGAAACCCTGAAGGGGGAAGAGTCCCACGCGCTGGCGGAAGTCGAAATCTTTGTCGGTAAACAGGTCAAAGTGCAAATTGAACCGCTCTATAATCAAGAGCAGTTTGATGTGGTGATGATGTAATCATCTGGTTTGCCCTCGTTCAGCCTTCCGGTCGCGATGCTGGCCGGCGCGAATGAACGCCGCGCTGAGGGGCAGATCAAGGATGAGGTGTAACAGTTTGACAAGGAGAGATGCGTGAGGCGACTGCCCGGGATATTACTGCTCACCGTGGCGACACTGATTGTTGTCATCGCACTGCTGGTGAGCGGTCTGCGTCTCGTGCTGCCGCAGGCTGGACGCATGGCGCCCCCAGCTGCTGGAGAAAATCTCCGCGATCTCCGGCGCTCCGGTCGATGCCTCACGGCTGAGCGCCAGCTGGGAAACTTTTGGCCCTACCCTCGACGCCCGCGATGTCAAAGCCGGGCTTAAAGACGGCGGCGAGCTGTCGGTTAAGCGCGTTACCCTCGCGCTGGACGTCTGGCAAAGCCTGCTCCACATGCGCTGGCAGTTTCGCGATCTCACCTTCTGGCAGCTAAAAATCCACACCAACACGCCGATCCAGACCAACGACGGCGGCGAGAGCCTGAAAACCGATCGCATCGGCGATCTGTTCCTCCGCCAGTTCGATCACTTTATTCTCCGCGATAGCCACCTGAGCTTCCTGACCCTTTCCGGTCAGCGCGCCGAGCTGGCCGTTCCGCAGCTCACCTGGCTGAACGGTAAGAATCGGCACCGCGCGGAAGGCGAGCTGAGCCTCTCCAGCCTCAATGGTCAGCACGGGGTGATGAAGGTGCGGATGGATCTGCGCGATGAAAACGGCCTGCTGAACCAGGGCCGGGTCTGGCTACAGGCGGATGATATTGACGTGAAGCCGTGGCTGGGCCGCTGGATGCAGGACAATATCGCCCTGCAAAGCGCCCGTTTTAGCCTCGAAGGCTGGATGACTATCGACAAAGGCGATATCGCCGGCGGTGACGTGTGGCTGAAAAAAGGCGGCGCCAGCTGGCAAGGGGATACGCAGCCCCATCGGCTGGCGGTGGATAACCTGACGGCGCACATCTCCCGCAACGGGCAGGGCTGGGGCTTCCATATCCCCGATACCCGAATCTCTATTGATGGCAAGTCCTGGCCCCGCGGCGCGCTGGCGATGGCGTGGATCCCGGCGCAGGACGTCGGCGGGGAGGACCATTCTCGTAGCGACGAGCTGCGCATCCGCGCGAGCAACCTTGAACTGAACGGTCTCACCGGGCTGCAGCCTTTTGCCGATAAGCTGGCGCCCGCGCTCGGCGAAATCTGGCGTACCACCCAGCCGAACGGCAAAATTAATCTTCTGGCGCTGGATATCCCGCTGCAGGCGGCGGAAAAATCCCGCTTCCAGGCCAGCTGGAGCGATTTTTCGTGGAAGCAGTGGAAGCTGCTGCCCGGTGCGGAGCATTTCTCCGGCAGCGTCGCCGGGAGCGTAGAGAACGGCTCTCTGCATGCCAGCATGACGCAGGCGAAAATGCCCTATGAAACGGTATTTCGCGCGCCGCTGGAGATCGCTCAGGGCGACGCGACCCTTAGCTGGGTGAAGAATGAAAAGGGCTTTATGCTCGACGGGCGCAATATTGACGTCCAGGCGACCGGCGTGCGCGCCCGGGGCGGCTTCCGCTATCTGCAGCCGCAGGGAGATGAACCGTGGCTGGGGATTCTGGCAGGGATCAGCACCAATGACGGCGGTCAGGCGTGGCGCTATTTCCCGGAAAATCTGATGGGCAAAGAGCTGGTGGATTACCTCAGCGGCGCGATTCAGGGTGGCCAGTCCACGAATGCGACGCTGGTTTACGGCGGCAACCCGCACCTGTTCCCCTATCTGCACAACGAAGGCCAGTTCGAGGTTTCCGTTCCGCTGACCAATGCCACCTTCGCTTTCCAGCCAGACTGGCCCGCGCTGACCGGCCTGGACATCAACCTCGACTTTATTAATAACGGGCTGTGGATGAAGGCCGATAAGGTCATGCTGGGCAAGGTGGCCGCCAGCAACCTTGAGGCGGCGATCCCTGACTATGCGCGGGAAAAGCTGCTGATCGACGCGGATATCAACGGCGCGGGTAAAGAGGTTGGCCCTTACTTCAAAGAGACGCCGCTCAAAGAGACGCTGGGCGCCGCGCTGGACGAGCTGCAGTTGGATGGTGGTGTGAGCGCTCGCTTACATCTCGACATTCCGCTGGACGGCGAGCTGACGACCGCCAAAGGCGATGTGAACCTCAAAAATAACAGCCTGTTTATCAAACCTATCGACGCAACGCTGAACAACCTGAGCGGTAAATTCAGCTTTGTAAACGGCGACCTGAAAAGCGAGAACATGAGCGCCAGCTGGTTTAATCAGCCGCTAAACCTCAATTTTTCCACCACCGAGGGGCCGAAAGCCTTCCTGGTCGACGTGGGAATGAACGCCAGCTGGCAGCCGTCGCGTACCGGCCTGCTGCCGAAAGCTATCGATGAGGCGGTAAGCGGCAGCGTGCCGTGGGACGGTAAGGTGGCGATTGAGCTGCCGTATCGCGGCAGCGCAAGCTATAAGGTCGATATTAACGGCGATCTGAAAAATGTGAGCAGTCACTTACCTGCACCCGTAGACAAGCCGGCTGGCGAAGCGCTGCCGGTGAAAATCAACGTCGCGGGCGGGCTAAACAGCTTTGATTTGACCGGCTCCATTGGCGCGAAAAACCATATCAACAGCCGCTGGCTGCTGAACCGTAAGCTGACGCTGGATCGGGCGATTTTAACCTCCGACAGCAAGGCCGTTTCTCCGCTCCCCGAGCAGGCCGGCGTAGAGCTGAATATGCCGCCGATGGATGGCGCGCAGTGGCTGGCCCTGTTCCAGGGCGGTGCGGCCAACGAAGTCAGCAGCAATACTATCTTCCCTGAGCGCGTTACCCTGCGGACGCCGTCGCTGACCTTTGCCGGGCAAAGCTGGAATAACGTTAGCCTTGTCTCGCGTCCGGAGGCCGGTGGTACGAAGGTTGAAGCGCAGGGGCGGGAAATTAACGCTTCCCTGACGATGCGGCAAAACGCCCCGTGGCTGGCGGCTATTCGCTACCTCTACTACAACCCGGCCGCCGCGCAGAAGAGCGATGCTGCGCCGGGCGGCAGCACTCCTTTTGCCGATAGCCGTATCGATTTTCGCGGCTGGCCGGATCTCCAGCTGCGCTGCGCGGAGTGCTGGCTGTGGGGGCAGAAATACGGGCGTATCGACGGCGACTTCGCGATCAGCGGCGATACGCTAACCCTTGCAAACGGGCTGGTGGATACCGGCTTTGGCCGGCTGACCTCCGATGGCGAGTGGGTTAATGCGGCAAACGGCGTACGCACGTCGTTGAAGGGTAAGCTCCACGGCAATAAAACGGACTCTTTCTTTGGCTTCTTTGGCGTATCAACGCCGGTGAAAGGTTCGTCGTTTGATGTCGATTACGATCTGCACTGGCGCGCGCCGCCGTGGCAGCCGGACGTGGCCTCGCTCAACGGGGTTCTGAAAAGTCATCTTGGTAAGGGCGAGTTTACCGACCTGAGCACCGGCCACGCTGGCCAGCTCCTGCGCCTGCTGAGCGTGGATGCGCTGCTGCGCAAGCTGCGTTTCGACTTCAGCGACACCTTCAGCGAAGGGTTTTGGTTCGATTCGATCCGCAGCACGGCATGGATTAAAGATGGCGTGCTGAACACCGATGATACGCTGGTTGACGGCCTTGAAGCGGATATTGCGATGACAGGCTCGGTGGACCTCGTGCGCCGCCAGCTGGACCTGCAGGCCGTGGTGGCGCCGGAGATCTCGGCGACCGTCGGCGTGGCAACGGCGTTCGTGATTAACCCGATTGTCGGGGCCGCGGTGTTTGCCGCCAGCAAGGTGCTGGGGCCGCTGTGGAATAAAGTGTCTATTTTGCGCTATCGCATCACCGGTCCTATCGATCAGCCGCAAATCAATGAAGTGCTGCGTCAGGCGCGCAGCGACAAAAAGCAATGATTTGACGATTGCGGGGAATTATCGCACTCTCAATAGATAGCGTTCTATATCCGTTATATTTCAAGCTGCAGATGCGTTGGCTACGCTTGTTCGCCCCGGTCGCATGGTTTTCTGTGCTGCCGGCGGACTCTCAGTTGGCGCCTTTCTGCAGCCTGAACTATTTAGGGTATCTATTTCCGCCTCACAGGCGGCAACAAACGAGTAGCAAACGATGAGTCTGAACCTGGTAAGTGAACAATTACTGTCGGCAAACGGCCTGAACCATCAGGACCTTTTTGCCATTCTTGGCCAGCTGGCCGAGCGCCGTCTTGATTATGGCGATCTCTATTTTCAGTCGAGCTATCACGAATCCTGGGTTCTGGAAGACAGCATCATCAAAGATGGTTCGTATAATATCGATCAGGGCGTCGGCGTTCGCGCGGTAAGCGGCGAAAAGACCGGCTTCGCCTATGCTGACCAAATCAGCCTGCTGGCGCTGGAACAAAGCGCGCAGGCGGCGCGTACCATCGTGCGCGACAGCGGCGACGGTAAGGTGCGCACCCTGGGGGCGGTGGAGTATAGCCCGCTGTATGCCAGCATCGATCCGCTGCAGAGTATGGGCCGTGAAGAGAAGCTGGACATTCTGCGTCGCGTAGACAAAACGGCGCGGGCCGCCGATAAGCGCGTGCAGGAGGTTTCTGCCAGCCTCAGCGGCGTGTATGAACTGATCCTGGTGGCGGCCACCGACGGTACGCTGGCGGCGGACGTTCGACCGCTGGTACGCCTTTCCGTCAGCGTGCTGGTGGAAGATGATGGCAAACGCGAGCGCGGCTCCAGCGGCGGCGGCGGACGTTTCGGCTACGACTATTTTCTGGGCAACGAAGAGGGCGAAGTTCGCGCTGACGCCTGGGCAAGAGAAGCGGTGCGCATGGCGCTGGTTAATCTCTCCGCCGTGGCGGCCCCGGCCGGCATGCTGCCGGTGGTATTGGGCGCGGGCTGGCCTGGGGTACTGCTGCATGAAGCGGTAGGCCACGGCCTGGAAGGCGACTTTAACCGTCGCGGCACTTCGGTGTTCAGCGGTCATATGGGCGAGCTGGTGGCATCAGAACTCTGTACCGTGGTCGATGACGGCACCATTGCCGATCGCCGTGGTTCGCTGGCGATTGATGATGAGGGCACGCCGGGTCAATACAACGTATTGATCGAGAACGGTATCCTCAAAGGCTATATGCAGGACAAGCTCAACGCCCGCCTGATGGGCGTCGCGGCTACCGGCAACGGCCGTCGCGAATCCTACGCGCATCTGCCGATGCCGCGTATGACCAACACCTACATGCTGGCTGGCAAATCGACGCCGCAGGAGATTATCGAATCGGTTGATTACGGTATCTTTGCGCCGAACTTCGGTGGCGGCCAGGTGGATATCACCTCCGGCAAGTTTGTTTTCTCCACCTCTGAAGCCTATCTGATTGAAAAAGGTAAGGTGACGAAGGCGGTGAAAGGGGCGACGCTTATCGGCTCCGGGATTGAAGCCATGCAGCAGATTTCCATGGTGGGGAACGATCTGAAGCTCGATAGCGGCGTTGGCGTTTGCGGTAAAGAGGGCCAGAGCGTGCCGGTTGGCGTCGGCCAGCCGACGCTGAAGGTTGATAAGCTCACCGTCGGCGGCACAGCCTGAGTATCTCCAATACGCCTTCGCGTTCGTCGAAGGCGTAACCTTTCCTGTACTTATCCCGCCGCGCGTTATCACCAGCGGCTAATGGTCGAGCCCGCGGCCGTGCATCCCCTGATAAATTTTCGCCACCTCGACAAAATATTCGGTCAGGTAGTTAATGCACACCTGCACCTTCAGCGGCAGCTTGTCCTTTTCGGTATACAGCGCGTATACCGGGCGGGGATCCGACTGATAGCTTGGCAGCAGGATCTCCAGCTCCCCGCGGTTGATCCCTTCGATCGCCCACATGAGCGGAACATAAGCGACCCCGACGCCGGCGGTTAGCCAGCGCACCAGGGTCATCGGATCGTTAGTCACGAAGCGCCCCTGCGGGATCAGCTTCGTCGAGATCCCTTCCGGCGCGATGATTTCGAATTCGTTATCCGGACGCACGCTGTATTCAAGCCAGGAGTGGCCGGCAAGATCCGCCGGTTTTTCCGGGATCCCGGCCTGCTGAAGATAGCTTTTTGCCGCGCAGAGCAGCATCGGCATCGATCCCAGACGACGCGAAAAGAGGCTGGAATCCTGCAGCGCGCCGACGCGAATAACCACGTCCAGACCGTCGGCGATCAGGTCCGGCGCCGGGATCCCGGTGACCAGATTGACCGACAGCCCGGGGTACTCTTTGAGCATGCCTGCGGTAATGTGGGCCAGGACATTCTGTGCCATAGTTGAAGAGCAGCCGACGCGCAGCGTGCCGATTGGCGTGTTGTTAAACGCGTAAAGCTGCTCATGGACGTCCTGGACTTCATGCAGCATCCGGCGGCAGCCCTGATAATAAATCTTCCCGGCTTCGGTTAAGGCAAGGCTGCGGGTGCTGCGGTTGAGCAGCTTTACCTGCAGCTCATCTTCCAGCCTGGATACGGTCTGGCTGATGGAAGAAACGCTCATCTGGAGCTGGCGGGCCGCGGCGGTAAATGAACCCAGTTCAACCACTTTGGCAAAAACGGACATGCGTTTTAGTCGTTCCATTGTTCACTCTGACTTAAAAGTGATTTAGATCACATAATATAGATCATGCTGCAATTGTTACGTTACTATATTGTTAGCTACATAATAAATGCTTCACGCTTACCACCTGCACGCTTCTTATCAAGGTCATCATGAGTCTGTTTCCTGTCATCGTGATTTTCGGCTTGTCGTTTCCGCCGATCTTCTTTGAGCTGTTAATATCGCTGGCCATTTTCTGGCTGGTGCACCGACTGCTGGTTCCTACCGGTATCTATGACTTCGTCTGGCACCCTGCACTGTTTAATACCGCGTTATATTGCTGCCTTTTTTATCTGATATCGCGTTTGTTCGTTTGAGGTTGATGTGAAAACACTAACAAGAAATATCTTCCGTACCGCAATCACTGTGATACTGGTTATCCTGGCATTTGTCGCAATTTTCCGCGCGTGGGTCTACTACACCGCATCGCCGTGGACGCGCGATGCGCGCTTTAGCGCCGATATCGTGGCCATCGCGCCCGACGTCTCGGGGCTTATTTCGCAGGTTAATATCAAGGATAACCAGCTGGTTAAGCAAGGTCAGGTTTTATTCGTGGTTGACCAACCGCGTTATGAGAAGGCGCTGGCAGAGGCCGAGGCCGACGTCTCCTATTACCAAACTCTGGCGCAGGAAAAGCGCGTTGAAGCCGGCCGTCGTAACCGGCTCGGCGTTCAGGCGATGTCCCGGGAAGAGATAGATCAGGCCAATAACGTTCTGCAAACGGTAGAACACCAGCTGGCGAAATCGGTAGCCAGCCGCGATCTGGCGAAGCTCGACCTTCAGCGGACGGTTATCCGCGCGCCGGCCGACGGCTGGGTGACCAACCTCAACGTCTACGGCGGGGAATTTATTACCCGCGGCTCTACGGCGGTGGCGCTGGTGAAGCAGAATACCTTCTACGTCATGGCCTATCTCGAAGAGACCAAGCTGGAGGGCGTCCGTCCAGGCTTCCGGGCGGAGATTACCCCGCTGGGCAGCAACCGCACGATCAAAGGGACGGTTGACAGCATTGCCGCCGGGGTGACCAACGCCAGCAGCAGCAGCGATGCAAAAGGCATGGCCTCCGTGGACTCAAACCTCGAGTGGGTGCGTCTGGCGCAGCGCGTGCCGGTGCGGATTCGCCTCGATCGGCAGCAGGGGAATATCTGGCCGGCGGGGACTACCGCAACGGTGGTGATTACCGGCAAAGAGGATCGCGACGCCCGGCAGGCGAATTTCTTCCAGAAACTAGCCATGCGCCTGCGTGAGTTTGGTTAATCATCATGGGGATCTTCACTATTGACCCCCGGCACCTGCGTTTTGCCGTTAAGCTGGCGAGCGCGGTGGTGCTGGCGCTTTTTGTCGGCTTTCACTTTCGAGCTGGAAACGCCCCGCTGGGCGGTGCTGACGGCGGCAATTGTGGCCGCGGGTCCGGCGTTCGCGGCCGGGGGAGAGCCCTATTCGGGCGCCATCCGCTATCGTGGAATGCTGCGTATCGTTGGGACCTTTATCGGCTGTATCGCGGCGCTGGCGATTATCATTCTGATGATCCGCGCCCCGCTGCTGATGATGCTGGTGTGCTGCCTGTGGGCCGGGTTCTGTACCTGGATCTCTTCCCTGGTGCGGGTTGAAAACTCCTACGCCTGGGGACTGGCGGGCTATACCGCGCTGATTATCGTTATCACCATTCATACCGATCCGATGCTGGCGCCGCAGTTTGCCGTCGAGCGCTGCAGCGAGATTGTGGTCGGTATTGTCAGCGCCATCGTGGCGGACCTGCTGTTTTCGCCGCGGTCGATCAAAAAAGAGATCGATCTGGAGCTGGATAACCTGCTGGTTGAACACTATCGCCTGATGCAGCTCTGCGTGGCGCATGGCGATAGCGAAGTCGTGGATAAAGCCTGGGGCGCGCTGGTTCGCCGGACCAGCGCGCTGGAAGGTATGCGCGCAAACCTGATTATGGAATCCTCGCGCTGGGCGAAGGTGAACCAGCGCCTGAAGGCGATTAATACCCTCTCCCTGACGCTGATCACCCAAGCCTGCGAGACCTACTTAATCCAGAATTCACGCCCGGAAATGGTGACGGATGACTACCGCGAGCTGTTCGCCGAGCCGGTTGAGAACGTGCAGGATGTACATCGCCAGCTGAAGAGAATGCGCCGCTTTTTGACCTGGAAAGGGGAGCATAATACGCCGGTCACGATCTATAGCTGGGTCGGGGCCGCGACGCGCTATCTGCTGTTAAAAAGGGGCGTCGTCGGCAATACCAAAATTAGCCGTATTGAAGATGAAGTGCTGCGGGGCGAAGTGGTGATGAAGGCCGAGTCGGCAGAGCGCCATCATGCGATGGTGAACTTCTGGCGTACCTCCATTTCGTGCATTCTCGGTACCTTGTTCTGGCTGTGGACCGGCTGGACCTCCGGCAGCGGGGCAATGGTGATGATCGCGGTGGTCACGGCGCTGGCGATGCGCCTGCCGAACCCGCGCATGGTGGCGCTGGACTTCCTCTACGGGATGCTGGCGGCCCTACCGCTGGGGGCGTTTTTCTTCCTCGTGATTATGCCCGCCACGCAGCAAAGCATGCTGCTGCTATGTATTAGCCTGGCGGTGATGGCATTCTTCATCGGGATTGAAGTACAGAAGCGGCGGCTGGGATCGCTGGGGGCGCTAGCCGGTACCATCAATATCCTGGTGCTGGATAACCCGATGCAGTTTCAGTTCAGCCAGTTCCTTGATAGCGCGTTAGGTCAGATAGTCGGCTGTTTCCTCGCGCTGATGGTTATCCTGCTGGTGCGGGATAATTCGCGAGCGCGCACCGGGCGCGTGCTGCTCAATCAGTTTGTCTCGGCGGCGGTGTCATCGCTGACCACCAATACCGCCAGGCGCAAAGAGAACCATCTGCCGGCCCTCTATCAGCAGCTCTTCTTACTGTTGAACAAGTTCCCGGACGATATTGCCCGTTTCCGCCTCGCGCTGACGCTGATTATTGCCCATCAGCGCCTGCGGGATGCGCCGGTGCCGGTTAATGACGATCTATCGTCATACCATCGCCAGCTGCGCCGCACTGCGGATCACGTGATCTCCGCCGGTAATGATGACAAGCGTCGGCGCTACTTCTCCCGCCTGCTCGACGAGCTGGATATTTATCAGGAGAAGCTACGGCTCTGGGAAGCCTCGCCGCAGGTGACGGAGCCGGTTCGACGGCTGGTGGAGATGCTGCGTAAGTATCAGCATGTGTTGACGAATAGCTAAAGACCAAAACCGACGCCTGAAGCGTCGGTTTTTTTATCGCTATACTTATTCATCAACGGGACCCCTTCGATTGAGAAATATAAGGATGGTAAAGCGACCGTCCGGCGGTATGGTATTTAGCGGGGAATGACGGCGGGTTTTAAGCGGGGGCGGGCGATGACGGTCTATACGTTTGATTTCGATGATATAGCGGAACAGCAGGATTTCTATCGGGAGTTTTCGCGCGTCTTTGAGCTGAATCGAGATAGGGTAAACAACCTGGATTCGCTCTGGGAGGCGACCACCGGCGGCCTGCTGCCGCTACCGTTAGAGATTGAGTTTATTCACTTGAGCGATAAGCAGCGTCGGCGCTTTGGCGCTTTGATTTTGCTGTTTGATGAAGCGGAAGAAGAGTGGAAGGGGAACTACGTTTTAATGCCAGACAGGCATAAAAAAGCCCCCGACAGGCGGGGGCAAGTCGTCGGATAAGACGACGAGGGTTTATTTGTACAACTCAGCCGTAGCGTGCCAGGTATCGCCGGTACGGGCTTCAATAATACGGTAGCTGCTGGCGCCTTCTTTAGCGGCTTTCGCCGCCAGTTCCTGACGCATATCCATCGGTGCGCTGCCTACCTGTGAGACAGAAACGGTGCCTATGGACTGTAGGTTTTGAGCCTGTTCGGCATTGACCTGATGTACAGCGGCGCTGGCGCCGAAGGAGAGTACCGAAGCCAGGCCCAGGGATGCGATGATCATTGCAGTTTTCATAATTTTTACTCCAACCATGTTGATTGCAGCGGCGGGAGGTTTGCTATGTACCTGGGCCGCTGGAGATATTCTGTATTCAGTGAATAACCGATAAGCGTTAAAACTTATTTATAAAGTTCCGCCGTTGCGTGCCAGTGGTCGCCGCTACGCGCTTCGATAATGCGATAGGAAGAAGCCCCTTCCTCCTGCGCTTTTTGGTTCAGCAGCGCGTGCATATCCATCGGGGAAGAACTTACCGCGCCGACGGAAACGGTGCCGATTGACTGGCGGCCTTGAGCCTGATCGCTGTTGATTGAATCAGCGGCAAAAGCGCCAAAAGAGAGAACGGACAGGATACTGAGTGCAGCTACGGTTGTTTTGATTTTCATGATGTTCACCTCGTCGAATCTTATTCTTGAGGGCTCTTTGTTTTGTGACCCTCATCACAAAATCAAGTATACACTAATCACCAAAAATATTAATACCGTGCTAATTGTTTTGAATGTAAATAATTACATAGAAATGTCTTTTTTATAACATATAAGAATTAGAAATGTCATTTATTAGCCATGATCTTACATTATTGCTAATAAAATCATAATGATGGGTGTATTTGATATTTTGTGCGTTTTCGGCTGTTCCATTCAGTAAAGGAATGTATAGCAGTGAAAAAACACACTAAATGTTAAAGAAATGCTGCATTTTTTGAAGGGCCCTCCGGCGTCAGCCAGAGGGAGAGGGCTTAAAGCTCTTGTTCAAACAGGACCAGAATCGCGTCGTGCAGATCTTTGACGGTAAAGCCTCTGGCCGGGGTAGTAAAGATAGTGTCATCGCCCGCAATACTGCCGAGGATGCCTTCCGTTTTACCCAGGGAATCGAGAAGACGCGCGATAAGCTGCGCTGCGCCCGGGCTGGTGTGGATAACCACGACGGCGTCGTTATAGTCGATGTCCAGTACCAGGTTTTTCAGCGGGCTGGACGTCGTCGGAACGCCAAGCTCGGCAGGCAGACAGTAGACCATTTCCATTTTGGCATTACGGGTTCGCACCGCGCCAAATTTTGTGAGCATGCGGGAGACTTTCGATTGGTTGATATTATCGAAACCTTCTTCCTGCAGCGCCTGGACGATTTCACCTTGAGAGCTGAATTTTTCTTCTTTAAGCAGCAGTTTAAATGCTTTAACCAGTTCTTCTTGTTTTGCCGAACTTCGCATAAGTCACCCGGATTATGGTGGTAAAAACAACATCATTATGCATAACTATGAATTTTTATGCAAATAATCCGCAAGGGGATAAAGTAAATAATGTTATGAAGGGGGCATATTTTAGCAAATAACCCTGCTAAGGAACATGCCTTCATCACGGGGCGTAAATAGCTGTAAAAGTAAATTAAATGTTATGAGAATGGTGTTGTTTTGCCAAACAGGCTGGGTGTATTGTAACCACTAGTCGGTCCGGTACTACGTTTTGCTGGATGGTCAGTCTCAGGGATGAAAATGCGAAGCGGATGCATCGCTGCGCGCCAGAACGCATTCTTCAACCATACTTATTGTAATTGTTCATCTTGTGAATTAAGGTCCAGGCGACGGAGTAACGAAAGACTATATTAACCATAATAAGGAGTTTAGGATGAAAGTTGCAGTCCTCGGCGCCGCTGGTGGAATCGGCCAGGCGCTTGCCCTACTACTTAAGACCCAACTGCCTTCAGGTTCAGAACTCTCGTTGTACGACATTGCTCCGGTAACCCCGGGCGTGGCGGTTGATCTTAGCCATATCCCTACCGATGTAAAAATCAAAGGTTTCTCCGGTGAAGACGCGACCCCGGCGCTCGAAGGCGCTGATGTGGTGCTGATTTCCGCTGGCGTTGCGCGTAAGCCAGGCATGGATCGCTCCGATTTATTTAACGTTAACGCCGGTATCGTGAAAAATCTGGTCCAACAGATTGCCAAAACCAGCCCGCAGGCCTGCATTGGTATTATTACCAACCCGGTGAATACCACGGTGGCTATTGCGGCGGAAGTGCTGAAAAAAGCCGGCGTTTACGATAAGAACAAGCTGTTTGGCGTCACCACGCTGGACATCATCCGCTCTAATACCTTTGTCGCTGAGCTGAAAGGTAAATCCTCATCTGATGTCGAAGTGCCGGTGATTGGCGGCCACTCGGGCGTCACTATCCTGCCGTTACTCTCCCGGATCGCGGGCGTAAGCTTCAGCGAACAAGAGGTGGCAGACCTGACGAAACGTATTCAAAACGCCGGCACCGAAGTCGTTGAAGCCAAGGCCGGTGGCGGATCGGCAACCCTCTCTATGGGCCAGGCGGCAGCGCGTTTCGGCCTCTCCCTGGTCCGCGCGCTGCAGGGTGAGAAGGGCGTGGTGGAGTGCGCCTATGTTGAAGGCGATGGTCAGTATGCTCGCTTCTTCTCACAGCCGCTGCTGCTGGGCAAAAATGGCGTGGAAGAGCGCCGTTCGATTGGCACGCTCAGCGCGTTTGAACAGCAGGCGCTGGAAGGCATGCTCGATACGCTGAAGAAAGATATCGCTCTGGGCGAAGATTTCGTTAATAAGTAAGATTGAGATGTGAATAAAAAACCGGAGCAGATCGTGCTCCGGTTTTTTTATGGCGGCTAGTTGCTTGCCGGATATTCCTGTACGGCGATATGCAGGGTGATTTTCTTATCTTCGCGCATGATCACCACCGGGATTTCTGAACCCGGGCGAATCTCAGCAACCTGGTCCATGGTTTCGAGGGCGGAAACCGCGGGCTTGTCATTGACCGAGATGATCACGTCGTTGGCGCGGATCCCGGCCTGAGCCGCCGGGCCATCCGGCGCGACGTCGTTAACCACAATCCCCTGCAGCTGATCGATGCCGCCGCCCTGGGCATGCAGCGGCGCGATCTCGCGGCCGCTAATGCCGATATAGCCGCGGATCACGCGACCATCGCGGATCAGCTTATCCATGATCTTCGTTGCCAGCTGGAAGGGGATCGCAAAACCGATCCCTTCCGGCGTTTCGCCATCGTTGCTTTTATCAAATGAGAGCGTGTTAATGCCCATCAGCTCGCCCAGCGAGTTGATCAGCGCGCCGCCGGAGTTGCCGTGGTTGATAGAGGCATCGGTTTGCAGGAAGTTTTGTCGACCCGTCGGGTTAAGGCCGATACGACCGGTGGCGCTGATAATCCCCTGGGTAATGGTTTGCCCGAGGTTATAAGGGTTACCAATCGCCAGAACCACATCGCCAATATGCGGCACGCGTTTCGGATTAATCGGGATAACCGGCAGACCGCCGTTGGCGTTGATTTTTAATACCGCCAGATCGGTGAGGGTATCAGAACCGACCAGCAGGGCCTCAAAGACACGGCCGTCCTGCAGCGCGATGATGATCTGGTCAGCGTCGATAATAACGTGCTTATTGGTCAGAATATATCCACGCTGGTCCATGATGACGCCGGAGCCCAGAGTCAGTCTGGTTTTGGCTGCTGCCGTTGAGGGCGCGATTATAGACGTTGACCACCGCAGGCGCCGCCCGGCGGACGGCAGAATTATAGCTGACGGGCGATTCGTCCGCGCTATCGTACTGGGTCGTCGTCGACAGATGCCATTGACGCAGTGAGGGCATTGCGGCCAGCAGCAGGCCCCCGACGATCAAACCAATGAGTACTGAACGTAAAAGCTTTCCAGGCATGATGCAGGTATCGTTGATGAATGGACAGGCGCAGCATAGCACGACTTACCGGCGTCGTCTTTCACGTTACCGGGACGCACTCCGCGTCCCGTCGCCCGCTCCCGGACCCGTGCATTAGCGCAGCAGGAGATAGATGCTTTCGTTACCGCGCATCACGTTAAGCGCGATCACCGCCGGCTTACTCTCCAGCACCTTGCGCAGTTCGGCGATAGTGCTAATACGCTCCCGGTTAAGGCCGATGATAATATCGTCTTTATGCAGGCCGACCTGTGCCGCAGGGCTGGCTTTATCGACGCTATCAACCACCACGCCTTTGGTGCCGTCCTTCATCTGGCCATCGCTCAGCGATGCGCCCTGCAGGGCGGGGATGATCAGCTCGGCGCTGGCGCTGGAAGAGGTGCTCTTATCCAGCGTGACGTCAACGTTCATCGGCTTGCCGTCGCGCAGAAGCCCCAGCTTCACTTTCGTTCCCGGCTCGGTGGTGGCGATACGCGAGCGCAGCTCGGCAAAGCTGTTGAGCGGCTTGTCGTTCATGCTGACGATCACGTCCCCGGATTTAATCCCCGCTTTCGCGGAACCGGAGTTCGGCAGTACTTCGCTGACGAAAGCGCCGCGCTGAACGTCGATGTTCATCGCCTTAGCGATATCGGCGCTCATTTCAGTACCTTTAATTCCCAGCAGGCCGCGCTTGATTTCGCCAAACTGAATCAACTGCTGAGCAAGGGTTTTCGCCATGTTGCTGGGAATGGCGAAGCCGATACCGACGCTGCCGCCTCCCGGCGCCAGAATCGCCGTATTGATGCCTATCAGCTCGCCGTTCAGGTTCAGCAGCGCGCCGCCGGAGTTACCGCGGTTAATCGAGGCATCGGTCTGGATGAAGTTCTCCAGCCCTTCCAGGTTCAGGCCGCTGCGGCCGAGGGCGGAGATAATGCCCGAGGTGGCGGTCTGCCCGAGGCCGAAGGGGTTGCCGACGGCGACGGCAAAATCACCCACGCGCAGCTTATCGGAGTCGGCGATGGCGATTTGCGTCAGATGGGTCGGTTTTTGCAGCTGCAGCAGGGCGATATCGCTTTGATCGTCGCTGCCGACCAGCTTCGCATCAAACTCGCGGCCATCGTTTAGCTGGACGCTGATCTTTTGCGCCTGGCTGATGACGTGGTTATTTGTCAGCACATAGCCTTTTTCCGCGTCGATGATAACCCCGGAACCGAGACCCTCAAAAGGCTGAGCCTGCTCCTGCGGCGTATTGTCGCCAAAGTATTTTTTCAGCTCTTCCGGCATGTTCTGCGCAGGAGAGGCGGTGCCTTCAACCTGGACGCTAACTACCGCAGGCAGCACTTTTTCCAGCATCGGCGCAAGGCTCGGTACTGCCCCCTGGCCCGGTACCTGCGTGGGTATCGACGCCGTAGCCGTAGGTATAACGGACAACGATAACCCGATGCTTAACGCTAACGCACTCAACAGCAAAGTCTGTTTCTTCATTAGATGCTGGCTCTCGTAACCTGAGGTGTGTGGAAAAACGTCCCGAATGGCCTGATGTTATTGAATTTTCGACCAGGTAACAATGTGGTCAATGTTTTAAATTGTAGCTGGGATGTAGGGGAGAAGACGGGCGCAGAGAGTGCGCCCGGAAAATATTTTTACGCTAACCACAGGATTAGTCGCGTTTTGCACCGCCGCGCAGCAGGCCGGATGCGCCTTCAGAATAGTCGCGCGGCATCTGCACCGGCGCCTGATCGTTACCGGCTTCTGATTCAGCCAGACGGTTACGGAACGGATTGGCCTCCGCCATGGTATCCGGCAGCAGGTTGCTGGAGCTTTTTGCCATATGCTGGTACAGCTGGCGATAGTCATCGGCCATGTTATCCAGCAGTTCGGCGCTGCGGGCAAAATGGCTGACCAGCTCTTCACGATACTCTTCCAGTTCTGTTTTATTCTTTTCGAGTTCGAACTGCAGCGCCTGCTGTTGACGTAATTTGCGGTTGCCAAAACGCATGGCGACGGCACCGATGATGATACCGACAACTAGCCCAATCAGCGCATATTCCCAGGTCATGTACATCTCCCGTTGTTTTGTGGTTCCGTAGGGTGGCTATGAGGCTCTCCGCCTGCGCCCGATAGTGCCACTATAACCGCTAATTCCACAGAAGTGGAATCCTAGCGTATCATCGCGTAGTGTAGAATGGCCTTTTTTTCGACAATCGTGAGCTTTGACGTTACGATTTTCAAGGAATAACAATTAGATCATGCAAAGCCTGTCCCCAACATCGCGTTACCTTTTAGCGCTCAAAGAGGGCTCTCATCAGCCCGACGGCGTCCAGCAAGAAGCGGTAAGCCGCCTCGATACTATTTATCATGAACTGCAGGCAAAACCCGCGCCGACGCCGCAAAGCGGCGGCCTGCGGGCGAAATTTGGCAAACTGCTGGGCAAACGTGAGCCAGCGCCTGAAACGGGCTCCGCCCGCGGCCTGTACATGTGGGGCGGCGTGGGGCGCGGTAAAACCTGGCTGATGGACCTCTTTTATCAGAGCCTGCCCGGCGAGCGTAAGCAGCGCCTGCACTTTCACCGCTTTATGCTGCGCGTTCATGAAGAGTCTGATTGCCCTGCAGGGGCACAGCGACCCGCTGGAGATCCTTGCCGACCGCTTCAAGGCGGAAACCGATGTGCTGTGCTTTGATGAGTTTATTGTTTCAGACATTACCGATGCCATGCTGCTGGGCGGGTTAATGAAGGCGCTGTTTGCGCGCGGCATCACGCTGGTGGCGACCTCAAATATTCCCCCGGACGATCTGTACCGTAACGGCCTGCAGCGCGCTCGCTTCCTGCCGGCTATCGAGGCGATCAAGCAGCATTGCGACATCATGAACGTCGATGCGGGCATTGATTACCGCTTGCGTACGCTCACTCAGGCCCACCTTTGGCTATCGCCGCTCAACGAGCAGACCCGGCAGCAGATGGATAAGCTGTGGCTTGCGCTGGCCGGCGCTAAGCGCGAGCAGACGCCCGTGCTGGAGATTAACCACCGCCCTCTGCCCACGCTCGGCGTGGAGAACCAAACCCTGGCGGCGTCGTTCACAACGCTATGCGTCGATGCGAGAAGCCAGCATGACTACATTGCGCTGTCTCGCCTGTTCCATACCGTGATGCTGTTTGATGTCCCGGTGATGACGATGCAGCTGGAGAGCGAGGCGCGACGCTTCATTGCGCTGGTCGATGAGTTCTACGAGCGCCACGTTAAGCTGGCGGTCAGCGCGGCGGTGCCGCTGCACGAAATTTACCAGGGCGAACGCCTGAAGTTTGAGTTCCAGCGCTGTCTGTCACGCCTGCAGGAAATGCAGAGCGAGGAGTATTTAAAGCGCCCTCATATGCCGTGACGCGCCTTTCTCCCTCTACCGCCTGGAGAGGGCCGAGGCGCCAGCGCCAGGGGGCCAAAAAACCAATCCAAATCACATAAAGGGGTCGATCTTTACCCGCGACTTCTCTATAATCTTGCGACCCCACGTTACGAGAAGGTTTTTTTCCCAAAACTTTCTATGCGCCGGCATAGGCTATTCGAAGGGGTAGGTTTGCTGGACAATGTCGTGTGAACCTCAACTGACTAAACGTTTGGGTGTTCACCAACGTGTAACTTATTTATTTGGGTAAGCTTTTAATGAAAACTTTTACAGCTAAACCAGAAACCGTAAAACGCGACTGGTATGTTGTTGACGCGACCGGTAAAACTCTGGGCCGTCTGGCTTCCGAACTGGCTCTGCGCCTGCGCGGCAAGCATAAAGCGGAATACACTCCGCACGTTGATACTGGTGATTACATCATCGTTCTGAACGCAGAAAAAGTTGCTGTAACCGGCAACAAGCGTGAAGACAAAATGTATTACCACCACACCGGCCACATCGGTGGTATCAAAGAAGCGACCTTTGAAGAGATGATTGCTCGCCGTCCTGAGCGTGTGATTGAAATCGCGGTTAAAGGCATGCTGCCAAAAGGCCCGCTGGGTCGTGCTATGTACCGTAAACTGAAAGTTTACGCTGGTAACGAGCACAACCACGCGGCACAGCAACCGCAAGTTCTTGACATCTAATCGGGATTATAGGCAATGGCTGAAAATCAATACTACGGCACTGGTCGCCGCAAAAGTTCCGCAGCTCGCGTTTTCATCAAACCGGGCAACGGCAAAATCGTTATCAACCAACGTTCTCTGGAACAGTACTTCGGTCGTGAAACTGCCCGCATGGTAGTTCGTCAGCCGCTGGAACTGGTCGACATGGTTGAGAAACTGGATCTGTACATCACCGTTAAAGGTGGTGGTATCTCTGGTCAGGCTGGTGCGATCCGTCACGGTATCACCCGCGCTCTGATGGAGTATGATGAGTCCCTGCGTGGCGAACTGCGTAAAGCTGGCTTCGTTACCCGTGATGCTCGTCAGGTTGAACGTAAGAAAGTCGGTCTGCGTAAAGCACGTCGTCGTCCTCAGTTCTCCAAACGTTAATTGTTTTCTGCTCACGCAGAACAATTTGCGAAAAAACCCGCTTCGGCGGGTTTTTTTATGGATAAAACGGCCGCTTTCCGCGGCTAAGTCACCCATTCTTACCACTTTTTCAGCATTTCCAGAATCCCCTCACCACAACGTCGTCAAGATCTGGTAAACTATCATCCAATTTTCTGCCCAAATGCTGGTGATTGTTCGTTTTTTGTTGCTTGCAAAAACGAGAATCTCTTCCTGCGAATGGGGTTTTTACATCTGGCTGGCCATGCGTGGCTGGTAGCAGTACAAAATTCTGAATATACCTGGAGGTTTTCATGGCTGTCGCTGCCAACAAACGTTCGGTAATGACGCTGTTTTCTGGTCCTACTGACATCTATAGCCACCAAGTCCGCATCGTGCTGGCAGAAAAAGGTGTTAGTTTTGAGATAGAACACGTGGAGAAGGATAACCCACCTCAGGATCTGATTGACCTCAACCCAAATCAAAGCGTACCGACGCTGGTGGATCGTGAGCTCACTCTGTGGGAATCCCGCATCATTATGGAATATCTGGATGAGCGTTTCCCGCATCCGCCGCTAATGCCGGTTTATCCGGTGGCGCGTGGTGAAAGCCGTCTGTACATGCAACGCATCGAAAAAGACTGGTATTCGCTGATGAATACCATTCAGACCGGCACCGCCGCGCAGGCTGACAACGCGCGTAAGCAGCTGCGTGAAGAGCTGCAGGCGATTGCGCCGGTCTTCACCCAGAAGCCTTATTTCCTGAGCGACGAGTTCAGCCTGGTAGACTGCTACCTTGCACCGCTGTTGTGGCGTTTACCGGTACTCGGCGTGGAAGTGATTGGCGCTGGCGCGAAGGAGCTCAAGGGCTATATGACTCGCGTATTTGAGCGTGACTCCTTCCTGGCTTCCTTAACTGAACCCGAGCGTGAAATGCGACTCGGTCGAGGCTAACCGATGGATGTATCGCAGCTAACGCCGCGTCGCCCGTACCTGCTGCGGGCGTTCTATGAGTGGCTGCTGGATAACCAGCTGACTCCGCATCTGGTTGTGGATGTGACACTGCCAAACGTACTGGTACCGATGGAGTACGCGCGCGACGGACAAATCGTTCTCAACATTGCTCCGCGCGCCGTCGGAAATCTGGAGCTGGCTAACGATGAAGTGCGCTTCAATGCCCGCTTTGGCGGCGTTCCGCGCAACGTCTCCGTTCCGCTGGCTGCCGTACTGGCTATCTACGCGCGTGAAAACGGCGCGGGGACCATGTTCGAGCCGGAAGCGGCCTATGATGAGGACGTCATCAGCCTGAACGATGACGAAGCATCATTAAGCAACGAGAGCGAAACGGTGATGTCGGTGATTGACGGCGATAAGCCGGATAATCACGAGGACGATCCTGATGATACGCCGCCGCCGCGCGGTGGTCGGCCGGCGCTACGCGTCGTGAAATAATCCCCTCTCGTCGATCGCAGATAACAGACCCTTGGGGGTCTGTTCTGTTTTTGGCGCCGTCAGCAGCTCGCGTAATAAAAAGCCCGCAGGCTTTCACCTGCGGGCTTTGTTGTTTTATCGAGCCCGGATAGAGCGTTTATCCGGGCCCTGGCGTTACACTTCCAGGTAGTTGAGGATCCCGTCAGCCGCTTTGCGGCCTTCGGCGATCGCCGTCACCACCAGGTCAGAACCACGCACGATATCGCCGCCGGCGAAGATCTTCGGGTTGCTGGTCTGGAACGCGTTTTCGTTACCTTCCGGGGCAATAATACGGCCCTGTGAGTCGAGTTCGACGCTGTGTTTCGCCAGCCATTCCATGCTGTGCGGACGGAAGCCAAACGCCATAACCACCGCATCTACCGGAATAACGTGTTCGGAACCGGCAACGATTTCGGCCCGACGGCGGCCCTTCGCATCCGGCTGGCCCATCTCGGTGCGCGCCATCTTCACGCCGCACACTTTACCGTTGGCATTCACCTCAATGCCCAGCGGCTGAACGTTGAACTGGAACTCCACGCCCTCTTCACGCGCGTTTTTCACTTCGCGTTTGGAGCCCGGCATGTTCTCTTCATCACGACGGTAGGCGCAGATAACGTGAGTGGCGCCCTGACGGATGGAGGTACGTACGCAGTCCATTGCGGTGTCGCCGCCGCCGAGAACCACGACGCGCTTGCCTGCCATGCTGACGTACGGCTCGTCCGGCGTTTCGCCAAAGCCCATCGTCTGCTTGGTGTTGGCAATCAGGAACGGCAGGGCATCATACACGCCGTTCGCGTCTTCGTTTTCCAGCCCGCCGCGCATCGACTGGTAGGTCCCTACGCCGAGGAATACGGCATCGTACTCTTTGAGCAGATCGTCGAGCTGAACGTCGCGGCCCACTTCAACGTTGAGTTTGAACTCAATCCCCATGCCGGTGAAAATTTCCCGGCGGCGGGTCATGACCTCTTTTTCCAGCTTAAATGCCGGAATGCCGAAGGTCAGCAGGCCGCCGATTTCCGGATGGCGGTCGAATACTACCGCCTTCACGCCGTTGCGGGTCAGGACGTCAGCACAGGCGAGGCCCGCCGGGCCCGCGCCGATGATGGCGACGGTTTTGCCGACCTGCTTGACGCCGGAAAGGTCGGGACGCCAGCCCATCTCGAACGCTTTATCGTTGATATAGCGCTCGATATTGCCGATGGTCACGGCGCCAAACTCATCGTTCAGCGTACAGGAACCTTCACACAGGCGGTCCTGCGGGCACACGCGGCCGCACACTTCCGGCAGGGTGTTGGTCTGATGCGACAGCTCTGCCGCTTCAAAAATACGGCCCTCATTGGCCAGCTTCAGCCAGTTAGGGATGTAGTTGTGAACCGGGCACTTCCATTCACAGTACGGGTTGCCGCAGGAGAGGCAGCGGTCTGCCTGCGCCTTAGCCTGGCCCTCTGAAAACGGCTCGTAAATCTCGACAAATTCAATTTTACGGATCTTCAGCGGCTTTTTTGGCGGATCAACGCGCTGTAAGTCGATAAACTGGTATACGTTCTGGCTCATCTGAATTCCTTACTGCGCCTGCACACGCAGCTCTGCTGCGCTACGACTACGGTGACCCAACAGTGCTTTAACATCGCTGGACTTTGGTTTAACCAGCGCGAACTTCGCCGAGAAGGCCGGCCAGTTGGCCAGGATCTCTTCCCCGCGCGACGAGCCGGTCAGCTGCACGTGTTCGGTAATCAAACCACGCAGATGCTCTTCGTGGATAGCAAGAGAGTCAACGTCGAGCACTTCCACCAGTTCCGGGTTCACGCGTTTGCGGAAGTCGCCGGCTTCATCCAGCACGTAGGCGAAGCCGCCGGTCATCCCTGCGCCAAAGTTGACGCCGGTTTTACCGATCACACAGACGATGCCGCCGGTCATGTACTCGCAGCCGTTATCGCCGATGCCTTCAACGACGGTAATGGCGCCGGAGTTACGTACCGCAAAACGTTCACCCGCGCGCCCTGCGGCGTACAGACGACCGCCGGTCGCGCCGTACAGGCAGGTATTGCCAATGATGCTCGCTTCATGGCTGCGGAAGGCGGAGCCGACCGGAGGACGAATGGCGAGCAGGCCGCCGGCCATACCTTTACCCACGTAGTCGTTCGCATCGCCGGTCAGGTGCAGCTCCACGCCGCCGGCGTTCCACACGCCGAAGCTCTGACCCGCGGTGCCGCTGAAGTGAGCGGTAATCGGGTCGGCAGCCAGCCCCTGGTCGCCGTGAGTCTGGGCAATGTAGCCAGACAGCGAAGCGCCGACGGAGCGGTCGGTATTGCGGATATCAAACCAGAAGGTTTTGCTCTGCTTGCCGTCAACGAACGGTTTCGCCTGCTGCAGCAGCTGCGCGTTCAGCACGCCGTTATCAAACGGCGGGTTGTTCTCTGTGCAGTACAACGCTTTGCCCGCATGCGGCTCGGCAGTCTCCAGCAGTTTTGACAGATCCAGCTTCTGCTGCTTCGCGGTAAAGCCGTCCAGCACCTTCAGCAGATCGGTGCGACCGATCAAATCCACCAGACGCTTCACGCCCAGCTGGGCCATCAGCTCGCGGGTCTCGCGGGCGATGAATTCAAAGTAGTTGGTCACTTTGAACGGCAGGCCGTGGTAGTGGTTCTTACGCAGTTTGTCATCCTGGGTCGCTACGCCGGTTGCGCAGTTGTTCAGGTGGCAAATACGCAGATATTTACAGCCCAGCGCCACCATCGGGCCGGTGCCAAAGCCGAAGCTTTCCGCGCCGAGAATCGCCGCTTTGATAATGTCGAGGCCGGTTTTCAGGCCGCCGTCCACCTGCAGGCGAATCTTATGCCGCAGGCCGTTGGCCACCAGCGCCTGCTGGGTTTCCACCAGGCCCAGCTCCCACGGACATCCCGCATACTTCACCGAAGAGAGCGGGCTGGCGCCGGTACCGCCGTCATAGCCGGCGATGGTGATAAGGTCGGCATAGGCTTTCGCCACGCCGGTGGCGATGGTGCCAACGCCCGGCTCGGAGACCAGCTTCACGGAAATCATCGCTTTCGGATTGACCTGTTTGAGGTCAAAAATCAGCTGCGCCAGATCTTCGATCGAGTAGATATCGTGATGCGGCGGCGGCGAAATCAGCGTCACGCCCGGTACCGAGTAGCGCAGTTTGGCAATATACGGGGTGACTTTATCCCCCGGCAGCTGGCCACCTTCGCCCGGTTTTGCGCCCTGAGCGACTTTAATCTGAATAACGTCGGCGTTAACCAGGTAGGCCGGAGTGACGCCGAAGCGGCCGGAAGCAACCTGCTTGATGCGCGACACTTTGTTGGTGCCGTAGCGCGCCGGGTCTTCGCCGCCTTCGCCGGAGTTGGAGAAGCCGCCGATGCCGTTCATCGCTTCCGCCAGCGACTCATGCGCTTCCGGGCTCAATGCGCCGATAGACATGGCCGCGGTATCGAAGCGTTTGTACAGCTCTTTTGCCGACTCGACTTGCGCGATATCGATCGCCTCATCGCCAGGATTCAGCGCCAGCAGATCGCGCAGCGTAGCAGCCGGGCGCTCGTTGACTAGCTGCGAATACTGCTGGTAATCGCGGTATTCACCGCTCTGAACCGCCTGCTGCAGGGTGCGTACGACGTCCGGGTTATAGGCGTGATATTCGCCACCGTGAACGTATTTCAGCAGCCCGCCCTGAACCAGCGGCTTGCGTACCAGCCAGGCGCGTTTTGAAAGATTCAACAGGTCCTGCTGGAAGTCCTCGAAGCCCGCGCCGCCGATACGGCTGACTACGCCGAGGAAGCAGAGGTCGGAGACTTCGCGATGCAGGCCGACGGCTTCAAACAGCTTCGAACAGCGATATGAGGCGATGGTCGAAATACCCATCTTCGACATGATCTTGTAGAGACCTTTGTTGATGCCGTTACGGTAGTTCAGCATCACCGTGCGGTAATCTTTATCGATGGCTTTGCTATCGACCAGTCTTGCCAGCGTTTCATAGGCCAGATACGGATAGATAGCCGTCGCGCCGAAGCCCAGAAGGACCGAGAAGTGGTGCGGATCGCGGGCGCTGGCGGTTTCAACAATGATGTTGGCGTCGCAGCGCAGGCTCTTATCGACCAGACGAGTCTGGATGGCGCCGACCGCCATTGGCGCCGGTACCGGCAGGCGATCTTTGGCAATGTTACGATCCGAGAGCACCAGCAGTACGGTACCGTTGCGTACCATCTGTTCCGCTTTGTCGCACAGCGCCTTCACCGTCTCGGCCAGGGTCGTTTCCGTGGCGTTGAAGGTTATATCCAGGGTGTCGGCGCGATAGTGCTCCTCTTTCATGGTCGTCAGCTGTTTGAAATCAGAGTACAGCAGGATTGGCGATTTGAAGCTCAGGCGGTGCGCCTGGCCTTCCGCTTCGCAGAAGACGTTCATTTCGCGGCCAATGCTGGTGGCCAGAGACATCACGTGCGCTTCACGCAGCGGGTCGATCGGCGGGTTTGTTACCTGCGCGAACTGCTGGCGGAAGTAGTCGTAAATAATACGCGGCTGGCTGGAGAGCACGGCGAACGGCGTGTCGTCGCCCATGGAGCCGACGGCTTCCTGGCCGTTCTCGCCCAGCACGCGCAGCACGGAATCCAGCTCTTCAGAGCTGTAGTTAAACTGTTTCTGATAGCTGGCGAGCGTATCGTCATCCAACTGGCGGCTGCCGACGTCTTCGTCAGGCAGGTCTTCGAACGGCACCAGGCGACGAACGTTTTTCTCCATCCACTCTTTGTAAGGGTGGCGGCTTTTCAGGTCGTCGTCGGTTTCCGCCGAGTGCAGAATGCGGCCGCCGCGGGTATCGATAACCATCAGCTCGCCGGGGCCAACGCGGCCTTTTTCAACCACTTCGTCAGGCTGATAATCCCAGATGCCCACTTCGGACGCGCAGGTGATCAGCTTATCTTTGGTGATGACGTAGCGCGCCGGGCGCAGGCCGTTACGGTCGAGGTTACAGGCCGCGTAGCGCCCATCGGACATGACGATGCCCGCCGGACCGTCCCACGGCTCCATATGCATGGAGTTAAAGTCGAAGAACGCGCGCAGTTCCGGATCCATATCCGGGTTGTTCTGCCAGGCCGGCGGAACGAGCAGGCGCATCGCGCGAACGATATCCATCCCGCCTGCCAGCAGCAGTTCCAGCATGTTATCCATCGAGCTGGAGTCCGAGCCCGTTTCGTTGACGAACGGTGCGGCATCGTGCAGATCGGGGATCAGCGGAGTCTGGAACTTATAGGTACGCGCGCGTGCCCACTGGCGGTTGCCGGTGATGGTGTTGATTTCGCCGTTGTGCGCCAGGTAGCGGAACGGCTGCGCCAGCGGCCAGCGCGGCACGGTGTTGGTGGAGAAGCGCTGGTGGAACAGGCAGATTGCCGACTCCAGACGCAGGTCCGCGAGGTCCAGGTAGAAGCGCGGCAAATCCGCCGGCATACACAGACCTTTATAGATATTCACCAGGTTCGACAGGCTGCAAACGTAAAAATCTTTATCATCCTGCAGGCGTTTTTCAAGGCGACGACGCGCGATGAACAGGCGACGTTCCATATCGCGCGGGCGCCAGCCTGCCGGGGCGTTAACAAAAATTTGTTCAATACGGGGCAGCGAGGAGAGGGCGATTTCACCGAGAACCCCGTCGTTGGTTGGCACTTCGCGCCAGCCGACGATGGACAGGGTTTCACGTTGCAGTTCTTCTTCTACGATGCGGCGCGAGGCAGCGGCCAGTTCAGGATCTTTATTAAGGAACAGCATCCCAACAGCGTAATTTTTGGCTAAACGCCAGCCGCGTTCTTCCGCAACGATACGGAAGAAACGATCGGGTTTTTGCAGCAGCAAGCCACAACCGTCGCCGGTTTTTCCATCGGCAAGAATCGCGCCGCGGTGCTGCATTCGGGCCAGTGCGTGTATAGCGGTACGCACTACCTTGTGGCTAGGTTCGCCTTCTATGTGGGCGATCAGGCCGAAACCACAGTTATCCCTCTCAAGGGATTTATCGTACAACATATCAGTGAACCTCCCCAGGCTCTACGGGACACCCTCCGATACCGATTGCGCACGGGCACAGAAAGAGCATGGCGACGGGGTTTGCACCTCGCATTCGCCCTCTTTAAATCCTTTTCGCATCGGTACGCAAGTTTGAGGACTTGCTGTAAGAGGGAATCTCAATTACTGCATAAATATGATGAGCAGAGAGCTCATCCAGAAAGCTTCCAGCGGATTCCCAACTTATCGGGAATCCACACCTACGTCAAATGGCAATCTTATTTATACAAAAATGTGCTATATGGTGTTTAATATTATGATTATTAAAGACATTAACGGTTTTTTGACGCTATTGAAACGTACAGGAAAGCGTAATCTAGTGTGATCTGTCTCACTATATCGATAGCGTAACATTATCGTTCTGTGCTGAAGTGTCTTTTTATTGCGGAATATTTATCTGATTATTGTCTATAAAGCCAGAAATAACACTATTTTTGACCCTGGCGAAGATAATGGCAAACCAGAGGTTAAGTATAAGGAAAAGTCATCATAGAAATCGTGAATGAAATTGCAGTTATATTGAGTGATTATGCAATGAGGTAAGCGGTCACTCTGACGATTGATCCAGGTCATCGCCGTAGGTGACTAAAAATGGCAGGCTTGGCCCCTTTCTTCAGGCCGGTCTATCAGATTATGCAGTTACAAAAATTAGTCAATATGTTTGGTGGGGATCTTACGCGTCGCTATGGCGAAAAGGTTCATAAACTGACGCTGCATGGTGGATTTAGCTGCCCAAATCGCGATGGCACCATCGGCAGAGGGGGATGCACGTTCTGCAATGTCGCCTCTTTTGCCGACGAAGAGCAGCAGCACCGTTCGATTGCCGAGCAGCTGGCGCTGCAGGCGCAGCGGGTTAACCGCGCGAAACGCTATCTGGCTTATTTTCAGGCCTACACCAGCACCTTTGCCGAAGTGCAGGTGCTGCGTTCTATGTATCAGCAGGCGGTGAGCCAGGCCAATATCGTCGGGCTCTGCGTTGGCACCCGTCCGGACTGCGTTCCCGAGGCGGTGCTGGATCTGTTGACGGAGTATCGGGAGCAGGGTTACGAAGTCTGGCTGGAGCTGGGCCTGCAAACGGCGTATAGCGCGCGAAAAAATTTGATACTGATTTAAAAAAGATTTGATACGC
Organism: Klebsiella sp. WOUb02; assembly: GCF_050058015.1. Classification (NCBI taxonomy): domain Bacteria; kingdom Pseudomonadati; phylum Pseudomonadota; class Gammaproteobacteria; order Enterobacterales; family Enterobacteriaceae; genus Klebsiella; species Klebsiella sp. WOUb02. The sequence goes on from NZ_CP170110.1 coordinate 4,289,944, forward strand.
CAGTCAGTGCCATTGAATAAAGATTTTTGATACCAAATATCTCGGCGTTAGTTGAGGGTATAAAAATCGACTGGGCCAGTCCGTGGCCAACAGAAAGGGCTTAAATTGCCAGCGCCCGAAAATCTTCCCTGTACAGTTCGCTGATCTTCTCCTGCCCGATTGACGGTAGTTCAGAATTAACGATTTTCCGGCCAAGGCGCTTTTCAAGGTCAGCATAGAACTTATCAACGTCGCCCAGAAGCATTCCCGTATAACCTGTAACGATAATGGCCTGCTCGTCGGTCAGCCTATTGTCGCTTTCCGGGTGCGCGTATGGGCATAGCTTTGCGTAATCATCTTTGTACAGGGCGCTGATTTTATCCTGCCCCACGGCAGCCAACGTAATATCTCCCATTGGCTCACCCAGACGCTTCTCCACATCGGCCTTTACCGTTTCTGCGCTGCATGCCAGATAACCGGTAAAACCAGAGATGATTAACGCCTGCTCCTGTGTCAGTTTTTTGACTCCGCCCTTCGCCGCCTTATTCTCTTCCTTCCTGATGAGTACCAGCGCCAGCTTTGCTTCGGCGAGTTGGTTATCGTTTTCCTCTTTGTCTCGTGAGAGCCTTTGCATGTGAGCATTGAGAAGCGCATTGCGGGTGGAATACAACTCGATTTCAAGCTCAACTTCGCGCTTGCTCTTTTTCAGTAATTCTTCTTTATTCGCCATTTTTATTCACCGTAGAATTTAGTCAGGAACGCCTCGGCCTCGGAAACGAGGTCGTCTTCATCTTCAAAATTAAACTGTTCAACCCGTTCGAGATAAACCCCACTGTCGATATCAAATTTAATCGTGTGCACGGCGTTGGCGATATTATTCGCGGAGTCGATTACTTCAGCGCTGATAACGTCAATGCTCAGTACGACATCAACATTGGAAGCATAGGGGGCGCCAAACCCCATATATGTGGTATGGCGCTCTATGCTCTTTGAAACTGAAATTGTCATATAAACCTCTTATGCGGTGTATTTAGCCAGGATGTACCAGTATGTGCCGTCAGTCTCTAATATCACTCCGCCACGGGCAGGGATGCTGAATGAGCCTGCGCCAAATTCAAAGGGGCCAGTCAGCGTCAGGGCGTACGTTGCGCTCAAATTTTTAACTTTGAGTTTTTTGTTTTTCATGCGTGTTGGCATAATAATGGCATCACCAGCGGCCGCCGGTGTGGCAAATGTTACCCCCGCAAAACTGGATACGGTCGCCCCGATAACTGTTGTAGTTGAGTACTCCTTTGGGATCTGCCATGAGCCGGTTTCGTCCAGGCCGGTGATGAAGTTGTTGCTGTTATCAATGACTCTCAGTGCCTGGCTTTGGGGATTTTTTATCGTTACGCCGTACTGATTCGTCCAGACATAAAGCCCGTTCGTGGAATTGACGTCATAAAATCCATAAAAGCTATTCCCTACAGATGGTGTGTTTGCAAAGCCATATCCGCTAGCACCGTCTGAGTGGTTAGCATAATTGCGGAATCCAAATAACGACTTACCCCTTGCCTGAAATGCGTTCATAATGTTGTACAAACCATTACTGATGACGTCCTGACCGTACCCGCTACCCGCAGCGGCCGCTTTGTTGTTTCTCAGATTTAACTCTTCCCCTACCATCTGAGAAGCGTCTGAGTCTTCATTTAGTGAGACAATAAAGTTCCTGCCAAATATTTTATTGCTGGGAACTAACTTCATCATTGAGCCGTCAGTTGGAACACCTGTAACAGTTCCATTACTTCCGGCCTTATACCAGGTATCTTCGATATATATCGTTGTGCCCACTATACCCAAAACAAATGTTGTCCATGACCCAACACTGGTATCTGAGTCAACGACATTAATAACCTGTTTGGCACATACCTCAGAAATAATATCCCCGGGCAAATCGGTACACGTGACGCTGTCGGCGGAAAAAACGGTATTTGAACTCGTCAGCAGTGTGGGTTGCCCTACAAGGTGTCCGTACAGCAAAGACTGAGCACGCTCAGGGTTTTTCGATAAGTCGGCTGATGTGGCAAAGCCTGATATTGATGACTGAGGTTCACCGGCCATCGGGCTTAACTGGTTCCGCAGAGCCATGACTACTGAACGGTCGTACGGGCCATCGCAGTATTTGAAGAGCTTAGCCCCCATGTTCGGCAGCAGATACTGGTCATATCCGAGATAGGGAATGCGCAAAGAGGTTGCGCGGGCCCTGGCCTCGGCTTCAATGCCCAGCGGGTTAACTGCGTCTCTGTCTCCTCCAAAATCCATAAGGCTCATCGACTCAGCGTTTTTGTCATGCTGAGTTCTATGAACGGCGCCGTCCACTGTCAGTTTTGCAGCAAGTAAATAGTCTCCCATACCCTCGTCGCCTGAGCCCAGATTTTGGCGAATTACGGCATCACCAAGAACAGGAATGGCCTTACTCAACTGGTCATAGGCGTGCTTTTCAGGCTCAATACCTGCTGCCGCCAGCAGATTCAGTAATTCGGCCTGTACCACGTTAAACCAGTCTGCGCCGGGCCAGCTTATCCCGCCTTGCTCCTGGCTTTCCCCAAACCAACGGGTAGAAATTGTCTGCGTTTCTTTCGGCTCTGGCATCTCCGGGACGCCGCTGGTGTTGTCGAGATGGTACATAGCGACTCCTTACGGCTTCTCGGGCCAGACAATATCAGCTGCAGTGGTATCCACGCGGCTGACGGCGAGGCGATACGCCTCCCAGCGAGCCAGTTGCGCAGCTTCTTCGTCAGTGGCCTGACCGCTGCTGACGGCATAGCTCAGCAGTGAAATCGGCTCAGATGCCGCAGACAGCAGCTTAGTCTTCTGACGGTCAGCCTGAGCGATAAGGTAAGCCCGCTCGGCCTCTTCATTTTTCACCCAGGCTGAGCCATCCCACTCATCAAACTGGCCCGGCATTTTGAGGGTGTAACCGTCAGGAACAGGGCCAACCTCCAGTATCGTCGTTGATTCGTGAGTTTCAGTATTCCAGGCAAGCTGGCCGCGCAGGTCCTTGAGGTAAATCCATTCGGTGCCGTTCCAGCGGGTGACGAACGTTGGTTTTTCTTCTGGCGGGGCGACGAACGTGCAGCCCTCTGGCAGGGTGAACCACGCATCAGAAACGACGTGCTTCGTCCCGTTGCTCTCGTAATAAAGCTGACCGGTCTTATCTTCAACCTGCGACCACTGGCCATTGGTGAACAACAGAACGTAACCGGCATCAGCGACCGGTGGCTCAATGGTCACAGCCCATTCCGGCATGGACTCACTCAGCGCGGAAATAACAAAGCCGGTGCCGCGAATATTCCAGTAACGGGTCCCGCGAATATCTTCCACATATTCCCAGACGCCATTTTTAAATATACCGGTCTGCCCTTTATCCGGTTCGCAAGGAATATGCGTGGTATTAACGGGCAGACCCGTGCCCGCCGGGATCGTCATAAAGACGGAACCAATATAAACGCCATCGGCATCGTACTGATAAAGCCAGATGGCCTGTGGGCTTTGAGAAAATTCAAATGACATTACGCTAACCTCACGATGGCGTTAAAGGCGATGTTTTTGACGGTGTTTTCGGTATTACCCGTGCTGGCCACCGTGGCCGTGTGAGCATGTGGCCCGATGTAGACCGTATGGTGATGCGCCGGGGCGGTACTGGTATTGTTGCGGGTACGACGGGAGTCGTTGTCGGAGCCGACAACATAGTCATCATCCCACACGTCCCCCGGCGCGAGCATTCCGCCCTGGTGAAAGTGCTCGTTATCGTCGCTCGTCTGTTTCGTGCCGAGGTCGGTACTGTTGATCGTCGCATCGTGGGCGTGAAGCTTCACGCCATCGGCTTCTAAGGACAGCAGTGCACGCCCGGAGGCAGGCAAAAACTTGATGGTCTGGCCGCGCATGTCCGGCAGAACGCCGGATGGGTAAGCGACAGCAAGGCGCGGATAGGCGGTTTTATCGAAGCTCTGACCCAGCATCAGCATAAAGCCGGTCGGCGCTGTTGCACCCGGCCACGCCAGAGGGATACCCGGCGGCAGCATATAGTCCGAGGAGAAAATACGGATGGCCTGAGCAAACTGGTCCAGCTGCGTTTTATCCGGCGTGATATTCGCCAGCGCCAGCACGTTCAGCATTTCCGCCTGAATAGCATTAAACCAGTCAGCGCCCGGATAACTCGGCTGAATACCGTCGCCGCCTTCGGTAAACCAGCGGCGCTCGGTAAATAATACCGGCTTAATGGCGGGCATATCAGGAACGGAAGAGGCATTATCCAGGTGATACATAATTAAACCTCGTAAAGAAAATCATAATCGTGCCCGGCCAGTCGGTAACGACGTAAAAAACATTCCAGTATCTGCGCCTGCAAACTAATTAACGGCGTCAGGACGTTGCTGATACTGCGAAAGCGGATCATCGGCATATCCGTGACCGTCACCTGCAGCAGGTAGCGGTATTTGTGCGAATAAATCGGATACATGATGTCGCGCATGACGTGATGCGGCAGAATTTCGGTCACCTGAATGGTGAAGCCCAGCGCATCCTTCACGGCCTGCTCAATCTGCCAGGTGGCCAGCCCGCCCTTGCGGTGATATTTCTCCACCACGGCATCGCGGCGACGGTCGAATCCGTCCGGGATGGCGTTGCAGTCCGGCAGACCGAGATAGTCCTCCCAGTCAGCCAGCAGCAGGTCAGTGGTCTCCGGGCGCATCTCGGTGACCAGCAAATCAGCGTTCGCCTCTGCCAGTTGCAGGCGGGAACTGAAGCCCCGGAGCAGTGACGTCAGCGCCGCCGTCTGGTCGCGTGGCCACGCTTTACCGCGAGGCATTAGCTGCTGCAGAACGTCCTGCCAGTCCTCTACACGATGAGCCATGTGATAACCCCCAGCGTTAACAGCTCGTATTTCTCGCTGGCCTGACTGGTGGTGAGGTCCAGCTCGTAGTCAGTGACGCCCGTCGATGAGCCGATGGCCGTGCGGATGGCGGAGAGCTTCAATGTGTCACCCGGAGAAACTGAGCGAAACAGCGCCTGCAGGCTCAGGGTGACCGCAGAACGGATGGCCGCAGTGTCAGGGATGACGCGGATGTTAAGCGGTACCGGCTTAAGCGTCAGCGGGATGGGCCAGGCCTCGATACCGCCGGGTTTGCCGACGTAAGTCCCGGTCGCCGGGTCCTGATGGCGGAACAGGTACACCTGCATTGCTTCGCGGTCGGTCCCGGTCGGGATAATGTCAGTGCGCTGGTCGTAGACCCATGCAAGGCCCACCGTACCCAGCCCGTGCCAGCAGTCAAAGGCCCATGCCCGGCTGATGCCCGGCAGTTCGGTGGCCCAGATAACGTAATCATGCAGTGCGCCACCGGTTGGCGGGTTGCGCTTGCGGTACAGCAGGCGGGTCAGCAGGTCGACCACGGACTCGACGTCCGCGCCGCCGGAAATCCCGGCATCCGCCACCACGCCGTCGCTGTTCACCCCTGCTACCGGGGAAATGAGGGTCAGAACGTCGCCCGCAATCAGGTTGCCGCTGAGGCCCGTCTCGTCAGCCTGCACGGTGACGGTGATTTTGCCCGCTGACGGGTCACTGGTGGCGGTGACGTGGAAGCGCACACCGTCCTGTGTCTGCATCTCGGTATCGAGCACCAGCGGCTTTGTGCCGGTGAAGGTAACCGGGCCGCTGGCATAGGATGCAGCCTTACGTATCACGCCCTCGTAGCGGGCGGTATCAATAATGGTTTCGTCGGCGGACTGCTCTGACGGGATAATCTGGTTGTTAATCCACGTCTGATAATCATATACGTCGCGTAAAGCGCCGCTGAAAGCGGTATTTAACGCGCGTTCAACGCCGATAATCGGTAATTCCTGGTCGAGTTCAATCTCTAAATCCTGAATACCGGCACGAATCAGCTGGCGGAGCGTCGGGACATTAAATGTAGCCATTTTCTACCGCCTCCCAGCGTTTCTTTATTTCGACGGTTAACTCGGTTTTATCCGGGCGGGTGAGAATAATGGTTAATGCCAGCCAGTTAATACGGGGAATAGTGGCAATCACCTGCGCATTTCGCGCATAGCCGTAACGTAATAACGGCTGCATGGCCAGACGGGCGTAATTCTCTGCGCGGAGCCTGACCTCTTCGGTCAGCTTTTCACGGTCAATCAGCCAGAGCTTTGAGCCCCACTCAAAATCGCTGTAAGAATTACCGCACCAGCCGCGACGGTCATCGGTGCCGTCGGGTATTTCGTCGCTCTCATCTGCCCGCGCATCAGTAAACAGGCAGATATACACCAAAGAAACAAGGCCCTCGTCAAACGAAAGGCCATTGTGTTCAATCCCGATGTCGCCGCCAGCGGGCAGGTGCCAGTTTATTCTGATGGTCATAAGGGTTTAGTCGTATCAGCACCGTCGCCATCCTTATGAATATGGTCAAGGAAGCTCTTTCCCTTAACCTGAATATCTTCACTGAAAGAAGTGGGGCCGGTGATATTTATCTGTTTACCGATAATGTCACAGATCTCTTCGGCAACCACATTTACCGTCTTCCCTGTTATTTCAATGACGCCATTCTTTTTCAGACGAATAATATGGCCTTCCTGATGATAAAGAATAACGTCGCCTTCTTCGCCGCCACGGGGGCGGCGCCCTTTATCCTCGACGGCGATGGCCACCATGCCGCCACGACGACCGCCCACGGCGACGACAATGGCCTCGGAGCCCGCAGGCGGAACGCTGGAAAAGCCATAGTTCTGGAAGCGCTCGACGTCGTCATTGGTCTCATCGGCCAGCGACTGCACCTGCAGGTTCTGCCGTCCGAGGCTGTCCGTCACGATACGCACCAGCGCACGGTCCACCATCAGGCGCAGGCGGCGGCCCATAGCGGCGATAGAGCGGGAAAAATTGACCTCCTTCAGTCCCATGTCACCCCCACTGAAGTCTTAGACTTCGCCTTTTTACCCTTACTTTTAGCTTTCTGTTCGGGCATATCCAGCGACTCAGGCGGCACCAGTGACAGCACAGTCAGACGCCCCTGATCGCCTTCCATAAAGGAAACTGTCTTAATCAGCCAGGTGACGTCGAGCTGCTGGATGGCGTCGGTTACTTTTACCAGCCGGTTCGTCTGCCACAGCGGGCCGCTGATGCCGTTCTCACGCCAGCCCGCGACGGTGATTTCGGTGGTATTTGCTTCACCCATCATGCGGGTCTTGTACCACTCCCCACGGGCACTGGCACCGCCGACCGTCAGGCTGTCTTCGTTAACCAGAATCTTCGGACGATAGCGGGTGATCTCCGGGTCGCTGACCACCGTCTGGCGACCGCCGACCATTTTCACCGGCTGGTCGTCCCACGTCGCACCGCCCGCACTGGCGGAACCTTTGACGATGTACTGGCTGGCCCGTTCGCGCCAGCTGAAGCGTCCACGTGCAGCCAGAATATTGTCGCCGAGGGTGAGCGCCACTCCTGCCCGTTGGGTGGATGCACGGGTGATAACCAGCCGACCGTAAGCGTCTGACGTAACGAGAACGCCGCGCTGTTTTGCCAGCCGGTCGAGCAGTTCAAAGCCGGTTTCACCCTGTTCGAGGGTGATGCTGCCAAAGGCGTCGCCGGTGTCAGTCTCGTTAACCACCTCGATGCCGTAGGGTTTGCAGATGGTGGCCGCAAGCTGCTCAAGCTTCAGACCTTTCCACTGGCCGGACTTATCGACCACTGAGTCTGTCCACCAGATCGCCGGTCTTGTCGCGCCCCATGACGCGCAGGGAGACGTTTTCCGAGTCATAGCTGGGAATGAAGTCGTCGATGTAGCCGGTCATGACGCGGTCGCTGCCGATGGAGACCGTGCAGGACTGGCCGGGTTTGATGGAGCGCGGCGCGGCAGATGACCATTGGGCGGTGACGGTCAGGTCGAACTCGCCCGCCACAGACTCCAGCGAGCGGTTAATGGACATGTCCGTCCAGCCGCCCCAGACCTTGCCGTCAACGTTCAGGGTTAACTCTTCAGTCATTGCTGATGATCTCAATCGTCTGTGAAGGTGTAATAAAGGAGGGATAACGCAGCCGGTTGCGGGTGACCAGTTCGTCCCGGTTCTCCGCGTCGCCGGTCTCGCGGTAGGCCAGCAGCATCACCGGCACTGTCCGGGGCGGGGTGACGCGACGAAGCTCCGGCAGCTGGATGCTGCGGATACGCACATCATTCACCACCGCGAACCGCACTCGCGAAGGGAACGCCACAGCTCACGCAGGCCGCTTTCGACGGCTTCTGCTGCGGTCTCGCCGAGACGCTCCGCCAGCTGGTCGCCGGTGTTCTGTGCATCCTGGCCGGTCTCAAAGGTCGCGGTGGCCACTGCTTCAGCCTGAGCGACCAGCGTGGAGATAATAACCAGACGACGGAAGTCAACGATATTGGTCTCCATCGCCGCCGTGGTCTCCGGCGTCGATGCCGGTGTGACGCTGCTGGCAAAGCCGATATCGGTGTTCACGCTGATGTTATCGACCAGGGATTTGGTTGCAGACTGCGCGGCCCGGTCGCCTTCCCACTTATCGCGCAGCTGGTCATAGACCCGCAGGGCGAACGGGGGCTCAGAGACCAGGTCTTTCATATCGCTGATGAGACCGGTGATATCGCGGATCATTTCCCCCGGAGCGGCAGCTACAATACCGGCGAGATCCTTAAACCGGTTGAGGCGGTCCATCCACTCGCTGAGCGCATCCGGCAAGGTCGGCAGGCTGGTGACAAAGCCCTCCATGTCCTCCAGCAGGGTGTCCACCATGCTGCCGACACCGTCGAGCGCCGCAAAATAATCACCGCTGGCCAGCGCTTCCCTGACCTTATCCGCCGCGCTGAGCGTGGTGGCACTGGTGTCTTCAGTGCCGGACGGGAACAGTTGCTCGCCAGCCTCGTAGACCTCAAAGGAAATGTAGGCAATGCCGCCTTCTTCGGTGGAGAGACGGTGCGTAACGCGGCCCACCTGAACCTTCTGCACCCCGAACCACGGATGCACCAGCTCACCCGGACCGGCAGTATTGAGCGCCGCCAGCAGGCGGTTCATCTGGTCGATGTAGTCAGTGCCGAGCAGGATCACGTTAATCTGCTGCTGAGTCAGCACCGCGCCGTGGTCTTCCGTCCAGCCCACCTCTTTTTTGGGGTAGGCATGAGGGATAGCCCGGCGGCCGCCAGCCCCCTCGACGTCGCGGAAAAAGAAAGCGACGCCCCGGAACGAGGCATCACGCAGGTCTTCCCATTGAGTGGCCATCAGTCCTGCTCCACATTGCTGACGCCAGACTGGGCGCTCAGGGTGACGCCGGGGGCGTTGACCTTGACGCTGGTCACCTGAACCCGATCATCTTTAACAGAAACCTCGATACTGCCTTTCAGCTGCTGGGGCAGGAACGGGTAAGCATACTGATTTTGCGGCTGCATCGACGCCCACGGTGACGGGTCCTGATAACCTGCAGGCGGCTGACCCGAAGATTCGAGCCAGTTAATTAAGTCACTCCACATAGTGGTACGTGAGTTATTTTGTTGGACCCGCTTGATGAGGTCCTCCCGACCTTTATCGGAAAAAGGATCGAAATCCAATAAATCTAAGGACTCATTAATCATCAGTGCTGCCGTGGCAGCGGTACCTAGACGACCTGGTAAATTTGAAGCAAAATTAAGGATTTTTTTAAACGGGCTATCTTCTTTATCTCCGCCCAATCCACCCGCTGGCCAGTTTGTCACATAAACAGGCATTACCCCGGAACCAAAAGCGTCAGCAACATCTCCTGGTAGCCCCTTTCCTTTACCGGGTGAAAACATATCCCAAATATCTTTACCAAACTTGAACGCCTTCCTTGCGGCAATAATCCCGCCTATCGAAATGGCTACATTCTTACCAAATTCCAGCCATTCCTGGACAACTTTGGGATCTAAATTATTAATGACATCCGCAAGTTCCTGAATGGGCTTGGCAAGGTTTTTATTAGCGAATTTTTCCAGGGTTGTTGCGAGGCGTTGCATAGCTGATGTGAAATCTTGTGATGCATAAGCTGCATCCTCAATAATGCTCTGACCATCGGCAACTACGCCCATATAAGTTTTTAATTTTTTTGCGCCAGCCTCTCCTGTAACGCCTGCAATTAAATCCATACTGTCCTGATTAAACCCGGCTTCAGTGAGGCGTCCGCGTTGTTTTTTTATGCCTCCACGGGAAGATCTCGCAGCGGTTTCCTGAAGTAAGTCAGGAAGGGGTCGCATTGAACCATTGTTATCGAAAACGTTGATGCCATTTTTTTGCAACGTCTTAACAACCTTTGGATTCTGGAGGTCACGAATAAAATTTTCGACGGCTGTTGCAGCTTTATCTTTATTGGCTGTTACATCCATAGCAGATTCCGCAACGGTCATCACATCCATTGCGCCTTTAACACCTTTCCCGCCAACAGCAGCGTACATAGAAAGAGAAGCAGGTAATTTTTCAGCGGCATCCTTAAGTTCGAAAGCACCTTCCTTACCTAGCCGGTTCATTCCATCCAGAGCAAGTAGCGTCTGCTTTTTATCTTCTATCTGAAGTTTTTTATACTCAGCGATGAGTCCACCAAGAGTCGCGCCATCCGCTCCTGAAGCGGCTATTGCCATGCCTATGTTGTCGGTGTTCTTGAGCGCAAGATTCAGATCCCCAGACCGGCCGTTGATTTCCTCAAAGGCCCCCTGAATTTCGCTGGTATCGACTCCAAACTTAATCGCTACGTTTTGTGAGGTATCGAAAATATCAGCAATCTCTTTTCGTGTTTTACCTGCAGTAATCCCCATCCGAGTTAAACGTCTATCTAATTGTTGATAATTTCGTAACAGAGCCCCCCCGGCAAAACCCGCAATCATTGTTGTGTAGCGATTACCCAATGCATCAAGCCCCCGACCTGCAGCAGCAGAGGTGGCTTTGACAACCGACATTGCCCGTTGATTTGTGCGGGCGAACTCGGACATGTTGGCCCCGTACTGGCGGGCTTTGGCTGTCAGGTTACCTGCCAGATTGATGAGTATTTCAGTGGTGAGGCGGTTTGCCATGTTGCTTCCTCAGCTGCTCTGTCAGGCGCAGCAGTTGCCGTAGTGGCAACTGCTGCAGACAGGACATATCAAAACGTTGCGACAAATTGACGATGAGATTACTGAGCGCCGTCGCCAGCGGCACCAGGTCGCCCCCGAGACGCGGTCTCCGAAAGCAGGTCATCGAGAGCAGGCCGCTTTATTGCTGAGTAACTCCAGATCCTCCGGGTGAAAGGCGTAGATTTGCTTCAGGGACAATGGCCCCGGGATTTCACCCACCGAAGCAATCTGTCGCCGCAGCATGCCCAGCCCCATCAGCACCTCAGAGCAGTACGCCACCGCCTTGCCGTTCTCCCCGATGACCACACGTTCGGCCTCCAGCTGAGCATCGATAACGTCTTTTGAGGTCAGTTCGCGAAAGGTGACTTCTTTGTAGTGGATCTCGTCGTCAGTGCCTTTACCGGCGATGTAACCGTGTTTTAAGGTGATGTTCATCTCAGCCATGATTTACACCTTCACCAGTTTAGTGCCGATAAAGTTGGCGCTGATGGTGCCGCCGTCTTCCTCCAGCGTGGCGGGTTCGGCGGTTGCCGCGCCGGTCATCATGTAGGTCAGGCCGTTATCGCCCTCGAACATGACGGTGACACCTTCCCAGCCACTGATTTCGATAACATCCATGTCCTGCGCTGCAGCGATGGTCATCTGGATCGAGGGACCCGCCATCTTGCCGGAGGTGCCCCAGACCTTGCCGCCCCCCATATGCGGGGTGCGCGTTTTACCGCCCGGATTGAGGGTGGATTTACCCTCGGTTTTAATTTCGCGGCCATTAATACGGATGGCCGCCTGACCCAGAATGCTCATAAAGGCTCCTTAAAGTTTGAACTGGATGAGACCGGCCAGCACACGCAGCTGGTTGACCAGGTTCGGGTGGCAGATGAAGTTCAGGCGGTTTTTGTCGTCGCCATCGAGATAGACCTCCAGCGTGTCTTTGTAGTCGTCGAAGTCCTCAATCAGACCGGCAGGGATCAGCTCAG